>OY764020.2:0-4800000 GCA_963667815.2 uncultured Saccharicrinis sp.
TAGTTTCTGGCAATAATATAATATTCTCCTTCTTCAATATTAGTAAATACAATGTCCCCGCCATTACCATCATCAAAACCTACTGTTGTTCCATCCACATCTTTCAACTGATAACCTCGATCTGGCTCCGTATTATGAATAACTACAGAAATACCATCATCTCCTTCACAATATTCATTAGACGATAATTCATAATCCGGCAAAGCAGGAGCATCTTTAAAATTAACTTCTACACTACCCATTGAAAGTTCACAGCCTCCACTTGCTTCAGCATAAATTTCATAGATTTCTGAAGTTCCTATATCAGCTACAGCCCATACAATAGGTTCGCCTGATACACTCGTAATTACTTCTTGAATTGGTCCTGTAGAGTCTTCTAACCTATATGTTCTACCAGCCTCTGAATCTGTAATACCTACATTGGTACCTACAGAACCACAAACATTTACAGCATCAGCATAAACAGTGTGAGAAGTTGGTTGTGGTACAGCAGCTAGTGTAATTAAAGTACCATTATTAATTGGTAATTCGCAAGCATCACCTCCTCTTGAGGCAACAAAACTATAGGTTCCCTCTGTAAATAGGCCTAAAGAAAGAACACCTGAAGCAGCCGGATCACTATCTGAAACTTCGGCAACTATACTATTTGTACCCTCGTCAATAACTTGATATACCACATCACTTTCATGATTAGTTAATCTGAACTCTACCCCTGCATCACTCTCACAATATAAATCTGAGTCATATTCCACAGTTTGATCCACTGGAGCAGAACTTAATTGTGTAGTAACAAATCCATTCATACTTGATGTACAGCCTTTATCAGTAGTAGCAATAACAGTATAAGTTCCTATATCTGTAAACTTACCAAAAGTAATAGTATCAGTTGCTGCACCACCAAGAGCTGGTGAGCTAAGTGCATCTCCTAATATGGTACCATTATCATATTGAAGCATATATGAAACTCCATTTTCTGAATTATCTAAAGAAATTTCAGCACCATCTGTCACATCACAAAATTCACCTGATCCAATCATTCGATATGCCTCTGGTAAGGGATTAACATTTAATGCAACCCTATTAGCCATTTCGACTGTACAACTTGCAGAAACTCCGATTACTAAATACTCTCCTTCATTATTAACCAATGGGAAACTCATTGCATTTCCATCACCTGTAATTATTTCTTCAGCAGTTTCTCCAGAAACACCATACTTATAACTTAACCATAGTTCGTAAGTAACACTAGCTTCAGTATCGCTTAATCCAAATACTACTCCAGGATCTCCATTACAAATCTCTCCTTCTCCGGTAACAACCTGTTTAGTAACAACTCCTGATATATCAATAAAAACTGAACCCGATAAATATATAGAACATCCATCTAATGTAGCCATAGCAGTATACTCGGCATTATCTTTATCAACAATCGGTGCAAAATCTATATCAGCTCCATCTCCTGTAATTGAAGGTAAGCCAGCATCATAGTAATTGGAACCTACTTTTTTGACTAATGTATATTGTACACCAGGTTCTGACAACACAACAGTAACTATTGAACCGTCATCACACCCAGTACCATTGTAAGTTTCCGAAATAAATCGATCCTCAGGTAATGGTTTTTCTGTAATTACATAAGTTCCATTCATAACAGATTCACAGGAAGTAACACCGTCATTACGTTGTGCAACCACTTCATAATTACCTGAGGCAGTAACTTCTAACTGTAACACACCCCCTGTTCCTGGAATAGATACTCCATATGAATCATCATCCAAATTATGTAATGCATAATTAACATTAGATTCAGATCCAGGCATATTAATATTAGTCGAAGATCCAGAACAGTAATCACCATCACTGGTTAAATCAAATACTGTTGGTAACGCATCTACCTGAATTTCAACACTATTATTCATTTCAGTTACACAATCTACATCTGGCACTCTTGCCTGAACTGAATAAACACCCTCTGTATTCTGTAAACCACTAAATACTAATGGAGTACTCAAAGCATCCGTTCCAACTACAGTTTCAATTAACGTAGTACCATTGAAATATAAACTATATTCAACTCCTTCTTGTTGATTATCAACACTTATACTTACTCCAGGATCTCCTTCACAATAATGTCCATTATTTTCTGCAACCACATTAAATGCAGTTGGTTTGGAGATTAGAGAAACATTAGCTGTTCCAGTCATTGGGAACTGACAACCTGAAGCTGATTCTACTCTAACAGTATATGTTCCTTCGGCTGATAGAACACCAAAGGTGATTGGACCATTATTTCCAACAACAGAATTACCTGTATCTACTCCATCTAAAAACAATTTGTAATTTACACTATTATCTAAAGAACCATCCAGACCAATCTCAACACCAGCTTGACCTTCACAATATCTACCATCTGTTAAATCAGAAGGGTCAGCAGGATTAATTACATACACTCCAAACGGAACATCTGACCCATCACCGACAATTTCAAATGTTCCAGACATATATCTTTGACAACCACTATTAACATTCTCAGCAATAACAGTATAAGTTCCTATTCCAAGTTGAGCATTAAAATCTAATTGAATTCCATCACTTCCTGACAATACTTCAACTGGCGCATCATCTAATAATAATGTATATTCTACATCTGTTTGTGAATTATCTAAGGAGATAACATGACCAGATCCTCCATTACAACCAGTTACTGAACCAGTTGGAGTTAAATTATAAATAGTTGGTAAAGCATATTCAGTAATAGTAACCCTATTATTCATTTCAAATCGTACACCTGGTACTGATGTATAATAAGCCTCAACTCTATATTCTTCACTTCCTAATACATTATCCCAACGTACATCAACTGGAGATACACTACTAAACATAATAGAAGAGCCGACAATTGAATTATCTGAACTCCTTATTAACTCATATGTAACCCCGTCTTGAGGAACACCTCCCACATATACACTGACTCCAGTACTTCCCTCACAATAAGACGATTCTGTAGATAAAACGTCCAATAAAATAATATCATCATAAACATGCATTATTGTATCTATGGATGACATACAGTTATTGATATCGTAAACATCTACAGTGACAATATCATTATCAACAAAAGTATTTGAACTATAAAAATTATTAGCATCTCTTGATTGTGAGACAGTTGAATTAATCGCATACTCATATTCTGTACCACCTCCTGCTGTAAACGTAACATTTGTTCCACTTATAAATGAATTACTTGGTGCAATAGTTAAAGTTGGAGTAGGTAGTGGATTAACCGATGTAGTTATTACACTTGTAGCAGTTGAACAACCAGATGTACTATATGAAACAAGTGCAGAAACTGCTTGTCCATCAGTTAAAGTAGTAGTAATAAATTCATCATTACCATCAGGACCTTGAACACTGATACCGTCTACAAAGAATTCATAAACATCTCCACCTGTAGCGGTAAACGTAACTTCATCGTTAGCACAAATTATATTGTCAATATCTGAACTGGATAATGAAACAACTGGAATTGGATTTACTGTAATTGAAATTCCTTCATGAGTTGCAGTACAATTATATGTATCTATAACCTGAACAGTAACATTATCGTTGTTTTCTAAGCTACTAGTAATATATTCATTATTAGCTCCAGGACCCTGAACACTTAATCCATCTACAAAAAATTCATAATTATCACCTCCACCGGCAGTAAATGTCACTTCTTCATTTTCACAAATTTCAGTTTTATCTGAAATCAATGTTGCAATAGGTTTACTAATAGTAATATTAATTGTCTCACTTGTCATTTCACAATTATAACTATCATATACAATTGCCTCTACATTAAAATCATTTGTAGCAGACCATGTAAAAGTATTTGTTGCACTTTGACTACCTTGCGGATTTCCATTAACGACAAATTGATAAGTCAAAGAACCAGATCCAGAACCAGTTGCAGTAAATGTAACCATTTCATTTTCACAAACGGTGGTCTTATCACTCATTAATGTAATTGATGGCAAATCATGAATATTCATTGTTATAGAAGTTGAGGCTCCAAAACAATCTCCTTCATATGCCACAACTGTAACAGTATTTCCATTTTCTAAAACTGTAGTACTTAATGTATTTGAAGTCCCATCCTGAAGAACTTCAGAACCATTTCTATAAAAAATGTATCTATCAAATCCTGAAGAAGCAACAAAATCTACTGGCGTTCCAAAACAAACTTCATTTCCTCCGGCACTAGTAATACTTAGTACTGGTACTGGATTTGAATTAATTGTCATTGTTATTATTTCAGAATTATCTGTACATAATGTGGTATTATCAGTTGCAACAACATAGATCTGATCTCCATTTTGTAAATCAGGTGTTGTATATGTTGTTGATCCTGTATGAACTGATTGATCAATACCACCCCTTATACGATGAAAATCATAACTATAATTTCCTGTTCCGTCAGTTGCAGCTGCGTTAAATGTAACATCAACTCCAGCACATACTGTAGTTACACCAGGTGTTGGCGCACTAACACTCAAGTTAGCTGTTACCTGATTAACAGTAATTGATGCAGAACCAGTCAAATCAGAATTTTGTGATGTACATAGTGCATCACTTAATCCTACTAATGTATAAGTAGATGATGTAGAAGGTGTAATTGTTTCTACATGAGTACTATTAGCTATATTATTAATAGTATAATCACTTGTTCCATCGCTATAAGTAATATCCCAAGGGCCCGTACCTACTAAATTAAACGTTAGGTCTGTAGTTTCACCAATACAGATGGAATTATCTCCAGAAATACTAGCTTGTGGACGTGGATTTACATTAATTGTTGCTGAACCAGTCATTTCAGTCCCTTGTGCTGAACATAATGAAGCGTCAGACAATGCCGTAATTTGATATGTAGTTACAGAACTAGGCGTAACACTTATAACATAGGGACTAGAATTAACCGTAACAGTATGATCTGTACCATCGTTATATGTTAAATCCCAAGGACTTGCCCCTGTTAAATTAAATGTAATATCAGTATTTTCACCATTACAAATAGTTGCATCTCCAGATACAACTCCTGTTGGTCGTGCATTAACTGTTACAGTAGCGGGTCCTGAAAAATCACTATTTATTGAAGTACATAATTGATCAGAAAGTGCTACTATACTATATACACTAGTCGAACTAGGACTAACATTTACATCATAAGGATTTGTATTAATATTATTAACAATAATATCAGATGTCCCGTCATTATATGTTAAATTCCATGGTCCTACACCTGTAAAACTAAATGATATATTTGTATTATCTCCATTACAAATAGTTGCATCTCCAGATACAACTCCTGTTGGTCTTGCATTTACTGTTACTGAAGCAGAACCAGATAAATCAGTTGCATCAGCATTACAATTAGCATCTGTCAATGCTGTTAAAGTATATATTGCGTCAGAACTAGGAGATACTATTAAATTATAAGTTGCATTATTAATACCTGTAATTACATGATCTGTACCATCATTATATGTTAAATCCCAAGGGGGCGTACCTGTTAAATTTACAGTTAAACTTGCATTTTCTCCATTACATATAGTCTCTGTTCCACTTAAAATGGCTGTAGGTCTTTCATTTACTGTTATCATAGCACTACCTGTCATTTCACCTACTTGTGCATCACATCCATTATTATCAGAAACACTTACTAAAGTATAAGTGGTAGAAGTTCCTGGAGATACTGTTATAATATGAGGACTTGATAAAATATTATTAATTACATGATCAGACCCATCATTATAAGTCAAACTCCAAGGAGCTGCTCCTGTAAGTGAAAAGCTAACCTGAGCAACATCTCCATCACAAATTGTGGTTGTTCCACTAACAACACCTGTAGGCCTTGGATTTACTGTAACTACAGCAGAACCAGACAAATCGCCAGAATTAGATGTACATTGACTATCTGATAATCCAGTAATAGTATAAGTTGTAGTTGTTGAAGGGGAAACTGCTAGAGTATAAGATGGATCACTTGTCGTAACAGTAGTTTCTGTACCATCTGCACTATAAGTAATATCCCAAGGAGCTACTCCTGTTAATGCAAAGCTAATATTAGTATTATCACCATTACAAATAGTTGCATCACCACTAATACTTCCAGTTGGACGCTCATTTACTGTAACTGTAGCGCTCCCAGTCAAATCAGACGGTACAGCACTACATATTGCATCATCTACAGAAACTAATGTATATGTAGTATTATTAACAGGATTAACAGGTAAAGTGTATGAATTATCTGTAATGCCTGTAAGACTAACATCCGAACTACCATCATTATAGGTAATATCCCATGGCCCTACTCCTGTTAATGTAATAGTTAAATCTGTAGACTCACCATTACAAATCGTCGTAGTTCCACTAATTATAGCTGAAGGACTAGCATTAACAATAATATCAGCAACCCCTGAAATCTCAGATGCAATCGCATCACATATAGCACCTTGATCTGAAATACTACTTATAGTATAGCTTGTTGAACTAGAAGGTGTAACACTTACTGTATATGGTGAACTATTTGCTGTTATATTAAAACTATTAGAACCATCAAAATAAACAATATCCCATGGTCCTACCCCTGTTAAAGTAAAAGTTAAATCAGTTGATACACCATTACAGATTGTAGTTGAACCTGATATTACACCAGTAGGTCTGTCACCAACTGTTACTGTAGCATTTCCACTTATATCTGAAACTTCGGTTGTACAGCCATTATCATCAGTAATTGATTGAATAGTGAAATCATATGATCCTGGACTAGGACTAACAGAAAAAACATAAGGATCTGTTACATCAGAAACTGTTACAGGATCCGTACCATTTATTAAGTACGTAATATCGTAGGGACTTGCACTTGTTAAATCAATTGTAATATCCGTACTTTCATTTTCACATAAAGAAGCGCCTCCAGAAATAACACCTTTCGGTCTTTCATTTACTGTTACAACTGCAAAACCAGGCATCCAAGTAAAACATGTCGATGTGGATTCTGAATTAGAATCAAATCCTTTTACGGTATAGGAACCGGCTTCACTAACATAAAAATTAATATCATTTCCATCTCCTCTAATTGCACTATCTGTAATCTTAGAGAGACCGCGATACAAATTATAATAAGTACCATTTTCTGCGTTAGGTAAAGTAATAATAGCTAAACTCCCATCACAAATGCTTGTTTCCTGAGAAAAATCAATTGCATTAGGTGTTTTATTAACAACAGTAATATCTGAATTATCCAAACTTCCATCAGTTCCAACTTGCTCATAAGCTATCCTTATATTTACACCATAATAAGCAGGTGGAATAGTGGCAGGATTGAGAGAAACTCCATTGTCTGGGGATATTCCAATAGGTAGTACCCAGTCATTATGCACTTCATAATTACCTGTAATAACAGCCCCGGTTGAAACAGTCCAAATTATATCAGATCTTATTGGATCTAAATTAGCAGGATCCACATATATTTCAACGGCTCCATCTGTAGAACATAAGCTCTCAGGTAAAGAAGACAACACTCCATTTGCCCCTTTTAAACTTGACGAACCATAATACCTAGCTATTTCTACTTTTGTAGCATTTGCACCTGGCTTCTTTATTACCTGTGCGAAAACTCCTGTACCAATAGAAAATAGTCCTATTGCCACAAGAGAAATGATACACATCAATCGGTTTAAGTTTTTCATCATAATCGTAATATATAATGACTCCTGGTTTTCACGGTCATGGTTTTAACTAAAATTACACCATCAAGGTCCCAATTTGACAGCATTAATATTTTATATCCATATATTACAAAATAACACAAGTATTAATTGTAACATCCTAGATCTATCCAACACACAATTCTTAAAACTTTCAAGCCCCAACTTCGACGATCCTCGTCAAAAATAACAATAATATTATTTTAAGTAGCATTTTTACTTAATTCGTTTGTACGAATACATAAATTATTAGTTACAACATTGAGATCCTGATTCATTTATTTTATACCAATACCCTAAATATTAACATTAACAATGTATTTTATGGGACAAAACATCTTTAATTATCACTTAAAAAAAAATCAACTTTTTTCCATTATGCCAAGCATAGCCAAAACTTCAGGGTTATCTTCAAGAGCAATACGAGCAACTTTAAGATAACTACTTACCCATTGCTGAACTTCTATAGTTTCCTTTTTAACTTTATCATTCAACATACGCACCACTGCTGTAACACGCACACACTTATCCGACAATTCATTAAGTTCAACCAATTGCTTCTTTAAAGCCTCCAAATCCTTTTGTTTAATTCCAAATTCAGCCATTGAATTTAAATACAGAGTACTAGATGTTAAGTTATTTACAAATACAGACACCTGAACAAACCATTTATCATAAGTTCTTGATCTAACTCCTAATAACATTAAGGACTCCTGAGCTTCTATATCATCAACAAATGCAATCCTAGCTAACTTAAGATATTTCATATATATTTTATGAATCTCTTTTTGCTTAAGTTTTTTTTCAGCATGACAATCTCTCTTAAGCCTAGCCTTTTCCTGAGCTTCAATATACAACAACCTTAAATTCTCCCACAACCGCCTACCTTCATTAAGTCGTGTTTGATTATAACCATACCCTCTAACAGCATTGCGAATCTCTGCTTCCCGAATACTATAGGCTGTGATTTCATCCAACTTATAAAGAAAGTCTTTCCTTGTAAATTTAGTATAATGCATATAATTAACTTCTATATAACTATAATATATATAAAATATATGATATAATATTCAAATCTTATAATTTATTTTTAATATTCCTAATTATATTATATATATTTTTATTTATAGTTATCTTATTTTTAATTGTAATAGTACATATTACTTTAGATTATTACATTGAATATATTTATGGACGTAATTAAAAACAAGATACATATTAATAAATATAAGCTATATACATTTTTAAAAATATAACATCAATTAAAAAGTAGAATACTGACATTAAAAATTTGATTTATTATTTCTAATATTTTTATTATAAAAAAAGCCCTAACCTGAATAAACATTCAGATTAGAGCTTCCTAAATCAATTCTTGATAAAAACTAAATAATCACCATTGTAGCTCCATATCCATATTCCTTAAAGGAGGCATCCTGATAGCTATGCCATTTATACTTTCGATCTAAAATTTTTCTCAATTCATTTTTTAATACTCCATTACCAACTCCATGAATAAAAACAACCTTCTTATTCTTATTCTTTTTATTTTGCTCCATTACCTCATGAAACTTTTCAATTTGAATACCTAACATTTCTTTATTAGTCAATCCTCTAACATCATCCAACAATTCATGAATATGAAGATCAACCTCCAAGACCTGATCATCATCTCTCCTATCCGGTTTCACAACTTTTTTAATACCTTCTTTTTCTTTAACTACTTTACTAAATTTCTTATCGGTTAAGCCCTCAAGCTTTTCTTCTATAATACCTTTAAGTACATAATTTAAATAAGCTTTTTCATTAAAATACTCATTAGTAACATAACTACCATCTTTTAACAATTTAGCTCCACTAAATTTGAAGCTATATAAAATTGGTTCTTTAGCTTTATAAGATACACTCTTCCTAAACATCATTATATTAACAACATACCTATCTCCATCAACTTCATTTATACTATACTCTTTTAACTGAATTTTTGTATTGGGTTCAATACTTCCATTAAATTGATTTTCAATCTGATCCTCTACGATTAAACCAATAGTATAAAACAAATAAAAATTAGAATCATTAATTAGATAAAGAGTAATATTTGTTGGCATGCTTACATTTCTTAAACATGCTAACAAAATCTTTGGATTTCCTTCCTCTTCAGATTCATTAATTATTTCTTCCGTAAATTCTTCCTCCTTTGTACTATCAAGCTGTTTATCATTTACCTTCTTCTCCACCAAAACTACCTCTGAAATTAAAGAAGGAACCTCAAATCCATCATCATCCAACACAAACACCATTTTCCCACCTTCAATTCTACTAACTACTCCTCCTCCTACTTCATTTAAAAAACGCACACGATCTCCTATACCAATTGCCATTTTATTCTAATATTAATTCATTAATTTTTCGATCCTGAAATTATAAAAATACTTCTGTACAATTTAATAAAGTTGACTATTTTTGCATTCGTTTTTTATTAACAGTTAATTTATAAGCACATAGAAATTTCACAATGAACAAACCCAATATTAGCATACAAGAATATACCTACCAATTACCTCAAGAAAAAATAGCCAAATATCCATTACAAAATAGAGAAGACTCAAAGTTACTGATATACAAAAATAACACTATTGAAGAAAACCATTTTCACAACATATACAAATACATTCCTTCTGATAGTTTAATTGTGTTTAATAACACAAAGGTAATTCAAGCACGCATTCAATTTCAAAAAGATACTGGGGCAAACATTGAGGTATTTTGCTTAGAACCTATTAATCCATCGGATTTAAATTTAGTTTTCCAAACAAAACAATCCTGTTCATGGAAATGCATTGTTGGAAATTCTAAGAAGTGGAAAAATGGATCTTTATCTAAATCCATTTCAATTGACAATCGAACGATAACAATCACAATTGAAAGAGAAGAAGTTTTATACGATGCTCAAATAATAAATTTTTCCTGGGATAATTCAGATATTACTTTTGCCGAAATACTCGAGAACATTGGAAATATTCCCATCCCTCCTTATTTAAACAGAGACACTGAAGATATTGATTTATCGAGATATCAAACTATATACTCAAACCATAAAGGATCTGTTGCAGCTCCAACTGCCGGACTTCATTTTACAACTGAAGTAATTGATAATTTAAGCAATAACAACATTGATGTTACTAATGTAACTTTACATGTTGGAGCAGGCACTTTTAAACCTGTAAAAACCGAAAAAATTGCGGATCATGAAATGCATATAGAGCATTTTTTTGTTGAAGAAAAAACGATTGATTTACTATTAAAATTTGAAGATAACATTACAAGTACAGGTACTACTACAGTAAGAACCCTTGAGAGTTTATACTGGCTAGGGGTAAAACAGTTAGAAAACATTAATGAATTCTACATATCACAGTGGGATCCTTACAATCTACCATCACATCACAGTACTAAAAATGCACTTTTAGCTCTTAAGGAATATCTTCAAACTAAAGGCACCTCTGTTTTACAAAGTAGCACAGGAATTATGATTGCCCCCGGATATAAATTTAAAATAGTAAATAGACTAATTACTAATTTTCATCAACCCAACAGTACCTTATTATTATTGATAGCAGCATTTACTTCTGGAAATAATTGGAAAGAAATATACAATTATGCTCTAAATAATAATTTTAGATTTTTAAGCTACGGAGATAGCTCTTTATTATTCAGATAAAAAAACTAGGACCTACTTATAATTCTTTATAGTAGGTCCTAAATATTTATTCTTTCTTTTTCTTAAGTTCTTCTTCTAAAATCTCTTCTAGATCTGCATAACAAGAACCACAAATCGTTGCTGCATTGGTTTCATCCTGAACTTCATCCATTGTTTTCAATCCTTTTTCATGAATCAATTTAACAAAATCGCCTTTTCGCAACAGCATATGTTTACATACAAAATCTCTATCTTCAAACATAAGTTCTAAACTAAATTTATTTATTAATAACGTGAAAAAATAAGAATAATATTAAGAATTTAAAATTAAAACATTCTTACTTCTCCATCTTCTCTCCTTTCCTAAAACCATAATTATATATAAAAGTTCACTCCGTTAAAAAGGATGAAACAAAAAGTTAAAGAAGAGTTAAAATTTAGAAATAAAGGGGAAACCCACCTCTTGATTAACATTATTTAACAATTGCTTTTACACCTCCGCATATTAAAAAACTAATTTTGGGATCCGCATATAAAGAATAAAGTATTAACAAGAAATATTAAACTCATGGAGCAATCTGTAGATATAAGAGAGTTGAATGAAAGAATAAAAAACGAAAGTTCTTTTGTTGACTTACTAACTATTGAAATGAACAAAGTAATAGTTGGCCAAAAACATTTGGTTGAAGGATTACTAATTGGTTTATTAAGTGATGGTCACATTTTATTAGAAGGTGTTCCTGGTCTGGCTAAAACACTAGCTATTAACACCCTTGCGACTATTGTAGATGCAAATTTTAGTCGAATTCAGTTTACGCCGGATTTATTACCTGCTGACCTTTTAGGTACTATGATTTACAGTCAAAAGAATGAGGAGTTTATTATTAAAAAGGGTCCTATATTTACAAATTTTGTATTAGCTGATGAGATTAACCGTGCCCCGGCAAAAGTACAGAGTGCTTTACTTGAAGCCATGCAAGAGCGTCAGGTAACCATTGGCGAAACTACATACAAATTGGAAGAACCATTTTTAGTAATGGCTACCCAAAACCCAATTGAACAAGAAGGAACGTATCCACTACCTGAGGCCCAGGTTGACCGTTTTATGCTAAAAATTGTGATCGACTATCCTCAAAAAGAAGAAGAACAAATGATCATCCGTCATAATTTGGCTCAATCATTCCCTAAGGCATCTTCAATATTAAAACCTGACGACATCATTAGAGCCAGAAAGGTTGTTAAAGATGTATATATGGATGAAAAGATTGAAAAATATATTGTTGACATCGTTTTTGCCACCAGATTTCCAGAAAAATACAATTTGGATAAATATAAAGAAATGATTTCTTATGGATGTTCTCCTCGTGCAAGTATTAGTTTATCTATGGCTGCAAAAGCTTATGCATTTATCAAGCGAAGAGGATATGTAATTCCTGAGGACGTTAGAGCTGTTTGTCATGATGTATTACGACACAGAATTGGATTATCTTATGAGGCTGAAGCTAATAATGTAACTTCAATTGAAGTAATTAACGACATTTTAAACACAGTTGAAGTGCCTTAGTCTTTTATTTAATTTCTCACAGGATTAACTTCCTTATCATTAATCAAATAAATAAAAGATTAAATGGAAACATCGGATCTACTAAAAAAAGTCCGCCAGATTGAAATCAAAACACGCGGACTTTCAAGTAATATATTTGCAGGTGAATACCATTCTGCTTTTAAAGGCAGAGGTATGACATTTAGTGAAGTAAGAGAATATCAATATGGAGATGATATCAGAAATATTGATTGGAATGTTACGGCCAGGTTTAACCACCCCTACGTAAAGGTTTTTGAAGAGGAAAGAGAATTAACAGTCATGTTATTAATAGATGTATCTGGCTCTAGAGAATTTGGTACATCTTTTAAATATAAAAAGAATGTAATTACTGAGATTGCAGCAGTTTTGGCTTTTTCTGCTATCCAAAACAATGATAAAATTGGAGTTATCTTTTTTTCAGACAAGATTGAAAAGTTTATTTCTCCTCAAAAAGGACGTAAACACATTCTCCACATCATTCGTCAACTTATTTCATTTACACCTGAAAACAGAACTACAAACATCGGCGAAGCATTAAGGTATTTGACCAATGCAATTAAAAAACGATGCACAACATTCATCATCTCAGATTTTATGGATGATGAATTTGAAAATCCATTAAAAATAGCCAATCAAAAGCACGATGTTGTAGCACTTAAAGTTTATGATGAAAGAGAAACTGAAATGCCCTCTGTAGGATTAATTAAACTTAAAGATGCTGAAAGTGGAACCTATTCATGGATCGATACATCGAATAAAAAGGTACGAGATGCTTTTAAAATGCATTGGATAGAGAACAATGAAAAAACGCAAACAATTTTCAGAAAGTGCGGCATTGATAATGCTGCAATTCGAACTGATGAAGATTATGTAAAAGCGCTCATGTATTTATTTAAAAAACGAATATAATGAACTCAATAGCAATTGAATTCGATAAATACCATAAATCAAGCATAAAATTCTTGCTGGTTTTATTTTGTTGCATTCTTGTATCTGGTATAAATACATATGCACAAAATGTAAGTGCTTCAGCAACTTTAGACTCTACTACAATTTTAATTGGAGGTCAGATTGACTTACGAATTGAAGTTAGTCAACCAAAAGATCTGAAAATCAACTTCCCTGTATTTAATGATACAATTACAAAAAATATTGAAATTGTAGAAAAAGGAGGTATTGACAGTTTGAAAATGGATAATGACAGAATTGTATTATCCCAATTATACCGCATAACATCCTTTGATAGTGGTTTACATTATATTCCTCCTATTAAATTTGAGGTTTTTGATGGTGAACTAAAGAAGATTGTTGATACAGATCCTTTAAGTTTAAGAGTCGTAAATCCATTTCAGGAATTAGACCCTGAAAAAGGTATGTTTGATATCAAAGGAGTTCAAGATACTCCATTTAAATTATCTGAGATTCTTGAATATATCTATTGGGTACTCGGAGTATTAATTGTACTTGGATTAAGCATTTGGGGTTATTTATATTACAGAAAAAAACATCAAGGGGAAAATAACGTTAAAATTAAGGTAAAACCGGATGAACCTGCGCATGTTATTGCAATCAGAGAACTTGATAAAGTAAAAGAAGCTAAACTTTGGGAAAACAATAAGGTTAAAGAGTTTTATACTTCTGTGTCAAACATATTACGTGAGTACATTGAAAATAGATATGATATCCCTGCTCTCGAACAAACTTCTCTTGAAATTTTATCTGACATTAAAAAATCTGTAAAAATTGATAAAGAGATATTTGACCAACTAAATCAAGTACTTGAACTTTCCGATCTGGTTAAATTTGCAAAGTTTGAACCGTTGCCTGATGAACATGCACTAAGTTTAATGAATGCTTATTTCTTTATTGAAAAAACCAAAGAAAACATCATTAAAACTTTAGAGGAAGAAAAAGATATAATGTTGGACAGCCAAAATAAATCCAACGAGTAAAAACCTGCATTTAATATGCATAATGAGTTTTAAAAATGAGTAGCATAACCTTTTTACATCCAAATTTCTTTTATTTATTATTGGGACTAATTCCAATGATTGGTTGGTATATTTGGAAACAAAAAAGCGCTCAAGCTTCTTTACAAATATCTTCACTAAAAGGATTTGAAAAAGCACCTGTTTCGTGGAAAGTATATTTCAGACATGTTCCGTTTGCTTTTCGTTCAATTGCAATTGTATTTTTAATCATCGTATTGGCCAGACCACAATCATCAAATAGTTCAAGAGATGTTGTTACTGAAGGTATTGATATTGTTATGACCTTAGATATCTCTTCGAGTATGGAGGCTTTGGACTTTAAGCCTAATAGACTGGAAGCTGCAAAAGATGTTGCAACAGAATTTATGTCGTCAAGACCAAACGATAAAATTGGATTAGTGATATTTGCTGGAGAAAGCTTTACGCAATGCCCTTTGACAACAGACAAAGCTGTTTTGGTTAATTTAACACATGATATTAAAACCCGAATGGTTGAAGATGGAACTGCTATTGGTCTGGGACTTGCAACTGCTGTTAACAGAATTAAAGACAGTAAAGCAAAATCAAAAGTTATTATTCTATTAACTGATGGAGTTAATAACCGTGGAGAAGTTGCACCATTAACCGCTGCCGAAATTGCTAAAACATTTGGCATCAGGGTTTATACTATTGGTGTTGGTTCTGAGGGAAAAGCTCAGATTCCTGTACAAACTCCTTATGGAACAAGATATGTAGAGGAAGAAGTTAAGATCGATGAGCCAATGATGAAAGAAATTGCAGAGACGACAGGCGGACAATACTTTAGAGCTACTAATAAAACTAGCTTAAAGAAAATTTATGAAGAGATTGACCAAATGGAAAAAACAAAAATTGAGGTTAAAGAATATACAAAACGTTCTGAAGAGTACTTAATTTTTGCTATTCTGGCAGCTCTTTTCATTGTATTGGAAGTTTTTATTAAGTCAACCATACTTAGAAATCTTCCTTAAATATTACCCATTTAGATTTGAAAATATGTTTAGATTTGAAAATCCTGAATATCTATATCTTTTAATAATAGTACCTGTATTAGCGTTCCTAAGTTTAATTATAGGAAAAAGACGAAAAAGGGCACTTGAGCATTTTGGTAATCCTGAATTGTTGGAATCATTAATGCCCAGCGCCTCAAGTACACGACCGATTATTAAATTTTATATTATGTTATTGGTTATTATTTGTTTAATAATAACTATGGCAGGACCACAATTTGGTTCAAAACTTGAAACAGTAAAAAGAAAAGGTATCGAAATTATGATTGCCCTTGATGTTTCAAACAGTATGAATGCTCAAGATATTCAACCGAGTAGACTAGATCGAGCAAAACGAGCGATATACCAATTAGTGGATAAACTTCAGAATGATAAAGTTGGTTTAATTGTATTTGCCGGACAGGCATACACTCAATTACCTATTACTACGGATTATCCTTCAGCTAAAATGTTTATTTCCACAATAAACACAGGAATTATTCCAACTCAAGGCACCGCTATCGGATCTGCTATTGAAAAAGGTATCAGATCATTCAGTGCTCAGGAAGAGGTAAACAGAGCCATTATTGTTATTACTGATGGAGAAAACCACGAAGATGACGCTATCGCTGCAGCCAAAGCTGCTGTTGAAAAGGGAATAAAAGTATATACTGTGGGTATGGGCTTACCTAAAGGTGCGCCTATCCCTGTAGGTGACGGCAAGAAAAACAATTTCATGAAGGATCGTGAAGGCAATGTTGTAATCTCAAAATTAAATGAAGATATGCTTATTGACATTGCAAAAAATGGTGACGGTGAGTTTATATCTGCCAATAACATTAGAAAAGGGATTAATGATTTAGTTGATCATCTATCGAAGCTTGAAAAAACAGAAATGGATGCAAAAATTTATACAGATTACGATCACCAGTTTCAATACATAGCCCTATTAGCTCTATTATTTCTAATTATTGATTTTTTAATTTTAGAAAGAAAGAATAAGTATTTGAAAAACATTAATCTTTTTGAGGAAAATAAGGAGGACGCAAAATGAGATTATTAATATCAGCATTAGTGTTATTTATAGGCGTTTCTGTTGCTTCCGCACAAAAGGAACGTAAATTTATACGTAATGGAAATAAAGAATTTTCTAATGAAAAATATATTGAATCGGAAATTGAATATAAAAAAGCATTAGATAATCTAGGCGAAGGAAAATCTTCATTTGAAGCAGAGTTTAACTTAGGTGATTCATACTTTAAACAGGAAAAATACGAAGAGGCACTAAATCAATTTAAAAGTATCAACCAAGAGGATTTAACTAAGGATCAAAAGGCAATGATCAACCACAATCTGGGAAATACTTATTTGGCAAAAAAAGATATTGATAATGCGATTAAATCATATAAAACAGCTTTAAAGAATAACCCATTGGACGATGAAACCAGGTACAATTTAATCGCTGCTTTAAAAATGAAACAACAGCAAGAACAAGAAAAACAAAATCAGGATCAAAATAAAGACCAGAATAAGGATCAGCAAAATCAGGACCAGCAAAACAAAGATCAACAGAATCAACAGAACCAACAAAATCAAGATTCTGATGGCGATGGAATTCCTGATGAAAAAGAGCAACAAGATCAACAAGGTAATCCGAGTCCAAACGAAGATACAGATAAGGATGGAATACCTGATTACAAGGACAAAGACTCGGATAACGATGGTAAATCAGATAAAGAAGAAGCCGGAGAAAATCCAAATGAGCCTAAAGACACTGACGGAGATGGTACTCCAGACTATAGAGATACAGACTCTAACAATGATGGTACACCAGATAGTCAGGACAGTAAACCGCAGAACGACAATATTTCAAAAGAAGATGCCCAACGCATTTTAAATGCTTTAAATCAGGACGAAAAAGAATTGCAAGAAAAAATGCAAAAAGTAAAAGGTAGTCCAGCAGGAAACATTGAAAAGAACTGGTAAATAATAGAAATTATTTGTATTACTTTTGTGGCTTTATTATAATTAATCATCGAAATTATTGAAAAATGAGACACTCAATATTATTCACTTTATTAATTCTACTTTTCTCTTCCTCACTTTTTGCTGAGGATATAGAATTTACAGCACAAGCTAAAAGTGCTGTACTTTCTGGTGAGAAATTTCAATTAATATATAGTGTTAATGAAGAAGGTGAAGACTTAAGATTACCTCAACTGAATGATTTTACTGTTTTAATGGGACCAAGTGTAATGACAAGCTCAAGCACTCAAATTATAAACGGAAAAATCACAAGGAGTAAACAATACTCTTATACCTATATTCTTAAATGTGACAAACCAGGTAAGTATACACTAGCTCCTGCTCAAATCACTGTAGATGGAGAAAAATACCAAAGCAATAGTTTAAGTATTGAAGTTGTAAAAAATGAAGGAGGTAATACTTCGCAACAAAGCCAAAGTCAACAAAGTAATGGAAGCAACTCTTTTTCAAAGGATGATTTATTTATTACTGTAACCAATAACAAATCAAGCATATTTCAAGGTGAACCACTTGTTTTAACAACAAAGATTTATACTCGTATAAATTTGGATAATATCTCAGATATAAAGCACCCGGACTATAGAAATTTCATAGTTCAGGATATTGAAGATGGTAATAATATTCAGTGGACTTACGAGTTTGTAAACAACAAACAATACAGAGTTGGTACATTAGAAAGAAAAGTGTTATACGCTCAAAAAAGCGGACCACAAACCATTGAGCCAACAGAAATTGAATTCCTTATTAAACAACGTATTAGTCGACGTTCAACCAGTATTTTTGATGATTTTTTTGACAACAATTACCGAATGGTAAAAAAACGTGTTAAATCAAAATCAATTAACATCAATATAAAACCATTCCCTTCTCCAAGACCAAAAAGTTTCTCTGGAGCAGTGGGTGATCTTTCAATGAAAGTAACGTGTTCTCAGAATAAGGTAAAAGTAAATGACGGAATTACGATTAAAGCCGTAATTTCAGGAACAGGTAACCACAAATTAATGTCTGCTCCAGAGTTTAATTTTTCTACAGATTTTGACACTTTTGATCCAACTACAAAGAATAATTTTACCAATACAGTATCAGGAATGAAAGGTTCTAAAACCTTTGAATATTTAATTATTCCAAGATTTGGAGGTAATTATACTATAGATCCTTTAGTATTTACCTATTTTAATCCGAAAAGTGGAAAATTTGTTACCATTAAATCAGATCCAATTGTTATTGAAGTTGAAAAAGGAACTGAGGAGCAAAATGGTTCAACCTATACACCATCAAGTGTTAACAGAGAGGATGTTCAGTTTATTGGAAAAGATATCAGGTTTATTAAAACAGACAAGGCTAATTTAAAAGAAAGAGGCACCTTCTTATTTGGTTCTTTGATCTTCTTCCTTGGATATATCATACCAATAATTTTATTTATTATAGCATATATATTAAATAAAAAGAAGATTCATGAAAATGCCAATGTTCATCTAGTTAAGAACAAAAAAGCCAACAAAATGGCAACCAAACGCTTAAAAAAATCTTCTAGCTATCTGAAAGAAAACGATCATGAAGCTTTCTACGAAGAGGTTTTAAAAGCGTTATATACTTATTTAAGCGATAAATTATTTTTACCGGTAAGTGAATTATCTAAAGAAAAAGCTGCTGAATTAATTACACAAAGAGGAGTATCTGAGGAAGTAAAAAATGAATTACTAGAAATTTTAGATACTTGTGAGTTTGCCCGGTTTTCTCCTTCTTCAGGTGAAACAGAGCAAATGGATAAACTATATAATAAAGCTTTAAATAATATTAGCAAACTAGATAGTCAGATTAAAAAGTAACATCTTTAATTGTAGTTTTTTCATATAAAAACATACACAACAAGAACTACAGGTTACAAATTAAATTGAAAGAAAATGAAACGAATTATATTCTTATTTATATCAGTCCTTTTTATTTCTGTTAGCTCATTTGCTAGTAATGATACAAGATTTGATAAAGCAAATGAGCTTTTCCAAAATCAAAACTATAGTGAAGCAATTACTACATATGAAGAAATACTTAGTTCAGGAATGGAAAGTGGTGAAGTGTATTTTAACCTTGGAAATGCCTACTACAAATCAGGAAATTTGCCAAAGGCCATTTTAAATTATGAAAGAGCTAAGTTAATATTACCACACGACAAAGATATAGCTTACAACCTACAAATGGCAAATTCTCAAATAACAGATAAACTTGAAACTGTTGGAGAATTTTTCTTAATAACATGGTTTAAAAGTTTCCGAAATACAACTAAGTCAGACACATGGGCTATCATTTCAATTGTAACATTTGCTTTAGGATTGTTATGGCTTGCCATTTTCTTATTTACCAGATCAAAGTCTTTAAAACAAATTGCTTTTTTTTCTGCGATTATTCTTATTTTGGTATGCATTACATCTGTTAGCTTTTCAGCTAAACAAAAGAATATGTTAACCAATAGAAATAGTGCAATAATTTTTGAACCGTCTGTTACAATTAAAAGTTCACCATCTGTGAGTGGAACAGAATTGTTTATTCTTCACGAAGGCACTAAGGTGAAAGTATTAGAATCAGTAAGTGATTGGTATAGGATACAGATAAGTGATGGAAACGATGGTTGGTTACCATCGTCTACAGTAGAAATAATATAACAAAAAAGGTGATTCAAAAATGAATCACCTTTTTTTATTATCGTTTAATTTTCTTTTGAATACATATCAAATACTTTATCAAGCTTCATGAGTTTTAAAAGACTCATCACATCATCTTGCACACAACATAAATAAAAACTATTGTTATTTTGTCTGGCAGTTTTTAATGCTGAAATAATTACACCAATACCAGTACTGTCAATAAATTTTATATTTGAAAGATTCAAAACTACTTTTTCTTTACTTTCAGATACAACTTTAGTCAACTCAACTTTTACTTCTTCAGCAGTAGCAGCTGTTAATCTATCTGAATTATTGATACTAATAATATTAACCTCTTTATTATTCTTTACTTCTAACATGAGCTATATATGGTTTAATAGGTACTTATTACTTGTGAAAGTTCTTTAACAGCCTCACCACAAACATCATTAAATTTATTAATAAGATTCGTTAATTCTGAAATATTGGCATTTTCTTTTACCCAAATTATTCTGTCTTCTGGATAGCCTTCAAAGTTTCTCTTTAAAGTACTAATTTCTTCTTTTTGGGCATCTGTAATACTTATCTTTTCCTCTAATTCCAAAATTCGCAACTGCTTTGCCAACAATTCCAAATTCTTTAAGTCAATATTTCCCAACTCTTGCATACCCATCGATACAACTGAAGATTTTGCTTTATGAGCAATAGCTGCTACCTTAAGCCAATTCTTCTCTTTTAAGTTCTGATCAAATCCTTCTGTAAACTCTGGCATTTGGTCTAAAAAGATTTCAACCAATTCTTTAATTATACTTGTATCTCCATCTGCAATACCCTCTAAATAAGTCAGATCTACATATTTATTATTTTCTTCCATAAGGTAAGGTCTTCGTATATACAAAAATTATAATACAAATCTACTTTTTTTTATCAAATAACCATATTATCCTTAAAAATTTAAATGTTTTAAAAATATATTCTATATATATCTATACCTCATGTTATACTTCAAAATAGAATATAAATCATATTTGACCAAGCTCATTATTCATACATTTGTACATAAATAAGTATTAAATAATTAAATAATATAAGCTAAATAAAAACAGATGAAAAAAACAGCTTTATTTGACATACATAAAAAATTAGAAGCCAAAATTGTACCCTTTGCTGGATTTGAAATGCCTGTTGAATATGCAGGAATTAGCAAAGAGCATATTCAGGTTAGAGAATCTGTAGGTGTATTTGATGTTTCACATATGGGTGAATTTTGGGTAAAAGGCCCTAAAGCTCTCGATTTTATTCAAAAAGTAACTTCTAACGACGCATCAACGCTAACAATTGGTAAAGCTCAATATAGTTGCTTTCCTAATGGAAAAGGAGGCATAGTAGATGACCTATTGGTTTATAAGTACGAAGATGAAAAATATATGTTAGTAGTTAATGCTGCTAATATTGATAAAGATTGGGAATGGTGTAACTCAAACAATACAATGGGTGCTGAACTTGAAAATGCATCTGATAAAATTTCACAATTAGCCATTCAGGGACCGAACGCCATTAAAGTACTCCAAAAGCTAACTGATGTTAATTTAGCTGAAATACCTTATTACTCTTTTACCACAGGCAAATTTGCAGGTATTGAAGATGTAATCATTTCTAACACTGGTTATACCGGAGCTGGAGGATTTGAATTATATATGTATAACGAATATGCTACAGAAATCTGGGAAAAAGTATTTGAAGCAGGTAAGGATTTTGAAATTGCACCAATTGGTTTAGGAGCTCGGGATACCTTAAGATTAGAAAAAGGATTTTGTTTATATGGTAATGATATTGATGACACAACATCACCTATTGAAGCAGGTTTAGGATGGATTACAAAATTTATTGAGAGTAAAGATTTTATTGATAAAGATATATTATTAAAGCAAAAAACTGAAGGCACTAATAAAAAACTAAAAGGCTTCAAAATGATCGACAAAGGAATTCCTCGCCATGGATACGAAATTGTTGATCAGGATGACAATATTATTGGAACCGTTACATCTGGAACACATTCTCCAATATTGAAATATGGAATTGGAATGGGATATATAAATATGGATTATATTAAAGTCGGTAGCATTATTTATATAAAAGTTAGAAACCGAAAACTAAAAGCTGAGGTGGTTAAATTACCATTCGTTTAATTGTATTATTATACACTTTTAATTATGAAAAGAATCTTGATTGTATATAAATACATTTTTTCAACTTTTGTTTACCATTAAAACACAAGTTAAAATGATTTTTATCACTGATTAAAGATTTTTTTCATGATTATAATTAGGTTTCACCTACTCTCCCACTAGCATATACCACACTGTGTATCTGTTTTTTACATACACAATACCTTAAATCAGAGTATATTTAATATAACAATTTATTATAGAATATAACTATGTTTTATTATAAAATCTGGGTATTAGTGACATATTTTTCTAATTTTGCGCTAGAAATCGAATCAAATAAGACATAAAACTTATAAAAATACAATTTACTAAGTTTTCATTATTTGATCCGACATCTACATAAAGTGATTTATTAAGTATTAACCATTATCGATACTATAGTTATAGCAAATGGCTATCTAAGTGTAAAACAAAATTATTTAACGCATGAAAAAGCATAATTTTTACGCCGGACCATCAATTTTACCGGAATACACAATCAAAAACACAGCAGAAGCTGTTATGAATTTTGCAGGAACAGGTTTATCTGTTATGGAAATTTCGCATAGATCCAAAGAATTTGTAGCGGTAATGGATGAAGCCATTTCATTAGTTAATGAATTATTAGATCTTCCTGCTGGATACAAAGTGATTTTTGTTGGTGGTGGTGCCAGTACTCAATTTTGCATGGCTCCTTATAACTTACTTAAAACAAAAGCTGCTTATTTAAACACAGGAGCATGGGCTACAAAAGCTCAGAAAGAAGCTAAACTTTTTGGTGAAGTTGTTGAGGTTGCTTCTTCTAAAGATAAAAACTATACTTACATTCCTAAGAATTTTGAAGTACCAGCTGATGCTGATTATTTACATATCACTTCTAACAATACCATTTATGGTACTGAGATCAAAACTGATTTAGACCTAGGTATAAGATTAGTTGCTGATATGTCATCTGATATATTCTCTCGTCCAATTGATGTTTCAAAATATGATATCATTTACGCTGGAGCTCAGAAAAACCTTGCTCCTTCTGGAGTAACAATTGCAATTGTAAATGAAAATGCATTAGGACAAGTAGAAAGAGCTATTCCTACAATGTTAGATTACAGAACTCACATTGATAAAGAATCAATGTTTAATACACCTCCTGTATTACCTGTATTTGCTGCACTACAAACTTTACAATGGCTAAAAGCTCAAGGTGGAGTTGCTGCAATGCAAAAGAAAAACATTGAAAAAGCATCTCTTCTTTATGATGAAATTGATAGCAATAAATTCTTTAAGGCAACTGTTGAAGCAGAAGAAGATCGATCATTAATGAACATTTGTTTTGTTATGAACGATGAGTACACTGAATTAGAAAAAGACTTTATGGAATTAGCTACATCTAAAGGATGTGTTGGTATCAAAGGTCACCGTTCTGTTGGCGGATTCCGAGCTTCTACTTACAATGCATTACCAAAAGAAAGCGTTGAGGTATTAGTTGCTGCAATGAAAGAATTTGCTGCTAAGCACTAAAATAAGATATTCAAACCGAAGCCTATTTTTTGAGCTTCGGTTTAATTTTCTATCTAATTAAAAATATCAATTCCATATATCATGACTAAAGTACTTGTAGCTACAGAAAAACCTTTTGCTAAGGCAGCTGTAGATAAAATTGAGGCTATCGTTAAAGAAGCAGGCTTTGAGTTTGCTTTACTTGAAAAATATACTGATAAAGCAGATCTTTTAGACGCAGTTAAAGATGCATCTGCTCTTATTGTTCGCTCTGATAAAGTTACAGCTGAAGTTGTTGAAGCAGCAGCTGATTTAAAAATTGTTGTAAGAGCTGGTGCTGGTTATGACAACCTTGACCTTGCAGCTTGTAGTGCTAAAGATGTTGTTGCAATGAACACTCCAGGACAAAACTCAAATGCTGTTGCTGAGTTAGCTTTTGGAATGATGATTTCAATGGCTCGTAATGCATACAACGGAACTGCAGGAACTGAATTAAGAGGTAAAAAGATTGGTATCCACGCTTATGGTAACGTAGGTGTTTATGTTGCAAAAATTGCTCAGGGAATTGGAATGGAAGTATATGCTTTTGATCCATTTGTAAGCGCAGATAAAATGAAAGCTGACGGAGTTACTCCGGTTGATTCAGTTGAAGAATTATACGCTACTTGTCAATATGTTTCTTTACACATTCCTGCAAACGATAAAACTAAAGAATCAATCAACTTTGACTTATTATCAAAAATGCCAGCAAATGCAGTTCTTGTAAACACTGCTCGTAAAGAAGTAATTCATGAGGCGGAGATGATTAAATTAATGAACGAAAGAGCTGATTTCTCATATATTTCAGATATCGCTCCAGATAATAAAGATGAGTATGCAGCTTTTGAAGGAAGATACTTCTTTACTCCTAAAAAAATGGGTGCTCAAACAGCTGAAGCTAACATCAATGCTGGTGTTGCTGCTGCTAACCAAATTGTTGACTATATTAAAAACGGAAACAAAACTTTCCAGGTTAACAAATAGAAATCAGACACTGATTACATCTATAATATTTAGGCTACTCTTAACGGAGTGGCCTTTTTTTATTAATTCAAACTTCTACTCAAGATTGAAATAATCGTTAGAAAATATCCCCCTTCTTAATATCAATATAAATTACTTATGTACATAAAAAGACATACTGACTTCGAACTTATAAAAAGTTATTTCTTACTAATAAAAATGATTTTTGAACTCCAATTATAAGATTATAAAGAGTCATACCAATCTCATTATGTTTAACCCCCAATATGCATTTAACCAACTATTACACATTGAAACGACTTCAAAACAAGTCGTTTCACTCACTTACTTCAATTCACCATAGCGGTGCTATGTATCATTTCAATAAGTGTTTGTTTTATTACTTTCTGATTATTGCTTCATTCGGCATATTCATAGTAAACTTTGCATCTGCTCTCCTTTATCGCAATAATTGCATTTCAATGCTCATTACGATGTTTAAATACATAATTCAGGTTTAATTATAGTCAATAAAAAAGCCCGGAAGATTACTTCCAGGCTTTGAATAATATTATATATAAGTATTTTAATTATTTGAATATATTGTATTTTTCATTGATTGATGTTCTGCACTAAGACCTTTAATGGAATATTCGGGATTTCGTTTTAGCGTTTTATTTTTAATAATTATATAGAAATCTTCCCCATTATCAACCTTTTCTTGTAATTCTTCGTAGCTAATAGCTTTAACCTTACCCCTACTATAAAACTGACTGGAATAGCTCTTTTTACCTAAGTAATAAAGAGGTTTATTTAATTCGCCAACTGATTCGATTAAATACTTATCTGTATTACTGTATTTTTCCAGATTATTATTAAACAAACCTACTACTAAAGTAATTGTTGCCAAAACAGGTAAAATCAAACTTATAATCACATTAGTTTTCTTTCTTTTAATATCATCCCAATAATGCACTACCAATAATGCTATAGGTGGCATCACAGGTAAAACATAGGTATGAATTAAACTTTTTGAAATAGTAAAAAACAAAGGTGTCCAAATCAACCAGGCTGCCAAAAAGAAAACCCACCTATCTTTTATTGCAATACTTCTATTTTTCCACAACTTACCAATCACTACCTGAATCCACGGTAATGCCATACCTAAAAGAAAAAGCCAAACTATTCCTAGCGGTTGTTGCTTTGGAAAACCATACTTATCTCCTTTCCAGCTGGAATCAACAAAGCGCTTGAAATGCTCCCCAACAATAAAATAATCTAAAAAACCTTGAGTTTTTTGCTCAGCCAGTATATACCATGGCACTGCGATTAACAGCAATAATGGAATTCCAATTAACCAAGGTATTCTTGTAAACAGATTTTTCCATTCCTTAAACCAAATTACCCAAATAAATACTGGAGGACCTGTAAGTATAATAGCAATTGGTCCTTTTGCCAATAAACCAATTCCAACTCCTACAAACATTAAATATCCCCATATATTCACTTTAGGTTCATTGATTTGCTTCCAGAAGCCGATCATAATTAAAGTAATGGCTAATAGTAAACTAGTATCTGTAGAAACAACACCTGCATGTAACAAAAACTGAGGCAAAGTAAACATTACAAAAGCTGACAAAAGAAGTCCTAGACCTTTTTCTTTAATCACCTTCGATACAATAAAAACAATTAATAAACATAACAAAAATGCAGGAAATCGAACTGCAAATTCATTAACTCCAAATACCTTCATACTTAATGCTGACAACCACGTATTCAAAGGTGGTTTTGCCCAAAATGGAACACCATAATCTATTTGTGGCGTAATCCAATTATTTGTTTCATACATGATTCTCGCAATCTCAGCATATCTGGCTTCTGTTTTATCCATTAAGGGAAGTATAGCGTTTAATAACAACCGCATTAATAGAATTCCCCCAAGACTGTAGCGAAAGAACTTTTTGTTATTGATCATTGATCTGACTATTTTTTATTATACTTTTTATTTATCCTATACAAATCAAGCCATAGTTTTAATGAATATGAAAACTTAACTTTAGATTCGTCTTTATCAATCCAAGCCTTTAGTGGTATTTCCCGAGCTAACTTTTTAATTTCTTTTCCCTTATACAAATGCTTAATTCTAAAAAACAACTCTACATCAAATAACCATTTAGAAATAAAACCCTCTGTAAATATTTTTTGTGCTAATTCTCTAGTAAAAACTTTACAACCACACTGAGTATCGTACACATTCATTCCTAAAATGATAGAAATAACTGTTGCTATAACTCTTCCTATTAAATGTCGATACAACTTTCGATCAATTCGATTGTCAATTTTCTGGATTCTCGAAGCGAAGGCAAAAACCACATCCTTTTCAATTCTTCTGCTTACTCTGATACATTCACTTAATGATGTTGCTAAATCAGAATCCAGAAATGCTATTTTATGAAACTCTAAATTCTTATCGTAACAATACTGTATTCCACTACGAACAGCAGCTGCCTTACCTCCATTTTGTTTTAATACATTAATAAAAACTCTATCGGGAGCAATTGTTTTAATCTCTTCAAGTACCTTAATTGTATTATCTGTTGATCCATCATCAGAAAAAACCACTTTACAAAGCTTTGTCTCCTTTAAAAACTTAATAAAATCACTCTTAGGCAGGCGGGTATATTCATTATAGCATGGTATTACTATTGCTATATTTTCATCCTTCATCATATATTATTGATCATTTATTGGTTGTATAAAACCAATTCAATTACTGCATTATTAACCTGTTGCAAAAGTACTAAATCATTTCAATTACAAATTATCAGAGCTAATTAATACGACATAAACTCAAAAGCACTTCTATAGGCTCCTATTTCATTTACAAAATCAAGAAATTTACCATAAAAATCATGCTGACCCACCGTTGCACTATCTCCTATTATAACAAGCTTTTTTCGAGCCCTGGTAATTGCAACATTCATTCGTCTAATATCTTTTAAAAATCCAATATCACCCTTTTCATTAGATCGAACCAAACTAATATAAATAACATCCCGCTCTTGCCCTTGAAAAGAATCAATTGTATTTACAACCACTTTGGGCTTTAACTTTTCAAAATGTTCATCAATTCCTTTTAGAGATTCAAGCAACAAATTAACCTGAGCTTTATATGGAGAAACCACTCCTACGGAAACATTTATTACTTCATTAAATTCAAGATTAGATAAATATTCTGTCATATGTTTCTGCAACAGATCACATTCCTCTCTATTAAATGAACTCTTAGTTTCCGTATCTATTTGTTCAAAATAACCGCAACCTGCAGTATCTATAAACTCAACACTTAAATCCTCATTATACAACTTCCAGTTTTCAACCTCTTTATTGGCAATAAGTTTGTTATCATAGAAATATCTACTCGAAAAAGTCATAATATCTTTATGCATCCGATATTGCTCCTGCAACATCACATCCATTTTATTTCGTTTAATGGCTTTTTCAAATAGTGTTTCATCTAATCCAGCCTTGGCTGCTTCAAAAGACTTAATGGTTGGAGGCAACTGACAATGATCTCCTGCAAATACCACTCGATTTGCCTTTGTAATAGGAATCCATGTTGCAGGTTCCAATCCTTGCGCTGCTTCATCAATAAATACCGTACTAAACTTACGATCCCTTATTTGATAGTTTGAGGCACCCACCATTGTACTTGCAATAACCTGGGCATTGGATAAAATATCATTTACAATATAATATTCTAAATGTTCGGCTTCCTTCTTTAATTTACTTGATTCCTGTAACAGCAATCTCCTCTGTTGCCTTTCTTCTGGGCCAAAGTTTCTTTTGTATTTCATGGCTGTTTGATAATACTCCTCGGCCTGTTTTTTTACTGCTTTTAAATCTTTATAATTATTATGATGTGCTATTCTTGCATCTAAGGTTTTCTTTAACACCTCCTCGGTTACTCTGGCTGGATGCCCAATACGAACCACATCTAATCCTTTTTCACCTAATTTATCAACCAATAAATCCACAGCGGCATTACTTGGAGCACAAACCAAAACTTGTTTTTCAGTTTTTAATGTAAAAGAAATACTCTCCACCATAGTTGTTGTCTTGCCTGTTCCTGGCGGACCATGAACAATGGCAAAATCTTTAGCGCTATATATTAAATTTAAAGCTTTATTTTGGCTGGTGTTTAAGAAATTTAACTCCACTTCATTTCTATCCTGTAACTCACCTTCTTCTTTCCCTAAGATAATTTGCTTTAAATAGGCCAATCTTTCATCTTGCGGTTGCAAAACAATTTTTAATGCACGCTCCATTTCAAGATAAGAATTCTCATCAAAAAGTAATTGAACTCCCAAATTACCATCTCTAATCCAATCAGGCTCAGAATCTGAATTCAAAGTTATAATCATATCATAATCCCTAACCTGATTAACAACACCGTTTACTGCGTGCTTTTGCTCATTATTATTTCCTGCATTTGAAAATAATGACACTAACTTACCTGATTGAAATATATGTGAGTGAGTATGCTCCTTAGGTCGCGACACCTTAACCAATAACCTTTCTCCAGCATCGAATTTAGTTCTGTCAATCACCAAAGGATACCAACAAACACCTTCCTTACGTCTTTCATTTACAGATGTGTTGGCCATTTTACGTTTATATTGAATAAGATCCTCCTCCTTTTCTTGCATTAGTAAGGCATAAACCTTTTCAAGTTCTTTATCAATTGTATTCATTAAAAGCCATTTTGTTGCGAATATACATTTTTTGATCTTTATAAAATTTCTATTCCTATAATCTATAAAGCAATAATTAATAATCCAATTTATATAAAGCGTGTATTCACTTCGTTAACTTTAACGCTATAAAAAGCACAATTAAAATTAATCAACCCCTCAAATAAAGAAATCCACAATTAAAAAAAACAATTTTACAACAAACGCACCATCATTCTAATTATGTGCATATTACACAACATCAAATAAATCAGTTCCACCATATTTTCAGAGTGCAACACATAACTCATTAAAATGTTAAAAATTTTGGTAGTTAAAAAATGTTTTATACTTTCGTGTTCGTTAACGGTAATAATTAATGCAAAATTAACAGCTAAAACATGTATGAATTAAATTAAACTACTAAAGTTCAGTAAAATGCATTTTATTTCAACTGAAATATTTGTTACAACATTTAAAGACTTTATTAGATTAATTTATGGTTATAGCAACATGTTTGCGCACATTGCCAAAAAAACCGTTAAGGTTACCGAAATTAGTAATATAAAATATCAACTTTTAATTTTAATAAAATAAACAATGGCAAAAAAAGTAGTAACCTTTGGAGAAATTATGCTCCGTTTTGCAACTCCTGAGTACCAACGTTTTTCTCAGGCTACATCATATAAAGCTTCATTCGGAGGAGGAGAAGCAAACGTTGCTGTTTCATTGGCAAACTATGGTATAGATGTGTCGTTTATAACTCGTTTACCTAAAAATGATATTGGAAAAGCATGTAAAATGGATCTACTTAAGCATTCTGTAAAAGTAGATGACATTGTATATGGTGGAGACAGATTAGGAACTTACTATCTTGAAACAGGAGCTGTAGCCCGTGCTAGTAAAGTTGTTTATGACAGAGCTTACTCTGCTTTTTCTGAAATTAAGCCAGGAATGGTAAACTGGGAAGAAGTACTTAAAGATGCTGATTTCTTCCACTGGACAGGAATTACTCCAGCTGTTTCTCAAGGAGCTGCAGATGCTTGTCTTGAAGCAATTAAAGTTGCTAACAAATTAGGTGTTACTGTTTCTACAGACCTTAACTATCGTAAAAATCTTTGGAAATATGGTAAAACAGCTTCTGAAGTAATGCCAGAATTAGTTGCTGGTTGCGACATTGTGTTAGGTAATGAAGAAGATGCTGAAATGGTATTAGGTATTAAACCTGAAGGCGTAGACATCACAGGGGGACATGTAGATGCAGAAGCATACAGAAGTGTATCTCAACAAATCATGACACAATTCCCTCGCGTTAAAAAAGTAATTACTACACTTCGCGGATCTGTAAATGCTAACCACAATACATGGTCTGGAGTATTATATGATGGTAAAGATTTATTTAAAGCTGCTGATTATGATATTACTCATATTGTTGATCGTGTAGGTGGTGGTGATTCATTTATGGGTGGATTAATCTATGGATTACTTACATATGTAGGTGATGATCAAAAAGCAATTGAATTTGCAACAGCTGCTTCATGCTTGAAACACACAATTCATGGTGACTATAACCTAGCTACAGTTGAAGAGGTTGAAAAACTTATGGGTGGTGATGCTTCTGGTAGAGTATCAAGATAATTAAAATACATATAAGGTGATTCAGAAACAATTTTGCACGCATACAACATCCAAATATATAATGTGTCGTAAATAAAGTTTTTGAAGAATTATTTAGTTTTTGAATAGATAGTAAACGTACTATCATATTTAACATACAAATGTATGTAATGCTTAGTTGTTTTTGAGCACTTTATATCACAATATTTTTTGGATTTATAAAGATGATAGATTGAGAGAAATATTTATGGGGGGAAGTTTTCCGGGCACAAAAAACTTTTTCATCAACACCTCTGGATCAGGTTCGTCAATCTATCATCACTTTTATTGAACAAGTTAACATTAAATATAATGGCAAAATATTCAAAACTAGAGGTATTTCAAGCTATGAAAGAAACAGGAGTTGTTCCTGTATTTTTCGATAAAGATATTGAAGTTTGTAAAGCGGTTCTAAAATCATGTTATGATGGCGGTATCCGCGTTTTTGAGTTTGTAAACAGAGGTGATTTTGCTCACGAAGTTTTTGGTGAGTTAAATAAATACGCGCTTGAAAACCTACCAGGAATGATTCTTGGTGCTGGTTCAATTGTTGAAGAAGCTACTACTGCTTTATATATTCAATTAGGAGCTAACTTTATTGTATCTCCATTGTTAAACGAAAATATGGCTAAGATCTGTAACCGCAGAAAAGTAATGTGGTCTCCAGGTTGTGGTACTATTTCTGAAATTAACAAGGCTCAGGAATTAGGTTCTGACCTGGTAAAATGTTTCCCAGCTTCTGAGGTAGGTGGACCTTCATTTGTAAAGGCAGTAAAAGCTCCTATGCCTTGGACTGATATCATGCCAACAGGTGGTGTTGATACATCAAAAGAAAACTTAGAAAAATGGTTTGCTGCAGGTGTTACTTGTGTTGGAATGGGTTCTAAACTATTTCCTAAAGAAGTAATGGCAAACAAAGACTGGAATGCTTTAACTGATGTTGTTAAAGAACTAATGTCTAATATTGAAGCTGCAAGAAAATAATTTCAAACAATATAAATACAAAGTATAAAAGCTAACAAGCCTATTTGTTTAATACACTTTTATACTTTGTATCTTCAAAATCATTCTTTATGATTCCCTTAAATTTATCAAACAAAGTTGCCGTAATCACAGGTGGTGGTGGTGTATTATGTTCAACCATGGCCAAAAGCCTTGCTTCGCAAGGAGTTAAAACTGCAATTTTAGATTTAAATTTAGAAGCTGCACAAAAAGTTGCTTCTGAAATAAAAGACGAATACAACGTTGAATCGATAGGTATTTCTGCAAATGTTTTAGATAAAGAATCTTTAAATTCTGCAAAACAAATCATTAATGAGAAATTAGGCACTATTGATTATTTGGTAAATGGTGCAGGGGGAAACGCTGCTAGTGCTACTACTCAAGCGGAATTTTTAACTGAAGAATACTTAAACAATCTTGATGATACCTTCTTTGGCTTAGAAATGGAAGGTTTTGACAAAGTATTTGCACTAAATTTCCAGGGAACTTTGCTTCCTTCAATGGTATTTGCAAAAGATATGTTAGATAAAAAGGCTGGATCCATTATTAACGTATCTTCAATGAATTCTTACACTCCATTGACAAAAATCCCAGCCTACTCAGCGGCTAAAGCAGCAATAAATAACTTCACACAATGGTTGGCTGTTCATTTTGCAAAAACGGGTATCAGAGTAAATGCGATTGCTCCGGGCTTTCTTCTTACAAACCAAAACCGCTTTTTACTTATTGATGAAAAGACAGGAGATGCAACGCCTCGAGGTGAAAAGATTATAAGAAACACTCCAATGGAAAGATATGGCGAACCTGAAGAATTAACAGGTACTATGTTATACTTACTATCTGATTGGGCAAATTTTATTACAGGAGTAGTTATTCCTGTTGATGGTGGTTTTAGTGCATACTCTGGTGTATAACTAAATAAACTATCAGCTAGTTTAAAAATATAGATTATATTGGTCTGAATTTTTACTATTCAAATACTAATAATAAAAATTCGACTAAATAAAGATATTAAGTGCTTTTAATTTAAAGTAAAAACGATGGCTATTGAACAAACATGGCGCTGGTATGGTCCTAATGACCGGATTACGCTCGATGATATAAAACAAACAGGTGCTACAGGAATTGTTACCGCACTTCATCATATTCCTAACGGAGAAGTTTGGACGAAGGAAGAAATTCTTATTCGTAAAAATTTGATTGAAGCGCATGGATTAACTTGGTCTGTTGTAGAAAGTGTCCCTGTACATGAAGATATAAAAAAGCAAACTGGCGATTGGGAATTATATACTAAGAATTACCAGGAATCTATTCGTAATTTAGGAGAGTGCGGAATTCAAACTATATGTTATAATTTCATGCCTGTTCTTGATTGGTCACGTACAAACCTAAATTTTCAAGCAAAAGAAGGCTCTTACGCATTAATATATCAACAAAAAGTTTTTGCTGCATTTGACATTTACATCTTAAAAAGAACAGGTGCAGAAAACGACTATACAGACAAAATAAAAGCTGACGCTAAAGCGTATTTTGAAAGTCTTGATGAAAATGGTATTGAAAATCTAACAAATACTGTAATTAAAGGATTACCTGGTGCAGAAGAGAGTTATACACTGGAACAATTTCAATCAGTATTAGATGCATATAAAGATATCGATGATAAGAAATTAAAAAAGCATCTTTTAGAATTTCTTAATGCCATTATTCCCGTTGCCGAACAAGCAGGAGTAAGAATGGCTATTCATCCGGATGATCCACCTTGGGGATTATTGGGTCTACCACGGGTTGTAAGTACTCTTGATGATGCAAAAGATATAATTAACAAGGTTGATTCAATCTCAAATGGTGTTACACTTTGTACAGGATCTTGGGGTGCTGGCTATTTCAATGATCTTTCAGTTATGGCTGAAGAACTAGCTCCCAGAATCAACTTTGCTCACTTAAGAAATGTAAGTAGAGATACTGACCATAACTTTAGTGAAGACATGCTTTTTGATGGAGATGTTGACATCTATTCTGTATTAAAAACAATAGTTCTTGAAGAAGAACGTCGAAAAAAGGAAGGCCGAAACGACTTTTCTATACCAGTACGTCCTGACCATGGTCATCAAATGTTAGGAGATATTGGCCATCCAAATAATCCTGGATATTCACTATACGGAAGAATGAAAGGTTTAGCAGAAATTAGAGGTTTAGAATTAGGAATAAGAAGAAGTATAAATAATTAATACATAAATCTAAAAAATACAAATTAATGTCTACTAAACAAATTAAAGAAAACATGACGAAATACAGGTGGGCCATCTGTTCGTTACTATTTTTTGCCACGACGATCAACTACATGGATCGTCAGGTACTATCACTCACGTGGAAAGACTTTATTGCTCCTGAATTTCACTGGTCAAATGGTGACTATGGAAACATTACTGCATGGTTCTCTGTATTTTACGCTATCGGATTATTAGTAGCTGGTAGATTCGTGGACAAAATGGGTACTAAAAAAGGATTCTTATGGGCCATTGGAGTTTGGTCGGTAGGTGCAGTTTTACATGCATTTTGTGGTATTGCAACCTCAGGTATAACAACTGGAGAATGGTTTGTTGGTTTTGAAGGTGCTAAAGAAGCTATCGGTACTGTTGAAAATGTTGCAAGAGTAATGAATGTTAGTGTTGTATTATTCATTTTTGCTCGTTTTGTTTTAGCAATTGGTGAAGCTGGTAACTTCCCTGCTGCTATTAAAACAACAGCAGAGTACTTCCCTAAAAAAGATAGAGCTTACGCTACTAGTATCTTTAATGCAGGTGCAACAGTTGGTGCTTTAGGTGCACCTTTAACAATTCCTGTCATTGCATCTCACTTTGGTTGGGAAATGGCTTTTATCATTATCGGTGCCCTTGGTTTTGTTTGGATGGGATTTTGGGAATTCATGTACAAAAAACCTAGTGAGCATCCAAAAGTAAATGAAGCTGAACTTGCCTATATCAATCAGGATCACGACGAAAATGACACTACTGCAAAAGAAGCTGAATCTATTCAGATTCCATTCTGGAAAATCTTTTCTTACAAACAAGCATGGTCTTTTATTGTAGGTAAATTTATGACTGATGGTGTATGGTGGTTTTACTTATTCTGGACACCAGCTTACTTAAGTGATGTTTATGGATTAGCTTCTGATACTACTATGGCGCAAATTTTATTATTTGTTTTATATGCCATTACACTTCTATCTATTATTGGAGGTTATTTACCTACCTATTTTGTAGAAAAGAAAGGTATGAATCCTTACGCAGGGCGTATGAAATCAATGCTTATTTTTGCATTCTTCCCATTACTTGCTTTATTTGCTCAGCCTTTAGGTGATCACTCATATTGGTTCCCAGTTATTATTATTGGTATTGCAGGTGCTGCTCACCAGGCTTGGTCAGCAAACATCTTCTCTACAATTGGTGATATGTTTCCAAAATCAGCAATTGCTACAATTACAGGAATTGGTGGTATGGCAGGTGGATTAGGATCTTTCTGTATTAATAAAGGTTCTGGTATGCTATTTGACTTTGCTGATAAAACAAGCATGAAGTTTATGGGATTCCAGGGAATTGAAGCTGGTTATTTCATTATTTTCTCAATATGTGCCGTGGCTTATTTAATTGGTTGGGTAATAATGAAAGTTCTTGTTCCTCACTACAAACCATTAAAACATTAATTATAACAATATTTTTTATAGCCTGGCTTATTTAAGTCAGGCTATATTTATTTAAAGAATATGCCGGGAAAAACAGTACGAATAAAAGATATAGCACTTAAAGCTGGAGTATCTATTGGGACCGTTGACAGAGTATTACACAATCGTGGAGAGGTGAAAGCTGCAACGAAAGAGAAAGTATTGGCAATTGCTAAAAAACTTAATTATCAACCTAATATTGCTGCTCGTGCCCTTAAATCACCCACATCTTATAAAATTGCTGTCATACTTCCTCGCAGTACTGGAAATAATTTATTTTGGGAAGAACACCCTAAAGGCATTGAACTTGGAAAAGAATCCACTACTCCATTTATTGCCAATGTAAAGTATTTCAATTATGAAATGCACAATGCAGATGATTTCAAACAAGAATCACAGAATCTAATAGATTGGAAACCTGACGGAATTATTATTGCTCCAATCTTAAAAAATGAAACAATAGAGCTTTGTCACGAACTTGACAACTTATCTATCCCCTATACTTTTATTGACACAAATATTGAAGAGTCGAACGCACTTACTTTTATTGGTGAAAATGCTAGAAAAGGAGGACGTGTTGCAGCCAGTATTATGGATGTCGGTGTAGAGCAAGATAAAGACATTTTAATCGTTAATATTGCAAAAGATATTGATAATGTAATCCACTTAAACTTACGTAATCAAGGTTTCATGAGTTATTTTATGGATCCTGGCAAACGCAATATCGGTCTGAAAATTACAGTTGAAGTACCTAGCGGAGACAGAAAAGGCATATACGAAACCTTAGACCGTGTATTCAAAAACAATTTAAATATTGGTGGAATAATGGTTTCAAGTGCTCGTACATTTGTAATAGCAGAATATTTAAAAGAACGAAACCTTGAACATTTATTTTTAGTTGGATACGAGGTTTACGAGAAGAACAGTCAGTATTTAAAAGAAGGAATAATTAATTTTTTAATTAGCCAGAGACCAATTGACCAGGCAGAAAAAACCTTTAAAAGATTATTTAATTATTTGGCTCATAATACAACTCCTGAAAAAATAGAATACCAACCTATCGATATTATCAATATTGAAAATCTGGAGAGTTAGTTAAGGATTCTTCTTGATCTATAGTTTTACTTCAAAAAGTATCCTTATACCAAAATCAGGAGCTCCTTGAATAGATTTTGGAGCTACCCTCCAAATACCTTCTACTCTAAAAAAGCGCAAAACATTCTCTACTCCTGCTCCAACTTCAAGATAAGTACCATTAGCACTTCTGGCTCCTGCCGGCATGTCAATACCTCCCAACTGTTTTTCATTTAAACTACCAATCATAGCTTTAGCTGAAACTACTTCTCTAAAGCCTAATCGTTTAAGCAATGGTAAACGATTAAAAAAGAAACCATTTAAATGATAGTCTGCATAAGTGTGAACATATTGATCGTGAATAAATTCTAAATAATTAATCAAGTTAAAATCATATCGGTAATATCCATATGTTTCATTTCCTCTTGGAATTTCGAGCATTGTATATGGTAGTTTGCCAAAAATTTTTCCTGCTTCTACTGCATAATTAAAAATAGTTTGACCAAAGTACTTTTTTACATTTACTGTTGCATGAATTTTACCATACCAGTTACTAGTGTTATTATAATCAACTCTACCCACATTTGCTGCAAAATTGATTATTGGATAATCTGTTGAAACATACAAACGCATAAAACCATCATCTATTACAGTTTCCTTCCACGATAAACGAAGATTTATGCCAGCTTCCACTGCCTGTATATAATCCACTTCCTGGCCATTCATGATAAATGGATAAAATTCAGGAGAGTGTTGCTTCATATAATCCAGGTTAAATCGAGTACTTAATCCTGTCCTCCATTCATTTTCATATTCCATATGTACACCTTGCTGACGATACAACTCATCAAAAGCTTCTCTTGAAAGAATACTTGAAACTAAATTTGTTTCTGATGGGCTTAACATATTTTCATATAAATATAAAATCTTTCTATTCTCCCCCATCCTAACATACCTGTCATCATATTCGAGTTTAAGTACCTTCCTTTTAACATGATTAAAGCGATAACCAACACCTCCTCTACCTGTAATCATATTTGTATTTGTGCCATAGCCTAATCCTCCATATAACATCCAATTTTCACTAATTTCAGAACTGGTTCTGCCTCCAAAATAAAATCGATAACCTTCAATCTCATTACTTTGTATAAAATCAGTATATGGGCCTAACTCAAATTTACCTACATCAAGATATCCATTGAGTCCCATCTCAACCAAATCATTAGCTAGCTTAACCGTTTTAATTTGATTCACACTATCGATGATAGCATATTTATTCAGATCATCCTCAGAAAGTTTAACGTGCCTGTAATGATCCCAATAACCTTCATCTCTCTTTCTATAATTAAGACTCTTAACCGATTCGTAGTTGATATTATTTACGGATAATTCTATTTCCTCTGAGGGATTTATTGCAACCTTATCAAAAGAAGAGCTTTCCGTAAACAATAATTCCAAGCGTTGCTTAGTTGAATCTCCAGAAATAGGCAAGTAATCAAATTCTGCAGATAAGTGGTTACTTTTATAAAACACAACAGAATCATTTATGAATTGATACTCGCTCTTTACTTCCATATTTTTAATAAAGTTCAGTTGATTTCCTCCTGAAAGTTTGGCATCAATTTCCTTTATCGCAAAACGTTTATTATCAATAATCATGTATCCCTGAAATACATTCTCACCTTTACGCTTTGGATAAAAAAGTACCTTGTAGTTTTTTGTATCATTAACCATTGTACTATCTACCAGATAGTAACGATAATAGAACCATCCATTATTGGCTAGGGGACTAACAAAATTTTGCTCATAATACTTTATATAATTCTGATAAAAATTATGACTTACGTTTAATCCACTTGTATAACCACTAAATTCATAACTATTTAAAACACCTAACCCTGAAGTTTTATCAGCTAATATGGTCGACTTTTCTTTAAGTGGTTTTCTTTGAAAATCGTTTTGGACAATTTGCTCTGAGAAGTAGACTGGTAAATAATAATTCCCGTTCTCTCCCTTTTGAAATAAATGTTTATGATCTTTAAAAATATTAGACTTCATTAAAGATCTTTCAACATTATTCAATACATAATCCCATTTAGAATATTTCTCATATGAATATCTGTTATACTTTTCAGGATTATTATTTTCTTTTTGTTCTATTGCGTTTTTAATAATCCACCTGATTTGTTCATCATTTGGTTTTACCTTTACTTCATTAATCGCAACGACCTCAGGTTCCAGATCAACTGTTAATTCTCCCTTGTTATTAATAGCTTTAATAGTCTGCTTATAATATCCAATAGCTGAAATACTAACTGAATCTCCGGTATAATTTAATTTGAAGTAGCCTGTAGTATCACTAATCGTTCCTTGAGAGGTACCCTGAACATAGACGTTGGCAAAAGGAACAGGTTCGCCTGTCTTTGAATCCTTAACTGTTCCGGTTAATAATCTGTTCTGAGCTGAAACTACATTTACAATTGTAAATAGAAATATCAGAATATATAATTTTCTCATGTTTTACATCTAAGTAAAAAACATCTATTAATATGTTTTCATTTACTCAAACAAAATAGATGTAGCAAAGTTGAATTTTTATCTTATTTATTCTACCAATAATTTCATTCAACTGAACCTAGGACAAAGCAAATACAAATAACACTTAATAAATAATATTTTTAAGCGAAACACATTTATTCCATGCTCAAATGTTAAATTCCTGATTTAATCAATAAACAGAACAATCTAAAAAATGTATCTGATAAACCTGTCTAAAGCTTCTCATTACATTTAATACTAAAAACGATTCGTCAAAAACAACGAAATAATTATGACATATATCATAATTTAACCCCATATTTTTAGGGGGCATATCACATTTATTTTATATTTGCAGGCATATTACCTAAATAAATACCACCTATGTTATTATTTTTTTACATCACTCTGGCAGGAATGGTGTGTCTTGTGCTATGGATGCTCAATAAAATTCAGCATTTAAAATCACAAGTCAAATCATTAAATGCAAATGCATCTGCAACTATTGCAGCAGATGAAATTACCAATATTCAATTCAGCGAAGAGAGACATGCTGAAATGGAAAGGCTTTCGATTGTAGCCAAACAAACAGACAATGCCATAATGATTATGGATTGTAAAGGAAATATTCAATGGTTGAATGATGGTTTTACTCGTATGTATGAATATACTTACGATCAATTTATTCAAATCAGAGGAAACAACATTCTTCAAACAAGCTTTAACCCAATGGTTCAAAAATGTATTGAACAATGTATTGCTACAAAAAAACCGGCCTACTACGAAGCAATTAACACAACCCCCTCAGGTAGAGAAATCTGGACTCACACCTCACTTTCTCCTGTGTTAAATGAAAATGGAGAAATTATTCATTTAGTAACTGTTGACTCTGATATTTCTAAAAGAAAAGAAGCTGGCGATAACCTGATTAAACGAGTAGATATTTTAACGAATAAAATCACAGAATTATCACAACAACAAAAGGACATGATGTTGTTTACAGAACAACTCATGGATGAAGTAAGCAAGTCCAATGAAAAAATAAAGGAAACAGATCAGATTGTAAGCTTTATTCAAGATATGTCGGATAAAATTAAAATTATGGGTATCAATGCATCTATTGAAGCTCAGTATGTTGGGGATAAAGGGAGTGGTTTTAAAGTAATTTCAAATGAAATTGTACAAATGTCGGATACCACAAAACAATATTCACGCGAAATATCCAATATTGTTAAACATATTCAGGAATCGTCAAAACAACTAAATAACGGTAGAGAATTAGTTGAGCTAGCTGCAGAAAAGTATCAAAAGGCAGTAGAAGCATTAAAATACGAAGTAAATCTGGTTGAATCTGTAGTAGAAAGATTGAACTAAAAGAAATCCTATTATAACAAAGGGCCGATTTAAATAAATCAGCCCTTTGTTATAATGTTATTTTAATAAAAATCATTTCTAATATCGTCTATATATTGGTTCTGTACCTGGCTTGGTTTCTACAACCAACACACCATTTTTTGCCTCCTCGCCATATAACTCTATAGCTTTTTTACCTTTCATTACCCTAATTGACTTAATATTATAATAGTTTAAATTCGCTAAACCTGTCACTTTTTTCTTATCAATTACAAATAATGGGGCTCTGTCATTTTCATAAAATGGTTTTATCTGTTTTGCAATCTCCCTGTTCTCATCAGAAATATAAAAATGAACAGGGATTGTAACTTTAGTATTAACTTTTTGTCCTTTTAATTCTCCGGGTTTCCATTTATCCATTAACCTAACAACTCTTAACGCCTCATCATCTATACTTTTATAGATACCTTTTTCTAACTCAAGGTTTGCCAACTCACCATCTTTTGTTACCACAAAAGTCACCATAACTTTACCCTCTACCTCTTTGGCTAAGGCGTCTACTGGATATTGAATTTCTCTCGATAAAAATTTTTGTACATTTCCACCTGTTTTTTTTAAAACTGGTACTTGGTCAACAGTATCATAAATACTATCTGTTGGAACAGAATAGGTATACTTGAAAATATTATGCGCAGATACATTTTGAAGTAATCCTGTAACCAGGATAAACATAAATGCTAATAAAAATGAATGAATATTAGATTTCATAGCCAGCTGATTTTTAGTTAATTTATTTTATCATATAAGTAGCAAAAATTATGCCCAAACGATAAAAAAATATTATAAACTATCCCTCAACTTATCAATATTCATCATGGCTTTTCTTATATCTTCTAATGACTTTTTTCTACTCTCTATGGAATCAAAATCATTTGACAACTTTGGTTTTCTTTTCGAGTTATTTTCAGTCTCATTTTCTTTGTGATCCTCATCACTTTTATCAGATAACGAACGACTTGATTCTACAGAAGTATCTTCCTGGCAGGTAACAAAATCAAGGCTGTCCATCAATTCTTTAAAAAAAGCAACCTTTTTATTATCTACACTAACTTTAAAACTTCTCATTATACCATTATTTAATGTACTATATAGTCCCTGTGGTTGTTGTACTTTACAATACAGTAAATAGTTACATATATTTACTATTTATTATGGTATAATTTTAAAACTATCAGCATCCAAATAAGTAGGAAATTTGCTTCTGAAAATATTTTGTTTCTCAAAGTTTAGTTCACATACTGTTATATCTTGTGTAAGACCATGTACACAACAAAAATCATCACCCTTATAATCAACCACTTTTGATCCACCTGAATAATAAATCCCGTCACCTTTGCCAATCCTATTAACTCCTACCACAAAAGTCTGATTTTCTATTGCTCGTGCACATAATAAAGTATCCCATACCTTTTGTCTGGAAGCTGGCCAATTAGCTACATAAACCAATAAATCATAATCATTTTTATTTCTACTCCATACTGGGAAACGCAAATCATAGCATATCAAAGGCATTATTCGAACACCTAAATATTCAATAACAACTCTTTGGTCTCCTGGAACAAAATACTTTTCCTCTCCCCCCATTCTAAATAAATGTCTTTTACTGTATGTTTTAACCTTTCCATTAGGCTCAACAAAAATGGCAGTATTATATATCTTATCACTTTTGTTTATAGCCAATGAACCCATAATTGCCATATTCTTAGTTGCAGCCCATTCTTTTACCTTAGATATTTCATCGCCATCCATATAAACAGCATTTTTAGCAACATTCATAGAAAAGCCGGTAAAAAACATTTCCGGAAGAATAATAAGATCAACATCATCGTTGATATGCTTTAATTTTGATTCTATTATGGTAAGATTCTTTTTTATATCCTCCCAAACAATATCAAACTGAATAATAGCAATTTTTAATTTCATATTTTGGCAATTATAATAGCATTTAAACAGAAGTTATTCGGTCAACATATATTCAATAGATCCCAAACCAGTCCATCTACCAATTCCTCCATTTATATTAGTACTTGTATTTTTATTTACAAAAGAAAATGGATTGGAGCTATTAGCCTGGTCTAAATATATGTCATACAATACATCGTAAGAATTTTTATCTATTGATGAAATTTTTAAAAATACGGTATCAGTACGAAAAAATTCATATCGTGGTAAATTCGTTGTTGTATCATTCTCGTTTAAATTAAGCGGATCAGGCTCTACTGTTCGATAAATAGTTTTTTCGATTGTTGAACCATTGCTATTAAAGTCATTAAATAATGGAAATGCAGATGAGTGATAATTTCTGTCTACATTTTTAATTTTAATCTGTGTATAATAATAGTTTAATAACATTTCATCATCATTAATAAAAGCTGTAAAATTCATGGTTGTATCTGATATTGTATTAACTACAACCTCATTTACTACAGGAATTTCCGGAACCTTTGTTGATGCTGTAATAATTTTATCATCAACTTCAATCTTTAAATCATAAGTTACACCTACTTCCCCCTTAATATCAACACTTTTATAAACAAATGGAGGAAAAAATTCGTCTCTCCTAAATAAAGTAAGTATCTCCGACTCTCCTTTAGAAGAACTTAAAGTAACCTTGGCGTAATTTAAAAATGTATTTCTAATTGAAGCAGAATCATAGTCCGTTAAAAAGGGTGAACTTCTCGTTAAAATTATATTGGCATAATCATTATTAGAGATAGATCCATCCACAACTACTTTTGTTTCATACAAAGGTTGTTCTATATCAATTTCTTTGGAGCAGGCCATCAAAACGATTATTAAAGCGACAACTATGTATAAAGTTTTCTTCATTTAATTAAATTTATCAGTGTTGAATAAAATATTTTTAAAGATTATTTCCATCAATGTTTCTGGTTAACTTCTTAATTTAAAATTTTACTTTCCAACTTAACGAGGGTAATATTGGAAATAATGAAACTTGCTGTGCCTTTATATTTAATTCATAATTTTCTTCCCCAGTATCTATATCATAAAAAATAAAATAAGGATTGCTTCTATTCAAAACATTTATGATAGAGAAATTCAAAACAGACTCCTTAAAAAGGTTCGACTTTATATAATAGTTAACAGAAAAATCTAATCTATGGTATAACGGCATTCTAAAATTATTAATTCCATCGTAATCATTAGCAATGTTTCCCATCATCCAGTATCTGCCTACCGGAAGAGTGGCTTTATTTCCTGTCGCTAAAATAAAAACACCACCTAAATCTATCTTTTTATTTAATTTATAACTACATAACACATTAATATCGTGCCTTCTATCATACTTTGCATCATGCCATTTACCATTATTAAGGTTATCAAAACGTTGCTTCACCCAACCTAGAGTATATGATAAATTTGCATTAAACTTTTCTGCATTTCTTTTTAGAAAAAATTCTACTCCATATGCCTTACTCTCTCCACTGAAAAAACTATCTTCAAAATCTTCAACTTCTTCTCCTTTTACATTCAGGTTTAATACCAACTGATTTTGTTGAAATCTGGTATATCCTTCAACTCCAATTTCCGTATTTATATGACGAAAACTTTTAAAATACCCCAAAGTAAATTGCGAAGAAACCTCTTCTGGCACTTTTTGAGTAGCAGGCATCCAAACATCTGATGGTAATGGGATAGATGCAATAGACGTTAAATGTATATTTTGAGTTGAGTAATTACCTGACCCTTTGATTGAGGCATCATCCCGAAGTTCATAATTTATTGTAACTAATCCTTTTCCCAGAATTCTGTCTCTATCATTTTTATTATCAAAATTCAATTCTTCTGAGAAACCTGCCATTGACTTCTCTTTTAACTGATATAATTGAATTGATCCACCCAGATACATCTGTATTCGGGGAAATAAACTAAATTCATCACTCAGGAATATTTCATATATACGATGTATATATTCACTTGATAATTTATCGTCATCACTGTTTAATGAAATATCTAAATTTTGAGGGGTAATAGTTCGCTGCTGGGCCATACCACCAAATCGAATTATTGAACTACCATACTGAAGCAAATAATCAGATCGCAATTGATAATGTTGATAATTTGTATTGAAACTTAAGTCTTGATTAACAATAGAAAGCTTTAGATCTGAATCATATCCTGAGTACGACAATGTTGTATTCACTGAAAAATTAGTTGAAAATAGTTTCCTCCATTGTAGAGATGCACCTTCATTACCCCAACTATTATTTAAGCTTATATTATTTACTTTTCTATTGTATTTAAAATAGTCTCCACCTTTATACCATGATAAAACAAACTGATTACCATTTAACGTGTATTTTAATTTTCCGTTAAAGTCATAAAAATTAAATTTATTATTGGTAAAATAATTCTCCTTATCATTTATTATTAAATCCGCTATACTTTGAATTCCTTCAATATAGCTTCTTCTAAACCCAAAACTTACAAACCATTTGTTATTTTTAGATTTAGCCATATAACTAACATTAGATGTAATATTTCCAATATTAACCGACCAATTATTATTACCCAATTTATTCTCTGCTGAGTTGACTATAATAGAAGATGCTAATCGTGAAGCATATCTGATCGGCGCATTCCCTTTGTAAAAAGAAACATTATCCACCAAAAATGGATTAAACACTGAATATATCCCCATTAAATGAGATGGATTCATCAATTCTATACCATCAAAAAGAATAAAATTTTGTCCCGGGGATCCGCCTCTAACATAAATTCCAGAATTTCCTTCATTGACTGATTGTATACCTGGAAGTAATTGTAAAGTTCTTACCAGGTCAGGCTCACCTAACAACGAGGGTGTACTTAGTACATCCTTCGGTTTTAATATTATTTTACCTGGAATATTTCCCTTAACAAGTGTTTCCTGATATGCCTTAACAGTAATTTCCTTTTGTAAATATTGCTTCTCTCTAAGATTAATAATGATTGGCATTTCTGTCTCAGAATCTACAAGGACAGTATCTGATTCAAATGATGTATGAAAAAAAACTAATGTAACATATCTCTGGTTCGGAATGGATATTTTAAAGAATCCAGTGGCATCAGTTACAGTGCCATTTAAGCCATCATTTAATATTACATGTACACTTGGAATCGATTCTTTAAGATCAGCATCCTGCACCACCCCTGTTATCACAAACTCTCTATTTTGACCCAACAAACAGAAACTTAAAAATAAAAATGTGATAATGGCTTGTACTCTACAAAAAGTCATTTGTATGATTTATCGTTAGTTATTGCAAATTACAACATATTTAATTTCTCTTGCAAAATCTCCACTTAAATTATATTTATAGACTATTTGACCATTTAAACACAAATGTTAGAATATTGAATTTTAATATTTTACAAACTTTACAATACATTCTTCGTACCACTAGCACACAACAAAGCTCTACAATGAGCAATTATTTCTTAAACTATTAACACACAATAAATTTCTATTAAATGAAAAAATTATTTAAAGTAAACATTTGGATTGCAGCGCTTGCTCTATTAGTATTTGCAAGTTGTGAAGACGACAAAAAGACAGAAGAAAGTGTTGAAAATGCATTAGAGGCTGATTATTCAACTGTAACCCCTGAAGAATCAAAACAAGATGTAGAAAATGCTGCAGTAAATTTAGTTAGTCAAATTGATGCATTAGAAGACGAAGAGAGCATTGATGTAATGATTTATATGATGGACCTTATGGGAGGAGGAGATGCTGCTGCGTCTGCCCAATTTAATATCCCATTAAAAGCAGCACAAATTCTTGCTGATGACTCAAAAAATGCAGTTGAAGTATATAATCTTCTTAAAGCAACTTCAGAAGAAGGATTAGCTCTTAGTGATTCTTTTGCTATGCTAACAGCGACATACACTTATAATTTTGAAACATTAGATTTTGATAAAACAGAAAATGCTGACGATATCGTTATCCTGTTTCCAGGAAAAGAATCTGATTTAACAAACACTGCAGAAATTGTAATTGGTGATTTTACAGTAAAAGAAATTACTGAACCAAGAGCTGATTTTGATTTACCAGCAGGAAAAATTGAATTCCCTACAGGTTTAAAAGCTACGCTTAAGTACAATGACAATACTTTAATGAGCTATAGTTTATCTGCTGAATATCTAAGTGACGGAACTCCTACCGCACTTGAAAATATACTTGAAGTTGGAACTTTTTCATTTACTCAAACTCTAAACCATACGCAATATCAAAGTGCTGGTTTTGATTTCAGTTTTAAAAATGGTTCTGATATATTAATCGCTTTTGGTGCAGAGATTAATGGAAATTGGTCGGAAAGTAATATAGATAACAATACCTACGAAGAATCAGATTCATACACATGGACAGAAGAAGTTTGGAATGAATCTACAGGACAATATGAATATGTTGAACATACTGAAACTGATACATGGACCGAAACTGATGTTGAAGAAATCATAAACAATGGTAATGCTTACTTACAGTTTATGGATTTAAAAGCTGTAGGACAAATTGATATACAAACTATTGTTAATGGTGAACAAGCATTTGAAGACGCACACCAAGGGGAATGGGATGATGCAACAGAACTAGCTGAGGCTGAAAACTTAGTTTCTCTGTTTAGTGCAAATGCACGATTTGTATTGGTATATACTAAAGACAATACGATGCTTGCATCTTTAGAGCCTTATGTTGTTAGTGATACATATACTTACACATGGGATGGAGTTACTTATACTGACAATGATTACTATATGGATATGCGTATGGTATTTAATGATGACTCTAAAGTATCAATGGAGACTTTTGTTGAAAATGAACTTACAGGATTCTTCAACGCATTAAATGATTTCATTTATACATTAAACACAAACTATGGAACCGAATTCACAGAGGTTTCTATGGATAATGAACCGATGTAATTAAGAAATAGATATTTTATTAAAGAGGAGTTTCATTGATTATGAAACTCCTTTTTTTATATCATTTGTAAAAGTTCACTCATTAAATATCCAAGATAATTGCCTATTGCATATCCAATTATACCAACTGTTATTCCGGGTATAATAACTTCTTTGTTTTTTATTGCTCCTGCAACCACAGGAACAAAAGGAGGACTACATATTAATGATACAGAGGTTACCATAACTGTATCTGCATCTACATTAAATACTCTGGATAGAATAATATGTAGTATTGTAGAACCAAAAACTGCAAATCCTACATAGTAGAACAGTGATGAATTAATATGGGTAAGTTCAGATAAGTTGAGTTTTGATGCTACTACCACACTAAAAACCAAAATAAAATACATTCCTAAATTAAAGGTTTTAGGTATTGCATTTACTTTTTTAATAAATGATGCTATAATAGCCAACGTTGTAATTGATAAAATAAACACAGCCATTTTTGATTTTTCAACTACTAATTGCATTAAACCACCGCCCAGGGCAACTATTATAATAGTTAATCCCAAAGCCATTAATAAAGGCCTGATGTTCTGTTTTTTAATATACCTCCAAATAACTCATTATCTATCACTTGATCAGGTAATTCTGAATTACTTGACTTTTTAAAAGATGGAAGAACTAATTCATATACATTTTTCCCAAAGGTAATCAGAAAAAACAGGTGTATTGTTGAAAAGAACATATCATAAGTATGTACTGTAATATAACTTGATGGATCTACATTCAGCACCATTTTTAACGCTGCTAAATTTGGTGTTCCACCAGTATAAACACCACATAACAAAGCCGATATTTTATAAAATGATTCATCTCCATCATTAAAAGCCACATATCCTACAGAAACTACAATCACAACACTGATCAATGCAGCCAATAATGAAAATAACGTTTTACGCGCTAACAACAATGTTTTTTTAAAATCACTGGAATAGAGCAATAATGGAATTCCCAAAGGTATACATATTGACATGATTGCTTCCTGAATATGCTCAATTTGTTCACCCTTTAATAATCCTGTGGAAACCATAATAACACCGGCTACATAGGCCAATAGTACAGTGCCAATCTTGTTTAAAAATGAATATTTATAGCACAACCAAAGTAAAAAAAAGGGAATAAGAAAATATAATAAAACAATAAATACTGAGTACATAATTAATTAATATCCTAAAATATAGTTTGTTAAGGATTCATCCATACTATTTCTTACCTCTTTGGTTGATACAAGATAATTATTCGCTATTACACAGAAAGCCTGATAATTACCCAACTTATTAATGTAGTAACCACAGTAACCTAAAACGCCTTCCATTGATCCACTTTTACCAAAAACTCTACCTCGTAACTTTGGATTTTTAAACACTGATTTTAAAGTCCCAGATTGACCACCAATAGCAAGTGACGATTTGAAAACATCATAATATTTACTCTTACTTTTCATCCAAATCAACAACTCAACCATTCCTTCAGTAGTAACAAGATTTTTGGGTGTTAAACCACTTCCATCTCTTAACCTAAAGTGCTTATCAAAATCTATTTTATCACGCCAAAAGTCCTTGATAATTTGAACTCCAATATCCCATGAATATTCGTCCTTAAATTCTTTTGCCAATGATAAAAGAAGAACATCGGCAAATAAGTTATGACTTTTATGGTTAACAACCTTAATTATTTCAGCTAATTTAGGTGATTGATATATACAAATGATTCTACTTTGTTTGATTTCATCTTCAGTATACTTTACTCTATGAATTTCAATATTATTCTTTATTAAATAATGAGATAACTCGTTAGCAAAAACTTGTTTTGTATCAGGCATTGCTGCTTTTATAACAAATGAGGATCTATTTGCAGGTATTGACCCTTCAATCCACCATTTTTCCATATCCGGAAGACCATATACATATGCACTATCTTTATTATGAGAAGCTGATAGTACTCTACAATCTAACTGATAAGGATCTATTTCAGGCTTTACAGAAATAACCTTACAAACACTTCCAACTTCTTTTGAAGCTAAAGTAACCTTTACAGTATTATCTCTCCAATTAAAACCCCGTGGATATGCGCCATAATAATTTCCTATATCTTCCCATAATCTGGGAGATGAATATCCAATGTCAGCAGATTCAACAAACACCCTACCTTTAATGGTATGAATTCCCTCTTTTTTAAGACATTCTATAATCCTATCAAAAAGAAGTTCAGGCTTTGTCTGATCAAAATATTTTGACCCTAAAGTAGGGTCTCCTCCGCCCTTTATAACAATATCTCCGTTTAATTGTCCATCAGTAACATTACCTGTACACACTATCTTTGTGTTAAAAGTATAATCCGGACCTAATAATTCAAGAGCTGTTGCTGTAGTAATAATCTTTGTTAATGAGGCTGGAATTAGCCTTAACTGAGAATTCTGTGAAACAATTTCGTTTTCTGATTCAACATCACTAATCGTCATTGAAACCAATGCTCCTTTATCAGAAATATTTAGTTGACCATATCCACTAATCGAAATAATAATATAAATAAGAATTACAAAACACTTCATTCTCCACCTCCAACTTGAATCTTTAACTCTTCAATTACATCCAATCGCTGATCCATATATAAAGAATAGAGTAATAATCGTTTTTTTTCCGCTTTAGCACGTCCACTTGATAATTCAGAAACAATATCCAAACCTTCTATTAACCAATAGGCTGCAGATTTATAGTCTCCCTGAACTTCTGATGCCAGAGCCAGATTATATGCAGCTCGTGATTTTATAAGTTTTTTAGAGTTATCAAATACATATTTCCATAATTTAATAGCCTCTCCCCAATTACTGTTTCTTACATGTTCAGCAGCTTGCATAAAATAGAAATTACCCGTTGTATAAAAAATTCTCTTTTCTGTTTCCCAGAAAGGGGCAATATCATTTGCAGCTTTCTCACCAATATAGTTAGCCAAGTCAGCCAAACCTTGTCGCAAATTAGGCAGGTTTTGTGCAACATAGGATAATCCATTTCCATATACACTCCATGAAATAGTATCACTGCTTACCTTACTAAAAATTAAGGAACGATTTAAATTATTATACCCTCTATATAAAACAGATGAGTTAGCATCTAAATATCCATACATGTTACCATCATATAAATTCTCAACTTTAATATTCGTCTTATATAAATAGTCATCAATTGACACAACAGCCTGAGCACCATATTTTTTACATAACTCATTTACCATACTCCATGATAAAAAAGTACTATCTGACAGACCACTGCGGCGTAAAGAAATATCATGCACATAAACCGTATCAAAAAAGTTACGCTGCTCCAGTTCATATTTTAATCCGTCTAAAACAATATCAGGAAAATCATCTTTCCAAATTGTATCAATAGAATATGCACCGGAAGGAACAGATATTTTATGAATATTTTCATCTCGATATGCCAGTGAATTATCAACCAAAACAATGGATTTTATCTCCGGCTGAAAAGTATATTTAGCTGGCATTAAAACATCAATACTCAATTGTTCATAGGTTGAACATGAAATCAAGAATGGAATAAATAGAAGAACAAACAGATATTTTGCTTTCATATGCTTAATTAATCATTCATTTTTTGATATAATACTACAAATATAAGAATGCTGCTATGTTAGCTGCTATTCTTATATTTGTTTAATAACATTACGATCTATAATGTTATGCTAATTCTATCCCCTCTTTCAACGATCCCAGTAATGTAAAATTGTTTAACAAATATCTTGCCGAATGATTATTTTGCCATTTCTAATATTTGAGTTACCGCTTCGTTATTAAGTCTTTTAAAATATCCAATAGGACCGAACTTACAAGCCTTATCTCCCATAACCTTAAAATGTTCATTCGGAATATCAACTTCCGATAGTTTGGATGGCATCTCTAAAGAGGTGAAAAAAGCTTTAATTGCTGCAATGGTTTGCTTGGCTGCACTCAATTCATCTTCTTCAACAATATCAAATACATTTCTTCCTAATCGGGCAAATTTATATGCAGTACTTTCATTAAGTACATACTCCATCCAATGTGGAAATAAAATAGCCAAACCTGCACCATGCGTTAAATCGTAAATTGCACTAACTTCATGTTCTATGCCATGTGTAGCCCAATCACCCATCATTTTACCTGTAGATGTCAACCCATTTAAAGCTAAACTAGATGCCCACATTAAGTTGGCTCTTGCCTCATAGTTTTCTGGTTCATTTAAAGCAATTGGTCCATATTTTATACAGGTTCTTATTATAGATTCTGCAATATTATCCTGAATATCGGTTCCTTTATCTGGTGTAAAATATTGTTCAAAAATATGACTCATAATATCAACTGTACCAGCAGCTGTTTGCCACTTATTCACTGTAAAAGTATAAGTAGGATCTAACATTGAAACTTTTGGTCGTAATAAATCACTACCCAAAGCCAATTTCTCTTGTGTTTCATCATTAGATATAACAGCATTTCCATTCATTTCTGACCCTGTTGCCGATAAAGTTAAAGCACAACCGATAGGCAGAGGATTTTCTACTACTGCTTTACGTAAACAAAAATCCCAGGCATCTCCTTCGTACCCCACACCTGCAGCCATTGCTTTTGAAGCATCAATAACACTACCACCTCCAAGAGCTAAAATAAATCCCAAATTATTTTCTCTACATAACTTAATTCCATCTCTTACACTCGAAATTCTTGGATTTGGTTGTACTCCACTCAACTTCTTATAAAAAACACCTTTTTCCTCAAACAGAGAGGTTACTATATCTAGAAGTCCACTCTTCTCTACTGAACTTTTTCCATAAGTAATTAAAACTCTATTGGAATATTCCAACACCTCATCAACAAGGTTATTCACTTGATTTTTACCGAATAATATTTTTGTTCCTGCCTGATAAATAAAATTTTTCATAGTACTCAACAAATTATTTAAGTATTGTTATTAAAAGTTCAACTTACTACAAAATTAAAAGTAATTATCGCTATAAATGGAAATAACTTTCCATTTTATTTCTGTACTAATCTTAGTCAACACCAATATTACAAAATAGAATGCAAACAAAAAAAGGGCATCCTCACAGGATGCCCTCATCATATTATAGTATAAAACTATTCTTATTACATATTCATACCACCACAAACGTGGATCACCTGACCTGTTACATAAGCAGATAAGTCAGAACCTAAATATACACATGTATTAGCAACATCTTCAGGAGTACCACCACGTTTCAATGGAATTTTGCTTTCCCATTCTTTTTTCACGTTTTCTGGTAAAACACCTGTCATTTCTGTAATAATAAATCCAGGAGCAATTGCATTGTGACGAATTCCTCTTGTACCCATTTCTTTAGCAGCAGACTTAGTAAATCCAATAATACCAGCTTTAGAAGCTGAGTAGTTACATTGGTTTGCATTACCTGATACGCCTACTACAGAACTCATGTTAATAACACTTCCACCTGCTTGTTTCCACATAATTGGTTGAACAGCTTGTGTAAAGTTAAACACTGATTTCAGGTTTACATTAATTACTAAATCCCATTGTTGCTCAGTCATTCTTTTAAGAGCACCATCTTTAGTAATACCTGCGTTATTTACTAATATATCAACTCTACCAAAGTCCTCTACTATTTGGCCAACTACTTTTTGAGTATCTTCATAGTTACTAGCATCAGATGCATATGCTTTAGCTTTTACGCCTAGTGCTATCAACTCTTTTTCAGTTTCCTGAGCAGCTTCATTAATTGCTAAATCTGTAAAAGCAACATTACAACCATTTTTAGCATAAGTAATAGCAATTTCTTTACCAATACCTCTTGCAGCACCAGTAATAATTGCTGTTTTTCCTTCTAATAATTTCATTTTTATTATTATTTATATTAGAACTTAAAATCTAAAATATTTGACGCGCAAATGTAACAATTTATATGGAAATATTGAGTTTTATCATAAAATACTAATAATCAAATCTTAATAAAATCCAAAATCATTAATTATCAAGATATAAATACCTATCCCTTAAGCTAAAGTTACAAACTTTAAAGTTATTGCTATCAATCATCCGTAGTAATTTCTTTATAAGTATTTATTACAACCATATTACCTTTTACATATATTTAAATATCAATTATACATTGCTTGCATGATCGCTTTCATTGCTTCGCCTGCTTTCATTTTAATATGAAAATCTGTAATCTGATTTGTAAAATTTGAATCATCCGGATTAATTTCAATAATAGTAGCTCCATTTTGCTTTGCTATAACAGGAACCTGACATGCAGGCATAACTTCACCTGTTGATCCCAGAATAATTACAACATCAGCTTTCTGAGCAGCATTAAAACTATTCTGATATGCATCAGAAGGAATACCTTCGCCAAAGAAAATAAAATCAGGCTTTAATAATCCACCACATTTTTCGCATTTGGGTGGAATTACTTTAAGGTCTACATTTTTTGCATCATAATAAGTATGGCAATCCAAACATTTTAATTTTTGTGAATTACCATGAAACTCAAAGACTCGTTTACTGCCTGCTACGTAGTGTAAATTATCTATATTCTGAGTAATAACAGCTTTAACAATTCCACTCTTTTCCAACTCAGCAAGTACTAGATGAGCATCATTAGGTTTAGCTTCGGTAAAAAAATCATAAAAAATTTCTCTTATGGCTTCCCACGATCTGGCAGGTTGACTATAAAAGTAGCTTAAATCCAATAAGTGTGGATCATACCTGTTCCAAATTCCTGATTCTCCTCTAAATGGAGGTATTCCCGATTCAACACTTATACCTGCTCCTGAAAAAGCTATACAATATTTAGAGTTTTTAATGAGTTGAGCAACTTTCTGTATCATGTTATATATTTTAAGCTAATTCTGTTAAATGTTTTGTAATTATACAATCAATTTAATCCATAAAATTATAAATTATTTATACTGTAAACGAGTTAAAAACAATTAACCTTTTAACAATAGTTTTTATCGAATATTAGCACGGATATTTAACACCCATAATTATATAGCAAGCATTAAAATAAAGGCATTTCAGCTTTTTTATTATCTTCACAGCAAAAACACTAACTCATGGATCTTCTTTTTATTTCAATTGCTCCTGTTATTATTATACTAGCATATATTTATTACAGGGATAAATATGAAAAAGAACCTTTACAATTACTTATCAAAGGACTAATAGCTGGTATGATAATCGTTTTACCAGTGGTGTTTTTTGAACAAATAGTTAGTTCTTTACTTCCTCATATATTCAAAACTGAAATAAGTACAGCCTTTGGTAATGCATTTCTTGTAGCTGCCTTATGTGAAGAGCTATTTAAACTTGTTGCTGTTTATTTTTTAATTTGGAAAAACCCAAATTTTAACGAACGTTTTGATGGTATTGTATATGCCGTTTTTGTTTCCCTGGGTTTTGCTCTGGTTGAAAATATTATGTACGTATTTTCTAATGGTATTAGCACTGGTATTTCCAGGGCATTTACAGCTGTTCCTGCACATGCCATGTTTGCCATAATGATGGGCTATTATTTAGGTTTGGCTAAGTTTATCAATATAAAAAAATCATATTATCTTACTTTGGCCTTTATCATTCCTTTTTTCTTTCACGGAGTATATGATTTTATATTAATGTCTCATGTTAACTGGTTATTACTCTTATTTTTTCCTTTCTTAATTTATATGATGTACAGAACCAATATTAGAATGAAAGAGCACGAAATGAACTCTGTATTTAAAATATAAACTAATGTATGATTTCAAAAACGAAGTAAAGTATACTGCTGTAAGGAGCTCTGGTCCTGGAGGTCAGAACGTAAACAAGGTAAATACAAAAGTTACCATCTATCTTAATATTGATCATTCTCAAACCCTAACTCCCAGCCAAAAAACACTTATTATTGATAAGTTAAAATCTAAAATTAATCAGGAAGGGGTTTTAATTTTACACTGCGATACTACAAGGTCACAAATAAAAAATAAAGAAATCGCCTTAGCCAATTTAAACTCAATTATTAATAAAGCCTTAAAACCGGCAAAAAAGCGTATTTCAACTAAACCTACAAAAGCATCAAAACTTAAAAGGTTGCAAAACAAAAAGTTTTTATCTGATAAAAAAGCAAACAGGAGGCGCACAGAACCTTGAGTTAACCTATTATTTAAAACTCATAGATTTATACTGACTATAGAAAATAATAAATTAAACATTACCCAAGTACAAACTTGCACTCATATCAGTTTCATCAAGCTTTCTAAAAGCAATCCATACAGCAACCTCTTCATCATTTAAATCAACATCCCACAAAAAGCTATTTTTATATTTTGCAACCCCTGTAAACTGATATTCCGCATAGTTCGTATGTTTATCAAAAAATATAACAACCAAAGTATCTAAGTTTCCTTTATCGTAATCACTCCACTCAAAAAACAAACCATTGTCTTTTCGTTTTACCGAAAATTTTTTGGGCAATTCCAGATTACCTGAACTTAAAATCACCTTAGAAAAATCAATTTCCTGATTAGGATATTCATCGCCTGAAATGGCATTTTTCATATTTAAAGATTGAGCTGTATGATAAGGTGATCGCCCCACAGTATTATGTGCAAAAGTAATTCTGACTAAATCTTTAAATGGCTGTAAAAAAGCAGTAACTAAACTTAAGCGTTGCCTTTGACGTAGTTTTGCAGGTGAAGGTTTATCTTTACGAACATCCGGCAACGACCTGACATAATCCTTGCCATACATAGAATAATAGACTACACTACCAACTTTTCCTGAAACTGATCCGTTTGCTCCATTTCTAGCTCTTCCCATAATAACGTTAGATTAAATTAAAAACTAATAATTTGAATACATACTATGTACCAGGTAAATAACAGATAGGTAATAGCTTCTGATATTCAATACTATTAAATTATAAAATAATTGGAATATATTCAAATTATATTCGATAATAACCGAAGAAAAACCGAAGAAAGTCCCTAGAAAGTCCGTTGATAATCCCATTAATATCCGTATCATTACAAACCACACTATATAGTTAGCATATAGTTGGGCAATAGTATACTTAATGTAGTGCGAAATAAATTATTTTAGTCAATACTCTGCAGAGCTAATAATACAAGCAGAGTGCTGTATGTTTCAACATTTTTACCATTTCATTTAAATATTTCAGTACTTAAATTAATTGTATTTATTTATTGATTATTTATATTTGTTGGTTTCATTTACCTACAAACATATTACCACCTAATAATAAAAAGTTGAAGAAAATTATAAAAGTATAGATTCATCTATCTTTTGAGTATTAACTCAGTTTTTTTTACGTAATCACAATATAAAACACATTATATAGAACTGATATAATTTATTTAAACGAACTATATCAGCTCTTTATAAAAATTTCAGAAACAACCAGATAATATTAATAAATACAGTAGTTGAATTAATAATGAAGAATAGTTTAAAGCGAGCGATTAGAAACCAATTAGAATTAATTCAAAGCCTGACACATTGTGCAGATACATTTTTTATACATCCCAATCAAAATACCATATTATCAAACATTCAGGAGAACACGATAATAAGTCAGCAAAAAACAGATTTTAAACTATTTGATTTTAAGGATATTTTAAAAAAAACAGTAAAAAGTTATTCTTTAAACAATGACTCTTTTGGTCATATAAAATCATTAATTCTCTTCCACAACATTGATATCTTTCCTATACAATTGGCAAAGGATCAATTGGCCTATGTATTGATATTATTTAACAATGAAGGCAATACCCCAAATAAACACTCTATTGAAATCATATGTGAGAATATAGCATCCTTTTATAAAGCATATGAGGATAACATTACCACGTCTAAAAATTCACTTGCTTCAGATTTACTGCTCAATACAATACATGGAGTTCCATGGTCACTTGATTTTACCACTACTGAATTTTTATACATAGGACCACAATCAGAGCATATATTGAGTTATCATCCTGAAGAAATTAAAACCTTAAACGACTGGGCGAATATTCTTCATCCTGAAGACAGAGAAAATTCTATAAATTATTGCGAAAAGCAATCACTCGCTGGTAATGACCATGTATTTGATTACAGAGTAATTAAAAAAGATGGTTCTGTTATTTGGATAAGGGATATTATTAAAGTAATACAGATTGATGATAATTCTATGCAATTACATGGTTTTATGATTGATATAACAGAAACAAAAGAAAAAGAATTACAATTAAATAATCTCCACAAACAACTTAAATACATATTAAAATATTCTAATACCGTACTTAATATTGTTGATGAAGAACAGAATATTATTTTTCACACAAATAAAAAAGTCTCTGATATTAAGCAAAAGTGCTACGAGTATTTTTGCAATTCAAAAACTCAATGTGAAGATTGCCCTACCTTAAAAACCAAAATAGAACCTACAAAATTTTACAGAGAAATTGGAGACAGCACATATCTGGTTTATGCATTTCCAATACATACAGATAACAATAAAATTCATATTGGCGAAGTAAGAGTAGATATTAGTGAAAGGGCCAGAAAAGAAAAACAAATTATAGAGCTTAATAACAAAATTGAATTCCTACTTACCTCAGGAAATATTTCATATATTGAACACAATTTAGAATCTAAAATTTTCACCTGCAATAGCGTATTTACTGAAATAACCGGATATGATCTAAATAATACTGAAATAAATATTGATTGGCTTTTTTCCAGAATTCACCCAAACAACATCGCATTATTTAAATCAGAAATAAACAAAGTAATTAACAAAACAAAAGAATACTTAGATATAGAATATCGTTTTCTTACCGCTACCAACCAATACATATGGCTACATTTTCATGGACAGATAGATAAAAAAAACTCAGCTAAATTGGTTGGAATTTTATTGAACATTACAAACAATAAAAAACTATTAAACGAATTAATTGAAGCCAAAAACAAGAGCATCCATGCAAATGAACTGAAATCAAAATTTTTGGCTAACATGTCGCACGAAATTAGAACTCCAATGAATGCAATTATTGGTTTTACTAATTTATTAAAGAATCATATCACAGAACCTCCATATAATAACTATATCAACTCCATTGAATCGAGCGGAAAGACTTTACTTGAATTGATCAATGATCTATTGGATCTTGAAAAGATAAACTCTGGTAAGATGGATATCAAACAGGAAAAAGTAAATCTTAATTTCAGCCTTAATGAAATATATCAAACCTTCATCTTATTCACACAAAACAAAGGAATTACACTTGAAACAATTCAACAAAGTGAAATTCCAAATGAAATTATTATAGACTCTCTAAAGCTAAAACAGATTTTAATTAATTTAATAAATAATGCCATTAAGTTTACCAACCAAGGCGGTATTACCATTAAATATGCTTTTAATCCCAATAGCGACAAGAAAAGCGGAACACTAAATATTTCCGTCATCGATACAGGCATTGGTATTTCTATTGAAAAACAAAAGGAAATATTTGAACCCTTTGTACAGGAGGATTTTGAAAATAACAAACATCAGGAAGGTACCGGACTGGGCTTATCTATAGTACAAAAGATCATTCATTTAATGAATGGAACCATCATACTCGAGAGTTCTCCTGGTATAGGAAGTAAATTTTCTATATCCATTCCAGAGATTTCATATTCGAATCACCTCAGTGCTTCAACTAAAATAAATGATCAAAAGAACACAAATAAAGAGGACAAAATTCCCCCAAAAGCTCCTATAATAATTCTTGAACAATTTTCTGAAAAAGAGATTGAAATTATTCAATTGGAATTTGAAAATAATCTTATTCCGTTATGGGAACAACTTTCAGAAATGATTTCATTAACCAACTTAAATATCTTTTTAAAAGATATAAATAAGCTACTGAAACATATCCATTGGAATGATTTAAAAAAGTATAGTTTGTTGTTAGATTCTAACATTAAGTCATTTGATTTCGAACAACTTCCCATTCAAATTGAAGAATTTAAAAAATTTATATTTTATGTTCAAAATAAATTATAGTTTTAGAAATTAATCGACAATAAAAACCTTACTGACAAATATGATCCAATCAAACATTATCCAACTAACAAAAAGAGTTTCAACAATTTTAGCTCTACTGGTGATATTGCAAATATCTACATGGGCAAAAGATCATAATCATGTACTATTAATAAATTCATATAACTATAGTTTTCCAACAACTAAAGATTATTTAAAGGGTCTACATTCTGTTTTTGACACTTTAGATTTAGAACTAGACATTGAATTTATGGATTGGAAAAATCTTCCAACAGAGCAAAACAAAACAAACTTCTATAACTATATAAAATTTAAATTAAATGCCAGCGCCCCATTTGATGCAATTATTGTAAGTGATGATATGGCGCTGCAGTTTATTACTGAATATCAAAACGAATTATGTAAAAACACCCCTATTGTTTTTTCTGGAGTAAACAACACCTCTCATGCTTTAGATCAAAATAAGAACAAAAATATCACAGGAATCACTGAGTCTGTATCTATTAAGGAAAACATTGATTTGATACAGAATATATATCCAGAATCACTTAGCTTATACTATATTGTTGACAATACCTTAACAGGACTTCATGACTTAAAAAAGTTCAATAGTATAACCAATCAATATCCGAAAACTTCGTTTAAGCAAATTCATTTAAAAAATTTGAGTTTTTCTGAACTGAAAGATTCACTAAAACGCATTCCGCAAACAGAACCTGTTATATTAATATCTGCCTATAAAGATAAAAACGGCGATACTAAAGACTTTTATGAGAGTTTACGTTTAATAAATGCTAATTTAAAATCACCTTTATTTCACATATATAAACATGGTTTAGGAAAAGGAATTTTAGGCGGAAAAATGGTTTCACACTTCGTGCAAGGTCAGCAAGCCGGTCTGATTGTAAATCGAATACTAAAAGGAGAATCTATTAGCAATATACCAGTTGTAACTAATAGTTCAAACCAATATTTATTCGATTATAACGAACTAAAAAAGCACAATATTGATACTTCAATACTACCCATAGAATCTACAATCATTAATAAACCAGAAACTTTTTATCAAATAAATAAGGAAGCAATCTTCTTTATTATCATATTTCTTTTAATACAATCTTTGCTCATTATTTACCTCTATAAAATCAATAGCAAAAGAAAATTAGCTCAGAAGAAACTCCAAACAAAAGTAATGGAGCACTACCGATTGGGTCAAAGATTTAAAATGCTTAATGACCAGTTGCATCAAAAAAACAACGACCTGTTAACAACAGAAGAAGAACTGCGAGCTAATAATGAAGAATTGTATGAAAAGAACGAAAGAATTGCAGAAAGTGAAGAGAGATATAGATTATTATTTAACAATTTAAATGAGGCCTATGCTTTGCATAAGGTTGTTTTTGATGAAAATGATGAGCCTGTTGATTATATTTTTATTGATGCTAATCCTAAATTCTTATCTGCCGTAAAATACAGTTATAATGAATTAATTAACAAATCAACCAAACAACTATTTCCACAAACAGAAGAAACTTGGATAAAAAGGTTTGGTGAAGTAGCTAAAACCGGAGTACCTATGAAGTTCAGAGAATATTCTGCTGAAATTGGAAAGTACTTTGAAACCACAGTTTTCTCGCCAAAACAAAACTATTTTGCTGCTGTTTTTATGGATGTAACAAAAGAAACTGAATCGTCTTTAAAAATTAAAGAAGCATACGACAAAATCAGAGTTAAAGAAAGCATCTCAAAGAAAATGTTTAACAGCGCTCCTGTTGTTATGATCATCTTAAATAAAAACTCTGAAATCATTGACATCAATAAAACAGGTTTAGAGTTAATGAAAAAAGATATTTCAAAAGCTTTAGGACTAAGAGGTGGTGACTTTTTATCTTGTATTCATGCTTCTCTGAATAAAAAAGGTTGTGGAAATTCTGCTCAGTGCAATTCATGTATCTTAAACAAAACGGTTAGCAATACAATAACCTCTAAAGTAAATGCAAACAAAACAGACTTTGACATTCATGTACAAGATGAAAACAATAATGTAAAAACGCTCAATTTTCATGTATCAACAGCCATTCTTACAGACCAGGAAGATGATAAGATTTTAGTATGCATGGAAAATGTAACATCATTAAAAGAACAAGAATCACAACTTAAAAAACGAAATAACGAAATAAACAAACTATTAACCGGAGCAAAACAGATATTATCAGTTAATGACTTTAACAAAACCATTGATAATATATTCAAATACTGCCAATCACTAACAGGAGCTACCTCGGGATTTGTTGGTATAAGAGAAAATGATGTTACACAAATCCTTTTCAAAAGCATAAATGGGAAAGACGAATATCTTACGGAACCAATTTCAAAAGCAAAAAATGAACTACTAAACAACGTATATGAAAAAAAAGAAATCTATATTAACAATCATTACAATAATAACACGCTACCATCGAATCACATATTTGTAAAAAACATACTCATTGCTCCTATAATTATAAAAAACAAAGCTGTTGGGGTTTTAGCCCTTTCAAATAAACCTACTGATTTTAATATAGATGATGTTAATATTCTATCCGCCTTTAGTGAACTGGCAGCTTTAAGTTTAAACAACACCAGATCAAATCAATTGATTGAAGAAAGTGAACAAAAATTTAAACAAACTTATTTTACGAGTCCTGATGCCATTTCTATAATATCCGCAGATGGTAGATTTATTAATATCAATAATTACTTTACTGAAATGCTTGGCTATACAGAAAGTGACGTCATTGGAAAAAAATCTTCAGATCTAGGTATTTGGCACAACCCAGAAAAAAGAAAATATTTATACAACATCTTAAATGCTGAAGGCAAGATAAAAAACTTTGAATCTCAGTTTAAAACAAAGGACAATACAATCATTACAGCATTAATTTCGGCTTCCATAATAAAGCTAAACAATACCAATCACATATTAGCCATTACCAAAGACATTTCGGAGTTAAAACAACAAACCTATTATTTAGATAAGGCTCAGGAAATTGGTCATATTGGTTCGTGGAGTTATGATTTAAGAAAGGAAATATTTACCTGGTCTGATCAGTGTTATCAAATTTTTGGAATTAAAAACAAAGAATTCATAACCCTGAATCATATTTTGGAGGTTATACACCCAGAAGATCAAAAATTATTTTTAGAAAAGTGGCATAATTGCTTAAATGGTGAGATATACACTTTAGATTTTAGAATTATTGTTAATGGTAACATAAAATGGATCTATCAAAAAGTAGATATTGAGTTTAACTCTAACAATGAAGTCTCAAAAATTTTTGGTCTGAAAATGGATATTACCCAACGCAAAAATTATGAGTGGCAAATTACTCAAATCAATAAACGTTTTAAAGGCTTAGAAGAAATTGTAACATACAAAGCCAATTCAATACCTGATTTATTAGATCACACTCTAGAAAAAGTAATTTCATATACCAATAGTACTTATGGGGCTATATATCACTATGACGATAAAAAGAATATTTTCTTTTTAAATAATTGGACAAAAGACTACGAACTTACTACAGACTTATCCAATATAAATTGCTTAAACCAAGCTGTTACAAGTAAAAAAGCAGTAATTATAAATGACAGTACGAGTAAATACATTTTTTTAAAAAAGAAAATAAAAAATCAGGATCAATTAAAATCACTAACAATTCCAATAATGGCAAACGGCAATGTAGTTGCTGTATTATGGGTAGCAAACACCATACATGATTATCACGATTTTCACGCCAAACAAGTTATGTTACTTTTAGAAACTACCTGGATTATCGTTGAAAAACAACGACTGCAAGAAAGACTATAAATTCAAACTAATAAATAATAAAAGGAGGTTGACTTTATATTAAGTAACAACCTCCTTTATAATTTTATATCGAACTTGGGTTAATATTTTATTATCGAACTTGCAGTTCATGCAATTTACTATACGTTCCTCCCATTGCTACTAATTCATCATGTGTTCCTTTCTCCACAATTTCACCCTCATTAAATACACATATCAAATCTGCATTTCTAACAGTAGAAAGTCTGTGAGCAATAACAATAGAAGTTCTGGAACTCATCAAGTTCTCTAGAGCCTCCTGAACCAATTTTTCAGATTCTGTATCTAAGGCTGATGTTGCTTCATCTAAAATGAGAATATCCGGATTTTTAAGAATAGCCCTGGCAATACTAATTCGTTGACGTTGTCCTCCTGATAGCTTACCTCCTCTATCTCCTACCAAGGTCTGATAACCATCTTCTGTTTGCATTATAAACTCATGCGCATTGGCAACCTGTGCTGCTTTTTCAACTGCTTCCTGAGTTGCATTCTCAACACCAAAGGCAATATTATTAAAAAAGGTATCGTTAAATAATATAGCCTCTTGGTTTACATTTCCCATTAATCCTCTTAAATCGTGGACTTTTATATCTTTAATATTAATTCCATCTATAGTAATAGTCCCATCTTGAACATCATGAAATCGAGGTAATAAATCAACAAAAGTTGTTTTTCCTGATCCGGACTGCCCCACAAGAGCTACCATCTTTCCTTTTTCAATAGTCAAAGAAACATTTCTTAAGACTTTATTATCATTGTAACCAAAAGAAACATTATTATACTGAATCTTGTCCTCAAATTTATTCTTTGATTGACTACCATCTTGCTCTAAAATTTTATTATCTGCTAACAAAATTTTATCAATACGCTCCATAGCAGCTAAACCCTTTTGTATATTAAAAAAGCCGGTAGAAAATTGTTTTGCCGGGTTAATAATCTGATAAAAAATACCGATATAAGCCATAAATGTAGCTCCTCCAAATGAGGCACTATCATCGGTAACTACATAAGCTCCATACCATACTAACACCACAATTACAACTGTTCCAAGAAATTCACTCATAGGATGAGCCATTTGATATCTTCTTCGAACTTTATTCATAATCAAACGATAGTTTTCCGTTTCAGCCTCAAATCTATTGGTTACACTTTTTTCGGCATTAAATGCCTTAATTATTCTTAGTCCACCAATAGACTCATCTAAAATTCCTAAAATACTTCCCATCAAAGATTGAGAAACCTTAGATTTTCGTTTTAAAGATTTTCCTGTTTTTCCAATAATCCATCCTGCTATTGGTAACATAACAAAAACAAAAATGGTAAGCTTATAACTCATGATAACCATTGCACCTACAGACACCAATATAATTACAGGATTTTTAAGCAACATGTTTATTGAAGACATTATTGAATTTTCTACCTCTGTAACATCTCCGGTAGCCCTGGAAAGCACATCGCCTTTTTTTTCTTCTGAATAAAACCCTAATGGTAACGACATTAGCTTATCAAACAACTGCAATCTGATGTCTTTTACAACATTGTTTCTTATGTCTACAGTTTGATGAGCTGCCAAATATGTAAAGCCTACTTTTAAAAATGTAGTAAACAAAATCAACACACCAATAAATGGCATTATAGCTAAAACCCCATATTCTAATTTTATTTGAGTAATATAAAAATACAGGTTGTTCTCTAATGCATCTTTTGTCAATTCCCAAGGAACGAGATTCATTATTTCATGAGTTTTTTGAAATAATACATTGAGCATTGGAATCATAAATAGCATTGCCACAACTGAAAACAATGCAGAAAGTAAATTGAATAATACACTCAATATTAATTGACGCTTATATGGTGGGATAAAGCGTTTTAGAATCTTAAAAAAATCTCTCATTATTATAAATAGTAATTAAACACCTGATTATTAACAATCAGAAGATGACTTATACAAACATAAAAAAAGTCAGCTGCAAATGTAATTTTATGCGAGCTGACTTCAAAAATTTTTATGCTGAAATGGTTACATTCCTGTATAAGATTGAGGAGAGATAGAACGAAGTTCTTCTTTAATTTCCTCTGACACATCTAACCCATTAATAAACTCTGCGATAGTTTTGGCATTAATACCTTCATTGGTGCGAGTTAAGGCTTTTAAAGCTTCATATGGATTTGGATAAGCTTCTCTTCTCAAAATAGTTTGAATAGCTTCTGCTACAACAGCCCAGTTTGCTTCTAAATCACGATTGATCGCATCTTTATTTAATAATAGTTTACCTAATCCTTTTTGTAAAGATTTAATTGCAATTACTGTATGCGCAATCGGTACACCAATATTTCTTAATACAGTAGAGTCTGTTAAGTCTCTTTGTAATCTTGATACTGGTAATTTTGCAGATAAGTGCTCAAATATTGAATTTGCAATACCTAAGTTTCCTTCAGCATTTTCAAAATCAATAGGATTTACTTTATGAGGCATTGCACTAGAACCTACTTCACCCTTTTTAATTTTTTGCTTGAAATATTCCATCATAACATAGGTCCAGAAATCTCTGGATAAATCAAGCATAATTGTATTGATGCGTTTTATATTATCAAAGATAGCACCTAAATTATCATAGTTTGATATTTGCGTAGTATATTGTTCTCTATCTAGTTTAAGTACATCATTCACAAAATGATTTCCAAAGTCAATCCAATTAATATCTGGATATGCTACCTTATGCGCATTAAAATTACCTGTAGCCCCACCAAATTTAGCAGAACAAGGAATTCCTTTTAATAACGAAAGCTGCGTTTGTAAACGATCAACAAAAACCATCATTTCTTTACCTAATCGGGTTGGTGATGCTGGTTGACCGTGTGTTTTTGCTAACATAGAAATTTCTTTCCACTCTGTAGCTAAGTCGTTTAATTGACTAATTAATTCCTCAAGAAGAGGATAATATATTTCATTTACAGCATCTCTTAATGAGTAAGGAACTGCCGTATTATTAATATCCTGAGATGTTAATCCAAAATGAATAAACTCTTTAAACTTTTCAAGTTTTAAAGCATCAAATTTTTCTTTAATAAAATACTCAACCGCTTTAACATCATGGTTAGTTACGCCTTCAATTTCTTTAATTCTCTCTGCATCTTCCAATTGAAACTCTTTATAGATGTTTCTTAAATCACCATACAAAGATTTATCAAAATCAGCTAATTGAGGTAGAGGATGCTCACAAAGCGTAATAAAATATTCAATTTCAACAAGAACCCGATAACGGATTAAAGCATATTCTGAGAAATAAAGTGCTAATCCATCTACTTTACTTCTATATCTTCCGTCAACCGGAGAAATGGCGGTTAATAACTGAATGTCCATCATTAAATTTATGTTTTTAAAACTGCAAAATTAATACTTTTTTGTTAGATAGTAAATTCTCATTCAACTGTTTTAATTCTGAAGTATACAGGATTGCTTATACAACATCAAACTTCTGTATATTTTTAATATTATTGTAATAAATAATAATACTCTTATGACGTTTGCAAAAGGACTTAAACTTGGTATTCAGAGTTACTCTAAAGCATATCAATTCATTAAAAAACACAAACTGACATGGTACTTTCTGTTTCCACTGGTATTAAATATTATATTATTTACAGTGGGTTATAGTTCTACAGTTTCGTTAAGTGCAAAATGGTTTGTATATGTTACTGACTGGCTAAACATTGGCTCCTGGGATTTTTGGGGTTCAGGATTTCTATCATCTATGCTGCTGTTTTTCCTAAATATCGTATTACGATTGTTATTCATTATCATATTTGCTTATATAGGAGGCTATGTTGTAATTATATTAATGTCTCCTGTCTTCGCTATACTATCAGAAAAAGTTGAAACTATTTTAACTGGTAACGAATACCCTTTCGAATTCAATCAATTTATTAATGACATTTGGCGTGGGATTAAATTGGCAACAAGAAACTTTTTTATAGAATTACTATTTACTGTTGTGCTTCTAATATTAAGTTTTGTTCCGATAGTTGGATTATTTACAAGTCTGACTTTATTTATTATATCCTCATATTTTTATGGATTTTCGTTTATAGATTTTTCCTTGGAAAGGAAAAAATTAAATATGAATGAAAGTATAGCATTTGTTAAAACCAATAAAGGACTCGCTATTGGAAATGGAACTATATTTTCACTTGTGCTACTAATACCATTTGTTGGTGTTTTAGTTTCAGGTTTTGTATCTATTATTGCCTTAGTTGCTGCCACAATCGCAACCACTGAAACTATAGTTATAAAACAAAATGAATAATTTTTTCTAAACAAAGCGATTATTAACTACGAATAATTAAATTTATACAAACAAAGATTAAAGATTCACCTGATGAACAGACATATTATTTTAAGCTTATTTCTAACCTTTATTTCGTTAAACTTACTATCTCAAAATGATAGTATTAAAGATCCAACTCTTATATACAAGTTTGATATAAAAAGAGAGATTGGGAGTACATCGTGGATTCATACCCAGCATGCTTTTGAGGAAGCAACTGAATTAGAGGCAGAGGTAATTTTACTCCACCTGAATACTTATGGAGGTCAGGTAGTCTTTGCGGATTCAATCAGAACTAAAATTTTGAACAGTAAAATACCAGTTCACGTTTTTATCGATAACAACGCAGCATCTGCAGGTGCTTTAATATCCATTGCTTGTGACAGCATATATATGCGCCCCGGAGCAAATATTGGTGCTGCAACTGTAGTAAACCAATCCGGAGAAAAAATGCCAGATAAATACCAGAGTTATATGCGATCAACCATTAGAGCTACAGCTGAAGCACATGGTAAAGACACCATAGTACATGGAACTGATACAACTTTGGTTTGGAAAAGAGATCCTATCATAGCAGAAGCTATGGTGGATGAAAGAGTTTATATTGAAAGTGTAATTGATACTGGAAAAATATTAACTTTCACTACGCTTGAAGCTATAAAAAACGGTTATTGCGAAGGTCAGGCTGAAAGTATTAAAGAAGTAATAGATAAACTTGGTTATAAAGAGTACCAGCTAGTTGAATATAAGCCATCTTTCTACAGTGGTTTAAAAGGTTTTTTAACTAATCCCGTTTTTCATGGAATATTAATTCTTGTTATTATAGGCGGACTTTACTTTGAGTTACAATCTCCTGGTATTGGTTTTCCTTTACTTGCATCAGCTATTGCTGCTGTATTATATTTTGCACCTCTTTATATTGATGGTTTAGCCGCTAACTGGGAAATTATCATATTCCTAATTGGTATTGTTTTAATTGTACTGGAAATCTTTGTTGTACCTGGCTTTGGAATAACTGGTATTTCAGGTATTATATTGGTATTTGGGGGATTAACACTCAGTTTGGTTGATAATGTTGTTTTTGACTTTTCAAATGTTCCTGGAAAAGAAATGCTAATGGCTCTAATTATTGTAGCGGCAGGTACATTTCTATCGTTTATCATAGCAATTCCTTTAAGTGAGAAACTATTTTCAACCGGCCCATTAGCCAAAGTTGCTTTACAAACATCTCAAAAGATTGAAGAAGGTTATATAAGTGTGGATGCAGAACCTAAAAGTTTGGTTGGTACCGAAGGAATAGCTCAAACTACCCTCAGACCATCAGGCAAAGTCATTATTAACGATGAATTATACGATGCTGTAGCTCAAATTGGAATGATTGATAAAGGAGAAAAGATTATTGTTACCCATTATGCATCGGGTCAATTGTACGTTGTTAAGGCATAATTTGGTTAAATGAAAAATATTGTTAAAATTTGATAATTATCATATAAAAAAGTAAACTTTTTCATCAATATTGAAGTACAAATTAATAGTGTTTGAATCATATAAAACAGTTATATTTATTGTTACTAAAGATTAAGGAGGACGTTGTTATGAAAGAGAAGAATCTTAAAAATTCAAATAAGAATATTTCTTCATACGAAAATTTAGAAGGAAAAAGTGCCCCAAAACCAAGTGCTGCTAACAGAAATAAAAATTTTAAAATTCAAGAGGAATTAGCTGATGACTTTGGTGAAGTTTTAGGTGATGGTTTTCATGGTTTGGATGATGACTATTACTTTGACGAAGATGATTTATATTAAAAAAACAAAGTGAAAATTATTATTATTTTTTATTGCATTTTTTTTAATATTTATCTTGATAAAATATTTTTTTTACTTAAAATTATACCATCAAAATGATTGATTAAAATTCAATCAAAAAAATTACTATTTATTATTATTAGAATTTTTCAAAGAGTTGAAATATAGTTAAATATAAGTATATTAACCTTGGCTCAACACCGGCCTACAAACAAAATAATGTGGTGTTTAGTAAAATTTTAGTGCTTAGTAATTATGAAATCGAAACATGACCAGCATAAGAAGAACAAGCGTTCTGCTTATGATGAAGTTAATGACAGAAATGGGCTTAGACCTGTTAAACCAAAATCCGGAAAATCCAAGAGACTTTCCATTTACGATGAACTTGATGAAGAGATGGATCTTGAATTAGATGATTACTCATTCAGAAACACGGATTTTGAGGATAATTATTATGATGACGAGGATGATTATTAGCAATCACTAAACCTTGCTTCTTTTTTGGAACGAAATTAAACCAGGCTTTGTTTTAACGAAAACAAGGCCTTTATTGTGCATTATAATTTCTTTCCCTAATCACAAACGATATTGATAAGCTATACTTCTATTGTTTGAATTGTAGAATCCAAACTTGCTATTATAAGTGTAACGATAGAATGAAACACAAAAAAACCTTCTAATTATATATAAAATTAATCTATAATCAGAAGGTTATAAATATGGTTGGCTCAAGCTTAGACTAGCGTTGTTAATCACAATATTTTCTTAGTACCACAGTTTCCTTTTGGGGCTGGGAGTCAAAAGATGGAAGTTAGAAGTTCATGAAAATTTATTCTCTGTAACATTAAAGTTACTACAGGCTTCGTGTTCCCTCCTTCTAATAAAATAATTAATACTAGAAAACACTACAGTTACTTAACAACATTATTATAAACTACAGCTATATGATTATTTAATTAAAAAGTCCATCATTTTTTCATTTTCCAGAAAAACTTCAAAATGATCTCCAATATGAACAGATCCAACTCCAGCCGGGGTACCTGTATATATAAGATCACCTATCTTTAAAGTAAAAAACTTTGATACATAAGCAATGATCTCATCCACTTTAAATAACATATCACCTGTATAACCTACCTGACGCTCATTTCCATTAACCAATAATTTAAAATTTACATTCTGGATGTCTTTAAACTTAGTTTTTGGAATAAACTTTTTAGATATCGCAGCAGAACTATCAAAAGCCTTTGCTCTTTCCCATGGCAACCCTTTTTCTTTTAATTGTTGCTGCAAATCTCTCGCAGTAAAATCAATCCCCATCCCTATTTCATTATAATATCTATGGGCAAATTGCTTACCTATATTTTTTCCTAAACGATCAATTTTTATGACCAATTCAGTTTCATAATGAAAGTCCTCAGCAAATTCCGGAATAAAAAAAGGTTGATTATTTCTTAGCAACGCTGTATCAGGTTTTAGAAATATTACAGGCTCTTCAGGAACTTCATTTTCTAACTCTTTAGCATGCTTTGCATAATTTCTTCCAATACAAATAATTTTCATATGTATTCTGTACTATAAATAATTTTACAACTATTTCTTATTAAATCCCCTCAACTTTATTGTTGTAAAAATTCGTTTCGTATATAATGGAAAATCTCCTTGCATAATCCATCCATAATAACCTGGATCAGAAACTAAAACATCCTTTACTTTACGCCCTTTATGCTTTCCAAAATTAATACACTCATCACCATCTGAATCAAACACTAGTCTTCCTGCAAAATCAGCATGCTTGGTATGTGCTGAAAATTCAGATAGAAAATCAATATCATTTTTCAAATCAGGATAGCGATCCAATTGAGCAAGTAAAACTTCATAAGTTGCTCTAGTATCTGCTTCAGCACTATGTGCATCAATAAGATCTTTATCACAATAAAATTTATAGGCTGCTTCCAGAGTTCTTTTCTCTTTTTTATGAAAAATCGTTTGAACATCAATAAACTTTCGTTTTTTCATATCAATGTCGACATCAGCTCTCATAAATTCTTCAGCTAAAAGAGGTATGTCAAATTTGTTAGAATTATATCCTCCCAAATCACACCCTTCAATAAATTTGGCAAACTTTTTAGCTACTTCCTTAAATGTTGGCGAATCTTTTACATCCTCATCATAAATCCCATGTATTTCTGAAGTTTTTTTAGGAATATGCATCTCCGGATTAATAATATATCGCTGAGTTTCTTCGGATCCATCAAGATTTATTTTTATTGCTGCCAACTCAACGATTCTATCTGTTGCAACGTTGATTCCTGTTGTTTCCAGGTCAAGAAACACTATTGGGTTTTTTAAATTAAGTTTCATTAATTCTTATGTTATTTTATCTATACTAACAATAATTCACAAACATAATAGTAAAATATAAATCAGCATATAATGAAAAGATGTTTTTTTATTTTTAGGCATGCGAAATGAACGATATTAATCAACATTTTCGTTCTTAGGAATAATAAATTCTTTATTTACTGGTTGTGTTGAATAGGTCATTTCTGGTATATCCAAATTTGTTTTATAAATCTCTTTACCATTGTTTAAAAAGGTAAGAATGTATTTACCAGGTTCAATAGCTAAAACAAACTTAGCTGAATCTCTTGATAGTTGGTACCGACCTATTACTTCATTTTCTTTTGCTTCTTTTAATTCTGCTTGCATTGAAATATTTGGTACAATCACACCTGTATCTGTTGCAAATACAGCATTACAACGTAGTATCAAATTATCAGGGGTTTCTGACTTAAAAAGAACTTTATAAATATCTCTTTCACCATAACCTTCCGGCCTAACTGCCGAAACATAGGCATATCTTTTATTTTGAGGCATAGAAATAGTATAATTATCATATACATCATTTAAAGGATATCCGAGATTAACAGGCTTACCCCAAGCTTTAGTTTCTTCATTCCAATCAGAATAAAATAAATCATAATCTCCTATTGAGTATTCATTATTAGATGAAAAATAAAGTCGTTTACCTTGATCAACTAAAACAGGAAAATTTTCATCGTATGGAGAGTTAACTTCTCCTGGAATTGGTCTTGGCTCACCATAATTACCATCCGGCAATTTTAGAGAATAAAAAATATCTGTATTTCCCTCACTATTATCTCTTACAAATATTAAAGTATCTTCAGATTGCGACAACCAGATACCAAACTCCCCTCCTTTTTGATCAATTGGATATTTATAATCTTCCAGATACGTATATTTATTACGATCATTAAGAACTGAATATCCTATTTTTTCATTTCCATTTCTATTATGAAAGACAAATAGCGGATTTCCTTCTGGTGAACATCCAGCCACTATTTCATCAAACTGAGAATTTATATTTCGTCCTAATGTTTTACTATTTTGCCATTTATTACGGTCTCTTTCAGATTTACATACATTATAATAATTAATGCCAATAACAGATGAATACCTTTTATTGCTAGAAAACAACAATATATCATCTTTAATACTTACATATGGGTTCAATTCACTTTTGCTTGTATTAATATCATTTCCCAAATTAATAAATTCAACATCAATGGGTTTCTTAACAAATGCATTAGCATTTAAAATCCAATTTAAATACAGATTCGATTGTTTGTATAACTCACTATCTCTCTCTTCATGCAACTTAACCCATTCAAATTCAAGCATGGCCAAATCAAAATTCATTGTATAAAACAACACTTGTCCATGTTTAAATACAGTTTCCGAATTTCTTTCCTCTTCCAACAATTTATCTAAATAATTAAGCGCATCTTTTTTATCCACATTAGATTTTATATAGCAGTCCACTATTTTTTTATATAATTCTGCTCTGTTATTGCTTTTCCTTAACTCTCTTTTATATCCTCTTAAAGCTCTGTCGTAGGTTCCAACTTTGTAATAATAGTCACCCCCTTTAGGTTTACTTTGACCATGCATAAAACCATTAGTCAGAAATAAACTAACCAAGAAAATAACCAACATTTTTAACTTCATAAATTTAGAATAATCGTTTAAAACACTGACCTTTCGATATGAATAAGGTAATTGTTTACTAAGATACAATAGATGCTTAAATTTTCAAGAAGTTCAAAAATATTCCAGTGAACATTTTGACAGACAGTATGTTTTCAAATAGTAAACCATTTATAAATTAGAGCAAATGCATTTGCATATAAACATAGTAGTTTATTCAAATTTTGATAATCTTTATTACTAATCCACAATTCATATTTCAGATGGAAAGAAGACATTTTTTTAGACTGGCAGGTTTGGCTTCAGTAACAACACTTGTAACACCAACTATTTTAGGTAATATAAAATCTGCACCACAAGATTTTGCTGACATTCATAAATTTGATGAATTACCATATGCTTACAATGCATTGGAGCCATATATTGATGCAGAAACAATGGAATTGCATTATTCAAAACACCATAAAGGTTATTACAATAAATTTCTAAAGGCAATAAAAGAATACAACCTGGATAAAACTCCAATTTCAGAAATATTTAACAATGTGGATCAATACAATGACGCTGTTAAAAATAATGGAGGAGGATATTATAATCATTCCTTATTCTGGAAAAATTTAAGTCCCAATGGAGGAAGTCCCGATAGTAAACTACTAAAGGATATTGAAGATACATTCGGTTCTTTACAAAGCTTTAAAGATGAATTTTTTAAGGCTGCGAAAACTCAATTTGGAAGTGGTTGGGCATGGTTGGTTTTGAATAAAAAAGGAAACTTACAAATCGGCAACACACCAAACCAAGACAATCCATTAATGCCTCATAGCGATATTCAAGGCACTCCTTTAATTGCTTTTGATGTTTGGGAACATGCTTACTATTTAAAATATCAAAATAAAAGAGGAGATTATATTAATGCTTTCTGGAATGTTATTAACTGGAATGAAATAAACAAACGCTATCTCAATGCAAAAAAATCTTAAATGCGTTATTTATTCACTCAACATGAGTTACTAAACAATTAAATATAAATACAATATAACTCTCGGCATGGAGCTTGTGATTTTTTGAAAAAAAAATTTAAACCCAGAAATTGTTATGCCAATATATAGTATATTGCTGACCGAATAAATTACAATAAAACATTAAAATCCGATAAAATTATAATGGATAATGACAAAATTATTGTTGGCAGTCAAGAATGGTGTGCACTGCCGGAATTAAACATTAAGGCTGTAAAAGTCCGAGTTGATTCTGGTGCCAAAACATCTGCTCTACATGCTGTTAACATTGTTCCTTTTAAGAAGGATGGTCACTTATGGGTTAGCTATGATGTTCACCCATTGCAAAACAACGGAAAAACAACTATTCATTGTGAATCACCTGTTGCTGATAAAAGAAAAGTAAAAAGTACCAGTGGAATTGTTGAAGTACGTTATGTTATTAAAACATTTTTATCTATTGCCCAATCTACATGGGAAATTGAAGTTACATTAACCAATAGAGATTCTATGGGTTATAGGATGCTTCTAGGCAGACAGGCTATGTCTGGCAGAATATTAGTAGATCCGGAAGCATCTCTACTTTTAGGTGATATATCATCAGAGATTTTAGGTCAATATTACACAACCAATATAATTAAACCATCCGGTCTTAAAATTGGTTTATTGGCAAGTAATCCTGATTTATATAGTAACAGAAGAATTATTGAAGCTGGTGAAGAAAAGGGACACCATATGGAGTTTCTTAATATTAAAGATTGCTATATTAAACTGGATGGCAAAAATCCGGAAATGCATTATAGAGGAGGAAGAATATTAGATGATTATGATGCTATTATTCCAAGAATTCGACCTAGTTTAACTTTTTATGGTTGCGCATTAACCCGTCATTTTGAGGCAATGGGTGTTTATACACTCAACACAGCAAGAGCAATAACACAATCAAGAGATAAGCTTTATGCTTTACAACTTTTAATTAATAATGGATTACCTATCCCAACTACTGGTTTTGCTAATTCGCCACTTGATACTGACGATTTAATAAAAATGGTAGGAGGAGCTCCTTTAATAGTAAAATTACTGGAAGGTACTCAAGGTAAAGGTGTTGTACTCGCTGAAACTAAAAAGGCTGCGGAAAGTTTAATTAATGCATTTAAAAGTTTAAGGGCTAATATTTTAGTTCAGGAGTTTGTTAAGGAAGCTGATGGAAAAGACATTAGATGCTTTGTTGTTAATGGAAAGGTTGTTGAAAGTATGATGCGCATTGCCGCACCTGGAGAATTCAGAGCTAATATCCATATGGGCGGATCTGCTAAATTAATTAAGATAACTCCGGAAGAAAGACGAATCGCAATTTTAGCAGCAAAAACAATGAATTTAAAGGTAGCTGGTGTTGACATTATTCGGGGTCAAAATGGACCATTATTACTGGAAGTAAACTCTTCACCCGGCCTGGAAGGTATTGAAGGTGTTTCTAGTAAAAATATTGCAGGAATGATGATTGAAGCTATAGAAAAAGATTTAAAAGTAAAGAAGTGACCTTTAGGGTCACTTCCTTCTTATTTTAGTTAAGACTATTATCTTCTTTATACATGCTTATAAATACCAATCTGATCAAGTGAGAAATTGTGAATAAACTCTGCACGAGCTGTATTCTCTGCCTTACCCATTGTTATATAAATTTCTGTTGATGTTTTAAATGAATCATCCCTTTGAGTATCTAACAGCAATAAATACCCCATAACAATATGACCAGCCATCTCCACTAAACGACGAGCATGAAAATCTACATACTCTGTATCTTTTACGTCAACTACCGTTTTAACAGCATGTACATACTCTTCTGTCATACCAATTAAAATACGACGGTATCCATGCAATTCAGGACGTAACTCCATCGCTTCATATTCTCGTATTCTATCCAGGAATCCTCCGGTAGTAACGCCTCTTATCGCAGCAACAACTTGCAATTGAGTAGTGCCTTCATAAATAGATGTAATTCGAGCATCACGATAAATTCGTTCAATAGGGTAATCCTTCATAAAACCGGAACCACCATGAATTTGTAACGAATCATAGGCTAACTGATTACTATATTCACTACTCATACCTTTAAGCAAAGGAGTAAAGAAATCAGCCATCTTCTGATATCTCTTCATTTCTTTACGTTCCTCAGGCTCTAATTTTCGCTCCTCACTAATGTGCATATATGTTTTATATATATCCACCATCCTTGAAGTTTCATATAACATTGTACGAGAGGCATCCAATTTAGCTTTCATGGTTGATAGCATTTCATATACTGCTGGGAACTGAATAATTGGTTTTCCAAACTGCTCACGTTCTTTAGCATATTCAAGTGCCTCACGATAAGCAGATTCTGAAACACCAACTGATTGTGCTCCAATACCCAAACGCGCACCATTCATTAATGCCATTACATATTTAATTAAGCCCATTTTTCTGGAACCAACTAATTCTGCAGGAGCATTTTTAAATACCAATTCGCAAGTGGGTGAGCCTTTAATTCCCATTTTATTTTCAATACGACGAACAATAACTGCTTTATTATTTCTATCGTAAATAAACATAGAAAGGCCTCGTCCATCAGAAGTACCTTCCTCCGACCGGGCTAAAACCAACGATACATGTCCATCTCCATTGGTAATAAACCTTTTAACACCATTTAAGTACCATGTACCATCTTCCTCATTAAATGTTGCTTTTAACTGAACAGCTTGCAAATCTGAACCGGCATCTGGTTCTGTTAAATCCATAGCTGCAGTTTCTCCATTAGAAATACGAGGTAGATAATGCTGTTTCTGCTCTTCACTTGCAAATTCATTAATTGTTTCTGCACAGTCCTGAAGTCCCCAGATATTAACAAATCCCGCATCAGCTCTTGAAACTATATCTGCAGCCATAATATAAGGTACAATAGGGAAATTTAATCCTTCGTATTTACGAGGCAGTGTAATTCCCATTAAACCAGCATTTACCAGTGCATCAAGATTTTCCTGAGTTCCTTTTGCATAAATAACTTCATTATCTACAATCTTTGGACCTTCCTGATCAACACTTTCAGCATTAGGTCCTACAATATCACCACATATTTCACCAACGATCTCCAATACTTTTTCGTAACTATCCATGGCATCTTCAAAATCCATAGGTGCGTAATCAAACTTTTCTTTATCTTCGAAATTACGCTCTTTTAATGCCACAATTTTTTCCATTAACGGATGTGTCAAATGGAATTTTAAGTCGGGGTTATCTGTAAAAAAATTAGCCATTGTTTTATTTTTTAGGTAATAGACAAATACCTTTGAGATCAGACAATAGTATAATATACGTCTAATAACATAAGGTTTATTTAAGTGTCTATTTAGTGTTCTTTTTATATAATTTAACCAGTTTTGGAATGATGTCATTCACATCTCCATTTATTACATAATCAGCAATTTTGTTGATCGGTGCATTAGAATCATTATTAATTGCAATAACCATAGATGATTCTTCCATACCTGCTGTATGCTGTATTTGGCCGGATATACCACAAGCAATATATAATTTTGGTCTAACAGTAACACCTGTTTGTCCAATCTGACGCTCATGATCAGCAAATCCAGCATCTACAGCAGCCCTTGAAGCCCCTACTTCAGCACCTAATACATCTGCTAATTGATACAACTGATTAAATCCTTCTTTAGAACCCATGCCATAACCACCAGCTACAATAATTGAAGAATTTTTAATGTTTACTTTCGATTGTTCCATATGACGTTCAATAACTTTAACCAATAAATCTTCTGGTTTAAGTATTTTATCAACGTCTATATTTTTAATTTTCCCCTTATGTGATTCACTAAATACTTCCATTTTCATAACACCTTCACGCACTGTGGCCATTTGTGGTCTGCAATCAGGATTAATAATGGTAGCTACAATATTACCTCCAAATGCTGGTCGTATTTGGTAAAGTAAGTTCTTATATTCTTTACCTGCCTTTTTATCGGAGTGGTCTCCAATTTCAAGAGCCGTACAGTCAGCTGTTAAACCACTTTGAAGGGCTGATGAAACACGAGGTCCCAAATCTCTACCTAGAGTAGAAGCTCCTAAAAGACATATTTCTGGTTTTTCTGCTTTGAAAAGGCTGACAATAATTGCAGTGAACGGTAGTGTTGTATATATCTCTAATCTTTTATCATCTCCAACATGAAGTATATCAACTCCATAGGGATAAACTTGTTTTTCTATTCCTTTTAAATTATGACCTAAAGCAACTGCCTCTAGTTTGCAGTTTAGATCATTAGCAAGAGAACGCCCTTTTGTAAGTAATTCTATACTTACATCAGCTATTTTGCCCTCTTCTATTTCGCAAATTACAAATACGTTACCCATTTTAATTTTTATCAAGACCAATACTGTAATTTTTTAAGTTCTTTTTCCATTTCTGAAATGAAAACTTTTTATTACATATTGATTTGTTAAACAAAGATTTAATTAACCAATTGTATGATTTTCTATTAACTCTACAATAAGTTGTTCTAATTCAGATTCATCACTTGAAATACGTTTGGATTCCTTAGCCTGAAATACAACATTTTCAATTTTCTTCACTTTTGTTGGAGAACCTGTTAAACCCAACCATTTTTGATCCGTTTCAATGTCGTTTACACTCCATTCCTGGATCTTTAGATAAGGACGATCTTCGATCAAGTTAATATAATCTTCGCTTTGTTCTTGAATTTCAGTAACGGTCTTTGCATGTTTAAACTTCATTACTTTTTTTGCATTCCTTGGGCGACAATCCGGAGCTGATGCATTAACTGTTAAAACACATGGGAAAGTTGTTTCTATAAGTTCAACACCTCTTTCTAATCTACGCTTTACTCTAATACTACCTTTAATTGACAAATCAAATTCCTCAGCTAATTTTGCATGAGGAACTCCATATTTATCATCCTCAGCAACAATTCCTTCGTTTACAGAAATAATTTCTTCGGCATAAGTAACCTGAGGTAAATTTAATTTTTCGGCAACTTGTGGACCCACCTGGGCCGTGTCGCCATCAATAGCCTGACGCCCTGCAATAATTATATCGAAATCATTTATTTTTTTAATGGCACAAGAAATAGCATATGATGTTGCAAGAGTATCTGAACCTGCAAATGCTCTATCTGTTAATAAGAAGCCTTTATCAGCACCACGGTACAAACCTTCACGAATAATATCGGCAGCTCTACCTGGCCCCATTGTTAAAATAGTTATTTCGGTATCAGGATATCGATCTTTAAGCCTCAAAGCTTGTTCCAATGCATTCAAATCCTCAGGGTTGAATATTGCTGGTAGTGCAGCACGATTAACCGTTCCATCTGCCTTCATTGCATCTTTTCCAACATTTCTGGTGTCGGGAACCTGCTTGGCAAGGACAATAATTTTTAATCCCATATTTTATTTGATTTTAAGGGTGAGAAATTTTTTTTCATGGCTAGCAAATTTAAAAAAACCATTGAATTACACAATCTATCCAACCGATTTTTTATGCTATTATACAACAGTATATTAATTCTGTATTAACTAAATATACATACTAAATGAAGCCCAGGTATTTTCTGCCATAATATTTAAATACTATATACAACCTTATAGTTCCTGATATGTTATAATAAAATAAACCTATAAATTAATGAAATATGAACTACTTAAGATTGAGCCTGATTTTGTTAATTAATTTTACACTATTAAATATTATGAATGCGCAGGAGAAAAAATATAATCCACTTTCAAAAGAAGAAAAACACGTTATTATAAATAAAGGAACTGAAATACCATTTACTGGGAAATATAATAACAATAAGGCATCTGGAATATATATTTGTAAACAATGTAATGCACCATTATACAGAAGTACAGATAAGTTTAATTCGGGATGTGGATGGCCAAGTTTTGATGATGAAATTCCTGGAGCTGTTTCCAGAATTAAAGATATAGATGGTTACCGAACAGAAATAATTTGTAACAATTGCCACGGGCACCTTGGTCACGTATTTTTAGGCGAAGGCTTTACAAGTAAAAATGTGCGTCACTGTGTAAACTCCATCTCCTTAACTTTTATACCCAATGATTCAATTCCTCCTAAAATAATTAAAAAATAAAAAACATATTCTTTAATTTCATTAACAAGAAAAACGAACTATTTTTGCATACTAAAATTTGTATCTAAAAATTCTATTTTTTAAATCTTTTGGCAAGACTATTGAGAGCAAATCTTGTCAAAAATGGAAAATATACGAGCTTAATATGTTTAAAACAGGATCTCACTCAAGTTTTTCAAGTAAATTTTCATTATTTCTGTTATTTATTCTATTATTTTTTTGTGTTATAGTAAAGGCACAAAAACCTAATGTAGTAGAATATAACCCAAGTACTCCAACTCAAAAATCATGGTTTAAGGATGATTTGAATTGGAATATTAGAAAATGGGGACTCACAAAATTAGATTATAAGTTTTTTATTGTAGATTCTATTGAATACAATAGAAATCAAGCATGGACGCTTATTCCCCACTATAGAAAATATAAAGACTTTGTAATGAGTTTAAAGTACTATCCTGACACGTCATTATCAGTAAACTTTAAACCAACATTAGTTGAGAAAGAGTTATTATATGAACCTAGAGGATATTTCTCTGTTCTAAAATCAAATTCTGAAAAAGATTTTAATCTATCTTCTGCATTTAGTCTTAAAAAAGAAAACGAGAGAATATTTATAGAGGAACCTGATTTAGTTAAACACGTATTGAAAACCATACCAGAGCCTCATAGATTAATTACAGACAGGCGTCATTTAGATAAACGATCGGCAGAGGAAGGTATCAGGAGTTTACTTTCTAATGACATTAAATATCCTGAAAAATTAAAGGAAAAAACAAAGATTAAAGGTCCTTGGGTATTAAGTGGAACAGAAAGCATTCAACTTTCGCAAGCGTTTTTAGAAAACTGGACCAAAGGAGGTGAGAACTCTATATCTTTATTAAGTGACTTACTCTTAAATGCAAATTATAAGAAAAATAAAAACGAATGGGAAAATTATATTCGTCATCAAATTGGAATTATTAGCTCTGAAAGTTACGATACTCAGATAAACAACGATCAAATAGAAATGAATAGCAAATACGGATTAAAAGCATCCAAAAAATGGTACTATTCAGCTTTATTTAATTTCAAGTCTCAGTTTTTTAATGGATATAATAATAAAAGCCGAGAAGACATTATATCCGGTTTTCTCTCCCCAGCATATTTTACTTGTGCGATTGGTATGGACTATAAAAAAGATAAAGTTTTCACCTTATTACTTTCTCCTTTTACAGCTAAACTAACATATGTTTTAGATACTGCAAAAGTAGATCAAACAAGATATAAGATTGACGAAAATAAAAGAAGTTCATTCAGTAATGGTGCTTCAATTGTTAATAATATCAATTGGAAAATTTCTACTGAGTTAAGCTTAATATCAAAGCTTGATGCATATGTTAGTTATTTTACAAAAGAGTCTTTAAAACAAATTGATTGGGAGATTATTTTCAACATGAGAGTAAATCGATTTTTATCTACTCGCATCAATACTAAGCTAAGATACTTTACAAATGAGTCTGAAAATATCCAATTTAAAGAAAATTTTACCATTAGTTTCAACTATAAATTTTAGTCATTCATCAATTTTTTAATGCATTTCGTAAATTTTAACATTATTTCACACGAATAGTTTTGTTATTAAATACAATCCCAATATATTTGTAATACAAAATTTAAAACGAGCTCATACAGAGCACATTAAAATATTAAAAGTCTTAAATTTTCTCATAGTTTAGGGTTAGGTTTGGTTAAAGATTGAAAGCTACTATTTGTTAATAGTAGCTTTCTTATTTTGTATGATATATGAAAAATCTATAGTATCTTATATCCGATAAACAACAAGTCTCAAAAATATAATTATTCACCCCATGTTACTGAAAATATATCCTGAAAATCCGAATCCTAAAGAAATACGATTTGTTGTTGAAGAATTAAAAAAAGGTGCTGTAATTATTTATCCTACAGATACCATTTACGGAATCGGATGTGACATTAATAATTCAAAAGCCGTTGAAAGAGTTGCAAGAATAAAAAATATCAACTTAAAAAAAGACCACCTTTCTTTTATATGTTACGATCTTAGTCACATATCCGATTACACCAAATCATTAGACAACAATACCTTTAAGATGATGAAAAGAAACCTTCCTGGTCCTTTTACATTTATTTTAAATGCTAATACTAATGTACCTAAACTATTCAAAAACAATAAAAAAACAGTGGGTATTAGGGTTCCTGACAATAATATAATCAGAGAAATAATTAAAGAATTAGGTAATCCAATTTTAAGTACCTCTGTAATTGATGAAGATGATATTATTGAGTACACAACTGATCCTGAACTTATCTACGAAAAATACAGTAAACATGTAGATTTAGTAATAGATGGAGGTTATGGAGATAATTCCCCTTCAACAATCGTTAATTGCACTAATGGTGACTTTGAAATTATACGACAAGGAAAAGGTGAACTCGAGTACTAACCTGTAGATGCTCTATAAAGCAAAAGAGGCATCTAAATCTATTAAACCAGATTTATGATGCCACTCATTATTAATACTATTCTTAACATCTATTTCTCCTGAAATTCATCAATTTCATAAGATGGAGACATAACACTTAAATATTTCAATAATTTAACTCCTGAGTTTTTAATACCATGCTTAGCATTAGATGGAATAAAAATACAATCTCCAGGTTTTACAATTGAATCTTCCCCATCTACTGATATTACTCCTGTCCCTTCTAAAATATAACAAACTTGTTCTGATTCATGCAAATGAACATATTGATATCCCTTAGGTTCTACCTCAGATACTGCAACGGTTAAATTATCAGCATTTGAATTTAATTTTGAAATTAAAAGAAAAGATTCAATGTTTTCCCCTTTAAAATGCGATACATTTTCTTTATTATAGACTTTCATAGCAGATAGTTTAAATTAGAGAATCAGACATGCTAGCTTAAAATAGTTAAATACTACGCTGATTATTACCATAATAATCTAACATCAGCCTATTCTTATTATTATTAAATATATGTGATTAACCAGCTTATATCTTATTTACAATTGTCATTAAAACTTATATCTAACGACACTATAAATTAACGAAAATCCAATTACTAATCAAGTTTATTGCAGATATAAAGTTTTGCAAACAAAACACATGATTAATTTCGCCAAAAATAAGGAGAAAACAACAACACTACGGTAAATATTTCCAATCGCCCAATTAACATCAAAAAGGACAAAAACCACTTACCGAAATCGGGTATATGAGCAAAATTAGCAGCTGGTCCTACTTCTCCCAAACCTGGACCTATATTTCCTATACAAGTAGCAACTGCTCCAATAGATGTATCCAGATTATAGCCCATGATAGACATAATAATCATACTTATACCAACTATTAACATGTAAATTACAATAAAGGCCAATACATTGGTAACAACTGTTGAAGAAACCGCTTTTGAATTATACCTGACAGGAATAACAGCATTAGGATGAATCAATCGTCGTAATTCGTAATATGCATTTTTAAGTAGTATCACAATTCGCATTACCTTAATACCACCACCCGTAGATCCAGCACTTCCTCCTACAAACATTAACATAAACATAACAATGGCCAGAGTAGGAACCCAAACCAAATAGTCAGCAGTGGCATAACCTGTGGTAGTTATTAACGAAACAACCTGAAACAATGCATCTCTAAAAGATTTTTCTATACTACTATCTCCTCCTGAAACATACAATACAATTGCAACTAACAGAGTCGTTATCAATACAAATCCAGTATAATACTTAAATTCTTCGTCTTTAATGATCCGCATGAACTTACCATTAAAAGCACTATAAGATAAAGTAAAATTTACTCCTGCAACAAACATAAAAATAATGATTACGTATTGAATAAAAGCGGAATCAAAATATGCTACACTAGCTTGCTTGGTAGAGTATCCTCCTGTTGCCATGGTGGTAAAGGAGTGACATATAGCATCAAAAAAAGTCATACCACCAACCCACAATAAAATAGTTTCAACAATAGTATAAACAACATATATTCCCCATAACCTTTTTGCAGTATCTGCAATTCTTGGATGTAACTTATCTGGCACCGGACCAGGCACTTCAGCCACAAACAACTGCATACCTCCAACACCTAAAACAGGCAGTATGGCTAAAGAAAGAACAATAATTCCCATTCCTCCCAACCATTGAATGATACTCCTCCAAAATAAAATCCCATGAGGAAGCGCTTCTATATCTTCAAGAATTGAAGAGCCTGTTGTTGTAAAACCAGACATTGTTTCGAAAAAAGCATCAGTAAAAGATGGAATTGCTTTACTAAGCCAAAACGGAAGAAGTCCAAAGAATGAGAAAACGATCCAGACCATTGTTACGATAACATATCCTTCTCTTTTACCAATAGATCTTGGCACTTTCATATTTGCACCAAAGAGCACACCTCCTGTTGAAACACAAATTAATGCCGACCAAAGAAAATAAGGCAAATCATATTCACCATAAATAGCAGAAACTCCTGCTGTTATCAACATAAATACAGCCTCCACTAAAAGTAAAAGGCCTAATACTAATAAAACGATGCGAACATTAAGCATACATGATCAATTGGTAAATACAAATAATTACCCGGTAACGATATCTAACTAAACATCTTCTCAATCTTTCTAATACCCGAAGGCATAGCAAACACCACTACTTTATCATTCGGAATAATTTCCGTGTTACCTGTAACTATTATTGCTCTATTATTTCTTATTATACCACCTACATTAACATCCTTAGGCAGTTTTAAATCACACAATCTTCCTTTTGTAATTTTAGAACCCTCACTGGCTACCAATTCTAAAACTTCAGCTTCCGATGCAGTTAAACACTTAACATGCGACACTCTGGCTTTTACTGTATATCGGTATATATAACTAGCAGCAATTAGTTTTTTATTAATTAGAGTACCAATTCCTATATTTTCAGCAAGATCAATATAATCCATATTTTCTACCTCTGCCACAGTCTTTTTAACACCCATTTTCTTAGCTAATTGACAAGCCAGAATATTAACCTCAGAATTTGCTGTTACGGCCACAAAAGCATCCATTTTTTTAATGCCTTCATCTTTTAATAATTCTAAATTCCGGCCGTCACCATTAATAACAAGAGTATTTTCTAATGTATCTGCAAGCTTAGTACTCTTCTCTCTATCAATTTCTATCATTTTAATATTATAGAAATTTTCTAATCGTTGAGCCAGTTTTTTTCCAATTCTACTTCCCCCCAATATCATCACATTCTTCACATCAAAATGCTCTTTACCACTATCTTCCATAACCTGCTTTGTTCCTTCAGGTGTTGTGATGATATAAGCCAAATCATTATGCCTAAACACCTCGTTTCCTCGAGGAATTATGGTTTGACCATCTCTGTTTATAGCAACAGTGTTGTATAATTTTTGATCGTGTTTTTCTGCTACCTCAGCTAATGTTTTATTAACTATAGGAGCATTATCTCTAATTTTTAGAGCATATAGAATTAATTTTCCGTCTGAGAAATCTATTTGTTGACGAATTCCAACTCTTTTTAATGAAGTTCTGATTTCTTTTGCAGCTAATTGTTCCGGATAAATTAACTGATCAACACCTAATTGTTGAAAAAACTCCTTATTTTCAGGTAACAAATATTCATAATTATTAATTCGTGCAATTGTTACTTTCGCACCAAGTTTTTTTGCCAGAATTGCTGACATTAAACTCAATTCTTCGTATGGCGGTACTGCTATAAAAAGGTCACATGCATCAACATTTGCCTGCTTTAAATCTTCGATTGATGAAACAGAACCTACTATTGTCATTAGGTCGAAATGTGCATCAATCTGACGAAGACGTTCTTCATTATCATCAATTAAAATTACATCATGATTTGCATTACACATCATTTTTGCAACGTGTGTACCTACTTCTCCTGCTCCTGCAATAATTATTCTCATCGGTAATTTTATTCAAAAAATATTCTATAATTAGATAACCTGAAAATCGCAGTAAAAATAAAAGATAAAATTAAAAACAAAGTACCACAAATGAATTATTTATCAACTTGTGTGCGAAAACATTCTGATACCAATTATAGCACGATAGCACCATTTAATGCAACAAAATGTATAACTACAGAATCATTTCTCTGATAATCTGCAATTTGACGGCATTCATATTGTGAGAAAGATGAATCAAAAACTACTTTTGCAGTTTTAAATTCAGATAAAACTTCTGCAATAATATTTTGAGAAACTTTATGTGTAATAATGATCACATCCAAATTCAATTGTAGCTTCTTCAATGCATCTAAATCCATATCACCATTAAGTATTACACCGTGATAATTTGAATTATAAAACGGTATAATTGTATCAGCTATTACTCTATGGGGCTCAAGTATTGTTAACAGCTTACTTCTCCACAATGGCATTACTTTTCTTTCCAACTCCAGGTCAGATATTTTTGATCCTGAATAAAAACAACTGTTATTTAAAATAATCTCAGAAATAGCACTCTTACCCTTAATTTCATGCACTACAATTCTTTCTTCGGATAATTGAATATATGATGTTACTGTTTGTAAAATAAAGAATAGAATAGTAGAGACTAAACCTCCTGTAACATTAATAAAAGACTTTATATTATTATAGAGTATTATAAATAGAATTATTACGTAAAGAATAAATACCTCAAATATGTTTAACTGTAACCCTGCATATTTCGATAGATAAAAACTATTAACCCAACCAGCAACCTCTATTACAAATAACACTAAATCATTTAAAGCACCTAACAAAAGTTGAGATATCAGCGAATGTTCAGGAATAAACACCAATAATAATCCACCTAAAAAGGCAAAAGGTATAAAAGGCACTATTATTATATTAGAAATCAAGAACCACAATGGGAAATAACCAAAAGCATAAATAACGAGTGGCGCTGTTCCTATTTGTGCTGCGATTGATAATGAAAGCAGTGACCAGATAAACTTACTCCAGGGCTTTGTTAAATATATTATTGTATTTATTCTTGGGTAAAAATAAACAATAGAGATTACTGCCATAAAACTCAACCAAAAGCCAACGTTAATAATAGCTTCAGGATTTAATAATAGAATTATAAACGCTGCAATAGCAAGCGAATGGTAAATATTATAGCTTACCCTACTCAAACTCTTGGTTACAATAAATATTGAGAACATTATGGTAGCCCTAAATACAGAAGGAGACATACCTGTTAATCCGGCATAGAACCATAAACAACCTAAAAGAATTACTAATTGTATTTTCTTATTTACCTTTGATTTGAATCCTCCCAGCAAGAAGATAATTAAGAGATAGATAATTCCGACATGCATACCTGAAACCGAAATAAGATGCATTAATCCGGCACCAGAAAAATCTCCTTTTACACCATTATCAATCTGTGTTTTATCACCAAATATTAAAGCTATTAATATAGAACTCACCTCATCATCAAAATCCAGATTTAATATTTTATTCTCAAAACAATTACGAATCATATAAAAATAACGACGTACAGAAAATCCAGATTCTAATTGAATATATTGGTCCGAACTCAGATAAAAGCAACCATAAATATTCTTTGCATTAAGATACTTGCTATAATCAAATGCATAAGGATTACTCTCTGACTTTACTTTTGTTAATTTAGATTTGAATAATATTTGATCACCAGGTAACAGAGGGACTTGTAGACTATCTTTTTTAAGGTACAAAAGAGATTTAAAATATACAGACTTATTACTTTCTGCTTTGGTCACAAGGAGTTCAATATTTTGTTTTTTTATATCTTCTTTGAAAACATTTAAGACAACACCCTTATAAGTAGCAGTTGTATCAAACTGTATATGTGCAACATTACCACTGACATTACTGCACAATCCTGCAAAAACAAGTGAAAAATTAATTAATATACCAGCAATCCATCTTTTGGCATATTTCTTTTCAAGTTTAAAATACAAATAGATTATCGTTAGAGCTACAATTACAACAAAAGAACTTATTACATAAGCAGAAGTTGTAATATAAAGACCCAAAACACGCCCCACTAGTAATGGTATCAACAATCTAACGAATGGAAAAGCTCCATAAGGCAAAGGTTTCATATAAGTTAGGTTTGGTAGTTGGTTATAGAGGATTCTATATTTTACAGAATCCCAACATTTTTAAAATCGCTAATCTTCCTCAAAAAATTCTTTAATGGCTCCTAAATAATAATCATTCCAACCTTCACATATATCATCAAAATCTTCTTCCGGAATATTTGTGTGATTCAGTTCAACCTGACAATGATTTTTTTGCTCAAATATCTTTATCGTAACAATTGATGGATCAGGTTGCTCTCCAAAGTACCACTGCTGAACTACTTTTTCATTTGTTTTAAACTCCAAATTTTTTCCCACAATGTCACCTTCCCATAATGAAAATTCTGTTCCTGGTTCAGTACTCATCTGAGCAGGATAACCAGACCATAATTCTATAGTAAACGGATTGGTTAGTGCAGCATAAATGTCCTCAGCCTCAGCTTTAATTTTAATTCGAGTTTTATAATCTTTATAACTCATTATTATCAAAATAAATTAAATAAATAATCTTTAATACAAATATAAAAAAAAAGCTACCCCTATAAAGAGATAGCTCTATTCTGATACCATTTTACAATGATTGGGTAAATTGTGTTTTGATACCTGAACGTTATTTTATTCCTAATTTCTTCTTAATTTCCTTTGGAAGTACATTTTTATTAATCATGATGTTCATAGTCTTCAACAGAACAAATGACTCTGATGCATAAAAGTATCCATCATATTTATTGTTAGTGTTCCATGAATTTTTCACTTTGTAATAAATATTTCCTTCCTGATCTTTAACCATTCCGGTAATATGCATACCATGGTCATCTGTTGTTAGGTAATTATCAAACTGAGTTTGACGTAACTCTGGAGTAATTGTTTTTTCTTTAACAGGTCCTTCAAAACTATACATCATTTTTTCTCTCTCAGCCTTAGTCATAGTTTCCCATTTTGACCTTTCAGAATCAGAAAGCTCTTCAACATCACTTTCTGGAACTATTGCAACACCATTTCTGAATGAAAATCCTTTTTCACTAACATCTGAAGCCCACGCAAAAGTATGTCCATCTTTTAATGAAGCCTTCATAATCTCTTTTAAGTCATCAAGCTTTACATTATAAACTTCTCCCCACACCCAGTTATCCGGAACTTCAAAAATAAATTGAGAATAGTATGGATGATGCGTAAATGAAGTAACGATGATATAATCTTCCGGATTAATACCCATATATTCTTTAGAGAAGGTATTTGGAGTATATTCCTTTCCTTCGTATGTAAATGATTCTGGATATTCACCTAAATATGCATCTAAAATACCATTGAATCCCTTATGCCATACTGGAGTTAATTTTTTATTTTTATTCTTAAGTACGCCATCAACATATGCCTTAAGCAATTCATCCATTTCACCATGAACATGATTTTCTTCCCCATATTGTAAACCTTTGTAAGCCTCTTCCGGAACTAAACCATAGTTTCTCCAGGTATACAATACATCTTCAAATGATCCTCCAGCTCCAAAGTTTAAAGAACCATGCAAGCGTACATACTTAACAGCTTTGTCTGAATAACAGTTTCTAACCACAAACATTTCAGATAAGTTGATATCCTTTTTACCTGCTTTCAACATTTCAGACTCAAGAAATGATAATCCAGAAAAACTCCAACATGTTCCTGAACGGTACTGATCTTTTACTGAAGTTGCATCTAAATCATAAATGGTTTCAAATTTATAACCTTTATCTTCCTCTTGTGCCATGATATTGCTTGCTAACAGAGCCAACAATATTATGGAACCTATTAATCTTACATTCTTCATATAAATCTATAATCTTTAATTTTAGAGGTCAAAGAAAATAAATATATAAACACAACAATATGATAAATAACAGGTTTAAATGGACTGGAATTTTTATCAAAATGTGATCTAATAGCTTCTACTTAATTAAAATTTTTAAGTCTTTACGCTTAATCTTATCCGTTTCTGTAAGAGGAAATTTATGAATAACACACACCTGCTTAGGTTGTTCATATTTAGGAAGTTGAGAAATCAAAGATTTTATTTGTGTGATATCAGAAATTGGATTATTTTCTTCAACAACAAGAACAATTTTCTCACCTAGTTTAACATCTGTAACTGAAGAAATATAAAAACGACCAGGTATTCTATTTGCCAACTTCGCTTCAATCTTTTCCGGCACAACCTTAATGCCTCCACTATTGATAATATTATCAAACCTACCTAACCATATAAATTCCTGATTTGATACAAGTTTAACGATGTCATTGGTAACAATAACGAAATCTGCAATATCATTCGCTTCAATAACCAAACATTCTCTTTCATCCAGAGAAAAAGATACACCTGGCATTGCCTTAAAAGCATCATCTCCAACTTTTCGAATCGCAACATGCGATACCGTTTCTGTCATGCCATAAGTTTCATAGCATGCCGTTTTAGAACCTTTAAGTGCAGAAACCAATGTTTTTGATATGGCACCTCCTCCAATAATTATATTTTCAACACGATCCCCTTGAACAACTTCCTTCATACAATTACTAAGCTGCATAGGAACCAAAGCAGCAAAATCGATTTTTTGGTGCAAATCAATAAGTGGGTTACCTGAAGGTTGTTTAATAATTAAATTAAATTCACCTACAATCGCACGAACTATCATCATTTTACCTGCTATATAGTTAGCAGACAAACATAAGAGAGCTGATGTTTCTTTACCTAATTTAAAAAAAGCATTTGTTTTTAAAGCTGAAGCAATCATATGCTTCTTTTTAAGTAGAATAAGTTTAGGATCACCTGTTGACCCAGAGGTATTGGCTGTTATATGTTCTGAGTCATTGTACCACTCTAAAATAAAACGATAAATATCAACAAGCCAATCCGGAGTGATATCATTTTCTATTTCTTTGCTACAAAATTCAACAAGTTTAGAACCTGTATGACATACACCATTTAAGGTTATACTATCATATTTTTTCATAGCAAGTTTCCCCATTTTAAATTTTGCTTATAACATAAATGACCATTTTCAACAACTAATGGGGATGAAATATTATTTGAAAAAACTTTACCAGTTCCTAATCCTTGAGGCATGTTATTATCTTGTATCGAAGTCCATTGAGCAATGGCGCTTAAACCGATATTTCCTTCCAGTGCAGAAGTAGCCCACCACCCTATATTTAGCTCTTTGGCTATTTCAATCCATTCTTCAGAGGCTTTAAAACCACCGAGCAATGACGGTTTAAGAATAATATATGCAGGATTAATTTGAGCAAGTAACTCATATTTCATTTCTCTTGAGTGTATACCAATAAGTTCCTCATCCAAAGCAACAGGTAATGGTGATTTTTTACAAATCTGAGCCATTTCTTTCCATTGATTGGCTTTTATGGGCTGCTCTATTGAATGAATATCCAAATCATACAGCTGTTGCATCTTATCAATGGCCTCATCCACCGAAAAAGCCCCATTGGCATCTACCCTTATCTCTATTTTATTTACAGAATATATACTTCTAATCTCTTTTATCAGATTGATTTCTTTGTCAAAATTAAGCGCTCCAATTTTTATCTTTATACAATTAAATCCTTCCTGAAGCTTTTGGGATATTTGAGTTTTCATATATTCAACATCTCCCATCCAGATCAGACCGTTTATAGAGATATTTCTTTGACCAGAATAAAAATCTGAATCAAATATTTTCCTCTTTCCTCCATTTTGTAAATCAAGCAAAGCCATTTCTACTCCAAAACGAATGGATGGCCATTCTTTAAGGGATTCCTGAAAATCTAATTTATATTCATTGATATTTTCACAAACCTCTTTTAATTTATCTACATATTCTGGCTTATCATCTATACTCAATTTCGGAAGAATAGAGCACTCTCCTATCCCTACTATTTCAGGGTAATTTTTATCAATAATTTGAATATACCAACTATCCTTTGTTGTTAAAACTCCCCTTGAAGTTCCTCCCGGAGTAATAAACTGAAATTTGTGTGGAGTAATTTTCGCTTGTAACATCAAAATTAAATAAATAATAATGGTAAACCGATAAACAGCACCAAAAGAAACGTTGAAATTGCTAACTTTTTAAGATATGGATATAATAACATCGGATCTTCATTTTTATACACAAAAATCAAATCTTTAATTAAAAGGATGAATACCACAACAAATATCCACTGATACCATTCAGTAAAGTTAAACACTGAAAAAATTAAAAGAGATAGTATAGCGCCTATATGCAGAAACACGTGATACTTTTTTCCCCATGTACTTCCTTTTATAACAACTAGTGTATTCTTTCCTGTTTTTGCATCAGTTTCAACATCTCTCAGATTATTTAAGTTCAATACACCTACACTTAAAAAGCCCATAGCCGAAGCGGGTAAAACAACCCACCATAATAATGTTCCTGTGTGTAAAAAATAAGTACCCAATACTCCTACCAAACCAAAAAATATAAATACGAAAAAATCTCCCAATCCTCGGTATCCATATGGATTTTTACCAACAGTGTACTTTATTGCTGCAGCTATAGCACCTATACCTATTACAAATAATCCAATAGATTTAATACCAACAGCACTAAAATTCCCAAAATAGATAAGTACTATACCTGATAATAAAGAAAGCGATGAGAATACAATTACTGTATTACGCATCGCTTTCATTGAAATTTTTCCAGATGCTACCATTCTTTCCGGCCCAACTCGCTCTTCATTATCAGCACCAGAAATAGCATCTCCATAATCATTGGCAACATTTGATAATATTTGCAAAAACACTGTAGTTATAACTGCAAATATTCCAACATAAGAATTATAACTATTATGATATGCTGCTATAATATTACCCATTAAAACAGTAGATACTGCCAATGGTAATGTTTGCAACCTGAATGATAAAATATATGGTTTAATATTTAACATACGCTTAATTTAATAAGCGTCAAAGATATTAAAACGACTCAAAACCTTTTTCAAAATCTTTATCGAAAATTTTAATTTCCTTATTTGGGGTCTTAACTTTATTAACAGATGGTTTATCATCTCTATGAACCTTTTTCTGTAAACCAAAGTCAGACTCATTATAATCATCCAAATCTATGCTCTCTTCACTTTCTCGTTTAAAAGCCTCAAGAACCTCATTTTCATCCATTTTAAAATAACTCACTAATTCCTTTAGATGATCCGCCTGAGAAGATAATTCTTCTGCACTGGCTGCTAACTCTTCACTGGCAGATGCATTTTGTTGTGTTAAGTTATTGAGTTCCTGAATAACTGTATTAACCTGTTCTGCACCTTTTAATTGCTCTTCACTTGATGTAGCAATCTCTTGCACTAACTCCGTTGTTTTTTCAATCTCAGGAGCCATCTCTCCTACTTTTTCTCCTGCAGACTTCACTACTTCAAAACTCTCTTTAGACAAGCCTAATATCTCATTGGCAGCATTCTTACTTACTTCAGCTAACTTTCTAACTTCTTCTGCAACAACTGCAAAGCCACGCCCTTGATTGCCTGCACGAGCAGCTTCTACTGCTGCATTTAAACTTAAAATATTGGTTTGAAAGGCGATATCTTCAATGATCTTAATTTTATTTGAAATAGAACTGGTTACTTCAATAGATTTATGTGTACTATCATAAACGCCTTGCATGGTATCATGAGCTTTTGACGAAATACCTTCTGTGTTTTTAGCATTTTGAGAATTCATCTCAATATTACTAACCATTTCTTCCATTGTGGAAGAAACCTCTTCAACAGAGGCAGCCTGCTCTGTGGCACCTTGTGATATTTGTTGAGATGTTGAACTAACCTGATGACCAGCAGAGGCAATATTTGAAGAACCTGTTATAATCTCAGATACAATACCTTTTAGTTTTCTAATCATATCATTTAATGCAACAGCCATTTGACCAATTTCATCTTTCTGATCAATATCAATATTAACTGTTAAATCACCATCGGCAACTTTTTTAGCAAATTCAACTGTTTTACCAATTGGTCTGCTAATTGAACGTGCCATATACCCATTAAACAAAACAAACACAACTACCCCAATCAATAATACAATAATAATAACACCAATTATATCATATACTTCTTTATGAACTTCAGATTGATAAAACGATACTGCAACATACGACTCTATCGTAGGAATATATTCATAAAATAAAGCTTTTTCTTTGCCCTCAAAGTGATAATAAAACTTACCTATATCACTTTTCAATGCATTTTCCTGTATTTTCTGAAAGAACTCTTCATTTGAATAATTCACTCCCTCACCTGTAGGATGAATAAGCATTTGACCATCTTTACCAATTAAAAAGGGATATCCTGTCTCCAAGTATTTTTTGCTTGCAAAAATGCCTTTTATTTTAGATAAATCTTTTTCCTTTAATCCTACATACAATATTCCCTGAACTTCTCCATCAATAAAAATAGGTTCGTAAACAGTCAAATACCAATCATCCACAACAAAAGCACGTCCTTGATAAGTTTCTCCTTTCAATATAGTTTGTATAACAGGCGATTCATTAGGTATATAGGTATTCACTCCTCGTTGTCCTTCTTTATTCATTACATTAGTGGAAATACGAAGAAAACCTTGAGGTATTTTTTGAAAAATTGTAGCTGTTCCATTTAATAGATCCCCTACTTCTTCAACAAAATCATAATGATGATAAAGTAAATCTCCACCAAAACTAAATTCAGGAATCTCAACATCTATTTTTTCATGAGTTAATTGATTAACAGCAAGTATTTGAGATGTTTTATTTTTGTTTAACGCTAACTTTCGTTGATAAAATAACTTATTAGCAACGCCTATACCTGATTCTACAAATTCTTGCTTCGTTTCAATCTGTAATTCAATCATTCGCTTTAGATTCTTTGTCTCTTCTAGTGACAAATCATCCATTGATTTCATAAGTGTACTGTATTCTGAATAAACAGCGAAGGCACCTAAGGTGGTGATTATGATAACAACAATAGAACCCAGCACTAAATTAAGCCGCTTTCCAATTTCAATATTCTTCAATGACCATTCCCTCTTCATAACTATAACTATAAGTGTAAAAAATTATGTTTAGGATTAGTCTTAAAAATTATGTGTTGCGTTTATAGCTATAGTACGTTTATATAAGGAGGATTGTTTTCTATCTTACTCAAAATAAGGTATTAAAACATTTTAGTCAAAACTTCAAAGTGTAATTTTTTGTAAAAAAAGAAGCCTCGGTATATTTAACAACCGAGGCTTCACCAATAATATCATGGAAATTTTGGAAATTGTCCAAAATCCGGATCTCTTTTCTCCAGAAAGGCATTTTTCCCTTCCTGAGCTTCCTCCATTAAATAATACATTAATGTTGCATCGCCTGCCATCTCCATTAATCCATGCTGACCATCAAGCTCAGCATTAAGACCGCGCTTAATCATCCTTAAAGCCAATGGACTTCTTTTCATAATAGTTCTACACCATTCTACTGTAGTATCCTCTAACTGATCCAAAGGAACTACCTTATTTACCATACCCATTTTTTCAGCTTCATCGGCAGTGTATTGCTCGCATAAAAACCAAATTTCACGTGCTTTCTTTTGACCAACGTGGCGAGCTAAATATGATGACCCAAAACCTGCATCAAAGCTACCTACTTTAGGACCAGTTTGTCCAAATCGGGCATTATCTGAAGCAATGGTTAAATCGCATACTACATGTAAAACATGTCCTCCACCAATAGCATAACCATTAACCATAGCTATAACCGGCTTTGGTAATGAACGTATTTTTTTATGTAAATCTAAAACATTAAGTCGAGGTACTCCATTTTCATCGATATACCCACCAACACCTTTTACTTTTTGATCACCTCCTGAACAGAAAGCTTTATCTCCTGTACCGGTTAATACCACAACATTGATATCCTGACGCTCTCTGCATATTTCAAAAGCATCCAGCATCTCCATGTTGGTTTCTGGCCTAAAAGCATTGTATACCTCTGGTCGGTTAATGGTTACCTTTGCAATACCTTCAAAAAACTCAAATTTAATATCGGTATATTCCTTTATTGTTTCCCAATTATATTTACTCATGTCGTTTTAATTTATCCTATTTTCATTAAGATTTCAGAAATTTAAAATACCCTCTCAATAAATTTCCATTTATTTCATTTGGCGTAAAAACCTCCATAATAACAGGTTGTTCATTGCAATTTAATAACGCTTCATATCCTTGTTTTAGTTCATCCTCCGACGAACAAGCAATATACTTTAAATTAAAAGCTTTTGCTATATATTCAGCTGTTTGCTGATGTTTAACTTCAAAAAATTCTTCTAGTTCTTCAGTTTCTGCAGGTCCCGGAATAAATCTAAAAATACCACCTCCACTGTTATTCATTAAAACAATTTTAAAGTTTGGTTTCAGGTATTTATTCCACAAACCATTTGAATCGTAAAAAAAAGATAAATCTCCAATTACCAAAACAGTTGGGGAATCAGTTACTGCTGCAGCTCCAACTGCTGTACTAAGTGTTCCATCTATACCACTTGTACCTCTATTGGCATAAGAATTCACCTTTATATCATCCTGAAATAACTGGGCATATCGTACAGGTGTACTATTGGCTAATTGCAAATTACAATCCGATGGTAAATGCTCAAAAATATGTGATAAGGCTTTTATATCACTCCATTGACTATCCTTAATATACCGTTCATGCTTTTTACGAGTTATACCAGAATGATTATTCCATATATGCTGATAATGACTATTCGCCACATTTAATGTATCACTGATTGGTTTAAAGAACTCTAATGGTTTCATTTTAATATGCATTGATAAACCTTGAAATGTATCAATCACGTTATTGTTTAACGAAACATGCCAATGTTCTTTAGGTGCATTTGCTCTTAAAAATTTCTTAATTTGTTTACTTACAATTTGCCCTCCAAAAGAAACCAATAATTCCGGAGCAAATTGGGATTCATCAGATTTATCCAAACTAAAAACCTGTCTATCTATACTTTCTATGATACGTTCACCCTTTATATTAGAGGTGGTTTCTGTCAATACAACAGTATTTGATTGTCTGGAAATTATATTAATAACTTTATTCAATTCCTCATTGGGTTGGTTAACACCACAAATAATCATTACGGAATTATATTGATTCCATTGATGCGCCAGATTAGTCAACTGATTTTCTGACAACATCCGTATTGGTTCCAACTGAGAAATTGAATTACTATGTTGATCCTCATCATTACTTTGGTCATATAATGGTTCCCTTAAAGGAATATTTATATGAACAGGACCCTGGGCATCACATGTGGCTTTTATAAAAGCTTCTGAAACTATTCGTTTAGCATACCACTGATCATCACTATGTAAACACGCTACAGGCAAACTGGTTTCATATTTAATATAATTGTGATATATGCCCTTTTGATTTATGGTTTGACCATCTGCTTGCCCTACCCATTCTTCTGGTCTGTCTGCAGTTAAAATTATTAATGGAATTTCCTGGTAATACGCCTCAACAATAGCAGGAGCATAATTTAATGCTGCAGAACCACTAGTACACAATAAAGCTACTGGTCTTTTTAATTGCTGAGCCATTCCTAACGCAAAAAAACCTGCACTACGTTCATCAACAATAGTGAAGGTTTTTATTTCTTCCGTAGCATTAAAAGATAAAGTTAAAGGTGCATTTCTTGATCCTGGTGAGATTACAATCTCTTTTAAGCCTTTAGCCACACATTGCTGAACAAGAATTTGAACACTCTTTTTATCTGATAACATATAATAGTAATCTATTTATTATTTTTCAATTCGTTAATTACATCTAAAAGCGTACCTGCTTTTAATTCGGTCTCGTTCCACTCCTGATCCGGATCTGAACTTTCAGTAATTCCACCTCCAATGTACAAGTCAACCCCCTCATCAACAAACTTAAGACTACGTATGTTCACATATAATCGAAGACTTTCTGCACTTGTTTTTCCAATAAAACCTGAATAATAAGAACGTTTATGCCCTTCAGTTGCATGAATAATACTCATAGCTGACTTTTTAGGTAATCCGCAAACAGCTGGAGTTGGATGTAAATCCATAACAAATTCACCAACATTTTTATTTATACCATCTACCGGAAAAGTATAAATCGTTTTTAAGTGAGATAACTTACCTGCTTTTACTGTTTTCGGACCTTCTACTTTATAACTTACTACGTTATACTTATTCAATAAACCATCCATGTAATCCGAAACATACTGTTGCTCATCAATCTCCTTTTTATTCCAGGACTCTTCATAGTCTGCGTATTTTCTTGTTCCGGCCAATGAAACCGTTTGAACCATATCATTCTTTATCTGTAAAAGAAGTTCTGGTGTTGCACCAACCCATAAGCCTGTATATGGAGTATAATACATAAATGAGTATGCATTAGTATAAAGCGCGCTTAACTGATAATATAAACCAACTGCTTTTTGAGAGGAAAATGAATCAATGCGTTTAACTCTTGATAATATGGCTTTTTGTATTTCTTCTTTTTTTATCGACGAAAATAATTGCTCAAATTGTTCCAAATAGATACTATAATCAGCATAAAGATTTTCTTCCTTTTCTAATTCTTCATGACCTGTAGAATTGATAATATCCTCAACTACTGATATATCTATAAAATCTTCAACTACAATAGTATTTTTTAAGAATACACCTTTATTATTTTCAAAAGAAAAAGGAGCAATAACATATCCGTCTTTATCAATAAAATCAGACAGTTGATTTTTATCAAAAGAAGAAAGATCTTCACTAATCATCAATATATTGTTATCCTCTCCAGGGTATCTGAAAATCGAAAATGATATTTTATTTTGTATACATTTTGCTAATACCTCTTTCTGACTAATTTTTTGCACTATACAATATTTGTTCTAGGTAATATTAGCTTTCAATTTCGTAATAAAGCGTATAATAATTTAATCCGCGTTGTTGATCATATCCTCTTTCAACATAATCTTTTCTTCCATGAATATAGATATGAAAGTTTTTATCGAGCTTTAAGATAGATTTAAAGGTTCCTTTTTGACCTTTTACAGCACTCTTGGAAATATCAAATTCTTCTTTTAAAGGAATACTGTTCTCTTGTTGATAATTTTCTTTATAATCTTTAAAAGCATCAATAATTTCAGGCTGCCCCATTACCTCATGCTCAAAATTTGCTTCGTTGAAATTATCTTTATTATTAAAGAAATCCATTGATCGATTTAACATATCAATCTGGTCAGCTCTGGGAACCTCATTATCTTTATTGTACACATTATCTACAAAACCACGACACATTTCCATGTAGTTACGTGTAAAATAGTAGTTATCTTCTCGTGGCTGTAAACCTAAAAAGTCATCAACCCAAAAACGAGCCTCATTGCCTTTATTGATATTATCAATAGAACATATTTTATATCCTTCTTCTTGTTCTGTATTAAATATCAAACAACCTTTGTCAAGCTTTTTAATATTTATTCCTTCCTGAGTACCTAACTCAAAGTTTTGTTCTTTAAGATATACTTTAAGAAAAGTTTCTTTATTCTCTGATTTAAAAATACCAAGAGCATTTACCAATTCACCATCAACAACAACATTATTAAACATGGCCATATAAAATTCTCCTCCCCTGATTTTAGGGTGATTAGAATTTTCATATAACCATTCGGCTATTTGTATTGATGACTGATAGAAATCCCCTTCTCCACTAAAAAGATTACATACATTTACATAAACCAGGTTTTTCTCTATATCCTCTTTATGCCAAAAATTATAATAAGAGTCCTCTTTAAAAGGTTTAAAAAAGTAATTAAGCAATACATCTGTAACCATTTCATCTTCCTGTAGATTCATGGTCCCTTTTGAAAACCTCATTGGTTCCGCTTCTGCTCTTGCTCCTATTTGATGAACAACCATATTATCAATGGTTGCTTGTGAGAAATCAATCATTTTTAAATCGTATTTACCTTTACAGCCTACAAATATAACAATATGAAACGAACATATATATTCGATAATCTAAATTCATACACCTGATAAAAATTAAATTTATTTACAGCTTGCCAATGGCAATTCAAAACAAAAGAAAAGATATAAAACGAACATATTTATAAGGGATTCTTAAAATTCTCAAAACCAAGGTAGATATTATAGCACATGAAAATACATCGACAATTCTTATAGCTTGATACCACTATGGAAAATAAAAAATTATGTTAGGATCATTATTCTATTCCATATAACTAACAAGCACTATGTTTTCCACCTATTTATTGCGAAATCTATTGCTCTTCTGTGATATGTGTAGGATATGACGTCGTATTGACTATGGTTTAAGCATGTATATTTTATGGTCTTTCTTTGCTTCCTAAGAAGCAATGCACAAGCAAAGAATAATCATAGAATATGCATAGTCAACACAACCACAATACAACCACAATACAACGAATTAGCATAGACTATGCATACAACTAGCAATGCCTATGCATAGGATAAGCATAGAAATAGCATAGATAAGCAAAGACCTAGCAAAGAAAAGTCATAAAAACACAGAAAAACACCAAAACCTGGAATATTTTTGGCCAAAAACGTGATTTTGCAGAATATTTTAGTCGTTTTTTGCGATTTCCTGGAATATTGGCCTATTTTTTAACTTTTTACGTACAAAATTGATTTCACAAAAAAACTCCTTACCACTATTAATCAACGATTTACAAAAAGAAAAAGTTACAGTAAAATTACTGTAATTTTTTCGATGCTCTTTTCAATATACTTTAGTACTAAGAAAAATGGTAGCAAGGAAAGCGTGATAAGGGGTGATTTATTGTTTCTGGTACATATTTAATGAACAATTCAACAAATTGATCAAAACTGACACTCATTCCGAACATATCAACGAGTTATATTTTAATTAAAACAAATGACAAAAACTTAACAGATAAAATGATAAAATTAGTTACAACAACAGTTAATTCATTTATTTTCCTATTGAAAAACCTGAAATATTAATCCCCAAAAGCATCTCATGATAATTACTCTTAAAATCCAGTAATCTCGAGTATCTGTATCCTATATTTATTGGGAACAAAAATCGAAAGGCATGCACTTCGCTTACAAATTCTACCCCAACCGATTTAAATTCATTATTTACTTTAGTTGTTTGATTGCTATCCTTATAATAATAATTCAAAGCGCTCCTTGAATAATCAAAGAACAATGTACTTGTGATTCTTTTTAAATATAAAATACCTGGCAATGAAAAATCAGGATTCCATAGAGGGAAAATATAATTTGATTTTAAAGAATAGAGTTCGTCATTGGTATAATTGGCATAACCTCTGGCATAATTAAAATAATTTCCGAAACGGTAAAAGTGCCTATAAGTATCATCATTACTTTGATACTCCTCACCTTTCCATTTATATTGAAACTCCTGATCAATTCGAATAGAATGATGTTTTTGTATACCCGGAAAGTATAAACGAGTACGCATTCCTATTATCTTTCCAACATCAATTTCTTCAAATGGTGTACTTTGATAATTCACTTCAAATACTTGCCCCCATCTGTACGTAACATCTCTCGATGAGTTCTTTAATAAATTATGTATATAGAGGGAATACTCAATTGTTGAATAGTTGAAATCATCTCTGTAATAATACTTTGGTTCACCATTTGTTACAAATTCATTTCCTGAACGAGTAATTGGAATACCTATGGTTTTATAACCAGACCGATGTATTAAATTATAATTGATTGAGGGCTGCAAATACCTGTAATATTTATTCTGTGTAAAATTTAAAGGCACATTAATTCCCACCTCAATTTCTGTTTGATTTTGCTTTGGATTTTGAGATACATAGGCTGTATCAGAATCAAATGAATAAATACCATCACTAATCCTCTCATTTCCCTGCTTTAAATCAAGTTCTATTACCGGATACCATCCTCTGTACTGTAAATTAAAATGAAATTTCTCAAGGCTACTTTGCGAGTCTGCATTATACCCAAATGAGGTAATAGCTGTACCCAATAAGTTTTGAGAGAAGACAGAAACACCAGGCCCCAACGCCTGATCATCGAGATTTAAATTTGCTGGAGACCAACTATGAGTATTAAAAAGATTTTTCAATTTAGAATATCGTGCCACAGGATATTTAGAGATCGTATCCACTTTGGAAAAATCAATTACTCCTGATTCCTGATCCGCAATACTTTGATGCAATTGGTTTGAATAATTGATTACCTCTTGTCTAGGTACAGCTGCATTCTCATCAATTGAAGACTTTACGATTTGATATCCGTTAGAATTATAATTACTATAAATGTAATGACTCGATTTTGCATCAAACACAGCTCCTGTTGCTCCAAACTGACTTTGTGTAATTTGATGAACCTGTTTTGATTCTATATTAACTGAATAAATATTTTCGATTCCACTAAAACCAGCCGTAAAAGTTATCGTATGATCATCCTTCCACTTTGGTAAAGAGATATCATCAAAAGTTGCTATTGTTATGTCTGTCCATTGTCTGGTGATGAAATTATAAACCACAATCTTTTTACCTTTTTCGGTTAAACACACACAAACAACCTTATCTTCTGCTGGGCTCCAGGATGGTGTAAAATAATATGAGGATTCGTCGTACTTTAAAACCTCAAGCTCATTCCCGGTTTGACGATCTAAGACAACCAATGCATACTCATTTTTTTTACTTGCTTTTACTGTAACTATTCTATTACCATCCGAAGAAATAGAGGGCGAAAAATAACGTGATTTTTTCTTAACAATACTCAACTTTGAAGTATTCAAATCATAACATTTTATTATGGACCATCCTCTATTATCCCATCTTTTATCAGAAATAAATTCAGCCCAACAAAGAGTATTATTATTATACGAAAATGGTTCATCATTAATATTCCCGGGCGTATATAAACTTTTATAATCGCCCTCTGATGTGATTAACACAAATTGTGTAACTTCTCCAGGACCTGATAATTCCGCAATTATACTTCCATCCTCTCTAATTACAGGGTATTTATAACTTACATATTCACAATTACTCTTGGTTATTTCAACATATTGAGTATGATGAATTAAACTATCTTGTAGCGACCAATCTTTATGCAACGAAGAAAATATATTATGATACAATTTTGTTTTACCCACATATAACTGTCTTCTTTCCTTAGACAAAAAAGGAGTTAAAAACTTTGTATTTGCAGGCAAATCATAAAATTTCTGATTCCACAATTCCAAACCATACTTCTCTCTTCCTTTAGCCACTAATTGGTAACCTAATTCATAATGATTAGGTATAAAATCTTTATACGAACCAAAATATGCCTTATCATACGAATAGGTTCCAAGTTCCAAAACCTGAGCTCTAATTCTTTGTTCAAACCAAGGAGACCGTCCTCTACCTGTATTTGTCAAAGCGGTTTCTGCAACTACAGCATCACCTTCTAAAAACCACATAGGCATATACAATCCTAATATGCCTCCTACAGCCTGCTCTCCCAAAACATATCCTAGTATTTTTGTAAAACCCGCATTTAATTTATCAATCTGAACCACATGCCTAAATTCGTGTACAGCTAATTGCTGGAGCCACTCTTGTGAATAAATACTTTGATTTGGTGTAGGAAACAATTCGATACGTTTAGGGGCCCAAGTTACAAAGCCATTTGAATAGGATGTTTCAGGGTGAATTAAAACACTTATCTTTTTAGGAGAATGGTCTAATGACTGGCCTCCATGAATATAAATTTCCTCAAGCAATTTGGCTAAATATTGAGCTTTTTCTGTATAATTTACTGGAAACACCAATTTAAAATGCGCTGTTTCTATTTGATTCCATTTTAAAGAATGCGGGTCTTCCCCTGAGGTATAATATTGAGACTTAAGAGATATTGAAATCGTTATAAATACGATTGCTAAAATAAATTTTAACTGCATTGACAAGAATGTTTTAACAAGCAATAAAAATAGTTTAAATAATTAAAGTGACATCATCTTATATGGAAGTGACAAAAACTTAAATCAAAAATTGTATTTTTAAACAAGAATAAATCAGGTAAAGATTATTTACTTAACCTCACATACAGAAGATCATCTTTTTAAGCAAAGGTTTAATACTGTTCTAAATATAAAGAACAATCAAATGCTTTAATCGTTTTCTTCTTTGTGAAAACAGGCTTAAAACATTATGCAAAAAATTGTTATATATCAAGTCCTTACACGTCTTTTTGGAAATACTACTCATAATAATGTCCACAATGGAACCATTGAAGAAAATGGCTGTGGAAAGATGAATGATTTTACTGCAGAAGCATTAAAAGAAATTAAGGATTTGGGAATCTCTCATATTTGGTATACTGGAATCATTGAACATGCTACAACTACAGATTATTCGCAATATAATATTGAAAAGGATTTTCCTGAAGTAATTAAAGGCAAGGCAGGCTCACCGTATGCTATTAAAGATTATTATGATATATGCCCCGACTTAGCTGAAGATGTAAATAATAGAATGGGTGAGTTTGAGAATCTTATTGAAAGATCTCATGATGCCAATCTTAAGGTAATTATTGATTTTATACCTAATCATCTGGCGCGTCATTATACTTCAGACAGTAAACCAGCGGGTATTACAGACTTTGGTGTAGATGACGATACAACTCAAAATTTTAATATTAACAACAATTTTTATTACCTGCCTGGTGAAACTTTTGATGGTCCTGTAACTGCAAAAAACAAAAATCATTTAATTGAAAACCCTGCCAAAGTAACCGGCAATGACTGCATCTCATCAAAACCCGGCATTAACGACTGGTATGAAACAGTCAAATTAAATTATGGGATAAATATATTTACCGGTTCAAAACATTTTGATCCAATACCTGATACGTGGAATAAAATGTTGCAAGTTCTTCTTTATTGGGCCGATAAAAATATCGATGGATTCAGGTGTGATATGGCAGAAATGGTTCCTGTTGAATTTTGGCACTGGGTTATACCTGAAGTAAAAAAGAAATATCCCGAAATTATATTTATCGCAGAAGTGTACAATCCGGATTTATACAGACAATATATTACTTATGGAGGTTTTGATTTTCTTTATGATAAAGTAGGTATGTATGATACGCTAAAATTAATCATGCAAGGACATCAACAACCTTCAGCAATAACCAAAGCCTGGGATGTTTTAAATGGAATACATCAACACATGTTATTCTTTTTGGAAAACCATGATGAACAGAGAATAGCATCACCTTTTTTTGCAGGAGACGCACAAAAAAGCATTCCTGCAATGATCATTTCAGGAACCATGTACTCGAATCCGTTAATGCTATACTTTGGACAAGAACTCGGTGAAGAAGGAATGGATGAAGAAGGATTTAGTGGTAAAGATGGCAGAACAACTATATTTGATTATTGGGGAGTTAAACTTTTTCAGGATTGGATAAACGACAATTCATTTGATGGAGCTAAATTACCTCAAGCAGCAAAAGATCTCAGGGACTGGTACAAAACCTTTTTAAACATTGCACTTACTAACGACACCTTAAAAAATGGAAAGTTTTATGATTTGATGTGGGCAAATGAGGATAATGATCAGTTTGATTCAAATTGTTTATATGCATTCCTGAGATACTATAATGATGAAATTTTACTTATAGTTGTAAATTTCAGTAATGAAAAAGTCAAATGCAGAATTAAAATACCTCCCCATGCTTTTTTTACAATGGGAGTAGAAAGTGCTAGGTTTTTTAAAGGTATTGATATTTTAGGAGGAAAAAACAAAATTAGTTTTCCTAAAGATATCGCCATTTCTAATGGACTTGGAGTTAAAGTAAAACCATACTCTGGAAGAATTTATGAGTTATCTTAATATTAAATATATATCTACGCAAGAACAATTCTATTAAATTCTGTTTACTGAGAACAAATTTTCCGTACAATTTTTACACATTCTAAATTGAATATCAATACATTAATAAACTTTCCATTGGCTATAAATTTCACTATATTATATAGAGAAAAATGTTAATCTAAATTTGGGAGGAATAAAGTATGTCAAGAGTAGATTTATCTTTGAATATCAGTTTAGATGACACTGAATTTATTCAAGTTGGTGATTTTATTTATACTACACATGAATCTCTAAAAAGAGAGCAACCATATATTCATTTCATTGGAACCAAATGCCTTGCTGTGTTAAAAAAATTTGAAGGTAGAATAACTCCAAGAATTATTGATGAATGGTTACTTATTTCACGAGCTTTAGATGATATTTCTTGTGGAGAAAATCGTTGCGATGATGAATTAATCATCGAAGAACTTATTAAAGGAATGGAGCATCCAGTTTCATGGTATGCTAAACATTGCTTCGTAGCCTAACAGACTCATTTTTTTTCATAAAAAAAGAAGTCATTAGAAAATTATCTAATGACTTCTTAAAATATTTTTATCCAGAACCTACATAGGCTCTGTTCCTGTTGGTCCTTTACTTAACTGAAGCACTGTTATTTCAGGGGGCATTCCTATACGTGCCGGCATTCCTAAAAATCCAAGTCCGCGGTTCACATACAAAAATTGACTTTTGTTTTGATATAAACCATCCCACTTTTTAAATTTATATTTAGCAGGACTCCATTTAAACCCTTTCCAATCTATTCCGAACTGCATTCCATGAGTATGACCGGCCAGAGTTAAATCAAAATTAGTTTGATCTACCACTTCCGCATCCCAATGATCGGGATCATGAGATAATAATATTTTAAAAGGAAATTCCTCAGTTCCTTTCATTGCCTTTTGTAGATCTCCATATCTGGGAAATGGATCATGTCCCCAGTTTTCAACTCCGGTTATCGCGATTTCTTCACCACCCTTTTCTATAGAAATGGACTGATCCCTCAATAGTTTAAAACCAAAATCTTTATGTGCATTAACAATACCATCAAAATTTTTCTGTTTAGCTTCCGGCGTTTCCCAATCTGTATAATCACCATAATCATGATTTCCTAAAATGGAAAACTTACCATATTTAGCCTTTAATATGGTAAATACACGATCCCACCCATAGGTTTCTTCCTTAAAATTATTTACCAAATCACCGGTAAAAAATATTACATCAGCATTTTCCTGATTAATGATATCTACAATATCTTCAAGTTTATCGTAATTACTTGCAAATGATCCAAGATGAATATCTGAAATATGCACAATTTTAAATCCATCAAAAATGGAAGGTAAATTGGGAAAACTCAAATTTTGATGTCTGGTAAAAAAGTTAAAACGTCCTTTATGCATACCAAATATCAATGATACAAATGGTGCTGTAGCTAAAATAATTCCAACCTGACTCAAAAACTTTTTACGTGATATTTTAGGATACTTGATCGTTGTTTGTTCTTTTGAATATTTTTTATTCTTCCACACCTGAGTGATAGCAGATAGCCCCATAAACAGCAAATAATAAAGTAAAAAGAATGTTTTGGGTAAATAAATAAGTAAACACAATGCATTTGCAGCCATAAACCACAAATAAAATACTGGCGAAGAGGCTTCACGAATATATTGTGTTAAGAAAAAATAGGAAATGATTTCGAAAAGAGGAATAATAGCAAAAAGTACTATTCCAAACCACTTGGCTTTTTTTGATTTAGGCTTTTCCAGTTCTCTATTCCATGCCCAGAAACCTAATAAATCAATAACAACAACAAAAATTGTTATAAATAAAAATGCAATAAAAGTTAGCTTCATATCAACTTATAATATTACCCCACCATCATAACAACAGCTGACAGCTTTTTTATAGTTGTGCAATGTTACGCAATATTATTTAAAAGGTTATACTAACAAAGGTTAAATCAACTATAAAACATTATATATGTGCACATTAAATATTATAAAATTGCAGTCTTTATTTAATATTTAAACCAATTATTATTTTTTTTAAAAATAATTACCCTGGTGTTTACATTATTGAAAAAATAATCTTTCTTTGCTATGTTAAACGATTATTCAAAATTAAATATTTGAAACAAAAAAGATGGGAAAAGTCTTGATTATCGGTGCTGGTGGTGTTGGTACCGTAGTAGCCACTAAAATGGCTGGATTACCTGAAGTATTTACTGAAATTATGCTGGCTAGCCGCACAAAAAGCAAATGTGATGTTATAGCAGATAAAATTGGTAATAACAGAGTTAAAACGGCTCAGGTAAACGCAGATAATGTTCCTGAATTGGTTGAATTGATCAAATCTTTTGGTCCTGACATTGTGGTAAACGTAGCATTACCATACCAGGATTTACACATCATGGATGCTTGTTTAGAAACTGGAGTTGCTTATCTGGACACAGCGAACTATGAACCATTGGATGAAGCTAAATATGAATATAAATGGCAATGGGCATATCACGACAAATTTAAAGAGGCTGGTATTACAGCTATTTTAGGTTGTGGTTTTGATCCGGGTGTTACAAGTATATATACTGCTCATGCTGCAAAACATCATTTTGATGAAATTCAATATCTGGATATTGTAGATTGTAATGGTGGTGATCATGGTAAGGCTTTTGCTACAAACTTTAATCCTGAAATAAACATTAGAGAAGTTACTCAAAAAGGAAAATACTGGGAAAATGGAGCGTGGGTTGAAACAGAGCCTCACGAAATCCATAAACCATTAAATTATCCTAATATTGGAGATCGTGAATCTTATGTTATTTATCACGAGGAATTAGAATCTTTAGTAAAGAATTTTCCAACATTAAAACGTGCTCGTTTTTGGATGACTTTTGGACAAGAATACCTTACTCATTTAAGAGTAATTCAAAATATTGGTATGGCAGGTATTGAACCTATCATGTATGAAGGTAAAGAAATTGTTCCAATCCAATTTTTGAAAGCAGTACTTCCAAATCCAGGTGATCTGGGTGAAAATTACACTGGAGAAACATCTATTGGATGTAGAATAAAAGGTTTGAAAGACGGTAAAGAAAAAACTTATTATATCTATAACAACTGTAGTCACCAAGCTGCTTACGAAGAAACGGGAGCTCAGGGTGTGAGTTATACAACAGGTGTTCCTGCAACAATTGGGGCAATGATGTATTTACAAGGCTCATGGAAAAAAGCAGGTGTATACAATGTTGAAGAGTTTAATCCTGATCCGTTTATGGAAAAATTAAACCAATTAGGATTACCTTGGATTGAACAACATGATGTGGATTTAGAATTATAATATTAAGATATAATTCACTACAAAATAACAACGGGGTTTCATGATTTATGAAGCCCCAATTTATTATTTGCAATTACTAATTATTTATAATAATGTCAATAAACTTCGCTCAAATTCCATCACCCTGCTACGTATTAAATGAAGATTTACTTAGAAAAAATCTTGAACTAATTAAATCTGTTAAAGACAACGCTGGTGTTGAAATAATTTTGGCATTTAAATCATTTGCAATGTGGGGTGCATTCCCTGTTATTCGCGAATATATACCTACAGCAACTGCCAGCTCTGTTAATGAAGCTCAATTGGCTTTTGAAGAAATGGGAAGCAAAGCCCATACCTATGCTCCAGGCTATACGGATAAAGATTTTGATACGATATTAAAGTATAGCACACATATTACATTTAATTCTTTAAACCAGTATCACAGATTTAAAGATAAAGTACTTAATTATCAGGATAAAATTTCAATGGGTTTAAGAATCAACCCGGAATATTCCACTGTTGAAACTGATTTATATAACCCTTGCTCTCCTGGCACTCGATTAGGAATTGCCCTTGAAGATATGCCCGAAGTATTACCTGAGCATATTGAAGGATTGCATTTTCATACTTTATGTGAATCCAAATCGTTTGACCTTGAGCAAACCTTAAAAGCCGTTGAAAATAAGTTTGGAAAATATCTTAAACAAATTAAATGGCTTAATATGGGAGGCGGTCATTTAATGACTCATAAAGATTACAATATTGAGCACTTAATTTCTACCTTAAAGGCATTTAAAGATAAGTGGAATATACATTTAATATTAGAACCTGGAAGTGCATTTAATTGGGGTACAGGAGTATTGGTAAGTTCTGTTGTAGATGTAGTAGAAAATAAAGGTATTAAAACTGCTATACTAGATGTTTCTTTTGCTGCACATATGCCAGATTGTTTGGAAATGCCTTATCAACCAGGTATTCAAGGCGCCTCATCTGAACCTATTTCGGGCAAACCAACATACCGAATGGGAGGAAATAGTTGTCTTGCCGGTGATTTTATGGGAGATTACTCGTTTGAAAAAGAACTAAATATTGGCGATCGTATCATTTTTGAAGATATGATTCACTATACCATGGTTAAAACAACTATGTTCAACGGAGTAAACCACCCTTCAATTGGTATTTGGAGCAACAAGAGTGGTTTTAAACTATTGCGCACTTTTGGATATGAAGATTTTAAAGGACGTATGGGATAAGGCATTATTGCTTTACCCCTACTTCTGCTTTAATTTTGTTTTCAATATCCAAAATTAATTCTTTGATATCTTTTCCTTTAGGATCAATGGCTTCCAATGCTGTATAAGTCAACTTAGTACCAAACATCAATGGAAAATAACCGTTTTTGGTTAACTCATAATTTCCATCAATTGCTAATGGAACAATTAATGCTGAAGGAGCAGTTTTAGCCAGAGATGCAATTCCCGGATATTGAAAACTTCTTATTTTCCCATTTTTTGATCGGGTACCCTCCGGAAAAATACTTGCACTATATCCTTCTTTTTCAATGTGCTTACCTAATTTAGCTATTTCAACCATAGCCTGACGACCATTTTTTCGATCTATTAAAGCTGAACCACCCATTCTTAAATTATATGAAATAGAAGGAATTCCTTTTCCTAATTCCTTTTTCGACACAAATTTTGGATGATGTTTTCTGAATCCCCATACAATAGGAGGAATATCAAAAGTACTCTGATGGTTAGAGACTATTATCAAAGGCTTTCCCTGGGGTAAGTTATCAAAACCTTTAAAACTTATGCGAGCACCAACAATTCTTAAACCATATAGTAACAAATAATTAAGTATATCGACTGATTTTTTTCTTAGTTGATATCCCCCTGTTTTATGACATATAACTTGAATGACATGAAATATCAATAAATGAATACCAAAATAAATCCAATAGATAGGTGATAAAAGGTAGCTAAGAATCTTCTTCATCAATAAAACTCAATTAAAATGTTGACAATTTCTATATTATTTAATTATTTGCTGCAAAGGAACAATAATTTATGGGATATACTTCATTTTTCTAGATCAAAATCCTACATTGCTTTTGTTATAGTAATTAGGAATTTTAATCATCAAATTACCTAAATGATCAGATATAAAAAGATAAGAATTAAGCTTCAACTGTTTTTAGGAATATCAATATTGCTAATTGTAGCCATTTTAGGTGTTGTTCATATAACTACAGTTCGAAGTTCTTTATACAAAGACTATAGAGAAAAGAGATTTTATACTGTATTAAGGGCATCACAAAGTTCATTTGAATCAATACTACAACGTGCTATAGAAACTTCCGAATTATTAGCTGAAGATCCTACTCTTATTAAATGGTTTGCTTCCGGGGAAAAAGATAGTGATTTAAAACAATTGGCATTAAAACGTCTTGATTATCTGCAGCAAAATTACAATTACAATACTGTTTTTGCAGTTAATAAAATCACCCGTAATTATTGGAGAGAGAATTATAATTTACTGGATGTAATATCTGACAATGATCCTGATGATAGTTGGTTTCTATCCTCCATAAAAAGCAAAACAAAAACATCATTAAACTTTGATTACAATAGAGAATTAAACCGGTCTATTCTATTTATTAATGTATTAATGGGTGATATTAATGATCCAATTGGAGTTGCTGGTGTTGGTATTACACCGTCTATTCTTGCAGAAGAATTTAACATTCATAAAACATCAGAAAACTCAAAAATATGGCTTGTTGATAGTTTAGGTAAAATTATAATGAGTGAAAATGTTAACGAGGTAAATTATCCTATCTCAAGACATTTACCCCGCGATATTGTAAGTTCAATACTAAAAGATAATACGGTTAATATTATTTCTGAATCCAAAATTAGGGACATAAAATACGAAGTGGCCTATTTACCCATTTATCATGGTAAGTATAAATTAATAACAATGGTACCTGATAAAGATATTTTTCCGGTACTAACTGTAATACAAAATCAAACTATCGTATTCAGCATTTTATTCTTGCTGATCTCCCTTTTCATTGTTAGCTTTTTATCAAGAGGAATCACGAATCCATTAATTCGATTAAAAATGCTAAGTGATGCCATTGCTACAGGTGACCTGGAAACATCTCCCGACCATTCATTACTTGAGAGAAAAGATGAGATTGGAATTCTAGCCAGAGCCTTTGAGCATATGAAAAAACAATTGGCTAAGTACATTATTGAAATCAATACCACTAATAAGAGACTAAAGGTAGACAAGGATCAGCTAAAAAACACTAACGACCAGCTCAATATAGCACTAAAAAAAGCCTCGGAAAGTGAACGTTTAACTCAATCCTTTTTAGCAAATATTAGTCATGAAATAAGAACCCCAATGAACAGCATTGTTGGTTTTTCACAGTTATTGGAAAACTGCGATCCTAATTCTGAAGAGTATAAACAATATACGGATTTAGTACTACGAGGGAGTCAACAACTATTAACCATATTAGATAGTATCATAAATTTATCAAAGATTGAAGCTGGTGTTATGAAACCCAAATGGGAAGCTATTAATATTGGAAATATTTTAAATGATACATATGATTTGTTTCTAATAACTGCTCAAAAAGAAAACCTTGAATTAATATTGAAGAGAGAAAAAGTACATGATTCCATTCATATAGAATCAGATCGTGCCTTGCTTCAGCAAATTTTAAATAACCTTTTAACTAATGCTGTAAAATATACAAATGAGGGATTTATTAGACTAGGTTGCCAAATTGAGAATGGTTATGCTACATTCTTTGTTGAAGACACAGGTATAGGGATATCCAAAGAGGATCAGGAAATTATTTTTGAACCCTTTAGACAAATTCATCAGGACAATAAGACCAGTAAAAAATCTGGTGCAGGCTTAGGCTTAGCCATTGTAAATAAAATTGTGTCCATACTAAATGGAAAAATTAGTATGGAAAGCACAATTGATAAAGGAAGTATTTTTTACATCAAGTTTCCAATCAAGACTACTTGATAAACTTTTGTAGCATTTCTTTACAATTAAGGTTATCTACATCATAATATAAAACACCTGTTTTATTCATGAAAGTTGTTTCCTTTTGATTGAAATTTATTGGATTACCCAAAGCATCAGAAACAGGTAATCCCATTTCTTTAAAAATACAGGCTGTTGCGGCAAAATCCCACAAACTTCCTCCTCCAACTTGTTCTTTAGGTAACTTAAAATAACAGGCAGGTCTGTTTTCTAAAACCCACATGGCATTCATAACAGCACCACCCTGTTTAAGCATTTTAAATGTAGAATACCCACAATCAATCGCCATATTATTCACACATAAGGTGATATCTTTAAACTTTTCGTGCTTGGTAAAACTTCTGTCATTGATAAAGGTAAAATACTTATCTCCAGGTCTTTTATCATCTGACCAGAGTTCGCCATTTTTATATACTCCACCTCCCTCATAGGCAACATATACATCCATATTAACAGGATTACAAACAACACCTATTACCGGAACTCCTTCTTTTGAAACTAAGGCTATAGCAACAGAATACCCTTGATATCCCTGAGAAAAAGGTAAAGTACCATCCAGTGGATCTATGCACCAGAAATAATCTTTTTCAAAACGACTCTTGTCATCTACTTTTTCTTCGGTTAAAACACCAAAATCATATTCTTCAATTGATGGCTGTAATAAATCCAGAATAATTTCCTGACTTTTTAAATCAACCTCAGTAACCACCTGAGAAGCTTCACTAGCTCCACCCTGCGGTTGTCCACCTTCTGCATCAATCTTTTTTAATTCAACTGCAAGGTCTTTGTGATTATACGATGCTATATACTCTGAAGCTTTCTGAGCAGCTTCACGAGCTTTTTCACTTAATATTCTTAATGTGTCTTTGCCTAAGTTCATTTCCTTCCAAAATTGGGTTTGAAGTTAAAAAATATCTTTCTAAACCTCTCATCTATTGATTATTTTTTATCTCCTCTAAAACTCTTCTAGTCACCTTCTCACTATAGTCATTTATTTTCCAATGTCCCGGACTCCATCCTTTCAAAAATCTATGAAAATCTGTCCAGGCATAATAATATAACTTTCGCCATTCAGTTTCTAAATCTTGCAGATCGATATTGCTTCCACGCACCTGAAGTGCCCCTCTCAATTCTTTAAAATAGAAATCCAAGATTTCTGATTCCAAACGTTCGCAATCCTCTTCATACAAACAACTTCCAACAAAATAGGCTACATCCTTCATTCCACAACCTCCACCTACATACTGAAAATCAACTGCTGCTACTTTCTTACCATCATTCGAAAAGCAAAAATTAGCCAACTTTGCATCGCCATGTACTAATGTTAAATAGCTGGCATTATTTAGTTTTTCATCTATAAATGCTGCTGAATTTTTTAAGGCTACATCCTCGAGTACTTTTAACTCATCAGGTCGTGTTTCTAAATGCCAGTATGTTCCAACATGCCATAAACCTTTTGGCTTCGTTCCCATATATGTAGCATGAAAATTGGCCAACCACTTTAAACATGATTTAATTTCTGTCCATGAAACAGAAGATAAACGACCACCATAACCAATTGCGTCTAAATCCTGAAGTACCATAAAAACCTCATCATCCTTATGCTCTAAGGCCAAACAAGCAGGCACTTTGCACGAATCACTGCATTGCGCGGCATAGTTTTCATACCAACAGGTTTCTACTTTGTATGATTTTACTTTACGTTGATGCGAAAAGTCAGTATTCCAACCTCTTGGATGATTTTTTTGATTGGGTAATCGCACATGTTTAGCCACTACACTATTCATAATGCTACCATCCAATCTAATCCTAACAATGCTACCATAACCACTCCAAAGGCTTTGTATTTCTTCTTCTCCTATAATTTGTTTTGCCCCTGTAGTTTTAAGCGTTATTTCCTTAAAATGTGTGTCCATAATAAATGTTCAGGTGCGCAAATATAACAAATTGAATATTTAATATACCCCTGTATATTTACAATAAAAGATGTTTTAAAGAAATCTTATTTGTAAAGTATAAAAGTTCAAGATATACTATCTTTGAATCATATTTATTTGAAAATAATGATACGTAATATTGTTTTAATAGGAGCTGGTAATTTAGCCACTCAATTCGGTTATGCTTTGGCAAAAAAGGGTTTTAATATCCGTCAGGTTTATAGTTACACTATTGAAAATGCAGAAACTTTAGCAGAGAAACTAAATGCATATTATACAGATAATTTAGCAGAGATTCAGCTGGATGCAGATTTGTATATTGTAGCTGTTAAAGATGCAGTTTTGGCTGAAACTATTGAAAACTTGCCCAAAGTAAAAGGAATAGTAACCCACACAGCTGGGAGTCATCATTTAGATATGCTATTGAAGTTTGATAATTATGGAATAATATATCCGTTTCAGACTTTTAGTAAAGATAAAGAGGTTGACTTTTCTACAATCCCGATTCTTGTTGAGGCAAATAACGAACAAACAGAGAAGGACCTGCATAAATTTGGCTATCAAGTATCTAAAACTGTTATGACTTGTGATTCTGATCAAAGAAAACAAATACATCTGGCCGCAGTATTTGCATGTAATTTCACTAACCACATGTACGCCATTGCAGATGAAATACTCAAACAGCACAATATTAGTTTTGATGTTATTAAACCTTTGATTTTTGAAACAGCATCAAAAATTGATGTACTAAATCCACTTGAAGCTCAAACCGGCCCTGCCATTAGAGGTGATCAAAATATTATTGATAATCACCTTAAGTTGTTGTCTGAAAAAAGTGAGTTAGCTTCTATATATAAAACACTAAGCAAAAGAATAATGGCTAACACAAAGAATGCTGAAATTTAAAGTATTAGATGCTATAAATAAAAAGGTTGTTTCATAATGAACAAAACAACCTTTTTTTTATCATATTTAAAAATCTAATTACTCTACTATATCCATTTCATCTAATAAATAACCTGCTCCTGCAAACTTATCTATCAAAAATAAAACATATCTGATATCTAAAGATATATTTCGGGATTGCTCCGGGCTAAATACCATATCGCTCATTACACCTTCCCATGCTCTATCGAAATTAACGCCAATTAACGCACCATCCGCATTAACCACAGGACTACCAGAATTACCTCCTGTTGTATGATTTGTTGCTGTAAAGCATACTGGAACTGTTCCGTTTACTGCATACCTTCCAAAGTTTTTATTTTTGTATAACTCTTTCAGTTTTTCCGGTACTCGATAATCGTAGATATCTGGATTATCTTTTTCAATGATACCTTCTAAAGTAGTATAATTCTCATATATCACCCCGTCTCTTGGTTCAAAAGATTTTACCTTTCCATAGGATACTCTCAAGGTAAAATTGGCATCCGGATAGAATACCCGATCCTTTTGATATTCCATTTGAGCTGCCATATATAATTTATTAAGTGCTTTTAATTTATTTTGCAACTCGTAATACGGACTATATATTTTATCTCTGTATAAATTATACATGCTTTTATAAAGCTGGTATGCAGGATCTTTTTCTACTACACTAATTTGCTTTTTCCCAAAATGTTGTACTAAATCCAGCACCTCTTCTTTATTTGTAAATATTGATTTCTTAAATATATGATCTACATATTTATGAATATCGCCTTTATATTTCTTATCGATCAAATTATAAATGTCAGCTAAAAACTCAGCAGGCATTCTATCTTTATACATAGCCAAAAGCATATTAGTCATTTCCATATCCAAAGGAGCGTGATAATCTTTGAAAAACTTCTCATATTCTTTAGTTTCCTGATTCTTTAACGATTGAACAGCAGATTCATCTACATTTTCTTTATTAACTTCCTTAATAAGTGAATTTAAAAAGGTTGAAGCTTTGGCTATCTCAGTACCATTTCTATATAAGATTTCTACAATGTAATTGTATAGCAACTTATATTCTCCAAATTCCTGATAAAGCTTTTCGTAGTCAGTTAGTATATTTTTATACTTCTCATTATTATTTGCCCATTGCTGAAAGTCAGTCTCAAAAGATTCCTTCTTTTCAATGGCATTTAATTTTTTAAGACCACGAATTTCTCCTATCCATCTTTTCCACGAATTAGAAATGCTTGCATCTTTAGCAGCATATTGAATTCTTACTGCAGGATCTGATTTATAAGCATTAATTATATCCAGTTTTCTTCCCCTAAGATCTATTAATTCAGGATTCACTTTCTCCGTAATCATTTTAATATGGTAAGACGGAACATATTGTTCTGTTGATCCTGGATATCCAAAAACCATCGTAAAATCATTTTCTTTAACCCCTTTTAATGAAACCGGGAAATGCTTCAATGGCTTATAAGGAACATTATCTGTAGAATATTCAGCTGGTTTGTTATCCTTATCTGCATAAATTCTAAACAAAGAAAAATCACCAGTATGACGAGGCCACATCCAATTATCAGTATCACCTCCAAATTTACCAATTGCACTTGGCGGAGCTCCTACCAATCTAACATCTGTATAAATCTCGTTGATAAATAAAAAGTATTGGTTTCCATGAAAAAATGGTTTTAATTCGGCTTTATAATGGGTATCCTTAACTGCCTCAGTTTTTATAGAATCAATATTATTTTCTATAATTTTTGACTTTTCATCCTCACTCATCTCTTCCGAAACTCCATTAAAAACCTCTGCAGTTACATCTTTCATGCTTTTTAAGAATGTGACTTTAAGGTCTTCGTTTGGTAATTCTTCCTGATTATTCATGGCCCAAAAACCATCCGTTAAATAATCATGATCAATGGAGCTATGCGATTGAATGGCTCTGTAACCACAATGGTAATTAGTAATTAAAAGGCCTTCATCCGAAATTAATTCTCCGGTACAACCACCACCAAAAATAACTACAGCATCTTTCATACAAGCCTGATTGACACTATATACATCTTCAGCTGTAAGCTTAAAGCCCATTTGCTGCATTTCTTCAATATTGTATTTTTCTAGTAAAATTGGAATCCACATTCCTTCTTTCGCCTGTGCTCCAATACACAAAATCGTTGCCAGAATAAAAAGCGTAATCTTTTTAAAATAATCAGTTTTCATTTTCATTGTCCTAATGGAAATTTTATTAAAATCAATATACACCTGAGAAATACTAATGTATGGTTGATTTTGAATTTAAATCTTATAAATGTTTTATTGAGGGATATTAAAATTTTAATAATTCACTGTATAATTTTTGAACCGGTAAACCTACTACGTTAAAATAGGAACCTTCAATTTTTTCTATACCAATCATTCCAATCCATTCCTGAATACCATAGGCTCCGGCTTTATCATATGGCTTATAATGATCTACATAATACTCTATTTCCTCTATAGAGAGCTTTTTAAAATTAACTTTTGTTTCTACAGAAAATGTTGTTTTCTTTTTACAATTTAATAGAGTAACACCAGTAATTACAGAATGTTGCTTTCCCGAGAGTTTAGTAAGCATTTCAATTGCATGTGCTTTATCTCCGGGTTTTCCTAGTATTTCATTTTCTAAACAAACAATGGTATCCGAAGTAATAACTAATTTATTCGTATCCATAACATCGCTTTCATATATCGAAGCTTTTAAATCTGACAAATATTTAGCTACTTCAACATTCGATAAACCTTCTGGAAAAACTTCTTCTACTCCCTCTTTAGTTCCAATTGTAAAATGAATACCAAGTTCACCCAACAACTGAGCTCTTCTTGGTGATTTTGAGGCAAGTATAATTTCATAATCAGATAAGATCTGTGAAATCATATCATTTATATTTTTAAAATAGTTGACTAATAACAAAGATGTATAAAATACCCATTAACATGATAATTTTATACATTGAGCTTAAATGGTGATATTGTTTGGAGGTGTTGGCTTTAAACAACATAATAAGTGACACGACAAATGGCAAGGTTATTAATAGCATAAAATAATATAAGGAATATTTATAGCTATTAATCTTATTCACATAAAAGTATAAGGCCCATATAGAAAATATAGTAAATACAGTTATTAGGAGAACGAATATTTTACTAAACTTTACTCCAATTACTATTGGTAGAGTTTGACAACCTTCAGCTTTATCGCCCTGCATATCTTCCATATCCTTAACAATTTCGCGAATAAGGGTAGTAATAAAAGCAAAAAAGGCAAAGCCAAGTGTCCAATACCAAGCCATGGTGCAGGCTTCGCTATTTATTATTTCTTGCCCATAAACACGCTCTAATGCTCCAAACTCAAATGAAACCACAATTATGGATACCAAGGCTGTTAATCCAGATACCACAAGATTACCAATAAAACCCTGTTTTTTAAATGTGGTAGAATAATACCAAAGAAAAACGGGTATAAGCAGAAACATAAATGCCCACGTTTCTTTACGAACTACATAGGACAAAAATAAGCCTATGAATACACCTAAAAATGTGAGAATAACATGAAAAAACATGGCTTCTCTACGCTTAAAATCATTCCCTACCACAACTTTTTCAGGCCTGTTTAAACGATCAATCTTAACATCAAAATAATCGTTAATAACATAACCTGATGCAGCTAAAAAGATAGATGCTAATACCAATAAACCAAATCTGAAATGAGATAAAACCGGCTCATAACCATAATGATTCAGAATGGGTATAATTAGTCCATATCTAATAAGACTCTGTAAAAGACCAATGATGAATAAATTCTTAAATCTTACCAGTTGAAAGAGCGATAGCATCTATAAATTATTTTATTGAATTAAACCTTTAAATGTTTACAATAAGTCATTACCATGTAAGGTCTGTTCCCCACTTATTATGCACTCTTAATACCTGTTCTAACACATCACGAGCACATCCCTCACCTCCGTTTTTATGGCTAATATACTTACATAAACTTTTGATTTCTTCTACTGCATCAGCAGGACAAACAGGTACACCAACTTCTTTCATTACAGGAAAATCCGGTAAGTCATCTCCCATATAAAGCACATTTTCAGGTGACAAATTTCTTTTCTTAATCCAATCGTTAAATTGAACAATTTTATCTGAAGCTCCCATATACACATCTTGTACACCTAAATCCTGATAACGCTTACGTACAGCTTCCGTTTTTCCTCCTGTAATAATTGCCACAGGAAAACCTAATTTAACTGCAAGCTGCATAGCAAAACCATCTTTAATATTTGCAGTACGCATTGGTTCTCCATTAGGATGAATTGGTATTATTTGGGCAGATAAAACTCCATCAACATCAAAGGCAAAAGCCTTAACTTTCTTCAAATCTTCTTTAAAATTGCTCATATATAAATATTAAACATAGTGCTGCAGCGAATTTACAAAAAATTAGATTGCAAAATAGTAATAACGTAGATTGCCCCATTAATGCTGCTTTCTTTTAATTAAAAATACCCTCTTTAAATCGTTGAAAACCATCAAATACATATCTATTTGAAAACAAAATGGTTAAAAACAGATTTAAAGTACACCCCGTAAAAATTGCCAACATAATCATAACCTGATATTTAATAGCTATTAAAGGAGAACTACCTCCTAAAATCTGTCCCGTCATAACACCAGGTAACGTAATTAACCCGATTACAGTCATTGTTGCAATAAGAGGATTTAACCCTCTTTTCACAGCTTCAGCTAAAAACGGTCTTTTTGCTATAGCAGAATCTCCGGCATTCGTTAATAAAAAGTAATACAAATCACTCTTTTCTGACAACCCTTTATAATAAGCTGTTAAACCTACTATATTATGATTTAAGGAATTACCTAAAACCATACCTGTAATTGGAATAAAATACCTTGCATCAAAAACATAATCTAATTTTATAACTACTCCAAGAAAAAAAGTATCTATAATTAAAACTGATGTGAGCGATGCCAATATCATTGGAAAAACAAATGTTTTCCAATTTAAACCAATTCGGTTAATTGAAGTAAATACACCTACAACAATCATTACTACAACCCATAAAGAGTTAATAATAGCACTATTTTTATCAAAAATCCATTCTAAGTATAATGCGATAAGTCCTAATTGAATAACCATTCGGGCTAATGCAATCAAAATGCTTTTTACAAGTTTTATTTTAAAGTATATAAAAAACGAAATTGGTAAAAGCATTATGACAAAACCAATAACCAAATCTATGATTCTTATATCTAAAATTTCTTTCATAATCTTTTATTTTAACTCAACAACTCGATTTGAATTTTCAATCCACGTAGCATTATGTGATGTTGATAATACAGTTTTATTTTTCAAATCTTTTACCGTAGTCAATAATAATTTAATAGAGGCCTCATCAAGTGAAGATGTTGGTTCATCCATAAGTACAATTGGCTTATTTATAGATAGACAAATGGCAATAATAATTCGTTGTTTTTGCCCGCCACTTACCTTTTGAAAAGCTTTATGAAGCATACTGGATTCCAATCCTAATTGACCTAATAATAACTCTACTTGCGAAATATGGTTGTCCAAGGCCATTAATTGCATTAACTCCACTCCATTTTTAACAGGTAAATTAACGTTCTGCGGAATCCAGATAATATTATTCCGAATATAAGATATTGAATCGACATTTAGCAATTCTCCTTTAATTTTTATATTGCCCTTGCTATAAGGTATATAACCTTGTAGCATTTTTAGTAAGGATGATTTACCCGTTCCAGATTCTCCTTTTATGGTTATAAACTCACCTTCTTCAACGATAAATGAAACATCTTTAAATATATTTTTTTTACCAAAAGACAAGCTTATGTTATCACACTCTATCATAAAGTCTATATTTATTACATCAACATAAAATAAATACTTATTATTAAATCACTTACAAGTAACTATATTTTTGTATATTCTTTGTTTATTATTTTTTCTGATGGTACTAACCAATACCAATCATAATAGTGATATTTTAATTTCATGACTCGTTTCTATAACTCTATTCAATAGATTATTAAAGCTATGAAACAATTGCGCATTTTTATCGGAATAAAATTAGATCTGGCAGCATATCAACAAAAAATACAAGATTGTTTTGACAGCAAATCTTCTTTAATGATTAACTGGACTAAAGAAGACAACCTACATCTAACTTTTCTATTTATAGGTAGTATAGAAGTCAAATATATAAAAGTTATTAAGAACAGCTTACAAAATGATTTAAAAGGAATCACTTCCTTTAATATCCAAATTGAAGGATGTGGTATATTTCAAAAGAGAAGAAGCCGAAATATACTGTGGTTAAAAATTAAAGAAAACAAGAATTTAGTGATATTACGAAAAAGAATTGTAGAGGGCTTTAATAAGAATTTATCGCCCATCGTTAATTTAAAACATGAAGATTACAATCCGCATATAACTATAGCCCGTTATAAACATGGACTAAAAATAAATCTTGATAATTTGAATAAAAGAATAAACTACTATCAGGATTTTTTAATTTCTGAGGTACAAATTATTGAAAGTAGAACAGGTAAAAATGGAATAGAATACGTTCCTATTGAGACCATATCTTTATGAAACAGCAAAAAAAAAGAGCCGCATAAAGCAGCTCCAAAACGTGATAATAATCTCGGAATTAATATTAAATTCCGAATAGCCTATATCCTAAACTAAATGTTAATACATCAGTCTTTTGTCCAATATTAAAATCTTTAATATCTGAAATATCCTTCAATCCCCATTCGTATCTTACATCAAAAGTTAGCTTCCATATCGATAATCCGCCACCTGCTTGAAAAGTCCAGTTTGTTGGTTTTAAATCGTTCACATCATCATCTGAAATAAAAGAAGCTACAGGGCCAGCTACTCCATAAATTTTGGCAACCTTTAGGTCTAACAGTTTTAGATTGGCTAACAATGGAATATCCCATGTTTTAATATCCATAGATTCACCATCTATTGCAGTTTGCTTCTTTGCGTAATAAATTTCAGGTTGAAAAGAAAGATCTCCTATTAGCTTTAATTTACCATAGGCTCCAAATAAAAAACCACTTTTGGCTTCACTCTTTAAACTTTCACCTTCAGGAATATCACTTAATTTTATTTTGGTACTATTAAATCCTGTTTTTAAACCTAGTTCAAGTCTATTTTGGGCATTGACATTTAACAAAAAGACTAACAATGCTCCTAAAAGAAATAATTTCTTCATAATTTAAAGTTTTGATATCTGTTGTTGATATTTGTTTTTATAATGACAAGTTTAATTTTATTATCACGTATAAAATTCTGCAAAATTAATATTTATGTTAGACTAAAAAAGGAGCCAAAGACAAAATTAAGCTATCTAACATATCATCATCTGCAACATCTTTCTTTAAAAATTCCTTTCTAAATTGTCTATAAACAGACATTACATTAGTCTGCTTTAGTTGTAACAATTCAATACGTTCAGTAAAACCTTCTTTTGTTTTTTTCTTATTTGTAAGTGATCTCCCTTTTAATTGTTTAAAACATAATTCAGGATGTGTTTCATGAAATGTTGTTTTCAAACTCTTATTCTCATTAAGAAAAACATCTAATTCTCTAATTTTGGAACAAATATTCCATGCCTGAATAGAAATACCTTTTCCTAATACTTCTCTGTTAATCCCAGAAGCTTCTTTATAATCATTTGCATATACAGCTTGTTTACATGGAACAGTAAAAACTGAGGAGCTATAAGGATGTCCCAATTGTTGTCTAATTAATAAATCAATATTTCGTTCTTCGCCATAATGACTTACCAAACCAATAGGCATATCTATAAAAACAGAATCCGCCTTTTGTAAAATCTCTAAAGCATCGTTAAGTTTTTTAAAAAGCCTTATAATAATATTACCATCAGTATGAACAATTGAAAGCAACCAACCACCTCTACATCCATCTATTCCGACAATATAGGAACTGTTTTTCATTAATCCTGATCTATTTATTTTCGAGCTGCTTTTTCCTGAGGCAATAGTGTATTATATATAAAATAGTTTACAGGAACCTCTATTCCATGTTTTTGAGCTAAGTGGACAACACTACCATTTTGATATTCCAACTCAGAAGGTCGACCTGCCCAAATATCCCTTGCCATAGAAGAGTTTGCAGTTGGGGCAAATGACATTGTTGACGCTAGTGTTTTTTCTTTTATTGATTCTGGTAATTTTACTCCTTCAGCCTGAGAAATAAAATACATTTCCTCTATCATCTGAACCATCATTTCTTTAAGTTCAGGTGTTTCACAAAGAACACCATAGTTTGCTCTGGTTAAAGCACCTAAACCACCTAAACAAATGAGTAAAAACTTTTTCCATGTATCACCCTGTATATAATCCGATAGCTTATTTTTAATTCCTGCCTCAGTAAATATATTGTTGATTACTTTTGCTCGTTCGGTAATAATATTATCTAATTCCCCAAAAATCAAGTATGGCTCAGCACTCATGTGTTCAATAACTCCTGGCTCCTTTATCTTACTAAAAATATTACATAATCCACCCATCACATTTTGCTGCGGAAGTATATCTGATAATTCTTGGGCTGCCATTACTCCATTTTGTAATGGAATTACGACAGAATTTGATAATAATACTCCTTTTAACTGCTGAGCAACCTCTTTTACTTGCCATGCCTTAACACCTATTAAAATTAATTCGGGGTTCTGAATCTTATCTGGAGAATCCACAACTATAGCATTTTCAACAACAAAATTACCTTTAGGACTAAGAAGCTTTAATCCTTTCTTTTTTATGGCTTCTCCATGTTTACCCCTGGCTACAAAAGTTACTTTATGTCCAGCTTGAGCTAGTCGAACACCAAAATAACCTCCCACACCACCTGTACCTATAATTGCAATATTCATAATTAACTAAATTTATGCGTAAAAAAAATCCTATCCTGAGTATTCAGAATAGGAAATCTATATAAAATTATCTTTTAAATGAAATTACTTCTATAAATATTTGTTACTACTCATAACTACATAAGGGAACTTTAGTCATTGAATTACCAGGGAATGGGTAAACTTTGTATGGTTTATCATACGCCATATAACGCGCTTGGGGAAAACTGGTGAAATCATCTAATGTAGTTAATTTCATATAAGTAGATTGTGGATCTATCCAATACCATTTACCTTTTAATTTTATAATAACCGACCAATGCTCCCCATTAGCCTGACTTACGGGATTCATAACTTCTATAGCTAATTTTTCATTTGGAATACCTGTTAGAGTAAGTAAATTGGCAAATGCCAGAGTATTGGATGTACAATTACCTACCGGAATAAAGCCGTATTTATTATAACACTGAGCATAACGCTGAGTAGATGGCCACTGTCCTCTAACATAAGATTCATCTTCTTCATACTTTCGGGCCTCCTTAACAATTGGTTCTACATTATTCCCCATAAAGCTCTTGGTACTTACGCACCAAAAATTCCAAACCTTCTTAAGTTGTTCAAATATTTCTTCATCTGTGTGTGCTATACGATCGGTCACTCCCATCTCTTGCCTGATTAAATTTAATTGTTCAGCAGCACCTTCAAACCTCACAGTGCTAAAGAACTCTTTATCCATATGCAATACTTCACCATACTCATAGTATAATTCCCCATTTGATTTTTTATACAACCAATCACCAAGAGGGCCATTGGTTAACAAGGTATTGTCTCCTTTCGGAGTTAATTTATAGGTAGTATATACGCATGTATAATTTGTATGACCATCTACACACTTTGACCCATAACCTGGTGCAGAAATAACAATACGATAACCATATTTAATTCCGTCAATTACATCAAATGCAAATTTTCCATTAAAATCTGTATGTTTCGTATTAGGCTGTATCTTAACGACATTTGTATTATATACTGTAATTGTAGCGTCTTGAATAGGCTCGCCTGTTATTGCATCTATTACCTTACCAAATGGTTTTACTTCCGGATTATAAGCTACATTTGTTTCTGCATCAATAAAAACCCACTCTGTTGTTGGCAATGAATGATCGTGCCACAAATGAATATTTGTACCATTTTCACTACTTTTTCCTTGCAAACAAACGATTTTCCCATTTTGGTTATAAATCTTCCATCGTCCATTTCCTACATGCTTAAAATAGTATTTTTGTGATGAAGTATTGTTTCTATCCCATACCTGAATATTAGTACCATCTGCAGACTTTCCACCACTAACATCTATAACGCCTCTTCTTTTTGTATATTCAGGTACAATTGTAAAATAATATATATCATTTATAAAACCCGCATACTGAAATTTAAATTTGCGATCAGGGCGATTTTCAAATGCCCAAACTTTTAAATTTTGTCCTTTACTATAAGTGGGATTAGTTCCTGGAAAGTCCCAGTAACCTTTGTTCGATTTTCCATAAGTTTGCGCACTCTGAATATAGTAGGTTTTTCCATCAGGCATATAAACCTGAGCATCCAAAACACTGTAAAAACAAACTAATAAAAACACAAAAACGTTTCTAATCATATCTTCTTATTTTATTCTTAATTGTTCTTAATGAACATTTCTTAATTTTATAAAATCGAGATACGAATATATGACCTTTTTGTTCATAAAAAAGGATGAATGAATCATTTTTATTGATAAACTATCAATAATCCATAACGACATATCTATTGTCTGAAAGCCCCAGGAGTTAGGCTATTGGCTGCTGTTATACAAAATGGCAGCAATTCTTTTTTATTTGCTCTAACTGGACAAATATCGATACCTCCCCTGCGTGTGTACAAACAAGACACCATAATTTCTTCAGGAGCAAAAGCATCTAACAATCTTTTATAAACCATTTCGCAAATTTCTTCATGAAAATGATTTTCATCCCTGATAGAAACTAGATATTTTAATACCGAAATCTTATCAATTTGATAATTTGATTTAATAAAAATAAAAATACTTCCCCAATCTGGCTGATGCGTAATTTTACAATTACTACGTAATAAGTTTGAGCTTATTCTAACTTCTTCCATATTATCACCAGGCACCCCTGATAACAAACTTTTGTCCTCCTTATAAATATCAAATACTTCGTAATCAGCTTCAGGCAAATTCTCAAGTAATTGATAATCTATAAAATCATAAGTGCTATTATAACTTGAATGAAAATATAGCTCCACTTCTACTTTTAATAAATCAGACAAGTCTTTTTTTATGATTTCTAGGACAGTAGATATAGCTTGATCTCTATTCACTCCATATTTCCCCATGTTAAATGAATTTAAGTAGAGCTTTAAAGACTTGCTTTCAACCAGAAACTCACTTTTACAAGGGTAAACTAACTTTAAGATCCCTGTAACAGGAAGACCTTTCTGTGTTAGAAATCCTAACTCATATGCATGCCATGCATCTACACCAACAAAAGGTAAATTTGCCTCCTCAATATTGTACTGTTCACGATTCAAATATCGTGGTACTGCAACCAAAATTTCTGGCGCATACTCACGTGGATGACTGATTTGCTTACCTAATACTTTTCCTTCTATCTCATTCATTTTTAAATCATCAAATTACCACAAAAATCAGACTCCTTGCTTTGAACCAAAAATATCGATATGTATTCTTGGACTGTACTTCCATCCGTTGGTAATGCACATTTTCAATACAATTGGAGTTGAATTTGCAAGTTGTTCATGTGTTGCTCCTAATGGCATCAACATTATATCTTGTTGATTATATCCCGACAGTAATTTTAAATAATCATTAATAATTTCTGCTTCATCAGAAACCTTTCCCACAACAAACTTCAACTGCAATTCTGTTTTTGTTGAATTTGCTACAGTGATATAGTTTTGCAGCGCTGTTAAATTTCTACGAATCTCATGATGATATCTGCTGGAACCGTTCTCAGTTTCATTATAAAATTTCATTTTATCTGGAGAAGGAACAGAATTACTTAATTTAGGAGATATACTAAATAAATCCACCCACTTCGTTAACTCTTCATCAAACAAAGTACCGTTGGACTCAATTGTTATATGAACATTTAATTCATCTTTAAGCTTTTTACACAAAGCAGTAACACCTTTCTTTTGTAGTAAGGGTTCACCTCCTGTAATCACAACGTGTTGCATATTGCCAATATTGTGACGAACAACATTCACAATTTCTGTAATACTCCAACTCTTTTTATCCTCAGGATTAAAAGATGCATAAGAGGTATCACAACGACAGAAGCTTCCATCTTCCATTTCCCATATACATCGTAAATTACAACTAGCTAAACGTATGAATAGAGAAGGCGTCCCTGCAAGTTTACCTTCTCCCTGAACTGTCCCTGAAATACCAAAACCTGTATTAGGAATATCTTGTATATTATCTCCGTTAGCATCTTTTACAATTGGGAATACTCCCTCTCCAACTAAAACAAGCTTAGCATTCTCAACAATACCTGTTTCTTTAACCGCCTCTTTTATTTTTTCTTCTACAATCATGCTCTCTACTTCATTAATAACCTAGAATAATTTCACTTTAAAAGAAAAATTATCTTAAGGCTGCATCCTCAAATCCAGCTTCGGCAAAGGCTTTAGCTCTTAGCAAACAACTATCACAAGTTCCACAGGGTTTGTCTCCTCCTCGGTAGCACGACCAGGTTAAACCAAAATCAACACCTAATTCCATTCCAAGTTTAATTTCTTCAGCTTTAGTCAAATTTACAAATGGTGCATTAATTTTTATTGGCTTACCACTTTCTGCACCCATTACTGTTCCTTTGTTGATAGCTGCTTCCATGGCATCAATAAACTCCTGTCGACAATCTACATAACCAGAATAATCAACCTGACTTACTCCAATAAAAATATCCTGAGCTTCAATACTTTCTGCATAAGATGCTGCAATGGATAAGAACACCATATTACGTGCGGGAACATAAGTAACTGGTATATCTGTTCTGTTGACATCACCATCTTCAACTTCTATATTTTTATCCGTTAATGATGATCCACCAAAATCTCCAAGATTTAGTGTTACAATTTTATGTGCAGCAACTTCTGCCTTTTCTGCAATTTTTTTGGCATGATTTAATTCTGTTTCATGTCTCTGTCCGTAATTAAAAGAAACGGCATGAACCTCATCAAATCCTTTACTTTTTGCTAAATATAATGCTACAGCGGAATCTAATCCCCCTGATAATAATACAACTGCTTTTTTCATTTCCTTTCAAGCTTTGGTAATTACCTCATTGCTATTCATAACTAATCTATTACAGACATCATATAGCCAACAAACAACAATAACTTTTTGCTTTATAATAGAACTTAATTCTATTTACCTGAAAAAACAAAACATGAGATATGCGCACAGAATTGTACTAAAGAAGTAATTCTAACATATACCCTGGTTTTATTTATAGACAGGATGGCGTAAACGAACTGTCTGTAATTATGATGCAAATATAAATATTACACCCCATATAAAACAATCATTCTCGTAAAAAGTCATCTACGTAAGTATGATTAATCTCATAAATTCATGATATTAAAATCATTTATGTAGTTTAGTGGTTCTAAATTAACAAGCCCTATAATGCACAATTATTATCATACTCTCGGTGTAACACCTAATGCCACACTTGATCAAATAAAAAAAGCTTACCGAAGAAAGGCTATGATATTGCATCCTGATATAAACAAAGCTGAAGATGCAAATGAGCAATTTATATTATTAAATGAGGCCTATGAATATTTATTAAAAACTCAAGGAACGCATACTAATCATTACAAAAGAGCTCAACAACAAGCGCAAAGACAAGCCGAGTATCAAAAAGAATGGGAACAACAAGAAAGAGAAAAAGCCAGAGAAAGAGCCAGAGCATATGCTCAAATGAAATATGAAGCCTATTTAAAATCTGATATATATAAAACTACAGAGGCTTTAAATCTAATACTCGATTTATTAGGACTTGTATTTTTATTATTATTTGTATTTGGCATTCCTATATTAACTTTTTTAGAGCATGGAATAGTGGGATTGGCTATTAGTGCCATAATTATCTTACCTACCGCTCCAATATGGTTTAGACTTTTAATTAGATTTTTTGTAATACTGAATTTTAAGGGAATTGTTGATTTTAAACACAGCACCATTCGTTCTAAGATGATGAAGATTATGTTATTTATTATTTTAAACATCATCATTATATTCTCAATTACATTAAACACTCTAATTGAGCCCAAATATATTATCGCTTCCTATTCTGTTTTTATAACCAGCGGATTTATAATAGCCAGTCATTACAAAAGCCGATATTATAAATACCTGATTAAATTTGGATTTGCTCCTTTTGCTTTAAATTTAATATTTCTGATTAATTATTTCATTACATCCAACCCTACTTATGAAACATATTGGTATTCGTACAGCTATCATAACCCTTCACCTATATTACCAAAGATAATATTGGAAAATAATCAATATGATAAATACACAGGAATAAGGTTAATCTTTGATGGTGAAAAAATAATTGGTCATGGAAAAATCACCTATAAAATCGAAGATGGTTGTTTGGGATTCAAAGTGGTAAAAAAATCAATAATTGAATAACCTCTCAATTTATGTACGTTAACGAACAAAAATACAAAAGCGAACACCACCACCCTTATTTTTACACATCTTTTTTCTTATTTTTTAACTTATTTAATACAAAACCCTACTAAATATCATAAATTTCAATTCTCAATTTTTCTACATTCGTAATCAAATTATTAAATATTAACCTAAAATTGGTAAACTAATGAATAAACCATTTCACTTTATATTCAGCATAGCCTTGCTGTTATGTTTAATTACACCGTCTTTAAAAGCACAAAAAGACAGATCTGAAATTGCAGAAAAAGATACTTGGAATGTGTACGATTTATACGAATCAAATGAAGCATGGAGTACTGCAAAGGATAAATTAATTGAAGAAGCTGCAGAACTTGAAAACTATAAAGGTAAATTAGGTTCTTCAGCAAAAACATTACTTGATTTTTTAACATTAAGCAGTAATATTAATAAAGAAGGATCTCGTTTATATATTTATACTTCTTTAAAATCAGACGTAGATTTAAGAAATCAAGAAAACCAATCACTAAAGAAAGAAATTAGACAGGCATTTATCACTTTAGGACAAAAAATGGCATTTGTTTCTCCTGAATTAGCTGCTATTCCAGAAGAAACTATGATAAAATTCATCAGTGAAGAAGATGGTTTAAAGGTCTATGAACTTGAGTTGATGGATACATACAGAATGAAAAAACATACACTTTCTGAACCAGAAGAATTATTGATGGCTAAAGCTAGTATGACAAGTGGTACTGCAAGTTCTGTATATGGCGTATTAAGTGATGCTGAAATGATTTGGCCGAAAGCAACTTTAAGTGATGGAACTGAAATTGAAGTAAATAAAATTAATTACTCAAAATACAGGGTATCTCCAAATATTAAGGATAGAGAAATTGTATTTGACGCTTTCTGGAATCATTACAAAAAGTTTGAAGGAACTTTTGGTGAATTGTTAAGTGGACAAGTTAAAAACCACATTTTTAATGCTGAAGCTCGTCATTACAAATCAACTCTTGAAGCAGCACTAAAAGGAAATAATATTCCAGTGGATGTTTATCATTCATTAGTTGAAAACGTAAATAAAAATTTACCAACATTTCATCGCTACCTGGCTCTTAAAAAGAGAATGATGGGACTAGATACCTTAAAGTATTCAGATCTATATGCTCCAGCTGTAAAAGGTGTTGAATTAAAATATACCTACGAAGAAGGTCAAAAACTAATTTTAGATGCCTTAAAACCTCTTGGAAAAGAATATACTTCTACTGTTGAAAAAGCATTCAATAACAGATGGATTGATGTTTATCCTACAAAAGGTAAAAGAAGTGGTGCATACTCCAATGGTAGTGCGTATGATGTACACCCCTATATTTTATTAAACTATAATGGTGACTACGATGCTGTTACTACAACTGCACACGAATTAGGTCATACTATGCATAGTTATTTTTCTAATACAAGACAACCCTACGCAACTGCAAACTACCCTATATTCTTAGCTGAAGTAGCATCAACATTTAACGAAGCTCTATTAGCTAACTACATGGAAAAGAAACTTAAGAATGATGATGTAAGATTATCTTTATTAATGACCATGCTTGATGGTTTTAAAGGTACACTTTTCCGTCAGACCCAATTTGCTGAATTTGAACTACGCATGCACGAAGCAGCTGAAGCTGGTCAACCATTAACCGGCCAGGCTTTATCTAAATTGTATTATGATATCACCAGCAAGTATTATGGTAATGACGAAGGTGTTTGTGTTGTTCCTCAATATATTGAAATGGAATGGGCATTTATCCCTCACTTCTACTATGATTACTATGTATATCAATACAGTACTTCATTTGTAGCTTCTCAAGCTTTAGCTGCTGAGGTGATTAAAGGAGATAAAGAAGCAACTAAAAAATATATGGATTTCATATCTTCAGGAAGTTCAGATTGGGCTATAAATACGCTTAAAAAAGCAGGTGTTGACATGATGAGCTCAGAACCTTTTGATAGAACTATTTCGAACATGAATAAAATTATGGATGAGATTGAAAAAATCTTAGATAAAAAGAAATAATTGATATTGACATAAATTAGAAGTTTTTAGAAAAAAGGAAAGCCGGATCAAAATTTGATCTGGCTTTTTTTATTATACTAACACCAATATTGGCAACATGAATATCCATTAGTTGTAATTCATTGTTATAATATCTCTCCACCATTACTCCATTACTATTAAATCAGATAAAATATGCTTTATCTAGTAATAAATCCTTCTGAATTATTTGGTGTTTATTTTTTTGCCAATTCATTTTATTTAAAAAAACGCTTGCTTCATTGGCTATAAGCTAACCTAATTAAATAAAACTTCAGTTTGTTGTAACTGCTAATATCTCAGTGTAATTTCACCTGCAAACTAACTACAGTTTAAAACACTTACAGCTTTACTCATGCTAAAAAAAACGACTATGCTAAAAAAAACAATTATTTTATTCATACTATGTTTTGCAGGATTACAATCATACGGACAAATAAATGTTACACTTGATTTACCCAAACCCTGCTACAATACTTCAATTGACAAATTTACAACCAATGAAAAGGCAGTATCACTGGTTGTTACTCCAAACCCTTCTAAAGGAAAAATTTCACTAAAACTATCCTCTACATCACCACTTGAAAGCTTCTCTGTATTTATATACGACACCAATAGTAAAGTCATATATTCAGACCTTTTCTATTGTCCAGATATAAGCTTTATTAAACAAGTTAATCTTAGTAACCAGGCAGATGGAATTTATATTGTTTCCATATTTAATAACACATACAGGATAAGTAGAAAAATTATTATAAAAAAATAATTTCCACGCGAATAAAAAGACTATTTAATCTTAGATGCACTGTAAAAATAAACTTATGAAATATAAATTACTTCTTATAATTCCTTTACTCTTTACAATCGTTTATCAATATACTAATGCTCAAATTATAAACATTTGTGGTTCTGACACGATAATATTAAAAACTGGCAACTACGAATCTGGCAGTATCCAATGGCAGGAATCTCTTGATAATGAGAATTGGATAGACATTGAAGGTGCTAATGATACTACTTATACATTTTATCCTGAAGAATCAAAATACTACAGAGCAAAAAATTGCTTTTCAGGTTGTCCTAATGGATACTCCAACGTAAGCCATATTCAACTTCCTCCTGTAGCTTATGCAGGAACAGATAGGGTGATCTCTGCAGAGTCAGTAGAACTAACTGGAAACATAAGCACTGGAACATTAGGCACTTGGAAGGTATTATCTGGTGCAAATGGCAGCTTTACAGATATTAATGATCCTCATACTACATTTCAAGGTAACGATTCAACATACTTAATTTCATGGACCAATTCTAATACTTGTGGAAGTAGCATTGATACTGTTAAAATTGAATTTGTGAAAAATGAATACATTAAAAACATTGCAATAATTGATACAACAGACATTATTCTAAGTGATTCTAATCAGTTAGAAAACGGTATTTACCGAATTCAATTTGGAGCATCTCCTCCAACTATAAATGATTCTACGGTATTAATTGGTATAGGTGGTGAAGGATTTATTCGTGTAGTTGATTCTTTTACCTTTGACAATAATATATATACAATTCAGACAACCCAAGGTTCATTAAGTGATATAACTATTAATGGAGCATTTAACTTTGGGGATTTAGAACCCCTATCTTCATCCCTGAAATCTACATCTGATTATCATACATTAGATCATCTGCCAACTCGCATTCAATTAACAACTAATCCTAAATTTAAAAACAAGCGATTTGTATATTCTGGCAAAGATCAAATTGAATACATTAGACACGGTGTTTCTTACAATAAGAATACACTAAAAACTGATATATTAAATAAACCCTTAATCGGTTTAGAATTTAATGATACAATCTGGAGTAACGATTATGCTAATCTTAGATTATCCGGATATTATGAGTTTAATCCAAATATTGTTGTTGATTTCAATATTAAAACAAAATGGTATGGACGTCCTTACTTAAAAAGTTTTAAAGCAGGAATGTATAATGCAACAATAAAAAGTAACTATCAAATAACTTTCGATGCTTCAGCTGAAGCAAACCTGGTGGATAAAACCTTTGAATTGTTTTCAAAAAGCAAAACAAGTGTATTTGTAATTGGCGGAGTTCCGGTTACTGTAAAAAGTAAATTAACTTTCGAAGGAGCTCTTAGTGTTGATGTTGATGCCAGCATACATGTAGAGCATGGTCAATCACATACATCAACATATACCTCAGCTATAGAATACTATTCGAAAGATTGGCACTATTTGTACAATAAAAAGGAAGAACATGAAATGAACAATAACGTTGAGGTAAATGGAAACCTTACTCAACACTTTGAAATTGGTCCAACCGTATCTTTTAAAGTATATGGAGTTGTTGGACCATATATAGATGCACGTCTCAATGAAGATTTTGAAATTTGTGCCGGAGCAGGAGCATCAGGTCTTGATTCAGGATATGCAGGTTGGCAAGCAAATTTAGATATTGGCGGAAGTATTACCGTAGGTGCAAAAGCCAAAGTTGCCAAAATAGATCTATTTGATATTCAGAAAACTTTTTCAAAAGGCTTTTACCATTTACAGTTTCCTAGTAAACTTAGTTTAGTTACCGGAAACAATCAGTTTTACGATACTAATACACAGTTAAGCAAGCCTATTACAATAAAAGCAAAAAGTAATAAAGGTTTTGCTATTCCAGGAACAATTATTTACTTCGATCCTCAAAATGGAGGTAGCGTAAATCCACGATTTATGGTGACTGATTTAAATGGTGAAGCATCAACTAACTGGACGCCCGGAGGAGAAAACCTTAGTACTCTTGAAATAACTGCTACTGATTGTGATGGCAACAACCTTAACAAATCACCAATTAATGTTTATTCATATTCAAATAGCGCAGGATTAGCCTGTTCAAATTCTTCTTTATCCGCCTCTCTAGTTCATCACAATATCAAATTAGGTTTTAACTATTATGAATTAAAAGGTAATCTTGGCAGTCCTCCATACACTTACTCTACTGATGGAATTAATTACACTTCAACAAAACAAAAATTATATTCTTACGAATACAAGGATTGGTTTAATGCCCCCGGAAAAACATACATGTTTTACGTTAAAGATAGTAATGGTTGTTTAGCAACCACATCATACACAATAGGTAATTGTAAAAATTCGGGTTTAACATTAAATACCTCAATAACAGGTGATATTGTTTCCGCAAATACGATTGGAGGTACTAAACCTTATTCCTATTCAATTAATGATCTAAATGGTAGTTACTCATCTGATAGTATATTTTCAAATATATCTCCGGGAAGTTATACTTTTTATGTGAAAGATAATGTTGGATGTATTGCTAGTAATGTTCAATTTGTTCCTGTAAGCACCCCTCCTATTTTAGCAGATTTTACAGTGGACAAAATACATGTGTCAACTAATGATTATGTAGAATTTGAGGATTTATCCAACAATGCAACTGAATACCTATGGGATTTTGGAGATGGATTAACAAGTACGGAAGAAGCACCAAAACATATGTATTCAACTCCAGGGTTATATACTGTACAATTAATCGCATCAAATTCAACATCGAGTGACACATTAATACACAACAATATGATTGATGTTGGACTAGCTCCTGAAGCAAACTTTGTTACAGAACAAACTAACATTGCAATTGGTGATACTGTATATTTTACAAATACATCTAAAAATTCACCAGCGAAATATTTATGGAATTTTGGAGACGAGGCAACATCTACTGATGCCAATCCAAAACATTTATACTCAACTCCTGGAACTTATTCCGTATCATTATCTGTTAAGAATAAATACGGAAACGATTCTATTCTTTTCTCAAATTTGATAATCGTAAATGAAGCAAACACTTTTACTGATATCAGGGATAACCATGTATACGGATATGTAACAATTGGCAATCAGACATGGATGACAGAAAATCTCGCGTTTTTACCGAGTGTTAACAACCCTATGAGCGAAGATTATTGGGAGGATACAACATCTGTAAAATATTATGTCTATGGATATGAAGGATCCGATGTTTCAGCTGCCAAATCTACTAACACCTATGCAAATTACGGAGTCTATTATAATTATAAGGCTTCTGAAACTGCAGCTCCTGAAGGATGGCATATTCCAACTATTGAGGAATGGCAAGAACTATTGGACTATGTAGCTACGCATGGGTATGAAGGTAAAGAAGGTAATGCATTAAAATCATGTCGACAAGTAAATTCTGTATTAGAAGGAAATTGCAATACAACTGAACACCCTCGGTGGAATGAAAACTCATGGGAATATGGTCTTGATGCTTTTGGATTTTCAGCCTTACCTGGTGGAGAACCTAGCGGTGAAATGGGATTCATTGGAGAAGTTGGCATGTGGTGGGCACAAGATGATGATATAACAACTATTGATGTGCCTTTCTTCTCCATCGATTCAAGAAATGAAGAAACACCCGGAAAAGCAGAAATATTACCGTGGGGATACCCTATTCTGGGTTATTCAATTCGATGTATCAAGGATAAATAAAAGATATAATAGTAACCAGTCTTAAATAAAAAAGCGATGTCAGAATTTCTAACATCGCTTTTTTTTATATCAACAAAGTATTTTACTTCTTACTTTCTACCCATTTACGAGCATTAACAAAAGCTTCAATCCAAGGAGTAACCTCATCACTTTTACGATCTCCAGGGTAATGAGCCCATTGCCATGGGAAAATTGCTCTTTCTAAGTGAGGCATCATCGCTAAATGACGTCCATCTTTAGAGCAGATTGCAGCAGTACTAAAATCACTTCCATTTGGATTTCCAGGATAAGCTGCATAAGAATATTTACCTGCAATATTATACTGATCTTCAGCATAAGGGAAATTAAACTTACCTTCACCATGAGCAATCCAAACACCTAAGCGACTTCCGGAAAGTGTTTTTAACATTACAGAATTAGTATCTGCAATATTCATATTTACAAAGTTCGATTCAAACTTATGCGAATTATTGTGAAGCATCACTGGTTTTTCATCATGATCCGGATAAACCAATCCTAATTCAACCATCAACTGACAACCATTACAAACACCTAAACTTACAGTATCTTCTCTCTTATAGAAAGCATCTAATGCAGCCTTGGCTTTTTCATTGTATAGGAATGCTCCCGCCCAACCTTTTGCAGAACCTAAAACATCCGAGTTTGAAAATCCACCAACAAAAACGATAAAATTAACATCTTCTAGTGTTTCTCTACCAGTAATTAAGTCTGTCATATGAACATCCTTAACATCAAATCCTGCTAAATACATTGAGTAGGCCATCTCACGATCACCATTAACTCCTTTTTCACGAATAATAGCAGCTTTAATTCCTGATTTCTCTTTTCTATTTAATGACAAACCATAAGATGCTAACTTTCCTTCAAATTCTGAATTAAAATCAAAAACTAAAGGTTGTTTCTTATAATTATCAAAGCGTTCTTTTGCTAATTCAGCACCACTTTGTTTTCTATCTAATAGGTAAGATGTTTTATACCATGCATCACGCATTTCATCAATGCCAAATGATAATTTTTGATCTCCCTTAGTAATATCTAAAACTCTTTCTTCAATTGGAGATCCTACTACCTGATAACCTAATTCTTTCGCATCAAGAATAGCAGAAACTTTTTCTACATCTTTAACCTGAATCAATACACCAGGATTTTCTGCAAATAGAATTTTAACAATATCATCTTCTGCAATAGCTGATAAATCTGCTTTAATTCCATAATTACTATTAGCAAAACACATTTCTAACATTGCAGTTACCATACCTCCTGCAGAAATATCATGACCAGCTAATAATAAATCCTGATTAATCAATTCCTGAATAGTCTCCAATCCGGTTTTAAAATAATCAGTATCAGCAATTGTTGGTGCTTCGGCTCCAAGTTTATTAACAACCTGAGCAAATGAACTACCTCCTAACTTATGACTATCGAATGATAGATCAAGATATATAATAGAACTATCAGTATCTTTTACCAATACCGGTTCTACAATTTTTTTAACATCACTTACCTCTGCAGCTGCAGAAATAATAACAGTTCCCGGAGAGTAAACAACATCTCCATCCTTATATTTTTGAGTCATCGAAAGTGAATCCTTCCCTGTTGGAATATTAATTCCTAAGTCAGTTGCAAAATCACTTACAGCTTCCACAGCTTTGTATAATCTTGCATCTTCACCTTCATTTTTACAAGGCCACATCCAGTTTGCACTTAACGAGATACCTTTAATTCCACGAGCAAAAGGCGCCCAAACTAAGTTAGTTAATGACTCCGCAATAGCAATTTTAGAACCAGCTTCAGGATCAATCATTGCAACTGCAGGTGCATGTCCTACAGAAGTTGCCAATCCTGAAGTTCCAGTGTAATCAAGAGTTGTTGCACCAAGGTTATTCAATGGAATTTGTACTTCTCCGGCACATTGTTGCTTGGCCACTTTACCAGTTACTGATCGATCCACCTTATTCGTCAACCAATCTTTAGATGCAACGGCCTCTAACTGCAACACATTTTTTAAGTATTCCTCAATTTTTGAAGCATCATAAACAACTGGTGCAAAAGTTTCTTCAACAGTAACATCCTTCATAATTGTTTTTGGAGGATTACCAAACATATCCGACAATTGCCAGTTAATTGGAGCATTACCTTTATCATCTTTAAAAACAAAGCTCATATCTCCAGTTGTTTCACCAACAACATACATTGGAGAACGTTCTCTGTCAGCAACGTTCTTTAAACGCTCAATATCTTTTTCATGAAGAACCAATCCCATTCTTTCCTGAGACTCATTACCCGCAATTTCTTTAGCTGATAATGTAGGGTCTCCAACGGGTAGTTTATCTAAGTGAATTGTACCTCCTGTTTCTTCAACTAATTCTGAAAGACAATTTAAGTGACCACCTGCACCATGATCATGAATCAATACAATTGGATTTTCATCACTCTCAGCCATGGCACGAATCGCATTCATCGCTCTTTTCTGCATTTCAGGATTCGAACGTTGAACAGCATTTAATTCAATTGAGTTATCGAATTCACCTGTAGCAACAGAAGACACAGCTCCTCCACCCATACCAATTCGATAATTATCTCCACCAAGAATAACTACTTTATCCCCTTTTGAAGGTGTATCTTTGATGGCATCAGATTTTTTAGCAAAGCCAATACCTCCAGCCATCATAATCACTTTATCAAAAGCAAATTTTTTGTGATTTTCAAAGTGCTCAAAAGTAAGAACAGATCCACAAATCATTGGTTGTCCGAACTTATTACCAAAATCACTAGCCCCATTAGAAGCTTTTATTAAAATTTGCTCAGGAGTCTGATATAACCAAGGACGAGCATCTGTAGCTTGCTCCCATGCTCTTCCTTCTTCTGAACGAGAATATGAAGTCATGTAAACAGCTGTACCTGCTAAAGGTAAAGAAGCTTTACCTCCACCTAATCTATCTCTTATTTCACCACCTGAACCTGTAGCAGCCCCATTAAATGGCTCTACTGTTGTAGGAAAGTTATGTGTTTCTGCTTTTAATGAAAGAACAGACTCAATCTCTTTTGTTTCAAAAAAATCTGGTTTATCATGTGTAGCAGGAGCAAACTGAATCATCTTTGGTCCTTCGATAAATGCTACGTTATCTTTGTATGCAGAAACTAGGAAATTAGGATTTTCTTCTGAAGTACGTTTTATCAATTTAAATAGAGAACTCTCTTTTTCCTCGCCATCAATAATAAATGTACCATTAAATATTTTATGACGACAGTGTTCTGAGTTAACCTGAGAAAAACCAAAAACTTCACTATCTGTAAGTTTTCTTCCTAATTTTTTAGCTAATCCATCTAAATAAGAAACTTCTTCCTCACTCAATGCTAAACCTTCCGACTTGTTATATGCTGCTACATCCTCAATTTCAACAATTGGATCTGGTTCTTTATCTATAGTAAAAATTTCTTGTCCTAAACCTTTGTATAAAACCTGTAACATTGGATCATACTCTGCAGTTTCATCTGCAACTGTAAAAAACTCTTCAATACGAGAAATACCTGTAAGGCCCATATTTTGAGTAATTTCAACTGCATTGGTACTCCATGGAGTAATCATCTCTTTACGAGGACCAACAAAAAAGCCACCTAATTCCTGCTCGTCAGTTTTGGTGGCACCACTAAAAAGCCATTCAAGCTTTTTTACATCTTCAGCTGCAAACTCAGCATCGCAACCTACTGCTAAAATCTGTTCTGATTTACCTTTAAAGAAAAGGACCATGAATTTTCCAGTTTATGAGATTAATTCTTTTGAGCTGCAAAAATACAACAAACAAACTAATTTGAGAAGAATGGTCAATAGTTTTTAATTACAAGTTATCATCTTTCATTATAAATACTGAATAAACCCCTTTGATATAGTGTTGCAAGTATTTAAAAAATAACTCAATTTATATTATTATATAATTTTTTGAAACATTATTAAACTTTTCAAGTATAACCGTCAATTATTCCAACAAAAGAAATAAATCCTAACAAAATCTACTTTGTAATCAATTCCATAGGTGTAATAAACACCAAATTTAAACATACAACAACCCTATTAACACAATGAAAATATTTTTCCAAATTGTAAAATTTAAATACACTATTATATCTTTATTACTTTGGTTGATATTATACTATATTAGTTTCAGATACAATTATGACATTTTTGAAGAGATAATACTAATTATTCAGAATGCCGAAAATTATGAAATAGATGAATTAATTCTCTATGGATTCATCATGATTTCAGGAATTTCTATTGATTTAATAAGAGAACTAAATAAAATTAAATGTCAAGAAAAGATACAAAAGCAAAGGCTTAGAACTATGCATGCCACACTATCGACAGTGCAAGATATTGTTGGAAACTCATTTAATGGACTACAACTCCTAAAAATAAAAATTGATATGGGAGTCGCTCTTACGAATGAAGACTTACAAAAATTTGATCAAATCATATTTGAAACAACAGACAAGATTGCCAAATTAAGAAATCTAGACTCTGTTGAGTTTAAAAACATAACATTAAACCATGTTGGACTAAAAACTGAAAATATTTCCTAGAACAACATAATTTAAATCTGACAAACAAAACATTACTATATAAAAAAAGGGTTACCTACCAAAGTAACCCCTTTACTCTAAAACCAAAAAACTACCTGTACTTATAATGAACCTTAGAAAGGTCACGAAGTCTTTGTGCACTAGTTTCGGCAGTAATATCACGTTGAGGATTCCCCAACATTTCGTATCCTACCATAAACTTCTTAACAGTTGCTGAACGTAACAAGGGTGGATAAAAATGCATATGCAAATGCCACTCCGGATGTTCCTCCCCATCTGTAGGGGCCTGATGAATTCCTGCTGAATAAGGGAATGATACTTCAAATAAATTATCATACATTACTGTTAACTCCTTATATGCAGCAGCAAATGCTTCTTTTTCGTCTTCTGTTAGTTCCAATAAATTTGTTACATGACGTTTACTTACAATCATAGCTTCAAATGGCCAAACAGCCCAATAAGGAACCAATCCAACAAAATGTTCATTCTCAAACAATACGCGCTCCTTTTTTTCCAACTCAGCAGCAACATAGTCTCCTAATATACTTCTACCATTTGTATTATAGTAGTCTAGCATTTTTACTTGTTCTTTTGCTGGCTCATTAGGAACGGAGCTTGAAGACCAAATTTGGCCATGAGGATGAGGGTTACTACATCCCATTACACTTCCTTTATTTTCAAATATCTGAACGTAATTTACAAACTCATTATCTCCAATAGATTTATACTCCTGAGCCCATAAATCAACGACTTTTTTTATTTCCGAAACTTCCATTTCTGGAATTGTTAAATCATGACGCGGAGAAAAGCAAATTACTTTACAGATACCACTTTCACTTTTTGCTTGAAATAATCCATCTTCTGATTGAACACCCCCTTCAGGAGTATCATTTAATAATGCAGAAAAATCATTAACAAAAACAAAAGGCTCTGTATACTTAGGGTTTAAGTGTCCTCCTATACGTTCATTTCCAGGACATAAATAACATGTTGGGTCATATTCAGGTCTCTTCTCTTCTGAAATTTTCTCAACCTGGCCTTGCCATGGACGTTTTGCTCTGTGTGGGGAAACCAAAACCCATTCACCTGTTAACACATTCAGTCTGCGATGAGGATGATCCTCCATGTTAAATTGTGCCATCTTATTCTTGTTTAAATAAACTATGTTAAATTAAGAATTATAATCCATTAATCGCCTACTTTTCTACTGGTAGGTACTGGTAGGCAAATGTACAATATTTTTTAATTTTTCAAATAGGTTAATACCGAAAAATTATAAAAATGATCAAATTTATTATTTAATATTTAATTGCTTGTTAAAACATTTACAGGGAATTACGCTTCGTAAATCGCGACATATTTTTTACTTCTCCAGATTTTTTATTTTCAACAAAGTCTGCTAGTGTTTTTCCCATCATTTTAAAATCCGTTGATATCGTTGAAATTCCATTTGCTACCACTTCTTTTAAAGCTGAATCATTAATCGAAATAATACCAATATCTTTTCCTATTTCTAGTTTCTTTTCCCAACAACGCTTTACCAAGTTTATCAACATTCGATCATTTGGTAAAATAAACACTTCTCCCTTTCTTATTGGTTTTGTTTTTATTTGATCATAAACAGCATGATTAAAACCAAATTCTGAACAGAAGTTTGTAAAACCAGCTAAAAATCCTTTAGGTTCTTTACCTCCCGGATAGGCAAATATTAATTTCTTATACTTATGTAAAAGATTTTTAGCTTCAAATAAACCATTATATATATCCTCCTCAAAGGATTGATAAATCACAGGATAACCTTCCAATTCTTCAATCTTTCTATCAATGATATAAACTTTATCTGACGGTAAAAGATTTAATATGGATGAAATATTAGATAGATTAGCAGGCATAATAACATACGCCGAATATTTACCAACTCTTTCTCTTATCAATGAATTAAAAACATTAATATCAAAGTGATGGAAATAGATATCGACCTGAGTATCATCAGGTAAATTCTCTATAAACGAGTTATAAAGTTCTTCTTTAAATGTATTTAGTTCATCAAATAACAACAAAATCTTAGATGAAACAGCAATATTATCACTTTCAACAAAATATCCTTTTCCGGGAACTGCACCTAAAATACCACGTGCCTTTAGTTCATTAAAAGCCAACATTACAGTATCTCTAGAAAGATTATACTCATTAGCTATTTCATTAATTGATGGTACCTTATCTCCCTTTTTAATTACTCCTTCAGAAATAGCATTTATAACAGATTGAATTATTTGTCTATATTTCGCCTGAGAATGTTCGGATGTTATTTTAATTATTTTTTTAACCATATTTTTCCTACCGGTATCTACTAGTATGCAAAAATATAACAATATTTAAAAACCAAAGTACTTTATAGCTATGGATTATAATAATTAAGGCTATTAATGAATAGATTACATTCTTTAACAGCCTTAATTAATACATTTTTGATGTTCGAAAAACAAATTCTCCATCTGATGATCTGGGATAAAATGTTTCTCCATTATATACCATTTTACCTTTAACAAAAACAAAATCAACTCTTCCTTGTAATTTTACATTTTGTTTTGATGAATGAGCTGAATTCGGCATGGAACAATATAAGTTTCTATTGAAAGTTGGATTCCATATAACAATATCTCCATCTGCTCCAGGACTTAGTAATCCTTTTTGAGGCCATAATCCCATTAATTTAGAAGGTCTGGACGAAACAATTTTTACCAAATCCAACATGGAAATATTTTTTTGAGTTACTCCCACTGTATACAATAAACTTAAATAGTTCCTAATATAGAAATAAGCATCAGGTCTATTATATACCAACTCTTCTTGCATTTCCTCTTCAATGGTTAAATTATAAAGGGGCGGATTTATTAGGAACTTTTCATTTTTTACCAAAGTCCATACTTCATCTTCAAAAATTGGATGTAAACTATATTCACTGGCAATTCCAGTCAATAATTCACGCTCATTATAATTAATCTGAGAATAGTTTCCTAAATTAAACCACAACCTTAAACTAGAATAAAAATCTCCACCTCTTTCAATACCATCCTGAATTAATTCTAATTCTTCTTTAAATTTTACATTTAAAAACAATAAAGGACATGTATATTTAATTCCAAGATCTATTAATATAGATAACAAGCGAAAATGATGTTCCAATATAATAGGATCACTTAAAGAAATATTTTCAAGATCGCTTTTACAGTTCTCTCTAAGATTTAGATCACAAATTATAACAAGATTGTGTAAAGAGGCCTTTTTAAATATACCATCAAATACGTTTATATTTTCATTTTGAAGTAATGATACATTGATCAACAAAGTTGAAACCCCCTCATGAACATAGCTATAATCAAATGCCTCTGCTGAATTTTTCTTAACTTCTGAAAATGTCAGATGAAAACTAAAGTCAATAAGATTATTTTTTGATTTTTCTTTAGCCTTATAAATATTATATATATAATTTTTCTGGTAACAATCCTCAATTGTATCAATCATAGTTGTTGTTCCATTAAATATCTGTGCCTGATTTAATTTTTCCAACTCTGATGTATTGGGATTATCCTTAACTAAATCCAAGAAATGCCTATTAATATCAATTGCACCGGGCATTATATATTTTCCTGATGCATCAATAACTGGTGTTTCACTGGTTGGCCTTTCTAAATTAAGCCCCATCTCCAGAATTTTAGATCCTCCCACTAAAATATCCTCAGTAATGATAGCAGAACCTTTTACAACATATCCATTTTTAATTAATAAATAATTCATTACTAAAGAATAAACAATTAATACAAATCAATAAAAACTCTAGAAAACCGGGAACGAAAAATACAATGCGTTTATCTTAAATTTAAGCTATTAGAGAGACTTTTCAAAACATTTAACAAAATACTTAACGCATTCAATACCAATTATTCTATTTTTGCAGCTTCATTTTAAACAATAGGTATTTATGTGGTGGCTACTAGCAATAATTTCTGCACTTTTTTTGGGAATATATGATGTTGTAAAAAAAGTTTCAGTCAATAATAATGCTGTTTTACCTGTACTATTATTCAGCTCTATTAGTGGTGCTATTTTATTTATTCCAATTCTTATATTATCTCAACAAGGTATTTTAGCTGAAAACCATACATTGTATGTTCCTTCAATTACATGGATAGAACATGCACAATTACTATTAAAGGCTGCTATTGTAATAACCTCATGGATATTTTCTTTTTTTGCATTAAAATACCTGCCACTTACAATTGTAAGCCCAATTAGGGCAACAGGACCACTCTGGACGTTAGTTGGTGCAATATTTATTTTTAACGAACATCTAACAACTTATCAATGGATTGGTATTGCTATCACACTAACCTTCTTCTATCTTTTTTCAACAGCCGGAAAAACTGAAGGTATATCATTCAAAAACAATAAATGGATCTGGTTTATCATATTAGGAACCATTTTCGGTGCTATTAGCGGACTTTATGACAAGTTCCTGTTAAGGCATATTAATAGAATGGCAGTACAATGCTATTTTACATTCTATCAAGTTGTACTTTTTATTCCTTTAGTGATGACATTATGGTGGCCAACCAGAAATAAAACATCATCAATTAAGTGGAGATGGAGTATTCCATTAATTGGCATATTCTTACTTATCGCAGATTTCTTTTACTTTTATGCTTTACACGATACTGAGAGCATGATTTCTATTGTATCTGCCTTAAGAAGAGGAAGTGTTATTATTGCCTTTATTTTTGGAGCTTACCTATTTAAAGAGAAGAATATCAAAACTAAAAGTATATATCTTGCCGGTATTCTAATAGGTATAGCCTTCTTAATTTTTGGTACCAAATAGTACTAGATGAATTAACAAATCATGAATTTCAAATATATATTACTAATGATATTTTCATGTATTAGATTTCATTTAGTAAATTGCTTGTCTTATAATTTTGATATATAGATCTAAAAATCAGTCAAACTTTCTACATGATTAAAACAGACCTTTCTAAGTATGACAATAGTTGGTATCAACCTGGGAGTTTTATTAAAAGAACCCTATGGTTTTACATCAACGTTTTATTCTTTATCAATCCTCTTAATCCATCATCTCTGGTAAAAAAAATATTATTAAGATTATTTGGAGCCAAAATTGAAAAGGGAGTGGTAATAAAGCCTGGAGTAAACATTAAATATCCCTGGAAACTAATTATTAAAGAAAATACCTGGATTGGAGAAAATGTTTGGATTGATAATCTTGATGAAGTGGTTATAGGAAAAAATTGTTGTATTTCACAAGGTGCATTAATACTCTGCGGAAATCACAACTATAAAAAAAGTACGTTTGATTTAATGACCGGACCGATTACTTTGGAAGATGGTGTATGGATTGGCGCTCAGTCTACGGTTACTTTAAACTCTATCTGTAAGTCACATGCTGTACTAGCCACACAATCTGTCTTATCTGGAATAATGGAGCCTTACTCAATATATCAAGGAAATCCTGCAATTAAGATAAGAAGCAGAGAAATTATCGCTTAACATTTCAAATTATAATCTTAATGACTATAGATAGTAGGTTCTTACAATCAATTATGGTTTATACAAAATAAAAAAGCCGCTGTAAAACGTTCATACAGCGACTTTCAATCTTTAACCAAACCTAACCCTAAACTATGAGTTAATACAAAGATACAAATATTTATATACTTTACAAGTTTTATATCAAAATAATTTTTTTATTTATCTAACTGTCCTCTCTTATATAACTCATATGCAGCTTGATAATAAGAGACCGTTTCTTGTAATAAATTATCTTCACAATTAATATTCATCAGGTTATTTGTTGCCTCATCCCACTCAAAACATTTATTATTTTGTTGAGTTTCCAAAACCATCAATTTATCATCTTTTAATAATGCTAGTTTTCTATGATTACCAATAAAAGCCCTCTCTGATTCCGAGTTCATCATATTCACATCTTTACCAAATAACTTTGTTGTATAGGTCCAATTTAAATACCCAAATAAAGTTGGTAAAATATCTATTTGCGAACACAGTTTATCTATTTCATTTGGATCATATCCACTAAGATTGTATATAAATGCAGGTATATGATGACTCTTTACATTTAACTCTGTTCTTCCCGCACTATAAGCACAATGGTCTGAAGCAAAAACAAAAACAGTATTCTCAAACCATTTTTTGTCCTTTATGCTTTCAATAAATTCACCCAAAGCATAATCGGCATACGTAATAGCTCCAGTACGACTGGTTCCTGACGGAATCTTAACTTTTCCTTCTGGATAGGTATAGGGTGAATGATTCGAATTAGTCATTAACATATAAAAGAATGGTCTATCTGACTTAGAGTCTATATCAGCCTTTTTAATAACTGCATTAAAAATATCACCATCACAAGCACCCCATGCATTTTCAAATGTTATGTCTTCATCCTCTATTTGGAATCGCTTGGTAGGTAACTCATCCCTGAGCCTTGATTTTTTTGCTCTTTCCACAATATCATAACCACTATAACTAAAATAATTGGCCATATTATCAAAATAACCATCTCCCCCGGTAATAAATGTGCATGAATATCCTTTTTGCTTAAATATGTCTCCTACTGTAAAAAAACTTTCGTTATTACAACGTTTTACTATACTTCGGCCTGGTGTTGGGGGTACCGATAAGCTAAAAGCTTCTAGTCCTCTTACAGTTCGTGTTCCTGTTGCGTATAAGTTGGTAAATACAATGGATTCAGATAGTATTTTGTCAAGATAAGGAGTCATGCCTTTTTCACTGCCAAATCTTTTCAGGTACGAAGCACTCATACTTTCCATACCTATAAAAATAACATTAGGACATAGTTCTTTACCCACATTAGTTGTTTTCCTTAAAAGACCTTCATTGGAAAGAAAACTATCATTTTCAGCTTTTACATTACTTCGTAATGTTTTAAAAACTTCAGCCTCGTTATAGGTACTATAAAACTCATTATAGTTTAACTCATTACTTTTGTACGCTGCAAAAAAAGAATATAATCCGGATTTACTTAACTCATTTTCATTTACGTTTCCAAAAATTTCAGCTTGAGTATTTTTAATATTAAAATGAAAAACTGCAACTACCGAACAACAAATTACAGCCACCACTATTCTTGAAAGAAAATTATTGTCTTTACAAAAGCTTTTTTCAAATATCAAACGTTTCTTCTTTATTCTAAAAGCAATATAAACTATTAAACCAATAGAAGCTATAATCAGAGGTAAAGGATATGATTCGTTGATATTTTCAAGAACTTCATAAGTATATAACAGATAATCTATCGCAATAAAATTAAATCTTCTTTGATATTCCATCCAGAACGTTACTTCTGCTAAAAAGGAAAATGTTATTACAATCATAAAAAGCCAATAAGCCGTATATGTTATCCACTTGTCAACTTTACTACCAGCATATTTTGAAGGTATTATCAGTAAATAAATGGAATAAAAAGCCATCATATAAGATAAGCTTCCAATATCATATGCAAAGCCTATTCCTATGATTTTTAAAAGATGTGTAATTGAAAAATCAATATCAGAAAATGATATAAAATAAAGTACAATTCTTATTACTAACGCAAATAGTAGATAGGTGATACTAAAGCCTTTCAACAAGGCAAACCGTTTAGGGAAAATTTTATCTTTCATAAATTACTCAAAAGAATATTTAATAATATTCTAATATTAATTTGACATTACCATTACGGATGCAACGTTATAACATTTTTTCATTAAAAAAAAGCATAAAAATAAAAAAGCGGTTTATTTAAAATAAACCGCTCACTTTTATATCAAATTATATTAGATACTTATCAATTCATCTTTTTAATATTTGCCTGAGCTGCTGCAACACGAGCAATTGGAACTCTAAAAGGAGAACAGGATACATAGTTCATTCCAACAGAATCACAAAATTCTACAGAACTTGGCTCTCCCCCATGCTCTCCGCAAATACCTACTTTTAACTCAGGTTTAACAGAACGCCCTCTTTGGGTTCCCATTTCAACCAATTGACCAACTCCTGTTTGATCCAGAACCTGGAATGGATCATTCTTAAGAATACCTTTTTCAAGATAAATAGGTAAAAATTTATTGGCATCATCACGGGAATATCCAAAAGTCATCTGTGTTAAATCGTTTGTTCCAAATGAGAAAAACTCTGCCACATCAGCTACTTGATCAGCTGTTAATGCAGCCCTAGGAATCTCTATCATTGTTCCTAACATATATTCAACAGTATCTCCTTTTTCTTCAAAAACTTTTTTAGCTGTATTATGAATAATATTGGCTTGCATTTTTAATTCCTCAACGGTACCAATCAAAGGAACCATAATTTCAGGTTTTGTTGTAATTCCTTTTGCTTTAAGATTTAAGGCAGCCTCTATAATGGCTCGAGCTTGCATTTCTGTAATCTCAGGATAAGTATTTCCTAAACGACATCCTCTATGCCCCAACATAGGATTAAACTCTGACAAGTCAGAAACTTTTGTCTTAACTTCAGCTAAACTGATTCCCATTTCTTTTGCCATTTCCTGCTGAGCCAATTCTGTATGAGGAACAAACTCGTGCAATGGTGGATCTAATAGGCGAATAGTAACCCCATAACCTTCCATTGCTTCTAGAATACCTTCAAAATCGCCTCTCTGGTAAGGTAATAATTTCTCTAATGCTACGCGTCTGCCCTCTTCATTTGATGAAAGAATCATTTCTCTAACGGTTTTGATTCGTTCGCCTTCAAAGAACATATGCTCAGTTCTACACAAACCAATACCTTCTGCACCAAAATCACGAGCAACTTTCGCATCTTTAGGAGTATCTGCATTTGTACGAACACTCATACGTGTATATTTAGATGCAAAATCCATTATTTGGCCAAAATCACCATCTAAATCAGGTTGACGTGTTTTAACTCTTCCTGCATACACTTCACCTGTAGAACCATTTAATGAAATCCAATCACCTTCCTTATAAACATTACCATCTATACGTAATATTCTTTCTTTATAATCAATCTTTAATGCACCAGCTCCTGAAACACAGCACTTACCCATCCCTCGGGCAACAACAGCTGCATGGGAAGTCATACCTCCTCTGGCAGTTAAAATACCTTTGGCAACTAACATACCTTCTAAATCTTCAGGAGATGTTTCGATTCGCACTAGTATCGTCTGAGGATATTTTTTAGCCTCATCGGCAAAAAAGATAATCTGACCAGATGCTGCGCCAGGTGAAGCCGGTAATCCCTTAGCTAAAACCTGTGCACTACCAATTGCAGCCATATCAAAAACAGGATGTAGAAGTTCATCCAATTTATTTGGCTCAATTCTCATCAGCGTCATTTTATCATCAATTATTTTTTCTCTATACAAGTCCATTGCAATTTTAACCATTGCGGCACCAGTACGTTTTCCATTTCTTGTTTGTAATAACCAAAGTTTACCATCCTGCACTGTAAACTCCAGATCCTGCATATCTTTATAATGACTTTCTAACTTATTCTGAACATCATTTAACTGAGCATAAACATCTGGCATTGCTTCTTCAAGAGAAGGATACATCATTACCCTATCCTCTTCTGTTACACCCTGCAATTCAGCCCATCTTAAAGACCCTTCTTTCGTAATTTGTTGCGGTGTTCTAATACCTGCAACAACATCTTCTCCTTGTGCATTTATTAAATACTCACCATTAAATAAGTTTTCTCCTGTAGCTGCATCACGGGTAAAAGCAACTCCTGTTGCTGAATTATCACCCATATTTCCAAATACCATTGCCTGAACATTAACTGCTGTTCCCCACTCATCAGGAATACCTTCCATTCTGCGATAAAGAATCGCTCTATCATTATTCCAACTATCAAAAACAGCCATTACAGCCCCCCAAAGTTGCTCCCATGCACTTTCCGGGAAATCATGCCCTGTTTGTTCTTTAACAGCTTGTTTAAATAGTGTAACTAATTCTTTTAAGTCATCAACATCAAGTTCAGTATCTAAATCTACTCCTTTTCTTTCTTTTACTTCTTCCATGATCCTTTCAAACGGATCTATTTCCTCTTTTGAAACAGGTTTCATACCCAGCACAACATCACCATACATCTGAACGAATCTTCGATAAGAATCCCATGCAAAACGTTCATTTCCCGATTTTGCTGCGATACCCATCACAGAATCATCATTTAATCCCAGATTTAATACAGTATCCATCATTCCTGGCATAGAAGCTCGTGCTCCTGAACGTACCGAAACCAAAAGAGGATTTTCTTTATCTCCAAAGGTAGTTTCTGTAAGTTCTTCTATATTTTTAATAGCGGCTTCAACCTCCGGCTTTAATAAATCCACGACTTCGTCAGAGCCTTTTTCATTATACTCAGTACAAACGTCGGTAGTAATCGTGAACCCCGGAGGAACTGGTACACCTATAAGATTCATTTCGGCCAGATTAGCACCTTTACCTCCAAGTAGGTTTTTCATATCTGCCTTACCTTCTGCATTTCCATTTCCGAAGGTATAAACTCTTTTTACAGCCATAATTAAGGAATTTAAAAGTTAGAATTTTTTTGAATTTTGGGATAATTCATTTTACTATGCTAATAAAGAAACACATTTTTTTTCACAATTAAAAGCACATATACTTTAAATTCTACTTCTCATCCAATCATTATAAAACAAAAAAGAGTGGCCTAAAACCACTCTTTAACTTGTAACTTAAACACTGTATTCTTTCAATATTTTTTTCTTTTTCATTAAATAATCAACGTATTGAGCTCGTTCATAAGCATAAGGCTCTTTTAGATTATTTTTTGATAGTTTACCTTTAAAATCAGAGATTGATTCATACCCTTTACTTTTCATCCAGGCCGATAAATTTTCTAAGATGGTAGATATTTCTCTAATTCCATTTTTATACAAAACACTTACTACCTGAACAACGTCTGCACCAGCCAATAATAATGAAATCATATCTTCGGCATCATGTATTCCATTAGTGGCACAAATAGAAGTATGAATATTTCCTGACAATAAACCAGTGTATCTTAATGATAATCTATTATCATTTTTACTACTTAAGTTATATGGCATTTTTAATTCTTCAGCTTTGATATCAATATCTGGTTGAAAGAGTCTGTTGAATAGAACAACTCCATTTACACCTGACACATCAAGTTGTCTGATAAAATATAAAGGATTAGAATAAAAAGGACTCAGTTTTACACTTACCGGAATCTTCACTGCGCCTTTAACTCTTTTAAGAATTTCAACCTGCTCTTTTTCAATATCGAATGAGGATTTACTGCTATCTGAAACTGAATTATAAAAGTTTAATTCGATAGCATCTACACCCGTTTGCTCAATATATTGTGCATATTCAACCCAACTTACATCGTAAACACAATTTAAACTCGCTATAACAGGTATGCTAACAGCAGCCTTTATATCCTTAAGCTTCATAAGAAACGCCTTTGGTCCGCTATGGTCAATTGAAGGAAACAATGTGATCATTTCAGCATTTCTATCATCATACTCATGTAAATCATCATCTAATTCAGCGGCTTCAAGATGAATTTGCTCTTCAAAAAGAGATTTATAAACGATTGCTGCAGCTCCTGCTTCTTCCATATTTTTCACCATATTGATGTCTGCTGTCATATCGCAAGCACCAACAATAAGAGGATTTTTGAGTTCAATCCCCATGTAAGTTGTTTTTAGATCCATGGTTATTTACAGTTAATTGGTTATCATTCTGTATTATAACACTGTACTTAAGAGATTGTTTAAATAAAACCTGTAATAGTAAGCTGAGCAAATTTAAATTGTGAGAATAATAATTTTACCAAACAAAAAAACAGACCAAACTTCTATAAATATAGATGCTGGTCTGTTTTAATAAATATCCTAATTTCTAATTAAAGACTATTCTCGAGTATGTAATCCTAGTTCTTTAGATGATATTTCACGCATTTCAACCTTACGGACCTTTCCTGTAACTGTTGTTGGAAATTCTGAAACAAATTTCCAGTATTTAGGAATTTTGTAAGTCGCAATTTGACCTTTACAGTAATCCTTTAACTCCTCTTCTGTTGCAGATTCTCCATCTTTTAAAATAACCCAGGCCATTACTTCCTCTCCATATTTTTCATCCGGAACTCCAATCACCTGAACATCTTTAACTTGATCGTGTTTATGCAAATATTCTTCAATTTCAAAAGGAGATATATTTTCGCCTCCACGAATAATTAAATCTTTTATCCTTCCTACAATTTTTACATATCCATCCTCATCCATCTCTGCTAAATCGCCTGTATGCATCCATCTGCCTTCATCAATTACAGAGGTAGTTGCTTCCGGATTATTCCAATACTTTAACATTACAGAATAACCTCTTGTACAAAATTCACCAGATGTTCCTCTTGGAACTACTTTTCCTGTTTCAGGATCAATGATTTTAATTTCCAAGTGCGGATGAACTTTACCTACAGTAGCACATCTACGATATTCATTATCATCTACAAAAGTCTGTGTACTTACAGGTGATGTTTCTGTCATACCATAACAAATACAAACATCCTTCATATTCATCTTTTCACGAACTGCTTTCATAGCAGATTCAGGACAAGATGAACCTGCCATAATACCTGTTCGTAAATTAGAAAAATCGTATTTATCAAAATTAGGATGATTTAATTCGGCAATAAACATCAATGGCACTCCATATAACGAGGTACATTTTTCATCTTGTGTAATTTGCATTACAACCTCGGGATCAAAAGCTTCTCCGGTTAAAACCATACATGCACCATGTGTTATAATAGCTAAATTAGCCAACACCATACCAAAACAATGATATAAAGGAACGGGAATAGCCACCTTATCGTTTTCGGTGTATTTTAACCTTTCTCCAATAAAAAAGCCATTATTAATTATATTATGATGAGATAATGTAGCTCCCTTGGGAAAACCGGTTGTGCCTGAGGTATATTGAATGTTTATTGGATCATCAAATTGCAATTCACTTTCAATTTCAAGTAAAGTTTCAGTACTAACCTTTTTACCAGCGTCAATTAAAGTATCCCAATCATGATCAATAACCAATACATGCTTCAATTTTATACATGAAGACCGAACTTCTGATAGAATATCAATATAATTTGTCTTTCTAAACCCTTTTGCCAATAAAAGTAGGCTGACTTCAGATTGTTTTAATGCATATTGCAATTCTGCTGCTTTGTAAGCCGGATTAATATTCACCATAATAGCTCCAACCCTTGTTGTTGCAAACTGAACCAACACCCATTCAAATCTATTGGGCGACCATATACCTACCCTATCTCCCTTCTTAACGCCATAAGCAAGTAAACCCTTTGCTACTTCTTCAACCTGATTCCAGAATTCGCGATATGTGACTCTGTAATTTTGATAAGGAACAACTAAAGCTTCATGATCAGGAAACCGTTCTACTGTATCCTTTAATTTTTCACTAACCGTACAACCCAATAACGGAACATCAGAAATTCCGCTTTCATATGAAAGTTTATTCACTGTTACAAAAATTTAATTATTAATATCCCCTTTTCGATAATGGTAGTAGCTCATAAAGATAAATGATAATAATTAATTGTTGTAACAATTTTGGGAATTGTTTATTTTTACAATCTTAAAATATTAATTTGTTGTCTAAGATATTTCCGCCTGTTGATTTGGAAATCCCACTTAATTAAACATTTAAAGGCACTAATGATCAATTAGAAAATTAATTATGAACCCATCAACAGACATAAAACAACGATATAGAATACATACTCAAGAACATATAATTAATTCTCTAAAAATTAAATTACCAATTACCTTTATTATCGTTGGTTATTTTATGTTCTCTGATATATATTTCCGAAACAGTATACCGGCCTTATACACACGACTACTGCCAATTTCAATAGCACTAGTTATAAGTTACTTTCAAATATTCAAAAAATCATCTAATCAGATAAAAGTTACATTATACAACATATTAATATCAAGCTTATTAATTATGATGTATGGAAAATGCTTTATTCATTTAAACGAGCATCTAAGTTCTAGTATTACAGGAACTGTTTTAGTTCTTTTTTTAATTTCGCTTGAATTAAGAGTTTGCCTGTTAGGAACCCTTTTCATATATATAACTCCCTCTATATTATTTATTATAGCTCTATTTACTTTAAAAGATCCATTAAAAGAGCAATTACTTGAGATGTCTAACATTATACCAATCATTATATTCGGGTTTACAGCCAATCTAATTCAAAATAAGTTTAGGTTTAAGAGTTTTGAGAAACAGCATCTACTTGAATTAGAACAAAATAAAGTTAAAGAACTATACCACAAATCAATTCAACAAAACGAAATTCTATTAGCACAAAAGGAAGCGATCGAATTAAAATCAAAAGAACTGACAGAAAGTAAAGTTAGCTTGGAATTAACAAATCAGGCTAAAGATAAATTTATATCAATCATTTCGCATGATTTAAAAAATCCATTCAATGTAATTATTGGCTTTTCAGATTTACTTATGCATAGCCTCGATAATTTTAATATTGACGAAATTAAAAATTACACTGGCATTATTAATTCGAGCGCCAAGCAAACGTATAATTTATTTGAAAACCTGCTCAATTGGGCTCTACTACAAAATAATTCTAACCAGCTTACCTTTAAATCCACTAATCTTAACAAAGTTATAGAAGAAACCATTACGCTTCTTAAGCCTAACTTTTTAGCCAAACAAATTCAATATAAATTCACAAATGAAGATCAAATTTTCGCAGATACTGATGACATTGCTATGTCAACAGTTTTTCGTAATTTAATTACCAATGCTTTAAAATACACCAGCAAAGGAGGTCTGATTGAAATGAATTTATACCATGCTGAAGAAAATGTAATATTTACAATTTCTGATACCGGTACAGGAATGAATCAAGATACCGTTAATCAACTATTCTTAATAAATTCAAATATCCAAACTAAAGGCACAGCAAATGAGACCGGTACAGGTTTAGGCCTGGTATTATGTTACGAAATAATTAAAAAACACAATGGTTCTATATGTGTGGAGAGTCAGATAGGTGAAGGCTCAACCTTTACTGTAACCATTCCTATTCATCACTAGAACTAACCCTTATTATATGACCTAAAGTTTTTTATTTACAATAGTACGATGTGGATATGGAATTTCTATTCCGTTAGCATCAAATCGCTTTTTAACTGATTCATTCATATCACACGAAATAACAAATGCATCATCGTTACATTTTGCCCAAACGTAGGCTCTAATGGTTACTGAATATTCGCCCAACCTAATCACTCTTATAACGACCTTAGGTACATTATTAATCCTATCTTCCTCGGACCTGTTATCCATTAATAAAGGATGATTTTCTGCTTCTTCTCTAATTATTTCCTTAGCTAAATCTAAATTAGATTCATAACTAATATCAAACTCAACAAACTTTTTAATCTTTTCCTCTATAATATTACTATTAATAATAGTTTCTTCACTAATTATTGAGTTAGGAATAATTATTCTTCTGTTTTCATAATTTCGAATAATAGTATGACGCAATGTTATTTCTTCTACAATTCCCTTATTCAGCGCACCAACCTCAATAACATCCTTAACTCTAAAAGGACGGAATATGAGAATAAAAATTCCACTAATAATATTACTAAAGGCTTTTTGAGAGGCAAAACCTATTATAGCTGCAAAAATACCAGCACTGGCAAACAATGCTTTTGCAACAGAATTAAGTGGTGGTGTAATGTAAAATACAGCAATTAATCCTGCCGTATAAATAATAAATGATATAGAATTTTTCAGAAATGAAAAATTTGTTGGGTCTACATTAACCTTTAACGATTGTCTTTTAATAAACACCCCAATAATTTTTCGAGTGATAAAGGTAATTAAATAAACGCCAGCGATTATTGAAACAACTTTAATCCAATAATATAAATCCATTACTCTAAAATATTACAAATTTTCAAAAAATTCTTAACCATCAACAATCCATCATCTCCAGAAACTTCAGGATGAGATTGGAATCCATAAATTGGTTTTTCTTTATGCTTTATAATTTCCGTTGAACAAATATCTGATGTTGCTAAACATTCAAATGATTCTGGCATCTCAGAAACATAAAATGAATGTTTTTTCAGAAGCAAAACCTCCATCTTTTTCAACCCGTCAAATATAGGATCTTCTGGCTTAATTATATTGATGAGTTCTTTTTTTCCATGATATTCTGCTAACTTTTTTATTCGGCCTCTATTGGCTACTGCAATAATCTCATGACCAAGACAGAAACCCAATACGGGAACATTAAAATTCATTAACGCTACAAAATTTGAGGTAAGGTTTAATGGCTCATACGGATTACCTTTTCCACCGGAAAGAATGACGCCCTTTATTTCTGTTTTGGCAGATAAGGTGATCGGTTGATTATGATCAAAAAACACATAATCAAAATCTTGCTCTGATAAAAACTGACGCTTAAACTTTTTAATAAAAGCACTTTGGTTATCTATAATTAAAAGCATATCCTGAATATTTAAGTTGAGAACCTACTTTGTAGTTCTGTTTTCTACTCAATTTAAAAAGATATGATTTCCGACGCAATGTTTAAAGTGTATTTAACCTATTAATTGTAGTGAGCTTACACTAACTCTTCGACAGTAATCAATTGGCAAAGTATTTGCAACTTGTTAATTCATCATAGATCTATAAACAAGAGGTAACATACAAAAGTCAAATGGCCATACCAATACTTACCAACAAAGGCTCAAAAATTAAAAGAAATCACCTGTCATAACAAGTATTTACATATAACAACAACGGACCTGCTCCGGACCAACAAGGGAGCATCTGCGGATATACTTCACTATTCACTCACTTATCCCTCACTATTCACTCACTATTGACTCACTGTTCAGTGAATTAAATGTGAACAATATATGAAGAGTATGAATGGTGTATATAAGAAGTATCCGTTTCTGTTACCTTGCCTTTACCTTTTTGGTACGACTCAGACCAAACTAAAATATTAGCTTTTTTTTAGTTTAAGGTAGATGACTGACTAATAATTTTTTATTAAAGCCCTCCTTAGATAACTTTTTGTCTGCGCGACTAAAAAAACTCTTTGTTGTGTACTTGTGCCACCTTATTTGTAACAATGCTAAACATATAACAACAAAAAAGGCACCCTTCAAAAAGGATGCCTTACATATCTAGATTTCTAATTCTTAGAATTCCATTTTAGATTGACGAACATAGCCGTTGTAACGCCATTTAGCGTTTTCTTCAGCAGCTTTAAATAATTCTTCTGCTTCAGCAGGGAATTGTTTCATCAATGAAGTATAACGGATCTCACCTTTCAAGAAGTCTTGGAATTTATCCCATTGTGGCTCTTTAGAGTCTAATATGAATGGGTTTTTACCTTCTTCTTCTAATTCCGGGTTAAATCTGTATAGGTGGAAGTAACCACACTCAACAGCTTTTTTCTGCTCAGTTTGAGCTTTACCCATACCTGCAGTTAAACCATGGTTAATACATGGAGCATAAGCAATAATGATAGATGGACCATCAAATGCTTCAGCTTCACGGATAGCTTTAAATGTTTGAGCCTGATTAGCACCCATTGCAATTTGAGCAACATATACATAACCATAAGATGCAGCCATCATACCAAGATCTTTCTTACGAATTTTCTTACCTGAAGCAGCAAATTTAGCTACAGCACCAACAGGTGTAGATTTAGATGCCTGACCTCCTGTGTTAGAGTAAACCTCAGTATCAACCACTAATACATTTACATCTTGTCCTGAAGCTAATACGTGATCTAAACCACCATAACCGATGTCATAAGCCCATCCGTCACCACCAATAATCCACTGAGATTGTTTAGTGATATATTTTTTAACTTTTGCTAACTCATCACAAATATCGCAGCTACAAGCGTCGATCATTGGAGAAAGTTTTGCTGAGATCTCTTTTGTTATCTCACCGTCTTTACGGTTTTCAATCCACTCAGTAAATAGAGCTTTCATTTCTGCAGAACAGCTGTCAGACTCTAAACCTTCTTTCATTAAACGCTCAACACGGTCACGCATTTTTTCAGTTGCGATAGCCATACCTAAACCATACTCAGCGTTATCTTCGAATAAAGAATTTGCCCAAGCTGGACCACATCCTTTTTCGTTCATTGTATATGGAGTAGATGGAGCTGAACCAGAGTAGATAGAAGTACAACCAGTTGCATTTGCTACCATTTGACGATCACCAAATAATTGAGAGATCAATTTAATATATGGAGTTTCACCACAACCAGAACAAGCACCAGAGAACTCGAATAATGGAGTTGCAAACTGAGAGTTCTTAACGTTAGTTTTTGTATCTACTAAACTTTGTTTAGAAGTAACTTTCTCAACACAGTAATCCCAGTTTTCCTGGTTGTCATATTGAGAAGCTATAGGTTTCATCTCAAGAGCTTTTGTTTTAGCTGGACAAACATCAACACAGTTTCCACAGTCAAGACAGTCAAGAACATCAACCTGTACACGGAATTGCATTCCTTTTAGTGCAGCAGGAGCTCTCATCTCTAAAGTAGCACCTTTAAAGTCTGCAGCTTCTGTTTCGTCTAATACGAATGGACGAATAGCAGCGTGAGGACAAACGTAAGCACACTGGTTACATTGGATACAGTTTTCTGGAATCCATTCCGGAACGCTAGCAGCAACACCACGTTTTTCAAACTTAGAAGTACCTTGATCCCAAGTACCATCTTCACGACCTGTAAATGCAGACACTGGTAAATCATCACCAACCTGAGCATTAATAGGACGAACAACTTTGTTTACGAATTCAGTACCAGCAGTTGGGTATTCTAAAGAACCTTCAAGGCTAGCCCATTCTGCAGGAACATCAATCTTAACTACATCACCACCTTGATCAACAGCAGCAAAGTTCATATTAACAATCTTCTCTCCTTTTTTACCGTAAGATTTTACGATAAATTTCTTCATTTGCTCAACAGCTTGCTCGTAAGGAATTACGCCTGTAATTTTAAAGAATGCAGATTGAAGAATTGTATTTGTACGGTTACCTAAACCAATACCTGCAGCAATATCTGTTGCGTTGATTGTGTAAAGGCTAATGTTGTTTTTAGCAAAGTAAGCTTTAACATTATCAGGAAGATTTTTCTTAACCTCTTCTTCTGACCATACTGTGTTTAATAAGAATGTACCGTCTTTCTTCAAACCTTTTGTTACATCATATAAATTCAAGTATGCCTGAACGTGACATGCAACAAAGTTAGGAGTCATTACCAAATAAGTAGAACGGATTGGATCATCACCAAAACGAAGGTGAGAACAAGTGAAACCTCCTGATTTTTTAGAGTCATAAGCGAAGTAAGCCTGACAATATTTATCTGTGTTATCACCTATAATTTTAATTGAGTTTTTGTTAGCACCTACAGTACCATCAGCACCTAAACCATAAAATTTAGCTTCGAATGGTCCGTTAGCTAATTCAATTTCTTCTTTTGGAGGAAGAGATGTAAAAGTAACATCATCAACGATACCTACAGTAAATCCGTTTTTAGGTTCTGGTAAAGCAAGGTTTTCATAAATAGAAACAACCTGTGCAGGAGTAAAGTCTTTAGAAGAAAGACCATAACGACCACCTACAATAACAGGGGCATTTTCTTTACCATAGAATGTATCTTTTACATCTAAATATAATGGTTCACCAGTTGCTCCCGGCTCTTTTGTACGATCTAAAACAGCAATTCTTTTAGCTGTATCAGGTACTGCTGCTAAGAAATGTTTAGCTGAGAATGGACGATATAAGTGTACAGCAACCATACCAACTTTTTCGCCTTTAGCAACTAATTCATCAATACCTTCTTTGATTGCTTCGCAACCTGATCCCATAGCAATGATTACTCTTTCTGCATCTTCTGCACCATAGTAATCAAATAAACCATACTCACGACCAGTAATTTTGTTAAGCTCTTTCATATAGTGCTCAACTGTATCTGCTAATGAATCATAATAAGGATTACAAGCTTCACGAGCCTGGAAGAAAACATCCGGGTTTTGTGCCATACCTCGAGCTACTGGAGTAGCTGGATTTAATGCACGGTCACGGAATGCCTGAAGATCATCTTTATCAAATAATGGCTCAAGATCTTCGATATCTAATTGTTCAATTTTTTGAATCTCATGAGAAGTACGGAATCCGTCAAAGAAGTGAACGAATGGTACTCTTGATTTAAGAGATGCTAAGTGAGCAACTGCTGCAAGGTCCATAACTTCTTGTACAGAACCTGTAGCAAACATTGCACATCCTGTTTGACGAACAGCCATAACATCCTGGTGATCACCAAAAATAGATAATGCATGAGATGCTAATGTACGAGCCGAAACATGATAAACACCTGGAAGTAATTCTCCAGCCACTTTGTACATGTTAGGGATCATTAATAACAAACCTTGTGATGCTGTAAATGTATTACAAAGAGTACCAGCCTGAAGAGCTCCGTGCATAGCACCAGCAGCACCAGCTTCAGATTGCATTTCTTCAACTTTTACTGTTTCTCCAAAAATATTTTTTCTTCCGGCTGCAGCCCATTCATCGACGTACTCTGCCATTGTAGAAGAAGGCGTGATTGGATAGATTGCAGCTACCTCGCTAAACATATAAGCGATATGAGCAGCAGCTTGGTTACCATCACAGGTAAGAAACTTCTTTTCTTTTGCCATTTTGTTTACTATTTAAGTTTTAACTACTATTATTTAGAACTATTCTATTTTATTGATAATCAATTAGTAAAATTACAACATTATAACTAATTAGTTAAAAATTATTAGTACAAAAATCCAAACAACCACAAAGGAATAACATTCTGTTCTCCCTTCTCAATCATATCTTTTGCCACTAATAAATTCTTATCTTTTTTATCATTTAATTCACTTTGTTCTCTAACTATAAAATCAAATTTATCATCCACTTTAAAATCACCCTTACACGATACTGCTAACTCATGAATACTACCAACCTGATTATAAAAAAAGGTTTTTAAAAGGTTAATTTTATCTACCGTATTACGACTAATACATTGTACCAAATTTGGATTATGCAGGTAAATCAACGAAGGTTTTTTTTGCATATCCTCTGGTCCATCATATAATAATTTCACCAAACGAGCCTGTCTTAAATAGTACAAGTAATTCATTACAGTTGCTCTTGAGGTACCAACATGAGAACTTAATTTACTTACATTAGGCTGAAAAGGTACTTCCTGAGCTATGCTAAAAAGCAATTTTCTAAGCCTAGGCAAATATTTTAGTTCTATTTGTCGTAAAAAGCTGATGTCAATTTCAAGAATTAAATTGACACTCTTCATTAAGTTTTCGGTATAATGTTGTTCGTCCAGATAAAACGGATAATAACCGTACTCTAAATAATCATCAAAGTATGCCAGAGGTTTAATATCCTTTACAATTTCAGAAGCGATTTTTTGATGATTCTTTATTATATCTTCAAATGTATAAGACTTGAATTTTTTGCCTGTCTTTAATTCTAAAAACTCTCTAAATGAAAATCCTTCTAATTTATAAGAGTGCACTAGATCTCTTAAATGAGGATTTTCTTCTCTAAGCCTCATTACTGTAGATCCTGAAAATACAATCTGCAGATCAGTAAAATTTTCATAACAATATTTCAACTCTTCCGACCAACCCGGATATTTATATACCTGGTCGAGTACCAAAGTTTTGCCACCTGTTTTTCTAAACTTGTCGGCAAATGAAATAATACTGTGTTCTGAAAAATAGAGGTTGTTAAGATTAACGTACAAGCATGACTTATCCAGTCCATATTTTGATTTTGCAAAATCTAAAAGGAAATTCGTTTTACCAATTCCCCTTGTTCCTTTTATTCCGATTAAACGATGATTCCAATCGATTTCATCCATCAACTTCCTTTTGATAGGAACTTTTAAATTATTAATCAGAAATTTATGTGTTTCAAAAAATGATTGCACGATATCTTATTCAATAATTGATTGACAAATGTAATATTAGAAACCAAATAATTGCAATGTGGAGATTACAATTATAATGTTAAGATGTAATTTATACTTATTAAAAATAACAATTAAATAGAAAATACAGTTAACAGTTATAGTCAGTATTTTTAATTTCCGTATATAAAATAAGTGAAATAATTATTAGTAACATCTAAATAATAGCAGACAAACCATAAAAAAACAAGACTATAATTTTCTACTGTTTTAAGGATAACATCAATGGGCAATACAAAACAAAAACCGATTCAAACAAACCGTTAATCAAAAAATATATACATTTTATTAAAATATGAACCTATAATATTTCTATTATATTTTATTTTGCAGCCCCCACATACTTATAATACACAAACTAATTATTTACAAAAATGATTAAAAATTTATTTAAGATTTTTGGAATTATGTTTTGCACCATTCCAATATTGCAGAACATAAATGGCCAAATCAACAACCCTAATTTCACAATATTCCAGGGGAAGAACTCCATTAAAAAAGATGGCAAAACGTATGATTTTGCTATGAACAAAAACGATGAGATAAAGATTACCTTATCTGTTGAAAAAGAAAAAGATATTTCGAGTATTAGGTTAATTGATAAAAACAGCCATGTAACTGTCTGGGAAAAAGGAAAAGTATCTTCAGTTAACGATATCATTAAAATTCCTGAGGAAAGTGTATATATCTTAGAAATCATTGGTCGTGGAGGTAAAAAAGATGTGTCAATCTCCTTAACCAGAGTTTCAGGAAAAGAAAAATTATATAACCCTGCCTGGATGCAATACAGTACTATTACTTCAGAAAATATCACATATGAAGTAGATACTACGATAGGCTACAAAGAACCAGTTATTTCGTATCAGGATATCAGGTTATTTAATAAGTATATGTATCAAAAAGTAGATATTTTTGACTATAATGATCAGATTTTAGGTCAGGGAGGTATACACAATTCACAAGCCAAAATTAAACCTTTAGCAATTAATAAATCTAACATTCCCGATAGTGCCATATTTAAAGGATATCATTACAATGTAAGTTCTACAATTGGAGGTGCAAAACATTGGGCTCTAGCCGACATTGGTGTTTCTGCAGCATCAATGGTAATGAGTCCGGCTGCTTCGTTTGCTGCACATGGAGCTATGGGATTAATAGGACCTCAACCAGGAAGTGAACCTATACAGTATTTTATGACTAACCGTGAATCAGACCTTAAAGTAGCTCAAGAAATCTATTCTCTTTATAATTCAGGAAGAGAAGCTACAAACAAAGCAAAAGATGTATTTGGTAATATCGCAGGACACTTAAGTGATGATGCTAAAAATGCCATTAAGGGAACAAAAGTTAAAGAATATAACGAAGGTGATATGTCATTTAACGAAAAAGGTTTAGTCACAAATTTATCCGTAACCGAGGCTTTACCACCTTCAGCAAAGTATATATTATTTGGAAACCCGGATATTGGACAAGCCAAAAACTTAAAATTAAACGCTTATGCCTTATACTACAAACCTACCTATTATACCCTAAAAGCTGAAGAGCAATATTTTCAGGCACTTATCCAAAAATTAAGCAAGACTAAAATAAAATATACTAAAACAATTCATTTGGGATCAATTAAATAATACAGGTACATTATTTATCTCACTAAAAAAATTATATCAATAAAATGAAAAACATATATATATTATTTATTCTTATCTTTTGTCTTGCTATACATTCTACAATAAAAGCTGAAGACATAGATATAATAAAAGGAAACTTTTCTTCAGGAAAAAGTATTACTTTATTAAAAACATTTACCGCTTCTAAAGGCGATATTATAGATATAAATTTAAATGTAGATCATAAAAGACGAGGATTAAATATTTACATCAAACAACATCCGGGAAACTTTGTCATTTTTGACTACGAGGATAAACAAACTTTAAATAAAAACTTCATTGTACCTTCAGATGCTATTTACGAAATATATTATGGAGGAGAGAAAGTCGACTTTAATTTAAACATTGTAAATCATACTAATATCCCAAATGGTCCTAAACTTGGAGATGTTGTATATGTTTGTATTCCTGATACAAGCTTTGCCAGTGGATATGTAGACACCAAAATTGGCGAAAACTATAAACTAACTCCATACAAGGAAAAAGTAATGTTTTCTACTACCATTGAAAATGAACAAATTTGTACAAGAGATTTCTTTACTGGTGTAGACATGATGAGATTGTCAATACCAGGAGACAAAAAGGACGAATACCGAGAGCAAAAATTATTATCATACACAGTAAACCTTACATGTCAGTCCCCTACTCTGTACTCTAAAATGCAAAATGCGGTTAAGAGCAGTGCTGAAGCATTACCTGATTATAAAGATATTATAGGTGGTGTTTCAAGTAAAGGAATAAAAAAAATGAATCCTAAAAACAAATACGATGTAGTTACAGACATCAATAAAGAGCAGGAAAAATTAGATAATGTTAAAGAAGTGATTTCTTTATCAGGTGAGGCAGCAAATGTTGCATCGGAAGGAACATCTGCAGAAAACATTGCATCTACCGTGGCCTTCTTAATGGATGGAGATGAAGTTACTCATACAGCCATAAATAAAGGATTAGATATAATTGGAGCTCCGGGTGAAGTTTCTGCAATAGTAGATAAGGTATATGAATTTCCCGGAACCACAGAATTAGTTCAAAATGCGATAGACAATCTTGCTCCAACAATAAACGGAAGTGCCTGGATTGACATTAAACAGCAGCATCTGAAATCAAAACCATATTACGAATTTCCTGAAAAAGCTTTTTATATTAAATCAGCTTTAAACTTCACTGAAAATAAAGGTTATCTGGATGTTCCGGGTAGTCCTACTGCTGCAGAAAATGGTTTAAATCTGAAAGCCTGGAACATGACCTCTGGTGCCGACAGATTATTTAAAGTAGTACCATCTCAAAAATACAAAGGCTATTACTACATACAATCTGCATTACCTGGGGCAACACCTGTTGTTCTAGACCATAAGGGAGGTAGTTTTAACCTTCAAAAATATGGAAATGACATTCATTTATGGCAAAAGCATAATGGAACATCTCAAATGTTTAGGTTTGAACATTTAGGTGGTGGGAAATTTAGAATTTTTAATTACAATGGATACCTGCTATGTTTCTCTGGAAGAAAAGTAGACAACGGCACGCAATTAGAGATTTGGGAAGATGAAACAGTTGGTGGTTTTAATGAATGGTATTTAATTGATCCCACAACAAAACAACCATTTATACCTCAAAATACTGCAGGCACTTCTGAAGTTTATGAAGACGTAAGAACAATTTCAGCCAAAGGAAGTACCATAAATAAAACGGTTACATTAGCAAAGGAGGATGCTCCTCTAAATACAGATTTATCTCACGTTGATTTAAATGTTTTAATAAAAAAGAATGGTGCTGAATGTACCGCTAAATTAATCATAGATGCTAAATACAGAGTAACTGATTATACTGATGTTGTACGTTATAATAAAATATCCGATCCTGTAATGACAAAAGATTTTTGGTCTGCATATAAAATCAATTACCATTACGACATTATGTTTGCCAGTCAAGCGAAAGACCATTATAAAAAGATAAGTAAAAACGAATACTACAATTACAATAAACCCATAAGTGAAATTGTAAATAAAGGAAACTTAGAACAAGTTGAAAGATTAAAACAATATGATATATTAACAACAACAACCCAACAATAGTTAACAAAAAAGGGATGATTAATCAGATTAATCATCCCTTTTGTATTTATTCTAAATTCATAGATTAACCATCATTCATAGAAATTAAAAACTCTTCATTACTACGAGTTTTTCTCATTCTATCTTGTAAGAAATCCATTGCTTCTAATGGATTCATATCCGCTAAATAATTTCTTAGAATCCAAATACGATTTAAGCTCTCTCTATCAAGCAATAAGTCTTCTCTACGAGTACTTGATAAAGTAACATCAACAGCTGGGTATATACGCTTGTTAGATAATCTTCTATCCAATTGAAGCTCCATATTACCTGTACCTTTAAATTCTTCAAAGATCACCTCATCCATCTTAGAACCGGTTTCTGTTAATGCAGTAGCTAAAATTGTCAATGAACCACCATCTTCAATATTACGAGCTGCACCAAAGAACCTTTTTGGTTTGTGTAACGCATTTGCATCAACACCACCAGATAGTACTTTACCTGAAGCAGGAGAAACGGTGTTATAGGCTCTTGCTAAACGAGTAATAGAATCGAGTAATACAACTACATCGTGTCCACACTCAACCATTCTTTTTGCTTTTTCCAAAACTATATTAGCCACTTTTACGTGTCTTTCTGCAGGTTCATCAAAAGTAGAAGAAATCACTTCTGCATTTACACTACGCGCCATATCTGTAACCTCTTCCGGACGTTCATCTACTAGTAAGATGATCATATAAACCTCAGGATGATTTGCTGCAATGGCATTAGCTACCTCTTTTAATAAAACAGTTTTACCCGTTTTAGGCTGAGCCACAATTAAACCACGTTGTCCTTTACCAATAGGGGCAAACATATCAACCACTCTTGTCGAAAGACTATCTTTTCCGCTTCCAGTGATTTTAAATTTCTCATCAGGGAAAATTGGAGTCAAATGATCAAATGGTACACGGTCTCTTACAATCTGAGGACTTCTTCCATTGATTTCCTCAACCTTAATTAAAGGAAAATACTTTTCACCTTCTTTTGGTGGACGAATACTTCCCAATACGGTATCTCCGGTTTTTAAACCAAAAAGTTTAATTTGAGACTGAGATACATAAATATCATCAGGAGAGTTTAAATAGTTATAATCAGAAGATCTTAGGAAACCATAACCATCCTGCATGATTTCTAATACTCCAGAAGCCGAAATAATACCATCAAAATCAAAAGCTTTATCATGTTGCTTATCTTGTCTTCTTTGCTGGTTATTATCTTTAGCCCCTCTATTATCGTATTGTCTTCTTTTTCCGTCATTATCTCCCTGACGCTGACGTCTGTTATCCTGACCCGCATTATCTTTAGATTTTTCACGATCGTCAGATTTTCTTTTTGGAGATTCTTTAACTTTAACAGCTTCAGATTCTTTTTTAGCCTCAGCCACTTTTTCTTCTATTTTAGAAGCTTCTTCAGCTTTTAACCTTTGTGCTTCAAGTTTTTCTGCAATTGTTTCGGTTTTCACTTCAGCCTCAACCTCTGCATTAATATTTTTCTTTTCTACTTTTTCTTCCTTTGTAACGGGTACAACTTTTTGAACCTTAGTTGTGGTTCTAACTCTTTTGGTAGGTTTTTTCTCGGAAGTTTTTTCAGTTTTCTTTTTTTCTGATGCAGCAATAGCTTGCTCATCAAGGATTTTATAAATTAAATCCTGCTTTTTAAACGAATCAATTCGTTTAATCTTTAACTCTTTCGCAATATCTTTAAGTTCTGCTAAAAGTTTTTTATTCAATTCAAGAATATCGTACATAATTTTTTACCAATAAATTCTCTTGGGGAAATTAACACTTTGAAGATTCAAAATCTTCTCGATATTATTAATATTATTTTTTAATTGATTTTTGTCCTGATACGGCTTTTGATTCTACAAATAAGAAAGATGCCCAGAAGATTTGATGCAAACTTAAGAATATTTGAATTAATCCACAAAATAAAATGGAATATTTATTAGTCCTAGTACCTAAATAATATAATTATAGTCAAAATCCAGGCTATAAACCTAAAATTCAGCACTCTGAATCGAACCACTATTAATAGCTATAAACATACATGTAAAAAAAGTATCGCTTCATGTAAAGTATCCTATATTTTTTTGATTCTAAAACAAATCGCAATGTTTTTTTGTTATATTTACTATTACTTAAAGACTAACCAACTATTTCAAGATGAGACAACTCAAAATTACAAAACAAGTAACAAATCGGGAAACGCCGTCTTTGGATAAATATTTGCATGAAATAGGTAAGGTAAAATTATTATCTGCAGAAGAAGAAGTAAAACTTGCAAAAAGAATAAAAGAAGGTGATCAGGCCGCACTGGAAAGACTCATAAATGCTAATTTAAGATTTGTTGTTTCGGTAAGTAAACAATATCAAAATCAAGGTTTGAGTTTACCGGATTTAATTAACGAAGGTAACCTGGGATTAATAAAAGCAGCTCAACGCTTTGATGAAACACGAGGTTTTAAGTTTATTTCTTATGCCGTATGGTGGATAAGACAATCTATTTTACAGGCTTTGGCTGAACAGGCCAGAATAGTTCGCCTTCCGTTGAATAAAATAGGTTCTATGAATAAAGTAAATAATACTTTTGCCATACTTGAACAAGAGTTTCAAAGAGAACCTACTTCCGAAGAAATTGCTAATGCATTAGACCTTGCTCCCAAAGAGGTAAAAGAATCATTGCGTGCAATGAACAAACATATCTCTATGGATGCACCTCTAAGAAAGGACGAAGATAACAATTTGTATGACACCCTATTAAGCACTGACTCAATTAGTCCGGACAACGAATTACTTACGGATTCATTAAGAAGAGAAATAGAAAGATCACTATCAACCTTATCGGTTAGAGAGGCTGATATTATCAGATTATATTATGGCTTAAAAGGAGAACCTCCTTATTCATTAGAGGAAATAGGTAACTTATTTAATCTTACTCGAGAAAGAGTAAGACAAATAAAAGAAAAAGCCATAAAAAGATTAAAACACACCTATAGAAGCAAAATTCTTCGTTCGTATTTAGGTTAATTATATTTTGAATGATATTAAATAAAAGAGGGAAATGAAACTACATCTTCATTTCCCTCTTTTTTTCATTAATCTTTCTTACTATTTTTGCAGCCAAACATACATATTAACATAATCTTAATAATGAAACATTTAATTGCACCCTCTCTATTAGCGGCAGATTTTGCCAAAATGGAATCGCAAATTGATATTATAAATAATAGTGATGCAGATTGGCTTCATCTGGATGTAATGGACGGTGTGTTTGTGCCTAATATCTCATTTGGACTACCAGTAATAAAATCATTACGACCTCATATAGAAAAGCCTTTTGACGTTCATTTAATGATTGAAAACCCAGATAAATTTATAAGTGATTTTAAAGAAGCAGGTGCCGATCTTTTAAATGTTCATTATGAAGCCTGTACGCATTTACACAGAACAATCGACGCAATAAAAAAAGAGGGAATGCAAGCTGGAGTAACCCTTAACCCACATACTCCGGTATTTTTATTAGAAGAAATAATTACTGAAGTTGATTTGGTATTATTAATGTCTGTAAATCCAGGATTTGGAGGCCAAAAATTTATTGATAACACCTATAAAAAACTTACAGACTTAAAGAATTTAATTGAAAGAAAAGGTAGTAGAGCATTGATAGAAGTTGATGGTGGCGTTACAATAGCCAACGCTCAACAATTAATAAATGCAGGTGCTGATGTACTAGTAGCCGGTAGTGCTGTTTTTAATGCACCAGATCCTGTTAAGGCCGTATATGAATTAAAACATTTTTTACCCGAACCTCCTCCACAGAACTACGTTTAATTTGTTAATAATAAGTATAAGATAAATACAAAAAAGGTTATATTTGAGGTACTTAAAGTATAACCTTTTTCTGTATTATAAAATCCTATTTATTCGAAAAGTTTGCTCCATTTACTTTAACATTTTCAAGAACTACTTCAGAATAATCAGTATCTAAAACTTCACTTTTTGCTTTTATATCAAGATTCTTTAAAATAAAGTTATGAATGGAATCATTTGCATTACCTCTTATTATTCCAATACTTTCACATTGTAACTGCGAATTCTCAATTGTAATATTCTGAACTATTCCAAAGGGTTTTTCAGTAGTACCCTCCAAGTTAAAGAACTGCTTCCATGGACGCATTGTAATAAGATATCTACATTTTCCTGTAATATTTTCAACCCTGATATTTTCATATATTTGATATGTATCCGGTCTCATTTTCATATTTAATAACGTTCTGTCATGGTCGATTTTACAATTACGTATTGTTATATTTTTAGCATGTAAACATTCACTTCCCATAGTTAATGTGGCATGAACAAAACCAAACGTACAATCTTCTATCAATACATTCTCTACAATTCCATTTTCATAAAGTCTGTGAGCAGTTGGCCCCTTACCTCCTTTAATAGCAATTCCATCATCGTTAACAGAAATATAGCAATTTCTAATTACAACATCTTTACAAACATCTATATCCACACCATCAGTACTAGGAGCTGGAACTGGTTGATAAGGTGATCTTATGTCACACCCTTCTATTAAAACATTGGTGCATTGATATAAATGCGTAGTCCAAAAACCGGCATTATGCAACTTTACGTTTTTGATAAGTACATTATCACAGCCCCAGATAAAAATTAATCTAGGTCTATGAACATCCAGATTTGTAGCAGGAAGATTCTGTTCCTTCCTTAACTTGCGATAGGCCCAAAACTCTTTCCAATATTCCAATCCATTACCATCTATTTTTCCGGGACCAGTAATACTAAAATTATTTACATTATAAGCATTAATTAATGCCGCATAATAATAAATACTTTTACCTTCCATTCGGGAGGGTATTAATGGATAATTATCTATAATATTTGATCCTTTTAATACAGCACCTTCCATCAACTTTAAAGTTGTATTGGGCTTAAAAAATAAAGCCCCCGATAGAAAAACTCCTTTGGGAATAACAATTACACCACCTCCTTTTTGAGAGGCCATATCAATAACACTTTGAATTTTTTGTGTATTTATAATGGTACTATCTGCATTTACACCAAATTCTGTGATAACATAATCTTTTGCGTATAATGTGAATGTTATTGATATCAATAAAACAGCCATTAAACATTGCTTCAACATAACTACATATTACTTAAGGGTATTTTAAAAAAATTTCTTATCGTAAAAGTACACACCGAAATATCTACACACCTTAAAAATCGTTCAAATACCTGTCAAATAATAAATAATTAAGTAATAATAGGGAAGTTGTTACAATTGCACAAAAAAAGGCTCAAGGAGCCAACTAATAACTCAATAGAATAATAAAAGTTCTATTATAATAAAAAGCTACATAAGGAAGGTAACCTTCTGATCATGTTATGCGCTCAATTATACACTAAATCAATAAATAATTCATTAACTATACAGAGCCAACATACCATCAATCCACTTTTCTGTTTCTATATCCACAATCATTCTCTGCGAACTTTCCTCAAACCACTTCAAGGTATTTCTAATGCCATCAGCAAATTTAATTGTGGCTTTAAATTCAGGTACAAAAGTCTTAATCTTTGAATTATCAAAAATCACTCCACTAGCTTTATCTCCCAACAGTGTACCTTCCATATCTTTACCTCCTACTTTTAGAGATAATTCACATATTTTTTCAGATGCAATATGAATTAAATTTGGCTTAACGCCTATGGCCATTCCTAAAGTATTATATACTTGATCCCATGTTAATACTTCATCTGATGTAATATGAAAAGGATGTCCTATAGCTTGTTGATTTCCCATCAATCCCACTAATCCTTTAGCAAAATCAGCAGCATGAGTAATTACCCATGGAGATATACCATCGCCATGAACTATAATTGGCTTACCTTTCTTTATTCTATCAAATACATTATACAGTTTCCATCCGCCAATTGGAACCGGAATAACTGTATGATAGGTCAATGAGGGACGAATAATCGTCATCGGAAAATCTTTTTCTCTATATAACTTTTGTAATAAATCTTCACCAGCTATTTTATCCCGGGAATATTGCCAATGAGGATTTTTTAAAGGAGAGGATTCTGTAATAATTGGATAACCTACAGGCTTTTGATAACAAGAGGCTGAACTTATATAAATATACTGATTAGTAATATTTTTAAATAATTGATAATCACGCTCCACATCCTCCTCTGTAAAAGCAATGAAATCAATTACTACATCAAACCGTAATCCTTCTAAAATCTTTAAAACGTGTTGACGATTATTAATATCTGCAACTAGTGATATTGCATCTTTTATCTCTCCTTTTGGCTCAATTCCTCCTCTATTTAATAAATACAACTCCCATCCTCTTTCCAAAGCCAATGCCGAACACAAATAAGATATATTTCCTGTTCCTCCAATAAAAAGTGCTTTCATGTGTCTGTAATGTTTTTTATTGCATAAAATTATCACTCATAAATAATAATGTCTCTTTAAGAATACACCACTAATATGATAAAATGTACTGAATTGTAGTCTTTTAAAGTCCTCTTTATTTTAACTCTCAAATCTAATCTGATTGAATATTCTTGTAATACTCTTCTACAATTTCTTTTCCTTTTTCATAATCTGCACTTGAAATATAAATCTTCACAGCCCCGGCACCTCCTGCAGAAGCATTCCAGGGAACTAAATTCCCAATAAGTTCATCTTTTAAATACGCTTCTATTTCAGCATTTTCCAAAAGTGTTTTTACAATTTCTGCATCTATAGTTTTTCCTGCAAAAATTTCGACAAGGGTATGCTCTTTATCTTTGGTCATAATTTTTATAAATTAGTTAGTGTAAGCTTTCTAAAGTTAAACAATGAAATTTATAATAACCAATCAAAATACTGTTTAATACATAGCCGTCTATTTATACAAAAAGAAAAAGGTTATTACTCTTCTAATTTGTAATAACCTTAATTTCTTCAAAAAATCTATATATCTATTCCAGAGCAAACCTAACTAATATAGAATATTCCAATTGAATCTTTTCAAACTCAATATCAGGAACAGCCATTTTAGCCAAAGAAGTTGTTCCCCTAACCATAATATTTGATGCAACTCCTTTTTCATAACTTTGCATGGCCCTATATACTCTATTGTTGAGTTCCTGAATATAAATTGCCTTACCTATATTTTGACCTATTTCTTCTGTTAAGGCTTTGGCTTTTTGTTTTGCAGCATTAATAGCCATTACTTTAACTTTTTGTTTATACCCATCAATCTCAGAATGATCTACTTTTTCAATACTAATATTTGAAATATTAATGGACTCTAATTCTCTAAATACCGCTCCTGCAGTTTTAGCATTATGTACCATTAATTGATATTCCTTACTTGTATGAATCTCTTTTCCTTTGATCCAATAATTTTTAAAATTACTAGCCATATCTTTTACTGCAAGATCCTTGGATATATCAATACCAATATCTTCCAATTTATCAATCATCTGTTTTTCTAGATCTTCAAGATTATCTTTTCCCTTTAAATCTTTTTCGTCAAGAAAAATTTTAAGATAAATTTCGTTAGGAACAACTTCTAATTCAGCCTTACCTGTTACTTCAATATAATTTTGATCTATAAAATTTTTATTCTGAGCAAAACTACTTAGACTTATAATAGCCAATATTATAAATAACATTCTTTTCATGAGTAATTATTTTAATTAGATTCTTCAATAAGAGATTTAAATTAAGTTATTTATTTACAGGGATTAGCTCTAAAGCCTGAGGTATTTGTTCATGACCTCCTTCAAAAATAAATAAACTGATATTTTCAAATTGTCTCTTCAAGTGAACTTTTCTATCAAATAGCATTCCATTTATTTTGGAGTTAGGATTAATTCTTTTTGTAACAAGATCTATAATTTCCTTTTCAGAAATAAGACTGGTATCAGTTATAGCCTGTTTCATAATTGAATCCATATTTGTAGTTCGGTACTTCCGTTCACCCACTAACCTATTATACATATTTAATGAATGCGTAATGGGCACTGATCCGGTATATCCATCATGAATTCCCTCATAAATAAAAAGTTGTGACTGCTTTCTTAGTTCCTGAGGAAATGATTGAAAAAGAGGAGATCGTTTAATTGTCTCTTCTTTATTAAAAGTATTATTGTGAGAAACAGAATTTACAATATCCTTTGCATATTTCTGATTTCTACCAACCGATTCCCAATACCAAGCTTCCAGATCAGAAATAGGTGCCCATGCCGAAAAAGATTTTACAGGGTACTTTAAATTCATAAAAGCAGCTAATGTTGCAAATCCACCTCCGGAAACGCCTACAATATGAACTTCATCAGGATTAACATTCATATTTTTTATAGCATATGTAATGGCATCTTGAATATCCGATAATACTAACGAACTACCTGTTGCTTCAAAAGTGCGATTGGGACCTCTAAAGTTTGGATGAATATAGTTCCAGTTTTTTTCTGATACTTTATTTGCCAGAGGATCCTTTTGTGTATAATCACCACTCCACGTATGAAGACTAACTATTAAAGGCTTTGCTTTATGACTTGTTGAACAATAGATATAAGCTTTTTGTATCTGATCATCTGACGAAGATTTTATATCCACAACCTTAAATTCATTGCACCATTTTAATGATCTGGTATCATCAAATTGAATTACTTTAAGCGTATCATTTTGAGCTTTTAATTGGAATACAACAAATAAAAATATAATTAAGTAAATCCCCTTTTGTTTAAACCTGTATTGTTGCATACTATTAATTATTTTATAAACTCAAATTACTTTCAAAACTAATAATTTTAAACACATCGAAAAAACAATCAAACATCTTAAAAAATAGCCATTAGACAAAAAAAAGTCCTATAAATCAATTTTGATTCATAGGACTTTAATAATACCTTTTTATTTAACTTAAGCTATGATGGTATAAGTATAGCTTCAAGTTCAGACTTATATTCTGCAAGATCTGATAATACATTCTTTTTCATATTTTGAAAAATCTCATCTCCCTTTGAAAATAGATCTTTATAATAGGCAATTCCTTCCTGAAGATTTTTCTTAAATGTATTAAAATACTTAATATCAGGAGCACTATACTCATCCTTGCATTCTTCAAGTTTCTCCTTTAAGTAATCTACATATATTTTTAATTCCTTAATAAATACATTAGGTCTTTCTGAGTTAAATAAAATGGTTGTTTTTCCATAAATAAAATCAACCATCTCATTCAATGAAGAAATCTTATTAAAATATGCTAAGTTAGGTCCTGGGCAAACCACTACTCCATGATTTCCTTTAGGAACCTCAAGTTTATGATGTTCAATTACACTATTTCCTAATCCTACGCATAAACAAGCTTTTTCAACGACTTTATCAATTTTAGCTTTAAGTTCTACCTGATTAATAATAGAATCTGTCAACTCCTTAATCTTTTTCTTTTGATAAGCTATTGAGGCTGTACAAATAGGTGTTTTTGTATATTCTGTATTAAACTGTAAGTATTTCTTAATACAAGCTGCACCTGGTTTTCCTTCTTCAACTCGTTTTTGCTTTTGAATATCGGCCGAATTTTCTTTTATCGAATTAAAACGAACACCAAGAGGTGAAACATCGCTTAAATAAAAATCATCTTCTTTACCTTCTTTCAATAGATTCAAAGTATAATCATCTACAGTTGTTGCTTCCGGAACCAACATAAAAGGAGATCCCCAACCAACAGATTTCATATTAAAATGCTCTAAAAACATTTTATGTTCATCTGCATCACCAACACCGCCTTGAACTGTATAATGAATTGATAACGGATTATCAAGAGTTATTCCTTTCTCTTTTTCAAGAACATCAGCATAAGATGAGAATAACATTTGAGCTAACTTATCCTTATTATCATTAAATTCCTTTAAAATTGGACCTAACAAATAACCGTCTGTAGCAAAAGCATGACCACCACAGTTTAATCCTGACTCAATTCTGAATTCAGAAACCCATAGTCCTTTCTTAGCAAGAAAACGCCCTTGAACCATTGCTGATCTGTAATCACTAACCTTAAGAACTATACGCTTTTTTAATTGTCCTTTTTCATTAGGAAAAAAGTCATTAAAAGTAGCAATATATCCATACAATCTCGGATTTAAACCAGCTGATAATATAACAGATCCGTTAACCTTACTTTCTGCAAAACCTTTTAACGCTGCATGTGCATCATTATACTCAATAGATAAAGGTTCGTTATTTTCATCATAATTAACCCCATCTAATTTTGTCATGATATTAACATCAATACTTCCTGGTTTTATTGCATTAAGCAATTGCTCTTGTAGGCCATTTTTTTCATCAGTATCTGCATTAAGCATTTTAACATACAACTGCTTTAATGCATTAGTATCTGGCAATAAATCAAAATACTTAGTTATTTCGCTGCCTTCAACAAAATCTGATTCTTTTACTTTGTTAAATTTCATTATAACCAGATCATCCAATAAATCAAGATATTTTCTGGTAATATTTGAACGTGCATCTGATTTCGATAAGTCTTCTGCAACATAATCCAAATTGTTTTCTTTACAATACATTTCACGTAATTGTTCCATTAAATAGTGATCCGTAATTGGCACTACAGAATCAATTCCATAATGTGCAACTTTTAATGGTGATTCAATTGTATATCCTGTTCCCATTACAGGTATATGAAAAGTATGCAAAGAACTTTGTGTATCCCTCATAATTAATCTAAAACTATATTTGTATGCAAATGTAATGAACCTAAACTAGCTTAACGGATTATTTAAGATATTTCACAACATAATCTCTCTTTTGAACATTTTAGTCGCATATTCATATTTCAATCAGCATTTCTACTTACACTTACTATCAAAACTCCCTACAAAATGAAGAAACTAAAAGCCAAAAATTTTACAAGACTGTAATGATCAAAATCATAGCTATAAGATTTTGTTAATCGAGTACATACATTATATAGGTACAATCATAGTTACTCATAAGAAGTATCTGTAAGAAAAACCTAACTAAGCAAAAATTATTTAGGAATTTAGTTTAAGGTATCTCTCCATACCCTGAGGTCATAACATTCTGAAATCTATATACCTGCTTCTAAATATACCCATAAATAACCAGGAGAGATTTCTTTTCGGAAAAAAATTGAATACAATGTAAAAACTAACAATATTAATAATATGAGCGTAATTAAAATACACTTGATTATCTAAATGCTGAACATAGTGTTGTATTGTTATACACCGATTGTGGAGACATTGTTACCAGTGTAAATATTAAATGATAATTGTATTGGTAAGTTAATTTCTGTACATAACAATGATAACAGAAAGAACTTAACTAAACCATATAAAAATTAATATCCTTAAATATCGTATTGATAATTTTTGGAAGAATACTAAAACAAAACTGATATTAGCAAAGATGGATCTTAATCCTAAAAACTGAGTATATTGAAAGCTATTTAATGTAAAGCCTCCATATAGAAAGAAAAAAAGGGGTGATTAACCCCTTTCTCTATATTTATTAAAATGTATAAGATAAACCTGCTCCAAACATTTGTTTTACTTGAACTCTAGGGCCCTCCTCTACACTATCGTTATTTACATACTTTATATCATCATCATATAAAATATTTGTCTTAAACACCGCACTTAAATAGTCATTAATCTTCATATCAAAACCAAACTCCCAGTCTACATCAATATTCTGAGGATTTTCTGAATAATTTGTAAAAAGATCCAATCGGGTATATCCATTAACATTTTTAATGAGATCCTTTTTCTTAGCTGTCAACTTTAACGAAGCACCATATTCACCTCTCATCTTCTCATCAACATCAACACCATAAGCTCCTTCATGTGATAATGCATCATCATTTACAAATGTCATTTTTGATGTTAATGGCGAAATCAATAACGAAAAATTATCAGATGGTTTATAATCCATACCTAATGAAAATTGTAAATAACCCGGCGCCATAAAATCAGAAATCTTTACACTCTGAATCAATGGATCTTTGTATCCAATTGAAAACTGAGTTTTAAAATCAGCCATTCCTGTGTAAAACCAATGATTTCCATTTTCGTAACCCAACTTAGTTGTAATATGTAATTTATCTTCAGATTTAGCGACTTTATAATCGCCTTGTTTTGTCAAACCATAGCCAACATCAAGAGTATTATCCCATGCTAATTTTCCTTTTTTATGATTTAAGAAACCTTTAAAAAGAAAAGTTCCTGCAACTGAATTATTTCCACCACCGGACCAATTTGATAAGGAAACCTGAGAGAAGTTTAAAGATGTTGTACCTCCTCCTTTCCAATGTTTAACAGAGTCTGCTTTTTGTTCTTGCGCATTAATTCCAATAGTAACAAAGCAAAAAATTGCTATAAGTACATTTCTAATCATCATGTAAAGTTTAGGTATTATTAGTTATTATATAAGTGAACATCTGTTTGTGGGAAAGGAATAGAAACTCCTTGTTTATCAAATTCTTTCTTAACATTTTCGTTCATATAAAAGAATACTTCCCAATAATCGGCACCTTTAGTCCATACTCTGGTTGTTAAGTTTACTGAACTATCAGCAAGCTCTCCAACTGCAATAAATGGAGCCGGGTCTTTAAAAATTTTTTCATTACTATCGATAACCTGCTTTATTACTGACTTAGCTTTATCAATGTCATCACCATATCCTATTCCAAAAGAAAAATCTACTCTTCTTTGTTCTTCTCTTGAATAATTAATTAAACTGGAAGTCGACAATCCACCATTAGGTATAAATATAATCCTGTTATCAGGTGTTTTTAAAATGGTACTAAAAATCTGAATCTCGTGAACCGTTCCTTTATAACCTTGCGCTTCAATAAAGTCTCCTTTAGAAAAAGGTTTTAAAATTAACAACATAACACCTCCAGCAAAATTCTGTAAAGTTCCTGACAAAGCCATACCAACGGCTAAACCTGCAGCACCCAGTATTGCAATAAATGATGTCATTTGAATGCCTACCATAGTCATTACACTTATGACAAGTAAAATCTTAAGTGTATAATTAAGCATTCCTACCAGAAATGGTTGTAATGTAGGATCTATTTGCTTTACCTGAAATAACTTTTTAATTGCTTTTGTAATCTTACTAATTACCCAAAAACCTATTACTAAAGTTAAAAGCGCTAATACTAGTTTGCCTCCATAGGCAACAATGTATTGCTGCGAAGATTTAAATAATTCTGTAATTTGCTCCATAATTTAAGATATTAAAGTTTAACTTTTGATCTATCAAAACAGTAATAAAAGACATTAAGTTCAAAAGGTATCAAACATTATTATCATTTATTAAAATAATCAAATGCAAATTACAGGCTTTTATTACATATAATCAAGGTTTCTGTAAAAATAAACTTCCTATAACGGATCCAAGCGTAATTAACATAAATAACAAATATTTATAAAGAATTTCGCTCAATTATTGAAGTTGGAATATATGCTCTTACATGTTCTTCTTGAACTACAAAATCAGCCATCTTTTCACCCATTAATCTAAAATCTGTAGAAATAACAGATATGCCTTCTTTAATATATTTTTTTGTAGGTGTTTCATTATAAGAGATTATGCCCAGATCGTTGCCTATCAGAATCGGTTGATCTGAAATTTCATCTAATATTTGAGCTAAAGCCCTATCACTAACTGTAAAGTACAACTCACCTTGTTTCGGGTCTATATCCTCCAGTTTATAAATAATCTCATATTCAAACTTTTGATCCTTACAAAACTGCTCAAAAGCAATAACTGTATCTTGAGGGTGATTTGTATATTCCGGATAAACCATGATCATTTTTTTATACTTCTTTAGTTTATCCGTCACTTTCAATAAATTATCATAAACTGGCTTTCCAAAATCCTGACCTAGAAAAGAACTTTTGGGTGGAACATTGATATCCCAATCAATACACAACAATTTAGACGGATCAATAGCTTTTAATGATGATTTCACCTTGTCATGATCAAAAGTCATAATAATATAATGACTATACTTTCCTGCTGCGTATCTAATTATATCCTCAAAAACACGGGGATTATAATGATGAAAATGAACATCTACATTGATTCTTCCAGGTAAAGCAGATCTAAAGGCCCCGTATAAGACTTCCTTATAAGCCTTTAAGGTATCCAAAAACAAAAAAACATTGGAAGAATTACTGGAAACGTAATAACCTTTATTGGGAACTGATTCAATTAACTTCCTGCTTTTTAACTCACTATACGCTTTAAAAACCGTATCTCGACTTAAACCACACTTAGAACATAATTCGTTCACTGAAGGAAGGTTATCTCCCACCTTCATTTTGTCACTTTTTACAGCTTCTTCAAAAGCATTTACAACTTGTAAAAATTTTGGAACTGCAGAACTTTCATCTATAATAGGAATAAATTCACTCATGGTAATAATTTTGAATTTAACAGCATTTGCTGTTTTAATAAAATCAGATGCCCCCACATCTAATTAAAAAAAGTTGCTTTTTACCTCTGAAGTTTATCCTAATTATTCGTTTGTTAATTGTCGGGCTTCTTTTAAAGTAATCCTTTTACCATCCTTAAACGCAATAATAAAACAATCTTTAACTACCCCTTGAACTTCACTAACTTGCTTACTAATTTCGTTAAAAGTAGTAGATTCTCCAACTGCATATTTATAATATTTGCCGTCTTTATATTCAAAAAGCTGATTAAATTTCTTGTAAATTGATGTCCCTTCTTTAATTTTCCTCTTGCTGCTAGCTACCTGAATACGATATAAAACATCATTTGTAGTTTTTTGAGCCACAACTTCTTTAACATCAAGATTATTTTTTGCCTCAAAATTTTCTTTATAATCTCTGAATGCTCTAAAAATACCTGAAGCTAATAAAGCCTGACCTTCGTTTGAAGTTAAATATTTTTCTTCATTTGAATTACTTAAAAAACCAAGTTCAACCAATACACCTGGCATAGCAGTTTCACGTAAAACCAAAAATCCTGCTTGCTTAACTCCTCTATTTCGCCTACCAACTCTTTCACTAAACTGATGTTGTACCAAATCTGCCATTTCCAAACTTTGGTTTAAGTATATATTCTGATACAATTCAAAAATGATATATGATTCTGATGAATTCGGATCAAAATCTTCATATGTGGTACTATAATCCTCTTCTAATACAATTACTGAGTTTTCCTTTTTAGCAACCTCCAGGTTATCCTGAGTTCTGTGTAATCCCAAGGCAAACGTTTCTGTACCGGTTATTTTAGGATTCGAAATATAATTAGCATGGATAGAGATAAACAGATTGGCATCAGCCTTATTCGCAATTTTTGCTCTCTCAGACAGAGGTACAAAAACATCCTTTTTCCGCGTATAGATCACCTCTATTTCAGGCATATACTTTTCTATATAATTACCTAATTTTAACGCTACTGCCAGTACAATATCTTTTTCTTTTGCATATTTACCATGTGCTCCCGGATCTTTACCTCCGTGCCCTGCGTCAATAACTACTTTTTTGAACTTCCCAGTAGACTGTGCATACACGGAAACGTCCAAAAAGTTGGCAAATAAAATAAATACCGATATAATAATATATATATAATGTCTGTTCATCAATCTATCTTAACTATAATCTCCCTAATTGATTGTCAAAAATAATGCTTGATTATGAAAATATATAAGTAAACGCAATAAATTATTGCAAAATACTGTATAAAATTAACTTTTTGTAAATAGTGGCAGATTATTTGATATGCATCTCTCGCTTTTTTGATTGAAAATAATAATCAATACAAATTATATAGATCCCATTAAATATCAAACACATAATAAAACAAACCAACTAATAACAAAATCATGCTATTCCATCTAAAAAACAAAACACGAATAAAAAGTTACGATTAAGGCCTAATTTTAGAAATAAAAAGTTTCTATCATCAATTTTTATTTATTTTTGTCGAATCTTGAAAATTAAAGCACAAAAGCATTGAATCAAAATATAGTTCATACAAAACAAGGATATTTTACAAAAGCGATAATTACATTTACGTTATTAATTATTAGCTCCTTATATAACTTTTGTTTTGCTCAAAACACATCATTAGATACAATACCTGTACTTCAAAGAGATACTACTTCTTTAGTAAGCGACACAACGATCGTTAATCCAGAAGAAAAATCTTCAGGCCTGGGAATTGATGCAGATGTACAATACACTGCAAAAGATTCTATTATAATGACCATGGATGGTTCTCGAAAAGTTTTTCTTTACGGTGATGCTGAAGTAAAGTATCTGGATATAACTCTTACAGCTGCATGTATTGAGTTGGATTTAGATAGCAGTTTAACCTACGCATATGGTATTGAAGATTCTTTAGGGGTTGCAACCGGATTACCAGTTTTTACTGACAAAAGTGGTTCCTACGAGATGAAAACGATCAAATACAATTTTGAAAGTGAAAAGGCTCTAATTGAACATGTAGTTACGGAACAAGGAGAAGGATATGTGGTTAGTGAATTTGCTAAGAAAGCACCTGATGATTCATTTTCTATCAAAGATGGTCATTATAGTACTTGTGACAATCATGAACACCCTCACTTCTATTTAAATCTGACCAAAGCAAAAGTAATTCCCGGAAAAAAAACAATTACAGGTCCGGCGTATTTAGTAATAGAAGATATTCCATTGCCGATTGGAATTCCTTTTGCAGTAATACCAAACACCAGCAGTTACAGTTCCGGAATTATTATGCCGTCCTATGGTGAGGAAAGTAGTAGAGGATTATTTTTACGTGACGGAGGTTATTACTGGGCAGCCAGTGATTATTTCGATTTGGCTGTAACAGGTGATTTATATGCCAATGAATCCTGGGGACTTAGAGGAAATTCTAAATATAAATTGAACTATAAATTTTCAGGAAACTTTAATTTTCAATATATAGTTAATGTAAACAGTGATAAAGATTTACCGGATTACAGCAAATCAAAAGACTTCTCTATCACATGGTCGCATCGTCAGGATTCTAAAGCCAATCCGTATTCTACTTTTTCAGCAAGTGTAAATTTTTCAAGTAGTTCTTACGACCAAAATAACGTATCAAGTGTTATCAATATCAATAAACTGGCACAGAACACAAAGAGATCCAGTATTTCATACAGTCGAAAGTTTCCTAAAGCACCGTTTAATTTTTCTGCAAACATTCTGGCTTCGCAGAACACAAGAGATTCAACGGTAAGCTTTACAGCGCCCGACCTTACATTAACAATGAACAGAATCTTCCCGTTTAAAAACAAAAATAAGGTTGGTTCGAAAGAGGCATGGTACGAAAAAATTAGTTTGTCATATACGGGTAACGTAAAAAATTATATCAACACCAAAGAAAGTGAATTAGGGGATAAAAAATTTCCTCAGCAATGGGAAAATGGAGCCAGACACTCCATACCTCTATCATTAAACTTAAAATTATTAAAATACTTTACTTTAACTCCTTCTTTAAATTATACAGAACGCTGGTATTCTAAATCAATTACAAAAGAATGGGATGAAGAACTTGAGCAAATTGTTGTTTCGGATACAACCAATGGCTTTAACCGTGTTTATGACTACAGTTACTCTGTTAGTACTTCAACTAAGTTTTATACATTTTATACACCTTGGAGGAAATTATTTGGAAATAAGGTTGAAAAGATTAGACATGTAATGACTCCATCAGCTAGTATGTCATTCAGACCTGATTTTGGTCAGGAGAAGTTTGGTTACTATGATTGGTTTGAATACTATAACCCAAATCAAGATTCAATTATTCACTATCAATACTCTAAATACGAAGGATCATTATATGGTACTCCAGGAACTGGAAGATCAGGTTCATTAGGGCTTTCCATTGGTAACACTTTGGAAATGAAAGTAAAGAGCGATCAGGATAGTACTGGATTCAAGAAAGTTAAAATTTTAGAAAGCTTAAACTTCTCCACATCGCATAACTTCTTAGCTGATTCTTTAAAATGGTCAAATGTTAGTATGAGCGGTAGGACTAAAATTTTTGGAACAAATATTAATTTTGGTGCTACGTTTGACCCATATGCCTATGTATATGATTCCATTGCAAAAAGACCCATAAAAATTAATACATCAGCATGGAAATCTCAAAGAAAACTTGCTCATATGCAATCAGCAAACTTAAGCTTTGGACTTTCATTTGGTTCTGAAAAACTTAAAAAGTGGAGAGAGAAAAGAAATGGTGTTTCTACCGATGAAACTAATGCTGATGAAGATACACCTCCGGAAAATGACATGAGTAATCCTCTGGATAGAATGGACCAACTACCAGATGCTTTTGCTAATACAAGAGGTACACAAGAAACCGCTATTGGTGACGATGGCTATACAAAGTTTGAATTTCCATGGAATTTATCTTTAAACTACAGTTTAAGATTGGCTAATGGGGATTTTGATATCGAAAACAGAACGTTTAAAAAACGGGTTACATCCAGTGTAAATTTCAGTGGTGATTTTTCTTTAACTCCTAAGTGGAAGTTTTCCTTTTCTTCAGGATATAGCTTTGATACACAGGAAATATCTCATACTAACTTAAGAGTATCAAGAGATTTACATTGTTGGGGTATGAGCTTTAACCTGGTTCCGGTTGGAAGGTATAAATCATATTTCTTTTCCATCAGTGTTAACTCATCATTACTTCAAGACTTAAAATATGATAAGAGAAGTAGTGCAAGAGACAACCCTAATTTTTAAGGATTGCAATTAATAAATGAACATTTAAGAATACATAATCATTTATACAATTAAGTTTTCCCAAAATACAAAAACAAAATATTAGAGTTATGAAAAAAGTAATTAATACAGACAATGCGCCTGCAGCAATTGGGCCATACAGTCAGGCTATTGAAGCAAATGGAATGCTTTTCATTTCAGGACAGATTCCTATCAATCCAGCAGAAGGAAAAGTAGTAGAAGGTGGAATTACAGAGCAAACAGAACAAGTAATGAAAAATATTGAAGCAATATTAACCGAGGCTGGTTATAGCTTTAAGGATGTAATTAAATCTACTTGTCTTCTTTCAGACATGGCTAACTTTAAAGACATGAATGAAGTTTATGGAAAATATTACTCAGAAAATCCTCCAGCAAGAGCTGCATTTGCAGTTAAAGAACTCCCTTTAGGTGTTCTTGTTGAAATTGAAACTATTGCATGTAAATAGTTATTTCCTTTACAAATAAAATACAGACATAAGACTTAATTTTAAAGTCTTATGTTTGCTCTCTCTTCAAACCCCAATACCTTACCTAGAATACCAACTTATTCTATCCACTATTGTCCCTAAATAAATGTTATAATTGTATATCTATCTATAATTACATCTTATCTCATATCACTCTCATACGACCAATATAAGACTGGATAAAATAAAAACTACAAATACATATAGTTTAGAATGGCTACAGTAACAACCATATAAATTAAAGTTAAAGGCCAACCAATTCTAAAGAAATCTTTAAAGGTATAACCTCCGGGTCCATAAACCATCAAATTTGTTTGATATCCTATTGGTGTAAGAAAATTAGCTGCTGCAGCAAAAGATACTACTAATGCAAACGGTAATGGATTCAATTGTAAACTATGGGCTGCAGTTAATGAAATTGGAAAAATAATAGCTACAGCTGCTTTATTAGTAATATATGCAGCCAATATAGAAGTAATCAGATAAATTCCAGTTAAGACTGCTACCTTACCAAAAGGAAAAAGAATGGAGATCATGAAATTAGCAATCATATCAGCTACCCCTGTTTTAATCATAGCAGTTCCAAGAGCAAGCGATAAGGCTATAATAACTGCCAGATTATAATCAATATTCTTAGGCAAATCTTTAGCATTAACTACACCCAAAATATTAATAACCACAAGAACAACCAGCAATCCCATAAATAAAGGGATTAAATTTAAGGCAGAAAGAAAAATAGCCAATAATGTACCTCCAAACAAAGTCCATATTTTATAACGCTCAGGCTTTCTAACTTCCTTAACTTTTGATATCAGATAAAAATCCATATCATACTGTGATCTGGTATTAAAATCATCACCTGCTAATAATAAAATAACATCACCAGCTTTTAACTTAATCTCCTCCAACTTCCCTGTAATTCGCTCTCCATTACGATGAATAGCTAATAACACAGAATCATACTTACTCCGGAAGTTAATGTCTTTTACCATTTTTGAGATCAGTGTACTATTATGAGAAATAACAATCTCAACTACATCCGCTCTTTTAAGTTTACTCATCATCCCTACAGAAGGAAGACTTAAATTACTACTATCGGATAACAGGTTAGCTATATCCTCGCTCTCACCGGCAAATCTAAGTAAATCACCTGCTTCTAAAACGAAATTCTTATCAAAAACCTGAAAAGTATATTTTTTACGTACTACCTCAGCCAGAAACAATCCTTTAGAGTTTGCAAAACCAGAATCCTCTATAGATTTACCAACAAGTTTTGAGTTATTATGCACCTTAGCTTCAACCACATACTTTCGCTCCGATCCTGATATTTCTTTGGTTAAAATACTATGTTTAGGTAATAGTTTATCTCCAAAGAAAAACAAGTATAAAAACCCAATAACTAACATTGGAAAACCAACCCAAAAGAAATCAAACATATGCAATGGTTCCATATCAGGAAAGATCGTTTGATCTATTACCATTCCATTTACAATAAGGTTGGTTGATGTACCGATTAATGTTACACAACCGCCTAAAATAGCAGCATAAGATAATGGCAGTAATAATTTTGAGGGCGAAATATTGTTTCTTTTACTCCAATTATGAACATAAGGCATCATAACTGCAACTAATGGAGTATTGTTCAAAAAGGCAGAAAAACCACCAATCCAGAGCATTATCCGGGAGAGAAATCCACGGTACCCGCTTTGTCGAGGAAATATCCTACTAAAAAAGATCTCTATTACTGAAATTTGCCGTATGGCATCCCCCAGCAACAAAAGCATCATGATAACGGCAATTTGTTCATTAGCAAAGCCTGCCAATAACTCCTTTGGTGTTAGAACTCCAAAAAAGCCTAATACCATCACTGCTACAAAAAAAGTAAATGCTGCTCCCAACAGCTCTTTATACAACGAAATTAGTATAAAAGCTAGTACAACAAATACTACAATTACATCAAAATGCTCCATTAAATAATCTATCGGATTTCAATATTTCTCAATAAAAACAAAAATAGAAAATTCCTATAGACTTAATGCTGATTAATTACAAAATTGATAGAATATTATAACAAAATAGCATTAGCATGATTATTAAAAATAAAAAAGGCTATCTCAAAAATATGAGATAGCCTTTTAATAATTACAATAACTTACATCGCTATTTTATTGTTTCTGAATCCTCAACATATACAAATGTTGGATTAGGACCAGATTGAGTACATTGGAATGTCATTGTGTGAGTTACCATTGATCCAGCATATGCCTCAAAGCTTACAATGTAAAATACATCTACACCTTCTACCTGAGCCACTGCTTCAGGGAAGATAGTTGGTAACAATGCTGTTTGAAGAGATTCTGATACAGCATCTTGCCATGTAGCAAATTCTGAAGCCTCATAATAACCTTCATTGATTCTAAATTCATTATAATATGCACTAGCGCCAAAATAATCTTCAGCAGTACCATACGAATCTAAATAACTTTCGCTTACACTATTTTTAACGTAATCTACTATTATTTGATAATCGGCAGCTACCATTTCATATTGTACTGTTGGGTCAAAAATCCAACCAGAAGCAGTTAAAATATATTGATCAGTTTTTTCGATCGTAGATTGGTATTCTTCCCAAACTCCATTGGTATAAGTATATTGTTTTCCTCGGGTTGTTGTACTACCTGAATAATACTTATATAAAACCGCGATCATATCACCTTCTTGAGCATAAGGATTATTAAGAGCTAAGAAAGTAGGCAAATAATCTTCTGGCTCAGCTGAACTAGAGAAATTATTATATCTACCTGGTAAACCTGAATCCTCGCCCATTGAATCATAATCATCAGCTGTTAAACTATATAGTACTACACCTTCAGGCAATCCACCTTCTGATACAGACCATGCAGTTCCATCAAAAGCATAAAATTCACTTATAATAGATGAACCATTATCATAATACTCATATGTTATTAATGCTAAATCGCCACCCTCTGCATCTGGATATAATGCAAGTAAAAAGTCTGGTAAGTAATCATCTGCTGGCATATTCCAAGCAAAATTATCATAATAACCTGGCTCACCATATTCAGTTCCAAATGAGTTATAATCACTGGAAGTTAGCTCATACTGATCTGAATTTGCAAGTGCATTCAAATAACTTAAACTTCCTTGGTAGAAATTATAAGTAATATTAATTGATGACGATTCATCTAATGTGGCATATTTTTCAGATAAAAAATCTGGCAAATACTCTGCAGCAGGCATTGAATTACTAAAGTTTCCATAACTCGAACCCATTGCTTCATAATCATCGTCTGTTAATGTATATTCAAGCTGCTGTACATTTGTTAAAGGTTGTTCGTCTTCAACCTTATCATAAATATCCTCCATTGGATCACAACTTGCAAAAATCACAGCTATAAGGATATATATATTTAATATTTTTTTCATTATTCTATATTTTATAAGGTTTAGAAATTAATTTTTAATCCTCCAGACCATGTTGTACCAAATCCAAAATAAACTTCAGAAGTTAAATCGTCATGATTTGCTCCATCTTCAGCTTTTGAAATATACTCTGTATTAAATACATTATTTACATTTCCATATACAGTAGCTTTAATACCTCCAATTGTGAATTTATAATTAAAGTTTAAATCAACTAAACCTACTTCAGGAAGTTCCCATGCATCTACTCCAGAATCAGTTAATTCTGATCTGTTCTCAGGATCAAAATCTGCATAGTGTTTTCCGTAATATATATAATCTACTCCTAGCTTAAGACCTTCCATGATTTTATAATCAAGTGAAACAGATCCTGTCGTTTGAGCAGAGTTACCTACGTGTACATCTTTGATATATGCATTTTTCTGTGCAATTAAATCCTGACCGTCATACAAAGCAAAATTTACATCATCCTCATAAATATAGTCCCCAAAAGACAACATACCCTTAAGAGTCATTTTGCTATTAGGTTTATAAGTACCTTCAAATTCAATACCTTGGTGTAACTGATTTAAACCTGCAATATTTGCTGTTCTGTCTTCAAAAATTGTTTCAGAAGGATTTTCTGGATCTGGAACTTCTAATGAATAACCGATCATTAACCCTTTATCACGCCAGTTTGTTCTATATAAAGAAACCTTTGCGTTAAATTTTGATGAAGTAAAGATATATCCTAATTCTGATGTAATAATCTGTTCATATTTAACATCATCATTAATTTCATTTGTATAATTTAAAAATACATTTGAAAAATATGGAGTTCTTTTAATATAACCACCGTTTGCATAAATACTATGGTTATCAGTCAATTTATAGCTTACACCAGCTTTTACATTCCAAGGAAGAAAATCTTTCCATTCAGATTTTTGATTTCCTGGCATATATTGGTAATAATCAACTCTTCTGTAACTCTTTCTTGAAATTGCAGCAGACAAAAATGAAGTAAATTTACTTTGAATATATTCTACTTGCCCAAATAAACCAGTATACAATACATTACCATCGTTATGGTATGAATACTTATCTCCTTCAACTAACTTCTCATTCGGATCTCTGGTAATAAAACTATCATCAAGATAAAATTCTCCTCCAAGTAAATCATCAATTTCTCTATAATGTTCTCCATTATAATATCTGGCATCTAAACCTAATGTATATTTAAAGGTATTTACATCTTTAATCCAAGTAGATAATAATCCATACCATTGATGATTATTCACAGAGTTACCTACAATTGTTTGAGAACCACCTACAACTGATTCCAGATTTGCTTCAATAGCACTATCAAAATTCAATAAGCCATCACCAGTTCTAGCTAAAGATCCAGCTACTCGTCTTCCACCACCGGTACCCATTGATGCATACACAGAGGTAGTTAAATTTGTATTGTCACTAATAGTCCAATAATGGTTTAATTGCGCCTGTGGTTTATGATAGTAATTATATCCATATCCGCCACCATAAGGTTGACCTTGTCTTATACCATAATTACTATTATATCTTTTTCCATACTTATTATGCTTATATGTTTCGATAGTAAGTTTAGTTCCTCGTTGATTATGCCATTGAGGAGCACCTACAATCGTGAAAGCAAGTGTATGATTATCATTAAACCTTTTTGCAATATTTACGAAATAACTCCAAGCATCAAAGTTAGTTCCCATTACATAACCATCACCATATGTATGTGAACCTAAGAATGATAATGCCCAACCATTTTCTGTCATACCTGTAGAAAATGACAATAACTGTTTTCTATATCCATCATTCCCAACATAAGATTTAATAACACCACCTTTTTTAGCATCGGTGGACTTTGTTAAAATATTGATTGTTCCTCCAACTGAAGACAAACCTAGTTTAGATGCACCCAATCCTCTTTGAACCTGCATAGTTCTGGTAACATCAGATAAACCGGCCCAGTTACTCCAATATACTTTTCCTGATTCCATATCATTAACAGGAACTCCATTAATTAATACACCAACGTTGTTAGAATCAAATCCACGCACATAAACAGTAGCATCACCAAAACCACCACCTTCTTTTGAAGTATAGATCGATGGAGTAGTTTTTAACAATTCAGGATACTCCTGACTTCCTAGTTTTTCAGTAATAACTTCTGCCGGTAAAGTAGAAATTGAAACTGGTGTACTACGATCGGTAACCACAGAAGCCAAAACCTGTACTTCATTAAGTCCAACAGCATCTGAATTCAATGAGATCGTTCCAATGTTTTTATCTCCATTAACGTTAATAGATTTTTCTTGATCTACATAGCCAATGTAAGAAAACACAAGATTGCATTTCCCATCTTCAACTTTCAAATTAAAAGTACCATCTAACGAGGTTACTGTACCATTTGTTGTTCCTTGAACAACAACTGTTGCACCAATAAGAGGTTCATTTGTGTCAGAATCTACAATAGTACCCGACACCTTAGCCTGTGCAAAAGCAGTCATGGACATGGTTATAAATAAACCAAGCACATAGAGCTTTGTAATAAATTGTTTCATTTTAAAAATTGATTTAGGTGTTTCTATTTTCATATAGTTGTATACAAAAGTATAAAATTATCGTTGCAAATATCACACAAACCGACCGACAAGTCGGTATAATTAATTTTAATTCTGTGTTAAAATTACATTACCAACTATATTAGGTTAACTAAATAGATTACACAAAAACGCTAAATCACATATTATTAATTAAAAAGAAGAAGAATCACCATTATACTATTTAACATAGTAACACAATGACTAAATTATAAAAAAAATGATTTTTTTAGGGGTAAAAACAACTTTTAACAAGTTTGAAGGATTTTACTCCCCCAAATTAAGGGTACCATTAAATATTTTCAAAATTTTAAGACAAACCACATTGTTTATCTAGAGGCACCTTTCCAATAAAGGTCAAAAGCCTCATTAAATCCCACCTTAAATTGTGCTAAAGGATTAACCTGTGAAAGAAAATAATTTGCAGTAGAGCGAGTAAATGCAAAATCAAAAAAGGTAATTAAATCAGTATTATAATTTTTCATAACCCCCATGTTCACTTTTTGCATAATATTTTTTTGAGGACCATTCAAGGTATCTCTTACAGATAATGCATGAATTTTTATATAAGGACTAGCCTCAAAGCTATTGATATAATGAAACTTGTTAGGATTCTTGATGAACCACTTTACAATTTTACCAAAAACATCTTTGGTGTAGGCATGTGGATCTTCTTCTTCAGACATTTCTGACACACATTCATTCTCTATCTCAAACATGAGTGTTTTATAGATCTCAACTATTAATTGATCTTTACTTTTAAAGTAATGGTATAGTGTACCTTTGGCAATACCTATTTTTTGAATCAGTTCATTGGTTGATGCTGAAAATCCTTTGTTTACAAATAAATCTATCGCTCCATTAATAATTATATCTTTTTTACTCATTACGGGGAATCTAATATGCTATATTGTTTATTTTACTTTTTAAAAAGCCCACAAAATTAATAATGTATTTATAAATATCAGAAAATAAATAATAAAAGAAGTTCATTTAACTAAATGATAGCAAAAAAAAGGCTAAATCCATTTCTGAATTTAGCCCTCTGCTTAGTAAATATATCTTAATTTATTCCACAGGAATATCTGTATTTACATTTTTACTACCAATTAATGAGTAGTATAATAAATATGCCAATCCTAAGAAAGGAACCCAAAATGAAGTCATAAATCCAAGACTATCTGCAACTCCATTTTGAATAAGTGGTAAAATTCCTCCACCTACTACCATAGTCATAAAAATACCAGAGGCCGAAGCTGTAAATCGTCCTAAACCTTCAACAGCTAAATTAAATATACCACCCCACATTACAGAAGTACATAATCCAACTAATACCAAATACATAGCGTTTATAGGCACTTTAGCTAACCCAAATGAAATTCCGCTTGTTGAGCTTTGAAATACAGGAATTGAAACTGTAGTTGAAATTGGGGAAATAATTGCCATAAAAATTAACACCATCCCTATAGCAGATGCTGTAATTAACATGGTTTTACTTGAAACCATTCCTCCAATGGATGCCCCAACAAAACGACCTACTAACATCAATAACCAATAAGTAGCCACAACTGTTCCTGCTGTCGCTGCATCTAATCCTCCAGCGCTGGCATCAGTTAAAAAGAAGTTCATAGTTCCAGGAACACCTACTTCAACACCAACATATACACCAATACCTACAGCACCAAGAATAAAATGACGGAAAGACCATGCACTATAATTAGATTTCTCAACAACTTTATCACCAGTATTTAAATGTGGTTCAGGTATATTAACAAAATATAATACAAGACCTACTAATGCAAAAATACCCATTGCAATAAACATTACAGGATTTACATCTTTAATAGCTGTATCTTTAGTAACTACACCTACTAATACACCAACTAATAAAGGAACTGAAGTACCCATAAATGAATTAAAAGTGGCTCCAACCTGAATCAATTGATTTCCTTTTTTACCGCCGCCACCAAGTGTATTTAACATAGGGTTAACTACTACATTTAAAATACACATTGAGAAACCTGCTACAAAGGCTCCTAATAAGTATACTAAAAAGCTTGATGCAATACCTGACATGTATTGAATTCCTACACCTACAAAACCAACTACGATACCAATAAGTGCTGTTTTCTTATATCCTATTTTTTCTAGAAGTTTACCTGCCGGGATACCCATAAATAAGTATGCCAGGAAGTTTGCAAAGTTTCCTAAAATTCCTTCCAGATTACTAGCCCCAAACTGAGACTTTAATACAACACCCATCGGTGCAGCCAAATTTGTAACAAATGAGATCATACCAAATAGCAAGATCATCATTACAATGGGCAAAGCATAATTTTCTTTCTTTGTCGTTTCCATTTTGAAGTTTTAATTAGTTTTATTTTAGTCGTGCCCAAAAGAAAATAAAATAATCAACATATCAAAAAAAATGTATCTGCTTAATTAATAGTAAATAATACTATAATATTATTGAATTTTCATCTATTTTTAAGATGAAAAAAATACTCATTAAACAGAAGTGTTAAAAAACAATAACTTAACACTATAATCTTAACATGAAAAACCAAACAAGTCCATACTAAATCGGTTAATTAATATTTATTTATAGAATATCTGAATTAAATTTTTAAGAACTATTAACATATGCATCGTGTGGTTATATTAAACAAATAAAAAAAGCCACCTCAATATTATGAGATGGCTAATTAACTCGCTAAGTTATATTCTTGATAAGATATATATAATTTCTTTTAAATGAATTTATATACACAAGTATGTTTATATGTTTCACCTGGTTTTAATACAGCATTTGGAAAATTAGCTTTATTTGGTGCATCAGGGAAAATTTGAGTTTCTAAAGCTACTCCTGCCCATTTTTCAATTGGGTTACCTAATTTACCTGTTTCAGAGCTATCAAAATGGCTACCTGTATAAACCTGTACTCCAGGCTGATCTGTATATACTTCCATTTCTCTTCCACTCTCTGGATCTTTTAATCTGGCAGCCAACTTAAGCGAACCATCATAACCATCAATTACAAAATTATGATCTATTCCATCTACAAGTTTTACCTGAGCATCATCAGCTACACATGCCTCTCCAATTGGTTTTGCATCCATAAAATCCATAGCTGTATCTTTTACGTCTGCTATTTCTCCTGTAACAGTACCAATCTCACCATCGATAGGTGTAAATTTAGAAGCATTTAATTGTAATTCATGCTTTTCAATTGATCCTGTACCAGCACCCTTTAAATTAAAATAAGCATGACTGGTTAAATTGATAATTGTTGTTTTGCTGGTTTCAGCCGTATAATCAATTACAAACTCATTATCATCTGTTAAACCATAAATTACACTTACAGTTAATTCTCCCGGGTAATTTTGATCTCCATCAGGACTAACCAATGAAAGCTTATAGGCTTCTACAAATTTAGGATCTACATAAGATTCAACATCCCAAACTCTTAAATTAAAACCATCAACACCTCCATGTAAATGGTTTGGTTCATTATTAATATCTAATTGATACTTTTCACCATCTAGCTCAAATTGACCTTTAACAATACGATTTGCATAACGACCACATAATGCTCCTAAATAAGCATCACCTGCCAATGCCTCATCTACTGTTTGGTAACCAACTACTACATCGGCAACCTCACCTTTGGCGTCAGGTACTTTAATACCAACAATTTGTCCACCTCTTCCAATAAAAGAAACTTCTACACCATTGGAATTCTTTAATGTAAATATATCTGAAGCTTTTGTCATAATAACGTTATATTAAAAAGCATCTATTAAATACTAATAGATGCTTTATCTTATTAATACTGAATTTTATTTTATCTAATTTTTGATCCTTTAGCTGCAAAGAAAATCAAATATAAATAATATACAAATAAACAACTAACAGCTGCAATTACACCAGCCCATGTTTGAATGGCTCCCATAATTGGCATTAAAATAGCTGCTCCAATTACTGATGTTGCAATAATACCAGAAGCAACATCTGCATGAGGACCTAAATCTTCTAAAGCCAAACTGTAAATAACAGGCCACATAATTGAATGGAATAAACCTGTTCCTAAGAACATCCACATACTAACATTACCTGAAATAAGAATACTTCCTGTTAACATGGCAGCTCCACCTAAGGCACATACTGTTAAAATTACACCAGGCTTGAACTTCTGTAGTACAAAAATACCCAATAATCGTCCAACCATTAAACCACCCCAATAATACTTTAACATATCTGTTGTTGAAGTTTCAATTACGGCACCTGTATTATTCGAAAAATCTGCAAAGAAACTTGGAATACCAATTTCAATACCCATGTACACAAAAATAGCTAATGAACCCAACCAAACGTGAGTATATTTAAATGCACTGGACTTATGCTTAACAGCGCCTTCTGCTTCAGCCTTTTCTTGCTCCTCTTTAATATTTGGCAATTTTAAAAAGAACATAATAAGAAGAATAACAGCTGTAGCTACTCCAATTCCAATAAAAGGATTTTGAACAATTTCCTTAATTGCTGAGTTTTCTAACACTTCACCTTCTCCTAACTCAGGAGTTACTAAAAGCACAGATACGAAAATAGGTGCAATTACTGTTGCTACTGAGTTTAATGCATTGGTTAATGTTAAACGACTTGCAGAACTTTCTTTTGGTCCTAATGCAACTACATAAGGAGCTGCTGCAACCTGAAGTATAACTACACCAATAGCAAAAATAGATACTGCACTTAAGAATCCATAATACCCAAACCCTACACCAGGAATACTGGCAAAGAAACCTAAAGCAATCATTCCTAAACCAGTAAAGATTGAGAAACGATATCCAATTTTATTAATTAAAAATCCAACAGGCACAGATAAAATATATGCACCATAAAAGAAAGTATTAGGCAACTGCTTTTGTACATCATTTAAACCAAAAGCATCCTTCAAAAACTCAATAGTTGAATTATTCATTGTTGTAATAAACCCAAAAAGGAAAAACAATGAGGCCATTACAACCAGGGGAAATAAATATTTATTTTTACTCATCTTAATAAAATATTATTAATAATATAAATGAATTCCTTACTATAATTCAACCTCAACAGCTCCTTTAGAACGGATAAATAACTTATGACAATTACCTTTTCCAAATACTGATTCTAAAGTAGCGATATATGTATCTAACAAATCGTTAGGTACAAACGCCTGAATAGTTCCGGCAAAACCTCCACCATGAACACGCCATGCACCTTTTCCTTTTAATACTAAATCACTCAATGCTAATCCTAAAGAAACACTTTGATTTCTTACATCTTTAGCAACATAAATATTTTGGTTGTACATGTATGAGCTAAATCCTGACTCGATAACCAACTCTAAAAATTTATCAAATTTATTCGCCTCTAAAGCCTCTACTTCATCAACAACTCTTGCATTATCCGCCTGGAAGTGGATGGCACGTAATAATGCTCTATCACCAACTTTTTCTCTGATAGAAGGAATTCCTGATACTACATCTTCCATTGAAAGCGGACGTAGTACATCCTGACCTAATTCTTTTGCCACATCTTTCATTTCTGAAGGTAATGCATTATACTCTTCATCTAATCCACCATGACTACCACCTGTATTAGTAATAACTAAAGAATAACCAGTTTGAGCAAAATCAAAATCTAATGCTTTAACAATAGGATTAGCTGCATCAGCAAAGTCAATAGTAATAAAACCACCAACCGCACAAGCTGTTTGATCCATTAAACCACAGAATTTTTTACAAGCATGCTCTGCTTTCTGTCCTATTTTAGCATTATCTACAGGATCAAGTTTTCCTTCATTAAATAAATTACTAAAAATAGCACCAATCAAAACTTCAAATGAAGCTGAAGAGCTTAATCCTGACCCCTCTGGCACACAACCATGAATTACAGCATCAAAACCACCAATTTCAAGACCTAAATCTTTAACTCCTTTTGCAATTGCTTTAACAAGGTTTCCAGGAGTAATTTTAAATTCTTTCACTTCAAGATCACTAAGATCAACTTCAAATGGATCAAAACCAATAGATGTAATACGTACAATGTTAGTTCCATTTGGAGCAGCAACAGCTATATTATCTAAATTTACAGCACCTGCAAGTACACGTCCTAATTGGTGATCTGTATGGTTACCACCAACTTCAGTACGACCTGGAGAACTCAATAACATTACCTCTTCACTACCATAAATACTTTTAAATTCGTTCATGTATTTAACGTAACGATCAGCCTGTTCTTTTAAAATTGCCTGATCAGTACCATATAATTCTTTGAAAAAAGAATTATCTCCTCCATTTAGCTTTTCAATTAATGAGCTTATAGTTGCCATGTCTTTATTTATTTAAATTAAACTTCTTTTTTTAATACCTAAACCAAAAAAAATCAACTGTTAAAGAATTTATTTAATCGTTAATTTTTATTTATCCTTGCAATAATAAGAAAAATTAATTAAAAAATACCTACCAGTCCCCACTAGTTTATTTTTTTAACATCGCCATCCACTTAGAACACTGTTATACTGCCATTTATATTTTGCCAAAACGACAATATTCCTTCTTCAATAATTAAATGACAAAGTAATATTAAATGCATACGAAAATAATTGGCATCTAAATATATTAGCTCATAACGGATGTTTTTCCAACCTAACGTGCATGGTGAGTAAAATACAATCACAATCCTTTAATCGATTTACTGAAGAGGTACCTTCTTTTACATTGCTATGATACACCTTCGATACAAGCACGCCATTCGTCACCATTTCAATGCACGTTTTATGCATGCTCTTCGCACCCTTAGGGTGTAGAACCTGTGTAGAGATTGTGTAGCGCATGTGGAGAATTGCGAACGCGTTCCGAACAAAGGGCGTAGCAGGGGCATAGAAAGTGCGAAGACGGTGCGAAGAGATGCGAACAAGTTGCGAAGACAATGCGAAGAAGTGCGAAGAAAAGTATCCCAAAGTGCTAAAATGGCCAAAATCGGAATCCAAAGCAGGCATTTTTAATCAAAAGTGGAATCCAAAACCACCATTTTGGGCTAAAAATAGAATTATGGGGCATTATGGGGGTAAAAACGAATTACAAATTCCATCACACAAAAACCTTAACATTTAATTACCAATTACTTATAAACATAAAAAGTAACAGTAAAATTACTGTTATTTTTTCAAATCACATTTTAGTATACTTTAGTACCAAAGATTAACCAGAAAAAAGGAGTAAGAAACAAAGTGAAAGGAGAAGGGTGAAAGGAGAAGAAAAAAGAATGCTGATTAATAATATATCAAATTAACAATCAAGTAATAAGCCATATAAAAACAGACAAAATACATAGTTGTTACTTCTTTTTGTAAAAAGGGAAATAAACGAAAATCAGTTTTAAAAAGATTCATTCCAAGTCATAGTTTAATAATGAAAGTGATTTGATCTTCACAAACAACAAATATTTAATCAAACCTTAATAACATTAGCATCAAATAAATGCACCTTTACAAACCAAAACCTATAATCCATCAACTAAAAGCATCTATCTCAAATAATCAGCGTATATTGAGTTATAAGTTCAAATGTAAAACTAATTTAAACGCTCCACATTATGAAAAAAGTTTTAATAGTTGACGACGCATTGGAATCGAGGATTACCATAAAAAAATTACTATCTCTATATAATTTCCAAATATTAGAAGCCTCAGATGGTCTGGAAGCATGGAAACTTATTATCAAAGAAAAACCAGATTTGATTTTATTAGATTTATATATGCCTAATAAAGATGGCTTTGAAATACTAAAAGAAATTAAAGAAGAGTGGCTTGATATCCCTGTTATTATTTTATCTGGAGATAATTCATTAAACACTATAGATGCATGCCTTAAATATGGTGCATCTGCTTTTGTTTCAAAACCATTAATCAAAGAAGATTTCAACAATGCCATAAAGACTTTATGTGCTTGAAATCTAAATATTTATTAATATTTAATGAACTACAAATGTTAAAATAACATAATCCAATAATCGATATTTTGTACACAAAAGATAATTATTCTATAGCACATATCTAATTATCAACATATTAGGAATTATACAATTATTTAAACCGTTAATATTCAATACTTACATGTGTTAAATAAATTAAAGACTGGTAACTTAACACAAACAGTTTCGTTAAGTGGCTATAAATTAATAGTTAACATTAAACTAAGTATTGAATGATGATTAAAAAGTTTTTGGGAATAGCATTACTATCTTTGCTATTTATTAACATTAATGCTCAAACAGCTGTTGAAAAAGTGGAGGCTTCGTTTATTGCAAGCTTTATGAGGTATATTAGATGGCCTCAACAAGAATCAATGAAAACTTTTACTGTAGGTGTTTATGGTAACAGTCATGCCATTTTAAATGAGCTAAACAGCACTGTTAATGGGAAAAGTATTGGTTTTGCAAAAATTAACGTAGTGGAAGTATCCAGCGTTGAAGATATGAAAAAATGTCAGGTTCTTTTCATTCCTAAAGGCAAATCCGGAAGATTAAAGAAAGACTTAGATCAATTAGGAAATCACGCCGTAATGACTGTAACAGAAGAACAAGCTTACACTCCATCCTATTCAATTATAAATTTCAAAATTGTTGATAATAAGCTTACGTTTCAGTTAAATAATGAAATTGCAGAACAAAGAAATATAGTGGTTAGTAACAAACTAGCCCAAATGGCACGAAACTAATAACTCTTAAAATATTAGGTAGTCAATAAAAAAGCGATACAGTTTTGTATCGCTTTTTTTATCATTAATAATCTAAACCAATAAACTCTTCATACCTGGCATTATCTACGCCTTCGGCACTTAATTTACTAAAATCCACTTCTATCCTCAAGGCTCTTAAACCTGAAGCTCCTATCAAATCTTCAAGTTCCAGGTTCTCAACTTTATCTGTAATTAAACCCTTTGAAATCATAAAATCAATATATCGCTTATATTCTTCAATCTCTTCTGCATATGAATATATGATTGCAATTTTCCCAACCTGAGTAACTCTTTCTTTAGTATCCTTAATAAGCGCTTTATCTATTCTCTTCTTCGTTATTTCGTAACGGATATTATACGCTCCATCCACATCAAATTTCTTTTCATCTTGTCGGAATGCAATACTCAAAGGTGCAGAATGAACAAGTATTAGTTGAGATATATCTAATTTAGTTTTCAGTGACTCTTGAATCTCCTTAACCTTTCGGGCTGTTTTAATCATTACCAACAATTGCCACAACCTTAAATTATTCAAATAAACTTTATTGTATAACAGATTTTTAACCAGCGACTGACCTATATATGCGTTATATTCAATTCCATCAGTTCTGTATTTTTCAAAATAATGAGGAAAAACATGCTGTGCCTTTAACTGCTCTTTATCTAAAATATCACTAACATGATCATTGATCATGGTTAAACTATCTTCAAAATCCTTTCTCTTATTATAATATACACCTAATGTAGGATCTAATTTGGCAAAATATGAGTCCACAACATTCCTCAATTCTTTATCGCGTTCTTTTAGAATATTTAAAATTGGTTGTATCTCATCTTTTAAAAACTCGATAACAGCCATCTCATCTCCTGCTTTTAATCCTTCTTCAACACTTTTAAGGTAATTACTAATTTTAAAAAATAAATTAGATACAAGTGGTATATCATTTAGTATCCTATCGGAAGACAAAATATTTTTAACCATCAATAGCTGATCAGTTAAATCTGCTTGTATAGCTTTGTTTCTTTCAATTGAAGAACCTCTGATATCCGAAGCCCCGTATATAGGAATCACATCATTGAAAACAATTGGTTCCACAACCCTGATATCATCCTCGCAACTTTCAACATTCAATAAATTCTGAACTGTTTCCCTAAACTTCCACTCTACTGTAGGATGAATGGCTGTAAACTCCTTTTGAATAATAGCTTTAACCCTATCGTTCCATTCTGTTTTTGAACGATTTATAGCTATTGCGAATATTGGAAAAACCTCATGAAGTCTTTTCACCTGAATCATAGTTAAATTTCCTGGTTTTGTACACCCAAACTCAAGTGCTCCAACAACAGTATCATCTACAACTAAAGGCACAATAACATGACTTCTTATACCCCTGCGAATAAATGCATCTACAACCTTACTACGAGGCTGATCTTTAAAATCATTTGTTATAATGATCTTTTGGTTTATAAAAGCATCTTCATATATACTTCCTGCATAATCTTCACAGGTAAGTTCATCATAAGGAACAATACTTTTCCAAATGAAATTTTTATTATAGGATGAGTTAAAATCAGTAATTCCAATTAATCCAACTTCTAATTCCGGATTTTCAATTAAAGATCTAATCCATCCCTTTACATTTTCAAAACCCTGGTTCGTGATTATGGTTTGTCGATTTAATAAATCAGATTTAAGTTGAGAAATAACATAATCATAAGTCACATCAAAATAATCAATCTTCATCATCCCTCGAAATTCATAATTCTCTAACGGAATCATTTTATTCCAATAATCAAGATCGTTATCTACATTAACGAGTATTTTTAATTCCTCTTCACTTAATCTTCTGTGTTTATCAGATGGAATTATATTTATATACTGTGCATTAATCCGTGATGAATAAAACCGAACTAATTTAGTATTATCATCTTCAAGTTTAAATGTTAGTGGTTTATCCTGATACAAGTCAATACCATAAATTTTATCCAGAATTAACATATAAGCGTGGAATAAAACCAATACCAACATCTTATCTTCCTCCGGAAGAATATGACTAACCAATAAATTAGTTTTTCCAGGATCTAAGAATAATTTTTTAAAATACTGTGTAGCATAAAAAGGCTCCCAGGCAAAGGGAGGAAAAACTGCAGCTAATTCTTCCTGATTAACCAATGGATTTATAACAAAAGCCATTAGTCTATTCACAATATCCTTATTTTCTTCAAGATACGCTAAATCTACTTTAGTAGATTTAAGCTCAGCTTCATTTTCAATCAACGAAACTACTTGCTGAGCCATTAAGTTCATCGGATGATTATTATCAGCCGCAATATTTTCAATATCATCAATTAAATATTTAAAACTTAATGATACCTTAAAAGGAATTTTACTAAGAGTACACTTTATATTTTCCCTTTCCTTCATACTATTACAAATTACCACAAAGCAAAACTACAACAAACATTTTTTCTTAAAATGGAATAAATACTCCAAATCTCAATAATTTAATATAAAATATCATTTTTCTTAGTTAAACCAAAATCAAAACAATTAGTTACCATCATTTGTTTGGCCTTTATATAAAATTTAGACAATCATAAACCTTGTATTAAAAGAATAACAAAAGTCATATCATACAATTGTAGCTTATGACTGTTTATTTATAAATTGCAAAAAAATAAATATAATGACACCAGAAATTATACACGCAACAGAATTAATTGATTTTATTTATAACAGCCCTTCCCCTTATCATGTAGTTTCAAACATCTCAAACACCCTCTTAACTAATGGTTTTGAGGAACTCAAACTTACTGACAAATGGAAAATTGAAAAAGGTAAAAAATATTTTACTACTAAAAACGGTTCCGCCATTTTTGCTTTTACCACAGGAAATAACGACTTGCCTTCATCAGGGATTAAAATGATTAGTGCTCATAGCGACTCCCCCGGCTTTAAGATCAAGCCGAATCCGGAAATACTTGTGGAGAAAAAACTACTTAAACTAAATACTGAAGTTTATGGTGGACCTATTCTTATGTCCTGGTTAGACAGACCACTATCTATTGCGGGAAGAGTTAGCTTAAAATCGAAAAATCCATTATTTCCTGACCATAAATATATTGACTTTAAAAAGCCCATATTAATTATACCAAATCTAGCTATACACTTAAACAGATCGGTAAATGATGGTGTTGCGCTCAATCGCCAGAAAGATATGCTTCCTTTAATGGGCGTGATTAATGATACATTTGAAAAAGAAAACTATCTTTTAAAATTATTAGCTGATCAACTTGGTGTAAATACTGAAGACATCATTGATTTTGATTTGACGCTTTACGAGTATGAAAAAGGCTGCATAATGGGAATAAATGATGAATTTATTAGTTCTCCTAAATTAGATGACTTGGCTATGGTTCATGCTGGATTAAAGGCCCTGATTAACGCAACAAATAACACAAATACTCAGATGCTGTGTATTTTTGATAATGAAGAAGTAGGTAGTCAGACCAAACAAGGAGCCGGATCTCCTGTTTTATCCAATATTTTAAAACGCATTAATTTTGGATTAGGTTATGATGAAGATGATCTATACAGAATGATCTATAATTCATTTATGATTTCAGCAGATATGGCTCATTCAATACATCCTAATCAAACAGAAAAACATGATCCTGTTTTACATCCTGTAATGAATGGCGGACCTGTAATAAAAATTCATGCTAATCAAAAGTACACTACAGATGGAGATTCTGGAGCTGTGTTTGAAACGATATGTAAGAAAGCAGATGTGCCCTATCAAAAATTTGTAAACCGTTCCGATATGGAAGGTGGTTCTACTTTAGGTAATGTATCTTTAAGTCAAATTGATTTAAGATCAGTTGATATAGGTAATCCTATGTTAGCCATGCATTCCGTGAGAGAACTGGCTGGGGTAAAAGATCATTTATATATTACAAGAGCTTTTGAAACATTTTACGATATTTAAAATCAAGTAAACCCTCAATTTATAACAATATTTTAAAAGGAAATCAACTTAATAATTATAAGACGATTTCCTTTTTTTAATTCGTATCCTGAAGATATAGTTACCGAGTGCATTGATTTAATATGAAAAACCTACTCCACTTCCTGCTTGCTCTCGCTTACCTTTTCCCAATACTCCGGCAGAGAATGATATATTGCGGATTGAATGTTAGTACGTACATCAGTAGATATTAACCTCTTATTATATTGATTAGGATGTATTCTGTTAGATAAAAACACATAAACTAAATTGTACTCAGGATCAACCCAAACAAGAGTTCCGGTAAAACCAGAATGACCAAACGAAGCATCTGATGCTTCGTTACATGAAGGACCAGATAACGTTTTATCCAAAACAGGCTTATCAAAACCAATCCCCCTGCGATTATCTTCTTTCACCGTTGAAGTAAAACGCTCTATTGTTTTTGGCTTTATGTACTGCTCGCCACCATATGACCCTTTATTTAGATACATTTGAAGTATTTTAGCCAAATCCTCCGCCGAAGAAAAAACACCTGCATGACCACCTACACAGCCTAACATTGCTGCTCCTGGATCGTGTACATAGCCATGAACCAACTCTTTCCTCCATGCTTTGTCATTTTCTGTTGGAACAATATCTTTCTCATCATACTTTGAAAGTGGCTTATATAAGGTTTTAAAAGCACCTAAAGGCTTATAAAAAGTTTCACTTACAAATTGATCCAAAGGTTCGTCATATGCTTTCTCAACAATCTCTTTAATATAATAATAACCCAAGTCGCTATATCGATAAACGGGATTCTCATCAACTTTAGAGGTATCTATCCCCATTTTTATGGAATCAAGATATTCATAATTCATATAGAGCTTATCTGACACTTTAACATTAAATTTCCCACCACTCGAATGTCTAAAAATATCAGATCTGTATTTCACTGAACGATTCATATACACCCAGGTATCCAATTTAATATTATACTGACTTGAATATCTTTTATTATAAATATCACCTTTTAAGCGATCCTTATCAATGGTTCGTAAATAAAAAGGAATCCAGGCCTCTAATCCTGCCTGGTGAATTAACATATCCTGCAATTGAATACCTTGCTTATTCGTACCTATTAAACGAGGTAAAAAATACGATAAAGAATCCTCTAGCTTTAACTTACCTTCATCATACATTTTCATAACGGAAGGAACAGAAGACACAATCTTTGTAACAGAAGCAATATCATACAAATCATTTATTGAAACATGCTGTTTTTTATTATATGTATGATAGCCAAAGGCCTTATTATAAATAACATCTCCATCTTTTGCCACTAAAACCTGACATCCAGGAGTAGCTCTTTCCCTTATTGCTTTATAAACAATCTGGTCTATTTGACGCAAGGTATCAGTATAAGCCTTTTCAAACGCAGCCCTATAGCCTAACCTTATTTTATTAGTAGAAAAACCTGTTCCAAAATCAAAATGACTATTAATATTTTTAGCTAACATGCCTTGACAAGGAATACCTCCGAACAAAATCTGTGCAGCAATTTCCTGAGATTGTTTTCCTGATTCAAATGAAAGTAGTATAGCTTTAAAAGGATGCCCCTTAGGCAGTGCTGCCAATCTATTTCCTGACCCAAAATGCACTAATATTAACTCTGCTTTTTCAGATACCTGATGCAAAAAGGCATACATCTTATTAGTAGCCTCCTCCGAAAACCAATCTCCATTTACACCTACAATAATTTTATCATACCCCTCGGTATCTTTACGCAATTTAAGTAAGCCATCTTCATCAGGAATATTTTCCGTACTAAAATGATCACATTTAGTGTATTTAGATATCATTTTTTGAAAAGCTGATCTTCCATCTACTCCAATATGTATCGAAGCATATTTTTCATCAGAAACGTTACTAAATGGAACCAAATCTTTATTTTCCAGTAAAACACATCCTTTCCTACGTATATTATTTACAAAGACAGACATTTCCTCTTCTAATAGCTTCTCATTAGAAACAGCGTTACGATTCTTGCAAAGCTCTTGATACAGCAGTATCTTTTTACAACTCTTTTCAAGAATACTTTCAGGCAACATTTTCTTTTCAAATATCCTTTTTAATTTTTTATAATCTTTATTATAATCATCGGTATAGATAATTCCGCCCAAACTCAATATAAATTCCAAAGGAGGTTCTTCGTATTGATCTAATATTCTTTGAAGATCGTGCCAATGCAGACTAGAAAAATAGTCATATTCAGAAACTGATGAATACTTGCTAAGCACATTGAATTTAATTTCATGCGAGACCAATACCTGTTTTGGTAGTTTATAAGTGTTAGCTATATAATATTTATTAGTGCTGTCATCTAATGTATAAGGTATCGCAATCCTTCCATAAGGTTCCAAAAAGAAATCATTACTTCTTTGTTCATCAAGCTGAAATAACAATGAATAAGGAGATTTCATAGAAAAAAAGAAACCATCCTCCTTTTTCTTTACTAACAAGTTGGAAAGTATATGAATAGATTCTTCATTATTTCCGGCTAAATAAGCGGAGCGAATCATAACATCCGATAACATTGGATTGTCCACACCACAAAACTCATATAGCTGATCAATATTTACTAAACCACAATGACCATCAATTTCTGTTACAGAACTGCCCAAACTAGCACCCCAAATATTATTTGAAGAAATTATAATAGTATTGATTTTATCATTCAAACTCATAGTAGAATAAACAGAATCAATTTTGTTATAATTTACCGGATATTTATTTAAAGCATTTAAATGAGTTATAAATGTGAATGTCGAAACTAAATACAGTATATATTTTGTCACTTTTTATCTAATCTTTAATTATTTCTCTTAGTACTATTATCCCATCAATAAGATAATCTCAAAATTAATGTTAATGTTTGATTTTATCCTTATTTATAAAGGATACATTTGCATGTTTTTTAAATTATTTTATTTGGTAAATAGTAATACAAACGCTAAATTAGCAGCATATACTTTATGAATTGGAACACTGACTTACACATTATGAGTGAAAATATAAGTAGTTCTCTAAATCAAGATTGGGGAGATAAGGTTATTCTTGTTGTGGAAGATGTTGACACAAACAAGATATTTTTTGATGCTGCACTGCGTAAAACCAGTGCTAAAATATTATGGGCAAAAGATGGTCAAGAAGCCATAGATATGTACAAAGCAAACGACATAGATTTGGTACTTATGGACTTACAACTCCCGATCCTTGATGGCTACACAGCAACTAAAGAGATAAAAAAAATAGATAGTAAAGTGCCCATTATAGCACAAACAGCGCACGTTATGTCCGGAGAAAGAGAAAAATGTTTAGAAGCCGGGTGTGACGATTACTTAGCAAAACCTATCAGGCTGCAAATATTAATGGAAACCTTATCTAAATATTTAAACGCTTAAGAAGATTATTCTTATTTATATAACATGAGCCTTAGTTTATTTCTAAGGCTTTTTTTATTTTATTTTTTTTAAAAATAATTTCCACACAGGTAGTTAAGATCAGAATACTTGTAAGAATTACCCCAAAACTAAAGACTACCATTTATTTCTCTAATTCAACAACAATACTATACCTCCTAAGAGTTAGGTTATTTTGCATTGAGATTTTAATAGCTAAGCTTCACTAAAAGATCCATTAAAACAGCATCCCTATAAAGACAAAAAGCCCATCTGAATCCAGATGGGCTTTCCGCTGTTTGTTTGAAAATGTATCTCGTATAAGTTTATACTAATTTACTCAGCAACTACTTCGAAGTTAACTTCTACTTTAACTTCTCTGTGTAGTTTAACTGTAGCTACGTATTTACCAATTTCTTTAACTTGGTCTTCTTTGATAGAAATATTCTTACGTTCCACAGTGTAACCAGCTTTTTCTAAAGCTTCTGCAATCTGAATAGTATTAACAGAACCAAAGATTTTACCAGTTGTACTTGTTTTAGCTCCAATAGTTAATGAAATTCCTTCCATTTTTTGTGCTAATTCAAGAGCATCATTTTTGATTTTCTCTAATTTATGAGCTCTTTGACGCAAATTCTCCTCATGAACTTTGATAGCAGAAGGAGTAGCTAAAACTGCAAGCCCTTGTGGAATAAGGTAATTTCTACCATATCCAGCCTTTACCTTTACAACATCATTTGCGTGACCAAGGTTGGCTACATCATCTTTTAATATTACTTCCATTTTTTATCCTCCTGTTTTTATTTCATCAAATCAGTAACATAAGGCAACAATGCTAAGTGACGAGCACGCTTAATAGCAGTTGCAACTTTTCTTTGATACTTTAACGACGTACCTGTTAAACGACGAGGAAGAATTTTTCCTTGCTCATTTAAGAATTTTTTAAGGAACTCAGGATCTTTGTAATCAACATACTTGATCTTGTTTTTCTTAAAACGACAGTACTTTTTCTTTTTGATCTCTACCGATGGAGGAGTTAAATATCTGATTTCACTTTGATTTTGTGCCATGGCCTATTTCTCCTTTTTTTCTTTGATGGTTTTTCTTCTTTTCTCACTATAAGCTTCTGAATGTTTATCCATTTTAAATGTTAAAAAACGAATAACACGCTCATCACGACGAAAAGCAAGCTCAAGCTTGGCAATCACATCAGGTTCAACTTTAAAATCAAACAAGTTATAAAAACCTGTTGATTTCTTTTGAATAGGATACGCTAATTTACGTAATCCCCAATTCTCTTCGTTTACAATTTCGCCTCCGTTGTCTGTAATAACAGTGCGGAATTTTTCAACCGCTTCCTTCATCTGAACATCAGATAAAACGGGAGTCAAAATGAAAACGGTTTCATAATGATTCAACATAATTAATATAATTAAATTATTTAATGCGGGCGCAAAAGTAGTTATTTTATTGCACTTAACAAATTTTTCAATCTAAAATATGCCCCACAGATACTTACATTCTATATAACACAAGTATATCCTAAAAACAAAAAAGACAGGAATCAGAAATAAGACTCCTATCTTTTTTAAAATTATTATCTAATAAATAGATTTTACTCTTATATAACCTGATCTGGATTATGACCAGAGAAGTATTTCATAAACTGAACCCTTTCAAATCGTTCTGAATTTTCTTTTGGCTCATGGTGTACACTACCTCTAAATTCATCAACACTTAAATAGCCTCTTTTATCCATCCACAACTCAATATTCTTAAGCATTCCGGCAATTGAACCTAAACCATCTTTATACAATTTAGATACTACTTGTACTGTTGTTGCACCAGCCATAATCATTTTAATGGCCGTTTCAGCACTATGAACTCCGGTACTAGCCGATAAGTCACAATTAACCTTACCAGACATAATAGAAATCCATCTTAAAGTATTGTAGTAATCCTGATCTGACGAGTATGGACTTCCTGCTTTTACTTCATCTGTCATTATATCAAAATCCACATTATAAAATCTATTAAACATGGTAACAGCATCAACACCTGAATCATCAAGTTTTTTAACCATTGCTGCTAGATTAGATGAATAAGGTGCAATTTTAATACAAACTGGAATTGAGATATTTTCTTTTACTTTTTCAACTATCGACAGGTATAGTTTTTCTTGCTCTTCAGGCTTTTGATCAATATCAAAAGGTAATTTAAAAACATTTAATTCCAGAGCATCTACACCAGCTTTCTCCAGATGTTTTGCATATGAAATCCATTCTCCTGATGAGGCACAGTTTAAGCTACCAATAATAGGAATATCAATTTCATTTTTAGCCTCTTCAACAAGAGTGGCTGTTTTTTTAAGAACATCGTTCTTTAATTGATAGTCGAAATAATCCAAAAACTCCAGATTATTATCCTGGTAACCTAATTTCTTTTTTAGAGTATCTTCATGTTCTTTAATGATTTCCTCTTCAAAAATAGATTTTAATACTACTGCGGCAGCTCCACTTTGAGCAATACGTTTTAAACCTTCTACAGAGGCAGTTAATCCACAACTTCCAACAATAATAGGATTCTTCAAACGAAGCCCCATATATTTTGTTTCCAATATCTTCATTCCAATTGTAATTAATGATTAGACCATTGGTTTTATTTATTCTTTAAATAATCATCCATCTTTTGAGCAGCTCTTCTACCATCACCCATTGCCAGGATTACAGTAGCTCCCCCCCTAACAATATCACCTCCGGCGAACATCTCAGGCATGGATGATTGTAATGTTTCCTCATTAACCTGAATCGTACCCCATGAAGTGGTTTTTAACTCAGGCAAAGAATCTGGAACAATTGGATTTGGAGACACGCCTACACTAACAACAACTGTATCCACTTCAATTAATTCTTCAGATCCTTCAACAGGAATTGGCCTGCGTCTTCCACTCGCATCTGGTTCTCCCAATTCCATCTTTTGAACTTTCACTTGATTTACCTGCCCTTTTTCATTGGCAAAATATTCAATAGGATTAGCCAGTGTCATAAATTCAACACCTTCTTCCTTTGCATGCTCTATCTCTTCAAGACGAGCAGGCATTTCTTCGATACTTCTACGATAAACTATCAATGCTCTTTCTGCACCCAATCTTTTAGCTGTACGCACAGAGTCCATCGCAGTGTTTCCTCCACCAACAACCATCACTTTATTACCACTAATTACTGGTGTATCGGTAGATTGATCGGCAGCATGCATTAAATTAATACGGGTTAAATATTCATTAGAACTTAAAATTCCAATATAATTTTCACCCGGTATATTCATAAAACGAGGTAATCCAGCTCCACTTCCTGTAAAAAAAGCTTCAAAACCTTCTTCTTTTAAATCCTCTATAGTAGCAGTTTTACCAACAATAAAGTTCGTTTCGAATTGAACGCCCATTTTCTTAAGACTTTCTATTTCAACATCAACGATATTATTAGGTAAACGAAACTCGGGAATACCATATTTTAAAACACCCCCTATTTCGTGTAAAGCTTCAAAAACAGTAACATCGTAACCTTTTTTAGCCATTTCTCCGGCAAAAGTAAGTCCAGCAGGACCAGATCCAATACATGCTACTTTTTTTCCGTTTTTCTCTTTTATTTCAGGAATAGAAATTTGTCCTGATTCTCTTTCAAAATCAGCAGCAAATCTCTCAAGGTAACCAATAGCTACAGGTTCTTTTTTAAGCTTTTGAGTATAAAAACAGTTTGCCTCACATTGTTTCTCCTGCGGACATACTCTTCCGCATACAGCTGGCAATGTACTTGTTTCTTTCAGAACTTTAGCTGCTTCTAAATATTTACCCTGTTCTATTCTTTTTATAAACTTAGGAATATTAATTTCAACAGGACAACCCGTGATACAAGTAGGATTTGCGCAGTCAACACAACGTGTAGCTTCTTTTTGAGCCTGATCTTGTGTTAAACCACTATTCACTTCAATATAAGACTGAACTCTTTCCTTGGCATCAACTTCATTCATCTTTACCCTTGGAACATCTGTCCTGTCTTTTGCTTTAATCTTTTTCCTTAATTCTTCACGCCATTCTTGTGAGCGCTCAGATTTCAAATAACTATTTCTGTCTTCCATTTTTGGAATCTGATTTCTTTAATTTATTTGTTGTGTGAATATCGTAACTACAAATTGAGAATTATTATCAATGACTTTTTAAATAGTTTTCATCTGCCTTTTTCTCAATATCCTTATAACCGTTTAATCGGAGTAGCATTTCATCAAAGTCAACTTGATGTGCATCAAATTCAGGTCCATCCACACAAACAAATTTTGTTTTGCCTCCAACTGTAATTCTACATGCACCACACATACCTGTACCATCTACCATAATTGTATTTAAACTAGCTAATGTTGGAATGTTATGTTTTTTTGTAGTTAACGCAGCAAACTTCATCATAATTGCAGGCCCAATAATCATTGCTTCATCAATATTTTCCTTACTTATGGCCTGTTCCATTCCTTCAGTAACCAAACCTTTTTGACCATATGAACCATCATCTGTCATAATAATCAACTCATCGGAAAATTCTTTAATTTGATCTTCAAGAATGATAAGGTCCTTAGTACGTGCAGCGATAACGGTAATTACACGATTGCCAGCTTCTTTATAAGCCTGAACAATAGGTAACAATGGTGCAACACCAACTCCTCCTCCACATGCTAAAATGGTTCCTTTCTTTTCAATATGTGTAGCCTGTCCTAAAGGTCCTACTAAATCTGTAACGTATTCACCTACTTCTAATGCAGCTAATTTTCGTGACGAAACGCCAACTTTTTGTACAACTAAAGTAATCGTACCTTTTTGTCTGTCGGCTCCTGCAATTGTTAACGGGAATCTCTCACCTTTCTCCCCAATTTTTATGATAACAAAGTGTCCTGCTCGTCTTGCTTTTGCAATACGGGGTGCTTCAATATCAATTTTCACAACGTTCTCTGAAAAGAACTCTTTATTAATAATCTTAAACATTCCTAAAATAGGTATACAAATTTTATCCAAAAATAAAATGAAGATTCTTAAAACTTTGCCTTTGGCAAAACATTAGAATTCAATTAAACTGTACAAAAGTATGATAAAAATCAAAAAATCAATAATTGATCGCATCTTGATTCTAATAAATATTAGACAAATACTTATTTTCAATGCTTTACAACTCCGATTTCTTTATTTAACCCTTGATAATTAATTAAAATTATAATCTAAAGATACTTGATAAAATAAAAAATTAATAATCCGGATTAAAATCAGACAAATACCATATAATAGTTATTATTAAAGCAAGCAGTTTAATTTGCTTTAATACATTAAAAGTCCATAATATTTACAATATTTTACGGAGCACTATACTTTTCCATTCATTAATAATTTTAATTAATTAACCATTCTGATTTTGCAAAGGCAAAAGTATAGCAACAGCAAAATGTGTTTGTTACCAAAAAAGACCAACAGCTTATGAAAACAGATCAAAAACAATGCACCTAAACCATACAATGCAATTACATAAACAAACATATACAGTAACATAGCATAAAAGAATTTACTTTTAACTATAAAAAAATACTGATCTAAATTAACTCCACAAGAACCATCTATTTGTATGTATGATTTGCATTACCTCATAATTAGGAAAAAGTGCGCAAGCTACATTACATTTTATATAAAATAAATATGTAATAAAGCAGTTAGATTTATTTTATCTCAACTCAATAACACAACACATATGTTTTGTTTGAATATTTCTTTTTCTTATTTCAATTATTTATTTTCATAAGTATTTCAAAATTTTATTTTTGCAAGCAAATAACTAATTATGGCTAAGAAAAACAGAAAATCTAGAGACGGTATTGTATTCTCAACCAATAATGATTTTGAATATCAATATGATGATGAAGATCAAGAAGAAACACTCCCTCCTCAGCAACAAAACCTTAGAGTTATGCTTGACAAAAAACAACGAAAAGGTAAAGCTGTAACACTGATTACTGGATTTATTGGTGATGAAAGTGACTTAAAAGATCTTGGTAAAGACTTAAAATCAAAATGTGGTGTTGGTGGAACTGTTAAAGACGGCGAAATTTTAATCCAGGGTGATTTTAGAGATAAAGTACTAGACCTCTTAATTAAAGCCGGGTACAAAGCAAAAAAATCAGGTGGATAATTAAAACCCCTACTTATTGGGATAGGATATTTAACATATATCGCCCATTTTTGCATTGAGGATATTTAATGAAGAGGATAAGAAACATATTAGCCATTGGATTTGCATCTTTAATGCTATTCGTCAATGTTGGTTTAACCCTGACATTGAACTTAGGATTACACGTGCACTTCCTTGGTGATAATCAAATTCTTATTCATTATCACACTACTGCAGGAGCAGACAAACCTCACCATAGCCAGGATTCAGGATGCTCCTCTCATTACTCATTTTCTACAACAATAACTTATTTAAATAATGCACAAGGCATTTATTTAAATAATACTTACTCCGAGGTAAACAATAAATTAGTATTACCCCAATACTCATTTCATAGCAAGAAACATTATCATTGTTCTCCACTAAGGGCTCCGCCTATTTCATAACATTCTAAGCTCTTCATCTGATAACACCTAGCAAATTATTACCAATACAAACATTCAACAAGTGGTATTAATTTGTAATAGTCGGATGATCATTAAATGAATAGTATATAGCCTTAATAAGCATTTTCAATCATTCACTTCGATACACAAGTCAGTGAGATGACTCACTATACTATTCTATAAAATCACAAAAATGTTATGCATCACAAATAATACTGTGAATGTAATTGATATATCATATCAATATGTATATATCAAAATGGTATTTGAACACTTTAGAACAAGACAACATGAACAAGATAATCACATATATCCTATTACTATTTTCTATATCTATCACGAGCTTTGCAAAACCAGGAGTTCCTCCAATTCAAGGAGAAATTAACAATGGAAAAGATCCAATTCCTTTTGCAACAGTTCAATTAAAGTCTACTACAATTGGTTCGGCTTCTGATTTAGATGGCAAATTTTATTTACTGGATATTCCGGAAGGTAAGCACACACTTGTTATTCAGGCATTGGGGCATGTTACAAAAGAGGTCAATATCAATTTAACTTATGACCATCCATTAAATCTGGATATTTCATTAGATGAAGATGTTTTAGGTTTGGAACAAGTTGTTGTAACAGCAGACAAAACAAAGAAAAGACGTATTGATGCTTCCAACATTGTAAATACGATGACACCCAAACAGCTTACTCAGGTTCAAGCAGTTACTTTAAGCGAAGGTTTAAATTTTACAACAGGCCTAAGAATGGAAAACAATTGCCAAAATTGTGGAGCAAACCAATTAAGAATGAACGGAATGGAGGGATCATATTCACAAATATTAGTTAATGGCAGATCTATTTTTAGTGGACTGGCTAGTGTTTACGGGCTAGAGATGATTCCTGCAAATATGATACAACAAATAGAAGTTGTTAAAGGAGGTGGCTCTGCACTTTACGGAAGTAATGCAATTGCAGGAACAGTAAACCTTATCACCAAAGAACCAACTAGTAATATTTTTGAAGCCAGTATTCAAAATGGAAGAATTGGTATAAATGATAATGCAAAAAACGACTTAAACATCAATATTAATACAGCAATTGTGTCTGAAGATAAAAATTCAGGACTATCGTTATATGCAACACATAGAAAAAGAGAAGGATATGATGCAAACAATGATTCTTTCACTGAATTATCAAAACTAAACAACAACACATTTGGCGCTAATTTATATCATCGTATGGGATACAGAAATAAATTAACGCTGGATTATTTTCATATTGAAGAAGAAAGAAGAGGTGGAGATATGCTTGATGCCTTGGAACATGAATCAAATATTACAGAATCTGCGAACCACAAAATAAATACTGGATCTGCCACTTTTACCAGATTTGTTGGAGATAATAATGGTCAGTTATCTATCTATGCATCTGCCCAAAATGTAGATAGGTCAACCTACTATGGAGCCAGATCATATGCTGATGACTACATATTTGACTTACCAATGAACAATCCCGAGCAATTAGCCGATGGAACTCCTGACATGAGTGCATATGGTATCACACAAGACTTATCTTATTCTTACGGAGTTCAATTTAAAGGTGGCGTTGGGCGCCATTCGTATATTGCCGGACTTGAAAATGTAGGAAGCAATTTAGAAGATAAAAAACTTGGATACACAAATGAAGAAGGCTATCATGATGAAGTGATTATTTCTGATCAAAAGATGAATACTATTGGATTATTTGGTCAGTACGACTATGAATTTAATAAATTGACTGTATCTGCAGGAGTTAGAGTAGATAACTATAATATCAAAAACAAAGCAGACGATAGCGATGATTTATCGAATACAGTAGTTAGCCCAAGGTTAAACCTTTTATACAAGCCACTAAAACAGCTTCAGGTAAGAGGTAGCTTTTCTACCGGGTACAGAGCTCCTCAAATATTTGATGAAGATTTACACATAGAAATTGCCGGCAACAGGAAGGTAATACATGCCAATGGTAAAAATCTAAAACAAGAGAGCAGTTATTCATTTGTTGGATCTATGGATTACCAGGGGAAATTGGGAACATCAAACTTTGAAATTTTAGGTGAGTATTTCTACACAAATCTTACCGATGCTTTTGCAAATGATCAAAGTATACCAGATGAAGATGGTACAGTAACATATACCAGAATAAATGGTGGAAAAGCTTTTGTTAATGGATTAAACATCGAAGCCAGATATTTTCCATCAGCGAACTGGGATTTTGAAATTGGATTTACTACCCAGGTTAGTAAATATGAGGATGCACAAGAATATGGTAATGGTAATTTCACAAAAAATTATCTGAGAACACCTAATAATTATGGATATTTCACCTTCAATACTGATCCTTTAAAAAACTTCACAGTATCTTTAAATGGAACTTATACAGGAACTATGAATATTGAATATTATGGTAATGATTCTAACGGCGAGATATTAGATACTCAAGACTTTTTTGACGTAGGGTTAAAAGGGGAATATTTTATAAAATTCAATAAAGGTTTTGACCTGGGAATTTCATGTGGAATTAAAAACATATTCAACTCATATCAGAGTGATTTTGATACTGGAATCAATAGGGATCCTGCATACATTTACGGACCTTCGTTACCTCAAAGTGTATACTTTGGTATTAGAGTAGGAAATTTATTATAAAATAGCATTTTGCAAGAAACAGTTTAGTTCTATTTTATTTAGAATTAAACTGTTTTTTTATGCTTCAAATAAACTAAAGGAATTTTTACAAAAAACTCAGAGCCCACTCCTACTTGTGAATGAAACCAAATTTTACCATTTAATAACTCAGTTAGGCTTTTACAAATATGCAATCCTAAACCTGCTCCGTTAGCAGGATTCATAACTGAGTTATTTTGAGCTTGAGTATACTTTTCAAATAAATCTTTTTTTTCCTCTTCAGGAATTCCACACCCACTATCTTTAACCGTAAATATTATTGATTCTTCATTTTTTGTCCAATTTAACAACACCTCTCCTTTTGAAGTAAATTTTAATGCATTAAAACCAAGATTTATTAATATCTGATAAATTAAGTTTTCATCAACTTCGAAAGAAACATTCTTTGATAAATTATTTACAATCTTTATTTCGACTTCCTTATTTGAATTCAAAGCCTTTAAGTTTTCTAAGACATGATATAAAACTGAATCTACATTACAGTTTGAAATAAAAATCTGTTGCTGTCCTGAATTTATTTTGTTGATATTAATGGCATTATTTAAAAGATTTAGCAACATCCTTGAATTCTGACTAATAATTTCCAAATAACTTGATTGCTCTTCCTTTTCAATAGAAGGATCTTCAAGTAGCTCAACAAATCCCAGTATCGCATTCATTGGAGTTCTTATTTCATGACTCATTTGCGCCAGAAAACATGATTTTTCCTCAGCACTTGAAATAGCCTCTTCTCTTTCCTTAAATAAAACATTACGAGCGTATATTAATACTGGTATTTCAAAGGCAAATATCAATAAGACCATTGATAAGTTATCAAAAAGCATTTGATTTTTCGACTCATACGAAAGTATGACATGAGGGCTTAAAACTTCAATCAAATACAGAAATATAGTAAAAATCACCAAGGCTATACAAAATAGAACAAACTCCTTGCCTACAGAAACAAAAACTAAAACAACAGCTAAAGATTGTAATAATAATATACTTGGGCCTGAACTACCTTGACTATTAAACCACAAATATCCAATACTAATAAAAGTAAATATGACAAATACACGTCGTATGAGCGTAAATTTATTGGTTATGTTTGTGAGAATATAAAATATTGTAAAACCAAAAATTACAATTATATCAAATCCTATTACATTTTTGGGAATATCTATTAAAGCATTAACTATCGTTGCTATACCAACAAGTATGATCATTGAAAAAAATACATAAACAAGTAAAATATCCTGCAAAGATCTATCCTGATTACCAAACAGTATTAATTTCTTTAAAACTTCTTTAAAATCCTTTTCCCCACTTTTATTCATACCTCAGTATTCCACCATTGTTTTAACCTATTCAGCTAGTTCTACATCAGAAAATTACTATGGTTCCATAATTATTTTCTATTTGATAAATACATAAACCTATGAACTGCTCAAAACATTACAACCAACTAATAAAATGCATCATAATAAAATACAAAAAGCCTGATTAATAATTTAACCAGGCTTATCTTAATATATAAATATTATAATTAATTCGTCTTCTTTAAATATTGAGTCAGCAAAACAATTTGCTGTCCGTTTACCCTACCTTCTATTTGTTCCGGATTATCATGTACTAAACCTATGTTTCTTACTGCAGTTCCTCTTTTGGCAGTAAAACCACCGCCTTTTACATTTAAATCTTTAATTAAAACAACAGTATCACCAGCATTTAGTACAACACCATTGCTATCCTTATGAACGATGGCATCTTCATCATCTTCCCCTTCTCCTGAAGCTTTTGCCCAATTTAAAACATCCTCTTCCAAATATAACATATCCAACAAATCCTGAGGCCATCCTTCTGATTTCAGACGATTTAACATTCTCCATGCCATTACCTGAACTGCAGGAACTGTACTCCACATACTATCATTTAAACACCGCCAATGATTAACATCAACTGATTCCTTATCTTCAATCTGACCTTTACAAGTAGAACATACATATACATTAGCATCTACTCCTTCAACTGGAGACGATGGTACTTCATACGCACTTAATTCATTAGTTGAACCACACAATTCACATACTGAACCACTTCTTTTATCTAATTCTTTTTCTACACTCATTACTATTAAATATGTTACATTTTTTGCGCAAAGATATTTGAATCATTGAAAAGCAACAATTTATTATCAAAAATATATTACAAATTAAAAAATTAGGCTTTCTTTTTAGTTCTACTTTTCTTTTTCTTCTTCTTTTCTACTGCATGACCAAATTTACCTATCCTCTTTCCCACTTCGTAATAGTTACCATGTGAATAACATATTGGTTTAGCCTTATATAATGAAAATGCACCCGTTTTTTCATCAATATAATCTTCATCTGCTTTTACATTTACAACTTCTGCCATAAACATATCATGAGTTCCCAACTCCACAACCTGTGTAACCTTACATTCAATATTTACCGGAGATTCCTCTATAATTGGAGCTTTAACAATACTGGCTTTACCTGCAGTTAAATTCATTTCTTTAAACTTATCATACTGTCGTCCAGATCTCACTCCACACCAATCTGTTGCATACGATAAGTCTTTGGTCGTTAAATTTATAACAAACTCACCTGTTTCCTTTAAAACTGAATATGAATGACGCCCTTTTCTTACTGAAATATATAACATCGGTGGGTCAGAACATATTGTACCTGTCCATGCAATTGTAATTATATTATAGTTCTCAGGATTATCACCTACACTAACCATTACTGCAGGCAATGGATACAACATATTACCTGGTTTCCAGTCTACTTTAGCCATGCTTAAATTTATTAATTGAATCGTCCCAAAATAACAATTACAAAATTACTAAATGTTCTTTTGTCGTAATCTTTTCGCAATAATGACACTTTAATGCAATTTCTTTAGAAACAACTAATGAAAATTTCGTAGACATTGCTTCTGTATTTGTAATACATTTAGGATTAAAGCATTTTGCAATACCGATTATTTCAGTTGGAATCTCTACTTCCCTTTTTTCTACAACATCATAATCTTTAATAATATTAAAACGTGCCTCTGGAGCAACTAAAGCAATTTTATTCAAATCTTTTTCATCAAAAAATTTATCTGCGACTTTAATAATTGCCTTTTTCCCGAAACGATTACTTCCCAGGTTGGTACCAAATGTTATTAGGTTTTTACATCTATCTAACTTAAGAATACTGATTACTTTAAATAATTTATTAGCTGGAATATGATCGATCACTGTGCCGTGCTGAATGGCACTTACTCTTAATTCTTTTTTTGCAGTCATGTCTATATCTTTAAACTAAACCTAAAATAGAGGCAATAATGGCCATACGGGCATAAACTCCGTTTTCAGCCTGTTGAAAATAATATGCTTTAGGATTTGGATCCACATCTGTATTTATCTCATTAACCCTTGGTAGCGGATGCAGAATACGTAAATTATCTTTTGTATTTTTCAACATTGAGTTTTTTAGAATATATATATTCTTTACTTTTTCATATTCCATAGGGTCTGCAAAACGCTCCTGCTGAACTCTTGTCATATATAAAATATCTGCTCGCGATAAAATATCAGTAAACTCAGTATGTTCATAAAAAGTAATCCCTTTTGAATCAAGCCAAAATTTATATTCATCAGGCATTCTTAATTCATCAGGAGAAATAAAATTAAACACTGGATTAAAATGACTCATAGCCTGTAGTAAGGAATGGACAGTTCTTCCATATTTTAAATCTCCAACCATGAATATATTCAGATTTTCAAGCGTACCCTGCGTTTTCTTTATTGAATATAAATCCAGTAAAGTCTGAGTTGGGTGTTGGTTTGCCCCATCGCCCGCATTAACAATTGGCACTCGTGACTCTTCATCTGCATATCGGGCACTACCTTCCAAAGGATGTCTCATCACAATTAAGTCAGCATAGTTACTAACCATCCTAATTGTATCCTTAAGCGTTTCACCTTTTGTAGTAGATGATGATGATGCATCAGAAAAACCTATTATTCTTCCTCCTAATCGATTTATAGCTGTTTCAAAACTTAATCTCGTTCGGGTTGATGGTTCAAAAAACAAGGTTGCAATCACCTTATTCTTTAACAAATCCTGATTTGGATTCTCTTCAAATTTTGCAGCTAAGTCTACAATTTGAAGAATTTCTTCTTTTGAGAAATCGTTGATAGAGACTAAACTTCTGTTTTTCATTTAAATGGGTTTAGTTCCTAAGCATAAAATACCTAAGTAAGTTATACCGGAATATTATTTTAAAATTACGACGAATTAATAATTGAATACAATAGAATAATTTCCCTTTTAAAGAATTTACTTGAGCAAATAACAATTCCTTAAAATTTGGGCAAAAAAAAGACCTATTAAAATAGGCCAAACATATAGAAATATCACTTGCAGAAAAGAAAAAACATTTATCTGATTCATTATTAAAATATAATGAATGCACACAATGTCTCTCTTTGGATATTCTAAAAACTTTTCTCATTCCAAAATGTAAATGTAATACAAAATTTACAAACGCTTAAAGAATTAAAACAATATATTTGAACAAAATTTGATCACAATAAAAATGCAAAGGTCCTATACAAAAAGTTTTATTCTATTCCATTTTATTGTAATAATATATGGTTTCACTGCTATAATTGGAAAATTAATCCACATGAATGCACTACAAATGGTGTGGTATAGAATGTTATTTGCAGCTATTAGTTTATTCATATTTATAAAATTGAAAAAAATTGATCTTTCCATTTCAACAAAAGATATCACAAAACTAATTGGTATTGGATTAGTTGTAGCATTTCATTGGATAACCTTTTTTGGTGCAATAAAAATTGCAAACATTTCTGTCACACTTGGAATTATGGCTTCAGGTACTCTATTTGCAAGTATTTTAGAACCCATATTTTTTAAACAAAAAATAAATTGGCTGGAATTTTTAATAGGAATTGGTATTGTATTGGGACTTTATTTAATATTCAGTTATGAAATTCATTATGTCAAAGGAATATTAGTAGCAATATTGTCAAGTATTTTAGCTACACTATTTACTATATTAAATAAATCATACACCAATAAATTTACGCCTACGTTAATTAGTTTTTATGAAATGACAGGTGGATTTATTGGAATTACAATCTATTTAATCTTAACTCAAAATTTTAACAAAGAACTACTTACTCCTTCTTTCAGTGATATTACCTACATGCTTTTACTGGGAGTTGTATGTACTGCATTTGCATTTGCTGTAAGCGTAGATGTTATGAAAGAACTTTCTGCATATAACATACTTCTTGCCATAAATATGGAGCCGGTCTATGGAATAATATTGGCATATTTTATCTTCGGAGAATCAGAGTATATGAGTGGAGGTTTTTACATAGGAACAATAGTGATCCTTCTATCTGTGTTTCTTTATCCTATGATAAAGGCCAGGTTAAAAAGAGAAAAACTCAAATCAGCCTGACCTTAATAAATTTTATTTTACAAAATGGTTACGAACCTTAAGAATACGTTCCATTCCTTCTTGTATTATTGCTTTTGGTGAGCCAATATTTAGTCTCTGAAATCCTTCACCTTCTATACCAAACGACATGCCATCATTCAGTCCTACTTTACCAATTTCAATCATAGCTTTTTTTAGTTCTACATGTGGCACATTCCACTTTCTGAAATCTAACCACAATAAGTAAGTGGCTTCGGGTAAAACAAAACCAACTTCAGGCATATTGGAATCTATAAATTCTTTTACAAAGAGTGCATTCTCCTCTAAATATTTCTTCAATTGTTTCAACCATTCAGCACCATCATTATAAGCAGCAGTTAATGCAACACCTCCAAATAAATTGCCCATATACATTTGATATGCACTGAGCCTTTTATCAAAACGAGTTCTTAATTTTTGATCCTCGATTACAGCATATGCTGTCGATAAACCAGCGATATTAAATGTTTTACTTGGTGCCATTCCTGTTATTATACGATCCTTAAGTTCCGGGCATAAATTAGCTAAAACAAGATGTTTATGATCGAACAAACACAAATCACTATGGATTTCATCTGAAACAATTAATAAATCGTGCCTAACACAAATTTCAGCAATTTTTTTAAGTTCTTCTTCCTTCCACGCTCGTCCAACTGGATTATGAGGATTTGAAAAAACAAATAATTTTGCTTTAGGATTGCTGGCTTGTTTTTCTAACAATTCAAAATCGATAGTATAATAACCATCATTTTCAATAAGCCTGTTTTGAACTAATTCCCTATTGTTTTCTTTAACAATTGAATGAAATGGTGGGTATACGGGTGTTTGAATAATAACCTGATCTCCCTCCTCTGAAAATTCATTTATTGCTATTACTAAGGAAGCCAAAACTCCTGGAATAAATTTAACCCACTTTTCATCAATATCCCACTGATGTTGAGTACTCAACCAAGTTTTAATGGCTCCAGTAAATTTATTATCCCGAATAGTATAACCATATATTTCATGTTGAGCTCTTTCCTGTATAGCATTAATTACTGCAGGAGGAGCTTTAAAATCCATATCTGCTACCCAAAGAGGAAGTACTTCATCAGTTCCAAAGAAGAATTTTCTTAATTCTAATTTAAAAGCATCAGTATTTTCCCTCTCCAGAATCTCATCAAAATTATATTGTGACATATTTTATAATGTTTTTAGTCATTAAGGAATTACAAAAGAAATAAAATGAAACTAAAGATTCACTATATACTTTATCATATATCATAGTAAATAAATAGGTATAAAAAAAGCCCGTTATAAAACGAGCTTTTCAACATATAATAATATTCTTAGTAATTTGTACTACCTAAATTAACGGTAATCTGTTCAGTTTCCACATTGTTTGATGTATCTGAACAATTAATTGTTAACTGATATACACCATCATTCACACCAGAAGGAATTGTATAAATTGCTTCGTCAACAGAATCCGAAGTACCACTAAGGGTAATTGTTACATCCAGAGGATTCCATACTGGATCATCAATACCAGCAACCACAGGAGCCGATATTTTTGTAACAGAAAAAGTTACTTGCTTCAATTCTATATCATCAGTAAAGGTTCCGCTATAATGAAAAGAACCACCTAATGCATAACTTTGATTAGTTTCTGGAACTGTTGTTTGTATTATTGGTGCAGTTGTATCTACAGGAGGATCATCTTTTTTATCTCCACCTCCACAGGAAGAAAATAATACCATACCAACAAATAAAAAAGAAATCATCTTTGGGAAATAGATTTTCATTTCAATATTGTTTTAGTTTTAAAAATTTTAACACACAAATATATGAATTTTTACTTCCATATCAAGCATCTTAAAATTGCATAATCAAAGCATCTTACAGATTATTCCAATACCAATCAATTGCCTTCTTTAATCCTTCCTTAACGCTATATTCCGGTTGATATCCAAGTAATAATTGCATTATAAACAATTTAGGCCAATAAGTTTATCAAATTAAATAAACTTTTGGCCTAAATCTTAAAATTTATGATAAAACTATCTAACTATTTGGCGTAATTGATAGCTCTGGTTTCTCTAATAACAGTTATCTTAACCTGTCCAGGATAAGTCATTTCTGTTTGAATCTTTTTAGCTATTTCATACGACAATGTTTCTGCATCCTTATCAGTAACTTTTTCACTACCTACAATAACACGCAATTCACGTCCTGCTTGAATAGCATATGTTTTAAGTACACCAGGATATGATAAAGCAAGATTCTCAAGGTCCTTTAAACGCTTAATATAAGAATCAACTACTTCCCTACGAGCTCCTGGACGCGCACCTGATATAGCATCACATACCTGAACAATTGGTGCCATCATTGTAGTCATCTCTATTTCATCATGGTGAGCACCAATGGCATTGCAAATATCAGCCTTCTCCTTATATTTTTCAGCAAGCTTCATACCTAAAATTGCGTGTGGCAATTCTGGCTCCTCGTCAGAAACCTTACCTATATCATGCAGAAGTCCAGCTCTTTTAGCTTTTTTAGGGTTTAACCCAAGTTCACTAGCCATAACCGCACAAAGATTTGCTGTTTCTCTTGAGTGCTGTAATAAGTTTTGCCCATAAGATGAACGATATTTCATCTTACCAACTAACTTAATTAATTCCGGATGTAATCCATGAATACCTAAATCAATAGCAGTTCTTTTACCAGTTTCAATGATTTCTTCTTCAACTTGCTTACGAACCTTATTAACAACTTCCTCAATTCGAGCTGGGTGAATTCTTCCATCCGTTACTAACTGATGAAGTGCTAAACGAGCAATTTCTCTACGCATTGGATCAAATGCACTCAATACAATCGCTTCAGGAGTATCATCTACAATAATTTCTACCCCGGTTGCTGCTTCTAATGCCCGAATATTTCTACCTTCACGACCAATAATTCGTCCTTTAATTTCGTCCGAATCAATATGGAAAATTGTTACAGAATTTTCTATTGCATTTTCTGTTGCAACCCTTTGAATAGTTTGTAATACTATTCTTTTTGACTCTTTGTTTGCATTAATTTTTGCTTCATCCATGATATCATTCACATACGACATAGCTTCTGTTTTAGCTTCGGCCTTTAGTGATTCAATCAGTTGTCTTTTTGCCTCATCGGCTGTTAACGCAGAAATTGCCTCCAACTGTTCAACTTGTTGTTTATGCAACTTGTCTAAATCTGCTGATTTCTTTTCTACAATTTCTAATTGATTGTCTAAATTCTCACGAATAGCTTCAGTTTCTTTTCTTTTACGAGTTAATTCTTCCTGCTTTTGAGAAAACGAAACTTCACGTTGCTTCAATTTATTTTCTGCACTTAAAATCTTATTATTTCTTGCATTAATCTCTTTTTCATGATCTGATTTCAGTTGCAAGAATTTTTCTTTTGCTTGTAAAATTTTATCCTTCTTGATTACTTCAGCCTCATTCTCAGCTTCTCGAATGATTTTGTGGCTATGAGACTTTAAAATTTTACCGTATACTATCCATGTGCCCAAAATTCCGATTACCAGGGCTACAATTCCGACTATTGTTATCTCCATTTCACACTTTATTAAATAAAACAAAACCGCAATCATTACATACAAAAGCAAGTACAAACGTACCTGATTGTAGAAACAATGCGGATATTTATTGACATATATTGATTAATTATTCTCTCTCAAGAATTTCCGATAATTGATGATCCAGCTCTCTGGCCATTTCAATTATAGGAGAATCATTTTGCTTCTCTTCTAACTCAAGAAGTTTAATTACAAACTGCAATGCAGCCATTCCCAAAAAATCCTGATGATCTTTATCAGAATAGTGTTGTTTATATTGTAATACTTTTTCGTTGATCATTTTAGCTGCTTTACGGATACGCTCTTCATCTTCACGCTTTATCCTTAAAGGATAATACCTATCGGCCACATTAACTCGTATAGAAAGCTTATCGTCCATTTAACAACTAAATATTATCTGTTTAAAAGAGCAATGCATTTATCAATTTCCCGCACAATCTGATTGATTTTAATTTTTGCAAAGTGAACGTCTCCACTACTTGCTTCAATCGTTTTAGAAAATTTTAATGTATTGTATTTTTCTCTTAAATCTGCGATTTCTCTTGCAGATCCTTCCAATTGGTTGGTAAGTTGATCATTTTGGAACTTCAATATTTCATTGTCGGACCTCATTCTCTCATAACGTTCAACCAACCGCATTATTTTATCTTGTAAATTATTTACTATTTCTATATTTTCGTTCGCCATATTTACAAAAATGCCATACAAAGTTAATATTGCAATTAAGAAATAAAAATAAACATAAACTTTCTTTTTACAATCTATTTAGATAAACAGAGATAAATTCTAAATATGAAGTATTTACATTGCAAAAAAAGATTTTAATAACTATTTAAAGAACATTTGCCTTTAGGCTACGTTAAATCAATAAAAGAAAGATATTAATTTATGAAACTTACGATTCACTCAATAATACTATTTACTCTTCTAATTTCCTTCAGCCTTAAAGCTCAAACAAACATTAATATAGATTTTCTTTTCCCTCTATCGATTGAACCAAGTGTAAGTGGTTCATTTGCAGAATTAAGAACCAATCATTTCCATTCAGGAATTGACCTAAGTACCAACGGTAAAACAGGATTACCCGTAAAGTGTATGGCCGATGGTATTGTTTCCAGAATTAAGGTTTCGCCAGTTGGATATGGCAACGCAGTTTATGTTAAACACAAAAATGGTTACACTACTGTATACGGACATTTAAATGCATATGCAACAAAAATTGATTCTGTAATCACAAAAGAACAATATAAAATAGAACAATTTTCTATTGACTATTTCCCTGAAGATTCAATATTTGTTAAACAAGGAGAAACTATTGGTTACTCGGGTAACTCAGGTAGTAGTGGAGGTCCACATTTACATTATGAAATTAGGGACAGTAAAACAGAAGAGCCTTTAAACCCTTTCTTTTTTCAAACTAAAATTAAAGATGATGTTCGACCAAAACTTATGACAATTAGGATATACCCACTCGACTCCAATAGTAGAATTAATGGTGATAGTAATGCAAAAAACTACCCAATAGTATTTTACGATGGAAAGTTTCATTTAAAAGGAAACCCTAAGATTTATGCCTCTGGCAACATTGGTATTGGTATCGAAATGCTCGATTACATGAGTGGATCCTGGAAGAAATGTGGTGTTTATAGCTTAAAAATGAACGTGAACAATAAAACTACTTATGCATGGAATCTTGATCGATTTTCATTTTATGAATCAAGGTATATAAACAGTCATATTGATTATGCATACAAATCAAAATATGGGAAAAGATTTCAAAGATGTTATAGATTACCAAATAATCATTTAAGAATATATAACAATATTGAAAACGATGGCATTATTACTATGGACAATATAAAAAAGATTCAAATTAAAGCTTATGATGCTGCACAAAATCTATCTGAATTAAATTTTACTTTACTAAAAGGACAATCTCCAAATATTACCTTAGCTCCAGAAGAAAACAAAACAATTATTTTAAAATACGATGTAGATAATAACATTTCTGATAAATCAATTAATTGTTTTATTCCGAAAGGCACTTTATACGATAATACAGAATTTATTGTTAAAGAAGAATTCAGCAACAACCAAACAATATTCTGTGTTGGTGAAAAAAGTATTCCTTTACATAAAAGCATCACCTTAAAAGTTAACATTCCTGATTCTTTACTTGCATATGAAAAGCATATATGTTTAGCATTAATTAACGGAAATAACAGAAAATATTATGCAGGAGGAACAATTGACAACAATACCATTATTTTAAAAACAAGAAATTCTGGCAATTATACATTTCATATTGACAGTATTAAACCCAACATTAAATCTATTAATTACTATAATAATAGAGTATATTCAAGATCATCAAAACTAATATTTAAGATTTCAGATAATTTTTCTGGAATCAAATCATTTAATGGATATTTTAATGACTCATGGGTACTCTTTGAATATGACGCAAAATCCAATACACTCTCATGTCCTTTAAGTAAAGTTCCGACTAATATTAATGGGAAAATTGACTTAAAAATTAAAGTAGAAGATAAGTGTTTTAATACTCTTATATATAATGGCCAATTTATTTTAAAACCGTAAGATTCGGTATCCATCCACCAATTACATTCAATGCTTTAATTATGTGTTTGTTGTAAATATTTTTGGTATTTTTTTGTAGCTTTATTAATATTATTCAATAAAAAAATATTTCTTTGCAACGCTATACCATTATATATAGGAAGCACAAATATTTGGGAATAACTACAATGGCAATATTCCACAGTTAATTAATTTTAGTTTTAATTACCTACTGGTTTCTATACTTTTTATTTACATGAAAAACACCTATTTTGATCTAATAGAACAAAGTTATTATTTTCCTCAAGAAGGATTTGATCTCAGAGATGGATACTTAACATTCCATGGAGTTTCTTTAAAATATCTTATTGAAAAACACGGAACTCCCTTTAGATTTATTTATTTACCTAAGATCGGTGATCAGATTAAGAAAACCAGAAATTTATTTAATCGTGCTATAAACAACAATGCTTATACTGGTAAATATCATTTTTGCTACTGTACAAAATGTAATCACTTTTATCATGTAATTCAAGAAGCCTTAAAACACAATGTAAATCTTGAAACATCTTCTTCTTTTGATATTGATTTGATTCTTAATCTTTATAAAAAGAAAAAAATAGACAAATCAAGAATTATTATCCACAATGGATATAAGACTGATGGTTATCTAGAAAAGATTGTAAGGCTACAAGAAATGGGTTTTGAAAACTCAATGGTTGTTTTAGATAGTGTTAACGAATTAAGACGCCTGCTAAAAGTAAATACAAAAGAGAAAATTAAGGTCGGCATTCGAATGGCAATTACTGAAGAACCACAATCAGCATACCATACGTCTCGACTTGGAATTCCTCCCAATGAAATCCTTAATTTTTTTAAGGAGCACATTAAAGATAATGAGAAAATTGAACTCAAAATGCTTCACTTTTTTGTGGACTCTGGAATTAAAGATACGATTTATTATTGGACAGAATTTCAAAAAGCAGTAAAGCTATACACTGAACTTAAAAAGGAAAGTGAAAATTTGGATTCTTTGAATTTAGGAGGAGGTTTTCCTATTCGCAACCATTTAGGTTTTGAATATAATTACGAGTACATGATTAATGAAATCATTACTAACATTAAAGATGCTTGCACAAAGGAAAATATTCCGGATCCTAATATTTATACTGAATTTGGAAAATACACTGTTGGTGAAGCGGGTGCTATTATATTTGAAGTATTAGAACAAAAGCAACAAAATGATACTGAAACATGGTATTTAATTAACAATAGTTTGATGAACACAATTCCTGATGCATGGTCTATCCATGAAAAGTTCATCTTATTACCTGTTAATAAATGGAATAATGAATACGGTAGGGTAAATATTGGTGGTATCAGTTGTGATCATTCTGATTATTATAACTCTGAGGATTTAAATCAGGAAATCCTACTACCCAAATATGATGCAGAAGAGGAAAAGAAAGAATCTCTGTATCTTGGCTTCTTTCACACAGGTGCATATCAAGATTCAATCAGTGGATATGGAGGAATTAAACATTGCTTAATTCCTGCACCTAAACATGTAATCATTGATAGAGATGACAAGGGAAATATTATCGACTACGTATACAGAGAAGAACAATCCGTAGATGAAATGTTTCATATACTTGGATACAACAAATAATAAAGATAATTTTACATTATATATAAAGGCTCAGTTTTCTGAGCCTTTTTTTTTGAAATTACTTCATTCAATAGCATAGTTTGTACATATTTTTAACAATTATTATATTGCCTACCCCCTAGCCACAACTATTTAAGAACTTAATTTGTTATAAATAAATTATTTTTGTGCTTTAAATAAAAAATTACAATCAACAAAATATAAAATGAATATGAGTAAACTAAAAATCACACTTATTGCGTTGTTTGCTATAAGTCTATTTTACCCCATTAACTCCAAAGCATGTACAAACTTTCTAATAACGAAAAATGCCTCTGCTGATGGATCAACTATGATTTCATATGCTGCAGATTCTCACGACTTATTTGGAGAGTTATATTATTGGAAAGGACAAAACTGGCCTGAAGATGCCATGCTTGACATATATGAGTGGGACACCGGTAAATACCTAGGCCAGATAAAACAAGCAGCTAAAACTTATACTGTTATTGGTAATATAAATGAAAACCAAGTTGCTATCGGAGAAACTACTTTTGGAGGAAGACACGAACTTGTTGATACAACTGGCATAATTGACTATGGTAGTTTAATATATATTGCCCTACAAAGATCTCGTACTGCTCGTGAAGCCATTAAAATAATGACAGATCTTGTTGAAGAATACGGATACTACAGCTCTGGTGAATCTTTCTCTATCGCTGATCCGAACGAAGTATGGATTATGGAAATGATTGGTAAAGGTGTTGGCAACAAAGGTGCAGTTTGGGTAGCAAGAAAAATTCCAGATGGAATGGTATCTGGTCATGCCAATCAGGCTCGAATAACAACATTTCCTTTGAAAGATGAAGACAATTGCCTCTTTTCAAAAGATGTTATTTCCTTTGCAAAGGAAAAAGGTTATTTTGAAGGTAAAAATAAAGAATTCAGTTTTGCTGATGCATATGCACCTCTTGATTATGGCGCTTTACGTTTCTGCGAAGCCAGAGTATGGTCTGGTTTTAGAATAATGAATCCTGAAATGGACAAATACGAAGGTTATGTAAAAGGAGAATCTTCAGAAAGAATGCCTTTATGGATTAAACCTTCGAAAAAGGTTTCTTACAGAGATCTTCAAAATATCATGAGAGACCACTTTGAAGGAACTTCTATGGATATGACCACTGACGCTGGTGCTGGACCTTTTAAAAGACCATACAGATTCCGTCCATTAACTTGGGAAGTTGATGGAGAAGAGTATTTTAATGAAAGAGCTATTGCTACACAGCAAACTGGCTTTTCTTTCGTTGCTCAATTGCGAAACTGGCTTCCTAACACCATTGGTGGTATACTGTGGTTTGGAGTTGATGATGCAGCATCTACTGTTTATGTTCCAATGTATTGTGGAATGAATAAAGTCCCTCACGAATTTGAAGTAGGAAATGGTAATCTATTGGACTTTTCATGGGAATCAGCTTTTTGGGTATTCAACTGGGTATCTAATCAAGCCTACTCTCGATATAGTTTCATGATTAAAGATATTAGAAAAGTTCAAAAAGAACTTGAAGATAAATTTGAAACTAATCAGCAAGCCATAGAACTTGGAGCTCGTAATTTATACGAATTAGACCCTCAGCTTGCAAAAGATTACTTAACAGACTACAGTTTAAACCAAAGTACTTTGACTGTAAGTTCATGGAAAAAACTTGGTGAATTTTTAATGGTAAAATATCTTGATGGCAATCTTCATCGTGAAGAAAATGGTAAGTTCCTTAAAAATGCACACGGAAATCCGGCACACGCAGAATTCCCCGGATACGACAAAAACTTCTATAAGAAAGTGGTTGATGAAACTGGCGACAAATTAAAAATGAAAAAACTTCCTGGAGTAGAAGCTTCTCACTAATAAATAAAGGTCGTCAATTACATGACGACCTTTTATTTTTAATAACTAATAAGTTCAATATTTAACCCTCAACCTTAAATTCTAAAAAACGAAATTAAATGATTCAATTTTGTTGATTGATCCATAAGTTGATTAGCACTTGCTGTCATTTCTTCACTATTTGCACTTGATTCCTGTGTAACTAAATTTAGCTCTTGCAAGGAATTAGAGATTTGATCCATGGCTTGTTTTTGCTCCATAGCTCCAGCACTAATTTCATCCACCAGCGATGCCGTGCTTTGTACTTCAGGTGCCATTTTAGCTAATGAATCGGATGCTTCAACTGCAAAAGTTAGAGCTGCTGATGACAATTCCTGAATAATATTGGAAAAATGTTTACTATTTTGAGCGAGTGCCTGGACTTCATTTGCAACAACAGCAAAGCCTTTTCCAAATTCTCCTGCTCTTGCGGCTTCCACTGAAGCATTTAATGAAAGTATATTGGTTTGCTCACTAATATCATTAATTTTTCCAACATTTTCATAGATGTTATTAATTGACACCTTAGTTTCTTCTGATTTCTTAATGTTATTTTGAATGCCATTGGCAGCAAACGTTGATATATTCTTAGCGTTAATGGCATTCGTATTACTTGAATCGATTACAGATATAACCTCTTCAATTGAACTACTTATTTCTTCTGTGGCTGCTGCCTGAGTACTGGTACCGTCTGCTAACATCTGTGCTGCAGATTTTAACTGAGTACTATGTGAAACTACTTCTTCAGAGACATTTTTAATTTCACTCATAATTTTAGCCAGTTCCACAGACATTTCCTGAATACTGTTAGAAATCTTACCTAATTCATTATTTTGTTTCAAAATTTTAGGATTGATATCTACATCTATATTACCTTCTGAAAATTCTTTGATAACATTTTCAACTTCACCAAAAGGTTTCTTTATTTGTCTTAGAAGAGAAATAAATGCTATAAACAAAGATCCTAATGCAGGAACAAATAACCAATAATTCATCGTTAAGGCAAATGAAAATGATGTATAAGCTAAAATTAATAGCGGCATCATAAAAGTCATGGCTATCTTCCAAACAATAGAACCTTTACCTATATAATAAGCAAATGGTACATAAACGATAGATGATAAAACAAGTAAAATCAGGTATAGTTCGTATTTATTCATTGTAGTATAAATTAGTAATATTATATCCAACAGGTCAACCGAGCGGAATATTCTGTATCGTCATTACTAAAAGCAAATGTATCTATAACATTTTCATCAGAACTTTCTGTACTACTTTCTAAAACACTTTTAACACTCATGGATTCTCCCGCAAACAAAAAAGATTTAGCATATAAAATAACATGCTTAATTTTCATAGGTTCCTGTAATCCACTTGCATTATTTTGTATCCCAGCAATTGATGTTAAAACCTGCGCTATCCTTGCAACTGGGAGAGCTGGGTAATCATCAAAATGACCAACACAAATGTCTTTATTAATAACACCTAATGTTGCGGAACAGCTTTCTTTATCGGTTTTAAGATCAAACAACGGAATACTTTCTCCATATGGATTATATCCTTCTATGCAAGGCGTTACCTGCTTATGTTGTTTAAACATTCTCTCAAACAATCTACCTGAAAGAACTTGGTATTCAACGGTTATTGTATATACCTTTTTCCCGGTTTTTGTGTTGAGATAACCTTTAGCTATACCTTTTTTTCGATCAAAATGAATCGTACTCATATACCCCACATGTTCAATTTCATCATATGCTTGCTGATAAACCCTTTTAACATAAGCTTTAGTAGCAAGATAATAATGTTTTTCTTTTAAAGGATTTGAATTAGCCAAAGCTAATGATCCTAAAATTGCAAGGTGGCGCCCAGCCTCTGAGTAAGACATTCCTTTTACTTCGTGATTACAATCCAATTGTTTATTCACATCGGCTTTCAGAATGTTTTCTTCATCAATTGACAGATTCGTTAAAGCATAATACGGTTCTGTAACTTCAATAAGACTTTTTAAATAATCTTCCAAGCAAATTTCTTCTTTTTGAATTTGCTTCTCTTCGGTTTGATTTAATGTTTGATACATTTCTATAGGTTGTTTGTTTGTAACGGTTAAAAACGGGGGTTTTATAAGACTCTAAGTAAATCTTATATAATTATTAAGACTTTCATCTGCCAATAATGCTTGTAAATATGTTTATTTTTTTTTAAAATATTAAGTTCAAATATTCTAATTTAATTTTTTTTCAAGCATTTTAACATTATCTCACTAATTAGCAACATATTACCGATTTGGTGTTTTACAACATATAAAAATACATAAAACAGTTAGTCCATAATTAAGCCGGTAAGTGCTACTTTAAGCATATTACCGGCATTAACTATAATCTTTAATATTTTATTTGTTAATAAATTATATTTTAAAGTTTTATTTTACAGTCAGGTAAAAGTTTCTGAATCTTTTCTACTTCACCTGTCTTCAAAGGATTTCCTTTAAGAACTAAAGTGTTCAAATCTTTTAATTCTCCTATTTCAACAGGTAATTCAGTAATCTCATTTTTACTTAAATCAAGTCTTTTAAGATTAACTAATTTTTTGATATCTGAAGGGACTGTTTTAATATGATTATTTTTAAGAATCAATTGATTTAATTGCACTAAATCACACACTTCAATTGGAAATTCATCCAATTTTTTCATTGCTGCCTGTATTTCAGCCAAACTAGTTGCTCCCATTGATGTTGGTAATGAAAGCATATATCCTTGTGTAGCACTATGAAGTACTTTGTCCTGATATTTATTTACTTCTCCTGATGCAACAGCATCTTCCTGAATTTTTTTTGCTTCAACTAGTTTATCAGTCATTTCATCACGATTGAAAGAAGCATAATCATTTTTAAAATCAGCATAAGCGGCATTACCTAAATCTTGCACCTCTATATTTTTACTATTATCAGAAATTTTAACTACTGCTTCTTTATTCATCTCATAATATTTCTTCCGATCATAAAGTTGAGACCTAAAAGACTCACAGATAATTGTAAAATTATTTGAAATTCCTGGGTACATTGCTAAGCAAGCATTTAAACTTTTAATTGCACCATCATAGTCTTGGCAATAAGCATAGGCTAAAGCAATATTATAATATAAACGTCCTGCTGAACGTCTATTAATTCGAGCTTTCCTATCATTGATATCTTTTTGATCTACGCTTGTTTCCCAAATTATAATTGCATCCTGCAGTTTATCCTTACCAGATTGATCTGCATAATTATCCTTTAGTGCTGCAAAACCTTCTACTGCTGTATTGGCGGCCTTTAATAACTCTGGATATTGATATTCTTTATTATCCTTTAGAAAAAAAACTTCAATATCTTCATTCTTATAATAAAATGACAATGATTCATTCACAAAATCTTGTGCTTTTTTATACATCGCACTTTTTTCATTTGCTATAATCATAGAGTCGTTTTTTTCTTTCATTTTTTTATAAGCACTTTCAAGAATTGCTTCTAAAAAATAACACTCTTTTTTCCCAAAATAATCGTAGTCTGATACCTTTTCACTGGTCTTTTTTATAAACACTACTTCTCCTGCATTATTCTTTATTCTTACGAAAGCATCGGGTGAAATATATTTAATTTTATAGTAAAAAGTTTCAATAGCTTGTGCATCTTTTAATTTTGCACCCTTAGCTTTACATAAATTAGTTTCTTTATGAACTGATTTCTCATCAGATACTACAATATCTCCATGAGAAAATTCAACTTTAGCAGTCTCTAAATTTATTTTTTCAATAGGAACTTTGGGATAAACCAAGTAGGAAGATTCTGTTTTTAGTTCTTTAATACTCTGAGAATAAGCACCAAAAAAAACACAAAATCCAATTAAGATCAGTGATAGTTTTTTCATTTTCAATCAAGTTAAGTGTATTACACCCCTTAATACAGAGTACATACAAAAAGGTTACTTAACAAATGAAAAATATACCATCCGTCTCTTTTAGTCGATTATTCAACAATACTTACTAAGCGACTTCAAGAATTTCTTTATTATTGGTTACTACCGGAGTATCTTGAACTTGATTTTCAACTTTTTGTTTTGCTGATTTCTTGTTGTTTATTTTTACTTTAAAAAACTGTAGAGAATCCAATAAGTTCTCTGACAAAATCTTAAGTGTATAAACTGTTTCTGAGATTCCTTCAGATTTAGAAGCATTATCTTGAATTACCTGATTTAATTCCTGAATAGCATTATTAATTTGTTCAATTCCTAGCTTTTGTTCTGAACTAGCATCTGCTATCTCTGTAACCATCTTTGACGATTCTTTTATATTAGGAAGCATCTCTTCAAATAACTTTGAGGATTGCATAACTATATCTTTACTCTCTGATGTAAATTTATTGATTAAATAAGCTGCTTCTCTACTTCTTTCTGCTAAGTTCCGAATTTCTTTTGCTACAACAGAAAATCCTCTACCTGCCTCTCCTGCTCGAGCAGCCTCAACAGCAGCATTTAAAGCCAAAATATTAGTTTGTTCAGCAATTTCACTTATCATTTTTGCTTTATCTGAAATTCGGCTGACACCATAGGTTATATTTTCAGACAAATTAAAGAGAGTATTAATATTGCTTAGATTCCTTGAAGCTAGATCTTGACTTTTCTTCGCATTAAAAGTATTTTCTCCAACCATACTTGCTATTTCCTCAATTGAAGCTGATAACTCCTGGCATGAAGCAGCTTGAATATAATTTCCTGCAGTGACTTCGGATGTTCTTTCATTGAGATAATTACTTGATGAAGATAACTTGCCTGAACTCCTTTTTACTTCCTTGATAAGCTGTTTTAAAATAAAAACTAAGTTTTGCACACTATTATATAAAATACCAACTTCACCATACCCTTTATTGTCAGTCTTATTTTTTTTTAGATTAAGATTACCTTCTGATATTTCATTCAACTGAATTAAAGCATCACCTAACGGTTGATGAATTTTTTTATAAATAAACAGGTAGATTATAACAGTCACTGCACTAAAGACAGGCAATAGCCAAAACATTACACTGACACCATAAGCACCAAGTAAATAACAAGATACAGAGCTTAAATATACTAAAACAAGATGATATGAAGAGATTTTTAAAACTGTAGATTTTTTAAATATCTTACTTAATAAAAAATAACCTGTAGGTAATAATAGAGTAGTTACTACAAAAAACAGAATTAGTTCATTCATAAGGAGTATGCGTTACTTTATCACAAAAATACCTTTATTGAACGATTAATTTTATTAACTAATTAGTTATTCATGTACACTTTCGACCATTTTATCAAATTATTCAATATTTTCAATTAAAATAAATAGAAATATCTGGCTATTATCCTTCCATCATTCATCACTCTCTTCATCCTCAAATCCTAAATTACCTGAAATATTTCTATACTTTTCTGCTTCCTCCTCCTCACCTAACCTTTCACAAATCTGAGATAAATAATAATATGAATCTGCATGATCATCTTTTAGTCGAATAGCCTTTTTCAAATCATTATAGGCTCCATTATAATTTTTAAGTAGCAATCTTGTTCTTCCTCTATTATAGAATATTTTAAAAGTCCGGGGTTTTAACTTACTCGCCAATGTATAATCCTTATCTGCTCCCTCTAAATCACTAACCTCTATTTTCAAGCCTGCTCTTTTATAAATTGCATCGAAAAAATCCGGCTTGAGTAATATCGCCTTATTAAGGTTAGCAATTGCAGCACTTTTATCTCTTGCCTTAACCAAACATTCATTAGCCATTAAAAAATATTCTCTGGCAAAATCTTCTAATTGCTTATTTCTTTTTCGCTCCTTTCGTTCAAGTTCACCTATTCTTTTACGAAGTTTTGTAATAACTGACAGTTGCCTGGCAATAAATCTAAGAACTACAGGTTTTGTAAGATCATTACGCTTTGAAATAGCACTACCTAAACTTTGCATTGCTTGTTGAAAATCGCCAGTTCGATAGGCTTTTAATGCAGCTTTATAGTTATCATCCGCTTGTGCAGAATCTAAACTTTCTTTTATCAATAATTTATTATTCGACTTTCTACTAAAATCAACGCACTCTCTTTTTACAATAACATCTCTTTGTGATATGTTGGATTTCATGATGATTCCTTCCAAAGATCTGCAACGACTTAATGCAACATATAATTGACCACCAGCAAATGCTCCTCCTGAAAAATCAATCATCACCTTATCGAAAGTTAAACCCTGACTTTTATGTACCGTAATGGCCCAGGCTAATTTTAAAGGATATTGTTTATAGGATCCTATTTCTTCTTCAATTACCCTATTATTTTTCTCGTCGTAATTATATCTAAGATTTTGCCATATTTCTTTTTCTATTAAATGGATTTCTTCATTTTCCATTAGCACATATATGCCATTATCATTAATCTCATCAATTCTTCCCAAGCTTCCATTGTACCATCTTCGCTCCTGATCATTTTTAATAAACATAACCTGAGCATTTTCTTTCAATATTAGTTTTTTTGGAGTTGGCAATGCAGATTCGGGGAACTCACCAGTTACAGCACCTTCAAATACAATTTCTTCACCATCTAATTCCTCAAGCTTATGGTCATTGATGTAATCTACAGTATCTCTACGTGTAGCCAGCGTAATAAACAACTCATCCAATGGTGCATTAAACTTAGGATTAAAGCGCTGATTTACCTTATTTATATCTTCTGACTTTGCAGCATTTACTCTTACTCTGTCTAGCAGGTTCACAAATTCAGGATTATTTTGTCGATATACTTTTTTCAGCTCAATTTGAACCATCGGTAAATTCCTGAATACGCGTGCCGAAAAGAAAAAAGGTGTTTGATAAAACCGACTTAGAATACTCCATTCTTCTCTTTTTACTACGGGTTCTAGCTGAAAAACATCACCAACCATTAATAATTGCTTCCCACCAAAAGGTACTTGCATATGACCAGAATAGACTCGAAGAACACGATCTATAAAATCAAGAATGTCCACACGTAACATGGATACCTCATCTATAATCAGTAAATCTAATTCTCGAATTAACTTTTGATGATTTTTACGATATTTCAGAAAATCATAAATACGACCTTCCTTTGTACTCAGGTCTGGATCATCGGGTAAAATAGGTCTGAAAGGTATCTTAAAAAAGGAATGTAACGTTTGTCCACCAGCATTTATAGCTGCAATTCCTGTTGGAGCCACAACCACATATTTTTTATGTGTATGAGCACAAATATATTTTAAAAATGTACTTTTACCAGTACCAGCTTTCCCTGTTAAAAAAACGGATCGATTTGTAAACTGTACCAATTTAAATGCATCTTGAAATTCAGCATTATCGGTATCAATATTTTCAAGCCATTCAGTCATTTAATCCTCACTTCCTTCGTCGTCAACATTTACCCTTTGCTTACCATATCGTTTTATAATATTATAAGCTTTGTACAAGCCCAGCTCACCAGCCCGACTTAAATCCATTGTTCCTTCTGAATCTTGCTTTAAATATATACGTGTTAAACCTCTATTAAAATAAGCTTCTGCAAATTGAGGATTTAATTTAATAGCATTACTAAATTGCCTGATTGCACCTTCATAATCTTTTTTGATACAGTACAAAATACCTAAGTTGTAATAAGCAAACTCATATCCTGGATTAATTTCAACAACTTGCCTTAAGTCACGCTCAATAAGATCATAGTCCAGCATTTGCTTCACTATTTTATCTTCTTCTTTTTCCTTTTTATTATTTACTCCAGTAATTAAATCTTCGGGCAACTCTTCTTCTTCAAATGATTGCATTGCTTCAACCATTTTATATCTGATAGCTGCTCTGTTTAAATAATAAAATAAAAGATATGGATGATCTTTAGGTGTATGACTGATTAAATAGTTATAATCATTTAAGGCATTGCTATAATTCATAATAACACCGTAGAGTATAGCTCTTACAAATCGTAAGTCATTATTATTAGGGTATACATTTAACTTCTGTGTTATTTCTTCTATGGATCTATAATAATGCCATGTTAAATCTCCATCATTCTCTAACTCCTTATTTGAAAATGCTAAAGTACGATCTGTTGTATTTCGAGAATTAAAACTAGTAACCTCAGGTTTAAAGTATCTACTACTATTAACAGTATTATCTTCAGAAAAGAATGTTAAACTAAATACTTTCTCTAAATCAATAATAATGTTTTTATTCTGAATCTTACCTTTTAAGTCCTGTAGCTCATCCACATTATTATCTTCAACAGTGAAATCATCCAATACTACAATCTTATCATGATTACTAATATTTTCATCTTTTTCACTTCTGGTTTCTTTAGGCTTTTTATTGGCAACTCCTGCTTGAGCTAATTTTTCATTTTCTTCAGCTCTTTTTCGCTCATCTTGCTGAAGCTTCATAGCCATATTTCTATCCTTGGCCTGTTCAGCTTGCCTATTCAATCCGGCATACACTTGACTCCTTGCAAAATATGCATCTGAATAATTTGGATAACGCTTAATAATTAAGTTCAGGTCAGCTAGTGCATCTTTAAATTGCCCTACTCTTATGTATAATAACGACCTATTGAATAATGTCAGCAAATCATCTGGATTAAGGGCCAAAACTCTTGAAAAATCATCAATGGCATTATTTACATCACCTATCTCAGTTCTCAGCATTCCGCGGTTTGCATAGGCATAGATATTATTGGGTTGTAATTTGATAACCTTGTTAAAATCATCCATTGTGCCTTTAAGATCATCCATCTGATATCTAATAACCCCCCTTAACATATAATACACAGGTTCAGAACCATCCAGATTAATGCCTGAATTGATACGTTCCAATGCTTTATCAAATTTATTAACATCGTAATAAATAGCTGCACTAAAACGATAGGCTTCGGCAACAAGTGGATTTACAGCAATAGCCTCATCCATATCAGTAACAGCTCCAATCGTATCTTTAGCATTAAGCTTGGCCATAGCACGATAAATATATGCACCATATTGCGCAGAATCTATATTTAATACCGATGAAAAATCTTCAATACTTTTTTCCCAATCTTTCATATCAATATGAACCAAACCCCGATTAAAAAAGATTCCTAAATCACCAGGTTCAATCTCTAATCCTTTATCATAATCTTTTAAAGCTTCAGTATGCTTACCTAATCGACCTCTTATGTCTCCTCTGAACCTATAAAACTCATAATAAAAAGGGATGATTTCTATGGCCTTATTCATATCCAATTCGGCTCCTTTTAAATCATCAAGGTTATATTTAGCTCTTGCTCTAAAGTAATAAGGAAGACCAAGGTATGGTTTACTTTCAATTGCTTTATTGAAAAAGGAAATGGCAAGAACATATTCTTGCTGATATAACGCATATCTACCAGCCTCAAGAACTCTATCTGTATTTATTTGAGAAGTACCACTAATTGAAATAATTAAAAATAGTGATACGAATAGTGTTTTAATCAATTTTATCATAAATAAACAATTGGTAGGTATACCCTATTTAATCAGCAAACAAATATAATAAGATTAAGCAATTGAAATAAATACCATGCCAAAAGTTAATGTCAAAATGATATTTTATTATTTAAGTAAACTTGTAAAGTTAGAAGAAACTGAATATTTGCTTTACAAAAACCATGTTTTCAGGATTAATTGTGCTCTCTCCATTCCATCTGTAAGCTGCTAGTGAACCTCCGTTAGCCACACAAGCATCTAAACAACATATATTTTGTTTTGGATTCATTTGTCCATTACCCATGCAGTAATGTCCAAAAAACACAGGTGGTTCATGATCTTTATATATTTCGTAAGGGAAAAGAATTTGTTCAGGAATAGTATAATCAGGTAATTTAAATTTATTACCATAGCTTAATTCATGAAAAGTTTTTCCTTTTGGAGATTCCCACCATCGGATTCGAAAGTTGTTTCTTCTAATATTCTTAGAGTCCTTAATTATTAAATCCTCCGGTAAACGAAACTCTATTCCTTTGGTAATTCTATTTATTGCGTTGCACAATGGATGGTTTGGATCAGCCATTAATTTAAGGACCTTCTTTTTAAAACGACCTTCAGTTCTATATTGATCTATCAAATCAATGTAATCATCATTCCAATAGGCGTGTACAATTCTAAATTTTTCGAAACACAAATAAACAGGTAATGTCCTCAACCACTTTACATACTTTTTAAGTAACTCGGGTTCATCATCAAACTCATCTCTTATCTTCTCTATGAGTTTTCTGCTTGATTCTGAAGGTTTTCTGATAGGCTTACCGTTTTCTTTGGTAAGATACATGATCATGTTTAACTCATGATTACCCAAAATGGCATGCGCAGAACCAAACTCTACCATCCCAGACACTATTTGAAGGACTCTCTTTGAATCCGGGCCTCTGTCAACAAAATCTCCAACAAAAATTGCTTTCCGTTGTGCATGTTTCCAAATACCACGATTCTGGGTATAACCAAGCTTCTCTAGCAGTTCTTCCAGCTCATTAGCATACCCATGAACATCCCCTATAATATCGTATAAACAATCTTCCTGAATTGTTTTTCGTCTATTTATATTACCGAGCAACAAAATTCAATATATTTGATTTAAGCTTTGGCCAAAAATAAAAAATTTTACATTAATTCTTATTTCAAATCAATAATAGTAGTCAAAAAATGAACAATAAAATAAAATGGGGAATTATTGGATGTGGTGATGTTACTGAAATTAAGAGCGGTCCGGCCTTTAATAAAGTTGAACATGCAGAGCTAACTTCTGTTATGAGAAGGGACTTTGAAAAAGCAAAAGACTATGCTAAAAGACATAATGTTGAACATGTATATAAAACTGCTGAAGAATTAATAAACTCACCTCACGTTGATGCTGTATATATTGCAACCCCACCATCATCTCACGCAGAATATGCTATTATGTCATTGAAAGCAGGAAAGCCTGTTTATGTTGAAAAACCTATGGCAACAAGCTACGAGGAATGTATTGAGATGAATGAAGCTTCAAAGAAATACAACACACCTCTATTTGTTGCTTATTACAGAAGAACACTCCCCGGATTTTTAAAGGTAAAAGAACTTTTAGATGAAAATATTATCGGAACACCGCTTTCTGTTCAAATAAGGTTAACTCGTCCGGCTCTTGACGCTGAGAAAAAAGCATCATGGAGAGTTGATAAAAATATTGCAGGCGGAGGAATCTTTTATGATCTTGCATCACATCAGTTTGATTTTCTTGACTTTATTTTTGGTCCAATAGTTAAAGCGACTGGTTTTGCTACAAATAATAATTCATGGTACTCGGTAGAAGATACAGTAACTGCGACCTTTCAATTTGAAAATGGATTAATTGGAAATGGTTTCTGGTCGTTTAACACCCATGCAAACGAAGATCAAGATATCATGGAAATAATTGGCACTAAAGGTTCCGTATTATTTAGTGGTTTTAATCACCACCCAATAAAATTAATTACTGAAAATGGAGTTGTTGAATTTCCTTATTTAAACCCTGAGAATATTCAATACAACCTAATTAAACAGGTAAACGATGAATTAAGCAGTAAAAGTAAATGTGTAAGCACTGGCGATACAGGAGCACGCACCAATTGGGTTTTAGAACAAATTATTCCTCTAAATCCATCAGAATAAAACTTTACATTACGTTATTTAGTGCTTACAGAAAAAGGTAATAGATTAACTTTATACGAATTAACTCAAATACTTATAAATATTAAATCTAATCTGATGCAAATTGAACTTATACAAGGTGATATTACCACTTTAAATGTTGATGCCATTGTTAACGCCGCTAATTCCAGTTTACTTGGAGGTGGTGGTGTTGACGGTGCAATACACAGAGCTGGCGGAAAAAGCATTTTAGATGAATGTGTACTTATACGAAATAAACAGGGAGGTTGCCCAACCGGAGAAGCTGTGATAACTACTGCAGGTAAGATGCCTGCTAAATTGGTTATTCACACAGTTGGTCCTATTTATAAAGACGGCAAGCACCAAGAAGCTACATTACTAGCTAACTGCTACACCAACACACTTAACTTAGCTACACAGAACAACTGCAAATCAATTGCATTTCCAAACATTTCAACGGGTGTATATGGTTACCCCAAAGCAGAGGCCGCCCAAATAGCATTTAAAACAGTATCTGAATATGAATCCTCAGATATTGAAAAGGTAATTTTTATATGCTTTGATGAAGAAAATTATAAACTGTACCAAAATTTAATCAATCAGGAATAAATATACTGAGGTTGATTATATTAAATACTTACATTAAGCTTTAAAACTTGGCTCAAGTTTATATTAGGGCTGTTAATCAAAATATGTTCAAAATCCCATAATTTCCTTTTGGGGCCAGGAGTCTGAAGATGGAAGATGGAAGTTCAAGGAAATTCTTTCTCATTAATAATTGATTTACTTCATGCTTCTAATAACACAGTTAATACTTGAAAACAATAGTACGGTCATTTAACCTCGTTATTAGAAACTATAGCCTAAAACTTATCTAATAATTTAGGAATAAAGATTATACATCCCACAGCAACTGCAACAATTGCTGCAATCAATACAGCACCCGCACAATAATCTTTAATAAGTCCAATTTTGGAATTATGTTTTGGTTCTACAAAATCAGCTAATCGCTCCAATGCTGTATTAAAAAGTTCTGATATAAATACGATCCCGGAAACAATAATTACTGCCAACCATTCATTAATTGATATTTGAAGAACAAAACCAAAAACAACAACACAGAATAAAGCCACAAAATGGATTCGGGCGTTATGCTCATGCTGAACTAACATCTTAATTCCTCCAAAAGCATACTTAAAACTCTTTACCCTATTTATAAAGGAAAACTTATCAGAAGTATTCATAGTATATTTTTATATCACTTTTAAGCTTAACATTACATTTTCTATGAAGATTCATGAAAATACAGAAAAATCATACAATATCAATGATAACATTGCATTTGTGCCAATAGTTATAAAAAAAGCCGCCTCCTGAGAGACAGCTTTATAATTAAAGAATCCTATTTATAGCTTATAACCAACAAACGAGGCTTTTTATATATAACATTCTTATAATATATCCTGCATAATACAACAGTTAATACATTATATAATAACTACTAAAAAAATGTGGCTCTTGCCTGTTCTTTAATTTCTTTACTTGCAGTAAAAGGGATTCTGGTTGTATAACCGGCTCTTGCTGCTACAATTTTCTTAGTTGGCCATTTAAAAATATCAGCATTCCATTTGAGTATTGTATCATTATAGACCTCTCGTGCTGCAGTTATTTCTCTTTGCAAATAACTATTTTGCTGCATTGCATCGGCCAATGAACGATGTGCTTTTAATTCCGGATAGGCCTCAAATGCCACATTAATCTGACTCATTGCAGTATCAAGATTACTAGCTACATCATTACGATTACTTTCAGAAAGACTACCTCCACTTCTGATGGCAGCCACAGACTTCATTACATCTTTATCCAAATCAACTGCTTTTTCAACAATACCAACTGCATTTTTTAAAATTTGTACTCTTTGCTCTAAGTAATTGTCTATTTGCGATGCGTTATGCTGAAGTTTTTGTTGCAGGGCATTAAAGTAATTCCTTGCTCCAATTTTCATAAATAGAAATATTAACCCTGGCAGAATACCTAATAACCACAATACTATTTCAAAAAACACTGAGCCAACTCCTATTTCAGCGGGTAACTGTTTTTCAATAACATTAATATTCCTGCCTTGGTCGTTTACATAATCATTGCTCATTTCATCTAACTGATTTGCCATAATAACATCTCCTTTTTTTATTATTTATTTTAATATTCTTGCCATCATCAACCCCACTCTATATTTATAATCATTACTTTGATCAACCTCTACATTTACATTTGATTGAACCTTTACTTCCATTTTACTCTGCCTGTTTACCTTAATATACTCAGTCCAATGAACAGGTACATCATGCCAATTATTATCTCCACCTCTTACAGAAACATAATCAGTTCTACTTACCGTTTTATATCCCCATGTATTTATTGAAATAGTGTCTACATTATCAGTGCTTTCAATAAGTGAAGTTTTAATAATATTTTCTGTTACAGAATCCTGAGGTTTAAATTCATTTATATCAATACTGTTAGCTGCCATTTCGTGTTGATAAAAACTAACACAAGAATGATATAAGTCTTTATAAATACATTCCTGAGTTTGGTGCTGCGTATATAATGGAATCGCAAATAAAGGGGCAAAAGAAAAGTATACGTGCTTAAAATAGCTATTATGATATTGTATAAATCGTTTTTCTACCTCATCGTAATTAATTCCTGTAAAGTAATTATCCTGAACATTTAGTTTTACATCTTTTAAGTGATTAGGATAGATGTAATTAATCATTTTACGTTTTATAAAATAAAAGTCATCACCATAGCCAACACTATTATCCTTTATTACCTTAATAAGTTCCTTTTGAGCAAGTGGAGTAAACAATAGCCTGAATTGTGATTCATTATCACGATCTGTTGCATAAAACAAGGCATCGAATTCATTATTACCCAATGCGGTAAACGAACCTCCTTTTTTTGTAGCATTCTCAGCCAGCTTTTGAATTTCCTTACTCTTTTTCTTAATTGTTCGCTCAATTTTTCGTTCTGATAATTCATGAATACGAGAAGGATTTCTGGAAAAAGATAAACGATCACCTACTTCATTAGCATATACAAGATGTTTATTGGTATTGTAATAAGGGCAAGGTTTATTTACTGATGCACGTAATGTATCTGAATGGTGAACAGTTTTATAGTTACCATTAGAATCCTTTTCGCGGGTAGTCCAATGTATAGTAAGAGATCCTTCATATTTTTTAGTTCCCATTTGATGACGCAAAGTACTACGTATAAAAAATGGATTACCTTTAATTTCACCTGACTGAACAAACAGTGTTGACTGCTCCAAATTTTGTTCATGTTCAGCAGTATTAAGCCCAAATTTGTCAATCATTTGACTTAATCGCTTGCTATCAAACATCTCATCAAATTTTACAAGAGGTAATGTTTTTGTAAATAGTTCGGTATTATAATTTTTATACAGCAACACATTAAGAGCCTTCATCTGTTCAGAAGCCTCTGCATGTAACTTTTGGGATATTTTAAGCAGATCACCTTCAATATGACGTAATTCATCTAGCCTAGCTTTTGTTTTTTTGTGAATCCAAAGCGATAAAACTATTAAAGCAATAGCTATAACAATAACAACAACAAGATTGCCATAGATATAATGAGATGAATACATTTGATATGCACTGTTTATAATAGCAATAATAGATACAGCTAAAATTACAGCACCAAATATTTTTAACATCTTTTGCCGTTTAATCGCCTTGTTATTTCCTGCTGTAGTTATATTATTATGATCAATTTTGTTATTTGTTGCCCTGTTAGCTTCTATATCAATGGCCGATTCCTTAATCAAATTATTAAAATGATTTACAATATTATCATGATGCAATTGCTGATAATGATTTTTATAAGAATCTACCGGAGCATATAATTCCTGCATTTCTAAACTAGTATCGTTTCCTTCCATTTTCTTTTACTCAAAGTTTTTCTGGGGTTTTTATTTTAAACCTGATTATTTCTTAATTTGGATATATTATGATTTCAACACCGATATACACCGTATCAAAATTGGTATTCATTTCTGAATATTTTAACGAGACAAGTGCACAATACACTCACTTCATACTATTGATTATTAATCACAAAGCCCTAAAATCAAAAACGCTATTAAAATCTCTTTATCACATAATAATCTGTGAATCGCGCAAAAATATTTGTAATAAATAATAGAAAAGTTATCTCAGGATAACTTTGGGTATTTTTTGAAGGAAAATGGATTAATAATACCGTGGTTAAAATATATTAATGGCAGTTTACCACGATCATCTATCTGATTCAACAGTTTATCGAACTGCTTCAAATTAATATCTATCTATTAAAAATATGCTTCGAAGTGATACAAATGGCTATCGAAGAGATAAAAATATGTTTCGATGTGCTACAAATACATGTCGATGAAAAGGGAATGCGATAGAAGAGGTAAAAATGTATATCGAAGTAATAAATATTGTTGTAGATCTGCTAAAATAGATGTTCTATCTTGTAAAAAGATTTATCGATGTTGTAAAGATTTATTTAGATGTTAAACTATAGGAACAAGAATAGTATAACTCATAAAAACAGTATGAAGAGATTTTGATTAACTATAAGACCTTTTTTATATTTTAGGAATAGGTAGTACTCAATAATCTACATCAACGCCCGTGTATAGATATTTATATTAAACCCGCAATATGCATTAAAAAATCTATTACACACCGCAAACATTTCAAAACAAGTCATTTCACTCACTTGCTTTATTAATATGTCAGTATTCATAACGGTCCTTTAATGCATAATAGGGTTAAAAATATAAATACAATTTTATTGTAACACCATTCTGCCTACATGATTAACTCCGTATGAATATGCAATAGTCACATACGATTGAACTGGTTTTGTAATGATTAAATGCGCTTTTTTTCCCCGGGTAATACTTCCCAATTCTTTTTCTACTCCCATGGCATAAGCTCCATTTATAGTTGCTGCATTAATAGCTTCCTCGGGCGTCATTTTCATTTTAATACATGCAGTTGCAACAACTAAATTCATATTTCCGGATGGTGTTGAACCCGGATTATAATCTGTTGCTAATGCCAAAGGTAATCCTGCATCTATAATTTTACGAGCTGGAGTATACGGAATACTTAAAAAGAAAGAACATGAAGGTAATGCCACTGGCATGGTTCGTGATTTTTTTAAAACTTCAATATCTTTATCGTCCATTAATTCTAAATGATCTACAGATAAAGCATTGTATTTTACTGCAGCTTCAACGCCTCCAATAGCATTAAACTGATTTACATGTATTTTAGGAACAAGACCATATTGTTGTGCTGCAGCCAGCATTTTTTCAGTATGTGCCACACTAAAATATCCTTTTTCGCAAAATATATCAATATAGTCGGCCAAATTTTCGTTGGCAATTTGAGGTAAAACCTCCTGAATGAGCATATCAATATACCCATCAGCATCACCTTTATACTCTTCAGGAACTGCATGGGCTCCCAGGAATGTAGATTTTACTGCAATTGGGTAATCTTCTTTTAATCGCCTGATTACCCTTAGCATTTTAAGTTCTGATTCTGCTGTTAATCCGTACCCTGATTTTATTTCAATGGCTCCGGTACCTAACTCCATTACCTCTTTTAAACGAGATAAGCTTTGCTCATATAATTCTTCTTCTGAAGTATTTTGCAATAATTTGGCAGAATTTAAAATACCACCTCCCCGCTCAGCTATTTGCTCATAGGATAATCCATTGATTCGATCTACAAAATCACCTTCGCGGTTACCCGCATAAACAATATGTGTATGCGAATCACACCATGCCGGCATTACCACTCGTCCAACGCAATCTACTTCATCGTATTTATTGTTTTGCGGACAAGTATCCATACTTCCGTAATCGGTAATTATTCCTTCTTCAACTAGTAGCCAGGCATTTTCTATAACAGGTAATTCCTTCATCTGCTTACCCTGTACGTAGGCAATTCCCTCATCTCTTACCTGAACCAGTTGCTTTATATTTTTATATAATGTAGTCATCATTAATAGTCTTCAGTAATCCGTTTTTTTGTCTCCAGTTGCCAGTCTTCAGCATAAATCTTCCAACAAATGATCATCTACCAAATTAGGTAATGTTACTTTTAAATTTGGTGTGCGCTTCATGGCACGCTCAATGGCAAATCGCGCTTCTTTATTTCTGGCCCAGCTTCGGCGAGATATCCCATTATTCACATCATAAAACAGCATACTTTTAATCTTATCTTCTGTTTCTGATCTGCCATCCAGTACCATTCCAAAGCCTCCATTAATTACTTCGCCCCAACCAACTCCACCTCCATTATGAATCGAAACCCAGGTAGCACCTCTAAAGCTATCGCCTATAACATTTTGAATAGCCATATCGGCAGTATACTTACTTCCGTCGTAAATATTTGAGGTTTCTCGATATGGAGAATCGGTTCCACTTACATCATGATGATCACGACCTATAACTACAGGACCAATTTCGCCATTACCAACTGCATTATTAAAAGCCAATGCTATTTTAGCTCTACCTTCTGCATCAGCATATAAAATTCGGGCCTGAGAACCTACTACCAGATTGTTAGCTTTTGCTTCACGAATCCATTTTATATTATCATGCATTTGTAATTGTATCTCTTCTGGTGAATGCTCCATGATATCTTGAAGAATATTGGCCGCCATTTTATCTGTTTTATCCAAATCGCTTGTTTTACCTGAAGTACAAACCCATCGAAAAGGACCAAATCCATAATCAAAACACATTGGGCCAAGAATATCCTGAACATACGAGGGATATCTGAAATCTTTGCCATTTTTTGCCATAACATCAGCACCAGCTCTCGATGATTCCAATAAAAATGCATTTCCATAATCGAAAAAATAGGTTCCCTTAGCTGCATGTTTATTAATGGCCGCTGCATGTCGGCACAACGATTCCTGAACCTTTTGCTTAAAAAATTCCGGTTCTTCACGAATTAACCTGTTTGACTCTTCGTAACTAATATCAACCGGATAGTAGCCTCCTGTCCAGGGAATATGTAACGATGTTTGATCGGACCCTACATGTATAAATATATCTTCCTGATCAAAACGTTCCCATACATCAACTACATTACCTATAAATGCAATGGAAACAGTTTCTTTATTTTGTTGTGCTTCTTTTACTCTGATAATTAAATCCTCCATGGAGTCAATTAATTCGTCAACCCATCCTTGGGCATGACGTTTGGTTGCTGCTGATGGATTTACTTCGGCACAAACCGATACACAACCTACAATATTTCCGGCCTTAGGCTGAGCACCACTCATACCACCTAAACCAGCAGTTAAAAACACTTTACCGGCAGTTGTTTCATCTTTTGAAAGAATTTTTCTGAAAGCGTTCATTACTGTAATCGTAGTACCATGAACAATACCTTGCGGACCAATATACATATAAGATCCTGCAGTCATTTGCCCGTACTGCGAAACACCTAATGCATTAAAACGTTCCCAATCGTCGGGTTTAGAATAATTAGGAATAACCATTCCGTTGGTAACTACAACCCGGGGAGCAGATTTTGAAGATGGGAAAAGCCCCATTGGATGACCTGAATACATATGTAACGTTTGCTCGTCAGTCATAGTAGCCAAATACTGCATGGTTAAAAGGTATTGGGCCCAATTTTGAAATACAGCTCCATTACCACCATAAGTAATTAACTCTTCGGGATGTTGAGCCACTGCGGGATCGAGGTTATTCTGAATCATGAGCATTATAGCTGCCGCATGTTTACTCTTTGCAGGATATTCTTGTATTGGACGAGCATACATAGGATACTCTGGCATAAACCGATACATATAAATACGCCCGTATTCCTTTAATTCTTCAGCAAATTCCAAAGCCAATTCCTGATGCCACGCTTTAGGAAAATAACGTAAGGCATTACGAATTGCCAACTTCTTCTCCTCCACACTTAATATATCTTTACGCTTTGGTGCATGATTCGCACTTGTATTATATGCTCTTTTTGCCGGCAATTGTTCCGGAAGTCCATGTAATATTTCTTCTTGGAAAGTCATCTTCTTTTTGTTTAATTAGCTTAAGGATTAGATTGTAAGTAAAGATTATAACCACCTCCCCCTCGTTCCTCAGGTACTCCTCCTTCTATGTTGTAATCCAAATTATTTATAAGTTTTTTACTCATTTATAGTGAATTATGTTTTCAAAATCTTTTCTTCGGGCAATACGGAGCAAGAAGGTCTTCTTTCCTTGGCAAAGGAATAAGGGGTTCGACACCCTTTATTCCTTTAAAAAGAATCCTTGCGTCGGTATAAAACTATCGCCGTCGGTTTCTTCCTTGGCTTAATAAATTTGATCTATAAAAACAACCTTCTATTAACGGACATTTAATAAAGCCGCATTTCTATACTAATTTTTACAGATAAGAGCTGAAGCCTTTAAAAAACAGACACCATTAAGGGCTGCAGGAGGAGTAAATCAGTCTTCTTATTCCTTGGATGCTTTTATAATCAAATTTATTTTGTTGACTATACAATTGCTTTAACATATTCTTGTTCGTTCTTAATTACAAATCTTATTCTATTTAATAACTTTTTTGCTATTCTTATTATTGCATCTGATCCTTCCATTCTATTCCTTAATTCTAAATACTTTAATGTCAGAGCTGGATCATGCCTTATTGCAATCCAAGATGATTCTACAATTGCTGCACGCAATGCCTTATTTGATCTTTTTGTTATATTTCCTACTTTTTCATTTTCTCCAGAAGAATTTGTAGTTGGAACTAAACCGATATAAGAACATAATCTATCTAAATTTTTAAATCTGTTTATTGTTACTAATTCTGTAATAATCGTTAATGCTGTAATTAATGCTATTCCTGGTATGGTTCGTAATAGATTTATTAGCTTTGAATAACTAGATTCTTTACTTATTTTCCTTAGTTCTCTATTAATTCTTAGTAATTTTTGTCGTAAAAATCCTGCAGTTTCCAGCATTTCGCTTATTACCATCGTTCCTTGTTCTGTTGATAAAATAACCGTGCTTAACCAATCTGAAAACTTCTTTGACCAGTGTTTAGATGGCCCACTCAACTCTATAGGTATATTAATTCCTGAATAATATAAATATGATTTTATCCTATTCTTTTGTCTTCCTAAATCATTTACTGTAGTTTTTCTATATCTAACTAAACTTCTTAATTCTTCAACTGATAAAGGTGGAATATAAATTTCTTCCAAAGCCTTATTTTTTAATAATCGTGATAACTTTCTGCTATCTCTTCGATCTTCTTTTTGCTTTCTCTCTTTATCTGTTGTTGGGATATCTGCTGGGTTTACTACTATATTTTTTATACCCTTTGATAACAACTCTCTATGAGTACTAAAACCACAGAACCCAGCTTCATAAACAGAATAATAATTCCCTTCAGGAAAATGCTTCTCTAGATATTTCAACAATAATGTTGCACTTGGATCTTGTGAAAATGTTTTATACAAAATTTCATCTGCCATAATGGATATTACCCAACTTTTCAAATGGACATCTATTCCGATATAAATATTTTGTCCTTTAAAACTTAATGATTTACCTTTCGTTTGCATAAGCTTCGTGTTTTGGTAATTAGAATTCTTTTCTTCATGTCTAATTTAGAAAACTTTAGAAGCTTATGCATTACTCTTATTACAAACATACAGCCTTGAAAAAAGGAGGAGAGTGATTTACAGCACTTATAAGTATCCTCTTCGAAGGAAAAATGGTTTTGAGCAAGAACATTCCCCGCCTTGAAAAAAGGAGGAGAGTGATTTACAGCACTTATAAGTATCCTCTTCGAAGGAAAAATGGTTTTGAGCAAGAACATTCCCCGCCTTTTCAAGGAGGGGTGGCAGATACGAGGCACGATTAGCTGACGGGGTGGTTTAATTATAATATTTACTCTTTGCACCATGCTCCGTGCTACAGCTCTTGCCAACCAACTTACCTCACTACAAAAGCTCTATCCTGCACCAGTTTAACCATAGCTTGTATATCATCTTTTATCAATCTGTCATCTTCCAGCTTATCTACTTTTTCTCTTATTACAGCAAAGTTTTGTTCTATTACCGGCGAAAACTGATTAGGTCTGCGAAACTCCATAGCTTGAGCTGCATACATTAATTCTATGGCAAAAATCTTTTCCAGATTTCCTAATATCTGATTAAACTTTCTGCCGGAAATACTTCCCATAGAAACATGATCTTCCTGTCCTAATGAAGTTGGAATACTATCTGCTGAAGGAGGAAAACATAGCGACTTATTTTCTGTCACTAAAGCTGCAGTTGTATACTGCGGAATCATAAAACCAGAATTCAAACCTCCGTGAGCCGTCAACAATCTTGGTAATCCATACTTTCCTTCAAGTAACAAGTAACACCTCCTATCTGAAATATTACCCAACTCAGCTGCAGCCAATGAGCCATAATCGATAGCCATAGCCAAAGGCTGACCATGAAAATTACCACCAGAAATAGCCAATTCCTCAGTTAATACAATTGGATTATCTGTAACAGAATTCATCTCAATTTCTGCTAACTCATTTAAATGGTCAAAAGCATTTCTGCTGGCTCCATGAACCTGTGGCATACATCGTATTGAATATGGATCCTGAATACGTTGACAATGTTCATGCACCTTTACATTTTCTGAGTCTGTTAATAAAAAGCGTATGCGCTCTGCTACACGTAAATTACCTTTAAATGGACGAATGGTATGAATCTCTTCTCTAAAAGGAGAAGCACTTCCCATTAAACCTTCCAAACTCATTGTACCGGCAACATCAGCTAAATCAAGCAGATACTCCATACGGTATAAACCCATAATAGTATGAGCCAATATAAACTGGGTTCCGTTAATTAAACCTAAACCTTCTTTAGCAGCTAACTTTATTGGTTTAATATTTTCTTGTTGATAATATTCTTTTGTACTTACAATCTCATCTTTAATCCATAGCTCACCCTCTCCCAACAATGGCAAAAACAGATGAGATAAAGGAGCTAAATCACCAGATGCTCCGACTGAACCTTGTTCAGGTACTACTGGCAAAATATTATTATTGATAAAAAATAAAATGCGCTGGATTACTTCCAAACGAACTCCCGAAAAACCATGACATAAAGCATGTACTTTACAGATCATCATGATTTTAGATAACTCTTTATCAATAGGATTACCAACTCCTACTGCATGAGTAAGCAATAAATTTTCTTGTAGTTTACTTGTTTCTTCTGGCGATATTTGAGTATCGCACAAAGGTCCAAATCCAGTGTTAATGCCATATACAGGAACGTTCGATTGAGCCATCTGCTCCACTTTACGTCTACATTGCTGTACTTTTTCAATCGCCTCATCAACCAACCCTGCCTTCTTCTTACCTTTAGCTATAGCTATGGCCTTTTTTACTGTTAATTGATCTATACCGTACTTAAACATATGACAAAATTTTAAATCAGGAGCCATTGGCTTTTTACAAAACCAATGACTCATTTCTCAATACACAATTAATTACCTTTTTGTTTTAAGCTTAATTCTATTAAGCCCTCTCCTATTTTACAAATTTACGAGTAGTTTTGATACGAATTGAGACCATTTTATCCTATATTTGATACCTATGAGTAATCATTTAGAATTTAGGCATTACAAATACTTTTTAGCTGTAGCCGAAGATTTACACTTTAGAAAAGCAGCAGAACGTTTATTTATATCACAACCTGGTTTAAGTCGGCAAATAAAGCAGATGGAAGATGAATTGGGTATAAAACTATTTAAGCGACATAACCGCAAAGTGGAATTAACCGAGGCTGGTTTATATCTTCAACAAGAACTAAAAAACAACTTCCGCCAATTGGATGACCTGATACATCATGCAAAATTATTAAACAGTGGTATTAATGGTCATTTAAACTTAGGCTTTGTTGGTTCAGCCATGCAAAAAGTAATACCAGATTTACTGATGAAATTTCGTAAGTCGCACCCAAATATTACGTTTAGCTTAAACGAAATAGACAATAACCAACAGGTTACAGCACTTATAAAGCAAGAAATTGATTTGGGTTTTGTACGTATTGAACGTGTACCCAAAGGACTTGAGATGAAACCGTTGTTTAAAGATACTTTCTCATTAGTATTGCCCAAAGATCATCCCATTAATGAATCTAATTTTAAATCATTACTACAGTTAAAAGAAGAACCTTTTATTCTGTTTGACCCTACATACAGTGAATCATATTATGAAAAAGTAATGCAGATATTTGACGATGCAGGCTTTGCTCCTATTGTATCACACTCTACTGTAAATGCTATATCAATATACAGATTAGTTGAAAATAATTTTGGAGTATCCATCGTTCCTACTACTTTAAAAGAAGGCTTTGATTTAAATGTAAAATTCATTGAACTTAAGAAGATTAAACAACAAACCACACTAAAGATTATATGGAACAACAAAAACACAAACCCGATATTAAAAAACTTTCTAGATATTATTTAAAATAAAATCTGTGTTACATTTGTCTAATTTCTTAGCACAATTCAACCTTAAAATATATAAGTAATGAATAATACATTAATACAAATAAACAATAATGGTATGGGGCAAGGCGATGAAGAACTTGGCCTTTTATTAATCAATAACTATTTAAAATTAATTGGTGCAGAAAATAACCTTCCTAAATTTATCACTTTCTATAACAGTGGTGTTAAAATTATTTGTGAGGAATCTCCTATTATTGAAAATCTTAAAAACCTTGAAAAGGCGGGAGTAAAATTAATCGCATGCAAAACATGTTTAAATCACTTTAATTTGCTAGACCATGTAAAGGTAGGAATACCTGGTACTATGGTTGATATTATTGAACTTCAGAAAATGGCTGACAAAGTGATTAATCTTTAAAAACTTACTTATTACATGAACTATCTTGAAATCAATCGTAACCTTTGGAATAAAAAAACAGATATTCATTATAATTCTGAGTTTTATGATATAAAATCCTTTAAAGAAAGACAAAACTCCTTAAAGCCTATTGAGCTGGGACTATTAGGTAATATCAAAGGTAAAGCAGTACTGCATTTACAATGTCATTTTGGAATGGATACGATATCGTTATCCAGACTTGGTGCCAAAACAACAGGAATTGATTTATCGAATAATGCTATTGACAAAGCCAAAGCATTAGCATCTGAATTAAATATTGATACTGAATTTATTCAAAGCGATGTATACTCACTAAAAGAGAATCTTGATCAGAAATATGATATTGTATTCACATCCTATGGTGTTATAGGCTGGTTACCAGATATGGATAAATGGGCTTCAGTTGTTTCTCATTTTTTAAAACCCGGAGGCAAATTTATTATGGTTGAGTTTCATCCTGTTGTATGGATGTTTAGTTATGACTTTAAAAATATTGAGTTTAATTACTTTGGAGGCGAACCCATTATTGAAGAATTAGAAGGTACTTATACTGACACAGAAGAAAAATCGGATATTAAAGAAAAATCAGTATCATGGAATCATAGTTTAAGCGAAGTTTTCACAGCTTTGCAATCCAATAATCTTACTCTCAAAGATTTCAAAGAGTATGATTATTCAGCTTACAATTGTTTCCAGGATATGACTGAAATTGACAAGGATATATTTAGACTAAAAGAAATTGATAATAAAATACCGATGATGTATTCTGTAGTATACGAAAAGGTGTAAGGCAAAAGCAATTGCATAAAGAATTTACTATAATAAAACAAAAAAGAGCTTCTCATTGAGAAAGCTCTTTTTTTATTAACCCTAAACTCTAATCTATGAAAAAAAAACTAATCAAATCTATTTTAATACTATAACGTTTTTAGATAAAAAAGGTTCGAAATAAAAACTTAAAATATGTTAGTAAAATGGAGCGTTAAAAAACGCTCCATAAAACTTAAACCCTAACCTATTTATGAAAAAACACTTTTGCTCTTCGAGTAAAAGAATATCAAATCATATGCCATAAAAACATTAAAGTGCATCCTTTATATCGATTTTAACAACACTTAACAATTGAAGTGAATTATATATTAAAATCATATATAGACCAATGAAAAAATGGCTTCAATTATTAATATAATAGAAGCCATTTTTAAATTCATTACTTTAGATAAATCTATTCTTCAAAAACGAATATTTGAAAATGAATAATCATATTAATCGTCGTCTCCATTATCAATTTTAGTCTGAGCATTTATCCAGGCAATTTCAACATGCTCTCTTTCTACTTTGTCTCCCCTTAATTTTTTACGAATAAAATACCTCATATCATTCAATATCATAATTAACGCTGGAAAAAACAAAAGAATAAACAACGTACCGAAAGCAACTCCATAAACTAAAGAGATGGCCATTGGTATTAAAAACTGAGCCTGAAAACTAGTTTCTAAAATAAGTGGATATAAACCAAACGAAGTGGTTAATGTAGTTAGAATAATTGGTCGTAACCTTGCTTTACCAGCATCAATAATAGCATCTTTAACTTTAAGTCCTTCTTCAATAAGATTATTGTATTTTGCCAAAAACACAACAGCATCATTTATGATAACTCCTGTTAAAGCCACTACTCCCCACAGACTTAAAATAGACAACGGTTTTCCATGAATTCCATGTCCCCATATGGCTCCTAAAATAGAAATTGGAATCATTAAAATGATGATTAAAGGCTGTTGAAAGGATTTAAAATTAATCATTAAGATAAATATTATTGTTAAAAAGGCTAAAGGAAACAAAAACATCAGGTCCTTCATATTTCGTTTACTTTCCTTTTGCTGTCCTTGAGACTCAACAGTAATTCCAGGAAAATTCAATTTCAATTGAGGAACAACTTCTCTAAAAATTGCATCATTAATCTCTGTTACGGAAGCATCCGGATCTACCAAATCGGCATTTACACGAATCTCTCGCTTACCATTAAATCTATTGATATTCACAGGACCACGTTTCAATTCATAATCAACCAATTCGGTTAAAGGATATTCTCCCTGAGACGTAATAATTTTCATATCCTCAAGCTGACCTATTCGCTCTCTGCCCTCTGGAGGATAACGTACCCAAATTCGTAACTCATCTCTACCTACTTGCAAACGCTGAGCCTGTCCACCGTAAAAAGCCTGACGAACCTGTCGGGCTATTGAGGCTTCATTTAGCCCCATCATATAAGCTTGTTGTTTTAATTTAAGTCTGATTTCTTGTTTACCTAAGGCATTATTTGTTACAATATCTTTTAACTGCGGATATTCATGCAGCTTTTCCATCAAAAAGTCTTTCCCCTTTTCCAGTTCTTCAATATTTCTTGAAAGTAAACCTATAGAAATTGGATCCCCAAACCTTCCACGGGCACCAATAGTAAATTTTTTAGCCTCGTTTACTGTACCAATCTTTTCTCTTATTTTCTCAATAATATAATATGTGCTAATTCCTGTTTCTTCTGAGTTTCGAGGAGATACATAAACATTACCGGCGTGTGCCCCACTCTCTGAACGATCAAATGCAGAACCTAAATACAAAATACTGTTCTCAATTATCGGAATGGTATCATTAAACTCCTCCATCAACTCATCATTAACCACCCAAACAACACTATCAAATCGTTCAAGGTAATCCATTGTTTGCTTTTCACCAGCACCTGGAGTAAACGCAATGTTAATATTAAAAGAATCGAATTCCATCCTTGGGAAAAAGGTTAATTTAATTTGTTGCCCTTCAATTAATCCCCAGGTAATTAACATCATTGCTAAAGGTAACCCTATAACAATATAACGCCACTCTACTATTAATTTTAATACTCTATCGTAAGCATATTCTCTTAGCCACTTAAAAAATCCTTCTGTATATTTTTTTAATCCTGTAGGCTTAATGTGAAGTGCCTTCTTATTTAAAACACGTTCATTTCCAATATGTGCAGGTAATACTAAAAAAGCCTCAAATAAAGAAACAGCCAAACTAAATATTACAATTAAGGCCATCTCAAACATAAACTCCATCCTACCTGTTATAAAAATTAGGGGAGAAAATGCCACAATAGTAGTTGAAACAGATGCAACTACTGCTGGCATCACTTCAATAACACCATCTACTGCAGCTCTTTTAGGACTTTTACCTTTTTCAAAATGCTGAAAAATATTTTCACCAATTACAATACCATCATCAACTAAAATTCCGATTACTAAGATCATTCCAAATAAGGAAATCATATTAATAGTAACCCCCATTGCATTAACGATAATAAACATGCCTAAAAAAGAAGCAGGAATTCCCCATGCAACCCAAAGTGATAATCTCATACTAAGCATTAAGCTCAGAATTAAAATTACTAACAATAATCCCTGACCTCCATTGTAATACAATAAATCTAATCTTGAATGTAGTAACTCTAAAAACGATCTGGAGTATATCAACTCAACACCTTGATTGTTCTCATTAAAATTGTCAACGTAATCTCTTATGTAAGTATCAATATCATCCAAATCCTCAGTAATTAATTTCATTACGTTAACACGAATAAGAGGATTACCATTCTCGAGTGCCTTATTGGGAATTTCAGAAAACTTAATTTTTACTGATGCGATATCTCTTATCCTGATAACACTTCCATCGGAATTGGCTCTAAGTATAATATTTGCAATTTTATCAGGATCTGAACTTCTGGATCTCAACCTAATTAGTAATTCTTCATCATCGGAGCGAAGTTGTCCACCAGATACATCCTGGTTATTCTGTGAAATGGCATTTTGTAAATCATCGAAAGTAAATCCATAACGCAACATTTCCACTTCACTGGCTTCAACAGATATTTCTAATGCCGGATACCCTGAAATAGAAACCTGACTCATTAAACCCGAAGCCAAAAAATCCTCTTCAACTTGCTGAGCATAACTTTTAAGTGTAAGTAAATCTACATCTCCTGTAACTAAAAGATTTGCGGCTGGTGATGTGGTTCTGGATTTAGATACAATGGGACGTTCTGCAGCCGAGGGTAGTGATGATATACCATCCACAGCATTTTTAACCTCAATTAGTGCTTCATCAATATCATACTTAGGTTCAATTTCAATGGTAACGGAAGAACTATTTTCTGAAGACACCGAGTTAATTTCATATATACCCGGTATGGCTCTAACAGCCTCCTCAATTCTTGATGTAACTCCTTCTTCCATTTCTACTGGAGATGCACCCGGGTAATAAACACTAACACGTAAAATATGTGATTGTCGTTCAGGAAAAAATGACTTCTTCATAGAACCTAAACTCAATCCTCCAATTATGATAAAAATGAGTAGAATCAAATTTGCATAAAAGGGAAACTTAACAAAAACCTCAACAATCTTTCTCATAGTTTATTTTGTTTTTGATTGATTGTTTAAATTCTTATCCTTTTTCTTATTTTCAGGTTGATCCTCATCGCTACCTAAAATATTTACTGGAGTATTTTCCTTAGCATTTATTAATGGTTCAACCACGACGTTGTACCCTTCTGGAATTCCTCTAAATATCAAAGAATTTTCGTTTAGCTTAAGAACTTCTATTTCTGCCTTTTTGAGCATTCCATCCTTAACAATAAAAACCTCATTAAAATTAAATATGGCATTTCGAGGGATCTCCATTGCTTGTTCTATTTCCTGTCCTGAAAAAACAACTTTTTTGTACCCACCAACAACAATTTCATCTTCATGAAAATCAGTAACCTGAATAAAAATACTACGGGACTGGGTATTCACATCAATAAATTTTGCTTTACGCACTACATTTCCCTTCATAACTGACGTTTCATTTCCAGAAAACACTTGTACCTTATCTCCAATTTTAATCCACTTACTATTTAAGTTTTTAACCGGAACTTCTATTTCTAATTGATCTGTCCGTATCATTCTTGCTACCTGAGCACCTGTATTAGCATATGATCCTACCTGATAACTAACACTAGTAAAAGCACCATTAAATGGAGCATACAAACTATGGCGTTTCAATTTCTTTTGATCCTGAAGAATAGCATAATAGGCACTTAAAAGATTACGGCTAGCTAAAAAAACTTTAAACTGATCATTTTGATATGATGGAAGATCGGGTAAGTCTTTATTAATATCTATTTTATTAAAAAATTCAGTATAGTCAGATATATAATCCGGATAATCGACTTGGATATCAGGCAATAAATTAGCGATTGTATTCAAGAACTCACTTTTGCGAGCCTTTAAAGCCAATTCAACCTCATCCTTGTATATAACAGCAAGTAACTGTCCTTTTTTAAATGAAGTTCCTTTTTTAAGCACAACACTTCCTGCCTGTATCTTTCCGGCTGCTTCAGAGATCAGAGCAACCTCGTGACTTGAAACAACCCTTCCTTTAGCAGACAAAGGTGATACAATAGTTGAGTACTTGACTACTTCGGTTTTTACATATCGCTTTAATTCAATAGGTGGTTTTTTAGGGGATTCAGGTTTTAATGATATAAACAAATAAGATAAACCAGCAGAACCGCCAAGTAATACTATAAGCGCTACAATAATAAAGGTAGTTTTTTTTCTATTCATGATTTTTTGGGTATGCAGTATAAGACTTTATCTTTCATTGAATCAACAAATAAATTGTGATTCTGTTGAAAGATAAGAAAATCCTAAAAAATATACATAACTAAAAATTGAATATATTAAGGTGAAAAGTATATTATTTGTAATTTATCCCTATCTGAAATAGCAGTATTTTATGGATGTACATAAATAATACATCAACCACACGAAAAAAAGCAAACCAATTATCTGTTATAAATTATACAGAAACAAAAAAAGCTGGATAAACCAGCTTTTCTTAATCTTTTATATTGTTGCAACTAAAAAGTCTTTTTATAACAACGTTTTCTTTTATGTTGAATATGATCAAATGATTTCCACATTTGAATGGCGACATGATTATTCTCTAACATTCCGGTTGTTTCAACATATTTAACGCCATCACTGTTAGCAGTATTCCACAATTCGTTCATCAAAAGTGATGTTAATCCTAATTTTTGTAATTCAGGTCGCACTCCTGTAAGCATCAAGTCCATTTCTGTTGGCTTATCTAATGCTTTTTTCAAGTGCCACCAACCAAAAGGTAATAATTTCCCTTTAGCTTTTTGTAGTGCTTTTGATAATGAAGGTAGTGCTACAATAAAACCAGCAAGTTGCTGTTCTTTATCCAAAACTATTTTTACATATCTTGGATTTATGGATGGAAAAAATTTATCAATATAAAAATTCACCAATCTATCAGGCAATTTAAATGTTCCGAATAATCCAACAAAAGCATCATTAAAAACATTAAAAATCATTTCTCTATATGGTTCCAACTCACTGGTACTTTTAAAGTTCATTACAGTTAAACCATAACGTCGTTTAATCATATCAGCTACTTTAAATGCTTTTTCTGGTAAAGCATCCGGAAAAGTTATCCTAAATTCAAGCCAATCAATTTCTTTTTCATATCCCAAGGATTCAAAATGAGTTTTATAATACTCAAAATGATAATCACTTGCCATACAAGGAAGATATTCATGACCTTCAATAAGTACACCGGAATGATCGAGGTTAGAAAAACCCAATGGCCCCATTACTCCAACCATGCCTTTTGACTTCAAATAACTTTCTGCAGTTTCAAAAAGCGCTTTAACAACCTCAGCATCATCAATAAACTCAACTCTTGTTATACGCCCTATTTTCTCACCTATTTTTTCAATCCAAAGGCCATTAACAATAGCTCCAATTCTACCTACAACTTTACCTTCTTTATAAGCTAACCAAAACTTAGCTTCACAAAAATCAAAAGATGGATTTTTCTCTGGTGTAATTGAACTTAACTCATCTGCCTTTAAAGGTGGAACCCAATATTTATTGTTTTTATATAATTGGTATGGTAATTCAACAAACTTCTTTCTTTGCGCCTGATTTACTACCTCTTCGACTTGAACATTCATTTTTCTACAATTGGATTATGGGCACGAAAATAACTAAAAAAAATAAACTTGTATGCACATTTTAATCTGCTCACTTCCCTTTTTACAAAAATCTGGTTAAATTATAAAAATAGTATGTTTGAATCCTTAATAAATAATATTTTACTATGAGAAATGTTATTGTTTTAGTGATATATAAAAAAGAAATTTGATAAAACAGATAGTACACTTATAAACAAATTACAATATGGGAAAAGTTGGTATTTTTTATGGTCCTGAAAAAGGAAGTGTTGGTAAAGTTGCTGAATTAATTGCAAATATTTTCGGCAAAAATAATGCTGACCTTATTCTTGTAAAGGACTGTGATGCAAAAACAGTAAACCAATACGACAAAATAATATTCGGTATATCCACCATAGGAACTTCCAATTGGGATTCTGAACATACAGATACCGACTGGGATATATTTTTCACTCACCTTTCAGAAATTGAATGGAACAATAAATCTGTTGCCATATACGGATTAGGTGATCATATTAATTATCCGGAACATTTTGTTGATGCAATTGGATGGTTATATGAAAAACTTAAACCTCTTAAGGCAAACATTGTAGGTTTTTGTAATACTGAAGACTATGATTTTAATGAATCAGAGGCAATTGTGGACGGAAAATTCGCCGGATTACCTCTTGATGAAGATTATGAAAGTGATAAAACTGAAGAACGATTAACCCAATGGATTAATATACTTCAGAAAGAAAATGGCTATTAATTATACATAAGGATTCTATATAATCATATAGAATCCTTTATAAACATCATGTATATACTATATACATTACTTTAATAACGATTAAAGTTACAATCTATTTTACCTGAATATATAATGATTGATTATTACCCCTATCATTATTTATTGTTCATCTAGAATGTAAAATTGTTTTTACCCTTAAAATCAAAAGTCATGATGGACACCGAACATAAAACATTAATAGATCCGGAAATTGTAAAATCTACACTTGAGCATAAAAACATTTCTGATCTGGGTCACTCTACTATTAGAGAAGTTGTTACTATCGTAAATGAAATTGAAGATAGAACCGGAGAAAAATTTATTCGGATGGAAATGGGTGTTCCCAGTCTTCCTCCCTGTCCCATAGGAGTTAAAGGTGAAATTGATGCACTTAAAAAAGGGGTAGCCTCAAAATACCCAATGCTCGAAGGAGTTCCTATTTTTAAATCAGAAGCAAGTCGTTTTGTTAAAGCCTTTATGAATATAGATGTTGCCCCTGCTGGTTGTATTCCTACCGTTGGATCAATGCAAGCAAGCTATGCCCTATTCATGGGAATATCTAAAATATGGCCCCAAAAAGACACTATATTATTTATTGATCCAGGTTTCCCTGTTCAAAAAATACAATTGGAAGTTTTGGATATTAAACATGAAACATTTGATGTATTTCACTTTCGAGGAGAAAAATTAAGGGATAAATTAGAAAGTTATCTTGTCAAGGATAATATTTGTGCTATTGTGTATTCAAATCCGAACAACCCAACATGGATCTGCTTCCATGAAGATGAATTACAAATCATAGGAGAACTTGCTAACCAATACAATACAATAGTAATTGAAGATTTGGCCTACTTTGGAATGGATTTCAGAACAGATATATCAGTACCGTACGAACCGCCTTACCAACCAACTGTGGCCAGATACACAGATAATTTTGCATTGTTAATATCTAGTTCTAAGGTATTTTCATATGCAGGACAACGTTTAGGAACGTTGTGTATATCGAACAAATTATTCGATTCTTATTTTGAATCATTAAAAATAAGGTTTGGAAAAGGTAATTTTGGGCGTGTAATTGTAGGAAGATTACTATATTCGCTCTCCGCTGGCGCAAGTCATTCTGCTCAATATGCAATTGCAGCAATGTACAAAGCCGCCTGCGACGGCAAATTGAACATCGTAAAAGAGGTAAAAGAATATGGCATTAGGGCCAGGTTAATGAAAGAATTATTCGTAAAGTATGGATTTTCTATTATTTACGATATGGATATTGACACTCCCATTGCTGACGGATTTTATTTTACAATAGGTTATCCCGGATTCACAGGAGGTGAATTGTTGGAAAAACTATTGTGTTATGGAATCAGTGCCATTGCACTAAAAAATACTGGCAGTGAAAAAGAAGGGTTAAGAGCTTGTGTTTCTCATACCGAGCAAAGCCGATTCCCAATTCTAGAGGAGCGATTAAAATTGTTTGCTCAAAGTCTTCATTAACTACCGTCGAAAAGAAAAAAAGTAGTAGTTCTTATTAAAATTTTATTTTTGCGAACACAAAACGATAAGTTGTTTTATGTTCCAATGGGGTGTGATTTTTAACATATGATTAATATGACCCTCATCATAAATAAAACTAGCTTATTTGTATAAATTGCGGTTAAAATTTAAAAATTTAAATTATGGCAAAAGCTAAAGGAGCGATAGTTGTTGATATTGAAAAATGCAAAGGATGTAGTATTTGTGTATCAGCATGTCCCGCCCAGGTAATTAACTTAGCAGCCGAAGTAAATGATAAAGGTTATCATTATGCTTACATGGAAAATCCTGACAATTGTATTGGCTGTGCAAATTGTGGTGTTGTATGTCCCGACACTTGTATTACTGTATACCGTGCTAAACCGGTAACGGCATAGCAAAAAATCGAGTAAAGAGTTTCTGCTTAACCAACCTTAGGTAAGTAGCAAATAAGAAAATAAATTTTAGACAAATGAGAGAACTAAAATTAATGAAAGGAAATGAAGCCATTGCTGAAGCTGCCATCCGATGCGGAACTGACGGTTACTTCGGCTATCCTATTACTCCTCAAAGTGAAGTAATGGAGACCCTAATGGCTGAACAACCATGGAAGACAACAGGAATGGTTGTTCTTCAAGCAGAAAGTGAAATAGCATCAATAAATATGGTATATGGAGGTGCCGGTTGTGGAAAAAGAGTAATGACCAGCTCCTCAAGCCCCGGAGTTAGTTTAATGCAAGAAGGATTAACTTATATTGCCGGAGCAGAACTTCCTTGTGTTGTCGTAAATGTGGTTAGAGGGGGTCCGGGATTAGGGACAATTCAGCCTGCTCAGTCAGATTATTTCCAAGCTGTAAAAGGTGGAGGTCATGGTGATTATAAATTAATTACCCTTGCTCCTGCTTCAGTACAAGAAATGGCTGATTTTGTTGAGTTGGCTTTTGATTTAGCTTTTAAATACAGAAATCCTGCAATGATTTTATCTGATGGTGTGATTGGACAAATGATGGAGAAAGTTGAACTTAAACCTCAAAAGCCAAGAATGACTGAAGAAGAAATTATTGAAAAATATGGTGATTGGGCAACTACAGGTAAAACCAGAAACCGCAATAGAAATATCATCACTTCTGTTGAACTTTCTTCAGAAAACATGGAGAACTTTAACCATAAACTTCAGGCTAAATACAAAAAAATGCAGGAAGAAGAAGTTAGGTATGAGTCAATACAATGTGATGATGCTGAATATCTTTTAGTGGCTTATGGCTCAAGTGCTCGTATTTGTCAAAAAACAGTAGAGTTAGCCAGAGCTCAGGGAATAAAATTAGGATTATTAAGACCTATCACATTATTTCCATTCCCAGATAAGGCTATTCATGAATTAGCTAAACAAACAAAAGGAATTTTAAGTGTAGAAATGAGTGCCGGACAAATGGTTGAAGATGTAAAACTTGCAGTAAATGGTATTACACCTGTTGAACATTATGGACGTTTTGGAGGAATTATTCCTTCTCCTGCAGAAGTGTTTGAAGCGCTTAAAAGTAATTTTTTAGAAGGATAAGCCATGGATATTAAAGAAATTATAAAAGAAGAAAATATAGTATACAAAAAAACTTCTGTTCTAACCAACAATGTAATGCATTATTGCCCAGGATGTACTCATGGGGTTGTGCACAAACTGGTTGCGGAAGTTATTGAAGAAATGGGTTTGCAGGAAAAGACTATTGGTGTTTCTCCTGTGGGTTGTTCTGTATTTTTATACGACTACATTGACATTGACTGGCAAGAAGCTGCCCACGGTAGAGCACCTGCCCTGGCTACCGCAATCAAAAGATTGATGCCGGAAAAAATAGTTTTTACTTATCAGGGAGATGGTGATCTTGCTGCCATTGGAACTGCAGAAACAATTCATGCTTGTAACAGAGATGAAAACATTGTAGTTATTTTTATCAACAATGGTATTTATGGAATGACTGGTGGTCAAATGGCACCAACCACACTTCCAGGTATGAAAGCTTCAACCTGTCCTTTCGGTAGAGAATCCGGACAAGATGGCCATCCTCTTAAAATTACAGAAATTGTAGCTCAATTACCAGGAACAACCTTTGTAACACGTCAGGCATGCCACACTCCAGCGGCAGTTAGAAAAACAAAAAAAATGCTTAAAAAGGCATTTGAAAATCAAATCAATAAAAGAGGAACTTCTTTTGTTGAGGTGGTTGCTACTTGTAATTCTGGATGGAAAATGTCTCCTGTAAAGGCTAATGAATGGATGGAAGAAAATATGTTTCCATTCTATCCATTGGGCGATATAAAAGACATTTAAGTTAAATTACCTATTGGGTATAATATTTACTCAATGTTAAATAAATCAAGATGACAGAAGAAATTATTATAGCCGGATTCGGAGGACAAGGTGTACTTTCAATGGGTAAAATACTTGCTTATTCTGGAGTAATGCAAGATTTGGAAGTGTCATGGATGCCTTCTTATGGTCCTGAAATGAGAGGTGGAACAGCAAACGTTACTGTTATTTTAAGTGACGATAAAATTAGTTCTCCCGTTTTGCACGAATATGACACTGCGATTATTCTTAATCAGCAATCAATGGATAAATTTGAGTCGCATGTTAAACCTGGTGGAATTTTAATTTATGATGGTAATGGAATTACTCATCATCCACAAAGAAAAGATATTACTATTTACCGTATTGATGCAACAGAAGAAGCTGCCAGAATGCGATCTGCTAAAACTTTTAACATGATCGTTCTTGGAGGTTATTTAAAGGTTAAACCAGTTGTTAAAATGGAAAATGTAATAAAAGGTCTAAAAAAATCTCTTCCAGAAAGACATCATCATCTAATACCTATGAATGAAAAAGCAATTAACAGGGGTATGGAAATTATTAACAAGGTAGAATAAATTTTTCCCTTTTATATTTAACAAAAGCGTATGGTAAAAATCATACGCTTTTTTGTTTATATTAAATTCCTGTATTATCTGACTATCAACCAACAATAATATCAGGTTAGAAAAAGGTTGAAATTTTCCTTATTTTTTTTGCCTATACTATTGCAAAAACAAATATTTTTCCGATATTTGCATCGCCTTAAGAAAAAGGAACTAAAGGCGGTCCAGTAGCTCAGTTGGATAGAGCAACAGCCTTCTAAGCTGTGGGTCACAGGTTCGAATCCTGTCTGGATCACAAAAGCCTTACAATCATTTGATTGTAAGGCTTTTTTTATATCCCTAAGTTGCAATATAATCTACATTATTTTCCCTTTTTATCCTTTTATTCCACAATATTAGTACTGATATTTCCTCTTTTCATATTCGATTTCAATAGTAGAATACATGAATTAATTCATTAAAAATTACATTTAAATTATGCGTATATTTAAGTGATAACCTTAAGGATTATTTACTGAAGTTCGAAATTATATTTATTTTAAAAATCAATTTCAAACTACACTTATGTAAAATTGAAAGTGAGTATTTTAGATGAAAATTAACATCCTTAGCAAATATTTTTCATTAACAGCACCGTTTATATTTCCATTACTTCATTGAGAGGAAAACCAACTTTTGATAATTCATAATTATGACTGATTTTGCTAATTTTCAAATCCGATATTAATTTTTTTATATTTTTTTTGCTTTAGTTTTTAAGTTACCTATAGTACTTGGCCATTCGCTATGAGACACTGAAATTCCATTACACACATCTATTTGTTTCCTATTGACTATGAACATAAAAGCTACTCTATATTTCCTTCAATTTAAACCTAAAAATACTAGCAGTTATACTCAAAATTGAGTTTATCTCTATTATTTAAATAGAGACTAAACAAACATCTTCAAAGTATTTTTTCTTGCAGAAACAAAAAAAATTGCGATATTTGCATCGCCTTTGAAAAAAGGCATTAAGGATGGTCCAGTAGCTCAGTTGGATAGAGCAACAGCCTTCTAAGCTGTGGGTCACAGGTTCGAATCCTGTCTGGATCACAAAGGACTTCAATCCAATAAAAAGCAGGAACCTTGTCAATGTCGTGACAAGGTTTTTTTTTGTCTTATCGGAAGATTTATCTGTTAAATGAAATTACTTTTTTGGTTGGTTAAAAACAAAAAAAACTCAAAAGGTGATATTCCTATATATTGTCGTATAACTATTGATGGAAAAAGAACTGAGTTATTTACGGGTGTTTATATTAAAGAGAATGAATTTGATTGTAAGAAAAAGCGTATAAAAGGCTCTACTGATATTGCGCAAAGTAAAAACAGAACGTTAGAGGATTTATCTCATAAACTATATAGTTATTACTACAAAGAATCTTTAATAAGTGATTCACGGATTACTCCTGCGGATATAAAGAATAACTACTCTAAGAAACGTTTTGTAACAACGTATTTAAAAGACTTGTTACACGAATACAGAAACGAACATTATAAAATGTACAAGGACGAAGGTAAAGTAAACTTGTATAATCGTTATATCACCATATTTGAAACATGTTTAGAAAACCTAAATAAAGAGTATATAAAGATTAACGATTGTGACAAATACTTACTTGATGAACTAGCTTTTTATATGGTAAAACGTTTGGAGTATTCCCCATCATATACAAAAAAAGCCTTTGCCTATTTAAGATCGTGTTTTATATATGCGCTAAATCGACGATATACAAGAAAAATAATAATGATGAATTACAGGGTACCATATAGGTCCATAAATGAAATTGTATATCTGGAAGAATTTGAAGTGCAAAAAATAGAAAATCATACTTTTCTGCCACACCTACAAAGAGTGGCAGATGCTTTTTTATTACAATGTTATACCGGATTAGCTTATGCTGATCTGGCACAACTCGATGCCTATCATCTGCAACAATATGGAGATAATGGTAAATGGATAAATATAACCAGGAAAAAAGTAGAAGGAGCTGAATGTACCATCCCTGTAATTCAAAAGGCATGGAGTATTTTAAAAAAGTATGATTTTAAAATTCCATTACTTACAAATCAGAAATATAATGAAGCATTGAAAAAAATTGCAAATGAGGTAGGAATAAGAAAGAATCTAACTACGCATGTAGGTAGAAAAACTTTTGGTACATTATTACTAAATAAGGATGTGCCTATTGAAACTGTATCAACTTTATTAGGTCATTCAAATATAAAGATCACACAAAAACACTATGCTAAAGTTTTACATATGAAAATAGCGAAAGACATTAGGCTAGTGATGTGATTTTACGACGTCATTATCGTGTCCGGATTTTTTTCTCGAGCTGCTGCAGGTGGAATAAATGACGTCATTTTAATCAGCTCGAGACAAAAAGCTTTACGCCAGTAAGTAAAAAATGACGTCATTTTTATATCTTTGCTAAAAAAAATTCCGATATTGAACCCGAAAACCTTTATTTAGGTTTATTGTTATTATATTAATGAGTAGTTATAAAATTGTAGTACCTTTTAGCCAACAACCAAAGGATTGGTTTAAATTTATACATGAGACACTTGAACATGATGGTAAATATGATGAAATAGTTATTGATTTTAATCAAGTAGGCTTTTTAAATACAGATGACTTTGTTGTATTAGCCTGTTTAATTGAAACATTTTATCATGAAAACTGTAAAGTGTTATTTATAGGAGGCACTGATAAATTTAATGCTCATTTAGACAACATTAGATTTAAAGAGTATTGGAAAGAAGGGTTTGATAGAGAAAGTTTTACAATTTCCAGAAATAGGTCAACGTTATGCCTATGGAAGATATGCAAAAGTAGGATTTATTCGTATTCCCAACATGCAAATGATTATTATAGGAATACGTTTATTAAAGGAAAGGACTTATTGCCTTTATCATCAAATTTAGATGAAGTATTTAATAATATATTTGATCATTCACAAGCAGAGATTAGTTATATTATAACACAATACTTTCCTCAGAAAAAGAAACTTTCTTTTTCAATTTGTGATTTTGGTATAGGTATCCCAAGCTCGATAAATAACTATAGAAAGAAGAATAACCAAAAACCTATTGAGGATTATGATGCATTAAGGACATCATTAGAACTAGGTTTTTCAATAAAATCTTCTCCTCGAAATAGAGGAATGGGATTATATAACATTATTGAATTGACCGATTCGTCAAACGGTAGTCTAACAATGATTTCAAATAATGGAGTATTGCACAAAGAGGCTAACGGTATGATACAGATGGGAAATTCAGGCTTTAATTTCAAAGGTACTCTAATAAAAGTTGTAGTTGACACAGAGACTTTTGAACAACTTGATGAAGAAGATAATGTTTATGATTTTTAGTAAGAAGTATTAATATTTAAAATATCAATCATATGGCAACTTTAATACTAAACGAAATTGTTACAAATGCAAGTAGTAATTCCGAAGGAGAAAAGCTATTTATGGCTTTGTCCTCAATGTATAAAAAAGGAGAACGTGTTGAGTTAGTCGTTGATAATAATGCATCAATGTCTTCGTCCTTTTTGAATTCATCTATTGGTATGTTTTTGGAAGAACATGGGCTTAATGCTTTTAAGCATACTTTTAAATTTAGAGGCTCTCAGAATCAATTTTCAAGGCTATCAAATTATATAAAAAGATTTAGTGAAACACATTTATAGATAGTAAAAAGGCAGCTAATTAGCTGCCTTTTTTATTAGTTGTAACCATTTGTAACCATTTATAACCGGTTACTTTTTAAGCTGCCTCTTCTGGTGTATTAGATTGTGCTAACTTCTTTTCAAAAACCAGGTAAGTTAAATCTTCACCACTATATCTATTCTTTTCACAAATTGCTTTACCTCCTTCTTGAACCTGTATTACAACACCTGCATCGTATTCTGGCATTGAACCACCCCTGGCTGTTCCGTTTGTTGTGGATTGGAATATTACAACAAACATGGTATTTGGGTGTTCTTTGCGTAGCTTATCAAAGTCGTCTTGTTTGGTATTAGGGATTTTACCCCAACTATCAATCACCACTACATCAAAAGCTTTTGCAGCAGCTTTAATATCGCTTAACCCGTTTGGACATGCCTCTGCTATTTGAACCTTTGAGGCTATTGCCGGACTAAGATATTGATCTCGCATATCTTTAACTAAATTGGAGTTTTTACCTATCTCTAGGGTGAAACAACCAACTGTAAATCCTGCCTTTGCAAAGGTGTTCATCATTTGATAAGTTAGTCGGGTTTTTCCGGCTCCCTTTTCACCTCTCAACAAAATAGCATATTCATATCGTTCAACGTATCCTAAAAACTTACCTAAGTCACCTGGTAATTCAATTTTATCATGATTTGATTCTGGTGCATTTTCGGTAATAGGTGTAAATAAACCATTTAGCGCATTTCCTTGCATTGGTTTATCCTGGATAGAGTTATCTTTTTCTTCCGGAACTTGTTCGTTGGATTTTGGTGTTATATCTACCTGAAAACGATTGTAAACTATGGGTTCATTTTCAACTCCTGAAAGTTGGTTGTTTGTAATTCCCAAATGATGTAGTATCTTTGTAACAAAGTCTTGACTATTACTGTCGGATACAATTGAGCTATCGGGTAATTCAGTTAGGACTTTTGCTTTATTATAATGTAGCATACTTCCTCCCTCAATATTGTACCATAACTGTTTTGCATTTCTTCCGCCAATACTATCAATTTTATTGATTACATATTTATTATAGGTGGATTTGGAAATAACAACGGACAATACACCTTCATTGGGAACTTTACCTCCTATTACAACTAATTTTGAAACACCAAACTCTTTGTCACTTTTGTGTTTTGAATCAAAAACGAATATCGGATTAGCTAGTTTCTTAGGTAAATCTTTTAATAATTCGATATTGAACTTATGCTTTTTCTTTTTTAAGGTCAAAGTACCTTTTGCAAGTTTAATAGGAAGTTTTTCTAATCCTGTATTTTGTAATAGTTTACTAGGAAAACCTAAATCAAACTCTGTTCCTTTATGTTTATTTTCAATGTAGATGTCTAAGTCGGTATTGAATTCTTCGTTTACAATAGTAAGGCTCCGTTTATCAACTTTGGGGGATTTTTTTCCCCCACTTTTCTTAGCAGGGGCTTTAGACTTTCCCAGTTCAAAACCGCTTAATGTTGTTGGCTCTATTGCGATGTAGTCTGTATTTTCATGAAGATAATCTCCCATTGCTTTATATGCCTGGCTTAATTCTTTTGCATAAAAGTCTTTATTGGTGATCTTTTTACTATCCAAAGCATTTTTAAATGCAGTATGAATACGTTTTACTTTAGCTTTATCTGGTCTGGTTTCTCCTTCAATACCAATAAAACGTTTAAGAAGGTTCACCGAAGTACGAATAGCCACTTCTTTGGTTGCTTTATCCAATTTGCTTTTAAAAGCTTCATCTACATCAATTTTTACATGAGTAAGATGTTGCTTTGCCATATTATCAAGAATAGCAGCTAATTTATTATTAGTTTGTTTCACTAGTTCAGCATGTTTACTATTCTTATTGGCTTTGCGCTCTGTTATTCTGCGCTCAAAGTCTCTGTAAATATGTAATACTGTACGCCTTTGTCTTTCTTTACCGATACAATTGAAGAATCTACGTAATAATCTTACATCTTCGGTAAAATGCTCCACATTAATAGCCTCAATGTTGTTACGTTTTGTCTCACTTTTTTTAGAAGTTGCTTTTTTTGTAACAGGTTTCTTTGCCTTAGAAGTAGATTTGTTCACGTTTTTGTGAACTTTTTCTTTTGGTTCTTGCTTTGCCACAACTTCATTCAGCTTTATAACGAAGGTATCAACCATTTTTTTAATGATTTCGCTTTTATCGTAGTTAGGCAAAAACTTTGTTACCAGGTTATCAAACTTTTCTTTGCTTAATGGTTCAGGATGTTTCGCTTTGATTTTAGGATACTCCTGTTCGATGTTTTTTACAGTTATTTTCATGGTGGAAGATTATAATTCTAATAATTCAAGCAACAACAATTCAGCCTCTGCTTCTGCCTCTAGTATATCAATATCAACACTATGACTTTGCGCTTTTTTCGTTGTTTTGTCGCTTTTCGTTGTTTTTTGAGCTGTTTTTTTGCTGTGATAGGAAAGTAAGTAGTTGAGTTTAGCAAATTCACTTACTCGATCTTCAACGCTTTTTCCTTCAATTTTAAGGGAGCTTTTTTTCTCTTTTACATCGGCCATTACTTTTTCCTGGTGTTCAGGAGAAAGAATTTCTTGTAATTCTGCACGATGTATTTCCGCTTCTTTTTCAAATGCCTCAATTATCTTATCAAGATCATCGTTAGAATCAAAACCTTTTTTAGTAAAGAGCTTTTCTGTTTTAACAACATTTGCACGAAGGAACTTGTATTGATCATAGTTGTATGAATCAAAGTAATCGAACCTGCGAATTAAACGATTAATATGAACGGCTATTTCATGATCTGTTACGGCATTACCTTTTGCATGAAAGCTTTTCATTTGCTCATATAAGTCCAGGTCTTTAATTATTTTATCCCTGGTATCTTTCTCTAGCTTCTTTAATTCTTCTTCTGCAGGTGGATTAGAAATATGGTCTAAACGTTCTAAATTCGATTGCCAACGTTCCAATTCTCGCAATAATCGTTCTCTACGCTCTTCGTATCGTTGCTTATCAACTTTGTACTGTTTTAGAATAGGAATATTACCTGCCGAAATACCGATCTTACGTTCTACCTCTTTTCGCTCTCGTGAAATAATGATGTTTGCAATCTCTTCAACTTTAGTGATAAGCGCAAACTTCACTTCTTCAGGGTCGAGTGCATCCATATCAAGCACATTACCTCGGTCACTCCGATACCAAATGTCATTTATCCTGGCTGTTTTCTCTTCTAATTTCTGAAAGATAAAGACGTCCATTGAATCCTGGACCAGGGGAAGAACAATCCTAACGTACTCATAAGGATTACCAAACCTCCATATACGTCCTTCTAACTGACGTATTTGAGTAGGGTTATATTCCGGATAGCAATTGTAAATACAAGTACCTCTTTTTTGAAAGTCCATACCTTCAGATATTGTACTAGTACCTATAACCACTTTTACCAGACCTGCATTAAAAGCCTCCTTTATAGCATCTTTCTTTTCAGGAGAACTATTACCTCCTTCGATAACCATAATTTCATCAAAAGAGCCTCGAATATCTAATATCTCACTTTCTGGTATGCCTTGTTGTTTTTGGAATTGCTTGTAGTTAAGACCACGTTTAAATCCTAGTTCTTTTTCAAGCCATTCCTTTATGTATTTAAAATAATCCTTACCTCGATTAATGTAGATGATCTGTCCAGAACACAGTTCTCCTTTATTTTCGTGCCATGCTTTTACTGATCTGATACATTCCAGGGTAAACTTAATCTTCGGACTTTCACCAACAAACTCTTTATAATTCGAAGGATGTTCGCCTAATGCAATAAAAGGTGAAAGTGAGTTATTTAAACTCATACTCATAAACGAAAGCATCTTACCAAATTCCTTTGATGCAATGGAAGTCTCAATACCTTGTAAGATCGTATTTTGCACCTCTCGTTGCATTGGGGTCATTTTCAAATAAGTAAGAATCTGATCACTTGCTTTTAATCGTTTAATTCTTCCGTCTTTCTTTTCGTTTACTTTTGGTAGATTGATCTTCTCCGGCCTTTTTTCTCCGTCTGCAGTACGATAAATGATATGGTTGTAAATAAGCGATTGTAATAATAATCGATTATTAAAAGCTTTTACAACTGGACGAGGTTCTATGGATTCTTTAACTGTAACAACGGGTTCTATCTCCTCACGAACATGCAATTCAAAGAAGTCATTAATAGACTGAATCCTTCTACGTTTCATACTATCATAACCAACCAGGGAAAGCATAGAATAAACCTCAATAGGTTGGTTTGTAAATGGAGTAGCCGATAGCAGCATTGTATTTTTACCATAACGACGTTGAATGTAGTTCGCTAGTAAAAAAGCCTTAACACCTCGTTCGGTTGTACTACCTGTAGTTGTTGAGAATCTCCGCTTTTTATCGTTGTTTTTCTTTTTCACCTGGCTAAATATGTTCTTGAAATTATGAGCTTCATCAATAACCATGTAATCAAAGCCTACATTGTCAATTTGAGCCACATTTTTTTCAAGTGCATTACCAATGGTTTCAAGTATCTTCTGACTTTCTTTAATCGCTTCACGATTGGTCTGTCCTTCTTTTTGAGTAAGGATATTTCTTAGTTCATCAATAAAGTCTTCTGCAACTTTCATTGAAAAACCAATATTGACAAGACCTGCATAGTTAACCAGGGTTATTGATTTCTCCGGAACATTGTTAACGTCAATTTTCGGAAGCCATTTTGTACCCAAATTACCCCATTCGTTTAACTTGATTCCTGTACCTGTAAGTATTCCTGAATTAATAAGCTTACCTTTCTTATCATATTGCCCAAATAATTCCGCTTTCCATTTCTCATATACGCCATTAGGAACACATACCAGGGCACGTTTACATTTTCCATCAAAAAGAGCCTGTGCCATTTCAACAATAGCGGTTAAGGTTTTACCTACACCTACATCAAAGGCCAATATTCCACTTCCTACGGCCTCCATAAATCCAACACCTTCACGTTGTACGGGTTTCATTTCCCAGGGGAATCCGTTCCAGGTAGACGAAAGCTCACAACCGATTGGAATACGGGTATAATCTATCTCACTATCCCCATTAAACAGATGATTCCACTTTTTATCAATGTCCTGTTGTATTGGTTGTGGAATAGCTTCATATAAGAATTGACTGTATAAGGTTTCACCCTCATTTTTAGCCGCTGATTTTATATCCTCACGGATTTCATTACGAAGGTTCTTTTCTTGTCTTTCTGTGAATGCTACTGTTGCACCTGCCTTTTTCATTTCAGACATACGTTGTCTCACAAAGTCCTCTAAAACCTTATTTGAAGGACTACGACCATCAATATAGTAGGCTTTAATGTTGTATGCGCTACTTTCTTTAAAAGCCTCCTGTGGTAGAGAATTAAGCCATTCTTCAAAAGCTTCAGTTAGTGACATTGTTCCTTCCAGGATTACACCTGTTGACGGTCGCAAAGTACCAATAGGAAAAGTTAGCGAAAACTCAGAGTATGGAGTAATATGTGGCCTGTCTCCTGCAACATCATTTGTAATGGTTAATGGATTGGGTTTACGGCTTTCCAATAATTCCATGTGGCTATTGTAGACAGCCTCTCCATAAGCTTCTACTATAAAATCCTTATCTTTTTCTAACTGTATGGTTTTATCGTAAATATTACCAAAACCATAAATTGGTTTAGGAAGTAACTCTCCATCAATGTAAAACAAAGCACCTGCATGTACTAATCTTACCAATTCCTTTTCGCTTACAGATACACCTTGCTTATTGTCTTTAATAGCGGATTTATCCACATAAACCAATTCATTATCCTGTGTGCGGATGATTTGATAAACCACACCATTATATTCGTGAGTTTTTTTTGTTGCTGTACCTAAAACAGAACCTTGTGGAACGGTACGAACATCGCGAAAGTGATTGTCTTTAATTGTAGTTGCTTTTGAAGCAATAAGAACACTACTCTTTATTTTTCCTGTTTTAAGAAAGAAGTCTTTCCAACCTAGCATAGGAATACCCAGGCTTCGTTTATACCAAACCCAGGCTTGTATCTCTTCTTTTGTAATACCTGCGTTATACTTGTGTACAATTTCTTCGAAGGTCTGAATATTATTCCCTGGAGGAATTGTACCAGGTAAAAAGCCTAATCCCTGTAATTGTCTGCTTTTGCTTAATGCAGATTCTATTTTATGAGGGTTTTCTTTTAATCTTTGCAAGATATCAGAGTTTAAAGCTCCTAATCCTTTACTATCTATTAAACCATTTATATAGCTCATATTTTCAATAATTCTAATAATTCTAATTCTGCGAGTGCTTCAATTTCAATGATAGAAATATCCTGAAAAGTGGAATGATTATCCTGTTTTTCGTAATGATTGTCCAGGAAAGCGAACATTTTCAACACATCTTCTTTTGTGCCGTCAATGGTATAAGGAAAAGCCAGAGACGTAGTTTTCTTTTCTATTCCGGCTTGCTTCTCTGGATGAAGTTTGAAGTACTCTGAATTAGAACATAGAGAAACAAATTCGTTCATTACAGTTCGCTTTCAATTTGAGGAATACACATCAATGGTGCTTGTCCGGTTTCTAAAACCATGCTCAATATTTCATTCTCTACCCAACGATATCCTTCTTTGTTTTGAATTCGAGCATATACATTGGGTGCATTATGTGGGGTTACAGTCTTTAAAGCAGACAATACTTCTTTTCTTAATTGATCTATTTTTGTCATAGTTATTTTCTTTTAAATACAAGAATGTCAGGACACACTTTTGTTTTATCAAATACAGGTGGGAGACGGTAAGCATCAACCAATTCAGCCAGCTTTGAAAGCTCTTGTTTCATGGGTTCATACTTATTGCCATTTCTCATAAAGTTTTGAGCTGTGATATAGATTAATAAGCCTCCTTGTTTAAGCATTTTAAGACCGAAAAGCATAAAGGCTATTTCCATTTGAGCAAACTTTACTTTGTTCATCATTCCTTTCATTCTACCTGAATAAAAGTTGTGGTATTGACCGTATGGTGGATTCGTAATAACCAGGCTAAAAGGAAAACCTTGCAACCAGGTTGTTTGCTTTTTCATTAATGATCCATAAATATCATTGCTCAAAGGCTGTAAAAAGGACGTTTCAAAATAGCTTTTGTAGATGGAAGCTTTAGTAAAACGTAAAGAGGCTATGCGGTGACTGATCTCATCCGGTTCAAAACCTGTTACCAAACTCTTGTCCGGAAATGGAGCGATGATGTTTCCTGTACCCAAGGACGGGTCAAGTACGGTTCCGCCATCGTACCCGTGAAATAGGGCCAACTTATACATGATACTACATATCCAGTCCGGCGTATAGAATTGGTGAAGTATGCCGACATCTTTTTCTTTAGAGCCTCCTTTACCCGAATATTGGCTAATGAACTCAATGTCTTCTTTAGAATAGCTTTGATTCTTATTATCTTTTTCATAGATGAATTGTTCAATTTGTTTATTGCGTGACGTCATTTTTTTTTGCTGAAGAAAAATTTAACCTGGAGATATCGGTAATAATGACGTCATTTTTTCTCTTCCGGGATGAAGCTTTTCATCTCGAGAACTAAAAAATGACGTCATTTCTTTTTGGGCATGTTGAATAAAGCCCAACTCCATAGGTTCCCTTTCCAGGTTTTGGGTTTTGGATTCTCACGAAGCCATACCAATACCTTATGCCAATGAACCATTTTAAGGAGTTGGTTTTTATAGAACATTACACTTTCACCGTTGCGCATTTTCTATTTGATGTGCTTTTCTTTTTAGGTGGAGTTTTCTTTTTGGGAGTTCCATTTAAAGAATTCTGTTTGTTTTGGCTAGATGGGTTTGAACTTGATTTACTTGTATTATTCATGATCATATACAAGCCAAAAACAGCAGCTCCACCAATTAAGGCCTTTGTACCGATTCCTTTAATGATATCAAACATTGCTATTAATTTTTTGGGTTGCTAATATTTTACCAATAGCAGTTCCTAATATTACCGCAGCGTTGGCATCGAGTTTCAATGCCTTCGCTGAGTAATAAAAGACGCCCCCTGTAAGGGCTACATAAACCGCTTCTTTAATTTTCTCTTTCATTTTTGCGTTCCTGTCTGCGTTGTTTCCTTGTTTGAAGAACCTTTTTTGCAGTATCACTTACTTTAGGGAGTACTTTCTCTCCTGTACGCCCAATTACATACCCGCTAATGGATATTTGAAGTATATCCCAAATCTTATCCATTGGAATGTCAGCTTTTGGAATACCCCAAAGGCTTTCAAGTATTGGAGCTATTAAGAGTGAATGAAAAATGATATACGTAAACACATACATCATAAATGGCCGCCAATTGCGCTGAAGCTTTGTTCCTTTCATTTCTTCGAGGATAATTTGCTTCTCTGCCTCCAGAGCATTGTTCTTTAAATCCTTTAAGATTTCCAAAACCTCATGTTTTGATGTCAGGTTCTTATCTAAAGCATTTCCAACTTTTTCTATTGCACCGCTAATGCTATCTATTATTTTCATTCTTTTGATTTAAGTATTTTATAAAAAAAAAGTAGCTGTGCCCAGGATAACAAGTCCGGCTAAAGATATTCCAACGGCCTTATAATTGAACGAAGACAATCGATTTAACCATCCTTGTAAAAAGATAGCATTATCACCCTTAGCAATAGCTTTATAATAAGATTCACGAGCTAGTTTAAAAGCATCAAAAAATAGCTTTGCGTTAACTGAATTGATTGTAGCAATTGTTATAGGACCAATAGCTCCATCTACAACTAGTTTTTTACCAAAAACAGTATTTAAAGTGCGTTGTAGAACTTTAATTCCATTACCTCCACTATTGACATAAGCATCAAAGATAATGTTCTGTAGATTTTCATCTTTCACCTTTGACAAGTTGATCTTATCCCAAAACTTCTCTTTGTAAAAGGATTGAATATAACCTTTCATCAACGGATGAGTTATTTCATAGTTACGCTTTAAATAACCACCATAACGCATCTTCTCTTTATCAATCAAAGCCCATCCAGGCCATGATGGATGAAACTTACGAGAAATACCTGCATAAGTCTCTCCACCTTTGTCATTACTTATATTTGAATAGAAACATTCATGTTTCAATACTTCGTTTAATGCTGTTAAAAACATAGGCTAGATTTAAAATAGTTTCATTTTAGCATCATCACTCTTAGGAATGATAGATGTTTGTTTTAATTGGTTATACTCCTGATCATTTACAAGAGCTACTTTTGAAGTGGCAACCCAAAATCGTTTTTGAAGTGTATTGATCTGAGTAGTTATCTCAATCATACCATTCTTATAGTTTCCGGTTGTTTTGCCCAGGTATGTTTTTGCCGGAAGATGAATCAATAGATTTCTTCCATAACCATATTGAGGAATATAAGAATCGTTTATTTCAGAGAACAAATCAGCTCCATCCACATCAATCACATAAGCAATATTCCTTAACTGATTATTATTATTGACAAGGCTTTTATAATGAGTTTCACTCAAATTACTAGGATAACCACATAATTCAAGTGCTTTCACTGTCTGTTCATTAAACACTCCGTTTGCTCCACCCGATGAAAGAACCAATTGAGCAATCTCTCCACCTTTATTAATCAATGCCTTTTGAACATTTTTTACAAAGATGTTATTATCCCCTTGCTTTAAGGGGAAAACAGAGTTATCTACCAATAATGACGTAAAAGGATTCTGATTCTTATTTTTCATGTACAGATAACCTGCAAAGGCTAATCCTCCTAACAATAAAATATTTTTCATATTAGAATAAGTTAAAAATGGGATTAGTAGCCTTTAATGCAGTTACAACAGAACTACTTACATGCCTATATTTCCCGTTTAAGGCATTATTAAACGTTTCTAATTCACCAGGTTCTAACAATTTATTAATCTTAACAAGCAATTCCTCATTGTAAAGCTTTCTGTAGGCATCTGCCACTAGCTTAAAGCTTACATTGTTGTCGTGCATTTTAATAGCTGTAGAATACAGAGCTTTTTCGTCCTCTGTAGCTCCAAACCATCCTGAATACAATGCAGACCTAATTAAACCTGCGTATTGAACTGCAAGACCTTCCTTTGAACCATCTGCAAACTTGTTTGAAGCAGATTGAACGTTTTGCTTTTTCTTATAGTTATTTAGTGCATATAAGCCAACTCCGGCTATAACTACTACACCAACGGCTAAACCTACTTTTTTCATGGTATCGCCTTGTGTCAGTTTTCCGGCTGCACTTGCAAATAATGGTAACATTACATAAAGTGTTTATAGGATTGAATTTTCTTGTTCACCCCTGGTTTTGCACTTTTCTTTGCCAGAAGCTTTAAGTTGTCAAGGGAAAGATTTTTAACCAGGGCTTGAACACTTTCTATTATGGCGATCTCTTCTGATACGCCATTTGTTTCAACATTAACCGTGATATTAAGCTTACTCATTATCTTCTTCCTCCAAAATGTTTAGAATGGTTTCAATATGATCTGTGTCCTGAGCTATTGCATTACAAAGTTTAAAGAACTTAGTAGCAATTGCTTCATCTTGTTGTACAAGCCAATTTTTAACATAACCTGCTATTTGCTCTTGTGTTGTTTCCTGGTTAGATTGAGCAGGTTGATCTGCACCTCCCTCAATTGCTCCCATTGGAGGAACATCAACTCCCATTAATCTACCAATGGCTGTAGCTGCAAGGTTGGCCAATATTGGATTAGAACCTACTTGCTCCATTACCCCTGCTAAACCATTTGATTTATCAAATTCAGCTTCCTTTCTGCTTAATTCAAATTCTTTATCCTTAAAGCTATTGTCCTTTTCTAACTCAAAGTTTTTCTTTTTTAAGTCATCATTATCGGTTTCAAGCTTCTCAACCCTCTTTTCTAGTTTTTCGTTTTTCTTTTCCAGGTCACGGATTAAGTAATCTTTATAATCAGATGGGAATTGCTGAGTTTGCATGTTTAATGGTGTTTGTGGTTGTGAATTGGGTGTAAGTCCATTAAGAGTTACATCATATTTATCTAATTTTTTGGTTGACGAACCATTCTTTTTTCTTTCCTGAATAGTTAATGAAACAGGATTCTGTTCTTCAACTAATTCATTTAAGTAATCTTCAACCGCTGTGGGTTGAAGATTAGTATATTCAAGAGTTCGACTATCTTGTGTTACCAGGATAACATCAAATGGTTGACCTTGTCGTTTTAGATGATTTGCTGTTTGCTTAATATCCATGATTATTGCGGTTTATGAGTTAAAAGTTTTTATCTTCTTCTGCGACGGCTACGTCTTTTTTTTCTTCGTCTTCTTCGTCTTTTAAATAGAGATAGACCTCCGCTCGCTATGGCTTTAAAAACTTTTTTCTTCTTCTTCTTTTTTAATAACGAAGCTCCACCACTTGCAAAGGCTTTGAATAAACGTCTTTTTCTATGACGCTTTTTGCTGGATTTACTCTTGTGAACTTTTCTCCTCACAATCTTATGCACAACTTTCTTTGCATGGTGTTTTCTCTTTTTTCTTCTTCTCCTACGTCTTCTTCTTTTAAATAGAGAAAGCCCTCCACTTGCAATGGCTTTAAAAACTTTCTTCTTCTTTTTACGCCTTAATAAAGAAGCTCCACCACTCGCAAAGGCTTTAAATAATCTTCTGCGCTTTTTCCTCTTAGACTTTCTCTTTGCTTTATGGCGAGCGACCTTCATCGCTTTTAATAGCTCATTTTTTGTGGCAGTAGATCTTCTTCTTACAATCCTTCTTTTTATTGTTGAAGGACGTTTACGCACAACTCTATGACGAATAGTAGAACGTCTTTTAATTGATGGACGTCTCTTTGTTATCTTACGACGAAGAGCAGAACGTCTCTTAATTAATGGACGACGATGTATCACTCTGCGACGAAGAGTAGAACGTCTTTTAACTGAAGGACGTCTACGAATTACTCTACGTCTAATAGATGAATGTCTTTTAATTGATGGACGTCTTCTTTTTCTCTTATATCGAAGAGAGGAACGCCTCTTAATTAATGGACGACGATGTATCACTCTGCGACGAAGAGAAGAATGTCTTCTTTGTGTTGGCTTTCTTCTAATTACCTTGTGCCTTCTTTTGATATAAGATTTTCTGCCACGGGAAGTTCCAATCTTGCGACGTCTTAAAGAATTTCGACGCATTGAATTTCGACGTTTGGCTATTAAAGCTTTTTTTTTAGAACCAACAGAATATCTAGCTCTACGACGTTTAGCTAACAACATCTTTCTTCTAGCTAAGGCCTTTTTACGTCGCTCCATTGCCTTTTTTCTCCTGGCTAACGTTGCTGCTCGTCTTCGCTTAGAGGCTTCTTTTTGGGCTTGTTTTCTTTTCTTTAAGTAAAGTGATCTGTTTGCCTTTAGCTGCTTTTGCAGTTTGCTTAATCTGGACTTGTTTCTTTTATCATTCCTTTCAATAAGCCTCTTATTATTTCTTCTTTGTAATTCAAGTTGCTTTTGCAGCTTGTTTACCATACGCTTATTAGCAAGAATACTTCTTTTAACCGCAGTTGTTTTCTTCTTCTTAACGGTTAAAGTGTTGATTTTTTGCTCTAAGTGAGCAATCCTTTTTTGTAATGCAGCCTCACGAGTTCGCTTTAAATATGCTGCTTTTTTTTCTTCCTTGGTAGGTGGAATTTTTACCGTAGGTAATTTCTTCAACCTTGGGATAGATTTCCCTGTAGATTTGCTTGTATCTTCCATGCCAAAAGCATGTCGCAAACCCTCACCAATTTGATTAATTAGTGGTTTTTCTGTACTCATTAGTATTTATGTTAAATGGAAATTCAAATGCTAGATCGTGATTCCTGGTATTAGCAACGGCTTGTTCTATATCATTAAAACGTTGGTGTAATACTGGAAATTCCTCCTGGATAGCAACCAATTTACTTTTAAGTGTTCCAACGTCTGTAGATACTGCCTGATCTGTCTTCTTTAGGTTTACAACTTCCTGCAGTAAACATGAATCTGTTTTTTGCTGTTTGTCCAGGACTGAAATAAAATGTTGCTGACTTGTTTTAAAATCTTTCTGAAGTATCTCCATTTGTTTAGGAACCTGGATAAGCTCTTTTACAGGAGCTACGCCCCAAGTAATTAGCAACATTACTAAACCGACTAATACACGGCCTATGTTGTTTAATATTGCTGTTTTAAGTTTTTCTTTCATTTTTAGTGCTTTAGGAACTCAATATAAATGCTCTATATCTTTCACTTTTGGATATTTGTTGACTTTTGCAGTTATGCGCAGTTTTCTTCGTTATTTTGTGGTTATTTCGGTCTATATCAAAATCTTTGAAGCATCAATGAAAAATGTATCCATGTCTTCAGATGACATAAGTAAATCTTGTGCAACTTCTGCAACAAGATTCGAATCCCTATATAATACAGATGCAGCATCGAATAGTACTTTTTTAACGCCTGTGGGATCAGCTTCTATGGCTGTTATCATATCATTATATTTGCCTTGTTGTAAAAGCAGGCTTATGGCTTGTAGTTTACTGATTTCTACAGGCACTTCAACTAACCATGCCTCAAATTCGGCTTCAGTATAAAAGATATGCTCAAAGCTGTTTTGCATTGCGTATTTTTCAAATGTATTGATACGCATATATTGAGTGTCACTACCTTGTGTAAACTCAGTAAAGTTACCTTGCAAAACTTCATCGTAGTTTGATTCAATAAAGTTGTCTTTTTTTAGGATTCCAATTATTGATTTCATATTATTAGCTTATTTAATAACAAATAAGTTTTCTTTTGCGTAATCAAGTTGTTCTTGTAATGTACCAGCAGGTAAATTCATATTTTCACCGTGATAATTATTCCCAGAATAATCACGAACGCCAACTCGCATATCACTACCATCTTGATTTTTAGAAAAATCAAGTATTTCTGATCTTTTATCAAATTTTAAATAGCACACTAACCCTTGGTTTACAAGTGGTTCGTTAAGTGATTTATTGTTATATAGATGGCGTAATTCATCTTTTGATAGAACTCTATCCCATATCGTTATTTGATTAAATGGATAATAGAACTCTTCTCTTCCTCCATAATTATATACTTTTAGCTTCAAATACTCCATAACACCCCTATCCACTAGTGGAGCTGCCGTACTTGCAATGTTAAGACCTTTGCTATGTTGATAATTATTGTTTTTATCATATGATATAAATATCATGTCAGGAATCTGTAATCCTCCTTTTTGATTAACAACATTTCCACCAAATGATAATTCTGTGGTTGAAAAATTTAATCCTCCATCATAATTATTACCAAAATGCCATCCTGAGTGCAACCATCCATTTGCATACTTAAAATTTAAACCTTGAGCTGAAACACCATCCCTTGATTTATTATAGAAAGTAAACATAGTTGCACTCATTTCTTCTAAATCAGGTAATGCAACTTTTATATACTGAGTATCATTAACCATTCCCATATAGCAAAATGAGTAATCGTATGGTCTTTTTAAAATATTTCCTCCTCCTGTAAAGAGAATATTGTCATTTGCATTTTTATATATTTCTAAACCCATTCTATCTTAATTTTTCCCATTGTGTGCCATTGATTTTTTTGAAGTATGAGCGTGAAGCGGCATCGTAGTAATACTGATCCCAATAGCTTGTTTCGTCACCTGCTTGATAGGTATAAACACCTCCTGTAAAATCATGAGCTAATAAATTAGCAGTGAGTGTAGGATGAGATGTAGTATTGATAGGGGCTTGAATGGCTTTAGGAGTTCCATTCCTCCACCAATAGCTATTTGAACCTTCTGTGGCATAGCAGAAATACATATATCCATCTGTGTCTTTCCACCATGTTCCCCATTTTGCAGGAATTGTCAATATCTTGGTGTTATTAATCAAATCCCAACCATCATCTGTATTACCTCCTGTACGCATTGGATTAAGTTGATCGCAAACATTCCTATCTTGTGTGTTGTTGTCAGGGTCTAGCACATCAACTGCTCTATTTCTTTTCCATGTTGAAGAACCATTTCCACCTCCCTCTGTTCCTTGTGTTGAACTCGTACACCAACAAAATGTACCATCTGGTAATATCCGAACCTGACCAGGATTACCAATTTCTCCACGATAGTTTTCTCCTGTTATTGTTTTTGATTCATTTAACCAACCTGTATTATCTCCTAATAAGGATTCAACCGCAGGTGGTGCAAAAATATCTCTTAATTCTGCTGCATTTTGTAATGCAGGTTGTCCTTCTGATTTGCTCACGAGTACTAATCGTTGCTCTCCTTCAAGCCACGAGGATACATCCATATCTCCGAACTGGAAAATTTGATCAAAATCAAAGGATGTGTAACCAATTACATTGCCTGTTTCATCAACTACAATAAGCTTTTTTGCCTTATTAGAATCAGGTTTAATCGCTGATAAAATGTGTTCATGATTTGTTTCAGCTTTCTTTCCTAATTCGGTAAATACACCGCCAGAAGTGACCAACTTAGTACTATCCTGTGTTGGAGTTGCATCAGTTTCATGCGTGTGATTAGAATCGGCCTTATTGCTTAGTCCAATAAAAACTGCACCGCCACTTACTGGATTTTCGCTATTTTCAGTTATTTCAGTATCTACATCTACACTTCCAATACTACCAAGGCTTTTATCCTTGTTAACCTTAAAAATCTGTGCTTCATTTTCTGTATCCAGTACCAAGGCCACTACCTGACCTGCATAACACGTACCCCCTGATAAATAAGTATCCAAAGCTTCTTGGGTAGCGAAAACAGAATCTTCATCTATGGCGAATGGTCCTAATCGCTTATAATTTTTGGGTATGGGAATCGGTTGCATTATATTGTTACATTATAGGTTGCACTTGAACCGAAAGCAATGGCAGGTATATATACAAAAATCTTATATCCAATAGCTGTAAAGCCATTAACTCCATTAACCTGTAGGTTTACTTTTGTGAAAGTATCTACAACTTCGGCATTTAACTCTGCATAGTTCACACTTGTCAGGTCACGAAGTGTATCAGGATAAGCTATAAGAATACGTTTGGCACCTGCAGGTATGTTCAAAGTGAATGCAGTACCGTTTGCCGGATTCATTCTCTTACCTGCTAAAGCTCTAATTTCATCAGAAGTAGAAGGATTAACCGAACCTAAATCAGTACCATAAAAAGCCTGGCGACCTCCTGAGTAAGTTAACGTGTCTGATAAATCGCCTGCTAGTATTTTTCCGTCCGGAACTTCAACACCCATGTTATTCAGCTTCGTTAATCCTTCATCATAATAGGCTGTAGCTGTATATTTAAGATATGCACCATCTTGTACCTGGATGGAATCTTGAACAAAGTTTTGTAATGCAAGTACATCTAATAAAGAAACATTCGCAGCTCCATTAGTGCTAAGCTGCAAAAGATATCTATTAATACCACCTGCATCTTTTTGATTGAAGGATGGGACTATGGTAGGATTAACCATAGTCCCTGCTTCTACTGTAGTGTTGTTTGGCGTGATACCAAATGTTGGAGAATAATATATAACAGGATTAGCTACTTGAACAAAGCTCTTAATGATGTTAGTCAGCGATATTTCTTTGGGAATCGTATCACCATCTTTGAACGAGCCTTGCTCTGTGCCGTTTACAATAATATCTTCACTTAATTTGATTGAATTTGTATTTAAAGCAGCAATTACTTCATCAATTTTTTCAGAGGTTGGCCCGATCTTATTAACCAGGACACCATTTATCAATACAACTTCAATATCAAGTATTAAAAGTTTTTCTGTTTCACCTTCAGCAATTCCAGGAACCACATAAGTAAATCCCTCTTTACTGAATGTAAGATTTACTGAATCCGATGTTTTTCGATATACAAATAACTTATACCTGGATCCATTCATGTGATTATATAACTCCAGGTTAAAATCTCTGTCTGAATCTACACGAAACTCATTGTATTCATTGTTGTAAAGATCAAGTAATAACAGGCCAACAGGCTCTACTTCTGTTAAATATAAGGGATGTCCTACGGGATATTTCTTAGTACCATCACTTATATAAACAATATCAGGGGCTTTTGCTTTAATCCCTGCAGCATCCATTATTACTCTTCCTGTACTCATTTACAATTAACTTTCCTGTGTAATAGCAACAGCTTTGCGAACTTCAACTAAGCCCACATCGCTACCTATAAAATTGATAACCCAATCATCTGTCCAGGTGTAACCAGAATCGCCTGGCATTTCAACGGCAGTTCCTTTTTCAATCTTGATCAGAGGCGCACCTCCATTATAACCAAGGTAACAGTCAGAAGCTCCCTTATTGAATACAGTGAAGCTCACAACCATTCTTGCACTAAAAGTCTCTCCACTTTTGGTGATTGTATCTACCGCTAACCTTTTTTCAAGTAGTTTCATTATACTTTCTGAGCGTCTCTGGTTAGTAGAAATACAATGTCGTATTCAAGATCTGAAGTAATAGGTTCAGGAAGAACAGTTGTTACTTTGATTCTATGACCATCTGCTTTGATGTTCATCGGTAGAAACCTGTCTTTAAACGACATTCCTGCTGCTTTATCGCTTTGTAAAAGGTTTTTATGTACTGCGGAAATATATCGGTTGTCTTTATCATCCAAACCAATACGATAGGTAGAAATACCTCCTGTTTTGCTTTCTAAAACCGCAATACCAATACATCTTGTATAAGCTGAATTTAGGATATACTCTTTAGTATAGGAACCTGCTCCGGTAGCACTAGGTAAAGCAATTGTTTCGGTTTGATAATGAATTTCCTTATTGTTTTGGTTCATCAGTAAAGGATTTAAAAAAGGTGGTAGCAAATAACCACCACCTTTTCACGTTTAAAACTCAAATTTTCAAATGGATATATGGTATGCTTACTTAGTAGCAGTTTCAGTTCCGATTAAACGCACCTGGATAAAGTGGTCATCAGCTCCTGCTGTGATACCTGCACCAGGATTGAACTCCAACTGAATGTCAATTGGTTTTTGTTCAATAAGGATAACAGGAGTACCTAAGTGAAGTACATCTTCCTCTCCTTGAGTCTTTGCAGACTTGTCAGATACGGTAAAACGCTCTACTGGTAACTTCATTAAAGTTTTACCATCTTGTTTGATGATTAACTTCGCTCTTAATAATTCAACAGGAAAAACACTTACATCTGAAGAATAAGCAATCTTATCTGCAGTTGTGTTATTTGCCGTTGCATCTTTACCGTAACCAATTTTGATACGGCCTACTGCAACGTTTACACCTTGCTCCAATTTGTTTGAATCGAAGTCTGATTTACCAACTTCTTTATCGTTGGTTGTGCGAAGAAGGTCATAAATACCACCTGCTTCCGAGATTTCAGCGGTATGAGTAATATCGCTATCAATAAAACGAACTTTACCTGCTTTTAATTCAGCTATAGTTTGTTTTGGAAATAAATCTTGTTTTCCTTTTAGGAATCTTTGTTCCTTAGTGTAATCGCTTTTTAACATTTTAGCTCTTAATTTATAGTTACTTAAAACCCTCCGGCATTGCACCGGAGTACTTTTCACTCAATTAGTAAATTCCAGAATTGACTATACTAGGTCTTCCAACTCACCAAGACCTTCTAACTCGTAGTCATCGTACTCGTCATAGTCGTCACCATCAAGACCTACAAGATCTTCATAGTCGTCAAGGTCTTCATCGTCTCCATTCAAACCCTCAACCATATAAGTTTGACCACTTTCGTCCTGAACCAATTGTGGTTGACCGTTCAATCCACCTAATTCGATGATGTTTCCATCTTCATCCTCGTATAGTTCTCCTAATCCATTGATAGAAGGACTAACCTTACTTAGCATAGGAACTTTCTCAGCTACTAATCCAATTGTTGACACAATACCAATTGCAGCTAATCCCATTCCGAAGGCTTTCATCATTGGACTTTTTCCTTTAACAGCAAGGCCTACACCTACACCGGTTGCACCAATCGCAGCAACCGGATTAGTAGTCCCGTCACTCTTCTTCATTAATTTAACGGCAGCTCCTCCGGCAAATGCACCTCCCGAGACTGCTAAAATTTTGTTAACTTCGTTGTTCATTTTAATTTATAGTTATCGGCAGTTGCGATGCCGGTTATTAATTTAAAACTCTCTGTAGTCGCTCTTGATTCACTTGTTGAACCAGAGCGGCTACATTTTCAGGTTTAACCTGGTTGCGTTGAATCGCATTATTGATCTTTATAAAATCATTGATTGAATAAGAAGGACTCCTCTTTACAGGCGTTAATGATACACCTGGCTTTGAAGGTTTATCAATCCGATTAATTGGAGTTACCGCTTTTGCAGGTTTTGCAAGCCTGGTTGTTTTTTCGTTCATGACCTTAATCATTTGCTGAACTCTTTTCTTAGCCTTGCGCTTTTTAGCCTTTTTCTTTTGACTTTTATCCCAAGCATCCAGGCCAACCTGTGCAGCCATTAACGCAGCACTCGCAGCCCACCCTACACCAGGAATAAAAGAAAGAACGGTACTTGCTATTGGTAAAGCTTTGTGAATGACTTTTAAGGCTGTTTTACCAACCTTCTTAGCTACTTTCCAAACTTTCTTACCAATCTTTTTATGTAGCTTAACTACCTTCTTACCAATCTTTTTAATTTTCTTACCAATACGTTTCAACCATCCATGTAAAGCTCCCAGTGAACCTAACCCATGTACTCGTTCGTACATGTATGCACCATCAAAAAAGTATGAAGCATCACTCCCTACTGCATCTGGTGCGAAATAGACGGTTGTATTCATTTATGCAGCCTTTCTGTTACTCATTTTTGCAACTGTAAATGTTAATCCAACTGCTAGCCCGATCATAAGCACCGTTTTCATATCCATATTGGATCCAAAACCTGCATTGTTCTGGCTTTGATTCATGTTATACATTGTTTGTAATAACTCTGCTTTCTGTTCGCTAGCCTCAGCTTTAGCATTACTTTCTGCTACTTTTTGCGCATCTTGAGCCATTAACCTGGCTTCAAAATTTGAGATACCTGCATTTGCTTTTGCTTTTGCATCAATGAGTTGATTTACTAGCTTATTGTCTGGTGCTGCTGCTTTTACCACATTAAGAATCTGATCAATTCCCATCGACTTATCCATGTTCTTTGCAATGTCGATCATGGTTTGTGGAGTTACCGATGAAGATCCATAACTCGAACCAATGGGGGTAAGTTGTGCAGGTGCTGAAACATTAACAGGAGTAAGACCTTTAGACTGCATAGGTTGTAAAGAGGTAGCTTGACCTGCATTTTTATTCTTCTTACTAAAAAGCTTAAAAACACCTCGTTTTGTACCATCCTTTTTATGCACAATCTTTTTGATGGCTTTACCTCCAATTTTCTTAATGCCTTTACCTACTATCTTTGCTACTTTCAATATCTTAGATAGAAAGCCTAAGCCATTAAGTCCTTGTAAACCATTAAGACCGTTTAATCCTTCGAAATTGGCACGTTCATAAAAATCTATACCATCGAAGAAAACTACATTATCATGAGGTACTTGTGCAGCTTCCTCAGAATAATACAGATTATCAGCAATGGCACTACCATTTAATCCATTCAAGGATAAAGAGGGTGTGCCATTCAAATATTTGATAGGTTGCATAAATAAATCGTGTTTACCTGTAAAGGGATGTTCTTCATTGAATGTATCTAACACAGGGTCGACCGTGTAGTAATTATTTGATAAAGAAGCTTTTCTTCCGTCTTTTGGAACGACTACATAAACATGTTGGAAGTATGGTTTTCCATTGATTTTAACCATTCTTAAAGAAAATGGAATCTTTAAATTGGATAAGATTGAACCAATGAAGATTGAATAACAATCACAATCTACTCCGACTGTTCTATCTGCCCAGGCTCGTACCGGCCTTCTTAATTCTTCGTTAGCAGGGTCATCCGGTTTGTATTGGATATGAGTGAAAACGAAATGGAAGATGTTGTTTAATGTAGCTTGTAGGTTGTTACCTACCAATACAGGGGCAATTCCTTTGGTATCATCAAGTGTGCTTTTGATGATATCTGCCATATAGCCAATAGTGTCATTGGTTGTACCTGCGTAAGTCAGGTATTTGTCCTGGCGTTGGGGTGGTTTGAAATACTTGTTATATTCCATACCACTTTTAATCTTGCGCTTTCCACTAGCAACAAGCCCTAAATTTCCTATGCCATTTAAGTACTTAATTGGATTCATGCTGTAGTATTTTGGGTGATATTAATTTCTTGTCCATTGACCACGCATGAAAGCACTACCTTAAATTGGCGGTTTGTACTACTCAGAATAGATAAGTTCCTGGTGATATTTAGTGTTGAAGCTAACAGCTTAATATCCCTAACTCGTGTAGTATCTTTAGGGTTTATTGTAAATTCTTTATTGATTGTGGTAGTTGCAAGAGGAGAAGGAGAACCATTATTGATATAGTAGATATCCGCTTTTAACTTTGAGCAATTTGCGCTAACTCCCGTTAGATTGATTAAATCTGCAGTTAATCGAAGTTCTACTCCGGACCAGGATATCTTATGTACCTTAAAGCCACTTATGGCAATAGAAATGTTCTCTTTTAAATATTGCTTGGTTTGAGGTATTAGTTTAGTCGTTACATATTTATATGCAACTAAACTTCCTAAAACAATTCCTGATATGAGCAATATTTTCTTTGACATGCCTCAAACATAGCACGTCAGAAAGGGCAGCGTTTTACGATTTGTTGTGATTTGTCGTAGTTTGAATTTCTTTGTTGTTTTTTGATAGACTTTTGCTGAAAATATTTTTTTAATTTTGGACTGATTGAATTGGTTGGTTGCAAAATAAGAACTAGAACTAAAACAGCTTAACTATTAAATTTATGCAATCAGCGCAGATTAAGGTTGACTATTTGCCAAAAACAAAAAAGCAATTAGCACTTGAATATGACATATCACCTGCTACTATAACTAAATGGTGTCGAAAGATAAATATTGACACACAAGAATTATTGACCATTCCAGAAGTCAAACTGTTTTATAAGCATTATGACTATCCAGAAAAAAATGTAGTTGTATCCAGGGGGTAAAAAAAAGCTTGTCAAATGACAAGCTTTTTATTTTTAAATGCATTTATAAAATGTTAATGAGTGTATTTTATATACTCTATACTATTGTTCCTGGTTGTTTAATTAATTCTACTAAATCAGTTTCCGTTGCAGGATCGTTTTTGCAGATATCATCTATTAAACGAAGTGATAAGTTATGTGAACTTCCTATTAAAGTAGTACCATTATTATCAAATTTAACTCCAAGTAAATAAATTGGTTCAGCATATTCATTTAATGGTTCATATCTATCAACTATTTTAATGTAATACTCTGTATTATTTCGAACTTCTTCAAACCTATCTCCAATTATAGCAAAAAATGAAGCTAAATAATTAAAAGATACAATTGTTAATGGTATTGATGTAAGTCCGGATATTAAACCTGAATCCCACACATCTTTTTTATTTAAAAGATTTATCCAACCTTCCCAATGATCTATAATACCAAAATCATATAGATAATTTATTTTTTGTTTTACCATTTCTATTTTTCTCTATGTGCCTTATTTCTACATGAATCACTACAATAAACTGCTTTAGGTTTTGCAGGTATAAAAGAATTACCACAATACTCGCAGTCTCGTTCAGGGGAAGTTACAGGGGGTTGCTCTAATATATCCCTGGAACTAATTTTAAAATACTTTGCAACGTTATTATGTTCTCGTATCGTTGCACCTGCACAACCGTTTATAATAGCTTTTGTGCGCTCTTTACTTAAAACTGATGCAAAAAAAGCATCATCCAATTGGCCGGATTGCTCTTTTTGCATCAAAAATGGTTTTAAATGTGATCTCATGGCTACTTAATGGATTCAAGATTTAATTTCATATACTTTTCACACAACTCTTTTGCTTCATCAATTTCTTTTCCTATTACACATGCATTCTCTTCTATTCGCTGTAAGTTACAACGAGAAGAATTGAAATAGTCAAATACATAAATAGTTTGTGCTTTAATTAGTTCCTGTTTATTAATGTCGAATATCCTAATATCTAAAAAGCAATGACAACCAATGCTTGTTTCAATGGTATATAATCCTTCATTACTACCTAGTGCCATTTGATGTTTTAAGTTCTTTTTGCAAAGTCTGGCAGCTTTATTTATAATTTCGGAGCGCAATTTTTCAATCTCTTTAACTTGCTCTTCTATATTTAAAAACATAAGCTTTAAATTTAGGTAAAACGCCTCGAAAGGCGTTTTAAAGTTTTAGTTTTACTTTTCTTCTTCCTCTTCTTCATCCTCAAAATCATCATTACCGCCTTCAAATAGAATGATTGTTTGCGCCATAGAAACAACGGCCTGAGGACTAACAACCTTTGCAGGATAAGCTGCTTTTAAAATCTTTTCAGAATCAACCAATAATTCTTCCATTGTTTCAGGGTCACTAATTAATTCTGATTCTTCTAAGGCCTTTCTTAAACTTTCTTTGTTCATTTTTTTTTATTTATAGGATTATTAATTTATGACGTCATTTTCACGTCCGGATTTTAATCTTCAGCTGCTGCAGCTTTAAAAAATGACGTCATTTTTTAAAGCTGCCGGCCGGATACTTTTGTCTCCAGGGAAACAAAAATGACGTCATTTATTATTTACTATTTAAAACCTCCTGAATTGCTTCATTCAAAACAGTTCTTTCATTCTGATTACGATTTATTCTGCTAATTAGGTGTTCAAGCCTTTTAATCTGCTTTTCATGTTTTAGGTTTTTGCGCATTAATTCAAGCTTTTCATCGTTGAGTTTTTGAATCTCTGTTGGAAGTGTTTCTACCGCATCTTTAATACACATATCTATAAAGGTTGATAGCTTGATTTCGCTACCATAGTTTTTGCGCTTATAGTTACTCATTCCCTTTTTTATAAGGTCTTCTGTGTTTTTATTGTAATAATATGAGGTTTTCTTTTTATCCATCTTGACATTTATTAATTAATAATCTATCTTTCCCGCCTTGGGAATCATGGTACTCCAAAAAATAAAGGGGACGGAAACGTCCGAACCCCTATGATTGATTTGGTTGGTACTAAAAATTTAGTCAGCCACTTCCTCCTCAGATGTTTCGACTGGGGAGTAGTGGTCTGCTAATTTCTTTCCGATTTTAATTGCCTTTTTAGCTAACTTTTCATCATCATTAGCCAAATTTGAGTTAGAACTTAATAGTCCTGTTAGCGCTGAAGCTGCAAAAAGCACTTCTAATTCTTGTCTTTGTTCCATTTCAATAAAAATTAATTAATAAATAAATGATAGATAAATTCTAATATTACACCAATAAGTACCAGTGTGCCAAGTGTGTAATTAGATACACGGATTAGTTTTTTGTAAACTTGTGATTCTCTGTTAAACATTTCATAGAAAAAATCACTAGTTTTGCTGCTTAGAGTTTGCATTTTCATATTTGTCTTGATTTATGAAAAGTGAATAAAATAAAAGGGAGTGAGGTCGAATGCGCTCCCTTTTTTAATTGTTACTTCTGAACTCGACCATAAGGTGTATATCTGTCAATTTCATTGTCATTAATTGTATCATAAAAAATTGCGCAAGTAAATTTACCTCTGTATTTATACATCAAATAGCGGTTAACCATACTCCCAACTATAAATGGAATTTCTTGCTGATCTTCCTGTTCGTTGGAGTTTTCGTAAACTGATCCACCATTTTTTAAGTAAACCAGAAGTTTTACTTTGTTGTTGGGGAACTCTTTTAATATGTCGTTAGGATATATTGTCTCTCCAATTTTCTTGTCTGTTAGGTTATTATAGATTTGCGCATTTTTAAACTTGTTGTTGAAAGTTTTAACTAAAACACGCTCTTTAAGATCTTTAATCAATTCTTCGTAAGTAAGCTTTTTATCCTTTTTGTAGAAGGATTTGAAAGTGCGATTTATATTGTGATTATCATATACCACAATTTTAATTTTACTGAATTTTCCAAATGCTTCTTTCTTTTTTGGTTGAGTTTGAGTTTGCATAATTATCTGATATTTTGGTTATAATCGGTTACTTGTTGCACATACAGGTTCAGCATGTGTGGATGTTCCTGTCCTAGCCAAGAGCTTTGACGGTTGAAATTTGCGACCGTTGGATTTTCTTTGTATTCCTCCATAATATCAGCCATAAGCGATTGTGTAGCAATCTTTTCATACTGCGCCATTCGAGTTTGAGCTTTCCTGTCCTTGTCTCTCATAGCCTTGGTATACCAGGCTTTTGTGGCTGCAAAACCTTTTTTGTTGTTGATATTCAGGTAACGAACCGGATAGACATTGCTAAAATCCCGATTGTACCGTTTGTTGAAACTTGCCGCTTTACTCACTCTCCACTTGTAACATTTCATCGCTCTAGCTCCTTGGGTTTCATCGGTTACCTGACCAAAATAGATTTCTTGTAAGTACTCAATGGCCATGTGAGCTTCACCAGGGAAGATGTTGTGAAACTTGAACAGCATTTGAACCATAAAAGTGTATAGTTCAATAGCTAACACCCTGCGCATTTCTGTCACTTTGTCACGCTTTTTCAGCAATTGCGCTTCAAAATTTATATTTTCCGCCGCCGCGCCGCCGCCGGAACCTTCTTTGTTCTGGTCTTGCTGCACGTTTTGCGCATTTTGGTCAGTTGGAAGGGTATTTTTTTGAAGTTTTTCCTTGGAATTGTCTTCCTCTGCACCTTGCTTTGGGGTGGTATCCGGTTTGGTAGAGATCGGGTCTATTGATTGTTGTTCGTCGACCGTATGGGAGACACCTTTTTCAACATTATCAACGGTCATTATTTCATTATTTATTGAATCCTGTAAGGTACCTTTACCTGATACACCTATGCAATTTGCCCTTTTTTCTTTCCAAATGTCCTGTTTATCCGTTTCCGAAAAAAACTTGGTGATTGGGGTATATTGAGGGTTATTGATGTCATATATCAACAATAATTCGGGATTAATTAACACGTCATTTCGGTGCGAACGAGCTATTTTAAGCTCCTCAAATTTGCGAGGGTCACTTACTATTGCTCCGGCTTCAATAAGCCTTCTTTTCCATCTTTTTACTGTATCTGGATGTCTTCTATTTTCTGGTCTCTGAGCAATAAGGTATTTGCTCAAATTGACTTTTACCCAGGTGTTGGAATCCATGGACTGTAATTCCGCACCTTCGCTTTTAAGTATTTTATTTGAGTGCAAAATTCGCTTGTGAGCATAGTAGATTAGCTCATCTAAAAGGCCTATATGCTCTCCTTTTAGCATTTCACCATTCTTTTTACCGTCGTTATATTGGTTTGCAAAGTTGTGCAAAAGCCTAACGTGTTCACGAAGGAATAATCCTTCTCTGAATATAAAAGGTTGTTCTAGTTTCATGATCTTGGGAATCAATACTTATTAAACAATAATTTAAAGGGCAAACCGCTGCAAATTTTAGTAAACCGTTAACTATACGGTTTGCCCTGTATTTCACTTTATATATATTATATAGTGAAGAAAGCATTCATCACTGGGAATCCTGCTTTCCGCACTTGCTTCGAGGTCTTATTTAAAAATACCTATCTGAACATGCCAACCGTAATTCCTTATTTTAGCGGTTAGCGAAACAACTTCCGGTGTTCGTTGCAGTTCCCAGGGAATAGCAACGATATTTTGCGCATAATTCACTTCTGAACCGTATCCCTGCAAATTAAAAAGCAGATGATTTACCGTTGTTGCACGGTTGTTGTTGGTAGTGTTGCACGGGCGTTGTTTGTTCATTTTCAATTACTTTATGTTGTAGCTGCAAATAATCTGTTTTTATATAAGCGCACTACAGTCAACCTCATGACCATAGTGCGCAATTCCCAAAAATCAGACGTATGTCATTTCGTTTTGCAGCATATTTATTTTTATATATTTGCTTACCATATTAATAAACCGCACCGGAGTAGCAGCTCCATTGGTGCGGTTGTCATTAAAAAAAACTCTATTTATAATGTTTACTAATACACAATTAGAAAAAGCAAAAACCATTCTAAGTGAAATCCATTCAAATGGTGGGATTATAGATAAAATACAATTTGATGATCTATTTACCGAAGAGAATATGTGTGAAGAAGATTTTCTTATTGCTCTTAGAGAGACACGATTTACAACAGCATGTCTTGAAAAAGATTTAAAACTAATAAGAGTAATCAGTTTAGATACACCATACGGTAAAGATGATTTCACCTCCCTAACTAAAAATGGTACTGATGCAATTAGAATAGGACTTAAGAAATATATAAAAAGAAAAGAAATAGAAACTAATAGAGAAATAATTACAAGACATGTAACATTCTGGGCTTCATTAGTAGCAATATTGGTTTCTATATTTAGTCTATTTAAATAATTCATCTTAATAATCCTATAAATGATATTACTAAAGCTATTATTGAAAGAATCAGAGAAACTCTATAGTCTGGTTCTTTCCAGTCGAACTCTTTTATTACTTCTATTATTTTCTGAATAAGAATTCTCATATTCAATCAGAATTTTTGAATATTATATAGATTACTGCAACAATAAAAAGCAAACCTATAATTGTCTTTCCGAACTCTATTAGCTTATCAAATTGCACATCCGTTAATTGCATTTTTATATATTTGGGTTCATTAAAACCGCACCTGGGTTGCACCCCAATTTGGTGCGGTTTCTAACTACAAAAAATTTATTTTTTATGATGTTAACTGACGAGCAGCTAAAAATGGCTGACAATATACTTTCAACGATCAAGAAACATGGTTTCTTAGACCAAGTGTACTTAACGAACCTTCCAAAAGGCGACTTTATTATAGCATTCCTTGAAGATGAACTTAAACTAATAGCTAGTAAAGAAATTCCAGAAAGAGGAGATGCTTTTGTTCCTCCGGAATTAGCATATAGATTAACCTGGAATGGATTTAATGCGCAATCAATAGGTTTAGAAAAATATATTGTGGACCTTAATGAAAATAACAATCTTGAAATCAAAGATCTTAAACAACGTGTTAAGGTTGGTAAAAGAGCCTTGCTTAGAGCACATATCGCAATAGCTATTTCAATTCTTGCATTATTCATTGGACCTAGTCTAAATAAATTTATAGATGGCATTAAGTATGTTGAAAATGAAAGCGAGAATAGCAATCACAATTGCAATGTTAGAAAACAAGAGTTCATTATCGAAGAAGGAGACACTATTGCTGTTCTTAATCGATGAATGATTTTTATGTTTTTTCAATATTCTCATTTTACTTCTGTTTTGGTCACCAATAAGGTTACCGGTTTTTCGTCTGTTTTACCTGAACTTTACAACTAGTTTAATTTTTCCGTTGTTGCACGGGCGTTGCTTGGTTGTTGTTCGGGCGTGTTTGTTCATTTTCAATTACTTACATTTGCGCTTTTTTCCCGCTTGTTGCACGGGTGTTGCTGTAAAAATTTGCAAAAACCAACCAAATAGCTATATTTGTATTCAAATAATTAACCATTCGGTTTGTTATTGACAATGCAATATTAGCCAATTGGGTAGTTTTATGCAAATATTTTTACAAAATAATTAGCTGTTTGACATGGATACATTTGGAAAACGATTAAAACATTTAATCAAACAGTCAGAATATAAGACTGTTAAGCGATTTGCAGAAAAAGCAGGTCTACATGATGTTTCTGTATCAAAAATCATTACAGGTAGGAACAATCCATCTTATGATGTTATTATTACTTGCCTACAATTATTTTCTGATTCAGAAGTACTCTGGTTACTTACCGGAAATATGAATGAACTTCAAGAGCAAATCCAAAAACTTGAAAGAGAGAACATTGAAGCAAAGAGAGAGCTTGATGATATTAAAACGAAATTAAAAAAGTTCTCGGGTAACAGAATGAATCCTCAGTTAACTTTTCCAGGATTTGAGAAGGGTATTTCTAATGCTAATTTCAACCAAAATCGACTATGAAAAGGTTTCTGTTTCGGTTACCTAGCATTTTTGTTAAAATGTAACGGATTGAAAACAATGTGATTAAATGTCGACGTTCTACGCCTGTCTGGATCACGAAAAGAAAAAAAATTAAAGCTTGCATATTGAAAAATATGCAAGCTTTTTTTTTGTTAATTCAAACATACAAAAATTATGTTTTTATTGATTCGTTTCAAATATGATGTATTAACAACATATAGATTTCTACTGTATAAAAAAGTAATTAGTTAACTGACTCCATACAAAAAAATCTTTTTCTTAAACAATGTAGCGAAATATAAAATTCCTCTTCACTTAAGAATAATTCACAGATACATAAATAACAAACCAATCTATATTCATATACTAAACACAATCATCCTTATTTTTATTGAATTCTTATATTTGTACTATTCATTGAATTCTTCAACATTTTTCTATGATCAAAAAACTATATCTGCTATTATTCCTATTCATTTTTACATACATTACCATTGTTTATTCACAAGGCAATACTCCTTTAGTTATAAACTACAAAAGATCTGAATATAATGCATTAAGTCAGAACTGGGCTGTAGCGTTTGATAACAATGGAATTGCTTACTTTGGAAACTCTGGTGGATTACTGGAATTTGATGGAAAAGAATGGAAATTACATCCTCACATTTCAAAATCGGCTATCCGGTCGTTATATTTTGATAAAAATAGCAAACGTCTTTATTCTGGTTGCTTTGAGGATTTTGGTTATTGGGAAAGAGATCAATTTGGAGAGCTAATTTATACCTCACTTACTAAAGATTTAGATTTTTCTTTTTCTGAAGAAAGAATCTGGTCAATAAAACCTTATCATGAAGAAATCTTATTCCAATCCTTCTCTGCTCTATTTTCCTATAATAAAGTTACTCATGTTGTAAAATCAATTCCTATCAATGGAGAAATATTTTTTTTAAATTCATTTAATAAAGAACTTTACTTACAGGAGAAGAATAATGGTATTGTAAAATATAACTATGAATCATTATCAATAATAAACGATAGTAAACTTGCAAAAAAAGCTACAATTCGCTTTATTATTCCATTTTATAATGATATTATTCTAGGTGATGGAAAAAGTGGTTTATACAAGTTTAAAGACAATAAAATAAGTTATTGGGATTGCGAAGTTAATCAATATCTATCTACCACAGATGTAAACTGCGCCGTGCAAATTGACTCAGCAAAACTCGCTATTGGAACACTACAAAATGGTGTTTTTATAATAAACAAACAAGGAGAAATCCTTAACCATTTTAATAAGCAATCAAAACTTGAAAACAATACAGTACTAGGTATAGGTATTGATCATACAAAAAACCTATGGCTAGCAATGGATAATGGAATCTCTTTTGTAGACCTTCATCCTTCTGTAGAATACAAAATTGATTTAGAAAATGCTCCTTCTGCTATTTATTCAGTTATTAAGCATAAAGGTCATATCTATGTAGGAACTAACAATGGAGTATTGTTTTCAAAGTTTAATAAGGAATTAACTAAATTGGACTTTAAAAATCTAAAACCCCTTGCCGGAATCCCAGGACATATATGGAAACTTGATGTACTTAACGATGATCTTTTATGCGGAAATAATGATGGGTTATATTTAATTGAACAAAACAAAGCAACAGCTATATCAAAATCATCAGGAGGAACAGATTTCATTACAATCAATTCGAACTTTAACAATTGGCTTATTGAATCAACTTATAATAATATAAGGGTTAATAAAAGAGTTGATAACAAATGGCAATTTTCTCATTTTGTAGATGGATTTTATGCCTCTTGTCGTTTTATTGAGATGGATCATACTGGTTATTTATGGCTTAGCCACGAAATCAAAGGCTTAACACGATTGAAATTATCTGATGATTTAAAAAAAGTAATTTCAAGAAAAGAATTTGGCACACCCTCCGGATTACCCACTGATTACGGATTAAATGTATTTAAAATTTCTAACCAGGTTATTGTTACTACAGGCGAAGATATTTATACGTTTGATTATTTGAACGATAAAATGGTGCCATATAATAAGTTAAATAATTCATTAGGTCGATTTAAAAAAGCTGTTAGGATTGTAAGCGTTGATAATTCTCATTTTTGGGCTATAACCGACAATGAAGCAGCTTATATTGAAAACAAGTTAGATTCAATTACAATTAAACATACCCTTACTTTAAATGAACCATACTCGTTCCCTGATAAATACCAGAACATTTCAATTACCAATAATAGCAGCGTACTGTGTTTAGAAAATGGCGTAGCTATTATTCCAAATGAACCATTAAAGAATAGCCAATATTTACCATTATCTATTTCGTCTGTAATCAATAAAATTGCAGGTGTTAATGAAAGTAGTATAAAACTGCCTGTAAATACAGATGATGTTATAAAGGTTAAAAATAAATACAATTCATTTTCATTTACAATAAGAACTGTAAACTTTGGTCCAAATAAAATAAATTTTCAATATCGTATTAAAAACTTTAACGACGAATGGATCGACAGTAAATCGGACAATTTTCATCATTTAAATAATATTCCATCAGGAGAATATATCTATGAAGCCCGAGCAATTTATTCCAACGGTACTGCCTCCAACATTGTTGAATATAAGTTTGAGGTTTTACCTAAATGGTATGCTTCAAAACAAGGAATAACAATAATATTTTTAATTATTTCTGGCTCCATTACATTCTTAATTTTGTTTAACAAAAGAATTATTCGACTTCAAACTAGTGAAATTGAAGAAAAACACCAGAAAAAACATAAGCAAGATAAACTCACCATTGAACAGTTAAAAAACGATGTATTAGAAAAAGAGTTAGAAAACCTGCAAGAAAAACTTACTATTTCAGCCAATAGCCTGGTTGAAAAGGATAAATCCATCAACAAAATTAAAGATGAGTTAAACAAGATTTATAAAAAACTTGAAGGTAGATTTCCACAAAAGGATTACAAAAAAGTATTAGATGTAATCGAAAGTCAAATGAATAAAAAAAGAGATATTCTTGACTTTGAGCAACATTTCAGAGCATCTCAAAGTGGTTTTTACGAAAAGCTTAAAAAGGAATATCCGGATTTATCTCCTACTGATTTACGACTATGTTCACTACTAAAAATGAATATGACTTCAAAAGAAATATCGGTTATTTTAGGTATTACAACAAGAAGTGTTGAAGTTAGTAGGTATCGATTAAGAAAAAAAATGAATCTAAATCCTGAAGATAACCTATCTGATATTATTATGAGTTTTTAAATTGTTATATAAAACAAGAAGGTTCAATACTAATTAGTAATGAACCTTCTCCACAATTACAATCTACTATACTTTCCTGTGCTAATTCCGCATAGTATTTTATTGTAACACCCCGCTTAATTACTTTTATTAATTACTTTTCGCAATAACATTTCCTTTATTAAGTCATAAATGAATTCACTATAATAATGATATCAAATTATAGTATTGAAGTGCTATCATCTTAAACAAAAAATTTTTAACCACTTCTCTGTTAATCAACAAACAAATGAGTTTTTAATCTACTTTAATAATTGAGGACTTTTCTGAAATACCATTTTCATTAAACGCTTCAATCGTAAAAAAGTAATGTGTATCACGATCTAAGCAGCGCATAAAAAGTTCATTAACATCATAAACTAACCATGAATGAAATAATTTATCCGGAGCAATACCCCAACTGATATTATACCCTTGTGCACCTGTAACTGATTTCCACTGTAAATAAGCATCTCTTTTATCTTGTTTTCTTCTTACATTAAAACCTTTCACCATTTTAGGTTTCTTTCCAAGCCCCAATCCAAATACTCTAATTTCAGATAATGCAAGATTTTCACCCGGAACACTTATGTTTTTATAGCGAACATACTTTGCTTTTACTGGTGTGCTAAGAACAACATATGCATTGGGAGAATCTTTATAACTATTACTTCGATCAACTGCTGTAATCCAACTCTCCCCATCTTCAGAACACTCAATAGAGTATTGATGTCGTAATCCCTCTGTACGGGTATATATCCCTGATTCCTGATCATGAAAATTTAATTGAAAGGCATATATCTGCCCAGGATTAATCATTTCAATTTCAACCCATTGTTTGTTATCATTTGCTTCTACTACCCAGAATGACTTTGGACTTTCATCTGTTAAAACCTTTGAAATAATTTTTCCATCCTCATTTTTTTCTATAGGTAACTCTGAAATCTCATAATCATCATCAGTGGAAGTACTTTTACGAATTTGCATTTTTGATGATGACACTGTAACCTCTCCTTTGTAAGACAACAACATCCAACCACAATGCTTACCTGCTTTTGTTGGATGATTTGGAGCATAACGAGGATAATCACCAAAATCAGTATTTGAATACATCAAACCCTCTGAGTCAAAATAAGTTGGAAACATACACAAGCGACGTTCCCAATGAGAATTTGATGCAAGAGCCATTGTTGCAAAATGCCAATACTGACCATTAGTTTGTTTTACAGTTATTCCATGCCCTGCACCGTTAGTAAAACCTCCGGGTTTAAAGCACATAGGATTACTCTTCATATATTCAAATGGCCCAACCGGCGATTCTCCAATATAAACACCTTCACCATAAACATTAAACTGGGTGCCGGGAGCAGCATATTGTAAATAATATTTACCATTATGCTTTGTCATTGAAGCTCCCTCCATATAACCTTCCTTTAAGGTCGGGTGAAAATTGTTTTCTCCAAATCTTTCCCATCCATGTTTCTCCTCATCCAGATTAATTAAATCCTTTCTTAATCCTGTTTCCAGCATTCTATCGTCTTTATTTAACTCCTTAACACGAATAGGATGTAAATTAGAGGAACCCCAATACAGATAAGTTCTTCCATCATCATCAATAAACAACTCTGAATCCTGGATATCATTACTTATTGAGGCTGTTGGTGTCCAATTTCCACTTTTAGGATCATCTGTGTATAATATACTTCCATAACCAGCAGGATCTCCTGCAAAATAAACCAGAGAATCCTTATAATTAAAAGCTGTTGGAGCATTACATCCCTCAAAAAACCATTGTTTAGGTTTTATAAAATTCCAGTGTACTAAATCTGTTGAATGCCAATATCCAAAAGAGCGCGTGACAAACATGTAATAGTCCCCTCTAAACTCAATTACTGCCGGATCTGCTCCTGATCTATATGATATATTTCTACTGGAATTATATACCATATAGGTATAATCTAAATCGATAGGATTACAATAAGTTTGAGGCACAATTTCCTGAGCTTTAGCAACAACACTAAATATTAGCGTAAATGTTACTAATATATATTTTCTGAAGTTTATCATAATTTGAAGATTTGATATTCAAGGCATTATACTATTGTTTAAATAGCCACTTTAATAGCTTTGGATTTTTTAATGTACTATCCCAACTATTATGGTTGTCATTAGGAAACAAAGTATATCTTGTATTTTTATTCCCCTTTTTCAACCTATTAAATACCTGTTTTGAATATTTATTAGGAACCACATCATCCATTCCTCCATGGAAGAACCATACAGGTGTTGTTTGATACTTATCAGTAAGTGTTTCATCGTGACCTCCACATATTACGATTGCTCCTGCATATTTATCAGGCCAGCGATATAAATACTCCAAAGTCCCTATACCACCCATGGAAATACCCATAATGTAAACACTTTCCTTTCGAACCGATCCTGAATTTACAATACTATCAACTAAGGCATTAGTTAGTTTTGTAGGACGAGGAGCTTCTTTAATAGGAAATTCAAAATTCCATATACCTGAATGATCTTTATACTTTTTTCTATTTGTCCACATTACATCATTAGGACATTGTGGAAATACAATAATTGCAGGATATTTCCGTCTAATTTTGGCATTTAAAAAGTATTCACCCCCAAGAGCTAATTGCTTTTGGTTGTCATCCCCACGTTCCCCTGCTCCATGAAGAAACAAAAGTAATGGATATTTCTCTCCCTCTTTATATTTATCAGGATATAGTATTCGGTATTTCAATGTATCAGACTTACTGATAAACTCTTTGGCTTCATAATCATTAAAAGATTGCGCCATACTTAAATTAAAAGAGAGCCAAAAGCCCACTATTAATAATAGCAAACCTTTGACTCTTGCCCCCGTATTCATTTATTATTCTTTTATCCAGTTAATACTTGTACTTTTTACATCTCTAGAATTAGGACCAACCATAATTTCAAATTCTCCAGACTCCCAATCATAGTCTAAATTATAATTATAAAATTTGAGCTTATCTGTAGTAATAGTAAAAGTTACCTGTTTTGTTTCTCCTGCCTTAATATCTGCTATTTCAAAACCTTTAAGTTCTTTAACCGGTCGGGTGATACTACCTACTAAATCTCTGATATATAACTGAACAATTTCTCTTCCATCTCTTTTTCCTGTGTTGGTAATATCAACCGTTACAGTTAGCTCTTCATCACCAATTAATTTATGTTTTGATAATTTAATATCGCCGTATTCAAAGCTTGTATAACTCAACCCAAAACCAAAGGGATACAAAGGTTCATTGGAAACATCGAGGTAATTAGACCTGAACTTTTGAAACCAGGTACCCTTTTCAAGTGGACGACCTGTATTTTTATGATTATAAAAAATAGGTACCTGGCCAACATTTTGTGGAAAGCTCATAGTTAATTTACCCGAAGGATTTACTTTTCCAAATAATACATCAGCAATAGCATCTCCAGCTTCACTACCAGCAAACCAAGCATTTAAAATTGCCGGTACATTTTCCTGTTCCCATGTTAGAGACAAAGGTCTACCTGTTAGTAATACCATTACAACAGGTTTGCCTGTATTTAATAATTCTTTAAGAAGTGCTTTTTGATTTTCAGGTAAACCAATATCAGTTGTACTAGCACACTCTCCACTCATCTCTGATGATTCTCCAAGTACAGCTACCACTACATCTGATTTATTAGCTATTGATATAGCTTCTCTAATCATTTCCTTTTCGGAGCGAGTATCTCTTTTTGTATCTTTTCCAAAGATACTTATCCTTGATTCAAGTTCTGCTGAAGGGACAATATTCGTTCCTCTGGCATATTTAACAGAACCATTTTTTCCAATAGCCTTTTTTAAACCATCAAGAATATTAACCGATTTAGCATGATCTCCGGCAACACTCCATGTTCCTTGCATATTTACACTATTATTAGCCATTGGTCCTATTAATGCGATTTTACTTCGTGGACTAATTGGTAACAGATTATTTTGGTTTTTTAATAACACAAACGATTTTGTGGCAACATCTCTTGCAATAGATCTATTTTCTGGAGTATAAATTTCTTTTTCTGCTCTTTCCAGATCACAATATTTATATGGGTCATCAAATAAACCTAGTTTGTACTTAGCTTCCAAAATTCTACGACAAGCTATATCTATTTCTTCTTCTTTTATGGTTCCTTTTTCAATAGCAATTTTTAAAGGTTCTGCTAATCCTTCACTAACCATATCCATATCAATTCCAGCTTTTAAAGCCATCTCGGATACCTGTTGAAAATCGCCTATACCGTGAGCTACCATCTCAAGTATGGCTGTATAATCAGTAACAACAAATCCATCAAAACCCCACTGTTTCCTTAGTACATCTGTCATCAACCATTTATTTGCCGATGCTGGTATACCATCCACTTCATTAAAAGAAGACATCACAGATCCCGCACCAGCATCAATAGCAGCCTTGTAAGGTTCAAAATATTCGTTATACATTCTTACGCGGCTCATGTCTGTGGTATTATAATCTCTTCCAGCTTCTGCTGCACCATATAATGCAAAATGCTTTACACAAGCCATGATAGTATTATTAGCAGATAAGTCATTACCCTGATAACCTTTTACCATGGCCTTAGCAATTTCTGATCCTAAATAAGAATCTTCACCTCCACCTTCAGAAACTCTACCCCATCTAGGATCTCTTGAAATATCAACCATTGGTGAGAAAGTCCAGCTAATGCCATCAGCACTAGCTTCCTGTGCTGATACATAAGCCATTTTTTCAACAGCTTCCATATCCCAGGTTGCTGATAATCCTAAAGGAATTGGAAATACCGTTTTATATCCATGAATTACATCCATTCCAAAAATTAACGGGATACCCAATCTACTCTCATCAACAGCTATACGTTGTATTTCTCTAATCCGAGCAGCTGTTTTTAAATTAAACAACCCACCTACTTTACCTTGTTTTATTTTTTCGGCAATATTAGAATTCTTTGCCTGTCCGGTAACAATATCTCCTGCTGCAGGTAAATTAAGTTGTCCTATTTTCTCATCTAATGTCATTTCATTCATTAAAGATGAAACCTTTTCTTCCATTGCACTATCTGCATCTGTGCCTTGAACGGAGCAAGCACTTATTAACAGAACAATTAGAAGTATATATATTAACCTACTCATTTATTTTCCCTTAATTAATTATACCATTTTTCTTTTGTAATAACTGTTTTATAATTTTTACTATAAAACATCAGTCTTCGATAGTAAACCCTAACCTATCTAAGCCCTGTTTAATATCAGAATTACCCATAAATAAATCCCATAACAATCCGGTTCGGTAATTCTCAATCATACACACAATTGGCCCCTGATCTATGGCTAAATAAGCTCTTGGATACCATTCTTCTTCAATACTAAAAGCATCGTATGGACCATATTTTCCAAAGACTTTTTCACCTAAATTGAAATATAAATTTTTGGCTACTTTCATACATTCTTCCGGAGCATAAGGAAAAGAAGACAAAGCCGCTGTTGGAGAAATAACTCCATAATCCTGATCCGGATTATGAGCTGCATAACCTAAATAAATAGGATCTGCAGTTAAATTATCTCTTAATCTTCCACCTCCTTGCTCCCAATCTTGATAACCTTGAATGGAATAACTAGCCGTAAGTCCCCAAAGATTTTCACCATAATCAGGATATTTTTTAGGATTGTCTAGACAATAGGCTCTATTCATCATAGTATGAGCAATATTGATATCCCAATAATTTGCATATTTATCTTTACTTATCTTAGGATTAAAACCTAAATAAGAGTAATGTGCCCAAAATAATGGTCCTCCAGCTGATGGATTACCATTATGAACCAGATTAAGTGTTTGATCATACTTTGTATTTACTCCTACAATAGCACCATTTCGCGCCCAACCTTTATGGTAAGATTGAGGATTTATAGTATGCTCAGGAGAAGCTGCTCCTATGATATATGTAACCAAGCATTCATTATACCCTTCTAGAGGAAAGTTCATTTCCCATCCAAAATTAGGAGACCAATGCCAGTAGAGTACATCGCTATTATCCTTTTCGTACCAATTGAATTCAATTCCTTTCCACAAGGCTTCATACTTTTGGCTTAAGGCTTTCTCCCTTTCATTTCCATTCTTAAAATACTCCTGCACACAGATTAGCCCTTGTGCTAAAAATGAAGTTTCGACCAAATCCCCTCCGTTATCTTTCTCGCCAAAAGGAACTACTTTACCGGTTTCGCCATTAATCCAATGTGACCAAGCACCATGAAATCGATCTGCATTTTCAAGAAATTCTGCAATTTTTTCAAAACGTTCAACAGCTTCATCTCTGGATACAAATCCTCTGTCGCATCCTACAAGAATTGCCATTAAACCAAAACCACTTCCTCCTGTTGTAACAACATTTTTATCGTTTAAAGGATATATTCCTGAGAGATGGATTCTTTCTCGTGCTAAACCTGAATTGAATTCTGCTCCATCCCAGAAATACTGAAAAGTGTAATATTGTATTGTATCTAACAACTGATTATCTGTTAGATCCTTATAAATATTTGATTGTTCTGATGTTGTTTCAACTCTTGAGTTTTGTTTATCATTATCCTGCAAATTACAAGCTATTAGCGAGATTGTAAAAAACAGTATCATCCATCTTATCATATCACCACATATTTAAACATCAAACACAAACATATCGATAATGAAAGCATTAAAAATACTTTAACGACATCATCTATGTTTTGAAGAATTCAACATTCTTTGACTATAGATTTTTAAAAGAAATCAGAAAGTATATCACACTATTGCAGTGTGATATACAAGTCTATTACTTCCAAATATTAATATATAGTTGCATACTATTTTATTATTCTACCAACCTGGGTTTTGCCCCATATCTGGCGTTTCAATTAATTGCTCTTCTGGAATAGGGAACAATTCATGTTGCCCTGTAACAAATGGTAAACCTAAACGTTGCATTACAGAAGCAGCTTGACCTGTTCTTACCAAATCAAACCAACGATCGTGCTCAAATGCCAACTCTAGTCTTCTTTCATTCCATATTGCCTGACGTACTTCTGCTTGAGTAGTGCTTTGAGTATCATCTAGATTTACTCTGTTTCTGATGGTATTAAGATCCGCAATTGCATCTGGGATATTACCCAATTCATTTGCAGCTTCAGCTCTAATCAGATACACTTCACCTAAACGCAGGTATCTGATATTTTTATCTGTGTCGCTTGCACCTGCATTGGCACTTGAATAAGCTTTTTCATTATAATATGGATTTTCAACATTAGGACTAACTTCTCTGCCATCCCACATTGTTTCTCCAGCAAAAACAACAGTTGCGTCTCTACGGATCACATCACCCTCTTGATTAAAAGCATTCACTAAATCTTCAGAAGGAACATTAAATCCCCATCCCCAACCACTGGTACCTCTGGCACCCTGTGTTTGTGAATATTGCTGCACTCCATGTGCAATAGATTCTCCTCTGGCTTGAAATTCAAAAACTGATTCTTTTCCATTTTCAGAAGAAGCATGCCATAATTCAGAATAATTTTCTTCAAGTTCATACTCAGGAGATTCAATAACCTCATTGGCATAATTATAGGCATTTTGCCATTCCTCCTGATACAAATAAACTTTTGAAAGTAAAGCCTTTGCTGCACCTTTTGTAGCTCTACCTAAATCAGAATCAGCATATTCACTCTTTTCCGGAAGATTTTCTATTGCAAATTGCAAATCTGATTCTATATATGAGTATACTTCATCTACAGAAACTCTCTCGGTTAAATCTTGTTCCTGAATAGGTATAGATCCCCAACCACGTACCAGATAAAAATAATTTAAAGCTCTTAAGAATCTGGCTTCACCTATTAACCGGTTTTTATAAGTTTCATTTGATAATCCAAATGATTCAGTATAATCAATAGCCGCAGTAGCACGTCCAATAGACTTGTACCAATGTTGCCACATACCTCTTAAAGAACCTGCTGTACTTGTAAATGTTAGTTTATCCAGCTGATCCTTATCTCCACCAGTATCTGTTGGTGAACTACCTTTATCTGCATTATCTGAAATTATTTCAGTAACCCCCAGGAACGAAAAGGCATAATTCCAATCTGTAAACATTCCATAAATTCCGTTTATATAAGATTCCGGTTCATAAACTTCCTCACTATCTGAAGCTTCAACCACTTCACGCGACTTTACATCCAAAAAGTCTTCACTACAACTGTTTAATAAGATTAACAGGAAGAATATATATATATAATGTATTTTCATGATTATCTGATTTTTGAATTAGAATTGAATATTAACACCTACAATAAAATTGCGAGTAGTTGGATAAGCCGACAACTCAATTCCTGAAGTACCACTTGGTCTGCCATCAGCGCTTATCTCAGGAGAAAAACCTGAATAATTGGTTATTAAAAATGGATTTTGAGCTGTTACATATAATCTTACATTAGAAGATTTAACTAATTTATCTTTTAGTGTATATCCTAAAGTAATATTGTTGATTCTAAAAAATCCACCATTCTCTAAATAATAGCTTGAAGCATAAGAATCGCGCGCTGCGCCAGGATGTTTATTGGTTGAACCGGCACCTGTCCATCTTTGCTTGTATGTTTCGTAAGTTATATTTTCACCTCCATCAATACGAGTACCTTTCAGTCCGTTGTAAATTTTATTTCCTCCAACACCATAACCATCAATACTAAAATCTAAATTTTTATAGTTTACACCAATGTTCATCCCATAGTTAAAAGTAGGAATGTAAGATCCAAAGAACTTTTTATCTCTGTCATCTATTAAGCCATCGTTATTTTGATCTTTATATCTCAAGTACCCTGGTAAAGGACTTCCAACATGTGGATTTGCATCAATCTCTGCCTGACTTTGCCAAACACCGTCGGATTCATACATCCACCATGCATATAAAGGCTGTCCTTCTTGCAGACGTTTTGTTATCTGACCATTGTTTAAGCTACCTCCTATCTCTCCATCAAATGCTGATCTAACATTTAAGATTTCATTCTTGTTATAAGCATAATTAAAGCTAACATTATACGACCAATCGTCATTTATTTCATCAGCCCAGGCTAAAACAAATTCTACTCCTGTATTTTTAACTTCAGCACCATGAGCATAATAGTTATCGGAATATTGAGAATCTAATGTTGGCGTAACATCCAATATGGTATTCGTATTATTTTTATGGTAGTAATCAATATTACCAGATAAGCGATTATCCATTAAACTAAAATCAGTTCCAATACTCCATTCTTCTGTTACTTCCCAAGATAATCCCAGGGCCGGAGTTCCAAATGACGCACCATATACTAAGTTTTGTGCCGGGCCAAAAACATAGTTATAACTACTGCTTCCTGTAGATGTTAATGTTTGAGAAACATTTAATGGTACATCCTGATTACCTAATTTTCCCCAACTAGCTCTTAACTTTAAAAAGTTTACAGCCTCAATTCCACTCATAAAACCTTCTTTCGACACTGTCCAACCTAAACCAACAGAAGGGAATGTTGCCCAATAATCTCCACTATCCTTAAAAATACTAGACCCATCGCGACGCAATGTAGCTGTAAAATAATACTTACTATCAAAATCGTAAGCCACCCTACCAAAATAAGACATCAATGTTGTTGGAGTATAAAATGTTTGCTGTACCGTCTTTTCATAATCATCAGAAGATAAATTAATATTCCAATACTGACTCTTATTGGGAACATCATATCCTAACGAATACATGTAATTTCCAATACCAGTTTTTTCCTTAGAACCTCCTAATGTTGCTTCTACATTATGTCTGTCAAACCTTTTATGAAACGTTGCATAATTTTCCCAAATCCATCTAAAAGTTTCCACTTTTGAAAAAGACATTGAATTGTAGGCATAATCTGTTACTTCTGGATTAGCCAATTTTAATTCTTCAAAATCTTCTTCTGTTCTTGTTGGATCTGCATTTAACCAACCGTTTTGGATATTATTAAAGTTTCTGGAATTTGAATAATACTTAGTTGCTCCATAACGCGTATTAAACTTAATATAATCCGTGATTTTCAACTCTGCTTCTAATCCACCCTGAACTGAAAAGTTCTTATTAAGCTGGTTACTATTATCTACAGAAAATAATGGATTACCGATTGAGTTTAACGATCCAATTGCATCACCAGGTGCACCTTGATATGAAACAATTCCAGATGTTGTATTAACAAAAGCCTGTCCATATCTTCCATTTTCATAAAAAGTAGGAACCAAAGGTGATTGCCTGTATGCAGAGTTAAATGCACTGAATGGTTTTGGCTTATCTTTTGAAAATGACACATTCAGGTTTTGAGAAATTTTTAAACGTTCATCAAACAGCTTATAAACATTATTATTTCTAATGGTCGTTCTACCATAATTCTGCTCATCTAAAATTCCATCCTCGCTATAATAATTATAACTTAAAAAGTAATCAACTGCCTTACTTCCCCCACTAATAGAAACAGAACTATTACTGAACACGCCAAGGTCTGTAAGTTCATCATACCAGTCAGTATTATTAGTTTGATTACTTGCCAAAGACCAAGTTTCACCTAATGCAGCTTGATTTTCGTTAAAGTATTCAATGTATTGATCAGCATTAGCCATTTTTACCTGATTCTGAATACTTTTAATTCCTGCATAAGCATCCACAACAACTTTTGGCTTGCCTTCTCTTCCTTTTTTTGTTGTTATCAAAATAACACCATTTGCTGCTCTAACACCATAAATTGATGCAGAAGAGGCATCTTTCAGAACATCCATAGATACAATATCTGAAGAACTGATATTCTGAATATCATCTACAGGAAAACCATCAACTATATACAATGGGTCTCTTCCTCCTAAAGCAGTACCTAAACCGCGAACAATAACTGTTGGAGATGATCCAGGTGAATCACTACTTATGATATTTACACCAGCAATTTTTCCTTGTATTGATTGTGTTGCATTTAATGATGGCTGTTTCATAATTTCTGCTGAAGAAACATTGCTGATAGCACCTGTAAGATCAGCTTTCTTCTGCGTTCCGTAACCCACAACAACCACTTCATCTAATCCTGTTGTTGAGTCTAACATTGACACATTTATAACTTGGGTATTATTTACTTCAATGTTTTGAGTTTGCATTCCTATAAAACTAAAAACCAATACCCCATTTGATGGAACATTTACTGTATATTTACCATTTACATCTGTTATCGTTCCATTCAAAGTCCCTTTTTCTAAAACTGATGCTCCAATTATAGGTTCTCCAGATTTATCTGTTACGCTTCCAGAGACTGTCAACTTCTCTTGAGCAAAAACTGAAACTGAAAACAACACTAATAATAAGCTTAAGATTTTAATTTTCATTCCATTTATTTTTAGTTATTAATATGGCATCAAATATCACCATATTGAGGTCTTGAATCCAAAAAACTATCCTTCATTAAACCACAACAACATCAATTACACCACTACATTTCCACAACCCAACATATTAGTTATCTAATATACTGCATTTTACAAATGTTAATTTATATTTATATTTTACCTCACAAGTTAATTTATTAGAAATTGAAAATTTACAAAAGAATAGAATGTTGTATATACTTATATTTCCTTATGTAAACTTTAAAAGCCAAATTAAATTGAGCAATTAATTACATGAACAACATACTTTACTACGTATGCTATAAATTTTCTAAAACTGAGACCAAGTATTAGATTCTATCTTATAATGTAATCGAGTATATTTGCACTCCAACATGTTTTTGATATGGATACGGATTTATATTATTTTTCTGGAACAGGTAATAGTTTAAGTTTAGCACAATCAATTAATAATCAAATTAAGGGTAGTAAGTTGTACCCTATAATTGGGTGCTTGAAACAAAAGCAAATACAAATAAAGTCTCACAGGGTTGGTATTATTTTCCCTATTCATTTTATGACAATACCACGCATTGTCAAGAAGTTCTTAGAAGAAATAGAATTTCATAAAGCCCAATATGTATTTGTAATTGTTACTGGTGCTAATCCTAAATTGGGTAATACACTTTCGCAAGTTGAAAAATACTTAAACAAGAAAGGTGTGAAACTGAATGCTGCTTATTTTATTCCAATGGTAGCTGCCCATTTTCCGTATATCAGAACTTCAAAAGCAAAACAAGCAGAAGAGATTTATAGTGAGGCTAAGGAAAAAGTTATTCAGATAAGCCAAAGCATCATTCAAATGAAAAATGAAATTGACAAAGAATTCTCTGTCCTTGGAAATATTATGCAGTTGGTAACTAAAGATACAACAGGTAACGAAAATTACTTTTCTGTTGGTGAAGGCTGTATTAGATGTGGCTATTGTATGCAGGTTTGTCCTTTTCAGAATATCAGACTACATGGTAAACAAGTCCATTGGCTTGATAACTGTCATTATTGTTTTGCATGCCTTCATTTTTGTTCTCAGTCTGTGATTGAATACAAGAAATTATCTGTAGGAAAACCTCGTCAACATCACCCTTCGGTTTTACTTAATGATATTGCCTTACAAAGGGAAATTTAGCAAAAAAAAAGAGGTGATCTCACAGATGGAGTCAACCTCTTTAACAATATAAAATATTTATGATATATAATATTCTAATTTTATCTATTAATTACGATACCATTTATCTACCATTTTCTTCATAAATAAAAGACTACCTTTTGCTAAATCTTCTGAATTATATTTTGATGGTCGCCATAAAGAGGTGGGCCCCACTAACTCTTTAATCTCAGAAGAAAAATTTTCAAGAACAAGAGGTCCCTGATAATTAATTTCAGACAGCGCTTTAAAAAATAAATCCCAATTTACATTTCCTTCTCCGGTCATTCCACGATCACTTTCTGTAATATGAGTATGTTTTAGTTTTTCACCCGCCCTAACAATTGGATCATAAAGGTTTGTTTCTTCAATATTCATATGGAAAGTATCAAGATGTAAGCCTAAATTGGGCATATTAATCTCTTCAATCATATCCAAAACCTCATCTGCAGCGGTAAACACATAGCTTTCATAACGATTAATTGGTTCTGGAGCTAATATAATATCATATTCCTGTGCATATTTAGCCAATTCATGAAATACTTGCTTGACCGTTTCACGTTCATTCATTGTGCAAGGTAGCCCAGTAAAACTTCCAATGGCAGAATGTAATACGCCACCTAAAAAATCACCTCCCATATCTGAAACAATATGAATTGCTGATTTAATCAGTTTTAGTGCTTTTTCCGGATGCAGAGGCATATGACACTCGGTAGGAAGATTTAAACTATATCTGCCTTCTATATTATTCTCAACCAATTGCCTTTTAACAGTTTTTACATCAAAGGTTAAAGATGAAGGCAAACTTATTTCTAAGAGATCAAAACCGTATTCAGCAGTTTTTTCTATGGCATACTTTCCTCCTTCTGCAGTCCAGCAAGGAATAAATGATAAATATGATGTTCCAAATGTTGGCATAATTATAAGTTTTAGAGTAATATTTTTAGAATAACCACATTTCTGTTTTTATTCCGATATAAGTTCCCCAGCTTTTATTATTTAACTGAAGATATGGTGAATACTGATTATCCTTTGCATAATCGTTATATTTTGCGGCTGACATAACAAGACGAATATGTGGTCGGCACCATGCATTTTTTTTGCCCAATGGAACAATTGTTGGTGCAAATGAAAATTTCCACATAGAAGCTGTTGGATTATTACCATCCTTGCGGGTAGCGTAATGTACTTCATTAATTAAATGCAACCAGTTTTTTACATAATACAATGAACGAGCTCCAACAACAAAATCTGTTTTTCTGTTATAGATTTCACTCTTATCAAAAAATTCAGCTTTATGATTACTCGATGAACCTCCTTTGCTATTGGTATAAATACCGTATCCGTTTAAACTAAAGTTTTTATGCAAATTCAACAAAAAGTGTTCAACCATAGTTATGGAATAAGCATTTGTATATTTTCCATTTTTATCAGGAGCCCCATAAGTTGCCCAAGTCCATGTATTTCCATTATCACCACCATTTGCAATCCCCTGGCCATATCTAATAGCAAACTGGTTAAACGAACCATCTACTTTAGTTTTTAGAGGTGAATTTAATTTTGCACCCAAAACCCATCCTCTATCAGCAGGGTATACATGATCAACACTTTCAGAATTATCTGCTACATAATGATATTCTCCTAACAACTTAAGGGAATTACCACCTTTAAAATTCATAGTATGTTCACCTACAAATACCATTCTTTGACGAATAGCCGGGTTAGTTGCGCCTTTTACTGTAATTTCATAATTGTATGGATAAACTCCTGATGAATCAGAGGAGGACGGCATATAAACAGCTAACTCTGTATTTTTATAACTAAATCCGGCACCTTGTGCTGAATGATCATCAAAATAAAAGTAATCGCAAATGTGAATATCGTCGTATCTTCTAAATCTAACTCCAACCCATGCAGACCAATCGCTACCCATTATATTTTTGGCTTCAACATAAGTTTCAGGCAAAATAAAAGTTAATCCCTGGGGTGAACGAGAACTCACATTCCCCATAAACTGTCCGTTTTGCGAGTACATTCCAAGTCGTACTTGTAGTGTTACACTTGTTGTATCCTTTCTTTCACTCATTGGAGTAAAATGAATAGCAGGTAACAAATCCATATAATCATATTGCTCCATTCTTCCTGCAAGAGATCCTTGTCCTGATAAATTCAAAGGTTTCCATTGCATTCCTTCTCCATTAGGTGATGTTCCTATACCAATCCTTCCTGTAGTTCCCATCGAAAAATTAGTATTTGTAATAACAACCTGTGCATTTATTATCGTACCAATAAACATAAAAGCACATACCAAACTATAATATAATGTAGATTTCATCTGTATATATTTTTAAATTGTTGCATGAAACTCGCCATTTTTTTGATCACTTCAAGGCATAGAAATGGTTGTACATCACAGAATCACAATCTTCTTGGCGCATTTCATCTATGCAAATTTATTTCTGAATTGAATGTTGTGTTTGACTTAAAAAAGTCTAAATTTTATTATTTAAGGGCTATAGCGCTAATATAATTCCTAATATAAAGTTCTAAACTTCATAATTATAACTTAATCTCTTTTGCGCTTTAGATTTCAAAAGAGAGTTAACAGGATACTTTTTTGAAGATACTGAGTAACCGTACCAACTAACAAAGGTAAAGCATATTAGAGGTAATAAAAATGATAAATTCACTTCTGAAATGCCCATAACCTGAATATCTGAAACACCACTACCAGCTATATCAATAATAGAACCTTGTAATTTTGGCATTAACGCTCCCCCTACAATCCCCATTACTAAACCAGCAGAACCTATCTTAGATTCTTCTTCAGACAAACCACTAAGTGCTGTACCAAAGATTGTTGGATACATAATAGACATAAAAAATGAGGCTAAAACAATACAATTAAGTCCGATAGTATTATTTAAAAACACAGCACCTGTTACACATGCTGCAGCCAGCATACCATAAATTCCAAGTAACTTACCCTCACTTACATACTTTAATAAATAAGTACCTACACCTCTACCTAACGTAAATAGAATAAAAGCAGCAAATTGATAGTAGCCGGCAGTAACGTTATCTATATTACCAGCTTCGGCATAATGATAAATATAGGTCCAGCACATGATTTGTGCACCAATATACAAGGTTTGAGAAATTACTCCTGAAGTATATTTTCTATTTTTTAATAAAGCCTTTAAAGCTTCATATGTATTTTCAGAAGTAGATTTATCCTTGCTTTTTCCTTCAGGAATTTTATTTACTAGAAATAATACGAAGATTCCAAGAATAACCAAACCTAAAATCACATATGGATTTCTGATCGTCATTAAATCAGTAGTTTTTATTAAAACTTTGGAAGCTTCATCTAAACTTGCAAAATTTTGAATATCATCTGATTTTAAATTTTTAAGTACAAATTGCTGAGCTATTAACAATCCTCCTAATAATCCTATTGGATTAAAAGCTTGTGCTAAATTTAATCGTCTTGTTGCGGTTTCTTTACTACCTAGAGATAACACATAAGGATTAGCAGCTGTTTCCAGAAATGCCAAACCAAAAGTCAACACATACAATCCTAAACAAAAAAACCAAAACTGTTCTGAAATTGCTGCAGGATAAAAGAGTAAAGCACCGGTGGCATAAAGACCTAAACCTATTAGAATCCCAACTTTATACGAGTATTTTTTCATAAATATCGAAGCTGGAAGAGCCATACAAAAATATCCCCCATAAAACGCCATTTGTACCCAAGCTGCTTGTGAATTTGATAATTCCAAAACTTTTTTAAAGGCCTGAACCATTGGATCTGTTACAGCATTTGCAAATCCCCAAAGTCCAAATAACAATGTAACTAAAATAAAGGGAAGAAGATTTTTTCTGGATATACTTTGTGTGTTGTTGTTTGTAGTATTCATAGCTGACGTATTTAAATTTCAAGATGATTTTTATAATTATCTTACTACCAATTGATCAAGAGATTCAATTTCATAATCAGGGCAGGCACCTTCCTGTGAAGTAACAAAGGCTCCTAATGCAGTAGCATAGTACATTCCTGTTTCGATAGATTCTTTCTGTATTTTCTTAGCAAGAAAAGCAGCCAAAAAAGAATCTCCACTTCCTACAGTATCTTTTACCTGAACCTTATTGGCAGGTACAAAATATTCACTTTCCAAATTGTAATATGTAGCTCCTTTACTACCTTTTGTAACTATAATTTCATCAATATTATAAGTAACCTGAAGAAAACGAATATTACTAAGCTCTTCCAGTTTTTCATTGGAATACCAAGAACTAATTAACTGAAGTTCTGACTCATTTAACTTTAAAAGATTACATTGATTTAATAAGTACTCAATAGTTTTTTTATCATAAAAAGGAGGGCGTAGGTTTATATCAAAAACCTTATATTTAGCATAATCCAATAGTTTATAAAGCGTTTGTTTCGATGTTTCGTTTCTAGTTATAAGTGTTCCAAAAACAAATGCATCAGCATTTTTTACTTCATCAACATGATCTTCGCTAAATTCAATATTATCCCACGCAGCATTTTCCCTTATGATGTAACTCATCTCATGATCAGGATTAGCAATTGCATTAACAATACCTGTTTGATTGTTTTCATCTATCTGACAGTTTTGTGTTGAGATCCCCCATCTGTTAAGTATTTGCAATAAACCTGTTCCATACTTATCTGTGCCCACTCTACTTATCATTTTACTATTTATACCAAATTTGTTTAAATGATAAGCAACATTCATTGGAGCCCCACCCGGTTTTGTTTTATTTGGAAAAATATCCCAAAGAACTTCACCATAACATATTACTGATTGATTTTTTGATTTTGCAAGCTTCATTTTAACAATTTATTTTAAGTTGAACACTGTTTAAACGTTTAAACAAAAGACGAAAAAAATTTTTATCTATATCCTTTGCTTTTAATATTATATACTTTCCTTTATTAGTACATCATCTGTGCTTAATCGTTTAAACATTCCTATAAAAAAATATTATTTTCGAGAAGTAGAATCTCGAATGATGAGTTCAGCTAACAGAAAGATCTGTTCTCTCTTAGTATTATCATTTATAGCCTGATGCATTAACCTTACTGCTTCATTCCCAAGTTTAGCAAGAGGTTGATTAACATATGAAATTGATGTATAAAATAAATCAAAAGCATCGGTTTTATCAAAGGCTATTACACCCATATCACATGGTATATTTACTTTTTTCTTGTTCAAAAATTTAAGTCCTGATATTGTTAAAAGATTGGATGTGAAAAATATAGCATCCATTGTAGGATTTGAGGTAAGAAACATATCAATAGCTGATTCTACATCTTCCTGAATATGACCTAAACGAACTTTTCCAACACTAGAATTAATGCCATTCTGCTCTGTAGCACCTCTTAATCTTTCATTAAGATGAACTAATTCTGTATCATAACTTATAATACCAACATTTTTATAATTATTAGATTGTAGATGTTTAACTACACTTTCTGAGGCAGAATAATTATCAATAGCCACTGAATTTGCAGCAACTGAAGGAAAATATCTATCTAATAATACAAATGGTATATCTTTCGACTTTAAATCAGACACAATATGTTCAGACTTTTCTGGAAGTGATAATATCAATCCATCTACTTGTCTATTTAGAAAAACATCAATTATTTTCTCCGATTTTTCAACGCTCTCGTCTGAACTACCAATAATAACAGCATATCCTAATTTGTCTGCTTCATTTTCAATAATGCGAGCAATTTGTGAAGAAAAGGGGTTAGAAATATCAGCTAATAACAAACCTATTGAATTTGTTTTATTCGTCTTTAAACTTCTGGCAATTTGATTTGGATGATAGTTTAATTCCTTGGCAACTAACTTAATACGATTCGCAACTTCCTCACTAATACGTCCCTTCATTTTGCCGTTTAAGACATATGAAACTAATGCAGTAGAAACTCCTACTTTACTAGCTATATCTTTTAATGAAGTTTTCTTTTTCATGAGTAATAAATTAGTTTATTTAAACACTACTTTTATCCAAAAATTATTTATTTGCTGACAAACTTAATGTTTAATCGTTTAAACACCAAATAAAAATGAACTTTTTTTTATATTTTTTCACATTTAATTATTTAAAACACTCCCAAAGCACCGTTTTATCAGCATTTCACTTATTGATGTAAATTAAAACAAACAAAAGTTAAATAAGTAGCTAAAAGCATGTTTCGTTTAAGAATAAAATGATGTTATAATGGAACTAGATTTAAATAAATCATCTAAAACATATAGTTTACATCATTCTAAATATCAAAAGATTAAAAGACTTTTTTATCTTATTTATAATTCGTTTTTATCTCTGTTTTTTTCCTTTTTAGGAATATATTAAAGTTATTAAAGTTTAAAGGTTGTATCTTAAACTTTGGAAAACCAAAATAATTAAAATGCAAACGGAGACCATTTCAATTTGTTGCTGTACATCACGTTCTTTTATTGAAAAAGAAAAGGTGGCAACCATAGCCTCTCAGCTTAAAAGTAATGGAAAAACGGTTAATCTAGTTGATGATTTGTGCGCAATGATAACGGATAAACCCGAAAATGTAAAAAATTTAGCTAAAGGAACAATTATGGCTTGTCACTCAAGGGCACTATCTTCACAGCTAAATAAAATAGCTGTTGATACAGCTCAACTTATAAATATCCGAACTCTATCATCTGATGTGGTTTTAAGTGAATTGAATATTGCCGACAAAAATCCCGAATCGTTCAAATACTATAATGAGTTTATACAAGAAATTGAACACTTACCTGTTCATAAAGGAACTGATGCATGGTATCCTGTAATAGATAAATCACGTTGTACCAATTGTGGTAAATGTAATGATTTTTGTTTGTTTGGAGTTTACACAGTAGAGGATAATGAAGTATTAGTAACAAATCCACATAACTGTAAAAACAATTGTCCTGCCTGTGCAAGAATGTGTCCTAGTCTGGCCATTATTTTTCCTAAATATGAAAAATCACCTATAAACGGTGGAACTGAGATAGAAGAAGTTTTTTCTGAAGAGGACAAGCAAGCAATGTATCAAAAGCGTCTTCAATACAGATTACAACAAAACCGTACCAGATTTTCATTGCTCAAAAAAGATCAATAATGACATTACGAGAATATACTGCCAATTTTAAAACTGCTATGCGTGTTCCTTTGGAATGCTCTCCCCGACTATTATGGAAATTTGCATACAATTTCGGTTGGCGTAATCTTAAAAACATTCATCAATTTGAAAAGCGACAAGAAAAAGGAGACCCCTTCTTCCCTGCTTTTATAATGATATCAATAACTGAAACCTGCAATCTGTCGTGCAGTGGTTGTTGGGTAACACCTGGTGGTAAAAAAGCTTTATCTACTGAACAATTAGATGGCATTATCACTGAAAGTAAAAAGAAAGGTTCTTATTTCTTTGGGATTTTAGGTGGAGAACCTCTATTGTATAAAGGTTTATTTAAGATTATAGAAAAACATTCTGATTGCTATTTTCAACTTTTTACAAATGGAATGTTGCTTACAGAGGATGTAGCTCTAAGTATGAAAAAGCTTGGTAATATTACACCTCTTATCAGCATTGAAGGTTTAAAAGAAGAAAGTGATCACAGAAGGGGTAAAAATGATGTGTTTAACAAAACTTTAGCCGGTGTCAGGGCTTGTAAAAAGGCTAAACTCATATTTGGTGCTGCAGCAAGTATTTGTAAAAGTAATTATCAGGATCTAGTTTCCAGAGAATATATCAATCTACTTGCAAAAGAAGGTGTGCACTACTTGTGGTATTACATCTATCGCCCGGTAGGTCCAAACCCAAACTTAGAAAATGCACTGGATGAAGATGAAATTTATAAACTCAGAAAGTTTATTGTTGAACAACGAAAAGATGCTCCTTTATTTATCATTGAGACCTATTGGGATGCCCAGGGAAATGCACTTTGTCCTGCAGCCACAGGAATGAGTCATCATATATCTCCCGAAGGAGCTGTTGAGTTTTGTCCCCCTCTACAAATGGCTAAGGAATATGTAAATAAAGATGCATCAAACATGATTGAAATATTTGAGCAATCTGATTTTTTAGCAGATTTAAGGAACTTGACTTCTAAAAATTCAAGAGGCTGTATTCTTTTAGAAGATCCTCGTCTATTAGCTGAGTTTTTAGAAAAGCATAATGCAATTGATACGACTACCAGAAATACAGTATTAAATGAATATAAAAAAATGATACCTGTTGCCGGTCATGATCAAAGAGGCAAAGAAATACCGGAGCAAAATATTTTTTATAAAATCATGAAAAAGAAATATTTCTTTGGTTTTGGTGCTTATGGTTAATAATTCAATACATATGGAAACAACCCAGTTTAAATATAAAGTTCCGAACAGTTTTGAACTCAGATCTAAATTAAGATCAGGAGCAAATCTGTTCGTGAATAACAAAAAGCTTAGTCCTCCATTATCTATGAATTCATTAACGGCACTGGCTATTGAATTTATAGAAATCAATGCTATTGAACCATCTTTAAAAGGATGGTTAATGGTTGAAATAAATAATGCAGTATGGTTTAAAACAGTGGCCTCCATTCCTCAAGAAAAAAGAATATTATTATTACCAAAGTGTCTTAGTAATTCGAAAAATTGCAAAGCTGAAATTGATGATTTGGGATTATTATGCAATTTATGTGGTAACTGCAATATTCCTGATTTACAAACCAAAGCTGAGGAATTAGGAATGATGAGTTTGGTTGCAGAGGGATTTACATCAGTTATAGGTTTAGTGGAAAGTGGAGTCATTGATGCCGTAATTGGAGTAAGTTGTCTGGAATCTCTTGAAAAAGCATTTCCTCTGTTAATCAATCATGCCATACCAGGTTTAGCTATACCTCTTAATAAGGATGGATGTGTTGATACTGATGTTGATGAAGCGTATGTACATCAGATCATGAACATGCATTCTTCAGAAGAAAACACATTATTGGATTACGATCAACTAAAATCAAATATAAAAGACTGGTTTTCCAGGGAAAATCTGAATAAGGTTCTAACGATTTCCAACGACCAAACATCTTTAATCACACGTGAATGGATGAGTGATGAAGGAAAACGATGGAGACCATACCTTTTAGCTGCAACCTATATGGCTCTGAATGGTAAAAATGAAATTCCAGAAGAAGTAAAACAAGCAGCTATAGCTATTGAATGTTTCCATAAAGCCTCTTTAGTACACGATGATATTCAGGATGAAGATTCTATTCGTTATGGTAAGAAAACCATCAACGAAGCCTATGGTGTTCCCATAGCTATTAATGTTGGTGATATGTATTTAGGCGAAGGATATAGGTTGCTCACTAAATGCAAACATATTGAATTGTTTAAAGTAGCATCAGAGGCACATATAGCATTATGTAAGGGACAAGGAATGGAGTTAGAGTGGAGCAAAAATCCAAAAACATTGAATATGGATTTTGTTCTGGATATTTTTTGTCATAAAACTGTGCCAGCTTTTGAAGTATCGCTGCTAATGGGAGCTATTTGTGTTGATAATAATGATGAAATAAAACAGTTGTTAAGTGAATATTCAAAGGCTTTAGGTATAGCATATCAATTGAAAGATGATATTGAAGATTTTAACGATAACAACGCTCTTAGTATTCGCCCTTCAGCTGTATTAGCGGCTATCTGCCAAATTAACACGGACGAATTATTCATTCATACTATGTTGCATCATTCAAATATTATAGCATTTTTAAAATCGGATGAGAATATCGACATATTGAATAAAGCCATTACAACAGTCGAAGTAATGGTAAATAATTATCATAATCAGGCACTAAATACTATTGAGAAAATACAAAACATAGAATTAAAAAGACTTCTATTCAGAGTAACAGAAAAGATTTTAAAATGATAAGTACTGTTTCATCTAAAATATTTGAACGTCTTTTAAAAGGGAAAGAAAAACTAGGCTATGAGGCAAAGGAATGCCTCGATGCTTTTGTTAAATCTCAATTATTGGATGATAATTCCTTTATGAATAAATCAGGTAAGTCAGACTTATATTACACTTTATTTGGTTGGACGCTGTGTTTTATTTTGGACATAAAACTAGATATGAAAAAGATGTTGGTTTATTTAAATACGAATCAGGAAGATGATTTGGATTTGATCCATTACGCAGCATTAAAAAGATGTTTATTAATTTATAAGCTGATAAAATCAGGTAAAGTTATTACTGGTCTAGGATTATTAAAAAAACAAAACATTAAGCCTTTATGTGAATTTAAAAGTGTTCCAAATCAAGATATAAATGCACCCTACACACAGTATATCTGGATGTTATTATCAGAAGACACTGGAAATAAGATAAGTAATAAAACAATAAACAAACTGGAAGAATATCGTATTTCAGATGGTGGATATAAAAACAGTAAAACAGGGTTACATGCAACTATAAATGCTACAGCTGCAGCCTTATCTGTTCTAGGTCAATTCAATGGCTACCAAGCAAATGAAGATGTCGATTTTCTAAAGTCATTTCAAAATGCAACGGGAGGTTTTATTGCGGCAAAAGCATCTCCGATTCCGGATTTGCTTTCAACAGCTACCGCCCTTTTTACTTTAAGTTGCTATAAGGAAAAACCTGAGTATCCGGTTACTGATTTTATTGAGGCACATTGGTCTGAATCTGGTGGTTTTGTTGGAACATTAATGGACGATAAAAGTGATGTAGAATATTGTTTTTATGGATTACTGGCACTTGGATGTGTATAGGCGCAGTGCTTAGCGCAAAGGGCAAAGGGCAAAGGGCAAAGGACAGAGAAAAAGTAACAAGGAAAAAGAAAGGAAAAGGAAGAAAGGAACAAGGTGATTAATTATATGAATGAAGAGTTTTACTGACGTTTCTTGGAGTCTTAAAACAAGGATAATAATAAAATAAAAGAGATTGCAATTACATATTTAAGTTGCTTAACAATATTGAATTAATGCGAAATAAAAAGTTAGATATAATGATTGACTTTTTAAGGAATGAACTCCTTAAAAGACAAAATAGCGATGGCTTATGGACCGGTTTTTTATCGTCCAGTGCGATTTCTACATCTGTATCTGTTTTTGCATTATTAATGGAGGATAAAGAAAAACATCAATCTTACATTCACAAAGGCACTCAGTGGTTACATAATAATATGCTTCAGGATGGATCATGGGGTGATAGTCCTGAAAGTCCATCAAATATGACGGCTACGCTCCTCTCCTATGCTACATTAAGTGCTACCGGAAACGTTCCTTATCAAACAAGACAATATATATTTAACAAGTTTAAAGGATTAACAGATCAGCATATTATTGATGGAGTATTAAATTACTATGGTAAAGATTTAACCTTTTCTGCTCCAATTTTGGTTATGTGTGCCTTAGCCGGAGTAATTTCTTCATGGAAAAAAATTCCACAATTACCTTTTGAAGTTTCAGTATTACCACAAAAGTTATTTCGTTTCTTTAAACTACCTGTTGTTAGTTATGCCATTCCTGCTCTTATTGCTGTTGGTATTTTAAGATATAAAAAAGGAAGAAAAAACTTTATCCGGCAACCTTTCATTGCTCCTTCACTAAAAGTATTGACTAAACTTCAGCCAAGCAATGGAGGATTTCTGGAAGCTGCACCTCTTACTGGTTTTGTGGTAATGTGTATGTGTGGAGCAGGGTATCATAAACATTCATCTACTCAAAAGGGGGTTGAATTTTTAATTAATTCCATTCGTTCTGACGGATCATGGCCTATAGACACCAATTTATCGGCCTGGGTTACAGCATTAAGTGTGAGAGCTTTGAATAAAGATATTGATAGACCTGAAATACTGGTTGATCAAATTAAAAAAAATGCTTTTACTTATAAACACCATTTTACCGGTGCCCAGGAAGGCGGATGGGGATGGACAAACTTACCGGGTTCTGTTCCTGATGCAGACGATACAGCTGGTGCATTGGTTGCCTTGTATATTTTAAATAAAGGGAAGTATGACCATACCATAAAAAAAGGAATAGAATGGTTACTCAATCTTCAAAACAGCGATGGCGGAATACCAACTTTTTGTAAAGGATGGGGAAAATTGCCTTTTGATAAAAGCAGTCCTGATATTACGGCCCACACTTTACTTGCATTTCAACTTTGGAAAGACAAATTGGATATAAGTTTGAAAAATAAATGCAGCAAAAGTATGAATCGTATGCTAAATTGGATGAACAAGGAACAATCTACTGAAGGCGCATGGATACCTTTATGGTTCGGAGATCAAAATGCAAAAGATGAGCTTAATCCGGTTTATGGAACTGCAATCACAACAGAGTACTTATCAGGTATAGATCATCCCATAGCTATTAAAATGGCTCAAAAAGGCGTTGACTATTTATTAAGTACTCAAAATAAAGATGGAGGTTGGGGCGGCCATAAGAATGTACCTTCAAAAATAACACTTACAGCAAGAGCTCTGAGTGCACTAACCTGTTATATGGAAAGGGTGGATTTGGATATCTTAAATAAAGCATTTGATTTTTTGCATTTAAAGTATACAAAACAGGAATTGTTAACTCCTGAACCTATCGGGCTTTATTTCTCAAGATTATGGTACTCTGAAGAAATGTATAACATCACCTTTTCTTTAAATGCCTTAAAAAAATACAAACAAAGATTATATCATAACGAACTACAGCACAACGAAGTAACACTATAATAAATTATATAAAACTAAATATCAGACAATAACAACTTAAAAAACTACAAATGAAAAATGTAATTATTTTATGTTTCCTTTTTGTTTCTATCCTGGCAAATGCTCAGGAAAATATTCAATGGAGAGGTACTGACCGCTCAGGAGTATATAACGAAAAAGGTCTTTTAGAATCATGGCCTGATAACGGGCCTGCACTAAATTGGCATTATGAAGGTTTAGGAGAAGGACATTCCTCTGTAGCCATAGATGATGATAAACTTTATGTAACCGGAATAAAAAATGAAGTAGGTATTATCTATGTTTTTGATTTAGATGGAAAACTAATTCAGCAAAAAGAATATGGTACCGAATGGTCTAAAAGTTTCCCTGGTCCAAGAGGAACTGTAACCATTAACGATGATAAACTCTACCTGATCAGTGGAATGGGAGAAATTTATTGTTTTAAACAAAAAACATTAGATCTCATTTGGGAAAAAAACATATTGGAATCTTTTGACGCTTCAAATATTACATGGGGCTTGAATGAAGCACCATTGATTGTTGATAATATGGTAATTGCTACTCCTGGTGGAAAAACAAAAAATATTGTAGCTTTTAATAAAAAAACAGGAGATGTTATTTGGACCAGTGAAGGTGCAGGAGATCTTTCTGCATACTGTTCTCCTCTTTACATTGAAGATCAAGATATTCCTCAAATTGTAACCATCACAGCAAATCATGTAATTAGCATTGATGTTAAAACAGGTAAAACATTATGGACTTTCGATAAAACCAATCGCTGGTCAGTTCATGCCAACACTCCGGTTTATAGTAATAACATGTTATTATGTACTAGTGGTTATGGAGCTGGGTCTGTAATGCTTAAACTCGTTGATGGAGGAAAAAGCGTTGAAAAAGTGTGGGAATCAAACTTATTAGACAACAGAATTGGAGCAATGGTAAAAGTAGGCGATTATGCTTATGGTTCAGGAGATAAAAACCGCTACTGGTTCTGTGTTGATTGGAATACCGGAGAAATCAAATATCAAGAATCAGGTTTGGCAATGGGTAACATTATTGCCAACAACAACATGCTTTATTGTTATACTGATAAGGGCGATATGATTTTAGCAAAAGCTACACCTGAAAAGTTTGATATTGTAAGTCAATTTAAAATTACTTTAGGAACCGCTCAACACTGGGCACATCCAGTAATTTACAAAGGAACTTTATATGTTAGACATGGAGATTCGTTAATGGCTTATCAAATAAAATAAGCTTGTAAACTCATTAGATATTTCATGACCAAAGAGAAAAAGATCATACAAGGTGTAACTATTGGCATCATACTCATTTACTTTATGTTAATGGTAGGATGGCATATTATGCCTTCCAATGAAAATTTTACTATCCAGGCTCCGGGTGCTGATAATCGCCCGGAAAACCTGGCTCGTTCAGCCAATGACGTTAAAATTGGTGAATTCTTCATGAGGTATGAAGATGAAAACTCTGATTTAACCGGCAAATGGACAGGTTTTAGAGGAGAAAATTATGATAATATTATACAAACAACAGAAAAAATCAACATTTCTCAGGATTCTTTCCCTGAGCTTTGGAGTTTAGAAACAGGCGAAGGACATGCTGCTCCTGTAATTTTTAATGGTAAAGTTTACTTTTTAGATTATGATGAGAAATTAAGTTCTGATGCCCTCAGATGTTTTTCTCTAAAAACAGGAAAGGAACTTTGGCGCAGATGGTATCGTGTACCTATTAAACGTAATCATGGTTTTTCAAGAACCATTCCGGTTATTCGCGATAATTACATCATAACAATTGGTCCTGAAGGACATGTAATGTGTTGCGATCCAAATACAGGAGATTTAAAATGGACACTTGATATGCAAAAAGAATACAACACAGAAGTTCCTTTTTGGTATACAGGTCAATGTCCTACTATAGACAATGATGTTTTGGTTTTGGCGCCAGCCGGTAAAGATGTTTTATTAACCGGATTGGATTGTAACACGGGCAAAGTAAAATGGAGTACGCCCAACACTCTAGGATACAAAATGTCGCATTCATCAGTTATTCCAATGACGCTGAAAGGACAGAAAACATATGTTTATACTGGTGTTGGTGGAATATGTGGCATATCGGCTGACAACAACAATATGGGAAAGTTATTATGGGAAACCAACGAATGGCAACCCTCAGTAGTGGCTCCTTCTCCAGTTAAAGTGGCTGACAATAAATTTTTCATGGTGGCCGGTTATGGAACTGGTGGCGCGCTAATAGAGGTAAATAATTCAGGTAACCAGTGGAAAGCTATAGTTACAGATCAATATAAACCCAATTCCGGAATTTCCTGCGAGCAACAAACACCTGTTTTCTATAACAATATGCTGATTAGTGTAATGCCTAAGGATGGTGGTAGATTAAGAGGAAAGCTGGTTTGTTATGCTCCATCCGATTTACATACACCATTATGGAGTTCTGGTGCAGATGAACGTTTTGGCTTAGGGCCATATATGGTCATCAACAATCATATTTTTGCATTAAAAGATGATGGAGAACTCTATGTTTATGAAGTTATAACAAAAGGAATGAAACTCATAAAAAAACAACGTGTAATGGATGGAATTGATGCATGGGGTCCAATGGCTTACACCGATGGAAATCTTATTTTAAGAGATGCCCATCATGTAAAATGCTTTAAAATAGCTGATTTGTAACAGATCTTATAATGCGTCTATAAATTTATAATTATGAGCAATACTTTAAAGGTCATTATTAACTTTTTCATATTTGTGATGATAGCCGGTTTTATTGTGTATATCATTAAATCAGTGAATCAGGATGAGACCACATGGGTTGAGGCTGAAACAGTTAATACTTTTACAAGTAATTACAGCAAAGTAAATACAATTGTACTGGAAGATACCATTCATATTTTTGATGTAGTTGAAGATTATATTTATGTATTACATGGTGATAACATTATTAAATACGACGCAAAAGGCATTAAAAAACTATCTTTTAAAGTAAAGTCCAACGTAAGGGATATCCTATTGAATAATGATAAAATATATCTGCTATACTCCAATTTAATTAAGGTGTATTCCCTTAATGGTGATTCTATTTATGGATGGAATGCTTGTAGTGATTTATCAGATTATTGTTCTTTTACCGTATCTGATAATTCTGTGTTTGTTACAGATGCCAGCAATAAGAATATTTGTCAATATACTAAGGATGGTAACTTTGTACAATTCATTGAAAGCCCCCATGACTTTATTACTCCAAGTCACGCTTTTGATATAACAAGTTTAAACGATACCATTTATTGTGTTAACCCAGGACGACACCTGATTGAATCTTATACATCTAAAGGAAAATTTATAGCATCTTTTGGCGGACCAGGAACTGAAGCCGGATTTTTTGCAGGATGCTGTAACCCGGCTTACATCAGCTTCAATAAACAAGGTGAGCTTTATACCTCCGAAAAAGGAAGTCCTCGCATATGTAAATATAAAAAAGGAATATTTCAGGAAGTGGTTTTAAATCACCGTTTACTTGGTGGTGGATATCATGCATATGAGATTAAAAACATCGACAATAATCTATGGGTAGCCAATCAAAATAAGATTGATATCTACAGAAAAAAAGCGAATTAACACACTGAATAAGATAGTAATATTGATTCTATAACGATTGAAAAATGGACTCAGATAGATTGAATAAGAAAAAAATATCCAGAAAAGGTTTTCTTCAAATGGCCGGTTCAGTAATTGCCGGAGGAACAATTATTGGAACCACAGGGTACTTGATTGGAAACCGAAGTAATCAATTAAAAAACAATGGTGAAAATCATTTACTGCAAAACGATGCCATATCCAACGAACCATTTCAATCACCTTATAAATTAGTTTCATCATTCAGTACTACGGATGAAATTAAAGGATTTGAGATATACAAGAATCAATTGGTAGTGGCAACAACAAACAACATTGCAATTTATAATTCTTCAGGTCAATTAAACCATAAGTATGCTATTGCTAACAACCTTAGAGATATTACTGTAGAAAATGATCGGATATATCTTTTATATCCGTCGCAAATAAAGGTATACAACCTTGAAGGACAACTCAAAAATGAATGGGAGGCTTGTGGTGAAAACTCTGATTATTGTTCTATTGCAGCTTCACCCTATCATCTATTTGTAACTGATGCATCAAACAAAAATATTTGTCAATATACAGTCGATGGTCAGTTGGAAAGATTTATAGAAAGTCCTAATCGCTTTATTATACCTAGTTACACATTTGGAATTACCTATGCCAACAATAGTATTTATTGTTCCAATCCTGGAAGGCATAGTGTAGAACGTTATTCTGTAAAAGGGCAATATATAAGCTCCTTTGGAGAACCAGGAAATGCTCCGGGAAGGTTTTGCGGTTGTTGTAATCCTGTATATATCGATTATACTTCTGTCGGAGAAATTATTACTTCAGAAAAAGGAAATCCAAGAATAAGTTGCTACGACAGCGAAGGTAATTTTAGAAATGTTTTACTCGATGTAAGTATGATGGGTGGAGGCAATAATGCTTATCGTGTAAAGGTTGATCAAGATAAAATTATGGTAGCCGGAAATCGTATGGTTTCCACATTTAAGTATGATAAAACGCTGGCAAATAAGAGTGGGTGTTCCAGTTGTGGCATTAATTGCCCTTTAAAGGAAGGTATCACTATTTAAAGGTTAAACAATGAGTAAAAATCATCAACATAAAACGAGTCCGATAGAGCGACGTAAGTTTCTTAAGGTAGTAGGTTCTGGGATTGCCGGTGGAACCATACTTGCCACATCTGGATTTCTGTTCAGCAAAACAGGTAAAAAGGACGAAACGTCCTATTACTGGCAAATAGATCCCGCCAAATGTACGCAATGTGGCAGATGTGAAACGGATTGTGTGTTATCCGTTTCTGCAGTTAAATGTTTTCATGCCAATAAAGTATGTGGATACTGCGATTTGTGTGGCGGATATTATCGTTCTAACGTAAAAGAATTAAATACTGCAGCTGAAAACCTAATGTGCCCAACAGGTGCTATTCAACGAAAATTTGTGGAAGATCCTTATTTTGAATATGCCATAATTGAGGATTTATGTATTGGTTGCGGAAAATGTGTAAAGGGATGTACCTCATTTGGCAATGGATCTTTATATCTGCAGATTAAAAGAGATTTATGTAAAGATTGTAATGAATGTGCCATAGCGAAAGTATGTCCTTCTAATGCAATTTCAAGAGTTTCGATTGACCAGGCATATAAATTAAAAGGGTAAAAAAGTTAAAGATAACAAGCTTAAGGGATAAAATTATTTACAATGTAATATCAACAAAGCAAATAATGCTATAAGCCCAATCTGGTCTATTATCTTTTGTCTTTATACTTTATACAATTATAAAAAATGAAACGTTTTATATCATTTATATCATTCATATTACCGGTAACTTATGCTACGGCTCAAAACAGGTTTCCCAAACCCGATTTTGAGTCCGGTTATCAATATCCTGACATAAGCTATGCCTTATCCAACGAACCACTATTTCTGTATATTGATATTATATTACTTATCGCTTTAATGAGTTTTGTGGCATGGGCTGTTATCAAAAAACAAACCCGAAAGCCTATTATTTGGGTATCAATAATATCTGTGGCCTATTTTGGCTTTTTTAGAAGTGGTTGCGTTTGTAGTATTGGATCGGTACAAAATGTAGCTCTTGCTATTGCTGATCATACTTATATTCTGCCAATTTCTGTATTGTTATTTTTTATACTACCCATCATTTTTGCCTTTTTATTTGGCAGGGTATTTTGTGCCGGAGTTTGTCCATTTGGTGCTTTACAGGAATTGGTGAATATTAAAAATTACCGATTATCTAAATCCGTTACTTCCATATTGAGTATTATTCCCTGGCTTTACCTCATATTTGGCGTATTATATGCTATAACCCGAAGCAGTTTTATCATCTGTCGCTTTGATCCGTTTATAGGAATATTCAGACTTGGTGGCGATTTTGGATTAATACTATTTGGTTCACTGCTTTTAATTGCTGCTATTTTTACAGGGCGCCCCTTTTGTAGGTTTATTTGCCCATATGGTGCTTTATTAAGTTTATTTTCAAGAGTTTCTCTTTGGAAAATTCAAATTACCAAACAGGGCTGTATCAATTGTGAATTGTGTCACAATGCCTGCCCAGTGGATGCCATTCACCCTCCATACGACAATAAGGTTAAAGAAGACCGTTTACAAGGTGTAAAGAGAATATTAATGTATTTTATATTTCTTCCTTTAATGATTGTTGCTGGAACTTTTGTTATGCGTTACTACAGTGCCGACTTAAGCAGGGCACATAAAGATGTACGCCTATACGATATGGTAAAACAACAAGAAACAAATCCACGAGATAAGATTTCTCTTGAACTGGAATCTTTTTATGGTCAGGGAGGAAAAGTTGATGATTTAAAAAATAAGGTTGAAGTTATTTTAAAGGACTATACATATTATTCTTCCATTGCCGGAGCTATGATAGGTTTAGTATTTGGACTTATCTTAATCAAATTATCAGTGAAACGCTCTCGTAAATTATATGAAATAGAACATGCTGATTGTGTTGCCTGTGGAAGATGCTTTAGTTATTGTCCACAAAACAAGTTGGTAGAAAGGAAAAAGGAATAAAGATCTGATTGATTCATTCTAAATACAAAATTCGGAGTCGATAAAAGAAATAAACAAAAATGAAGAAAATAATAGCAAGGAACATAGCCATAATTACGGCGATATTCATGATGACATTAGCTATCATGTTAATCACCAATTATTTTCAGGCTAAAGATGTTTCACCATTGCAAACTCAAGTTATTGAAACGCTCAAACAACTCAATGATCAAAATTCGGGTAACCCTGAGTTACAGGAGCAAATTCGTCAATTAGATTTAATGGCGCGAAAGGCCTATTTTGTAAACATGGATCACTTAATGAGAGGTGTTTACCTATTATTGGGCATGCTGGTAGTATTCTTGATAAGTCTCAAAGTATATTTTGCAGAATATAAAGACATTCCCGACAAAGATATTGATCCGATTGATGAATGGGCTATGAAGACTCAGGCTCGTAAATATGTAGGGATTTTGGCGACTGGAATAGCTGCAATAGCGCTTTTATTTGTTGTATTTAGTATGCCTTTTATGCAAGCCACTGGCAATAATAAGGAACCTGAAGCTAAAGAAGCCATAGTTCAAAATAATACAGAAGATCCTGAAGAAGAATATTTGGCACATTCGGCAATATCAAATGAGAATAAAACAGAAAAAGTTGAGAACGATATTGCAGTAAAAGAAGAAGTTGTTAATGAGAAATCAGATAAATCCACGGATAAAATAACAGATATAAAAGAAGAAGAAGAAACACCTATTAGTAAAAAAGAAACTATAGTTGAGAAAACTGAACAAGAGGATACAACTCCTGAAGAAAAAACTACTCCTGAAGTAGTTGAAGAACCAATTGCAAGGGTTTCTATTCCTAAAATAACCAGTAATGCCTTTAGAGGTAATGAAGCTAATGGACATTCAAAAGCAACAAATATTCCGGTAAAATGGGATTTACAATCAGGAACTAATATTGCATGGAAAACGGCAATAACACTTCCCGGCCAAAGCACTCCTGTAATCAATAGGAACAAAATATTTATTACCGGCGGCAATAGTGAAACGCGTCAGTTACTTTGTTACGATTTAAATACAGGAGAACAACTTTGGAATGTAGCAGCCACTAATATTCCAGGATCTCCTTCCGAAGTACCGGAAACAACTGCAGATACAGGATTAGCTTCTTCTACAGCAGCAACAAACGGAAAACAAGTTTGTGCTATTTTTGCCACAGGTGATGTTATTTGTACTGATATGGAAGGGAATTTACTTTGGTCCAAAAACATCGGTGTTCCCGAAAACCATTATGGATATGCATCGTCATTATTGATATTAAAAAATCAGCTATTTATACAATTCGATAATACAAACATTCGTCAAATTATATCATTAAACACGCAGAATGGAGATGAAATCTGGAGAAAGGAAAGAGATGATAAAATTTCATGGAGTTCTCCTTCATTGGCTTACGTAAACAATACTCCTCAATTGATATTAATGAGTGATCCAAGTATTACAGCTTATAACCCTGTAAATGGAGATCAATTGTGGAGGGTAGAATGTATGATGGGTGAAGTTGGAGCCAGTACCTGTAGTTATAATGGAATCATTTACGGAGCAAGCGAATATGCCAAATTAGTGGCTATTAACGGTGCCGATGGTTCTGTTTTATGGGAGTCAATGGATTACCTTCCTGAAGCATCAAGTCCGGTTGCTACAGAAAACAACTTATACCTGGCAACATCATATGGTGTAGTTGCATCTTTCGATACCAAAACAGGAGCACTGAAAAAGGAACATGAAACAAATGCAGAGTTTTATTCATCACCAATGTTGGTTGAAGGGAAAGTATATTTATTCAGCAATAGTGGTAAGGTACATATCTTTTCGGCTGATGATGAATTTAAGTTGCTGGATTCTTTTGAAACAGGAGAAAACACTTATGCAACTCCGGCATTTACGGACGGACGAATGATTGTAAGAACCAATCAGAGTATTTACTGTGTAAAAGGGAATTAATATGAGTAGTTGTCAATGTGATAATAACAGTAAAATAGATAAGGCAGAATTGATTGCTAAAATGGATGCCATCATTGATCGTGTTGGGACTTCTAAAGATGTTATTATTCCTTTATTACAAGAAATCCAAGATGAATTTAGTTATTTACCTTCTGATGCCCTTGAGCGTATTTATGAGAGAACTGAAATTGATAGGGCTCAATTAATAAGCGTATCAACTTTTTATTCTCAATTCAGACATATTCCTTATGGCAAACACCTGATAAAGGTTTGCACAGGCACTGCCTGTCATGTAAAAGGAGCCACCAATGTATATGATTCCTTTAAGCGGGAACTAAAAATGGAAGGAGAGAATATTACTACGGATGATCAGTTGTTTTCCATTGAAAAAGTAGCTTGTCTTGGCTGTTGCACTTTGGCTCCGGTAGTACAAATAGATGATAAAATTTACGGACACGTTTTACCGGGAAAAGTTAATGAAGTTATTCATGAGTTTATCGAAGAAAAAGCTTCTGAACAGAAAAAAGCATCGGCTAAAAAACATCATAAGGTAGCTGGTGAAATAAGATTAGGAATGGGCTCTTGTTGTCAGGCCAGTGGTTCATCTGATATCTATGAAGAGTTAAAACGGACCTCCAATGAATTGGGAATTGATGTAGATATTAAATCCGTTGGATGTGTTGGAGTATGTAATAAAGTACCTTTAATTGATGTGGTTTCGGAGGATGGATCTATCAAACGCTATCCCAAAGTAAAAGCTTCTGAAATAAAAGAAATATTACACTATCATTTTAAACCAGCCGGCTATTTTACACGATTAAAAAATAGTCTGATTAACCGTGTAGATACTTATCATACAGATATAACCTGGGACAATGTAATCTGGAAATCTGAAAATGAACGAACAGGTTTAATTGACAGTTTTTTAGCTTCTCAGAAACATATTTCAACAGAAGGCTTCGGCTATTTAGCTCCTCTGGATCTTGATGAGTACAGAAAGTATGAAGGATTTGAAGGACTACAAAAAGTTCTTACCGACAGAAATCCCAGACAACTGGCCAATGATATTTTAAACAGTGGACTTCGGGGCCGTGGAGGCGGTGGTTTTCCAACCGGAAAAAAATGGGAAATTGTAGCAGCTTCCGATAAAAAAGATAAGTATGTAATCTGTAATGGAGACGAAGGTGACCCTGGTGCTTTTATGGATCGAATGATTTTAGAATCCTATCCTTTCAGAGTTATTGAAGGAATGATTATTGCCGGTTATGCTGTTGGTGCCAATAAGGGTGTTTTCTATATTCGGGCTGAGTACCCTTTAGCTGTAAAACGAATTCAAAAGGCACTGGAGTTTTGTAAAGAACAAAATCTGATTGGCTCAAATATTTTAGGTAGTGATTTTTCTTTTGATATTTCCATATTCGAAGGGGCCGGAGCTTTTGTCTGTGGTGAAGAAACGGCTTTAATTGCCTCTATTGAAGGTGACCGTGGTTTTCCAAAACAACGTCCTCCCTACCCTGCTGTTGCCGGTTTACATGGTTGTCCTACTTTGGTAAATAATGTTGAAACCCTAAGCCAAATTTCTTATGTCATCAGAAAAGGTGTAAATACATACAACCAGATAGGAACTGAAAACAGCAAAGGAACAAAGGTTTTTGCCTTAGCTGGTAAGATCAAAAATGGAGGTTTAATTGAAGTTCCAATGGGTATTACACTAAACCAAATCATTGAAGAAATTGGAGGTGGTGTTGAAAAAGATGAAAAATTGAAAGCGGTCCAGATTGGTGGTCCTTCAGGAGGTTGTATTCCGGCCAACCTTTGCGATATAAAAGTTGACTTTGATGCTTTTAACCAAATGGGTGCCATGATGGGTTCCGGAGGTTTGGTTGTGCTGAGCGAGAAGGATTGCATGGTGGACATGGCTCGTTACTTCTTGACTTTTACATCGGAACAAAGTTGTGGTAAATGTACATTCTGCAGAGTAGGCACAAAAAGAATGCTTGATATTCTGGATAAGCTATGCAGTGGGAAAGCGCAAATGGAGGACATTGATAAACTGGAAGAATTAGCCATCAATGTAAAAAAATCGTCCTTATGTGGTTTAGGAAAAACTGCGCCAAATCCGGTTTTAACCACTCTAAAATATTTTAGAGAAGAGTACGAAGAGCATGTGAATGGTATATGCAAAACTGGTACATGCAAGGACATGATTATTTTTGAAGTGACCGATGATTGTATTGGATGTACAAAATGTGCAAAAGCCTGTCCGGTTGATGCCATTCCATACGAGCCATATAAAGTACATCATATAGATACCGAATTATGCGTTAAATGTGGTTTATGTATTGATGAATGCAGTTATGATGCTATAATTAAAGTTCCTATCAATCAAGAGCAAACAGCTTAAACCATTCGTAAAATAAGGATATGCAAATAACAATAGATCATAAAAATATAGAAGTCTTAAATGGAGAAAGCATTTTAGAAGCAGCTCGTCGATTTGGAATTGAAATTCCATCCATGTGTTATGCTAAAAATGCAAATCATAAATCATCATGTATGGTATGTGCCGTTAAGAATTTGGCTAATGGTCAAATGATTCCATCGTGTACTACCATGCCTGTTGAAGGTATGCAAATTGAATCAGATACAGACGAGGTAAAGCAAATCCGTAAACTGTCCTTTGAATTGCTGCTAAGTGATCACAGAGCCGACTGCGAAGCACCTTGTTCGTTGGTGTGTCCTCATGGGCTGGATGTAGAACTCATGCTACATTTTTATGATAATCAAAAATATACTGAGGCCTGCCAAATCATTAAAGGTGCTTTTCCTTTGCCTGAAATTAAGTGTGATCAATGTAAAGCACCTTGTGAGAAGGCTTGCCGAAGAGGAAATATAGATGAACCTGTAGCCATAAGGAAAATAATAAAAAAGGTGGTTGACATGTTTGATGTTGCTGAAATTGCTCCTATTGAAAACAGATCGATTGATAAACAGATGTTTCAATCACGTCTGGGTCGATTTTCAGAAAAGGAAAAACAACTTTTAAAGGATAATATCAACACAGAATCGAGATGTTTACATTGTGCGTGTGCCGGAAAATCAGATTGCAAGCTAAGAACTTATGCCACTCAAATATCCATTAAACGTCCTAAATACGATGTCTCATCAGAAATACCTATCATGAATAAAATTCATGTTAAAGGTAACTTATGGTTTGAACAGGCAAAGTGTATTCGATGTGGTTTATGTGTTTATAACAGCAAGAATGGATTTACGTTTAAAGATCGCGGGTTTGGAATGCAAGTGTTTTTACCCCTTGAAAACCGCTCAAACGTCAATGAAGATCTAGCTGGTCTTTGCCCAACAGGAGCTTTGTATTTGCAAAACCAAGTAGCTTCTGAACCTGAAAATTATGATTAGATAATTTATTAAGCATCAAACACCATAGTTGCTATGATAAGAAAAATTATATATTACCTGATTTCAATTATTGCTGTAACGGCTTGCAGTTTACAATCTAATTCTTCTGACTCAACCGAAGATTTAAACTGGAGGTTATTCAGGGGGAATAGTGGATTAAGTGGCTATACCGATAAATCATTACCGGATATTCCTGTTCTTAATTGGGTTTATGAAGCAAAAGAAAGAACGGTTTCTTCACCTGTTGTGGAGGAAGGAACAACATACTGGTGCGACAGAAAAGGATTAATTAATGGAGTTGATATCAATGGTCAACTTGTCTTTTCTTTTGCATTGCATACGGCAGTTGAGGCAACACCCCTAATCAAAGATTCAATATTATATATCGGACGAATTGATGGATATTTAACAGCCATTTCTTTATCTCAAAAAGATTCCATTTGGAACTATGAAACATTAGGGCAAATTTCAGCATCACCCAACGTGGCAACCTTTCAAAATCAGGAAGCTATTGTGGCGGGTAGCTATGATAATTTTATGTACTGTGTTAACCGTAAGGATGGTTCACTGATTAATAAGTTTGAATCGGGTTATTACCTAAACGGAGCTGCTGCCCTATGGAACAACCATGTTTTATTTGGAGGTTGTGATGGCTGGTTGAGAATTATTAACTGCGAAACCGGTGAAGCCACTGATTCTATGAAAACGGAAGCATATATTCCCTCCTCTCCTGCCATCATGGGAAATTACTGTTATGTTGGTGATTACAATGGAAACATGTATGAATTACTGTTGGAAAATGGTAAAATATCAGGTCATAAAAAGATTACATCTGCCACTGAAAAAAATGGATCCTTTGTTTCTGTTCCTGCCATAAGTGCACACGATGTATTTTTTTACCCGGATAATCGACACCTACTTTCTATTAACAGAAGAACTGGAGAAACCAACTGGAAATATATGCTTAAAGGTGATGTTGGCGAAAGTGCCCCGGTTATTTGTCAAAACAAGATAATTACTTGCACCAAGACCGGAATCATTAGCATTATGGATACAGAAACAGGTAAATTGATATGGGAATATGACACAGGAGAGCAAATTATTGGTTCGCCTGCTATCATCAAGAACCATTTTTTGATATTAACTTCAAAAGGAAGTTTATTCTGTTTTGGACCCCAAAAACAATAAACAAATGACGATACTAAAATTATCTAACATAAAAAAACAATTTCAGGATGGTGAGAGCCACATCAATACGGTTCTCAACGGACTCGATTTAGAAGTGAAAAAAGGTGAGTTTATCGCCATCAAAGGGCCTTCTGGTTCAGGTAAAACCACACTATTATCTGTTTTGGGAACACTATTAGATTCTGATGAAGGAAGTTATTGGCTCGAGGGGCAAGATATCACCACCAAGGGTGTGGACAAATTCAAAATTCGCAATGAAAAAATTGGTTTTGTTTTTCAGGATCATCGATTGTTACCTCAATATTCTGCACTTGAAAATATTTTACTTCCTGTTCTTGCCTATCAAAAGGAAGCAAAAAAAGAACAGATTGAGTATGCGCTTCAATTGATGCAAATTACAAAAATTGACCATGTTGCCCATCAATATCCTCAAACCTTATCTGGTGGAGAAGCCAGTCGTGTTGCTGTTTGCAGGGCTTTAATAATGAAGCCAGCAATTTTACTGGCTGATGAACCTACCGGACAATTGGATATTAGCAATGCGCACAATATTATTTCAATGCTATCTGAAATAAACGACAAGCTACATACTACCATTATAATGGTTACACATTCTGAAGAAATGGCTCAAGAGGCTCAAAGAATAGTTACACTTAAAAACGGCGTTTTACAGTGAAAATTAAAGATATCATACATAAAAACATAGTTTTCTATGCCCGTTATTTTAAACTGGTTGGACTAGCTATTCTCATTTCTGTAGCTGTTATAGTAGGCAGTCTTGTCATTGGTGATTCTGTCAGATCTAGTTTAATAAATCGTGTAAAAGAAAGACTTGGAAATACAGAAACTGTTGTTTTTGCAAACCAGTCATTTTTAAATAAGGATTTTTGCAAACAGTCAATATTTGGAAATGCAGCCAGAGGCATTTTGTTGACCAATGGATTCATCTCTGCTAATGGAACATTGCTACCAGTTATGGTATGGGGTGTTGACGATATGGAGGTTTCAACTGGAAATACCAAAATAAATCAGGCTTTATATAATGAACTAAGTATTCAGCCCGGAACTTCCATTGTATTGCGCCTTCCAGCAAAGGGGTTAGTTCCTTCCGGTTCGTTATTTGTTACTGAAAACTACACTACAAGTTTAAGATTACAATTATCTGAAGTTGTTGATTCTGAGCATGGCGGAAACATTGGTCTTAAAAATGAACAAACCCTCCCTTTAAACATATTTGTCAGTCGAGAGGAATTAGCCGAAGCGATGGATGTTCCGGGAAAAATAAACTTGATTTTAAGTGACAAGCCAGTTTCATCATCAGACATTCAAAATAGTTGGAAATATAGTGCTTCCGGATTAAGCATTACCAATAATAACGAATTTAAAGAAATTAGTTCCGATAGAGTATTTTTGCAAAAAGAAGTATTAGAAAATATAAGGCAAAATAATACCAATACCAACCGAATTTATTCCTATCTGGCAAATTCTATTAACTCAAAAGAGTCTTCTATCCCCTACACATTTGTCAGTGCCGTTGATCGGTATCAAAACGAAAAACTTAAAAATAATGAAGTAATATTATCTGATTATACCGCTCAACGTTTAAATGCTCATATAGGCGAATTAGTAAATATCAGCTTTTATATCTCTCAGGATTTTAAAACACTTCAATCTGATTCTGTTCAATTAAGAGTTAAAAAAATAGTTCCTTTATCCGAATTAAGTGCTGATTCAACTTTAAGTGCAGATTTTCCCGGCATTTCTGATGTAGAACGATGTACCGAATGGGATAGTGATCTTCCGATAGACATGGACTTAATCACAACGGAAGATGAACACTACTGGGAAATGTATCACTCCACTCCCAAGGCCATTTTACCCTACGAAGCCATAGCCGATAAATGGGGAAATGATTATGGTTATGCTACTTCCATCAGAGTGTACGATTCTTCAGCCAAGCTAAAATCGTTAACTCCCGATATGTTTGGTGTTCAGGTATTCCAACCCAGGGAATCAGGAATCTACGCTGCAAAAAATGGCGTTGACTTTGCTGGTTTATTCATGTCGCTGGGATTCTTTATTATCATTTCAGCCATGCTCTTAATGATTATTCCTGTTTCTGAAATGATGATTCAAAGGAAGGGAGAATTACAATTAATGAATGCTCTAGGATACACGCCCAAGAAGCTTAAAAAGATCATTTGGCTTGAGTCGGCTCCTGTAGTAATTTCATCATCTGTTGTGGGTGTCATAATTGGGGTTATTTATACCGCCGTTATTATGTGGCTGTTGGGAACTTACTGGAAAGGTGCTACACACACTGAAGGTTTTTCTGTTTATCCCAATTGGATTACGTTAGCTGCAGGACTTTTCATTGGTATCCTCCTTTCTCTTATGATTTTGCGAAGAGTTATTGCTAAAAACATCAATGAGAAAACAAAAAAAATAAAACCTCAAATACAAAAATTAAAACGCAAAAGAGGATTCGTAATCCTCATGAGTTCTTTAACCGTACTTGTTGCTCTTTACAACTTAATTATTTCAACTTCAGTAGCTTTATTTTCTGTGGTTGGTTTGTTACTGATGATCACATTTGCCTTACTGGGTGATTATTTAATTTGTTCAAAAGGAAATTATTCTACAAATCAGTTTAATGATATTAAGATGATTTTTCGTACACTTCTGGCGAATCGAAAACAAGCTTTATTATCTTATTTCTCATTAGCTTTTGGAGTATTTATCGTTTTTTCTGTAGGATTAAATCGTCAGGATTTTTCCAACTCTGCAACTTTAGAAAATGCAACAGGAGGTTATTCTCTTTGGTGCGAAAGTAGCATTCCGGTATATCACAACATCAATACATTGCAAGGTAGAAAGAAACTTAATCTCACAGATTTACCCGATGATGCCGAAATTTTGCAATGTTTAAAATATTCTGCAGACGAGGCAAGTTGTCTTAACCTAAATAAAGTAAGTACACCATCTGTTTTAGGAATTGATCTTAAATCACTATTGAATGGCCCCATGAAGGTTCAAAATAATATATATGATTTGCAAAAAGATGATTTACTAAAGCAATTAAAAACAGAAAATAACAAAGTAATCCCTGCATTGATTGATGCAACGGTTCTTCAATGGAGTTTAGGAAAATCATTGGGAGATACTATTTATTATACAGGATCTAATGGTCAGGAATACTCCATATTGTTAGCAGGAACACTTCCCAACACCATTTTTCAAGGATACATTTTAGTTGATCAAAGTCTGTTTTCTAATGTATGGGAAACAACAAATGGAAGTGAGTTGTTTTTAATAAATACTGAGCATGAGCATTTGCAAGAAGTTAAAACTTTGGTTTCTCAAGCCATGCACGAATATGGTGTTAGGGTAACAACTACAAACGATCGACTAAAACAATTTAATACAGTAACAGACACATACTTAACCATATTTTTAACACTGGGAGGCATTGGTTTATTGCTGGGGATATTTGGTTTTATTATTGTGATTCGCAAAAACTTAAGTATCCGACAACAAGAGATTAAATTATATAGTACACTGGGATTTTTAAGTGTAAAAATTGAAGATGTTCTATATCGTGAAAATAGGATTGTACCCTTATATGCAATTGCAACCGGACTTTTTAGTGCCTTAATTGGGATTGGTACAAACTTTAAAAATGTGCAAATAAATGTATGGTTTACAGCTTTTCTTTTTGCCTTTTTATTTGTGATGCTAACCATCCTTTTCGTGAAAAGAATTGTAAAAAAAGAAATAACCAAATGGTAAAAGGAAACAAGAATAAAGGTTAAAGGAAAGTTACTTAATGTCTTAAATCTATCAAAAATGAAAGTAGTTTATATCATACCGGGAGCTGGAGATTCTTTTTATTGCGGAAATTGTTTTCGTGATAATTTACAGGCCTCAGCACTAAAAAAGATCGGACATGACGTCATTATCATGCCATTGTATCTTCCGTTAAAAAATGAGGCCTTTAAAACCAACAGTCCTCTTTTCTTTCCTGCTACTACATATTTTGTTGCTCAAAAATTCTTTCAAAAAATGGCCATGCCTAATTGGATGCAGCGTCTTTTAGGTTCTGACTCAATGCTTAATTTTGCTTCCTCCATGTCAGGAACTACTTCAGCCAAAGGTATGGAGAAAATGACCATGTCAATGATAGAAGGTGATAATCCTGCCTTTTTAAAAGAAGTAACACAATTAACAGAGTGGTTAAAATATGAAAAACCAGATGTCGTTCACATATCTACTTCTTTGTTAATTGGAATAGCAAAAGCCATTAAAAATCAAATTAATATTCCGGTAGTTTGTTCGGTTTTAGATGAAGAAGTGTGGATTGATTCTATGAAAAAACACTATGCAGACATGGCATGGAAAGCTATTGGACAAAATTTACAATACGTAGATCAGCTCACAACCGTGAGTAATTATTATAAAGATTATGCAAAAAAGAAAGTACCTGAAATCAAAAATCTGGAAGTGATTTATCCGGGTATTGATTTAAATGTTTACAAGCCCGGAGATCAGGTTAAAAATCCAACGATAGGATTCTTTTACAGACTTAACAAAAAAAATGGGTTGGATATTTTGGCAAAGGCCTTCGTATGTTTGAAGAAGAAAAATACAATCCCAAATCTTAAACTTAAAATAGGCGGCGGCTTTACCTCGCAGGATAAGAAGTTTATTAATTACGTAAAAAGAATATTAACGCCCTACATTGATGATGTGGAATTTGTAAACTCCTATTCCATGTCTGATCATATTGAATTCTATCAGTCTATTTCTGTATTATCTGTTCCTCTTACATTTAACGAAGGTGTTAGTGTATATACCTGCGAGGCTCTGGCCTGTGGAGTTCCCTCCGTGGAACCAAAGGCCGGTGGTTTTCCCGAAGTAATTGAAAATGCAGGCGTATTATACCATCCAAATACTTCTGATGAATTATGTAATGCTCTTGAATCACTTCTTGCAGACAAAGACAGATATATGCAAGCTACAAAAAACGCAAGAGAAAGAGCCTCTCAACTTTTTGAAGACAAGTGCATGGCTCAGAAACTACTAACCATTTATGAATCTATTCAATAACTCAATAAATTAAACCTATGACACTATTTAAAAAAGTAAGAAAAAGATATTTAGCTATAACTATTTGTGCTTTACTTTTAAGCCAATTAAGCGCACAGGATCAACATGGATGGAGAGGTCCAAATCGTAATGGTATATATCCGGATACAAACTTGTTAAAAGAATGGAGCGAAAACGGACCTAAGCAACTTTGGGAAACATTGGATGCTGGGAAAGGTTACTCAAGCCCAGTTATTGTTGAAGATCATTTATATATCACAGGAATGAATGAAGCTGAGGATAAAGAAATATTTTCAGCATATACATTAGACGGAAAAAGGGAATATGTTATAGAATATGGTTTGCCATGGAATAAATCTTTTCCTGAAACCAGAACTACTCCAACAATAGTGGGCAAAAAAGCATACATGACAAGTGGAATGGGCGATGTGGTTTGTATTGACATTAAAAAAGGTGAAATAATATGGACCGTTGATGGTACTAAACAATTTGGTGTAAAAACTGGTAGATGGGGTGTTTCAGAATCTCCATTAATCATTGATAATAAAGTTATATTTACTCCAGGTGGCGACCAAACAACAATGGTAGCTTTAGATGCAAAAAGTGGAGATATCATATGGAAAACTAAAAGTTTGGGAGATATATGCAACTACGGCTCACCTCTTTTAATTGAGCACAATGGTATAAAACAAATTGTAGGAATTACAGGAAAAAATGTGATTGGTGTAAACCCTGATAATGGCGAAATAATATGGACTTTTAATGATTGGGGACAAGTAGCAGAAGAAAGAGGAAGAGAAAAAATATCGCCAAATACGCCTCTGTTTAAGGATGGAAAGATCTTCGTTTCCAGTGGATATAATGTTAATTCTTTTCTTTTACAACTCAATGATGATGCTACAGATGTGAGTGTTATATGGAGAAATGAAGATTTGGACACACACCTTGGTGGATATGTTTTAGTAGATCATACAATTTATGGTTCAAACTGGCTTAACAATGCTAAAGGAAATTGGGTAGCCGTTGATTGGAACACAGGAGAAACAAAATATGAAACAGAATGGGAAGGAAAAGGCAAAGGCGCTATCATTAGTGCAGATGGCATGCTTTATTGTTACGATGAAAAACAAGGTTATGTAGGATTAGTCCCTGCTAATTCTGATTCTTTTAAGGTAGTGAGTGAATTTAAGATCACTAAGGGTGAAGGTCCATTCTGGGCACATCCTGTTATCAATCAAGGTATTTTATATGTTCGCCACGGAAATGCATTGATGGCCTTTGCTATTAAATAGTACTTAAAACCGAGCTTATCACTAAAGACATTAATAAAAACCTTCGATCATCAACAAACAAAATTGATTCGATTTTTAATCGAAGGTTTTGTAATTAATACATATTTTTGGACCACTTTTGAAGTAAATAGAAGATTATATATATGAACTTTTTAAACAGTTACAATCCATACAAGTTAATATTAATCAGCCTTATAGGTTCTTTAATTATTGTATACCCAAATATTGCGTGGTTACCATGGAAATTGGGTTATCTTGAAGGACATGCTCGTACTGTTCATATAAACTTTTTTATTTTCAGATATATATATTTTTCTGTTTTGATTGGTGTACTGGTTCATTTTAATTTAAGAAAGATAACCACCTTACATTTTGGCCGAAGACTATCTCGCAATGTTATTATTGGAACAATTGCCTACCTGATTTATGTATCAGTTTCATATTCATTTTGTTCACATGCAGATTGTTTTGGTAGCATCCTGATTTTTCAGTTTATTGTCATGTGCTTTTTATGTTCATTTGTTGGCCACGTATCATTTATGTACAAAGATCAGCGTCAAAAGGATCTGGAAATCGAACATTTAAAAGTAGAGAATCTTCAAAGTCGTTGCGATGCCTTAGCAAACCAGATAAATCCACACTTTTTCTTTAACTCTTTAAATAGCATCACTGCACTGGTTCGTAAAAAAAATGATGAAAACACTCTGGAGTTTGTAAATAAACTTTCTGATGTGTTCCGATATATCCTAAAAAGTGAAAAGAAGGGTTTAGTCACTTTAAAAGAAGAACTGGTGTTTATATCCTCATTCAGGTACATGCTGGAAGTTCGATTTGCTAATAAAATTGAGTTCAAAATTAAGGTAGATGAAAAACAAATGGATCTTAAAATCCCGAGCTTATCATTATTACCTTTAGTTGATAACATCGTTGTTCACAATACCATTGACAGTGAAAACAAAATGGAAGTGGTTATACAAACTAATGCTAAAGGAGAACTTGAAATTAGCAATCCAATACATCCCAAAATAGCGCCGAATATAACCAATGGTATAGGTTTGAAAAATCTGGAAAACAGATTTCAACTTTTAATGAATAAAAAAATTAGAATTAGCGATGATAATAAGACTTTTACAGTAATATTACCATTAAAATAAACACCTAATTTTACAAACATTGCATATTGTAATAACTCAAATTTTAATAATTATATATTAAATGAAAGTATTAATAGTTGAAGATGAAACCGTAGCTTTTGAAAACCTGGTTGAGATAATAAAAGAAATTGATGAAACTATTGATATTGTAGGTAATACAGAGAGCATTCGCCAAACAATTTCGTGGCTCAACAAAAACATATATCCCGATTTAATTTTAATGGATATTCATTTATCAGATGGAAATGCCTTTGAAATATTTCAACAAATTACAATAGAAGTTCCTATTATATTTACTACTGCCTATGACGAATATGCTATTGAAGCTTTTAAAGTAAATAGTGTAGATTACTTGTTAAAACCTATCAAGGTACATGAACTTGAAAAATCACTTCTGAAATTCAAAAAATGGACAAGAACTGAAGTAGTTCAATATCTTTCTAACATGTCTGAACTTCATCCACCCCAAAAATATATTGGTAAGATGTTGATACCGTTTAAAGATAAGCTTATACCTGTGAGCGTGAAGGATATTAGTTGCTTTTATACAAGTGATAAAAATACCCTTGTGTTACTTAAAAACGGACAACAATATTCTTACTCTAAAACATTGGAACAAATTGCAACCACTTTAAATCCAAATGAGTTTATCAGAGCTAACAAACAATATCTTATTGCTCGTGACAGCGTTACTAATATCACTATTTGGTTTGATAATCGCTTGCTTTTGCAGTTAGATATTGATACACCTGAAAAAATATTTGTAAGTAAAAATAAAGCTGCCGAATTTAAAAATTGGATGATGAATGAGTAATAATCTTATGCAGGTTTAATTTTCTGATAAAGAGCCATCAAATTTTCGTTAAACGCATCTTTAATTATATCTTCTTTATCAGCCAATGGTTTTATAGGAATCAAATCAACTACCTCTTCATAATCCAATTTCGACTGATACATCAATTCCAAAGATGCTTTTAATGTTTCATAAACAGCATCCTTGCTCTCCTTTGGGGTTAACCCCATTAGTTGTCCAATGGACTCCATGTCCTTCCATTGAAACCAAAAATAAGTGGGTAGCATGGCTGAAGCAATGGCATAAGCTTCTAATTTTTCTTCTTTTGTTTGAACACATTCTCCCATTATTTCCAGCATATCTAGTATTAGATTTTTATCTGAAGACTTAATGGTATCAGAAAAACATACGGGGTTGTATCCTCTATTAATTATTGAAGAGGCATTTGGAATTATACGAACTATATGCTTTGTTTGGATAATATTTGAGAGGTTTTCAATAGTAAATTTTGGAGCTAATGAAACAACTAAAGTTTCAGGTGAAACAATTTCTGCAATTTCATTACCTACTTCTTTAATTTTTGGTGGATGTAAAGCAATAATAAGAAGATCTACTCCTACTAATGATGAAATCTTTGTTGATATTTCTATTTGAGAAAAATTTTCTTTTAAATTGCTTAATACCTCAGTATTTATATCACATACCTTAATGGAAGAAAACACAACATCTTTTAATGACTGAAGAAATATTCGGGAAATTCTACCTCCTCCAATAAACCCTATTGATTTTGTTTTCATAACAATAACATTTGAATTTTAGAACATATAAAAACATAAGACAATAAGTTACGATTTTTACTGAACTAGATCAATAGATACAAAATGTGGTCATCTCTAAATAAATTAAATCAAGAATAAAATCAAATGTTATATGTTCTCAAGAATCGGTTTTTCAAACTCCACCCATTTTTCATAGCCCTTTTCACTCAAATGAACTCCATCAACAGTCAGTTCTTTAATCATCATTCCTTTTGAGTTGACAAATTGTTTATACAAATCTATTACAGTATAAACTCCTTTATTTTCATTTTCCTTAATCACTTTATTTACTATTTCAACATCAGCATTTATATAGTCGCGATTTGTAGGTAAAACTGTTCTTACATATATTTTTGTATCCGGAGACTTTCGTTTGATATATTGGGTAATTTTAAGAATATTTTTACCCACATATTTAGCTGATGGTACAATCTTATCGTACTTAAATCTTCCATCACCTTCTTTATAATGTTTATTAAAAAGATCGTTTATACCTATTAAAATAAATACTGCTTTGGGTTTAAAATAAACAACCTCATCTAATCGCTTCAATACACCGTCACTAACATCTCCAGCAATTCCCCTGTTATAAATATTAGCAATTCCTGTTTTTTGAGTCCAATCACGACCTTTTTCTGTAATGCTATTACCTATAAAAACAATACCATCAAATCCTAAAGGGGCTTTTTTAAACACATCAATCCGAGCCTTGTAATGTTTTATAGTCCAATCATTATGATATCTTGAAACCACTTCGTTAAATGGGTAAAACTTTGATTGATCCTTTTTTGAAAGTTGTTGCTGTGCGGTTATATTTATGCAAATAAGAAGCATAATTAGCAGGATAATTTCCTTTCTCAATTTTAGATTCATTACTTAATATTTTTTGCTTTATTAATATCAAAACTGCTATTCTTCAAATGCAATTATTCTTGAGGTAAACATAGAAATATTAACTATCATAATACTGTAATTATTTCCTTTTATGATGGAAATACATTCAGATGTGGTTAGATCGTCTTAAACAAATATCAGCTTCTTATCTACCAAAACATTTGATTTCAAAGTCGATTAATTGAATAAAGTGGCATATACAGAATATTAATTTTAAGTAAGTATAATACCTATTTACCTACAGTTTACCTACAGAAATGAGATATTTATCAGAAAGATCAATCTTATCATAACCACATACCGTACAATTTGCTAAAGAATAATTACAATATTAGACATATGAAACAAAGTGTGAGAATACTTTACCATAAAGGCTAAAGTTTCTTATAAGTGAAGTTGATTTGATTAGGGGAGTTCCATATAGTTCTAGGAAATAAATTTTAATCCTATGAAAAAGATATTAATAGTTGACGATGCCGTTGATTCAAGAATAATAATGAAAAAACTTTTGTCTAAATTTAACTTTGAAATATTGGAAGCCGAAGATGGAATTGAAGGATGGAATATAATGATTAAGGAAAAACCGGATCTTGTGCTCTTGGACCTTTACATGCCAAATAAAGATGGTTTTGAAACACTTAATGATATTCAAGAAGAGTGGCTTGAAATACCTACCATAATATTATCAGGTGACGACTCCAGTAAAACCATACATTCTTGCCTTTCTAACGGAGCTGCAGCATTTATTCCTAAACCAATAGATAAAAACCTTTTTTATAAAAAAATTAGTGATAGAATGACTGATGTTATTATCAATTATAAATAGGCCATCAGTTCCTTCCATATAAACAAACTTACATTTCATATTATACTTTATTCATCTGATAAAATATATAAAAATAGGTTCTAATAGATTTTACTATTTTTGTGCTTCATTATATTTTACAAAAGAAAAATGGAAAGTATTGAGAATACCTGCATCAAAGTTGAAAAAGCTATTCAAAGAATAAAAGAAGGAGGAATTGTTGTTGTAACAGATGATGACAACAGAGAAAATGAAGGGGATTTTATTGCTGCGGCAGAATTAATGACTCCTGAAATGGTAAACTTTTTTGTCACAGAAGGTCGTGGTTTACTTTGTGTTAGCCTAACTGCAGAAAGATGTAAAGAATTAGAATTAGATTTAATGGTTTCAAATAATACCTCAACCAATGAAACACAATTTACAGTATCTGTTGATCTTTTAGGCGAGGATGTTTCTACTGGAATTTCAGCATCTGATCGTTCAAAAACGATACAAGCTTTAATAGATCCTGATACAAAACCGGAACAACTTGGCAGACCAGGACATATCTTTCCATTGGTTGCCCATAAAGGTGGACTTACTGAGCGAAACGGACATACTGAAGCAGCAATTTTACTTCCAGTACTTGCCGGTTTAAAACCTGCTGGAGCGTTAATTGAAGTTATGAATGAGGATGGCACTATGGCTCGCTATAATGATATTAAATTAATATCTGAAAAGCATGATATTCCATTAATTACTATTGAGGAAATTCTCTTATACTTAAAAGAAAAATCAATTAGTATTTAAATGATACAAGAATATTTGTCCTCAGGTAATGCTTGGGGACAAACAAAATCACATACATTATTTTTCCCATCAAATACTATATTAAAAAACTCTTTTAAAAGAGACTGTATCAATAATTAATAAAGTAAATAAACCATATGCTTTGTAAATACGGGGGAAATCTAGACACAAAATATGATGTAAATATTTATTATTAAACACATTAACAATACAGTTAATCATTTACCAATACAGCCTCTTTTATTATACTTTAAATCATAAATCTTATCTTCTTCCCATACCTTGACCATTTTCTAATCCTCTGCCACGTTTGTTACCATTACTTCTACCTCTACCCTGTCCTCGACCTACTCCCTTTCCTAAAAGAGTTTCGTCCGAAGAAATATTTTCAAGATTACATTTCCCCATTTTACGACCTGTCTGAGCACCTTTACCTTCAGGGCCAGTTTTATCAAATCTTGGCATAACTACCTCCTTTTTATTATATACAAATCCTATTGAGAATATTCTCACTTCAAATATAGTGAGAATATTAACTTTCAGAAAGTATATTTTAGAATTTCTTTAAGACATAGTCATTTTAAATACGGATTATTATTTACCAGATACCTTAAAATCATTAACCCACATCTTTTAATCGTAAAATTGAAAACTTATTTTTTAATCTATTGCAGATATTATTACTTACCTAAACGGTTTGGGTTTTTCTTTAATGAAAGCACTTTCTACAGTATCTTCAATTCTCTTTAGTCGGGTTTCTGGTCGCTTAGCTAAAACAATCCATTGTAAAATTCCTTTCCTAAATGATTTACTTAAACTCAGAAAAAACTCTTTTGATCCCGGCTTCTTTTTAAAAGCTTGTTCTAAATCATCTGGTAACTCAAGATTTTCCACACTATCTATAATAGACCAGGAACCATTTTCTTTGGCAATTTCAATACTCTTTAAACCTGATTTAGTTACTAGTCCCAACTTTAATAACTTTTCAATTTTATCCTTATTAATTTTAGACCAGGTACTTTCTTGCTTTCGCTTACAAAAATATTGCTTATACTTATCATCATCTATAGGCCTTTTTACACCATCAATCCATCCAAAACACAGCGCTTCATCAACAGCTTCACTCCAATTTAGATTAGGAGTAGCAAAATTCTTCTTATAGATAATAAGCCAAACAGCGTTCTTTCTCGTATGATTCAGTTCCAACCAATTTCTCCATTCTTGCTTATTTCCAGGACAAAATTCTTCGATTTCGGCATTCATTATCACAAACTAATATTAAGAACATTCACTTTTTTCATTCACAAATATAAATGTGGAAATTATTAATCACATTGAAACTAGTATAAATTAAAATGTCAACTAAGGTTATTTTTAGTCAACTTATTTATTAATCCAGTAAAAATAAAACCATGCAGTGGAAGCACCGAATACCAATACATTCTTCCTAATAAACCTTTAGGGCGAAAAGTTGCAGTTTGAATCAAAACATTATCCTTAATCTGAAACTCCAACCAAGCATCACCTGGTAATTTCATTTCTGCAAACAATAATAATCGCATTTCGGACTTATTAGAATAGAGTACACGCCAAAAATCAAGTGTATCACCAGCCTGTATATGATTTAAATTTGTTCTTCCTCTTCTTAACCCTACTCCACCAAATAATTTATCAATAAAACCTCTTAGTCGCCATAACCAATTGGCATAATACCAACCTGTTTCTCCTCCTATCTTCCATATATTGTCAACACACTGCAAATCATCTCTAACTATTTTTTTTCTAATATCCTTATAACAGCCAAATTCAGGTACTTTAATATATTCTGATATTCTGTAATCCAACCTCCCACTTACCGTAGAATCTTTCCAACTCGATAAGATCTCGTTTTGTTGTATTTTATAAAATGCTCTTTCAATACATTCTTTATAGGGTAATGGATTTAGCTGAAGCAGCCTATTAATCTCATTATCCTTAGCTATTACCTCAACTTTCATACTATCAACCAATGAAGTAGCTAATTTATATGAAGTGGAAGTAATAAAATACAACCAATATGAAGATAGTTTTGGTGTCATTACAGGAACGGTCCATATCTTTCTTTTAAGGCCACGCACTTCTGCATATCCCAATAACATTTCTTTGTAAGTGAGTATCTCATTTCCAGCGATGTCGTAATTATTATTATAAGTTTGGGTATTTCCTAAAACTCCTATTAGTATTTTTATAACATCATAAATTCCAATGGGCTGACATTGGGTTTTTAACCATCTGGGGGCAATCATTAATGGTAATTTTTCAACTAAATCGCGAATAATTTCAAAAGATGCACTTCCAGAACCAATAATGATCCCGGCCCTAACGGTGGTCAATGCATAGTTTCCTTTACTTAATTCATTTTCTACATTTTTCCTAGATTGCAGGTGCTTTGATAGCGTGTTTGAATTAACAATTCCGCTCAAATAAACTACTTGTTGTGCTTTGGTTTTATTAACTGCCTCCCTGAAATTAATAGCTGATTTTTGCTCTAACTCATTATAGTTTTTTGAGGTGGACATGGAGTGAACCAAATAATAGGCAAAATCTATATCCTTAGGGATATTATCAAGCGATTCTTTTTGTGTAAGATCTATTTCTATTACTTGAATCTTGCTTTTGAGAGAATCTGCTACATGAAATTTATTTTTATCTCTTACACAACAGATTACATCATATCCTTTGTCTACTAATATTGGCAATAGCCTTTTTCCAATATACCCTGTAGCTCCTGTTAATAAAACTTTGTACATGTAATTTATAATTAAACACAGCTTTTATGAATCATTAAAAAAGCTGACTGATGAATAATTAGCCTAAAGTTTTATATAATTCAATTTAGTGACATCAATACTTTAACAACTTCTTACCAAGTGTTGTTTAAAGTTATTAAAATCAATTCTTTTTGTCAGGATACAGATAATATTTTGTTGTTAGTTTATATTTTAGTGTTTTTACTAAACTCATCCACTATTCTTTTTATAATAATGGACTTATTGTTTATAGCAATAACAAATAAAAACTACAGGCATACGATTAACTCAATACGCATGAATTTATAGGTCAATATGCCTTAAACATGCATCGCATTAATTATCTAATTCAGTATAGTCATCTATATTTAATTGAGGTGGCGGAGGTGGTGGTGTAAATCTGGAGTAATCAAATGATATTGCTATTGTAATATCTCTTTTTAAAGATGTTAACTCTTCTTCACTAAGCTGACCCAATTCTTTTTGATATTTTGATAATGACAGTTTATTCGCAGCAATTAAAGCGCCATCTATTACCTTTTTAAAAACGAGTTTCCTCATTGCAATATCTGATTGTTTATCCCAATCAATTTCAAATGCAGCTGGTCTAAAATTATTATCTATAAAAAATTTCTTTGTTAGAATGGTTATATGCTGTTCTACGCTATCTATATCAATTTTCTCATTTTCTATTAAAACTTCATTATGCTCAGTAATAATTACTTGTTGATTTCGAATTAATACGCAAGGATGTGGAGGTCCTTCATGAACGTAGCCTTCACAGTATTTTTCTACTATTGTTAAAATACTTAATGTATCTGCTGAATCAAGAATAACCTGACCATTAAAAGCAAATAATCCACTACAGATATCTTTTTCTATTTGACTTTGAAAATGATCAAATTGATCATCCTTTGTTAAGCTAAAGTCAATAAATGCAACATCTTCAAGCTTTCTACATAATAGCTCCAGCTCTTGATTGGTATAATTTAAAGATGATGTATTCTCTTTAATATTACAACTTGGATTTGCAACTTTATTCCGGACAAATTATTAAGCCACTTGTTTGATTGTTGATTTTCCAAATTCATTAGGAGATAAATATCCTAAATGTGAATGTTGTCGTTGCCTGTTATACCATATTTCAATGAATTCGAAGATATCGGTTCGGGCTTGAAAATAACTTTGATAATTATTGTGATTTACCATCTCTGATTTTAATATTTTAAAAAAGTTTTCGGCAACAGCATTGTCCCAACAATTGCCTTTTCGACTCATACTTTGGATAACTTTACAGTGGTTTAATTCTTTCCGAAAAGATTCTGAAGCGTACTGAATCCCTCGATCTGAATGGAAAATCATTTCGTGCCCTACGGGTCTATTGATGATCGCCATCCTCCATGCTGCAATAACTGTTGCCTCTGTTGTCATATTATCAGATAAAGACCAACCAATTATCTTGCGATCAAAAAGATCCATGACAATCGTCAAATAGAGCCACCCTTGTTTTGTCCTAACATAGGTAATGTCTGAAATCCAAGCCTGAGATGGTCTATTGTGAACAAATTGTCTATTTAGTACATTATCTGAAACATGCTTATTATGCTTCGAATCTGTTGTAGTCACTCTGTAACGCTTCTTAATGATACTTTTTAGGTTATTCTTTGCCATAATTCTGGCTACTCTGGGGCGAGAAGCTTTGATGCCAATTTTATTTAGTTCTACAGTAATTTTAGGACTGCCATATCTTTTCTTACTGGCATCATAAATCCGAATTACTTCAGATTCTACTCGGCAAGCTTCAATGCTTCGTTTGGAAGGTTTTCTATTCAACCATTCGTAATAGCTACTCCTTGCAATCCCCAACAACTTACACATCTTCTCAACAGCAAATTCTTTCTGATGCCTTTTTACGAATTTGTATTTTTGCTGTCGCTCCTGGAAAAGATGCTTACTGCCTTTTTTAGAATATCACGTTCTATCTGGGCTTCTTTAAGCTCCTTCTTCAAACGGGCAATCTCTTTCTCTGCATCTGTCATTACAGGTTTGCCATTGCCTGAGAAGCTGCCTTCTTTGTTGGCTTCGTACTCTCGCTTCCATCTACTCACCAGTTCGGATCGGATCCCTAATTCCATTGCAACCTGCCTTGCTGATTTGCCAGTATAACAAAGATTAACAGCCATAATCTTAAACTCTTTGTCGTACGTTACTCTTGATCTACTCATATCTGCTAAATTAAAAATTTTAGCTTAATAATTTGTCCGGCTAAAGATAGCAGGTCCAACTTGCCATAAGTAATGCCACCAATATATAGCTAAGTGTTTTCATGATTCAAAGTTTATTCAAGCTATTTATGTAGCGAAGTTTGTTTAATCAACACCCCAGTATGTTTTATTATTCATTTCTATGAATTTCATTTTCTTCTCAGAATTCATATTTTGAACAATCGTTAATTTTCTGCCTCTATCTATATCTATTGTTTCATAGTTTAGATTCAAATTTCTGGAATGTACAATTGCAACTAGTTTACTCTCTTGGAATATTAACCTTACCCTATTAATTGGAGATGGGTCATCAACAATATTTTCAAGTACCATCAATGTTTCATATTCTGGCATATCTGCAATACTAAGTCCTTTAGTATAATTATATTTTTCAAGGTGTCTACTAAATAACTTTTTGCTCAATTCATAACTACAAGAATTAATAATACCAATTAAATCCTTTTCCACAATTGACTCTGTTTTAATGTTACTTTTATAGGTATATCCAAATATTTCCATACCATATATTTTTGGATTATCTGGTGCCCCACCTGAAGTCCAAGAAAAGCAGAGTGTATCTGGAATATTCATTAAGGCAATTCCTATCTTTTCATTTTTCCAGTTAATCAATGTATCACCTTTATAAATTGGAATAATGGACTCAAACTGTGATGCGTTTATTTTTAATGAAATAGCTATTTCGTACCAATTATTCCTCAGCTCAGTACAATCTACAAATACGTTATCAAATAATGAAATTAGTTTTATTCCCTGAGGGCTAGTTCTAATATTTGCAGGACCGTCAATCTTTTCAGCAAAACAATGGGCATTAATCAAAAGGAATAATCCAATTATTAAGTATCTTTTCATATAATGCAGTTTTGAAACGAATCTTGTATTGTTTATTTATATTAAATCGTTAATACTTATATTTGCCAAATTAAAAATGTTTTTTGCATTATTTTCCTTCTGTTTTTCACTCTATAAATCTACACATTCATGAAAATTTGAGTTGTCAGTAAAAATATAATAAGAAACTTGATAAGCTATTATGGAAACTAAAACAAGGATATAGATAAACATAGGTAATGGAAAAAATACAGTTAAAATAATAGCAATTAGCAATTTATTTGTATCATAAACAGTTATCTTATTCCATTATATTAAGAAATGCTTATTCTTTTTCTCTACTATTTTTAATTCTATTTAAGTAGTAATCTTAATTCATGTCTAAAATACAACATTGAAGCTGTCTACAATCCTTTTTCTTAGTAATTTAATTCTTCAACTCCTACTATCAGTCCGTTTGTAATAATATTAATTTCTGAATTTAGTTTTGAACTCGTATAAGTTTCTAATTCACCTGCTAAAAAGTCAATTGAAACCAATTTATGTGTTCATTTGACTGTTATAATTATGTAGCTGAAACAGACTGTATTCTCAAGCTACCCCCTAAATAATGCGTAATACAAAATTCCAAAATTGCTACCAGCCCTGAAAATTATATGATATTGTGCGTCATATTTAATTATTATTCAGATAAATATGAGTACCAATGCAATCATAACAATCAGTATCATACAAAAACAATCTAACTACATCATTGCTCGTATCAAATAATAATTTTTGTTTTTGTTGAGTATCAAAATAATATATTGTATAAAGTTTAGTATCATACATTGAATTTATTACCGTATCTATTCTATAATAAGTTTCTAATGTTAATTCTGAATCAACATATTCTCTATATATCCGATCTTCAAATGTTATTGTTTTAGTATAACTCTCAGATTCAGGCGTTATAACCGAAGTTCCAGAAATTCCTCCATTCGAGTTTTCCCATTTCCATGAACCATCCAACTCACTTAATGATAAGTGGTCAATCATCAAAAATTGTTCAAGTTCTTGATCTTTGTCCTCACTTTTACAACTAATCATAGTCAATATGATAGTAATAAATATTAAATAGATATTTTTCATATTATATGTAGTATTGATTAAATATTTTGTTTTAGTACCGAGTTATATGTCACAAAAGAAAAAACTATTGTTTTTATCAATTTCATATAATCATTTTTTCAATTAATAAGACCAACCAATATACAAAATTTATATATAACGGAATAATTTGAGTAAGTAAGCTTGATATACAGACAAAAAAAAGATTTAAATAATTTCTTATTACTATTGTGCTAAATTAGAAGGTTACTACTACATACGATATTACAATATTATGCTATACTATCGAGCGAATTCTTTAGGTGTAAGTATGATTTCTCATAATTAGTTTGTTAAAAAAATATTATTATTTTTTCAAATCTACTCTAACACATTTAATTTGTCCCGCAATTTTTCTAAATTGTTCCATCTGATCCAAATTAAATGAATCTTTTGGTATTAAATGAAACGAATGTTTGTTTGGATATATTAACACCCAATTTTTCATTTCTTTAATTTTAAATAGTTTATCCCATGTCATTTCTGATTTGAATGATTCACCCTTTATATAAATCATGCTCTGATTAAAAGTGTATTTTATCACCTCTGTTAATCTTGCATTTGTAACAAAGCTCTTTTTAGCTTGTATATATATTGATATTGGAAGCAGAAATGTAAACATTATTCCCATGATTAGTTGAGTTAAAGGTGGTTCATTAAATACAATCAAAAAATTTATATAATATCCTATTGAAAAAAATAGCATTAAAATTCCAACAATTGGCATAAAAAGCATTATCGGCTTTTGATAAACAATGGAATACATAAGTTTTAAATACCTTTCAAATTCTAATCTACATTCAATTGTAACTTCATTCATGTTATATCATTTTATCTACGTTTTTTATACTTATCATCATTTCGTAAACTAAGGAATAATGAATTGTCATCAGTTATTATTCTCTCTGATCACTAACTCTGCTTAGACAAGATTTATGATTTGCATCTATTTACTATAAACTTAACTTACTATATACACTAAACAACAGGCGTTAAAGATAATTACCTTATCTTATTTAACAAAAATAACTTTTGGTCGATATACTACACTTTCATAGTCTCTAACTTATTTATTCTTCTTTAATAGGTATTTCTTAACACTTACCTGTAAAAGGCCCGCACTCCTAGTAAAGCCCTTAATTTCTTTGCTGCAATGCTTTATTTTTGAGTAGAGATTATAAAAATGGGCTTAATTATTTAGTTACTCCTGTTTTTTTATCTCGGTGAAAACAGATTTTATCAGGATTCTTAAAATGTGGATGCAATTTTAGAATACCTCGCTATCAATAAAAAAATGCTTAGATATGAAATATAGATTGACTTTATACTTTTTAGGAATTGTTTTTTCGGTGGTTGCTCAAACCAACAACCCAATAAAAACAACGTTTCAAACGGCTCATGAGTGGCGACCAACCATTGATGTACGTGCCGATGCAGCCATGATTTATGGAGTGAATGGTAATCCTACTGATACTGCGAATTACGTATCCTTTGAAAACAGGGTTAAATCGTGGGCCGATAAAGGTTACGAAACGCATTTTATGACCGGTATTGCATGGGGCGAATACCAGGATTACTTTACCGGTAAGTGGGATGGTAAAACACATTTTGATGAAGGACAGGTTCAGCAAAATGGTGATACCATATGGCACGGACCAATGGTTCCTTACATTGTGCCCACTCCAAACTTTTTAAAGTACATTAAAGAGGCGCATATTAAACGTGTGTTAGATGCCGGTATTAGTACAATCTTTTTAGAAGAGCCAGAGTTTTGGGCTTTTGGCGGATACAGCGAGGCCTTTAAAAAAGAGTGGGCAAACTTTTACGGTTTCAACTGGAAACCTCAGCACAAATCGCCGGAAAACACTTACCTATCGAACAAATTAAAATACCATTTATTTTACAACGCACTAAACGAGGTATTTACCTATGCTAAAGAATATGGTAAAAGAATTGGTTTAGATGTAAAATGTTATGTTCCTACTCATTCGTTAATTAACTATACACAATGGCATATTGTTAGTCCTGAAGCCAGCCTGGCATCACTATCATGTGTAGATGGCTATATTGCACAAGTATGGACCGGAACTTCCCGAACACCAAATTATTATAATGGCAATAGAAAAGAACGTGTGTTTGAAACCGCTTTTCTTGAGTATGGTTCTATGGAATCAATGACTGCTCCCACAGGAAGAAAAATTTACTTTTTAACAGATCCTATTGAAGACAGAGCCAGGGACTGGAGTGATTATATTAAAAACTATCAGGCTACTTTTGCAGCGCAGTTATTATACCCGGGTATCAACAACTACGAAGTGATGCCATGGCCTGCACGTATTTACGAAGGTACGTTTAAAACCAGCGCTAACAGTGAAGAGCTAGAAAAGATTCCAAGATCATTTTCAACCCAAATGCAGGTAATGATTAATGCCTTAAACCATATACCTAAAACAGAACAAAAGTTAAGTGGTTCCGATGGAATTGGTGTTTTAATGAGTAATTCTATGATGTTTCAGCGTTTCCCTACTTTTAAAAGTTACGATGACCCACAATTGTCAAGCTTTTTCGGACAAACATTACCTTTATTAAAACGGGGTATTCCTGTTAAAACAGTTCATATTGAAAATGTATCGTACCCTGAAACATGGAAAGATCTACAAATATTAGTCATGTCATACTCAAATATGAAACCTATGGAAGCTAAGGCTCATGACTATATTGCACAATGGGTAAAAAATGGTGGTGTATTGGTTTATTGTGGTTCTGATAATGATCCTTACCAACAAATACCTGAATGGTGGAATAGTGAAGAAAATGATTTTAAAGCGCCGTCGGAAGATCTTTTTAGCAAATTAAAAATAAATGAACCTTATAACGAAGGAACCTATCAATACGGAGAAGGGAAAGTATGTATTATCAAACAGGATCCTAAACACTTTGTTTTGGAACCAAAGAAGGATACCAAGTATTTAAATACCATAAAAGAGCTGTACTTATCAAAAACAAATACCGCATTAGAAGTTAAAAATAACTTTTCGTTACAAAGAGGGCCTTATGAAATTATATCGGTATTAGACGAAAATGAAAACAAAAATCCATACACTGTAAAAGGTAAAGTAATAGATCTTTTTAGTCCTGTAATCCCGGTATTAGATGAGAAAGAAGTATTACCCGGAGAGCAATCCTTTTTATATCATATCAAAAATATAAATGACAATTTAAAACCTGAAGTATTGGTTTCTGCTTCTAGAATTTATAACGAAACATTAGAAAAGAAAAAATACTCTTTTGTTGCCAAGAGTCCGATAAACACAACTAATGTTATGCGAATTAAACTCCCTAAAAATATAAAAAAGATTCAAGTGATAGACACAAATAATTTGGCTATTGAATATTATGCCCAATGGGATAATAACAGCAAAACATTGTTTTTAACTTTCGAAAACAACCCTGATGGGATTAGTGTTAGTTTTAAATGGTAATAACTAATAAATATACAATTCAATGAGAATCATATTTTATATCACAATTTTAACTTCTGTTCTTTTTGTTTCCTGTAAGCAGGATAAAAAAGTAAAAGAGGTTTCTATTATTCCGCAACCTACCAGCTCAAATTACAACAACGGATTGTTTCAATTGAGTAAAGAAACTCAGCTCATCACAAGTGAAGCGGATGGTTTTGATAACGAAATCACTTTTTTTCAATCTGTTATAAAAGCTACATTAGGTAATTCTTTATCCAATAATGAAAGCCAGAATAAAGTATATTTGATTAAATCTGATGAAATTACAAATTCTGAGGCATACTGCATTCAAATCAATTCAAATGAAATAAAACTGAAAGCTAGCGATCAAAAGGGTATGTTTTATGCCATTGAAACGTTAAGGCAAATTATTTCTACATCGACTAATGATAAAACTTCATCGGAAAATATTTTAATACCACAGTTAAGCATTCAGGATCAGCCCAAATACAGTTGGAGGGGTATGCATTTAGATGTTTCGCGTCATTTCTTTTCTATTGATTTTCTTAAAAAATATGTTGATGTACTGGCTTATTATAAAATCAATAAACTACATCTGCATTTAACTGATGATCAAGGATGGAGACTGGAAATAAAAAAATATCCGCTACTTACAGAACAAGGTGCCTGGCGTACTTTTAATGCACAGGATTCTGTATGTATGAAGATGGCAAAAGAGGATCCTTTATATGCCATTGATACCACTCATATCATTCAAAAAAATGGCAAAACCTTATATGGCGGTTTTTATACTCAGGATCAGATGAAAGCCTTTGTAAAGTATGCTTCTAAACGACATGTTGAAATCATTCCTGAAATTGATATGCCGGGTCATATGATGGCTGCCATTAACATCTATCCTAATTTAAGTGCAACAGGAAAATCATCGTGGGGCAAATTATTTTCAACACCACTGAGTCCCGTAAAAGAAGAGGTTTACACTTTTATTGAAAACGTTCTGGATGAGGTAATACAGGTGTTTAGTTCTGATTATGTACATATTGGTGCCGACGAAGTTGAAAAATCAACATGGATGGAATCAGCACAATGTCAGGCCTTCATGAAAAAGAATGGTTTTACTAACGACAAACAATTGCAGGGTTACTTTGTAAATAGAGTAGCAGATTATTTAAAAAGCAAAAACAAAAAAGTAATTGTTTGGGATGATGCTTTGGAGGATGATATTGATTCTACATTAAATGTAATGTACTGGAGAAACTGGATTGGTGGTGTTCCTGAAAAAGTAGCAGCAAATGGTAATCAGATGATTATGGTACCGGGTGATCCTTTGTATTTTTCGAGAATGAGCACGCCTTTATACAACATCTACAATATGAATTTATTGGGAGATAAGTATCCTGCAGACAAGATGAATCTGATTAAAGGTATACAAGCTTGTGTATGGTCTGAACGAGTGGGTTCATACAAAGTGGTGGAAGCGCTTGTTTTTCCTAAGTTACTGGCTTTATCAGAAAGAGCATGGTCGAGTGATCAGGTACTTGATTGGGATGCTTTTAAAGTGAAGGTTAAAAATCATATACCTATCCTTGATGATATGAATGTAAACTATCATTACAAACCTACTAAAGAGCTTACTCCTATTATGGATGTAGATACACTATCTAAAAGAATCGGTCTTTCATTTATTAGCGAATTAAGTAAGCCAACCATTTATTACACTACAGATGGAACGGTTCCTACTATTCATTCAAATCTATATAAGGGTAAATTTTATATTGAAGGAAATGCAAAGATATGTGCAGCTGTTTTTAACAATGGTCAACCAGAACAACCCATACTTGAAAAAGAATTGGATTACCATTTGGCCATTGGGAAAGCTGTAACCTACAATTCTCCTTGGAATAAAGCATATCCTGCTGCTGATTCAGGTTCATTAACTGATGGATACAGAGGAGGTAAAAGTTACGGTGATGGAAAATGGCAGGGCTTTACCAATGATTTAAATGTAGTTATTGATTTAGGTGAAGTAAAACCTATAAATAGCGTTACGGCTACTTTTATGCAAATAACCGGACCTGGTGTTTATATGCCGGAAAGTTTCGAAGTAAGCATTTCATCTGATGGTAAAACTTATTCAAGCACTGGTAAGGATATAAATGATGTTTCTAAAGATGAAAAGGAACTCACATTTAAAAAGTTTACTTGTGTGGCTAATGCCGCAGAAGCTCGCTTTTTAAGAGTTGTAGCTAAAAACAAACAGCAGGCTTTTATTTTTACGGATGAAATTGTTGTAAACTAAAATATGTCAGACAGGATTTACAGGATTAACAGGATGTATTAATTTTAATAATTCAAATTCAACCTGTCAATCCTGTCTGAAAACATTAAAGCAAAAAAAAGACTCTAAAAGCGATAAAATTATCGCTTCCAGAGTCTTTTTATTCATAAAACCAGGATCTATATCTTATCTATTACGATAAGAATTTCTTTCTTAAGTCTTCAACTTGTTCATCATTAATTGGGAATAATTTTCCTAGTGGAGCACCCATTACTAATGATTTAGCACTAAATTCAGCAACTTCCAATCTATCGAAAGTTTGAAGTAATTTATCTCCTGTAACTATAAATGAATCATTTGCAACAAGTACAGAAGGAACAGATTCGCTTAATAATTTAGGAATAGTATCGTTACCTGTAAAATGTGTTCCAAAATCTAAACATGGAACATCTTGAAGGAAAATCCAGCTTTCAGGGATAGTTCTTACATCAAACTTAACTCCTGTTGTTCCGTAAGCCATCAAATAAGGAGGCTGTGTAAGAATGATAGAGTTAATATGAGGATTCATCTCATAAATTTTTTGATGTAAAGAAACAGAACGGCTAGGCGTTTTTCCTGGTTCTGCTTTTCCTCCTTTAATTTGTACAATATCCTCTGGTGTAATATCCCAACGAGCTACATCCGGAGGAGTAATTAAGAAATCATTATCTTTCCATCGTACGGATACAGTACCATATGAGCTAATCATTAATCCCTGATCACAAGCTCTTCTTACAATATCGCAAATATTCTGACGAATTTCTCTTTCTTCCGGAGGATATGAACCTGTATCGTTACGTTCAATATCGTAAGGAATCTGATCCTGAAATTCTTTAATTTGCTCATCAGTAAGCATTACTGGTTCACCAATAGTTTTGGCATTGATGATTGTTCTTGCACAAAATTCTAAAGTTTCAAAACGAGTATATGCATCCATCATATCAGAACCACCTAACACTGTACCGTGGTTTTCCATGATGATAGCCATTGTTTTAGTACCTTCAAATTGAGCTGCAATTTTAACACCAAGCTCTTCACTACCAGGCATTCCATAAGGAGCATAACCAATTTCTCCACAAATATCTTTAGCCTGAGGGATAATATTTGTATTAGGAATATCTCTTACAATACTAAAAGATACTAATGCTGGTGGATGTGCGTGAATAACTGCAGTTATATCAGGACGTACATCATAGATGGCTTTGTGAAAAGGAAATTCTGAAGATGGCTTATGATCTCCAATGATTGTTCCATCCTTTTTAACACAAATAATGTCTTTTTCTGTAAGAGTTCCCTTATCAATAGCAGAAGGAGTAACCCAAATGTCGCCGTTTTCATCTTTAATTGAAATATTACCACCAGACGTAGTAGTCATTCCATTTTTATAAATACGACTAATAACCTTTGTAATCTGCACTCTTGGGTGCATTAACTTTACATCAAGTTGTTTCATAAAATATTTATTTCAAAAATCCAAAAGTACAAAATTATAACGCTGCTTTAAAGATATTAATGGTATCTTCTAATGAAACTTCTTTAGGATTACCTCCGGCACATACATCTGCCAAGGCATTTTTAGCCATTAATTCAAAAGCGTCTTCTTTTACGCCCAATTCTTTCAGTCCAGAAGGGATACCAACATCTGCAGATAACTTTTTAATTGCAGCAATAGCAGCCTTATTGGCTTCTTCAGTAGTCATACCTGTAGTATCTTCTCCTAAAGCTTGCGCAATATCTCTGAATTTATCTCCACAAACAGGAGCATTAAACTCTTCAACATATGGAAGTAAGATTGCATTACATACGCCATGAGGTAAATCATAAGTACCTCCTAGCTGGTGAGCCATAGAGTGCACATATCCTAAACCACAATTTGAAAATGCTTGTCCTGCAATAAATTGTCCCCAGGCCATTTTAGTACGTGCCTCAAGGTTTTGCCCATCATTTACTGCATCTCTTAAACTACTACCAATTAATTCAATAGCTTTTAATGCTAAAGTGTCTGACCATTCATATGCTCCAACAGTAACATAAGCCTCAACAGCATGAGTTAACGCATCCATACCTGTAGCTGCAGTTAAAGCAGCAGGTTTATTAAGCATTAAAACACTATCGTTAACGGCAATGTCAACCAAACAGTTTTTATCAACCATTACCATTTTCACCTTACGCTTTTCGTCTGTAATTACATAGTTGATGGTGATTTCACTGGCTGTACCAGCTGTAGTATTAATCGCAATAATTGGTAAAGATTTCTTTTTAGAAACATGAATTCCTTCATAATCTTCAATAGAACCACCGTTTGTTGCTAAAATACCTATAGCTTTACCACAATCCTGAGGAGAACCTCCTCCTAAAGTAATAATGCAATCACATCCATTTTCTTTAAGTAAAGCCAAACCTTCGTTTACATTGCTAACTGTTGGGTTTTGTTTTACACCACTATAAATGACATAATCTAAACCTGCCCCTTTCAATACATCTTCAACTTTTTCGGCAACACCAAGCTTAACCAATACATCGTCAGTTACAAATAAAGCTTTACTAAAACCTCTTGCTGCTAAATCTTCTTTTAATTCTTCCAACGCATTAGGTCCAACAAGGCTAAGGGGTGGTAAATAAATTCGTCTACAAGTATCCATTTCTAATTCTTTGAGTTTATATATTTATTTTGACTGTAATTCAATTTTATCCAAATCAAAACCTTCTAAATTTTCGGCTATAACCAATGCAGCCCCTAAAGCACTGGCATTATCAATTTCTGAAGTAACCACATTTTTATCGCTAAAGTATTGCTGAAGCAATGTTACAAATATCTGATTTCGTGCAAATCCTCCGGTTACATAAAAAGTTTTAGAAGCATCGTTTTGAGGAATAATTAAGTGAAGCGACTTGATGCACAGTTCAGTTAATTCAATAATCATTCGGGAATATGCTTCATCAAATGAACTAAATATTGATAAATCAACTTGTGTTACACCTTCTTCAAATTTTCCTATACCTAATGGAAAGAATTTCATATCTGAACCATAAGATTCCTTCGCATTTTTCACTAAATCCGCATCGTATGGGATCGTTCTGAAATACTTAGGATCCACTTTAAAGAATTCATTCAGCCTATCTTTCCATACTTCATGAAAATGTCCCATAAACAAACGCGATGACTTAACCTGACGTTTTTGAGGCGTTAAAAAGCATAAACAATCATTCTTAAGCTGATCGCTTGTTAATGGTTCGTTATTAAATGGATTCATACTGATACACCAAGTACCAGTAGATATAAGTATAAATTCTTCTTTTGACTTTTGTAAATAAGGCACTAACGACGCTGAACTGTCATGAATACCAACTCCGGTTTTAATGGCCTGTCCTGCAATTTCTGCATCAAAAACAGTATCATTAGTTACCGGTTCAGGTAAAGTAATACCTTCCTCTTTTATCCAAGCGTGATAATTCATCTGATCAAAATCCCACATAAAAGTATGACAACCAATAGACGTAGGTTCTGAAGCAACTTTACCTGTTAACACATATGATAAATACTGAGGGAAGTGAATGATATTTTTTGCTTTGCTGAAAATTTCCTGCTTTTCTTTTTTTAACCAAAGCATCTGAATACCTGAGTTTAACAACAAGCCCAACGAAGGACTAGCTGTTTTACGACAAAACTCCTCAACGCCTCCATTATTATTAAACAGCCCTTCCTGAATCTCAGGATCTACCTCTTTAAGGTAATTATATATCGGGGTTAAAATTTCTCCTTTTTCATCTAAAAAGGCTAGTGATGCCCCATAAGTAGAAAAGTTAATGCCTTGAATATCATACTTTCCTTCTTCAACAATTGTTTTGAGCGTATCTACCATCCATTTTTGAATTAATGCAATGTCGTCACACTCAAATCCATCTTCATCTGTTGATGTTGGAAATTTTTCTTCAAATTGATAAGCTATGCTGAACTGCTGATCAAAAAGCAATATTTTCTTGTTGGTTTTACCGATATCAAATACTGCTATAACTTTAACTTTATCCATCTTAATAATTATTATATCTTATTTTCTATTGTTCTTTTTCTACTGTTGGGTATACTAATTTGCTTTTGACATTTTTCGTCTGTAGTTTTCTACTTCCCAATTATCTATAAAATCTATTTGTTTGGCTGTCATTGGTCGTGGCCCTCCAAATGATTCACTCAAATAACTCACCTTCATCATATCTTTAAATACATCCATCACTATTTGAGCCGACTTTAAACTTTCTTCTGCTGCAACAATACCAATACCTTTAAAAACAATTACTTTAGGATTGTATCCACTATTCATTTTAAAGTCCGATACTTGCTCCTTTAAATTGGAGCAATCACTAACAAATAAATATTTTGATTTACAGTACACTATATTATCCGGTGTAAACGGAATTTTTACTCTTTCAAAACTACTTTCACTTTTAATAAAAGCTTTTGTTAAATCACTTGAATCAAAAACAGTTACCATATTCTGTAACTCTTCACATGATTCAATACTTTTATTAATATCCTCTGGTATTGTTTCTTTTTGATTTTGTGTTGATTGCGGATATTGTTTTACTTTTTGATTTAACTTACTTTCTATCTCAGAATAAATCTGATTAATTTCTTCTGTTGTTTCTGCTCCCACAAAAACACCATGATTTTCTAAAAATATAATCTGAGGTTCTTTACCTTTTTCTGATCTATATTTTTGAAGTGCCATATCCACTTCTTTAAATAAAATATAACCAGGATCAGTATATGGCACATAAACCACTTCATCTCCAAACAAATCATTAATAATCTCTTTAGAGTTATTTGCACACAATACTCCGTTTACCAGAGTTGGATGCGTATGCATAATAAATGCATATCTTATAATTTCATGCATACTGGCTTCCACAGAAGGTCTTTTCCCTTCAGGAAATAATATGGCATTGTGTAGATCTTCTTTTACCTCTTGTTCTCTGGCTGTAACATCGTCGCTATATTTTTTACTTGATATAACTTGCATTTTTTCACGATCGAGGCACACTAAACCATCTTCCTTTATATTAGCCATGGATGTACCACTGGCTTTCACCCACATCTTCTCATTATTTTTAAATGAGCTATTTCCACCTCCTGCTATAATATATTCAGGATTTTGACCATACTTTTGAGATAATTTAATTAGTTGATTTAGTTGATTTTCCATTGACTTGACTTTTTAATTATATTGTAGATTTTAAGGGAATTTTATAATAAAAAGTAATCGATTTAAACAAAAGATGATCAGTTAATAACTACTGATCATCTTTGATAAAACTATATTAACGCTTTGTTAAATCCTGATTAGTGAGTTTCAGCAACTTCTGCTACTGTAGCACCATCTCTTTTGGATAGAACATCCTTTTCATAAGCTTGAACCTCTGCGATATACTCTTCACCAACTGGAACACCTTCTTGTAAACAATAGTAATCCCAAACTGCTGAGAAAGGTTTTGTTTTTAATTCTTCAAGAAGAGCCAAACGCTCAAAATTCTGACCTTTTTCTTCGTATTCAATTAATGTAGAAGTTGGCTCTAACATTGCAATCATAAATGCTTTTTGAGCAGCACGTGTACCAACTACATACGCTCCAATACGGTTGATAGAAGCATCAAAGAAGTCCAATCCTATATTAACTCTACTTAGAAAATCATTTCTAATAATTTCTGAGGCGATTAATTGAATTTCATCATTTAAGGTTACAACGTGATCTGAATCCCAACGTACAGGTCTGGTAACGTGTAATAATATTTCATCAACAAACTGTAAACAAGCTGAAATCTTATCCCCTACTTGTTCTGTTGGATGAAAGTGACCGTTATCTAGACATATTAATGTGTCATTTTTAACAGCATACCCCATGTAAAAATCATGAGATCCTACAGTCATTGATTCTGCACCAATACCAAACAATTTAGCCTCTACAGCATCTTTTAAATGTTCTTTCGGATATTTTACAGCAAGTGCCTCATCTAGAGATTTTTTAAGAATCGCACGATATCCATTTCGATCAATAGGTGTATCTTTAGAACCATCATGAACCCATGTATTGTGTACACAAGGAGTTCCTAATTGTTTTCCCATTTCAGCACCAATAGCACGACATCTTTTTAAGTGCTCAACCCAGAATTTACGATGATCTTCGTTTTTACTTGCTAAACTAAATCCATCATCTGATTTTGGATGAGAAAAAAATGTAGCATTAAAATCTAATCCCATTCCTCTTTCTTTAGCCCAATCAATCCAACCTTGAAAATGCTTTACTTCAATTTGATCACGATCCACTAATTCACCAGCAAAATCACCATAAATAGCATGTAAATTTAATCGTTGTTTACCAGGAAGTAAAGACATTGCTTTATCAAGATCTTGCTTCATATCTGAAACAGATTTTGCTTTACCAGGATAATTTCCAGTAGTTTGGATACCTCCACCACCTAACTCAGCATCTGGAGTTTCAAAACCACCTACATCATCTGTTTGCCAACAATGTAAACTAATTGCAACTTCTTGCATTTTCTTTAAAACAGCATCTGTATCTACACCTAAAGCAGCGTATTGTTCTTTGGCAATTTCGTAAGCCTTTGTAATTAATTCTTTATTAGCCATAATTTATTTATTTAACGGATTTTAAGTAGAGGTCTCACCAAATCATGGGCAGTTAATTCCGTGGCAAGACCTCGATATGTTTATTATTAATTATTTTATAAGACTCTAATTAAAAATTGATAACGAATGTTGAAAATATTAGTACAACCAATCCTACAATAAGTACGGTCCATGTTTTAGCTCCTACCCCTTTCCATTCTCTTAAAATAATACCCCACACATTACTAAAAGTAACATTCAGCGACATTAAAATACTCCATGAGAATACCATAATTACGCTTCCTTCTTCAAAGAAGCTTTTACCAACACCTAATCCAAAGAATTGCGAATACCACAATCCTCCTGCTAATGCACAAAACAAAATATTATTAACAAATACATTTGCCGGTACAGAAGTATAATCAGTAAGCGTTTTATTTTTAACATTTTGAGCTAAGCAGTAAATAGCGTTGGTTAAGAAACCACCAGCAGTAACTAAAAATGTTGCCGGTAAAGTCACGTATAAACTTTTTGCTCCCATGGCAGCAGCAGCATCTGCAATTGGTTTTCCTGCTGCTAAACCTAAACTAAAACAAGCACTCATTAAACCAGCTAATAAAGCAACCAATAACCCTTTTCCTAAAGCAAAATCTTTTACCGCAGCTTTACGCTCTTCTTCAGTCATATTTTTTGCTCGAAGACTACCTGCATACCCAATAATTGCAATACCTGCCAAAGCAATACTAACTGCTATTAATAAAACCAAACCTTTTCCGGTAAACAGATCCTGACCTTCCATTAATGCAGGAATAATAGTACCAAAAGCAGAACAAGTACCTAATGAAATAGATTGTCCAAGAGCAACACCTAAATAGCGCATACTTAAACCAAAAGTTAATCCTCCAACTCCCCATAGTACACCATATCCCATGGTTTTCCAGATTGCACCATCGCCACTCATTAATATTTCACCTAAGGAGTGTCCTTCCGGAACTGCTAAAAATGCACCAAGCAAAGGAAAAACCAACCAGGCAAACACACCTTGTGATAACCAAAAACTTTCCCAAGCCCAATTCTTGATTTTATTAATAGGAACATATGAACTCGATTGTCCAAAACTTCCTAATGCGATAATTACTAATCCGATTATAAAATTCATACTAAGTAATTTGAAAGATTTTTTTTGTTTATTTAACTTCTGATTATATTTTTAGACAAAAATAGACGGAAGAAAACATGCCATCAATACACAAATTGGCGTTTTATTTGCACTTTTTGGACCAACAATGAAGGACTTTTTTAAATACACAACCGTAAGTGATGAAGATAAAGATTGGGGCTTATATTTAAATGTAGCCGGAAAGGCTACAATTCCTGCCAATATTAATTATCCTTTAAAGAATCATCCCAGCGGTTACTTTTTTAGCTGGAAAAATGGCAGAACTTTAAATGAATATCAAATTAACTTTATTACAGAAGGTTCTGGTGTACTGGAAAATAAAAGAGGTAAATTTCAGGTAAAGCCAGGTACTCTAATGATCATCCGTAAAGATGAATGGCACAGATACAGACCAACAAAATCTGATGGCTGGGTTGAAAATTATATTGGTTTCGATGGATTACTTGCCAATCATTATTTACAAAAAAACCAGGTTTTACAAGGACAGTCTGTTATACATTGTGGCGCAAGAGAAGATATTATCGACACCTATTATAAAATATTTGAGCTAATTCAGAATGAAGATCCAGGAAACCAACACATCGCTTCAGGATTAATTATCAAACTATTGGGATATATTGTAGCATGGCAAAAACAAAAAGACTTCTCAGGAAAACCCATAGAAAAACTTATACAATATGCTCGCTTTTATATGCGTGAACATATTGAGGATGAAATTGATTTAAAAAAATTAGCAGATCAAAACTGCATTGGCTATTCCTATTTTAGAAAGATGTTTAAAAAATATACTGGCATTGCTCCACACCAATATCATATCGATTTAAAAATAATGCGTGCTAAAGAACTGATTCTTACTACAGACAAAAGTTTAAAAGAAATCAGTTACGAACTAAAATTTCAGTCCATACATTATTTTAGTCGCCTATTTAAAAAGAAATTAGGCATCCCTCCTTCTGAATTAAGATCTAGCATTAAATAATAACATATCTAAACAATATTTATTTCTTTTTACATTTTTTAACATTAAAGTGTGTGCGCACACACTTTAATGTGCTTATCTTTGTTGCACATATTTTCCATAAAAATCATATTTCGAAAATTATAAACATATTATGAAAGCATTAAACAATGAAACTGTTCAGGGCCGTAAGTCCTATCCTGTAAAAATTCTTCAGTTTGGTGAAGGAAACTTTTTACGTGCATTTGTAGATTGGATGATTCAACAAGCAAACAAACAAATTGATTATAACGCCGGAGTTGTAATTGTACAACCATTGGCTAATGGTTTAGTTGAAATGCTTAAAAAGCAAGATTGCATGTATCATGTTTCTTTACAAGGTATTAAAGATGGTAAGCCTGTGGAAGAAACTGAATTGATTGAATGTGTAATGGATGCAGTGAATCCTTATGCTGAATATGCTAAATATGAAGAGTATTTCTTATCTGAAGATTTAGAAATTGTTATTTCAAATACTACAGAAGCAGGTATTAGCAGAATTGATGATGAGGACATTAATGCTTTACCTCCTAAATCATACCCAGGTAAAATGACAGCTCTCTTATATAAGAGATATAAAAAATATGCTGGTGCAACAGACAAAGGTTTAAGTGTAATTTGTTGTGAATTAATTGATAAAAATGCAGATATACTTAAAGAAATTGTTTTAGAATTAGCAGAACAAAATAATTTAGAAGCAGACTTTATCAACTGGTTAAATACAGCATGTACTTTCAGCAGTACTCTAGTTGACCGTATTGTTCCAGGATTTCCTAAAGACAATATCAAAGAAATTCAAGCCGAATTAGGTTATGAAGACAACTTGGTTGTTGTTGGAGAGTATTTTCACTTATGGGCTATTGAAGCTGGAGAAGATGTTCGCAGTAAATTCCCTATGGATAGTGCAGGGTTAAATGTGGTTTGGTTAGACGACATGAAAGCTTTCCGTGATAAAAAAGTAAGAGTATTAAATGGTTCACATACAGCATTAGTACCTGTTGGTTTATTATGTGGTCATGAAACTGTAAAAGAAGCATTTGATGACGAAACTGTTTCTACCTATATCAAAAGCATGGTAGCCGAAGAAGTGTTACCAAACATTGAAGGTGATAAAGAAAAACTAGTTGCTTTTGCTGATGAAATTTTAGAGCGTTTCTTTAATCCATATATCCGTCACTTCTTAAAAGATATTTCATTAAACTCATTATCTAAATGGGTAACCAGAGATTTCCCAACAGTTAAAGATACAGTTGCCAGTACAGGAAAACTTCCTAAAAAAGTGACTTTCTCTTTAGCAGCGTTACTTGTATTGTACAAACCTGGTAATCCAATTGGTTTCGAAGCTAAAGATACGCCTGAGCTATTAGAAATTATTAACTCAGTTTGGGCTTCTGATTCTTCTGTTGAAGAAAAAGTACAAGCAATATTAAGTAATGATAAGATTTGGGGAATTAACCTTGATGAAGTTGAAGGTTTCTCTGCGGCAGTAGCAAGTTACGTTAACAATATACTTGACAACTCAATTCAATCAGCTTTAGCTGATATTCTTAAATAACATTTTATGGGTCCGGATAGCTTTTGTTTAATAAAAAATACAAAACTATCCGGGTTACTTTTTAGAGAAATTTGAATAACCTCAACTTCTCTAATTCTTTTATAGTATCAGCAATAAAAAACTATTATTATGAAGCATTTACATATTCAACCAGGAGATAATGTAATAGTTGCCCTGGAACCAGTGAGTGCCGGTACCAGCTTCGAGTTTGAAGGCAACACCATTACCGTTGCATCAGATATTCCGCAAGCTCATAAAATTGCCATTGCTCCAATTAAAAAAGGTGAGCAAATTTTAAAATATGGTAGTTCTATTGGGGTTGCTCAAGAAGATATCGAAATAGGTATGCATGTTCATGTTCACAATATCAAAACTGGTCTTGGTGACATACTTGAATACTGCTATGAGCCAGTAGAACCAGATGTAAAAGTAACATTAGAAGAGAAGTTTTTTGATGGTTATGAGCGTGCAAATGGAGAAGTTGGTATTAGAAATGAACTTTGGATTATTCCTACAGTAGGCTGTGTTAATGGAGTATCAGAGTCAATCGCAAAAAAGTTTACCGAAAAATGTATGAAATCCGGTTTATTCTTTGATGAATTGGATTATTTTGATGGAATATATACATTCCCGCACAATTATGGTTGCTCACAAATGGGTGATGATCATATTAATACTCGCGAAACACTTCAAAATATTGTAAGACACCCTAATGCAGGAGCTGTTCTTGTGGTAGGACTTGGTTGCGAAAACAATCAGGTAAGCGCTTTTAAAGAAACTTTAGGTGAATATGATCCATCAAGAATCAAATTCATTACAACTCAAGATCTTAAGGATGAAATCACCTCAGGATTGGACGTGGTTTCAGAACTTTTTGATGCGTTAAAAGAAGACCGTAGAACAAAACAACCATTATCAAAACTAAGATTAGGTCTTGAGTGTGGTGGTTCTGATGGTTTTAGTGGTATTACTGCTAATCCAATGTTAGGTAGAGTGTCTGATTATGTGATTCATTACGGTGGTACCAGTGTACTAACTGAAGTACCAGAAATGTTTGGTGCAGAAACAATTCTGATGAACCGCTGTGAAACCAAAGAAGTTTTTCAGAAAACTGTAGATATGGTTAATGACTTTAAAAATTACTATAAACGTCATAATCAGGTTATCTACGAAAATCCTTCTCCAGGTAATAAAAACGGTGGTATTACAACACTTGAAGATAAATCGTTGGGATGTACCATGAAAGCTGGTAATAGTAAAGTTAAAGATGTGCTCAAACATACAGAGCGTATAAAAACATCTGGCTTAAACTTAATCAGTGCACCGGGTAACGATCTTATTGCAACAACCACTTTAGGAATGTGTGGATGTCAGATGGTATTATTTACAACTGGTAGAGGTACTCCTTTTGGAGGATTTATTCCAACAGTAAAAGTAGCTACAAATTCACAGCTTGCTAACAGAAAGCAAAACTGGATTGATTTTAATGCCGGAAAACTAGTTGATGGCGTTAATATGGATGACTTAAGCAGTGAGTTTATTGATTTTATTTTAGAAGTAGCCAGTGGCAAAAAAACTAAAAACGAAATCAATGGCTACCGCGAAATTGCAATTTTTAAAAGCGGAGTTACGCTATAATCAGAATATAATAAGCCAATTACATACTCTGTTGTAATTGGTTTTATTTGTAATTCTATTAACCAAAAAAAAAATACATAATGAAAACTTTTATTGATAAAGACTTTATATTATCAAACGAAACTGCAAAAAAATTATATCACGATTACGCAGCAAAACTACCAATCATTGACTACCACTGTCACATTCCGCCACAACAAATTGCTGACGATGTACAATTCGAAAACATTACACAAATTTGGTTGTATGGCGACCATTACAAATGGAGAGCAATGCGTACCAACGGTATTCCTGAAAATGAAATTACCGGCGATGTAAGCGATTGGGATAAGTTTTATAACTGGGCTAAAACAGTTCCTTTTACTCTTCGTAATCCTCTATATCACTGGACTCATCTTGAATTAAAAAAACCATTTGGTGTAGAAGAAATTTTAGATGAAAATTCAGCTAAATCAATTTGGGAAGAATGTAATGCAAAACTACAAACTCCGGAATTTTCTTGTAAAGGATTAATCAAACAAGCAAATGTTGAAATCATTTGTACTACTGATGACCCTGTTGATTCATTAGAGTATCATAAAAAAATTAAAGATTCTGGTTTCGAAACTAAAGTACTTCCAACCTGGAGAGCTGACAAAGCTATGGCTATCGACAACCTTGATGATTTTAACGCTTATGTAAATACATTAGCTGAAGTTGCAGGTGTTACTATAGAATCTTATGATGATTTATTAAAAGCACTACAAATCCGTCAGGATTTCTTTGCTGAAATGGGATGTAAATTATCAGACCACGGTTTAGATCGTTTCTTCTGTGATGAATATACTATTGAAGAAATCAAAGCAATTTTTGCTAAAGCAAGAAAAGGTGAAGCTTTAACAACTGAAGAAATCAATAAATACAAATCAGCTGTATTATATCAGTTAGCTGTAATGGATCATGCTAAAGGATGGACTCAACAATTCCATATAGGCGCAATCCGTAACAACAACACCTTTATGTACAACAAACTAGGTGCTGATACTGGCTTTGATTCAATTGGCGATGATTTAGTTGCAAAGGACATGTCCAAATTTTTAAACAGCCTTGCAACTGATGAAAAACTAACTAAAACAATTCTTTACAACTTGAATCCTGCACATAACGAAGTTTACGCTACTATGCTTGGTAACTTCCAGGATGGAACTGTGGCAGGTAAAATTCAATGGGGTTCAGGATGGTGGTTCCTAGACCAAAAAGATGGTATGGAAAAACAAATGAATGCGCTTTCTAACTTAGGTTTATTGAGTCGTTTTGTTGGTATGCTTACTGATTCAAGAAGTTTCTTGAGTTATAGCCGTCATGAGTATTTCCGCCGTATACTATGTAACCTTTTAGGTGAAGATGTAGAAAAAGGATTAATTCCAAACGATATGGAATTACTTAAAACATACGTTGAAAACATTTGCTATTATAACGCAAAAAACTATTTCAACTTTTAATTGAAAGTACAGATAAAACACTTACTTAAAAAGGTTTTATCAACACTAAATAATTATTTTAGCATCGGTAACACTATTGTTACTGACGCTAATTATATAGTAACCGAAAGAATTGAGCTTGTAAATTTTAGTCTTTAAATTTCAAATGCATACGATTAAAATTTTTAGAGTTTCATAGGGCTAATGCAAGTAAATGAAATCAGATGAAAATAAGAATAGTTGATATTGCCAAGCAAGCAGGAGTCTCAGCCGGTACTGTTGACAGAATTATTCATCAAAGAGGCAAATTCTCAGAAAAAGCTTACGAAAAGGTTCAAAAAGCAATCAAGGAGCTTGGATATGAACCTGATATTTTAGCTCGAAATCTTGCTTTAAAAAGAGAACTTCAAATAGCCTGTCTCCTACCCGATCCTAATGATGTAAAATATTGGACTCGTCCGATGGCTGGAATTGACAAAGCCATATCAGAGTTATCATCATTTAAAGTAAACATTCATAAAATTACATTTTCGTTAACAGCTTTAGATTTTAAGGAAGCTTTTAATAAAATTTTGGATTTAAATCCAGATGGTGTAGTTTACGTTCCTATGTTTCTGGCAGAATCAAAATTATTTGCAGACCAACTCCATGAAAGAAATATTCCTTTTGTACAAATGAATATTCATCATGCAGAAGCTAATCCTTTATCTTTTATCGGACAAGATCCTGTTTCGGCAGGAAAAGTTGCTGCCTCACTTTGTAATTTGGCCTTTAACCAGGAAGATGAAATATTAGTAGTATATGTTTCTAAAGGCAAACAGGAATATTCACATATTAATGACAGAATAGAGGGTTTCATTAATTTTTTCAAAGAAAAAAATATTTCTACGGACAGAATTAAACATTTACAATTAAAAGTAGATAAGGACAATGTGGACTATGAAAAGTCACTTTGTAATTATCTAAAAAAATCGCCGAAAACTAAAATAATATACGTACCCAATTCAAGAATACATCTAATTGCGGATATACTTGAAGAAAACAACATTAAAAACCTGATGCTTATTGGGTTTGATACGCTGGAACAAAATATAAAGTACCTTCAGAAAGGTGTTATTGATTTTTTAATTGCTCAACAATCAAAGAGTCAAGGATATAATGCAGCTATTATACTTTTTAATTATTTGTTCCGCAAAGAAAACATTAAAAATATGAATTTTTTACCGGTAGATATCCTTAATAAAGAGAATATAAATTTTTATGAAGGATTACTGGAATAGATATTGTTAATCTATAAAATCACTCAAATAAAATAATTAGCATGAAATCATTAATCCTCACTTTTACACTACTCTTAGTTTTAACTTTACCTTCAGTAGCTCAAAATTTAACAGATGCAAGTTTATTTCTAAGAAAAGATTCTATTTATACAAATGAAATTCAGGAACCATCTGGTGATTTATACAGAACAATTGGTCACCATGGTCCTGCCATTGAAAATGAATGGCTAGCCTTACGTTTATATTTTAATAATAAAGCAGCTGCCATTGACGTCTATAACAAACAAAAACCAGGTTTAGAGTTAAAATCTGCAAAATGGTACCCAAGTGCAGAGGAACAAAAAAATGGTTTAGGAGCGGATTATTATAAGGCTGGTTCTACATTAGGTTTAGGAGGAATAAGATTATGGGATGGAGAAAATGTAGTTATGTTAGCTCCAGTATCAAACCGTATTGTTAGGGTAAAAAAAGAAGGTAGTATTTCACAAATGGAAATGCTTTCAAAAGATGTTCCATACAAAGGTAAAAAAGTAGATATCCTTGTACGAGTTACTGCATACTCAGGAATCAGAGAAATGAGAGTGGAAGCTTTTGCATTAACAGATGACGATGTTCAATTTGTTACTGGCGTAAATTATCATAAAGGTCAAAAAGTAGATAAAGCTAAAAACTATGTAATTTCATGGGGATACCACCCTGAAGATGTTGCTGCTGAAAAAATTAAAGTAGGTGCTGCTGTTGTTATTAATCCTGATAACTATGAAAACACATTAGATGATGGAAAACAACAACTATTCATTACAAAACCAACCAAATATACAAGTCATTGGGTTACTTCAACTATCGAAAAAGATAAAGAAATGGGAACCTTTAAGGCTTTTCAAAAATATGTTAGTTCTATAAAATAAGACTGAAATAATATATGTTTTAAAGAGGCTTTTGGCCTCTTTTTTTGTTTATATGAGACACTAAACATTCTAACAAAATATTTTAATCAACACATACAGTCATTTAATCACATTTTTTAGCTTTTTGGTCAATTAGTTTTCAACAGCATGTTAATAACAATTTCACATATACAGAAACCTTAATATTTATTTATCCGTATTTCCCCCTAATCAAAACAATACTTTTTAACTTAATTAATATGAAGAGGTTTCACGATATTAAAATCGGATTGCGGTTAGGGGTAATAGTAACATCTTTAGTGGTTGTTATTTTAATTATTTTAGGTTATTCCATTATTAACCTGGAGATTAAAACCAGTGAATCAGAAACAAACGAACGTATGCAAGAGCATGTGAAAGATCTGAATTTACTTATAACACAAAATATTTCATCTAATCAACAAAACGTTCGTATTGGAATTAACACTGCGGATCAGTTTATAAAGAATCTAGGTACAATTAAAATAAGCTCAAAAACAATAGGTTTATCAGCGACAAACCAATTAACCAATGAGTCTAAACAAATTGATGTACCTGAATGGACTGTTAAAGGAGAAACAATTCAGAACAGCACTCGATTTGTTGATGAAATTAAAGACTTAGTAGGAGGAACAGCTACCATATTTCAAAAAATTGATGATGGTTTTCTTCGTATCTCTACGAATGTAATTGCCAAAAATGGAGAAAGAGCTGTTGGTACTTATATTCCAAATTCATCTCCTGTTGTTAAATCTGTAATGGAAGGTAATACATATGTAGGGAGGGCATTTGTTGTTGATGATTATTACTTAACTGCCTATAAACCTCTGATAATAAACGGAACCATACAAGGAATTATTTATGTTGGAGTTAAGGAAAAAAACATGGATAAATTAAAAGCTATTTTTAATGATAAGATATTTTTTGATTCAGGTTATCCCTATATAGTTACTAATGATGGTACCTTAATTATCCATCCTAAAGATGAAGGTAAAAGTATTGCAAACGAGGAATTCTTCTTAAAAATGAAGAATGCAAAACAGGAAAAAGGGCTAATCACCTATGAATATGGAGGAAAAAAGAAGTATCAATATTTCAGACATCTTGACGATATTCAATCATATATTGCCGTAACTGTTTACGAAGATGAATTGTTTGCTAGTGTTTACTATATCAGAAATATCATTATAATAGCATTAATTATAAGCATTATTGTATTGGGTATCTTAATTTACTTTATTGCTAAAGATATTTCTAATAGTCTTGAAAAAGCTGTTTATATATCAGAGTCAATAGCAGAAGGTAACTTAACCGAAAAACTGGATATTAACCAAAAGGATGAAATAGGTCAATTAGCTGCGGCTTTAAATAAAATGATCGATGGGTTAAGAGATATTGTAACAAATATAAAAACCGGAGCTGATAAAATTGGAGTGGCGAGTCAACAGTTAAGTGGTTCATCACAACAATTGTCTCAAGGCGCCAATGAGCAGGCCAGTTCTATTGAAGAAGTAAGTTCTACAATGGAAGAAATTTCAGCAAGTATACAACAGAACTCTGATAATGCAACAGAAACTTCTCAGGTTTCTGAAGAAGCCAATAGGGATTCGAACAAAGTAAATTCCCATGCTCAAGATGCTAACAAAGCCATGAAAACTATATCTGAAAAAATATCTGTGATTAATGATATTGCCATGAAAACCAACATCCTTGCGTTAAATGCTTCTGTTGAAGCAGCCAGAGCTGGTGAGCAAGGTAGAGGATTTGCTGTTGTTGCAGGTGAAGTAAGAAAACTTGCCGAACAAAGTAAGCTTGCTGCTGACGAAATTAATGCCCTAACCAAGGAGGGTTTAAATATATCAAATACTACTGGTAAATTAATGAATGAAATTATTCCTAAAATAAACACTACATCCATGTTAGTTCAGGAAATTGCTGCTGCCAGCCAGGAACAAAATAATGGTTCACATCAGGTAAACAGTGCAATACAGCAATTAAATGACATCACACAAGAAAATGCTGCCGCTAGTGAAGAGTTAGCTTCAAGTGCCGAAATGCTTGCTGATCAGGCTGAACATTTAAAAAGTGCTATTGCGTTTTTTACATTAAATTAAAACAAAGCTGTAGTTTATAATAACTTGGTTAAATGACTGTACTGTTTTCAAGTATTAATTATTTTAATAGAAGTAAGGAGCATAAAGCCAGAAGTAAATGAACTAATAATGAGAAAAATTTCCTCGGACTTCTATCTTATTTCTTCTGAATCCGAGCCCTAAAAGGAAACTGTGGGACTATGAAAACATTGTTATTAACAACGCTAATATAAACTTGAGCATAAAAAAATAAAATACAAAATATTAAGATGGTTGCTCCGTATAAGTAACCATCTTTTTTTTGTTAATAGATAACTAAAACCCGGATTATGTATTAGAACTTCGTAATGCATATTGCGGTTTAAACTCTTCCTAATCACCTAAACCTCCGTTGTAAAGAATACCTTCTTTAATCTTTTGAACAATTATGTTATAAATTAGAAGTAAATTTAATACACCCACAACAAAACACTCCTATAACACTCATTATCTTCACATTAAATAATTACAAAATAAAATCAACTCTAAATATTTGTTTTTATTAAATGATTTTAACTATTTTTAATATAGATTCATTTACGAAAACAACCTACATCTCATTAAGCTGATTTACAGGCTGTAAATGCATCTTACACACCTATTCTTAATTGTATATTATTTTATTTAAATAGTTAACCCTAACAATTTTATAGGTGTAATTTATATTCACACTGTTAAAATATTACGATATGGAAGCAATCAAATCGACTGTTGATCTATCCCAATATGGGATTAAAACAAACAACGATGTAATTTACAACCCATCCTACGAATTACTATTTAACGAAGAGGTAAATCAAAACCTCACGGGTTTTGAAAAAGGCACCTTAACAAAATTCGATGCTATTAATGTAATGACAGGACGATTCACGGGACGCTCTCCAAAAGATAAATATATTGTTTATGATGATATTACTAAAGATTCTATTTGGTGGACATCAGAAAAAGCGCCAAATGATAACAGACCTTTATCTCCAGAAATATGGAAAACACTAAAGGAACAAGTCATAGACGATCTTTCGCACAATAAATTGTTTGTAATGGATACTTTCTGTGGTGCCAATAAAGACACCCAACTTAAAGTAAGATTTATTACTGAAGTGGCATGGCAGGCTCATTTCGTAAAAAATATGTTTATACGTCCTACAGATGAACAATTAGAATCATATGGCGAACCTGATTTTGTGGTTCTCAATGCTTCCAAATTCACGAATCCCAATTGGCAAGAACAAGGAATGAATTCTGAGGTATTTACTATATTTAATTTAACAGAAAAGGTTCAACTTATCGGTGGTACATGGTACGGTGGAGAAATGAAAAAGGGTATTTTTGCCATGATGAACTACTTCCTTCCATTAAAAGGAATTGCAGCTATGCACTGTTCAGCCAACAGAGGAAACAACGGTGATGTGGCTATTTTCTTCGGCTTATCCGGAACGGGTAAAACTACCTTATCAACAGATCCTAAAAGAGCTTTAATTGGTGATGATGAACATGGATGGGATGATGATGGTGTATTTAATTTTGAAGGTGGATGTTATGCTAAAACCATTGACTTAGATAAGGAAAGTGAACCAGACATCTATCATGCCATCAAACGAAATGCATTATTAGAGAATGTAACTGTTTTGCCAGATGGCTCTGTTGATTTTTCGGATAAGTCTGTTACCGAAAACACAAGAGTCTCTTATCCTATTTATCACATTCACAATATTGTAAAACCAATATCAAAAGCTGGTCACGCAAACAAAGTAATATTTTTAACAGCTGATGCTTTTGGTGTGATGCCACCTGTATCTAAATTAAATCCTGAACAAACCCAATACCATTTCTTATCAGGCTTTACTGCAAAATTAGCTGGTACTGAATTAGGAGTAACTGAACCGGTTCCAACTTTCTCTGCTTGTTTTGGTGAGGCATTCTTGTCACTTCACCCAACCAAATATGGAAAAGAATTGGTGAAGAAAATGCAAGCTCATAGTGCTACGGCCTACCTAGTAAATACAGGATGGAATGGAACGGGCAAAAGAATATCAATTCAGGATACGAGGGCTATTATAGATGCCATTTTGGATGGATCGATAGAAAAAGCTGAAACCAAAACAATTCCTATTTTCAACTTAGAGGTTCCTACATTTTTACACGATGTAGATCCTGGAATTATGGATCCTAGGGATACTTACACTGATCCTGAAGAATGGACAAAAAAGGCAAACGAATTGGCTCATTTGTTTATTGATAACTTTAAAAAATATACAGATACTGATTTAGGAAAAGAATTGGAAAAGGCAGGACCTGAAATGTAATACAATAAAAAAGGAGGCTAACATCTTGCCTCCTTTCTAATTTTTTATTTAAATAAAAACATCATCCGTCTCTGCCCATCAGGCATCCCAATGATATTATTAATATAATCTTCCTTAAAATTTAAAGATCCTTTTTGAATAAACCCTTTACCCCAAGGCATATTACATCCCCACGATCCTGATTTAATCGCTTTAGACAAATTTTCAATTACAACAATGGTATGCACACCAACAGTAATTACGCAGGCTTTATACGATTTTGCTTCTTCTAAGGAACCTGCAATATTTTCTTTAGTCAAAACTATAGATTTTGCAGCCTGATCAAATGCCAATTTGTTAATACTCGAAATAGGCGAACTTTCGTTCAGATCTGATATTTCTAATGAAATAACACCATCTGTTAAATCTTTAATTAATTCAGCCTTATTTTCCTGAGCTTTAACAACTCCTATTGTCATAAAAAATAATAGACCTGTAAATAATAATTTCATTTGTATGTATTTTTAAATAATTCGGATATTTAGTTTTAAATGTAATTCTTAGTAAAAACTCTTTAATCACTATTTTATATACATTTATCATCATTATTACGCATCTCATCATTAAATGTTTCATCATACACTTTAAGTTATTGTAAACAAATTATACAAAGCATTCCTATTAGATTAAAAACATCTTCTTAAATGAATACTGTTACTTGCTAACACGTTTTATAAACCAAACCTGAAATAACTAAGATTATTTTCACTGTGTAATAGTTGAACAAATTAATCCATTAGACCATACAAAACTGCATTTCATCAAAAACAGATTAAGGAGTATAAAATACAGTAGCTCATTATTTGTAATAATCAAAAAACAATCTTTTTCTTTGTCAACAGAAAACAGGTGTATTACAACTTAAACCATAATTAATTAACTATGAAAAACATTAGATTTATCATTACTATTCTCTTGGGCACATTGGCATTTTATAGTTGCCAGCAAGATGCTCTTATATCTGATAAACAAGAAGAAAACTTCAATGAGTTAGGGAATTTGCTGATTAATACCGATGGAGAAAATCTGGCATCAAGAATTAACTACAAAGATGAGATTGTTCCTATTGTGGAAACCAACACTTCCTCTATTTTAAAAAGTGCAGACGATTTACAGGAAATTGATCTAACAAAAAATTATGTTTTTAAATTAAAAGCAGAAGTTGCCTCCCCTGTATATAATGACAATACACTTCAAGCATCTCATGTTACCATTCATGATAATTATGCTTTTGTTACCTATAATACTCAAGGAGCAAAATGGCTTGGAGGAATTGAAATATTTGATATCACCGATGAAAAGAATCCTGTAATTATTTCAAGTGCTATACTTGATAATACAGATGTAAGTGCCATTGATTACTATGATGGAAAAATTTATATCGTTGGTGCGAGAGGTGACTATATGGAAGCTGGATTTTCATCACCTGCATTTTTAGAAGTTATTTCTTTAAATGAATCAATGGCTTTTGAAAAAGTTGATACAATTATAGATATCCTTTCATATGTTGGTACAGATATAAAAGTTGTTGATGGTATTATATACACAACCAGTGGTTCCGCTGGAACGCTTACTGTATTTGATGCAGCATACAATATGATCAGTTCTCAAGAAATAAGTGATATTCGTTCAGTAGATGCCAATTCAGATAATCTATACGTACTTCAAGGACAAGAAGGAAGAGTAAATGTATTTGGATTATCTGATGGGGTTTATAAAGAAACCTATAATGTTGGAGGTGCAAATACACCAGAGTCTAAATCTGAAATTGCTGCAACCAACGATTATATTTTTGCTGCACTAAATGAAGGAGGCCTTTCTATACTTAATTTAGATGGAACTATAAAACAAAATATACCAAGACCAGAAACACCAGAAGGATCATTGGATGAAAATAACGTAACTAACAGTGTTTCTGTTAATGGCGACCTGGTTTTAATTGGAAATGGTGAGTCAGGGGTTCACATTGGTGGACTTATTAAAGAAAATGATGATAATGTAAGTATGTTGGGAGCCATGCAGTTTAACAACTATCAGTCAACCAACTTTGTTGAATCCAAAGACAACCTTATTTTTGTAGCGACTGGATTAGGTGGATTAAAAATTCTGGCTATAAGTATTGATGAGGGTGTACCTGATGATGTTGAACCTACTAAACCTTGCGAAACATTAATGGACAAAATATCTAAACTTTTTCCTGAAAGTAAAGATGCAAGAAAACAACATGAGGATTTATTTAGCGAAACAGCTCAATTAAACATTCTTGTTACTAAAGAAACTCCTGTTTATGTTTCATTTATTGATGAAGGAGCCAGCTGGAAAAACACATTCGGGTATTATACCTATCAGGAAAATAATCCACCTCAATGTATTGATGACATTGAAAAGCACATTGTTTTTCCAAACGTATCAAAAGTAAAAGAAGGTGGAGGTCTTGACTTTGGCGACCGTGTTCAATTGGGAGATAGCAGTTTTCCGGCAGGTACAGTAATTGGTTTTTATATTGTGGCCAGAGGTTGGAAAAATGGCTTAACAGTTGATGGAAGCTACACACATTATACTGACAGAATATTTAATATTAACCAAGCACAACAATCGACTCTATTTTTAAGTAGCGACTGCGATGATATTGTTCTAACTTTTGAAGACGTAAAGGTTGACCTTAATTCGTGTGATCATGATTTTAACGATATTATACTAACGATAAAAGATTCAAAAGACATGAGTGTACCTAATACTAAATTAGATATTTCAGGTCTGTCAAAAAAATAGATAGAAGACGGCAAACACAAAGCAAGAATTATTAACGTTGAATATATCAACGGTATATAATAAAACTATTTAACAGGGCTGGACGCATGCGTCCGGCCTTTGTTACCTTATGCGTCCGGAGTGCACCACCCTATGCGTCCGGAGTGTACCACCTTATACGTCCGGAGTGCATTAATAAGTAGGTTCAGGCAACGAATTACAAGGCTGATAATCTACTAACCTGATTTCGCCATAAAATTAATGGCTCAGATCGAATATACATAATTGGTTTTGTGAACTTTAAGGAAAATACATCAGGATATCTTAAGCAACATATGACGAAGAAAACAGTTGTTTATATTCATAAACTTATGCATTTCATTAGACTATCGATTTACTTCTTTAAATTTTGTCACCATAGCTCGTTGTGCTTCTGACATTTGCATTGTATATCAATCATCTAATGAAATCTGAGCTCTTTAATTTTAATCAGATTAAGGTTACTACTTACAATGCTAAATGATCCATATCAGAAACAATCTACCATTATGAAAGATGCATCAGACTACTAATAAAGAAAAAAGTCAGGAAGCATAAAACTACCTGACTTATTTTTTTGTATCAGAGAACTAATCTCTAAACTACAATATGTAAGATTACTTAACTGTTACTTGCAATGGATTTTGTATTTTCTGAGCAAAATTTGCTAAATAAGTCTCCCAGGCATCTTTACCTGCAAATTGCTTACTTTCGCTCCATGCAAAACCTGCATAATACTCTACTTTTCCATCAATAACTTTAAGATGTAATAAAACATTACTATGATCTTTTACATCTGAATCAATACGAGTATAACCGGCATAGTATTTAGGATCAATTACAATTGCATTACCCAATTCGTTTCCAAAATAAGGTGCATAATAATCTGCAAAAACAGCAGTTGAATCCACAGTCAATTCACCATCATTCTCATGTAAAGTAATACCTGTTGTTAAAACATCAGCTCCCTTAACGTCAACTGTAATTTTAGTCAGGTTAGAACCCAAATCAATTGAAATTGTTTTTTGTTCCTGAACTTTAACATCACCTGTACCATATGAATCATAATCTAAAACAAATTTTGTTTTAACAGGACCATTTAACAACACATGTGAATCTGTAAAGTTAACCGATTGAACAAGCGAATCGTTTACCATAACTCCAGTACCTCCAGCGCCTAAACCAGGTCCTACATGATAGTTATCCAAACCTTCACCCCTGTCATTATGGTAGTACATAGGATCTTCTAAATATCCCTTATACCATTTATTAATAACAGAATAGTCAACCTTTTTTAACCAACAATCCAAGCCTCCGGAAATACCACCTCCTGGTTTTCCTTCTTCAGCTAATTTTTTTAAAGCAGGACCGTACATTCTAAACGCCACTTTATCATTTTCCCAAGTAAAGTCATCGTAACGTTCCGGAACAAAGCGACCAAATGTTTTAACTTCTGTTGATGGTAAGGTTGTTGTACCTGCTTTTACAATAAAATCTTTAGATTCACCTGCTTTTAAATCAGCTTGGAACAAAATGGCCTCAAAAGTTTGATCTGAATTTTCATCGACCAATTGGCTACGAAGTTCAGTACCAGTTGCCTTGTCAATTACAATAATCTGATCAGAAGTAGAAGCTAAAGTTCCCAGATCAACTTTCACGGTTTCTGCACCTCTATTTATATCTAAAGGATTAGTTACAGAAACGGTTAAAGATTTCTGGCTGCCAGTGCAGGCACTAAACGCAGCCAGAAAAAATATCATATAAGAAAAATTAAAAATCTTTTGCATATACAATTAGATTTCATTTTCTCCTTTAACATAACCAAAGTTGGCTAAAATACCACCATCTACATAAAGAACATGACCATTAACAAAGTCTGCAGCTTTAGAAGATAAGAATAAACAAGCATTACCTACATCTTCAGGCTCACCCCAACGTCCTGCAGGAGTACGAGTCATCACTAAGTCATTAAATGGATGACCGTTAACACGGATAGGAGCTGTTTGTGAAGTAGCGATATAACCAGGACCAATTCCGTTAATTTGAACGTTATATTTAGCCCACTCACAAGTCATGTTTTCTGTTAAAAGTTTTAATCCTCCTTTAGCTGCAGCATAAGCTGAAACATTTTGACGACCATAAACACTCATCATTGAACACATGTTGATGATTTTTCCCTGACGACGCTCAATCATACCAGGAGCAATACGCTTAGCCACAATTAAAGGAGCAACTAAATCAACATCAATCACTTGTTCAAAATCTTTAATTGGCATATCTAAAATAGGTACACGCTTAATGATACCTGCATTGTTTACCAAAATATCGATAGGACCAACTTCTTTTTCAATAATGCTAACGCCTTTATCAACTTCTTCTTCACTACAAACGTTAAATTTTACAGTAAATACATCGATTCCATCTTTAGCATATTCTTCTTTAGCTTCAGCTAATTTTTCTTCGCTTAAATCGTTAACACAAAGTTTAGCACCAGCTTTAGCTAACATTTTACCGCAAGCCATACCAATACCATGAGTTCCTCCTGTTACAAGAGCTACTTTACCTGAAAGGTCAAATAATTCGTTTATCATAATTTGGATATTTATTTTATTACTAATCTGTTATATATACCTCATCACAATTTGATAATGATGAGGTATTGGTATTTTTATGCTTATTTCAATTCGTTTGGTTGACGAATATCCATATCTGTATAATCAAGATTTTCACCTGCCATACCCCAAATAAAAATATAATTTGAAGTACCTGCAGCACTGTGAATACTCCATGATGGAGAAAGCACTGCTTGCTCATTTTGCATCCAAATATGACGTGTTTCATCAGTCTGTCCCATAAAGTGACATACCGCCTGATTTTCTGGAACTTCAAAATAAAAGTAAGCTTCCATTCTTCGGTTATGAGTATGAGCTGGCATTGTATTCCAAACACTACCAGGTTGTAAAGCTGTCATCCCCATTTGCAACTGACAAGTTGGAATTACTTCTTTAACAATTAACTGGTTAATTTGACGCTCGTTAGAAGTTTCTAAAGAACCCAATTGTAATACATTAGCATCTCCTAGTGTTACATGTTTTGAAGGGAATGCTTTATGTGCAGGAGCTGAGTTAATATATAAATGAGCTGGTTTTGACGCGTCAACTGATTCAAATACAACATCTTTAACTCCTTGACCTAAATATAATGCCTCCTTATATTTTAATGTATAAACTTCACCATCAGCAGTAATTGTTGCATCGCCACCAACGTTAATAATTCCCATCTCACGACGAGCTAAAAAGTATTCAGCTTTTAACTCCTCATAAGTTTCCAATTTAATTGGCTTGTCAGTAGGAACAGCACCTCCTACAATATATCTGTCATAAAAAGAATATACCAGGTTAATTTCACCAGGAACCATTACTTTTTCAATTAAAAACTCTTTTCTGATACGAGTAGTATCATAACTTTTTACATCTTCAGGATGTACTGCATAACGTACTTCTAAACTCATGTCTATTACTTTTAAAAGTTAATATTTATCTTTTTGATGATTCTCGTTCTTTGAACTCTACAGGCACAACACGCTCAATATTATGTAAATCTCCATTTATGGCATCTATCATTTCCTGAGCTGCAATTCGGCCAATTTCTCTACCATCTTGTTCTATTGAAGATAAAGATGGATGTAACATCTCTGCAAATGGTTCATTTCCAAAACCTACTAATCCAAATTTTCCGGGAAACTCAACTTCAAGTTCTTTTAAACCTTCAAAAACTCCAAAAGCAGAATAGTCGCCTGCACAAAAAACAGCGTCTATTTCCTTTTCTTTCAATACTTTTTGTATGGTTTCCAATCCAGAATCGCGAGTTATAATATCCTCCAGAATAAGTGACTCATCTACTTCTCCCAACTCCTCGGCAATGGCCTTTTTGTATCCTATAATACGTTCACCATATACATTAATCATTTTATTTCCGGAAAAATGGGCAATTCGTTTATAACCCGATTGTAACAAGTACTTGGTTGCTAAATAAGCTCCGGTTACATTGTCATTTACAATCTTTGGTCCTTTTAAATCTTTACAAACCCTATCAAACTGAACTAATGGAACATTTGCATCAACCACACCTTGCAGGTGTTCATATCGATTTGTTTCAACAGATAGCGAAATAATAATACCTCCTACCCTGTTTCTCATTAATGAATGAACTGCCTTAATTTCTGATTCCAGTTCCTCATGACTCTGCATAATTAAAAGACTGTATCCGGCAGGGTTTAGAATTTCTTCTACTCCACTAATGATATTACTAAAGAAATGACGATTGATTCTTGGAACAATCATTCCAATTAAATCCGATTTTCCTTTACGTAACGATGATGCCATTAAATTAGGCTGGTATCCCATTTCATGGGCCATTCGTTTCACCTTATCGCGGGTTGCCTGACTAACTCTTTTATTATCAGCCAAAGCCCTTGAAATAGTGGAAGGAGTAACACCTAATTTTTTAGCAATATCATTAATTGTAACTTTCTTCATTCAATTAATTTTGAACAAAAATACAAACGATTGCACAAAAATACAAACGATTGCGCAATTTTAAGAAATTTAATTTCTCATAAAAGATTTCAATAATATGAACAACCTCAAACACATCGACTAACACTCTCTTTATATACCTATTAACTCCTACTCCAACAAAAAATCGCCATAATATTCATTATTGAATTTTATGGCGATTCCACTGCTCTGAAAAACTTTCGTTCTAAATCAGACTATTTTGCATTTAAGGTTATTAATCCACTATTTAATCCTTTACCAGTAACTTTTAAAACAATTTCTCCAGGTATTTTCTGAGACTGAACCAACACGACCAATTTTCCGCTAAAAGTTTTCATCGTAGGCAATTGAAATGGCTCTAATGAAGTTGCATCACCATTACAAGCCGCTTTATAAATACCTTTTCCTGAAACCTTAAATTTTAATTGATTGGTTGCATTAGGACATAAATTACCATCTTTATCTACTACAGAAACAGTTACATAACTCAAATCTTTTCCATCAGCAGCAATAGTAGTACGATCTGCTGTTAGTTGAATATGATCAGGGGCTCCGGCTGTTTGTATTTGTTTTTCTGCCGCAGGAATTCCATTGTCATCGTATGCTACAACTTTGATGTTACCTGGTTCATATTTAACATCCATCCACATCAAACGATATCTGTTCTGTTTCGTTTTATTGCTTTTCTCCTGAATTCCCTGACTTTTTCCATTTACAAACAACTCTGCTTTATTGTAATTGGTATAAACAAAAACCGGAGTTGTTTCTCCTTCACGGCCTTCCCAATTCCAGTGGGGCAAAATATGCAGGGTTTCATCCTTATTATTCCAACGACTTCGGTACCAATAATACCGGTCTTTTTTTAATCCGGCTAAATCACATATCCCAAAATAAGAACTTCGCGAAGGCCATTGTGTATCATAAGGAGTAGGTTCTCCCAGATAGTCAAAACCTGTCCATACAAACTCACCTATAACCCAATCTTTATCATCCTGTAGCACAGCATCGTCATCTGGTAAGTTACTCCAGCTACAATACTCAAAATCATAGGATGAACATTGCCCATCCTCATACATTGTATTACTTTTAATCTCCACCGGAAACTTGTAAACACCTCTTGAACTAACTGTTGACGCAGTTTCTGATCCCAGCACAAATCCCTGTGGAAAACGATCATAAGCTTCTTCGTACAAATGTACTCTGTAGTTTAACCCGGGAATATCCATAATTGCACACCAAAACCACTCTCCATCACGGCTTTAACCTGATCCATACCAACAGTTACAGGACGAGTTGGATCTTCTCTATGGAATATATCCTGCAACATCTTAGCTCGTTTTACGCCTACACTCCCATATTGATCCGGAACCTCATTCCCAGAACTCCACATAACAATACAAGGGTGATTTCGTGTTGCTCTGACTAAATTAACTACATCTTTTTCTGCCCACTCATTGAAATATAGGTTGTATCCGTTTTTTACTTTTGATTTAGCCCATTCATCAAAACTCTCTGCCAGAAATAAAAATCCCATTTCGTCGCAAAGTTCTAATTGTTCGTGAGAAGGCATGTTATGTGATGAACGGATGGCATTACAACCCATATCTTTTAAGATGGTCAATTGTCGCTTAAGTGCAGATTTATTTACAGCCGCACCTAATGGTCCTAAATCGTGATGCAAACAAACTCCCTTAAACTTAGTTGTTTTACCATTTAATTGAAATCCTTTACCAGCACTATATTCTATTGTTCTAATACCAAACCTTATGATTTGAGTATCTTTTAGCTGACCATCCTGGTATAATTTTAATTCAGCAGTATATAACAAAGGAGTTTCAGGACTCCATAATTGAGGATTATGAACCGCTATATTTTGCTCAATTTGTTGACCAAACATCTCATTTCCTGTCTGTTTGGCAACAATATCACCTTTACTGTTTTTAATTACAGCTTCTACCGAAACATTATGACCTGTAACTTCTGTTTTGATATTTACTTTAGCCACATTATTGCTTACAAATGGTGTAGTAATAAAAGTACCCCACTGATTAAAACAAACCTCATCTTTAACAATAATCTGTACTTTTCTGTATAACCCTGCCCCAGGATACCAACGACTTGCTTTTTCTTTATTTTCCAAACGAACAGCAATGGTATTTTCACTCTGTGTATTGATATAATCTGAAATGTCGAAATAGAAATAACTATATCCGTATGGACGATAACCTACTTTTTGTCCGTTAATATAAACCTGAGCATTACTCATTGCTCCATCAAAAACCAATAATGCCTTTTTACCTTGTTTAAATTCCGGAAGAGAAAATGTTGTACGATACCAACCAATACCTATATGAGGAAGTGCCCCAGTTCTACCATATTTTTCTGTAGCTGACTTTTCTTTATTTTGAACGATACGTACAGTCTGTTTATCGATTTCTTTATCAAAGGGACCATAAATGGCCCAATCGTGAGGTACTGATACCTCATCCCACTTTTTATCGTTAAAACCGATACGTTCTGCTCCTTCAAAATCGCCTTTACTAAATTTCCAATGGTCGGATAAGGTGAGTACAGAACGTATTCCATCCTGACCAAAAACCAAAACACTAACAGAAAAAATAATACTCAATAATACTAACTTCTTCATATAATTATATTCTACTTTTATACATCCATTTTAACCACACTTTACATCAACGCATGATAATAATCGGGAGATTACAAAAAGAAATTGCCCCAATAATTAAGCATATTTATTGAACAACAAAGATTAAAATTTAATGCAAAATTAGAGATGTCTGTGTGTACTATTTGTATTTATTTTAGTACATAAATTTGTTCAAATAAACTCTACCCCTTTAAAGTCAGGGCAAGCAAAAGAGCTCTTTCAATTAAACTATGACGAATAATACGTTCATTTTCAGATGGAAGATATTCGCCAACAGGACCTAATCCATCAATTTTTGCCATGTCCTTTTTTATATGACAAATATCGGCCGAACTCCAACGGTGTTCCTGAGTAATGCGTACATCAATTTGCTTGGCAATAGCTGAAATATGTTTATATAAGGCTTTTGTTTTTTCTGTTTCTAACATGGCATTTCGTTTAATGCCTCCTTCAAATTGAATTTGAAAAACTTTATTGCGCTTTTGTACAGTAAGAATCTTTTTCATCTTTTGCTCAATATCATCTAATATTTCAGGAGAATTATGACGAACACTAATTCCTGCAGAACCATAAGCATACCTTTTAAAAATATTACTCTTAAACTGAATATCATATGGAGCAATAATATTATTTGTATCATTTCTGGAAATATCTGCAATAGCAGCAAGTGTTTTATTGAAATTCATTGCTGTACTCGAAACATGTTCCGGACTATCCTTATTAATTAGTTTTGTTTCGAAATGATATAAAGCAGAACCCGAACGTGATAGAATTAAACCTCCTTTTTTTGAACTTCCACTTAATGAAATAACATTTTTAGCAAGGTCTGCTTTTTGTTCAATGATGGATTTAGAATACCTACCATCAATAGAAGAATCTGTTATAAGCAAGATGCCTATTTTTAATTTCTTAATATTACGGGTAAACTTTAAGGCCTGTAATGCTGAAACTAAGATTGCAATACCACCTTTATTTTCCCAAATTCCAGTACCTTCTAAATATTGCTCATGCTCATTATAATTTTCGTGTTGTGCCAATTTAACTCTATTATCAATGGGTTGTAACAACAAGTAATCAACTTCTTTACTAAATGAATTGGAAAAGTACATGATATTACCAACTTCTAGCTGAGGATGTATTTCCTGAGTAAAACCAAGATGGCTTAACTCACTACTAATTACTCCGGAACAATAATTTACACCATCAACATTACGCACATAAGTATCTGTATCAACTAAAGTTTTTAAAAACTTTTCGGTATGCTGTTGCCTTGTTTTTATGAAAGTACGCATACGAGATATCAATGATATTTTTGGTTTTTCATTGGAATCAACATCTGTTAACAGTGTATTTGAAAAATACCGTACAGAAGCCACATCCAGCATTTTATTTACCAGATTTTCAAAATTATAGCCTGCAACTTTAGCTGCTGTAGGATAAGAACCTGTTTCCCCAAGACTAGCCATGGAGTTAATTTCCAATAAATAGATATTATCATCCTCATCTAAACGAATATCCACACGAGCAAAATCTCTTAAGTTTAAAGCATGAAATGCCTCAGCTGATAGTTTCTGCATTTTCTCAGCCAAATCATCTGATAACTTTGCTGGACATACTTTCTTTTTGGGTTTGTGCTTTTTATCATCCACTGTTTGAATAGCATCAGGATCGCCTTCCAAGTCTATTTCTAATACAGGGAAGGTTTCCACGGGAGAGTTTCCTATTAATCCAACACAAAATTCACGACCACGAATGAATTGTTCAACTAAGGCTTGCTGATCAAATTCAGTAATAATAAAATGAACCGCCTCTCTAAGATCATCAACATTGTAGACTACCTTTAAACCAAAGGAAACACTTTCCATTTTTGGCTTAACAATCACAGGAAAAACTACTGAATTCATGTCTTCTTCGGGTGAATTAAACACCCAAAAGTCAGGAGTTGGCAGATTATTGTTTTTCCATATAATTTTAGTTAATACTTTATCTAAAGCCAAAGCATGTCCTGAAGGGGATGAGCCCACATACGGTAAACCCAGCATTTCAAGCATAGAAGGAATATGTGTGTAACGACTTTCACCTTGTATACCATATGCCATATTAAAAATCATCCCCATTTGCTCTCCTTCATAAACCCTTGGCATAAAATTCTCAAGACGCTCAATAATCTGTTTATTACCATCTAGTATGGCAACATTATGGCCAGCCTTTTCAAGACTTTGGGCTACCTTTTTAACAGTTTTTTCGTTATAAAACTCCTTATTTTGCATACCAAAGGTGTTAATTACACCATCAATATCTTTATTATAAATAAGCGCAACTTTCATTATTCATTATTTTTATTTTATGGAATACTTAAACCGCTATTACATAAATTTACGACACAATTTCCTTATAAAAAAGGCATATCAATACCATTAATTAAATAAGGATTATCAATTCTATTTCTAATAAATTCCGGATACCACTACCATAACTGAAAGAGATACTCTATTTATAATGAATAAAACCAATGAAGCTGATTAGTGGCAAACGCTTATTTATATTTATTCAGAGTATTATTTAATCACCCCATTTCTACAAAATAATTATTGCAAAACCTGACTATGTTATAATTTCGCAAATATAGAAAAAAGTTAAAATGATTGATTCTGTAATTTTCAACAACAATGCACTTTTAAAATAGTCAATATATACATAGGTATAGCAAATATAAAAGGATGAAAGTGTGAACTATTTAGTCAATAAAATTGAAACAAAAAAGGCTTATATAAATACATTATATAAACCCTTCTAACTTTAACTGTATAACTATCTTTTCTTACTTTGGTTCCCAATAACATCTTTTAGGAGAAACTATTTGACCTTCCTTTTTTAGTTTGGTCATTGCTTTATCTACTTCTTTTCTTTCTAAACCTGTTAATTCAACTATTTTACCTGCATTTAAAGGTTCACCTGCCTTTTTCATTGCATCAATAACTTGTTCTGTTACTTCCATTGGAATACGTTTTTTTTTAATTAAGCAATACAAAGCTTAAAAATAAATATTTTAACAAATAATCCTTGCCTTGAGTATATATTAATCAAATTTTTTCTGGAAATATTCAATAGAAATTCAAATCCATATTATTTATTAGAACTTAGTCCTGAACATTGAAAGTACAATAAAACAAGGCTTTACTGAAACAAGAAATAGCATCGTATTGGTGAGTTAAAGTGAAGTAATGAAGTGACTTATTTTGAAGTAATTTGAATGTGTAATAGGGATAATGCATATTGCAGTATAAACTGAGAATAGGGTAAAAAAAAGAATCCCAACATATATTCTCACCCCCCGTATTAGGAGAATATAGTTGAGATTCTTCATGATCTATACAGATCAAAATCTATATATTATTGAATTTGTATTAAAACTTATAAAAGCAATCCTTAGCCAAACAATAAATTAAAATATATTACATGAATTATATCCAAAAATGATAATATAAATAATATAACTCCTATAACTATATAAAATATTCTAGCCCCACTTTTTCCTATCAATCCTATTATCCTTTGAACTTTTCCTATGCTAAAAAAAAAGTCCCACTCAAGATATGCTCCGAGAATACAAAATAACCCAAAAGCGATTAAAAGAACCTGGATAATTGTTTCTTTATTCATGTTTGGTTGATTCTCTTTATTTTGAATGCAAAGAATATATAATACACCATTTTATCAAAAACCATTTTATAAATGCGCAGATTTGTTTGATAACTGCATATGGATAAATAGCATTAAACCTAGTATAGACATGAATATAAATTAATAGTAAACAGTTGCAAAAAGATTCATTTATTTACAAAAACATATCATATTATTGTATCCAAAGCTAAATGCAAACAAATTATCATTATTAAAACAATACTAAGAAACAATGAAATTCACCTCAACAATGAAAACTCGTATCACTTTAATTATTTTTGCGCTACTATTCCTGAACCTAACAAATTCTAAGGCTTTTGACAGAGTAAAAACAGGAAAACAAATTACCAAGCTTTTACAATCCATTCAAACTTGGGACGAATCTACTTATGAAAAATACATGGCAACACCAGAAGATATTTTAGAGAAAATATTAGATTCAGATAATAACGCTATTAAAACTAAAGCTTCAGAATCAGTTGCTGAAGCAAGAGAATCGTGGAGTAAAGAGCTGGATAAAGAATTTAAACGTATATGTAGACAAGGTGAAGAGCTTGAAATTAACTGGAAGAAAATAAAATTTAAAGATTTTACCTATGAACCTGAAAAAGTTGGAATTAAAGATATTTACAAAGGGAAATTAATATTTTCATATAATAACAAATCATATTCTATAAAAATAGGATTTCTTACCATTGATGAAGACGCTAAAATCGGAGAATTGGAATACTTACGTGAATACAATGAATAATATTCATTTCAAATTCTACATATCCTATTAACTTTGCTACCAATAACAAAAACACAACTTTTACTCATGATTCATACAATTGAAAATAGTTTTTTAAGCGTCAAAATCACTCATAAAGGAGCTGAGATTTGTAGTATCAAATCAAAAAAAACTGACCAGGAATTTATGTGGGATGCTAATCCCGATATTTGGGGAAGTCATGCACCTGTTTTGTTTCCTATTATTGGAATGCTAAAAGAAGGACAATATCAATATAAAGGAGATGCCTACAGAATTCCCAAACATGGATTTATTAGAAACAATGAATTACTAGAAGTAGAACAACAATCTAAAGATTCTATTACATTAAAATATAAATATGATGAAACATCTCTTAAGATGTATCCTTTTAAATTCGTATTTCATATAACATTTAAGCTTAATAATAATAAGCTACAGGTAATACATAAGATTGAAAATGTTGGTGATGAAGAAATGCTATTTTCATTGGGTGGACATCCTGGATTTAAGTGTCCTCTTAAAGAAAACGAATCCTATACAGACTATTATATAGAATTTGAACATGAAGAAACAGCTCCAAACTGGACATTGGCTTCAAATGGTTTATTAAGTGGAAACTCAGAACCTTTGCTGAATAAAACTTCCATTTTACCATTAAATGAAAGTTTATTTGATAATGATGCATTAATTTTAAAAAACTTAAAATCCCGCAAAGCAAGCTTAAAAAGCAAAAACAATAAAACCGTTCTATCAGTATCATTTCCTGATTTTAATTATTTAGGAATATGGGCAAAACCTGCAGCTCCATTTGTGTGTATTGAGCCATGGCTCGGAATTACGGATGCTAACGCAACTGATGGTCGGTTTGAAACTAAAGAAGGAATTTTAAAACTACCGAAAAACGAAATCTTTACTGCTGAATTTTATATTACCATAGAGGAAGAGTAGATTCTTATAATTGTAATTGTAGCTTTATTGAATAGCCTGTGTTACCTGGTTAATATAAAAGGTCAAAGATGCAAGCTACAATTATAGTTTTTCCGTTTATAAAGTAATAATTAACACTTATCAAGTTGTTGTTGTAAAAAGTATAAGTTCATGTATACTTGCTGTTAAATAACAATTAACAATAATTTGTATATATGAAGAACACATCACGACTATGGGTTTTACCCCTTCTTTTATTTTTTTTACCAAACATTTCTTTCGCTCAAAAAAAAGTAGATCAGTTATTGCTTAATATACCCAAGGATAGTCTTGCATTTATGGTATACGCAAATACCAGTAAAATGAATATAGAAGTAAAAAATAAACTACAGGAATCCTTGCCTGAGATAATGAAAGATATTACTGATGAGACTGACAAATTTTGCTTTTATTCTCATAAACAAGAATTTTACGACTCTTACACATTAAAGTTTAATCTTGATCAAAGTAAGACCACCCTTAATCCTGATAGTTTGTTAAAAGTATTTGGTTTTACTATTAAAGAGCTACAATTACCCTATATAAAATTAGATGGTGGAAATTTTAAAAAAGGGCTTTTCTATATTAATAATTCCGAATTTGTATTACGAATCTACACCCAAATTTTACCTATTGATGAAAAAGTAAGATCCGAATACAAGAAATTATCGGAAAATTTAAAATTTGCAAATTATGATGAAAGAAATGTTCTTTGGGAAAAGATTGACAGCCTAACGAAAAAGGATTCAGTTCCGTCAGTTCAATTTTTTGATCATTTATTAGAAGAAGAAAAGTTAAATATTGCAGGCAACATAAAAAAAGAAACGATTGATTTTCAATCTGTATTTAATTCTGACTTAAACGAAAGCAGTGCATTACTATATTTGAACGCAAAAAAAATACGTGAAATTCCTTTCCATTTTTATAACGTATTTAAAACAGACATTCATAAAATAAATGAATTAACTGCCAAAATTGCCGGCTTTGGTGGTTACTATAATGATATTTGGGTAAACATAAATGCTCAGGAAGAAAAATTAAACATAACTTCAATAGCTTCCTTACCAAAAAAACAGAAACTACATCATAAACTAGATAAAGAAGTTTACTCATATTTGCCTGCACAAAACACAGGTGGTTTATGCATTTTCAACATGCAACCAGCTGAGTTAAAAAATTCACTCATAGAGTATTTTAATTACCTTGATTACAATGAAAAAAAACAATTATCCAGTAAATTTGTAATTTGGGCACTTGATGATGACGTTTTAAATAGTTTAGGAAATGGTTTTATAACCCTATTGGACGACCATATTGAAAGACGTAATATACCGGATTTTAAAATGGCCTTAAAAATGAAAAATAAGGAAACGGCACATCAATTATTAAAGATTCTATCCCATGATGCCAAAGCAATCAGTCAAATTAAAGACAACTGTTATTTGATTACTTACGAAGAACTATATGAAAAGAAAAAAGTCCACTTAGTTATAGAAGATGACATTTGGATTATAGGAACACAATCCATTGATGAACTTAAATCTAAAATTAGCACAGAACGTTTTAAAGATTTATATCCTCAACTCAATAACAAATCCATATCTCAATATTTATACATAAATCCTGAGGTTTTATATTCATCCAGAACCGACTTGGAATTCATTGAGAGCAAAACAAATTTTATAGGTAAGAATTTAATTAAAACAGAAACAAGTTTAATTATTAATGATTAATTAAATTTCTCCAATAACTAATTGCAAATGCAGAATTAAATCTAAACCAGATCTATTTCTGCATTTGATTTATATAGTTTAAAGATTTAGTTTTTTAATAATTTCGCCCCTTTTACGGGTTGATATTAAGGCCTTAAATCCCTTTGTTAAAATCAATTCTGAATTTGCATCTATTTTTTGTACATGCTGGAGATTTACCAAGTACTTTTGGTGTGACCGGGCAAAATTATAATTCTTCAAAACGTCTTCGTAATGCCTTAAGTTCCGGCTGGTAAGAATTTTTCTTTCGGTGGTGTAGATTGTTGTATATGCCCCTTCTGCTTCTAACATAATCATGTCTTCAGCATTTAAGTAAAAGGTATTGTCACTAGTTTTAATAACTATCTTCTTTTTTAATTCCTCTTGTTGCTTTTCTATTTCTTTAAGAGCCAAATGTTCTTTTTCTTTTGCAACTTTATGAAGTGCTTTTTCTACAGCATTTTTTAATTCTTCAGGATCTAATGGCTTCAATAAATAATCTACAGGACTAATTTTAATAGCATCTATGGCATATTTAGTATAACTAGTTATAAAAATAACCTGAAAATCCAATGCTGAATATTGCTTTAGCTTTTCAACACTAGTACCATCTTCAAGTTCAATATCAAAAAAAGCCAAATCAATTTCATTAGAATTAAAAAATGCCTCTGCTGCTTCAAAACTCGAAAATTCCCCAATTACCTGAATATTAGAAAAAAGAAGATTTAACATTTTCTGCAACACCTCACGTGCATTAAACTCATCCTCTACAATTACAACTTTATACATGATCCATTAATGTTAAAATGTAACTTACCCTTGTTCCTCCATCTGGTAAATCTTTTATACTAAAAGTATTTTCATCTCCTGAATAAAAGAGCGCTAACCGACTTTTTAAAATATCTAATGCGTGGTCCGAATCGACTTTTTCTTTAGGGTGATAACCTATACCATTATCTATTACTTCAAACTTAACCCTACAACAACCTACCTGAGCTATTTTAATATGTATAAACCCTTTTCTTTTTAAATTTTTAAACCCATGATGAATTGCATTTTCTACTAAAGGTTGTAAAACTAAGGGTGGTACATAAGTATCCTTTAACTTCAAGTGTTCGTCCGCATCAATTTGGTAGCTAAATTTATCACCAAACCTCATTTTTTGTGTTTCAATATAATCTTCGAGTGCTTTTATATCCTCCTCAATCGTAATTCTATCAACACTGGCAATATTAAAAGTTTGTCTGATAAGACGAGCAAAACGAGCAACATATGAAGCGGTTACCAATTGCTCTTCCTTTAAAACAGAATTTTGAATAGCTGTTAAAGCATTATATACAAAATGTGGATTCATTTGAGTTCGTAATACCGCATCTTTTAATTGTTTCTTTTCCTGTTCACTTTTTAATGTTAGATATTTATTCCTTTGACGCAGATAATAAAAAAGACCTACTACGATAATTATAACAATTACTAATATTATCTGTGTAACAAATTGCTTTTGTTCTATTATGAGTCGTTTTTCCTGTTCGTCATGAAGTTTTAAGTGCTGTTCCTGTTCTATTTTTCGGGCATGATATAATTTTTGTTGATTCAATAACATTTGCTAAAAATCCTTTTCCTGCATTTTTTGCATTTCGTGGATAACACTATCATATAATGCAAAATAATAAGCAGCATCAACTACTTTATCATTAGTCAACATATGTATCATCTGATTTCTATACACATCTAAAATCTCTCCTGTTTTATCTTTTTGGTCAAGGGACTCCAATTGTTCATAATACTCATCTGCAATTTTATCATTACCTAACTGCCTGTTTAAGCGTGCTAAATTAGCTATAGCGGAATTCCATTTGTATGAATACTTCATTTTTAATAAAGCTGCTTCCTCGTAATAAAACAATGCTTTTTTCAGTAATTCTTGCTCATTATTTTGTTGATACAAACCTTCATAGCACATTCCCATATTATTATAGGATTCTGCTACAGCAGGTTCATTATCTTTATTTAAGCTTAACAACAATGACTTATTGTTATAGAAAAGAGCCTTATTAAATTTTTGTTGATCTTTATATAATACTGCTAGATTATTATATAACCTGGACATCGCGAATGTATCCTTCCAGCTTTCATAAACACCTGTCAGTTTTTCTAAATAATAGAAAGCACTATCTGTATTGCCTTCTGAGTAAAACAAGTGAGCAAAATACTCGGATACTTTATGTTTATAAATGGTATCATTATTCTTATTAATTATTTCTTTAACACGAAATAACTGATTACCAGCATTTGTAAATTCTTTTATTTCAGAATAAATACTCGAGATATTTAACCTAGTTTTTACTTCCCACAAGTACCCATCCTCTGGCGTAAACAAATTAATAGCAGTAGTATAATATTCTAATGCTTTATCATAATTTCCATTTAATAGTATATTATTTCCTTTAAGGTTAATTAGTCGTGCACTATCAAACCTGTTACATTGATCTGAACTTAAATATCGATCCAATAACTTTTCAACAGAATCTGTAGACATTGAATTCATTGAATCAGCAATTGCATAATAAGTTTCATTATTTATTAACTGAGCATTTAAATAACCAAAACAAAAAATAAAAAGAAATACTATTTTAATAAGCCGAATCATAGTGCAAAATATTCTTATAATAGCTGATTTTTCAAACTATTAAAGATTGATAGTGAAACCAAAAAATGAAATTTTCGCAAGATAAAAATTTAAATCAAATGAACACCGAACATCAATTGTGTTAAAACAATATTACCCTAAAATCTTAACATCCATATGGCCTCCTTATACAACAAAAATGATAATTTTACTGCATCTTATAGAGCTCACTTAATCATCCTTAAATAATACAGCACATGTCATACTGTAAATACACAAATAACATTGCATCCGAAGAAAAAAAGAAATTACATAAAAACTACCACGATCAACATTATGGTTTTCCGCTACATGATGACAATGAGTTATTTGGCCGGTTAATTATGGAAATTAATCAAGCGGGATTAAGTTGGGAAACCATTCTTAAAAAGGAAAAAAATTTCAGAAAAGCCTACGATCAATTTTGTATTAAAAAAATTGCAAATTATACTGAAGAAGATAGAATGCGATTGTTAAATGATGCTGGTATTATTCGTAATAAGCTTAAAGTTAATGCTGCCATTGAAAATGCTAAAACAATATTACAGCTTCAGGAAGACTATGGTTCCTTTGAAAAATGGCTTGAACACCATCACCCTAAAACAAAAGAGGAATGGGTTAAAATATTTAAACAGAACTTTAAATTTACTGGTGGTGAAATTGTAAATGAATTTTTAATGAGTATTGGTTTTTTACCTGGAGCACATGATGAAGATTGTAATACCTATAAGGAAATTTTAAAGCATAAACCGAAATGGCAACAGGACAGTTAAATCTTAAATTTATAATTATAGATGCTACTTCCATCTTTAGTAAAATCGAACAAATATTAGATTTAATAACTAAACACCCCTCAATTTTAAGTAAACAAACACTTTTTTTATAATATATACCTTTTTACACTACCAAATAATAGGTAGAAATCTCATAAAAAGCACCTCCTTTTTTCAACTGAATTATTAAACACAAATTAAAATTGCTCAAAAAATACCCACTTTTAGGTATTTAAGATATTATCATCTGAATATACATTAGCCCATTAAAATAAAATTGTATCGGTATGTATATTAGAAAAGTTATAAGCTATGCTTTATTTGCTTTACTTCTAGTTTCCTGTTCTAAGGATGAAAACATGAATTACAAGCTAAAAGGTGAATCTGCAGGAGGCGAAACTACAGTTTATATAAGTAACAGTCAGGCTTTTGGAACTCCTGCAACAAATTTATCTTCGGAACATCTTGATATGCACCTTAATGGAGATAAAGCTTTTGAAGCTATCTTTGTTTCGAGTCCCGCTCCTACTCATGGAGGATTAGGTCCAATATTTAATAACTCATCCTGCAATGCCTGTCACCCTTCTGATGCCAGAGCTTCTGTACCTGAGAATATTAACGAATTAAGTGGATTCTTTTTTAGAATTAGTATTGAAGGTACTGATGAACATGGAGGTCCTAAACCTGTACCAGGATTTGGCACACAACTTCAACACCAATCATTATTTGGCTATGAACCCGAAGCCAAAATGGAAAGAAAATACCAACCAAAAGAAATCGTATTAAGCGATGGTGTAAAAGTTATATTGCAAAAGCCCCTATATTCCATTATAGATCCTTATATCGAATTACCAGAAAATGTTTTAATATCACCTAGAATAGGAATGCCGGTGTTTGGTTTAGGACTACTTGAAGCCATACCAGAAAAGGACATATTAGCAAATGCTGATGAGTTTGATGCAGATAAAGATGGAGTGTCGGGAAAGCCCAATTATGTTTGGGATACGGTTACCGAAACGGTGCAACTTGGACGCTTTGGCTGGAAAGCAGGGGCTGCTAATATTCTTGCCCAGTCTGCAGGTGCATATAGTGGCGACATGGGTTTAACAACGCGTATTTTCACCATTGAATCATCGTATGGGCAAAGTAATGGAAGTACAGAAACTGGTATCATTGAAGTATCTGATGAAGAACTAAATGCGGTAGCATTTTATTGTCAGACCTTAGGAGTTCCTGCTGCCAGAAATCTAGATAACAAGCAGGTCATTAATGGTAGTAAAATATTTAAGAAGATAGGATGTGCCCAATGTCATACACCATCCTTTAAAACAGGTAATAACCCTGACATTCCAGAATTATCAAATCAAACTATTTATCCATATACAGATATGCTGCTACACGATATGGGTGAAGAGTTGGCTGACAACAGAAGTGAATATAAAGCCACTGGTAGTGAATGGAAAACCAGACCACTATGGGGTATTGGTTTAACAAACGTAACAAGTGGGCATACTAGTTTTTTACACGACGGTAGGGCCAGAAATATTACAGAAGCAATTTTATGGCATGGTGGTGAAGCCGAAAACTCAAGAAACAGCTTTATTGATTTATCAACACAAGAAAGAGAAGCATTATTGGCATTTGTAAATGCTTTATAAGAATACTACTATCACAATATCTACAAAAATATTACTTCATAAAAAAAACAGAAATAAATATCAAACAAAATACAATTCTTTTTAATTATCATAACAAATGCATCCCTACAATTAGGGATGCTTGTAGTTTACCCATCTTTTGGGATTGTGCTCTGCCCTAAATATCAATTGCTTTGTAATGTAGTTTTTGATTCTATATGATGAAAAACACTGAAACAGAAACAAACATTAGAGTAATAATATGAAAACTTATCTTAAACTTTTTACCTATTTAATTATTCTTTGTCTTTACTCCTTGAATGCACATGGACAAGAAAAATTCACCAAATACAGATTTGGTGGATATGGAGAAATCTTATTCCAAAGAATGGATTACAGTGCTGATCGTTACAGCGACCCAACTGGTGCTTTATCCGAAAACAGAGCTTCAATTACATTACCGCGTGTAGTATTCACTTTTGATTACAAATTTTCTGAAGACTTGATTCTTGGATCAGAAATAGAATTTGAATATGGTGGAACCGGATCTGCTTTAGAGTTAGAGTACGAAGAGGCCGGCGAATATGAAATGGAGGTTGAAAAAGCAGGAGAAGTAGTGCTTGAACAACTTTATCTTACCAAAATATTTAATCCATACTTAAGAGTCACAGTTGGTCATATGATTATTCCTGTAGGAATTACAAATCGTCAGCATGAATCTATCATGTATTTTGGTACGGTACGTCCTGAAAGTGAAACATCGATCATCCCTCTTACCTGGCACGAAACCGGGATTGCAATTCATAGTAATTACAAAAGATGGACCGCATCTATTTATCTGGTTAATGGTTTAGATGCCAATGGATTCTCTTCTGCATACTGGATTCGTGATGCAAAACAGGGCATCTTTGAAAATGTAAAAATGACAGATCCCGCTTTTGCGTATCGCATAGAAAATAAATCCATTAGAAATTTAAGACTCAGCACATCCGGATATATAGGAAATAGTACTGGCAATACACAAAAACCTGAAAAGATGAAAGATCTAGATGGACGGGTTACCATATTTTCAGGAGATTTGGAATACAATAACACCAAGTTAATTGTTAGAGCAAATGCCATTTACGGAGATCTAAGCGACTCTTATGAAATATCTACTATTAATAAAAATGTTTCAAAGAACATTCAATACCAAAGAACAAATGTGGCAAAAAATGCACTTGCCTACGGAGCTGAATGCGGCTATGTTTTCAGAACAAACAAATCCGGATCAAAAATAATCCCATTTCTAAGATATGAATACTACAATTCAATGGAAGATACTGCCGGAGATATGTTTGCTGATGCGCGCTATAAAAGAGATGTTGTAACTGGTGGTATCAATTACTATTTAAATTCTCAAGTAGCACTAAAAGCTGATTACAGCCATCGAAGGATTGCAATGGGTGATTACAATTCAGAAAATACTATAGGGTTAGCTCTTGTTTACACAGGCTGGTTTATTCAAAAATAAAAAAAACTTAACCATCTCATTCTTACAATTTACTTACTATAAATAAAACTTATACATATGAAAAAGTTATATTGGATTTTTGCACTATGCGCAATTATGTTTAACGCTTGTTCTGATGATGAAGGAAATGGCTCAATGGACGAAAGCGAAACATACGATTATACATCTTTGTTAGCTGACTATGTTGATTACACAGTAGTTCCAACATATGCTGACATGAAAGATAATTCAATTCTGTTATTAGAAGCTACAGAAGCCTTTCTTGAAAGTAATAGTCAAACAGATATAGATTTGGCATGTGAATATTGGAAAAAAACAAGAAAACCATGGGAATGTAGCGAATCATTTTTATTCGGACCTGCTGCCAGCAAGAGTTTAGATCCTCTAATCGACTCTTGGCCTTTAGATCAAAACCAGCTTGATCAGGTATTGAGCAGCAATCAAACCATCACTGCAGATTATGTTAGAAATGCTCTTGGTGCTGTTTTAAGAGGTTTTCACACTATTGAATATTTACTTTTCCGAGACGGAGCACCTCGCAATGCGGGAGATGTAACTACCCGTGAAAAAGAATACCTTGTTGCTGTAACTGAAGTTTTACGCGACGATTGCATCATACTTTGGGCTTCTTGGGCTGGTGTAACTGAAGGTTCCATTGAGGCTCAAATACTTGAGAATATAGAAGTTGAAATCGATACTCCTTATGCTGAAGTTATTAAAAATGCTGGAAATGCAGGTAGCGTATATTTATCTCAAACAGATGCTGTTGATGAAATACTACTAGGTATAATTGGTATTGCTGATGAAGTGGCCAATGCTAAAATTGCAGATCCTTATACAAGTAAAGATGTTCTTGAAGTAGAATCATGGTTTAGCTGGAATTCACTTACAGACTTCCAAAACAATATCCACAGTATTAAAAATTCATATATGGGCGGATACAATGGGGGAACGATTAAATCATCGGTATCTGATATCGTAAAAGCTCAAAATGAAACATTAGATATTCAGGTAAAAACATTAATTGATGCGGCCATTACTGCTATTGCAGATATACCTGAACCATTTAGGAATAATTTAAATAATGATGAAAAAATTAGTACAGCAATAAATGCCGTAAATGCAATTGTTGATGTCATGGAGGATGAAGTTCGTCCTTTATTTGTTGACTAATGTATAATTTTCCGTTACAACCAGGACATAATTGCATAAAAGTCAATTGTCCTGGTTGATTAAAATATTCTTAATTCTACTTAACATATCTCGCATAAACAACTTAATACCGTGAGATAATATGTTTGATTTTGTACTTAAACCCAGCTAAAACATACAAATTGAACAAACTACTATTAATATCCATAATATTTTCGCTCTCGCTTATTTCCTGCGAAAAAGCTGAAAATGAAATTATTTATACACCAGGAGGACGAGTAGCTTATCCGGAAGAGCTATCTGCCGGAAATTCAACTGTATTTGTCACCTCCAGTACTGCTTTTGATACGCCTGCCAATTGGGTTACCAACGACCTGGCAACATGGTTTTTACAAGGCGATGCACTTTACGACAACCCAAGAGTTTCTGACGGAAATTTAGTAAACGGAGGATTAGGACCCGTTTACGCAGGATATTCATGCGCAAGCTGTCATAATGATGCCGGGAGAACTATATCTACCTTATTTACGGATGGTGGAACCGGAAAATATGGTTTTTCCTCTTTCTTAACCTTTATGAGAACACCCAACGGACAATACCACAGGGAATATGGCAGAGTTCTACATGATCAGGCAGTTTACGGATCTGAACCCGAAGGTAAACTAAGGGTTAATTATACTGAGCAACAATATTCTTTTCCTGATGGTGAAACCTATAGCTTAATTACACCCCATTACGAAATTTACAATTGGTATGCAGATTCTATTCCTGTTGAACAACTTGAAATCAGTGTTAGAACACCTCTACGACACGTTGGTATGGGATTAATGTTAGCCATTGACAAAAACGAAATTAAACAGTTAGCTAGTATACAATATCCGGAATATGGTATTTCAGGAGAAATCAATTGGGTAACAGAAAGAAACGTAAAAAAAATAGGTTTATCAGGTCATAAGGCTCAACATGCTGACCTTACGGTTGAATTAGGATTTTTATCAGATATGGGTGTAACCAACAGCCGATATCCTCACGAAGTATCTGAGGGTCAATCGCAGGTTGATGGTGATTATGATATTCAGATTACTACAGAAGATATGGCTGCTGTAGACTTCTATTTGCACAGCTTAGGAGTTCCTGCCCGAAGAGCGGTGACCAATGCTACTGTTATTGAGGGTAAACAACTTTTTAATAAAGCTAAATGTCACTTATGCCACACTCCTACACTTCATACACAACAAGAAGGTGTTAATCTGCTTGATGGAACCCATATTCCTTGGTTAGGAGGTCAAACCATTCATCCATACTCTGATTATCTATTACATGATATGGGGCCTGAATTAGGCGATGATTTTTCTCAGTTTAATGCTTCGGGTGATGAATGGAGAACAACTCCTCTTTGGGGGGTAGGTTTACAAGAAGTGGTGAATGGACATAGTCACTTTTTGCATGATGGCAGAGCCCGAAACTTTACCGAAGCTATTATGTGGCATGGTGGTGAAGGAGATGTATCCAGACAAATATTTGCCAATATGAGTTCTGAAGAAAGAGAAACTCTAATTATGTTTTTACGCTCATTATAAAACATAGTGTTACTTGATTTACTACAAAATATAACAAACTAACAAGGGATTAAAATGAATTTTGAGAAATATAAAACAGAGACTGCAGAAATAAGTATTTCAAAATTTGAAGGGAAATTTTCCGAAGAATATAATTTAATGATCACTCCTTCATCCAACGGATCTGTAGATGAACAACTGAACGCAATTAAAGCTTCACTAACAGAATTTCTACATAAAGAAAATTGCCACTCTACTGATATTGCATTTCAGCGACTATTTGTGAGTGATTTTACAAATCAATCTTCTGAACTTAAAAATGCGGATCTATTTGATTGTAATTGTGCTGTATCTATCGTGCAACAGAGTCCTTTAAATGGTAGTAAAGTTGTATTATGGACATGTTTGTACAAAGAAAAAAACAACGTTAGTTTCTGTAAAAAGAAAGAAGGAAATAAACTGGTAATTGACCACAATGGATATTCGCATATTTACACAACCCAAATGCATAGCCATGATGCTGAAGCATGTTCGTACAACCAAACGAGTAATATTTTTGATGATTATTTAAGAATTCTGGATGGTCATAACCTAACGCTGGAAGAACATTGTATCAGAACCTGGTTTTATGTTAGAGATATTGACAATAATTATGCAGGTATGGTAAAAGCCCGTAATGAAGTTTTTGATCAATATCAAATGACTAAAGATACGCACTTTATAACAAGTACTGGTATCGAAGGTCGCTATGCCAACCCTTCTATTTCTGTATTATTAGATGCTTATGCTATTGGAGGAATAAAACCAGAACAAATTCGCTTTCTGGAAGCCAGAGAATACCTGAATCCCACTCATGAATATGGTGTTGCTTTTGAAAGAGGTACAGCCGTAGATTATGGCGACCGTCGTCAAATTTTCATTTCAGGCACAGCAAGTATCGACAATAAAGGTGAGATTGTTCATGTGGGTGATATCAAAGGACAAATTAACAGAACCTTTGAAAATATTAGCGCCCTGTTAAATGAAGCCGATGCTGAGATCAATGACATCAACAGCATGATAGTGTATTTAAGAGATGTTGCTGATTATGACACAGTAGAAACTTACATACAAAACAATTACGCTCATCTGCCATACATTATTGTGCTTGCTCCTGTTTGTCGCCCGGGGTGGCTTATTGAAATTGAATGTATTGCCATAAAAGAAGTTACAAATTCTACATTTTATTGTTTTTAAGGAGGGTAAATATATGAAGAATATTATAGCACTATTGACCGTATTATTTGTATTTAATGCCGCTAAAGCACAAACAGATACTACATTAAATAAATATATTGATAATGGATTAATATCAATTGCTGATAAAAATGGCATGTCGTGGCAAACTGCTAAAGGCGATTTTTTATTTAAGCCATATACGCTGATTCAAACAAGGGGACTGTATAATTATTATGATGACGAAGGACTTAGTTTGGCTGAAGAAGACAATGTATTAAACTCTGGGTTTGCAATTCCATATGCACTTATTGGATTTGCCGGAAAAGCATTCAACAAAATAACTTTTAATGTAACACTTAATGCAGCAGGTTCAGGAGCTACCTTACTAAATCAGGCTTGGTTCGATATCAACACCAGTGATGAATTACGTTTTAGGATAGGAAAGTTTAAAACGCCTTTTAATCAGGCCTATTTGGTAAAAAACGGACAAACCTTATTTCCACTTTTACCATCATCTTTAAACACAAGGGTAAATGTGCCATTTGATATTAATTCAGTAAACCCGGTTATTGCATCGGGCTTTGATATTGGGGTACAAATGCATGGTATATTAGATCAAAAATTTGGATACCAGTTGGGTATTTTTAATGGTACAGGTATTACAGTAAATACAGCCACTAATTCATTGAGTGATGACAATGGATTGCCTGCTCTTTTATACTCAGGACGTTTAGTTTACATGCCATTTGGTGAAATGCCAGCATATCAGGGTGACCCTTCAAAATTAAATGAAAACTATATGCTTTTCGGAATATCGGGATCTTATAATGTAGAAGCCAATTACGAAAGTAGCAATGATATGCGTGCTGGAGCCGAATTTGCCATGTTGAGTAACAGATGGTATGTTTCAGCAGAAGCTTATATGTTGAGTATGGACTTTGTTGAACGTCAGCAGGCCTCACCAGTATACACATTTTGGGGCGCTTACGCCCAGGCCGGTTACTTTCTTACCTCAAAAATTCAGGCGGCTGCACGTTTCGATATTATGGATCGAAACTCTATTGATGATCCTGGCTATTTATATATGCCAGCGGTGGGTTTCAACTACTTTTTAGCAGGTCATAATCTGAAATTGCAGTGTATGTATCAACACTTGGGTAAAGCAGGACATGAGTCAGTAGCATTAGCAAACGATGATGATAATGGTATGTCTGAACATCAGGTGTGTTTACAACTACAATTTGCATTTTAAATTGAAGGATCATGCACATAAATAAAATAATATACGGTTTAGCTTTAATGCTATGTGTTGCATGTACGCATCCATATGAACCAGAAGTTACTAACACATGGAATGTAAAGGTTGAAGTATCTTTTACGGATCCGGAATTCTGGCCTTCTAACCAACAAGTAAGAGTTGGACTTTTTACAGAAGAAGGTAGTCGTAATCCTATTGCAAGTACAGCGATCAATCAGCCTCAAAACAGTGCTCCATTCCAGGTTTCAATTTCCGATGTAGAAGAAGGTAATTATACTGCACAAGTTTATATCATCGAAAATGGAATTTACAAAGCAAGTTTAGCTGAACTAAACAATCTAAGTATATATAGCGACGTAATTGAGCAAACTGAAGCCATTCAATTAATCACATTTAATCGGGTACAGAAACAAGTTTTAAACAATTGTGTAGTATGTCATGGAAGTTCGGCCGGAGATATTGCTGCTGACTTAAATCTTACACCTGGAAATAGTTATGAAAATCTGGTAGGTATAACTTCCAATAAACGACCAGAAATGGTAAGGGTTTATTCAGGCTCTGCAGAATTTAGTTATCTGATTAGTGTTTTAAACGAAGATATTGATTTTAACCATGCGGCCAGTAGTTCTGCTAGTAACGAAGATATTCAACTCGTAATGGATTGGATTGAAGAGGGCGCTCTTGATAACTAATAAAACAAATGACGATGCTTATTACAAAAAGAAATAGATCTAAACATTCGTATTGCTGCATTATATTAATGCTGGCTTCTTGTTTATTGTCTGGTTGTTACTTCGATGTAATTATTGAGGAGGAAGTAGAAGCGAATACCATAATATCTTTTTCTGAAGATATTAATCCTGTTTTTAAAAGCTCTTGCGTATCGTGTCACGATGGAATTATTTCCTATCCCAATTTAACATCTGCAAATGCGTATGAATCTTTATTATCAGGAAACTTTATAAACACTGATAATGCTGAAAACAGCACGTTAATTCAAAAATTAAATGATAATCATCCATTTGATGGCTCAGTAACAAATACTGAACTACAGAAAATAATTCTTTGGATTAATCAGGGTGCTTTAGACAATTAAAAACAGGGTTATATGACAGATAAACAAACTATACAAAAAACGGTATATATTAAGGTTGTGGTATCATCTTTAATTTTACACTTTCTTTTTGCAACAATACCTACTGCGGCTCAAAATACTAATGTTGATCATATTTGGGATGGTCGCTTATTAAACCATCCTACCACATCAATGCCTGCAAAGGGGCAAAATCAAATTTTCGTGATTCACTATTTTTCATCTCTTACCCAAAATGGTTTTGAAGATATGTTTGGTATCTACGGTACTGCCAATATTCAAATGGGATTAGAACATGGCTTTAGCGAAAAATTTTCGGCTTTCTTTTTAACGGAAAAAGTAAATAAAACACAAGAACTAGGGTTTAGATATAATTTGGTTCAACAAGATATTGAAAATATAAACCCGGTTAGTATGGCCTTAAGTTTTAGTGTTGCAATAGATGGAAGGAACAAAAGGTATTTTGGTGAAAATTACTATTTTATTAATCGCTGTTTTTACAACACTCAATTTAGTTTAACGCGCCAAATCAATCACCTTTGTGAGTTCATGGTTAACAGTACTTTTACGCATTTTAATATCGTTCCAGAGGGATATTTCTCAACGTTCATGTCTTTTAATCCGTCATTTGCCATAAAGTTGAATCGCAAAAAGGCATTATTTGCTTCTGTTGATCTGCCCTTAGGAATAGCATCAGCCTCTGAAAAAGATCCGGGACAACCCAGCCCTATCCTCTCGTTGGGTGCCATATTTAAAAGCAGAACGCATAATTTCCAGCTTTTTGTATCAAATGGAGGACAAATCGTTCCCGGTAAAGAATATTTAAATAACGCAAGTTTTGATTGGAATAGCTTCTGCTTTGGATTTAATATAAACGTAAAACCAGGCAGACATTAATACAGATATAAAGGAACACGAAGAAGTGGCTATTAGGCATAGTACAAAGAGCTGAGTGATTTGAAAACTTTTTGTTATGCTCGATTTCTTTGCCTTCTGTAAAGAAATATTAAAGTCACAAGATAAAATCTTGCGACAGCTGTGGCGAGAGCGATGGATAGCTGTGTATTAGTTAATGGTTGAATGATATAAATAAATGACTTATGAAAATAAAATTCTTATATATAGCAATTGCTTTGCTAATTTCTGTACATGCATATGCTGGAAACACGATTAAGGAGGTGGAATTGAATAATGCTTCTTTATCTGAAAAATTATTTGCCTCTTATAACAACAGTGGAAATCCTGAATACTATTATTCTGATTACACCATTAAATCAAATAACTACAAGCTAACCAAAAATCAAAACATCAGAGTTTTTTGGGATATATGGGGCAACTTTATAAAAATTGGATTACACGAAGGTTATCCTTTAAAAAAGATAAATAACACACCTTTCTCGGATAAAGACTATGAGCGATTGCATCAATTACTAAATAATCCTCATGCTGGTATTCAATACTATAAATTGGATGATTATTCTCCTGTTGAATCTGAAAATCAGTATTATGCTGTTGATGCGATGTCTGGAGCTACTGTTGTGAATGCTTCGTACGATTGTATAAGAGGTGCTGTTAAAATATGCTATGATTTATACAAATTCACTCATGGCAGCATTACCTCTATCATTAAAAGAAATACAGAAACATCAATACCCCATAGCAATAGCCAATTAAGCAAAATTGCATCGATGATAATAAACAAAGAAATAGCCTCTTCTCAATATTTTAACAGTTCTATTACCGAAAAAGAAAATAGTGAATCATCGGCTTATATTTCTACAATTATTGAATTAGCACGTACTTCTAAATACTCAAACAAAGCGTTTAATAACTGGTTAGAATCCTGTTTTTTAACAGCCAATAATTCTGAATCTAAGACTATTATCTATAACTATTTAATACAACAAAACTATAAAACCAAAAGCATTAAAAATTATTTAATCAGTCATAAAATATAGTACTTAACTTGCTATTAAAAGTATATATATAAATCCGTCTCTGTTTTATTTCTCGATTTTTATATCCGGAGTTGCACATTTAAGTGCAGCTCTTTTTTATTTAATTAATCCGGATTATCAATTCGTTCTTTTTCTATTTTGTGATTATTTTTGCAGCGCACAAAGATATCTTACATACAATTGAATGAAAAAAACTAATGCCATGCGGATTTTAGACCGCAACAAAGTAAAATATAATGCCATTACTTATCACGTTGACGAAGCTGATTTATCGGCTATTCATGTAGCAGACAGTTTAGGTCAGGATATTGCTAAAGTATTTAAAACATTAGTATTAGAAGGTGATAAAACAGGATTTATTGTGGCATGTATTCCGGGTGCTGAAGAGGTAAATCTAAAAAAGTTAGCCTCAGCCAGTGGAAATAAAAAATGTGCAATGATACCCATGAAAAACATCCTCAATATTACAGGATATATCCGTGGAGGCTGCTCTCCTGTAGGTATGAAAAAACAGTTTCCTACTTTTATACATCATAGTGCTACTGATTTTGAAACCATTTATATAAGTGCCGGAGTAAGAGGGATGCAAGTAGAAATAGAACCGAGTAATTTAATTGAATTAATAAATGCAACAATTGACGATTTAGTATAACCCGCAATATGCATTTAACCAACTATTACACATTGAAACTACCTCAAAACAATTATCATGGATGTAGTTCATCCCAGAGTTTTAAAAACACACCATTAGTCCAGCCAAATCCATCCTGAAGTTTATATTCTCCTCCTCCACCTTTTCTATTAATGTCAACCACATCATATTTCTCCATCATTTTATTGGTTTCAAAATAAACTTTCACATTAAGTTTAATCCACCTTTGTGCCAATTCTTTAGCCAAATTATCAAAACCGTAATTTTTCAATGCTTTGTAACCAATCCATTGCAATGGTGGCCAACCGTTTGGATAATCCCATTGCTGTCCTGTATGATTCAATGTAGTAACTAATCCTCCTTCTTTTAAAAAGTCTTTTTCAATGATCTGAACCACTTTTGCAGCAGTGACTTCGTCTACGATATTAAAGAATAAAGGATAAAGAGCTGCTAAACTATAATTTTGTGTATGGGATTTTTGAACAAAATCAAAATCAAAGAAATAGTGATGCTCCTTACTCCATAGAAGTTCCAATATTTGATTCTTTCTTTTCTCTGCTGCCCTTTTATATAATACTGACTGTTCATTATCAAACATTTCACTCAACAGCAACTCTTCATTATACAACAAACAATTTAAGTCGATAGGAATAATCTGAGTTGTTTTAATGGTCATTAGTGATTGTTTATTGCTAAACCAGCGACTACTAAAATCCCAACCTGATTCGGCTGCTGCACGAATATCTCTATAAATATTACCGGTTCGTTGTGAATGCTTTTTTGTTTCAATATCGTATAAATAGGATTCCGGACGTGGTGTTGATAAATTATCCCAATACCTGTTCAACTCAATCCCATTATCCATCATTACCACTCTATTTTCTGCATCATATATCTTTAAATTTTGTTGGGTATGATGCATCCAAAACTCATATTCTTTCTCCAACACATCTCTATATTCCAGATATACTTGTTTTTTATCTGTTTGTGGTAAATCAGCATATAATTGAATCATTAAGGAAAAGAATGGTGGTTGCGAACGGCTTAAATAATAACTACGGTTGCCATTAGGAATATGTCCGTACTGACGAATTAAATACGCAAAATTATCAATCATATTCTTGATCAGTGCCGTTTTTCCTGCCACCTCTAAACCTAACATTGTAAAATAACTATCCCAATAATAAATTTCACGAAACCGTCCACCGGGCACTATATATGGATATTTTAGGGGTATGAGCGAAGATTGCTTTTGCGTATTCACTGGCTGCCTCGTTAAAAAATTCCACAAGTAGTTAATATGATTAAGAACTGCTGCAGTATCTACAAATGCCGTATCGAAATTATTTGTAATAAAATGATACAAATCAAAATCTTCTTGGCTTTTTACGCTTCGATATTTGCTTAATATTTCATTTGGGGTTTGATTGTATTTTGGAACGAAATCAACAAATGCCTTTTGATCACTAAATAATTGCGATTTCTGAACGGTATCAAATAGTTCTTTATAATCTGTAACATGAATTACATTCTGAGATTTGACCGTAAAACATGCAAATAGAGCTAAAGAAAGTAGTATTGAAACCTTATTCATTAAATTTAGATTTTGAGTTTAAAAATCGATTTACCTTTATTAAATTTCACATAAGTCTTTTATATGTATGCAATATAATAGCAAAAAGTAATTTGCCTCTACCCTATTTCCGTTTCTTGTTTTAACTGCTCCACAAACTTATCAATGCGCGTCATTTCTTCTGGTATCATTATTCGTTGCGGACACAAGGGCACACATTTACCACAGCCAATACAATGATTTGCCTGTCGTAATTTGGGTACAGTTCTATCATAGCCCACTAAAAATGCCTTACGGGCTTCAGTGTAGTTTTCATCTTGTAAACTCTTAGGGAAGTTTCCTTCGTTGATACATTTATTGTAGTGTGCAAAAACTGCAGGAATATCTATACCATACGGACAAGGCATGCAATAACGACATTCGGTACAGGATATTAATGGATATTGCAATATTAAATCTGTAATTTCATTCAACAAGGTTTGTTCTTTATCTGAAATAGGCTCTAATGGTGAATACGTATCCAAATTATCCACCAAATGTTCTTTATAAGTCATTCCACTTAATACAGTAAGCACTTCCGGAGGAGTGCCTGCATACCTGAATGCCCATGATGCCACACTTGCTTCAGGTCGCTGTTGCTTTAATTTACCCATTAAAAAGTTGGGCAATTTAGCCAGTCTACCACCTAAAAGTGGTTCCATAATAACAGCAGGCGTTTTATGCTTTACCAGTTCATTAAACAAATATTCACCATTAACATTAGCTCCCGTTGCATGCAACCAATCCACATAATTCATTTGTATCTGAACAAAATCCCACTGAATACCCATTGCCAATAAGTAATCAAAAACCTCAACATCACCATGAAACGACCAACCCAGATTGCGGATTCTTCCTGCTTCTTTTTCTTTAAGCAAAAAATCAATCAGGCCATTATCAATATATCTGGCTTTAAAATTTTTCATTCCTCCCAAACCTACAGCATGCAACAGATAATAATCAATATAATCAACCTGAAGCTCTTTAAAAGAGTTATGATACATTTTTATCGACTCTTCTCTTGAATGAGTATCTGGCCTGAAGTTCGAGAGCTTTGTTGCGATAAAATACGAATCCCGAGGGTGTCGCTTTAGCGCTATGCCTGTTGTTTTTTCAGATAAACCTCTTCCATATACCGGTGACGTATCGTAATAATTCACGCCATACTCTAATGCCTCATCCACTAAATCATTCCAGGCATCCTGATCAATTTCCTCCTCTGTTTCACTAATCTTTTTCATTGGTAAGCGCATACAACCATAGCCTAAAAGAGAAACTTTGTCACCAGAATATGGATTAATACGATACTCCATTTTTTGAGGATCTATTTTAGAGAGGCTGGCTGTACCCGAAGCTATTACACTACTATTTTTAGGTTTGCATCCATAAACAAATGCTGTTGAAGTAGCTGCAACTCCTCCTAAAACTTTAAAAAATTGTTTTCTGTTTATGTTATTGTTTTTCTTTTGCATCGTTAAAGTTTATTGAGGATTAAACATTTCTGTGTCTTTCTATTCCTTCCACGTAAATGGCACTTAGTGGTCGGGATGGACATAAATACTCACACGCCCCACAGCCAATGCAGCGTTCTGTATTTACTGCGGGTATCTTTCTCGATTTGTCATTATTGGCATCTGAAGGAATCATTTCAATGGCTCCTGTTGGACAATGATCAGCACAGTTACCACAATCCACATCGTCTGTTAGTACCACACAATTATCTTTGATCCAAACTGCGTAACCAATTTGTGTGGCTGACTTATCTTCTTTTGTAATTTGTGTGATTGCACCCGTTGGACAAACTTCTGAACAATTGGTACACTCAGGACGACAAAAGCCTCTTTCATAAGTCATTTCGGGCTGCATAAACGTTTTTAGATCAGATGAAGGTCTTAGTACCCCGTTTGGACAAGCAGAAACACACAGACTACATGCGGTACAATGCTGATTAAAATTTTGAGCACTCTGTGATCCCGGAGGTGTTACCGAAATTGATCGGTTGGGAATCTTCTTATCTTTAATAACAGCCACGCCGCCTTCAACAACCTTCTCTTGAGCTTTTATTACCGGAGATAAAGCTAATGCTGAAGCTATGGTTAAAAAACTACGGCGCGTATTTGATTTTGCATTACCTTCTGTAGATACAGCCATGGTATATTCCTTTTTATCCTGTTTTACTTTTAAAACAGACTGATATGTCATTGCATCACGATTACATGATTCAATACAATCCATACAGGTTACACATCTGCTATAATCTATAGTTTGATTTTTTGTATCAATACAAGATGCCTTACAATTTCTGGCGCATAAATTACAGCTATTGCACTTTTCTGTATTAAAAACAGGTTTTAAGTAAGAATATTTGGATATAAATCCTAATACCGTTCCTACAGGACAAACTGTATTACAATATGTTCTTCCATTTTTCCAGGCTAAAATACCTGTCAGTAAAAACATTGCTATAGCTATTATAAATGTTGGAATACTTTTAATCCAAACATCCACACTATAAAAAGCATAACTCTCTATTCTGGCTGCAAAAAAAGCCAATAGATTATTTGACCATTGATACAACGGTGCGAACATATTTGAAGCAATACGCCCATATGCTCCGTATGGATCAAGAACCGATACCACAGCACTTATTCCGCCCAGCAAGGCTACTATAAAAACAGCCAGAAAAGTATATCGCAACCAGTTTAGTGCTGTAGAATAATTAAAACGACGTTTTTTGCGTTTACCAGCAAACCATGAAACAATATCCTGCCAAATTCCTAATGGACAAATTACAGAACAATAAATTCTTCCGAAGGCTAGTGTTAGCAATACCATGATAACTACTAAGCCAATATGTAAACCTAATATTGCTGGAATAAATTGAATTTTAGCTAACCATCCAAACCAATGATGAATTGTACCTGTAAAATCGAGAAATAATAAAGTAACTAAGGTAAAGATTGGTATTGCTAATCCAATTCTGATTTTTTTAAGCATCGTGTTTATTTTTGACAGGGTTTCTTTTCAAATAATACCTTTAAAAATAAAATAATTACTTCAGCCTTGTTCTTAACAACTTGTTAATCCTCTTAATTTAAAATCCATCTAAATACAATAGGATCATGTTTTTTTTGGGGGGGAAGATGGAAGTTAGAAGATGGAAGTTAGAAGATGGAAGTTAGAAGATGGAAGTTAGAAGATGGAAGTTAGAGAAAACTCACTACTTATTATCGATCTGAATCCAAAATTTTATGTCGAACTCAGGTTATTAACCCATTAAACACTAATTGATAGGTATGAATTGCAATTCACTTATCTGCACATAACATAGCATTAAATTTTATTTAGTGTGTTATAGCATTAAATTTGCATCCTTAATAACACACAATACAATTAACATTAAAAACACACAACATGAAGTATTTATTTACTGTAGCATTCTCATTAATTACTTTTTTTACCTCAGCTCAAAAAGCATATAAAACAGGCGATATTCATTTAGATACAGATTTAAATGAAATTAATGCCAGAGCAAATTTAGATTTTGGAGCTTTTAAAACAGATTTAAGCATTAGTTACGATATCTCAGAAAAGAAAATTGAATTTATGCATGGCTCATTAAGTATGAGTCCGGGCGATATATATATTGCCTTGGAAATTTCTAAAATATCAAAAACTCCAATCGATAGAGTTATTCATGTTTATGAATCAAATAAAGGAAAAGGATGGGGAAATATTGCAAAGGAGTTGGGAATAAAACCCGGATCTCCAGAATTTCATCAATTAAAAAACAATTCAAAAAAGAAGAATAAAAATAACAGAGGGAAAGCCCACTCAAAACGAAATGGCCGTCGCAATAAAAACAGATAAATATCTTTCTTAACTAAAGAACTATAAATCTTCCTTAGCAACTGAATTTAAAGTAAATAAATGTTTTAAAACAAAACCATATCTAACTTGTTAGATATCTAAATATTATTAATATATTTAAAGTAATCTTTTAAAACATTAACCATGTCGTACTACATAAACACAATTATTTCAATGGAATATGATAAAGCCATTGACTACGTTAAGGAAGCATTAAAAACAGAAGGTTTTGGAGTAATCTCAGAAATTGATATTCAGGATAAATTGAAAGATAAGTTGGATGTAGATTTCAAAAAATATAAAATACTTGGTGCCTGCAATCCAGCATATGCTTATCAGGCGCTACAAAAAGAAGATAAAATAGGAACCATGCTTCCTTGTAATGTAATTATTCAGGAACAAGGTAAAAACAAAATTGAAGTAGCTGCTGTAGATCCTATTGCTTCAATGCAGGCTGTAGAAAACACGGAACTTGGGTCATTGGCTTTGGATATTCAAGGAAAACTTAAAAAAGTGATTATGTCGTTATAAATTATTTTAATTAAGAAACACATTCCTGTAGTTTGCAATAACGTGCTTAAATGACTGTATTAGTTTCATGAATGAAGCTAGAAGATGGAAGTATGGAGCCAGAAGTAAATAAATTGCTAATGAGAATAAATTTCCTCTAACTTCTGACTACAGACTTATAACCCAAAAGCAAACATTGTGATTAACAACGCTAATATAAACTTGAGCAAAATATATATAAAAAACATAAGAGCTATTTCTTTATATGAATTAGCTCTTTATTTTTTCCCCTTAGGCAAGCTTATTTCAAATACTGAACCTTCTTGTACCTTACTTGAAACAGACATTGTTCCGTTATTTTTTTCTATAAAATCTTTTGTAAGCTTGAGTCCAATACCTGATCCTTTTTCATTAGCTGTTCCCGGTGTTGAGTGAAGAAATTCCGGCGTTAATAACTCTTTAAGTACATCTGCATTTATACCTACACCCTGATCAATAAATCGGATGTAATATTCAGAAGGTTCTTCTCTTCCTTCTATGGTTATTTTACTTTCACAAGGTGAAAATTTTATGGCATTTGTAAGTATATTTCTTACTACTACTTTTATCATTTCATAATCAGCCATTACAAACCAATCTTCAGTTAAGTTATTCTCAAGCGTAATTGCTTTTGCCTGCATCATAGATTCGATCTGGTTATATACCTCTTGTAATAATTGGTTGATACTGAATATTGTTTTTTCAACAACAATTGCATTAAGCTGGCTCCTTGACCAATTAAGAAGGTTTTCTAATAACTCAAAATTTTTATTTGAACTGTTAACCAATTGCTCTAAAAATTTATTTCGCTCCTGCTCCGAAAATTCTTTATACTGATTGAATAATAAATCAGTTAGCTGTGCCGAAGTTCCCATTGCCCCTCTCAAATCATGAGCAATGATAGAAAACAACTTATCCTTAGTTGCATTTGAAGCTTTCAATAACTCGTTCGTATCAGCTAATACTTTAGCATTACTTAAAATCTTTTTATCATCCTTTTCTTTTAACAATAAAAAAAAGATGATAGTACTTAATGTTAGTAAAAAGAATGAGGCAAAAGCCACATCCTGAATCAGTCCTTTTGAGGTTAACGATACTGTTGTATCAACCAGTATTGCATAAAAGCCTCTTATAAAATTTACTACGCCAAGAAATAAATAAATACTAAGAGCCAGATAACGCCGCTTACTTGTTTTCTGTTGTTTTAGAATCCATACAAAGCCTAAAGCAAAAATTACTCCTATTACAAATGAAGCGACACTAACTCTAATATTATCAGGTTGCGTATTTATGATTAAGAATATTAATAAAGTAATGAAACCAAAGATGGATATCCTTTTATAATTGATTGGTTTTTGTGCATTAATGTATGCCATACTAAAAACTTCTAGTCCACACCCCCAGGCTAACAAAGTATTTCCTATTGTAATAGATACATAATAGGGAATAAAGCGACCTATAATTGGAAGCAACCAGACAAAGCCTAAAAATAATTTTCCGATAGCATATAATTGAATGATTCGATTTTTCTTTGGGCTCGTGATTTCGTAGTACAACAAAAACAAAAAAGTAAACCAACTGGCCAATGAAAAAAGTAAAATAAGTGTTTTTACATCCATGATGTTTGTAATTAATATATACGTAAGTATTAAATTACCTATTCTATATTAAACTCACAATAAAGCGTATGTATTCAACGCTATTTATAGTGAAAACAAATACTAACACCTCATTAAAAAAGACTGAAGTTCGTAAATATCAAAATAAGTTAACAATGCACCAAGAATAAAAGTAGATGGTTAATATCAGGCTGTGGGTATAAAACCAGAACATTCATCAGTTCCAAATGTATATTTAAGGATACCAGGGAGCATCACATGTTTATAGTATGGTTCAATGAGAGAGAATTTGATTCCTGAGAAGTCAAATCAATGAAATTATACTAACGGATGTTCGACTCCCAAAGGAGTCGTTGGATATCCTGATCGCTTTGCTATAAACATGTAACCCCGATGGGGTTAATATAAAAAAATACCAGAATATTAAAACTCTTAAAACTCATCAATCATCATCACCACCCTAAAACCAACTCTTGGGTCTGGAGCATTAAAATCCTGCGTTTTGTTCACAACACACTCATCAATAGTATTAAACCAACTTCCTCCTTTTATCACTCCAGAACTGGTGAGTTCTGCAACATTGCCAATAACATCGTAAAGACCTATTTTATTAGGTTTATATTGACCTACAGCATTCATGGTTAAAGCACCATCCAGCGTATATTGATAATCTTCACCTTTTGAGAGCTTATCTCTGAACTTTACATTAGCACAGAATTTATCATCATTAGGTTCGTAAGCAAAATTTCCGTACCAGGGTAAATTATGTCCCGGTAATACCGAGGCCAATTTATTCCACTCCTGTTCTGTGGGCAAACGAAAAGTAACTTTATTAAACTTAGGCTTTTTCTGTGTTTTATATCTATTGGTTAACCATTTACAATAATCAGAAGCGGCTTCACTTGAAACATTTACAACCGGATACTGATCAAATCCCGGATGCCAGAAGTATTTTTCAAAAAAGGGTTCGTTAAATGCATTAGGAAAGGCATTTACCCATTGTGCTGTATCTGGTAAATTTCTTTTGTATTCATCCAATTGATTATGCTCTTTCAAATCATTTAGATATAACCTGTATTCTTTATTGGTTACCTCGTAAGCTGAAGCAAAAAAACGATGTGATACTTCTTTATAATTTGAGTCTAATTCAACTTTTTTGGGTTTTAAGGCACTAAATACAATTAATGTTGTAATAGCCACAAATAAAACTGCAATATCTCTTAATTTCATTATTAAAAAGTTTTATGTTAATGTTTTAACAAAGGTTTTATCATTTCAGAGAGTACCAGGTGCGATCCATTCACCATCATATGTAATAAAATAGAATAGATCAATCCAAACCTAATTCGCATATATCCAAACGCTAAACCATAAATAAAAAATGGCAACAATATTAAAGGCAAGAAAAATAAATCCTGTGTTCTAATCTCCAGGTTAAAAATATGCAGTATACCAAATAAAGCCGCAATGGTATAAAACACTAATCCTGAATTGTTATTCCATATATTCTCAAAATCCTTTATTCTATTTTTATAATTCAATGAAACGCTATAAAATATTGCACTAAATAAAACGATGTACAGCACTCTAATTAACTCAAATAAATAATACGCTTTGGGAAACCATAAATATTTTGCTACGATGAGATAAACTAATGTTGCTGCAAAGGCGGAGATTGATATTCGAATATACTTATCATTAAATTTTGATAACAGAAGACGAAAGGACAATTCTTCAATAATCGGCGTTGTTAATGCAAGTGCAATAAAAAAAGGTAATCTAAACGCTCTAAAGTCTGAATTGATCCATTCTAAAGTTTTAGTTGTTTTCATTACAACATCACCTATTATTCCATTCATTTTCAAAATAGAAACTGGTATAGAAACAATAATTAAACCTAGATGGGTTAATATATACATCTTAAAAAGTATCAGTAACTTCTGATCTATTGTATATTCATCATAAGAAATATAATCCGGTGCTTTTAAAAAGGCAAACAAGTCGTTTCTTACAGATAGTTTCTTCATGTATTTTTTTAAAGAGTTTAAGTTTGGATAAAGTAAAAATAAGGCAACAACTATTTATTTATAATAGGTAACAAAAGCAGGATGACACAAATCCCTCCTATTATTAGCATCCGTAGTAACATTCTATTTTCAAATAAAATTACTTCAGGTGTTTTATACTTAAAGTAGACTGAGGCAACAAATCCTATTAACATTGTTGCTGTAGCAGCCACTAACATCTGTAAAGCACCCGGTAAATGCAGTATCTTATACATTATTCCTAATAATCCTACACTTAATGCTATCATACTCACCTTAATGATAGCAAGTGCTCCACTTGAATATACATTACTGTCTTTTGGATAAAATGCTCCAAGAAAGTACAAACATGCCAGTACCCCGGTTATTGTAATAATAAAAATAGTAACAGGAAAATTGGTAAATGCTTTTAAGCTAACAACTAGTGCCAATATTGAAAACAGCGGAAATTCCAGCTTATTTATTTTTGGATAAATCTTCTTGCTAATTTTTACAATTTGTTCATTTCGCTCCCTATTCATTGTGGTTATTATTTTTTAGATTATGGTTTTAATCGATTTTGTTGTATTGAAACCGATGTTTTTTTTTAGTAACGGCTAATTTAATGAATTACAATAATAATTGACCTATAAATCCAATTATTTGATTTATAACTGAATTTGAAATCAGCAATTATATATTCAATGATGAATTAAAATGAGCACAGAAACGATGAAAAACTGAGTATTTTTTATTTCACTTATTCATATAGTAGCAATTTATATGAGTTAAATAGATAAAAAACTCTCTGTGTCTCTTTGTCCCTATGTTATTCTTATCAATCCTGTCCAATATGGTATAATCGAAAAAGAAGACTCTCTTACTTAAACTATTTAACATCTGAGGAGTATGGAAAAGCAATAATTAAAAATGTGGCTTAACTTTTTGTCCAGTTTTTTATTGCAATTCCAAATATTATAAATACTAAATAAGGAAAATGATCGTATTACAGGATAATAAAAATGGGTACTGATAATCATCAAACTCACATTAAACTCACTTCAAACTCATATATCAGTCACATTTTACTCACCAATTCATGTATATAAACTGTGTTTAAGGTGACTTATATATTACTATAGTTTCTCTTGAACTTTGCTACATCCCAAGTTCATCATTTAATGAATTTAAAGAGCCGCAGATAGAATCGGTATTATTCTACGTTTTTAAGCTATTCTAAAGAGTGTTTGACTTCAGTGGAGTGCCGATGTTTGAAAATATATGTTTTCAATAAACGTATGATACCTCTGTCATCATTACTATGCTTGAGTAAGATAATGTGTAGCCCTCAAATTTTACAAATTGACAAATCAACATTTCGGCAAATTAATAACTCAACAAATAAGCAGTTACTCCAACTACCCACCAAGCAACTGCAACCTGAGCACTGAGGACTGCCGACTGAGAACTAAATAGGTATAAACTCACGTTAGCACGGATTTGTAATTCAGGATATTCTCTTTATCTATAATAAACTATCTCTTATTAAAATGTTTGCAGGATTTGTAATCCGTATTTGTGAAAATATAATAATACGGCTCTGACTAATAATTTTACATGAATAGCGACTTCTGTTCTAAGTAAAATTCAACTTATTAATCTTGTTTATCCTATCTTATATTTTCTCCATTACTGTTTTATTAGAGAGGATGCACAGGATTGACAGGATAAATTTACACTATAAAAAAAATGCGAGAAGCACACATATTATTTTTAAGCATCACTTCTGCAACACAATACAACTAAATATATTCATCATCACAAATCATCATATAGTGTACATATTTTATGCATTAGTAATAATTATTCCGACTTTTTATTATGGAAAGTATATTAGTTTTAATTTAACAGAAATTAATCAAACAGATAACCCCATAACTGGTCAGCTTTACTATGGGTTTTGGCGAACACGAGCAAAGTGGAAGCCATGGGGCTCTGCAATAATTACTTCAAAAATATTAATTAAAATGGGAAATAAGGAATCTTATGACCAAATGTTAGAAGAAGCAAAAGCTCTGAATTCAAACAAGCTTAAAAAGTTCAGCATACCTATTGAGGCCTTTCTGCAAGAAGCAGAAATCCTTCAGATATGCTTTTTGTAATGAACCCACTTTATTAAACAGTGTTGCTGATATTTCAAAAGGTTCAAATATTCCGAATATGATTCAGGATTTGAATGATTTAGCCGTATTAGGCAGAAATAATCTGGAGCCTTTGTTAAAAATAGGCTTTGAAGAAGAAAAGCTAGCAATTGCAGCAGATATGTCAATTCAATTAGCTGATTTAAGAGCCATAGTTAATGGCGATAAATACAACCCAAGGTTTAATCGTGAAATTAGGGATGCTATGTACACGCTTTTAAAGCAATGTGTTAATGAAATAAATGAGTGTGGTAAGTTTGTTTTTAGAAATGATCCCATAAGACTAAAAGGTTATAGTAGCCAGTATACTAGAAATTTGTATAATAAATATAAAAAGAAATAGTTCGGGTTTGGTTTGATAAACATTTATTTAAATGTGTTTCCTCCCATTAGTTATAATACTAATGGGAGTTTTTTTTGATGTATAGTCCGTTTCTTATAAAGAATAACAATTATTTATAATGTTGACTCATATGTTTATATTTTAGGCATTTTAGGTTATAAGATTAGGCTAAAGGTTTATAATTGTGGTATTATTTCCTATAATTTTGGATAAATACCTTATAAGTACATGCCATACTATTATAATTCCGGGGTAATATCTTATAAAATTGGAGCAATAACTTATAAGAATGGCATTTTAGTATTATAATCTGCCATTTTGAGCTATAATTTACACATGATTTGTTATATGTTTGATTGTTACTCTTATAAACTTGCCTGAACCATTTACAAAAACGATTTACATTTTCATTTGCCTCATATTTACATTAGCGTTGTTAATCACCATGTTTGCTTTTGGGGCTGGAGTCAGATGATGGAAGTGTGATGTTAGAGGAAATTTATTCTCATTAACAATTATTTTACTTCTAGCTTCTAGCTTCTTACTTCTAGCTACTAGCTTCATACTTAAAATCAATACAATCATTTAACCCCGTTATTATAAACTACAGCTTTTTATTTTTATCCCTTTCCTCCCTTTACTAACAACCATACCGACAAGGCCATTTCGCCAAAGATACTAGGTATTGCAACCAATGCTAAAAATACAGCACTATAATCGTTGTAGTTTGGTAGTAAAAAGTGTGCTCCTGTATCAACCATATACATAACACCTGCCACAATAAGAGATATTGTAATGAGTTTTAGCCTTTGAAGAATGCACCCTAAAAGAATCAGGTGAATTCCGAAGAAGAATAAACCTATCAGCCAAATGGTGTTGAAAATATCTATTTGATTCAAAATGGCCTGTTCATTGGTTAAGGTTAATGCCACCGGTAAGGTAAACACTGCTACTCCCATTATTGCAGCATGCATCATTCTGAACAGAGTACTTAATCCTGATAAAATATTTTGCTTATACAATTGGTATAATGCCCAAGCTACAACAACATCAAAAACAACTGTTATTATAAAAGCCATAATCCCTAATCGTACCATAAAATGATGATCCTGAATGGTATCTAAAGGATTTTTAGTGATGGATTCGAGTACAAAGAAATTGGCAAATATGGCTGCGAAAAAAATAACCAGGTAACTAATACCTGCTATCATGGAAAGTGATCGTGGTTTCATGGTTTAAGCTTTTGCATTATAACTTAAACCTCAACAGTTTAATTGCAACATTTGTTTATTGAATAGTGTCAATGCTTGTTTTTTGTAGATAAACACTAATCTTGATCTCCTTTCTCTGTACTAATGTTAAATAATTAAATACTGTCCTTTGAAAATATTGTAGGATCAACCAGCATGGTATTATAATTATTCGTATGATCAAGAAAGAGGTTTATTATTACATCTACTTATACTTCTTTCTTTATCCTTATGGGAAAAAGGTTTCTCATTTTTTTTCTAATACTTCTGTTTTTCAAAATTAACAATGGCAAAAAGATGCTTAGAAATGTAGTAGATGTATAGTTAAATATTTTAACCTCAAATGTTCCGGAGCCGAACCAATTAACCATTGTATTAAAAATCATCGGCATTATTTGGATTGCAGCAATAAAAAGCAAAATATAATTTAAGATTTGATCCTGCTCATTTTGTACTTCAGATAATTCCCTGTTTGCCAAATGTTCAGCAGATTCGAGTCGCACATTTAAAATGTTAAATTGGTTTGCAACTCCCATTCTCTCTTTATAAATATTTATTTTTCTGGCAGTCATCGGGTGTATCATTGCATCCACGTCCCAGTATTCTCTAAGTTCAAGCAAAACCTTATTCAGGTCTTTTGTAACTCCCATTTTTTGTTTTGCTCCCATTGGAGAGAGTTCATTTATTTTATTAGTTGCCTGTTTCAAAATTATACTCTGAATATTTACCATTGTAATAACAGAACACATCCATGAAAAACGCCTGTCAGCATCTATATATTCTGACGATCCGAGAGTTTTTATTTTGGAAAAGAAATACTGGATCATTGTTTTACCTGAACATAGGTCAACAGATCCCTTAAAACTGCTGATATTTTCCAGATAATCTCTGTTGTTTTCAGGTGATAAACCTTCTGGCGCAGTATTCGAGCGAAGAAGCATCTGAGTTATTATCTGAATATTCTGGCTTATGAATTCATCACTATCAGTTTCTACATCTTTTGGAAGATTAGGTATAGCTTCAATTATCTGGTTTATAAGGAATGATCCTTTACTAATTAAAACATCATTCTTTTTGATCAGCTCTTTTAGAGTTAGCTTATTATTGATCAATTTCTGATTTAAGATGGCAGACCCGTTTATCAATCTTGCAAAATTATCTTTGCCAATACCTAATTCAGTATTTATCTCTAATACTATATGTATTAGAGAAATTTGATATTTGATATAATTACTTTTAACAACAGTTAATGGCAACTCGATATCATCGATTATAATAAAATCAGAAAACATTTCGGTTCGCTCAATTTGATCATAATAGGATGAAGTGTATTCGTCTCTGTCACCAATATTTATAAGTTTTATGAAATTATTATCAGATTTAAGGGGAGTTGCACTATCCGTTATATACTTCTCTGTTGAGTGTATCCATACTAGCCTTGCATTTAGTATTTTATCCATAATGTTACATTTTCCTTTTCTAAAATCTAAATTGGTTAGATATCAAAAGACCGATCTTATGTGACCCAATGGTCTTCAATTTTGCCAAGGCAAATTAATAAAATAAAATAAATGTTTAAATGAATGAATTTTTGGAGTCTATCTTATTATGTAGATCGGTTCTTAATAGGTATACATAATGACCATGCTATAAAATCGTTGGCTTTTATTTCGCCTGAGTCAAGCCTATGCTTTATAAGCTTTTTTATATTTTCCGAAGTCCTCATTGTACTTTCTAACTTTTAGAATTTCATCAATTAAACCAGTATGAATATGTGAGTGTCCATTTGAACAAATACTTCGCCAATCAGAATCCTTTATACATTCATAAAAAGGATTAGCCAGTTCATTATCTTTTTGTGCAGAAACATTAAAATCCTTTTGTGCAGAGCTTAGTGTAGTTTCGTTAAGGAACATTCGCTTATCAATTGCTAAATCTGTCAACCTATCAAATGAAATAATTTCAATATTCATCTCTTCTTCTATTTGTCGCCTTCTTTCTAACTCTAGTTGACTTGAAGTTCTACGACCAATAATAATTTTGAATCTTAACTTACTATCCTTTATCACCTTGGTATTCGAAGTCGGAAAAATTTTATGAAACTGGTTCCTGTTATCAATTAACCATCTTCTCCAATCTCTTATTTGCTGTAGTGCTGCATTAAGCTTAGATGAAGGCTTTCCTTTTGAGTCAAATAGTTTTGTATGAGGGCTTTCTATTTCAATTATTTCATATTCAGTTCCATTACTGTACCCCTCATGTACAACAACAAAATCAGTCTCATATTCAGAACCTAGTTTTAGTTTTGATATTACTATATAAGAATTAGTTATCGTAAAAAATATCGCTGGGTATAACTGAAGAAAGCTATGATAATCTTGTTCATTTAACGCTTCGTTTGCCAACAGGTTTTTCCAACGGTTCAGAATATCTTCATGTATTTTAGATTTCCGAAATTTTGTCCAATCATATATTTCTGTCATGTGATTCAAATTATTACCAACGGACTGCCGCATGATTCGTAGCAAGTGTTTCGCCTGCGGCAAGCTATGCATTATTACGGTTTGTTGCCAGTAGTACTTATTCTGGAATGCTAACTTCTTTTGCACTAATAGCTGTATTACTTATTGACTTTTCAACAATTTCATCAGCGTTTTTACTCAATTCATAAAGTTTTTCCCTTTCTAATTTCAACCTTTCATCTAAAAAATTATGGCGTAATTCAAATTCTGTAAAAATTTCACTCCATGTTTTTACATAAATTTTTATTCTACCATCTTCATTATAAACCAAAGACTCTTCGCCATGTGTTTTGTTAGTTTTTATTTGACGTTCAATAAATTGACTTGTATTAAATTTATTCCCAACTAGATAAAACTTCCAAGACATATTTGGAGCATTAAATTCAGGTCTAGAACTAATTACACTCAAATATTTCATTACTTGAGAATATTCTTTTTCTCCTAATTTGACTTTTGGGTGTTTTAGTTCTAAAACAATATTTTCAATTTTAGATTCTTTTTTATGTTGTCTACAAGCAAAAATATCCATTTCCCTATTCTTATCGACATGGTCTATTTTCGTTTCAATAACTTCACCAGTTGTTTTATAAATGTATCTTTTCAAAGCTTCTTCAAACTTAGGTTCAGCAGCAGTTACTAAATGATATTCTTCACCAAAAAGCCAATAATGATTTTCTATTAAATCCTGTAAATGTGGTATTTCTTTTGCTCCTAGCTCTTCATTAAATACTAATTCCTTTAATTGATAATATGTTTTATACCTGTCTTCAATTAATTTGATTGTATTCACAACCCTACTTAAACTTGTTTTATGCAATATATTTGATAAGTCTTCTCGCTCTTCTGGCTCTAGTTGAGTTACTCCCTCAATGATTTTGAAAATATTTTCTCGTTCATTAGAATCTAATAATAAATCCATGAACTGCACAAATATTTTTTTCTGCTCAATATTTAAATTGGTGAATATTTTAGGTTGAACTTCATATAGTCCAATTATGGTGTCTTTTAGTTCTTTGCTTCTAATTTGTTCCCAAGAATTATTATAAGTTGGTATTATACCATCTTGTTCATAATCATCTACTAATTTTTCAGCGTAAGCCCTCAGATAAGGCTTTCTTTTACTTCGTAAATATTCGTTAAGTCTCTTAATCAAATATTTGTATTCTGGAGATGACTTAACCTTTGAAAATAAGCTAGTTTGATTACTTTCTTCATTTTTCTCGAAATCAAAATTAGAAAAGAAATCACTCTCAATATAAATACTATGATAGTAATAATCTCCTTTTTTATTAAGAGTAGTGAAATTCTTATATATCTCTTTTCCATCAGAATCTTGAAAATAGAATTTAGAATGTTCTTTGTTAAGTGATTCACTCCATTGAACATACTTTATTTTAAAAACTTCACCGTTCTTTTTAATCTCAAAAGAATCTTCATCAGCTTTTAAATCTGAATATTCTAAATCTATTCCATTGATTTTGATTGAATACTGAGTATTAAGTTCTAAAAACCAACAAAATTCTTTTCTTAAATATGGTATTAATTCTTGTTCTAATGTTGTTTGATTAATTAATAAGTTTGTAAAATGAACTGTGGTTCCAGTAAATTTCGAACTTTCTTTTATTAGAGTATCATTATATACTTTTAAGTTTTCGGCTGAAATTTCTATTGTACCACCTTGTATTCCTTTGTTCTCATAGAATGTAGTCCATTTTGCATAGTTTGCAAGCGTAAAAAAGGTTAGTCTACCAACTCCATTTTTACCATGTAATATTGATGAATGCTTCGGAGATTGTAACTGAATCGATTTCTCAGAGTCATAGAAATTATCAAATTTGTAAGCTAAATTCTCAAGGTCTATTCCTATTCCATTATCTTTTACTTGAAGATATTCTATTCTACCTAACTCATTTGATTCAAAATTTATCTCAATTTGAGTGGCCTTAGCATCAAACCCATTCCATATATATTCAGCAAATGAAGATGAAGGGGTATAATTCTTCAAAACTTTTTTTATCCCTTTAGATGTTATTTTAGCTTCCTTTTTCATCTTATATTAGGTTATTAATTCTGGGGTTATTATGCATTACTGGCAACTAACTATGTCCACATTAACATATGTATCCGTTATTATATTACGTATACATAGCTATTGCAGTGTTGTAAGCGTCTTTAACTTACGATTATATTTACTATGTGCTTTATGATTCCGTTATTTATAATCACAGATCGAATATACAATTTTAAAAGTCAAAGGTTTCAAAATTAGGGTAAAAAGTTATTAGCAATTGATAAATGGCAGAATAAGGCGTGCGGAGAGCATAGTGCTGGGTGCGGAGAGATAAGAGCATAGGGTATTAGGGCTGTGCATATGGAAAGAATTCACTTTTTTAACCTAATTATGATTTATCCATGTGCTTATGTTATTACTTTTTTTTGCTTGAAAAAATCTATACCATTATTTATCATCAATATATAAATATCCTCATCTGCATACATGAGAATAGTATACCCTTACATCAAAATAGCAGCAAAAACAGTGTATCAAATAAATATTAAGGGCAATAAATGAATATCATGCAATTTCATGAACAGCAATACATCAAAAAAGACATTATTAAACCTTACGAAGATGCATTAAATATGCGATTCACAACACTATAGTTTAATCAACAAACCCTAAATTAGAGGCTAAGTGTTTTAGTGTTCGTTAATTTAATTAAGAATAAAATATGTATCAAATATGTGTTATTCGCCTGTTAAATAAACTGACATTAGAGGCATTATTCTATTTTCTAAATTTTCATAGTTCTTGTTAACATGATCACCATCATAATAATAAAGTGCATAAGGTACCTTTGCTTCCAGCATAAATGATGAAAGTTGATCCAGAACTTTTATGTCAGGTACAACATTATCATCATACCCTATATCCATGCCATAATAAGTATATTGCTTTAAATTATCCTGATGCATTTTAACCTTTTCCTCCAGGTTTCCATATCCTTTAGCCCACAACTTCCAAACATTTTCATTTTTATCAGAACTACCATCTGTATGAAAGTTTAAGGAAGGGGTTAGGAATAAAGGCTGCGTGGTATCAGGAGCAAAAGCTACCCCGATACCCAAGGATACCCAAATCCTATTGTCTGCTGAATCCATTGCACCAATAAGACTTTGGCTAAATTTATTTCTAGGCGTTCCTCTCATATTATCACTTATACTTTTTAGATAATAATTGAGAGAATCCATGTAAACCCATCCCTTAATAATATTTGTATCAGCGATAAGAAAAGGACACATTAATTGAATGGCTGAGTATTTATCGGAATGCTTTAAACTGATATTAAATGCACCACATCCACCCATGGATGCTCCGGCCAATCCACGTGATTTTCTATCCTTAATGGTCCTGTAATGATTATCTATATACGAGACAACATCGTGGGTTACATAATCTTCCCAATTACCTGTTACAGGTGAGTTCGTGTACCAACTTCCTTTGTAAAGATTGTATCCCGATATCCCAACATATATCATTTCCTGTACCGTATTATTTTCCATTATATCCTTTATTTCAGGAAATTTTTCAGGGACCGGGACATTAAAGCCTTCTAAAAAATATACAACTGGATAAGATTTTTCAGATGAGTGATACGAGGCAGGTAAGTAAATTCCTATTTTTTGAACTGTATCTGTCCCTATCAGATTATTTTTTAATGATGGTGCGGGTATTTCAATAACTTGGTAAGTACCATGCTTCTCCTGTCCTTTTATATGTAGGCAATTAGAGATTAACAATAAGATTAGCAAGTGAAGTATAACTGATTTTTTCATAATATATTTATTATTTGAATCATCACCTTTAATTCTAATTAACGATAAATTTAGTAAATTTAATCCTCAATTTCTTTAAAAATAATAGTCACTACTCCATCAATCATTTTAATAAGCCCACAGTTTTATCTTTAGCATTAGGATTTAATGAGTACGGTATATATGGATAACTTAAATTCTATTCTATTAGGGACTTTCTTATGTGGGAAATAAACGCTAACGTTTGGCTAGATGAAGCGTATGGAGATGTAACGAGCCAACCTTTCAAAACGCTATGTTGTTTATTAAATGCTTTAATCTTTAATTTTACCAAATCACCCCGCATTAAGTATATTTATTGGGGGCAGTTGTTAATATCCCATCGATATTTTTTGCACTCCATTCCTAATAATTTTGTTTGGCCCAGAGATTCTATTTTTACTTTATCTTCAAAAGCATGTATTATTAAATCTTCAGCATCTAATTCTCCTATTTTACCAAGGTCTGCGTAAATAATTGATACTTGGTATCCGAAATGGAGTATTGTTCCTGAACTAATTGAATCTACCTGAATTAAGTATTTAGTAATTCCTTTGGGGCCTCCATAAGGTATATTGTAACCTAACCGCCTCATTCCATATATTGCAAGCTCCGCACAATCAACACCAACATTCAAGTCCGTTTGGTGGCCGAACTTTGGCAGAACCTTAGGAGGAATTATGAAAGGTAAATTTAATTGTTCTGTCAGAAATCCTATATAGGAATCGTTTTTCCTAACTACAATTTGTATAATATTGTCATCAATCAAGTGAATCGGTTTTGTTGATGAAAATGATTTATTATTCTCGAATACTCTACCAAAATAATGTGTACCAACTTTAATATTATCAATTATTAATGTCGAGTCAGACTGATGCTTACCCAATGGAATAATCACATAATCAATTGGTTCAATAGATTTTGCACCATTTTTCAGGTTGTCATATTCTTTTAATAAAGGAGCTATCTTCACCCAATTACCAGCTTCTAATGTTTTAAGTGTTACTGTTTGCCCTTCAACTACTCTCACCGTAGATTGGTGATTTGTAAATGAGTCGTCAACTTTAACAAAAACAGTCGCACTAATTAAATTAACCCAAAAGATAAATATGGCTGTAAATGTTAATCTTTCCATTGATAACCTAATAAATAGAGTTCAGATATACAGGTATCATCATATTTTGTTCCTTTATAAACTTCTAAAATAGTTATGGTTATACTGCGTATCTTAGAATAACCTTCACCATAATCGCCAATAGTACTTGTCAAAGAATAAAAGTTACTAAGATTTATACTTGTAAATGGAAGGTCTTTTATTTCTTGTTCATAAGTTTCTATAGAGGTCTTATTTGGGTCTTGATAATCAACAATTTCTTTTTCTAGTTTTACTTTCTTTACTCTGCTATTAGTGGTATATGTTTCTGAGTTTTTAGTATATCCATTAACTAAACAGATAGCAGCCAAACGATAATCGCTTAATTGGATTTTAATTTTTTCACCGATTCCGCTTCCTGCGGCACCTTCAACCCATGCTGTTTCAAAACTATCGTCAAACAAGTTCATTTTTGAATAATTCCCTTCAAGTTCGGAGGATACTTCTACATTTTTTATATTCGATGAAGGAATGCGATATTTAGTAATAAAGTCTGAATATTTGGCTACTTCATTGCTATAGGAAATCAATAAGCTTTCAGATTTCTTCAAATCAAAATTGGTAAACTCATTAATATACTTTCCAGATTTATTTACTAAATCCAGTCCTTTAAAATCTATTTCTCCGCTAGTGTTTAGTATGCTTGATGCGTCAACTTCAACTGACAATGAGTCTATGGTTCCATCACCCCAATTCTGTGCTGGACTAAAATCATAGATAAGTTCTCTTTTACTATAACTCTCAAAGAAGTTTTTGGTCGTTGCCCAGTCTGTAAATCCATTTTTTACTTTATATTCTACAGAAAGACTCAAAGATTCACCTTTATTAATTGAAAAATCAACTACATACCAATTCCTTCTGAACTCAATTGGATTTTCATCTGAATCACTGCGTTTAGATTCCATAATAGAATAATCCAACTGGCGTTTTATTGGCAACTTAGTCCCATTTGCAATAAATTGAATATTAGGAATATATTCATCCTGCCATTCCATATCATAACTTATCATCTCGTCACGTACAATATCCACAGGGAATCCATATGTTAAGTCAATTTTTGAATAACCATTATTTCTTAATTGGTAGGTTACATTAACAATACTATGATCTCCATCTAATTTTATCTTCAGTGTTTCTTTCTCTAGCTTAATGTTTGCCTGTTTTATCAAAACAATATCTCCTGTTCTGTACACGGCTGAACCATCAACAGGTCCTCCATTAGCTTTAATACTTAGATTAAATATTAAAACCAAGATTATTAGATTTACTATTTTTTTCATATGTAATATTTGTTGTGTCATATTTCTATATGGTCGCTCACTTTAATTGCCCCCAACATGTGCGATAAATTTTCGAGTGGCATTAGAAACAGAATTCCTTTCATCCATTACAAACTGGCTAGAAATTGCATTGCTTTCAAATTATACTATTCTGCCAGTTGAAATATAACGCCTGTTGTGTTCCGTTTTTCTTATTGTACGTATGATATTGATATTCTTTCTGTTTTCATATCAACAGTATACCATCCGTCAACTCCAGTAGCATTTCCTGTTATCGGAATGGCATTTGGGTCATGTTCGAGATGATATGAATATACGTATTGATTAATATGATTCAGATAAAAGGTCATTGTTTGGTCTTTATTTTCAATTATTTCCAAGATTAAAAACTTTTCAACCTCTTGATTCATTTTAATTAACTCTTGTCTTAATATCTGAACAGCTATGCTTTTATTCGGTTCTATTGTTTTAAATTCACTTAACCTCCAAAATGGTAGTGAAGATATTATTGAGTCTAACTTTGCAGATGAAATATCTATTGTTCCGAAATTTCCTGTTGCAGTATAAATTTTGTCTTCTTGACTCATTTCTTTATTTGTGTTACAATCACAACTAAAAAAACTCAGAAATAGTAACGGTAATAGTTTCTTCATCACGTCTTTTTAAATGGAACATAACGTTTTATGGCATGGTGTTATATGTTGCCATTATTTTTAAAGTTCTATTATTTCTTTTATCATCCATTGATTATTTTCTTTTTCCACTTTAATCAATTCTATACAAGAGTCATAATAAAGCATTTTTGTTACAAAGTATATCCCAATAGTCTGATTGTTGTTAAAAAGAACTCTTGATATCTTCATGTAACCTATTTCTCTATATCCTTCAAAAGGGTTTATATCAAGTCCATTTTTAAAAGAGTTTTCATAGTTCTCAATTTCATGACTTATTTCAAAACGACCAATTCTTTTATTGTGCAAATTAATTTTCTTGGGACTTTTTTTGGAATTGTCTACTTCATTTAGAATCCCCACAATATTGATATTCAATGAATCTAAATTAAAACTAGATTTCAAGTGTCCTACTTCAATACCTCCAAGCTCACTTTTAACATAAACGATTAATCTAAGACTATCATTATTACTTTTTAACCAATCAATCCTCTGATTGTACTTGTCGTAGTAACTTTTCAAAATTTCATCCGACTTTATTGGTTCTTCTATAATTTTTGAAATCTTAAATGGATATAAAAGCGTATCTAACCGATAAAGTCTATCATAATCCTTATTCTCCAAATAATGTTCAATGAATCCAGGTAATTTTTTTAATATATCACGTTTATAATATTTCTCTCCAATTAATTGAATAAAAGTATCTGATATTACTTTCTCTTCTTCATTTTTTACAGGTATACAAGCTATAAAAAATATTGTGTAAATAATTAATAATGAATACTTTTTTATCATCGTTTCTGGTTCTTCATGGTTACACACAACGGATAACTATGTCCACCTTAACATATGTATCCGTCATTAAATTACGTATACATAGCCATTTGGGTGTTGTAAGCGTCATTTACTTACGTTTATATTTACTATGTGCTTTATGATTCCGTTATTTATAAACAAAGATCGAATATACAGTTTTAAAAGTCAAAGTTTTCAATATTGGGGTAAAAAGTTATTTGCAATTGATGAATGGCTGAATGAGGCATGCGGAGGGCGTAGTGCGTGGGGGCGGAGAGATAAGAGCATAAGGCAAAGTGCAGAGAGCATTAGGGCCATATATATGGAAATACTCAATTATACCTATATTAAATAAGATCTATATGGTAAATAACCATATCAATTGTTTATGCTACCAGAGTTTACTTATGCTTTATTTTTTGTACCTCTTGTTTAAAAAAATCTTCAAGTTTATGACTTCCATATTGATTTGCTATGTTATCAGAAGCCATAGCTGTTAAAAAAAACTCAATGGGGCCGTATGTTTTTGATGTAGTAAAGGTTCTCAACAGTACAATGGTTAATCGTCTGATCCAATCCGGAAGGTGAGTAATTTTTACTGTTTTACCCCACGCTTTCAATGCTATTTCAGCCAATTGATTCTGACTAAAAATATCTACGCCCCCTACCGTTTCTTCCTTAACGCCATTCATTACATCATCCACACATACTTTTGCCAAATCTGCTCCATGAATGGGATTTAACCTAAATGTGCCATCGCCAAACAGGTATACTCTTCCACCCTTGGCCATATTAAGAAAGTCTTTCATATCAGAGAAAAATCCATTAGGTCGTAATACACAATAATGGATACCTGATTCCTTTAATTCATCCACAAAGCGTTCTTTGGCTTCAAATATTTTCAAATGCCTTAATTTGTCACCATTAATGGCTGAAATATAAAGGAAAGACTCCACTTTTTCTTTTATAGCCTCTTTTAATAAGTTGGAATTGCCCTGATAGTCAACATCCATATAAGTTAATCCATCTTTCTGACGAGTGATACCAATGGTTGAAAATACCCAATCCACATCTTTTGTTATTCCCTGAATGCTTTCAGGTCGCGTTATCTCACCAATAAAAAAATCGTCAACTGATTTAAATATATCCTTTTGAGCTTCTTTTCTGATTAAAACTCTTACCCAAAATCCTCTATTCTTAAGCTCTTGAACTAAATATTGACCCAAATACCCGGTTGCCCCTGCTACTAATACTTTTTTCATCTGTTTGAAATTAGAATTTATAACCACATAAAACACGGCTGTAAAACAATTAACCTTGTGCGTAATCCATTAATTTTTATGGCTTGTTTTACCATTGTTTTATGATATCAACAAAGTTAGCGTATGTATGCGTGTATTCTCTTGACAATCGTCAAGAATGCTTTTTGCTGTAAACGCGGTTCTTAATTCTGCTTAAGGTTTCTGGAGATACACCTAAAAAAGAAGCAATATATTGTTGAGGAACCCTCTGGAATAGTTCCTTTTGGGTCTGGAGTAAATCGAGATAACGCTCTTCGGGAGTTTTGGTAACAAATGAAGCTATTACCTTTTGGCTTGTGATAAGTTCATTTTCTACAGCAATTCGGGCAATTACTTCTAATTTTGGTATTTGTTGTGTTAACTTTTCAATATCAGCTTTTGTAAATACAATTAATACAGTAGGTTCAACAGCTTGATAGTTTTCAATAGCAGGTATATTAAATGTATAACTTTCTCCTGCACAAATAAACTGACCTTCGGTATAAAAGAACGCTGTTTTATCAGCACCATCTACATTATAAAACAAACGAACACAACCTTTGGAAACAAAATATAGTTCATTGGCAATTTTTCCATTTTCAAAAATAATATCCTTTTTATCGTAGGTTCTCTTTGTCAGCGTTTTTTCAAGTAATGATATTTCATCCTGAGTCAAATTAATATAAGGCTCAATGTTTTGTAATAGTCTTTTCATTGTTTTAATATGAAAGGAATTTGTGAATTTTATTAAACCCGCAATATGCATTAGACCATTTATTACTCCCTACTGAGAACTGAGAAGCAGTAAGCAGTTGGCAGCCTGAAGACTGGTGACTGAAGACTGAGGATTGTTGACTGAGGACTGGAAACTACAAAGTCTTCACTTTTATATCTTTAAATTCAATTGGCGAACCTTCGTATTGAAATAAAATACGGCCCTCTGTTACTGAAGGTTTTGTTGCTTCGTTTACCAACACGCTATTTAAATATTGTTTTACATGATCTCCTTCTGCTTCAATTTCTATCAGGTTCCACTCGCCATGTTCTTTTTCTGCATCTGAAAAATGATTTACATTGATACTGGCTCCTGGTCCAATTACAGAATCATTAACAGCCAGACTCACATTTTTCAATAAAATAAAATTACCTGTTGAATTGGACTTTATTTGATACTGAATACCTGAAGGCCACAATGCATCTTCCTGGTCTTTTGCCACGTAATACATTAGTCCACTATTTCTCTTTTTGTTTTGATCAGACTTTACCATCCAGCGAAATTGAGCGGTTAGTTTAAAGTTTTTATAAACTTCGTTACTCATTAAATAACCAATTGTTTTTCCATCTAAAGCAATCGTTCCTTTTCCGGTTTGAAACAGGGAATCAGGATCTACTTTTCCGGTTTGCTTTGAAAAGGCATATCCATTAAACTTCGATTTTTTAAAAAGTTTTCCGTTTTGGGCTTCAGCATTACCTGCAAATACAACTAATGAACACAATAAAAATGCTGACTTAATAATATTTTTAATCATTATACTGGTTGTTTGTTTATTTTCTTTTTTACCACAGAGATCATAGATTTAACTCCTTGGTTTCTTTTTTTACCACAGAGACAACAGAGGTTTTTCATAGGGGTGCACAGAGTTTTAAATTCTTTGTAAGCTCACGCACGAGAGCTTTCATGGTATGAGGATACTCGCGAGGGCATTTGGGACACTTACGAGAGTATTCCGGTGATGAAGCTTAGCGTCTTTGTGAACTCCGTAGTTTCTATTTTTTACCTTCTTGATTTAAGCTATAATATAAAACTATTCGTTCATCAAAGATCTTACATCTTTTAATAGCTCCACAGAAGCTTCAATTTCTTCTTTTCTGATGGCAACACTTTCAATATTAAATCCAATTGGCATATTCTTTTCTTTTGCAAAATGAACAATCTCTGTTGCAATCATTTTACATATCTCAATGGATTTTGAAAGAATATCATGAGAATGCTTCAGTTCATTAACCAACCATTTAGGAATATCAATACCCAACCATTCCATAAAGTGCATGGTTTTAATAGATCCACATGGAGTTAGGGTAAATATGATGGGTTGTATTTCTCTATTATTTTCAACAGATGTGTAATAATAATCAGAAAGGAAATTCTTAGTATTATTGATATTATAAACACATTGCGAAATAAAGAAACTACATCCTTTATCTATCTTATTAAACAATCGTAAATGCTCATCTCCTTTTACTGCATGACGCTCCGGAATAGTAACACCTCCCAATATAATATTAGAATCAACCGCTTGCTTAATTTTATATGCATTACCTAATGATAACTTTGTTATCTGATCTTTTGATGGTGATCCAACAAATACGGAGCAATCAATATTTGCAGTTTCCTGGTCAAGCCAATTTTTAAATTCTTGCTCACTATACTTCCCTACACTTTTATAAATGATCTTAGGAACATTTAGCTCACCTAAATATGTGTTACTATAATAGTCTGGACTCAATGTAGGCATAAAAGGAAAAGGTCGTGGAGAATCATTTCTTGAGGTCTCATCCTGTATATCATACAACACCAAACCATCAATATCCATGTTTTTTATACGCTCAATTTGCTTTTGCGCAATTACAGCAATTTTATCGTCTGCCGTTTTTATTTTGGGTGGAGTTAATCCATACAATAAAATTCCTGATTCCTTTGCTATAATCTTATCCTTTAACATCCTTCTTTTTTTATATTGAAAATTGTGCTCCACTATGGCTTCATACAATGAGCTGATTGCTCTGTGCATTAGTTATTACCTACAAATTGATCTAATATTGCTTCCAACAAAGCATTGGTATCATGAAAATACACTTCTCGTTTTAGCATTTCCTTGCCTGGCATCACGTATTGCTGTTCTTGCAATTCTTCCAACTCGTCTTTAAAAATATTATACATTCCTCTGGCTGTTGCAGGCGTAGCCTCCATATGAAATTGTAGTCCCAACACTTTATCGCCTATTGCAAAAGCCTGGTTTTTGGTAGCTTCTGATGAAGCTAATAATGTAGCACCTTCAGGTAAATCAAAAGTATCGCCATGCCAGTGTAATACGACCCAACGATTTTCCGGATCAAAACTCCCCCATCGTTGATTTCCTTCATCTGACAATTCAATTTTATACCAGCCAATTTCCTGAATTCCGGATGGATAAACTTTAGCTCCTAATGCTGCTGCAATGAGTTGGGAACCCAAACATACACCTAATACATATTTATCAGCCTCGATGGCTTTTTTAATAAAATCCTGCTCTTCCTTTAACCAAGAGTATTTGTCATATTCATACACTCCCATCGGTCCGCCCATAACCACCAACATATCAAAATCCTCCAATTCCGGAAATGGATCATTATTATAAATATGAGTATACGAAACTTCAAAATCATTCCACTCCGCCCAATCTACAATATATCCCGGTGTTTCAAAATCAACGTGTAAAAAACAGTGAATTTTCATCAATAATTGGTTTTAACGATTAATAGTACTAGAAAAACGAACACAAAAATAAATAAAGTTTATAAAGATCGTAATGTTACCCGGTTAAAATGAGAGTAGGTTGTTTTCAGTTCGCAGTCCTCAGTAGACAGTTCGCAGTTAGTAGTCCTCGGTTGGCAGTTCGCAGTTCTCAAATTAACGAATCTACAAATCTACAAATAAGCAATTCTTTAAGCTGAAGACAGTGAACTGGAGACTGGAGACCAAAGTACAACCTTTCAATTTGTCATATTTAAAGCCGCTTTTAGATCATTTTATCACCAAACACCTCTATAATCAATATTAATTCGCACATTTTAACTTTTTACAACCATTTATTAAGCTATATTTGTTAACAAATAAAGAAGTAGAAAAGAAACCACCTAAATCATCTCTTCACTTCAACATTTAGCCCAAATATTAATAATTCTCTGGGATCACATCTTAAAAAACAATTATGTTTAACCAGTATCATTTGTGATGCCATAAAACAATTTTAAGATGACAAATAACCACGTATTTTTTGATGTAGACTGTATTGAAATCACTCCTAATAAAGTTAAGTTTAACTGTCCTGAGAGAAGTCAACCCATTAGCGAAGAATTATTTGAAATATATAGCTTAATCTCAGCTATTGTTGCTCCACTTGTATTTACAATACATGAAGATGGTTTTCAACCTATGGAAGATGATAAACGCGACTTTGTTTTTATTCCTGCCAACAAGGAAAAAGTAGAATGGAAAAAGTCTGTTGGCGAAAGATATAAGTTTTACCTGGAGAGAGGAACTAAAGACGGCGTTCAGGATGTTTTGGTTTTTAACAGCAACGAAAATACAGCAGAATGTGTTAAAAAATTAAAGGGTAAGGAATGGATCGTTTTTGGTGTTGGATTGGAAAACAAAGTGGATCATGTAGTTACAGAACTGCTTAAAATGGGTAAAAAGGTCCGTTATATTCCAGAACTTATCATTAACGAATCTGCTTACAAAGATGGCGAAGTGAACTTAAAATTAGTTTATGAGTACTTTGCTAAATGGGAATCGTTGGGAGCCTTTCCTATTACTTACAACGAGGTGCTAATGTTAATTAAGAAAAATAAAATGCACAAATAGGAGAAAGGAACAAATTAAAGGGTAAAGGGAACAAGGAGAATGGAACAAGGTTAAAGGTTTAAGAGAGAAATCTGCTCGAGACTAATTAGCAAGACCTAAGCTATAAAAAAAGTAGGTTAACCTTTGTACACACAATAAAACCTAGCATCAAAATAGAAAACTGTACAAAATTGATTAACCCTACTTTTTAACTAATAACACAATTGGAAAAACTATAACATTAGATGGCTGATTTATACATTATTAATCAGCCATCATTTTTATATATTATTTTGATTTTAGAGTCAGTGCTCCATTTTTTAAACCATCTGTGGTAGCTGTAATTTTAATATCACCAGCCTCTTCTGTTGCTTGTACTATTAACAGGCACATTCCATTAAAAGCTTTTCTATAATTTGCCTTAAAGGGTTCCAAACTGGCTTGATATCCATTATCTACTCCGGCAATAAATCCATTACCATCCACATCAAAATGAACTAGTTGATCTGCATCCGGAATCATATTACCCTCTTTATCCACAATCTTTACTGTGATAAAAGAAAGATCTGCTCCATCTGCATTAATAACACTACGATCAGCAATTAATTCTACTTTATAAGGCTCGCCTGCTGTATGAATTTCTTTTTCTAAAACAACCTGTCCATCTTTGCGCGATACCGCTTTAATAGTTCCTGGTTCAAACGGCACTCGCCACATTACATGGAATTTTCCTTCCTCTTTTTTGCATGTTCCTAATGATTTACCATTTAAAAACAGTTCGACCTCATCAGCATTGTTATAATAGGCCCAAACATCAATATCCTGTCCTTCTTCCCAGTTCCAGTGCGGAAAAATATGCAGCATAGTTTTATCTGTCCATTCACTTTGATACAGGTAATACACATCCTTAGGGAAACCTGCAAGATCAATAATTCCTAGATAAGAACTACGAGCTGGCCATGGATATGGTATTGGTTCTCCTAAATAATCAAAACCCGACCAGATAAACATTCCCGAAATGAAATCATTGTTTTTAACTACATTCCAAGTATCCTCATGTGTTGCGCCCCAATATGCATACACATGATCGTAAGCAGATACCGTATAATCATCATTAGCACCTACCAAAGGAGCATTATATGCAGATGGCCATATACGCATACTATCAGAAGGCATATCGTAATGACCTCGTGTAGATAATGCCGACATATTTTCAGAGGCAAGCATTTTTTGACCTGGATAATTTTTAGGGAAATCCAAATACTCTTTATGTTTATAGTTAAAGCTGATTAAATCCAATGCTCCTGATTTATAAATATTATTTTTTTCAGGATCCTGCTCTGTTAAAGCACTTGTTACAGGACGGGTTTTATCCAACTCTTTTACGATACTTGCTAACTCTTTTGTAATAGAGATACCTGTTGTATCAAACTGCTCTCTGATTTCATTTCCAATACTCCATGCAATTATACTTGGATGGTTACGATCACGTAAAACCATATCCTGTAAATCACGAACATGCCATTCATCCCAATATAAATGGTATCCTTTTTTGGCTTTTGTCTTAGCCCACTCATCAAAGGATTCATCAATAACTAAAAATCCCATCTGATCACACAGATCAAGTAATTCGACAGCAGGAGGATTGTGAGCCATTCGGATAGCATTACAACCCATTCCTTTTAAAATTTCGAGCTGACGCTCCATTGCTCTGGTATTTACAGCAGCACCTAAAGCTCCCAAGTCGTGATGTTGATTGACACCGTGTAATTTTAGAGGTTGTCCGTTCAAAAAGAAACCTTTTGCAGAATCAAACTCAAAATATCTTATTCCAAATGGCGTTTCATATTGATCAAGAAGTTCTTTATCATTATATACACTTGTTACTGCAGTATACATATAAGGATTATCAATTGACCATAATTCTGGTTGATTTACATTAAAATCATATACCAAAGTACACAAAGAATCTTTACAAGAAGTAACTTTTTCATCCTGAGCCACAACCTGGTTATTTTGATCATACAATTCAGTTTTAACCTTTAATTGTTGTGCTGTATTTTGATTATTTTTGATTTTAAGCTCAAGTTTTACTGTTGCAGATTCTTCACTCACTTTTGGTGTTGTAATATATGTACCCCAATGATCAACATGTATCTGATTTGTTGTTACCAACCATACATTACGATAGATTCCAGAACCGGTATACCAACGTGAGGCTGGTTGAGCATCATTATCCACTCTTACTGCCATTACATTTTCCTTATCTCCAAAGTTCAAATAAGGAGTCATATCATATCGAAATGTAATATATCCAAATGGGCGCTTTCCTAAATAATGTCCGTTTAACCAGACTTCACTATTACAAAATACACCATCAAAGTCGATATAATATTTTTGGTTTTGAGGTATAGAATCCACCTTAAAGGTTTTTCTGTACCAACCAATTCCTGTTGGTAATGCACCTCCTTCAGTAGTTGATGGGTTATCTTTACTAAATTCCCCTTCAATACTCCAGTCGTGAGGTAAGTTTAAGGCACGCCAATCTGTATCTTTAAAAGATACTTTTGAAGCATCAGCAGTATCTCCTAAAAAGAATTTCCATCCTTTATTAAAGGATTCTACCTGCCTTGGATTATCAACCTTTTGATTACAGGCTGCCAATAAGGCAACTGCTGCAATAATTAATATTTTATTTATGTGTTGATACATAATTTTTGTTTTTAAAGCTGTTGGTTGTTGAGTATTGGATATTAGTTGTTGACTTTTTGTTAAAACCACCCCTTCAGATTCTCGTTCCTCGCATCTGCCACCCCTCCTTAAAAAGGCGGGGAATTTTTAGTGATACCATTTCTCTTTAGGAGACAACACCAGTACGTGCTGTAAATCACTCTCCTCCTTTCCAAGGAGGAGCACCCGAAGATATGAGGGGGAGGTGGTTATTTAATAACAACTATCTCATAATAACTCACTCTAACAACTAATAAGTTAACTCACTCTTCCCTAAATCTTTTGAAGTAGCTACAGCAATACCTCTCTGTTGATCGCGATTGGTTGCACAATAAAAATGGTACACCACACCATCATGCTTAACCACATATGATTTGTGAGCAAACCAGTTATCATAAGGCTCTGATGGAAATACCAAATCTTTTCCATCCCACTCTGTCCAGTTTACAAGGTCGTATGAACAAGCAAAACGGTTGAAAGCATCATAATCTTTACGTGTAGGCCAAAAAGCACCGAAATAAAACATTACCCAAACATCATCAATCTTTTGTATTACTGCATCACCTGAAATTCCTTTATGGTGATTGATCACTGGATCTGTACCAAAACGTTCCCAGTTAACCATATCATTTGATACAGCCATACCAATACGCTCAGCACCTCTGTTTGGATTAATACTATCACCTCTTGCATTGTAGTACATTACAAATGGATATCCGGTAGTTCTGCTTCTGTCGAATAATACCCATGTCTTGTAGATTGTACTGTTCTCCCACCAACGAGCATCTTCATCTGTTGCCATAAAAATAGGTTCTTTCTCTCTGTCCCAAAGATGCACTGTAGTTGGATCTTTTTCTGTATGAGCCATTCCTATCGACAACAACCCTTTTTCGTACCCTCTTGAGTTTCCTCCGAAATATGGCATCCAATATTTACCATCAAATTGTTCCAATTCATAGCTTCCACCCCATTCAGGATCTTGTAAACTTGGGTAACCAGCTTTTTGATTGCTATCCCAATCTGTTGTATCCGTAAATGACATTACTTTACCCATATTATCCCAATGCAATAAATCATCACTCTCAGCTAACCAGGTTTCATATCCGCGACCATCAAAAACAAAATAGGTCATAAACCACTTATCCCCTTTTCGATATACTGTAGGACAATCCATTTTCTTTGAATCATCTTCAGGAACCATTACCAATCCATACTTGTATGGTGTTTTAACTTCCTCATAAATCTCCTGCATCTTTTCCTTTGACACAGTTTTTGGTAATTCCTTTTTACAACTTGTAAAAGCTGCAACCACTACAGCAATTATCACCAATACATTTAATGTCTTCATCACGGTATAGTTTTTATTATTTTTTGTCGTTTAAATCTCAGGGTTTGCACCCTGTTTTATATTATTACGGTCTCCCAGGGCTTACACCCAGGGCTATTGTATGACGGAATTTCAGTCCTATTTTTACATACTACTGTCGCACGATTGCATCGTGTGACTTTAACTCCTTTATTTTAAATTCCAGAACGCGATGAAATCGCGCACTAGCATGGGCCCAACAGCTCTTTGCCCTATGCTCTTTGCCATTCCTTGTTCCATTAACCCTTAACCTTTTCACCTTTAACCTTGCTCTATTGTACTTTCACCCAATCAAAATATAATGGACCTTTTTGTTTCGGTGTAATTTTTATAGTATAGGTTCCGGCATTAATGGTAGTTTGAGTATCCGTTCTAAAGCTTTTCCATTTGATGTTTGCCGAAGGGAAAGTCCATGTTCCATCCCACATTAAACGACCATCGGCAGCTAAAATCTCCACATCTGCATCAACTTCATGATTTGCCATATTCATAAAACGGAATTGTAATCCATATTTTGAAGCCAATCCAACTTTAAATACAAAGCCAATAGTCCCATTTTTATCAGGAACTATAATACAATCCTTCTTCATGAATTTTACCAGACGGGCTTTACCCCATCTCTTTCCATCTTCTGCTTGATATCTCACAGATTTTCTAAGATCTATAGCTTTATCCAACGTTGAAACTGGAACTGCTGCAACCACATACATATTTTGTTCTTTTGCATCAGAAACTGGTAATAACTCAACCGTTTCTCCTTTTAAATATTTCTTCTGATAAAGAATATATTTTGATTTTTCTTTGGATACAGATTCTATAAACTTATTTGAAGGTAGAAAGTCCTTCATCCATATTGGTAATGTTGTAATTGTAGAGTCCATACCAATATATACATCAGCATCCGCAGTCAGTTTGAAGGACGCAATTGCGTTATCCTTTTCTGCTTGAATTACTGAAGTTCCTTTAATCCATTCAGCACCATATAAAACAGGTGGAATATATGAAAAAGCCTGTTCACTATCTGTATACTGATTAATTCCCGTATCCATCCAGCTTTCTGTCTTCCATCCTTTTTGATCAGTACCTTTACTCTTAAGATTAGTTATTAAACCTTCTGATGCCGGAGCTGCTTTTACACTTGAATCAAGAGCTGAGATAGCAATGGCAGAAACGACTGCCTGACCTGATTTAACTTTAGGGAAAGAAATGTCAAGACTGCCACCTTTAACATCCACTTCAAAAGTCTTTTTCAATAATTTATCATGACCAACTTCCTGCCAGATATCTAAATCATCAATAACTGTATTATTATTTACAGCCACATCAAAAATTCGCCATCCCTTACAATCCAAACCACCACCGGTTCCATACCATGGCTCAACAAAATACATATCAACTTTATATTTTCCGTCCTGTACAGGGAAGTGATATTTTAATTTATGACGACCATATCGGAATGTCTGAATCAGTGGCCATTCATCTGTTCCTTCAATCCCATCATGGGTTTGACGTTGACTACCGTAAAATGCAGGTAAACCAGGATAATCATCAGTCCATGATAAAGAACCCCAGGTATCCATACTTGTATTATGAACATCAGCCATCCAAACATTTCCTTGCTGGTCGACATAATCGCTTCCTCCACAATTCACTCTGTAAATCGTATTCCAATCTGTATCATCATCCATCAATGGAGAAACATCACCTTGTAATTTTTTGATATCAGCATCCTGAGGTAAATGATGCAGAACAATGTAATCTTCTGCGACTTTTTCGCCATCAACATATCCCACAGCAAATAAAACATTAGTTTGTATATCAACCTGATTAAATACGAAATGGGTTCCAATTCCATCCCTTTTCTGACGTCCTAATGAGTTTTTATTTACCCCATTGAAAAGTTCTACCTCATCACAATTAGAGTAAACTCTTATTCCATTCTTAATTCCCGGTTCTGTCCAACGGTCAGGCCAAGTGTGAGATGCTATATAAACCATTGGTTCTTTTTTGTTGTCCACATAATTAGACCGAAACATATAGAACACATCCAGAGGCTCTCCCCATATGGAAACTGCACCTTTATAGTTAACAGGACCTAAACGATCAATATCTCTAAATCCTTCACCTCCTTGAGTTCTTCCCGGGTTATCATGAGAATTAAATAACCAGTGATATTGACCACAACATTTATCTGAAGCCTTTTCTGCCAATCTGATTTTAGATTCCATCAACAAAGTCATTCTATCTTCACTTAGCACACCGTTAGCATCAAACTCACCTTCTGTATGTAAGTCAATACTTCTCCATGCTCCATATTCACCGTTTAGTAATTGCTTTGAGATTTCCTGATCATATATTTCAGGTTTACCACCATAAGTTCCAGACCAGTTTTGAATAACATTCCAATCGGTTCCCGAGCCTCCATTACAAGTAGTTACCAAACGTTGAGATGAAGTTGTAGGATCCAACTCTCTGATAATATCCGAACATTCCTTTGCAAAATCCTCAGGAAGCGTACTTTCATTTTCCAATCCCCAAAGAATAATTGAAGGACTATTTCTTCTTTCTTTAACCCAATCACGAAGAAGCGTTTTAAAGTTTTCCCGGAACTCAGGAGTATCAAACCAAATATGAGCTGCCATTTGAGTCCACCACAAAATTCCATTTTGATCCCAAGCTTCGTGATAACGAAAATTATGCGGTTGATGTGCATCTCTGAATGAGTTGTAACCCATCGATAGCATCTGATCTACGCGAGCCTGAACTTGCTCATCAGAGAAAGCATGACTCTGACCTAAAATATGCTCGTATTCAGCAGTACCATTTATAAAAACAGGTTTGTCATTTATATAAAATCTATTGGTTGGATTCTCGCCTTTAATATCCCATTTAATCCAACGAATACCATAAGGAGTTGTTATTTCATCAACCAACTTATTATCCTCATAAACTTTAGTCTCCATATGATATAAATACGGATTATCAACTGACCATAAGTGAGGATGAGGAATATCTTTCATTTCCTGAGCAATAGTATCAGTAACTCCGGGAGCTATTTCAATTTTTCCAATAGCAACAGCAACTTCATTACCTTGCGCATCTTTTAAACTGTTTACCAGTTCAATATTTCGTGATTTTGAACCATAATTTTTTAGTTCAACTTCGATATTTAGACCTGCTTTTTCTTTAGTGATGTTATTGTCATTCCAGATATGAACTCCGAACGGTTCAACTCTTACATCATTAGTAACAATTAAATGAACAGGGCGAAAAATACCCATTGGCTGACTACCTTCTGAGAATCCCCATTCTGGACTACATCCTCCACAAACCCAAGGTAAATCTCTGATATCTGATGGATGATCAGCTCTTACCGCCAAAATATTCTTTTGGTCAAACCTAACTGCATCTGTAATATCTAAAGTAAATGTTGTTCTTCCTCCGGCATGATAACCCACTTTTTCTCCATTGACCCATACCGTTGCATAAGAACCAACACCTTCAAAAAACAGAAAATATCTTTTATCATCAGATTGTTTCTGAACGGAAAATTCTTTACGGTACCATGCATATCCATGACGATTTCCATGCATCATACGTCGGTATCCACCATAATCATCCCAATTATGAGGAACATCCACACTTAACCAATCTTTGGTACTATATTGCTCGGCCTCAAATCCATTGAAGGCTGTTTTATCTGTATCATTTGCAATGGTTAACCAATCCTCATTCAACAAAATATCTTGTCTCAAAGAATTTTTCTCAGAACATCCTGTGAATATGATTAAACCAACTATCAATAAATATCCTATTCCTCTAAATCTTAATAAATTCATCTTTTTCTATGATTTTCTTTTCGACTCTATTTAGTAAAATAACCAATCAACAGCTGCACCATCGGTTGTACCTCCAACACCTGCATCGTGAATCATAATTTCTTCGTTTCCATCAATAAAACCAAGAATCAGTACACGACCTTTTCCAAGTTTTAATTCATTAATACCAGGTTCGTACTTATAACTATACACATTAACCGGGTATAACCCTGGCACATCAAGCGCATTTGCTATTTTTATATCTGCCTGACCACGATCATTAGCTAATGCATTTGTCTCAAGAGTTGGTGGTTCCAGAATGGTATAACTATTTGTATTAAAATAACCTACTAACACTTTAACAGGCATTTTATTGGCAAATTTCAGTACAGTACCTTCTGCTTGCTGTTGCTTATCTGAAAACTTAACTCCTGAAAGTCTTTGCAGTTCTTCACAAACTCCGTTTATTATAGTTTTATTATCGCTATAAACTTGTTGACCTTTAGTTAACGGATATCTTTTAACTCCTTTATTTAGTATTTTTACAGGAACTGGATCATAAACTTTAGGTTCTTCAGCACTTTTAACTCCTCCATTGGTCTTAAGTGTTTCAATATTTCGTTTAAAGACACTCAATTCGTTTTGATAGTGAGGTAATAGTTCATCCCAATGCTTGTTAATTCCACCTTTCCCGGCAATAGGTACTCTGCGCATGGCTGTCTGCATACTGTTTGCATATAGATAGGAATCTTTAGTTCTGTTAACTAAACTCGTATAATGCTTTAAACTACTTTCAAGATAAACTTCTGCCTGCTCCAAATCTTTTATGTCATTTGAGTATTTATATCTAAGCACCAACATTGCTGCATTAACTTTATCTGAAAAACAATGGGCAATATCATTATAGCAGTAAACATCGTTTTTCAACCTTTCAAACTCTTGCAGATTTGCACCCACGTTTACATAGGCTTTTTCAATTGCCTCAACTGCTAATCTGCCATGTTCCACAACTTCCTTTATGATTTGAGGAGGTGTTTCTCCAACGTGCTTCTCTCCTTTCCATTCCTTTTCTGCATAATCGATAAGAATTTCTCCTACAGGACCATTTGATGACAAGAAGTTTTTATATACATGATATTTAAATGGATTCACCAATTGTCCCATAAACATACCCAACAATAGAGTTTGTCGGTTACCATCAGAAATACCAAAGGTGCGTAATAACTTTGGAGCAATTTCACCCGTTTGTTCATAGGCCTCCAGAATGTTTTTACCCTGGTCGCCACATTGATAGTAATGATTTAAAATTTGAGACCAATAAGCTACCTCCTCTTTTCTATCCCTATGGCAGTTCCATGCATAACGAGCCCAGGTTTCATACCACATCCAATCCCTGTCAATTTGCTTTAACCTTGATTTAGTATTATCGGCAGTATAGGGCCAATCCCAATACGAAGCCTGAGGATAAAGATGTAATCCGTTTGCTCCTTGTATATTGTGCATGGCTTTTACACTCTTTTGGATGAAATCTGGTGAACTATATCGAAATGGTTCCAGATTAGCCATAATATGAACATTGGAAATATGTACAGAACCCAATTCACTCAATCCTTTTGGAATAGACTCCCAATCATCGCGAGGTTCATAAGTTGTTAGTGATTCTCCATTATATTTAAACATGGTATACAAGTTCTTGTATATTGGAAGTGCAGCTTCCATAACTCTTGCCGCATCTGTATCATGACCTCTCAATACAATTGGTGGTTCATCGGTTCTGCCAATAGCTTTTAAACCATCTTTTACTCCAGGGATGATGGTTTCTGTAAACCATTTTACATCATCATCGATAGTATGCATGGCTTCACCCAGCGTAACCAATAATCCAACATTAGGATATTTTTCAATAAATGCTGTAATTGATTTTTGAGTATAATCTGCAATCAATGGAGTAATAGGTCGACTACGCTCTTGTGTTTTTAAACCATGATGTTCAGCAAATGGCTTTGATAGAATAATATTGTAGAACATCTGAATTACAAAGATTCCTCTTTTGTTGGCTTCTTCAGTTAAGAACTCAAATATCTCTTCATTCTTTTTAAATGTCTCATCGTCCACCTCAACGGCATAAGGATAGTCTTTTAATTTAACCAATGAAGCAAATGGATGACCATTCCATAAATACAATGAATTATATCGGTTTTCAACCAACATATCCAAATACTCAATCCATAAATCTTTATCATAAAACCAAGTAAAATTTTCTGGAGTATATGGGTATTCATAAACCATTCTTCCTGGAAGAAAATCTGTTTTTTGCATTCCGATACAAGTACCTCTCAAAACCATTTCCGGTTGATCAAAGAAGTTAATATTTTCAGGTAAAGAACCATTCTCTTTTATCCTCTTCGCCAATTCAAGGCAACCATACAATGAACCAGAAGCATCTCCACCACAAACTAAGATTTCATTCCCTTTTGTTTTTATCAGGAAACTTTCTTTTGCTTGCAGTTTTGTTTTTTCTTCAGTTGAAAGCTCAATAGATGTATCTGAAACGACACCAATCCTTATAGATAAAAGTTCCTGCTTCCCTTCACCTTGCGCAAGTTCATAACCAGCAGAATCAAGTGCATTTTTTAACTTTTCAGCACCAAAAACAGTTCTGGGATGAGCTCCTTCTTGAAATACGACATTAACCTTAGTTTTTGAGCAAGAAGTAATTCCTATCAGAAGAACTATGAAGTAAATATATTGTAGATTCTTAATCATTGATTTTAAATTTTGCATCCTTTTACAATATTTTATCGTGCTAAAGGAATCCAAACAGTCATTTCTGATTTACCTCTATTGTCCCATGCATAGTAAGGAATTAATCTTACTTTAATTTTTTTCGTATCACTTGTTGATATCTCTCGATATAACTGGTTAGTCCAGTCTTTTTCATTAAGAAGATTTGCTTCACCCACAAGAGTTGTAATCTTGCTATCAGCAATTGTAGTTTCTTCAGGAGTCAATTTGATATCTGAAGGTAAGGCTATATCAAAAATTCGAGTTTCATTAACATCCGGAGATTCCAAACAATACACAATAGGTCCTCTTTTTACAGCAACCTGGTTACGTGTTTCTTCCACTAAAGGATTTGCTTCAATTAACTTGGCCTCCATTGGTAAGATTAATTCCACAACATCTCCCTTTTTCCAGCTTCTGTTAACTTCTGCATATTTCCCAGCCTCAATAACTGCATCAACAGTTTTACCGTTCACCATTAGTTTTGCAGAACCACACCATGAAGGTATACGCATGTACATAGAAAATGCATTTTTAGGAACCTTATTCATAGTTATTTTGATATCGCCTTCCCATGGATAATTGGTTACTTGTTCTAATTCAATACTTGAACCATCTTTTAGTTTTGTATCCAGTTTATTTCCACTATACATGTGACACCAAAGTCCTTTATCACTTACACTGTAAGCATAATTACTTACCTCGGCAACTGTTCTGGCCACATTAGGAGGACAGCAATTACATAATGTGATATATTCCTCACGATCCTTAGACCAGCGTAAAGTATAAGGTAAATCGTTGTTCACACAAAGTGGGTTGGTATAGAAAAATCTCTTTCCATCTAAACTAACTGCAGAAAGTACACTGTTATATAAAGTTTGTTCCATTACATTTGCATAACGCTCCTCCCCTGTAATCTGTAACATTCTCCAGTTCCAGATCATATTACCAATATTGGCACACGATTCATTATGCGCAGTTATGTTTGGTAATTGATAATCTCTACCATAAGCCTGGTGAACTTGTTGGATAGTTGGTTGATCATAAGTAGTTCCATCTGGTGAAACGCCATCATATAAAGCACCACATGCACCTGTTATATACATTTTACGATTTACCAGATCTTCCCATATTAATTCTAAAGGCTTTAATAATGTAGTATCCCCTGTTTCTGCAACAACATCGGCAACTCCAGCATACATGTAGTTTGCACGTACGGCATGACCAATAGCTTCATGCTGCTCTCTGAAAGGAATACGATCCTGATTGTGATCACTACCATTTTCAACCAGGTCACGAATTTCAATTAACTTTTCAGCCAACTCTAAATAGCGTGGTTCTCTGGTGGTACGATACATTTCAACCACTCCCATATAGTGCGAAGGACAAATGGCATTTCGCGCTAACTCTGCTGACGATTTTTTATAAAATCCATATAAATAATCTGTGGCTTTTTTAGCTAAATCGAGCATGGTTGTTTTACCTGTTACACGATAATGTACACAAGCAGCTGTCATTAAATGCCCTAAATTGTATGTTTCAAAATCCAAACGCTCAGCAAATTCTTTCTTTTGTTCAGGATGCTGACGTTGTTCAATATTAACAGGAGTATGAATATATCCGTCTTCACGTTGCGCCTCACCAATAATGGCAATAATTTTATCCATTAGTTTATCCAGTTCCTTATCCTTAGTTACCGCATAAACCATTGCTGCAGACTCAAACCACTTATAAAAATCACCGTCATGAAACGGAGGTCCTGAGTGTACACCATCTTCGTGCCCCGCTGCAATCTCAAAATTCCGAAAAGAATGACTTATTTCCGGATCATTTAATATGCTCCACATAAACGGAACCATAGTCTTTTTACAAACATCAAAACGTTCTGCCCAAAAACCATCGGTCCATTGCACATCATCCATATCGATATTGCTCATTTTAACATACGGACTCTGCGATGTATTCATCAAACTCTTTTCTTGTGCTTTCAGCTGAAATCCACTAAAAACACTTGCTGCCACAATTAAAAAACCCGAAAGTACCCTTTTCATTATTATTATTTTTGCGTTGTCTTAAATTGATAATTACCTGATCCCACTTCAACTTTCACATATCCATTTAAAGCATCAGTATACTTAACTTTTGATTTTGAAATTTCTTTACCATTGATATACACACTAGACACTGTATTTGTTGGCACAAAAACTGAGGCCGTTGTATTAGCAGGAACTGTAATATTCATGTGCAAAGTTCCATCCTCCTGTGTTTGCCATTGAGAATTAATCTCTCCGTACATAGACTCTATATTAGCCTTTGCATACGTAAGATCTTCTGACAACTGAGGTTTAATGATGATATGTTTATAACCTGGCTTTAGTGGATCAATTTGAATTCCTGCCACCTGAGTATACAACCAATTTCCTACTGCACCATAGGCATAGTGATTAAACGAATTCATACCTACATCCTGAAATGATCCGTCAGGTTTAATACCATCCCAGCGTTCCCAAATAGTGGTCGCTCCCATTGTTACAGCATACAGCCATGAGGGATACCTTTTATTGAATAGTAGTTTATAAGCTATATCAGAATAACCGTTTTCTGATAATGCCTGACAAATCAAAGGTGTTCCTAAAAAACCAGTGGTTAAATGACCTAATTCATTGATATTATCTGCTAATCTTTGTGCTGCAGTTTCTTTGAATTCGTCAGGCATTATACCGAATGATAAAGCCAAAATATATGCGGTTTGCGTGTTCGAACTTAAACGTCCGGTTGCAGTAACATATTCCTTTTTAAATGCAGCCTTAATTTTAGGACGAATAGATTCGTATCGTTTCGCATCTTCCTCTTTTCCTAAAATAACAGCTATCTTTTGCATTAAACCAGTTGTGTAGTAATAATATGCTGTAGCAATTAAATCTTTATCGGTATGAGCTCCTGCAAAACCATAATCCGGAGCATTATACTTATAACTCATATACTCGGCAAAGGCTAACCAATCACCAAAATGAAAACCATAATCAAAAATATATCTGTCACCAGAATGCATGATCATATATTCTTCCCAAGCCTTCATTGATTCATATTGATTCTTCAATATCTGAGTATCACCATAAGATTGATATACAGTCCAGGGAATGATTACTGCTGCATCAGCCCAACCTGTTGCACCAAAACCATCTGACCATCCTGTTCCTCCACCGTTTTCAACAACATTTGGAACTACCCATGGTACACTTCCATCAGCTTTTTGATCCACGATGAAATCTTTCATCCATTTGGTATAAAATGGAGCTGCATTCATATTAAAACAAGCTGTTGAAGCAAAAACCTGAGCATCCCCCGTCCAGCCTAAACGCTCATCACGTTGAGGACAATCAGTTGGTACATCAAGGAAGTTTCCTCTTAATCCCCATTGAATATTTTTTTGTAGACGATTTACCAAGGTATCAGAACACTCAAAATCACCTATTGGATTCATATCTGAATGAATCACTTGTCCTGTAATATCATTTAAAGCAATTTCTCCTTTATAGTCAGATATTTTGATATATCTAAAACCATGGAAAGTAAAATGAGGGTGAAATTCTTCAACACCTTCTCCCTTAAAAATATACTGATCTTTTTGTTGAGCCACTCTTAAATTATCAATATAAAAGTTTCCTTCCTGATCCAATACTTCTGCATGTTGAATGGTTATCTTACTTCCTTTTTCTCCTTGTAGTTTAAAATGTACCCAACCGACCATATTTTGTCCAAAATCAAATACTAACTCCCCTTTAGGAGTAATGATTTTTTGAATAGGTTTTAACTCTTCAGTAATTCTTACCGGAACACCAACCGAAGCTGTTAATATAGAATTATCATACTCTTCTTCAATACACTTACTCCACTTACTATCATCATAATTTGGTTTATCCCATCCTTCTCTTTCCAATCTGGCATCATAAAGTTCTCCATCATAAATTTCAGATTTTAAGATGGCCCCAGTAGATGCTTTCCAACTTTTATCTGATCCAATAATTTCTTTTGAACCATCAGTATAAGTCACTTCCATTTGAAAAAGCAGCCCTGATTTTTTTCCATATAAATTCTTATTCCCTTGCCAAACCAAAGGACCACGATACCATCCATCGCCAAGAATAACACCAATAGCATTTCCCCCCTTCTTTAATTGGGCAGTTACATCATATACCTGATACTGAAGATTACTATGGTAACTAGTCCAACCCGGAGTAAAAAATTCATCGCCAACCTTCTTTCCATTTAAATTTATTTGGTAAAGCCCATGACAAGTAGCATAAATGCGAGCTGATTGAATTTCTTTATTTAAGGTAACTTCTTTTCTTAGTAATGGAGAAGGGTATGGTTTAGTCTCATCTTCTAAAATATCAGGTTCAATCCATGAAGCTTTCCAATCAGAAACACTTAGTAATCCCATTTCAAAAGAAGCGATCTCACTCCATTTAGAAATATTTCCGTTATTATCCCAAATACGTACTTGCCAATATATCTTTTGACCAGATACGAGCCCTTTTCCTTTATAGGGAATTTGAATCGATTCATCTGAGTTCACTTTGTTCGTATTCCATAAAAGCGTATTCTCACTTTTTAAATCGCCAACAGATGCCGCTGCTTTTATTTGATAAGCACTTTGTAATACATTGTTATTTTGTGAAGATAATTTCCAAAATAAACGTGGACTCAAATTTTCAAGTCCTATGGGATTTACTTTGTATTCTGTACGAAGATCATGCACAATAACTTTAGACTTTGCTCCCTGAACTTCGAAAAAGCCAAGTGTCATTAAAATCAAAATTGTGAAAAAAGATTTTTGAATATATTTCAAATGCATGCGATTTGATTTCATTAGATTTCTTTTACTGGATTAAAAACTTCATTGTATATAAACCATAGACGACTATACAAAAGCTTATTTTATTAATAGTTACCACTATAGACTACATCGCTTACAAAAATAGTTTATAAAAGTTAAATTTCCAATATATCGTTTACATTTTCTTACTTTTACACCTTCTTATTTATTTGTATTACTGTATTTTACAAAATGTAATCGTTATCATTTTTTAAACATTTTAAAACTACAAAAACAGAACTCAATCCAGTTTGAGATACTGATTTTTAACCTCTTACATTATTTTATTTGATTGCTTCTTTTATCAATGCACATTATAAATAATATTTCATCAAAATTTTGATAATATCTGGAGGATAGAAACAAAAAAAGGCTATCGGTGAGGATAGCCTTTTCTTTTATTAAATTAATTTACCTACTGAACGATAGGTGTCCAATCTGTAAGTATATTTTCCTTGGTATATTTACGTGCTTGTTTTTTTGTTAATTGCTTTGACCAGTCAACTCTTTTATCTGGCTGAAAACCTTCACCCTTACAATCATACTCTGCATAAAGCGTATTTTTCTCAGCCTCTGGTTTCTTCCAATTATGCCATCCCTGAGGCAAAATATGTTTTCCCATCTCGCATGAAATAAATACAGTTTTTGCATAAATACGCCATGGCCTTCCTAAATAAACTTTTTCAACTCCGGAGTCAGCTGTCAACTTACAGTTTTTAAATACATAACCAAATTCAGCTCCTTTAAAAGTGCTGGCAGCAGTTACATACGAATTGGTTTTACTGTTAATTGTGCAGTCTTCGAATAATGCTGTTGAAGCACCAAATATAAAATCAACGGATCCTTCAATAAAACATCTTAAAAAATACTGACGACTACCTTCTCCTGCTGCATATACTGTATCCTGATAACCTAAAATCTTACAATCAACAATTTGGCAACGGTCTTTCTCTACATGTAAAGCAACAGCCTGTCCTACAGGACCTGAACTATTAACTATTGTAAGATTTTGAACTATACAATCATCAGCATCAACCAATAAAGTGTAAGTATAAAAAGTACTATTTCTTCCTAAATCAATTTTACCAAAATAATCATCGTAAATAATAATTGTTTTATCAGTGCTCTCTCCTTTTAATGTCAATAAATTATTCCAGGCATGCACCTTTACTTTTTCATGATATACACCATTTTTAATATTGATGGTAATTCGTTTGTCAGGAAAAGCTTTTGTTGCATTAATGGCATCCTGTATGGTTGTATAATCTCCTGAACCATCCTGAGCAACCGTCATTTCATATTTGATTTCTGCAAATGAATATGTTACAACTAATAATAACGTTAATAACAGACTAAGTTTTTTTGTTATGTTTATCATTTCTATATCTGGTTGTTATTGTTTGAGCATATTAAATATGCTATTCTAGTTTGTTTAATGAAGAATTCCAAATAAATTTTAAATATTTATTCAATTCAAATAAAAACCTATTTTCTAAGATTTAATCGAACTGAGGCTATTAAATCATCATTTTCCTGCAACGGTATCAACTTGGAAGTGTCAACTTTGAATGATTCATCAGTGCCCATTAAAATAAATATATAATCCAATCATAACAATAAATAAAGCAGCCCATCTTAGCAATTGAAATTTAGATCGAAATACTTTTGCGGGGGTATTAAACTCAAACTCCTTTTGTTCAGTTTTATCGGTTATTGAGATTACATATATCAAAGCACTTAGCACTAAAAATATATAAAATGACAACAATAAAAAGTGTGGCCAAAACTCATAATCCTCATTAGGAAAAATCCATAAATAAAATACTCCGGTTCCTAAACTTAAAACGGTTCCCCAAAACAAAGTTATATTGGCAGCTTTTGTTGTTGTCTTTTTCCATAAAACACCAAATAAAAACACAACTGCCATTGGAGGAGCAATAAAACCTAAAATAGCTTGAAATACATCAAACAGGTTTAATCCTTTTATGCTATCTATTGCCAAGGTTAAAATAATTGACAGTATAGCTCCCATTACTGTTACAATCCTACCAACTTTTATTATTTCTTTATTTGTAGCATTGGGTCTATGCTTTTTAACAAAAATATCCATGGTAAAAACCGTACTCAAAGAATTTAATGCAGAATCAATAGTACTTACCAATGCTGCTATTAAAACTGCCATTACCAAACCTGTCATACCATGAGGAAACAACTGTGTAACCATAGTCATATAAGCTTCATCTGGATTCTCTAAATCAGGAAATAAAATAAAGCAAGCCATACCTGGAATAATGAAAAGAGCCACATCTAAAATTTTAAGCCAACCAGTAAAGTTCGCTCCCATTTGTCCTTGCTTTAGACTTTTTGCACCTAATACAGACTGAACCATAGATTGGTCAGTACACCAAAACCAGACTCCCATAACAGGATAACCTAAAACAATAGCAATCCATGGGTAAGTAGCATCACTAGCAGGACGTAATAAATTCCAATAATCAGCAGGTGTATTTGCCATTAACTCACTAAAACCACCTACTTTATCAATACCAACTAAAGTCAATATTAGTGATACAATTATAAGTAGCAGCATCTGGAAAACATTGGTATACGCAATAGCCTTTAATCCTCCTGCTATAGTAAAGAACCCTGAAATGAGAAGCAAAATTATTACAGATAACCACAGAGGTAGATTTAATATTTGTCCCACGAGTATACCTCCTGCAAACAAAGTTAAAGACAACCACGAAATAAGAACAGTAACAATAGTATACCATGCCAAGATATTACGAGTTGAATCTCCAAATCTTTTACCCATAAATTCAGGTAAAGTGCTCACATTAGCACCTAAATATTTTGGTGCAAAAACAAATGCCAATAAAAAAATAAATACAAAAGCATACCAACCAAAATTACCCGCTACAATACCTGTAGTATATCCAATCGATGCAGATGCAATTAACATGGAAGGTCCAACATTAGTTCCCCACATTGTAAAACCAATGCTACTCCATTTTAATGATCGACCTGCTAAAAACAAGGAATCATCACTCTCTCTCTTCTTTATAAAACTTACATAATAACCTATCCCTGTTAGAACTATGAGATAGGCGATTACAACAATAAAATCAAGTGGTGCTAATAATTCATGAATATCTTTCATTAGTGTAGATTTTTTTTCAAAATAAATATGTAACCACAATCAAACTTAATATTTAAAGAAGCTTACTCTTTTCTTATCCTAGTCCTTAGAAATAGGTATTCAAAAAAGATCTGTAAAATTTAATTGCTTAATATTTAAAATGATTTTTAATATTGATAGAAGAAACCACCTCTTAATTAATAGATTAGTAGAAACTAAATTATGGGAATAGTAACTCTTAAGAGGTGATTGATAATGAAAACAGAAATAACTTACAAATTCATTTCTAATCCATTTTCTTCAAGTATAGTATTCACTTTAACAGGCATACCTGTTTGCAAAGAACGATCCATGGCCATTAATAAGGCTATAGTTCCAATTCCTTCTTTTAAATCAGGATAAGCTATTGTATTATTCTCTATACTATCTGCAAAATATTCAAGATAATTTTGATATTCTCCAGCATGATGACTTTTACCTTCAAATCGGAAATAGTGCTTTAATTTATGCTCCCAAGTAATCATTTGCTCTTCGCCATCATTTTTAGTTATTGCATATCTTAAATCCATATAATCTCCTTGACTACATCCTTCTGTACCTCTTAGAATACAAGTCATTTCACTATCACGAGTTACTGGTTGAACAGGCCCAGTATAAACTCCACTTACTCGAGCTACTCTTCCATCTTTTGCCTTAAATATAAAATGCATGGTATCTTCATTTTTTAGCCCTCCTTTTATTCCGTTAGGGCTTAACATACCATATCCCATCACTTCTTCAATATTGGGCAAATACCATCTAATAAAATCTACTGGATGACTCAATCCTCCAAATAACCACTTAAAGGATTCTTCTAAAGACCACCCTTTTCCTAAAAACCAACGATGATCTGCATGATAATGAGACTCTATACTAACCAAATCACCAATCAAACCTTCTTCAAAATCTTTACGCTGACGCTTCATTGGTTCAAAAAATCGAGAGCTCTGTCCTACGAAAATTCTACTCCCTGATTTTTCAGCCATTTCCAATAACTCTTTAGCCTCATTTAAATTATCCATCAATGGCTTAGTACAAACTACATGTTTACCAGCTTTTAAGGCCATCTTTATATGAGTTGCATGTAAATGATCTGGTGTATAGATAGCTATAGCATCAATTTCAGGATTATTAAGCATCTCCTGATAATCTGTTGTGATATGATGAAAGTCAAATTCTTTTTCTCTTTGCTTACACATATCAATATTAAGATCACAAATCATTTTGAGTTCAATCTTATCACTTTGCAGAGCAGCAGAGATGGTACTTCTACCCTCTCCAATTCCTAAAATTCCTAAACGTAACATTATATTTACTCTTATTTATTAACTATAAAACACTTAAAATTCTCTACTCTTATCTTCTATTTTATTGAAAAAAACCCATGTTTCATGAGGCTGCGTACCTTCAATACCTTTCTGGTATTTGCTCATTATAGAATTCCATTCTATAACTCTTGGATTATTTTCAATTGTTTTGGGATTCAACTCATCCAACGTTTTATCCGATGGTATTGATATTACCAACATCAATTGTCTTCCGGTTTTATAAACCAATAATTGTTGAAAATCTGCATTGCAAAATCCTTGAGCTACTTCTGGCCATACTTCAAATTGCGTTTTGTGATAAGTCAGATACTCTTGCTGTTTAGCTGTATCATTTACAAGATTTGCTGTAAGTATATAATTCTTCCAAGGTTTTGCTGCATATGTATAACCGCAATGGAGTGACTTATCAAAGACATAAAAAGGATTGTTGTACTTCTTAATTTTTGATACTACACCAGTTTTACTCATCAACATACTAATACCTACAGTATCATTTGCGAAGCCAAACAGAACCAGATGATTTTTCCACTCATAAAGTTCCATTGGTGATTCTTTAAACAGATTAATCACTGAATCTTTAAGACTATCATTATCCAGGATAATTTCAATAACAACCTGATGAGTTTTTGTTTTTACTGATGAGTCATTTTTTTGTCCACAAGAAACTAAAATGAACAAAAGAATAATTCCATGAATGTATTTTGATATTCTTCTATTATTAAAACACATATCTCAATCGATTAATGAAAAACGTCCCTTTCTTTAAATCCTTTTGGATGAATACTCATTCTTTCAGGTTCTGATTCTGGAATAATATCTTTAAACTCATCTTCAATACCTGCATTATCTATGATCTTCTGCGCAGGTTCTGAAAATTCATCTTCTCTGAATGAAATCGTATTTTCAATAACATTATTTGTTCCATTATCCATTAAAAGATTATTCTTCACATAGTTTCTGTAAGCAACAATATCATGAACTCTTTTCGTCCATAGATGCAACCACATCCATTTATAACTATCATTATCAACCACATTATCTCTTATGGTAACATATGCTGAACCATCGTCAGGATAAATACATCTTGGACCATTAAAAATATGATTACCTTCAATTACAGAACCTGGTTGTTCACCCAACACATACAGTATCCCTCCATCATCTAAAACCTGATGCGTATTTCCGGCTCTGTTAAAACGAATATGATTATTTTTGGCTTGAGTAGATGCCGGAATTCCAGAATTCCCCCACCACCAGCCGCAGGTAATTGCGCCATAAGGCGTCCATTCAATATCATTGTGTTCAATACTTACATTTGCCACAAAAAACGCAGTAATGCCTTCAACCTGTCTAAAATCAAGACAAATATTTCGAAGGTAATTATTAGAAACCTCAATGTTTTCACAAAGACCTTCTACACCTTCAGGAAAGATATCTCCATCACCTATTTTATAATGTTGAGAATGGCCAATATTAACAGCATTTCCCAACATATCGTAAAAGAAATTCCCTTCAACCTTGCTGTTTTTAACATCGTTCACCATGTTAATAGCTACTGCAGAACTAATTCCTACAAATCGATTACGAATAAACGATATGCCTTCGGCATTTTCCACATGAATAGCGCCTCTTGGAACATCTGTACTGTTATATTCTGTAGTATGCCAATTTCCTCCTGGAATATATTTAACAGCTAATCCTAAACTCTGAATTCCTGCAAATCCATGCGATCCGGCAACCTCCATTAACCCCCAATGATCGTATGAGAACGTAATACCTTTAAACTGAATATTTTTAACTCGGGATTCTGTAGAAACACCTTTTATATGAACCAAGCCATCACTTAACGGAGCAATTACTTCAGCTTTAGCCATATCTTCTCCATCACTATAATAGTAAATAGTTTTGGTTTTTCGATTAAAATAAAACTCTCCTGGACTATCTAATAGTTCATAGGCATTTCTAATCACAAATGTTTTTTTGTAGTTGATTTTTCCAGCCCAAGCCATTGTTGTAGCAATTGCTCCATAAGGTTGCTGAAGCTTCACCACAGTGGTATCCCCCATCACTTTAATATCTCTTGCACAAAGAATCTTCTCGGTCCAGATATTAAATTGTACAAGTTCAATATCCTCAGGATTAGAATACTCTTTTACATCCTCAGAACTGAATTTAATTCCATCAATAGCAGATCCTTCACCATAGGCCCATGGTTCTTTACCTTTTATTTTAAAGGTTCCCCAATCGCCTAATCCGGATACCGGAATATCTGTACCTGCCATGTGCATTCTTTTGCCATTTACAAATAAAGTACGAAGCTTATTATCTAAATTAAGTCGGGCTTTGTAAATATTACCTTCAACCTTTTGCCATCCAGTAACTTTTACACCTCCGCTAATAACTACTTTTTCATTATTGGCTGATGAGATTATTGTAGGTGAAGTTGCAGAACCGGAATCCTCAGGTCCAAATACAATAGGCTTGCTAAGCTGATAGGTTCCTCCTTTTAATATGATATGAATACCTTCAGAAACAGATTCGTCCTTTTGCGTCCTTAAATTACGTGCTTTTTGAATGGCCTTTTGAACAGTATATAATGGTTTTAGTTCAGTCCCTGTATTAGAATCATTTCCGTTTGGAGATACATAAATGTTTTGTGCTGTAATTAAATTGCACAAACTCCAAACCACTATCGCTCCAAGTATTTTTATCTGGTTCATTATTATTAATTTGTTTATTTACAATTTAATTATTCAGCCTGAAAAATCTTTTTAAGGTAAGCAGCATTAGCACCATAATTAGCCACAACATTTCTTACCTGGGTAATATCTCTTGAACGCTCCACAACAAGCCATCCACTCCATCCCATATCATCAAGTGTTTTTTTAATTTTAGGCATATCAATCATTGGATCGTTTTGTAACCAAACACTATCTGTATTTGAGGCATGAATCATAGCAATTCTATCTTTACCTAAAATTCTTAACTCATCAGAAATATCCTTCTGGTGCTTGATCGCATTGTCAAAATTGAAATAACTTTTAACTGCAGGAGAAGCAATTTCATTTAAGAATTCGACCTCAGCTTTTGAATCAAAATTGGTTTCAATACCTACAACCAAACCTGCAGCTTCAGCCTTAGCTCCAATTTTCTTTAAATTATTAATCAAAGAATCCTTACGCTCAGGATGTTGTGTTAAATCGCCCTGTACACCCAATGGCAAAAAAATCGTATTAACTCCCATCAATTCCGCTGAATTCACAGCATCATCAATAACTCGATCAATACCTTCTCTTTCGGCAAAATTTTGTGCATAAAATCCCGACATGGCGATAGAACTAATATCTATTCCTGTAGCTGTAGATTTTTCTTTAAATTCTTTTCTCCAAATCGCACTATGAAACTTATTTTTAAAAGTTGGTCGTTTACCTAATCCACCTAAATCAACTTCCAACCCATCGCAACCAATTTCAACAGCACGATCAAAAGCACTAGTTTTTTGACGTTTTAGTATCATCCAGTCGCAAACTGCCACTTTATATCTTGGCTCTTTTGTTGTTTCGGTTGATTGTTTTTTATTGTTACAACATGAAACAATTAATGCGATCAATAAACCAACCGCAATAAATATTTTATATGATTTTTTTAAAGACTTCATAGATTTATATTTTACTCTAAACAAGATTTTAATTATTGGACAATTGCACTTTCAAATTCCTTTTCAAGAACTTCAAAACTTCTGATTGCTGATTCCGGTAATTTTTCTCCATTATCACCGAAAACTTTCATGGCCTTTTCATCTTCAACTGTAATAGCAGATTCATCTAATTCTCCTTCCTTAGTAAAGAGTTTGGATTCATCCAACTTTAAGTATTTAGCCATAAAATGATACATCGCAGTACGTTTTGATGGGCCATAATCATGATGCTCTTTAGGTAGATGAACATTTTCTACAACTGCATTACCGTAGAAATCATAAATTCGTTTCAGGTATGGAAATTCCAGTTCCGGAACATTAGAGGTCCAATCTCCACCATCAGATATGATCAATTGAGGTTTTGGAGCAAAAACACCTGCCAATTCAACATTGTTGGTACCTCCACAGCACAAATGAATTGGATTTCCACTTTCGCAAGGACATCCTCCATAATGAATAGATGACATCATTACTGTTGGTACACTTACATCAATTCTATCATCTAAAACAGACATTAAAATAGAATGACTTCCACCACCTGAACCTCCTGTAATTCCAATTCTGGTGGTATCAGCATATTTAAATGAGGTCAAATAATCTAATAAACGAATGCTATTTAAAGCTTGTATTGTATTGGCCAGACTTTTACGGTGAGTTTTAGGATCAACTTGCAAAGCTGATTCTCCCCAGGCAAATAAATCATAATTGATTGCCATTGCCCCCATACGTGCCAAGCCAGCACATCGGGTTTGAATATCTTTATTATAGCGGCCATTTCCAAAATGTCCATTGGGACAAAGAACCACTGGTATTTTTCCTTTAATTTTAGAAGGTCGGTAAATAGAACCGCAAACATAAAATCCGGGTAATACTTCAAGTGCAACATTTTGCACGGTATAACCTTTCATCTTTCGTATTTTTGTTAGAATTGGTTTGCTGTTTGGTAATGCTGGTAAATCCTTTAAACGAACTGCTTCTTTAACACATTGCTTCAACTTTGCTTGTCGTTTTTGCCATTCTTCTTTAGTTTTATATTTTGAAGCCAAATAATCCAATGTTTCTTTGCCTTCTTCTACTGTTCTTCGGTGATAACGAAATCCTTCAATTTTATATTTATTTGGTCCTTTATCGGGAAGAGCCATTAAATCAAATGGAGCTAACACGTTTTTTAATGTTTCTTCTACATCGGCTCTAAAACGCCAGTTGGCATAATTCAATATTTTTCCATCTAAATCTTTATCGGAAATGCGAAGTTTAACGTTATATTCTTGCTCAATATCATTTAATACATCCTTTAATGGACGTGCAAATTTATTATCTGAATTTTGACCGATAGCGCATGTAAACGTTATCATAACCAGACAAAAAAATATTGTTATTTTTTTCATTTTCTTAAATTTCAAATATTGTTATGTCACCTTTACATGGCAATAAATTCCAGGGGCTTCACCCCTGGATTATAATATTGCAGCCTTTATTCATTTAAAAATGTAATATTGGCATTCATGATTTCATTCTTCAATTCAGGCTTTAATCTATATTTAGTGTTTCTTTTTCCTTGTTACTTTAACCTAACACTAAATTATTCAGGCCACTTTTCATCCTTAATTAGCTTCATGCGTAATTTAGAAGGATCAACTTTAACATATTTCATACGTTCGCGACGCCAAGTATAAATAAAGTGAACCATACCATCTGCAGATTGAATTACAGCAGGATAAGAATACTGACTGATTTCAGAATCTTCTAAAACTAATGATGCGTACCACTTTTCTCCATCTTTACTTACAGCAACATTTAAAGGAGTGCGGTGCCCTTTAGAAGCATTCATTGGTGTTTTAGCATGATTGTAGATAATTAAATGACGACCATCAGCTAAGGTTACAGCATCAGTACCTGAATTGTTATTGGGTAATTCTGAATCCTGAGTTAATCCCCACGTTTTACCATTATCATGCGAGTATGCTGTTACAACTACACCATTTTTACTACGACAAAGAATTTGTAAAGTACCATCTTTATGCTTTAAAATACTTGGCTGAATAATATTATGGACCTTGTATTTATTAATAGCTTTTGTGGTTTCCCAGGTTTTACCCCAATCTTTTGTAGTCTCGAAATGCACTTCCCAACCTTTAATTTCTTTAGAAGAAGGACAAATTAATGTTCCATCATCTAACAATACGGGTTTGTTTTTTACAGGTCCTATATAACCTTCCGGCATTCTTTCTGCTTCACTCCAAGTGTGACCATTATCTGATGAACGCTTAATCATACCCCACCAATTTTGAGGCTTTGGACCTACTTTATAAAAAAGTAAAAGATCACCACCAGGTATTTGATACAAAACAGGATTCCATGTTGGATAACGTAAAGTATCATTTTGAATTCCATTTGCCACGTTCATTGGCTTTGACCAATTGCCATCTTTCAAATGACTTACATAAATACAAACTTCAGGATGACGTTCATATTCACCACCAAAGAAAGCAGCAACTATCCCTTCTGGCGTTTCGGCCAATGTTCCGGCATGACATGAAGGAAAATCAGCTTTTTCGTATATAAACTGTTCTGTAATAACACCTTTCTTCCACTTGTTATTCTTGGCTTGCACACTAAACACAACTAATCCAAGAACCAAACTCAACGATAAAATTCTCTTTAACGACATCATATTATTTTTTGTTTTTCTTTTCCTTAAGAGCCTTCACGTAATCCTTATACATCTGGTGCCAATTACGTCCATTATTGTTTAAGTACTGCTCATTTTTTGTTTTATAAATCTCGAAAATAGCAGAAATCTGTTTCATACTTTTGTAATCAACAGCCATTTCACGAGCTTTCTTAAGATTCCCCAAAATAACTACTTCTTCTTTTTGAGTCATATCTGTAACAATCTCTTTATAGGCTTTCATTGTAAAAGCAACTTTACCTACAGTATAGCAATCTAAAACTTTTTCTACCTGATCTTTAGTCAAATCTTCTCTTAACCCATCCATTAAGTTTTCATGAACAGTTGTTGGAATTGAAGAATCAACAATAATTTGACGATCCAGATCAGTCAATTTTTCGCCTGTACGTGGATTTATTCCTGCAGGAACTAATGAAAATGGATGTGAATCATGCCATTCTTTAACTTCAGTTAAGTGATTTGTCACCACTTTAATTAAACGCTTTTCTTTAGCCTTATCATTTAACTCCAAGGTTTTAATCCATTCTGTAGCTTTCTTTTCCTGATCGGACAACTCTTTTGCATATACTGACCCCATAAGGCACAATACAACAAAAAGAAGAATATTTTTTTTAAACGAATTCATAACTATTAGTTTATTTTGTTACCAACTTTTGTAATTGATCTGAATAGACTAAAGTTTTCCCATCAACTAAAATTTGAAAACCTGCTCCTTTTTGATATTTAGAACCGTCCTTATCCCAGATTATCGTCAGTATTTTACCCTGATATTGAACGTTATCCAAGCAAAACCAATCCCACTTATCCTGAGGAATCAATGGGTTAACCTCTATCTTTTTATCCGCTCTTGGTCTTAAACCAATTAAACCTGTAATAATTAAATCATTAAACGTTGAATGATTGTAATAACGACTGCGCTCCTGATCGCCTTTCAACCAATAACCTGTAACTTCATCCTGATACTCACCAATATATGGACGTCCTCTATGATACTGAGATTCTACATACAATTCCATATGCTTAAAGTAATCCTTGTTCGTAATCTCATTTTGATCGTAATTATTAAGAACGTTGGCCAAACCAACCATTGTTTGCGACGTAGCAAATGGCCAGATAGCTCCATCCCACTCACACTTACAACATCCTTTTGTTCTGAATTCATCATGACGACGTTCTGCCGTTGTTTGACCGTAAGGAGCTAAAAATCCCTGATCATCCATTAATTGATTCCATGCTGTAGATTGAGCATCAGTAGGAATATTAAAATACCATGGAATAAAACCTATAGCCTCACGAACCTTAGCAAAATTTCCGTCCTCTTTTACTGTTTCGTAAAATTGACTATCCTCACTCCAAAGTTTTGTAGTAATTAAATTTAAAAGCGTATCAGCCTTTGCTTTATATTTCGTTTTAATATCAGCTTCTCCTTTCATAGCTGCTATTTTACTTATAGCAACGGCATTGGCGTACATATAACTGTTAATTGTTGGTCGTGCATTTTTCACATGACGTCCACCACTGATCTGTTCTTCCATACCATCCTGAACATCTTTTTGCCAGAAAAGTCCGTTATCCAAACGACGCTCTTTTTCCCAACGCTCATAATCAGTAACCATATCTGGTAACATATCCAACATATATTCCTTATCTCCATCAACTAAATACTTTTGATATAAAGCATTGGCAGTCCAGTTACTAAATTTATGGAGTTTATTCATTGGTTTTCCTTCATTACCCCTGAACCAAACATGTACATAATCATCTAAATATTTTGAATCATGTAACCATCTAGATTCCATAATGTGATGCCCCATAGCACAAGCAATTAAGTTGTATTTATCTGAATAAGAACGTTGTACTAAAAATTCTGTCATTGCATATCCTACAGGTGTTTCTTTAATGTGCTTTCTTAATGTCCACCAACGATAAATAAACATCTCCTCAAAATTATCCTGAGGACATTCAAAGAAAGGAACATTATCTTTCATCCATTGCCATGATTCAGCATTAGGTATAGCCTGAGCTATGTTTTCATCCTCCATGCGATTAAAATAATCGACATAGTGCTTAAAATCATCAACATTTAAAACTGCACCTTGGTAATTACTATCTTTTTTATTACAACTGCATGATATTAATGTAAAAACAGATGCGATAAATATTATATACTTAAACTTATTCATTATCGGATTTTTTTCGATGAAAATGATTTGATGTTAAACTGAGCTTCTTTTACAGGAATTCCTGCATCTTTAAGATCATAATCCTGATCTGTAGGAGTATCTGCATCAGGGAATCGGCGAATATCTCCAGTTCTGAATGCTACACTTGAAATTTCATGAACGGGACGATATAATAAACGATAATTTCCTTTCTGTTTTCCATTAACAGTAACCCAGTAAAATCTCTTATTAACATCAAATTTAACCTGAATTTTATATTCTTGTCCAGGCTCATAGCGTATAACTCCTGAATAACGATACCCATTTCTAACTTTCAATACACTGTCATTGTCAAATACTAAACGAATAGCACCTAAACCTTGAGCATTTTGAAATTCAACGTGCAGCTGACCGTTATCGTTTTGTTGAGGAACAACGGTAAATTCAACCATTGAACTTTCTGATGATGGAATAACTCTTTCAGCTAACGCGAAATCATAACGATCTTTATCTTTTATTGTTAATACTTTCTCACCTTTTACTTTTTCAATTTGTACTGGAGCCCACTGAAGACTATAAATATTCCACCAATCTAATTCTTTGTTGTCAGGTAGTTCATTAAATACATCATTAACATCCTCTGTTACCTTATCTGTAATTGGAACAGGAACTTTCGAAACCCAAATATCTTCTTTATTCATACTATAGGTCAACCACATATCATTATCTTTTGGCTGACCATTCCCTTCTATAATTCCTCTTACATATTGAGGTCCGTATGATTTAAAGTTACCCCCATAACGCATTGGCGATATTTCACCATGAACCAAAAGCAGGTTATTATAATTCAATCCATCATCACTTACAGAAACGCCTAATGGCCATCTGTATTCTGAAGGATTGTAAACTGTTGCATATCTCCCATCAGTAGTTTTTTGTCCCCATATTTTAGCATTTTTATTAACAAAGCCTGGAGCTCTTTCCGGACGAGGCCATGTTTTACCTCCATCTTCACTAATTGCAGTCAAGGCATGTTTCCACCATCCAACAACTCTGTTATCAGGCAAGTGATAATAATTAAACGCTTTGAACTGTAAGGTCATTGGAATAATTGGATCATCACGATCTGCTTCTTCATTCCATTGTTGCATCATCAATGGATCAGCCATTAATTCTTCACATGCTTTTTTAAAACCTTTATCCCTACTTGATTTGTAAAATTTAAACTCAGTATTTTTCTTATCCCAATTATGATTGTAACGTACAAAATAAATTGGTCCCCAGCTTCCATCTTTGTAAATTTCACGAACTACGCGACCAATGCCATTTCCATCATTAGGGCTATCATGCTGATCAATACTAATTCCATAAAATCCGGAAACCAATAATCGATCATTTGATGAAACATAAAATCCCATACGCTGATGCATAATAGCAATTAAGTCTTTGGCAACACCTTCAACACCTTCTTTTTTTGTTCCATCAGGCACCTTATATTGAGGAAAAACTACTTTTGGCTTACTCCAATCATAACCATCCTTTGAATAACACAAATATGATTGACTAGGTGGAATATGTTCACCAACGCTATCGCTTAAATACTCTAAATAAAAAGTATCATTCCAATAAGCTAACATTGGTTGGTGATTGTAAGTCCAACCATAATCATCTGCAGCCTCTGGCATTTCACGATTAGCTCTTAATACCTGAATGTTATGTGTTCCTACTGCAGGGCTTAACATTCCATGATGATAATCGATATTTGATAAAGTATTACCAATATATCGAGCCGTATCCTGAGCTGTTACACTCAAAACACCTAACGCTAAAAATAAAAATGTATATAGTGTTGTACGTATCATTATTTCCTTTTCAAATTTGTTATAAACTAATTTTAAGAGTAGGTAAAATTTCTATCTAGCCATCTTAAGTTTTAGGTTATTTAAAACCTCTTCTGGTGCTGTAAAGATCGTTCCATGTTTATGCCCCTTAGGAATGCTAAATTCAGATGAAACATCTTCAAAATTTATAAAATCTGTTGTTTTGTATACTCCATATCGGTATTCCTTATAAACATCACAGAAAATATACCAGGCATCACCAAGTTTTAATACCGTTGGTCCCTCTACAAAATTTCCTGAAAAAGCTTCTGAAGCTTTACTCCATGGACCAACCGGAGTTTTACTAAAGGCTATTTTCAGGTTTCGGTTAGGACGGGTATTATCTTTTAAAACCAAAACATAATCTTCCTTAGCTCTTTTTACAATAACAGCATCTATCACACTAAAACCAGGATCGCAAAATAATGCCGGATCAGAGTAAGTTTTAAAATCTTTTGTTTTGGTATAGTACATACGATGATTATTCTTCTCATCTTCAATCCCCTTTGGAAATTTAAAAGGTATGGTAGATGCCCAAGCAATAATGTACTCTTGATTTTCATCGTCATAAAACAACTCAGGAGCCCATACATTTACTGTTGTGGTATCATATTCCATAACAGGGATAAATTGCTGCTCTGACCAGTTTATCAAGTCTTTAGAACTTGCATATCCAAAGCCTAAATCACCTCTCCAACCAGTAGTCCAAACCAAATGAAAAGTACCATCAGGTCCCTTCACCATAGAAGGATCGCGCATTAAATGACTTGGTCCGGCTTCCGGTTTTAGAAATGTAGTATCTAAATCAGTCCACTGAAAACCATCATAACTAAATAAAAGTCTTAATCCATCGGTTGCTGGTTCATGAAAAGAAGTAAACATAAATACCTCTTTTGACTCTTTAGCCTGATTACAACCAACCAACGCAATCATTAATAATAATATACAATAAGTAATATGTTTCATAATTATATTTCAGTTATATAAGTAATAACCAATAGCTTTTTAACACAGAGACTCAAAGACACTGTGTTTTTTATTTTACAAACTGCAAATTAATCCTCCCCACAATGTGGGGATGTTTAAGGGGCTTCTTTCTACTTTTCATCTAAGATTAATACCCAATCGTTTCCATCTTCAGTTTCTCCTGGTGCATCAAATCTTTCCACTCCACTATTTGAAACCTCTTTAATTACTTTTGTTTCACCATTTCGAGGATTAAACCATGATGCTTTTACTTTTGAAGATGAAAAATGATCCATATTTACTGCAATCTCATCTCCAATGTATGTATATATCATAGCATAACCATTACCTTTAGTAGCCACCTTATAAGCATACTTCTCTCCATTTTCTGCCAATAAAGATTGATCTGGTACACGGCTGAAAAAATCTCTTGAAAGCATCAATTGCTTTACATATTTCATTTGTTTTGCTCCCGGCTCATTCATTGCTTGTTGCCAATATAATTTAGCACCATAAGCAGGTTCTTTATCTTTTTCGCTATAAAATTGCATTACAGCACTATGTCCATAGGTATACCCAAAAGCACCAGCAAATACAGACCAATATGCATATCTGCGAACATCATCATCATTCCAGAATGGTTGGTTCGTATCATGTAATCCTTGTGGAATTCCTTCGTAAGATGGCTCTCCATCAATAGTAGGTTTTGCAGGAGTCATTTTATAATCATCCTCCATATAACGCCAGTTATCCTGACCATAAGCTCTCTCTGTATCATCCTGATCATAACGTCGGTGACCAGATTGAACCATATTGAAATCCATCCACTTTTCATTATGAAACCAATCTGTAGACGAACATCTACCACGTGGGTGGAAAGTAATCAAATGATTTGGATCTGTATCATTCAATCCATTACCTATAATATTCCAAGTTGCAGTAGAATCACTACCAAAAGTATCTCCTCCGTTTAACCAAATAATATTCTTTCTATCCTTATAGCGATTTGCTAACCATTTGGCATATACACCTGCATCTTCTCTGGATACATAACCATCTTTTACATTGTTTCCCCATACTGGAACCATGGCCATGTATAAACCTTTTTTTGCAGCAAGATCTACTACATAATCCACATTATCCCAAAAATCATATTGCACAGAATCTTTAAAATCATTTCCTTCTGTAATCAATGGAAATGCAACATTATTTTTAATTAATGCAGAATCGCCATAAATATTTTTGGCACCAATGGTGTGTAAAACCATCACCTGAATCACATTAAATCCAAGTTCAGCTCTATTGGTAAGATATTGGTCAGCCTCCTCTCTTGTCATTTTTGAAAACAGTAACCAACCTGTATCTCCTAACCAAAAAAACGGATCTCCACTCTCATCTTCCATAAATCTTCCGTTTTCGGAAATCTTTAATAAAGACAGCCCTTCTTTCTCTGTAGCTTTTTTTGAAACACAAGCTACCATCATCAATAATGCAATAACTCCTAATGCTAATTTTTTAAACATGCCTAAACGGTTTTATTTTTTAGTTATCCATAAAATACTATTTCTATCATAAGGATTAGATACACTAACCTTTGCACCGGCTTTAATTACCTTTTTATCTCCCGTAATTTTACCGCTATTCAAATCCACATATCTTATTAAATATGTTCCTCTATATGATGATAAATCTATCTCCACATTATTATTTGCAGATAAATGAATCACATACTCTCCCTTATCATTTGAAAGCATTGAAAGTTCTTCTGCATTTGCTGCATTTTCAACGGGTTGCATTGATGATGCAGAATTCAGTAATTCTTTCGAAGTTTCTTGAGGCAATACCGGTAATGAACCTCCTGCCATAAAAACAGCCCATCCATAAACATTAAAACGTCCTTCACTAAAAATTACAGCCTTTTCAGGGAATCTCAGTTTATATTCTATCACACTTCTATATACTGAATTAAATGATCTTTTACCTTTTTTCTCAAGTCGAGCATGCTGGCGAGGAGCTAAATTTACTCCCCCTTTTGGAGCATATGCAGAACTATCTGGACGATAACTCCAATAGCGAATATCAATAACATCAATTACAGAAGCTCTATCGGGTTGATTTAAAATAGCATCCTGAACATCTTTGGTAGTACTCAGGCAAATTAATTCACTTTTTCCGGTTTCTTTTTCCCATTCCTTAATTACATCAATCCAAAATTCAACAAACTCAACAGGCCCTGTATACTCACCACTAATCAGTTGAAGTACATTATTATTATCTTCGAAATTATCTAAACACTTACGAATAAATTTCTTATGTAATTCTCTACGTACCGGATGATTGATGTCATAGAATTGTTCTGCAATAAAAATCCTTTTATCTCCGGCATAAGGTGCAGGCTCAGGGAATCCTGTGTTATTTATATTATTAACCGGACGCCAGGGACTATCAGACCAGTGTGCTCCAGCTTCTAAAATATTATGTTGAAAATAGTTGTGATGAACTAATACCTGTCCCTCTTTAGCTGCAACATCAGCAAACTGTTTTAATCTTGACCAATAGAAATAATCGAACTTTGTAAGATCATATTTACTTAAACCATCCCATGCAGTTCCCTGTCCACTGCGAGCCCATGGTTGAACAAAAAACGGAGCCCAAACATTTCCATTCATTCGACGAACGCGCTCATGATCCATTCTACGACGGTCGTACCATAAACCATAATTGTGTTCAACACCAACCATATTATGTTCTTTCATCCATTCAGAAGCATATGACAGGTTATCCGTATAGCCATGTCCATATCTTCCTGGTACATATCTGGTAATACATGGATTTTCTTTAATAGTCTGATAAGGACGAGCAACTCCTCTCCACCAAGGCACTGTATACCGCATTCCTGACATTATTCTATTCCCATAAACCATCCATCCATTTTGAATCGATATTTCTGGTATATCCTTTTCTTTTATCTTCTTGGGATTCTTTATTTTTGTAGCTAACAAAGCATCTTTTGAATCTGTATTAATTGGATTTCTTACTGAAGCTCTCATTACCCAACTCTTCATTGTTTCCAATGGCTTATAGGCTTCTTTTGAAAGCGCAGTAGCTGATTCAGCTGTTGGACTACTTGTTGCTTCAATTAGTTTTGGACGATACTGCTTCACAAAATCTTTTTCATCCTTTCCTAAACGATCTGCTAATTGTTTATAATATAAGCTACGGGGTGCAAGGTGGCTATTTTGCTCATGCCAGTAACCATCACCAATAAACTGAGCCCATGAAGCAATACACCAATTGGTTGCTGTTGGTGGAGCAAAACTTTCAATTCTATCTGCAGAACATTGATAAAACAAGGAATTAGCAGCACACCATCCTGATCCTTGGTTGTCTAAATAGTGATTATTAAATGAAAGACGCTGACCATCTACATTTACAATATCAAACAATAAACCGGATGCCCAACTATCAATCGCTCCGCTATAATTATGAGGTAAACTGGAATAGCATTCTACAAAAGCATTCGGACCTGTTGCACAAAATCCAGTTGAGAAATCATGGTATCCATCTTCTGCATATAACCTTTGAAATAATGTTTGCTGCCCCATTGTAAAAAATGTATTTCTTCTCCACCCTCCAATTTCAGAGACAGGAGCTAACGAAACACAGTCCTCAACAGTTACTTTACGAGCAGTTTCGTAAGTAGCAACTGCTGATCCTGCAAAATGAGTAAACACGATTTGACGAACCCAAACATTCTCAGCATTTTCAATTGTAATAGCCGAATGACAATGGTCTTCATCTTTTGGATTTTCAGAATCATACTCTGAGGTTAAGCTTAAGTTTTCAATTCCGACATTATTGATTCGCCCTTTCCATTCATATGGAATAACTTGACTAATTCCATATGTTGTATCTAAAGCTGTTGTAATTGGAGCATCAAAAAACAGCGTATCTTTATTAATTTCTTTAATGGTTCTATCCCACCATATATCTCTCTGACCAGGTTTCCATCCTACATAGCCAGATGATTCACCACCAACTTCTCTCATTTTTAATTCATCAATCCACTTTTGAGTAGACGGACGATGAACCATAATTTTTTGTCCGACTTTAAAGTCCTTACTGTTACTTACAGTTATATATTTTGCATTAACTGGAACATAAGCATCCTTAATGTCAGATGCATCACCTGGTGTTTTATCATCATTACCAAAAACTCTGATAAAAGTAAGCCTATCCTTACCTCCAGCGATAAGTTGAGTTCCTTTATCGCCCATACCTTTTCCTCGCAGAACGATTCCCGATTTATCAATTAATAACCGTCCATTTACTAAATATTTTCCAGATTCAAACTGTATGGCACCTCTAAAACCATTTTGATCCAATGGTAGATTACCCACATAATCAATGGCTTTTTGAATCATTTCTGTAGCATCACCTTCTGTGCTAGGTATAATAACTTTAGCTCGAACTAATGGTATTTCTTTTTCTGATGCTTCATATCCGCAGTATGAAAAGTCTATGATTCTATTTCCCTTTTCATCTGAGATATATTCTAATTTACCATTGCTATCAATATACACAAGTGGCTTTGGACGAGGTTTCGCCAAAATTGAAGATGCTACCACCAAAAGTGTAATGATAAATGTATATTTAATAGCAAACATTTTATTTGTTGAAAAAATATCTTTAGCAGGCCTATTCATTAGAAATGTAATTAATAGTTTTAACAAGAGTTTGATCTATTATAAAACCAAACTCTTATATTTTCAATTGAATTGTAATTTTTAGTTTACAATTTAAGATAATAGTATATAATTAAAGCTCAATTCCTTTTGCTCTCATTCTATCGTGCCATTCTTCGCTAAGTTTATTCAAATCATAGCCTTGTTTTGAAAGATAATTGTTAATACGACCTTTATATTTTCCGAACCAGCCATGCTTTTCTTTTGAAGATCCACCATCAATAGCATGTTCTCTAGCTTCCAATAACCAAATATGAATTTGTTCTTTCTCCTCAGGTTTTAAATTTTGAATCATATCCTGAAAGGCTGCGAAAGTATTGGGACAAACATTATAAGTCAATCCATCCTTTACCTGATCTATTTGTTCTTCCGTAATAATTAATTTTAGTTCTGAATTAAAAGCAAAGTGGTGATCTCTTATTTTTAATTCTTGTTCGGCCTTACGTAAATCTATTTTGGCATTTCTTAATTCCTTATTATCAGCATATGTTTCTCTAATCTTTGCCACATCAGCATTACGAGATTCTTCAGCATCATTTAAAAAACGATAATGATCCATAATCAGGTCACGAACTCTAATTTTTAAATCATTACTATTAAATGTTATTTCATCTACGATTTTATCAGCTCTACCTCTAATTACCTTAGTATATTCATCCTCCTGACCTGCTGCACATTTTGCGTTAACAAAAACAAATGAAACAATAAAAAGTACTGTAAATATCTTTCTCATCATCATAACTTCAATCTTAAAATTAAAAACAAAAAATCCCCAGGAATATACATTCCTGGAGATTAAACACCATATTAATATTCAATTAATGACACTCTATCATTTAAAGTATCATAATTATTTTTAAGATCTTGCCAGTTTACAGAATAATTAGGATTGATACCATTGATATACATTTCAATATTTGTATATCCATCTTTATTGATATCACCATTAGCATCAGAAGCATCGTTAGGATTTAAACCTACTTTTTTCTCATACTCATCAGGCATTCCATCCTTATCTGTATCTACATAAGGGGTACCATTATATTCAGGATAACCACCAACCTGGCTAATATCGGTTATGATTCCAATTTTATATGAATCTTTTGGTAATCTTCGATATTTAAATTGTGGTACATCTTTTAAACTAACCTTTTTAGCATATTCAATTTTACCGGTACGTACTACTCTTGAAATACGTTGGTCTACTGCATCTTTTACCGGCCATGTTGCACCTGAATTATTAAGTACATACTCATGAGCGTCCTTTGCTGGCATAATAGTTAAATATGGCATTGCAAACGGACGTGTCCAATATACCATACTTTTGTAGTTCTTTAAATCATCAGATAAAAGAACTTCCTGATAAGGATTATCTTTGTCTGGTAAATCTTCAACCTGAACACCACCTGCCCAGTTGTCTTTAGTAACTTTTTCGTTACCTTCCATTATGTTTCCATAAACATAAGCCTTACCATAAACACGGTGATCTAAGTTACTTCTTCCTGATTCTGGTTTTAAAATACGATGTCCCACAGGAGCATCTATTTTAGAAGCAGGTCCTGGCTTAAAGTAGTTGTTGATAATATTATATTTAGCCGTATAATCTCCACCATCAATAGAACGGTGAACCCAGTTAAACACAGTATTGTTCACAAAGTTAAATACACCATTCCAACCGATTGAAGGATTACGTCCGGAATTGTTTGCCCAAATATTACGCATAAAAGAACAATTTTCACCACCAAGAGTACTACCAAATGCATGGTTCCAGGTATCTAATCCTTCTGCAAAAATTGAATTTTGAATAGTAATGTTAACAGTTGGAAGTTTAACATCTTTTTTTCCTGTTCCATCATTCCACATATGACGGTAAATAGACATATTTTCATCTAATCCCCATGTTGCAGAGATATGATCTAACATGATGTTTCCAACAGGATTTCCACCAATGGCATCATCACGACGACCTACCCAGGTTTCTCCTCTACGAAATCGCATGTGACGAATAACAACATCATGTGTATTAATCCAAAAACTTTCGCCTGCTAAACAAACACCATCACCAGGAGCTGTTTGACCTGCAATTGTTACATAAGGAGCACGAACAATAATAGGACGTTCTAATTTAATGATTCCTGCAACATTGAAAACAATAATGCGGGCTCCACCTGTTTCACAAGCTTCACGTAAAGTACCGGGGCCGTGATCAGCTATACTGGTAACAGTAATTACCTTACCTCCACGACCTCCAAAACTATACATACCACCACCTTCTGCACCTGGGAAAGATGGAATATTAGCCTGTGGTAAATCATTTGGACGACCAGCCCATGGAATATAAGGTCTTCCTTCTGCAGCTTCTTTTTCTACAATAGGTAATGCTTTTTCCCATGCTTCATCAGATAACTTATAAGTATCTTCAATTAATTTTTTAGATGCTTTTTTAACATCATCTGGAATATCCGGATATTGTGCATATAAACTACTACTAAACACAAAACCAGATAATACAATTAATGTGCATAACACACGATTTGCTTTCTTCATTTCTAATTGTTTTTTAATTCCACTATCCTTTAAATTCTATACACCAAAACAAAGGACTACCCTATATAATTGGTTTATTCTTTTATGATTTATCAATCAATTATTAATACCTATTTAAAATATGTCACTATTTCCTTTTCTTTGCTATCACCCTCTTCATCTACAACTTTTATTATAAAAGAAGCAAAGCCTTTTGACCCAGAAACAATTGTTGCTAAATTATCTTTAATTATCACTTTACAATTATTTCTGGATATTAATGAAAAAGAAGGTGATTTTTCATAACCTATAAATAATGATATAAGATCAACATCTATCTTTTTATCCACACCTGATATATAATGTGGCTTATTCATCCATTGTAAATACTCTTCTATCTGAGTATATCCATTTCCATCAATGTCTCTATTACTATCAGAAAAATCATTCTCAGGAGAATTTATATTTAGTTGATAAAATTCTTCCCACCAATTTGGAAGTCCATCTCCATCTGTATCCCAGTCTCCATTTCTATGTATTTCCGGATAATTTTCATAACCTCCAACATCTGTTTGGTCATCAGGTAAACCTGGTTTACCTGATTTACTACCCGTACAAGAATATGTACCTTTTAAGGTCTCATCAATAATACGTTTATCATGTTGATCAACCATAGGGCTAACACATCCAACATCTGAAAGTACATCTTTATATGCAGCTGCAGCAGTTTGTGTATTTACATACGATTCAAAAAAAGGTTGATCTACAAATGTTTCCCATTTTACAATAGCTTTATTACGGATTCTGTATATACGACCATCATTTTGATTTGACTCATCAAAATACCCTGGCATAACATTTCCTGAAAAATAGCCTCTTTGAGTACCCAGGCCAGTACCTTCATGGTCAATTATCAAAGCATAAAATTGATCTGTAGCTGCACCTGGTTTATAATAATTACCAACAAAATTAACCTCTTTCGAACCACCGTCTGTTGCTCTGTGTCCCCAGTTATACACTACATTATTACGTATATCTAAACGACCTGCATAAAAGGCGTCTCCATCTAAACCACCTGCAAGGCTCCAATTACGACCTTCGCAATGTGCCAACAAATTATGATGAAAGCTACCTACATCTCCCCCAATACTACCTGCATAGCCATGTTTTGTTCCTTCCGGATAATTTGGATGACCTGCAGTATTTAGTGCTTCACTAATTAAGGTTCTTTGTAATGTAATATTTTGACCCGACCTTGAACTAAAGGCTTCATCAATGGTCCAACTAATTGAACAATGATCAATAATACAATTGTTACTCCCCTGCATCCCCATTCCATCTAATCCCCAATTATAATCGCCTTCGGATCCTCTTCTAACCCTAACATTTTGAATGATTACATCTTCAGCTCCGCTTAATCCCAGAGGAGCATCTTTTATACAGATTCCTTTTCCTGGAGCAGTTTGACCTGCTATTGTAACTTTATTATCAGATAATGTTAATCGAGATTTCAACTCAATTAACCCTGCAACATCAAATATAATTGTTCTTGGCCCTATCTCTTCTTCTATCGCATAACGTAAACTACCTTCACCACTATCATTCAAATTTGTTACATGAACAACTTTTCCATCTCGTCCACCTCTTGCATACCTTCCATAGCCTTCTGCGCCAGGAAAGGCTAATTGGGCAGTTCTAAACGTCCAAATATTACCATTTGTTAGTGTTCCATCTTTTTTTATCTCATCAACGCGCCAAAAATAAGTTAAATGAGAGTCTAGTTTATTTACCTTATAAGTGGTATCATTTTGATTTCCTTTAAATGAGTTGCTTGATTTATTTGCGTAAAAAATTTCTTTATAATCGGACGAAAAATATATGTTATGAGAAACAGCTTCATCATCCTTTTCCCATGTTAAAGTAATCTCATCATTATTAACTTCAACATGTTCGTTATTATTTTCAGGGTATGGTTTTTTAGCTTGGTCTAATAAGTTTGGGGTGTTTAGTTCAATTGCGTTTATAACAATGTTATTATTGGTAGTATTGCGATTTGTAGTATTAGATTTAAATAAAACTCTGACTTCTTTATTCTTTTTTGCTTTAAAAGTGAAGTAGACTATTTGTGCACTATATTTTGATAATGCCCTTACGGAAGGAGTTATATTTTCTTGAATTAACTTATCATTAACGAAAACATTTACCGGACAAAACGTATTAGCTTCAGGACTATCTACATTATTAAGAAAAACTAATAGTGAGTGTTCTCCTTTAGGCAATCCCTTCAAAGAAATTAAAATTCCAGCACCTTCATTGCCCTGATCAACTGTAACTCCATCACTAATTAATTTAGAATTCTTTATACCACCCTTATACCAATTACTTTTTAATCCTTTTCCATTTTCTCCTTCTTTAGATATTCTAAAGGTTACTCCTTCAATGGTTTGATCACTAATATCATACTTATTCCATGCATAATAATCAGGTTCCGATACTTGAGAAGAACTTCTTCCTGCCATATCAAAATCAATTTTAACAACTGGAAATTGAGCAAAACATAAAGAAGATGTAAAGAATAACAAACTTAAATATAAAAACTTAAGTATGTAATTTATCTTATTAAGATTCATCTGTATTAAAAATTGGATTATTAATTAATCTTGAAGTGCAGTTTATCTCGAAATAATGAAATAAACAGGAATGCATTTAAATGGCTATTATATGTATGTTTATTAATAAAACAAGAATTGAGCCATTCATGAACTTGTCTTAATTAGAATTTATTTAAATAAATCTACTTTAGAACAAGTATGGAGAAAGAGATACCCATTTTATGGGTATCCCTTTTTAAATTATTACTCTTGATAGTCAAATGTACCTTCTGTACCATACGCATCTAACCAACCTATAGTTTGTTTCAACCAAGGATTTGCAGTTAACACATTAGATCTCAAACCACTTAAATAATAGTTTTGCTTCCAATCAATATTAACTTCTTCTCCATTTATATTATCTAATGGCTGATCTAACGCTCCAACCTCAAAATTCTCATTGTAAAAATCTACGAGCGTTTCTATTTGACTGTTAAAATCTTCTGAATCAATATCCACAACAATTGAAGCTCTTGCATCTACAAGAGGATCAACACCATCAGTACTTATTTCTTTTGCAAGCAAATAACTACCCTTACGATTTGTTCCATTTATAGCATCTAATCCGAGTTGCGCACAAGTATTATTACTTGTTGAGGCATCATCGTTATATAGCATCCATCTTTGAATATCCCAAAAGCGTTTTCCTTCATAAGCCAATTCAACACGACGTTCATATAAACATGCCTTAATAGCCTCATATTTATTAGATAAATTTCCAATACCATAGTTATTAACTGAAGAAATTCCAACTCGGTTTCTAATTTCGCCTAAATAATCTAAACATTCTTGAACCTTACCTTGTGCAGCATTACATTCGGCAATACCCAATACTAATTCTGCAAATCGATATTCAAAAATATCAGTTGATGAATATGAGAAAGAAGATCCATCTGCACCTGTATTTGTCATTTTACGTACGAAAACAGGACTTTTAACATTATTATTATCACTGTAATAAACTATATCATTCTGGTCTTTATATTCATAAGCCCAAACTACTGCATCATCAGCACTTCCTGAGTAATCCCATTTACAACCAGAGAATCCAAAAGTTCGATAAAAACGAGGATCACGATTTTTTAAATAATTGAATCCTTCAAGATCTGCTGTTGTTGGTTGAGATCCATCTGCCATAGGAAATAAATCAATCATACTTCTAGGAACAGCTACTCCTCCGCCACCATTTTGACTCGTCAATCTAATATTACTTTCCCATGAATTATTGATTGCTACACTCGAAGATGAAGAACAAAACTGAACAGTTATTGCTTCAGGACAAAATGAATTGTCAACTAGAAATAAATTTTCCCAATCTTTCCCAGAACTACCTGTTAAACCATATCCATTAGCTTCTAATTCTTGTTTTGCTGCTATACCAGCTAAACGAGCTTGTTCCCATCTTTCATTTCCTGTATTATCCCAATCATTATTAAATAATGGACTTGCAAATGTTAACAAGACACGAGCTTTGTGTGCTAAAGCTGCACCTGAAGTTGGGCGTCCATAATCAACGCCTGCATCATCCCATTTACCTGGTAACAATGTGGAAGCTTCATCCAAATCCGATACGATCTGAGCTACAACTTGCTCTACTGATGCTCTTGGTAATTTAATATCCAGATTTCCAGATGTTGCCTGCTCGGCTGTTGTAACAATAGGTACCCCACCATATGTTCTAATTAAGTCAAAATACTGTATTGCCCTTAAATAATACATTTGACCTTTAGCACGATCTCTAAATGTTTCGTTTAATCCACTACCTAAATCATCAATATTGTTTATGATAAAAGAACAGTCTCTAATTCTGTCATATGGATCATTTTTTACTTTACCAGATAAAGCCTGACCATAATATCCCGATGCGTCATCAGCAGTATTTAAAGAAACTTGTGGGTTGATCAAATCACCTATACTACCTCCCATTTCCTCAGTCATTTTAGTCTTCTCATCTGAAAAAGACCCGACTAACGTTTGAACAGGAGATTTATACGCCGAATAGAATTGATAATATATAAAATTGATACGAGACGTAGTACCTGACACACTAGTAAATAGTGTCCCCTCATTTACCTTATCATAATTCTTCATATCCTTAAGAAAATCATCACTACAAGAAACTCCTACCAGTAATAATAAAACAGCAGATATGAATAATTGTAAATTTATTTTTTTCATAACTTAATTTATTTTCCTAATTAAAATGTAAGATTAACATTCATTGACCATGTTCTTAAAGTAGGATATCCTTCATAGGAAGTGTCATACATATTTCGATAATGATCAGGATATGGATTATAAAAATCCCATAAATTATTACCTACCAAACTCAATGTTATTCTATCAACATTTACTTTCGATGTTATCGATTTAGGTATAGTATAACCAAATTTCATATTTCTAACAAAACAACGAAATGTATTTACTTGCCAAAAATCTGAAGTTCCTGTAAAATAATTTGCTTGTGATACATTAGGGTACTTCCCATTAGGATTGGTTGTTTCATCAAACATATCGGTCCAGAAAGACTCTCTATTCCACAACATCAAATCTCTTCTATCCTTCTGATTTACAATCCCTATCGTTCTTATTCCACCCCAACTAGTACTAATTTTAGCAGACCATGAAAATCCTTTCCATTTTAATGCGAGATCAGTTGTAAAACCATATGTTTTATTATTATCAACCAATTTAGCTACATCTCTTTCTTCGGTGATTTTACCATCAGGTCCCTGTACCGAACCATCTTCATATAAATCACCTGTTAAATCTTGATAAGCTAACATTCCTGGCTTAATAAAGTCTTTATTACGACCCCAGAACTGAGGAGTACCTCCAACAGCATCAGCATTTTCTGTTAAATAAGCCCAATAGTTATCAATATCCTGTTGATTACGTAAAATACCATCTTTTTGAGATGTTCCTTTCCATACTTTATATCCCCATTCTGGAAAGAAAGTAGATTTACCTACCATTGTTTTATTCTCTGAAGGATATGAATTAGTAGCTTTTGGCCATTTCTTTACTTCATTATTTCTAAATGAGAATTGAACTCCAATTTTATAATTTACAGTATGAATTTTATCTTGCCAGTTCAACGAGAATTCAGAACCCCATGCATCAATTTCAGCAAAATTTTCTTCTGCCACTGCTCCTCCAGCACTAATAGGAGTTCCAGCTTCTGTTGCTAGAGATATTAACATATCTTTATTTATATCATAATAATAATCAGCAGAAACTTTAAATCTATTATCTAAAGTAACAACATCTATACCTACATTATGCTTTATTGATGTATCCCAGGTAGCATTTCGGTTATATGCTTTTCCAGTTTTATAACCATAACCTAAGTTACCTCCATCATTACCAAATTGAATACCTTTATCAGAGGCAAAATCATAGGTTTGAAGCCATTGCCATGGTTTAATATTATCTTTTCCTGTTTTACCAATTGAATAACGTATTTTCAAGAAATCGATAAAACTAACATTATCTTTAAACCAATTTTCCTCTGAAATTACCCAACCTGCCGATGCAGATGGGAAAAATCCCCAATATTTTTCGGGTGCAAATTTTGTTGATGCATCACTTCGGAATACTAATTGCAATAAATATTTATCAGCATAATCATAATTTAATCGACCTAAATATGATAACGTTCCTGATTCACCTCGAGTAGCGTATGAATTACCTGTACTAAGAGTTCCTGCAGTATTACTGGTTCCAAAATAAAAACCATATTCCGGATTATCATAAATAAGGCGTTTATGTTTATTTTCTCTACCTGATCTTTCAACCGCAAACATTCCAGATAAATCATGTAAACCAAAACTACGACTATAATTAAGATAAAAGTTAATTTGTTCACTTTTTGCTGAAGATTCATCATAAAGAACTCTTGATCTTCTATTTATTTCTTTGGGATCATTCCAGATTGTATTCTCTGTATAAAGGTGAGTACCTTCGTTATCAATATTATTAGCTTGAGCTAAAAAATAAGGTAGTTGCACTTCTTCCCCTGAATACGAAGAATGAGTTACAGCATAAGTTCCTTTTAATGATAAACCTTTAACAAAAGGTACTTCGTATGTTAGTGAAAAATTAGCTGAATAAGAAAAATCCTCATTTACAGCCTTTGATCCATTGTCTAATGTTGCAAAATAGTTCCAATCTGCAATATTTCTGCCGGAATTCAAACGACTCTCGCTTTGAGCTGGACCTATAGCTGGAGATACAAATTGTTCTTCTCCATCTACATCAATTGACCAAGGAATGTATTTGGGCATATGCAATAAAAATCCATAATCGGCTGAAGAACCATCTTTTGCATATGAAGCATAACTTCCATCATTAATAGAACTACTAATTTTTGAGAATGACTTTTCTTTATTACTAGAATTACCAGATATAGAAACATTTAATTTAAGGTTTGAAGCCAACTTAGCGTCTAATCCTGCTCTATAGGTCCATTTATTATAGTCTTGATCACCAAGGTTAGCTCCTTGATCATAGTAAGAAACACCTGCAAAATAAGTTACATTATCAGAACCTCCATTAACGGTTAAAGAGTGCCTGTGGGCAAAGGCTGCTGACCATGCTTCATCTAACCAATCATAATCCAAATTCTTCATTTGATTTAATTCTTGGTCAGAATAAAAATATTTAGAATCTGTTTTTCCTGCTCCTCTTAAAAAGCGATTAGCAAATACTCCATACTCATATGCACTCATTGTCTTTGAATGACTAACTGCATCATTAACAGAATACTGTCCTGAATAAGAAAACTTAACAGGTCCTTTTTTACCTCTTTTTGTTTTAACAATTATGGCCCCTTGAGAAGCACGAGAACCATAAATAGCCGCACTTGCATCTTTTAAAACTGTAATACTTTCAATTTCTGAAGGATCCAACAAATTAAACTGCTCTAAAGTTGGTAAACCATCATCACTAACCTGAATAACATCATCAATAATAACAAGAGGTGTACTACTTCCAAAACCATTACCACTAAATGACTGACGAACAGATAATGTTGCTGCTTCACCAGGACGAGCACCTCCTCCACTAACTGAGAGACCTGGAGTAGTACCTTGTAAAGCCTCGGCCAAACTACCAGTCCCTAGATTTGATATTTCTTCAGGACTTACAGTAGCAACAGCTGTTGTTACATTCTTTGCTTTTTGACTACCGTAACCAACAACTACAACTTCACTTAACTTTGCAATATCTTCAACTAAAGTTACATCTAGTGTAGTTTTTCCTTCTACCGCAATAGTTTCCTGATTAAAACCTATAAACGAAAACTCAAGTAAGGCATCTAACTGAGCTTTAATAGAATACTTACCTTCTATATCTGTAATTGTACCATTAGTTGTACCTTTAATTAGTACATTTACACCTGTTAATGGTTCTCCTTCAGTATCTTTTACAATACCGGTAACAATAATACTCTCTTTATCTTGAGCATAAATATTCACCATGCCGAAACATTCAATGAATAAAATTATTGACACAAGATAAACCAAACGTAATCTTACAGGATTTAATAATCCTTTGAGGACTATTAATAAATTAGGATTTCTTTCCATTGATCATAAATTTGATTTAGTAAATAATAAAACAATAACTATATATTTATTTAGATATATCACACCCATTACACAATGTCTAAACACTGTATTTTAAAGGCTTTCATATTATTTTTAGTTCTCTATAAGTTCACCTGATTTTTTAAGTTTCAACCAGCCAGCAAAAGTTAGTCTATCATCAATTTTCTTTTCTTCTTTAAAGAAATAACTTGCAACTAATCCAACCACAAATAGTACTACATGGCTATAAACTCCAATCATATATTTATGATGGGTAAAATTATATGATCCAAGATCTACCATTAATTGTTCTTTACCAGTCATACCAATTGGTGTAGATGTTAATAAAGCATATGCGGTAAATAAAACACTTGCTCCTATACCGTAATACAAGCCCTGCTTATTGGCTTTTGGAACAAAAATTCCTAACAAGAACATACCTGCTATACCACCTGAAAAGATTGCATATAATGTAAATACAATACCTAATACACCTTTACCACCTGCTTTAACATAAAATAAAGCCACAGCAATTGCACCGATACCTGCAAGTACAATAAACAATTTACTTAAACGTACCTTTGTTCTTTCTGGACTATTAGGTTTAAACCTATTATAGTAATCTTCTAAACAAATTGCAGATAGACAATTTAAATCTGAATCAAGACTGGAAACTGCCGCTGCAACCAATGCTGAAATAATTAATCCAACAACACCAACAGGCAGTTTTGTCATAATGAAATATGGAAAAACAGCATCAGTTTTAATACCTTGAGGTAAAACATCACCATTAATCTGATAATAAGAAAATAATGCTGTACCAATAAACATAAACAATCCCCAAACAGGAACGCTAAGAATAACTCCCATCAAGGAAGCTTTTACTGCACCTTTATCTGATTTTGCTGTTAAATATCTTTGAATAATTGTTTGATCTGTTCCATATTTTTGAATGGCGTAAAAAACACCATTTAAAGCCATTACAATAAAAGTTAGATTGACAAACTCAAGATCAAAAGGACCAAAACCAATTCTACCATTTTCCATGGCTACGTTCCATATCTCGGCAGGACCTCCTTCTGTTGAAAATAATAATATTCCTAAGGTAATTAACCCACCAGCTATCAACATGAATCCCTGAATTACATCTAACCAAATTACAGCCTCTATTCCACCAAGAACAGTTAATATAATTACGGCGGCCCCAATAACCCAAATTACGGTAACAGTGTCTATTCCTATCATTTTACCCAATGCCAATGATATTAAGTAGAAAACTGTACCCATTTTAGAAAAGTGGGTTAAGATAAAACTTACGGAACTATACAAACGTGCAAAAAATCCAAAACGTTGTTCAAAATATTCATAGGCACTTAATTTTATAACATGCCTGAATAATGGTACAATAAAGCTTACAATAAAAACTAAAACAATAGGTACCATTAAGCCCTGAACCAAACGGATCCAATTACTTGAGTAACCTTCTCCCGGATAGGCTAAAAATGTAATGCTACTGATTAAGGTTGCTAATATAGACATACCTATTGCCCATGAAGGAATGGTACCTCCTGCAGTAAAGTAATTATCAGTATTCTTTTGTCGTTTAGAGAACCATACTCCAACGCCAATCGAAAGTAATAATGTTACAATAACAATTAAGTAATCTATAATATGTAATGAATTTGTTGTCTGCATACTTAAAAATATAATTCTATTCTCCTAACAATATTTCTTTAGGCCAGATATAACTTCCCGGTTTGGTAGTGATTGAAAGTCGAGGATAGCCTGCTACATTCATCTGAATTACTCCTGGCTCTATTTCATTAAAAGGATATAATCTTGTAATATTTAAACTCTTAAAAATAACGGCAGCAGTAGCACCACCTTCTATCAGCATATCATCAAACTCAACCAAATCCACAATTATTTTAACCAATTGTCCAACGGTTTCTCTTATCCTTATTGCGATATCTTGCTCGTTGCTACCTGAGTGATTTATTGTTATAATAACTCTTCGATTTTCTTCTATCTTTTGAACTATTTCTTTGGCCCAATTTAATAGTAAAGATTTTTTAAAGTTTTTTTCCCAATAGATACCTTCTGGCATATTTGAAATAAACACTTTGGAATCCTTAATACTCTGGATCAAATCATTACTCTTTGGATAAGCGCTACCAAATACATATAATGTTTTTTCACCTAATTTACATTTTGACTCTTCACCATTGCTATGTTTTTTAAAATCCTGTTCTAACAATACATCAAAAAAGCCAGCACCGCCTGCAGCAACTGTATCACAATCAATTACCTTACTCCACTTTTGTAAATCTTCATTATCTGTTACATCACCAATAACCAAACCTAAATTCGGAATAGGTTGCTCTACGCTTGCAGAGGTAACATTCTTTCTATCTGATCCTATTAATTCTACTACAGAAGAAGATTGAATCAAGTACTCTGTATCATCTGCAAAAGAAGTTTCTGCTAACGGAGATCCATCTACATAATATACACCTCCCTTAATTAATCGCTTAAAGTTTGGATTTCCAGCAATTATTACAGCTTTCTTTTTACCTGATATTTCTAATTGTGCATCCAATTCTTCAGCAATATTACCTCTTAAAACAGAATCTAATTTTTTATAGATATACTTTGGATTTAACTCCAATAACTTCTTCGTTAATTTTTTTATTTCTTTACCGGCACTATCAGGAGAAAGTGTTCTTGTATCAGCTGCTATCACTAATAAATCAGCCTCTTCATCTTTCTCAACCTTCGTTTCAATTACAACATTTAATCCATGACGTAACCCCACTCCACCAATTTCAGCAGCTCCAGTAAAATCATCGGCAATAACAGCTATCATATCTCTTTTAAACATTTAATTATTATCTATGTAGCTTTACTGCGTATTCTATGGCAAATAATAAAGCATCGCTACTTGCTATTCCTTTACCTGCAATTTCAAAGGCAGTCCCATGATCAACTGATGTTCTGATGATAGGAAGACCTAAGGTAATATTTACACCTTTAACACTTTTCATCGCTTTAGTTTTAGGATCCCAAATAAAACCAACAACTTTAAATGGAATGTGTCCCTGATCGTGATACATTGCAACACAACCATCGTATTTACCTCCATTTGCCAAAGCATATAAGGCATCAGGTGGTACAGGTCCTTCAACATTTAATCCAGACTTCACGGCTTCCTGAATAGCAGGAATAATTTCTTTTTCTTCTTCATATCCAAATAATCCACCATCACTTGAGTGAGGATTTAATCCTGCCACACCAATTTTTGGATTTTGAATTCCTATTCTCTGTAATCCATCATTTAACAATTGAATTACCTCTATAACTCTATCTTTTTTTACTCTATCGCAAGCTTCACGTAACGATACATGTGTACTAACATGAATCACTTTCAGTTGCTCATCTGCAAGCAGCATCGCATATTTAGGAGTATTAGTATAGTGTGCATATATTTCTGTATGACCTGAAAAATGATGACCTGCAGCATTGATTGCTCCTTTATGAATAGGACCAGTTACTGTTCCATCTACTTTACCATCCATTGCTAATTCAATTGCTTTTCTTACAGATCTAAAAGCAATATCTCCGGCAATAGCAGATACTTCTCCAAATTTAATAGCTTGAGGATTACCAAGCTCCAAATCAAAAACATCAATTGTACCCTCTTCGTATTGAGCTTCTGAAACATCAGATATAGCTCTTACTTTAAGATCTACTTTTGCTATTTCAACTGCTTTTTTGATAATTTCAGCATTTCCAATTAAAAGAGGCTTACACTGTTGATATATAGAAGAATTTGAAAATGCTTTTGCTGCAATTTCGGGTCCAATACCAGCAGGATCACCCATGGTAATAGCTAAAACCGGTTTTATTTGATCTTGATTGTTTAGCATCTTATTTAAGTATTTTCAAATTACTTAACTCCTCTTTCATTGACTCTATATAGGTTGCCTCTACAGCTTGTTCCATTTTATACATAGGAGGCATAACATTTCCTTTACACAATCCTTGAACAGACATCAGCACTTTAAGTGCAGGAATTGACTCGCTTAAAATCCTATCTTTCTGATATAATGCACCTAAGTAATTTGTTTTTTGTTGTAATTCATCCGCTACTACTTTATCGCCCCTTAAAGCAGCATCCAATAAATCCTTATATAGTTCAGGTGTGAAATTACCAGTACTAGGAACGATTCCGTCAGCACCATTAAGCATAGCATAACTTGACTGAGCTGCCCATCCTAATAAATACACAAAATCATCACGATCTTTCGCAAGTTCAATTGCTTTAATTAGTCTTTCTTCATCCCTTTCAGAATCTTTTAAACCAACAATATTTTCGTGCTCACTTAAACTATCTATAACGGACAGTGGTATTGAATATTTAACAGTAGCTGGCATATTATAAATAATTAAAGGACGATTTACTTCATCCGCCAACTGTGTAAAATACTTAAACATTTGTTCTTCATTCATTGGATAATATGCAGGTAAAGTTGCCACCATAACATCTGCTCCTAATTCAGCATACTTTTTTGCATCAGCTATCGACTCACTAATACAGTTTGAAGATATACCTACATAAACAAGATCTTTTCCCCCAACTCTATTCACTACAGCTTTAACAAGATCCTCTTTCTGTTTTGAGGATAAAGAAGGAGCTTCACCGGTTGTTCCCAATATAAAAGGACTTACTCCTGATGAAAGAAATAAATCAATTATATTATTCACACCATTAATATCTATTGAAAGATCATCTTCCAATGGTGTAATCATTGGAACAATAACTCCCTTATATCTATTCTTTATTTCCATTTTAGTATGCTTTTTTATAAATACCAACGATATCCTCTAATTTCAATTCCTTGATATTATTATTCAATAAACGTTTTACCTCAAAGGCCCCCTTTGCCATACTCTCAATAGCTTCTTCGGGAATATTTATATCTGAAAGTTTTTCGGGAATATTACATTCCCTCATAATCTCCTTAATCTTTACAACTCCATTTATTGCTGTTTCTTTGTCATCAACACCTTCGTTAGCTCCGAGTACACGGGCTACCTGAGCAAACTTCTCAATCCCTGCTTCTAAGTTATACTCCATCACATAAGGTAACAACAAAGCATTTGACAAGCCATGAGGCACTTTAAAATCACTTCCAAGAGGATAAGCCAATGCATGAACAGCAGCCGTATTAACAGGCCCTAAACACATACCACCATAAACACTTCCCAAGGCAAGCATTGTTCGTGCTTCTAAATCCTGACCATCATCACAAGCTCTTTTAATATAGTTTGCAATTAATCTTATTCCTTCAAGAGCAAAAAGATCAACCATTGGATGTGCATATTTGTTAGTATAAGCCTCTAAACAATGAGTTAAGGCATCTATTCCTGTAGCAGAGGTAACCGAAGATGGCACTCCAACAGACAATGATGGGTCAATATATGCGCCATCCGGCACTAAAAAAGGACTTATTACACCTTTTTTTCCCCCATCAACTTCATCAAGAAAAATAGCATTCGGTGAAACCTCACTACCAGTTCCCGAGGTTGTAGGTAAACAAGCTAAGTATGTTGATCGTCCTTTCAAAAGTCCATTTCCAATTATTTCTCTTGTTTCCTGATCACTTTTAATTTGAGCGGCTAACAATTTAGCCAAATCCATTACACTACCGCCACCAATTCCTACAACACTATCAGCTCCAAAATTTCGGGCATCATTAAGAATCTCTTCAAAATCAGCAAAAGAAGGCTCATTTAACACCTCTGTATTTACCTTAACCTCAACACCCGACTCTGTTAACGTTTTCAACGCTGAAACCAATAATGACTCCACAGGAGTAATGGTTAACAAATACATCTTTTTTAGTCCTAATGACAAATAATCATTAAGAAACTGCTCTAAAGTTCCTTCTCCAAAAACTAATTTACCAGGTTGATATATTATTACTTTATTCATCTCAATTGCTTCTTTTAAGTCTAGAACACTCATATACATTTCATTAAACACATAATTTCAACTACACTACTTTTACCACACAAGCATTTTAAACTATAATCAATGCAAATGTAAACGTTTTCATATTTTCATGCAAATAATTTTTAACGTTTTTTTTCATTTTAACACTTTAACAACTTAGAAACATTCCAAACAAGAATCTTTTAACAAAAAGAAATCAAAAACAAACAAACACACATCACGCCTAATCACTGATTAGATGATTATTACAAAAAGGACAATTAAGAATACCAATAAAATAAACGCTTATTAACAAATAAAAATAAAGTCATCTAAATTCACTCAAAAGCATGTAAACGATATTACAAATATGCATCACAAAAAAAAGCTCAATAGATGAAAATCCATTGAGCTTTTTTATACCTATCTTAAAATAATAACTAAATCCTTGTTAACCCATTAGCAAGATTTACGCAATATTAATTTCGTATTTAATGTCATCTGGATTGGAGAACGTTTAGGATCACTAATTCGTTGTATTAACAATTCACAAGCCCTTTTTCCAATTTCATATGCCGGCTGCCTAACAGCAGACAATGGAGGATTAAGAGATATAGACCACATCATATCATCAAAACCAACAATAGCAACATCTTCCGGTATTCGCAACTCTCTTTTATGTATTGTTTCCAACGCCCCCAAAGTAATCAGGTTATTTCCAGTAAATATAGCATCCGGAGGATTAGCTCCAGACAACAACTCTTCACAGAGTTCAACCCCACTCCCATGTTTCGAATCACCATATTTAATCAATTCAACATCAACCTGCATCCCATTATCTTCTATTGCATCACGATAACCCATTTCACGGTATTTTGATGAAGGAATTTGTTTTTGCCCTGATATATACGCAATCCTCTTATATCCAGACTTTATTAAATGATCAACTGCAACATAAGCACCATCCCTATTATTTACAACAACAACATCTACATCTTTTCCCGTTAACCCCCTATCTACACATACTATTGGTAAACCATCATTCAATAGCTTAATAACATTTGAATCCTTTTCATGTGCCGGCGCTGCAATTAATCCATCTATTGATTCCTGCTGCAAAATATCCAAATACATTTTTTCTTTCTTCTCATCCTGAGCAAAATTACACATGATAATTGCATAATTATTCTCATAAGCAACATCCTCAACACCTCTTAACACATCTACATAAAATGGGTTTTGAATATCCGGTATCAACAAACCAATTAAATTACTTGAGGTTGACTTAGATCGCAATCTCTTTGCAACCCTACTGGGTTGATATTTTAATTCTTTTATTGCTTTTAATACTTTTGCCCGCGTTTCCTCATTTACATTCGACCCCTTGTTAATCACCCTGGAAACAGTAGCTATAGAAACTCCAGCTCTGCGAGCCACATCATTTAAACTTGACATACTTTAGCCAATTATTATTAAATATTATATTTTTTTTACAAATTCAAAAAAAAACACTCCATGCCCTTATAACGATTAAAATACTATAAAAGTATTCTATTTACTCAATTTCACAAACTGAATAAAAAGCTACATTCATAAACCTAAAAGAAAATTAATACTAAGTCCGTATTTTTTTGAATTTCTAACAAAGTTACACATTTTGCAATAAAAACCTATACGTTTACATTTTTATCAATTTAAAAAAATGTTTTTAATCTATATTTCAATGCCTTTATGGTATGTAAACGTTTTCTTTTATTTGCAAGTTTTTTTATACTTTTGTAACGTTTTATTAACAATTAAAACACAACAATCTCTTAAAATTCAGTAAATATTAAATATTTAATCGACTTGAAATGAAAAACATATTATACATATTAACTTTTATTAGTCTGACTTTAAGCAGCTGTTCAAATTCAAATCAAATTTCACACAGTAAGGAAATACCTACTCTTGCAGATGTTGGAAGAAACGCTTTTAAGAATGATATCGACAGCATTTACGCTCCTTTTCCAATACCACAATTAAAGAAAAACATCTTCAACAACAGATCGGTAAACATAAAAAAACAAGGAGCCGCAGAAGCACAATTAGTAACAACAATTATACAAAATTGCATCGATAGCTTAAATAACAGTGGAGGTGGCACAGTAATCATACCAAAAGGAAACTGGAAAACAGGAAGAATTATTTTAAAGAGTAACATAAACCTTCATTTTGAAGAAGGAAGTGAGTTGCATTTCAGTGGAAATCTGAAAGATTACCAACCTGCTGTTTTTACACGCATAGAGGGAATTGAAGTAATGTCACTAGGCGCATGTATTTACGCAAACAATGCAACAAACATTGCAATCACAGGCAAAGGAAAACTTTTTGGTCCAGCCAATGGCCCTGTAAGAAAATATATCTACTCAAAAGATGTTATTGAAAATGTTGTTCCATTAAATATACCCGTACAAAAACGCAGTTATTCAGGTACAAATGGAGAAGGATACTTTTTACCAATGTTTATCTCACCCATCAATTGCAAAAACATTTATATAGAAGGTATTTCTCTTAGAAATACGGCATTCTGGAACATTGTACCCATCTATTGCGAAAATATAATCATCAGAGGCATAGACATTAATTCTGTTGGAATTCCAAGAGGAGATGGAATTGACATCGAATCATCAAAAAATGTTCTTATCGAATATTGCAACTTAAGCTCTGGAGATGATTGTTTCACAATGAAGGCAGGAAGAGGTCTTGATGGAATAAAGATAAATAAACCCACTGAAAATGTAGTAGTCAGATATTGTCTTGCAAAAGAAGGTCACGGCGGAATTACATGCGGAAGCGAAACTGCAGGAATGATTAGAAACCTATATGTTCACGATTGTGTATTTGAAAACACAGGAGTTGGAATACGATTTAAAACCAGAAGACCCAGAGGTGGTGGTGGTGAAAACCTATACTATGAACGAATTAGAATGAACCTAAGATACACAGCCATAAAATGGGACATGCTTGGTAGCACAGGATCCGTAGGTGAATTAGCTAACCGATTACCAGAAAGAGAAATAAACGAACTTACTCCTAAATTCAGTAACATTTCCATTAAAGATATAGCTATAGAAAACTGCACTCATTTACTTAAAGTCATTGGGATTCCTGAATCTCCATTAAAAGATGTTACCTTAGAAAATATCAACGCAACCACGTCAAACCTGATAAACCTTTGCGACATTAAAAACTTCAAATTAATTAATTCGAATATCAATAGTCAGGATAGTATTATCAACTTAACAAACGCAAAATCTATTTTATTAGATAATTCTGTCATAAATACATCTTCAAAATACACAACAATCATTTCAGATTCTATATCATATCAAAATCTTACAATAAAAGGCAGTGATATGAGTAAATTTAAAATTATCTCTCAATAGATTTGATTTTCATATTTTTGCACATTTTTAACTTCGTTTACATAGCTATTTAATTGTTTTACTGAATAGTATAATTATTCAATTTTAATATTTATGTAATCGTTTTCATTGTCTTTACATTTTTAAACATTATATTTGCGATGTAACTTTATTTTACGTTTTAAAATAAGACTTAACAATTGAATAACGAATAGATCTGAAACAATGAAGTTTTTTAACATACAAATAAAATTCACAAAGAATTCCTTAGCAAAAAACATATTACTATTCGTAATATTTACTTTACCATCAATAGCAATTGCGCAAACCAATTATAATATAATTGAATATGGCGCAAGCAATAATGGAGATAAGAGAGTAACTAAAATAATCAACAACACCATTAATAAAGCTTTTAAAGCTGGTGGTGGAACTATTTATTTTCCTGCAGGAACTTACCTTACAGGTCCTATTACATTAAAAAGCAACATCACGTTATACCTTGAAGCTGGAGCTATCTTAAAATTTTCTGACAATTTTGACGACTACCTTCCCATGGTAGAATCTAGATGGGAAGGAATTGATGTAGTCAACTTTCATCCTCTAATATACGCTTATGAGGCAGAAAACATAGCTATAAAAGGTCGAGGTACACTAGATGGACAAGGACGGAAATGGTGGGATTACCATCATACTTTATATGCGAAACCAAAGACATTTAAATCTAAATGGCAAAAGGAATTTGCAAAACAAAACACAAATGTATTGATGCCTGATGAACCTTATATGATTGAAAGAGGTTTCTGTCGTCCTCCATTTATACAACCAATGTATTGTAAAAATATACTGGTCGAAGGAATTACTATAACAAACTCTCCATTTTGGACCATTAACCCTGAATTTTGTGAAAATATTAATATTGACAATGTTACAGTACACAATCCAGACTCACCTAACACTGATGGTATTAATCCTGAATCTTGTCGAAATGTTCATATATCAAACTGCTACATCTCAGTTGGTGATGACTGCGTAACTATTAAATCGGGTAAGGATACTGCAGGAAGAAAAATGAATGTGCCATGTGAAAATATTACCATAACAAATTGCACTATGCTAGATGGTCATGGTGCAGTGGTTATTGGCAGTGAAATGTCTGGAGGAATTAAGAAAATAACTATATCAAACTGCGTGTTTGAAGGAACAGACAGAGGTATTAGAATTAAATCAACCCGGGGTCGTGGTGGTGTAGTTGAAGATATAAGCATAAACAATGTCATCATGAAAGACATTAAAAAGGAGGCCATAAAATTAAATATGTTCTACGCAAAATCTGATGAAGAACCAGTTTCAGAAAGAACTCCTTCTTTTAGAAATATTCACTTTAGTAACATATCTGGTAATGCATACCAAGCTGGATTTTTACTTGGATTGGAAGAATTAAAAATTAAGGATATTTCTTTTAGTAATATTAGACTGGATGCAACAAAGGGTTTTACAATTGAAGATGCTGAAGATATTGATTTTTCAAATATTGTAATTAATACAAAAGAAGGTTCGGTTATTTCTGCTTTGGATTCAAAATTCATTGAAATTAATGGATTAAAAACAAAAACACCAGTGGATCAAACTCCAATTATTGAGTTAACAGATATTGAAAACGCTTTCATTCTAAACTGTAATCAAAATAGAAAAGCTGATATTTTTTTAAAACTGGATGGAGTAAAAACTAAAGATATCCATTTGGGTAATAATAATCTGCTTCAGATAAAAACAGAAGTTTTAAAAACCAACAAAGTAGTATCTGATATCATTAAAATAAGTCACTAAATCATAATAATTTACGAGGGATGAAAAGCGTACAATTTCGATATATAAAAAAACTAAGTTATAGTCTAACAAATAACATAAACTCAGTTAATAAAAGTTTTTATTTATTTATTGCTTTTACCTCTTTGTTTATTAGTTCTTGTACTATCCAACAAAAAGATAATTCCTCAAATTTAAAAGGGAACTACGAAACAGGTTTTGATTACCAGGAATTTGTAAATCCCTCTATAAAATACAGATCATTCCCTTTTTATTCTATAAATGATAAACTTGAGCCTGAAGAAATTAAACGACAGGTACGAGATTTTAAAACCGCAGGATTTGGAGGCTTCTATCTTCATAGCAGAGTTGGGTTATTAACTGAATTCTTAAGTAACGATTGGTGGGAGAATATAGAAGCAGCCATTGATGCTGCTAATGAAGTTGGAATACAGGCTTGTTTTTATGATGAAGATAAATGGCCAAGTGGCTATGCTGGAGGAATTATTCCCAGAATGGGAGAAGAATACAGGGCTAAAGGTTTAGTGCGTTTAGCCTTAGATACTAAGATTCCTGAAGGGTGCACTACATTAAAAGAAGACAATCAATACCGATACATCATGTATACGGCTCAAATGGGTAATCCAAAATTTAACGGAACCAGCTGGGTTGATCTATTAAATCCTGAAACAGTAAAAAATTTTATTGACGTATCCTATAAGCCATACATTGAAAAATATACAGAAAAAACGGCAAGTTATACCGTAAACTTTTTTGCGGATGAACCTCATATATGTGCTCGATATTTTGATAAAAATACGCCTAATTTAGGAATCCTTACCTACTCCCCTTTTGTTCGTGAAAAATTTAAGGCACTATACGGCTACGATATTATTGATAAAGTAAATCTTTTATTTGAAGAAAAAGATAATTGGAGAGAGGTTCGTTTACAATATTGGAGAGCTGTTGCTCAACAATTTGATGAAAGCTTTACTAAACAAATAGCCTCATATTGTGCAAAAAATGGCATTAAATTTACAGGACACTATTTAGGAGAAGAGAGTTTAAAGAAAATAAGAAACCGCATCGGAAATGCCATGTTGCATTACAGAGACATGCAACAACCAGGAATGGATCATCTGGGTTTATCAATTTCCAAGAGTATTATAACAGCAAAGAGCGTTAGTAGTGTAGCTAACCAATATGGCACTCCACGCCGTTTGACAGAGGTATTTGGAATCAGTGGTCAAAATATGAATTTTGAAGACAGGAAATGGTTAACTGGTTGGCAAACAATTTTAGGCATTAACCATATTTGTCCTCACCTTACTTTATATAGTTTAAAGGGAGCACGAAAAAGAGACTATCCCCCTACATTTTCATATCATCAACCATATTGGAAACACAATAAAGTGATGGAGGATTATATAGCAAGGGTTTCATATGCCACAACAGTTGGTGAATATAATCCGCAAATATTATTGATTCATCCATTGGAGACTGCTTATGTTAAAGGAGATCATGATAAGGATTATACATCTCATCTAAATACTATTTTTGAGAATTTGCAATCGGCCCATTTTGATTATGATTTAGGAGATGAACAAATCATGGCTGACACTGCTACGATCGCAGGTTCTGAGATCAATATTGGATCAATGAATTATGCTCATGTAATTCTTCCTGATATGATTACCATCAGAAAATCTACTCTTAATTTGTTAATTGCTCTTTCTAAAAAAGGAGGCAAAATAATAAATATCGGCAGATTCCCAGAGTATGTTGATGGTAATCCTGATAATCTAGACCTAAAGCAATTAAAAGATATCTCTGTTAATATTAAAGCTGATGAAATTACAACAAAGCTTTCAACTATAATTAAACCTAATGTTACTATTACAGGCGAACAATCTGGTAATATTTGGGAACAACTCAGAAAGACAGATAAAGGTAATGTTTTGCAATTAGCAAACATGTCACACACTGATGCTATTCAGTTTAATTTAAAATCAGATTTTCTTGAAAATAATCCTGTTTTATGGAATCCAAGTACAGTTAAATGCTATTCTTTAAAACCAAATAAGGATGGATCTTTTGATATTGAATTAGCTGCATCTTCAAACATCTGGATTACTACGGATAAGCTAAGTGAAAAGGCTCAGATTGAGGAGGAATATAAACTGCCTTCACAAAATAAAACAATTGCTAAGCTAAATAATAAATGGGAAGGCAAACGATTAGATCCTAATGCTATTACATTAGACTTTGCTCGTTATTCAACTGATAACGGAAAAACTTTTAGCTCACCGGAGCCAGTAATAGGTATTTATAAAAGACTGTCAGACAAAAACTATAATGGGAATCTTATTTTAGATTACCCGGTTCATATCAGACAAATACCTAAAAACTGCGAATTGGTTGTTGAAGATCCATCATTATTTAACTCGATTTCGATCAATAAAAATAAGGTTCATTTTAACGTAGGTGATCATTATTACTTAGATCACAAATTTTCAACAATTTCTGTGTCAGATAATTTAAAAGAGGGTAAAAATAATATACGTTTCAACTTAGAATTTATTCCAGAAGATCCTAAAAGTCAATCACAGCTAACTAGATTAGGTACAGAAATAGAAAGTATTTATTTAACTGGTGATTTTGCTGTACAAGGAACTTCTCCTTCTATTTCCTTAAATACCCAACGTAACAATACCGGAAACTTCCAAATTCGTCCAGTACATGGCTATGAAACGTTTACGATTACAAATGAAAAAACGCACTTTTCTGGAAACTTAACATTAGAAGGTTATCCTTTTTATGCAGGAAGTTTTGAACTGACTCAGGAATTTAATTTAGAATCTCTGGATTCTGATAAAAAATATTACATCAACTTCCCTAATTGCGAAGCTATTGTAACTCAAATAGAAGTAAACGAACAGGAAATTGGTCAATTAACATGGTCTCCGTTTAAAGCTGACATTACTAACATAATGAAACAAGGTACCAATCAAGTCAAAATTACATTAACAAATTCATTACGTAATTTATTAGGACCTCACCATCAACAAAGAGGAGAACTAACAAGAGTTGGTCCTTATAGTTTTACAGGATCCGGAGGCTTTCCTGATCCACGTGGTGAAAGTAATTGGTACGATTTAAGAAAAACAAATGAGCCAATGAAACTTTGGACAGATACTTATTACTTCATTCCGTTTGGATTTATAGAACCAGTTACAATCTCAGTTAGTAAATAAATCTATTGATTAAATCGTGAAATCAAAAAAAATAAAATATACCATATGAAACTTACAGTTTGCCTATTTGCTATTGCAATGCTTTTAAGTTGTAATACATCAACAAAAAAAGTTGAAAAAAAAGAAGATAAGTGGAGTGTTAAAATGGCTAACTCTGTTATTGAACGATACGATACTTTAGGTTACTATAATGGCCGTACCAGAATTGGCTGGTCATACGATATAACAATGCTAGGAATGGCTATTGATAAATTAGGGAATGTTGATAAAAAATTTTCAGATTATTTATCAACTTATATGAATGGTATGGTTATGGAAGACGGAACTGTACCAAGATATCGTTTAGATAAGTTCAATATTGACTTAATTAATCCGGCTAAAGCACTTTTTACAGAATATAAAAAGACAAAAAAAGAGAAATATAAAAATGCTATTCCTCAGTTTGTATTACAAATGGAACAGCATCCTAAAACTCAAACAGGAGGTTTTTGGCATAAAAAAATATATCCTAACCAAATGTGGTTAGATGGACTTTACATGGGTTCACCATTTTTAGCACAATATGCCAAAGAATTTAACGCACCTGAATGGTTTGATGTTGTTGCAAAACAAATTACTCTTGTTTATGAAAAAACTGTAGATTCTAAAACTGGTTTATTATACCATGCCTGGGATGAAAGTAAACAACAAAAATGGAGTAATCCGGAAACTGGACACTCACCAAATTTCTGGAGCAGATCTATTGGCTGGTATGTAATGGCTATTGTAGATGTATTAGATTACTTACCTGAAAATCATCCTCAAAGAGCTGAAATTATTTCAATATTACAAAAAACATGTGATGCTTTAATGAAAGTTCAGGATCCAAAGTCAGGTGTATGGTACCAGGTATTAGATCAAGGGAATCGTGAAGGTAATTACCTTGAAGGCTCTGGAACCGCTATGTACATTTACGCGTTTGCAAAAGGGGCTAAAAATGGATATCTGGATCAATCCTATTTAGATAAGGCCAACATCGCTTTTGATAATATGATTAAAACATTTATTAAGGAAGATGAAAATGGATTAATCAGTATGGTTAACATTTGTGGAGCATGTGGTTTGGGTGGAAATCCATACAGAGATGGTACATATGAGTACTACATCAGTGAAAAGATCGTAACTAATGATTGTAAAGGTGTTGCTCCATTTATTTTTTCAGCCATTGAATTGGATAGATAGGGGTAGTGAACATAGGGCAAAGAGCTTAGAGCTGGATGTAAAAAAGTAAGTACTAATAACAAACAACACATGAACTCATTTAAAAATATATTTACGGTAGCATTGTTTTTACTTATGGTATCGTTTACATTAAAAGCAAATGTATATAGAGATATTACAGTAGCAAAGGATGGCAGTGGTGATGTAAAGACCATTTCAGAAGCAATTAATAAAATTCCTTCAGATAATTTTCAGCGCTATGTAATCTATGTTAAAAACGGTGTATACAACGAGAAAATCAGAATTGAAAAGGATTACCTTACCATTAAAGGTGAAAGTCGTGATAAAACAATTATTCAGTTTAATCAACTGAAAAACGACTGGGTAGCAAATAAAGATTTTGAAGGTCCAGCTGTTGTTAATATTCATGCTGATGATGTAATTATTGATAACCTAACGCTAAAAAATACAATGCCTAAAGTTGGTCCAACTGCGTATGTAATCTATGGAACAGGCACAAGAACGATTATCCAAAACTGTGATATTCTGAATAATGGTGCAAATACTGTTACGCTAGTAGATGATAATACAGGTATGTATTATTTAAACAATTGCTTAATTGAAGGAACAGTTGACTTTATGAAAGCAATGGGATGGTGTTATATTAATAACTGTAACTTTTTTCAAAAAGAAGCCATAGCCTCTTTATGGCATGCTGGTATTAATAATCCTAATCAAAAAATGGTAATCAACAATAGTACATTTGATGGTGTAGAACATTTCTTTATTGGCCGTCATCATTATGATGCACAAATGTTTGTACTAAATTGTCATTTCACTGAAAAATTAGCTGATTTACCATTATACAGAAAGACTTATAAAAATAAACCGGAAAAGGATAAGCCTTATATTTTTGGTGACCGCCACTATTACTTCAATTGTAAAAGAGACGAAGGTAATTATGAATGGTTAAATGATAACTTAACTGAATATTCATCGAAGATAAAAGTTGATGATATAACTTCTTCATGGACATTTGATAATCAATGGGAACCAGAGACACAATCCATTCCTAAAATCACAGATTATGAATTAAACGATGAAAATATATTTATCACTTTTGACCAGCCTGTTACAGTTAGAGGTAATGTAAGTTTGGAAACATCAACAGGTAAAAAACTAACATTTAACAAAGGCAAAGGAAGAAAAATATTAAGTTTTAGTTCAAACGAGACTTGTTCAAAATCTGATTTAAAAGGTGGATTAAAAATAACATCAGGAGAACTTACATCAACTTCAGCAAGTTGCAAAGAACAATTGTTTAAATCATCAATAAAATAACAAATCCATACTGAGTATTAGTAGCGTTAAACAAAAATCCGGTAGTATGAAGACTAATTTTATAAGACTAAATATATTATTTGCAGCTTTCGTTGTTGTATTATTTTCTTCCTGTAATAATAAAACAGAAGAAAACATTGAACTTTGGTATAATAAACCAGCCAAGACATGGGAAGAAGCACTGCCAATCGGTAATGGTCGTTTAGGAGCAATGATTTATGGAGATCCTCAGGTTGAACAAATACAATTTAATGAGGAAACGCTTTGGAATGGATCTCCAAGAAAATATCAAAGAGATAATGCTCACAAAAGTCTTGATAAAATTCGTCAACTACTTTTTGAAGGGAAACAAGATGAAGCCGAAAAGTTAGCTGCAAAAACCTTTATGGGCAGACTAGCTTATGAAGACGAATTTCCAGTTTTAAAGGCTCAATGGGTTGATAGTATCAATCACCTTGATATTGTAAAAAAAGGAGTATTATTTAATTTTGATGACAGCACCTGGCCAAAAATGTTCATCGACTATAAAAGTGTTTGGGAACGCAAAGGTCTTCCGGACATGAATGGAGCTGTGTTGTTTCGAAAAACAATTGAAGTTCCTGCTGAATGGAAAGGGAAGTCTTTAAAAATCCATTTGGGCAAAATTAAAGATCATGACTTTACTTATATCAATGGTCATTTAATCGGTACCAAAGACGAAAGTAATACCAATCGTATTTATACCATCCCTGCTAAATACGTTAAAACCGGTAAAAATGTAATTGCTGTATTAATTAACAATTATGTTTCCACTGGTGGTTTTAATGCTGTGAGAACAGGTCCTAAAAAAATGAATATTACACCGCTTAATCTTAAAGCAGATCCTCTTTTCATTGAAGGTAATTGGAAATATAAAGTTATAGACACAAAACCTCCTTATTACCCACAATACCAAGCAAAATACCAACCTTTTGGAGTTGTTAAAATTGAATTTGAAGGACATGATTCAATATCTAATTTCAGAAGAAGTCTTGAGTTAAATAACGCTTTAGCTAAAACATCATATAATGTTGATGGAGTTCAATATCAAAGAGAATATTTAGCTAGTCATCCGGATAACCTTATAGCTGTAAAGTTAAGTTCAAACAAAAAGAACCTGCTTAATTTCAAAGCCAGTTTAGAGACTTTACATGCCATTCACGATATTGAAAAAGTAGATGATCACACTCTTGCACTTTCTTTAAAAGTTGAAGATGGCGAGATGAAAGGAACTGCCTACTTAAATATCTCAACAAACGATGGGACTGTTAATATTAAGGATAATCATATTGTAGTTTCAAATGCAAGTGAAGCTGTGATCAAATTAATCGCAGCTACCAATTATAAAGCGTACAATGATATATCTGGTAATCATAAAGAGATTTGTGATGCCCAATTACCGCAAATTGAATCCTTAAAGTACGATGATATAAAAGCATCACATTTAAATGATTACAAACCCATTTTTAACCGCTTTTCAATTGATCTTGGGGATCACGAAAAAAGACATACTCCAACCGACGAAAGAATTTTCAATGTTAAAAATCAGGAAGATAAAGATTTAGCAGCCTTGTATGTACAATATGCAAGATATTTAATGCTTTCTTCAGGTAGAGAAGGAACTAACCCTCCGAACTTACAAGGTATCTGGAATGAAGAAATTTATCCAGCATGGGGAAGTAAGTATACTACAAACATCAATTGCGAAATGAATTTTTGGCCAGTGGAACCTTTAAATATAAGCGAATGTCATAATACGCTATTTAAATTGATTGATGAAGTTGCCATTGAAGGAGCAAAAACTGCTAAATCGTATTATAATTCTCATGGTTGGGTTCATCATCACAATACGGATCAATGGAGAGGAACTGCTCCTATTAACAACTCAAATCATGGTATTTGGGTAACAGGTGGAGCATGGTTAAGTCATCATCTTTGGGAACATTATTTATACACTCAGGATAAAGATTTTTTAGAAAACAAGGCATATCCCCTGTTAAAAGGTTCTGCTGAGTTTTTTGTTGACTTTTTGGTAAAAGATCCAAAAACAGGGTATCTGATCAGTACGCCTTCTAACTCTCCGGAACATGGTGGTTTGGTTGCAGGACCAACTATGGATCATCAAATTATCCGATCGTTATTTAAGATCGTTATTGAATGCGCTGATATTTTAGATACAGATCATGAATTTGCATCAGTATTAAAAGACAAACTGGCTCAAATTGCTCCAGATCAAATAGGAAAACATGATCAGTTACAAGAGTGGATGGAAGATAAAGATGATATCACAAATCATCACCGCCATATTTCCCACTTATGGGGTGTTCATCCTGGAAATGAAATTACATGGGATAACAATCCGGAATTAATGAAAGCCGCAAAACAGTCATTAATTTACAGAGGTGATGATGGCACCGGTTGGAGTTTAGCATGGAAAATTAATTTTTGGGCTCGCTTTTTAGATGGTAATCATGCGAATACTATGATTAAAATGCTATTGGGTTCTGCTCTTGATCCTGAAAGAAACGGAGGAGGAGGCTCCTACCCTAACCTGTTTGATGCGCATCCCCCATTCCAGATTGATGGAAACTTCGGTGGTGCTGCCGGAATTGTTGAAATGATAATGCAAAGTCATCAGGGATATATTCAAGTATTACCTGCCTTACCTGATTCATGGCAATCTGGTAGTATCAAAGGATTGAAAGCCAGAGGAGGATTTGAAATTTCAATGTCATGGAACGAGGGCAAATTAATTTCCTTATCCGTTTTATCTACTGCTGGAAATAAACTAAAAATAAAGTACGGAGATAAGATGGTAACGAAAGAAACCAAAGCTGGTGAAACTTATCAAATCAATAGTTTAATTGAATAAAAACACAAAGCAAATAATTCCAAATGAAACAAATAGTTAATCTTATTATAATTACCATTGTAATTCCAGCCTTTTTCATTAAATGCTCGGATACTAATACGAAAAATGATCCCTGGAAAACAGCCAATAAGATTGTAGAAACAATAGGATCAGTATCTTTCAAAGACACAACTTATAATATCACTAAATATGGCGCCATTGCTGATGGTAAAACATTAAACACTACCGTGATTAATACAACCATAGAGATGTGCAGTGTTAATGGTGGTGGAACTGTTTTAGTTCCTGAAGGAACTTATTTAACTGGAGCCATTCACTTTGAAGATAACGTGAATCTTAAAATTGATAAGGGAGCTACTTTACAGTTTTCCGTTAATCCTAAGGACTATCTGCCTGTTGTTAAAACAAGTTGGGAAGGCATTTTTTGTTACAACTATTCTCCATTGATTTATGCAAATGGTAAAAAGAATATTGCTTTGACGGGAGAAGGTACAGTTAATGGCATGGCTAAACCTGAAAACTGGTGGCGATTAAAAGGTAAAACCAAATATGGCTGGAAAGAAGGAATGGACAGCCAATTAGATGAAGTTGGACAACCTCTACTTAATCAATACAACAAAAAGCATACTCCTGTTGAGGAAAGACAAATGGGTGAAGGACATTATCTACGCCCTCATTTTATTCAGTTTTTTGAATGTACAAATGCATTAATTGAAGGCATCACAGTTGAAGATTCTCCATTTTGGGTCATTCACCCTGTTCTTTGCGAAAATCTAACTATCAGAGGTGTAACTGTAAATAGTAATGGTCCAAACAACGATGGTTGTGATCCGGAATCTTGTAAAAATGTTTTGATTGAGAATTGTGTATTTAATACTGGTGATGATTGTATTGCATTAAAATCAGGAAGAGATGAAGATGGAAGAGCAATGAATCGTCCTATTGAAAATGTAGTGATTAGAAATTGTATAATGAAAAATGGTCACGGCGGTGTTGTTCTTGGCAGTGAGATTTCTGGTGGTTGTAAAAATATTTTTGTTGAAAATTGCGAAATGAATAGTCCAGAATTGGATAGAGCCATCCGTATTAAAACAAATAATAACAGAGGGGGTATAACTGAAAATATTTATATCCGAAATATAAAAGTCGGTCAGGTTAAAGAGGCTATTGTAAGAATCAATTGCAGCTATGATTCAAGAGAAGGTCAGGGTAATTTTATTCCCACCGTGCAAAATATTTATATTTCAAACGTGCAATCGCAAAAAGCTCAAATGGCTCTTAAACTAGAAGGTTTAAAAGGTGAAAATTGTGTAAAAAACATTCAAATTGAAAACTGTTCTTTCAATGGTGTAAAAGACGATAACATCATTAGATACGTTGAAAATTTAAATATGAAATCTGTTCATATTAATGAGGAGTTGATTAATGAATCTTTATAATACAATAGATAGGTTTTAAGCGTTCAGTAAGCTGTAATTGAAGACTAAAGATTGAAAAATAGCCTTCTTTAATTCAAAGAAATCATGAAGTTATCATTTAAACGTTCAATACAAATATTGAGATTAGAGGTTGGTTTTCACTATATAACAATGCTTGTTTTATTGTTTGCTGGAAACACTAATTCTAAAGCTCAGACTGTTACTGGAGAACCTGCCGGAATTCCAATTCCTCCACAAATTTATTCAACAGAACTTTGGGAAGATCCTCAAATATGTGGTTTAAACAGAGATCGTTCCAGAGTAACAGCTTATTCTTATTCTAATATTGAAGATGCCATTGTAGACAATAGAGAAACTTCATCTCGTTTTGTAGACTTAAATGGTGAATGGGATTTTAAATTTGCTATTAAACCTGCTGATTCTCCTAAGAACTTCTATGAAAGTAAAGTCTCAGGATGGAATAAAATAAAAGTTCCTTCAAACTGGGAAATGGAAGGTTATGATATTCCTATTTACAAAAGTGCAGTTTATCCGTTTCGTCCGGTAAATCCACCATACGTTCCCAGAGATTACAACGCTGTTGGTTCTTACCAACGCACTTTTTCGATTCCAAAAAATTGGAAAGGAATGAATGTGACACTTCATTTTGGAGGTGTTAGCTCTGCTTTTAAAGTATGGGTGAACGGAAAATTCTTAGGATATGGAGAAGATAGCTGTTTGCCTTCTGAATTTAATGTAACTCCATATTTAGTTTCAGGAGAAAATATAGTTTCTGTTCAGGTGATCAGATGGAGTGATGGGGCTTATCTGGAGGATCAGGATCATTGGCGAATGAGTGGTATTCAAAGAGAAGTATTCCTGATGGCTGAACCTAAACTTCGTATTGCTGATTTCTATTACAGAACTAAACTGGATAAAGAATATAAAGATGCTGTTTTCAGCCTTCGTCCTCGTATCGAGAACTTAACTGGAGATACTGTTAAAGGATATACTTTTAAGGCGCAGTTATTTGATGAAGCAAAACAAACAGTATTTGAAAAACCTCTGGAAAAATCAGTGATTTCTATTTTAAATGAAAGTTATCCTCGTTTGGATAATGTGATTTTTGGAATGTTGGAAGCTACTGTTAAAAACCCATTAAAATGGAGTGATGAAACACCAAACCTTTACACATTGGTTGTTTCTATAGAAGATAGCCTGGGAAACATAACAGAGGCAAAAAGCTGTAAGGTTGGATTCAGAAGTATAGAATTCAGAGAATCTGACAGCAAACTATTGATTAATGGTAAAGTTACGTATCTATACGGTATTAACAGACATGATCATCATCCTGAAAAAGGGAAAGCCTTATCAAGAAAAGATATTGAAAGAGACGTAAAACAAATAAAGCAGTTTAACTTCAACTGTATACGCACGAGCCACTATCCCAACGATCCTTATTTCTACGATTTATGCGATAAATATGGAATTTTAGTAATGGATGAAGCTAACCTAGAAACTCATGGTTTGGGAGGTAAATTAAGTAATGATCCATTTTGGACTAATGCACATATGCAAAGGATGACCAGAATGGTTGAAAGAGATAAAAACCACCCTAGCGTGATCATCTGGAGTTTAGGAAATGAAGCTGGTAGCGGACCAAACCATGATGCCATGGCCGGATGGGTTCATAATTTTGACATTACTCGTCCTGTCCACTATGAACCAGCTCAAGGGAGTCCGGGTGTTGAAGGTTATAAAGATTTAAGTAAGCGTCCGAATACTGGTAGATTACCTAATCCTATCGATCAAAATTATGTGGATATGGTTAGCCGCTTCTATCCTTCTATTCCTTTTATCTATGATTTAATGAAATTCCCCGGAGATAAAAGACCTATTCTATTTGTTGAGTATTCGCACTCTATGGGTAATTCAACAGGTAACATGAAGGAACTTTGGGATATCTTCCGTTCTAACCCTCGATTTATTGGAGGTTGTATTTGGGATTTTAAAGATCAAGGCTTAACAAAATTAGATTCTTTAGGAAATCCGTTTTATGCATATGGAGGTGATTTTGGCGAAAAGCTTCATGACAACAACTTCTGTATTAATGGAATTGTTGCTGCTGATGGTAGAGCTAAAGCTGCCATGTATGAGTGTAAACATGTTTATCAGCCAATTGAATGTGAATTGATTGATGCAAATAATGGTTTAATCAAAATTACAAATCGTCATGCAGCTTTATCTACAAATCATTACAACTGTACCTTAAAAACATTACAAGATGGTAAATTGATTAAAACAGTTTCCATTCCTTCTTTTCATTTAGAAGCAGGCAAAGATACTGTGATCAGTATTACTAGCTATCTACCTAAATTAAAAGATGGCTATGAATACCTGGCAAATATTGTTTTCTCATTATCTCAGGATCAACAATGGGCCAATAAAGGATTTGTCATAGCGTCAAATCAGTTTGCATTAACAGGCTTACCAATTCTAAAAACAGAACCAAAATCTTATCCTACCATAACTGTAAACGAAAAGGATAATAAATACAGCATTAGTGGTAAATCATTTAATATTGAGGTTGATAAAACAAACGGAGCCTTATCATCATATATTTGGAATGGTGAAGAGCAGATATTCTCTCCTCTCCTTCCCAATTTCACTCGTCCATTAACTGATAACGACAGAAAAGGATGGAAGCCTCATAAAAAATTGAAAGAGTGGTATGATGCAAAATCTGATCTTACTGATATAAAAATTGATAATAAAAAAGATATCGTCAACATTACAAGTCAGTATTCTATTATTGACAGTAAAGCTGAAGTAACCATTAATTACACTATTAATGGAGATGGTGTAATTAAAGTGGCTTATCATCTTGATGTAAAGGACAGTATTCCAAATATTCCTAAGGTTGGTATGCAGTGCGGCATAAAAAGAAACTATGATCAAATTATTTGGTACGGCCGTGGTTTGTATGAAAACTATTTAGATAGAAGATCTGGATTTGAAGCAGGCATTTACAGTCTGCCTATAAATGAATTTATGGAACCATACATCATGCCTCAGGAAAATGGTAACAGAACTGATGTAAGATGGATGTACTTAAACGACAATCTAAACAAAGGTTTATTGGTAGTTGCCGATAGTTTATTAAGCATGAGTGCATGGCCTTATACTGAAGAAAACATTAATGAAGCTCAGCACACTTATGATTTAAATGATGCTGGTTATATCACATTAAATATTGATTTAAAACAAATGGGTGTTGGAGGTAACGACAGTTGGTCAGACGTAGCTCAACCTATTGAGCAATATCAAATACCAGCTAAAAATTACCAATATGAGTTTTACTTACTACCGATAAAAAGTAAAACAGATCAAATTACTTCTGTGTACAGAAAAATTAAATTTTAACTAAAAAGAAAGAAAAACTTATACATATGAAATCAATAATAAAGAATAGATTTTTACTGCTTTCGATGATCATTTCATTATCATCAGTAAATGTTTTTTCACAATCATCAAAAAGCAATACTGATACAGAAATAAAATATCTGTCAGGTAAAGGATATGATGATGCTGTAGAATGGGATTTTTTCTGTACTGAAGGAAGAAACAGTGGCGAATGGACTAAAATTAAAGTTCCTTCTTGTTGGGAACAACAAGGTTTTGGAGAGTACAATTATGGGATTTATTTCTACGCAATGAAATCTCATCCTGCGATACCAACCGAACAAGGTAAGTACAAACACAATTTTATGGTTCCTAAAGAATGGGAAGATAAAAACGTGCAAATTGTTTTCGAAGCTTCTATGACTGATACCGAAGTGAGAATAAATGGTAAAAAAGCAGGTCCAACACATCAGGGTGCATTTTATCGCTTTAAATATGATATTACTCCATGGTTAAAATTCGGAAAAGAAAACCTTTTGGAAGTTACTGTAAGTGAAGAATCAAAAGATATCAGTGTGAATCTAGCCGAACGCCGAGCTGATTACTGGAACTTTGGTGGAATCTTTCGTCCGGTATTTTTAGAAGTAAGACCGGCTCATAATATTGATCGTACTGCTGTTGCTGCTGAAGCTAATGGAGATTTCCTTGCAGAAGTTTTTCTTGGACATCCATTGTCGAATGAATACTCAGTTAAAGCAGAAGTTTTGGATTTAAATGGCAAATCTATTGGTAAGCCTGTAATTGAAAAACCAAAGTCAGGATCTGAAAAAGTAGTATTAAAGTCGCACTTTGATAATGTGGACTTATGGACTGCAGAAACTCCTAATCTCTACAATGTTCGTTTTACCTTAATGAAAGATGGTAAAGCTGTTCATACTGTAAATGACCGTATTGGTTTCCGCACATTTGAAATCCGCAAAAAAGATGGCCTTTATCTTAACGGAAAAAGAATTATGATGCGTGGTGTAAACCGTCATAGTTTTTGGCCCGAAACAGGACGTACTTTAAATAAAGAGTTAAACTATAATGATGTTCGTTTAATTAAAGAAATGAACATGAATACTGTACGTATGTCGCACTATCCTCCTGATCCAGAATTTTTGGATGCTTGTGATGAATTGGGTCTTTATGTTTTAAATGAACTAGGTGGATGGCATGGCCATTACGATACGGGTATAGGAAGAAAGCTTGTTAAAGAAACAGTAACTCGTGACGTAAACCACCCAAGTATTGTTTTTTGGGATAACGGAAATGAAAAAGGTTGGAATACCGAATTAGATTGTGAGTTTGCAAAATGGGATCCTCAAAATCGTCCTGTAATTCACCCTCAACAAGATCTAAACGGAATGGAAACCATGCATTACCGTTCATATGGTGAAACTCAAAACTACTTACGAGGTAAAGATTTATTTATGCCTACAGAGTTTCTTCATGGATTGTATGATGGCGGACATGGTGCAGGTTTATACGATTACTGGAAAATGATGTATAACCACCCTAACTGTACCGGAGGTTTACTTTGGGTATATGCTGATGAAGGTGTTGTTAGAACTGATCAGGATGGAAAAATAGATAATGATGGAAACCATGGTGCTGATGGTATCGTTGGACCTCATCACGAAAAAGAAGGTAGCTTCTTTACTATTAAAGAAGTTTGGTCTCCTGTTTATATCGATTTTGATGAATTACCTGCTGATTTTTCGGGTGCAATTCCTGTTCAAAACAGATATGATTTTATCAACCTTAATCAATGTAAGTTTACCTGGAAAATCAGTCAGTTTTCTGATGCGTTTGAAAAGAATGCAACCGAAAAAACAATTAAGGAAGGTAAATTCAATGGTCCTGATATAAAAGCTCATGCAAAAGGTGAGTTAAATATTCCACTTCCGAAAGATTGGAAAAATGCGGATGCTTTATTTGTTACAGCATACGGACCAGAAGGAGAAGAAATATATACTTGGTCGTGGGATTTAGCAAAACAAGCTACTTCTATTAAACCAACAAAGGTAAATAATGAATTTAAAACTCAGGAAACAGATAAAAATGTCACAATCTCTGTAGGGGAAAATGCATTTACTTTCTGTAAAGAAAAAGGTGAATTATTAAACGTAAAACAGAATGGAAAAACTATTTCGTTTGGTAATGGACCTAAGTTTACTGCTGCTCGTCGCGGAGATAGAAGTTTGGATGGTTGGGTAGCTGAAAACTTACCTAATCCATTAAATGGTATTGACAGAGTTTACAATGAATTTTCAACAGATTCTACATTGACTTTCTTCGATTTTCAACAAGAAGATGGTTACTATGCTGTAAATGCAAAATATGCCGGAGCTTTGAAAAATGTATTATGGAAGATTTATCCTGATGGATTATTGGAATTAGATTACACTTACCAATATGATGGTGTGGTTGAATTAATGGGAATCAAATTCGACTATCCTGAAGACAATATGAAATCTATTAAATGGTTAGGAATGGGACCTTATCGTTCATGGCAAAACCGTACTCATGGCACAGAATTGGGTATTTGGGGAAATGACTATAACGATCCTATCCCGGGAGAAAGCTTTGTTTATCCTGAGTTCAAAGGATATTTCCGCGATTGGCAATGGGCTAATTTCTCTACAACAGAAGGAATAATTTCTATTGCCAATAAAACCTTTGATAACTATTTAGGAGTGTATACGCCACGCGATGGAAGAGATGCATTATTATATACTTTACCACAGACAGGAATTTCAGTATTAGATGTAATTCCGGCCGTTCGGAATAAAGTAAATGCAACAGATTTATGTGGTCCTTCATCACAAGCTCAACGTGTAGGTGGTGAAAAATCAGGAACTGTTTATTTTCGTTTTCAAGCAAAGTAATGAATAGTCTTTGCAAGAAAACGCCAAATACTGCGTTACTCGAAGTTTTTGAAGCAGTCATTTACAACAGTAAGCTCCCTGGATTCAAAAACTTCGAAAGCCTTGTCTTTGACGCTTTCTAATCAAAGACTTAAGTTTAAGTAGTTAAAATACTTACATTAAATAGAATATTAAAAAATAGAATTAGACAATCGATTCAAATAAAACCAAATTAAAAACCAATAAGAAAAAATTGGTGCGAGATAATAATAATGATAAAAACTCAGTGTCCCAGCGTCTCTGTGTTCATAATCTATTATCTAATGTCTATAATCTGTAAAAACATGAAAAAAATATTCTGCATACTATTAATTGGAGCATTCTTTCTGGGATGTAATTCCGGATCTTCAAAACAAGGAGAAAATTATCCTACATCAGAATCAGTTAAACCTTGGACACTTTGGTACTGGATGCATGGTGAAGTATCAAAAGAAGGTATAACTGCCGATTTAGAGGCCATGAAAGAAATAGGTTTGGGTGGTGCATATCTTTCTTTTATCAAAGACTTGCGAGATTCTTCATTGATAGAAAATCCGGTAAAGACCCTGACTCCTGAATGGTGGGAAATGATTAAACACGTAATGAAGGAGTGTGATCGTCTGAATCTGAAATTAGGTATGCACTCCTGCGATGGATTCTCATGTGCCGGTGGCCCTTGGATAACTCCTGATAAATCTATGCAGAAAGTAGTTTGGTCTGATACTATTGTTCAGGGAGGAAATCATTTTCAATCTGTTTTATCCATTCCTGAACATAAGGAAAACTATTATGAAGACATTGCCATATATGCCTACCCTGTAAAAAAAGGAGCTGGTGTTTCCTCATTCCAAAAGCAGATTAAGGTAACTTCTGATGTTACAAAAAATGACATCAATTATCTGGCTAAAAAAAGAAATAACAAACAATTTAAAAGCAGAGAGTCTTGTTACATTCAATACGAATTTGAAGAACCATTTACTTGTCGCTCTTTGATTATTCATTCAGGTTGGTACAACTACCAATCTAATCGTTTTTTAATTCAGGTTAGTGATGATGGAGTTCATTTCAAAGATCACTATAAAATGAAAGCTCCTCGTCAGGGATGGCAAGATGTATATGCAAATGCCACAAGCCTAATTCCTGAGGTTACAGCTAAATATTTTCGTTTTGTTTATGATCCTTCAGGTATGGACGCAGGATCAGAAGATTTGGATGCAGCCAAGTGGAAACCATCATTAAGAGTAAAAGGAATTGAACTTTCTTCTGATGTAAAAATTCATCAATACGAAGGTAAATCAGGAGTTATATGGCGAATAGCCGAAAGAACAAAAGACACTGATCTTAATTCTGACGAGTGTGTTTCGCTTGATCACTTAGTGGATATCACAAGTAACATGGCAAAGGATGGAACTTTAACATGGGATATTCCTGAGGGTAACTGGCGTATTCTGCGTATGGGACACACTACAACTGGTACTACAAATTACATTGGTGGAGGCGGTAAAGGCCTTGAGTGTGATAAACTGAATCCAGAAACAGTGGCTTTTCAGTTTGACCAGTGGTTTGGTGAAGTATTTCGTCAGGTTGGTCCTGAATTAGCTAATAAAGTTTTAAAACGCTTTTTTATTGATAGTTGGGAATGTGGAAGTCAAAACTGGTCACCTGTATTACGTGATGAGTTTATTAAGAGACGTGGATACGATTATTATAAATATCTGCCTGTTTTAGCAGGTATTCCTATTGAAAACGCTGAGAAATCAGAAAAAGTACTATTGGATTTACGTGAAACGATAGCAGAATTGGTTGCTGATAATTTCTTTGGTACCATGCAGAAACTAGCTCATGAAAAAGATTGTCATTTTGCTGCGGAGAGTATCTCTCCTATTATGTTATCTGATGGAATGATGCACTTTAAAAACGTAGATGCTACAATGGGTGAATTCTGGTTCAGAAGTCCTTCGCACGATAAACCTAATGATATGCTGGATGCCATTTCAGGAGCTCATATCTACGGAAAACATATAGTGCAAGCTGAAAGCTTGACTGAGATTCGCTTAGATTGGGATGAACACCCTGGAATACTTAAGCCTGTTATTGATCGCAATTTCGCATTGGGTGTGAATAAAATATTTTTCCATGTATTTACTCAAAATCCATGGATCGATCGCATACCGGGTATGACTTTAGACGTTGTTGGAACCTACTTTCAACGTGATCAAACATGGTGGAAACAATCCAGTGCATTTATCGACTACCTAGCCAACTGCCAAACATTACTGCAAACAGGTAAACCTGTTACCGACATTGCTGTATTTACAGGTGAAGAGATTCCTCGTCGTTCCATTTTACCAGATCGTTTGGTACCTGTATTACCGGGTATTATGGGTGAAGAAAGAGTATCGAATGAAAAGAAACGATTATCTGAAAACAATTATGAAGTACGTCATATTCCTCTCGGTGTAACAACTCTAGAAAGTATGGCCGATCCTGAAGAATGGATCAATCCTTTAATGGGGTATGCCTACGATTCATTCAATAAGGATGCTTTAATCCATCTTGCTTCAGTAAAGGATGGGAAGATTGTATTACCCGGAGGTGCTAAATATAAATTATTAGTTATTCCTGGCAATAGAAGAATGTCGCCAGATGGAGGTGAAAGAATGAATGTGAAGGTTGCTTCTAAACTATTGGAACTTACAAAACATGGTGCAACCATTTTAATGATGGAAAAACCTTCTACGACTTATGATGCTAGTCAAGAAGATGATCAAAAGTTAAAATCAATAATCGATGAGTTATTTGCTGGTTCACCTTTGAAAATAAAGGATGAAAAAGGTAACAGTTACAACATTAGTAAAGTGGGCAATGGTCGTGTTATCGTAGGCCCTTTTGTTGCTGAATCCTTTGATCAAATCGATGTAATAAAAGATTTTAAAGCCATAAACACAGAAGGTAAAGAATTATCTTCAATTGCATGGAATCACCGAAGTTCTGATCATGAGGAGATATATTTCGTGGCAAATCAATTAAATGAAATTCAAGACGTAACGCTGTCATTTAGAGTAAATGATAAGACTCCGGCTATTTATGATCCAGTAAACAATACTAAAATCTTACCTAAAGAATATTCGGTGGTTAAAGATCGCACAGAGATCAAGTATGCATTGGAAGCAAATCAATCTGTTTTTGTGATTTTTGATAACAACCATACTCAGATTAAACATCAGGCTGAATACACAAAAGTAAAAGAGATTGAAGGTCCCTGGGATGTTTTATTCGATAAAAACTTAGGTGGTCCTAATAAAGAAGTTTCTTTCAAAGAGTTGACTTCATGGAGTGAAAGTGATAATGATTCTATTCGCTATTATTCAGGAACAGCATCCTATAAAAACAGTTTTAATTGGGATGAAAATAGTACAGGAAAGCAAGTTTGGATAAAGCTATCTGACTTTGATAATATTGCTGAAGTAAAAGTAAATGGTAAATCATGCGGCATTTGCTGGACAAAACCTTACCGCATTGATATTAGCAATGCTATTAAACCGGGTACAAATAAATTGGAGATTGAAATAACCAACACCTGGGCCAACAGGTTGATGGGAGATCATCAATTACCCGAAGAACAAAGAGTCACATATACTACAGCCCCATATCGTTTGGAGGGTCGGGAATTATTGCCTGCCGGATTGTATGGTTCGGTTACAATTGAAATAAGAAAATAAGGAAAAAAGTTAAAGAAGAAAGGAGAAAGGAGAAAGGAGAAAGGAATTTCTAATTTCTATTATCTCTTATCTATCGACTGAATACTAAAGAAAATATAAAAAGTTAAACGAATGAAACATTTAAGTTTAGTTCTATTATTAGCACTAATTACGCTGGGAGCTCAGGCTGAAGTTAAATTATCAGCTATGTTTTCAGACAATATGGTTTTACAGCAACAATCTGAAGTTGCAATCTGGGGATGGTCGGATGCTCGAACTTCAATTTCGGTTCAAACATCATGGAATGGTCAAAACTACACCACAAAATCAGACAAAAATGGTAAGTGGAAAGTTATGGTCAGAACTCCTGAAGCCGGAGGTCCTTTTGAAGTTACCATTAGCGATGACAAACCTGTTACTCTTAAAAATGTAATGATTGGTGAAGTATGGTTATGTACAGGTCAATCGAACATGGAAATGCCAATGAAAGGTTTTATGGGACAACCAGTTGAAGGTTCTAACATGGATATCTTAAAATCAAAGAATACAAACATCCGAATGATTTCAATTCCACGTAGTTCAAAAACTGAGCCTCAGGATAATTTTGAAGGACAATGGAAAGAAGCTTCACCAGAATCAGTAAGAAATTTTAGTGCTACGGGTTATTATTTCGGACGTCTTTTAGAAGAGATGATTGATGTACCTGTAGGGCTAATTGATGTAAGCTTTGGTGGTTCTTGTATTCAGGCATGGATGAGTAAAGAAACTTCCGTTGAATTTGAAGGGAAAAAAGTACCAGAAAAAGGAGATTCTATTCCAGAAGTAAATCGTACCCCAACAGTACTTTTCAATGGTATGCTTCATCCTGTAATTGGATATGGAATTAAAGGTTGTATCTGGTATCAGGGAGAAACCAATTACATTGAAGCAGATAAATATGAAGAGCTATTACCAACTATGGTAAATGAATGGCGTACTTTATGGGATCAAGGAGATTTCCCTTTCTATTATGCTCAAATTGCTCCTTTTGATTACTCTGTTTTTAAACCTCTTGAAGATCGTGAAGAAAAGCACAACTCTGCGTATTTAAGAGATGCTCAAAGAAAGGCTGAAGCTAAAATTCCTAATAGTGGAATGGTTGTATTAATGGATATAGGTGAAGAAACAAGTATCCACCCAATGAAAAAGAAAGTTGGAGGAGAAAGATTAGCAATGTATGCTCTGGGTGATACCTATAATATGGAAGGATTTGGATATAAAAGTCCTTCGTTTAAAGCAATGTCTGTTGATGGTAGTAATGTAGTAGTTTCATTTAACCACACCAACGGATTGACTTCATATGGCAAAGAAATAAAATGTTTTGAGATAGCAGGTAAAGACAAGCGCTTTTATCCAGCAACAGTATTTTTAAGAAGTAAATCTGTGGTATTATCTTCTCCCAGAGTTAAAAATCCAGTTGCAGTACGTTATGCTTTTAAAGACTTTATTATTGGTGAATTGTTTGGTACAGATGGCTTACCTGTTTCGTCATTCAGAACAGATGAATGGTAATCGTATTTAGTTAATAAATTTTTGTATTAGTTGTTTTATGTAAAATCCCTTATTAATAAGGTGTTTTAAGTTTTGAGAAGAGAACGTCAATAACAAGCTTTTTAAGCCTGTTATGATGTTTTCTTTGAAAAAACCTATTAAGGTTAAAGGTTAAGGGTAAAAAGGTTAAAGGGTATTATAGGAAGGAATCATTAATCTTAATTTAAAAAATATCAAGGCTGAAGGCCCTACATACAATAGCCCAGTGCGTAGCGAAGCGAAATACTGGGTAAATATTCATAGTGAAAATTAGGCCTGAAAGGCTAATGTCTTTTTAGCTCTGGGTGTAAGCCCTGAGACATTATATAATATATAACATGAAAAAAACATTACTTCTTTTATTCATAGCCATATTTAGTTGTAACAATTTAATCAACTGTGCAAACAAAGTTGATTTGGATCAGTACAATGTAATTTGGACTACCCAAAGTAAAAATTCATCAGAATCAATGCCTTGCGGAGGTGGTGATATCGGAACAAATATTTGGGTAGAAAACGGAGAAATAATGTTCTATTTGTCAAAGAGTGGAACCTTTGATGAAAACAACACCTTTCTAAAACTCGGAAGAGTCAGAATTCACCTCTCTCCTAACCCTTTTGAAGGAAAAACTTTCAAACAAGAATTAATTCTTAAAGATGGATATGTTCAAATATCCGGTTCTAACGCAAATTTATCTGCTGATGTAAAATTATGGGTTGATGTATTTAATCCGGTTATATCAGTTGAAATCAACTCAAACCAAAAGATTAATGTAGACGCCACTTATGAAAATTGGCGCTATCAAGACAGAGAACTTCGCAAAGGAGAAAGCTTTCAGAATACTTACAAATGGGCTCCTCCTAAAGGTTTAAAAACTTTTAGAGACCAGATCTCTTTTAAGGATAATGGTGTTCTGTTTTATCATAGAAATAAATCAGCATCAGTATTTGATGCAACTGTTAATCAACAAGGATTATCAGATATAAAGGATCAGTTATATAATCCACTATACAATTTAACTTTTGGAGGTTATATAACAGGTAAAAACTTCAAGGCGGCAACAACTTCTAATAGTTCATATTTAGATACTGATTTTAAAGGATGGAAACTTCAAAGTAAAGAAGCATCTAAAACACATCAGGTAAAAATTTGTCTGCATTCAAACCAAACAGAATCCATTGAAGACTGGGAAACAGAACTATGGAAAACGGTAACAACAGCAAAGCATTATACATCTTCAACACAAAAAAAAACGATTGAATGGTGGAATCAATATTGGGACAGAAGCTTTATTCAAATTCAACCCAATAAAAATCAAAATAGCGAAGAATGGCAGGTTGGTAAAAACTACCAGTTATTCAGATATATGTTAGGTTGTAATGCCTACGGAAATTATCCAACAAAATTTAACGGGGGATTATTTACCGTTGACCCTGTTTTTGTTGATGCAAAAAAGAATTACACTCCTGATTTCAGAAACTGGGGTGGTGGTACATTTACTGCGCAAAACCAACGCTTGGTTTACTTCCCTATGCTAAAAAGCGGTGATTTTGATATGATGAAACCGCAATTTGATTTCTACTTGCGAATTTTAAACAATGCTATATTACGAAGCAAAACCTATTGGGGACATGATGGTGCTTGCTTTACCGAACAAGTAGAAAATTTTGGATTACCAAATCCAAGCGAATATGGATGGAAACGCCCGGAATGGTATGATAAGGGAATGCAGTATAATGCATGGCTTGAATATCAGTGGGACACTGTTTTGGAAATATGTTATATGATTCTTCAAACTAGAGAATATAATGACAATGATATTGCTGAATACATACCTTTAATCGAAAGCTGTTTGACCTTTTTCGATGAACATTATCAATACCTTGCTAAGCAGAGAGGGAGCAAAGTTTATGATGCCAATAACCATTTGGTTTTATATCCGGGTTCCGCTTGTGAAACCTATAAAATGACTTATAATGCAACCTCTACTATTGCAGCTTTACAAACTGTTTTAAAAGAAACTATTGCTCTGCCAGAAAAATACATGACTCAGCAGCAAAAGGACAAATGGAGCAAGATGTTAGCAAGCATCCCTCCTATTAGTTTTACTGAGTATGAGGGTCATAAAACTATTGCTCCTGCTAAACTATGGGAAAGAGTGAATAACGTTGAAGTTCCTCAGCTTTACCCTGTTTATCCCTGGGGAATTTATGGTGTTGGAAAACCAGATATAGAAGTGGCTGTAAACACATGGAAGTATGATCCTGATGCCAATAAATTCCGCAGTCATATAGGATGGAAACAGGATAATATTTTTGCTGCCAGATTAGGATTAACTGATGAAGCAGAAGAGCTATCCAAATTGAAATTAAAAGATTCAGATCGTAGATTCTCTGCATTCTGGGGACCGGGTTACGACTGGGTACCTGATCATAACTGGGGAGGTTCTGGCATGATTGGATTACAGGAAATGTTATTACAAACCAATGGTAACGAAATTATTCTTTTCCCATCATGGCCCAAAGAATGGGATGTTCATTTTAAACTGCATGCGCCAAACAATACAACTGTTGAAGCAAAAGTAAAAGATGGAAAAATAGAGTACCTGAACGTTGAACCAAAGGAAAGAGAAAAAAATATAGTGAATTATTTAAAGTAACATAACCACCTCCCCCTCGTTCCTCGGGTACTCCTCCTTGAAAAGGAGGAGAATGTCGCAGGAAGTTGCTCTCTGAAAATTTAGAGGAGTTCCACAATATTGAACGAGGTAGTTTTAAAACAAAATATAAGTCATTCGTAAATAAATAAAAGATATAATCCAATGTCAACAAAAAAAGCAATAGGCATTTTAATAGTAGTACTTAACCTGGTTAGTTTTTCATCATGTACCAAGGATAAAATAGCGGTTAAAGAAATTCTTTGCGAAAATAAAGTTAATCCTCAGGGAGTTGATGTTCAAAACATTCACTTTAGCTGGAAGATGACTTCCGATGAAAGAAGTAAAACTCAATCTGCCTATCAGATTCTTGTTGCTTCTAACATAAATAATCTGAACTCAGATAAAGGTGATATATGGAATACTGGCAAAGTACAAAGCAGCCAAAGTATCCTTATTAATTACGATGATGCTAAACTTAATCCTGCAACTAAATACTTTTGGAAAGTTAAAGTTTGGGATGAATCAGGTAACGAATCAAAATGGAGTGAATCAGCTGATTTTGTAACTGGCTTGATGTCTGAATCAGATTGGAGTAATGCAAAATGGATTGCTTATGATGAATTAGATTCTGCCAATAGAATTGTTCCGGGAATTCATGCTCCGAACTATAGTAAAAAATGGAAACATAAACCTCTTGGTCAACATGTTCTTCCTATTATAAGAACAGAGTTTAATGTTGATAAACAGATCAAATCGGCTTATGCCTTTATATCTGGTTTAGGTCATTATGAGATGGATTTAAATGGTAAAAAAGTAGGTAATCGTTTTCTGGCTCCGGGATGGACAAACTACGATGATTACTGCTTTTATAATACTTATGATATTACTGAGAACTTAAACAACGGAGCTAATGCTATTGGTGTTTGGTTAGGAAATGGTTTTTTCAACATTCCAAATACAAGATACCGTAAATTACTTACAGCCTATGGTAATCCTAAAATGATTTGTAAAATTCTTGTTAACTATACTGATGGCACTTCAGAGACTATTGTAAGTGATGAGAACTGGAAAACAGATGCCAGTCCTATTACTTTCTCTAGTATCTATTCTGGTGAAGATTATAATGCTTGTATAGAACAAGAAGGATGGAACCAACCCAACTTTGATGACTCTTCATGGAAAAACGTAATTGTAACTCAAGCTCCAAATAGTAACCTAATTGCTGAAATGGATTATCCAGTTGCTATTGAAGAAACCATATCAGTAGATACTATATTTGAGGTGAAAACAGAAAAAGGTGGATACTTATACGACTTTGGACAAAACGCATCAGGAATTGTAGTGCTTACTGTAAAAGGAAATAAAGGTGATACAATTAAACTTTACCCTTCCGAATTAATTAACGAAGAAAATAAAGCAATTCAGGGCGCAACTGGTAAACCATATTATTTCACTTATATTTTAAAAGGTAATGAAGCGGAAACATGGAAACCTCGTTTTACTTTTTATGGTTTCAGATATGTTCAGGTTGAAGGAGCAAAACCACAAGGTTATGCAAACAAAAACTTGCCTGAGATAATTGACTTAAAGCTTTTACACAACAGAAACTCAGCACCAGAGGTTGGAACTTTTCATTCCTCATTTGAATTATTCAATAAAGTAAATTCACTCATTAAGTGGGCCATAAAGAGTAACCTACAAAGTGTGGCTACTGATTGTCCTCATCGTGAAAAGTTAGGATGGTTAGAACAAAGCTTTTTAATGGGCGGTGGTATTCATTACAATTATGATGTGTATCATTTATATTGCAAAATCATTGATGATATGATTAGCGCTCAAACTGCAGTTGGATTAGTTCCTACTATCGCTCCTGAATATACTGTATTTGACTTTGCCAATGGCGATTTCAGAGACTCTCCTGAATGGGGAAGCGCGTCTGTTATCTTACCTTGGTTAATGTACAAATGGTATGGCGACAAAACACAAATGGACAAGGCATGGTCAATGATGATTAAATATGTGGATTACCTTAAAAGTAAATCTACAAACCATATTTTAGAGCATGGCTTAGGCGATTGGTACGACTTAGGGCCTAATTCTCCGGGTTATGCACAATTAACACCTCGTTCATTAACCGCTACTGCCATTTATTATTACGATGTTAAGTTACTTGCTGATATGGCAGAATTGACCAATAAAAAAGATGAAGCTCAATATTATAGTGATTGGGCCAATGAAATTAAGCAAGTATTTAATTCAACCTTCTTTGATACTGAAACCAACATTTACAGTACAGGAAGTCAGACTGCTATTGCAATGCCTTTGGTAATTGGTTTGGTGGATGATGCTAAAAAGGATGCTGTATTCAAAACCTTAATTGAGTCTATAAATAAAGGCAATAAAGACTTAACTGCCGGAGATATAGGTTTCCATTACCTGGTTAAAGCTTTACAAAACGGAGATGCTGGTGATTTATTATACGAAATGAATGCACGTGATGACGTTCCAGGATATGGTTTTCAATTAAAGAAAGGAGCTACTGCTTTAACAGAATCATGGCAGGCATTAGAGCGCGTTTCAAACAATCACCTGATGTTAGGCCATATTATGGAATGGTTTTATGGTGGATTAGGAGGTATTGAACAAACTGAAAATTCAATAGCATATAAAGAAGTAAAAATTGCACCACAGTTCGCAGGTGATATTACTTCAACTGAAACAAGTTATGAATCACCATACGGAACCATAAAATCAACATGGAATATCACAGATACACAAACTGAGTTAAATGTTTCAGTACCTGTAAACTCTACGGCTGTAGTATATTTTCCTGCTGATGAAAAAGATGATATTTTAGAAAATGGTAATTCAATTGCAAATTCGACGGATATTAAAATTTTAGGTTACGAAAAAGGTAAAATCAAAATCAAGATTGGTTCAGGAGAATACCAATTCATAAAGCAATAAGAAAGACGGAAAACTAGTAAATATAATTTCAAAGTATGAGGTTATCTATTCGTAGATAGCCTCTTTTTTATTTAAAAACATTCTTTGTCATAACCCGGGCTGAAAGCCCAGCTTAATTCAGCCCATGGCATCGCCTTGGGGTAAAAAAATGAATGAATATCAACGCCCTGTAAGGGCAACTTACAACCAGATATTTGAGTTGCCCTTACAGGGCGTAGTCAAAATGGATCATATGAGTATTCCCATGATGTTACCATGGGCTGAATTGATTTGCCCTTTCAGGGCGATTTTGTTACAAAAAAAATATCAATCTGCTACATGATTATAATAGAAAGCCATATACTGCCGCAAGTTTGTAACTTGTGGCTTAAATCTTTTCTTCAATTTCATTATTTTATTTCGTTAAACTAATTCAGTACAAAATAATACCAACAAAAAAAGCACTGTATCAAAAAATACAATGCTTTAATTATTTAGTGTTTTTATTAATCCTTTTACAGGTTATTATTTATCTGCTTGTACAAATTCGCCACTTGCACTAATTCTTACTTCATCACTAACAATTGCTTCAGGAAACTTTCCACCTACTTCAAAATCTGAACGTTTAATAGTTCCTTCAATTTGAAAAGCAGTAGTTAGTTTTGATGACATTGGGTTTGTAGTTTGTCCTTTATATAATAAATCTACAGTAACCTGTTTTGTAACGCCATGGATGGTTAAATTACCTGTTAGTTTATATTTATTTTCACCTGCTGGTTTTATTGCTGTACTTGTAAAAGTAAGTTCTGGATATTTTTCCACATCAAAAAAGTCGGCGCTTTTTAAGTGATTATTTCTGGCTTCTACTCGGGTATTAATCGAATTTGCTTTAGCATTTAAATGAAATACAGCATCACTAAAATCTTCTTTAGAGCTTTCTACATTTACTGTAAAATCATCAAAGGTTCCACTTACATCATTAAATCCTAAATGTGTTACTGTAAAAAACAGTTGAGAGTGTGGTGCGTCGTTTGTCCAAACTGAAGGGTTACTTGTTGTAAATGCTGAAAATGTAATTACAGCCACTATCGATAATAATAAACTTAATCTTTTCATGATAATAATTATTAATTGTTTTTACTTATTTAATTTTGTTTTAATTGTTTGATACAAATATAGATCAGTAACCTACCTCACACACTTGATCTATGTTAAGAAATGAGTTTTAAGCAAAAGTATACAGTACTTTATTTTGGCATACTTTAGCAGATATTTAGTACACTATTGCAGTGTTATCACAGCTACTAACAAACAACTCAACCACTTCATTTTCAATTGACTTTATGCGCATTAACCCGTAACTTAACATATAAAAATCAAAAAAGGGTATGCTATGAAAAACAATGTAAAAAGCTTAGGTTTAATCAATTTGTGCAGTAAAATTTTCATCCTTAGTTTACTTTTCTTCTTTGTATCATCATGTGAGAATAATGATATGATGGTATCTGAGAACACCTTCGAAAACGAACTAAAAAATGCTTCTCCTAAAAAAGGACCAGATCCTATTGCTAAAATGGCTGAAGAAGCCGGTTTCAGCGAACTTTTACAAGCTCTTTCATATGTAGATTCGAAAATGGAAACTAATTTGATTCAAATGTTTTCATATGGAGAAGATCAAAATACAGTTTTTGCTCCTTCAAATAATGCTTTTGAAGCTTTGTACAATTCTATAGGTGTAGATAAAATTTCAGATATTCCGGCAGAACTTGTTCTTGATATTCTTTTATATCATGTTACCGAAGGTAGAAGAGCTTCAAACAGTATTGTTCCCCCAAAAAATATTCGGCGAGTCAAAACACTCCATGCTGAAACTTTTACTGTGATGACTAATGGCAATATTACTGCTATTGGTAATGAAGCCACGATAGTTAAGCCAGATATGTCTGCTTCAAATGGCATAATTCATGAAATTGATGCAGTATTGCTTCCTTTTAAATATTCATATATAATACATCAAACACAACTCAAAATAGGTCGCGCATTACTGGAAGTACAGGCTCCAAACGTGGATGATATTTTAAATTATTACTCAGAAGATATTGAATATCATGATCCAATTGTTGACATTTATAACAAAGAAGACATGACATCATTCCTATATAAGCTTATCATAGGAGCCTCTCCAAACCTTGTTACTATTGTGGAAGATGAAACACTCATTGACGACATATATGCAGCTACTTGGATAATGTCTGGTACTTTCCTTGGTAGTGCATATCAAGCCAAAGGTATCTCCATTTTCAAATTCATAACCAACTCATGCAAGGTTTACTATCAACGCGATTATTATTCAGAAGGTGATATTATGGCTACCATCCCTGGATTGGATCAGGCCATAATGGGTTTCAGAACCTACTATAAATGTGCAGTAGATCCTACTTTCAACTGTCCTTTCGTATTTAACTCTTCTGATTTACCAAATATCTCAAGTAGTTTAAAAAGCCAAATAAGTAATGAGCAAAAAGAGGTTGGCAGACAACTGGTTGAAATTAATGCAGGTAATTGGACAAATGTACTTCCTTATCTGGCTAGCAACTATAATTACCACGACCCTATTGTTGACATTGTTGGCCCTTCCACTATGGCTGAATTTTTGAGCCGCTTATTTATGGGGTCATCTAATTTATATACTACAGTTGAGGACGAAACAATAACTGATGATATTTATATGGCTACTTGGACAATGTCGGGGCAATTTAATGGTGCGCCTTTTAGTGCTCCAGGTATGTCTATTGTGAAATTTATTGAAGGCACAACACAAACATATTATTCTCGTGATTATTATACTGAAGGAGATGTAATGCTTGGTGTACCAGAACTAAGGGATGCTGTTCTGGGGTTTCGCTACTACTACCGGAGTGCTGTTGATCCAAATTTTGTAAGTCAATAGTACACACTAATCCCTAAACTTTGAGTATTACTCCACATTACAACTACATATTAACCTTAATGACAGAGTACCCTGCAACTTTATGAGATGTAATTTCTGTTAAGATATATCGTCCTGCAATTTTGCGAGACGTAACTTCCGTTATGAAATATCGCCCTGCAACTTTGCGAGACGTAATTTCCGTCATGAAATATCGTCCTGCAATTTTGCGAGACGTAATTTCCGTTATGAAATATCGCCCTGCAATTTTGCGAGACGTAATTTCCCTTAAGAAATATCGCCCTGCAATTTTGCGAGATGTAATTTCCGTTAAGAAATATCGCCCTGCAATTTTGCGAGACGTAATTTCCCTTAAGAAATATCGCCCTGCAATTTTGCGAGACGTAATTTCCCTTAAGAAATATCGCCCTGCAATTTTGCGAGACGTAATTTCCCTTAAGAAATATCGCCCTGCAATTTTGCGAGACGTAATTTCCGTTAAGAAATATCGCCCTGCAATTTTGCGAGACGTAATTTCCGTTAAGAAATATCGCCCTGCAACTTTGCGGGAGGCAATTTCTGCTAAGATATATGGTCTTTTAGTTTGTAGTGAGAATGTGTCAAAATAAACATATGGATAATAATGTAACAGTTTTATCCAAATATTTTTAGAACAGCGTCTTTATAGCTCTTACCTACCGGTAACTTTGTATTGTTCACTTCCAGTATATTGCCTTCAAGTGACAATATTTCTTTTACAGATACAATATAAGATTTATGAATACGTATAAAATCCTCTTTAGGTAATGCATCTTCCAACTCCTTTAATGAAGCTAATGCAGTTATCTTTTTATTTTCGGTGTGAAAAGTAACATATGCTCTTTGTCCCTCAATAAACTTAATATGATCAAAGTTGATTTTATACAATTTACGATCGGCTCGTACTGTTAAATAGGTGTCCGCAATTTTTGTTTGAATAGAATCTGGTTCTATGGCTAGGTTGCGGTTATCTGATTTCATTTCAAACTTATCGATGACCTTATTTACAGCTTGAAAAAAACGCTCAAATGAAAATGGTTTTAAAAGATAATCAGTGGCATTAATATTAAACCCCTCAATAGCATATTCCTGATAAGCTGTAGTAAATATAACATCTGGTTTATGATCCAGACTCTTCATAAAATTTATACCCGTAATATCCGGCATTTGAATATCCAGAAAAATTAAATCTACTTTTTTTTCTTTGATCAGATCCATAGATTTTAAAGGTGAATTAAAATCACCTAATAATTCAAGCTGAGGAATTTTAGCGATATAATTTATGATATATTCTCTTGCTAAACGTTCATCATCTATAACTATACATCTGATTTTCATGTGTAATATTTTTATCTTTTAAATGTAGACACTATTTAGAGTTAATCATTATGTTCCTTTCTCCGCGCTCACTCCTACTTTATACTTCTAGAAACAATTCAACTTTATATATTTGATTTACTTCATTAATTAAAAGTTGATACTGATCTTTATAAATAATCTCTAACCTATGTTTTACATTTTTAATTCCTAAACCACTTCCAGGAAGACTTCTACCCACTTCTGGTATTGTATTTTCAATAATAAAAGATAGCTTATTTTTTATAAATGTAATCTCAATCTTTACAAAAGCATCTTCAATCTCTTCTATTTTGCTATACTTAAATGCATTTTCAATAAAAGGAATAAATAACATAGGCGCCACCTCTATTGAATCAACATCAGCACCTTTTGTAAATTGGATATTTTGCAAATGTTCTGATTTCATTTGCTGAAAAGCCATAAAATTCTCAATATACTTTATCTCCTGTATTAGTTTTACCTTATCCTTATTACAATCATAAAATACATAGCGTAACATTTCACTCAACTTCAATACGCTTTCTGAAGCATTTGGCTTACCCATATAAGTAAGTGAATAAATATTGTTTAAAGCATTAAAAATAAAATGAGGATTAATCTGAGCTTTTAAAAGTTTTAATTCTGTCTTTAATTTTTCTTCGTTTAAAAGCTTTTCATTCACTTTTAACTGAGTAGTTTGCTCCATTAAGCTCACAGATGTTGCTGCAAAAAAGGCCAAACTAAATTGCATAAATAATCGCATGAAAAGAAAAATGATCGGGGGATGATCAGAAGCGTCTGTATGAAAAAAATCGAATGATAATATTTCTCCTGTAACAACCAATGTGGTTAGCACAACTATTATTACAAAGGATGAAACAAAGTACTTTTTCTTTTGATGGTAGTATTTGGGGAAAATGCGATATACAATAATATTATAAACCAAAGCCAAACATCCTACGTTGTATCCTGCAATAACAATAGCCCTGATTAACGATGCAAAATAAAACATCATATTAAAGTAAAGTGCAAACAAGGCTCCCCATACCGCAATCTGCACCCAATATTTTTTAGCAAACTTAAATTTCACGATCTGTTTTTTGTTTGGTGGTAAATTCATCATCGAACATACAATACCATGTTCGAAACAAATCTAAAGAACATTATTCTTAATCTTAAAATTATTAAACAAATGTACATGGTTTTATAATAAACATTTACTTTTTACTAACAACACACAACCCATATCATAAATACATTCAAAATGTATTTGGTATATAAAAAACATACGTTCGTTCATTAAGTTTCTGTTTTTCACATCGCCAATCTATTTTTAAATTCTCAAATTATAGAATTTTAATAATATCAATAATAGACTGTATTAAATGATTTCGAGAGTTAGTTTGCCGTATAAAAAGAAGGTACGAACTAATTTGCAACGCTTTTGTATTCGTTTAATAGGGTAAAAGAAAACAAAATTTAAACAGATGAAGAAGAGAGTATTTAGCATCCTAATTGGTTTGGCTATTATTGTTGGTGCTATCGTATTGTCGGGATATTTGATTAGCTCAAAACCTGATCCCAAGAAAAATTCATTAATACATAATACGATGAATGTTAAAGCCAGTCAGATCAAATATTCTGACATTGAAACAAATATGAAATATCGTGGGCGGGTTTCAGCTTTCAATACAGTAGATTTATCAGCTGAAGTTTCTGGTCGCATACTTCAGGGCGACATCCTATTTAAAGAAGGGGAATCATTTAAAAAGAATGATATTATTGTTCGTATTTATAAAGAAGATATACTTGCTACACACAAAGCAAGTATCAGTAGCTTTTTACAAACTCTGGCTCAAATCCTTCCAGACATTAAAGTAGATTATCCTCAAGAATACGAAAAATGGAATAACTTTTTTATTGCTATTGATCCAGAGCAAAACTTACCTGAATTACCACAAATAAATTCGAACCAGGAAAAAGTTTTTCTTTCATCTAACAATGTATTGACGAACTATTACAATCTTCAAAATCAAGAAATAAACTTATCGAAGTATACAATTCGAGCACCATTTAATGGGACATTAAAAAGTGTAAATAGAGAAATTGGTGCTGCTGCATCAATGGGTTCAACCTTAGCAACTTTAATCCGTTCTGATAAATTAGAAATTACAGTTCCTGTATTTACCGAAGATATTCAGTGGATTAAAAAAGGTGATACTGCTACTTTAATTGAAAGAAACGGTGAGAAAACCAACATCTCTGTTTCAAGAATATCTGGCTATGTTGATGAAGAAACACAATCGGTTAATGTTTATCTTACTTTTTATCCTACTAACCAGATGAATTTACTGGAAGGTGAATATGTTGACATTGCATTTGAAGGTCAGACTATAAATGGATATGAAATACCAAGAGAAGCATTAGTGGGTGAAACATATGTTTATGTATTAAACGAAGGTAAGCTTGATAAAACCAAGGTTAATATTATACGATCACTAAATGATACTTACATTATCACAGGTATTGAAGAAAATAAAACAATTGTTACGGAGTCGTTAGCATCCATTAGCTCAAATATTGAGTATTTAGCACGCGACTAAGCTAACATTAATAATCTTCTATTGAGTAATATTAATATGAAACGAGCATAACTAAAGATTTTGCTAACGCTGATCTATCATTCTAAAATGAGGATGAATAAGTTATGTAAGTTCCATGCGACAAAAAAACAAAGATTAACGCATGAAAAAGATTTTATCACAATTTGTAAAATACCCTTTTTATGGAACAATGGTGATAGTCGTTCTGGGAATGATGGGCTATTTTTCCATGAGAAATATGAAAAAGGCAACTTTTCCATTAGTGGAATCCAAAACCATTTCGGTTTCTGTGATGTACCCGGGAGCTACTCCTAAGGAAATGGATGAAGGAATTACTTCATTGGTTGAAAATAGTTTAAGAGGAATCTCTGGTATTAAGGAATTCTCTTCAACATCGAGCGAAGGGTCTGCTAGCATTACCATTACCGCTTTAAATGGTTATGATATGGATGAGTTACTATCGGATGTTAAGAATACTGTTGATGGTATCTCAAACTTTCCGGCTAATGCCGAGCGACCAATTGTTTCAAAAGGACGTGCCCGCGATATGGCCATGTTTATGTCATTATCAGCGCAGTCTGGTAATGTACTCGACTTAAATAAAATGGCTAATAAAGTTGAAGATGACTTATTAGCCACCGGAAAAATATCACAGATTAGTATTTTTGGTGTACCTCGAAATCTTGAATTAGCTGTTGAGCTAAATGAAACTCAGTTACGCAGGTATAATCTCACATTTACTGATGTTAGAACAGCAATAACACAAAATAATCTGGATGCTTCAGGTGGTACTATTCGAAATCCTCGTGAACAAATCAAAATCATCAGTCGCCAAAAATCTGTAAAACCTAATGACATTGAAAAAATTGTGATTAAGGCTAATGAAAATGGTCAGCCCATCACAATTGGAGATGTTGCCACTGTAAAACTACAGGTTCCTGAAGATCCAAGTAATGGTTATGTAAATAAAAAACCAAGTGTTACTTTATTGGTTCAAAAGCTAAATACAGAAGACTTAGAAGATATCTCTAACATTGTGAAAGAGTATATTGAAGAGTTTAATAAAACGCATGATGATTTTCATATCACTGTTCGAATGGATTTTCTTGATATCATCGATGGACAATTGAGCATTCTGATTGAAAATGGAATACAAGGGGTACTTCTAGTCGTGCTTCTTTTATCTCTACTGCTTAATATTCGTTTGAGCTTATGGGTGGCATGGGGTATTCCTGCATCATTCTTTGGTATGTTTATCATTGGTAATATGTTCGGCTTAACCATGAACCTGATCAGTCTTTTCGGAATGATATTAATTGTGGGTATTCTGGTTGATGATGGTGTTGTAATTGGAGAAAATATATTTACACACTTTGAGATGGGTAAATCTCCACGCCGTGCGGCTATTGAAGGTACTTTAGAAGTATTACCGGCTGTATTTACTTCTGTTACAACAACAATGATTGCATTTAGTCCGCTATTTGTTATTGAAGGACAAATGGAAGTAATGTATGAGATGGCTTTCGTTGTTGTGGTCTGTCTGGCCATATCATTAATGGAAGGGATGTTTGTTTTACCTGGCCACCTTGCAAACCCAAAGGTTTTAAAACCTAATAGGCACACCTCTTTATACGGGAAACTAAGGGCTTACATCGATAAAAAGTTAGATGCGTTTAAAAACCGTGTATATGCTCCATTCTTAGATTGGATTTTAAACCACAGAGGAATCGCGATGGCTTCAATTACCGGTTTATTTATTATTACAATAGGTTTAACACTGGGGGGTGTTATTGGGTTTACATTTTTCCCGGCTTCTCCTTCTGATATGTTCTCCATAGATTTGGCTTTGAAACCTGGAGTGAACGAAGAAATAACCAAGCAAATTTTATTTGATATTGAAGATAAAGCATGGGAGGCTAACAATAAATTAATGGAAGAACAAGGTGATACCATGTCTTATATTTCTGCCATGAGTATATCTATGGGTAGTTCCTTTTCGGGAAGCGAGAGAGGAACCAATGCTGGTATGATACGAGTTTTTCTTAATTCATTAGAAGAAACACAAGTTTCTGATCAGATCATAAAAAAGGCTATTGCTGAACAAGTTGGTAAAATTCCGGAAGCGTACAAGTTTGCGGTAGGTGCATCAAATCGCTTTGGAGCTCCGGTTTCAATAAGCTTACTCGGTTATGATGCTGAGGAACTTGAATTAGCAAAAGAAGAACTTGAACTTGAATTGTCGCAAATGCCTGCCTTGTACAACATAACTGATAACAGCCAGTTGGGTAGCCAGGAACTACGTTTAACATTAAAACCAGAAGCATATGCACTCGGCTTAACTTTATCCAGTTTAATGTCGGAAGTGCGCCAGGGTTTTTATGGGGCTTTAGCTCAACGTATTCAAGAAGGTAAAGATGAAATTTGGGTTTATGTAAGATACTCTCGTGAAGATCGTCAGACAGTTGGTCAACTCGAAAATATGATCATCCATACTGCTCATGGAGATTTTCCTTTGGGAACCATTGCAGAAATTAGCACAGCTCGTAGTTTGAGTTCTATCAACCACTTTAATGGTCGAAGAGAAGTCCGCGTTAATGCTTTCCAAAAAGATCAATCGCAATCTGTACCAGATATCCTAAACTTTATAGAGACCAATATTCTAAGCGAGATTATAAAAAAACATCCTGATATTACCGTGATGCAGCAAGGTCAGCAAAAGGATAGTAGAGAACAGGGTGGTAGTATGTTAATGTATTTTGGTTTAGCGTTTATCATCATGGTCATTATCATTATGATCTACTTTAAATCTTTCCGCCAGGGGATATTAATTATAATGATGGTTCCATTAGGTATCATTGGAGCAATTTGGGGGCATGGATTTCATGGTCAACCTTTATCTATGATGAGTTTATGGGGTATGGTTGCTCTATCTGGGGTTGTAATTAACGATGCTATTGTATTCGTATCAAAATACAATATGAATTTAGAGCGTGGAATGCAATTAATACCTGCAGTTAAAGATGCCGGATTATCAAGATTTAGAGCTATATTTCTTACAACAGTAACAACTACTGGAGGTTTAATGCCTTTAATACTTGAAAATAGTCCGGATGCAAGAATGCTATTACCTATGGCAACAGCATTAGCTTATGGTATATTATTCGGTACTTTGTTTATTCTTATTATTTTACCTGTATTACTTGTTTTAAATAATAAAAACATGATTCTAATGCACAAAATATGGATTACAATCGTAAAAATATTTAGACCAAATAGTGAGATAAACGAGGATTTTACTCCAGAAGACATGGAACCTGCTGTAAAATATGCTAAAATTGATAGGACTATGAAGGAAAATATGGCAAAGAAAATTGATAGTACATTGCATATTGATTAAATTATGATCGATTTTAAAAACAATGGTAATGAAAAACATTAAAATTCAGATATTAACCGTTTTATTCTGCATATTCTCAGTGGGTATGCAGTCTCAAAACACATTATCTTTATCGCAGGCCATTGAAATGGGTCTGCAAAACAATTACGATTTACAGGTGACGCGTAACAGCGAAAAAATTGCTTCTATTAATAATAACTGGGGCAATACAGGTGCTTTACCTACAGTAAGTTTCAGTGCTGGTATATCTGAAAACCTTAATTATAATGATAATGAGGATTACAGAACAGAAAGCCTTTCACCTCAGGTTAGTTTAAACTGGCTGCTATTTGATGGCTTTTCAGCACGAATCACTAAAAAACGATTTGATGAACTTGAAAACCTGTCAAAAGGCAACACTGCTATTCTTGTAGAAAATACCATTCAGGATATCATATCAGCTTATAACAATTGTATTGTACAACAAGAGTTGGTTAATGTGTATGAAGAACTGATGATTCTTTCTGAAGACAGATATAACAGGGAATTAAGTGGTAAAGAAATTGGAGTTAGTACTACTTATGAGAGTTTATTGGCCAAAACTTCATGGCTTTCGGATAAATCAACGTATTTACAACAAAAGGTTTCATTTGAGAATTCTATCAGAACACTTAATTTTATTTTAGGAATAAAAGACAACACCATGTGGCAGCTTACATCCGAAATAAAAAGTGACCTGCCCGATTATACTTTATCTGATTTAAGCAATAAGTTATTATCAAATAACACAACACTTAAAAATCAGTATATCAATCAAACTTTATTGTCAAAAGAAACTGCGTTAGCAAAAAGCAATTATCTTCCAACAATTAGTTTAAACGGAGGGGTATCTCAAACAAACAGAAATACCTATTTTTCAAAAACATCAGCTAACGACACAAAAACAAACTATTCTGATGTTAATGTAGGTTTGAATTTATCATACACAATTTTCAATGGTGGTCAGCGCAAAAGAAGTGTTCAGATTGCAAAAATTGAAGAAGAATCAGGTTTGGTTGAGATAGATCAAATGAAACACAGTCTTCAGAATCAATTGATGCAAATATTTAGTACTTATGAAGTGCAAAAGGAGTTGGTTGTTTTAGCTAATGAACAAGCAGAAGCAGCCAAATTAAACATGGATATGGCAGAACAAAAATTAAAAAATGGATCTATTGATTCGTTTGATTTTAGAGCCATTCAAATTAATTATTTAAATGCTGCAATTCAAAAGTTAAATGCGACGTATAATGTTATAGAATCACAGACTGATTTGACCCGCATTACTGGTGGAATTGTTGATGAATATTAATATAAATGTAAGTTACGGTTATATACAAAAAAGAAAGGTTGACAATTTAATTTGTCAACCTTTCTTTTTAATATCGTTCCTCCTTTTTTTATAACTATTACATAGAATATAAAAAACGGGCTTAATGGTCTTGAATACTATGCAACTTGTTAACAAGTTTGATTCTTTCTCTCCTTACAATGAAAATTCCAATTAGCAATGCAGCAATACCAATTATTCCCATACCAAAACAATTTAGATTTATTGAGATTTATGCTACAAATATATTCAAAATTTCATAAAAATGTAATTAAATGTAAAAAAATGTAAATTCTTTTACATTTTTAAAACAAAAATCAACTTAAACAACTGATTTTATATCATTTAATCTATTAAAAAAGTCTTCTGTAGAAAGGACTGATTTATTTTTAGCTTTTGTTTTATACGTATAAATAGTATTAATAGAAACATCTAACACATGAGCAATTGTCTCATTATCTGTAATCCCTAACCTGATCAGTGCCAATATTCTCAATTCCGTATTCAATAGTTGCCCACTTTTAAGTACGTATTTATTTTCAGATAAAACTATAGATTCTACTTTTTCAATAAAGTCAGGAAATAATGATAAAAAAACCTCATCAAAATTATGAAACAATTGTTCTCTCTCTTTTCTCGGATTAATCTTTTTAAGTACACTTTTTAATTTGTTTGGATTATTAGCAATCAATAGATTATTTAATGCTTTAGAAATATCTTCTAATTGATTAATATATCCTGAACTGGTATTGAAAAAATGACCAATATATTTTTCTTTAATTCGATTAGCTTCATTTAATTGATTATTTAAAACCTTTAGTTCCTTATTACTTTTTGTAATGGATATCCATATCTTTCTCAAATTAAAAAGCTGACGATATAAAACAATCAGAAATAACAATACAACCACAATCACTAGGGAAACTATCCAGGCATATTTAACAGCTGTTTCTTTCTTTCTTTCCTCCTCTATTAGTTTTGCTCCTTCAATTGCCGGAAATATCTCTGATACTTCTAGTATCCTTTGTTTTGAACCAAAAAATTCAGCATCCTTTTTGGCCTGCAACACATATTTATAAGCCTTCTGAACTTCTCCATCCTGATACAAATACCTGGATAAAACTCGTAAGGATGTAGCTTCTTTTGTTACGTTTTTAATATCTGCAATTGCAGACTTTACGAGATGTTCAATACCAGATTGTTTATTTCCCTCTTCTACATTAATAAAACCTAAACTTGAATGAATAACAGCTTGTTGATGCAAATCGGGGGATAAATTATCATACGCATATTGAAAATAGTAAGATGAAGAATCAGGCTTCCAGTTGACTAAATAATACAAAGCTTTTGTCAATACAGGCTTTATTGTACCCTCTACTGCATATTTGCTTACCGAATCCACAAAAGCATTTGCAATTTGTCTGTAATTGGGTGAATAAAAATCATCTTTTATATAATCGGCTATATCGTAATAAGCACGAACTTTATAACTAAAAAACTCCTGGATATCTTCACCTTTTAAATATGAGACATCAACCCTGTTTAGGGTGTCAATTGCCTCCTTATAATAACCTACTGAAACCAATAAATGACCATAATTGGATAAAGTATGAGCAATATATTTAGAACTATTTACTTTGTAGGCCATATCAATAGCTTTTCTGTAATATAACATGGCCGAATCAAAAACATAAACAGTATATTCATCTGCGATACTCCGAAACAATTGATATTGCGCTTCATTATTTTGTCCTTTAGCTATTTGTTTTAGCTGGCTCTTTAATGAATCAATATGTTGTTCTTTTTTTTGAACATAGTACCACTCCTTATTAATCGCTTCATCTAACTCAGAAAATACTTCTTTAAGTTGAGCTTTTGATGTAAAGAAAAACAACAATAGAATAACACTTAAAATTACTCTTAACATAGATTGAATAGATTTTGGATAAAAATAAGTAAATGAAGTATAAAATAACCTAGGACTGATTATTTTTTCATTGATAAAACTATTAGTTTTGAGCCTCATTAAACAATAAAACGATTAACAATCATCATGGACGTAAAAATTGAAGCAGGCTGGAAAGAGTTACTTAAATCGGAATTTGAAAAGGAGTATTTTATTAATCTTACTCATTTTGTGAGAGAAGAATATAAAACACAAACCATTTTTCCTCCAGCTGCAAAAATTTTTAATGCTTTTGAATTATGCCCTTTAGAAAATACCAGGGTTGTAATTCTGGGGCAAGACCCTTACCATGATGTAAATCAAGCCCATGGATTGTGCTTTTCTGTTAACGATGGAATTAAAGTTCCACCGTCTTTAGTAAATATATATAAGGAAATTCAAAGTGATTGCGGAGTTACTCCTTCTACTAGCGGAAATTTAGAACGATGGGCTAAACAAGGTGTATTATTATTAAATGCCACCTTAACAGTAAGAGCACATCAGGCAGGTTCTCACCAAAAAAAAGGTTGGGAAGAATTTACTGACAGCGTTATAAAGCAGCTGGCTCAGGAAAAAGAAAATATTGTATTTTTACTATGGGGTGCTTATGCTGGTAAAAAGGCAGCATTTATTGATGGATCAAAGCATTACATTCTAAAATCGCCACATCCATCTCCTCTTTCGGCACATAGAGGATTTTTGGGCAATAAGCACTTTAGCAAAACCAATGATTTTTTACAAAGCAAAGGATTAAAACCTATTGAATGGTAATAATCCTTATTGTAATAGCATTATACAATTTGCTTATCTATTGAAATTTCATATTTCTTAATCTTTCTTTTTAGTGCATCTCTTGATATGCATAAAAGTTCTGCTGCGTGGGTCTGATTAAAATCGCAACGTCTTAATGCTTCCACAATTAGGGCTTTCTCATGCATTTCTATACATAAGGATTCTAAATGCATTGACTGATTTTTATTTTCACCTTTAATTGGAAAATCCTCAGGAAGCAACTCCTCTCCTTCTAAAAGAATTAAAGCTCTTTCTACCATATTTCGCAGCTCTCTTACATTTCCTGGGAAATGATAAGATTGCAACTTCTTAATCAAGTCTTTTGAAATAGATGGAACTGACATTTTCTTTTTCTTAGAAAATGATGTTACGAAGTGATATAATAGAGGTTTAATATCTTCGGGACGCTCCCTTAATGGAGGAATGTTTATTTCTATAGTGTTAATTCTGTGATATAAATCAATTCTGAATTTATCCTGTTCAATTAATTCTTCAATATTTTTATTAGTTGCTGAAATAATCCTAACGTCAACAGCTATTTCCTTGTTGCTACCTACTTTCTTAATTTTATTTTCCTCAATAGCTCTTAGTAACTTTGCTTGTAATGAAAAAGGCATATCTGCAATCTCATCTAAAAATAAAGTACCGTTATTAGCTAATTGAAAATAGCCTTTTTTATCATCCCTGGCATCTGTAAAAGCTCCCTTAACGTGGCCAAAGAACTCACTTTCTAACAAAGTTGAAGGAATGGCAGAACTATTAACAGGCGCAAAAACCTGTTCTTTGCGAGGGCTTCCATAATGTATAATACGCGAAATAATTTCTTTGCCAGTTCCATTTTTACCAGTAACCAATACATTTACATCTTTATCTTTAGCCGCTTTTAAAGCAATCTTTAAAACGTTTTTAATAGCATCACTTTCGCCAATAAAATCTTTCTCAATCATGCCTTCCAGTTCCATTGACACTAAAGATCCTCTATCCTCAGCATTTTCAAGTTTAGCCTGAAGTTCAACGAACTTACCGGTACGTTCTACAGCCACCTGAATATCCATCACCTGAAATGGTTTACGAATAAAATCTGAGGCACCCTTGCGCATGGCCTCAATAACCATATCCATATCACCATATCCACTAATCATAATAACCTCAGTATTGGTATACTCATGCTTTACCTTTTGAAGTACATCCAATCCATTCATTCCAGGCAGCATAATATCCAAAATCAGAATACCAGGTTGTTCCTTTTCAAGAATTTTAAAACCTTCATTGGGAGTATTTGCTGTAAATACATTAAAATTTCTCTTATCGAGATGATATTTAAGTTTTTCCGTAATTCTTACCTCATCATCAAGAATTAAAATTTTTAAATTATCCATTTTACTGATGCCATTAACTAATCATTACCTGCAGAATTTACTGCCTTATTTTTTTTGAATTGGAAGTACTACCTTCATGCTGGTTCCATCCATTACCCTACTCTTTACTTCTATTCTACCTTTCATTTCGTTAATCAAACTATATGAGATGGACAGTCCTAATCCGGTACCTTTACCTAGTTGTTTACTTGTTATAAATGGTAAAAATATATCCGTCTTCTTATCTTGTGGGATTCCAATACCATTATCTCTAACCTCTATATATACTTGATTATCTTCTACCCCGGTTTTTATACTTATTTCCTTACTGAAATTCTCATCTTTTTCTGAACGCTCTTCAACAGCATCCCTGGCATTTGAAAGCAAGTTATGAATTACTTGTTCAACTTTATGTGGGTTTCCCAACACTTCAGGCACATGAGTATCCAATTGTAAACTCAATTTAATATTGTGATTCTGATACTGACGTTGAATCATTGATATAGCAGATTCTACACAATCTGAAACAGAAAAACTTTCGAACACACTTTCCTTTTGACCACTTGAAAAAACTCTTATATGATCTACTATTTCTCTAACTCTTACTATATCCTCAAAAATTTCATTTACTGACTGTTTTAAAAATTTCTCATCAGGATTTTCTTCTAACAGTTCAAACTTAATTCCTTCTGCAGATAATGATATATTTTGTATTGGTTGATTTATTTCATGTGCTATACCAGCTGCTAGTTCACCAAGTGAAGATAAACTTGATTGATGAACTATGATTTGTTGTTGTTCTTCTTGTTTTTGTAAAGCTTCTTTGATTCTAAGTTCGAGGTTTCGATTTTCAACTCTCTTTAAATAATACCTGTAATAAATAATAAATACTAATATTAGGATTACTAGTATTGTAAATCCAAATGAAAGACGCCATTTGGAAAGATTTTCTTTCTCTAAACGTAACCGATAGTTTTCATTTTTAGCTTGCAGAATATCATTTTCTTGTGTTTTCTTTTCAAGATCATGTACAACAAGTGTATTGGTAAATTCTTCTGCTTTTTGTTCCTGCGATAAAAAATCTGAAATATCAGAATACAACACCTGATATTCATATGCTTTTTTGTAATCCTTCTTTTCTTTATAAATTAAGGATAGTTCGTAATATATAGTTCTTAATACTGTTTTATTATTAATTACCTCAGCTAACTTTAAACTCTTTCTGAATTTATTTATAGCTTCCTCGTAATTTTTATTATCCTTTGCAATTTTAGCCAGATTAAGAAAAGACATAGAAGCACCTAAGTGATCATTTAATTTTATTTGCAAATTGAGTGCTTCTTCAAATAATTCCTTGGATTGCTTTAAATCTTTATTTAAATAGAATGTACCAGCCATACGATTTAAAACCTCAGAAATACCCAATTGATCTTTTCTTTCAACCAACTCATCGTATAGTAACAAAAAGTATTCTAAGGACTTATTATATTCCTCAAGATAAAGATGAATTTCTCCAATATTTCTCCATAAGGTAGTTTTATCGTCATCCTCATCTAATAAATCAAGTGCTTTTCTATAATTATCCAGTGCTAAATGATAATCTCCCAGATTTTTATATACATTACCAATATTCTCATAGGTTTCAACAATCGAAGAAACATCTGAATTTCTATCACTTAATAATATTAGTAACGATCTTTTATAACTATCTAAAGATTTATGAAATTTATTTAAACGATAAAACGTAGTAGCTAATACATTTACACCTTCCTGATCACCAATAGATTTATAAGTACTTAATGATTTCTTATAATAATCTAATAATTCATCATAATCACTCAAAAAATAGTAGCCCATACCAAGGTTACCATAAGCTTTTGCTTCGCCCTTTTTATCATTTAATTCTTTAGCTAATTTAAGGGCTTGCTTGGCATAATTAACGGCTTTTTCTGCGTCAGAGGTTAAATAGTATCGAGAAAATTGATTATAAACTTCAACTTTCTCAGACCTGGAAGCATTTTTAAGCTTCCTATGCAAATTATCAAGAACTGACTCTTCTGACTTAAGGTTAAAAAAAACACTTAAACAAAACAGAAGTGTCAGTATTTGTTTTATGTTTATCATTCTGGGGAAAACTATTTTGCCTATTTGAAGAATATCCCCTCGCGCTACGCCTCTAAATGCCCATTCTTCATTAATTAGAGCAAAATACTATTTATATATCAACTCAACAATTTTTTCTAGCCCCTCTTTATCCTCATCATCAAAATTGGATAAATCTCTACTGTCAACATCAAGTACGCCAACTATTTCTTTTGCTTGATTAAAAACAGGAACAACAATCTCTGATTTAGATAGGGAACTGCATGCAATATGACCGGGAAATGATTCCACATCATCCACTACAACTGTTTTTTGACTGTTAATACCAGCCCAACACACACCAGTATCTTTTTTTAATCTTAAACATGCTAACGGCCCTTGATAAGGACCAACTAATAATTCCCCATCTTGAAGAAGATAAAACCCAGTCCAAAAATAACCTTTCATCTTATGATGTAATATTGCTGAAATAGTTGACATTCTGGAAATTGGACTATTAACTGGATTTGTTAATTCTTCTATCTGATTATATAATCGCGTATATTTTGATAATTTTGCTGACATATTATTCTATAAAAAACAATGCAAGATAGGTAAATAAACCAAATCTTGCATCTGTTAATATTCCGATTAAAAAGTTTTCTTGTATTTAATTACATATCCTTTAAAAGATAAGTAATCACCATTTTCTTACTCTTCTAACATATTTTGTAATTTCTTTCGAGTAAAGAAAATTCTACTTTTAACTGTACCAATTGGCAAATCTAATTCTTCGGCTATCTCTTTATATTTATAACCTGAAGTATGCATGGTGAACGGTATTCTAAACTCATCATCCAATTTTTCAATACTTTGGTTCATTTCATTTACTGCCTGAACCATTTCTGGTGTTTCTGAAGCATAATTACCTTTAAAAGCAACTCTGTATGCATCTTCCACTGATTCAAATGTACTTCTTGTTTTCTGAGTTCTTCTATAGTTATTTATGAATGTATTCTTCATAATCGTAAACACCCACGCCTTAAAATTTGTATTGGATACAAATTGTTTTCTGTATGTTAACGCCTTCAATGTTGTTTCCTGCAACAAGTCATTAGCATCTTCTTCATTGGCCGTTAAGCTAAGAGCAAAGTACTTTAGCTTATCTTGTAGGCTCAATAACTTTTCATTGAATTGCATTGTTGTCATGGTGTAATGTTTTGTTTGTTATAACCAGTAACTTCTTTCTAATTGTTTAACAAATATAGTTAGTTCATAAACGCCAACAAAAGATATTAACATCTTTTTTTATTTTATTTAAAACCATTCTAAACAACATTTACATTATTTACCTGATTTATTGCGCATTAAAAGTTATTACTTCATTTATTCTAAATTACTACATTTTAATATGAACTAAAAAAATTGTTTAATAAAAATAAAAAAGGATGTCATAAAATGACATCCTTTTCATGTTAAATATTTATGATTTTTACTTAACTATCATTAATTCAGCACTTTTCTTATTTCCCATATCAATAGAAACAATATAACTACCAGAAGAGAAAGATTGAACATTCATATTTCCTTTTAAATAAGGTGAATCTTTAAATACTTCCTGAGTTTTAATTAACTCGCCAGAAACAGTAAACACATTAATCTTTACTTTTCCAATATATTCATCCTCTATAGTATAATTAAATTGATCACTTACTGGATTTGGATAAATTGCGAAATCAAAATCATTGGATGATTGATCAAATATTCCTGATACCTCTTCTTGAATCTGCAAGTTATCTATGGCCCATCCCCAACCTGCTTCTAACTGATCTGAATGTAATTTAAACCTGATAATAATAGTATCTTCAGCATTAAAAGTATCCCACAAATCAATGACATGTTCAATATATTGATCAGGAGTGGGCGTATCAGAGTAACTTGTACTTCCATCTGTCCAAACGGCTGAATAATTATAATCATAACCATCTGCTAAAGGAACCCAATTAATTCCATCTAAACTTGCCTCAACAACAACATAGTCATAAAAGTCAGACTGAGGATATACAGAACCCGCTTCTCCAGTTTCTATATATGCTATATCAATATACTTTAAAAAGGCCATTAAATGATCTGTTGAGACAACTACAGGATATTTAAGTGTGTAAAATATATCTTTATTTTCCTGATAAGGATGCTGTGTTGTAATCGCATTATTATCTAAATCAATGCTATTTACTGAAAATCCATTACCATAAAAATCGTCCAATTTAGTTGTAAATTTATTTGAATAACTTGCTACAACATTTAAAAGATTATTCACCGGAATTTCAACTCCATTTGATGAATAAGTCTCTTCTCCTACATATCCAAGAACTCTTACTCTGTTTTTACCAACAACACCTGTAGCATCAATTTCATATTGTTTTAAACCAACTACCGTATTATTATACGTATTCAATAAAACATCATCTGCATAAATTTCAACCTTATCGTAAGCAACCTCGTAATTCAATTCAATATTATAGTTTCCTTTCGGATTAACGCCAATTCCGTTTATATATGGATAATAATTGGTACTTGATAAACCGTTCCTTTTTACAGTCCAAACACCTAAACCATGTGTTCCAACAATAACTTCATCACCAACTATCTTCATATCCCAGATTGAAACCGCAGGAATTCCATTATCTGCAATTGCCCAGGTAGCTCCATTATCATATGAAATAAACAATCCGATTTCTGTTCCGACCCAAATCTCATTCTCATCAAATGGCATCACTAATAAGGAGTTTACGGCAACGTTAGGAAATCCATTTGAACTAAAATCTGCTCCATATGTAATATTTCCTTCTCCATCAACCTGATTAAATCCTGTAATATCTTCCCATGTTTGCCCAAGATCTGTAGTTCTGAATACTTTAGGATAGTATGCATAAGAAAATAAAAGGTAAGCAGTATTAGGATCAGATGGATGTGTTGCAATATTTGAAACTGCACCTAAATCCATTGCGTTAATAGCATTACTAAACGACTGGCCTCCATCTGTAGAAACATGCATAGTACCTTTTGTATATCCGGCTGAACTATTCATGATAATTCCGGCCCATACAACATCAGGATTTGCTTCACTTATTGCAATTTTAGGATAACCTCCGTCTCCCCAACCCCAATTAGATCCCATATTAATATTTTCCCAACTGGTCCCAAAATCTTCCGATTTCCATAAACCTGAAGCACCACCAATAAATAAAAGATCAGGATTGATTGCGGAACTTGCTATTTTTGTTAAAAACGGTGCTGTTTCTGGTGTATTGTCATCAAACCCGCCTGATATATCAATCCATGAAACACCTCCATCTTCTGATTTAGCTAAATCATTATTATAAACAGAACCTATAAGCTTTTGCGGATCACGAGAATGCCATACTGCATCAAATCCATCACCTGACAAGGCTGCAGTCCAATCATCAGAAACGGAAGGATCCGTTCCTGAAATATAAGATCCATTATCCTGCATTCCTCCAAAATATTTATATTCTGAAGGGTGTCGGCTTATTCCATAAAACTGAGTCGTAATATATCCTTTTGATTTTGTAACCCAATTTGAACCTCCATCATTTGAATAGAAAAGTCCTCCATCATTTCCTACAATGATAGCAAAAGGTGAACCTACTGCTTCTAGAATATTAATAGAATGATGATCAGCATGGGAATAATTACTTGCATTTGGGCTATGCCAAACAGTTAGATGGTCAGCAGTTAAACTTTTGTTTTTTAAAGTAAATGGATCTACAACGATATTACTAGTTGGTAAACTAGTTTCATCCCATGTAACACCATCTACTAATTGTGGGTATATTGAAAACAATAAATTTGAATTGCCGTTATTAGTAGTAATTAAGGAATTTGCCTGCGTTTCATCATAAACAATATCATGAACAACAATAACTTCATATCCATCTGCTGTTAAATCAAAAATTCCATTATTATTTGAGTCAATAAAAGATGCATATAATTGTTCTGAAACTAAACCATGTGTTTTAATAACTTTAAATGGAACATCAACATAATCCGCAAATGTCAAAGAAGAAATATCATCAGTGATATCCTGAGTATAACTAGTTGAAGTTAATCGATGTGCCTTTTGAGTTATTGCCGTCCCGAATTGGATTTCGACATCATCTAATGTTGAATCATATCCCTCGTATATTTCCAAACCTCCATTAGCATGATTACCGTAAAAGTTTCCTAACTCTATTACTGACGACATACCATTTACAACATTATATGCATTTTTTGATGAACCGTCAATATCCTCTCCTAAAGTAAAACCATAAAAATCAACCCCTCCTATAAAACCTTTATTAGCATCTGTAGGATCTACTTTTATAACATTATTATACCAACCTTGTCCTCCTAAAAAGTCTGTAGAAGCAGCATCAACACATTCAGCCCAATCATCTCCTCCATTTATAGAATAGTACAATTTTGAATTTTGATTTAAAGCATATAATACATCAGGGTTAGATTGCGACACAGCCAATTCAATTCTTGATTCACCACTTAAATCCAATACCTCAAACCAACTTTCTCCTGCATTGGTTGTCTTATATATGCCATTATCATTTAAAGCCACCCACAAAATATTTTCATTTGTTGGATGCATGATTAAGCGTTGGTAACGACCTTCTCCCCCCTGCTTAGGAGTAATATTACTCCAGTTACTACCTCCATCAATTGATTTAGCCACAATTTTATTTGTAGCCACGAATAAAGTATTTTCTAGAGTAGGAGAAACTACAATACTATTTATATAATGAAAATAAGAAGTATTAGTTGTTTTTGGAATTTGATTCCAGGTAGCACCATTATCCAATGATTTATAAATACCATTTCCTTGAATCGCATCTAAATTGTAATAACCTTCTCCAGTACCTGCATAAATAACATCAGAATTTGATTCTGCCATAGCCAAAGTACTTATAGACAAATTTGGAAGATCAGGTGATATTAACTGCCAGTTAGTACCAGCATCTGTAGTTTTCCAAATTCCACCTGCTACAGCGCCTGCAAACCAAGTCTGCTGTGTAGGATCTGAATGATCGACAATTATAGCTCGTGTTCTACCTCCTACATTCCCGGGTCCTCTCTGAACCCAATCCAAATCAACAGCTGTACTTTTTAAACTAGACTTTAATGCATATGCAGACTTAAGTTCTGTTATTTTATAGTTCTTGGGATATTTAGCCTTCCCAAAACCAGAAACCATTGCATTTTTATATTCTATGTATTTGTCTGGTTTATCTGCTGGTTTGGAGTAACCATTTTTTCTACGTTGTATTTTCTTATTAATCTGCTGTTGAATCAGCTCTTCTGAAGAAACTGCTAATACCTTTTTTTTACTTTTTGGCTTTAATGGAGCACTTAAATAATAGAATACCCCTAATCCCAATATTATTAGAACCGGGATAAACAAATGCTTTTTTCTCATACAAACACTATTGAATCAATTAAATCTCACCTACTCTCCTAAAGAGAAAACATTCCTCTAATACCCTACGGATCTTCAAATAAAAAAGATTCAAGTACCTTCTATAAATTATAGTTCTAATATGCTTTTAAGACAACTTGAACAGAATATCCATTTTTTTCAGAATGGGCAATGTTTTCCAATTTAGATTTGAAAGTTTCAAAGAAACGTTTTTTAATCTCAATAAACAAATTCTCCTCACTATCAGCATAAAATGAAAATTCCCCTTTATTATCTGTCGTTGTCGAGGTGATTAATTCTGAATTCTGATAAATATTTACAATAGCATTTGAGACAATTGCAGATTCTTGAGAGGATAAAACCCTACCTTCATAATGTGCATAATTATAATTAACTTTTTGCTCAAAGGCATAAATATCATCTTTACCTTTACCGCCATCCCGATTTGAAACAAAATACCCCTGCTTATTATTCTCATAATAGATCAAACCAAAATCATCATATGAAGTATTTATTGGATACCCCATATTAAATGAAGTAGAGAACGTTTCCCCTTTTGGTAATGCAAAGAAAATATCCATTCCTCCCAAGCTACCAGGCTTATCTGACGAGTAATACAGTATATTATCTTCGCTAACAAACGGAAACATTTCATTTCCTGATGAATTAACATTAGGTCCTAAGTTAACTGGAGGACTTAAAAAACCATTTTTATAATAGGAAAAATAGATATCTAACCCACCATATCCACCATCCATATCTGAAACAAAATAAAAGCGAGTTTCATCTTTTGTTAGAAATGCATGCATCAGAGAAAAATTAGTTTGGCGTAATGGTATTGGCATCATTTTCCTTTGCCATTTACCTTTATTTTTATAAGCAACATAAACATTAAGATAAGAACTCTTATTATCTTTATGTATCATATTTCTTGTTAAAAATGCAATATCATTTTCTGTATTAAAAGCAATTGGTCCATCATTATATTTCGATAATAACTGTTTGCTAAAAGGCTTTGGCTCTGTTAACGACAAATGATCATTAATTTTTGAGGTATATAATTTGTAAAAGCTACTTCCATCTCTAATATCAGACCGTTTAAGAGCCGTTATTTCACCTTTATTTGAGCAAAAAACCAATTTATTATCATAAATAACAGGTGCCATTTCTGATGAAGCTGTGTTAATTGGTAGATTAAATATTTCAAATTTGCTTGAATCTCGTTTTAATAAATTCAATTTACTTTCTGATAGCAGTGTTCCTGAATTATCTATTTCAGCTAATTCATTATACTGTTTCAAAAATTGATTTGCCTCTTCATACCGTTTTAACTTCTTTAGTTCTTGAGATAAAATTAAAAATGTTGAAAAATCAACATCTGGATAATCTTTAGCTTTTAAATACCAATTTACACTTTCTTCTGTTTCACCCAAATGTCTGTAGCAATCCCCAATTCTGTGCGTTACATAATACAGTGCATCACCTTTCTCTTCTATTTTTTTATATAACTTTATCGCCTTTTTATAATTAAAATTATAAAAACACTCATCCGCTTTTTTAATCTCCTTAATCTGTGCAGTTAATGAAATGGGTAATAAAAAACTGAATGTAAAAAGTAAAATAATCGAACAATATCGCATAGTTTAAAACTTAAATCTCAATTAGAAATACCTAGGATTGATTACTCTTTCCTTGTTAAAATTAAACTCATAGTTAATCATTAATTCATGAGAACCACTATGATAGGAGCTTAATTGATTTGTATTTAAATCAAACGCATAACCAAATCTAACCTGCTTATTTATTTGAAATTGTAATATACCGCCAAATGATTCATTCAATCTATACATTGCTCCTATCCAAAACTTATCATAAAGAACAGTATTTAAATTTAAATCAACACTAAAAGGTGACCCCTGAGCTAATCGTGTTAATATTGAAGGTCGAAGAACTAAATGATCATTTAAATGAAAAACAGCACCCATCATTCCATAATAATGACGTACCTCATTTCCATTTCCATAACTCTCAGCTCCTTCTTCAAATGAATTTTCCATTATTCGAGGGGCAGATAATCCTAAATAAAAACGCTGAGAATACAGATATACTCCAAAACCAAAGTTAGAGAGTAGAGTTTGTTCATTCGCATTATAATACGATTCATCGTTACCATATGTCTTATCTAATCCTGTATAGTCTATTGCATAATTATTAAAGCCTCCATTCAATCCTAAAGACATTTTAAGTTTATCGCTCATTTTAAGATGGTAAGCGTAATCAATAAAAAAACTTGTTTGATTTACAGGTCCATATGTATCATATATTAAAGATGCTCCCATGGCCATATTTTTGTATACAGGCAGATGCCCTGTAAATGTTGCTGTTGTTGGAGCTCCATCAAAACCAACCCATTGCTGCCTACCTAAAACCATTAAACTTAACATTTCCCTAGACCCGGCATAGGCAGGATTTATGGTTAAAGTATTAAACATATACTGTGTAAACATGGGATCTTGCTGCGCACTTAAATGAGTAAATTCTGATCCAAAGAATACTGTAATACCAGCAAGTATGATCTTAAATTTTATATATTTTATTAGTTTATTCATCTTATCTAATTATCTTTTAATATAAACAGATCCTTTAATTACACCATTTGAACCACCTAACTTCACTACATAGAAATACAATCCCTGAGGCAATTCTGCAGAACCAATTGCTGAGCTACTCGATTTTCCATCCCATTTATTGTCATAGTTTTTCATATGAAATACTTCACCTCCCCATCTATTGTAAATGAAAATTTCATTTCCTTCATAATCTGAAATTCCAGGTATCAGAAAGTAATCATTGACACCATCACCATTAGGAGAAAAAGTATCCGGAGCATCAATCCGTTCTGCACAATCATCAAATAAATCCTGAAAATTCGGTATACCATCATTATCACAATCTTCAGCACCTTCTTCCATATCTAAAATTCCATCATCATCACTATCCTTATCTCTATAATCAGGTATTCCATCTTCATCAGTATCTTTAATATCCTGTAGACAGATTTCACTTACTCCTCCTTCAATGTTATCTAATATTCCATCATTATCAGAATCTGTATCTCTATAATCCGGAAACTCATCTCCATCAGTATTAAAATACTGCTCCTCAATAAAATCAGCAATTCCATCTTCATCACTATCTGCCACTCCGATAATAAATTTAACAGTAGCTTCATCGCAATTACCAGAACCATCGCAACCTTGGTATGTGAAATACTCTTCGATACAATATTCTCCATACACTGAAGTATATGTAAACACCCCATTTTCTTGTACTCGAAGAAAACCGCCTAATTGATCAATATCACCAATAAGAACTGTTATGGCATCACCATTAACATCACTATCATTATCCAATACACTAAAAGTAACTGTTTCTCCATCAACCATAAGTATATTATCATCCTCACATACTGGTGCTATATTTTGTAAACTTACATTTACTATTACTGTTGCTGAAGCGCATAATCCCTCTTCATCACAAATTTGATATGTAAAAGTATCTGAACCAGAAAAATCTGCATTGGGAACATAAGTTATTTCTCCTGTCAATGATTCAACAGTACAAACACCATTTGAAGGTTGTGTTAAAAGCGATAATGAAGTAACATCCAAATTATCATCAATATCGATATCATTGGAGATTACATTAATAACAACTTCTGTATTCTGCGAAGTGATAACTTCATCCTCATATGCTACCGGAGCGTCATTTTGTGGAAGAACATCAACAATAACTTGCGCATTATTGCAGCCATTTTCATCATCACACACCTGATATTCAAAAACATCAGATCCATTGAAGTTACCCATTGGAGTATATTCTATCTCATTCAGGCTATTAATTATGGCAGTTCCATTTTCTGGTTGTTGATTAATTGAAACTGTAAATAATTCAGCATCTGAGTCTATATCATAATCATTATTCAAAACATTAATAATAATACTCTCATCTTCATTTGTTTCTACTTCATCAGCAACAGCAACAGGTATATCATTCACCGGCAATATTGAGATTGAAACGGTGGCATCATCTGAATAACCTAAATCATCAAAAACTCTATATCTGAAATTATCAGTTCCAAAGTAGTTTTCATTTGGAGTATAAGTAATTTCTGCGGTTGTACTATTTAATGATAATTCTCCATTGACTGTGTTATTAATAATCATTAAAGAATTGATATCAATATTATCCTGAGGATCTGTATCATTTTCCAACACAGAAATTACAATTATTTCATCTTCATTTACTTCTACATCATCGTTAATTGCATTAGGTGCTTCATTATTAATATTAATATATATAGTAGAAATATTACTTACTAAGCCTTCTGAATCGTAAAATCTAAAATTAAACTCGTCATCTCCTGAAAAACCTTGTTCCGGAGTATAGGTAACTATAAAGTTTGTCATATCAATCTCTATAGAACCACTTGATGGTGAACTTATATTTTCAAACGTTGAGTAATCTATATTTCCATCAACATCTGTTACCAAATCAGCAAAATCTATTTCTACAGATACATTTTCGGATGTAGAATAATTTACATTTTGTGTTACTGGAGCATCATTTTGTGAGATTACCTCAACAACAAGATTAAATATTCTACTTCTATCGTTTTCTTCAGATTGATCACTAACATAGACAGGAACATTTAAAAAACCAGAATAGTTACTAACCGGAGTAATTACATTATTACTAACTGTGTAATTTAAGCCTGCTAAAACAACCAATACAAAATCACTTGGATAATTATTATCAGGATCCTCTACGATTAAGTCCGTTAACGATACTGTAAGCGATTCATCTTCATTCGTTGTTAATGTTGATTGATCAATAATATCAGGTCTATCGTTAAGTCCAATGACAGATATTACCATAGGGTATATTTCACTAACATTATTATTCTGTTCCTGATCGCTAACAATAACATTCACTAGCATTTCTCCATTAAAGTTAACTGCTGGCGTAATAGTATTTCCTACCACAGTATAATCATTCCCTGATAAAACACTCAATGCAAAATCTGTTGGATAATTATTATCGATATCAGTTACACTAAAATCATTTAATGTAACTGTGTAAGTTCCCTCTTCCTGAATTTCAACACTATTTTGTGATACAATAACGGGCTGATCATTAATGGCATTTACTGTGATTAAAACATTAGCTGAAGTACAATACCCATCTTCATCACAAACCTGGTATTCAAATGTATCCTCACCATAATAATTGCTATTAGGAGAGTAAGCGACTATTCCGCCTGTTTGAATTGTTGCTTCTCCATTAGTTGGTAAAGACAATAGTGTTAATGTACTTGTATCAATATTATCCTGAGGATCTGTATCATTACTAATTACATTAATAGAAATACTATTATCTTCATCTACAACAACAATATCGTTAACTCCTGTTGGAGCTTCATTTGAAACCAATATTGAAATAACTCCACTTGCACATGCTCCTTCATTGTCACATATTTCATAAGTAAAAGAATCGGCACCTGAATAACCATTGTTTGGATCATAAGTAATTATAGCATTTTCCGCATCTATTGATGTGGTTCCATAATTAACGTCAGATATTATTTTTAAGGTAGACAAATCAATACCATCTTCTACATCAGAAATCAGGTTATTGATATTAATAGTAATTTGTTGGTTTTCTGGGGTTGTAACACTATGGCTGTTTGCTATTGGTGTATCGTTCTGAGCTAATACTAATACTTCAATTGTAAATACATCACTTTCAGAATTGATGGATTCTCCATCACTAGCAGAAACACCAACAGATAAGGTACCATAATAATTAAGCGCAGGAGTAATCGTTGTTCCATCAAATGTGTAATTTTCTCCAGAATGTAAGATCAAACTAAAATCAGTGGACTCATTATCTACATCTGCAATTGAAATATTATCTAAAGAAATTTCAACAGGTACATCCTCATTTGTTGAAATTGTAATTATTTGAGATTCAATTACTGGTGCATCATTAACCGGATCGACTGTCACGCTTAAGTTAAATGTATTACTAACCTGATTTTCAGGACCAAGATCAGAAATATATACTGGTATAGTTAATGTTCCATTAAAATCTTGTGCTGGTGTTACCTGACGACCTGAAAATGTGTAATTACTTCCTTCCAACAATGTCATTTCATGTTGACTCGAGTAAGTATTATCCACGTCAGTAACATTTAATGCTGAAAATGGAATTGTAAAACTAACATCTTCGCTATAAGTCAATGTCTGCTGACTATTAATAATGGGTGCATCATTAACAGCTGTTACAGTTAAAACAACATCATTACTATGCGACAAAGTTCCATCACTAGCTGTAAAACTAATGGATTCCTGTCCATACCAATCTTCATTAGGTATTTCAACAGAGGCTATTTTTGTTATTTCATCAATAGCAATTGCTAAATCTGAATTACCACTATAACTCCAGGAAATCTGATCATTTGTATTGTCAGGATCTGATACATATAAATTTAGATTAATATCAGTAAAGTTTGCTCCCTCAGCAATTGTTTGGTTTGGAATATCAATAACTACAGGTGGATCATTATCATTTATAACATTTACCTGAAGATTATATGTATTACTTTGTGCTCCTTCTGGATCTACAACATAAACTTGGACTGTTATCGTACCTGTAACATTTTCATTTGGTGTAATTGCAGTACCTGTAACAACATAATTAGTACCTGATAGAATTGTCATTGAATAATTTGTTGGATAATTATTATCCGGATCTTCAACAATTAAATCAGATAATCTTAATTCTGTCAACGTTTCTTCTGCAATAGATATTGGATTCTGCCCTGCTATTACAGGTTCATCATTTACTGCTGTGATCTCTAATCTTACATTATCATACACAGAAGCACCACTCTCATCTGTTGCCACAAAAGTAATTACTTCAATCCCATTCCATTCTACATCTTTCGGTGTAATAGATGCAACTCTATTATCAATTACAATATCAAAATATGATGGAACTGGACTTATTGACCATGAAATATTCTCATCTGACGTTTCTATATCGTCAATATAACTATCTAAAGTGATTGTGCTAAAATGAACATCTTCAGCTCTGGTTTGATCCGGGATATCACTTATTACCGGAATATCATTTACTGGTGTAACTGTAATTGAAACTGCTACAATATTACCATTTGAAGATCCATCATTTGCAGCATAAGTAAAACTATCGCTATGATTCTCAGATCCATCATGTATATAATTAAATGTTCCGTTCTCATACAAGGTCAACGATCCATAACTTACATTACTCATTAAAACAGCAGTAAGTTCATCTCCATCAGCATCAATATCATTATCCAAAACGGAAGTATTTCCTCCACTTAGGGATGTTGAAGTTCCTCCTTCAATAACACTTATTGCATCAGGATTTGAGTTTGGAGTATTATCATTTAAATTCGATATAGTAATTGTAATCAATTCTGAATCACTATGACCCGCTCCATCAGATACAACTACAGTTAATTCGTAAATATTATTTTCGTCACCGTCCAATGGGTTTTCATAATCCGGTGTATTAATGAATGTCAGTATTCCATTTGAACTATTCATATTAAATAATTCAGAATCTGTCCCTGTAATTGAATAACTTTCGGTATCATTATCATCCTGATCTGTAGATGATGCAACTGTAACAGTTCCTGTATGATTTTCACTTAAAGAAACATTTCCAACATTAATTGCAGGAGTATATTCATTTACAGGCACGATAGTAACCGACCATGATGTACTTACAAAATTATTATCTTCATCTGTGGCAGTTATACTTATTGAGTAAACATTATCGCCATTTGAATCCTCTGGATTTTCATAGTCACGGGCTTCCATACTTACAACTCCGGTAGAAGGATTGATACTAAAGGCTGAAGCATCTGTTCCACCAAGCGTATAAACAATATCTCCAATTGGACTTCCAGTTATATGTGGTGTTATAGAAGTATAACTTTCGTTTTCATTAACATTTGCTGCTGATATTGCATCAATAGAAAAATTTGCAGTTTCTTCAACATTTTGAACTGTTATGGTTATAGATTCAGAATCTGTGTGATCAGCCCCATCTGTTACCATAACTGTTAACTCATAAATGTTATCCTGATTGGCATCCGTTGGATTTTCAAAATCCGGTGCAGACCTAAAAGTTAACTCTCCATTTGTACTATTAATGTCAAATTCAGCATAATCAGTTCCTGATATAGAATAGGTCTCACTATCTCCAGCATCAGTATCTGTTGAAGTTGCTGTTAATACCACTCCCGTATGATTTTCATATATGGTTGTACTTTCAACACTAATAACGGGTAAATTATCATTCACTGCAGAAACTGTAATTGTCACCGACTCTGAATCTGTATGATCAGCATCATCAGTTACGATAATATTTAAGTCATATACATTATTTCCTCCATTATCCGATGGATTTTCGTAATCTGGCGAATTTTTAAATATTAACTCTCCACTTCCTGGGTCTATTACAAATAATGATGCATCGGTACCTGATATTGAGTAAGTCTCACTATCCCCTGCATCAGCATCAGTTGAAGTTGCTGTTAATACCACACCTGTATGATTTTCTTCAATACTGGTACTTACAACATTTAATATTGGTGAATTGTCATTGACATCTGTTACCGTAACAGTTATATTTTCTGATGCCTCATGACCTGCACCATCTCTTACTATAATTGTTAAGTCATATATATTATCACTTCCATTATCCGTTGGATTTTCGTAATCTGGCGAAGTTATAAAACTTAAAACACCGCTTGTCTCTCCTATTGTAAACAAAGAATAATCATCTCCTGATAATGAAAACGACTTGCTATCTTCTACATCTACATCTGTAGAGGTGGCTGTTAATACTGTTCCAGTATGATTCTCTTCCACTATTGTACTTTCAACATTTAACACAGGAGAATTATCATTAACTGCAGTTATGCTAATAGTTACGATTACTGTATTGCCATCAACTGTTCCATCATTTGCAGCATAGCTAAAACTATCACTGGTAGTCTCACTGTCATTATGTGTATAGCTGAATGTACCATCGCTATTAAAGGCTAATATTCCATTACTTACATTATTTTTCAATACTGCGGTTAAGGTATTGCCATCTATATCATTATCATTTTCTAATACTGACAATCCTCCTCCGTTTAAGCTTGTGACGGTTCCACCTTCACTTACAGTTATGGCATCAACAACTGTAACAGGAACGTCATTGACTGCGGTTACGGTAAAAGTTGCTGCATCACTTGAGGTCAGTCCTCCTTCATCCTCTGCCTGAAAGGTGATGGCCTCTGATCCATTCCAGTCCACATCTGGTATACCTATGGTCGCTATACGATCTGTAGAAATACTTACGGTTAATTCACTATTGCCTGAATAGGTCCATATTATATCTCCATCTGCAGTCTCATCTGTTACATAATCATCGAGACTTATGGTTGCAAAGCTGCTACCTTCTTCTACGGTTTGATTTGGTATATCTATTAATACTGGTGCATCATTGACTGCGGTTACGGTAAAAGTTGCTGCATCACTTGAGGTTAGTCCTCCTTCATCCTCTGCCTGAAAGGTGATGGCCTCTGATCCATTCCAGTCCACATCTGGTATACCTATGGTCGCTATACGATCTGTAGAAATACTTACGGTTAATTCACTATTGCCTGAATAGGTCCATATTATATCTCCATCTGCAGTCTCATCTGTTACATAATCATCGAGACTTATGGTTGCAAAGCTGCTACCTTCTTCTACGGTTTGATCTGGTATATCTATTAATACTGGTGCATCATTGACTGCGGTTACGGTAAAAGTTGCTGCATCACTTGAGGTTAGTCCTCCTTCATCCTCTGCCTGAAAGGTGATGGCCTCTGATCCATTCCAGTCCACATCTGGTATACCTATGGTCGCTATACGATCTGTAGAAATACTTACGGTTAATTCACTATTGCCTGAATAGGTCCATATTATATCTCCATCTGCAGTCTCATCTGTTACATAATCATCGAGACTTATGGTTGCAAAGCTGCTACCTTCTTCTACGGTTTGATTTGGTATATCTATTAATACTGGTGCATCATTGACTGCGGTTACGGTAAAAGTTGCTGCATCACTTGAGGTTAGTCCTCCTTCATCCTCTGCCTGAAAGGTGATGGCCTCTGATCCATTCCAGTCCACATCTGGTATACCTATGGTCGCTATACGATCTGTAGAAATACTTACGGTTAATTCACTATTGCCTGAATAGGTCCATATTATATCTCCATCTGCAGTCTCATCTGTTACATAATCATCGAGACTTATGGTTGCAAAGCTGCTACCTTCTTCTACGGTTTGATCTGGTATATCTATTAATACTGGTGCATCATTGACTGCGGTTACGGTAAAAGTTGCTGCATCACTTGAGGTTAGTCCTCCTTCATCCTCTGCCTGAAAGGTGATGGCCTCTGATCCATTCCAGTCCACATCTGGTATACCTATGGTCGCTATACGATCTGTAGAAATACTTACGGTTAATTCACTATTGCCTGAATAGGTCCATATTATATCTCCATCTGCAGTCTCATCTGTTACATAATCATCGAGACTTATGGTTGCAAAGCTGCTACCTTCTTCTACGGTTTGATTTGGTATATCTATTAATACTGGTGCATCATTGACTGCGGTTACGGTAAAAGTTGCTGCATCACTTGAGGTTAGTCCTCCTTCATCCTCTGCCTGAAAGGTGATGGCCTCTGATCCATTCCAGTCCACATCTGGTATACCTATGGTCGCTATACGATCTGTAGAAATACTTACGGTTAATTCACTATTGCCTGAATAGGTCCATATTATATCTCCATCTGCAGTCTCATCTGTTACATAATCATCGAGACTTATGGTTGCAAAGCTGCTACCTTCTTCTACGGTTTGATCTGGTATATCTATTAATACTGGTGCATCATTGACTGCGGTTACGGTAAAAGTTGTTGCATCACTTGAGGTTAGTCCTCCTTCATCCTCTGCCTGAAAGGTGATGGCCTCTGATCCATTCCAGTCCACATCTGGTATACCTATGGTCGCTATACGATCTGTAGAAATACTTACGGTTAATTCACTATTGCCTGAATAGGTCCATATTATATCTCCATCTGCAGTCTCATCTGTTACATAATCATCGAGACTTATGGTTGCAAAGCTGCTACCTTCTTCTACGGTTTGATTTGGTATATCTATTAATACTGGTGCATCATTGACTGCGGTTACGGTAAAAGTTGCTGCATCACTTGAGGTTAGTCCTCCTTCATCCTCTGCCTGAAAGGTGATGGCCTCTGATCCATTCCAGTCCACATCTGGTATACCTATGGTCGCTATACGATCTGTAGAAATACTTACGGTTAATTCACTATTGCCTGAATAGGTCCATATTATATCTCCATCTGCAGTCTCATCTGTTACATAATCATCGAGACTTATGGTTGCAAAGCTGCTACCTTCTTCTACGGTTTGATCTGGTATATCTATTAATACTGGTGCATCATTGACTGCGGTTACGGTAAAAGTTGCTGCATCACTTGAGGTTAGTCCTCCTTCATCCTCTGCCTGAAAGGTGATGGCCTCTGATCCATTCCAGTCCACATCTGGTATACCTATGGTCGCTATACGATCTGTAGAAATACTTACGGTTAATTCACTATTGCCTGAATAGGTCCATATTATATCTCCATCTGCAGTCTCATCTGTTACATAATCATCGAGACTTATGGTTGCAAAGCTGCTACCTTCTTCTACGGTTTGATCTGGTATATCTATTAATACTGGTGCATCATTGACTGCGGTTACGGTAAAAGTTGCTGCATCACTTGAGGTTAGTCCTCCTTCATCCTCTGCCTGAAAGGTGATGGCCTCTGATCCATTCCAGTCCACATCTGGTATACCTATGGTCGCTATACGATCTGTAGAAATACTTACGGTTAATTCACTATTGCCTGAATAGGTCCATATTATATCTCCATCTGCAGTCTCATCTGTTACATAATCATCGAGACTTATGGTTGCAAAGCTGCTACCTTCTTCTACGGTTTGATTTGGTATATCTATTAATACTGGTGCATCATTGACTGCGGTTACGGTAAAAGTTGCTGCATCACTTGAGGTTAGTCCTCCTTCATCCTCTGCCTGAAAGGTGATGGCCTCTGATCCATTCCAGTCCACATCTGGTATACCTATGGTCGCTATACGATCTGTAGAAATACTTACGGTTAATTCACTATTGCCTGAATAGGTCCATATTATATCTCCATCTGCAGTCTCATCTGTTACATAATCATCGAGACTTATGGTTGCAAAGCTGCTACCTTCTTCTACGGTTTGATCTGGTATATCTATTAATACTGGTGCATCATTGACTGCGGTTACGGTAAAAGTTGCTGCATCACTTGAGGTTAGTCCTCCTTCATCCTCTGCCTGAAAGGTGATGGCCTCTGATCCATTCCAGTCCACATCTGGTATACCTATGGTCGCTATACGATCTGTAGAAATACTTACGGTTAATTCACTATTGCCTGAATAGGTCCATATTATATCTCCATCTGCAGTCTCATCTGTTACATAATCATCGAGACTTATGGTTGCAAAGCTGCTACCTTCTTCTACGGTTTGATCTGGTATATCTATTAATACTGGTGCATCATTGACTGCGGTTACGGTAAAAGTTGCTGCATCACTTGAGGTTAGTCCTCCTTCATCCTCTGCCTGAAAGGTGATGGCCTCTGATCCATTCCAGTCCACATCTGGTATACCTATGGTCGCTATACGATCTGTAGAAATACTTACGGTTAATTCACTATTGCCTGAATAGGTCCATATTATATCTCCATCTGCAGTCTCATCTGTTACATAATCATCGAGACTTATGGTTGCAAAGCTGCTACCTTCTTCTACGGTTTGATCTGGTATATCTGTTAATACTGGTGCCGTTTGACTAAATCCTTCCTGAATAAATACAAAAAACACAAATTGAAATACAAGAATATTTAGAATAGTATTTTTAAACAACATATCAAAACCCTTTTAATTTACACCATAACAACCATTAAAATTAACTCTTTGTTTATGATTTACAGTGCACTTTTTGATTAACGAACCAATTTGTCGTACCAAAGGAAACTTTAATAGAAATAATGAAGTTTTAAAAAATCATTATATGTTTGCAGTCCATAAAATTGACCATAAATTGAACTCATTGAAATGGATCAAAAAACACAAATTGTCACTTCTAAAGATGGCTCTCATACTTTATTTGTACCAGAATTAAAAGAACACTATCATTCAACCAACGGAGCTATTCAAGAATCTATTCATGTATTTATTGATGCTGGATTAAATCAAATCGAGAAGGATGTTATTCATATTCTGGAATTTGGGTTTGGAACCGGACTAAATGCCTTTATAACGGCTATAAAAAGTTCTACAAAGGAAATTCATTATCATTCATTAGAGAAATATCCAGTAAGCATAGATGTTATTGAAAAGCTAAACTATAAGGATAGTTTTGAAGGTGATTACGAAGATCTTTTCAACGCGCTACATAGCTGTGATTGGGAAACCGAATTAAGAATAAACGATCAATTCTATTTACACAAACAACAATGTGATTTTAAAGAGGTACAGTTAACTCAAAAATACGATCTTATCTATTTTGATGCTTTCGCACCTGAAATTCAACCTAAACTATGGACTAAAGATATTTTTGAAAAGGCATATAATAGTTTGAATCCAGGAGGGATTTTAACCACTTATTGTGCCAAGGGAGTTGTTAGACGAACCATGCAAGAGGTCGGTTTTAAAGTTGAAAGACTACCCGGACCTCCTGGAAAAAGAGAAATGCTAAGAGCTATTAAATAATAAAACAAATATAGTTAAAGCGGAGTTAAAGCTTTTTTAGCAGTTTGCTTTCCTTACTGTAAAAAACTATCTTCGCTCATTCTTTAAAAAGATAAATAAACATAATGGAAAAATTAAGTTACGCGTTAGGAATGAGTATCGCCGCAAACCTTCAACAATCTGGAGTTGCGGAAATCGATGTAGATGCATTTGCAAGAGGTTTAAAACATCATATTGAAGGAACAACTACAGAAATTGACCAACAAGAAGCAGGTAAAATTATCAATGATTTTTTTGCAGCTGTTCAAAGCAAACAATTTGAAGCTAACATTAAAGCAGGACAAGATTTCTTAGCAGAAAACGCTAAAAAAGAAGGTGTTGTAACATTAGAAAGTGGTTTACAATATGAAATTATGAATGAAGGCAATGGTGCAAAACCAAATGCTGCTGATAATGTAAAATGTCACTACCATGGGACTTTAATTGACGGAACTGTATTTGATAGTTCAGTTGAAAGAGGAGAACCTGCAACATTCCCAGTAAATGGAGTTATTGCCGGATGGGTAGAGGCTTTACAAATGATGCCTGTTGGATCAAAATGGAAATTATATGTTCCTTCTAACCTTGCTTATGGCGAACATGGAGCCGGACAACAAATTCAACCACATACAACACTTGTTTTCGAAGTTGAATTATTAGATATTGTATAATTCTATAATTATTTTAAACACAATGAAACTTAAAAATCTACTTTTAGGATTTATCGTAATTGCAATCGCTGCAGTTTCTTGTACTAAAGTTCCTGGTACTGGAGATGTTAAGTTAGAAAATGAAACTGACAGTGTAAGTTATGCATTAGGATATGTAATTGCTTCGCAAATGAAGCAACAATTATCGTCTCAATTTGATACTTTATACGGAAAAGACATGGCTCTTGCTCTTGCAAAATCTGATTTTTCTAAAGCATCAAAACAAAATTATGAGCGTAGTTTTGATTCAATCAATTACGACATTATGAAAATTGCATTTTTAAATGAAGTTGCAAATGAGAAGTCGTATTTTGATCAAAATTCAGGTAATGCTTATTTACAATCAGCATATCAAAAAGCTCAAAGTAGAAAATCGATGCTACCAGGGAAACCAGCTTTTGAAAACAAGAAAAAGGGTGAAGAATTCCTTGCTGAGAATGCTAAAAAAGATGGAGTTATTACAACTGAAAGTGGTTTACAATATGAAGTAATCAAAGAGGGTAAAGGTGATAAACCTGTTCCTGGCGACAGAGTAAAAGTTCATTACCACGGTACTTTAATTGACGGAACTGTATTTGATAGTTCTGTTGAGCGAGGTGAACCAACAACTTTTGGTGTTACTCAAGTAATTAAAGGTTGGGTAGAAGGTCTTCAGTTAATGACTGTAGGTTCTAAATATAAATTTTATATTCCTGCTGAACTTGCTTACGGAATGAGAGGTTCTGGTCCTAAGATTGGTCCAATGGAAACTCTTGTATTTGAAGTTGAATTACTTGGTATTGAAAAATAAAACTACATCTGGTAATTTTTAATATGATTATAATTATTTGCGCTTATTGTAAATTATAGTAGATTAATCATATAGATACAATATTTTTATAAAAGAAGGTCAATGACCTTCTTTTTTTATGCCAATATTTCTATGAAAAAGTTATACCTTTGTTCCTCTTAAATAAAGACACTTGAATTATGATTAAAGCAGAAATACATACCGAAAAAGGTGTAATGAAGGTGGAACTATATGAAAAAGAAACACCTAAAACAGTTGAAAACTTTGTTAAGTTAGCAAAAGAAGGATTTTATGATGGATTGGCATTTCACCGTGTGATTCCTGATTTTGTAATTCAGGGAGGATGTCCTTTTTCAAAGGATATGAGTAATCCGCGAGTTGGAACTGGAGGTCCTGGATATAGCATTGATTGCGAAACTGATGCAGACAGACAATATCATGACCGCGGTGTTTTATCAATGGCTCATGCTGGAAAAAACACTGGTGGTTCACAATTTTTTATCTGTCACAGCCGAAACAACACATCACACCTGGATGGAGCTCATACATGCTTTGGGATGGTTTACGAAGGACTTGACGTAATCGATGATATCAGAGCTGGAGACGGAATTGAGACAATTAAAATAATAGAAGAATAACCATTTACAAGTTAAGTACATGAATTTTGAATTAACAGGAAATTTAATAGTAAAAGATGATGAACAAGCAATAAGTGCATCTTTTAAAAAGAGAGAATTTGTTATTGAAGTAATTAATGAGAGAAATTCTGATTGGAACGATTATATCAAGTTTCAATTGACTCAAGATAGATGTGCACAGCTTGATCCATTTAGCTTGGGTGAACCTGTAAAAGTATCTTTTAATGTTAGAGGTCGTAAATGGGAAAAAGATGGAAAAGTAAACTACTTTTCTAATCTTGAAGCATGGAGACTAGAAAAAGTTCAGGCATCTGCTGATCCTGGGACACCTCCTCCTCCATTCAACGAAGCTGAAGTTCCTCCTGCAGGAGCAAATGAAGATCTACCGTTTTAATTAATATATAAAACAAAGGCTACCTAAATTGGTAGCCTTTGTTTTTATATGAAGTAAACTATCTTTACTTTAATTGAATTAACACAACTGATTTTGAAGGTAAATTCATGTTAAGTTTTCCGTTTTTAGGACTCTTAACTTTTAAATCTTTTAATACAACTTTAGGTTCTTTCCCAAAATCATTATAATCGCCCATTTGTTCTCCTGTTATAATTTTTCCTGATATATCAGAATATTTGCTATCTCCAATATTTATTGATAAATCTTCTGATTTATTCGGATTCAGATTACATAAGGTAATTGAAACCACACCATCTTTAATTGATGCTGATGCACTAATTGCTGGAATTTCTTCATCTCCAAACTTATACTCATCACTAACTAAATCTATTGGAATCATAGTAGCATCCTGATGGACCTTAAACATATTAAACACATGATATGTAGGTGTTAATACCATTTCCTTACCCTCTGTTAAAATAATCGCCTGCAATACATTTACTACCTGAGCAATATTGGCCATTTTCACAGATTCTGCATTATTATTGAAAATATTTAAGTTAATTCCTGCAACTAAAGCATCACGTAGCGTATTTTGCTGATATAAAAATCCAGGATTTGTTCCTTCTTCAACATCATACCATGTTCCCCATTCATCTACAATTAACCCAACTTTATTATTTGGATCGTATTTACGCATAATTCGGGAATGATTGTCAATTAATTCTTGCATGCGCATTGTTTTTTTCAAGGTTACAAACCATTCTTTTTCATCAAAGTTGGTTGCAGGACCTTTTTTTTGCCAGTTATAAGGAAGCGTATAATAATGTAATGACAAACCTTGCATCAAATGCTGTTTGTTCTTGGTTTTATTCATTACCTGCTCAGTCCAGTTGTAATCAAAAGAATTTGCACCACAAGCAATTTTATACTCTGCTCCACGTGCATAAGAAGCATAACGACGGAAAAGATCGCCATAATACTCTGGACTTAAATCACCACCACAGCCCCAGCTTTCGTTACCAATACCCCAAAACTTCACATTCCAAGGATCTTCTCTTCCATTTTCCTTTCTTAAGTCAGTCATCGGGCTAATGTTTTCAGAAGTAATATACTCCACCCATTCTGTAGCTTCCTGAACAGTACCAGAACCTACATTTAAACTGATATAAGCTTCGGTTCCAATCAATTCACATAAATCCAGAAATTCATGAGTTCCAAAACTATTATCCTCAGTAACTCCACCCCAAAATACATTTACAATTGAAGGACGGTCTTCACGAGGTCCGATACCATCTTTCCAATGATACGTATCAGCAAAACAACCTCCGGGCCATCTTAATACAGGAATTTGAATTTCTTTTAAGGCTTCAACAACATCTTTTCTATATCCATTGATATTTGGAATACTGGAAGTATCTCCAACAAAAATACCCCCGTAAATACAACGACCAAGGTGCTCGGCAAAATGTCCGTATATTTCCTTATTTATCTTTGTTTTGCTCTTATCCAAATGCAAAAACAATGAATTATCAACCTGAGCGTTTACACTCAAAAAGCATGTTAATAAAAACAATAATGTAACTTGTTTCATTTTTTTCATGATTTGTTTAAAATTTATAGTAGGTAATTTAATCTTGACTAAGTCTAATTAATGAAAATGAATATGATGGTAAAGTATAGTCAGTTTCTGGCTTTAGTACCAGTTCGGTAAGCAATGGCTTTGCATCTTTTGACTCTGGCTCGCCATTTAATACCGAAAGTTGTCCATTTATATAACCTGAGACAAAATCTGTAAGACCCAATTTGGCATTTACATCTACGGGTAAAAGATTTACTAGCTTAATTATAATGTCGTTACTCTTTGAATCTTTTACAACTGAAACTGAAACTCTATTTGTTACATCCTCTCTTGTGTTAGAAAGCTTTAATAAGCTTGGAATATATTCATCTCCGGAATTTTGACCGTAAAGCTTTTGGATATAATAATCTACTGTAGGCTTAACTTCTGTATTATTAAAATAAATTAAGTCCGGATTCCATTGCGTATGTCCTTCTTTGGCTAATAATGGAGCAAATGATGTCATTAAAACAACATCAGCATTTCTTTCAACTGCATTAAGATAAAGCGCTTCTGATAATGCTGTTTCAATATTCATTGGACGTCCGGGAAGATGAGATGCATACTCGCCTAAATATACTTTTGGCTTACTTCTATCATATCTATCATAAAAATCCTGGTTATTGATAAACCATCCTGGTGGTTGGTAATAATGCTCATCTACAATTGGAACACCTAATTTGGTAGCTAACTTCCAACCTTCTTCATAATCTGTTCCCCTATAAAAAGGTCCTACGGTTCCTATTACTGTAATCTCAGGATACTTTTCCTTTACAGCATTAAAAATCATTGTAAAGCGTTCTTCAAATATATCTGTAATAAGATCCTCATTTCCTATACCAATGTATTTTAAATTAAATGGTTCAGGGTGTCCGGCTTCAGCTCTTTTCTTACCCCACTTTGTTGATTGATCACCGTTTGCCCACTCAATTAAATCCAATACAGTCTGAACGTAATCATCCATATCGCACATTGGAATTCCTCCTTGTTGTCCATGACCTCCACAAGATGAATTTTGACAAGGAACACCTGCTGCTACAACAGGTACAGGTTCTGCATCTAAATCTTCACAAAACTGAAAATATTCAAAATAACCTAATCCTGCACTTTGATGATAATTCCATATATTTCTATTAGGCTTGCGTTCTTCTAAAGGTCCTATAGTGTTTTTCCAATGATAAATATTATCAATGCCATCTCCGTGTTCAACACATCCTCCTGGAAACCTTACAAACTTTGGATGAAGATCTGCTATTGTTTGAGCCAGATCTTTTCGCAATCCATTTTTTCGCTGTTTGAATGTATTTTGAGGAAACAGAGAAACCATATCCAATGCTAATTTACCTTTTTGCATTGGTTCCAAGGAGAGTTTGGCATCAGAAGTTGTTGTATTTACTTTAATTATGGCATTATATTTATTCCATCCACTTTTAATATTTTTGATAAAACACTGCCCTACTTCTTTACCCTTCTTATCAATTAAGGAAATATTTAAATTCTTCTTTGAGTCATCTAAATTTTGGGCAAATATCGAAAAATCATACTTTTCTCCTTCTTTTACCGCAATACCATCATATCCTTCATTTATTACTTTTGCTCCTTGAGTTTGTACATCAACAATGCCAAAGAATTTATTATTTGCGTGAATTGGATGAACAGAATCGATTGTAAAAGTACAATCTCCCTCAACAGACCATGCTTTATCATGAGTCCAGGTTTTATCTCTGCCTTTCGTATCACTAACACTATATTCAAAATCTCGATTTTGAATCAATTCTGCATACAACCCACCATCAGCTGCATAATTAATATCTTCGAAAAAGATACCAATCAATTTATCACTTATAGCTTTTGATTTCTCTGGGAAAAAATTAAGTTTCGCAGAAACTGGTTTTAAATCTTTAAATCGTACCGGATCTTGGGAAGTTGTTTCTGCTCTTTGTTTGTTATGGTATTCCACCCATTGCTCGTGCAATATTATTTTTTGAATATCTTCCCAAGGCATTTCCTGTATAATTCCAGAATACTTTTCTCCTTCAATTGTTACTTCAATTCTAGGATCTTTTATCGTACCTATTAAAACTTCTTTAGATTTAGCGTATTCTTTAAAGTTAGTTGTTGTTGTTTCAAAAGCCTTTATATTGCCATTTACCTCACTCAACCACGAGATTACATAAACTCCTTTTTCGTTATCGTAATCAACAACCGGATTCATTACATTAGTTTCTGACATAACAGTTGGATAACTTTGTCGTCCCCAATTATACCAGTCATTAGAACTGGCATGTGCAAACTGTCCTACTTCTTTATTTAAACTCCATATGCAATGAAAAATTCGATTATGATCTAAAAAAACAAATGGTGAAAACATCTTTTTCTGACTTCCCCAAGCTCCAAAATCACTGGAAAGAAAAGTATGCTCCGGTCCTATAGAGTGCCAGTTTTCTTTATCAATACTCCAAGCATAATGCAATCCATTATGGTTATGATTTTTATCTGTTGCATAACAAAATAAATAACCTTTTTCAGGCTCATTTGCTAATAAGTTATTACTATATAGTAAAGTAATTAGAAGAATAAAAAGGAATTGGATTTTTTGCATTGGTAGATTTTTTAATTCAAATAACATCATGTCAAAAATACAAAAACTAACATTTTTTAACATGTAAAATAGTACTTTTTACTATTATTCGCAAAAAAAATATGATACCGTTAATAAACAATATCATATTTTCTACAATTAAATATATGAAGTTATAAATTCACTAAAAACCAAACACTTTTATATCGCCATTTACAAATTTAACTTCCACTTTTTTATTCTTATTTGTAATGTTTACTTCTTTAATTGGCATTAATTCTTCATTTTCAAAGGATTCACCAGATTTTTTCCAAAGCATCAACGTTACATATACCTTAGTATTTTCATTCTTTAAATAGGAATCCTGCACTTCAATTAAGGTACTTTTTCCACTTTGAGGATGAAGACCCTCTGTAGCCAACACCTCTGTTTTTGACCATCCCACAATTGGTACCATCGCCAACTGATACTTTCCATTATCAACAATAGTTGCAGTATAATCTCCTAGTTTCTGAGTACTTGATATAATAGGCTCTTCAAATTGGGGTAAGGCATAATGTCCTAATCGCATTTCTACATCATTTGCACTAATGTTTCTATCTACCCTTAAAATTCCATTCGCTAAAGGATAGTCAATTAAGTTCATCTTAATGTTTTCATTCGTTTCCAATACAGCATCACGATAATAGGCACCATCCTCATACTTTTTAAAAGTATACAATCGAAATACTTCCCATTTATCTTCTGCGTTTATAAAACCATAATTCATAGAAATCTCTCCATTTAAACCATCAGCTTGCCATGGAAAAATACTACTATAAGATAGTTTATTATAGTTTTCTGTTGAACGGAATTTCTGCCAGTCATCTTTTACTTTTTCATGACACCATGCTCTTATTTCAGAGCCTCCAATTGAAGGATAATTCGTTATAAGCACATTCGATCCTTCTGCAAATTTATTATAAACCTGTTCCTCGTCATAATCAGCCCATGGTCCATCATTTTCTGTGGCAGTCCAGAATGGATCATCAGCAGGTAATAGTAATCCTAAGAAAGCCTTTCCCATCCAGTATACACTTCCACGACAGCTATATATTTGTACTGCTGGTTCATAAGCACCATAAAATCCAAGTGTTGGAACACTATCTTTTAAAAATTCAGGATGCTGCAAAAACTGAAGGATGGTACTCGATGATATTTTTCGTAACCAACCTAAGTTAACATCTTCGCCACCATGCTTACCCATAAACGGGAATGGTGAAACTGAACCAAAGCGATATGAAATACTGCGTCCATACATTAACATTTTACCATCCTCTGAAAACATATTGGGATAGTTGTAATTTAAATCCTGGAAGTTACTGATCAGCTTTTTAGCAATTTCGGGATAGTATTTTTCTCCAAAAACATCGCTCCAAAGCACGCTGTACAACTGAAATGCCCACATACTGTAATAATCGTAGGCTGGTGCATCGTTATACCAACCATAACCGCGGTATTGATCAACACTTTTATTTAAGTATTCTACTAATAAATCTTCGTTCACCTCATAGCCCTGATCCTTGAAAAAACTGAGTACAAAAATATTGAAAAATCGCCAGTTAGATGGAACTGTAGGTCCATCACCATAACTTAACATGGTTGCAGCTAATGCATCTTTTTGATCTTGTGATAAAGGTTCCCAGATCACTTCAGGAGCAACAAAAAGAGAAATACCTAAAGCTCCAAACTCAACCAAATTTTGACTTGGACCTCCATTTTCAGGACGAGGAACAATATAAGATGGACTCTCGGGATTAATTAAATTAAGAATTTGATGCCGATAATATTCAGCAACAGAAACTCCATTCAATTTTAAGTCAGGATTTTCCTTTAGCAAAGGTGCAGCGACAAATAAGGTACGACACAATCCCTCTAGTTTCTCTGTAGGAACCTGATCTTCTCTTTGAGGATATGTTTTACCGGGCTGCTTAGGAAATTTCATGGGATCATCTAGCGTATTGATGTAGGAAAAGGCTCCTTGTAACAGATACTCTGCAGCATCAATCCAATGTTTCCTAGTCATTCCTGTTGATGGACTAATTTTATAGTCTGGATTGTTTACTACAAATACATTAGTCTTTTCTTCTGTCTGATCTTCATTTGATCCTTGAGTATTACAGGACTGTAAACCTATTAATAGTACTACAAGAATAACTGATATAATGTTTATGAGTTTCATAAATAAATATTTATTCTATTTACTGTAAATATTTAATGAATTGATACGCTCTACCAATTCACTTATTTTTATATGATTTATGGCACCAACTTCAGCTTTAATAACCTGATCTATGGATCCATTGATATAAGTTATTAATATTTTATTATGATATGATAAAACAAAACTTACATTATTATATGGTGTTGGGGACCACCAAATACCACCAGTTGATCTAGGCTTAACTTTCCATATATCAGAATTTGCTAGCATGTTAGAACTCTCATAAATATCCTTAGCTTTTATTTTTACATAAGGCTTTAAATTTTCACCATTAATACCATAAGTAATATCTCCTATTGTAAAAAGGTTACCTGAATATTTAACTGTATCCAACTTAACATTTAAATGCAAATCAAATTCGGTAACGCTTTCAAAAGAATGATCTCTTATACTTTTTTCTTTTTGAACATCATCATACTTTAGCACTAACTTATCATGAATATTTAAGGTACTTTTGACATCATAATCAGCTAAAATTGAGGTGCAAAATCCTTGCGGGCGCTCAACACTAACAATCCAATCATAATATTTGCCATTCATCCAGGTGAGTTTTAATGGCGAATCCCCCCTGTGAGGAATAATATATGGACGAATATTATTCTGCTCTGAATCTTTTGTAATGGTATCCACAGCAACAACTGTAGCATTATCATCCACAACATAATTAATAAGTTCGAACACCTTTCCATTTTTACCTTCTACTGGAACAGAGCAAATCACATTATGGGGATTTTGATCATCAATGGCCATTCCTCCACTATAACACTTTTCAATATTTGGCGATTGATGAAAATGCCCTCCCCCATTTGTAAGAAAGGTTTTTGTCCAATCCTCACCATTCCACTTAGCATAAAAGTAATCGTGCGATTCTTTATTTTCTGATATGGTAACCATTGCAATAGCAGGATTTTCATCCTTATCTAATACCACTTGCCACAACCAGTTTCGTAATGGACTAGGATCTACAACCGCATCAGGATAGGAGTTGACATAATCTGGAGTGGCAGCAACCTGGTATATCTCCTCTCCTATTTTTGAAAGAACTTTCCCTTTTATATCCTTTAATTCTAGTGTATTAATATCTAAATAATTGTAATACAAATAATTTGGCATTGTTGGATCTGGATGTCCTGTTGTATAAGCCATTGCAATTTTATCTTTTCCATTAGAAGTATACTTTGCATAAGGACGAGATGCAGTTGACTGAACCATTTGATAAGGTCCCCAAACACATTCTGTTGTTTCAGTATTAGATGGAACTGTAAATTTGGCAATAGTTGGATGCCAGCTAATTCCACGCCAACATATATAAAAATGTGTGGGATCATCTGACAAAATAAAAGGTGAAGGATAAGTAGTATTAAACTTTGTGGGTATTTTATATTCCTGACTCAATGAAGTAATATCACCAGGCGTTTTAGAAATACGATAATAAAAACAAGGTTCATCGGTATGTCGTGAATAGAAAATCATTACACGATCATCCGGAAGAATTAAGAAGGTAGGATTATTATGATCATCAGGTTGAAAATATGATCGGATTAATACTTCGCTAGATTGCCTTGTAATAAAATCGTGTTGAGTGGCTTTAATATTACCATGAATATCGATATAACCTATATACGATTTATTGATTGTTCCATCCTCATTTTGATGATGAATGGCTCTTGGATCAGCAAACCAGCACCACGCACCCTGCTGTACAACTTGATAAGGTTTTACAACATTTTTATTGACCTGTTGCTGATTTGTACAATTTATAAAAGTTGCAACTATAAAAATAAAGCAACTCATTAATTTAATATGTTGAATAAATTTGATTTGTTTATACACTTTTAAGTTATTTTTGAGTTCGATATCTCTTTTATCACATAGTATTCTACTACCTGGTTGTAAAAAATAAGTACAGCACAGACTCTCCTGCAACAGTTTTATAAATATATACTAACAAACGGTAGCTTAAGGAACAAACTATTTAAGAATTATAGCTTTTTCTAAAAAGCATATTCGCATTTTCAGAACAACAACATAAAAAAGCAATGCGACAGCTATTATGGAGAAAAAAAGAACTATTTAAACAAAAAGCATAGATTTATTACTATGCTCTTTGCTCTTTGCACAATGCTTTATCTTCTTTTATTTCAAAGGTTCTATTCCTTTTAAAGTAGGAATTACAGGCTTAATACTTCCATCGGCATTAAATTCCATTTTATCGATACAAACTTCGCGGTGAAAACCAGCCGGACGTCCCATACCAATACCTTTAGGAAGTGTAAAACGGTGATAAACCAGGTACCACTCATCTTTACCAGGAACCTGAATTGTAGAATTATGACCTGTCGCATAAATACCTTCCTCCGGCTTTTTCTCTACTACAATATTCTTTTCAGGTATGCTTAACTTACCCAATGGAGAGGTTGCTGTAGCATATCTTACACGGTAATTCGGACTACGGGTATCATCCTCACTCCACATAAAATAATAAGTACCTTCGCGATAAAGAACATGTGTACCCTCACGAAAAGTATGACCAGGATGAAATTCGGTTAATGTTTTTTCCTTGATAGAAACCATGTCATCATTTAACTCAGCTCCAACCATAAAACCATTTCCCCAATACAAATAAAATTTACCAGTTTTTGGATCCTGAAAAACGTCCGGATCAATGATTTGCCCACGGGTAATTCCTTTTGGTTTTGTATCGATAAGTGCTTTACCTCTATCAACAAAAGGACCTGCAGGATCATCAGCTACCGCCACACCTATTGTTTGTGCTGCTGTATAGTAATAATAGTATTTGTATTGTCCGTTAACTTCTTTTTCTATAATACATGGGGCCCATGCATTTCTGTCGGCCCAGCTCACATCTTTATGTAAATCCAAAATAACACCTTCATCGGTCCAGTTTACTAAATCCTCTGAAGAAAATGTTTTAAAATAAGTACCCGACCAGTTGTTAAACCCGTCGCTTGTTGGATACATATAGTACTTTTTAGTTTTATTGGAATAGATCAAATCCGGATCAGCATAATAACCTTCAACCGCAGGGTTATGATCTTCAGAAACTTCAACAGTATAAGTTACCGGAGTTTGTCCCTCCATGGTAATGATGTATTCCACAGCTCCTGCAGAAAAGTCCTGAGCACCTTGCGGACTCACTGAAATCCCTTGAAAAGCGTTAAACTGAGGATCAAACTGTGTTAAATCAGTTCCTGTTTTTACAGGGATGTGAATAGACTCCGTTTTGTTATTAAAATTTACATTTAGCTTTTTTACCTGCTCAGAAGTCACTTTAACAAATTCTCCATCAATGGTTCCCCATTTATTCATTAATCGTTGTAATTCCTTTTGAGTAATAGGCATTACACAACCATGACGAGGATGAAAGTTCATGCTAATGGCATGATCAACCACTTCAAAATGCTTTAAGTCGCTGCTTTTTGTAAACTGATATTCACCTTTAATGTAAACATCATACATTAAAATATACTCATCGCTGTGGTTTAATTTAAAAGTACCAGAACCTTCAACCCTGTGCTCAGAACAGTCTACTCGATCAGTACTTACCATTTCATATCCTTCAGTCAATTTATCAGAAATAGCCAGTTTAATTCCGGGTTCACCGGTTTCTGATTTCATAAAGAAATAGAACTTGCCATCTTTTTTAATGATGTCGCCATCAATACATGCATTGTTGGTAGGACTAAAAAACAATTGTTTAGGTTCCAACTCAAGGGCAGTAAAATCTTTATTGGCATAAGCATAGTAAATGATATCAGGATTGTTACCCTGTTTCATACTAAAATACACCATATATTTTTGTGTTTCTTCATCATAAATGGTTTGCGGAGCCCATACCCTGTCCACGTCACCAAATGTTTCCGGATACGTTTCTGGAATGTTGATAATACTATGTTCCCAATTGATTAAATCAGTTGATTTCATTAAAATCATAGCCACATTATTCCATCCCTGATCGGTAACATACAAGTCGGTAATTACCATGTAAAAGGTTTTTCCATCTTCTCCGCGTAAAATATGCGGATCTCTTACTCCACCAGAAGAACTGATATTTTTTGAATCAATAATTGCCTCATTATTGTTTAATGCTATATAGTTGTAACCATCGGTACTTACAGCATAATGAATAGATTCTTCGCCTGGTCCGTTTCCTACAAAGTAGGTAAACAGATAAGCAGAATAATCATTATTATGGCAAGAACAGCCTGGTAACAAGGCTGCTAAAAAGGCAAATACTATTGCCGACAATAATAAATATGTCTTTTTCATGTGTTTAATATTTGTTTTATTTGGCCACATGGAACTTGCCTAAATAGTCATTCTCGTGTGTGAGAAGTTTTTATCATGGCTCGTTTCATGTGTTTAATATTTGTTTCATTTGTTCACATGTAACTCGCCAATTTAGGCATCCTCGTGTGTGAGAACTCCTTCTCTTGGCTCGTTTCATATGTCGAAATTTGTTTTTATTCACTAAACATTCACTTTAAGGATTAAAAAATCCTATGCACAAACCTGCATGGCCATCTTTTCAATATTTTGAGGTTTGCACAAACCTGCAAAAGCTATTTTATTAGAAAATTAACGTTTGCAGATTTAGGCATGGCCGTCTTTTTGATTATTTGGTGTTTGCTTAAACCTGCAAAAGCCAACTTTTTGAATTTTTAACGTTTGCTCAAACAGGCATGGGCTACTTTCTGAAATTTGAACGTTTGCTTAAAACGACTCAACATTTATAATGATCAATGTGCATAGAAATTGCCTCTGCAATTCTTACTTTACTTCAAGCACATACACCATTTGAGGTTCAAAATCAGCTGTTCCTTCTGCATCTACTTGTTCTACTCTCTGTACAAATATTTGCAACATACCTTTATCTTTCCATAATTCTGTATCAAACGAAGGCTCCCATGAACCTACTGTAAAATCAGTAAGGTCGGTAATTTTAACTTTACCCGATTGTTTTAATGCTGCCACCGACACTTTTGCGCCTCTCTCCTCATCCCGAAATACAAGATAATATATGGTTCCTTTTTTTGTTGATTTAGCTACAATCTGAGGTCGCGAAATAGGAATACGCTTTGTACCACCACCTGAAAGAGAAAATGCTTCTTTTCTAAATCCTAAGTCCTTTACAATCCAGTTACCATCAACCAAACTTATAATATGAAATTGAGGAATATCAGAATCCTGCTCTCTCCAGTAACTGGCAATAACAGGCTCTCCATTTCCGTTTGTCGTCATGGAGGTTTGATTGATTAATTCGCTTTTTTGAGGAATTTTAGCAGCGTATTCTGCACTGCCTGCATTTATTGGCAGTTTATAAGCCTCTCCTTTTGAATTTTCCCAGGTTACACCTCCATCTTTTGAACGGGCATAACACATATCGTGGTTGGTAGATACATCCCAGGTTTCGCGCCATACCCACGAAACATGTATGACTCCCTTATGATCTAAACAGGCCTGCCAGTATGCATTACGTTGTCCCTCACCATCAATTAAGTTACTTTGTATCTGACTCCACTTTTGCGTTTTAACATCGTAACTATTTAACACTAAGTTTCCTTGTCCTGATTGCCCATCTCTAAACATAAAGATTAAGTTTCCGTTGGGCATTTTAAAAAACTGCGGGTAGGTAACATTGGTTTCGTTTTGCCCTGTCATTTCAGTTTTTGGTCCTAACTCAAGCGAATAAGGGGCCACACTTTTTGCATAACGAAGCGGATGACCATGATGATCCCATGATACATGCAAGTAACCATCGCCATCAACCATGATACTAATACAGTTATGCGCATCTTTTACATTACCACTAAAATCAGTTTGGTTAATGGTAAATTTATCATCATTAATATTGCGCTTACCTAAAGCCAGTTTACCCTCTGTTGTATAATAGGCAATAAACTGAGTATCGGCATGTGTTACCAATGAGTTTTGACGAAATACAACTGCATTTACCGAGTTATTTGACCATGCTTTATCAACCGGAACTAATTTTTGAGCACAGGCAGTTGTAATAAATACAACAAGCGATGATATGGCCAGAAGAAACTTTTTATTCATTATATTATATTTTATCGGCGATTTTAAACAAAAAAAATTTAATAAGCCTGTAAAATTAATTCAGGATCATTAAATTTTATATGTTTTAAAACAAGAAGGCGTAATTATATTCATTTTTGAAATGATCATAAAAAATACGCTATCCACTAACTATAATTAACAATGCACCTCTGGAGTATAAAAAAAGATTAACACAGGGACACAAAGGCACAGAGTGATTTTTACATACTTTACTCCTATAAATTGCACTAATTTAAAAGAGTTTGAAAAGTAAATCCTAACGGAATTAAAGCATTTCATAACAATACATAAAAACTCAGTGTCTCAGTGTCTTTGTGTTTATTTTTAACTCTTGATTGACATTAATAGTGAATAGCGCTCCACACAATTATTTATCTAAGAATTTCACCATTTCAGAACCGGCTAACAAAAAGGCTCCAACACCAAAGTTTGAGCTTGAATTTTCGTCAACTGTTTGTCCAGGAATTGCTCTTTCACCAATTGGTTGAACATAACCAACTTTACCACTTTCCTGAAGTGCAACTGTTGTTAAATACTCCCATGATTTATCTACAACTGAAGTATATTCATCTATAGATAAAACACCATTATTCATTCCCCACAAATAACCGTAGGTAAAAAATGCTGTACCACTGGTTTCTGGTCCCGGAGCATGTTCCGGATCCAAAATACTACGAGTCCAGTAACCTTCTTTTTGTTGCACATCTTTTAATGTAACAGCCATTTTTTTATAGATCTCAACAAACTCAGCTTTATGCTCATAACTTTCGGGCATGTCCTGAATAATTTTTGCCAATCCTGCAAATACCCATCCATCACCACGAGCCCATAAATCTTTAAGGCCATTCATTGACTTATGCTTTGGATAAACATATTTTGCATCTCTATAAAACAAACCTGTCTCTTCATCATACATAATACTTTGCGCATATTTAAAGTATTCGTATAACTTTTCAAGATACAATTCTTTACCTGTTACATGATATAACTTTGTCATTACAGGCATTACCATATATAATCCATCAGCCCACCACCAATAATCATTAGCTTCAGTACTCATTTCATATTCCATTACTTCAATAGCTCTTGCAACTTTAGATGAATCTTTAATTTCATCCATGTTAAAAAGATCTATATAAGTTTGAAAACAAATTTGCCAGTCGCCAAACAATACATGCTCATCGTTTTCTCCATAATGGTATTTCCATGCCGATTTATCATCTGATTTAGCCCCTTTCCATTCATTTTGAATGGCCCAGGCTTCAGAGTATGCTTTATATTCTTGTTTACCTGTTACCTGATACGCTGCGATATTTCCTGTATGGTAAGCTGCATTATCCCAAAAAGCTCGCCCATGTTCTGGATTTGTACTTTGCCAATAATCATTTACTTTTACTATTGTTGACAACACATCTTGCTTACTCTGTTTTGATAAGTATGATGATTCTTCTCCTGATTTAGTATTTTTTGGTGCACACGCTACAAACAATAACGCGAACCAAATAATACTTAGATTTTTAATATTATACATGACTTGATTTATCTTATAAATTAGTTCTGATTTTATTGCTTACTCCAAAATTATTTAACCGGACTAATGATATAACCATAGCTATATGCTTTATCCAATAACAAGTATTGGGTATGAGGATATCTTCCCCAACTATCATCACCACCTAAACCACGTTGTTTAAAATCAACATTTAAATAAACCTGATTACGAGGTGTTACATCGCTCGGATGCATTTGCTTTTTAGTTAAACCGGCATCAATATCATCTGATGAATTATGAGCTACTTTAACACTTAATGGTTGCAAACCTTCTATTTTTAGTCCTACTCCATCTTTATTTGTTAAAGTAATCCACCTTACATCTGTTTTATTTCCATTTTCCTGCGGACGAATATAATCTACTCTTTGCTCAGCAACTGTACTTGAATAAACACCAAGAAAGCTTGCTGTATTTCTATCAGAGTAATTCTCCCAAGGACCACGACCATAGTAATTAAACTGATCAAATTCATTAGATAATCTCATTTGCATACCAAAACGAGGTATTTCAGGTAAACCTTCTCTTCCAGCTTCCCACCTTGCCTCTACCTGAGTTTTTCCATCAGCATAAATGGTGTATACCAAAGTATAATCACTTGTTACATCATTTAAATACAAGCTACTTGTAATAATTACTTTATCATCCTTTTTATCAATATCTATTGATTTAACCGATCTGTTTTTACCAGCAGTACGCCAAATGTTAAGTTTCCAAGGCATACCATTACCGTAATCGTTATCAATCGGAGCTCTCCAAAAATCAGGTTCCGGTCCGCCATTTAATAAGTTTTGTCCATCCACTTTGTAAGAAGATAACAGACCGCTCCATTTATCAAATCTAACTTCTACCTTATCAGCTTTCACATAAATACGGTTGTCTTTTTCCTCAACAGAAACAGTTCCCTCTGATACATTCTCAGTAGCAAAATATTTATTTCCATTTAAAACAAACTGCTCACGGGCAATTTCAAATCCAGCCGGAACAAAAGTTGATGCATTTTTTGTATAGGCATATACATCTACAGTATATTCCTCTCCTGCTTTCACTGAAACTTTGGGTAATGAAAGTTTCACATTTTTTGTTAAACCTCCGGCTAACGATACTTTAAAAGGCTTTTCGCTTACAACTTCACCATTATTTTTCAATACCCATTTAAATGAATAATCTTTTAAGTTATTGTATAAAAATATGTTTTGAACACTTAAAACTCCAGTGCTGATGTCTTCTGATGAAAACAGAATATCCTGATACACCTTTTTAACTTCATTTAAAGCAGGATGTGGAGTTCGATCTGCAGCCACCACTCCATTAGCACAAAAGTTCTCATCATGAGTATATTTATAACCACCTATATCACCACCATAAGCAAAGTAATCTCTTCCAGAATCATCGGTTGCTTTTATGCCCTGGTCAACCCAGTCCCATATAAATCCACCTTGCATTTGTTTGCTTGAGTGAATAATATCGAAATATTCCTGAAAATTTCCATTACTATTTCCCATAGCATGAGAATACTCACACATTATAAAAGGTCGCTCAACATCCGTTCTTTCAGCATACTTTTGCATACTTTCAATACCCGGGTACATTGGGCATACAATATCTGTATTACGATTTTCGCCAGCTTGTTCAAACTGAACCATACGTGTAGGATCTTCTTTTTTCAACCAATCGTAAATATCGTAAAATACAGGTCCGTTACCACACTCATTACCCATACTCCAAATAATTACAGAAGGATGGTTTTTATCTCTTTGAAATAAACGTTCCACTCTGTCTTTATGTGCAGGTGCCCATTCCGGACGATAAGCTGTATGTTCATTTTTATCGAACCATGCTTGCCACTCTGCTCCCATTGCATGCGCTTCAATATTTGCTTCGTCAACCAAAAACAAACCATATTCATCACATAATTGATACCATAATGGATTTTGAGGATAGTGACTCATACGTACGGCATTGATATTATGCTTTTTCATTAGCTCAATATCTTTCAGCATGGTTTCTTTATCAATAACATGTCCAGTATTTGCATTATGTTCATGTAAGTTAACACCTCTTACTAAAACAGGTTTTCCATTAACCATTAACTGCGCATCCTTAATTTCTACAGTTCTAAAACCAACTTTACATGATGTTGATTCAATTAGTTTTCCTTTAGCATCGTTTAAAGAAAGAACCAGAGTATACAATTCAGGAGTTTCATTACTCCACTTTAAAACATTTTTAACTTCTGCTTTTATATTTACTTTTTCTTCACCATTTCCTTTAAGATCAACGCTTGATCCTGATTCAAGAATTGTTTTTCCGTTTTTATCATGAAGCAAAATATTGATTTCTGCAGATTTATCATCTGCAACCTTATTTGCTACATCAATATCCACATCTAATATTCCATTTTGATATTTACTATCCAATCCCGCTTTAGCAAAAAAGTCTGCTATTCTGATTTGATCTGTACTATATAAATATATTCCCCGATCGAAACCTGATAGTCTCCAGAAATCCTGATCTTCAAGGTAAGAACCATCGCTCCAACGATAGGCTTCAATAGATACACTATTTTTTCCAGATTTTACATAAGGTGTAATATCGAATTCAGTAGGACTTTTGGTATTTTGACTGTATCCAACTTTTTCTCCATTTACCCAAACATACATAGCTGCAGCTCCACTTTCAAAGTGAATATAAACTCTACGATTTTTCCAATTTTCAGGTAATGTAAAACTGCGTTTATAACTTCCTACCGGGTTATGATTATGATCCACAAACGGTGGATTTTTAGGAAATGGATAGTTGATATTAGAATAAATAGGTGTTCCGTAACCATTCAATTCCCAATTTCCTGGTACAGGCATTTCGCCCCAATTCGAAACATCGTAATCTTCAGTATAAAAATCGGTTGGTCTGTCTGCAGGTTTATATACCCAATTAAATTTCCATGTCCCATTCAATGACATATACCAATCCGAATCCTCATAATTATTTTTTATGGCTGCCTCTTTACTTTGATAAGGCATAAAAGTAGCTCTGGTTTTCTCTTTATTAATACCAAACACTTTGGGATTTTCCCAATCTGGTATATTATTCTGACCATAAACAGTCCCACACAATACTATAACCAGTAATAACAATGCTCTTTGCATGATTTGAAGCTTTTAAATATTATTGTTTTGATTTATTTTTTCATTAACTATTGAATATCTTTCTCTCTCTCCGTCTCCTTCTCTTTCTATCAAAAGATTATAAAAAGATCTCTATCTATAATCTTCTGCCAGAAAAAAAGCTTTTGCGTTCTTCAAATATCAAAATCTTTACTTCAATTCAGGTGTACAAATCATTCTCAAATGTGGAGATATTAACCTTTTGTTGAATATCCTGTTACTTTTTGCTCAAATTGTATCTTTAATTCAATTACAATTTAAATCAAATTGAATTGTTCTTAAAATTTTACAATTTGTAAATCAGAATAACAATATAAGTTAATAAAAAATCGGGAGTAAAAAATCAATTATTTTTCTTCTCAACACTACTTTCCAGCGCCGCACTTTATAAACCAAAATAGGCATATCCAAATAGTATTTTTACTTACCAAATTAATGTTATGGGAGGGTCAAAGGGAGATTGATTACATCAATCCCCCTATTTAAACTTAGTAAAATAACACTTAACAAAATACCCTTTGGATAGCCTAATATTTTAATCATTAATTGGCTGCCTGACCTGCAACGGTAGGCCATCCTGGATTCTGATAAATTGGTGATGTTGAAATTGTTGCACCATCATCAGCTGTAATCAGAAAATGTCTAACAGCAATAGGATCCAGGTAATGCGCTTCTTTGAAATACAATCCGTTATAGAAGTTATTATTTGATTGAATAATTTGATATGGACGTAAATACTCACTCAATGAAGGAGAAGAAACAGTATTACGAGCTTCATCTTCCTGATCTGCCAATAATTGACCATCTTCAAAATCATCTTGCATTGGTCCCCAAACTTTACAACCTTCAATCTGGAATCCATTTAATTGATCCATAGCTCTCCATCTGATCAAGTCATCATATCTATAACCTTCTCCAATTAACTCACAACGTCTTTCCCTTCTGATATTATATAATGTTGCATCAACCATATTTCCATGCGAATAAGTACCCCAGTCATATAGAGCTTCCTGATTCATATCAGTTGCAGCTATAGTTACTGTGTAATCAGGATTAACACCTGCTCTTGTACGAATAGCTTTCCAATAAGAATCAGCTTTACCATCAATGTTTCCGTTCTTTTCGTAACTAGCTTCCATGTATATTAAATATGCTTCAACAGCTCTAAAAATTACCGGAGCAGTAAGATCCTGTCCTACCTGTGAATTATTCCAATCAAGAGAGTAACCTTTACCTAACATATACCCTGTAGAAGTAGAATATCTACCATCTGCACTATAAATAGCAGCAGGATTGTCAAAAGTAATTTCAGAAGGAGTATTCACGAGAGACTTTACTTCTCCCGGAGCTTTCATAAACAATCTCCAGCGCGAATCTCTGTCAATTTTAGTATCCTGAATATAATCATCTCCAGCATAACCACTAGCTACATTATAAACAGGTAATCCGTTTGCCATTAAAAAAGATTGTTCCATTTGGTGTGTATATCCTCTACCTCCACCTTCGTGCACATAGTGATTATAACTATGAGAACGACCAAGATCTATAGAATACTCTCTGTACATTAATACTTCATCATATGAAGAAGGATTTGTACTTGCAAACATATCATAATACTGATTTTCTGCAGGATCAGCTCCCCATTGTGCAATATTCCCACTGTTTGGAACTAAAGAAATATTATCTGCTACCTCTGATGAAGCCTCCATAGCTTCAGTAAGAAAGAAATCAATTTCACCATCTAAACTTCCTGAAGGAAATGAATAGCCACTGTTATAATCTTTTTCTGCTCCTGGCCATCCAGGACCATTAGGTACCATTGGTGTTCCAGCATGATATTTTAACCAGGTAGCTTCAAACAATGCAACACGAGCTTTTAAAACTAAAGCAGCATTTCTGGTAATACGAGTTTTACCTCCATTAGGATTATTTAATAACAAATCAATTGCTTTATCTAAATCTTCCAAAATAAATCTGGCAACCTCATTTCTAGGACGTCTTTTTGATACTTCAGTTAACACATCCTGATTATCTGGCTGTGTTTCTGTAATAATCGGGAAATCACCTAGTTTTCTTAAACGAAAGAAATATTCATGTGCTCTTAAAAAGTATCCTTCTCCTACATAATGTGCAACATTATCAGCATTACCAGTAAGTTCTCCGGCTTCAAATCTAGGCACAACTGTTTGTAAGTAATAATTTAAAGCATAAATATTACTAAAATTCCATTTACCACCACTTGAACCAACAGTCCAAACTCCATCAACATATCTATTATTTGAGCCTTTACTTGTTTCATTATCTGTTGCTAAATCATTAAGATAAAATGACTCCCCACCAGAACCAAAATGACTAGGAATCATACCTCCTGTATTATCATCATTGGGGTTGTAGTTATTAGTATACTGACCATAATACCGAATGGTATATGATGCTAATTGTGATTCATCCCACAGATATTTTTCAGGGGAAATTTGTGATGGAGGTGTTGTATCCATAAAGTCATTACAACTGTAAAAACTTATAGCAAAAACACCAAGTATCAAACTTTTGTAAAATACTGTATTCTTTATATTTAACATATTTTTTTTAATTTAGAAGTTAACACTTAAACCAAAACTATATGTTTTAGACAATGGATAAACTGTACCACCTTGTCTACCAATACCTGCAGTCTCAGGATCCATAGTTTTAGATAAATTAGTAATCGTTAATAAATTCTCACCAGACACATACAAACGAAGATTTTGCAAACCTATTCTGCCCATTAACTCCTTAGGAAATGTATAACCAATTTGTAGGTTCTTTAATCTCATATATGCTGCATTTTGCAGATATTTTGTTTGTGTAGCGTGGTTCTTATTGTTAAATACTGGTCTAGGATAATAAGCATCAGTATTTGTACCTAGTGGATGATCTGCATCATCTCTAAAGTAATCTAAATGTTCTTTCATAGCAGTAGACCACCATTGCCCACTTCCTGTAGCACCCCAGAATACCATACTGTTTGAGCCTGGATCAAAATCTCTTTTTAATACGCCTTGCCAGAACATTTGTATGTCGAATCCTTTGTAACTTGCATCAAGATTAATACCTGTGCGAAAACGTGGTGTATTGTTTCCAATTTTTTTCAAGTCACCCATATCATTCATCGTATTGCTACCACGATCTACTCTACCATCATTATTGATATCAGCATACATTATATCTCCAGCAGCCCAGTTACTACCAAAATAACTTTGTCCACCATTAGGAAGGCTTTCAAGATGCTGATTCATTTCATCGTCTGATTTTGCGATACCAATGGTTGTAAAACCATAGATATTTCCAGTCTTTTCTCCAGCTCTGTACTGATCAAGGTTTCCTGTAGGGTTACCATATCTCAATATCTTTGTTTGTGAGTCAGAAACATTCAAACGAGCTCCGTAACTAACCTCTCCAATTTTATCTCGCCATTGAATTACTAATTCCCAACCGTATGTTTTTAGGTCTGTATTGTTTGTCCTTGGCACTCCTGTTCCTAAAGTAGCAGGCAATTCAACTCCTTGTCCTACCATATCTTCAGTTTTTCTTTCGAAATAATCAAAAGATCCTGTCAAGCGATTATTAAATGCACCATAATCAAATCCTAAGTTCATTGTTTTTACTTTTTCCCATGTCAGGTTCTGAGAAATAATCCCCGGAGCTTCAGCTGTATTTGGACGAGAACCATTCACCATCCAATAACCATTGGCAGCACCAGTATTCATAGTAAGATAAGTTGGATACCAACCTGAAGTATTTTGATTAGCTAATACACCATAGGATCCTCTTAATTTGAAAGTTCCTACATAATCAACTAAAGAACCCCAAAAATTTTCTCTTGCAACATTCCATCCCAAAGAAAATGAAGGCGTCCAAACCCATCTATTTTCAGCTCTGTATCGCGAAGTACCATCGTATCTTAAGTTTACTTCAGCAAGATACTTTCCGTTATAATCGTAGTTCACTCTACCAAAAAATCCGGCGTTTGACCACTCATTATATTGACCACCTAAATCCCTGGCATCGTCATTCGTTGTCAAATCAAGTACTGGTAAATCAGTATTGATCATATCATTTCGTTGAGCATGCAGATCTCTGTTTTTTAATTGCTCCGACTGAAAACCCAACATTCCTGTGAAAGTATGCTCCTTAATACTCTTAGTATAGTTTGTATATACATTTGAGTTTAAAAATGTTTCTCTGTAAGCGTACTCGTATACCTGGTCATTAGCAGCACTAGTCATACCTCTGTATGTATTTTCAGGATTATCTGCCATATGTGAGTATACGCGTTTTTGATCCCAATGTGTCCAGTTATTTCTGGTTCTCACATTGAACTCTCCCATGATATTCCAATCTTTTGTAGGCGTAATAGTTATTTTTGCCTGCTGCGACATCTCATCATTTTGTTCTTTATGTCTACCACCTTCTTCCATTGTTAATGCATAGTTAATGTCAGTCATGTAGTATCCATTAGGATCTTTAATGGGTCTGATTGGTCTTGCGCGTCTTAAGATATTATCGTAAAAACTATCATTCATCATAGTTGGACGAGAATAATCAACTCTAGAATATCTGTTAGAATAGTCAATTTTCACGTAATCAGATAATGTTGCTGAAATTTTACCTGTAACATTAAAACGATCGAAATTTTCTGTTCCATAACGCATAAAACCATCTTGCGTCATATAATTTGAAGACACATAGTAAGTAATTTTTTCATTACCCCCACTAGCACTAACATTGTGTTCCTGAGATGGAGACCATTTTTTATAATACTCTTCCAACCAATCTACATTTCCGTAAGTATGGTCATAATCCCAACGACCATTACCTGCCTGGTAAGCAACATCATTAGCATCTAACTGACCTGTATAGTACTGATAAACCAAATCCATATGATTCTGATCGAATAAATGGTTGTTAGATCCATTAAATTGTGCATCATCATAGTAATTCATAAACTCCCATGAGTTTTGCATATCAGGTAACATAACCGGAGTATTAAATCTGAAGCTATTGTTATAGTTAATTGTAGCTCTACCTGATTTTCCTTTTTTAGTTGTTACCAAAATAACACCAAAAGGAGCTCTTGAACCGTAAATAGAAGAGGATGCAGCATCCTTTAAAACAGAGATATTTTCAATATCTTGAGGATTTACTGTACTAATATCACCTTCCATTCCATCAATTAAAATTAAAGGTTCACCACTGGATCCTTCTCCAATTGTAGTTGTACCCCTTACATTAATAGTTTTAGGTGCATTTAATTCACCACCATTACCACTGTTACTAATGTTTAATCCAGGTATCACACCTTGTAATGCCTGAACTGCATTGGCAACTGGTCGCTCTTTTAAATCTTCAGCAGATGCTGTAGCAACAGCTCCAGTTACATTTACTTTCTTTTTAGTACCAAAACCAACAACGACAACTTCTCCTATTTCTTCTAAATCACTGGATAAAGTAACATTAATAGAAGTTTTTCCTTGAACTTGAATAATTTGTGTTGTGTAACCTAAATAAGAGTACACTAACGATCCATCTTCCGGAACATTAATTGAATAACTTCCTGTTACATCTGTAATAGTACCTGTTGATGTATTTTCCACTACAATTGCAACTCCAATTAAAGGCTCTCCTGTTGAAGAATCTGTAATTGTTCCTGTTACATTAATTGTGTTTTGAGCATAAGTGTTTATCGGAATAAACGTAATCATAATAATGAAGGCTAATATATGCATGGACTTATCCTTCCATGAACTAAAATATTCCCTTCGACAATTAAAACTTGATAACTTTTTTTTCATAGTCGATCATTAATTATTAATCATTTTGTTTAAATCGTTATAAAATTTTTAACTATTATCATCAATGTTATTTTTGAACAATAATTAAGAACTATTAACAATGCAAATATGACCAACCAGATGATAAAAAAAGTCGAAGGATCATTCCCTTTGGACGAAAAATAAACCACCTCAATAAAACCAGCATAAACAAGGGGTTTTGAATGATTTTTCGTCATGTTTGAATTATAATTCACCATTAAAAAAGTTTGCTAATTCCTTTATTAGTGTCCACTTTTTTATTGTTATTACAAAAACTATTCAGAGGGATTTATGAGGATTCGTACACCTCAATCATAAATCAATTACATTTGTTTAATAACAAAATTTAAGAGATCTGTGAATTAATTATATATTTCATGAAAAACAAGCTTCGACTTCATATTCTTTTTACCATTATTATATCCATATCTTTTTTTAGTGCAGCTCAAAATATAAAAGTAAGTCAACTTCCTATTATGAATTTACTTCCTTCAAATTCTGTATATAGAATTTTTCAGGATAGAGAAGGATATATGTGGTTAGGTACCCAGGATGGACTATGTAGGTATGATGGATACAGAACAAAAATTTTCAGATCAGATTTCATCAACCCCAACCTACTAAGCAGCAACGAAATAACTGCATTTACAGAAGACTATAACAATAACATTTGGGTAGGAACTCAAGAAGGTCTAAATATTTTAGATAAAAATACGTATTCTATTAAGCCCCACCCTGATACCACAATAACACATGCAAGTGTATCTAGTATGATTTGTGCAAGTGACAGTACCGTTTGGGTTGGGTATAATTCTGGTTTGAAGAGATATAACAAAGATTTAAGTTTGAAATTTGATTATTCATATTCTGCAGACAATAAAAGTACTTTACCAAACTCAAGCATAAACCAAATATTTGAAGATTCATACCAAAATATGTGGGTAGCTGTATGGGGACAGGGTTTATTTAAGTACAATAAAGAAACCAATCAATTCATTAAGTACCCTAAAGTAGGAAACCAGGATAATCCGTTTAGAATATATCAGGATTCAAATAATAATTATTGGATAGGAACCTGGGAAGAAGGTATTTTTCATTTTAATCCAAATACAATTTCTCATCAGACCTATACCAAAATACCTCAACCAGAATGGGAAAAATCCATTAACACCTCACGTTTCTTTAGTTTTACACAAGATAATAACTTGGAATATATATGGGCTATGTCATTATCTGGTCTAAGTACTTTCAAATACGATAAAGACGGTAATACTGAAGCTGTAAATACACGCAAACTTTTTCAGAATACGAACAATATATTTAGTGAAATTATAAAAGACCGCGATGGTAGTTTATGGATTGGAGCCTTTAGTGAAGGTGTTTTTAAGGTTGATTTTAATAAACCATCAATAATTAATTTTCCTCTTCATTTATTAACAAACAAAAGTGACATTGCTCCCTCATTTACATCTCTTTGTGAAGATAACAATGGAGATATCTGGATTAACCAAAACAGAATTGGACTCTTTTGTTACAGTCCCAAACAACAGGCTGTAAAGTTCTTTAGTGAAATCAATAAACTAAAAAACATCAACGAACTCAAATATGTTACTCATATTAACTATATAAGCGGATTAAATGAAATATGGTTGACCAACTCGAGTAACTCAAAAATTGTAAGAATAAAAAAAGAAGATGATCAGATAAAGAGTATAAAATACACTTTATTAAGTCAAGTAACCAGCAATTCGGGAATAGCAAACTTGATTTTTGAAGATAACCAATCAAACGTTTGGATAATAAGTGATAAAGCTTTGTTTGTTCAACCATTTGGATTAAATGAAGTCGCTGTAGTTAAAAAAGATATAGGACAAGTTACCTCAATAACTCAGGATAACAATAATACAATATGGATTAGCACTGATAATAAGAGGATTTATAAAATTAATTTACCCCAGGAAATTTCTATAGAAACAATAAAAAGTTTAAAGTTTAATAATATTAACAATAAACTTATTGATAAGCATATTCAAACAATTACTGCAGATTTGAGTGGCACAGTTTGGATTGGAATGAAAAGCGGCAGTTTAATAGCATACAATACTACTAATAAAACATTTACTAATAAAACTATTGATTGTGGTTTAAAGGGGGAAGCAATTCTTGATATAATAGCTGATAAATACAACAATATCTGGATAACAACTTATAAAAAAGTAATAGAATACAATCCCCGAAACAGTGCTTCTATCTCGTATTCATCTTTGGATGGAATGCAAATTAATTCGCATTTGAAAAATTCGTTATTCAAAACTAAAGACTCTAAGTATATTTATATTGGAGGAAACAGAGGTTATTCAAGGTTTAGTCCTTCAGAGCATTTATTAGTTCCTCCTGTAAAAACTAATGTAAAAATTACAGATGTAAAAATTCAGAACGTATCTATATTAGATTCATGTCGAATAAAAAAGTATAATAAGGTAAATAATACACTTAGATTATCACCTTCTGATAAAAATATTGAATTATATTTTTCCGCATTGGATTATAGTAATCCCGAAAAAATTAAATACGCCTATAAACTTGATGGTATTGATGATGATTGGATTTATGTAAAAGAGGATCGTCAATTTGCTGTTTATAGTCAACTCAAAAAAGGTAAATACATTTTTCATGTAAAAGCATCTGATGAGCATAATCTATGGAGTGATCAGGTTACAACTTTTAATATTATCAGAGAACCAGCAATATATGAAACCACAGTAGCTTATATCATTTATATTATAGTTATAACCTTAGTTGTTACTATTCTTATATACATAATGATTAACCGAATTAAACTTAAACACTCCATTAAAATGGCTCAGTTTGAAAAAAACAAAACTGAGGAACTAACTCAAACCAAGTTAAAATACTTTACAAATATTTCTCACGATTTATTAACTCCTTTAACTATTATCTCTTGTTTAATTGATGATACTGAGTCAATCATTCCCAAAAAACTATCGCAATTTACGTTAATGAGATCTAATGTTTCAAGGTTAAAACGACTTCTTCAACAGATATTGGATTTTAGAAAAGTTGAAAATGGCAAAATGCAGCTTAATAATACCAATTCAGATATAGCTTCATTCATTAAAGATATTTGTTACAATCATTTTTTACCAGTTTTCAATAAAAAGCAAATAAAATTTTCTTTCCATACTACTCATAAAGAGATAAAAGCATATTTTGATGCTGACAAGATTGATAAAGTAATTTTTAATCTACTTTCTAATGCTTTTAAGTACACTCCTGAAAATGGAGAAATATCAATTTCTCTGGAAACATACAACGAAAACAATCATGAGTACATTACTATTAATGTAAGTGATACTGGAATTGGTATTCCACCTGAAGATTTAGAAAACGTTTTTACACGATTTTACACCAACAAAACAATTAATGCAAGTGACACTCATGGAATTGGTTTATCACTAAGTAAAGATTTGATCGAGCTACATCACGGTTGGATCTCTGTAGATAGTAAATTAGAAGAGGGAACCACTTTTACAATTCATATTCCGATTGATAAAGGAAGTTATTCTCCTAATGAGATTTCCACCTATAATACCATTGGCATTAACGATAGTTCATGTTCAAATCACGAGATTATTGATATTAATGATATTGAAGACAAAGTATCTGTTTCTACAGAAAAACTATCAAATGTACATATACTATTGGTTGATGATAATTTAGAATTACTTCAATTAATGAAACAAATACTTTCAAGAACGTATCATGTATTAACTGCCACAAATGGAATTGAAGCCTTAGAGCAAGTAAAATCTTCAGATATTGATGTAATTATTAGTGATGTTATGATGCCTGAAATGGATGGTATTGAATTATGTAAAACATTAAAGGGAAACATCGAAACCAGTCATATATCTGTAATTTTACTAACAGCAAAAAACAGTATTAACGACAGAATTGAATGCTACAATGCCGGAGCTGATGCATATATCTCTAAACCTTTTGAAATGGGCGTTTTAAATGCACGAATAAGTAACTTCATCACCCATAAAAAAAGTAAGCAGGAGGAGTTTAAATCAAATGTTGAGCTCAATATATCCTCACTGGAAAACCATTCGATGGACGAACAGTTTTTAAACAATGCTATTGAGATTATTGAGAAGTATTTGTCGGAAGTTGATTTTGACATCAATACATTTGCAGAGGAGTTAAATTTATCCAAATCTTCTCTTTATCGAAAAATTAAAACAATTACTGGCCTCTCTCCTATTGAGTTTATCAGAAATATTAAATTAAAACATGCATCAGTAATGCTTAAAAACAGCACAACTTCAATTTCAGAAGTTGCTTACGCTGTTGGTTTTTCTGATCCTAAATATTTTTCATCGTGCTTTAAATCGGAATTCAATATTACGCCTAGTGAATTTCAGAAAAATCATATTACAAAATAAAATGACTTTTCCCTTTCCAAACCTAACCATAATATACCGCTAATAAACAACCAAGTATCGCTTCCCACTACTTATATTGCGAAGCAATTTCTTTCTTATCTAATCTACTATAAATATTATATAAAACGCTTTTTAAATTAGCCGTTGGCTTATTATTATATATTTTTAATAAATATGGTAAAGCTTGTTCATAAATAGATCTACTTTGTTCTAAGGATTTTCGGTAATGATCATAATCCAATCTTGTAGGGTTCGTTAATTTTTCATATTTCTTCTTTTGAAGATTATATTCCTTAGTTGCCTTTTTAAAATATAGATTACCTAAACTTAGGTTTGCATTTTTATGATCAGGATCGTTATTTAAAACCTTAATAAAATATTCTTCTGCTTTATCTGTTTGTTTTAAATGTTGATATCCGTAGGCTGAGTAATACAAATAATCAACATCATTAGGGTTAGCTTCCAGTAATTTATTAGAATATTCAATTAGTTTTTCGTATTGTTTTGATTTGATGTAATAATTTACAAGTTTTGGATTAACCAGGTAAGCAAGATCCGGAAATGCAATCGCCTCCTGAAGCAATCCAAATTCATAGTTTTCTCCATCGTTTTTTTCATTCGTTATTCCAATAAACGTTTCATAAATATCGTAACGCTTTACTCTGTATTGTATCGATTTTTTTAAATACTCAACAGCTTTATCTGAGTTACCAAGCTCCTTATTTGCCAGACCGGCAAAAGCATAGACCAAACTTGAATTAACGGAATCCATATCACTTTCAAATAGAACCTGACATTCTTCTAATACCTCAGTATATTTTTCATTCATTAAATACTTCTTACAAATATCAATTTTGTCATTGATATTTTGTGCATGCATAACAATATTGCACAAAATTACCAGACCTGTAACTAAAACTACTGTTTTCATTATTTTATTATTATATGTTCATTAAGGTTTATACACAAAAGTGATATAAGCGGCGCAAAATTACGAGATTTACCAGGTCTGACAAATTTTTAATTTTCTTTAAGATGCTGAATTGAAAAGGGGGTTATTTTTAACGTTTCAAGTCATAGACATTATTAATCATTCATTAAATCAATATTAATTATTACTCCTGATGTTATATAAAAATCAAATAAGTGATTAACAAAATATTAATCGAGAACAGAGTACTACACTTCATTTATAATGCAACATTGTGTACAGTTAAGACTTACAATGCAATAAATAAATCTAGTAATTTCACCAATTGGTCGAGTAAATATTTCTATACGTCTAATATTAAAATTAAATAAACAGCATATATGTCTAAAATTCTTTTCTTTGAATTAATCATCATTTCAATTCTAAATAATATTTTTTAAAACTTCATTAATGATCCAACGAATTATGACCAGAATTTCTCTGGTATCTTTATGCATTTCATTATCGCTTTTATTTTCCTGTAGGAACGAAGATGAAATTGTAAATCAGCAAGAAAAGGAATTAAATACTATTACTGCATCTAATTCAGTACAAGGTATTATACGAATTAAATTAAACCAAAACAACACTCAAAACCTATCAGTTTCTCTAAAATCAAATCAGGTATCAACTAACCTTAGCAAAGTCGATAATGTTCTTTCTTCTATTGGGGCAAAGTCCTTTAAAAGAACATTTCCTTACAGTGGAAAATATGAAGCCAGAACACAACAAGAGGGATTACATTTATGGTACGATGTAAAGTATGACACTTCAGTTGTTGCTCTTTCAAAAGTAATTAGTCAGTTTAAGAAACTAAGTGAGGTTACAGTTACGGAACCAATCCGCACCATTCAAAATCAAAAATCTTCCTATAAAGATTTTGGTCCTATACCAATATCTAAATCGCTTAAAAGCACCTCTGCAACTGCTGATACTGAGTATCCATTTAATGATCCGTTTCTTTCGTATCAATGGCATTATTATAATGATGGCTCTGTAACTAATGCATTGGAAGGTGCAGATATTAACCTATTTGATGCATGGTTAAAACAACGTGGTAACGAACAGGTGATTGTTGCTGTTATTGACGGGGGTATTGATGTTGATCACGAAGACCTGATTAATAATATATGGCACAATCAATCAGAAGATGGAGGTGCTACAAATAATGATGATGATAACAACGGTTATACTGATGACGTTTATGGATATAACTTTGTTGATTACGACGGAACTATCGTAGCTCACGATCATGGGACTCATGTTGCTGGTACTATTGGTGCAATGAATGATAATGGCATTGGAGTATGTGGTATTGCTGGTGGAGATTCAGAAACTCCAGGAGTAAAGATGATGTCGTGTCAGGTTTTTGAAACAGATAGAGATGGCGAAGATATTAGTGCTGAAAATTTTGAAGAAGCCATAAAGTATGCTGCTGATAACGGAGCTGTAATCTGCCAGAATAGCTGGGGGTATGATGACTCTCCCGAATTGCCTCTAAGTATGAAAGAAGCCATAGACTATTTTATTAAATATGCTGGTATTGATGAAAATGGAAACCAAGTGGGTCCAATGGCAGGAGGCATTGTAATTTTTGCTGCAGGAAACGAAAACGTATCAACAAAAGCCTACCCCGCTATGTACGAAAATGTTGTTGCTGTTGCGTCAAGTGCTCCAGACTATATGAGAGCTTACTATTCTAATTACGGTAGTTGGGTTGATATTACCGCTCCTGGAGGATCTGATGAGCATGATGACTTATATGATGTAGATTGCTATATTGCAAGTACAGCTCCTGACAATGACTATGTATTCATGATTGGTACTTCAATGGCTTGTCCTCATGTTTCAGGAGTTGCAGCGCTAATCATCTCTGAATTCGGAGGAGAAGGTTTTACGCCTGATATGTTAAAAGAAAGACTTTATCGTGGGGCTGTTGATATTGATGGATACAATACCGAATATGCAGGTATGCTTGGTATAGGACAAGTAAATGCTACAGCTACACTTGCAAATTACAATAGTGTTCCGCCTGAAATGGTGACTGATTTAAGTGTAACTGCATCATCAAACAAAGCCACTCTTTCATGGTCTGTAACATCTGATGATGATGATTATAAGGCGAGTAGTTATAGAATTTATTATTCAAAATCTCCTTTCTCTGAAAATGATGTTACAACGCAAAGTGTAGCTGTTTCATCAACATCGGTTTTGGTTAATCATGCTTTAGTGGGTGAAACTCTAACCACAACAATAACTGATTTAGATTTTGCAAGCACCTACTATTTTTCTATTGTTGGATTTGATATCTTAGGATCGTATGGCGAATATTCAAGCAATGTCAGTGCTACAACCGATCCTAATATGGCACCTGTTATCATTACAGAGGAAGAAACAAATATTGAAGTTAAAGCACACGAAACTAAATATCTGAATTTTACAATTACAGAACCTGATGAAGAAGCTTTTACCTGGACTTACGCGGATGAATCTGGTAACTCTTCTGCTGCAGCAATAAACACCTCGGAAGTAAGAATTACGATCAATGGTTTAACTGCAGATCCAGGCACATATACCGTTAGCTTATATGCTGAAGATGCAACAGGACTAGGAACTACCTACCCATTTACATACACCATACTTGAAAATCATACTCCGGTGCTTTCTCAGTCTATTGATAATTATTACATTGGTAATCCAAACAAAGCTTATGATATTAATTTAACAGATTATTTTACGGATGAAGATGGAGAAGATTTAAACTTTGATATTTCTTTTAATTCGAATTATATAAATGCATCTGAAGTATATAACTCATTAACTATTAACCCAACAAATAATGGTTTATCAACAGTCACTATTACCGCTTCTGATGCCAGAGGTGAAACTGCTACAGCTGTATTTCAAGTGATGGTGAGAGATGATAGTGAAGAAATAGATATTTATCCAAATCCGGTTTCTGATAAAGTGAATTTTAGAATGGGTGAAGACGTAGATGGCCAGTTGAACGTTTCTATTTACAATAGCAATGGCGGATTAGTAGATAATAGAACTACTAACATTTCAGCTTTTGCTCCTGGTAGTCTAGATTTGTCGGATTTATCAACCGGGCAATATGAATTAGAGATTAATTATAACAATACAGTAATTAAACGAAACATAGTTAAGTTATGATCATTAAAAGATTACTTATAGCATGCATAGCCTTATATGCGTGTACAAATATATTTTCGCAAGCAGGATCATTTATTTCTATTCCTACAGATACCCGCTCTGTGGCAATGGGAGGTACTTATTTGGCAACAAATCATAGTAATACTTTATATACAAATCTTGCAGCCAACAGCATTGATAACAAAACATTGGATGTAAGTCTATCCTATCGTCCGTGGATCAGTACTTTTTCTGATGATTATAATATCTATGCTTTATCAGCTTTTTATAGTTTAAGTAGCAAACACAAAATTGCCATTGGATACAGGGCTTTTAATCTTCCTAAATATACTTTATTGGATGATACCGGGAATAATCCCAGTTCTTTTACACCAAAAGAGAATACTTTTGACATCGGATATGCATATAAAATATCTGATCATACCGCTTTATCAGCTTCTTTACATTATTTAAATTCTGAATATGGTCAAGGTTACGATGCCAATACAATATACTTTGATCTTGGATTTAAAAGTAAGTATAAAGCTTTACAGTATGGAACAATGATTCATAATATAGGTGGTGATTTAAAATTTGATGACGGATCGGTGCCATTACCTCTAACTATTGGCTTTGGTATGGGATATAGTAAAGAACTAAATGCTACAAATGCATTTAATTGTAATTTAGATATTTCGCATATATCTGCTGCAAATGATGCTGCAGGTATTGGTGGCGGTTTAGGATTGGAATACCAATATAAATCAATGCTATCATTACGCACTGGTTATCAGTTTATGGATGAATCTATCGGTTTAAATTACTATTCTCTAGGAGCAGGATTAAAACTAGGCGCATTGTCATGCAATTTTGCCTATTTAATTACCGATAATGCATTAAAAAATAATTACAGTATATCATTAAACTGGACTTTATTCAATAAGCAAAGCATTGAAGAATAAATAGAATGCGAATGGTTCTATAAAGCCGGAATGTAACTTTCATTAAAAGTTATACCCCGGCTTTTTTTATATAGAGTCGAATTATATTGCTACCTAATCAACCAAAAGAACAGCAACTTTTTATAGTTATTTCTCGTGTATTTGCTGCACATTCATCTTAATTTTCAGAAAATATATCCTGACCAACTGGTAAACATAAACAACAACACAATTGCCATTACTAAATTAATTTTGCATTTTTAAATCTTCTTTAGCATAAAGATTATGCTTTGTATAGTAAATGGGTAAAGCAACAACATTTATTAAACAAAAATTCTTTAGAATGAAAACAAGAAAATTAGGAAGCAACGGTTTTGATGTAAGTGAAATTGGTCTTGGAACATGGCAAATTGGTGCCGATTGGGGGCAAAATTTTTCAACAGACAAAGCATTAGAAATTTTAACGACTGCTGTTGAGAATGGCATTACCTTTTTTGATACTGCGGATGTATATGGGAATGGTCAGAGCGAAAAGTTTATTGGCACATTTTTAAAGCAAACTGATAAAAAGATTAAAGTTGCTACTAAGTTCGGTCGTGGATCCGATGTGTTTCCGGCATCGTATACTAAAGATGCCATGAAAAGATCTATTGAAAATTCCTTAGCAAGATTAGGTGTTGATGCCTTAGATCTATTGCAACTACACTGCATACCTACTATTGAAATGCAAAAGGGTGATGTTTTTGACTGGCTTCGTGATTTTAAAAGTGAAGGATTGATTAAAACCTTTGGTGCCAGCGTAGAGTCTGTTGAAGAAGGTTTATTATGTATTGAACAAGAAGGCATACAGTCTCTACAGGTTATTTTCAATATTTTCAGGCAGAAATTAGTAACTGATTTATTACCACAGGCTGAAGCTAAAAATGTGGGTATTATTGTTCGCTTGCCCTTAGCCAGTGGATTGCTTACCGGCAAGTTTACCAAAGAAACACAGTTCAACGAGCAGGATCACCGAAATTATAATAAAGATGGAAATGCATTTAATGTAGGAGAAACCTTTGCTGGTTTACCTTTTGAAAAAGGTGTTGAATTAGTTGATGAAATTAAATCGTTTTTACCTGAAGGAATGACAATGGTTCAACTGGCTTTGAGATGGATTTTAGATCATTCGGCAGTTTCTACGATTATACCAGGTGCAAGTTCTGCCAGTCAGGCCAAAACAAATGCACTTGCCTCAGAACTAAACCCTCTATCTCAAGAACTTCATAATAAACTTAGTGCTTTTTATAAAGCAAATATTCATAAGTTTATCAGAGGAGTTTATTAAGATTTATGCTTGGAGTTGGAAGTTGGAAGCGGTATACTAAAAGATAAGCATCCGGAATTTACACTTTAATAGTAAAATAAAAATGCGATCCTTTTCCTTCTTCAGACTCCACATCAATTTCCCCTCCCAACAGATTTACGCAAGCCTTTGCAATTGCCAGTCCTAAACCTGTTCCTCCATATACTTTTTCGGTTGTTGCACTACCCTGTTGAAAACGTTCAAAAATTATTTTTCTCTTTTCTTTAGAAATTCCAATGCCTGAATCTATAACATCGAAATATAGGTAGGTTCCTTTAGCTTTACATAAAACCTTAATAAACCCTTTATTCGTGAATTTAACAGCATTACTAATCAAATTAATTAGTATTTGCTTCAACCTCATCTCATCGGTAAATACCACAAGCTTATTAACCGGGAATTCAAAAATTAATTCTACATCTTTTTTATTATTGGTATGCAAAAATGAACTAAAGAAATCTTTTACTTCATTCAGTAAATTTTTAATATTTACCTGAGTTTTAACAATATCAACCTGACCTGTATCAATCTTCGATATATCAATAATATCATTAATTAATGAAAGCAAATGCTCACCGCTATTAGAAATAATATCCGCAAATTTTGCAATATCCTCACGAGTATTATCTTCATCTTTTAAAAATGCAGAAAAACCAATAATCGCATTCATTGGGGTTCTGATTTCGTGACTCACATTGGCCAAGAATGCCGATTTTAACCGGTCACTTTGTTCTGCTTTTTCTTTGGCCTGAATTAATTGATGTTGCTGATATTTTTGAGCGCTAATATCTTGTAATACACCATAAACACGTTCTATTTCATGGTTATGATCCAACTCCAGATATCCGCTAACATAAACATAAAATAATTCTCCATTCTTCTTAATGCCTCTGTGTTCATGCTCATAAAAACAATTATTATCTACTGATCGTTCTAAAGCATCCATAACCCCTAAATAATCTTCATGCGGCATAATTTGTTTTAAAACATCAAAGTTTAATGTTATTTCATCTTTATTATAACCAAATAAAGAATAAACCTCATCACTCCAAACTAAAGACCCGTCTTTAAAAGACAATTCAAAATTTCCTATTTTAGCAACTCTCTGTGATTCCCTGAGCACTTTTTGACTTTTAAGCAATGCTAACTCGTGTTTCTTTCGTTCTGAAATATCTCTTACAAAACTTAAAACATATTGCTCTTTATTCACCCATATATAAAGTGTATTTACCTCTACAGGAATAATTTCTCCATTTTTTTTACGATGACGAGCCTCAAATACAAAACTTTTATTTTCCTGAGTTGAATTAAAAATAGACAAATCTATCCGTGGATCGTTTTCAACAAAATCAATATCTATATCATAAATCGTTAAACTTTTAAACTCCTCTCTTGTATATCCAAGCATATCACATGCTCCTTTATTTATATACTGAAAATGCAGATCTTTCATATTTCCCCAATAAATAGCATCAGAAACATAATCAAGAGCAGTATAAAGTCGGTTTATATAAGATTCAACTTCATTTTCTTTCGTAACATTTTTTATGTAAATAATAATTAATCCATTATCACGAGTATCTTCAGTTGAAACAATACTTAACTCTGCCACAAACGATACGCCATCATTCCCTTTAAACTCTGTTTTTACCGGATCAATTTCAGATATATTGTCAGTAAAGTATTTTTTCCATTCATGTTTAAATTCATATTCCGTTAAATGAATATCAATATCAAAAATTTGTAATTGTGATAATATTTCAACCGAATAGTCTAAACTTTCACATATTACATTATTAGCATATTTAATTTCCCCTTTACTATTTATCCAGACTACTCCTAATGAATTACTATATAATGGAACATTTAATTTTTGATAACTCTCTTTATCACTTATACTTTTAATAAGACCAGATACCAAAACGTATGCATCTTGTTTAATCAGTTGCCAACCTATGGTTAGTTTTTTATTATTAAAGGTGGATATCTGGTTTGTACTATATATTATTTCTTTTTTTCCAGATACTAAAGCTTTCCATTCTCGCTTAAATTGATATTGACTTATGACAGATAATATATTATTATAGATAGAAGAATCATCTCCGTTTAAAACATTTTCCCATTCTTTATTCACTTTTAAAATATCGCCTGCATCATTTGTAATACAACACAACTTCTCATTATCGTTAAAGAAATAATCAAATATTGTATTATTGAAATGTTCTGACATCCAAACGTCTTTAAATCTTTAATAATCCACATCTTAAGTCATTGAAATCTATATTATAAGATATATTCTAAAGAAGAATAGTTTGATAAAATAGACCCGTAAACTAACGTAAGTATTTACTTAATAAAATAGCAGGTAAATCCTTGTTTTCCTCAATGAAATATACTTAAAAATCAGAAATAAATTATGATTTCAGCTCTATTTCATTCATTTACATTACAGTTTCATCCCAAAGCTGTAAAAAGTCGAAAATTGTATATTATAAACTGCTCATTTATTATCTACAGTCTTACTTAAGATGAGCTATGAGATTCGATAAGATATGACCAAAGGGGAATACGAGTACTTGACAACACCAAACTTATGTGTAGATACATAAACTTTTATGTTTGAAACATAAAGATTAGAGGTATAAACACAAACAATGGGGTTTGAAATATCTATGTTGCTATAACTGACATGAACTTTTATATAAAAAGTATCAACACTCGAGGAAAAACCATCAACCTTGTCAGTTTTTCTGACAAAGTTCAATGAAATTAATAGAACGTTGAAGTTCAATCCATCAGCTTTCATACAAAAAATAGCAAGAGTCATCATTTTTTAAACAATTATTGAAAAACAGAACCCAAAACTTTTGTATCTAACCATCAATGTTGATATAAAAAGTAGGAACATTGATAGTTGAAATAGAAACGTTGATATAAAAAGTATCAAGCTTGTCAGTTTTTATGACAAACTTGATGTTTAAAATAGAAACTTTTAGGGTTCAAACACAAATGTTGATGTTTTTACTAGAAAATATGAACCAACAATAAGCTTGTGTATTACATTAATTCTACTGTTTTAGCATTAAAACTGGCTGCTGTTTTTAATAAAACGGTGAATGATATTTTTACATTGGAAAAAGATGATGAAAATTCATAATCGGTTATAGATAAAAATCGGAGCACTGCCATGAATTACCATAACAGCACTCCGATCCATTCAACAAAATGTATGTAAACAAGGTGAGTTTGTTATTCATTTAAAATGAATCGAAGTGGTTCCGTTGAACTACACTTCGATTCTCCTATGGTTTTGGAAAAATAAAGGTCTGAATTAAAGCATCTCAACAACTACCTTGTGTACTGAATCATAATCCAATACCGGAATTACATTACCATCAATGGCTTTTCCATCCACAGTAAGTTGTTTAACGCCTTTATTTTTCTCTCCTGTTTTAATTTGTATTTCGTAGGTTGCTCCTCTAAACTTACGGGTAAACGTATAGTCTTTAAAATCATCAGGAATACATGGATCAACTATTAATCCATTATAATCTGGTCGAACCCCAAGTATATATTGTGTAATGGCATAAAAATTCCAACTGGCTGTACCTGTTAACCATGAGTTTTTAGCTTCGCCGGGTTTGTAAGCATCTTTACCTGCCACCATTTGAGCATAAACATAGGGTTCTGTTTTATGCAAGTCGCTAATCTCTTCGAGGTAAGCCGGACAAATCTTTTTGTAATATTCCCATGCTCTGTTTCCTCTTCCAATAACTGTTTCGCCAATCATAACCCAGGGGTTGTTATGACAGAAAATACCTGCATTTTCTTTATATCCTTTAGGGTAAGTTGATATTTCGCCATACTCAATATAATACTTGGTAAAAGCCGGATTATTTAACACGATTCCATATTCACAATCCAGTCGTTCTTTTACTGAATCCAATGCTTTTTCACATAAGCCTTCTTCTTTTCCAATTCCGGCCATAGTACACCAGCCTTGCGATTCAATAAATATCTTACCTTCTTCGTTTTCATCAGAACCAACCTTTTTGCCATAGAAATCATAAGCCCGCAAGAACCATTCTCCATCCCATCCAAAGTCTTTTACAGCCTGAATCATCTTATCAACTTCAGCCTGAGCCCTGCCAGCTTCTTCTGTTTTTCCCAGTTGCTTACACAACTCTACATAGTCGGTACCATAAACCACAAACAGTCCGGCTATCATAACTGATTCTGCTTTGGATCCTTCGGTATTATTCTCTGTAGTCTGGAATGATTCATTTGGATCTTTAGAGAAACAATTGAGATTCAGACAGTCATTCCAGTCGGCACGTCCTATTAATGGCAAACCATTGGGACCAAGATTATTCACTACATGATTAAATGAAATAGTCAGGTGCTCAAACATGGTTTTTGCCAGAGTTTCATCATTATCAAAAGGAACCATTTCATCCAGAATAGAGAAATCACCTGTTTCTTTAATGTAACTAACCGTACCTAATATCAGCCACATAGGATCATCATTAAAACCTCCACCCAAAGCATGGTTTCCTCGTTTGGTTAAAGGTTGATACTGGTGATAACATCCACCATCCGGAAACTGAGTAGATGCAATATCGATAATACGCTCTCTGGCTCTTTCTGGTATTTGATGAACAAAACCAATCAAGTCCTGATTTGAATCACGAAATCCCATACCACGTCCAATACCAACTTCGAAGAAAGATGCAGAGCGCGACATATTAAAAGTAACCATACATTGATATTGATTCCAGATGTTTACCATTCTGTTCAATTCCGGCTGATCACTTTGTACATTAATAATGCTAAGAAGATTTTCCCAGTAAGTGGATAAATCATTCAAGGCAGCATCTACTTTTTCTACAGAATTAAAGTTTTCAATAACCTGCTTTGCCCTTGTTTTATTGATCACTCCCTTGCTTTCCCATTTTTCTTCTTCCAGGTTTTCAATATAACCTAATACAAAAATTAAATCTTTAGATTCACCAGGTTTTAATGTTACTTCAATATATTGTGATGCGATAGGCGACCATCCGTGAGCTTCTGAGTTGGTTGGTTCTCCCTTTAACACAGCCTGTGGCTCTGATAGTTCGTTGTACAATCCTACAAAGCTTTCTCTATCTGTATCATAACCCTGAATAGGAGTATTCACATGAAAGAATGCGTAATGATTGCGACGCTCTTTATATTCTGTTTTATGATAAAGCGTAGATCCATCTATTTCTACTTCACCGGTTGAAAGGTTACGCTGCAGGTTATTTTGATCATCTTCAGCATTCCATAAACACCACTCCATAAATGAAAACAGTTTAATCGACTTTTCCTTTTCTGATTCGTTGGTTAGCTTAATTTTATGAACTTCGGCCCAGGTTTTAAGTGGAATAAAAAAGGTACTTTCTGCTTTTAATCCGTTTTTAACGCCAGTTACTTTAGTATAGCTCATTCCATGTCTACATTCGTAGCTATCCAATGGCGTTTTTGTTGGTTTCCATCCCGGATTCCATATGGTATCTTCATCTTTAATATAATAATAACGTCCCCCATTATCCATAGGAACATTATTATATCGATACCTTGTTAACCTTCTGAATTTTGCGTCTTTATAAAATGCATATCCTCCTGCTGAATTAGAAACTAATCCAAAAAAATCTTCATTACCTAAATAATTGATCCAAGGAAATGGAGTTTGTGGATTGGTGATCACATATTCTTTATTCTGATCATCGAAAAAACCGTATTTCATCTGCTTTATATTTTGTTGAATTGTCAAATTTTGGTTCTAGTTCCCAGCGTTTCGCTACGCACTGGGCTATTGTATTAGGGGCCTTTAGCCCATTATTTACATTACTTACTGTTTATATTCGATCCTAAAGTGGGTAATATCATCCCTGCCCTTCGCTTCTACCCTTTAAACCTTAACCTAATTACCTTTACCCCTCCTATCCTGTAACTCATTCGTAATCATATCCATCTTTGTTTGATTTAAAGGATACAACATCATTACTACTGCAGCAATTACAGTAATAATAGATGGAACCCAACTCATCAGCATTACAATACCTGGAATTGCACCTTGTATTGCTGTAGTATCTTGTCCGTTATAATGGAATGCAGATAGTATAAACCCAATAATTGCTCCTGCAATACCCCCTCCAAATTTGGTTGCAAATGACCCTGCAGAATAAATTAGTCCCGTAGCTCTTCGTCCATTTTTCCATTCTGAATAATCTGCAGCATCACCTAGCATGGCAAAAAACAATGTTGGAAAAATAGCTGCTCCAAACTCTGATATAATTCCTAAAGAAAAAATAGAAACCACATCATTTGGTCCGCAAAATACCAACATGGCATTTACGGCTCCAGAAAAAAGTAAGGCATAAATAAAAAGATTACGCTTACCAAACAATCTGGCTAAAGGTGCAGTAACCATAGCTCCTACAATTGAAGCTAACGTTAATCCTACCATAAATGAGCCTGCAAGTAGTTGATTATGCAAATAGTGAGAAAAGTAAATGACTACAATTCCCTGTTTAATAGAATTATAAATATTAAACAACAATCCTATTACTAGCAATACAATCCAAGGTTTATTGGTAATTAAATCTTTAAAATCACGCATCAAATTGGTTTCCTGAGATGCTGCGGGTTTAATTCGTTCCTTAGTTGAAAAGAAAGTAACAAACATAAATATTGCTAAAAACACAGATAAGATATAAATAGAATAACTATACCCCTGCTTTTGATTAATCAGTGAAAAACTCTCCTGAGTTAAGTCTTCTTCTCCTTTTACTAGGAAAGTATATTGTACTTTTTCTTTTAAGGTGAAACTCTTGCTTTTGGTTGGCTTATCTGCTTGATCACCATCCCAAACAAAGGTGGCAATGCCATGCTCCGTGGTAATATTTGCATTAGGAACATCTTCAGGAGCAGTAACAATTACCTGATACTCGTCTGCTTTAATCTGACTTACCTCAAAATGAGGATTTACATTTCCAAAATAAGCTACTAAAAACAGCAACATCCCCTGAACAATCATACCTCCGGCAAAAGCACCCACCATGCGATACGACCCAATTGTTGTTCGTTCTTTGTCATCACCAGTCATTACAGCCATTAATGCACCATAAGGAATATTATTGGCTGTATAAACCAATGTAAAGATGATATAAGTGGTATAGGCATAAATGATTTTTCCAGTGGCGGTTAAATCAGGTGCTGTAAACAATAAGGATAAAATTGCTGCCAACGGAATTGCTGTCCATAAAATCCAGGGACGAAACTTACCGTATTTAGAATTGGTTCTATCTCCAACAATACCCATTAGAACATCGCTAATACCATCACTTGAACGCGCTACTAACATGAGTATACCCACCGCAGCCGGGTCAATACCAAATACATCGGTATAAAACACAAAAAGAAATGTGGCTACACCACGCCAGGCAATATTTGCAGCTCCATCGCCAAGTGCATAACCTATTTTTTCGAAAACGGATATTTTATTTGAATGCATTGTGTTCATTTGTTTATAACTTTTTTTATAAAAATATACCCTTTGATATTATTAGCTATAGCACGTGTTAGCAAGCAAGTGGAGGAAAACATGTGAGATAGCTATTATTAATTTTGCTTTAATATCACAGTCATTATTTATTCCTCACTCCACACAGCCACATCAGCTGGTTGTATTATTTGATCTCCTATGATGTAATCTCCATTAAACTTCAGCTTGTAAGATTGTGATGAATAATTGACCGCTACCCAAAATCCATCCCGATACTCAACAAAAACACCTTCCGGATATTCCTGTGTTTTTATTCCCTTTTCCTCATAAGCCATTTTAAGAATATCCTTCTCCAGTGTACCATTTGCACTAACAGCCCCTATATACCAAACTGTCCCCTTTCCTAACGTATTCTTTAAACAACAAGCAGTACCTGAATAAAACTGATCATTATAATTTGCCACTACCTTAGTTTTATGATTAGGTTCAATCAGGTCACCCCAACAGCTCCATTTATAGGATGAGTTATTCATTGTTATATTTCCAGTTTTACCGGATGGTAACATATCAAAAGCCTTAATCTTGGCCCCAATCAAATCATTCATTATGCCAGATAAGTTACTTTCCCATAGGTGAGCATTTTTATCTTTTGCACCGGTTCTGGGAGAAATAATCAACTGTCCGCCCTTTGCCACGTAATCCTTCCACTTCTCAACCAAAGCTGTGTCTACCATTTCATAGGCTGGGACGATCATGAAATCATACTGAGAAAAATCTTCTTCTTCAGAGACAAACACAACCGGAATACCCAGCGAGTGTAAAATACACTCATATTGCTGCATATGTTGCCAGGTATTCCATTGGTTGGTTTGCTTTTGACGATCTAAATTCCAAAAATTATCAAACGACCACATGATTGCCGTTTTCTTTTGCGCTAATTGCTTATTCGTTTTAGTGGTTAATTTATTCTGTTGCTTTAGTTGCTTAATTTCTTTTATAAACTGAACATACTCATCACCTCCCTGTGATAAACTCACACCATCTGTTGTTACAATTCCATGATGATATTGCTCTGCTCCATATAAAACCTGACGATAACGATACGTGCAAGCATAAGAACATCCACCTGCAAAACAATGCCACAACCACATTCGAACTGTTCCCGGTTGTAATAATGAATTATGATTGGCCCAATTCACCTGTCCGGGTTGCAATTCCATCACTCCCGTAATTCCGTCAACAGATTTATAATAATCGTTGGCATACATCAGTACCGAATAGTCTCCCATTCTAAAACCCAAATCACCCAGATTATGACTCCCATAATTTGGATAGGCTGTAAAAGAGGCAAAGTCCACCTTTGTACTTCTGCGGGGATCAGCCTGACTACCTTTTGCCACATAGTTAGTGGTGATAAACTGAGTTGAATCAATATAATTTCGAAGAATTTCTGCCTGAAAATCTAAAAATGAAGCCTGAGTATCTGCAGTAAACCGTTTAAAATCTAACAAGGCAATTGGATTAGCCCCCCACCAACCTACATTTTGAGCATTATGAATACGTACTTCATCAAAGGATGCATATAACTGACTCCAAAAGGCAGTTCCCCATGCTATATTAAGTTTATCTATGGTTTTATACTTATTCCTGAGCCAACTTTTAAAAGCTTCTTGAGCTGATGGACTATAATCTTCTTTTGCTTCCGGTTCATTATCAAGTTGCCATCCCATAACGGCTTTATGATGTGCATAATGCTCAGCCATTGCCGAAACTATTTTGCTTGTATATTCCAAAAGCACGGGATTAGATAAAGACATGTTTGCCCTGGTTCCGTGCTCTTTGGATTGATAGTTTCCATCTTTAATATAGATATCCGGGTGTTTGATACCTAACCAAACTGGAGGACAAGGCGTTGGTGTTCCTAATATAACTTTTAAATGATATTGATTTGCCAAGTCTATCACTTTGTCAAGCCATTCGAAATCATAATTTCCTTCTGTTGGTTCAAGCTGTGCCCAGGAAAATTCTGCTACATGAATAAATTCGAAACCCAATTCTGATATATTTTTAATATCTCTTTCCCATTGATCTGATGACCAGTGTTCCGGATAGTAATAAACACCAACAGTCATTAAATCCTCCTTAGGAAAGAAATCCTGAGCTGAAATATTACTCCATATTCCAATAGCAATTAATATCAATACAATCTTTGTTTTTATCATATATACTCCTTTATTCAATCTCTATTGTTTGAATTAATCGAATGTCCTTTGACGAAGCGCCAACCAACAATTTCACCTTTCCTTTTTCAAGAACCATTTGTTTTTGATCCTCATTCCAATAGCGTAAATCATCTAGATTGATGTGTAATTCAATTTTCTTTTTTTCTCCCTTTTCAATTAATGTTCTTACAAATCCTTTTAATGCTTTCACAGGTCGTTCCACTTTTGAATCAGGATAAGAAACATATACCTGTACTACCTCATCCCCATTCATATCCCCAATATTCTTCACATTCAAAGCCAGGTCTATTTGATTATCATTCATTCTGGCTTCCAGATTTTTATATTGAAAATGAGTATAACTCAATCCAAAACCAAAGGGATATAATGGAGGATATTTAGCATATAGATAAGTGTGTCCGTTACGGATGTTGTAATCTAACAAAGGGGCCATATGAGCATCACTCATGGGCCAATTCTGTACCAATCGTCCGGCGGGGTTGTAATCTCCAACCAATACATCAGCCAGTGCATTTCCTAACTCCTGACTATTATGTGTTGTATGAATTATTGCCGGTAAATTTTGCTGTGACCAATTTATGGCATACGGAAAGCTACTTACCAAAACCAATACTATATTCTGATTCACTTCATAAAGTTGTTTGATCCAGGCTTCATCTTCTAATGCTATTGTTTTACGATCCACAGATTCCTTGCCATAACTAGCTCGGGTAACCTGCGCCCATCCAGCATTCCCAGTTGGATGATTTCCTCCAAAGGTCAATATTAAATCTGCATCTCTAGCCTCTTCTTTAGCTTTTTCAATTAAAGAATCCGGAACATAAACGATTTCAGTTTTATTGCCCAGTTTATCTTTTAATCCCTGCAAAGGTGTTATAAAGTAAGGTGGTGTACCTGAATACCAATCCAATAAAACCTGATCGGCCAACTGCCCCACAACCAAAATCTTTGAAACATTGTTTGTTTTTACAGGTAAAGTTTGTTTTTCATTCTTTAATAAAACAATAGATTTAGATGTGACCTTCTTTACTATTTCCTTGTTTTTATTATTTAACCAGGGTTCAGACTCCTCGTTCAGTCCAATTTTTGTATAGGGATTCTTTTCTGTATCATCAAGCAGTCCTAATTTGAGCATAACTCTAAATACACCTCTCAATACAGTATCTATATCCGATTCATTGATAATCCCTTTTTGTAATGCCTTATGGATCGCATCTTTATAATCATCTAAGAATTGATTAATACCTCTTTTAACAGCCATACCGGCACCCATTTCTATTGAATCATAATATTTATGATCCGAAATCAGCAGTTTTAAAGCACCACCATCCGTACAAATAATACCATCTTGGCCCCATTGTTCCACTGTAAGGTCGTTGAGCAAAGGACTTACCATCATGGGTACCTGATTTACTTTATTATAGGCAGCCATATAAGCTCTTGAACCACCTTTTTCAACTCCCATCTGAAATGGATAGGCATAGTATTCGTGCAATAAACGTTCATCAAAATCAGAGGAAGAGGATGTACGGGTATCTTCATTACTATTGGCTAAAAAATGTTTCATCAATGCGGCTGATTGCCAATAATCAGGATGATTTCCCTGAAGCCCCTTAATAAAAGCCACAACCAACTGTCCGTTTAAATATGGATCTTCGCCATAGCATTCTTCTGTTCTTCCCCAACGAGGATCGTGACTAAGGTCGGCATTGGGAGCTCTTACTACCAGTCCTCCACGTTTGTACTTAGGTGACTGAGCCATATACCTAACTTCGTATCCTTCAATCTCTCCTAAAATCCTCAAACATGTAGTATCCCAAGTTTGCCCCATTCCATACGATTGAGGGAAAGTTGTTGTTGGAACAGGATGCTCATGACCCCAATTACCAGGTTCTCCCATGGCTAATCCGTGTAAGCCTTCAACATGTCCGGTTGCCTTTATTTCCAAACGAGGCACTGACGGATTAGTTCCCAAACAATTTACTTTTTCATCTAAAGTCATTAACGACAAAAGATTATCAATGCGTTCTTCAACACCAAGCCTTGTATTCTGAAAAGGATATGATTGAGAATAACACAAATGAATACAAAACAAGAAAATTATACTTATAACCAGTTTTCTCATTTGACAACTATTCTTTTACAACTAAATTTGTATTTAATCCATCCTTGTTAATCTGCCACTTATCACCAACCTTTGTTATTGTAACTTGATGTAGTATATTATCTGTTGGCAGACAAATTAATCCTGAAGCCTTATTAATTCCGTTTCCATAAACGTTCAATTTTAACTCACTCCAATCCATATCTTTTGTTGATTGAGCTAACTTAATATGAGGAATTATAGCTCCTTCTTTAACCAACATTACGATAGGGATATCTCCAGCCTTAATACTGTGCCATCCACCTTCGTAAGTTTTACCTGTTTGATAGTCTATCCATTTCCCTTTTGGCAAATAGACATTACGTTCCATAACATCCTCGAACAATGGTGCAACTAAAATATCTTCACCAAATAAATACTCATCATCCACTAACCAGGACCCAGGATCATCAGGAAATTCCACGAAAAGTGCACGCATCATGGGTAAACCTGTATCAGTACATTTTTTTGCCTGAGCATATATATAAGGCATCATTTGATAACGCATATTATCTGCCTTTCTAAAATCTGTTAAAAACGACTTACTATATTCCCATGGCTCGGTTGGTGGTGCACCATGACTACGAGTATGAGATGTTAACATCCCGAATGGGGTCCATCTTCTGTACAAATCTTCAGGAGCCTTCAGTACAAAACCTCCAATATCATGACTCCAAAACGAAAATCCACTTAAACCAATGGACAACCCACCTCTAAGCGCAGCTGCCATAGCTGTGTTGGTATTTGCAGGATCTCCTCCCCAATGCACTGGATAGCGCTGACTCCCTGCCCAGGTACTTCGCGCCCACATTATTTGCTCTCCCTTTACTTGTTTTGTAATCTCAGCAACCGCTTTATTGTATCTTAACGGAAATAAGTTATGCTCATAAAAACCACTTTTCCCGGAAGCATAAATACCATTATAAGGCGCAGCTTCACCAAAATCAACCTTAATGGCTCCTACTCCGAGTTCAAGTAATCCTGCAATTTTACTTTGATACCATTCTACCGTTTTAGGGTTAGAAAAATCGAGAACAGCGTCCTCATATGGTAGATTTCCTTTGGCATTCTTAACATACAATCCTTTATCAATAATTTCACTAAACAATTTATTCTGAGGAACAAAATAAGGAAGCTGCCACAAACAAGTCTCAAATCCCTGCTTTTTCAAATCTTTAATCATGTTACCTGCATCATCAAATCGCGATTCTGAAAACTGATAATCGCAACGCCAATCTGTTTCAAACCAACCTGTATCAAAGTGAATAACATCGCAAGGAATTTCATTTTTCCTCAACTCTTTAGCCACTGTTCGTCCATCATCTTCACTAAAATAAGTAATTCGACTCATCCAAAATCCAAACGACCAAAGTGGAGGCATAGCTGCTTTACCTGTTAGGGTAGTATATTCATCTAAAATATCTTTAGGCTCTCCTAAAAACACAAATAAATCCAACGTTTCATCTCCAACCATCAGGCTGTTTACACCACTGAAATATTTACCAAAATCACATGTGATTGGTGTTGATGTATGCATAAACATACCATAACCTCTATTACTCATAAAAAATGGAATGGGTTTATACATCGTTTCATTTTGAATTCCATTTGCATCATCCGTACATAAAACTACTTTCTGACCTCTTTTATTAAACTGAGTATAAGACTCTCCACAACCAAAAATCATTTCGTTTGGCAACAAAGTAAATGCTGCATTAAAACTACGTGAATAGTCAGATGCTCTTCGAACAAAAGAAAAAGGCATTATAGGCGTATATGTGGTTTCTGCATTATCTATATGGTGATTTGTTGAAGTCAATAACTTTCCATCTGCATCATAAAGAGCAATATGCCAGGGGTAAGTAGTTATTACAACCTTTCCATATTTACTTTGATAAATATGTTTGCCCTCATCAAAAGAATAATCCCATTTTTTACTTTTGGGAGCAGTACCATTGACTAACATTAAAGATGGTGCATCCGAAGTTTTATCTGGACCACTGATAAATTTTAGTCTAACTGTTCTTTCTGAAATAAATTCTACTGTGAAAGATAAATCAGGAGTTGAAGCATATTCACCTGTAGGAAATTCATTTTCTACAACAGGTCGTAATACACCCAACATATTATTAAATGCATAACGTGTTTTATACTCATAACGCTTATAGTTAATAGTACCTTCTGCTTTTTCAGGATTAAATGCAGAAAGACTATCTGCAAAATAATAGGTATTTTTAAAATCGTAGAAATCGGAACTTATATCAATGGGTTCATTAACCAATCCCATATTTTGAATCTGCGCATATACGGATGATATCCCTAAAATGGATACTAAAAATACATTTAGTAGAATTTTCATAGATGTAGATTTTTTTTCAATAACAAATGTAAAACGAGCAGATGGCTCTGTTGTGACAGAATGATAACGATACATGTTTAAATGTAAACTGAAAGAATACAAACCACACACTCAAAATGTAAATAACACTAACATCCAACACCTTACGGAAGGGGTCTTATAAAATAAGTTATTCTAGATAATCCTAATTTTTACTTTCCTGGCTTTTTCTTCCTTTTAATTATTTGGAAATAACAAATACTACACGTATTTTGTACGCATATTAGAATATGACTAAAAAATGAGTAATAAAATCGACAACTTATCTGTAGATTGTGTAATATTTGGTTATGAGGATAATCAATTAAAAGCATTGCTCATTAAACGTGACAAAGAACCTGAAGCTAATAAATGGTCTTTACCCGGTTCATATGTTTATCTTGATGAACCTATTGATAAGGCAGTTCAAAGAGTTTTGTTTGAACTTACAGGAATTCATGATATATTTTTATCGCAAGTTGGCATATTTGGTGAGGTTGACAGATACCCTCAACACCGCGTAGTATCCATATTATATTGTGCTTTGGTTAAGCCTGAAATGTTTGAATTATTAGCCGGATCACATGCTAAAGAGGTTAGCTGGCTCGACATTAATAGCTTAGGGAAATTACCGTTTGATCACAATAAAATGTTAGATACTGCATTAAATTGGTTAAAGGAAGAATTGTGGAGAAAACCCATTCTGATAAACTTATTACCAGAGAAATTTCCTTTAAATCAAATGCAAGAATTATATCAGTTAATTCTACAGAATCCAATTGACAATCGTAACTTTAGAAAAAAAGTTATCAGTCAAGGACTTGTAGAAAAACTAAACGAAAAAAGTAAAGGCGGACCGCAACGACCTGCATTTCTTTATAAACTAAAAGTCCCTTTATAAAATTTTTTACCCAATAAAGTTAACGTACTATTAACGCAAATTTAAATATCATGTTTGATCTATCAGGAAAAGTTGCCGTTGTAACAGGCGGTGGAGGTGTTTTAGGAGGCAGCATTGCTACCAGTTTAATTGAAGCTGGTGTAAAAGTTGCCATTCTGGATATTAGAAAAGAAAACGTAGATGCCAAAGTTGAAGAACTTAAGCAAAAAGGCGGAGAAGCTTATGGTATTGTATCCAGTGTTTTAGACATGGACGAACTAAAGTCTGCAAAAGATTTATTAATAGAAAAGTGGGGAAAAGTAGATATACTGATCAACACAGCCGGAGGTAATCTTCCTGGAGCTACTTTAACAGAAGAGCAAACTGTTTTCGACATGAAAATTGAGGATTACCAAAAAGTAACAGACCTAAATTTAAACGGAACAGTTTTTCCAAGTTTAGTTTTTGGTGAAGTAATGGCAAACCAGGGAGAAGGAAGTATTATTACAATCTCTTCAATGGCTACTTATTCAGCTATTACAAGAGTTTTAGGATATTCTGTAGCAAAAACAGGAATTAACATTTTTACGCAATGGATGGCTATGGAAATGGCTACAAAGTTCAATGAAAAAGTAAGAGTAAATGCAATTGCACCAGGATTCTTTATCGGTGACCAGAATAGAAAAGTATTGATTAATCCTGATGGATCTTATACTGAACGCAGCAAAAAAGTTTTAGCACGTACTCCAATGAAACGCTTTGGAGACATAAAAGAGTTAAATGGTGCAGTTCAGTTTTTATGTTCAGATGCTGCTTCGTTCATTACTGGAGTTATTTTACCTGTTGATGGTGGATTCAGTTCTTTTAGTGGCGTTTAAATAAAAAATTAAAGGTAACAAGGATAACGGTTAAAGGTTAAATGCTGTTTACATGATACTTAGTCAGTAATTACATTTATACGATTTTACCCTGTTACCCATTACCTGTACTTAAAATTAATTAAATACATCATTATTATGGCTTTAGAGAAAACCTGGCGCTGGTTTGGAGAGAAAGATCCCATTACATTGGACATGCTTGTTCAGATGGGGGTCGAAGGTGTAATCACAGCGCTGCATCACATTCCTAATGGTGAAGTTTGGTCTGTTGATGAAATCATGAAAGTAAAGAATGCCATTGAAAAACGAGGCATGCGATGGAGTGTTGTTGAAAGTCTACCAGTTAGTGAAGGCATTAAAATTTGTTCTGAAGACAGACCTCGATTAATCAAGAACTATCAGGAATCTGTTCGAAATCTTGGCGCTTGCGGTATTGATACTATTTGCTATAATTTTATGCCGGTGCTGGATTGGGCAAGAACTAACCTTCACTACAAGCTAAATAACGGTGGAGAATCAATGTACTTTGATTTTCCAACATTTGTAGCTTTTGACGCCTATATTTTAAAACGTCCCAATGCAGAAAAAGATTACCCCCAAGAGGTAGTTGAAAAAGCTAAAGAGGTTTATGCTAAAATGACTGAAGATGAAGCTGAAGAGCTGGCTTACAACATAATAGTTGTTACTCAGGGATTTATTGATGGCGTTATTGATGGTAGTGTACCTGATCCCAAAGCACTATTTCTTGAGTTCATCAAGCGCTACGAAGGTTATGATAAGAACAAAATGCGTGAAAATTTAAAGGCATTTTTAGATGATGTAATTCCTGTAGCAGAGGAAGCTGGAGTTAATTTTGCAATACATCCTGATGATCCTCCTTTCCCTGTTTTGGGTTTACCAAGAATCATTGGTCAGAAAGAAGACTATCAATGGCTATATGAGGCAAATAAATCACCTAATAATGGAATAACCTTTTGTGCAGGTTCCTTATCTGCCCGAAAAGAAAATAACTTATTAGACATTATTGAATCATATGGCGAACGAATTCATTTTGTTCATTTACGTAATACAAAACTTTTACCTGACGGAAGTTTTTATGAGTCCGGACATTTAGCAGGAAGTCAGAATATGGTTTCACTAATGACTGCACTGCTTAAAGAACAGAAAAAAAGAATTTCAGAAGGAAGAAAAGATGTAAAAATGCCTGTTAGGCCAGATCACGGAATTAAAATTTTGGATGATTACAATAATGACAAATACAATCCGGGTTATCCTTTAGTGGGTAGACTAAAAGGTTTGGCAGAACTCGATGGTTTAATGGCTGGTATAGAAAGCTTTTTGTAAACGAAAAATAGAATGTAGGTGATTCCGACTACACATAGGGAAATTTTCGGAATAAGTTAACAAGGTGAGTAAGGCTATCCTTCATGGATAGCCTTTTTATTCAGTGTTATTTTATCTATTTATTTGTAGTACATTGTTCTCCTTCTTCTATTCTTTTTAAATGACAAAACAGCAACTCTCCTGTTTTTTCATCTCTTAAATGCATTCCATTTCCTTCGCAATATTTAAAATGCTCACAATTGGAACATATTCCTGTTTTTGTCCAGCTTCTATCACGATACATTTGATATTTGTTTAACCAAATTTCCTTAAAATTATCCTTATAAATATTGCCTTGAATAAAATTATCACGCAAACTTGGACATGCAGAAATAGAACCATCAACTAAAACAGAAGCAACATTAATACCTGCACGGCAGAAAAAGAAGTTATCTCTTACCTTTCCCTCATAATCACCAAGAAAGCCTTCACAACCATAATTCAATTTTATCTTTCCCTCCTCTCTTACTTTAGCAATAAAATCAAATAAACCTTTAAAATCTGTAGGCCTCAACTGTAATAATTCATTATACTTAGCACGACCAATAGGAAAGACCGTAAAAATTCGCCAATCCTTTACTCCAATACTTTGCAGAAACTCATAAAATTTGGGTAGTTCATCATAATTTTTCTGATTAACACAAGTCACTACATCGTACTTTAAGCCAGTTGTTGATCTAAGCAATTTTATAGCATTAACAGCATTTTTAAAACTTTTGCGATGATTTCTTAACCAATTATGAGCCTCTTCCAATCCATCCAGACTTATGGTAACAGCTCTTAATCCTGAATTAATTAATCCTGAAAGCATTTTTTGATCCAAACCCATTCCGTTAGAAACCACACCCCAGGGAAATCCTCTTTTATATAACTCGCGCCCTATTTCCTTAATATCTTTTCTTAGAATGGCTTCTCCTCCGGTTAAAACAATCATTGTTTTATTTGGATTTACAACAGGAGTAATATCATCGAGAGCTCTCAAAAAATCTTCTCTGGGCATATCCTGTACTTTAGCATCCTTTTTACAGTCGCTACCACAATGAATACAATTTAAATTGCATCGTAAAGTACATTCCCAAAGAATATAATTTAATTGATGAACTCGTTTTTCGTTGGCTTTATATTTCGTATATAACTTTAAAGCTATCTTCTTCTTTAATGGAATTTTAGTTACGCTCATTCCTTCGTTTTGAGTTTTACGTTTAATTCCTTTTCTGTATCTCCTGAATACCATGATTTTGAACTTCCTGAAAATTCAGGGTTAACAAACTCAACTGTCTGTTCTATTGAATCATACTCTCCATTCGTAGTTCCATCAACGTCTTTAAACGCTACAATAAAAGTCTGATCCTCGGGAAATTCAACGCAAGACACTTCATAATTACCAGAAGCATCAGTATAAGCAGTATCAGTATTTAATACAACTCTAACATCTGGAATATTGTTATTTGTTACCTCATCTTTTACATTTCCACTAACAATAAAGGTAGCATAAGGAACACCATATTCCACTGGTGATTCCCCATTATCGCATGCTGTTGCAAAACCAAGTAAGGACAATAGAACCGCAAAAACGGCATTGTATCTTTTAATCAATAATAATTTAAATTGTCTCATAGTTTAAATTTTAGTTTTCAAATTATACATCTATAACTTCTTCCGTTTTTGAAGAATAATGATTTACAGGTTTGATGTAAAAAAAATAGATTAGTTGCGTAATTTTTTTTCTAAAGTAGAATTATTAATCTATTTATTCAATTATCCCATGAATATCGATTTTAACTATATACATATAGATTCTATTGATTTGATTAATAATTTAAATTATTTCACCTTTGTTATATACAAAAAACAAATAGAAATTTAAGTATAACCTAAAAAAGCAAACTATTATGAATAACTGTCCAAATTGTTGGGGGTACCAAGAGTACAACGGAGAAACAAAAGCTGTAACTGTAGAAACTATTTATATTAGAAGAATGCCAAATATGCAAACTGAAGATTATAAAAACATACAACAGCAATCTTCCACACAAAGAGAAAAATAAAAATAGAAAATGAAATTATTTTCTCAGGAATCTAAATTTAAAAATAACTGACAAGAGGATGTAAATAAACAACATCCTCTTTTTTTTGCTATTTCCAAAACTTGTAAAAATGATGAACTGGTCCATGGCCATTTCCTATTTTGTAATTCACACCATTCACAATCGCTTCGTTAATATAATTTTTAGCATTAATTACTGAATCATTTAATGATAACCCCTTAGCTAATTGTGCTGCTATGGCCGAAGAAAGCGTACAACCTGTGCCGTGAGTATTCATAGTTTCTAATCTTTGAGAGCTAAGCTTTATAACTTCATCTGATTCTGCATTATAAAATACATCAGTTAATTCATCTCCTGTCAAATGACCAGCTTTTAGCAATACAGAGACCTTTCTTCCATTTGACAAGGATTTTGCCAATTCAGGTAATTCATCTTGTTCAGAAATATTGCGACCTAACAATATTTCAGCCTCAGGAATATTAGGAGTTATTACTCTGGCATCATATAATAATTCATTTTTTAGAGTTTCTATCGCTTCATCCTGAATTAATTTATGGCCAGAAGTTGAAACCATTACGGGATCTAAAACAACATTTTCAACATTAAAATCAACCAAGCACTTCTTTATTATTTGGATCACTTCCGAAGAATGCAGCATCCCAATTTTTATAGCATTTGCTCCAATATCGCTTAAAACAGCCCTAATTTGTCCATCTAATATTTTCAATGGAATTGGATGTACATCTGTTACTCCAACAGTATTTTGAACAGTAACAGCAGTGATTGCCGAAGCAGCATAACAGCCATTAGCAGAGATGGCCTTAATGTCTGATTGAATTCCTGCGCCACCTCCGGAATCACTTCCTGCTATGGTGAGTACCGTATTATATTGCATAGTATATTATTATTTAAAATGATTAAAACCGGATGATGTCAATTGTATTTCATTTCCATTATCAACCCAATGTATTACTGGATCGCCATTTGTTATATTTCCAATTTTAATCAAGGGTTTATTAAACTGACTTTCAAATTTACGCTTAACAATATCAAAATCACTTGCAGAGATAGTCAACAAAAGCTCATAATCTTCACCACCTGAAGTTGCCATATCTAAAGCATTCCAATTATTTTGTTTGGCTACATCTTTCAATAGGTCAGATATCGGAATATCCTGAATCTCAATTTTTGCAGAAACATCTGAAGCATTTAAGATATGTTTTAAATCAGAGGCTATTCCATCCGAAATATCCATCATAGCATTAACTCCGTTTTCTTTAGCCAGAAAAATTCCTTCCTTAATTTGAGGTTCAGGTTGGTGATGCTTATTTAATAGTTCGTCATGTGAATTATTCTCAGTAATTCCATCTAATAATAACTGTAGCCCTCCAGCAGAATCTCCCAGATTACCTGTAACACAAATTACATCTCCTACCTTTGCATCACTTCGTTTGCGAGCCTTTCCTTTTGAGCATTTTCCAATCACTACAACATTAATAGCCAAATGCTTTAATGACTTTGTTGTATCGCCACCTAATAAGGCGGTATTGTATTTTTTAGATAAATCATGATAGCCTTCCATAAACTCATCAAGATATTCCACTTCCAAATCTTTAGGTATTGCTATGGATAAAAATGAAGCCATAGGTGTACCTCCCATTGCAGCAATATCACTTAGGTTTACAGCAAGAGATTTATAACCCAACTGAAACGGAGAAATAGACTCGCGTAAGAAATGCACGTCTTCCATTAATAAATCAGTAGTTATAATCCAATCTTCCTTATCATTTGCTGAAATAATAGCACAATCATCACCAATACCCATCATATCCCCATTTAATAAATCTTTAAAATGAGGTTTAAAACGCTCTATAAACCCAAACTCACCTATTTCTTTTAACTGCATATTTAATTTTAGAATCAAGCATCAAGAAAAGTATCAAGACACTATTACAAATGTATAATTTAGTAGTAAGTAAAATAAGCACTACTTACTGAATGCTATGAACTACACTGGCCACTTTTCCATTCTGTAAGCACTATCCCAAAACATCCACTCCATTTTACATGCATATCGAAAAGCTTCTGTCATCTGATCTTGTAATGCAGAGTTTTCAGCAACTTCATTACTAATTTCAAGTGCTTTATTAACTGCTGCAGCAAACTCCTCACCACCATAGGTATCTATCCACGTTTGATATCTGTTTTCATCTTTTGTTTGATGTTCTAATATATAATCCCCCACTTTTTGATAAATCCAAAAACAAGGTAATACAGCAGCAATCGCAACTTCAACCGGCTGACATAATAACTGTTGCGATAAAAAACCTGTATATAACATGCAACTTGGCGATGCTCCAACATCTTTGGTTTGGGGAGCATCTTTTAAATAAAAAGCATGTAAGGCTGATTCTACTGCAATGGTATCATTCGAGAATCCAAGAAAAGCTGCTCTATTATTACTATCAGAAAGACGTGTTGCTATACCTGCTAAAATTTTACCATATTCTGAAAGATAAATGGCATCCTGTTTTAAATAGAAATAAAATTTCTCTTCTGGTAAAGTACCATCCATCAATTCATGTAAGAATGGTAATTCTAATATTTTATCAAAAATAACTTCTGAAGTCTCCCAGGCTTTATCTGTCCAATTCATTTATGTATCAGTTCTTATTTATTTGTACTCCGTTAAGTTTTATTCTGCTTGTTGCATATTATACAACAAAATCAACTATAGACTTACTATTTGGAACTTTCAATCAATGGGTGGAATGCAGCTGCTGCTTCTCTTGGATTATCGGCGGAACAAATTGCTGAAACAACAGCAACTCCATCAGCTCCGGCTTTAGATATATCCATCACATTTGAGGTATTAATTCCCCCTATAGCAACAGCCGGATGTTTGGATATCTCCATCACTTTCTTCACCCCATCAATGCCGAATGGCTTAAATGTATCTGTTTTTGTTGGAGTACTAAATACTGGTGAAATACCAATATAATCTACATCGAGCAGATTAGCTGCTTCAACTTGTTCCATATTTTCAACCGATAAACCTATAATTTTATCCTTCCCTAATAATTTACGAGCAAGAGTATAAGGCATATCTGATTGACCAATATGAACACCATCAACATCCGCAGCCAATGCTACATCTATTCTATCATTTATAATTAACGGAATATTATACGGTTTTAACTTGTCTTTTAATCTGCATGCTAAATCAACAAATTCTCTGGTACTACAATCTTTTTCCCTTAGCTGAACCATTGTAACACCACCTTTGGCAGCTTCCTCCACAATCCAGGCAATATCTCTTCCCAATGACAATGGTCTGTCAGTAACAAGATATAACTTTAAGTCAAACATACTTCTTTGTTAATAATCAAGTCTCAATTATTCTTCTACTATCTGAAAAGCTGCAAATTGGTTCAATGTATATGCATCAAAATTATACAAAGCATCAATAAAGTTTAATTGCATCGTACCTGGACCATTTGAATCTGCGGAAGCTTTTTCTCCAGCAATACCCATAGTTGCCATAGCTGATACTGAAGCTCTGATATAATCTGTATCAATTGCAGCAAATGCAGCAACTATAGCTGTAGCAGTACATCCCATACCAGTAACCAGTGGCATCATTTTAGAGCCGTTTTTAACTTTATAAGTTGTTTTTCCATCTGTTATATAATCCTCTTCACCACTAATAATTACCACGGCGTTAGTTTCTTTAGCTAAAAGCTTTGCAGAATGAAGCGCTGCATTCGAAGATGTTGTACTATCAACACCCTTGGTTTTAACATTATCATTTGCCAAAGCCATTATTTCTGATGCATTACCTCTTATAATTGTAGGTTTACATTCTGATATTATTGTGGCTGCAACCTTATTACGATAAGGAGTTGCTCCTACTCCAACAGGATCAAAAACTACAGGAATCCCTTTTTTTTGAGCTGCTTTACTCGCCAATATCATAGCTTCAACCCATTGTGGACTAAGCGTTCCCATATTTATTACTAAAGCAGAAGCAATTTTTACCATATCTTCAACCTCTTCAATAGCATGTGCCATAACAGGTGAAGCTCCAATAGCTAATAAGGCATTAGCTGTATTATTCATCACTACATAATTGGTAATATTATGCACTAAAGGTGATTTTTCACGAAGCGTATTCAGATTAATTTTCAACTGATCTCTATCTATCATTTTATTGAATTTAATGTTATAAAAGAAGTAATGAGGGTTGTTGAAATTATTGAAGCTATGACTAGTTTCCTACGACGGCATTACCCGCTTCAGGTTCATAGGGTTTGATCTCAGCACTAATAACATTGGCACCCCCACTATCAATTTAACAAAAGTAATGAGTAATTTTTAAAATAAGAATAACTCAGCCTATTTAATGTTGGATATAACATAATTACTCCATCATTCACGATTTCAGAAACCCACAGTACTTATCAAAAACTTCATTAAATGCCTGATCAACCTCTTCTGATATAGTCTTTTTATTGGGAAATGGCGTTTCATGTGAATAAGCAAAAGAAAAATCCATAGTTTCAACTTTTATGTTAATATCACGATATGCTCCGTTTAAGGTGTTAATAATCTCAAATGCAGGAATTACGGTATCGTTTTTTAAACCAATCGCATAAATCTGATTTTCAAACTGCTTTAGTAATGATTCACGATACTCTCGTAAACGTTTAAACTCAAGCATGGCACTGAATACTTTACCTTCAATATGAGTTCCATTCATATAATGATTTAAGTAAGCATCTTTTGTTAAAAAAGCTTCAAAATGCTCAACTAAGTATGAATACAAAGCCACGTTTGCCTCACTATCTAATATAAACTTTGATACTGCCGACAAGCGATTAAAAACCGGGCCACTACAAAAAAGGCATAATTTACTATTTGAAAAATAGTTTTTATGATTGGTTAATAACAATATTTCTCCCAGAAAGCCGCCAATAGAATAAGCAAAAATATCAAAACTAAAATCAGGATCTATCCATTCATTTTCACCATTCTTTATACTTTCTATTAACTGTATTACATCATAGTAAGTTTGTAAGCCTGACCAAATAAAACGCTGAGGTAGCGATTGCATCCGAAGACTGATTGCAGCATTTGATAATGTTGAATTTATAATATTAGGAAATTGCTGTTTGCGTTTATTACTCAACTCAAACATTTTTCTTTTATCACTCCAGCTTTGAGGTGCTCTTTGCATATGAAAAGCAATAGGAAATAAAACTACTCCACAATTTAACCGCTCTGCAATTGCAGCTGCCCACGGTACATATTTATCCCAACTCTTTTCATTAAATCCATGAAAAAGAAAAACAACTTTCTTTAGTTTATTCTTGCCTTTAGGAGCTAATATTTGATATTTAAATGAGACATTTTCATGTACATCATTATCTTTCACATTTACATCATGGTTCAAGTCATTTAAACCTTTATTGCCATTATAATAGGCCTCATAATTTTTAGCATGATCCTGACAATAACGTTGATCATCACCAGGTAAAACAAAGGTTGAATGTGAAGTAAATGATGATTGTAAAAATTCAAAACCATCAATTTCAAATAGCTTTTCATCTTGATTTAGTGCTATTTTTAGCCTCTGATATAATTCATTATAAAGCATATAAATCAGTTATTAATTGAACAGTACATCCTGTTAACTGACTATTTCTTTATTTTCGATTGTGCTGTAAATGCTTATTTTTAAATTACACAACAAAGTTATAAGTTTATTAGTAATAACTAAAAAATTAATGACCTGATTATGTAAACCATTATTAAAAAAGATTAAATGATAAAATCTTACCATTAATCATTTTTTAATGCTTTATTTATCATCAATTAAAAAGAACAATCAAATTTTATTAAATAGATATTGAATTTAATACTATATATCAGTAATTATATAAATTAATAATTTTCTATGTTACAAAAATTTATGTTTTCAAAAAACACCAAAATTTCTACAGTATTAGGGCTTTTTTTAGTTGCATTTTTTGCTATTTCGTGTAATCAGAGTCAACATAAAGATGATGAAAAAACTGATCCTTTCACTGAAAAAGATAAAGCAGCTTATCTATTAGCTTATTTTAAAGATCCTACTCATAGTTTACACTTTGCCCTAAGTACTGACGGCTATTCGTTTACAGATATTAATAACGGAGATCCAATTATAGCCGGAGATACTATTGCCACGCAAAAAGGAATTCGTGACCCTCATATTACAAGAGGTGGTGACGGTGCATTTTATTTAGCAATGACCGACCTGCATATTTTTGGAATGCAGAAAGGTTATCGTACTACACAATGGGAGCGCGATGGTGACTTATATGATTGGGGAAATAACCAAGGCTTTGTTTTAATGAAATCATTTGATCTCATTCACTGGACCTATTCAAACGTTAATATTAATAACTCATTTGAGGATTTAAAAAATGTAGGTTGTGCATGGGCTCCACAAACTATTTATGATCCGGCAACTGATAAAATGATGCTCTATTTTACAATGCGTATTGGTCATGGTAAAACCAAGTTATATTATGCATATACTGATGACGATTTTACCAAACTAACTACTTATCCAAAGGAATTATTTGCATACCCTAACCCAGAAATTCAGGTTCTTGATGCAGATATCAATCAAATGCCTGATGGTCGCTACTGCATGACCTATGTAGCTCAGGAAAATCCTATTGGTATAAGAGTAGCATATTCTGATAGCATTAATAAAGGTTACCAGTTTGAAGATAAATGGATTGATAAAGAACCAGGAAGCTGTGAAGCTCCTAACATATGGAAAAGAATTGGTAAAGATGAATGGGTTTTAATGTATGATATCTATAGTATCCAACCTCACAACTTTGGTTTTTGTACAACTACAGATTTTAAAACTTTTACCAGTATTGGACATTTTAACGAAGGTGAAATGAAAACAACTAATTTTACCTCTCCAAAACATGGTGCTGTAATTCAGCTTACTAAAGAAGAAGCAACAAAACTGGCACAACAATGGAATTATGATATTAAGTTTTAAAAACTGAAATGGATAAATAAAACAAAAGGCCTTTGAAACAGTGATTTCAAAGGCCTTTTAATTTATCTAAGGGAACTAGATTCGTTATCCTTTATATGTAAATCCATTTGTGGGAATGGAATAGTAACATTATGCTGATTAAACTTCCTGTTAATAATTCTTCTTATGTCACTCTTTACTTTATTGATTCTAAAAATATTATCACTAAAAAACAGTACCTGAAAATCTAGCGACGAATTTCCAAATCCAATTAAACGAGCTTCAATAATATTTCTATCAGTAATCTCAGGATGTTCAAATGCACTTTCTTCAAGCAATTTTATTACCTTATCAACATCACTTCCATATGCCACTCCAACATTTATTTTAAACCTTGTTCTTTTAGACTGATGACTCCAGTTTATTACTTTATTTGTTGTTATTAACGAATTGGGTATAATAATAGAAATATCATCAGTATTCAATCCTTTTGATGTTCTTAGTCCTATGGACTGTATTTTAACAATATCACCATCTATTTCAAGAATATCATCTACTCTAATGGATCTTTCTGAAAGCAATATAATTCCTGAAATAACATCATTAAATGTTTGTTGTAAACCCAAACCAACTCCAACCAACAGCGCTGCCGAACCAGCAATTAAAACGGTTACTTTAATACCAATAGTTTCCAAAATAAGCCCTATTGCTATTACCCACATTACATACGTTATTATTTGATATAAAGCATGCGTATTTCCTGTATCAAGCTTTTTATTCTTATAATTACGAAACAACGCTTTTTTGATTATAAATAATAATCCTTTGGTAATGATAACGATTAAAAGTATTGCAACTAATGTATAAACTCTGATTTTATAATCATTAATACTTAATAATTCAAATTCTAATATTTTTGTTATTGACCCCATTACTTTTACCGATAAAGTTTAATAAAACATCAGTTTTATAATCTTAAACAAGATGATAATCCTAAATCAAAAATAATTAATGATATTTCTATTTCAAATAGAATATTGAATGATAATCATAATTTCCTGAAATCAGATCATTAAAATTTAGGAAAATCCATGATGAAAATTTTATTTAAGTATGTCCTTGTATGTACTGTTCACAAAAGTATTTCTTTATACTATATGAACATTTATATCCCATAGATGGTTTCTGTTGAAGATATTATAAAGAATATCGATAAATAAAAGAAATACGTAAATTTGAACCAAAATAAATAGCAATAGATGAACATTTTAATCGTTTCTATTACATCTTTAATATTAAATATATTTCTGGGTAAATTGAGGACTAACTACAAAAAAATGACTTTAATGTGGTGGATACTCATTCACGCTTCTATTCCTGTAATCATCCCATTACGGATATGGCTGGACACACCCAAAATATGGATTCCTTTTTATATTGCGGTAGCAGTATTAGGTCAGTTTATTGGTTCAAGATATTTGTTTGCCAATACGCAAGAAGAACTAAAAGACAAACCGGAGGAACAACTCTACTTATAAAGATTTTTAAAGGAAATTTAATTTATAATTTTAAGCCTTATAAACAGGCTACAGGATCTTTTTCATCCATAAAAAAATATAAAACACCATTGGTAAAATCTGTGATTTGAAAATTATGATTTACCTATGGTGTTTTATGATGTCGATATAATGTCGACCGAACTAACAACTAAATACTAATGTGTGGAAACATATTCTTGTTTCTTTTTTAAAACTCATTATTAAAACACTAACTATTTCTTCTGTTTTTAAGATCTGTTTCAATTTGTAACTCCATTGTTTTATTAATCTTATAGAAAAATAACATTCCAACACTTATAAAAAACGGAATAGAAGCAAATACACTTACCAGCAATTTAGCCCCCACGGTAACGGATTCTGGCTGAACAATTTCCTGAGTTGCATTGAGTGCATCCACATGAACATAGCCATACAATCCTAAAATCCAAGCCACTAAAGAACCTCCAATCGCCAATCCAGCTTTTAAACCTACCATCATTGCTGAAAAAATAATAGCTGTTGCTCGTCGGTTATTTTTCCATTCTGAATAATCTGCTACATCAGCAATCATTGCCCATAAAAGTGGTGTTGTAATACCATAAAAAAATCCATGTAATATTTGAGATCCAAATATTAATAATATTCCAGTAGGAGGGAATAATACAAAGGCCAGTACAAATAATGAAGAAATAAATAATGCAACTCCAAAAACATCTCTTTTACCATATTTATCTGCTAACTTTTTAGAGAATGCAATACCTATTAACATAAATATGATACCGCCTGCATTAAATAATCCGAATCCTGCAGAAACGGGATCTGAACCAAAAAAGTTGATTCCTATAGCAGCCATAAAATCAAGTATTGGACTTATAAATTTAGTCAGAGCACCTTCATCTACGTAATAGTTAAAATAATATACATAAGATCCACCTTTTAAGGATAATGTAATAAAAACCAATATAGTAGCAACCAACATGATAATCCAGGGTCGATTTTTAGACAAATCAACTAAGTCTTCTTTCAATGATGATTTTTGATCCAGAGTTGGAACGATTCTTTCTTTTGTGGTAAAAAAGGTAATTAATAACATGATGGTTCCTATTACAGCCATCCATGTGATTACCTCTTCAATTCCTGCGGCTTTATCTCCTCCTCCTGCATATTCAATGATAGGTAACATAAATACCTGTACAAAAAACTGAGCACACAATACTGCAACAAAACGAATAGATGAAATACTATTTCGTTCTTTCATATCCCCTGTAATTACGCCACTTAATGCCGAATATGGTAAATTGTTTGCCGCATACAACAGTAATAGTAAAGTATAGGTACCTGCCGCATAAATTAACTTGCCTTTATACGAAAAATCAGGTGTTGAAAATGCCAGTAAAGCCATGGCACAAAGTGGTATAGCGGTAAAAAGTATCCACGGACGAAATTTCCCCCATTTTGATACGGTACGGTCAGCTAAAACACCAACAATTGGATTAAATGCAAAAGCGCCAACTAAGCCTACAACTAACATAATTAATGAGGCATCATTATTTTTTAACCCATAAATATCTGTATAAAAGAATGCCAGATAGGTTATTAAAGTTTGAAAAACAAGATTAGCTGCAAGATCTCCCAAACTATATCCTATTTTTTCAACAAGTGAGATTTTTTGTGATTTTAAATTCATGACCAATATTTTTTAATAAGAAGAGAGAACGACAGATATTTAAATGCGATGCACTTCAGTATATATGTTATTCATTTTGAAACATGGTGAACACTATTTCTGTTTATCTCGGTACCCCCTTCTTGAATTATCTTAAAACTCAATGATTTTTAGATGCTAGATAAATATCATTTACTATTTGCTTAGCGTTATTTTCCCGATCAAATAGTAATGGGTAATCTGTGCGACCAGGTATGGGCCAATTGTTTCTCCATGAATTACCATCATTAACGCCCCATAAAGTTACTCTTGATATATCTTTCTGATGTTTTAAATACAAATTAAAAAACTCCATATACCTTTTATTAAAGGCTACTATAGCAGAGTCAGGCATTCCTTTTTTATAAGGGTCCATTGCTTCTGAATACTTAAATCGATTTCCTACATCGGCTCCATCATTATCATAAGGTGATGGAATTACTGAAAGATCTAATTCTGTTATCATTACATTAACTCCAAGTTCTGAAAAAGCCACTATACTTTTTTCATACTCTCTTATATCCGGGTATTTCATAGCAATATGCGACTGCATCCCTATTCCATCAATACGTATTCCTTCATTTTGTAATGATTTTACCATTGCAACAACACCCTTTCTCTTACCTTCCTTAGCCATCGAAAAATCATTGTAATTTAATTCTGCAGCAGGATCAGCCTCGTGTGCAAACTGAAAGGCCAGTTTTATAAAATCCTCTCCTATAATTTGATAGAATTTACTTTTACGAAATGAACCATCATCCAATATTGCTTCATTGACCACATCCCATCCTTTCACTCTTCCTTTGTATCTACCAACAACTGTATGTATATGATTCTTCATTCGTTCAATCAATACCTCTTTTGAAACCTCATTCCCTTCTTCATCAACAAAGAACCACTTTGGAGCCTGTGAATGCCAGATTAAGGTATGACCTATAATATTCATATTATTTGCCTCGCCAAAATCGATGAACTGATCTGCTAAATCAAAATAATATTCATTTTCCTTTGGGTGAATCTGCTCACTTTTCATACAATTCTCAGCCACTATTGAATTAAATTGCTTTTTAATAATTTTAAGTGATGCTGAATCTAAACCTAAAATTTGAGTATGATTCATTGCTGTGCCTATATAAAACTTCCCTTCTAGCGCATTTTTCAATGAAATACTTTCTTTATTATTTTTTACCTGGCATGATGCAAAAATGAAACTTATAATTAGTGCCACTGATAAAAGCCTACATTGCTTATTATTTATCATTACTTTATCCATTTAACGTATTAATATATTTTGTCTGTTTAATTTTGAAGATTACGTTTCTCATATCAAATCAAAGCTGCTCTAATTTGATTTGAAAAGCTTTCTTCTTCTTACAAATAGGTTACATTACAAATGTAGTAAAGGAGTGTGTTAGCACTTTTCATAACTGTAACAAGCTATTGTACAATGGTTACAAGAGTTGTCTCCTTGTTACATATTGTTTTCTATTCGTAACATAGCTCTATTTTTACAGCCATTATATGAAAGTGAAAAGTAAATTATTAAGTTGCGTTTGGGATGTTAATATAAGTACTGCTTATCCTTATTTTAAATCGATATTATGTAAGCAAAGTCTTTTTTGTTATTATCGATTACATCATATTTTAGAAAACGTTATGATGGGTTTATGGAGTTTAAAGTTTAAATAACCCAGAGTTATATTATAATCCCTGGAAATATCTTCTGTTACAATTTATGTATAGTTACATCATTATAAACCTTTTGCGGCTTTTACTCATAAAATAAAAACGAATACAAATACATTCAATAGTGTAAACTCAGAAAGGTAGTAAATGGTTAACTAAAACTATAATAAACTATCAATAAACACTTATATATTTCCACTCAAATTTATATAAGCGTTGTTAATCACATTGTTTTCTAAGTAACCCTGTTTCATTATGGGGATGGTAGTCTGAAGATAGGAGTTAGAAATTTGAGGAAATTATTCACATAACAATTAATTTACTTCTGGCTTCATGCTTCTAATACATCAATTAATACTTGAATACAATACTGTCATTTAATCACGTTATTATAAACTACAGCTATTTTTTTAATACTCGAAAAACATCATGTTCTTATAACATTCTATTTACTTAAATATTGAACAATATTTTCTTGATTAATGATAAATGGTTCAAATAATAATGCTTCCACATCTTTCTGTCTATTATTAACAAAACCATTCAAACCTTTCTCTTTACTATCCAGATATATTTTTTCAACCAGATCTACAACTCCAAACGCCAGGTTTTGAAGAGGTTTATCAACAGTCATATTTACTTCGTTGTTGTTAATTGATTCTCCTAACTGATCAGAGTAATCTTGTGCTGTAATAATTGTTTTTTGCGGATCTCTTTCATTATCCTTTAATACATCTGCAACAGCCAGAGCAATTGGCGTATTACATGATATTACAGCATCTATTGGCTCTGTAAAGTATTTGGCCACTTTTGAAAATTCATATTTTGCAACGTCATATGACCATCCTTCAATAAAATTTTTGTAAACCAAATTATAATCGCCATTTATATTTTCCTTATCAAAGACTCTTTCAATACCATCTTTAACCATAATGGCGTTAGCATCATTGCTATCCCCATACATAAAAACAATATTGCCGGTGTTAATTCTGGAAAAGACATAATTGGCCATCATCTCTCCAACTTTATAGTAATTAAAAGACACGATATAATCTAAATCACAATTTTGTATCAATCTATCATAGGCAACTATTGGAATATCACTTTCATTTGCTAATCGAACAATCTGAGCAGCACTATTCTGATTAGCGGCAACAATAACTAAAACATCAACATCCTGTTCTATTAATTCCTTGGCCTGTGCTATCTGAACGTCGGCACTTCCATCTGCATCTTTAACAATTACATTAAACCCCTTTGCTTCACTCCTTTGCTTTATGAATGCAACATCTTTGTTCCATCTTACTTTTTCTAATGAATGAATAAGAAAACCAAATGTTAAATCAGATGAACTTTTATCTGATTTACATTGAGTAAAACCTAATATTATGACAAATAATAAACAGTAAACTTTGATATTCATAGGTAGATTTTTAGTTATAAGATACTGATTTTTTAATTATCCTTAGATAAAATACTGGCTCAACCTTTATTTTTACGGATTAAATTATTTTTTGTTTTTAGAGATTTAAATAAAAAAATGGTTTGTCTATATATAAAATACAAACAAACCATTCTACTAATACAAGTCAATATTTATTCTGCACTAATAACCTGAGTTCAATATAAAACTTTGGTTAATAAGTATATATTTTGATGATGTTCCTTATGCCCGATCCTTTCAAACTACAGCATGGTTGGGTTTAGCGCTCACTATGTCATTTTATAGAAAGCCTCTGGCCCTTATTAATCATAGTTTCTAATACATTGTTTTCCTAGTCCCTCAGTTTCCTTTTGGGGTTTGGAGTAAGAAGAAGGAAGTTAGAAGTTCGAGGTAATTTATTCACGTTAACAATTAATTTACTTCCAGGCCTCATACTTCATGATTCTAATAAACAATTAATACTTGAAAACAATACTATCATTTAACCATGTTATTATAAACTACTGTTCTTTGTCATTATATAACTCTCTTAATTAATTGATTTATAATTATTCTTTTAAAATATATGAGTCACTTTACCCCCTTAATACTCGATAATACCACTTTTAGCCCTAAATGCAGAATTTGGATTCCATTTTTGGACAAAAATGACGGTTTTGGATTCCAATTTTAGCCATTTTTCTACTTTCGGGTGATTGTCTTCGCAACTGTTCGCATGGTATTCGCAACTTCTTCGCATCTCTTCGCACCGTCTTCGCAACTTGTTCGCATTTCTTCACACCGTCTTCGCATTCTGTATGCACCTGCTTTGCCCTTGGTTCGGAACACGTTCGCAATTCTCCACATGCGCTACACAATCTCTACACAGCTTCTATGCCCTAAGGGTGCGAAGAACTTGTGTAAAACGTGCATTAAAAGGGTGTAGAATTGCGAGTTTGAATCATAGTTGTATCATCGCAGCATAAAAGTAAATACACACACAAAGCATTAATACCAGTCAATATTTATTCGGCACGAATAAGTAGCTCTTTTGATTTTATTCCTTCTGCACTTGCTTTTAAAACAATATCTCCAGCTTTTCCGTCTGATTGAATAATGACCTGCGCCTTACCATTAAATAGCTTTCGTTGCCAATTAGAAGCTTTGGTTAATATTTGAATTACACCAGGTTGCTTATTAGGAGCCGTCCATGCATTTATTGGTTTTAAGGGTTGACCTTTAATCACAATAGTATTGGTTCCAATTTTCAGCCACTCGTTATTTAATGCATACTGGGGCTTATCCTTGCTTTTTAGCTGGTTTTGAGTAATCAATACCCCATTTATATAAATACTTTGCTTGTCAGAAACATATTTATAATACCATGTTAAGTGTTGATTTTCAGTTGGCATTTTATCTAACTGAAACGATGTGGTTAATACTTTTTCTCCTTCTTCATAAATTTCAGACACTTCAGGTAAAGCTATTTGCTGATAGTCATCAATATACTTTTCGTTTTCTAATGAAGTTGGATTTCCATTTCCCACTCCAATGATTTTACCAAAACCTTTAATTTCAAAATTTATTAGTTTATTGGCTGTAGGAACCACATTTCCCTTTTTATCTTTTACCTCAACGGTTACTACTGAAATATCATTCTCTTTAGATAACAAGCGTGTTTTACTTGCTGACAATGAAATTTCAGATGGTTTTGCTGTTGTTACACAATCTGTTGTTTGAATCAACTTTCCCCCTTTATATGAAAGTGCTTTGAGTGTGCCTTTTTTATAGGGCACCTTCCATTCTAAATGCCCATTTAGCTCCATATCTTTTCGCCCCAGCGATTTACCATTGAGTTCCAGTTCTACTTCTTTTGCATTACTATAAACCCAAACATCAATAGTATCCCCCTCTTTGTCATTCCAGTTCCAATGAGGTAAAATATGTAAAACAGGATCATCCTGCCACCATGCTTTTAAATAATATACGTTGTCTTTTGGAAATCCACATAAATCCATCATTCCAAAATACGAAGTAACCGATGGCCAGGCGTAAGGTGTAGGCTCACCTCTGTAATCAAATCCAGTCCAAATAAACATTCCGGATAGATAATCACGCTCTGCATAATGTTTCCAACCCTCTTCTATGGAATACCAATTAGCCCTGGGTTCTCTATCGTAGGCTGCTTTATAGTGCTTTTCTTCATCATCAAAATAAATGCCTCTGGTTGCATAAGTAGATCCTTCTTCTGTTCCTATAGATGGTTGCTCCGGAAATAATTGATGATGTTTGTCGGTATCCCATTGACCTAAATAGTTGTATCCAACTACCTCAACAACACTCGATGTTCCATTATTACAACCGCCACTAATTGCTACATTAATTTGTCTTGAAGGATCAAGATTTTGAGCAAAACGCTGCATAACCGGTGTAATTTGTTCTCCTAATACATTACACTCAATACCCCATTCTTCATTTCCTAAAGACCAAATGATTACTGAAGGATGATTGCGATCACGTTTCATAACTCTTTTCATTTCATGCAGTGCATGATCTGTTGTTCCCATTAACCGGTTTTCATCAATAACCAAAATACCCATTTCGTCGCAATATTTTAGTAGTTCCGGAGTGGGTGGATTATGTGAACTACGATAAGCATTACATCCAAAGTTTTTAAGCTGCTGCAATCGCCATTTAATTAATTCATCAGGAATAGCACATCCAACACCTGCATGATCCTGATGGTTATTGGTACCTTTTAACTTAATATGTTCTCCATTTAAAAAGAAGCCCTTATCCGCATCAAAATAAACCGTACGAATACCAAATGTAGTATCATATTCATCTACAACCACGGAACCATCTTTTATTTGGGTTTTTAAGGTATATAAGTATGGATTTTTAAGAGACCATAATATTGGACTTTTCAAACTCAGGCTATCCTTTATCATATCTGTAGCCATGGCCTGGACTGTACCATAATCCAAAATTAAAGAATCCACAATATCCTTTTCGGCATTTAAAATATAATGATGAAGTGAGTAAGTACTGTTAGTAAGTCCTCTGTTATTAACCTCTGTTTCAATAACTAGTTTTGCTTTGTCTCCATGTTGTTCAGAATAAATGAAAGTACCATCCTTAGGAATATGCAGCGCAGGTGTTTTACGTAGCCAGACATGACGATAAATACCAGCCCCTTCATAATACCACCCTTCCTCCATAGAAACATCTGCACGAACTGCCACAACATTTTCTCCTCCATAATTTAATACGTCGGTAATATTGTAACTAAAACTCTGGTAACCGCTTGGCTCATTCCCCATATAATGTCCGTTTACCCAAACTTTAGCATCTCTGGACACTCCATCAAAATCGAGAAAAAATTGGTTGCCTTTGTCTTTGCTACTAACCGAAAATGTTTTTCGATACCATCCTACTGATACATCCGGAAATCCCGGACCTACAGCTTTATACCCATGACTATGACTTCCCTTACTATCAAAGAGCATTTCTACAGCCCAATCATGTGGCAAATCAACCGGTCGCCATGCTCTGTGATCAAAGTCTTTTGAAGCTGCTCCATCACCATATCCTGCTTTTGCCATATATGAAAAATATCCTGTTCCAGTATTAAAATCCTGGACTTTATTAAAAGGATGGCCAAAAGCAAAAAACCATCCTTTATCAAAACACACATTACTTCTACTTGTTTGAGCAAAACCATAATTGCTCAAACAAGCCAGGATAAAAACAACAAAAAACTTCTTCATTATAAGGAGTGATTTATTTTGTACCACTCTTCTGTTGTAAAACTTGAAGCTGGTAAATTATCATTATTAAATAGGTTTAAGGTTGCTGAATTTGTCCATCCCAAACGCACATGCTCCGGAGACTTCACTTCTTTAGACGACACAATAACCTTATCATTTTTTATGGTAGCTTTGGCAGGATACCATTTTAAATCTTCTCCTGCTACCTCAAACATTTTAAGTTCTTTTTCGGAACAATGTAATCCCTCGCTATACTTAAAAGATACTTCAACTTTATTTCCATTAACCGTAAAATCTTTAAATAATGGACCAGACGAAGGATATTCAGTTAATCCATATGTTTTATTTAAAGCTGAGTATGCAAAACGCTTACCTGCATCAATTTTATTTCTAGGATGGATATCTGTAGTATCACCAATATCACTCACAACTATCATATTTGAATTGGGTATGATATCAAGTGCCCTTCGTTGCGCATCACGTACTTCAACACCACTTGTTTTTTGGTAATCTTTAAAAGGTGCTATTTGAGCATAATGAAAAGCAAAATTTGTTTTAAACTCTTCGCGCCAGCATTTAACCAACTCCTTAAGCATATCTGAATAGGCATAAGAATTATCTACATTTGCCTCACCCTGATACCATAAAACACCTTTTATGGTAAAAGGTATAATAGGCGCAATCATTGAATTAAAGGTGTAACCGGGTTTATTGGGCGCCCATGGGAAATAAGGTACTTTATTTGCAGCATCATTTAATTCCGGATTGCCAAGAATTTTTTCTGTAGGAATCCAGGCTTCTACTGGTGTTCCTCCCCAATTTGAACTTATTAATCCTACCGGAACATTTAATTTTTGATTCAATTCTCGTCCAAAAAAGTAACCTATGGCACTAAAATCTTTCATCGTTTCAGGAGTACATTTAACCCATTCTCCATCAACATCGATACAACGATAGGGTGAAGTTCTCCAGTTTACATGAAATAAACGAATTTCCTGATAAGTTGCATTTTTTATTTCCTCCTCACTATTTATAAAACCATAGCTTGCACACCATTCCATATTTGACTGACCTGAGCATAACCATACTTCGCCCATTAAAATATCATCAATAACAACTTTATTATATCCTTGAATAGTTATTTTATGTGTATCTCCAGCTTTAGGAGTGTGTAACATAAAGTTCCAGTGTCCGTTATTATTTACAACAGTTTTTAAAGTATCACTACTCCAGGATGTTGTTACCTTCACCTCTTCAAAAGGTTTTCCCCATCCCCATAATTTAACATCTGAATTTTGTTGCATCACCATATGGTCTCCAAATATTGAAGGTAAGGCCACATTGGCTTGAAGAGAATTTGCGGAAATAAACAATAGAAAAGAAATAATAGCAAGGCTAATTCCTTTGTAAGACTTTATTTTCATTTTGATAGATTTAAATTTCATTTAGATTGTATGATTCTGATAACAAAAATACAAATCCTCAAGATCTAAAATTTGTAGTATTGATTCATTTAGTAATAGTATTATTGCTTTACAAAGGTACTATAAATGAACTTTTATGAGATTATATAATGTTTACATAAACAGGTTAATATGTTAATATACATCTCGACAACAAAACCACATTTCACTCATTAACTGAATCTTAACTGCAAAACCAAACAATACATAACAATTCCCAAATTATAAAATATAACCCTTTAAATCATAAAATATTGAACCAAACCAACTGGTATCTTCATGGTCGTTCACTTTTCAATATTTGAAAAAATACTCCTATATTAATTAACCATCTTTTAAAAACGAAAGCTATGAAAATCATATTTACATCATTTATCTTTCTTATTATTCTAACGCATCTTTATTCGCAAACTCCGGTTGAGCAGAACGGTGCTTTATCAGTAGCAGGAAATAAAATTTTGAATAAAAACGGGAAATCGGCATCTCTGGCTGGTAATAGTTTTTTCTGGAGTAACACCAACTGGGGTGGAGAAAAATTCTACACTAAAGAAGTTGTTAAATGGTTGATTAATGATTGGAATACAGCTATTGTTAGAGCTGCTATGGGTGTTGAAATAAAAGGTGGCTATTTAAATGATATCAATAATAAACAAAAAGTAAAAACGGTTGTGGATGCCGCTATTGAAAATGGCATTTATGTTATAATAGACTGGCACAGTCATCATGCTGAAGATTATCAGAATGAAGCTATTGAATTTTTTAGAGAAATGGCTCAACAATATGGTGACTTTGATAATGTAATATATGAAATTTATAATGAGCCCCTTAATAACTCTTCATGGAGTAAAACAATAAAGCCCTACGCTGAAGCTGTTATAAGTGCAATACGAACTTACGATAAAGATAACATCATTGTTGTTGGAACTCCAAGCTGGTCACAAAACGTTGATGTTGTTTCTTTAGACCCAATAAAAGATTTTAAAAACATTGCTTACTCCTTACATTTTTACGCCGGATCGCATGGTGAAGAATTAAGACAAAAAGCTCAATTGGCGTTAAACAATGGGATTGCACTTATAATAACAGAATGGGGAACCGTAAATGCAGATGGAAATGGAAAGGTTGCTATAAATGAAGTGGAAGCTTGGATGAAGTTTATAGCTGATCATCAATTAATACATTGTAATTGGGCTGTGAATAATAAAAAAGAAGGTGCTTCTATTTTAAAACCTAATATTGATACTCTGGGAAAATGGTCGGATAACCAATTGACAGAATCAGGATTGATTGTTAAAGAAATTATTAAAAACTGGAATAAAAACCACTTTTAAAACACTGATATGTCAGCTATATCCTTTGATGGATCATACAGTTTTTAATGTAATGTTTTGCTTTGAAAAAAATCATGAATCACCCTTTATCAAGGATGATTCAGATAATAACTTATTATTTTAACTTAACGTTTTTATTATTATTCATATCTACTTTGGAATCAGCTGTTCCAATCACTTCAAAATTATCAAAACTCCAATCGTTAGCGTAAGATATTTTACCAGCATTTTCACCTGTAAAACTTACATCTTTAAAATGAAACTGATCAATGGTACTTTCTTCCAGTCCTGTAACTTTAATACATGTTTTGGCATTAATGGCTTCCACATTTTCGAAATAGATATTTTTGAACTTAGGTAGTCCGTCTTTAGGATCTACTTTTTCTAACAGTTTTTTCCAGTGAGACGGCAAATCCTCGTATACATAACCTTCTGGCAACAACGAGTTGCTATATGTAGGATGCCAGTTTAAGTTCACCACAAAAGGATCTCTTACACCATCCATTTTAACATTGTATATATATATATTCTCAATAGTTCCTCCACGTTGAGAAGTACTTTTAAATCTTAATCCATATTTAGTGCCCAATCCTTGCATGTTGTATATCAATATATTTTTTATGCCTCCGGATGTTTCACTTCCACAGGTAAACAATCCATCTCCATGACCGGCAATACAATCTCTTATAACAACATACTGGCAAGGTTTATTTACTCTTAAACCATCGGCATCACGACCAGCCTTTAAACAAAAGTTATCGTCGTTACAATTGATATAACAACCTTGTACTAGTATTCTTTCGGAGGAATCAATATCAATACCATCAGTACTTGGTCCACGAGCTTCTATATTATTGTTAATTGTCATTCCTTCCACAGTAATATATTCTGAGTAAAGAATATGCACAGACCAAAATCCAGGACGATAAAGCACAAAATCCTGAAGCGTAACATCTTTTGAATTTTCAATAATAATTCCGCGAGGGCGTTTACAATCATAATCAACAACCCAACGTAAACCTTTGGGATCGTATTCTTTACGCATAGCACGGTATTTATCCCAGAAAACCTTTCCATCACCATCTACAACACCATCACCTGTTATAGCCACATTTTGTTGATCGATAATATTAATTAAAGCAGCGGGCCATTCCATTTCAATACCTGCCACTCTTCCAGGAATTTCCGGATAATCCTTAATATCCTGACTTCCAATTATTCGAACACCTTTGGGGATATCTAAAATTACATTAGACTTTAAAAAAATTGAACCAGTAAGATACATTCCTGTGCTAAAGCGAACTACACCACCACCATTATTTGCACACTCATTAATTGCTGCCTGTATTGACTCCGTACACAAAGTAACACCATCACCAACAGCACCAAAATCTGCAGGATTATAATCAACTCCTCTTGATGAAGGCATTGTTCTGGCACCAACATCGTTAATCCACGGACACGAAGAAAAATCCGGATCAAAGCTTTTTTTCTGAGCCTGGCTCGAAGTAAAAACCAAACACCAAAGCCCTAACAACAATAATATATTTCTATAATTCATTTCAAATATGCTTTATTCAATTACTATTTTTTCTGTCGGAAAACTCTCTTCATACCCTTTTACTACAGATAAGTCACTACCTAAAATCTTTAGGGCTGTTTTAACATCATTAGGATAAGAAATGTTGGTAAACGCAATATTTTCGGCATTCTTAAGCGTAATAACAGGTTCTTGTGCTGAAGCCAATTTTACGTTTTTCAATGTGATGTTTTTCGATTCACAAAACTCAGCTCCTAATCTTGAAGTCATATTGATATTTTCCAGATGAATACCATCTATCTTCATCTCGGGCAAACCATTAAAATACATTGACCTTCGTGAGTTGCTCGATATAATATCTTTAAAATATAGATTACGAAAACAAGGTGTTTCTTCTGTTACAGGAAGAAGTTTCCTCTCCTTTTTCTTGTTATCACCCAAAAGCAATTCTTCAGAAACAGATCTACCTCCATAGTATAAGTTAAAAGTTACTGCATCAGTTACAATTCCCTCCATTGTAACATTTGATATATATATATTTTCAACAACGCCTCCTCTGCCTCTTTTACTTTTAAAACGAAGTCCCACATCTGTTCCTAAAAATGCACAATGGCTCACCTTGATGTTTTTTACACCTCCAGACATTTCACTTCCTACAACAAATCCACCATGTCCCTTGTAAACAGAACAATTATCAACGATAACATTTTTTGTTGGTCGTCCTCTTCTTCTTCCATCCTCATCCTTACCCGATTTTATGCAAATACCATCATCTCCTACATCAAACTGGCTGTTTATAACCAATGCATTTTCGCACGATTCCAAATCTAAACCATCACCGTTCTGGGCAAAATTAGGATTACGAACTTTAACATCATCAATAATAATATTTTTACACATTAAAGGATGAATATTCCAACTTGGAGAATTTGAAAAACCCACTCCCTGAAGCATTACATTTTCACATTCAATTAAACTAATCATTACCGGACGAAGAAAATCTTTAACTGATTGCCAGTCTTCTTCCGTTTTTAAATTACGAGGTACATTCATATCACTGATGGTATCTCCTTTTAATGCTTTAGGAGATGGAAACCAATAATCATCTCTTTTAAATACACCTCCGCGAGAAAGGAACTTTTTCCATTGACTGGCAGTAACTTTTTGCCTTTTAACAGGTCGCCAAAAATCACCGGAACCATCAATATAACCTTCGCCTGTAATGGCTATATTTTTTAAATCTCTTCCGGATATTGGAGATTGACAACGGCGAGTATCCAACCCCTCAAAAATAGTTTCTACAAGCGGGTAATCATCATAATCGCGTGTAAATAAAATCAATGCGCCTTTTTCAAGGTGTAAATTCAAATTACTTGTCAACACAATTGGTCCGGTAAGCCATACACCCTGAGGAACATTTAACGTTCCACCTCCTTTGCTTTCCAAAGCCTTAATGGCTTTAGCAAAAGCTTCGGTATTTTTATACTGTCCGTTTCCTTTCCCTCCAAATTCTGTTATATCAACTTTTAAATCGGGAATTGCTGGTTCATAAACTCTTTCCATTTCAAAAGGAAGATCTTTATATAAATGAGCATATTTATAATCTTCTTTTTGAGAAGTATTACAACTTATGGCCAAACCAACCCATAGTCCCAGGCAAATATTTTTTAATATATTCTTCATAATAATCTATTTCTTTTAAGCCATATTAAACAGACTCCTATTTATTCAACTCTAAACATCCCATAATAAAAGGACCTGTTGCTTTAGCATCATTATCTCTGATACGTTCATTCACATAATACTCAAAACTACCATCTCTGTACGGGTTACCTCCCAATCCTGCAACTGCACAACACTTCGTAAGGGTTAATGTGCCATCAACATTTGTTACAATCAAATTACCCATTAATCCCTTATAAGCTTTAAGGGCAATCTTTTTGTATTTTTTATCGATATAACCTTTATTTACAGCTTTTGCATATCCATACATATACATAGAAGATGCTGATGCTTCAAGATAATTACCTTCCCGTTCCCCCTGATCAATTACCTGATACCATAACCCAGTTTTATCCTGGTACTTTTCTAAACCAGAAGCTACCTGATTAATCATTTTTATTAATGCCGGTCTTTGAGGATGTTCTTCCGGAACAAAGTCCATTACATCAACCAAAGCCATAAACCACCAGCCAATACTTCTACCCCAAAAGTTTGGAGACTGTCCTGTTTCTTTATTTGCCCACTTCTGGTTTTTACTTTCATCCCAGGCATGATAAAATAACCCGGATTCTTCATCATAGGTATGCTTAGCACAAACTACAAATTGATTAATCGCATCATCTAACATTTCCGGATGATTAAAGGTTACAGCATATTGAGCATAAAAAGGAGCTCCCATATACAAACCATCTAACCAAACCTGGTGTTGATACCTCAATTTATGCCAAAAGGCGCCCTCATGGGTTCGGGGATGATGCTTTAACTGATCAATTAAACGATCCATTGCCAGTTTATATTTCTCATCACCAGTTTCATTATAAACATCAAATAAAACCTTGCCCGGGTTGATATAGTCAATATTATAAGTTTCAACCTTATATTTATGAATCTCACCTTTATCATTAATAATAGAATCTGCCCACTCTACTACATAATCCAGATATTTTCTATCGTTGGTTTGTTTCCAAACCTTAAGCATAGCTAAACATCCTAAACCCTGAGAATAACCAAAATAAAGCCGTTTACCATGATCCAGCTGCCATGCTTCCGGAAAACGTTTCATTTCAGAATCTGCAAATTCTATTGCTGTGGTTTGTGCTTTTAAATAAGGTGTGGCTAATAATACTATTGCTATTAATAATAGTCTCATCTTAATATTTCTTTAAATTAATGTTTTATATCTGATCGAAAAGGTGATGCTGGAAAACCTGCTGCATTAAACAAATTCACATTACAGAATTTATCCCAACCATACCTAACATATTTAATATGACTAACTTCTTTTGAAGTTAATACCACTTTATTGCCTTTAACAGCTGCTAATGCAGGATAAAAATGACCATCTTCACCTGCAACAGTAAATCCTTTAATAGTTTGGTCCGGGCAAGATAACCCACCATGTGTATAAGCAAACGAAAGTATAACATTACTGCCTTTACCTTTCATTGATTTAAATATAGGACCGGAATATGGCATTTTCTTACCATAATCTTTAGCTAGAGCCCAAGCAGCTAATCTTTCTCCGGGTACTAATTTATTCCTCGGGTGAATATTTGTTGAGTCACCAACATCGGTAATTACAACCATTCCTGTATGATCAACTGATTTCCATGTATTCAACTGAGCCTCTCTGATTTCGGGAGGTTGCTTGTAATGTGGAGCAATTTGTACAAAATAAAATGGCATATCAGGCTGCTTAAACTCCTTACGCCAGCTCTCTATCATTTTAGTAAACACATGCTGATAATCCTGATGTCGAATTGAGTTGGATTCACCCTGATACCAAATAACTCCTTTAACAGAATAATCTACAATTGGATTGATCATAGCATTCCATAAGGTTGAAAGGGCCTTTTTATGATAGATTCCCTTTGGCTTTTTAGGCTTCTTATATTGCTTTTGTTCTTCTTTGGATAAACCTTCAACCTTTTGATCATAATCCGCTTTTAGAGAATTGTAGCCTTTTAAATCAGCTTCGTAGTTGTCTCTTGATGAATAAAATTCTGCCAATAAATCTTTATAAACAGGATCATCCGTCATCACATCTCTTTTTGTCCATGACTCTGCATGAGTTCCGCCATAGGCTGATTCGATAAGACCTACAGGTGTATTCAATTCCTGAAATAGTTTTCTACCAAAATAGTATCCTACACCTGAAAACGTAGCAACCGTTTCAGGAGAACAAACTTCCCAATGTCCAACACAATCATCCAATTCTTCTTCTGGCGACATATTTTTTTCAATCTTGAATAAATGTATGTCAGGGTAATCAGCTTTTTTAATTTCTTCCTCGTAATTGATTACGCCGTTATAATGTCGATTCATATAACCAACACCAAACTCCATATTCGATTGTCCGGAGCACAACCAAACTTCACCAATCAATATATTTTTAACCTCAATGATATTTTGACCTTCAAAAACAATGGATTGATCCTTAATGGCTTTAGGTGTTTTTATTAAGATTTTCCATTTTCCATCTTCACCAGTTGTGGTTTGATATTCTAATCCCCAACTTGTTTTAATAGAAACAGATTCATTGACATCTGCTTTACCCCAAAGTTTTACATCTGTATTTTGCTGTAAAACCATATTATCAGAAATAATAGATGGTAAAGAAATATCGGCTGATACATTTTCTGTAAACAACAGAATTATCGCTATAATATGTATATAATAATACTTCATTTTTACTTCATCAATGTTAAACTCATAAGACCAATAACTACATCATTGGCTGTGCTCTCGATACGAATAGATTTTAGCTCTTTGTTTGAATCCAATGGTAAATCCACTACGATTCCTGCTCCACCATCAATCTCTCTTCCATAAACTTCTTCAGGATCTATCCCTAAATCTTTACCTAAGTCTCTGCTTACAATTCCAGATTTAAATGCGACTCTGTAAGGGGCTGGTCGATCTAATTGAAAAGCATAATGATCAGTGTATAAGTCTTGTTCTATAGGGACCCAATTTTCTGGATTAACCAGGTTTAAAGTATCAGATGAGTCGTCCTCATAGGTTACAATCACCTTCCCATTAGGAATATGACATTGCATATGATTGGTACTTCCTGCCATTAGCAGATAAGCATGTTGAGCTTTTCCCATCAATGGTATTTCTACTTTATCAGGAAAATTATCCCATAAGGTGGTGAATGCAATATTATTTTTGATAGAATCTCCTGTAGTTTTAAATGGTATTTTAAAAGGTGTATTAAAAACATCATCTTTAACATTAGCTCTTAATCCTGAATCATCAATATTTGCAGTGTGTAACGGATGACACCATTCACCAATTCCTTGTGTTGGAATCTGTAATGTAGTATAAGGCGACCTTGGTGTTAAATACTCTTGCTTAAAAATATCATCTACAGAAGCATTAAGATAAGAACCTAAGAAGACCATTTCATACTCAGCATTTTGATTTACTAAATTCCAATTAGTAACATGTGATTCATATTGAATGCCACCATCACCATTAAGGATTTGGATTGCATTAGTTCCTAAAACAGAAATATTTTGAGGAACTTTAATCCATGTACTTGTTTCTCCTGCAGACAATTTTAATGATTCAGAATAATCATTATTAATAATAAATTTTCCAACAAAAGGTATATTTTGGTTATTCTGAATTTTTAACTTCAAATGATCCTCTTCCTGAGGATAAGTTATAGTAAATGGTTCTTTAATTTCGATATTTACCGGTTCCCACCAATTCATATCATCTTGCTCAAATTGAACAAATAAGGTATGATGTCCTGTTTCTCCATGAATAACACCCGATAATGATTTATCCTTTAAAGATTGAGTGTTCAAGATATTTTGTGGATCATAAACCTTTATGATATGATTATTTGTGTTAAGTTCCCATCTGTTTCCACTTACACCTGAACTTACATAGTCAACTTTTTCCAGATCACTCCCTTCCCAAATGATCTTTATTTCAGCTTTATTAGTATTGGCATAAACAATCTGAATAACAGGGTACTCCACACTTTCCATCAAATTCCATTTATGTGATTTACCATTAACAAGAACATCCTTTATTTTAGACTTCGCTGCAATAATTTTTAGTTCGACATTAGCGTTATCCTTTAATTTATTTTCAATCTTGTAAATGCTTGATTTGTCATCCTTTGAAAATTGTAAAGAAATGTCAGAAGTTTCTAATTTGGCATGATCCCAATCTGAAGGAAAACCCGGTTGTATTACTAATCTATCATTCAACAAATCAGGCTTAATCCCATATAACCCTTGAATTATAACACGTGAATACATTCCTACCGGATCACCGAAATCTCGATAACACTCACCTCGGGCTTTATCGTAATAGCTGATTTGACCAATATTTCCAGGACTGCTTCCCAGATACATTCCATCAAGAACAGAACTTTTAAATAACTTATAAGCTTCATCATAGCGTCCTGCTTGCCAATATGCTAATGCTGTATGTGCTACTTCAGCAAAAGCTACATTGTTTATTGACCATGAATAGGGAAACCAATGCGTTGTTGATATTGTTTCGTAACCTTCATTCTCTAAACCTTTTGCCTTTACAGGAATATGAGGAATTTGGGTATCTACATAATGAGTAGCCTGATATGCCTGAAAAATATCGGCAATATCGGAATCTATAGAATGATAAACCGTCCATATTGCAGCATCCGGATGAATATTTCCTGGTCCCATAAAGTCTATATATTCAGCCCAGTGCCCTTTATCAGATAACCATAACTTATCATTAATTGCTTTTAGTATTTTATTCGCTTGATCTTCGTAAGGCTTTGAATCCACACCAATTTGAGATGCAATAAATGCTGCTAATTTATTGGCTCTGTAATTATAGGCCGATGCATGAGTTACGGCTCCACTGTTGTAATACAATGCATCACTGGCCCAAATACTGGCATAAGCATCGTATAAACCATCATTATCAGGATCGTAATTACGTTTTTCCCACTCAATATGTCGTTCAATTACAGGCCATATTTTTTTTGCATATTTCCAGTCTCCAGTCCAGTTTAAATGCCACAATAGTTCATCAATATAACATTGATTCATATCGTAATGATGCATTTTTGTATTCTGGTTTGGATTACGACAAATGTACCCATTACTATACATCGGGGTTCCCCATATTTTAGCTGCTCTGGCAAAATGACGAGAAGTATCCTGAGCAGGATGAGAAATCACAGGCTCCACCTCAGTAACCTGCGATGCTGCATAATTATCAAAGTGAGTTCTGGCTCTGTCATGCCAACCTACGCAATCTCCCGTATAAGCAGCTCTCCAACCATTCAATGGCATACGCCATCCTATAGCACCATGCACCCAGCAGTCATCCCAAATAGCATCAGCTGCCGTACTTAAAATACCACCTAAAGGATTCATATATTCATCAGGGGTTTCTATCTTAACGGTGTTGGCTATCTCAACTCTTCTTTCCTCTGATTTATTAAAAATCGTTACCAGGTCTTTTTCCTGAAGTCTATCTTCTCCTTTTAATCTAAAGGCTGTATAAGCAACCTCATTATTATTAAGATTAACTATAGAAGTTAAAACGGGTAGGTCATTTTCTGATTTAGATTTCCAAACCTCTTTGGGTGATTCCAGATTCAAAGGAGAACTTGTTTTTAGCTCTGATCCCTGCGGAAAGATTCCTTCTATACTTCTGGGATATTTTGTCGTTTGACCATAATCTAATACAAAACTATTACGTTTGATGTGATACATATTTCCTTTACATGCATCAATATGTAAATCAAAACAATCAGGTTTATCAACTCCTAAATCACCATTCCTTGAAAAACGTTTGTTACTTGCACCACCATACATAAAGAAAAGTTCTGCTCCATTAGGTAAATCTTGTGATGTGATTTTCATAATAGCTCCATCAGCATCCCCCATAGCAAGAACTTTTAATGTAATTAACCCTTCTCCAAGTATAGGATCCTTAATTTCATAAATTCTAGTACCAGGATAATAAGTTGATTTGATATATTCGGCATTATTTAGCCAGATACTTTTTTGCTTTACAATTAATCCAAGTTGAAGATTTCCTCCCATATTTGGCATAAAGAAACCAAACTCAGGCATATCTCCTGTTTCAATTCTAAATGCCGTGTTAGTTCCATATAAAGCCTTAGTAAACCGCCTGTCTCCATTCTCAATTACAAAACCTCCGTTATGAGGTTTGTAACGGAGCTCTCTAATATTTTTATCATTTGCCGGTGCCTTTAGCTGAGCAAAAGCACCGACAACACACATAAATAATAACCCTGAAATTAATAATCTCATTAATTGTAGTATTTGTATCTAATTCTCTGGTATTCGATATTTCACAATCATTTAGTACAACCCTGATTTTTACCCTTTAGCCGTTGTACCTTTATCCTTAACATTTACGGCATTGGTTTTAAATCTTCCCACATCACATCCCATGTTCCGTCGCTAGGAAATCCAGGAGTATCAACGGTATTACCATCCCATCCGGCACACATCATTGCAACCGCTGTTAATAATCCTCCGTTTCCTGGTAAATAAACTCTTAAACGACTATCCTGATAATTATGTCCGTTTACCAAATATGTATTGGTTCTTTTATCCATTAGCAATGCTCCCACTGCTTTATCTGGTTCACCTAATCGAGCTGCACACATAGCTGTCATCGGATAATCCCATCCCCAGGTCTTACCCCAGTTCCAGTTGTCCCATATCCAATGCAAAGTATTTTTCATATAATCAGGACGAACTAATTTACATTGAGGAAGAATACCCATTGCGCCCAGAACTGCAGGGTGATCAGATGTAAAACGAATATCTTTATAAGTATCTACTGCATCCTCTGCTGCCAAATACAAACCATCTTTTGAAGCCAATGGAGACAATTTATCAATTAATTCATCCCATTGTACATTTCTTTGTTTGCCTGCACGCTCTCTCCATTTTTGAGCTACTTCCATTGCATAATTCCAATACGATAATTCAAAAGGTGGATTAACTGTTTCTGAGGCTCTTAATGTTTCCTGTGCTGGTATCAAACCTTTCAGTACATATCGTATGTCCATCTCATCATAAGTAGCAAATGAAGCCATGAATTTTGCTGTTTCCTCAACCAGCTTACCGTATTTATTAATCACTTCCTCTGAAGGATGATCGCGATAAACCAGCTCAGCCATATAAATAAAGTGCGGTTGCTGCCAAATTAAAAAAGAACCAGTTGAAGATGGTGCTTCCAGAGCAGAGGGATCAGTCATTTTCATCCATCGTACACCATCAAATCCCTGACGTTTAGCTATTGATTTTGCTACAGGATAGGCCTTTGAATACCAATCTAAACTGCGCTCTAATAAATCGATATGATTCCAAAGTGCAAAATGAACAGCATGCCACCAATGCATTTCAAGGTGAAATTTACCAAACCAACTGTTATAGGTTAATCCAGTCTCCTGAGGAGGTGTATTTCCTGCACACTGGATAGCCATTAAATATTGAGATAAAACAATTCTACGCTCCAGTTCTGAAGCTCTTTCATCTGTGCATTTTGAAAAATCGATTGCTCCACCTTCTTTCCAAAATGATTGCCAATAATTCGATGCATTCTTCATTACATCAGCCATCATTGATTTATTACTGTTTGGCATTTCTTTAGAAAACTCACAGGTAAACTCAAACTGATCAGACTCCGGATCTAAAATAAAATAATGCGGTGCTTTTTCTTTTACTGATGCTTTTCCGATCCATTGTAGTTTTACAAAATATATGTCACTATCCAATGTTCTTTTTAAGATGCAGTAATCGTCACCATTTTCAACAATCTCTGTTTTATGTTTTTCCGGAGAATCCCAATCTGTTGCATCATCAGCATGATTACCTGTAGCATAAGGAAACCTCAGATTTATATTTAACTGATCTTTTGCAATGAGCGGAGAAGAAACCACGGCCTTAATTTCATCAATTGTAGGGTCACATGCTGTTTTTACAATAACAGAATCTCCTTGTAATATATATTTACTTTCAATGGTTCCATCCCAAAGTTTTAGCTTTTGATGAATATCAGATATATCACTTTGCTCTACCAACCCACCATCTGCTGTGGTTAACTCTAATCCAACATAACCTAAATGCAAACGATGTGGATTACTTCTATACCAATTTGCCGCATCATGATTTCTGTTTTTTCCTTTAAACTGAACCGCATAGACCTCGTCTTTTCCCCGGAAGTCGTATGTTTTTAATGTTTCTTCAAACTTATAATTATTAGGATTGGCAAAACTATGCCACCCCCATTGAGCCTGAGTTCCCAAAGGCACACCTTTTTTATATATCCTTGGAAAAGTTTGCAAACCAGTAGCATCTACAGTCATTGCAAAATTTCCATTACCTACAGATAATGAACTTAATGAATCAAACTGAGTTACAATTGGACTATTTCTATCAACAACTTCATACCTGTTGATTTTTTCCGGAACTTTTGTTTTACAGGCGAATAATGCAGTGCATAATACCGCCATAGCAGTGAGTTTTTTTATCATAACTTTATGGTTTATCATCCTATATTCTATTTCTGATGTTCATTTATTTTAAAAACAAACCCTGTTGATGTTTCATATTTTCCACCTTGCATTGCATTAAATAAATAGACCGGTTTTCCATCTTTTAGCAACACTTGCGGTCTTTCAAATCTTCCGTATCTCTTCAGGTGCTTTGGAGCTGGTGGTTCTTCTACATAAGCCTCTGCTTCAAACCATGCAATTTCTGGTTCTGACCAGGTTATTCCATCCTTTGAAGTAAAGATTAATCCAACGTCGTGATTAAAATAGCCCATATCTCGCATTAACATTTTAAACTCACCATTTTCGATGAATACATTGGCATCTTCAACTTGTTTATTCCCACCATGTAACGAAAAGTCGATAATTGGATTTGACTTATACTTTTTAAATTTATGATCTATACTTTTGGCAATGGCTAAACCATACTTTCTATTTCCTCTTATGGCTCCTTTTTCCGATTTATAATTACTTGTATTCCATGATTTATAATACAAATAACATTCTCCTGATGATGGAAATACTACTGCTGGATTGGTTGTACAACAGTCGTCCCAACTACCTTCTTTACCTGCATCCAAAATTGGTTTATCAGAACGAGTCCAAGGACCATTTATTGAAGTTGCAGTAGCTAAACCTATTCGTTTTGTAAAAACTGTTTTATCGGAATTACCCATATAAAACAAGTAATATTTACCGTCTTTATATTTTATATGTGGATTATGACAAGTTGTGGCATCAAAATAGCCTTCTCTGGGAGCAAGTACCGTTTCTATATATCGATAAGGACCTTCGGGCTGATCGGCTACAGCATGAGCTATTTCGCTTTGATGTATCCATCCTCCCATTCCATACTTTTTAGGCCAACGAGAATAAAACACATGCACTTTACCTTCTTGGTCATATATGGGTGCACAACCCCACACATAAAATTCTGAAGTTTCTAATATTCTGCCTTTAGCCTCAAGTCGTTTACTAAAATTGGAGATTTTTTCTTTAGGATAGTGATTGACTATAACTGTATCTGTAGAAGATTTTAAGACCGTTTTACTCGGTTCCTTATCATTAATAATTGAGTTTAAATACACTTCCACATTTGTGTAATATTTACTTAATGAAAAAAGACTCCCATCAAGATTTGAATTGGCATTTAAGCCATGTTCTTTTTCCCATTCATCAGGCATTCCATCCTTATCAGTATCTTTGGGGGCTGTACCTTTTTTTAACAATGGCCAACCTCCTACTTCATCCTGAGAATCGATAATTCCTTTATTTCCTCCACCAAATGTTTCTCCACCTGAAACATTTCCTGAATCCACTTCTTTAATAATGCGATTATCGTAGCTATCTCTGTTTAAACTACAACCTGCATATTTTAATACTTTTACATAAGCTTGGTCAGGCTCATCTTGTTTTATTTTAATCAGCTCAAAAGGAGAATCCTTTTTCACAACAGGATTTTTAGTTCCTACTCCAAACCAATTATTATTACTAACCGAATCATTCCCAATCATTACATTATCTGAGATAAATAACGTTGTTGTACCATCCTCGGCAGGTTCATAGAATGTAGATTTTATATTTTCAGATGTAGCAGGTCCTGGTTTATAATAATTGGCAACAAAATTGATTTGTCCACCTCGGCCACCACCATATGCAGCTTTATATCCCCAATTAAAAACTACATTATTTGTAAAATCAACTGGACCGTATCCATCTGAGGCAAACCTTGGATTTCGACTACTGTGATGAGCTAATAAATTATGGTGAAAAGAAGCATTGGAGCCTCCCCATATTCCACCAAATCCATGAGCTCCCTTTGAATGTATTGATTTGGAAAGACTCTGAGTAATCATACACCATTGCACAGTTATATTTTTTGAGCGATAAACAGACAGACATTCATCTACCGACCATGAAGTTGAACAATGATCAATTATTAAATTCTCTATATCACGTCCACCTAAAGCATCATCTTCAATTTCATTGACATCTCCCAAACGAATGCGTATATATCTAATAATAACATTATTCGCCTTAATGTATAATGGATACCCTTTAATACAAATACCATCACCAGGTGCTGATTGTCCGGCAATGGTAATACTATCATTATCTATTACTAATTTTGATTTTAATTCAATGGTTCCATCTACTGAAAAGATTACAATTCGGGCACCTTTCTGCATTAATGCATCTCTCAAACTTCCTGGTCCGGAATCATTTAAATTATTTACGTAAATAACCTTTCCTCCTCTTCCTCCAGAAGTATACTTTCCACATCCTTCTGCTGTTGGAAATGATAAAGTTTGACCAAGTATATGGCTATTTATTAGTAAGAATAATATGGGGAGAAAAATGCGCATTATTAATTTAATATTAAATTTCAAGTGTACTTGACTATGTATGATATTTGCTTTTGGATTAAATATTCAAAATTAACTATCGATTCCAAATTTACTTTTCACACCTATTATGTAAATGTCTCCACGTTCAAATTAATACAATTTTGTACATACAACACAATCCATCCATGTGTATAGCACTGTATTTATGCACCTTAATAAATATTCTTCTGTATTATATTTCAAACAACAGATTACTTTATTTAAGTCTGACTGGACAATAAATTTCCCACAGCATTTAGCTGTGGGAAATAATAAGAAGTGACTACTTCAGCTAACAATTAATATCTATAGTATGAATGAATAAAATCCAGAATTATTATTAGTAAAGTGGATGTTGTTGACCTTCTAATCCTGGATTTACATCTATCATTTTCTGATTTAAAGGTAATAGCTCAACTTTTTCTTTCTCTAAACCACGAAATAAAGATTCAATCCAAACTTGATCTGGCGTATATGATTTTCCATTTGAAAGATCATCGGCACTAAACATATCTAAAACAACATATCCTTGCGCCTCTAAATCTGCAATTTCAGTTTCTGACAACACTGTTTTGTACCCTACAAAATCTACTGCAACAAGATCATCTTCAAAATCCGTTGCGGCAACAGGTAAATAAGCTCTGTATAAATCAACATTTTCATAATTTCCCGTATGATTTGCAATATCCAATACATTTTGTTTTGCAGCTGTTAAGGTTTCAAAATGAATGCCCCATCTTACTAAATCGGTTCTTCTCAAGGTCTCAAATCCAAGTTCAAGTTTACGTTCTTTAATTATTGCATCTTTAAAGTCAGTATATGATGTTGGAATAGTTCCTACTTTGGCTTCATCATTATTAAAAGCTCTCATTCTAACATCTGTTAAAGCTTTTATTGCTTCACTGCTTGGGGATCCATTTATTTCGTTTTCAGCTTCTGCATACATTAAAAGCACATCTGAATATCGTAATACCGGCCAGTTAATATCTCGTTTATTCACTTTAACACCAAGTTCTGATGTCCAGTCGACTCTGAATTTACCAATTGTTAAACCTGAAAAAGTACTCAACTTTCTAATATTATCAGAACTGATATCATAATTACAAATAGTTACATCTCTGCGAACGTCACCTTCCTCAAAGTCGAAATAGTATGAAGGAATGGCCTGCATTGCAGGTTTTGCTTTTTGATACATACAATTTGGATGGGCATAGATTCCGTTGGTATAACCAATACTATAACCGTTTACATTAGCACCATATTGACCTAACTCTAAAATTGACTCATCATTATATCTGCCATTCATCAAATCTCGGAATACATCTTCGTAATTTTCAACCATATGATTTTCGCCATGCTGAATAATTTGATAACACGCATTTGAAGCAATTTGATAGAGTTCAGCAATTCTACTTTGATCTGCTCTCTGAGCTAATCTTACTGTTGAAGGATCGTAAGTATCCAAATCCCATCGTAAAGAATATCCTGCTGCATAAAGAGCTGTACGTGCTAAAATACCATAGGCTGCATTTTTTGTAAAGCGTTCTGGTGTATTATAAACACCTTCATCAAGCCATGGTAATAATTCTGCAGCTGTTTGTAAATCTTTAATAATACCATCATAAATTGTATCTCTAGGCACCCTTGACGATGTAAATGTTGCCATATCTTCAACAGGTTTTGTAGGATAAGGAACATCTCCAAAGAATCGAACAATATTAAGATAATTCATACCCCTAACAGCATATGATTCCCCTAACAAATAATCTATCTTCTGCTGGTCAGCTTCACTGCTACCTGATTTCATGGTTGTTAGTTTCTTAATACACACATTTGCATACTCAATACCTGCATATAACGCATTATATGTAGAAGTAGGAATATTTGATGTGGTATAAACGTAATTCGACATTTGATTCTTAGAGTTTGTATCTCCCTCTGTGGACATACACTCATCTGTTCCCATGCCTAACTGATAGTATAATTCTCTGTTAAAAGTATTGGTATAACACGCCATTACAGCCATTTCTGCTCTACCCACAGATTCAAAAACAGAACTACTGTCATATTTTGATTCTGAAGGCATATCTAACCAGTCTTCACATGAGCTAAATAGTACACTTAGCATCACCAGACCTAATATATATATTTTATTAATCTTCATTTCTATAATTTTTACTGAATTAGAATGTTAGGTTAAGTCCCACAACCACACTTTTTGCTCTTGGATAAGCTGAATTATCAACACCTCTTGTCAATAAACTAGAAGTTGCTGAGACTTCCGGATCATATCCTGAATAGTTTGTAAATGTGTGTATGTTGTTTAGCGTACAATAAAAACGTAGTTTATTTATATGCATCCTCTTAACAATATGAGAAGGAAGTGTATATCCTAAGGTGATAGTACTTAAACGTAAAAACGAACCGTCTTCAATATAATAATCTAATGCATCTGTAATTGCAATTTTATTATCTGAATGTAAACTCCACATCGCATCTTTATTATACTGTTGTGGGTTTAACGCAGCTAAACGTTGTAGGTCGTTAGTTTCCTGACCTGTAGTAGGATCAACTAGCACAAAACGATCAGCCATTACTTTCATTGAAGTTTGGTTTGGTAAATAAGGACCGATAAAACGTTGTGAATTCATATTGAAAACTTCATTTCCATATGAAAAGCTCATAAAAATACCTAAATCAAATCCCTTGTAAGTAAATGTATTTACCATACCACCAGTAAAATCAGGTTCTGCACTACCAATAATACGTCTGTCATCAGTTGACCAAACAGGGTTACCATCATCATCAGTATTTCCCTCTTTAGTAATATACTTAACATCACCAGGTTTTATTGAACTTCTAACTTTACCTTTTAGGCTAGCAATACCATCCTTTAAAGAATAGGTTCCATCTGCATTTTGATTGAAATCATCTGTAGTATATACACCATCATATTCATAGCCATAAAACTGTCCTAAAGGTTGGCCTTTCTCTACAATAAAGTCTATTCTACCATAGTTTTGAATAAAATGATCATCATCTTCACCATAAATATTCAAGACTTTTGATTTATTAAATGAGATATTAAAATCTGTAGTCCAGGTAAACTTATTGTTTCTTACATTATAAGTATTTAAAACAAACTCAAAACCTCTGTTTCTGATAGAACCAATATTCTGAAATTGATAACTATAACCGGTTGAAGTTGGTATAGAGTTTTTAATTAACAGGTCATCCGATACATTATTATAAAACTCTGACGTTAAGTTAATTCTGCTATCAAACAAAGAAACATCTAATCCAATATTGGTGGATTTTGTAGTTTCCCACTGCAAATCAGGATTACCTACAGTATTGCCTGGCTTTAATGTAGATACCTGCTTTTTATCAATAGCATAATATCCTGATTGATAATCGGTAGCATACATATTATTACTAATATCGCAATTACCGGTTGTACCATATCCCACTCTAAACTTAAGGTTGTTGATCAAACTTAAATTATCCATAAATGGCTCTTCTGATACTCTCCATGCTCCTGATACAGAAGGAAAATATCCCCATTGATTTCCTTTAGAAAATTTAGAAGATCCATCACCTCTTATTGTACCTGTAACTAAATATTTTTCGTTTAAATTATAATTTAGTCTTCCAAAGACAGAAACAATACCATTTGTGCTTTTTCCTGATTTATAAGAGAAAACCTGTCCGGCCATACTTACATCACTTAAACCAAAGTTGTTATCAGGAAATTCGTAATATGTATTATTTAAGTTCATAGATTCGCTATAATACGTTTCCTGACCAATTAATACATTTAGCTTATGTGCATTAAACTGATGAGCCCAGTTTAAAGTATTCGTTACCTGCCAGGTAAATTTCTCACTATTATCTCTTGATCCAAAAGGTCCACCGTTGTTTTGAGCTTCTTTAGTTCTACCATCATCCCAATAATCATTTCTGACTTGCTGCCACAAATAACTACCAGCAGTTCTAAAGGTTAAATCTTCTGCAAGATCAACATCAAATGCTGTATTAACAGTAAAAAGACGAGTGTACTTTTCTTTTGTAACAGCATCATTCATAATTAAAGGATTGTAAATATCGTACTGTGAGTCTATATCCTGCATCTCATCACTAATATCAGTATTAATCAACTCATCATTGGTATATCGTGCACCTCCTGTAACAGGTTGCAAAATAGACATCTTAAGAGTACCACCTAAAGAACCTCCTCCATCAAGTTCGGTTCCCATAAAGCTTGTACCAAAACTCAACCTGATTCTATCATTTAATTCATGATTTAACTTTGCTCTAAGACTATTTCTGTTATAACCTGATTTCGCAAGTAAACCATCCTGGCCTGTATAGTTATAACTCAACATATATTGAGTTTTGTCACTACTTCCAGTAATATTCACGTTATGATTTGTTAAAGTGGCTGTTCCTCCAAAAACAACATCCTGCCAGTCAATTGGAGCAACACCTCCATATTGTTGCTCAATTCTGTCATAAGCACCGGTATAAAAGTCGCTACTATTAAGATCTCCCCCATAAATATTCGCCCAACTATTAACCTGACCATTTAATGTTTGAAATTCGTACTGATACTCAACATATTCCTGAGTGTTTAACAAATCTAATTTTGAACCTAACTTTTCAAAACTTATATAGGCGTTATAGTTCACCTCTGTTTTTCCTTTTTTACCTGATTTTGTAGTAATAATAATTACACCATTTGAACCCCTCGCTCCATATATAGCTGTTGCAGAAGCATCTTTCATTACATCAATAGACTCAATATCGTTAATATCAATATTTTTAAGTCCATCATCCATTTGAAAACCATCCACAATATATAATGGTGAAGATCCTTGAGTTATAGAAGTACCACCTCTTACTACTACATTTATATCTGCTCCTGGAGCCCCACTTTGAGTTACCACATTAACACCGGCAATTTTACCTGTGATTGCCTGAGCAGCAGTAGTAACAGGAACTGTAGCCAATTCTCCTCCTTTAACAGAACTTACAGCTCCTGTTAAATCGCGTTTTTTTGAAGTACCATAACCAATAACTACAACTTCATCTAATTCAGATATTTCTTCTTTAAGCGTTATATTAATTGTTGTATTATTACCTACTAAAACGGTCTGGGAATCAAAACCTATAGAAGAAAAAACAATTTTAGATTCTTTACTTGCTGCCTTAATGGAATACTTACCATTAATATCTGTCAAGGTCCCATTCATAGTACCTTCCTCTAAAATTGTAACACCTGGAATAGGATCAGTACCATCTGTAACTGTTCCTGAAACATTAATTTGTGAGCTTGCATAAATACTGATTCCAAACAGGAAAATCAGTAATGTTATACAACGCACCACTGCATGATTTTTTTTCATAGATACACTTATTTTAATTAACTAATTGTTTCGAATTAACTTTTGTTAAGAAATTCGAAGGTTAAAAGTAAAATCAGCATATTCTATTCACATACACTATAGTACTCTTCAATACATTATTGTACATACACTTTTATACACAAAACCATATAACCTTAATTATGTGACCATTACAAATATTCAACATTACATATCGTTCACAAATATGTTTTAAAACTTTTATCCCCAACAATTATATTGTTTTGTTAATTTTTGTACACAAAAACATCAATATAGTACATGATTTATAGCCTGATGTAAATTGTTCTTATATTTTTGCATACAATTAGCAAAAAGCATTTTGCTCCACAAGGTTAAATTATATCATAAATCCCTGAGAAAAATTAAGTAATGAGAAACCATATACTATTCATTACAATATGTTATTTTTTATTTTCATTTAATGTAAGAAGTGAGAATACATATAAAATTCATAACCTTACAACTAAAGATGGATTATCACAAAATACAATTACATCTATAAAACAGGATAAGCAAGGATTTTTATGGTTTGGTTCTTTAAATGGACTTAACAGGTATGATGGGAACGATTTTTTTTACCTGCAATCTGAATATGGTACAAAAAATACTTTATCTGACAGTAGAATTAAAGATATATACGTAGATTCACATGGTTATTTATGGATACGCACCAATATTAACAATATCAATTGCTATGATCCTAATTTAGAAAAATTCATCGACATTCATCCATGGAGCACTCAACATGAAAATGTTTTATTTACTACTAGTGGTGATATTTGGTTTTTTGGAGATAAAACAGGTTGCTTAAGAGTAAAACATAACGAAGAAGGTATTACTACTCATTTTTATGGCTTTAGAGAGTTAGATGATTACGCTGTAAATTTTATAACAGAAGATAATAATGGTAAACTATGGATTGGAACAAACTCTGGATTATTTGTATTTAATGATCAAAAGCTTCATCTAATTACCAAAGGATTGGGTTTTCACTCTTGCATTGAACTTGATTCCTCTTTGTTTATTTTTACCGACAATAGTAAAGTTTACACAATAGACAAAAATTCACGAACCATAACATCTGAAATTTCTCACCCTTTTAACAAACACAATGGTTATATAAACCACACAGCATTACTGTCAGACAATAACATACTTGTTACCACCAACAATTCATCATATATTTTTAATACACAAACCAAACAATCATCATCTGCAAATAAGCTTTTTAATAATCAATTATTAACAAACGCTTTTATTCAATACGACAATAAAGATCATTTATGGGTCTACAATAAATCAGGGAAATTATGGCAATATAACTCACTACAGAATAATTTTAAAGCTTATAATTTAATTCCGCCATCAATTGTCTCGAATATAGATTTGGAGCGTTACTCTATTTTTCATGACTCAAGAAATATTATTTGGATTACAACTTACGGAAACGGTTTATTTGCTATTGATCAATCAAATAATGCAATAAAACACTTTAGTAATAACGAGAATCAACAGGAAGGACTAAAAACGAATTATTTATTATCTGTTTTTGAAGATAAAAGCGGAAATATATGGGTAGGATCAGAATACGCCGGACTTTCAAAAATAACAATTTCTGAGAATCAGTATCAATCTTTTTACCCGGAAAGTTCTGACATAAAAAAGGAAGATAAGATTATTAGGTTAATACATGAAGACAAGGATAGTAACCTTTGGATTGGAACAAAGAGTGGAAGTATTTTTATATACGATAAAAACCATAACCTTATTGCCCATCATCACCTTAAAGGCGGTATGCCATATACGCTTACTGAAGATAGTAAGGGCAATAAATGGATTGGAACAAAAGGTAATGGCTTAATTATTTTTAAAAATAAGGAATTCCTTTCGTTTAAAACTTATAATAAGGAATTTCAACAATTAGATCCTTACGCTATTAATATTTATGCTACCTATTTAGATAATAAAAACCGGATGTGGTTAGGAACTTATGGCTATGGTTTAATTTTAGCTGAAATAAGAAACAACCAATTGGTTTTACAAGACTTCCCTAATTTATTAAAGTTTCAAAGTCGTATTAGAACAATAGAACAGGATGATGATAGCTTGATATGGATGGGCGGAAATAACGGTATTACAGTATTTGATCCTGATCTCTTAATAAAAAACAGAGCAAAAATTAAAAACTATTATTTTGATAACCAGAATGATTCTTCATTAAACAACAATGAAGTTAAAGATATATTCAAAGATTCCTCTGGTAAACTGTGGATAGGAACATCAGGTGGAGGAATTAATCAGGTTATTCAGGACGGCAAACTTAAAAATATTAGATTTAAACATTTTACGACAACCAACGGGTTAATCAACAATATTGTGCAAGGTATTGCTGAAGATAACCATCAGAACCTATGGATAACTACAGAATCCGGAATATCTTTAATGCATACACAAACCGACTATTTTGAAAACTATCATCTTTCTGATAATTGGAAAAGTGATTTATTTTGTGAGTCTGCCATTGATAAAAGCAAATCAGGTAAAATACTTTTAGGCAGTTATAATGGTCTTTACTCTATTTATCCTGAGGAACTAAATTACTCCATTAATAAAGAAAAAATAATACTTACGGAACTAAAAATTAATGGAATTAAATCAATTCCCGGATATGAAAATTCTCCATTAATTCAATCTATTTCAAACACCTCTGATATAATACTTCAACACAATCAAAACTCCTTAAATATTAAATTCTCCGTTCTTAATTATAAGTCATCCAATTTATACACTTTTATGCTTGATGGATATGACACAAACTGGAATTCATCAACTCAGCATAACGAAGCTACATATCGCAATATTCCTCCTGGCACATATACTTTTAACGTTAAAATAAATAATGCTGGTGATCCTGTAAATCAAAAAGAAACAATATTAAATATAACAATTAAAAAACCTATATGGAAGACAACTCAGGCTGTTATAGTCTATATTGTTTTATTGCTAATAATAGCGTTTGTAATTTTCCGTACCAATAAAAGAATTTCCAAGTTGAGTACTGCTGTTAAATTAGAGCAGCAATTAACCGATTATAAACTTCGCTTTTTCACTAATATTTCACATGAATTCAGAACTCCGCTGACTATAATAAAAGGCACTATTGAAAATCTTGTTGCAACGCCTAACCTTAATGAATCCACAAAAAAACAAATCAGTTACCTTGAAAGAAGTTCAAACAGATTACTCAGGTTAATTAATCAGCTATTAGATTATCAGAAATTACAACATGAAAATTTAGTACTGGATTTACAACAAACAGAAGTAAACGCTTTTTTTAAAGAAATTTTTCAAAATTTTGAGCAAGTTGCAACAAGAAAGAATATTACATATCATTTTTCTTCTTCGCACAAGTATTTTCAATTGTTACTAGATAGAAATAAATTGAAAAAGTGGCTTATAACCTATTGTCTAACGCCTTTAAATTTACACCTGAAAATGGATACATTCAATTACATATCAAAATAGAGGAGGATACGAATGAACTTACATTTTTAGTTTCTGATAATGGAGAAGGAGTTTCTCCTGAAAAACGGGATATGTTGTTTACTCGTTTTACACAAATCAAACCTTCAGATTCAGGAACTGGTATTGGACTTAACTTTTCGTACGAATTGATAAAAGTCCATAAAGGCCACATTAAATATAAAGACACACAAGAAGGTGGTGCTACTTTTATTGTTACAATTCCAATTATTAAAGAGTATGCTGTATCTAAACCTGTTCATTCTCAAATAAAAGAAACACATTCAATAAATCATAAACTAGTAGATCATTCTTCATCTGATCATAAAGAACAAGTTATACCAACTGTTGAAGTTGGTGATAAATATAAAAATTACAAAGTTTTAATTATTGAGGATGATCTTGAAGTATCGGATTATCTGGCAGACTTTCTTCAAAATTACTTTGACATAGAAACCGCTATTGATGGACTTGATGGACTAAAAAAATGCAGTTTGATTAATCCTCAGTTAATTATTTGTGATGCCATGATGCCTAAACTTAATGGATATGAGGTTATAAAACGTATTAAATCAGATTTTAAAACCTGTCATATCCCTATTATTATGCTTACTGCACATGCTACTCCTCAACACCAGATTAAAGGTATTGAATCTGGTGCAGATTCATATATAACAAAACCTTTTGATTCAAAATACCTGTTAACCAGAGTTGTTAAACTACTAGAACAGAGAGAAGTTTTACATCAAAAATTTGCCAATGAACCTGGATTAGTAATTGAACCAAACCTTCCTGTTGATAAGGATAATGAGTTTATTAAAAAGATTAATGTAATTATTGATAAAAACCTTGACAATGCCGAGTTTTCCATAGATGACTTTTATGAAAAGATGAATATGGGCAGAACATTGTTCTATAAAAAAGTTAAATCATTAACCGGATTTACTCCCAACGAATATCTCCGTGTAATTAGGATGAAAAAGGCAGCAGAGTTGCTATTATCTACTAATTTAAATGTTTCAGAAGTAGCCTTTAAGGTGGGTAATAACAATCCTTTTTATTTTAGTAAATGTTTCAAAAATCAGTTTGGTGTAGCACCATCTGAATATGCAAAATCAAATGCTCACAGAAAATAGAATAGAAACCAAACTGAGAATTACAGAACCAAATATACCCCACTACTAGCCTAAATCAAGTCTCCCACTCCAATATTCCATATCTCATCGACTCCTTATCACAACATCATCGCAAATAGATGGCCTTGATGTTGCAATAATGTTGTGTCCAGTTTACAAAACTTTGCCTAGCTGTTCCAACCCAGTCCCGATCACGTTGCGATGCAGTTGCGATAAATTTGCGATGCGGTTGCGTAAAATTGCGATACCTTTGCGATAAACCCGTGTAGAATTGCGATAAAAAAGTCTGAATTGGGTCTGTTTCTGCTTCAAAATATGCATTTTCAAAAACTTGCAAAATAGAATAGAACTAATCTTCTTATCCCTTAGGTAATGTTATAATAAATGTAGTTCCTTTTCCAACTTCACTAACCACATTAAATTTACAGTTGTTGAGTTTCAAGAATTCATTACAAATAATCAGGCCTAATCCTGAGCCTTTTTCATTATTTGTTCCGTAAGTAGATTTTGTGTTTTTTATTTGAAATAAATTTGCACGAGTATTTTCATTCATACCCACGCCATAGTCTCTTATACTAATCTCTATTTCATTTCCTTTTTCAATGGAAAAAATATCAATCTGACTCCCTGCAAACGAAAACTTAATCGCATTATTTAGAATATTTCTGATAACTATATCAATCATATCCTTATCAGCATAAACTACTACTTCATCCAACACATCATTTTTTACTTCTATATTTTTAGTTTCTAAATTTTGTTGATATAAACGAATATTAGATTTTATTACCTGATTGATTAAGAAGTTTGTTTTGCTGGTCTTTATTGTATCAAACTGTGTACGCGACCAATTTAATAGGTTTTGCGTCAATTGATTTAAGCTAATGACTGATTCAGATATGCCTTGAATGAGTTTATTTTGTTCCTGAATAGTATTACTACCAATATTATTATTTAGTAAATCAGTGAACGTACTTAAAGTAGATAAAGGATTGATTAAATCATGTGATATTATTGAAAATAGTTTATTTTTAGTTGTATTGGCGATCTCCAGCTCTTTGTTTTGAATTTCAATATACTCTATATTGGCTTTAAGTTTAATATTTAATTCATTTAACTCTTTGGCCTGTATTTGAATTTCTTTTTGATTATTCTCTATCTGTATTTCCTTTTTTATTCGGGTTTTCTTAAAATAAACAGACAGGTAATATATTAAACCTAAAGTAATTAATATACAACTTGCTTTTACATAAGGTAATAAATATACCGGAAAAGTAACCATTTGATGGTGTGGTATAAACTCCAGTTCCCCTCCCAGAAACAATACAATATTTACAATAAAAAGAACATGTGAAAATTTAATTTTTTTCTCATTATTAATTGAAAATGATAACATTGAAAAAATAAGGAGTAAATAATGAATCCCTGTCTTACTTCCAAAAATATAAAAGGCTAAGAAAACCAGTAAAAGCTCTGTTCCGATTATAAAAGTATACGTAACTAAATTATATTTTTCTTTACTAATCCAATAAAAATAAAAAGGATGAAATAACAAACTACTTCCTATTGTATATACTGCAGGATTATATTTCCTATCAAATAAAATCAAATAAAACAGCAAGTACAGCACATGAACGCCAACCGAAGACCATAAAGATATTTTTAAGGTTTGATGTTTAAACACCTGTTCTATTTTCCTGTAACTACTACTCATTTAAATAAGAATGAATAAAATTTTAAATCTTATTCAAATTAGGAAAATTTAAGGAGTTATATTCTAAATATTTACTCCTTTTTACTCTTTTTTACATATGCAGTTGGTAGCATGCCATACTCCTCCTTAAAATATTTACTAAAATAACGAGGACTATTAAACCCTACTTCATAAGCTACTTCAGCAACGTTCATCTGACTTTTTTCGAGTAATTGAGCACCTCGCTTCAGACGTATGATGCGCATAAATTCAACCGGTGACTTACCGGTAATTGCTAATAATTTTTTGTACAAATACACCCTACTCATTCCTAATTCCCGACTCAAATCTTCAACTGAGAATTTAGATTCAGAAATGTTCTTTTCAACCAATGCAACAGCCTTCTTAATCAACTTCTCATCCATAGAAGTAATTTGAATATCACTAGGACTTATGTCTACGGTTTTCTGAAATTTCTTTTGAAACTTACTTCTCTTTTCCAGTAACTTATCTATTCGTAATAGCAGCAAATCCATATTAAATGGCTTTGTTATGTAATCATCCGCACCTATCTCTAATCCCTTAATTTTGTCTTCATCTGCGGTACGAGCAGTTAATAATATTATAGGAATATGCGACGTTCTGATATCTTCTCTGAGCGATTTACATAACTCAAGACCATCCATATTTGGCATCATCACATCACTAATAATTAAATCGGGATGTACTTTATGCACTTTATCCAATCCTATCGAACCATCCTGTGCTTCATAAATAATAAATCTGTCTTCCAATGCCTCATGCATAAAGGTTCTAAAATCTACATTATCTTCAACTAGTAAAATAACTGGTTTTTCTTTTGATTTTTTATCTCCTTCTACTGGCTCTTCTACAGATTCATCTGCAATTTCTTCTTTTTCTTCAACACCAGGTTCAATTATAGTTTGATCTAATGGCAGCGTAACCATAAAATGAGCACCTTCACCTTTTTTACTTTCTACCCTGATGGTACCATTATGCAACTGCACCATTTCTTTTGCAAGATTCAATCCAATACCACTACCAGATAAGCCGAGTTTCTTATTATTTTCTGATTGATAAAAGCGAACAAAAATATTTTCTAACTCACTTTCCTCAATGCCTACTCCTGAATCCTTAACGCCTATTTCTACAATACCTTCTTGTTGTTTTATATCTAAATGCAGTACAACTTTTCCTTTTTCAGGAGTAAACTTCAATGCATTGGAAAGAAGATTCATCATTACCTTCTGAAGCTTTTCTCTATCAAAATTAAACATGAAATGCTCCATATTTTTTTCAAAAGAATAAGTAATGTTCTTTTTGGCAAACTCATCTTTAAAATGCGTATTTAATTCTTGTAAAAAGTGAACTACATCACCATAAGATGGATTATAACGTAAACCATGTAATTCCAGCTTTCTAAAGTCTAACAACTGATTTACCAGACCTAACAGATGTTTTGCATTCCTATCAATGGTTTGGAGTAGTTTCTTATCTGATTCTGAATTGACCTTTTTAAGAAGCCTGTCGAGTGGAGTAAGAATCAACGTTAAAGGCGTTCTAAATTCATGACTTACGTTAGTTAGGAAACGTAATTTCATTTCATCCATTTCATGATTTCGCTTTGCCTGAATACGTTCCTGCTCAATCGTAAATTTTAAACGCTCTTTACGAAGCATTGAATATCGTAAATAGGCCAAAATCAACAATATGATTAGTATATACAATGAATAAGCCCAAGGCGTTGCATAAAAAGGAGGTAAAACAGTAACGTGTAATTCTGCATAATCATGATTCCATAAGCCATCATTGTTAGCAGCCTTCACCTTTAAAGTATAAGAACCTGCATTTAAGTTTGTATAAGTTACTTCTCGTAACTCTCCTGCTTCACGCCAATCATTATCAAATCCCTCTAATTTAAATTTAAACTTCATCTTACTCGGAATGAAGAAATCCAGGGCAGAAAAACCTATGGTAAACACATTCATTGAGTGCTTTAGCTGAATGGTATCTGTTGATGTTAACGATTTGGTTAATAAAATTTTATTGTTGATTTTTAAATTAGGTTTTACGGTTTCGTTAAAAACCTGAAGTTTAGTAAAAACAACTTTAGGTAACTCTCTGTTGTATTTAATATTTTTAGGCTGAAACATATTAAAACCATTTGCTCCTCCAAAAATCAATTCGTTTTTAGATGTTTTATAAGCCGATTGCGTATTAAATTCCTTCCCTTGTAATCCATCTTCTTTAGTATAGTCATAAATAGAAAATGAATATTCTTCGCCAGGTAAAGATTGGTTTACAACCACCTGGCTTAATCCATTTGATTTACTAATCCATATAGATTGATACTCATCCTCTAATAAACACTTCATAATATCCTCGGGCAGGCCGTCCTCAGCTGTAAAGTTTTTAATAAAATCGGTATTTGGATTTAAAACGGTTAAACCTTCTCGTGATGCAATCCACAGAAGTCCTCTTGAATCTTCTAATACTGCGTTAATAGATTTTATTGTCAGGGGTAATGCCTGCTTCAAATTTTTAACCGGATGATGTTTATATCTTTTCTCTTTTACATCATAAAATGCCACACCATTGGCTGTTGCCATAAAAAGATTCCCATTTTTTAGCTTGTATATTTGTAACACAAATGGCGACTGCGGTTCAATAGATCCATTATTTTCAAGAGGTTTAAATACCTCTTTTCTCTTATCAAATTGCACTACACCTCCACCTAATGTTCCTATTATCAATTGATCCGGATCTACCTGAGTAATTGACCAAATATTATTGTTTGGTAAGCTAAATTTATTTTCCTCATCGTGAATAAAATGTTTAAAATTAGCTCCATCAAAACGGTCTAATCCTCCGGTGAAAGTTCCAATCCACAAAAGGCCTTTATCATCTATATACAAACTCACAATAACATTATTGCATAAAGAATTACGCTTATTGGTTTGATGTGTATAAACTTTATAATTTTTCTTCTGCCTATCAAAGTAAATTAATCCTCCTCCATTGGTTCCGATCCACAAATTGCCTTTTTTATCTTCAACAAAACAATTAACATCATTATAGGGTAAACTTGATGGATCAGATACTAAATACTGATAATGAGGAAACTTATAGACACTCTCATGATAATAACAGATTCCTTTTTTATAAGTTCCAACCCAAACAATTCCTTTATCATCAAGATATAAATCTGTGATTGAATTCTGTGATAAACTTTTTTCATTGTCAGGTTGCTCTTGTAAAAGTTTAATTTCGCCAGAATACTTGTTTAGAATATTAATTCCTCCATGATCTGTTCCAATCCAGATTTTTCCTTTTTCATCCTGAATAATTTTGGTAACAATATTACTACACAACTTTATGTCTGTAGTTCGGGTATCATAATGTTCCCAGGTATTTGAGCGAGACTTGTAATGCTGAATTCCGTTATAATTGGCATAAAACCATATATCATCTTCATTATCTACAAAAATTCTAGTACTCAAACTATCTACCCCAAGCTTACCTTTTAGATAATTATCTGTATTTAATAACTGATAAGTATCCTTATTAAAACTCTGAATTTCTCCATTACTAAACAAATAATAAAACGCAGAACCTGCCTGAACAAAATCTACAATACTATGCTTGCTTTGCTTGTCCATTGGCCAGGGAAATTCTAATACTTTCTTTTCATAATTATAAAGTTCAGCATATTGTTTAGAATATCTTTTAATCCAAAAATTTTTCTGTTCATCAACATAAATCAATTCTATTTCAGAGCTAATTCCTTGTATACCTAAAACGTCATCAATATTGGTTATAAAATGTTCCTGATCAAATAAATAAACCACATAACTATCTCTGGTTTCAATCCATAAATTCCCCTTTTTATCTTCCTGAATAGTTTCAATATAATTATCTACAATTGAGGAAGTATCGCCAATAGAATGCTTATAATTAACAAATTCAGTTCCATCAAACCGGCTTAAACCTGCTGTAGTTCCAATCCAAACAAAACCGCGTGAATCTTTAAAGAAACAGGTTACCTGATTATTCACTAAACCATCAAGGTTATCTAATTTTAAAAAAGAGTACTGCGTATTTGCATTTAGTTGAATGGAACTTATAGTAAATAATATAATTATAAGAAATCTTAACTTGGACATGGGATCATTGATTTATGCTGAAAAATAACAAAAAAGGGATAGTTTTTACTATCCCTCTGTACATTATTGAATTTTAAGTTTCACTTTTTGAATGATGTGGTCTGAGGAATTACCTACATAAACCTGATAATTGCCTTTTTCCAAACTCCAATCAGATTGAGATTCATCATAAAACTTAAGTTTTTCTATTGGAATATCTATTATTATATCCTTACTTTCTCCAGCCTTTAAATATACTTTTGTAAAACCTTTAAGTTCTTTTACGGCTCTTTCAACTTTTGATTTTGACTTACCGATGTATACCTGAACCACTTCTGCACCATCATATTTACCAGTATTTTTTACCGTACATTGCACTTTTATCACATCATTATCGGCAAATAAAGAGCTATTAAGTTTAACATCAGCAATTTCTAAATTTGAGTAAGATAATCCATATCCGAAAGCAAACAATGGATTAATCTTTTGAGTGTCGTGCCAACGATATCCAACAAAAATATCTTCTTTATAATATTGATTTATACTATCACCAGGATAAGATAATTCTCCGAAGTGATGGGCTGCATTATCAGTAAGCTTAACCGGATATGAGTAAGGTAATTTTCCAGAAGGATTCACTTTACCTGATAATACATCAGCCAAGGCATTTCCTGCTTCACTACCATTATACCATGATTGGATTAAACCTTTTATATTATTGATCCATGGCATTTCAACTGCATTTCCACTAATTAGAACAACTCCTACACTTTTATTTACAGCAATAATCTTATTGATTAATTGATCTTGTCCGAAAGGTAGCTTAAAATGTTTTCTATCTCCTCCTTCACAATCCTGAAAATGATTTTTATTTAAACCTCCAATATATAAAACAATATCGGCCTTAGAAGCAGCATCAACTGCAGCATTAACAAGAGAGTCTGCATCCAGACCGGAAGGAATCTCTCTTCCGTAAGCTGAAGGACCAGACGCATATCCCATAGAATGAATTATGGTAGCATTTTTAAATTGCTTTTTAATTCCCTCTAAAGGAGAAATTTCATATTTAGCTTTTAATTCTGAAGATCCGCCACCAATAGTCATTGAGCGTGTAGCATTTTCACCAATAACAGCAATTGTCATTTTTGTTTCCGGATCAATTGGGAAAAATGTATTTTCATTTTTCAGTAAAACAATTCCTTCTGCAGCTACTTTTCTAGCAACAACCGAGTGTTCCTGATTATTCATTTTACCAAAAGAACGATTGGTGTTCATATTGGTTCTTAGCATTAAACGTAAAATTCGACGTACTTTATCATCTAATACAGATTCTTCGATTTCACCATTTTCAATCATCTTTTTAAATGGCTTAGCTAAGAAATACTCATCATAAGCAAATTTTGCAGAAGCAGTTAAACCATTAGTCCAGGTTCCCATCTCAATATCCAATCCATTTAATGCTGCTTCTTTTGTATCATGAGTTCCACCCCAATCTGTAATAACCGCACCATCAAAAGCCCAATCTTCTTTTAATATTTTATTCAATAGGATTTCGTTATGACAACAATGTTGACCTCTAAATTGGTTATAAGCACCCATGATTGACCAAACTCCACCCTCCTGCACAGCAGCTTTAAAAGCTGGTAAATAAATTTCGTGCAGCGCTCTATCACTTACATTAACATTAATATGACCACGCCATTCTTCCTGATTATTTAGTGCATAATGCTTTACACAAGCAGCTACTCCGTTTTCCTGTACTCCTTTTATATAAGGCACAACCATAATAGAAGCTAAAAAAGGATCTTCGCCCATATATTCAAAATTTCTTCCGTTTAAAGGTGTACGATAAATATTAATTCCCGGACCTAATAGCACATCCTTTTTTCTATAACGAGCCTCTTCACCTATTGCCACACCGTATTCATAAGATAGTTCCGGATTAAATGTTGCAGCCAAACAGGTTAAAGCAGGGAAAGCCGTTATTGAATCGTTAGTCCAGTTGGCATATCCCCAATCATCCCAGTTTATTTCGCCTCTTACACCATGAGGACCATCCGACATCCACAACTCTGGAATTCCTAATCGAGGTACACCTGGTGAACTAAACTTTGACTGAGCATGACACATAGCAATCTTTTCATCTAAAGTCATTTGCTTTAAAAACTCGTCAATTTTTTGCACCATCATCTTATCATAATTATTTTGAGCATTTGCTATAAAACCCGCTAAAATAAATATGCCTAATATCCAACTTTTCATTCTATACATTTTTATTCTTTTCTAATTTGATCTAACTAATCCAATATTAACACTTTCATTCTGCTTTAAAAATAAAATCAACTCATTATCTGTAACTTTATATTTTGCACCCTCTATATCAATACTTTTTGTTGAATAACCTTCTCCTAAACCGACTGTAACCTTTTGACTTATTTGTGATGTTAATTGAACAGAAGCTCCAAGTGTATCCCATTTAATATTATTGATGTATATATTTCCTCTTGCTAAAACACCATTTAATTCTCCTTCTTTCCAATCGTCTGGTGTGGCTGAAAATAAAGAGAGATGTCCAGGACGGCTATTTACAATCATTCTAATTATTAAGGATGGGATTCCTCCACTAATATCCATATTAAATAAATTACCAGGGTTATGCGTTGTAGCCATACTATTCGTCCAATAAAACCTGGATAAATATTCCAAAATTTCAGTTGCAGTGGCTCTATCCTCAATATTTACAGCTGCAAATCCCAAATGACACATTCCAAAGGCCATTTCACCACCTTGCTGCTGTTTTCTGATTTTCATGCGTTCATTTATAGTTTTTTGAACCGCCTGTTGCAATTGCTCTGATGCTAAAATCTCAGGATCTGGAATTTCATATAAACCATACAAATGTGAAGCATGTCGATGAGCCTGATTATCTGTTAATCCTTTCCACATCCACTCCTTCAATACACCTTCTTCGCTAATTTGATAATCCGGTAAATGGCTTAGGAACTCCACCTTCTTTTTAATTTCTTTTGAGCTAAGTCCTAATATTTTTGCCGCATTAATCCAGTTTCTTGTCAATTCTTTAATAATCATAACATCCATTGTGGCATTTACACAATTTTGCCAACGGTGCTCTAAAGGATTATTTTCGGGCGAATATGATGGAACAACAATATACTTTCCATCCTCTCCCATAGTTAAAAAATCTTCCCAAAACATTAATGCCTCATTCATAAAAGGAAAGGCATGTTCTTTTAAAAAAGTTTTATCTCCGGTGTATAAATAATAATCATAAAAATATGAGGCTGTCCAACCTGCACCACCATTCCAATATTCCATACACCATGTTTCATCGTAATGGTTATTTAAACCGTGAGTACTGGTATGAGAAGGAACATGAATACCTCTGGCTCCATAAAATTGTTTGGCATTGATTCTATAATCATCCATCATTCTTTCGTGGTAATTAAAATAAGCCATCATTAATTCTGGCATGTTACCATTCAATAAATTAGAAATTGCCACTTCCACATTTCCATCATGCGTAAAATCTGAACACCAACCAGGACTCCATGTCCCACTCCATATACCCTGTAAGTTAGGTGGATTGGTTCCTGTTGCACATAAAATATTATACCGGGTAGCTTCGAATTGTCGTTGTATAATTCCTGGTGAACTTCCCTTTTTTACTGATGCTACCAGAGTCTCTGATGTCATTTCTTTTTCTTCATCGGACGGATGCAAATTTAAATTGACTCTATTGTAAAGTTCTCCATGTGTATCCTTCTGATTCTGCAATAACTCTGAATAATCAGATCCTGCATTGTTTAATCTATTTTTCAAATTTACTACAGAGTTTTCATTATTGCCTTTATATGGTTCTATTGAAGAAAGAATTAGAACTTCATCTGCATCTTTTACCTTTAGTTTTCCATCAAATTCTTCAATTACACCACCTTTTGTAATTACTTTCAACAAACAATCATAACCATCAGGGGAGTGTGAATGAGGTTTTCCGTACTCAACATGATATTGCATAAAATCACCAAGTAGTGATGTTTCTGATGTTTTAATGAGTTCACTAATCATTTGCGATTGCTCCCATGAATGAGGATATTTATGCAAAAGAATCTCTGTATTAATTTTTTCTGAACCTGTTATTTGAGTTACAATTACGCTATCTGCTCGTGATACAAACGTTTTTCTTGAGTAATAACCACTTTGATCTTTCCATTCTATGATTGCTTCTGAGGTTTGAAAGTCCACAATACGTTGGTAATCTTCTACATTTGAAACAGGCATATCAATAATTAGCTCTGCAGATGGAACATAAGGGTCAGTCCATTTTTTATCACCATAACCAGCGTCTTTCCATAATTGAACTCCCAATTCCGCTACTTCTTTATACTTACCTTCCAGAGACAGTCTCTTAATCTCTTCTAGATGAGATGTCATATCAGGAGGAAGAACAGGAGTTTCATTCGGTAAGAACAATAAGGCGTGATTTAGAATAATACTTTCTTCAAAAGGATTACCCATTACCATTGCTCCCATTGTTCCATTTCCAGTTAATAAGGCATCCTCCCATTTTGCTGCCGGCAACCAACTCACAAAACCTTTTTTCGGTGCTTCTGAAAATTGAGCCCAACTTGATAAATATGAAACAGCCAACAAGAAAACTACTAATATTATTCTCACCTTCCTCATAATACAATTCATTAAAAAAATTAATCCCGGCAAACTATTGCCTGCCAGGATTAATCTTCTGCCTAACTTAATTTTTTTAATATTTACATTTCAATTTGAATCAACTCTCCAGAATATTTTACTTCTTTTCCTTTGTAGTCATCAAATTTAAAATCGACGTTATTATCTTTTGTAGCAAAAACAACATTAAAAGTTCTTTCCTGAAGCATACCTTTAAATGCACCTTTACGTTTTCCGATAGTTAGTTTTCCTTCTTTTTCTGACCATGAAACAGGAATCATACTATATTGCTCTTTTTCATAATTATAGTTCAAACCTTCATCTTCATATAATTCAAAGTGTGCATCATCTCCTGTATACACCACTAATTTAATTGGAGCATCTAACTTTTGATCAGTATATTCAATTTCTGGTCCTACAGGTAAAATAGAGCCAGCTTTAACAAACAACGGCATTCTTTCATACGGAGCACTTGCTAAAATGGTCTTACCTCCTTCTAAAAAGCTTCCATCATATGCATTGTACCAACCGTTTCCTTTTGGCAAGTATACCTCACGCTCACGAGCTTTATATTCATATACCGGACATACCATAATAGCAGGACCAAACATATATTGATCATCAATATTTTCAACGGTTTTATCCTTTGCAAAATCCATAACCAAAGCCCTCATAATAGTATAATCATCAAAATACACATGTCCGGCAAGTGAATAGATATAAGGCATTAATCTGTATCGCAATTTATTATAGTAAACAATACTTTTATAAGTAGATTGCTCCTTAGGATCCAGATTAAACACCTCTCTGTAAGGATATTGACCATGAGCACGATATAAAGGTACAAATGTTCCGAACTGATACCAACGTGTGTTTAACTCACGCCATTCATTTAAATCTTCACTACCTTCTTTTGCTCTTTCATATCTCTTTTCTACACAGAATCCTCCAATATCCATAGTCCAATATGGCACTCCGGATAAAGCAAAGTTCATTCCTGCAGTAATCTGAGCTTTCATATCTTCCCAACGCGTGCCAATGTCACCACTCCACGTAGCTGTACTATAACGTTGAAGACCAGCAAATCCAGAACGAGTTAAGAGAAATACACGTTTGTTAGGGTCTACACTTCTTTGGCCGTTATAAATGGCATCTGCATTCATTAGAGCATAGGTATTAAAAAACTCTGTAGAAGATCCCATTGCTGTTGGTGTTGATAACTTTTTGCGATATTCCATACTGGCATTGGATAAAATATCTGGTTCTGAAGCGTCCATCCACCAGGCATCCATTCCATATTTATAAATATTATCACGCATTTGAGACCAAAATAATTGACGGGCGCCTTGGCTGTATGGATCATAAAAAGAACCAATATATCCTTTACCAATCCAGTCTCTGATACTATCTTTTACAGCCTGTTGGTATATATACCCTTTAGCATCAAGTTCTTTATAGTTATCTGTATTATGATAGAATTTTGGCCATACCGAGATCATACAACGGGCATTCATGTTATGAATATCATCCATCATTTTTTGAGGATTAGGGAAACGCGAGGCGTCAAATTCATGACTTCCCCATTGATCTTCTTCCCAGTACGACCAATCCTGAACTATATTATCTATTGGAATATGTCTTTTTCTAAACTCTTCCAAAGTTCCTACAATCTCATCTTGTGTTTTATAACGCTCTCTACTTTGCCAAAAACCATAAGCCCAACGAGGAAGAATACTCGCCTTTCCTGTAAGCGTTCGATAACCACTAATGATATCATCCATATTATCTCCATGAATGAAATAGTAATCCATTTCTTGCCCCATTTCAGACCAAAGTGTAAGCTTTTCCTGATCTTCTTCTGATCTTGGTGTTAATGCTTTTAAGCTAATATATGAAACACCTCCATCTGGTTTCCAGTCTAACTTAACAGGCACTTTTTGACCAGCCTCTAAATGAACTTTAAATTTATAAGTATTAGGATTCCAGGCAGTCCTCCATCTCTCCTTAACTACCTCTTTTCCATTAATTTCTACACGAGTATAACCTGCATAGTATAATTTAAAGAAATAATCACCTGTTTCTTTAGCTTCAATTTGACCATTCCATACAATTTCGGAATTATTAAATGGAAAATCATGAGGAAATTTGTTCACTGTTTCAAGATTTTCATAATCTATTTCAGCTTCATTTCTTTCTTCAAAAACATCACCTGCTCCAGTAATATACGTAGCAGTTAATCCTCCTTCTTTTCCATTTTTATCATACAGCTTAAACTGTGTTAATTCTTTGTATTTATCAGGATTACCGAAACGTGTTAATGAGTAATTATCCCAAAGCAAACCATAATTTTTATTTGAGACAACAAATGGAATGGACACCTTTGTATTGTATTGATACAATATTTCATTTTTTCCTTTGTAATTCCATTCATCACTTTGGTGCTGACCTAGTCCATAAAAAGACTCATCTTTGGGGGAATCAAAAACCTGTTGAAAAGTATAACCAGAAAACCCATCTGCGGTAATAGGAGTAAATTTCTTACTTCCCCCCTGATCTTCTTTTAACAATGGATTTCCATCCAAATCAAAAAAGTCAACTTTTCCAGTAACCAAAGAAACTTTTGCTTTTATTGCAGCAGTTGTTATTACAACATCATCATTATTTTCAACAACATCATACTTTACTGTATTTTGTTTTTGAGGAACAATGATCAGACTTTTCCTCTCTGAAAACTCAGTTCCGGGAGTTGCCACCACTCGAATAATGTCATCTGAAACAACTTCCAATTTTACCAACGAAGCATCAGAACTATTCTTTTGATCTAATTGTATAACAACACCATTATCTTTAATTTGATAAGTACTTTTATTACATGATATTAAACTTGCAATAATCAGCAGTGATGCTACGAAATATTTGATTGTTATTTTGCCCTTCATACCTAAAATCTTTTATCCTGTTTTGTTACTCAACTCCTGACATAATCGCTTCAACAATATCAGCATCAACTACCTCACCATTTGTCCTGTTGAATAATTTCATACCATTATTATCTCTTATACCAATATCCCAGGCAAATGTGATCATGCCATTTTGTTTTGCCACTTGATTTAATCTTTTATAATAGTTATATCGAGAAGTCTCGGCTTGAGTGAATGCATCGCCTGAAAGATTATCACGTATTACGACACCATACTCACCAAGTATTGCAGGAATTCCATTATCAACATATTTGGTTTTTACCAAATTAAAGGCATCTTCCATTGCGCCATTATCTTCCCATGTGGATTGAGCTCCGTCGCCTGTATTTAAGCAAAAATTGTATGGATCATAATAATGTACTTCAACAAATAACCGATCATCTACAACATCTGTTGACATGGTATGGTATTCATTACCAAAATAGATATTGGTATTATAGGTTTGTATTACTAAATTTCTGTAAGCATTTTTACCACCGGTCGCTCTCACAGCATCTATAAATGTTTGATTATATGATTCCTGAACCTCAATATTTTCGTTTGATGGAGTATTGTAATTTTCATGCACTTCATTGGTTCCTGCAAATAGCAGATGCTCATCATAATCCCTAAAATAAGTAGCAATTTGAGCCCATAGAGCATATTGCTTTTCGTTAACTTCATCCTGATATGCATAAAGCGGATGTTCTTCCAACCATCCACCATCCCAATGGATATTTAGTAAAACATACATATCTGCATTATAACAGTAATCAATCACTTCTTTTACTCTGGCAAGCCATTCATCACTAATTTGATAAGTTTCTTCATCAACGATATAGCTATTCCAGGCACAAGGTATTCTGATTGCGTTAAATCCTGCATTTTTTACCCCGTCAATTAATTCTTGGTTTACCAAAGGATTTCCCCAATCCGTTTCTCCGGTAGGCACTTCCATTGTATTACCGATATTCCAACCTACAATCATTTTTGAGGCAAGAGTCATTGCATCACTTTCAACACCGGTTATATCAGGTTCGGGAACATCAACAGTTCCATTTTGAGAAATCGATACAGTTTTAACTATATCATCTAATGTAAAAATTATGTGACCTGTTCGTGAATAAATAGCAAGATTTTCATCAACATTAAAAGTAACAGTTGAATCCTTTGTGGATTTAAGTTGACTTTGTGTAATCCAGGCAACATCAATTGATATATCAAAATCATCTGATGTTTCGAGATTTACATTAATACTGGAAGATTGAGAATTGATGTCAAAAGTTTCCTGTTCTAAAGATAAAAGATATCCTTTTTCCTGCTTTACAGAAATCTGTCTAATCAAATCTCCTGCAGTTACTGTAATTGTGCAGTTTCGAGGTTCTGTTGTTGCATTTTGATTAACTACAATCCCTACTGGATTTGTACCCTCAACTCCGGAAGTAATGGATAATATACACCAATCCTGATCACTTTGTATGGTCCAGTCTACATTACTTTTTACATAAATATCTCTTTCAAGACCTGAGTTATCAATATTCAGTTCACTTACAGAAACCACCAACTCAGGAGTAATTTCATTTTTATCATCAGAACAGGCTTCTGAAAATAATGCAAATGAAAGAGTAAAGGCTAAAAGCCAACTTGAAAATCTTAGCATAATTTAATATTTATTCTCCTGCCAAAATTATGGCAGGAGCTTTATTTTATAATTAATTTGAAACTAAATAATGCAATATCGCTGATTCTGCACCTGGATTTGTTGTATATCCAAGCCATAAACCATTTTCATCAATTGTTGATAAACTTGAACCTCCATGAGAAACAAAATACCATTGGCCTTCATTTCCATTACTACCCAACCATCTGGCAGGAGATCCAGCATAACTGATTAACGGAACATCGATTGTTAGAATGCCGGTTTCAGTATCAATAGTAACTGTTCCTGTGACAGAATAACTATTATCAACACCATCTGTAATCCAGTTTTCACTTTCATCTTGATGCTCTGTGGTTAAAGTTTGTGCTACATCAACTTTAATTTCTCCATTTTCTTCATAAAAGGTAATACTAGCACTTTCAGCTATATTTCTTACACTTTCATCCCATACCCAACCATTTGAAGTATAATCGTCACCAAATGTAGAACTTGTGGTCCAACCACCTGTAAAATCAGGATAATCACTAACCCAGTCAACGAACCAGTTTACATCTGGCTTGAATGTTTTTCCAACTAAAGCTGCTTTCCATGCAACCATCGGGTCTACCTCAGTAGATCCTGCTTGAGGAATAAGATGATAAGCTAAATATTCATCTTTTTCTGTACTTCTAGCTCCAACCCACATACCCGCAATACTTCCAAAGTCATCGTATTCAATTTGTAGAATACGCCATTGATTTTCTGCAGTAGTGGCTAAGTCAATACCTCCACAAATATTAAATGATGGTATCACATCTACAAAAGTATATACACCATTCTCATCCAAGGTAAATGTTCCTGAATGAGAAGTTCCATCAGGAGCAGTATACTCCACTGTATTTGTTTGAGAATTCATTTCCAGAGAGAATCCTGAATACGTAGCAGGAATACTTGCATCAAAACTAGTCCAATCAGCATAAGTTTCAGGAGATGTCCATCCTGTGTTCATTAGAGTACCATCTAAATTAGCCCAATTAAAAGGAGTTTCATCAGATAGTACCCAATTTACTGTATAGTTTACAGATTGAGATACATCATCTTGCCAACCATCAGGTAATACAGGTTCTGGTTCTTCAACTTCTTCCGGCACCCAATTATCATAATAATCTTTTGAAATAAAGTTATATACCAACAAGCAAGCTCCTTCTCCTGATAAAGCCTCATCTCTTAATGCTCCTAACTGCATATAATCTTCTGTTAAAGAGAAAATAACCAGATTACCCCAATCGATAACCTGACCATCACGACCTGAATCATGAAGCGGTCCGGCATCAACCATTTTCATGGTATGATTTTCAGTGTCTAGTAAGAAAGTACCTTCTTCTTGTCTTCCCAAAGATTGATGATCAACAGATATATATGCTCCGTCAGTTAAAGAAAAAGTCATACTACCAAAATCAGCTGCTCCCATTAACCAGGTATTACCAGCATAGTCAGGATTCCAATTCCAGCAATCATCACCATAACAGTTGCCATTCCATCCATTATTAGTTCCATAAAAGTATAGTGGCCCTGCAAAATATCGGCTAACACCCTCTGCATCCAAATCAAGATACCAGGTTTTACTATTTCCAATACCTCCGGAAATTAGATCCCACAGTTCATCTTTGATAAAATCAGGATACATTTCTTCAACTTCAAATGTAACTGCTTCCCCCATTACGTAACCTCCTGGAGTTAAAACTCCAAATTTAACTTCGTAGCTTCCTGCAAAAGGAATCTTTAGCGTTACTTCCTTTTCCTGACTTCTACCCTGAGGATGATTCCATAAAGGCGTATATCTGGAATCCATCAAACTTTTTAAATAGATGATATTTGGATTCGTTGCATCATGTTCAATAGTAAATGCAATTCCTTCAACCAATTCGCCAGGCTGAATTTCCTTTTCTCCCATACTTATCTCATCAGGAGTACAAGACCCAACGAGCAGTACAAGTATTAAAAATGATAATATTTGATTTATATTTTTCATATTTGATCGTTTTTAAAATTATTCCCAACCTGGATTTTGTTTCAAAACACCATTCGATAATGTAATCTGAGTATTTGGAATTTGCATAAAACCACCTTTTTCAATGATATTGGCAGCACTAATAGTTACATAATCTGCATCATTTCCACTTAATACAGGATAATTATCAAGTGCTATAGTATTTGCAGCAACCTGAATTCCTTGACGAAGTAAATCCCAGTATCTTAATCCTTCGAAGGCAAATTCATATCTTCTTTCTTCTAGAATATTTTCAATAGTTGCTGTTTTTGAGCTTAAACCCACTCTGCCTCTAACCATATCAAAAAATTCCTGTGCTCTGTTACTTCCCATTTCAGCAGCCATTAACAATACGTCTGAATAACGTATCACAACAAAATCCTGATATTGTGAATGTTGAAAATTACCATCACCTAATCCTTCTAATGCTGTAGTACCATCAGGATAAGCCATTGGAGTATATTTCTTAACGGTGTATCCTGTATATTCTCTTTGATCATCAAAATCAAAAGTTTCTGCAATTCCTTCTCCTTCAATATCAATAATAGAAGCAGATCTTCTTGGATCCTCAAGATGAAAAGCCTGATATGTTTTAGGATTAACTGTACAACTTCCCCATCCTTGCCCGTATGGTGAATAGTTTGTATTTCGTAATCCCATCATTACCAACCATCTGTTACCATCTAGATTACCGTTATAATCTTGTGTATAATTAAACTTCTGAGTAAAAACAAGTTCTTTATTTCCTCTACCAGCCCAAGCTGAACGATCCAGAGTATTATCCTCTGCAACAGGTACTGTACAAGCAGCTTCCCATAAGTTTTTATATTCTTCTACTAAACCAAAACCACCCTCATCAATAACATTTTCTAATCCTGCTAATACATAACTATGATCTACAATACCCTCAATATCTGATTGTCCGTAGTAACCAGTATAAAAAAGAAATACTCGTCCTAATAATGCTTTTGCTGCCCATTGTGTAGCTCTACCATCATTAGTTGCAGCCCATTCTGATGAATACGCAGGGTAGTTAATATTTTCTGCAGCAAATTTTAAATCCTCTGCAATTACCTTATATACTTCTGATGGTGAAGCCTGAGCTATGTTTTCATCACTTGGTTCTGTTAGTAATGGAACATTATTAAACAACCTTACTAAGTCAAAGTATAACTTTGCTCTTAAAAAATGTGTTTCGCCTAATATACGAGCCTTAGTTTCTTCGTCTCCTTCCCAACTAATATTTTCAGCTTCCTGTAATAATTTATTACATCTGAAAATACCAATGTAATATTCAGACCATAATGTATTAAATAAATTATTATCTGATGGCGATTCAGCTTGATCCAAACGATCTAAAATTTGATAATTTCTGGCATTTGTAACACCAACACCTCCAAAGCATTCATCCGACATTACTTCTGAAGTAACATAAAAGGACATGTCTACATTAGATGATGTTCTTTGGTATCCATCATAACAACCAATTAAAGCATTTTCAAAATCTTCAATTGTTTGATAGTAGTTTTCGTCAAATATTGAAGTTTCCGGCTTTACGTCTAGGTAAGATTCTTTACATGAGTATAAACCGAGACTTAAAACTCCTAATATTATTATATTTAGTTTTAACTTATTCATATCTCTAATACTTTATTAATTAAAATTTAAGATTAACACCTACTAAATAAGTCCTTGGACGAGGATAATAACCTAAATCAATACCTGAAACCCAACTTGAAGTACCATAACCTATTTCAGGATCCATACCATCATACTTTGTAAAAGTAAATGCGTTTTGAACTGCACCATATAATCTACATTGACTAATAATTGGCAGGTTGATTAGCTTACCAAAGTCGTACCCTAAAGCAATATTGCTAATCCTTAAAAAATCACCATCCTGTAAGTATAAATCTGAAAATACCCAGTTAATGTTTGTTTCTGTAACTCTTGGGATACTATTAGAAGTACCTTCTCCTGTCCATCTGTCAAGAATTGCAGTAGTATAATTAGCTTGTTTATTTGAATGGTTACGATAAGACTGAACTATTTTATTTCCTAGTACACCATTAGCCGTAATAGAAAAATCAAAGTTTTTATATCCCAGATTTACGTTAAAACCATATGTTATATCAGGAATACCTGAACCTAAATCAACTTTATCTTCAGTATTTAATACACCATCTTGTTGTTGATCTACAAATTTCACATCTCCAGGCCTTACGTTTGGTTGTAAAATACCATTACCCTGATTTCTCCAATTTTCTATATCAGCATAACTCTGAAAGATCCCTGCAGTTTCATACCCCCAGAAATATCCAATTTCATGACCGTTTTGTGCGCGATAAAACTCTTCTGAATTATCATATAACATATTAGTGGATCCATGAATAATACCATCTTCGGTAGGAATTTCACCAACTTCGTTTTTATTATACGCTCCGTTAATTCCTAAAGAATATGTAAAATCACCAATATGATCTGACCAGTTTAAAGCAAGTTCAACACCAGTATTTTTAACATCACCTCCATTAATAACAGGAGCTCCCGTTCCTACAGTTGCCAATATAGGAGGAGTAACTAACCAGTCTTTTGTTGTTTTAATATAGAAATCTCCAATAAAACTTAGGCGACTATTTAAAAAATAAGCATCTATACCAACATTTGTTTGTTCTGAAGTTTCCCATTTAACATTTGGATTTGATAAACGACTTGGATAGGCTCCAGGAGTATTTACCAACGCTGTTCCAAATACATAATTAGCTGCCGGATCACTAGATGAATAACTAGTTGATGTATTCATTGGTGAAGCATATTGAAAATCAGAAATATTCTGGTTACCAACTTGTCCCCAACTTACTCTTAGTTTTAAGAAATCTAACCAAGAACTTGTTGAACCCATAAAAGATTCGTTAGAAACAACCCAACCTGCTGAAGCTGATGGAAAATATCCCCAACGATTACCTTCTGCAAATTTAGAAGAAGCATCTGCCCTGAATGTTGCATTAAACATGTATTTCTCCTTGAAGTTATATCCTAATCTTCCGAAATAAGATAATCTACGAGATTTTACTGATGGACTTCCTCCAACTCCCTTAGTCTCAATAACACCCGTAGCATTTCCTTCATCATCAACTTGAAGAGTTGCCTGTCCTGTTGTATTATCAATATAAGCATGTGCAAAATCATTAAATTGACTTAACAAATTCCAGTTGGAAGCAGATAAATTTGTTCCCTGGTAGCGAATAGCTTCCATACCTCCTAAAAGGTTAATCTTATGTCCTCCATCTAATTCTATATCATAACTGGCTGTATTGGTCCATGTCATTGTATGACCTTTACTCATACTTTGGTTTACAGATGTATGATCGTTATTATAAGCATAAATAGAAAACTGGTACAAAGGATTATAGCTTCTGTATTCGTTAGCATAATAATTAAAACCAAAAAGTGTTTTCACTTTTAAATTTTTAATTGGTTCCAATTCTGCATAAACATCACCTAAAAGGCGTTGTCCATCATTAGCATTATTGGTATTGGTCATCATTGACCCATAAGGGTTTCCATCGCCATTAAACCATGGTGAATCAGAAGTGTCATTATACGGGCTATTGTAAATATTATTATCACTATATACAGGAGCTAATGGAGAAGTTCCGAAAGCACCTCTTAATGTATTATTATACTGGTTACCAACACTAATACCCGTATTCTTGATATAGTTAAAATTTAAATGCTGACCTATTGTTAAAACATTTTCGTATAGCTTATGCTCTGAATTTACTCTAAAGCCATAACGCTCGTAGTTTGATACATCAGGACCACCCACAATACCTTCCTGACCGGTATAGTTCATTGACATTGCATAGGTTGAGTTTTCAGATCCACCATTTAATCCAAATGAATAGTTTTCTGTTACAGCATCATCATAAAACATTTGGTTAACCCAATCAGTATTTGCTGCTCCCTCAAAAACGCTGGCATCATATAAAGCAGAACCTGAGTTTAACGCTTGTTCTTGCATAATATTAACATACTCATCCCTATTCAACAATTCTGTTGTTCTAGGTACATTTTGTAATCCATAATATGCATCAAAACTAATATGAGCAGCTCCTTTGGTTCCCTTTTTGGTTGTTACTAAAACAACACCATTTGCAGCCTGTGAACCATAAATTGCAGCTGATGCAGCATCTTTTAGTACATCAATACTTTGGATATCGCTTGCATTTAATGTTGAAATATCTCCTTGTACACCATCGATAATGTAAAGGGGACCTGCATTACCAATTGTACCTAACCCACGAATAGTTACTTTCATATCAGCTCCAGGCTGACCTGAGGTTGAAGAAATATTAACACCAGGTGTTTGTCCTTGCATTGCTTGTAATGGACTTGTGGTGTTTTGTTTTTGAATTTGATCTCCTTTTACCTGAACTGTGGCTCCTGTAACTAACTTTTTTTGTTGTACACCATACCCCACAACCACTACTTCATCAAACTGCGAAATTTCCTCTTCCAATTTAATAGATAGCGTGGTTTGGTTTGTTACCAAAATTTGTTGAGTTTTTAGTCCGATAAATGAAATAATCAATACATCGTTTTCATTACATTGAATTGTAAATTCACCATCAACATTAGTTATTACACCATTTGTAGTACCTTCTACAATAATACTAGCACCAGGAATGGCTTGTCCATCTGCTTTTGAGGTTACAGTACCTGTAATTGAGCGAGTTGTTTGCCCAAAGACTATCGTTGTTGAAAACAACATTAATACTATTCCGGCATAAACCAAGAGCAATCTTGGAATTGATTGTACCGAAATTCTTTCATTAGATTTTTTAATATTCATAGAATATAGATTTAAAATAAAACTCGATTTATGAAACACTTGACAAATGTATTTATGGTGAGTCTAAACTTCCTTAATAAATGTTAATACAATAGGTTAAAATGATAATCTGAATGTACAATTTGATACCAAATAACAGCTATTTTGTTAACAAAACAGGAGATAACACGGGTTTATATTGCTGATTTACTGAATATTAAATCTACTTATTAAATTATTTAAAAAATGTTATAATTCTTAGGATAGTTGATACTTTCTTATCAAAAAAAAACGCCTAAATGTAAATACATTTAAGCGCTCCATATATATTTTAATCTAGACGTATTTAATCAAACACTTTCAAATCTAAATTATCATATTCTAAAAGTAAACTTTTTAATCTATCAGAAATCTTTATTACTCCGTCATTAACATTGGATTCTATATTAATGGGAATCACAGGATCATGTAAAGACAAACGCAATAGAAACCAACCATCCTCTTCTTTTGATAAACATTTTACACGTATACCTTCAAAATTCTTTGGAACTTTTGTCCAGTCTGCATATAAGTTGCCTTCCAACTCTTCAATAATTTTTTTACCATAAGAAACAAAATCCTCGGTTTGAAAAGTGATTCGGATTTCTTTGCTTTCCTTAGGTTGTGGAAGCTCTTTTATTAACTGCGCTAAATTTTTATTTTCTAATCTTAAATCTGCCAACTTAATTAAAAGCTTTGCTACTAAAAAAGCGCCATCATCCAAAAAGTAATTTTCTTTTAAAGCAGCATGCCCACTTGTTTCTATAGCCAACCAAGACTCTTTTCCTTCCTCATTTAATCGAATAGACTCATTGATTACATTTTTATATCCTCTTTTAAAGCGATGATGTTCTCCATTTAACCGTTCTTCAATAAACCATGTTAACCCATCTGATGTAATTGAATCTGTAACTATTGTGCTTCCCGGATGTTCATCTAAAATAACTGCCGATATTAAAGCTATTAACTCGTTTCTATTAATCGGGTTACCATCCTGATCAACCATAGCCGAACGATCCACATCTGTATCGAAAATAATTCCTAAATCAGCTTTTTCACAAATTACGGCTTCACAAATGGATTGCATCGCATCCTTATCTTCCGGATTAGGAACATGATTCGGAAAATTTCCATTTGGGTCAAGAAACTGACTTCCGGATACGTCTGCTCCTAATTCAGCAAGCACTTTCTCTGCAAAGAATCCTCCAGCGCCATTTCCTGCATCCACAATAATTTTTAATCCCTTTAATGGATAAATATTATTCACACCTGATTTTACACTAGAGCGAATGGTAGAAACTAAAGACTTAGCATATACTGAAATATAATCTAACTCTTTAATAACCCCTTTTGTATGGTTTGAAGAAAATTGATTTTGCTCAGCAATTGAAAGTATTTCTGTAATATCACTTTTGTTAGCACCACCTTCGCTGGTGAAAAATTTTAATCCATTTCGGTTAAATGGCAAATGGCTGGCGGTAATCATAACTCCTGCATCAATTTTATAATCTTTATCAACAGTAGTCATAAACATAGCTGGAGTTGATGCAATACCACAATCAAAAACATCAAAACCCAAATTGGATAAACCTCTGGCAAAAGCCTCTTTTAAAGCAGGGCCTGTTATACGAGAGTCCATACCAACAGCAACAACATAAGTTGTCTGATCTGGTCGTTTTAAACGAATCCATTGAGCAAAAGCCTTTCCCAATTGCTCAACTACTTCTTCTGACAAATTAACCGACTCTCCCTGAATCCCTTCCATTGCAACACCTCTTATATCTGAGCCATTTTGAAGTTTTTTCCAATTTATTGTACCATCCATATCTTTTTGATTTTAGATTTATCAAGTTAACAAAATGCAGTATACCTTATATTTAAATCAGAGCCTTATCTAAAATAAAAAAGGGGATTTAACACATATGCTAAATCCCCTTTTTTACATTTATTTCTAAAAATCTATATCGTAAATTCCTTTAGCATCATTCTCAAACCACTCAACACTGGTATCTGTCATTGGGTGACTACGCAGTCGCTCTAATATTTCATATCCAACAGTGGCAGCCTGACTGCCCATCATACTAACACGATGAACCTGGTCTACAGTTTTAAAACTAGCAGCTAACACTCCGGTATTTAAATTATATCGTTTAATATTATCTACAATATTACCTACCACTTCAATACCATGAGATGAAATATTATCCAAACGATTTACATACGGTGCAACCCAATCTGCTCCTGCTCTGGCCGCAACTAATGCTTGTTGTTGAGTAAATATTGCTGTTGCTGTTACATTGATGCCCTTATCTTTTATCATTGGCATGGCTCTATACCCCTCTTCTGTAACAGGTATTTTAGCAAAATAGTTATCACCTAAATCATACATCTTTTTATAGGCCACAGCTTCTCTTACCATATCTTCAGCCTTATTGCTAATCATTTGCACATGCAACATTTTATCTCCAACCAAATCAACCAATTCCGGCATTATTTGCGACATTGGTTTTTTCTCTGCTGCAAGAATTGTTGGATTTGTAGTTACACCTTCTAATGGGAAGTAATAAAACAGTTTTTTTAATTCTTCAATATTTGCAGTGTCCGCTAAATAAATCATTTTTGATATTTTTTAAATTAATATTGCAACGCTCCTGCATTTGCCAATAATAATTCTTCTGCTTCAACACTCCACAAACCATTATTTTTAGCACATACATCAGCGAGCATGCAATATACGGCATTATTTTTACCTAATTCCTTAAAATCAGCAATAGCTGTCAATGGCATCTCTACATGATTGTATATTAATTTTTTACCTCCAGGAATATTGGGTAAATCTAATGTTGCATCTATAACGGCATTTAAACCACCAATATGAGTCACCAAACCTGCTGGATCAAGTCCTTTTGACATAATATCCAAAGCTTCCTTCATATCATCTGTATTACCTCCACTGGTTCCTACAACATGAGTATATGCATAATGCACATTATAAAAATTCATTTGTGCCTTAAAATCTTGTTTTGAAGGACCGGCAAAAAAGTTTAAGCAACCATCAAAACTTAAAATAGCATCAGCTTGCTCTACAACTGGAGCTACAGGAGCAAATACAAACACATCATTATACCCATCTTCTCCTGAAATTTCCTTTAATCCTGCCACAGGATCTGCCATTTCTCCTGTATTTACATATCGCAGGTCTATTCCTCTTGAAGCTGCAAAATCAACTGTATATAACAGCGCTGCTCTGTCTAATCTGGTTTGATCAATATCAGTTACTACCAATAAGGAAGGTTTACGATCTTCTCGATGTAAAACATAATTAATGGCTGCCAACCCCATCGGTCCTACACCTGCCAATAAAGCCATCTTACCATCCTCAACAATTTCCATATTATGAATATATGAGCCTGGGGTAGTATGATAATTAGCATGAATTGCACCTATAACACACGATAGTGGCTCTGATAACGATGCAGGATAAAATCCATCACCTTTATATGGTAATAAACAGCCCAACTCCATTACCTCATTTGGTATTACAACATAAGTTGAATCGCCACCAATATGATGATAGGAATATCCCGGAGCACTCAATACCCCAACCGGTCCCTCTTTATAATTTAAAGCAGGTTGAATTGAAAATTTATTTCCTTCCTTGAATTGAGAACTCCATTTACTACCCACCTGAACCAATTCACCAGCAAATTCATGTCCTATAATCACTGGATTTTCAGCTACATCATTAGGTACTCGTTTATGATCTGTTCCCTGATTTGATGCTTTATATGATGACATACAAAGGCTATCGCAAACTACTTTTGCTAATATTTCATCATCTTTAATTTCAGGCAAATCAAATTCTTCTAATCGAAGATCTGCCTTTCCGTATAATCGTACAGCTTTAGTTTTCATGCGTTTATTTTTTATGGTCGCATGGAACTCGCAAAACTCATTCATTCTCAGCTATGAGAAATCCTTTATCCTGCTCGTTTCATATTCTCGAAATAAATTAAATATTAAAATGAAACTACTTTTTATTATTAAAACCGATAATATTAGATCTCTTTGACACTTGCTTCATTTATATTATTTTCAATAAAGTCTAATATTTCCTGAGGGTGATTTACAATTTTTAAGCAATCCCCTTCAATACATGGTTGCCCATACCCCCAACTAACTCCCAAAGGCATCATTCCTGCAGCTTTTGCTGTTTGGATATCCACTACAGAATCTCCAATCAGCAAGACATGCTTTGGGTCACAATTTACCTGCTTTGCAAAATGTAAGGCTCCTTTGGGATTTGGTTTATGCGGGAAGGTGTTACTATGGCCAATAACTGATTTGAACGGCCATTTTTTTAAATAATATCCTACAACCGCATCGGTAAGATTTTGAGGCTTATTGGTATTAATAGCCATAGGAATTTCTTTTTCAGTTAAAGCATCCAATACTTTATCAATACCAGTAAAAACGCTGCTTTTATTATGTGTATTTTGCTGATAATAATTATTGTATTTGTTTAAAAAGCGTGCGATATCACCACCTCGTTCTTTGGGCGGAAGCGAAGCCTCAACCAATAGTCTGGCACCATTTCCAATCCACTTAATATATTCTTTCACATCATGAACAGGAAACCCAAAATCACTTAGCATTTTGTTATTTGCATCCGCAATATCTTCTATTGAATCAATCAACGTCCCGTCTAAATCAAAAATTACAGCTTTAACTTCCATATCAATCACTAATCCCTCAGTTATTATTACTATTTCAACATCTCTTGTCCACCTGTTACAGGTATAGCCTGCCCTGTTTCATATTCCTGCTCCATCACGTAATATACCGCTCTCATTACATCAAGAACCGTACAACCTCTACCCGCAGGAACTTGAGCTTCATAAAAGGCTTTTACATCCTCTATTGACTTTGCACCTTTTACTTTACCTGCTTTTAAATATTGCACAAACAATCCTTTTTCCGGATCACTCCACAATGGTCCATCAAAAAAGTTTCCCGGACAAATTGAATTTACTTTTACACGACTAGGCATAAGTTCCATAGCAAAAGATTGTGTTAAACCAATACCACCAAACTTTCCGCCAGCATATGCAAAATTCCGGTTACTGCCTTTTAATCCAGATTTTGAATTAATTTGTATGATATCTGCAAAATAACCTTGTTTATGAGCTGTTTGAAGTTTTAAAACAGGAGCTGCACTTTTAGCACAGTTAAAATATCCCGTATAATTCACTTTAGTCATAAATTCAAAGGCTTCTGCCGTCATTTCATCCAGACCACCAGCTCTTAAAACCCCTGCATTGGAAATAAAAACATCAAAGCCGCCAAACTCACAAACTGTTTCATATACAAGATTTTCTACTGAAGCCAGATCTGAAACATCAACTTTAACAAAATGAGCTTTATTATATTTAGCTTTTAGATTAAGCTCTGCTGCAAATGCGTTACCTTTTTCTTCATTTAAATCGGCAATAACAACATTTCCTCCCGCCTTAATCATACTTTCTACTAATCCACCTCCAAATCCCTGAGCTCCACCAGTAATAATAGCAGTTTTTCCAACAGCTCTTCCTTCTGCATTAATATCTTCGCTAATACTCTGATTGGTTAATAATCGATTAGTTTCGTAGCTAGTTTCAGCTACTGCAATAGTTCCTATTCCTTCTAAACAGATTATCTTAGGAAGTTCTCCTTTATCCTTTTGGTATAGTGCAATTTGCTTCTTCAGAGTGTTAAGCGTTTCAGCTGAATTACCTGAAACCGGTAACCTAACATCAGGTTCTATTGTGTTATCGTTAACAACCAACTTTGCAACCTTTATTTTATCCTCAGATAATATCATCCGCAAAGCAGGTAAGATCTCAACTATTTTTCTATTAATTGTCATATTTTTATATCATTCATTTTTTTACTAAAAATATTGTTCGATGCAAACAACAAAAAATTAGCTTACTTCATAAATTTATTGATTACAGTATGTCCAAGTTCAACAAAATAATCAAGGCTATTATCGCTTCTATCTCCGTTTGCTTTTACAAAACCATCTTCACCTTTTGCAACAAGGTGCTGATGAGCAGCCACAACACATGCACCTTTATAGGATAATTCTCTTAACTCATCATCTAAAGGTATATTACCTCTTGTTTCAACAGTCATTGGAATCATATCTGGAGCATTATGCTCTGTTCCAAACGTAACCAGATATCCATTATTCCAGAAAAACATGGCGTAATCTTTTAATCTGTACAGATCATTTCGGTTTGGTATAAATTCAATAGAATGTACATTTCTAGTTTTTAACTCTTCAAGAAGAACTTCTTTATCTTGTTCAAACCTGGTATATTCACCTTTGGAATTATCTGCTAATAAAGGGTATGTAGGGATACCACCTGCATTAAGAATTATATCTTTTATAACAGCAACCTCCAGAAATGCCTTAGAATTTTCCTCCACAAAAGCTTTTTTGCCAGCCTTTAATAACATGTTTCTAATTTCATTTTCAACCTCAGCGTTACTTTCTAAGTTAGCAGAAGGTTCTGCCCCTGAATATAAAAGTTTAAAAAAATCAAACCTTTGAGCAACTGTACTATATTTCTCAAACACTTTAACACGAACAGCTTTTGCAACATGTCTTTCTCTCACCAAATCAATAGCATACTTTTCTAAAATCTCATCCATTGAAATACGAATACCTGAATTGATTTCCATAAAAAGCGCATTAATATTTTCAGTCATTTGGCCGACTCGTTTTACAATTTCTTCCTTTATTGTTTTTACCTGACTAAAATATGGTTCATCCAGTTTTGGAGGATTACATAGCCCTTTACCTGATAAATATACCCGCCCTGGATTTCCAGGATCATTAAGTCTGATTCCCTTTTCTTTATCCTTTAAATTCACCCCAATAAACTCTATATTAAAGAGTGGAAATATTTTATACTTTAAGGCCAGATCATTAAATTGCTCATATCCATCCGTTGAATAAAAATCATTGATTCCCAAAACCCTTACATCTTCATTCTTAGCTAATTCAAATATTTCAGGAATATCCTTAAATGCACTAAACGAATATGGAGTATGAATATGTGCATTTACATTTAGTATTTGGTTGTTTTTTAGATTAATGCCAACACCTGCACCTGCAAGTTGTTCTGATTTTTCTGGAAGCGTAGATAGATTTTCCATGTGTAACTTAAATAGATTAACTGATGAAAACAGTTGCTCTGCAGCTAAACCTTTTCATCTATTTCAAAGATTTTTCATCACTAGATTTTTTTTAACAGAGACTACTTAATAAGCTGAGTTCGACATTAAATTTTAAATTCAGTTTATTAGTTGGAACATTACACTTTATTTAATGAGAAGAAGATAAAAGTTCCGGATACACACCCAAACATGTATCCGGAGCTGAATATAAATGTTAAATACCTAGTTTTCCTCTTCGTATAATTTCAGCATTTGTAAAATTATTTTTAACCACATGACCTTTTAGTGGAACTATTTTTTCATGAATTGCATCTATAATCCAATCCTTTCCAGGGAAGAAGTATTCTTCTAATTCGTATGCCGGAGTAATCCAGTTACGCGAACCTACTACAACAGGAGGCGCATCTAATTCATCAAACGCCAACTCTGTAATACGCTGGGCCATATCTTTTAAGAAAGAACCTCTTTCATTTGCATCACTGGTTAGTATAATTTTACCAGTTTTCTTCAATGATTCTATTACTGGCTCATAATTAAATGGTACAATGCTTCGCGCATCAATTACCTCTGCAGACATTCCATATTTTGATTCTAATTCTTCAGCAGCTTCCAGAGCTCTGTATACGGTGGCTCCTATTGATAAAATAGTAATATCCTTACCTTCTTTCTTAATATCTGGTTCTCCAAACGGAATTTCGTAATACTCTTCTGGCACACCTTCTTTATGGAACTGCTCACCTACATCATAAATACGTTGGCTTTCAAAGAATACCACAGGATCGGTACCCTGCAAAGCTGTATTCATCAATCCTTTTGCATCATATGGAGTTACAGGGAAACACACTTTTAATCCAGGTATATGCGCTACTAACGAAGACCAGTCCTGAGAGTGCTGTGCACCATATTTTGACCCAACTGAAACTCTGATAACAACCGGCATCTTAATCACATTTCCAGACATTGCCTGCCATTTAGGTAACTGGTTAAACACCTCATCACCACATCTACCTAAAAAGTCGCAATACATTATTTCAGGAATCACCCTACCACCACACATAGCATAGCCAATAGCTGTTCCTATAATAGAAGCCTCTGAAATTGGAGAATTAAATAATCGCTGATAAGGTAAAGCTTCTGTTAAACCACGGTATACTGCAAAAGCCCCACCCCAGTCTCGGTTTTCCTCACCATAAGCTACTAATGTTGGATCTTTATAAAAACGGTCTACAATTGCTTCAAACAAACCATCTCTTAACTGATACTGCTTAATCTTTGAAAAAGGTTTTCCGTTCGCATCAAAGGCGTATCGTTCTTTTTTGGCTATTTGCTGTACTCTTGGATTTTCTTCTATAGGATGATTCACCTCTACTGGGCGATCCTCCATTTTATCAACACTTTGGTTAGAGAAAATCATATCTCCAATCAATTCAGGATGTTTTTCAAGATCCATGCGAGGAGAAACTTTTTCATCGATGGCTAAAGTCATGGCGTATTTCATCAACTCCACTATATCTGCCTGAATCGCATCTAATTCTTTTTGAGTTGTGATACCAGCCTTAACCAATTCATTTCCATAAGAAACAATACAATCCTGATCTTCCCATGCTTCAATTTCTTCTTTTGTACGATAAGATGATGCATCTGAAGGTGAGTGACCACTATAGCGATAAGTAAGGACATCTAATAAAATAGGACCTTTTTTATCTTTGATTAATTCCATCTTTCTTTTGTAAGCATCTATCACGGCTAATGGATTGTAACCATCAACACGTTCAGCATGCATACTATCTCTGTTAACACCTGCACCAATACGAGCTGCAATATCATAACCCATTGTTTCGCCACAAGTTTGGCCACCCATACCATACTGGTTATTCATGATGTTAAAAATAATTGGCAACCCACCTTTATAGGCACCTTCCCACAGTTGCTCAAACTGATCCATGGAAGCAAAAGCTAAACCTTCCCAAACTGGACCACAAGCCATGGAAGCATCACCAATATTGGCAACCACAATACCATCTTTTTGATTTACTTTTTTATACAAGGCTGCACCAACTGCAATATCACCAGATCCACCTACAATTGCATTATTAGGATATACTCCAAAAGGAGTAAAAAAGGCATGCATAGATCCACCTAGCCCTTTATTAAAACCGGTTTCTCTGGCAAAAATTTCTGCAAGAGTTCCATAGACTAAAAACCTTTTAGCTAGCGATTTCATATCTCCTTGATGTCCTTCCGATACTATTTTCAGAATAGTACCATCAAAGAAATTTTTCATCATGTCATTTAAGTCCTCATCAGACATTTTACTGATAGCCGACATACCTTTGGCCAAAATTTCACCATGCGAACGGTGCGAGCCAAAAATAAAATCCTCTACTCCAAGATGGTAAGCCATACCTACAGCCGCCGATTCCTGACCGATAGAAAGGTGAGCAGGACCAGGATGGTTATATTCTATTCCTTCATATTCTCCACGAATTTTAATCAAGTTAATCATCGTTTCGAAATGACGGATTAATGCCATATCATGATAAATTGCAATGAATTGTTTCTTTGAAAAATTAACCTTTTCATCCTCAATGGATTTATCATACTGGTTAACTGGAATGTCCTTAAATTCAATTTTTCCTGATTTTCTGACCTGCTTAGGATCAATAAATTGTGACTTTGGCATATTTTTAGATTTTTAGATCATAGACAACAGTCAAAAGATGATTTCATAATACTTTACTCAAGCCATTTACTATCTACACTTTTGGCAATCACCTAATTTTCTGGATTTTTTTACAATTACTAATTTTAAGATACTTTGATGATGATACATTAAAAGTCTTCACTTTTTAATGTCCGAAATCAAATACTGTTTCTTTAAATATTTCAGAAACAGTTGGGTGAGGAAAAACAACTTCCTCTAACTCTTTAAGAGTAAGTTCAGCCTCAATAGCCATACATGCTCCATATATCATTTCACTAGATGGATTGCCTAACATATGCACCCCAAGCACTTCTCCATATTTGGCACCAACAAGCACTTTACATAATCCTGATCCACCCTCATTCTCTGCAATAAATCTACCTGCGTAAGCCATTGGTAGTTTAGCTATTTTATATGCAATTCCTTTTGCTTTGGCCACATCTTCAGTTAGCCCTACTCCTGCAATTTCAGGATTTGTATAAACCACTCCAGGAATGGCATTATATCGCATTCTATCTTCTCTTCCTGATAAATTATTTACAACAACTTCACCTTCTCGACTTGCAGTATGGGCGAGCAATGAAAATCCAGTTACATCACCTGCAGCATAAACATTGGGAATATTAGTACGCATTTTATCATCTACTTTGATTCCTCCTTTGAAAAGTTCTACTCCCAGATTCTCCAAACCAAATCCTGTGGTTACTGGCTTACGACCAACGCTTACTAATATTTTTTCTCCTGAAATTGTAGTTTCTTTTCCTTCTTTTTCAAAGGTGACTACATTTCCTTCAACCTTTGTAACTTTTGAAGACAAATTGAATTCTATTCCTTTTTTAGCATAGGTTTGACGAAGCATAGCACTCATCTCAACGTCCATTCCACAAAGAATCTCATCCAACATTTCAACTATGGTTACCTTAGTACCTAAACTATTGAAGAAACTGGCGAACTCCATTCCAATCACACCTCCACCAATAATTACTAATGAATCAGGCCTTTCTTTTAGTTCAAGAATTTCACGATTGGTCATAATCACATCTCCTGGTTCTCCTAGTCCAGGAATTGGTGGAATAAAAGCTTCCGAACCAGTACATATCAACAAATTGGTTGCTACAATTTCTTCCTCTGAAGTTGATATCTCTATGCCCTGCTGAGTTCTACCTTTAATATATGCTGCATCATTAATTGTTTTTACTTTAAACATTTTCATTTTGGCTCCCACACCCCCTACCAACTTCTTAACCACTTTTTGCTTGCGGTTCATCATTTTACCAAAATCAAAACTTACCTCTTTTGACTCTACTCCATACTTAGAACCACCAACAGCATTATCGTATAGTTTTGCACTGTACAATAATGTTTTGGTTGGTATACAGCCTTCATTTAAACAAACGCCACCAAGTTCTTTTTTTTCTATTAAAACTACTTTTAATCCTTTAGCGCCAGCCCTTTCTGCAGCTACATAACCACCAGGACCACCTCCTATTATTGCTAAATCATACATAAGTATTTGTTTATTTTAATCTGAAGAGGTTGAGGGAGAGGAATGCCAACCTTAAAAACATTCCTCTCTTCAACCCATTTTCTAAAAACTATCTAAATCTCAATTTCTAAATTCTCTATTTCAATGGCAATTTGCTTTAAAAACCTGGTAGCTAAACCTCCATCTAAGGCTTGATGATCGTATGTTAAACTCAATCCCATGTAAGGCACAAAACCATAAACTCCTCCACCAATGTCAGCGGGACGAGGAACAATAGTATTTACACCTAATATGGCTACTTGAGGTAAATTTATTACTGGAGTAAACATTTCTACACCATAATTTCCAAGGTTAGAAACCGTAAATGAAGCTGCCTCTGATGACAATAATTCCGGATCAACACTTCCTTTCCTGCATGATTCAGCAATTTCTTTAAACTGTCGCGATAAACCTGAAATTGATAAATCGTCTGCGTTTTTAATTACAGGAACCATTAACCCCCGGTCTGTATCAACAGCCAATCCCAAATGCACTTTATTGAAATATTTTACACTATCCCCTAGAAAATGTGCATTCGCATCGGGGAATTTTTGCAACGCTTTAATGACTGCAAAACAAACCATGTCATTAATGGTGATATTAGCAGCGCCTTCTTTTGCTTTCACCTGCTTTCTTAACTCCATAATTCTACGTGCATCCGCTCCTAAATGGTGTGTTAGTTGAGCCGAATTTTGTAAGGAAGCATGCATTGCATTTGCAATTAACTTTCTGATATTTGGTAATTTCTTTATCTCATAATCATCAGAATAGACAGGATTTTTTGATGTAAGATCAGTCGCTTTAACAGAACCTCCTAATCCTGTCCCTTGGTCAGTAGCAACCAAACCTTCTTGTTTCATTACTTCCTTAGCTAACGGAGTAACTTTTGGTTTTGAAGCGAGGTATGCTTCTATATCTCTTTCTATAATTCTATTCTCAGGTCCGGTACCAACAATACTTTGATATACTACACCTTGTTCTGTGGCAAGCCTTTTGGCTCTTGGAGAGATTTTAACCTCTGTATCAGAAGTTATTTCTTTCATCTGCACTTCAACAACAGGCTCTTCTTTAGCTTCCTCTGTAACTTCTGATTCAATACTATTGGAAACCTCATTTGTTTCTGATGAAACACCTCCCGGTCGAAATTCATCAACGTTTTCACCTGGATTTCCAATTACTGCAATATTTTGCAATACCGGAATTTCATCTCCTTCTTCACAGAAAACCGCTAAAAGAATTCCATCCTCAGCAGCTTCTTCTTCAAAAGATGCCTTGTCTGTTTCGTAGGCAAATAAAATATCACCTTTTTTTACTTCATCTCCTACCTGCTTAAACCATTCTGTAAAAATGCAGGATTCAACGGACTGCCCTTGGCGGGGCATTATAACAACTGTAGCCATAGAAAAATTATTTTACATCAAACTTATATAATCGAACTTGTATTTACAAGTTAAAGCCTTAATATTTTTATAAATATTTTCCTAACCCCTCTTTATCTGCGTATTAACATATCTAAAATCAACTTTATTGTATTTACATGCACCCCTTCTTGTAATTACACGTATTTATTAATAGCTTTAAGTCAGGAATACCAACAGTATAGAAATAGATGAATTTTTAAGATCTATTATAACAGGAAATGCTATAACATAGAACAAATCAGTCAAAAAGTATTTGTTTGAAATTCTTAAATAATATTTTTATTACTTTTGAGCCATCCTCATTTTAATTTATTAAACAGTTCAGGACTATTTATTACATTATTGAATACCTGAGAAAATAGGGAGGAAATCAATGAATACAGACAAGAAACCTCAACATACAATAGTTTACGAAACACTGCGAAAGCATATTTCTGAAGGAATTTATGCCGTAGGCGATCTCTTACCTTCTGAAAATGACCTATGTGCAACCTATGGTGTAACACGTCCTACAATAAGAAAGGCACTAGATAAATTAGTAAATGATGGTTTTATTATAAAAAGAAAAGGAAAAGGAAGTATCGTAAAAGGAACACCTAAGGGAGTAGGCATTCTCTCTCTTGGTGGTACAACTTCTGCCCTCGGCAACGAAAATCTTACGACAAAGATTCTTATCAAACCTGAAATAAGACCTTTTGAAAGTGCGTTTTCATTTGATATAACAGATCACGAAAAAGAATTTGGATGTATATACATGGAAAGGCTAAGACTCATAAACAACGACCCCGTCTTTTATGATATCACAATAATTCCCAATATAAACCTACCTAGATTTACCTCTCATAATTTTGAAAACAAGTCACTATTTAATATCCTACGAGAAAGCTACCAACTTGAAGTTACTGGAGGAGAGCAAAAGATTCAGGCTATTCTGGCTACAGAAAAGATCCAGAATTATTTTAACGTTAGCAAAGACCAACCAATTATTCAACTAGATAGAAAAATGGATACCAGTAGGCCAAATTTTTCATTTTACAGTCAGGTATTTTGTAATGCAGATAAGTATGCTTTAATGGGAACATTTTAAAATTAACATCTCCTTTTCATTCCTCGCAAACTCATTTAAGTTCATAATATTTTGTGCTTGAAAAATATAAAGTCTTCATTTTTAACATATAATTTGATTAATGATTCTATTTAAGTTATTAAATTAAATCATATATCTGTATATTAGTATTACTATATATCAAGCGCCTTTAAATGAAGTTCATTCGTAAACTTTTAAAATATTTAACAAGCCCCAAGATAAATAAGCCTTCTGATTTAGAAGGTAATTATTCGGAAAGCAGCACTATACTTAAAAACTTAATTGACAATCCATTAATTGGTTACTATATCATTCAAGACAATAGATTTAAATTTGTAAATAAAGGATGGTGCAATATTTCCGGATATTCAGCAGAAGAGGTTATTGACAAAATAATCCCTATTGATATGGTGATACCCGAAGACAAAGAATTAGTAAGGAATAATATTAACAAAAGGTTTTCTGGTGAATTGCCATTTATCGATTATACATTTAGAAAGATTATAAAAGATGGTAGTATAAAAACAATTAAAGCCATTGGCAATAGAATAATATACAAAGGAAGACCTGCCATAACGGGTACAATTTTAGATATTTCAGAACAGAGTAAAATTGAACAAAAACTAAAGGAAAGTGAAGAAAAATACCGCAGCTTGGTAGAGAATTCTCTGGTTGGTGTATATATTATTCAAGATCACAAACTTAAATATGCAAACCATCAGTTCTGTAAAATATTTGGATACGAACCGGATGAATTACTCGGAAAGATTACTCCTGAAGAGATGGTTCATAAAGACGATAAAGCATTTGTCAGAAATAATATAGCAAAACGAATTGCAGGAAAAGAAAACTCACTCAAATACGAGTTTAAAGGGGTAAAAAAAGATGGCAGCATCATTAATCTAAGAGTTTTAGGCACAAGAATGACATATGAAAATAGCCCTGCAATTATGGGTGTATTAATTGATACCACAGAGCTTAAAGAAACTGAAAACGCCCTTAAGGAAAGCGAACACCTGTTTAGGTTATTACTTGAGTCTGCACCTTACCCAATCACTGTTATTGATGATAAAATGAAACATATTGTTGTTAATAATGCTTTTTGCAAATTATTTAAACTAACCAAAGAAGAAACTATTGGGAAAAATCCATTTGAATTAAATGTAATCCCTAAAGAAAGCACCCTAAGCTACGTTGAACAAGAATTAAAAAACAAAGGAAAGATTGATAATCTGGAGATTACGCTAAACATACAAGACATTGAACAAAAAGACTTTCTTTATTCTTGTTTACGATTTAAATTAAAGGATGAATATTTAAGGTTAAACGCATTTATTGACATTACAGAAAGAAATACTATTAAAAATGAGTTAATTCTACATAAAGAAAATCTTGAAAAATTAGTACTTCAAAGAACTGCCCAACTTGATAAAAGCTACGAGGAATTAAAGGAAATAAACAGTCAGCTCGAAAATCAAAAAATTAATTTAGAAAAAACACTAAAAAACCTTCATTCCACCCAGGAGCAATTAATCCAATCAGAGAAAATGGCATCACTTGGTCTTCTATCGGCAGGTATTGCACATGAAATTAACAATCCTCTTAATTTTATTCATGGAGGAAGTATTGCCCTTGAAAACTATTTTGAAGAAAAACCAGATTGCAGTAATAGTGAAATTGAATCTTACCTCAAAGCAATCAAAGAGGGTGTTAGAAGAACTGCTGACATAGTTACCAGTTTAAATCATTACAGCAGAAGTAATGATAAGGAAAAGGTTAGTTGCGACATTAATAAAATCATAAACAATTGTTTATCAATATTAAAATCACAAATCTCCAATAATGTTTCTATAAAAAAGGACTTGAAAGAAAGACTACCTAACATAAATGGAAACGAAGGAAAATTACACCAGGCACTTTTAAATATTATATACAATGCCATTCAGGCCATACAAACTTCTGAGGGAACAATATGTATCGCTTCATGGTTTGATGATAAAAATATATTTATTAAAATTGCAGATACAGGCATTGGTATTCCTAAAAATATTATAAATAATGTTTTTGATCCATTCTTTACAACAAAAGAACCTGGTAAAGGTACTGGTTTAGGATTATCAATAACATACAATATTATTAAAGAACACGAAGGGGCAATTACAATTAACTCCAAAGAAAACGAATGGACTGAAATTAATATTGTATTTCCCATAAAGAAATAAACAATGACAGACGAGAGCAACACTTTACTATACGTTGATGATGAGTCTATTAACTTAATGTTATTTGACAAATTATTTAGTAATAACTACAACGTAATCACGGCTGAATCAGGCACTAAAGCTTTAGAATTAATGCAAAAACACCCTGAAATAAAACTAATTTTCAGTGACATGAAGATGCCTGAAATGAGTGGTATTGAATTTATTAAGCAAGCAAAACAACAATTTAAAAACAAAAGTTATTTTATTATTTCAGGTTATGAAATTAACGATGAAATTGATGCTGCTCTAGACTCCGGTTTAATATCCAATTACTTTAAAAAACCATTTAATATGGATCAATTGAATCAAACAATTAAACAAAACATTAACGCTTAAGCAGATAAAGAAACTCATTACATAAGTTCTTATCTGCTTTAATTTCTTCATATCAACCTCTTTCCCCTCTATTATAGATTCAATTCAATTCCTTCTAATAATGGACTTGTAATTTTCACTAACATTTCTTTATTCACTTCTTTCCTTTTCAAAAATAGAAGAAGTTGCCCATTTATACACCTTTGCTTATTATCATGGTAATTCAAAGAAACATCATTGGATGCATTTTCCATACCTAACAAAACACCTCCTTCAACACTACAAGTCAGTTCATTATCAGCCATTACAACCTGATTACCATCCTTGTCCAAAATTTTTACTACAATTTGTCTTACATCATCATCACTTGCTTCTATAACCACAGCTGATAGCTTTACCGGATATGTATTTGTAATAATTGAGTCTGTAACAACTTCCTTATTGTTATTATAAGCTACAACCCTTAACTCTCCTTGCTCATAATTAACATCCCAGTAAATAATTCCCGTTTCATCATCATAGGCCTTACGGGCTCCTATAATTTTCCCGTTTAAATACAATTCAGCTTCTTCACAATTTGTATAACTCACTACACGTACCTTTTCATCAGCTTCATAATTCCATACTTTAGGTGCATCCATCGACAGCCAATCATTATGTGGCTTATATGTACCCACATAAACCATCGGACTTTCTGCCCATAATGATTTACGGAAATATCCCCTTGGTTTTATATTTCCTGCAAGATCAATTAAACCTGTAGTAAAACCTCTTGATGGCCATGGCCCTGATTCACCAAGATAATCAAAACCGGTCCATAAAAACTGACCAAAAATAAAATCCTTGTCTCTTACAGCATGCCATGCCGGTAAATCATGTCTATTTTCACTTCCATACAGTATTCTTTTCGGATATTTTTCATGATCCATATCGTACTTATATTCAGTATAGTTGTATCCTACAACATCTAAAACGAAAGGATAATCTGTAAAGTTCGACATTACTGCTCCTGCAAGCGCAGCTGTAACAGGTCTTGATGTATCTACTTCTTTAACTACAGCAACTAATTCTTTGGCGATTTCACCCAAACGTTTTGCATTGGGGTGATCTTTTAAATATTTGCGTATATGCTGCTGACCAATACCCTCTTCTTCTAGAATTGGATGTGTATACGGATCATTAGGATAATCCACTTCATTACCAATACTCCACATAATAATAGAAGGGTGATTTCTATCTCTCATCACCTGATCTTTTAAATCCTTTTCACTCCATTCCCTAAAATATTGTGATGTACCCTGATGACCAGGCGTTCCTCTATTCCAACCTTCAATCCACTTGTTTTTAGGATATTCCCACTCATCAAAAGCCTCATCCATCACTAAAAAACCAAGTTCATCACATAACTCATATAAATGCGGAGCCTGTGGATTATGACTGGTTCTGATAGCATTACATCCCAAACTTTTTAATTGTTGCAAACGAGACCTCCACACTGATTTATAAACCGCAGCACCTAAAACTCCAGCATCATGATGTAAGCAAACTCCCTTGAGTTTCATATTTTCACCATTAAGAGAAAAACCTTTATCAGCATTAAAGTCTATTGTTCTGATACCTACCTTAGTTTCACTTTGATCTAAAATTTTAGAACCTTTTACAATGGTTGTTTTTAAAGTATACAAGTAGGGTGTTTTTACACTCCAAAGTTTTGGTGATCTTAATGGAACTGTCTGTAATATTTCTGTGGTTGTTTGAGTTTCAACTACTCCACTTTTTGAACTACTTGTCACCACATTACCTTCTGAATCAAATAATTCTTGTATTACTTTTAATGAGGTAGATTTGAGCGAATTATTAATTATTGTGGAGGTTTCAATTATTGCCTGATTACCTTTTACTTTAGTTTGATAATTTACTCCCCACTGATTAATATGGATTGGATTTGCATAAACTAAGTAAACATCTCTATATATTCCAGAGCCTGTATACCAACGCGAATCAGCATCATTACTATGATCAACTCTTACTGCTATTGAATTTTCTTCTCCCCATTTAATATAGGGAGTCAATTCGTACATAAAAGAAATATAACCATTGGGACGCTTCCCTAACCATTTTCCATTAATAAAAACTTCACTATTATTGTAAACCCCTTCAAAATACACATAAACTTTTTCCCCTTTTTTTACTTCAGAAATTGTTATATTTTTTCGATACCATGCTATTCCACCAGGCAAAAAACCTGTGCAGCTTGCTAACTCCGGACTGGCATTTTGCTTTACACTCCAATCATGCGGAACATCAACTGTACTCCACTCACTACAGTCCATTGTTTCTCTCCCACCATATTTAACGTCTCCCAAATGAAAAAACCATTGTTCATTAATCAAGTGCTTTTCTCCAAATCCTTGAGCAATGGCTGAAATATTTATCACAAAAATTGCTACTAAAACAAAAAATAAACGATGAATCATATTAGATTTATTATTCACAGAAAACTATTTTCTCTGCAGATTATTAATTTAACTTAACCTGTGCAAAATAAGTATTATTGACAAAAAACACTGGTTAAAAATCCGTCATATAACACCAATAAATTATTCAAATACTACAATTATTAGTTAAAATATTACATTCATATAATAACCATAAAAAAAGGGAGTCTACGAATGTAAACTCCCTCATAAATCAGTTTTTTTTGATCTAATAATTTAATAGTATATCGTTATATTTTCAATATCAGAACTACAATAATTTTATGTATATAAAATTAATAAATAACAAAACCACCCTTGGATTTCATTTCAAGTCTAAGTATATTCTTTTCATCAAGAATAATGTTTTTTAGCGACAGCCCAATATCATTACTATCATCTGTAATAAGATGTTGTTGATCATCACTTACAAAAGAAAGATCTAAATTAATTTCCTGGGCCTTATCTTGAGCATTAATTCCACCAATATACCATTGATCTCCTGACCTACGGGCCAACACAACATATTTACCCGGATACCCTTCAATAAACTTTGTTTCATCCCAGGTAGCTGGACAATTACCTAAAAATTCCTTTACATATTGAGGTAAGGCATTCATTCCTGTAGGTGTTTCTGCCATATGTTGTATTCCCGATTGAAATATAACAGGCAAAGCTAATTCAAACCCAGGTAAAGTACGTCGTTCAATATTAGGAACTTTTGTTAAGTTAACCGGAGTATAATCCATCGGATCAAACAGGTTGCGCGTAAAAGGCTGCATAGTGCAATGAACTGGCTGATGATCTGCTTCTTCTTGATTAAAAGTAACATTTTCAAAAACTCTCACTGCTTCTACTGTAACTAGATTTGGATAAGTTCTTTGCCATCCTCTTGGCAGTGTTGCTCCATGACAATTTACCATTAATCCATATTTAGCAGCATCTGTAATAATATCATGATAATAAGCAATCACAGATTGTCCATCACCACCAAAAAAATCAACTTTAATTCCTTTTACACCCATCTTTTGTAAACGAGCAAACTCCTCGGTTCTTTGCTCACTCGTTAAAAGCTTACTTTTGGGAGTATAGGTTGTACTATTCCAATCACCACTTGAGTTATACCATAATATAACACCTACACCCTTACCATTGGCATAATCAACCAATTCTTGCATTTTTTCGTAACCAATATTATTATCCCAGTTTACATCAACAAGACAATATTCCCATTTCATGTTTGCTGCAAAATCAATGTAATCTTTCTGTACATCATATATAATATTATCATCTTTCAGAATAATCCAACTCCAGGAAGCAAAACCTGGTTTTACAAATGAAAAATCCATGTAAATTGCAGGATCAGCTAAATCCGTTCCTAAGGTTGATTCTACAACTGTTTTTAAAGAACCAATGGATAATACTCTCCAAGGCGTTTGATAAGGAAGTTTAAAATTGGGTAATAACTCACCGTTTGGCAAAACTTCTTCAGGATTAGGAAAAGTTACCTGATAAGTGCTATTTATGGAGTCTGTTACAGAAAGTCGGGTAGCACAATAATTACGATTTAAAGCTGCCTCAGTAATGGCAATCCAGTTTTGTTCATTATTAAAAAGTGCCGGATATACCCAACCTGCCTTTGTTGGAGATGATGTTCCTGCAGCTATACCAATTTTATAATATTCTTCGTAAGATGGATTGGTTTCACACCATCCGCTTTTAGCTTTTGCTGTTGGTTGTAAAAAACCTTTAGTATTGTCAGGAAAATGATAGGTTGTTTTTTCTTCAGTGATCATAACCTCATCATCACTCTGTTCCGGGAAAATATATCTAAATGCCACACCATCATCAGAAACTCTAAAAACAATCTGCAGCAATTTACCATTTTTATTTTGAGTATTAAGTACTGCTTCATTAGCGGTGTAACTAATCTCTCTTTCTTTACCATTGTTTAGTTGATATTGTTCACTAATAAATTGGGGTTGAGAAATTGATTTTATAGATAGATTGTTATAAAAATCAGCATCACTCCTAATCATTCCTAAATCAGAAGGAAGAATAACATCTGATAAATTATTCTGGATACTATAATTAACATGACCTTTTTCAGTAACTTTTAACTGTACTGATATGTTACCATTGGGACTTTTAATTTCATATGATGTTTTATTGCAACCTGTAATCATTACAACAAAAGAAAAAGCAAAAATAATCTGTAGTATTCGTGTGTTCATTTTTTATACGTTAAAAAAATGGGAGAGAAACTTCATATGAGTTAACTCTCCCTATTTATGAAACAATTTTTATTAACTAATTACCATATCCGGGGTTTTGCTGGATGTTTGGGTTTTTATCAATTTCTGATTTAGGTATTGGTAACCAATACATGGCAGGAGCATTAAAACTTCTTTCTTCAACAATTCTACCAGGAGTATAGGTTTTAGTGCCATCATCATTTTTCACAATTTTTACACCTGTGGCATTTTTATTTAAATCCACTTCGGCATCCAACCATCTGCGTACATCAAAGTATCGGTGTTCTTCAAAAGCTAACTCAACTCTTCTTTCATTTTTAATTCTAGCTAAAAGATCCTCACCACTATCTTCAACATCTGGCATCTGAGCTCTCTCCCTGATAACATTTAAGGCTACGCGGGCACCAGACTCATCGCCCGACATATATAAAGCTTCTGCTAAATTTAAATATTGCTCACCTAATCTCAACCAAATCCAATTTTTAGGATTTTTGAAGTTCCAGCTGTTGGTTTCATAGGTTTCATCCATGAACTTTCTAATATTGTATCGACTTAAGCTGGCGTTCCAGGCATCACGTCCAAATTCTGAATCTAATCCACCTCCACTTGGATTTCCCTCACCATCAACAGTTATCCATGTTTGAATATTTCTATCCATCCAAGGATCACCATCACTTAAAACATAAGCTTTTAATCTGGGATCTCTATTCTCATATGGAGCTGCAGCATGAGCAGGATTATCCCAGTCAAATTTTGTTCCATCAATCATTTCAAAACAATCCACCAATTCACTAATAGGAACATTTCCGCCCCATTGTCCATAACCATTAGGTCCATTTGACTGATCCAGGTAACAAAGGTTTTCTCCATCAGCACTTGGTGTTCCTTGTCGTGAAAACAATACCTCTGAGTTTCCGCCATCTAAAAATAATTGTGTATAATTTTCTTTTACATCAGTATAATTATTGTACAAACCATAACCATTTAAAACAGCTAGATCAATCGCTGCCTGAGCAGCTTGAGCTGCCTTTTCCCATCGGTTAGTAACTGGTGTTGGATATCCAACCAAAGGATCAACACCATCCTTATTCATAAGAGGACTTGCGGCATAAAGTAGAATACGAGATTTTAATGCTAATGCAGCTACACTTGTTGCGCGTCCTATATTACTACCACTATAGGAACCTGGCAACACTTCGGCTGCATCATCAAGTTCACTAACCATAAAATCCACACATTCGGCATAAGTATTCCTTGTGATAGTGGTAATTTCTTCCATATCATTTAAATCATAACTCTTTGTTATAATAGGCATTGCACCCCATTTTGAAATCAAATCATGATACATTAAAATTCGGATAAATTTAACTTCACCAACAAGCCTGTCTTTTATTTCATCATCTTCAAATTCCATTTGATCTACATTTTCCAAGAACAAATTACAATCTGAAATATTTCCCCAAATAGTAGACCAGCTTCTGTTATCCCATCCCCACCATGCTCCATTCATTCTTCCAAGATCTGATGGACTTACATAACCTTGAGTCAAAGGTTCACAACCTCTGGACCATATTAAGTGAGACTCATCACAAACAGAACTCATCCATGACTCAGCCCATCCATGACCCACTTGGTTATAACGTGCATTTACAAAAGCTTGTGCCAAATTCGGATCTTCCCATATAACAGATTCAGGCATTTCTGTTAATGGTTCTTTATCTAGTATATCCTCACTGCAAGAAGTAAGGGTTGCAGTAATTAATATGATTGTATAAAATAATATCTTTTTCATAGTGAATTTCATTTAAAACGAAAGATTTAAACCAAAATTAATAACCTTAGCTTGTGGTGTACTCCAGGCTGCAAATCCCTGACTACCTTGTGTTGTTTCAGGGTCAGTATTTTTTAATCCACAAAACGTTAATAAGTTATATCCGCTAACATAAAGTCTTAAATTATCAATGGGTAATTTGGAAATAACTTGTTTAGGTAAAGTGTAGGCTATTTGAATGTTTTTCAATCTTAAGTAAGAAGCATTTTCTAACCAAAAAGTATTGTTTTGACCTGTTACTGTAGCCTGTCTGTCATACACTCTTGGATATTTTGCATTAACGTTGTCACTGGTCCAGTGGTTATTATAGAAATCTTTAGTAAAGTTACCTATAGTACCTGATTCCCAGAATATATATTGCCAAACATTAGATGCACCCTGAAACAAAGCAGATAGCGACCATTGTTTGTAATCAACGTTTAGGTTAAAACCATATACAATCTCTGGTGATGAGGTTTTATCAGGTCTGATGTAATCATCTCCATCAATAACTCCATTTTCATCAACATCTCTAAACATTAAATCACCAACTTCTGCATTTGTTAAGTGTGGGTAGTTATTTAAATCTTGTTCAGATCTAAAAATACCTATAGCATCATACATGTACCAATCAGCTCCAATAGATTTACCGGTAATGGCTTGCCATGGTAAAACACCTTCTGGTTCATCCATATATGTAATTTCACTCTTAGCAAATGAATAGTTGAATGTTGTATTTATTTTAAAATCACCTAGTTTTTTAGAAAAACCAAAAACAGCTTCAAATCCTTTTGCTTCAGCTTCTCCAATATTCTCATCTGGCAATGTAATACCTGCATACTGAGGAACTGCAGCATTTCGTTGAGCTAAAATATCTTTACGTGTGGTTTTAAATAACTCAAAATTAAAAGTAAACATATTTAAAAAGCGTGAATCAAAACCAATATTTGATGTAGTTGCAACTTCCCATGTAACATTGGGATTAGCAATACTATTTTGCCAAACACCAGTTACCGGTTCAGGGCTTGCTCCACCTAAAATCGCTGGATTATCATATGTGTAAGTCGTCATATACTGAAAACGATCGATTTTATCGTTACCCATTTGACCCCACGAACCTCTTAATTTAAAGTAATCTATAGCTGATAAATTCGATTTCCAAAATTCTTCTTCTGAAATTCTCCATCCTGCAGATACCCCCGGGAAGAAACCAAATCTTTTTCCTTTAGGGAAGTTCTCTGATCCATCGTATCTCCAGTTAAATTGAAACAGGTATTTTTCAAGGTAGTTGTAATCAACCCTTCCAAAATAATTTTGTCTTCCATATTCAGAAGCTGTTCCTGAGTTGTTAGCTGTTGTTTGGTCTCCGGCAAATAACTCATCTACATTACTGGCAATATAATCCTGTCTGCTACCTTGTAAATAATCATAACGGCTTTCATATTGCTCATAAGCAACAAAAGCTTTAATATTATTATTTCCTAATGATTTTTCATAGTTTAATCTAATATTGGACGTAATACCTAATGTTTGATTCATATTTTCATTTAAATAGGCATTTGAAGGTCCAAACTTAACAGGCAAGTATTCTGCATCTACTTTTTCGTATAAATAAAATGCTTTCTGAAAATGCTTATAAAAGTTATCCGAGCGGTCAACATAAAGACCTCCAGCCACAGATAAACCATCTGTTACAAAAGAAAGGTCCCAATCAAATCTCAAATCAGCATTTAAATAAGATGTTTTATTATCCTGATATCCCATAGAACCATCAGTTGCTGTAATAGGGTTAAAATCATCCTGAGCAGCAACAACAGGTAAATCAGTTCCGGGCCAGATAATGTTAGCTCTAGGATCATGTTTTACCAAATATCTCCAAATAGATTCGGAACCATAATGTCCACTAATCCTATCTTCTTGTCGGGCTGCCAGATTAAAGGAAATTTTCAAATTTTCAGTAACAAAATAGTCTATATTAGACCTTAAGTTATACTGTTTATAGTAGCTATCACTATTCTTGTAATAGTTATCATTATACTGATACCCTAAAGAAGTATAGAACTGTATTTTTTCACTACCACCTGATGCTGAAATACTATGCTGAGTTTGTGTTGACCAGTTTTTAAGAACCTGATCCATTACTTTTACATTAGGATAGTTGTCTGGATCTTCTCCATTTCTGAAAAGTTCAATTTGTGCATCAGAATACATTGGATCACGACCATAAATTCCTGTTTCAATTTCATTTATTAATTCCGCATACTGATACGACTCTGCCATTTCTGGTAAAACAGTAGGTTTGCGTAAACCGTAGTTCATTGAATAATTAAGAGACACCTTACCTTTTTTACCTCTTTTGGTAGTAACTAATATTACCCCATTTGCTGCTCTTGATCCATAAATAGCAGCAGAGGCATCTTTTAAAATAGAGATACTTTCTATGTCATTAGGATCTATCCTTGAAAAACCACCAGCTCTGTCGGCGACTCCATCAACAACAATTAATGGACTGTTATCACCTGTTGTAGATCGGCCTCTAATTAAAAGTTCGGCATCATCATATCCTGGTTCACCACTGGTATTATTAGCAACCAAGCCAGGTAAATTACCAACCATTGTATTTGTAACAGATGAAGTAGGAACTCTTGAAATTAATTCTCCATCAGCAGAAGCAACAGAACCAGTAACTGTAACTTTTTTCTGTGTTCCATAACCTACAGCAACAACTTCATCCAATCCAATAACATCAGATGATAAAGAAACATTGAATACAGTTTTACCTGCAACAGAAATATCCTGGCTCTTCATACCTATAAATGAAATTTCAAGAACGGCATCATCAGGCACATTGGATAGGGTAAATTTACCATCCATATCAGTAATAGTACCTATGCTAGTACCTTTAATAAGTATAGATGCTCCCGGAATAACCATACCTTTATCATCAGTAATAATTCCTGATATATTTTTACTAGTCTCATCCTGTTGCTGAACTTCCTTATCATATAACATTATTCTTTTATCTGTAACTCTAACTGCTACAGATGTTCCATTGAAAACTTCATTTAAAAGAAATCCTACTTTTTCATTTTTTACTTCAACAGTTACAGCTCTGTCCAAATCAATGTACTCTGAACTATAGGCAATAGTATAATCTGTATTTTGCTCTATATACTCGAGCACTTCACTTACTTTTACTGCACTACCTGAATAGGTAATCATATCATTTTGCCCTACCACATTGGCTGATAGAGATAAAAACGACATAAACAAAAGAACAAAAGATAGTTTCATAATTCTAAGAAATTGATGCATTGCTATTAGAGAGCAATCTCCTCTAGCCTTTCCATTTTTTTTCATAATTTTACATAGACTTTAAGTTTAACATAAGCACCTTGCCGGGTGCTGAATTATTTACCGGAAAAATGTTGCCGCATTTTTCCGGTTTTTTATATTACTTCTAAACGACCTAAAATCATTTAGAATAAGGCTTAATCATTACAGAATCACCCTTAGATTCAATATTAACCGGTGTAATTGTTGATAATAATTCTAATACGCTTGATAGATCTTCCTGTTTAACAGTAAAAGTTACTTCCATATCTTCAAGAACTTTATCTAATTTAAACTCATAATTATATCTGTTGCTCAATTTTTGTATCACCTCTTTCATTGGTGAATTATAGAAATTCAATATACCGTTTCTCCAGCTACTATACCTGTCTGCTTTTACTCTTGTTTTCTTAGCAATATCAGAATCTGCATTATAAACTATTTTATCTCCCGGTTTCATATACAACTTTTTTCTAGGGTGATGTGATATAGACAATTCCACACTACCTTCTTCTAAAATCACCGATGTATTCTGTGCATCTTTATATGCATCTACAGTAAATCGGGTTCCTAATACTTTAACATTTATATTTTTACTCTTAACTATAAATGGGATTTTCTTATTCTTAACTACTTCAAAATAAGCCTGGCCATCAATTTTTAAACTTCGTTGAATATTACCAAATGTATTTGAGTATTCAATAGTTGAACCGGAGTTAAGCCACACTTTTGAGCTATCAGGTAATGTGATTGAAGCTACATAACCTTTATCTGCGGTAATCTTTGTAGTTAATGAATCTTGTGGTAAAAATTTGCTCAGATAAAATCCTCCACCACAAATAATAAACAACATTACTATTGCAGCAAACTTATAAATGCGTTTTATTCTTAATATTTTATTTGTTTTGGCTACAGAATCTTTAAGCATAAAGGATTGAAAATTGATTAATCCTTTTTCCGTTTGAGGTGAAACATTATCATCTTTCAAATCCTCTTTCCACTGCTTTTTTGTTTTTAGAAACTCCTTATAATTATTATCGTGCTTCATCCACTTTAACAGAATTTTGAGTTCTGCTTGTGTTGCTATGTTTTCTAAATATTTTTTAATTAATTCATTCATTAAATTGTTCCTTTTAATACAAGTACAATCTAATTGTAAAAACCCTACCTAAATAAATAACTTTTTTTTACATTTTTTTTGTTTATAAAACAAAAAAAAATCTTCCACAGACCACAAAAGTCTTTATTATAGGCGTTTTAACATGTCATGAGAAATTTTCTGAGCACTTACAATTCTTAATTATTGTTATAAATGTAAAAATTGCATTACTTTGTAATAGTCATTCTAAAATAACTAGTCTTATTGACTTACATGTGTGATTTTGAACTTACAAATAAATTAAAAAGTGGAGACCCTAGTGCTTTCAGTTCATTTTATCGGGAAACATACCCTCGATTAATTGGGTATTGCAGTCTATTTATTAAGGACTCAAAACTAAGAGAAGACCTGGTTCAGGACTGCTATGAAAATATATGGACTCAAAAAGAAAAAATTGACACTTCAAAATCTATTGAGAGTCTTTTATTTGTGATGCTACGTAATAAATGTCTGAACTACTTAAAAAGTGAAAAGACGCATCACAACGTATATTTATCTGATGAATTTGCAATCGAGGAATTACAATTTCTGTATCAATTAGATTTTACATCAAAAGAAGGTAATAGTATAGAAGAAGAATTAATAGAATCCCTAAAAAGAGCCATCTCCGACTTACCTGATAAAAGAAAAAATATATTTATCGAATGTAAAGTCAATGGTCGAAAACAAAAAGAAGTTGCTAATGAACTAGGTATTACAGTAAAAGCAGTTGAAAAACACTTAAGTCAGGCTAAAAACCAACTCCGTAAACAACTAGAACCTAAGTATGTGCATTTTGCTGTTATCATTAGTATTTTATTGAACTAATATTTGCTTACTAATTATCCATTCTAACATACCCTGAACCGCATATCCTTCACACTTTATCTGTTAAATTCAAGCCCATAAAAAAGCATTACTCAGCTCAATATTTAATAGGCAAATAAAGTTTTCTTTTAAAATATTAAAAAAATTGTCACAAAACCTCTACAAAACCAGACTAATAAAACAAATACTAAACATTGAAAGATTTTAATAACATATACAAACAAAACTACCCTAAACTATATAGGGTTGCCATTAAGATGTTATTAAATCACGATGAAGCAAATGATATAATACAGGAAGTTTTTATGTATTACTATCAAAAAACAAAAGGAGGTTATAAAATAGAATATCCAACAAGCTGGTTATATCGTGCAACATTAAACAAATGTATTGATCTGAATAAAGAGACAAGAAAGAGTGTACCGATTGAAGATCATGAACACAACAAATCCATGTTGGACGAAAACCTTGCTGAACGTAATTTTCAGGAACAGGTTATTCAAAAAGCCTTAACAAACCTATCTCATTCAGAAAAAGAACTGGCTATTTTATATAGTGAGGGATTAAGTTATAAAGAAATGGCTGAGATTACCGGAATAAAATATAGCTCAATTGGCAAAACATTATCCCGAACACTGAAAAAGTTAAATGGGATACTAAAAAAGATGAAGTATGAAATGTATTGAGGAAGAAGCTATTCAAAGATATATTGATCAGGAAACAACAATTGAAGAAACAAAATACGTCGAATTTCATATTGCGTCATGTACTGATTGCAAACAAAAATATCTAGATCAAAAAAAGCTATGTAATGAATTCGTCCATTCATTCAATAGAATACATTCTCATGAAATAATAATTCCAGAATTCAAGTATCCGGAATCACCAAAAAGATCTTTAAAATCAACATATAAGAAATTGGCTTATACCATTTCTGCAGCATCAATAATCGCTTTTGCCTATTTCTATTTTAATAATACAAATGCCGGCTATAAAGAAAATTTGTATATGAATAGTTATGATGAAATTTTTGATGCGAATAAAACAATTGGCCAGCAAGGAATTATGATTACAATTTCAGATGCTGATGGGCAAACAACTGAGTTTAATTTAAAATGACTTATTAATTAAAATCTAACGAATATTATGAAATCAATTATATATGCAGTCATCCTTTTTTTCACCACACAGTTCGCTTATGGTCAATCCTTAGTGGATATATACAAAAAAGGCATTGTTAAGCTTGTTCCTGATAGTGAATATGCAAAAAACAATGATTGGAATGAGGTTTTTAAAACCTACTATGATACGATTTACAACAAGCCAATGGGTGATCGAAAATCCATAATTATGATGCCCAATGGTTCGCTGATTGTTAACCATGCCTACAGAAATTTCTACAGTAAGTTTGATGCTGATGGAAACTTTATCGAAGAATTTGGTATTACTAATAGTGCTGGCAAAAGATTTAAAAAAATTAATAACATAGCTGGAGTTATTAAAAATGACTTTTATACCGGATTAGATAATTTGGGCAATATGCTATGCATGGATTTTGACGGTCATTACAAAAAGAAGCTCATTTTAGATTATATGACCCGCGATATGATTCCCATATCCGACCATGAAATTGCAGTAGTAGGTTGGGTTATATGGAAAACAAAATTCAGAGACTTTGTAGCTATTGTAGATTATAACACCAATGAACAAAAAGTAATTTGGGAAAATTTTACAGACAGATGCGAATTAAGTAGTCACTGTAATTTATTTAACTATTCCTATGCCTTTAAAAACGGAGGTGCCGTTAGTATTAACACAATGCCTTTTACAAAAAATGTTGGGATGAGTGCTCCTCCTAAAATATCATGTATCAAAAATCAAATCATTATAGCTATCCCAACTACAGGAGAGATATTAACCTATAGCTTAGAAGGTAAATTATTGAATAAAGATAAAATTACCTGGGCTACAAATTATGTTTCTGTTGAAGAACAAAAAGAAATCCAACAAAAAGCTATTGAAAAATATAAAAATGCAGGTTTAGCCACATGGGTATCAGAAGAGGAAAATAAAAAAATGAAAGAAACAGTAATTAGCTTAATGAAGGATGATCTATTGAAAATAAAAGATCCTATTCCTATTCCTGTATTCTCACACATAATAAAAGATTCAGATGATAATCTTCTATTTTTTGAAATTCCTAAGGAGGATGGAATGAATAAATTTAATGTATGGATTTATGAAAACGATGGAAAGTTTGTTTGCCAAAGCAGCTTTCAGTGTGATGATTATGAACTAAATATCAATCCTTCGAAAATGGTTTTTCATGATGGATATATTTACGCCTTACAAAAGCTTAAAAACACAAATGAAAACCCCTTAAGACTTGTCCGATTTAAAATAACTGGCAATTAGCCAGACATTTTATATAGTTTCTTTGTTAACAGAGCATTTGATTTTTCAGGTGCTCTTTTTTCATTCTAATTCAAAATCAGGATAAAAGCAGTTTTTTCTGGAACCGAATGTACTTTTAATGTTCCGCCATGTAAACGCATAATTTGTTTCGAAAGACTTAATCCTATTCCACTTCCATCCTCCTTTGTTGTAAAAAAAGGAACAAAAATCTCATTCATAACATTCTCCGGAATTTCTGGTCCATTATTTTGAATGGAAATTTCAGTTTGACCTTTTATATTTACTTTACTTTCAATTTTAATTTGAGGATTTTGCTCACCTTGCAATGCTTCAAAACCATTTTTAATAATATTGATAACAACCTGAGCCAATAACTTTTCGTCTGCATCAATCATCATCTCATCATCCTCAATTTGCAAATGGATTTCAACATTTTCACCATATGAACCTGCCCTACTTAAAATGATATTATTCTCAAGAAAAGGTTTTATTTTAAACACTTGTTTATTGGGTTTAGGTAAGCGAGTTAGTTTTCTGTATAAATCAACAAAACGGATCAATCCTTCTCCTTGATCATTAATAACTGAAAGTCCCCTGATTGTAGCTTCGATCATATCCTCATCTAAATCTTCTTTACGAACAGGCTTTCCTTCGTTGGTAAAAAAGTCAGATAAACTCTGGGATAACGATGTTATTGGCGCTATTCCATTCATTATTTCATGAGTTAACACTCTGATTAATTTTAACCAAGAATCCAGTTCCTTTTCATCTAACTGCTGATCAATATCCTGAATGGTTAATAACATTAACTGTTGATGTTTACTGTAAAAAGGCATTGATTTTATTAGCAATGTTTGTTTGTGTTCCACTCCCGGGACCTGAAACATGAATTGCTCCTGCGATTTCATTTGCTGTATTTGATCCGCTATTTTCGCATTAAATTTATCCAGTTGCTTCATATGTGTAAACTGTGATAAACCCAACAATTCTTTCACACTGCTGTTTGCATGCACCACAAAACCATTTTCATCGTAGCTTAAAACACCAATATTAATATGCTCAATAAGTGCATGAAAGTATTGATCTCGCTGCTGATTCTCCACAATTGATTTTTTAATCTTTTCATTAATCCGCCCCATATTAGTATTTAAACGACTTAATATTGGGTCTTGATTTTTACTGTTGGTATTCAGACTAAAATCATCATTTAAAATAGCTTCAAAAAAATAATTGATGTGTTCATGAATCTTATTCTGAAAGAAAATTACATTAAAAAACAATATAACTGTTGTCACAACGAGTACGATAGTTAATACCGGATGAAAATGCGAAATACTCCATACACACAGCCCACTCATAAAAACCAGAAGAATCAGGCGCACAATCATTTTTAGTTGGTATCTTTTAATCATAATTAATTCTATTAATAGGGTTAATGGTTTACAGTCTTCTGTAGACTGATTACTGTTGACTGGTCTATTTTATCCCAAACTTCTTCATTTTATTGTACAAGGTTTGTCTTGTAATTCCTAACACATCAGCTGCAGCACTTACATTGCCAGGATTTTTATCCAAAGCCTGAATAATTAAATTTTTCTCCATATCTTCAAGCTTCAGTGACTGCAGATCAGAATTATTGCGACCATTAGGCCGTAAGAAAAAATCATCGGGCTTTAAAACATTACTGTCACTTAAAATAACAGCTTTTTCAATACTATGCTCTAATTCCCTGATATTACCAGGCCAATGATAATCGAGTAATTTTTCTTGTGCTTTATGGTTAATCTTCAAATTTGATTTATCATATTTATGACCATACTTTTTTAAAAAGAAATCAGCCAACACCAATATATCTTCTCCTCTATCTCTTAACGGAGGTATCTCAATCTGAATGGTATTTATCCGGTATAATAAATCCTCACGAAATAAACTTTCAGCAACCATCTGTTCCAGATTTTTATTGGTAGCACTTACTAGTCTTATATTAATAGGAATTGGTTTGTTACTTCCAATGCGTGTAATTTCTCGGCTTTGCAAAGCCACTAGAAGCTTAGCCTGTAATGGAAACGAAAGGTTTCCTATTTCATCTAAAAACAAAGTGCCATTATTGGCCACTTCGAATTTACCAATACGTTCTTCTTTAGCATCGGTAAAAGCTCCTTTAGCATGACCAAACAACTCACTTTCGAATAAAGTTTCAGTAATGGCACCCATATCTACACTCACCATCATTTCCTGGTGTCGCTTCGATAAGCGATGAATTTCTCTGGCAATCAACTCTTTTCCAGTCCCATTCTCTCCGGTAATTAAAACATTAGTATCGGTTTTAGCCACTTTACGAACCATATTTAGCACATTCATAATTTGCGGAGAATTACCAATAATGAGTTTATCTTCTTTATTAAATGCCTTTTTTAATTCTTTTTCCTTAAGTTTTAATGAGTTCACTTCCTGCTTTGAAATAGTTAATTGCATTGCAGACTCAATAGTAGCTAACAATTTAGCATTATCCCAGGGTTTTAAAATAAAATCTGTCGCTCCTTTTTTAAGCGCATTAACAGCCAATTCTACATCACCATAGGCTGTAATCATAACAACAGAAGTCTCAGGGTGGTGTTCTTTTATATAATTAAGCCAATACAAACCTTCATTTCCCGTATTTAATCCGGCTTTAAAATTCATATCCAGCAATACGAGTTGAAAATCGTTTTCATTGAAAACCGAAGTAATTAGGTTAGGATTTGATACACATTGTATTTTATAATGTTTCATCAATAGTATTTCAAGTGCACTTAAAATACTTTTATTATCGTCAACGATTAAGATATTTCCTCTTTTATTCATAGTATTAGGATTTTCTCAAATGTAAAGTAATGTTATGTACTAAAAAAGAATGTGTAAAATATTTATACATTTTAATGTAAACTTTTTTTACACACCAAACTCACCAATCAAGCATATGTAATTGATTTTCTGACACTAATACTTTTTGGCACAATATAGGTTATATAAAATTTCAGAATAAAGAATTAAAAGTTGATGTAATTCATCAACATACTAAATAAGTAATTAACAAACACAATAATAACATAACTTATGGATAGAGTAATAGAACATAAGAAAGGTATAAAGCGCAAACATATATATTGGGCTATTGGTGTAATAGCAATGTCTTTCTTACTTTTTAATATGTTATTTGCATCCAACCTTTCTGTATATAGAATTGATAAGGACAAAGTGACCATAAACGAAGTAAAACATAGTCAGTTCAATGATTTTATAACTGTTACAGGAAAGGTGGAACCTATTTCTACAATATTCCTTGATGCCATAGAAAGCGGTCGTGTTGTAGAGAGATACATTGAAGAAGGCGCCATGGTTAAAAAAGGAGATATCATACTCAAACTTGAGAATAATCAACTTTATCAAACCATATTAAATAGCGAAGCAGCTTTAGCAGAGAAAGAAAACTATCTGCGTAGCACTCAAATAAGTTTTGAATCGGAATTAGTTTCCTCTAAACGTAATTTATTGGATAATGAATTCCAGTTAAAACGCGCCAAAAGAACCTATGAACAATACAAAGGTTTTTATAAAGATGGATTGATTGCCAAGGAGGAATATCTCAGGGCTCAGGAAGATTATGAATACCAGCAAAAGCTAATGGAAATAAATTACCTGAAGGCAAAAAATGATTCATTAATGCGCCTGACTTCCATGAAAACGTTAGAACAGGATTTGGAAAAAATGCGCAAAAACTTATCACTAGTATACGATCGATTGGAGCACCTGAATGTAAAGGCTCCTGTTGACGGGCAGTTAGGAATGCTTGATGCTGAACTTGGACAGTCTATTGGACAAGGAACCAGAATAGGAATGATCAATGTGCTAACCAATTACAAAGTAAATTCTTCCATTGATGAACACTACATTGACAGGGTTGAAAGAGACCTAACCGGAACATTTGAAAGAAATCAGGATTCATATCAGCTTCATATTAAAAAGGTGTATCCGGAAGTTCGCAACGGAAAGTTTGACATAGACCTGGTTTTTGATGGTTATAAACCTGAAAACATCAGAACCGGGCAGAGCTATCATATAAAACTTAAGCTAGGCGAATCAAACAAAGCCATACTAATTAACAGAGGAAGCTTTTTTCAAACAACTGGCGGACAATGGATATATGTACTAAATGATGATGAAACTGAAGCTACAAGACGCTTTATTAAAATAGGAAAACAAAACCCACAATATTATGAAGTTTTAGAAGGCTTAGAGCCCGGCGAAAAAGTCATCACCTCAAGCTATGATGTTTTTGGAGATAATGAGAAGATTGTTTTAAAATAAAACATTGAAGAAAGGAAAAAGGAACAAGTAGAAAGGAATTAGATTAACGCAAAAGTGTATTTTTAAAGCCTAAACTTAAAATACTATGAGTAAAATTGAAAGATTTGAAGATTTAAATGTATGGCAAAATGCAGTAGAATTTAGTACTACAATTTATAAGACACTAAGTAATTGTAAAGACTTTTCCTTTCGTGACCAAATTTGTAGAGCTTCCGTATCTATTCCTTCTAATATTGCCGAAGGCTTTGAACGGCAATATAACAAAGAGTTTATTCAATTCCTCTTCATTGCGAAAGGTTCTGCCGGCGAAGTAAGAACTCAATTATTAATTGGAAAACGCTTATCATATATATCAGAAAATGATTATATAATCCTAAATCAAGAAATAATAAAAATATCTAGTCAATTATTTAAACTAATCAAAATTAGAAAAGACAATTTTTAATCCCAGAAGGTGATTTTTTAGGACGATTCTGGAATTACATGTTCCCTTCTCCTTTTTCCCTTCTTCAAAACTGTTGCTATGATCAAAACAGAAAACTTAACAAAAATCTTTCGCACTGAAGAGATAGAAACCAGTGCTTTAAACAATGTAAACCTTCATGTTGAAAAAGGTGAATTTGTGGCTATTATGGGTCCTTCGGGATGCGGTAAGTCAACGTTACTTAATATAGTTGGATTGTTGGATAATCCTTCTGGTGGTAATTACTATTTCGATGGACAGGAAGTTGGTCATTTGAAAGAAAAAAACAGAACCCAGCTTAGAAAAGGTAATATTGGTTTTGTATTTCAAAGCTTTAACCTTATTGATGAGCTAAACGTGTACGAAAATGTTGAACTACCTCTTATCTATTTAAAATACAAAGCTAAGGAGCGCAAGCAAATGGTTGAAAAAGTATTGGAAAGAATGAAAATCAGTCACCGTCGCAAACACTTTCCTCAGCAATTATCCGGAGGTCAGCAACAACGAGTGGCCATTGCCAGAGCTGTTGTTGCAAATCCAAAGCTGATTTTAGCCGATGAGCCAACCGGTAATCTGGATTCTAAAAACGGACTTGAAGTAATGAACCTGCTTACCGAATTAAATAAAGAAGGAACCACAATTGTTATGGTAACGCACTCATTACATGATTCTGAGTTTGCGCATAGAGTAGTTAATTTATTTGACGGAGCAGTATTAACCGAAGAAGTTAAAAAGCAGTTGGGCGAAGTACTTGTATAGGAGAAAGAAAAAGCAATAGGGAGAAGGGAACTAAGAGAAAGGTGAACTTCTAAAACTAAATCTAAACATCATTAATTAAACTACTCATCATGTTTATAAAACGTTTATTCAAGTCGATTTTAAAGTATAAAACCTCTTCAATATTAACATTATTAAGTCTGGTTATATCATTCCTGGGTATTATTATTTTAAGTCTTTATGTAAGCTATGAAAAAAGCTTTGATCAGTTCCATGAAAACAAAGACAACATCTATGTTTTAAAAACAAGGATGTACGATTATAACTTACCTGAGGTTTTAAAAGAGGTTATTGATAAAAATCTGCCAGAAGTAGAAAAATCACTTGTTTTAAAGTTTTATGGTGATACAAGAGTTACTACACCTCAATTACAAGCAACTAAAACTTTTTTTGATGCTAAGAGTATGATGGGCTCTGCTGATTTCTTTGAGGTTTTTAGTTTCAATTTAATACAAGGTGAAAAAGATAAGGTTCTCGAAAATCCATATACAGCCGTTATTTCTCAAACACTGGCATCTAAACTTTTTAACAACAAAACTGCCATCGGTGAAATAATAAATATTTATGGAAAAAAGTTTACTATCACAGGTATCATGGAAGATTTTCCTAAAACAAGTTCCTTTTCAACAGATTGTATCACTTCTTATACTACATATACTCAACAAAATCTGTCATTGGATGACAGATATAGCGAATGGTCTTTTCAAATTGTATTACAATTAAAAGATCATGTTGACAGTTATTATATGGCAAGAAAAATTGAGTCTATTCCTGATTTAGTAGAAACCTTTGAATATTTTAAATCTAAATATGGAGATGAAGATATCTTCTATGTGAAACCTTACAACGATATTCATTATGACATTAGCAATACTTATGTAAAAACAGTTAATCCTATCATACTAAAAGTACTGATAATATTAGCTATAGTATTAGCTGTTATGGGTATGGTAAATTTCATTAACTTTTCAACTTCCCAGGCACCCCTTCGTTCTAAAGCGCTATCCGTTACGCGAGTGTTGGGTAGTAACCGGTTTTCATCCATGCTGCAAATTATTGCAGAAGCCATAACTATATCTCTTATAGCACTGGCTATTTCTCTTGCGATTTATTACGAGGTTTATTCAGGTATCGAATCCTTATTTAATATTGAGGGATTGGCCATTAATGGTAGATACTATTTCTTATTCATATTTATTGCATTTGCCATTGTATTCGGAATTATATCAGGTATCTATCCGGCACGTTATATTTCGTCTCCTCCCCTTTCTCAAGCCATTAAAGGAACCGGTTATTTTAAAGGGAAAGGCAAATTACTTCGTAATATATTAGTAACGCTGCAATTTGTATTTACCATAGCGTTATTATCGTCGTCATTAATGATTGAAAAGCAATTAAACTTCTGGAACAACTTCGATCTGGGTATCGACAAAGAAAATGTTGTTTTTCTTCATACTACCAAAAAAATAGAAAATCATGCGGAAGCCTTTGCTCAGGAACTTTTAAAAGATACAGCAATTGTTGATTATACCTACACTCAGTTTATTCCAGGTCAGGTTGCTATGGGATGGGGACGAGAAATAGATGGACAGTACGTGCAAGTAAAAGCATGGCCTGTTGACGACCGATTTATCAGTTTCTTTAACATAGAGATGGATGAGGGTCGAGCATTTAAAAGAAACTCTGAAGCTGATATTAATAGCTTTATCTTAAACCGAAAAGCGATTAATGAATTTGGATGGACTAATCCTCTGGATAAAAATTATCCTGGCTTTGACTTTGAAGGACCCATTGTAGGTATAGCTAAAAATTTTCACTTTTCTTCATTAAAAGAAGACATTCTACCCATGCTCTTTTGGCGCACCGACACCCGAAAAGAAGAATTATTAATTAGAGTAAAAGCAACTAATTACACTCAACTGTTCCATCGTATTACTGCCAAAGCAAAAGATTTTGATCCTGAAAATAATTTTGAGGTTCAATTTTTAGATGACTCTTTAAATGAACTATATGCCAAAGAAAAAAACACAGCCCGTTTTATTGAATTTGTTTCGTTATGGTGTATGCTGTTAGCTATAACAGGAGTATTAGGATTGGTTGTATTTATATCTCGCGACCGTGTTAAAGAAATCGGTATCCGCAAAGTTAATGGAGCCCAAACAACCGAAGTTGTTTTTCTTATCAACAAGGATTTTATGAAATGGATTGCTATAGCCTTTATTATTGCAACTCCTATTGCATGGTTTGTACTAAACAACTGGCTAAAGGACTTTGCATACAAAACAGAAATGAGTTGGTGGATATTTGCCGTATCCGGATTGATCTCACTTTGCATAGCAATGATTACCATTACATGGCAAAGCTGGCGAGCAGCTACTCGCAATCCTGTAGAGGCTTTGAGATATGAGTAAGAGCTGAGTGCGGAGGGCATAGAGCAAAGGGAGAAGAAAAAAAAATACACTTGTTGCTTTTGTGACAACTCTTAGTATTTGTTGTGATAAAATCAATTTTTTAAGTAATCGGCACCTATTGGTAGTATTGTACGGTGCTAAAATTTAAAATTAAAATGGTCAATTTTAAAGAAATAATACGCTCTGCAATTCGCAATAAAACCATTTCATTAATCAGTATTTCGGGAATGTCAATAGCTATTGCTATAGTGTTACTAATTGGTTTTTGGAGTATAAATGAGTTTAGCTATGATAGTTTTCATAAAGATGCTGACAACATATACAGACTATGTTTGGATGGAATTATAAACGACAAACCAACTAAAATAGGAGGCACATTTCAACAAGCAGGGCCTTTACTACAATCCAAAATTCCTGAAATAGAAGCTTTAAGTCAGGTGCATACTTTAGAAAGAGGACCTGTTAAAACCCAGGCTATAAAAAATGATGAAGAAGGAATAATTACAACCGATCCATTATTCTTCAACTTCTTTACCTATCCTATTTTAGTTGGAGATACTAAAGATTGTTTAAGTAGTGCCAATAATATTGTTATTGATGAACAAATGGCCCAAAAATATTTTCCAAACCAAGATGCTGTGGGGCAAATAATAAATGTATTTAATAAAGATTACCAAATATCAGCCATCATGAAGAATATGCCCAAGAATTCGCATTTACAGGCACATTTTATCATATCCTTTGAAGGAATTAACGGATCTGAAGGTGAAAATAGTGGTAGCAGTGATGGATATATGAACTACTTTAAGCTCTCTGAAAATAGCAATTTAAATGAAGTTACGCAGAAAGTAAACAAAGCTATGAACGAGGAATATCCCTTTTACAAGGAAATGGGAATTAGCGAATTTTTGCAACCTCTAAAAGATATACATTTCTCATCTGATATTAGATTTGATTTTATATCGAAAGGAGATAAAGGAATAACCATCACTTTTTTATCTCTAGCTGCCTTAATTCTGCTAATTGCCTCCTTTAATTTTATCAACTTAAGCATTTCTACTTCTTTTTTAAAAGCAAAATCTATTGGAATAAAAAAAATTAATGGTTGTTCGAGAACATCATTGTTTTTGCATGCTTATTTAGAAACCGGTTTATATGTTTTTGTAGCTTTCATTATCGGATTAATCATTAGTTCAGCAAGTTTGCCTTACTTTAGTTACTTATCGGGGGCAACCTTTGATATTGATTTTACTGATTACAAATTGTATTTATATTCAGCCATATTATTGGTGTTCATCATCTTTATTACAGGAACTTTACCTGTTATTTACCTTTTAAAATTCAATCCACAATCTATTATTAAAAACAAATTAAAAAGTAAAGGTGTATCTTCTATTCAAAAAATTCTTGTCATCACTCAATTTGCAGCATCAATTGTTTTACTCATTGCATCAGGCATTATTCAAAAGCAAATCTATTTTTTACAACATAAAGATCTGGGGTTTGATAAGGAACATATTGTTTATTTTGAGTCGAAGAGTATGGCTGCCAATTATGAAGCTGCAGAGCAACAATTAAAAAAAGAAGCAGGTATTATTGATGTAACCTCTGTAATTAACCTTCCTTGCCAGTGGAATAGCGGAGATATTATTTCAGTTACGGGTGATACTACTAAAAATGGAGTATTAATGGAGATTGTTGATATACAACCCAACTATTTTGACATGCTAAAAATTCCAGTAATATCTGGTGTGAATCCGTTTTTAACCAATCACGATGAATCTTTATGTCTGCTAAATGAAAGTGCTGTTGAAAAATTAAATCTTAAAGATCCTATTGGGAAACAGGTATGTCAATACAATGTCAATTTTACCATTGCCGGCATAGTAAAAAATGTAAATACTAAATCATTACACAATCTTATTGATCCTCAAATATTCCGACTTAATCGCTATGTGCAAAGCAATACATGCTTTATGGTTAAAACATCCGGAAATAGCCACGAAGCAATAAAATCTATTGAAAAAATATGGAACCAATATAATCAGGAAGATGTGTTTACCTACCACTTTTTAGATAGTAAATATGATGAACTATATCAAACAGAAAAGATAGCCTCAAAGATCATAAATATAGGAATGTTTATAGCCATATTTTTAGCATTTATGGGATTATATTCTATCACTTATTATTCAACAGAAAGAAGGATTAAAGAAATTGGTATCAGAAAAGTGAATGGTGCTAAAACCAGCGAAGTGATGCTTCTATTAAATACAAACTTTGTAAAGTGGATTATAATAGCATTTATTATTTCTGCACCCATTGCCTACTACGCCATGCACAAATGGCTCGAAAACTTTGCCTACAAAACAACCCTCAGCTGGTGGATTTTTGCAGGTGCGGGTGCATTTGCTTTTGTTGTGGCCATGACAACAGTGAGTTTTCATACCTACAAAGCAGCAACCAGCAATCCGGTAAAGGCATTACGTTATGAATGAGGAATGAACAATGATTAATGAAAAATGAATAATTACTAATTACACATTACTAATTATTAACTACTAATGAATCAAAACACTATGTTAAAATATATTTTCAAACAGGAATGGTTTAAATTAATAAAAAATAAATATATCTCCCTATTAAAAATTTCAGGATTAGTAATTGGTCTGTGGGTTTTTATGGTTTCTGGATATTATATTTTACACGAATTAAGTTTTGATCATTTTCAGGAACAGGCTAACAATAAATATTCAATAGAATATAGAGAATCTTATGGTGATGATTATTTTTCGTTTAGTTTGCCTTATCCATTGACAGATTCTTTACAAAATAATTACCCAGAAGTAAAGACTAGCATTGCTTTTGAAAGTAAAGAAAATACAATATACATTGAAACACCCAATGGTTATACCACATCAAAAAAGAATAAAATTGCATTTGTTGAAGAAAACTTTTTTAATTTCTTCAATTTTGATTTCATTTTAGGAGATGTACATAATAGTTTCTCAATTCCTAATCCAATCATAATTTCAGAAGAAATTGCGCGCCATCATTTTAATGGATCTGATGCCATGGGCAAACTCATAAAACTTAGAATAGATAATAAGTTTTATGAGTTTATTATAACGGGGATCATTAAAAATCCGCCGGGTAATTCAAACGTAGGTTTTCATTGGATTGCTAGTTTATCGCATTATATGAAGAACGCTGGTAATTATCAGTATGCCTCCGATTTGGAATTCAAGTGTAAATGTTTTATTGAGCTTTGGCCAGGTACTTATCCAGATCAATTTCTTTCCAAGTTATCAGAGGACTATAATCGTCTGGCAAAACTTACATATGAACCAAATATTGTAGCTACACCTATTACCAAACTTCATATTGATAAGAATGTTGCTAAAAGACTTAAAATCTTTACTGCTTTAGGAATTTTAATACTCATTATTTCCGTAGTCAATTATATATTACTTTCTACGGTAGAAAAAACTCAACAAATTAAACAACTGGCAATAGAAAAAATAACCGGAGCAAAACAAATACACTTCATAGTTAAAAATTTAATCTCAATTCTTATATATTCTATACTTTCATTTGGAATAACCATTGTTGCTTTTATTATTACAAAGCCATATTTTCCGATATTTTTCAAAGGTGTATCAGACTCCAATCTGGATACATCCATTGTTACATATTCTTTAATTGGAGCCATAATTTTTATACTGGTATCAACTGTTTTTATTACTCAAATAATTCATGTAGATCAAAAGCCCATTGATATATTAAAAAACAAATTTGTTAGGGGAAAAACCAGAAAATTTGTTTTTAATTCACTATTAATATTTCAACTTATTGCATTTATTGTTTTAATATCCTGTTCTGTTTTTATTCATAAGCAACTCGTATTTATGCAAGAAAGTAAGTTGGGATTTAATCAAGAGTCACTCATCATACAAAAAATCGCACCTGAAGATGTTCATTCATATCATGCATATAAAACGGAGTTAAAAAAACATCCTTCTATTATTAACGTTGGCGCGTCAAGTGCTCCTCCTCTATCTGGTCAACTATACATATACGGCTTTATTTTTACAGATAGCCTTGGGAATCAACAATTCAAGTCAATTGAATATGCAAATATAGATCGTGACTTCTTTAAAACATTGGAGTTAAAGTTTAAAGAGGGTACTGATTTCCCGGAATCATCTGCTGATTATTGTGTAGTGAATCAAGCGTTTATTGATGAACGAAAGATTGAACACCCTATGGAAGATAAGGTTGAACTTGGGGGCAAAGAATATCATATTTGTGCAATTTTGGAAGATTTCCATCAAAGTTCTATGCATTCTGCTATTAACCCATTTGTTGCCTACCTCAACCCAAATCAAATTACATATGCTTTGATTCGATATACAGGGCATCCCCATAAGGCAATTGCATTACTGAAAAACAACACTGAAAAATATTTACCTAACACCATTTTTGAATACGATTTTATGGATGAAAAGATAAAATCTTCCTATCTGGACGAAGCTAGATTCAGCAATATTATTAGAATACTTACCATATTATCCATTCTAATTGCCGTGTTGGGTCTGTTGGGATTATCTCATTTTTCCTCTCTCATGAAAATTAAAGAAATAGGCATTCGCAAAGTAAACGGAGCCAAAACTACCGAAATAATGACGATGCTTAATAAGGATATTTTTAAGTGGGTGGTAGTATCTTTTATTATTGCAACACCTATTGCTTATTATATAATGCACAAATGGCTCGAAAACTTTGCCTATAAAACAACCCTCAGCTGGTGGATTTTTGTTGGAGCCGGAATTGCAGCATTAAGTATCGTATTATTAACCGTAAGCCTGCAAAGCTGGCGAGCTGCTACCCGAAATCCAGTGGAAGCGTTGCGATATGAGTAGGAGTTAATTAATAATGAGTAATGAATAATGAATAATGAACAATGAACAATTAATAATTAGTAATCAATAATTTAACTAAGCCATAGGAGAAAAAGATAACATCATATTAACTAAGTCATACAACTTTGCCGTAAGAATTGTAAAAATGTATCAACATCTATCTTCTGACAAAAAAGAATATATATTAAGCAAACAAGTCTTAAGAAGCGGAACTGCAATCGGAGCTAATATTGAAGAAGCTATTGGAGGTATTTCTAAAGCCGATTTTAAGGCAAAAATGAGTATTGCTTATAAAGAAGCCCGTGAAACAGAATATTGGTTAAGATTATTAAAAGAAACAGATCACCTAAATGTTGAAGCTTTTAATTCAATAAGATCAGATGTATCTGAATTACTAAAATTACTCTATTCTATAATCAAATCTTGCGTTAAAAAATAAAATTACTAATTACTCATTGTTAATTACTAATTAACAAACGCCGTGTGGAGCCTCACTAAGCCTGATTAAGATACTTTTTTTGCTAATGAAGTCGATTTTTTTGCGTGTGGATTTAAAAAATTTAAAAAAGAATTGATAAAACAGTCAAATGAACCACTAAAATCACTGTGTGGAGGGTCACTAGGCCTGATTAGGATTGTTATTTTACTGATGAAGTCGATTTTTTTGCTGCGGGAAGAGTCATTATTGCTGATTATTTACATAAAATACCCTGAGGGGAGGGTAAAATTGCTGTGTGACAACCTAAAATCACTGATTGACTAGCTTATTTTGCTGCGGGAATGGCAGTTAGTCCTGATGGAGGGGTCATACATGCCGCGGGACCAGTAAATACAAGGCTTTTAAGTTTTTTCTTTCTTGACACAGCTAAATGGATACGCTCTCCAACCTTTCTGCATGCATCTCGTCTCTCACCTATCGATCTCCTCCTAATGTGTAAATATTTTTTACATAAAACTGTATAAATATTTAACACTTCAATTTAAACAACAAACACCTAATCAACTACCTATCTGCACCTTAAATGTTTTTGAATAAAAATGGCATACTCAGATGTCAAAAAACAGAAAACATTTAAAACTATAAACATATGAAGACTCTAAGAACAAACCTAACCCTTATTTTTTTATCCATCATTTTGTTATGCGCAAATGATATTTTAGCATCTGTAAAAATTACCGGAACCTTAAAAACAGATGACGAATCGGCTATACCTTTTGCTAATATCGCCCTATATAACAACCATCAGTTAATAAGCGGCACCGTTTCTGATGATAATGGGGCCTTTGAAGTGATGATAGATAATCCTGATACCTATACCCTATCCGTTTCTCATATCCTATATCAGCCGTACAGTATAGAAGAAAAAGTGGCTGACAATGACATAGACTTGGGAACAATTCATATGGAATCAAACGCAGAAAGTCTGGAAGAAATAAAAATAGTAGCTCAAGATGTAATTCAACAAGCCGATAAGGATGTGATCATAATAAACGAAAAGTACACAAAACAAGTTTCTAACGCAGAACAGCTACTACAAAAACTACCAACCGTATCTGTAAACTTGATAAACCAGGAAATTAAAGTAGATAATAAAAACAATGTTCTTTTAATGGTAGACGGGATTGCTAAAGACGAACAATATATCAGAAGTATTTCTCCATCAAAAATTAAAAAAGTAGAAATAATAAAGAATGTAACCGGACGTTATGCCAATGAATATGACGCCATTTTAAATGTAATTACCGATAAAAGTTTAGCTGGTTATTCGTTATATGCCGAGGATTTTACTTATACCTCATTTGAGGATAGCTATAACGATATTATTTTGAACAATCTTACATTTACATACTCCTATTTTACTTCTAAAACTAATATTTATGCTGGTTACTCAAATCGTTACAACAGTTTTTATATTCCTGAGGATATGAAATATAATTATGACAATGATTTTGCAGTCATCAGGGATATTGATATTGCAGATAACCTTTATTCCTCATCAACGAATAATGTTTATATGGGTGCCGACTTTAACCTAAATAAAGATCATATTTTATCAGCTGAATTACGATATTCATTTTCTCCTGATGCTAAAAACAAACAACAAAACCTCAGCGAAATATCAACTTACCAATCCAGTCAGTTAATAAATCAATATGAGCAATCATACATAACAAAAGCTAAAAATACAAATCCTTATGCATTATTTTCATATGAAGGAAAACTAGGAGAAAATAACCTTTTAAGCGCAGGAGCTACCTTATATCAGAACGAAAATACATTCACAAATACAAGTTCAACAGAAAATTCATCACTGATAGAAAATGGGAATTCTGATAAGCAATATTTAGATTTTTATGTTGAGGATAAACTCACCATTGACAACGCTATTAGTTTAAATTTTAATTACAACTACAAATACCAAAATACCGACAATGCTTATTTACTTAATAGCGTTCAACAGCCTAATAATACCAATTCGTTACAAAAACATAATTTGGGAGCTTATTTAAATTATACATTTAATGAAAAGTCAGGTATAAAAGTAGGATGTGCTATTGAAGATTTAAAATTGGAATCTGAATCGGCTACTCAAATCCAAAGTTCGCATCAAACTGTTGGTTTACCCTATCTAACATACCACAATAACATTTCCAAAGTATTGGCTTTACGCCTAAATTACAAGGTAAAAACAAGAAATCCATCAATAGCCAAGCTATCGCCATATACATCAATAACAGATGCGTATACAACAACAACAGGAAATCCACTTTTAGAGCCATCATACTTTCATAATATTTCGGGAACAATAGACTTTGCAGGTGGAGCTCTTGTATTAGAACCATATTATCAATTTGGAAAAAACATCATAGGACATACCGGAATATTAGGCAATGACCATGTAGTAAACTATACATATGATAATACAACTGACTATGAGAAATACGGATTTAATGCATCTGGTTGTATGTTCATGGATTTTGATAATAAAGACCAACTATATATTTCGTTAGATATAGAAAAGTATTGGGCGCAAAGTACATGGCAAGAGAAAAGTCATACTATTACAGATTGCCAGATTTCGGCACAAGCTGCTTATATATCCACAAAATATAATGCAATGATTGCTGCCGTATTACAAAAAAATAATGTAAAACGTATTAATACTTTAGGTTACGATAATGGAAATAACGATTTTTTAGCCTTAGCTATAAAAAAAGGATTATGTAAAGATATGATTGAATTAAGCATTAATTACATTACGCCTTATGATGGTATTTTTACCACAAAAATTGGAGAATCAGAAAAAGGAAACGGCTTTTCGAGAGAAAATTTCAAAGACGTTTCTGTAGTTCAAAATTCATTTATGTTTCAAATTATTTTTAAGCTGAACAAAAATAAAAACAACCACCTTCCTAAAAATAAAAAACGAGCTGTAGACAACGATAAAATCAGTACTGGATTAATGTAAAAATAAAGGCTAAAGTTTTAATTAACATTATTAATCACCATATTTTCTTCATTTCACGGTTTTCTTTTGGAGCCGGGTGTCAGAAGAAGAAAGCTAGAAGTATGGGGAAATTTATACCCATTAAGAATAAATTTACTTCTGGATTCAGGTTATTACTTAAAAACAAACTTCTCTTTTAACAATTGTTGAAAGAGAAGTTTTGCTATTTTTTAACCTCATACTAAACTCGGAATCCCATAACCAAAACATCATCAACCTGTTCTTCTATACTCTTCCAACGCATAAAATACTCTTGCAGCTTTTTTTCATGATTGGTCATTAATGGTTCCTCAGAAACAGAAAAAATAACTTCTTTAAACCTTTTGGTATTTAGTTTTTTTCCTTTTTCTCCCCCAAACTGATCAGCAAAACCATCCGAAAACAGATATACCATATCCCCTTCTTCCAGTTGAATATCATTATCTTTAAAATCATATAACACTTCACTAGGCTCAACACCTTTTCTATCGGCTTTTATAACATACAGGGATCTTTCTGATGTTGTAATATCGGGTTGTAGAACTTCACCATTAACAAGTAAAGCGTTATTTGAGTTTCTGACTATATAAATTGGATTTTTAGCTCCTGCATAAGCTATCGATTGCTTTTGTTTATTATACACACACATCGAAATATCCATACCATCATTAACACTCCTGTTGTGAGCCTTTAAAAAGTAACTATTAATTACTAATTGTAAATGTCCTAATATAGCACTGGGTACAATATACCTACGCTCCTTTATGGCACTCTTTATACCACCATAACCAATCATTGAAAGTACAGCACCCGGTACCCCATGTCCGGTGCAATCTGCTGCTGTAATAATATAATGTCCATCCAGCTCTTCAATCCAGTAAAAATCGCCACTAACAATATCCTTAGGTAAATACAACACAAAACTATTTTCAAAAAAGCTTTTTACTTGCTCTGCAGAGGGTAACATTGTAGACTGTATGGTTTTGGTATAGTAAATACTATCCATTATTTGCTTATTCTTCTCCTCTATAAACTTCTTTTGTCTACTGATTCTTAGTCGCTTATTCCTTAATTTTTGATTTTGAGCATGAATTCTGCGATAGGCTCTGATAATAAAAATAATTAATGCCAGAACAATCATAAAACTGCCTATCAGAATATTGATAGATCTGTTTATTGTGGAACGAAAATCAGCTTCTGGAACAAGCATAACTACATAAAACAATTTCTCTTCGTCTTCGGAGACTATGGGCTGAAAACCCACCCACCAATCTTTATTATTAACTTCTATTTCAAATGGTTTCCGGGTATACTTCAATGATTTCCATTCATTAATCCCCATATTAAGGGATTCTATTCCAAGCTTACTTACATTGCCCATGGTATATTTGGCAATTGAATCTTCAATATCAAATTGCGCTTTATCCGGAAAACCAATTACACTTAAACTATCGGCCGTTACAATAAAAGCATAACTATTAGGTGTTAATTGAATAGATCGGGATATATTATTGAAATCCTTAAGTAAAATATCATAGGCTGCTACAATTGTATCTCCATTTTCTGCCAATAAATAGGTAGCTGCGGTTAATCCATATTGCTTCATTGAATAGAATTCATAGGGCTTAGTCCAGAAAACATCATTTAAATTTTGGGATACGGCACCCTTATACCAAGGACGAACTCGCGGATCATAAATAATAGTATCAGATTTTGAATAAATTTTGGTGTTCACTGTTTGATCATGGTCTTTCCATGTATAAAAGGTTCGTTCATATTGGTTTTGATGGATTTTTGTTATCCGGTTTACCAATACACCATCTCTTTTATGAATCCAGTAAGTACTTCCCTGAGTGTTGGCTAAAACAATATTAGTAACTGATTCAAGATAATTAAGAATAGGACCATATACCCGATTATTATCTTGGATATTTAAAATATCATCTGCCGTATTATATTTTAAATCGGTAGTACTCAACACCAACCTGTTTACATCGTTGATATAATTTTGAACAATATCTCTAACCTCCAAACTTGTTTCGTTTATAAAGGATATTGACATATCATCAACCGAGCGATTTAAATCATATAACAACCATGCTAACAACCCAATAACCATTGGAATAAATGATGCAAAAATAATTTTAGATGATAAATACTTAGATGGGTTTGCTTGATCTTCTTTCTCTTTCTGTTGCTCTATCCTCATGTTTATATCTTTGTCTGTAATTCTCCTCTATAATATTATTAAATATTATATCTCTACTATACTCACTTTTAATTACACTAATCACTGACCAAAAGTATCAGGATCATTTATTTAAAACAATCCTAACATTTAGGTATTTGGGAAGGTTGAGCTAATTATTAATTATTCAGACAAAGATACCTTTTAATTAAACATACTTATAAACAATACAATATTTAACACAGTAACAATACCTCCCACGCCATAAAGTAATATTTTAGAAAAGGTATTATTCTTATGTTTACCCATTACCTTTTCGTTAGATGTTAGGTATACTTGCAAAAATATGGTTAAAGGCAATTGAATGCTTAAAAACATTTGGGAATAAATCAGTCCGTTAAAAGGATTTGAAATCAGGAAAATAATAATTAAAGCTATAACAAGAGATATAGCAACCCCCAAACGTGAGTGGTTATCTTTAATATCATATGGTTCTTTAAACATACCTGCAAATATGCTACCTGCTGCCATACCTGAGGTAACAGTTGATGCAATACCAGAAAACAACAGTGCAACAGCAAAAACAATTGCCGCATGTTCACCTAAAAGCGGAGCTAATAATGAATTGGCCTGCTCCAGCTCTGTAACTTTTGTATGTGAATTAAAAAATGTAGCCGCTGCTAAAATAATCATGGCGCTATTTATGGCCCATCCAATAACCATACTAAAAATGGTATCCAGATATTCATATTTTAGTTGCTTTTTAATAACCTTGTCATCTTGCAAGTTCCACTGCCTACTCTGAATAACTTCCGAATGCAGAAAAAGGTTATGCGGCATTACAACAGCCCCCAGTACACTCATAATAACAACCATCGATCCTGAAGGAAATGATGGTACTACCCACCCTTTCATTGCTGAGTTCCAATCAATATCTACTAACGAAAGTTCATACAGGAATGATAGTCCGATTACAGAAACAAAAGCTATAATCCATTTCTCAATCATTTTATAGGAGTTGGTAAATAGCATTATAATGACAAATACAGTAACTAACAATGCTCCTGCTCTTATAGGAATATTATATAACATATTCAGCGCAATAGCACCACCTAATATTTCTGCCAAAGATGTAGATATGGAAGCTAGCATTGCTGAAGATAATAGTATTCGGGAATACTTCTTTTTTACATGGATAGCCGCAGCTTCTGACAAACATAAACCAGTAGCGATACCCAGGTGAGCAACATTGTGCTGTAATAATATCAGCATTAAAGTGGCTAAGGTTACCATCCATAAAAGGGCATAACCATAATCCGCACCTGCTGCTAAATTTGAAGCCCAGTTACCAGGATCTATAAATCCCACTGTTACCAATAAACCCGGACCTATATATTTGAATATCTCCAGACCTCCAAATCTGGCTTCATAACCTTTACGGTCAATATTTCTTAAGAACTTAAACATATTGCTAATAAAACATCAAAAATATTAATTTCGACTCTAAGTCAGTATTGTTTAAATGTTAATTAAACTTACTATTATGGGTTGAAACATTTAAAATGTTATTATGTTTAAATGCAACCAGAGCCGTCCCAAATATTTTATAGTAACTGACGTTTCACTCAGACCCGACTTCCTTTTTTAGCTTGATCCAAAAAAGGAAGGAAAAAAGATCAAGGCTGCACCCATTTCTCTCAAAAAACTACGGCTATTTGACTAAAATCGTTTAAACTAACCTTGTTTTTGGGTTCACTGGCTGAGGTCAACATAGAACCTATATTCAAGAGAACCACATAGTTAATTTAGGACAGATGTGAAATGCAACATGAATTAACTAACCTCTTTTGACTTTATATTTTAATCCTTAATTCAATATGTTTAACTTAAACAGACTTGTATTAATAAGTCCACGACAACTCTTTCTTAAGTTCTTCCAGCGCGTAATACACAATCGGACAAATCTCTGTATTTTGTATCATACCTGCAGAACGTAAAACAAAACCATCCAAATGTAAATATGGAAATGATCTGCAAACATCAGGTCTTTCCAGGTAAATTGAACACTTTTTATCTTTTTGATGCATGCATTGAATGCTTGGTTCATACATCACTTCTTCTATTCGTTCAGGTTCAACAAAAAGACTCAATTCTTCTACCGACGCAGCTGGCCTGATATGATGACAACAATTACCACATTCCACACACAGAATTTCTTCTGAAAGATAGTTATTGATTTGGTGAACCATCTTATCAATGGCTGATGAATCCTGTGTTTTCAGGTATTCAAAAAACAAGCGGTTTTCCTCAAATTTATCTTGAGCAGCTTTTTCTATACTCTTTAAGTTTAAATCGAATTGCATAAATAAAATCGTTGCGTAAGTGAAGCTTGTGCCCAACGAATTCGATGTCGAGTAGTAAAAAGGGAATAATCTCTAAACTAATGACAGAATCGTACGTGATACTCTCCTATCATACGGTTCATAAAATAATCGTCGTCAAATGTACTAAGATAATCGGACTTGCCTACTATCCTATTGTTATTTTGTTTCAGCCGCAAATTTTACCATAAAGGTTGTTCCCTTACCCTCAATAGATTTAAAACTAATCGTACCATTCATCTTTTCAACAAATTGTTTTGTAATGTATAAGCCTATTCCGGCACCTTCGTAACACTTTGTAGTTGATGAATCACCTTGGGTAAATCGATCAAAGATGGTTTCCTGTATACAGGATTTTATGCCAATACCTGAATCTGTTACATACCACTCAACAAATCCGCCTTCTAATCGATATCCCACTTCAACAAATCCATCTTTTGTAAATTTTATAGCATTCTCAACCAAATTAGATAAAATCTGAATCATTTTAGTAACATCTGTTTGGTAGTTTATTTCAATATTTTGAGCAACTACTTTTTTTACAAAATTCAAATGTTTTTTCTCGGCATCTGGTTTAAAAAATTGATAAATATAATTCAGGATTTCATCCAGAATGGCTTTCTCATACTTAATATCAATTTGATTGGATTCTATCTTGGAAATATCAATAAGCCCATTGATAATATTTAGCATTCGTTTGCCACTTTCCTCTATAATATCTATATATTTTTGGGCTTCATCCTTCTCTATTTCATGATCCTTTAATAAATCAGTGAAACCTAAAATACCATTCATCGGAGTTCTGATTTCATGACTCATATTAGCTAAAAAAACGGATTTCAATCGATCAGACTCTTCAGCTCTAACCTTCTCTTTTTCTAACTGTTTTGTTCTAACTCTTACCTTTTCTTCCAATGCATTAGCTTGATGTTCTAACTTAACATATTGCTCTTTTACTTGATTACTTAGTTTTACAAGCTGATCATTCTGAGCCTGAATCTCTTCTTTTTGCTCTATTATTTCATTTTTACTTAATTCTAAGTATCTCGTTTTTTCTTCAACCAGTTTTTGAAGCTTTAAACGTTGTTGCTCATTAGCCCGGTTTCTCCACCTTATAACCAACAATATAAGCGCTATTGAAATTAGAATTGAAAGACTAATAAACCATTTGGTTTGATAGAAGGGTGGTTTAATGATGATCACAATCTGATCGCCATCGTGATTCCAATTATAACCATCACTTCCTTTTAATTTAAAAGTATATATACCAGGACTAACTTTGGTATACGAAGCAACATTCTTATTTCCTGCATTAACCCAATCTTTATCAACACCCTCCAACTTATATTTATACTGATTTCGCTCTGGATTTTGATAGTTCAATACTGCATAGTGAATACTAAAAAAGTTCTGAGTATGATCCAATTCTATTGTATCTGTATAAATAATAGACTTATTCAACAGTGAACTTGAATCATTGGTTAACTTTAAGGTATTTCCAAATATTGAAAAATCAGTAATCTGAATTTTAGGACGCGTTTTTAAATGCTGTAATTCTACAGGGTTAAATTTTACAAATCCATTATTTCCTCCAAATACTAATTCGCCTGAACTAAGTTTTGCAAATGAGTTATAATTATATTGATTAATTCTGGTACCGTCGTTTTTAAAATATGTTTTTATTTCATTTGTTTCAGGATTGAGCATATTCAAACCGTTGGCCGAACTAATCCACAAATAACCATTATTATCCTCAACAATTCCGAATGTTAAATCGGAGGACAATCCATTTTTAGCCGTTATGGTTGATTTGATACTATCTTTAAATACAATAACTCCCTTACCAACTGTGGTTAACCAATATTGATCTTTTTTATCTTTATAAATGGTACGAGTAACTACTCCCATATTTTTTGTAAGAACCAGAGAGTCCGATAAAATATTCATTTTAAATAAAGAATCTGCAGTGGCAAACCACAACGTTCGATCATCATCTTCTTTAATCCAATTAATTTGACGGGTTGTTATATGTCCGTATGATTTAAAACAATCCTTCTTTTTATCGTAGCAGGAAAGTCCTGCCCCTGTTCCAATCCATAATGTATTTCTAAAATCTTTAACAATAACATTTACCCTATCGTCATTAATATTACACTTTGGATTTATTGTAGAATTTTTAAGATAGTAACGAACTTTATGATTTTTGGGATTATAAACATTAATACCACCCATAAATGTACCTATCCACAAATTACCATCCTCATCTTTACAAATACTCTTTATGTTATTGGTATTCAGAAGTGGTTTCTTTAAATACTGAAAAGAGCCATCTTTTTGAAGAATATTTATTCCTCCGCTTTCTGTTGCTATATAGAGATTTTGATCTAATTCACAGAAATTAAACACACTTGAAGAGTTTAAACATCTTTTATCATCATTTTCGGAATGGTAATAATTAAAAACTTGCTTTTGTTTATTCCAGTGCGAAACACCATAACGAGTTCCAAACCAAATATCGCCAAACCTGTCTTTATACATTTCCAAAATAGAATTGTGGGCAATACCGTAAGAAAACGAATTATCCTGTGGAAAATGCTTAAATGTTCTGTTTACCGGATCGTATATAAATAGTCCATTCCTTCCACCAATCCATATATTACCGCTGTCATCTTTTAATAACTTACGGGCAGTATTGCTATAATCATCATTGGAATCCATTAAAATGATTTCTTGCGAATGTGTGAAAGTATCATATTTGATCAGACCATTAGAAAAGGTTCCAATCCACATAACTCCATTTTCATCTTCAAGAAATTCTATTACCTCATAGTCAGTAATTCTATTTCCTTTTAATGGAATATGCTTAAAGGACTTTCGGTCTGCAGATAAAATATCAAGCCCATTTCTGGTGCCAATCCATATTTGATTTTTAGAATCGCAGTAAACCTTAAAAATATTGTTATTACACAAAGTATTAGGATTTCCCGCCTGATGTCGATAAGTGACATAACTATGATTTTCTCGAATATATTTTTTCAGTCCTTGAAAGGTTGCTATCCAAAGATTACCTTCATGATCTTCTGTAATGGAATTGGCAAAAAACTTTACTTTATGTTGGCTGGAGTCTCGATCATAAATGAGTTGAAAAGTTTCCTTTTCCTTATCGAATAAATGTAAACCGCCATTCTCTGTACCTACCCAGGTAATGCTTTTGCTGTCTTCATAAATAAAATTTACAAAGTCGCCTTTAATTGCATTTGAATCGTTTTCATTCCTTTCAAAATATTTAAAGGCTTTACCGTCAAATCGATTCATACCATTTAAACTTCCAAACCACATAAACCCATCTTTATCCTGATAGATAGACATAATAAAGTTATGGGCTAATCCATGATCTACAGAGTAATTGGTAAATTGATATTCCGGGTAGCTATTTTTTATCTGTGCCCTACTGTCAAAAAATAAACAGAGGGAAAATACCAGCCAACAATATGCAGTTAATTTATTAGGCATCAGATTTTTGTTAAGATTTATGCAAATATATTTAAAACATATTCATATTTAATGCTATTAACTTTATATAACGTATTGAAATAAACATTCAGACTTTCATAAGATAGACAATAATGTTTAAATACATATTACAATCATAGGTTTTTATTGACTTTATTATAATACTACCATACTTATTTTAAATGTATTTAAAACAAATTGATTTATCACGGGTATGTTATTTAAAGTTAAATGGTTGACCCAAAAGAATATGAGTAAAATATAGTTCTATGCTATGATAGCATATTTTTAACCTTGGGGATTTTCACGTAACAAGAAGTAAATCAATTTGATATTTTAAAATAGATGTCGATGCAGGGTTGTATGGTATAGAAAGATTTTATGTCGGGTAGTAAAAAGAGAATCATCTCTATACTATTGACAGAATCGTGTGTGATATACTACTATCTTACGGTCCATAAAATAATCGTGGCCAAATGTACTAAGCTAATCAGACTTGCCTACAATTATGTGATCTAAATGATTATATTCCAATTCTATATAATTTTGCATTACCGCCATCGCTAATGGCATACAAGGCGCCATCCATACCTTGAAGAACATCCCTGATTCTTTCTGCTTCTTCTTCCAGTAATCTTTCCTCAGCAACAATTCTATTATTATCAATAACCAATCTAACAATATGCCTTCCACTTAATGCTCCAGCAAATAGATTATTATTCCACTCTTCAATATCTCCATTTGTATAGAAAGTTATTCCACTTGGTGATACTGATGGATCCCAATAATATACAGGTTGTTCCATGCCATCCATACTGGTTATCCCCTCACCAACAGGTGCTCCACTATATTCCAAACCATAAGATATAATTGGCCAACCATAATTACCTCCGGGAGTTAATTGATTTACTTCATCTCCACCCATGGGTCCCATTTCTAATATCCATACATCATTTGTAAGAGGATGAAGAGCTAATCCCTGAACATTTCTGTGACCATACGTATAAATTTCAGGTAATGCCCCTGATTGTGATTCAAAAGGGCCTCCGGCAACAGGACTTCCATCCTTGGTAATATGAAGTACTTTTCCGAGGGCAGCGCTTAAATCCTGTGCTTTTCCTCTTATTGAAGAAGCTCCTCTTTCTCCTGTACTTATAAACATATTTCCATTGCTATCCCAGGCTATTCTTGACCCATAGTGACCAACCCCATTGAACTCAGGCAACGCAGTATAAATAATTATTGCATTGTCAATCTTTGTTTCATCATCAGAAAGTCGACCTTTAGCTACAGCAGTTGCATTTGCATTATTTATATTCCGTGAAAAAGTCCAGTACACCATTCTATTCTCAATAAAATCCGGATCAATTGCAACATCTAACAAGCCTCCTTGACCTTCAGTATTTACTTCAGGAAGTCCTGAAATTGCGCTACTTACATTACCTAAAGCATCTATAATGCGCATTGTTCCTGCTTTTTCAGTAAGCAATATTCTACCATCCGGAAGATTAGTCATACCCCAGGGATTACTTAATCCTGTTGCAATTACGCTTATACTGAATTCTGCCTTTGTTTTTATTCCATCAATTCGAGTCTGTCCTTCAAATGCAGGAGTATATTGAGAATTGGGGTTATTAGTTTCTACCGGAGGCAACTTTTCTTCAGGTGTTTCAGTATTAGTTTCCTCCTTATCTTCAGAACTGGAATCGCTATCGCAAGCAGCTATAATTGCTATAAAAGTTATTAAAACAAATATAAACCAAACTCTAAGTTGAACTTTAATATCCTTACTTTTCATATACCTACTTATTTATACTTGGTTTGCAACTAGCCAAAAAAATCATTATTCTGTATAAATACGCTTTAGCTTTTATACAGAAAAAAAAACTGAATTAGTAATTAAACACATCATAATAAACTATAGTTCAAAATCTTCTCAAAATAAAAAAGTAATGACTTTTAGGTATATAATTATCGCTGAACATTTGCGTATATAAATTTCATCTTTAATTATTGTATTTTTTTAACAAAACATCATGTACATAATCTTGTTATATACATTGATTTATACAGGATGTTATTTTAAGTTAAAAGAAAAACATTAGTTAAATATAAGAAGTATATAATTCTATATTTGGAAAGTATTTATACCCTTGGGGATTTTCACTTAATAAGAAGTAAATCAATTTGACATTTTGATAAAGATCTCGAAGCAGGGGTGTACAGTATAGAAGGATTTGAAGTTTGAGTGATAAATAGAAGAATAATGAGCAACACTTTAATGAGCAACACCACCAAGCGATTGGTATTAATTAATCGCTATTATAAAATAACACAGTTTTATCCCTTTATTAAAAATACAGCTTATAAGGGAGCTATTGTAATGGCAATTTTTATATTATTATTACTTGGACTGGACTTTTTTCTTTTAGATCTTAATTTAATTTTGAATCACTTAGTGGAAAACTATTCTGCTGAAGTTATTTTTCCATCTTTTCTTCTTTCTGAGACTGTATTAGGTTTGGTTCCTCCTGAAATATTTATTGCCTGGGCTTCAAAAGCAGCATCTCCTTGGATGTATTTATTTATACTGGCTACAATGTCGTATATAGGAGGTGTACTATCTTATTTCATAGGAAATCGTATAGCGCTCATTCCTTCTATTAAAGAGTATATTGAAAACAAAGTTGCTAAACACATTACTAACCTGCGTAAGTGGGGTGGAATTTTTGTTGTATTGGGGGCCATTTCTCCTCTTCCGCATTCCATGGTAAGTTTAGCCTCCGGATTAATTAAATACAGCTTTAAGCAATATTTATTATGGGCATTATTCAGATATGTTCGTTTTGCGATTTACGGACTTTTAATTTTTCAGGTATTTAGTGCATAAGAAAATTTTGTATTGTTTCACACTACACTAGTGATATCAACAAAATATACGATATAAAAAAATGGGTACTGTATTGTTTACAGCACCCATTTTTTTTATTCTATTTAATTATCCAATCTTATATCTTAAAGAAACTGATATAATTTTTCAAACTATCAGCCTGGCTATGTAATTGTTCAGCACTAGCAGCTACCTCTTCTGACACTGAGGTATTCTGTTGTGTTACATTATTTAGTTCCTGAATGGCCATATTCACTTGATCTACTCCGCTTGATTGTTCGGTACTAGCTGCTGAAATCTCCTCAACCAAAGTGGCTGTTTTCTCAATTTCAGGTATAATAATATTCAATCTTTCTTCAGTTTTTTCTGTTACGTTAACACTATTTTGGGTTTGTACAACAATCTCATCTGCAGCTTTCTTAGATAACTCTGCCAACTTACGAACCTCTGCTGCAACAACAGCAAAACCCCTACCAAACTCACCTGCTCTTGCTGCTTCTACGGCAGCATTAAGCGACAAAATATTAGTTTGCATAGCAATATCGTTAATTACAGTTACCTTATCTGCAATCATTTTTGCCGCCTCAATACTTTGCTTCGATGCATTATTAACCTCTATTATTTCTTTAGTAGATCGCTTAGCATAGGTTGTGGTTTCATTGGCATTAGTGGTATTATTCTGAATATTACTAGCTATCTCTTCCATGGTAGATGAAACTTCTTCTAAAGAAGATGCCTGCTCCGATGCACTCTGTGAAAGATTTAAACTTGTTGAGCTAAGCTGCGAACTAGCTGATGCAATTTGTTCTGCACTATCAATAATCCCCCCCACTGTTTCCTTCAATTTCACTCTCATTTTATTAAAGGCCTCATACAGCAATCCTATCTCATCATTACTAACATCAACCTGAACTTCCTGAACCAAATCACCTTCTGCTATTGTATTAGCCATTTTTACCATAGATCCAACAGGTTTAATTAATCGAGACACAAACCATATAATACTTAATAAACTAATTAGTAACAATATACTTCCTATAATAATTTGTCCTCGCATTAATTCGCGTGCTCTTTCCATGATGATGCTTCGTGATACAGAAAACCGCACCTGCCATGTAATACCAGTACGAGCTATGTACAATGGTACATAAACATTTAAATTATCATCATCGATTTCTACAACAGTTTTTCCTTCTTTAATATCTTTTAGCTGTTGCTGATGGGTATCAGGATAAAACTCTTTAATACTTTTCATAATCCAATCCGGATTATTCTTATTGGCAGAAAAAACACCTTCGTTTGAAACAATGCTTAATTGATAATTTCCCTCATAATAATCGCCTTCAGCAACCTTGTGTTGCATAAAGTCAATAGGATAATCAATACCTGTTACACCTAAAAATGAACCATTATTAATAATTGGTGTCATACACGAAACCATTGTAACATCCACACCTTGCACAGGATAAACCACGGGCTCTGTTAAAAAATCAGTCATCCTTTTTTTAGGTTCCCAATACCACGGTCCTTTTTCCTCGGTTTCATAATCTATTAAAACATCTACTAAGGCATGATTATCTTCACCTTTAGTCAGGTAAGCCATAAAACGGCCTGTTGCATCATACCCAGGCATATTTTTAAAGTCTTCATCTTTTCCATCAAAAGCCTGTGGTTCAAACGCCAATGTCAGTCCTAAAAAATCCTCATTTGAAAACAATACTTTTTCTGCTAATGAAACAGCATCCTCTCTGGAAATTTTTCCTTTCATATTTTCATCTCCTGAAACGGAGAATATGTTTGCTACAGATCTGGAAATATCCATAGCCTCTTCAATTTCAATTTGAATTTTACCCGAAAAATCTTTAGCAATAGATAATGCCTGATTTTTAGCTGATGCAATGGCTTCATTGCGCGTAACATATGCACTATAAGATATTATGGCCGCAACACTCACAAAAATCCCGATAGATATAGCTATACCTAACTTTTGCTTTAATGGTGTAAATTTATCTTTCTTCATCTGTATAAATTTGCTTTTAATTTTCATATAAAACCTGCCAATTTGATTATCCTTGCTTACAAGAGACAACACTTACGACTCGTTTCATATTTTATTCATTTAGTCTGTATTACCGCACTAAAATCCATCTACAAATACCTTTTCTTGTTTCAAAAAGCTTTATAAAATTTAATTTCGTGTGCCAAAACTGATTTTAACAGTAAAGTATGCAATTTAAGTTTTAACTCACAACATACTTACCTAATGCTCAACTCTGTATATAAACAATATTACCCTCCAATAAGTTTAAAGAGAGATACCAACTACAAAGAATAAATCTTTTGCAAGTGGGTTTACTATAAACGATGTATTTAATGGAATTGAAAAGGAGTCCGTTACTTTAATACTGCGAGAAGCTCCTAATGATAAATTTACGATACCTGCTTTATCACCATAATACCCTTGATCAACAGTACCTCCCATTGTTAAAGACAAATCATAGTCTCCGGCAGAAAAAGGATACATCAACTCAAAATAGGATGAAAAGTTCTGATCTCCATTGTCATCCAAATCAGCACCATGAACAAACGTACTACCTGTAATAGTAAGCGGAAAGTTATCTAATGGCAATTGATAACTGATATATGTTTCGATTAAATGAGGGGTTATACCCTGATCAAAAACTGTGTAATCATTCATTGTCAGATCTGTTTCGTCTTCAGTATAATAATCACTTAAGCCAATAGTTAAGTTACCTGTAGTGTAAGATAAAAACAGATCAATCTCGGCATAGTTTTTTGATGTAGCATATGAGCCCCAAAGTGTAGCAGAGAAACCACCTTTAGATGCCGTTATATATGGCTGAATACTTGGTGCATCAGTAAATAATAACCCCCTCCAAACATAGCGGTTGTAAAAATCAACCCCGGCACTAACATCAGTCTTCTTTTTTTCTTGCGACATCAGTGATAATGATGCCATCATAACAACAATAACAAGCGTAAAAATCTTCTTCATTTCTTCCAATTAAGGTTCAACAACAACAGATAGATTCAGTTAATTAAACTTCTGCATTCTACGACTTTATTAATAAGAGTGTTACTGTTTTATAAATTTTTAAATGTTTTGAACAATAAGTAATAATAGTACTAAAATGAAAAGCAAAAAAAAAACCGGATATCCTTAAAGAACATCCGGTAGACTACATATGATAGGCGGATATTAATCCCACTTATTCTTTGAAGATAATGCTATGTTTCCACCTCCGGTGAAGATTAAAGCTACTGCTCCAAATAGGTATAATCCTAATAATTCTACGGCCCATCCACCGTGTTCTCCCATAGAGAATATTTGTCCTGAATGTGCCAATAACATAGCTACTAAAGTATTAAAAGCAAAAATTGCAGCTGCAATTCTTGTTCTATATCCAACAATTAAGGCCAATGGGGCCAATACTTCTCCTACTAAAACACCATAGGCAATAAAACCAGGTAATCCTTTAGATTCAAGCATTCCCTGTATAAAGCCTATTCCCCCTACTAGCTTTGCTAAGCCATGTAATAACATTAGTAATCCTACTGAAACTCTTAAAACTAACAAACCTACATTAATATTCTTTGTCATGTTAAATTCTTTTTTGTTGATTATTTATGTACAAAAACTAATCAATGCTATTTTTGTTCATATGCTATCTGAATTTTAATATTTATTAACCCATTATCATATAGCAATCGTACAAGATGCTTTATTACAAAATGTAACTTTAAATATTACCCCAAGCCTTTAAAATACTTACTATTAAACTGCATTTTATAATAAAAAAAGCCTGCTAAATATATCAGCAAGCTTTTCGCTATTCGTTTTTATTGACCTTAGTTCAATTATATAATCAAATAATCTTATCCTACATTTATCCACTGCATTAATTGAGTAGCTATAATGGCGCCATAGGTACCTAATGCATAACCTAATACGGCCAGCAAAACTCCTACAGGTGCCAGTGCTGTGCTAAAGGCTGAGGCAACAACAGGAGCAGATGCTGCTCCTCCAACATTTGCCTGACTACCAACTGCAACAAAAAAGAATGGAGCTTTAATTAGTTTTGCCATCAATAATAAAACTGATACATGAACAGCCATCCATATTAAACCTATCACAAAATAATGAAGGTTTTGAAAAGCTTCCAGAATATTCATCTTCATACCAATGGTTGCAACCAAAACATAAATAAATACACTTCCTAATCTTGATGCTCCAGCTCCTTCATACTTTCGTAAGCCAGTAAACGAAAGAGCCAGACCTATAGTAGTTGCAATAACAATTAACCAAAAGAATCCTGATGCTAATGAATTAAGGTTATACTCATTTAAAACTTCAGTAAATTTCTGCATATGGCCAGAAATTAAGTCTGCGCCAAAATGAGCAACAGCTGTGGCCCCAAATCCGATACCTAAAATAACAAATACATCTGTTGTTGTTGGAATCTTAGCAATTTTAGAACGATAATTTTCAACTTTCTTTTTTAATTCCTCTATAGCAGAGTTATCTGCTTTTAGCATTTTATCAATTTTATCACTAATACCAGCCCCATACAATAAAAATCCCATCCATATATTGGCTACAACTACATCTATGATGATAAATGTTGAAAATAAATTATCACTACAATGATAAATTTCTTTCATTGCTGTTTGGTTTGCTCCTCCACCAATCCAACTACCTGCCACGGTTGATAAACCACGCCAGATTTCTTCGCCTTCGGCTGCCATTTTAATTTCAGGAAAAAATAAACTCCCGATCCAAAGTGCAATTGGAGCCCCAATTACAATTCCAACGGTTGCTGTTAAAAACATGATCAAGGCTTTCCAGCCAAGGTTAAAAATGCCTTTAAAATCAATACTTATACAAAACAATACCAAACTAGCGGGTAACAAATACCTTGAGGCTACAAAATACAATTGTGATTCTTCTCCTGATATCAGCCCTAAAGGCCAGTTAAATAATCCTGGAATAAAGTAACACAACAGTAATGCTGGTACATAGGTATAAAACTTTTTAAAAAATTTATTTTTGCTGTTTGAGGTTATAAATATAACAGCCAGGATAATACATAATATCCCAAATACGATTGCATCATTCTTAAATACTGGTTCCATTTCGCAATAATAGTATTTTTTTAATTATCCACCACTAACTTAAGTCATGATAACAATAGTGTAATGATTCATTCTTAGTCTATTATTCATCTCCTCATATGTATTGTTATGATTTTTATTGTAATATAGAACGCTTCATTTTTATCCTTTTTCATAGATGGATCAGGAGTTTGGATGAATGGCTTGATATTTTCCACTTAAATGCATTAAACTGAATAAGTATAGTAAACCATCATAGTAAGGATCGAAATAACCATCTTCGTAAGGTTCTAATTTTGCATTCCATAAGGCATTTACAAAATCAAAATTTGCTTCTTTATTATATATAAGTTCTGTTGTAGCAGATGTAGCCACTAATCCTAATGAATGACGCAGTGTTTTTTTAAAATCACCAGCCTGCAAAATAAAGTCTGGAGTAGAGCCATCTAAATTATATTGATCTAAAAATGTATCAATACCCTCATTCCTTAAAAAGTTTTGAATTCGCTGAGCATAATCTATTTGCCATTGCTTATCTTTTTCAAACCAGATGTAATCCATTGATATATTCATTGGTACACGCCACGAATCATATCTAAATGCAGCCGGCATCCATGCTCTGGAATGAGGCGCTCCACTGAATAGTGTATAATCTGCATTTAATCCTGTAGAAGATTTGCATGCTCTATGTAAAAAGACTCTTGCTGTATCGGCACAATCGCGGTAAAACTGCTCATGACCATCATTGGCATAATCGGCCCAAACTTCGTAAAATGCAGGTACATGATATGATGGATCGGTCCAGTTGTATCCACCTTCAGAAGGAACAAAAGTAATTTGTTTATGCGCTACATTTATAATATGATATACATCATTAGAACCATCTTTTGTCCACATGGCATCTAAAATTCTTTTAGCTTCGGCATGATAATTTATACCAGTATCATTACCCCACCTGTTTGATGCAAATAACAAACTGGTTACAAAGTATAACTCGCCATCGGATGCAGAGCCTTGTGAGTTTAGTTTCATGGCTACAGGATCAAAACTCCATCCAAAATAACCTTCTCGCGGACCATACTGATGTTGCAAATAATGTTTTGACCAACGCCAAATACGATCAAAAACATCTTTTTTATTTAACTGAACAGCAACCATCATCCCATATGAAACACCCTCTGTACGTACATCATGATTTTTTATATCTGATACATAGCCCAGCGAATCTCCAACTTCAAAATAGATTTTATCCGGACCTTCAAATAAATCGTAATAAGCTTTTTCTAATTTAGTATCAATTTCATCCTGTGTATAACCAGCCTGCAAAAGCAAATTAGGATATTGATTGGAATAATAGGCACCTTTGGCTGTTTGCTCTTGTTTTTTATTAGTACTCATAACACAACCAGATGAAATTATGACTAAAAAAACAGGTACAATTAGCGTTAAATTTAAATGTAGCTTTTTCAAAATACAAGATTTTAAGTTTATAATAAAACATTAAACCTATTTACTTTTTTCCATAAAAATCGAACTTTACGTAAAGTATACGCTTGGGGATTATTGTGTAATAAATTACCCTGATTACTCGCATAAAACATTTATACCACACTCTTTGATATTGGCATATAAAACAAATCACCTTTTAACATTAATAGGTCATTAGATTTCTGTATTAAAAAGCACCTCACAATAATTTTTTTTAAAAAGTGAATTATCTGATGTGAAATTATTGATAGTTTAAATTCAATTTAAATAACACACAAACTAACTACCTGAATATGAAGCTATGAATCATTTAATTAGTATCTAATTCTTGAAAAGAAATATTCATAATTAACACTAAAAATATAGTGTATCTGCTATATTTAATATAAAACTACGCATGAGAAAAACGCAGTCAGCCAACACAAAAATATTGTAGAAAAAAAAAGAATAATTTTGATGTACAAACGTAAATTTTAGATAAATGAAGAATTATTTTATAGGGATACTTTGGTGTATATTAATGATTAATTCGAGCATTTCCTTTAGTCAAAATCCAATCATAAAAGACCAGTACACTGCAGATCCATTAGCCAGAGTTTTTAATGGTAAAGTGTATTTATTTCCATCTCATGATGTGGCCAATATGGGAAAAGGACGTGAAAACTGGTTTTGTATGGCAGATTATCATGTATTTTCATCTGAAAACTTAACGGAATGGACAGACCATGGTGTTATTGTACACCAAAATAATGTACCATGGACCAATCCTGAATCATATTCTATGTGGGCCCCAGATTGTATTTATCGAGATGGCAAATACTATTTCTATTTTCCTACCACAAATAAAAACAATACTACTCAAAGAAGTTTTGGTATAGGAGTAGCCATTGCAGATACTCCTGAAGGTCCTTATTCAATAATGGATACCCCTATAAATGGAGTACATGGAATTGACCCGAATGTATTTATAGACAAAGATAATCAGGCCTACTTATATTGGTCGGCGAGGGATGTATTTGTGGCAAAACTAAAAGACAACATGGTAGAATTGGATTCTGATCCAACAATAATTGCAAATCTTCCCAATAAAGGTTTAAAAGAAGGTCCATACATTTTTGAAAGAAATGGTCTGTATTATTTAACCTACCCTCATGTTGAAAATAATATTGAAAGATTGGAATATGCTATTGGTAAAAACCCAATGGGACCATTTGAATTTAAAGGAGTAATAATGGATGAATCTCCCTCTGGTTGCTGGACAAACCATCATTCAATAATAGAATACAACAAGCAATGGTATTTATTTTATCATCATAACGACTACTCTCCGGATTTTGATAAGAACAGATCAGCACGTATTGATAGCTTATTCTTTAATGAAGATGGAACCATAATAAAAGTAAAACCATCATTACGAGGAGTGGGAGTAAGTAAAGCTTCTGAAAAAATACAAATAGACCGGTACAGTGACATTAGTAAATCAGGGGTAAACATTGACTTTATTGATACTAACGATACATTTAAAGGTTGGAAAGTTCAACTGTTATCAAAAGATGCCTGGGTTAAATACAATCGTATTGAATTTGATACAAAAAACCTAAGTAAGGTAAAGGTAAATGCTAAAAGTGCTATTGGTGGAAAAATTGAAATCAGATTAAACAATCCTCAGGGAAAAACACTGACTTCGGTAAATATTCCTGCCAATAAGGAATGGATTATTTATGAAGCACCATTATCATTAAAACCTCACAAAAATGTAGACTTAGTTATTTTACTAAAGAGTAATAGTGACGTTGAAATCGATTGGATTAAATTTAAATAAATATCATTATTATATGTCAAAAATGAAACAAATTAAAAACATTTTGCCAAAGGCTGCTCTAGCAGTAATGTTATTAGCCGGGTATACTACCCAAACAAAAGCAAAAGGTAAACGAATGAAAAGCGAACCTGTTTTTTCAAACTTTGTTTATCAGGGGAACGACAAGATGTACAATGAAAACCCACTAGACGAAAATGAGTTTTACAACCCAATCTTACAAGGTTGCTATCCTGATCCATCAATATGTAGAAAAGGAGACGATTACTACATGGTAGTTTCTTCATTTGTAATGTTTCCGGGTGTGCCAATTTTTCATTCAAAGGATCTAGTAAACTGGACACAAATTGGTCATGTTTTAGAAACCAAATCACAATTGCGCATAGCAGAACTTGGAATCAGCAGAGGTGTATACGCTCCTACCATCAGGTACAATCCAGGTAATGATACTTTTTACATGATTACAACACAAGTAGCTGGACAGTTAGGAAATATGGTTGTAAAAACAAAAGATCCGCTTAAAGGATGGAGTGAACCTATTAAATTAAATTTTGGAGGTATTGACCCTTCCATGTTTTTTGATGACGATGGCAAAGCTTATGTAATGCATAACGATGCACCTCCCAAAGGCAAAGAACTTTATAACGGACATCGTGTTATTAAAATTTGGGAATACGATATAGAAAAAGATCAGGTTATACCCGAAACTGATGTAATTGTTGTTGATGGTGGTGTTGACATAAGCAAAAAACCTATTTGGATTGAAGCTCCTCATGTATATAAAAAGGATGGTAAATATTACCTAATGTGTGCTGAAGGTGGTACAGGAGGCTGGCATAGTGAGGTGATTTTTATTGCCGATAATCCCAAAGGTCCTTATACCCCTGCTCCAAGTAACCCTATTTTAACACAACGTCATTTCCCTAGAGACCGCGCCAATAAAATTGATTGGGCTGGTCATGCAGATATTGTACTTGGTCCTAATGATAAATATTACGGAGTATTTTTAGCCGTTCGTCCTAATGAAGCACACCGCGTAAATACCGGGCGTGAAACATTTATGCTTCCTGTAGATTGGTCAGGTACTTTCCCTGTATTTGAGAATGGTTTAGTACCTATGGAACCCACTTTAAAATTACCTGAAGGAGTTGAAAATAAAACAGGTCAGGATGGCTTTATCCCTAATGGAAACTTTACTTACAAAGAAGACTTTAGTGCTGATAAAATAGATTACCGTTGGATTGGCTTAAGAGGACCTAGAGAGGATTTTATGGAGAAAACTAAAGATGGTATTAAAATCAATCCATTTGAAGTAAATATAAAAGAAGCAAAACCTACCTCTACCCTATTTTACCGTCAAATGCACCAGAGCTTTTCATATGCTGTAGATATGGCTTACAAACCAGAGACTGAGAAAGACTTAGCAGGAATTGTGGCTCTACAAAACGAAGGTTCAAACTATGTTTTTGGTATTACAGTAAAAGATGGTGACTACTACATTGTACTTGAACGTAATGAGTGGCCAGGCAGAAAAGACAATAAAAAATCAACGGTATTAGCTAGTCAAAAAATTGATTTAAAAGATCCCGTTCGATTAAAAGTAACTGCAAATGGTGATAAGTATAATTTTTCATACGCACTGAATGGTACTGATTTTGAAGATTTAGGAGGTACAGTTTCAGGCGATATTTTATCAACAGATGTTGCAGGTGGTTTTACCGGATGTATTATTGGTTTGCACGCTACAAAAGCCAATGATATTGAACCATAGCCCATCATAAAATACTACAATAGGTTACAAAAATAAATAGGCTGTCAACTTTGACAGCCTATTCTTATTCGGTTTAATGCACTCCAATGGGGTCAGCATTTCCATCAGGATCACCTGATACAGTTCCATCCTTTGAAATATTTCCTCAATGTTCGGCATAACATCTCGCTATATCATTAATTATCAAGCCCATGTCCATGCTTTAGTTTTACCTTTAACCTTGTTCCTTTAACCTTTTTCCTTGTTTTTCCTTCTCATGCTGGTGCGAGCTTGTAGCTCGTATCTCATATATTTAATTATTATGCTTTACTTTAATTAGTCGTAAATAATTAACCTTTCTACTTTTATTCGCTCAAGCCGCTGGGCTCCTACTTTTTGCTACAGCTCAAAAAGTAGGCAAAAGAGCCGCCGGCTACACCTGATGCGCTCAAAAAACTACGGTGTCTTCGACGAAAGCGCTGAAACTTGACTTTCGTACCTCAAGTCTTCGAACAACTCCGGTTTTACCGACTACAACATCTTGTTTTATTGGCTCACCAGCTAATGCTGGAAGAACCAATCTTAAGAGAAGATATTTTTATTACAAATGTATTTTTCCTGAAATATGGATTAAGAGCGATGGCCTCTCAAAGTTCGGCATAGCGTCTCGCTATGTCGCTTTTTATTAGGCCTCCGGCCGTATTCTAGTTTCCCTTCTCATGATAAATACTACTTTTTTTTACCCTAAGCCATCAATGATGCCATTAAAATTTTAAGCTGTCCTTACAGGACGATGATTGAATTTATTAAATATTACCCCAGATGATATCTGGGGCTAAAATTAGTTGGGCATTCAGCCCATAGTTTTGATACAGAAAGTCGGAAGAACCTTTCGAGATTGAACTACTATTTTTCAATAAGTATATATTTAGAATTCCTTCGTTTAGGTTTTCATTGGTCACTAAGTAAAAATCTGTTATAACTATAACCCTTCTCCTTTAACCTTGTTCCATTCTCCTTGTTCCTTGTATTCGCTCAAGCCGCTGGGCTCCTACTTTTTGCTACAGCTCAAAAAGTAGGCAAAAGAGCCGCCGGCTACACCTGATTCGCTCAAAAAACTACGGTGTCTTCGTCGAAAGCGCTGAAACTTGACTTTCGTACCTCAAGTCTTCGAACAACTCCGGTTTTACCGACTACAACATCTTGTTTTATTGGCTCACCAGCTAATGCCGGAAGAACCAATCTTAAGAGAAGATATTTTTATTACAAATGTATTTTTCCTGAAATATGGATTAAGAGCGATGGCCTCTCAAAGTTCGGCATAGCGTCTCGCTATGTCGCTTTTTATTAGGCCTCCGGCCGTATTCTAGTTTCCCTTCTCATGATAAATACTACTTTTTTTTACCCTAAGCCATCAATGATGCCATTAAAATTTTAAGCTGTCCTTACAGGACGATGATTGAATTTATTAAATATTACCCCAGATGATATCTGGGGCTAAAATTAGTTGGGCATTCAGCCCATAGTTTTGATACAGAAAGTCGGAAGAACCTTTCGAGATTGAACTACTATTTTTCAATAAGTATATATTTAGAATTCCTTCGTTTAGGTTTTCATTGGTCACTAAGTAAAAATCTGTTATACTATAATCCTTCGCTTCCAATCTTTAACCTTGTTCCTTTCTCCTTTCACCCTTACTCCTTTTTCCTGGTTAATCTTTGGTTCTAAAGTAGCTTGAAATTGCAAAAGAAAAAATAACAGTAATTTTACCGTTACTTTTTAAGTTTGTAAATGATTGATAATTAAACTATAATGATTTTTACCAATGGAATTTATAATTCGTTTTGACCCCCATAATGCCCTATAATTCCATTTTTAGCCCAAAATGGTGGTTTTGGATTCCACTTTTGATCAAAAATGCCTGTTTTGGATTCTGATTTTGGCCATTTTAGCACTTTTGGATACTTTTCTTCGCACTTCTTCGCATGGTCTTCGCAACTTGTTCGCATCTCTTCGCACCGTCTTCGCACTTTCTTTGCCCCTGCTACGCCCTTTGTTCGGAACGCGTTCGCAATTCTCCACATGCGCTACACAGCCTCTACACAACTTTATTGCCCTAAGGGTGCGAAGAGCATGCATAAAACGTGCATTGAAATGGTGACGAATGGCGGGCTTGTATCGAAGCTGTATCAATGCTGTGTAAAAACAGGTACAAACACAAAGTATTGATTATAGTGCTACGATAGGCATCAAAACAAATACGAGTAATCTTTAGTTGGCTTTGCAACTTACTACAATTGCCTTGTAAGTAAGATTATACAGGAATTATTGTGTTTTATTCAATAGTAATGTATTTGCGTTTTAATAAACGTTTATTAAACGGCTACACAAATAAAATTAATTGATATTTGCCATGTTAAAAGGATTTTACAATAAAGAAATGATCTATAAGAATGGATTTATTTGCCACGATACAGGTTTTAACTCTTATAGTTTAACTCAAAACAATAAAACATTACTGTTTTTACAATTTATTTATCCGTTATATCATATAATTTCCCTAAAATATTGATTACTTTAGCATTTTAGTAACTGAATTACAAAGGCGAAATATCAAACAGTCTATGACGGATACTGAAAAGTTACCAACAATTAAAAAAATGAAATATCCCAGTTGTAAAGTTAAGGAATTTCAAGTTCCAGAGTTTGAAATGGAACCTGGGAAAATGATAAGGTTTTGGGTGAAGATTGTGCCAGAAAAAGAAAAGAATACTGACGAATATTGGGGAGTGAAAAGGATCTTTGAAATAATTGACAAGTATAATAGTGAAAATGACATTGAAAAGATATACTTGTGTCCCATAAAACCAAAACTAGGTTTAATTGATTTTATAAAACCAATAAAAGTTCGAGAATATCTAAAAACGACATTTAGAATAAAAAGTAAGGGAATTGAAAATGTATTAGAGACTTTCGACATTAAGCCTGAATATATTATTAGGAAAATGGGATTCGCTCACCAAAAATTATTTTCGATTGTTTGTGGAATAGAAAAGAATGAAAGGACAGCATTTGATTTTTATGGATTAGCTCCTGATAGTGAAATAAAGCTAATGAAATACATAAATACAAAACTTGTCGATGGGAAATCATTAATTGGGTTTGATAATTTAGGCTATAAGGACGAGAATATTGATAACTCTAAAATTGAAAACCTAATAATAAAAAGAGAATAAAAGTTGGTAATCGAGTAGCCAGCCACTAGGCTAAAAGCCTAGTGGAGAAGCTCTCACACCACCGTACGTACGGTTCTCGTATACGGCGGTTCATCTGGTATACTATAGAAGCTCTTTTCACCATCTATAGCTTTTCAATACTTTTTGAAAGGGCTAGAAAGGCTCGAATCCTTATACCTCCCAGTCAAATTTCTATCTCCCAAATGTTCAGCCCTTCACTTTTCTGTGAGACCTCCAGCTTTAGCGTGGTGTTCGTAAAGCTAGCTCGTATTCCAAAGCTACTATGGCGTCTGCTGACTGCTCTGTTCTATCAACTCGTGATTACAGAGCTCTCCCCTGGTAATAGCTTTATCCTTCCTCCAATGCCTGCCACATCTACATTATAAACACTCACCTCCTTGATGTTTGGACGTCACAATGGTGTGCTTGCTCATCCGGTTTATAATGCCTCATATGTGATTTCTGTCCGTCAGTACCGGAGTTTGCCGTTTGACTTCCTTCACTGCTACCGTCACCGGTAACCAGCTTGTCACTTGCTAATGGTTCGAGTCGTTACTCCCGCCCACTCGGGACTTGCACCCTATGGATAAAATCGTCCCACACCCAAGGTTTATTCGAAAATGTTTGTATTTTTAAACTTTTTCAAGAACTTCGGGTGTGGGTGCGCTGCTGCTCATGCAGGGCACACACACTGTATATACAAAATGGTCGAGATTGTAGTAAATTAAACGGTTGTAGCCCGCTTCAAAATTGTATCGGTTTGATAAGTTTGAAGCCCGCAATCGCCCACATTTGCATATACTTGTCCGTTATGCTGTGTTAGGCGGAGTACTAAGCATTAAATTCGAGAGGATTAAGAAATAGGTCTCAGAATACGATTACATAAATGGATAGATTTATAACATATGAAGGATTACCTATTAAATCGGGTGGAGCACATTCTTTAGGAAAATTGAGCATGGAGGATTCTTATCAAAGGACTAAAGGATTCATTTTAAATCATACGGACACGAAAATACCATCTGACATACGATTGACTATTTATGAATCGCCAAATGGGGACTTTGATGCAATAAAAATGAAACGAAAAGCATCAAAGTTATTTGGACTATTTCCCCAAAAAGGAACCGGATACTTGAGTGATAAACAGATTCGATATTGGGAATGGAATGTAAAAGCAAACGACTTTGATAAAGCATTCAGATTCGTGCAGGAGAATAATATTAAAATTAGGCAAATACTTGGTCCGATTGAGATTTCATGTCTTTGGGTGTTTAAATTCAAATCATCAGAGACTGGAAATATATACTCTGACCAAGATAAAATCCCACAACTTGATATTAGACAGAAAAACTCGCAGATATATTTAAAACTTAGCAACAAATCGACTCTTTCGGCTTGGTTTGCATTTCCGTTTGCTGATTTTGACTATGATTTCAAGAAAATTGTCGATAATTTGCAGAGTGATTTACCATTTCAGTTTTCGGATAAAAGTTGGAGACAATGGAGTTTAAGTAAAAATAATAACTGGATTTCCAGAAAAATAACGCAGCATAATTGAGTAGCCAGCCACTAGGCAAAAAGCCTAGTGGAGAAGCTCTCACACCACTCAGCGTACGGTTCTCGTACTGAGCGGTTCTCTATATCATGGGAATCGCAGATCGACGTAGTCAAATAACGTATTCATAGAGGTAGCCAATGAAGAATGCAATTGTTTGTAAGTCTCAGCCAAAGCGATATACCCTCGTTTTTGAAGTCGATCAACCGTGATAGTGGTTCCTAAAATAGGACTTTGCCAACAATAAATTTATTTTATTTGGTGTTGGCGATTTCCACTTTGTTCCAATTGAGCAATGGCCCAGCCTCCCATTACTCATAAATAGATTATTAGTTTTGGTATTCGTGATTTCGTTCCTCAATTCTACTGCGGCTCCATGCATAAGCATGATCAGGGTCAACACCCAAACGAATTAGGTTTTTCCTTTTACGTTTAGATTTAGCTCACTGTAAATTAATTAGTTTTGGTGCTCGTGATTTTCGCTACGCTACAATTCTTCCAGTGATGCCAAATACAGTACGTAACGCGGTTACAAAGCCAACCATCAAGTTTCTCCAATTTGGTAATGATATTTGCATGTTTAAAGTTATTGATCCACCCACGTTACATTTCTAATAACTTTTGAATGCGTTCTTCAAAACTCATGGGGGTGGTTTTTCATCTCATTATTATTTAACATTCAAATGCATTCGATGGAACTCGCTATTAAATTCTGTACTATGATGGATAGTATACCATTGGCTCGTTTCTGGTGATTTCCTTAAGTTTTGCTTTGAAGCTTTTCCATCTCTTTTCAGCTACAATCAATTGATATTTGCCTTTAATACCCTTTTTGTAAATAGGAACAAAGGCAAATCCAAGTATTTGAAAGTTAACCGGACGGCGGATACCACTTTTATCCCTGTTGATAGGGAGTTTAAGTTTATCACTAAGAAATAAGTAGATGGTGTTTGATCTAGTAAAATCAAATTTGCATATTTAAACTTTTTCAAGAGCTTACAGTTGTGCTTCATGCTAAGGAGAATATTCCAAAATCTAAAGAAATATTTAATCTTTTCTGTTAGATTGTAACGAATTCGTTACTTTTGTTGTATGAGAGAAATTGACATTACAGAAAAATGCTTGGATTTTATAGATTCTCAAGGGCAAAGAGTTTCGGACAAATTCTTTCAACTCATCGAGATTCTTGGAGAAGTAAAGATTGTTCACACCAATTTCGTGAAGAAACTCACGAACTCAAAGTTTTATGAACTAAGAATTAAAGCTGGAAATGAGAATAGGGTGTTGATCTTTGCAATTGACCATTTGAATTTTTCTGAATGTACCAAAGCTGTATGTTTAAATGGTTTTGTCAAAAAATCAAATAAAGATTACGTTAAAGCCATAAAAGAAGCAGAAAAGATTTTAGAAGAATACTTAAAAGACATGGAATCATGAAAACAATGAAAGCAAAGGACTTATTAGCAAAACGCTATGGAAAAGAAGGTTCAGAAAGTAGGGAGAAATTCCGTGAAGAAGCTTATTCATACTATTTTGGAGAAATAATAAGAAATAGAAGAAAGGAATTGCATATGAGTCAAGAAAAATTGGCTGAAGCAGTTGGAAAAAAGCGTCCATATATTTCACGGATTGAAAATGGGGAAGATGTTAGAATATCTAATTTATTGTTAGTAGCAAATGCTTTGGATTTATCAATTCAATTAACACCAAAACAATAAAGCACGAAAGCACACATCTAGTAGCCAGCCACTAGGCTAAAAACCTAGTGGAGAAGCTCTCACACCACTCAGCGTACGGTTCTCGTATACGGCGGTTTCTTACATCAAGGGGAACAACGAATTAGAATTTGAAGCTAACAAAAAGTGCTGGTGATTGTACATATCAGCCAAAGCGATATACCCTCGTTTTTGAAGTCGATCAACCGTGATAGTGGTTCCTAAAATAGGATTTTGCCAACATTAAACTAATTCTATTTGGCATTGGCGCTTTCCACTTTGTTCCAATCTAGCAATTGCCCAACCTCGCATTAGGCATAAATTGTTTTTTTTAGGTAACCATGATTTCATAACTCAATTCGAAACTTATACTTGCAACGAGTTTTTACAAACTGTTTGATCTATTAAAATTAAATTTGCATATTTAAGCTTTTCAACAACTTACAGTTTGTGGTGCTCTAGCTCATGCAGCACGCACACATACACCATTATTGAATATTGTAAGCGTAAAAATCATTATCGCTATTATAAAGAAGAATGAAGGCTCTTATAGTTGCAATTTTAGGACTATTATCCATTATAAATATTGAAGCGCACAATCGTGAGCTTTTAATAAATGGGGTTGTGAACAAAGTAACAATTACAGATGATTACTCTTTGTTATTTAGCTTAAAAATTGCTCCCACAAGCTGTTCTGAGGAATTAGGACACGGACCAATAGTTATTACAGATAGTTTATCTATAAAAAATTTAGTTGAGACTCTTAACATGAGTACTAAGGCAGAAAAAAAAGAATCCCAAGATATTTGTTTTAAAGTTAACTTTCATTTAAAAGATAGAATTATAGCAGTATGTATGAATTGTGGAGATTCTGGACAAATGTTTATTGAAGAAACTGGATATGAATACAATGAAAACTTCTTTAATAATATAGTTAATTTAATTGAGGCAACAGGAGTTAAGAAGCCAAGAAAAAAACTACTACCTCCAGGATTTTACGAAAAGGTTGTTGTTAATGGAACTATTAAAAATAACATCAGAAAACAACCTCATGATATTATAGTTAAAATTACAACGCTAGGTTATTATGATGGACAATTAATAAAGGTTACAAAGGAAATAAAAGTGAAAGAGCAAGGTGATTTCCGCATTGAATTTGATTCTGCCAGCAAGCTTGAGGTTACATATTCTCGGAATAGTTCAATATTAAAGAAGGAAACATATAAGCTTAATTCTAATACTCTGGAATTAGAAACTAAATTTTGAAGAAAAATAAATTTGCCAATACGGCATCATAAACCATGCGGGGCGTATGTGATGTGCGGAGTTGCGGTAATTTCAACTTGTCTGCCCAATGCTTTTAATGAAACTAATTATTGTTAATTTTAAATATTACAAATCCATTGGGCAATGTACCATTAAATAAAAGGTATATTATTTCAATACACAGGCGATTGATAGGTTCAAACCGTTGCAATTAAACCAAATGAGAAACTATTTAGAAGCATTTGATATATTAACCAAAGAAGAAATTGATTTATTTGAAAAAAAAGTAATTCGCAAAAAGCTAAAAAAAGGTGATTTTTTTATCAAAGAAGGGCAAATTTGTAAAGAAGTGGGCTTTGTAACTTCCGGATTATTCAGGTCATTTTATCATTCTTCAACACAAGAAGAGGTAACTTATTGTTTTACTTTTTCTAAATCCTTTGTAAGTGCTTACTCCTCATTTTTAACTCAAAATAAAACTGCCGAGAACATAGAAGCTTTAACCGACATTGAAATTTTAACAATATCAAGAGATGAAATTTTAAACCTGGAACAATCTAGCACGAATTGGTTGAAATTTTTTAAAATTATTGCAGAACAAGAATATATCAAAATGGAAAAAAGAATTTTCTTGTTACAAAAAGAAACTGCTGAGAAACGATACCTCGATTTATTAAATAACCAACCTGAATATTTACAATTGATTCCTCTTAACTTCCTTTCTTCTTACCTGGGAATTACCCAAAGACACATGAGCCGAATAAGAAAGTCAATTTCGAATTAGACAAATGTCCTTTCAAAGATGTTTCATTGTGTAGTTCTTTGTAAAAAAACACAGAACAAATATGAAACACGTTTTAATAATCAACGGACATCCTGACAAAAAGAGTTTCAATTATGCTTTATCAGATGCATATAGAAAAGGACTAAGTAAAACGAATTCTACATTAACCCAAATCAACATTTCGGAATTAGAGTTTAATCCCAATTTGAATTTTGGTTATAGAAAGAGAGTTGAATTAGAATCTGATTTGGTTAATGCAATTGACAAAATAAAAAAAGCTGACCATATTGTTTGGCTATTTCCTATGTGGTGGTATAGCTACCCTGCCATAATGAAGGGATTTATTGACAGAACATTTCTACCTGGAATCACTTATCAGCCTATCGAGGGAAAAGCTTTACCAAAGAAACTCTTGAAAGGAAAATCTGCACGATTAATAATTACAGCTGACACACCACAATGGTATGATTATTTGATTATGAAAAGACCCGCCATAAATCAGTTTAAGAGAGGCACTTTGCAGTTTTGTGGAATTAGTCCTGTTAAAGTAACTTACATTGCATCAATAAAAAACTCAAGTTCAGATTTTAGAAAAAAATGGTTAAATAAAATATATTCTATGGGAGAAAGCATAATATAGTAACTTAACTAAGGATATATGAGTTTTCATATGCTGACAGGTCTATCTATATTAAATCTGCCTATTTAAACTTTGTCGAGAACTCACTGTTTGTGTGCTCTTGCTCATGCAGGGCACATTCAAACCATCATAAAAAACTGGGTGATAAGTGCTTTTAGAAGAATAGGGAGTCTTTCTTTTCTTTATGTATGGTCAAAGAAATGTCGAGGTAAAGTTCACTACTTTTCAAATGGCCAATAGATGGTGTTGCATATTGGGAAACTCCTGCTCTTATGACAAAATAGCAAACAATCAGGTATCTAATTCATCAATAGACTTTTCAAAAAGAATACCTCCTTTATACATTCCTTTCAGGACCGGATGAATCTCTTTTCCAAGTTCAGTTAAACTGTATTCAACACGGGGAGGAACTTCAGGAAAAACAGTTCGATTAATTAATCCATCTGATTCTAATTCTTTTAATTGTTTTGTAAGCATTCGTTCACTAATATCAGTTAATAATTTAACCAACTCACTATATCTTTTATCCCCTTGAAAAAGGTGTAAAATAATAGTTCCTTTTCGTTTTCCTTTTACAACATTTATAAATGTATCAATCGGACAGTAACTTTTTTTCATTTTTTTTCTTCCCTCAAAGTCTTTAAAACACTAAAAACAGAAATAAATGTTCGTATGCTAACCAAATGTAAGGTATTGGTAAGCAAAATGTTTATACTGATATTTGTACAAAAATAAGTAAAATTAAAACACAAAAGATGGTACAGATTAGTTCAACATTTAAAGCATTTAGGATTGAAGAAATTGATGGTAAGTTCAAAGGCTCAATTAAAGAAATGGAATTTGGGGAATTAAATAGTAATGAGGTTTTAATAAAAGTACACTACAGCTCTTTGAACTATAAAGATGCATTATCAGCTTCGGGTAATAAAGGTGTAACCAGAAAATATCCACACACACCAGGAATTGATGCAGTTGGTACAATAGAAAAATCGGACAGTAATTTGTTTACTATTGGCGAAAAAGTAATTGTTACCAGTTATGATTTAGGTATGAATACTGATGGTGGATTTGCTGAGTATATTCAAGTGCCATCTGAATGGGTAGTAAGATTGCCTGAAAACATGACCATGAAAGAGGCAATGATATATGGCACAGCAGGTTTAACAGCAGGAATGTCTGCTTTAAGACTTACTGAACTAATAAAGCCAGCAGATGGAAAAATAGTGGTTTCCGGGGCTACAGGAGGCGTTGGTGCATTGAGTGTTTCTATTTTAAGCAAGCTGGGTTATTCCGTTGTTGCTATAACAGGCAAGGAAACGGAACGAGACTATTTAATTAATCTTGGAGCTGAGGAAGTACTGTTACGTAGCGAAGTTGAAAAATTTGACAAGAAACCGTTGTTAAAACCTATGTTTGCAGGTGCTATTGATACCGTTGGAGGAGTAATACTTGAAAATATAATTAAATCGACTAAATCAATTGGTGTTGTAACCTGCTGTGGAAATGTGGCATCTCCCAAACTTGACTTAACAGTTTTTCCCTTTATCTTGAGAGGTGTTACACTTATTGGAATAGACTCTCAAAATTACCCAATGAAATACAGAAAAATAGTTTGGAATAAATTAGCTCAAGAGTGGAAACCTATAAACTTAAACTTCACTTGCAATGAGATTAAACTTGAGGGAGTAATGCAAAAAATTGAATTAATGCTGAATGGGAAATTGAAAGGAAGAACAATTGTAAATTTGGTTGACTAAATACGCAATACCATTGAATAGTTGACTGAACTGTAATAATGCCAGAGCACCTTTTACAACATTTATAATTACACTTGTCCTCTGCATAAATGAATTCACAATATTAATTTATTTGAGCATATACAGCAGTTTTTTAATTATGGGCAATAGCCTATTATATGAAGTTGCTAATGAAGAAGGAAACTGATGGAAAATATCAGCATAGAAAGAAAAACCTCATTTTAGAAGTCGTTCATCCTCAATAAAAATTATAAAAAACGGGATACTTCATTGGGTATCCCGTTTCTATAATATATTATTTTAATATGCGTTAATCGAGTTTAAGCCTTTGATGCTTTTTTTGGTAAAACCGTGTTCGGACTTTCACCATCTTTGAAAAACATATTAATGTTTTCGAAAGTTGTTTCTGCTATATTTAAAATTGCTTCTCTGGTAAAAAAGGCCTGATGTGCTGTTATTAATACATTAGGGAATGTTTGTAAACGCACAAATTTATCATCCTGAATTACAGTTTCTGAATGGTCTTCAAAAAACAACTCTTCTTCTTCCTCATACACATCTAAACCTAAATAACCAACTTTCTCTTTTTTCAAGCCTGCAATTACAGCGTCAGTATCAATTAATGGTCCACGACTGGTATTTATAATCATTACTCCGGTTTTCATTGAAGCTATAGCATATTCATTAATCATATGAAACGTTTCAAATGTTAACGGACAATGTAACGAAATAACATCACTATGCTTATAAATCTCTTGCAAATCAACGTATTCAATTCCTGCAGCTTTTAGCTTTTCATTAGGAAACTTGTCATATGCAATCACCTTACAGCCAAAACCTTTTACCAGATTAATAAAAATTTCTCCAATTTTACCTGTTCCTATTACACCTACAGTCTTTCCGTGTAAATCAAAGCCTAAGAGTCCATCTAAAGCAAAATTACCATCACGAACCCTTGTATATGCTTTATGAAACTTACGGTTTAAGCTAAGTATTAAACCCAGTGTATGTTCAGCCACAGCATACGGAGAATACGCAGGAACACGAACAACGCTAATACCATGTTTTTGGGCAGCTTCAATATCAACATTATTAAAACCTGCACATCTTAAGGCTATTTGTTTAACGCCATTTTCTTTTAATCCTGCAATAATTTCCTCATCTACCGTATCATTTACAAACACGCATACAGCATCAAAACCTTTTGTTAATGGAATTGTTTTGTTGTAAAGTCGAGCCTCAAAATAAGTAATATCAAATTTATATTTATCATTCAATTGGTTAAAAGAATCAACCACCCATTTACGGCTACTAAATACAGCTAATTTCATTCTTGTTTGTTTATTTTTTGTCATATTTTGAATATCCTTTTAATCTATTTCATAGAAAACAATGTTATAATAAACATGTTCGTTGGTTAGGATGGTTAAAAGCACTAAACTATTAAATATCTATGAGTAATCGTTTATGATTATAATTTATCAGTAGATTTAGATGGATCTGTTTTCATAAAGGTTAGTAATTGCAAAGAAAACAATTTCAACATTAATTATACATGATAAATTTTACCTTCTGATCGGTTTATAAGCAATATGATACTTACTTAAGCTCTATATTTCTTCGGCTTTTTTAAGTGTTATCCTGGAAATAAGCGGACCTGAAATTTCATGAATTAATGCGGCACCAATAACTACTCCAATAATCAAAGATCCAATACTGGCATATTCAGGATCTTTGGTTAAAAGTATTGATAATCCTATTACAATACCTCCTTGAGGAATTAAACCTCCGGCAGCAAACTTTTTAATTTTAGGATCAGTATTAAGAATAGAAGAACTGACAAATATTCCACCATACTTACCTATTGCCCTTGCTATGATATAAATAACTATTAACGATACACTCCCTGCCACAGACGATAATTGTAAATGTAATCCGGATAAAGAAAAGAAAATCACAAATATTAATTCATCGGTATAGCGTTCTATCAATTTAAAAATCTTATCCGACATAGGATTAAAATTCGTAACTACCGCCCCTAAAGCCATTGAAGCCAATAATGATTCAAAGCCAAAGAATTCTGAAATACCGTATGCAAACAGTATCAACCCAAACGTAAGCACAATTAACGAACCTTCAGATTCCTTTTTAACCATCTTAACAATTAAATAAAACAACAGACCTATGGCAGCACCAATTAAAAGAGCAAATAAAATATCCATACCCATATCTGCCAGTTTTGCACCTAACTGAATATCATGATTTCCTAAAAAGAATGGTGCAAAAGCTGCTACCAATGTATAAATAACGATTCCTACAATATCATCAAATGCAGCAATTTGTAACATGGCACTACTTACCGGACCCTTTGCTTTATATTCATGAATTACAGCCAGCGTTGCTGAAGGATCTGTTGGCGCAGCTAAAGATGCAAGTAAAAGACTTATGGCAATGATAATATAAATGGAACTATAAACATTTGAAAAGAAATATAACCAAAGCGCCATAAACACAAAAACCGACAAAAAAGCAAATATGGATTCGCTCAGAGTAAGCCACAAAACGGTTTTTCCTGTTGCTTTTAAATTAGAAGCAGATAAGCTACCCCCGATAGAAAAAGTAATAAACGAAAGTGCAATTGTTAATAATGGATCTGTATGATCAACAAATTCAGCATTCATGATTCCTGTAACATCAGGATTTAATAAGATACCAGCTAAGATATAACCGGATATTTTAGGAAGTTTAATTTTTTCAGCTAGTTCACCTAATATAAAGGCAGTGAAAACCAACACACCAATACTTAATATAATATTCATAACCAATGTTTTATTTCATTTACAAACATCTTATAATCAGTAAAAGGCTAATTATAAGATTCAAAAAAGTCAAACTTTGTTGGCTTATTGTAGTATTTATTTTAATCAGCAATCAGTAGTAAATGGTATATTGCTACTAAGACAGGCATTCATAAATAGTCTGTTGTAACAAGTTTATTAAAATAGATATTTGAATTATCCTCTATTGAATATTAAAACAAAAAATTCAACCTAATGTTTATAGATTATATAACTTTCTTGTTTTATTCTTCAAAATTACGGTCAATTCACTTTCTTTCAAACTTTTTGGCGTTAATGTTTCCTTAAAATGAACTTTATTTCATAGCCATTTATGATGAATATGAAACATTTAAACCTTCTTTATTTCTTAAAAAACATTAACCTATAGTTTTAATAGCTTATTATTTAAAATCCCCACTCACTAATATTAGGTATTAGGATACCCCTATATATATTCACCTCATTTTCAATGCACTTAAATAACACCCCCAACTATTAAGATTGAATCTTAATAAAAACCACAAACTAATTGTCACCTTTTTTTTCGGTTATTACATCACCACTACCCACTTTATGGGATTGCTCACTTTTTATGGTGAATCTACTTTTGAGCAACGAAATTTTTAAATATAAGAGTTATCTATTTACGGAAGATGGGAAACGCGAGCTTGAGACTTATTGGAATATTATTCATCATAACTTTGTACGCAATTAATGGTAAAGCTGAATCAAATACTAAAAATGGAAGTAAATTATTTGGTACCGTTAAATCAGCACAGGGGGAAGTATTAACCGGAGTAAATATCACCATTTCTGGCCATAGCTTTTTTAAAGGAGCCGTTAGTGATATTGATGGTAAATACGAGATTATGCCTATTCCTGCAGGTGAGTATACACTAAAGGCCACGTTTATTGGTTTTAAACCAATTGAATTTTCCATAACAATTGATGGCGATCAATATTACAACACAAATTTAAAACTCAACACCGATAATTTTAAACTGGAAGATATTCTGGTTAATGGTAAGTCTGTTATCACAAAAATATCTGAGGCACCATTTGAAGTTACTGCCGTTTCCACTGCAAAAATTCAGAATAGCACTACTGATGTTAAAGCTATCTTAAACAAAGTTTCCGGAGTAAGAATTCAGGAAGATGGTGGTTTGGGAAGTAACAGTTCATTTTCACTTAATGGTTTTTCGGGTGATCAGGTTAAATTCTTTTTAGATGGTATTCCTATTGACAACTATGGTTCATCATTTAGTTTAGGCGATATTCCTGTAAATATGATTGAGCGAATTGAAGTTTATAAAGGAGTTGTTCCTGTTTGGCTGGGAACAGATGCTTTAGGCGGTGCGGTAAATATTGTTACCAATAAAAAATCTAAACTTCTGGATTTCTCTTACTCATATGGTTCGTTTAATACGCACAGGGCCTCTGTAAACGGAACCTATACCAATAAAGAAACAGGCTTTATACTAAAAGCCAATGCATTTTATAACTATTCTGATAATAATTATACGGTAAATGCACCCATCACTAATAGTAACGGTAATATCGTTGACTATCAGGATGTGGAGCGATTTCACGATAGATATAAATCGGGTTCTATAAAAGTTGAAGCAGGCCTTACCAATAAATCGTACGCCGATAAACTTTTATTTGGTATAATGGGTTCTGCAAATGATAAGCAAGTACAAACGGGTGTTACTATGCGTACTGTTTATGGTGGTATTATTACCAACAGTCAATCATTTGCGCCAAGTATAAAGTATAGTAAAAAAGACTTATTCACCGATGGTTTGGATATAAGTTTATCTGCCGCATATAATCATACTAAAAGTGAAGTTATAGACACATTAAAAGGAGTAACTTATAACTGGTTAGGTGAACAATTCATTTCAACAACTTCTGATGGGCAAGTTTCTGAAGATGGTGAAAATTACAGAACATTTACCACTTTAAAAGATGATGATATCTCATCTCAACTAAACCTTGGTTATCAAATCAACAACATAAGTTCACTATCCTTGAACTATGCCTATAATTATTTCTATAGAAAAGCCTTTGACAGCGAACATCCTGATGAAATAAGTAACCTCTTCCCTAATGCTTTAAACAAGCATATTATAGGTTTTGCATATCAATTTAACCCAGGTACAAAGTGGAATACTACTGTATTTGGAAAGCTGTATCATTTAAATACAAAGACTTCGAGAGTTGAGGATTTTGCATTAGAAACACAACGCACTATTGAATACAAAACCAATACAAACAATTGGGGATATGGTGTAGCTTCAACATATTTTATTGTACCTGATTTACAAGTAAAAGCATCTTACGAACATACCTATCGTTTACCAAAACCAGAAGAATTATTTGGGGATGGTTTATTTATTCAGGCTAATTCAGACTTAGGTCCGGAACAAAGCGACAACTTTAATTTTGGAGCCAGCTACAAGTACGCATTAAACGCTTATCATCAAATAAAAATAGGTGGAAGCTACATTTATCGTAATGCCAGTGATTTAATACATACCGTTGCTGTTTTTGCCAATCCTCAAACACACTTTGATAATTTAAGCAAAACCAAAGCCTGGGGTGTTGAAGGAAATGCTGAATATAAATTTAAAGAGATCTTCCATTTAAGTGCCAATGTTACTTATCAAAAGATAACAGATCAGGCTAAAAGAGTTTATAATGAATCGTATACAGGAACCGGATGGCAAAAGAACTTTCATTATGGCTTCAGAGTTCCTAACATGCCCTATTTGTTCGGCAATATAAATGCAGGATTAAGCTTTAATAATGTCATTGTATCCGCATCAAAACTCAACTTTAACTACCATTTAAACTATGTTGACAAGTACTTTTTAACATGGGCAGAAATGGGAAGTAACAATGATGATTATGTAATTCCGCAACAAACCTCTCACGATTTAGAGCTAACATACAGTTTAAAAAACGGAAAATATAATATAAGCGCAGAATGCAGAAACCTGTTGGATGAAAAACTTTATGATAAATTCTATTTACAAAAACCAGGAAGGGCATTTTACATCAAACTAAGATACAGTCTATAATAATTAAAAAACACAGATATGTTTCAGATAAAAAACGTTGGAAAGTGGGCCTTATGTGGTCTTATGTTTTGCTCAAGCTTATTTTTTACAGCTTGCGATGATGAAGATAATAATAATGAATATAATGGAGACGATGCCTATGTTTTAACAATGGCTATACAAGGTACAGACGGTACTTTTACTTACTATACCACACAATTTGAAGATGTAATGACTGGTTCACTTTCGGCTTTAGGTCAAGGTGTTGCTCAGCCGGGTTATTACACTTACAACCAAATTGGAGAACGCATTTATTGTATGGGTGGTATGGGTGAAAACAACCTGGTTGCTTTAGAAAAAAATGCAGCGGGTGCACTTGAAGATATAGGTGGTATTGCGAGTTTTGATAACAGCATATCTGAGTTAATTGAAACTGAAGATGGTCAGTTATTAGCTGTTGAAGTAGCCAATAGTTCTGATATTATTTCATTTCAGTTACTGGATAAAGCAACAGTTAGCATTACAAAAACGATAAATACTGCAATCACTGATATTACAGATCAGGTGGCTCCTACTTATAGTGGTATGGTTCAGAGTGGTAATTATATTTATTTGAGTTATTATATCAGCGATCCAACAACTTATGCTACAAACTATACTGATATGGCTCGTATTGCTGTTTTCTCTTACCCTGAACTGGAGTTTGTAAAAGAAATTACTGATACCAGAACTGGTCCTATTGGTGGTTTTAACACTAAATCGGGCTTAATAAAGGATGAAAATGGAGATATCTATGCTTTATCTCACTCAAATCCGGCTAATGGTTACAGTCAAACTACAAAAGATGGTGGTATATTAAGAATTAATAATGGTGAAACAGAATTTGATCAGGAATACTTTTTTGATATTGAGACTGCCACTGAAGGAAAAAATACTGCTCACTTAAAATATCTGGGTAACGGAAAAGCATTTTCTTTAATAAATCAGGATGATAACAGTGAGCAAGCAGCCTGGTCGGACGGACCTTTAAAAGCTGCTATTATAGACTTATACAACGGATCGGTTAATTATATTGATGGAGTTCCGGAACATGCTGGTACAGGAAGAAAGTTAGCATCAACAGCCTTATATGATAATGGCAGTATTTATTTATGTGTACCTGAAGATGTTTCTTTAAATGTGTACAGGGTTGATCCTAACAACTACACTGCAACCAAAGGTGCTGAAGTTGAGGCTAATTTCGTAGCAGGATTCTTCAAATTATAATCATTTCTATATTAAAATACCGACTCAAGTATTACAGATACTGAGTTGGTATTTACAATACGATCCTTTACCATTTCTATTTATTAATTAAAAAGGAATGTTTAAATAAGATAATAGCACAAGTTACAAACTTGCCTCAGGTTAAGTTGGTTCTTGTTCTGATTCAAGTTTGCAATCTGGACCTTTTAATTAAACAACATTATTAAAAACTTCTTAAATCCTATTAAACTCAGACAATAAAACAAACATCACAAAAATTGACAAGCAAATACAATGACGCAAATAAAAAATAAATTCAGATCAATCAATAACTGGCTGCACTTATGGCTGGGGCTAACCTCGGGTATTATTGTTTTTATTGTTAGTATTACAGGATGCATTTATGTGTTTCAACAAGAGATACAAAATACTTTAGAACCATGGCGTTTTGTTAAGCCGCAAAATGCTGCATTTGCCCCTCCTAGTCAGTTGATTGATACAGCAAAAACTTATGTTCATGCGCATACTCCCACTGGTTTAACATATGAGGGTAAAGATGGCGCTGCTGCTGTTGGATTTTGGATTATGAATGAAGGAAAACGGGAATTTGAGGTCGTTTTCTTAAATCCTTACACTGCAGAGTTTATAAAAAAAGAAGCTCCTTTGGCTAAAGGTAAATTTAATTTCTTCAGATTTATAATGAATGGCCATCGGGCACTTTGGTTGCCTTATAACATCGGTCGACCCATTGTTGGTTCTGCAGTTCTTATTTTTGTAGTGCTGCTTATTACCGGATTAATCATGTGGTGGCCTAAAAAGTGGAATAAAAATTCAGCTAAACTTAGTTTTAAAGTAAATGTAAGGAGTGGTTTTAAACGCCTGAATCACGATTTACATAACGTACTGGGTTTTTACGTTTTTATATTTGCTTTAGCAATTGCAATTACAGGACTTACATGGAGTTTTCATTGGGTAGATAATGGATTATATTATATCACATCCGGGGGTGAAAGTAAAGCTGAACACCAGCACCCACACTCAGATGTATCTTTTAAAAATATAGAATCTACAGATACACTATCGGCCATTGACAGGGCTTTTTATTTAGCATTACAAGACCAGCCCAATCCTGCGCGAATATACATGTCGCCAACTTTAAGATCAGAAGATGAATCTATAGAAGTTATTTTATACAAACATAAAGGAAAGTTCTATCATCATAATGAATATTTCTTTGATCAGTACACATTAAAAAAGATTAAGGTAGAGAAATACGATGAAGCTTTATTTGCCGAAAAGGTAGATATGATGAAGTATGATATCCATACCGGAGCCATTTGGGGTTTACCTGGTAAAATCCTTGCATTTTTTGCAAGTCTGATTTGTGCCAGTTTACCTTTAACAGGTTTCATTATTTGGATAAAAAAGAGGAGTAACAGGAAAAAGCAAAAACAATCATTATCATCTCATTTTAATTAAAATGTTTAACGGAATATTAAAAAAGCAAGATGACGCTGTTTATAAAGATGGAGTCATCATATTATATGGAACAAAAACCGGGAATGCCAAAGTAATAGCCAAAGAGCTAAAAAAGCAATTGAAAAAGATTGATCTTAATCCGGTTTCAATAAATATGAAAAAGGCTGATGCTTCTATACTTGAAAAGGTATCTAAAGCCTTTTTTATAGTGAGTACGCATGGTGATGGAGAACCACCTGCTGCAGCAAAAAAGTTTTTTAAACAACTTCACTCCAATAAAATGAGAACATTGAATCATTTGGACTTTTCCGTTTGCGGATTAGGTGATTCTTCGTACGACCTATTTTGTGAAGCTTCTAAAACATTAAATAAGCAACTGATTAAACTAGGTGCAAATGCTATAATTAAAAGAGCGGAGTGTGACGCTGATTTTGGTAAAACAGCAGCTAAATGGATTAAGAAAATTAAAAATCAGTTTGAATCATCTTCAGAACCTGTTATTGAAGATGAAAACATCTCATTTAAAACGAATGATGAAAACCTTTACGAAGGTAAATTAGTTACTTGCGAAAGGTTATCGAAAACTGAAAATGGTAATTACACCTACCATATAGAGTTAAGTAATTTTAATAAACCCATTTCGTTTTATCCAGGGGATTTGATTGAGATTGTGCCAAGTAATCCTTTATGGCTGGTAAATGAAATTGCACAAAAACTGAATACTGCTGAATTTAATGATGAGTTGATTAATCATAAAGAAATTTGTCGTCTTTCGCCATTAACGGTTAAAGCTTATGCATGGTTAACCAACAATAAGGATGTTGATGCATTAATTATTGATAAAGACCGATTAAAAGCCTTTGTTGACAGAGCTAATTTTCTGGATTTATTAACTGATTACCCAACTGATTGTTCTGCTAAAGACATTATTAACATACTTCCTAATCTTACAGGGAGACAATATTCTATTGCAAACTATCCAACAAAATCAAATGATAGTTTACATTTGATGATTAAAACAGTGCGTTTTGATTACAGAGAACGTAAACATGAAGGTGCAGCATCGGTATATACCAATGAGTTTTTAAAACTAGGTGAATCCATCCAATTTAAATACATCAAAAGCAAAGAATATTATTTACCGCAAGATATATCTACACCACTAATACTTATTGGTGCAGGAACAGGATATGCACCTTTAAGAGGCTACCTGCAACAATGGTATATGCAAAAACCTTCGTCTAAAGCATGGGTTATCTGGGGAGAGCAAAAACATAAGTTATCCAATAAATACAATATTGAACTCAAAAGATTACAGAAGAAAACCAAACTGCTACATGTAGATTGTGTTTCTTCACGTGACAAGGAAGCGAAAGCCTACGTTCAGGATAAAATTATGTCGAACCCTAAACAGTTTATGAAATTAATTAAAAAGGGAGCGTCAATTTATGTATGTGGGTCGAAAGAAATGGGAAATGATGTTGAAAACACCATAGCCCAAATTTTAAAAAGCTCCAATATATCAATAGATGCCTTAAAAGAAACAAACAGGTATATAACCAGTGTTTACTGATTTACACCTAGTAAATCACTAATGTCACGTTGAATGTTAATAAGCTCTGATTGGTATCTATCGGTATCCTCTTTCAGAGCTTTATACATTAAATTGTATGATTTAATGCGCAATTGGCAATACTTTATAAATTGGTTGTTCTGATCAACCATTTCCTCATCCAGGCCCTCTATCCTATTCATATCTTGAAGCAATAAGATATTTTTACTCCATAGGTTAATGCCTTTTTCTTTGATAAAAGTTATGGCTTCTTCTTTTTGATCCGCCTCTATTAGGTTGAATAGTTCCATGGCTTCCTGTTCATTCTTTTGAAACTGAACGATACCTTCATTATACTTTTCTACATCGAAAGAGGCTTCAGGACTCGCAAAAATATATCCCAAAATAATAACGATGTAAATGACCATATTTATGAGTCCAACACCTGCAGCTTTCCAACCTGAATAAAACGCCCCTTCATTTTTTTTATGATGTGATATCGCGTCCCCCTGAAGTTTCTCTACAATGAGGTAAATAATTCCTGTATATACCATTGGTATTAAAAAATTAGGAATTTTATCTATTATAGCTTCAGGTATTGAAAATATACCTGCAAAAATTAAAAAGGCAGCAAGTATACTAATGGCCAATGCATGTTTTCCATAGTCATCTTTCCCCAGACTTCTGAAGTTTTCCCTTATTAACCACCCCGCTGCAATTGGTCCACCAATGTAAGTGGCAATACCAATAGCACGCTAAGAATAAAGCTTATAAGAATTAGTAATTACACCTTCTTGTTTAATTTCATTCATAATAGTAATGGTAATTATTGTTTAAATAAACAACGCTAAAGTATATAAATTAGTCATAAAACAAAAAGGGCATCCTTTTGGACACCCTTTCAAATAAAACATACACAATTCACTTATTATATTTAATAACAAGCTTTTATTATTTACGGAGTTTACATCCCTTTAAAGCGAAGAATAAAATATACGCATAAGCTGGAACAAAGATCCAATATGCATTTTGATAATCGGATGTTGTAGCTATTTCAGTACTCTTTAATGCATCTATTAACACTCCAAAGATTAATGGCAAAACAGCTCCACCTACAATTCCCATAACCAATAATGATGCACCTGTTTTTGTAAATTTACCTAAATCGGCTATAGAAAGCGGCCAGATTGCAGGCCACATTAAAGAATTGGCAAAACCAATAAAGGCCATCATATAAATACCATACTCACCCGGTAAATAAATAAGTAATAATGCAGCAACAATACCTATCCATGAGAATACTTTTAAAGCATTGGTTTGCGTGATAAACCTTGGGATCATTATCACTCCGAAAATATAACCAGCCACTAAACCGAGAGGCACATACATGGCAAAATTATCCAGATTAACATTGGCATCTCCAAATACAGCTTTAGCATAGCCTATGATAGAAACCATAGGTAAAGTTTCAACTCCTACATAAATAAATAGGGCCAAAACACCTAATAGTAAATGTGGGAACTGAAATACACTTGTTTTTGTTGTTTTTGATTCTGCTGTATGATCTTCTTCATCCTCTCCCTCTGCTTTTACTTCAGGAAGTGGCGCAAAAATCATAAAAACACCTAATGCTACAAGAATACCGGTTACAATATAAAATGGAAGAATAACATCATCCAGCTTTACATCCTTTAAATTTAAAAACAAGCCTAGAAACAAAGATGACAACCACCATGCAGACTTATTCATAATTCCCATTAAGCTCATACGCATTGCAGCACTTTCTTTAGGTCCGATAATGGTAACATAAGGATTTACTGATGCCTGTAATAAGGTATTTCCAATACCACCAATAAATAATGCCAGCAAAAACAACGGAAAACTTAATAGTTTTGAAGAAGGAATAAATAAAACCATTCCGATAGCCATGATAAAAAAAGCAATTACCATTCCTTTTTTATAACCTACTTTTTTTATGATGGATCCTGATGGCGCTCCAAAAACTACAAATGCCGAAAAAATTGCTGCAGTAACTAAATAAGACTGCGAAGTAGATAACTTAAATGCATCCTGTAAAAAAGGAGTTAAAAAACCGCTAATTCCAACTCCAAAACCTATCACAAAAAACAATATACTCACTATTGCTAAAGGAAGTATATAGTTTTGCTTTGATAATTTATTTGTATTACTCATTTTCTAAATCATTAATTAATATTAAACCCTTATAACCAGAAAATAACCACAGTAGTATAAACCACTCTATCATGATTATATACTACAATATTAACCCATCCTGAAATCAATCAGGACAGGAGCACATGCTCACAATAAGAGCTTCAATACTTGTTAGTGGTTAACGAAATCCTTCGGGATTTTATGGATTTAGTTCTTTGGGTAATAAGTTGGGGTAAATAGATTACCCCTAATGTTATTTTTTAGGTTGATTACCTAAAACAAAATGAAGTTTACCTCCATTCATAATTTGTTGATGAGTTAAAGTAAAATCGTTTAACAATTCACCATTTAAAGACATTTGCTGAATGTAAAGATTATCTTCTGACTGATTTTCTGTAGTGATTACAAACTGTTTGCCATTACGTAAATTGATGGTTGCAGATTTAAACCATGGAGACGTTAAACTGTAAACACCATCTGCAGGATTTACAGGATAAACACCTAGTGATGACATCACCAACCATGCCGACATTTGACCACAGTCCTCATTTCCACAATAACCATCAGGTTTACTCGAATACTGAGATGTAATAATCTTTCTTACCATTTCTTGTGTCTTAAATGCCTGTCCCAAGTTGTTATACAAATAAGCCACATGATGACTTGGTTCGTTACCATGAGCATACTGACCAATCATTCCGGTAGAAAAAATTGGCAACTCATCATTTTCATCATTCTCAAAAGTAAACATAGAATCCAATTTGGCTGTAAAAGCATCTTTTCCTGTGATATCTATTAATCCAGGAATATCATGTTGAACATGCCAGAAATAGTGCCATGCGTTACTTTCGCAGAAGTACTCAGTATACTCTTTAGGATCGAAATGTTTAAGGAACTCACCTTTTTTGTTTTTTGGCCTGAAGAATTTAGTCTCTTCATCAAACAGGTTCTTCCAATTATCAGCTCTCTTCTTAAAATAAATATAGTCTCTATTTTTATTTAAAGCTTTTGCAAACTGAGCAATACACCAATCATCATAAGCGTACTCTAATGTTTTAGATACACTCCAGTGTCCATCAGATGCATCATCCATTGGAACATACCCATATTTTTTATAATCAGGTAAACTCCACGCATCACTTTTTGCAGTTTCAACACATGCTTTATACACTTTTAAGGTATCCATTGGTATTCCCTTAAAAAAGGCATCCACAATAACCGGAACCGAATGATATCCAATCATCATATTGGTTTCATTACCAGCAAAACTCCACACTGGAAGTAAACCTGTTTCGTTGAAATGACTTTGAAATGAAGCCACCATGTCCTTTACTTTTTCCGGTACCAGAATTGTATATAAAGGATGTGCTGTTCTATAAGTATCCCACAATGAAAATGTTTCGTACTTATTATAACCCTTTGCCAAATGATAATTACCATCAGCTCCTTTATACCATCCATCTGTATCTGAGTGGAGTGAAGGAGTTAAAAAGCAATGGTACAAGTTGGTATAGAAAATCTTTTTCTGCTCCTGAGTTCCTTCAATTTGAACAGTACTAAGTATTCTTTCCCATGTACGTTGCGCAACATGAACCATTTTATCAAAATCCCAACCCGGACATTCTGCAAGCAAGTTGTTTTCAGCACCATCTATTGAGTGAGAAGACAATGCTACTTTAACCATTACCTGCTCTCCTTTACTGGTAGCAAAAGTTATTTCAGCCTTTGTTTTTTTAGCTTTAACTTCAGAACCTTCAACTGCATCTAAACCATTATAAAGTTGGATATGCGCTATTGGTTTTGATAAAGAAATAGTAAAATGTTCACGTTGATCCGGTGCCCAACCTGTGGAATAACGATACCCTGTAATAGTAGTGTCATTTTGAACTTTTAAATAAGTACTGGTAGGTGCATCCCAATTTAATGCATAACCAAGGTCAATAAGAATTTTAGAAGCGGAATCTTTGGGGAAAGTATAACGATGCATACCTACCCTTTTTGTAGCTGTCAATTCGACTTTGATTCCTGAACTTAACAAATCGACACTGTAATAACCAGGGGATGCAGATTCTCTTTCGTGTTTAAATTTTGAATAAGGACGATATTCTTCCTGATCCTTCCATAAATCATCAGTAAATCTACTATTATATGGCATAACTAAAATATCATACAAATCACCAGCTCCGGTTCCTGTAAGATGTTTATGACTAAAACCAGCAATAGTTGAGTCAGGCCAAAAATAACCCGCTATGCGATCCCATCCTGGTAAACCATTATCAGGACTTAACTGAACCATACCAAAAGGAACAACAGCCCCTGGATAGGTATTTCCCGGACCATCCGTACCCACGAACGGATCAACATAATCAGTTAAATGACTTGTTGCTACAGATGCTTTATGAGGAGATTGACAAGAAATCAAGAATCCTACAACAAAAATTAATGTAAATAAAAATCTGTACATACCACTTAGTTAAAAGTTGAAAGTAAAAAGTCAATAGTTAAATATTTTAAAATATTTAGTGCATAAAGATATTCTAAAAAGCATCCCTTAAGCACTCCTACCTATGACTTTTTACAGTCAGATATAACTTTAAATTGAATTATTTTTTACAAACTCTACAATCTCTGGAATACGTCCGAAAGCGATTCCTACAACAGTATCAGCAGCACCATAATAAATTACCACTTTTCCTTCTTCATCATGTAATGAAGCACATGGGAAAACAACATTAGGTACATCACCATTCATTTCGTAATCTGTAGCCGGAGCTAACAAATAAGGTTGCGTTCTGTATAATACTTTATCTGGTTGTTCAAGATCTAATAAAGCAGCACCCATTGAATAACGATATCCGCTACAAGTTTTGATTACACCATGGTAAAACATTAACCAACCATCATCAGTTTTGATAGGTACACCACCCGCTCCTACTTTTAAACATTGCCATGCACTGTCTTCAAAAGGGGTAACTTTTAATACTGATCTGTGCTCTCCCCAGAATTTCATATCCGGACTGTAGCTCAAATAAATATCTCCAAAAGGTGTATGTCCGTTATCACTTGGACGGCTTAACATACAATATTTTCCATTGATTTTTTCAGGGAAAAGCACACCGTTTCTGTTGAATGGTAAGAATGCATTTTCACATTGAAAAAACTCTTTAAAATCAAAAGTATAAGCGATACCAATTGTTGGTCCATGATAGCCGTTACACCATGTTACCCAATATCTGTCTTCAATAAAAGCAACACGAGGATCATACTTATAATCTGAATGGATCATTTCAGTATTACCAGCTTGCATAGTAATTGGTTCTGGTTCAATATCCCAGTTAATTCCATCTTTACTAAAACCAGCATGGATATTCATTTGAACAGCTTTATTATCGCATCTGAACACACCTGCAAACCCATCTTTATAAGGAACTACAGCACTATTAAAGATACTGTTTGATGTTGGAGTTTCGTATCTTCCAATGATAGGATTCTTTGAATAACGCCATACCACATCCTTACACCCCTCAGGTCTTTCCTCCCAAGGAATCACATTTTTTGAAACCATACTTGTAATATTTTATATTGTTATGTTATTCTAATTTGACAATAAAATGCGTAATCCTCTTTTATTCTTCTTTAGGAGAATCACTATATGTAAATGGTACAAAATAAGACACTAACAACGATGGAATCGTTGCAATAAGTACCCACATAAAAAATATTTTGTAACCAACTAAATCACTTAAATATCCACTAATCATGGAAGGAATCATAAAACCAAGATTCATAATCCCTGTAGCAAAGGCATAATGAGCGGTTTTATACTTACCCGGAGCAATTTGTTGCATCATAAACAACATCAGTCCTACAAATCCAAAACCATATCCAAAATATTCTAATATAACAGCAACAGATATTACATAAATACTTTCGGGTTGGTAAAACGATAATAAGGTATAAACGGCAAAAGGTATATTAAAAGTAATTGCCAGTTTGAATAAAGCTCTTTTTAAACCTTTAGTAGAGATAAAATATCCTCCAAGTAAAGAACCGATAACAAAGGCTGCTGCTCCAAAGGTTCCATATACCAAACCGATTTCAGAAGTAGACATCCCTAATCCTCCATCAGCAACAGCTGCTTTAAAAAATAAAGGAGCAATCTTGATGGCAAAACCTTCAGCAAAACGATAAAGTATGATAAAAATGATATACCATAAAATATACTTCTTCTTAAAGAAAGTTTTTACAACATCTCCAAGTGTTTGAAAGCCTTCTTTCAAGGATTTTACTTCAGTAGCTTCACTTCCAGCTGGTAACATTTTAATATGGTATAAGCCTAGCAAAAACATAACGGTTCCATAAGTACCCATTACAATCATCCAGGCATATTTAATACCCATTGTTTTTTCTAACTCCCCTGCTAAATAAACAAAAGCACCACCAGATACAATTTTTGCAATGTTGTAAGCTGCACCCTGCCAACCGATATATTTAGCTTGCAATTTTGGAGAAAGCACACTTAAATACACTCCGTCCGTAGCAATATCATGTGTAGCTCCGCTAAACGCAACAATACCTAATAGGGCAATTGAATAACGAAAAAAGTCGTTGAGCGGCAATGACAATGCCACCAAAGCAAATGCCATTCCTGTAACCAGCTGAGTAGCCACCACAAAATGTTTTTTTGTTTTAAACATTTCCAATAACGGACTCCATAAAGGTTTGAGAGTCCATGGTAACATAATTAAAGATGTCCATAAAGCAATTTGAGTATCGCTGATACCCATACTTTCGTACATCAGAGCAGAAGCCTGAGCAATAGCTACAAATGGCAGCCCCATAGCAAAATATACCGTCGGAATCCACCAGGCAGGATTCCTTTCCTTTGAAATTGAGTTCATTTATTTATTTTTTATATCCTTCTCACCAATCCTGCACCAATTCATAAAGTAATTCGGCATATATATTGAACCATTACCATCAGAAAAATTTTAATGATTTAATGTGTATGTCGTTTCTTATAAATACAGCAGTATTTTATTTATTTATTATCTCCAAATCGCCTCCATTTACTATTTTATCATGTGAGATAAAATAAGATGGATAGCTTCTTCCATTTACTTTAATCTGATCAATAAATTTTTGGTCTCCTGAACCAGATTTCTTTATCACAAAAGAACTTCCTTTATAATACTCGTTATTCAACTCTATAGTAACTTTATCAAAGACAGGAGTAACAATTGTATAATTCATATCTCCCGGGCAAACAGGATAAAATCCCATCATGCTATATACCACCCAGGCACTCATAGTTCCACAATCATCATTCCCTGGAATTCCATCAGTTGCATTTTTAAAATAGGTATCAACCAATCTTCTTACTTGTTTTTGAGCTCTCCATTCTTCACCCTTTACATAGTTGAATAAATATGGATAGTGCATATCAGGCTCATTGGCCATATCAAACAATTGATCATCAAAAACCATTTGAAGTTTAGTTGCAAACTTCTTATTGCCGCCGTTAAGCTTGATTAATCCTTTGATGTCATGAGGTACACCAAATGTATATTGCCATGCTGTACCTTCATGAAATCCATGAACCGGCTCAAAATCTTTTCCTTGTAATGGATCAAACTTGTCAAGAAACTTACCATCTTTAGTTTTTGGTCGAAGTACGCCAAACTCTTTGCTATAATATTTTTTATAGCCTTTTGATTGATTTAAAAATCGTTTATAATCGTCCGTTTTACCTAACGATTTAGCCATTTGTGCTAAGTTCCAATCAGCCACATAAAGCTCCAATGCAATGGAAACCGAATTATCGTAATCTTCTGTAAACGGTACATATCCATGTTCTATATAAAAGTCGTTTTGCGTACGTATTTTGTTGCCTTTTTCAGGAGTTGTTGCCGACTTAATCATAGCTTCGTAAGCGGTTTGAACATCAAAATCAGTTAATCCTCGCAAGTAAGTATCTGTAATTACAGGAAAGGAAGGGTCTCCATTCATAGTAAACGTTTCTGTACTATTTAATTCCCATTTAGGTAACCATCCACTTTCCTTATACATATCCACCATTGATCGAACCATATCCAATTGCTGTTCTGGATACACCAAACTCATCAAAGGGTGAAAGTTACGGTAGGTATCCCAAAGTGAAAATATGGTATAACGATTTCTATCCTTTACCTCTCCAATGCCATAAGTTTCCATTAATGGGTACTGACCATTGGCATCATTTAAAATATTTGGATGAATTTGCATATGATACAAAGCTGTGTAAAACACTGTTTTTTGATCAGTGGTTCCTCCTTCAACTTTAATTCTTGATAAAGCTGTTTCCCATTTTGCTTCTGCTTCTTGTTTTGTTGCTGCAAAGTCAAAACCTTTAGATTCAAACTCTAAGTTTTGACGAGCATTCTCAATGCTTACGTAAGATACACCAACTTCAACCATTACAGCTTCATCCTCTTTTGTATCAAAAGAAAAATAAGCACCTATACTGTCTCCTGATACAGGATATCGGAACTTTTCGTAGTATTTAAATTTACCTGATGTACTCGACCAGTCTTTTTCAGCCTGAAGAGCAGGCATCTTTTTAAAGACACCAAAGTTTGATGCTTTTTTACTAAAACGAGCTACAAAATATACCGGACGCTCGGAATGACCGTAATAGCAAAAGTTCCCGGTCATTCGGTAACCTTCAACCTCTTTATCATTTACTGCTCTTATATAAGCCCCGCTTTCATTGGTTAAACCATTACCTAAATCAATAAGTATATTCGATTGACCTTTAGGAAAGGTAAAACGGCTTAATCCAGTTCTTGGAGTTGCTGTAACTTCGGCTTTGATACCATATTTATCTAAATCACAAGTATAATAACCAGGATGAGCTTTTTCATGGCTCATTACCGAGCCATACTCTTTTAAATTTGCATTCACATCTCCTGTAGTTGGCATTACCAGGATTACACCCAGATCAGGACAGCCCACACCACTCATGTTAACATGTGAAAAACCAGTTAAAAACTTATTATCGGCAGTATATGGTGTTGACCACCATCTGGCATCTTTATCGTATTTATTAATATCTGAACCTGTAACATTAAAGGGAACAACAGAAACCATTCCTTGAGGAACAATTGCACCAGGGTTTGTTGTTCCGAAATTGGTAGTTCCAATAAAAGGATTCACATAATCAATATACTTCTGAGCATTAACAAATTGAATCGCCAACACAAAGAATAATACTGTATATAAAGTTGTTAGATTCTGCTTTTTATTCGTCATCATATTAATCCTTCAATACTATTAATAATTACAAGCTTTAAAATTCTTTAGTACCTGTTCCCTTCTCCTTGTTCAGAATTATTTACTTAATTCTAAAGTCATTGAGTAAGGAACATCTTTTTTAGTAACACCTCTCTTTTCGTTAGGAACATTACTCATTTCCATCTCAATTTTTCCACCTTTTAGTAACTCTTCTTGAGTATAATAGTTTCTATCAATCACTTCACCATTTAAGCTGATACTATTTACATATACATTATTATCGCTGTTATTTTGCGCTTCAATAACCAGATGATTACCGTTCTCAAGCTCTATAGTAGCTCTATCAAATAAAGGTGATCCAATCACATACTGATCAGTTCCCGGAGTTACAGGGTAAAAACCTAATGAGCTGAATACATACCAAGCTGATGTTTGTCCATTATCTTCATCACCACAATAACCATCAGGTGTTGGTGTGTATAACTTATTCATCACCTCACGAACCCGTTGTTGTGTTTTCCATGGTTGACCAGCATAATTATATAAATACAACATATGTTGAATTGGCTGATTACCATGTGCATAATTACCCATATTTACAATTTGCATTTCGCGAATTTCGTGAATGGTAAATCCATAATATGAATTGTCAAACACAGGAGGAAGGTCAAATACAGTATCTAACTTCTGTACAAAATTATCGTTACCTCCCATTAAGTTGATTAAACCTTCCACATCCTGAAAAACACTCCATGTATAATGAATACTGTTTCCTTCTGTAAAGGCATCACCCCATTTTAAAGGATTAAATGGCGACTGGAAGTTTCCATCTTCATTTTTTCCTCTCATCCATCCTGTTTCTTTATCAAAAACATTGGTATAGTTTCTTGCTCTTTTCTCGAACAAGTCAATTTCTTCCTGTGGTCTGTTTAATGCTTTTGCTAATTTCCAGATACAGTAATCTGCATAGGCATATTCCAAGGTTCTGGCAGTATTTTCGTTGATATCAACATCATAAGGTACATAACCTAATTTGTTATAATAATCATATCCATATCTACCTACAGATTTAACTTCAGGGTGTGCATTTTTGGTATTTTTTAATATTGCCTCATACAATGTATTGATATCATATCCCCTGATTCCTTTTAAATAGGAATCAGCAATTAAAGAGGCTGAATTTGAACCAATCATACAATCTCTGTGACCCGGACTTGCCCATTCTGGTAACCATCCACTCTCATTATAAGTATTCACAAGTCCTTCCATTATTTGAGAATTAAGGTCAGGATACATCAGTGTAAAAAATGGGAAAACAGCTCTGAAAGTATCCCAAAAACCATTGTCTGTAAACATATAACCTTTCTCAACTTTTCCGTTATAAGGACTATAATGAACGATTTCATCTGTATCATTAATCTCGTAAAACTTACGAGGGAAAAGTAATACTCTGTATAATGTTGAATAAAAAGTACGAATATGATCAATGTTGCTTCCTTCTACTTTTATTCTTCCAAGTTCTTTATTCCAGATGGCCAAACCATCTTCTTTTACCTGGTTAAAATCTTGTGATCCTATCTCCTTAGCTAGATTTAATTCTGCTTGCTCAGGACTAATAAAAGAGGAAGCGACTTTAACATGTACCTTCTCCCCTTTTGCTGTTTTAAAACCTACAACAGCACCAACATGATCAGCTTCACTAAATAAAGAATTCTTCTGAAGTGTACTGTCTTTCCATGTGTGCATCACTTCAAAATCCTTATCAAACTCAGCCACAAAATAGTTACAGAAATTATCAGGTACACCACCATGATTATTTTTACAATAACCTATAATCTTTCTGTCATTAGGAAATAATTTCACCATTGAGCCTCCGGCAAAACCATCTAATAATATATAGGATTGATCATTTTCAGGAAAGGTAAATTGAAAGTATGCTGCTCGCTCTGTTGGAGTAATTTCAACTTTTGTATCGTAATCAGCCAGATATACACTATAATAATGAGGCTTCACCACTTCGGCTTTATGTGAAAACCATGAAGCTCTGTCTTCTTCTTTAATTTTTAAATCACCTGTTACAGCCATTAATGAAAAAGCAGCATAATCATTAATCCAAGGACTAGGCTGATGCGTTTGTTTGAAACCTGTGATTTGATGATCCTGGTATTTATAGGTCCAGCCATCTCCAAATTTGGCTGTCATTGGAGTCCAAAAATTCATTCCCCAAGGACGCGCTATGGCGGGATATGTATTACCATTAGACAGCAAAAATTCTGATTCTGTTCCCATCAATGGATTTACGTATGAAACATAATCTCCATCAGTCAATCCCTGTTCTTTAACAACTCTATTACAAGAAATTAAAGCAACAAAAAGAAATACAAATGCAATTTTTAAAGCTGTCTTCATTATTTTTGATGTTTTTTTATTATTTGCCATTTAACCATTACCGCTACCTTTATAATAAATCCCTGTAAAACTGTTTTTTACCTCCATTGAGAATAATATGTAAATAGCTTCAATTTTATGAATTTAAAAGTATAGTTAAACAATTAACAGTGCAAGTTGATATATTGTATCAAAACTGATATTTATTATTCTAATCCGTTGTATTTGTCTCTAAAAAGTGAAAAAGAGGAATTCTTCCATTTTTTTATCCTTTCGTAGTAAAAAATCTTACATCAACATCAAACAAAAAGGTACGATAAAATGTATTAACAATATGTATTAAAAAAATTAATACTTTTGGCTAAATAAAGATTGTAATACCTGAATTGAATAAAGGAATTCAGATAAATGAGATAGTAAAACCAGAATCTCAGTCAAAAAAAGGATAATTATTAAATTAAAGATGATGTCTAAGGATAAAATTCGAATTAGTTTACCTTCTTTTTTACTTGAACCTAATGATGTTTTCCATATTGTGAGACGTACCATTACTTCTGAAGAGAATTTGGCTTATCACGATCATGATTATGCTGAGATTTTCTGGATTAAGGAAGGTTCCGGTGTACATTATATTAATGGAGAAAAGCATAATATTGAAAAAGGAACACTTTGCTTAATACGTCCTTCCGATACACATACCTTTGTATCTACAGGTAACAATACAGGATTGGTTGTAACCAATATTGCGTTTTACCTTGAAAGTTTAAACCTTTTTAAAGACCGATATTTCCCGGATTCAGATGAGCTTTTCTGGACAACAGGTAATTTACCTTACACTGTTCACCTCAACTCAGATCAACTTAATGAATTAGAATCTATAACAGATTATATATTATCTAAGAAACACGATTTCTTTCATCTGGACTTAATGGTGTTGCAGATTTTCCGTATGCTAACAGAATCCTTTGGAGAAACAGCTCAGAGTATACCACATTGGCTGGCTTTGGCTTTAAAACAATATAACTCACCCCAATTATTCAGAGATGGTGTTCCCGGGTTTGTTGCCTTAACAAATAGAACAACCGACCATGTTAATAAGGTAATTAAGCAGTGTTTAAATCAAACCTTAACAGAAACCGTCACTAAAATAAAAATAAACTATGCAGCTCAGCGATTAACTATGACGAATGTTCCTATTAAGATTATTTGTTTTAATTGCGGTTTTAATTCTATCGGTCATTTTTACAAAATCTTTAAAAAGTACAATGGGATGACTCCTAATGATTACAGGGCGATTAATCATAAAGTGTTCTAGAGTATTTGCCAACAAGGAAAAAGGAGAAGTGATTGAATAAATATTAGATGCATGTTAAGTTTAACTTTATCTTAATCTTAAACACGCATACATTTTATCTTGCACACATTGCTAATCCGTCATCTATTATCTAAAATCAATTTTTATAAGCATGAAACTAAGATTACTTTTTACTCTACTTATATTAACTTTTGTTATTAAGGCACAAAGTAATCGTCAATTATCTTCATCTCTACTAAATGAAATAGAAAACGTTGAGCAATTATATAAACAACGAACAGACTTTGATACTTTAAAATCAAAACGCATCAATCTATTAAAAGAAGAAATTTTAAACAACAAAGGTTCTGTAGAAAACAAATACCAGCTTTATAAAAAGTTGTTTAAAGAATATTTCTCCTACAAAAATGCTGAAGCATACCAATGTGTTTTAGCTATGGAGCAATTTGCCTACATGATTAACAACCAAAGTATACACACAGAAACATCACTTTTTAAAGCTGAAATATTACTGAGTTCAGGATTATTTAAAGAAGCTATTGATGTATTAAGCCATATACAATTGAATACGGATAGTATAAACCGTATTAATTATTACAAACTAATGACCCGCTTGTACGGGGATTTAAAAAGTTATAATGATCTTTCAACTTACGAAAATGAGTATGAACTTTTAAACCGTAGTTATTCTGATACTCTATTAATGTTTGTGGATTCAAGCAGCATTGACTACTTAATGACAACTACATATAGATTAACAGATTCACAGGAAATTTCAAATGCAATTTCCAAATGCAATAAAGCACTCCTTAATTCACACTTAACTACACATCAAAAGGCTATGATGTACTCATGCATGGCATGGTGCGCAGAACAAACAAATGATATAGAATCACAAATTCAATACTTGCTTAAAAGTATTGAGTTTGATATATGTTCCTCTACATACGAAACCACTTCAAGCCGATTATTGGCTCAGTTATTACTAAAAGTAAATGAGGTTGAATTGGCCCACAAATTTGCTGTTCATGCCATTGAAGATGCTGAGTTTTATGGAGCGCTACAACGTAAGGCTGAAATATCGCCTATTTTACCTATTATAGAGAAACAATTACAACAACTTCAAAAGTTTAAAACAAATGCCATACTTGGTATTTCGTTATTTATATTCTTAAGTCTGTTGGTAATTATATACTTATGGATACGATTATTAAAACAGCACAACAAATTAAAACAAGCTCAATTAAATATTAAAGAAAAGAACCAATTGTTGTCGCAACAAAATGCCAAACTATCAGAATCAAACATTATCAAGGAGGAATACCTTACCAATTATTTTGAATTGAGTACTGTATATTTTCACGAAATGGAAAATATGCAAAACAAGATTAAGAGTTTATTACTTCAAAAAAAGTATAGTACAATTGAAAAATATCTGATAGAAAGTGGGCCAAAAGAAGATAAGGAAAGAATGTTTGAGCGCTTTGATAAACTCTTCTTAAATCTGTTCCCTAATTTCTTATCTGAAATGAATAAAATCCTTACAGATCCTATTGCAGAAGAAGATATGAGTCGACTTTCGTCAGAAATGAGAGTTTTTGCATTGAACAGATTAGGTATCACAAACACTGATCGTATTGCTTCTATATTGGGCGTATCCAGAAACACAATTTATACTTACAGAAACAGGATCAAATCTAAATCATCTTTAAATCCGGATGAATTTGATCACTACGTTGTAAATATTAAATAAATTCATTGATAGAATTTACATAAACAACAGGATTTATCCCCTTGCCTGATACTTTACTGACCTGTACACTTAAAATAATTACATCCTGTTTTTCAACACCTTACCTTTCACAACATCTGTATTTTAGTTGTTACACTATCATAAATGCTTTATATTATATAGGCTTAGTTTTAATTTTGAAGAACTAGATCTTAGAATAAAAACAAAATAAATAAAAACATATGAAGAACATAATTAAGGTTGTAATGGCATGCTTACTGATATTTAATCTGACAGCATGTTCTAATACAGACAACACCATCACCTCTCCTGATGGTAAAATCAATTTGTCATTTAATCTGGTAAAGGGAACTCCTGTTTACCTGGTAACTTATAATAACGATACCATTGTAAATACTTCACGCCTTGGTTTTGAATTTAAAGAGCAAGGAAGCATGAAGGATCAATTTGAAATTATTGCTTCTACCATTAGTTCAGCTGATGAAACGTGGCAACAACCATGGGGCGAAAACAAAACAATTCGTGATCAATACAATCAATTAAAAATTGAATTAAAAGAAGCTGGTGAATCCGGAAGATTACTTAATATCTTCTTTCGTACCTATAACGATGGTGCAGCATTTAGATATGAATTTCCGGAACAACAAAATTTAAAGGAGTTTGTAATCCAAAACGAAATTACTGAGTTTAATATTACGAGCAATCCTACAACATGGTGGATTGATGCAAACTACGACACCTACGAAAAACTATATAAGTCAACACCAATGACTGAAGCTAAATGGGTGGCTACTCCGGTTACTATGGTAACTAAAAATAATGTTCATATTAGTTTACATGAGGCTGCTCTGACTGATTACTCAGGAATGACTTTAAAACAAAATGAGTCCGGAGCTTATGAGGCAGACCTTGTTCCGTGGGCTAATGGTGATAAAGTGCGTACTAAAGCTCCAATGGTTACCCCTTGGAGAACCATTCAAATTGAAGATTCAGCTGCTGAATTGGTTGAAAGCTCACTTATCTTAAACTTAAATGAGCCTTGCAAAATTGAAGACGTTTCGTGGATTGAACCTATGAAATATATTGGTATCTGGTGGGGAATGCATATCGGAACTGAAACCTGGTACACAGGTCCAAGACATGGAGCTACAACTGAAAATGCCCTGGCAGATATTGATTTTGCAGCAGCTAACAACATTAAAGGTTTTGTTGTTGAAGGATGGAATGACGGTTGGGCTAAATGGGGTTCAGAAGGCGCTTTTGATCATGTAACTCCAGCCACAGATTACGACCTTGAAAAAGTAGCTGCTTATGCTAAAGAAAAAGGCGTAATGCTTATAGGTCATCATGAAACAGGTGGTGATATTCCTTCTTACGAAAAATATATAGAAGACGCCTTTAAGTTGTGTCAGAGATTAGGTATGCATGCTGTTAAAACGGGTTATGCAGGAGGTATTTTTCCGCGTGGAGAGCATCACCACGGACAGTTTATGGTTCAGCATTACCGTAAGGTTGTTGAACTTGCTGCCAAGTACCAGATTATGCTTGATGTACATGAGCCTATTAAGCCAACAGGTATACGCAGAACATGGCCAAACATGATGACACGTGAAGGTGTAAGAGGTATGGAATGGAATGGATGGAGTGATGGAAACCCTCCATCGCATACGGTAACAATCCCTTTTACAAGAGGTTTAGGTGGTCCTATAGATTACACTCCTGGTACTTTTGATATTTTATACAAGAATGCTAAAAACAGGGTTAAGTGGAACGATCAGGACAAAGGAAACAGCAGAGTTCATACCACTTTAGCAAAACAAATTGCAAACTTTGTTATTCTGTACAGTCCACTACAAATGGCTAGTGATATACCAACTAACTACGAAGGACATCCTGCATTTCAGTTTTTCAGAGACTTTAATGCTGATAGTGATGAGTCAAAAGTATTAAATGGTGAAATAGGAAAATACGTTACTGTGGCTCGTAGAAGCGGAGAAGAATGGTTTTTAGGTTCTGCAACAAATGAGGATGCCAGAACTTTAGAAGTAAAGCTCAACTTCCTTGAAGCAGGTCAAAACTACAAAGCTGAAATTTATCGCGATGGAGAGGATGCAGATTATTTAACAAATCCACAGTCTTTCAAAATCGAGATTAAAGACGTTAATGCTGAAACTACATTAAAACTTGTACTTGCACCAGGAGGTGGTCAGGCTATTCGTTTTGTAAAGTTATAGTCGGCAACAATAAAATAAGATAAACCACAAAGGCACTAAGTCACAGAGTTCTTTAATATTTGTGTCTTGGTGTCTTTGTGGTTAATGGAATTTTTACTTCGAAAACCCACTCGCCATGAATAAAATCCTTTCTTTATTTACATTCATCTTTATAATATCATTTACATTAAAAGCACAAGATGGTTGGGAAATATCCACCAAATCAACAACTGACTATGTTCCTACGTGTGTTGCGAACGGTCAAATAGGAATTGTACCTGATGCTGAGCTTTTTGAAACACAGAAAGTCATTCTAAATCATGTTTTCGATCGTCAGAATAAAAATGATATCAGCAGGGTTTTAACTGGTATTAATCCCTTTAATCTAAAAGTATCCATTGACAATCAAACATTAAATCTGGATAATGTCAACAATTGGCAACAGACTTTAAACATGAAAAGGGCAGCATTACAAACCTCTTTTAAATTCAAGGATAAGGTTAAAGTAAGCTATTCGATACAGGCTCTGCGTAACATTCCTTTTGGTGGATTAATACAAGTAAATATTGAGGCCACAGAAAATGTTTCTTTGGATATCAGTAATATCATTAAAACACCTGAGCAATATAAAAATGCACAGTCCCGGTTCAGAATACTAAAAGATTTAGATGTGAGAGTTCCGGTTTTTCAAACAATTGCAGATAGTCCCTTTGGTGCGCATCAGCTTGCCAGTGCTTCAGGTTTTATTTTTGATGCTTCATTACCTGAATTCAAGGAAGGTATTGAAAACCCATATCAGTCAAGCCTGTCATTTACCAGGACATTACAAAAAGGCGAAACTTTTTCATTTAGCTTATTCGGTTCAGTGTGCAACTCACAGGATTTTCATGACCCAATTGGAGAATCTGAACGTTTTGTAGTTTATGCACAGCAAACAGGAGCACCTAACCTTTTACAAGGTCATATAAATAAATGGAACGAACTATGGGAAAGTGATATTGTAATTGAAGGTGACCCACAATCACAACTTGATGTTCGTTTTGCTTTATACAATTTATATTCTTTTCAACGAGATGATAATGACTTAAGCATCTCTCCCATGGGTTTATCCTCGCAAGGTTATAACGGACATGTATTTTGGGATGCTGAAATATGGATGTATCCACCTCTACTTGTCCTTCATCCTGAAATGGGAAAGACAATGGTAAATTATAGAATTAACAGGCTACCTGAAGCTATTAACCGGGCTAAAAACTATGGCTACAATGGAGCTATGTTTCCTTGGGAATCGGATTTTTCAGGGGAAGAGGCCACTCCTACCTGGTGCTTAACTGGTGTGATGGAACAACATATTACTGCTGACATTGGTATTGCGGCATGGAATTACTATTGTGTTACAAAAGACAAAGAGTGGCTCCAAGAAAAGGGATGGCCTGTATTAAAAAATGTTGCTGATTTTTGGTTCAGCAGAGCTACATTAAACCAAGATGGATCGTATTCTATTAACAATGTAGTTGGAGCCAACGAATGGGCACATGTGGTTAACAACAATGCTTTTACCAATGGTTCTGTAAAAAAGGTGATGGAGTATGCCATTAATGCTGCACAATTATTAAATACTGATATCCCTGAAGAATGGCATGTTTTAAAAGATCATATTAAAATTGAGCAGTTCAACAATGGAATTACCAGAGAACACGCTGATTATAATGGTGAAATTATTAAACAGGCGGATGTAAATTTACTGGCTTACCCATTACAGATTATTACTGAGCAAAAAAGCATACTAAAAGACTTAAAATATTACGAACCCAAACTATCGGTTGAAGGACCTGCCATGTCCTACTCTATTTTCAGCATCCTTTATGCCAGATTAGGAAAACCGGAAAAAGCTTTTGAATTATTCAAAAAAGCATACATCCCGAATAAAAGAGCACCTTTTGGTGTTTTAGCGGAATCAGCAACAAGCAATAATCCATATTTTGCTACCGGTGCCGGCGGAATGCTTCAGGCAATTATTTTTGGATTTGCAGGATTAGAAATAAACGAAAATGGGATCATTCAAAAAACACCTTGCTTACCAAAACACTGGAAATCATTAACTATTAAAGGAATTGGTGTGAATAAGGAACAGATTGTAGTTAAAAAGTGAGCAGTCGGCAGGAGGCAGTAGGCAGGAGGCAGCCTGAAGACTGAAGACTGTGAACTGAGGGCTGAAGACTGAGAACTGAAAAACTATTCTGCCCAAACGGTATTTTATAGCACAATAACCGCTTCTTTTTTTAATCCACTACCTTTATACTTAGATTTACGTTTATTACACTTAAAATAATATCAATGAGATTTTTAATTCCGCAATTGTTACTCGTGCTAATATTAGCAGCATCTTGTAATACATCATCTAATAAAAATGATGATGTAGATATTAAATTGGATATCATTAAACCTCAGGAGTATGTGGTTTGTAAAACAGAAACACCTCTTAATATTGATGGTATTGCTAATGAAGAAGCATGGAGTAAGGCTCCTTTTACTAACTCATTTATAGATATAGAAGGTGTTAAAACACCAAAGTACGATACTAAAATTAAAATGCTTTGGGATGAGCAGTTCTTTTATATCTATGCACAATTAAAAGAACCACATATTTGGGGAAACTTATATCAGCGCGATACAGTTATCTTTTACAACAACGATTTTGAAGCATTTCTTGATCCTTCGATGGATACTTATAATTATGGCGAAATAGAGGTGAATGTTTTAAATACTGTCTGGGATTTAAATCTGGATAAACCTTATCGTGTAAACGGAAATGCGGATAACAGTTGGAATCTGGACCGTTTAAAAACTGCAGTGCAGATTTATGGTACTTTAAATAATCCTAATGATACAGATAGTTGTTGGACAGTAGAAATGGCTGTACCTATTGATCGTATTATGGAACTGAAAAACACGGATGATAAATTTCCGGAAGACGGTGAGCAATGGAAAGTCAACTTTTCTCGTGTAGAATGGGATTTTGATTTGGTTGATGGCAGATACGACCGCAAAAAGCAAGATGGTAAATACCTGCCTGAATACAACTGGGTATGGAGTAACCAAGGTGTAATAAACATGCACGAACCAGAAAAATGGGGAATTGTACAGTTTACAAATAACACAACTCCTGATCATATTGAAATTAAAAAGGATAAAGACTTTATTTTCAAACAAACAGCATACGCTTTGTTTCGTAAAACGCATTATGGCGATATGAAAGATCTTTTACAAAAGGAAGAAGGATTTACCACTACGTTCAAAGTAAAATCAGACAACACCATTATCAATGCCGTATTTACCAAAACTAAAAATGGTTTTGAATACACAGTTCCAGCCTATTGCGATAGTTATGTAATTAACGAAACAGGATATATAGAAACTAAATAATTAATTATAATGAAGAATACTGTATTACTTTTATTATTTGCATGTTTAATCAGTTGTTGTCCGCAGGGTAAAACTACTGATGAAGTAAAGTGTGAAACTAAGAAATTTGTATTTGCTACATGGGCACATGCAGATCACGGTGAGTTTGATGCCAAAGAGTGGAATACTAAAATGGATTATTACAAGGATCTTGGTATCACAGAGGTATTAATTAAAGGGGAACCTGATGTATTGGAACAGATTATTCCAATAGCAGCAGAAAGAGGAATCAAAATTCATGCATGGATGTGGACTCTAAATCGTCCGGATGATACAATTGCCAACAAACACCCTGAATGGTATGCAGTAAACCGCGCCGGTAAAAATTCATTAGAGTACAGAGCTTATGTTGATTATTACCAATGGTTGAGTCCTCACTCTCCGGGAGCCAGAGAATATATTAAAAGCAACGTTCGTAAATTAACTAAAGTAAAAGGTTTAGCTTCTATACATTTAGATTACGTACGTTACGTAGATGTTATTTTAGGAGCAGATCTTCAGCCGGTATACAACTTGGTACAGGATCATGAAATGCCTGAATACGACTACGGTTACCATCCATTGGCTCGCGAAGGGTACAAAAAGATTTTTGGTGTGGACCCTTTGGATATGGATCATCCTGAATTAAGCACAGAATGGAAACAATATCGTTTAAATGCGGTAACTACTTTAGTTAATGAATTGGTTGAGATAGCACACGAAAGTGGAAATAAAATGACCGCTGCAGTATTCCCATTCCCTGAAATGGCTCGTCAAATGGTTCGTCAGGCATGGAATGACTGGAATTTAGATGGCGCTTACCCGATGATTTATCAAAGTTTCTATCGTCAAAACATCAACTGGATTGGTTTTGCAACAGAACAAGGTGTTAAAGATGTTGATTTTGCTATTAATACTGGTTTATATGAACCTGCATTTAAAAATGGAGAAGAATTTGAACAAGGTATTCGTTTAGCAAAAGAAAAAGGCGCCAGTGGCGTTGCTATTTTCACTGCTGATGGCTTAAACGAAGAAAAGCAAGAAGTATTAAAAAAGTTAAGTAAAGAATTTAAATAACCATTTGTCTTTGTTTTACCAAGTACCATCAAAAATGTACATATTGGTATAATAATTTGTTAATTAAAGGCTGTTTCTCTTTAGATTCAGCCTTTTTAGTTTTCTAAAGTTTTAAACCGGTAATATGTATAAAACTTAATACACCCTGAACAATCTCTTATTGCATATTGCTGGTTAAATCGGTCTATTTCAACTGCTTTAAACAAGATAAAAGATGTTCCATTTTCAATGGTTTTTTAAGATAATTATTAAATAATACACGACTATCCATCCTTTGAATTTCAGATTTATCGTAGGAAGACAGTGCAATAATAACAGACGAAGGGTATTTGTGTCTTATTTCTCTATTTACTTCAATTCCGTTTTTTCGGGGTAAATCTATATCCAGTAGTATCAAATCATATTCTTTTTCCAGACCTTTTTCTATTCCTTCAATACCATTACAGGCCACTTCTGAATTGATACCTAGTTTATTTAATTCGTTAATTGTATTCTGCAAATTCAGAAAGTTATCTTCAATTACTAAACACTCTAACTGTTTCTCCTTAACTAAACCTATATAATCTTCTTTTTCTATTTCTGTTCCTGCAGATATTGTAAACCAAAATGCAGAACCTATACCTAGCTTACTTTCTACGCCAATCTGACCTTTATTTAAATCAACAAATTCTTTACATAACAACAATCCAAGTCCGGTTCCTCTTTCACCCATTGTACCCGAAGAGCTGATATCTTCACCCATTTTAAAAAGTTTTGATGTCATTTCTTTGGTCATTCCAACACCTGTATCTATAACATATATTTTAACGTCATCATTAACTTTTTCAACTTTTAAAGTTATGGTGCCCCCCGGACTTGTAAATTTGATGGCATTTGAAATTAAATTACGAATAACCGTATTTATAGTCGGTATATCTGCATACACATAAACATCTTTATTTTCGTTAAGTAAAATAAGTTCTACATCCTTTTTATTTGCACTTAACTCTAGGGATGAAATCGATTTTTTTATTATTTGATTGATATTAAAATGTGTTGGATCTATTTCTAACTGATTTCTTTGTGCTTGGGCCCAGGTTAGTAATTCAAGTAATAGTTCGTAGGTGTTTTGAGACGAAATGCGCAAATGATTAAATAAATCGCCTTTTATATCCTCCCATTCAAAAGAGTTTAAAATATTGGCAATATTACCGATAGGCCCATTTAAGTCGTGGGCAATAATTGAAAAGAATTTATCCTTTTCGCGATACGCCCTTTCTAACTCTGTGTTTATTTTACGAATAGATCTGTTTTTTAAAACAATAACCAAAAGAATAGATAAAAAGAATATACTGATATAGATTAACTTTTTATAATCAAACGATTGTTCCACCTTAATAGCCACCCATTTCCCAACAATTGATTTGATCTGTTCTTCTTTAATATGGTTTAATGCTTTTTGCATAATAGCATTTAATTGTGGTTCATCATTTCGCGATGCAATACAAAAATCAGCACCAAACTCTAAACGACCAGCTACCTTTAAATCAAGCATTCCATTATTTTGAATTGCATAAGCTATGGTAGGTAAAACATCAACAAATCCAAACAACTCGCCTTTTTGTACGCTTTCCAATCCCTCTTTTGCACTTTTTACCTCTACTATATCAATACTTGGATGTTTTTGTTTTAGTAAATGGATATAAATATAACCTTCTACAATACCAATTTTACGGTTTGTAAGGTCACTACTTTCCCGAATAAAAAACTTATCATTCTTTGTTGCAATTACTAAGGTCTCAGAAATATAGGGTTTAGTAAAAATCATATTTTCACTACGTTTGGTTGAATTGCCAACCATAGGAATAATATCACATTGTTTATTTTCGATATATTCCATGGTTTGAGTCCATGATTGGGTAGGAACTAACTCAATAGGTTTGTTTATGCTTTCTGAAATCAATTTAACTATATCAGCGCTAATGCCTGAAAATTGCCCATTTTTATCAATCTGCTCAAATGGCATCCAGTTAGGATCTACACATATTTTAATAGACTTTTTTTGATTTAGATATGCTTTTTCTTCATCTGTAAGAGAAATCTCTTTACGCATTCGTGTAATATCTCCCAACCATTTTTCATGCATCTTCATTTTCTCTTCTTCACTTACCCTATACATGGCCTTTTGAAGTATATTATGCAAAACAGGCAAATCTTTCCTGACTCCAATATGTAATGAAGGATTCACATCGGATTGTTGGGGTTCAATAAAATCAACAAGTTTTAGGTTATAAACATGGTATTGATTGACATTGTAGTGAAAAATATAAGTATTCTCAATAACTGCATCTACTTTTCTACTTGCCAATGCTTTAATTATCTCTTTAGATCCGGGAAGTTCAATAAGTTCAATGTCAGGGAATTGTTTTTTCAGATAGGGAATGCTGGCATCATCGTGATGTATACCTACTTTTATACCCCCTTTTAAATCCGTCTTACTATTTAAACTTGTATTATCCTCAATACTATAAAGACTCATTGTTGTTTTTAGATAAGGTGTAGTATAGAGAGTATAAGGTTCTCTTTGAGGATTTTTATAAAGAATGGGCATTACATCAATCTCATGTTTCTTGAAAAGCTCATAAAGATTTCCCCAACGATAATCACTTACATACTCAATGGTTATACCCAATTTTGAAGCTAATAATTGTATATGCTCTATAGAATATCCTTTATGTTCTCCATCTTCAATATAATCAAATGGAGGCCAGGCTTCCTGATTGGCAACTCTTATAACAGGATGAGTTTCTAAAAAAGCTTTTTCTTCTTTTGATAAGGAATTCAAAAGCATTTTATCCGGATTGGACAAATCAACTTGTTGTGCTTTTGATATTTGCATGGATACAATCAAAAGCAATATGATTAATACATTAAAATCATCCTTTCGAATCGTATTAATAAATTGTTTTATATCGATTGCTATTACTCCCTTCTTGCACATATTATTATTCATTCAAACTCTAGCTATATCTTAACACCAGATCATACTATGAAATATTATCATCACAACATTCTGGTTTTAGTACTAATTTAATCAGCTCTCATACCACTTGATCTTAATAAAGATGAATAAAAATATTGAGAACTATCTTATTTTGGTCGAATGTACTGGATTTCTTTGCAAATGTTTCGGAGGGTTGTGGAAATTAGTAGGAATATTAGATAAAAAACGCATTATTATTGATGAATTACTAAGGTGAAAAACGGAATAGCTACCACAAACAATCAAAATTCAGGATTCTCAGTATTAACCCACTGCCTTTAATCTACAATAATTCTTTCACATTAGGGCGATAACTTCTTCCTATTGGCAAATCTGTATCGCCAATACTTATATTATCATTATTTGATGCTGTAATATGTACTTTATTTAAAATAAACGAACGATGAATCCTGATAAACATATCTGCGGGTAATCTTTTTTGAATGGCACTGATTCGTTCATTACTTCTTATTTCCTTACTTGTTGTATGAATAACAATATAATCGGCCAAACTTTCTATATACTGAATGGTATCGTACTGAATACTTATTTTCTTTCGGTTACTGATCACCTCTAATAAACTAATGCTTTTTAATTTTTGTTCCTCGGCATATGTATTAATCTTATGATGCGCTACAGACAATTGCTTGAACATTAAAATAGTGCTTGCCACAAAAACAAATAAATAGAGCACGGCAAATAGTAAAACCGTATCAGAAGCATTGGGTGCCACCTTATAAAAATTAAAATGCCCCAGCAAAATAAACGAAAACACAACCAGGTAAGATTCTAACAACAATGAAACAGCCACTGTTAAACCACTGTATAGGGTAAACTGAAGATATTTACGTGTAATTAAGTAACGGGGAACCAGATAAAAATTGAAAAAGTACACCACGCTTATTACTATTGGCGTTAAAATACTCACGTAAGTAAATGCTGCAAAAACATTCCCCCACGAATGTCCAAATATCAACGACAGGGTAATTATTACAATTACCAAAAATATGATATGATGTTTTAGCTTCTTTAATTTTTCAAACATATTTATAACTGATATTATGGTTTATGTGCTAAATTAACCATTTTTATCAATGACGTATATAAACACAGGGATACGACAGCTTAACAGCAGCTTTCGACATTGTAAAAAAGCAGTGTATCAGCTTACTTTATCTCATTACTAATTTTTAAATTTTACTGTTATGTTAGGACTGTTTTATATGGGAGGCCCATTGTTTATGAGTGTATTGTCAATATTCTTAATATTGATTATTGCAGGTATTGTTTATACGTTAGGCTCTAAAGAAAAAGACAAGCTTAATTTAAGACTGAAACAAATTAAGTATGTGGGAATTTTAGCGCTTACATTCGGAATTTTCGGTCAGGTTATTGGCCTTTATCAGGCATTTTCGTATTTGGGCGAAGTTGGGAGTGTAAAACCCCAAGTGATGTACTCCGGACTTAAAGTATCAAGTATTCCTACCATGTATGGAATGGTAATTTATATGATATCTTTAATTCCGCTTATTACCATGAAGTGCTTACAGGCCTGGAAGAAATAATAAAAAAAGGAAGTCAATCCATCACAGCGGTTGACTTCCTATTTATATTTTAGTCAGGCATTAAACCTTTCTCAATCTATCCACTGTTATCACTCTAAAGGTATTTGAATTAATAGTTATTCTGATATTATCCTCTGAATTGCTTACATAATAGTTTTTACCACTTTTTATATAAAACGCTTCATTGGTCTTTTTCAAAATTTCATCTATAAATAGTTCTATCTTACCTTTTGATAGGTCTGTAGCTAATTTCTTATTGATCCGTTGATAAACAAGTTCTGTGTAGCGCAAATTTTTAATAATTCTTTGTTTGGTATTTGTCATTATAAACCGGTTTTGAAGTTCCTATCCACTGCGGGCTATCACACTACTCTATTTCATCAATATTCCCTCTTATATCATATAAAATACGCACATCTCCAATATGATATATTTTACCCTTAGCATCATATTGAATAGTTGTTGATCCAATTTGCGTTAACCTTCCTTTCAAATCATACATAAAAGATTCTGAGTCGATATCATCTATCCTCCCCTTTACATCATATGATATGGAAACATTACCTACCTGATCTACACGACCTTTAAAATCATACGATACAGATCCGTTGGTAAGTATGACATAATCTACAATTTTCCCATCAGAAGTTATACACACCTGATAATTTGATTTGGCAACTGTTAGTTTAACCTCACCATCAGGAGTTGCAGAAGTATAAACATGCTGCTGAGCCATTACAATAGAAGAAATACACAGAAGGAGTGCAATAAATAAAACAGTAAGTAAACGGTATATTTTCATGTTTGTGGGGTATTAATTTGAGTTTGTATTTATAGATTATTTTATTCGTATTTTTGAACAATTATAGCAAGCCTTGTATTATTCCACCGTTTTAAATTTTGGTATTACTATTTAAACGTTTATATTTTATTTCACCAAATTCTGTTTCCAATAAAATATATCGATTAGTTTGTTTTACTACTGTATAATGAACACGAACATAACGAGGTATTCCTGAATGTTCATTCGTATTCTGCATGTTTGAATTGTTTATATAATTACCACTTATATAATATTTCCCATTCCGATCATCCGTCTGATCTATGATCTTATATTGGTGCAGCTCACATTTATAGGTATAAAATCCACCAATACTATCCGAATAGCACATTTGCTTTTTCTTTAGGTAATACGGTTTCTTAATAATTAGTATACTAGTGTCATTTTCAATACTAATAACCACTTCATGAAACCAATCTAATGAATGTGCCCAAAGACTTGATTGATTATAATCCTTTTCGTAATAAATTCCTGGATAGTAAATTGTTCTCCCATAATTATTTTTCCTCATATTCTCAGAGCCCTCAAAACTACCTTGAGGCAAAATCTGTGCATGAGCATTAACAAACAAAAAAATCAAAAATGTAAGTACTGCTATTCTCATATAAAATTTTGTAATATCAAGCTATGCTTGAATGATATTCGATTCCTTTAGTTGCATTTAATTATCAATTTGTTTTTCAAAAACTTTGATAGTAATGCATAATAAAGTTCCCATAGAATAACACTAGTCCAAATACTGTATAAAAAATAATTCCATAGTCTAGCATTCTCTGATACTCTAGTAAAACAACTATTATTAAAATTAATCGTCTCGTTTACATAAATTTTCAAAGTCAATAATAAAACCGAAATAATAATTAAAGGAGTAAAAACTTTCCATTTTAATATCGCTAAGTAACTAGTTAACCTTTTGCACATGTCATAATGATATTTAATAAAGACAAAAGTTATTAATGAGACAATCAAAAGCAATCCTAATTCCCTGTGCACAAATCCTACTAACAAACCAATTGCCAATACGATTATCACACTCAAAACATATTTGATTAGGGATTGGATATATACATTTAATCTATCTATTAGCTTCATTTTCTATTATTCATGATTTGTCCACTATTGATATATTTCACGTTAGTAATCGAAACTAACTCAGTCAAAATCCATCATACATTAAAGTGTATTATGCCTTAGCATTTAGTTTACTGACAGCCTAATGTGGAGGGTTGCCTTTTTCTGTGATAACCTGGTGAATCAGTTTAATCGATTCTTTGATACAGCCTTCACAAATAGTTTTTTTCAGGTTGTTAGACTTAAAATAGTTTTGACCTTCTTCGGTATTTAAGTCACAATTCAATAATTCTTTACAATCAGATGTGCCTTGATTTTGGATAAAAAGATTGTGGAACATTTGAATCTTAGAATAGGTGTCTTCTATATGTTCTCTATTATCATTAGTTGCTGATTCGTTTAACAATCCAAATACCATGTATGCAGCAGACACAGCTCCGCATGTTTCTTGCAGGCGTCCCATTCCACCACCAAATCCACATGAAACACTTAATGATGTATTGGTATCTATTGGCAAATAATCTGAATAAGCAAATAGTACCGATTGGGCACAATTATAGTCCGTCCAAAACTTCTCTATGGCTTTTTCACTAAGTACAGTGTAATCTAATATATTGGTCATATGTGTATCGGTTTCTGTTATTTTTCACTTACGAACGCATTTTGCCAAATGGTTTCAAAAATCATTCGGGTTATTTTCTCCATTCTTTTATAATCCACTTTATTTGGAGTGTCAGTTGGTTTATGAAGGTCGGGATTCATTCCATCAAAATAAAAAATATTAGGAATTCCAATATCGGTAAATGATTTATGATCGGAGGCATCAATTGTAGAAGAATAATCAGGTGTTAAATTATATTTATCACATAACTGCTTATTTTGAGTAAGTAACGAATCTGCTAAAAAATTACTGATAAAATAGAAGTATCTGGAATCATCCGAATGATCAGTATCAGCCCTTCCTATCATATCAATATTCAACATAAGTTTAACACCCTCTTTATTTTCAAGGTGATCTGCAAAGTATTTAGAACCCCATAATCCCCCCTCTTCACCTGAAAATGCAATAAAAACAATATTCTTCTGAGGTATAAAGCCATCATTATACGCTTGCGAAAATATTGAAGAGAGCTCAAGAAGCGCAGCTACTCCAGAAGCATTATCATCAGCTCCATGATACACTTCATCGTTTATAACACCAAGGTGATCGTAATGTGCTCCAATAACAATGGATTCATTATTATTAATACCCGGAATAAATGCTACAATATTATTTTCAAGAATGGTATCTGTTGTTACCGGCTTAACAGCAAGCTTTAACGTACCTATAGCATCATTCTCACCAACATTTTTATTTTTCCAATACGATAAGCTTTTATTTGTTAGTTGTTTCACGGTCTTTGAACTAATTGTTACATACCGGTAATCCAGTGATCTAATATTAAGCCCCTGAATAATCGTGTCTGTAGGTGCTTTGTATCGCTTATATTTTTGAAAATCTTTAAATTGGCGGGAAATAGATTCAAATTGATTGGTATTTTCAGGATTAGCAATTATTGATAGTTCTGCTCCATATTCAAGTGCCTTTGAAGCATTTTTAATTGCAACTCGCAGGTTATTATTTAAAGTTAAAACGGCTTTTCCTTTCACATCAAGCTTTTTAAAATCTCCGTCTTTTCCATAACCAGCAAATACAATAGGTAGCTCTTTATTAAAACCATCATACTCTCCCGTATACATATAATCTGCAAAACTAGTTAGAACAGCATCTCCGGCTTGTAATTGTGTTACTTTATCACTGTAGGTAACTAAAGGGAAAGGCTGTAACCACGTATCTACAAAATAAGGCTTAATAACAGCGTTTGCCTCCCACTGACCAACAATATATTTGCAAGCTCTTTCAATTCCGGAGGTTCCTATATTACGACCTGCGCATGAATCTGATGCAAGAATATAAACATGGTTCTTTAACCGTTTTGCTTTTATTTCCTTTGCGTAAGTATCAACACTGTTTTGTGCTTTAAGTAGTGAAATTGAAAATAACAGTACAACCAGTGCGATATAATATTTCGCTTTCATGATGTAATACGTATAGAGTTATTATAGTTAAGATACAACTAAATATGTAAGCTGGTAGATACTCACTTTTTTGGCGTGTTTTCTATTTTGAATTTGTTTATCATTGATTTAACGAAAAAGAAAGTCAGTATAAAAAATCCAAGAAATCCAATAGTAGATAATATAATGCGCCAGGTTTGATTTGTATCAAAACTATTAATCATGGTTAGTAATGACCAAACTAATACTCCAAAAATAAGAATTGATAATACGATTAACTTCTGTTTTGTGTAATTCATAATTAAGGCTTTTATGGTTATATGTCTATTTATTTCTACTTTATCCCTTAAAAATAGAATAAATATTATTCATTTTACCTTTTATTGTAATATTTACGTTAATCCATCACTGCTAACAATAAATTTTTATCCCGAAACAATTTCAATAACCATTATGGATTACCTATTAGTCGGTCTGTTGTAGTATTAGTTAAGATAAGAACGTTTTAAAGCTGAAGTAGTAAAAATGTGTGATCATGTTAAAGAAGCTCATGCAGAACATGCATAGAATAACACATTAATTTTATGAAATGTAGCCAATCGAATAAAACGTAAAAGGGCCGATTAAACGTATCAATCGACCCTTACTAAAAAACAGATTATTCCATAGTGATTACATATTTATAGCATTATAATAGGACAACAAAGCGACTTCAAAGGAGTCTTGAAGTGGGTATAGTATATATATACAAGTCTAACTCCTAGAGAGTCATTGAATGCTGCATTAAACCAGGATTATGTATTAGAATAGGTGAATACTTCCTAAACCATCTTACTTGTTAATGATGTTATTAATCCCAGCGGGATTACATGTCTATAGAAATGGTGATAAAATAAAAACGACTCCGGAGGAGTCGCACCAACATCATTCATTCCATTTAAACAAATAATCGTTTTTATATTCAATATTGAACAATTTTAAAAAGCCTAAATATTCTTCTTTAAAGGTTTTATGTGTGTGATGTTCTTTTTGTCTTTTAATATAGTTGATAACCTTATCAATTTGCGAATGACTATATGAAAATGCTCCAAATCCTTCTTGCCATTGAAACTTATAATTACATAATTTATGGTCTTCTATATATTTTGTGGATGACTTTTTAATTTCTCGAACTAAATCCGACAAACAACAATTGGGTTTAATTCCAATAAAAAAATGTACATGATTCTCAGTGCCATTAATAGCTAGTAATTTTTGACCTGAGTTTGTAATAATACCGGTAATATATTTATATAGTTGCTCTTCCCATTTTTGATTAATTGATGCTTCTCTATTATGAATAGCAAAAACGATGTGAACATATAATTTAGAATAGGTATTGGCCATTATAAAACAAATATTTAGGTTAGATTTTAAAGAATTAACAATTAAAGATATGTTTTATAATGCATAGTAGGTTATTCTTCTTAAAATATTTGTTGTGTGACTCCTATGGAGTCATTAAATACTACACTAAATAATACTATAAACATGTGATGCCTCTGGCATCATTTATATTGATATGGTCCTTAACCTATCAAATAAAGCCTACATATTTGACCTTTAGTCAGATTAGTATCTTTTATGAATATTACTCATAATACATAACCTTTCGTTTGTTATAATAACTCGAGTTCGATTAATAAATAGTCCACCTAAAACGTAAAAGGGCCGATTGAACGTATCAATCGACCCTTACTATTTACAAAACTTAAACTTAAAGCAAAATCTTAATTAGAAGTTAACTTCATCTTTAGCTTCAGTATCCCACCATAAACGAGTGCTGATTAAATCAGATCCATTCATAGTTTGTTCAACTGTTTCAATAGCTGCAGCATTAGTAATTCTTTGATCCTGAACAAAAGGCATACGCTTAATCCATTCATCAGCAGGAATAATACCCCAGTCGGCATTACTTAAATTGTTATACACATGAGGTAATTTAGGATATCCTGTTCTACGGAAATCAACCCAAGGCTCATTAGGATTAGTAAATGCGGCAATCCATTTTTGAGTAATGATTTTCTCTAATTTTTCTTCGTTAGAAGCAGCTTCGTCCCAAGCTACAGTAACAGTAGAACGAGTTACAAAATCATTAACAGTACCATCTTCTAACGCATCATAAACAACATCATTGTAATTTATAGGTGTGCTTGTAGCATCTGCTAAATAAGCATCAACACCACTAGCTCCCCATTGAGCAAAAGAAGCTCTAACACCAGCCTCATAGTTAGCTTGTGCATCTCCAGCACCTTCCCAACCACGTAAAGCAGCTTCAGCTAGGTCAAAATAAACTTCAGAAGATGTTAAATATGGTCTTTCTTCCCAACCTGCAATTGCAGGATTCATTTTAGAATAAGGTAAGTGATCACTCTTAGCTTCCATTTGACCACCCGCACGTACTCCTTTATAAGGGAATTCAGGATGATCAACAACTAATGACTCATCAGAAACAGCCTCGAAAAACTGAGCGATACGTGCATCTTTTAATCCTACCAAAATAGACTCCATAGCAGCAGACATACGAGTATCATCCCATCCTGTAATTACAGCTAAATAAATTGTTGAACCATATAATGGAATATTAAAATCATCACCGCTGGTTGTAATCAATCCGGCAGCATCAGCAATAGCTTTTTCTCCTTCAGCTTTGGCTAAAGCAGGAGCTACTTTTGAAATACGGATTGCTAAACGTAAACGCAATGAGTTAACTAATTTAGCCCAGCTAGCAATATCGCCATCATAAGCTGCATCAAAGTTAGCAATACCACCATACTCTAAGTTAGCAGCAAATACTTCCTGAATATCATCTAAATCGGCAAACATAGCAGTATATAATTCCTCTTCACTATCATATCTGGTTTCAGCCTCTCCATATGTAGAGTAAATTACTGGTCCATGGTATGTAGTTAAACGAGAAATACCTAAAATTCTGATTAATTTAGCCCACTCATTAAACACTTGCTCTCCTTGTTCTTGAGCTGTTCCCATCACTTGTTGTGAAGGAGCCATTAAACTATTGTAAATACGATCCCAATAGGTATTCCATGTAATATTATATGTAGTATTGTTTACACCACTCACAAAAGGAGTTGGAGTAGCCATATAGTTACAAAATGACTCAGCAATTAAGTTTTCTTCAATTTGGTGACCAAATATATTAGAAAGTAAGTTTGGATAAAACGAACCAATATCATTGTGATCCTGCATCAAATCTTCATCAGAAATCTGATATGGATTAAGATTCGCATCCTCAAAATCATCGGTACAAGAGTTCAATAAGATCACCCCTGCTATTAATATAAATAATAACTTTTTCATAAATCAATAATTTTTAGAATGTCAATTTAAGGTTAAAACCATAAGTTCTAGTAGATGGTAAATTAAAGTTATCCACAGATTGTGAACCTAAACCAGTACTCATACTCATTTCAGGATCGAATGGAGCATCTTTGTAAATAAAGAACAGATTGTTTCCTACTACTGAAAATGAAGCCGACTGTACAAATGGTAATCCTAATTTTTGTGTATTGAATTTATAACTCAATGCAAGCTGAGCTAAACGAATGTTAGTTCTGTCATAAAGATAGTTTTCACTTACACCGTTACGTCCACCAACACTCTTATAATAAGTTTCAGGATTCATTTGAGTAACAGCTGTTCCATCAGGTAATACAGCATTCACAGCTACATAACCACGATCTCTGGCATCAGCAGATCTTTGACTTACTCCGTATCCGTCTAACATAGATTCTGTTTGACTGAATGCTTTACCACCAAATGATGAGTTAACCAAGAAATTGAACGACCAGTTTTTATAATCAATAGAGTTGTTCCATCCTAAAGTGAAATCAGGGTTTACACTACCACCGAATTCAGCCTCAGTAGTTTTTCTGAAACTACCATCTTCGTTTAATAAAAGCTGTCCTTGCTCGTTTTTAACATATTTGTAAACGTATAGGTCACCAATTGATCCACCTTGTTTAATTCTTGAGATATATCCATCAGCAGAACCTATATCTGTATAACGATCTGGCTCTCCTGGATAAAATTCTACAACTTCATTTTCGTTAAGAGAGAAGTTAAATGCTGTTTTCCAAGTTAAAGCTCCTGTTTTAACAGGTGTTGCATCTAATACAACTTCAAACCCTTTGTTAGTAATTTTTCCTGCATTAAAGTATTCTGTTGTATAACCACCTTCTTGCTCTCCAGTAGGAATGCTACGAAGTAAAGCCTGGTTAGTACTTGTAATGCTATAATAAGTAAAATCAATACCTAAACGACTTTCTAAAAAGCGCCAGTTAGTACCCACTTCATAAGTAACTAATTTTTCTGGTTTACCATCAGTAAATGGTTTTCTGGTATTTCTTGATACCTGATCAGCACTGTTGATAGTATGATTTTGTTGCATCTGACCATAAGGTACATCATTGTTAACCTGAGATCCAGAACCTCTAACTTTTGCAAAAGTAACCCAATCAGGTAAGTCTACCATTTGAGAAAGGATACCTGTTACACCAACCGCTGGGTAAAAATAAGATTCGTTTCCTGTAGTTGCTAAAGTAGAAGACCAGTCATTACGTCCTGATAGATCTAAAAATAACATATCCTTATATCCTAACTGAACGTTTGCAAAAGCACCTTCTTTAATAATTTTTCCACCGTAAGAATTCTCAATTCTTGAATTAGGAGCCATATTAGAGAAAGTAAAGATATTAGGAAGTAATAAATCCATACCTGCAGCTTCAGGGTTAATTGCAATTACACCATCCTGAAATACAGACACCTGATAACTAGCTCCTGCAATAACACCTAAACTTAAATTACCAAAATCGTTTTGGTATGTAAAAATACCATCAGTATAAGCTTGTCTATCAGTAAAATGTTGATAATCCCATTTACCTGTTTCTGAAATATTTACAGGGTTACCTCCTGCATAATATCTTTGATCGTAAGTTTTTACAGCATAGTCATAGTTACCTCTAACTTTAAAGCTTAACTTTTCTGTAATCTTATAATCAGCACTTAAACTAGCAATAACACGATTGGTTACGTCTTCTCTTGGTTGTTTTTTCAATAACCAGTATGGGTTTGATTGGAAACCACTATCGTAATCATGCCATTCTTGCAAGTCCATTGCTCTCTCATCGTTAAAATACGAGTAGTTATTTTTATAATAAGAGAATTGTTGTTTACCGATAGATGCATCTCTTTCAGGAGTAGCTCCATCTCTTGGGAATAAATACAATCCTGTTAGTGGGTTGTAATAATAACCAGCAGTACTTCTGTTTTTAGTTTTTTCATTAGTCAACATTACATTTGATGTTAATGTTAATTTATCATCAAATATTTTAGCAACTTGTTTAAAAGAGAAGTTATGCTTGTTGTAGTGGTTATTAGGAATAATACCACCTGCACTTGTATTTCCGTATGAGAAGTAAGTAGTTAATTTATCTGTACCACTACTAACAGAAATATTATTTATAGTGTTATAACCTGTTCTAAAAAAATCATCTACATAATTATCTTCGTAATTACCTGCTGTAGTAAACCAACTTTCTTTAGAGTTACCTTTTGCACCATACTTAAATTGTAAATCCGGTGTTTCCATTACGCTTTCGAAAGTAGTACTAGAACTTACTGAAACAGTAGTTTTACCAGCTTTACCTTGTTTAGTAGTAATAATTACAACACCATTAGCACCCTGGCTACCATATAAAATAGAAGCAGTAGCTCCTTTTAACACGTTGATGCTTTCAATATCATCAGGGTTAATTTGTGATAGTCCGTCACCACCATCAGTTCCACCCCAGATACCACCCTGGCTAGTTTTGTTGTTAACCATTGGTACACCATCGATTACATAAAGAGGTTCAGTTACACCACCAACAGATTTATTACCACGTAATACTGTTCTGGTAGAACCTCCAGCTCCTGAAGTACTCTTTTTAATTTGTAGTCCTGCAGTTTTACCACTCAAACTACTCATGAAGTTCACATCCTTCGACTTCATCATTTCCTCACCACTTACTTCTTGAGAAGAGTAAGTCAATGTTTTCTTTTCACGCTTAATACCTAAAGCAGTTACAACAACTTCATCAAGTCCTGTCACCTCTTCTGTTAATGTTACATTAACTTCAGATCTACCACCAATTACTTCATCAAGTCCTTGAAACCCTATAAACGAAAAAGATAGAGTACCATCTGCACTAGAAACCTCTAAGGTATAATCACCATCAAAATTGGTAATAGTACCATTAGACATATTTTCTTTCTCAAAAACATTAACACCAGGAATCGGTAATCCTGCACTGTCAATAACTTTACCTGTAACAGTATGCTGCGCAACTAAAGTTGCTGACGCAAGGAATACAAGTAAAAAAAGTCCAATTAAATTTTTAATCATGATCCTCATTTGTTTTAGATTGTTTTCATGTTTACAACATCTTGTTTAAATACATACTCACATGAAGGTGCCCCCCCTTCAGATGGACTTCGATAGCCATCAGAATAATAATAATTTTGACCCATCCTCATTATTTTAACTATTAATAATATTTTCTTGATTATTTCTTTACAAATTTATATAGCTACTACTATGCTAGCAAATTAATTGATTACGCTAAAGCGGCTTTTTATTACCCTAAAACGATAAGTTTAAAAAGTATTAAAAAAATATTAAAACTTAATAAATGACTGCACACCAGAAAAATACACACAACATAATGCATTTTAACATTTAGGCATGAATTTATTCCTCTAGGGCGGTATTTATAACAAATATCCTTTTAACTTTAGAACTTTTATATCAATTATTAAATAACACTTATTGGACAGACCATCTAAAACCTTTATAAATCCTTTATTATAACAGCACTACGTAAGTTTAGTTTATTCTATAAAAAAAATCCTACTCACTTAAAACCAGCGAGTAGGAAACCTAAATAAATATTGCAACACCCCTGTTACAATGAAAAAGATTGTTATTGAATCAATTCAATTGATTCTTTATTTCTTTAAATCTTCTAAAATTGGTTTATCCGAAGATTCTACATAATTTTTTAAATCGGGATTTTCCTGTTCAAATACAACAATTTTGTTGATGCCTTTCTTTAACCAGCATCCGGGTAAATAAAGAGTTTGCTGTGGACCTACACTCCAGTATCGACCAAGGTTATGTCCATTTACAAACACAATTCCTTTATCCCATTCCTTCATATCTAAATAAGTATCCCCAGATTTTTTCACTTTAAAAGATCCTTCATATAATGTAGGTAAATCTGCAGTTGATGCTTGTGCATCATTATTTAATTCTGGCTGTTGATCCATTGGTAGTTTATACATCTGCCAATTTCCTGTAATCTCATAATCATTAATAAAAACAGGTTCAATTATACCTTTTTTATTATGAGGCAATTCACTCCCGTAATTGATTCTACCCATGTTCTCAACCAAAATATCTAAAGAACCATTGAATGGGATTTTAATATCTAATTCAAAGTTTTTATCCATACGATTAAGCGACCCTACCTTTTTACCATTCACAAAAACAGTTGCATAATCTCTTAATCCCGGTACTTTTAGTTTTCCATTAATAGGCTGAGTAAATCGTTTTCGGTATAATACATAACCCCTACCCTGTAATAGTTCTTCAAATGTTAATGGTGAATTTGATTTTACCGGTTCCAGATCCTCTATCCAATCAAATAAACTTTGAGATTTAGACAACTTAATTTTACCAAAGTCTATTACAGGAATTGCTTCTGGAATTTCAGGTAATTTTGTATCCTGATATTTTTGCATCAAATTACGAATAGCCATATACTTTTCAGTAGCAGCTCCATTTTCTGCTATAGGAGCATCATAATCGTAGCTTGTAAGCTGAGGCTGAATAGGAATTTCATCGGTAAAGTTAGCTCCTGAGCTAAAACCAAAGTTCGTTCCTCCATGAACCATATAAAAATTGAAGCTTACATCATTCTTCAGATATTCTTCAGTTTGTGCAACAATATCATCTGCACCTAGAGTTATAAAAGGTTCGCGCCAATGATCAAGCCATCCTGAATAAAACTCTGCCACCATATAAGGGCCTTCACCATTGTGATATTTATTTACCAGTTTTTTAAGCTGAGCTACATTGCCTTCGCCATTAGCTGTTGGTAAAACACCTTCAATAGCACCATACTGAAATAACCATGATCCATCTGAAGTAAAAAATGGCACTGTGAAACCAGCATTCTTTAAGGCATCATATATTTTTAGGTAATACGCCCTGTGCTGTTCTAATGAGACTTCCTTTTGCTGAGATGCATATGAACCAAATTCGTTTTCAACCTGAACCATAATAATTGGACCACCATTGGTAATTTGTAAATCTTTTACTTCTTCGGCAAGTCGATTTATATAGTTTGTACATTCCTGAACAAACTTGTCTCCTGAACGAATCTCTAGTTCATCGTCGTTTAATAAACGCCATGGAAAACCACCAAATTCCCATTCTGCACAAGCATATGGTCCTGGACGCAGAATCACTTTCATACCTTCCTTATCGGCTGCTTTAATAAACTCTCTCAGATTTTTTCTATCACTGGTAAAATCCCATTGTCCAGGAGCAGTTTCATGATAGTTCCAAAATACATAGGTAGCAACTGTATTTAAACCCATTGCTTTCATCATTTGCAAACGATGACTCCAATATGCTCTTGGAATACGGGCATAGTGCATTTCTCCGGAGTAAATATGATATGGTTGTCCATTCAAAACAAAGTCTCCGTTCTTTATTTCAAATGTTTCTTTACTCTGGGAATTTGCTGTGAAACCCAAAAGTAAAAAACTTAATATTATTAATATTCCCTTCATATACTTTGATTTAATAAATGCCTAATGTTGAAATAACCGGACAAGCTTTTGCATCTTCAATAACAACTCTTAGTTTATCTGCTTTAACTCCATTTAGTGGAAGTATTCTTTTATAACCAACAGTAGTTGCATCCGATACTTTCTTCCATTCTCCATTTTGATATAATTCAATAGAGAATTTTTTAATTCTTTGTCCTAATTCAATATATTCTTGTAATACCAAATAGTTTAACTGATTTTCTTGCTTTAAAGAAACCTCTATCGTTGATCCAGTTACATTATCATCGGTACACCAATAGGTATTTCGGTCATCATCTAATAATTGATTTGCGCTGTAAGCCGAACTATTTCCACGTACATTAGAAGCTGTGATTGTTGCATCTTTTGCATAATTATCTGAGAATGTATCGTCTAATTTTGCTTTAAATGCTTTTAATGACGCTACATCGTTTTCATGAAACACACCTCTTCTGTCGGGAGGAATATTTAATAACAATAATGCTCCTCTACCCACTGAAGTAAGGTAGATATCAAACAACTCATCAGCTGTTTTAACCAAAGAATCTTCACTGGCATGGTAAAACCATCCCGGACGAATTGATACATCAACTTCAGCAGGTAACCAAGCTGTGCCATCTTCAGATCCTGTAGATAACAAATGTTCGATACCACCTTTTCCTGCATACAACGTATCTGGTGTAATAGTTGACCAGCAAGTTTCATTTACAAAACCTGATTCGTTTCCACACCATCTAACACCAGGACCGGCATCACTAAAAAAAATTACATCATCCTGAATCTCTCTCACTAAATCCAAAGTAGTTGGCCAGTCGTAATAATTTAACTTATCAATCCTTCTCTCTTCTTTAGCACCACCATAGTATCCATCACCTCCGTTTGCTCCATCAAACCACATTTCAAAAACAGGTCCGTAAGCATTAAAAAGCTCTTTCAACTGATTTCTGTAATATTCAACATATGAAGCCTGACCATAGTCTGCTCTGTTTCGATCCCATGGAGATAAGTAAACTCCAAACTTCATATCTTGCTCTGTACATGATTCTCTTAACTGAGCAACAACATTACCCTTACCATCCATATACGGACTATTGGCAATGGTATGATCTGTATACTCAGATGGCCATAAACAAAATCCGTCATGATGTTTGCATGTTAAAATAACTCCTTTAAATCCGGTTTCTTTCAACACACTAACCCATTGGTCTGTATTAACTGTATCCGGATTAAATACTTTAGGTGATTCATCACCATAACCCCATTCCTTATCAGTGAACGTATTGGTTGTAAAATGAACAAAGGCGTTCATCTCCATCTGGTGCCAGGCCAGTTGCTCTTTTGAAGGCAATGGCAAGCATGCCTCAGGCGGAGTTACCTGAGAACAGCTTACTATTACTAACCCAAAAATTAATATTAAAAGCTTATGCATTGTCGGTTATTTTTTGAATTTAAAGGCTAAGGCTTTTCCTTCTGGAAGTTTCGTTAGATTTTTTGGCAATGTAACGATTACTTTATCCCCTTTAACACTATATCTTACACGTTGTCCTGTTGAAATCAGAGTCATTCTTGTCCCTTTATGTGGTACATTACCAGACCAACTTACAGTTGATTCTAATGTTTTATCATCACTATAAGTTGCAATTGCGTAACAATACTTTGAATCTTTTGATTGTGTGAAGAATACATCCTCACTCTGAAATACGGGTAAAGTTCTTGTTGCATAGATTGCTTCACCGTTTTTATTCATCCACGCTCCAATTTTTTCAAGACTTTCAACTTGTCCCGGAGTAAATTCTCCTTCTGGAGTTGGTCCAACTCCTAATAATAAAGAACCACCTTTTGCAACTACTTCTACTAATGTTTTAATTACTTGTGATGTAGGTTTGTATTGGTCTCCCGGCATATATCCCCAGGCTCCTCCAAGTGTAATACAGCTTTCCCATGGATGATCCAATGCTGTATCAGGAATACGTTGTTCTGGTGTTTGATAGTTTTCAAATTGCCCACCTACAGTACGGTCTACAATTAATAGTCCCGGCTGGTTTTTACGAGCCATTTTTGCAATACCCGGCATATCAATATCCTGACTCCATGAAGGAATTGGTGCTCCCCATGCTCTTACTTCGTCGGTTACAGTCTCTAAAGGACGAACCCAACCTCCATCTAACCATAGCAAGTCAACATCACCGTAATTGGTCATTAACTCCTGAATTTGGTTATAGGTATATTTTTTAAATTGATTCCATCTCCATGGATATCTGTTTGCGTCGTAGTTATTATTTCTGTCTGGAGTAGCATACTTTTTCCACCAGTAGTAGTCGCTATGCCAATCAGGTTTTGAGAAGTAAGTACCTACCATAAAATCCTGATTTCTGTAGGCCTCTAAAATATATTTTAAAGCATCTTGCTTTGGATTTCCTGCAAACTTTGAATGCGTTATACTATAATCTGTCTGTTTAGTATCCCACATACAAAAACCGTCGTGGTGTTTTGTTGTAAACACCAAATATTTCATTCCTGCTTTTTTAGAAGCTTCAGCCCATTGTTCAGGATTAAACTTTACAGGATTAAATTCATCTTTTAACCCAAAATACCATTTTTTATAATCACTATAGGCAATCGTACTATCTCTTTCAATCCAGTCTTCAGAACATACTGACCATGATTCTATTATACCAGGTACTGCGTATAATCCCCAGTGGATGATAATACCAAATTTAAGATCTTTCCATTCCTCAAGCTTTTCAATTACTTTTTCATCCTGAGGAGCCTGATAATGCGCTGTTTGTGGATGTGTATGCTGGGCTACTGAGTACTTCGCTCCAATTGCAAACAAAACTAAAAATATAACTACTAATCGCTTCATAATTCTTAAAACTGAAATTTCAAATTGTGAATTATAGCCTTTTCTCTGTTGCTTAAAAACAAAGAAAAGGCTAAATAAACTCATTAATAATCCTAACAAGAAATTCTTGTTATTTAAATAAACATGTGTGTAAACCTATTTATTCTTCATCTAACGGACGATAATTCACCCCTAAATTATCGAACCTCTTTAGATGTACTTTTAATCTTTTTACAAAGTCTTCATAATCCTGTTGCGACTCTTTAGTCCAAAGTACTTCAGACATTGCACACAAACGAGGAAATACCATATATTCAACTTTATCTTCAGTTGTGATATATTCCGTCCAAACATTAGCCTGAGCACCCAAAATATGCTTTCTGCCTTTTTTCTCAAGTTCTGGTGGAACTGGTTTAAATTGGTAAACCTTACTAAGTGAAGTAAATCCTCCTATTGATAGTGGTTCAAACTCCTGATCGCCTTGTAGGTGATCAAAATAACAAAACTCACCGGGAGTCATCACTACATCATGTCCTGTATGAGCTGCTTCAATACCACCTTCGTAGCCCCTCCAGGACATAACTGTAGCTCTTTCCGGCAAACCACCTTCTAAAATTTCATCCCAGCCTATTAATTTCTTTCCTTTAGATGCAACGAATTTTTCCATTCGTTTAATAAAATAACTCTGAAGTTCCATTTCGTCCTTCAAATTATTTTCTTTCATACGCTTCTGACAAAGTGGACACTTTTCCCATCTTGTTTTAGGACATTCATCTCCACCTACATGTAAATATTCTCCAGGGAAAAGCTCAACCACTTCACTTAAAATATTTTGTAAAAACTCAAACGTTTCTTCTTTTCCTGCACAATATACATCATCACTTACACCCCATTTGGTATATACTTCAAATGGACCTCCTGTACATGATAATTCTGGATAGGCTGCTAATGCTGCCACCGCATGTCCAGGCATTTCAATTTCAGGAACTACTGTAATACATAGTTTAGTAGCATAATCAACAACTTCTTTAATTTGTTCCTGAGTATAGAAACCACCATAAGGTGTACCATCAAAAATTTGATTTTCCTCAACATAATGGCCCACCATGGTTTCTGGTCTTACAGAACTAATCTCTGTTAATTTAGGATATTTTTTAATCTCAATTCTCCATCCCTGGTCATCTGTTAAGTGCCAATGAAAGGTATTTAATTTATGCATAGCCATCATGTCAAGCATATGCTTCACAAATTCAACTGAATAAAAATGGCGGCAAACATCAAGGTGCATCCCTCTCCATTTAAAAGTTGGTTGATCTTTAACTGTTAATACAGGAACTTCAACAACCTCCCCATTCTTTTTATTTGGATAAATAACCTGTAGCAAACTTTGAATACCAAACATCAAACCTTGCTTTGAGGCTCCTACAACTTTAATATAATCTTCTTTAATATCTAAAGTATAAGCTTCAATATTATCACTGATTGATGTATCGATCAACAAGTTGATACCTTTTTCTTTAGACTTACGTTGAGCAATTTTTACATTTACATCTGTTAATGTAAAAACCTGTTCTCTTAAGTAATCTGCCAAAGGTTTAACCTGGTCATCTGTAAATTCAATAACATCTGTTACATCTAATTGGTAAAATCCATTACCTAACTTTAAATGATTTGGCGCTGGTACAATACTTACCTGAGCCTGAACATTTTGATTTGTAATTGCTATCATACCAAGCAGTAAGAATAGTTTTGAAAAGAGATTTAATACCTTCATTATACACTTATTTTTGATAGTTATGCTTGCAAATTATACGGGACCAACGCTGCCGCTCCCAAAACTGGAATGTCACTATTATTTGATGGAATAATAGCTGTTGTTTGTAAAGCATTTTGGTGAGGAAATTTCTTTAACACTTCTTTCATGTTGCCCTCGAATAGAGAAAAAGAATTTGATAATGATCCTCCAATAATAATAGCTTCAGGTCCATAAGCATAAATAATTGTTTCAATTAAATGTGCCACATGTTCTCCAAGGCTATCAAATGCCTTTTGTGCTTCAGCATCTCCATTAGCAGCTTTTTCTGCTAAATCCTTACCTTCTGTATTATAAGTTCGTTTAAAAAATTTACCGCTGCAATAGTCTTCGTAATTTGAATCTTTATAATTGATTCCTCCAAACTCACCTGCCATTGATAAATTACCCACATGAAGTGTATTATTTACCAACACTCCTGCTCCGGTACCTGTTCCCATTGCAACAGCAACCAGATCTTTATACTGCTGTCCTTTACCAAAATATTTTTCTCCCAATGCAAAACAATTGGCATCATTACCAATAAAAACAGGAAGATTAAAATGAGCTGATAAAGTAGCTTTTAACGGAACATTTTTCCATGCAGGAATGTTTGCTACGTTATATACTATTCCTTCTTCAACATCAATTAATCCAGGAACTCCAAGGCCAATACCAGCCACTTTATCATCTAATAATTCTGCTATTCCTTTTTTTAAATCATCGATGATTTCATCCTGAGATCTGAATGCGTCTGTTGAAGATTTAAATTCCTTAACTACTTTACTATCCTCAACATAGGCAAAATGCATCTTTGTTCCACCAACATCAACACCTATGTAGTTCTTACTTGCCATACCCTATAATTTATTCCTTTAATTAAACCGGTTTAGTAAGTAGGCGTTAAAAAATTAACGCCTACTATAAGTCAACCTTTAAACTAACCCCTAATCCAGATTGATATCTCCTTCTGCTGATTTTTCAAGTTCACGAGCGTGTCCTAAGAATTCGTCAACAGTCATTTCTTTTACAAAGATTAAACCGTGAGCAGATCTAAGCTTTGGATTTTTATTTTGATAGAAATAATCTTTACCTAATAGTAATTGTACATTTTGTAGCTGATTAACCCAAATTTTTTGAGATAAAGTACTAAACTTACCATTTAACTCGAAACTTGGGAATGAAGCATCTACCTGACTTAAGTAACAGTTTTCGAAAATTCTGTCCATTGAAGCCATCTCACCTAAAGAAACTGGTACAATAACGTTTGCTTCATCAGGAGTAAACTTAAACCATACATTTCTATATCCCCAAACTCTCATTTCAGAAATATCTTTCTCTTTCTTTAACTCTCTTAAAGCTTCAGCAGTTGCCTGTAATACTTTGTAGTGTGTATCAGGACCTGAACCTTCTGGGTCAAAAGCCAAACTAATAACAGTAGGATCCACGTTTTTAATCATTTCTAAAAGCGGTGCTACATCCCTGTTTTTCTCTGGCTGTTCTGTAAAAATATCTCCTTTGTAGAATCCTAAACGGTTGTGGGTAATATCTTTTACTGGTACACCAAAATGAGCCCAAACTAATTCTTCTTCAAACTCACGGATCATCCCCTTAATTTTCTGTACTGCAGGAGGATTCTTTTCGCCGTCGTAGCTATTTTTAAGAATAGTTAATACCTCATTAATTTTATCTCTTAAATCACTTTCGTCTTTAACAGCATAGGTTTCAACTAAAGCTCTTACAACACGGTGACAAAGACCTCGGTTCATTTGGTATTTATCATTATCCGCTAAACTTGTTACATAATGATAAACATCTTTATCCCACTTAAACTTATATCCAGACTCGAAGAAATCAGCAAATTTTACCATTTGGATATCTTCTTTGTCTAAAAGCACCTTGGTGTCTTGTAAACATTTAATAACAAACGTGTTTGTTACTGCATTAAATCCAGAAGTTAAAACAGCAAAATTGAATTTGTTACTTTCTTCCTGAATATGTTGACTAATAAATGGTAAAACACCTAACAAAATATCATCGTGGTGAGGACCTGTAAATAAGAATCTTTGGTTTTTCTCAACTCTTAAACCATTGTCGATCTTCTCTTTAATAGAGCTAACTACAGTTTCCGGAGTTTTTTCTGAAAGCCCAGGAATCATGCTAGTGTATTTATCCTCTTTTAAGTCTTCTAATAAAAGACGATGACCATACTTATTAATGTCTTTACATAAATTAATTACAGCCTTCTCTGATTTAGCGTGTGTCCACTCACCATTTTTATAGTTGTAATCTACATAATCATTTAATTTTGTAGCTGCACCTTCTGTTAAATAAAAACGGCTGTTTGGTGATTTTGCTAAAACACTTGCAGGGTAAATATTTGACATTGGTTGCTCTAACGATTGTTTAACAACCTCAGCTTTAGCTTCACCTGCAGCAATAATAATAGCTGTAACTTCTTTATTATAAGTAATGGTTTCTAAACCAATTGTAATAACCAATCTGTTTGCTGAAATTTCAATACCTCCAAGGTCACCTGCAGCAACAGCTTGTGTTTCGAAGTTTGTTTCAGTTAAACGAGATACAGAAAACAAATCAGATCCTCTAACATTGAAGGCAATATGTCCGTCAGGACCGATACCTCCTAAGAAAAACCCGATACCACCTTTTTCTCTGATTTTTTGTTCATAATCACTACACCATTGGTCGATCATAAATACAGATTCCTGTTGAATCTTTTCTGTAGGAGTTGTAGCCTCTCTGTAACGTAATGAAAGATCTACTTTTCCATCCGGGAAAACTTCATTAAAAGTCATTCCTTGAGCCAATGGAATTTCATCACAATTTATTAACAATGCTTTTTCTCTATCTAAACCAAAGTTGTCGATATAGAAATTAACCACATAGTTGTAGAAACTGTTGTGCTGATTGGATCCAATTGGATAAAATTCATCAATCTGAACAAAGTGTAACCCACTTAAATCAGGTTTCTTAACACCTTTTAATCCTGATTTTTCTCTAATTGCTACAACTTCTTTCTCATTCCAGTTTTTTAATAAATACTTAGTCCATTTAATAAAAAACTCAGGTGTTTTACCTGTAGGTAAACTAATCACACCCTCAGGGTTTTGAGCTACCCATTCTAAAAATCTTAGCGCTGTAAACAATCCTAGTTTTGGAAAATTGTCAACAACAACATAAGGGATTTTTGTACTACTCTCTTTAAGCATTGATTGGGCTACAAAAGCCTTCTCAACTTCTGATAATTTTGATATATCGTTCTTCATCTTATAACAATTAATTAACACATTCTATTCTAAAAAGATCACTTTCCGTAACTTGCAATGTATTTATCAAAGATATTTTCCATTACAACTGCCAACGCGCCATACATACCTATTTCAGAACCAAAATTTGAAACAACAACATTTGTTCTTTCTCGGATCTGTTTCATAGCATGCGTATTAATTCCCTGTTGAATTGGTGTAGTAATTAACTCCCCGGAATCGGCAAGTTTACCACATAAAACAATCAACTCAGGATTTAAAAGCTGGATCAAAATAGAGATTCCTTTTCCTAGATTTTTTCCGGTTTCATCCAATATATTAATGGCGTACTGATCACCCGCCAAAGCTGCTTTGATTACATTTTTAAGTACCTTAAAATTGGTACTCGAGCCATTATCTTCAAGAAGAATGGATGTTTTACCATCAGCCACACCTTTCTTAGCCATTTCCAAAATAGTTGTGCCTGATGATACAGTCTCCATACAACCTAATTTCCCACAACGACAAAGATGCCCATCCTCTACCATTGGGATATGTGAAAATTCACCTGCAAACCCGGAGGCTCCACGATAAAGTTTGCCATCCAGCACCATACCAAGGCCAATACCCCAATCTAAATACATCACTAAAACATCTTTCTTATCTTTAGCACATCCAAGTCTGTATTCTGCCAAGGCCATAGCATTGGCATCATTTTCTATGAATACAGGACGACCTATTCTTTCTCCTAATAAATCAGCAACAGCACCTTCTTTATAATTTAAATATGTATGATTAATTCCATTTACTGAATCAATCAATCCTGGCATACTAACCCCTATGCCCAATAGTTTTTTTCTATCTACTCCTGATCTGTCGATAAATGAATTAATAGCATCTACAATATGTTCTAATGTTTCTTCAGCATTATTAAGCTCAATAGAATATTCTTCCACTCCAGATATTTGCTGATTGTTTGCATTATATATTGCAATCTGGGTTTTATATATACCCATTTCCACTCCCATAACATAAAAACTGTTGGATGTTACTCCATATAAATCAGGTTTCCTTCCTCCTATTGATTCGCCCTGCCCTTTTTTCTCAACAATATTCTTCTCTACCATTTCATTTAAAATGGTCATCATATTGGGAGCACTTATTTTTAAACGCTTACATAATTGGGATGTAGTTTGTGGTCCTTCTATATATAATACTTTAGCAATTCTAATCTGCTGAACATATCTCTTTTTCTCAACCCCAGCTAACTGGTTCACAAATTCTGTTTCAAAATGAAAGTTATTCATGGGAGTTATATAAATGTTTTTTGTTTTGACAATGTAAAAGAACTACTTTTTTATTTATCATCCAAGACTTTTATTATTTTTTTAGTAAAGTGTTATCGTATTTTTAATATTTTTATATATTTGTACAGTCGTAAAATCCCGAAAAACAATTTCTAATATTTATAAACAAGGGTCATCTATATAAATTATGAATTCCAAGATCTTAGAAATTTGTGCTTTTTCGCTCGAAGCATCTATTAAAGCAGAAAAAGCCGGCGCAAACAGAATTGCACTTTGTGCAGCTCCTGGAGAAGGCGGAACTACACCTTCTTTCGGGTTAATGAAGAAAGTATGCAAAAACGTTTCTATACCCGTAGTTGCGTTTATCAGGCCAAGAGGTGGTGATTTTTATTATTCCAAAAAGGAATTTAATGTGATGAAGGCAGATATTAAAATGGCTAAAAAAGCAGGCTGCACAGGAGTTACCCTTGGAATTTTAAACAAAGACAAGACGATAGATATTGAACGTACCGCTCAACTTGTTGAATTAGCAAAACCCATGACTGTTACTTTTGGAAGAGCAATGGACCTTAGTCCTGACCTTACAAAAGCTATTATTGATATTATTGAAACTGGTTGCAAAAGCGTACTAACATGTGGGGGTAGAATAAATGTAGAAAATAGCATACCTTTAATAAACAAGTTAATATCGATTGCAGATCATAACATCACTGTAATACCGTGTTTTAATACAACCGATCATAATTTACAACTATTGGTTGAGCATTTAAACACCAATGAATTTCACGCTTCTGCCAAAATATCATTTACAGAAGATAATCTAAGTATTTTGGGTTTTGGTGTTAGTGTTAGCTATGATCAGGAATCAGTAAAAAGTATAAAATCGATCCTAAATAACCACAAAAAAGAAAATCTGGCATTTTAATAAATACTTATTCCATTAGAAACAGTAACACATAAGCACAATGAAGATAAAATTAAGCGTCCCGAAGTTAAAAACCGCCCTGTTTGTTGCAGGTATCATGGTTTTATCTACCAACCTAAAAGCCCAAGTAGAAAAATTTAGAGACTGTAGCTTATCAATTGAAGAAAGAGCGCAAGATTTATTGAATCAACTAACTTTAGAAGAAAAAATATCTCTGTTAGGTTTCAACTCTCCAGCTGTGGATCGTTTGCAAATTCCAGCTTACAACTGGTGGAATGAAGGTTTACATGGTGTAGCAAGAGCGGGACAAGCTACCGTTTTTCCACAGGCCATTGCTTTAGCTGCAACTTTTGATACTGATATGGCACAATCTGTTGCTGATGCTATTTCTACAGAAGGTAGAGCTAAACATAACTTAGCTACTGCCCAAGGTAGACATATACAATACATGGGAATCAACTACTGGACTCCAAATATTAATATATTCAGAGATCCAAGATGGGGACGCGGACAAGAAACATATGGTGAAGATCCTTTCTTAACAGGTAAAATGGGAACAGCCTTTATAAAAGGTCTACAAGGAACTGATGAAGATCGTTACAAAATTGCAGCCTGTGCTAAACACTTTGCTGTTCACAGTGGTCCTGAAGCATTACGACATAGATTTGATGCTATTGTTGATGAAAAAGATTTAAGAGAAACCTATTTACCTGCTTTTAAAACTTTAGTTGACAATGGAGTTTCTGCGATTATGTGCGCATATAACAGGGTTAATGGTGAACCATGTTGTACAAGTCCTACTCTATTGGATGATATTTTAGATAAAGAGTGGGGTTTTGAAGGACAACATACTACAGACTGTGGTGCCTTAGAAGATATTTACCTACGTCATAAAAGTACACCTACAAGTGTTGAAGTAGCTGCTGAAGCCATTAAAGCCGGTATAAACATGGACTGTTCTGAACTTATACAGAATGATGCCATGGAGGCTATTAACAAAGGTCTGATCTCTGAAGATGATATTGATAAATCAATCTATAAAAATATTATTACTCAGTTAAAATTGGGTATGTATGATAAACCGGAAGAATCACCTTATGCAACTTTTGGTGCTGACAGCATCAATAACCAATACCATGTTGACCTTGCATTAAAGGCTGCCGAAAAAAGTATGGTTTTATTAAAAAACAACGGAATTCTTCCTTTAAAAAGGGAGGAAATAGGATCGCTTATGGTTGCCGGTGAAAATGCAGCTAACTTTAGTACATTAGCTGCTAATTATCACGGTGTATCCGGAAATATGGTGACTTACATCGAAGGTCTTGTTAATAAATCAGGACCATCCACTGCTGTTCAGTACGATTTAGGTTGTAGTTATGCCGACACAGCTCACTTTGGAGGTACATGGGCAGCAAGTTTTACTGATGCTACTATTCTGGTACTAGGTTTAACTCCGCTATTCGAAGGTGAAGATGGAGATGCTTTTTTATCAGAACACGGCGGAGATAAAGCAGACCTTAGTATACCTAAAGCTCACTTAGCTTACTTAAAAGCCATGAGAGCTTACCATGACAAACCAATTATTGTAGTTTTAACCAGTGGTAGTGCCATTGATGTTAAGGCTGTTGAACCTTATGCTGATGCAGTTATTTTAGCTTGGTACTCAGGTGAACAAGGTGGTAATGCATTGGCAAATATTTTATACGGTGATGTTTCTCCTTCAGGCAGACTTCCATTAACTTTTTACAAAACAATTGAGGACTTACCTGCTTACGAAGATTACAATATGAGTAATAGAACCTATAGATATTTTACAGATGAAGTAGCATATCCATTTGGTTTTGGCTTGAGTTATACTGATTTTAATTACACATGGAAAGAAAAACCTGCCAACAAAATAAAAGCAGGAGATCAACTTACATTTAATGTATCGGTTGAAAATACCGGAGAATATGATTCTGATGACGTGGTTCAGGTATATGTACAATATCCTGATATGGAAAGAATGCCTGTTAAAGAACTAAAAGCATTTAAACGTACTTCATTAAAAGCACATTCTTCAAACAACATTGAGTTTTCAATTAACACGAATGATCTACAAAAATGGGACTTGAACAAAGGTAAATGGAAACTTTATAAGGGAAACTATAAAATCCTTGTTTCTAAAAATGCTAACGAACCTGTTCTTGTTCACAATTTCGTTATAAAATAAATTTTCATCGTTCATAGGTTAGATTTGGTAATAGAAGGCTCAGGGATATCTTAAATTTTAAAGGTTCATGCAAAAGATAATTTTAATAAGTGTATTTATAGGGTTACTCATTTCTTGTAACAATAAAGATAAAAGGATACTCCCTGAGCCTTCAACTAAACCTAGTGCAGCCCAACTAAAACAGATTAATAGAAAGTATGGAATGTTTATTCATTTTGGAATAAACACCTTTGTTGATATGGAGTGGACTGATGGTTCTGTTCCGGCTTCAAAATATAATCCCACATCAATTAATGCAGAACAATGGGTACAAACTGCCAAACAAGCCGGAATGAAATATATTATTCTGATAGCAAAACACCATGATGGCTTTTGTCTTTGGGACAGTAAGTATACAAACTATGATATTGGAAGTTCAGGAAATAAAACAAACGTAGTTGAGGCTGTTGCCAAGGCATGTGAAAAATTCAATATTGAATTAGGATTATATTATTCTTTATGGGACAGAAAAGAAAACGGGAATAACTACATCAATGAGGTTCATCCTTTAATTTATGCCAAAGATTCAATAATGGATAACAGCTACAACCAATATATGCTTAACCAAATAAATGAACTGATTGATATTACAGAAAAACACACTGATATTGTTGAGTTTTGGTTTGATGGAGGTTGGGCAAAAGCAAATAACAGATGGCCATTAGAGGAGATATACTCAACAATTAAATCACGAAAACCTGATTGTCAGATAGGTATTAATTGGTCAATAGGATCACCTGATAATCCGGATTTTCATGCCGTATATCCCAACGATCAAAAAGAGGGTTACCCAATTCGATACTTCCCAAGTGATTTTAGATTAGGAGACCCAATGCTTCCGGCGGAAAAAGATCCAAAATTATTTACTCACGATAATAAAACTTATTATATGCCGTGGGAATCAACCGTATGTATGAGTCAAACGTGGTTCTGTAATTCAAATGATACTACATATAAATCAGTTGAAGAGCTCGAAAATATATACGATTCAGCAACAAGCCAGGATAATATTCTGATACTTAACTGTCCTCCTAACAAAAATGGAGTAATGAGAAAAAAAGATATTGAATTATTATTTCAGCTTAAAAACAAAGTTAAACCCGGATAACACAAAAACATAAATTCTCTTATAGAGACGCAATCAAAATAATATAAAGTAAACACAAGGAATAAATTCATAAAAAACAATAACAGATGAGACTATCAATCAGAAAAATTATTTTCCCTTTGATAACAGGAGCAATTCTGACAAGCTGTTCTGCCCCTCAAAAAGAGGATAGCAGTAACAGATTATCAAGCTACATCGATCCTTACATTGGAACAGATTATCATGGCCATGTTTTTTTAGGAGCAAATGTTCCTTTCGGAGCAGTACAGGTTGGCCCAACAAATTACATAAAGGGATGGGACTGGTGTTCTGGATATCACTATTCAGATTCTATTATGACCGGTTTTTCTCAAACACACTTAAGTGGTACCGGAATTGGCGACCTTGGTGATGTTTTAATTACTCCATTTACTGGTGAAGTAAAAGTTACACCAGGAACTGTTGAAAAACCAATGTCTGGTTATGCCTCAAAATATACTCATGACAAAGAAACTGCAGTTGCAGGATACTATAGCGTTGATCTTTTAACTTATGATATTAAAGCAGAACTTACAGCCACTGAAAGAACAGCTTTCCATAAGTATACGTTCCCACAGAACGATCAATCACACATTGCCATAAATCTTGATTTAGGTATTGGTTGGGATCGTCCAGTAAAATCAAGCCTTTCACTAATTAATGATTCAACAATATTAGGATATCGTTTTTCAACAGGTTGGGCAAAAGACCAGCGTCTTTATTATGCTATTCGCTTGTCAAAATCAGTTAAGGATATCCAGTTATACAGACAAGATCAGGCTTTGAAAGGAACTGAAGCGGAATCAGACAGTTTGATGGCAGTAATCTCTTTCCCTACTCAGGATAAAGAGCAAATCATGCTTAAAGTAGGTATTTCGCCAGTAAGTGGAGAAAATGCATTGGATAATATTGAAAAAGAGAATGCAGGTTGGGACTTTGACAATATTGTGGCACAGGCGCAATCTAAGTGGGATGACGAATTATCCAGAGTAACCATTACAAGCTCTGACGAAGCAAAACTTCGAACATTCTATACTGCAATGTATCATGCTTATACTGCTCCTGCTTTATTTAATGATGCAAATGGAGATTACAGAGGAACAGATAAAAAGGTATATAAAAATGCCAGCTTTAATAACTATACAATCTTCTCTCTTTGGGATACATACAGAGCTGCTCAACCATTTTATACCTTAACTCAAACAGAAAGAGTTTCGGATATGGTAAACTCAATGTTAGCTATTTACCAACAACAAGGAAAACTTCCTATCTGGCCATTACACGGTAGTGAAACTGATTGTATGGTTGGTTATAGTGCCGTTCCCGTTGTAGCAGATGCAATTTTTAAAGGATTCAAGAATATTGATAAGAATTTAGCATTAGAAGCAATGAAAGCTTCATCTACAAGAGATGATTATGGTATGAAATACATGAAAAAAATGGGTTTCATTCCATGTGAACTTGAAAAAGAATCTGTTTCTAAAGCATTAGAATATGCAATTTCTGATTGGAGTATCTCTGAATTGACTAAAGATATGAATCAGAGTGAAGATGCTGAATATTACGCTAAAAGATCAAAAGCTTATGAACAATATTTCGATAAAGAAACACAGTTTATGAGAGCTAAAAAATCTGATGGTGACTTCCGTACTCCTTTTAATCCATTCCACTCTATACACGAATGGGGTGACTATACTGAAGGTAACGCATGGCAATATACATGGTTAGTACCTCAGGATGTACCTGGATTGATCAGTTTATTTGGTTCTGATGAAGCTTTCACACAGAAGTTAGATAGTTTATTTATTGTAAAAGGAGATATGGGTGAACAAGCTTCTGCTGATATCAGTGGTTTAATTGGAATGTATGCTCAAGGAAACGAACCTAGTCATCATATCCCATATTTATATTCTTTTGCCGGACAACAATGGAAAACAGCTCAGTTGGTTCGCAAAATTATGGATGAAATGTACACCGATAAGCCTGATGGTCTTTGTGGTAATGAAGATTGCGGACAAATGTCAGCATGGTACTTACTTTCTTCAATGGGATTATACCAGGTAAATCCTGCAAACGGCGTATTTGTATTTGGTTCTCCTCAGTTTGATGAAGTAAAAATTAAACTTGAAAACAACAAATCCTTTAAAGTAACAGCTTTAAATCAGGGTAAAGAAAACATCTATATTCAAAGCGTCAGCCTTAATGGTGAAGATATCGGCCGTTCTTATATCACATATGATGAAATTATGAATGGTGGAGAATTAGTTTTTGAAATGGGTAATACTCCTAATAAGGAATTTGGTAAAGCTGTTGAAAACAGACCATATTCTAAAATGGTAAAATAATGAGTATAAAAGCCATTTTATATAGTATATATTTTCTAATGACAATATTAATCTGTGTGCCGGCTGGTGCACAGATTAATACTAAAGCTTTTAATATAGATTCGTGCTATATTTTTAAGGAACGTCCTACAAATAACTGTCACGCTTCAACGCTCACAGAACTTGAAAATGATAAAATTATGGCAGCCTGGTTTGGAGGAAAGTATGAAGGAGCTAAAGATGTTGGTATATATACTTCAACTTTTAGTAATAACAAATGGTCGAAACCTACTTGTTTAATTAAACCGTTGATTCAAAACAAGGATACACTTCCTTGCTGGAATCCTGTTCTTTACAAAAGCAAAAGCAATATATTATATCTGTTTTATAAAGTAGGTAAAAACCCTCGTGAATGGTTTGGAGCCATGATCACATCCAAAAACCAAGGTAAAACATGGAGTAAAGAAACCTTTTTACCTGATGGATTTCTGGGGCCAATCAGAAATAAGCCCATTGAATTAAAAGATGGTTTAATTATTTGCGGATCAAGTACTGAAAGTGTTGAAAATAATCAATGGAGAGTACATGTTGAAATATATAACGAGGACAAGCATCAATGGAAAAAGATAAAAGTTCCTAATCGGTCTGATTTCGATGTCATTCAACCAACCTTCATAATACATCCTGAAAATAAAATTCAGATGCTATGCCGAAGTAAACACAATACCATTATTGCCAGTTGGTCAGAAAACAATGGTAAAAAATGGAGCAACCTGGACTCTTTAAGTGTTGTGAATTCCAATTCTGGCATTGACGCTATTGATATTAACAACAAATTATTTTTAGTTGTTAATAATCCGCTAAAACAAGGACCAGAATGGTTCTACGGAAGAAATGTGCTGGATGTTGAATACAGCACAGATGGTATTGAATGGCAACATCTTTTCGATTTAGAAAATCATGAGAAAGGAGAATTTAGTTATCCTGCTATTATTCAAACTTCTGATCAAAAAATACATATTCTATATACTTACAATAGAGAATATATAAAACATGTATCATTTAACGTAAAATGATAAATAATTTTTCATAAACAATAGGTGGTAGAAGCCGGAATCGCAACAATCATTTCTCTCTTTGCGGTTCTGGTTTCTTATTTTGTAAATGTGGTACAATTTGCTGTTTAATCTCTCCAGCTTTCTTTAAAGAATACTTTGCTACTACAGGACCTATCAACTCATAGATAATTGTAGTTCCCATTATAGTTGTTAGTAATATTTCAGCAATATCTGTAAACTGATTGTTTTTATAAACACTTAAAACCAATCCAATAACAACACCTGCCTGTGGTAATAATCCACCGGCTGTGTATTTCTGAATTTTTCTATCTGCTTTAACAATTTTTGCACCCCAGCTTGCGCCTATCATTTTTCCAGCAACACGTAACAACACAAATAAAAATATGAGTACTGATGCTTGTGGTATTGTTGAAATATCCAAATGTAAACCACTTAATATAAAAAAGAAAAGGAATATAAGATCCTCTGTATAGCGACGTAATATCTTAAATATAATCTTTTGCTGGCGACTCTTATTTACCACAATCATCCCCATTGTCATTGCTACCAATAAAGTATCCACTTTCAAAGTTTTTGATATGCCTACACTAAAAATGATAAGTGCAAAAATAATGACTACCCACTGACCCTCTGAAGCTACTTTTAGTCTATTTGGTAAATAATCTATAGTTAATCCAATAATAAAACCCAATATAATTGCAGTAAAAACTTCATAAAATGAATTCACTACAGGATTACCTAAAATACCGGAGTATGTTCCTGTAAATATAAATATAACAGCAATAGTTAAACTAAAAAGCAATATTCCTAACACATCATCCAGTGCTGTTACACCTAAAATGGTATCAGTTACTTTGCCTCTGGCTTTATATTGATGTATTACAGCCAAAGTAGCTGCAGGTGCAGTAGGACTTGCTAGTGCCCCAAGTAATAGAGCCAACAACACAAGTGTAATCATATCGTAAGGTAATACTACGGGAAAAATTAGACCTATTAAAATAACACCTAACGTAATAAAAACAAAAGGGAGAAAACTAGCCATCAATGTAATACTGATGATTTCCTTTTCATGAGCTTTTATCTTTGACCATTTTAATGAACCTCCTACTTCAAATGCAATAAAAGCCAAACATACTTCCATTATTGGATGTGTAGCTTGTATTATTCCAACATCAACAAAAGTAATAGTATTTGGACTAAAGACTATTCCTGTTGCTATATATGCTATAATTCTCGGTAGTCCAATTTTATCAAATAACCACCCAGCAGAATACCCAATAATGAGTAATAAACCGATAACAAGCAAAATATCCATTACTATCAATTTACGATAAAATTTATGGTACTAAAAGAAATGTTGTAGAATTGATATACTTTTATAGTTTAGCTATCAATTACTTGAAAGAAAAACAATATTTATTATACATAAAATAGATACAAGTAAAACTGATTATTTATATATTCGGGCATTAAAACAAATCACTCCACCACATATAATAACCAAACCCTATGAAGTATTTAAAAAAACTGAAATTAAAATTTATTGACCTACTTAGTGCTGAACTTTCAATTCACAAAATTGCACTTTCATTTGCTATCGGAATTATCTTAGGAACAATACCTTTCTTTCTTGGTGTAAATATCTACTTAAGTATATTTTTTGCATGGCGATTAAAATTAAACCATGTACTGGTTCAACTGATAACCAATGTTGTTTACCCATTGCAATTATTACTATTTATTCCTTTTATTAAGTATGGTACGCTTCTATTATCCAGTGATGAAGTGTACTTTTCCACTAAATATATTCTTACCTTATTCAAAGAAAACACATTTGGTGCAATAGTAGTGCTTGGAGCCTGGAATGTGTATGGTCTTTTGCTTTGGATTATAACCTCTGCTATATCATTACCTGTATTATATGTGATATCAAAAACTATAATTAAAAAGCTTAAATTCAATCCACAACCAATCAACTCGTTCAGGTGATAACAAAGTATACATGATGACACCAATTATCATGTATATTAATTTTTAACTTTATCGGTAATCAAAGTATACAAAACTAACACACCTAATAAGGCCATTATAGCACCCAAATAGTAAGCTCCACTCAATCCATTTATGGCGTATCCCACTCCTATTATTAATGGCCCCAGTGTTTGACCAATCCTTATGACCATACCATTTATAGACATAAAAATTCCCCGTTGGTTATCTGGTGCCAGATTTGCCAGTGTAGTATGTAAACTTGGAATATTTAAGCCTTGAGCTGATCCAAATAGCATAACCGGAACTATAAATATGTAAAGTGTATTTAAATTTGGCATTAATAGCGTAACTATAAAATACAACACAAAAGCTGATTTCAATAGCGCTACACTTCCAAATTTCCATGTTAATTTACCTACCTGTGTCGCAATAACTGCAGTAGTAATTGAACTAAACGAAAGAAGAATACCAATTTGAGGTGCAGTAAGATTAAACTTTTGAGTGAGCAAAAAAGGTAAATAAGTTAAAAACGCGCCATATAGAATTATAAACGTAAGCATGCCGAGAATAAATATTGCAATCACTTCTTTACGAAACAGACTATGAGAAAACTCTTTGAAATACTGTTTAAAATTAGTTGGTCGTTCTATTTCAGGCTCTTCAATTCCCCATATTACAAACAATCCAACCGGAATAGCAAGTAAGGGTAATATAAATGGATTATTCCAGGCTATACCTGCCAATATACCACCTATTAAAGGATAAGATGCAGTAGATAAACTCAGTACACTTGCATTATATCCCATAGCCTGAGGACGCTTTTTGCCTTTAAAGAAGTCTCCTATTAATGTGGTATTGATTGATGTTAAAGGTGCAGCACCCAATCCCTGAATAATTCTGAGTAAAAGAACGTAATGATAATTGTTGACAAAAAAAATGGCAAAACCAGAAATAGCGAATATAAACAAACTTGGTATTAAAACCCTTTTCCTTCCCCATCGATCAGCAATGACTCCTGCCACGGGAGTTAAAAAAATACCCGGAAACGTAAATGCACTAATTAATAATCCAGTTTGAGTTTTAGTTAAATGAAATATTTGTGATATTTTGGGTAATGCGGGTGTTATGCTAGCAACACCTAAAACACCAATTAGTGTAATACTAAAAATAACATATAATCTTTTATCTTTTAACAGCTTTATTTCCTGATTCATTATAATCTTATCCTATTTTACTCCCGATCATGAGTTACCCAAATTAAATCAGAAGTTTTAAAACCAATATCTTCTGCTATTTTTAGGTATTCCTGCTTTATACGCTCCGGAATACTGGTTTCTCTTGAAAGAATCCAAAGATAATCTAAATTCTTTCCAGAAACCAAGGCATATTGATAATCCTCATCTATGGCCAATACATTATAACCAGAATAAAATGGTCCGAAGAAAGATACTTTAAGCATGCCAATATTTTCTTCTTTAACAAATTTAGCCTTACCAATTGCCTCTCTCCATTCTTTTTGGGTATAATCATAGCCTTTATTCAATACTTTGATACTTCCATCTTCATTTAATGAATATTCAGCTGTTGTGTTATTAAGTCCTCTTTCATATTTAAAATCAAGTCGGGCAATTTCGTACCACTTACCCAGGTATTTAGTTTTATCAAACGATTGAACAGCTATTGCATTCTTAGGTATTGTTCTACAAGAAAAAAATCCAATCATGATTACGATAATCGTTAAAGTTTGAATCCATTTTTGATATTTCATAATCTAATATCATTTATTTTTTTAAATATAATTCTGATATAAACATATCCCTGATTTCGTATGATAGCATAGAACTCAGGGAGCTAACTATTTTCTGGTAACAGAATAAATATCTTCTCTTCTGTCTTTTAAGTTTCTTACACTACCAAACTGATTTAATTCTCTAAGCATATCCACATCAACATCTGCAATTAAAATCATTTCAGTATTTGGAGTTGCTTCAGCTTTAACCCCATTCGTTGGAAATGAAAAATCGCAAGGCGTAAACACCATTGATTGTGCATACTGAATATCCATATTATGTACTTTAGGCAAATTACCTACACTTCCAGCAATAGCCACATAACACTCGTTTTCAATAGCACGAGCCTGAGCACAATGACGAACCCGTGAATAACCATTTTGTGTATCGGTCAAAAACGGAACAAAAAGAATATTCATTCCCTCATCGGCCAACATGCGACTTACTTCCGGGAACTCCACATCATAACATATTAATATTCCAACTTTACCACAATCTGTATCAAATGTTTTTACTTTGCTACCACCTTGCAATCCCCAAACCTTAACCTCATCAGGTGTTACATGCAATTTCTCAAAACGCTCAATACCTCCATCTCTTTTACACAAATACCCAACATTAAAGAGATTACCATCTACTACTTCAGGCATACTTCCTGTAATAATATTGATATTGTATGATATGGCCAGCTCTGAAAATCGTCTAATAATTTCCTCTGTGTATTCTGCCAATTTTCGTATGGCCTCCGGTTCAGACAAATGGTTGTATTCCGACATCAAAGGAGCATTAAAAAACTCTGGAAACAATGCAAAGTCTGATCGGTAACCAGATACGGCATCTACAAAGTATTCTACCTGCTGCATCAACTCATCCATATCTTTATACAAACGCATTTGCCATTGTACTAATCCAAGACGAATAATACTTTTGGTTGATGTGGCTGTATGCGTTTCTTTTTCGTAATACACATTATCCCATTCTAATAATACAGCATACTCTTTTGATTCCTTATCTCCTTCCAGATATCCTTTTAAAATACGAGCTGGGTGAAAATCATTTGACATTTGAAAATTTAGAACCGGATCATGAATCTCCTTATTTCTAACTTTATCGATGTACTGTCGAGGTGTTAATTCTTCTGCATATTGATAATATTTTGGAATTCGGCCACCAAATACAATTCCTTTTAAATTCAACTTTTCACATAATTCTTTTCTGTAATCATATAATCTTCTGCCTAAACGAAGTCCTCTGAATTTTGGTCGAATAAAAACATCTATACCATAAAGAATATCGCCAGAATCAGTATGCGTATTAAATGTATAATTACCCGTAATTTGATTATAAGTGTGTTTGTCATCAAATTTTGAGTAATCTACAATAATAGAAAGGGCGCAACCGGCCAATTCTCCATCAACTTTTATGGCTACCTGTCCATCCTGAAATTTAGCAATTAAGGCCTTAATATGATGTTCCTTCCAGTATGCATTAGGCATATTGGAGTATGCCTCTATCATTGCATTTTTAATCTCTTCGTAATCTTCTATTTTAAGATATACTAATTCTATATTATCTATTGATTGAGTATCTTTTAACTCCATAATAAACTGTATTATTATAAATGATATACAAATATGAATACTTATTAAACTAACAAAATTAAATGGCTATTAATTATTATTTACTTCAACGCCTCGTGTTGTAAATGATAAACCTTGCTGACCGTATGTAGATATCATAACAGCCTCAAATAAAGGATGATTATTAGGATTTGACACAGCCCAGTCGAAAACAAAATTGGCGCCGGAACCACCTTCTTTGTCTTCCTCTGCAATTACAATTTCTATTGTTTCCATAGGCTTGATAAAAATTGGATCTTTTATATACTGACGAATGTTATGTCCCTCCGTATTAAAATAATCAGCCTTAGTGATGAAAATCGTATCTGTTCCTGAAATATTACGAATGCCAACAGTAATTGTTAAATCAAAAGTTTTATGCTCCTGTGTATGATAAATATGTGAATAAACAGGTAAATAAGTTTTACCATGCATCATTGTATTAAGATCCTGGTTAATCACTTTTTTACCTTCCCAATTGACTTTGGGTATTTGTTCCTCTACCCATATATCATGGCAGGAAGTCAGCAAAATCAGGCTAAATAATATTTTTAATACTGTTTTCATCATTGAGGTTTTGTTTAGCAATATTGCTTTAAATATAAACCAATTTGCTTACAATAAGTTTTTATTGCAAGACCATTTTTTGCAAAACAATTTATATCAACAATGTCTGATAACAAATGAATACTATTATGAGAGAGCGAAGTTTTCTTATAATTGATCAAATTAATAATGATGCATCAAGCAGTGTGAGAGAAAGTGTATTCTTCTTTTATTTAAAAGAAATAAATATTAATGAAGAGATAGATTATTCATTGAAGAATAAATCTATCCTCATTAAGTAATAAAAAATATCATTATAACTATTCTGTAGCTATATCCTTATCTTGAAAAGCAATTATATGAGTAACCTGATAAATCAATTCACTCATTTTATAAAACTCAGTATAAATATCGGCATAAATAACTCCAACTTTTGTTTTATAAATCCCCTTTCTTAAGTTTTTGAAATGATCCTGCTGAAGTTTTTCGTAATTCTTCTGTATCTTTTTCATTAATTGAGCTAGATCATCTTTATCTATCTTAAAATGTGGATCGTTAATGATACCTGTTAACTGAGTAAACAGTTCTGATACGCGTTTTGAAAACTTAGTCAAATCATCAGTCATTGATTCACTAAATTTAATTTTGGATGCACTTCTACGCCCGATTGCATTAGAAATGCTATAACATGAATCAGCAATGCTTTCAATATGAGTAGTAATCATCAACTTTTGATTAATGCTTTCTGCAGCATGATTACTCAACTCCTGTCTGGATACTTCGGTTAAATAATTTGAGATCTCAAGTTCTAACTGATCTGAAAACTTTTCACCTTTACTTATTTTAGTTTGTAAGTCTATTATTTTTTTTGAGGCTGTTTGTTGAATTAAACTTTGGGTTTGATCAAACATCTTAGCTACCCTTTGAGTATAAACAGAAAGCTCCTTGCTAGCTTGTAAAACAGACAATTCACCAGTAGAAAGAAGGCCCGTACTTATATACTGTAATTTAAATTCTTCTTCGTCTTCCTTCTGTTTTATTAATCTTAATATTAGCTTCTCCATTGGCTTAACAAACCAAATAAGAATAAATGTATTCAAAACATTAAAAACAGTATGAAAAATAGACAACGCAATTGGTATAGCAGCAGCTGTTTGCTCACTAATTTGCCCATCGACAGCAAAAGGTGAATGACCACCACTATAAACCATAAAATTACCTACCATTTTTAAAAACGGAATCAATACCGGCAAAATCAATATAACTCCTATCAAATTAAAAAACAGGTGGGCTACAGCAGTCCGCTTTGCTGATGTGTTAGCCACTAACGCTGCCAGGTTAGCTGTAATTGTAGTTCCTATATTTTGACCTAACACCATTGCTGCAGCCATCTCAAAAGAAATCCAGCCATTAAAGCACATAATAAGCGTTAAAGCCATGGTTGCACTTGATGATTGAATGATCATTGTTAATACTGTTCCGAAAAACAGGAATATTAATATTGAGAGAAATCCGTAATTAGAATACTGCGTAAGGAAACTTAAGATTTCCGGATTGTTTTTTATATCTGGGGTGGATTGATTTAAAAAATCCAAACCTATAAATATAATTGCAAAACCAATGATAACAGTCCCCCAGTTACTTCGTGTAGTATTTTTAGAAAAAAGAAGCGGTAGTGTCAATCCTATAAGTGGCAAAACTAAAATACTGATCTTAATTTTAAATCCAAGTATTGAAATAAGCCAGGCCGTAACCGTTGTTCCAATATTTGAACCCATAATTACACCTATAGACTCCCCAAATGTTACCAGTCCTGCATTTACAAAACTCACGAGCATAACCGTTGTAGCCGATGAAGATTGAATTATAGCGGTGATTAAAAACCCGGTAAACAAGCCTTTAAACCGATTCGAAGTCATTGCCGATAAAATTCCTCTCATCCTATCTCCGGCAACTTTTTGTAATGATTCACTCATCAGCTTCATTCCAAAAAGGAAGAAACCCAGTGATCCCAATAACTTTAATAGATCAAATATTGAATATTGCATGTTCCTGTGAAAATTTGGCTGTAAATATATTATTAATGGTTTTGTAGACAAAAGAAATTAATGAAAACCATTAATCTAATTATCGAGCTGCTATTAATCATGCAAGAAATGAGGGAACTAACGACTAGTTGTATTTAAGTTTATGCTGGACCTGCTATCTTTAGCCGGACAAATTATTAAGCTAAAATTTTTAATTTAGCAGATATGAGTAGATCAAGAGTAACGTACGACAAAGAGTTTAAGATTATGGCTGTTAATCTTTGTTATACTGGCAAATCAGCAAGGCAGGTTGCAATGGAATTAGGGATCCGATCCGAACTGGTGAGTAGATGGAAGCGAGAGTACGAAGCCAACAAAGAAGGCAGCTTCTCAGGCAATGGCAAACCTGTAATGACAGATGCAGAGAAAGAGATTGCCCGTTTGAAGAAGGAGCTTAAAGAAGCCCAGATAGAACGTGATATTCTAAAAAAGGCAGTAAGCATCTTTTCCAGGAGCGACAGCAAAAATACAAATTCGTAAAAAGGCATCAGAAAGAATTTGCTGTTGAGAAGATGTGTAAGTTGTTGGGGATTGCAAGGAGTAGCTATTACGAATGGTTGAATAGAAAACCTTCCAAACGAAGCATTGAAGCTTGCCGAGTAGAATCTGAAGTAATTCGGATTTATGATGCCAGTAAGAAAAGATATGGCAGTCCTAAAATTACTGTAGAACTAAATAAAATTGGCATCAAAGCTTCTCGCCCCAGAGTAGCCAGAATTATGGCAAAGAATAACCTAAAAAGTATCATTAAGAAGCGTTACAGAGTGACTACAACAGATTCGAAGCATAATAAGCATGTTTCAGATAATGTACTAAATAGACAATTTGTTCACAATAGACCATCTCAGGCTTGGATTTCAGACATTACCTATGTTAGGACAAAACAAGGGTGGCTCTATTTGACGATTGTCATGGATCTTTTTGATCGCAAGATAATTGGTTGGTCTTTATCTGATAATATGACAACAGAGGCAACAGTTATTGCAGCATGGAGGATGGCGATCATCAATAGACCCGTAGGGCACGAAATGATTTTCCATTCAGATCGAGGGATTCAGTACGCTTCAGAATCTTTTCGGAAAGAATTAAACCACTGTAAAGTTATCCAAAGTATGAGTCGAAAAGGCAATTGTTGGGACAATGCTGTTGCCGAAAACTTTTTTAAAATATTAAAATCAGAGATGGTAAATCACAATAATTATCAAAGTTATTTTCAAGCCCGAACCGATATCTTCGAATTCATTGAAATATGGTATAACAGGCAACGACAACATTCACATTTAGGATATTTATCTCCTAATGAATTTGGAAAATCAACAATCAAACAAGTGGCTTAATAATTTGTCCGGAATAAAGTTGCAAATCCATGCTTCTCTTTCTAAAAAATCACTATCTATAATGGGACTTTAATTCATTTAGAAGTATTGTAAACAATAACAATCTGATAATCATAAGTTACTTAACTTAACCTAAATAAATCATAAGCAATTCAATATCCATTGATAACTATCTTGACGTTAGTTATAAACTAACAATGCTCCAATTAGCTAAAAAGTGCATCTCAAATTAACTCAAACATCTTGACATAAAAACCCTTCTTTTGTAAATTTATAAGGGTGAGATTTCAATGAATAACATTCTATTTTATTTTGTTGAATATTGCACATTATAACATAATACAAATGTTATAATGATTAAGTACACTTAAAACACAATGCTATGTCACACGAGAAGAGTTTACATGATGGTAAAAAGAAAAAGGAATCTGTACATTCCTTAAAAGAAAAAAGAGAAATTAAAAGAGAAAAGCATGAAGATTCTCCTCATGCAAGAAAACCTCGTTCTAAAAAAACATTGTTAGAAAACTTGTAGAATTATAAACGATTTATTTTATCTGATTGAGGGACTTAATTACAAAGTCCCTTTTACTTTTATATTCTATAAATTAAGTCCTAATAAGAGACTAAAACAGTGTGTAACCAAAAACAATATTCAACGATTTGAAATTTGAATTCCAATCCACATAATCCGTTAAAATATCTCTATTCAAATAATACCTGAACTCCAAACTATATTTATCGTTATACTTATATCCTGCACCTACACCAAGACATATATTCGAACTGATATTTAGTTTGCTTAATGCTCCACCATCAAATTGTTCAAAATTCACCATGGAATGATGCATCAAATTAACCAAAGCACAACCATTAACAAATAGCTTTGATTTATCGTTTAAAAAGAAATAATGTCGCACACCAATGGGTAATTCAATAGCATTGTAATTGATCTTAGTAATAAGTTTACCACCAAAAACCAAATCTGTTTCTCTTGATGTTTCTGCTTTTAGATACTGAAAGGTTGGTTCTGCAAAAAAACTCCACTTATTCTTATTAAAAGGTAATACCATTTCTAATTCTGCTCCTAATCTAAAGCCTAATTTATTCTCAAATTTTGAATCCCGATAATCTATTCCCGACTTCTCCATATCAAAATTATTATTAGTAATACCCGAACGTATGGTAATATGAAAAAAATCGGTTTTTCTTTGTATCTCGTACACCTTATATGTTGAATTGCTACTGTCATTATACTTTATAAAAATTTGCTCCAACGGCTTTTTATCATAACGTAAATTTTCATATTCGGTAAATGCAATGGAAGAGCTCTTTAATTTAGTAATGATTTGATTTTTATATGTATTATTCTCCTGCACTCTATCTTCAAACTCAAAACACTTATATACCAATTGCTCTATTGGTGAATCTTGAATCTGAATAAAAAAACGCTTTAAGTTACCATCCTGGTATGAAAACAATGAAGCCTTTCCTTCTACAAGCACTTTCAAAAATAAGATTTCTTCTTCAAAAACAGGATTTCTATCTGAACTCAATTGATCGACACTACTACTTGAGCGATCAATTTGAACCTTGCTACAAACAAATTTTGCCTGATTGTAAATGCAAAACTCCTTTATACTCTCAATACCATTTTTTTGAGTTTGTCCCCCTAGTGTAATTTGATATTCAAATGACGACGGGTTATTTCGCCAATCTAAATTTTTAATAAAACATTCTGTTTTTTGCCCTTCTCTATTAATAAAGTAACCCTTTTCAAAGATTACCTGAGCCTTAGATTCTATCCCAATAATTGAAAGTAGAACAACAATAAATAGTAATTTATTCATTTTAAATGTTAGGGATTAACTAATTTGTTTTACATAGGATCTTAAATCCTTTTTTTAGTTGGACAAAGAAGCAGAATATTTTGGTCATATATTCCAATAATTTCTAATTTTTGATTAACGCTAGAGTATAAACCATAAAACTACATATGAATTTATATTTTAAACCTGAGTATATCTCACAACAAAATTAATTTCCATAACAAATATGATAATACTCTATCTTAGAAATAATTATTTATGATATTATCAAATGCAATTAAGCATGAGCTTAGGTTTAATAAGCCTAAAAATATCTCCATTACAATTTTCAATTGTTTTTTTATCTATCTTTGAAACTCAATATACCACCCATACGGAGATGATTGTGGTCCTATAATCATCTAACATACATTGTTATTTATTAAATCAATATAATATGAAACGAGCCATTAAATTGGTGAGTTCCATATGTTAATTAAAATAAATTTTTACATATGAAAGGTGTTGTTACAAAAACTCGTTTGGATGGGTTTTATGAAGTTAAAACGGATAGTATTGTATCTGTTTTTGAACTTGTTGGATGTTCTGTAGTGAACGTTGGTGATGAGATAGAAGGAAGTTTAGATTGCCTGGGTGGCAAAGAACTTACCAATCTGACTCAAAAAGAATCGTTTGATGCTGTTATTCAAGAAGTAAACTAATTTTTTTCTACTATTGCAAAGTAAGCGATTTAATAATCTAATAGATCACATTTAAATTGTTTACTTTGCAATTACGAAAAACTGATTTACAATCCTTTTTTATACTGCTTACATATAGTATGCAAAATATTCTCATTCAATTTTTCCTTTGCTTTTTCATTGCCTTTTATGACTTCATTAAATAAAGGTATCATCTCATAGTGAGAAATATTTTCCTTTGTACTTGTTTGTATGTTACTTAAATCGATAAACAATTCATTAAACTTTTGAGGTAACTGTTCAATAATATCCAGATTCATAAAATTTTCATCATTGTATATACGATGATAGTTACCCTTTGATTTTTCGATGGTATAACTTTGATCACTCATATTAGTAATACTGGCTGTTTTACAGCATGTACTTATACAAGAATGATCCATTTTTATTTTATTACAACCCACAGTCTGTTTAAATAAACACTGACGTGTAGTCATCAATACAATAGGGTTATAAATACAATAATATAATTTAAAGTCTGCAGGCTTTACAATACGCTGAATCTGCAGCTTGTTAATTTCGTTGGAAATAAAAGCACCTACTGCATTAAATTCTTCTTTAAATACTTTTAAGCTATAGGAATTAGTTGTATTTAATCCCGGACCTGCAATCCAGGGAATTGACTTCTCGTAAGCCGCAAATGCAATCCCAGTATTATCCGTAACTAATAGAACTGGCTTAATTGCATCAATAAATTTTAAAGTACTATTGTAATCATCACCAATTATCACAGCTGAAAACCATGGTACTAATTTCTTATTAGCTTTAAACAGCTTCACTAATTCATCCCACTGCGAACCAATACATGATGGAATTTTATAATAATTTTTAGTATTTGCATGCTGACAAAATGCTAAATCTTCTTCCGATGAAATCACAACAGACAGAGATGGTAGTTCAATCGGATCTACTGATATATTTAATTTAGGAACTGAAACTGCATCTATTATTTCTCTACCATCATTCAAATGATTAAGGAGTTTCCTTTTTATAGAAGTTAATTCTTTAAAGGGAATAAACAGTTGTTTCAGGTTAGTATTTAATTCCAGTTTTTTAATAAAATAGGCTGTTTCATTGATAGCTTTTAATCGTTTTAAAACAACATCATTTGAAAGAGCTTCTTTACCTTGTTTAGTAAGAGGTACTTTTGCAGATATTGTAAACGAATTCTCTGTTGAAGTAATCGATATAGTTAATGGTTGACCTGCTTCTCCTGATAATTTTATAGTCAACGGAATCTTATCAATACTTAGCTTATCTATTTTGTCTTTAACTTTCTGCTTTAACTTATTCTTTTCATCATAAAGTTGAAGAGCAACTTTTTCCTTTTCTTCCTCACCCTCTAATTGCTGTTTATTAAACAAATGTTGCAAGGTTTGATCTCGAGGATTATCAATAAACATATGGTTTATATCTCCGCGTAAGTATCCATTAGAAAAGTCTCTATTAAATACCTTATACAAGACTTGATTATCATCCTGGAATTGTGAAGGTTTTTCTAAGCTAAGTATCCTTTTCTTATAAGTACTTACAACGGCGTATATATAATCATATTTTTTAATTCGCCCTTCTATTTTTAAGGAATACACACCTGCTTTATACAGTTCTTCAATATTAGAATAGGCTGAATTATCTTTTAAATTTAAAGGGTAGTGCTTGCCTGTTTTTGTTGTTTGATATTGATCGCGGCAAGGCTGACTACAACGTCCTCGATTACCGGAGTTACCACTTTGCACCGAACTCATATAACAAATTCCGGAAAAGGATATACATTGCGAACCATGAACAAAGACTTCGGTTTGTATATTTAATGATTTACAAACATGGTTCAGCCCCTTTATTTCATCCAAACTTAACTCACGACATAAATTGACACGACTAGTTCCCAGCTGATTTAAAAACTTTACTTGTCCGCTATTATGTGTCGTGAGCTGAGTTGAAGCATGAATTGGCAGACTTTTAAAATAAGTACGCAGAAGATAAAACAATCCCAGGTCCTGAATAATAACACCATCAACATTGGCATTAACCAATCTGTTTAGCAACTGAATTAAAGCTGGTATTTCATGCTCAAGAATCAGAATATTTAGGGTAAGAAATACTTCGCAATGGTGCTTGTGAGCCAATTTAACAATACCCAATAAATCATCGAAGCTGATATTAGCAGCTCTGTTTCTGGCATTAAATTTATCTAATCCACAATATACAGCATCTGCCCCACCTATAATTGCAGCTTTTATGCTATCCACATCTCCACCCGGAGCTAATAATTCCATCTTTCTCATTTCAAGGCAAAGATAGAAGAAATAAAAGGAGAAAAAGAAACTTGGAAAATGGTGACATAGCAAAATTGTAAAGTCGATAGGAAATCCTATTCTAAACAATTATTGTTTTAATTATAAAATATCTTATTGATTGCAACAACCCAATAAGCAAATTAATATTTATTATAATCCTCTTTATAAACGTATATAAATTAATAACAAAAATCAGATGTAAATATGATTTTATAATGCAATAAAGATAAATTTTACAACAAAAAAATCCCATTCCAAATATGGAAACCATATTCGGAATGGGAAATTGACTTATTGAAAAATTATCTAGTTTAAGTGTTTATGCTTCATTACTTCCTAGTTCCTGAAATACGATATAATCTAGCGCCATGGGTTGGAATTACTGGCGCAAAAACCTCAGCAGATACAGTACCAACATCTTTATGTCTCCATAAATCACGAATTGAGCAATCACCTTCAAATCCTAATTCTTCTAAATGAATAGGAATTTCTTTTGAATTATTAAGAACAGGATTGTCTGTATACACCAAAAATTCCATTGTTACACCATCTGCAGCATCTTTAACCTCATCATCATATCCACATAATGCTTTAAATTTAGTATAACCCTCTGGAATATCATATACAATAACAGAGTTTGAATGAGTTCCAATTCCTCTTTCATAAGTTTTACCGGCAAGCTTTAATGGATTTCCATCAATCGATTTGTTTTTCTGTACTTTACCCCATCCACTTTCTGCACTTTTCCATTCTAAATCTGTTAATGTAAGAGCTTCTCCTTTTTCATTGTAAAGTGTAGGATTAATCCAGTCTGCATGGTCATTATTAAACTTATCACCTGCATCAGTAACAACTAAATACAATTTATCTGCACCGGTAATATCTGCCTCTAACTCTTTTCCTTTGGGAGCTATTCTTCTACTTATTCTTCCCGTGTTTACTAAGGCCTTTTTAATATCTACATTACGAGGTGTTGGATCCTGAGTAGATAACATAAACTCAACGGTAGTACCTCCTTTAACATCTGTAGCAGCTTTGTCTAATCCTGCAAAAGCAGTAAAACGAACACTATTTTCAGGAATTTGATACATGATGATGGACTTTGAATGTGTACCAATACCATTTTTATAAACAGTACCTTTTACATTAAGCTCCTTACCAGAAACACTCTTATTAACACTTACTTTACCCCATCCGGCAGTAGCGTATTCCCATTGCAGATCTGTTAATTTAATTTTCTTTCCTGTTGACAATTCAATTTCTGGATTAATCCAATCAGCATGATCCCAGCTATGTCCATCTCCACCATCATTTACAATTAAATACAACTCAGTACTTCCTTCTGGCAGTTTCACATCAATATTTTTTCCAAATCCATCTGTTAAATGCGAAACTGTACCACTTCGGTAAAGCAAATCCTTTGTTTTTATAAATCCGTCACCTTCGTTATTAAATACAGCAACAAACATATCCCCATTTTCAGGATCATCAGCTGTCCAAACAGTGATATCATCTTTAGAATATAACTCTTTATTATTTTCTGAATGCTGGTTTACATACAACACCTCTTTATTGGTGATGATTTCATTAGTAAACTCATCGTTATCGGGCAAATTACCACCAAACATTAACGGTGACTTAAACATCGACCATAACGTCATTAAAGTATATTGTTCGTCTTTAGTGAAGTTAGTATAACGATCTGTAGCTCTTTCGCCTCTAATAAATTTACCTAACGGCAACATATCTGCATCTGGCCATGCTCCCTTTGTAATATATGGTGCCCATTTAGCACACATTGTAAACGAGTAGTTTAGCTGCGCCCAGTTATCCCAAAAATCATCGATTGTTCTCCAAAGGTTAGCATTATTTTTTGCATGTTCGTGTTGATCAATTGGTGTTGCTCCTGGAGACATACTAAATACAATTGGACGTCCGCATTGATCTATAGCCTTACGAATCATTTCTATTTCATCGGTATGATATGGACGAGATAAATCATCTACTTTAATATAATCAACTCCCCATGATGCATATAAATCTAAAATAGAGTAATAATACTCCTGCGATCCTTCTTTTTCTTTTACGATAGTATAATTATCTTTTAACCAGGTACACTCATATTCTGTAGAATAAATCTGATCAGCTGTAACATTGGTTCCTTTGATTGGCATTTTATTAAAAACTGCCTCTTTAGGAACGCCTCGCATAATATGAATACCAAATTTCAATCCTTTATCATGTATATAATCTGCCAAAGGTTTAAATCCAGCTCCATCAGCAGCTGAAGGGAAACGTTTTGGTGATGGCATATATCGACCATACTCATCAATTACAAAATCTGTTTCATCATAAGGGTTATAATGACCTGTTGTTTGATTATCCGCAAACCAACGAATATCAACAACTATATATTCCCAACCAAATTCTTTCAAATGGTCTGCCATATAATCGGCATTAGCTTTTACTTCGTCTTCTACTACAGAAGGCCCAAAGCAATCCCAACTATTCCAGCCCATTGGAGGAGTAGCAGCCCACTGCTTAAATCCGCTTAATTCTTCGTTGGTAGATTTCGATTTGTTATTTTCATTACAAGCTCCCAGTAAAAATACCAGAGCTATAAAAGAAATTAGATTTAGAATTTTCATGCGTTTAATTTTGATTTTTTGTTTCATGTAACTTGCCTGAACTAAAAATAGATCATGCGTGTTTCATATGTGTGAGATATAATTTGTATTATTTTTTAATTGATATGAAATATTTAAAATACCGTATTTTTTTGAAAACATAATAAGATTCTTCAAAACCGTATCAAATCTATGATATATTAACGATTTTTAGGTGCACTATTTGATCAAATATATAGACATATAAAGCAAATTGTCCACCTATTAATATAATAATAATCTATATTTCAACACAATGAACAAACTCCATTATTTATCTCTATATTTTTTTTACTTTACCTTTCAAACTGTTAAAAATACTATTATGATTAAAAAGTTATTATTATTCGCTTTACTAATGGCTACTACTTTAGTTTCTGCACAAGATATTATTAAAACAAAAAACAGCTCATTTACATTGCACTTACTTGGGCATGGAACCTTGTACATCGATTATCAGGGAACCATAATTCATATTGACCCGTGGACAAAAGTAGGTAACTATGAAACTTTACCTAAAGCTGATTATATTTTAATTACTCACGACCATGGTGATCATCTTGATTCCGGTGCTATTTCACCTATTTTAAAAAACAACACTGCAATTATTGCTCCTTCTGTATGTAAAGATGGATTAGCCAATTTTAAAGATGTGCAATTCCTTGCCAACGGTGACGAAAAAAAAACATCGTGGGGATATATAAATGTTATTCCTGCTTATAATCTGGTTCATATGCGCGAAGCTGGAAAACCTTGGCATCCTAAAGGGGTCGGAAATGGGTACGTTTTGACCATTGATGGAACATCTGTTTATATTGCTGGTGATACTGAAAATATACCTGAAATGAAAAACCTGAATAATATTGAGGTTGCCTTTTTACCAATGAACCTTCCTTATACTATGACCCCAAAAATGGTAGCTGCTGCAGCAAAATCATTTCAACCAAAAATTTTGTATCCATACCATTTTGGGAATACAGATACCAGCAAGCTGACTGAACTTTTAAAAGGAAGTAATATTGAAGTTAGAATAAGAGATATGAAATAATGCTGAAGGTCAGAATTAAAAAAATGACAGGATTTGAATCTGGAATATATTCATTCTGCACGTTTACTGATTGCAAATCAATCTTGTTAATCCATTCTATATTGTCAGAAACAATAGGCAAATAACCTAATAACCCACATAATGGTACTAATTGGTTTACATTAGAATAGATATAAACATCACATATAGAAAAAGAGGAAAGTCAGCCCAAACTTACCTCTTTTATATGAAGTGGAAAAATGATTATATTTCCTGATATTCTTGTTCTGAAAATTCATTTGGAATCACCTCTTTTGAATTGTGATGATTACCATTAGTTTTCCCTTTAGCTTTAAATAAGTCCATATTATAAGAAGAATTCTTTTGGAAATGATGTGTTTCTTCTTCAATAATGAAGTACGCTGTAATTTGTCTCAAATCAGCAGCCTGAGCAGCCATCTCTTCTGAGCTACTGGCCATTTCTTCTGATGAAGATGCATTTTGCTGTGTAACCATGCTCTGTTGTTGAATAGCAGTATTCACTTGATTAACTCCAACTTCCTGTTCCCGACTGGCAGAAACTATTTCTTCTACCAACCTTGACGTTTCCTGAATATCTGGCACTATTGATTTAAGTTTTTTATTAGAATCCTCTGTTAGTCTTAATCCATTTGTGGCCAAATCAACAATTTCACTAGCTGCCAACTGACTTCGTTCTGCCAATTTTCTAACTTCAGCTGCAACAACAGCAAAACCTCTTCCCTGATCTCCAGCTCGGGCAGCTTCTACCGCAGCATTAATAGCTAAAAGGTCTGTTTTTTCTGCAATTTCTACGACAACATTTATCTTGGAATGAATATCTCTTACCGCCTTCATACTTTCCTCTGAAGCGATAGCAACTTGTTCTACAGAATTGGATGCTTTACCTGAAATATCCATAGTTTTAAGTGCATTTTCAGAGTTCTGAAGAATATTTGCAGCCATTTGCTCCATAGAAGAAGACACCTCTTCTGCTGATGCTGCTTGTTCACTAACACCACTTGATATTTGCTGAGCTCCTGAACTTAATTGCTGACTGGCTCCTGCAATATTTTCAGACCCAGCTATTACATTAGCAATAATTTCTTTTAGCTTATCCGACATGGTATGCATTGAAAGATAAACACCCTTTAAATTTGAAGTAATATTAAATTTAATGTTCAGATTTCCCTTGGCAATATTATCTGCAATTCTCGCAATTTCTTCAGGTTCTTCACCTAAAGTAGATCTAATTTCTTTCCTTATTAGATAAGTAACAAAAAGTATAATTAAAAATAACACTAAAGATGCGCTAATTATTATGTTTCGCATGTGGATAACAGGCTCCATAATTTCGGCTTCATTAATTTCGGCTATTATAACCCAATCCAATCCATCAATATCTAATTTATCATACGAACTTAAAACTGGTATTCCATGATAACCATCAATGATCTTTGTGGCAGAATTACCTGCAAATGCATCATTTACACTTTCGGTATCAACTCTACGTTTTAAAACAGTTTGTTCTGTTGAAAAACGACTATCACTTCTAAGCGTATAATCTTCACCTACTAAATAAGTTTCTCCAGATTCTCCTAATCCGGTACTTTCCTGCATCACTTTATTTATAGATTCTAATGAAAGTTGATAAACCATTACTCCTAAAAGGTTCCCATTGTTATCTTTTACAGGTCCTGATACAAAAGCTGCTGGTTCATTTGAAATATCATACCACGAAAAATCAACTATACCAAAATCACTTTTACCTTGTTTAAATGCTTTGGCCAAGCCCGAATTTGCAATTGATCCGGAAAGAAGATTTTGCCCCAAATCTGCCTCTTTTTCAACTGAATAAACAACATCTCCGTTTGGTGAAATATAAAATAAGTCATAATATCCATATTCGTCAATATACATTTTTAACTTAGGATCATGTAACCTGATCCATTCTAAATATTGCGGATCATGTAATCCTCCTTCGTTAAAAGCACTTACAAATCGTTGTACTGAAAGCTGGACTGCTGTATTATAAGCATATACTTTAATATCACCTTTCTTTTTTGCAAAGAAATCCTCCAATTGATGTTTCTTAATTTGATTTAAAGAAGATAACTGATCATAGGTTCTATTTACCAATGCCTTACGTGACGAGGTATACGATATAATACCCAAAACGCAAACCGTTATGATTCCTATTGCAAGAAAATAAGAGGTTAGTTTTTTTGTAAATTTCATAACTTTCAAATTAAATGTTTGTGTTAGTCGTAAAATGCTAGCTTGCTATTAGCTAGTCCGGGTCACATAATTTGATCTATGCTTCCACCTGTTAGTTTTATTATGGTATTGTGTTCGTGTTGTGTAGAATTATAGGTCATTAAAAAATGTCCCAAAATTGATGTAGAAGTGTTTCCTGGTTTAAATATAAGAGGTGTGTAAGATTGCTTTTAATTACTTTTAAGCTCATAGTTTTAGGGTTTTGATATATAGTTTTATTAAGCCATTTTAAGTAAGTGTAAATTTAAAAGGACTGAATATGAACCCAAAGGGTATATTGTACTGATTTAATAATACTATTTAAATATTTAGTACTACCCCTTTGGTACTATTGTACCCCTATAATGGTATGTATGAAGTTTTTGGGTAAAGGAAGTTAATCGTGAATTTGCATGCATTTGTGCAAACGAAAGAGGAAAGAATGTTATTGATATCAAAACAAAAGGCTGTCGCATTTGGCAGCCTCTTGTTTACTAAATTTGAAATTCAAACAATATTTTGATTGAATAACTCTGTTTAATGAATACTATTTAAAGACAGATAAAATTACTATTTAGTATCGTAACTTATTAATTTCATAATATTTCTGTTGATGAGTATTCAGGCATAGCTCCCTTTTGAGTACAAACAAATGCCGATAGTTCTACAGCCATTTTGTGCGTTTTCCCCAATGCATCTCCGTTTAAGTGTCCAACAACTAATGCTGCAGTGAAAGAATCTCCTGCACCAACAGTATCTGCCACTTTTACTTTAGGTGTTCCTTTAAAACTGATTTCATCTTTGTTAATGAGGTAGCTACCGTCAGTTCCACAGGTTAATGCAACTAATTTTAATTTATACATATTTAGTAATGCCTGACAGTTTTCCTGATCTGTTCCTGTTAAATCAAATAATTCAGCAACAACTTTAATTTCATCATCATTAATTTTTAAAACATTACATATACTTAATGATTCATGAATAAGTGCTTTTGTATAAAACTGCTGACGTAAGTTGATATCAAAAACTTTTAATGAGGAGTCTGGAACATGGCTTACAAAAGTACGAATAAAAGCACGAGATATTTCACCTCTCTGGGCTAGTGACCCAAAGCAAACTGCTGACGTATTTTTAGCCATTTCTTTGTAAGGCTCTTTCATTTCTATAAAATCCCAGGCAACAGGTTCGCAAATTTCATATTGAGGTATTCCATCACCACTTAATGTAACCTGAACAGTACCTGTTGGATAATCAACCTTTTGAATATCATAATTTAGTTCTACCTCATCCAACTTTTGAATAAGTTCATCACCCAGATCATCTTTTCCTATTGCACTTATAGCAAGACTTTCTAATCCTAATTTTGAAACATGAAATGCAAAATTACAAGGTGCACCACCCATTTGTTTGTGATCAGGAAACACATCCCATAATAACTCCCCTATACCTACTACAATACTTTTATTTTCCATAATTTTATTAAATAAGTCCAAGTTCTTTTTCTATTTGCTCTAATGCTTTTCCTTTAGTTTCGGGAATCCAAAATTTTACAAACACAAAGCCAATTACACTAAACACTCCAAATATGCCAAATAAATAACTTAAGCCTAAACTTCCTTGTATTATTGGAGCAAAATAAACAGTAATAAATGTGCAAAGCCAACTAATTGCTGTTGAAAAAGACATGGCTACACCTTTAATTCTATTAGGATAGATTTCTGAAATGATTACCCACATAACAGGAGCAAATGATGCTGCGAAAAAAGATATATAACCTAATAATGCAATTAAAACACCAACTCCATACTGCGTTTCTTTTGAAAATTCATAAGTCAGATAAGCTAATGAAATAATCATTCCTACAGCTCCCCAAAGCAATAAGGTTTTCCTTCCTTTCTTATCCACAAGCCAAAGTGCAACAATGGTCATTAAAAAGTTTACCAAACCTACAATCATTGCCTGCATCATAGAATCACCCTTTGCTGATCCTGCAGCCTGAAAAATATCAGGCGCAAACATAATTACGGCATTGATTCCTGTTATTTGCTGTAAAGCTGCTATTGCTGTACCTATAGCTACAATCTTTCCTGTTTTGCCTTTAAATAGTTCAGAGATCTTCATTTTCTCCTTTTCTTTCTCTTCTGATATTACCTTTTCCATTTGATCCAATTCATTTTGAACCAAATCCTGACCACCTATATTTAGCATCACATTTTTAGCATCTTCTTTTCTGTTTTGAGCTACTAGCCAGCGGGGACTTTCAGGGAAAGAACTTAAGATAAAAATAAGATAAAAAAGACCAAACACAGCTGGAATCACTAACATATAACGCCAACTATCATCTCCTAATCCAATTAATAAATAATCAAAAACATAGGCCAAAACAATTCCTATTGTTATGGCAAATTGATTCATTGATACCAGACGCCCTCTGCTTTTGGCAGGAGAAATTTCAGAAACATACATTGGCCCTACAACTGATGTTGCACCAACTGCCAAACCTGACAATACTCTGAAAACAATTAGCATAGCCGAAGATGAAGCCAAAGCACACCCTAAAGCTGAAATAATATAAAGCACTGCTGTTGCTAGCATAACCTTTTTACGACCATATTTTTCTGTGAAATTACCAGTAAATAATGCTCCTATTAAACATCCAAATGTCAACAAAGCCGCTACTGTTCCCAAACCGCTATCTGTAAGCGAAAACTCACTTTTCAACATATCCACAGCACCTGATATTCCGGCCATGTTAAGCCCAAATAGCAATCCTCCATTTATTGCCACAAATGTGACCCAATATAAATAACTTGTATTTATTGTATTTTTCTTTTCCATATTAAAAATTGACTATTCCTTTTCACTTACCTCTTTTATCATAATAACTGCACTATCAAACTGATTGGCAAGTCTTAACTCCACTCCTACATTCATCAAATAATTGGCTGCAAATGATTTTCCATCCCCCCAGAAACGACTTCCTCCATTTTTATTAATCTCTATGATTTGATATTTTTTATTTACATCAAGTCCGTTTAACTTAAACACAGGATAAATTCCACGTAAATGATGGTCGATACTAAAAGCAAATAGCACCGCTGATTCCTTATCTTTTGAAACAAACATCTGAGAAGCCCAACCTCCTTCATCGTATGGAGATTGCAGACGATACAAATCTCCATTAGTAACTAATGGCCTTACAAACTGTTTATAATTATTAATGGCCTCTTCTGCAAAAACACGATCCTCACCCTGTATATGTTTAGGTTGAAGCTCCATTCCTAATCTTCCTGTCATAGCTACATCAAAACGAAATTTCAGTGGTGTCATACGCTCTGTTTGATGGTTTGGACTGGTGGATACGTGTGCAGCCATTCCTACAGGAGGATAGATCAAATTGGTTCCATATTGAATAAAAATTCGTGATAATGGATCTGTATTATCCGAAGTCCAGAATTCATTATGATATTTCAATGCTCCATAATCCAAGCGTCCACCTCCTGAAGCACAATCCTGAATAACAAAGTTTGGATACTTTGCTCTAATACGATCATAAACAGCATATAAACCTTTGGTATACGAAACCCATAAATGTGTTTGCTCAGAATCAGAAAGAAATGTAGATCCTGCCTGTTCGACATGACGGTTGGCATCCCATTTAATATATTCGATGCCAGGATGCGTTGTCAGTAAACTATCAAAAACATTATAAACAAAATCCTGCACTTTAGGATTTGACAGATCAAGTAACCACTGGTTCCTCCATGTTAATTTTTCTCTACCAGGACTTTGAACAACCCAATCCGGATGGTTCTCAGCCAACTCACTTTCCGGATTCACCATTTCAGGTTCTATCCAAATTCCAAACTTTAATCCTTTAGAATGTGCATGTTTTATTAAATAATCGATGCCTCTGGGTAATTTCTTAATATTGGTTTGCCAATCACCTAAACCAGCATCATCGTTGTTTCTTGGATACTTATTTCCGAACCATCCATCATCTAAAACAAAGGTTTCAATACCCATTTCTGCAGCATCATCCATCATGCCTGTCAATGTTTTTTCATCAAAGGTAAAATAAGCTCCTTCCCAACTATTGAGAACAATATCATGAATCTCAGTTCCTCCAACCATAGCATAATTGCGGCCCCAGTCATGTAAATTTCTGGATACCTGTCCACGACCATTATCGCTATAAGTATAGATCATTTCGGGTGTTGTAAAGCTCTCTCCCGATTTTAAATTCCATTCAGAAAGAAAAGGATTTACACCTGTAACAACATTCAAAGTTCTCCACTCATCTACCTGAAAAGCCAATCGATAATTTCCGGACCAGGCTAAGGAGCCACCATAACATTCTCCACTATTTTCCAATGAAGGATGATTCATACTTAAAATAAATGAGGCATTTTCAGTTTGAGTAGTTCTTACTCCCTTTTTACACTCAATTACTTTTATTCCGTTCTCTATTTTTTCTTCTACAACACTCATTTCTCCGGCCCAGGCACCATGAAAATGAGTTAAATAATAACTACTTGCTTTTAATGGTAGAAATGAAGAGGCAAAGTGATTTAATTGAACTGTTCCTTTTTCATTATTTTTTATAACTACCCATTGGTTTATCACATCTTCATTAAAAAAAGCTTTTGTATGAAGTTCTACTGTAAAATCATAAACTCGATCTTTTAAATGAATGATTGTTTCATTAATATTATCGTCTATATTATTGTTTTCAACAGATTGAAATGCCAATTCCGTATTTAAACTTCCATCAGAATGAATTGCAGCTAAGGCTGGTTCATTAATATAACCATGTCCAAATGTTGGATAAGCTTCGTATGAAAAATCACGATCGGTATCCATTTTAGGATACGATTCCTGTTTTTTGAAATCTTCAGAAGTACTAACCAGTTTTCCATAATGTTGGAATACCAACCTACTGTTTTGATCGACCGCATACACTAACGAGGTAGATTTTGTATTTATCTGAATCACTTTGTTGTTCTGGGCTATCGCTTGTGTGTTAATCAGCAATAACTGTAAAACACTAAATAGAATTATTGTATAATAGCTTTTCATATGTCTAAATTTGAATTTTTGATTCTGTGATTGAAAATTAACTAAAGGTTTACTGATTTAAAGTTTAAAATTATTCCCAAATAGAATTGACATTAGCAAAGGCACCTTCGGTTAAATCAATTGCCCCTCCTTCTGCATAAACTTTTAATTGAGTATATGGCTCTGAATTGAAGAAAATCTCTGTCATAACCAACTCTCCATCGTTTACAAAAACTTCAATAGAGGCAGCGTCTATAAACATTTCGAAATATACCGTTTGATTTATTTCAAAAGGAGCAACAGAAATAGCCGGGAATTTATCTGAAAAACTAACATCTCCAGAGTTCGTTCTATTAAACCAAAACTGTTTTGCAATACTTGAATAAGTAAGTTTAATATGCTCTCCTAATTCATTTTCAAAAATAAATCCGAATAAAGAAGGTTGACTATCTCCAATATTAAAGCTGAAGTTCAATCGGCTTTGGTTGAGATTTACCTCATGTAAATCTATTATTTTCTCTCCGTCTATCATTTGATCTGCAACCCTTACAACGCGTGCTTTATTAGTAATCATATCCATTTCTTTTACTGGACTTGATTTTAATAAGTAGTTATCAGCCTTACGAATTAAAGATAATTCACGTGGGATTGTCATGGCACTTCTCCACGATTCTGTAGGAACAACCTGAGCATAATCCCAATTACTCATCCATCCCAGAAAAATGCGTCTTCCATCTTCTTTTGGTACATCAGACCATGTTACACCTGCATAATTATCATGTCCCCAATCTATCCATTTTGTATCCTTGGTGTCTGCAGTAAATTGTTTTCCATCAAAATCGCCAATGAAGTACTGAGTTCCGGACCCACCATTAGGGCCTCCCGGATTTATATTTACAATTAGCACCCATCTTGATTTATCAGTGTCTTCAACTTTTAGTTTAAACAAATCCGGACATTCCCAAACTCCATCATGGGTTCCCGCGTCATACCCAAAGTCACTTTCTTTAGTCCAGTTAATCAAATCATCAGAAGTGTAAATTTGAACATGATCATTGGCAGATAACAATAAATTCCATTTCTGAATATCCTCATTCCAAAATACCTTAGGATCTCTAAAGTCACGATTTCCATCGTTAGGGATAACCGGATTTCCTTCATATTTAATCCAGGTTCTTCCTTTATCTAAACTATAAGCTAAAGCCTGAGATTCTACATCTATTCCTCCTGCCTTTACTATTAGAGGATTGTGATAAGTAAAAAAGATAATTAAAGGAGGATTTTCTTTTGTACCTAAACCACTGCTATTATTCCAATCAACTACTGCACTTCCTGAGAAAATGTAGCCTAAACTATCAGGGTATAAAGCAATAGGAAGATGCTCCCAATGGACAAGATCAGTACTAACCGCATGGCCCCAATGCATTGGTCCCCATACAGTAGAATCAGGATAATATTGATAAAAGAGATGATACTCACCTTCATAATACACCATTCCATTTGGATCATTCATCCATGCAGAATCAGGGGTAAAATGATATTGAGGCCGATACTTTTCTATAGTACTGCTTTCTGTTTCAATTACCTGGGCTGCCTTTTGGTGTTGATTAGTGCAAGCCCAGGTAAGTAAAAAAACTATTAAAACAAAATGGTAAATATAATTATGCTTCATTATGAACTGTTTTTATGGTTTTTATTGATTGATGCTGTTTTAAAACTCCGTTAAAGATCCTTCTATCAAGGTTATACTTCCTTTTTCGGCAAATAATTTTATCTGAACAGATTCATCGTTAAATGCATATTTTCTCGATAATGAAATCAATCCATTCATGGCAAATAATTCTACTGAATTTTTATCTATTATGATTGTCATGTCCATGGTTGGTTCATTGGTTACATAAGGTGCGTAATTAAATCCATCCCAGGTATCAGGATATTTTTTTCGAATGGATGGATCTGCTACAAAAAAATATCTTCTTTCGGCATGATATCCTAAAATTAACTCGTCTCCAGCATTACTGGTTAAGCGAATACCAAATGATTCTGCCATTCCTAAATACAATCGGTTATTAACATTAAAAGTTAAATTGATCCGTATAGGCAAATCTTGAGTTTTTTCTACATATCGGTTATCTGACAATTCAACTAGGTCTATCAAATCTACTTCTTTAGCTATATTTTCATAGGTATTTACAGGTTCTGAAATCAAATAATAATCGTGAAATTTTTCTTCTAAAGACAGACTTCTTAAAATTGAAAATTCGGATAACGGATTTGTTGTAATATTAAACTTGTGGTATATAGAATTAAAAATAGTACCTACTAAAACAGGATCTTTACCTACATTAAAATAATCTGATAATACAATGGCCTGATATAAATCACTACCATGATCAATCCATTTGGGTTTATTATGCGATGCCTTAAATACATAGCCATTAAAATCGCCCACAAAATACTGTACCCCACTTCCTTCATTGGGTGAACCGCTATCTGAACTTATGAATAATACCCATTTCAAGTCCTTGGTTACTGTTTCTTCTATAGGAAAAAAATCGATATGATTCCACTCTCCGGACTTTAGGTACACCTCATCTCCAAACCTATTGATGTATTCCCAATTCTGGAAATCAATGGATGCATAATAGCGGATCTCGTAACCAGATATGGTAAGCATGATCCATTTTTCCTGATCATCATACCAAAATACTTTCACATCTTTAATTGGTTCATAATAATCGGGTAAAAAAACATCATTGGCAGCATTATGACTCCATGTTAATCCATTATCATTACTAATTGTAAGTGCTAACTTACCATATTGATCAGTATCTGGACACATAGCTATTAATGCTGGTGAATCTGTACTATAATTAGTTCTGAAATTATAATCGGTCACAATACTCTGAACCTCTGGATAATTATCTTCATAACTTACTGGTTGAATACTCCAATCAACTAAATCCTTGCTTTGAGCACAGCCCAATTGACCTGAAGAACTATCATTTGCATAATTAAAAAACAAATAGTAGTAATCATTTAAATAAATCAGCTCTACTGGATGTTGCAGTATAGAATCATTTAAACCAAAGTGTAAAGATGAAATACTTTGGTTCTTATCAACCTGCGTACATCCTAAACTCAACACAAATAATAACAGCACTATGATTATATCAGGACTTTTCATACTTCTGGATTTTTCTTCATTTGCTATTTAGCCTGTCTCTTTTTTATGGAAAAGTTGCCATATATATAATCCGCATAAGCGCGAAACTTTTACTATGGCTTTTTAGAAGGTTTACATCATGTAAATGATTTTAAGGAAATCATGGAGGGAATATTGATCCCCTCACATGATTTATGTAATTAATAACCTACGTTTTGAACGTATAATTTTTTGGTAAAATCGATTTCACGCTGAGGAATAGGAAAATACTCATCTCTTCCTGCTGTGAATTTGGCATTATTCAAGAAGTCATGACGTGTTTTTTCTTTTTCCAGATAGGCATTTAATGTAGGTGCTGCAATTCCCCAACGTACCAGGTCAAAGAAACGAGGACTTTCCAGTGCAAACTCTAAACGACGCTCCCACTGTAAAGCGATTCTTGCATTTTCTTGTGTCCAGGCAAGGTTTACTCCATCATACTCAGCAATCATGTAATTTGAAGGGGCTGTACCATCTGCAAAACGAGTCATTCCAGTACTTTCAGATGCACGCTTTCTGATTTGATTTATTAAAGGACGCGCATTATCTTGCTGACCAAGTTCAATGTAAGCCTCAGCTTGCATTAAAAGTACATCTGCATAGCGAATAATATCGATATTTTTAGATACGCCCATAAAAGGACCTTCTTTTTTATAGCATGAGCAATCTGCAGCTTGCTGTTCTTTCATACTCTGGAAGTAACCGTAAACTCCCGGATCACGAATCCAACTGTTGCTAAAAATGTAGTTTTCCTCATTTCTGTACTTATATGGATGGCCATCAATACCAACAGAATGATCGATACGAGGATCAACTGTTACGCCATTGGGTGTAATATCTGCTGCACTTAATTCTACATCATTATAAGTATTGAACATTGGTAACCCATTGGCATCAGTACCAAAAGCATTTACAAGGTTTTGACTTGGCTGATGAAAACCACAACAACCATATTGCGGTGCACCATGAGGATAATTCAAACCGTTTTCAAAGTTCAAACGACCTGTGGTTGTTCCATCACTAATAGAAAACTGAATTGCAAATACTGATTCCGGTCCATTATCATAACCATCAAGGAAATTCTCTCCAAAATCAGGTTGTAAACTGTAAGCTCCGGATGAAATAACCATTTCACAAAGGTCAACAACTTCTTGTAAACGCGTTGTATTAATATTAACCACCTGATTATTTTCATCTTGTTCGTAAGCCTGATACAATCTTAACTTAGCTAGGTATGCAGCTGCAGCAAATTTGTTGGCACGACCAATTTCCGTTTGTGATTCAGGTAAGTTATCTAATGCGAATTGAAAATCTTCAGCAATTTTATCCCAAAGTTCATCATTGGTATAATCTCGGTTTGAGGTTTGAAGTATATCTTCATTAGATAAATCTTCTGTTACATAAGGAATATACTTAAACAATACTTTTAACATAAAGTGTGAATGACCTCTTAAAAATCGAGCTTCAGCCATTCTGGTCTGACGCAAATCAAACTCCTCGTCGGTTAATTGATTTAAAGCTCGTAAAGCTGAATTGGCACGAGAAATGGCTCGATAATAATTCTCCCAGGTATAAGGTAAACCTGCTAACCAACTCTGAAATGGTTGAGTTAAATTATATTGCTCATAAAAGTTAAATGGCTCAACATCAGAAACACCACCTCCACCTTTATAGGCATCGTCAGATCTAACACTACCATAAACCCACATACTTGCAATCGGGCCAATCATATCATCATTTCCAATTCCTGCATAAGCCGCAGTAACTAAACCTTCTGCACCATCTACAGTAGCTTCACCAGCTGTAATAAATCCCTGAGGATCAGTTTCCAGATAATCCTTGCACGAAAAAGTTACCAAACTTAATAATGCAAATACATATATTTTAAGATTCTTAATATTCATGATTTTCTTCTTTAGATTGATTAAAACGCAACATTTACTCCAACAGAAAAAGTTTTAGGAATTGGAATAGCTTCCACATCAGTTCTTTCAGGATCCGGTCCCTGGAATTCATTACTCTTAATCCAAAACAGGTTCTCTGCCATTACATAGAAACGAACCTTTTCCATACGTAATTTTTCAAGTACATTTGTTGGTAATGTATATCCTAACTGTACATTTCGTAATTTAAAGTAAGAAGCATTAACGTTTAAATAGCTTGATGTACGTGTTTCATTATTACTATCTGATAAAGTGAGTGCTGGTACACTTGAGTTTGGATTTTGTGGAGTCCATGCCTTGAAAACACCAGGTCCTACGTTATCACGACCACGAACAAAGTCATTATAGAATGTATATGGATCATATCCGGTTTTTCCTGTAACACCAGAACCAAACATTGAAAAATCAAAGTTCTTATAATTGATATCTACACGAAGACTGTATTCTAACTTTGGAAGTAAAGTTCCAAGAAACTTCTGATCTAATGAATTAATTTCGCCATCATCATTTAAATCTGCCCAACGAATTCTACCAGGAGCAGCACCAACCTGACTGGCATGTGTATCAACTTCAGATTGATTTTTAAAGATTCCATCAGCCACATAACCAAAAATTGAAAGTTCAGAATGTCCTACAACTGTTTGTTCTGAGTTACCTGGATAAGCTGTTCTCACTTCTTCTGGCAGTTCGGTAATTTTATCCGCAAAATGACTGGCACTTCCTGCTACTTCATAGGTAAAATCATCATTTACCTTTTTACGATAGCTCAAAGCAAATTCCCAACCTGTATTTTTCTTTGTAGCACCATTCATAAACTGTAGCTGTCCTTCACCTAAAGCAGAAGCCACCGGTGGTTGAATTAAGATATCAGTTGTTTTACGTGTATACCAATCGAAAGACCCCATCAAATTGTTATTAAAAAATCCGAAATCAATACCTAAGTTCAGTTCTTCTGTTGTTTCCCATCTTAATGCAGGATTGGCTCCTTGTACCGATACAAATCCAGATGTTAAATTTCCTGTATCCTGACCATTAAGTGCGTATGCAGAACCTACATTCCAGTAGTTATCAAAGAAATCATTGTGTAGGATACCATCAACCTGACTAGCTACAGAACCATAACGAGGTTCGTACAATCCAAGACTTGCAAAATCACCTACATCCTGATTACCAACTCTACCTACACCGGCTCTGAATTTCAGATTCGATAGATTTTCAATGTTTTGCATAAACGATTCCTGACTCAAGCGCCATCCAAAAGTAGCTGCAGGAAAAAATCCATAACGATTATCTTCACCAAAGCGAGATGATCCATCTCTACGTAAAGTAAATGAAGCTAAAAACCTTTCATCGTAATTATAATCAACCTTACCAAACTGAGAATATAACTTACTGCTTGTACCTGTACCAAAACTATTACCATTACTGGTACCTGCGCTCAATACAAAGAAATCTTCTGTTTGAGATGAAAAACCTTCTTTATAGCCAGTAAAATCTTTTAAATCATCACTTACAGCTTCAATACCTAAAAGAAATCCAAATTTACTTTTACCTAATTTAAGATCGTAATGAGCAGTATTGGTCCATGTTAAACTTGTAAAATCGCTGTTATACATGGTTAAGTTATTTACCGAACGAGCAATAAAACCATTGGTAAATGCAGGGTTAATGTCCTTATCCTTAACCATTGAATAATCAATACCCAAAGTAGTACGTAATACCAAATTCTTAACTGGTTCTGCCTGAGCAAAAACACTTCCAAACAAATAACGTCGATTTGTATTATCCCATCTGTTTAAATACTGCGATAGCAATGGATTGTTACGGTCAGAATAACCTGAACCTAACGGACCTGCGTAATCGCCATCATTGGTATAAATTGGAATTGTTGGAGCCATAGTAATAGCAGAACTAGGAGTTGGTACATTACCTAAATCAACCGCATCTAATGTTTCGTTTGATGATACAATCTGTGCATTAATTCCAAATTTCACTTTATCATCTAACATACTGGTTTGTCCATTAATACGGGCTGTTATCCTATCATAATTTGTATGCTTCAACATACCTGTATTTTTAATGTAACCAATATTCATTAATACGGATGACTTATCTGTTCCACCAGAAATGGTAAGATCATTACTTATCACATAACCTGTTTCATAAATAGCATCCTGCCAATCTGTATCACCCACAGGTACATTTGTATCTCCACCAACATAGGCCTGAGGTGTAACACTATTAAGTACAGGATTTGTATAATCACCATTCCAATCAAAGTTGTAAATTTCACCATACCCGCTTGTAGGATCAACACCATCGTTTACAGAAGCCTGCCATAAAGCTCTACCTCTATCTACTGAGTTTAGCATTTTATAGCGTTGTGATTTTTCACTTTGAATAGATAAGTTTGAATTAAATTCAACACTTACTTTACCTTTTTTATCAGATCCGTTTTTAGTTGTTACAATTACAACTCCGTTTGATGCTCTTGCTCCATAAATAGATGAAGCTGATGCATCTTTTAATACCTGAACAGAAACAATTGAACCGGCACTTAATCCTTGAAATACTTCAGGTCGTTTAGTTGGAACTCCGTCTATAATATACAACGGATTATTATCTCCTAATGTATTAACACCACGAATCAATATTCGGTTATTTGTTCCGTTTGGTGCACCGTTCTTTTCAATATATAAACCTGGTACGCGACCTTGAAGTGCTTGCATTGGATTACCGGAACTTAAACTAACATTTTCTATCGATTTCATTTTTACCACTTCAATAGAACCTGTTAAATCCGCTTTTCGTTGAACCTGATAACCCACAGCTACAACTTCTTCCAGACCAACTGTTTCTTCTTGTAAAGCAACATTTAAATCAGAAACTCCATCCCAAATTATTTCCTGTGCCTGCATACCTATAAATGAAAATACAAGAACATCGGATTTAGCTACATTGCCTAGTGTATAATTACCATCAAAATCGGTAATAGTTCCATTGTTTGTACCCTTTACAACAACGGTTACTCCAGGCATAGGCGCTCCTGATGAATCAGTAATCTGACCTGAAACTGAACCGGATTGCGGTTCTTGCATTTCATTCAAATTACTCTTACTTACAGCTATATACTGATCAATAATTTCATAATCGTATCCACTATCAACAAACAAATCATCTAAAATTTGCTCAATACTTTGATCTTCGTAGTTTACATTTACTGTTTTATCAAGAATCTCTTGATCTGCTTTCATAACAAAATGATAATCCGAAATAGTTTCGATATGCTCTATGACATCTTTAACAGTTGAGTTCATACTCATCGAAAACGTTTCCGTTTGGGCATAAGTTGCAGCGTAAACCTGCATGCTCATAATGAAAATAAAAAGGGTGGTTAATTTCATAATTCGCAAAATTTGTTTTAGTCCTACCTCTTGCAGAACCGAATTAAAAAAAATTTTCATAAATTTGAATTTTCGAGTTAATACTAGCCTTTCCCGAGGCGATTTATTACTTGATTTATAATTTGATGCTGGTAACATCAAATTATAACTAGAGCAGGTTGTGATACTAACACTATTCACAGCCTGTTTTTTTTTGTTAGCTATTCTTCTTTTTCATTTTAATTTAAGTTAAGAATTATTTGTGTTTATTGCCAGTATATTAAAGTTGGTTTTTCTGATCGATATTCTATTTTATAATTGAGTGAGGAAGTCTTTTTTAGCACTTCTAGTATTTGATCTATTGGTTTATTTTTCATGATTGAACCAAAAAATAACTCTTCAGCCAGATCCTTATCTTCAATTACAATTTCAACGTTGTACCATCGCTCCAAATGTTTGGCTATATCTTTTAATTTATCATTACGGAATGTGATAATACCTTTTTGCCACGAAGTATATTGATTGGTATCAACCTTCTTTACTGAGAGTCTTTTTGAGTCTCCATTATACATCACATTCTCACCGGGTTTTAAACGAACATATTCTTTACCGGCTTTACTTAATACACCTAAGCTTCCTTCAACTAGTGTAGTATTTATATCTATCTCATCTTCATAGGCCTGAATATTAAAAGATGTTCCATACACTTTAAAATCCAAAGCCTTAGTTTTTACGATAAACGGATGTTCTGAATCTTTTGCCACATCAAAAAATGCCTCTCCTTCTAGTTCTACAGTTCGCTCGCCTTGAGTATAATTGTTGGCATATACAAAATGACTACCTGAGTTTAACTGTACCATTGTTCCATCTGATAGAGTAAGATTAGTCATTTGTCCTAACGGAACATCAATAACAGTATTTGAAGCATATATGAACTCATCCTGAACTCCAAAGTTAAATTGTTTCTGTAACAGGATACCTAATCCCAAAAACAATACTACTATTGCAGCATAACGAGCATAAGTATATAATTGATGAGTTTTTACATTGCGATGAATAAGTGGAATGATAACCTTATTCCAAACTGGTTGATAAGCCTCTGAAGATTTGGATGTAAGCGCATAAGCTTTTTTTAGTTTGATAAATTCCGATTTGTTTTCCGGAGTTTCATCTATCCATCTGAAGATTTCTTTTACTTCTTCTTCTGAAGCTTTTCCTGCAAAGTATTTTATAATTTTTGAATGATTCATATTTCTTGCGTTATACTTTAAGTAAACGCAACTATGAAAACACCCTATATCAAAAGTTAATTTTTTTTAATCTTTTTTCACATTGTTATAACATAAAGTATATATCACACTAATTAACAACACATTGCATCCGAAACAGATTAATATAATAAGTTTAATAATTATATTATATGTTCTTCGTTGTAAGTGTGGTTTCAAACGGCATCAACTGGTGAGTCATAAAACAAGGGTGGATTGACGGTGAAAAATCGTTATTGTCTGAGCGCAGCAACTTTAAACGATTGCAGTCTAACAACCGTAGTTTTATGAGTGAAGAAGGTGTAGTTTTGAATTATTTCGATAAGTGAGTGCAATATCAAGCCTGCTCGAATATTACAGAACGTAGAAATAAAGGCCCGGCCCAATTGAACTGGCCTACCCTCTTGCTCCATTTTTCATAAATTAGAAATATAACATTTAAAGCATGTCTGGCTTCTGATATTATTTGGATTATGTTTCAGACTTAAGCCTGAAAAAGGGATCTTCAATAAATAATCCCAATAGTTATTTTACGACATATAATGAATGATAACCTGAACAAGGATAGCGGGCAGGTATTCTGAAAGCTTTACACTTAATGTTTTTAGAGCTCTGGTAATATTTGCTTCTACTGCTTTTACTGATATTTGAAGTTCTTCCGCTATTTCTTTATTCTTTTTACCCTCAAAACGACTCAACATAAATACTTGTTGACATTTTTCTGGTAGTTCTTTGATCGAACCATATATGAGTTCTTCTAACTCGGATAACTCCAATGAATCAAAATCAAAAGAATCCAGAACCTCTTTGTTAAGTTCTGTTTCCATTGTTTGAATCTGAGCATCTTCATATCTTCTAACAACCTTTTGATGACGAAGATGATTTAAACAACTGGATTTTGCAAAAGTGTATAAAAACGACTTTACCCCATTGGGTGTTTCTATCTTTGTCCTGTTCATCCAAAGATTAATAAAGGCTTCCTGGACCAGACTAGCCGCTTTGTCTTTATCGTAAATAAACTGATTACAAAAGCCAATTAAAGGATTATAATTGGCTTCAAATATTTTTTCAAAGGCTGATTCATTTCCATCTTTAAATTCAAGAAATAAAAAATCGTTTAGTTCTGTTGATTCTATTAACACAGGGGCTCCATTTCTTTGTTTAGTAAACCAAATATAAAATTATTTTCTTTAATAAAGGAGATTTATGCCTGCCTAAACAAGTTCATTCTCCAAATAACTCTACGAACTCTACACATATCACACCACTAAAACAACCATCTATAACACTGAATATCAAAAGGCTTCTAATTACTTATTTTTAATTCTTAATAATTGAGCTCTAACAGCAACTTTAGTGCTTTGTAAATTCATATTTATTACCAGTGCTATAAAAATCATTGAAAAACCTACTGAACATACACCACTCCATCCATATAGTTCCCAGGCAAGTGAACCAACTGCAGAACCAATTGCTCCTCCAATAAAATTAGCAACAATAAAAACAGTATTTAATCTACTTCCTTCGCTATTGCTTATACCCATAATTACTGTTTGATTAGATACCATTGTTCCTTGTACTCCAAAATCTAAGGTTATAATACCCAATATAACAATCCAAATATTTAGTGGTGCTAAACCTAAAATAGAGTATGATATAATACCAATAAAAATACATGACAATATAATTCTGCCGGAACTCAATTTATCATTTAAACCGCCTATCATTCTGGCTCCCATTGCTCCCACTACACCCACCAGCCCAAACAATCCTATTTGATTGGTATTCATTCCAAAAGCTGGACTTTCGAGTAAAAATGTTAATGTGGTCCAGAACATGCTAAAAGCACCGAACATCAATGTTCCGGTTATGGCTGCTTTTCGTAGCGCTCCATATTTTTTAGTGATATCAAATAATGATCTTAATAGCTTTAGATAATTTAATTTTTCCACTGTCTGCGTTTTGGGCAATTTAAAATACAGAACAACACCTAAAATCCCCATAAGTGCTGCTGCAAAACCAAACATATACCTCCATCCAAACATATAGCCAATAGATCCGGATACCGTTCGAGCCATCAATATTCCTATTAACATGGTACTTGCTATTGTTCCAATAGCTTTTCCCCTCTTTTCTGGCGCCACTAGTTGAGCTACCAAGGGAACAATTAACTGCGGTATTCCTGTGGTTAGTCCCACAGTAAAACTAAAAACATACAAAAGAGAAATATTAGGAGATGTTGCCACCCCAATAAGTGAAGCTGTTACCAATGTGATAAGTACCAATATTATTTTTCGCTTTTCACGGATATCACCCAATGGCACAAATAAAAATATGCCCAACGCATAGCCTAGTTGAGTATATGTTGATAGTAAACCAACCTTTTGAAATGAAATGTGAAATGTTTTTGCAATATCTACAAGCAAGGGCTGATTATAGTATAAATTGGCGACTGAAATACCTGCAGCTAATGCCAACAAAATGATTAGTCCTTGCGATATACCTGCTTTTGAGTTCTGTGGCATATTTAATTGATTACTATTATTGTAAATTTTTAATGTCTGCTTAAAGCGAAACCTGTGAGATTTCTTCACACAACTTTAATAAGGTATCCTGAATATCTTTTTGTGCTGCTTGTTGTTTAAAATCAACCTCTTGTTTATGAAATAGTAAACGTCCACGCTCTAATGCCTTAGCTTCATCTGAAACCGCTAACCAGGCCTGAGTTTCATATCCTTTATCCAAATTATCCCGAGCTCCTGCTCCACCCATTTTGGTTGGCACCCACCCCGGATCTACAGCGTTTACTATTACATCAGGCCACTTATTACCAAAGGCTAAAGCCAAAATCAAATCATAAAGTTTGGTATCGGAATAACTAGGAAAGACTTTACCCTGAGCAATGGATTTCAGCATCGTATTACTGGCATCGCCCTGACGGTGCATACTTGAACTTAAGTAAATAATACGTTCCGGACGAGTAATTAATGCTGTAAGTATATAAGGCGCAAGTGTATTTACTGCAAACAGAAGAGGTAAGCCATCTTTGCTTTTTGCTTTTTCAGGCACATGTAGTATACCCGCATTATGAATAACTGTATTAAATTTACCTAATTCATTAACTTTTAAAGCCAACTGCTTAGTTTCTGAAATAACCGACAAATCACCAACAAGTACAGTTTCTGCACCAGGAGCCTGGCGCATGGCCTCTTTGGCTCTTTCTTCATTTCGTGCATGAAGCACTACCTGATGTCCTTCGCTAATTAGTTTTTTAGCAGCTAAAAGACCTAATCCATCTGCTGATCCTGTTATAAATATTCTTGACATGATACGAAGCTTAATATTCTTATTCTTCTAAAGTAGATTTATTTACATAGAATCAATCATCCTAAAGAGAAGCTATCTTTAAGATATTTTGATTTAAATGTAAATACTAAGATAAAATAAGAGTGGTTTTCAGGCTAAAATTAATAAAATCAACTTCCTAAAACAATAATTAAAACTCCAATCATAATACCAATTAATGCAATTGCTTTTCGTTTTAAATTGGTTTCCTTAAAAATAAGCGCTCCTAAAGAGAATGAAATTATAACACTGGTTCGTCGTAATACGGATAGGATGGTAATTAATGAGCCGGGATATGTTAAGGCATAAAAATATGAGAAGTCGGCTATACTTAATATGATTCCTATTACAGGAATAGACCACCGCCATTGAAATGGTTCTCCTTTTTTACGATTGGGATACCATAGAAGGAACAGAAAGGGTAAAAATACAGGTACCATGTATATGGAAAACCACGACTGAATAGCCATCCTATCGAAATTAGCAATCAAATACTTATCGTACAAGGTACTAAAGCTACCAAAAAACGTAGCCAGCATAATAAAAAGAACCCATCTGTTTCGTTTCAGGTTAATACCTTCTTTGTTACCTGCTAACGAAAAATAATAGAAAAACAATATAACTACAATAATTCCAATCCATTGCCAAACAGTATAGGTTTCGTGGTAAATAACCAAAGCTCCTATTAACGTCCAAACCGGACCGGTAGCTCGTATGGGTGTAATAATAGTGATGGGCAAATGCTTTAAAGCAAAAAAAGCAAACACCCACGAAACGCCTACAATAAACGATTTAATAAAGAGTAAAAAGTGCGTTTTTAAAGATATGGGCGCAACATAAAACAATGATTCCGGTGATAAATAATTGAGATAAGAAGCTATAATAAGCGGAACAAAAAGTAATGCTCCTGTAAGTGAAGCATAAAATAATACCGGAATTACTGCATTATTATTTAACGATAACTTTTTACTTATATCGTAAATTCCCAATAAAAAGCAAGAAACCAATCCCAGAATTATCCACATAACCGTTTATTGTTTTAGTGCTGCAAAGATAAACGTTTGATTGGTTTTTATAAATATTTGGATTTATAGGTATGAATTGGGATGAGTAATACTATTCCCAATATTGAATCTGTGTAATGATTCTCCTGAAAAAGAAATGATGCCTAAATACTGCAATAAGCCAATTTATTCCTCACAGCCATGCAAAAGAAATTAAACCCATTGTTACTGAATTTGACTTACTGTAAATGAACATACAAATAACACCCGCAATTAATAAAATCCTTCGTAATGAGATTTCATATTCAAAACTAAGCCTGTTGTTATTTATGGTTTCAAGTTTAATTCTTCCGGAATCGACTGGCAACATTAAGGCCCAACTCCAGCCAATAAACTTAAATAAACTATTTTTAAATGTCACTGAATTAAGATTTACATATATATTATCGGCATTTTTATTAGATAAGCGTTTTTCCAGGAATACTAATATATTTTGAGGATTTTGCTTCTCTATGTTTACAAGTTTTATATCTCTTGAAAACTTTACATGTAATGGAAACATATTGGTATTTTCTCTTTTGAATCTTAATTTCGGGACTTCCTTAACTTCTTGGATATTTATAGGTAGATAGTAGTGTACGTTTGCTGGATGAAGTCGTGGCGCATTAGTCGTGGTGTCGTGTCACCCGATAGGGGGACTAAGACGGTAGACTAAGGTGTCAGGACGAGCCAACCTAGCCATGCTTTATTCCAGCGTGTTATGGCGCGTAATTTACTCATAATCACAGAGCCTATTAATTAATCTCATTAATTCTTGATGGTCTTTTTCTGTCGCAGTCAAATAATCAGCATAACTCCAAAAAAGTTCAATTTTCTCAACAATACAATAGCAGTAATCATCTCCTCTGCTTTTATTTTCTTTTAATTTGTCACTAATACAATTACTTACAAAAGTCTCCTTTTGTTCCTCAGTCCAAGGAACAAGGTTTCTATTCCGTTTTGCAAATTCAGTCAATTCTGAGTCAATCTGTCCGTTTTTAAAATAATGGGTACTTTCTGTAATTACGTTAAAACTATATTGACCGCTTTCCATTAATTCTCCCGTTTTAAAGTACATTTTATAATCTCCATGACGCAATCCGTTTTGATATGTTCCTTCGCTTGATTTTACGCCATTTGAATAGTAATAAATCCAATCGCCCATTTCTTTTCCATTTTGCATTATTCCAGTTTTCCACAATTCTCCATTTGGGTGATAGTACTTTAAATTACCCTCTCCACTCGTAAATACTCCAATTGATTTTTGAACTCCATTTTCATAAAAATCAAGTAGGGTGTCAACAAGTAGTCCATTGTCATATGATGCTTGTTGCCATAATTGACCATTGGGATACCAAAATTTACTTTCTCCATGAAACTGGTCATTTTTGTAGTTAATTTTATATTTAATCTGACCATTCTCATAAAAGAATTTAGACAATCCGTTTTTCTGATTCTGAAAGATTGAGTAAACAAAATTTGTATCACCTGAATTATAAAATCCAATCAATTTAATATCCGTGGTGTCTTTGAGATTGATATATTCAATCATAGTTTTGACCTTATCATCAGAGTATGTCTCAACAATCTTAGTGTTATTATTTTGACAAGATGTGTTGAGTATGCTCATTAACAATCCTATCAATATCAGTAGGTTCTTTATCATATTGCTGTGTCTTTTCTTTTTATGCGCCATAACGTTGAGTGTATGATTTCGTAAGGGATTGCGGGCTGCGTCTGTATCCTCCGTTACCAAAATTGAAGCGGGAGACCATTATTTGCATACCACCTAAACCCTTATGAATTATACACATTGTTGAACTAAACCTCCTTCGTCGGTAGATCAAAGATAGCATTTAAGATTATTATTTATATTTGCATCATAGACCCGTGACAGAGTAAGTTATCATCAAATCGGACTGCTGCTGTTTCGTTCTTTTCATATGGTTTTCAGGTTTTAAATGTAGGTTTTAAAAGTGAAGTCCCTGGCAATACACGGAAACTCGCCAATGGTGTACGGAAGAATTATATCTAAGAAACTCATTTTTACCACTTTTTTGATAATCAAACAATGTACTTTGACATCAAGAAATACTATAAAAAGTTGCTTTTATGATAGTTATACCTCTTTTAAAAGCAATCCCCATATAATAAGGTGTATTTTGAGCCGGTTCCGTTCAACAACGAATATAATTAATCATTTTGAGTCCTTGCAGGGACTTTTTTTTGCAGTGAATGATTAATTATATTCTAAGTGTTAGGCGTAGGTTATTTAATCCTTTTGACAATTTTTTTAAGCTTTTCTGAAATTCTAATATGACGTTCTTTTATAGCATTCTTTTCATTATCAGAATATAGGTCAAAAAGAAGAAGTGGAAAAATAGCACAATTACTTCTATCTAATAAAATGCTTTCACTAATATCTTTTATAAGTTCTGTTTTCCATATCATATTATAATAATTTTTATCTTCGGTAGAAGACCTTCCGCAGGTTACAGAATGAAATAGAATAAGGAGTAATTCTGAATCATTTAAATGTATTTTGAAATTCTTTATATAAGTACTCTTTTCCTCATCACTCAATTTTCGTTGTTTTTGAATAGTATCTAGAACAAAGTATATATATTTAAAATATTGATTAAAAACTTCTCCAAAAGAGTTAAACGTTTCGACATACGCATCTTTACCAAAGTTATTTTTTTTAGTATCTGTTAAATCTATCTCTATACCCCTTATCTTATCAGTATATTTTGATCTAAACAGTTTGACAAATTGTTTAATCGAATCTTTTCCGGGTTTTTCTGATCCTAATCTAATAGTTTCAAGTAAGTTGTAAAAAGAGTTTATTAAATTGACAAACGTAGAATCAAAATTCTGTTTAACAATCAATCTTTGTTGTTCACGGAAAATATAATATGTGGTAATCAGAGCGAATGGAGCAATTATACTACCTAGTAGAGCACCAAATGCACTACTTGCATTTGTATCAATTTTCCCAAAGAGATGCACATAATCGGAACGATAGAATGCTAGAATTAATAAACAAATAAACAAGAATCCTATACCTGTTATAATTTTTATACTTTTCATGTTATATCATTTTTTTCTAGAAAATGAGTATTTTTCATGCTGTCCGTGACTTACGCCTAACGCTAAGAATAAGAGGTCGTGGGCTAATTTGAAAAACCAAACTCCCAAAATCTCACTTAGCCGAAGCTTTTGTTTTGGTTATAAATTTATCCTTTTTACTAGCCGAAGCAAAAGCTTCGGCGAACGTATTTGAAAAGCTAAACTTCCAAGATTCATCTGACAGCCCATACCTTTTATTTATTGTTGGCATTTCGTTTTTATTTTAACGATAACTCATTTTTTAATATTTGATAAAGGTAGCTTAAGTTCGTCCAATAATTCATCATAGTTTCTCAAAAGCTCATTATCTTCACCATAAAAACTAATACAAAAACCACTTCCTGTAAACCCTTCGTATTTAGTTAAAGTAAATAAATATCCATAATCTGAAAATCGTTGTTGAAACTTGGCACCTAAAAGTTTATGTGAAAAATTACTAATAGAGTTCATCTGATGCTGGTTCATTATTATCGTACAAGAATCGACTAATATATTAAGAGGTTCTTCATAAAAAAATAAACTATCCTTGTCATAGACGATATTATCACAATTAACAGAATACTTTTCATAATGTAAATGAAATTTTTCGTCCTGTCGAGTTGTTATCGATATATTCTCTTTATGTCCTCCAAATTCACCACATTCTGAAAACATAACATTTAACTCTAATACCTTTCTTGTCCCCCTATATTTGCTAATTTCATCTGAAAAGAACTCTACATTCTTTAATGTTGTGATATTCCTATTTGCACAGGACATCGATATAAAAGTTATTGTTATATAAATAAATACTTTCATTAAAAATTAGTTTCTCTAAATGAATGCCAACTAATAAATATCCCCACCCTAATTCAGTATTCGTCATTAATGCTATTTATTTATCCATATTGGTATTGTAACAGTCATTAAATTTTAATAATCTGGTCAGGGATATTCTCGTTATTTGAAATAACTATTACCAACTTACTCCTATTCTGTTCAAAAGTTTCACATAATGGGTAAAATAGTATTTTAAATACACGAAGCATATATTATCGTTGACCCAAAAAGAAGATTCATTGATATGTGGTATTAGGGAACTAAAGTATAAGTACACTAGTCCCACACCTGAGGCTACATCACGGAATAATGTAATACATCAAAATACACAAAAACACATAATAACCTGATATACATACCTCACTGCAGTTTTGCGAGACGAGATTTCCACTAAGAAATATCGCCCTGCAGTTTTGCGAGACGAAATTTCTGCTAAGAAATATGGCCCTGCAACTTTGTGAGACGAGATTTCCTCTAAGAAATATAGCCCTGCAACTTTGCGAGATGAGATTTCCGTTAAGAAATATCGCCCTGCAACTTTGCGAGACGAGATTTCCGCTAAGAAATTTGGCCCTGCAACTTTGCGAGACGAGATTTCTGCTAAGAAATTTGGCCCTGCAGCTTTGCGAGACGGTTTCCTATCTTATTCTTTTTGCATCGCCCAAAAAGAACCAAAAACGCTAGTTCAATTTATCCTTCTCCCCGCATCCTTGACGAATCTTTCCCATCATACATCCCGTTATCACCCGCATTCGTCTGCGTCACTCCAACTCCGGCCCGGGCCAATTGAACCGGCCAACGCTCTTAATACATATTTCAGGAGAAATACATTTGTAATAAAAATATCTTCTCTTGAGAGTGGTTATAAAAGGTCTCAGCTAGTGAACCATAAAATAAGGGTGGATTTTAATACTTATCACATAGCCCTTACTGACTATGCTAATGGATATCGGACTTTCAGCCTGATTTGAGGTATAATAGGATAAATATTTCAATTCGAAAGATAATGATTACGCATGCTGTACATAAACTCTCATCCTTACAGAAGGAGGAGTACCCGAGGAACGAGGGGGAGGTGGTTGTAAAATCTATTTCAATTATTTTTTTACATATCACATTACACATAGCCCTTACTGATTATACTAATAGTTACCTAATTTTCAGAGTCCAACAGCTTGAGGAAAAAGGTAATGATATATAGGTTTATTCTTTTTGCATCGCCCCAAAAGAACCAAAAACGCTAGTTCAATTTATCCTTCTCCCCGCATCCTTGACGAATCTTTCCCGTCACACATCCCGTTATCATCCGCATTCGCCTGCGTCACCCAAACTCCGGCCTGAGCCAATTTAACCGGCCAACGCTCTTGGACTATATTTCAAAGGGAATTTTTTTAAAATTACAACACATCTAACTTCTGTGAATATAACTACGGGCTGTAGGTCCATTTCAATTTAGCCCCAGGAATCGCCTGGGGTATTATATGCATCATGCAAATCAACGTCCTGTAAGGACAGCTCAGGTTTTAGTTGTCCTTTCAGGATATTTATTTAAATGAAGAACCCAGCAACTTGAACAAAAAGATATATTAGATCAACTACGCTTGAGGACACACACAGCAGTAAAAGGAAAATCGTTTATACTAAAAAGGCTGTCCTTTATTATTTTGGACAGCCTTTGGTATGATTACTTTTTACTCCATTGCTCTTTCTTTTGTTTATAAAAGTTCTGCAGTATGTAAAAAGCTTTTTTCTTATTACCTGTTTCTGATATTAAACCCTTACGGTTCCATCCATCCTGAATGTTGGGTAATAATCGTCGTGGTGAACGGAAATCTGCTAATATCCAGGGAGACATACCTCTTAATTGAGGAATTTCGTCAAGCATTTTAGTTGTTGTTTCATACAAGTATTGCTGATACTCTTCACTCCAACGGGTATCTTTATCGCCATGAAATCCCTGCAAAGCTCCGGCTCCAAATTCAGAGATAAAAACAGGTTTGTTTTGCTTTATTTCCCATTTCACTCGTGTACATTTTTCTGGTAGCCCATCGTACCAACCTACATATTCATTAAAACTAATAATATCAACATAATCAGCAAACTGATCATCAACAGTTAATACATTATGCTTTCCTTTCACATTGTGTTTTTCGAGTGCCGCACTAATCAATCGTGTTTCATCTATTTTTCTTGCAGTATCTGCCAGGCGTTTTAAAAATTGAAGTCGTTCATCACCTCTTGGTGTTTCATTGGCCATAGACCAAATAATAACTGAAGCTCTGTTTTTATCGCGAGAGATCACCTCTTTTAATTGTGTTTCGGCTTTTTGATAGGTTGGTTCATTACCAAAAAGAACAGTCCAGTAAACAGGATTTTCTTCCCAAACCAATATTCCCATTTCATCGGCTAAACGAACCATATTTTCGTTATGCGGATAGTGAGCCAAACGAACAAAATTACAACCCAATTCTTTTGCCCAGCCTAAAAGCATTTTAGCATCTTCCATGCTGTAAGCACGCGAACCACTAACAGGATTTTCCTCATGAATACAAATTCCTCTTAAAAAAACAGATTCCCCATTCAATAAAATATCAGTTCCTTCAACTTTTATGGTTCTAAAGCCAATTTGATCTGTAATTTTATCATCACCAAAGCTTAAATTAACAGCATATAACTTAGGATTTTCAACATCCCAGTATTCCATTTTTTTAACCGGAATTTCATACTCCACTCTTCCTTCTGCATCCGTTGTATAACTTTTATTAATCTTTAACTCCGGTATATTTACTTCCACAGTTTTATCAGCAATATCATTACCCGATAATTGAATAAAACCATTTAAGGTATGAAGGTCGTTTTTCTTTAACTGCAACTTATAATCTTTAATAAAAGAGGCTGAAGTTTCAATTAATGAAACATCTCTGGTAATACCACCATAGTTGTACCAATCGGTATTTACTGTAGGTACGCCATCTCTTTTACGTTTGTTATCTACTTTAACGATTAAAAAGTTGTCTGTTGGTTTTACTATATCCGTAATATCAAACTCAAAAGGCGTAAATCCTCCTTCGTGACTTCCCAGCTTTTTGCCATTTAAGTACACCTCTGATTGATAATTTACTGCTTCAAACCTTACATATAAACGGTTATTCTCTTTTTTCTTTTGGTAATCGAATGAACGTTTGTACCAAATGGTTCCTTCGTAATAAAACAGCTTTTCATCCTGGCTATTCCAGTCACCCGGAACCATTAATGTTGGTGAATCATCAAAATTATATTCAATTAAATCCGTTTTATTTTCGGCTTTAGAATTAGTAAAAAAAGCATTTTTACCTGGATCATCATGCGTATCAAAAGGCATTAAACGATAATCGTAATAACCTGTTTCGTACATATCAACTATATAATGCCATTTTCCATTTAAAGTTGTGGAGGTACGATTTGTAGCATTCTGCATAAATGTTTGGGATGTCATTGTTAAGGAAACCATCCACAAACAAAGGGTGTAAAAAAGTGATTTTTGAATTGACATAAATAAATTTGTTTATTTTCTGATTTTTTTAGAAAGGTAATTTTCAAAAACAAAATGGGATTTTTCTATTTTCATCAACAAGATAATAAATAATTAATGATTAGTATTCACTTCTCTTTGTTACCTATTTATACTAAATACTGAGTTAATGTATACAAACAACAAAAGCCTGTAAATAAAAATATCTACAGGCTTCAATAAATCTCAACAAATACATGGTGAGATTAATAATAGCACCAACTTAATTTTCCTAAAACTTTAAATAATAAACTTCATCATCGCTTTTTAAATAGAATACAAAACACCACCATACATATTTTAAGCATGCCTGTAGTGCTGATACAATTGAAAATCGGATATATATTTTAATCTATCGGGATTAAGTATTTTGATTTGGCGTCCGTTGCAACTAATCAGGTTCTCTTTTTTAAATGACGTTAATTCCCGAATCACTGATTCTGTAGCAATACCTAACCGGCTTGCCAATTGTACTCTAGTAATCCTGATATTAAGATAATGATCATCACTTTCTCCAAACTCATCATGTAAGTGAAGCAACATATCTGCAGTACGTTCTCTTACTGATTTTAAAGCTGTTTCGGCAACAGATGAATTGGATTCACGTAATTCTTTACACATCATTTTCATAATACATAACCTGAATTCCCAGTTACTTTCAAACAATTGCATCAGAATATCTTGAGGAATATAACATACAATAGTATCTTCTATCACCTTTGCCGAACTACATGCTTTTTCATTTGAAAATAGTGATCTGTATGCTATAATATCGCCCTTATGTCCAAAACGTAAAATTTGCTCTTTTCCTAATGGACCAATTTTAAATACATTAATCACTCCCTTAAGAATGCAGTATATACCAGTATGACGCATTCCTTCATAATACAGAACTGCACCCCTTTTAAATCTTGATCTGGGACACTTCTGCTCCACCAAACTAATTTCATCGTTGGTAAGACAGCTTAATAGATCAATGTCATTTATTGACTGTCCATCAATTTCTGTATGATGTTTTATTTTGTATGTTTCAAGTATCCCATTCATAACAATCTAAATTTTTCTAAATTTCAACAGAGCTCCGGTTATTATCTTTTAATTATTCTGGCACTTGATACAGGACCAGCTCTATGACCATCTTTAGGAACCAGCTTAACGGTAATCAATCCTCCCGAAATGGTTAGTTCATCTGGTAAGTCATACTCTTTATTAAAGAATTCACCTGTATTTGCATTGGATAGATTTTCAGTTGCCAACTTATGATCGTTTACATAAATATCGAAAGTTCGTGATCCCGGTAAACCGCCGTAATATTCCAATACTAATGACATAGGTTGACCAGCATAAGTACCCATTTCAAATGAAAACCATCCGCCCCTATCAGCTTCTCTGTACTTAACATGTTTTAATTCTTCAACCCACGATTTATCTTCTTTGAAGTTATGATCTCGCTCCGGCTGCATTTCTCCCAGTTTACAGTAATCAATAGTCATGCGTTGTAACTTTTTAAGTTGTTCTTGCTTTGCCATATACTCCGCTTTTTGCTGGCTCCATTGATCTTGGGTAAACAGATCGAAGTAAACAGAATAGATACGTTCGTGCACATTATAAAATGGTCGGAATAACACATCTTTGGGTCTACCGATTCCATTTGATTTAAACGTATTTGGTTTTCCGTCAACTTTAGTTAACCATTCTTCCGGATTTCGTTCCGAAGTCATTAAAACAGGAACGTAAAGTAAATCGCTGGCCTTTGGATCATTTTCCGGCCCAAGGTCACCTGCCAAAACAAGTGGTCCGTACATTACAGCAACCCTGTTTTTATCATCAGGCATCGATTCCAACCTTAATTTAAAAGGAATGGAAATTTTTACCTCATCGCCAGCTTTCCATTTTCTTTTTATGGCTATAAAGCTTTGGGGCTTTTCATCTATTTTAATGGCTTTATCATTTACCAAAATCTGAATACCACTTTCTGACCATCCGGGATAACGAACATTAAGCGTAAAATTAACCGGCTTATTACAATCCAAAACTAATGTTGTTCCCTGCTCTTCGGGATACTTTGTTTTTTGAGTCAACTTTATTCCTTTTTCCTTCCAGTTGAGTTCCGAGGCTATAAATTGAGAAATAAATAATTCATCATCGTTATGGTAGTAAATGTTTTTACCGTATTTGGCGTGATTTTCCATACCAGTACCTACACAACAGGTAAACCATTGAGGATCCTGATAAACCTTATAACCTCCCATCTCTAAGGATAAATTATAAATAACTCTACCATTTTCAGGATGTTGAGAAGACAGGATATGATTAAACAAAGCTCTTTCGTAAAAATCAGCTACTTCTGCTTTGGCTTCCCACTGAAACAAATGCTTTGAGAGTTTAAGCATGTTGTAAACATTACATGTTTCGGTAGTTCCATCACTTAATCTATCGCGTAAAGAATCCGGCTGACCGAAATACTCATGGTTACAGTTTCCTCCGGTTACATATGAATGATGATGTACCACACGATCCCAGAAAAACTCAGAAGCCTCATAATCTTTTTTATTACCTGTCAGTTCATATCTTCGGGCAGTTCCTACAAATTTAGGAATCTGTGTATTGGCATGTTTCCCTGCTAAAATATCTTTATGCTCAGAAATGGGAACAACAACCGCCTTATCGTGGAAGATCCATGACATATCCAAGTACTTTTGTTCTCCTGTTATACCGTACAACTCAGCCAAAACATCATTAATACCACCATACTCACAGTTCAACATTCTTTGAATCTGCTCATCATTCAGATCTTTAACAACCAGATATAACCAATCCGTAAATTTAACGGCTATTTCCAGGGCCTCTTTATTATCACAAAGTTTGTAAGCATGAATCAAACCATCTAAAACCTTATGCTGTGTATAATAAGGCACCCAAAGATCATTTAATGTAAAACCATACGAACGGATATCTCCTTTGGCAATTTCTCCTTCCAGAATCTTCTCTCCATTTTCAAAAGCTCCCAAGTATCCATTCTCATTAGCTTTTTGACAAATGCCTAATTCTTTTACAATGTAATCTGCTCTTTCTTTAAAAACCTTATCTCCGGTTGTTTTATACATCAGACATAAAGAAGTTAAATAATGACCTAAACTATGTCCAGCAATGGTTTTATCTTCCCATCCGTGATACTGTTCTGCCTTTGGTTCCAAGCCCGATTCAATTCGAAACCGAGCTAAAAAACGGTCGGGTTCATAGTTTAACAGAACTTTTTCATCAAGCTCAGTAGCATGTTTAAAAGGGCCATCAAGCAGTTTAACATCTTCCAGATTAAACGTGATGGCCCTAAAGGGAACAACTTCCGACTCCGTACCTTTTATAGTAGCGTTATGCTTATTAGGCGACTGGCAATTTCCTGTCATCCCAACCACAGTGATTACAACTATTAATAAACTCAGTAATTTCATAAGATTCATTTTTTCCATTTGCGATATGGAATATGTCATACACAGTTTCAATCCTGATTTAGAAATGAAAGAATGACCTATCCCTAATTTGTAGATTTTATTTCTTGTTTATACTTATTTACATTAGCGTGACATGAAGGAGATGTTTTAAAATCTGAAAAATATCTGGAAAGTAGTTTATAAAAATCAGGATCATACTTCTTCAAATCTTCTCTGGTGTTTACCCAATTATGCACCCCATCAGCTTTTTCTGTTTCCTTATTAACATTAAACCAGTTCTGAACACCTTCGGCCCAATATTCATAAATATTTGTGCTGGCATATGTATCTGCATATTTTCCTTTTGCCATTGCTTTATTCAGCAATTTTGTGAGCTTTTTATTAAAGTTTTTCACAATGGGTTCTATCCCTATAATATGAATACTATGTGCAAATTCATGAATGGTAATATCCTCAGCCTGATATTTATCCTTAGCATAGCACAGTAAGTTTTCTTCAGCACATGTTGATAGGGGAATATCTAAATCTCCGCCCAATCCTCTTGCTCTTTTATTCCAATCGGTAACGGTATCATTTTTTAAAAAGGCATGCTCCGGAACATCAGTAGTACCTTCGTGCATTGACATGACAGCAACTCTTGCTCCATGCTCCTGCATACTTTTAAGCACTTTGTCAGGTAAATCATTTGTCATAAAATATATAATCTCCCAAGCTTTTTGTAATGCTTCATCCGGAACCTTATCTGAACTGGTGATGGGAATTCCATTTGCCTGCAAGTATTTGGTGTAAAAGGGATCAAGGTTCAATTGCTCCGGTGGTGAAGTAATTTCAGGAATAACACAAGTACTTTCCTGAGCTACTACTTTTAACCAACAGCCTCCATACAAGAGGGATAATATGAGTATTATTATTAATCTTTTTTTCTTCATGATGATCAATAAATCAATCTTTGATAAAAGGTTTTTGTATAGCACATACAAGAACTGCATGTGCGATACTCCTACCTAACATATAAATCTAATACTGCGGATATTTATTTTTTTGACTATAAAAGGCTATGAATACAATCCTGCTTATTAGTTCAGTTTCCATTCTAAAATACCTGCAGAATAACCTTTTTTGATTTTTGCAGACAATCGAATAGCCTTTGTTTTAACAGGATCAAAAGCAACCTTGTTATATTGATTTAACTTTAGTTCGTATGGTTCATGATTCTTTACCTCCATCCATTTACCATCTTTTGCCTGATAGCTCAATTTGTATGACTCCGGCATTCTGTAATCAACATCGTAATGATCCAACTGTAACCAATAAACATCTGAAGAGGAAATAGTAACAGGCTTATTAAAGGTATACTGCACCCATTCTTCAGAACCATCTTTTAACCACCAATAGAAATAAGATTTATCTATATCTGATGAATTCTCAGGATCAAAACCATCATTCAATCCAGGAGCCCAATCAGTAGAAGATGTTGCTGTTGCTTTAGCTGACAAATCAGTTGTATTTTTAAGTTTAACCGCTTCAGCAACGGACGGAGTCCAGACAATCATACTTGCCGTACCCCTGTTATTCCATGCATAATAAGGGATTGCTTTTAATGATACTTTTTCATCTGTTCCATTATCCTTTGATTTAATGTGTCCCTCCATATTTAAAGTTACCACACCTCCCAACAAGTTTTCTTCAAAATCAGTGGTTATAGTAGCCTCGTTCGTAACGTATTTATCAAAAACACATTCTTTTTTATTATCCTTGTCTTCAAAACAGTATACAATTGGTCCTCTTTGAAATGCTACTTTATTTCTATCATAAACCACTTTTTCGTTTGCTACCACTCTTCGCGTTTCCATTTGAAATTCAATATCAATTTCATCTCCTTTTTGCCAACGACGAGAAATAACTGCATAACCATTTTCTTCTGAATAAGCGATAGCCTTATGGTTGACTTTTAAGGTATATGCAGAATCCTTTTCTGCTACAAAGTGATACAAGTCAGATGGTACTACTTTATTTTTAACCCATCCCGGAATACGTAATTTAATTTCCAGCTCCTTTTTTACATCACTTTGTATGGTTAGTTTTACATTTCCTCCCCAAGGATACAATGTGTTTTGAGCTAATTTTAATGTATCATTACCTACCTTAACAGATGCATTTCCTCCGGCATATAAATTCACAAATAAGGCATCATCCGATTTGGTATAAACATACCCCGGTACAGAAGCCATAAAACGTGTAATATTACCAGGACAGCATGCACAACCAAACCAAGGAGCACGATCATGATTGTGATCTGACTCCAAAGGATTGTCATAGAAAAAATGATCTCCACTCAAGGAAACACCAGAAATCAATCCATTATACAAAGTGCGTTCCAGTACATCATAATACTTTGAATTGCCATCGTGTAAAAACAAACGGTAGTTCCAGTAAACATTTGAAATGGCTGCACAGGTTTCGCAATATGAGGTCATGTTATTCAACTCACAATTTGGACCAAAACCCTCTCCCTGAGCTCTCTGACCAATACCTCCTGTGATATATAATTTTTTAGATACAATGTTTTCCCATACTCTTTTACTCGCAGCCATTAACGCATCATCGTGCATCAATGAGGCAACATCTGTAACGCCAGAATACAAGTAGCCTAAACGTACGGCATGTCCCACAGCCTCTTGCTGATCAACAATGGGCATATGGTCCTGGCTGTATTCACTTAGTTCGTGACCATCAGTTCCTTTACCTGTTTCATCAATAAAGTAATGAGCCAGCTCAAGGTACTTTTTATCTCCTGTTGCATGATATAATTTCACCAATGCCATTTCAATAATCGGGTGTCCGGATGGTACATGCTTTTGTCCCTCGTTAGGCCCGAATACTTTATAAACTAAATCGGCATTTTTAATGGCAACGTTAAGCAACGACTTCTTTCCGGTAGCCATATAATGAGCTACAGCCGCTTCATATAAATGCCCGCAATTATATAGCTCATGACTATTTAATTGATCCCATCTACCTTTTCCATACCAGCCTTTTAATCGATCGCACTTGTTTGTAATACAAGTGAATAAATAACCATCATCTTCCTGAGCTTTACTGATTAAATAAATTAAACTATCCAGGTAGCTATCTAACTCAGGATCTGGCTTAACAGCCAATGCATAAGAAGCGCCTTCTAATATTTTATAAACATCAGTATCATCAAAAGGAAAATCTCCCTGGTGTTCTTCGTCTAACAAACCACCAGCTACGGCAAAATTATCCATACGCCCTGTTTCTTCTGATTTTTTAAAAGCTGAAGGTATTGATACGGTTCTGTTCACCTCAATTTTAGGAGCCCAAAACGAGTCATTTAAATGCACCTGTGTAAATGGTACTTGTTGTATATGCTCCTCATCTTTAGAATTACGCACACAGCCATACGTAAGCCATATTCCAAATAATAAGATGGTATAAATTCTTATTTTCATAATTCAGATATTCTATATTTATTGATAATTACTCCTTAAGTTTTTTTGTATCCGGTAAATTATTCACCGATTCATTCTCCTAAATAAGTTTTCAAGAATGCCGCTTAAAAACGCTTGTACAAAGGAGCTAACATTAAAGAACTTTGAATTATACATATGTTTATTAAACTTAAACAAATGTATTATTATTGAAAAAACGCATTTATTATACATATGTATAAGTGCTGTATCCCTCAGCTGAAGCAGATTTTACAATCAACAACACATTTTTAAGAGTTGGTATTAAGTTTTAGATTAACACCTTATTTTATCATAAAATTTTCAGATCTGAAAAGAGAAAATGGTGACAGGTTGAGGAAATGATGCCAGAAACGAAGGAAGAAAGAATTTCTAAACCACCCCGTCAGATTCTCGTACCTCAAATCTGCCACCCCTCCTTTAAAAGTTGGGGAGTTTTGCAATGAGAAACATTTATCTTAAGAGCAATAATGATGTATGCTGCACATAAGGCATCAGAATAAGAGACTTACCATCTTGCTAATGCTGGCTGTAACTCTAATACATTAATAATATGTTTCAGAATCCGTAGCTTTGATTACAAAAGCAAGATGTGTTTTTAATATTATAATTCTAATCTATGAAGTATGGATTAAGTGCGGTGGCCGGTTCAATTGGCCCGGGCCGGCGATGGGGAGACGCAGACGAATGCGGGTGATTATAGCCCTGTGAGATGGAAAAAATTCGTCAAGGATGCGGGGAGAAGGATAAATTGAACTAGCGTTTTTGGTTCTTTTTGGGCGATGCAAAAAGAATATTTATGACTTACCCGAAAAATGAGGGGAGGTCGTTTTAATAATCAATTATTTCAACTCCATTCAAACAAGATTATCCCCTACATCTATATATTCTACTAACACTTAATCACCACATCTTTAACCAATACTTATGTGTTTATTTCTTATACTATTGTTCTTATACCATACCTGAACATCGCTATAAAACCAAACATAAAAACCTATTGTAATGATACTTACTAAAGCTCCTCTCTATCCACACTCATTTTAGTACTATAAATAGCAACGCAGATTAAAACAGCAATTTTGTATATTAACACGCACAATTAGAAAGTATAACATTTGAATTTTCTAACGCAATTATTAAAATTGTACCATTCTGCGCAACACACATGAATTGATCTATTTTAAGATTTAAATAAAATAAGAGAACAACAGATTAATATTGCAGAATAATCCCCTTAAAAAAATCAGAATTTATGAGAATCTTTTTCGTTGTTATTATAACATTCATACATATCCTGGCTTCAGCTAATATTTATCCTCCAAAATTTGTTCATTACACCAATGTAGATGGATTATCCTCATCTTATGTAAAAGGAATTATTCAGGATAAATATGGGTTTATATGGGTGGCAACACGAGAAAACATTACACGTTTTGAAGGCAACCGTTTTGTTGAATTTCCTGCTTATGATGTATTGAATAACAATATTGAAATTGAACCTCAATCTATTTCTTGCATCAACGATTCACTTATTCTGGTTGAATCCATGCAAAACTTTTATTACTATTTTGATTATAATAACGAGTGCTTTAAACCATATACTCCTTTATACGACAACTCGAAAAAAGATTGTATAATGGGTACATCTGATGATAATGCCATCTTCATTCAATATAATAGCATCCGGTCTTTAAATTTATCAGATAAAAATATTTCGTATGCTGATATATTTACTGATATACAACAAAAGACACCCCTTGAAAAATTTATAAAACTGGCATCCAACAAACAAATTATTGTGACCTACACATCGCTTGATCGTTTATTGGTTTACAACAGAACCACTAAAAAAACCAGTTTAATCAATACAAAAGATATCAATCATAGAGATATTAACTTTATGAAGATTGATAAGCACAATAATATTTGGATTGGTGTTTATTCCTCTGGTCTGGTAAAGATTAATTACGCTACGGGCCAACAGGAATTGCTTTCCACGGATTCCCCAATCAAACTTCCGCATAATATGGTGCATTGCATTGCTTTTGATAAAACTAACAGGGTTTGGATTGGTACAGAAAACGGACTTTGCATATATAATGAGAGTACCAACGAATTTAAAAACTTCAAGTATGATCGTAGTAATCCGGAAGGATTAAATACTACGCCTATATACAATGCTTTTGCAGATAAAGAAGGTAATATTTGGCTCGGAACCTATTTTGGAGGAATTAATTTATGGTGCGATAAGCCATCTAAGTTTACGCATTGGAAACCGGGTACAGCCAAAACACATTTAGGAGGTAAGGTTGTTAGCTGTTTTCTGGAAGATAATGATCAGAATATTTGGATTGGTACAGAAGATATGGGTGTTAATAAACTCATTAAAAGCAATGGTTCCTTTATAAAAGTTACGGAATCACTTCCTGCAAATAACCTATCATATGATAATGTACACGATCTTTTAATGGTTAGTGAAAACGAATTATGGATTGCAACTTATTCGGGTGGAATCAATGTTTTAAATACAAAAACAAACCACATTAAATGCTATAAGGTAAGTACTGAATGGGAACTGGGGTCGAACTTTATTTATGCGCTTACAAAAAAAGATAACATTGTATATATTGGTACCGATCAGGGTATTTCAACATATAACATTAACACCCAAAAGTTTGTCCGAATTGAAAAGGAAAAACTTGCTAACCACATTTTTGTTTCTTTTGCATGGAAAAATGAGGTGCTTTGGATCTGTTCATACGATGCTATTTTTTCATATGACACAAAATCACATCAACTAACCCAATATCCTAAACTATCTAAGGAACATACCTTTGGACAGATATTTATTGATAGCAAAGAAAGAATTTGGATTACAACCAATAACCAGGGCTTGATTCATTACAACGAATCGAGCAACGAGATTACTTATTACAATAAAAAATATGGTTTCCCTGCCAAAAGGGTATTTGCTATTGAAGAGGCCGATAACCATTCTATTTGGGTAAGTACCAACCAGGGACTACTTAACTTCAATCCGGAAAACAATGCAATAATCCATTACGATTCCAATTCAGGAATACCCTTTAACCAATTTAATTTCAGAGCTTCGTTCAAAGACTCCGAAGGGATTATTTATTTTGGAGGTAATGATGGTATGATATCTATAAATCCTGACATTACCAATTACATTGAACCTACATCAGTTCAGTTAACCGAACTCATGTTGTTTAACAAACATATTTCTCCGGGAAACGATAAACCCATACATTCTACAATTACTACTGCACCTGTAATTGAGTTGGATCATAACCAGAATGTAATCACGCTTAATTATACATCATTGGATTATACCAATAAAGGTTCTATTTCTTATGCTTATAAACTTGAGGGATTTGATGAAGATTATAATTACGTGGGCAATAAAAATTCAGCCATTTATACCAACCTCGATCCCGGGGATTATACCTTCCTTGTTAAAGCATCCAATGATGCATGGGAAAATGAAAGTGCTGTAAAAGAGATTAAGATTCATATTAATCCACCTATATGGCTTACTCCAGTGGCTTTTATGTTTTACGCCATTATCATTATCTCTATTTTTTTACTGATCAATAATATCAGTATCAAAATGCAACAGTCAAAGGCTCAGGTAGCGCTTGAAAGACAAGAGCGATTGCATAATGAAGAAATTAATAATTTTAAACTAGAGTTTTTTACCAATATTTCGCACGAGTTAAAAACTCCACTAATGCTTATTCTGGGTATTGTGAATAAAGTATTACTCAAACATCAGGTTACGCCTGTTGTAAGAAAAGACCTGAATAGTGTTGACCGTAGTGCCAAACGACTTTACAAATTAATTACCCAACTTCTGGATTTTCGTAAGATAGAAAGCGGAAAGGAAAAGTTGAAGGTGACAGAGAATAACCTCTCTTCTTTCTTCGAAGAGATTTCTAGTTCATTTCATGTTTTAGCTGAGTCTAAAAACATTGAATTCAGTGCATCTACTCATATGGAATCCAATACTTATGTTGACTTAGATAAAATAGATAAGATTGTATTTAACCTGTTATCCAATGCTTTCAAATTTACGGACAGTAATGGAAAAATCAGCTTATCCGCTAAATTGCAGCAAGAAAAAAACAATAAGGAAAGTGAATCACACCTGGTTATCAAGGTTAAAAATACAGGTGAAGGCATCCATCCCGATAATATCAGTAAAGTATTTAATCGATATTTTCAATCGGGTAATGAATCCAATCAGGGTTCTGGTATTGGGTTGGCATATGTTAAAAGTCTGGTTGAATTACATCATGGTAGCATTGAAGTAGATAGTACTTTAAATGAATCCACCGCATTTACAGTGAAGATACCTGTCGACAATTCATACTATAACGAAACTGAACTTCAACAAACCTCAGAACAGTTTATACATTCTGGCAATGATATAACTATAACTCCTGAAAATCGAAAAAAAGATCAGATTGAAACCGATATCTCCACCAATAAACCTCACATTTTAATTGTGGAAGATAACATTGAACTCATCGACTTTTTAAAAGAATCGCTTGAGGAAGAATTCCGTATTTCTATAGCGTTTAATGGTAAAAAGGCTCTTGAAAAGTTAGAAAACATATCTCCGGAGTTAATCATTAGTGATATTATGATGCCGGAAATGGATGGTATTACTTTTACCAGCACCATAAAAAACGACTTGCAATATTCTCACATCCCGGTTATTCTATTAACCTCAAAAAGTGGTGTTGAAAATAAGTTAGAAGGATTAAGAACCGGCGCTGACTATTATATTGAAAAGCCTTTTTACCCCGAATTGCTCGATCAAAACATTAAAAACATATTAAAAACCCGCCAAAACATTATCGAAAAATATAAAACGGATGATAACATGACAGTGGAAGAAGTGGTGATATCTGAAGCGGACAAAGTGTTTTTAGAAAAATTGATTCATATTATTAAAGATAACCTGAACAGTCCGGATATGGATGTATCCTTTTTAATCCATGAAATGAGCGTAAGCAGAACCCTTTTGCATACCAAACTTAAAAAACTGGTAGGCTGTTCATCTACAGAGTTTATTAGGTCGGTACGATTGAAAGAAGCGGTAAAAATGATTTCGAGTGGAAAATGCAATATTTCGGAAGCTGCCTATGAAACCGGATTTTCCAGTCCGCAATATTTTGCCAAATGCTTTAAGGAATTTTTTGGCAAATCACCACGAAATTATTTCAATATATAATTTTTAAGATACTCATACATACTGTACTAATAAAAATACACGCGTATAAATATGCTTTCCATTACTCTTGCCGCACAAAACACACAAACTACTGTATATCTATCACTTAAACACACACCTAAGAACATTATAATAAGTCTGTTTGAACAATAACATAATTATTACGAACATTTATTACCTACAAAACAGGCCATTTCTCCGTCCTTCGTTCATATAATTTTGTTAAACTAATCAAATATGAAATCGAAAATTTATTATCTACTTTTTGCTATATGTATGCTGTCAGCATGCAATAGTGATTTAATGAATCCGATTCCTTTAATTGAAATCAATCCGGGATTTAAATCTCCGGGATACCAACAGGTTGAATTGGTTTCTCTTAATAACTCGGAAAACTACTCCATTAATTATAAGAGAGTATATGGTATTTCAAGAGAACTGACCATGAGCCTGGCGGAGGACGAAAGTGTTCTAAATGATTACAACACCACTAACGGAACAGATTACAAATTACTTACTTCTGATTACTACTCTGCTCCATCAAGTGTCACTTTTGATGTAAAATCAAACAGTGTTGATCTTGATGTGGAAATTGAATCAAACAAGATCTTTGAAATGGCCGGGTCTGTTGAAGAAGCATCTAAATATGTTATTCCGCTTAAAGCCTCTACTACTGAAACAAAAGGCGTTGATGTGGTTGCTGAAGACAACTTTATCCTGCTACATGTAAACATGATTCCTTCAACGGCAACTGTTGCTGCACAGGAAACTGTTTCGTTGGCTTTTACCAAGGATAGTGAAATTAAAGAAACCTATTCTATTGAAGGCGTGTTGAACTTTAGCAACATTGATCCTTCTACAATTTCATTACTTGTGGATGAAAACGATCCTTTGGCTGCATCTGATGATTATACCTTATTGCCTGCTGATAATTATACAGTGGCATCAACACAATATAATGCCGATGAGAATAAGGTAATTATTGAAGGCGAAATTAGTGCTTTGGGATTATCTGAAACTCAAACTTACATTTTGCCTTGTCGTTTACAATCTTCAAATGCGGATTGTATCATACAACAAGAAGAAGCTGTTTATTATGTTATCAACATTTCTGATTTAAAAGTTTCTATTACGGATGCCAGTACCACTGAAACGGTTAAAATTGCTTCTGCTATTAATACTTTTAACGGATCGCTAAACGTAACTACCAATACAATTGTTAGCAGCGATCTATCTATTAATTTCAGTTACGATCCTTCTTTAATTGCAGCTTTTAATTCGGCAAACAATAAAACCTATCAAACACTTCCTGAAGGTACTGTTAGCATAACAAACAGCACAATGTCATCAGGTACAAAATCAACAGATATACCTTATAGTATTGATTTATCTGGCGTAGCTATTGATAACAATGTTCAGTACCTGGTTCCATTTGTATTGAATGATGGTGATTTTGAAATGGGAAATATGGAAGGAACCAATACCATTTACATTGCATTAACTAAATCATTAGAGGGAACCTATAATTTAAATATCATTGATCAGGGTCGCGGACGTAATGTGGTTAATGAAATTATGCCTGCATCAAAATGTCAAAGAGCTGGTGATCCGGCATGGGATGCTGTTATAGCCAATGCACAATATGTATTCGGAGCAGACGGTGGATATTATTCAGTGTTATTCTCTGTAACAGATGAAGATATGCCAGGAAAAGAAAATTGCAAGAAAATTGACATTTTCACCTTCCTTGAGTTATTAGATTTTAACGGAGGAACTAACAAAGTATCTGAAAACAATTCTTATTTCAATACCGTTACCGGCGAAATTTATATTGACTGTAATGTTTATGAAAGTTGGTTTGCTCAAACCTATAAAGAAACTTATTCATTCACTTTAAATTAAAGTTTCAAAAACTCTTTCAAAATCAATAATAAAAACACAGGAAACAAGCATAATAAAAGATTTCTCCCTCATGAGAATCTAACATTATAGCGAGTTCCAAGCGACAAAAAAATAAAATTTGAACGCATGAATAAGAGCATTAAAATTCCACAAATAAAATCCCCAAGGATATTAAGTATACTCATATGTATGCTGCTTTCTTTAGCCTATCCTTACAGCGAAATATCTGCTGCAGCAAATAGTTTTGTTCAGCAAGATAAAGTTACGGTAAAGGGTACGGTTAAAGATGTGAAAGGAGAATTACTCATTGGAGTAAACATTTTAGAAAAAGGTACAACAACAGGTACTATTACGGATGTAAATGGAGAATTTACACTAAGTGTATCTTCTGAAAATGCAACTTTAGAATTTAGTTATATTGGTTTTGTTACTCAGGAAATGCCGGTTGGTAACCAACGTGATTTTCAAGTAACATTAAAAGAAAATACTACCGGACTAGACGAAGTTGTTGTTGTTGGTTATGGCTCGCAGAAAAAAGCTACTGTAACAGGTTCTATTTCTCAGGTGAGTGGTGAGGATATTAAAAAGATATCTACGGCCAACTTAACCAATACACTTGCTGGTAAAACTGCAGGGGTTATTGCCAATGTTCGCTCTGGTGAACCTGGTGAAGATAATGCCACCATCTTTATTCGTGGTAAAGGTACTACCGGAAACACAGATCCATTAATTATTGTGGATGGAATTGCAGACCGTAGTTTTTCACGATTGAATCCTGATGATATCGAATCTATCTCGGTTCTTAAGGATGCTTCTGCAGCCATCTATGGAGCAAGAGCTGCCAATGGTGTAATTTTGGTAACAACTAAAAAAGGTAAAGCTGGTAAAGTATCGGTGAATTATAATGGTGATTACACCATCTCCCAACCTACCAGAATACCTGAAATGCTGAACTCATACCAGTACGCTACATACATTAATGAATACGATCGTGGCCATGGTATCAGCACACCTACTTATTCTGATGAAATTCTTCAGAAATATAAAGATGGTTCTGATCCGGTAAACTATCCAAGTACTGATTGGTGGAGCGAAGTGGCCAAAACATGGGCTGCAAAAACACAACACAGTGTTTCATTCAGCGGTGGTAGCGATAAGGTTCAATTTTATACTTCGGCTCAATATATGTGGCAGGATGCCATTTACAAAAACAGTCCGCAGGATTATTCTCAATACCAGTTTGTAACCAACCTTGATGCACAATTAAGCAAAAGAATTAAGTTTAGCATGAACATCCTTGGTCGTCAGGAAAGAAGAAAAAGAGGTATTTATTCTACTGATTATTTGTTCGGCTATTTCCTAACCACTAAACCTTTGGCTACGGCTTATTTTCCTAACGGGTTACCAAGTGTGGGCTACGAAAACGTAATTAGTAATGCGGCTATTATGGTAACTGATAAGCCGGGTACTTCTGAAAAGAAATACAACATCATCAACCTAAAACCAAGTCTACATGTTGATTTGGATTTTATTACTGAAGGTTTGTATGCTGAGGGATATTCTGCACTTGACTATTCTTTTAACAATGGCCGAGACATCAGTCATCCTTATGATTTATATCAATACGATATGGCTACAGGCGAATACAACAGCATGCGTTCGGCAACCGGAGCTATTTCGTTAAACTCCTGGGCCGATAACTCTGACAGAACAACTGTTAATGCACGTTTAGGTTATAAAAGAACTTTTGGAGCACATAAAATAGATGCTTTTGCGGCTTACGAGCAGTTTAAGTACAACTATAACAATGTATCTGCATCTCGTACCAACTATCTTTCAACTGCTATTATGGAAATTTTTGCAGGTAGTGATGATCCTGAAGACTGGGGAACTGGTGGTTATGCAGCTGTAAGTTCTCGTCAAAACTACTTTGGAAGAATTAACTACAGCTACAACGATAAATACTTAGCTGAATTCTCTCTTCGTTACGATGGTTCTATGAACTTCCCTAAAGATAAAAGATGGGGTCTTTTCCCTGCCTTCTCCGGAGGTTGGGTTATTTCTGAAGAATCATTCTTTGGTTCAATTAAACCTATTGTTAACTTCCTGAAATTAAAAGGATCGTGGGGTATGATGGGTAACGATAACGTGAATCCATTCCAGTTCTTATCCAGCTATGGTTTTATTTCTCGAAATGATCACCCTGCAAGTGGTGTACTATTTGGCGAAAGTTTACAAAAAGGATTATTAGAAAAAGTAACTGCTAACCCTGACATTACCTGGGAAACAGCTAAAACAACAAACATTGGAGTTTCAGCTCAGTTCCTTGATGGGAAATTCAACCTGGACTTTGACTACTTTGTATCTCACAGAAGTGATATTCTACGTACCAGAAATGCTTCTATACCTAGTTATGCAGGATTGCTTCTTCCGGCTGAAAACATTGGTAAAGTAAAAAACAGCGGTATTGAAGTTATTGCAGGTTACAAAGGTAGTCGTGGTGATTTTAACTGGAATGTTACAGGTAACTTCACTTATGCTGAGAACGAAATGGTTTACATTGATGAAGCAGCAAGTACTCCTGAATGGCAAAGGGCTACTGGTCATCCAATAGATGCTATGGTGTTATACGATGCTTTAGGTATTTATCAAACTCAGGAACAAATTGACAATAGCGTACATATTCAGGGAGCTAAACCTGGTGACTTGATTTATCGCGATACCAACGATGACGGTAATATTACTTATGCGGATGCGATTCGTGTAAATGAGTCGGCAACTCCTAAAATTGTATATGGACTTACTTTAAACGGAAGCTATAAGGGTATTGATTTAAATGTATTCTTCCAGGGACAGGCCAAAGCTAAAATTCTTGTTCAACCTACTATGAACATGATGACTGACTTTTATACAGACAGATGGAGTGATAGTAAAACTGATGAACAAAATGCAAGTGCAAAATGGCCAAGAGCATTTATTAAAGAAACCTATGGTGATGACTTTAACGGAAGAGCTTCAACATGGTGGATGCGTGATGCTAGTTTCCTACGTTTGAAATCTGTTGAGTTAGGTTATACACTTCCTGAAACTGTGATGGATAAAATAGGAATTGAAAAGGCACGAATATTTGTAAATGGAACAAACCTGTTTACCATTGATAAAATTAAAGTGTTTGATCCTGAAATATCTGTTAATTCAGTTAATGCGCAAGCAAACGGATTAACGGCTTATCCTTTACAAAGAATGATTACTGCAGGAGTTAATCTTACTTTTTAATCATAAAAATATAACCAGATGCAATGAGCCATAAGAATCGTAATAATAACGAAGTCAAATCTCTTCTCACACAGGAAAATGACTATTATGGCGCGTTACATCTGACCATTAAAACAAATTATAAGCATATGAAAAAATATATCATATACGGGCTAGCCCTTATACTATTTATAAACTTTGCCTCATGTAAAGACGAAATTCTGGATGTGGATCCGGTAGATACTTTTACGGATGCTGCTGTTTGGAACGATTTGGCTCTTGCCGAAGCTTATATCAATACCTCTTATATCGAAATTAAATGTGATGGAGATAAAGGTTCTCGCTGGTCGAGTTTATCCGAAGAAGTATTTCAATTGCATACTTACGGTACAGAAAATGTTCGTCAGGGTTATATCTCTCCTGATAACTCAGGTTTTGGTTGGGAAGATGATATGTGGAACCCATGGCACTATTTTTATAAGTGTATTAAGAATGTAAACTTATTTCTTGAAAAAATTGAAAACGTACCAACTCCAAATCCTGGTGATGAAGAATGGAAAAATTCACTTATTGGTCAGGGACATTTTTTAAGAGGGTATTTCTATTTTCAGTTATACAGCCTGTTCGGAAGAGTTCCTTTAATCGACAAGGTTTATCCTTTAGATACTGAGGAATTCACAGAAACAAGAGCTTCTATTGAAGAGGTGACTGCTTTTATTGTGGCCGACTGCGATATTGCTGCAGCCAATCTTCCGGTGGAATACGAAGATGCCAATGATTTAGGAAGAGCAACAAAAGGTGCAGCCTTAATGCTTAAGGGTAGAACTTTGCTTTTTGCAGCCAGTCCATTATACGACGAAAATTATCCGGATCCTGCTAAATGGCAAAAAGCGGCTGAAGCTAACAAAGCGGTGATCGACTTAAATCAATACTCGTTAAGGCCTGTTAGTAATAGTGATGAGTATGCTGCTTTGTTTTACGATGAGCATAACCCGGAAACAATCTTCCAAAAGTTATATGATAAAAAATGGGTAGTAGGTTGTAACAATACCTTCTTACACCAACCTCCTGTAGGTCCTGGCAATGGTTTTTTAAGCTGGGGAACACTTCAACCAACTCATAATGTAGTATCTCGCTTTCAAAATAGCGACGGTACAGATTACATACAGGAAAGTGAAGATGTATATCCTTGGGATGACCGCGACATCCGCTTAAAGGCTGATATTTTTGTAGACGGTGAAATGTGGGGATACGGTGAAGACAACCGCGAAATTGAATTTTATGTTGCAGGTGATGAAGATACCAATCCTGGTAAAGATGGCATTGAAGTAAAACCTAATACTGGTACACGCACAGGTTATGCGATGAAAAAGTTCCTTGATCCTGATTTCGACTGTTTCGCATCTATCTCTAACCCATCTCCTTGGATTTACATGCGTTTGGCTGAAGTATATTTAAACTATGCCGAGTGTTTAATTGAATTGGGCGGTGCTGATAACGAAAGCTTAGCGCTTGAATACATTAACCTTGTGCGCGAAAGAGCTTTATTACCTCCTGCCGAAGGAAACGACCTGAGAGCAGAGTATGAACAAGAACGTTTGATTGAACTATTATTTGAAGGACAAAGATGGTTTGATATTCGCAGATGGAAAACAGCAGAGGAAATTTACAGTCAACCAATTACTGGTATTGTAATTAAAAAATTCAGCGATGGCTCAAAAACATATACGGTTAAAGACGAACCTGTTGAAACCCGCAATTTTTATGCACCACAAAATTACTGGATGCCTATTCCTCGTAGCGAACTACGTAAAGCTCCACAGTTAGATGCTGCTCCTTACGAATAGCATACTAACAATACATATACATCTGAGACTGCCCTGCGGGGCGGTCTCTTCCCATATGATGAAAGGATAAATATTTAGGTTATAGCATTTAATTAATGTTGAAAAAACAAACAGATTTGATAAGGTACAACTCCTCTGGAGTTGTATTCATAATACAACAATTTTTGCTATTATCATGTAACTCCTCTGGAGTTTAGTATTCCTTACATATAAACATAAATACAATAAGTGTATCAATAATTAAGCAAGCTCTTCATCTTTAGAATGGTCTCATTCGGCCTCAGCCAGTGAACCAAAAAACAAGGTAAATTTGATGGTTAAAAATCGTTTTTGTTTGAAAGCAGTGAGTTTAAACGATTTCAATCAAATTGCCGTAGTTTTTTGAGTGAGCTTGGTGCAGCCTTGACTTTTTTTGCTTCTGTTTTTTGTGTTAAGACAAAAAATGAAGTCGGGTCTGGGCGAAGCGCCAGATTGCAAGTGCTGAATAATTTTATGCATGTTCTATCTATAAAACATGAAATATTCATAATCACCAAAAATCAAATCTTATGATAAAAAATACTACACCGATAAAAAAATCCTGGGTTCTGGCATTATCATGCCTCCTACTGAGCTTTACGCAAATCAAAGCTGAAGAAAACATTGCTCACTTAGCAGATGTTACAACTTCCAAAGTTTCCGGTTGGGAATCGTTGGCTGCAGTTAATGATGGTTTTGAGCCAACCGCATCCAGCGATGCATCTCACGGTCGATATGGTAACTGGCCTAGTCCCGGAGCATATAACTGGGTACAATACGAATGGCCTGTTGAGTGCGTGATCAACTCTGTTAAAATATATTGGGCCGATGATAACGATGGTTTAAGAATACCAGATGAAGCCTATATAGAATATTGGGAAGATGGCGACTGGTCTCCTACTCAAATTACAGTACCCACTGTAATTAATCAATATAACCAAGCCAGTTTAAATGGTGTTTCTACCAAAAAAATAAGAGTTCAGATGATGAACAACATGCAGTCTACTGGTATCGTAGAGTTTCAGGTGATGGCAGAACCTGTTGATTTAACGCCACCTTCTGCACCTGGAAAACCTTCTGTTGTAAGTAGGGCAAATGGTACTATTACCGTTGAATATACCCCTGCTACCGACAATGTGGGAGTAGCCGGATACGATATTTTATTAGATGATCAGGTGTATGGCTCTTCAACAAACACTACTGCTACTATTTCTAATCTTCCCGAAAGCAAATTATGTTTGTTAAAAGTACGCTCAAAAGATGCTAACGGATCGTTTGGATATTCTGAAGGAATATGGGTTTATACCGGATCTGAACAAGAGCAGCTTACTTCGTGGGAATGGCCTGCTTACAATCCTACCATCAACCAGGATTTTAGCGAAGAGATAGCCAACCTGCAAATGCCTACTCAAGATTTAACGGACTGTGATAATATTGAAGGAACCATCTCAGATCGTTGGTGGTCGTTTGTTTACGGACCCAATAAAAGAGAGGAAATAACCGATGCTGCAGTTTATCCAATGCTTGAAAGGTTAAATACCGACTTTGCTTACCTGAGAAACGAAATGGGATGGCCTGCTGATCGCAGAAACAGAAACGGATATCGCAGTGCCGTATATCTTTATGGTTCGGGTTTATGTACCGATAATGCCGACAACACAGCTACCGGCGGTTGGATGGGTAGTACCTGGTACAACGGACAATCATGGCCTATGATTTTGGCTTCGTATTATCCGGTATATAGTTTCGATCCGGATTGCCCTTATGCGCAATGGGACAAAAATACCCAAATGTATAATATGGTGCACGAAGGTATTCATGCCTTATTTGTGAGTATGCCAGGTTGTACATCGGCTTCATGGTTTCACGAGGCAGCCAACACCTGGTTACAACAAAACATGGAAGCACAAAGAACAAGCGATTATAGTACTACAGGATATTTAAACACCACTACTTACCTGGCTCCTTTTATGCCTATTGAATGCTACAGAGGATGGTTGCAGGATGGCAGTTTTGGCGGTCCGGCTATTGAGGGCGTTTACCGTACTAACAATAGCGGAGAAGTGTTATGTACATGGCGAAACCTATTGGGAGGTAATCAATACGGAAATTCATTCCCAACATTTTTAGCGCAAACACTGGGTGATGGAAGTATTAAATGGATTTGGCAAAACAGCACCGGACGTGTACTTGATGCCATAGGAACAGGACTTGGCGATAAGCAGGTTCGTAAATTAATTATGGAGTACAGGGCTAAACAAGCTTTATTAGATATGCAAAAGTGGACCGGAGCTTTAAAAAATGCGTTAAACTCATTTGCGGGTACTACTATTACTGCCGAAAACGAACCTAAATGGATAGACTGCGAACCCTGGATAGCTACTCCTTATGCCAAAACTACTTTAGACGAAGCTACACAGATATTAACGCCTGAGTACAGAACCACACCGGGATGGTCAGGCGCCAATCAAATTCCTTTAAATGTAACAGGCTCAACTGTTGGCGAAACAGTTATTGTTGACTTTATGCCTATAGACGAAAACATGACTTGCCAGTTGTGTTACCGCGATACCAATGGAAACCCGGTATATGGTAAACCTGTTTCTGCAGGTGAATGTGGTATTAAGTTAGAAACGTTACCAGCCAACAATGTGGTAATAGCGGTTATTACCAACACCGATTATATTTATTATGGCGAAGAAACCAGAACCAAACATTACGATTACCGATTAAAACTGGTTAGCGGAGTAGCGAAAACGGCCAACACTCAAAAAAAATGGTTTTACTACGATGCTCCAATCGTAGATGATCCGGTAGCTACTTCAATTGAAAAAACAGATGATTTAAATTCCAATACTATAACACCTCGTTTATTGGCTTATAATGTTTCAGATTACCAGTTGGTAGACTTATCGGAACAAGAAAATACCGTAAAGATTTTCAGCTTAACCGGAAGCTGCGTTTTTACAGACACCTTTAACAATAGCAATTATATTGTTGAAGCAGATGTATTACCAAGCAAAGGAATGTATTTACTCATTGTTACTTCGGCCAATCAAAAGTTCTGCTATAAAATATTAAAGAAATAGTCTTTGTTTAATTACTATTGAGTTTTAACTATTATTAGATGTTGGAGGTTGATCTTTACAGGTCACCCTCCTTTTTTATTTGCAATAACCTCATCTTATAAAAACTTTTGGGTATAAAAATTATACTCCTGATATAAAACAAAAAAGCCACAACTGGTATGTTGTAGCTCTTGGTTGTTTTATTGGTAGCTTGTGTAGGGATTACCCTTTTGTTACCTAATCATTGGATCGTAGAATTTTATTATACGTCCTAATATATTAAAACAACTTCTTCTTAAATATTTTACCGTCCTTCACAATAATATTTCGCCCCCCCAATACAATATAATTACCATCTTCAGCATGCTCTCCATTTATCCAAACTTGTTCTCCTATCGAATATGAATATTGATCCTTTTGCTCAACCATAATGTCACATCCATTCTTAGTTTTATAAGTCACTTCATATAATATAGAAATAATAATACTATTCTTTATTAAGTATTTTACTCTTTGATTTTCTGATCTATATGTGCCATCTAAAATTTCTTCAGTATCGATTGTTACAGAATTTCCAACTTCTGGATCTGAATAATCATCTTCTGGGATAATTTCAAGAGTCTTACCATTCGCTAATTTTCTAGCAACTATTTTTAATTTTCGATACCTTAATTTTTTTAAATAAGTATACGCATCAAGGTCAGGTATGATATTCTCATTGGCTAAAATGAAAAAATTATTATTTGTTCCATCCATTTTAAGAATCATTACTGCTTCATCAATAAATCCTTCATTACATAGAATAGTATCTCGACCTCTGTCTATTAATAAAGATCTCGCTTCAGGTAAGTAATCCCATTTACCCATAATAACTTGACCATCCTTTGACATTATCAATTCTTTATTCTTCTTAAAAATTAGTTTTTGAATTTCAAAGTCTGAATCTATTAGTGCCCAAGGTTTATCTACCAATATCGAATTTTTATTGAGACTTTTGCTAAAGTTTTGTAATCCTTTTACTGTATTCTGAAGAAATATTTTCATCTGTCCTTATTTAATTATATCTACTCACTTTTATTATACTCACTATATCCTATTATATTAACATTGAATAAAAACTTGCCTTACATTAAGATAATAAATAAATTTTATCATCGTTGACAGGATGAAGTCGTGGAGAATTGGTCGTGGTGTCGTGTCACCCGATAGGATAGACAGGACATTAGACAAAGGCGTCAGGACGAGCAAATCTAGCCATGCTTTATTCCTGCGTGGGGCGTAATTTATATTTCAGTGATACCATAAGGATTATAGTCAAAGCATTTAATTACTTCAGCTATTCCTGTCGATTTTATTCCAATAATATACGTTTTCTCGTCATTAACCTTAAATGTCTGAACGTAATAAGTATAAGGTCTTGAAACTAAGTCTTCTGGTTTCCTACCATCTACAATTTTATCTTCAAGCTGAATTAAAGGTACCTCATGACTACCAATTTTTTCTAGTGATTGAATATTTTCAAGTGTCGCAATTAAATTTATTGCCAACAAGTCAGCTCCATCTTTGTCTACAGCAACAATAACATCCTTTTTAATTAACTTCTTAATTCGCTTTCCTAATTTAAGCCAACCTTCAATACCTGTATTAATCTTGTCCCCTAAAGCAAATACATTTCCAATAGTCAAAATCGTCATTAACACAACCATTACATCAGCACCTGGTCCAATATTCCTTAACTCTGCACTTTTTTCTCCTTCAATTTCGAAGTTCTTTTTGATTTCGTCTAATTCGTCTTCGGTTAACAGATAATCATCAATGTCCTCAGTTTCCTTTGTATAATTTATTAGAAAGTCCATTTAAATATTGTATTTAATTTAGTTCAAGTCTTGGTTTATACTCCACAACGTTGAGTGTATGGTGTTGTGCGGGATTACGAGGCAATTTCCTCTCAATTTACACGGACCTTTTTTAGGAGCCACAAATGCCCAAAAAACCGCTGAAACCCGCATGCACTATACACATTGTTAACTGCTTTTGTTTGGTATTTCAATCAGTTGAATATCTAATTTTAATTTTTCTATTCTCAGGTTTACCATTTTTGCCCAATGTCTATGAAATTCATCTGTAACTAGCTCTTCTTTATTTTCTTCTAATCCAACCTTGAAATCTAGGAGTTTCCTATGAGCTTTTTCCTTTTCATCTGCCATCATATAAAAGTCAAAAGATTGAAAAGGAATTGATAAGTTATCCGCAATTTTCAAGTAATCAGAAAGGTTTTCCAAATAGGGTAGTATACAATTGTTTAGGTTGGTCATAATACTATTCTTAATCTCCGTTTTGTCATATTTAAGCAAATCATAACGACCTGTTTCTTGACAACTTTTATCCCAATTCTCTTTATATCTCAATTTTAACTGAGGAATATGCGTACCAACAATCTGTCCAGATTGATAATTACTAATATCTCCTAAGTTTTGCTCTAACCATTTTGGGTAATCTGGAGTTTCCGAAAAGGTATCCATTGAAAAATCAGCAACTGAATCTGAGTAGTTCCAACGATTACCAACAAACCTTATATAGTGCTTTATTTTCTTATCCTTTTTCCAAAAATGCTTTTTTGATTCTACGTATCTGAATTTATTATCAGTTAATAGTTCAAGAACTCCTAATTGTAATATCTCGTCTAACCTTTCCTTTGGTGTCATACTTTTAAAATCTATTCTATATTTTGTCAATCCATACTCTGGGTTCTCAGCTTCAATTGCAGTTAACTAATAAATATCCCCACCCTAATTCAGTATTCGTCATTAATGCTATTTATATACCCCAATTGGTATTGTAACAGGCATTAAATTTTAATAATCTGGTCAGGAATATTCTCGTTATTTGAAATAACTACTAGCAACTTACTCCTATTCTGTTCAAAAGTTTCACATAATGGGTAAAATATTATTTTAAATACACGAATAGCTATTAACAATTGATAAAAAATAAAGTAAGATGGATTATAAACATTAGGTTTCGGTTTTACTAAAATTCGTATAACAGCCCCACATTTAAACCCATATCCCATAAATAGTGTTTCATATCACCGTCTGATATAGGAGTAATATCCCTTTGAAATGCAGGCATTAAAATAATTTTATAATGTGTATTAAATCGGTATTCAATACCGGCTCCAATAGTGGCGGTTAGTACAAAAGTCTTAAATTCTGAGGTGGTATTATTCGTAATTTTTTCCTTACGATTATCAAAATAGTTTGTAGTTACTTGTTCACTTTTTAATAAAAAGTTACCCATAAAACCAATTGATGAAACCAATGCAATGTGATTAAACTCCTTTTTAAGCGTAAGTTTAACTGGGATTCCTAAATACTGGAAACGATCCGTGTACTCACTCCTTTCTGGTATTGCCGGATCATATACATCAAAATACAAATAGGTATCCATTTGCATTTTATATCCTCTATTTTGAAAGGAAATACCCGATTCAATTCCCAAACAATCATTCAACCTATATCTAAATAGCAGATTTAACGATTGTCCCAATACAGCTTTATCATCATCTCTAATCGACTTTAAAAACTCTGGCGTAGAGGATATAGATCTGTATGAATAATTGGGTGAGTATGTAACTCCAATACTTATTTTCTTAGTTGTAGTTTCTTGTGCTATTATAGGTACACTTAAAAATAGTAATACGGTAATTAGATAAGTTTTCATTTAGAATTTAGATTTGATTATTATTTGAATTATTTATGTATTTAGTATTTATGCAAAATAGAAAGTAATGTTAGTATAATAAAGCGATGTCTTTATGGTATCCTTCAATGAATACATCCTTTTTAATATGTTGCAGTTGAGCATAAGCGGTTCGAATTTACTTTATATTTTTTCAAATTTGATATAACATTCAGGAAATTCATTTTAAATACACGAAGCATATATTATCGTTGGCCAAAAAAGAAGATTCATTGATATGCGGTATTAGGGAACTAAAGTATAAGTACAAAAGCCCCACATCTGAGGCTACATCACGGAATTGTGTAAACACCTCAAAATGTACAAAAACACATAACAATCTGATATACATACCTCCCTGCAATTTTGCGAGACGAGATTTCCGCTAAGAAATATCGCCCTGCAGTTTTGCGAGACGAAATTTCTGCTAAGAAATATGGCCCTGCAACTTTGCGAGACGAGATTTCTGCCAAGAAATATGGCCCTGCAACTTTGTGAGACGAGATTTCTGCTAAGAAATATCGCCCTGCAGTTTTGCGAGACGAGATTTCTGCTAAGAAATATGGCCCTGCAACTTTGCGAGATGAAATTTCTGTTACGAAATATGGCCCTGCAATTCTGCAAGAACCTAAAATTTAAATATCATAAAATTATTATGTTACGCATGGAATAAAATAATATTAAATATCCGTTATTACTCATTTTTTTATATATTTGAGCGTCTTTAACAAATCCTCTTTAAACGAGAACATAATGATTAATAACATTTTATTAAAAAAACTTCGTAACAACGAGTTCATTCAATTTATTGAAAACATTCAGGAAATAGTATCAGAAAGTAATCCTGAAACACTAAAAGTACAAGACCAGTACAATGCATTAAACCAACCGCTAACCACGCTTCAACAAATACATAGTAAAAAGTCTGGAAGCAGTATTACCAACCAATTGATAGAAATTGATAAACGTCGTGATACCGCTTTAATTAGTATTTACAATCTGGTAGAAGCCTATACCAACCATTTTAACGAAGAGGTGGCAGCAAAAGCCAGCGACCTGTTACAAGTACTGGATATTTATGGTAAAGATGTTGCTCGCTACAGTTATCAGTACGAAACCAATGCTATTGATGATATTTTGGCTCAATGGGAATCAAAAACAGAAAGCATTGCTGCAATAAGCATTACAGACTGGGTTAACGAATTAAAAGAAGCCAATACTTTATTTAATAGCCGCTATTTAGACAGAGTTAAAGAATCTGCTGAAGAATCGGATATCAAAGTTATTGAAATGCGTCACCTGGCAACAGAGAAATACAATGAGTTAGTGGGGTATTTATCGGCTTATTCAACCATTGAAAAAACAGAGATTTATACCAAGGTACTGAATCAGATCAATGCTTTAATAGATCAATATAACAAAACATTGACTGCCAGACTTTCTAAAAAATCGTCACACACTAACGATGACAATTCTATAGAAACTGAAATCCCGGAAAACACCACAACCGTTTCAGAAAATAATTAACCTTAACCTAACAGGGATTTGTTAAAGTATAAAGCAATGCTCATAAATAGCATTGCTTTTTTGTTTTATATGAATTATAACATTTGTTTATTCTGTAAAGGAATTTCCGGGTGAAATGATTTAAAATAAGAAAATTATCATCTAATAAAACATGTATTACTCCTGAAAATCATTTTACGGGCTGAAAGCCCAACTCAATTCAGCCCCAGGCATCGTCTGGGGTATTAACCACCATGCAAATCTTCGTCCTGTAAGGACAGCTCAGGTTTTTTAGTTGCCCATTCAGGGCACTGAAAATATCATCTAGATTACCCAATGCGACACGGCGTTTGCATTGGGCTAAAATGATTTGCCCCTTCAGGGCGTAATTCATATTTCAGGAAAAATTCTGTTGTAATAAGAAAATTATCATCTAATAAAACATGTATTACTCCTGAAAATAAATTTACGGGCTGAAAGCCCAACTCAATTCAGCCCCAGGCATCGTCTGGGGTAATAGTTAACATCATGTAAATCTGCGTCCTGTAAGGACAGCTCAGGTTTTTTTAGTTGCCCATTCAGGGCGCTGGTAATATAATCTATATTACCCAATGCGTCACGGCGTTTGCATTGGGTTAAAATGATTTGCCCCTTCAGGGCGTTATCCATTTTTATGAGAAAATCTTTTGTAATAGAAAATTTCTCTTACGAATGGTTCCAAACGGCATCAGCTGGTGAACCATAAAACAAGGTTGGAGTGACGGTTAAAAATCGTTTTTGTTTGAGCGCAGCGAGTTTAAACGATTTCAGTCAAACAACCGTAGTTTTATGAGTGATGCAGGTGCAGCCTTGATTTTCTTTGTTTCGTTTCTTGTATCAAGACAAGAAATGAAAAGCCCAGCGGCTTGAGCGATAAAATGATTATCTCAACAACGCGTGAGGGCACGCGCAACAGCATTAGGGTATCCATATTTCAGGAGAAACATTTTTGAAATAGAAAAATAGTCGTCATTTATTATAAAATGTATTACTCCTGAAAATGATTTTACGGGCTGTAGGCCCAAATCAGTTCAGCCCCAGGCATCGTCTGGGGTAATAGTAAACATCATGTAAATCAGCGTCCTGTAAGGACAGCTCAGGTTTTGACTTGCCCATTCAGGGCGCTGAAAATATCATCTAGATTACCCAATGCGACACGGCGTTTGCATTGGGCTCAAATGATTTGCCCATTCAGGGCGTAATTCATATTTCAGGAAAAACTGATTTGTAATTGAAATTCTCCCCTATGAATGGTTACAAACGGGCCCCTTGGCTGAAAGCCTGTAACATCACAGCAAGGGGCAGCGTCCCTTGTAATTGGCATCATAAAACTTCAGGCTGTAGGCCTGAAACTATTTATTTTAGTATCAGACTTTCAGCCTGAATTTACATGATGCTTTGTCGCTTGGGGCGATGCCCCAAGTTGTAATGTATGAGGCTTTCAGCCTATTATTTCTAATCTTAAATTGAATGATGAATCTCATTTTTAAATACTTTTTTTCAGATTGATGAGATACTCGTATTATTCTTTTTGCATCGCCAAAAAAGAACTAAAAACGCTAGTTCAATTTATCCTTCAACACACTTCCTTGACGAATTTTTCCCGTCACACAATCCCATATCACCCGCATTCTTCTGCGTCACCCCAACTCCGGCCCGGGCCAATTGAACCGGCCAACGCACCTTGTCCATATTTCAGGAGAAACATTTTTGAAATAGAAATTTTCTCTTACGAATGGTTCCAAACGGCATCAGCTGGTGAACCATAAAACAAGGTTGGAGTGACGGTTAAAAATCGTTTTTGTTTGAGCGCAGCGAGTTTAAACGATTTCAGTCAAACAACCGTAGTTTTATGAGTAAGGCAGGTGCAGCCTTGATTTTCTTTGTTTCGTTTCTTGTATCAAGACAAGAAATGAAAAGCCCAGCGGCTTGAGCGATAAAATGTATTGTCTCAACAACGCATGAGGACACGCGCAACAGCATTAGGGTATCCATTTTTCAGGAGAAACTCTTTTGTAATAGAAAAATAGTCGTCATTTATTATAACATGTATTACTCCTGAAAATGATTTTACGGGCTGTAGGCCCAATTTAATTCAGCCCCAGGCATCGTCTGGGGTATTAACCACCATGCAAATCTGCGTCCTGTAAGGACAGCTCAGGTTTTGACTTGCCCATTCAGGGCGCTGAAAATATCATCGAGATTACCCAATGCGACACGGCGTTTGCATTGGGTTAAAATGACTTGCCCCTTCAGGGCGTAATTCATATTTCAGGAGAAACTATTTTGTAATAGAAATTCTCCCCTACGAATGGTTACAAACGGGCCCCTTTGGCTGAAAGCCTCTTATTTCTAATCTTAAATTGAGCGCAAACAATCCTTTTATATAAAAAAAGGTTGCCTCAAATAAATCAAGACAACCTTAAACACAACATTAATATAAATCTATTTTTGCTTTACTCTTATCACTGTTAGTGAGTATGGTTCCAGATCAAGGTTTAATTTCTTACCGGAAACTTTAACTTCCTTGTTAACAGGAACAATATTATCCGGATTTTCAAGTGTATTAAATACCTTTAGATCCGCATTTCCCATTACTGTCATGGTTCCTTTTGAGGCAAATTTCTTTGATGAATTAAGCATAAAGGTTGTACGCTTTGCGTCCTTATTGTTATTCACAATTTTAATCACCACTTCATTGGTATTGGCATCCCATACCGAAGAAGCATACAAGCCATCCTGTCCGGTTAAATCTTTACCATCCTTCTGAATAGAAAGAAGATCGGTACCATTGTTAACACCAAATATTTGCTGTACATAATAATTTGGAGTAGCCAGTGAGTTCAGGTTATCAAACCAAATTAAATCCGGACGCCACTGCCATCCTTCCACATGAGCAAAAAGAGGTGCGTACGAGCACATGTACACCACATCGGCATTACGCTCTAATCCGGTCATAAATGCAGCTTCCGACAATGCACTTAACCAGTTATTATCATTTCCTGGTCTGTCGTGCGAAGCATATTCACCGGCAAATATCTTATAAGTATCTCTATCGTAATCATCATATCGGGTAGCATTATCAAAGAACCAATCCGGAGTTCTGTAGTAATGCTCATCTACTAATGCCGCATTATATTTCTTCAGCTCTTTTTTGGCATAATCAAAAAATGGATCGTCAGGGTATGGCCCTGTTGTTGAAATGATCTGTATCTCAGGATATTTTTCCATAATAGCCTTTTCAAATATGGCATAACGCTCAAAATACTGAGGTCCCCATTGCTCATTTCCCACTCCAATATATTTCATATTAAAAGATTCCGGATGCCCCATATCGGCTCTTAATTTACCCCATTGCGTATCGGTTGATCCATTAGCAAACTCAATTAAGTCAAGTGCATCCTGCACATAAGGCTCTAACTGATCTAAAGGCACCACTTCGGCAGTGTTAAACTGACAGGCCATACCACAATTTAATATAGGAAGCGGCTCTGCTCCTATATCCTCCGACAATAAAAAGTATTCGTAAAATCCTAGTCCGAATGACTGAAAATAATCAGGAGTAGAACGATGACTAAACTCTGTATTCCAACGATTCACCATCACTGTTCTATCCTCTATATTACCTACAGTTTTCTTCCATTGGTAACGTCGCGAAAGGTAGCGCCCTTCAACAATACATCCACCAGGGAATCTGAAAAACCCGGGATTTAAATCCGCAAGTTTTTGAACCAAATCAGCTCTTAAACCACCTTTTCTATTCTTCCATGTATCATCAGGAAATAAAGAAACCATATCAAAATTCACTGTTCCTTTACCTTCAAACAACAGTTTTAATTTTGCTTTAGGATGGGTTTTTGAACAAGTAAAACTTACTTCGTATTTTTTCCATGCTTTACCGGCCATTTCAACTGCAGTTTTACCAATTACTTCTCCTACAGAATCCAATAAAGATACATTTAGAGTTACATCTGATTGATCGGCTAATGATGCTAGTATTGAAAAATGATAGGTATTATTTTCCTTTACCCCCATTCCTTTAAATCCCTCATTAACCAGAGATAAGCTTGACTTATTATCATTTAATATTATAGTGGCATAACGTGGGTTATTGGGATTTTTTTCTCCCTGGTTTGTAATCATAAAATGAAAAGAATCCGGTGTAGTTTTTTCAACATCCCATCCCATTTGCGGATCAAAAAATTCAAACGAACGGTTTTTAACCAATTCAGCATACAAACCACCATCGGCTGCAAAGTTTATATCTTCAAAAAATATCCCCCACATTGTAGGTTGTATTTTTGCGGTTGACTTATCAACATCTATTTGAATAGACTGACTGTAGATTTTTAATGTTGTTGCCATAAAAAACAACATAACTCCTATAGTGAGTTTGAATTTGTAGTTCATACTAATATATTTTAAGGATTATAATTTTCAATTTAGGAAAAAAAGAGGCTAGATAAAATATATAACTAGCCTCTTTCACCTAACTAACAAATGAAAAACACTTGTTTCTCAACTATACTAACACTATACCTAATCTTTTATTTATTTAAATGAATTTCCGGGCTAAAGGCCCAACTCAAATAACTTCGTTAATCTGACGATTCAGCCCCAGACAACAGCTGGGGCAATATTAAACATCTTGTAAATTAGTGTCCTGTAAGGACAGTTCAATTTTTAGTTGCCCATTCAGGGCGCTATCAATATCCGGAATATTACCCAATGCGCCACTTCGTTTGCATTGGGCTGAACTGATTTGCCCTTTCAGGGCGTTATTCATTTTTCAGGAGAAACTCCATAGTGATAAAAAAAATTCTCTCAAGAATGGTTTTATACGGCATCAGATGGTGAACCATAAAACAAGGTTTGACTTATACGACCTGTACATAGCCCTTACAGACTATGCTATCGGATACCGGACTTTCAGCCCGGTTAGTATCATCATTATGGTATTAATTTCATAAATCGGGCTAAAAGCCCAATTCAGTTCAGCCCCATGCATCGCCTGGAACTTCTTATTAAACCACCTCCCCCTCATTCTTCGGGTACTCCTCCTAAATTAGGTGGAGAGTTAATTTACAGCACTTGTAAACTTTATTATTCCATAACGAAAAGTAAAAAAGAGGCTAGATAAAATATATAACCAGCCTCTTTCACCTAACTAACAAATGTAACCACCCGTTTTCATATCTTAACTAATACACCATAATTGCAAACAGAACTTTATCTGCTTACTTGTTTTCAATAATCAAAACGCCCCAGGGTTCCAATGTCAGCTTTTCACCTTTCGCTACTTTATTTCCTGAAAGAAGCTCTTTTCCTCCATCATAAGGAAATGTAATTTCTTTTTCTTCAGATGAGTAGTTATAATAATAATGAATAGTATTACCCTCATCGTTGGTTCCGGACTTTGTAATTAAAGGCCAGTGTAAGTTCTGATCGGGTGTAGTTAAGTTTAATTCACTTAAAGAATTCATCAATATCTTTTCCTGAATAGCATCAGAAACCATACATCCTTCGTAAATCAGCTTACCTTTTCCGAAATTATTGGATGTGATAGCCGGATATTTACCAAAATATTTGTGATCGTAATAAGCCAAAGGTGTTGCTGTTTCGGGTATGATGTACTCAGCCCACGTATTTACTTTGTTATCCTCATCACTAACATCGAAAGGATTATCTTTTAAAGCCAACTCATCAAAATTTGTAAACTCCTGATAAGTAAATCCACAAACCTCACGTAAAGGCCCCGGAGCAATTACCGGACGAACCATAGAATTTTCGTCACTAAAGCCACTCTTAAATTGCATAATCACATGTCCGCCTTTTTTAACGTAATCGTTGATTTGTTGTAACACCTCATCACTGGCAACATATAAAGCAGGAATAATTACCAAATCATAATCACTTAATTCAGACTTACCCGGAAAGATAAAATCAACACCTACATTATTCTCGTATAAAACATTATGAAACTGATCAACTAAATTATAACGATAGAAACTGCGATTATCTGGTCCCCAGGCATGACCATTTTTATCGAAAGGCATAAAGTTTAAGGCTGCATTTGAATCGTGACTAAACAAAATAGCTACTTTATTTTCCTTTTTTAGGTTCACCAGCTTTTTGCCAATCTTTTTTAGCTCATGAGCTGTTTTACTCATTTCACCATATGCTCTGTTTGGTTTTAAATCATGTGAAAGAATACCTTTCCAGTAAATCTCTTGTCCGTAATGAATAGAATGCCAATGCCAGTACTCTACCATATTAGCACCGGAACCCAAATGAGCATACACATTCTGGCGTAACTGTCCGGGATAAGGAGGCGCCTGAATTCTGGAATTCCAGCCCATGGTTTGTGCATTGGTTTCTGTGATTAAATAATTTCGATTTTTAACTGAACGAAAAAAGTCACCTGCAAAAGCAATTTCTTTACCTGTTAATTTATCCTGCTGATCGTGATACACGTTAACGCCCATCATGTCCATTAACTCTGAACTGGCATGCTGATCCACCAATTCTACAGAAGTCATATAACACTGCATGATAAACTGATCATCACGTTTGTATTCCTTAACAATAGAGGATTGCCAGGTTAAAAATTCGGCCAGTGATTTACGGTTAAATCTCTCCCACTCTAATTTATATCCTGTATTGGTAATTCCATCACGAGGAGCCAGTTCTTCCCAACCATCGATGGTCATTCCCCAATAGTTTAAGCCCCAAATCTTATTCAGCGTTTCTGGTGTTTTAAATTTCTTTTTAAGATAATTAACAAAGCCTACCTGGTAATTATCGTTATTCACACCACGCGTTAACGTTTCATTATCTACCTGATATCCTACAATACCCGGATGCTGGGCATAATGTTCCATCATTTTACGAATAATACGCTCGCAATAAAACAAGTAAGTAGGATTGGTGATATCCATATTTTGGCGGGTACCATAATAAGCCTTTCCGCCACGCTCATATTCCAGTAAAACTTCAGGATGTTTATGCCATAACCAGGCAGGAATAGAATAAGTTGGCGTTCCCAGTATTACCTTAATGCCTGCTTTATGCATTTTATCAATAACACGATCCATCCAAGCAAACTCAAACTCTCCATCACGAGGCTCGAATAAGCTCCATGTAGATTCTCCCACCCGAACAACAGAAATACCTGCCTCGGTCATGAGTTTAATATCTTCATCCAATCTTTCAGATGGCATGTATTCATGATAGTAAGCTACGCCATAAAGAATGTTATCAAACTTTTCGGGCTGTGCCTTCAATAGTGAACCGCCCAACAGAAAAGTCATCAATAGAAATAGTATATTTTTCTTCATTAGATAAGTGTGTTTTAAGGTCATCATAAAAACAGCTTTTCCAAATACCACAGAGGATTATTTGGAAAAGCACTTATTTTGTATCATGAGCTCGACATTAATTTATAATTGAACTCAAGTTAGTTATTACTCTTTAACAGCTTTTACAGCACTTACATCTTGTGGTAACCACACCATCATATCACCACTACCTCTGTGTAACCACGAATAGTAAGGAATAAGTGTAAGCTCTACATTTTTTGTTTCCAGTAATCCTTCCTTATTAATAAATAACGATTGACCTTTGGTTTTTAATTGCTTGATACCATTTAATAACTCAGGATTATCTATGACCTTAACTTCTGGATTAGAAGGAATAAGTACACTTGAAATTTCAAAATCATTATCAGGCCATTCAGCACAATACACAATAGGTCCTCTCTCAAAAGATATACGTCCTTTATCAGCCTCTACTTTTTCATTGGCAGTTATAACTCTTGGTTCAAGGTTAAAATGAACCTCAACCTTGTCGCCTTTTTTCCAGGTTCTGTCAATCACAAAGTATCCTTTTTCTAACTGGCTCTCTATGCTTTTGCCATTGATCTTAACGCTATAATTGCTCGACACGTTATCACTAAATGAATAAAGATCACTTGGTAGTACCTGATTTTGTGCCCACCCCGGAATTCTTATCCTTAGCGCCATATCCTTTTTGCCTTTAGGATTCACTTCTATTTGCACATCGCCATTCCAGGGATATCCTGTGGTTTGCTTGATATTAACCGTTTTACCTTCCACCTCAACTTCGGAGTTGTTACCCATAAACAGGTTTACAAAAATGCTGTTGTCTTTTACTGCATAAACATATCCCGGTAACGAAGGAATAAAGCGACTTAGGTTAGATGGACAACAAGCACATCCAAACCAAGGCTTACGCTCACAAGCCCCTTGATTAAATTGATACTCACCATCCGACTCCAAAGGATTTGGGTAGAAAAATGTACCTCCATCCAAAGCTACACCCGAAATTAATCCATTGTATAAGGTACGTTCCACTATATCATAATACTTGGCATCGCCATGCAATAAAAACATACGGTGGTTCCAATATACATTACCAATGGCAGCACATGTTTCGTTGTAAGCTGTAAGGTTTGGTAACTCATAGTTTTCGCCAAAAGCTTCACCATGATGTCTGGCACCAATACCTCCTGTGATATATAGTTTTTTAGATACTACATTATCCCATATTTTATCAATGGCTTTTATATAGGCAGAATCTCCGGTTAAAGCAGCCACATCGGCCATACCTGAGTACATATAAACGGCACGCACCGCATGTCCAACAGCCTCATCCTGCTCTACTACCGGCTTATGAGCCTGGCTGTATTCATCCGTACGGCTGGTATATCCTCTTTGATCTAAAAAGAATTTAGCCAGGTCAAGATATTTTTGCTCACCTGTTAACACATATAATTTAGCCAAGCCCATCTCTGCAATTTGATGCCCCGGTACTTTAATCTGTTTACCGGGTGCATCACCAATTTCACGATCCACACAATCGGCATATTTAATAGCAATATCCAAAAAGTTTCTTTTCCCTGTAGCCTGATAGTGAGCAATAGCGCCCTCTAACATATGCCCAAGGTTATAAAACTCATGACTTAAGTCCTCAACCTTTTCCCATCGTTTACTCCCCGACCACTCATGTGGATGCTCAGGATTCATGGTTCGTGAAGTATATAAATAACCATCATCCTCTTGTGCTGCAGCAACAATAGTAAGAACACTGTCTATATATTTATCCAGTTTTTTATCAGGATAAGTTTGCATGGAGTAACTGGCACCTTCAATGGTTTTATAAACATCTGTATCATCAAAGGATAATCCGCCCACTTTATATTCACTGCTTGGATGAGCTGCTTTAACAAAGTTTTCATATCTGCCTGTTTCTTCACACTTGCTAAAAGCCAATGGAATGGTTTTTTCTCTACTGGCTTCCAATCGTTGTCCCCAAAAACTATCGGTAATCTTAACTGAGGTAAAAGGTACCGGAGTTATTGGGTAACCAGAATCCTTTTTCTGCGCCATTAAGGGCAGTATCGCAGTTAATAATAATGATGTAATAAGATTTTTTTTCATAATTATATCGTCTTATTCAATAAAAATATAGAGTTATTAGCTACTTAGTAATTAACTATCTTAAAGTTATTTAAACCAAACAATTACTTCTTCGTTATTTTGTTTCATTGGAATATTTACCTGCCATCCTGTTTGCGATTTTTCCAGAGGAATTTCCTCATCTCCAATCATAACCTTTTGAGGAATATTCTTTTCAGACTGAATTTTAATTAAGGTAGTATGATTTAAATTATTCTGCCTGTTTTCAATGAAAAACTTCAACTTTTTACCTTTTGATGCTATTACAATCGGTGTATCTTTTAAAAACCCATCTTGTTTTAATGTGAGATGATAACGGAATTTATCTACCACATAACTAAACTGCTGACGAACTCCATCTTTAGGAATTACGTTGAATACTGAACCTTTAGTTGTGAGCTCGCCTCCGTATGCATGCAAACCAAATACTTCATCCTTAACAACCAAGGTGCGGGCTGTACTAAATGCAGCTGCATAACCCAAATCAATTTCACCATCGTAATGCCATACGCCTCTTTGCTCGTTTTTCTTAAGCCATGTTTGTCCGCTTTTAGCACTCATAAAAGCCCAACCTGTTGCACCATCATTCTCTTTACCAGGAAACCAATAACCATAATCAGAACCGGCATTACCTGTATTCATTAACGACCATGAACTTAAATAAGAGTTATAACCCAATTCTAACCAGTCGGTATTGTTGCTGTAATGTAAACCATATTCCAATACAGACCACCCACCCATCATTGACATATAAGACATCTCATGAGTGTGTTCTGCAGAAGCACAATCGGCACCTGCCAAATAATACTTAGGCATAAGCCATCCTCTCACCGATAAACCTGCATAATGTTGTCGGTTCATAAAATCAACACCATCATTGATTGATACATTAGGATGTGAATACCATATTTTCTTATTCTTATCAAACCATAACTTATTATCCGGTTTCATAGGATTTTCAACGGCATACTTTGCCAATGCAAAAGATGATTCAAAGGCTGTACGATCAAAACTATGCTCGGAACGGAACGGATATTTATCGTCATAAATAAAGTATTTGGCTTTCTTCTCCCATTCTCCACGCAAATAATCAGCTTCCTTTTGTCTTTGATGATACTCCAGGGCTGCAATCACTTCCAGAATTACTTTTTCATTATAAATTCCCCATTTATAAGTATCAAACCACGACCAAACCTGGTAAGGATATTTATAATAAGCCACTGCAGTTTGATAAGCTCTTTCCAAATATCCATCTGCATCGAGATTATGAATCATTTGAGGCGTATTTTTAGCAATCTCGTACATATGATAGTACATCTTTATAATATGTGGATAGTCATAAGCCCGCCAAATTTGCATGTCTCTGAAATCATTTGGAAAAATCATTGCATGTAAAGCTGAATCACGCGACACATGCCAATTAGGAACTCCATAAACAGCATAAGAATATGGTGATTCTTTATCGGTACGCTGTAACTTGCCCCAAACAAAATGCTCAATATGATATTCTAACGATGCAATTTCTGATGAATCAGGGTACACGGCATTTTTTGCAGCCACAAAAGGCGCTTTACCCAAAATAGGATCATCGCAAGCTATTACATAAGCCCACCAGCCATCAAAACCATCGGTATCTTCAGGTCCTCGTAATTTTTTATGTTTCATATCGTAAACAGAGTACAATCCATCCCACCATTTACCGGGTTGTTTATGCTGCTGATGATTTACAATAAAGGAACTACGCTTTTTAATCAATGTTTCTATGGGTTCGGTGGAAAAGAATTCTAAAATAGATTGTTCTCCTCCATTGTAACATACATGAATCATATTCTCGCCCAGATGATTAAAATTAAGCTGAAAGAGGTTTGCACCGTTTGGTCCTTTACCTAGTGATTTTATATTGGTTTGTTCCGGATATTCGGCAACCAGAGAATCAATGGTACCTTTTAAACGAATAGCTACTTTAACAGACAGATCCTGTGGCACAGTATATCCCGGAGCAGCTCTTACATCGAGCAATCCATTTTCGTATACAGCATCTCTTAAATCCTCGTAGTGCGAAACTGATGACAATGTAAATTCATAGGTAACAGAGTCACCATTTTTTCCGGCTTGTGCTAATTTTTTTGTGGTATGAGGTAAACGCCAGTTACCCTCAATACCAGGAGCTGTAGCCCCTGAATGGATATATAAATTTGAGGTATGATTTGAATAATCAAAGAATTCCAAAGGAGTATGACTACCTGTTGTCATAAGGTAAAACTCACCTACACCTGAAGGCTTTGAGAAAGTTAAAAATGAGGCGTTTAATGAGATATTTTGTTTTTGTATAAATGTCTTTTCAAATATATGCTTTGGAGTAACCTTGTCGTGATTTCTATCCGGGGAGTTCCATTTTACAGGAACTACTACATCTCCTAATTCAATTTCTCTATTGCTGGTATTTGTTAGTTCTACTCGTAAATGCAAACCATCCTGTTTCAGAGTATAATATCTTTTCATACAGAGTGCCATATCAAATAATGAATCTGTATACAAAACTGTTTGTGCATCTATATTAGAAAAACGAGTACTATTGGTAAAAACAGGAAACCAATCTTCGTTATTTACTCTATAATTAACATGTATGTTTCCCCATGCATCTCCAACAGAAAATAAATCGGCAGAATCTGATACTGCTTTAAAAGAAGTTACTCCCTTGTGTGAAAAACCAACCTGGTACTTTTCGTTTTGTAGCGAATGAATCTGGCCATATGAAGGTATATAAGATCCTATAATAAATCCTAAAGCCAGAATTAAACCCAAAATTGTTTTCTTATCAATCATGTGAATAGCTGATTATATTTTTTTGAAAGAATCAACAGGTCATATTCTTATGCCATGACCTGTTGAATAATTGTTCTAATTAATAGACGTGTCATACAACCAAATACCGTATGAAAAAGCATTTGAATGTTCATCTGGTTTTGGTTCACCTTTTCGGTACCACTGACCAATATTTGCAAAAGGAGTAAGAATTATATCTACTTCGTTGTTATGATAGCTAGCTTTTGTTTTGTAAACAGGTCCTAGCATATCAGCATCCGGCTTTTGAATTGAGATAGGAGCTACTGATGTATCTACCCTGATATCTTTATTAAGATCCAGAGTATCATTAGCTATTGCCTCATTCCAAACCATATCTATAGCATATACAATTGGTCCGCGAACAAAGGCAGAAGGTATTTTATCTGTAGGATTTTCTTTATACATATGCTCACCACCCGATAAATAATACATTGAGTATTCACTATGGTTCTGACGCATTACCCAATGCTCTTCCATAGGTAAAGTAACCTCAATTACATCTCCTTTTTTCCAATTGTAAGCTAGTTTTAAGTAGGCTCCTGATTTCACCTGATCAACTGCTTCTCCGTTTAATTTTACGATAGGACTATTACACCATGATGGAATTCTTAAAAACAGATCTTTTTTAGTTGGTTGCTCTGATTCAATCGAAATATTAATGGTTTCAGATTCAGGATAAGTGGTTTTAACAGAAAGTTTAAAATCGTCTCCTTCGTAATCAGAGGCTAAATATTGATTGATATAAAAGTTTGATCCTTTTTCGGCAAAGGCAAATGTTGGAATAAGAGAAATAATACGATGACCGCTGGCTGTACAACAATCCGGACCGTGAAAATACCCTTCTGGTTTACTTCCGTTAGGAGCTGTATGATATCTGCATGAACCATGCTCCGCATCCTGAGCTGCAAACACATGATTAATCATTAATCGTTCAATAGCATCAGCATATTTAACATCACCTGTAATTTCAAGTAACATTTGAGTTAATTGCATCCACGACATGGTAGCACAGGTTTCTACAATATTTCCAGAAAGAGGTTTTACATAATCATGTTCATAATGTTCTGCAACACTAACACCACCTGTAATATACATTTGTCTTTTATTGATATCATTCCATGCACCGGTAACTTTTCTTAATAAAGATCTATCGCCGGTAATACGATACAGTCTCAAGAATCCCATAAAGTTCATATGGAATGTATGTGAGTGAACATATGGCTGAAGTTGATCCACACCAATATTACCTGAAGCAACAGAATCTAGTCGTGAAAAAGAATCCCATCCACTCCATTTATCAATGTTGCTTACTACCCATTGACTCCATTTTAAGTACTTCTCTTTTCCTGTCAATTCATATAATCTGGTTACAGGATCTGCAAGCAATGTTCCTTCCCAAGAATAATGTACGCTATGACCAGCAAAATCAGATGTTCCTGCTAATTTTTTGTTTACATTTTCTGGTGGACGCAAATCTGATGGCCAAAACTCTTGTTTACCAGGGCCAAAATTCATTAAGAAATAATCAGCTAATTTCTCCACTGCCATTAAAGCCTTTTCATTGCCGGTTTCTTCATACACGGTAATAAAAGCGTGAAACACAAAATACAGTTCGTAAGGATCCATACCTCTAACTGGTCTTTCCTGTGAACGATAATCTTTTGCAGTAGCTCCTACGTATCCATCATCTTCTTGCGAATCAATAATACGGTCTAAAATCTCTTGCGCCTTTTTTAATAACGCTTCATCACCACTTTGAATGGCTGATAAATAAGCAGACTCAACCCATTTCCCATGTTGTTCTGCCTGAGTCCAGTCCCAATCTGTATGCTCTCTTTTTACTATAAAATCAACATATTTATCAATCGGAAATTTCTTGATATAATTATTTCGGTTCACATCCATTCTGTGACCAAAAAAACCAGAAATATGCTTTACTGTAGAAATAGGCACCGGCCTTTCTGTCAACTCAATCTGATCTACAGTCTTTTTTTCTCCAGGAGCACATGACACCAGATAAAAGAACAATATTATTATACTTAAACTCTTATTATTCATATCAATAATTTTTTAATGCATTTCAACAACTTGAATCACTTTATGCTTTTTTTCTGACTTACTTTTTCACAGTGTAGAGGCACCGAATCCAGAAGTTTCGATTTGGTTGAAATCCCTGAATATGTATTTAAGTACAAGTTTCCAATACAAACTGATAATAAATGAGGTACACAAACCAATCCTAAAAACATATGAAGTATCATGCTCTCGTTAGAGCTGGGAGATAAACAATAAAAATTTATAGAACTCACTTGCATTACTCATTATTGCTATTTGTATTCAACAACCTACTTTAAATACATAATCATCAGGGTGGAAGAAAAATAATTGTATATGTATTTCAACCATTTTATCAGCAGGTCTGCTGGTTGAGACAAACCTGCCGATGTTTTATTATAAAACCTCTTTATTAATAATTCGGATTTTGATCTAAAAATGGATTTGAAGTAACTACACTTTCCGGAATAGGAAACACAGTGCGATAATCTCCATTTGGTTCATGCGACAACCAGCTTTTGGTTGTATAAACTCCAAAGCGAATCATATTTCTTCTGGTGTAACCTTCCCAGGCAAATTCCCAGTTCCATTCATCAAACATACGACCAAATTCAACTGGTGATTGATCACCTGGAGTTGTGATCTGATAATCTTCAACAACTCCCCAATCAAATGATGAGTTTTCTTTTAATTGATCATCAGTAACTATTGCTAATTCAGGATTATCTTTGAACGCTCTGTTTCTAACTTCTGTTACCAAAGCTCCGGCACCAGCCTGTCCTGTACGTAATAAACATTCGGCTTTCATTAATAACACCTCAGCATAACGAAATAAAGGAATATCACTATCGGCACTCCATTGAGAGCCCATTGCTATTTCATATTTCCCCATTCTATAACCTTCCATTTCATTAGTATATTTACCATCTGGTAAATCCTTGCTAAAAACTAAAGGTTCTCCGGCTTTGTCATAAATTCCGTACAACATATTACCCTCTGAATCATATTGCTGTCCCATTAACCATGAGTCTTGCAAACGAGTATCACCATCCTGGTAGGTGTCAATAAACTGAGTAACACCTTTAGGTCCACCAGCTGCATTAGGAGGATATACGGTTTCGTATTTCTTTTGTAACTCAGAGTGCCATGAGTTCATAAAAAGGAAATTACCAACAATACCTCTGTCATAATCGTAAGGAATGGTAAATAAAACTTCTTTTGAAGTCTCGGAACCTTCAATTTTAAATGGATCTTTATAGTCTGGAGACAATGCACAAACACCTCCATTAATAATATCATTACACTCTTGAATACATTCTGTCCATCTGGCAGTTCCAGTGTAAACTTCAGCATTTAAATAAATGTTAGCCAATAAAGTTTTAGCTGCCCATTTGTTAAATCTACCATACAATTCAGCGCCTTGTACTTCACTTAAATCTGGTATGGCTTCATTTAATTCACTCACAATAAAATTATAAATTTCCTGACGTGTACTCTTTTCTGGAAGTTCTTGCGAAGTAGTTATCACAAGAGGTGCATCTCCAAAATTATCGCATATCATCCAAAAATAATAAGCTCTCAAGGCTCTTAATTCAGCAATGGCATCCAATCTCTCCTCCTCTGATGGAGCAGGAATAATATTATTTTCTAAACGACTGATACCACTATTACATAAAATAACGCCTCTGTAACTTTTATCCCATAACTGGCTAATTTGCATCGCCTCAGAGTTCCATGTATGAAACATTAACTTTTTATAAACACCACCATCATCCCATCCTGTTACGTTTGCAGGTAAGGCAATACAACATCCTGTCAGCTCCTGAGTTTGCCAACGGCCAAAAACATCATTTTCGTACATTGGGGCGTAAGCACCAACAATATTTGGAGCAAAATCATTAACCGTATAATTGTAAGTTTTCTCCGTAATGGTTGAATAAACGATTTCATCTAAACTGTTATCGCATCCGGTAAAAGTAATCACCGATAGCAATAAGACATATATGCTTTTGAATTTAATTTTTTTCATCTCATTAAAATTTAGATTGATTAAAAGTTCAAATTAATACCAAGGGTGAATGTTCTTGCTGAAGGATAACGGTATCTATCATCGGTACCTGGAGTTAATCCCTGAACATTTACTTCAGGATCGATACCTGAATACTTAGTAAATACCGCTAAATTTGAAACACTACCATAAACTCTTAAACTTTTAATCCATTCTACTTTTTTAAGTTTTGGTGAGAAACCTAGTGTTACATTGTCAATTTTCCAATAATCACCATCTTGTACATAATGACTTACATATTGAAGTTCCTGATCATCAGCTAAAGGTCTTTTTCCATATACATCATCATAGGCTTTTTCCATAATATTACCCTGACCTAAATTAACTGGTACAGCATAGTTCATTTCAGCCATATTCAGAATCTGGAATCCGAAAGCTCCCCGCATTGTAACTCCTAAATCAAATTGCTTATAAGTTACAGAGTTATTCCAGTTTACGTAAGCCTTTGGTAATCCATTACCAATTACCTTTTTATCAGTTGGCTGCTGATCTGCAATAGATTTTGGATTACCATCTTCACCTTCTATAATCCAATGACCATCTGCATCAATGTCTATAGACTTGTATCCATAAAAGTTACCAATAGGCTCACCTTCCTGAATTCGGTGCGTTGGTTGCTGAATTGGAGCCAGTGTATTACCTGCGTCAGCATAACCGCTTGATTTGTATTTACCACTTGATAAAGCAATTAATTCACTTTTATTTGAAGAGAAATTAATATTAGAATTCCAGATTAAGTTCTTATTAGAAACAGGTACAAGATTTAATGCGACTTCAATACCTTTATTTCGGATAGAACCTGCATTGGCAGTAATATTTGAATATAAATAAGGAGGTACAGGTACTGTATAACCCCAAATTAAATCTTTAGTATCCCTTTGGTACACATCAATGCTACCTGAAATTCTATCGTTAAGAAATCCAAAGTCAAGACCTATATTAGTTTCTTCTTTCTTTTCCCATCTTAAATCAGGGTTAGGATTTGAACCCGGACGAAGTAAATTTACCCATTCGCCACCATAATATCCGTAACCACCCAGATTTAACTGATTCAATGACAAATAAGGACTTCCTGGTTCTGTTCCTGTTACACCAAATCCAGCTCTTAATTTTAATAAAGTAAGCATACTTACACCACTAAGAAAAGATTCATCCTTAATATTCCAACCTACTGTAACAGCAGGGAATGTACCCCATTTATGATCGTCACCAAACTTAGAAGATCCTTCATATCTGATACTTGCTGAAACATAATATCTACTTTTGTAGTTATAGTTAACTCTTCCAAAATAACCAACCAGCTTATTTTCATTTTGAACCGTTGATTGTCCTGCAGAACCATCTTTTAATGCAGCACCTAATCCCATATTATTATACGAGTAATCATCACTTGGAAAATCATAGTTATCCATAAATGCATATTGATAATTATTATTAGTCCAGCTATATCCACCTAATATGGAGATGCTATGATTCTCTTTTAATAGCTTATTATACTGAGCAGTTAGCTCCATTAAGTCGTTCTGACTACGGTCTGTAGTACGTGATGCATAACCATTCTTACCCTGAATTACATTTGACCTGTGTTGCTTGGTTTCGTAATAGCCACCAAAGTGATAATAAGTTTCTCTGGATGCCAAATACTTAATATCTAAACCTTGTATAGGACTAAAGGTAACGGCAGAGTACATTCTTAAATTAGTAATCTTGTTTTCGCCTTTAGTTTCGTTTAAAAGTGCCAATGGATTTTCATACATATCGCGGGCACTTTCAGTCCAATTACCATCAGCATCTTTAATAGGAGTAGTAGGATTATAAATTAGTGCATTTTGATATACTCCATTGTTATATGGAATTCCATAATTACGATGATAACCGCTAACACTTGCATCAATTTTTAATTTATTATCAAACATACGATGTATCACATTCAAACGAGGGAAAATCATATCCACTTTTGAACGCTTTACAATACCTTCATTTGAAGTGTAATCAAAACTGGCAATATAGCTTGTGTTGCTTGATCCACCTTTCAAATTAACGCTATAAGTCTGACTAAATGGAGTTTGTAAAATTTCATCTACCCAATCAATATCTGCTCCCTGATCCAATGCTCCTGGCTTACCAGATGCTACTTTTTCGCGATATTGCGCTGTAGTCATCATTGGAAGCTTTTTAATAATCTTTTGAGTAGAGATATAAGAATTCACCTCAATTGTTGGTTTTCTTTCTCCTTTATTCTTTTTGGTTGTAATTAATATTACACCATTTGTTCCTCGTGTTCCATAAATAGCAGCAGCCGAACCATCCTTCAACACATCAATCTGTTCTATATCATTTGGAGAAACAGAATTAATTGCACCAGGAATTCCATCAATCAAAATAAGTGGCCCGGAACCAGAACTTAATGTAGTTACACCTCTTAATGAAATTTGCGACGTTGATAAAGGGTTTGCATCCGGTGTAATTACAGATACTCCGGCAATCTGACCTCTTACTAACTGTGCTGCATCAGGTGTAGGAACTTTCACAAAATCTTTTGAGTTAACACTGGCTATTGAACTGGTTACATCTTCTCTGCGTTGAACTCCATATCCAACAGCAACTACCTCGTCCAATCCAATAGACTCGTTTTCTAATGCAACATTGATTTCTGTTTTACCATCAATAGTTATTTCTTGTGATTTCATACCCACAAATGAAAATACTAAAACAGCCCCCTCTGGCACATTATTTAAAACGTAATTACCATCTATATCTGTTATGGTTCCAATGCTTGAGTCTTTAACCAAAACGGTAACTCCAGGAATAGATAATCCAGATTCATCAGTTACATTTCCTGTAACTGTTACTTCTTTTTCATTCTGAATGATGCATGAAGTATTATCAGACGCATATACGGTTGTAGTTGTATATGACAAGACACTTATTACAAATAGGATTTTTAATTTTAATGTCAGCTTTTGTAAATTACAATGAAGTAATTTGTGACAGTAAGGATTTTTTTTCATAACTCTTTGATTTTAGTCACATGATTATAATTGAAATATTCACTGTCAGCTTTTGCTTTTTTCCGGAAAAACAATGAATAAATCTGTTCTTAACAATGCTTTAAAAGTCAATTATCGACTTTCTCTAATATCAAAGGAAATGAATTATATCTATTTTCTGTTTTGGTTACAAATCAATAGTTTGGGGTATCTTGATCAGGGTGTATTTGCATAAAAACCCCCATAATTTTGATCAGAAATACACCAAAATCCTCGATTTTTTTGAAGTTAAATTCGAGAAAAAATATTATTCTTTATCACTTTGTGTTTTCTGATATTCACTTGGCGAGATATCATAAATACTTTTGAACGATTCGGTGAAGTTTTTATAATCGTTATATCCTAAAGAGATCATTACATCAGAAACTTTTACTGTTTTATTCTTTAACATTTGGCAAGCGTGATGCATTTTTATCTTTTTTATAAACTGAAATGATGTATCTCCTGTAATGAGTTTAATCTTTCTGGATAATGTAGAACGAGACATATTCATTTCTGTGGCTAAAGCCTCCACATTAAATTTAGAATCGCCTAAATGTTCAACCACTATATTAGTTGCTTTTTCAATCAACATTTTATCAAATTCCTCAAATTCTGGTGAAGCTACATTCTTACTACTCTCAATATAGCTATGCATCCTAACCAACTCTGCACTATCCGCCCATTTTTCGCTACTCCGTAATTCTATACGTTTTCGGTTTATATAAATAATATAGGCAAGCAAACATGCAATTAATACAAAGTATAATAGAAATGCATACCATGATTCATACCAGGCCGGTAAACGCAAAATGTGTAACGCTGTTATATTTTTACTCCACAAACCATTTTTATCAGTTGCTCTAACTTTAAAAACATAATCTCCTTTAGCCAACTGATTATAAAAAGCTGAATTTTTTCCCTCTTCGGTATACACCCAATTTTCATCTGCGCCTTCTAATTGATAAGCATACCTTACCTGATCCAGATTATGAAAATCCAATGACGAAAACTCTATTTCGAGGTTACGATCATTTGGGTTTAGGATTAATATGCTATCTGATATTTTTTGAGTTTCCGGCTGATCCCAAATACTCGTTCCCATGATTTTAACATCACTAATATGAGTTTCAATACTTTCTGGGATTCCTTCCAGTCGCTGTGTTGGCGGTATCGAAATAATTCCGGAAATACCTCCAAAATAAATATTTTCAGTACCATCAAAATATAAAGATCCAGGCAATAAGCGTGTTAATAAAAAATCGGGATTGTTGGTACTATATCTTCGATAGGCACCATTACGAGGATTATACTCCTTTATAAACTGATTGGTTGTAATCCAAACATGATTTAATTGATCTACAATAATACTATTAACAATATCTCCATTTAAGCCACAACGTTTACTATAATCTTCAAGTTGTTGTGTAGCCGGATTAAATAGCAATACTTCACCTTTTCCTGTTCCAATCCAAATTTGACCATCGCTTGTTGCATCAGCACAAATAAAATCTTTTTCAAACTCATAAAGAGTTGTTGTTAAGTCTGCATCAATAGCACAAATACCCTTGTTATTTAATAATGCCCAAATTCTACCATCTCCTGTTTTAATCAGATCTCTAACATCGCCAATATCCTGTACAACAAGTTTAAGTTCCTCATCTTTTATATTATAAAGAAAAACACTGCTAGTAGTTCCTATCCATAAATTATCATTATTATCTTCATAAAGGGTTGATATAAAACCCGGATTTTGTGAAACTTTATCAAATTGAATATGATACTTTAACAGCATCTCCATATTGTTTCTCTCTAACCCTATAACATCTGTTGTATATAAAGTAGTCCATACCCTGTTTGAATGATGAGAACCTAGAATTAATGTTGCATCCCATAAAGAAAGATGCTTCACATCCTTACATTCACTAAAATGCTTCAATGCTCCATTTTTACTATCATACAAGCAAAGGCCATAACGATCTTGTGACAACCAAAAAACACCGTCATCTTCATACATTGAAACAATAGCCGGATTGGCATTAATCCTATCTTTTAATCCTGGTAATGGATACTTTTTAATGATATTATCATGAATATCAATTATAAAGCTTTTTTCATCAAAAGAAGACACCCACATTTTGCCATATTTATCTTTAAAAATCTCGTACAGCATTTTATTTGATGTACCTAAAAATGGTGATGTATCAACTTGTTCCAGGTTCGCATCTTCAGTAATACGAAAAGCAAAGAGATTTTTAGTTGTGGTTACCCATAGATATTGCAAAACATCATCACGTACCATATGAAAAAGTTCAGCAACAGGTTCTCCATTAAAATCAACAGGAAGTGGTTGTTTTACATACTGTTCTTCAACAGATTTAGCATTAGGATTAAAACGAACAATTCCTTTTCCCCAGGTACCTAACCAATAGCACTGATGTGCTTCATCCCAAATGATACGCTCAATATCAATAAACTCTTTGTTGCTGCAATATGGTTCAAATGTGTTAGAAGCTTCGTTAAGCTTATACATTCCACCTCCCGTAAGTGAAATAAGTATGTCATCATTAATATCCTCATACACAAAAAACACACTTCGCAGCTGATCGTTGATATTTAGATCATATTGTTTTACGATATCACCCATTGAATTAAGCCTGTACAAAGTACCTGCAACACTAACCCATATGTTTCCATCACTTGTTACATTAATAGAATAGATCCATTTATCGGAGTTTTCTCCTAAATCTATAGCTCTTAATTCATAGGTCTCTTTATCTAATGTATATGCCCCTTTGAATGTACCAAACCAGATTTTATTATCATGATCTTCATTTATATAAGTAATGTAATTGTCCTTTAACAGATTTGGATTATAAAAATCGGAACGTAAGGTCTTAATATTATAGCCATCAAATCGGCATAGTCCGTTAAAAGTACCATACCACATATATCCTTCACTATCCTGAAAAATTCGATGTATGGCATTTACTGGTAATTTATCTAATGATGGAATATCTCGTATTGATATGTTTTGTGCAGGTAAATTAAAATGGAAGAAATAAAAAACAATAATGATTTTTATGCAGAGTTGTATTGGTATATTTATATGTGTTTTGAGCTTCATTACCTATAAAGATAAAATATCATTTTAATTTAAAAGTCTTAACAGCGATATTAAAAATGCAAATTAAAATATCGTAATAAAATAGATGTCAAAACTAATAAATATAACACATATCCTTAATTGAATTATGGTTGAATTTATATTATCCTCTTTTACAAGTTATTATAATCAATTTAACTCAAATTTAATTATCTATTACACATTATGAAATATTATCGTTAAAACGATCAATGGCATTCTGTCTATATTTCTTTGGTGTTGTGCCATAAATCTTTGCAAAATTTTTAAAGAAGGTAGCTCTACTTCCAACTCCACATTTATCCATTATTTCTTCAATAGTTAAATTAGTTGTTAACAATAATGTATTCACATACTTATACCTATATTCTTTTATAAATTCCGCAGGTTTCTTATCTGTTATATTTTCTAATTTACGATAAATCATCCGTGTTGTAACTCCCATAATTTTTGAAATATCGCTAATTGACAAGGAAGGCTTACTAATATTTTCCTCTATTACCTTTAAAAAGGAATCGAAAAACTCTTTATCCTCATTACTTACATAATTGCCATTTTCAATTACATAATTGCTAACTACCGAAGTATAAAAGTGTTTTAGATTGGCTTTATTTTCTAATAAACGACTTACCACACTCTTTATATATTTTATACTAAAGGGCTTTGAAATATATGCATCTGCACCAGAACTAATACCCTCTGTTTTATCTTCGTGCGTGTACTTTGCTGATAAAATCACAATAGGTATATGAATTAAAGTATTATCAGCTCTAATTTCCTTAATTAAGGAAATACCATTTATCCCTGGCATCATCAAATCAGTAATAATAAGATCAATTTGATGTGTTTTGACATACTCTATTGCTTCTTGAGCATTATTAAAAGCCACAACATTATAAATATCCACAAAGATATTACTAATAAATGATAATAATTGAGGATCATCATCAACGATTACAACAACTGGTAATTTTAGCTTGTCATTAGTTTCTCCTGAATGTTTTAATTCAAATGTACGTTCCCCGACTTCTGGAATCAAATTATTGGTACTGGTAACAGGTTGTAATTTTATGGTAAAATGGGTCCACTGATTAGGTGTACTTTCTACCTCAATTGTTCCATTAATAAGAGCTACCAAATGCTTGCAAACAGATAAACCCATTCCATGACTTTCGAAAATACCATCTTCCGTCTTTTTACTTGGATCTGAAGAAGCTTCAAAAATAGTGTCCATTTTATCCTGGGGAATTCCTTTACCTGTATTGGATATTATAATATTTACATCATCTCCATGTTTAAACATACGCACTTTAACTTCCCCACTGTTATTTACATATTTAAAAGCATTGGAAACCAAGTTAGTAACAATTCTCTCAATAAAGTTTATGTTTGTGTTCCACGATATATTTTCCTGCAGATCGATTTGATAATTAACCTGTTTATATTGGGATATTTGTAAAAACAGATTCGCATTATTACTGATTAGTTCAGATAAATCTGTGACTTCAAATTTAACTTTTTGATTTTTTAGCTCGAGTTTACGGGTATCAATAATTTCGCGTACCAGATTATGTAGTTTCTCTGCATTATTCTTTATTAGCGCAGCATCTTGTTTAATCTGATCATTAGCATTTGTATTGTTAATAATACTTTCACAAGGCCCCAAAATTAATGTAAGTGGTGTAAAAAAGTCATGCGTAATTTCTGTAAACAACTTCATTTTTGCCTCATACATTTCATCTTTCACATTTTCTTCAAGCATAACTTTTACCAATTTATTTTTTAACTGATAAATCTTTTGAAGATATCTGAAGATAAACGCAATTATTGCAACGCATAATACAAAGTACAGCAAGATAGCCATATTACTTTTATACCAAGGGGGTATTATGGTAATAATAAAAGACTTAACCTTACCGAAAGAATCTGTCAACAGATCCTTATATTTTAGTTTTAAAACATAATCGCCAGGAGGTATATGCGAAAACGAGACTAAATTTGAAGATTGGTTATTAATCCAACTATCATTTAATCCCTCTAACTTGTAGTAATACAAATAACTGTTGCTCTTTAAATAATCGATTATAGATAATTTAAAAGAAAAGAAATTTTGTGTGTATGTAAGGTCAATTATATTATTCTGCTGATACGACTTAATAAATTCATGTATATTTTGTTCTTCGCCATTTATTTTGACCTCTGAAACATTTATTTCTGGTCGATAATTTTTGATTTCGTAACTATTATTCGATTTGATAGATACAAAACCGTTAATTCCTCCAAATAAAATATATTGATCTGATGAATTTAAATAACATGCACCATCGCTGTATTCAATTATATCAGACATTTCATTCTGATTGTAAGCATGAGAAATTTCACGTTCAGGATCGAACTTGATGATTCCTTTATTAGAGCTTAGCCAAATATTATCATCATATCCATCAATAATTGAATGAATGGTATTGTTGGGTAATCCATGACTCTGGTTATAAACTTGTGTTTGTGCTCCATTAAATTTAACTAACCCGCCTCCTGTTCCTAGCCAATAATTACCTTTATCATCTGTTTTTATGGCGTAAACGTCTTTATTAATTTCTTTATTCAGGTTTATATTTCGTAGTTCTTCTGTATTTAAATTTAAACTAAAAGCACCTTCTCCTCTATTCCCAAATAATAATGTTGAATCATTCTTTTTACATAGACTAAAAAAATAATTAGAGGAAACTTTTCCATTATTTACCTTGATATTTTTAATGTCTTTTATCTTAGGGTGGTTATTGCTATAATCAAGGTTTACTTTTATAATACCATTCCCAACTGTTGCTACCCAAAGCGTACTATCGTTCTTTTGATAGATATCGAAAACATAAGAAATAGATTGAAATGAATCACCATAATTCAGATTCTTTATTTCACCGGTGTATGAATAATAGCTAATACCATTATCATGTCCGAACCACAATAAATTTCGCGAACCTTTTTTTATTACATAAACACTATTATTAGGAAGATTACTATTTGAAATATTGTAATTCTTTGTTTTGCTGTGATTCAATACACTATTGGGATCATAATCCTCTATTTTATATATTCCATCTCCTTTGGTACCAATCCATAAATTCTTGAATTCATCCACATATAATGCCCGAATTGGTTTAGTTATTTGCAATGGGAATTTATCAAACGTAAAACTATTGAACATGAACTCGTTATTATAACAAGTAAAAAGTCCCTGACCATCAGATGCTATCCAAAAATTATCCTGATCGCGATTTATTAACATGGTAAAAACACCTGAATATATATCCAATTCATGCAACTCAAAATTATTTTCATCTTGAGGAACCAGTTGTATTACTCCATGCGTTTTAAAACCTATTAAATAATTATCATGGTATTTAATAATAGAAGAGATTTCACCTTTTATTCCTATTTCATTTTGCAAATTGGTAATAAGAGTTTTTTGACCAGTTTCTATATCAATCTTATAGAAATCATAATCAGAATCAACCAAAAATAAATGATCTAACTGATTATCAGAAGCTATAATTCGCTTTGAATTCTCAGATTCGTGAATCATAGAAATTTTTAGTTCATCACCTTGTTCATGATAAGCTAATTGATATTTCTTTATGCCATTTTCGCAAACTTGCCAGAGAATATCTTTTTGATCAATAAATGCGCTTAAAACCTTTGAGGAAGAAAGTTTAGTGGAAGTTTCAATTTTGCGAAAACTATTCGCGACAGAATTATAATAATAAAGATCGTTATCTTTTAAAATACAGAGTTTCTCCTTATATTTTAAATAAATATTTTTTTCTTTAAATTCTGGATATACATCTGTTGTTCCTTCATATTTATTTAATCGAACTAATGCATGGTTTGTTTGTATCCAAAGTATGCCCTTTTCGGTTTCAATAATGTTTTCTATTATTCTTCCTGCAAAGTGGTTGTCAGAGGCATATGGGTTAAAAATCTTTACTTCGTTACCATCATATATATTTACTCCTTCGCAAGTACCAATCCATAGATACCCATCTGAATCCTGACAAATTGAAGTTACAGCACTATTAGAAAGCCCTTGGTTTCTGGAAATATTTTTAAGGTTATAACTAAAGCAACTAATATTACCTAAAGTTTGAATTAATAAAATAATAGTTAATAACTTATAAGCATATCTCCCTATCATACTAAACCCTCTTACATTATTAAAATTATATCTATTCTATCTTTTTTTACAACTACCATTAACAGTTGTATTTATAATAAAACAAGCCATAATTAATCTTTTTATAACAAGATTTATCTGGCATATGAAAATGTTGAGCTTAACACAAATACTAAGCCCAACATTTTCATAGTTTCCGGATAAAAATATTGAATAATACTGAAAATTAATTCTTCATATAGGTTTATTTCGTTGAAATCACTAATTCGTTGCCCTGCTGTAATTGCTCATGTGTAATAAAATAATTATCGATACGCTTATTATCGTAGGTAATTTGTAAGATTTCTTCGCCTTCACCAATTCTTTTTATTTTGAAAGGTTTATCACCCAAGTTGAATTCTGTGTTTTTAAATTTAGGTACTGTAATAATATATTCTGGATCGGCTGGAGAATAAGTGTATAAACCAATTGCATTTAAAACATACCATGATGACATTTCTCCGGCATCATCCATTCCGGCATAAGCCAATCTTTCGGGTCCCATACGATAAAAGTTATTCATTATTTTATTTAATATCTTTTGAGCTTTAGGTTGCTTATTGATGTAGTAATACAAATAAGGAGTGCTGTGTCCCGGCTGGTTTCCATGGCAATATTGCCCTATAAAAACAGTTAAGTTGCAGGCTTCATAACCTTTCCATGGAATTGAAAATAAAGAATCCAATTTAGCTTCAAATACGTCTTTATTTGGGTATAAAGCTATTAAACCCTTGGTATCATGTGGTGCAAAAAAACTGGATTGCCATCCGGTAGCCTCTCTGTACATATACTCATAATAGGGGCGTTCCGGGTCAAAAGGAGTTATCCAATCTCCATTTGCTAACCGTCCTCGCATTAACTTAGTTGATGGATCAAATAAGTATTTGTAACTCTTGGATCGTTTCATCAATGTTTTATAGTTAACAGAATCTCCCATTTCTTTCGATAGCAATGCAATCGCATAGTCGTCATATGAATATTCCTGAGTTTTTGTTACAGCAGCTTTTGCTTTTGTTTCTAAATGTGGATTTTCAATATCCATTTCTGAAATCCAACCCCGATTGATATACTCTTTAATATAGGGTCTTCCACCTTTACCTTCTTTAAAGGCATTATTAAGCAATAAATTGTAAGCCTTATTTATATCAAAGTCTTTTATTCCTCTTAAATAACTTCCTGCAATAAAAGTTGAAGCATGATCTCCATGGAAGAATGTTGGGATAAAACCACTTATTTCACCACGGTTAATTGTAGACTTAATAACATCAGAAGCAACATCTGGAGAAATCATTCCTAATAATATGAGTTTATTACGATAATCATCCCAAAACGATGGATTACTATAATACCTGAAGCCTTTATTTACCACTTCACCCCTGTCATCAACAAATTCACCATTAATATCACTTAATAAAATAGGCCATAAAAACGAACGATAAAAAGTAGAATAAAATGTTTCCATATCATCTTCAGATCCTCCTGACACTTTAATTTTTGATAATAATTGTTCCCATTCAGAGGTAGCTTCTGAGCGAACCTGAGCAAAGTTTTTTGATAACAACTCAGCTCTTAAATTCATCTTTGCATTGTCAACACTTACATAAGAAAAACCAATTTTCACTTCTAATACATCATTATCATCTTCATTAATAAACTGAACAACATCCACTTTTTTATTTTTTTCCTTAACCGTTTCTATATCCTTAATTTTATGATTGGTTACTGCATAAAAGTAAAATGTACGTCCTGTTTGTTGAAATCCACTAAAGGCAAAATCACCCTCTTTCTCTATGTTATTGTTTCTTACATGTTCATTGGATCTATCCAGATCAGCTAATAGTTTTTTATCTGCACCAGGTTTATAGGTATATTTATGAAAGGCACATCGTAATGTTGATGTTACTTCTGCGTTAACATTATATTTATTAAGGTACACCTGATAATATCCAGGTGCTGCAGATTCATTTTCATGGGTATATTTAGAACTATAATTCAATGGATCAATATTTCCGGAAACTCCTACAAACGGTGCATAACATAAATTCCAATGCCCCTTAGAGGTATGAGCGAAAGCATAAATCACTGTATCTTCGTACTGATAACCTGAACCACTTCTCCATTGTGTTACCGGTGTAACCTGCACCATTGAGTTTGGCAAAGTTGCTCCAGGATAAGCTTCTGCTCCCCATGCCCGGCGTGTTGGTTGAAAACCCAAATCGGTACTATCCCATAAGGTTGTTGTTCCAATAAATGGATTGACATAATTTGTTAAGTTCTGTTTTACTGAAGGTGTGGAACATCCAATCAAACCTAAAAACAGAATAATAAAAACGACTCCTAAATATTTTTTACCCATATTATATATACTATAATAAATGACAAATGATTAGACTATAAAAATAATCTAATCATTGACATTTATAATTTTATTAAATTAATTCAAATATCCATCTTTCTCAAGAAGAGCCATTGCTTCAAGAGTTGTTGCTGCACTAATGGCTGATCGCAAATCTCCCCAAACCACATCTTCACCCGGCGTTAACCACCAAGTATATGAAAACTTAATTACTGGAGATTTTTGAGTACCATATGTCCATAAATAATTGGCATTATTTTCCAAAAATCTAACATAGCGGTTTCTATCCATGTCTGGTAGATCAGGAGTTTCAATTAATTCAGTAAAATAACGAACAAAAATTCCTTTGAATAAATTTACATCGTGACCTTTTCCATTCCCTGCTTGTTCTCCAAAATCTCTCATCACTCTATTATTGGAATTGATGTTAGATGATATGTGGTAATCTGCAGTTTTTATGGCATCATTAAGATAAACCTTTTCATTCGTTATTTTGTACATTTCCAGGGCAGCACCAATATAAGTACCTACATCATATGAATAATCTCCGTTAGTATCATTAATTTTTTCATAAACTCTACCTGTAGATAATACTGTTCTATTGTATTTCATCCAATCATAAATACGATGTGCCCATTCTAAATCGGTAAAACCATTAACAACTTCATCCGGGTACTTTTGAGCTCTACGTGCAGCAATAATACAAGCAGGTCCGTTTGCAGGCAGTCCTTTTGATTCTCCTAGATCATCAGAGCCTATTCTCCACTGAATACCACCCCCTTCATAGTCCGACCACCCTTCAGTAATCCAGGTCCATAAATCTTTTGATGACTGAGCATATCGCCCATCATCAGTGGCATCTAATGCTCTCATATGCGCTAAACAATGCCATCCCATATCATCATAAAAATTACCTTCCCAATTATCACTGTAGTAATTTTTTGCTCTTACACCATCATAAAAATCGTAGATTACATCTTTATAATCAGTATTTCCGGTTCTCAAATAAGCATCAACAAGAACATCCAGTCCATGCGCTTCCGGCCAATAATCATTCCACTGTACTTCTCCATCAAAAGTATTATTAAAACAATGATGTGTTAAGTTCCAGTAACGACTCACAAATGCATTTGTACTGCTATCTACTGCTGATTGCCACGAATATTCAGGAAATAAATTCACCTCAATATATTCATCCTCATAAGTATCACATGAAAACAATATAAGAGTGCAAAAAATACTTAAAATAAGATTCTTCATAAACATATTTTTTATTCCGCCTTAATATTAAAGATCAAGGCGGTAAATTCTTAAAATTTATTCTCTAATATTATCAAAATCGTGTGTGTAATTCTCAATATCTGCAGTCATATAAATGGTTACATCACAGGTATAACGGTTTAAGTTATCGCCATCGCACAATTGTTCTGGGAATTTAAAGTGATCGCCTTCCCACTGTCCTGTACTTGTTACCTTCATATCTCTGTAACCAGGTCTGTCAATGTCTGGTCTTCCATCGAAAAATGGTCCAAACTGTCCCCATTCTTCATTTTGTCCATCAATGGTAAATACAATTTTATACCTTTCGTCAAATCCCCACGAAGTAGAAGTCAATTGAACATTGTAATTCATTAGTTTCCAAACACCTTTACCTTCATAAGTAAACTCACCTAAAGCTGAAGTCCAGCTGATACGTATTTCCAGTTTATCAATTTTTTCTAAAGTTACTGCAGCTGTTTCAAAGTCCAGTCTGATTCTGTAAACACCACTTTCACTAACAGTAACATCAGGTACCGTTGAATTAGTTACTTCATTAAATTTATCTGCCTCATTTGTTACGGCAAATACTCTTTGATTTCCGGCTAAATCAGAATAAAAGTAATAAGGTTTATCTGCTTCCAACTGAGTATACATCTCGTAAATTGTGGAACTTCCGTCTTCCACTTTCTTAAACTGCTGACCATCTTCTGAACCTTCACCTGTAATGTATAGTAATTCACCAGCCTGAAGACTCTCGATACTAATTAATCGAACAACTGTTAAAGAACGAGTCTCTTCTGATAAAACAAAGTTTAAACCTCTGTTTGAACGTACTGCCCATTTTAATGTAATTTCTTCACCTGTTCCGGCTCCTGCTAAAGCAGCAATGTTATTAAGCACTTTAGTCGTCATTGTAGCTCCTGTACTTAACCCTCTGTTATCTGATGAAGCTACATAAATTGGATCTGAAAAATCCCCGTCCTGAGTATCAAATAATATCTCGTAATAAACCACACTATTATCTTCGGCATATGCTTTTTCCCATTCAAAATACACATTTGATACAGACTGTAGTACGACATATTTATCGTTAACCGGCTCATACAGATTTTTAACAGCTGTTACTGTTACATCTTTAAAATCATTATCTTCCTCACAACTTGTGAATAATGTTATCAATGCTATTAATGCAAAAAATATATTTTTCTTCATTTGTTTAATTTTTTCTTTCGGTTACATGATGAAACTCCAGGTAATAAGCAGAACAATTTTATACTGATGTTTCATTATATTTTTTTGATTTTACAATATGATTAATATCCGGGATTCTGGCCCAAGTTTGGATTGATGATAAGCTGCTGACGTGGAACTGCCCATAAATAATCACGATCTTTATTAAACGAATTTTCATTAAATGAATAGTAATCCGCTTCTCCACCAACCAAATTAAATTTAGCGCCTCGCAGTGATTCATTTAGCACAACTTCGGCAATTTTCCATCGGCGAATATCATAAATGCGAGTACCTTCAAGTGCTAACTCAACTCTTCTTTCGTCTCTGATAATTTGTTGTAAGTTACCTGAAGGAAAATCCAATGCTGCGGAAGTAGATTCAAAACCGGCACGTTCTCTTATTGGTTTAATTGTTAAATCCCATACAGAAGCATCCATCTCTCCTAACTCATTCATGGCTTCGGCATACATTAATAAAACATCTGCATAACGTAAGGTTACAAAATTGATATTACAAGACCATGAAGTACCTGCTGTCCATGCATTTGGATTTGAATCATAATATTTACGATAGAAATATCCTGTTTGACTTCCATTCTCACGACCAATGATATCATTAGTATTATTATCTGCGTCGTTAGGATCAACATTTACCACGTAAGTCGTCCCATCCTTTTGCTCCATTATACTTCCATTGCGTACAATAGTCATATCCATTCTTGGATCGCGACCTTCGTATGCATCTTTCGTTTCATCCCACTTGCTACCATCAAGCATTAAATAGGTATCAATTAAATTTTGAGTAGGACAAGCCATAATATATTGAACAAGATTTAAGCTAAAAGGAACATAAACAGATATTTCGCTCCATGTTTTAACCTCTGGGACATATTGAATATCCAGAATAATCTCATCATTATATTCATAATCCTTAAGGAATATTTCCTGATAATTAGGATGTAACGAATAAGCTCCGTACGCTGTACCATGAATCAATTTTTCAGTATAAAGCTTCACTTTAGCCCAATCGTTAAAGTTTAACGCAACTCTGGCATTGAGGGCCATGGCTGCTCCGCATGTAATTCGTCCTCTGTCCTCATCTGCATATTCTTCTTTCGTTGGAAGAATCTCTGAAATACTTTCCAGTTCTTCATGAATCCATTGTACGATAGTAGCCTGAGATGTTCTTTCGATACTTTTGGCCTGATCCAAATCAATATCCTGTGTAAAGAATGGCACATCTCCATACCAATTTGTTAGTTGAAAGTATAAAAAGGCTCTAATAAAACGCGCTTCGGCTTTCATTCTGTTTTTCAAATCTTCATCCATATCAACACGATCCACATTTTCAAGAAATGTATGTGTTGTTTTAATACCTCCATACAAATCTCTCCAAACATTATTAAAAAGATTAGTTGAAGCATTGGCTTGTCCGTTTACAATATTCTTAACATCGTCTCCACCATAACCATTATAAAGGTTATCGCTTAATCGTTCGTTACGAAATATGTTACCTGCACTGTTCATTTGTCGGTACGCCATGTTCAAAAGCGACGAGGCTTTTTCAGGAGATGTCCAGTATGTTTCATCTGTAAATTTATCTGTTGGCTCCACATCCAAATCAACACAAGCAGATAACAACATACAGATGAGTACATTTATTATGATATATACTTTAAATATTTTATTCATTATTACTATTGATTAAAGGGTTTTAAAACTCAATATCGATTCCTCCACCATAGTATTTCAATGTTGGATAATTTCGTCCACTATTTGCACCACTTGCATTCATACTATTTCCAAACTCTGTAGATTCCGGATCGATAAACTTATTTTTGGTGAATGTTAACAAGTTTTGACCTGTTACATACAAACGAAATTTTTGCATCCCGACTTTCTTAACAAGTCGTTTTGGTAAAGTATAACCTAGTTGTACATTCTTTAAACGCAGGTAGGCTGCATTGTATAAATTTCGGTCAGAACCATGTCCGTAATTATTGGTGTACGATGAAGATGCCGCATTATTTATTAACCTTGGATATTTAGCATCTGTATTATTCGGAGTCCAATAATCTAACTGATGCTCAAACATAACATAGTAATAACTACCGTGAAAAGGTTCTATCATTTCGCCACGTAATGCCATATCCCTTTTGCCTACACCTTGCCACAACATATTAAAGTCTAAGCCTTTCCATGTTACGTTATATGTAAAACCGTAATTGTATCTTGGAAATGCATTTCCTAATATATATCTGTCATTATCATCAATGACACCATCCTCGTTTCGATCTACATATTTAACATCTCCAGGTTGAAGGTTGGCTCCAATAAATGTTGCTGAATTGCGGATTTCATCCTGATTTTTATATAAACCATCTGTTTTGAAACCATAGTAACTATAGTATGGCACTCCTTCACGAATTAAGCGTTCAATTTCATCGGAAGCTGCAATGGACTGGTCTCCATACTTAACAACTTCGTTATAAGAATCACCAATATTAAAGCTAAAGAAGTGAGCAAATCCTGAATGTTTCAGATTATAAGATAAAGTCAATTCCCAACCTCTGTTTCGCATTTCTCCGATATTTGCTCTAGGCACTGCTCCACCTAAGGTACTTGGCGTTTGAGGCGTTAATAGAATATCGGTTGTATTCTTGTTAAAAAAGTCGAAAGTTACCTGAAGATTATTAGAACATATTGCATCAAACCCAAGGTTTAAGGTTCTTGTTTTCTCCCATGATAACAATTCATTACCGTAGGTATACCCTGTACCTGTAACACTTGAATTGTTAAAACCATACTGATTATTATAAATATCGTAGGTAGTTAAAAACTGGTAATCATTAACCGACTGCGATCCCAATAATCCATAGGAAGCTCTTAATTTTAAGTCGCCAATTTTATCTTTATAAAAGTTGAAAAAACTTTCTTCTGAGATTCTCCAACCCACAGTTGCTGATGGGAAAAATCCCCAGCGGTTATCTTTAGCAAATTTAGAAGATCCATCATAACGCGCACTTGCTTCTAAATAATAAGTATCCATGTATGAATACGAAAGTCTCCCCAAATATGAATGCAGCGCTCTTTCTGTAGTAGCCTGAGGTGAATTATAACTACCAGTGTCATAAATTGTTTCATCAGTATCTAATCCTAAATCAGGATCTACATAAAAACGCTTAATTTCATTTGCTTTTCTACGATAAGATTCTGTTGTGTAACCAACTAATCCTGAGATATGATGGGCTCCTAGCGTTTTATCGTAGTTTAAAAGAAACTGCGTATTTAACATCGTTGACTTTGAATTATAATCTTCCTGATGAAATTCCTTATCGTCAGCTTGATTAACAACCACATTTCTATTGTTATAATCATATACAGGATACCATTTTCTATTAATGAACCTATGATCTGAATTTAAATCATACCCAATAACAGCTTTAGCTTTCAAACCTGAAATAACTTCTAACTCACCAGAAACAATTCCCTGGAAATGGTCATTATCTGTAGTTGTTAAACCTCCGTGATACAATGATGCCAACATGTTTCCGTTGGTGGTAATAGCGTTATTATAATATTTACCTTCTGCATCAGGATAAAGATCATACATCATATAATTAGGAACACGCATCGCATCAGATAACCAAAGACCACCTCTGTCAGAGCGTCCTTCTTGTCTGTCGTAAGATAATAATGTAGTTAGCTTTAGCTTGCTAATTTCAGTAACAATGTTACTCCTTAAATTATATCTGCCAATACCAAAATCCTGTCCTTTATAATTACTTTCCTGATCGTAATAGCCAAAAGACACATTATATGTAGTTGTGCTGGATCCTCCCTGAACATTGATATTATAATTCTGCTGTAATGCATTTTTCATAATAGCATCATATCCCCATTCGCTGTCTCCTTTAGCAAACTCAGCTATTTCTGAGGGTGAATAAATTGGTTGTAAACCTGCATTTACATATGAATCATTACGCAACAATGCATTTTGATATCCTTTTACTGGCTGTATTAAAATATCAGGGTTTTGAGTACCTATAGAAGAGTTGAATGATATCACCTGTTTCATACCTTTTTTCCCTTTTTTGGTAGTGATCAGGATAACACCATTGGCAGCCCTTGAACCATAAATAGCTGCAGTTCCGGCATCTTTTAGAATAGATACATTTTCGATGTCGTTGGGATTAATCTTATTCATCGCCTGAACGTCATTTGAAATCATTCCGTCAATAACAATTAATGGATCATTATTATTCATGGAGCTTATACCACGAATATTAATATTCATTGAGTTATCATTTGGATTCATACTACGTTGCTGAATGGTAAGACTGGGTGACATACCTTGTAAAGCTTGTGAAACACTGGCCACAGGTCTGTCCTTCATCATCTTTTCACCTACTTTATCAACAGCTCCAATCACATGCTTTTTTGTAGTTGTTCCATAACCAATCACCACAACTTCATCAATGGCTTCTGAATCAGACTCTAATACAATTTCATGAAAGGCATTATCGCCTGCTCTTACTTCAAGATTATTAAATCCTATATATGAAAATAACAGGATATCATTTTCACTACAAGTCATTGAAAATTTACCATCAATATCGGTGATGGTTCCATTAGTGGTACCCTTGATTTGAATACTTACACCAATTAAAGGCTCTCCTGAACTATCCTTAACTATACCACTTATTGATATTTGTTGTTCGGATTGTTCTGTTATACTGGCTTTTTCATTTGCCTTTGCTGATATATCGCAAAAAGAGAATGAAAATATTAAACCAATAAACAATAATAATCTGCTCATTTGTTTATTCATGCTTTAAAATTTGAATTTAGTTTTTGAGGAATCTTTCACACATTAATCTTAATTAATCTTCTATTACCTTATTTAACAAATTGCGATTGATCGAAAAATTTCCCTGTAACGTATATTCATATGCTACAGGGAGAACAATCTATTTACTTAATGTTTAAACTAATACTACAAGCTATTCAATAAATCTACTTTGCCTTCATTGATCATCTTAATGATTAACTCCCCAAATAAGGTGTTCTGCCAGGCAAACCATTCACGAGTAAAATTTGATGCATCATCTTTATGAAATGACTCATGCATAAAACCGGTATCGGCATCCGTATCCATCAGCATCTTTATACAGTTTTTTATTTCTTCGTCATCCTGACTTGTAAATGCCTTCATCATAATACTCATTGGCCAAACCATATCATATCCAATATGTGGCCCTCCGATGCCTTCTCCTGCAGAACCCTTAAAGAAGTATGGATTATCTTTACTCCAAACAAATTTTCGTGTATTCTGGTAAATAGGATCATTAACATCAACATCGCCTAGGTAAGCCATAGCTAACAGACTAGGTACATTAGCATCATCCATCAGGTATTGATTTCCAAAACCATCAACTTCGTAAGCATAGATAGTTCCGTATTTTGGATGATTATAGGTTGCATACTTTTTTAGTGCTCCTTCAACTTCATTGGCTAAATCAGTGCATTCTTTAGCCACAGATTCTTTTTCATTTACTGCCGTTAAAATCTCAGCTGCTTTTCTTAATGAAGTAACAGCAAAGAAGTTTGATGGAATTAAAAACTGAAGAGTTGTGGCATCATCTGATGGTCGGAAACAAGACACAATTAAACCAACAGGATTAACAGGATTTCCTAATCCATTATTATTCATCGTATCTAACTGACGTTCGGTTTGACGCTGAAATTTATATGGACCATTGTTTTCTTTTCGCTGCTGCTCTTTAAATGTTTTCAGAATGTTTTTCATTGCCGAAAGCCATTCTTCATCAAAAATAGAAGTATCGCCAGTAACTTTCCAATATTCATAAGCCAAACGAAGCGGATAGCACAAGGAATCTATTTCATATTTACGTTCATGAAGCGCTAATTGCATATCCGTATTATCACTCATCCATTGATGATCAGGATTTGGATCATGAGGATCTAAAAATGCATTGGCATACGGATCAATATTAATACACATCATTTGACGGCGTATTACTCCTGCTAACATATGCTTTAAGGCCTCATCATTATTGGCAAACTGAACATAAGGCCAAACCTGAGCAGCTGAGTCCCTTAGCCACATGGCATGAATATCTCCAGTATAAACTACAGTATCATCTTTTCCATCTGTTTTTCTGTAGCGAACTGTGGTATCCAATGTATTTGGAAAACAATTTTCAAACATCCAAGCCAGCTTTGCATTTGTTAATAACTTTCTAACTCGAATGATTTCCTTGTCAATTACTTTTGATACAAATAAACGATTTTCCTTAGATGGGCGTTGAGATTGAAAAATCTCTTCTTTCATATTCATCGCAACATTTGTATTGTCAACAGGCATTACTATATCATGAGCTTTTAACTCTCCTATTGATATAAAAGACAGTATTAAACAGGCCTTTAAACCATAATATTTTTTCTTCATTCTTTTCATTTATTATTTATAAAATCAAAAAAGTTTTATCGCAATTATTTAATCAAACCAGTGTATTGTAATAGCAACTTTTCATTATTATATCACTTGATTTCTTCTTATTACATTATGTGTTTTCCTAGATTCCAAAACAAACTTATTTATTAATAATGAGTACTACAGTTTAGTTCTATGAATAAAAAGTTCAGTTAAGCCATATTACTCAAAGTATACTTTTTTGTCACATTCTAAGATACACCAACACCCACATTATCACACAACTACCTCATAACGTGCAACTATTTAAGATAAAAAGGCATTCAGTTATTTTGGCCATTTACTAAATATAAACACCTGAATATTGTACTCTCATATACTTTATAAATACTCTTCCTTAATAATTGAATAAACTGATTTACTTCAATCAAAAACACTAAACCATTATTTTATAAGAATGAAGGTTTTTATTGTAAAAAAGGCTGTTCAGAATTATCTAAACAGCCTTATGCTAACTTTGTTAATCTATGAAAAAAAGAATACTTTCATTCTTAAATATAACACTCTGCAAGTGTTGTTATAAAATCTTTTTTTTTGAATTGAAATATTCTATTAATAGTATCTACTTTTTATTCATTATGCCTGATATCTTTTTAAAGGTATAATTGGTTTTACTTGACCAATCGTTATAAACAGTTCCATTATCGGTTACTATCCCTACTCTATATACTGTATTTTTAATTGAATAACTTCCGTCTGTTTTTTCAATGGAAATATTTAATCGATCTTTTTTAGTATTTGCTTTAAAGGTTGTTATTGAAAAGCCATCTTCTAAATATTGATAATTATCAAGATCATCGTTATACATTTGACCTATTGCATTTCCTTCAATATCCGTAGAAACTAAAACTGTGATGGAATCAGTTGAATATTCATCAATACTTTGGATAATTTTGCTTAACGGAATTATTGATCCTGGCTTCATTCTAACGTCAGGAAGATATTCATCGTTTTCACTATCTTCTCCACAGATAGATATACTTCGCCAGTTTCCTTTGGGTAAAGAAGGATTATCAGCCCATTTAGGTATAATCAGTAAATCTGCTCCAAACAAAAATACTTCATCCTCATCTCGCAGGATCTGATCTTTTAAATCTGCAAAAAAGGCTGGCTGCATAATAGGCATACCAGTTTGTGAACCAATATAATTAGCAGTATAGAGATATGGCAATAAACAGTATCTTCTATGCAATGCTTTTCGAGCTACATTTTCAACTTCAGGGCCAAAAGACCAAGGTTCGTGATCTACAGAACCCTTAATGGTATGACCTCTGTAAAAAGGATAAAATGTACCTAAAGCAAACCAATGTGCATAAAGCTCAGGTGTTGCACTTTCACAAAATCCACCAACATCAGGACCGCTAAATAACTGACCTGATAAACCTAAATTGATTGACATTGGAATAGACATTTTTAAATGATCCCAGGATGCTGAATTATCACCTGTCCATGTTGCTGCATACCTATGACCACCTAAGAAGTTCGATCGTGAAAGAACAAAAGGTCTTTTATCAGGATTAGCCTCCATAATACCTTTTCGGGTACCTTTAATCATATTCATTCCATACACATTATGATATCGTGCATGATTATCTTCGGGGACATCTCCACCTGCTTTGTGTATCATTTCCACAGGCATTGTACCTTCCGGACCTCCGAATACAGATGGTTCATTCATATCATTCCAAACACCATCAATACCAGTAGCCATAAAATCTTTATATAAAGAGGCCCACCACTCTCTGGTTTCTGGACTTAAAAAGTCCGGAAAAGCGCAAGCTCCAGGCCACACATTACCATGAAACTCTTTACCTGACCGAGTTGTTACAAAATGATCTCCATCAGCTCCTTGTTTGTATACAAAATATGATGATTCTTTAAGGTTGGGATCATGATATGTAGAATCATAGGCCACTCCCGGATCTATCATATAAATAGCTTTAAAGCCCTTATTATGTAGGTAATCATTAAGACCTTTAGGATCAGGAAATTTTACAGGATCAAAAGTAAAAACCTTGTATTTGTCCATATAATCAATATCCATCCACATTACATCACATGGCAAATTTCGGGAACGAAAACCGTCGGCAATCTCTTTTACTCTTGAATCCGGTTCATATGAGAATCTGCATTGATGGTATCCTAACGACCACATTGGTGGCAATGGCATGTTTCCTGATAATTCTGTTAGCTCTTGTAATACTTCGGCTGGTGTACTTTTTTCAATAACAATAACTCTAAACTCAGGTCCATCTGATTTTACTGTTATGGTTTGATTAGTAGTTATGGTTTGTCTGTAGGTATTATCAAAGATTAATCCAAAAGAAGTTCCATCTTTTCTTACTCCCAAAACCCATGGGTGCGATTGATATAATCTTTTCCCATCTGCTACCCCATAGGCAGGATTATCACAGTTCCAAAGTTCGGTGGTTTGTCCATTTCTTAATAAAGGTCCTGTAACTTCTCCAGTACCATACAAACTCGTTCCTTTCTCTGTAACTATTTTGGCACAATTTTTCCCTCCCTCATTGTAAAATTCAGGAATGACTGACCAGTCATGGGGTAATTCTCCCATTTTATTAGGTTCTTCCAACAAAATAAATGAGGGAAGATTTTTTATCGAATCAAAATTAGATGGATAAAACATGGCAACATCTTTACCTATTAAAAAGGATGTTTGCCCATAACCTATAGTTGAGGTTATAAAAAATATTAGTACTGTGAAAAAAGTTAAATAAATAAATTTCATGATTAATTCCTATTGAAAATTATTACAAATATGATTCTGATTTTATCTAGGTAATGATATATTTAGCTTTTAGCTTATTGAGTTCATACTTTTATTATCATGACTTTTTAATTGATTAATGGCATGAGTAGTTTACATACTCACACCATTAATACCTGATACTAAATACTAAAACTTAGTTACCACACCTCTGCTTAATTAATTATTAGTTTATCTTAATTGATTTTTAGGACTTTTTATTCTTCCAACATTTTAATAAAATACCCTCCAACTACAGATCTTGCCTGGAAGGCAACCTGATGTGCATTAGTTGTTTCGTACCAATCTGACATTGGGACGCGATCGGGAGAATCAATAACATATTCATAAAGTGGATCAATGAATTGCTCAAATGTTTCATTATCTTTTGCCAAGGTTGCTGTCCACACAATCCAATCTGATTTAGTATAGGTTTTACGGCTATCTAAAGGTAATCCATAGTTATTTTGCATCTTTAGATAAAAGTTAATTTCTTTTTGAGACACTTCTTCAGGAAAAATACCCAAGTTTAAAATTTTATCCCAAACCAAATTATACTTCTGACTCCAGGTTCCAGGTTGATCAAAAGTTAACCTGAAGTGATCCCCATCGTTAGCCATTTGAACCCACTCCGCAGCCATTCTTTTTGCTTCATTGATATATTCCTTGGAAAGTTGCTTTTCTCCTAGCATCTCGGCCATTTTACCATAAGAAGCGATACCCATAATTGCTTTAACCGAAAGATTTGTATTATGCGCAAAATGCCCAGCAAAATCATCAGTACAAAGTTGGTTTTCAGGATCAAGTCCTTTTTCCTGAAGGTATTTAACCCATTGCGTTAAAACATCCCAACGTTCTTTAATATAGGCTGCATTTAGATCCGCAGATGCAATTGCTGCCGTTAATATTAACATGTTACCGCACTCCTCAACTGGCATATCTCCACCGTAAGTTTGTCCATTTGCTTTGGGATAGGTACCTACATCATGAGCTGCAAAAGGTTTTGTCCACTTCCCACTTTCTGAATAGTAAAAAATAGGATTAAGCATCCCTTTTAATAATTCAGTATTATACTTTAAGAATAATGGAGCTGAAGGATATGTTACATCAACAGTTCCGATGGAACCGTTGCTAAAATTCTCTTTTGAAAGAAACAAAGTATTACCGTCTGCATCTTTAACCAATTTATGTGCAGCAATAGCCTGACGATATGCTAACATACAAATTCGCGCATATTTTTCACCGCCGGCGGTCAATGCTTCATTGTAGATCTGTTCATCAAAGTTATCACAACGATTCATCACATTCTGATACTCATTATATGCTAAATTCAATATCTGGTCAAAAGTCATTTTTCCGTCTTCAGTCCACCATGCTTTAAGGTTTTCTCCAAAATATTGAATGGATTCAATATCATCATAAGCAACCATTACATATCCTGACTCTGATTCGGGACCTACACTTTCAAATTTATTGGTATAAATTAGTGCAGGCATTTGTTTTGTCATAACTGTTTGGACATTGTTTTTATCAGCTTCAACACTTCCATTTTTGATAAAAGACTTTTTTGCACTATTAAAATCATCAATAACAATGTTTTCAGATTTAGAACCAGCCAAATAAAAATATCCCCAGTCAATTCGTAAATCATCACCCTGTTTTTGAAGAATGGGCTGTTCTGTAGTTCCTGCCTTTGCAAAACTTACTTGTCCGGATGTTCCTTTCGTTACTTCAACTTCCTGGCTTAACTCATTAACGGCCCATTCTGGAGTTGCATCAAAATAAACTTCAACTTTATGTGATTGACCATCATTTGCATTCACTTTATAATTAATATAATTAACCGGCCTTGATAATATATTTAAATCATCCATAAGCAAAGGAGAAACAAACTCAACATCTAAATCTACGGAACCACAGGTAAAATTATACTTGGTTTGAGTTGCCGTAATTTTCACACTATTCTGTACGGCACAATTTTCAAATACAGGTTTCTGGTCACTGTCTCTATAAATACCAAAATCAAGATAAGCTAAACCTCCTCTGTCCCTACAATGAGCAGCAATCACATTTTCGCCATTAAGATTTAATAATTGCTTATCAATTTTTGTTGTTACATTACTTTTAGCTCTATTACCTGTATTTACAATTTCGTTACCATTCAGATATAAAACCAAATCATCATCATGTGAATAAATCAAATAGTAATCTTGATTATTATTGATTTCATCCATCGTAAATTTTCTGCGCACCCAAATTTCAGGAGAATCCCAAACTGTATTAGTTTCACCTAGATCAGATGTACCAAAAGCTGCGTCTCCGTTTAACCATAACTTATCATTAAAATTCAGTTTTTCCCATCCTTGCTTTGGTTCTTTATTCACATATTTACCTTTCCATTTACCATATTTGGCACCTGCAACTACTGGCTTTAGTGGTATTTCTTCCTTACCCAGAAAGCGATATATTTGATCATCTACACGAACTGCTCCAATTAATGAAAAGTTTCTTCCTGTCCAGTGCTTTACAGGAGAATCAAATAACTGATCAGAAGTGGACCATGCACTTGTATAAGGATCAATTGTTATTAAGGGATAAGCAGGAGCTCTGAATTCTAAGCCATTTTCGACCTTATGATTATTTTGTTTGTTTGCACACGAACACAATACCATACAGGCTAATAGTACAAGAAAATTTTTCATTGATAATATTTTCAATATCATTTTTACGGATTTATTATTTTGTTATCAGACTGATCTATACTACTTTTAAAAACATAGTAAATCTTAATGTCAGCTTATTGCGATCAAAAACACACTGTTTTGCATCATACCTATTCAATAATGATTTTTTGAGTTGAATACCTTGCATTACTATTTATTACAACAAGATATACACCTTTACTTACATGCTTTAAAGAAACTAGTTGATGATTATTAGAATTTAATAATTTCATAAATAAAGAATTTAGTTAATAATTTTAATATCATTTGCAAAAAACAACAAACAGGATATTACGTCTATACTTCTATTATTTAACCATTATGTATCATTCTGTTAATTGAAATATATTCTTCGCATTTCAGGTTTTACATATCAAACCTAGTTATAAATCACTCCTTCTTAAGTATAGTTTTATGAATAAAAAGTTCAGTAAATTAAAAATTAGTAAACATACTGTATTGTCAAAATTTAAGACTGCCATCGAGAACTATACACCTCTGATTTACATCCACCTAACCACACTCTCAATAATCATTTAAGAACTATTTCAATAATGACTTCTAGTAAACATTAAACTTAAATAGTAAAAATCATTTAAAATATTTTGCTGGGATTATAGATATAACGAAGGATTCTGCAGAAAGACATCTTTAGCAGAAAAAAATCCTCTCACCGCCTCTATTCAAAAAAGACGATGAAAGGATTTTATATGCTATTTTAGGAATGTATTGAAATGTAGCACTATTGTTTAATCAGATTAATTTGCATAGTATGAAGATTCATCTCTAAAGTATAGATACCATTAACAAAACCATCTTGAAGCTTCCATTTTTTATCACCAGAACCATCTGCTGTTACAGCTTGCTCGTTTTCATCAAATGGATTTGAATTTGCAATTACTGCGAACAAACCATTCCCCCAGTTTGGATCACCTACAAACTTAAATGCATTTTCTGTTCCTGATGCATGGTATTCAAATCTACCCGTATAACTAATTACTTCAGGATGATTAATCACATCTCTCTGTGTTAAGCTACAATTATTAACTGCTCTACCTGCATCCCAAAGCGCATCTGAAACTGCATCTCCAACAACTGCGACAACCCCTGTTGGTGGAACATAAACATCTAAAAAGATTAATGATAGATTATTTACATTTACTGTCAGTACATATGTGGCAGTTTTGTTTACTGTAAACATTTCAGCTCCCTCATCTTGTAATTCCAATGTTGATTCATCGCTACCTTGAGCATAGGCTGGCCATGTTACGTCTTCATTTCGTGAAAATCTAAACTGGGTACCTTCTTCAAACTCCTGACGCAAATAATAGGTATCAGATCCTAATTCAGCTTCATTCAATGAAATTACTGTTTCATTACCATCTTTTGATGCGACTAGGAATAATCGGTTAATAGGAGACATGGTAATTTCAACCGTCAACTCCTGAAGATTAACCGTAATATTATATACTCCATATCGATCAGCCTCAAACTTTTCTCCTTGTGCTGTATTAGAATAAACAATTGAGTTATCAGTATCGCCTTTTAAATAGGCAGGAATTCCATCTGTAGAATTTCTCACAAACCAAAAACTACAGGTATTTAACTCTCCATTCCAGTTAAATACATCTTCACCAATTGCATCCATAGCAACACTTCGGGTTTGACCGGCAACCTCAATTGTTAAATATAATTTATTGGAAGCATCATAACCTACAATATTAAACTGAGTTTTAGATACCTCAGGTTTTATGTATTGAGGAGCATCTTCTGCCACAGCTAACACTTCAGCTTCTACTGTTGCCTCATCTCCGGGAAGTACACCCCATGATGCTAATAAATTATTTAACTCGCGAACAGTTAATGTTATAGAAGATGCATCTTTACCTACACGTATTAATTCACTTTGTAAAGTATTCATTTCAGCATGATATAACCTGAAATAATAAATCAATTCAGTATCAATATCACGATCAGCTGCTTTATTCCAGGTAAAAGTTATTGCACCTTCAGTTTCATTTACTTTTTCTAATACTACACGCTCTTGTGATGCTGCCAAATTCATTTGATCTTCCGGAGTATTCAGCGTATAATACTCAGCATCTTCATTACAACTTACTATTGTTAATAATAGAAGTAGTAAAGGATATATTTGTTTTAAGATCTTTTTCATCTGATTAAATTTAATTTTAACGGTCAGATGGAACTCGCCAGGAAAAATGTCATTCTCGTGTGAGAGATAAACTCTCCTGGCTCGTTTCATATGTTCAAAATTTGATTTTCATATCTCATTTAACAACCTGATATATTTTATATCATGGCTGATTCATAACTCGATAAATTTAGACTCTTATTATTCCCAAAACGGGGCTTGAGTCAAATTCGGGTTCTTATTAATTTCATCAATATAGATTGGGAACCAATAATATGCATTTTTCCATACACGTGTTTGAAATACTGTACGATTAAAAAATTCACTTGTATTTGTTCCACTAAAGTCCATTCCATAACAAGCTCCGGAAACTTCAGTTAACTGATCGGCAATTTTCCAGCGACGGATATCGTCCCAACGTGTACCTTCTGCACATAATTCTACTCTTCGCTCTCTTCTGATAACATCACGCATGGCATCCTGATTATCTGCCACTGTAATAAAATTAGGATCATTAAGTGATACAGCATCTAAAGTATATTGTCGCACACCTGCACGCTCTCTGATCATATTCAGATAAACTAAAGCATCCTCTCTGGCAGATCTTGAATCGTAAGCTTCATTTACAGCCTCACAATAATCCAGATATGATGAAGCTAAACGGTAAAGAAAGACTTGTCGCCATTTCCAACTTCCTGTTTTGGGACTATCTGTTGGATAAATTTTCTTACGTACCAGATATCCGTTTTGAGGAGCATCATGAGTATAATTATTATCCAAACCATTTCTTAAGAAATCGTACTGCCTGTTGGCCAAAGGATACCATGCACCATGATAACTTACTGCTGTATAAAAGCGAGGTTCACGATGACAATACATGTTATAAGTACCAGAAGAGGTTACTTCTCCCTTCACACCTGTACCACCAGTCCAGGCTGTATTACGAACTTCTTTTGAATCTGAAAATCCGTTTTCTACATAATTACTTTCAGGATTATCTATTGGCAATCCATTTTCAGTAAAGAAAGCATCAACTAAACCTTGATAAACACCTAATCCACCGCCACCGCCAAACTCAGGAGTAATCGCTTTACTTGAATAATACTTGAAATTATCATTGTCATGTATTTTTGAGTATGGAAATAATATTTCTTTATTTCCTTCCTGAAAGCCGGTCCACCACATACTTTCCAACGATGTAAATGGATCTATAGTTCCATCCTCATTATATGCTTTGTACAATTGATAGCCTGAAGCTTCGGCCTGATCAAGTAACAATTTACATGCCTCAGCAGCCTTTACCCATTTTTGAGGATCGTAAGTTGTATTAAACAATTCTTGCTCTTTATCGTTTGTATGACCAACATACCAGTCGTTTCCATTTACTAAAGGACTCGCAGCAAACAATAACATTTTAGCTCTGATCGTTAAACACATTACAGAAGTTACTCGTCCATATTTTTCTACATTTTGATAAGATGCAGGCAATAATTTAGAAGCCTCCAACATTTCATTATCTAAATACGCTATGATTTCATCAAATGGAGTTTGACCTACCATAAGATCAGATAACTCAAAGTCTGAGGGTACAATATAATCTGGTTTAAACGGTATTGGACCATATGTTTTAACCATCAACCAATAATAATAAGCCACCAAAAACCGGCATTCTGCTTTCATATTGTCAACTTCGGACTGAGGTAGATCAGAATCAGGCAGTGCTTTTACTCTATCCATAAAAATATAGGCCTGACGTATGTTTTGAGGCATACGATTCCAATAACTACCTTCCCATGATGTATTAGGAGTCCATTCTCCCAATATTTTAGGGATATTTTTCCAGTCCCACTGTTGCCATCTGCTTGATGCAGTAAGGTCATCTCCAAAAACTTCCCAACCATGTCTGTTAAGCCAGTCAATACCTGGATTTGGAATTCCTGAATAAACACCAGCAAGCCATGCTTCTACTTTGGTTTTATTCTGAAAAACCATATCAATATCTAACTCGGTATCCGGTTCTTTTTCCAGATAATCTGAACACGAGGTAATAAACAGGAAGCTAAAAATTATAGCTATTATATAAAATGTATTTTTCATTATTTTAAGTTTATAATCCATTAACAACATTAAACTCACCAGAGAAATATACATGCTCAGCAAAAAATCATTCTCTGGCTTCGAATCTTATAATTTACTATTAATGTTAAAAATTGATTGTTGCACCAAGCATTATTGATCTCATACTTGGGTATTTAGAACCAACTCCTGTATCCAATTCCGGATCCCAAAGTTTAAACTTGGAGAAATAGAACAGATTGTTTCCACTTACATATAATCGGGCATTAGCCAATCCTACTTTATTTGTTAAATTTTCAGGAATTGTATATCCCAACTCAATTACTTTACATCTTAAGAAACTCATATCCTTTTTCCACCAAGTTGATGATCTGTAATTATGTCTGTTAGGAGCTTCAGATAAACGTGGCCAAAATACATTTTGAGAAGGATTATCCTCTGTCCATCGATCATTGTAGTTAGAAAACACATTTCCTAATAACCCCTGGCCACTGCCTGGTAGAAAATCAGTAGTTCCACCAATTACGCGATACGTATCACCTATTCCCTGAAAAAAGAAATTCAAGTCCCAGTTTTTATAGTTGATATTACCTCCAAAACCATAAACCATTCTTGGATCTACAGTTCCTCCAATATATCCTTCATCTTCCTCTGTAACAAGCCCATCCTCATTTCGATCTACATATTTAATATCCCCTGGACGTACATTAGATGAACCTACATTGTGAGCTGGAATCCCCTCTATTAAGTTTCCTTCTGTATCAAAATCTTCCACAGTAAACAATCGATCAGCTATTAGTCCCCAATGGGTATTCATTGACAAACCTGTAATACTGCGATAAGTTCCTTTTACTGATTCAGGCTCATCTTTTTCTAACACCGTATTTTTAGCATATGTAAATGTAGAACGTAAACCTATTTGTAAATTATTGTTTAGCTTTTTATTATAAGTTAATGAAAACTCAAAACCTTCATTTTTTACTTTTCCAAAATTAGCCCATGGATTATTTATAATTCCGGATTGACTTGGAATCAACCAACGCTGCATAAAAATATCCTTACGCTCTTCTTTAAACAAATCGGCATGTATATCTAATGAATTCCATAAACCAATTTCTAATCCCACGTTGTATTTTAGCGCAGTTTCCCATTTCAAATCAGGAACTCCTGTTTCACCTTCTTTAATTACTTTACGTTCAATTTGACCGGTATCCCCCCAGTTGTAGGCATAATCTTCAGTAGCAATAGTTGTCATGTAAGCAAACCTACGTCCTCCAATATCATCATTACCTGCTTTCCCAACAGAAGCCCTTAGCTTTAATTTGTTAATACTGTTTATATTGTTTTTAATGAACGACTCTTCTGATATTAACCATCCAATTGCGGCTGAAGGAAAGAATCCGAAACGTTTTCCTTTTTCAAAATTTTCAGATCCATTATATCCAAAGTTCACTTCAGCAATATAACGGCTATCGTACATGTACGATAATCGACCTGCAATACCTTGTTTACGAAATGGTTGATAACTACCATCGTCATAACTCTGTTGGTTATATAAAAACAAAACATCTACATCATGAACTCCGTTAAAAAGACGGTTATAAGTGGTTGAAGCCTCAAAGTACACTCTTTTATTTCCGTACTCAGCTTCTTTTTTATGACCTAATGATTCATCTCCATACGACAAAATGGTATGTTGTAAGTTACCTTCAATATCACGTCCGCTGGCAACATTATAATAAGTAGGATTCATTCCTCTGATAACCTTTGCCTCACCATATGAATCAAATGAGAATGTAACTTTAGCTTTAAGTCCTTCTGTGATCATTTTCAGACTCTGTTCAACTGAAAATAACGACTGAATTTGAGATTTCGTTAAGTTCTGATATCCCTTTTGTGTTGCCATTGCCCATGGATTAAGACGATTAGGAATCACAGGAATAGTTCCATCAGAATAACGTGCTGGATATGCAAACGGACTGGTAGTAAAAGCTGCATTAAATGTATCATCGGTGCTTGAATTCTGCCCTCTTCGCTGTTGCAAATACCCACCAATGTTCATACGCAGAGTTGTTGTTTTAGTAACATCAATATCTACGTTGGCTCTCATATTGTATCGATCCAGATTGATTCCGGTATCGTACGGCAAAGTATGATCTGTTTCTAAAATACCTTTCTCCCCAAAGTATACACCAACCAGAGAGTAACGTAAAAAATCAGATCCACCGCTTACCGATAAATTAGCACGAGTAGAGTATGCATAATCTTTTGTAATTGCATCTAGCCAATCTACATCCGGATATAAATCCTTATCATAACCAGTTCGCGTTCTGTAAATCTCATCCTGAGTATAGGGCAACTGCGATTTATTTTCTTTCAATTCATTTAACAGTTCCATATAGTCAGCAGCACCAATATAATCAGGCAACTTGGTTGGTTGAGATATAGATTGTTCAACCCTGATATCAACAGTGGGCTTACCAATCTGTCCACGTTTTGTATTGATAATAATTACACCATTTGCTCCACGAACTCCATACATGGCACTGGCAGATGCATCTTTCAATACAGAAAATGACTCAATCTCTGCCGGATCAATATTATTTAAATCACGCTCAATACCATCAATCAGCACTAATGGATTCTGATTTCCTGAAAAACTTGAAATACCTCTGATCCAAAAGTTTGAATTATCGTAACCAGGTTCCCCTGAACGCTGAACAGCAATTACACCAGCAATTTGACCTGCCAAATTATTTGATAATGATCTGGATGAACCTACTTGAATATCCTTAGGCTTAACCGATTCTATTGATCCTATGACAGAAGCTTTTTTCTGACTACCATAACCTGTTACTACAACTTCTTCTAAATTTGTTATTTCTTCTTCTAATATAATGTTGAAGTTAATATTATTTCCTACCGTAACTTCTTTAGCTTTGAAACCAATATAGTTAATCTCTAGTACAGATTCTTTACCTGGTACATCTAAGTAAAAGTTACCATTTACATCCGTTGTTGTAGCGTTATTGGCATTTAATTCAGCTCCTTTTATTCGTATCATTACTCCAATTAACGGAGTACGTTCAGAATCCATAATGGTACCATTGATACGAATCTTTTCTTGCTGTATAAGTGTATGCTCATTGGTTACAATTGATTTATATTCTGCATTAATATTTAATGTGGAATATAATATGCAACCTAATAAAAGTGTTTTTTTAAAATTCATAAAATTAAATTATGGGATTAACATAAATTTAAAATCGATAAAGAGTGTACTCTATTCAAAATATGGTAATTCCGAGGTTAAAGTAGGACTACCATCACCAACAATCGGCCATCCGTCGTACCAGGTTACCTGATCTAACAGTAAAACTCTTCCGTTGGGATTCTCTACATCTACTCCATGATAAAGGATCCATTCTACACCATTATCATCTGTAATAATTTCGGAACAATGGCCATTACCGACAAACCTATCGTTTGAATCCAGTATAATTTCATAGCCATTGTTTTTCATATCCTTGCCGGCTCTGTCGACATAAGGCCCAAATAATGATTCAGAACGACCAACAACTAACTTATAAGTACTGTTAACTCCATCACAACAAGTTCCTACTGAAGCGAACAAGTAATAATAACCATCTTTTTTATAGATATAAGTGGCTTCGAATGCATTACCTGCAATAAACTTTTTTTCAGCTCCATATTTTATATTCAAACCATCATCTGTAAGTTCAATAGCATATAGTCCAAAAAAGCTACCCCAGAATACATAACTTTTACCTTCATCTTTAATATAAAATGGATCGATAGAGTTATGAACACCTATTTCATCGCTTCTGAATAGTTTTCCATTATCATGAAAAGGTCCTTCCGGACGAGCTGCTGTTGCCGTTCCTATGCCACAAGTATTGCCACCGCCCCACACAGACATAGAATAATACATTACATATTGATCATTTATATAATTAATATCCGGAGCCCATAAGCCTCCATTGGGCTCAAACGTAGGACGCGTTTCTTCACTAAAAGCGGTTTCTACAAATTGCCACGACACAAGATCTTTTGACTTACAAATAGGAGTATGTCTCGTATCTTCTGTTGCATAAACATAAAAATACCCATCGCGACCTTTAATAACAGACGGATCAGGCATACTTAATGAATACACTGGATTTGAGTAGCTAGTCTCCTCAATTCTATTATCCGCGCCTTCAGTTCCATCCTTACCTTCCGAACAGCTACTTATCAGCAAACAAATAATAAAAGAGAATAAATAGTTTTTTTTCATATGTTTATTTTTTTTCATTGGTTATATGAAACTGCCCCCAACACAATCCTATGTCTCAAATGAATTGAGTATGTATAATCGTTCTTAGTTCGCTTCATATTACAATAGATTTATAACAGCTTAAATAATTAAATAAATTTCCATTTTTGAATTTCATAATGTGCGCTGATACCCATGATCTATATGTACACACTATCCATTCATTTTCTTTTGTTACCTAATCAAAAAGGTTGACTCATTTTATTACAACATCATATTTTGCTTCCCCCTGATTATACCTTTTAAAAGATTTTACTAATTGTGTATTGCCATTCCAATTACGCTTTAATTATTAAGTTGAACTTTTTTTTGATGCATCGTTTATAGTGGCAAATATAGAGAGGTCATATATTACAAAAAGTCGCTTTTCTGTCAATTTGATGTAATATTTTTTCAAATATTAACATTTGATAATATTTTACAACTTTATGATAAAAATATTGCTTCAACACCTGTATTTACATACTTCACAGAAGATTCACATTCTTTCACAAATAGTCTAAATATTCATTTTCATACGCCAAAAAAGTGTAAAACATTACATATTTTACATGATTGGAATTCTCTGTAAAAACAATTTGAAATCTGGTGGAAAAACATTCTTTAAAAAGAGAGAGCGCATACATACTTACAAAATTTAAGCACAACTAGGTTCACTTTTTCTGGTGAAATAGTTTTGCGCAAAAAAAGAAACGATCCTCAAAGACAACCTCTAACAAAAAAAATGAATCAAAAAGACCTATTGCATCTATTTATTCCAGTTTTTAGGAGACACGCCAAATTGCTTTTTAAAGACTTTTGAAAAATACGATGGAGAGTTAAAACCCACTAAAAAGCAAATTTCATTTACTTTATATCCTTCTTGTAAATAGTCCACTGCTTTTTTTAATTTAACCAATAGAATAAAATCATTCGGAGTTAGTTCAGATACACCTTTTATTTTGCGATGTAAGCTGGATCTACTCATATTTAACTCACTGGCAAGCATATCCACACTAAATTGAGTGTCTGCAATATTTTTATCAATAACCTCAGTCACATTTTTCAAAAAATCCTCATCAGCCTTTGTTGGTGCAATACTTTTAACTTTTGTAAGAGGTGAGTTTGCAAAAGCTTCCTTAATTTTATTTCTATTGCTCAACAAGTTGGATATTTGCGCAAATACATGCTCCATTGAAAATGGCTTTTCAACATAAGCATCGGCCCCGGCATCCAAACCTTCAATCTTAGATTGTAAGTTCGTTTTTGCAGTTAAAAGGATAATAGGAATATGACTGTAATTTAAGTTGGATTTTAATTCTTTACACAACTGAAAACCATTCATTTGTGGCATTACCACATCAGAAATAACCAGATCTACATGTTTTTTATTAAGCATTTTAATAGCATCAACACCATTCTCGGCCTCATATACTTTATAGTACTTAATCAACTGATTTACAACAAACATTCTTAATTCTATATCATCTTCAACTATAAGAATTGAATACTTCACTCCTTCGTGTAACTCCGATTTCTCATGAGGCAATTCTTCAACAGTAGCAGATTCCAGTTTAATTGAAGTTGACTGACTAACAGGTAAGCTTAGTTTAAAACTATTGTATTCCGAATCTGATGCTAAATAAATTAGTTTACCCCCATGCAATTCAGCCAATGAGCGCGATAATGGTAATCCCAATCCTGTACCAACAACAACCTGACTAACTTCATTATCATGAACTTGATAAAATGGTTCAAATATTTTTTCCTGAACGTGCTTTTTTATTTTTGTACCATCGCTACTTATTATAAAATGTATGTATTCTTCATCTCTTTGAGTAACTAACTTAATATGTGCATGTGCATACTTCAATGCATTTGAAAATAGGTTACTTAAAATCTTAGTTAATGCTTCTTTATCTACATCTGCATAAAAATTATCTGAAAACAACTCAATTTCAAATTTTAAGTTTTGTTTCACCGCTGTTGCATTAAATCTCAGATAAATATCGTTAACCAACTGAGGAATATTTGTGGAAATAAAGTTAAGCTGAAATCCTTTTTCCTCTGTTTTTCTAAAGTCTAGTAGCTGATTACTTAAATCTAACAACCTATTGGTATTTCTATTAATAACATTTAAGTTATCGTCTCTTTCTTCATCCCCGATTTTTGAATTTAATATATAATCTAAAGGCCCCTTAATTAGACTTAATGGGGTTCGGATTTCATGAGCAATATTTGTGAAGAAGGCAATTTTAGCATCGTATATTTCTTTAGCTTTTTCATTTTCGAAAATTTCCTGCCTATGCTTATTTCTCTTTTGCTGTCTTCTTCTATATGAAATAATTAAAAAAACGAAGCTACTCACTCCTACAATAAAGTAGATAATGTATGCTAAAACAGTTTTATAATACGGAGGAGTTATTTCTATCTTAATTGTTGCTATTTTATCACTCCAAATACCATTATTATTGGTTGCCTTAACTTTAAATATATACTTTCCCGGAGGAATATTTGAATACCTGGCCTGCTGTGTATTTTTTAAATAAATCCAACCATGATCAAACCCTTCAAGCATATAAGCATATTGATTTTTTTCCGGAGCTACATAACTCAAGGCGGCAAAACGAAAACCAAAAGTTGACTGATCGTGTTTTAATTTAATTTGGTTTGTAAGCTCAATGGCATTTTCTAATGGCGAATTTTCCTCTCCACAATGAACAACCTTATTAAACAATTCAAAATCGGTAACATATACTGACGGTGAATTTTCATTTGGTATAAACGATAAGGGATTAAAAGATATAAAACCTTCTAATCCACCAAAATAAATATTCCCATTTTCATCCTTAATACCTGATTTATAATTAAATTGGTTACTGATCAAACCATCACTCTGAGTATATTGCTTGATCGAATAATCATTCAAATTCATGCATACAAGACCCTGATTTGTTGTAAACCATAAATTCGAATGTAAATCTTCTACAATTTTATATACTACATTATTGGGTAGGCCCTCATGTGTTGTAAAAGCTGTAAAATTATTTTCTTCAGGATTATATCTACATAATCCACCACCTTCTGTTGTAATCCACAAAGTCATTCTACTATCCTCAAAAAGGGATATTATTTTATTATGAGCTATACTTGTCGAATCCTTTGGATCATTCTTAAAATCAATCCATTTATCTGTATGAGGGTTAAACTGATACAAACCTCTACCCAAAGATCCTACCCATAAAACACCATTTTTTGTTTGCAACATGTCGTTTACAAAAATATTACCCAACTCTGTAACTCTTGTAAAATCATCCGTTTCCGAATTATAATAACACAATCCATAAAGCGTTCCAACCCAAATTCTACCCGAATGATCTTTATATAGAGAGAATATACTGTTATCGCTTATTGAATTCGTATTGCTTGTTTTTTCGTAGTGCCTGATTACTTTTTTAGTTCTCAGATCCATGATATCAATACCATGATTATAGGTTCCAATCCACAAGTAATCTCCATCTACAAGTAAACCATGAATATTATTAAAAGAAATACTTCCTGGTTCACCATTAGGCAAAAAGTTTTCAAAAGTATTATTTTGAGGATTGAACCTGCTTAATCCACCATCCTCAGTACCAATCCATAAAAATCCATCATCATCCTTTTGAAATTCTCTTACTCTCCTACCAATTAGAGTATTGGTAAAATTATCTTCTATTGGATAAAATTTATTAAAGGCAGTATATTGATGTGGATAGTAATTAACTCCGCCAAAATAGGTTCCTACCCATATTCCACCTTCCCGATCTTTATAAACAGAATAAACTGCATTATCAGAAAGTGAATATGGATCTAAATAGCTATGGCGAAGAAAAGAAACACTCTTTTTTGAAACATCATAAGTACATATTCCGCTTCCTGTACCAAACCAAATTTCATTATCTGATCTGCGCACCACATCTCTAACAAATATTGAACTAAAATTCAGCGTTGGAGAAAAAGACTTAATCTCGTTACTCACCTGATTTAGTATCTTTACGCCACTGTTGGCTGTTGTTATTAACAGGTTATTATAATCATCCTGAAATATCTTGTATATATCATCCATATCGTTATCAGAATGATCATGTGATATGAATTTTACTTTTTCAAATCTCCTACGCTCTTTATTAAAATAATTTAGTCCACCTCCATGCGTACCAATCCATATCTTATTTTTAGTATCAATATGAATACACCAGGCATTAACAATAGTATTTAACTCATAAAAAATCAATTCGTTTACTTTGGGATCATACGAAAAAACACCTTGCCAATCCACTGCAAACCAATAAACACCATCTGAGTCTTGTTTTATATCATTAACTTCCTTTTCTATTTTTATGCCATCCTTTGTTGCTACATCAAAATATTTAAACCGATCCGTTTTAGGGGAATAGATATAGGCTCCATTATCCGTACCAACCCAAATATTTTCATTCCGATCCTGAAAAATAGAACGAATACAATTGTTACCTATACTATTAGGATCTTTTTTATCGTTCCTGTAGTTCCTAAATTGCGATCCATCAAATCTGGAAAGACCATCCTTAGTACCGAACCACATAAATCCTTGTTTATCCTGAAGTATACAATAAACTGTATTTTGTGCTATTCCTGATTCAACGCCATATTTTATAAACGTAGGTTTATTTTCACTTAACAAAATAGTGTTATGAGAAAATATGATTAGAATTACACTTAGGTAAAAAAGGATTTTATTGTTCATAATTAAACACGATAAAATTTAATTTAACTATAATAATTACGCTACTAATTTTGCTGTTTGTTATCGTCAACAAATTTTGCACAAATAATAAATAATGTAATATTATTGTAAAAAGAGTCAATTTTCTCCTAATAACAAACCTTTGAGAGAATTTTACAAGAAATTGACAAGAATGCTGCCATCTGCACGATCTTAACAGATCTATATTTGTACAACAACATCATAAAACCAGAATAAGTATGCTTTCACCTGATGCGCACTAATGAGCTATTGCAAAATAATTAGTTAAAATTCATAGTGTATCACAAACTGAAAACATTACGCGAATTAATATTCTAAAACAATTAGTAATGACATTTAGACCATTAAAATTAATATTATTCATTTTGCTTATATGTAGCTTTTCATTGAGACTCATTGGGCAAAATAATCCGAAGGCAGATGATCAAGCTGTCATCATCTCCGGCAATATGAGGTTTACAATCCTCACACCGGAAATGATAAGAATTGAATGGAATGATGCCAAACAATTTGAGGACAGGGCATCATTTATTATGGTAAACAGAAAATTGCCGGTTCCAAAATATTCTACGAAAGTAAAAGATGGCTATTTATACATCAGTACTGAAAAACTTGAATTAAAATATAAGGAAGGTTCTTATCCGGTTACTACTCCGGCTAGTCCTGAAAATTTGAGTATTTCGTTTATGCTAAACGGATCTCCTACACATTGGTATCCTGGCAAAAAAGATCCTCTGAATTTGAAAGGCACCACTCGTACCTTAGATAATGCAAAGGGAGATAGTATGCGAGGTGTAATGGAAAACGGAATTCTTTCTCGCTCTGGATGGGTACTTATTGATGAAGCCCAAACAAATGGCGATTCAAGTAAAAGTTTATTATTTGAAAATCAAGGAGGTGCTTTCGACTGGGTTGCAGAACGTTCGCTAGGTAATAATATCGATTGGTACTTTATGGGCTATGGTCACGAATACAAAAAAGCTCTGACCGATTATACCAAGGTAGCCGGTAAAATCCCTATGCCTCCATTATATTCGTTGGGCTACTGGTATTCAAAATACGAAAGATATACTGAAGATGATTTTAAGGAAATTGTAAACGAAATACACAATCGTGACATCCCTATGGACGTAATGGTCGTTGATATGGATTGGCATTATGCAGGTCATGAAAAAGATGGAGGCCGTGGTGGTTGGACGGGCTGGACCTGGAACAAAAGTCTGTTTCCTGACCCTCAGGAATTCCTGAACTGGCTTCATAATAAAAACCTTAATGTTACGCTAAATTTACATCCTGCGGATGGCCTTGCTCCACATGAGAACCATTTTGAGGATCTGGCTGAAGACTTAAACCTTCCTAAAGATCAAACCATTAAATGGAATATTGAAAATGAGAATTTTTATCAGAAATTCTTTAAAAATATTTTACGTCCACAAGAACAGATGGGCGTAGATTTTTGGTGGTTAGATTGGCAACAATGGCCATTAACACCTGGAGTAAAAGATTTGGGAAATACTTTCTGGCTAAATCATGTTTTCTATAACGATATGAAGACTAACCGACCAGACCGACGTCCTATGATTTTTCACAGATGGGGAGGTATGGGTAATCACCGTTATCAAATCGGATTCTCGGGAGATGCATGGGCTACATTTCCAAGTTTAGCCTTTCAGGTTTACTTCAATTCAACAGCCTCTAATGTGGCCTATGGTTACTGGAGTCATGATTTAGGTGGACATATTCAACCAGGGGATAACAATCCGGAATTGTATTTACGTTGGATTCAATTTGGAATCTTTTCGCCAATTACCCGCACTCATGCAACAAATGCAGCACATATTGAAAGAAGAATTTGGAAATACCCGAATTATGAACTAATGAAAGATGCCATTAAGTTCAGGTATACAATGATTCCATATATCTATACGTATTCCAGAAATGCATATGATACAGGAATTTCATTATGTCGCCCACTGTATTATGATTCACCTGAGGAAAATGAAGCCTACAAACAAGAAACAAGCTATATGTTTGGTGATGAAATATTGGTTTCTCCTATTGTTACTGCTTCAGAATTCACCAATGGAACTGCCCTGAAAAACATTTGGTTACCAGAAGGTAAATGGTTAGAAGCTGAAACAGGAACTATTCTTGAAGGAAATCAAAAGTATTTAAGAAGCTTTGCTCAAAGTGAAATTCCATTTTTTTATAAAGAAGGTGCAATTATTCCTATGTTTCCTGATGTCAAACATCTTAAAGAAAGACCTGATACCTTGATTATTGATTACATCCCTGGCAAAACGGGTTCTTTTTATTACTATGAAGACAATGGAGATAACGATAAATACAAGGAAGGTGAATATACAACAACTCAATTAGAGCAGGAAACAGACAGCCAACAAGGTACATATACCATCTATCCTCGCAAAGGGTCATTCGAAAATATGCCTGATGCAAGACACTATAAAATTGAGCTCTTATCTAAACTACCTGCTAAACAGGTGAAGGTAAATGGTAAAAAGTATTCATATTCATCTCAACCTCAAGTGGGGTACTGGTCATATGACAGCAAAAAATTGGCTATTGTAATAAATACACCTTCAATTTCCTGTGATTCAAAGGTGGAAATCACAGTGGATTTTAATGAAAATCAGGCTGCTTCAGAGCAATTGCTATCTGGAAAAATGGGTCAGATGAAGCGACTTCAACAATGCAATGATTCGCTAAATCAAAAAATGAATGACAAAATTCCTGCGTTATTTACTAAGCTACTTGAAACAAGCAAGCGTATTGCTGCAAATCCTGAAAATACATTAAAAGAGCTACGTTATTTTGAAAACAACCTTGAAGCTTCATTGAATCAATTGCTAGAGATTGAAGACGCTCCGGTTAAGGAAATAATCGATTGGAAAAACTATATTCTGAAAAGTAAAAACACCTTAAAACAAAACAATTTCGGTGGATCAGAAAAAAATGAAGCCATTGGTTATAATGTGGATGGTACAAAGCTTTACATTGCAGGGACTTCTGTACCTGGGGGAACTGCAATATTAACGGAAGATCCTGCACAAGTTGCAGGATTCTTCCGTTACCATGGAAAACTTAAATCTGGTGAGTTCAAAATTATAAACACTCCAACAATACAGGCTAATACAAAATATTATGTACCTGTAATGCAAGACGAAAATGCAGTAGGAAACAGTATTATGAAGCAGACTAAGAATGCCGATTTACCTGGTTGGAAAGTTACAATCCCTGATGATTATTATAAGATTAAAATAAATGCCAAAGCAGATAAGCTTAACGGAGAAATATTTGTGGCAAGAGAAGACTTGTATATCATTGGTGGCGCAACAGAAGCAGGTTGGAATTCGGACAATGCAATACCTTTAAGAAAGGATTTAAATAATCCTAACCTTTTTATTTTTTCAGGTGTGTTAAAAAATGCAGATTCCGGTGAAGAAAGAAACTCCTTCAAACTACTAGGTCAGAACGATTGGGGACCAGTTTCCTTTCATCCTTCAGTTCAACACGAATCTATATTAGGTTCAAAATATATTTTTCAAAACTTACCTGGCGATCATAAGTGGACCATTCATCCATCTAAGCAAGGGCATTATGTTATTAAGGTAGATCTTTTTCAGGAAACAATTAAGGCCTATTATTTATTACAGAATCCCAATAACAATGATCTTAATGGAAAATATTCTTTTTCAATAAAAAAAGGCAAAGTATTAATATGTAGTGATGAAAATATTGAAGTTGACTTTGCTTGCTTAAAAGATAGTAACTCAAATCAATTGGCTTTAAAGAAAAATCCAAAGTCCCAATTCTCAATTGGAAAAAAACTTCAACCCGGAGAATACTATTTAGAATTAAGTATCAACGATAAAATCCAAACAGAAAAAGTAATCATTGAATAAACTTTACACATAAATTCTTTTCTCTTGATAGAGTATGAATCTATGATTTCAAGAATGTAAATATGAATAATATACTAATTCTAGGCCTAATTGTTCTTTTAAGCACTGCTTGTTCCACGCCTAAGAAAAAAACAGTACAATTAAATAATCCAATCTCCATTCCTTTGGGCGATCCCTTTATACTACTAGCTTCTGATAGTACGTATTATATGTACGGCACATCGGAAATAAATGGTTTTAAGGCCTATTCATCCAAAGACCTTATCAATTGGAAAGACAGAGGTGTTATATACGATAAATCTGATGAAAAAATTTGGGGGAAAGATTGTTTCTGGGCTCCTGAAGTTTATGAACGAAATGGTAAGTTCTACTTATGGTATAGTGCCAATTGGATGGATAATCCTACAAATGAGGTAGAAAATTTCCGTATTGGTGTAGCCGTTTCTGACAGTCCGATAGGTCCGTTTAAGAATCTTTATGATCATCCGGTATTTGATCCGGGGTACCCAATTATTGATGCCAATATCTATTTTGATGATGAGCATAATAAAACCTACTTGTACTATTCTAGATGTTGCTACAAAAACCCGGTGGAGAGTGATGCATCTCAATGGGCTAAAGAAAAGGGGTGGTTTAACGAAATTGAAGAAAGTTGGGTATATGGTGTAGAGATCAAAAATGATTATTCGGATGTTGTTGGCGAACCCCAATTATTACTTCGTCCTCCGGTAAATAAAGAGGATCCTCAGTATGAATGGGAAAGTCGTTCTGTTACCAACCACGAAGTGAATCGCAGATGGACAGAAGGTTCTTTTATATTCAAAGAAAATAATACCTTTTACATCATGTATTCAGCCAATTACTTTGGCGGGAAAGATTATGCTGTAGGTTATGCAACAGGAACACATCCCCTTGGTCCGTTTAAAAAAGCATCGAACAATCCTGTACTGCAAAAAAATACAAAAAACGATGGGATTGTAACCGGAACGGGACACAATATGGTACTTCATTTACCTGACCATCAAAAGTTATGTGTGTACCACGCCAGAACCAAAGATGGAGGAAACCAGCGCATTGTTTTTATCGACAAATTAAATATTGATGATGAAGGTATTTTAAAAGTTGATGGTCCTACTGTTGGTGAGGTAAACTATTTACCTGAATTCTAAAATCATCTTAAACTTTGGAGTAGATTTTAAACACTTCTTACTCCTTAGTTTTTATCTGCCCTTTTAACTTATCAACCAAATCTAAATCTAACTCTTATCTGTTGATTCGTTTAATAAATAATTCAATAAGACCCAATAAGTAATGAAAATAAAATCACTGCATATAATATTTCTTTTATTGCTATTAATAGGATCATCGCTTCGGTTAAAAGGGCAAAATGATCCATTAGCCAATGAACAGGCCATAGTTATTTCCGGCAATATGAGGTTTACAATTCTTACCCCGGAAATGATAAGAATTGAATGGAGCGATACAAAACAATTTGAAGACAGAGCATCATTTATTGTTGTAAACAGAAAATTACCAATACCGGAATACACTACAGAAGTAATTGATGGATACTTATACATTAGAACTGAGAAACTGGAATTAAAATATAAAGAAGGGGCTTTTCCTGTCACCAATCCCTTTAGTGCTCAAAATATGAGCATTAACTTTCAGGTCAACGGAGCATCCGGACAATGGCACCCGGGTAAACAAGATGATTTAAACCTCAAAGGAACCACGCGTACACTGGATAACTCCAGTGGTGATAATATGCGAAATGCCATGGAAGACGGTATTATTTCACGCTCGGGATGGGTGGTAATTGATGAAAATAAACACAATGGCGATACCAGTAAAAGTTTACTGTTTGAAAACCAGGGGGGAGATTTTGACTGGGTAGCTGAACCAATTCCAGGCAATTCCATTGATTGGTATTTTATGTGTTATGGCCACGATTATAAAAAAGCATTGGCCGACTATACCAAAATTGCAGGTAAAATACCTATGCCCCCACTCTATTCTTTTGGCTATTGGTATTCGAAATACGAAAGATACAGTGAAAATGATTTTAAGGAAATCGTGAATGAAATCCAACAAAACGATATTCCTATGGATGTAATGGTGGTTGATATGGATTGGCATTATGCGGGTCATCCTGATGATGGCGGACGTGGCGGTTGGACTGGCTGGACATGGAATAAAAGCCTTTTTCCAGACCCTCAGGAATTTATTGACTGGTTACATGACAAGAACCTAAAGGTTACCTTAAACCTGCACCCGGCAGATGGGGTTGCTCCTGATGAAGATCATTTTACAGACTTAGCTCAGGATCTGAATTTATCACTAAGTCAAGTGATAAAATGGAATATCGAAAACGAAGATTTTTACCAGGCCTTTTTTAAAAACATATTACGACCACAGGAACAAATGGGGATTGATTTCTGGTGGCTGGACTGGCAACAAAGGCCTTTAACTCCCGACGTAAACGATTTGGGAAATACATTTTGGCTAAATCATGTGTTTTACAACGACATGCAAGCCAACAGACCCGATCGACGACCAATGATTTTTCACCGTTGGGGTGGTTTGGGAAATCATCGATATCAGATAGGTTTTTCAGGAGATACATGGGCTACTTTTCCAACACTGGCTTTTCAAATTTATTTCAACTCAACAGCCTCTAACGTGGCCTATGGTTATTGGAGTCATGATTTAGGTGGACATAACCAACCGGGCGAAAATAATCCTGAACTATATTTGCGATGGATTCAGTTTGGTATCTTCTCTCCTATTACCAGAACTCATGCCACCAACGCATCCCACATAGAAAGAAGAATCTGGAAGTACCCAAATTTTGAAACGATGAGAGATGCTATAAAACTAAGGTATGCAATGATTCCTTATGTTTATACTTACTCCAGAAAAGCCTATGATACAGGAATTTCAATCTGTCGTCCGTTATATTACGATTCTCCGGAAGATAATGAGGCATACAGACAAGAAACTACTTATATGTTTGGTGATGAAATTTTAGTATCGCCAATTGTTACGGCTTCTGATTTTACGATTGGTACTGCTTCAAAACACTTTTGGCTTCCTGAAGGAAACTGGATAGAGGCAGCAACAGGATCTGTGCTTGAAGGGAATCAAAAATATACAAGAAGCTTTGCTCAGGATGAGATTCCTTTCTTTTACAAGGAAGGTGCTATCATCCCGAAATATCCTGATATTAAACAATTGAAAGAAAGACCTGATACCTTGATTATAGATTTTATTCCTGGTGAATCAGGTTCATTCTCTTATTATGAAGATAATGGTGACAATGATGAATACAAAAACGGTGCATTTACCACAACTACAATAACACAACATTCAGATGCACAACAAGGTACATATACCATATTTCCTCGCGAAGGTTCGTTTGAAAATATGCCCGATTCAAGATATTATAAACTAAACCTGCTTTCTAAACTTCCTGCAAAACAGGTGCTTGTTAATGGTGTAAAATATACCTACGCATCAGTTTTAAAAGAGGGTAGCTGGACCTACAACAGTAAACAACTTGCAATTGTTATTAAAACACCTTCAACCAGCTGCGATTCTAAAATAGAAGTTAAAGTAGATTTTGATGATGCCCAGTCAACTGCAGAAGAATTAATTGCAGGTAAAATGGGGCAGTTTAAAAGACTTGAACAATGCAATGATTCGTTGTTATTAAAGATAGGAGATCAGATTCCTGAAGAATTCACATCTCTTGTTGAAACAAGCAGTCGTATTACTTTAGATCCGGCAACAACATTATCTGAACTTAGGAACTTTGCTGATAATCTGGAATTGTCATTTGATTTGTTGCTAGAAACCAATAATGCACCGGAAGAAGAAATTAAAGAGTGGCGAGATTTTATCTTAGATAGTAAAAACACTTTTGAATATAGCGATTATGGCGGCTCAGAAAAAAATGAAGCTATAGGTTATGATGAAGATGGTTCAACCCTGTGGATAACAGGCTCGGCCATCCCGGGTGGAACTGAAATATTAACTGAAGACCCATCTCAAATTGCAGGATACTTTAGGTATCATGGGGCACTTCAATCGGGAGAATTTAAAATTATGAATACCCCAACCATTCAGCCTAATACTCAATTTTATGTTCCTACTATTCAATATGCAAATGCTGTTGGATATAATACAATGGAGCTAACCAGTGATGAAAATGCAATGGGCTGGCAGGTTACAATTCCTGATGATTATTATAAGATTCAAATAAGTACAGAATACCAGGCCATATATGGTGAAATATTTGTTGCTCGGGAAGACTTATATATTGTAGGTGGTGCAACTGAAGCAGGTTGGGATTCAGGTAATGCCATTAAATTAATAAAAGATGAGAACAATCCTAATCTGTTTATCTTTTCCGGAATATTACAAAGTGCAGTCACCGGTGATGACAGAAATCTGTTTAAATTCTTAGGTCAAAATGATTGGGGTCCGGTATCATTTCATAGTGGTACCCCACAGGAGTCTATACTCGATTCCAAATACATTTATAAAAACCTTCCGGGAGACCACAAATGGGCTTTGGATCTTTCTAAGCAAGGTTATTATGTAATTAAAGTAGATTTATTTCAGGAAACCATTGATGCAACTTACACAGATTCCTATTTATACGGTGTTTACATTAATGGAGAAAAATGGGAAGATCTGAACGAAACATATCTTTTAAACTGTAATGACTCCAATACTCCTTTGAACATACAAATTGAACCTATAATAGGAAGAACAGCTGATACTGAAGCCTCCTTTGAATATACGCCAACAGAATCTGGTTTAAATCAGATTGATTTTTCTATTTCATCAGAAAATGGAGCTAATTCAGAACCGTATCAATTAAAAGTAAGCAGACCGTTTGCTTTTAATGACCTAGTGACTCAGATGTGGAACAACACATTAACCGTAAATAACAATCCGGATAATAATGGTGGTTATAATTTTGTTGATTTTGAATGGTACGAGGATAGTAAAAATATCGGAGATAATAAACAGTATTACTCTGCAGGTCCTTTATCTACAGATATATTAAATGCCAATGCTACGTACATGGTTAAGCTGACAGATAGCTACGGAGATAAATATCAAACTTGTCCTTCTGAGATTACACTTGAGCCAATAAGTACTCCAATGGTATATCCAAATCCTGCTTCAACCGGAGAAACGATAAATATCGATTTGAATATAGGTGCTCATCTTAAAACATCTATAGATGAAACGAAAACCTTACTTATGGTCAGCGATATAAATGGGCGTACTATTTACAGCAAAGAACTAACTGAAAGTAATAAAGGTTTTAAGATTCCAAACCCGGGAGTTTATCTGATTCAAATCATTTCAAATAAACAATCATATTCAACTAAACTTGTTGTTAGATAAGCTAAACTATTGAGAGATTCAACGTTAAATAACTCATTACAAATAGTAATGTAAGTAACAAAATACAAACACATGCAACAAAAAATATTATTGGCAATAGCTTTAATATCCATTAGTTTACATAGCTATTCTCAAACCAAACATGAGGTTAATATTAATATGGGTGCTGGTAGTTTATCTATGAAATTTGATATGGATGATCAGGCACAAACTTCTTCTAAAATGGCTCCGGTTTTTGGAATAGGTTATACTTATAAACTCAAATCCAATTGGGGAATTGTTTCAGGATTGGAATTAGCTACATATAAATCCGAAATTACAATTAACAACCTGGATGACCATTATTTAACTCAGGATAATTATTCAAATGACTTTATATGGAATTTATCTTTGAATAACTATCAGGAAAATCTTGAAGGATTATACTTGAATATTCCTATACTGATTCAATTCGCGCCTGAGAAATTGAAGAATCTTTATACTAATATTGGTTTAAAAATTGGCATTCCTTTAAGTGGAAAATATGAAACATCATATGGTAATCTGGTAACATCTGGTTATTATCCAGAAACAAATGCAGAATACACAGATTTAATTTTTAGAGGTTTTGGCGAATTTGACGGCAGTACATCATCAGGAGATATTGATTTTGGAGTAGCCTTTATGCTATCTTTAGAGTGTGGTAAAAAATGGGAGTTATCCAATTCATTAAACCTGTATGCCGGAGGGTACCTGGATTATGGTTTAAATAACATTTTAAAATCAGAAGGTGTCAGTAAGATAATAGAGTATGATAAAGAAAATCCTACAAATTTATTAAACAACAGTCTAACTGAGAGCGAATATACAAAGGCTGAAACAGCCATGCCAATGATCACTAAAGTTGTACCTCACAATATCGGAATAAAAATCAAATTAGGATTTGCATTATAATTCCCTTTATCAGTTTAATTTACGACTCAATTCTAAAGCCTGTAAAAGAATCCTTTTGCAGGCTTTTACTATATAATAAGGCTAAAGCTTAATTAATTGTTGCTTTTTCTGATAAAAGCTTTATATATGTCCTTATTGGTAATGTATTTAATTTTTTAATAAATGAAGCCTGGATAGTAATTTGATCATCTTAATTCTCAAACACAATGAATATAAATTTATTCACGCATTCCTCCTAACTAATATTGATAAATATCAAATAGATGAAGCGGACCGAGAGAAAGATATTTGCAGCTTCTGCGCTTTGAAATAAACACAAAACTGTAATATAAAGGCCATAGGCCTGATATCTCAGTAGCCATGGGTAGCCCATGGTATAAAGTTATATGTAATACAAGAGCCACGTAGTGGTGATATCTTATTAGAAAAATATTTCGTAATAAACATAGGGACTTTAGCCCTGATATCTTAAGTTTCTATTATGGCCAATATTATACCCAGTTTAAGACAACAGGGCTACGCCCCTTAATTATAATATAAAAGCTATTTGCTACTAAGAATTCAGGCCTAACGGCCCTTTTGAGCATATACTTATATCATCCACACCAACATTATTATTTCTAAATGCACTACTTTTTACAACACTAGTTTAAACTACAGCCTGTAAACATGTATTTTAAAATATCTATTTCTTAAACACTAAAACATTAATGGACAACGGTTCTATTTTCAAACCTTTTTTTATTGTTACATTTTCCTCTGCAACCTCAACAACGCTATTCTTACCAATTACATTTTTAGCATCCTCTGCTACTGAAGTTATTTGAACAAGCTTGCCTTCTATTACTTTCTTTCCCTCTATAGTAAAGTTCGCAGAAACCTTTTTATCACTTCGGTTTACAACAAATACACAAACTTCTTTGGTTTGATCATTGTAGGTGGATGAAATATCCAACGCTTGCAGATTTTCACCTCCTTCTATAACTGGCATACCTGAAGTTTCTACAGACATGAGCGAGTTGCCTAAATATTTTCTGAAATACATTAATGGATAATACACCGTTTGTTCAATGGCTCCTTTATCGCTGGCTAGTATAGCTCCCAACACATTAACCGATTGGGCCCAATTAGCCATAGTAACCGATTCTGCCTGACGGTGAAATACATTTAAAAAAGAAGCCGTTGCTAATGCATGTCGCCAAGTATATCTGCAATCCAAATTATACTTTCCTCCACCTGTACTCTCCCAAATTCCCCATTCATCAACCGAAATTTTAATGGCCTCCTGACGAGATGGAAAACGGTACCATCTAGAAAAATTATCAACAGTTTCAGGATATTTCGTCAGATAGTTACTTAGTTCTGTTAATGTAGTATCAAAACTGGCAATCTGATTATAAATAGATAAAGGTTTGCCATCCTGAGTTCCTACATACCAGTGTACCGAAATATAATCTGCAATTGGTGCAAGAGAACCTAAAACCACATCATTCCACTCCTCTTTAAATGGATCAGCAACAATAAATAGTTGAATGGAGGGATCCGTAAGCTTCATCATTTTTGCAAAATACCAGGCTTCTTCAGCATATTTTTCAGGATTCGATAAACGACCGGCATCTTCCCATGCTGCCTCCTCATTCCCTAAACTCCAAAATTTAACATTGTAAGGTTTTTCTGAACCATTCTTTCTTCGAAGGTTGGCATAATAAGTATTTCCAGTTCCATTACAATACTCTACCCAATTTGCTGCCTCTTCTGCTGTTCCTGTTCCCATGTTTACAACTATACTTGGCTCAGATCCTATCAACCTGCAATATTTTATGTATTCATCTGTCCCAAAATGATTGTCTTCTACACCTCCCCAAATCAAATTTCTCCGTGCAGGTCTTTCTGAGCGTGGACCAATTCCATCTTCCCAATGATAGGTTTTGGTAACTGTTCCTCCAGGATATCTTAAAACCGGAGTCTTTAATGCATCCATTTTAATCAACACATCCTTTCTAAATCCATCAGCATCCGATAGTGCTGAACCCTCATCAAAAATACCTCCGGTAATACTATTATCTAAATACTCAATAAACTGACCATATATATTGGCTGAAACTTCTATTTTATCTTCTGGTTGACGAACTTTAATTTGAACCTGATCCTGAGCAAATCCTCTAAAAGAATTTGTAAGAAAAAGCACAATAAGTAATCTTAAAACAAATTTTAAATCCATACCCCTACCTTATTATAATACAATTAAATACTACATCAGACTTATGATATGCTTTAAAAATATAAAGAATGTATGGTTTTGAAGATAAGGCAATTTAAAATGATGGATATATACAATAAATACATCCTCTTGTTTATATATAAACATTAAATTGTTTCGTACTTATATCAAGCTGTTAAAACATTATTATTATATGACCATTATGTTAAGATTCTGTTAAACACATTGTACATATCTTTAAATTATATATTTTTGTTACCTACTACATTTAGAATGGTAAAATATGGCAACAATAACTTGGACAGATGAAGTTTTAAGCGTAAATATTCCTTCAATTGACGACCAGCATAAAAAGCTAATTCACTTGATCAATGAGTTTTACAGAAACATTAGTATTCAATCTTCGAAAGAGAGCATTTTTAAATTAATAAAAGCCTTAAAGGAATACACTGTTTTCCATTTTTCAACAGAAGAGCAGTATATGAAACAATACGGTTATCCAGAATATATAGAACATAAAGCAGAACATGATCGTTTTGTACAAAGGGTTCTTGATTTTGAGGACCGGTATAAAAATGGAAAGCTCATTCTGACCTTAGAAATTACCAATTTTATTAAAAACTGGGTTTCCAATCATATTAAAACTACAGATAAAAAATACAGTGACTTCCTTATTAACAGAGGGGTTAGATAACAGGATAAAGACCATATTACATTTGTATCCCGACGAATAAAAATTCTTAAATCCTTATTTATAAGTTAAACCTAACTAACCAAACGTTTTTAAACTACAATTTGGAATTTCACCCTACTTTTTGAAATTGAATGACTTCACCCTTTATTAAATCAAGGCGTCATTGGTTTCATATTATTCCCTCTTAAAGTTATATTGATCTATAACTATTTCTGCAGCTTACTTTGGGGTGATATTTTTATCTATAGGTTCAATATTATTACTTCCAATCTTATCAAGTCGTATATAGAAAAACCTAAACAGGTAACCTCCACAAGCCACCTGTCCATTATGTTAAAAATTAAGTCCTTTTTACCCTAACTATTATCCATTAATTCCGTAATACATTACATAAAATACGGGTGTGTTAATTTTTAAGTCGATATAATATATTCTTAATAATAAAACATATACGACTTACGAATGTTATTTATCAATAATATATATCTATAGTTTTGGGTTACTTTAAGATTCTGTTTATACTATTTATTTTTACTATTGGTGCACATGCACAAAATCATTCCAATATTTTTGAGGTTATTTCTACAAAAGAAGGTTTACCAAGTTCAAAAATATATTCTATTGCTCAGGATAACAATGGCTTTTTATGGATGGGTACTGTTGATGGCCTGGCCCGTTACGATGGTAGTAACTTTAAAGTATATCCTCATATCCCCAATGATTCCAGTTCCATTCCGGTATCTTTAATTACAGAAATACAACCTGTAAAAAACAATACGCTATGGTTAGCTACAAGAGGTTTAGGAGTGATTAAGTTTGATCTGGAAAATGAAAAATTCACACATTTTGTACATAAAGATGATACGCCAAACGGACTTCCGTTTAATAACGTAGAAAAGTTTTTTATTGATGAAGACTCTGTGCTATGGGGAACCAATGATTTTAGAAAAGGATTTTATTACACAGAAGAGAAGGGTTTTGTTACTTCTAAACTTCCGGATAAAATAATTGAAGAACATATTGATATAGAAAACCTGGTTGATTCTATTGGTAAGATTTACCATTTCTCAGTGAAGGCTGATGATATTTGCTACGCCCAATTTGATCAGGAAACCATGATTGTATCGGCCAGACAAAACGGAACCTTCTTATTTAACAAAATAGATCGGCGTATAGTGAAATTAACAGATGGTCCGTTTAATGAAGCTACAGATATTGGATGCATAACTAAAGATCATAATTCCAACATTTGGATAGCTAAATTTAATGATGGAGCCTTATTCTATAGCCCCATTAAAAGGCATTTTAAAAACTATCTGCATTTTAAAAATGAAAACATAAGCATTAGTAATTTATTTGTTCGTGCATTAAACAAAGATGCTAATGGCATAATTTGGGTTGGCACCCAAAACAAAGGTTTAATAAAATTTAATCCACAAAGTAGTTCCTTCAAAGTATTTGATAAAGGCAATATAAATAACGGAGACCTTTATTCTAATAAAGTACGTTGCGTATTTTTTGATAAGGACAGTACCATGTGGGTTGGAACCCAAGGATCATTAGCCCAATACCTACCGCAACAGGATAGGTTTATTACCTATAAGGTGTATGATGATAATAAATTGCAAGTAGATTCCAGAATATACTCCATTATTGAAGATGATGAAAACAATTTATGGATGGCCAATTGGGATAATGTGGTAAAGTTTAATAAAACAAACAAACAAATTACTTATTATAGCAAAGAGCTAATGGGTATGGATAATATTCAGCACATTAACCAGGACAACAATGGTAACCTATGGATATCAGCTGAATTTGGTGGAATTGCGGTTTTTAATCCTAAAACAGAAACAATTATTAAACGCCATTGTATGGTTGATAAATGGTCGAAACAAAATATTTTTATGACCCTGCAACAAAATGACAGTATATTTTGGGCCGCAACATCAAATAGTCTTTACAAAATCAACAACATTAATAATTCCATAAAAATCATTTCTCCCAAAGATGGATTACCTACTAATAACGTCTTAGGGTTAGTTTTTGATGGTAACAAACAGCTTTGGCTCACTACAACAAGAGGAATTGCATGTTTAAATACGGCATCACAACACATTACATCTTATTACAAAATTGATGGTTTACAATCGGATGAATTTGTTGAAGGTGCACATTTTTACGACGCTAGAAACAAGGAATTATTGGTTGGAGGAATTAAGGGATTTAATGTATTTAAACCAGCAGAATTACATCCTGATAACTCAAAAGCCATACCTCAGGTTATTTCATTAAAAGTTTTAAATAAAATAATTACACCCGATGTAAAACACCGCAATAGAGCAATACTTGAAAAACCTATAGAATATGCTAATCATATTACTTTACATAGCAGCGATAAAGTATTCTCATTCAATATTGCCAGTATAAATTTTGTAAGGCCTCATAAAAATAAACTAGCATACCAGTTAATAGGCTTCGATGATGAAGAAATTATAATTGATGCACCTAGACATGAAGTTACTTATACCAATTTATCGCCGGGTAAATATACGTTTACCGTAAGAGCTGCCAATGGTTATGGTTTATGGAATGGAAAAGCCAGGAAAATTGAAGTAACCATTACGCCTGCTTTCTATCAAACCTTTGGATTTAACTTAATGATTGGCATTATTTTAATTACCCTTTTGTTGCTTTTTTATTTCAGGAGAATGAATAATATAAAACGACAAAGGATTATTCTTGAAAAAGCAGTTGTAGACAGAACCAAGAAGCTATATGATGCCAATGCAGAACTTGAAGAGAAAAAGGAAGAGATTGAAGTTCAAAAGGAAATGCTTGTTGTTAAAAACACAGAGCTTGAAGATCATAAATATGGTTTGGAACAACTGATTGAAGAGAGAACATCTGAATTAAAGGAAGCTAAGGAGAAGGCTGAAAAAGCCAACAGTTTAAAATCGGCCTTTTTACAAAACATGAGTCACGAAATAAGAACGCCGATGAATGCCATTATTGGCTTTTCGGATTTATTAAATGACAAAAGTTTAACTGAAGAAGAAAGAAAGGATTTTACCAATGTGATAAAAAGTAATGGACAAGCATTATTACATCTGATTAATGATATACTTGATATTTCGCGAATACAAGCAGGATCTATTGAAATTATTAAGGAACGATTTAGTTTTTCTACTTTATTCAACGACGTTATTTCAGCTACATTATTAAATGTTGATCAAGAAAAACAAGAAACCATAGAATTTATTTATCCGAAACACATTGAAGACTTTGAAATTTATTCTGATTATTTCAGATGTAAACAAATTATTTCAAACCTACTGATCAATGCTTTTAAATATACCAATGAAGGTTTTGTAAATTTTGATATTATAAGATACAATGGCTCTGTAATATTTAAAGTGAAGGACTCTGGTATTGGGATTAAAAAGGATGATTTAAACCGTATTTTTGACCGCTTTGAAAAAATTACTTACAATAATAAATCTCAGGAACGTGGCGTTGGTTTAGGCTTAGCCATCTCTAAACAACTTGCTGAATTATTGGGTGGAAATATTAACGTAAAATCAAAGTTTGGTAAAGGTTCGGAGTTTGAATTTATTATTAATTGATTACCTGATTTGAAGTGAGAAGGTTGGTTTAATTATATCGTTACATTGTTAAATCGAGCTGTTATCTGTTGATAATAATTCTATTTTTTAGATTTTAAAAATTTCAAGATACGCTCATAATTCTCGATACCTTTAGGAATAAACATTACATCCTTTCTATTGGTTAGTGCAGTTCTATCATTCAATAAGAATACTTTTTTATAAGCTCCTTTTTTGTATATCACTACACCATCCTTTCGTTCTGTTATTTTTTTTATATCTGAATACTTTATCATTACTTCACTAAGGCCTTTACCAAACCTTTTTATTTCAATGTCAAATATTTCTATTGTTGTATTAGTAAAAATATTGCGCATAAAAAATGAGGTAATAATCATAATTAGAACAATCATTATCAAAGCAATATAGTATTCTTCTACTTGCCATTCTTTCACAAAATAAGGTGCAATTAAAAATGGAAGAATCATCAATAAACATATTATAAAAACCCGTTTTTGTTGAAGTGATTTGAACTCTATTATCCCCTCCTCCGTAAACCTAATTACATATTTCATTTATGAATATTTTATCTTGATAAATACTAAGCCATGCCATTTTCCAATATGTTATTTATATTTCTTAAGGAATGATAAGATGACAGATTCTATTAATTCTTTTGAGTCAACTCTAATTCCTGCTCTTTTTAAATGATTCCTTAAATTAATAGAATCGGTAAGAACATAATTATCAACCGATATTCTAATATTCTTATAAGTATTCAAAACAATATACAAATAGAAGGTTGTAATACTATTATCCTCATTATCAATCTGAATATAATTATGAATTGATTTAATATCTTTCCACTTAATTAATAATTCTTTATTTACCTGAATACCTTTAGAATCTATTCTATATTTTTTAAACGGTATAAAGTATCGAATAACTGGATAAATTAATATAACTAACCAAAACAAATAATTAAATGGATCTTTTATGTTTTCTACAAATTTTTCATCTCCAGATAGAACATAAAACATTGTAAAAATATATCCTGAAATACAAGTAATACTTATTTTATCATATCTTGATTTCCTAAATTCAATATCTCGAGTGTGAGGTTCCAATTCAAATAAATTAAACTTCATTTGAGATTTTGAAGATTCAGTAAATTTATTGTCAGTCCTTTTCCATTTCTTTGGGTTATATTCTAGTCTTTCTTTATGTTTTTGGATATTCTCTGTATCTTCTTCAAATTTGTCACATTTATACTGAAAATCTGGTTTTTTGAGAGTTAGACCGCAAATTATTCCAATCTTATTATCAAATTTACATTTCGTACAATTCTTACAGAATTGGATTCTTTGATTCATTTCCATATTAGTAAAGTTGGAATCTTGTATTTATTTTTATCTTTTCATTTTAAAAGTCAAAGCTAAGTCCCCCCTTAAATCGAGTCGGATTACTTACGCTTTTATAGCCATTGTTAACTATTATTTTTTCTGACCTCAATAAAGGGACTGATCCTTATTTCTTTTTCTGGAAAATTACGTTTAACATATTCCCTAAGTAAATCTTTAATAAACCTGTCAACCTTTATTATTTTTTCAACAAATCCATCTTGACAATCCATTGATTTCGTTTTTACAATAAAATATATTTTAGGTATATATACATTATCCATCTTTTTGTCCATTAATATTTCAACAGGTGTTTTATTATAACGTTCTGCAACTTTCTCGACTATTAAATCGAATTCATTTAAACCATAAACTAATTTTGGGTCAAAAAGATAGCAACTATCTCTTCTATTGATTTCCAAGTAAACAACTCCTAAGTAATGACTTTCAACACTATAATCTTCAATAAATGGTCCAGCAAAATAATGATATATTATATCATTCACTTCAACAAATATTTTTCTAAAAAGGAAGTCTTCTCCACTCTTTAAACGATCTCCAATCATTGATTTTACAAGTTCAATTTTTGTAGTATCATAAATTGCATACTCAAGCAAAGTCCCATAATTCATTTCCTCACTCATCTCTTGCTCGCTAAATGGAAACTTCTCTTTGTGATTAATTTGACAAGAATTTAAACAAAGAAAAACAGATACAAAGATTATTAAGGATGAATATGACTTCATTGGTGTAATTGAAATTATCAATATTATCATTTCATCTATTATTTTCATTTTCATAAATTTTATGAGCTAATATTGTAGCAATGAAGCATCCATAAATATTAACCAATATTCAGGTTCTAACTAAACAAAACCTAAACCTTGTATTTATTTTTATCTTTTCATTTTAAAGCCTTAGTAATTATTCTGCATCTTTAATATCCTCTGGATTAACAGTAAAAGTCGTTTTGATCTCGCTATAATAACTACCCACCATTATTAGACTCCAATCTTCGTCACCGATGCAATTCCAGTTATTATCATCTCTTATATTTTTCGTTAACACTTTATTCCCATCATCAATAATAATCTCAGTGTCTTTATTTGAAAATATAGATGGTGTCGCACAACTCATTTCTTTAACCGAACCTCCCCAACTATCTTGAATTATTGTTTCTTGGAATGAATGACAAATAATTGTAGTGTCTTCAAATAATTGCACCACAATTTCAAAATCTGTGTTATTGGTTATGCTCGTAATATATTTACTATCGGAATCACCGCAACTTGATAGAATTGCACTTATAATCAATAAGCTATATAAACATTTCATATTGTTTATTTTTATATTCTTGTTTTTAATAATCATTGCTAATTCTCAAATATGAATAAAATTTTCAATTTTGCACGATTCTTTGCTTACCCATAATGTTTAAGGTATGTTCCGGGCGACCTTAGATATTGCATTCCTTTCTACCGTTACAAACCTTTGTAAGAATTGTGAACCTTTCAAGTTGCGCATCTCTGCCGCCTAAAATATACCATATGTTAACGATAGTTGTTTTTATTCCATTCACTTTAATGATAATGAATCAATTTTTCATTTTTTAAATAGAAAAGTCCATCAACAACTTCATAGATTTTCATTTTTCTTGTCGAGGCTCCAAACATGTTCGCCTGAGTTAATCCTTTTTCTTCAATTAACTTCTGCACTTCTTCATTTCTAAGTGATACAAAAGCATAGTCTCTGTCTGTTATTCTTGCAATATATTTTTCAATACTGTTCTTTTTTGTGGTAATTTTTCGTTTCATTAATCCCAATGCTCCATCAGCTCCAGCTTTTCCTTGAAAAGGCACAAATGCAATCGCATAATATTGACTCCCTAATGTGTTTTTCAGATAAGTCCCCATTACTTTTTCATTAATCTTGGGATTATTATAGTATTTTATACTGGTCAAATCATTTGAAATATGATATGTCGCTGCCCAGAGAATTAATTTTGAATTATGTTTTTGTTGATAAAACAGTACATTTTGAGCCATCTGAAAATCCCTGCTGCTACTCTGGTAATTAGTTCGGTAAATTGCCTGAAGATTGTTTATTATCTGCCCCCAGAAGGCATAATAGTCTTTATTTAGCTTCGTATTCTTTATTAGATTCCTGATGCCTTTAAATTTATCATACAAGATCAAAGTATCAACAACATCCACCTTTTTAAAAGAATACGCATTTACTACCACATGATGAACTGTATTATAAAATGTTGAATCCAATATTAAGTTTGAATTTGAAATTAACTTTTTAGCAAATGCTGTAAAATCACCTTCAATGTCACCAATTCCCTTGTCCCGAAAACAATTTGAATCAAAGCCCACGCAAGTTAAAGGTCTATTTGTTTTCTGAGTCTCAATAATATAATTAAATAATTCATCCATTTCATTTATGTTCCAAACCCCTGATATGTTATTAAAGAATTCTTTGGCCGTCAAAGTCCCTTGTCGCAGCATATCATTCAAAACAGACATTTCATACATCGGCGATTCAAAAGCAAGTGTATCGAAACCACATTGTTCATGAAGATACTTAACCATTTTCGTTTTAGCTACAATAGTATTACCACTCATATGGGAAGGCTCTCCCAATGCAACAACTTTAACGTTTTTCATCTCAGTTTTGAAAAAGTCTAATTTCTCAAAAGTTGCATGAACATAGTCCGAATCGACAATAGGTACTGCAATTGATTGCGAATTTGCAAATTGAATTCCATCAGTTAACAGGACTAGTAATAATAGCGTCTTTATCCTTTTCATTTAGAACATTGTATTTTTATTTATAATTACCGCCAACTTATCCCTAAACACCCCCTAATTCAATAACCGTTATTAATGCTATTTATATAACTATAATGGCATTGTATCTATCATTACCTTGTTAAAAGTTTGCGTTATTGGAAATAACTAACAAATTTACTGCGTTATTTGAAAAAGTTACGATAATCGGGTAAAATATTATTTAAAATAGACGAAGCAGGAGTTAGGATCAATAAATGGCTGTTTGGAAATGGTAAACAAGTTAATTATAGACATAAGGTTTCAATATAAAATTGCAGAGATAAACATTTAGAATAGCCTATATTACAGCCCAATCACGGAATAGCGGAAGACATAAAACTCCTAAAAAATAACATATATCACTGATTTATACACCTCCCCACAACTTTGCGAGAACATTTCCTAAACTCTGGAAAACGCCCTGCAGTTTCGCGACAAGCTTTCCAGAGTCTGGAAAACGTCTCGCGGCTACGCGGCAAACTTTCCAGAGTGTGGAAAATGTGTCGCGGCTACGCGGCAAGCTTTCCAGAGCGTGGAAAGGTCGCCGCATTTGAGCGAGAAGGTTTCCAGAAAATTTGTTATGGCCGTGCAAGTTTGCGACAGGGTTTCCAGAAAATCTAAAACAATGGATTTTTTCGTTCTTTTGATGAATCCGGGAAGCTAATATGGTAATCATTACCTAACTTTTCATCCGGCAGATAATAATCTGTGGTGATTACCTGTGCCCCACTTTCTTTGGCCGCTTTAAATCTGGTGTAAACATTATTGCGGGCTTCTTTGGTATCAGCATCGGCTCTTGTTCGCACCATATAACCATGTTTTACAAGTACCTGAATAGAATCTTTATAAGCTATTGGATCGTTAATTATAAAAAAGGAACTATATGGCTGATTGGGTTCCGACTTTACAAACATTGCCCTGCCTGCTAACGATTCATGATCTTTTAAATAGGTATTTCGCTTTGCTCCACCCTCATCCAGTACAAATAAAAACTTACCCCTGACACGATCTAATTTAGGCCAACCTTGATTTAACACGGCATCATTTAGGGTTGAATAGTCTCCCCTGACATCATCTGGTGTTATCAATTTATCTGCAGTTAAATAGTCAAACAATTCTTTATCCAATAAGTTAAAAGCAGTATCGTTAAAAGCCAATAAAGGAGTAAGTCCTTCTGCCGGAAAATTACTCGCTTTTGCATTTACTGTAATTACAACAGGAGTGTGATCTGGATGTAAATCGGACCATAACTTAAGTTCTAACAACGCGCTTTTAAAAGTATAATTCCAGGTTCTGAAATCCAGATCAGGAATATGCATCACTTTAAATCCCGGAGCACTCATTTCATTTAGTGTATCGTAAGACAATGGATCTATTTGATTTGCATTTAACTGTTTATTAGCCCAAGGTTGTTGAAATCTTCCTCCTTCAGGATCGTAAATTACATCCACCTCCACGTTTCTAAGTCCCAGTTCCAACTGTTGTGTTAAAGAAACATGGCTATAATCCAGCGTCTTTGCAAAAGCCGAATCTTTTTCTGCAATCAATTTCATTACTTCGGGTTGAATTGTTCTTTTGTAACTATTATGACTCCCGATGACCTGAATTTGATTTAATTTAACCACTTCCTTTTGATTACAACTTGTACAAATAAGGGCTATTATAAATAGAGTGTATATAATGCGTTTCATGTGTTTAGATAATAGACTTTAGACTATAAACTGATGCCAGCCAATTGCTGCCTGAAGACTGTAGACTGAAGGCTGCTGGCTGAAGACTGCTGACTGGAGACTGACGACTGATATTACTAATCGATTATTTAATCGGATAACTTAAAACAACTTTAACAGGGAAATGATCTGAAGGTAGTCGGGCTTCATATTGAGTCAACGATACTTCTTTAGGAAAATTACCATCTTGTTTAGGTTTACTATTTGCTATTTTACTTCTGTAAGTATCTGTTAAAATACCATAGCGTTCAACCTTAAATTCAGAACTAACAAACACATGATCAATTCGGCTATCTGTTTTTAAATTGGTTTTAAAACCGCTAAAGGTTCCATTTAATGCGTAACATACATCAGCCGCTTTATATGAATCTTTTAACAATGATGAACCTTCAAGTATGGCATAATTCGGACTATTTTGATCCACATTAAAATCCCCGGTTAAAACAACAGGCTTGTCTTCACACATTTCTGTAATCTTGTTTAAAACCAGCTTTGCACTATTCTTGCGCGCCTCCACTCCTACATGATCCATATGCAGGTTGAAGCAAAAAAATTCAAAACCAGTTTCTTTATCGGTAAAATAGGCCCATGTACAAATTCTTGGCAAGGCAGCATCCCAGCCTTTATTAGGTTTATCTGTAACAGCAGATAGCCAGAAATGACCTGATTGTGAAACTTTAAATTTTTCTTTTTGGTAAAATATCGGGGCATATTCTCCTGCAGTTTTACCATCGTCGCGCCCCACTCCTATATAATTATATCCGGGTAGTTCTGCCAGCATATCCTGTAATTGATCATGCAATACTTCTTGCGCTCCAAACACCTCAAAATTATTAAAGCGAATTAAATTACAAACCACCGGACACCTTTGATTCCAGCCATTACCATCAATAGAATCGCCTGAGTTTTGGTAACGAACATTAAATGATGCAACGGTTAATTGCTCTACTTGTTTGGTACAATTTGTAAACAATACAACTATCAGGACAATAATAAAACTGTGTTTCATATATTTAATTTTACTTTTAAATCTCAAAAGTAACATGTTTATAAAAAAAACGCGTACTCCCCCCCTTTAATCTAGTTGATTCTATAATTCTTAATATTCGCTTTATCTGATATAACTTTATACCACATGGTATATAATAGAGTACTAAAATCGTTATTTTTTTATAAACTTTTTAGATATAGTTTTACCATATGGTGTTGTAATATTAACTACATATACTCCGCTATTCAATGATGATGCATCGATTTCTATCTCATTATTCACTATATCCATTCGTTTAATATATATCTTTTGTCCATAAATATTAAAGATGTTAATACATGAAATTCCGTTGGAGCTTGAAATCGTTAAAACATCATTTACAGGATTGGGATAATCTCCTGGTAGAACTGGATTATAAATTATACTTCTTTCATTAAAAAAATGACATCCAACTATAATACTATTAATTACTATACAAACTATTACCTTTAAGATAATGCACCTCATCTGTTTAAAATTTACTTCCATTTTTCAAGAAATTATAATCTTTATGCTACCTAAAATTTAAAGATTAAAATTTACATGCTCTTTACATTTGTATTTCCTATACAATATTCACTCAAAAAGATTCACCTATTTTAATATAAACCAACCCTTTATCATACAATACAACCAAACACTTAATATTACTCATAAAAAATATATATTTTTTTTATGAGACGCTAATTTAATTCCAAAAAACACTCACAATCAAACACATAAATAAAAGAAATCATATTTAAATTACACTTTCTATAAATATTTAAGATGATCCAATACGATGTAATAGTTATGCTATTGTTATCATCTTGTTTTAGATGATAAGTATAATGCTTTGAACTTATTAACCGATAATTATTAATCCCTTTTCTACATATTTATATTATAAACTCATGATAGGCTAATTTTTTTTGATTTTAAAAAATTCATTCTACCCATTTCTGATTTACTTTTTTCTACTTCTTTGTTAAAATCCCTCAAAAATACTATATATTAATGATTTATACACCTTCCCGCAACTTTGCGGGAACATTTCCTAAACTCTGGAAAATGCCCTGCAGTTTCGCGACAAGCTTTCCAGAGTCTGGAAAACGTCTCGCGGCTACGCGGCAAACTTTCCAGAGTGTGGAAAATGTCTCGCGGCTAGGCGACAAGCTTTCCAGAGCGTGGAAAGGTCGCCGCATTTGAGCGAGAAGGTTTCCAGAAAATTTGTTATGGCCGTGCAAGTTTGCAACAGGGTTTCCAGAATATCTATATCTTAACGATTTTAATAACCAGGGTTTTGTACCATATTAGGATTTAGTCTGATTTCTCTTTGAGGTATCGGGAAAATTAATCTATTCTCTGTGAGATGATAAGATGCACTAACAGGCTCTACTGCTCCTGGATAATAATAAGCCTCCGGGTTTGCTTTAATTTTAACTCCTTGATTATTTAATACTTCAATGGCTTTTCCACTTCTTACTAAATCTAACCAACGCTTATTTTCAAAAGCTAATTCTATTTGTCTTTCTTTAAATATGGCATCTCTTAACTGATCCTGATCCGTAATCTGAAGCGCTTCAAGTCCGGTTCTGTCATGGGCATGAACCTGATTTAAATAATATAAGGCTTCTGTAGATCTTCCTCCTTGTTCATTAATAGCTTCTGCTAAAAATAAAAGTACTTCTGCATACCTATATACAGGAAAGTCATCATTGGTATTAGGAGCTACATATGAACCATGACAATATTTTTTAATATAGGGTCTGTTTACATATCCTCCACCTGTATAAAAACCAATGGAAGCTTGTAAACGCTTATCACCATTTTCATAGGATTGAATCAAATCCGGAGTAGGAGTATTCCACCCCCCATAATTATTTGAAGCACCCAATGGAAAACCGGAAATAACCCCAAGATTATACAGTATAGGTAAAAAATTATAGGCAAAACTACTGGCCACTTCAGCTGAAGGATCATCATTGTATTGTACTTCAAAAATAGATTCTGCATTATTTTTATTATCAGGATCGAAGATTGCCGCATAATTAAACAGCAAGTTATATCCTTTTACATTTAACAATGCTTCTTCAGCTTTTTCCCATTGTTTAAGTACAATATAAACATTACCTAAAAGTGTATAAGCAGCTCCTTTAGCGACATATCCTCTAGTATTTACTGAGGGAGGCGAAAGTAAGCTTGCCGCATTTTGAGCATCAATGATAATTTGGTCATAAACCTCAGATTTGGGAGTTCTTGCCAAATAAGCTTCTTCATAACTTGTTGCCGAGACTGTGACCAATGGTACATCTCCAAAATATTGAACCAAATCAAAATAGGCAAAAGCTCTTAAAAATAACGCCTGACCTTTATACCAATCCTTTAGAGTTTGATTAATCTCTGCATGATCAATTCTACTGAGAATTTGATTTGCCCGTTCTATAATGATATAATCATTATTATACTTATTGGCAATTGCCGTTCCATTGGAATCATCTACCAATAAATCATAGTATTCTTTATCAATATATCCTCTATTTGAAGCATTGTAACTAAATGTGGTATTATCGGATCGCATTTCACCCATTATCCAGGCACCATTATCCGCCATTCCAGAACCATATAAACTTCGTAATGGAACATAAAGTCCAATATTTGCCTGCTGAAAATCTTGTTCAGTTATATAAAAATCCTCAGCTAACACTACTGTCTGTGGACTTAAATCTAAGGGTTCATCTGAGCATGAGTGAAATACCAGACTAATAAATAAGATGTAGATATATTTTTTCATAGATCACCAATTGAATAAGATTACAAACCAATATTAATCCCTAATGAAAATGTCCGAGGCACCGGATATGTAGTATAATCATTACCTGAGAATAACCCTCCTGCCGAAGAAACTTCTGGGTTCATTCCCGGATATTTTGAAAATGTATATACTTGCTGCAAACTTGCATACACTCTAACCATCAAATCTTTCAATTTATTTTTCAGAGGTAGTTTATATCCTAGCGTAATATTTTTTATGGTTAGATAACTGGCATCGTATAGAAATTTGGAGCTGATCCAATCTCGTTCATAACTGGTTGTTCCAATAATATCTTTTCCATAAATTCCATCTCCCGGATTCAATTCTGATCGCCATCTTCTGGCAAGTGCCTTATATACATTAAAAGATCCATCCAAATTTGAGGTAAAACGCTCCATCACATTGAATATTTTGTGCCCATAAGCTCCAGACATATCAATAGATAAATCCCAATTTTTATATGAAAACTTATTGGTAATACCATAAATTCCCTTTGGCGCAGAATTCCCTAATACTGTTTTATCTCTTTCGTCATTGGTAATAACACCATCTTTATTAACATCTTTAAATTTTACGGTTCCAACCTGAGCTCCTGTATACTTTGGAGATGTATCAAAATCTGATTGATTCATATAAATACCATCCCAATCTAATCCATATAACTGCCCTAAAGGTTTTCCTACACGCGTAATTGTATTGTCTCCATAAATCGCAGCATTAGATGTTCCTAATTCCAGTGCTTTGTTTCTGTTAAATGAAATATTAAAATCGGTAGTCCATTTTAAATTTCCAACAAGATTTTTCGTATTTAAGATAAACTCATTTCCCCAGAAAGCTATTTTACCAATATTGGTTGCGTAATTATAATAACCGGTAGAAATAGGAATTTCAATGGAATAAAGCAAATCTTCTGTAGTACGTTGGAAATAATCATAACTTAGGTTTATTCTGTTTTTTAAAAAACCAATATCCAATCCAAGATTCATCTCTTTAGTATTTTCCCAACCTAAATAAGCATTATCTAAACCAGCAATACTTCTTCCACTGTAATACACATCATCTACAGGATTATTAGTAATTACAGCATAAGCATATTGTGGATAGTTACCTATATTATTATTTCCGGTAATACCATAACTTGCTCTAAACTTTAAAAAGGAAATCTGTTTTATTGATTTCATGAAGTTTTCTTCTGATGTAACCCATCCTAATGAAACAGAAGGAAAACTACCCCAGCGATTTTTTGAACCAAATTTTGAAGATCCATCATTACGAAAAGCTGCTGAAACAAGATATTTAACTTTATAATTATAGTTCACTCTTCCAAAAACCGACAATAGTGCCCACTCCTGAATATCAGTTCCTCCGGTGATCGTTCGGGCAGCATTTAAAGTATACACTTTATTATCCGGGGCATCTGAACCTGTTAAATTTCCAGACTCAGCATGCGCTTTTTGACTGGTATAGCCTGCTAACAATTCAATATTATGATCTCCCAATGACTTTGTATATTTTGCAATATTCTCCCACATCCAGGAATAGCTAAACGCATTAGTATGTGTTCCATATATACGCGAAGCATCATTTTCATTGCCGGGATCAAACAGGCTTCCTGCTGTAGAAGGGAAAAAGAAGTTATTCATCCAATTTCCCATATCAATATTAATACTTGTTTTAAGTTTTAGATCTTTTATGGGCTCTAACTCAAGATAACCATTTGCAATTAAACCAGCATTGTTGGTCTTGTTTTTTACTATTCGGATTTGATTATACCAATTGGGACTTGGAGCTGTTCCATAATCTGGTCCTCCATACTCTATGGCATTAACAGGAATCGTTCCATCTTCGTTTTTATATGGAGCGAGTGGCGAGGTTAATAATGCCGATTGTATTATATTGGGACCATCATACCAAATTCCATCACTTTGTGGTTGGTTGCTTGATGTAAATGTTGGTGCCAGATTAATGCCTACCTTAACTTTGGGTACGATTTGATAGGTTGTATTTATTCGCAATGAATATCTTTCAAATTTAGAATTAAGTAATAAGCCATCTTGCTTAAAATATCCTCCAACTAAATAAAGACCAAGCCTATCCTTATTTTTGCTAAATGAAAGAGAATAGTTTTGAATTGGAGCATTTCGGGTAATTACCTTATACCAGTTTGTACCTTTTCCATATTGTTCCGGATTTTGAAACATTTCTGGTATTGATTGTCCATTATCCTCGTAAATTTCCTTTTTAAACTGAGCAAACTCCCTCGCATTCATCATATCAGGCATACGTTCAACAGGAATTTGCTGTAAACCGGAATACAAATTAAAATCAAATCTTGAGCTACCTGCCTTTGCTTTTTTTGTTGTAATTAAAACCACTCCATTGGCTGCTCTTGAACCATATAGCGCTGCAGATGAAGCATCTTTCAAAATCGAAACGCTCTCAAATTCATCCGGATTCAAATTACTGATATCTCCTGCAATAGGAAATCCATCAACCACATACAAAGGAAAATTTCCGGCTGAAATGGAAGCCTGTCCTCTGATTCGCACTGACATTCCCTGCCCGGGTGCTCCTGTTGTTTGATTAATTTGTACACCTGCAAATTTGCCCTGAATTTTTTGATTCATCTGTGCCACCGGCAAATTTTCATATCCATTGGTACTTAATGTTTGTACTGCACCAGTTACACTCCTTTTAGATTGAATACCATAACCAATAACTACAAATTCCTCCAACAATATTCCGGAAGGATACAAACTAATATTTAAAGGTTTAACATCATCAATCAACAAGTCTGTTTGGGAGTACCCTAAATATGAAATAAGTACATTAACTGGTAGTGTATCAGTTTTAAAGCTAAAATTACCATCAATATCTGTTATTGTTTGAATTGATGAATTTTTTATAATGATATGGACTCCTGTCAATGCTATATTATTCTCATCGGTAATATTTCCTATAATAAAATACTCTTTCTTTTGGTTCGTACTAAGAACTTCATCTTCAGATTTTTTATTAATTACCACATGGTTACCCACAAATGAATAGGTACAGTTTAGCTTTGACAACAGGGAGTTTAATAAGTCACTTATTGGTAAATTAGTAGGTGGATTTATAATTATTCTGCTATCATCAATTATATTTGAGTCATAATCAATAGATAATTTTGTTTGGGATTCAATTTGACCAAAAACTTCCTTTAATGATAATTGTTTTTGTTCTAAAGAAATTTTTTGAAATTGGCTAAAAGTGGAAACTGGTTTTATAAGCAGAAATATTAAACCTACAATTAAAACTATATATTGTTTATATTTAGTAATATACATTAGCCAAAGCTTTAAACAGGATTCCAACTAAAATGCATACTTATTGATTTGATTGAAAGTAATCATCAATATTAGTTCATTGTTAAAATCATCAAGTATCAATCCCCAAATTCAAAGCCTAAATTTAATAAAAACTCTAGCGAATATTTAAAAATGTGAATAAATCTTAAACAAATAATACACCATATTAAAAACAAGAAATAAATTGCATAAACACTTCCGTTTTACAGCATCTTTCAGCCACTTTTATTTCAAATAACTAGTTATAGAATAACAAAATCCACATGCATTAATTATAGTGAATGCATGTGGATATTAATCAACGAGCTAAAAGGGATTTATTTTACAATAACTTTGGTTGAGTTTACAATGTAAAAACCTTTATGTAATGGAATAAAAGTTTCTCCGGCTTTAATTGGGGCTTTATAAACCAAAGTTCCAGTAATAGAGTAAACATCAATATCTCCATCCTCGTCAGTGATAACTCTTATTCCTCCATCTGTAGCAATAACAGTAACTGGAAGTGTATATTTTTTAGAACTAAAACCAGTAGGAACATAATTTGTAAAATCATAAGTTTCAACACTGGAAACATTTCCACTATAATCATATGCAGTAATATCAACTGTTGCAGCAAAAGAAGAAACTTCAAATTCTGGTAAAAGGGAAACTATTAATCCATCTTCCTCACTTTCTGCTAAATAAAACACCTCGTCCGCATCTGTTGCACTAACAGTTATAATGGTACTCTCTCCAACTATAGTATGAGAAACATTAGTAATTACAGGCGCTGTAACATCTGATCCATCTGCACTATTGGCAACTCCTACTGCATATTCAAGGGTTTGAGTAGCACAAGCTCCTTCTATTCCATCAATTAAACATAAACTGTAAAGTTCTGTAACATTCTCATCTGGATACATCAAAGAACCAATCGCGAAGTTCATTACATTTCCATCCCATTCATCAGTCTTTCTATTCCATCTAGTAGATTGTCCTTCATTTCCGTTAGATAGCCAATGTTGTGTTATACTGCCTTCTCCAGCATTATTTCTTAGCTGACAACCATATGCATTACTATCAAAACTACCATTATTTAAATCTGTTTTAGCGTATACAATACCATTAACATCAACAACTCTTGTTGTTAAAGTATAACCAGTTACTGGTGATGATCCATTGGCATATTCTCCTTCTGCATTATAAACCTGAGCATTATCTATCTTCATTGAACCAACAGTTGTTCCAAAACTATAGGTTGCTTCTGCACTCTTATTACCAGAAAAATCAACTGCATAAGCCGTTAAAGAAGTAACTCCGGCTAATGAGCTCAAACTATATCGATTCTCAAATGTAACTCTGATTTCACCAGTATTATCAACAAAATAGAAAAAGCAGTTGCTTTCATCACAATCAAATACTAAATCACTTCCATCAACATACACCTCATAAAGAGTAGGAGCTTCTGTATCCATAGGATCTTCTGGTTGAATCTGACCTATTGCATAATCAAACGGAACAGTAAAATACATATCCCAAGGCCAGTCTCCTGGTAAAACATGCATCAAAAACAGACTAACCATACCATCCGAATTCTGATCATCGTATGCAAATCCATCGTTGGTCCAACGATTTGTTACATAACTGTCCATATGATCCAGCCAATATTGTCCCACTGAAGCATCTTCTTTTACTTCTCTTATCTGAGAACCAAAAGTTTCAGATAAAGTTGCCATTGAAGTTGTGGTCTTGGCATAAATTTTTCCATCAATATCAATAATTCTATAAGTAACCGTTTCTCCTGAAGCTCCATTAGATGGATCTCCACCGGTTTCCTCCGCCCCGGCATATAGATCTACATCACTTTGAACCATTATACCAATGCTTTGTGCATTCATATTTAGACTAAGCAATACAATTGCCAATAGGGTAAAGATTATTTTTTTCATAATAATTAAAATTTAGTTTAACAATATATTATTTGATAATAAGTTTTGATTTGATTGTTATAAACAAGCACATTCAGCCAATAGAAGGCTCTATTTACCTTAAGATTAACCCTTGTAAATAACAGTTTATGCACTAAGCTTTATCTAAAAGATAGTTTCACAAGAATTCAGTTTAAATCACCTTTTCTATATAAACCTGTCCATTACACTGAACTTTTAATATTAGAAATTGAGCTCCTTTTGATTGATGGAACCTTATCGCATTTCCTTCCTGATAATAAAGAAGTTTTCCTCCTAACGAATAGAAATCCACTTTCATCTTGTTGTTCGAATTCAAAATAATTTCATCATTTGTCCTTGATAAAGTGTACGGTTTTTCATCCTTGCTATCAATTGAAGAGAAACCGGTATTTAAAAGTGATTTAATAACGATATTATCTATATTAACCCCACCAGTTCTGGCTTTAATTCGAAGGGTTGATTGTCCAGCCTGCAATGTGATTGTATTGGATGCCGTAGTCCAGGTTTCCCATCCTCCTGTATTTGGTACTTCAATCAATGTAGTGGCTCCATCTTCTGCTGTTACCCTAAACGATGCTGCCTGAGTTGCTGCTGCTGTAATTTTTATTTCATATTCACCACTCAGTGGAACATCAATATTATAATCCATCCAGTCCTCACCATCAATATATCCTACATAAACATCCGAAATATCAGTTGACAAATTGCAAACAGAAATACCATTCATATTCAGATACTGTTCTGCAGGAATATCAGTATTTACCTGATGATAAAAGCTTGCATCATAAGATGACATTTTAGTATAAACGTATCCTAATGCTGTTAGCTGACCATAGGTTTGATCCAACAATGAAATGGATGGATAACCATCAGCTCTACCTAAGAACCATGCATAACGAAAAATATTTGGATTATTTTCAAGGTAATGAACTGCTTTAACAGCATAATCTCTTTGCTGATCAGCTGTTTCATCTGTTCCATTATCCATATTAAACTCTGTAAGCCAAATTTTCTTTCCGTATTTATAGAGCCTTTGAATATGTTCATCCAATTGACTTTCGTTACTCATATAGTAATGAATACCAATATAATCCACTTTCGCATCAGGGTACAATGCAAAAAAATCATCGTAGAAATCAACAGGATCATAATAAGTTACCCCATTTTCTGACACTGCATCTCCTGAATAATTCAATGCTGGCCCAACAAGTTCCAAATCAAAATCTTCAGCTATTTGCTCTAATGTGGGCCATAAATCAGCCACCTGTGAAGGCGTTAAATTAGACTGCGATAAAAAATTAGGTTCGTTAAATCCCAATAAATACTTTACATTGGGATGCGTGGTTAAAAAGTTACGCAGCATTGTTTCATCAAAATTACCCCCCCATGTCATAGGAGCATAATCCAATCCATAACTTTCATAAGATCCACTAATTACACCTGCCGGTTGAACACCCCAATTATAAAACCAGGAAATACCGGTTGCTAATGCCCTTGCATCGCGGCTATTACTTAAATTATAACCAACTCCACGTTTGGGACTAACCGTTTGTCCATTGAGCGAAAAGCTCAACAGACAAACTGCTATTAAAAATATAATGTTATGCTTCATGCTACCAATCCTTGTTTTGAACTAATTGAGGATTATTGTTGATATATGTTAATCTGATAGGCCATAGGTATTCTTTTTCCAGGAATACTTTTTTACCAGAATAGGCTTCTGTTCTTTGGTAAAAATCATCATCTGTTCTACCATACACATTCATTCCTGTAGGTGTTTGACTAAATACCTCATCTGCAATCATCCAACGTCGTAGATCATTGTATCTGATATCACGTTCAAAGGCAAATTCAATTCGTCTTTCTTTGCGAATGTATTCTCTCATGGCATCCTGATTTCCAATAATTTCAGGATAAGTCTCTTCTACTGAAGGAATACCTGCACGCTCGTGGATTAAATTAATGTAATTAACTATCTCGGTATTAGTTGGATCTGACTCATTTAAAGCTTCCGCATAACCTAAATACATTTCTGCTAAACGAATCATGATACCCTGGTAATATGGTACATATCCATTTCTTGGTTGTGCATCATCATGTGTCATTTTAGAAATCAGATACCCACAAACCGGCATATCTAAACTTGGTAAACCATCTGCACCATTATATTTATAATTAACTCTGGTTCTTGTAAAAGGATAGTATCTTCCATTAAACATGATACTTGCATAAAATCGAGGCTCTCTGTTCACGTACATATTAAAGGTTCCTCGTGCAGCAACCAAACCTGGAGTAGCACTACTGTTACCTCTGTTATACTCCGTTTCCGGACGAATATCATTGACCACTGATTTACCAATTTCAGTATAAACTGTATTAGGATCATCAATAGCCAAACCGTTTTTATCATAAAATTCATCAACAATTTCCTGTGTTGCACCACAGAATCCATATCCTCCGCTACTACGAGGTGCAGTTGCCATCATCCAATCTGATACTGTTGCAGAAGGACGTGCCCAAATTACTTCTGGATTTGATTCCGAAGAAGCAGTAAACATATGCATTAAAGAAAGCAATGGGTCTATTTCACCTTGAGAATTATATTCTTTATACAACTCATAGTTACTTCCTGCTTCATCAAAGAATAGTTTATATGCATCTGCGGCTCTTTGCCATTTTTGAGCATCATATGCCTGAGGAAATAACTTTGTTCCATCTACATTCTCTACATCCTTATAGTAATCTGAACCATTAAATAAAGGACTGGCTGCAAATAATAATATATCAGCACGAATTGCTAAACAGGCTCCTTTTGTAGGTTTACCATAATTTGTTGATTCCTCATCTCTTATTAAAGGCAACTCTTGTGCAATTTCCAATAACTCAGTATCCAAATAATCAACTATTTCATCCAATGGAGTTCTTTCCGCCATTAAATCCTGTATAGATGCATCTGTTTCAACCAAATCCTTAATCAAAGGGAAAGGGCCATACATTTTCAGCATTTTAGAGTAATAGTATGCTTTAAGAAAACGTGCCTGAAGTTTCATATCCTGCAAACTATCAGTAGATAATCCTTGTACAGGAAGTTCTTTAGCATGCTGTATAAACAAGTTTGCTGAACGAACTGCTTTATAGGTATCACCCCAAACGTCGGTACCATAATTGGAATTTGAAGTCCAGTTACCTTGTTGTGCTTTTACTGCCCAACCTCCCCATTCAGCCTGAGCCAAAGGAATTTGAACATCATCTGATAAAGCTCCGTTACCATCACCATAAAACAATCCCCACATTGGGTCGCGTACATAACTATAAACCCCTATAAGCCATTGTTCAGTCTGGTTTTTGTTTTCAAAAACCATATCCATAGTCAATATATTATCCGGCTCATTATCCAGGTAGTCTTCGCAAGAAGACATCGTAAGAGTTAAAATAATTACTCCTAATAAATATATAATCTTATTCATTTCTCCTTAATTTTAAAATGTTAGTTCAATTCCAATGGTATTGGTTTTTGATGTTGGGTATTTAAATCCATTATTTGATCCTAATTCTGGATCCCATAAGTCAAAGGCAGCAAATGTTAATAGATTTGTTCCGCGATAGTAAATACGGGCATTAGAAATGAATGCTTTGTCTCTCCATTTTTTAGGAATGGTATACCCAATCTCCAGATTTTTCAACCTTAAATACTTAGAGTCTTTTAACCACCATGTAGAGGCCTGAGTATTATTAGAATTTTCTGTTGCAGAGAGTCTTGGCCAAAATACATCATGATTAGTAGACTCGGGAGTCCATCTATTATCTACGTTGGCATAAATATTACCAACACCACCTCCACCACTACCGGGTATCAGGTATGAGCCGGTTAACATATTAGTCATGTTGGCAGCTCCTTGAAAGAAAAAGCCAAAGTCAACTGATTTATATCTTATAGAAGCTCCAAAACCATAAATAACTTCAGGTACCCAGGGCTTACCAATAGCCGTTTTATCATTATCATCGATAGTACCATCGTTATTTAAATCCTGATATTTAATATCCCCCGGACGTACAACCCCATAACCAACTTCAGGAAGTGTCTCAGAAAGAACGTACTCATTATTTTCTTCATCAATTGATGCAAAATCATCATTTGTATAAAGACCTGTTGCAATTAAACCGTAATGTTGATTGATAGGATGACCTGTTTGTGCTAACGTGGTATTTTTTAAAGCTGCAGGTTCATCAAATTCAGTAATTGTATTGTGTGCATAACTGTAATTAGCACGAGCAGATACAAACCAATCCTTATTGATAGCTTTATTATACTCTAAACTAACTTCAAAGCCTTTGTTTTCAACTTTTCCGAAATTAGCATATGGTAATTGTGTATAACCTGCTGTTTCTGGGATTGTTTTACGTTGCATAAAAATATCACTACGCCATTCTTTAAAAAGATCAACTTGCATATTGATATCGTTAAATAACCCTAGTTCTATTCCTAAGTTTGCCTTTAATGACTCTTCCCAAGTCAGGTTATCAACCGCTGCATCACCTTCCTGATATCCACTTTTATAATACTGGGCAGTATATCCAAAATTATAACCATTTTCCATACCATTAACTGTGGCAATATATCCAAACCTACGGGTATCTGAAATCTGATCATTACCAACTAAACCTAATGAACCACGGATTTTTAATTTTGATATCGTATTTGAAATACCCTGCATGAATTTTTCACCAGAAGCTAACCAACCAATGGCTGCAGAAGGAAAGAATCCATAACGATGACCCTTCTTAAAGTTTTCAGAACCGTTATACCCGAAGTTAAACTCAGCAAAATAGCGACTATCAAAATCATAACCAATACGTCCGGCTAATCCCTGGTTTCTATAAGGTATTGCCATAATAGCATTTTTTGCTTCTGAGTTTACATATTCACGACGGTTAAATAAAAGCAGTGCGTCGATGGTATGTTTATCGTTAATTAATCTGTGGAAATTTGCTTGTGCCTCTAAATATTGGTTGTTATTTCCACCTGATGCTCTGCCATATCCAAGAAACTCGCTTCCTTCAGAAATAAGTGAAGTAATCAGGTTTCCATTTTCATCTCTGGATGATGCCCAATAATATGAAGGACTTTTTGATCTGGTAAGACTATTCCAGTTATAATTATCAAAGGAATAAGTAAATTTCACATTTAGTCCTTCTAAACCTGACCAGATAGCACCCATATCCTGATTAACAGAAAGCAGTGATTGTACAGTATAGCTTTGTGTTTTTGCATATCCGGTTTGTGTAACCAAAGCATATGGATTTCTACGGTCACCATATCTTGGTATCTGTCCGTTTGAATATACGGTTGGGTGAAGTATTGGAGTTGATTTAAAAATTGCATCCATAATATCAGCAGTAGAAGTTGCCGGAGAATTTTTTTCATTTTTATATCCACCAATGCTAACAGTCATTAAAGTAGATGGTGTTAAGTTTACATCAACGTTAGACCTAACGTTTACTCTGTTTAATGAAATAGCAGAATTGTAACCAACATTTGGAGCAGTGGCATAAATACCCTCTTCATCAAAATAACCCAGGATTAAACTATAACGTAAACGCTCTGTACCTCCGTTAATATCAACAGAGTATTGCGACTGAGGTACATTACTTGTTGTTAATTCATTTAACCAATCCACATCTGGGTATAAATCAGGATCGCTGCCATTTCGTGTAATATCAATATCTTCTTGAGTATAAGTTGGTGCTAAACCAGAAAGTGTCATTGCATCGTTCATTACCTCCATATACTTACCTCCTCCAACAAACTCAGGAAGCTGTGTTGGGTTTGAAAAACCATGGTTGGCCTTTAATGTAACTACCGGGCGACCTACTTTACCTTTTTTGGTTTTAATTAAGATCACACCGTTTGCACCTCTTACACCATAAACTGCTGTAGCCGATGCATCTTTTAGAATAGAAAATGATTCTACTTCTTCACTATTTATATCTGCAAGGTTGCGTTCAATTCCATCAACCAATACTAAAGGAGTTGCGTTTGTTCCAAAAGTATTGATACCTCTAATCCAAAAATCAGCTGCATCACTACCTGGCTCACCTGATTTTTGTACAGCAATAACACCTGTTATCTGACCAGCCAAACCATTTGTCATTGATCGGGTGGTATTTTGAGTAAGTATTTTAGGTTTCATGGTGGCAATAGCACCAACTACGCTTTCTCTTTTTTGACTACCATATCCCACAACAACTACTTCCTCCATATTCATCTTGTCTTCTTCAAGCTTAACATTGATGATTTTGTTTTGAGGAATGTCAACAACTACTGCTTTATAACCTACGTAGCTGAACTTAATTTTTGCATCTGAACTTTCAATATTGTAAAGGGTAAAATTACCATTAACATCGGTTATTGTTCCATTGTTTGTTCCAACAACCTGGATGGTAACACCAATGAGTGTTTCATCGTTCCCTGCATCTAAAACCTGTCCGGATATTTTAATACTTTCCTGACCATATACCGGAATAAAAATCCCAGCCCCCAATAATACAAACATGATCAATCGCCATGCTATATTATTAAAGAACAAATAATTAATGCTAACTTTTCTTTTCATATGATTATAATTTATTTTTAATAGCCATATGTAACTCACCCAATAATGATCATAAGGCTCGTTTCATATTATCAAATGTTTACTATTCTATTATTTGTAAGAAATCGCGTTTAGATTCTTATTGATTAACCTTGATTTTGCAATAGTTTACTTAAGGATCACTTTTACCTGATCAGTATATCCTTCGTAATTAACATTAAGGATATAATACCCTTTAGATAAATTTAATTCTGTACTGGAGTTTCCATGAAGCGTGAGTTTTGATACTAAACTACCCATGTAATTATAGACACTTATATCTTTTGGTGTACTCTCTGTGTTTTTAAGTGTTCTATTATAAACTATAATACCATTGGATTTATTAATTGTAGGAATTGCATTCAAAACTTCTTCTGTCCATAAAAAGCGTTCCCAACCTCCTAAAGCTGGCCTGTTACATATTAAACTAGCCCCGTTACCACCTTCTCCACAAACAAATCCTGAGTGTCCAAACAAACCAAACTGATGATTACCCAAATCAATCCACGTAAATTTCTCCCAGCCTTCATAACTATCTCTTGAACATGTCATTGGTACGGCACCACCTTCAGTGGATAAGTATTTATTATTAGAGCCAATGATAACCACCTGATTATTTTCAATTTTTTTTACTGAGAATTTATTTGCGAATTGTAAATCGTATGTAGAAAAACTCAGCTGGCTATTATTCAATAATTCCAGATATTGATCATCATACTGTTGAATATAAATTTGTTTTTCTGTAGGTATTTCAGGCTCTGTTGCAATTGCTGTTGATACGATATTAATGAGTGTGCTATTCTCCATAAAGTATTCTGAAGCATACTTATCCCACTTTGATTTAATAGTAGCAATATCATCATATATTAAATCCGGATCTTCATTAAAATTGTCGGTATAGAAAGCAAAATTATCTCTGCTATCATTACTCTCTCTACATTTATACGACCAATTTGTCCATGATATATTTGCAGAATTTAATCCTCGCAAAAACTTTCCCCAAACATCGGTATGTTCCCAAAATGAAAACTCACCAGCGATTACCGGAACATTCCAATTATATTGATACCAAAGCATATTTGAAATGGCAGCTTCAGCAAAATTATCCTGCGATGAATAGTTATAATAATCTGTATTATAATAATGAGCCTGATACATTACATTGGTCCATCCATGATCATCAGGAGAGGTTACATAATCAAAATTTGGAAAAGCTTGAACACAAATGGTATGATCAGGATCTTTTGCTCGTATTGCATCATACAAAACATCGTAAAACTGATCTACGGTCATTTCTGCAGAATTACTCCACGACTCATTTAATACATCATAACAAGCTACTGTTGGATTTCCCGCATAATGCGTTGCTACTTCTTCCCATATATCAACCGTAAGGTCTTGATAATAACTACTTGACCAAAGGTCATTGGATACAGCCATTCCACTGGTAAAATAACCATCATTTCCTCCTGGTGAACAATGAAGATCAAGCATTACATATATTCCACGGGCCGAACATTGCTCTACAATCCAGTCTAAATGACGGAATGCATTAGACTTAATTGTTCCATCTTCTCGCATAATTTCCATCCAAAAGAATGGAACGCGAACTACATTCATGCCCATTTCTTTTATCTGATCCAAATCACTTTCCGTGATCCACATATTGCAATAATAATCTATTAACTCATCAGCTCCTTCTTCGCCAAATCTGTTAATCAATGCCCTTCTAACATGAATATCATCGTTCATGCATACATTTAATTCTGATATTGACCAATTTTCAATAACCTTTTGTGTTTGTACAATTTTTATGTATCTGCACAATGCTATATCCGTGTAAGCTTTAACATCACCATTGTTACTGGTAAAACTACCAAACAAGGTCCATTGTGCACCGTTAGGTGATTGATATATTTCAAAAGCTCTGGGAAACTCCGAAGTATTTTGTGTTGTTTTAAATTCTACACGATTAAAAATTTCAGCCTGGCCCATATCTACAATTACCCACTGATTATTGGTATATTGAGAACGCCCACTGTTCCACGTTGTATTTAAGTCTCCATCAATTATGTTTGAAGCATTGTTTCCGACTTGTGTATACTGAGCGGTTACACTCCAGTTGGAACGTCCGATTGCACCATAACCTGATGGCCCCATCCAATTTTCAAAAGATAGCCATGCTCCTAAATTCGTTCCTCTAAGTAAAACAGTGTCTCCATTCGTATTACAAAGAACCTGTCCTTTTGCAGAAAGAAAATCCTGTTCTGTTATTTGGGCAGCACCTATAAACGAGTAAAAAAGTAAAATAATCACAAAATTTACTCTAGTTGATATTATTAAAATCTCCTGTCTCATATACTTCTCTCAACTAATTTTAAACGCTTCTTTGTTTAATTGAATAGGAATAACTTAAGAAAGCCTTAATCAAAATCAGGATTCAAAAATCTTACTCTATCCAAATTGTACTACACGTTATTTATTTAGATCTTTTAACATGTGGTTACAATTATTAGTAAGTAATGACAGAAAACACACACAGTGGAAAATCAATATTTTTTACATTTTTATAATTTTTAGTTTAGATATTGGTTATTTACCTCAACAACAACAAACCATAAATAACTGATTTAATGTTGAATTAACTTCCACACTCACTCACAAAAAAAATTTATTAAAAATTGTTTATTGATGACCATTGAGAATATTTACTAATCCCTTTTTTTTTAGCAAAAAAATCCCATTCTTTGCTTTTTATATTTAAAATACTATCATTTACTTTAATTAACTCTTGCTGCATTTAAGGTCAACGAGAGGTATTTATCCCCTTATAGAGACTGACACCTTAGTAGTTTTAGACACCAGTATTTTGAAGTAATGATTAAGAATAAGTTTTTTTACTACAGAAAATGAAAGATAATTGGGAAGTTGATACATTAAAAGCAATTAGCAATGGTGATTCAAAAGCTTTTGAATTACTCTATCTTCATTACCAACCTAAACTACTATATTTTATAAACGGATTTATTAAAGATATGGAGGTGTCAAGAGATATAGCACATGATATATTTTTAAGTATTTGGAAGAACAGAAGTAACCTTAATCAGGTTAACTATTTCGGTTCGTATCTTTTTAAAATGGGTAAAAATGCAGTATGCAATTACTTTGACCATTCTATGGTTGATAAAAAATATACCAAAGAACAATTAACAAATCCGCTTGAAGTAGAAAACCTGGAAGAGAATTTTTTTGCTAAAGAACTGCAATCATTAATTGATATAACAGTAAGCCAAATGCCTGCGCAACGAAAATTAATTTATACCATGAGTCGCGTTCAGGGGTTTAAAAATAGTGAAATTGCAGAAAAATTAGGTATTAATAAAAGAACTGTTGAAAACCACTTAACAGCGGCTTTAGCTGACTTAAGAAAGGTTATAAAAATGATTATTCTACTTTTTTTTATATAGATATAAAATATTACTGTGTGTAAAAAGCTCTTTAGCTTACTTATAGTTATAAAGGTATACAAATGGCTGAAACATTTTTTAAAAATATAATATCCCGGTTTACTAAGAAAAAATATTCTGAGGAAACGGAAATGAAGTTCAGATATTGGCTTTCGCAGAATAAAGAGGACGAGGAGGTTGAAAAAGCTATGTTTGAACTTTGGAAGGAAACTCCAAATCAAATTACTGACCAAACGTTGGAAGATCTTGCTATTTTAAAATCAGAGATAGCCAACGAAGCTACACCTAAAAAGTCAGTTCGATTTTTACATCATCCAATACTTAAATATGCTGCTGTATTCCTTTTATTAGTAACAACATCCATTATTACATATATTTCAACTCAGCCAAAAGAAATTGCGTTTACTGAATATACTGTACCTAAAGGAGAAACTAAAAATATTACCCTTGCAGATGGTACTGTAGTAAGTATTAACGCAGGTTCATCTTTAATTTATCCTAAAGAATTTGTGGCCAATACCAGGTCCGTGTTTTTAACCGGAGAAGCCATATTTCGGGTAGCAAAAAATCCGGATAAGCCTTTTATTGTGAATACCAATCATATTTCTGTTAAAGCATTAGGAACAGCATTTAATGTGCAGGCTTATGCCGAATTTGATAATACAACAACTACACTTATTGAGGGAAAAGTACGTATAAAAGACAACTACTCAATTGAGCATTATGACCTGGATCCAAATCAGCAACTTTTATTTGATAACTCTAATCATAAAATTGAGGTAAAAAAGGTTGATGCTGAAAAAGCAACCATGTGGGAAAAAGGATATTTAATTTTTGAGGATGTTGCCTTCTCGGAAATAATATCAACTGTTGAACGCAAGTATAATGTGCAAATTAGTTATGTTGAAGCACAATACAAGGAATATAAATGTAATGTAAAATTTAAACCCAACGAAACCATATCTGATGTAATGTCTGTATTAAGTGAAATGACTACACATGCAAAATATGAAGTAAACAACAACCAAATATTGATTCATTCGGTTGAATAAAAACAATAATTAATAAAATCATAAAAAAAGCCTGCTAGAATTTATACATCTAAGCAGGCTTTTTTTATTAAACCAACCTTTTAATTTTCTGAATATATGGTTGCGTTGACAGTTTAGCATTGCTGTTTGTAAAGCTTGTTGAATCTCGAAATAACCAATCCTGGTAATCTTGTTAATCCGGTCCATGCTGTTAGCTCCAATTACAAGCAAATAAACGATATATTTTTTTTGATGAGCCATGATACAATTTATCAGATACAAGGGAAGATTAGTGTAAAAAGTATCGGCCGATGGTTTTATTGTTAGTTTCTTTTTTTTCTAATTCATTGTATTGTTAAATTGTTGATTTGTTTTACCAAGCTGTAAATCACCTTCAATCATTATACCTTCTGACTTGCTTCCATTTTTCTTATAGCTAAAGTATAATGAAATATGCATTGAAAAAATAACGGTAATTCTACCGTTACTTTTTAAGCAACGTTAACTATTGATTAATAGAGATTTGTACTATCGCATAAAGGAGAACTATATCAGTTTTTATCATTAAAACGATGATTTTATAGCCAATTATGCATGTTTTTATAAATACGGCAAAAGATTGTGCACAAAAGTGTTAAAAATAGCATTTTACTATGCATGATCGGGTCATAAACGGACTTGCTATGTACTTGCTGCGGACCTGCTGCGGACAATGAACGGGTTTCTGCGGGTGGTCTGCGGATAGGCTGCGGGTGAGCATCGGTCTATAGCACCCGCAGAAATGCCGTAGCGCATCCGAATAGTTACCGAGTCTGTATGCTCTTTAGTATATTGGTGGTCCGTTTGTAGACTAAAGGAGTTAGATTATTAATGAAAATTTATCACTAGTGACCGAGTAAAAAATAAAAGAGGGTAGTCCCTTTCGGTTTCCCCTCAAAGTTGTAAATTGATTTTGCGAAACTTTTTACAACATGAGCAAAAATAGTGAAATAAAATTTGTCGGTCAGCCGATATTCAAACAGATAATAGATTTGTTAAAAGTAGTAGACATACCATCCTTAATTAAGCAACACAATAGCGACCGCTATTACAAGGCATTCAAGACCCAAACGCATATTATTACCATGCTGTTTGGAATATTTAGTCGTTGCGATTCAATGACTGAAATCTGTGAAGGAATGCGTGCATTGGGCGGAAAATTGAATCATTTAGGTCTGGAAAAAGCACCGGCTAAAAGTACTGCTGGTGATGGATTGCGTAATCGAGACAACCGCTTTTTCGAGTCGTTATATTTTGATCTGGTTAAGAAATACCAAACTTTTTTGTCGGACAGCCGGACTTATGGACTGACTTTTAAAGAGGTTTTGTTGATTGATTCAACAACCATCCGATTGTTTAGTGATGTTCTTAAAGGAGTGGGAAGAAACCCCAAAGGTGATGGCAAGAAGAAGGGTGGGCTCAAAGTCCATATGCTTATTGATGCCGTACAATCAGTAGGGAGGTTCGTAAAAGTTACAGCAGCTAAGGTACATGACAAAAACTTTCTTAAAAGCCTAGAGTTAATATCGCATAGCATGATCGTTTTTGATAAGGCCTACAACTATTATCATCAGTTTGCTTTATGGACTCATCAGCAAGTCTATTTTGTAACCCGTTTAAAGAAAAATGCAGTTTACACAATTATAGAAACACATAAGACTGGATATAAAAAGAAAGGTGTCGCCAAAGTCCTAAAAGATCAGACCATAGAGTTGGAATACTATCCAGAAAACGAAGATGGAGGGAAGCAATATAAAATAAAGAAGACTATAAGACTTAGAAAAGTGGCTTACCAAGATGATCGGAATCGTTATTTTGAGTTTTTAACCAATAATTTTGAAATATCAGCAGAAGAAGTGGCATTTTTATACAAGAAGCGTTGGGGTATAGAACTGCTTTTCAAAAAGATGAAGCAGAACTTTCAGCTTCACTACTTCTATGGTGAGAACGAGAATGCAATCCGAACCCAGGTTTGGTGCACATTAATCGCTCAGCTTTTAATGACTGTAATACAGAAGAAGGCCCAAACAAAGAAAGCATTTTCTGTAGTTGCGTCTTTAGTAAGGATACACCTGATTAGCATGCTTGAATTGACAGAACTATTGCGAAATAAGAATAGAAGCTTTACAAAGCAAATTAGCGGATCCCCTGGACAATTGAAGTTGATTTGGAATGGGGTCTGATTTTTAATTAAAAAACGAATGCCCTGTTTATGGGCGTTACAGAAGATAATTTTTAATATCCAGACTTTAGTCGGTTAATAGTGAAAATTTATATTTACATAATGTAAAATGCATAAATTTCAAAGCAAGGCTAATGTAGAGCAAAATATCTTGTTAATCCTGGCAAAGCACACATTTATATTATATAAATCTCAAAGTTTAGTATTATTTATTATCGCTCTATTTCTAAATGCCTGATCAAGTCATTTATAATTGGCATCGCTCTTTCAACATCTTTACTTTCAATATAGAGATCAATTGCAGATGGAACTCCACCTGAAAAACCAGCAGCTATACCTGAATTAAAATCACTTTTAATTAATGAAGATATTCCCTGATTTTCTAATTCTCCTTTAATCATACCTACAGTTACCTCACTACCAGTAAACACTCTAATTGTTTCATTCATTTGAGTCATGTCAAGATATTTTTAATCTGATAATAAATATATTACATTTTTCAATAATGCATATATATTAACCAAAAGTTTAATTTTTTGTCATAGGCTAGTTATAGTTTATATAGGTACAATATATTGTTACACTTCTATCCTATTGATATTGTGTATTCAATAATAGTTATCATTAAAAGTATATAAACATATCTCTGTTCTAAATACGTATTTTTACTTGCAAATTAGATTCCTTTTCTGAGACTGAAAATAGTCCATTCTCTGATACAAATAAAAAAATCAGACAACAACACTTAAAAAGTCCGTCATCTGATTTCTCATTACTAATAGTTAATTCTTATTTTGATTGGTAGTGGAAGTTCTGAGTTTTTACATTTTCAGAATTTGGACCTATTGCAATCTGAAACTCACCTGGTTCAACTTTATATTCCAGTTTTTCGTTATAGAATTTTAAATCTTTATCCGTAATCTGAAATTCAATTGTTTTTTCCTCACCTGGCTTTAAGTATACCTTTTTAAAGGCTTTTAACTCCTTCAATGGACGGGTAACACTTGCTACCATATCTCTTATATATAACTGAGCGGTTTCTTCACCTGCATAAGCTCCTGTGTTTTTAATTTTTATAGCTGCAGTTAGGGTATCTCCATAATGCATTACATTATCTTTAATTGTTACGTCTTCATATTCAAATGAAGTATAACTCAATCCATATCCGAAAGGATAAAGAGGTTTGTTTGAAACATCAATAAACTGAGATGTATACTTTACTCCAGGAATGAGTGGTCTTCCGGTATTTTTCATATTATAATACACAGGTATTTGCCCAACCTTACGAGGAAAGGACATAGTTAACCTTCCTGATGGATTATAATCTCCCCATAAAATACTTGTTAATGCAGGGGCTGTTTGGCTACCTCCAGACCAGCATTGTAATATAGCAGCACAATTTTCTGCCTCCCACTCTAATGTCAAAGGTCTGCCACTTACTATTACTAAAACTACTGGTTTGCCTGTTTTAACTAATGCTTTCAATAATTTTTTTTGCGTTTCTTGCAAAGAAATATCAGCCATACTGGAAGCTTCGCCCGACATAGCAGCAGACTCTCCGAGGACAGCCACTACTACATCAGACTTTTGCGCAGTTAAAACTGCTTCTTTCAACATTACTTCATCAACTTTGTTTTCGGCATTATAATTAATCAGCTTTGCTAATTCTATATTATTTGTAAGTTTGGCACCTTCTGCATACAGAACATTCCCCTTTGCCTGTGCTGCTTCTTTAATAGACTGCACATTATCCAATTCTCCACTTAACACCCAGGTTCCCAATAAATCCTTTTTAGAATCAGCCAGAGGGCCGATAACGGCCACTCTCTGGTCTGATTTTAAAGGAAGTGTATTATTATTTTTTAATAGGACGCATGATTTTTGTGCTGCAACAAAGGATAATTCTGTAAACTCAGTTTTTTTAAGACTGTTTACACGATCCTTTTTCAGTCTGATAAAAGGATCATTAAATAATCCTAATTTATATTTAGCTTCAAGTACTCTTCTGCAAGCCTTGTCTATAATTTCCATTGATACTGCACCTTCATCTAAAGATGATTTTAAAGTATTAATAAAACCTTCACTAACCATATCCATATCAACACCAGCATCAATAGCCAAGGCCGATGATGTTTTTAAGTCTCCAATTCCATGGTTTCCCATTTCACTAATTGCTGTATAATCAGTTACAATAAAACCATTGAATCCCCATTTATTTCGAAGAACATCATCAATCAGGTATTTATTAGACGTAGCAGGAACACCATTAATATCATTAAATGATGTCATTACAGAACCAACGCCTGCATCAACTGCAGCCTGATATGGAGGAAGAAAATCCTGAAACATTCTGATTTTACTCATATCTACCGTATTATAATCTCTTCCTGCTTCAGCGGCACCATATAACGCATAATGCTTAACACAAGCCATCACAGATTCATCTGTTGCCATATTTGTACCCTGATATCCTTTTACCATTGCCTCTGCGATAAGAGATCCCAGATAGGTATCCTCCCCGGCACCCTCTGCAACTCTACCCCAACGTGGATCACGAGATATATCAACCATAGGCGAAAACACCCAGTCAATACCATCTGCACTGGTTTCGTAAGCTGCAGCCTTTGCGGTAAGTCCTATTAAATCAAGATCCCAGGAACAAGACAATGCCAGAGGTATTGGGAATATAATATGATGTCCATGTATCACATCCTGACCAAACATTAAAGGAATTCCTAACCTTGATTGTTTTACAGCCAACTCCTGAATTTTTCTACGTTCTTGCAGGGATTCAATATTAAAAAGACCTCCTACTAATCCGTTAGCAACTTTCTGACTCACTCCGGTATTAGCTGCCGCTCCAGTAGTCAAACTTCCGTCCCAAGCCAATAAATTCAATTGACCTAATTTTTCATTCAACGTCATTTTCAACAATAATGAGTCGATATAACCGTCCATTTTTGCTGAATCTGTATGTGTTTGTTTTTGTGTACATCTAGGCAAAAACAAAACTATTGATATGATTATTAAAATACCTGTTAACCGTTTCAATTTTGATATAAATTAAGTTGTATTACCAAATAGCCTTTCTGTTATTCTTATTTACAGATTGACCTTTACCATTAATTATACTTTTTACTTCACTGTCTTCATTTCCACCAAGCCAAATTGTAGTAATATGATGAAAATTATCTTCTATGTGAGATGGAGTTTCAACTGCCTGATCAACAATTGCAGCACTTTTAAAAAACACATTGTAGATTCCCATGCCCCATACTTCATGATTTTTCACATCCGCATCCACTTTATAGGCAGCGTAACCATTAGTACCATTATGTCTCCACTCATCCGGAGACGGCACATAATAGGGCATTTCACACTGATAGAAATAAACCCTACCATTTTCTCCGTTCCACACAGTTTGGTATTCCTGAAAATGCTCGTTGAAGAGACCATAAATAGTCACATCATCACCATTGACTGTAAGTCCATTTGCTCCTTTATTCAAATCCCAACCGGCTCCATTTCCATGATCTGCCCTCCATAACCAAATATGGTCAGCTACAACATTGTTGCTATTAATGGTTAAGGCATTATTAACAGTTCCTTGTAAATAGCCACCAACACGAACAAACAGATCATAAATATAAGATGGTTTTTCATTGTGATCATTATCACACCCTGAAGTTCCAAATTGAATGAGCGTTTCAGACTTTTTTAATCCTGCATCAACCAAAATACCAGAAAGCATTACTCCATCAACATCTGCAATTTCAATAGCTGTGTTTCCATTTATAGGCATTAAGGATGGATGGCCAATTCCCATAAGTATTGTACCTGTATTTGTAACTTTTAGGCTCTTTTCAAGTCGATAAATTCCTGGCGTAAACAATACATTTTTACCCTTCTGCAAAGCAGCATTAATCGTTTCTGAGTTGTCGGAAGTGGAATTGGCAATATAAAAATCAGCCATTTCTACCTTAGTAAAATCACTATCCTGCTGAACTTCCCAACTTATACCTTGAGCTCTTCTTTTTTGAATTGGAAGATTTACAACCAGATTGTTTCTATTATCTATTGCTAAAAATGGTTTTTCCCTAATAATAATAGCACTATCAATAGACAGATAAGGTTTTTCAGGCCATCTGTTTTCTGGAGTTCCTTTAACTCCTAAGGATACCATATTCCATAGACCACCTGAACAACTTTCCCATTCACAATTTCGAGAAAACCATTGTTGTTGAGGACCAAAATCTACCTTTCCTTCAATTTTAGAATCTGACAAATAACCTCCACTCGCAGGTCCTTGATCATGTAATTGCAAATTACCTTTTATATAAACCCGCCTCATTGGAGCTGCTTGTGATACAGCCCAAACATTAGTTGAGTCCTTTGTTGGAATGATAGTCAAATTTTCAACTGAACGCCAAAAATTGATCAACACACTTCCATTAAAAGTTGGAGGAGCAAATGCTTCTACTCCTCCGGTAATTATTACGCCTTTAGGGGATGCTCCCAAACCAGCAACTGCTGTATAATATCCTACCTTAATATTCAGGTTGTAGTATCCTGGAGTAAATAAAAGAGCAAACCTATTATCATTAAATTCACTATGTTTATTGCTTTGTAATGCATAAACAGAATCAGCAATGTGTTGTATACTTTCCATCTTCATGTCAGGAGTAAAAACAAACACATTCTTTCCAAAGTCTATTTCTGATAGGTTACTTTTATTTTGTGCATTACAACCACTGATCACATATAACAGCAGAAAATATAAATAGATACAGTGTTTGGTAAATGAATTCTTATTTATCAAAACCATACGATTAGTATCTTAGTTATTTTTGAAATATTTCAGGATACTTTCTAATAAAGTATACCGGTGTACAACTCCATGCATGACAATAACTATTAATAGGGAAAAAGTTATACGGCGATAAAAAATCATTGGTAGGATCATAAACCTCCCAAAAAGTATCGGCTCCTTTATCAACCATACCGCCCCAAAAATCAGTTAATACTTCTTTTGCTTTGTCTTCCATTCCTGCATCAATCAATGCCTGAATAAAATAATGATACATATAAGGCCCACCTGGTTTAAGTGCAGTCTCGCTTTTTAATACATTTGTTAATGCTCTTTTGCTTGCTTTTTCAGAAAGTACATCTCCAATAATCATCCATGCTTGAGAAGCATAAGAAACCTGATGATCCTCTCCACATTCAAACAATCCGGTTTTAGAGTTGTACATATTTTTTAGTGCTGCACGTTTCATCTTTTTAATTAAAGAAGGAACGTATTTCACTTCATCTTGTACATTTAATAGCTTTGCCAACTCATAAGTTTCATTTAGTGCAAAAATCATTAACCCTTGAATTCCTGCGGCTTTATTTAATCCATCTTTCCAATCGAAAAATAACCACCACTCTCCATTAGCTCTTTCATAATCAACTAAGCCATTATCCGAAACATATTGATTGATAATAGCTAATTGACGTTTTGCAACTGGCCATAACTCTTTTGCCGTTTCTGCATCCTTAGTAGCTGCTAAATATTCTTTTAAAGTTGCATTATAAAGTAATGAGTAATCCATTAAACGCTGACCTGCTTGTGCATGTGGTTCCGGATCTTCAAAAACAGTTCCTAACACATATCCTTCATCATCACTTAAACCTGCTAACATATATAAACACCTCTTAGTTAACTGATGATTTTCGAATGAATAAACGTTTGCTAATGATTCCAGATACATATCTCCAACCCATAAACGGCGGTCGCGTTTTGGTCCGTCTTCATATACCGTTTGCATACATTCTTTCAATGTATTTAAACCAATTTTATCAATATTTTTGATCATTTCCGGCGTAGACTCCGGTAATTCTTTTGGTGCGTTGGCTACAGAAGTAACTGCTTTAAACTTTAGGTTATTAATTTTAAAATCGAAGTATGGAGAGCTACCTATCAAATCAATTTTCACATATCTACATGCCATACGACGATCGATAGAATAAGATCCTGGAAGGTGCATAATATTATACTCTGTATCCTGCAGCCAGGCGCGACTAATTCCACCATTAAAAGGTTCATAAGGAGTAACCAATTCAGCAGGTACTTCACCAAAAGTAAATCGAAAACGAACCGGTGAATCAGGAGATCCCCAGATAGTTGCCAGATCAAAAGAAAAATATCCGGTATAATGATCTCCCAAATCAACGATTACACTATTTAGTTTTCGAATAGATTGCCCGTATAAAGAATCAATTGGAGCTACAGTTTTAGCCTCCCAACCTTGAAAAGCATCTTCATTTTTTACAATTTCAACAATACTTGCAGGTTCAATAATGGTTTCTTTCAAAACAGGTTTAAGTTCCTCTGCTTTTTTAACCCAAGCCTTGCCATTCTTATAGTAATTTTGTGCCGTAACCGAACTCATCACCATTAACATGGATAATGCTCCTAACACTATAAATCTTTTTAATAGAGTCTTCATATATTAGTTTTATATATTATTATTTAAGCTCAATTTCTTTTGTAAACCATATATTATCACATGAATTTCCTATCATAATTTGGTAGGAACCTGGTTGAACTTCCCATTGTGATTTTTCAACATTGTAGCTTGAAAGATCATCTTCTGATAACATGATTTTTATTTTTGATATCTCACCTTTTTTAAGCGTATTTGTTTTAGCAAAACCTTTGAGTTGTACTATACCTTCTGTATTTTTAATATAAACCTGAACAACCTCTTTTCCTTTAAAATCACCTGTATTGGCAATAGTAATATCACATTCAAACGCTCCATTTCCTTTTGCAGAAACACTAATATCTCTTGCCTCAAATGAAGTATACGAAAGTCCAAAACCAAAAGCAAAAGAAGGTTCTATTCCTTTTGCCAAATAATATTTATATCCTACTAGTAACCCTTCAGTATATTTTACCTCTTTGGGATCGGTGGATGGATCTGGAAAATAAGTAGCAGAAGGTACATCTGTATATTTTTGAGGGAAAGTCATACTTAATTTCCCTGATGGAGAAACATCTCCTGCCAATATCTGAGTAATAGCGGTTCCTGCTTCCTGTCCTGGTTGCCAAGTCAATAAAATAGCATCAGCATACGATTTCCAGGAGGCAGTTTCAACAACACCACCTACATTTAGTACAACTATTAACTTCTTGTTTTTTGCATGAAATACTTTTGATAATTTTCGAAGCATATTTTGCTCTTCCTGGGTTAAAGCAAAATCATCTTGTATTTTTCTATCTGCAAATTCACCTGAGGTTCTTGAAATAGTAAATAAGGCAATATCAGATGATGCAGCATATTTTTTTAAATCAGCAGTAGACCAGTCTTTTTCTTTTAACATGATATCTGGTTGAAAATACGAAGACTTTTCTCCTACCCTTTGTTTCTCACTTTTTACATGCTCTTCATATAAACCTTTTAATTCTTTTGGAATGGTATAACCTTGAGCTAACAGACCTTCGTTTAATGAAATAGTATAAGCTCTGTTTACGTTTCCACTTCCTGTACCTACAGCAATGGTTTGATATGTTCCTATTCCAAAGGCAGCAATATTTTTAATGTCTTTAGAAAAAGGAAGTGCTTCTTTTGTGTTTTTAAGAAGTACCATTCCTTCTAACGCAATCTGTTCTGCAATTTTAGCATGTGCCTTTAAATCCGGTGTTTCTGAATAAGGGTAATTTTTAAATCGTGGCGTTTTTTTAATTACTTCTAAAATACGCTCTACATTTCTATCTACCAATTTTTCATCCAATTCACCATTTTGAACGGCTTCTGCAATTTTTTGTGCGATATAAGAACTTCCCGGCATTAACAAGTCATTCCCTGCTATTACTTGTTTAAATCGGTCTCTACCTGCAAACCAATCGGTCATTACCAATCCATCAAAACCCCATGATTTTCTTAAAATAGAATCTAACAAAACAGGATTTTCAGAACAATATACACCGTTAATTTTGTTGTAAGCCGACATAACCGTCCAGGGATGCGATTTTTTCACTGCAATCTCAAAGCCCTTTAAATAGGTTTCATGAAGCGTTTTTTCATCAATTTTAGCATCAATAGACATACGGTTGGTTTCATTATTATTAGCTGCAAAATGCTTAATTGAAGTACCAACTCCCATTGACTGAACACCATTAACCATGGCCGCAGCCATTTCTCCTGAAATTAGAGGATCTTCTGAATAGTATTCAAAATTACGACCACCCAAAGGATTACGATGGATATTCAAAGCCGGAGCTAAAAGTACATCTACACCATACTCCAATGCTTCTTTTCCCATACACTCTCCAACTTTTCGCACGGTAGCCGTATCCCATGAACAGGCTAAAAGGGTTTCGATAGGGAAAGCGGTGGCATAATAGGTTTTAGAGGTATCCGGACGTTGAGGTGCAATACGCACTCCTGCTGGACCATCAGCCAAAACAATAGCTGGTATTCCTAATCTCGGAATAGGATATGTTGTTCCTGCTGCTCCCGGAACAATTTGCTTAGTTTGCCCAACTACAGGTGGTTCTGAATTAAATAAGGTATCAGCTCCACCAAAACCTGATGGGTATCCCCGAGGAAACCCCGGGTCATTTCCCACCAGTACCTGAGCTTTTTCTTCCAATGTCATTGCTGCAATTACATCCTTATTTGAACTTTTACCCAATTCAATTTTTTGAGGACTGCAACTGGCAATAACAAATACTCCTAATAACAAATAAATATTCTTTCGGCTTACTAACTTCATCTGTTTATATTTTAAAAATGTTTAGTTAGAGCTAAAATGAAAGCCTTTAACTTTATATAGTATTACATTCAATTTAGCTCTTTACATCTGCTCTATTTCCAATATCAATTTCTCATTATTTAAAACGCTATAGAGCAAATCGCTCCATATTTATATTTATAAATGAATCTTTAAAATCTCCATTTTATTCCGCAGCCACAATTAAGATTGCTTAACATGTGATTACGTTTATTAGTAAGTTTTAACGGATAATACACACAGTTGAAAATCAACTTTTTTTGATAATTATAATATGTAGTTACTGTATGATTATTTTTTGTTCATAACATCAGCACTTATGATATAGGTTTTAGTATCTATATTTGAAAACATGAAAGTTTCCTTTCTTTTAGTGTATGGCATTATATTTAACCCGCAATATGCATTAGACCATCTATTACACATTGAAATTACTTCAAAACAAGACACTTCGTTACTTCACTTCAACTCACCAGAACGATGCTATGACTCGTTTCAGTAAAGCCTTGTTTTATGGCACTATCAATGTTCATTACGAAGTTCTAATACATAATCCGAGTTTAATTACCAAATTAGTTGTTGATTATAAATTGGGTATAAATAACTTAGGTAATATCAAAAAGACGTATCAATTGGTCTTGACTGTAATGGACCAGAATATTACAATTCGTTTTTGTTTCAATTACATTGTGGATAATGCAATCCTGATGCTTTTGATATGCACCAGGATTACAACTTATTAATATTTAATAACCATCATTTTGAGTTAACAATGGATTGATTTCAATTTGCCCATTAGGAATTGGAAATAAAAGTCGGTGTGCATCAAACTGATATGAGTCAGCTGATGGATAAACTCCTTCAGGATAATAGTAAGCCTTTGGATTAGCCAACACTTTAGCGCACTGAGCTTGCATTACCTGAGTAGCTCTTCCTGTTCTAACCAAGTCTAACCAACGTTTGTTTTCAAAGGCTAATTCAAATTGTCTTTCAAGCATAATAGCATCTCTCAGCTCAGCTTGATCAGCAATAGCAAGTTCAGATAATCCAGTTCTGGAATGTGCATGAACAGCATTTAAATACGATAAGGCTTCTCCTGATCTACCTCCTTGTTCATTAACCGCTTCAGCTAACATTAAAAGTACTTCTGCATATCTGTATACCGGCCAGTCTTCATCACAATGAGGGAATATTTCACATCCATGAGAAAACTTCTTCACATAAGGTTGATTTTCATAGATTTCTCCTGTAAAAAATGCAATTGAAGCTTCAAATCGTAAATCATTTACATCAAATAAATCAACCAGATCAGGTGTTGGTGCATTCCATCCTGCATATTGATTATTTCCACTATTTTCGGGATAACCTTCAAGAACACCAGGACTGCTTAATGAAGGTAAAAAGTTCACACCAAAATAACTGGATGTTCCCTTGGTATCATCTGCTGCATACTGAACCTCGAAGATCATTTCATTATTATTCTTGTTTGAAGGATTAAAAATTGAGGCATAATCATCCATTAAAGAATAACCGGTTACATTTAACAAGGCATCTTCTGCATTAGCCCACTCTTCCAAAACCAGGTAAACATTTCCTAATAAAGTATAAGCTGCACCGTTTGCTACATAACCCGTTGCTTGCTCTCCAACAGAAGGCAATAATCTTGCAGCTTCAGTAGCATCTTTAATTATTTGCTCATAAACTGCACTGGCACTTGTTCTTCCTACAATGGTTTCATCATAGGTAGTTGGTGCTTCAATTACCAAGGGAACATCTCCAAAATACTGCACCAGGTCAAAATAAGCAAATGCTCTCAAAAACAAGGCTTGTCCCTTGTAATTATTTCGGGCACTTTCACTAATATCAGCCTCATCAACGCGAGCTAAAATCTGATTTGCTCTACCAATGATGATATAGTTATTGGAGTATTTTGTAGAAATTCCTCCTCCATTAGAGTCATCAATAAATTGATCAATATACTCTCGATCAGCATACCCCCGGTTGTTCATGTTATACATAAAACAAGTGTGATCTGAGCGCATTTCTCCCATAGCCCATGCGCCATAATCAGCTACTCCATTTCCGTATAAGGTTCGTAAAGGAACATACATTCCTACATTAGCCAATTCAAAATCGGACTCTGTTTGATAAAAACTTTCAGCTGATACTTTGGTCTCATCCAGATTTGTTAAATATTCATCATTACATGATGAAAAACAAAGTGAACCAACTATTAATGATGTTAATATATATTGTTTCATATGTCTAAAATTTGCTTTTAATTGCCATATGGAACTCGCCATGAAAATAATTATCGTCTTAGGTGTTGATACATTCTCATGGCTTGTTACATGTGTATAAATTTTATAACTACGAGAACTTGATAGCTCTTTATTTTTAATATTCTGAATCTTTTATAAAGTCACATTTAGTCCAACAGTAAATGTTCTTGGCACTGGGTAAGTGGTATAATCCACTCCTGAATCGATTCCTCCTGCAGAAGAAACTTCGGGATTATTTCCAGGGTAATCAGTAAATACATAAGCCTGCTGAATACTTCCGTAAACTCTTAAGTTTTTAACAACCTTACCTCGGATTGGCAATTTATAACCAAGCGTAATATTTTTAATTGTAAAGTAACTACCATCGTAAACATATTTAGAACTCATCCAATCACGTTCCTGCCCTGTTGTTCCGGCAATTACCTTACCATATCGTCCATCACCGGGATTTTCAGGTGACCTCCAACGTCTGTCAACAGCTTTATAAGCATTAAAAGCTCCATCTAAGTTTGTTGTAAAACGTTCCTGATAATTAATAATATCATGACCAAAAGCACCAGAACATACAATCGACAAATCAAAATTCTTATATGAAAAGCTATTGGTAAACCCTAGAGTAAAATCAGGAGCGGCCTGTCCAATTACAGTTTGATCTCTGTTATCATTAGTTACTTTACCATCACCGTCAATATCCGCATATTTAACTGTTCCAACTTGTGCTCCATCATGATGAGGAGAATTATCAAAGTCTTCCTGATTCATATATACACCTTCCCATTTCAATCCGTATAATTGACCGATTGGTTGGCCAACTTCTGTAATGGATGCACCACCATAAATTGCCGCATTAGCAGTACCAAGTGCAACAGCTTTATTACGAGCAAATGCTATATTAAAATTGGTAGTCCAATTAAATTTACCAACCATATTTTTGGTCGTTAGAGCAAATTCATGTCCCCAAAACTCAAACTCACCAATATTGGTAATGTAATTAAAAAATCCAGACGAGATAGGAATAGATACAGAATACAATAAATCTTCAGTATTACGTTTGTAATAATCGTAACTTAAATAAATTCTGTCGTTATACAAACCAATATCAGCACCTAAATCAATTTCAGTAGTGGTTTCCCACCCTAGTTCTGTGTTATTTAAACCTTCCATACTTTTCCCGTTGGTATAAATACCATTTACAGGATTGTTGGTTTCTGTCATATTTGCATATTGTGTATAGTTACCAATATTATTATTACCGGTAACACCATAACTGGCACGTAGCTTTAAGAAAGATACTTTTTCAAACTTCTTCATAAAGTTTTCTTCTGTAACTACCCAACCCACTGAAGCTGAAGGGAAAGTACCCCAACGATTATCTGAACCAAAACGGGATGAACCATCTCTACGAAAAGCTACAGAAACAATATACTTACCATTGTAATCGTAGTTAAGACGACCTAATACAGACATTAATGACCACTCTTCAATATCAGTAGATCCAGTAATTGTTGTTGCTGCATTAAACGTTTTCACATCGTTATTTGCATATCCTCTGGCTGTAAATGATCCGCTTTCTCCATAAGCACTTTGAGCTGAGGTACCAAATAAAACTTCGAAATTATGCCCTCCTGATAAAGTCTTTTGATACGTAGCGGTATTTTCCCATAACCATGAATATCCGAAATTACTTCCATGAGTAGCATAAATTCTGTTTGCATCAGATTCTGTTGGAGGATCAAAAATACCACCTGCTGTTGATGGATGCCAGTAATCAGATGTACTATTTGCTAAATCTATACCTCCAGAAGTTTTAATAGTCAAACCTTTTACTGGTTTATATTCAAAAAAAGCAGTTGACATAAGGCCTATATTCTTACCTTTATTTTCAACTTCTTTCACTTGTCGGTACCAGTTTGGTCCTGCAGAAGCACCATAAGGATTATATCCCCAGTTACCGGCATCAATTGGAAGTGTACCATCTGCATTTTTATATGGCGCTAAAGGTGACGTTAATAATGCACCTTGTACCACACTTGGTGTTTCATACCAGGTTCCATCACTTTGAGGAGATTTATTGGTTGTAATTGTGTTAGCTACATTAACACCTATTGTCATTTTATCATTGAATTTATATTCTGAATTTACCCTCAATGAATACCGTTTATAATCAGAATTTAAAAGTACCCCTTGTTGGTTAAAGAAACCTCCAACTACTGAGGATTTAAACTTATCTTTACTTGCACTGTAGGATACAGAATAATTTTCAATAACAGCATTACGGGTAACAACATCAAACCAATCCGTTCCTTTTCCATATTGTTCCGGGTTCTGGAATGCTTCAGGTACAGCCCAACCATTTTCTTCTGCAATTTCCTTTTTAAACCTTGCAAACTCCGTGGCATTCATCATATCCGGTTTGGTTTCTTCAGGAATAACCTGAACACCACGGTACATATTTACAGAAAGTTGTGACTGACCAGCTTTTGCTTGTTTAGTGGTTATCATTACCACACCATTGGCAGCACGAGACCCATACAACGCTGTTGAAGAAGCATCTTTTAAAACTGAAATACTTTCTATTTCATCAGGGTTAATATTGGCAATATCCCCTGTAATAGGAAAACCATCCACTACATATAAAGGATCATTACCTGCATTAATAGAAGCCTGACCACGAACACGAATAGACATACCCTGTCCTGGAATTCCTGTTGTTTGATTAATCTGTACACCAGCTAATTTACCTTGTACTTTTTGAGTTAACTGAGCAGTGGGTATATCATCCAATTCTTCAGTCTCCAGACTTTGTACCGCACCTGTTACATTTCTTTTAGATAGTTTACCATATCCAACCGCAATCACTTCATCTAATCCTATAGTTTCCTGATTTAATGAAACATTGATCACACTTTCACCTGAAATAATAATTTCCTGTGATTTCATTCCAATAAACGAAAATACCAAAGTTGCACCTTGAGGAACATCTGAGATTGTATATTTACCGTCTATATCGGTTATCGTTCCTATAGTTGATCCTTTTAAAACTACAGATACTCCTGGTATTACTTCTCCTTTATCATCGGAAACAACACCAGTAATTGTCATTAATTGCTGGTTCATTTCTTTATTATTTTTACTATTATTGGACACTCTTGCTTTTTGTGTATCCGATAATTCTGCAAATGTATTTGCAACTCCAAGAATTAAAAGCAAAACAACGATTCGCATCATTCTGAAGATTTTTTTTAGGGCATACGAGTCCCATACCCATAATAAATGGATTTTTTTCATAAATTTGTAATGTTTAATGTGAACGAATAAAAAACTCTTTTTCAGGGAATTGTTGCCGCAATTCCCTGTTTTTTTTCTAGGGATATCTTAGAGGTTTCATTGTTAGTTTTTTCATAGTTTTTTCATTTCTCTATAATTAACATTGAGATGCCAGCTAATTACTCAATATTAATTACATGTTACTTTAACTATCTTTTATTTCTACTATATATTTTCTGGTATATTTTCCGTTAACAACCATCTTTCGTTTTCTACTTCATATCTTAGAGACGTTGTACGTACCAATAATTTTGTTAATAAATTCACCATCAAATACTGCCTTTAAATAATTGTTAAAATCTCCCCTTATTATTTGTTTCTTATAAAACACGATTAATAAGTGGTTACATTTATTAGTAAGTTTTAACAAATAATACACACAGTTGAAATTCACTTTTTTTTTATTTTTTTTTTTAATCTGTCCCAAATAGAAAAAGATTACCCTCATTTAAGAGGTTCAACATTGCCCTCAGTCAATGCACAAATGGAGTTGGGTCTGGGTGATCCCCCTTTTTAAAAGAAATATTTTAGGTAGTAATGAAATAGAATTGAAAAGTTCGTATTGGTATTACATAAAAAAGCCACTGTCAAATGTTCTGACAGTGGCTTTTCTATTGACTTATATCAAATTGATTTATTGTCCTTTAATATAGAGATACAATATACCATTGCTCTTCAAAGCTAAATCATTTCAAAATGAATAGTAGGATTTGTAATCCGATCCATTATTCTAATTAGTATTTGCAAGAAAACTCCAAATACTGCGTTACTCTCGTTTTTGAAACAGTCATTTACAATTAGTATACTCCTTGGTTTCTAAAACTTCATAAGCCTTGTCGTGGACATTTTATTATCTAAGACTTAAATTCCCGAAGTTTTCTTGCAACCACTAATTATAGGTTAAAACGCTTGTGTCTCCAAAATAACGTCCAATAAATAAGGCAACTCGGTATAAGTATTTACTGAGCTAAACAGGTAATCTTCAGCATTGCATACAATCATATTTTCAACGGAATTTTGATGTATATAATGGATTTTCTGATCAAAGAATTTATTGCTATAAATCACTTCGGCGTGATTACCATCTTGCCATACTTTATAAGTTTGGTTTCTTTTTAAGTTTTCGCAATAATTTTTATACAGATCAAGCACCCATTCCCGACGACCTTCAGGTTCTTCTTTAATCTGTTTTATAATTTTTTTAGATGTAAACTTTATAAAATCTCTTAGAATATCGGTTAATACATATCCTTCTGTCGCTTAACAAATAATATGCAAATGGCTACTCATCAAACCCCAACCGTAAATCTCGAAACTTTTATTCTGCTGACAATATTGTAATGAATCAACAATAAGCATTTTATGGTTCTTATGGGCAAAAATATCTATCCAGCCTACTGTAATCATGGTTACAAAGTAGGCTGACTAGTTATCAAATATTTTGTATTTATCAGATTATTCTGGCCTATGGGGGTAATTGTTTTAGGTATTGCATATTTGCTTACTTTTCAGCAATTTCGGAAGAAGACAAACCATCTATTTTATTTTTGATAAAAATAAGACGTCTTTTTTTCGGAGGTAAATTGATAAGGTTATTTACCTCATTTAGAATGGATTTATATTCAATTCTTTTTTCATCATCGTAATTTACCTCTGATTTTACGAGTTGGTCCTTTACAAATGATTGATGATAGGCTTTTTTCCTAAAATTTTTAAGAATTTCATTATGAGCAATCTTAAAAATAAATGCTTTAAAGGAAAGTTCTGTTTTTAATTGAAGTCTGGTTTCCCAAATTTTGACAAACACAGTTTGTACAATTTCTTCTGCCTCTGATTCTGATTTTAAATAGTTTAATGAAAATATATATAGCTTTTTTGAATATTTATTAAACAATTCATCAAAACAAGTAATATCACTTTTCACTATACCTTCAACTAAGTATGTATCTTCTTTTGGCTTATCTAACATCAAAATCTTCCTTTTTCCTAAACTAAAATACTAAACTTTTCCAGTGAAGAAACAAAAGTATGGATTTATTTGAATTTACCAACCTATCCTACTGCCTGATTATTGATTCAAAATGGTTCTAACATTATAATACATAAGTGAAACCGGAAGATTAATTATTAAAACATCATTGATATAAAACAATAAAAGGAAGCTACTTATAACTTCCTTTTATTTTCTTGCAAATTTTGTGAACGATTAATAATTAATCTCGTTGAACAGTAAACGAATAAATACTGAACTTATTTGAAAACTTTCATTAATATTTAAAAATTATTTTGTTTGTGCCTCTTTGGGTCTAATTACCATTCTATCATAAATGGTTAAAGCCAAAATAGTAACTACACCAATTCCTGTAATAAAATACCATATTCTATTAGGATCATAATTATCCCAAATAAATTGTGTCATTTCTGTTTCCGTCATTCCAAGTTTTGCAGCAGCAGATGTAAAGTAATCGTTTTTAGTAAAATGCTGGGTTATCTCTGGCATTGAAATGCCTCTGCTTGCCATTTCCGTTTGCAAAAGACTTAGTTTATCCGACCAGGCCTCATATAGATTACCTGACACAAAGGTTGTTAGGAAATTACCTAAGAATACAGGTAGAAAATATGTTCCCATATATAATGCTTCTTTTCCTTTGGGAGATATTAATGCAATAAATGAAGAGAATGTAGGATTTGTCATCATTTCACCAATTGAGAAAATCATGATTCCTAGAATTGTGTATAAACCATTACCTGTATAAAATGTAATCCCAATACCTATTGCCGCCACAATAAATCCTGTTATCATCGCACTTACATGGCGCATTCTTAATACAAAAAACGATACAATTAATTGAAATACGATAATAGAACCTGCATCAAGGTTAATTAACATCTCAGGATTAACAGAATCACCCCCTCCACTCATGGCACTTGCAATCCAAGGAGAAACCTCTGCTATAGAATCATGCAGCGCTTTTGTGTTAACCCAATCTTCAATAAAGGTTGGGAGCGTATAGAAAAGCTGATTAAACATTGTCCAGAAACCAACCATAATTATTAATAATACAGAAAGACGACTATCCTTAACTGCTTCCCAAATTTTAATTAAGGAACTCTTAATAGCTTGCGATATGGTTTCCGTATTTTTTTCGCGGTCCTTCTCTTTATAAAAAAATAAAACGATTAATAAATTTATTGTTATAACAATAGCTGCCTGAAGAAATATTATTTTCCAACCAAATTGTGTACGTAAAGTAGATGAAAAAGCCGGTCCAATAAAACCACCAATATTTACCATCATATAAAAAATACCAAAACCTAAGGTCGAATTTGTTTCATCTGTATTTTTAGTAACTATAGCAGAAGCCACAGGCTTAAACATTGCTGCCCCAACAGCTACCCATAAAAACACTAAAAATACCATAAAATAGGAATTCACTTCTCCCATTAAATAGTATCCTGAAATCAAAAGTAAGTATGCTATTATTAATGATACCTTATACCCGATTTTATCTGCAATTACTCCTGTAAATAATGGTAACAAGTATAAAATTGCAGTTACAATTCCCATGATCTGCCCCTTTTCAGTATGCGAAAACCCTAATCCACCATCATCGGTTGATCCTGTTAAATAAAGTGCCAAAACTGCAAATAATCCATACCAGGCCCAACGCTCAAAAAGCTCCATGATACTAGCGAGCCAAAATCCATTATTAAAAGATTTCATGACTCCCACAAATGATTTTTTATCTGTACTCATCTTTTATTAGTTTTTTATTTCAATGTGATTTCTATTGTTAACTATTAATACCCAATTAAATTTATCGCTCTTTAGTTATTATTATAGGTCTTACCTCTATTATTTTAATCTTGTTCGTACAATAATCTTCTTAAGATAAAATATCACGTAGCTACAAATCAATCAAGCACCTACAAATTTAAAAAATCGAATAACTTTTCATCTATCCATTTGTAAATAACTATTATTTGTATAGTGTCTTAATAGTTAAATAGGGTAATTAAGTAATTTAAGTAGAAAAACTAAAGTTTGCCCATGCAACTTTTATAAAAAATATCACTGTATCAAAATTCAATATGAATAGTCCTCCTCTGAAAAACTACTATAAAAGAAATCCTCTGATCGTAAAACAGGATCAGAGGATTTCTTTTTGTATTAATCAAACTAACATCCGTTCTACGAATAAATAGAACTTAAATCTTTAGTAGCTTCTTTACAGACCTTTGGCAATAGGTCAGTACGAAAATATTTTGAACAACTTTAAATGAATCATCAACTTAAAACTTATAATGTTTGCGATACATTTGAAAATGGGCAATTTGATTTAATTTGTTTCTGTTTAAAATTCTTATCTGACGACCATGCAGACTAATCAAATTTTCATTTTTAAATGAAGTTAAAACCCTTATTACTGTTTCAGTAGCAGATCCCAGTTTATTTGCCATTTCATCTCTGGTGATTCGGATATTGAGCATTTTTTCACAATCTTCACCAAACTCATCATACAAATACAAAAGCATTTCAGCGGTTCTTTCACGTATTGATTTATGGGCAATCTCTGTTACAAAAGAATTTGATTCGCCTAACTCTTTGCACATCATTTTCATCATTTTTTGTCTAAACTTCCAATTATTATCAAATAACCTGGCTACAATTTCAAAAGGAATATACCGAAGTATGGCATCTTCCATAATTTTTGCAGAAGTACAAGCTTTTTCATTGGTTAGTAATGATCTGTATGCTATTAAGTCGCCCTTGTGGGCAAAACGCAAGATATACTCTTTTCCGGTCCATCCTATTTTAAAAACTTTAACCACTCCCTTTTGTATACAATACAAGCCAGAATGTGTTCGGCCTTCATAATAAACCACCTCTCCTCTTTTAAATCTGGTTCTGGAACTTTCTCTCTCCAAGAAAAATAATTCTTCATCCGTAAGATTATTAAATAAATCCATCGATTTTAAACAATAGTGATCTACATCAATTATTGGTCTTTCTTTAAAACTACTTACGAATGTTTCCATAGGTTTCTATACTATCAATTACTACAAAAATTTATTCCAATACTTTATACAATTTTAAGTCCTCTATCAAAATGATTCAGAGATTCTGATCCATCCTCACAAACCAAAACCGAATCCTCAACACGCATTCCGCCAAAACCCGGTATATATAACCCTGGTTCAATTGTTATCACCATATCTTTCTTTAAAATAGCTTCTGAATCGTGTTTTATAAAGGGTGCTTCATGAATATTTAAACCTGTTCCATGACCAATGCCAGGATAAAAGTATTTTTGATATTCCTGAGGAATTGAATCTCTTACAATGCGGTCAATTTCTTTTGCTGAAGTATTATTTTTTATGGCGTTTTGAGCATTCAATCCTGCAGTATTTACAATATCATGTATTTTCTTTTGCTCCGCATTTATTTTATCACATACAAAAACACGACTGATATCGGCATGATAACCATTATATAATGCGCCAAAATCAAAAAGAATAATATCTCCACTCTTCAGTTTAGTAGAACCTGGTTTACCATGTAAAAGAGAACTTCTTTCTCCAAACAGCACCATGGTTTCGAACGATATATCGTCAGCACCACTTTTTTTCATAGCATATTCCAATTCAGCTGTTATATCCAGTTCCGAAACACCAGGCTTAATTAATGAAACAATTTTATTCAACGATTCATCTGATAATTCTGCAGCTTGTTTTAAAGCATTAATTTCATTCTCACTTTTAATTAAACGTAACTGTTCAACTAATCCAATTTTTCCGGTTACTACAGTATCTTTAATCTGGCATAATTCAGCATGCTCTATATGCAAAAGATGCTCACTTTCAAATGCAAGAAACTTTACTTTTTCTTTACTGCACAAATATTGATAAGTAGGCGCCTGAAATCTTTGATCCTCGATCCAATTAAAAATCTGAATTCCTTTAAAACATTCCTGCTCGGCTTGTTCTGTATACCTACCATCAGTAATTAAATAGGTTCCTGTTTTTGTAATTAGCAAACGCGAAGAATCACCCGTAAATCCCGTTAAATATCTGATATTTTCAACCGAACTTACAAATAAAGCATCTAGCCTTTGTTTTTCTAATAATCTTATTATTTCATTTATCTTTTGCATATAACTTCTTATTTACTTTGTGCAAAAAATGGCAAATACTGTATTATTTGCCATTTAAGGGTATTGCTATAAAAAACTGTATTATTGATTTATCAACACTATCTTTTTACAATACGGGCACTAGCAACTGGACCTGCTCTATGCCCTTCATTTGGTACTAGTTTCACCGTTACTTTACCACCATTAACAGTTAACTCATCAGGTAATGCATATTGCTGATTATAAAACGATCCTGCATTTTTATTCGATAAGTTTTCTGTTGCTATTTTTTGATCATTTACATATACATCAAAGGTTCTCTTACCGGGTAAGCCTCCATAATACTCAAGTACAAGTGCCATTGGTTGACCTGCATAAACATTCATTTCAAATGAAAACCATCCTCCTCTATCGGCCTCTCTGTATTTAATGTGTTTTAATTCTTCTACCCAGCATTTATTTTCTTTAAAATTATGATCTCTTTCAGGTTGCATCTCGCCTAACTTAAAATAATCAATGGTCATTTCCTGAAGCTTTTTGATCCTCTGTTGTATTTCTAAATATTCAGCTTTATGCTGATCCCATTTCTCCTCGGTAAAAAGATCAAAATACACAGAATAACTTCGTTCGTGAACCTGATAAAAAGGTCTGAACAATACATCTTTCGGTCTTCCAACACCTTCTGTTTTAAAAGTATTGATTTCTCCAACAACTTGATGCAACCACATTTCAGGATTTCTTTCCGATGTCATCAAAACAGGAACATAAAGTAGATCTGTTGCTTTGGGGTCATTCTCCGGACCCAAATCACCAGCCAAAACCAATGGTCCATACATCACTGCTACTCTGTTTTCATCATCAGGCATAGATTCCAAGCGTAAACTAAAAGGAATAGAAACCTTCACCTCATCACCTGATTTCCAGGTTCTATGGATGGATACAAAACTTTGGGGTTGTTCTACTACAGTTATTGGTTTATCATTGACTAAAATTTGAATACCTTGTTCAGCCCATCCCGGATAGCGAATATTTAAAGCGAAAGCTACAGGTTTATCGCATTTAATTTTAAATGTACTTCCTTGTTCTTCCGGGTACTTTGTATTTTGAATAACCTGTACACCTTTTTCATTCCAGCTTAGTTCTGATGCAATAAACTGCGATACAAATAATTCTTCGTGATTATGATAATAAATATTTTTACCATACTTTGCATGGTTCTCCATTCCAGTTCCAATACAGCATGTAAACCAATCTGGATCCTGAAATGCTTTGTGTCCTCCCATCTCTAGTGACAAGTTGTAAACTACTCTTCCATCGTCTGGATTTTGAGAAGAAAGAATCTGGTTAAATAAAGCTCGCTCGTAATAATCAGCCACTTCAGCTTTAGCTTCCCATTGAAACAAATGCTTCGATAGCTTAAGCATATTGTAAACATTACAAGTCTCTGTTGTCCCATCACTCAGTCTGTCTCTTAAGCTATCTGGCGCACCAAAATACTCGTGATTACAGTTTCCTCCGGTTACATAAGAATGATGATGCACTACCCTGTTCCAGAAATACTCAGAAGCCTCATAATCATTTTTATTACCGGTAAGTTCATACCTACGGGCTGTACCAACAAACTTAGGTATTTGAGTATTGGCATGTTTACCTGGCAAAATATCTTTATGGTGAGCTATTGAATCAATAATTGCCTTATGATGAAATATCATAGACATATCCAAATATTTTTGATTGCCGGTGATACCATAAAGTTCTGCAAGCACTTCATTGATCCCTCCATGCTCGCAATTCAACATTTCCTGAACCTGATCATCAGTCAAATCTTTAACAATGGTAAATAACCAGTCTGAAAATTTAACGGCAATATCCAATGCTTCATTATTGTTGCATAGTTTATAAGCATGTATCAATCCATCTAAAACTTTATGCTGAGTATAATAAGGTACCCATATTCCGTTTAGGTTAAATCCCTGCGAACGTATATCTCCTTTAGCCACCTCATCTTCCAATATTTTTTCACCATTCTCAAATGCTCCCAAATATCCATTTCCTTCTGCATTCTGGCATTCGGCAAGCTCACTAACAATATAATCAGCGCGCTCTTTAAAAACAGAGTCGCCCGTTGTTTGATACATTAAACAAATTGCAGTTAAATAATGTCCTAAACTATGTCCGGCAATGGTATTATCCTCCCATCCATGATATTGTTCAGCCTTAGGTTGAAGTCCAGCCTCAATACGAAACCGTGCTAAAAAACGATCCGGTTCATAATCTAGCAAAACTTTTTCATCTAACTCGGTAGCATGATAAAAAGGACCATCTAATAGTTTTACATCTTTAATATCAAAAGTAATTGCCCTAAAAGGAATAACCTCAGATTGCTTACCATTTATGGTTAAAGCATGCTCTATTGATTGTTTACAACCTATGGTAAATAGGAATATTATTACACAAAGTACACTAATATTTTTTGCCATTATCGTTATTGTTTATTAAGGGATTTTTCACTTGATTTTAGTTGAGAAGAATTAACAATTACTCTCCTACGTATCTATTTTCTGCGGCATGACAAGAGGGAGAAGTCTCAAATTCTGAAAAGTATTGACTCACCAACTCATACAAATCCCGATCATATCTTTTTAAATCTTCTCTTGTATTTACCCAGTTATGTTTTCCATCAGTTTCTGAAACTTCTGCATTAACATCAAACCAATCCTGAACCGCCTCAGCCCAATATTCGTAAATATCTGTTTTTGCATAAGTATTTTCATATTTGCCTTGTGCTATGGCATTATCCATAAGCTTTTGCAATTTGTCGTTAAATGTTTTATCACTAGGAGCTATTCCCAACAAGTGTATCCCATGCGAAAACTCATGAATGGTAATATCTTCTGCATGATACTTATCTATTTGATAGCATAGTAAGTTCTCCTCAGCACATGACGAAAGGGGTGCATTTAAATCTCCCCCCAGACCTCGTGCACGAACATCCCAATTGATGGTGGTATCATTGGCCAGCTCTTTTTGTTCCGGTAGATCAGTCGTTCCTTCATATCTTGCCATTACAGCCATACGAGCATCGTTCTTAATCATTGTTTTTAAAACTTCCTTAGGTAGATCTTTAGTCATAAAATACACAATCTCCCAAGCTTTTTCTAAAGCTGCATCCGGCACTCTCCATGAACTAACCACAGGTATACCATTGGCATCCATATACTTTTTATAAAACGGATCTAACTTTAATTTTGCAGGAGGAGCTGTTATATCAGGAGTTTCTAGTGTAGTACTTTGTGCTGAAATGATAAACATACTGCAACAAAACATTAAGATGGTTAATAGTGATTTTTTTATTTTCATTTTTAGTCTTTTATAATATGTCTTTTTAGTTGTCTGTTTATGCTAGCCAGTCCTCTGGTTCAAGTTTGTAACTTGGACCATGATTACCCCCCCCTAACAAAGCAACTAAATTTGATTAATTAGTAATGAAGAGGTACGAGATACAATCTCGCACCAGCATATGACTGTTGACTGCCTGCTAAAAACTACAGACTGAGAACTATAACCTACTTACCATTTCTATTTGGAGCTAATTGTTTATAGAAACACTCAACAAAAAAGTCTCTTCTTTTTTGCTCTCCATATTTACCTCCCAATGTATGAGGTAATCCAGGCAAAACAACCAATTCAAAATCTTTATCTGCTTTTATCAATGCATCCGCTAATTGCATGGTTGATGATGGATCCACATTATCATCCAATTCACCAAGAATTAACATTAAATGTCCCTTTAGTCGATAGGCATTTACAATATTAGAGCATTCCTCATAATGTTTTCCAATAGGAAATCCCATCCATTGCTCATTCCACCACATTTTATCCATCCTGTTATCATGGCAACCACAAGATGAAACAGCTGCTTTATAAAATTCCGGATGAAATAAAACAGCAGCGGTAGAATTTTGCCCTCCTGCAGATCCTCCAAAAATACCTACTCTGGTGGTATCCATAAAAGAATGTTTTTCTGCCGCAGCTTTTATCCATTTGATACGATCAGGAAACCCGGCATCTTTAAGATTTTTATAGCACACATCATGAAATGCTTTAGATCTGTATGAAGTTCCCATTGCATCCATCTGAACAATAATAAAACCAAGCTCAGCCAAACCAGAAAAAGCATAGTTATATGCTCTAAATGATTTTTGCGTATAAGCAGCCTGTGGACCAGCATATATATACTCAATAACAGGGTATTTTTTGGTCGGATCAAAATTGGTTGGATAATAAATGTTTCCCCATATATCGGTTTTTCCATCTCTTGCCTTTGCTACAAAAACCTCAGGGTATCGATAACCACTTGCCAATAACTCATCCACATTTGCTTTTTCAAGAACCTGAGTTTTACCAATATCATCAGAATTTTTCATTACAGTAACAGGAGCCTCATCAACTTTTGAGTAAGTATCCACAAACCATTTATGATCAGCTGAAAATACTGCCTGATGGTTCATTTTTTCAGGAGTTAAATCAACAAGTCCAGTTCCATCAAAATTAATTTTATAATAGTGAATAAAATAAGGATCCTCATTTCTATTCATTCCACTTCCTTTAAAAATAATGGAGTGGTTTTTATCATCTACAAATTCAACTCCTCTTACTACCCATTGACCTTTAGTTATTTGATTAATTACTTTTCCTGAAACTCCATCAATAAAATAAAGATGATTCCAGCCATCACGTTCTGACGCCCAAATCATTTGATCTGTATCTTTTACATCATATCGATAATATTTTCCACTATAATCAATAAATGTATTTGATTGCTCATCAATTACAACAGAATAATCTCCTGTATCAGCATTTACCTTTACCACCTGGTAAACCTGATGTCCTCGTTGATTAAATTCAAATGTAAAGAACTGGCTATCCTTATTCCATCTTATTTTTTCAAGCGAAAACTGATTTTCAAATGATTTACTATCAACAGGTATTTGCGTCTTATTTTCAACATTAAACAAACAAGGTTTTGCAATAGGTAAAGCATCTCCTGGTTTTAAATATTCTCTTTTTAGTAGTTTTGGCTCTAACCTGTCCTTAGGTGAAGATTCTATTAAATGAATATAATGTTTTTCATTATCGCGAATACGAAGTGCTGCAATCTTTTTAGAATCAGGAGACCAATGAATCTCTCCTGAGTAGAACTCCCCAATAGAACCATCTGTACTCAACTGATACTCGCTATTTGTAGCAAGCTCTTTTATATAAACATTATAGTTTTTTATATAGGCAACATAAGATGAATCCGGAGCATAAAACGGATCAAAATCATACATTCCATCAGTCCAGCCCCAATGTCTGTTTGGCGCCTCTTCAACATCTCCCAATGCTGTAATTGAATATTTTTTTAAGTCGCATTTAAAACGCTTACCTTCATATTCAAAATTAAGTTCATTTAACTGTTTGTTTACAGAAAGGTTAGCCAACCTATATTTATAAGGTTCGATCTGCTTCCCTAAAATCTGCCCCAGACTTTTTGCTAGTTTTTCCTGATTAAACAATGGATTTACCCTTTGCTTTTCAGAATCAACAATTTTATACTCTGTTCCTCTTTTGGTATGAACTTGGTACCAAAAAAAGTGGCTTTGCTCAATCCATTGTACCTTATGTACGTCGCCATATACTAAGCTGCTAACTTTATACAACGAATCAGCTCTTTCGTAGTCTGCAGGTGTAACCTGCCCAAAAGTAACACCATACGTAAACGAATAAATAAAAAATCCTAAAAGAATATACTTCATTTTTATGCTTTATAAAGCAAAGTCTTTATCAGAAATAATTTAATGTATATGTATTCTATTCCTTCTAAAGACTTTGAGTAAATTAATAAATTCGAGCTAATTTAATTTCCATTCTAAAATTCCGGCTGAATAACCCTTCTGAATTTTAGTAGAAATTCTTATTGCCTTGGTTTTTACTGGATCAAATGAAACCTTATTGTACTGATTTAATTTCAGTTCATATGCTGAATGATTTTTAACTTCAAGCCAATCTCCCTTTGAATTTTGATAGCTAATTTGATATGATTCAGGAACTCTGTAATTCACATCGTAATGGTCAAGATTCAACCAATAAAATGAAGAGGAAGAAATGGTTACTGGCTTATCAAAATCGTATTGAACCCATTCTTCTGATCCATCTTTTAACCACCAATAAAAATATGCTTTATCAATATCTGATGAGTTTTCCGGATTAAAACCATCATTTAATCCCGGCGCCCAATCTGTGGATGCACTGGCTTTTGCTTGCATGGCCAATTCAGTTGAATCAATAACCGTGGCAGCCTCTGAAACATAAGGCATCCATACTTTCATACTGGCAGTACCACGGTTATTCCATGCATAGTAGGGAATTGCTTTAAGCATAATGGTTTCATCATTATTTTTACCTTTTGTTTTAATTTTACCCTTCATACTTAAAGTTACTACACCACCCAACAGGTTTTCTTCAAAACTAGTTTTTACATCCACACCTGAATCAACATATTTATCGAAAACGGATTCTTTATTATTGTCTTTGTCTTCAAAACAAAAAACTACCGGTCCTCTTTGAAAAGCAATCTTATCTTTATCATAAACAACCTTATCGTTTGCAATCACTTTTCTGGTTTCCATTGGAAAGTGAATATCTATCGAGTCTCCCTCTTTCCAATTGTGTGATAAAACGGCATAACCATTTTCCTCTATACATTCAATACTTTTTTGATTCACTTTAATTGAATAAGTTGAATCCTTTTTACTTACAAATTGATAAAGATCAGATGGTACGACCTTATTTTTAACCCAGCCAGGGATTCTGATTTTTAATTTGAACTGACGACTTACATTGCTCTGAACCGAAATCTTAACATCTCCACCCCATGGGTACAATGTATTCTGAGTTAATTTCAGCGTATCTTTACCCATTGGAATTGAGGCAGAACCTCCTGCAAATAGGTTGACATAAACCGCATCTTTTGATTTTGTATAGATATATCCAGGAACAGAAGCCATAAAACGAGTAATATTTCCTGGACAACAAGCACATCCAAACCATGGTGCCCGATCATGATTATGAGTAGATTCCAAAGGATTATCGTAGAAAAAATGATCTCCGCTAAGTGACACTCCTGATATTAATCCATTATACAGAGTTCGTTCAAGTACATCATAATATTTTGAATTTCCTTCATGCAAAAACAAACGGTAATTCCAGTATACATTTGAAATGGAAGCGCAAGTTTCACAGTACGAAGTCATGTTATTCAACTCATAATTAGGACCAAACCCCTCTCCCTGTGCTCTTTGACCTATTCCTCCGGTAATGTATAATTTCTTGGATACAATATTTTCCCAAACACGTTTACTGGCATCCATAAGTTGCTGATCACGCATTAATGAAGCCACATCGGTAACTCCTGAATACAAATACCCTAAACGAACCGCATGTCCGACAGCTTCTTCCTGATCTACGATTGGCATGTGATCCTGACTGTAGGCATTGAGCTTATGTCCGTCAGTTCCTCGTCCTGTTTCATCGATGAAATAACGAGCCAATTCAAGATATTTCTGATCATTAGTGGCATTGTAAAGTTTTACCAATGCCATTTCTATAATTGGGTGACCCGATGGAACATGCTTCTGACCTTCGTTTGGTCCGAAAACTTTATAAATTAAATCTGCATTTTTAATAGCAATATCCAGAAGACTTCTTTTTCCTGTTGACAGATAATGAGCCACAGCAGCTTCATAAAGATGACCACAATTATACAACTCGTGGCTATTTAGTTTATCCCATCTGCCTTTACCGTACCATCCTCTTAAACGTTCGCATTTATTGGTAACACAAGTAGTTAAATACCCATCATCTTCCTGTGCTTCTCCTATCAAATAAATTAAACTATCCAGGTACTGATCCAAATCAGGATCTGGTTTTACTGCCAATGCATATGAAGCTCCTTCCAGAATCTTATAAACGTCGGTATCATCAAATGGAAAATCTCCCTGATGTTCTTTATCCAGAATTCCACCTGCAACAGCAAAATTATCCATGCGACCTGTTTCTTCAGATTTTTTAAATGCAGAAGGAATGGAAACCGTTCTGTTGACCTCTATTTTAGGAGCCCAAAATGAATCATTCAAATGAACCTGAGTAAAAGGGACCTGTTCCATATTTTCTTTATCTGTTGTAGACTTTGCACATCCCCACACCAGTACAACACTGATAATAAATGTAGTATAAATTAATTTCTTCATAACTCTATTTCTCTTTGATTAAAACAACCTCAACTGGTTTATTTTTCAACTCTATTTCGTAGGTTCCCTTTTCGTCTTTTTTATATCCCTTTACTGTATATGAGGATGTATTATTCCCGAAATCTGCTATATTTAAATATGCTGTTGTATTAAACTCACTCTTTGGGGCAAAAACAATGTTAATTTCTTTTGTTAAAGAATTATACTTCACTTTATTAAACTGTCCTGCATCCAATGTTAACCACAAATTTTGTTCTGCGATAAAAAACTTAGATTTAGCAGCTGTAGTAAGTTCAGTATTAATCCAATTACCTTTTTCTGAAACATTCCCTCCAAAGGCCAGCCAACCAAACTCCTTATGATGAATTAAATAAGAAGATGTATTTACTGCATATCCATAAAAGCCTGTTCCGTAATCTCCTGAGATTCCATCATTTTTTAAGGTTGAAGGGAAGGAATGAAAAGCACAAGGTGCAAATCCATCTTCTGTAATATTTGCAATCGCTCCCATAACTCCACCGTATCCTACTTTTAGCAAATAAAAGTCATCAGGGTTTAATTTATACTCATTTAAAACCGGAATAGCATTTAATGCAGATCCGTAATGATGAATTTGACGTTCTACTCTGGAAAGTTTACCTCCAAACCAGAAATCCCAATATCGACGTGCGTTTCCATTGTAGGCCCAATGCGGAATTGTTGGCATATAAGCTAAGATTGCATTTAAAGTTACTGCTGCTTTATCTGAAAAACCAAAATAGCGCGACCACATATAAACTTCTTCCTGACCTGTTGAATCCCATGGCATTTCACTTCCAAAAGGATAATTCAGCGAGGCCCAGTGTAATGCACGTTTTTTCATAGCATCTTCTAATGTCGATGCCATTTCCTTTAAACCCTCTTTTTGCAGATCTTTCAATATCAACAAAAACACACTTCCTTCCATTTGTCCAAACTGCGCATAATGCGGAGCCTGGTCTACCATAGCCATAGTTGTATGATAGGCTTGATTTAAATACCATTCCCAACTTTCCTCTTTAACCAATCCTTTATAATATCTGCCTAAACGATACATCACCCAATAAGCAGCGGCTACATGCGGATGATTATAAGAACGACCAACATCTTCTGAAGCTACTTTACTCCATGCTGCCCAGGTTTTATAATTTATAGTGTCATTGTATGTACCTTTAGGCATTGAGTCCGGTTCATAATAAAACATACTTTTACGAACGCCATATTTATGGGCTCCATCCTTAAATTGGATACCACCCCACATTGTTTTGTGAACAAATTCTTCCATTTTGGCCACCTCATCAGGATCAGGTAGAACTAATTGTTTCATTACTGCATTTAACCAGGCTCCTGCTCCACCTTCATCACTTAATCCTGCAATCCATGAGCGACTATCCTGTGTTACCTGCTTTTTTGTTTCATAATCATATGTAATTGGTGATGGAGCGCGATGAAAAAGATCACCCTCTTTATCAAACCATTGTTCCGTTGTTAAAAAATGCCCATTATCTGCTACCACCTCTGTCTCCGACTTAATTACTTTGTAGTTTATGGTTTGCTGTAAACCATCTGCATAAATAATCGTAGCCCGGGCTCTTCCCCATTGATTCCCTTTCACTTCATATTCTTTCCAACCATGCTCCGTTGATTTAGAAAAAGTAAAAGAAAGAGCCTCTATAGGTTCACATCTAATTTCTTTAATTTCTTTCTGATACTTCAAAAATAGCTTACCATTAACGTCTTTAGGCAATACATACCCTGGAATTCCCTGTGCAACAGGACGATTGTTTGCAATTAAGGTATTTTCAATATCCTTAACAGAAGATGCCAGCACAAACCCTAATCCTACTTCGTACTTTTCTCCAGGTTTTAAGACCTTTGAGGTTGGTTTATTCCAAGGAGTCGCATTTTTCCATTCCTTTTTAGCATAAGCTTTTGAATGAATCATCCATTCATGAAAACCTTCAAAAGTAATTCCCCTTGGAGTTGGTTCATCCAATAAAGGTCGGTATGCTTCAAACGGGGAGTTTTTCAAAGGAAGAACCAATAATGGATTTCCATTTCCATGCAGGCGAATTACTTGAAGGTACCCGGCATCCATACCTATATATGGGTCGAAAAATACATTTTCGGTATGTGCCTGATCTAAAGTTTTTCCATCAATATTATTATTAAAAATTACAGGAATCCCTAAGGCTCCAATTTCTATTGATTTATTTGTAGTATTCTTAATCTGAAATTTTAAAGCTAAATGATTGTTTTCTTTAACCCATAATCTAATAATTTCCAAAGGACAATCATCTGGTAGGGTTGTATTCAGTTTTGCAGCAGCCAGACAGTGTGCTTCCGGGCTTGTAATGGGTTCAACAGCTTCACGGTGTTTTGCTGTAGAGTATTCTTTATATAACTCTTCTCCTAACTCTTTAACTCTAAAATTAATATCTCCAAGATGATAAAAACCATCCGCTGCCCTACTTTCTATCCTTTCAGCAGGCGTAAAGTCAAAATTTTCGTTTTTGTTTATTAAGCTTTTAATAGTTTGTGATGCATTAACCAACTCTATGGATAAATCATCTGTATCATATACTGTTGTTCCTTCTTCTAAACCTAAAGTAGGTATTCTTTTTGCTTCTTCATGCTGTGCTATTAAAACAATACTTGTATTAAAGAGCATACCAACAAGCATAACAAATCCAAACAAACAGGTCTTTTTATGATTTTTAAAATTCATAGATCTTAATTTTTCTCTCTCGTTATACTTCATCCTTCAATTAATTTTTGGTCTGTTGATACATTTCCTCAACTTCTACTTTACTAAGGGCCTTATTATATAATCTGACATCATTCAAATAACCGGTAAAATTTTCAGGTTCAAAACCAGATGATCCTATCCTGATTTGATCTGCATTAACAAAAAGATTAATTGGAAATTCATAATCTTTTTGTCCATCAACATAAATCACTTCTTTCATACCATCAAATGTTACCGCAATATGATGCCATTTATTTATACCGGGAAAGTTTTCGAATGCAACATCCACAGATCCATCTCCGTGTGCTATTGCTCCAAAATTTCCATTTCCATACATCATAGCAGCATAAGATGCTTGTAACATATCTTCTCTACTATTCCATGAAATAATGCATTGTCCCATACTCTTAGTTGTAGCATATACCCATGCACTGGTTGTATAAGGTGCATTCCAGTTCATGTTATCTTTTGCACTTTCTGATAATTCCAGATAGCTTTTACCATCAAGATATAAAGCTTTTTTTCCTTCAAACTTTTTAATAGTACAATTTCCCACAGGAATAAATTCACCTTGAAGTACACCTGTATTAGCAATAGAAGTACTTATTGCTCCTGTTTTTGAATCTGAGGCATCAAATGAAACTTCTAGTTGGTTGCTGGCTTTAGCGTAATGGGCATCAGTTACCGGACTATTTTTAAAAGCAGGTATATCAAATAATTTGTTGTAAACTTTTACATTCCAAATTGCGGGTAAAACACCTGTTTTTTCAGTACCTGTAATTGTAATTCGAATATATCTGCACTCTGCATTACAATCATCAACCATAGGACTTCCGGCTTTCTGATTATGTGTTTGATCTGAAAATAAACTCCAATCCTTTTTATTTTGTGAAACTTCAATTTTATACTGATAGTAATAAGTTGCATATTCAAATTGCGTACATATTCTCGCAATTGATTTTGAATCTCCCAAATCAATAGTCACAGCTTGGGGCAAAATGCAATTTTCAGCTTTCCACATGGTACCGTTATTATCATCTGTAATATATTCCGGTTTGTACAAATAATCAGTCGCTTGTTGTGTATAAACGGTTGCTTTTGACTGTAAATGATATGCAGATGATGCTTCTACATTAGCACCTAAGGCAATATTTTTATATAAGTTTTTGAACTGTTGAACACCCGTATGAGTTGGTATGATTTTTTCGATGGTAGTATCATTTGAAAATACAATTTCATCCATACACACCTGACGAAATTCACCACCTGAACTGTGCGGATTATCATGGCGGTGATAAAGAATATAGGTATGCCCATCTATTTCAATGATTGAATGATGCCCAGGTGAATCCACTGTTTTGTCTTCATTTGTTTGAAGTATAGGATTGTTTGCTCCATATTTAAACGGTCCTGTAGGTGTATCTGCATATGCATAATGCACAGCATAACTACTTAATCTACAATCGCCCGAAGAGTACATTAATATATATTTGCCATTTCTTTTTAAAGGATAAGCTGCTTCAAATACTTGAGGTAATTGCTCCGTTGGAATCAATCCTGATTGTTTCATTGTGAACATATTATCCCCATCAACTTCAGCCCAACCTAAACCACCAAAACTAGTACACCATGTTCCAAAGTAAGAATAAAGCTTTCCATCATCATCAAGCATAAACTGAGCATCCAATGCCGGCAAGCCTTCTTTACCTGAACCAACAGGTATTACAGGTTTACCATCATTTATCGGACTCCAGGGACCTATTGGATTATCTGATACATAACCATAAATATTACATCCAAACTGGCAATTACCCATGTAATAATAGTACTTTCCATCTTTTCCTTTTACTACGTCCGGAGCCCAGCAATTAGTTAAACCATCGGGTAATGCAATATCCAATTCGTGATTATACCAGTTCACCATATCCTTAGATATCCAAACAGTTGGTTCACCTGAAGCTAATTTTACACCGTCTGTTGTTGAATAGATATAATAAGTGTCATTGAACTTTTTAATGGTTGGATCGGCAAAATATCCTGGTAAAAGTGGGTTCTTGTCATATTCCTTTATGGTTGTTTTTTCTTGCTGTTTACAAGCAACAAAAAGAAAAATAAGACTGATTATATAATATGGTTTAATCATATTTAATGGGATTAATATCAATTAATGAATATTAGCTTATAATATTTTGGTATTGGTAAATTTTACATGATAAGGCCATTGATCATCGTTTTTCTCATCATCATCCCAGGCATGGGGTACATATGAGTTTGGAGCTCCTGTAACCACAAACCATAACTTAGAACAATTTTCAGGCACTTTAAACTTTGCCTTTTTTTCTTGCTTTTTATTTATTCGGCCGTAAACTCTGGCACCATCTTTTTTAAGTGCCACAAAACCATATCTCCATCCGGCTCTTTTAACATCTTCAACTTTATTATATCCCTCTTTATTTACCAAACCTGAAAACTCAACTGAAACAGCAGAATTTTTGTGAGGGATTTCTAGTTCTAATACATTATATCCTGTTGTACCTGGACAATGCTTATAATCAACAGTAAATTTTACCTTATCATCAGATTCTGACTTTAATGCCTGTTGACCAATATGATCTTTTCCTAATTCTCTTAATCCATCAATATCCCAAGTAACCAGTTTTGCAGCGGCATCATATATTTCATCATTAAAATCAGCAACTGAGGTATGGGTTAACCTCATATAACTTTGCATAGGATCTTCCGGTTTTTGTGAATTAATCCAAAGCTTTCCAACCATATCAAAACCATGTTTCTCTGTCCAGTAAAAGTGAATAAAGTAACTCGAGTATCGATAATCCTCATGGCAAATATGTCGATGACAATTCTGAATATATGTATCCAAATCTCTTTGATTAAATATATGATCCGGATAACATTCCATTGACTGCCATTGTGCTGTTTGCTCCCAAAAACCATTTCCTCCATTTCCTCCAAATCCATAGCGAAAACCACGAGTAAATTCTTCTTTCACATCACCATTTGCTAATAAGTCGGCATATACCTGGTACTGAAAAGAATGACCTATTTCGTGTGCAATAACGCTTCCTACTGGTTTACATGTACTCGGGCTCACCCATAAAGCACCAATTACATCATCGTACCCAGCTCCAAAAGCCATCCATTCAGTAGTATAATGTAACATGATGATCATTTTATATTTATCCAGATTTGATGTACCAGAACCTACATTCGCAAAATGAAGTTTATTAATATTTAATTCATAAAACTCCTCTGCTTTAACAAGCATATCATCTATATCAACACGATATTCTTCAGGCACATCGATTGAGTTTGGATTATTTTCTCCATACCCGGATTCCCAAAACAAAATAAAATGTTCGGACTGTATACTCCTGCAGAAACTCCATTTATGATTAGGGTTATTAAAGTCAGCATCCTTAAACTCCTGAGGAATGTATATTTCTCTATCAGCTCCTTTTTCCTGAGCTTTTATGTTAATGTGTGCACTTATGATATACACTAATGCAATAAAACCAAATTTATAAATCTTCATATAATTATTCTTTCAATCTGCTTTACAAAACTGTGGTTTTGATTTTTTTAATACAGTAACATATGTTTAAATAACTTGTACAAATGTTATATATGATTGTAAATATCTTAATTTAAGACTCTCAAAAAACTACTTAAGTCTTAAGGTTATAATAAACAAACCTTAAGACTTAATATTTAATTTATTGTGATATTAAATTCTAAAGTAACCTGATATTGATTACTATCTTTAGTATATACCAAAGCTTGTGTTACGGTGTATTTATCACCCGAACTACATTTTCCAGGGTATTGACCAATTGTAAATTCAAAGTTATCTGTTGTTAATTCAGTAAATAATTTACTATCATTATCACTTCCCCAAGTAGTAACATCTCCAATACTGTCATACCAAAAACCATATCCGTTTGCTGTTGTCTCATAGTTTAATGATCCATTAGCCTCAACTGCAGCAAAAGCAATTTTACCTTCCTGAGGTTGAGTTTTGGCACCTAACATAATACCGGCAATAGCCGATGGCTGCATTACCAAAGCCTCAGCAACGTCATTTATATCCCCATTGTCATATAAATTTATGGTAGTACCAGTATAATCATCTGCTGCAGCAAATGAAATATCATATGTCAATGTAATACTTTCAGGTGTGGCATTAGGATCGATAGTTAAATTACCTAACAAATCGGTATTGGTAAACGAAACCTTATAAGGCCATTGATCATCATTGCTTTCTATTTCATCCCATGGATGAGAAGTATATGACGATGGAGCACCTGAAACCACAAACCATAGTTTTTTACACCCTTCCGGAACTGTAAATTCAACATCTGCAGAAGTGGATTTATTCATATCTCCATACACACGTGTACCATCATTTAACAAAGCAACATAGCCATAACGCCATCCTGCCCTTGTTAGTGAACTACTATTGTAGTTTCTTGTTGTCATAACTATTTCCTCATCTGTATACGAACCCGGATCTGCATCAGCCAGAGCTGAACCAGGGGTTAAACCTCTAAAAGAGGTAGTTACAATAGAACCAGCATCAGGAACATTAAGCGGAATTACATTAAATCCTGTAGTACCCGGACATTTACTATAGGCCACCTGGTAGCTTCCGTCTTCTAACTGGTAAAGCTTATATGAGTAATCTCCTATAAAATCAGATCCATTACTACGAATTGCTTCCACATCCCATGTTACCAAATGTGCATAGGCATCGTATAACTCATCATTCATCTGACTAACGTCCAAACCATTTATTCTCATATAGGTTTCGATAGGATCTTCAGGCCCTTCGCATTCGCGCCACAATTTTCCTATAACATCCAGGCCACGTTTCTCTGCCCAATAATAATGCAACCAATAACTAGCATAACGCTGCCATTCATGACAAAAATGGCGGTGATAATTATCCATATGTACGCTATAGTTATATGAAGTAAAAGCTTCCATCGGATAACTTTGGAAAGATTGCCATTGCGCACATTGCTCCCAAAAAGCATTACCGCCATTACCCCCATAACCATATCTATAACCTCTATTGAAATCATTAGAGATACCACCATAGGCTAACAAGTCGGCATATGTTTGGTATTGAAAACTATGTCCTATTTCGTGAGCAATGGTTGAACCAACAGGATGAACGGTAGATGGATTGATCCATAAAGCTCCGATAAGATCATCATAGCCACCACCAAAGGCCATCCATTCTTGGGTATAAAAAAGATAAATCTGTAGTTTATACTTGTCTACATTTGAAGTTCCGGCACCAAGATCAGCAAACTTCAACTGATTGATATTGATATTAAAGAAACTTTCTGCCTTAGTTAAAAGGTCATCAATATCTACTCTGTATTCTGCTGGAACATCGCTTGAATTTGGGTTCTCTCCAAAACCTTCTTCCCAAAATACAATAAAGTGATCTGATTGTTTACTTCTAACAAAGTTCCATTTGCTGTCACTTCTAAAGAAATCTACATTTTTATGCTCTGCCGGCTTATAAAATTTATCCAGATCAGCAACATCAGACTCATCCAAAACCAATACTGTATCCTTTGGTTCCTCAACATCAGTTTTATCCTTAGCATCCGGATCTGATATCACTACTTCAGGAATATCTCCATCCGTTTCACAAGAGGGTAAAATACCCAGAGCCAAAACAAATAGTATTGGCAAAAGATATAAGCAAAAGCCGGCAAAAGCCGACTTTTGTTTTAATTCATAATTCAAATTTTTCATAAAAAAAATACTTATTCTATAGTATAAGTAATATTGAAAGTAACTGCTACACCGTTTAAAGTAGCAATATATGTAGTAGTCACAGTATTTCCAGAAACTGCATTATCAGGGTGGTTTCCTGCATAGATATAAAGCTCTGTTTCGCTATGTCCAAGACAACAATACACAACTCCTTCAGACCATTCACCTACTGTTCCATCAGCCTTTAACCAATATCCTGGAGCATCTGAAGTGTAAGTTGGCTCTTCAACAGTAACGACTGCTTGATATAACTTCAACTCTTCATTATTAATTGCTTTATGAATTTGATAAGTAGTCATTTTAAAAGCATTACGAAGTGTTTCTTTAACATCCAGATCTGTACTTGTATATGTATTATTATATGCTTGAGATAAATTAATATCTACAGTGGCATCAACAGGATCACCTTCCGGAGCAGTTTCTGGATCTTGGTATCCCAATACATTAACTGTAATATTAAACATTACAATACTATTATTTGCATACATTCCATATTTGATATTGTATACCTCATCTCCTGCAAGGTGATCAGGAAATTGACCTATTACAATTACCCCCGGGTTATCAATATAGTATTCTGTAAATACACTTGCGTCATCACCATAACTACCTACAAAGCCATTCATGTCGTACCAGAATCCGTTGTTGGTAACAGGTTCCTGGTTGTATGAACCATCTTCGTTTACACCAATAAACTTAACTTCATCAATAGAACTAACGCCTAAATCAGTTAAAGTCTGATCCAGGTCAAATTGAATCTCTCCTCCATCAAATGAACTTAATGCGGTAACATCAATTGACAGATCCAATGTACTAACCACATCAGCTACTAATTGTCCTGGTGCAGAAGCATTTATTGTGATAACAACAGCTACGCGTAACTCATTATATTTTAAGGCTTCGATTACTTTTGTAGTTCCAGGCTCAAGGTTTCCGGGTAATTGCCCCACAAAAAACTCACCTGTTTCATAATCAAATTCACAAAATACAGCAGGGACATTAATCTCATCTCCCCACGAGGTAACATCTCCTTCCAGACTCCACCAGTGCCCCCATGGAGCATTGGTTGTTGAAGCATTTGCATAATCGGCGCGAGTTGTCCAGTCAATAGCAAAACACTTAATTTCAGGAGCTCCACTTTCTCCGGCAATACCTGCTAAAACTTCAGCTTCAGTAAGACCAAACAGCTCAGCTATTTTGTCCATTTCAACGGTAACCATACCTGCCTCCCACGACACATCACTTGTGGTAGCCTCTATGGTATATTCTAAAAGTAAATCTGCATTAATCCTATTTCTCTCAGCTTCGGCAATTGAATCCTGACGATGCATTTCTGCAATTTCAGCATCAGTGAGCACATGCAAGCTGCTGAAATCTTCATTCTCGCCACAACTAAATAAGCCTACAAATAGTGCAGCTAAAACAATATATAATTGAAAATTTTTCATATGTTTCATCTTTTCGTTACAAAATGTTAGTTATACCCTTCGTTTTGCACCAGTGAAATATTGGCATCTAAAGCATCTTTAGGTATAGGGAAATAATTCCAGTGAGATTCTGTTGTCGCATCTTTACAGAACCATGATTTTCCATTAAACACGCTTCTTCCATCTGCCATTTTAAAACGCACTAAATCTTGTCTGCGGTGGTGTTCACCAACAAACTCCCATGCAAGGTCATCCAACAAACCACCTAACTCAATATCATCACCACCTTCGATAGTAAAAACATAGGATTCCCAGTTATTAAAACCTTCGCTGGTATACTCTCTATGACCGTAATCATAAACACTACCTCCTGTTAAATCTGCAACAGTACGTTGAGCTTCAGCAGCTGAATCAAAAGAACGGCTTCTTACCTCGGTAATTAAATCTGCAGCAACCTGTTCGTCTCTTCCTAAACGTAATAAACACTCTGCTTTAATAAACATGGCATCTGCCAAACGGAAAAATGCTACATCGTTTCCATAAGTACCTCCATCTCCGGCTACAATCTCACTCTTCACAAAACGATAACCTTCTTGCTGGTACGCTCCAGGATTATCAATTGAGTGAACATTTACAGAGTAGTTTAAAACTCCCTGACCTGCCCAGTCATCAGTGGTAAAAGAAATGGGGTCTCCTGATTGAGGAATAACCTCTCCTGATGCATCCTCAGTTGCTGTTAACTGCACACCACCTGCCCAGGTATAACCTAATCGATTATCACCTTCCTGGTAACTTTCAATAAATTGAGGTACAGCACAACTTCCATTCCATGGAGAACCGTCATATCCGTAAGCTGCAGCTCCTGCACCAACCAAACACTTATTAATCAAATAATTGTGCGAAGCATTCTTTTTATCTAATGGAATTGAAAAAATAACTTCCGGTGAAGAAGAAATATCAGCTTTAAAGTTATCCAAATAATTTGGAGCCAATGAATAGCCTCCCTCTGTAATTACTTCTTCTACTTCAGCTAATGCTTTTTCGTAATAGGTATTGTCATTAGTTTCGAAGTAAGCATTATAATTCAAATAAAGTTTTGACAATACCATGCATGCTCCATATCTGTTAACATAACCATGGTACTTTTTTGTACCTAATTCATCTTTAATTGCGTTTAATTCAGCTACACAAAAATCGAAGATTTCTTTAGCTGTTACCTGTTCAGGTAAGTAGCCTGCTTCAAACTCCTGTGTTGTAATCAAAGGAACATTACGGAATGCATCAAGCAATATGTAATAATTCAACGCTCTCATAAAACGCATTTCTGCTTGATCTGATCCTGTCTCTGGCAAAACATCCAAACATTTATTGGCGTAACCAATACCTAAGTAGGCATAATGCCATAACCCTGCTAAATGGCCTTGTGTTGAGATCCAATCGTGCTTGTGCATGTTAATGTATAAATCTCCCCAACCAATACCAACACGTTTAGGAGTCATATATGTATCACTACATTCTTCCATCACATCAAAGTATCCATTCCATCCCCAGTACAAGAAACGAAACTGTGCATATACCTCACCCATCATTGATCCTACAATACCTGGGTCGGTTACATCAATCGTTTCATCAGTGAGTTTATCATAAACAGTCTCATCCAGATCAGTACACGCACCAATCGTCAACAAAAAGCTTAAGACTATGCTAAAGTTTATATATTTTGTAATTTTCATTATTCTCCAAATTTAAAAGTTAACAGAAAGTCCAACTGTATATGAACGAACAGTAGGATACTTATCACGATCATCAATACCTGGTGCCAAAAAGTAATTGGAAACCTCAGGATCAAGACCTGAATAACCTGTAATACAGAAAAGGTTTTGTCCGGAAACATACACTCGAAGTTTATTAATGTATTCTCCTAATTTTCCGTTCGTAGGTATGGTATAACCAAGCGTTGCATTTGTAAGCTTTACAAAATCACCATCTTCAATTTGATCACTCCAAACACCTTGAGTCATTGAATTAGACAGAGGTACCATTTTTTGCTTTCCTGTTTCAGGATCGATCACAGCAGCACCTCCTGGCTCTATTGCTGGATGAAGATCTGCGGCTGAACTTAAACGGTTATAGGCAATAGAGTTGTTCTCGTAAAAACTTCTCTGAACATTTAAAATTTTAAATCCGAACTGTCCTGTAAATTGCAAGTTCAAATCAAATCCTTTATAACGCAAGGTATTATTCCATCCTGCATAGATCTGAGGCAGACCATTTCCTAAACGCTGACGATTTTTTTCATCATTGTATTTTGTTTCAAACTCTTTAACGGTCCAGTTTCCGTTATCATCTTTAACCTGAACCAAAACAAAACCATCTTTACTAACTCCTACTGAGCGTAATCCCCAGAAATCTCCCAATCTATGACCTACTTCCATGGCATGAGTAGGTACTGAAATAGGATCACTCACTCCACCAACTTCAACAAAATTATCTGTTTGGTACAAGTCATTAGAAAGGTTTAATAGCTCATTCTCGTTATGCGACATGGTTAATGTAGTACTCCACTCAAAATCTGACGATTTTACAGGAACTGCATTGATCATTACTTCAATACCCTTATTGGTCATTTCTCCAACATTAGCAGTAGTAACATCATACAACATTGGAGGTACCGGTACAGCATAATCATACAATAAATCAACTGTTTTCTTTTTATAAACATCTACACTACCACTTACTCTGGAATTCAATACAGCCCAATCCATACCAATGTTTACCTCACTTGTTTTCTCCCATCTAAGATCAGGATTTGGGTTTTGATCCACTTTCAATGAAGGAGTCCAATCACCATCTTTGCTCAGGTGCTTACCCCATGTATCATAATCATATCTATTTAAAGACACATATGGATCATTTGGAATTACACCGGTAACACCATAACCTGCACGTAATTTCAAGTTAGATAGCCATGCTAAGTTTTGCATGAACTCTTCGTTGCTAAGTGTCCATCCCAAAGATGCAGAAGGAAAAGTACCCCATTTATGCTTTTCACCAAACTTAGAAGAACCTTCACGCCTGACACTTACCATAGCATTAATACGGTTGTCGAAGCTATAGCTTACACGACCGAAGAAACCAATCAATTTGTTATCATTCTGGTACGAACTCATACTTGCAAGATGATCCTCGTCAGTTAGGTAAGTACCCTGCGCTAAGCTATTGTATAAATATGATTCTGATGGGAAGTTTGAGTTTCCTGCACCAAAACCATCATAGCTATTATACAGGTAACTGTAACCAACTAAAGCATTAATACGGTTTTTACCCACTGTAAAATCATATTTCGAAGTTAGTTCAAGGTTATCACTGCGATCCAAATACGATCCTTTAGAAGCAGAACCTCTTACGGTTGTCTGTGTACTAGTTTCAGAATCTTCACTAGCCTTTTTATTTCCTAAATACCCACTGCTATAATAGTTCTGTGAAGTAGTTTCTGTTTCCTTTCTGGAAATCATCAAATTTGTTTTCCATCCCTTAATAGGCTCCACTGTCACATTACCGGTTAAACGGGCATGTTTAGATCTGGTATCACCTATAAGTTCATTTTGAATGGCAACAGGGTTGAAATACTGGAATTTACTATACTCTTCATAATAAGTTCCATCCTCGTTATAAATAGGCGATGAAGGGTTACGAATTACAGCCTGTCGGTAAGCATAATTATTATTGTTGTTAGTATGCTTATGAGTGCTGTAAAGTACATTAACATTAAACTTGATAATATCATTTAATGCATATTGACTAAAGTCTAATTGCCCTTTTATGTTTTCGCTATCACTCTTGCGCATAATTCCTTCTTCATCAGAATAAGTTATGTTTGCAGCATAAGTAGAGTTGTCTGATCCTCCCTCCAAGCTTAATGAGTGATTTTGGGTATAACCGGCCTTACGTGTAATAGCCTCTAACCAATCTGTATCATAACCATCATAGTTAAATTGGGTACGTCCGTAAATCACATCATTGGTATTCATAAAATCAGCTGTTTTGTACCATTCTGATACAGAAGCATAGCTGGAATAGGTAGCACTGGTTTTTGAACCTCGCTTTCCTGATTTTGTTGTAATCAAGATAACTCCATTAGCACCTCTTGTACCATAAATAGCGGCTGCAGAAGCATCTTTCAACACATCAATAGAAGCCACATTCTCTGGAGCGACTGTTGTCAAAGACCCCTCAATACCATCAACCAAAATTAAAGGCTCCACACTACCTTTAATTGTAGTGATACCACGTAACATGATACTTGAATTTTCATTAGGGTCCCCTGATGATTTTGTAATACTTAAACCAGCAATTTTACCTTTAACCAATTCAGCGGCATCCCCAATTTTACCTACCGAAAAATCCTCAGCCTTTACACTGGCAACCGCACTGGTAATATCACCTTTGCGTTGCGTTCCATAACCAATTGCAACAACTTCATCCAAACCAATTATATCTGGTGTAAGGACAATTGATAAATTTGTTGATTCCCCACTAACAATTATTTCTTTGTTACGATAACCAACAAACGATACAACTAAAACACTCCCAGTTTTAGCTTCCAATAAAAAATTACCTTCAATATCAGTAATTGTACCTAAAGTTGTTCCTTTAACTCCAATAGAAACACCAGGTAGTGATTCTCCTGTATCATCGGTAATTTTTCCACTAACTTTAATATTTTGTGCCCACATAATTGAAGAGGCAAAAAATAAAAAAGTAACTATAAGCATCCTAGTCCGATAATAACTAAGACCTTTAAAATAAAAAGTTCTTTTTTCTTTCATAAAAATTAAAATTTAAATATTAGATGTTTTCCAGAGTTCTGTAAAATTGCTCATAATGGAATAAAACTATTTTCACAAATGTTTTTTTAGTTCGAACTACTGTGTACAAGCCTGTTTCCACTACAATTACCTTCTGTTATTATTATACTATTCTTATTTGCACCTCTTTCGTTTAAATGCCTTAGATGAATAAAGATTAATAATTTCATTACCTGCAACTTACAAACCACCCAAACTCCATCCTAACATGCCTTTTATCCTACAAAATAGACATTTGTACGTGCTTTTCAACATATGTACAAGTACACAAATTTACTTTACGCAATACCTTTCATGCAAAAAACAAGTTGTTTCACTCACATGCTTCAATTCACCAGAACCATGCTATGCCTCTTCTCAGCAAGTGCTTATTATATTAATATTTCAATATTGATAACAATCCTTTAATGCAATAATCCTGGTTCAAACAACGAGTAAATATTTTAGAAACGCAGAGATATTTAACTTCTTTTCATGCTAAGTTGTTAGAAATAGACGTGTATCTCCAAACTCCTTGGTTTTATAACAAAAAAAGAGGCTGCCAAACAGCAGCCTCTCGGATATTCACAAGGAATATATGTTGTATCTGTACGGGAATTACTCAACCTCCCACTCGAATAAGCCTGCTGAATTATCATCCGGCTGCTGCACTTCAAGTTTAACCGCTTTTGTTGTTACAGGTTTAAATGTAACTTCATTAACAGTTCCTTTTTTAATAACATATTCCGAATCGTTTTCAACGGCAACCCATTTTCCTTCTGCATCTTTATAAAAAATCTTCCATGCTTTAGGAATACGGCATCCCCCCCATGGTGCGTCATCATACCAAATTACAGAAGCACTTGAAATGGTTTTAGAACTGTCAAATTCGTACGTAAGCCATTCTGTAGTGCCTTGTTTTGGCCACCAGTGATAGTAAGGAATACTCCTGTCATGTTCATCTTTTGGTAATAGCCTGTCGTTAATAGCGGTTAAAGCCTTGGTTTTATGCGAAGCATCCACTTTACTTTCGGAAGCAATTGTTGGTGGCTGAACCGGACGGGTTGAACTCAAGTCGTTGGATAACCATACTGCCATTTCACCACTGCCCCTGTGTGCCCAGGCATAATAAGGAATCATGTTCAATTTAACATTGTTAACATCAATCATCCCCTCATCATTGTATGCCAATAACTGTGCATCTGTTTGAATCATCTTAATGCCGTATAACATATCCGGCTTATCGATTACCTTAAATATGGGTTTCTTTGGTAAAACAGGGCTCAATACACTAAAATCATTATCAGGCCACTCGGCACAATAAACAACCGGACCACGCTCAACTGATACCTTTCCACGATCAGCCTCTACTTTATTGCTGGCTTTAACTGTGCGTACTTCCATATCAAAATGAACGCTTACTTTATCTCCTTTTTTCCAACTACGCGAAACAGTGAAGTAACCTTTGTCCATTTTAGCATCCACTTTTTCACCATTCACTTTAATAGTATACGATAATTTCTTTTTATCGGTATATGAATAAAGGTCACCAGGAACCACATCACCTTGCACCCAACCAGGGATACGAATTTTCAGGTTAAACTTCTGTTTCTTTTTAGGCTCAACTTTTAGTTCAACATCCCCACTCCATGGGTAATTGGTTGTCTGTGTTAAGGCCACTTTCGAATTCTCAACAGCAATTTCCGATTTATTCGACATAAAAAGGTTTACATACAAATCCTTTTCATGCACCGCATAAATATATCCGGGAACTGAAGGGATAAAGCGACAAACATTTGAAGGACAACAAGCACAACCAAACCAGGCCTGGCGTTGGTGCTGACCAATAGATTCTAATGGATTTGGATAAAAGAATCCATCTCCTTCCAAAGAAACGCCACTAATTAATCCGTTATATAAGGTACGTTCCAACACATCATAATATTTTGATTCGCCATGCAACAAAAACAAACGGTAATTCAGGTATACATTACCAATGGCTGCACAAGTTTCGCAATAAGCTGACATATTTGGTAGTTCAAAGTTTTTACCAAAAGCCTCACCATGACTTGTTGCACCAATTCCACCTGTTATATACAGCTTTTTATTAACGATGTTATCCCAGATTCTGTCGATGGCTTTAATGTAAGATGAATCACCAGTAAGCGCTGCAACATCTGCCATACCTGAATACATATAAGCTGCCCGAACCGCATGACCCACAGCCTCGTCCTGCTCTACTACTGGCTTATGCGACTGACTATATTCGGTTTTAATGGTTGTTTTTCCTCGTTTATCCAATAAAAACTTAGCTAAATCAAGATATTTGTGCTCTCCTGTAAGTACATACAATTTAGCCAATGCCATTTCCGGGATCTGGTGTCCTGGAACTACACAAGCTTGTCCTGGTTTATCACCCACCTCACGCACGGCACAATCAGCATATGCTTTGGCTATATTTAAAAAGTTGGTTTTACCAGTAGCCTGGTAATGCGCAATAGCACCTTCAAGCATATGTCCCAGATTATACAACTCATGGCTTAAATCTTCTTCCTTCTCCCATCGCTTTAAACCAGCCCATTCGTGCGGGTGTTTGGGATTCATCGTACGGCTGGTATATAAATAACCATCTTCTTCCTGAGCTGCAGCAACAATTGTAAGGATGCTGTCAATATACATATCTAATTTAGCATCAGGATAAGTTTGCATAGAATAGCTGGCTCCTTCAATGGTTTTATACACATCGGTATCATCAAAAGACAATCCTTTTACCTGAATTGTATCACTAGGATTAGCTGCTTTAATAAAGTTTTCATAACGTCCTGTTTCCTCGCATTTGCTAAAGGCCAATGGAATAGTAACCTCACGACTTGCTTTCAACCTCTGTCCCCAAAATGCATCATTGACTTTTACAGAGGTAAAGGGTACAGGAGTGATCGGGTAACCTCCTTCCTGCTTTTTTTGAGCATGAGCAGAAAAAGCAACTAGACCAACAATGAGATAGATTAATTTTTTCATCATTCTTTCTATTTAAATTTTATACGTTAAATCACATGGTAAAATTGTTTATTTACACTAACATAAACATAAACATATGGTGAATTAATACGAACATATGTCTAATTCAACATTTTTGCAATGATTTACAACCACTGTACCTCTGCTATATAGTAAATCCAGTAACTCATTTATGGTTTCTCTAATTTCAGTATATGATTTTCTTGATTCTTTTTTATTTATTGAAAAAAATAAAAGTTAGATTAGTACTTAAACATCGTAATGAGCATTGAAAATGCAATTATTGCGATAAAGGAGAGCAGAAGCAAAGTTTATTTTGAATATGCCGAATGAAGCAATAATCAGAAACTAATAAAACAAACACTTACTAAAATGATACATAGCACCGATATGGTGAATTGAAGTAAGTATTTGTTTTATAAATTATACACTCATTACAATCATCTATTGCTTAATTCCAGGTTAAATCTTTACTTTTTTAACTTCTGCTCCCTTTAAATGAAACTTATAAGCCCACTGTTCCTCTTTAGGATCATCCTTTTTGGGGGCACCCCAGTTAAATACAATTGGCCAATGCTCTTTAGGTGCACCACTAACCACAAACCAAAGAAAAGCAGTTTCTTCCGGAACTGTAAAAGACACCTTGCCTCTTTCTTCACTATACATCTTACTGTACACACGTTTACCATTATTTAAATACGCCAGAAAACCATATCTCCAGCCGGCCTTATCAACCTGTACATTGGTATAACCTTTAGCATTGGCCATACCCCTAAAATCCAATTTAATTTGAGTTCCTGCTTCAGGAACCTCAAGCTGTATTCCATTATAGCCATAATTTTGCGGGCAATTCACAGAGTCGATGCTGTACCAGCATTTACCTTCATCTACCAATTTAGTTTTGTGTATATTTTTATAAGGTTCTGCCACTTCTTCCACTCTTGGCAAATCCCAGGTAATAAACCTCCTCGATGCCTCAAATATCTCATCGTTAAATTGCTCCTGTGTAACACCTGTTATTCGTTTATAGGTAGCTACGGGATCTTCGCCTTCTATAGTTTCACGGCTTAGTTTGCCATAAAAGTCCTTCCCATGTTTTTCAGACCAATACTCGAGGACATAGGGCGAGTGATACATATTTTGAGGATGCAAAAAGGCAAAATGGGTTTTAGTTAAAAAGGCATCCAGATGATATTTTTCAAAAGTCATCCACTCCGGATATACTTGCCACAACATATACTGAGCCGACATTTCCATGATTGGTCCACTTGGTCCTGTTCCGTAATCGGCACTGCTCAGATACTGAAAGCTATGCGCCATTTCATGTGCCAATGCTCCAAAAGGTTCTTTATGAATCCTAACGGCAGGAGTCCACAAAACACCAATCTTGTCATCCGATCCTCCTCCAAAGGCAGTTCCTTCATCACCGCCAAAAACAAAAATAAGCAGCTTATATTTATCACTAAGAGAATTCCCTTTTTGAACCATTTTTAACTCATTAACATAGTAATTATAAAATCGGTCACATTCTTCCAAAGCTCTTTGCGGACTAAATCGCCTTGTTGTGTCGCGGTTTAACATGGGGTTATTGCCATATTCTTTATGCCAAAAAAGGGCGATATTATCCGATTGAACAGAACGCTTATAGCAATAAGAACTGGTATCGCTATTAAAATCATTTTGGTTCACACTATCAGAAACCATATAAATATCTTCAGGAAGATAAAGTTCCTTTACATGGGCTGGCTCTTTTACTTTACTATTAACATTTACACACGAAGTAGCAAGCAGAACCAGGAACATTGGCACTAACACACCGGTAATATTTTTGAACATGATTATTTCTTTATCGTTATTATTTTATTTAAGTACTAATTATATTATTGCCTATCCAACCAGGAATTTAACAGAAGTAGCTGATTTGCATTGGGATTTTTAATTTTGGTGATACTTATCTTTTGCTTACTGCCCGTAAGTTTCCCAACGGCTAATCCCAGGGCTTTATAATATTGTTGATAATCTATTGCTTTTGTTGTATAAACATATTCAAATAGTCCTGATAGTGAAGTCCCTGCAATATCTTCACAAACCGATTGAAATTCAGCATCGGAAAATCCACGATCTTTTTCTTTATAGTATTGGAAATACAATGCTTGCATCACATCATCAAGTGATTTTTTATTTTGTGTTACAGTACGAATTCTCATATCTAACAAAGTTGCCACTACGGCTCCTTTGTTATATACTGAAATGGAACAATCCTCGCCTCCCGGATTTCCAAACGGCCCATCTTCCCATGTATAATAACTGGACTGGGCAAGAGTCTGGTGAAACCTACCCGGATCATTTTCAAGTGTATTCATCTCATTTTCTACTTGCTTCAATAAATCTTCGGAACTAGTAATCCCGGCCCTTCTTAAAATCATATGTTGGTAATACACCGTTACACCTTCACTCAACCAAAGCAGGTTGGTTCTATTGGGCTTATCATAGTTGAAAGGCCCCAGTTCAACCGGGCGTATCCTTTTTACATTATAATGATGAAAATATTCGTGTGCTAAAAAGCTCAACACACCATTTAGAGCAGAGGTGTTATTTAGCTCATTTCCATTAAAAGTTACTATTGTGTTGTTAAGATGTTCTATTCCTCCCATACCGGGACCTATGGCAATAAATGTATATTTGCTGTACGGAATTTCCCCTATAATATCCACAGCAGTTTCTACAACTCTTTTGAGTTTTGATACAAACATCTCTTTATCAAAATCACCTAATTCATACCCAACAAAATGATGTTCTATCCCGTTGACAAAAAAAGATGTTAATTTCTCGAGATTTCCCATTAATATGGGGCAATCGTATAAAATATCAAAGTCTGGAGCAGTGAACTCATCATTTCGGTTTTGTATTGGTTCTAGTCCTGTGGCTATATCATTCCACTTGTTATAGTTATTTATCTTTAACTGAACAGGTAGGTTTGTATATCCATCCACATAAAGAAATGTATTGCAACATACAATATAGGCATGTTTCTGGTCAACATAATTGTTGGCCACAAATTGCCTGCTTGTACTTATGTTATAATGTATATTCAGATCTTTGTTTTTCACCCCTTCAACATACCATGTGGTATTATTGATTTTTTCAACCGGAAAAATATTACCATCAACATCCTTGACTACCACGCCTGAAATATCTTTTGAATAATCCATCATTTGGTAATAACCAGGCATCCAGTCAGGTAGTTTTAAGCAGATATGGTCTTTATCCCAATGTAGAATGGACATATCCACCATAAAACCATGACTATCCGGGTCTGTTACAGAAAGTTCGAAAGATATTTCCGGCTGATTCCGGTTTAACCCACCTGACCCTACTTGACATGAAAATAGTATGGTTAATAATAAAAATGCCCGGCTAAACTTAAACATATCTCTGTTCATTACAATTTTTCTTTGATGATTCATGGACTATCGATAATAATCCAGATATGAAGAAATACCTATTTCCTCCATACCTGGATTACGTTAATTAATTCTACACATTAGTGCTTTACATGCAATTTCATTTTAATTAGTCTCTGCACAAAAAACCTTTTTTCTCCTACACACACCCTCTAACTCCCAAAAGGAAAAACCACTAACCCACACAGTGCGAAAGACTAATTATCAATATCAATATCACTTTTAATCAAACTTCCTTCAAACTCTATTTGGTTCATTACCGGGGCTTTTTGTTGCAGAATCTTTTCCACAAAATAGTTACAAATACGACGCTCTCCATATTTTCCTCCCCATTCGTGCCCTTTACCCGGCAATATCATCAAGTCAAAATCCTTATTGGCTTTAATCAAGGCATCGGCAACCTGGTAAGTTGATGTTGGGTCAACGTTCTGATCCATTTCACCTACTATCAAAAACAAGTCTCCTTTTAAACGATAGGCATTGTCAACATTAGAACAAGCTGCATATTCTGATCCCACAGGCCAGCCCATCCATTGCTCATTCCACCATATTTTATCCATCCTGTTATCATGACACCCACATACCGATGCCGCTACTTTATAAAATTCAGGGTAAAACAATACCGCTCCAGTTGAATTTTGTCCTCCTGCCGACTTTCCATAAATACCTACCTTACTAATATCCATGTAAGCATACTTTTCCGCGGCGCTCTTCATCCACCTGATCCTATCAGGAAAGCCGGCATCTTTCAGGTTTTTCCAACACACATCATGGAAAGCTTTGGAACGGTTTGAAGTTCCCATACCATCAATCATTACCACTATAAAGCCCAATTCGGATAATGACGATCTACAACGATTATAATGCGCCCGGAAATCTTTAGGTACATGATTACTATGCGGACCGGCATAGATATACTCTATAACCGGATATTTTTTTGATGGATCAAAGTCAGACGGTTTAAGTATCATTCCCCAAATATCTGTTTTATCATCCCTGCCTTTTACCACAAACACTTCTGGCATTTCCCATCCTGTATTCAATAATTTTGAGATATCAGATTTTTCAAGCGGTATGAGTTCTTCTCCCGATGCGGCATCCCTCAACACGGTAACCGGGGGCAAATCTACCCTCGACCATGAATCAACAAACAAGGTATAATCCGTCGAAAAACTTACCCTGTGATTACCATTACCAGGAGTAAGGTGTTTGAGGTTGTTACCATTAAAACCAACCGAATAATAGTGTAACAAATAAGGATCGCCATCTTCCTTTCCACTTGCAGCAAAGATGATTTTCCTTTCTTCCTCATCCACATGGACCACATTTCGCACCACCCAGTTTCCTTTTGTAATCTGGCTAACTACTTTACCCGTATTGCCATCAAACAAATATAAATGATTCCACCCATCACGCTCTGATGCCCATATTATCTCTTTCCCATCATTTACATTATACCGGTATCTTTTGCTGCTGTAATCAATAAAAGTATTTGAAGTTTCATCAACAACAGTTTTTACCTTCCCGCTAACTGCATCCATTTTAATAACCTGGTAAACCTGATGCCCTCTTTGATTATATTCAAAGGTAAGACTACGACTATCGCTGTTCCATTCTATATTTTCAACTGAATATTGGTTTGGTATTTTCGTCCTGCTCGATGCAACAAGCTTTTTCTTTTCTATATTAAAAATACATGGATAAAATTGAGGAAGGGCATCTCCGGGCTTATAGTATTCAATAGAGGAATAAATCGGTTGCTTTTGTGATAAAGGTGATGATTCTATATAATTCACAAAATGCTTATCTACAGGCTGCACCAAATAGGCCATAACGCTTTTAGAATCAGGAGACCATTGAATATAGGAAGAATAGTACAAACCTAATCCTCCATCATAGCTAAGTTGAATTTCGTTATTTGTTTTTAAATCCCTTACAAACAAATTATAATCCCTTATAAATCCCAACCATTTCCCATCAGGAGATGTCACCGGTTCATTTAATGTTTGATCAGGCTGCTCCATTGTCCATTTAAACGGTTGAGGCTTTTGATAACTCCCTTTTTTACTGATTTTATACGACAATAAAGAACCTTCCCAAATATTATTATCATATAGAAACTGAAAACTTTTAAGGTCATCATTAATTTTCAGATGAGCTATTTCATCTGCTTTAACCTGTTTATTGATTAATCCAGAAAGTTTAATTAACAATTTATTTTCATCTAAAACCTCCTTCTTTTTATGCTGATCGGCATTTACAACGTAATACTTCTTGCCCGATTCTGTTAAAACTGCATACCAGAAAGTGTGCGAGTCCTTAATCCATACGGGGTCAAAATATCCATGCAGGACTTTATTTTTAGTTAATTCTTTAAACTCATCGTACCTTTTGTATTTAGTTTCCATCCCCTGAGAACAAACAGTTTCTGTTCCTAAAATACCAGTGCAAAACAGCAACAGAAAAATACTTTTTTTTGAAAATAAAACATTCAACATATTTCCTATTCTATATTATAAACATGATCATTTATTAATCACCCCTTAATAACGCGAATGGTATCATGACAAAAATATCAAGATACCACCCACCAAACTCAATATATTATTAAATTTGTAAACAAACGGCATTTTTTTATCTGATTTCTATCTTTCAACTATTTCAATTACGAAACCACCTCCAGAAGCACAATCTATTGTTAGTACAGAAGCACTGTTCACTTCAAGATGATCCAACGTATAGTCGGATGCTTGCTTATGGGCATTGGCTCCATCTTTATAAACAACAGCCTTGTACTGTTTATCTTTTTCAAGAAAAGCCATATCTATCTTCACTTCTCTTTCATCCCAATTGGTTAATCCTCCTATATACCAATTATTTCCATATCTTCTTGCGGTAACAATATATTCACCCAATTTGCCTGTAAGAATTTTTGTTTCATCAGCTATTAATGGAATATCTGATAGAAACTTTGTAAACTCATCTTCCTTTTCATAATAAACCGGCGCATCACAAAGCATTGTTAATGGTGAATCATAAACCACATAGGTTGCCAATTGATGACAACGGGTTCCCTGACTTAATGGATTACTATATATAGGCTGAAAATCTTTTTTAGTTGCATTACGCATAGCGCCCGGAGTATAATCAACAGATCCAGCCATCATACGGATAAACGGAAAAGTTACATCATAGGTAGGCATATCCACATCAGGATTACTCCACTTCATTTCTTCCATTCCAAATACCCCTTCAAAATTTAATATATTGGGGTAAGTTCTGTTTAATCCAGTAGGCTTATAAAATCCATGTAAATCCAGTACAAGTTTATATTTAGCAGCTGTTTCTGCAATTCGATATACCATTTTAACAGCTTCCTGATCATCCCTGTCTAAAAAATCAACTTTAAAGCCTTTAACTCCCAATTGTGAATACAATTTGCACGCTTCATCTAATTGCTGATCTAAAACATTAAAAACCGTCCATAAAATAACACCTACATTTCTTCTTTTTGCATACTCAACCAATTCTTTAATATCTAGCTGCGGAACAACATCAAATAAATCACCTGTCTTTCCATTGTACCAACCTTCATCTAGTATAACATACTCCAATCCATACTTTGATGCAAAATCAATATAGTATTTATAAGTATCCATATTAATGCCTGCCTTAAAATCTACATGATACAGTCCCCAGTCGTTCCACCATTCCCATGCACATTTGCCTGGTTTTACCCAGTTATAATCTCCTATCCTGTTGGGTGATGCTAGGGCATATACTAAGTTATTTACAGGCATATCAATATCTTTCTCTGATATAGATATGATTCTCCATGGTAAATGTTGCTTAGCATTTAACTTTGCAATATATGAAGCTCTTTGAGTTACATACTCCTGACTTCGCCACGAGTAATAATCCACTTCTGCAGGATATCCTGCGAAAACACCCTCAAAACCTATTTGTGACGGATTTACTCTTAAAAACATCCCGGGATAATCCTCTAAATCAGATTCTGTAATGGTCAACTTCATTCCATCGTTTAAATCAACCGTCATAGGTAGAAAAATCAAACTCGAATCCACCTTATTTAATTCTGTTACAGCGTAAGTATTTTGAAAAGCCATTGCCAATGGATCCTTTTTCCCGGTAGTATGAGCTGAATACACTTTATAATTCTCATCGAAATTAAAATGAGCTATTTCATTACTTAATACAACATTTTTATTGTTGTTAAGAATGAACCGATAAGCAACTCCTCCATTATTATATACTCTGAATTCAAGAGCAAACCCATCTTTAAACTTCGTTAATAACTTTCTATAATTTGCTGTAAATGATGAAAACCGATAAAACGGTGATTCAATACTTTCGTTAACAATATCCTTTTCTACTTTTTTTACTTTGGGGTTCTCTCCTAAGACAGTTCCATCTTCAAGTCGCAATGCAATTTCAGATCGATCCAACACTAATTTGCTTGAATGATAAATCATATATGAAATATCCTTATCATAATTAATTTCAACTTTGGTTTTTCCGTCCGGAGAAAATATATCTACTTTTTTTGCAGCACAATAATTTGAGAAGACAATCAAAATTGTTAGCAGAACAAACACACTTTTTTTCATTAAATCTATAGCTTAATTTGTAACATTACATATCATTCTCAAAATTCAGTTTTTCATATAATTTGAATAGAAACAAATGTGTTATTTTTTTAAACACATGTTTACACATTCTTTAATTAAACCATCCGAAAAAAATCACAAAACACTAACCATCTTTACTTTAAACCAACTAACCAATAATAACACAAACTATTTATGATGTTTTCAGCAAAATATCTACATCTGATATCACTGTATTTTTAATATCTTCGTTGGGTTAGGTTAAATCAAAGTTCGAGTCAGATTTCAGAATTCTATACCTAATAAATTTGAGATTGTAAGTTTTAAAACATGAAATACGCATTTTTCACTTTTCTTGTATCGTTTTTTCAAATAATAGCATCCGCTAATATTCAAACTCCAAAATTCGTTCACTACACAAATAAAGATGGATTATCATCTTCATATGTAAAAGGCATACAACAAGATAAATATGGATTTATTTGGGTGGCCACAAGAGAAAATATTACACGATTTGAGAATAATCGTTTCGTAAAATTCCCCGCATTCGATGTTCTTGATAATGAAATAGAGTTGGAACCTCAGTCAATTTCCTGCATAAACGATTCATTAATTTTAGTGGAATCTATGCAAAACTTTTATTATTACTTCGACTATAACACGGAATGTTTTAAACCCTATACCCCATTATATAATAGCATTAAAAAAGATTGTGTTACAGGAATTAATTCCAGTACTGCATTATTTCTTCAAAGTAATAATTTAAAATCTTTAAACTTAAAAGAAGGAAGTATCTCTTTTTCAAATCTTTTTTCTAAAATATTAAACAAATCAATTACCGAACAAATCCTTAAAATTACTTCAAACAAAAATATTATAATCGCCTATACAACTAGTGACAGAATACTCGTTTATAATAAAAAAACTAAAGTTTACAGTCAATTTAAAGTAAACATAACTATTCCCAATGAAATTGTGTTTATTAAAACAGACATAAACAACAATATTTGGATATCAAATTATGCTACCGGTTTAATTAAGATTAATTACCCATCGGGAAAGCAGACAAAATTTACGACAGAAACAACTCCCGAATTGCCTCATAACATGGTTCATTGCATTGCCATTGACAGAAAAAACAGAGCTTGGATAGGAACTGAAAACGGCTTATGTATTTGGGATGAATACTCCGGAGAATTTAAGTGTTTTAAATACGACATAACGATTCCTGAAGGATTAAATACAAACCCGATATACAATGCATTTGCAGATATAGATGGTAATATTTGGCTTGGAACCTATTTTGGTGGCATTAACCTGTGGTGCGACAAACCAACAAAGTTTACGCATTGGAAAACTGGTACCGGTATACACCACCTGGGAGGTAAAGTGGTAAGCTGTTTTTTAGAAGATCGCTTTAATAATATATGGATTGGTACGGAGGATATGGGAATAAATAAACTCAATCCTAACACCGGAGTTATTGATAAAGTAACGGCATCCATCAATAAAAACTATTTATCGTACGAAAATGTCCATGACATATTAATGGTTCATAACAACTTGTGGATAGCCACCTATTCGGGTGGAATAAATATTTTAAATACAAAAAACGATAATATCAGATGTATTCAGGTGGCCAATGAACCAAATCTGGGTTCGGACTTTGTTTACTCTTTTACACAAAAAGATTCCCTGATATATATCGGAACCGATGTAGGCGTATCTCTTTACAATACACAAACAAAAAAGTTTAGCCGGTTAGATAACAAATTACTCCAAAACCAAGTATGTGTTTCGTTTGCATGGAAAGAAGATATTTTATGGATGTGCACCTATGAAGCTATCTATTCATTCAACAGCAAAACCAAACAAGTTAAAAAGCACAAAAAATTAACAACAGGATTTATTTTTGCTCAAATATTTACCGATAGCAAAAACAGACTTTGGTTAGCTACAAATAACAAGGGTTTAATACGCTATGATGACAACACGGAAAGTATTACCTACTTCAACAAAAGTAATGGTTTTCCGGCCAACAGAATTTTTGCTATTGAAGAAGCTAATGATCAAACAATATGGTTAAGCACCAACCTGGGTTTAATTAATTTTAACCCCAAAGATAACTCTTTTACAAATTACGATTCTAATTCAGGCATTCCTTTTAATCAATTTAACTTTAGGGCATCCTTCAAAGATTCAAAAGGAATCATATATTTTGGAAGCAATGAAGGTATGATTTCTATTAATCCTGAAAATTATACACTTAAGGCTCCTGCTCCAGTTCAATTTACAGAGTTATTACTATTCAACAAGCACATTACACCTGAGGAAGATTCACCCATTTTAAAATCGATAACTTTATCGCCAAAAATAAAACTAAAACACCACCAAAACTCCATTACCATAAACTATACTTCACTTGATTACACCAATACAGGATCAATATCATATGCATATAAACTTGAGGGATTTGACAACAACTATAATTATGTAGGAAATAAAACATCTGCTACTTATACAAACTTAGATCCGGGGAAATATACATTTATAGTTAAGTCATCTAATGATGCATGGGTTAACGAAAGTGACGTTAATAAAATACAATTAAAAATAACTCCTCCATTTTGGTTAACGCCTTATGCTTTTGCATCCTATGCAATCATCTTTATTTCAACTTTTTTATTATTGAACAGCATCATAATAAGAATGCAGGAATCAAAATCGCAGATTGCCCTGGAGCGCCAAAAAAGACTACACAATGACCAGATTAATAATTTTAAATTAGAATTTTTTACAAACATTTCTCACGAAATTAAAACCCCACTTACATTAATATTGGGGCCACTATCCAAATTAATAGATAATCAAAAGTTAGATACTACAGTTAAAAACCAGTTAAATAGAATATACTTAAATGTAAATCGTCTTAATTCACTGCTTGGCGAACTACTTGAATTCAGAAAAATAGATAAAGCATCTACAAATTTTCGGGTATCAAAAAGTACAGACTTTTTGTACATAAAAAACATTGAAGATGCCTACAGATGTATTTCCGAACATCATAAAATAAATTTCTTTACCAGCTACAACAATGCTTCAGAAGAGGTTTGGCTCAACAAAGCCATCATTGAAAAAATAATTTTTAATCTGTTATCTAATTCTTTTAAATATTGTAAAGAAGGAGACACTGTTAATTTAAGTGTTGAAATTAACACCATTAATAATGCAAAAAGTTTAACAGTCATTGTTAATGATAATGGCCCGGGAATTTCAGAAGAGGAACTTAATAACGTAAAAAAAAGGTTCTTTCAAGCGGAGTCTGCTAAAAAAATGAACAAAGGAGCTGGAATTGGATTATCGTATGTTAATAATTTAGTAAAACTACATCATGGCACCATTGATATTAAAAGTGAATTATACAAAGGTACATCCGTAAGTATTGTTTTACCTTGCGATAAAGGTAGTTATTCAGATGCTGAATTATCAGAAACTTATCACTCTGAAAATACGATGGAGGACATTCAAATGAATCAGGATCTAAATAATAATGCTACAAATTTATCGGATACTGACCTTGAAAATGACAATATGCCTTCCTTATTAATAGTGGAAGATAACCTTGAATTATTAGCATTTTTAAATGATATTTTAGTTGAATATAATATAACCGTAGCATCAAACGGAAAAGAAGCCTTATCTGTTATAAAAGAAAATAATAATGCTTACGATTTAATTGTTAGTGATATTATGATGCCTGAAATGGATGGATTACAATTGACTAACATTCTAAAATCGAGCATTGCAACATCACATATCCCTATTATTCTTTTAACAGCAAAATCAGGTAGTGAAAGCCAATACGAAGGTTTAAAACAGGGTGCAGATGCTTATTTAGAGAAACCATTTTTACCAGAAATATTAAAACAAAACATCAAAAATATTGTCCGTACCCGACAAAACATTATTAAAAACTTCTCCCAAAATACAAATATTACCCCTTCTGACTTAACCTCTTCGCAAAGGGACAAAGAATTTATGGAGGATTTAACCAAAATAATAAAAGATAATATTGACAATACCTCAATGGATGTACAGTTTATCATAGATAAACTGCATGTGAGCAGATCCCTTTTACATACTAAACTTAAAAGTCTGGCCAATTGCTCAACTACCGAATATATTAGAATTATTAGACTAAGAAGTGCCATTGAAATCATTAATAATGATAAATGCAGCTTTTCTGAAGCAGCCTATAAATCAGGATTTACATCATTAACCTATTTTAGCCGTGCCTTTAAAAATCAGTATGGTAAATCGCCTAGTGAGTTTTTTAATCGAAGTTAATATTCTTTCATAAAAGAGTTTTAAAGAATTTCAGATAATAAAAAAGCCACTATCAAACGTCCTGATAGTGGCTTCTAATCTTTAACCAAACCTAACCCTAAACTATGAGTTATGCACAAATATAATATTAATTTTCTAAATTATCAAATAACGCCCTCTATTATTCATACTTCATACCCTATTTCCCAGGTTTATGAATAAAGGATTTATTCACATTACCATTCTGTATATGGATTTTTAATCAATGATGAATTATAATATTTGGGGTCACCTGTAACTTCTTTCTCTATCCAATCAGGTAAATCAAACGTCTTTTCTTCATTTTCTAATTCAACCTCTGCTATTGTCAGACCGGAATTAAGGCCTGCAAATTCATCAATTTCCCAGGTAACTTCTTTAGTCTTTATGATATATCTTTTTTTATCAATAATTGGTTTCTCACATAAACCAATCAAACTACATCCCTCATCAAAAGGTATCTCATATTCAAATTCTGCCCGAGTCATCCCAACATTCTCTCCCTTGATAGTAATCCATGCTTTTTCACCTGAAACTCTTATTCTAACCGTCCTTTCCTTATCAGAACATAAATATCCCTGTTGAATATGAGTAACAGTATCAACTTGTTTTTTCCAGTCAGAATTTTTTAAAAGAAATTTGCGTTCTATTTCAACTCCCATAATTTATTATTGTTTAAACACTACCAACAGAAACAATAAACAATGGTGCGCATTAAAGGCTTCATTATCTATCCATCCATTATTACGTGAAAGTAAAGTTTTTGGTTCAGATTACACAAGTCGATCTACAATTTTGTTTATTTAATGTAGGCTATGGTATTGTTTGTTATTTTCAAGTCTATAAAAGATTTTCTTTTAGTTTCCAAGATTGAGTCCCACAAATTTGAGGTTTTCCTCTACTTAATAATTCTCGATCTATTGCTGCAGCCAATAACCACTTAATTGCAGTTGAATCTAGTTCAATCGATTTTCTCATTAACTTTACGGCAAAACAATAAGCAATTTAATCACTGCGACGAGGAAAAATCATAGCTGCGTCATGATAATCTAAATAGGTACTTTCCTTACCTCACTATTCGTTTATATTTAATACTTTCATCAAAGTATCAATAGGCGGAGGAGGAATATTATATGGGACATAGTCACAGTTCCCAAACCTTTCTAAACTAAAATCAGTTCTTAATTTAAATGGTACCATATGATTTAGTAATTCCAACTCTCTAGAATCTAATTCACACAAAGGTTTTTGAAACATTTCATCACAAACTTCATTTGCAATAAAAACATAACCATCAATACAATCACTAATCATTTGTGTCAATTTTTTAGGATTTGTATTTGAATCCCATAATAGTGCAATATTTACTCTTTTATATTTTTCAATTGTTAGTTCATGATATCTCATAATTACTTTACTCTTAATTGAATCCAAAGTTGATAACTTACTGCGAACATATACTGTATCATTATCTTTTAAATAAATATGAATCCAATGAACAAATGGATTGAATGGAGGTGGCACAGGTCTTGATATATCACATTGCTCATGATTGTTTGAATAAAGTAGTAGTTTTATTGGGTCATTACCCTCCACGTTAAACTCAACTTTAAGTTTCACTTGTCTGCAAAAGTAATCATCAAAAACTGATTCAAACTTGCTCCATACATCTTCTCTTATTTTTACTATGTCATATCTTGTCAATGGAGCAACTGAATCATCACAAAGTAAATACAATTCATTATTACAAAACTTAGAATTAACGACATCTGCACCTTTAAATTGACATGAATTCGCTACCAATAATATTGTTATAAAAAAAATTGCATACTTCATTACTACAATGTATTAGGCCCAACGCTGACGATAAGTTTTTGGATGGCGTTAAAAACTGCATTCCTTTCCGCCGTTACTAACTGCCCAGAAATAGCCCAACCTTTTAATTTAAGCTATTCTGCCACCTGAAATTTATTGCGTGTTAGGCAAAGTTATTTCTGTTCGAATTGACTTATTATTTCTATATTTTTCTTTTCGATGTCAGTTAAATATCTATCAACATTACTTGCGTAGCCACGATACCACTTCTTACTTAAAAAATGCTTTTGTAAGTCAATTGATTTAAATTTATAACTATACCGTGCAAATATCTCATTACGCATTAATCGAAGTTCTTTTTTAGTCAAGCATTCAAGGTCATTATTATTTAATAGTCTACATGATGCAACTTTATAATCACCATTCAAGAGATACTTTTGTAAGTTAATCTCTCTTTGACTTGCCTTAATACATGTATCTATTGAAATCTCGAAATAATGAAGTGATTCGAAATCGAAGGTCATAGTTTTAGAAACCCATTCTTCATATAGAATATACTCTTCATATACAAAATATTCATCAGGGTTAGATGCATAGCGAACATCTGGATTGGTTGGTTCCCCTATAGGTCGAATTCCAAATTTCTTGTAAATATCAATCTTTACTTGTTTTCCTTCTAGTCTCCAAATTCCCAGTTCATAATGTTTTTGTGTTTCTTCAATACCACCAAGTTTGAAAATAAATGTTCGGTCTGGATAAAACATTAAACTATCAGGCGTCTCACAGCTGGGACAATATTCTTTAACTATATAATTAGAAGGAAAGTTTGATGGAATTATACTTTTATTGTCTTCTATACTCTGTGATGTTCCCAGTATATTATTACATATTAAGATAACTAAGACCAGGATATATTTTCCTTTCATGCCTATTTAAACTTTATGGTTTTGTGATTCATAATTTTACCTAACTTATTTATTAATTGCACCATTCAATATGCTTTTCATAAACCATTGTATATTTAGATTTATCAAAAAATGGTCATTTATAAGCGCCTAAAAGCTTTTATTTAGGTATAATCCATATTTACTATAACAAATGATTACTCAAAAGATTAGTAACAAATCACAACTAAAATAAAGTAAGACAATTGCCAGATAATCATATTTATAAATAGCACACACAAATTTATAAATTTGAATAAACTATTCAATCTATTTCTTTATATATAACTACAATTTATATGATATCATCAATTACATCAATAAGTCAAGATGAATCATAGACTACATCAGATCCTTACATTCCACCAAGGTCCTCCATTACCACAAAACAAACTTACACCTAATAAAACCCACAAAAAAATTGATCTAAACGTATCTAATTTCCTTTAAATCCCATCGCGTATATTCCAATATGCAATGAATTATTGAGATAAAAAAAGACACTTTAATTGCTACTTATATGATTCAACTAGTATGAGGCTATGAAATGTCTTCGATACAAGCTCACTATTCTACACCATTTCATTGCAATCTCTACACCTTTTCTTCGCACCCTTAGGGTGTAGAAGCTGTGTAGAGATTGTGGAGCGCATGTGGAGAATTGCGAACGCGTTCCGAACCAAGGGCGAAGCAGGGGCAAAGAGAGTGCGAAGACGGTGCGAAGAGAGTGCGAAGACGGTGCGAAGAGATGCGAACAAGTTGCGAAGACCATGCGAAGAAGTGCGAAGAAAAATATCCAAAAGTGCTAAAATGGCCAAAATTAGAATCCAAAACAGGCATTTTTGATCAAAAGTGGAATCCAAAATCACCATTTTTGGCTAAAAACGGAATTCTACAATTCTACATATTCTTTCTTTTTTTATAAGTAGTTGGGGTGGAGAGATTACACCCCGATCCTGTAATTATCTATATTACAACAAATGTATATTTTATCATTCCATATACTCACTAATAGCTCACCAATAAATCGATGTTAATTACTTGATTTTAAAGCCATTTGACATAAGTTAAAGATACAGAAAGTCATTGTCTTATATAAACAATTATCTAATACTTTAAACCTATCTTAATAATGATTCAATTTGCTCCTTATCCTGAATGTTTGGAAACTTATCAAGTATAGCTTTAGCTTGATTTTTTGATTTAGCATTTCTCTGATACTTCAGATAAAGGTTTAGTAATGCCATATGATTATTACTATCCTCTGGATTTACCTGAATGGCTTTTTTCAGATATTCTTCAGCCTTTTTAAAATCTTGCTTAAAATCAAACATCATGGCAGTGTTATACATGATGCGAGCATTTTCAGGAGCACATTTTGAGGCTTTAACCAAATATTCCAACGACTCATCATAACGTTTTCTGTCGGATAAAAACAAGGCATAAGAAAACATAGTGTTGCCATCTTCCGGGTAAAACGACAAATAATCCTTAAACATCTTTTCGGCTTTATCATACTGTTGCTGATTGTAATATAAAATGGCCAAATTTACTTTGATGGGATGTAGTAAACTATCTTGTTTTAATGCCTTTTCGTAAAACTCACGAGCCTTTCCTATATTATTTGTATTATAATAATAGTTGGCAAGATTAAATTTACCTGTTGGGAAATCTGCATTATATTCCAGCATATCAAGGTATTCTTTACTGGCTTTTTGATAGGCTTCCTTATACGCGTTGGGAATCTGATTTCTATCTAAAGTGCTCAATTTTGTTGCACTTTCTATTCTGATGGCTGCTGTTTGATCATTTAATAACTTTAAAACTACATTCAGCACATTTTCATTCGTGATATTAAGCTGATGCAAAGCATTATATCGAATATGTCCATTTGAATTCCCTATAGCTTCAATGAAAATATCTGTACTTCTATCCGGGTAATAAGTGCCTAAAAACTGCAATGCCGTTGCTCTTACAATCTCAGGATATACCTCATCTTTATAGATGCGTACTAAATCTTCATAGCCTTTTTCAGAGCCTGATTCTGCTTCATGAAAAGCAATACCATATTGGTATGGTCTTCCTATACCGTGCCATTTATTAATATATTCAATAGCCCAGTCAGGTGATTTATCTGCATGACATTGATTACAGGCATTTGGAGTTCCTAGTGTCTTGGTCAAATCAGGTCGTGGAATACGAATACTATGATCGTTTCGGTAATCCACACCCATATAAAACTGTGCAGGCATATGACAGTTAATACATCTTGTGCCCTCGCCCACTTCAAACTTTACACCATCATCTGCAATAACTGCCTCTCCTTCTTCTCCTGCGGATTTATGAAAATGGTGTTCATAGGTATCATAATCATCTGCCCTGTGACACTGGGTACATAAACGGTTATCCTCAAAAAAGCGTTTTGTACTATGTACATTATGACAATCGTTACACTTAACATCTCGCATGTACATTTTACTTTGGGTAAATGAAGCGTACACATAATCTTCATCTAATATCTGACCATCGATATGATAAGATTCACCTGTAGGTAAATTAGGTATGCTATGATTAAAAATATCGGCATGTTGTTTAAAATCACCAATAGATGATCTTCGCGAATGACACCTGACGCATAAATCCACATACTCTTTATTATCTATGCCACTTGTTTTAACCACCAGCCCATAATTGGTATCATTACTTCTTGCGTACTCTGCTTTTGCAGCCCATTTTAAGTGATTGGAAGCAGGTCCGTGACAAGTTTCACAACTCACATCAATTTCACTGTAAGTAGTATGGTAACTATCTGTTTTTATATCATATCCTTTTACTACATTGGTTGAGTGACAATCCGCACACATACTATTCCAATTCTGTGCCTGATTGGTCCAGTGTAACCAGTTGTCATATTCAATGGGTTCATCTTTATATAGCTCCGCAGCCATGTGATACCATTTATTGTCTTTTGAATCCCATGTAATTGGCAATGTTTGTAATCGACCTCTTTCAAACTCAATCAGATATTGCTGCAGAGGATAATAACCAAACACATACTTTACTTCAAACTCCTCCTGTTTTCCTGTTTCACCGTCTGTATAAACATAAAACTTACCCTCTCGTTTATACATTTTATGGGTCATCCCATTATATTCAATGCTTTGATTGTTAAAATCTCCCAATACTGTGGAATCATTAGCATGATCCATGGCTTTATCATGATCTGATCCAACCCAATCATTATATTCATTTAAATGACATTCAATACAAGCTTCCCGTCCTACATAATGAGCTTCTTGTGCATCTACATCATCACTTGAATAGACATGAAGAACCACGTATAAAGGAATAGACACTATGGCCACCAACATGGCTATTAAACTAATGCGTTCTATTTTCTTTTGATTCTTCATTATACGTAGGTTAACTGGGATTTGTCAAATGATTCTCTGATCATTGTTTTACTTGTATCCACAAACATCTCATTATTTTTTACAATGATAGGATAGATATCCAGTGGACGTGTAGCCGGAGATGCTATCACATCACCATATTCGTTAAATTTTGATGAATGACAAGGGCAAATAAATCCTCCTGTACCAGCATTCATATTAACCACACACCCCAAATGAGTACATTTAACAGAAAATGCCATAAATCCCCCATCCTTAAATCGTCGCAAATAAAAATGTTGTGTTAAAAACGGATAGGTACTGTTATTGGAATAAAGCTCTGCCTCTCCTACGGATATTAGTTTTTCTTCATTATCTAATTGCGACTTTTTACTAATGCCGTTTTTAATCAGGAAAAAAGCTTCAACTGATGCAATGGCTACTACCAATCTTTTTATGAACTGACGCCTATTTAACTTCATTTTGTAATCTCTTTAAAAAATAAGCAACATACCTTCGCCTCTCAAAAACCAGGAAATCATCATCATGGTCAGGTACGATGAAAGAATTATGGTAGTCAATGACATGATGATTTCTGTATTATTACTTTGATGTTTTTTATAGATATATAATAAATATCCACTTACAGGAAGACTATACAAAAGCAATGGTATGATACCTGTTGCAATCCATGAAGGCCAGAGGACAAACCATACATCAAAATGTAAATAATGCTCCAACAAATAGATTAAAACAAAGGTGAAAACCAATGAAATAATGACTGACTGTATCACCAGTTTCTTACCTAACTCTGAATTAAACCAGACTCCTATTTGGTGATTCTTGTATTTGAAATACGGTAAGTAAATCATAAAGAATCCCAAGGCCAATGGTACTACAACAGCACTAAAAACTGGATGTAAATGAAGTAATAATTCCTGAGCACCTAGAAAATACCAGGGTGCTTTGGTGGGGTTTGGACTTTTTAAAGGATTGGCTTCTTCTAACAGTGGTGCATGATAAAAAGCAGAAACCAAAAATATAAAGGCAATGACTATAGATGCTGCCATTACCTCTTTTAATACCAGATTTGGCAATACATTCACTTTTTCTTTATGTTCTGTTTTTGGTAAAGCAACACCCCCGGCTGTTCGTACCAACCAAAAGTGAATACTCATGAGTACCACAAACAACAATGGAATAACGCCTGTATGCAGGTTATAAAAATTAAGTAAGGTATTACCGTTAACCACATCTCCACTACGGACATATTGTGCAATATAGGTTCCAACAAAAGGAATATACTCTATAATTCGGGTTATTACTGTTACTGCCCAATAGGACAATTGATCCCATGGCAAAAGATATCCTGTAAAACTGGATAATATCACCAAAAACATCAGGACCAATCCGAATATCCAGTTTTGAGCCCTCTTTTTAAATATGGATTGTGAATAATAAACGCGAAGGATATGTAAAAATGATATCACAACTAATAACTTACCAGACAAATGATGAATATTACGTATAAACTGTCCAAAAATGGAATGAGTCTGTAATTCAACTATTGAATCGTAAGCATGTTCTACTGTTGGAATATATGAAAAACGTAGTATCGTTCCTGTAATAAATAATATCACAAACAATAAAGCGCTGATGCCTCCAAGTCCAAAGGTTCGGGTAAATTTAATGGCTCTTTTATCGATCCGCATGGGATGCAAATGGAGTACAAAATTTTCTATAGAGGATCGCACTCTATTTCTTGGGTGATTATGTGACATATAATAGCTTGATAAATAAATCAATTCTATAATAAGAGATTAATGGCAATTCCCATAATAAAGGGATTTGTAAATTTAACTCTGTCTGATTGATTTAGATTATTCAAATTAAATTATCTTTTTTCTTAAAACCAATTCTTAAAAGCTTTATTCAGAAGATTTCATACCATGATTTTATAACTATAGGATATTTTTTACCCCATGCTTCTTCAAGGTTAATAAATCCCATTTCAGCTTGACTCTTTGTTACTGATTGAAATACCTGTTAAGATCTTTCAGGAACGTTTTTTGATCTTTAGAGGCAACATACTTCAGTGAATTTCTTATTTGATGGATTTTTCCGTTTCGGGATAGATGCTTAGTATGGCCTTTGAAAAACCTTTAAGATTATCGGTTAAAATAGTTTCTCTTTTCTTTTCTGCCATAAGTCACAATATTAATCATTCGTTGCTTACAGACAGTGCTTATTTTACATCCTCCCATTTTTAGGATCAAGTATAAAAGTTGGGTCTGAATTGTATATATGATAATCATGCAAAAATTTTTGTTAACCTGAACAAGAAGAATTTTACATCAGAAACACCCCTGAATTGCCTCCTGAATTCTTTGATTTTGGCATTGAAAGATTCTGCTGCAGCATTTGTGCTTCTGTTGTTAAAATAGTTAATGATATTGTTATAATGATTCTCAAAAGTTCTCTTTAATACATGAAAAGTATCAATGTCAGTCAACTCTATTTGATTAAACCATTGAGCCAGGTATGTCATTGCTACTGGTTTTGTAATATTACGACTATATATAAGATATAGATGATGGGAGAGATTATAAGCCTGTTCTATTTCAGGATAGATATTGGAATAATAGATTGGCTCGCTGTTTCTGTGATTCAGTCCATTTATGACTGGGTTTAAAAAGTAGATACCTGCTTCTTGCCAACAATTGCTTTAAGGTGTCTCCATTTTCAAGAGTCTCAGGTTTATATTTCCGTCCTTCCTTTTGGGCTTGTTTATAAGCCTGATTGTCCTGATCAATAGCTTCCCATCTATAGTGGATGCGTTTTTGTTGCACGGCATCACAAGCCAATTTTTGAACATGAAAACGATCAATAACCGTAGTATGCTTAGGGAAACATTTCGTGGCAATTAAATTCATGCTATTAGCCATATCTAATGTCACTTCTTTAACCATGCGACGTTGCTCTTCAGTAAACTTTTCCTTTATGGTTTTAATAATATCATCTGCTTGTGTTCCCTTGAAAATACCTACTATCGAACCTTTTTTCCCTTTCTTTGCCTTGTTTGTAATTATGGTGTACAATTCGCCATTAGACAAGGCTGTTTCATCTATAGATAATGAATATCCAATATTTTTAGGAAAAACTAAGTAATCTTCTGCATGTTCCTTCTGATTCCATTCATGGTAGTCACTTAGCTTATTTTTGTATTGACGTTGAAAACTTCGTCCATTTACTCCCAGATATACTTCCAGACTTTGACAGCTTATTGCATTAGAATCTACTAATTTCTTTAAAAAAAGCAGCATACTCCTCACTCATGCGTGTACCCTGTGCTATAACTTCCCAATCTCTACTTATTTTTTTCTTTTCTCCTTCAATTATAATTTCCCAGCGCCTTCGTCTTACCTTAAGTTTTACTAGCATATTTCGAATAGGATAATCTTCTATGTATCGTGGCTCCATAAAGCCACAGGATTTATATTGTAAAGTTTTATACTCCGTTGGAATTATATCTTTTTCGTCTAAACTTAATACTAATTGAGAATCATATATGGTCTTTCCGCTAGAACATTTTTCGTAGGATACTATCTCAAAATAATCTAATATGCCTTCTGGGAGAAATAGAGCTAGTAGCTCCTGGGATAATCCTTCTTTCAACTTATTCCTTGTTTTTATTTTCTGTTTCTATTTAACAGCAAAATAATCACTTTTTTTTACCAGACCCAAATATTGTGCATGATCCGTTACACTTGCAGTATAAAACTAGTCAAATAAGTATTCTAGTTTTTTTTTCTTTCAAGTGTAAACGAAGATATAACAAATAAAAGTTACACTCAACTTACACCTGCAATATGAATTATATTGGTTTAAACTGCTTTATTAAAAATAAAAAAAGCTTGTAAACCATACAGTTTACAAGCTTTTATATTCTTTCTCTTTTTAAGTAGTCGGGGTGGAGAAATTATACCCCATTCCTGTAACATATTCTTTTTCAATTCTTTTTTCTAATATAAATCTAGTCGTTCCCGAATTGTTCACCTTTTATTTAATGTAAAATAAAGGCTTTTAATGTCCTTTGACATAAAGTAAAGATACAGAAAATCATTGGCTTATGTTATTAAAACAATGCAAAATATATTGAATGCTTGACAACTATATATTATAAAAATTTCATTGTACGTAATCATATCTATAAGACATGGTGATGGGATTATTAATAATCTAAAACATATGCTACAATAATTCTTCAATTTCATAAAAAAAAGGTCCAACATCAAACTTGATAAAAAAGTCTATTTTACGCGAAAAACACTTAGACAAGAATTGAATCATCCTAAAACTAATCATGACCTTTTTGATTTTCTCGCCTTTGGGAAGAAATTAATGTCTTTAAAAAGCTATTAATGCGAATCAAGGGTTGAATATTAAGTGAACCACCTCGGGGCAAGCCCAGAGGCATCGTTCACTCAGAACAGCTTAAGCTGTTCTCCGCCACCTTTCAGTTGACGGTATTCATCTTGTTTTCCTTGGTTTTTCACATAATTAGCAATCATATTTTCCGTTCCATGTTGACCTACTGTATTAGTACAATAGCCTTTGCCAAAGAATTCTCCTCCCCATAGCTTCTTTTTCACCTCTGGGCATTGACGAAATACTTCTCGTGCCAAAATACTTTTTACAGTCCTTACTATTTTTATAACACTATAATCCGGAACTGATTGGATTAGAAAATGAATATGATCTAAATCTGTTCCTATTTCAAGAAAATGAATATCATAACGCAACTCTATTTCTTCACAAACTTCTCTAATCACCTTATCTACATCCGAGTCGATAACAATTCGTCGATATTTTATCGCACAAACTATATGATAAAGCAAAACTGTTACATTATGACTCTTATGTATTTCTTTACTATCTCTAGACATCGAGTCTAAAGATAGTAATTACGAGGCAAGCCTCGAGGAATTTAACCTCTGTTAGATTAAAAAAATGAGTTAAAACATTGAAAACCAACCGATTAACATTATCTAAATCCTTAGAAGTCTGTATCTTACAGTAGTTTCTCACGCTATTGAAAGAATGATTTCCAAGGATAAAGACGACTATTTAATAAGAATATACGAGTTAGTCTGTGACTACTTTAAAGAATTACAATATTACTGCGAACGTTTCAGTAATAACAAGCAACCTGAGTTTACGGATCAAGAGGTTATGACAATATATCTTTATGGAATACAGTATCAAGGTTATACTAAGATTAAACATATTCATAAGTTTGCTTGCGATTACTTACTGTGCTGGTTTCCTAAGATAGGCTCTTATCAAGCCTTTAATAATCGATTAAACAGACTATCAGGAGCCTTTACTAAATTGTATGAATTATTGATAAAAGACTATCAACCAAAGGATTGTTGTATTAACCAGAGCTTATTAGATTCAATGCCAATTATCACATGTTCTGGTAAGCGAAAAGGAAAAGTTGCCAGAGAAATAGCTAATAAAGGATATTGTTCAACACTTAGAATATAATTAATCATTCACTGCAAAAAAAGTCCCTGCAAGGACTCAAAATGATTAATTATATTCGTTGTTGAACGGAACCGGCTCAAAATACACCTTATTATATGGGGATTGCTTTTAAAAGAGGTATAACTATCATAAAAGCAACTTTTTATAGTATTTCTTGATGTCAAAGTACATTGTTTGATTATCAAAAAAGTGGTAAAAATGAGTTTCTTAGATATAATTCTTCCGTACACCATTGGCGAGTTTCCGTGTATTGCCAGGGACTTCACTTTTAAAACCTACATTTAAAACCTGAAAACCATATGAAAAGAACGAAACAGCAGCAGTCCGATTTGATGATAACTTACTCTGTCACTGGTCTATGATGCAAATATAAATAATAATCTTAAATGCTATCTTTGATCTACCGACGAAGGAGGTTTAGTTCAACAAAGGGTATGTACTATTATGGTTTGAAACTGCATATGCTTGGTTTTAGGCGAGAAGGAGCACTTCCATATCCAGAGCAGGTAATTTATACCCCTGCATCAGTAAACGACATTAACGTGTACAAAGAGGTTTGGTCAGATATACATGACAGAACATTCTTTGGTGATAAAATATACATGAACCATGAACACAATGAAGAAATGAAATCTAAATATAACTCAGAGATGCTTACGCCAATTAAAGCGGTGAAAGGGATGGATAACATTATAAAACAAAGGATAAAAGCAGCAGACGATTTGTTTTCCACTGCTGTTTCCAGAGTAAGACAACCTATTGAGGCGATGTTTGCTTGGTTAATTGAAAAAACAGATATACAAAGAGCTAGCAAAGTTAGATCTACCAAAGGCTTGATAGTTCATGCATTTGGCAAACTATCTGCTGGGTTTTTAAACTATACTTTCAACCCTTGATTCACATTATTAATAAAGTTATAGATAACGACTATACACTAAATGATTCTGTTTCATTCTCCATAGTAATATTCGAATCCTCGATATCTAAAAATTCTTTTATGAAGCGTAACAATATTTAATATTATCGAGTAGATTGTTAACTATAGTTAACACCTAGATTAATTTATATTCAAACATACCTCAAATTACATATGTATCTGTATTACTATGCTTTACCAACATCCAACCGAGAGAGATGTATCTATTTTTATAATATATATATCTATTATTGAAATTAAAATATCCAGAAATGATATACTTTCGACCATCAATTATAACATTTTTTAACTAAGCAAATACGTATGACAGAAAAGTATTGATCCAGAAGTAAAAAAAATTTCTACAACAATTAAAATCACATTTATTAAATCTATTACTATGAAAAAAGCTTTTATTATGCTTCTTTGTTTGTCTGTAGGTTTTACTTTATTTGCCCAAAAAAAAGTAAGCGGTACAGTATACGACAATAAGAAAGAGCCCATTCCCGGGGTTACAATTATAGAAAAGGGAACCTCCAACGGTATTATTTCCGATATGGATGGTAATTATATAATAACAGTTCCTGATGACAATGCCATTTTGGTGTTCTCATTTATTGGAATGAAGGCGCAAGAAATCACAGTTGGTACACAAACTAACATTAATGTGAATATGCTACCTGACATCGCTGACCTTGAAGAAGTGGTAGTGGTTGGTTACGGTGTACAAAAAAAGAAACTGGTAACTGGAGCAAACCTATCGCTTGGATCAGATGATTTGAAACGCCAGAATTCAACTCAGGCATTAGATGCTATTCAGACAATGTCCCCAGGGGTGAACATAACCCAAGGATCAGGTATGCCAGGTGAAGGTTTTAAAGTGAATATTCGTGGTTTGGGTACTGTTGGTGATTCAAATCCACTTTTTGTGATTGATGGTGTTGCTGGTGGCGATATCAATACACTAAACCCTTCGGATATCGAATCGATCGATGTTCTAAAAGATGCGGCTTCTGCTGCTATTTACGGATCCAGAGCTGCCAACGGTGTTATTTTGGTAACCACCAAGAGTGGTAAATCAGGACGTACTGTGGTAACATATGATGGATTTTATGGCGTTCAAAATGTTTATAAAATGCCTGATTTGTTGAATGCTCAGCAGTTTATGGATATTTACAACGAGGAGCGTGTGGTTTCAGGAAAAGATCCCCTTGATTTCGCTTCCATCATTCCCAGTTTATATCAGGATGTTCAAAATGGGTGGCAAGGAACCGACTATATGAAAGAAATCGAGAACAAGAATGCTCCCATCCAAAACCATTCTATTAACATTACCGGAGGATCTGAAAACTCAGTATTCGCAATAGGATTTTCGTATTCGTCAGAAGAAGGTACTTTGGGAAAACCCGTTCAACCTACAAGCGACAGATATACCTTACGTTTGAACAGCGACCATGTTCTATATAAGAAGAATGGATTGGACATCATTAAAATGGGTCAAACATTAAACTACAGTTATCGCGAAAGAAGTGGTATTGCCATTGGAGGCATGTATTCCAACGACATCCGCAACATGATGACAGGAAATCCTTTGGTACCGGTATACAATGATGAAGGCGAGTATTGGGCTCAAGCTGATAATGATGCTTCAGGTCTTTCTGCACTATCGTCGCGTGTATATAATCCAAAGGCTTTGATGGATTTAAATCGTGGACAAAATGAGACCATTAATTACAACCTCAATACCAACGCCTATCTTCAAATTCAACCAATAAATGGAATGGTGTGGAAAACTAACTTTGGATACAGAATGAATGCTGATGCTTACCGAAGCTACCAACCTGAATATTTTTTGGCTGGTGATGCATTTATGACACCCGGTCGGATTATACAGAATGCAGGCAGCGGATACCGATGGACTCTTGAAAACACATTGAATTATAGGTTTAAAGTAGATCAACATAAATTTGATGTATTGATTGGACAATCTGCTGAAAAGTGGGGATATGGCACCAATATGGCTGTTACCAATGCCAATCCCACTTTTATTGGTTATAAATACGCTTATCTTAACAATACCGATGGGTTAACATCAGGTATAACAAGTATTGAGGGGAAACCTAATGATCCTGGAGTTCTTGCTTCCTACTTTGGAAGGATCAACTACGACTTCAATGAAAAGTATCTGCTTACTTTGGTGATGCGTGCTGACGGATCTTCTAATTTTCCAAGTGGCAATCGTTGGGGATATTTCCCATCAATTTCAGGCGGTTGGGTTATGACCGAAGAAAGTTTTATGGAAGACAATGGGGTTGTTGATTTTTTAAAATTACGTGCAAGTTGGGGACAAAACGGTAATGCCAGCATTGAACCTTACCAGTATTTGAGCCTTATTGGTTTTGATGCCGAAAACAATTACAGATTTGGAAACGATCGGTCTAAAATGCAATTGGGTGGTTATCCTGCAGTTCTTCCAAATCCTGATATCTCTTGGGAAACTTCTGAGCAGTTGAATCTTGGTATGGATATCCATTTCTTGAACTCAAGACTTCAAGGCTCGTTCGATTACTATATCAAGACCACCAAGGATTGGTTAGTTCGTCCTGACATTTCAGCTGTTCAGGGACCTCAAGCTGCTTTTGCCAATGCTGGTGATATCGAGAACAAAGGATTTGAATTAGCATTACGCTGGAATGACAATGTGGGCCAATTTACTTATGGTGCCCAATTTAATATCTCGAAAAACAAAAATACAGTTACCAAATATGGCGACAATACTGGTTTCATGGAAAGTGATGCGAGTGTTATTTCTCAAGGTACCGATCCTGTTTGGCGAGTTGAAAACGGAATGCCCGCAGGCTATTTCTACGGATACAAAACAGAAGGTATTTTCCAGAATGAACAACAAATTGCAGCCTGGACTCATGGCTTCCTTCAGGCTGATCCACAGCCCGGAGATGTTATTTTCTCTGACACCAATGGTGACGGCGAAGTGACTCCAGAAGATAAAACCATGATTGGTAATCCTCATCCTGATGTTAGAATTGGATTCAACATCAATTTTGCCTACAAAGGATTTGATTTATCATTGAGTGGTAATGGTGCATTTGGTCATCAAATACTGAAGTCGTATCGTTCATTTGGTGACAACGAGTTCCATAACTATACTACCGACATTTTAGGACGTTGGCATGGTGAAGGAACCTCTAATAAAATTCCCCGCATGACTGCAGGTAATGGAACCAACCGTTTGAATATATCAGAGCTATACATTGAAGATGGTGACTTTGTTAAAATTCAGAATATAACTATAGGTTACGATTTTAAAGAGTTGTTACCTAAATTACCATTGTCGCAAGCTCGCATGTTTGTGGCAGGACGTAACTTGTTTACTTTTACCGACTATTCAGGCTTAGATCCTGAAGTAGGTTACGGTGATGATGAAAGTTTTGTACAAGGTATCGATCTTGGTTTTTATCCTGCTCCCAAAACTTATATGGTGGGATTTAATTTGAAATTCTAACAAATTTATTTTAGATTATTATGAAAAAAATAGCATATTTAATCATAACTGCAACGATGTTGGGTAGCTGCTCAGATGATTTTCTGAATGTGGAACCACTCACTCAAAAAACATCGGATAACTTTCCTCAAACAGCAGATGATGCCAAACAAATGATGGCTGGTATTTATACTACCATGAATAACGAACAGCGTAACGCAGATGCTAGTTACATGTTTGTTTGTGAGGTGGCTAGTGATGAGAAATTGGGCGGCGGTGGCGTTAACGACATTAAGGCTCAATCATACGAAGCCATGATGTATTCCGATCCTGAAATGTTATCTCATACCTGGGAAGCAACTTACGAAGGAATTCACCGCGCAAATTATGCCATTGAAAATATGGATCTGCTCAGTGACGTTGTTGTAAGTCCGGATCTGAAAAAACAGTACAAGGGAGAAGCCCATTTCTTAAGAGCTTTCTTTTATTACCGTTTAGCGACTCTATTTGGGAATGTGCCATTAAAAGTTACTACGGAGGAACTAACATCAATTGTTTCTGCTAGCTCGGAAGAGATATACACCCAAATTGCATTAGACTTGAGAACAGCCATTGAACTATTGCCTAAAGTGCCTTATACTTCAACAGAGGAAGGTCGTGTTACTGTTTGGGCAGCTCAAGCCATGATGGCTCGTGTGTGGCTTTTTTATACCGGTTTTTACCAAGAGGCTTCACTCCCTGATGTAACAAAAACTGAAGTTGTTTCTTGGTTGGGAGAATGTATCAGTGCCAGCGGCCATCGTTTAGTGGGTGATTTTCACGAACTTTGGCCTTATACAAATTCATTGACTATTAATGAATATCCTTACATGACGGATTATATGGAAAGCACAGGAAAAACACTTCTGTATGCTGCAAATGAAAAAGCCATAAACCCTGAGACTGTATTTGCGCTTAAGTTTTCGAACTTTGCCAATTGGGATATACGAAGAGGTTATGGTAACATGTATCAACTATTCTTCGCTTTGCGAGGATTACAATCGGTAGCTAATACATTTCCATTTGCAGGAGGTTGGGGACAAGGGAACTCTATCCCTAAAGGTATTGTAGATCAATGGATGATTGATGAACCAAACGATATCCGTATTGGGGCTTCTGTGATTGATATTGAAGCTGAGCTTCCTAATTACGCAAAAGGTCAATGGGATTTTGTGATGGAAAGTAACTATTGGGGTAAGAAATACAATGGTGTCACCGCAAGAGATCCTAAAGACGGCCAAATTAAGAATGACTATAGCGTCCCTATGTACCTTAATCAAGACAATAATCAGCTATCACATGGTGATGATTTAGTTTTCATTCGTTTTGCTGATGTGTTGTTGATGATGTCTGAGTTAACTGAAGACGCATCATATATGAATGATGTACGTGGCCGTGTTGGTCTTCCTCCAGTCGCGTATTCATTGGAAAATATTCAAAAGGAACGTCAGCATGAGCTTGCTTTTGAAGGTTTGCGTTGGAACGATATGCGTCGTTGGGGAGCGGACTACGCTAAAGCAGCCCTTGAGTCTCAGGTGGGAACACCAATTTATAACTATGGTAATCCTGCTGTATTTAATGGCCTTAACAGCAAAGGTTATAGTGCACGTTATGATGAGACAAAAGGTTTCTTCCCTATACCACAGTCAGAAATCAATCTTTCAAATGGAACGTTGAAACAAACTCCTGGATTCGGAAGTGATGCACTTTATCCTGGATTTAGTAATTAATTTACATTTCACACTTAAGTCGGAGGCGATCTATCATATTGAATAACAACCTCCAACATAATGATTCTTTATTAAGGGGAAAATTCTACTTTCCCCTTTTAATTATATTCTTTTTTTTAACCAATTTCCAAATGCCTTTTTTCCAATATCATAATCTGTCAACAACAACGAGGTACGATGCTGATTAATATCCTTGACATGCATTTCTATTAAATAAATATTGCAGCTGTTTAGACGATATTTTGAAATATAGTAATATAGGCTTATTAATTATTAATCATTGCAAATCCCTTTAATCGCCTTTTCGAATACCTGCATTTTTTACAAAAAAAGTTATCTGTAATATCTCCAACCGATATGAATTGAATATAAATTCGAACATAGCCGCAAAATAAAACAGAATCTTGAGTTAATGCTTTATTTTTTACAACGCACTAGACTATTGATGCTATTAAATCTTCTCCATAGGGAACATTTATTGTCTTCAACCACTATTTTTTTGGATCTAATCTGAGTAATTGGACTTTATTAAAATATATCTAATACTAAAACATATACATCTACTATTATATTTTTTATACAAAAATGCAAAATAACCATATTGCTATGATAGTATTCAAAATTAAATATTTATCAAAAAAATCAAATAACAATTAACAAGTATTACTCCTTATAAAAAGCAGTTTGACATAGACTCTAGGATTGATACTTTAATACTAACCAAATAATTTAAATATTATGAAAATTAAATTGCTTAGCTTATTAGTTACAATAAGCTTAATCTTTATAGGATGTTCAAAGGATGATTCAACACCTGAACCTAAAGAAAAAAGTACATTAAAAGCCTCGTCAGCAGCTAATATTGACTACAATTCAACACAGCAGATTATAAGAGGGTATGGAGGGGCTAATATTATTGGATGGAGGAATGATCTAACTTCTACGCAACGAGTTAAAGCTTTCTCTAATTGGAGTGGAATTGGCTTAAGTGTTCTCCGTGTAAGAATTTCGCCCAATAGCTCAGACTGGTCGGCTAATATCTCAACAATGGATGTATGTAGGTATTATGGTGGCAGTATTATTGCGTCCTCATGGACAGCACCTTCTTATATGAAAACTAGTAATAGCACTATTGGAGGAAAACTTAAACCTGAGCATTACTGGGGATATGCTCAACATTTAACCAATTTTAATGATGCAGTTGGTGGAGTTATGGCTATTAGTGCCTGGAACGAACCAGATTGGGTTACATCCTATGAATGTATGAATAATACGGCCAGTGAAATTGCAAATTTTATCTCTGTAAGAGGTGCCAACTGCGGAGCTGAAATTATGGGCCCCGAAACTCTTGGGATGGATCAAAATTTTACCACTACAGTAGTAAATTCAGCTGGTCCAAACCTTAAATATGTTTGTGGACATATATATGGACATGATCCTTATTATCACAATTGGGGTAAGGAAGTGTGGATGACTGAGCATATTACAGATGAAAATGATGGAAACAACTGGAACTCTGCTATGGCAACAGCCTTAGAAATACATGACTGTATGTATTCTGGTTACAGTATGTGGGTATGGTGGTATATAAGAAGGTACTATGGTTTGATTGATGAAAATAGTAATATTACGAAACGTGGTTATGCTGTTGCTCAATTTGCTCGCTATATACGTCCAGGATATTACAAAATAGCTTGTAGTCCGAATCCTTCAACTGGCATATATACTACAGCCTATAAAGATGGTTCAAAACTAGTCGTTGTAGCTATTAATACGAATTCTTCATCAACCTATCAACCTTTTAACATAAACGGAACTTCCGTTTATGGTTTTAATAGAATAAAAACAACAAGTTCTTCAAACTTACAAAGTGATAGTTTTTCTATCTCTGGCAATAACTTCGGGATTCTTTTACCTGCCTCTAGTATTACAACTTTGGTTTCTTACTAATAATACCTGTTGCAATACTTACTAATAAAAGAAGCCTATTCATTCAAAACAAGAGGGGGTCTGTTCAAAAATGGATTCCCTTTTGTTTTTGCGATTCAATATTAATAATCAATACAACAAACATACTCCACCTCGTTTCTGCATTAATTATCTTTTTATTAACACGTAAAAAAATAACCTTTAAGGATTACAACCAGGAAAAGGTGGACCTTTTTTCTTCTAGTTTAGATATCTACATACCAATTGAGCATCCTGTTCGTATGGTTAACAAAATTAATTGACCAATTAGATATTTCCTTTCTTACATAAGTATAGAAAGAAGGAGGAAATCGTTGATATCATCCAGTGAGGATGATTAATTATTCTTTTTCTGCTATATAAGCAGTATTATTCCCATTCAAAGGTGAACCAATCAAAACAAATCATTCATTATGTACGGTTTTACCAGAAGCAATTCCCAACACATACTTCTATCAACTATTTTATGAGTAAGCGATTTAAGAAACATATCAACAAATTATTTATGCAAGTTATAATAATACTGATAGGTTATATCTCAATATTTTGTTTTCACGGTTAGTTAAACTAGAAAAGAACGATATTATCAACCGTCAGACTGTCTAAAAACCAAACAGGTGTTGACATGAAGTTAATAACTAGCATTCACATTGAGCCTTCATACGTCCATTATTGAGTATCTTAAAGGTATGAAATATATACAAGGACAAAACCGGCACCAAATTTACCTTTTCCCCATAAACCTGGAAGGTGCCATTGCTAAGGATAATGATGTCCGGTTACTGGACCTGTTTGTTGATAGCCTTGCTCTGTCAGACTTTGGCTTTTGTCTCTCGCATCAGGATAATGGTCGTCCAGCATACCATCCCGGAGTTCTACTCAAACTATACATTTATGGTTACCAGAACCACATCAGGTCTTCGCGTAAATTAGAAAAGGAATGTCAACGAAATATTGAAGTAATGTGGCTTCTAGGAAATCTGGCGCCAGACCACAATACGATATCCAATTTCCGCAGGGACAATCCCAAGGCCATAAAAAAGGTTTTCCGGGCTACTGTATCAGTAGCAAAGCATTTTAACCTAATAGGAGGTGTTCTAATAGCAGGGGACAGCACAAAACTAAGGGCACAAAACAGCAAGAAGAATAATTACAACCAAAAGAAAATAGAACGTCACCTTGAGTATATCGAGAATAAACTAACGGAATATAATGAAGAGCTGGCTCAAAATGATGGCGACCCGGTAAAGAGATCTGAGGTAAAGAAGGCGATAGAGAAACAAAAAGAGCGCAAGCAGCACAATAAAGCCGTTGCGAAGCAAATATCCGAAAGCGGAGAACCTCAGGTTTCAACGTCTGATCCCGATAGTCGACATATGATCACCCGCAACAATATTACAGAGGTGGCCTATAATGTGCAAACAACCGTAGATGCAGAGAATAACATTCCTATAGATTATAAAGTTACGAATACCAATGACAGCAAAGCCATGGGTAATATGCTGCAGCGAGCCAAAAGCATATTACACACTAATGAATTCACCGCTCTTTACGACAAGGGCTATCATACAGGTTCCGAGTTTCAGATGGCAGAAAATTTAGGCATACAAACCATTGTAGCGATCCCAACAGTAGCTGCTCAGGCTCCCAATCCAGCTTACAATGTTGAAAATTTCATTTACCATAAAGAATCAGATTATTATACCTGTCCTCAGGGAGAATGTTTAACCACAACAGGCAAATGGCATCAAGCTAAAACCTATCTATTTAAACGCTATACCACCAAAGCCTGTATGACTTGTCAGGTAAAAGACCAATGTAGTAAAGCTACTTACGGCAAAGCCATACAGCGCAGTCAATATCAGGAAGTAATAGAAAAAAACAAGCAGCAAGTAAAAAATAATCAAGAATATTATAAACGACGGCAAGCCATTGTAGAGCACCCCTATGGAACGATAAAAAGACAATGGGGTTTTAACTATATTATGACCAAAAAAGGAATCCAAAGAGCCAGCAGTGATGTTGGACTGATCATGGTGGCCTATAATCTACGACGTATCTTAAATACACTAGGCAAGGAAAGACTAATGGACTTTCTGGAGTCTATTATTTTACATTTAGCGATGATTTTGGGGCTGATACCAGCAATTTTTCAGCTTAAAAAGACTTTCAATAACTATTTTTATCATATTCGTCTATATTGACATAAATGCATTTTATTATTAGAAACAAACAACTATTTTGCAAATAAAAATAGTTTTTAGACAGACTGCCGTTAGCTCTGTAAATCTGCAAATCATTTTTCTAATATATATCAAAGCCGTTCTAAATCTATAAACTTTTAGCTAGAATTTCGGTTTTTATGTCCTTCAACATAGATAAAAGATATAAAAATGAACGACGTTTGATACTAAAAAAATGTAATATAAAAGATTACACGAAATCGTATTTACGTAATAGAAAGTAGAATAATATCTCAAACAAGTCATGCACTTAAAATACTACTACTACTCGCTGTAATTACTTTTCCAACTGAATTAATACTACAGAATGTGCTGGCATTTCAACATGCAATTCTTCTTTTCTAATTCTACAATCTGAAAAATCCTCCATTTTAATTCTCTCTTGCTTTCCAAAATCGTTATAATCCGTAATGGCTTTAGCATTTACTATTTTTCCGCTTATGTTTTTATAACCTTTACCAACCACACAATCAAGAGATACAGACTCTTTAGGATTAGTATTAGTAATGGTTATACTTGTTACACCATCTTTACGTGAAGAAGAAGCTGTAATTGCAGGAATACTGTCTCCTTTATAGTCATAGTTTTCAGACTTGATTTCAATTGGAATGAGTTCTGCATCTTGATGAACACTGTACATTTGGAAAACATAGTAAGTTGGTGTTTTGACCATTTCGGCCCCGCGTGTCATTATAACTGATTGCAATACGTTAACAACTTGTGCAATGTTGGCCATACTAATTCTGTCGGCATGATTATTAAAAATATTGAGGTTTATACCAGCCACCAATGCATCTCTTAAAGTATTCTGTTGCTGTAAGAAACCTTCTTTAGTGCCTTCTAGTTTATCATACCAGGTTCCCCATTCATCAACAATTAATTTGATTTCCCCATTTGGGTCATACTTATCCATTACAGCCAAATGATCTTGTATATAATCTTCAACGAACATTGTATTACGTAATGTAGCAAACCACATCTCTTCATCAAAATCAGTCGATGAACCTTTTTTATCCCAATCTGCGGTAGGTAATGTATAATAATGCATTGACAGACCTTGTGCTAAATTAGGCTTATTTTTAATTACATTAAGAATGCTTTCTGTCCATGACACATCGTCAGCACTTGGTCCACAAATCACCTTCTGAAAACCGTTTCCTTTAATATAAGACGAAAAATTCCTGAACTTATCTGCATAATATTCTGGTCTCATATCTCCCCCGCATCCCCAGTTTTCGTTACCAATGCCCCAGAATTTAACATCCCATGGATCTTCACGTCCGTTCTTCTTACGTAATTCTGTCATTGGACTTTCATTGGAAGAAGTCACATATTCAACCCATTCAATAGCCTCTTCTACAGTTCCTGATCCTACATTAATACTTAGATAGGGCTCGGTTCCAATCAACTCACAGAAATCAAGAAACTCATGCGTCCCAAAGCTGTTATCTTCTGTAACACCTCCCCAAAACACATTAACGATTGACGGACGATCTTCCTTTGGACCAATCCCGTCTTTCCAATGGTAAGTATCAGCAAAGCAGCCACCTGGCCATCTTAATACGGGAATTTTTAATTCTTTAAGAGCTTCTACAACATCAATTCTATACCCTTTAATATTGGGTATATCTGAATCTTCACCAACATAAATACCTTCATAAATACAGGTACCCAGGTGCTCAGAAAAGTGACCGTAGATCTCCTTATTGATTGTTATCCCTGTCGAGTCTGTTTTAAGTATCAATTTGTTTTGTGCCAAAAGATTGGATGCTAATAGCAGGAATATAAAAAGTGTTATGATTTTCATTTTTAATTTTGTTATAGTTGTAATAATTTTTTCCTTCTGATTATTATAAAATACTACTTCCATTATGATAATAACTGTATCTACAACAATGGAAATGACTAACAAAAGACCAATAACTATTGAAAGAATTAATAAAATCTCATCAAGAATTTCGTTTAGATTTTGAAAATAATTAATAAAAAGAAAGGGAGAATGCCAGCAATCACAACCAACGTATCTCCCTTTTATTCTACTATTTAAAACTTATTTTTCATCAATTCCTTCAATAGTCTTTATCATTCCTTTTTCATCATATTCCAATTCTGTTACTTTAAGGCTTCTTAACCATGTTTTTCCTCCTGAAGGCACGCAATCGTGATAAAACAGATACCACTTGCCTTTAAATTCAGCAATGCAATGGTGTGTTGTCCAACCAACAACAGGTGTTAGAATAATACCTTGATAGGTAAACGGTCCATATGGATTATCACCTATGGCATAACACAATTTATGAGTGTCACCTGTAGAATAGGAGAAATAATATTTCCCTTTGTACTTATGCATCCACGAGGCCTCAAAAAAACGGCGTTCATGATCTCCTGCTTTGATAAGCTCCCCTCTCTCATCCAAGATAAGGATTTCCTTAGGTTCCTCACCAAATTCCAGCATATCATCGCTTAATTTTGCCACTCGTGAAGGTAGTGCCGCTTCATCATCTGAAGGTTCTTGACCACATTCAATGGCCTTATTATTGCGGTAACGTTGAAGTTGTCCTCCCCATAATCCGCCAAAATACATATAAGAGGTTCCATCATCATCAGTAAAAACACATGGATCTATTGAGTAACTGCCTTTGATAGGAGCCTCCTGTGGCACAAAAGGGCCTTCAGGCTTATCACTAATAGCCACACCTATTCGAAATATATCTGTTTGATCCTTCAAGGGAAAATAAAGATAATACTTCCCATCCTTACATGCCACATCGCAGTCCCACAACTGGCGACCAGCCCATGGAATATCTTTAACATCCAGACCAACTCCATGGTCCGTGACCTTACCATCAACATCATCCATCGAGAAGATATGATAATCGCGCATATCAAAATGATCACCGTTATCGTTCTCTGGTATTCCGGATTCTACATCATGTGAAGGGTAAATGTATAATTTACCATTAAATACATGCACAGCAGGATCTGCAGTGTATAAATGAGGAACTAAATATCTTGCTTTTTTCATAATTATACTTTGTGTTTTATTATCATATGAAACTCCCCAATAAATTCAATTATTGAATTAGCGCTCCTTTATATATTGAATCCATTGTTCGTTTCTTATTAAAAAATCCTATTTATTTTCAGCTAATTCAATAATTTTATCAACAACTGGCTTTGGATTATTATTTCTATCAAAAAGTAAAGGATAATCAGTTCTCCCAAAAACTGGCCAATTATTTCTCCACGATTGGGCATCATTTGTTCCCCAAAGTGTAACTCTTGATATATCCTTATGATATTTTAAAAACAACTTAAAAAATTCCAAATACCTTTGTTCAAACAATTGATTAATAGAATCAGGAAGTCCTCCTGAATAAGGATTCAACTTTTCCTGATACTCAAAGCTTGCAGAAACTTCTGCCCCAACAGTTGGATCTGGCATAGGTAACAATGTTAAATCAAGTTCCGTAATCATGACCTTCAGGCCTAAAGAATTAAATGCATTTATACTTGCCTCAAATTCAGAAATATCAGGATCTTTTAATCCAATATGACTTTGCATTCCAATACCATCAATTCTTATACCCTCTTTCTGAAGTTCTTTAACCATTTTTACAACTCCATCCCTTTTGGCTTGACCGGCCATTGAATAATCATTATAATATAACTCAGCTTCAGGATCAGCTTCATGTGCAAACTTAAAGGCGAGCTTTATAAAGTCTTTACCCAGTATCTGATAAAACTTGCTATTTCTATATGAGCCATCATCCAAAATTGCCTCATTTACCACATCCCAACCTTTTATTTTTCCTTTATATCTATTGACAACAGTAGAAATGTGTTTATGCATACGTTCTATCATGACATCTCGCGAAACCAAATTCATTAAACTATCGGTAAAAAACCATTTAGGAGCTTGAGAATGCCAAATTAAGGTATGACCAGTAACAACCATATTATTCTGAATTCCAAAATCAACAAATTGATCTGCTGCATAAAATTCAAACACTCCTTCCTTTGGCTGAACTTCTTCACTCTTCATCACATTTTCAGCTACGATTGTATTAAATTCATTTAAAATCACATTCCGAGTATCTACTTGATCTTGATCTTCTAATTGCCTTTCACTTATAGCTGTACCAATTAAAAACTTATCCTTAAAAGCGTCTTTCAGCGATTTATGATCATTCTTCTTTTGTTCTGGTTGGCAACTAAATAGTATTACACCCAACAAAACTGATGTCGTAAAAAAATGTATTATTTTCATATCTAAAGTTTTAAGATTGATTCAAAATTTAAAGTATTATTCTTCAATAAGAACCTAGTCATACACACTAGGCAGCTCTTCTTTCATTCAATTCCTTTTGTATTAATAATTCTTTCTCTTTATTAATATCATAAAAAAACAGGCACGTAACACTTATTCCAAAAGTTATTGCAGGAAATACACTTAAAGAAAGCTTGATTCCATTAATCGTGTCTGCTGATTGAACAGCCAGTTGCTCACTATAACCAAAAACGCCTAAAACACCAGCGACCAAAGCTCCACCGATACTTAATCCTGCTTTTAAACCAAAAATCATTGCAGAAAAAATAATAGCAGTTGCTCTTCTGTTTGTTTTCCATTCTGAATAATCAGCAACATCAGCAATCATTGCCCACAATAAAGGCGTTGATATTCCATAAAAAAATCCATGAACTAATTGAGTAATAAATACTAATGCTATTGAGGAAGGTGCAAAGAAATAGAAAAACACTAGAACTATCGCTGATAAAAATAAACTTACCCCAAATACATCGCGTTTTCCGTATTTATCTGCCAATCGTTTTGAAAACCCAATACCAATCATCATCATTATTATTCCACCTGCATTAAAAAGACTAAATCCAGAGGTAGAAGCATCCTTTGGCCAAGTAAAACCATGAAGTCCAATATTTACTAAGAAACTATTAAGCTCATTTATAAAACCATTAAAACCAATATCATTAAGAAAGACTGCTAAATGTTCTTCACTAAGGTAATTATCAAAATAATAAACATACATTCCACCTTTCAATGAAAGCGTAATAAATATAAATACGGTTAACACTACCATGGCAATCCAAGGTTTGTTAGAGGCCAAATCTTTTATATCTTCTTTAATACTTGATTTTTGTTCCGGTTTAGGTACAATTCTTTCCTTTGTTGTAAAAAAAGTAATTAAAAAAAATACAACACCTACAACTGCAAATAGACCAATAGTATTTTCAAATCCTACCATTTTATCACCATCTCCTAAAATCAGAACCAATGGTAACAATAAGGATTGTACAATAAATTGAGCAATCATAACAGCAACAAAACGATATGAAGAAATACTATTTCGCTCTGACATATCTCCAGTAATTACACCACTTAAAGATGCATACGGTAAGTTATTTGCAGAATAGACTAAAACCAATAGTATATATGTAGTTAGAGCATACGCAATTTTACCAGCAGGACTATAATCCGGAGTACTAAAAGCCAAAAGGGCAAGAACTCCAAAAGGAACAGAAGTAAATAAAATCCATGGTCTGAATTTTCCCCATCTAGATTTGGTACGATCAGCAATCACACCCATCACTGGATTAAAAAATGCCCCTATCATTCCTCCTGTAAAAATAATTGCAGAGGCAGTACCTGGTGGAATTTTATATACATCGGTATAGAAAAATGCCAAAAAGGTCATTAATGTTTGAAAAATAAGGTTTGCAGCCAAGTCTCCTAAACTATAACCTATTTTTTCTATGACAGAAATTTTTTGAGAATTTGTTTTCATAAAATTGATACTTATTTATTTACTGTTGTAAAAGGTGATGCAGGCAAACCATCCTTATTTTTTAAATTTGATTCAACAGGATTATCCTCCCATCCATATCGCACCGTTTTAGGATTAGATATTTTATGATTCCAAACTTTAACTGTATTCTTTGTTAAAACAACGGCATTTGCCCACTCAAAATGCCCATCTTCACCAGAAATTTGAAATCCTTTTAATAAACTATTGGCATATAAACCTGCTCCTACGGATTTAAAGGTCAGGATAACGTATCCGGATTCTATTTGCATAGAATCATATAACGGCCCGGAACTAACTAACGTATCATTACTATAAGCAACCCGAGCTGCCTCTAAAGCCAGGCGACGACCAATTTCTTTTTTATTTAATGGATGAATATCATTCCACTCTCCTAAATCAAAAGCAACAGCCATACCTGTATTTGGTAACTCCAGAGTACGTCTTTGAGCATCCCTTACTTCAGCCCAACCACTTTCCACCGGTACTTTTGATGGTAGTCCCAAATTAGCCAATTGAACATACAAGAATGGAAGTTCTGGTTGATTCAAATTCTTACGCCAATCTGTTACTAATTTCTTTGAAAGTTCTTCATATTCTTTACCTCTGCCAGTATTAGATTCGCCCTGATACCAAATAGCCCCTTTAAGTTTAAATCCAACAATTGGATGAATTAAACCATTAAATAAACCACCTGGCATAAACTGAAGATTACCCGGAATATGCTCAGGACTAACTTTTGCACCAACATGATATTTCCAGTCTCCTGTCAAATCAATTTTTTGGCTGGCAAAACGCAATTCGTAAGGTTTTTCCTCAACAAATCCACCTTTCCATCCATTACTGATGATTCTTACCATTAATTTATTCTTACCTGGTTTTAGTATTCCCTTTGGAACATTATATATACGTGGAGGATATTGATAAGAAACAGTTCCTACAAAAGTGCCATTAATAAAAGCTGAGTCACTATCGATTATTCTTCCCAATCGAAGAACTGCATCTTGATTAACTAAAGAATCTGTTACTTCAAATTCTTTACAAAACCAAATAGAACCTTGCCTTAAATCCACGCCCTTATCACCCCAATATCCAGGAACAGATATTTCTGGCCAATTTGAAACATCTACATCTTCCTTTGACCACACGGAAACGCCAGGATCATTTGAATTTATTTCTTTAATCCAATTGTATTTTAACTTATCTGGAGATTCTTGATGTATTTTAGCTCTAACAGAATCATTATGTGCTTGTTTATTGTTCCATTCTTCTAAATAACCTTTTACATTGTCAGTACTAATCCATGATTCAATTGGTGATCCTCCAATAGCTGTACTGATGATACCAATTGGAACTTGGTATCTTCGGTACAGTTTATTGGCAAAGAAATAAGCTACGGCAGAGAATTCCATAACATTCTCCTGGGTAGCTGCTTTCCAATTGCCATCTGGGAAATCGACTTGTGTATTTTTAAAATCTTTACGTGACGATGAACGAAAAAATCGTATCTGATCATGATCTATTTGTTTTATCTCTGCTGAATACAAATCCATTACTCTATGTAATGGAAGTTCCATATTAGATTGTCCGGAAGATAGCCAAACGTCACCAATTAAAATATTCTCAATCCTAATTTGGTTTATCTCCATATCATATGGACCGCCAGAGACCATAGCTGGTAAATTTATTTGCCAATTACCTTTATCATCTGCCCTGGTAACATAAGATTTGCCTATAAATTTCACCCTTACTTTTTCGGAAGGATTTGCCCATCCCCATATATTTAGAGGTACATCTCGTTGCAGTACCATTCCATTACATATTAATCTTGGTAACTTAACCTCTCCTTTAACATGCAGAGTTAAAAGGATAAAAAGGTATAATAATGAAAATTTTATTGCTATTTTATTTCTTTTCATTAGTCACTAATTTTATTTGTTTACTTTGAGGAGCACCGATAAAACTAGGCTTTAATCCTCCTGTATCTACCATAATTTTTTGCAAAACAATTCCTGGCTCTAAAACTCTGATCCTTAATCGATGCAACCCTACTGTATCAATTAATAATTTACTTTTTGTAATATTGATCCTATTGGCCTGCCATCTATCCATATCCCAAGGTTTATAATCTTTATTAATATTGATTATTTGTTCTTTCTTACCATCAACAGAAATGGCATACCTCAATCCCTTATTTGCATTAAAATTAAGAGTGGGCGAAACCAAAACACTCACATCAAACAGTCCTGTTGATTTAAAATCAATAGCATATTCAAGATAAACCGAGTCCTTACTGGTAGGATATTCATTTTGAGGGAAAGTTGTAATTGAAGAATTGGTCTTGCCTAAATCAGGAATAACTTCCCAATGTATTTTATCATTACCTTTGGCAAACTGATAATTTGCAGCTTCTATAGAAACATAGCCATCCGCTTCTTCAAATACCAAATTTGAATTATCATAATTATCTAAAACTCTAACAACCTTTGGCATTATTCTGTGTTTGGGTTCTGCCCAGGATTTATATCCTATCCGTATTTGATCCATTTGGTGATTCCACTTACCACCAGCTATTTGTTGATTGTAATGAATAGTAAATAACGAATCACGATCAAAACAAGCTTTTGTTACATCAGCCCAATAATTTGCTTTGGGATCATTACTTTTTGCCAGCTGATTATTTTTTGCAGCAGCATAATACATTTCGTACAAATTACAACTAGCATTGGTTGGGAAAAGGACAAGCTGATCAAAGGCATCTTTATATTCATTTGGAATAAAATTATAAAGACGCAATGCATCTAAAGTCAGATCCCTATATTCATTGCGAACATTTTCAAACTCATTATAGTTTTCGAGACTAAAAGTTTCTTCGCTAAGCAATTCCGGAGTTACTCTATGATTATACTTTGTATATAGATTAATTATACGTGCTGCCTCATTTGCATATTTTTCGCCAAATTGTTCTGCACACCAATCAATTGTATATTGATACAAATTTTGCGAATTAAAAGATGAAGGATCCCATGCCATATCAAGGAAAAAACTGATTGGAAATTCCATTGGCTTTAAATCACCTACGTTCAAGATCCATATTTGATCCACTCCATGACTATAAGTCAGATTCATCTGTTCCCATATTCTCTGAATTTGACTTACGTTCAACCATTTATAACAACGCGGTCCCCCTACATAATCAACATGATAATACATTCCATAGCCCCCTGAGCGTGCCGGAGCATTTACTTCAGGTAATTTACGAACATCACCCCAATTATCATCACACAACAACAATGTCACGTCATCAGGCACACGCATTCCTTTATCGTAATAATCTTGAACTTCTTTATATAAAGCCCATACCTGAGGAGTTTCTTTAGCCGGCTTATGAGTAACTTCACTTATAATTTTACGTTGATCTTTTACAATCTTTTCCAATAAAGAGATATTTGTACCTTCCTCCATCGCTTCATCGCCATCACCACGCATACCAACTGTTACAACCGTTTCGTAATCTCTATTGCGCTCCATACCTTTTTTCCAAAAATCAGAAAGTACTTCTGCATTCTGTTTATAATCCCACGGCCCTGAACCATAACGATGCCATTCGGCTTGTGCACGACCCATTGGCTCATGATGCGAGGTACTCATTACAATTCCTAATTTATCAGCTAACTTTCCATTTTCAGGATCATCATCAAAAAACGCTTTTCCCCACATGGCAGGCCAAAGAAAATTTCCTTTCAACCGAAGTATTAATTCAAATACGTGATTGTAAAACTTTGCATTAAATCCTCCAAAGTTTTCGCGAACCCAACCACCTAATGCAGGTTCTTCATCGTTTAAAAAAATTCCACGATATTTAACTTTTGGACTTTGTGTAACATAACGCCCCCTTTTTACAAAAACACTTTCGTGCTTATCAATTGGTACATCTGCCCACCAATACCAAGGTGAAACACCCATTTCTCTAGACAAATTTAACATTGAATAAATAGTACCTCGTTTATCAGATCCCATTAAAACCAATGCCTTATCGACATCTGGAAAGGGATTTTCAACAACTTGCAAACAACTCATTTCCCATTGTCCCTGAATGTCTTTAATCTCTAATTTTTTATTCTTGATTAATTGATCTATCCATCTATTTTTTCCAAGGGTTCCAATTAAAATTACGTTTTTTGATTGAGGCAGCTCCTTTTGATAAATCTGTGTTGTTTTTCCTGTTACTTTTTGTATATCATTAACCAACCATTCTGACACTATTTCCACACCCTCATAATCCTGTTCATCTATAACAATTGGGGTAATTTCATTTTCAGAGCTAATGACAAAATCACCTTCTTTATTTTCGAAACTTAAATAAGTATTTTGATTTTGTGCAAATAGACTAATTTTCCCTATTAATATGAGTTGAATGACAAACAATAATCTTATCTCAACTTTAAAGGATTTTCTTTTCATGTGATTTTTTTTATACATATATAACTAGTCAATATATGATCTAATAATTATTAATTAAAGAATTACATTTTGATATTCTTATTAAATCATACCTATAACTATTTATTCCATCAAAATATATTTGATTACATTCATTGCAACTAACATCCTATTTTGGCGCATCCTATACTAACGATAGATCACTCATCCTTTCCGCTATAAAATCTAGAACATTAAAGAAAGGGAGACCTATAAAGCCTCCCTATTAATACTTATAAATGATTTATTTATAACTCAATTCTAAGAGAATAAATACTCCTAGGTGATATAATTATATCAAGATGCTTTAAATCATCACTCAAGCTAGTATCAACATCCTTCATATTATAATCCTCTGTTGTTTCAATTGCGCTATGAGCTGATATTTCACCTGAAGTTTCTATGAAAGTTTCGTAGGATTGTTCCCCCATATTCAGTGCTACAACCGTAATAACATCACCTGTTTCATTCACGTAGGCAGTAGCAAGCACATCTTCATCAGACACTTCTATACCTATCCTTGTCATACCTGTTGCATAAGCAGAATAATGCCCCAAAATATATCCATTTTTCATTACTTCTCCCTCAGCAACAGTACTTCTGGAATCATTATCTCCGATCATACCGTAAAATCGTTTAAGATACCAATATACATACGCACTGCAATATCCCTCCATACACATATGGATTTCTAAACCAAGCTGCTCCAGGTTATAAGACCACTTCCTAAATAAATGTTTATCCAGATCTTCTTCTTTTTCTCCTTCATTAAAGAGTTTTTCTGTCATCCACCAGGTTTTACCTGCAGGAGCCAAATAACTTGGATACAAATTACAGATGTAATCATGTCTGGCTTTTACATAACTATTCGACAAATCGGTAAAGCCTTGATATAAATGCCCTACAAGAATATCTGTATTAGAAAATGCTTCATTCGAATTTAAAACTGCATCTGTGTATTCTGGTAAAAATCCACAAGCTTCAGGTGACATTAATTTTACTCCTGCTGCTCTTATTTTTGCGCCGTAATTTGCTGTAAATGTCGCAGCCTCTTCCGGTGTCCAGTAAGTAAAATCCATATCCGGTTCATTTTGGATAGAGATAGCATAGATATTTACCCCTTTTGATTTCATATAATTAACATATTCAATCAAATGGTCGGCATATGCATCATAGTTAGATGCAGGCAAATGTTTAATCGATTTACCATCTTTATCAATATATTCAGCCAGTTCATCAGTACAATCCCATGGACAAGCAAAAATAACAGCTCCGTAATTTTGTGCTTGCAATGCTCCAGCAACATCAGCATTCCACGTTGATTTATCAGGATAAACCATTAAACGCAAAATAGAATACTGCAATTTACCATCAGGATCATACATAGTGGTCATTTCATCTGAATTAATCAAATTACTTCCTGTCCAAATAACAGGATTATACATACCTCCAAAACCAACAACCTTCTGATGCTTTGTATTTGGATTTAATGTAGTAAAAGGCAATGTTTCCTGAACTATAACAACTTCGTCCTGTTCTCCTGTTTCTTTATTAACAACATAAATTTTCTGAGAACGCTTAGATGTTGAATTATTTTCAGACACAGTGAAGGAAACAGTTGTTAACCCACTTTTACCAATTTCACCACCCGAAGATGGTGAAACATTGGTAATAAAGCTTTCCTCTACTGCTGTATTTATCTCCCACTCAACATTATCCCACACTATGGTTGCACTAGATTGCCCACCTTTATCAGATACAGTTATCTCTGTTTTTGAGAACTTTGCATATCCTCCACCCTCTACTGTCTTAGGTCCATCCTCAGATTTAGAGCATGACCAGGAAAATACTGACAATAATGCTATTAAAATGTATGTTATAATATTCTTCATAATCAATCTTTTATTCTTGCGCACCTAAACCAACAACAAAACCAGCATATCCTTGTTTTCTGTTATAACCGGAATCCCATAATCCAAAACTATTGCTAACTGGGTTTGCCAATGAAATTCCATATTGTTGTGAAACAGGGATTTTTGTTTTATATAAATCTACAACAGTTTTATAAATTTCAGACTGAAGTGCATATGCTTCTTCCGTTTCTTCAGAAGAAACTCTAAAGTCTTTAATAAATATGAGTTTCCCTGTTGACGCTAAAACATCAAACATATCCGACACGACATCTAAATCAGACTCAAGATTTAAATCAAGGCTAACAGCTACACCATCAATATCATTATTACTATTAACTGTGTTAACTATGGTGTTTAGTTTATCAGAGTTTGTATTTAAACCATTCTCACTAATAAATAACTTACTTCCAGAAGCAGCATTTGCTCTTGCGGTACTAAATGCCTGGGCAATATAATCGCCACCGATGTAATCAGCCCAATAGAATGTACCCTCAACAGATGAACCACTACTTACTGCCACACTTCCATCTTCTGCAAATGGATTAGATACCACAGTCCAAGCATTAATTTTTTCACCCTCATTTGTCAACACATCTTCAACATAACCATTTAGTACTTTTTCTACTGCAGTCTTTTTCACATCATCTGAAACATCTAAGGTTACATCTTTTTGAGCTATAGCTGCAGAACCTACACCTGAAGGAATATTTGTAGTCATAGTAAAATAGAACCTATCCATTTTAAAGCCATTCTCTCTAATACATGCAGCAAATTTATTCTCTCCGACAGACAATTCGTAAGTACCAAGATTTACCCATTGCCAATTTGTTGAATAAAGGCTCCACCAATTAAATGCGAAAGGGCTTCCATTTACGCTAATAAAAAAGGAATCATCGCTTCCACTAGGCCCCCATTCACGAACCCAGCAATTGTAAGTTCCCGCTGTTATCGCATTGAAAGTATAATCTATGTAATATGGTTCAGAACCTGCATCATTTGGCGAAAGATAGTTTTCGGCACTATTAGCGAGAACGAACTCACCATTAGAAGCTTCTGTATCACTATTTATCTGCCATTCAGATCCAACCACTCCATCTTCTGCTTCAAAGAAAATTTCTTCAGGATTATCTACTGAACCATTTAAGTTAATAACAGAAATCCCCTGAATATTTATGTAATAGGTAACATTAGATGTATATCCTAACTCAATTTTAAATGAAAACTCCCCACTTCCATCAAAATCTAAAGTTTGAATCTGAATCTTATTCCAGCCTATTTTAGTAGTAAAAGTAGCACTAGGGGTTCCTGTTCCCATCCAATCCATTTCTGGATCGTTTGTATTTAAACCAGTAAAAGTCACTCTTCCTTCACCTTCTTGAGTTGAAAGCACATAGAAAGTCAATTCAAATTTAGCTCCATCTTCAACTGTATAAATAGGTGATTGCAGTGAAGTAGCATCACTAGAACTTACAGATCCATCATTAACCATTTTAACCGATGGTTGTTCCATATAATCGACAACAGATACATCTCCATTTATTGTCCATCCATCAAAAGTTCCATCTGTAAGAACACCTGATTTCACAAAATTTGGAAAAAGTGGAGTCTGGTATATAAGTGAAGCAGCAATTGTATTCAGGTAAGTATCGTTCTGATTAAAATTTGAAACAATAGCATCTCCATACACAGAAAGGCCTAACTCTTCAGCTCTGCTTATATATGAATCAATATCTGTAAAATCTAAAACACCTTCATCGGACATAATTACGTCAGAATTAAGCACTGAGATTGGCATAATTTGTTCAAAATTTGTCTTTAACAAGGTTGCATTTGCATTTGAACCTGACAAATCATCTAAAGATACATTTGATCCAACAACAAGATCTCCTGAATATGATTTTAGTACATCATAGTTACATAGAGTTTCGTCAACAATAACACCAATTGGTTTCTCATTTTCAATCCCTGATTCAACTTCTTCATCAAGCTTTGCACAAGAAAACATAAATAGTGCTGATGATAATATGACTAAATATTTTATATCAAATACTTTCATAAATTATTGATTTTAGTTCAAATCAACCCTTTAGAATCCTAAGACCAAAAGAGTTAACTTGAACAATTTGAATATATAAACTACTCAACCTTAATACTATAAGAATCCACAGACACTCCTCTATTTCTACAAACTAAAGTATCTTTTGTAGCATAAGTATAACCCAAATCAGTGAGCTCAACAGTATAATCGAGATATAAACCATCGCGATCTAGGCCTCCCCAACTGTTTTTTTCTCCTTCAGTTACAAATTTACCTGTACCACTTACTGTATAGGAAGATGAATTACTTGATATAGTGCAATTGTTGTTGTCATCAAAGGTTAAAATTAATTCTATTTCAGCACGTGTAGTCTCATTATCATCTTCATAGATTGTAATAGGCAAAGAACATTCTTTATAGGCTAAAGTAGAAACATTAACTAATTCATCATTAGCAACATACTCCTCACTACGGACATCTGTTATTGTACTAACACCATCCGAAATCTGATCTTCACCTCTCCTTAAGTATGTTGCATGCCAAGGATTTACATACTTAATTGCATATAATATATAGTTTTTAGGAAGTTTTGACCAATCACTACTATTAAGTAAATTAGGATTTTCTACTTCCGCCGCCTTACCTGACAATATACTATCAGCATTTACTACATCTGTCATTATAAGGGGTATAACATATCTATTACCAATTGTTAGAGGATCTTCAAAAAAAGCATTTGTTAATTCCACGTCAACTCCACCAAGAATTTTACCTGCTTCAATAACAATCTTATTACTTCCAAGATTATAATAACTACTTGGCATAGGAACTAAATCAGAGCCATCAACAAACGACACGCCATCACATAGTGATTCATCTACTTGGATATCAATAGTTATATCCTTAGTATTAGAGTATCCTCCACCTGTAGTAGCATTAATCCTAACTTTATGCTCATTGTCAAGTGAATTATCTGCATATAGATCTTTACCAAGTTCCAACGTTCTCAAAGGGTACTGATCTGCAAAATATACTGTTGTATAATCAAAATCAGGATAAGAGATATCACTATTTTCGCAGGAGCAAAAAACCCCTGCTACAAAAACGATCAATAATATTATCTTTAATTTCATGTTTTTATTTTTTTTTATTCCCAACCTTTATTCTGCACTAGTTTATCATACTTTAAACATTCACTAAATGGAATTGGTCCATAATTCATATAATCACTGTATGAACGCGACTCCACATCAAACTCTTCGCCAGTACTTACATCAAATCCTTTAACTGTCATCGCTAAATCCTCTTTCCACCTACGCAAATCCCAAAAACGAAAACCTTCAAAACACAACTCAAGTCTTCTTTCATTCTGAATTAACTCTCGCATTTTATCCTTATCACCAGCACATTCGTCAAGATATGGATCATTTGATATACCTAGTGCCCTTTTTCTTATAGCTCTTATGACATCCACAGATGAATAACTGGCATTAGGAGCTATACCCATTGGACCATAAGCCTCGTTTGCTGCTTCAGCATAATTAAGAAACATTTCGGTATATCTGATTCTTGGAGTATAACTGGTCTTTTTCTGCCATGAACCATTTGAATTATTATAGTTCACATCCATCCTCATACGCTTTTTCATATAGTATCCGGTACGTGTAGATGTTTCTAAAACATTAATACCATCATCTGTCCCTGAATCACTGCCTGTGAATATTGCTGCATCACTGACACCTTCAATATTAGAATTATAAATAATATAGTAAGACAAACGTGGATCTCTGTTAGCATAAGGATCTGTATCAACATAAGCACTTGATCCGTGCGTAATAGGATATCCATCTTTATCAGGGAATGCATCTACTAAGTTTTGAGAAGGATTCATTTTTCCCTTACCAAATAAGGATGGAGGATAATTATCCTCTTCCTCATCTGATGTTTCACTTTTACTTGTTCTCCACAATATTTCATCAGGATTAATTCCTTCATTAACATTGTTTAGTTCTGTCTGATTATTAAAAAAGGTAACTCCTTGAGGATCTAATCCAGAAATACCACCTATGTAATTCAATACATCAGCAGAATACTTTGCTGCATCCTCCCATGTTGTAGTATTTGATCCATCCTGAAAAGCAGGGCTTGCTGCCAGTAAAGCAACTCTTGAGCGAAATGCCTTTGCTATTTGTCCATCGATCAATTGTCTGAAATAGTCACCCATTGTTCTGTTATAAGTACCATATGAAGTAACCATGCTTTTATATTTTTCAGGAACTTCATCTAACGAATAGACACTTACATATTCTTCAGGTAAATAATCAATAGCATAATTTAAATCTGTAATTATTTGGTCAACACAAGCCTGAAAGGTTGCACGTTCCTGATTAAAATCTGAATTAACATTCTGGGGAGATGTTACAATTGGAATACCTAATAACTCTCCATTCGAAGAAAAACCAGCATGATTTTTTAGCAAGTTATACATATACAAACCTCTCAGTCCATAAGCTTCACCTTTTAAACGCATATTAAAAAGCTCAGCAGCCTCCTCATCTTCATCCCATTCTACTTTATCACAATTTTCTAAGAAGGTATTTACATATTGAATAGCACCATAACTATTATTCCATGCACTGACAGGATTATTCGAAGCAGTCCATGAACCTGTGGCCATCTTTAAATATGAATTATTGATTTCATTTGTTACTGCATCGTCTGTGGCATATTCTGTATTTCCGTATGCATCAGGTAAAAAACGGTAACCTGATACCAAGACCCCTTGAGCATACTGTGGATTTGAATACATTAAATCAATATCCTTCATATTCTCTATTGCAGGTTCAAACAAGTCTTCACAGCTTGATAGAACCAACAAACTAATTAAAAGGAATAATATATTTCTTTTCATCTTTTTAAATTTTAAAAATTAGATTAAAAAGCAGCTTTTATACCTATGTTATAGAACCTACATTGTGGAGCACTTCCAACATTCATTTCCATCAACTTTCTTTCTTTTGAAATCGTCAAAAGGTTTTGTCCACTAAAGTATACGCTTAACTGACTTAACAATGAGTTTTCATTAAACATCTTTTTAGGTAAGTCATATGTAACTTGAATTTTTGCTAAATCAAAACGATTATTTTTATATTTCCAGAATGTTGAATTTTGAAAGTTATTCGTATTCGACATAGTTGTTAATCGTGGATAAGTTGCTGTTGATGCAGTTTCAGGTGTCCAACGCCCCAAAACTTCTTCTGAATATTTTCGATTTCCATAAACCCAATAATAATTCGAGTTTTTGTAACCTATTGCACCAGATTGTCCATGTCCCATTGCAAAAAGTGTCCAGTTTTTATACTGTAAAGTTAAGTTGATACCATAAGTAAATGGAGATCCATATTTTCCAAGTTCAACCTGATCACGATAGTCAATAGTATTATCATTATTAACATCTTTATACTTCAAGTCACCAGCTTTAACATCACCTCCTCCAAAAGTCTGAGTAGCATGATTGGCAACGTCCATATCATCAGTAAAAAATCCTTCACAGATATAACCGAATGACGCATCTAAAGGTTTACCTTCTCTGTATAAATAATCTTCATCATAAACCTCATCTCTTTTAATAGCCTCTGAATCATATAACATTCCTACAAAACCAATCTGATATTTTAAATCTCCCAAATTATTATTGTATGAAACAGAAAAATCCAAACCAGTTCTTTTATCCTTGTTATAATTTACGTAAGGAAGGAAAGAATAATCCCATCGTTCAAAATAAGAAGGATAAAGAGTACTTGCTCCCTTAGTCAACAAACCATCTGTAACCTGATTAAAATAGTTTATATCAAATAAAACTTTATTTTCAAGTAAAGCACCTTCAAGCCCAACTCTAATTTCCTCACGAGAAACAAAATCTAAATCCGGGTTAGAACCTCTTTTTGATAATACACCAATAGCTCCACCCATAGTACCATCACGCCAGTTAAAGTAACTATTATCACTATAGTAGCCTTGATACAAATAATAGGAATCATCACCATCCTGAATATCAATATCCTGATTTAACTTAGCATAAGATGCCGTTAATTTAAGATTATCAATAAATGATACATCATTCAGGAATTCTTCATCACTTAATCTCCAACCTAGAGTTACTGTAGGAGAAAAAGCTTCTCTATTACCTTCTGCAAATTGTGCCGAATGAATAAATGCTCCAGAAAAGTCAATATAATATTTGTGATTATAGTTATATGCCAGTTGCATACCTAAATTTGCATTACAAAAACTATGATAATCACTACCTTCATGATCTGCATCTACAGAATTACGATACTGGAAGCCCCAGCCAATTATATTACCAGTTACATTATGTGTGTTGTTAAATGTTCTGGCATAATTTAGTTGAGAATAAAAAGTGATAGTTTGCATATATTTTGAATCACCTATCATTTCATTTGTTGCACTACCATCATCACCATATTTAGCAAGATCTATAATCATATCTTCGCCATTCATATTAGACCAGACTGGTGCATATGTTCTATAGCTTTGTTTATAAGCTTCCGAATAGAAACTATTATAATCAATGCTAAATGAATTAGTAAAGGACAGTCCTTGTGTAATACCGCTTAAATCGGCTGTAGCGCTTACGTCGAACTGAAAAACACGATCTTTATAACGAATATAACCGGCAGCTAACATATCAGCAAAGGCATTGGTTTGTAAATCATTCTTACCACCCAATAGATACTTTCCATCAATAACATTATTACTATTTGCAATAGTAGTTTGCAAATTTGTGTTATTAGGATCTATCATATCAATAGGAATCAATGGATTAAACCAATTTGGACGCAATGTTGCACTACTCCCCCAGAAATTACCTCTTCCTATATAGTTATTATTATAAATAACATGAGCGTTTGTTTTTGCAGATAGCCATTCGGTGAGTTGCATATCTACATTACCACGCATATTAAAATTTAAGTCGTGATTTTTACTTTGCTCGCCATAATTAACAAGGTCATTGTTATAGCTCATTCCAAAGTTGGTATAATACTGTGTTTTCTCATCTCCTCCAGCAATCTCAACAGTAGCATCTGTTTTGTTATATGCTTTTCTTAAATAATCAGAAGAGAAAAAGTCAATATCAGGATATTTATATGGATTAACTCCAGTTGCAGTATTATATATAGTCTCGTCTTTGTACAAATGTTCTTTATCATCATTATCACATGCTTCATTGTACAAATTCATATATGATGCTGCACCCAAATACTTCGGATAACTTTTAGGGACATACATACCGGTGTTAACACGTGCTTCAATAGTCATTGGATGCACTTCACCACGTTTTGTAGTTATAAGTATAGCACCTTTGGCAGCCTTGCTACCGTATAGAACAACCGCATTAGCTCCTTTTAAGACTGTAACAGACTCAATTTCTGTAGCATTAAGATCCATAACATTTCTGGGAACTCCGTCAACTAGGACTAAAAATCCTTGTCCCCAAATGTTTCCATTATATCCTGCCACAAAACTCCTAATTCCATCAAGAGGAAAGGTTTGATAATTTTTCTTTAACAAATCGGACATATTAACAGTTGATACTGCTCCAAGTACATCTTCCTTATTTTGAGTTCCAAATGCTACATTAATAACCTCCTTTGCTTGAGAATCAATTGCAACATTAGCAATACTATCCGTTTTTTCTTGCGCATGAACATTTACCCCATTAAAATATGAGATGGTAAATAGAACAAGGCAGATATTTATAAATAATTTCTTCATTTTATTGCACATTAAATTTTTGATAACTCAATAAAATTTTTATTATCATTATCATATTACCAGCCCGGATTTTGTTTAAATTCAGGATAAATATTAACATCTTCGATTAAGAAAGGAAACCAATAGTGCTTTTCTAAGAATTTTCTCTCTAATAGAGTTTCCATTCTCAGATTTAATACTCTGGAATTTTTGTAATCCTCAGCCAAGGCAGCACCTGTCAAACCATTCGGATCTCTTTCAAATTCAAGAGAACACTTTAATGTATAAGGGCTTTTATCCAATAATTTCCATCGACGTAAGTCGCAAAAACGATGACCTTCAAAAGAGAGTTCTACTGCCCGTTCACGTTGCAACTCACTCATAAAAGCATCTACTGAAGTCAAAAATTTATCAGCAACATGTCCTACACCAGCTCTGTCTCTCACAACATTTATAGCCTCCGCTGGATTTAAAGAATATGATGTGGCCGTTTTGTTTAATCCATAACCTGCAGCTGTAGCTTCAGCATACATTAAGTAAACATCTGCTAAACGCATTAAACTTAATACAGTCATATTTTGCATTGTTGTACTTTCATTAGCATATTCAGCCAAGCGTGGTTTCCACTTTGTCTCCATTAATCCTGTACGGTTTTTTTTATTCTCGGAAGGTGTTGTTCTATAAAAACCACCTGTATAAAGAGACGCAAACTCTATATAATCAGCCTTATCTTCCTTCACACTGCTTCGTTCTCCATCAACTAATATATCTTTATAAAATCTTGGATCTCTGTCCTTCCAAGGATATTCCGGATTATAACCAGACTCCGCATCTGCTTCAGAGACATTGCCTTCATCATTAATTGGCAAACCATTAGCCATACCATAATTTTGGAAAACATAATTAGCCGTAGGTGCAAGTAAAAATCCTCCAAAACTATTACCGTCAGCTATATAGTCATTAATTTGATTCCATCTAAATCTAGCTCTACCTCCTGCGATGTTCTCCCAAAAAATAGTCTCTTCTTTACCTGGAATATTATCACTATTTTGCACATAAAATAATTGTGAATATTCGCTAAAATCTGCCAATTTATACCTTCCTGTAGATTCAGATAAAGCTAAGGCTTCGCCTAAAGCTTCTGCTGCTTGCTGACAGTAATCTGGATTGTATTCTGTACTTCCTCCGGAAACTTCATTCATTAAAGGACTACCTGCATACAACAAATTTTTACCAAGATATGCTAAAGCCATAATTTTATTTGCCCTCTGCATATTATTGCCGAGAGTAGTTTTACCGACTGCTGTATCATCCCAATCCACAGGTAATAACTCCGCAGCTCTTCTAAAATCACTAGCCGCAAGATCTGCTGCTTCCTGATAAGACAATCTTCCATCCTTAAATACCTCATTTGCAGGCACTACTCTATTTATATAGGGTATTCCTCCCCAATATTTCATAATCTGAAAATGAAACCATGCTCTAAAGAAATATAGCTGTCCTTCAATTAAATTTTTCTCTTCCTGAGTAGCATCTGTTAAACCATCTAAATTTGCAATTCCAATATTTGCTTTTCGAATACCATACCAGGAAAAACCCCATAAGTGTCCTTTATCTTTGGAATTGTCTGATTTTGTTAACCAGCTTCCACCTGAGCAAAATGGAGAACCATAAGAATCCCATTTCCAATAATCACCTTGATCAATATATCCTCCCAGCTGAGACTGACCACCAGAAATACACCAAATTTCATCATCCCCAAGATTCCATGAGTTATGATATGCCGATGCAGTAAAACAAGGAATACAATTATACAATTCTTCAGTAAAACCTTGAAAATTCTCAAAATTCTCAAACGGTTCAGTTTCACTTATATCACTTTCTGGTGATTTATCCAAATAATCTTCACAGGATACTAATCCTAAAAATCCTGCAATTAGAATAAGTGAAAAAGGTATTTTAAAATATTTTATTTTCAAATTCATAATAACATAATTAGAAAGTTATATCAACACCAAAAGTTACACGCTTAAATGTAGGATATGCACCCATTGAAGAATTACCACTAAAGTTACTTTCACGGTCATCGGGCATATCTGTCCAAACATATAAATTGTTGCCGCTTACATAAAACTTACAAGACTTAATTCCTAAATGTTCAGTCCATCCTTTTCTGAATGTATAACCTAGTTCGGCGGTTTTTAAACGAAGATATGAACCATCATACCAATATCTGGTTCCACCAACCTCATCACCTTGGGAAACATTATATCTTGGCATTGGAACATCGCCTCCATTTTTAACAGTCCAATAAGTACCTTCTACGTATGCATTATCAGTACCCTTTACAAAAGTTGGAAAGTTTACCTCCCTGGTCACATTTGAAACTCCATAAAATTGCATTGAAAAGTTAATTCCTTTCCAATCAACACCAACCGTAGTACTATAAGTATTTTGAGGAGTACCAGAATACTTGTAAGGAACTTTGTCATATTTATCAACAACACCATCTCCATTAAAATCAATAATGTTATAGTCTCCAATATTCTTATGATTATTATCCGATACACGTTGAGTACTTCCAATTACATCATCCCAAGTTGATAAATAGCCATGATCTATGTAGGATCTGGTTTGCCCAATCGAGTATCCTTCATCCTTTTGATAATCTGGCAATAATTCAGGATCATCTGCAAAAACAACCTCATTTGTAGCATGAGTCATATTGATATTTGCCCAAAGTCTAAGGTCTTGTTTTATTGACTTACCCAGTCTGATCTCAAACTCGTAACCTTTACTTTTTACCTCTCCTAAATTAGCAGTTGGAACGGATCCACCTAAAAATGAAGCTACTGCACGATCATTTTCACTAACAATAATATCTGTTCTATGATCATTAAAATAATCAAAAGAACCTGCAACTAATCCATCTAAAAAAGAGTAATCAACACCAATATTTCTTTTTTCCACCGTCTCCCAGGCTATATTTGGATTACCAGTTTGTGTTTGTCGGTAATAAGTGTAAGGAGATTTATTTCCACTCGTAGTTCCTAAATTTGTAACTCCATTATATTCCCATCGATCAGCATATAGCCACCTGCCTCCGGCTGAATCATCTCCAATTATACCCCATGATCCACGTAATTTAAACATATCTATAAAAGATAATGAACTCATAAAGTTTTCTTCTGATATAACCCATCCAGCAGATACAGAAGGAAAGAAATCAAAACGATAATCAGGACCAAACTTTTCAGAACCATTATATGCTCCGTTAACCTCGAATAAGTATTTACTATCATAGCTGTATGTAGCACGTAAAACCCAGTCCTCACGAAAACGCGCAAAACTATCACCACTAGCACTCTTTTCGCGACTGAACAATCCCAAACCGGTAACTGTATGTTTGCCAAAATCACGAGCAAAATTTAATCGCATAGAGTAATACTGTCTTCTAAATGTTGACCATTTTTGTATATTTCCTGCTTGTGCTGTCCATTCAATTTTATTCGTATAGTCAAATTGTGTGGAAGAATCTAGCGGATATCTATATAAAACCTCACCAGTATCTGGATTTATCCACTTTTGCTGTTGATTTTTATATTTGTTATTAATCCCCCTATCTACCTCAACAAAGGTATTATCATACGAATATGTTCCTTCAAACGACAAACCTTTTGTGATAAATTTAAGATCTTGTTTAAGACTAAAATCTGTAGTAATTTTAGTAGTCGTTTGCTCTTCGCTTCCGCTGTTTGCTAATTGATAAACCGAATTTGGTTGATCCGCATCTTTGGGAAAATAAAACCCCCATATTCCATCAGAATAAACAGGATACATACTATTGGGTGCTGTTCTGTATATAGCTGCCCAAGGGAAACTACCTTCAAAATCCCAAGGTGTTTTTTTTGTACCATTAGTACCAAAAAGATTTGAACTAAATTTAGTTGTTTTGGTCAATTGGAAATCCAGGTTACTACGAACATTTATTCGATTGTAGGCAAACCCGGCATCATAACCTCCCCCATTGTCTACAGTTTTAAAAATATCACCTTCATTCAGGAAATCAACTGCAGCAAAATATTTAACATACTTTGTTCCTCCGGCAACATTTACACTTGCATTGTAAGACTTTGCATTCTTCTTTAATAATGCATCTTCCCAATCGATATTTGGATATCTTTCTGCTTCTTCAATATTTGCCGGATTACGATATTTATTAATAATATCTACAGGAATATAACTCTCCCAATTATCACTATAAATATCCAGTTGATTTTCTATAGACTGATTACGTAACATTAAAGTATTATAAGAGTCATACTTTTCAGGAAGTTTTGATGGAATTTTCATAGTAGCATTAGCACGTACCTGAATATTTGCCTTTCCTTCCTTACCACGTTTTGTTGTAATCAATATTACTCCATTAGCACCACGAACACCATATACCGCAGTAGCAGAAGCATCTTTTAACACAGAGATTCTTTCTACTGATGAAATATCTACATCGCTCATAGAACGTTCTATTCCATCAACAAGAATAAGAGGAGAACTACTATTCCAAGATGTTTGGGAACGAATAATAATTTTAGGATCTTCTTCTCCTGGCTGGCCAGATGATGTGTACGTTATAACACCCGGTAATTGCCCGGTAAGTGCAGCTCCTACATTTGTAACACCTCCGGCACGCTCAAGTACTTTACCTGTGGTTTGGGTAATGGCTCCAACAATACTTTCTTTTTTCTGCTGTCCATATCCTACAATAACAACATCTTCAAGCAATTCCGTTTCTGACTTCAATGTAATATTAACCTTAAATTCAGTAGTAATATCAAATTCTTGGGTTTGCATTCCAATAAACGAAATAACAAGAGTTTTTGCATCATTTGGAACATCAAATACAAATTCACCTTTATAATCAGTTATCATACCAATAGTTGTATTTTTAACAACAACAGTTGCTCCAACAACCGGCTCCCCCTGATCATCAAGTACAATCCCAGCTATCTGTTTTGTATTCTGCCCATATGCAGAAGCAGATAATAATATAACCATCATAAAAACAAAACTCTTTATGATGACATTTCCTAACTTATTAAGTATGGAAAGTTTTGGAAATAATAAATCTTTTAAACCTTTCATTATATTTTAGACTTAAATTGACAATTGTAATCTAATTTCAATAGCTTGTACAAATTTTTTTTGTCTTCTTGCATTATCTAAATTCAAACACACTTGTCCTCTAAAATCAATATCAAAGGATTCACTAAAAGATCTTAAATCTTTACATTTCTTTTTAATCATAATTTCATAGATTTATAAATTATTAATACTTAATGTGATTTAAAATAAATCATCAACTTTTATATTTTTCTAATAAGATTTTTTGGATGCATATAAACCAATATTGGTTCCTGTAAAACCATATGATTGAGCAGTAGATAAGTAATATGCATCTACACTATTTGACAACAAAGTCCAATCCGATTGCCCAATAGCATAATAAAAGCTAAAATTCTTACCATCTGAAATAACTTTCATCTCTATTGGACCATCTGTAATTTCAACATTCATTGAGTCAATTACATCAGCCCCATTCTCTTTAATCTTTTTTATGCTAATAGTATTTTGAGCTCCTTTTTTACCTACAGAAAATAAATACTGATGCGTTTCATCTTTAAATAATAGTATACCAGCAGATTCATCTTCTGATTGAGGTTTGAAATACATACAAGTATTACACTCAAATTTATGATGTTGTAGTCTTCGGCTTACAAATGCAGGCGTTTTCAATTCTGATGATTCTACATCTGCACAATTTAAAGTAAGAAATCCTGAATCTGTTGTTAAGGAATATAGATCAGACGCATCTCCTCTCAAGGTCATCCACTCCATACCTAAAACAGGAGCATTGAAGTCATCATACTTTTCAAAATTTCCGAAAGTTGTCATTGAATCTCTTTCCAATCCTTTCATTTCAAGTATTCTAGGAACAACTTCCTCTTCTTCTGTCATATAAGGAAATCCATCTTCGCTCCATTTTACTGGCATTAAGTAGGTTTCTCTACCCAGATTTTCAAATTTATTTTCAATTGGTCGACAAGCTAAAAATACAGACCACCATTCTCCATTTTCTTTTTTAATCAAGTCTGCATGACCTGCACATGTAATTGGTAAATCCCTATCTGGCTCTAAATGACGTTGAGTTAGCATCGGATTCTTTGCCCATGGTTTAAAACTTCCTATAGGATTATCCCCTTTGAAAATCACTTCTCTATGATTTACTGAAGTTCCACCTTCAGCACACATTAAATAATAATTTCCGTTGATTTTATACATATGAGGTCCTTCTATCCAGATTGGCTTCTCATCAAGATTAACACCTCCATTTACCAACATTATGCTTGGACCAAATGTTTCTTCCTTTTCTACATCAAATTGTAGAACTCGAATAGCACGGTGTCCTTCGTATTGAGAACCACCATCTGGCACATCATTGTTAACTATATATGCTTTCCCATCTTCATCGAAAAAGAAAGAAGGATCAATTCCTTTAACATTTGGTAAACTAATTGGATCTGACCATTCTCCAAATGGATCAGTTGTTTTAACAAAAAAATTTCCTTTCCTAATATTAGTTGTAACCATATAATAAGTTTTATTATGTGGATTATAACTAATAGCAGGTGCAAAAATTCCTTCACTTACTCTTTGTCCGTCAAGAGGTAATTGACCCGGTCTATTTAATACATGTCCAATTTGTTTCCAATTAACCAGATCTGTACTATGAAAAATTGGAACTCCCGGAAAAAAAGAAAAAGTTGATGTTACCAGAAAAAAATCTTTTCCATTTGAACATAGACTTGGATCAGAATACCATCCTGGTAGAATAGGGTTGTAATAATAATCCTTATCAGGAAGTGGATTTAATTTATAAAAGTCATCATCACCTTTGTAATTAAAATAATCAAAATGGGCAACTAAACTATCAGATTTAAAATCTGGATTATTTTTACCATTTTGCTTAATACACGAGACAAAAGGAACAGATAAACTTAATAAAAGAACAACTCCACAAATGGAACAAATGGAGATACTTTTCTTCATTTTACTTTTTTTTTAAGTGAATAAATAATTTCATACATCATTTAAAATCCAGTTCTATATCATGTCTGGATTTATAATTTTTAAACAAATTTATATTCACTTAACTTTTCTGACTTTTAAATATAAATATATGATTTACAATTTGAGATATTTAAAAATAAAACACCCATAATCACCTATATATCTTTTATTTACCCAATGTCAATATTCAGATTTTAGACAATTATTAATTAAATATTTTTAATCTTTCATATCTTGATATTCCAATTTTGGATCATTAAAGGAAGATTTCTATGATTTTATGAAGCTTAACATATGTACAAACAACAAGAGGTTTCCCTAATATGGAAACCTCTTGTTGTATTCACAACTTATATATTACTATAATAATTGAGAAGGCGACTTATTAAAATGTTTTCTAAAAACAGTACTAAAATAACCTACACTTGAAAAACCGCACATTTCACTTATTTCAGTAATTGTATATTCTTTTGTTTGCAATAACTCTAAAGAATAATCGAGTCTAATAGACTTAATAAAATCAGTTGGAGACTGATTCGTTAAAGCCTTTACCTTTTTATATAATAATGAAGAACTAACATTCATCTCTGCAGCAAAATCATTTTTAGAAAAATTGGAATTACTTATGTTTTCTCTTACAATTTTTACCATTTGCTTAATAAACTTATCATTTATTTTATTCTCTAATATAGGCTTTTCGTCATCATTTATTTTTATAATTTTTAACGCCTTATCTCTAGATATTTGTCGATTTTGGATTATAGTTTTTATTCTATGTTGAAGAATAGTAATATCAAATGGCTTTGTAAGATAATCATCTGCGCCTAATCCTAATCCTTTTAACTCTTGTGCTTTATCAGCCAAAGCCGTCAATAAAACAATCGGAATATGTGAAGTTTCGTAAGTTGATTTAAGCTTTGTACAAAGGTCAAAACCATCCATATTTGGCATCATAATATCAGACACAATTAAATCTGGCATTTCTTTAATTATTATTTCCCATGCAACCATACCATCATTAGCTATGAGTATCTCATATTCCTCTATCATTGCAGAAGCTAAAAATTCTTGCAAATACTCATTATCCTCTACCACAAGAACTTTCATTTTCAAATCACTCGTCTGATCAATTTCTTCTTCTATTTTTTTATAATTAGAAATATAACTATGTGTTTTATTATCATGCTGCCCCTCCAATTCTTTGTTCTCCACCTCAACATAAGGAACTTCAATTCTAAATATAGATCCAGAATCCGGTTGACTTTCATAACTTATTTTCCCCTTATGTAAGCTGATATAATTTTTAACCAAAAGCAATCCTATTCCTGAGCCTACAATTTTACTATTTACGGCATTTTCAGCTCTATAGTATTCTTTAAATAAAAGCTTTTGTGCATTTTTATCAATTCCAATTCCATTATCAATAACTTCCAATTGCCATTTTAACTTCGTTCCTACAAAATTAATTCTAATACTATTTTCACTTTCTGAATACTTTATTGCATTTGAAATTAAATTATCAATTACTTTTTCAATCATAACTTCATCAATTGCCGTAATATATTCATCCACATTTGAATTAAAAAACAATTTTATATTCCTGGATTTCGCATATGACTCAAACATTATCACTCTATTATTAAGAATCTTAACTACATCATGCATTTTTAATAAAAGGTATTCTTTCCCTATATCAACTTTTTGAAAATCCATTAAATGGTTTACAACCTTAAGCAATCGATGTGTTTGATCTGTAGCGAGATGAAGATAATTCAATGCCTTATTTGATAATCCTTCCTCTTTATTTAACTCTTCAATAGGACCATTTATTAATGTAAGAGAAGTTCTGATATCATGAGCCGTATTTGCGAAAAACCGTATTTTTTCTTCGGAATGTATCTTTTTTAGATTATGGATATAATATTTAAATAAAAATATACCTAATCCCCCAATAACACTTAATACCAACACATTAAACCACCACATTCTATAATAAGGAGGAACTATTGTAATTTTTAAACTTCTTTCCTGAATTAAATTTGACAATGCATTATCAAACATTCTAATCCTAAGATTATAGATATTACTTGGAAGATTCGAATAGGATATAATATTGTTTTTTCCTGGCGTACTCCAATCCTCGTTTAAACCTTCAAGTTTCCATGAAAACTTAGATCCGGTAGAATTCATTACAATAGGGATCATTTCGACACTAATTGTGTTTTGAAAATATTTTAGGGTAATTTCATCCAGACTATCAATTGATTTAGTAATATTCAGATCATCCAAATCTCTTACTGAACTCCCTGAGATTGTTATATCCTGCAAAAAAATCTTCCCATTATCTTCCTCTTCTTCTAATAGTTGGGGATCAAAAACGATAACACCTTTATTTGTTCCCCAAATCAATCTTCCATCTTGTAATGCATAATGAGAGTTCTGATTAAACGAAGTATTATTTAGTTCAATTTTTGAACTGAAGGATACGATTGCATTTGTCGTTACATTTAATCTGCACATCCCTTGTTCTGTTCCAATCCATAGAAATTCTCCTGAATGTTCAATACTATTTACAAAATTAGAAGGTAATCCTGAATCCTTGGTAAAGTATATTTTCTTCTTGGATTTTAAATCATATTTAATTAAACCATCACCACATGTAGCTACCCAAATAATATTATTATTTGGGTAAATATCATAAACCACATGACCATTAATCAAATTTTCTTGTTCTCCTGTTTCTTTATTAAATAGAAATAAACCATATGTTTTTCCAAGCAGTAAGTACTTCTCATCATACTCAACCATTAAATAGCATATCGCATCAGAATAACTTTTAAAACGATTCTCTTTTACTTTGTAACAAACCAGATCTCCTCTAATACCTCCAAACCAAATATCACCATTTCTATCCTTTAGTATATTGTAGATAAATTTATTTGAGAAAACACTATCTGTTTCTTCAAAATATTTCTTATCTAATACTTTTTTTGATTTTGAATCTATTAGATATAAGCCTGAAGAATAAGTCCCAGCCCAAATGCGTCCTTTATTATCCTCACATAAAGAAAGAAAGACTTGAGATTGCTCCTGTTTATTATGAAAAAACGAATACCATTTATTATTTTTCTTATCCAATAAACTCACTCCGTTATTCGTTGCAAACCACAAGTTTCCTTGCTTATCTTCCAATATACTGTTCACATCATCATTAACCAGAGAATTAGTATTATTTGTTACATGATTAAACTTAGTTAACGAAGTGTTCTCCTGATCAAAAAAAGAGACTCCTCCACTATATGTACAAACCCAGACTCTCTTATTATTATCAAGATAAATATCATATACTCCATTTCCTTTTAATGAATATGGATTATCCGAATCATCTTTAAAAATAGCCGACACCTTCTTTGTATAACGATTTATTTCCCATATTCCCTGGCCATCTACTCCAATGGAAATGATTGAATCGGAAATTGATTCAATTGCTAATATCGGTTGGCTGGGGATTTCTGGAATTTTTGAAAGTTTTTTTTCTTTGTAATTATCATTAATGTAATAAAAGCCATTAGATTCACTGCCAATCCATAATATTTGTATCTTTTCATCAAAATAAAATTTAGATAATCTAAAACGATCATTTACACTAAATCTAAAATAGTTTTCTGAAGTTAATGTTCGAATGTCATATAATTTTATTTCACCATTAACATCATAAAAAAAACTATAATCATCATACCAAGCCAGACTATTTACTTCATTATTCTGTGTTACTGCTATTAATCCTGACTTTTCATCATAAGAAAACATTCCTACGGTGGATGCTATCCAAATTTTATTCTGATTATCTATCAATATTGAAGAAACATAAATATATGGATTCCTTATAATCTTAGATATATTAATAACTTTTTCAAACTGATCTTTTACAGTATTATATTTGAATATTTGCCCATTATTGGCATAAGCAATTAAAATACCATTCTTATATTTAAGATTAACATGAAGAACATCGGCTGTTTCATAAGGTAACTCATAAAATTTTATATCATTTTGGGTATAACGAATAACACCCATTTTTGAAGAAATCCAGACAAATCCGTTTGAATCACTACATACCATATTGGTTTGGCGAAATGATACACCATATTCTTCATTAAGATTATAAAACCGGGTAACATCATTGGCTAATACATCCCTTATATTAGAAAAAAGGCAAATAACAACAATAATCAAAGTAGTATATATCCTAATATTCATCTGTTTATAATTTATTTTAATGATCACATAGTCTGCCACAATACACCGGGAGAACTCGCATCAACAGTCATCTCCATACTGTGAGAAAAATATTTTCATGGCTCGTTTCTTATGCTTATTTAAACAAGTTAAAAACCTATTTGTTAAAAAATTTAACATGTTAAAAATATGAAGTAAATATTAGTCTACAAACAATAAATTACTTAAACATCTACTTTTAAACGATAAACACTTATATCGAATATTATATTTATCCATGATTTTAATAAAAAAGTATCAAGATCCAATTAATTTCAAATAAAACTTAATTTAAATCTTGATACTTACATAAATCTATTTTAATATGGAAATCTCCTAATACAATCTAAAATCCAGACTCATAAACCTTTTCTCCACCAACAATATAAATACCCCTTGAAAGACCATCTGTGGCATTTTTCCGTTTCACATCTGACCTTACTTTAACTCCCATAATGGTATAAACATCTACAATTTCGTTTTCATTGTAATAAACATTATCCTTTGCACTGGATGTATCAAAATTAGAATTATTAGTTAAATAAATACGATTAATTACAATATCACAATAACCCACCGACCAAAAGCCAACAATATAAATATGAGTAGGATCAAGAAGTTCACCGGTATTACTATTATACATCTTAGAAAGAGTTACAACAACTTGTTTTGCGCTGCCAAAATCATATTGAGCAGAACCACCCCAATAATTATTACTGTCAAATAAACGAAATGAGGTACCACATGAGTTTGCATTCGCCAGTTCTACCACCAAATATTGATATCCCGTAATATCTATTCCTGCATTATATTCCCAACCACCAAAACCATATTGTCCTGTCTTTAATATTTTGGTTGCTTCATTAAATGATCCTGTCGCATATATTGAAGGATTAAACAATTCCTTAGTTAATGGAAATGTAGAAGATGAAACTGTACAAGTTTTTGAAATTGGATCACCCAATTCACCTTGATAAGTAATTGTAATTGTTGCTTCACCATCTGCCAAAGCAATAATATTACCATTCACAATTTGAATCACATCAGAATTGGAATTACTATACTTTGCTCCTAACGTAACATCTTTTGAATGTCCGTCTTCAAAAAAAGCAGTAACTGTTAATGTAGTAACACTACCTGTCAATAATTCAACATTATCTGCATCAATAACTAAATCACTTAGTGTCAAAGATTCTTCGGTATAGCCTGTAAACGAATCTTCATAAAACGTATCTTCATCAAATGTTTGTTCTGTCGAAAACCAATCTACATCCACATATCCTCCGGTTTGAATCGTTGCAAAATTAAAGATACAAAACTTATTACCTGTAAATACTGATAAATCAAACTGCATATCCAGTTCTGTTCCTAAGTCAATATATGTTTCATTATCCAGACTATAAGAAAAGGATGCAATATCAGTTTCTGTATTAACCTTAACCCTAAGATAAATTTCAGCATTATCAATTACCGGTCCTGTTGTTAATACTCCATCATTCATTTGAACGCATGTTTTATTCCCATCAATAACTTTTATACCTATATATGCATAAGGATCTTGAAAAACTGCAATCCCAGCCACATCTCCATCTTGCATATTTTCAATATTCATCTTAATGGTTCCATATAAATAGCCTGTATTTGAATGATAACCTAAAATCCGTTGAGTTAAAGTATTTTGAGCCTCTTTAAGATTTTCAACAACACTAACCGTTTCTAATCTTAAATAATCCGGATTTTTTGTTAATGACCATTTACTATTATCGGGATTATGATTCCAACCCCATTGCATACCTAATTCATAATTACGGAAATTATGATTTGTTGGCAAATATTTTTCGGTGTGCACCATTCCTACATCAGGTTTAGAATAAGTAGTAACAGCAACACCTTCATTGCCAATAACAGGCCAATTATCTTCCCATTGAACCGGTTGTAGATTAGGCATTCGACCTAAAGCTCCATTATCCTGAAATAAAATAGTCCACCATTGACCTGTTTGAGTTTCAACCAGCGCACCCTGATGTATATTATTATCATCCAAAACCAGCTTTTCCTCATAAGTTCCATATATATTGATTGATCTTAATACTGTTTGATATGCAGGCCAGCCTCCATAGGTTGCGTATATATAATAATAATCACCAATTTTATATAAATGACTTCCTTCAAGTCCCTCTTTTACAGTATACGAATACACCTCCTTAGTAGTACCAGCCATGATATTAAAATCGCTGTCCAGTTCTGAAATTTTTAATGTATTAATCCCATAAACTACATATATTTTCCCATCATCATCAAAAAACAATCCCGGATCATAATAACTATTATCCAGTTCTTTCATTTCCCATGTTCCCTCAGGATCATCTGTTGTTAGCAAGAAACTGCCTTCATCTAAAGTCGTAAACAATAAATAGTATTTTCCATTATTATATTTTAAACTTGAGGCCCATTGTCCATGTGAGTATCGGTCACAATCATTTAAATTATAACAATCTGTAGATGCAATTTTTTGCAAAGGATTACAGCAATACTCCCAATTCACCAAATCATTAGATTTCAAAATTGTTGCTCCCGGAAAAATATGCATTGTTGTTGAAACCATGTAATATACTTCACCAACACGAATTACATCAGGATCAGGGAAGTCTCCATAAATTAGAGGATTTGAATAAGTTCCATCCCCATTATCGCTAGTTTCCTGGTATTTAAAGTCAGCTCTTGGGTAATCTACTGCTGCATAATCCTTAAACCAATTATAACAGGGAACAGCACAAGCCTCTTCATTTGACTCATAGGCAAATGTCCAATTCTCAGGTTCTGCATAATGAATTAAGTTATCAGGTGCCAATAGATTCCAAATTCCAAATGCGCCACCATTAAACCAGGGGTTAGGTGTTACTGCTACGCCATGTAAATTTACAATATTACCATGAGGGTCTTTTAAATAACGACCTTCAACATGTAACTTTGGCGTTGGCATTCCATTCCATGCATATATGGTATGATTAAAAGAAAGTAATAACAACACAATAGCTATCGGTGTAATTAGACTATTCTTCATTTGATTTTCATAGATTATATAATATCATTCAAATACCATATTGAAATTAATTAATGCAATAAACAAGCATTGAAACAACACACTAAGACTTAGATATAAAAAGGGTAACAACTATAATATGAAACAATAATAAATCATTAAATTATTTTTGATTTTTAATTTCAGACATTAGTTTTCTAAAATTAGACGTTCCAAAACTATCCATAAATAAAAAGGGCTGTCTTTATTTTGGAACAGTCCTACTATGAAATGAAAACTAATTTTTTAATCTAATTAAACCCAGGATTTTGATAGAGTGCTCTATTTCTTGTTTTCTTGATGAAAGACATGAAATAGAATCCCATCACACAAAATCCTACACAATTCTTAATCAATGCCTTTCCAAATCTTCTTTAATAATAACATCAAGTTCATGAACAGGACGTTCTATATCATAAGGTATAGGCAAATGACTATACTGTTGAAAATACAATAAACAGGCATCTTTCCATAACTGAGCATTTCGGCTCTGCTCTCTTAATTTACGTTGAACATGAAAAAACCTTTGAAAATCAACATAAGGTTGAACTTTATCCCAAACAGTTTGAAAATGTCTAACTTGTTTTACTCCCGAATCGTAGCGATAGCATAATTCATCCCATAAAGTACGTCCACTTTTCATTTTATATGTCCAGGAAAGATGATGAAACCATAAAAGATACATTTCAGGACATGTTATTGTATTACTAAATAATAAACTAACGTTTTCACTATACTGACATACGCCATTACTTCCTGTTGCTGTACGATTGAATCCAATTCCAACGGAATCTGCCTGGTGGTAATAAGGTGGAGTCCAATCTTTTCTAATGCCCTTGGGAGCCCACCATGGCCCTGGTCCATAATGCTCTTCAGCCGCAAAAATATGATGTAGTCCTAAGGGCATCATATAATTAACAGCTGCTTCACGACTATCAAGCATCATTTGTTTAATCGGTTTCAGGAAATTCAATTCCCAATCAGGATTAAATATAGCACTTTTTTGATCTGTATTTTTAAATGTCTGTATAAGCCATTCATTCGCAATCTGTTCACTTGTTAATGAATTATTCCAAGCCAGACGGCCAAAAGCATACCAGTTTGCCTGGGCAAAAAGATGCCCGCACCAATTAGCATCTAATCCAATATTTGACACCCCTGCAATAGCAGTATATTTTTGAGTAATGAGACTTCCATCAGTACAATTAGCGATAGTACTGCCTTTTCCTTTTCTATAAGTATCAGATTTTAAAAATTCTTCCCACATAGGAGCCAGAAAAACCAAATGAATACCTTGTCCCAAATATTCCTGGGTAATTTGAATTTCAGGCATTATTGAGGAACTCTTCATTGCACCAAATAATGGACTAAAAGGCTCTCGCGGTTGAAAATCTATAGGTCCGTTTTTTACCTGTATAATCACATTATCTCTAAATTGGCCATCCAGTGGCATAAATTCATTGTATGCTTGTTTAGCTCGATCTTCTTCAGAAGTTTGATACACAAATGCACGCCACATAATTACACCCCCATAGGGTTTCACGGCATCAGCAAGCATATTTGCTCCATCAGCATGAGTACGGCCATAATCCTGAGGACCCGGTTGGCCTTCACTATTGGCTTTAACCAAAAAACCACCAAAATCAGGAATTAACTGATATATTTCTTTTGCTTTTTCTTTCCACCACTCATTAACCTTAGAGTCGAACGGATCTGAAGTTTCTAAACCACCAATCATTGATGGAGAGGAAAATTTAATGGATAAATACGTTTTAATACCATAGGGTCGAAGAATATCTGCAATAGCTTTTACTCTATTTAACACATTATGAGTTAACATCTCAGGAGAAGCATTTACATTATTTAGCACAGTTCCATTAATTCCTATCGAAGCATTAGCACGAGCATATTCCTGCCATAAAACTTTGTCTTCTTCTTTAACAACAAACGCATCCTCTCCATCTCGCCAAAAAATTGAATTTCCGGCATAACCACGCTCTATAGTTCCATCTAGATTATCCCAATGATTTAAAACACGATATTCATATGATGGATTACATACATCAAATTTTATATCATCTCCAACATTTTGTCTTCTTAATAGTTCATAAACACCATATAGAATACCTAAATCTGTATTTGCCTGAATTTTGTTGTCACTTAAAATAAAACCATCTCCTTTAATTAGATCGTCTCTTTTAATTATCAAATAAATATTTTTTCCTGCTTGCCCCTTCCACCCAGATTTCAACTCCTCCTCTGCAATATTTAAAGTTGAAGATTTTTTGTTACAAACAACATTTATTGATTTTCCACTACCACTTCTCAACCAAAGCTGATGTCCGTTTTCTGCAAACAAATGCATTGATATGAAACCAAGAAATAAAACACTATGTATAAATCTCATAAAATCTATATTAAAAAGTAATAATTAACGTTTTTTCAATTATAACATAAACTATTCACTTATCAATGTATATGTTTCTCCTGCATTAGTTGGAATATCACATACAAAAGTTTGCGAAAGTTCTAACTCTGAAGATTGAACCGATTCTGAAATAATTGGCTCTTTGATATCATATTTTTCGTAATATGGATTACTATTCTTACCTGATGCTACTATTAATTCATTACCATTACCTAACCTAACTTGATTAGGAACCCTTATACGACAATTACCTCCAAGCTTTGAATATATGGTAGCTAGTTTCACAATACCATTCTCCCACTGTATATCAACATTAAATCCACCCCGCGCCTTTAATCCCTTAATCTCACCATTTTTCCAAGAAGAAGGAAGAGCTGGTAACAAATGAATCACTCCATCATGACTTTGCATTAGCATTTCTGCAATACCTGAAGTACAGCCAAAATTCCCATCAATTTGAAATGGAGGATGTGCATCAAAAAGATTTGGATAGGTTCCTCCTTTTTGTTTACCATCAGGTTGGATAGAAGGGGTTAATTGATCTGTTATTAATTTTAAAGCATGGTCTCCGTCTAGTAATCGAGCCCATAAGTTTACCTTCCATCCCATAGACCAACCTGTTGATTCATCACCTCTTGACAGTAACGATGTTTTTACAGCCGAGAATAATTCTGGTGTCGAGTATGGTGAAATTTGGTTAGATGGAAACATTCCATACAAATGCGAAACATGACGATGATGATCTTCCGGATTATCCCAATCGTACATCCACTCCTGCAACTGCCCCCACTTTCCTATTTGCATTGGAGCAAGTTTTTTAAGAACAATCTTAACTTCTTCCACGAAATCCTTATCTAAATCTAATATATTTGCAGCTTTCATTGTTTTAGTAAATAAGTCGAATAACAACTGATTATCCATGGTTGTTCCTGCAGAAATAGCAGCCCCATGATCTGAATAAGGTGCATTTTCAGGTGAAACAGAAGGGCAAACCACCATCCAATGATGGTTTGGCTCTTCAACTAATACATCCAAAAAAAATCGTGTCGCTTCTTTTAAAATTGGATAGACATCTTTTAAATATTCTATATCTCCATTGTATAAATACTTTTCAAACAAATGTTGTGAAAGCCAAGCTCCTCCCATTGGCCACATTCCCCAAAAAGCACCATCAACAGGTCCGTTAATACGCCAAATATCAGTATTGTGATGTAGCACCCAACCTCGCGCTCCATACATATCTTGAGCAGTTTGTTTTCCGGTCATAGCAAGCTCTTGCATCATTTTCACTAAAGGCTCATTCATCTCAGATAAATTAGTAACTTCTGATGGCCAATAATTCATTTCTGTATTAATATTAACAGTGTATTTACTATCCCATGTTGGAATCAAATGATCATTCCATATCCCCTGAAGATTGGCAGGCTGACCACCTTGTCGAGATGATGAGATCAATAAATAGCGTCCAAACTGAAAATAAAGTGCCACCAACTGAGGATCATTACCTTTTGCAAAATCAGCAAGACGCACATCAGTAGGATTATTTATAGAATCAGTTACACCTAGATCAAGACTTACCCTATTAAAATATTCTTGGTAATCTTTTATGTGATCATTCTTTATTTGATTGTACGACTTTTCTAAAGCAGCCTGTAAATACGAAGTAGACTTTCCCTTTTCATCGCCACTAATATCTTTATAGTTGACAAAATTTGTAGCCGTTGAAATATAAATAGTAGAAACATCAGCTCCTGCAATATTCAATGTTGAATCTGACCTAGAAATTTCTCCTCCGGAATTGACTATTTTTACTATAGTTTGAAATTTAACCTCACCCTTTACTCCCTCAAAATCATTTGAAATTCCATTCATGATGAGCTCATCATTTTCAGTGGTAGTGATGTTATAATTAGATGGGCGATCCATTGCTAATGAAAAGTTTAATGACTGCTTTTTGTCTGCCCTAATTTGAACTACTATAACCTGATCCGGATTAGATGCAAAAACCTCAGTTTTATAATTAACTCCATTGCTCATATAACAACTTGAAACAATAGCTCTATCTAAATCTAATTCTCTGTAGTATTCATCAATACTGTCATTTCCTTTAAAATTCAGTTTTAAATTACCTATAGTTTGATAGGCAGAACCATGTGATAGTTTTGATATCATTTTTTCATTCACCAAATCTTGTGCTTCCTGGTATTTTCCTTCAAACACCAAATCTCTGATTTCAGCCAAAGCATCTTTTGATTCAGGGTTGTCATTTCGATTAGGACTTCCAGCCCAAAATGTATTCTCATTCAACTGAATAATTTCATGACAAGGATCTCCATAAACCATGGCACCCAAACGTCCATTTCCTACAGGAAGAGCCTCGACCCATTGTTTTGCAGGTTGGTTATACCATAGTTTTAAGTTTTCGTTTTTTCCTTTTTTTGAACAGGCAACATAAACAAGAGTTATTAATCCCGCCAGTAACCATACTCTGATCTTCATCATAGATAGCTCTTTTAATAATTTTACCATTTTATCGTAAACTGATCGTATTTCATTTTTTAAGTTACTTAAAGACACAAGCATCCCTAGAAACTGTCACTGAATTTTTAAATACCTGACAAATTTATTCAATGACGTCTTTATACTTATTTAAATTCGGATACATAACTTTCATTATTAAATACTTCTTTAACCTAATCATGCAAAAAGCTTCTTTATTTAGTTGAGTATTAAAATAATTCAACATTAACTCTGAAAATTTACTGTAGAAAAATATCAGTCTTTTAACTATTTGTATTAATATCTATAATTCAAACTCAAATATCTAAATTCCAAAAAAGCAAACTTAATTCTCATATAACTTTACTGTACTTAAAAACATTATTAATTTTTTAAAAATAAAATCTATGAAAAAAATTTTATCTCTTATTGGCACTTTATTAATATGTCTTTCTGCTTCATTTGCTCAATATGTTACAGTACCTGATGGTTATGTTTCTATTTACTCAGTTAATTCTGAAACTGAACTAGCTCCTTTAGCTGTAGATGCACTTGCTGCTCCTCAAGTTTTAGGACCTGCCAGTGGTTGGGGAACTTCCACAGAATATGATTTTACCAGTTATGAAAAATTGGCTATTAAAATAACTTTTGATGCTGCGGATGCAGGTCATCAGGTTGCCATTCGTTTTTCGGTTGGTGGTACCGGTACAGCAACTATACATATATTTACGCTTCCTGAAACAGGAACAACCCATATAGAAGAATTAACCCTTGCTGATTATGCTATTAATGGTGAAGTTCTTATGGGTGGAATCGTTTTTTATAACGGAGCAGAGCACTGGAGTTTTACTTATGATGGAACACCTGCCTCTCAGGCATGCACAATTGATTATGTTGCACTTAAAAGAACTTCTACTGCAATTAATGACATAAAAATAAAAGATCCTGATGCAATAGTAAATGTTTATAACATTTCAGGAACAATGGTTCGAATGGGTGTAAAATATTCTGAGGCCACAAAAGGATTAAAAAAAGGATTTTATATTGTAGGTAAAGAAAAGATTTATGTAACAGAATAATCCTTAAAATTATATCATAATTAAAAACACTGTTGTTTTCGAGCAACAGTGTTTTTTTATATCCAACTCATCACAACAAATCGTTTGTTTTTAAATAATAGACCTAAGTAATTATAAAATCAAACATTGGCACTTGTTAAACCTCTAAGGAATTCATTAAATGATATAATATTCAAATTTACCAAATCGCACTACATTAAGTATATTTATCCTTATTAGCTGCTACGTATTCTTTAATTTCCTTGATCTCCTTTTTATTATAACTATGATAAATACAAATAACCAAAACATAATAGTATATGGTATACTCATCACTTTAATTAACGTATAACCATCAATAAATAAAATTTCATTCCAGACGTAAGAAATCCAATTCTTATAAAAATAGTTCTCCTTTATGTATGCTGTTGCACTATTAGGAATTTCAACAATATTACCAAGATTATCCACCACCAAATAGAATGGGAATCTATTAATATTAAACATTTCCAGCAAATATTTATTCCTATCTCGAATAGATTTGGAGTCCAATGTATAGAAATTCCAATTATTCACCGTTTTATAAGTAAAAGGAGAGTTGGGATTTTCCCAGTATTTTGAATCATCTATCGAAATGCTTTAAACTGATATTTCGTTCTCTCTTCCTTTTAATAAAGAATCAAATTGATTCATCTCATAAATGCAAAAAGTACAACCTTGAAACCAAAAGTCGATTATCGTAATCTTGTTCTTATATTTCAAATTAACCTTATTCCCAAGCGTATCAATCACAGGAATCAATTCTAATTTCTTATTTACGTTTTGTTTAAAGAATTTGTCATTAACCTTTGAAAGTCCATAAATTGAGGTAGATAAGATTATTATACTAGGTAAAAACAATAAAATCCATAAGGCAATCATTTTAAATACCTTTTTCCAAATTTTCATTTAATTCAATATTTTAATTCTGCGGGGAATTGTTTATGACCTACACTTACCATAACTTTCCAATATAAATCATCTCTTTCTCAACTGAGCAATTATAAGTAGTGCAGGGATTTTATCAAATCTAGTATTGATTTGACTTCATCGATTTTCAATTCATTGTTAAAATAATCTCACATACATATACATATAAACATATTTACAAGATATACATCCCATGTAAATTTCATTCCAGATGCTCTTCAAACATCTTAATAAAAATTTACATGGGTATATCATCTGTTGAATCCAGCTTATTTTTTAGCTGATTGAATTTTGATTGCATCTAATAAAATAGATGGATTTTGTATGATTTCATATGGTCGAGGAGCATCTCTTTTAACGATTAGTCCATTCGAATCAATGATATAATACTCCGGAATGCCATTAAAAAAGTACTTTTCTCTGATAAGAGATTCTTCTTTTCCCCTTGCAATAAGTTGGATACCTTGAATTCCATTTTTTTCCATGAACTCCTTTGGTCGTTTTAAATCATATTCCAAAGCAACATAAATAAAAACAACATCCTCATCCTTAAATCGATCATGGATTTCTTTTCCATACCTTTCAATTGATGCACGGCATGGCCCACAATATGTTGACCAGAAATCGATATATACAGCTTTACCTTTAAAATCAGAAAGTCGAACCTTATTTCCTTCAAAATCAGACAAACAGAAATCGAAAGCTGGTTGTCCAGATGCAACAAAACTTAATTTCCTAAACGCTTCTTTTAAAATTGTTGTTTTTGATGCATTAGGATAGTCGGAATTAAACTTATCGTACAACTCATTTGCAGTTTTCCAGCTACCTCTGGTTAAAGCATCTTCAATTGTTTTATACTTTAAAATATACTGATTAGTTCCTGAAAATAAAGTATTGCATAACGCATATCTGTTTATGTATAATTGGTCATAAAAATCAGGTCCTGTAACAACATTTCCTTTTCCTGACAGCGCATCTATTTTTTTACCCAAATAAAAAAACGCATACTCTCTAATAAAATGCTCATACTCATTACTAAACTTCATCATATCGTTATCAGGATGCACAATATTTTGATATGAGAAATACGAATCTTCATTTATTTGTAAAGGTGTTTTACCCTCTTGTCTTCTTTTGTATTCATGGTTATCCGGAAATCTGTTTAAAATATTTACACAGTTTATCAAATTGTCATAATACTCTGCAAGATATAACTCAGGCGACAACCATTTTATATTGCTATTTAAAAATTCCTGTTTTTGATGGAGTTTATTTAAGAATAAGTCCTTAAACTCATCAGCTTCTGATTCTGATGTCATTTTCGATGACAAATCATATAAACACCTCGAACACAGGTTTTCTTTTTCTTCAAAAAGGAAACGTTTAAAACAGTAATTCAAATTATCAGCACCAATACCAGTTACTTTTATACTTTCATCAAAGTGATTAAGGTCTACTTCAACATCAATATTATCTCCGGGAGATAAATAAACTCTTGCCATTTCTTTATGAATGATTTCGGCAACCTGTAAATCATTTAATTTAAGTCTTACTTCAAATGTATTATCCTCTTTTAACGGTACAACAATTGTACGACGGTTAAACTCATTGGGAAGAGATTCAAATAAACGAACGCCAACCTCCCTGCGACTATCAGGATTAATAATCTTACCTTGGATAGTAACATTGGTTTCCTCAAAAATGGTATCTACTTTTGTCTGATTAACAAAGTATGCACAGGAAAAAGGGGTCTTATTCACCCCAATCATTTTTGTTTCATTTATTAAGGTTGAACTAATAGCACCATCTGAAGCTACCCCTGGTGAACTTGAAATAGCATTACTACCCTTTACTTTTTTATCCGCATAATTTTCAAACATTTTCTTTTCTAAAAGTAATCCCTTACTTAAGTCAACTTTTAATTGAATTGCAGTATGTATACTATCTGCTTCTCCCTCTTTTACCAAAGTTGCAACCTCTCCGCTTACTTCTTTTACAATAAAAGAGTTTCCATTTAATGTTACGTTTTTATCGTCTTTTAAATTTCCGGTTAAGCAAACAAACCAGTCAGAAACCTCTTTTGTAAATAATTCCACCATTGTAGAATCAGGAGTTACCATATTGGCACTCTCTTTATTTACCTGATTAACTACAACTTCCGAAAGTTCACCTTTTTTAGATAACTGAAAAGCAACATCATATTCGTAGATTGGATATTTATAACCCGGCTTAGCCAAATCACTTTCATAATAGCCTGATGTTTGCCAGTTGCCTTCCGGTTCATTTTTAGTTCTGTAATAATTAAAATCATAACGGCACTCTGCAACTATTTTATATCCCCCACGCACTTCGTCAATAACTTTTAGAGATGTAAATTGTCTGCTCATTTGTTCATTTTGATTGTCTAAACCTAATTGATCGTTTACAAAATGATTTATTGAGTACCGTGATTGTTTAAAGGTAAGTTCGTCTCCTTTTTTTAAACTAATAAATTGAGCATTAATGCTTACTGAAATTATTCCAACAAGAATAATAGTACTTAAAAATTTTTTCATGTTTAAGATTTGTTTATTAATAACTATTAATAGGATAATTAATTAACATTGATAATTATTACGCATAAAAATCAATATCAAAATAAAATATAGAATCAAGAATATAAGTACACAAAACCATTTATAGTATTTAATATTAGTTTAAACTGGAATAGTAGGTAAAATATTTAGGCTCTAAAAGGTTTTCATTTTAAAATTATATTATTTACTATTCTTAAGTTTATTATAGATTCCATGACACTTTCGTGTTTCTTGGAATCTATAAGGACAGAAGGAAAACTCAAACAGGTTATGATTTACTTAACCCTAAACCAATCAATATCAATATAGCCACCAATCTGGCTGGTAGCATAATTAAACAAACAAAACTTATTGCCTGTAAACATTTTAAGATTGAACTGCATTCTTAATTCATTGCCTAAAGCAGTATAATTTTCATTATCGAAACTATATTCAAAAGAGGCTATTTTGGAACTGTTAGAAGCTATAGCACGTAAATAAACTTCGTTACCTTCACTCATTGAAACAGACGAAATAGTTTGGCCATTATTAACCATAACAAGCTCTTTTTTTCCTTCAGTTTGCTTAACTGCGATATAGGCATATGGATCCTGAAAAATACCAACACCTGCAATGTCGCCATCCTTCATGTTTGCAACATCAATTTTAGCGGTACCTAACGATGGTGTTATCTTATCGTAATGCGAGAATGGACGCTGGGTTAATGTATTTACAGCTTTGGGTAAGCGATCCACTACAGAAGCTGTGTAAAGCCTGAGGAATCCTTTACGCTCAGTAAGCGACCACTTTGTTGAATCGGGGTTATGATTCCATCCCCATTGCATACCTAAAGAAGAAGAATCAAACTCATCAGACCTTGGAAATTCCTTAACTGGATATTCCTTGCCTACATTGGGCTTTCGATAAGTTACCACACCTCTCCCCTCAACGCCAACCATTGGCCAGCCAACTTCCCAGGTAACTGGTTGTAACGAAGGCATACGGCCAAATGGGCCACTGTCAACAAACAGCATTGTCCACCATTCGCCTGTTTGCGTTTCGATTAATGCACCCTGGTGAACACCAAAGGTGACGCCCGGAGTTTTATCCTCAATTACTACTTTCTGCTTATACGGCCCATAGATATTTTTTGATCGCAAAGCTACTTGAATACCAGCAACACCGCCATAGGTGCCATACAGATAATAGTAGCCATTGATTTTATATACATGCATACCTTCGAGCCCACCGCGGATATCACCTTTAAACACTAGCGAATCATTGCTGACTGGCGCAAAGTTTTTGTCAAGCTCAGTGATTTTTATATCCCCGTAACCATGTGCCACATAAATACGCCCATCTGTATCGAAGAACAATCCTGGGTCATAAAATCCTTTCGGTAGTTTTGTTACTTTCCAAGGCCCTTCTGCTTTGTCTGCAGAACAGATAAACCCGCCTTCATCAAGTGTAATAAACAACAAATAGAATTTGCCATTATTATACTTAATACTGGTGGCCCACTGGCCATGGCCATAGCGATTACAGTCATTCAGGTTGTAGCAATCGCTAAAATCGAATCGAGGCACAGCATTACTGCAATATTCCCAGTTAACCAAATCATGTGATTTTAGAACAGTTACACCAGGAAACACCCACATTGTGGTTGTTACCATGTAATAAGTGTCACCGAGGCAAATAACATCCGGATCCGGAAAATCGGCAGGGATAACCGGGTTGGTATAGGTACCATCTCCATTATCACTATGAATATTCTGAGCACTTAAAATGGAAATAGTCAGAAAAAGTAATGTTTCTAATATAATTACAAATTTTATTGTAAGAATCGTCATTTTCATATCCTCTATCATTAGACTTCTTAGTATTATCTTGATTTTATTAATCATAACTATTCATCTGTTCATAAGCATCAAGAAACAAACGCATAAAAAATACTCCGCCTGCTGTACAACCTTCATGAGGTACAAATTTTACAGTTATCCGTTTTTTCCCATATAACATAGCCTCCGGTATTTCATAAAAAACGTTTCGAAATTCAGATACATTCCATTTATCCTTAGTATCTTCTGTCACCAGCTTTTCGCCATCAATAAGGATATCTAAAGCACGGTTGCCCCACTCGTTGCCCCAATAGCGCACCATTAATGACAAGTTAGTTTCGCCATTTGTATTCAACTGATAACTAAAGAAGCCTCCACTACGGGCATTGCGCCAAAATTCATTCATATATATGCCTGTGTTAGAATTGGCTGATTGCACAAAATGATCGGCTTCGGGCTGTTGCTGGCCCGGTTGCACTTTATCAACAGTAAGTTTTTCCAACAATAACAACTTAGCCTCTTCGGCGGCAATAGAATCCAAAACCTCTTTATATTCATCATTCGACAATTGCATCCAATACATCATGTACCTTGAATCGTGAATGCCATAGAATGGCTCTAATTCAAGTTGATCACCGGCGTTTTCGATGTGCATCTGGTTCATTGTAAAATGAAGCGGCTTGCCTTCAACAGGTTTTAATACATCAGCTATTTCAGAACGGTTATCATCAATAATCACAGGCGCATCGTTAACAGGCAACATGCTGCCTCCAGCAATGTGTTCCCAACGGCCACTTCCGGCTACAAGGCCTTTTAAATCCTCTGAACCGGTTTTTGCACCCAAAACAATAGGGCCATGCAAGAACGTAATGTACGATGGCACATTTGGCAATGCTTCGGTAGTGCTGTGCATTGGCAATGAAATTTCAACCACATCGCCTTTTTTCCATTTACGGTTGATAGAAACATAAGACGATGGCTGGGCTGTTACATCCTGCTTTTTGCCATTAATTTTAATTTGGAGCTTACCTGCTTCAACCCACGAAGGATAACGTAGCAACATATTAAACTTTGCATTGCCTTGAGTAATTACCAACTCCGTTTTTTCCTCGTAAGGGAAATTGGTATGCTGTTCGAGCCCAACCTTTTTTGCTTTCCAATTAAGCGATGACGCAACAAACATGTTTACAAATAATGAATCTTCGGTATGCGAATAGATGAACTCACCATATTTACCATGATTTTCCAATCCAGTACCTACACAACACCACATGGCTTCGTTAGGCGCCGAATAAACCCTGTAATGCCTAGGTCGGGCCGGGGTAAAATAAACATAACCGCCATGCTCAGGATGCTGGGTCGACAAAATATGGTTGAACATTGCCCGCTCATAAAAATCGGCATATTTAGCCTGAGGATTCATCCTGAAAAGTACCTCTGTGAGCTTAAGCATGTTGTTGGTGTTGCAGGATTCGGGACCTTCAACATCATTGATATAATCAGTGCATGAAGCAGCTGTTGGGAAAAATTCTTTACGGCTATTGCCACCGATCGCCAGACTGCGGTTTTGGGTAACTGTTTCCCAAAAGAAACTGCCTGCATCATTATATTTTGCATCGTTGGCCACCTCAGCTATGCGCTGAAAACCTACTGCTTTAGGCACTTGCGTATTGGCATGCTTGTTATCAAGTTTATCTTCGCCAGCCATTAAAGGGTTCAAAATATCTTTGTGCGAAAACCTTTTGGCTGTAGCCAAATATTTTTCGTTGCCGGTTATCTGATAAGCATCAGCCAAAACCTCATTCATGCCGCCATGTTCGTTGGCCAACATAGCTTCCATCTGCGCATCGGTTAAGCCAGCGGTTAAATCCACTGCCCAATCGCAAAACTTCAGAAATACCTCTTTGGCATCTTCATTACCACCATAAAGCCAGGCATCGCGCAAGCCGGCATAAGCTTTATGAACATTGTACCAAGGCACCCAATATTTCCAAATCAATTCGGTTTTGCCTTCTTTTATACCTTTCCACAAATCAGCGCCATTGGGCACGCCGCCAACATAGCCAACGCCCCAACCGGGATATTTTTTTCCATTGGCTTCCTGGCAAGCTTTTAACTCAGCCACCATATAATTCATGCGCTTAAAACACGCTTGGTTGCCTGTTGCAGCATAATGAATGGCCATTGCCGAAAGGTAATGCCCGCCAACATGGCCATCGAGCCCATCGCTTTCCCAGTTGCCATAATTTTCAGCTTTAGGCGTTAAACCGGCAGCTTTAAGGTAAGGTGCTAAAAAACGATCGGTATCGTACTTTAATAAAGTAACAATATTCAGTTCCTGAGCCTCTTTAAATGGGCCATCCAACAAACGCACATCTGATAACGGGAATGTGTTTGGATAAAGTTTTTCTTGTGCCATTGCGTTGCTACTGCCACAAACGGCAGCAGCAACAAGCACAATTTTTGATAGTTTTTTAAGGTTATTTTTCATTATAAAAACCGTTATTCTTTGTTATTGCACAATTACAACACCTCCATTACATGGAATAGAAAGGGTAACTTCTTGTTTGTTATTTAGCTTGCCTGATACTTTTTTTCCTGACAATTGGCTATCATCAACATACATAGTATAAGCGCCTCCTTTTTGAAGCATTGGCAATTTTATTTTCAATTTTAAAGTTTCTTTTTGGGCATTTACTCCTGCGATGTACCATTTATCCCCTTTTTGGCGTGCAAATACAACATACTTGCCAGGATAACCATCTATAAATTGAACTTCGTCCCAGGTTGAAGGCACTTCTTTCATAAAATCAATAGCCCATGCAGGGGCATCTTCTAAATTATTGGGTGCTAAAGCAAAATGCTGCACGCCACTTTGAAACAATACCGCAGTTGCTAAAGCAAAAACATCGGAAGTGATGCGTTTTGTGCCTTTATTTGGGGTATTACCTGCATTATAAAATTGATTCAAAGCGCTCCCACCAAAATCCATGCTGCCAACAGTATTGCGGATAAATGGGTGGATACAAGCATTAAAAGCTTCGGCATCGCAACTGCCTTGCCCAAAATGAAGGTTCTCGCTGGCTAGCACTGCTTCGCTTGACGCAAAGTTAGGATACATGCGCTCCCATCCGCGTGGCAACGTACATCCGTGGAAAATCACCTGAATGCCAAAATCATTGGCATCAGAAAGGATATCCTCATACAATTGCATGGTTACCTGCTTGTCGCCACCAAAGAAATCTACCTTTATTCCTTTAATGCCAACACTTTGCATCCATGCCATCTCTTCCCTTCTAATTCTTGAATTATGCATTAAGCCACGTGGCCCTTGTGGGGCATCGTTCCAATAGCCATTTGAGTTATACCACAAGTAAAGCCCAACATTTTTGCTTTCGCCATATTTAGCCAGCTCGGCAATTTTATCGCGCCCAATTTGTGTATCCCAAAGGGCATCAATCAATATGGTTTCCCATCCCATTGCAGCACTAAAATCGATGTACTCTTTTTGTACCGGGAAGGTGGTATTGTTGTCCATTTTAATGATCCAACTCCAAGAGCCTTTGGTATACTTATAATTTTTTGACGCTTCGTATTTAGGTTCAACTACATCAAAAGGGATGGTAGTTTCGACAATTGGCTTTAAAGTCTCGCCAACGGTAATCGTACGCCAAGGCGTTTCGCCCGGCAAAGCAATACCTGGAGTGGTTGTGCCATTGCCATTATTCTCGCCTTCTTGAGGAAAACCAATGGCATACAAGCCTCCGTTGCTATTAACCAGCCTGCTTGCACAGTAACTGCCATCAACGCCAGTTTCGGAAATTAATACCCATCCTTTATCAGTTACCTTAAACAGACATGGGAATGTATAGCCATTGCCCCAGCCATTTTGCCTAATTGGCGCATCGGCTGAATAGGCTGTTTCATAACTTGGCGAGGTACGTGCAAAACCGTGCATTGGCTCTGCCTGCGGGCAAAGAAATGTTGTAGTGCCTTCGGGCAATTTAAAGCCGGTTGCTTCGGCTTCAACTACACAAGCAAAATTTTCTTTTTGAGGATATACTTTATATTTAAATGCAACATCGTTATCGCTTACGCGGAATGTTACATCAATGGCAGCTTGGCCATCTTTTGTAAAACCAAACACAGTTTCGTTGGCTTTATAATTTACCTTGCTGAATTTAATGTTGGGCAATTCATAAGTATCGTTAACTTCATTTGACTTTACATCTGCATTCATTTCAAGCCCTGTTGAAAAATCGCCAACATTGGTTTTCAACCCAATTGGCGAACCTTCGATAAAAGCAACACCATTAAGGGCCACGCTATATTCTGGCGCCCCATTATTAGGAGACACTGTTACAACAAGCTTCCCATCGGGGCTTGCTACCTGTTTTGATTGGGCAATAAGACCACTAATTGTTACACATATCAAAAAGAAAACTACACTTAATTTCTTCATTTTATCTTATTCTTTATTTGTTAATCTTTAATATTTTTTTCGCTGAAACAGTTTTATCGGAATAGGTTTTTAGTTCAATAAAAAATCCGGTTCTATTATCAACATTGTTTATTCGCTCTCCGGTTAATGAATAATACTCTATTGAAATTGCAATCTTAGATGCCGTCGGCAGATCATCTATACCTACATCATTAGGAACCTCACCTGAAAGTGCAATTGTTTTTGTTAATACACCTATAGATGATATATTAACTTCGCCATTGTAATTCCCTTCAGAAAGCTCTGTCTTCAACCTGACATAAACTATAGTCTCTGCAAGATTACCATTTTGTGGTGAAAGATTAATCTCTGAACTATATGCTTGATTTTCATCTAAAGTAAGTTCATATCCTGTTGGAGCATTTATATAAACATCATCTGTCAACGAGCTTCCCCACACACTAAATGACTGATTATAGGGCATTCCATCATTGTCATAACTAAATCCATTCAATACAGTTGTTGATACATTAATTAGATCCGGTGTTCCATTTGCAGATTCAAATCCTTTAAAAGTTATATCATCCAAATAAAAATCAACATTATCAGCAGCTAATCCCCATACTACTTGTGTAGCTCCTGCTTGAAATGCTGTAGATGACGCATCCGATGCTGAAGATCCTGTTTCCCAATTAATATTATCGATAGAGTATTCCAATGTTAATTCTACATTTGAACTTCCCGAAACTGATGCTCGATACCAAACAGGTTGTCTAAGTGATGGAGAAAGATCTACATAACCATTTTTCAACATATTAAGTCCGTTATCAGATGTTGATTTATAAATTCGAAATTCAGAACGATCATCTGGTCCAACTGTATATACCAGTAGCAAATATCCTTCCATAATACCCTGTGTATATCCGGTTGAAGCACTGCCTACATTGTTAACATCTCCCCTTAATAACACACCTACTTTATAATAGGAATCAGAACCAACAGTTTGCTTCCATGTAACTGAATAGTCGGTACTTTCTTGCGAAAAAAGATTTAAATCCATTACGCCGGTTGAGTTTCTTTGTCCACAACTATATGGAGTTAACATATTACTTGTGTTTCCATTCGTATCGGTGTAGGAAACCACACCTGCTGTTGCGTTATTATTCTTTCCTATTGTTACATCCAATGCCGGAGGTGTTTGTGCAGAAGTAGTTACTACATCATTTGAAAAATCATAATACTTCGTAACCGGTAAGGCTACTACTTCCCCTTCAACACTTATTGAATAACCAGAAACAAAGTCAGAACCTACTGCTATTTCTCCGCTATATGAATGAATTGCTAATCCTTCTTTTAAACGTACATATATGGTAGTTGCTTCAACCTCTCCATTTGTTGAGGCTAAATTCAATGTAGATGCAAAATCTGAGTTTTCGACTAATGAAACTTCAAAGTTATCCGGAGCTTGAATTTCAATATTATTTATAAGGGAATTACCTGAAACGATAAATGACTGAGTTTCGGAAGGACCAGCGCTCTGTTCATAACTAAAATCTTCCATCTTAATTAAAGAAACAGAAATATTACCAGACAGATAAGTAATGTTATCCATTTCCCAGCTAAAATTGTTGGAATTTAGTCCCCATACAAGTTCTGTTGATCCGGATGAATATGTATCATCTGTAAACAAGGTTTCAGAACCTCCGACCCAGGTAACACTATCATTTGAACATTCAAATTTTAACTGGTTATCATATACGGTTGCTCTGTACCAGCAAGGTTTTCCGGGTTCGATGGTAAAGCTGGTTGTATATGTTGCCCGACTCGTAAGACCATCGGTTCCTGCAACATATGGCTCAAGGGTAACGGTATTATCGTCATTATTCAAAGCAATAAATAAATAGCCCTGTTTCATTCCTTCAGCGTAAGCAGAAGAACCATTATCACCAGTTCCTCTTAACAAAACACCTTTTTTTCCCCCAGTGGTTTCATAATACTCTTTCCATACAATTGAATAATTTGAAGAAGCTGAAGAAAACATATCCAAATCTGCTACAGCAGTACTATTCGTTGTGCCTACTGTATAAGCTTTAAAACAATTACTTGTTTCGCTGTTGGCATTGGTATAGGCAACAACACCAGCACTTCCGCTTTGCACTGTTACCAACTGGGCTGCAGGACTGCTTGATTCTGTTGATGCTATATCTCCTGAAAAAGTATAAACATTACTTTCTTCTCCCTGAGTAACAACAATGTTATCGAAAACGATATTATTTGTACCGGATGTATTAGCTTTAAAAACAATAACATTCTTGCCAGTATTTAATGTAACCTTCTGTGCATTAACACTCCAATCACTATCACTGTTGGTTCCTGTAAAATTTGGTGTTGCCACTTTGGTTCCATTAACATATAAATCAATAGTAGTAACATCTCCTGCGGAGGCTAAATATTTAGTCAACAACTGATAATCACCGGATCTGATCACTGTTACAGTATCACGGACACTTGCCAATGCATTAGTACCAAAACGTAAATATCCTTGTCCGGTATAATTTCGAATGCTACTGCTATATCCACTTGTAGTTATTCCACTAATGTATTTATAATCGAAACATTCTGCTTCATATTGCAGAGGTCCTGTATAAACAGCAGGCTGATCAGGAGCTTCAATTGATGCAGTTGTGTATGATGTCAGACGATCAGTTGCATTACCTGCACAATTGATTGTAATATCCAACGGTCCGTTATGTTGAACAGTTAAAGTAAAGACATCATCTGCCCAACTATTGCTAAGAACACTTGCCGTGTGGTCTGCTCTATCAACATAGGAGTAGGTTGGTTCAGCAGTACAACCGTATATCTTTAATTCATCCGTTTTTAAACTCGCATCATTTTCGTCATAATTACTTAGATATAATGTTACTTTATCTGCATATTCCTTCATTACTCCTGAGGTATACTGCGAATAAGTAAGATCAATCGATTCACTTGTATTGAATTTAAACGGAATATTTGCACTGGCCATTTGTCCTGTTTTATAGGGGTTATAGGTAACCCAACCGTTTTCGTGACGTCCAACATATAAATCACCGGTATATTCTTCTTCAAACATCGTATTAAACTCAGCGACCTTATTTGAAACAGAAGACCAACGAGTTGAATAAGCTGATTTATTCACAACAACATCAAATGATTGTGCCATATCATCTCCCAATTGAAAAACAGTAGGAACAGTTGGGTAGCGTCCGGTCTTTTTAAAGAAGCTTTTATTATCTTCATAATTACCGTCATTATCCATACGATAGAGTCCTTCAAACATAGTTTCCGGCGAGCTATATATTTGATCGGAAGAGCCTGAATTTACATCATTAACAACAACCAACTTGGTACGATCAATCACTTCCTGGCGTGAAGGAATACGGATAGTACCATCTATTATTTTCCTAAAAAGATCAATACTAAAATTATCGAATTGAGGAAAAGTTTCCCATCGTCGCTCCATATAACCATCTGTAGTATTAGCAGCATTCAATTCATGAAAACACTGTAACCAAATTAATTCCGGGGCATCTATCACTGTTTGCCCTGTTAGCATGATATGTTCTAGATGAGGAGCGCCACCTGTTGCCAAACTAAAGTTGGCATGCTCTCCATTGGCATTGGTCCATCCTGTGTCATCATATCTTATGCCATAGTTTCCACTATAACCGGAAAGATAGGAACCCAAACATATACTTTCCATATCGGATTGATAAGATTGTTGGGTATATTTTTCACATAAGATATAATTCTCGGTATACTTTAAGCAAGCCTCGGCAAAAGCAGGGTTTCTTTTTAACATTGCAACTGGGTTGATACTAGGACTCCATTGGTTTCCGCACCAGCTAACCACAAGATAACCTCCATATTGATTACACAATTTTAACAAATCTGCAAAATGTGCTATACGGTCGGTCCAGGCAGGAGAAAGAGGATCTGTGGAATCATCATACCCCCAAAATTGTTCGGCATAATTAAATCCAATGACATTAGGATAATCTTGAAAAAATTCGTGATATACAGATAAATCCGAATCTGAAAATTGGGCATATCCACCACTTGCAATCTGAATCATAGCCCACATTTGATTCTGAGCACATGTTCTTACCCACGATTTCGCTATTTCATAACCATATTCGGCAACTTTAAATCTACTCGTTTCTGTATCGTGACTAATTGACAATGAGATATTCATTACTACATAAGGACGAATATCTTCAGGAATCAAGTCAATAATTTTCTGAGGGTCAGCATAATTCCAGGTATCAATATGAACTAACCACATAGGCTGGTTTGGTGAAATAGGTCTGCGTAATTGAACTGTTTCCTGAGCATTAGTATTACTAACGCCTATTAAACTAAAAACAAAGACTGCAAGCAGACAAATCAGTCTTATTTTATTAATAGATTTTGTAGATTTTTTTTCCATTTGCATAGATTTTTATATTACAATTTGACGTTTTTGTAAATCACTGAGTTATTTTCTCATAAGGACTTTCGGGCATTTTCAGAAAAGATTCTTCAAATCCGCCATTATCAATAATGATTTTATAAAATACTATTCCCGGATCCAGTGGTTTTATCTTTAATATACAATTACCATTTTCTCGATATGGAAGAGGAACTGTTATTTCTAATTCAATCATTCGTGCAGCAGCCGTAGGATACATTTTTGTATAGCAATTTTTCCAAACCAACTCGTTATTGATATTGACAATTTTTTCCTTCCCCCCCGCAATAGCAACAGCTATACTATGTCCACCTTTTTTAAACGAAAGCGTACTATCTAAATACAGCCTCACTTTAATACTGTCCGAACCGGCATTTAATTTAAATTTATAAGAGAGGAATGAACCATCAGTTTTTTCGGTATAAGGCATTAAAGCAATGCCCGACAAGGTCCTTCCCATATTAGGTATAATCTGCCATTGGGAATTTGCTGCAGTCTGACAATTAAAATAATGTTCAGCCTCGATGGCCACCACCCCATTTTTTTCTGAAAATACATAACCGCCTGTTTGAACTTCATCGAAAGAAATACGGATTACTGTTGGCATAATATTAAACTGTGGCGCATGCCAGGAAGTATAGCCAATATGAACCTGATCCATCATGTGATTCCATTTGCCATTCGCTAATTTTTGATTATAACTATTGGTTAATTCTCCATCACGTTTAAAACAACGCTCAACCCTATCGGCCCAAAAATTTGCAGCCGTATCTTTTTCTTTAGCCAGTTTTTGATTCATGGCAACAGAATAATACATATCATAAACATTTGCCAAGGCTTGTACCGGAAACAGCACCAACTGAAAATATGTATCCTTGTAAACTTCGGGCATTTCAATATATTGCCTAAGGGCACGTGCTTCGAGGGCCAAAAACTCATCTCTGGCCATTTTAAATTCACCGCTTTGCAGGTTGTATGTATTTTCATCCAACATTTCGGGAGTAACACGACTGGCATATTTACAGTAAGTATTCAATATACAGCTTGCTTCTTGCGCCTGAGATGATCCAAATTGCTGTGCACAAAATTCTACATAATAATCGTCAAGGTGTTCTAAGGTAAAGTTCTTAGGATTCCATGCCATATTCAGGAAAAAATCCATGGGGTATTCGTTAGGTTTTAAATCACCAACATTAAGTATCCACAATTTATCTACACCATAATCATACGTTAACTGAAGCTGCTCCCACATTTGTTGAATTTGTGTAACATTAAGCCACTTATTAGCCCTTGGAGCTCCATAATATCCAACATGATAGTACATTCCGTAACCTCCCGGATGTTTCTTTTCGTTCAATTCCGGTAACCGTCTTACATCACCCCAATTATCATCACAAAAAGCAACAATCACATCATCAGGAACTTTCATACCCTGCCCGTAATATTCAAGCACTTCTTTATAAAGCGTCCAAACCTGAGGCATTTCAGATGCATTACGACCTGTGGCCTCTTTGATTATTTGTCGCTGATCTTTAATAATACCTTCTAAGATTCTAAAATTAGCTTCAGCACTTCCAGCATCCACCATAGGCTTATCATCATCACCACGCATCCCTATAGTTATCAAGCTCTCGTAGTCTTTAGTATGTTCAATACCTTCTTTAAAAAACTGTTGAATACCTTTTTTATTAGTCAGATAATTCCATTCTCCATTACCATAATTGGTCTTGTTTCGGATCCATTCCTGCTGCGAGCGTTGCATGGGCTCATGATGCGATGTTCCTATTACAATACCGTATTCATCAGCAACCCGAGGGTTTCGATCATCATCTTCATTGAAAGAATTACCAAGATAATTTCCACTTTCATCTTTTAGAATTGGCACTAAAGGATTATATTCCTTCATTGATCCCCACATTCCCGGCCATAAAAGATTTGCATGCAAACGTAAAAGTAACTCATATACACGAACATACATCTCACCATTCAGCCCTCCAAATTTTTCTTTGGCCCAGCGTTGCATGCATGGATTCTCATCATTAATAAAAATGCCCCTGTATTTTACTTTGGGCTCCCCGGAATAATAAGTCCCGTTTAAAACATAAGCAGAAGTCCGTTTATTTGGAGGAACATCGGCCCACCAATACCATGGCGAAACACCAAGTTGCTTAGATAATTCGTATATTCCATAAATAGTACCTCGTTTATCACTACCTGCAATTACAAGACATTTCGCTACATCTGGATATGGATTATCAATGGTTGAAATGACAAAACTTTCCCACTTTCCCTGCAAGGGTTCAATATCTAATTTGCCAGAGTTAGAAAGCTGCTTAATTTGCTGACTGTGGCCAATAGTTCCAACTATAATTTGATATTTAATTCCGGTGTTTTGAGGATTTAACTCAGGCTTGACGTCTGTAACTGAAAAAATATCTTTTTGTAAATCCTGTGCTGCTCTTATTACACCTTTGAAATCAGATTTATCATATACAATACTTGCCACTATCCCGGCTTGTGATACGATAGGAAAATTTAAATCACTTACAGGTTCATTTGAAAGGATATTTTCTATGCATCCCAAATTTATTTGAGCAAATGACCTTTCACAGAAAGGAAAGCACAAAATGAACAAGCAACTAAGCTTAATAAAAAAATACTTTATATCTCTCGTTTGCATCATCCTTTTATTGAAAAATCATTATTTCAGCTTGATATTTTTTTGTATTAATAACCTAATATTGAAAGCATCTTTTTTGCATATCGTTTTCCTAAAATCCGATATCCTTCTGCTGTAAAATGCAAATGATCACCTTTTGCAGGACAAGCTTGTGAAGAAATAATATATGAGTTTGGAATAACCTGGGGAAGTGAATTTATAATTGCATTCATGCTGGCACAAGCTCCACCTTCTGCTGCACTTACCATTTCTCCGGCCAGTAAAGGAACCTCTTGGGGGTTCAGACCTAAATCAGCAATTAAATTGTCATAAACAAGCTTAACTTTTTTTGTCCAAAGAGTGTCCCCGGTATTTGATTCACCCTGATGTATAAGAATTCCTTTAATAACACCTTCCTTTTGAGCCAACTTAGCCATCTCCACCAATCTTCCATATGGATCACCATCGTATTCTTTCACCATATTTTTTAACCAATCAGGGGAAGAATCCACATAAGCTTGATAGTTATCCTTATCAAAAAGTTCAATTTTACAGCCACCTACAGCCACATTAATAACCCCAACTTTTATATTCTCAGGCAATTCATCAATCAAAGTTCTTCCAAAATAATCTGTAGGCGTTAATCCGGTATGACAACGACATAAAGGCGGAATTGCAGTATACCATTTCCCTTTCTCTCTTCCAAGATCAGGACAATCAACTGTTGCCATCACTTGAAATCTTGGATTTACATCTATGGTATCCTGAGCTTCAATTCTGGCATTACCTTCCATATTGGATTGACCTAAACTAAGGAATATATATCGTTCTTCCTTTGGAGATATTTCATCACTAATATGGAAATAATCAAAATCAACATATCCACCGGATTCTTTTGTAGCATAATTGAAAAGGCCAAAACGATAGCCCATAAAATGAGGCAAGGTATATTGCATCTCTAAATTAGATCCTATTTTTTTCCACTTTTGCCCATCAAGGCTATAATAGAAATAGGCAATATCGGGCCATCCTGTAAAATCACAATCTGCTTTTAAATAAATAGTTGACTGGTTCAACGGCAAGCTTTCTACTTCGGCCGGGCTTTCGGTTTGAGCACTCACCATGACAATTTTCTTAGCACCAGCTTCGTATTTTACGCCTACCAAACCATATTTTTTCTGCAATAATGCCAAGCCGGCAAAATCGCCCTCTTTCATATTAGACACATCAAGCATGGTTGAACCTGAATATGTTGGCCCGATGGTTCTTTGTGTTAAAGTATTTTTAGCTAAAAGAAAATCGTTATTAACCCTTCCGGTTGTTAAACGCAAATAACCTTCGCGCTGGCGGACAGACCAAAGTGCATTATCCGGATTATGGTTCCATTGCCACACCAAAGGCAAATCAGCCTCTTTTTTGGTTCGGCTAAATTCATCTGAAGCAACAATGCCAGGCATCAATCCTTTGCTGACAGGCAAATCAAGTGTATCCGGCACTGTGCCATCAACCCCAAGCACAGGCCAGCCATCTTCCCAACTAACAGGAACCATATATGGGATGCGCCCTACTGCCCCATTATCCCTAAACAGGTAAGCAAACCATTTTCCATCAGGCGTATCAATTAACCCGCCTTGCGCAACACCTTTATCCTGCAAAGCCAAACGCCCCTCATATGGGCCGGTTATTTTATCGGCACGATGGATAATTACAGTCCTCATACCTCCCCGAGGCCAGGTAATATTAAACAAGTAATATTTGCCATTAACCTTAAACAACTGAGAACCTTCGGCAGGCAACATTAGATTATCTCCGGCAGGCAACCCTGCATTTTCGATAATCACTTGTTCTGATTCAGGAATAATGCCATCGAGGTTTTTATTTAGCTCAACCAATTTAATTTTTCCACTACCATATACCATGTAAGTTTTCCCATCATCATCGAAAAACAGGGAATGATCATGCAACATTGGCTTAAACGCGGTTTTCTTCCAAGGCCCTTTCTCTATATTTTTAGTTGAATAGATATATGTTTTTCCGGTTGTACCTGCAAACGTTGAAACGTAATACCTGCCTTTATGATAACGGAGGCTACTTGCCCAGGAACCTTTCCCGTAAGTGCTTTTTCCATTTTCAAGGTTTAAATCATCCACATCGTCCAAAACATCATAACAATAATTCACCATTTCCCAGTTAACCAAATCTTTCGATTTCATAATTGGCACCCCCGGGCTCATGTGCATGGTGGTGCTGCTCATATAATAAACATCGCCAACCCTTATGATTGACAAATCCGGGACATCGGCATGTATTATTGGATTAACCGCATTGCCATTTTGTGCCAATGCGTTCCCCAAAAAAACATTGACAAATAATAGAAACGTGTACAGGCTATATATTCTCATTTCATTAAAATTTTGATTAGTATTATTCTTCTATAACTCAAAGCGAAGTTATCCATTGCATTAAGAGGCGCCTTTTACTCTAAGATATTTGATTTATAATATCAGATAATAACCGCCTTTTCAACAAGATACTCCAGGCCGGAATAAAGATATTGAATCACAACACCCCTCCAAACATCCTCTAAAGGGTGAGGCTAAAAATCCCCTTTAGAAGAAAAATAGGGGTAAAACAGAAGATAGAATCTTGAATTTATCTAGCAAATGAGAGCATATTAATTAAACTCAAGACAATTCTATCCTAATTATTATTTTTATTGGTGTTTCACCCAAGCCCGGCTTCATTTTTTTTATTTTGGACGCGCCAGAATTCAAAACTCTATTTTCATCCCTTGATTCGCATTTATTACAAATACTTCTTCCATTATCTATTAAACTAAATCACTCCATAAATTGCCAATAATCGAAATTCATAAGGACTTTTTCAGTTTTGCCTTTAAAGATGAAATAAACATCATGTACCCCGGTTATCTTTTCAACATATATAGTAATTAAACCCCACTTGCCATCACCACCATACATTGGCACTTGCACACTCCCAACTAAAAGGCCATCCCGGCTATCGAGGCGGACTTCCATTATTGCGCCACTTTCATTTGAAGTGCCAAGTTGTGCTGTAAATTTTACAGCCCCCTTTTTACCAAAATCAACACCTTTAACTTTAGTGAATGCATTATTTGTTTCGGCAGTAATGAAAACACCAACTTCATTATCCTCTTTATATTTAACCCCCTCGGACCAAGCCATTGTTTCAGCCTCAATTCTTTTAAATGGATTTAAATGTGCCACACCTTCTTTCACGCCTTCTTTTGTTGGGGTGATTAATGGAATGGTTCCATCAGAATTATACTCAAATTGTTCAACACAAGTAGAGCGCCTAAAACCTCCACCATTAGGCAACCCCTGGTTATGATAGAAGAAATATGAATTGCCTTTATAATCAATAACCCCGGCATGATTCGTAAACGCCAAGCCCTCTGAACGCTCCATTATTATCCCCTGGTAAGCCCATGGGCCTTCTGGTGATTTAGAGGTTGAATACCCAATGTATTCGGGTACGCCTTCTGCTGCGTAGATAAGGTAATAAAGATTGTTTCGCTTATAGAACCAAGGCCCTTCAACATATTTGGTACCCGGAGTGCCATCTTTTTTCATGCTTTCGCCGAAGGATTCAGCAACCATATCTACCGATACCACTCCATTATGTCCAATACTTTGATCGTATGAAAGCATATCTTCGTTCAATTTCACATACCAAACATTTGGATTTCCCCAGTATAAATAAGCCTGCCCATCATCATCAATATAGACAGTCGGGTCAATATCATTCCACAAATGATCGCTATCTATCAGCTGTTTGCCCAAAGGATCGGTAAATGGGCCATATGGCGAATCTGCTACCAAAATACAAATGCCAGTCCCGTGAATAGGCACATAAAGGTAGAATTTGCCATTTCGTTCGATACATTGAACAGCCCATGCCCCGTTTGTTTTATCCAGCCACTTAAAGTTTTTTAAAGATGCAACTGCACCGTGGTTTGTCCAATTCACCATATCAACCGATGAATAACAATGCCAATCGTACATTGTGAAAAAATTATCTTTCGTATCGTCCTCATCATGCGATGTATAAAGAAAGACAGTATCGTTATAAACCATTGGCGCCGGATCGGCAGTAAAACTTGTTTGAATAATAGGGTTTTGTGCATTTACCCCACTAAGAACTGCTGCCAACAACAGGGCAATTAAATAACTTCTTTTCATCTTTTTATATATTGTTTTTTAAGGCCATATGGAACTCGCCAGAAAAAAAACATCCTCGTGTGTGAGAACCTTTTCTCATGGCTCGTTTCACATGTCTATTTTTTCAATAATTAAAGAACATAGAGTCACTGGGGCTCAATGTTCATCTTTAATGCTTTACGTTAGTTTTAAGGCCCATTCTAACGCTAACTCCCATTACGGACGGTTCGCTTTTTTGCTATATTTCAGCAAGTCATAAGCGAGACGCTTGCGCCAGATTGTGTTTCTTATTCAAATAAAAAAAGCCTTCAGAAGGTTCTCATTAGTTATCAATGAGCCACCTCCAGAAGGCTAAATTATCGTATTAGTACAATTATGATTTTCAGTATTAGATATTTTAGTTCTAAAATCGAACAACAAACACCTATTACAAAAGCTTATAAACGCTTATAACCACATAAGGTATTTCCCCGGGCTCTAACTTTGGCACTTGTAAAGTTCCTAGGAAAATGGCGTGGTTCAAATACTCGTACGGGCTATTCACCGGCGCCTCGAAATTAAGCACCGATTTTAAATAAGGTATTTCCTTGCCATTGCTTTTTGACAGGTGAAACAATGCCTTGTTAATTACCTGAATGACAACTCCATCGTCTGTCTTCAACATATAACGGGCATTAAACTCAACATCGCCATCAGGCCTTACCAGCTGCCAATCTTCGCCAGCAGGAAGCACATCCCCCTTTATTTTAGGGCCTTTAAATGTGCCCCCTGTAATTGGGATAACCTGCCTTGAACCATATTTGCTTTTACCTATCTGTATGGCTTCGCCAATGGTTACTTTTGCTTCCCACATAAACTCTGCCTTGAAATCGACATAAGTATCAATTTTCTCCAAGCTGGTTGAATCCTGTGCAAATGCTGATGATTGCAAAGCCAAAGCAACAAGAATAAGCAACAAAACAACCTTAGTTTTTAAACGCTCCATTTGTTTTACAATAATCATTTGCAACAATTTATTTTGCCCACGCCTCCCCATTAGAAGTGCGCCTCCACTCAAAATAAGTATCCAAAACTTTCAACGATTCCTCACTAGGCACAGGCCCCAAATGAGGTGTAGAGCCTAAATACATTACTTGCTTTGTGTCATCATTAAATGCTGGCCACTCAGGAAGCCCTTCGTCATTGGGATTGCCATACTTGGTAAAGTTCACCCAATAATCTCCCATAGCACGGGATATTTCAATATCTGATTCTGAAGTATGAGGATTAGATGCATCTAGCTTTTGGAAAACATAGGCCACATCCTGCCCATGAGGCGAGCCATAACCAAATTGAGGGGAATCCTTTGGATAATCAGGATGTTGGTCGAAATAATAATAGTAAACATCTGACTTTCCGCCCTGCGATTGAAGCCTTGCCCAACTCCAGGTATGCCATCCAAAGGCTGCATCACGCATTAAGTCCCGCCCCGATTTTGGCACACTTTCTTCGCCCAATGGATAAGCCGTAATTAAAGAATCAGCAAATTGCCCAAAACGGCCCTTCACATTTTCAGCTGCCACCTGAGGATTTTTCTCCCACATAAAGCTAGCCCCTTCATCGGAATTATAACCAATCAATACAGGCACGTCATTATACTTGCCTTCTTGATAAAGCTCATACTGATCGCCTATAATCACATGCCCATCTACAATAGGCCAGCCTCCAGGCATTGTCCAACCAGCCGGAATTAGTTTTTCGGCTGGCATTTGCCTTAACTCGGCAAGTGAAGATACCCCATGTTGCTGGGCGTAGGCAATGCCATCAGCTTCTGCCTGTTTTAAAGTTTTCATATTCTCACCCGGATAGGTTGTAGGGCGTGTTGGTCCAAACGAACCGCCACTTTGTGAAATTGCCCCATGAAAAAGCCCTTTAGCTAATGGCGAAGCACATAACATACTTACCGAAATTGCCCCGGCAGACTCTCCGAATATGGTTACCTTATCAGGGTCGCCACCAAAGGCTGCAATATTTGTTTGTATCCATTTAAGCGCAGCAATCTGGTCTAACAAGCCATAGTTACCAGAAACACCATCAGTGCTTTCGGCAGTCAGCTCTGGATGAGACAAAAAACCCAGCTGCCCAACTCGGTAAGCAATACTAACCAACACAACGCCTTTCTTTGCCAGCGCTGCACCGTCATATACCGGTTCCGAGGTAGAGCCAAAACTAAAGCCACCTCCATAAATCCAAACCAACACAGGAATCTTTTCTTCGGCAGATTTTGCAGGCGTCCAGACATTCAAGTACAAACAATCTTCGCTTTTGCCTGATGGCGGGTTGCCTCCCTGCATTGGAGCTGGGGCAAACTCTTTTGCTTCTTTTACACCTTTCCATTTTCCTGCAGGCTGAGGGGCTTTCCAACGCAAATCACCCACCGGAGTTGCAGCAAAAGGGACACCTTTAAAAACAGTCAATCCATCTTCTTCAACACCTTGTAAAATACCTTCTTGAACCTTTACCTGGCCAGGTTCAAGGCTTGTACAGGCATTCAGCATAATCATTAACAACCCAATTACCGGGCATATGTATTTTTTCATATTTACCTCCAAAATTACTTAAATAATACTTGAGAAAAATTATACAGATTATTTCGCCATACCGGCCATGAATGCCCTCCTGGATATTCGCTGTAAACATATTTTATCTTCATTTCATCGAACTTGCCCAGCATGATTTGGCAGTTTTTCCAGGCAATATCTTCTTTACCTCCCATCGAAATCCAGAAGCTTTTAAGATTTTTATTTATCAGCTTGGTGTTTTCCTTTATAAAAGCATACTGTTTATTAGCCAATTCATCTTGCATTGGATGAATCCATCCAGAACTAAACACTCCTAAATATCCAAACAACTGAGTATTGTGTAATCCGGCATAAAGCGTTTGCATCCCTCCCATGGACAATCCAGCTAAAGCCCGCGATTGAGCATCTGTTTTAACGCGGTAATGTTTTTCTACAAATGGAATAACAACTTGCGATAAATCAGCTTCAAAAAGTTTAAAGAAATCTTCGCTAAAACCCGATAAAGCCATGTTGCCATCTAACATTACTACAACCATTTGCTTTGCTTTTCCTTCGGCAATAAGGTTATCTAAAATCAAATCTATTTTACCTTGTGTAGCCCAGCCACGTTGGTCTTCGCCACCGCCATGAAGCAAATACAAAACCGGATATTTTTCTTTAGTGTTTTTATCATATCCCGGAGGTGTGTACATATAAAAATTGCGCCAAGAGTTGGTTAAACTTGAATAGTACCGCTTGATGCGAATATCGCCATGTGGCACATCTTTAATTTGATAATAGCCATCGCCACTAAAAGGCACCTCAATTCCACTAGCCATCCGACCCATGCCATAAAATGTTTCACTATTTGGATCAGCAACAGCAACGCCATCGATAATTAATGAATAGTAATGAAAGCCTTCGCTTAAGGAATCGGTAACCACTTCCCACACTCCTTCCTCAGCTTTTACCATATCGTATTTGCGCCCTAAGTCAACTTGTACTTTATGAGCTTCAGGCGCTTTTATGCTAAAAACAGCACGCCCATCGGGCAATGTTTTAGGATATTGCGCTGAACGCATTGCAGTTTCAGCTTTTACGCCAACACTATTTGCCACATTAAAAATTGAAGGATCAACAGGCTTAAACAATAATTGCGAAAAGTGATACAAATTGTCTTTCCACACTTTAAAATCGTGATAGCCATTTGGCAATACCTGAAAAATATGATTGACATTATTCTCTTGTAGATACTCATGGGTGCGCTTGGTAAAATTCATCAGGTTGTCCTTATCGCCACAAGACAGCCACAACAATTTTAGCTTTTTTTTGGCTTCAGCAGGATTTGGCACAAGTATTTGCGGCTCCCTTGTATTGGGCGCCGAAGAAAAACCGCCAACCCAGGCAAAGTAATCGAGGTTGCCTAACCCATAATTCAACGACTGGCCTCCGCCCATCGACAACCCTGCCAAAGCACGATGTTCCCTATCGGTAAAAACAGGAAAATTCTTTTCTACATAAGGAATTAAATCATTTAATAATTCATTTTCGAAAGTAGAGAAAGCTGCCACCTTTGCACTATCAAAAATATTGCCTATCGCCCTGTCATCTTTCATGGCGCGCCCATTTGGCAACACCACAATCATAGGCTCCACCTTATTTTGAGCATACAAGTTATCTAAGATAACCTGAGGCGTACCTTGTATAAACCACTCTTTTTCATCACCTCCAATGCCATGCAAAAGATACAGTACCGGATATTTTTTATCTCTTGAAAAACCTGGAGGCGTGTATACTAATGCACGACGATTACACCCAACAGTGTTTGAGTTATAAGTTAAAGTATCAATATTTCCATGAGCGATATCAGGTTTCTCTATATCAAAACCTTCCGGGGCAGTAATATATTTGCTTTGGGCATGCAGTTGATTAAATAATAAAAAGAAAAAAGAAAAAATCGTGAATAGGGACTTCATTTTTTTAGACTTTAGAGTTATACAATTATTCTTTATTGTGGAAATAAAATCTGGCATTGGCTTAATAATTGTATCAAGCTAATAAGATACAATAACCCATCATAACATGGGTCAAGTTTTGTAAACCATAGCTAATCAACAACAATAACGTACCACCTCCCTGACAAATTAATACAAAAGTGCCATTAAGTTCATTTACTAAATAGTCTCCATAATTGGAAATATATCCACTTGTTTCTTTGCTAAATTATTATTAATCAATAATGATGAATGTGACTTTTAGATATTTAATTTATAAATCCAGACATTTGAATCATTATTACTTTGCAAAGGTCTAAAAATGTCTTAGGGCAATCATAATATAGAATAAGGCGGAACAAGAATAAATCCTGTTCCGCCTTAATTTATGTTTTGCATCTTTCAATGTAAAAAGCAGTCCACATTAAATTTCAATAATACTTCAATATTCAGGTCACGGGCACGTTTAAAAGGCCCGTCCAAAAGCAGTACATCTTCCAACGGAAACTGACCTGGATAATAGTCTTTACTCTCCTTTAATGTTGTGGTACAAGCAAATAACATCATATTTGCCATACACAATACTTTGTTAAACATTCAAGCGACAATAGTGCCGTAATATAATAGCTCCTTTGCCTATTTTATATTTTTAGGCCAGTGTGGGTTAATGCCCAACTTGTCAAAAAACAAATCTAACTGTAATGCATTGTGGTTTATTATTTAGACGTCCATCATCGAAAACGATCTTCTATGCTCTTTGGGTATACTCAACCAATGAGTAACCTTGGCAAGATTAATGGCTGTCAGAGAAGCGTTAAAGTGAAAACCCAATTTGTTTTCGCTTCTGGTTTGACAATCATTTAAGCCAATATGCTGTTTTGCTTCTCTGTAAAGAGATGCAATTTGGAAACGACTTTGATAAGATTTCAGGATATCAGAAGCGTGCATGTTAATATCTGTTGAGAAACATAGTTTATAAACCTGTTTACCCTTTTCGTTGCAATAAAGGGCATGTACAACCTTTATGCTACGTTTTAAGGATATGGAATGTACAATGGCACTATGAACTACAGCGTGCTCATCTTTTGACACTAGCTTAAAGTGCTTCATGTCTATATTGTTATGATCAACCTTCCCATCGTATTTTTGGGGTCTTCCAGTTTTACTTGTTGGCTCACCTTGATACAGGTATCTCAAATTAGCATCATCCCTTAATCTGCCAATTAAAAAGCTCAGGACTAATAAATTCGCAAACTTTTTCATAGCTTAGGTTATTGATTTCATTTTAAATTGGCCGATTTTACACCATCTAACGTTTGAATCACTTTCTTAATTGTACCGTCTTTATTAAAATTCAAATAATCAACACAAACCGATCTGCGATAATTTCCACCGGTAGGTAAGACTCCATTATGATAGAAATAGTAGGTCTTGCCTTTAAAATCGATAATCCCTGGATGCGTTGTTGAACTTTTGGGAACAGTGTCTTGCACTACGCCTTGATGAACCCAAGGCCCTTCAATACTTTCAGAGGTACAGTACTCCACCGATTCGGGAAAATGGGCTGCGTAAACCAGGTAATAAATTCCCTTTCTTTTATAAATCCATGGAGCCTCTGTAAAATTTTTGGGTGTAAAGGTGTGAATCGGGCCGTCAACTTCAATCATATTATCCTTGAGTTTAACCCATTTGCAACTCCCGTTGCCCCAAAACAAATATGTTTGCCCATTGTCATCAATAAAAACAGCAGGGTCAAGATCGTCCCAGGAATGTTTCATGTCGGTTGTCATATCGTTCGTGATCAATGCTTTGCCAAGCGCATCTTTAAATGGACCGGTTGGACTGTCGCCAACAGCAACCCCAATAGCGACACCCCCTTTGCTGTTTTCATCGGCTTTGTGGATGATGGAAATATACCAGTAAAACTTACCGTTTCGTTCAATACACTGAGCAGCATTGGCAGCATAGGCAGCCCATTTGAAATCTTTGGTAGTCAGGCATGGCCCATAGCTTTGCCAGTTTACCATATCGGTGGTTGAATACACTAGCCAGTCGGACATATGATAGGTTTTGGCATCGACAGTTGCCGTATCGTGACCAACATAAAGATACACGGTATTCTTATAAACCAATGGGGCAGGATCGGCGGTAAAAACATTGGTAATGATTGGATTTTGGGCAGTTGAGCCATTGAAAAACAAAACCAATACAACTAAAAGACTAGTAAGCCTCGCTATAAATATCCAATTAAAAATCATAAAATTCATTTTTATGTAGTATAAATGCAATTTAAAATATATAGAATCAATTATGTTCCAAGTTATTGGAACTTCCACCAATCAAAGTTCAACAATTCGCCTTCGCCACCTTTAAAAACCAAATAAAGATCATGAACACCTTTAATTTTCTTCACCTTGGCATTTATAGTTGACCACTTGTCGAATCCTCCTGTACTGTTCACCTCGCAAACGCCCAATAGTATGCCATCCTGCCCTCCAAGCCTTATTTCGATACTGCCTTTTGCAGAAGAGGCCACTTGGGCAACAAACTTTTTGGCGCCTTTGCCAAAATCAACATCCCTTATCTTGATATAATCACCATGGCTGATGCTTGACATATAAACGCCGACATTTTTATCATCAGCAGCTACAAGCCCATGTGACCATGCCATTGTTTCGGCTTCCACACGTTCGAATGGAATGAACTTGCCCACACTGGTTTTGACCCCTCCTTTTGTTGTGGTTAACAGGGGGATTGTTCCGTCGGGATTCAAGCTAAATTCCTCGACACAAACCGACCTGTGGAAACTGTTTCCACCCGGTAATGTTCCGTTGTGATAAACAAAATACCACTTCCCTTTAAATTCAGTAATTGCCTGATGGCTGGTTTGGCAATTATCGACTGGGTTTAATATCCGTCCCTGATAATCCCATGGGCCGATGGGGGAATTACTGGTGCAATATTCGATGGTAGATGGCAAACTTGATGAGTACGATAAATAATATTTCCCATTAATCTTTTGAAGCCAGGGGGCTTCTCCAAATTTGGGAACATTGGCATACTGAACCTCGCCCGAAAAACTAATCATATCGTCGTTCAGTTTTACATATTTGCACTTTCCATTGCCCCAATACATGTAAGCTTGTCCGTCATCGTCAACAAAAACGGTTGGGTCAATGTCGTCGAAATCGCCCTGATTGGGGGTCATATCAGTGGTAATGATGGCCGAACCTTTCGCATCGACAAATGGTCCGGTGGGACTATCGCTAACCGCTACGCCAATGGCTTTGCCTTTTTTCTCTCTGTGGCTGGTTGATATGTACCAATAAAATTTCCCTTTGTGATAAACACATTGGCTGGCCCATGCATCGCCATTTGTCCATTTAAAGTCGGTTACCTTCAGTTTTGGACCGTGGTCGGTCCAGTTTACCATATCGGTTGACGAATAAACCCTCCACTCATGCATACTAAACCATCCTCCTGTGGGTGAAGCCTGATCTCTGCCGGCATAAATATAAAAACGTCCGTTATGAACCAACGAAGCAGCATCGGCTGTGTAATTTGTCTGAACAATAGGGTTTTGTGCGTAGGAAAAAACAAGTAGTCCTACCACTAGGAATGAAAAAAATGTAAACTTTATTTTAAATAATAAATTCATATATTATAGCTGTATATTTATGAAATTGTCTATTCTATTATTTCCAACACAAACCCATACGAATAGGGCTTATTTCCATCGATTGCATATTGCTCCAATGTTCTCGCGCCCCACGAGTCGTTTCCTCCGACACCTTCAATATTGAGGTCGATGTTTACGTTCACATATTCTCTGCGTGGCAACTGGTAATTGTGTAGCATGTTTTCGGTATCCTCTTCAGAATAAGGCCAAGCACGGAAACAAAGCGGTTGCAAACCATTAATTGCCAGTTTTCTGCCCAGGCTGTTCCCAAACGAAAACCAACGTACATCGCAACGGTTGGCATTGTCTTGCGGCACTACATAAGGCGTAATAAATTCTTCCAACCCTTTTTTGTAGTAGCCAACTAATGCCCCAGTTTTGCGATCGGGGTAGTTTTCAAATTCGCCCAGGCCATACCATTCTACTTGGTTCATATTGGCAGGCAACCTCATGCGCATCCCAAATTTGGGTATCATGGCAATTCCTTGGGTTATTGGGGTGTAAATGGCTTCAACCTTTATTTTGCCTGCTCCGTTTACGGTGTATTTCAATTGATAGTTAGCACCAACCGGAAGCTCCATCTCGAAAGTAACCACTGTGAAGCCATTATCAGTATTGACTTTATAGCCTTTTACTTTTCGATTTTTGGCGGCGTTGCGCCATGCACCAAGGCGGTTGTTGTAACCATTGCGCCGTTGGTTTTCATTGGCGGGTTTCCAGAAGCAGGGTTCCAGTTCGTCCTGCAAAACTTCATCGCCATTTACCTTCCAGCTTTTCATAGCCCCAGTGGATTTATCAAGAACGATGGATGCTGTTCCTGTTGTAATTTCAATCCCCGTTGCCGTCTCTTTCACCACAGGAGCAGTGGCTTCTTGTGCTATTTCCGAAAAGGTATATGGGTTTAGCACAAACTGCTTTCGGGCCACTATGAAACCTTTTTCGGCCCATAGGGTGGGTTTGGGCAATTTGGCATATACGTTGAGCAATAGTTCACCCTTTGCTTCATCCATAAAAGGAATTTCAAGTATATCGTTGGCATTCAACGGTTGATCACCGGCTTTGATTACCCGCCCGTTGTCCAAAAATTCGTAGGCATATTCAAAATCGTTCAACGAAGTAAAATCAAGTTTACTGATAACTTGCACGTTTGAAGAGTTGGATACCATGCTAAAATCGATGTATTGCTGAACCTTTTGCGCTTCGTAATAATGAGGGTGCGGAATGCGGTCGGCACCAATCAGGCCGTTTATCAAAAATGATCCGTCGTTGGGCTTGTCGCCAAAATCGCCGCCATAGGCCCAGTATTCGTCAGGTTTGAGGTTGACCGATTGTGGGTTGTTGCCAAAAGCTAATGGCGAGCCATCTTGTTTTTTGGAAATAGCCTGATCGACCCAATCCCAAATGGCAGCTCCGGCTATGCTCTTATCTGCCTCAATCACATCCCAATATTCTTGAAAATTACCCAAAGAATTGCCCATTGCATGGGCATATTCGCGCATCATCACGGGGCGGTCTGAAATCTTCTCGGCCAATTCATTCAATTTCAGTGGAGGTAAATACCCATTGTCGTACACATCAGAAACCGAGCGATCTGAGTCAGAATAGACCAAGCGAGAGGAGTCAAGAGCCTTAATTGTGTCGCGCATACCACTCAAATTTAGTCCTCTACCGCCTTCATTGCCCAACGACCAAAAAACAATGCTCGGACTGTTCTTATCGCGTTGCACCATCGATACGGCTCGGTCAACGTGAGCTTTGGTCCATTGTGGGTTATCGCCCAACTCTTTGTTCCCAATTCCATAGCCGTGCGATTCTTGGTTGGCGTCGATCATTACATAAATCCCATAGAGGTCGCACAATTCATAAAAAAGTGGTGAATGCGGATAATGTGCCGTGCGCACCATATTGAAATTGCCTTGTTTGATCAACCGCACATCCAATTCGGTGGTTTTTGCATCAACATAACGGCCTGTGCGCGGATGGTGGTCGTGGCGGTTAACACCTTTTAGCTTGATGGCTTTTCCATTGATTTTCAACACTTCCCCATCAACTTCTATTCTGCGTACGCCCAAGTGATATTGGAATTTTTCGATTTCATTCTTTTTATCGCTAAGTGTTATGGAAACATTGTACAGATATGGGTCTTCCGATGACCATAACCGTGGGTTGGCAAGTATGTCTTTCAACACCACTTCTTGCGAATCGAAACCTGCAACCAATGGAACTGCTTTAACCAATATTTTTTCAACTGTTTTCCCATTTTTGTCGTTCCCCGTGATTTTAACTTCCAATTTCAAGTTGCCCATTTTTTTCTTATTTTGGTTTCTGATTGAAACTTTAGCACCAACTGTGGCCGAAGAAAAACCTTTTAATGGTTCGGCAATAATGAAATAGTCGCGGATATGAGTTTTGGGCCTTACCCAAAGTTCCACCGGTCTGAATATTCCACTTAATCGCCAGTAGTCCTGGTCTTCAAGGTAACTACCATCGCTCCAACGATAAACCTCAACGGCCAAACAGTTTTCCCCTTCTTTTATAAAATCGGTTACATCGAATTCGGCTGGTGAATAGGAATTTTGGCTATACCCAACTTTTTGCCCGTTCACCCAAACGTACATGGCCGATTCTACCCCTTCGAAATGCAGATAAAACTGCTTGTCTACCATGCCGGGTTCCACCTTGAATGTGGTAACATATGAACCAACGGGGTTGCGGTTTTCGTACGAAGTCCAATCCTTTGGCGGTTCGCTGGATACCTGGGGTTGGTTGCGATTAAACGGGTAGTTGATGTTGGTATAAATGGGCGTTCCGAACCCTTGCATTTGCCAGTTGCCCAGAATTTGGATATTGTCCCAGGCTGTTACATCATAATCGGCTTTATAAAAATCGACTGGGCGTACTTCGGGTTTTGGCGACCATTTGAACTTCCAAGTGCCATTGAGCGAAACAATTTCTTTGCATTCGTTTTTCTTCGAAGGGAGCACCAGCGAACTATGGTAGGCTTCTTTATTGATCCCAATTACGCTTGGGTTTTCCCAGTCTGCAGGTGCTTGCGATTTGGACTGTAGAACAATGAGCATCAAGCCAATAATCAATATTGTTTTCATTTTATTTTGAAGCTAATCCATTGAATATATTATTCCTCTACTATTTTCCATTCAAACACTGTCCCATCTTTTCGGTCGGGAAGGGTTCCGGGGAAATCGGCTCCGTAAGGTTCGTTTGTTCCAGGGGTTAACCCCACAAAACGGTTGGTTTTAAGCGAAAGCAACATACATTGCCCATGCAACATATCCTGCCACTGAAATAAACCGGCTTCCGATTCTTCTTTGAGCATTCTTACATCGCCCGAGATACCAATGCCTACCACAGTGAGAAACCCCGTACCATTCAGGGCTTCAAGTGCTACCCGTCCTTTGCCACGATCATGTACTTTAAACCGTACACCTTTTCCATTTGCTTCAGGCGAACCTTTTCCTTGTGAGTGCATCATTCCGTGCGGATTGGCCCATGCCAATAAGTTTGTACCCAAATTAGTCAACGTAATAACCTTCCCAACAGGGATATTATTCGAGCGGTTGGCAAGTGGCTCATCAAGCTTGAAATCTTCAAAGTCGGCATAACCACCTTCTTTACCTTCGGTATTGAAAGCAAAAAGGGCATAACGCGACCCCTGAAAGGTTTTAAGCTGATAAGGCAATCGGATGGAATCGCCTACATTGGTAAACGTAACACCATCGGCACTATAGCTGAATTGGGCAATGTCTTCATCGTAATTGCCTGTAACTCGTAGATATACTTTTGCAGATGATAATATTTTATCGATGGTTTTATTCTGGTATTGATCGTAGAACCGAAGAATGAAACCGCCATCTCTTCTCACCATGCCCAGGCTGGCATACGGCATGTTCAGTATGGCAAGTCCTGCAATATCACCAGACTTTAGGGCACTTGCATCGAGTAAAGTTGTACCCGATGATTCAGGGCCAATTACTCGCTGGGTAAGTGTATTCCGTGCCCAAAGAAAATCTTTAGCTGGCAAGGTAAACAAGCGTAATGAGCCATGCTTCTTGTTCAACTCCCATTTGCCATCGGTTGGGTTGTGGTTCCATTGCCATACAGGTAGAAGCTTTGTTCCCGAAAAATCGTCACTACGCTGGTAAGGCGCAATAGGAGTTGTTTGTGTTGCAACATTGGGTTTTATCCAAGTGCGTGGCGAGCGACCAAGATTTCCTTCGATCCCAAAGTAGGGCCAACCGTCTTTCCATGTAACAGGAGAAAGAAAGGTTGTTCGGCCTACCGACCTGAAATCCATCATTGAAAAGCCCCACCAGTCGCCATTGGGCAAATCGACAATACCGCCCTGATGCAATGGTACTGCACCAAAATAACTTTCAGCATCAGGTGTGAGCTTAAACTTAAAACCAGGTTCGGGTACAGGGTGGCCAAGCCCTACATTATCGGTAAGCCACCCACATTTTGTGCCCATAGTTTCTTTTGCACTGATTACCGTTGTTTCGTAAGGACCATAGGGTTTATCGGCACGGGCGCATTGCATACGCCCGCAAGGCGCATAGTTGGCACTGATGATGTAATACTTCCCTTTGATTTTGTAGATATGATGGCCTTCGCCCATGTTATTACCAGCAGGAATAATCACTTTTTCTGTTCCTTCTACAACGCCACTCATATCGGGCTTTAATTCCACCATTCGAACTTCGTTGTAGTTATACACTGCATAAATTTTCCCGTCATCGTCGAAAAGTACGGACAAATCGTAAATCTTTGATTTCATTGGCTTTTGTGTCCACGGTCCTTTCGGATCCTTCGCCATGAAAACCTGCATTCCATGATTGTTCACATTGGTGAAAATATAGAACATGCCATTTTGGTAACGGATACAGGGAGCCCAAACCCCTTGACCATAGGCTTCTTTCCCATCCTGAAGGTTAAACTCAGGCCCTAACGACAAAGAATCAAGGGCATAACTCAGGAAAGTCCAGTTCACTAAGTCTTTTGAATGTAAAACAACCAAACCAGGCATGGAATGCATGGTGGTGCCAGCAAGGTAAAAATCCTCTCCAACCCGGATAATATCGGGGTCGGAAAACTCATCGTAAAAAAGTGGATTAGTATAAGTACCGTTCCCATTATCGGCTGTCCACGATTGGCTATATGAGTTGAAACTCATCAGGCAAATCGCTGCAAAAAAAAGTAGCTTCAAAAATTTCATTTTTTTAATATGTCTTTTAAATTTTTATCTAATCAATCTTAAACACCACCGAAGTGGCAACAATGACATTAAAGCTGTTTAACTTCATAAGTAAAATATTTTAATAAAAATACTCCCTACAATAGTTTAAATATCAACTAGAGTACAGCGGGCTAATGTATGTGTATAAATGAAGATTGTATTTTGGTTTAAGATATTTCGTTTCTAATATCAAACAAAACATCATTAAATAATACATTATAACAGCTAAAAAGATTTATCAAGAAATAGCCCCACTGCTAGGTTATTAGCTAAAATTGCCCATCACCTTAGGATACTTATTTGGCTCCTCAACTTTTCAGAGATTTAATTTAAGCATATGCATACAATAACTCACCTAAGTCAAAACATATAAACTTAATGCCATAACAATCACTAAGAAATAATTACTAAAGTATTTCTCCACCTACTTAAAAAGATGCTGGACATATTGATGCAAACACCTACGCCAGATGAGCCATTCATGGGCAGTGCCTTCTGACTCGTAAAAAACATACCTGTTTTTTTGCTTGTCCAGCATTTTGCAAAATGCCCCAACAGAGCCGGGAAATGGTTCGAATTCTACAGTCCCTAACCCTAGCCATAAAACTTTTAGTTGTTTGTTTAAAGTTTTCGAGTCGTTATATTTTCCATCCAGGAATACCGCAGGATTTATTTCCTCTATACTAGGATAATTTGAAGTCCCACTAAAACCGCCATAATAGGCAAACTTATCTAAATGATTCATTACTACAACCATCTCCTTAGCCTTTTTATCAGCAATCAGGTTATCGAGTATCAGATTGGCTTTGCCTTGAGATGGCCAACCCGTTTCATCTTCGAAACTTCCATGCTGAAGATATAAAACAGGATAACGCTTTTGAGCATCCTTTTCGTAACCGGGGGGCGTATAAACAAAACAGCGACGCCAATCCTGTGTAATTTCAGAGAAATAATTCATTTCACTCACCAAGCCATGGATAACATCTTTCAATACGTAAATATCCCTGTCAACAGCAGGCACTTCAATAGCACTTCCCCAACGGCCGGCACCGTAAAAGTACTTAGTGCCCGGGTCAGGAACTGATGCCCCATCAATATTTAACTGATAATAAGGAAACCCTTCGGCCTGAGGGGCAGACTCCCCTGTCCAAAGACCATTGTTGTTCTTTTTTTAGGTAATACTTTACCCCACCAATATCTAACTGCACCATTTTGGTCTCGGGTGCAGCAACCTGAACCCTGACACACCCCTGGGAATTGACCATTGGGGATTGCTTGCCCGGTTGGTTTACCTCACTTGGTTTAAAATCTTCGATAACATTGTTGGTTTGTGCCTGAACAATTGCTGTATTGAAAGTCAATAGGCTACAACAAATCAGGATTAAACCATTGATTTTTGTCTTTTGCATGATAAATAGATTAGAATTTAACCACTTGTTGGGTTCCATCATACATCACCTCTTTATCGGCTTGTGATACCTCGGTGCCAATTCCATTCTCCTCAGAAACGATAACTACTCTAAATTTGCGTTTATTAAGCATGCCCGGGTATTCGCCTTTTCGCTTGCCAACAATCAATTTTTGGATGGCATCGTCCCAATGAAATTGGATAGTTGAATAACTTCCGGATTCGTAATTGTAATGATCGCCTTCATCTTCGTACAGAGTAAAAGAGCCATCGGCACCTTTATAAATGCGAATCTCTAAATTATCGTATGTCTTTTCTGAAGCATATTGCACTTTAGGGCCTATTGGAACAACAGAACCGGCTTTAACAAACACAGGGATTTCATCCAATGGGACATCAACTGTAATTTGCTGTCCGCCATCGTATTGCTTGCCATTTTTAAAATGATACCAACTTGCAGATTTTGGCAAATATACTTCTCGGCTTGATGCCCCTGCTTCGGTTATTGGCGCTACTAAAAAGGATTTTCCGAACATGTATTCATATGGCTGGGCTACAGCTTGCGCATCGTCCCTGAAATCCATTACCAATGCCCTCATTATGGTAGATGCATTATTGGTTACCTGCCACGCTTCTGAATAAATATATGGCATTAACGCATAACGCAGGTTCAACATTTTGCGCATGTTTTCTTCAACCTCAGCTCCGTATTTCCAAGGCTCTGTTTCAGACTGGTAACCGTGCATACGGAATATTGGATTAAATACCCCCCACTGAAACCAACGTGTTAGCAGTTCTTGGAAATTTTTATCGGTGTATTGTGCACCTCCCGGGCGGAAGAAACCACCTATATCGGTTGTCCAATAAGGCATACCGGTTATCGTATAATTTAAACCAGCTACAATCTGACGTTTGTAGGTATCCCAAGTACCGCCAATATCGCCCGACCAATTGATGATGCCATACCGCTGCTGTCCAAGAAATGCAGAACGGGTTAGAATACAAACCCTCTTATCGGAAGTGGTTACCCGTTGCCCTTCGTACACGGCTTTGCTCACCATCAACGGATATGTCAATCGGTAAAAATCGCCGGGGCCGGCATATGTCATTTCGCCTGTTAAAGCATCATTTTCAGGCTCAACAGCATCCATCCACCACGAATCCACGCCATAATCGAACATGTTGTCTTTTAATGTATTCCAATATTCTTTTCTTGTTTCGGGGTTAAAATAATCCAACCATTTGGTACCTGCTATAAACCTCTCGTTTGCCACATACTCTTTGCCTATTTCAGAATTCTTATCGGGATTAGACCAGATGGAAATATTAAAATGGGCATTCAAATCGTGAAGCTCTTTGATAAACTTTGAAGGGTTTGGATAATTGGTTTCATCAAACTGAGGTACACCCCATCCCCTGCTTCCCCAATATTGCCAATCCTGCACGATTACATCCATTGGCAATTCTCTTTTTCGGAACTCTTTTACTGTTTCAACCAGATGCTTGCTTGAAACATAGCGTTCGCGACACTGCCAAAAGCCATAAGCCCATTTCGGGAACAATGGCGCATTGCCGGAAAGATTACGATAGGTGCCAACCACTTTATCAGCCTCGGGGCCATAAAACACCACATAATCCAACATTTTTGTATGAGGAGAACGAAATGTGGTACTATTTTCTTTAAGCTTCCAGCTCAACTGAGGATTATTATCGGATTTACACACCACCTCTACTTTGTGTTCGCCGGCTTTTAATGGCACAAGGGCACTAATAGTAGGCGGCAACCATATATTGCTTTGGCCGATACATGCCTCTCCGTCGATGACTACAAAATGACGGTTGCCCATATCACCTAAATCCAAAAACAGCGAATATTCTCCATCGGCAGGAACGGTGAATTTTCCTTTGTAGAGAGATTGGTTTTGCGATACTTTTTGAGTACCGGCAGTTGTGGTTACTTCGGCCAACTCTTCGTTTTCATTGTTTTGTTGTTGCTTTTCCAACGTAATGGCATTATCAGCCGGGTTAAAATCGGTTAATCCATATTGATGCCACATTAAACCATAACCTTTGCTTGAATAAATAAAAGGCAGGGCTAATTGCGAATTCTCCTGTGTTAAACGGCGGCTGATGCCTTTCAGGTTGTAATGGCCATCCTGAAATTGCCCCAACCCGAAAATAGACTCATCTTCGGGCGAGTCGAAACCCTGTTGGGCCATGTAACATTTTTCGCCCAAAACAGAATCAGGCAACAGCTTACGGGAACCTTGCTTCTCATTAAGAAAGATATTTCCTTCTGAATCGGCAAAAGAGAGGATGCCTGTCTTTTTGTTGATACTAACAAGGATATTCTTTCCTTTCACCTCAATTTCCGACGATGTTTCAGAAACTTCGAAAGGAGGTGTTTCCACTTTATTGGTTAAAACCAGTTCTGGTAAACTGCCAAGCGAATCCTTCATATATTTTACCCGCACCGCATTATCGGCAATAGGATAAATGGCTAATGTGCCTTCTTTAAGGGAAACTGCAATACCATCATCAAGTTGCTTATACTCAACAATTGCATTATTGCTACATGAAGCCAGTAGTATACTAAAGGCTATATAGATAAAGTATTTCATTCTAAAATTGCTTTCAAAGGATAAATGCCTATCGGGAGATAGGAAAGTTGCAAAATGAGTATGGCTCTATACAATTAGAACCATATTCATTACCCATTTAATTCGCTAATGATTCTAATTATTTACCAAACTCCCAGGCATCAAAATTGAACAGCTCACCGTCATTACCTTCAAATACAAAATATAAATCGTGAACGCCTTTAACCTTTTCCACTTTGGTAGTAAATGTTTTCCAGGTATCAGCACTTCCAGTATTTGCAATTTCGCATACACCAATTAACTGGCCATCTTTAGCACCTAAACGAATTTCAATCTTTCCTCCAGTTTTTGAAGCCGCTGTCGCTTCGATTTTTTTAGCACCTTTGGCAAAATCAACACTGCGCACTTTTATGTAATCGCCATTATTGATTTGTGATACATAAACACCACGTTTGCTATCTGAAGCCGTTTTTAATCCTTCGGACCAGGCAATAGTTTCTGCCTCGTTTCTTTTGAAAGGATTCAGGTTTTCCAAGCTTGTTTTTACCCCTTCGACTGTTGGAACAATTGATGGGATTGAACCGTCTGCATTATATACAAATTGTTCCACACAAGTTGAACGCCTAAAACCGCCACCATTTGGCAAGGCTTCGTTATGATAGAAGAAATAGGAGTTTCCTTTATAATCAATTATTCCGGAATGGTTGGTAAACGAAAGTTTTGGATAACGCTCCATTATTAAACCTTGGTATTTCCATGGCCCAGTTGGCGATGTTGAGGTTGAATACCCAATACTTTCAGGAACCCCATTGGCGGCATAAATAAGGTAATAAAGGTTGTTGCGCTTATAAAACCAAGGGCCTTCAACATACTTGGTTCCTGGAGTGCCATCTTTCTTTACACTTTCGCCAAATGATTCTGCCGTCATTTCCACAGACACAACTCCATTGTCGCCAATGCTCTTGTCGTACGAAATCATATCTTCATTCAATTTCACATACCAAATACTCGGATTGCCCCAATACATGTACGCCTGCCCATCGTCGTCGACAAAAACTGTAGGGTCAATATCTTGCCATAAGTGATCGCTATCAATTAGTTGCTTGCCTAAAGGATCGATAAACGGGCCGTAAGGCGAATCGGCCACCAAAACACAAATACCTGTCCCGTGGATTGGGACATACAAATAAAACTTCCCATTGCGTTCGATACATTGAACAGCCCAAGCTCCATTTTTCTTATTTACCCATGGCAAGTCCTTTTCTAACGAAGCCACAGCACCATGATCCGTCCAGTTAACCATATCCGTTGTTGAATAACACCGCCAATCGTACATGGTAAAGAAATTAGCCTTTGTGCTATCCTCATCGTGCGATGTATAAACAAAAACAGTATCGTTGTAAACCATTGGTGCCGGGTCGGCTGTAAAATAGGTTTGAACAATTGGGTTTTGCGCATAAGCAGAACCCGCAAAAAGTAAAACCATTAAGATTAATAATGAAGCTTTTCTATACATATTTGATTTTTTATATTTCATATTATTACATTTTCTTTACTAAAACTAAATTTATAACTGCGAGTCATACAGGCTCTGCTAGGAGTCATTCGTCTAATACTTCAATTCGTTTGTAATCCGCTTACTAAAGCGGAATATATTTTAGAATTAAACTTATTTATTATGATTTCTAATATTCTATGACCTGTTCTGTCCATGTCGGTCCTTTAATATAGAACCTGCCATTTTCATAATAAACGGGTTCGTAGCCCATTTGCGGTGTCTTTTCCCAACCTCGAAGTTCAGAAAAATAGGGATAAGGGCGTTTTTCATAACCCATATAGTGACAGGAACTCCAGATATTACCATCGGGGCCAATGAACAAAGCATTATGACCAGTTTCACAATAAGGGTCTTCTGTATCCTGAAATTTTAAATGGTCATATCCTCCCTCAATTGCAAGTTCCGGGCGATATCCCTTTTTTCTTGTACCGAAAATTGGTTCGTCCGACTCTAATTCCCATGGGCCAAGCGGATTTTTTGACTTTAGCAGGCCAACTTCATATCCGCGTGTCCAAGTTGAAAAGAACATAAAATATGTCCCGTCTCTTTTTATCACAAAGGGGCCTTCGATGCCGCCAACCATCCATTCTGGCCAGCCAGGTTGTTTCTTATCCAGAAATTTTTCTGCAGGAGTTATGAGCTTACCAGCTTCCAAATCGATTTTTGCTTGAAACAAGCCATTGCCACTACAGTAAAAATACACCTGACCGTCTTCGTCTTCAAACAGAGTTGCATCGTTATTATACTGAGGAGTAAGCGGCCCGTTAACCAAATCGTAAGGGCCGGTAACTTCGTTTGATGAAAATAGCCAAACGCTGTGTGTGCTCATTCCTTTTGGGTCTTCTTTGGTAACTTTCCCACTGTTTACTGTAAGCCAATATTTCCCTTGAATGTAATGAATTTCAGGAGCCCAAAACCTACCGTTGTAAGGACAATCTTCAGGCAATTTGCTGGCATCAATAAGCCATGAATGTTGTTTCCAATGAATGAGGTCATCGGAAACCAACAATCGAACACCCGGATTCGGACCAGTCCATACTGGGTTTGACGTTCCTGTACAATACCATTTGTCTCCAACTTTTATGATACAATGGTCGCGCATTGAAATAGCAGTATCCCTTGTGATGGGATTTGTATATCTGAACTCATGTGTTTTACCTTCTGTATTTTTTCCATTTCCGGACTGTTGGGCTAAACTGGTCATTGATATGCCCAAAAGGCCAACAAACAAGAGTGTTATTACTTTTCTCATTTCTGTTATTTTTTGAGTAATCTATTACTATCTGTTATAAGGGCTTTCCTGCATTTTTAAATATGTAGGTTCGTATCCTCCATTATCAACTACCACCTTATATATTACCATTCCCGGGTCCAAAGGACGAATGGTTAAATCATATATCCCATCTTTGTTTTCAGGGATTGAAAGGTAAGTTGATGATTCTATCATCCTGGCCGCAGCGGTAGGATACATTTTATTGTATTTGTTTTCCCAGTTTAGGTCGTGGTTAATATTCCAAATATTTTCTTTGCCACCTTTAAATGACGCAGCAATGTTATGCCCTCCCTTTTTAAAAGGCAGTGTACTGTCAAAGAAAATCCACACCTTAATACTATCTGATTGTGGGCTTATATTCATTTTATAGGTTATAGCTGCATTTTCAGTTTTCTCGGTGTAAGGCATTAAGGCAATCCCTGATAGTGTGCGCCCCAAACTTGGAATCACAGTCCATTTTGTGTTATTAGTATTATTGGCCTCAAAGAAATGTTCAGCTTCCATTACCACAACGTCGTTTTCTTCATTAAACACATAACCTCCTTGCTTTGCTTCATCAGGGGAGATGCGGGTAACCTTAGGCATAATATTACCTTCGCGAGGCTCATCCCACGAGGTATATCCAATATGGGTCTGGTCCATAATATGGTTCCATTTACCACCGAAAACATTCTGATTATAATCCTTTGTGAATTCAGCATCCAATGCAAAACATTTTTCTACTCGGTCAGCCCAATAATTGGCTTTAATATCTTTTTCGGAAGCTAATTTCTTGTTCATCGCCAATGAATAATACATATCATAAAGATTGGCCATCGCCCGCACAGGATGAAGCACCAATTGCATATAGGTATCCCTGTATTGTTCAGGAAGTTTATAATACTGACGCATAGCCCTTGCTTCGAGCGCCAGATAGGCATCTTTCACAAGAAGAAACTCGCCACTTTTAAGGTTGTAAGTTCTATCATCGAGCATCTCTGCTGAGATGCGGCTTGCATATTTACAATACAGGCTAAGAATTTCAGCAGCATCTTCTGCTTCCTTTTCTCCAAACTTATCCTTACAAAAACTTATGGCATAATCATGCAAATTATCCTGATTGTAGGCGGTAGGGTTCCATGCCATGTGAAGAAAGAAATCCATAGGATATTCATTTGGTTTTAAATCGCCCACGTTCAATATCCAAACCTTATCGACACCATAGCTATAAGTTAACTGCAGTTGTTCCCACATGTGTGGTATTTGGGTCATATTCAGCCATTGATAGGCTCTTGGCGCGCCATGCAAGTCGACATGGTAATAAATGCCATATCCACCGGGATGCGGCTTTTCTCCCAGTTCCGGTAGCCGACGAACATTACCCCAGTTATCATCACAAAAAAGAACGGTCATATCTTCAGGTATTTTAATTCCCTGGTCATAATAATCCAATACCTCGCTGTACAATGCCCAAATCTGAGGTGTTTCTTTAGCAGGCAAGCCGGTCACTTTTTCGATAATGGCACGTTGGTCAGAAAATATCTTTTCCAGTAACCTGAAATTCTCTTCTGCACTGCCGGCATCCGTCATTGGAATATCGCCATCGCCTCGCATAGCCATTGTGATTACCTGTTCGTAGTTTTTATTACGTTCCAAACCATCTTCCCAGAATGCTTTCAATCCTTCTTCATTTGTTCTGTAATTCCATTCACCGTTACCATACTCATTTCGGTGATTGCCCCATTCTTTCTGTGAACGCATCATGGGTTCGTGATGTGATGTTCCCATAACAATGCCATATTCATCAGCAAGGCGTGGATTCTCAGGGTCGTCCTCATTAAAAGCATTCCCCCACATGGCTGGCCAAAGGTAGTTTGCCCTTAAACGTAGCAGTAATTCGAACATATGAGTGTACATTTTGCTGTTTACACCACCAAATTTTTCTTTTGTCCATCCAGTGAAGCAGGGCGCTTCATCATTTATAAAAATACCACGGTATTTTACTTTTGGTTCGCCTGAAGCATAACGACCTGACTTGATATAAGCCGATGTGCGTTTTTTAGCCGGAACATCAGCCCACCAATACCACGGCGATACGCCCAATTGCCTTGATAATTCATATATCCCGTAAATCGTTCCCCGCTTATCGCTCCCAACTATTACAAGACTGTTTTTGGTTTTTTTATTCGGATTCGGGATGGTGGTAATAACAAAACTTTCCCATTTGCCTTCAAGGTCTTTTACATTCAGTTTTTTTGAAGAAACCAGTTTGTCAATTTGCTTGTTTTTACCCAGCGTACCAATGATAATTTCATATTCAGAAGTTTTGTTTTCTGAAACAAGCAATGGTCTTTTACCGGTAACACTGTCAATGTCGTTCTGCAAATCGCGTATAGCACGTATTACTCCAGGGAAATCGGAATTATCGTAGTTGATTTCCGCAGCAGTTCCACTCATAGAAACAACAGGAAAGTCATTATTTGTTAAAGGCTTTTCAATAACAAAATCCAGTTCGAATGGATTATAGGTTTGAACAATTGGTTTTTGAGCCGTTACCAAATTGATTACTAACACCAAAAACAATAATAATAAAATTTGCTTTTTCATAATTATGCTTAAAAAATTTAACTTATTATTTACCATTCAACTTCCACCAATCAAAGTCGAACAAATCCTTTTCCCCTTTAAAAACAAAATACAAATCATGAACACCTTTGATGTTTTTTACAGTTGCTGTGGCTGTTTTATAAATATCTCCTTCAGCCGAAGCTGTTATATCTACCAGCCCCAAAATAGGCCCATCAATTTTATCGGCATGAATTTCGATTTTACCGCCATACAATGCAGCCACACATACTTGAACGGATGAAATTCCCTTAGAAAAATCAACTCCCTGCACTTTAATATAATCGCCATTATGGATTGAAGTAACCACCACGCGTTCGGCCATCTTCTTGCCCCTATTCCAGGAAACATTTCGTTCCCACTCAATAACCTTTTTCGTATTAAGCCCTTCACTAAAAGCCATGGTTTCGGCTTCGTTCTTAATGTATGGATTTAACACGCCAATTTGAATGTTTTTAGTTTCACCCCACCATGGTAGTTTTATTATTTCACCGTCTTTATCGTAAACAATTTTAGTAACACAAATCGAACGACGTTCGTAATGCCTCGACATTGTTTGTTTCAATATGTCATAATTGAAGCCAAAAACATAAGAGTTTCCTTTATAATCGATTATTCCGGGATGGTTGCCACTTGAGCGCTGATCACCTTCCATAATCATACCTTTAAATACCCAAGGCCCAGTTGGACTATTGCTCATAGCATAACCAATACCCTCGGGGCAACAGGTTGATGCATAAGCCATATAATATTTTCCGTTACATTTCCAAGCCCATGGCCCCTCCTGATAATGGAAAGCATCTTTTTCGCCCTTCACTTTTACAAAATCGGCCATTCTTGTAGGTTCGCCTTCAACAGTAATCATATCTTCATTTAACTTAACATACCATAACTCCGGATTTCCCCAATATAGGTAAGCCTGCCCATCATCATCTATAAAAACAGAAGGGTCAATATCCTGAGGCCCGTTTTTTATCAAGGCTTTTCCAATAGGATCGGTAAATGGCCCATATGGACTATCGGCAACCAACACCCCAATTCCAATACCGTTCGGCATGGGGCAATAGAAATAAAACTGACCGTTTCGTTCAATACATTGCGGTGCCCATGCTCCATTGTCATATGGCACCCATTTAAAATCCTTTAACGAAGCAACAACACCATGGTCTGTCCAATTAACCATATCTGTTGAAGTATACAGCAACCAATCCTGCATTTTAAAACCCAAAGCGTCATCTTCATCGTGCGATGTATAAAGAAAAACGGTATCGTTGTAAACCATTGGTGCAGGATCTGCCGTGTATTTAGTCTGAATAATTGGATTTTGCGCGTGTACCTGGGAATTAACTCCCAAGCACAGCGCTATAATTAATAGTGAAATAATTCGGTTCATAATTTGGATTTGTTATTCTGCAGAAATCGCCACTTTAAAGGTTTTCACAACCCCATTGTAATCGCATTTCACCGTTGCAATTCCGGGGAGTGCTTCTGGTTGCGAAATAGCCACCTTCACCGCTTTGTTGCTGGCAGTTGCAGTCACAACAGGTTTTTGCGTTGTTCCTGAAGGAAGTTTGACTTCTGCTTCATACAAATCGTAACCTACAATACCGTTTTGGCTAGTTGAACGAACTGGCGTTTCAGGCATTTCGATGGCCTTTTCGTCAACAAAAATGGTTACAATTGGCGCTACGTGACGTTCGATTGCCTTTTTGGCTGAGCTGAAACCCAATCCCATGAAATCAAACAACGCTTCTTGGCCGGCACCTTCGGCTACCAAGAAAATAGCGTGTTTCTTGTCCAAGCCGTCAACAAATTTGGCTACGTCGATAGTGAATTTGGTAATTTCTTGTTTTGAATTAGCAGGAACCACAATTTCGCCAATTTTCTTTCCTTGCCATGAGACATTGTCCCATGGGCCATCTAACCAAACGTTCACCTTGAAGCTTTTAGAAGTCTTGGGTGCAATAAAAAGGTTGAATGCTGTTTTGTTGCCTTTTTTAGTGCCTTTAAACGCTTTCAGGCCTTTGGTGTCTTTTTTAAGCCCACCAAAACCAAAGTATTTGAACCCTACAATAGTTCCGTTTTTCATATTGGTAATGGGCATATGGTTGTTCCATATGTCCCACGAATCTTGCTGCAAGCTTACATCCGAAAGGTAACAAGCGTAGCCAGCTGAATAATATTGATAAGGATCGAGGCCATATAAATTGAAACCTTCAGATGTCACTTCAGCACCTTTGTATTCAATACCTTGATTATCTTTTAATACCCAAATTTCATCTTTCGCGTATGGATCGTACCCCCTAATTACAGCTGTTCCACCTTGGGCAACAGGTTTTTCGTCCCACTGAATGGTGATAGGCTCTACCACTGCCTGACGTGCAAAACCGAAGTTTCGTGGTGGGCGGTGATAGAAAACATACCACTGTCCATTGATTTGTTCAATACTACCATGCGTATTGTGGCCACCGTTGGCTGTCACAATCTTTGAACCATCCTGATTCAATACAGGGCCGCGAGAATCAACCAACACACCTCCGCTTTTCCAAGGCCCTAATGGAGAATCAGCTACAGCATAACGTAAAGTAGAGTTAGAACTGCCTACGCCGTATTCAGGGCCTGAATAACCACTAAAAACTGTGATGAATTTGTTGCCAACCTTGCGGATAGATGAAGCTTCGAAAAAGTTAAACGTACCTAAATCCTGATCGGCATATACGTTAGGATATTCCGTTCCCTTAGGATCTTTGATAACGCCATAGCGTGCACTGGCAGGGATCATAAAGTTAACAACCTCGGTGCCCGGGCGTAAAGAATACATCGTTTTTTGATCCAGTTGTGCTGCATTGGAGCGTTGAAAGCCCCAAAAACCATAAGCACGGAAACCGATTTCGAAATCGGGATCGTTGGGGTCGGTTACATATTCAATAAAAACAGCAGGGTCGAAACCTAAAATACTGCCGGGTACTGTACGCGTTCCTTCTTCGTTCAGGTTAATTGGGGTAAAAGGGCCGTCGGGACGAGAACCTTTGCAAACCATGGCTTCGCGGCCACGGCCACGGCTATGCGGAAACAGGTAATAATCCTTGGTGCCATCTTTGCGTTTCACCTCAACCAAGTCAGGGGCATACATCACATCCCATTGGCCTTCGATATTGTAAGTAAAAATTGGGCCTTCGTCGCGCCATTCGTTCAGGTTTTCAATGGGTGCCGACCACATCCGAATGTCAGGGCCACAATAGCTGTTCATCCTTAAATCATGCGACCCAATAATATAAGCACGAAATTTTCCCGGGTTGTCGGGATCTTCAAATACGCGTGGTTCGCCATCGGGCAAGTGTTCCCACAACGGCAAATAGGGATTCCCTGCAGCACGGTGCACAAATTGAGCGTCCGATTGAGCACTCTTTTGCTCAGCCCCATTGCCGTTAGCGTTTGCAGCAAAGGGCAACGCCAAAGAAAAGGCGGACAATAATACCAAGTACTTTTTCTTCAATTCAAACTTTAATTTCTTCATGTTGTATATTTATTTTGATTTTCATTTAAAACTTAGTATTTGCATAAAGTACACTCACCTGATTTCAAAAGACGATAGTGTATTTCGACGCTCAAAACCTTGTAAGGCATGTTGTGCTTTATACGGGCAGTTGAAAATGCCTATTGGCGGTTGCTGAATTTGTAAAACAACACCCCGTGTGCAGGCACTTTTATTGCCAGCTTTTCGGAACCAGCATCCAAATTGGCAATATCTTTCTGGCGCCAAAGGTCACGTACGGTAACATCTCCTTTTATGCCTAGTTTTTCGAAATCGCTGTAATCCATATCCACTATCTCGATGCCGAAGTTACAGAAGCCAACCGCACGGCTACCATCTTCAAGTTCTTTCACATAAATTTTCAAATCTCCGATAGTTTGAAGACAGGTACCTTGTTTGCCAAGCGGGTCTTGATTTACATCAATCACCTCATCGTTGGTAAGCAGGTTCAAGGTGAAATCATCCAGTTTCTCCATGTCGCAACCAATCAATAGAGGGGCCGCAAAAAGGCTCCACAAACTAATGTGCAAATATTGCTCGTCGGGCTTCAACTTACTTGGGTGTGTATTTCCCCAACCAACATGGCCAACAACCAACATATCAGGGTCGTTCCAGTTACCAGGCTTAGCATAAGGAGCCGATTTATCCTGGTCCAGTGCAATATTCTTTACACTTACCCAAGTATCGGTAATATCGTTGGTGGTACGCCAGCAATTGCCGCCTACTGAACCACCCCATTTCCAAACGTCGGACATACCGTATTGACATACGCTATAAACAATATCACGAGATTGCTTGCGAATGTAATCGCCCATCAATTTAAAGGGTGCCATGGCTGTTTCCAATTCCCCGCCACCGTTGTATGAAAGCGATGACACTTTATAAGGGTCATTATCAGGCAAACCATCAATTACGTTTCCATAACTACACCAATCGTATTTAAGGTAATCGAAGCCCCACTCAGCATAAGTTTCTGCATCCAACTCTTCGAAACCATAACTGCCGGCACATCCACCACACGACCATGGGCCAGGGCTGGAATAAAGGCCTATTTTCAAGCCAAGCCCATGCACATAATCGGCAAGGCCTTTCATATCTTCGAATCGTTTATTGGGTACGATTTTTCCATTAGCATCCCTTAATTCCCCTCTTAAAGAACCGTCTTCTGAATCGCGGTGGTTATTCCAAAAATCATCAATATTTATGTATGTCCAGCCATGGTTAATCAGTCCACTTTTTACCATAGCATCGGCAGCACTTTTAACTTTTTCGGCAGAAACCTCGTGGGCAAAACAGTTCCAACTGTTCCAGCCCATAGGCGGGGTAAGGGCAATTTCGTCTCCACAAACAATACGAAAATTACGCTCGGCTGTGCCAATAGCGTTTTCGGCCTTTAAAACAACTTCATAAGTCCCTTTTTTAGACAGTTTGCCTGTAATAATGCCAGTTTGGGAGTTTAACGCTAAGCCCTTTGGTAAACCTTCAGCCGAAAATTCCATTGGCCTGTCTCCGGTTGCCGTAACCATGAATTGAAACGGCGAGCCAGGGCGTACACCAAAAACCTTTGCCCCAGTGATTCGTGGTTCTGCAGATGGTTTTGGCGTTAGAATATAAGGTTCGCTTGCAATTGGGTTAAAGGTTTCTAATGTAGTTACACCGGCCACCTCAAATTTAGAATCGGCCCAGTTGGCATGGTCGTAGTAATTGCCATTGCCTCCATCGGCCACTACCAGTTCTACTTTTTTAATGCCGGCTAATGCAACAGAACACTCTTTGGCAGAATCGCCTATATGCATCACTCCACTGGACCAAAGTTTCTGTCCATCGCCATATACTTCAAATTCAACGGCAGGTTCGTGGCCTTTCATCTCATCATCAAGCCCAACTTTTGCAGTGAATGAAGTTGCTTTTCCTTCAGTTAAAACCAGCAACGAACTAAACGCATGAGTTGCAAAACCTCTTTCAAATGTTTGCCCGGCAATAGTCATGGTGTTGCCATCTAATGATTTGTTTTTAACTGGTATGCCGTACCCTTGAGTTACAGTACTCAAATCCAATTCATCGAGCCAAACATTATTCTTCGACTCATTTAGTAAGCCACAGGATGTAGCCAATAGTATTAATCCGATGATACCTGTTACAGAAAATAATTTTAATGTATTCATTTGTTTATTTATTTAATATTTAAACTGACCTACAAACAGAACACTGAGGCACTGAAGCACAGAGTTTTCTTATGATGCATTGGCAGAGAAATCCAGAAAATCTATAAGTGAAGAAATTATAATGGTTGAATCGTATTTATATAATAAGCTTTTTAGTTGCGACTTGATTCCCCATATCCAATCTGAAAAAATATATTCCGGATGTAAGCCCTTCAATAGAAATTTCCTTTTCATCTCCTGCATAATTAACATCCTTCCAACATTGGGAATACTGTTGCCCCTTTAAATGAAAACCAGATAAATAAAAAGGCAAAAAACATTTTTTTTCATTTTCTAAATTGTTTTTAATTACCATATGAAACTTACCCCATTAGTCTTCCTCGTGTGTGTGGCAACTTTGCTCATAGTTCGTTTCATATGATTATACTATCTCACTTTTATTCCTCCGCAGAGAGATAACCTGCAAAGGCTATAATTTATACTTAATGAATGGTTTATCTTTATTTAAATTTAATCTCCAGTATACCTTAAAATAAAGAAAGCCTTTGCACTGTTACTTACAACTAAAGCAACAAGCACAAAGGCTAAATTATATACTTAAGCACTAAGCTTATTTCACTATAAGATAATTCATTGTTAATATCAGACATAAATGCATAATATCAACAATTTTACTTTCTAAGAATTAATAAAACTAGTCAATTATACTCGGCATTATACCAAAGCCAATAAAGCTCATCTTAACATAAAAATGGTAAAAATTATTTAGCCCATTCTTTTCCTTCAACTGTCCTTCGCCAGCTAAAATACCCATCAAGCACTTTTAATGACGCTTCGCTTGGCACAGGGCCTACATGAGGCTTTTGCTGCAAATACATGACCTCCGGCGTATCATCGCTAAAAGCAGACCACTCAGGAATACCTTCCCCATTCGGATTGCCATATTTTGCAAAATTTGTCCAATAGCTCCCCATAGCTTCAGATATTTCAAGATCTGACTTTGATGAATTATTAGGATCCAAATGCTGAAAAACGTAAGCAACATCTTGCCCGTGAGGTGAACCCTCAGAGTTTTCAGCATGCTGGTCGAAATAGTAATAGTACACATTTGATTTGCCTGTTTGAGATTGAAGCCTTGCCCAAATCCATGTTTGCCAACCAAAAGCAGCATCGCGCATTAAGTCCCGCGCGGTTTTAGGCACACTATTTTCCTCAAGCGGATATGCTTCTAATAGGGCATCGGCATACCTTCCGAAACGATGTTTAACGCTAGTTTTTACATTCTCCGGATTTTTTTCCCACATAAAGCTTGCGCCTTCGTCGGAATTATAACCTATTAGGACAGGTACATCATTGTACTGGCCTTTCTCATAAAGTTTATATTGATCGTCAGGGATAACCACACCATCAACAACAGGCCAGCCTCCAGGCATTGTCCATCCGGCAGGGATAAACTTTTCGCCCTCCATTTTGCGCAAATCGGCAATAGAAGATCCTCCGTGTTGCTTCACATATTCAATTCCGTCAGCTTCAGCATCCTTTAAAGTTTTCATATTTTCGCCAGGATAAGTAGTTGGCCGCGATGGGCCAAACGAACCCCCACTCTGAGAAATAGCACCATGAAAAAGCCCTTTTGCCAACGGCGATGCACACAACATGCTTACTGAAATGCCACCGGCTGATTCTCCAAAAATGGTTACTTTATCAGGGTCGCCTCCAAATTGTGCAATATTTTTTTGCACCCATTTCAATCCGGCAATCTGATCTAACAAACCATAGTTTCCTGAAACACCATCAGGGCTTTCGGCACTCAATTCAGGATGCGCCAAAAATCCAAGCTGTCCTACGCGATAAGCAATACTTACCAACACAACTCCTTTATTAGCCAAGGCTTGCCCATCGTAAACAGGTTCAGAAGTACTTCCAAAACTGAAGCCTCCACCATAAATCCATACCAACACCGGCACTTTTTCATCGGCAGATTTTGCAGGTGTCCAAACATTCAGGTACAAACAATCTTCGCTTTTTCCTGATGGCGGATTACCTCCCTGCATTGGGCCCGGGGCATATTCGGTTGCCTGTTTTACCCCCTCCCACTTTTCGGCAGGCTGCGGGGCTTTCCAACGCAATTCTCCAACAGGAGGCTTAGCAAATGGAATACCTTTGAAAATGGTTAAATCGTCTGTAACAACACCTTGTAAAATACCCTCTTCAACCTTTACTTGCCCTGGTTCTAAAGAAGGCTTGCAAGATGTAGCCATTACCATTGCAAATATGCTTGCTAAAAATGTTAGTTTTCTCATGAATCTATAATTTTATTATCTAAATAATTTTGGAGCCAATTCCCTTAAACTACGGCGCCATGTTAAAAATTCGTGGCCTGTATTCTCCGAAACATATGAAAAAGCATTTAATCCGGCCTCGTTTAACGCTTTTACTGAAGATTCAACCCTTTCAGGATTCTCGCGGCTACCACAACTTTGGAAAATAAGTTTCACCGTTGATTTATCTTTTATATCCTCAGGCGAATATACACCGCCACTTAAAAGTGCATAATACGAAAACACATCAGGCTTGTTTAGGGTAATTAACCTTGTTTCGAAACCGCCCATCGACAAGCCTGCCATTGCACGGTTATCTGAACCTTTAAGCGTGAGGAAGTTTTCTTCGACATATGGGATTAATTCATCAACCAATACTGTCTGAAACGGAGTAATGTCGAATGATTTTAACCCTCCAAATTTTGTTTCGTTGGTCATTCCGTAAGTCATCACAATAATGAACAGCTTAGCTTTTCCTTCAGCAATAAGGTTGTCCATAATAAGGTTAGCACGCCCTTGATTTGACCATGCAGTTTCATCCTCGCCCCATCCATGCTGAAGGTATAAAACCGGATATTTTACAGAAGAGTTTTTACCGTACCCGGGAGGTGTATATACAAATGCCCTTCGGATTGAATCTGTACTCTCTGAAGGAAATAGAATTTGCTCTACTTTACCGTGAGGCACATCTTTTAATGCATAGAAATCACGGTCATGGGCAGGTATTTCGATACCGCTTTCCCAACGAAGTGAACCAAAGTAATTCATGGCACCCGGATCATTAAAAATACCGCCATCAATAGTTAAATGATAATAATGAAAACCCTCGTCCATTGGGCCTTCGGTAGTCCCCATCCAAGTGCCGTCTTCCACTTTTTTAAGAATGGTGCCGCCCCTTCCGCCAAGGCCTAAGCTAACGCGGACACTGTCTGCATCTGGCGCCTCTATTTTAAAACGGGCATATCCTTGCGAATTGACCATTGGATATTGTTTTCCCGGCTGGTTCAACACCGAAGGCTTAAAATCTTCGATAATATTAGCAGGCTCAGTTGACTCTGCTTGCTCAGAAGATGCTGTTGGAGCTGTTGGGGAAACACAACTACTTACTGCAATAGACAATATAACAGCAAAGTTTAATAAATGCTTTTTTTTCATATGATTATAATTTCTTCAATTTACCATATGGAACTCACCAATTTAGTCATTCTACAGTGTGAGAATTATTTGCTCATGGCTCGTTACATACCGGGTTTAATTGATTTTGGTTAATATTATAAAGATTGGTTGACTAGCTTTAACAAGAAACACTACCAGTGCCCCAAAGCCTTGGTAGTGCAATTTTTCTTGATAATGCCAATACTAATCCTAATTGATTAGTTAATGGTAATTTTTACTGCTTTTAAATCCTTTTCATCCGAACTATTTCCGTAGAATATTTCATATTCGCCTGGAGTTACAGCCATTTTTCGTTGCCCCCAATCGTAAAACTCAAATGATGATGCAGGTAATTTAATCACTGATTTTTGAGTTTTTCCGGGCTTAATGGTTAACCGCTCATATCCTCTTAAGGTTTTTAACGGCCCATCAATGTCATTAACCTTGCGCACATATACTTGAACAACTTCTGTTCCTGCATGTTTTCCTGAGTTTGTAACAGGAACCGTTAATTTAACAGTTTCGTTAGCCGCAATTTTTGTTTTGCTTAAAGAAGCTTTTCCAATTTCGAATTTGGTGTAGCTCAATCCATATCCAAATGGGAAAAGTACATCGGTTGTGTAACGGTAAGTACGCCCCTTCATTGAGTAATCTTCGAAATCGCCCAACTTCTCTGAATCTTTGTAAAAACTTACAGGCAGTTTTCCTGATGGATTGTAGTCGCCAAATAACACATCAGCCACAGCTTGCCCGCCGGATTCACCGCCATACCAGGCTTGTAGAATAGCATCGCAACTTTCGGTTTCAGGTGCAAAACCAATAGCCGAACCGGAGCAGTTTACAAAAACCACTTTTTTACCGGCAGCTTTTAATGCCTTTAAACAGATGCGCTGTACCGATGGCAATTCAATATTGGTGCGGTCGCCTCCTTTAAATCCGGGATAGTTAACCGGCATCTCTTCTCCTTCTAACAAAGTAGATAAACCACCAACAAACACCACCACATCAACACCTTTCAACTTATTAATCAGGTTGGTATAATCTACATCCACCTCTTTTCCGAAGTTAAATTCAATGTTGGCCTGCCAGTTATTTTTCTGGGCATATAAAATTTCAATTTTGTATTTCGTTCCAGCTTCTACTTTAAATGGAATTCGAGATGGGATTGTCCTCCAATTATTGTATTGCGCCAATGACTCTCCATTCACAATCAATTCAAAATATCCAGTTGCTCCTCCTTTAAATACAATTTCCTGGCTTTCTTCTGGCGTATATTCGGTTTCGTACTTGGCCGAAAACCCTTCCAGCTTAACACCAGATGCAAATTCGTGCTGCCCGGCAGTGGTTAATTTCATTGGATTTTCAATGCGCGTTACAGTAACAACATCGCCACTCCTATCGGGTGTATTCCAATAAGTGGCTTTAAACCCTTTTTTGCCTTCGAAAGAACATTTGCCAAAATATGATTGGGTAATTTTATCTTCAACCAAATCACAGGCTTTGTCATAAACAATACTGTTTTCTGAGATTTTTGTTTTTATGCCATCTAAAATGGTAATGGTACGAACAGACGTGCCGTTATAATTCCCCCAAAGCATTGGCTCGTCATCGGCATTTGGCCCGATAACAGCAATTTTTTCGGCCGATTTTGACAAAGGCAACACATTGTTTTTATTCTGAAGCAAAGTCATTGACTGTTGCGCCATTTCCAAAGCAATCTGGCGGTGCTTGTCATTATTTAAAATTGAAGGCGAAATTTTAGACCAAGGTACAATGGCATCATCATCCATCTCTCCTAAATCAAAACGGCCAATTAAAACACGCAATAAACTGGTATTGATATCGTCCTCTTTAATCAAGCCACGCTCTACAGCTTCGGGCAGATTTTTGAACGGGTAATTCTCCCAAACACACTCCACATCTGTTCCGGCAAGAACAGCTTTTGCAGAAGCATGGACTGCATCGGAAGACACCTTATGGGTAGTAAAGAAGTCGGTAACAGCACCACAATCAGAGACTACTAAATATTTATATCCCCACTCATCGCGAAGGATTCGTTGCAACAAACGGGTGTTTCCACAACAAGGCTCATCGTCTAAACGTTGGTAAGCACACATCACCTGGCGCACATCGGACTCCTGAACCAAAGCCTTGAATGTTGGCAAATAGGTTTCGTAAAGTTCCCTTGGATCTACATTATTCAGGTTCAGCTCATGGCGGCTCCACTCCGGCCCTGAATGTACTGCGTAGTGTTTTGCGCAAGCTAACAACTTACGGTACTTGGCATCATCTGGCCCTTGTAAACCCTTTACTACTGCAACACCCATCTTTGAAGTCAGGTAAGGATCTTCTCCATAAGTCTCTTGTCCCCTTCCCCACCTTGGGTCACGGAATATATTCACATTAGGAGTCCAAACCGAAAGGCTTAAGAAACGCTTGTTCTCTTCGCCTTTTTGACGCGCTTCGTTGTATTTGGCACGCGCTTCATCAGAAACTGCATTAAATATGTCATATACCAACAATTCGTTAAAAGAAGCAGCCATACCCATCGGTTCCGGGAATACCGTTACATTATCGGTATTGGCATAGCCATGCAGAGCTTCGCTCCACCAGTTAAAACGCATTATACCAAAACGGGGAATTGGGTCGGACTGGTCGCACATTAACGCAGCTTTTTCTTCCAAGGTCAGCCTTGAAATTAAATCTTTTGCCCTCTCCTCAGAACTTAGTTCCGAATTTTGAAAAGGATATTTCTGCGCACATATATTAATTGTGAGCAAAAGCATGGCAGATATACTCAGCCATTTTCGTAAGTTTGATAGAGGTTTCGTTTTCATTGAATTTATTTTTTTCACCAAGTTGAGATTGGATTTCATGCAATTCTTTAAGTTGATTCAATATTGATATTAACTCCTGATTCTAATTATTTAGTGGCGTTAATTCAGCAGCAAAACCACCACGGCGCAACATTTTCACATCAATGGTACTTGTATTATACACCACCATATGTTTTACAGAGAAGGTTTTATCATGAATGCCATCGCTGATTAATGTCAGTTTATATTTTACATTTTCAGATAAGAAACTGAAATTCAGCTTTTGCGTTTTTTCTTTCTGTATCCCCGAAATTCCACCAATGTACCAATTGGCTCCTTTTTGGCGCGCCATAACAGTAAATTCTCCCGGATAACCATCCAATAGTTTTGTATCATCCCAGGTATTTGGCACGGTTTTCAAAAAGCTTTTAGCAGCATCGGGCAATTCGTAATATCCTTCGGGACGGTCGGCCATGTGCTGCATCGCAGATTCAAACAATACGCTTAAAGCCAATTCGTGGCCAAAGGATGTAATGTGCGGATATTGTGAGTTGGTAAACGTTACCGGCGTATAATCCATGGAACCTACTACATTGCGGGTAAATGGTAAAACAGAATTATGTGCAGGCGCAGTTGTTGTTAACTCGGGGCCGTTATTGTACCACTCTGCCCCTCTCACGCCTTCATAGGCCATTAAATGCGGATAGGTTCTTTGCCAACCACGGGGCACCAGGCAGCCATGGAAGTAAACCATTATCTCGAATTTTGCGGCATCTTCCAAAATATCAAGATAGTAGTTAATCATGTCTTGCTTCTCACTTTCAAAAAAGTCGACCTTCACACCTGCAACACCCAGCTTCTTTAGCTTTGCAAACTCTTCCATACGGTTCTCGTGGGTTAACATTCGGTCTTTTGGCGTAGCGCCAACCCAGGTATGCTCACCTCCCGAATTGTACCATATCAATGGTTTAACTCCTAACGAATGGATATATCTTAAGGCATCTTCCAGATTACCACCATTGCTCATATTATCCCACTCCCAATCCAAAAGTGTATAATCCCATCCCATCGAAGCTGCTAAATCGGCAAATCTGCATACTGTTTTATAATCTTTTGTGCCATGATTATCTGACCAATAGTTCCACGATGCCACACCTGGCTTAATCCACTCGGTATCAACAATCACCGAAGGGGCAGATACGTCATTTACCAAAGTAGATTCCACAATATCCGCAAGGCTACCCATTACAATTACCCTCCAAGGCGATTTCCAAGGAAGTGTTACAGTTGGTTGTACTTCGCCAGTACCCCTGCCATTCCATTCATCCGGGAAAGTTATTTTATATTTCGTTTTGTCTCCGTAATTCGTTAATTTTGAACCACAAAAATTATGGTTAACATCGGCTTCGTGAATTAAAAACCAGCAAGATGTATCGGGTGTGCTAAAAAGTGCAGGATACGCCCAATCTTTTTGCTCTGAGCCATCGACCATTTTAGCATACAAACCTTCATTAGCCGGGTTGAATTTTTGTAACCAACGCATGGTACTGTCCGGGATTGAATAAGTGGTTAACTCATCGGTTACTTTATAAGCCGCGTCCTTACCAGGAATTTCATAACGAAAAGCAACGCCATCGTTATAAGCACGAATAATAAGATTGAGTTTTACTTTGTTTAAATTTTCGAAAGAAACCATCACTTCGTTGCCCAAATTGCTACAATGAGCTTTTTTCCCGTGCAACATGGTATATTCTTCATATATCGATTTAGGTTTTCCTGTTTTTATATATTTAAGGTTGCTTGAAAAATCATGCTCCGAACAAACAAGACCCAGATCTATCTTTGGAATTACTTCTTTTTGATTTTCAACATTGCTATAATTGATTTTTAAATACCACTCCCCTCTTTGTTGATTATAAAGTTGAACATTTACCTGTTTATTAGGAGATATAAGAGATACAGTTTGAGAATTGACAAAAGATATCGAGATTATAAAAATTAAAGTTATAGAACCAATTCTTTTTTTCATATAAAAATATATAACATTACTTAATTCCGAAAACAAGCTGATTTATAATACTTAAATCTTGCCTTTAAAAACAACTAAAATACTTAATTTTAACCTACCCACTTATCGATTTTAGATATATGAATTATGAAATTGGATAAAAACCCAAATAAGATTAAATTCTAAACACTTATTTGGATTTTAATAAACCTTCATGATTAAAAATCTCTTCTAAATAAATCACATTCTTATCATATATAAAACAATAGGCTTTGTTGCGTTTATTATGTTAGATGCTTTGTTATGCATCTTTCTCAATTACAAATAGAAAAAGATGAAGAATAGACCTGTAAAAGCCATTGCAAAGCAATGAAAATTAGTTGAAAACCCGGACTATAAATTATTATTGTCATAGTTTTGCAATACTTTCTAATTAATTACTTTTGCAGAATGACTTTGTGAATAGACTTAAGTATCTTCACTTTAAATTTTCGGGAAGACAATGAAATTCCTGAGTCTATTATTCATTTATCATGTATGTGCGAAATATGAATTATGAAGATATTATTGAAATATACGTTTACGATAATATTATTGATTGTAGTTTTTGCAGTTAAGGCTGAACTGACCAACAACTTATTTGATATAAAACATATTGGTTATGCCGAAGGACTCAGCAGTCAACGCGTATTTTCAATTGTTGAAGATAACAACGGTGCAATATGGATGGCCACCAAAGTAGGAATAGATCGTTACAACGGCTATGTGGTAAAAAACTACACGCTATCTGGCAACTTTCACTATAGTGACATGGCCGGACGAACACTTCGTTTGCTTTACGACGAACAATATGGGCTATGGGCATACGATAACACTGGAAGAATCTATCGTTATTCTGTGAAGAATGACTCTTTTGAACAATACCTGAACTTAGGCCAATACATCAATGGTGAAATCATACTAAACAAACTTTGCCTTGACGGGAAAGGAACATTATGGTTTGGATTAAGTAAAGGACTGCACAAGAAAGAGGCAGATAAACCTATCACTTCTATTATTGAGGGAGAATATATTAATGACATTATATCCTCAGGGCAACAACTTTTTGTTGGTACATCAATAGGGGTATTTCAACTTGTACCTTCTCAATCCGACAAAATTCAACGGTTGATAGAAGGAAAAGACGTACAGACATTATTCTACAACATTACAAAAAATGAACTTTGGTTAGGAACATTCAACAATGGACTTTGGGTAATGGATTTGAATACTTCTACCCTACTCCCTATGAAGGAACGTAATCTCAGCTTTCTTCATCCCATAAGAGCTATTACAAATTATGACGCACATACCTTATTGGTCGGAATAGACGGAGGAGGTGTATACACTGTTGATCAAAATTCAAAAAAGTGCCATCTGCTAATGAGTACAGAAGATAGTACCGACATTTTTTTACGGGGCAATGGCATATATGCTGTCACCAAAGACAATCAAGGTAACATCTGGATAGGAAGTTATACTGGAGGAGTATCGGTTGCAATTCTGCAGACATTCCCCATTACTATCTTGAACCATCAAAGAGGAAATCCGCAATCTCTGGCAAACAACAATATAAACGATATAGAAGAGGATACCAATGGAAACCAATGGTTCGCCACAGACTTTGGAATCAGCGTGCGAGATACACTTTCTAATCAATGGAGCCATGTATTAAAGGGTGTTGTGGTAGTTACCTTGTGTAAAGCGGAAAATGGCTCAGTATGGGCTGGAACCTATGGAGATGGACTCTACCTTTTGAATAATCGCAAACAGATTGTCCGTCATCTTACAAAAAATGAGGGATTAACAACAAACTACATCTTTTCTATCAAGCAAGATACTGACGGAAACTTATGGGTGGCAGGTTTAGAAGGAAAACTACAAATTCTCAACAAGCAAGGACTACCTATACAATCATACAATATACAGTGGATTCATTCCATTGAGGAGGTTGGAGAGGATCGGATAGCTGCCGCTACTGTTAATGGTTTTTACATTGTCAACAAACGTACTGGAGCTATTCAACACTATGCAACCTCGCAGGAATACAGCCAACAAAGTGCCAGTGCTTATATTATATCGATGCTATTTAATGCAGACAGCACTGTTTGGCTTGGGACTGAAGGTGGCGGATTAAACCTGTATGATATGAAAACCAGGAAATTAAAGATGTTCACAACCTTTGAAGGGATGCCATCCAACGACATATATAGTTTGCAACGAGATATCAGAGGACGCCTATGGGCAAGCACTGGAAAAGGACTTGCTTTAATCGAAAACTCTCAAGTATCAAATCTCAATTATGTTGGTGATGTAGACAGGGAATATAACAAATCCTCATTTGCCCGATTGGCAAACGGTAAGTTTGTATATGGCAGCACCAATGGAGCTGTTTTAGTTACACCCGATGCAATTACAGTAACAAATTATCAATCTCAATTGAAATTTACTGGCTTATCAATAGAATATCTTCCAGCAGATGAAGAAAAACGCTTACGACCTACTATATTTGACATGCTTGCAAGTGGTATGGTTGAACTAGATTACAAACACAACTCTTTTTCAGTTACTTTTGAGTCCATTAACTACCGTTTTCAGCGTGACATCGCATACCAATACATTTTAGAAGGATACGAAAAATCATGGAGTAGTCTATCTTCTAATGGTATGGTTCGATATACCAATGTATCTCCAGGATCTTATATTCTTAAGGTACGCAGCTTACGCCGTAATAATGGAAAAGTTATATCGGAACAAACGCTTATGTTAACAGTTGCTCAGCCTTGGTGGAATTCGTGGTGGGCATGGATAGTTTACATTAGTATCGTAGGCATTATTTTTCATTTCATTTTGCGTTTTAAAAGAAATCAACTCCAGAAAGAATACGATGAAGACAAAATAAGGTTCTTTATTAATACTGCACATGACATCAGAACACCTGTAACGCTTATTATGGCACCTTTAGATGACTTGAGCAAGGAAGAAGGCCTTTCTGACAAAGCTCTTTACTTTTTGAAACTGGCCCGAAATAACACTCACAAACTATATACACTCATCTCTCAACTTTTGGAATTTGAGAAAGTGGACAGCCACAAACAACAACTTACATTATCACCACTAAACATAAATAACATACTTACAAAAGAGATATCCAGTTTTCAGCCACTTTGCAACAAAAAACAATTGAACTTAAATCTCTCTTTGCCAGATGAACAAATATACATTATGGCAGATAGGCATAACATAGAGATACTGTTAGACAATCTTGTTTCCAATGCTTGCAAATACACAATGCCAGGAGGAGATATCCGCTTAAGCTTAAACTACACCAAACGAAAAGCCATTATAGAAATTAAAGACAGCGGTATAGGCATTCCGAAGAAGGCTAAAAAACACTTATTTAACAACGTTTATCGAGCCAAAAACACCTTGATAACAAACGAAGACGGAACGGGATTCGGCCTTTTGCAGGCACATCGTATAATAAAAATGCTGCACGGGAGAATCAGCTTCCAATCTGAAGAAAACAAGGGTAGTACCTTTACGATAACTTTGCAAAGAACAGATGCGGCTTTGGAGTCTATGCCAAAGCGAACCATTCCGCCCAAAGAAGTTATAGACACGGAAAATATGGATGTTGCTATACATAAAAACAGCAAGCTCAAAAACACAGGTAGCCAAAAAGCTAAGAATACGATACTTATAGTAGAAGACCATGAGTCGCTGCGGGATTATTTGCGCAAAACATTTGAGCATGACTATAGGGTTGTTGACGTTGCTGATGGACAAGAAGCACTCTCATACCTTTCAACAGAATATCCCGATTTGATACTGTCGGACGTTATGATGCCTGGTATACAAGGAGATGAACTGTGCCAAATGGTTAAAAACAATCCCAATACATCAGGCATCCCATTTATACTACTAACAGCAAAAGTTAATCATAATGCAACTGTTGATGGTTTAAAAAAAGGTGCTGACGACTATATTCCTAAACCATTCAGTACTGAAATTTTAAAACTGAAGGTAGACGGTATGATTGCCAACAGAAACAGACTAAGGGACTTTTTCATGAGGCAAGCTATTATGCAAGTTGAAACAAAAAAAGATCAGGTTGACAACGAAGGAAACGAAAACCCAACTTCAAGTATTGATGACGATAAGATTGATGACACAGAAATGATTCTTCTATCAGAGAACGACCGTCAATTTATTATACAAGCTACCCAACTTGTCATCAGAAACATAAGCAATATTGAGATTAACACGCTTTGTAAGGAAATGGCCATGAGCCGAACACTTTTTTATAGCCGCCTTAAATCCTTGACTGGGAAAGGACCACAAGAGTTCATCCGCATCATTCGCCTACAAAAGGCTTCCGAATTATTAAAAGAAGGTAGAAATGTAACTGAAGTGGCCACAGACACAGGATTTGTTAACGTAAAATACTTTAGTTCTTTATTTAAGAAACATTTTGGTGTACAACCCAGCAAGTACAATCAACCCGAATAAGGTTTGCTGATGATATAAAACTGTTTTCCTATTGAAGTATCAAATTCTTTATATGCTGCAATGGCTTATTTATTGTGTTCATCAATAGCAAAATAATAACCTGAATTCTAAAATTTTAATCGAATTCAGATTAATCTATTCTGACCAGGTTTTACTTCTTTTTAGATATGCTTTGCTTTAGTTCATAAATGCATTACATCCACAACCATGCGCATTGCTTCGAGTTAAAGTTAATTCTGGGTTTCTTCGATATACATGTGCGTTCCTTCTTTACAAAACTTCTCTAGCTCATCACTTTTGAAATGAGCTTTTGCCAGCATTAGTAATAGAATGTCCTTATGAAAATTGAAAGAAAGTGGCATAAAACAAGGCTTTACTGAAACAAGGCATTATCCCGATAGCTATCAGTATCTGGCGAGTTGAAGTGAAGCAACGAAGTATCTTATTATTTTGAAGTAATTTTATTGTGTAATAGATTTTCTAATGCATATTGCGAGTTTTAGACCATCAATTTTGTAGTTTTTTCTATCTCCAATAAAATCCTCTAAATAAACGCCATAAAGACGGCTCTCTCCTGCAAAAAACAGAAATATGTCTGCAATCAAACCTTATTTGTCAGCTTTCCGCCCATTGATTTTAACAATCATTAGCAATTTTACACCACAATTTTGAATCGCAGAATAAAGACAGAAAACTGCCTTCCAAAATCAAAAAATGAGTTTATTAATCATCTGTCATTATGAAACGAGCCATGAAAAAAAGTTCTCACACACGAGGAAAACTAAATTGGCGAGTTCCATATGACAAGTAAAAATCAAATAATAAGCATATGAAAAAAAAAATTTTGTTTCTATTAGTAGTCTGTTCGATGCTGCAATCCTGCTCGGCACAAGATTTACCTACTGAAGAGCAAGAAGATTTATTCTTCCAAGACGAATTTGAATCTTTTGATGAAAACATTTGGACAAAAGAAGTGCATGAGCCCGGATGGGTAAATCAGGAGCTGCAAGCCTACGATAAAGAACATGTTTCTGTTGGTACCGATGAAGGTAAATCAGTACTAATTATTACTGCCGAACGCAAAAACAACAAATTTTTCTCAGGACGCGTAAACTCCAAAGGGAAAAAGAGTTTTTTGCACAGAAAAATAGAGGCCTGCATTAAACTCCCAAAAACAGGTAACGGACTTTGGCCGGCCTTTTGGTTGATGGGAAACAGTAATAAACCATGGCCACAATGTGGGGAAATAGATATCGCTGAGTGGGGCGAACGTAACGGAATTGCAACAGGCACCACTGAAACATTTGTAAATACTGCTATCCACTATGGAGCAGACATGAATGCCGGACATAAACAAGAATACCACTATGGTAATGTTTCGCATAGCTTACAAGACGGAAAATATCACATCTATACATTAGAATGGAACGAAAACAGTTTAACTGTAATTATTGATAATATGGAATTTTATTCGTTTGATATTAGCACAAATAGCGATAGATACGAATATTTCCACGATAACTTCTTCATGTTATTTAATCTTGCTGTAGGAGGTGCTTTCACAGGTATTACTAACATAGACGAGATTACAGCTTTGAAAGAAGGAGAAAAAGTCAACATGTATATTGATTGGATTAAGATCTATTAAATATTAATTTGAATTTCTATGAAAAGAAAAATCTGTAATTACACATTATTATGTGGATTATTATCTCTCTGCCTATTTGGAGGCCTTGAAGAGATACAAGCAAGAGAAACGCTTTTTTCCAATATTGGAGAACAGAATCAAAAAGTGACGGGTACCGTGAGAGATGATAATGAACCTATTATAGGAGCAACAATTATTGAAAAAGGAAACCCCGGCAACGGAACCATCACTGATATCAATGGCCAATTTAATATTAGTGTTAATCCGGGCGCTACTCTTATCATTAGTTACATCGGGTACAAATCGCAAGAGGTAATAGTTGGTCAGGCTTCTTTGGATATTATTTTAGAAGAAGATGTTCATGTAATGAATGATGTTGTAGTTACTGCTTTGGGTATTAAGAGAGAAAAAAAAGCATTAGGGTATAACGTTGCTGAGGTAAATGGAGAAGCTTTAACAAAAGCTAAGGAAACCAATGTGATCAACTCTATGGCCGGACGAGTTCCTGGTTTAGTAGTGAGTCAAACTGCAGGAGGGCCTTCCGGTTCTACACGTGTTATTTTACGCGGTAGTACAGAAATGACTGGAAATAACCAACCGTTGTACGTAATTGATGGTATCCCTCTTGACAATACAAACTATGGTAGTGCTGGTACGGCAGGCGGCTTTGATCTTGGAGATGGAATTTCTGGTATCAACCCGGACGACATCGAAAATATATCTTTACTAAAAGGACCAGCTGCCTCTGCTCTTTACGGTAGCCGAGCAAGCCATGGTGTTATTCTTATTACCACAAAAAAAGCCAATGGTAAAGACAGTTTTAGTGTGGAATATAACGGAACGTTGACAATAGATACTCAATTGGCCAAGTGGAATGATACACAAGAAACTTATGGTATGGGAAGCAATGGAACTTATAGCATCGATGCTGTATCCAACACCAATAAAAGTTGGGGACCTAAAGCCGATGGAAGCAATTCTCTAAGATATTTTGATGGGATTGAACGTCCTTACGAAATCATACCGGACAACACATCGGGGTTTTTTCGTACCGGAATTACTGCCAGCAACACGGCTATTGTTAGTGCCAACAGTGGTAAAACCGGAGTGCGATTTACTTTTACCGACATGCGTAACCGCGATATTGTACCGGAAACAAACATGAGTCGCGATATTTTTAAAATACGTGCCAATACATCAATAAAAAAAGTGGATTTTGATTTTAGTGTGAATTATCTGCGTGAGGATGTAAAAAACCGTCCAGCACTAGGTGACAGTAAATCTAACATCGGTAAAAACCTGATGACACTAGCCACTACTTATGACCAAAATTGGATAAAAACCTATCAGGATGAAAATGGAGAGTACTCCAATTGGAATGGTATGGATCCTTACAATGTAAATCCTTATTGGGATATCTATAAAAATTCCAACAACTCAAAAAAAGATCAATTCCGTCTTAGTGGAAAGGCCACTTGGAATATCAAAGAACATCTGAAGATTCAAGGTACTGTTGGTACCGAGCTCAATTGGTTCAATTTCGAAGACTTTAAAGCACCAACTACACCAGGTTATGAAGCAGGTCGCCTTCAAAACAGTAATTTCGAAAACCGTATGTATAACGTTGAAGTACTTGCACTATATAATAACAGTTGGGGTGATTTTGACCTAAGTGCCACACTTGGAGGTAATATGTACAAAGTCGACAATCAAACAACGTTAATCACAGCTCAGGATATGCAAATTCGTGATGTTGTAGCTTTAATGAGCTTTAATGAAACGAGCATTGAACTCAATAGTTACCGCAAACAAATTAATTCGGCATACGGTGCTATTAATTTGGGATGGAAACACATGCTTTATCTGGATGCTACCATACGTGGAGATCAGTCATCGACCCTTCCTACCGGTAATAACGTATATGTCTATCCATCTTTTTCAGGAAGCTTTGTATTCTCGGAACTATCCAATATCAAAAGCATCTTGCCATATGGAAAGCTTCGTATGTCGTGGGCACAAGTAGGTAGTGATACAGATCCATATCAGTTAGGTCTGGTGTATACCAAATCGAAATTTACTTATCCCGGTTACACCATTGGTTACATAAACAACAATACAATTCCAAATAAGGATTTAAAACCTACAAAGACCAATTCTTTTGAAATTGGTATAGATACTAAATTCCTTAAAAACCGAGTTGGACTTGATTTTACTTACTATACACAAACCAGTAAAAACCAGATTATGGGTATGGCCAGCTCGTGGACATCAGGTTACAACTACCGACTTATTAACGCCGGTGAAATTGAAAATAAAGGGATAGAGATTGCACTGAACACACGTCCTATCGAAACAGAGGACTTTTCATGGGATTTGAATGTGAATTTCTCTAAGAACAGCAACAAAGTGAAAAAGCTTGTTGATGATATGGATATGTTTGAATTGGAAAAAGCTCCATGGCTTGATGTTCAAGTGGCAGCCAAGGTAGGAGAAAACTTTGGTTCTATTGTAGGGCCGGATTTCCAATACAATGATAATGGCGACATACTTATTGATCCACAAACCGGTTTACCTCAATACGACAAGAGCAATCATGTGTTGGGAAATGCATCATGGGACTGGACCGGAGGAGTTACAACATCCTTAAACTACAAAAAAGTTTCGCTATCAGCAATCTTCGATGTAAAAGTGGGTGCCGACCTTTATTCCATGTCTGCCCGTGCAGCATATGAATCAGGAAAAAGTAAAGAAACAATTGCCGGACGAGAAGATTGGTACCGATCTGAAGAACAACGTCAGGCTGCAGGCCTCGCCAGGGGATCTTCTGTCTGGAATCCAACAGGAGGTTTTGTTGCTCCAGGCGTAATTGACAATGGCGACGGAACTTATCGTGCCAATGACATTTACATCAACCCTGAAGACTATTGGATGAGTGTTGCTCGTAATGCACCCTCAATGTTTATTTATGATAACTCGTATGTGAAGCTACGCGAGTTAACACTAAGCTACAGGGTTCCAAAAGAATTATTACGAAATGTTGTACAAAGCGTTACAGTATCGTTTGTTTCGCGAAACCCTTTCATCATCTGGAAAAATATTCCAAATATAGATCCTGATTCCAATTACAACAATACCACCGGTATGGGTATGGAATATGGTTCTTTGCCATCGCGCAGGAGCTTTGGTTGTAACGTTAATATAAAATTCTAAGCGAATTTTTATTTTAATTCATTAACTAAGAATATTAAACAATGAAATACAATCTATTATATATTGCAATAATATTAATGGTATCAACCATGTTCTTTACCGCTTGCAGTGACGAGTACATGGAAGATTTGAATACTGATCCTTCGAAGGCAGCCACAATTGATCCTAATGCCCAGCTAACCTCAGCTCAATTACAAACTTATGGAGACCTGGGTATGGTTGAGATTTATCGTAGCTACCTTTATTCGTTCAATCAGCAACTTATGGGATGTTGGAATACCACAAATTTTGGTGGTCGACACACACAAGATAACAGTGAGATGAGCCGTATATGGACTACCTTTTATACAACATCCATCAAAAATATTACTGATGCCGAGTACCATACAGCTAATGATCCTTTAAAGGTTAATATTAATTCGGCCTTACGTATATACCGAGTTTACCTGATGTCCATAATTACAGATATTTATGGAGATGTACCATATAGTGAAGCCGGCAAGGGTTTTCTTGAAGAAAACTTCAATCCTCGTTATGACACACAGGAAGAGATATACAATGATTTTTTTATTGAACTGAGTGAAGCTGTTAATAGCTTTGATGCCAGCCAAGATAAAATTACAGGTGATATAATTTACAACGGTGATTTAGCAAAATGGAAAAAGCTTGGCAATTCGCTTCGTTTGCGTTACGCTATGCGAATCTCTGATGCAGCACCGCAAAAAGCACAGGAAGAGTTTGAAAATGCACTGCAAGCCGATGGCGGTATTATTGAAAAAGGCAGTGAAGACGCTCTTATCAAATATATAAATATAGCATTGAGTTTTGGACAAGAGGCTTATACTGATTACCGCGGTAATGCGTTATCGCAAATTCTATTTGGTAATGATCCTGCTAATAATCCAAGCTATCTATGTTCAACATTGTTCAATCAGCTCAATAACACAGGGGATCCACGTACTTTCAGAATCGCACGTTTTTATTACGATGGGCTTATGAGTGCTACAAGTACTGACAATCGTATAGATTTAACGGATGAAATGATCTCCAAAGGTATACCTTTTCAACCACGTGATCCGGGAGCTTTCTCTTGGGAACCCTGGCCAACCGGTTACGACAGTGATATTTTGATTGCATTGGCTGAGAATAACAGCTCAATTTCATCCTCTGTGAATAGAGAAACTGAACCAAAGCTTGCTAATAATTTTCTTAAAAGTGACAATCCAGGGGTTATCATCACTTCTGCAGAAGTTAAACTTCTATTAGCAGAGGCTTGTTTGAAAGGATGGAATGTTGGAGGTGCATCCATTAATGACTTATATAGACAAGGAGTACGTGCAGCTATGGACTTTCTGACCGATAATTATAATTGTGAGACGGTATCTGAGAGTGATTTTGATACTTTCTTCCCTAATATTAGTTTAGGTTACACTGATGAACAAAAAAAGCAAGCCATTAACACACAAGCATGGATTTTACATCTTACAAATCCTGCAGAATGTTGGGCCAACCTGCGTCGTTCAGGATTCCCTGCGCTCAATTCTCCTGAATATTATGGCTTTGGTCAGTTCCTAACCGGAGGTACTGAAATTCCGGTACGCCTATGTTATCCTGTACTTGAATCGTCATACAACAAAGAAAATTACAACGAAGCTTTATCCCGAATGGGAGGAACAGACAATTGGCATACACAAATGTGGTGGAATAATAAATAAAGAAAAATATATGAGCCATGAGGGATATTTCTCCCATATAGGGATGATTGTTCTTCGCGAGTTCTAAATGACCTATGAAAATCAAATTATAAACACATGAAACACCCATATAAAAGATCTTTGCACAGGAAGATAATTTTATTTTGGGTGTTCCATACGGTCATTAATAATAAATTACACTAATATAAAACGAGCCTAGAGAATGCTCTTCTCACCCACGATAATGATTTTTGGCGAGTTTTATGTGACCATAAAGAACAAAATTAAAACACATGAAAAAAATATATTTTATACTACTTGGTATAGTTGCTTTGAATTTGGCATTCACAGCATGTAGTGAGGAAGATTCTTTTTCAACAGCAACAAGCAACGATGAACCGAGAATATTGGATCCTATTTTTCCTGACAGGGTAAATGGTGAGTTACATGTTATCTCAACAATAAGCAGAGATGCTAACCTTACCATGACGTTGACCGTAACACCGGCCGATTATACTACCGTGGTATGGATAATTGATGGCAATGAAGTACAAACCGGAACAGAATTAGATATCAATTTAAATGCCGGAACATATCATTTTAAGGTGGTTGTATCTACTTCAGAAGGTAAATCAACCTATCGCGAGGGACTTGTACAAGTGAATCCGTTAGCTGGTGATCCCTGGGCTACAGAAATTGGCTTAGAGCGTATCATCACCTCAAATATACCTGCACGTCTTTATGGAGAAAACCTTAGTAGTGTTAATGGTTTGATGATTGACGGCATAAGCATTACAAACATCAACTATATAGAAGCTGAAGAGAATAACTATATAGAATATGAAGTTCCAGGTGAGATACAGGAAGGTGAACATAGGGTAGTTTTATTAGATGCCGAAGGTAATGAATATGGAGGTAACCCGGTTACTGTAACCAATGCATCACTTATTACTTCAGGGGCAGCAAGAACTAATGCTAACAGAGAGTGGCTCATGAGCGGTATTAATCTTGATCAAATTTCTTCAATGATCATAAATGGTGAAGTCATCACTGAATTTACTCAACAATCTGCTACTGAAATTGCATTTATTTGCCCTGCCTTTGAGGATGGAGAATACAGTTTAGTTGGGAAAACAGTGAGCGGAGAAGATGTAGAATTCTATAACTCGGGAGTTATAACAACGGAACAAACTGTTACTGTTTCTTCAACTACAGTCCTTTGGGAAGGGCACCACTACGTATCGTGGGATCTTGCTGACGATAATCCGAATAAGACTTTCAACCTAATTGATGCTGAAGTATTTGCTTCTCTAAAGGCAGGAGCTGTATTAAGTATCAACTATTCCGTAGCACCTGAAGCTGAATATCATCAACTTCGCACCGCTACCGGTTGGTGGAACGATTTGCCCGGTACATCGGCAATAGATTTTTCAGAAAACGGAGTGAAAGATGTTATACTTACACAAGAAGTGTTGGATAAGATTCAGGCAGAAGCCGGGTTCATTTGTATAGGACATGGTTACTATGTTGATATGGTATCTGTACAGTAATAGCCTGAATTCGACTCTAAATTTTGGATTACAACATAGAAGGTTAATAAGACTTTATTGAAACATTTATTAATCCCGACAGGCAATTGTTTGTGGGGATTAATTTTATACAGAAAATCGAAATGAAAAATTTGGAATAAGAAATTGATATCGTTTTAACATTTAAAAATATTAGTATTAAACTAGATAGATCAAAATTGAGATATAATGTACAGAATGAGAAGATTATTGACATGCATATTTTTGTTTGGAGTAACTATGGTAAATGCTCAGGTTACAGAGGATACAAAAATGGAACAACGTATAGATGCGATCATAAAGCAATTGTCATTAGATGAAAAAATTGCCATGTGTCATGCACAATCCAAATTTAGTATACCCGGAGTAGAACGGTTGGGAATTCCGGAGCTATGGATGTCTGACGGACCGCATGGAGTGAGAGGAGAAATAAATTGGGACGACTGGGGATATGCTAACTGGACAAATGATTCAATTACTGCTTTTCCAGCATTAACCTGTTTGGCTGCCACATTTAATCCCGAATTATCATACGAATACGGGGTTGCTATTGGAGAAGAAGCGAGATACAGAAAGAAAGACGTGCTTTTAGGACCAGGAGTAAATATTTACCGAACTCCATTGAATGGCAGAAACTTTGAATACATGGGAGAAGATCCTTATTTAGCCTCTGTTATGGTAGTTCCTTATATTAAAGGAGTTCAAGATAATGGCGTGGCTGCTTGTGTTAAACATTATGCTTTAAATAATCAGGAAGAGTGGAGAATGCATATTAATGTTAATGTTAGTGACAGAGCATTACATGAAATTTATTTGCCGGCATTTAAAGCTGCGGTTATTGAAGGTGAAGTTTGGTCTATAATGGGAGCTTATAATCAATTCAGAGGTCAGCAATGTTGTCATAATGAAATCCTGTTAAATAAAATACTGAAAGAAGATTGGGCATTTGATGGTGCTGTAATTACGGATTGGGGTGGTGCTCATGATACTAAAGAAGCTGCTTTAAATGGATTAGATATTGAAATGGGAACTTGGACAAACGGTTTAACTGCTTCAGCTAAATTTGCATATGATGACTATTTCTTAGCAAAACCATTTAAAAAGATGATTCAGGATGGAGAAATGGAAGAAGCTGTATTGGATGATAAGGTTCGTCGAATCCTACGTTTGATGATAAGAACCAATATGAATTCAAGTCGTACGTTTGGCAAAATGAATACTGAAGAGCACTCACAGATAGCCTATAAAGTGGCTACTGAAGGTGTTGTACTACTGAAAAATAAAGAACACTTTTTTCCAATAGATTCAAATACTAATATGACTATTGCAGTTATTGGAGAAAATGCAATTCGTTCTATGACAATTGGTGGTGGTTCATCAGAACTTAAGGCAAAATATGAGATATCTCCACTTGAAGGAATAAAAAAACAATTTAAGAATGCAACTATTATCCATTCAATGGGATATGCCTCAGGCCCTTCGGTTTATGGAAGAGAAATTCTTTCAGTTTTAGATGCCGATTCTTTAGTAAATGCTGCTTTAAGTGCAGCATCAAAAGCTGATATGGTATTATTTATCGGAGGTTTAAATAAAAATCATTATCAGGATTGTGAAGGCGGAGATCGTAAGAATTATCAATTACCATTTGGGCAAGATGAACTTTTAGACAAAATAATAAATGTAAACCCTAAAGTTGGTGTTGTATTAATAAGTGGAAATTCAGTTGAAATGCCTTGGTTAAGTAAGGTTAATGGTTTAATTCAATCATGGTACAATGGTAGTGAAGCAGGAAATGCTTTAGCTGATGTATTAATAGGAAAAGTTAATCCCTCAGGTAAGTTACCATTTTCTTATCCAGTAAAATTAGAAGATAATGCAGCTCATCATTTTGGAGAACTTTCTTATCCTGGAGATAGTGTAAATCAATATTATAAAGAAGGTATTTTTTTAGGTTATCGTTGGTTTGATTCTAAGAAAATAAAGCCTCAGTTTGCGTTTGGTTACGGATTATCATATACAAATTTTGAAATCTCAGGTTTAGCATTGGATAAAACAGATTATTCAGAATCAGATGTTATTAAAGTAAGTTGTAAGGTGAAAAATACTGGCACTTTAGATGGATCTGAAGTGGTTCAGGTTTATATTGGAAAACCAAAGTCTAAGGTTGAAAGAGCACTAAAAGAATTAAAAGGATTTAAAAAATTAAATCTAAAAGAAGGTGAAACAAAAACTATAACAATAGAAATACCTATTGATAAGCTCAAATATTACGATGAGTCTATTTCTGATTGGAAACTTGAAAAAGGTGATTATGTGATTTATCTCGGTAATTCTTCAAATAATATCATTGAAAAAGCTAAATTTAATATTCAATAACCATGCTAAAACATTGTTATATTTACTTTTAAAATATTATTCAAATCAATGATTTCTTTCGCATAAATAATTGAAAATTATAAAAATATTACCTTTGGGGAATATACAAGTTGGTTAGTTTAATAGATTTAGATTTCCCCAACAGGTAATTTAGCATACATAAAAACATCCTAATTCAGTAATCGTAAATTAAAATTGTATTTTATAACAATTTGGTATTATAACTTCTATAATAACCCTACTATAAATGCGTTATTTAAAATGTCTAATTGTCAAATTTAGACGAAGAGAAGAGTTTAGTCAATTAATAAAATTAATGTATGGATAACTATAATAATCAAATATCTGGATAGAAATTACCATAGTTATTGATACAAAAACCAATAAAAAGGAGTAGAAAGTAATTAAAGAATTGCTTTCTATCTCCTTTTTTTACAATATTTCATTACCAATCAATCTCAAACTGATGATTAGCATTTAAGGATATTTCTTTTTTCAAATCCCCATACAACAATGTAGTTTTCCCTGCTACTTTTGCTCTAACTACAGTTTTAACCAACTTCATATCTTTCCATTCAAGTGATACTTCAAATCCACCTCTTGCGCAAATTCCTTTTATACTACCTGTAGACCATGAATCCGGTAAAGCAGGTAATAATTCAATCTTTTCTTCTGTTGATTGCATCAACATTTCAATTACAGCGGCTGACCCTCCAAAATTTCCATCTATTTGAAATGGAGGATGTGCATCAAGCAGATTTGGGTATGTTCCACCATGATGATCTTCACGTGTAACATGCAATGCATCCGGTTTAACATATCTTAAAAGCTCACGATACATTTTATAAGCATGGTTTCCATCCTTTAATCTGGCCCACAGATTTATACGCCATCCTTTAGACCATCCTGTTGTTTCATCTCCCTTAATTTCAAGAGTCTTTTTACAAGCATTAGACAGATCTGGTGTTTCTGATGGCGAAATATGATGCCCCGGGTATAAACCAAACAAATGTGATTGATGACGATGCTTAGGATCTTCATCTTCCCAATCATAATACCATTCCTGAAGATTACCCTTTGCTCCTATTTTATATGGAAGAATATTACCCTGAATATCACGAACTTTCTCCTGCAAATCGCCATTAATCTTTAAAACTTTTGATGCTTCCATAAAGTCTTGTAGCAACTCACGGATCATAGCCAGATCTGCACTACCGCCATAAAGAGTAGAACCATGATATCCGGTAGAAGTAATGTATTTATTTTCAGGCGATGTACATGGCGATGTAATCCAGTAACCATCTTTATCCTTAATCATCCATTCTAGGGAAAAAAGAACTGCGCCTTTTAACAGGTCATAAGCAAATTCTTTAAGATAGGTAGTATCCTGAGTAAAAGTATAGTGCTCCCATAAATGAGTAGCCAACCATGGTCCACCCATATTCCAATTAGCCCAATTCGGATCTCCTCCACCAAAATCACCAACAGGATTACTTAAGGCCCATATATCTGAATTCTGACAAACAGTCCAGCCATTTACTCCATAGTAGGTCTTAGCTATTACACTTCCGGTTTTTGATGCATTTTTAATAAAGCCCAATAATGGTTCATGCAACTCCGAAAGGTTGGCGATTTCAGCCAACCAGTAATTTTCCTCGACATTAATATTTACGGTATAATTACTGCTCCAAGGCGGACGCATATATGGATTCCATATCCCTTGCAAATTTGCAGGAACTTCTTTGGTGCGGCTTGAAGATATTAATAAATATCTTCCATATTGGAAATATAATATTTCTAATTCCTTATCAACATTTCCCTTTCCATATTGAAGCAATCTCTCATCTGTAGGAATATCCTTATTATTAGCTCCTTCAATATTTAAGCTAACTCTATTAAATAAGGATTGATAATCGGATATATGACTTTCTTTTAATGATGAATATGTTTTTTTAATTCCATTTTCTAATTGGAAAGAAGCTATCGAATTGTTATCCAAACCTTCTTTTACAGGATCTTTATCAAAACCATTAAAGCTTGTGGCTATAGAAACGTAAATTGTAGCTTCATTGCAATTGCGTAATACAAGTGTACTATCTGTTGATGATATTTTTCCTGGATTTGCAACTTTATTCCGGACAAATTATTAAGCCACTTGTTTGATTGTTGATTTTCCAAATTCATTAGGAGATAAATATCCTAAATGTGAATGTTGTCGTTGCCTGTTATACCATATTTCAATGAATTCGAAGATATCGGTTCGGGCTTGAAAATAACTTTGATAATTATTGTGATTTACCATCTCTGATTTTAATATTTTAAAAAAGTTTTCGGCAACAGCATTGTCCCAACAATTGCCTTTTCGACTCATACTTTGGATAACTTTACAGTGGTTTAATTCTTTCCGAAAAGATTCTGAAGCGTACTGAATCCCTCGATCTGAATGGAAAATCATTTCGTGCCCTACGGGTCTATTGATGATCGCCATCCTCCATGCTGCAATAACTGTTGCCTCTGTTGTCATATTATCAGATAAAGACCAACCAATTATCTTGCGATCAAAAAGATCCATGACAATCGTCAAATAGAGCCACCCTTGTTTTGTCCTAACATAGGTAATGTCTGAAATCCAAGCCTGAGATGGTCTATTGTGAACAAATTGTCTATTTAGTACATTATCTGAAACATGCTTATTATGCTTCGAATCTGTTGTAGTCACTCTGTAACGCTTCTTAATGATACTTTTTAGGTTATTCTTTGCCATAATTCTGGCTACTCTGGGGCGAGAAGCTTTGATGCCAATTTTATTTAGTTCTACAGTAATTTTAGGACTGCCATATCTTTTCTTACTGGCATCATAAATCCGAATTACTTCAGATTCTACTCGGCAAGCTTCAATGCTTCGTTTGGAAGGTTTTCTATTCAACCATTCGTAATAGCTACTCCTTGCAATCCCCAACAACTTACACATCTTCTCAACAGCAAATTCTTTCTGATGCCTTTTTACGAATTTGTATTTTTGCTGTCGCTCCTGGAAAAGATGCTTACTGCCTTTTTTAGAATATCACGTTCTATCTGGGCTTCTTTAAGCTCCTTCTTCAAACGGGCAATCTCTTTCTCTGCATCTGTCATTACAGGTTTGCCATTGCCTGAGAAGCTGCCTTCTTTGTTGGCTTCGTACTCTCGCTTCCATCTACTCACCAGTTCGGATCGGATCCCTAATTCCATTGCAACCTGCCTTGCTGATTTGCCAGTATAACAAAGATTAACAGCCATAATCTTAAACTCTTTGTCGTACGTTACTCTTGATCTACTCATATCTGCTAAATTAAAAATTTTAGCTTAATAATTTGTCCGGCTAAAGATAGCAGGTCCATCCTGATTGTCAAAATCAATATACATTGTACCCAATGGAGCAAAAGATTGCGAATAGGCTCCTTGCAAAAAGCGGTTTAAGGAATCAGCTAAGGCGTAATCTTCATTTCTTAATGCTTCTCTTACTTTTTCAACATATTTATAAGCTTCAGGATTATTATTGGCGTTAAAAGGTTCTCCCGACCATAGAGTTGCATCATTCAAATAAATCTTATCCGATTGAACTCCTCCAAATACAGTCGCCCCCATCTTACCATTACCAATAACCAAAGCCTCCTCAAAATAATTGGCAGGTTCGTCATACCATAACACACTATTATTTTGTGCTTTAATAGAGCATAAATTAAATACAATTAATACAACACTTATTGCTAATACTTTAGTTTGTTTCATTCAATTTTAGTTTGTAATTACATCAAATTCACCATATCCAACAATATTATTTTCATTGGTAGTTTTTAACGCACGCAACTTTATATAGCGAGCTTTTACTAAATCAAAATTTTTTGTTTGCCATAATGGATTATTCTTAATATTAGAAAATTCACCCTGGCTGATCAACTTCCAATCTTTGCTATTTTGAGACACAAAAAACTGATAGTTTGAAATGATGCCGGGATTACGTAATTCTTGATTTGGATAATATCTAAACCCAACTAATTCTTCCTCTTTCCCTAAATCAATTTTCAAATCTACAGGCAATTCTTTTCCTGCTAAATGTTTCCATGCCGTTTGCTTATTTCCATCAATTATAGCATTTGCCTTTTCATCTTCTATATCCATTATTTGCCATAACTTACGTGGCATATCAAATTGCTCCCTGACTATAGAGCTACTTTTGTCAGATAATGGATCGCATGCTATTGCAAATACGTTTACTTTACCTTCTCTAATTTGAATAGGTTCGGTATACTTTTTTGAACTTACATTTGGATCTTCCCCATTTAGTGTATAATAAATAACCGATTCTGGATCTGCTGGAATAATTTTAACATCTCCTGATTTTTCACGAATGATTGTAGGTGGTGTTAGAATTTGAGGAGCATTATAGACACCAATATTTGAGATTACCGGACATGCTTTTGAATCATTTATATTCAATCTGAGTTTTGTTGCCTCCACACTTTTGAACTGCAAGATTCGTTTATAACCGATTGTAGTTTCTTTAGCCAACTCTTGCCATTGACCATTAACCATGGCTTCTATAGTAAAAGACTTTACTCTTTGTCCTAACTTAATATACTCCTGAACCCTAAAGCGATTAAAAGTTGTTGGTTCACTAAAATCTATAGTTATTGAGGGATTGGTGATATCATCATCTACAGTCCAATAGCTTTCATTGTCATTATCAACAGCCTTCTCAGCATTATATTGATTACTATTTCCACGCACATTTGAAGCTACAACCGTTGCTTTTTCTGCTAGATTATTAGCGAATACTTCTTTCACAGCTTTTGCCAACTCAAGTACTGCCGTTTCATCCCTTTCATTAATTAAACCATTAGGCATAATCAGAAAATTAAGCAATAAAGTTCCATTCCGACCAATTGAATGATAGTAAATATCCATTAACTGAGGTAAAGTCTTTACTTTACCATCTTCGCTAACATGATAAAACCACTCCGGACGAATAGAGGTATTGACCTCTCCAGCCACCCATGCATTTCCATCTTCTTTACCATAACGTAACATATCATTTGTGACTGTACCCGTACTATCTAATAAACTCCAATTTGTTTCACCTACATAACCAGCTTCAGTACCTACCCAGCGTAAATCACCTCGGTCTCCACCATCATTCCATATTACAATTTTAGGTTGTAGCTGCCTAATCATTTTATATGTTGGTTTCCAATCGTAATAAGTTGTTCTATCTATTTTACGATATTCATTAGTTCCGCCATAATAACCATCACCCCCATTGGCACCGTCAAACCATATTTCGAATATATCTCCATAGTTGGTTAATAACTCTTTTAACTGATTTCTAAAATAGGTGATATATTCTGGCTTTCCATAATCAGCATGGTTTCTATCCCACGGTGATAAATAAATCCCCATTTTCAACCCATATTCCTTACAGGCATCAGCCATTTCTTTAACTACATCTCCTTTCCCATCTTTCCATGGAGTATTTTTCACTGTATATTCAGTGTACTTTGATGGCCAAAGACAAAAACCGCAATGGTGCTTAGCAGTTATTATTATCCCTTTCATTCCCGCTTCTTTGCAAATTCGTGCCCATTGGCGGCAATCCAATTTCTCAGGATTAAACAAATTCACATCTTCATTACCAAATCCCCATGATTGATCAGTATAAGTATTCAACGAAAAATGAACAAAAGCATAATATTCCATATTTTGCCAATTCATCTGATTTTCTGATGGTATTGGACCATAAGGCATCGGGGGGTTAACTTCATTACATGAAACTAAAATGGTATACAAAACAATAAAAATCCAAAAGTATCGTTTAAAAATCAGCTTTAATAAAATCATATTTATTGTATTTAATTAATTATTTATATACCCACTCCAATATTATTCTAAATATAAATTACATGTGGTAGTATAAATTTTCATTGATAAAAATAATCACCTTATACCGTATTTTTGTTAAATATTCATTCATACAGATGGATATTTCAATCATAATATACTTACTTACACTTACATACAAAAACATTACTTATGAATGTTTGTTTTTCTAAAAAAAAGATTAATATATGTGGTTAACAGGTTCTACAACAAATTCAAAATCATAATCCTGATAAGGAATTCTATATTCATCTCTTGGAATTGAATACCAACTATCAACACATCCCAATCCCATTTTTACCTTATCAATACAAATTGTAACAAAATCACTTTCTTTTACCTGAGGAAAATGTCTTTGATCTTTCTCTTTTCCATCATCTAAGGATTCTACAGTATAATTTAATGCCGACATTGAAATTGCTACATCCGATTTAAAACAGATTCCCTTTCCTGATATATCAACTTGTTTCCACCATCTTACATCTGTTTTGGTTCCTGTTTCTTGTGGTCTGATATACGAATAAGGTTGTTCTTCGACTTTCTGTTGGTATAAGCCAATAAACTCTGAATCTTTCCTATCTATATAATTCTCTCCAGGACCTCTTCCATAATATGTGATAAATTCATAATCTTCAGACATTTCCAACTTCATTCCAAAACGAAACATTTCTGAAACCTTAGCATCTTTACTAGCTTTTAGTAACTGTTTAACTTTAACTACACCTTCATTATTAATCTGGTAAGCAAGTTCTAATTGAGCATAAACCACTGGCATATCATATATAGCGTATATTTCAGCTAGTCCATCTTTATTAATCTCCGCTTTTAATGTTTTTAAATCCATTTTAGGATTTTTCCAAACTGCATATTTTTGCTGAAGCTTTGCTCCAAAGTCATTATCAGTAGGAGCTCTCCAAAAGTTTGGTTTTAATTCTGATCCTTCATTTAATACAGGCTTTCCATCTACAAAGTAGCGACATAAAAATCCGGATTTACGGTTAAAGTCAACTTGAAAGTTATCCCCTTTTACAATAATGTAGTTAATATCATTTTCAACCAATTGAGGAACTTTTACCTCCTGGTTCACACATTTTTTATTTGCTAACTGAAGTGCTTTAAATTCATAGTATTTTTTTATTAATGATTGGATTGAAGAATCTAAAGATTTATGTATGAGTTCACAACTTAATACTCCATTAAACACCGGTTTATAAGTATCACTAAACCCCGGTTATATGAGTCTATCAAAAATTATTATCATCAAAACACCTTTACGTCTCATTAATTAGTATCTTTAAAGTGTTTCACGTTTTATCGTTAATTTGAACGAATATGAAAATAGGGTATGCAAGGGTATCAACTAGGGACCAAAATTTAGAAATGCAAACCGAAGCTCTGGGAAAAGCCGGTTGCGGAAAAATATTTAAAGAGACTAAAAGTGCGGTTAAGGAACGTCCGGAACTTGAAAGTATGTTAGCCCACCTCCGCGAAGGAGATGTAGTAGTAGTTTGGAAACTGGATCGACTCGGAAGGTCCTTAAAACATTTAATCGACCTGGTTTCCGGTTTCCGCGAAAAAGGAATTGAGTTTATTAGTCTTAATGATAGTATTGATACCACAACAGCCCAAGGACGTTTGACATTTAACATTTTTGCCAGCTTCGCTGAGTTCGAACGTGAGATAATCCGCGAAAGAACTTTGGCAGGACTACAAGCCGCTCGTGAACGTGGGCGTATTGGAGGAAGAAAGAAAGGCTTGTCTCCTGACGCAAAGAAAACTGCTTTTGCTTGCTATCAATTATGGGAGGATCACTCTCGGTCTATTTCAGATATTTTGAAGATTGTTAATGTTAGTAAGGCTACTTTTTATAGGTATATTGATTGGGTAAAAAAGGAGAAGAGAAAGGATAAATAAAATGATTTTGCTGTAAATTGCCATAAGATGATGACAATTTATATTAATTGATAATATATAAATGAATGAAGCTTTTATCAATATTTTGTAGTAGCGTTTTCACATTATGCAATCTTACTTCTATGGCAGAAACTGCTAACGGAACAAATCGACTAAATTAATTATATCTTTAGTTTGCTTTACGCAATCTTACTATGAATAAGTAATGCACAGTAGCAAGATTAAAACAGTCTTTTGTGATCAAAAGAAATACATCATTCTATCACATTTGAATAAAGTAATGAAAATACAATACGCATCAGACTTACACATTGAGTTTCCAGAAAATGAAGCTTTTCTTAAAGTTAATCCGATAAAACCTATTGGTGACATTTTGGTTTTGGCAGGAGATATTGTGCCTTTGACAGTATTTGATAAATATCAGGATTTCTTTAACTATCTATCTGATAATTTCGAGAATACATATTGGATTGCAGGTAATCACGAATACTACTATTCAGATTTGGCAAACAAAAGAGGTGTGTTTCATGAAAAAATAAAAGAAAATGTTCATTTTCTGAATAATAGTATAGTTAAATATGAAAATATAGAATTACTGTTCACCACCCTTTGGTCAAAAATATCACCAACTAATCAGTGGACTATTTTTAACAACATGAACGATTTTCGCTTAATAAAACATCTGGATGATTTATTATCAATTGAAATATACAATCAGTTACACGATGAATGTTTTCAATTCTACAGGATTCTTTTGCCTCTAACTGCAAAGATAGGAAAGCAGTTATTAGCCATCATGTACCAACTTTTATGAACTACCCTGAAGCATATAAAGATGATGTCTTGAACGAAGCTTTTGGAGTTGAGCTTTTGGAGTTCATAGAGCAAAATCAACCTGACTTATGGATATTTGGTCATACCCACGGAAATGTACCAGATTTTAGTATTGGAAAAAGTCTTTTAAAAACAAACCAACTTGGTTATGTAAGATATAATGAACATGCTCTATTTAACAATTCAAAAATAATTGAATTATGAATATCAATATATTAACATTACATTTGCATAATAACATACTATATGTTATTATGCAATATATTTGATATTATGAAAGAGCTGTTGATAAAATACATAAACGAAGTTGTTGGCTTTCAGATATTAGTTCACCAACTTGACACTGCAATAAAAGGCACATTACCTTTATACCTTAGAGATGCGTATCAATGGTATGAAGCTGAGATAGAAAGTAGGCAATGTTTGTTTGCAGTTGTTGATCATGAGAACTATGGAGGAATAAACCAATTGGGGAAACATTTCAATAAGGTTAAAGAAATTACAAAGTTGCCTGTGATTGCAGTTTTTGATTCTTTAGAAGCATACAACAGAAAGCGACTTATTGAAAAAAAGATAGCCTTTGTTGTTCCAAATAAACAACTATATATTCCCGAATTCATAATTGACATAAGGGAATATAATAAAGCCGCCAAAAAGAAAAAAGGTAACCTAACTCCAATGGCACAACAAATTCTCATATTATTTATACTCGACAAGTACAATAAACTGGAAATTGAAAAATTACCGTTTAAAGATCTTGCCGGTTTACTCAATACAAATCCAATGAGTATAACAAGAGCTGTTGAAAGTTTAAAAAATCAAGAGCTAATTGAAATCACAGGAGAAAAAGAAAAAACTATCCACTTTATAGATAGTAAGAGGGATTTGTGGATGACCGCTAAAAAACACAATATCTTTATTAATCCCGTGATCAAAAGAGTATTTATAGATGAGTTACCTGAAAATATAAATTTATTGAAGTCAAATGATATTGCTTTAACTGAATATACAGATATAAATCCAACACATCAAGAATATTTTGCTATTGAGAATAGCATTTTTCAAGCATTAAAAAGAACTAATGCATTGATTAATGAAAATAATTATGACGGGAAATACTGTATTGAAGTATGGAAATATAATCCTTTAATAATAAACAAGCTACTTTTTGAAACTAATCAAATTGTAGATCCCTTGTCGTTATTGCTGTGCTACAAAGATACATATGATGAACGCGTAGAAATGGCTTTAGAACAAATTGAAAATAAATACTTATGGTAAGAGGACTTACTAAACTAAAAGAATTCTTTAAGGACTATCCAGATAATTTTATAATTATTGGTGGTACAGCATGTGATATTATTATAGATGAAGCTGGTTTTACGCCTCGCGCAACTAAAGACATTGATATTATTTTGGTTGTTGAAGCCTTAAGTACTGATTTCATTAAACAGTTCTGGAAATTTATAAATGTTGGTAAATACAAACGAAAAGAAAAAAGCGAAGAGGAACGCAAATATTATCGTTTTATAAATCCTGAAGATAAAGATTTTCCATATCAGATAGAGTTGTTTGCACGAAATCCTGACTTATTGGATTTGGAAGAAGGTACACACATGACACCCATTCCGGTTGATGATGATTTATCAAGCCTTTCTGCAATTCTACTAGATGATTCGTATTATAAATACTTAATTGATAACAGCACTATTGAAGATAACGTTCAGAGGGCGAAGACTGATGCCTTAATTTGCCTTAAGGCCAAAGCATATTTAGATATTGCAAAACGAATTGCTGCCGGTGAAAAAGAAGATTCTAAACATTTAAGAAAACACAAAGGGGATGTATTCCGATTAGCCATTATGTTGGCAGAGACAGATCTATATGAAATTCCTGATACAATAAAGGCTGATATGCAAGATTTTGTCAATGTAATTAAAGATGAACTTCCTGACAAACAAATATTTAAAACAATGGGGTTAGGTAATATTAATGTTGACAATGTTTATACACAATTAAAAAGAAGTTTTAGTTTGAATTAATACAGATTATTCATAAACAACAGGTCCTGATTAGGTGTAAGCTATCAATTTGGCATAACTTTTAAAAAGCCCGAATGCATAAAAACTTAAGTTTCAAATGAAGAATATGTTAATACTCAAACTAGGTTAGAAGAAATTATAAAACTTGATTTACTTCGTAATGATACTCCAGAATATGATCCATTGTTTCAATAATTAGACAAAGTTTTTGATATCATTTAAGCATTTTAGGAAGCATTAATGCAATGGGACAAAAATAACATTGATTAATTGATGAAAACTCAATGCACAAATAGTACATTTTTAAACTCAATCATACAGGTTGATTCTTCAGTTTGAAAAAGAGTTACTTTTTTTGAACAATGCCCCCTCTTTAATAAATATGTTTAAATTTGAGAATATAATAAGAGAATAGTATGCAATCGAATATATATTTAATAAATTTTGATTTTGATAAATTCCAAATTGAAAGGACTCCTTATTCAGAAGAGAAATTGCAAGAATTAAGAGCAAAGCATAATGAAACGCATTCATTTTTTAGAAATGGAGACTATATTTATATTTCAAACAAAGACGATGAGACTGATTCATCATTAGGAGAAAGTGTTAGTTTATCGTTTGCTAATAATGAGAGAATCGTAAATAGTTTAATTAAACACTTATTTTTCAGAACATTTAAAGATAAGTTTGCTCACATTAAACCAATAAGATTTTCCCCATTTACGTTTTACTCAAGCAAAGAACGTGATGACCTAGTTTATGCTTATCTACCAAATGACCTGAGAAATGTTTTATCTTATAGAAAACATATTGAAGTACAATTAAGGAAATTTACTTTGGGAGGGAAAAATCATTGGGGATTTGTTATCAATACTTCACATAAATGGTTACTGGATATAAATTGCTATGACTTACATACAAAAGGTATGGATATTGTTGGATTAGATGTTTTACAGACCGAAGAATTGCCTGGATTAAGAAACATTATGGCTCCAAATGAGGAGTTTATCGGAAGTATTCAATCAATAGAAGGAGATTTTGCAAAAGTTGAAACTAGTGACGGAGTTAAGGAAATCAAATTAGCTGAATTGTATTTAAAGAAAACAACTTATAATATTCGGGCTTTTTTAGATAGCATGATGAATTCTGATAGAACCGAACAAATTTTAATTAATATTAAAAAGGAAGAACAAAAAAGATTGGATCCAGAAAAAGAATATAGTGAGATAAATTCAATAGCAAAATCTCTGTTTATTTCACAAGGCTATGATGGAATAAATCCTGTGATATATCAAAATAGAGATGGCTTTTATTTTACTGTGAGCAATATTCCTTTTTCAACTGAAAACACATTTAGACTTCAGTCTCCAAATTTTATTTTTGATCCTGCTGCAACACAAGTAGAAAGTAAATATCCTGATATAGGCCTTAGAAATTTCGGTCCATATGATAGTAATATATTCGACCCTAAATCACCAAACATAGTAGGAATATGTCATAAAAGTAATCGAGGAAAATTTACAAAATTCCTACATAACCTAATTAATGGAATTCCTGATTCAAAGTGGTTTAAAGATGGATTCAGAAAAAAATATGATTTTCATGAAATTAATATCGTAGTCAACGATGTTACAGAATACTCTATTAAAGAATATGATAAAATAATTTCGTCTTTAAATGAAAGACCAGATATAGTTATTATTGAAATCCCTGAAAATTTTAAGAAATTAAATCCTGAATTAAATCCGTACTACAAACTGAAAGCGAAATTATTAACATTGGAAATTCCGGTTCAATTTGTTCAAGACAAAAATCTAGAAATTAGGAATAGCGATGCAATTCTTAATGCCATTGGTTTACAGATGTATGCAAAGTTAGGAGGAACCCCATGGGTTTTACCTTCAGCTCGTTCTGTTGATAGAGAATTAATAATTGGTATTGGTCATAGTATTATTAGAAATAGTGAGTATAAAGGAGCTGAACAAAATCGAGTTGTTGGAATAACTACCTTTTTCTCAAGCGATGGCCAATACTTGCTATCAAATAAAGCAAAGGATGTACATTTTGATAATTACTTTCAAGAATTGTTGAAGAACCTAAATGAAGCTATATATACTCTCCAAGAAAACCAAGCTTGGAAAGAGAACGATACTATAAGATTTATATTCCATATTTTTAAACCAATTAAGAATATTGAGCATGATGTAGTTCAAGAATTAATAAAAAGCTTTTCAAAATATAAAATTCAATACGCCTTTGTTACTATTAGCAAAAAGCATCCTTTCCTGTTATTTGACACCTCACAATCAGGCAAAAAAAATTATTATGGTTCTGATATAGGAAAATATGTTCCTTACAGAGCAAGTAATGTATTAATTGATGAATCAGCATGTTTAGTTCAATTGCTTGGAGTTAACGAAATAAAGACCGCAAAGCATGGCTCAAGTAATCCTGTATTAATAAGAATTCTAAAACCTTTAAATGAGTTTGGACAAGATTTAGAGAGTGAAACGCTTTTTACTGACATTCAATATATAGTTCAGCAAATATACTCGCTTACTTATTTATCTTGGAGAGGTTTTCTTCCGTCAGAACAACCTGCTACAATGCTTTATTCTAATTTATTTGCAAACCTGCTTGGTAAACTTAGAAAAATTGAGGGATGGCATCCTGATATATTAAACTTTAAACTTAAAAGAAAGAAATGGTTTCTTTAATGCACCCTGAACATATAAAGCTAATTGAGTCAAATTGGAAAACAAAATTATTTAATGACTTCATTAATGAAAAACCAATTAATTCAGAAACAAATTCAGAAGATAATTTTGTTCGAGTAATAAATGCAATCACAAAAGACACTAAAACTGAATTTGAAAATTTCTATTTAGAATTCTCTGAAAGGAAACCTTCTGAGGAAAGCCCTTGGTTGCATGACAATTTTTTCATTTTCGCATTAATAGTTGGCATCGTAAAATACAGTATTAAAAAAGAATGGATTGAAAAAGTATTTGAACTTAGAGAAAGTAGAAATAAAGAAACAACTCAAATAAATAATACATTTAAGAATTTGATTAACAATAATTTTTATAGTAAGGACAATTTATTTGAGATTGTTTTTGTTTTCCAAGAACTAATTAATATTGCTATCTCTCCATTGGATGAAATAAACGATTTATATAATAAGTTATCCTCAGACTTTAGTCTATTAAATATCAGAGATGACTTCTTGAAAATAATTCGTTTAAGAGCTGTTGACCTGATTGTTTTACAAAAGGAACTTCCTAATACAGTTGAAATTACATCACTTAAGAACTTTAAACATATTTTTTTAAAACGTATTGATATTCTAAGCAAAGCTATTTATACATTTTTTGTCATTGGTTTAATTGTAGGAATTTACATTTATCAATCAAAGAACAAAACCAATCAAGATTTAATAAATACTATTAATACGATTTCTGGATTATTAGGAGTTGGATTAATTTTTTTTATAAAACGGTTATCGAAAGGGGTAAAACTCTTTATTTTAGTAATATTAGGATACAATAAGATCTATAACAATGATGGTTCCCCACGTAAAGTCAAGCACATAATCAATTAGTCCAAACCTACTTGTTTATTATTTTGCTTATAAAGATTATACTAGGAGAAAATTATAAATCTGAAAATTAAGGTTATAAAAGGTTTGTATTAGATTTTCCTTTGTAGAAAAGATGATATAAAATTTTCAGGGAAGTAATAAATATATCATCACTAAGAATAAAATAGTACGATTCATGTTGAATATTGAAAAATTAGAACAAGAATACCCATTAAGTTTTGAAGAATTCAAGAAACTAAAGGGAAATGAATTTAGAAATGTTAATTCAGCAATAGACAATCTTCTATTTTCTTTCGGGATTGGAGTAATTACAGTTCCTGTATTGTCAGAGAATGAGAAACTATTAGGATATAAAACAAAGATTAGAATTTATCCTACTAACAGCTTAGAATTGATATCGGAAGATATTGATTTTATTGAAGAATTTAAAAAATATAAATCACCCAAAAGAGCAGAAGAGGCTACAGTAGAAGAGGCTGTTAAATTGTTAGAGAGGAATTTAATTGCTAGAAGGTAAAAATGCCAGTAGTCAATCGAATTCTTAGATAAAAACAGTCTCACGAAAGCCAGATTTATTATTCCACCGCATATTTTTATTGATAAAAGGAACTGAGCAGCCACTATTATTATATGAATGATTTTCACATTTCTAAACTTAATTGTTTACTTAATACTCCAATGATTACCAAAAAACATACCTAATTCAATTTTTAAGTTATAACAAACTATTTTACCTACAGTATAATTTAGAATTAAATGATAATCTCCAGGTTCAATATTTTCAAAAGAAAATTCATTTAAACAATCACCTTTTAAGACACAAACACCCTTATCTGAAAACAAAGTAAAATACTCAATATTCATATATTCTATAATATCTCCATCCTTCTTTCCATCAACAAAATCCACTTTACCTCCTTGTTATAAACACATTAACACGTCAACTCTAAACATACACTATCCTCAAAAAAAAGAATATGAACAGAGAATGGATACCTAATAGTTAAAATAAGGTCAACCATTCTCAATAAATACTAGAACAAATAAAGCTGACTATAAATCTTATCTGTAGAAGTATAAAGTATATCTCTACTCTATATAAACTTCCAACAATTTAATTTCTTGATTAGGTGTAATCTTGAATTCCTTAACTGAAGAAGGAATTAACACCGTATCTCCTATATTAATATTTTCTTTAAATCCATTTCTGCATTCTATATAAGCAGAACCTTCTAAACACATATATACTATAAACGAATCCAGATTAGAAACATCTTTATTTAAGACTTCATCAAGAATTAAAATATTAGTTGTAAAATAATTACATTTTACAAGATTAATATCTTCATTTTTAGTAGCCTTATAATTTACTTTCTCATTTTCATCTTCATAATTAATTACATCTACAGCTAAATCCGTATGTAACTCACGCCTTTTTCCTTGATTATCTTTCCTGTCATAATCATAAATGCGATATGTAACATCTGAAGTTTGTTGAATCTCAGCAAACAAAATTCCTGCTCCTGTTGCATGAACATTCCCCGTTGGAATAAAAAAAACATCTCCACTTTCCACCTCATGAGCTTTTAACAATGACATCAAGTTTCCACTGTTTAATGCTCCTAAATACTTATCCTTTGTAATCTTTTCATTAAACCCGGATATAAGTTTACTCTTTGGTTCCGAATCTATGACATACCACATTTCTGTTTTACCATTTGAATCATGCCTTTCTTTTGCTATGATATCATCTGGATGAACTTGAATTGAAAGATCCCGATTAGCATCAATAAATTTAAGCAATAATGGAAACTGATTTCCAAACTCTTTATAAACACTATTTCCTACAAACTCACCTTTATATTTCGTTACTAAACTATTTAAATCGCAACCTACCAATGCACCATTTGAAACAATAGAAATATTCCCATCAACGCCTGATATTTCCCACGATTCACCAATAGTATCACTTATCGAATCTTTATTTAAAACACTTTTTAGCTTTTTTCCTCCCCATATTTTATCTTTTAATATTGGCTGGAACTTTATTGGATATGATAACTTTTGCATACAATTCTTATGTTATTGTTTTTACTATGCTTTAATGAACAACTCAATACATCTGATTTAAATACAATAACCTTAATGAGTCTAAGGAAAATACTCCAGGTCCAGACATTTCAATCTTCTTAGTTTCACCAGGTACTAAATCAAAATAATTTTCCGAAAAGAAAACCTCCTGATTAGGAATATTTAGGTATACAGCTTTAGCTAAATTATCTGTTGAAACTTTAATAATCTTTACACCTTTACTTTCTTCAAAGACTACATTAATTTTAGCATCAAGTAGTTTTAACTTTTTAGGATGAGTAAAATAAAAAAGATTTGACGTAAGTCCTTTTTCATTTTCTAGCAATGTAATCTTCATAAACACTTCAGCTCTCTCTTTCTCTCCAATTAATTTATCCACCTCAATTTTCTGAATCAAATTACTTGTATTTGCCTTTATTAAAGCAGGTATTATTTTTTCAGTTATTTTATTTCCCTTAAAATCCAGTACTTCTATTTTTAATTCTGCATCTATTTCCTCTAATAAATCTGATACTACAAATATCTCTACTTCATCACCTTTTATTGGTACATTAATCAGCAATGGTTCATAAGCTTTTTTTGCAGCATAATGTACAGCCTTCCACTTGTGATAATAGTCCGTACTACTCCAACTAGCAACAGGCCAACAATCATTAATTTGCCAATACAACGATCCCATACAATATGGCATAGCTCTACGATGTGCTTCAATTGCCATTTTAATTCCCTGAGCTTGTAAAATCTGACTCATATATAAAAATTGCTCAAAGTCTTCAGGTACCCTATAGTACCAGCTCATATATTCCTTAATTCGTAAATTACCGATACCACTTCTTTGATGTGAAGCCATGACCTCTGATTCGATATCATAATCCTCGGTAATAGCATATTTTTTTACGGTTTCAAAATCAGGAAATGATTGAAATCCGTATTCACTCATAAAACGAGCTTTATATTTATCAAAGTCTTTAAATGGATGTAAAGCATGCCATACTCCCCAATAATGCATATCTCCACTTGTGCTTTCGTAATCAGAATGTTGACTCGCTTCATAACCTGCTTGAGGAGATGAAGGCCAATAATCATCGCCATCAGTATATTGACTCACAACCTGAGGTAATATTTCGTGAAAAATATCCATGTAAGCTTTTTGAATTTCGTCTCGTTGTTCTTCCGTATAAAGTTCTTTCCATCCCCAGCCATTTTTACTATAATAACTCCATGCAGTATTCATTTCATTATTTCCACACCAAACAGCAATAGATGGATGATTACGTAATCGAACTACATTTTCTTTTGCTTCTTCTTTGATTGAATTCAGCATTTTTTCATTTCCAGGATACATGCTGCAGGCGAACATAAAATCCTGCCAGACCATTATGCCATTTTTATCACATAACTCATAGAAGTAATCATTCTCGTATATACCTCCTCCCCATACACGCAACATATTCATATTGGCATTAACTGCATCTGCAACTACCTTTTCATAATCAGCTTTTGTAACTCTTGGAAGAAAGTTATCATTTGGAATATAATTAGCACCCTTTGCAAATACTTTAATTCCATTTATTTCAAATATAAAAGACTCTCCCCATTGATCTTTCTCTCTAAGTAATTTTAATCTTCTCAATCCTGCTTCAACCTCATTCGTTGCTACTACAGTACCTCCTTTTAGTATCTGTATTGTAAATTGATACATATTTGGCTCACCCAATCCTGCTGTCCACCACAATTTTGGGTTCTTTATTTCAAATGGAAGACTATGATTTGTAACACCTTTGCTTACTCTAAACTTTTGTTGTGCTAAAATTTCTTTTGATTGGGTATTTAATATTCTGACAGTCAACTCTTCATCTTTAACTGCATCAACTGTAACATTTGCATCTAATTTAGCCAACTCCTTAGTTACAGATGGTTGCTTTATAAATGTATTCTTAATTCTAATATCATTCCACATCTTCAGTGTTACTGGTCGCCAGATACCACTGGTAACAAAACGAGGCCCCCAATCCCAACCATAATGATAACCTGCTTTGCGGGTAAAAATGGATACTTTCTTATCTCCCAAACCTCCATTTTCAGATTGATCATTGACTGCCGGATAAGGATATGCAGAGGCTTCCAACAGTTTTAAACCCTCATTAATTGGAGAATGAAAATAAACCTCTAATTTGTTTTCCCCTTCTTTTGCAATATTTTTAATATCTATTTCCCATTCTCGAAACATGTTGTCTGCTTCCAGAAGTTTCTTATCATTGACAAACACATCTGCATAAGTATCTAATCCTTGAAAAAAAAGAATGATTTTATCGTGCGATAATTCTTCCGATGTCAACTTAAACACAGTAGTATATCTCCAATCTTCCTTATCAATCCATTGCAAATCTTTTTCATTCGTACGGTAAAAAGGATCTGCAATTTGTTCATTATTCAATAAATCTGTATGAATAACTCCTGGAACTGTAGCTAAACCTGAAAAATTACCATTTACTTGTTCATACTGCCAGTTTTTATCAATAACAATCTCTTTCATATTAGTACTACTTATGGGTTGACATGAAATTTGGGTTATAAGCATAGCTACAATTCCCAACACTAAGAACAAGTTTCTTTTCATTTTAAGTCTTTTATTTGGTTTCTATAATTTGAAGCTGTTTTTATAGTTTTTCGAACTAATACTCCACTTTCTTTGAGATCTGACATATCCCAATTCCCATAGTATGATGCTCCTTGTTTTAATAATGTACAAGATTCTTTAGTATCTGATATTGACCATACAATCCAACTTATATAGTTACTTTCCATCCATTTTATCCATTGCATCCAATTATCATAAAATATTTTTCCCATACATGAACAATCTGTAATTACATGATCAGAAACAATCAAAGGTAAATCATCCTCTATCGCACTTCTTGCCAATGTACGAAGTTCTTTACCACTATCCCCTGTACAGAAGTGTAAGGCATATATTACATTTCCTTTATTTTTAATTGGTTTTTCTTTTATGCTTTTTAGGTCTTGAGTCCAATATGATCCACTAACAATAACCACATTGGTTTTATCATAAAACCTAATGACATTTAAGATTTTTTCATAAAATGGAATAAGTACAGCCCATGGCTCATCATCCGGTTCAGAAAGTATCTCATAAATTAAATTTGGAAAATGCCCGTATTTTGAAGAAATATATTTAAAAAATTCTTCAGTTTCTTTTTCATGAATATTATGACAATGAATTGCTACTATTACATATATGCCACTATTTATGGCAGCAGTAATAACACTATCTGCTAATTGCAATGTTTTATTGGGACAATCAAGATATCCACCTTCCTGCTCCATTGAAATAGCAGTCCTAACAACATTTACTTTCCAATCCTTTTCGAGCCATTCAATACAATCATGATTGTAAAAATTAAAATCTTCATGACTCCAACCTAATGTTACACCACGGAGCATCAATGGATTACAATTGCAATCTACAAGAATGGAACCTTTTACTGAAATATGCCCATGTAATCCAACAAAGGAGTTTGCTTTCACAAAAATAGTCAACCATAAAAATGCAATAATAATAAACCATTTCATCTTAATGATTTTCATTTTTCATGTTATAAATAAGCGCTATTTTATTTTATAATAATGGATACTTTCATATAACACTTCGAAAAATTTCTATCATCAGAAATCACTAAAATTATCCTTGCCCCCCGTATTGCAAAGACTTAAAACTAAAATACACAAACTATTTAACAGTAGTCACTTAAACCTCAAAATACAAAATGACTTAGCTTTGTTATTTAGTATTCTCTATGTTATTAATGAAAGTATCCTAAATCCCCGTTCTTTACATTTTACTTATACGAAGCATTAATGCATCATGCACTCCTATAACAGCTTTTAAATGCTTAGAAGTATCTCCTAATTTTTTATGATTATAAAGGTCTTTTATTTCATAAACCTCCTTATTAAAATCTACAAACCTTTGATTAATATCATCTCCCATTTCATGTTTCTGCCAATCAAAATCTATTTCAAAATCTTTGTTATTCATATTTATAAAAACAATAGCCCAATCTCCACCTGCCAACGGCTTGATCCATGTTTCTATATTAAATTCGTTGCTAAACCTAAATCCCTGAATACCTAACGTATCCTGATTAACAGCAATTACACCCTCATTTGATAAAGTGTTAATAGTTTCCTGACTTGCTTTTCGAATATCGTTTCCCATTATAAGCGGAGAAGCCAACATTGACCACATAGCAAAATGGCTTCTGTTTTCTGCATCTGTCAGGTCATTACCTACTTCCATCATATCATAATCATTCCAGTGGCCAGGTCCTGAGTATTTTCTAATTCCTTCTCGAAGGTTAATTATCTTCCAGATTCCTTTTGAATTCCAGCTTCCATGCCCTACTTCACAATCCCAACAATTAACAATATCACCTGTTACTCTCCATAAATGACCAACATCTTTACCCCATTTCCAAGGTTTATTATCACCCCACTCACAAATGCTAAACACAATAGGTCTTCCTGTTGTAAATAAAGCGTCACGCATAGTCATATAAGCACCTTCTGCATTTAGTTTTTCTGTATTACACCAATCATACTTTAAGAAATCAACTCCCCACTCTGCATATGTTTTTGCATCGATAAACTCATAACCTCTAGTCCCAGGATAACCTCCACAAGTTTTATTTCCTGCACAATTATAAATCCCAAATTTCAATCCTTTTGAATGTATATAGTCTCCTAAGTCTTTCATTCCATTTGGAAATCTCTCTGGATCACCATATAATTTTCCATTTTCATCTCTCTGCATCGCCATCCAACCGTCATCTAAAACCAGATATTCGTATCCGGCATCAAGTAAACCGGTTTCTACCATGGCATCTGCCATTTCTTTTATCATATCCTCATTAATCCGCGTACCAAAAGTATTCCAACTATTCCATCCCATTGGTGGCGTTTTAGCCAGACCTTCATACTTTTGTCCATTAACCTGAAAACAGCTTATAAAAGCTATTGCAACAAATAGAATTTTCTTCATATTATTCGATTTAATTTCAATTATCTTTTAGTCTAAAGTATCCTGTTACTTACTTCTTTTCGAAACAAGTTCGTGAGATATTTCACTCATGTATTTATCTGTAAGTTTATATATCAACAATAATGTGGCAGACAATCCTGCTGCAATTCCTGGATAGATACTTATCATTAACTTAATACCTACTAATGATTCAGCAGTTTGTTCGGCATTAGCTTTAAAACCATATAATGCTAAAATATAAAGTGGTATCGCTCCTCCTATAGTTAAACCTAACTTTTGAGACATAGATGAAGAAGAAAATATTAATCCGGTTGCTCTGCGTCCCGTTTTCCATTCTGAATAATCAGCAATATCAGCATACATCGACCAAACTAACGGCAATACAATACCAGCACTAATTCCTATAAAAACATTTAATCCAAAAATAAAGTAAACCTGATTAGGTTGTAACCAAAACAATAGAATACTAAATATGGCAGAACATACCATTGCAATTATAAAAGTTCTTTTTTTACCTAATACATTAGCTATTGGCTTAGCTAATAAAACACCAATCATATTTGTCCCTAACCAAACTGACATATAAGCCCCAGCAAGCTTATCCCATTTCACATCTCCAAAAACTACTACTGTCTGATCTTGAACAAAATACTTAAAATAATACATAATACTGGCATCTCTAAAAGTATTAAAAACCAACATTAATATACCTGCACCAAGCATAATAAACCATTGTCCATTCCTGACTAGATCTTTTAAATCATCTTTAATTGAATTTTTTTCTTCTAATGGTTTTACTCTTTCTTTTGTCAATAAATAAGTACCTATAAAAAACAAAACTGCTACAACAGCATATATTGTTATCGTATATTGATAACAACTCGATAAAGAATGATCACTATTCTTAAAAAAATCAAGAATATATGGAGCAGAGATTGTCATTGCAATTCCTCCAGAATAAGCACCAATAAATCGATACGAAGCAAGTGTAGTTCTTTCTTTTGAACTATTAGTCATTACTGCCATTAATGAACCATATGGTACATTAATCGCTGTATATACCATCATCATTAAGGTATATGTTATATAGGCATATATAAGTTTTCCGGAAGGTCCTAAATCAAAAACGGTGAAAGTTAATACTCCTATTACACCAAATGGTATGGCCACCCATAACAAAAATGGTCTGAATTTACCTTGAGAGGTAGATGTTCTATCTGCAATTATGCCCATTATTGGGTCGTTCAAACCATCCCATAATCTTACTAAAATAAACATTAAAGCTACTGATTCGGGTGTTAGTTCAACCACATCTGTATAAAAAAAGGTCAGATACATTGCAAACAACTTCCAAAACATGGATGATGCAAAATCCCCAAATCCATACCCAATCTTTTCGCTTAATTTTAATCTTTCTGTCATAATATTTCTTTTATGAAAAAATAGTTTCAACACATTTCAATCTAACTCTTATACTTATTTATTCTTTCATACAATTCCATCATTGCACGGCTATTGTGATATGGACATTTCCATGGTCCGACTTTATCATCGGTTGTATATGGAATACCGTCAGCATCTACACTCCAAAACCACTCTCCTTGCTTTTTATCAATCAACTTGTCTTTAATAAAAGCCCATATAGGCTCGATTTTATTTAAGTATGTTGTTTCGCCAGTAATCTCCCAGGCATCAAATAATCCTACCATTGCTTCTGCTTGTGGCCACCAATGCTTGTCTACATCCAAATACGGTCCTTCCTTTTCATTAAAAACACTACCGTCCTTATCAAGTCCTTGTGATATGGTTGCATCAACTAATTGAACTGCTACTTTTTGAATTTTGTCAATATAAATTGTATCCCCTATTACATCCGCTGCTTCATGCATTAACCATGCACCTTCAATATCATGTCCATAAGAAACAATATCTGATTTTACATTCCATTCGTAATCAAAAAACAAATTGAAATGTTCTGAATTAGCATCCATAATTTTATCATGAAAGATATCTAATAAAGATATAATGCTGGATTTTAACTGCTGATCAGGCCAAACTCGATACAAACAAGTATAACTCTCCAGAATATGCAAATGTGTATTCATTGATTTGGGTAGATTGGCATCCTTTTCACTTAAACGCATATCCTCCATAATGCTCCAATCTCTCGTCAAAGCTTCTAAATATCCACCAAATTCATAATCCCATAGTTTATTTTCAATAATAAAATAAATTTGTCTGGCATATTCAATGGCATCCTCATTTTTTATTGAGCGATAATATTCAGCAAGTGCATATATTCCAAACGCCTGTGCATAAGTTTGTTTTCTGTCATTTTTGACTTTACCATCATAGCTTAATGACCACACAAAACCACCTTCTCTTTTATCCCAAAATTTTGTAATTAAATAATGATAAGCTCTGTCGGCAAGATTTTTATACTTTTCTTCATTCAAGATTCTGTAGGCAGCTGAAAAAGTCCATAAAATACGTGCATTTAATATGATTCCTTTATCTGCAAGACTGTCGACTTCACCATAAAAATCCATTCTTCCTATAAAACCACCATACATATGGTCCTGTGTTTTATCCTCCCAAAAGTTCAAAATTTCATTTAACTCCTTTTTGAACTCCTTTTGTAAATAAAGAATCTCAGTAGAAAGTTTTTGCGCTGTATTTAATTGTTGTTGTTTCATATACTCTAATTTGTTGTCGACGTAAAAGAACTTATCAATTCTATATTTAATTCTTTTAATATCAGGAACCGGGCAAAATAGGATTGCCACGGTCACCTGATGCTTTTCTTACTTTATCACATTCATAAAATCAGCATTATCACTGATTAAAGAATTGATAGTTTCAACTGATAAATGGGAATATAATTTATCCTGTGGAGAATTGATACAATAATCGACAAGTTGATCTATTGTTGATGTTGCTACATGCATTCTTGTATCTGAAGATGCATAATAAATATATACTTTTCCATCTTCATCAGTAATCCATCCATTTGCAAATGCCACATTTGATACATCTCCAACACGTTCATCTCCTAATGGAGCTATAAAATGACCATGTGGCTTATGTGTTACAATCCACGGTTTCGCCAAATCAGTCATAAACATGTACAAAGTATATCTTAAACCTGCGGCAGTATTACGAACTCCATGAGCCAATTGTAACCATCCTTTTTCTGTTTTTATTGGAGCAGGTCCTAATCCATTCTTTACTTCATATATCGTATGATAGGTTTTAGCATCCACAATCACTTCTTCTTTAACCTCAGGATTTTCAATAGTATCAGATAAACCAAACCCTATACCACCCCCTTTTCCGGTGTCTATAAATCCATCTTGAGGTCGAGTGTAAAAAGCGTATTTACCTTCAATTAAATGAGGAAATAAAACCACATTACGTTGCTGCCCGCTTGTTGATACTAAATCAGGTAGGCGCTCCCATGTAATTAAATCTTTTGTACGAGCAATTCCTGCTGATGCTACAGCACTTGATGTATCTCCATCAGACGCATTAGGATCCTTACGTTCACTACAAAACACACCATAAATATAACCATCATCGTGTTGCGTTAAACGCATATCATATACATTGGTATCCCACTCTTCATTCTGTGGCATTGCAATAGGTCTGTCCCAAAATTTAAAATTATCGATACCATTTGGACTTTCTGCTACAGCAAAAAAAGATTTACGATCATTTCCTTCAACCCGCACAACAATTAAATACTTTCCGTTTAATTTGATGGCACCTGCATTTAGTGTGGCATTAAAACCTATACGTTCCATAAAATATGGATTTGTATCAGAGTTTAAATCATAACGCCAATGCAAAGGAATATGATCTCTTGTTACAATAGGATTTTGATAACGGTTATAAACACCGTTTGTACTAAATTGCTCTATATTCTTTTTAGAAAGTAATTCTTCATGCTTCTCTTTAACCAACTTCACTCTCTTATCATACTCCATTCTTTCCATAGTTAATCTTATTAATAGATATGTTTTATTTCATTAAATTATTCAAGTCTTGCAATAGCAACACATCATTTCTTTGTGCAAATAACTTAGCATCATTTTCTGCTGGATGACCAACATAAGGGAAAAAATAATGCACTTTAGGATCATTTCGCCAAACCATAGCATAGCTTAATTCTTTATTGATTAAAGAATCACTTAATACCACACCTAACTTTTGGGTAAACCACAATGAATCCGTTACATTTTCAAATCCGGTTTCTGTAAGGGCTGCAAGCTTTCCTTTTTCTTTCGCAGTATTGATAACAATTTGCAATTTCTTAATCACATCTTTTTCACCTTCCGGTTGCTTAAAGTCCCAGTAATCATCAACTCCTAAAATATCAATGATATCATCTCCGGGATACCATGTTAAATATTCTTCTTTCGACGAGAAATTTCTGTCCGGAGAATAGGCCACTACCATATTTGTTAAACCTTTTATATCTCTTAAATATTCAATAGTTAATCTAAACAAAGCCTTAAACTCTTCAGAGGTACAAGCTTTACTTCCCCACCAAAACCAACCTCCATCCATTTCATGCCATGGTCGAAAAATAAATGGAATCGCATTTCCATTCTCATCTTTTAATGTTTGTAAAAATAAAGCAAGCTTATCCAATTGTCCTTTAAACGCATCTTGAAAACCACCTCCTTGAATAATGTGTTTTACAACGATGGAATCTCCGCTCCAGGCAGTCACACTATCTAGTGGCGAATACGGATGCCAGCTAAAGGTATTTATGCCTCCTTGTTTATTGGCCCAAACAGATAACCTACGTATTACTTCAAATGGTACACTGTCCAGATTACAAGCAGAGTCCATTTCTATCCCTCCAAGTTCCCATCCAAAAACAGCAGGGTAATCACCTGTTACTCGTTTTACATCAGATTCACCTTCGATATAACTCCAATTTATTCCATAAGCTAAATCATCTTGGTGTCCAAATAAAATACCTTTCCTTCGTATTGCCTCTAATGTCTTAACTATTGGGTTTTTATCATTAACCACATCCTTCTTTACTGTTGTTTTACACGATATAAAAGATATTATGGAAACTATTAAAACGTATAATATTTTTTCAATTTTCATTTCTGACAATTATTTAATACTAATCATTATTATTCGTAAACTTTCAAATCCTCCACATCTTCCTGAAATAGTGTTATCGGATCATTTTTAAACTCAATGAATTTATATTTTGCATTTTGTGGACTATCACTATTTGGTATAAACAGATCACTTTGCTCGCTTGCCCAAGGGGCATTAAACCACGCTAAAGCCCATGCAATTCGTATATCTTCGCCTCCTTGCTTTATGGCATCTAAAACTATATCATTCCAGAATCCCTCTTTTGTATTGATATAATCGTTTCTATATCCGGTCTCTGCTAAAACAGCAATTTTATTATGATTTAAAGCAAAGTCTGAAAGATTTATAAGCGAACTTTTTAAAGTTGATATAGTTGGTTCATAAATATCCACACCTATTATGTCAACATAATCATCTCCCGGGTAGTAACTTTCATCTAAAGGATAATTTGGCGACCATGCAAACAACACTAAATCTGTTCTTTCTTTGATATAGTTCACAGCCAATTGATAAAAACTTATATATAGATTGGTGCTATGATATGTAGCTTCACTTCCCCACCAAAACCAACCACCACCCATTTCATGGTATAGTCTCCAAACAATAGGAAATCCAAGATCATTGTTTATAATATCAATAATTTCATCCAGTTCACTATAAAACCAACTACGAGCTCCATTATTATCATTTACTATATCATACATAAGGCTTTTATCTGTAGTGGATGTGATTTCGCTCATATAAATCTTATGGTCTGTTCGACTTTGTTGATGAAAATCAAAAGTTACAACAGCTCCATTTTGATAAGCTTCCTTGGCTTCATTAATATGTAATTGTTTTTCTGTATCAGACTTATACAGCATATAATGAGGATCAATACCATATACCCCGGGATGATCGCCAGCAACATCTTTACAATCTGATGTAGTTAAATCATAACTTAATCCACTTAATTTAAATGACAATGGAAACTCCTGTCCAAAAATAAATTGTTCACCATTAGCTATTTGACCTAAATTGGATAACAAATTTTGGGTTGCTGCATTAACATTATCATCAACTGCAATATAATTACCAGATTGAACTATTGTAATCACAACCTCATCTGTACTTGTTAATCCCTCACTATCTGTAACTACTAATGAAATATTATGGATACCTTCTTCTAATTCAACATCTGCAGATATTCCAATGGCGAGTTCTGTATTATTTTCCTCCCACAAATAACTCACGATATTACCTTCTGTATCTTGCGATAAAGATGCATCTAAAACAACATTTACATTTGCACTTCCACTAGGGATATAATATTTTTTATCATCTCCTGCATTAGCTATAGGTGCCATATTTTCAGCAATAGTAATTATTACAGAATATTGTTTTTTCGGATTACCTTCCGATTTTAAAACATAAGTTAAAGATTGTGTGAAATTATTAGTTGTTTCTTCTGATACTTGTTCAATATTATTTACATAAAGAGTAGCTCCTTCTGCAATTGAATATTTTGCTGTAAGATTATTCAAATTAGTTCCGAAAGGAACAGTTGCAGATATACTTTCATCCATTATATTAAATGTGATATCAGGTAACTCTACTATAGAAAAACTTCTTATTTTTAGGTCTGTAAAGATGGTCACAGGGTACTCTTCTTCTGTTCCATCCTCAGCCTCAACTCGATAGGTAACTGTATTACTAAAATCCTGTTTTGTTGATCCTGATCCTTGATATTGTGCTCCAACGAAGATTGAAGCTCCCTCTGAAATCTCAAATATGGCAGTTAAACTATTTAAGCTGGTACCATCCGAAGCAGTTGCTTCAACTCTATTATCATCAAATATCTCAAAATTTAGTTCTGGTAATTCTTTTATGGAAAAAGACTCAAGTTCCGCCAGATCACTCTTAATCTCATCATCTTTACATGCAAAGAGCAAAGTCAGGAACAACAATATGGAATGGGATAAAGCCTTCATAGATAAATGATTTTAAATTGTTCAAAAACAGTAATGACTGTTATAGGAGTAATAACCAGGCAGGGATGAGTACCCTGCCTGGAATAGATTACAAGCTACTACCACATTGGTCCATCCGTGATATAAACATCATCGATATTTATTTCGTAAGTACCACTCTCAATGTTACCTGTTGTAAATCCTAATTTCACATAATCCAAAGCAACTGATGGGTCAAATTCAGAAGCATCACCTCCCCAATTACCTAAAATATCAGAAAGTCTAAGCGAAATAGGTTCCCAACCTGTAGTTTCAACATAATAGTTAACCGATTCAATACTACCACCCCATTTTGTATCATTTTGATATGTTTCAACTTGAATCATACCTTTATTTCCATTTGTATTTACAAGGAAACTTATATGAGGATCAACAACTGAACTTAAATCAATAGCATTATAGTTTCCAATAGCACCCATCCATTGCCATGATCCAGGTACATTGTCAATTTTAACTGTATAATAACTATCTCCAGCTCCTAAATCAATACCAGCAACATTTAATCCGTAAGTAGCTCCGGCTACATTTTCCTCGTATGTTGGTTCTGCATCTTCAAAATCAAAGACTTTAGCTACAGGGTTAACCGGACCATCTGTAATCATAATTTGATCCACATGTATCTCAAAATCCTCAGGATCGCCATTAGCCACATTTCCTGTAATAAAACGCATAGCAACATCATCAAATACACCAGTAGGATTAAAATCTGCAAATAGTTTTTCAATTGGATAAGATCTCCATTCCCAACCATCTGTCTGAACGGCATAATCATCACCATATTTTAAATCTTCATTGGCATTGGCATTCGTTAAGTGATTATCCTTTTCGCTACCATCTTGTGTCATAAACGGATTAATATATCCTCGTTTTCCGTTTGTGTTCACAAGGAATGTAAGGTTTGGCTCATGAAATTCAGATAAATCAAAAGACTGACCATATCTGATGTAGAAATAAGTTTTCCATCCTGAAGTTTCACCATTATTTATTACTGAATAATAGTTATTTCCACGAGCTTTTGTAAGACCTCCCAGGTTAAGACCGGCTTGCTGAGGTGAATTCTCAACATCTTCCATTACAGGCGCTCCTGATTCAAAATTCCACAGAATAATTGGCTGTGCTGGTTCAAATACATCCGTTGGTTCTTCTATTGGAATCTCTGTTTTTTCATATTCTGCAATCTCACCTAAACCAGCAATTACAATTGTTGCTGTTTCACCAGGAACAAGAACTAACCCTGCTGTTGGAACCGAAATCTTTCCTATTTCGGAAGGATTTGATATAGCTACAACCTGTTCGTTAATAGTAACAGATGTAATTAAGTCAACATTATCACCTTCTATAGTAAAGGCCTCTCCTGCAACTATTTTATTTGGCCAGCCTGTCACTACAATCTCAGGATAACTTACTTTTACAGTTGCTCCCTCGTAAGTGTATTCTCTGTCATATAAATTTGTTAATGAAAGAAAACCGGTTGTTGCTCTTCGTCCAACCACAAACTGAATTTGACTGGTAGAAGCAGATCCTTCAACAACAGTACATTCTTTTCCTGAAAGATAGACCTTATAAACTTTATCAAGATTTTCTCCTGAAATAGTTACAATGTCATCAACCATTACGTCATCTGAGCTGATAGAAGATATTGTTGACACCGGCCATTCAATATCATAATCTTCGCCCCATTGCTTGTCCTCACAACCAGAAGCCAATAACACCATGGTTGTAATTACAAATAGATATATAAATTGATTTATTTTCTTCATAATAATATAGATTTAATTAGTATCCATTATTTTGTTGCAATCCCCAATCCTGAACTTCTGATAGTGGAATTGGTAATAATGGAACTTTATTCCCATTTGGACCATCAATACATTTAGCTAAACAATTCCCTCTTAAATCAACAGATTCATATCTAAGTGCTGATCCATCAGATACAGTAAATGTTTCTTTTTTAAGATCTAAAACATCCAGGTATTGACCAGTTCTAACTAAATCCCAAAAACGAAATCCCTCCACTGCTAATTCAACTCTTCTTTCGTGATAAATATCCTGAAGTAACTCCTGTCCTGCCGATGTAATATCAGGAAGATTACCACTAAAACCTGTTGGCATATAAGTTAATTCACCTTCAACAGCTCCTTTGGGATAAGTACTGATCCTGGCTCTTTCTCTAACTTCATTAAGCATTAATCTGGCTGTAGCTACATCATTTAAATGATATGATGCTTCTGCTTGCATTAATAAGACTTCTGAATAACGTGCTTTGCGAATATTAGCAGGACTACTTGTACTATTAGAAGGTCGATATCCAGGCTCTAAAGCAGCTTTTCTGTTTAAATAAGGCGTCATTTGCTGACTTAAATCAAATTCCTGAGCAACACCATGAACAACTCCTCCATTAATACTTTCACCATACAAACTACAACTTAAACGAGGGTCACCTTCTTCAAAAGCTTCAAATAAATTAATAGTTGGATTATTAAATCCCCAACCCCAATCCATTCGATTTCCTTGGAATTGATTACTGTTTGTTCCTGTTTTACCAGGAGCTGTACCTGTAGACCCTACTTCCATTTGTAATTCGAAAATAGATTCTGAATTATTTTCTCCTTCCATTTCAAAAATGGTTGCATAATTACTAACTAACGAATACTCGTTACTTGCTATTACTGCATTTGTCTGGTCATAGACATCTTGCCATGTTGCAGTACTCTGTGCGTCCATACCGATTTGATACATCAATGCACGAGCCAAGAATGTACGTGCAGCACCTTTTGTTGCTCGTCCTAAATCAGTAGCATCATATGCACTTCTTTCAGGTAATAACTCAACAGCTGCTTTAAAATCAGAAATAACTTGTTCAAAAGCTTCATGATAAGTTGCCCTTTCTATTTTACCAAACTGATCAGGTGTAACAGGAGTAGTAAAAACAGGTACTCCTCCGAATACTTTAACTAAATAAAAGTAAAAATACCCCCTAATAAATGAAGCTTCGCCCTTTAGTCTGTTAAGCAAATCTTCATCTAATTCGCTATTCTCTAATTGAAATAAAACATTATTTGCTCTGTAAATACCATCGTAACACTTTATCCATAATGATACAATAATAGGATTATCTGTAGTAGTTCTCCATTCTACGATATCCTGAATTTCGGTAAAATCAGCTTCAGTACTTCCCTTTTCTGAATCATCACTAAGTAAATCTCCAAAAAACCACTCATAATTATGTGTTAACCATTGATCATCAGGTCCAGGTCCCTCTGTCATTCCAATTAAATCGTAACACGCATTTACTGCATATACTGCATTCTCCGGAGTATCAAAGAAATTACTTTCAGTTTCTGCAGCAATAGGGTCAACTTCTAAAAAATCAGAGCAACTACTAATCATCACAGTTAGCCCCAACAACCATATTGTATATAATTTTTTCATCATTCAATTACTTTAAAATTAAAAAGTGATATTAATACCTCCTGTTAAAACGGTTGGTATTGGGTACGTAGCACCATCTACACCTGCACGAAGAGCATCTCCTTGGAAGTTTCCAATTTCAGGATTCCATCCTGAATAATCTGTAAGAGTAAATAAGTTATCTGCCGAGCAATAAATTCTTAGGCGTGAAAGGCCTATTTTGCTAACCAAAGTTTTAGGCAGCGTATAACCCAATTGAAGATTTCTTAATCTTAAGTAAGTTCCATCTTCAACATATCGATCTGAAAAACGATCATTATTGTTTGGATCACTAGCAGTCATTCTTGGTTCGTTATTTTCAGGTGTTTCTGCTGTCCATCGATTTAATCGATCTGTTGAATAATTAGATAAAACACCGCCTGTTTGATACCAGAATGCTGGTCCATTTACTATTTCATTACCCACTGATGCATAAAAGAATGCTTTAAAATCCAAACCTTTATAACCCATTGTAATATTTAATCCAGCAGTAAAATCAGGAAAGGCACTTCCTAATTTCACAAGGTCACTATCATCAATTACTCCATCTTGATGAGAATCAACAAATTTAACATCTCCTAATTGTGCTTTTTCACCAGGTAACATAGCTAAATATTCATCCAGCTCCTGTTGTGTATTGATAATTCCATCAGTTTTCATTCCATAGAAATATGCCAACTCATCACCTTCAACAGTTCTTGTTGTTGAAGTAAATCCAGAAACTCCATCATCCCTAAGTTCTCCTCCTGCAGCCATTTTTGTGATTTCGTTTTTAACAGTACTCACATTTAATCCTACTGAATATTGGAAACCTGATTCAAACTGTTCTCTCCATGTTAATGCAATATCATAACCAATATTCTCCATTGATGCAGCATTAATATATGGTCGCTGAGCACCTACATAATAAGGAATTGGAGCATCCATTAACATGTCTTTTGTTTTTCTATTAAAATAATCCAATGACACATCTAATTTCTGATCTAAGAAACTCAAGTCAATACCAAAGTTAGTTTGGTCAGATGTTTCCCACTTAAGATCTGGATTAGCTAAACGTTTTGCTACAGCTCCATCAACTATAGTTCCTCCAAATACATAAGTATATCCGTTTACCATAGTTGTTACGTAGTTAAAGTTACCGGCTGATTGCTCATTACCAACCTGTCCCCATCCTGCACGAACTTTAAATCTATCAAGGAAGGATACGTTTTGCATAAATGATTCTTCTTTTACATTCCATCCTGCAGAAAATGAAGGGAAAACACCCCATTTATTATCTCCTAAGAATTTAGAAGATCCATCTGTACGAACTGTTGCTGTAAATAAGTAGCGACTCTTATATGAGTAGTTTGCCCTTGCAAAATAGGATAATAAGGTATTTTTAGATGCGCCTCCACCAATTTCCATCATATCCACATTAGTAGCGAGACCTAAATACATTAAATCTTCATTTGATGACACACCATAACCACGCGCTGAAATATCATTCGAAGTAAATATCTGAGCCTCTGCTCCTGCCATTGCATTTACACTATGATCACCCGAAATCTTACTATAATTAAAGTATCCATTCCAGGTATAATTTATCATTTGTTCCCTTTTCTCATAAAGTTCACTCTCATCTCTTTTTTGATCTACATCTGCATAATATGCCGGATAATACTGCTTTTCGCTATTAAATTTCAAATCAGCTCCAAACATAGTTGTAAAACTCAGTCCCTCAAGAAATAAATCATCAACCTTCATATTGAAATTACCTACAATTTTATGATCTCCCTTAGTTTGATATTTTGCTTCATCTATAAATCTTGCAGGATTACCAAGAACTGTACCTCCAATAACACGACTACCATAATCATTTTTGTAATCATCCCATGCAGCTGTTAACGGATCTATCTGTAAAGAAACCGGTAATGCCCCAGTCCAAGCATTATCATTATGAATATTCTTTTTGTAAGTTGAATAGGCAATTTTAGCTCCAATTTTAATTTTCTCACTTATTTGATACTCATTATTCGCCCATAAAAATAGTTTATCCATTCCACTATTATCAACAATACCTTCCTGCATAAACAAAGTGGCTCCAACATTATAACTTACATTTTCACTACCTCCGCGAATTGAAAGATTATAATTTTGAATTGGTGCGACCTGAAGTAATTCATCTTGCCAATCTGTACCCTTTAATTTATTATCTATTACATAATTAAGCTTAGTTCTGTCTGACTCAGAAATTAAACCTAACTTACCATCATTTTCATATGCCTCTAGTCGTAATGTTGCATATTCTGCAGCATTAGTAAGATCTATTGTATTATTAACATATTGTACACCTGCAAAGGCATTGGCCTCAACAACTGCCTTACCTTTTTTACCTTGTTTTGTAGTTACTAACACAACTCCATTAGCTCCTCTGGAACCATATATTGCAGTAGCAGAAGCATCTTTTAATATTTCTATACTTTCTATATTTGAAGGATCCAAGTTACTTATATCACTAGTAGGAAATCCATCAACAACATATATAGGATTACTATCACCCCAAGAACCAACTCCTCTTATTCGAATTTTCACTCCAGATCCAGGTTCCCCTGAATTAGCCACAACATCAACACCTGCAACTTTTCCTTGTAACGTTTGCACTACATCAGTAGTAGCAACCTGTTGCAAATCGTCACCTCCTACTTTAGAAACAGCACCAGTCAAATCACTTTTCCTTATGGTACCGTAACCAACAACTACTACTTCATCAATATCCTGAACACTTGAAACCATTGTGACATTAATCAACAAATTACTTCCAACATTCACTTCCTGAGTATCATATCCAATAAATGAATAAACTAAAGTTTGTGCTTCTTCTCCTATTGATAATTGATAATTACCATCAATATCTGTAATAGTTCCATTAGTCGTTCCTTTTACAACAATAGATACTCCTGGTAAAGATTCACCTGTAGAATCCACTACCTTTCCGCTAATTGATCGCTGTTGGGCATTTACCACCCAAAATGCCGAAAGCATAAACAGCATCATAAATATTCGCAGACTACTTTTCATAAACATCTGTTTTGTAAGATTTAATTATACATTGACTCAATCTGATTTCCGGAAATAAATCATCAATACAAATTTAGATACGAACCTATACTTCATCAAGTATTTTTAAACACATTACTAATACTATTATACACTTCATAATAACACACAACATTAACAAACATAAACTAAAATAGACCGTTAAACCCTTTTATACAGACCCTTAAGTTATTCAAAGCAAATCCAAAGCTAAATCCAAAGGCATTTTTTTAATGTTTTTTTATACTTATTCTATTTTTTATTGATACTTTTATATCACTTAAATCATACTTTTACATTATATCATGAGTAGTAAAATACATAGAGAGATAACTCCTTTAAAAGAAAACGACTGTTTTTTAATCTTTGACAGAGAAAGACAAGGATTTTCGTTCCCTATACATTTTCATCCTGAGTATGAGATAAATTACATTTCTAATGCAAAGGGCGCAAAGCGAATAGTTGGGGATCACATTGGGGAAATACAGGAGAAAGAACTTGTCATGACAGGACCCAACCTACACCATAGTTGGGAAAATTACAAATATGACACAAATCAAACTCTTCATGAGATCACAATCCAATTTCCAAGAGAACTATTTGAAGATTCATTGCTGGATAAAAATATTTTAAATCCTATTAAAGAACTTTTAGATAATTCACACCGAGGGATACTATTTTCTCAGGAAACCATTAAATCTGTTGAAGGAAAAATAATTGAACTAAGTAAAAAAAGAGGATTCGATAGCTTTCTGCTATTTCTTTCAATCCTTTATGATCTATCAACTTCACGTGATCAGCAATCACTAACAAATGTATCATTCCAACGTCAATCTGACTTTCACAATAGTGAAAAAATTGAAATCATTTATAATTACATAAAAGACAATTGCAATACTAAAATAAAAGTAACAGACGCTGCCAAGCTAGTTAATCTATCTATTACAGCATTCAGTCGATTAATTAAGCAAAGCACAGGAAAATCCTTTGTCGAATTCGTAAACGAAATAAGACTTGGCAATGCTACACGACTATTAATTGAGACTAATAAATCCATTTCAGAAGTATGTTTTGAATGTGGATTTAACAATTTATCAAACTTTAATAGATCATTTAAGAAAGTACAAAGTTGTACCCCTACTGAATTTAGAGATAATTTCACGGGCATAAGGAATGTTTTATAGGTGAAAATAAAGGAGGAGCTATTAAAACCTTCATTTATCTCCAATCATTTTGCCAGAAAATTTTCATTAAAAAGCCACTATTGGAATTGCAAATAAAAAACGGACGATTTTTTTAAGACATTAAGCTGCATTTAAAACTTGATAATAATTTAATTCATATTCAACAGGAGTTACATAGCCTAATGACGAATGTAATCTTCGAGGATGCACATTTTTTCAGTGCCCTCATTATTTCGTCTACTGCATCCGATGAAAAATCTGTCAACAAGTAGCAATATCCACCCCTTTCATTTTTAGTGACCTCTAACCAAAGATCAAATATGTCCCGCCCAATTTTGTATTGTACTTTAATGGCTCCATATTTAAATACCTTGACCGCTTTTTATTTTTCTTGATTTTCACAGCTGTCATCTCTTTGGTAAGCGATACACCTTCTGCGATCTGGTCAGCCCTTAATTCTTCTCCATTATGGATAAGTTTACTATTTTTCTTTAGCCTAAGGATAAACTTGCCGCACTGCACGATGATGAAATCTTTGAGGATATCCCGGTCCATTCCCCTGTCAAAAACATACTTCACTTCCTTTTGTAAGTTCTCTTTTATCATCTTTATAGCTTCGATTATTTCAAGGTTCTAGCTTTTTGCCCCATGATCAAAACTGTACAGTTTATTGTAAAGTGGTGTCAATTCCCCATCTTTGTTAAAATGGACAATGTTCATTAGCCAATAACCTAGGCCTAGACCTCCATTGTCGCCATCTTTGACCCAGTCTATCCCCTCCATCATTTTAGCATACTTTTTCTGGATGTCGGAACCATCTACCAAGATGTAATCATTGTGGTTGATCTTGCCTTTTACACTTTCCAAGTGCACTTTGAACAACTTTGCAAAGAAGCCTTCCTTATTGTAATGTGTCCTAAACCATTTGGTTGTCCGGCTTAAAGCAATATTATCATATAATACCGCTTGCTATTTGGTTAACCAAAACGCTTCCGTTTTTCAATATGCCAGTTGACATTTCTCGTACACAACTAGTTTCAGGCTTAGATAAATGTATTGACAGTTTTGAAAAGTAGCGGCTAATCTTGTTCTGTATATGTTTTGTTAATACTTTTGACATGAGCAGGTTTTTGGGGGTTATGTTTATTTGTTTGCACTATAAAAATAATGCTTTAGAACCAGCTTTCCTCAACTTTGAATCAACTGCATCCCCACTGAAGTAAGACCTTCTCGCATTTTATGAGTATATTTTAGGGAGATGGTCAATTAATCAATATGAATCGATACCCTCAAGACATATATACTAAATACTTAATTTTATAATTTTCTTTAATGGACAAACATTTTGAAAGGTTATTAACCTACATCTGCAATCCTTTGCGTATAAAAACTCTCTTTTTCTTTAACTAATTTAAAACTATCGACACATCCATTATCATAATTCAAAACAATAAGGAATATTCCAGATTCATTAAAACACTGGGGTAATTTATCCACAAAACTATTCATAATACAATTACCTGTCATAGTGAAAACACTATAATACACTATTTTACTATGCTTACTACAAGCAAGCATTTCTATATATGAACAAATTATATCACAATCTTCCCTACAAATCATACTTACAAATTTTTTGAACGGATAAAATGATTATCAAAGGTTAAACACCTCTGATAATCATACACAAACTAATACAATCTAGATCTCAATTATATATTTAAATATGTCATAGATTCTTATTATTACGAAAGAAGCGAAGTGATTAGGATTCCCGTTTTCCCTCTACATCAAAAAACCTCATAAAAGTTCCTTCAACAATATTTCTATCAGTTTCGTTCACCTTTACTTTAAAACCAACATCATGACCACTCCAATTATATTTGGTATTTAAATAACCATCTTCAATTTGGATATTTGAAAAATCAACAGTATCACCATCTTCTTCAACAAAGAATCCAGAAAATACAGAATCTTTTTCACTGATATTCATTGTGAAATTAACATCTCCAACTTTAGGTAATTTTTTAATTTTCATCTGCCAAATACCAACGTATTTTGAATCAATAGAATTGTTTGAAGAATGATTAGAACATTTAATAAATAAAAAAGCAAATAATAATAAGCTTAAGTTTAAAAGTCTTTTAAGTTTCATAATAATTATTTATAATTTATTTTTTTCAATATTAATAACTGCATATATTTTTAGCGTCTTTATTTACAAATTAGATTTAATTAGACGTCCCAACTTTCTTTTTAACACATATTAAATACTGATATACACACCTTTAACAAAGCACCAATTTAGATTATGTCATTACAATGGAGATAATATACACATCTATATTTTTCTGTTTACATAAGAGCTATAATCCTTAATTATTGGTTTATAATCTTGATGAAATAAAGTACTTGACACGATAAAATCAGCAGTTGCCCTGTTTGTAGCTGTAACTACATTATACAAAGCACATATTCTCAATAGTGCTTTTACATCAACATCATGGGGCTGTGGTTGCATCGGATCCCAAAAGAAAATAAGCATCCCGACTTTCTGTTCAGAAATTAACGCGCCTAACTGTTGATCACCTCCTAATGGTCCTGATTTAAGTCGTGTAATTGATGGTACAACCATATTATTTTCTTCACATTTTTTTTCCAGTGCATTTGTTACCAAAGAACCTGTAGTTCCGGTACATACCAAATCATGCATAATTAACTCTTTCCAGTTATATTCAACCCAGTCAATCAGGTCTTGTTTTCGGTTGTCATGTGCCACCAATGCTATTAATTTCTTTTTCTTCATATGATTAAATATTATTCATAATTTCAAATTTGTACTAAATCAAAAATATAATTAAATTAAACCTGGATTATGTATTTAAACATCATAATGAGCAATAAAAATGAATAAAACAAACACTTACTGAAATGATACATAGCACCGCTATGGTAAATTGAAGTAAGTGAGTGAAACGACTTGTTTTGAAGTAGTTTCAATGTGTAATAGTTGGTTAAATGCATATTGAGGGTTAAAAGTATGTTCTGCCAGTAAACCAAAATTTCATGTACAATTCTATGTTAACACTAAATATTGATATTTATCTTTACTTATTCACTAATTATATGAGTTCTGCCTTGCTGTTATATACAAAAAAGCAGGAAAAAAGAAACAGTAAAATACTCCCCGTAAGTACCTTAAAATATAGTGGCCGTTCTTTAATTCCTGCTTTGAAAAATCCAAATTACTATCGTTAGTGCCTAAATATTTCTTCTTTTTTATTAATGGATCAACCACCCAAGACCTGAATTAAATTAAGGAGTCTTTCGTTAATACTTTTTTTATTTTTTATGGCTCTGTTAAAAGGAATATGTACTATTTCATCTTTAACCATTCCAACCATTATACTTTTCTGATCGTCTAACAACGCATCAATTGCTGCAACTCCTAACTCACTTGCCAAAACACGATCTACAACCGTAGGCGAACCACCTCTTTGTAAATGACCTAATATAGTAACCCTGGCATCATATTCTGGATGTTCCTTATTCACTCTATCAGCTATTTCTATGGTACTCCCCATCTTTTCACCTTCTGCAACTAAAACAATACTACTTTCTTTTGCATAGGAATACTGTTTCTCTAAAAAGCCTTTTAATTCCTGATAACTTGTCTCTTTTTCTGGTAAAAGAACTACTTCTGCACCAGAGGCTACACCTGCACTCAAAGCAATAAAACCGGCATCGCGTCCCATTACCTCAATGAAAAATAACCTACTGTGTGCAGTAGCAGTATCTCTGATTTTATCTACAGCCTCAACTACTGTATTTAATGCGGTATCATATCCAATAGTCAAATCTGTTCCAAACAAATCATTATCAATAGTACCTGGAATCCCAACAATTGGAAAATTATATTCCTGACTAAAAATATTAGCCCCTGTAAATGTTCCATCACCTCCTATTACAACTAAAGCATCAATATTGTGTTTTTGTAAATTAATATAGGCTTTACCTCTTCCTTCTTTTGTTCTAAAATCAGCACTTCTTGCGGATTTTAATATAGTTCCTCCTTCTTTAAGGATCCCACTAACAGAGGATGCATCTAAAGGAATAATACTATCATTTATTAATCCCTGATATCCTTTTATAACTCCTCCTACTTCAATATTCTCAAATACACATTTTCTTACAACAGCTCTGATTGCGGCATTCATCCCTGGAGCATCACCTCCAGATGTAAGTACTCCTATTTTTTTTATAATTTTGTTCATCTCATTTTCTTTTCGGTATTGTGTATTTAATTTGGTTAATCAGTTAGTTCATAAAGTTCCTCTTTTGAATAAATCTGCAGCAACGACATGATTTCATCAATATTGTCTTTATTTATTACGGTAGTTTCCATTTTAATAGAAGGAATATTCATAAAAAAATTATCTGAATACTCACCTGACATATCAACATCCTTTGCTAATTTCATAGCCACAGAAGCTGCTGCATAAGCTAAAATCTTATTTGATTTATATACTGTCATCAATACATTCCCTTTGATTATTTGCTGACAAATATTCAAGTTTCCATCCTGACCGGTCACTAATACTTTACCCAACAATCCTTTCTCTTCCAATAAATATATAATTCCGCTTGCTAAAATATCTGATGAACAAATAATGGCATCTGGTTCAAAAAGATTCTCACTTAAATAATCCTGAACGGTCATAAAGGCGCTAATTTCGCTCCAATCATTTACATCGACTTTTTTTATATTATACTTTTTCTTGTAATTTTTCAATTCGCCATAAACACCTTTTCTGATCAGTGAACTATTAAAGTCTGATGTTGGACCAGATACAAACAATATATTACCTTCGGATATACTATCTGCAACATTTCTGGCCATCTTTCTTCCTACGCCTTCGCTATCAAAAGTTACATAAAGATCAATATCCTGAGAATTAACAAATCGATCATAACATATAATTGGAATTTTAGCTTTTTGTGAAGCATTTACAATAGCTGTATCAGTTATATTAATTGGCACAAATACAATACAATCGACATTTAAATCAATTAATTTATGAGCTGCTTTTAATTGCTCTTCTGAATTATCAAAACAATCGATAAACGTAACTTTGCCTCCTAGTGTATTGACTTTTTCCTTAAAATAATTCATATCCTTATGCCAACGCTCTGAATACAGATTAGCCAATATAAAACCGATATGAGTTGAATCTTTTTGAGCATAAAGCTTTGCAGTATTTATGCATGTAACTAACAAAAGAATAAGTAATAAGATTTTTTTCATTTTTAAAACAATAGATTTTTATTTTCTCAACAATAATACAAAGCAAATCCAATTTATATGTCCTGATTTAATTATAGGACCCAAAAAGCAAGTCTCAATTAATTAGATACACTCGTAAAACATTAATATTATGAAACATAACAAACTCTATGGTATTTAATGAAAAACAACTATAAATCCAACTATCACATTTAAGTCCTTATAGATTATTAGAACTTATAAAGTTATTCTTCACTTAGTTTTATGTGAAACAGCGGGGTAAAAATCAATACGAATCAATACAAAATAAATTTTCCCTCCCTAACTGTTTCGTTCTACCACTATGAAAAATTATTAACAACTACCGCTATAAAGTACTAGCAAAGTGTAAAAAATCATCTAATGCATTTTACGGGAACATTAATAATTTACGGCTTCAATAAAACATCCTCTTTCGTAGTATATACTACTCAAGATTTAGTTTTATCTTATTATCCTTTACTATGATGTAATAATCCCCTGACTCGATAAATTTATCACCTTTTGAATTGACAAAGCCTAAATCCTTCAACGGCTCCAGTTCAAACTTAAAAACAACTGTTTCCCCGGCTTTTATCAATTTCTTTTCGAAAAATTTAAGTTCTTTGACAGGCCTTGAAATGGAACAAACCGGATCTGAAATAAACCAATGTACGGTTTCCTGTCCATCCCTTTGCCCTATGTTTTTAACCTCAATTTCTAAGGATACTTTATCTTCTTGCTTAAATTTTTCAGTATTTACTTTTATTTCTCCGTATTCAAATTCCGTATAACTCAATCCGTATGTAAACTCATACAGAGGTTCAGTTGGAATATCCTGATACTTGCCATGTTTGGGTCTGCTGCTTGGACGCATATTGTAGTAAATTGGCACCTGTCCTGTGGAGTAAGGAAAAGTCATTGCCAGCTTTCCTGAAGGATTTACCTTACCGGATAAAACTTTAGATACAGGTGTTCCACCAACAACACCCGGCTGCCACATTTCCACTATAGCATCAGCGTATGGTTCTATGCTCGACAAATCCAGAGGCCTACCATTGGTTAATAAAACAACAAGCGGCTTTTCTAATTTGGCTAATTCAGCCACCAAACCTTCTTGTATTTGCGGTAATGCCAAGGTTGATCTGGAAGCATTCTCTCCACTCCATGTCCTTTTTTCGCCTAAACAAAGCACCAACACATCGCTTTTATTTGCAAGTTCTACAGCTTCGGCAAAACCGGAAGCATCTTCACCCTCAAAATCACAGCCTTTTGCAGGGCTTATGTTTTCAGCACCAAACTCTGCTTGCATTGCTTCAAGAATACCGGTTACATCATTATCTTCGCCATGCGCCCACCAAGATCCCAGCATATGCTCTTTGCCCCCAACCATAGGGCCTATAAGCCCAATCCTTAAAGACTTTTTTAGCGGCAGCACATTATCCTTGTTTTTAAGCAATACAATGGACTCTTCAGCTAACTTCTCAACTTTTTTCAGGTTCTCGGGCAATAAAAAACGTTTCTCTTCTGATTTTTCAGGAACATAAGGATTGTCGAAAAGCCCGAGCCTGAACTTAACCCTCAACACCCTCTTAACAGCATCATTAAGCCTTTCTTCTGACACCTTTCCCTCTTGAACTAGTTTTTCCAAATATTTTTCATAATACTTATCTGTCATATCCATTTCAATGCCGGCTTCAAAAGCTTTTTGTGTAGCTTCAGCTCTGGATGCTGCAATACCTTGACGTTCCAATTGCATTACGGCCCACCAGTCGGAAACAACAAATCCATCGTGCCCCCACTTCTCCTTTAATATTTCTGTTAAGGTATAATGATTAGCCGATGCCGGTATGCCACTAATATCATTAAAGGAACTCATTAAAGTAGCCGCTCCTGCTTTTACACCTGCCTCAAAAGGAGGTAAATAAGTATCCCAAAGTGTCTGTTTTGAAATTTCGGTATATACATAATCACGGCCACCTTCGGAAGCTCCATACCCTACATAATGCTTTAAACAAGCAGCTACACTATTCATACTTGACATATCATCTCCCTGATAGCCTTCAACAGAAGCAACTGCAAAAACTGAATTTACATAGGGGTCTTCACCATAGCCTTCGGCAACACGCCCCCACCTTCCATCGCGTGAAACATCTATCATTGGAGAAAAAGTCCAATCCACACCAGACAACCTTGCTTCGGAGGCCGCAACTGAACAGGCCTGTTTTGCCAATTCCGTATTCCATGAACAAGCCTGTGCAAGAGAAATGGGATAAACGGTTTTAAATCCGTGAATCACATCATATCCAAATATAATTGGAATCCCCAATCGGGATTCTTCCATTGCTTTTCGCTGAACTATGTTTCGAAAAACCGGGTCTGTACTATAATAAATAAGTGACCCTACTTCTGCAGGAACACGTTCAACCCGACGCCCCAAATTGTTGGGGTTATTGTTTTTTCCAAGGAGCAACTGATTTAACTGCTGTACCTTCTCCTCCAATGTCATTCTTGATACCAAATCTTCTACCCGCTCTTCTACAGGCGCTTTTGCATCCTTATATACAGGTTTTTCATTTTGTTTTTGGGCAATTAATGTTTCTGTTACCAAAAACATGATTCCTGTTACCAGCAATACCCAACTTACCGGCTTTACAATATTATCCTTAAAAAAATCCATACTCTTCAATTATTCAAATTCAACCTCACCTGTTTTAACATCAATCTTCCATGGCTTAGGTTCAGGCAACCATAATTTTCCATCCGCAACTTCAAGCGGCATCCATAAATAAGTAGAAATGTGCTGAGTTTCCGGTTTCCAAATATCCCCTAAAAAGATATATGAAGTATCTTTAGAACCAGCAATAGTCAGTAGCATTGTTGTCTGAGAACCATAGGTTTTGCAATGGTAGAACATAATACTCCCCCTCCACCGGTAATAACGGCAACCCTATCTTTTAAATTTAAATGATTCATATTATTATAATTTTAAATTCTATCTTTTTTCGTATATAACTCTTGTCCCCCTTTCTTCGAATAGCTCAAAAATGACAAAGAGAGTTATAAATTCGTTTAATTAGCGTAATTCGTTGATATTTATTAAATATGCTATTTAACTTTATCTGCCATCTTTTTCGCAATTAGTTTCGATGCAAAACCTGGACTTAAGCGATAAAGAAAATCCATCATTTTTGCATCTTTACCAACTAATATTCTGGGTTTATTCTTTTCTATTCCGGTTATAATTATCTGCGCAGCTTTCTGTGGTGACAAAATCATTTTTGATTTTTTTGCATCCTGTTGCTTATTGCTATCCTCTATCCCTGAATTAACTTTTATATTGGTATTTACAGCCCCGGGGAAAACAACAGACACACCAATATTTGTATTTATCAACTCTGCTCTCAATGCTTCAGTCATTAATTTAACTCCTGCTTTGGCGGCACCGTAAATTCCCTGTCCGGGTACTGGTAAAAAACCACCCATACTCGACATATTAACAATGTAAGCCTCCTCTCTTTTTTTCAGTTGCGGTAACAGAAATTTAACCAGATATAATGTTCCATAAAAATTAATATTCATTACCCGTTCAATAACGGAATAATCAAGATTTTCAACACTTAAGAACGGCTGAATAATACCTGCATTATTTATAAGCCCATCTATAGTATAGCTTTTCATTTTATCGGTAAAATGTTCTACATCTTGTTTATTTGTAATATCCAGAATAAAAGTTTTGATTTTTTCATCCGAAACAAGACTTTTTGTTTCTTCAAGATTTTCAACATTTATATCCACTGCTATAACTGAACCTCCCCTGTTGATAATTTCTATTACTAATTCTTTTCCGATGCCTCCCCCGGCACCTGTTACTAAAATTGTTTTTCCATTAATTCTCATTGTGTTGTATGTTTATTTGATTACAATAAAATCTACCTCTTTTCCCAACCAAACACATATCTTTCTGCTGCTATTTATAAACTCCTTCTCAGCTTTTATAAATAGCTAAACCAATATTATTTATTTATGACATTAATAAAGTATCAAAACAATAATATCTAATTAAAGGACGTCCTACCATTTTATCAGAACATACAACAATCTAACTTACTACACCTTACACTTATTCTATTTTTTCCAATTAAATATTCTAGTATACCAAAGAACAGCATAGAAATTTCCAATTATACCTTCTTTATGTTCTTATTTTAAAACCAAACTATTTTCGCCTTCCTTAAGATTATATTCTTTTCCACACCATATAAATCTCCCGGTGGTATTTTCAGGAAGAGATATAACAGTTTTCAGCTTATCCCTGCTTTTTGCATAATGCACCTTAATGATACCATTAGGGTGAGGCATTTCTCCACCAATCTCTTTGATATCTCCTAAATGTGGTTCAATCTTTACTTTCGAAAATCCCGGGGCATCGCTATCTATTCCCAAAATTACCCTGAAGAATTCAATATTTGGGCTCGCTCCCCAGGCATGGCAGTCAGACCTGGCTCTTTCCACACCAGAATCTTCTGCCCATGTAGTTAATCCTAACTTTATATTTTCACGCCATATATCTAACCACTCAGTGTATTGGTCGCCATATCCGGCTTTTGTCAGTGCCTGATGCAGGTAATATTTAAAATATATCGATGCCGGAGCAAGGGTAGAATCTGTTAACAACTGTTTTCCCAGGTGAACAGACTCTTCTTTAGTAGTTACTCCTGTTAAGATAGCCATTGCATTGGCATGTTGAGAAAATAATGTCTTTTCAGACTCATCTGCATATAATTGTTTTGAGCCATCCCAATAGTTAGCTTTGATCGCTGCTTTCAATTTTTCTACTTTTTGTAAATAAGATTGGTATATCTCTTTAAAACCCAATTCCTTTTCTAAGTCCGCAGCAGCCTGATATGCCATCAATAATTGTAAATCAATTAACGCAGAACAACCGTCTTTTCCGGCTTTTCTGGCTCCCAACGGCCATCCTTTTACATTAACCCAATCCGTAAAATTCCACCATGGCAAATCTTTTACCCTGCCATCTTCTTGCTGAAACTGCTCAAAATATTCCAATATTTGTCTTATTCCATTTAACTTCCCTTTTACAAAACCCAAGTCGCTACCATACATCATGTAATCGTATACAGAACCTATATACCACAATGAAAAGGGTGTGATATATTGCGGCATTGAAGAAGGGTATCTACTCATAGTAATGCCTTCGGGCTGACGAGAGTAATCGATTTGATTGATAAAGTTTTTTACCAATCTGTCGTCACCACTATTGTATAATGAAACCATGGCTTGTATGCGGGTATCACCAATATATTGCAGCAACTCATAGTAAGGACAATCCATATAAGTTTCGTATGCGCATAACCTGGCAGTTCTCCACCCGATATCAAAAATCTGTTTTAATTCCTTATTATCCGTATCAAGACTGGCATGAAGTTCAAAAGGATAGGCTGTATAGGTACCATAAATATCATTTATTACAAGTGGCTCATTCTGGGTTTTTACCTTTAACTGAATATACCTGTAAGTACGAAATGATAAGGTTGTAAATTGTTGATCTTGGCCTCCATTAGAAATAATACTATCTTTTTTACCAATAAAAATTTTACCATCTATCTCATTCCTGTTACCCTTATGAGGATACTTTGTAAACAGCCCTTCTGCATAATCAAGACTAATGGCACTGTTTTTTCCTTTACTAAAGTTTAGCGTTAAGTAAGCATTGGTCAACTCCTCCTGATCCAATACGATTGAACATTGCGTATTTGCAGGAATAGTAAACTGAGATTTTTCTTTTGGAAACACAGCAGGGACTTTAACGCCTTCTGATTTACGTACGGCTTTAAGGCGCTGATAGGTTAATTCCATTTGAGGTAATGATGATGACACCAACATCCAACTATTTGGTCTTCCATAACCTAATTTGCTTTTAGGCATTCCATTTCCCAGCACTTCTGCATTAGTCCATTCACTATCATTAAAAGATATTTTTTCCCAACCGGATACAGACTTATTCATGTCAACCAATTCACCTGGACCTGCAAAAAAAGCGGTATTCATAATTACCGGAATTGGGGCATAACCCTCATCGCGAAAACACTTCCAGTTTTCGCCCGTTTTAACCACAACAGCATCAGAATTCCCTCCATTCAGGATAAAGGCTGTTTGTGCTGAAATATTAGCCAAAGGTCTCCACTCTCCTTCATTCCATACCTTTGCGGCGATTACATTTTTCCCAACCTTCAAATAAGTAGCTAAGTCAATTGTTTCAAAATTCCAGTGTAATAAATCACCTCGTGCCGGACCCACTGATACTAATTTCTCATTCACATATAACTTATACCTGTTATCGGCTGAAACATGAATCGGAAATGATTCAGGCACTTCGGTAATATCAAAGCTTTTTCTAAAATAGTATACACCATAGCCTTCGGGACTTGCCTCAGGCACTGTTATCCACTGGGCACGCCAGTTTTTCTGAAGGATTTTATCGCTCAATTCTTGTGCTTGACTTACTCCTGTTAGCATTACTACGAACAGGCAGAAAAACACTTTTATGCCCATCATCTTATTTATATGCTTCCTCATCTTAGGTCTTTTTTTATTGTTTTACCTTATCTGGATTTCTATTTACTTAGTTCTTGAATATCCACAAGTGGCACCAATGCCTTATTTACCTTCTCCACTTCAATCTCCTTTTTAACCTTAAAGATTTCACTTAAACGAAAATCTACACTTGAAGCACCAATATTTACCTTATATTCGCCAGGTTCTGCTATCCATTGTGAATCCTGAGAATCAAATGATGCCAAATCCATTTTATTCAAGGTAAACTTGACAACCTGTTTCTCTCCCGGTTGAAGTAGTCTCGTTTTTGCAAATTTTCTTAATTCCGATGAAGGTTTTTCTAACTTACCGGAAGGTGCAGATAAATAAAGTTGAGCCACCTCTTTACCGGCCTTTTCACCTATATTGGTGATCGTAAATTCCAAATCAATACTGTCTTTGAATTTACTTTTAGAAAGCTTCAATGCACTATATTCATAAGTAGTATATGACAATCCAAACCCAAACTCATAGGATGGCTTAACGTTAAATGAATTAAAGTAACGGTATCCCACATAAATTCCCTCCTCATGAATTACTTGTTTTGGACGACCTACTGGTGTTCCGGGAAAATTTTTAGAAGATGCTACATCCTCATATCTCACAGGGAAAGTCACCGGTAGTTTTCCACTAGGATTAACGGTTCCGTTTAATACATTGGCAATAGCATTTCCACCTTCCTGTCCGGGCTGCCATACCAATACAATAGCATCCGGTAAATCCTTCCATGAAGCTGTTTCAATTACTCCTCCTACGTTCAATAAGAATACCACCGGTTTTCCTTGCTGATGGAACACCTTGGTAATGGCCTTTAGTTGAGACAATTCAGCTTCGGTAAGTCTGTAATCCCCTTCTAACTCCCTGTCGGCAGCTTCACCTGAATTACGGCCAATAGAAACAATGGCTACATCTGATTTTTGAGCACATGCCTCAATTAATTCTGCAGGGGCAATATACTCTGGTCGCAATCGAACTTTTCCAAATGAATTTTTTGCAGGGAAAGCAATACGATCATTCTCAATATAAGTATCATATTCTGATTTCAGATTTTGGTTTACTGAAAAACCTGAATTGGCAAGCCCTTCACAAATAGAAATGTTGTAAGCAAAACTAACATCACTGCTCCCATTATTATTAATAAATGTATCGTAAGATGTATTACCAAACAAAGCCACTTGAACACGATTTTGTAAAGGCAGGGTGTGATTATTATTTTTCAACAAAACAATACTTTCTTCCGCAGCCTTTTTACAAAGTACTGCATGAGCTTTCAAATCCGGATTATCATCATTTTTATATCCATTAAACCGAAGAGTCTTTGTAATACCATTCAAAATACGTTCTACATTTCGGTTTAACTCATCAATATCCAGGTTACCGTTTTTTTACAGCTTCTACTACTTCTGAAACTTGTTTATCAAAACCTGGCTCAATCAAATCATTCCCGGCTTTCAACTGTGCTATTATATCTTTCCCTGCTCTCCAATCAGTCATTACAAAACCTTTGTATCCCCAATCTTCTCTCAGTATTTTTGTATTCAGATCGTAGCTTTCGGGAGTATAAAAACCATTTACTTTGTTGTAAGCGGTCATTACTGCCCATGGACTGGCTTCCTTGATGGCAATTTCAAAAGTTCTGAGATATATTTCTCTTAATGCTCTTTCGCTAATAACAACATCTACTTTTCTACGATTATTTTCCTGGTTATTGGCCACAAAATGCTTTGCAGTGGCAGCAACCCCTGTGGACTGTATTCCATTTATCATTGAAGCGGCAAGTTGGCCTGACAACAGAGGATCTTCCGAATAATATTCGCCATTGCGCCCATTCAATGTATTTCGAATAATATTGAAAGCCGGAGCCAGCGCGACATCGACACCGTAATGTTTGAACTCATTTCCCAATGCAGTACCTACTTCGCTCATTAGCATTAGATTCCACGATGAAGCCATCATGGTAGGTACAGGAAAAGAAGTGCCATAATAGGTTTTGGTACTATCGTTATCTCTGGTAGGATGAATGCGTACCCCTGTTGGCCCATCAGCCAATATGGTAATCGGAATCCCTAACCGGGGAATACTATTGATAGAACCAGCGGCACCGGGTACAATTCCATCCATTTCGCCGATCATGCCATTCTCAAACTCCTCACCGACCATCCGACCGCCACCGATAACGATGGTTGCTTTTTCTTCTAAAGTCATCGCAGCGTTGACATCGTTCAGTGTCGCTTTCCCCAATTGGGGGCCAGTTCTTCCCGACGATTGCGCCTGTACTGTTATGTTCAAACTACCAATGAAACCGATTGTCAAAAGGAGTATCGTTTTTATTATCCTTTTCATATTCGTTTTAATTGTTTAGTTTATTCCTATTTTAGTATGATTTAGCAGGCGACTCAACCAGTTGTGCCTCCATTCCGTCACGGACACCGTTTTCATTAAAAGCAACAATGATGAAATAATAATCTGATTCACTATTCAGACTATAAATATCAAGCGAATCGGCACTGTAAACCTGGTAGTTTTGATATAGTTTATCGGGGGCTGTTCCGTAGCGGATATTGTAGCCGATGGCTTCCGGAGATTTTTGCCACTTCAGGCTAACATGACAACCATCAGTGGTGTCACGTATAGCAGCCAATCGTTCAACCGGCGATGGGAGTGCCCCGTTTCCTTTGCCAAAGACACGGAACCCGGAGATTGCAAAACGGCCATCAGGCACTCGTTGATTGACAATGCGGACGTACCTTGCCTTTACCGGACTTTGTAATTCCGTATAGTCATGCGGGGCATCGATCTTGTTTTGAGACTTATCAATTAAAACCTTCCAGTTCTTTCCATTTATTGAGTATTCAATCAAGTACTGGTAATACGGTTCATCAGATCGCCCCAACTGGTTGGAGCCTTCCTCTGCAAAGTTGACTTGCACTGCTGCAACATCGTAGTTATCCATCAAATCAACTTGCAACCACTCACCTTTATTTCCGCTTACTGCGCTCCAGCAGCTACGAATATCTTCGTTGACTGCTGATGCCTTTGGATGTTCAAACGATTCGGAAGACGCTTCAACCGGTTTGTTGTATGAAAGCAACATCCATTTGGGTTGATAGTCGTTGTAGCTGTCCATCTTCTTTTGGGGCAAATCATGCGGATAGTCGCCAAACCCCGTATAGGCATAAAAAACACCATCTGCATCAAAGAATGCAGGAAACAATCCAATGCGTCTTTCCAATCGATTTTTTACAGATACCGACATCGTACCGGCATACCAGAAATTTCCATACACATCCTGAAAAGTAGAACCATGTCCTGCCCCCGCAATAAAACCTTCCGGTTTATAGGAGAAAGGATTGTGTTGCGCCAATTCATAAGGGCCAAGTGGTTTTTCACTCACATACATTCCATCAGCATAACTCTTAAACTGTGTTCCCGGCACCGAGTATTGCAGGTAGTATTTATCGTTATGCTTGGTAACAAAAGGTCCTTCCAGATACGGTCTCTTGTCTAAGCCAAAATTATAGTCGCCTGTTCTCTCCCAACCATGCTTTTCGTTGTCTGTGTTTAAAATCTCAACCTCTTCTCCAATCGGTCTAAAAGTATGGGAGTCCAACTCGGTACCGCGTATTGGTAACCGAGGCGATAACCCATGGAATAAATAGACTCGGCCATCGGTATCGTTGAACAACATGGGGTCGAGTGACCGCATACCAACAGAATCCTGCGCAATCTCCCATTTTCCACTTTCAGGATCAGCCGATTTGTAAACTTTTTGATAGATCGCCATGAAAAAAACTGTATCGCGCATCACTACAGCGGTAGGTGCATACTCCTCTATAGGCAAGTCATCGCTGGCTATCAACTGCCAATCCACCAAATTATCCGAGCTGTAATATCCACCCGATTTTGATAAAAACATAAAATATTTCCCTTTGTAGAAAATAATGGAAGGGTCGGCAGCTTCACGTCGGCTTGGCTCTTCCAGCTGAAACCGATAACTAAGATTGACCGGGTTACAGAATGATTTTTGCTCCTGTGCGCTACTGCCCATTGCAGAAAGAACCAACCAAACAATTAGCAAAATTCGAACGTATTTTCTTCTCGTATTCATTACTAGCGGTATCAAGTTTATTTTCAGTTCATTATTGTATCGTCAATTCAACCTCAGCCGGTTTCAGTCCTTTTGCAGTTGCTTTTAACACAACTTTCCCTGCATCACCGTTGGATTTGACAATAACAAGTCCTTGCCCTTGGTAAACCTTCTTTTGTGGCAACTGAAAACTCGACAGATCTTTCGGATTTCCATTTCCAACTCCTACGATCTCGCCAGAACCGGTAATCGAGTAACTTATTTCGATGTCATTGACATAGGGGACAAGGTTACCTTCACTATCCACTATTTCGACATCGATGTAGGAAATATCGTTCCGATTGGATTTCATTTTATCACGGTCAGGGTTCAGACGAATCGCAGTCGGGGCTCCCACCGTTTTCAATACTGTTGACGCAACTTCTTTTCCGTTTTCAAACCCTTTAGCAGTAAGGGTTCCTGAATGGTAGGGTACTTTAAAAGTGGCCGTAATTGTACTGTCTGACATACTTTGCTGACCAACCACTTTTCCATTAAGTTCCAGTTTTATTAATTCACACTTCGAATAAACACGAACAATCAATGTATCACCTTCCGATTCAGGCCAACTCCAACTTTTTAGTTCATCTGGCCAACCCCAATCGTTTACGTAATACTCCATTCCCTCAGGCACTTCAAGCTTCTGAACCATCATTTCTATCGCACTTCGATCCCAAACAACATCTCTATAATAGGATTGTGGTTTTTTATGCCCTACAAAATCCAAATCACCGCAAAAAGCATTGAACCAAGGCCATTTTACGAATACCATCCGTTGCTTCTCCGTAACGAAACCGGTATTGGCGCATCCTGCTTCTCCTCGATAATCCATCGCTGTCCATACAAAATCTCCAATTAGATAAGGGTGTTTTTGCATCAATTGCCATATTTCATAAGACTTTGCCGGATAGGATTCAGTTCCCAACATGATCCTGCCAGGATACTTTGCATGGTCTGTTTCATACTTTTCATCCATATAGTTGTAACCCCCAACTTCAAGAATATCAAAGATGGCCGGTGTATGCTCTTCCCAATTATAGGTTCGGCGTGCATCCCAAAAGTCGCAAACTGCTTCAGTAACCATCCTGGTAGAATCAAGCTCTTTCACCTTATTTTTTAACATCTGGGTAATTTCCAAACCTCTCTCTGAAGCACGCTCTCTGATTTCATTTCCAATACTCCAAAGAATGACTGATGGATGATTACGATCTCTATGAACCATGGCCGTCAAATCCTTATCCCAGTTGTTTTTAAAGTACAGATGGTAATCATCCGTAAATTTAGTTTTCTCCCATGCATCAAAAGCCTCATCAATAACATACATACCTAATCTGTCACAAACTTCCAGAAGAATACTTGATGGCGGATTATGACTCATCCTCACTGCATTAAATCCGTTCTCTTTCAATAGCTTAATTTTACGTTCTTCGGCAGCCTTAATTGATATAGACCCCAAGGGCCCATTATCGTGATGAATGCAACCTCCTTTTAAAAGCACCGGCTTACCATTGACCAAAAGGCCATTTGCCGCATCAATTTTAACATCACGGATTCCAACAGGAAGAGCCACCAAATCAACCGTTTTCTTGTTTTGCAAAATTTCAACCTGAACCATGTAAAGATTGGGCGATTCAGCCGACCACAACAATGGCTTGGCAACCGTCAACTCCTGTTTGCTCTCCATTATTTTTCCGGCCGCTACTGTTACATTGCTGTTTACTTTGCCAACCACTTTACCTTCGGAATTTAGCAACTGAGTGACCAAGGTAAATTTCTCGTCCTGCTTACCCGCATTGGTAACCATTGTCGCAACATTCACTTTCGCCGAGGCTTCCGACACCTCCGGGGTTGTTACATTCACGCCCCATATATCGATATGTAATGGATTTACAACTGTTAATTTCACATGGCGATAGATCCCTGAACCGGCATACCACCGGCTATTTCTTCCTTCATTGCGAACCTTAACGACCACGACATTTTCCTGACCTGCAAAATTCAGGTAAGGGGTTAATTCATAGTTGAAAGGGGTATAACCATAAGGGTGATTCCCCAAGTGATGTCCATTGATCCAAACATCGGAATCCATATAAACACCATCGAATTGGATGAAAATGTTCTTGCCTTTTTCCGCTTCCGATAATTTGAATGATTTTCGATACCAGCCTGTGCCGCCGTAGGTAAATCCATCGAAAGTTTGACCATCAGATTTGCGGTAAAACGGACCGACAATCGAATCGGGGATTTGAATAGCAACATCTTCAGTACTCCAATCATGTGGTAAATCAATTTTTCTCCAGGTAGAAACATCATAATTAGGACTTTGAGGCCCAGAGGAAATGGTATCCAACTTGAAAGACCATCCATAATCAAAAAGTCGTTCACGATGGTTTACTGTATTCTGTGCAAATAATTGTATAGTAATTAACCAAACTATACTTGCGAGTACTAACTGCTTTTTTTTCATCTGTTTATAATTTTGTTATTTTCTGACATAGAGTTTGTTATAAAATTGCAGAAAACGCCAAGAAGTTAAATTTTCATCTTCATGCTCAAGGCAATAGTCCTGTGTGCTTAGCGTTTGAGGTCAGTTTCATGTACGGGGTTTCCATATCTGAATATGGATATTTCAACCTCCAGTAAAAATCGACCTTTAGGCAACTTTATTTTTTTTTTCTATTTCAACTCCCATCTCTTTTAAGAGCTGAATATGTCTTTTAATCTGTTTTTCTTTTCTTAATTCCTGTAAAAATTCTTCACCTAACTCTTTGTATGCTACTTTGTCTTGAAGAATATGGTAGGCGGCTATCAGGATCTTGTGTCCTATTGCTATTAATGCTCTTTTTTTACCTCTTCGTCCTACAAGACTGTCGTACTTACTGCGCAGATAAGTTTTCTTTGTTCTTGTTGCTGCCCATGCGCATTGGACAAGCAAAACCTTTAAATATTTATCTCCATGCGTTATTCTGGTGCTTTTTTTTTACCTGCAGACTCATTACTTCCGGGTGACATGCCTGCCCACGAGGCAAGATGTTGCTCATCAGGAAACTGGTTCATATCATTTCCGATTTCGGCTAAAATATAAGCAGCTCCTTCTTTACCTACACCTGGAATAGTGGCCAGAAGTTCTGCATCCAATTCTAACTCACAATCCTTTAATTGCTTGTCTATTTGTCCATCAATCATAGCGATTATTTCCTGCTTACTTTTTATTGATGCTTTGACTGTTTGAAGCATGAATTTATGATGTGAGGTCAGCTTTCCTTTAAGAGATGCTGCCAAATCCTCCACAGAGGACTGCATTTTTCCGTGTCGAAGTTTTACCAACTTTTTTATGTCTTCTTCTCCTTCAATCATAGCATCAATAATCTTAGTAGCTGTCGCCCCATTTAAATTACTTACTACGCTCGACAACTTTATATTGGCATCTTCAAGTAACTTATGGATCCGGTTTTTCTCTGACGAAACCTGCTCTATTACTTTACGCTTGTAACGGGTTAAATCTCTTAATTCGCGAATACCCTTGGGAGGAATAAAACTCCCTTTGAGCAGTCCACTCAGTAATAGCTTGGCAATCCATTTGCTATCCTTTTTGTCCGTCTTTTGGCCTGGCACATTCTTAATGTGTCTGGCATTTACAAGTAAAATCTCGAAGTCTTCCTCCAATATATTGTATACTGGTTTCCAATAGACGCCTGTACTTTCCATGGCCACATGAGTTATTCCGTTCTCTTTTAGCCAATCGCGCATTTTCTCTATAGATTCGGTAAATCCATCATAACTTCGAGTCTCTTCTTTTATTCCTGTTCCTCGAATCGTAGCTACAAGAACTTGCTTGTGAATATCGATACCACAGCCTCGTTCTATTACTTGCTCAAACTCTATGTTATTCTTTGAATCAGCCATATCTCATTTTATGCACTAAGTTCCGAAATCCAGCAAATAATCATCCGCCTGTGTGTCAATTTTCCTTGCCATGGTCGTTTCATAACATTAAATGATTTAGATTAACTCCTTGTACATAAACTCAAATAATTTTTAGTTTTCTAACTCAAACCAAACTCTATTTACAGTTAGCATTAAACTCACATAACAAAAGTACTTTGTTAACATTTATTAAAATGGGTTATAATTCTCACATATTGGCCTTTTAGTCGTTTTAATACTATTCAAAGGTATTTAATACCAATATTCTTACTACATTTACTAATACACAACAATAAAAACTATAGTATTATGATTGATATGTTAAAAAATAAGAACAACAGATATTGTATAGGAGAGGATTTTACACTGACTAATGATCCGTCTGTTTTCAGTGCCTTCAGATTTCCAACCAAAATATCAGATACAATTATTATTTTATGTCACAACGGATCGTTTACCTTTAGCATTGACCTGAGACCCTATTATGCAGAAGGCCCTTGCTTATTCATAATAACAGCAGGCCAAATTTTAGAAACTCAAAATATATCGGATGCTTACTCATTGGTAGTTATCAGCTGCCAGTCCACCAAATTATCAGAGCTGTAATATCCTCCCGACTTGGATAGGAACATATAATATGCTCCCTTGTAAAAAACAACAGAAGGATCAGCTGCTTCTCTTCAGGATGGATTATCTAATTGAAAACGATAACTAAGATTTACCGGATTACAGAAAGATGTTGGCGTTTTTTGTTTGCAACTAAAAAGCACTAATGAAAACAATATACAACTCCCTAATATTTGTGCAATACTACTTTGATTTTTCTTCATTTTTTCAAGTTTAGTTCCATTTGTCATTTGAAAATCTCTAATTTAGACATGTTCGATCGTGATATATTACTTTGATGGCTCTATATAATTCGATCCTTTTTATTAAATTTCTATTTCAATCTTAGCCGATTTTAAATCTTTAGATTTTGCTATTAAAATGGTCGTACCTTTTTTGCTATTGGATTTCACAATTGCCAAAGCCTTACCATGAAATACTTTTTTCAAAGGCTGACGCATACTCGACACATCTGTAAAATTTGAATTACCAACGGCTACAAGCTCACCAACACCTGATATCTCAAAATTGATTTCTATATCATCAGCATAGGGTATTACGTTACCCTATGCATCAACCACTTCAACACTTACGTAAGATAAATCTACCTTATCCGCACTAATCATATCCCTGTCTGCAATCAGCCTTATGGAAGCAGGTTTTCCTAAAGTCTTTAATGTCGATAATCCAATCTGTTTGCCATCCTTATAAGCTATTGCCTCCAACTCACCTTTGGTATATGGCAACTTAAAACTAAATGTAATTCCCTGGCCAGCTTTCTAACTAAAAGCATTTATGGATACCAATAAGGTAACTGCGATATTTAAAACTACAACCTTCATAAAACCCATATAATTAATAATTTAAAAACCCTTTTAACACTAACCAATCTTCAAAGCGGTCAATCCATGTAGAAACAGGCGACTTCTTTTTTTTCATTCCAAAACCATGGCCGCCTTTTGCATACATATGCAGTTCGGCAGATTTATCGGCTTCAACCCATTTGTTATAAAGATTTGAACTATTTGTTGCAAAACCCAACCCATCATCGGTTGCTGCACAAATAAAAATGGAAGGAGCATCAACAGGCACATCCAATTCATCAAAAGGCTTTGTATAGGCATATATCGGAGCTAAGAAATTGGGCTTTGATGCTTCATTATAAGTATATCCAACCCCCATAGTAACAGTTCCTCCGGCAGAAAAACCCATCATCCCTATTTTTTCAGGGTCGATATGATATTTTTCTGCATTTTTTCGCACATATTCCAAGGCCATCTTCCCATCAGCTACCGCTAAATCAATAATTCCGCTTTGATCAATATCCTGCTCTTTACCGTTAGCATCTCTTTTCGGAAAACCGTTATCACTTTCCAACAAACGGTATTTTAACACAAAAGCAGTAATCCCTTTTGAGTTTAACCATTTAGCCACTTCGATACCCTCATGTTCGATGGCCAGTGCCCTAAAGCCGCCACCGGGACAAACTATTACTGCTGTCCCATTTACATTTTCCGAATCTGGTAAAAACTCTAATAAACCAGGTTCAACTACATTGTAGAACACATGCGATGAGGAAGTTTTGCGCTCACCCTCATGCCAGGTCCAACTTTCTGATCCGGGAGCTTTACCTGAGTATAACTTAATTTCATTTTGCGCCTGAATATAGCTGAAGAAAACAACCATTATTAATACTATTGATTTTAACTTTTACATTTCTATCCGTTTTGTTGAAAACCTATTAGAATAAGATCCATTACATTTTTTGGGAGAAAGAAACTCTAATTAGAATTCCTACCGTACTTCTGGGTCCTTTTATCATGAATAACACCAGACCAATTCATTCCAAAAGCAAAATCATATACATTTCCTTCTGTGTCCCGGTAACAATTCATATCAAAAGGAACATCCTCTTGCTGCTGCTCAACAGTTATCATATCTGCCGGCATTTGAAAAGGAAGTAATCCTGAAGGTTCTACTTTTCCAGTAACCAGATCTAAAAGCGCCTGGGGCTGTACACTAAAAGAAACTAAAAGCGCATCTATTTCGTTTTCAAATTCAGCTACAATAGCAGGATTTGTTAATGCCATTGAAACAATTACAGGTTTGTTTCCCATAGCTTTTTTTGTTTCTAGAATAGTTTCTAAAACCTTATAATTACTTGCAGTAGCACTTCTCCCCTTATAAGATCGGTTTGAGTTTTCAGGATCATCTAAATCATCAGGAGCAAGACTTACTTCTCGTGCATATTCAGCCTTATATGGATTATATTGAAGACTAATAGGCACATAACCCTCACCTTTACGCTCATAACCTAAACTTACAATCGGCCCTTTAACAAACACCACTGCTACATCAGCTTCTGCCGGATTTTCTGTTGTCTGAAAATAATTATTCAACACGTTCAACGATACCGGATAATCATACTTTTCCTCAATTATTTTGCCCATTGGATCTTTTCCTCCGGGGGTATATATTTTGGGCACATACACCTTTATTTTTTTTGAAAGAGGTAAAATATTACCTTTGTTTTTCAGCAAAACAACAGACTTTTGTTGAGCTACATAACCAGCCTCCACAAATTTCTTTTCCCCTAATATTTTCATGGATTCATCAGGAATCAAATAAGGATTTTCAAAAAGCCCAAGTCTGAAAATATTAATTAATAGTTTTATAGCAGAAGTTTCAATTCTATCTCTTAACCACTCCTGTCCTTTTTCCTTTTTTGCAATATCAAAAGCCATTAAAAGCCTTTTGGGATCATTTACTCCTCCAATCTGATCTACACCTGCCATAAAAGCTTTATGATAACGTTGTGTAGTTCTTAATTTTTCAACACCCCACTTTCTACCACCCATAATATGCCAATCTGTACAAACAACTCCTTCGTATTTGTATTTGTTAAGAAGCAAATCTGTAACAATATATTTACTAAAACTATTGCCTACATTTTCACCATAAATAGTATCCTGATTAAACGATATTGTATAATATGGCATTACTGCTGAAGCATATCCGGTAGGTCCATCAAGTTTAAATGCACCATCCAAAAATGGTATTAAATGAGTATTAAAATTATTGCCCGGATATACCGCATATTTCCCAAAAGGATAATGTGCATCACGTCCACTTTCAACAGGACCTCCTCCCGGCCAATGCTTAACCATACAATTTACGCTATGGTATCCCCAGCCTGATTCTATTTCAGATTTTCCCAGTGATGTTTGAAATCCATCAATATAGGCCTTTGCCATATCAGCAGATAGTTGGGCACTTTCTCCAAATGTTCCGGGAGTACGAAACCAACGAGGTTCCGTTACCAGATCAACCTGTGGTGATAGAGCAGTCCCAATTCCTAATGCGCGGTATTCTTTTGACGCAATCTCTCCATATTCACGCACAATTTGCGGATCAAAAGTTGCTGCCAAACCAATACTCTCAGGCCAAATGGATATTTGTCCTCCGGCGCCACCATTGATTCCCTCTGTTCCATCAAAAGTATTGCGCGGATCTGAACTATTATTTAAAGGAATACCCAGTTCCATTGATTCTGCAAGCAACTGTGCATTATTATTCCATCTGGCTGCTATTTCAGGGTTTTTAACATGGTCAATTAATATATGCCGATTAAATAATTTTACTAATCCCTCTTGTATAGCAGATAATGTATCCTCATCAATTTCCTGATGATCTGCCTGAATCATTAAGCCGGTAATTTGCTCGTTTGTCATTCTGCCTGCTAAATCCACAGCCCTTTCTCTTGCACTTAACCTCCAGTCCTCATAAGGATCAAGCGCTCCATTTTTATTCAAATCCTTAAAATACGCCCCTTGCGATTTCAGAATAGTAACACCAGAAAGCCGAGAATACCCAATATCAGGCCCTTTTGTATTCTTAATTAAAGTAAACGATTCATAATTTATTTCATTATTGCAGCTTGCCAACAGAAGCAATAAACTGACTATAACAATATCCTTTATTCTTTTCATGACAAAATTGATTTTTTAATATCTAAAATGAGGGCTTACAATTCCATTTTCAACATCTCACATCCGGCAAGCAAAAATGCTCCTGTTCCATACAATTCTGTATTATCTGTGAAATTATGATTGCTTGGACGGTCACCGGCTCCTTGCACATGAGTAAATCGTCCTTCTTCATCCACACATTTATTCAAAGCAATCCAGGCTTTTTGAACTGCGTTTTTATATTTATGATTCTTTAATAAATTATTGTTTATTCCATATGCCAGGCCATAACAAAATAATGCAGATCCACTGGCTTCCCCACATTTATATGATTTACTGTCCAATAAACCAGATGCCCACATTCCATCTTCACTTTGTAACTCAATAATACGGGCTGCCATTTGCTTGAATAGACGCTCATAAAAATGTCTCTGCTTATAATCTTCCGGCAATTCTTCCAAAATACGAGCTAAACCAGCTAATACCCATCCATTTCCTCGTGACCAAAACATTGGCTTTCCATTAGCTTCTACAGTACCTTGATAATTTGATCCTTCAATAAACCTTGAGTCACGAGCAAATAATTTTTCCTTTTTATTGTAAAGTAAATGATAAGCCTCCATATATAATTGATCATTGTATTCAAGATATTCAGCCCGTCCAATTGTTAATCCAAGCTTTATTAATACAGGAGGGGCCATAAATAATGCATCAGCCCACCAGTATTTTATACTCATAAAGTCTTTTACCGGATAAGATTCGTTAACGTATCGAGCTATTGTGTCAATAGAAGGTTGAAGCATTTCCTTCTTTTTTTCGATTCGATATAAATCAATATAAGTCGAAGAAATAGCAATATCATCTGCATGATAATATCGTTTATAAGGAGACCAGTTTGTTTTTATCCCATTCTCTAGCAAGGCGTTGTATAAGTACTCAGAATGGGTCGCTTCCCATGCAGAATATAATCCTGTAAAGAACACAGAATAAGTCCAGTCATTTTTTGCTCTTCTGCTTTTTTGACTCAGTTGCCAACTTGAAGTCTTTTGCAAAACATTTTTAATATACTCTGCCTTAAAAAACTCATTGGCTTCACCTTGAGCCTTTATTACTGTTGAAAACAAAAGTAATATCACACAAATATTAATATTTTTCAGATTCGATTTCATTCTTCTTCAAATGATTATTAATACTATTTTACTGATTAAAACATTGATTTTTTTTTGTGTAATAATCTTCAAGTGCACTAAAATACCCCTTTGATTCAGCCAAACCCGGTAATGGATCCTTTCTGGCAGTTTCTAATTCTAAGCTACAACAACCTTTAAATCCAATATGATGAAGCGCATTAATAAAACTTTCGAAATCCAGCACACCTAAACCAATATTACAAGTTCTGCCAGATTTATCTGCTGCCGTAACATCCTTCAAATGAACATCTAAAATGTATTTTTGATATTTAACCAGACTTTCAGCCGGATTATAGCCTGCCCGCAATTCATGTCCAATATCAAAGCTAACGCCAATTCGTGAATCTAAATTTTCTATATGCTCAACTACATCTTTAACGCAAGGATATAATGGAATATCTCCTCCATGGATATGAATGGCAAATTTTATATTATACGCTATCGCCTTTTTTTCAATATATGGCAACAACTCATATTGTGGGGTTCCTACGATCATATTCACTCCAACCCTTTGCGCATATTCAAAAACTCTATCTACTTCCTCCTCTTTATTCAAATAAAATAAGCCAACGCTTTCTATGGTGATACCTTTACTTTCCAATTTCTTTTTAAAAGTATCAATCTCTTCGTCTGTACTATCAAATGGTAAATGTTTCTCTTTTAAAGACAGGTAGTGAATTTTTAACCTATCAACCATGTCCATCATCTCATTAGCATCAAACTTTATAAAATTAGATCCAAGAACACTTAGTTTATATTCTTTTTGACTGTCTAAATGTGTTTGTGCAATAGCAACAGTTTTAATTGCTAAAAAACAAATTACAATCAGAGTAATTTTATAATTAAATCTCATTATACGCTATTTAAAATTATGAATCTGTTTATTTTCAATCCTATTTCTTCCAATTAAACTCAGCTATTTGAACCGTCGCTGAATTCGTGACTATACACAAACAACTACATAGCTAAATTTTGATTAGGTACAGTATAGTCCTACTTAACTTCCTGCCAATAAAGCCCTTTAATCCTATTTTGCTCTCCACAATTCTTTTTTAACCTCTTTAAGCAACAATGGAAAAAAAGGCTCTTTAGGGGCATGTCCATAACCACCTAACTCCAATAACTCAATATCTTTTTGGCCTACAACCTTTAACATTCTGTACATAATGGCATTTTCTTCATATCTCCCCAACATTTCCATTTCTCGATCACCTGTAACCATAAATATTGGAGGAACATCGTCGCGTAAATGACTTATCGGAGCTAAATCATCAACGACAACAGTTGTTTTTCCGATTCCACGCTCTTCTCTAACAGTAAAATGTGTAAACATTTGACCTCCTAAAAGCCCCAACCCTAATATTTTATTCGCATCAAGTTCATGAACAGCTAACCATTTTTTATCCAGCCCAATCATAGCAGCTAGATAAGCACCTGCCGAGCTTCCAGCAACATAAATTTTATCTGAAGAACCGCCATATTCTTCAATATTATTAAATACCCATGCAACAGCTGCTGCTGCATCTTCGATATAACCCGGAGAACTTACTTTTGGATATAATCTATAGTTAATTGCAACAATTGCCATACCTTGGTTTTTGAGGCGCTCTGGAATTTCCTTTTTCCCATACTTTAATCCTCCACCATGAATCCAAACAATAGTTGCAAATTCTTTTTTATTCTTTGGATAATATAAATCCAACGTACAAATACTTTTTACATACTCATCTTGTTGATTTATTGAATCATGGTAATAATGAATATCTATTAAAGTTGTGTCTAACGAATTGGTTTCTTCAAAACGGCTATTTACTTGTGACAAACAATTACCTGACAGCAAAAGGTTTAAAACTAAAAGGCAACAAAAAATCAATAAAGTTTTTTTCATAAGTTTAAAATTTAATTGGCATATTTTTATGTCTATTCTTTTTACTACTACCTTTTCCATAAAAAACTACTCTCCTTTACTTCCTCCGAATTAGTACCTATAAAAAGGTTAAAATCACCGGATTCCCATTGCCATTCTAATTCGTGATTAAAGAATTTCAGGTCTTCAACACTAATCTCAAATTCAACCTCTTTTGTTTCTCCAGGAATAAGCTGTACCTTTTTAAATTTCTTTAATTCTTTTACTGGTCGTACAATAGAAGCCACAGGGTCGTTTAAATAAAGCTGCATGGTTTCTTCTCCGGCATATGAACCGGTATTGGTGATACTAATCGTAGCTTTCAGGATTGCCTTTTCGCCCACCAAAAGTGTATCGCTTAGATGTATTTCCCCATATTTAAAGTTTGTATAACTTAAGCCATACCCAAACGGAAAAAGTGGCGCATTTAACTCATCAAGATAATATGACTTAAACTTCATAATGCCACCTCTTTGGCCATCTACATATGGCCTTCCTGTATTTTTATGATTATAATAAACAGGTATTTGGCCAACAGAGCGTGGAAAAGTCATGGTTAATTTACCCGAAGGGTTGTAGTTTCCGGATAACACTTCTGCCAAAGCACTTCCTGCCATTGTTCCTGGGCGCCATGCCTCAATAACAGCATCGGCATATTGCATATCTTCAGTTAGGGTTAAAGGTCTGCCATTTATTAATACTAAAACAACCTTTTTGCCTGTAGCTTTTAATTTCTTCAATAATTCTTTTTGACAAGTAGGAATAGAAATATCGGTTTTACTTTTAGCTTCACCTGACATATTCATGGCCTCACCTAACACGGCAACTACCACGTCTGACGATTTAGCCAGTTTAACAGCTTTATCTTCCATCGATGCTTGTTCTTCCGCATTATAATATCCCCTGCTTTTCTTTAAAAATACCTTTTCATCTGTTATGAATGACCCTTCAGCATATTCAACACTTTTAAACTGTTGTTTTAATCCATCATAAATACTTATAACACTATCAGCATCTCCTCGGAAAGCCCACATACTAAACATTTGATTTTGCACATTGGCAAATGGGCCAATTAAGGCTATTTTAGTATCCTTACTTAATGGCAATGCTTGTTTGTCATTTTTCAATAATACCATTGCCTTCATAGCAGCTTCTTTAGCCACCTTTTTATGTTCCTCAGTCAATATATCAGTTTTTTCCCTCTGCGGGTTAAAACCTCTATGGGCATGATCAAACAATCCCAAATCGTATTTGGCTCTTAATATTCTGCGACAGGATTCATCAATCTTTACCATAGAAACAGAACCCTCTTTAACTAATTCTTCCATGCTGCCTGCAATGCTTTCGCTGGCCATGTCCATATCCAGACCAGCATTAACTGCCAGCGCTGCGGCTTCTTTATAATCTTCGGCTAATCCGTGGTTAATCAGTTCCTGAATACAGTTGTAATCACTTACCACAAATCCATCAAAGCCCCATTCTTTTCGCAATAAATCGGTTAACAACCATTTATTAGCCGTGGCAGGAATACCTTCCACATCATTAAACGAAGTCATAATACTTTTTGCACCTGCATCAATGGCGGCTTTATAAGGAGGCAAATAATACTGGTACATGGTTTGACGACTCATATCAGTAGTATTATAATCACGTCCGGCTTCAGATGCTCCATATAAGGCGAAATGCTTTACGCATGATAGCAATGCTGTAGAATCAGAGAGCCCCTTCCCCTGATAGCCTTTTACCATGGATTTAGCTACCAGACTACCCAAATAAGGATCTTCACCTGCACCTTCCATTACACGCCCCCAGCGAGGGTCTCGGGTAATATCCACCATGGGAGAAAAAGTCCAGTTATACCCGACAGCAGTTCCTTCTATTGCTGCGATTCTTGCGGTTTTTTCAATCAAAGCGGTATCCCAACTACATGATAAGGCCAAAGGAATAGGAAACACCGTTTTATAGCCATGAATAATATCCAATCCGTTTAAAAACGGAATTTTCAAACGAGTACTATCGGCAATTGTAGCTTTTTCATGTATTAATGAAGCCTCGCCCATAACAGAATAAACATTTCCAGCTGTTCCATCTTTAAGTTTTTCATATACATTTTTTGTTGCAAAAGGGCCTGTTTTGGAAGTAGGTGTTACCAAATTCATCTGGCCAATTTTTTCTTCCACAGACATCTGTTGCATCAAAGCTTCAACAACTTTCTCCTTTTTATTATTTTCGGAACATGATATTGTTAAGATGCTAATCCCAACACAAAACAACATCCATATTTTAATTATATTGCCCTTCATTATTATTTGTTTTTTATTATTCGTTCCTAATTAATAGATTGTTAGACAAAAGACATTCCGCATGCCGCCAAAGCTTTAGCGGAGGAGCAAGACTGATTTATAAAGCCTGCTCCGTCCATACGGAGGCGCTTAAAATATCTGTTAGCAATTGATTTTATACTTTCATCATAAAACGAATAACATAACTGTTAAACACTAACTCTTTGCACTATGCTCTATGCGTTCTGCCAATTCCTTCTCCTTTCTCCCTGTTCCGTTCTCCCTTTTTACTTTATAAACTTAGTCCTAACCTACTCTGTAACCACCACTCTAACCCTTTCCAGATTATGAATTCTTGCAAACGGACTGGATGTATTTCCTTCTCGCTGTGAAGCAACACGAACAGTAACAAAATAAGTTCCTGGTGATTTAAACTGATAACTTCTTTTAAGGGTTATTTCTGCTTTTAATTCTTCTCCCAATTCTTCCTTAACCGGATATTCTCCTTTACCCTCAAAATCCCATTCTACAGAAACAATCTTACCAGTACTGGCAGGAACTTGTATATTTGAAGTAAACTCAACTTCTTCATTAACCTTAACTACAGCCTTTACGGTATCATTAGCAAGTAAAGTTAATGTAGGTTGAATACCCTTTCTATCATTAGCTAATTCAGGAACTACTACCTGACCATCCTTAATAACATAAGCCGATGATTGTGGAGGGTGAATACCCTTTTCTACCCACAAACTCAAATCTCTTAATGCCTGTTGTAAGATTCCCAAATAACTTACCATGTGCGTTGGATACTCCTGATTTGAAAAGTCACCATGATTAGCACGATCAGTAAACCACAATGCAAAATGATCATCAATATCATCTCCCAGATGTTCCTTAACTCTATCTCTGTACCAATCAGCCTGCCATGCAAAAGCTTCGGTATCCCAAAGATTTTCCAACACAATCATTTTTCCTTCAAACTGCCCAGTTGGAACGGCTCCTGCGGCTCCTGATGTAAAAATTGGTCCAAGAATTATATTACGTTGCGGATAAATGGGTGTTCCGTTAAAGTCACGAAACATATCCCAAACTTTATATTCCGGTCCTGGTACCTGATGACGGTGATAGGTCTGAGCTGCCAGAAAATTGGAATTATCCAACAACACCTCATCACCTACTTTTACTCTTGCTAATTTTCTCTTTGCTGCAATCTCTCCCAGTATCACAATATCATCTTGAATTTTTCTTGCAGCAAACTCCTTTCTTTTCGCCTTACCGTTAAGCATGACTAAATCTCCACCCAAAAACTGAACTTTCTTTGGTGCTTCTTCCAATTGAAATGCAATTGGTAATTCTTCCCCTTTATCATCAAGCGCTTTCCACGCTGCATCTGCAGAACCACGAGCTGTACCGGGTGCAAATTCTGCCTTTAAGCCTGCCTCCGTAGCATTATGGGCATATATCAACTTCTTTATCTTTGATTTATGTTGTAACCTTCCATCATCTAATGATTTTGGAGGATTATATCCTAAATAGCCTTCTTTCTCCCAAAAATCCTTAAAATAACTTCTGTCAGCCATCTGCATACCACCATAAAGTGCATTAAAGGCATGAATACCCATGGTTTTATAGGCCACCCAGGCTTTTGGAGGAAAACCCATTTTTGTTACCTCTGCGAGCGCTTCTCTTTCTTCCAGCGTAAGGCCTTCGTACATATTACCACTACCTCCCGGCTCCAATGCATCAACAATTTGAGGAAGTTTGTTTTGAAGTACCCGCATGGCATGCATACGCACAGTAAATACGTTTGGAATAGCCATTGGAGATCCTATTACAAATGGCACCACTCCATCCCATACATCTTTAGTATTTTCAAAACCTCCAATCGTACGATAGGCTCCTCCACTACCGCCAAAGGCATAACCATATGGACGGTGATTACCATACATCTCAGCAGCTACTTTTCGTGAATACATAGCACAAATGGCATTGGCTCCATAAGCACCTAGGATTTTATCGCCTCCAGCCATAGGATTACCATCTTTTCCACCTCCATTGGTTTCAATAAAGTAGGCTCCACTCTCTATCGAGAAACCAATTTTATCTTCTTCTCCTTGTGCTCCTTGTGATAGATTTTCACTATCCGGCACCGGAGTTATATATTGAAAGAAACGCCCCTGATACTGTTCTTTTTCAGGAAAGTAAAAAGAAAAACGAGTATCCCTTCCTTTAAATCCCCCATGAACATATCGGTGTTTTACAGGTTCTTCTCTCCATTCATCAATATCAATATAAGGTTCATTATACAATGAATCCATTACCTGAACAAGTTCGTTCTTTTCTGTATCTGCAGCCTGTTTATCCTTGACTTGATTATTACTACATGCAATAAAAAAGAAACAAACAATTATAAATATTAATCTGTAGATATTCTTCATAGGTTTATTAATTTAAGTATTATTTTTTACTTAATAGATTGTTAGATAAAAGACATCTTTTATTGCTCAAACCGTAAAGCCTTTTCCTTTTCACTCGGGCTCATTGGAAATTGGTCACTGGTCATTGGTCTATACACTTTACTCCATGCTCTTCGCACTACGCTCTATGCGCTCTGCCAATTCCTTTTCCTTTCTACCTGTTCCCGATTCCCTTCTCCCTGCTCGACTTCCATTCCCCTTTTAAATATCTTGCAGCTGCTTTGGGTCTTCTGTCTCTTGTAAATACTCCTTTGTAATTATACCCTCCCATTCTTATAATAGAGGATGTTGTTTTAAAGTCGGCAAAGTTCCATACCTGCATACCAGCCACAAAGTCCTTTTCTCCAGCCATTTTCAAATAAGCTTTTAATAGTTCTACCTGGTAATCTTCAGTAAACATCTCTGCTTGTAAAGCATGCATACCAGGAATGGCATCTGAACCAAATTCAGTTAGAATACATGGTTTATTGAACTTTGTGTGCAACTTATCTAATTCCTGACTTATAGCCTTAATTCCTTCGCTAATCTGTCCATTATTTTTATACCAACCTTCAAATCTATTAATGCAAATTACATCAACAGTAGTATACCAGTCAGAAGGACCATTGGCATCTCCCAAATACATAACCAAACGAGTAGGATCTAACTCTTTGGCTCGTTGTAAATAATCGGAAAACAATTTATATCCTTCCTCTTTGCTGGTATCCCCCTCTTTTCGTCTTTCATTTTCCTTGGGCTCATTGGCTAATCCCCACATAATTACTGATGGATGATTTTTATCACGCAATATCATTTCTTGAAGGTACTGATTGCACAAATCCTCCACTTTCTCTATTTCAGCACCATCATTTAATCCAAACAACCCAACAGCCGGAGACTCTGCAATGATTAAAAAACCTTCTTTATCTGCCAGGTTATAGTACTCTTCATCAAAAGGATAATAAGCTGCACGGAAAGAATTTGCACCTGTCCATTTCATCAACTCCATATCTGCCACAATTGCAGGATTATTTGTACCACGGCCAAACAAAGGGAAATCCTCTTGCTTACCAAAACCTTTCAGAAATACTGGTTTATCGTTTAATAAAATCTGGCTTTCATTAACCGCGATTGTCCTCACCCCGGTTTCTAAAGTATATGAGTCTACAGAATCATTCTTATCTTTTAAAACAACTTTCACTTTATACAGGTATGGATCTTCAGGTGACCAAAGACGTACATCCGGTATTTTAACATTAGCAATTGCAACGCCATTAACAAACTGTATATTCTTTTCTATTTTCTTTCCATTACCGCTTACTATAATTTGACCTTCCTTAATGGGACCGTTCTGCTCCACCTTCACATCCATCACTCCTTTTTTCCCTTTAAAAGAAGGGACCACAGTAATATCATTTATATGAGCAGCAGGTAAGGTATACAAGTAAACATCACGGTTAATCCCTCCATAGGGAAAATAATCGATATCGGCTATTGCAGTACTGCTAAATCCTCCCTCGGGCATACGTCCAAACTTAAAAACATTCTCTACCTGTATAGATATTCTGTTTTCCTGTCCCAATGTCAGTACCGGACTGATATCAAATGCAAAAGGAACATGTCCGCCTTCATGCATTCCAACTGCCTTTCCGTTGATCCAAATTTTAGCTGCATAAGAAGCTTCTCCCACACGAATAAATATTTTCTTTCCTTTCCAGTTTTCAGGAATAAAAGCGGTTGTTTCGTACCACACCCAATCCCTGTAGTTTTTCATATCTGTGAACTGTTCATTCCAGCTTCCAGGAACTGCAATAGATCTGCAATTGTTTAATCCCTTAAACCATTGCTCCTCTTCGCCTTTATTTTCAGGATCTGCTTTAAACTTCCAAACACCTGATATTTTTTTAAATTCTCTGATCTCATTTCGTTGCGGAAACAAGGCTATGTCTTTAGGATTAGCTTTAGTAAAATCCTGGGCATTTAATCCCATGGTTATCAAAAAAAGTAAAATGGATATTGTATTTCTAAGAATCATAACTTTCGATTTATACTTGTTTACAGGAGTTTTTACTAACACAATTATTCTTTATCTTCCTTATTCGTCCATCTCTCCCTTAAATAATGAGCTGCCATTTTAGGTTTTCGATCTCTTGTAAATACACCTTTAAAATTATATCCCCCAAAGCGGAATATGGCCTGTGAAGTTTTAAAATCAGCAAAATTCCATACATGCATTCCGGTAACATAAGGTCTTTCATCCGCTACATCCAGATATAATTTTATAAACTCCACCTGATATTCCTCAGAAAACATTTCAGCCTGTTCATCATGAAATCCGGGATAGGTATCTGCTCCAAATTCAGTAACCATACATGGTTTTTTAAATATTTTATGCAGCTTATCAATCTCCTTACTTAAAACATAGCCTCCTGTCTCAGCATCTCCTGGAGCAGTGTACCAACCATAATACCTGTTTACAGCAATAACATCAGTCAATTCGAACCATTCTTTGGGTCCCATCATCACCCCCACATACATTACCAGGCGAGTTGGATCCAGGGATTTTGCCAATGAAAAACTTTCCCCGAACATATTTTTCATTCTTTCCTTCTCTTCTTTGGTTTTGCGCATTACGGAAAAACCCAGGGTTGCTTTATCGCTGGGTTCATTGGCCACACACCACATAATAACCGAAGGGTGGTTTTTATCCCTGTAAATCATTTCATGTATATATTGCTTACATGCTATCTGACGTTTAGATAGTTGTAATGAATCTCCGGCAAAATATAAACCTACAGCAGGTGTCTCTCCAATAATCATAATTCCTTCCCTGTCGGCCATATGATAGTACTCTTCATCGTATGGATAGTGGGTAGTTCTAAAGGAGTTGGCTCCGGTCCATTTCATCAGTTCAAAATCCTTTACCATCACAGGATAAGCACTACCCCTACCGTTTATAGGAAAATCTTCATGTTTACCAAAGCCTTTTAAAAATACAGGCTTACCATTTAGCAGGATTTCATTTTCGGTTACCCCAACTGTTCGAACACCGGTTTTTAAAGAATATGAATCAATTATTTTATCATTGTTCATAAGCTGTACTGTTAACTGGTATAAATCAGGCGTTTCAGGCGACCAAAGGTGCACGTCAGGAATATCCACCTTTACTTGTGCTTTACCTGCTGTAAACTCAACTTCTTTTTTAATCTTCTGCCCGAAACCTTCTACTATAACCTTTCCCTTAGAAGCTGTTCCTTTTTGATCAATCAAAACATTCATAAACCCTGTTTTTCCTTCAAATCCAGGGCGAACAGTTATATCATGAATACTGGCTAAAGATGGAACAGAATAAAGTTCAACACTTCGGTTTAATCCTGCATAAGGGAAAAAATCATAATTGGCATTAGGAAAATTTCCAAATGAACTGCCTGGAACCTCTCCGGTAGGCACTCTTTCGGGCATTAAAATATTTTCGACTTTAATGGTTATTTTATTAGGCTCATTCCATTTAATAAACTTATTCAATTCAAAAGCAAAAGGCACATGGCATCCCTCATGCTCACCAACAGGTTGCCCATTTATCCATATTTTTGCAGCATAAGTGGCATCATTTACACGAATATTGACAGCCTCATTTTTCCATGATGTGGGAATAAATACTTCAGTTTCATACCATGCCCAGGACATATAATCCCGCATATCGGTAAATTGTTCGTTCCAACTACCCGGAACCGCAATATGCCTGTAATTATCAAGACCATTATACCATAGTTGACTCTCTCCCACATTCAATGAGTCTTTCTTAAAATTCCAAATTCCGTTTAAACTGATTTTGTCTCTAAAAGTATTTTGCAAGGGCGATAATGCAATATCCTTTGGTATGGCTTTTTTAAAATCCTGAGCCTGAAGACTAAAGCCTATAGCCAGACAAAAAAGTACTATGAATAATTTATGGTACATGATAAATATAATATTTTTGGTTTTCGTTTATAATACAATCAACCCATCTGGATAAACCCAGAAAAGATAAGAGACACAATAAATCTCTTATACATCTATCTGCTTTGTTACAGAACCTTCTTCAACTAACGTATTTCACACATGCGCAAGTAACATTTTTAATACATCTTGCGTTTTTATACTATCAACTGTTATTATTTGATAAAATAAATACTCAAAATCCGTATAGATTTTAGCCCCTTACATATTTATACCGATTTGTTAATGATATGAGCGTTAAAATGAGATGTTTTAAACGCTGTCTTTATTCTATCGGCATTATACAAAGTGCTTTGCTCATTGTTAAAATGGTATTAGTTGAAAAACAAATTAGAATTTTCTTGTTTTGATTTGGCAAATTTTTAATACTCTTGAACTAGTTAAAATATGTGGGAGACTAGACTCCCACATATAAATTTTAAAAACCTATTATTCTTCTTTAACGCCTCTTGTTGCATAGGCATCAAACATATCCATTAACGAACCTTCTAATTTATCCTCTTCCACTTTTTCAAGATAGCAATACACATCATATCCTCCTGAAACCCAATATACAGTTACCTCATCCTCTTTAAGTTCTACACGAGTCGCCTGTGTATCCGGCTTTCCTTCCTGCTTAACAATTCCAACCACTTTACCATCCTTTTCTTCCAGGGAAATAATAATAGTAGCATCCCCACTTGGTGTACCTTCTACCAATACAGTCCAGGTATCCACTAAACTTTTTTCTTCAGCCTGTGCGTTTACTGCAAAAGCAGTAAATAAAAACATCATCCCTACAATAATCTTACTAATCGTTTTCATAATATAAATTTTTAAAAGTTATGTATTAATTAAAATTTAAAGTCTACTGATAATTCAAATTGACGTGGTCGTATAGCCGAAGCTACAACTCCGGTACCTGCAGCAGGTTCTTGCGTCATCTGCATTGAGTTTACAAGATCTCCTTTGATACCTCTTTGATCCAGGAAGTTAGTTACTTTGAATCCTAGTTTTACATTACGGCTCAAAGTATAATCTAAACCTCCAAAACTTTCCCACCAAGGGTTATATTCTATTGTATTTAATGCAGTTCCGTATTGCTTGCCAAAATAACGAAGGCTAACCCAGGCTCTCATCTTATTTTTATAAAATTTATAACTAGGATCGATTTCCAATAATATTTTTGACAATCCCACAACCTGTTTATCTGAATAATTATAAGTATCAGTTGCACCCGGTATCGTCATTCCATACATAGTAATATCATCAAACTGGTATGTTAATGAGTAGTTTTTATATTTTGGATTTTGCAATGTCACTAAAAAGTGCAGGTTAAAGTTTTTAAATGGATTTGCTGTAATATCTGTAGTCCATCCAATAGTTTCAATATCATAGTACTCAGGCCCAAAATCACTTCTTACCGCTTGTGCCAACTGTCCATAAGTTGCTTCAGCCTTTTGGTTATACAGTCCTGTTTCTGTACAACTAACATTTGTTTTTGTAATTCCGGTTACTTTTGATACAATATTTAACTTGCTTCCAATGTTATAATACAATCCGGCTCCGTATTTTGTAACTACGATTTCTTTTTCTATTGGATTAACCTTACGTCCGTATGAAAGACCATCAGCATTAATAATAGCACCTGTTGCTTCCCGGTCATAATCCCAATCTAATTCCCATAAAGAGTTGTAACAACCATCAGCTAAGAAACCAAAATTATTGGTCACCTTAAAAACCAGATTACCTGTACCTACTTTGTTCCATTTATTATTCATTTCATAGGTCATCAACTCTGATTCATCTTCCGGTACGGTTTCATAAGATGTATTATACTGATTATGAACATCCTTATAATTTTGATGTTCAATACGAACTCCTAATCCCAGGTCTATTCTCTTTCCGATTGAAAAATCATCAGAAAGATATAATGCAGTTTTATTCCATGTATTGTTGAATACACTTCCCCATGAAGAAGAGACAAAATTTTCAGGATTTGAACCATCGAAATAAGTTATTGCACCTGTAGCACGATCTTGAGAATAAATTCTTGGATTCGCTTCAACTGTCATACTATACATACCAGTATATGTTTCATAATCACGCTTATAATATTGGTGATGCAAACCAAGTCTTAATCGATGACTACCCGCTTCTTTTGTTAACTGAATTCTGGTATTAAACATTTCACAATCAGACTGCGGAATTAACTGATTTATTACACTTTGTTTCCCAATACCCCCATTTGCATTTACATCAATAGAAGTACTCAATGGAAATATTACGGACATAGGACTATTCATATCCTGATACAAAGTAGTGTAGGAAAGATTGTATCCGTTCTTAAATTCATGGTCTCCAACAAGGTATAAGTTATGAGATATTGATCTGCTATATTTGTCTTTTGAGATATCTGCAGTTCCAATATTTCCATATGCATCCTTATATGGAATTAATCCATTACCTGGAATATAAGAATCTTTACCTAAATCGAAATTATCCAGTTCTTTAAAATCTCCGTCACCTTTATACATTAAAGGAACATAATTTGACATAATGATACTAGCATCAACCATTTTATACAATAGTTTTATACTTCCTCTTTTATACTTTTGTTGGATACCTACTTTGGTCATGGTAGTATTATCATACCAAGGAGTAAATTGGTAATTAATCCCATTTCCCCTGTCAAAGTTTTTATATCCACTTAAAATATAACCCAATCCATTTTTATTTAATGATCCGATAAAAGTGGCATCATATCTTGACGTACCATTACTGGTTAAATTGATTGATGCATAACCTTTAAATTTACGGGATGCATCTCTTGTAAAGGAACGAACCGGGTTACCAACTTTTCCATATAGCAAAGCTCCTTCTTCAAAAGACAACAACCCCATTCGGGTTAAACTATTATCTTTACGCCATGAAGCTAATGGATTTGTTGGATAAAAATAATAAACAGAAGGCACCCCATTTTCCCCGATAATTAAATCACCTCTAAAAGGTAATCCGATATTTACAGTACGTGGGCCTGTTGAATTTTCAGCATTCAACATTACGTTACGGTTTTTCTCCTCTTTTTGAATCCCTTTTTTTACTTTAGTAGAGTCTGTTTGAGATTCATTTTCTTGCGCCCATCCATTAATAGCACACATGGATAACACAAATAATAAAATTCCAATTGATTTCTTTTTCATAGTGTATTGCTTAAAATGCTTAAAATATTTATTAAACATTAATTTCTGAACTAAAACATTACATTGATTAATCTTTTTAATTCTTGTTTTGCTTAATCTTACAACACAAACATATTTAATTGTTTTTTAACATCCATTCACATTTATGCTCACAATTTATTTATACGTCTGAATAGATTGTATAAAAGCGTACGAATAAATTATATTCCTACTACACTGACACTTACACTATTCAAAAAAGAAACAAAAAGAATCATGAGTGCACTCTATTTTATGTATATTTGTGCATTGATTTGTTTAATCAATTAACAATTATTAATATTAATAAAACAAACACACATCATATTATTAACTCATTTAAATAGTAGCTCCAAACAACAATATTTTTTTTTGAAAAAACTCTTTGTTATTGGCACACAATAAATATCACCCATGAATACAACTCTGTTTTATATAGGCATACTTGAAACCCTGATTATTACTATTATTATATTTTTTAAAAAACCTTCTGTTATTGCAGATAGAATACTGGGTTTATGGTTTTTGGTTATATCTATGACCTTTGTAGTTAATATTATAAAACTGAACCATCAAATAGAAGATGCATGGGCCTTTTCGCTTATTTTATACTTAGCATTTCCCCCATGTATATTTTTATATACAAAATACATCACAACAGAGTATAAAAGTTTTAGTAAAAAAGACTACCTGCACTATACTCCAACATTTATTAGCCTGATCCTTTTATTAATTTTAAAAATACCAGATTCAAACAATCTCAAATCCATAGCTGATCATTATAGCGATCAAGTATTATTACGAATGATATTAGGTAATATCTATATCATCAGTTTGTGGGTTTATGGTATTCTTTCTTTATTAAAAATGAAAAACTACCGTAAACAGATGATTAATGCGTATTCTTTTAACTCCGGAAAAATCAATCTTAACTGGTTGTTTATTATCGTTATAGCTTACTTATTACTACACAATACCAGTATCATTATTAACACTTTCACATTCCTCGACAAACCAATTCATAATTTAGAGCATTTATCAAGTGGTGCCTTACTTATATTTGTTTTTGTATTGGGAATTTATGGTTTCAGACAAAACCAGTTAACTTCAATTATTAATGCTCCTATTATTCCAAATCCAACAGTTATTTCTTCTGAATCAAAAGAAGATACCTCTTCAAATAAATACAAACACTCCAGTTTAAAAGAAACCCAGGCAAATGAATACTTAAATAAAATAGTTGAGTACATCAATTCATCAGCCATATGGAAAGATAATGAGCTTTCTATTGATAAGATTTCAGCACAAACAGATATACCTAAGTATTATATCTCCCAGGTATTAAACGAAAAGCTTCAAAAAAACTTCTATACTTTTATCAATGAATATAGAATTGAATATGCCATGAAACTCATAAAATCGAAAGAGCATAAAAACTGGTCTTTTGTATCGATAGCCTACGAATGTGGTTTCAACTCTAAATCAGTTTTTAATTCCTTTTTTAAAAAACATACCGGTATGACACCAAGTCAATTTAAGGATAATGAGAGTAGTTAATGCATAATCCGGGTTAAAAGGGGTGAGCAGAGAAATAATGAGTTGTCTTGCCAAGAAATTGCAAAAGCGTTATAATTGCAACTGATATACCGCAATAATTCAACTAATGTTCAAAACTTATAGTTCAGGATACCTTATCAGCGTAACAAAAAATATATTAGCATACTAACTTATACATCAACCGAATGCTAAAAATGATTATCAAAGGAAAACTATCCCCCCGATAATCATATACAAACTAATACTACAAAAAATTTTATACCAGCCCAAGCCGCAAGGCTCCCTCTTTTTTCTACAGTCAAAGAAAAGGGCAAAAAGTCGGCCGAATACAGCATACTCTTTCCCGTTAATTAATTACGATACTTTCTTCCCTTCAATATCAAAAAAACGCATAAAGGTCCCTTTCAATTGCTCCTTATTCACATCGTCAACTTTAACCTTAAAACCAACATCATGTCCTTTCCAATTATATCTGGTAGTCAGGTATCCTTCATCAATTATAATTTTGGTAAAATCAATTGTATCACCAGTCTGCTCAACAAAATACCCTGTAAATACAGAATCCTTTTCAGTGATATTCATAATGAAGTTTACATTACCTACCTGGGGTAATTTCTTAATCTCCATCTGCCATTCACCAATATATTTCGAATCCATCCCTTCTCCTTGAGATGGCCCCCGGGAGCATCCGACAAAAAGAACCGTAAATAGCAAAATACTTATTTTAATTATTCCTGTTTTTTTCATTTTTACCTTATTTAAAATTGAACTTTTAATATTGTTTCACTGCCCCAGATAAGATGTATTAAACCAGTACTTTCAAAATTATCAAAAGCTGTGTGACCCAAAGTCCTGTTTTAAATATATTATTTAATGAGACATCCTCCTTTTTAAAACAACACCCCCATTACCCTCATTTCATGAATCTTACAAATGCAACAAAACCAAACTATACAAGCTGATTTTACACAAATATTTGCTTGCATAGTTTGGTTGAAAATAAAATTTAAGTCTGATATAATAGATAATTCACATCAGTTGCATCCTTAATTTTCCTGGAATTAGAAAAGTTCTAGTTCTTTAATTGAAATTAGCAAACAATAACTCTGCTTCAACTGAGCTATTGTTAACTAAATACCGATACATTGAAGCAACAATGTAGTATTATATACACAAACGTTATTAAGTCCTTATTTTTCATTAGTCCACAAAATTAATATACTGTTAAGAGACCATAAATTGGCTATCACAGGAGTAAAAGCCAAACTAAAACTTTCTGACTATATACATCTCTACTTGAAATAATATATAGTATATTCCTAACAACTATATTATTATTGTCATTCATGTTTTTACATGATTTACTCTTTTATAATTATCGTCTGTATTGAGTGTGCCAAGCTTTTTATAGTAACTGCACTACCACTCATCCACAATTTGTATTTTAATTTATTGTCAGTTGTATTTAATACAATTACAACAATACTTCCATCTGTATTTACAAAACCTGTGACTTGCAAAACATCCCTGTTTGAAGAGCAAACTATACGTTTTGCACCTGGTTTTATAAATTTAGAAAAGTGACCTATATAATAATAACTGTTTGTGTATATTAACTCTCCGCTTTGTAAATCTGCATGTACTGGTGCAAAACATAAATTCCCAACATGGTTAGGTCCTCCTGTTTCGTCCAACAAGATATTCCAATCAGTCCACGCAACTGTACCACAATTAAAATCATTAACCATTGAATGGCCATATCGTTCTCCCAAACTCCAATCAGCTAAACGATCGTAACTGAAACGCTCAACACAGCCTTCGGTAAATACTAAATTGACATCTGGGAATGCTTCTTTTACCCGTTTCAAATTATCAAACTGCATACCGCTGCCTGTCCACGGCTCATACCAGTGGAATCCCACACCCCAAACATATTTCGCTGCATTCGGGTCGTTTAACATGGTTGAGGCACGTTGATAGATAAGATCCCTGTTATGATCCCAAACTATCAGTTTTTTGTCGCTCATTTGATTCTTCTCAAGGGTTGGTCCCAGATAATTTTTAACAAAGTCACGCTCTTGGGTATCTGTGTAAATACACGACTCCCAGATTTGCACGGCCATAGGTTCATTTTGTACAGATAATCCCCATACAGGAATTCCTTCTGCCTCATAGGCATTAATAAATTTTACATAGTGATTTGCCCATGACTGCTTGTATTCATCCAACAAACTGCCTCCTTTCAAACGATTATTGTTGGTTTTCATCCAGGCTGGAGGGCTCCAGGGACTCACAAACATGGGTAATTCCCCCCCTGCCGCAGCAATAGATTGTTTTATAAAAGGAATACGGAATTTCTTGTCGTGTTCAATCGAAAATGTTTTCAAGTCCTTATCTTTTTCTGCCACGTAGTCGTACATATCACTCGAAAAATCGCAACTTGCAATGTGGGTTCTGGAGAACGAATAAGCAATCCCTTTTTCTTTATCAAAATAAGCATTCATAAACTCCCCCTGCTTATCTTCAGGTAATTTGGAATAAACCTCTGCTGCTGCATCGGTAAATGCTGCACCTATACCAATAAATGTTTGAAATGTATGTGTTGGATCAACAAACACACAAGCTTGCCTCTCTGTTGGCTGTCCAAAATCTTCCATCTCCAGGTCATCCAATTTACTAATGCGCTCTCCTGTTTCTTTTGCTGTTTGATAAATCTGAATTTGATAATTCTCTCTATCTGGAGTCTCAATAACTTCCTGCTTACTTTCCAGTTGCACACATGCTGTGTTAATTAAAAGCAACCCTGTTGCCAGGAACAAAATCCATTTTTTCATTTCTAAGCGTTTATAATTTAAATTTCGATAATATTATTTCCACCAGTTAAAGCAACTTTTTTCCCTTTCCAAATAAAAGTACCTGAGATATTTTCAGGTAGGGTAATGAATGCTCTTATGTGCTTATTTACCGTTTTATAATCCACTTTTATTTTTCCATTAGGGTGAGGCATTTCTCCTCCTATTTCTTTTATGCTACCTAAATGCGGTTCTATCTTCACTGTTGAAAAACATGGTGCATCTGAATCAATTCCCAAAATTGTCCTCAAAAATTCAATATTAGGACTTGCTCCCCAGGCATGACAGTCGGAACGGGTAGACTCCACATGAGAATCCTCTCCCCACGTAGTCAATCCCAACTCCATATTCTTCTTCCATATGGCTAGCCAATTCAAGTAATTATTTCCAAGGCCAGCTTGCACTAATGCTTGATGTACATAGTATTTAAAATAGATTGAAGCTTGTGTTAAATTTGAATCTTTGAGAAGCAATTGACCAAGCATTTCAACCTTCTCTCCTGTTACTACTTTCGCTAAAATAGCCATAGAATTAGTATGTTGCGAAAACTGATCCTTATCCTGGGTATCAGCAAATAACTTTTTGGATTCATCCCAATATTTATTTTTGATCATTCTCGCCAATTTTTCAGCTTTGTCGTTATATAAAGATGTCAGTTCCTTAAGCCCACAATATTGCTCTATAGCAGCAGCATTTTGATAGGCCAGCAAGAGTTGGAGATCGATTATAGCAGAACTTCCATCACTACCTATGGGTCCCATTCCACGATTCCAGCCTTCAGCCCAATCTGTAAAAAACCAGTTGGGCAGATTCTTAACTGAGCCATCTTCTGCAGTAAAATGCTCAAAATATTCCAGAATCTGTCTCATTCCATTCAGTTTAGTAGCCACAAATGACATATCCGAGCCATACATCATATAATCATGCAACATACCTATATACTGTAGCGAAAACGTAGGGATGATTTGAGAGTTGATGGTTGGATATCGACTCAGGGTAATTCCATCCGGCATTCGAGATTGGTCAATTAAATTGATAGCATTCTTCACCAGGCGATCGTCACCACTATTGTACAAACTAACCATAGCCTGAATTCTGGTATCTCCAACATATTGCAATTGCTCCCAATAGGGACAGTCCATATAAGTTTCGTTAGCACACAAACGTGCGGTGCGCCAACCAATTTCAAACATCTTATTTAATTCAGTATTAATACTTTCAAGTTTGGCATTTAATTCAAAAGGATAGCCAGTGAAAGTTCCGTAAATGTCTTCAATCGTCAACGGTGAGTTCTTCGTTTCAATTTTTAACTCAATATACCGAAAGGTTCTATAAGCCAACGATGTATAAATCTGTCTATCTGCCCCATTAGATATAATTATGTCTTTTCTCCCAATTACATTTTTACCCTCTACATCATCACGGTTTCCTTTATTTTTATCTTCATACAATGATTCGGCATAAGTTAGTGATATAATACTATTATTTCCCCCACTAAAGATTACTGTGGGATATGCGTTGGTCAGAAAGTTTTGATCAAGTAAAAGAGTAACTGTAGATTTAGCAGGGACTGTTATCTTTGAAATACTTTCCGGGAAAGTTTCAGGAACGTTTATCCCTGTAGCCTTTCTTACTTCTTTAATACGTTGAATACTTAATTCCATTTGTGGTAATGGTGATTTAACCAAACGCCAAACATCACTTGTCACATCTACCCCAACAGCATTTTTTGGAATGCCTTGCGAAATGATTTGTGGCTTTTGCCAATTGCTATCATTAAAAGATGAACTTTGCCATCCTGTAATATGCTGATGCATATCTATTTTTTCACCTGGCCCTGCAATGTACCAACCTGGTACTTGAACAGCATCAACGCCTAAACGGAACATGCTTACAACAATAGGAGAATAACTACTATCTTGTATACACTTCCAGCCATGCCCTGTATTCAAAACTTGAGACTTATTCGTATCGCCTTGCAGAATGAAACCAGTTCTGAATGAAACTTGAGATTCGGGCCTATACTCACCTTCATTCCAAACTTTTGCTGAAATTATATTATCCCCTGCTACCAGATAGGCAGCAAGATTCACGGACTCAAACCTCCAGTTAGACAAATCAGACTTTGCCGGTCCCATCAATACCAACTTTTCATTCACGTAAAGTTTATACCTATTGTCAGCAGATACATAAACAGGAAAAGATTCAGGTTTTTCTTGTAAAAATATTTTTTTTCGAAATAAACAAACACTATATCCAATAGGATCATTATTTGGGACTGAAATCCACTTTGCTTCCCATGATGAAGTTTCATAATTTTTATGATCTTGTGCCCTAACACTTGTAATAATTACGAATACAATAAAAGCAAAAAGCAGTCCTTTAATTAACTTATTTTTCATTTCAAAGAGGATATGTTATTATAAAAGAAATTTCGAAAAGCATCCGTAACTTTGTTTATTGTGAAAACTCTATTTTTATTCTTGTTAATCATCTATTATCTGTATAAATTATTACTAGTATTTGTAAAACAATTTTTACCTTCTCAATCCACTTATTAAACCTGCTACAAAACAAATCTATTTAATATATTATGTTCTTTAGTCTATATTACTTTCTACAAGGCAGAAATACGTCTTTTTAACTTAAAACTTCCGTAACGTCCAGTATATTCAAAAAACATTTAATACTAAATCCCTAATTATGTATTTTAACATCCTATTGGGCATAAAAGCTGTAATAACACACACATTAGTAGGCATAGCTCCGCTACACTATATTAAAAAAAGTGAACGAATGGCTTGTTTAAGTAGTTCCGAAGTATAATATGCCCTAATATACAATTTCAGGCATTTAGGACTCCTGTTTAACAGGAGTCCTTTTGAATAAAAATTATACTTAGATTAATTGAGTTTATATAATCATTTATAACCTGGGTTCTGTGTTAGATTTTTATTAAGTAATCTATCCTGTTCAGGAATAGGATAAATACGCTGATGCTTATCGGCAGCCATTGAATATCCCAAGGATCTTCCTTTGGAATCTGTCTGACTATTTATAACATTCACAATATTAATAACACCATTTGCATCTGCTCTTTTTAAATCATTCCATCGCGCACATTCAAAAACAAGCTCCAACCTACGTTCGTTAAGTATTGCCAATGCAACTTCACTTTTTGAAGTGGCAGTAGTATTGCCCAAACCTGCTCTGTTCCGTATCTGATTAAGTAATGGAATAGCAAGTTCTGGATGATCCAGTTGTGTTTGTGCTTCAGCTGCCAGTAATATTATGTCGGCTAACCTCATAATTACAATATTTTCCTGGCTAAACCAACCTGCAGCTTCATATTTGCCCTGAAATGGAATTGGCTCAGATGAGTCCCAGGCATCGGCTGGCATTGTAAAAGGTGCCGGGGTCAACTGCCAATCAATAGTAGTTGTATATCTTGATCCGATGTCTCCTGCATCTTCAAATGCACGAACTAAATCAGCTGATATAATATTCCTTTTAGGCCAGGAATCAGAGGAAGCATATGCAAATATTGCAAATCCCCACCAACCAGAGGTTCCTCCTTGCTGTATCTCAAAAATCGATTCTGTGTTATTCTTGTTACTAACTCCCCAAATGTGAGCAAAATCAGAAACCAACTCATATGGTCCTGCTATAACTTTATTACAATAAAGTAAACAATTATCATAATCCCCAATTTGTGCGTATGTTTTTGCCATCAAAGCTTGAGCTGTACCTTGAGTAGCCCTACCATATTCTGCATTATAGGGCTGTTCATCAAGAACTTCTTCTGCATAAGTTAAATTGTCTTGCAGCATCATATGAAATGGACATTATTTCGCAAATTTGATGATAATTAAATCCACATGTATACTTATAATAAAGGACTTCCCGCTGTTTTGCGTTTAATTTCGACATGGCTTTTCTTAGCTCTCGAATGCTATGCTCATTTTCCTCTTCTCTTATTAATTCTTCTTCAATTGAAAAAGTAATATGAAAGTCTAAAGAGTAATCACTTGACAACTCTTGCTCCTTTTTTTTTATTCTTATTTTTTCAAACAGCCTTCTCCTAAATGATTTAAGTAAATACATTCTTACATTTTCTGTATCTCCTAATGAATCCCTCTTCTTAATTATATACAAAAAAAGATCTTGAATTACATCCAATATTAAATCATCATCATGAAGAATTTTTTTTCCATAAAAAAATAAAAAATCCACATGCTGATTATAAATAACTGAAAGAGCCTCTTCGTTTCTATCTTTAAATGCCCTCCAAATTAATTTATCATTGTTACTAATCACATATAAAAAATTAAAGATTGCGAAATAACATAAACTTATTTGTAAATCACTAAATATACCACATTAACATATTTTTACAAATAAAAACATTTATCAATAGCTCTTCTGACAAAAAAACCCAAAGCAATTGCATGAGAATACAACCACTTTGGGAATACTTTAACTTATAAAAATTACTAGTTTATTTCTAAATTACATTAATTTACAACAACTCTTACTTTACCAATATTACGAATCAAAGTATATGGTGTTTTTTGATCACCTTCTCTTTGTGTGGTAATGCGTACAACCGGAAAATAGGTACCTGTTTTTGTAAATGTATGTTTTGCTTTAATATCAATCTTTGTATCTTGGATATTATTTATTTTATCCTTAAACTGGAATTCTCCTATACCTTCAAAATCCCATTCAATATTTACGATTTTCCCCGTATTAATAGGAATTTCGATTTGCCCTGTAAGCCTAACAGTCTCGCCAGCTTTAATATCTGCCCGTTCTGAACCATTTGCTTTTAAATGAACTATTGGCTGAATCCCTTTTCGCTCCTTTGCTGAGTCAGGAACTACTACCTGTCCATCCACAATCTCATAATTGGTACTTGGCGGTGGAACTATTCCCTTTTCAACCCATGCACTTAAATCAAGCAACGCTTGCTGAAGCACACCTAGAAAACTTACCAAATAATTCGGATCACCTGGATTCACAAAATCAGCATGATTGGCATGATCAGTATACCATATCCTAAAATTAGAATCAGTTTGATCTCCCAGCCTCTTTTCAACTTGCTTACGATACCAATCTCCTTGCCAGGGCAATGCTTCGGTATCCCACAATGATTCTAATAAAATGACTTTACCTTTAATCTTACCCTTCGGTAAAACTCCTGATGCCGCTTTAGCAAACAAGGGGCCTAAAATCATAGGTCTCTGAGGATATATTGGGTTTCCAACAGAATCCCTAAACTGATCCCAGACCGGGTATCCTTTCCTGGGAACCTGATGACGATGATAAGTCTGGGCGGCCAAAAAATTGGAGTTATCAACTATTACTTCATCACCAGCTTCTATTTTAGCCAGAATATCATCACTAACCACACCCAATACAACCTTATTATCTTTGATTGAGCGTAATGGTAGGGATTGCCCTGCTGCTTCACCTGATTTTATAATTAAATCTCCTCCCAGAAACTGTACCTCAGGCATATTTCTATTTAGCTCAAGCGCAACGGGTAGCGCCTCTGCTTTTTTATCAATATTTTGCCAGGCTTTATCAGCAGTACCATGTGCTTGTCCTGCCATCGCCTGAACATCTAGTCCCAAGGAGTGAGCTTCCGATACCGTAATTCCTTTAGTAATTTGAGCCTTATGCTGAATACGATATCCCTTAAATGATTCTGGTTCATCATAACCTAAATACCCCGGTTTAGTCCAAAAATCGGTAAAATAACCAGGGTCAGCCATTGTCATACCTACATAAAGCACTCCAAATGCATGGATTCCCATCCCCTCATGGTTAAACCAACTCTTTGGGTTAAATCCCATCTTTGTTGCTTCTTTCAATGCTGCCGTTTCTTCCTCATTTAAACCGGCATACATATCTCCGCTGCCTCCAGGCTGTATCGCATCCATTATTTGCGGAAACTTATCTTTCAATACTCGCATGGCATGCATTCGGATGGTAAACATGTTTGGAATAGCCATTGGTGAACCTACAACAAAAGGAACAGCTCCATCCCACACCCCGTCAGTATTTTCAATTGCTCCAATTGTGCGGTATGCACCTCCACTACCTCCAAAAATATAACCAAAAGTACGATGTTCACTGTACATCTGCTTAGCAATTACTTTGGAGTATTGTGCACAAGCTGCATTAGCCTTATAGGCTCCTATTAAAGGATCAATTCCTGAACCATATGTAGCCATTGCTGCTTTCCCTCCTCCATTTGTTTCAACAAAGTAAGCTCCATGTGTCAATGAAAAACCAATTCTATCACCTTCTCCTTCTCCTCCTTGTGATAGATTTTCACTATCAGGCACTGGAGTTACATATTGGAAAAAACGACCTTGGTAATTCCCTTCTTCCGGCAAGTAAAAAGAAAAACGAGTATCAGTTCCTTTAAATCCCCCATGTACGTAGCGATGCCGAACAGGCTTATCTCGCCATTCATCAATATCAACATAGGGTAATGAAAATATAGGGTCTATTGTCTTTGTAATTAATAATGTATCAATTGTATTCTTTGATGCACTATATAATTTAGGCATAGAGAATACAACTAATATTATTAAAAGTGTTACGTATTTAAAATCTGTTTTCATCAGCAATAATTATTAAATATTCTGAATACTGTTGTTTATGTCCTGAAACAATATTTATATATTAATTTCAGGCTTAACATAAAATTTTAAAACTACCAGAATAACATTAGTTACGCTGGTAGTAATAGAGTTATTCAAAGACACGCTTGCCTGTGCAATCAAACATGTCCATCATTGAACCTTCTACAGTATCATCATCTATTCTTTCAACATACAAATAAACATCATAACCTGAGGTTGTAAAATAAGCGGTTACTTCGTCTCCTTCTTCTTCTACACTCGAAAACTTAATAGGCTCTTGTCCTTCCGACTGTGTATATCCTGTCAATTTACCATCCACTCTTTCAAAAACAAATGTTGATGTCGCATCTCCATTAGGAGTACCTTCTACAGTAACAGACCATTTGCCTATAAAATAATCAGGGTTCTCTGCGTTTAATGTATTAGCAATTAAAACAAATAACATTACGGTTAAAACTAATTTTGCTGTTTTCATAACCTTTCAATTTAATTATTATTAATAGAATTAACTCTTTATCCGAGTTTTATTATAACTTGAAGTTTACTGTAAGTTCAACAGTACGCGGACGAATTGGGAAAGCACTTACAGTCCTACCAATATATGAAGATGCATCTGTAATTTGCTCAGCTCCAACAACAGTTCCCTTTACTCCTTTTTCATTTAAGAAATTGGTAATTTGCAATTTAAAGTCTACTTTTCGACTGAAGCGATAATCGATTCCTGCAAAGTTTTCCCACCATGGATTATATGCGAATGCATTAGTAAGATTTCCATATTGCTTTCCGAAATAACGTAAACTAGCCCAAAGCCTAAAGTCCCCTAATTTATAACTAGGATCTATTTCCATTAAGATTTTTGACATTTCAGGTATAATCTTATTATCATAACTGTAAGTTTTACCATAAGCCTGAACTGAATAATCCTGATATTTGGGCTCTTGTAATGTCAATAAAAAATGAAGATTAAAATTTTTAAACGGACTTGTTATAATATCGGTTGTCCAACCAAAGGTTCTAATATTATATTTTAACGGATACACAAATGTTTTCTCATTTGCATTTTCTGGATTATAAATATTTATTGAAGTAATATTATTTACTTTAGTTGCTCTGGTTATTTTAGATACTATACTGAACTTATTCCCTAAATTATAATATACCCCAGAACCTAAATATAGTACCCCTATTTGAGTTGATTTTGCAACAGTTGTTTCCGCACCTGTTAATGGGTTTCCTAAATTATCTTTCTGATCATCCGGATAATCATAAAATCTATTATAAAAATCGTTATAAGTAACATCACTTATAAAACCAAAATTCTTATTCAATTTAAATACAAAATTTCCAACTCCAACGTGATTCCAATTATTATTATATGTATCCGTCATTAAAGGCCTATTGTTAATAAATTGATTTGCGTACTGACTCCTGGTTTCTTTATCATCTTGTCTTTCTAGTCTACCACCAATGCCTCCTTCAAACCATTTACCAATTTTTAAGTCATAAGAAAAATAAAGTGCTAATTTGTTTATTCTGGTTTTTATATAATTACCTGAAGCAATATTCAATAAACCATTATCATCAGTTACTTTATAACCATACATATACATATCTAGTAATCGGGGTTGATTCTCAACTGTTTGGTAATAATACCCATTGTTAGTTTTTTGCCCCAAATTGTTATTATACTGCTCTGTCAATCCTAGTCTGAAACTATGATCATTTATTGATTTAGTAAGTTCTAATCGAGTAATAGATGTATTAATTGTTGTTGGCTCATCAAATGATCCCACTACCATTTGCGCAGACCCTTCATAGGGTTTGGACTGATTGTGCAAAGTAAAAGATGTTCCATTTGTTAAAGATTGCATGTCTTTATCTATAACTTGTAAAGAAACAGGGAACTGTGTATTAAAAGGTGTTGTTGAGTGAGAATACATAGAAGAATATTTTAATTGCAACCCATTGTTGAATTTATGTTTCCCCATTAAATAAACTACATCAGCAGTAGCTTTTGAAAATGTATCATCTGCCAGATTAACTGCTCTCGATATTCCTGTGTTTGCGTCATAGTATCCTAACCTTCCATCTCCTACAACATAACTACTATTTCCGAGTTCAAAATCTGGGTGTTCAGAATAGGCACCATCCCCTTTATAAATAACAGGCTGAGCTGCACTCCATTCATTTTTTGATTCAGCATGTTTGTAAAGTAATCTAATATTTCCATTATTATACTTCTTTGACAAACCTAGTTTGAAAATTTCAGTCCTTTCATTAAACTGAGTATAACCACGAACTACACCATTTCCGTGATCAAAAGTTTCATGTAGACTCAAATCGTAACCCCAACCTTTTTTCCCCATTGGTCCGGATAGGTGTCCACTATAAATTTGTGAACCAAAATTATTTGTATATGCCGAAAAGAATCCTTTAAATTTTCGTCCTGCTTCTCTATCTGTAGTAGTTAATGCAAACCCAACTTTACCAAAAGTAAGTGCACCTTCAGAAAGCGACATAAGTCCAATAGCCCCAATACTACTATCATATTTCCATAATGTAACTGGGGTTTGAGGATAAAAACTAAAAATTACAGGCACATCGTTTTCTAAAATCAAAATATCTCCACCTGCAGGTATTCCTGTATTAATGGTTCTTGGACTTGAATTGCTTTCTGCATTAAGCATCTCATTCCTGTTTTTTTCTTTTTTACTATTACTGATTGATACAGTATCCGATTTTTCCTCCCATTGATCATTTCCCACTTGGGCAAAAGACTTCAATGCTCCAACTGCTAATAGTGCAAGAGCAAATAATTTCAATTTCATAATATTTAAGATTTAATTATCATTTATTAACTAAATCCAAACATATTCTTTCTCCCAAAGACAACAGTATTGATTACAGAATTTAAATTACAAATACGTTTTTTTAAATTAAAAGGTCGTAAATACGCCAATACAACAAATCACAAATAGCTAATACACTAACCATTACCTCAATCATACTATAAGTATACAATTAAAAAAGATTTATCAAACAAACTATAAGGACTAATAAAATATAAAGGTGATGCTATATTTTAGGATTTATATATGTTAAAAATTTGCTCTTAATTGTTAGAATTATTCACAATAATTAATCTCAAGAAACTATAAATTAAAACATATGATATTTTGTAGAAAAGTTTGTGATGATTTTAAATACAAAAATTGAATAACAAGTAGTTAAACTTCAACAATTTTATTTATTGCTATTCCAAGGTATCCTTATACTCTGTAGGAGTCATACCTGTATATTTCTTGAAATAATTATTAAAAGAGGATTTTGAATTAAAACCACTTTCATAAGCAATTGCCACAAAGGATATAGCCCGATAATCCGGAGATTTAATTAATTTGATAGCATGTTCAATTCGATATTCATTAATAAAAGTATAGAAATTCTTTTTTATACATTCATTTAAAACTTGTGATATGATATGTTTAGGAATATTTATTTGTTCAGAAATTTTTGAGATGGATAATTCATTATCCATCCATGCCTCAGTAGATTCCACAAAATTTATTAATTTTTCTTTATACTCTTCTGCTTTATCAAGAGATAATCCGGTATTAGAATATTTAAGATCCTCTTGTTGATTTGTTTTTTTCGAACTAAAAGTTAACAACGTTTTTTGTTCATATATATCTAATTGTCTTTGCTTTAATCCCCATACATTTAAAACATATACAACAACAACCAGAACCAAGTTTCTTATAATTTCTATTTTATTTACATCTAAATATCTTAAATCTATTAAGGAAGCAGCAACTAGCACATTAAAAAGTATAAAAAATGAAACTGCAACAAACAATAGCCATTGAAGATTTATTTCGCTTGAATTATATGAATATTCATTTACAACCTTTTCTTTACTTTTTAAAAGTATTTTTAATGTATAAAAAAAGTAAATCCATAAGCTACAAATAAATATACTACCCAAAAAAATTCTTAACTCATTTAACTCTAAAAAAAAACTTGCAAAGGTTGAAATAGAATTAATTTTGCCACTATCATAGAAAAAAATAACAAGAATTAAAACAATAATAGATGGGATAAAATGAAAAGAATCATTTATATCAAATTTATTAAATTTTACTACCGTGTATTTTAAATACAAAAATAATATAGGTGGGAAAGTTAGGTACTTAAAAATGCCTAAAGGCCATAAACCCACCTTATTCACAGTAAGTGTATCAGTTATTAATTCCACAACAAAAACGGATAAAATTATTATCAGAAATAAAATCATTATTTTATCTGATATTTTCCTTTCACGTTTTATTGCCATTAAAAGTATCGAATAAATAGAATGTGCAATACCAATATATAAAATTCCGCTGTACATGGCTAATAGAAGATCTATAATCAATTATATTTATAATACAACAAGTATATCTAAAAAACAATCCAAATTGAAATGTATGCTAACTATTTCTTGCAATTTTGTCTACGGTTTTAATATAGCATATTTTTTGCCAAGGTTATGTTTTGAGCAGTTATAATTTTTCATATGAGAGTGACCAATGCTGACTAAGTTCATCTGCATCACCTAATTGCTTCATAACTTTCCTTAGTCAATTTATAGATTTTAAGCTATTAAGAAAAAGAAGTCCTTTTTCGCAGCTATGCGATCACTGCCAAAGATGGATCCCTTAATTTAAATAAATACTAAGGGGTTAATTTCACAGTTATAATCGACTTCTGACTATAAAAATGACTGTATGAAGAATGTGGTTTTCATTTTACTTTGTAAAATAAATCCGACAATTGAGACCAATAAATATCAACTATTGTACAAAAGCACCTCTGCGTAAAATGACTGTTGGTTCTTTTCTTATCTTAAATCGATCTTGATTTAAATACCCTTTCTTATCAACTAAACTTAAGGTGTTAGATTTCACACAACCCAGAAAACTTTCTGCACAATATTTATTTTCTTTTAATTTTTTTCTTGCTGACTATTATGAATTCTATATACTAAATAGACTAATTGTATATTAAATTCTCCTTCGGATAATTCATAATCATGTATACAATATTTGACAGTAAAGTACTCGCTTGTTTTTTCCTGCAAGAGGAGTACTTTCTTTTTGTGCAAAAAAAATCTCTAAACGTTTTTTTCACCTTTGGATAAAATTCTCCCAACATAGAATTCTCAAAAATCAGTTTGTTTTTTTGATAGAAAACAATTCTTAAACCAGTACTAATCCTATTACTTAGGCAGCATGTATCACATTTGCCAAAAGGCTTAGAAAATTCCCTAATTGAATATAAAAGAAAATTTAAATTAGATGTATTGATAATTTTACCGCGAATATGAAGAACTCTACTTGTAGAGTTAAGATCTACAGAGAGTAACTCCATTTCTATTGGGCTTTTCTCTTGACTAAAAATTACTTCACTAAAACAATGATTTAATACAAAAATTAAAATACTTTATAATATACAATTGTTTACTCATAGAATTTATTAATTTATTCATTAGCGGGCACTTAAAACCCGCTAATGAGTTATTTCAATTAAACTTGGTATTTCTCCGTATAAATTACTCAAGAGTAAGTTTTATCTTCTTATCCTTTACTATGATGTAATAATCCCCAGCCTCAATAAAGTTATCGCCATTTGAATTGACAAAGCCCAAATCCTTCAACGGCTCCAGTTCAAACTTAAACACAACTGTTTCCCCGGCTTTAATCAATTTCTTTTCGAAAAATTTAAGTTCTTTGACAGGCCTTGAAATGGAACAGACAGGATCTGAAATAAACCAATGTACAGTTTCCAAGCCGTCTCTTTGCCCTATGTTTTTAACCTCAATTTCTAAGGTAACTTTATCTTCTTGCTTAAATTTTTCAGTACTTACTTTGATTTCTCCGTATTCAAATTCCGTATAACTCAATCCATATGTAAACTCATACAACATAACCCAAGCCTTCTATTCTTGACAAACAACAATCGGCCCCAACAAACCTGCGCTCATTACATCATCTGCCCTATCCTTAAATTTATTATAACGAGGGTTCCCCTTTTCTGCTTCTCCAATCATTCCATTAAGTGCACCTGGTTTTACATGAATTATAATGGAATTTTCTCCATCTTTTATATAATCAGAAATATTAAATACAAAAGGAGAATACACTCTATCCCCAACATACTGCCCGTTGATTTCTAACTTTGCCGTGTAATATACTTTTCCCAGATCTAATACATAATTATGATCCTTGCCGATATTATCAACAGTAAATTTAGCACTATACACCCCTTCTTTAGAAACAAATTTCAATTGCTCATGATTCTTCCAATCAAAAAGCGAAGTATTTTCAATTTCTAATGAATCCACTTTTAGATTCCAGTCTGATATATTTACAATCTCATCAACACTCTTTTTATCAAATGGAACAGAAAATCCACCTTCAATTTTCGCTTCATGTGTACTAGCATATAATAACACAGTGCCATAAGGAGGTAATTCATAAGTAATTCTATTAAAATTACCTACAGAGCCAGCAGTGCCTGAGTCGGCATTTAACCAAAAAGCCTTTTTATATTTATCATTAAGAGACAAAGAGATTGTTTTCCATTGGTCACTCATATTCCAAATGAACTGAATACGGCTGCCATCACTCATTTCTCTTTGTACCTGTCGGATAGAATCATACTTACTATTAAAACTAATATCTTTATGCAAACCTCTTATCCATTGATCTATATTTTCACCATACTTAAATTGCATACTATTAGGTTCTTTGCATGCCAAGTCAATAAAGTGAAATGTTGCTTTATCATTTTCTTCCCAATTTAAATACGACGGTTGCTTTGTTGGTTTCTCTCCTACAATTGCAAAATTCATCCCATCCTCGGTCAATTTTTTAATTTGCTTTGCAGTATTTAACTGGATTACATCAATGCCAACCAGCATTAACGCCTGATAATAATTCCCCCTTATATTGATTTTCCTACCATTTTCTATATCAGCATTTTGAATGGACTCATCATTTATCCATTCCCAGGTTATACCATTTGCCTCCAACTGATTTATGACAGGATAAATTTTTTGAGCCCATTCCTGTTTTTCAGTTTTATAGGCCTCTTTATCCGTTAAAGCTGGTTCCACATCCGGCAAATAGCCAAATGCCATTACTTCTTCGGGGTTTTCAGGCATACCTTCAACCGTGTTAAAAGGATAATAAATCAAAACATCTGCATGTGGCTTACCTGAGCGTAATGCGTATTGAGTACGCGTAATATATTGATTTACCTGTTTCTGATTTTCCCAAAACTGTGTTCCCTCACCTAAATGAGAACTAAAGGCAACATTTTTCCCCATGTAAAAAGGATACCATCCTTGTTCTGTTGTATTCTCACTGACTAATTTATATGGAATCCCATGATAAATAATCTGGTTTACACCAGCAGCAAAAAGCTTATCCACGGCAATTTTTATTTTTTGAGGAGTAGTCATATACCCCCTTTTAGCAAAAACTACTGACTCAGCACTTAAAACTGGTCGATTATATAAATGTGCACCGGATCCCATAATTTTCAAGTTAGCATCAACACCCAGCATGCTTTCTGTTTCAGGTATTGAGGCAAAACCGGCATTGGCAATCATATCCATCCTTAATCCATAAACCTGGTTACGATGCAGCATTCCTCTCTTCTCTAACCATTGGCTACTGGTATTAATAAAGTTTTTTCCAAAAAGTTCACTAATAGTTAAATCATAATCGTATCGTAATCGCCAATCTTCAGAATCAAAATAAAACGAAGGAGCCTTATGAGGATTTTTATATTCCACATAATTGTATTTTTTCACCATATTAACTGCAAACCAAGGTGTTATGTCATACCCTCTTCTATCTTTAAAATAGTTGATAAATTCTGGGGTAAAAAAACGTTCCACTGCAAATTCATAGCTATCATTAAATACAGCCCTTAACGGATTTCCATAATAATTCTGCAACCCAGTTCTATCTCCAAACAAATAGTTATAACTCTCTTCAACTTTAGCCGCATTAAAGTGATCAGTAACAGGTCCTTGTTCAGGACCGGCAACCATCGATCCTTTTTCACTTTGAGGTTTGGACCAATATGCTACTAATTTCCACTCACCTTCCGGGACAGCCCATTGTATAGAATCATTTTTAACCTGATCGGTTAACACTACAATAGATTCAGGATCTAAAGCTGTAGTTCTACGATCTAATCCTTCAATTTTTGAGTTAACCTTGGCAGCTACGACAGCTACAAGAGATGAAGGAACATTGGATGAATTTGATACTTTGGGTATTTCTACTGAGATATCCCTACCTCCAATAATATCTTTATCCTGATAATCCAAAGTTTTGATCCCATCTTCAACCTTAATAAACGGCCCGCCTACCGGCCAACCGCTCCCATTATTCATGTCAATAAAAAGACCTCTCTTCTTTGCTTCTTCCAGAACTGATGCCACATTATTGTAATAATCAGGGGTATCCCAACTTAATATTTTTGCTCTTTCCTCTTCAGAACCTGCATGCAAATTAATATTAAATGGCTGAATCTCTAATCCTGCAAAACCATGATCTGCAAACAAGCTAATCTCTCTTTTCAACTCGTTTTTATCTACATTGTTTCCCGGCCACCACCATCGTGCCATTGGCCCGTAACTCTGATCTGGATTTTGGAAGTCCTTGATATTAAAATCATATTCAGGAAACCATTTCTCTTTATTTTTGTCATTATGGAACTGACACTGACAAAACAAAACTAACCACCCGAATAAAACGATTATTTTTGTATAGCTAAATTTAGTATTAACGTCCATAAGTCATTTTTTTTTACGTTACTCTATATTCTGATTTATTTTCTATTAGTACAAAACAACTCTGAAACATTTAACTATCTATTCCAAACAAATTTTGCACTCTTTGTATTTTCAGAACTTGTCCCGATATATAACACAAACTCTCCTGGTTCCCAATTCCACTCTAAACTTGAGTTATAGAACTTTAAATCTTCTACACCCAGATTAAAAGTAATTTCTTTCTCTTCCTGAGGTTCTAAAAATACTTTTTGAAATTTCTTCAACTCTTTAACAGGACGAGTCACTGAAGCAACAGGATCATACAAATACAATTGAACTGTTTCTTCGCCTGCAAAATTTCCTGAATTCTTCAGTTTAACAGTTGCTGTTAAATTCCCATTATCCCCGATTGTTAAAGTATCGCTTAATGCAATATCACCATATTCAAATATGGTATAACTCAAACCATAGCCAAAGGGAAATAAAGGTGTATTGTATTCATCCATATAGTTTGAATAATAACCCAAGCCTCTTTTGCCTTTAGGGTATGGCCTGCCTGTATTTTTATGATTATAATAAATTGGTATCTGTCCGATATTCCGGGGAAAACTCATAGTCAACTTTCCTGATGGATTATAATTCCCAAACAGCACGTCTGCTAATGCATTTCCAGATTCAGTACCTAGTTTCCAGGTTTCAATGATAGCATCTGCATAGGGCATTACATCTTGAAGAACCAAAGGACGCCCGTTTGAAAGCACCAATATAACAGGTTTTCCTGTTTCCTTAAGTGATTTCAAAAATTGCAACTGACAGTTTTGAAGAGAAATATTTGTCATACTTCTGGCCTCGCCAGACATTCTTCGTGATTCACCCAGTACAGCTACAATAACGTCAGCCTCTTTTGAAATATCAAGAGCCTCAGCTTCCAATGCCTCTTGTTCTTTCTCATCAAAATAAAATCTTGTTTTGTAGTTATACGTCTTATCATCTATCACTTGTGTCCCTTTGGCATACTTTACATTTGGATTTTTTTTCCTAATTCCTTCAAAAATAGTTACCACACTATCCGTTTCACCCCTTAACGTCCACATACTAAACATTTCACCTTTATCGTTAGCAAAAGGGCCAACCAAAGCAATTTTAACATCATTTTTTAAGGGTAATACCTGATTATTATTTTTTAGCAAAACCATTGATTTTAATGCAGCTTCTTTTGCCAATGCACGATGCTTACCTGACAAAATCACACTATCCCCCTTATTAGGCGAGAAATTTCTGTATGGATCATTAAAAAGCCCTAATTTGTACTTTGCTTCCAACACCCTGCGACAAGCATCGTCAATTTGCTTTATGGTAACTTTCCCTTCATTTAAACTTTGTTCCAAAGAGGCCATCATGCTTTCACTTGCCATATCCATATCAACACCTGCATTAAGCGCCAAGGCTGCTGATTGTTTATAACTATCTGCCACGCCATGAGCCTGAAGTTCAGCTACTGCATTTGCATCCGATACAACAAATCCATTAAAACCCCACTCATGCCTTAACAAATCAGTCAACAACCATTTATTTGCTGTTGCAGGAATACCATCAACTTCATTAAAAGAAGTCATAATACTACCTGCTCCGGCATCAATGGCAGCCTTATATGGAGGCAAGTAATTTTGGTACATTGTTAACCTGCTCATGTCTGTAGTATTATAATCCTTACCACCTTCAGCAGCACCATACATCCCCATATGCTTAACACAAGCCATTAGCGATGTTTCATCTGTTAAATCATCACCTTGATATCCTTTTACCATAGCACGGGCAATTAGCGAACCAAGGTATGGATCTTCTCCTGAGCCTTCCATTACCCTTCCCCAGCGAGGATCTCTTGTAATGTCCACCATCGGTGAAAATGTCCAATTATACCCTTCGGCAGAACCCTCTATTGCAGCTACACGTGCCGTTTTCTCAATCATAATTGTATCCCACGAACATGACAACCCCAATGGAATTGGAAAAACAGTTTTATATCCATGAATAATATCAAGGCCATTTAACAATGGTATTTTTAACCTCGAACTATCTGCTAATACTGCATATGAATGAACAAATTCTGGATCTTTCATCACTGCATATACATTCCCCCCTGTTCCATCCATTAACTTTTGTTTTACATTTTTAGATGATAACGGCCCTGTAATTGCAACAGGCGTAACTAAATTTAATTGGCCAATTTTTTCTTCAATAGTCATTTGGTTCATAACCAAATTAATCAAAGAATCCATTTCTATTTTCTTTTCTTTTTTTTCGCAAGAAGCAATTATCAATACGCTTACCAACAAACACAGAACCGGTAAGAACCTACTTTTTAAATGATTAAAAACTCTCATAACAATAATTTTAAATTTCAATATCATTCTCAACGCAAATCTGATGATTTCAGAATCTATCCATTAAACATTTCATGTTATATATCAGAAGATTACGAATTGAAAACAATCATACTTAATTGATTTTATTAGTAGTTAACTGTCTGCCCTTTCTGTTCAACTACTAATTCAAACTCAGCATTAGAATTACCACCAACTGCAATATCTAATGTTGTAGGCTCAACAATCCAATTTCGTGACACACTATTCCAATATTTCAATTCAGTTGGGCCTAATTTAAATTGTATACTTTTTGTTTCTCCTGGTGCTAAAGTGATTCTTTTAAACCCTTTAAGCTCGCGTTGTGGTCGTGAAGATGTTCCATAACGCTGATGAATGTAAAGTTGGGCAACTTCATCAGCTATATATTCTCCTATATTTGTTATATCTACCGATACAGCAAGGGTATCGCCAATTTCTAATTCGGCATGATCTGCCACTAAATTCTCATATTTAAATGACGAATAGCTCAATCCATAACCAAATGGAAACAGAGGTGAATTTTCTCCATTCCAATATCTTTTATTGGCATCTTTTGGACTCTGGGAGGTCAATTGAGCATAGTAATTAGGGATTTGCTCCGCAGCTCTCACCCAGGTAAATGGCAGTTTGCCACCAGGAGAAACATCTCCAAACAACAGGTTTGCAACTGCTGTTCCTCCCTGGGTGCCCGGATACCAGATATCAAGAATCGCGTCAACATCATTTATCACCCCATTCAATTCCAATGGGCGGGCTGACATAAGAACCAAAACAACTGGTTTTCCTGTAGCTGCAACTGCTTTAATCAATTCTTCTTGATCTCCCGGTAGTTTTAATGATGAACTGGATGCCGACTCGCCAATCATATCCTGACGTTCTCCAACTACAACTATAGCAACATCAGATTTTTTTGCTGCTTTTACTGCGTTTTTTATTGCAGTTTTTTTATCCTCATTAAAAGAAGGCTTATCAGAACTACCGCCGATCATTTCAAATGGAGAAGGATAAATTCTATCTGGTATGACAGGCCCCCATGCAAAATTTATAGGAATATTTTTTCCAATTCTAGCTTTAATGCCATCCAGAATACTAACAGATTCTTCTAAATCATATTTAAATGACCATGGTCCCAGAATTTCTCTTGGCGCATTAGCTAATGGTCCAACCACAGCAACTGAAGTAAGTTCATTTTTTTGTAAAGGTAAAAGCTTATTCCTATTTTGTAAAAGCACCGCTGTTCGTTCAGCAGCAATTCGAGTCATTTCTTTATGATTAGCATTTGATAAAATTTCCTCTACTTTGTTTTCATCAACATAAGGATCATCAAATAAACCCAATCTAAACTTTGCATCCAAAACGCGATAAGTTGCAGAATCCAAAACCTCTATGCCAATGAGACCTTTTCTAACAGCTTCTGGCAGTTGTTCATATCCGTTTTTTCCGAAGGACATCGACATATCAACACCTGCATTTAAAGCTTTAACAGCTGCATCTTCATCATCTTTTGCACATTCTTGAATCACCAGGTTTTTTACACAACCGTTATCACTAACTACAAACCCATCAAAACCAATATCATTTCTCAATACATCTGTAAGCAACCACTTATTGGCTGAGGCTGGAATGCCATTATATGCCATATAAGCACACATAATATTAAATACGCCAGATTCTATAGCAGCTTCAAATGGAGGTAAGTATACATTTCTTAATTCATACTCCGATAAGTTTACCTCATCATTATCCCTGCCTCCTAAAGAAGCTCCATAGCCAACAAAATGTTTTGCTCCCGCCATTAAATGTCCTGGTTGTGAAACATCCTCTCCCTGAAAACCTTTTACTTGTGCTACCGCCATAACAGAACCTAAATATGGATCTTCTCCAACACCCTCAACAATTCTTCCCCAACGAGGGTCTCGAGTAATATCAATCATAGGAGCAAATGTCCATCGAATACCGACCGCACTTGCTTCTTTTGCCGCTACCGTCTGAGACTTCTCAACAATCTCAGGGTCCCAGGATGCTGTCATACCTATAGAAACCGGAAAAATGGTACGGAAACCATGTATCACATCGTAACCAAATAAAAGTGGAATACCTAACCTGGATTCATTAACAGCGACCCTTTGTAGAATATTATTAGTTTTAGCATCTGTTACAAATAATAAAGAACCAATTTGCCCATTAGAAAGGCTTCTTTGAAGCCTTCGGGGAACTTTTTCATTTTTCCCCATATGAAAATACTGATTTAATTGCCCTGTTTTTTCCTCAATTGTCATTTTTGATAATAGGTCCTTAGCTCTTAGATCACTTGCTATTCGATGATCTTCATAAATGTCAAGTTTTCCGTTTTTATTAAGGTCTTTGAATTTTTTGCCTTCTATGATAATACACTCCTTTTCTAACGATTCAATCGCCTGAGAAAAACTCGTAAGACTATACATAGCTAAAAGTATAATTGAAAAAATAACTTTGTAAACTTTTTGCAAATCATTTTTAATAATTATACTATTAGTCGGTTTTAATGTTGTTTTGTATTTCATTTTGAATTATCCTTAATCTGTTCTCTTAATTTTCTCCCCTACAATACGGATCCGTTTTTTTTGTATATATGCTTATCAGCTATCTATACTTAGTTTTGTTGAAACAAAAACATACTTTATTGTTAACCTCTATTCTATTTTAATAGTTACTTCACTTGACTTTAAACCTTCTGCAGAAGCTTTTAACGTATAATTACCTTTTTCTCCAGATGGCTTCAATATTACCAATCCCCTACCGTTGTAAACCTTTTTCTCTGGTTTCTGAAAACTTGACATATCTGCTGGATTTCCATTCCCAACTCCAATAACCTTTGCTTTACCATTAACTTGATAATGGATTATCAAATCGTCAACATATGGAACCACATTGCCATCCTTATCAATTACTTCTGTATGAACATAAGACAGATCGTTCTCTGATGCTGAAATCGCATCTCTTTCCGGTCGAAGTCGTATAGCATAAGGTGTCCCTGTGGTTTTCAATGTGTCCGTACCTATTAGTTTCCCTTTCTGAAAGCTCTTTGCCACTAATATTCCCGGTTTATAAGGAACCATAAATTCCGCTGTTATAGTATTGGGTAAAATATTTTTAGCTGCTATAAACTTACCATTTAATTCAAGTTTTACTAATGACCCTTTTGTATGTACAAATACTTTCATTTTCTTCCCTTCTTCTTTAGGGAAACTCCAACTTTTTATTTGCTTAGGGAAATTATAATAAAAATCAACCTCTTTATAACCTTCTGGTATCGAAGGCTGCACTAACATTTCCACTTCACTTCTATCCCATACCACATCCAGATAGTATGAGTTAACCTTTTTATTTCCTATTAAATCCAGCTCTCCACAATAGGCATTAAAAATGGGCCAGTCGGGTTCAAGAAACAAGTTAGAATTAACAAGCTCATTTTCTGGAACAATCCTGGGAACTCCTATACCAGCTTCGCCAAGGTAATCCATCGCCGACCAGGTGAACATTCCTATAGCAAATGGATACTTTTTGGCCATTTCCCAACTTTCATATACCTGAGGAGGAAAAGCCTCTGACTCATACATAACTCTTTCTGGAAACTTTTCATGGTCTTTTTTATACTTACTTGTTGCATAATTATAACCACATACATCTACATTGGCAAAAGAGGGAGCAGTATCATCCCATTTTTTGCCTTTTCGGCTTGACATGGCCAATATAAACTTTGGGATAGCCATGGTTACAGGACGGGTTGAATCTAACGAGCGTATCGCATCGGCAAGCTTTTTTCCGGTTTCATAACCATCGGTATCTATAGATTCATATATTTCGTTTCCGGTACTCCACATAATAATACTTGGATGATTTCGATCTCTTAATACCATTGAGGTAATGTCTTTTTCCCAACATTTATCAAAATGTATATGGTAATCATCAGGCTTTTTGGCATCTTTCCACATATCAAACGCCTCATTAATCACCAACATACCTAAACGATCACAAGCTTTTAGCAGCTCTGTTGAAAAAGGATTGTGGCTTAAACGTATCGCATTAAACCCATTCTTTTTTAGCAACATTATTTTACGCTCTTCAGCCCTATCAATTGCTGCTGCCCCCAATGGGCCATTATCGTGATGAATACAACCCCCATGTAAAAGCAGTTTCTTACCATTTAGTGTAAATCCTGTTTTCGCATCAAATTTTATGGTCCTGATACCAAAGTCTGTAGAAGTTTCGTCAATTACCTTCTTTCCTTTTAGTATTTTTACTTTTGCTTTATACAGCTCAGGCGTTTCAAGCGACCATAACCTGGGGTTTTCTACAATTACCAATTGCTGAGTCGTACTGTTGTTACTTTTTAGTAACTCTATATCTTTTGTATTAGAACCAACAAGTTTTCCTGTAGCATCAAACAATTCACTAATTATTTTATACTTACCACCTATACCACCACTATTTTTAATGGTTGTTTCAATAGAAACTTTTGCCTTATCTTTGGTTATAACCGGAGTTGTTATATAAGTCCCGTAAATATCAATATGTAAGGGATTCACCATTGTAAGCCAAACATGTCTGTATATACCGGAACCAGAATACCAACGGCTATTGTTTCCCTCATTTTTAACTTGTACGGCAATTACATTGGATTGTCCAGCCGGCAGAAGATAAGGTGTTAAATCGTAATAGAATGGCGTATAACCATAAATATGATTTCCTAAGTGATGCCCATTAACCCACACATCAGAATTCATGTATACTCCATCAAATTGGATAATGACTTTCTTCCCTTTACTTTCCTTATCCAATACAAAATGCTTACGATACCAGGCTGTGCCCCCAATCATAAATCCGCCATCTCGTTGTGATAAAGCAGCTTTTGAGAAAGGCCCTACAATACTGTCTGCAATTTGGTCAGGCAGGTCTTCGATACTCCAATCGTGTGGTAAGTCAACTTTTCTCCATGAAGAATCATCAAACTTGGTATGTTCTCCATTTTGCACATTCTTTTTGATAAAAAGCCATTTTTTATCAAAAGATATTGTCCTATTTTTTTCATTCTTGTTTTGTGCTAGTACTGACATACTACATATCACAAAAACAGTAACTAAACAAATATTTAATAATTTCTTCATTTCCATCTCTATTAATCCATTATTATTTAATTATCTCTCTTATTTCTATTTGAGGTGTGAGCACCTTATTAACTTTCTCTACGATTATGTCGTTTTTAACAGAAAATGATTTTGAAAGCTTAAAATCAGAACTTGAAGCACCAATTTTCACAGTGTATTCTCCTGCTTCCGCTATCCATGATGATTGCACTGTGTAAAACGAAGCAAGGCTTTTTGCATCGAGGGTGAATTGAAGCGTTTGTGAAGCGCCAGGTTCAAGCAATTCTGTTTTTGCAAAAGCTTTTAACTCTTCAACTGGTTTATCTAATTTCAATTGAGGTGCACTCAAATAAAGTTGCACAACTTCTTTACCTGCAACATTTCCGGTATTGGATATCGTTACCTCAATATCTATCTCATCCTTAAACTTTAAAGAACTTAGCTTTAAATTGCTATAGCTAAATTGTGTGTAGGATAAACCATAACCAAATTCGTATGCAACAGGAATATTTTTGCTGCAATAATAACGATAGCCTACAAAAATATCCTCGTTATAAATGGTTGTTTCCGGTCTTTCAGCAGGTTCTCCGGGAAAACAATCAGCAGATGGAACATCTGCGTATGCTAAAGGAAATGTTGATGTTAAATGCCCCGACGGATTTATTTTCCCAGTTATAACATCTGCAATTGAATGTCCTGCTTCTTGTCCCGGTTGCCACACCAATAATATACCATCGACCCAGTTGCGCCACTTTGCAACATCAGTAACGGCATCGACATTTAATATCACAACTATTTGTTTCCCTTTTGCGTGGAAAATTTGAGAAGCTTTTTTTATAAGCTCCAATTCTTGAGAATTAAGATAATAATCTGTTTCAATGTCGCGATCACTATTCTCTCCGGCATTTCGTCCAATGGTAATAATAGCAATATCGTTGGTATTAACAAGTTGTTCGAGTGTATTATTATCTAAGGGCATTTCACTTGTTGGTTTTACAACATCTAAGATTGAGTGACGTGGAGGACGAGCTTCTTTTTCTTTTTGTATGTAACTGATATATTCGGATGCAAGTTGATTATCCACTTTATAACCTGCATCGGTAAGCCCTTCGTTTAACGATACAGAATAGGATTTATACACTTCGCCACTGCCAGAACCTCCAATAATTAAATCGTAAGATGTGTTTCCGAGCAACGCAATTTTATTTGTTTTAATGGGCAGACAATTATTGTCGTTTTTAAGTAACACAATGCCTTCGGCTCCGGCATTGCGTGCAATCTTTGCATGATTTTCGAGATCGGGATTGTTCGATATCTTATAATTTTTAAACGAAGGACTTTTTAGAATAACATTTAATATTTTTTCTACATTCCGGTCTAACAATTCCATTGGCAAATTACCTGACTCAATTGCCCTTTTAATTCTTCGAGCCTCCATTGTTCTACCTGGCATTAATAAATCGTTACCGGCTTTAACTTGCGCAACAAAATCGCGACCCGCAAACCAATCTGTCATAACTAAGCCTTCAAAATTCCAATCTTGTCTCAAAATAGTAGTTAATAAGTCTTCGCTTTCTGAACAATAAGTTCCGTTTACTTTGTTGTACGCTGACATTATTGTCCAAGGATTTGCTTCTTTAACAGCAATTTTAAATGGTTTCAAATATATCTCGCGCAACGCACGTTCACTAACTATTGCATTTACATTATTGCGGTTTGATTCCTGATCGTTTACAGCAAAGTGTTTTATAGAAGTTCCAACTCCGTTCGATTGCACCCCACGAACCATAGACGATGCCATTTTTCCGGTCAATAAAGGATCTTCCGAATAGTATTCGAAATTTCGACCTCCCAAAGGATTTCGTTGCATATCCATTCCGGGAGCTAACAATACATCAACTCCATATTCCAAAACTTCATTCCCCATTGCTTGCCCCACTTGTTTCACTAAATCGATATTCCAACTTGAGGCTAAGGCTGTTGCGATAGGGAAAGCAGTTGCATAATAGCGTTTGGGGTCATTAGATCTGGCAGTGTCAATTCGTAACCCGGCAGGCCCGTCTGCCAAAATAATTGAAGGTATGCCCAAACGAGGAACAGCGTGAGTACTTCCTGCTGCTCCCGGCACTTTGCCATCGATATTGCCTGCAACTGTACCCTGTGCATCGGGTGGAGTATATTTCATCCCGGCACCTCTTATTATGTCTAATTTTTCATCAAGAGTTAATGCATTAATAACCTCTTGCATCGGAGACTTGCCAAGTTGAGGTAGGGCATTAGATGTTTGTGCAAAAGATTTTCCTGCCCAAACACAAAATAATGCTACTATGATTAATTTATTTCGGTATAACAACTGTTGCATTTTTTTACTTTTTTTGATATTAGAAAGGAGCTTTGATTTCTTCGATGTTTATTATCGGAGACATTGATGAAGATAGTTTTTCAACTACTATTTTGTTATTTAGCGAGAATGCTTTTTCTTGCCTAATATCGGTGCTAGAAGCTCCAATTTTTACGATATATTTCCCAGCGTCTGCAATCCACGACGATTGTTCGGTATAAAATGAGGCAAGGTCTTTTGTGTTAAGCGAGAAATGCAGTATTTGTGATTCTCCAGGTTGTAAAAGCTTAGTTTTTGCAAAGCTTTTTAATTCTTCTTCGGGTTTATCAATGGTTACTTTTGGAGCTGCAATATAGAGCTGAACAATCTCTTTTCCTGCTACTTTTCCTGTATTTGTGATTTTTACATCTGCAATTATTTCGTTGTTAAATACTGAAGAACTTAACTTAAGCTTGCTATATTCAAATTGCGTATATGAAAGACCATATCCAAAACTGAATGATGGTTTAACCTGAAATGAATTCATATATCTGTACCCCACATAAATCCCTTCTTCATAAGTAACTTGTTTGGGTCTTCGTGAAGGTACTCCAGGAAAATTAATAGAGGTAGATAAATCTTCATATTTCATTGGGAAAGTAACAGTTAACTTTCCCGAGGGGTTTGTTTTTCCGCTTAAAACATCTGCGATCGCATTACCTGCTTCCTGTCCGGGTAACCATGGTAGTATAATAGCATCAGCAATATTTTTCCAACTGGCCGTTTCAATAGGTGCACCTGAATTAATGATCACAACAAGCCTCTTATTTTTGGCATGAAAAATATTTGCAATACGTTTTATTTGGTTATACTCGATTGAATCCAGGTTAAATCCCCCTTCAATATCAATATCCCTTCCTTCTCCGGCTTGCCTTCCTATGGTATAAATAGCAATATCACTTTCAGTTGCTACTTTTTCAATTTGCTCATCTCTAAGAGGCAACTCGGGTGTTATGCGCACTTTACCCAATGTTTTTTTTGGCCTGGGAAAATCAACCTTATCTTGTTCTATATGATTATAATATCTATTTTCTAATTGAGTGTTTATTTCATAGCCAGCTTTCCTCATTCCCACAATAATTGACACCCTGTATCTGGAATAAACTTCTCCACTACCGGTACCTCCTGAAAATGTATCATACGAAGCACACCCAAATAATACTAACTTATTCTGTGGTACTAAGGGTAAGGTTTTATTATTATTTTTTAATAGCACAACGCCCTCTGCTGCCGCCATTCTTGCGAGTTCTGCATGTCCATCCAAATCTGGTGAATCAGAAAAGTTGTAATTTTTAAATGCTGGTGTTTTTACTGTAAATTTTAAGATATTCTCTAGATTTCTGTCCAGTACTTTTTCATCCAATGAACCATTTTTGACAGCTTCGATAATGGCCTGGCGTTTTATGTCTGCCCCTGGCATAATTAAGTCGTTTCCGGCACGCATCTGCTGAACATCATCACGGCCACCTCCCCAATCTGTAATCACACATCCGTTATACCCCCACTCTTTTCTGAGAATAGTCATCAACAACTCATAACTCTCTGGTGTATATTCACCATTTACTTTATTGTATGAACTCATAACTAACCATGGGTAAGACTCTTTTATTGCGATTTCAAAACCACGCAGATACATTTCACGCAATGCCCTTTCACTTACGTTTACATTCACATTTAAACGATTACTCTCCTGATTATTAGCTACAAAGTGTTTTACTGAACAACCCATATTATTAGCTTGCACACCATTTACATAGGCACTACCTATTTTGCCTGAAAGCAATGGGTCTTCTGAATAATATTCGAAATTACGGCCATTTAAAGGATCACGGATTAAATTCATTCCCGGAGCCAATAGTGCGTCAACCCCATATTCTTTGGCTTCGTTACCAAGAGCTTTTGAAACTTTTGAAACTAAACATGTATCCCATGTTGAAGCCAAAAGCAAACCAACAGGCCATGCTGTTGCGTAATAAGTTTTTATTGAGTCATTAGCCCTGATTGGATCAATTCGCAACCCGGCAGGGCCGTCAGACATTATGATCTCAGGAATCCCATATTGAGGCAATGGATTAGTACTACCTGTTGCACCCTGAACTTTTCCTTTAACATCACCTATAATTCCATCTTGAGTTATTGGAGCCTGACTACTCAACCCAGCTCCCAGTAAAAGCGAAGCTTTTTCTTCCAGTGTCATTGATGCGATAACATCAGCAATATTTAAATTATTTAATAATGGCTTTATATTAGATTTTTGAGATAGGCAGACAAACTGGCTGGAAATAAATATACATACGAAAGCTATTTGTAAGATTTTCATTTCAATAGGAATAAGAAAGGGATTTAACTAATCTAGTTTTATAAGGGAAGTTAAGAGAGGGCTACATTGCCCTCTCTTTAAGAACTATTCTTCTTTCACACGCTCTCCTGTACAGTCAAACATATCCATCATAGATCCTTCTACGTGATCCTCATCTATTTTTTCAATGTACAAATAAACCTCATAACCACTAGCTGATGTAAAATAAGCTGTTACCTCTTCTCCATCTTCTTCTACTCTGGAAAATTCAATTGGAGTTTGTCCTTCTGATTGAGTGTAACCTGTTAACTTTCCTTCCACTCTTTCAAAAACAAATGTTGAGGTAGCATCTCCATTAGGTGTTCCCTTTACTAAAATTGCCCATTTTCCAACAAAAAAATCTGAAGCCTGTGCATTTGCTGAAATGGCTATCAAGCCAAATAACATTCCGAATAAAATTAATCTTGCCTTTTTCATAACTGATAACATTAAAATGAATATTAACTAAATACTAAAACTTTAAATCTAACGACAGCTCAAATGTCCTTGGACGTATAGAACCTGCAACAACAGATCTGCCAACAAAACGATCATCTGTAATTTGATCAGCCCCCTGCATTTGACCTTTAACTCCTTTTTGATCAAGGAAGTTGGTTACCTGAAATTTCAACATTGCTTTTCTGCTTAGTCTATACTCAAGTCCTCCAAAGTTTTCCCATCTTGGTTCATAATTATATTGATTAGTTGCATTTGCATATTGCTCACCAAAGTATCGCATACTTACCCACAAGCGCATTGCCCCTTTCATAAAAGAATAGCTCGGATCAATCTCCATAAGCACCTTAGAAAGCTCTGGTATCACATTATTGCTATAATTATAGTTGACCCCAAAAGCACCATAACTATAATTTTTGAATTGAGGATTTTGAAGGGTTAGCAAGTAATGAAGATTGAAGTTTTTAAAAGGACTCCAAACTACATCTGTTGACCAGCCCAAAGTACTTATATCGTAAAATATGGGAGAAAAGTCAGCCCGCTCACCTGATCCATCCGGATTGGTAACTTGTGCGCTATTGGATAAAATATTTTCTTTGGTAATACGGGTAATCTTTGAAACCAAACTTAATTTTGAACCATGATTATAGAAAACTCCTCCCCCATAATTCAATACTGTAACCTTGTGCCCCATTGGTTCCGACTGCCTTGCAGGATTATCAGTACCTGGTTCTCCAATTGGATTGCCATTGGCATCTCTATAAGGATAATCCCATGACGTTTCAACATCAAAGAAATTGTTATAGGTTACATCACCAAGCAACCCAAATTTAGGTGTAATATTTAAAACAAAATCAGCAATTCCAACGGTATTCCAATCATTAAAAGTGTGTTGTTTTAAAGGATTATCTAAGATAAACTCTTTTAAATATACACTCCTTTTTTCGTCATGAACAACCCTCTCAATTCGACCTCCAACACCAAAACTCAACCATTTATTAACCTTAATATCATCAGACACATATAAGGCTGTTTTATTTGTTTTAAAATCCGTTGGATTACCATAACCACTGTACTGAACAGGAAGTCCGCCATATTCATTCGTTACAGGTATATTCATTCCATAAGCCGGAATATACATATGATAATCTAATAGTTCCGGATTAGCCTCAACTGTTTGCACATACATTCCTGCAAGCGTTAAAAATTTTGAATGGTTGTATTGATGAGTAAAACCAAAACGAACATCATGATTATTGATTTTCTTTGTCAATTCAGCCCTGGTAATCCAGGTTGTAATATCTGATTGAGGTATTAACTGATTTAATGTATACTGTACAGATCCCTCGTATTGATTATTAGTTCCATGATAATAATACTGATCCATTCCTTGCTGATCTTCTTCAAATAGCATAACACTAATAGGAACCTGTATGGCTACTGGTGAATTGGCTTTTTGATACATACTTGAATAAGTAAGTTTCCAGTCGTTTTTAAAATCATGATCTCCACTCAGGTAAATTGAATGCGTTGTAGATCGACTAAACTTATCGTCAGTTAAATCAGCTTGTCTGGCTTCTCCTGTATAAGGATCAAAGTACGGTACCAACCCATCTCGTACCACATAACTATCTTTACCTAAATCAAAATTATCCAGAACACTGGTTTTCCCATCACCATCATATCTTAATGGCTGATAATTAGACATCAAACTCCTTGAATTTGAATATTTATACAGCAAACGTACAATACCGTTACTATATTTCTTTTGAATTCCCGCTTTCAAGATCGAAGCTGTCTCGTACCAATCGGTATACATATAATTGACACCATTACCTTTATCTAAGTTCTGGTGAGCACTTAAAGTATACCCCCATCCATTTTTACTTAACGGACCAGTTACGGTTGCTGCAAACCTTGTTGACCCAAAGCTGTTGGCATACATTGAGGCATAACCTCTAAATTTAGAACTTGCATCCCTGTCTGAAGACTTTACAGTAAAACCAACTTTTCCAAAAGTCAATGCACTTTCAGAGAAACTCAATAGTCCCATTTTCGACAAACTATTATCATACCTCCACACTACCGTTGGCATGGTTGGCCAAAACCAATACACAACGGGTACATCATTTTCAAGGATAAGAATATCGCCTCTGAAAGGAAGACCTATATTAACAGATCTTGGGCTCGTATTGCTTTCTGCATTAAGCATTACGTTCCTGTTTTTCTCCTCTTTTTTATTAACAACAAGAGAATCCTCATTCGCTTTCACAACCTCAATTTCGTTGCGAAAACCATCATGGGCTTCTACGTTTTCGGCAACTCCAAATATGAAAATTGCACAAATTACTTTTAATAGAATTTTTTTCATTATTAAAAAGATTAAAAATTTATTACTGGTTCATGGGTGCTCTGCTAGTTGTTTTTTTTCATACCGTCCTAACAATAAACTCACATAACAAAAGTACTTTGTTAACATTTATTAAAAAGGGTTATAATTCTCACAAATTGGCCTTTTAGTCGTTTTAATACTATTCAAAGGTATTTTTTACCAATTTTCTTACTACATTTACTAATACACAACAACAAAAACTATAGTATTATGATTGATATGTTAAAAAATAAGAACAACAGATATTGTATAGGAGAGGATTTTACACTGACTAATGATCCGTCTGTTTTCAGTGCCTTCAGATTTCCAACCAAAATATCAGATACAATTGGTATTTTATGTCACAGCGGATCGTTTAACTTTAGCATTGACCTGAGACCCTATTATGCAGAAGGCCCTTGCTTATTCATAATATTAGCAGGCCAAATTTTAGAAACTCAAAATATATCGGATGCTTTTAAAGGCGACATTCTAGTCATGTCGATACACCTTACTGATAGCATTTTTGCAGATATACATATAAGATTTCCAATTAAGAAACCGATACTTAAAAGGCCATATATACCATTAAATGAAAACCAACTTGAACTGATACAAGACAATATCCTTTCAATGAAAAAAATACTGATTGATAAGGGTAATCCTTATAGAAAAGAAGCCATTATTAACCTAATCCGAGCTTTTTACTATGGTTTCAGTTATAAGATCCACACTACGGATGAAGAAATCACATTTTCACCAAATGAAATATTATTTGAGAACTTTTTAAATTTGGTAAAACAAAACTATACGCAGGAAAAAAGTGTAAGCTTTTATGCAGAAAAACTATTTCTTTCATCAAAACACCTTTCTAAATTAATAAAAGAAGTTAGTGAAAAAACAGCAAATGAATGGATTACGGATTTTGTAATATTAGATGCTAAGTCAAAACTAAAAACCACCAACATGACCATTCAACAGGTTAGTGATTCTTTAGGCTTTTTAACCCAATCCTTATTTGGAAAGTATTTTAAAAGACATGTAGGCATTTCGCCAAAAACATATCAGAAAGAATAAAATTTATTGGTATTTTTTTAAGTATTTATTGTCCTCCTATGGTCTATTCTTTTCTTAGGTGGGAAAATCCTTTCTGCAACACATCAAGTGAAGAGAATTTATACCTATCGACCTTGCAGCATCTTCTCAATTTGTTCAACAGTTAAACCGGTAGATTTAGATATGATTTCAACAGACACACCATTTTCAAGAAGACTTTTTACTAGCTCTAAAGTACGCTCTTCTTTTCCTTTCTCTAAACCCTTTTTCCATCCTTCTTCATGCCCCTCCTCTTTTGCGGTATCCAAGGAGTTTTTAAGATCTCTGTAATATTTTAAACTATCTTCATAAGATAAATACTCTTCATGAGAAAATTTTGCAATCTCTGCAACCTCAAATACTCGCTCAAACACTTTCTCTTTTAACTTGTCTGGCAACCGATCCAATTTATGTAAATTTTTCAACACGTATAACCACTTGTCATAATGCGAATCAAGTTCATCAATAGTTTTGTTGAACTTTGGCATTTCAAAATAAATAAAAGTCAGCTTATCATAGAAGGTTTTATTCGTTTCTACATCCTGAAGCTTTACATCATATCTGAACTTTCCCCAATCCGTTTTATCTTCATCAAAAACAAAATCTAAAATACCAATAGTATAAACAGCCTTTAACTCAAAATTCCATTCCGATCTCTGAGCCTGCTCCTGAATAGGAAACGTTGAATAATAAAGCGCTCTGTCCTTAAAAAAGTTTTGTTTAGATTTTTGCATCTCAACAATGAATTTCTCTCCCTTTTCATTCTCACAATACAAATCAAAAATCGCTTTACGATCAACTTCAGTCTTCCCTAACTGCTCTGTCTTTAAATAAGTCAGATCAACTATTTCACCCTGTTGTTCTTTGAGTAACACATTTAAAAAATCTATCAATAAATCCTTATTGGGTTCTTCTCCAAAAAGTCTTTTGAAACCAAAATCTGTAAAAGGATTGATATATTTTTCCTTAGTGTTGTTCATTGAATTAATTTTTCCTTCAAAAATACATTTTCTACTAATAACTTTCAAGTCAGTGACAACGAAATAAATTAACTCCTCTTATCCTTCAATTTATTTAAATACTCTGAAGGCGTACTTCTCGTAATCTCTTTAAAGGCCCTGTTAAAGGCAGATTTACTATTAAAACCACATTCATAAGCCAGATAAAGTAGCTTTATATTTGAAGAATCCTCTTTCTGTAGTAGTTCAATCATATGGTTAACCCTGTACTCCTTAATAAAGTTAAAGAAGTTGGTGTTTAAATTGATATTAATTACCTCGGATAGATATTGCTTTTTAACATTTAACTGATCAGCCAGATTTTCAATGGTTAAATCGCCATCTAAAAATGGTTTTTTTTCAGTCATATATTTCTTAAGCACTTCTACATAGTCTTCATTGCGTTCTTTTTCTTCCTTTTTTATCTGAACTTTACTGATTTCTGTTTTTGAAATATTTTTCTGCCATACCCCCATTACTAAAATTACAAACAGACTTATAGTATGATTAAAATTAAAGTACATACTCATTTCTTCGTATAAATCAACTTCGCTTCTTGCACTAAATAAAATCCAGATTAATCCACCTGTATAGGCTAAAACATCGTATACCAAAATACCAACAACCCAATACAGATTAATTTTTGCCGACTCGTAGGAATAATAATATTTTAAATCTTCATGATGCCATCTTAACAACCTGAACGACATAAATAAAAAGAATACCATAAATAAAAACAATAAGGTATTTATGATATCATAATGAACGCTCGGGTATGTACTATTTACATAATCATATCTGGATAAAATCATATAAATCAACATAATTGTTGGAGGTGCAAAATACCAGAGATCCTTACGTTTAATTCTTCTTAAGTCTGAAGTCATATATTTAATGTATAAAAAGAAAAATATATATTTCTCCAACCCAATAACCGTTGATATATTATGTAGTACTAAATTATTAAAATGCTGATTTAATAGCTCTATAATAAATTTTGCAGTAAATGATAGAAAAAAGAAAAACAGTAAACCATTACCGGCCTTTGTCTTATCTTTTAACAGGTATATAAAAACGGTTCCGAAAAATGAAATAAATAAACCGTATAGAAAAATCATATTCATAATAAATACATTTTATTTTAAAGCATTCTACATCATCAGACAAAGTAATTAAATCAAAAACAATAAACACCCTTTTAGCAAGCATTTTATTTTGCCTAACAACAAAATTAATCATCATCTGCCAAACTATCCAATACTAAAACATCAATTCAGGTATAAAAACACGAGTAACAAAACATCTACAAGCCAATCTTAGACTCTCCTATCCCTCTCATTATATTCCCGTTACAAGTCCCACTTAAAAATAGGACGTCTAATTACATCGTTTTTAAAAGCATAGACTATTAATCATGTTTTTCTAAATAAAATTGTCCCTTGATAAAAAATAACATTAGGATTTAAAATTTATAAAATTCAAATTATAATGAAGTTTAGGAACTACAAATTAACATGCTTAATATGGTTCATTTTTTCTGTGGTTATTTCAGCCCAGGAAAAGCATATTATGGATTTAGGTCAGATGTTGGAATTTGCCCGCAATAATAACTACGAAATTAAAGAGGCTAATCTTTACAAATTACAGAGTGAAGCAAAAGCAAAAGAGGTAAAAGGAAATGGATTGCCCCAAATCAAATCTGAAGTTGATTACAAGCATTATATTGAAAGGCCGGTAACAGTTTTAGATGGAGCTACCTTGGGTCGTGAGGGTGATATTCTTCTTCCTGTAGGTAGAATAGAGAATGTGGATGCTTCTGTTCAATTTTCCCAACTATTGTTTTCTCTTAAATACATCAACGGTGTAAAAACGGCAAACAAAGCTATTGAAATTCGAAATCTTGAGGTAGACAGAGCTGAAGAAGAAATGACTCAGTTACTATTAAACGAGTACTATAATTTGTTGGCCATTTATGCAAATCTTGAGATTATTAATAGCAATATGAAATCTCTGGCTCAGATGAAAAGTAAAATCAATTCTCTTGTTGCCAATGGTGTTGCTTTAAAAACTGATTTAGACAAGATTACTGTAAACTATGCTAATCTGGAGGCTAACAAAGAACAGGTTTTAGCCGCTGTCAATGTTCAAACTAATAATCTTAAATACATCATAGGTATTGATCCTAACGACGAACTTTCTGTTGATACTACAGGTTTTCATAATTTATTTAAATCATCACTAAAACCGGAGAGCAATCAGGAAGAATTAGCTTTTAATAATTTAACTGAAATACGACTTCTTGATAAATCATTGGAACTATACAATCTCAAAATCAAAAAAGAACAAGCTGAAAAATACCCAAATATAGCACTCTACGGAAGTTTTATGTACCAGGGAATGAGAAATGAGTTTAACTTTTTTGATGCCAAAGAAGATTGGTACCCGGTTCAGGTTATTGGAGTTAAAGCCTCAATTCCAATATTTACAGGATTCTCGAACAATGCAAAAATTAAACAGGCAAAATATGATTATAGTGTAACCGAAAACAAAATGCAAAAAGCATTATCCGGATTACAACTTCAATATTCAAATGCCTTAATGCAGTATAACTCAAGTGTACGTAATTGTCAGATTCAAATAGAAAATATTCAGTTAGCAAAAGATGTAAGACATCAGGAAGAGGTAAAATATAATGAAGGTATGTCAACATTAACCGATGTACTAATCTCGGAAAAAGACCTGAGAACTGCTGAAATTAACTTTGCCCAAAACTTTATCACCATGAAACAGGCCGAAGTTGATCTGTTGAAATCCAAAGGATTACTAAAAGATTATCAAATTACGAACCCTTAAGCAGCTACTTCTTTGCTTTGCGAGAGATACAAATAAAGCTATGCAGAAATAAGTAACTAAACATAGCTTTTTTAAACAAGAACAAGAATTGAAAATTATTAATACGAACTACAATGAAGAAGAAAAAAAATATTAAACGATTGGTGTCACTGCTAGTAGTGGCTGGTTGTTGCCTGTTGGTTTTTATGCAACTAAGAAGTAACAAAGAAGAAACAAAAAAAATTGCTGAATTGGCTAATATTAAAGGACAGTATTATCCTGTAAAAGCATTAACCATTGAACCAACAAATCCAAATGCAAAAATTACAACTACCGGATTCCTACAATCAGAAACTGATTTGAATCTAATCTCAGAAACTCAGGGTAGAATAATTGCAGTATACAAAGAAAAAGGTGATTACGTAAAAAAAGGAGACGTAATTGCTAAAGTTGACGATGAATTACTGGCGGCTCAATTAAATGCAACAAAAGCAGCTTATGAACAATTAGAAAAAGAAGTGACTCGTTTTACTAAGTTAGTTGAGGAAAATGCTGTTACCAGTCAAAAATTAGAAGAAATCCAACTGAACCTTGAAACAACAAAAGCCAAATATGTATCTGCTAAAAAGCAATTAGAAGACACTAATATCAAAGCACCTATCGATGGCTTTATAGAAAGTGATAATATTGAAGTTGGCCAATTTATTGGTGGAGGATCAGTAGTTTGTAATATTATTGATGCTAAAAATCTTAAATTAAAACTTGAAATCTCAGAACAGGATTATGCTAATATAAAACTTGGTCAAAAGGTTAATATTACTTCTTCTGTTTTTCCAAATAAAGATTTTGAAGGTCAGATATCATATATCGGTAAAAAAGCCGGTTATGGCAACGCCTTTAGTGCAGAGATTAATCTGGCCAACACTAACGAAAATTTGCTAAAAGCCGGAATGTTTGTTACTGCCAATATAGCATTACAATCAGAAACTACAGGAATTTTTGTACCACGCAGAGCCATTGTGGGTTCATTGAAGGATGCTTCAGTATTCGTTATCAATGACAATAAGTCAATTCTTAAAAAAGTTGTTACCGGAAATACTATAAACGGACAGGTTCAGATTATTGAAGGATTAAAAAGTGGTGATTCTGTAATCGTTGAAGGTAATTACAATATCTACGACCAGGCTGATATTAAAGTTATGAATCTTTAATACAAATTATTAGACACAAGATAATAGACACAAGACTGATTTACAGCTTGTTTAAACACATATATTAAAGCTTTTAGCACACAAGATGGAATACTTAACAATTTCCTTTGTGACTTAGGGGCTTTGCGTGAAAATTTTAAACGAATGAAAATACTAAGTTTATCCATAAGAAGGAGTACTGTACCTATTGTAATGTTTACCATACTCATTATAATAGGGCTGTTCTCCGCTACAAAAATAAAATATGCACTGATTCCCGAGATCAATTCTCCAATGGTGATGATCAGTACCATATATCCGGGAGCTGGTCCCGATGAAGTGGAACAATCGGTTACAGTACCGATTGAGGATGCTATTGCATCATTAGGTGGTATAGAAGAAATTAGCTCTTCCTCTATCGAAAACCTTTCTTTAATTCAGGTATCTTTAGCGTTTAATACCGATATAAATTTAGCAGTACAGGAAGCTACTCAAAAGGTAAACAGTATTGTGGCTAATCTTCCTAAACAAATCAAAACACCATCGGTTGAAAAGTTTGATTTAGGTGCACTTCCTATCTTTATTGCCGGTGTGAACTCCGATTTATCCGATAAGGATTTCTATAAATTTGTTGATGACAGGATTAAACCGGAATTAGCGAGTATTCAAGGGGTTTCACGAGTTGACCTTTTAGGTGGCCTACAACGTGAAATCAAAATTATGATCGACCCCTTGAAATTAAAATCCAACAAACTGAATCTATTGAATGTTACCCAGATGATTCAATATGCAAATATGGAATTACCTACAGGTAAATTGGAAACACCTACAAATGAGATGACCATTCGTCTTTCAGGTAAAATCAGAACATTAGATCAGCTAAAAAACATCATAGTTGGAGGTCATAAAGATGGTACTATTATTAAATTAGGTGACATTGCAGATATATATGACGGCATTACCGATCCTGAAAAGATAACTCGTATAGACGGTATGGAAACAATTGGTATCGAAGTTAGTAAGCAAAAGGATGCCAACTCGGTAGAAGTTATTAAATTGGTAAAAGAAAAATTTGCTGATCTTGAACAAACCTATGCAAAAGAAAATGTAAAATTCCGTATTGCTGATGACCAGTCGCGCTTTACAATTCAAGCTGCTGATGCGGTAACTCATGACCTTATATTAGCTATTATCCTTGTATCTGTAATTATGGTACTGTTTTTACATAGCTTACGTAACTCTATCTTTGTATTGGTGGCCATACCCACATCTTTGGTTTCAACGTTCACTGCCATGTATCTCCTTGATTTCTCTTTCGACTTAATCAGTTTAACATCATTGTCTCTTGTTGTTGGATCTCTTGTTGATGATGCTATTGTGGTTATTGAAAACATCTATCGCCATATGGAAATGGGTAAAAACAGAGTTCAGGCTTCTTTTGATGCTGTTAAAGAATTAGGAATGACAGTTACTGCTATTACGCTTGTACTGGTAGCGGTGTTCTTGCCTATTGCTTTTGTAACTGGTGTGGTAGGTGACATTCTTCGTGAATATGCTGTAACTATTGTAGTGTCAATGATGTTTAGTTTATTGGTATCATTTACACTAGTGCCTTGGATGACGTCAAGATGGGCTGTTTTATCTATTAAAAAAAATAATTTCATTGGTAAAATATTGGAAGGTTTTGAAAGATCAATTGATATTGTGAATGAAAATATTCTCTCTGCAATGCACTGGTCGTTACGTCATAAAACAATTACCTTACTTGCTACCTTCTTCTTTTTTATCGGAACATTTATGTTATTTCCGGCTGGATACATCGGTGGTGAATTCGCATCATCCGGTGACAGAGGATCATTTATGTTACGATTAGAGTTTCAACACGATATCAGCTTAGCTGAAAATAATAGCTCTACACGACAAGTTGAGAAGTTTTTATTAGACCAACCGGAAGTTGAAATGGTATATGCTACAGTTGGTAAAAAATCAGGAACCATAACAACAACTTCTACACCTTATTACAGCGAAATCATGGTGAACATGGTTCCTAAAGATCAAAGAGATGTAGTAACAAGTGTTTATGCCAGACAAATTAGGGCCAAACTTGAAGAGCGGGTTATTGGTGCTAAGATAAAAGCTGTAGCTGTTAATATTATGGGCAACGAAGATGTTCCTTTAAAGTATTACATTGTAGGTTATGATGTTGATAGTGTGATTCCTTATGCAGAAGAAGCTCTTGCCGCTATGAAATCAGTTGAAGGTGCTGTAGAAACAGAACTTAGTGTAGACAAAAACAATCCGGAATACAACATTAAAGTAGACCGTGATAAAATGACTAAGTTAGGATTAAATCTGATGTCCGTTGGAGGTGTATTAAGAACTTCATTTGCTGGCAATACAGATAATAAATTCAGAGAAGAAGGTAAAGAATATGATATAAATATTCTTTTGAACGAAGCTGATCGTAGAACTAAAGATGATCTGGAAGACATTACTTTTACTTCAATGAGCACCAATGAACTGATAAAACTATCTCAGTTTGCAGATATTACAGAAAGTAATGGTCCATCTCGTTTGGAACGCTACAACCGTAATCCTTCAGTAATGTTATCCAGTCAGATTATTGGAGTCTCTCAAAACAAGGTTCAAACAGAATTCGATAACAAACTAGCAGAAATAAAAGCTCCGGAAGGAACCAAAATGGCACCTTCAAAGCAAACCAAGATGATGGCTGAATCTTTTGCTTCATTAGGTTTAGCTTTCCTTGCTGCTATTATTTCGGTATACCTGATTATGGTTTTACTTTACAACAGCTGGGCTGATCCTTTCGTGGTTATGTTCTCTATTCCATTATCAATTATTGGTGCCATTTGGGCATTGGCTCTGGCTAATCAAACTTTAAATATCTTCTCTATTTTAGGTATTGTGATGTTAGCAGGTTTGGTTGCTAAAAATGCCATCTTAATTGTAGACTTCGCCAACGAACTATTAAGCGAAGGTAAAAGTTTAGTTGAAGCTGTCGAGACTTCTGTAAGACTTCGTTTTCGTCCAATCCTGATGACTAACGTTTCAATGATCATTGGTCTTTTCCCTCTTGCTTTTTCGCAAAGTGAAGGTGCCGAATGGAAAAACGGTATTGGATGGACATTGATTGGAGGTTTGACCGTTTCCATGTTCTTATCTATGATTATTGTTCCGATTGTTTATTATGGAATAAAACGCCTACAAGAAAAAATGGGATTGGCCAATAAACCAAAATTAGACTTTGTTGAAAAATAGTTTTTTTCCCTCATATTATGTGTATTAGTAATAAAGGTTGCTCTAATTTATTAGGGCAGCCTTTTAGTTTGTTTATAACCCCAATTAACATGTATTATAAAAAGTTAAGATTAATTGCATTTTTGATTTTATTCATTTCTTTATTGAATTTATCAGTAAGAGCACAAAAAAAAGATCAGCAAACCAACACATCTGATTCCCTTAAGATGGTTTATATGGAAAAGTTGGCACTTAAAAATCCAATGATTCGTCAATTCACCATGACCAGTGAATTAATTCCAGACAGAAATATATCATCAAAACTGTATGGAAAAGATTTTGTTAAAGGCGATGCAACTATTTATCGTAACTCAATGCTATTTAAAATGCCAGTGAAAGATTGGAAAAATAGTTCGCTAAGTTCATCCGCTTCTGTGTTAAACCAAAAGTTTTTAATGCATAACATGACCCATTTTGATGATTCAAACACGACTTACGATCTTGATTTTTCAAAAACAACTCTCGGCCTTTCTTTAAATTATAACGTTCGGGGAAAGTTATTTAACAAACCGGTTATGTATAATACTTCATTAACAGGTGTTACAGATCCATCATTTACTGAATATGATTTTTCTTTTACCGGTGTTATGATGTTTACGCTAAAAAGAACGCAAACAACAACATTTTCCTTAGGAGCAGTTATACTTATCAGTCCGGGAGTAAGAATACCCGGCTTTATGATGGTAAGTTATACTCACCAGTTTAATAATAACCTTGAATTATCAGCTAACCTCCCCTATCGTTTAGCTCTTAGACAAGAATTAAATGCAAAAAATTCACTTTCTTTTGTAAATGAAATGAGTGGATCTAAAGCTTTTTTCAACGTTGATAATCGCTATTTTCCTGAGAAATCAAGTTATGGTACATCTGAAATAAAATCAGGTTTATTATATGAACTTCGTTTAGGTAGAAAATTTGTTTTAGGACTATCCGCAGGAGCCTTGTATACAGCAACTTCAAAGATGAAAGAAAACAACACCTGGGATGATAGCTATTTTATTAAAAACAAAAGTACACTGGATGCATTTTTTGATGTAAATATTTCTTTGTTACCCTTTATTAAAGGGATAAAAAAATAAACCATTATCAGATATTCAATTAACTTTCGAACGGAGCCGTTAATAATTTGTGAGTTATTAACGGTTTTTGTGGGTTTATATATAAGGGGACTTCTATAAATTAAACATTTGATATACAAATAAATACAAGTATCTTCAGGCTATAGAATTAGTCGAACAATGAATAAATATAAAAGCACTGGAAATAGAGGTCTTTTTGATGAACAAGAAAATGTTGCAAAACTTGCAGCGATTGGCAATCCTTTAGAGATGATTAGCAATGTAGTTGATTTTGAAATATTTAGAGACACATTAGAAGCAAGTCTTTTAAACAAGGGGAAGAAAAGTAATGCAGGAGCAAAACCATTTGATGTAGTAATGATGTTTAAAGTATTGATATTGCAGCGCTATTATGGGCTTGGCGATACACAATTAGAATACCAAATTATTGACAGAACCAGTTTTAAAAAGTTTCTTGGCCTTGAAAGTGGCGACAAAGTTCCAGATGAAAAAACTGTATGGGCTTTTCGTGAAAGGCTTACAAATGAAGGCTTGGTCGAGAAAATATTTTTACAATTTAATAATTATCTTGATTCTAAAGGGCTGATAATGAACGAAGACAAAATGATAGACGCTAGTTTTACCGTTGCACCACGTCAACGTAATACCCGTGAGGAAAACAAGAAAATAAAAGAAGGCAAAGGCGTTGACTTATGGAACGATAAGCCAAACAAGAAAAAGCATAAAGATACAGATGCTCGTTGGACAAAGAAAAATGGAGAAACTTTTTACGGTTATAAAAACCATGCAAAGGTAGATACCAAAAGCAAATTCATTGATAAGTATAAAGTTACAGACGCTTCTGTGCATGATTCACAAGCTCTGGATGATTTGCTTGAAGAAGAAGATAAAGGACAGGATTTTCATGCAGATAGTGCATATACCGGTGATGACCAAGAGAAAGTAATCAACAAATATGAAATGAATAATAAAGTGCATGAAAAAGGATATAGAAATAAGCCATTAACTGACCAGCAGAAAGCAAATAACAAAGAAAAATCAAAAACGAGGGCAAGAGTTGAACATGTATTTGGATTTATGGAGCAAAGCATGAATGGTTTAATTGTTAAATCTGTTGGAATAAAAAGAGCAACCGGAATTATTGGGCTAATTAATCTAACATACAACCTTTTTAGATACGAGCAGGTAATACGATTAAATATTTTAAGTTAAGCTATATTGCAGTTAGTTAGTTAGTTAGTTGGTTAGTTGGTTGCGAAATAAAATAGAAAAATCATGCTAGAATCTTAGCAAATAATGTATTTTTGAAATGATTTGAAAATTTCGATAAAGGGTTCTGCGATTTTATCAAGTCAAAAATTGAAAAAAATTAATTTTTAGAACCCACCTTAAAAATATATGTTTAAAAGATTAAAATACCTGAGCATTCTGCTAGGTCTGCCATGCTTACTATTAACTTCAAACATGAGCGCACAACAACAAGAGTTACAACTTTGGCCCAAAGGAGCACCGGGAGCCATAAAAAATAAAGATTACAAAAAATCGCCTACTGATGGCAGGGGCAGAGAAAACAGGTATATTAAAGTAACGGATCCTACTATAAAAGTGTACCTTCCTGATGCTGACAAAGCAACAGGTGCTGCCATATTAATATGCCCTGGCGGTGGATATACTTGTTTGGCTTATGATCACGAAGGTTTTATTTTGGCAGAATGGCTAAAAGAACATGGTATAGCCGGTATTCTTTTAAAATATCGTTTACCAAGTGATGAAATCATGAAACAAAAAGATGTTGGTCCTTTACAAGATGCACAACAAGCCATGCGAATGATCAGAAACAATGCTAAAGAATGGAATATTAACCCTAACAAAATTGGTGTGATTGGTTTTTCTGCTGGTGGGCATTTAGCTTCTACAATTTCTACACAATTTGACCGTGATGTATATAAAACTAAAGACACAACCTCTGCTCGTCCTGATTTCTCAGTACTTGTTTATCCTGTTATCAGTATGAAAGAGGGTGTAACACATATGGGATCAAGAATTAATTTAATTGGCAAATCACCTTCTGAAGAATTGATTAACCAATACTCTAACGAACAACAAATTACACCTAATACACCTATGACTTTTATGATTCACTCTGCAGACGATCATGCTGTACCTATTCAAAATAGTTTGGGATATTTTCAGGCCCTTCAGGAAAATAAGGTATCGAGTGAGATTCATATATTTGAAAAAGGAGGACACGGCTATGGCATGAGAGATGTTAAAGGTACACACAAACAATGGCCTTCATTGATGTTGGAATGGCTGAAGATGCATAAGATAATTGATTAATATTAATCAATCCATAATATTTTGGAACCGTTTATGATGAGAACATCTAAACGGTTCTTTTTTTATACAAACACAATAACTGCAGCTAATACCAGCCCGGTAATAATAGTAATGCTATACATAAAAAATATAGCCAACAAACGTCCAAAAACTGTCAGCCACTTTTTCTTGTATAATTTGTGAGCCCCAATTATTGAATAAATCGGAATTAAAAGAAATAACCATAAATCAAATCCCGGCTGATAGTCTGGCTTATACCAACCCCATTTAAACACAGTTATACCACGTATTTTGAGATTTTATAAGTTCTGCATTCTGCACATTATACCAAACACTTTTACATAAGATCTTCAGTCTTAAATAATAACGCTCTACAAATAATTGATAACCTTAGCCAGACAGTTATGATCATCTCTGTCGTTGTTATTGTCAAATTCCGCTTATCTTAAAACAGATAGCAAGATGCCACAAACTGCCTCACATTACATACACTTTGTTATTTACATAAGTTAAAGCATCAACCACATTTAATGAAAACACAAAAACACGAATTCAACAGTGTTAAAATTTCCTTATCCAAGTGTTCTACTACCCTTATTTTTAAGGCCTATAACATACATTAACCAAAATATTCTTAACAATAATACCATCTTCTTTTATCTATTGTTAAAAAACAGCCTCTATGTTAATAAACACTTCCAATGCTAAGTTAATGTTATCTGTAGATTTCGTAAAGATTGATTTTAAGGCCTTTTTTCAACATCTCTTAAATAAGTTTAAATGTAACGGTTCAAAACCCTTTATTTTGCAATCTATCCGGCACTAATATCTACATTTGAATTGTAAAACAAAAACAAATATTAATCATTAAAAATCAAAACAATGAACATTAAAAAAGAAATGAAAAAAGTAGGTATGGCAGCCATGTTTACTTTAGCAATGACAACAGGTTTATTTGCACAAGAAGGAGATAAAAAAGAAATGAAAAATGAAGATGCTAAAATGGTAATGGAAGCTCCGGCATACACAATCAATTTAACTATTAACGGAGTGATGATTGAACTATCTCCTATTGACGTTTACGCAAATAGCGAAACTGAAAAACCGGAAGTTAAAAACGAAACTGTTTTAGAAAATGATGAATTAGCTATGGTGGAAGATGCAGATTCTTTTTACGAAAAAATGAGAATCGAAGAAGCTATCGACAATTTAGATTACGCAAGGCTGATTTTCTAACTAAAAACGATGATGTAATGACTAAAAACAATGAAATTTCTGATCAAAGCGATCAGGATAATAATTTATCGCAATTTTATAAATGTGTATCTTCAAAAAAATAGAGGATGCACATTTTTTTTTGCTTAGTATCTAATTATTATTTCAATTACACTCCCCTTGTTAAATTCTTAAATTCTTCACCATCACTCATTCACCCTAAATACCCCCTTTCCCACGCTTCTGTATATAGGGTGTATTCGTTTAAGTGATGGCCATTCACTCCCAACGCCTCAAAAGCGGCAAACAAATCTTCTTTAGTTGGCGCATGATTTGTAATCAGCCACCTACACATCCCGGTATTTTCTCTACTCTTCGTTTCGTTCAAAAACCTCTTTTTACCCAACAGCATTTGCCATTTCATATTTACAGCACGCTTAATCAATGGCAAAAGCTGTTTCTGCCCTCATTCTTTCCTCAATCAAACATTCTAGCATCCCATGTTTGCCACTTCCCATCCCTTCTGGTGCTGTTTTTGTCATACCTTTTGCCCAAACCCACATTCGGTATATAAGTCATTTCACAGTTCGTACCTCACTACTAAAAATGCCTTAAAAACCGAGCACCAGGAAACCTGGCACAATCCCATAGCCTTTATAACTTTCTCGCAAATTGTTTCCGCTCGTACCTCACTTCAACTTATTTACTCCAAACCCATAAAAGCTGTCTCCGGCAAAAGCAACGCCAAAAACAGCACCCCAAAGCTAATAGTAACATAATGCCTCGCTATATAACTTGCCTATCTTCAACGGTGTAAACAGAATATCTTCGGCAGTCCTATAGCGGCACTATGTTAATTAGCCCCACGGCCAGTGCTCGCCGACCCACGCCATCACACACAAACAGCCCATTGAAAAATCTCACAAGCCTTACCTCATCCTAAATTTTTCAATAAGCTGTTTGCCTTCCCAATTACCAATAGCAAAGGAGCTTATCAGCCCCTTTAGTATTAATCCACCAATACCCCGACCACCACCCCTTTAGTTGTAGTCTTATCAGCTAACAATGTCTTTAATAGGTAAACTTATTTCAGTACTACCTTTATAACTGTCCTCGCAGAAATTCCGTATTGTTCCCACCCCCAACAAACCTTCTTTTCCCGTTCAACCTCATCTCGTTCCTCCCCGTATTGCCTTGGGCATGCTTCGCATATCAGGTTTTATTGGGGGCATTCATTACCATCGCCCCAAACCCCCAGGCTGAAAACCATTGATATAAATTATTGATGAGGTGTTTATTTTTAAAAATTGTCCCTCAACAAATTACATCAATGTTTTTTTGTTATTTACATCTCTCTTAATATGATTAATTTATTTATTAGTAAAATATTATCTTCGTGCTATTATAGAATAACAAATACATCAGAATGCCACTATATAAAACTGAATATCAAGACTTACTTAACGATATAATATCACTAATTGACAATACAAAATTTAACGTAGCGTCTCAAGCAAACAGTGCTTTAACTATGCTTTTCTGGCATATTGGAAAACGTATATTAGTCCATGAACTTAACCATAAAAGAGCCGAATATGGCAAACAAATTATCGTTACACTGTCACGACAATTGGTAAGTAATTATGGCAAAAACTATGAAGAGAAAAACCTTCGTAGAATGATACAATTTGCGGAAAAATATCCTAACGCTGAAAATGTCGTTACACTGTCACGACATTTATCATGGTCTCATTTCCTTACACTTATACCTATTAAAAATGAATCTGCCAGAGATTTCTATGGTAAATTAGCTTACAAAAGTTTATTCGGTGTGAGAGAATTAAGAAAACAAATTGAAACAAAAGTTTATGAACGGTCTGAAAATGCTAATATTCAATTAAACGATAATAAAATCATTGAAAAAGGAATATTTAAAGATCCATACTTTTTAGATTTCTTGGGACTTAAAGATGGCTATCTCGAAAACGATTTAGAATCTGCGATCTTGAGAGAACTTGAACAGTTTATACTTGAACTTGGCAATGGATTCACTTTTGTAGAAAGACAAAAAAGAATGATCATTGATGGTGAAGATTTTAATCTTGATTTATTGTTCTATCATCGTAGATTAAAAAGATTGATTGCCATCGAATTGAAGATCGATAAATTCAAGGCTAAATACAAAGGACAAATGGAACTATACTTAAAATGGTTAGATCGATACGAAAAACAAGATGGTGAACTTCCTCCTATTGGTCTTATTCTTTGTGCAGAAACAAGCAATGAGCAAATTGAACTTTTAGAAATGCATAAAGACGGAATTATGGTAGCAGAATATTGGACAGAACTTCCTCCCAAAGAAATACTTGAGTCTAAACTACACCAAGCATTAGTTGAGGCAAGAGAAAGACTGGTAAGAAAAGGGCTACGACAATAAACCCAGTAAACAAATGAGAATTAAGGAACGCAGATGAAAGTCTCAAAACTAACGACCATGTCAACGACTATGTCGACGACCATGTCATAACTGATGTATCACATCCGGATTTAATGATTAAACTACAAAAATACACTCAGGAGAAATCATGGAAATTAGATGAAAGTAAAATTAAAAAACTTATTAAAATTGAAAATTCGTTAACTAACGAACACTTATCATTTCTAAAATATACAGAGGATCCAAAATCTAATAAAGAAATACAAGAAGATTGTTTAAAACTCAAAAAGCACACTGACAATTTCAAAAGATATATAGAACCTCTATTAGAAAATGGTTTATTAACGAGAACAATACCGGAAGTTCCCAAAAGCCGTTTGCAAAAGTATTTCACAACAGATGAAGGAAAAATCACCTTGTATATTTCAACTATAAAGTAAAAGGCCCTCACATTACTGCAAGGACCTTTATGACCACAAACCTAACTTACATCTAAGAAAAACTAAACGTCTTTCTTTCTACCAAACCAATATTTTAACAACATAGATACAAAATAACTAACCACAGTTCCTACTACAGCAAACACAACCGTCTCCAATAAATCAGAAAGAAACAGGCTTTTTCCTAAGGTCACAAAACATCCTCCTAAAAATCCTACCTTACCGTTTTGTTGTATATCTGCCATAACTGTTTTATTAATCCAGTAACTGGTATTAGTCCATAAACTCAAGTTTTACTATAGAAAGTTCAAATACAAGGCGTGTGAGAAATTCAAACCGCAGTATACTAGCGTATTCGAGGATTTGGATTTTGAACAACAACGCAGTAGTTGGCTTACTATACTAAAACATATTAGGGTGTATCTATGGCTATCAATGCCAAAGCCCTACTTTCCTGGCTATTGATGAGGTAATTCTCCCCATTCACCTCCTGATAATACTCGGCTCCCAATACTACAAACACAGGGAAAGTACTATTAGCAGAAACAGATGAGGTAACATTTACTTCTACAGCGTCTGTAGAATCTATAGCAACAGTATCAGATTCAACCACATCAACCTCATACTCATTATTCTCAAAGTCAACAGCTGCAACTCCAACAGTAAATCTCACCACGTCACCACCTTCAACTTTTACCAACTCCAGATTAGGATTTGCAAAATCAACAACAACAGTAGCCTGCCCTGTGGCACGGTCAAAAGCAACAGTATGTGCTACTTTAACCATATCATCCAAACCATTGTTACGGTTAAACTCAAACCCCTGTAATAAGGATAAATCACCAGCCAACACTGTTCTTTCTCCACGCTTGTTGGTAGTATCCGCTTTAATAACTTTCAGCAAATTAGTAGTCAACCTGCTTGCCACACGGTTATCTGCAGATTTAGAAATCGGCACTTTCAATGCATTTCTTAGCAGCTTACTTGCTTTACCTGCTCTTCCAAACTCTTCCCCATTTTCACGGGTACGTGCAAATGCCGGATCATTTTTAATTCGATCACCATCCACACCTCCTTTTGATCGTGCCAGGTAATCACCTCCACTCTTGTAAAAAGACAAATCCCCTATTCGTCCTTCCAACTTAATTACACCTTTTTGTCTTGCCATAACAATCTCATTTTTAAATTATCATCAGAAAAGTAAACGTTTAATCTGTTGCATTACAAATACAGGTGTCCCATATGTCCCTAAATGTCTTTTTTATCCCAATATGGCTTTAATCAATAGCCATATTAACTATCTTAGTCTTATGGATGAGGTATATTATCGCCATACATAAAGTAAGGATACTGTATTATGAGTATTAAAACAGAACGGGTTTGTATCTACCCCAAAGACATTCAAAGAATAACAGGTAAAAGTGAAAAATCAGGTCAGCGTTTATTGCAAAGAATTCGTAAACAACTCGGTAAACAAGAACATCAGTTTATTACTTCAGAAGAGTTTGCAAACTACTCCGGCATTTCACTTGATGTCATTCAAGAGTATTTAGTGGATTAAACTTCAATAAATTCACGGTATTCAATCACTACAATTACTCACCATTCATTTTAATCCCTTTTAGTATCAAACGCAACATTCTTCATCTTTGTAAGTAATCCAAACTTCCTCTCCGTTCATAAGCTCATTAGCAATGATTGGATATACTCGTTTATAAGCAACAGTGCTACTATTGATTCTTCCTTCCTGGTTTATATTGGATATAGAAATATCTCCAACCAGCAAACAACCTTCCGTGTCATCATCATCATTTCCAATGTGTATCAGGATCCATTTAAAGCCCGGAATATTGGTAATATGCAACATTCCTTTATGCATTCCGGGAAACTTCTGATTATATCTTTGGTGGTGTGATCCTTCTTTACGTAATATCACTTGATATCGTCCAGCAGGTATTCTGGTTTCTCCTGATACTTTTACATCTCTTTGCTCATCTTCCAGGGTGTAACAAGCAAATACCCCTTCTATAAACAAAAGACCTAATGTACTCTCTTTACCTGCACTATAGCGCAATACTGTTATTTCCATAGTTCTATTGCTTAAAGTTTGTGGATTGAGCAGCAATCATTTTGTTTTTATCTGCTGAGCTTTTACTGGATCCAAAAAAGTAAGACAGCACCATACTAAATCCGGCAACCAAAGCACCAAACAATTGATTAATGGGTCCATTATCACTTGTCTTTTGAGCATTATCTCCAATGATCATTACCGTGATGAGGCCAAAGAAACCAATCACCACAACTATCGCCAATGCCATCATTAACCAATCCCTCTGTCCTGTGGCTTTTGCCAGTTCTGTTTCACGTAAACGGGCATTTTGCTTATCCATCAAATAAGCTTTTGATTCTTCCAGTTCAATAATGGTAGCTTGCAAAGCCAGTTTCTCCAGCTCTATCTTCTGGTTCAATTCAAACTCTTTGAGTTTTACGATGAGGTCAGGTCTGCTGGCTAATTCTTGCTGCATATGATCCTCATTGTTAAAATGCAAACCTGTTACTGATTTAATTAATTCAAATACAGGTTTGGCTGTTCCCCCTGTAAACACATTGGCCAACAGGGGCAGGCCTTTTTCAAATAGAATATTCTTTAGTGACATAGCTTTATGTTTATAGATTTTTTACTTGCGTTTGTCTGCTGCGTTGTCGGGAAATGAAACCACGTTCATCATTTCCCTCAACCGGCTTCTTACCCTTGCCCCATACTGCTTTTCAATTTCTGAGGCATTCAAATTCGTTGTCATATGGGTGATCAATCCATCGGAGATAAACAGGTCATACCTGGATAAAACTATTTCTGATAACGCATTACACTCATTGCCAAAATGCTTTAGATTTTCTTCAGCTCCTAAATCATCAAAACAGATCGTTTTAGGAATCTTAGCACCTGGTTTTATTTCAAAAGATTTCTTACTATAACGATGAATTACATCATAGCCATCTTTATGAAATTCAAAGCTGATATCTCTGCATGATTTAATCATATAGCTCCTTGACTCTGGAAGTATCAATCGCATTAAATGCATTAAGGATGTTTTACCGGCACCAATAGGTCCACAAAGCATAATGCCTTTTCGTGGATCCAATCCTTCCTGCCGGGTTAAATTCGTATCCTGAATCATGTAAACAAACAATTTTCGGATAAGGGGCATATCTTCACTCAAAAATTTAAATCCAACCCCATATATCTCTTTTCCTTTTTGAGTGATAAAATCAAGGCTTTTTTGATAATTATAAATAATTTGATTGTTGCTAATGGTATAAAACATGATGCAAACTTTTTAACCTTCGTTTTCTCATCTTAGATTTAAAGTGGTTCGCTATAACCTGAACCGCTAAATGGTTTTGATTCCGGTTTGGTGATAGGTTCCTGCTTGCTGTTGGAATTGGTTTCTTTCATTTGAAATTTCTCCACATTAAGCATCCAATTTCTTGCTGCAGCTTTCCAATCTTTCATTTTTGTTTTTCCTCCAACTAACCATCCAACACTTTCATAATAATTGAAAAATTTTTCGGCTTCTGTTTTTAAATGAGCTTTTTGTGCAAAATAGATTTGAATGTGCTCAATTGGTGGTACTTGAAACGCCTTTTTCTTTTTTTCCTTCATATTATTCTCTTTTAATTCACTTTGACTTATTTCTTCATTACTATATATATTATGTAAATAGTTTATATGTTTATATATAGGTATCACTTTTGATACACTACTCGTATCTTTTTTGATACACTGACCAGTATCAAATTTGTACAGGTCAACAATAGATCTTTTTTGGGGATTACTCGATGGATGATATCTAATTAACCCATACAAATCAAGATCCTTTAAAACTCTCGTATAAGTATTTGTAGATCCTATTTTAGACATCTTCATTATTTCCTTTCTATCTATTGAAAAAGGACTCTCAAATCTATTTTGATTCCAATTTCTAAAGAGAGCCATATACAGACTAATGTGAATGGGTTTAATATTGTCATTAGCATCCATCATTGCAAATACTGTTTGCTGGTGCTTGATGTAATTCATAACATTCTTCCAATCATAATTGAATCTTATTTTCCGAAATCATATTATGAATGTCATTGAAATCATAATAAATCGTACCTCCTACTTTAGTAAAAGGTAAAGTTCCACTTACACGCAAATGTTGGAGCGTTCCTGGTGAAATATTCAAAAGTTCTCTGACTTCATAAGACTTCAACCATTTCTTTTGATTGTTTCCAGCATTTTGCTTTAGCAGCTTTTTTATATCTGCTAATAATTCAATTTTGAATTCTCTTAAATCGTCTTGTGTGATAATTTCTGTTGCCATAATTTTTAATTGATATTGATATGGCACAAAGGAATGTAAAAAGGAAATACGAAAACAGTGGTAGGGGGTGGATCCACCCCCTACCACCCCCATGATTACCAATTCATTACAAAGGAATATTTTTTTTTTACACCACACAATTTGTGCAGTATTATTGTGGTAGTTTTTAATTATTTGATGATCTATATAGCTTAAGAAATATTTCCTTGATACTTTTTACCGCATATTCCTCCGGATCATAATATTTATTTGACAAGTGTTTGGTTGAAACATTAACACTTCGTAATGAAGAAAAATTTTCTGAAAATAACTTTATAAATTCTCCAACACGATCCTTATCTATATCCATTATCTTATTATCTACTAAAGTGCGCAAAAAACATCCCATCTGTCCAACAGAAAAATTAGTTTTAAATTTATTTACGCTTCGAGATTGTATTTTATCTACTTCTAAAATAGATTGTTCCTGGATAATTGTGTAGCTATATTTGTAGTAATTGATTTCCTTTTTAATACAGTTTAATAACATTTGCTTTAGAGTCTCTCCATACGGATAAAAGCCTTTAGAATTTAATTCCGCAATCTGCGATATATTTTTCTTTATTCGAGATAAGTAATGTATCCTTTTTGATTGATCTTCTATTTCTGTTGCTATATCCTTTATGTTATCTGTAATAAATTGATATATAGAGGTGTGGTTGAAATTTATACTAATTAAATGCCTACAAATTAACTTCTTCTGTATTTTCTCATCATTCTGGCAATTAACATTTTTAATAATTTCTTTTGGAAATCCCCTTATAAAATCATTCCAGTAGTTGATGGCTTGAAAACTAAATCCTATAGTATTCTCATCAAAGACAGCCTTTATTAAAAGGCACAAATCAGATACTGATTTATTCTGAATTAATGCTATATTCTTTTCACTAAATAGTTTGTAAAGCTTTTTTCTAATATTCAGGTACAAAAAAAACGGAACTGGTTGTGCAGTATTAAAATAATCCGGAAAGCTTTGTTGAAGCAATTCTAAATAACCGATATAAAAATTAACCTTAGGCCTTATTAATTTTTTTCGACACTCACAGAAATAAATACATTCATGATGATTAGTATAAAGTAAGTCCAATAACTTTGTAAGGCTGGCCTGGTAATATTGTATCTGCCTTTTAAATGCTTTCGTGGATTTCTCTTCTGTAGCTAATTTGTTTAGATGCTGTTTGAATTGTTTTTTATTTTTTTTGAATTCAATTATTTGATTTTGGATCTGCTTATTTTCAAATAATTTACGAAAAGAACATTCTTCAGGGTTGTTAAGATTATCAACAACCCTGTCAATGTGAGATAATAAGTCTGACATTTGATTTTAGGGTTAGATTTTAATATACAGTTAAATGATTGATAATAAGCTTACAAATATTTAACATTATAAATCAAATATCAAGTTTTAAGTATAAAATTTATGTTTTATACTTAGGAACACTTATTTATTTTATCTTTTTGATCATTAAGCTTATCCTTTAGCTTATGCATATCTTCACTAATTTTGGTCTTTAGAACCCTTGCATAAATCATAGTGGTTGACAAATTAGAATGACCCAAAACTTTACTTACTGTTTCTATAGGCACACCATTACTTAACGTAACTGTAGTGGCAAATGTATGTCTTGCCATATGAAAAGTAAGACTTTTATGTATTCCACAAATATCTCCAACCTCTTTTAAGTAACTATTTAATTTTTGATTGGATAGTTTAGGAAATAATGTACCATTATTCACAGCCCTGGGATGATCTCTATATTTGTTAATAATTCCCCATGCAACAGGTAATATTGGAATATTTACAATCATTTCCGTTTTTTGTCTTACTGTTTGAATCCAATGTTCACCATCGATTCCAAGTACAATATTTTCCGTTGTCAATTTATGCACATCTATATATGATAGGCCTGTATAACACGCAAATACAAACAAATCTTTCACATATTGAAGCCTAAAGATCTTAATGCGTTTCTTCTTTAATATTTCAAGTTCTTTATCTGTAAGATATTCCCGATCAACCTTAACAAAAGAAAACTTAAATTTCTCAAAAGGATCCTTTGCCATCCATTCTAATCTTATTCCCATTGAAGTTACTTTTCTTAATCTTTCTAAATGTTTCATTATTCCATTATTGGTTAATGGCTTATGATGATCAATTGGCTTATATTTTCTCAAATAGGAATCAAATTCTGTAATAAATTGATAGTTTAAATCATCAAGGTAAATATCATCTACTTTTTTAATATCATTCAAGTATCTTATTAAATATTTCTGAGTTGTAAAATAATTCTTTAATGTCCCGGGACTTAAAATATCTACTTGTGATTCATTATGATATTGCACTAGATACAAAAGAGTCTTTCTTTCCTCTCTATTACCTAAATAAAGATTTTTAAGAATTTCAGGAGTGATGCGCTTCTCTTCAAACATCAGCTTGTCAAACATACTAAAAATCTTAGTTTTTGCAGAAGTAATAGATCTGTTAATTCGAAGATAGTCTTTACAAGAGGCTTTAACTAGATCCTTTTTAGAATCCCAGGAAGTTACACTCACACGATGATTAAACGAAAAATCAATACGTTTTGTATTATACGTTATTCTAAGGTATAACATACCGATTTCAGGACTCTTTTTTGTCGTTCTAAGAAAGAACTTTAAGTAAAGTAATTGATTGATTGACATGACATTGTAATTAATTGTGGTTAATAAATAATCAGAATTTCAGGTTACACCTGAAGCCTCTTTTTCACAATCAATATCAATCAAAATCAATGGCAGTTACACTTGCAGTATAAAACTAGTCAAATAAGTATTCTAGTTTTTTTTTCTTTCAAGTGTAAACGAAGATATAACAAATAAAAGTTACACTCAACTTACACCTGCAATATGAATTATATTGGTTTAAACTGCTTTATTAAAAATAAAAAAAGCTTGTAAACCATACAGTTTACAAGCTTTTATATTCTTTCTCTTTTTAAGTAGTCGGGGTGGAGAGATTCGAACTCCCGACCCCCTGGTCCCAAACCAGGTGCGCTAACCGGACTGCGCTACACCCCGTACTTTAGGTTTTATTATCGTGAAAAAACTATGTCGGGGTGGAGAGATTCGAACTCCCGACCCCCTGGTCCCAAACCAGGTGCGCTAACCGGACTGCGCTACACCCCGTAGTGTTTTTTCAAGATTTCAAACTTTGCGGAGGGAGGGGGATTCGAACCCCCGGTACAGTTACCCGTACGTCAGTTTAGCAAACTGGTGGTTTCAGCCACTCACCCACCCCTCCGGGTCTTATAAAGTCTAACTTTTTAGACCTCTTTCGCAACCCTCATTTCGTGATTGCGGTTGCAAATGTAGACAAATATTTTAATGCTGCAATACTTTTGATAAAAAAAAATCAAACAAAAATTCTTTGTTTGATCACCTCAAAAACGTAATTAATTGCAGCACAAAAAAAAAGGAGCTTTTTAGGCTCCTTTTTTTTTTATTTTTTATTTGGTTTGTCTGGTGATGATTTAGAAATTGAGTCTCTCATTGAAGTATCTGCTTCAATATTTTTCATTTTTAAATAATCTAAAACACCCAAATTACCCGATCTAAAAGCATCTGCCATAGCTAATGGCACCTCAGCTTCAGCTTCAATTACTTTAGCTCGCGCCTCTTGTGCTTTTGCCTTCATTTCTTGTTCTAATGCAACAGCCATAGCTCTTCTTTCCTCAGCTTTTGCCTGTGCAATATTTTTATCAGCTTCAGCCTGATCCATTTGAAGAACGGCTCCAATATTTTTACCTATATCAACATCTGCAATATCAATCGACAGAATTTCAAATGCTGTACCAGCATCCAATCCTTTTTCTAATACCACCTTAGATATTGAATCAGGATTTTCAAGCACTGCTTTATGTGATAACGAAGAACCAATTGAAGATACAATTCCTTCCCCAACACGTGCTAATACGGTTTCTTCTCCTGCACCTCCTACTAATTGTTTAATACTTGCTCTTACTGTTACCCTGGCTTTAGCAATTAACTGAATACCATCTTTTGCTACTGCAGCTACAGGTGGTGTATCAATCACTTTTGGATTTACTGACATTTGTACAGCTTCAAACACATCTCTACCAGCCAGGTCAATAGCTGTTGCCATTTGAAATGACAAATCAATATTTGCTTTTGCTGCAGACACTAATGCATGAACTACACTAGTTACATGTCCTCCTGCCAAAAAGTGCGCCTCTAATTCATCTCTTTTTATACTCTGTAAACCTGCTTTATTAGCCTCAATTAATGCTCTTACAATAACTGATGGTGGTACTTTACGCACACGCATTAAAACAAGTTGAATTAACGAAATACGAACTCCTGAAACTAAGGCTGAAAACCATAATAACACAGGAACGTAATACAGAAACAAGAAAAACAGTACAATAATGACTGCTAATAGGCCAATAAAACCAAGGCCTCCCATATCTACCATACTAATTAAATTTTAGGTTTAACGATTATATATGTTTTAAAAACTTTTGTTACTTCCAGCTTTGTATTAGAATCTACAAAATTTCCCGGGCACCGTGCCTCAATGGTCACACCATTTACTAAAGCTTTTCCTACCGGATTTAATCGGGTTATTGCAGTTCCCTCATCTCCAACACTGATTGCTGAATCTTCCTTAACTTCAACCTGACTATCCACAGAGGAATTAAGCATTAATTTTTTCCATGTACCTGATCGAAGGGACCAAACGATAACGAAAAGAGCAACTACAACAGTTGCTATAAGAGTGGTATTACCACCTACTGATCCATAATTTTTATAGGCCATAAAAATACCTGCCCCAATAAATAGAGCTCCTCCTACTCCTGCGACAGTTACTCCTGGTAATACAAAAAATTCAAGTATTAGTAAAAATAATCCAAGAATAATAAGGAGGATGATGATTGTTAAAGACATATTGTTATTCTATTGTAACAGACAATTGTTTATCTTGAAGTTGTTTATGTATAGGCGACAATTCTTCTTTAGTACCTATTTTAATTTGACATTTCCCCGTAAAATGAGTCAAAAAAGCACATTGCTCTGCTTGTACATCATTATGGTCACACACTTCGCATAATACCTGAATTACAAACTCAAATGAATTAATATCATCATTATGTAGTGTTAAGGATTTAAGCTGTTGTTTATCTTTGCTTAAACGACCACTTTTCCATTTTTTTCCAAAAGATTCCATCACTTAGCATATTTAAAAACAAAATAACACTTTTTATTCAAAAAATCTCTATTTAACAGATTTATTTACTTAAAGTTATTCTTTTGGAAGCGATGTAATTTCCCCATCTTTAAAATAAACAACAAAAGCCCCGGCAAAACCAGCATCTACAACATTATCAATTGCATCATCAGCTTCTTGTTTGGTTTTATAATGCCCACTAAAATATTTAGTTAATCCTCGTCCTGTTAATTCAATTTTTGATACTTCTGGTATCTTAGATAAAGATTCATTATTTGGAGCATTTCTGAATACGCCAATTTGAATTCTATATTCTTCATGTAAGGATTCTTTGCTTTCTGGTTTAGCAGATGTCACAGGCGCTACTTCTTTGTGTTTTTCTGGTATAGCAATTTCCTTTTTAGGAGTTTCTATCGCATCACTTCCTTTTTGCAATTCACTATAAGACTTTTGAACTACTCCTTTTACTGGCTTTGAAACTGATTCTTTAGGCTGATAACCTTCACTAATTAACTCATTATACAATTTCAATGCATTTTCCTGACTCTCAATACCAGCCCTTTTCATGGCTCCAGCCTTCTCAAAATCTTCAATATTTAATCCTCCCAGAGTGCTTAACGCTTTTTTTGCTTCTCTAAAGTAAGCGTTTCCCTGAAACGTTAACTCATTTATTTCTCTTCCTTTATTGTCATCTAATTTTGATGAAATATCCTTCAATTTTAACCAGTAAACAGGATATTTTTTATCTAATGCTTTATGATAAATTCTTGTAGATAGAATTTTTAATTCTTTGGATTCTTTAATCATAGCTGCAGAAGTTGAAATTTCCTCTTCACCAGAAGCATCTTCTCCTCTTTTGATCAATTTCCCTAGGCTTAAAGAATTGTCTTCTTCTTGTTGTGTTGATTTAGCTAATAACTGAGCTGACTCTAAATTTAAAATATTTGCCCATACATATAACGAATCAGCATATCTTAAAACTTTTATGTCATTTTCAGAGAAAAGAGATTCGTACATTTGTGCATTCTTTTGATAATGCTTTTCAAATTCATCAGAAGTGTACATTGAATACTTTTCAGGAATAAAGATCCCTTCGATATTTGTTGCTTCTGATGTTTTAGGTTTTACTTCTTTATTAGTTTGGTAAGTTCCCTTAGCGATTCTATCGGTAATTTCATTTATTTCTTTTTGTCGGGCATACATATAGTTTTCCTGAACTTTATCTTCTAAACTATAAACCAGACTTTCTAATCGTAAAATCTCATTGACAACTTCATTTCGCTCAACTTCCGACTTTACAACACTATACTTTGCACGATTTTTCTTTAACAAATACGATAAGCTATCTCGCTCCTGATCCAACTGAAAACCTTTTTTATATAATGCCCGAGCTTCATCGCTAATAAAGTGTTCAAATTGTGTATATACTATTGTATCATTTATTTCGAATTTAAAAGCTCCATTATTATTTTTTTCAACTACCCTTGTGTTGTTAGATTGATTTCGATACCCATCTTCACTTCCATCCTCATTTTGCGTAATCAATAATTTAGCAGATTCTTTAATTTGGTTTTCATCTTCAACCATATTTCTAAGCTGTCTGCCATCCCATTTAATATTATATACAACAATACTATCACCTCTAGTTTCTCTATTCGAGGCAAACCAGGCAACCTTTGAAAACTCATCAGAAACAAACAAGAAATCATCATCCGGAGAATTAAAAGGAACGCCAAGGTTAATCGGTTCTAAGAAACTATGTGATTGATTGTCGTAATATGCTTTATAAATATCGTATCCTCCCATACCTCCTGGTCTGTTAGAAGCAAAATAAAAAGTAAGTCCATCTGTTGCTAAAAAAGGATATGCATCATTATAAACTGAATTTACTGGCTCACCAAGTCTTTCGCTTTTTCCCCAACCATCTATCAACTTTACCATTTTATAAATACTCATGGTATCTTCAGCATTGGTTTTCATAGAAAAATAGACAACATCTCCTCTTTCAGTTTCAAACATTACATTATCCGGATCTACACCCGACTCAAAAAAATCGCCATTTCTCAATAATTTACCCACATCTTTTACCGGAGCATATTTACTTAAAATGGAATTTTTATGAACTTTAGATTTATTTAATACATCCAACTGATATATCTTAGTAGATATTTTTCTTCCGTTATTACACTCTTCAATAAACGAATTGGCTTTGTCTACTCTTGCATCTGAGGAAGAAGCATTTTTTATAAAAGTTTTATAATTAGAAATGGCTTCTTCGTAATTATATGAAAGTTGATGGGCCCTGCCTAAATAGTAATAAACATCCTTACTGATTCGTTTAATTTTTGCATAGTTTAATTTTTTAATGGCACCAGACAAGTCACTTCTGTTTTTTAGTTCACAGATTCCCATATAAAAATTATATCGACTATCCTTTGGATATTTCCCAAGTAAAAAGTCATATACTTTTTCAGCTTCAAAATAATTCCCTGCCTTAAAATATTCTAGTCCTAATTGAGGAGTATATTCTACTTGATCTGTTCCATCTTGACCCTTGATTGTAGAAAAACAAACAACTAAAACAATTATTCCTAAATAATATTTAATCATATCTTTTATCAAAATTAAATCCTTGCCAAAAATATAAATATAAGCCCAATTACCTAAATAAATAGCCCTTCAATATGGTTGTTACGTTTTTAACTTATTTAATTCTCCATGTATCAATTTAATATACTTGGTAGAGTAATTATATTCAACCTGCAATATCCTCTATTTTTTACACATTGAAATTTATTCAAAACATGACACTTCGTTATTTCTCTTTAATATACTTAAAACGCATTTTGCTTCAGTTCAATAAATCCCTGCTATATTGAACATTAACTATTCACTATGAAGTTCTAATACATATTCAGGTTTAAATCAAAGTTTATTTATATCTTTAGCTTTCTTGAAAATTTTACAAATAAGTTTTGAACCAAGCTTTAATGTATTCGTTTAATGGAATATATTTGTAACCTGAAAATTAAAAACAATGAACATTTTACAAGAAGGCGATAAAGCCCCCGATTTTACTGGGAAAAATCAAGATGGCAAGGATATTTCATTATCAGATTATTTAGGTAAAAAAGTCATTCTCTATTTTTATCCCAAAGATAATACCCCGGGATGTACAGCAGAATCATGTAATCTTAATGATAATTATTCTGATTTAACAGGTAAAGGATTCGAAGTAATTGGTGTTAGTCCTGACAGTGAAGCTTCGCATCAGAAATTCATCAATAAATTTGGCTTCAAATTTGATTTGATTGCAGATACAGAACATGAAATTCTGGAACTTTATAATGCCTGGGGCTTAAAGAAAATGTATGGCAGAGAATACATGGGAGTCATTAGAACCACGTTCATTATTAATGAGGAAGGGATTATTGAAAAGATCATTAAAAAAGTTAAAACGAAAGACCATACGAACCAAATATTTGGTGAATTAAGTATTGAATAAAATAATTAAACAAGAGATAACACTCTGATAGAATTGACAAAATGGCAGAAAAACAAGAAGTTAATAAAGAAAAATTAAAGGCACTACAACTTACCATGGACAAAATTGATAAGTCATATGGTAAGGGAACAATTATGAAAATGGGAGATGATGTAATTGAGAATATTCCGGTAATCTCAACAGGCTCATTATCTTTAGATATGGCATTAGGAGTTGGTGGATTTCCAAGAGGTAGAGTAATTGAAATCTATGGTCCTGAGTCTTCTGGTAAAACAACTTTAGCGATCCATGCTATTGCTGAAGCACAAAAAAGCGGTGGTATTGCTGCTTTTATTGATGCAGAACATGCCTTTGATAGATTCTATGCTGAAAAATTAGGCGTAGACATCGAAAACTTATTAATTTCTCAACCAGATAATGGAGAGCAAGCTTTAGAAATTGCCGACCAATTAATCAGATCTTCTGCTATTGACATTATTGTTGTTGACTCGGTTGCTGCTTTAACTCCTAAAGCGGAGATCGAAGGAGAAATGGGTGATTCAAGAATGGGATTGCAAGCTCGTTTAATGTCACAAGCGCTTAGAAAATTGACATCAAGCATTAATAAAACCAATACATGCTGTATTTTTATCAACCAGCTGCGTGAAAAAATTGGTGTGATGTTTGGTAATCCGGAAACTACAACCGGAGGTAATGCCCTTAAGTTTTATGCTTCATTAAGACTTGATATTCGTAGAGCTTCGCAAATAAAAGATGGTGAAGATGTTATTGGTAGCCATACCAGAGTAAAGGTAGTTAAAAACAAAGTTGCTCCTCCATTTAAAAAAGCTGAGTTTGATATTATGTATGGAGAAGGAATTTCTAAAGTTGGAGAAATTCTTGATCTTGGTGTAGATTTAGAAATCATTAAGAAAAGTGGATCTTGGTTCAGTTATGGAGACACAAAACTAGGACAAGGAAGAGAAGCTGTTAAAAATGTGATAAAAGATAATCCTGAATTAATGGATGAGCTTGAACAGCAAATTATTGAAGCAAATTCAAAAAAATAATATAAAAGGTTATTCCTGTTCAAAGTCGGAAGAGTTTTCTTCCGACTTTTTTTATTTTTTTAAAAAGAAAAAGTATATTTACAATTCACAAACCTGAACATATTAATCTTTAATTTTAACCTAAACAACAGAATGATTAACCTAAACAATAAAGCTTTTATAACACAAAGCAATTCAACAACTGGCGACACTAATCAAGAAACAATTTTTCTGTATAAACAATCCAAAAGCGTTATAACTGCTGAATATAAAGGTGGTACGATAAAATCAGGAAATTTATATGGCACAATAGATAAGTATGGTAATATTAATATGCAATACCATCACACCAATTTAAAAAACCAATTACTAACAGGAATTTGCCGATCTAAGGTAGAAAAACTAGATACTGGCAAACTAAGAATTATAGAAGATTGGCAATGGACATGCAAAGACTTTTCAAAAGGAAGGTCAATTCTTGAAGAAATTGACCCTACTATTTTCTCTATTTCTTAACTTTTTGTTTGAGTTTAAAAAAGGAAATGGTATCCTTCAATTGATCTGATTGTCGCGATAACTCTTCTGAACTAGATGCCAATTCTTCTGAAGAAGCTGCATTTTGAGATGTAACATTAACCAACTCTTGTACAGCATTATTGATTTGTCCTGCACCAATATCCTGTTCCTTGCTTGATGATGAAATTTCTCTTATTCTTTCAACTGTATTTTTAATCTCAGGAAGTAACTGTTCCAAATTCTCCCAGGATTCTTCAGCAGTTTTTAAACTTAGTGCAGTCAAGCCATCAATAGCACTGGCTGCCTTTTGGGTATAATCAGATAATTTACGAACTTCTGTTGCTACTACTGCAAATCCTCTACCATACTCTCCTGCTCTTGCAGCTTCTACAGCTGCATTTAATGCCAACAAATTGGTTTGAGTTGCAATTTCATTTATAATATTAGTTTTTTCTTTAATTTCTTTCATTGCATTAAGATTCTCTTTCATAGTCTCCTGCAACTTGTTCATACTTATTTCTGAATTGACGCTAATCTCTTCAGTAATCCTTGCATTTTCAGTATTTGACTGAATATTAGCCACCATTTCCTCTACTGAAGAAGAGATTTCTTCTGTTGAAGCAGACTGTGTACTTGCTCCCTGAGCCATATGTTCAGCCGTTTTACTCATTTGTGAACTGGCACTAGATACGTTAGAAGATCCATCTATAACCTCAGTAATTACTTCCTGAAGTTTTTGTAATGTAGTAATTAATGAAGCTTGTAATGTTCCTATTTCATCATCTCTATTCTTATCTATTTCCAAATCCAAATCACCAGAGGCCAATCTTTCTGTCTTTTGTGATAAAGCAACCAACGGACGCGAAAAACTCCGTCCAAATAATATAGTTCCTAAACTTGCTAAGATTAAAACACCAAAAGTGATTATGAGCATCAACCACAAAAGTGATTGTAATTCACTAATCTCCCTCTCCCTTTCTTCGCTTACTCTTGATGCGATATCATCAATATAGTTTCCTGTACCCACAATCCAATCCCAAGGTTTAAAATACAAGGAATAACTTCGTTTAGGCAATGCCTCAGTTTCTCCCTTTTTAGGGAACCAATACTCTGTATAGCCACCACCCTCAACTGCAGCTTTTATAATATTTTTTATGAGGTAATTCTCTTTTGTATCTTGTATATTAAGTCTGTTTGTTCCTTCCGTATCACTACCTAAAAGCACAACATTAGTTCCGTCCCGTGTATCTATCCAAAAATATCCTGATTCACCATAAGACAATTCTCTTACAACATCAGCAGCTAATTTCTTTGCTTGCTCCAATGAAAATTCCCCTGCTTCATATTTCTTATATACTCCTTCTATAAGACTATACGCAGTTTCTACTTCGCTTTTTATTTGCTTATCGTAATCAGATTTTAATATTTCTTCAAGTGCATCCAAACGTTTCATCTCTGCATTATAGGATAACACTCCCCAAGGAACAGCAATAGACAATGCCATTACTATGAGCAACAACATATTAACAGTAATAATTTGTCCTGTAATTGTCCTGAATCTAAATCTATTATTCCACTTCATATGTTATTCTTTTGTCAGGTAAAAAATAAGTCAACAAGGTATTATGCAATATCAAGTTACTAACTATATGTGTAAAAAGCCTAGTTAGTCACTAAATTTTATACTTAATTATACATACTAACTATTACATACACGCAATCAACTTACTCTTTAGAGTGTTTTTATTGTGTTTATCCGTGATTTTACCATATTGAATTAAGCAATTATTTACTCAATAATCGTCGAAAGGTTTCATGAATATTACTAAAAAATTGAACTACACCGTTTAATTAAGCTTTATCTTTGTATAAATAAAGATGTTACGACTTTTTTACAACCTCAAAAAATATTCTAAAACCTAACAAAAGTCATAATTTACACATAATAAGGTATTTGGGAATAAATACATATGATTGTAAATTGGCACACCAAAAACACCATCAAAATTTATATAATGAATAAGCTTAAACACACTATTATCTTAGCAATTTTAATTATTGCTTCATCGTGTCACAATTCAGTTGTTGAAAAAGGCTTTACCAACAAAGGAAAAACATTTTCAACCAACAGACTTACTCCTGAAATATTATGGACGCTAGGGAGAATAGGGAACGTTTCTGTGTCTCCTGATAAAGAAACTATTTTGTATACGGTATCATATACAAACATTGAAGAAAACAAATCATATTCCGATGTTTATACAATCTCTATTAAAGATGGAGCTAAAAATCAGGTTACAAATACCAAAAGCAATGAATCATCAGTAACGTGGAGACCTGATGGTAAGAAAATCAACTTTTTGTCAGCAGAAAAAGGTTCTGTTCAACTTTGGGAAATGGATATTGATGGAAGTAATCGCAAACAAGTTACTAATATTAAAAATGGAATAACTAACTACAAATATTCACCAGACTTAAAACATCTTGCTTTTACTTGTGAGATAAAAATAGATGAAAACATTCATGACTTATACCCGGATCTTCCATTAGCCAATGCAAGAATAGAAGATGATATCATGTATCGTCACTGGGACTCCTGGGAAGATGATAATTACAGTCATGTTTTTATCGCTTCAACAGACAAACTTATTGAATCTGGTACTGATGTTATGAAAGGTGAAAGATTCGATAGTCCATTAAGACCTTTTGGAGGCGTTGAGCAAATTACGTGGAGTACTGATTCTAAAAGCCTGGCATACTGCTGTAAAAAACTTGCAGGTAAAGCATATGCCTTCTCCACAAATGCTGACATTTATTTATATAATATACAAGATCAGACTACTCAAAATCTTACTAAAGGAATGATGGGGTATGATTTAAATCCTACATTCTCTCCTGATGGAAAATATTTAGCCTGGGAAAGCATGGAAAGAGATGGCTATGAATCGGATAAGAACAGACTCTTTATTCTTGACTTGGCTACAGGAAAGAAAAAGGACTTTAGTACTGGCTTTGATCAAAACGTATCCAGCCTTGTATGGAGTGACGAAAGCGATAAAATATGGTTTATCAGTAATTTTCATGGTACAAATGAAATTTACAACCTAAATACAAATGACGGAAAAATCTGTAAAATAACTGAAGGCCTACACAATTATTATTCTGCAATTCCTGCTCAGGACAATATTATTGCCACAAAAGGATCTATGATGTTCCCTACCGAAATTTTTGTAGTAGATCCTAAAACAGGAAGTGATCATGAAATATCTTTTGAAAATAAAGAAATGCTTGCCCAACTCGAAATGGGGAAAGTTGAAAGTAGATGGATTACAACTACAGATAACAAGAAAATGCAAACATGGGTGATCTATCCACCAAATTTTGATCCAAATAAAAAGTATCCTACATTACTATATTGTCAAGGCGGACCACAAAGTACGGTGAGTCAATTTTGGAGTTTAAGATGGAATTTCCAGCTTATGGCAGCAAATGATTATATTATTGTAGCTCCAAACCGTAGAGGGTTACCTGGTTTTGGTCAGGAATGGAACGAACAGATTAGTGGAGATTATGGTGGTCAAAACATGAAAGACTATTTTACCGCTATCGATGCTCTAGCAGAAGAACCATATGTTGACGAAACAAAATTAGGAGCTATTGGTGCAAGTTATGGTGGTTTTTCAGTTTACTGGATTGCTGGACATCATCAAAAGCGTTTTAAAGCTCTTGTTTCACATTGCGGTATCTTCAATTTTGAACAGATGTATTCTACTACTGAAGAAATGTTTTTTGTAGACTGGGATTTAAAAGGTAATTATTGGGATAAAGACAATAAGGCAGCTCAAAAATCATTTGCTAACTCTCCTCATAAATTCGTTAAAAACTGGGACACTCCAATTTTAGTAATACACGGAGAAAAAGATTTTAGAATTCCTTATACTCAAGGTATGGGCGCATTTAACACTGCTGTTATGCGAGGTATTCCAGCTCGTTTTCTATATTTCCCTGAAGAATGCCACTGGGTATTAAGCCCTCAAAATGGTATTTTATGGCATCGTGAATTTTTTAGATGGCTGGACGAGTACTTAAAATAAATGTATAAAACAACACATCAAATTACTTTAAAAGGATATCTTCACATGATATCACTTTTAAAGTAATTTTTTGACATAAGATAATCAAAACCATGTCTAAGGCTAATAGAATTCTAGACTTTAAAATTGAAAGAACATTAACCAAAAATAAATTTGGCATAACTTACCAAAGCCTTGACACCCAAAACAACAAAAAGGTTGTTATAAAAAAGCTCTACGCTGCACCTACTTCAAATACACTAAGCATTCTTGAACAAATTAACCACATCAAAAACGACTGTTTCGTTAAATCAAGATATTTTTCCTCAAACAATAAACATTATATTATCCGGGATTTTATTGATGGAACAGATTTTAAATCAATACTAAGTAGCCCCATTAAATTCTCCCAGTTATCTAATGAGTTTGTAATTCAATGCCTTATTCAGGTATTAAATCAACTCCATCATTTACATTCTGAAGGTATTTTACATACAGATATAAAACCATCAAACTTATTAATAAAACATAAGCATGGAGAAAAAATTAGCAATTGGAATCCTGAGAATATAAGGATCATTGATTATGAAAGAGCAATTTCATTAAAACCTCCTTTATCCAAGGAATACAAAGGTTTTTCTATGATCTACTCGCCTCCTGAACAGATTCTAAAAAGAGTAGATTTGTTTAATGAATCCATTGATATTTTTGCTTCTATTGTTACTTTTCTCGAAATACTATCAAAGCAAAAGCCGCTTTACGATTGCAATGCTGAAATAATGATAAATCTGCAACTGACATACCCAATTCCAAAGCCACGAAAAGTTGATCAGGGGCTTTTTGATATATTGTCACCAGCTATATATAAAGAGCGCTTTAAACGCCCTCCTCGTCAACTGACTTATGAAGAGATTACAAACACATTAAAAGCTGGAATTAATCAAAGAGAATATAATTCAGAAATGCTTATTAACAACCTGACTTCATGGTTAAAAAAACATCACAAACAAGAAAATCATTGGATTATTAAACTTCTTAATAGAATATTTATTGAAAAACAGTAAGCATTCACTTTACAAAAAGAAAAACACATTTCAATCAGTTTTATACTCACCTCAGATTATTTACTCTATAGTTAAACCACACTAAACAATATCTTTACCGTAATGTTGTAAAGAATAAATAACTATGATAAAATTAAGAATGATTGTATTTTTTTCCATAATTCTAGGTATACATGCTCTGGTAAATTTTTACATCTATAAAAGAGCAGCACAAGGTATTGAAGCTCTACCGCACATGTTATTTTGGTTAAGGGCAATCATGATCTTACTTTTTGTTTCGTACCCTCTGGGTCGATTTTTAGAAAAGGTATGGTACTCTCCTGTCGCTCATTTTTTTCACTGGACAGGAGCTTTTTGGTTTGCCGGGATGCTTTACTTTTTCATTGCAATATTTTCTTTAGATCTTATTAGGTGGAGTAATCATATATTTGATTTTTTACCCATGAAGTGGATGGAAAACTATTCACATACTAAACTCATTACAACTTATACTACAATAGTCCTGGTTGTAACAACGGTAGTTGTTGGACATATAAATGCATGGACTCCTAAAATCACGAGAAAAACAATTGATCTTAATAAAAATGGTGGAGCTTTTAAATCATTAAAAGTTGTTGCTGTTTCTGACGTACACCTGGGTACAATAATTGGTCCTAGAAAAACAGGGAAACTTGTTAATACAATCAATTCACTAAAACCAGATATTATTCTATTTGCAGGGGATATTGTTGATGAAGATGTAAAGCCTGTAATTGAACAAAACCTGGGTAAAAATCTTTTGAGGCTCAAAGCACCTATAGGAATATATGGAATCACCGGTAACCATGAGTATATTGGAGGAGCCGAGGAAGCTGTTAAATATTTAGAAGAACATGGAATTGAAATATTAAGAGATAGCTCTGTTTTGATCAACAATAGCTTCTATATTTCAGGAAGAGAAGATCGGGATAAAACTTCCTTTACTGGTGTTAAAAGAAAAACACCAAGTGAATTAACATCCCAAATTGATCAAACAAAACCTATCATCATGTTGGACCATCAGCCGTATCATTTAGATTTGGTTGAAAGTGCAGGTGTTGATCTCCAAATCAGCGGACATACACATCATGGACAATTGTGGCCATTTAATTATATTACCGAAAAAATATTTGAAGTAAGTAGTGGATACAAAAAGAAAGGTGATTCTCACTTTTATGTTAGTAATGGCTTTGGCACCTGGGGACCTCCGGTTAGACTAGGAAACAGACCCGAAATAATAGAATTTACATTAAATTTTAAATAAAAAATGGCTTCTCGATTAGGGAAGCCATTTTCCTTTTCAATATTTTAGTAATTATAATCCCAAAACTTCCGGACCTTGTTTAAATACAATATCACGAGGTATACCGGCTTCTGCAATTTTATCTAAATCTTTTTGTAGTTCAGGAGTGACAAAACCTTTTTCTTTAATCCATTCCTGAGCTTTTTTATAATCTCCATTTCCCTGCATTACCAATATCTCTTTCGAAAGATCAATCATTGCCTGATGCATTTTATCAAAATCCACACGATACTTTCCTGTTTCCATGTTTTTAGTGAAAGCTCCTTTTTCATTAAAATAATTAAACCTGATCATATTTGCTTTGCCATGAGAACTTGATGCACCAAAACGTATTGATCTGAATAATCCGGCCATAAAGGTTACATAGTTATCCATCAGAACCTGATCATCTCCCAGTTCATTCATTTTCGTCAACATATCAACCATATATAAACCAAGAATATCAGCTTTACCCTCTTCCATTGCTGAAGCTGTTTCTTTTAATGCTTCTCTAACTGTACCTTTTCCATTCAATGTATTTTTAATACCCAAACCATGAGCTACTTCATGAAACATTGTATTCTCAAAAAATGCATCAAATGAAACATTCCCCTGTTGTTCGTCATCAATTAACAACTTACTAATAGGAACTAAAATTTTATCAAATTTAGCTTTCATGCTATTTTTTAACTGTAGCTTTCTACTTCCTTTTTCTATATGTACCTTAGGATCATTGGGTAGGTTTATTGCAATTGTTTTACTTCCGGCATTGCAATCTCCACCATAAAACACAACATCGTAAGCACCTAAATCCGAATCACTTCCCGGCACTTCACTTTTATATTCATTATCAACTGGTAACGACTCTTGTAATTGAGGTAATAAAGTTGCATAATGGGCTAACTTTCCAGACCATTCCTTATCTTTAATTAAGATGAATGCCTCAAAAGCTGCTTTTGCACCATAAAGTGCATCTTCGTAATTTTCTATTGGCCCTACAACAAAATCAATCGTATTATTTTTCATACTCATCCACGCCAAATCACTTTCAAAGTATTCACCAGTTAATAAAGCTTCTGATCTTTTTAACAGGTAATCTTTCAAACCATTATCTTCAGCTAATTCAGCAGCTTTCTTAAGTAAAACAGAAACTTTGGTTAATTCCTCTTTATATGCTTCATGATAAGGTACTACACTAAGTTCCCTTGTGGTTTTATCTCTTTTAATGAGGGTATATAAGCTGTTTTTATCAGAATCCTGAATACTTCCAAATTCTTCTTTTGTAATGTCTTGAGGATAAAAATTTGCACCCAATGGTTTAGCACCTATTCCTTTAACAAAAGAAGTGTTGTTATTAAGTCTTTCCCAAGGTCCATAATTAATCTTTACAAACTGTTTAAGATATTCATCTTGCATTTGTCCTAATAATGCATCTTTATCTCCCCATGCTTGTTTCCAAAACAAATCATCCATAATTTTACCCGCTTCAAATAAAATTGGAAGCATAGCTTTTTCATTTATGCTTAATTTTGAGAGATCTGTTTTTAAATCTATAGGAATAAACTCTTCAACTTTTTCTTTCACATTAGGAATTGAAGGTTCATAAACAGCAGCTGTTTTTGATGATTGTTTACAAGAAGTAACCATAAACATACCACCAAGCAGACACAATAAAACTCTTTTCATCATTCTATACTTTAATATTTCAGTGTAAGATACCAAATATATTAAATCAATGAAAAAAAGCAAGTGATTGTTCTCATTGCTAAAATGAGAGTTTATTTAAAATCTAATAAAACCATAAAGTGTAGTGAATTTTTCTATTCCTCTTCATTAGCCTCAACAGACAGTAGCTTTTCCAGTCTCTCAATTTGTTTATTCTTATTTACTTCTCTAAGATTTTGTGCAGTATCTGTAAAGTATTGATGTTTACGAATAAAGGTAAGCTGTTTTATATTCCACTCGGTATAAGAACCAACCATATTGCGCACCTTAAGTTCTTCGTACAACATATTAGATACAGGAATAAAATCAGCCCTCCCCAAATAATCCAAATCAGAATCACATATTACTTTTTCAAGTGTATTTTTAGGTTCTGGTGGAAATTGAGTTGCCATAATTAAACTACAAACACGGTCTAGTATATCTGGATGGTAATGATATTTCTTTAACATTTTACGTGCTAACACTGTACCATGAAATTCATGATCATCGTAACTAATCACATGGCCTGCATCATGAAACAATCCGGCTAATTTCAATAATAAAATTTCTTCTTCCGATAAGCCTTCGGCCCAACCAATTAGCTCTACTTCTGTAACAACATCAATAGTATGTTTAATATTGTGGTAAAATAAATGATCCGGAAGATTTTGTTCTAACATATCCAACACCTCTTCCTGAATATCTAAAAATTGAATAAGTGAGTATTTTACTTGAAAATCTTTATTTATTTGTCTTTTGGTTCCTTCTTGAAGTAATTCTGGTAGTAAGCCATCCACATAAAAGGATTCCATAATACCTTTATATTTTACTGGCATTTGCCCCGAAGACGTACAGTTAAAGAATTCCTTTACCAACTCATATGTCATGGCTGAAATATTGATAGAGCCAGCTTTACAAGCTTTACCCAAACGACTGGTAAAGTTCACTGAATCACCTGCCAACCTGAATGGAGCAGACTTTTTTCCGGTTGGTTCAGCTAAAACAGGACCTGTATGAATTCCTATACTAAGCTCCCAAAATGCAGTACCTCCTTCTCCTCCATTAATTTCAATAGCTGCTTGTTGCATTTCCTGTGCAGCTAATATTACGTCAATGGGGTTGGTTCTGTTTTCTTCCAACATTCCACCTCCATAAATAAATACATCACCAACGGTTTTTATCTTAACAATATCGTACTTTTTAGCAATATCACCCATTCTTAATTGCAGCTCATCCAATTTATCCATTAACAATTCAGCTTTGGGATGACCACTTAACTTATGAAAACCTTCAACGGAAGCATATAATAGAGAAGCTCTTGTAAAGCGTCGGATTTTTTGTTTGGGAGCAACTTTTTTCTCTTCCTCTTCAAATGAAAAATTAGATAGTAAGTTAAGATACTTATCATTTTGCTTCTGAATAAAATTGTATCTGCTTACAATCTCATTCATCTCCCGATTCAACTCTTTATTTCTATTTGCAAGTTTTGAAATTCTGTCAATATACAATTCTATATTATCCATTGAAATGCTTTTTAGCCTAATTACTTTTCATAATTTTTGTCAGATAATATAATTACGACGAAAGTGTTAATATGTTTTTTTTAAAAGAGATTTTTTTCCGATTTCCTTACCAAAGTATCATAATCTTTGATAAACAAACAAATTTACATGACTATTTACAAATTACGTATATTTATGCATTATTATTACTCTCTTACTCATTGAACAACCTGCAGATAATTACCCTGAAAATTATACTCAACAATTAGTAGGTTCATTTCAATACTAATCTTTTGATAATAAGCTCATTATTTCACCAACCCGGTCTTCTTCCGGATCCTTAGCATCCATCCAATGAATATTAAATCCACTTCTTTCCATCTTTCTAAACCAAGTCATTTGCCTTTTGGCAAATTGATGTATTGCAATATTTAGTTTTTCAAACATCTCATTGTACGACAACTTACCTATTGCATGTAGCGTGAGATATTTATATTCTAATCCATAATAAATTAAATCGTCTGGCTGAACACCACTATCCAAAATAGATTTTACCTCATCAATCATCCCCTCTTCTAATCTGGATTTTAACCTTCGTGTAATTTTCTCTCTTCGTAAATCCCTGTCAATCTTCACTCCAATAATCAATGGGTTTAATTTTGGTAGCTCAACCTCAATCGCTGGATTAGCTTGATAATAAGTTTCAATCTCAATACCGCGAATGGCTCTTTTTACAGTATCAACATCTGTTTTATTATGCAGTTTTTTAAATGTTGATAATATTTGAGTGAGTTCTTCAAGAGATTTCCCTTCCAGGCTCTTTCTTAATTCAGGGTTTGAAGGTACATGAACCATTTTAAAATGACTTAGTACAGCTTCAATATACATTCCTGTACCACCACACATTACAGGAAACTTCCCTCTATTTTTTATATCTTCAAAAGCTTTAAAAAAATCAGTTTGATATTCGTAAACATTGTATTTATAACCTGCATCCACAATGTCAATTAAATGATATGGAATTGGTGTTCCATCAACAATATAATCCTCTAAATCTTTGCCAGTACCCAGATCCATATTTCTATAAACCTGACGAGAATCTGCACTTATAATTTCTCCATCAATTTTATGAGCAAGTTTTGTGGCTAATGTTGTTTTACCACTTGCTGTAGGACCTAATACAACTACTAGATTATTTGTTGACATTTTTTCCATTGGTATATGTTGTTTACATCATTTTAAAGTACTCAAACTTTAATTCTATTGATTTTTTATATTTTTGACACCACAAAACTAATTAAAATAGCTTCAAAACTAACTCACAGCACATTTAATAAAGTATTTATGGATTCTAAAAATCAACAGCAAAGTCTGATCAATAGATATAAAAACATCTTTATACGAACAAAAAACTTAATTATCAGTCCTCAGAGCGAATGGGAAGCCATTCATTCTGAAAAAAGTGATTTTAATAAGATTTTAAGCGAATTTGCATTGCCTTATCTTGCCATTATCACGCTGATAAGTTTTATTAATGCCATTATGGCTCATCAGGACCCGGACTTTACTTTTGCATTAAAAAATGCAATAGGACAATTCACAGCTTTCTTTTTAACCCTAATCATCACTTATTTTATATTAATTAAAATAATTCCACAATTCGCAAAAACTCAAAAATCAGCGCAAGTAAAAGACATAGCCATTAAAACAGTTGCTTATTCAATGGTTGTTATTTTAATACTAAGAATTACAACACTACTAATACCTCAAATATATTTTTTACAGATTGCGGGTTTATATACTGCGTTTTTAGTTTGGCACGCCACAAAACATATTGGAAATTTTGAGAGTAAAGATTTCAGAATTGTTCTTACAATTATTATTACTTTGCTAATTTTGTTTCTTCCTTATTTGTTATGGGTAATGTTTATCCGTTTTAGTGGGATTTGATTGTGAAATAATATGGCACAGAATAAAATTAACATACGAAATAAAAAAGCTTTCTTTGATTACGAAATCCTTGAAAAGTTTGTAGCTGGCATCCAGTTGTCCGGTACTGAAATAAAATCATTAAGACTTGGTAAAGCTAGTTTAGTTGAAGCTTATTGCTACTTTGTTAGAAATGAGCTTTGGATAAAGGGTTTTAATATTGCTGAGTATTTTTTTGGCACATATAACAACCATATGCCACTTAGAGAACGCAAGTTATTATTACAAAAAAAAGAGCTTCAGAAATTAGACAGAAAAACTAAAGAATCTGGTTTAACCATTATTCCATTAAAAGTTTTTCTTAATGACCGTGGATGGGCTAAAGTTGAAATTGCCCTTGCCAAAGGAAAGAAAAGTCATGACAAAAGAGAATCCTTAAAACTCAAGGATGCCAAAAGAGAAATGGACAAAATGAAGAAAATTCATTAATATTATCATGTAATGCCAGTGCTTAGCTGGCATTTTTTTTATCACCTTACACTTTATCAAGCCCTCTTTTCCCATAGAAAAAATATTTATTAGATTATTTTTTCTTCATCTACGCAACCCCATAACTTATTAAACATCATTAAAACAGATTAATACTTCCTAAATTTGACATGAGATTGTAAATCTGTAATTTAGAAGAATAAAGAACAACCATAATCTATGATATACTTAGTTTAGGTGGTATAATTTATTGCGTGAAGAATCTTGAAGAAATAATAAAAAAGTGCCAAAAGAATAATAGTAAGGCTCAAAAACAACTATATGATTGTTTTTCGCCATGGCTATATGGAGTTTGTCTGCAATATTGTAAGGACAAAACAGAGGCAGAAGATCATCTTCAGGAATCATTCATAAAAATATTTACAAACATAAAAAAATACAGGTTTGAAGGTTCATTTGAAGGATGGATGAGAAGAATTGTTGTTAATACGATTATTGAAACCTTTAGAAAGAAGAATCCGGTTTATTTCGTTGATTCTATTGAAGATATTGCTAAAGAAACACCTGACATCAATGAACATATAGAAACGATTAATCCCAAAGATTTACTTTCAATTGTTGAGAAGCTCCCACCTAAATACAAACTGGTTTTTAATTTGTATGCACTTGAGGGATATTCGCATCAGGAAATTTCAGATATTTTGGGAATATCGATTGGTACATCTAAATCTAATTTATCAAGAGCGCGAAAAATTTTAAAGGATAAATTATCCATAAAAAAAAATGATTCAATAATAGCATGAGCAAGGAAAACAACATAGATCGATTATTTAGGGAAGGCTTGTCTGACTACTCAGCAACACCTCCTACTCATGTATGGGATGCTATTAATGCTGAAATAAAAAGCAATCGTAAGCAAAAAATAGTATTGCTATTATGGAAAGGCTCAGCTGCAGCAGCATTCATCGGTGTTATTATTTTAGCTGGAATATTATTTAATACCAGAAAGTTGCAAACACCTCAACATCTTACCTCTTTTCAATCTGATTCAGGTATAACTATATCTGAAAGTAACAACAAACAAAACAACAAAACCGTCAAATCTATAATAGACAAAACAACACCTATAAAAAATAATGTTAAGAAAAAAGAATATAAATATGTTCAAGAAATACCTATTGATGAAAGTTTATATTCTTCAAAAGAATTAGGTAAGGAAACTTATTTAAAAACCACTAAATCAAAATATACTAATATTTTAACTACCGATAATAATTCACAAAACACAAAAGAGTTTGCATTGACATTTCTACCAAATAAAGATGCTATTACCAAAACTGAAACGATTGATCCTTCTACTGTATTCTTTTTACAGAATAGTAATATGGATAATAAACGTATGACTGATATTATATTTGGAGATTCTGAAGAAGAAGAAATGATAAAAAAGCAACCATTTACTGCAATATCTGTTGGTGGGCAAATTGCACCATCATATTCTTATAGAGATGCTGATAATAACAGCGCAAAGAACGAAAGCGGTATTACTAAATTAACAGGAGGCGTAAATATTAATTTTAAGACCAATAAACGCCTTAGAATAGAAACCGGACTACTATATGCCCAGGTGGGTCAAAAATTTAGTAATTCGTCTTATACGCCTAATAATTCAATGGCATTTGGTTTGCTTGAAGATAACATACAACCAGCTTCCTCATCTAATAGTTACCAAAATTCGATGGGAAACATAGTACCTAAAAGCTCATCTTCAGGAAAAATGTTTGATGCAGCTCCTTCAACTGATTTTGAAGCAAGCAGGACTATTTCAAATATGGCTTTCTTTAGTAATTCAGAAGTCGATATTCAGCAAGAATTAGAATATATTGAAATACCTTTTATCTTAAAATACGATATTATTAATAAAGGAATTGCTCTATCTCTTAATGGAGGAGTAAGTACCAATTTATTGGTAGGTAACAATGCTTATAATATTAGCAACAACACAAAAAATAAGATAGGAATGATGGAAGGTATTAATGCTGTTAGCTATAGTGCCAGTTTTGGTTTTGGGTTACGCACTCCTATTAATTCTTCTTTTGATTTTAATCTGGAACCTCGTTTTAAGTATTTTATTAATTCTATTACTAGTTCCTCAAATTATGAGTACAAACCATACTCTGTTGGAGTTATAGTTGGTGTAAACTATAAGTTTTAGTCTTTTCATCTCTAAAACCGAGCAAATATTTCACACAGGAAGTACAATGAATGATCTTCAACATCATTGCCTACAAGCCCGTACCTTTTATGTTCTGAATTGCCTTTAATTTGCCATATACTAATCCAACTGATTCACAATGAAAATACTTCAAAACAAATCTCGTATTAGTTTACTATAGTTTCTTGATGCAATTATGACAGTAAACAAGGATACATTCACTTATCAACAAACACTTTAGTAAACAAAAAATCCGGTAACTGAGTGCTACCGGATTTCTTTTTTTAAAACTTTATATTTTCTAGTTCTGCGACACTACCTTATTTTGGTAGGATATACCATCAACATCTACTTTAATAATATAAACAGTATTTGCATGCGGTAAATTAATTGTTGTTTCTGATTTATTTAATTCAACAGTTTTCACCAACTGACCAGATACATTATAAATATATATAATTCTATCTGTACTTTGCAACACCTCATCTGACACTTTAACTGTTGCAATCTGTTTCACTGCATATATACTTACATCTTTATTCGATGCTGAAGGAATATCATCGATATCAGTTGTAACAGATGGTACAAACTTTAATTCAAATCGATCATTACTTTCTGTTGCTAAAGGTGTAAATGTATATGTAGGATTCTCTCGTAGGTTAACCGTAATTACATTATTTTTATCTGCTTTATCTAACAGGTAAACATTAACATCCGGCATAAAACCATTTATATTAGAGGCTTTTATTGTAAAATTACTCATTCCATTTTGAGCGACAGAATATCCCAATGGAATAATATCACTTTCATATAACTCAGGTAAAGCATTAATTGCTATATTTTTTTCTTCTTTAATTGTATAAATATTAACATTATTTCCTCCATTCAATAATTTTTCCGAATCAAAATCTGTTACAAATTTAGCACCTCTCTCATTAAACTGAATAATTGCTTCATCAATATTATTTATAGAAGTTATTTGAAGTTTTAACATACCTTGTTCTGATATGGCTGTACTTTTTAAGCCAAATCCACCAGTAGTATGTGTTCTAACTGAACTAGAAATTGAAATTACATCATCATTAGTTAATTTATAGGTACGCAACCACATACTCTGACCAGGAGCAATATATCTAGATCCCTCCAATAAACCTTGACCACTCAATATATTATAGGTAGAAACTTGATTATCTCCTTTTCTAATATAGATAGTTTTCGCAAAATCACCCAACTCAAAACCACTATTTTCCACATCTAGATAGCTAGGATAAGGATTTGCAACCAAATGCCAACGTGCCTCCAAATTCGACTTCGAATATTCTGAAACATTATTTAGAACTCCTGAATAATTCAACACACCCGCATTTGCAGTATATAACGAAAAGCCTTCTAACTCGTTATTTACCGCATCAAAATTAAAATTATTACTGTATAAATTCATATAACCTGCTACCCGTTCCCAGCCATTAGAAGTAACCGCTTTACCAACATATCTATTAACTGCATACTTATCTGTACCAAACGAAACTTCATAATTATTTTGCGTAACTCCCTTTACAGGATGAGCAATTTGCCACCAATTTAATGTTGTAAAATTATTCCAATAATAAGTTGCTTTTCCTGAAACATTTCCATGAGTAATAATAGAAGTTGGTTTATCTACAGAATTGTAAACTAATAATCCATCATTTGTTTCTAAATCTCCATTAACTGTAAGTTTAGTCCCTTCAAATAAATACAGACTTGCTCCTGAAGCTATTGTTAAATCATTAACCTGTATAACATCAGCCTTTACCGTAGGATCTATTACAGGATATACATAAGGAGTAGAAACTGTATTTATTGTAACATCTGAAGATGCTGTTGGCACAATTGAGTTACTCCAGTTTGATGCTGAGAACCAATCATTAGAACTTCCGATCCAGGTATAGGCAGGTATTAATATTGATCCAAATGTAAATGTAGTACCTTCTGAAAACTCATTAAAATTAACAGTACCACTAGTAGTAACATTTCCTCCTGATTCATTACCACTTAAACTTGTTATTCCCACTTCTTTCCATGCAGATGGGGATAAATCACTCCATTGAACTAGTCTAAAGTTATTATCCAAACCTACTCCACTTTGCTCATCCCAAGTCATCGTTAATTTAGCGTTTCCTCCCGCAGGTCCAAGAATTGTCCAAAATTCATTTTGACTAACAAATTCTAAATCACCATTTCTGCTTTCGGTATTATAATTATTCGCATTAGGATTTGAATTAAAATATTTGACTCTCCAAAGTCCAGTACCAGAAGTTCCACTTTTCTTTGCATTAAAAACTTTAATAATACCATATCTACCGGCACTACCAACAGGAAATTGAAAGGATTCATTGTAATTTATATATTTTGATAACGGACCTTCAACAAAAGAAGATGAACTTCCCCCTTGAATTGCATCGGCCTCCGAATTAACAATAATAAGCTCTGCATCCTCTGTATTTAAAATTCCATTGGTTAACTTCAAAATATTAGATACATTCATATCTGACTGAAGATGAACACCACTTCCATTGTTAATGGTCAAATTATATAATGAATTTCCTCCTGTAAAGGCTCCTGTTCCTGATATCGTTTGTAAAGATGTACCATTCAATACTGCAGTACCTCGTCCAAAATCGATTGTTCCTGAATTAAAATCTATATCTCCATTTATATATAAATCTTTGTCATTAAGGTTTCTTACTGCTAAATCACCTGTAGATTCTATGCTAAAATCCCCTAAAATATTAAGATCAGTGTTCGGTAAATCACGATCTCCTGTACCTGAAAACTTAAGATTATTTACTGTTGTAATACCTGAAAGCACGGGATAAGAAAGATTTGACCCAGAAAATTCAACCGTTCCTCCATTTTCGATAAAGAACTCGGAATAATCTCCTGCAGGCAATCCTCCAGTTTCCAAATACAATGTCCCTATTCCTGTAACATAGCCTAAGCGATGACCTTCTGTTCCTGGGATTATTAGTTTATCATTCACCGCTGTTTTATATGATGATATATAATCCACCGGAATTGAAACATTATTATTAACCACCACAATAGCTCCTCTTGGCCCCCCTACTGGAGGAGTTGGATTCCACACTGAAACATCATTCCAGTTTCCGTCTTTTATTGAAGTATAGGTTGGAACCTGATCAGGAATGGCTTCATCTAAACCTGCGGTGTAATCTCCTATAATACCATTATCATCTGTTGCAACAGAAAAATCAAATATTAATTTATCATTTGCTGTATCTATATTTCCAATATTTTTATTCCACTCCCCAGATCCTCTAGATAACAAACGGGCTGTAATATAATCATCATAAGTATATCCTGCTTCATCTACTTTAACCAGTGAGTTTGGATAACTCATAGAAACAGCACCTTGAAAGTCAGTAAATCCATTAGCATCTAAAATCCAATAGTATTGTAATACATTAACCGTTTCATCCATTGATGTTGATGCTAAATCTATGATACTAGGATGACACTCATTAGCTCCTTTAACTCTTAAATAAGCTCCTGTAGCAGAATTATTTGTTACTGATAAGGATACTGGAGTATAGGCCCCCCCACTTCCAAGTGGATATACAAATGATAATGTTCCAGTCGGAACATATTTTTTTATTCCAGCGTCCACAAATGAAATATTTGTCTGAATCATATTATTTATGGAGAAACCTGTAGATGTATTTATTGTTGCATTCTCATCAAACACAATAAGGTTTTTTCCAATATCCAACACTCCGGATTCCATCTGAAGATTCTCTTTTATTGTAATTACATTACCTTCCTCCTGAGAAAATCCATTTGAGTTATTTAAGAATACTTTTTCGTATGTTCCATTCCCATATATTCGTTGATTTTCAGTACCATTCAAAACAATACCATTACTGTCTCCATTTATAATTTCTCCCTCATTTATAATATCTCGCTTTACATAGATATTATTTCCGTTATCATCAATAGAACCATCTAATAGTGATAATAAATAATCTACTGTAATATCAGTAGATGTTCCTAATGTAAGTTTATCTCCTCCAGATTGCTTTGTTAATTTATAGAAAGTTGTATTTCCATTTATTGTTTGAGCATTAAATCCCAAAAATAATACTTCATTAGAGGATGCTTTGTAGATTCCATTATTAGTCCAGTCTCCTTGTAACTCAATAGGAAATCCTTTTGAATCAAGAGTTGCTCCTGTTTCAATTATCAAATCGCCAATTAAAGAAAGGCCTTTAATTTTGAGATTAACTGTTGGATTATTTGTCCCGTTAATGACTAAATTATTTATTGGAATTGAACTATTGATTCCAAAATCATTTTGACCTGCCGGTGTTAATGAGTTAAAAATATTGATTGTACTAGATGATAAATTATAAATTGTTGGATCTAATAATAAAGATGATATTTCAGGAGATGATGCATTTTGTTGTACTATGGTTAAAGTTCCTCCAGTATATGTAAACTCACTTCCTTCATTTAAAACCTCTAACATTCCTCGTGTATTTATTCCACCAGAAGAAGCTCCAATTTGAACATCACCTCCAGTTTGAATATACTTAAGAACTCCAAGATTATCGTTCTCAAGTCTCCTGATCTGAGATCCGACCAACAAAGTTCCATCTGAAATATTAATTTCTGCATTTCCCGATGTTGAATATACAATTGGATTATCTTTTTCGCCAATATCGGCATCACTCATATCAAGTGTTCCTCCTGATAATTTTAAAAGACCATCCAGTAAAATACCAGAGCTTCCGTTTACATAAGTTTTTCCTTGCTTCAGTTCTAATCCTGATGTTCCGGATATATTAAAATACTCGCCTCCTGTTGAAAGATTTATATCAATATCTTCATTATTTAATACCAATAAACCATTGTCTAAAATAATATTCTTGATATCACCATCGGCTGGTGCATTTAATGAAAAATTTGTATTTATAGTAAAAGGCACTTTTGCAGAAGTTCCTTTATTCATTTTTATTTTATATAAATCTACATCGAACTGTCCATCGACAAAAGCATTATTAAACTCACCTAAGTCGTCACCTTCCAAGGAAAGAATTACATTATTTTCAAGTGGAGAGTTATATAAATCAAATGTAAAGTAATCTCCTGCATTTACACTTCCTCTATAATCTAAATTAATATTACCCTTAACCACCAACTCATGTTCTACAGCATTTGAACCTCCTGAAGCTACATTAACAGTATATAATTCTGCTTCAGACCCTTTAGCTGTTGAAGAAAATAAATCTGTTGTTGTAAGTGTATATTTTTCAGATCCATTTGGGAACTGAATCCTACCATCATAGGTAAATCCTAATCTTGTTAGCTTTTCTACTTCATAGTTACCTCCAACAATTAATGTTGCTCTACCATCAACAACTAGATTTTTACACTTTAAATCATAATTAAACTGAACAGTTCTACTGGTATTACCTGCTCCAAATATTCTTAATGTTGGTAAATCATTCAAAAAGTCACTCTCGTCGATTGAGTAAGCTCCATTTTGAGTTGTATAAAATTCCACGACACTAGTATCGTTACTAGCAAAATCACCAATATCTCCAACAATATTTCCTGTGGTTGTTAAATTTCGTTGTAGATAAAGGTCTCCAACTCCTGAAATTAAACCAACAGTTAATTGATCTGTAGGTAAAACTCTAAGCCTTGGTAAGGATTCGATATCTGAGTATGTACCTTCTCGTTGAAAAATAAGTTGAGCACACTGCTGAGTTCCATTCACAGTAATATTATGCGTCCAGATACTTCCTCTGATTACAGCAATATCACCAGCTTGTGGATAATCTGTAGCATCCTTAACTCCATCTGCATCTTTGTACCAGGAAGCTTTATCATTCCAAACTGCATTATTTTGTCTTTTATTGTAATAAATTTCAGGAGTACCATTAAACCTTTGACTTTCACCACAAGTAAAATTAGCATTAATCAAAGTAAAGCCTTCAAAAACATCTTTATCAAATTCTCCACCTGTAGAACCTCCATTAAATACTATTCTGCGGGTAAGACCATCTTCCTCAGCATTAACTACATCTGAAACTCCATCCTGATATAGTCGCGAAAATGGAAGTTCATCCAAAACATATCCGGGTACATATTTATCTTCCTGGCGGGCTGTAGTTACATCTACACCTCTATAATAGAACTGAAATGCAACCGTAGGTAAATCTGTAAAATCACTATGTGATACCCTCCAGTATAATGGTAATATTTCTTTTCCTCCTGTTGGGTCAGTAGTTTCTAATTCTCCCACAACAGGTCTTATTGTTACATAACCATCATCCTGAAAGTTAGTAACCTTCATCTGAGCAGGTCTATGATAAACAGTTGTTCCTCCATCTGTTGTATAACCAATTGGGAAAGTTAGAGGGGAATAATTTTTATCTCTAGCATTTTTAGATTCATCTCTAGTATTTTCATCCACCAATAATGTTAAACCTCCATCAGAAGCTTGTCCGTTAGTATATATTAATTTATTACCATTGACACCTACATCTGACACATTTAATTCTTCTGAAGAATCAATGTCTGTATATAAATTACCACTTCCATTCAAATTCCAAAGTCGATCAATGGTTAAGTTAAATCCTTGAAGATAAATAGCTCCTCTCATAAACTCCATACGATCTATTTTAACATCACTTGTAAGTGTAACATGGGTAGATCCCGGATTTACATTAAATCGAATATTTCCAAAAACAGCACCTTCTCGAGTTTCTATTTCGACTGGAGGATCTTCTCTAAATCTGATTTGAGCAGCGTTGGGTGTACCTCCTGATACAGGATAAGCCCCATCCTCATACCAGGTTCCCATACGATCATAATTGGTAATTTTACCCCATGTTCTAAAAACCTGACGTCCCTGATCTAAAGTACCTGATAAAACGGATGCATCTCCATTAACATCAGTAAGTAGCTGTTGATTATTAATATTAAAGGCAGCAACAGTTCTTAACTCATTTCCGGTATTTCTGTTTAACACAAAATTACCCAGTTCAAGTCTCTCGTCACTATCTATTTTATTATCAAGTCCACCATCATGTCCCCAATAAAGTGTATCTATAGCTGAAGTAGCCAGAGTTTGATTAAAATATATTGTATTTGCTTTTGTTGGTTGCCTATTCGCACCATCGTAAGGACTAGTTCCTCCCACAGCAAAAATATATTGAACGCCATTCTCTAAGAACATAGACCCTCCAATATACAAATCGACAACCTCATCATCAGAAGTCACCGCTTTTAATATAATATTAGGATAATCAATCGCCGATTCCTCCCCTCTTATTCTAAAATCATTTAAAACCTTTAGTGGTTGTGCTGGTAAATCAACATCGGTACTACCCACATCAACTGCATCATCCAAAATAAAAATATTACCATTTGAAATATCCTTTTCTAAAACAAGATTATAAAAAGGAGCTCTTGACGTAATTATAAAATCATTACTATTTCCAATATTAGCAACAACAGTACCTCCAGTTACATTATAATTTGCGGCTATAGAGTTTATAAATATTCCCCCTTTACTGTTTGCCTGCTCAATATTTAAAACTCCTCCACTCATTTGAAAGGTATTTCCTTCATAGGTGAGGTTAAATGCATAATAATCGGTATTAGTAGAACCTCCAACTACATTTACAACTCCTCCAGTCTGCGTATACCCTCCCTGATGTTCAGGCCCTAAAACTGATGTTCTTATTTGATTGGTATTTAAAGTTCCTCCTTCAACTTTTATCACACCATTATCTCTAAGTGTGATACCACTATTAACTAATGCAGATAATGTACCTGAAGTCACTTTTAGTGTTCCGTATGGAACAATGGCAGTACCTGAAGTTTTAGAAACAGAACCTCCATCTACCCACAAACAGGCAGCTTCAGAAATATTATAATTACCAGAAGCATTCAACTGATCTATAACAACATTTTGACCAATTCTTACAGTCCCTTTTAATAACCCGAATGCATTATTATTTGCAGCAAGTTGTGATATACTGGAATGATTATAGTTTGCTCTACCCAGGAGTTTAAAGTTATCTACATCTGAAGCATTTATTGAAACTATATAAGTCTGATCTACACCTTTATCAATTTCTATTCTGTAAAAGTTAGTAATACCGTTACAAGTTACAACCTGATCTTCGGTATCATTTAAAAAGTTAACATCAACAATACCGTCTGTTGCATCACTTGTGTATGAAGATGAAGTTCGATTAGTAAACTTAGCAACACCTCCCTGATTAACAAAATCTCCATATAGATTAATTTGATGTCTTGCATTTCCTTCTCCTGTCAGTATTTGAGCTCCTGACTTAATATTTATATCACCAAAAATATCAAATTTTAAATTTGATGTAGATACAGCATCATTAAGACTAACAATCCCTTGTTGTATTTGCAAATCTCCATTCACTTTCATATCTGAAGTTATGGTAATATTTGAGGCTACAGAAGATAAAAGTATTTCTACATCATAAAACTCATAATCTGTATTAATTGTATAACCACTACTATAAAACCGAACTTTTCCCTCTCCCTCTCCTTTACTTACAAAATTTGAAGCATCTCCTACTGGAAAGTTATCGTTGGCCATTGATATTAAACCTGAACCATTAATTGATGAAAACGAATGACCTGTTGTTGATCCAAGATCAAGTTCTCCATTCACTTCCAATTCCGCATTTGAAATATTATTAACTCCTGCTGGAACTGTAATCTTTTTACCACTTAAAATTACCACTTTATCTGAAGCTGAAGTTGGCGATGTAATTGGAGTTAATCCATCCGGATTATTGGGTAAACAACCACAAGGTTCTAAAGTCCATGCATCAGGGCTATTCCAGTTTGCTGTTGATCTAAGTGTATACCAAATTCTTCTTTCACCTCCTTCAACAGGACTTACTGTTTGATCTAACGTTCCTAAAGTATAATATCCATTAGAAAAATTTGCATCTTCAACTTCAAAATAAATACGGTCTCCTACTTCCACTCCAGAAAGAGAAGTATGTACAATTGAATAACTACCTGAAGGTGTATCTTTTCTTAATAAAACATAGTTTGAAATTTCTTGAGGATATTCTCCACCAATTCCTTCTGAAAGGTCAAAACTTAGGCGAACCGTTGGGGAACCTGTTTTTTCTACATACCAGGATCTATTCCATGCTGCATCTGCTACTGCAACAGATTGAATTGAACTAATATCATTAATAGTACCATCATTCGATGCCATTATATAATCACCATATGCAGAATCTCTAAGGGCGATATATAAACCTGCTGAAGATGCCAGTTTGTGCGTACCATCACTTTCACAACCTACTCCTGCAATATCTTTAATAAAAGATAAATCCGTAGGTGTGAATATATCATTTGAAGTAAGTGTAACACCATATTTTTGACCTAAATAATTCTCAATGATTAGTTGCTGGGCATTATTTATTCCACCTCTGTATACTAAAATTTCAGAAATCTGCCCATCGAACCAACGTGTCTCACTATTTGATTCATCAAACCTGCCTATGCATATATTTTCATTTCTATCCGGAATTATAGTCGATCCAGAAGCTTCTGTATGTTGTAAGTTTCCGTTATAATATAAATCTAAATTATTATCAAAAATAAATTCACCTATTCCTAATCCTGTATTTGTTGCATCCCCAACACTATACTTACCAAAAGTAGAGGTATTTCCAGCATAGCCATTTAATAAATAGTTATTATCATAAAAAAGGGAATATGATTTATTAGATGAATTTTCTCGTTTAGATATGATAGATCTAGGACGTGAATTTTCTGCCTTAAATACAGCAAAAATTGCTAATTTGTCCATCCCGTCAAGGCGATTACCATTGCTATCATCATCCTGTATTTGTAAGTATGACTCAGTACCATCAAATAACAAAGTATTTTGTCCACCAAAAGTACTCAACGTTGGGGCATTCCCTCCTTTATTTATATGAGTAGCATTATGGCCATTACCTGATTTATCTATCCAAACACTACCATCACTAAAACTTGATAAGTCTGAAGCGTCAAGCCAAATAAGATTTTCAGGTTGATCATTGGTTCCTTTCAAATTCCCAATTCCAGCCGGACCAGATTGGGCATGAATGAAACAATTTGATACGAAAAATGCAATAATGAATAAAAGTACGTTCTGCATATGCTAAATAAATATCGATAAATTAGACTATTAAAATATTTGACATTTTATATATTAAATTCCTAATTACAAATGTTCAAATATGCACAAAAATAGCACTTTGTATAAATTAGGATCTAAAAGTCAGAATTTATTTAGAAATGATATTATACACATGATAAATAGCTAATATTTTAGGACAAAAAAAATCCGGTAACAATGAGCTACCGGATTTTTTTATAGTAGTTAATACCTTTTTTTTTAATTCTGGCTAACTACTTTTTGTTGGAATGAATAACCTCCTGCCTTTACATTAATAATATAAATACTATTTGCCTGTGGCAAGCTAAATGTTGTTTCTATTTCATTAAGTTCAACTTGTTTTACCAACTGACCTGAAATATCATAAACATCAATTTGTCTATCTACTTCTTGTAAAACCGGTTCTGTTACTTTAACGATTGCTTTTGTTTTTACTGTGTAAATATATACATCATTGTTAGAAACACTTTTAAGTTCTTCAACACCTGTAGTAACTGAAGGTACAAACTTTAATTCAAATCGATCATCAGCTTGTGAAACTAACGGAGTAAAAGTATACGTTGGATTTTCTCTTAAATCAACTGTAATAATATTTGTTTTATCTCCTTTATCTATCAGATAAACTTCAACATCAGGCATAAATCCATTAATATTAGTTGCTTTAAGAGTAAATTCACTTAAGTCACCAGAAGCTACTGCATATCCCAAAGGAATACTATCATTATCAAATAAATCAGTAAAGGAATTAATTGCTATATTTTTTTCCTCTTTTAACGAATAAATATTAACATTATTTCCACCATTCATTAATTTTTCAGAATCATAATCAGTTACAAATCGAGATCCATCATTATTAAATACTATAATTGTTTCATCTTCATTATTAACTGATTTCAATTTTAACTTAAGTACATCATCAGAAGAGTTTGATGAACTCTTTAATCCATATCCTCCATTCAAATGTGTTCTTGCTGAATTTGAAATTGAAATAACATCATCATTAGTAGGCCTATATGTTCGCAACCATATACTTTGCCCTGGTGCTATATATCTGGAACCTTCTAATAATCCTTGACCATTTAATACATTATACGTACTTACTTTATTATCGCCTTTTCTTATATAAATTGTTTTTAGAAAACCACCTAAGTCAAATCCTAAATCTTCTGCATCAATGTAGCTTGGATATGGGTTTGCAACCAAATGCCAGCGTGCATCCATATTAACCATAGTATAATCTGAGTTATTATTTAATACTCCAGAGTAAGTTAAAACACCTGCATTTGCAGTATATAAGGAATAGCCTTCCAACTCTTGGTTAACTTGATCAAAATTATAAGAGTCGCTATAAACATTTGCAAAACCAGCTACTCTCTCCCAACCATTTGATGTAAAAGCCTTACCAACATATCTATTAACAGCATATCTCCCACTTCCAAAAGATGTTTCAAATTCGGTTTGTGTAACCCCATTAACCGGAAAGGCAATTTGCCACCAATTTACAAGAGTAAAATCTTTCCACTTATAAGTAACCTCTCCTGTTACTGATCCCAAAATGATAACAGACGTAGGGTGTAGCACAGAATTCTCAATAACTACGTTGTTATTCGTTGCTAAATTGCCACTAACTGTAAACCTGGCACCCTCTGATAGTGTTAATGAAGCACCCGATTCAATGGTTAAATTATTAACTTTTGCTTCAGCAGTATTACTTATAACAGCATCAACTTTAGGAGCAACTACTGCTTTAAGCGTAATATCGACTGTTTCATCAGGAATAATTCCATCTGACCAGTTATTCGGATCAAACCAATTATTTGTTGTGCCCAACCAAACATGGGCGGGAACTAATGGAAATGCTATATTAACCTGATCAACAGACTGACAATCGCCATTTGTAATGGTCCAGCTTAATACATACAACGAACCTGCTGTTCCATTAAATGTAGTAACCGGATTTGTTGGATCAACAAAAGAACCTCCTGTACCACTTACAATACTCCAAACACCTGTTCCTACAGTTGCTGTATTTGCAGCTAATGTTGTTTGAGTTAATCCCTGTAAAGTTTGATTTTCTCCTGCATCAGCTGTTGTTGGTGAAGGAAACACTTCTACGGTTGTAACATCAAATACACCTGTTCTTACTTTATTATCATATTTAAATCCTGTGATTTTGTAAACTCCAACTGTAGGTGTTGATAAATAATAAGGAAATTCATTTACCGTTACAGCTGTTTGTTCAATTCCATTTATTGAATATGATAATTCATAATCTGCTGCTGTTGGAACAGTTGAAGATAGTTCAACTTTAATACCTGTTGACAAATCACATATTGCACCTTCAGGATTAAAACGAACCTTTGGCTTATTTGTATTTACAGTAGCAGTAGTAAAATCGGAACCTGCTGTTGTAACCGAAACTCTATTTTTAGTAATTACTTGCCCATTTGTATCACTTCCGCCTGCATTGGAATCAATCTCTTGCCAGTTTGATCCATCATAATTTACAACTCTAATATCTGTTAATCCATGTTCTGTCATTGCTGGAGTTATATCGCTTCCTGCATTCCAGCCTAATTGAACATTAGCCTGACCTCCACCCGGAGTTGATACTGTCCAGTATTCATGACTATTAATAGCTGTTAGAGGGAAAGAATAATTAGTATAAGTATCATTCGGTCGTTTATATTCTGCAGTCCATAGTTTAGTTCCTGTTTGAACAGCAGTTAATTTTAAGCTACTGCCTAATTCTCCATCAACACCAATAGGGAATATAAAAGAATCACTCTGATTCATTCTCTTGGTTAATGGCCCATTCACATAAGAATTTGCTTTACCCGATGCTGGTGTAATACAATTCATTGACGTGTTTGTTATTGTTAGAGTTTCTGTAGCAGATGTATTAATTAATCCATTTGTTAATAACAACTTACCCTTAACCTCAATATTGTCATTCAATGTTAACCCTGCACTGTTATTGTTTTCCAAATTATTTAATGCATTGTTCAAACCAGTAAAACCACCAATAAATTGTTCTACATCTCCGGTAAACGAAACGGTTGCAAATTCACCAGAACCACTATTAAATGATCCGGATACTCTGGTAAAGCTACCATTTACATATATTGTTCTATTATATAAACTGTTATCTAGCACCGGACCATCAATTACTAACTGTTTACAAATTGATAAGTCTGCATCAGGCAATGTTCTTGTTCCTGTTCCTGAGAATAACAGATTAGCTGTATTATTAAATAAGTCAGAAAGGATATTATAATCTCCAGATCCTCCAAACTCTAATGTGGAATTATTTGAACATCCTAAAAATGCATTATAGTTACCTTCCGGAAGATTTCCTTGCTCAAGGTAAAGCGTACCAGCTCCGGATACCGTTCCTAAATTATGGCCATAAGTTAGATCATCAATCTTCAATTTAGCTCCTGCTGAAATTGTTGTTCGATAAGCCTGTGCATAATTTCCATCTAAAGAAACCTCGTGATTAATAACCACAATAAATCCATCCGGAGCACCAGACAGCGAATAAGCATCCCCACCGGTTTGAGTCCATATATTTTCATCAGACCAGTCTCCATTTGAGATACTTGTAAATTCCGGAACATTATCTGGGAATGCTGTATCTTTTCCTGCGGTATACTCTCCACTAATGTTATTACCCGAAACAGTAAATGAAATAAGATTAATATTTTCATCTACTGTATTATTCTTTGTCCAGCTAGTACCAGGCACCAATAAACGTGCTGCATAATATTCTGATTCATCTCCCTGAATATCTTCTTCAACATAAGTAAAACCCAGAGTTCCACTTGCGTTACTTAATCCTTCGCTTTCAACAGCCCAAAAATAATCTAACACGTGTGTTCCATCTATATTAGCCGGATGTTTATAATTTACTGGATGTATTTGTACAGATGCTGTATTATCATTAGCTGATAAATCAAGCACTACAGGGGTATATTTACCATTTACACCGATTGGGAAAGTAAATGCAGGCGTATCTCCGGAAGAAATAATTTTTTTAACTCCTTTGTTACTATACACTCCATTGGTTGTAATCATATTACCAACACCAAAACTACCTACCAAAGAAGCACTCTCTGCTAATGTTAGTAAATGATTCTTAATATTAAGTATTCCAACAGTAAGAACCAAGTCCCCATTTATTGTAATATCATTATCAAGTTCTGCTCCATAACTATTAGCCAGCTCAACACGGGCAAAAGTTCCGGTTCCAGATAAAACCTGTACGGCATTACCATTTAATACTAATCCATCTCCTGTTGAGGTGTAATTCGCATCATTATTAACATCACCTTTTGCATTAATAGTATTAGAACCTGCTACTAATGTACCACTACTTAATGTGATATTATTATTTATAGTAACATCTTTATTTAATGTTAAACTAGTTAATGGATTAACTATTAAATTATAAAAATTAACATCTGAGCTTCCCGTAATCTGTTGTGTTTCCCCTGAAAAGATAGTGGTATTTTCGTAATAATTATAAACTCCATTATTATTAAAATTTCCATTTATTGTTACATCAACATTAAAATCAGAGTTTGAATCTAAAATACTATTTGCATTAGATAGGTTAAGATTTCCATTTAATGTTAATGGACTTAATAACAATTTAACTATTGCGTTATTACCACTTCCTCTTACAGTAAAATTATTTAGCGGAATATTTGCATCTAACAGGTAATTCTGTGTACCAACACCTGAATTATCAAAAATAATTTCACCACCAGTAACAGACGAATTCTCAGGACGCAAATATAAGTCTCCGTAAGTAGTACCACCACCACGTACAATAGTTAAAGTACCATTAGACATATTAAATTCGCTACCTGCATTTAGCACCTCAAACTTAGCATTAGTTGGTAAGCTATTTCTACCATTTATAATAACATCACCTCCACTTTGATTGTATTTTAATATACCTGCAGATGATGCCGGGTTACGACGAACCTGTCCGTTTACAAACAAACGACCACCTTGTATATCTATTTCAGAAAGTCCTGCTCCTGAATATTCAATATCATTGTTTATATCCCTGGAAGAATCCCCAATACGAACTGTACCATTAATTACAATTAACTTACCATTTAAATACACATCATCATCATTGCTATTATTGGCATGACAAATATCAAATGTATTAGCAGTGTTTACCGTAAGCCCTGCAGTTCCAGGTATGGTAAAGCTATCTCCCTCACAAATGGAAACATTGGCATTTCGATTATAAATAAAGGTACCATTAACTAAACTTAACCAGGTATTGGATTCATAGTTTACAGTACCTGTAATATCCATTGTTAAAGTAGTAGACTGAGAAGATCCTTTATTAACTGTAATTCTCCCAAGAGTAGTCCTTGGGGTTCCTTCGGTTGATGTAATTTTTGCATTACTATCTCCAAAAAATATAAGAGGTACATTTTCAAGATAAGCACCATATGTATAACTATAGCTATCATATGCATTAGAATTATTAATAAAATCCCCTCCAATAGAGATACTCTGATTATGAGCTTCTCTTGAACTAATACCTCCTTTATCTTTACCAACAATAAGATTATGCTTTACAACAACATCTTGTCTTACATTATTATTACCATTCCAGAAAAATGACCCCCCTATTATATTAAAGTTTCCATCTATTGTGATTGTTTTATTAAGCCAACCACCACTTCCCCATGACGGACAAAACCAAGAATCAGCACTAGTTCCATTCATTGTTAAATTACCTTTAATATGGACATCATGATTGGCGAACACTACATTAGATGCTCCGGCTAATGTAACTATTAGGTTTCCATATTCTTTAACTCCATCTGGAAAATAATTTATAAGACCTGGATCTGGATTTAATGTATAAAACTCTATTGTTCCTCCATTTGCATTATAATCGGAAAAATCTCCATTAGGGAACTCAAATTCAGTATCATAATCGTAAGTAGTACTGATTCTAATTGTTCCATTACCATTAGGATGAGAAACAACCATACCAAAATCACTACCGGGGTTGTAGGTAACATCTAAAACTCCTCCTAATTCTATCTGGAGGCTTGCGCAATAATGTGGATCTCTATTGGCGGTATTATCATATCTCTCCATTGAAATAATATGGCCACTACCAATTATTACAATATCACCGGATCCCGGCGCTTTAGCTGCTTTTTTTCCAGTATGACCTTCTGTTGACCAATTATTTTTATCACTCCATAAACCTGAATTAATACTGTAATATTTATCTGGAGCAACAAATGCTGGATTAGAGCCACATGTGTAATCTCCATCGATATTATCTATCGAGCTTACCCAATCACTAATTGTATTGATATTTGTATCAATATTAGATTTTTCACCTATATCCCAGCCAAAAGAAGAAGCATCATAACGTGCCGGTAAATAATTCCCTTCATTATCTGATCCTACATTTGCATCATCATAAACAAAACTATGTGTTACTTTACCTGTGATTCCAGCAAAATTATTAGATTTTACACGCCAGTAATACGATAAAGCTTCACCACCACCAGCAGTTTTTGTAACAGGGTGCTTAAAGTTAACCGGTACAATAGTAATATCACCAAAGGAAGTAGGTGCACTTGAAAAACCAATAGTTGCAGGGGTATAATTACTTACACCTATAGGCCAGGTTTTAGCACTAATACTATTATAATTAAATGTTACTCCACCATCACCAACATTTCCAGCGGTTTGTATATATCTGGTAGCAGATTGGCCTAAAACAGAAGCTCCTGAGGTGAATTTAAGATTATGTGTACCAATGTTCAATAAATGATCCTGACCAAAAGTTAATAATCCATTGATTATAAAATCATCTCCTACAGTAATATTTCCAGTACTGTTTAAATATAGATTATTAAACTCACCATTACCTTGAATTGATGATCCTGACATAATTATTTGTCCGGCTCCAGAATGTATACCTGCATTATAAATATTGCCAGATACACTAATGGTTTTGCCATTATCATCCAACTCTCCATTAGATATAATTAATGAATCAGCTACATTTAAATCTGACTGAGTACCCTTTAATTGTAACTTACTGGCTGAATTATCTATTACTAATTTATTCAAGTTCAGTGCAGCCGATAAATTAACAACTAAATTTTGCTGTACATTACCATTAAATACTGTACGATTAGCCCCAGTTGTATAAGTTGCGCCGTCATCAATAGTAAAGTCTCCTCCAATTTTAAGTTCATAGCCTGCAGCATTTAATGTACCTGAAACCAGATCAACATCTCCCAGCACCTCCAAATTTCCTGAAACTTCAGGATTTGATACAGCCAACCTAACAACAGAACTACTTCCACTTGCATTTTCAACAATTAAATTACCAAATGGAGCAGATGATCTTACAATCATATCCTCATCTCCTATTTGAGGAGAGAATTTAATTGTACCACCTGTAACATTAATATTTTTTATTGCAGAAAATATATCTAAGGCATAATTGTTTGTTCCGCTAGCATCCAGAATTTCAATTATTCCACCTGACATACTAAAAATATTATCAGGATTATCGATACTAAGAGAACCTTTAGTATTAGTTATTCCAACAAAAGAGTGTGTTGTTATTAGGGGTGAATTTACAATATCACTTACGGAAGTTACTGATGCAGACTCTCGACTAAATCTTCCTCTGAAAACAGTTTGCCCACCATTTTGTACATATGAAGCTAATCCTTCTTCTGTTCCTCCTGATCTAAATTGCTTTATATCTAAAATACCGCCATCTACAACAACTTCTGCAGAAGCTTTATTCCAGATAATAATACCGCCCGACTCGCGAGTAGATAGATATCCATCCTTAATTTGTACTTTACCATAAACTGAAAAAGACTGAGCTTTACTAGCTGACTTATTAACACCATTTACTTCTCCAGTACCTCCATTTACAGTATAAGCTGCATTAACCTCTGCATAATCATCAGCAGTAGTTAAAACCGTAACATCTGTTCCATCCAAAACTAAAGCTCCATTCACAGGAATATAGTAATCACTATTCGGATTTCCGCCTGAGCCTCCTTCTGTTAACGAAGGTATAACAGTAAGACCTTGTAAAACCAATGTACCTGTACGAATCCAAAGTGCCTTACGTAAATTAGGGTTGGCACCTCCACCTTCACCGCCATAGGTATTACGACCGAATAATCGGAAGTTGCTATATGCTGACGAATAAACGGTTAATTTAAATGTTTGATCTATACCCTTATCTAAAACTAAATTATAGAAATCAGTTTTATTATTACATGTTAATGTATTATCAGATGCCCCTCTAAAATATACTGTTGCAGCTCCATTGGTTGCAAATGCATCATATTCGGGATAACTCTGATTGGTAAAACGGACTGTACCATTATTTGTAAAATCACCATTTATAACTACTGTATGCGAGTACGTAGCGTAATAATTTGTAAAAGGAGCAACACCTCCGTTATCTGTACCTCCAGAAATTGTACTACCTGTACCAACTGTTAGTGAAGCTCCACTCTCCACAGTAACATCTCCATCAATGGTTAACTGATAACGAGCAGTACTTCCATCGTTAATACGATATGTTCCTTGCTTTACATGTAAATTACCATGCAAGGTTAAGTTATGCTTTTGTGTAGCAACAGAAGAACCATTAATTGTTAAATGATTATATTCTGTTTGAGTAGCTGGAAATTCAAAATTAATACTATTGTTATATTCTACTGTCCCTCCATCTGCAGTTACCAGGTAATTGGTTGACACTACCGGAAAATTGGCGCTTGCCAATTTTAAAGTACCTTGTCCACTTAACTCATCAATAGTATTGGTAAACTGATGATCAACCATATTTATAAATCCACCAGAAAGAATAGCCATACTTAAACCTGTATTAGCTACATCCGATGTAAGTGTAACAGTACGTCCGTTTAAAATAACAACTCTTGAGTCATCACCAGGAATATCTGTAGCCGTTTGAGTTGTACCTCCCGGATCATGAGTCCATGTTGATATATCATTCCAATTACCTGAACGATAGGAGTAAAAAATTTCTCCTAAATCAAGCAAAATACCGTATCTCTCTGCCAATGATTTAGTTATTTCTATTTCTTCAATACCCGTTAATGCTTTGTCAAAATATATTAATTCTGCAATTTCACCACTAAAATTATTACCACTTGAATAACTATTGCCGTCTTCACCTCTAGTAGATGAGTCTGTAAAACCAATAGAAATATCTCCACTATGGGAGGCTAAAGTTGTTAGAGAACCTATACTTCCATAAGAACTAAACGAGGCGTTATTTAGTTTACCTGATAACACACCTTTATTCCATATCAATGATAATATATAATCTGTATTTTGTGTTACGTCAATATCTATTACTTCCCTATTTGCTCCATTAGCAGTATATACTGTAACATATAATTTATGGTTTTTAATAAATATACCTAGTCCATTTGTTCCTCCTCCTTGTTCATAAATATACTTTGGAGCACTCGATGTTACATCACCAGAACTGAAAGCAATAAACATTGAACGTTCATCTCCATTATATCCAGTTCCAGCATTTATACGTGGATTATCTGCAATATTTAATTCATCATCACCACTAAACAATACAACATTTTGACTATTAAATCGAGATGATACTATTTGTTGTGGGCCAGTTGGATCATTCGTTGCATTATTTTCATTACCTGATAAATCACCCCAATTAGTAATACTTGATGGATTAGTAATATATTGGTCGGCTCGTAACCAATAAACTAAATCTGAATAAAGTGTTGTACTAAAAGGAGCCACTGTACCACTTACTTCAATATCATCAAAGGTAACTCCATCATTTCCTCCAGTATAACTAGCTCGATAATTATCTCTTTGTCCAAATCGAATTTGAATATAATCACTAACTTGCTGAGAAGCTATTGCACTGCTAATATCAATATTTGAAACCATGTTCCAATTTCCACTTGTTCCCCTATTTGCATACCAGTCATAAATTTCTACCCAAGGTTCCGAATCATCATAACCTCTACGAACCCAAATTCTATCATCACTATGCTCCTCCTCACCATGTTGCATAAATGCAAAAGAAAGTTTCAATGCAGTATAACCATTAACATTTAGTGTAGCAATTAAATAATTAGTAGAATAATAACCATCTGTTCTACTATCCAACGTAGCAGCATTGTTTCCTCCGTAATAAAAGTCAGAACCAGCTGCTAATCTTAATCTGCCTCTACTTGTTTGCTCATAACTCCATTGATTACTAAGAGCTGAAATTACAGGTTCTGAAGATGTATAAACTTCACCTGAAGCTTCTTCAAAATCTTCTGACCATATAACCTCTTGTTGAGCATTTAGGTTACAACTAAAACTAGTTACAAAAAATAAAAATAATCCTAAATAAAAGTATTTCATTCTATATAATTTAATCTATATCTATTTATCAATCTAAGCTTGTATATCCCCGACTTTTTATTCTAAAAAACGGAACATATAATGCTCTCTTATGTTTAAAATATTATTTTCCAAAACATTTGACTATTCGAGTACAAACTTACTAATTATTCTAATGTGCGTTTTACGTTTAAATACAGATAGGTTTTATTTCTTACACCAACCAACTAATATTTATTATCAGTTGATTAATAATATACATGAAATAAAAATGAATTAAACCTATAAAAGAAGGATAATATTATAGTTAACAGACCATATTTATAAAAACTCTGCCTAAGTATATTATGATATAAAACTTAATCTTTGTCGTACTTATATCCATCAAAATATTGATAACAAGCTCCTATAAATAAGAAATAAAGTTTGATATTTTTACAATGTTCTATATGATACTGTCGATCTTATATAAACAACCTCCTTTGTTCTAAAAATACCTATCGATGTATTAAAAACACTTTTCAAACTCCTATTTATTCCAACCATCTTATACAAACGTTCATCTACCCTATTCAAATCATTATCGAACTCAGAAAAATTTGTTTCGAAGTTGAACATTAAAAAAATAAAGGGATAAGTGAAATAATAAAAAAGGCACTTGCTTAAGAAAACAAGTGCCTTAAAAAAATAACAATTTTAATTTTTATTAAATATTTTATTTACTGATCATCCTGCTGATCTACAATTACTTTTTTATGTTTTTTGATGATTTCATATTTGAAATTACTTTTGAAAAGTAATTTGCTCCTTTTTTATTTCATCAAATTGATAATAACTCGCTGCTATTTTACAAATACCAACTATTTCGTTATAAATGCAATTAAAGCTTCTTGCGATATTTCTTTGGTAGTTTTTTTTAATATTTCCTGGTTAACATTAGCTTCTTTTAATCTGCCGGTATATTCTAAAATACGTTTAATTAAGATAACATTTGTATCATGCAAAACCATCGTGCTTTTTAAATTCCTATTTTTAAATTCAATAACAGATTCCTGATTGCCTTTTTGTCCTTTAGTTAAATACTTATTGTAACCTAACACTTTTAATACTGAAATGGCATCTTCACCAAAAATCAGCTTCTATTTATGTTTTTAAAAAGCTAAATCTCTTTTTGCTGGATTCATAATAGCTCCTACAGATTGTTTGGCATCCCTAATATCCTTCTTTTTATCTAGGCCTAAATAATTATTGATAGCATCATCAATCTTAATTTCTAAGTCATTGATATATTCGGGAGTCCAATTGGTGCGGACAAAAATAAGTTCGGTCTGATTATTTTTTAACTAATTTACAATAACTTTAGAAGCCATTAGCATATCTACATCTTTAAAATTATACTTGCGCATATTCATAGTTCTTTTTTAGATTTAAAATAATTTTAAATTTAAAGACTGTTATTTTTTTCTTTTTCAGACCTTTAAGATATTATTTTCAATTGACATATAACGCCATCAGTAACTTTTAACCTACAATAATTTTCTTATTACTCCTTTACTACCCATAAAAAAGGGCTCCACCAGAAGTGAAACCCTTTATTATTATTTTTAATTCTCTTAATATTTATTGCTGCGAAACTACCTTTTGATGATAGGTATCTCCACCAGCTTTTACACTAATGATATATACCATATTTGTTTGCGGCAAAGTAACCGTTGTTTCTTCATTGTTTAATTCAACTTGCTTTATCAACTGACCTGAAACATTATAAATGTTGATACTTCTGTTTTTCTCCTGCAATACTTGTTCCGATACTTTAATTATTGCATCCTGTTTAACCGCATAAATTGTAATGTTGTTTTCAAAAACAGACTTAAATTCATCATCAATACCTGTTGTTACTGAAGGTTTAAAATGTAATTCAAATCGATCATTACTTTCATTAGCTAAAGGAGTAAATGTATAGCTAGGAGTTTCTCGTAAGTTAACAGTTACAATTTCATCTGCTATACCTTTATCTACAAGAAATACATCAACATTTGGTTTAAAATTACCAATGTTAGTTGCTCTAAAAGTAAAATCACTCATACCTTCGGACGATACTGTATACCCTAAAGGCACCACTCTTTCATTCAACAATTCTGGAAAAGCATTTATTGATATATCCTTACTATCTTTAAGTGAATATATATTTACCTTATTGCCACCACTCATCAACTTTTCGGAATCAAATTTAGAAACAAAATCTGCCCCGAATTCCTCACTTAACAATATTACAGATTCATCTGTATTATTACTTCCACTCAATGTAAATCTGAATATATTATCATTTTCAACGACAGAAGACTTTAAACTTCCCGAAGCATGAACCCTTGATGTATTGCTTACTGATATGGCATCATTTACCTCATAGGTTCTTAACCACATGCTTTGTCCTGGAGCTACATATCGAGAACCTCCAAGCAAACCAACATTGGTTAAAATATTATATGTTGAAACTTCGTCATCTCCTTTTCGGATATAAACTGTTTTTAAGAAATTTCCAATATCAAAACCAGCTTCTTCAACATCAATATAACTTGGGTATGGATTGGCAACCAAATACCAACGGGCATCAGGGTTTGACATTGAATATGCTGCATCATTTTTAAATGTACCAGAATAACTTAATATACCAGGATTTGCAGTGTATAGTGAGTATCCTTCTAACTCTTTTCCAGTATCATCTAAAACATAACTATCGCTATAAACATTAGAAAATCCCACTACTCTTTCCCATCCATTAGCTGTTACACCTGTACCAACATATCGGTTAACAGCATATCTATTTATTCCAAAAGATGCATCATATTCACTTTGATCCGCACCCTTTACCGGATGGCTAATTTGCCACCAATTTAATGTAGTAAAACCGGTCCACTTATAAGTAACTTTCCCTGACCCTGATTCTGTTCCATTAAGTATTACAGATACAGGACTTGCTATCGAGTTATTAACTACAAATTCTTCGGTATTTACATCTCCATCGTCATTAATAATTAAGTCTCCTACTAATGTAAATTGCGAACCCGGATTTAAAGTTAACGAACTTCCTGCATTAACAGTTAAACTATTAACACTTGCAGCTCCACTTATTATCGCAGGATTTGTTCCTGCTATTGTAACCTGAGAACTTGCAGAAGGAACAATACCCCCAGTCCAGTTACCTGCAGTAAACCAATCAGTACTAATATTTCCTGTCCATGTAAACGCAGGAATAGTTATTGAACCGAATGTATAATAGTTACCTAAGCCTGAAAAATTATTAAATGTTTGAGAAGTCGATATCTGAACATTTCCTGAGGAAGATGTACTCAATGGATCAATAGTTAAATTACCTACATTATTCCACTGAGATGGCACCCATTCTACAACCATAAAATCTTCATCATCGGGATTAACTCCACTTAAATTATCCCAGTTAAGAGTTATTTTAGCAGTTTCTGTGTCCGGACCCATTACTCTCCAATATTCACCCTGACTAACATAAGAAACTCCGGTTCCCAAATTTGCAACATAAAGATTATCGTTATTTGGATTATGACTGTAATATTGTGCCTCCCATACTTCCGGGCTTCCTCCTGATCCTTCTGTTAATACTGCCAAAGGTAAATAACGATTCTGATCTCCCAATGGGAATGTAAAGCCTGCACCTTCAGGTATTCGCTTCTTCATTGGTCCTTGAACATACGATGAAGTTCCTCCTCCTGAAACTGCAGCTGACAACGTATTAGTAACAATTAAACTACCTCCAGCATCGGTATATATTACACCATTATCAAGCGTTAATATATTTGAAATTTCAATATCATTAGAAATGGTAACTCCTGAAGGATTAGCAATTATAAAATTATAAAATGCTCCTCCATCTGTAGAAACAAAGTCTGTCGTTCCTGAAATATCCTGTAAAGTACTTCCATTTATAACTACAGTGGCATAATTAGCATCAAAACTACCACTTGTAAAAATCACATCTCCTTTTAATTCTAATACCTTACCATTATAAGCCTGAACTGTAGGTCCATTTATAGTTAATGTACCATAAACAGTAACTCCACCAGATTCATAATTAGGTAAAGATCTGGTTCCTGATCCCAAGAAAGTAAGATTGTTTACTTTTGATGTTTCACTTAAGATAGATCCGGTATATGTACCTGCATACTCAAGGGTACCTCCTAAAGGCGAAACAAAATTGGTATATACACCTGCTGGTAAACTTCCTGTCCCAACTGATAAAGTACCCGTACCAGAAACTGTTCCTAATCTATGGTTTTGAGTTGTACCTACTTCCAACCTTCCTGTTCCTTGAATATATGTTCCATAAGCAACCAATTCATCAACATTCATTGTAACAGTTGTTCCATCTGCAATATAAACGATTGCACCATTTGGTATTGCTTCACTATTTTCTGAGGTTGTTCCTGTTTCCGGATCGTAATAATCCCAGGTTGAACCACTGGTCCAATTACCATTAGCCACAGATATAAAAGCCTGTACATCATAATCTACAGTAGACTCTCCTGCAGTATAATCACCATCAATATCTGCATCGGTCAAATAAACACCTGGATTATTAAAATCAATATTTAATAAATGATTGGTTTCATCATAAGAATTCGCTTCTTCATATAAATTCACCTCCGTTCCACCAAGTTCAAATCTAACTCCGATATAGTCTGATATTGTTCCAACTTCATCTGATGGATTGGCCTGCATGGCAATATCACCCTGAAAACCACTAATACCCTCTGCATCTAAAGTCCAGTTATACTGAAGTACCTGTCCTAAGTTCTCTGAAGAAATAGTAACATGTGGTTCGTTGGCAGCTTTTACCCTAATTGAACCGGTTGAATTACCGTTTGCAACAACATTAATAGTAACAGGGGTATATAAACCAAACGAACCTACCGGATATATAAAACTACCTAGTTCAGTATTATTAAATGTTTTATTAATACCAGCATCAGTAAACGAAAGGTTTGTTTGAATCATGTTATTGCTGGTAAAATCTGAATATGTAGTTCCATAATCAAAAACTGCTCCATTGGTCATCTCCATTAAATTACGACCAATATCAAAAATACCATCTTCTAACTTAAGCACTCCTGTTATTGTTATTGCCGAAGACTGAGATGGCATAACCACACCATCTGAATTATCAATAGTAAGGTTTTGATAACTACCAGAACCTGAAATACTTTGTGAACCGACAGTACTATTTAATACAATACCATTTCCCGATGACGACAATGTTGAACCATTATTAACAACATCTCCAATAACATTTACTACGTTACCACCCGTATTTAAGATACCTGACGAAATCGTTAAATTATTAGAAATATTCAAATCGGAACTTGAACTTAATGTATTTCCAGAGTTTAGTACCAGATTATAAAAGTTATTGGCCCCAGATCCGGTAATGGATTGATCTGAAGATCCAGTAAAATATAAAGTATTATTGGAAGCATTATAAGTACCATTATTTACGTAATCGCCATTTACATATAAATCCAATCCATTTGCGTCAAAAGAAGCACCTGTACCAATCGTTAAATCTCCATCAATAGTATGTGATATTGTTTTTAACACTGCAACATTATTTGTTCCTCCTGTTACAGTAAAATCATTTAAGTTTTGAGTTGAGTAAACAACAAATGTTTCATCTGTTACTGTACTTCCATCTAATGTAAATCCAGAACCGGTTCCATAAACAACCGTTTCCGGGTCAAAATATAAAGTTGGCACAGTTGTACTACCATTTGAACGATTAATTACCACTACATCACTAGCTGCCTGAGAAAATGAACTACCTACTCCTAATATTTCAAACATCCCCCTGGTACTATATGGAGCATTCACTGTTCCTACTGAAAGTGTACCTCCATTTTGAACAAACTGAATAATACCTTCATTATTTGCCAATGAACGACAAATTTGTCCTCCAACATTAAGTGTTCCAGAAGCACTTACTTCCAGATATGCTTGACCTGATGCAGTATATTCAATATTACTACTACCATTTGATCCTCCAGCAGCAATTGTACCATCAATATTAGCAGTACCTCCATTAACGATCAGAGATCCTTCTAGCTTAATATCAGAATCTCCGGATGCATATACCGCACCTTGAGTAACATATAGTTTTGCTCCCTGAGGAATATCATAATTAGATCCTCCAGTTGTTAAATCAATATTTATATCTGAATGATTTATATGACATTCTCCGGAAATCAATTCTAGAGCTTTTGTTGTTCCACTAGTTGAACCATTTAAATCAAAATCTGAATTAAATGTTACAGATTGACCTACAGGCTTATTAACTTCTATACGATTAAAATCAGCAGAGCCTCCGGTATTACTGTAAGTAGCGCTTTCAGTTCCTTCAAACACTATAGTCGCATAAGTTAAATCGATTATTCCATTATTTTGATTAACATCTCCAAATAAATAAAAATCATTACCTGTACCTCCATTATCAGTTAAAGAACCTGTTCCTGTAAAAATTAAATCTCCTCCTATCTGAAGATATCTATTGCTATTATTTGTATTATAAAAAGCTAAATTACCAGCACCGATACTTATATCCCCCTCAACGGTAACAGTTTGCCCCTCATAAGAAAGAAAATTCAATGTACCTGACTCAACTATTAAATTCTGATTTATTTGTACATCTTCACTTTGTTGACATCTTATTTCTCCGGAAGTATTAATCTTTAAGTTTGGATAATAAGGTAATTGAGAATTAGATGGTAGATACCCAGGATTACAAGCTCCAGTCAACTCAATTGTAGCAGTTGAATTATTACAAAACTCAGAGTGATCTCCATTCAAAAAAACAAATAAACCTTCATAATCAGGGCTATTTAACCAACTACCATTTTGTTCATATATTAATGTTCCACCTCCTTTTATTATATCTATTGTTCCCGATGCACCATCAATTACGCTTAATGTACCATCTATTTGAACCTGAGAAGCCACAGCTGTAGTAGATATTGTAACTGTATGTCCAGGTAATATTTTTGCTACATCAGAAGACGTTGGAGTTCCACTATTTAAATCCTGATCTAACCAACAACTAGCAGAATTCCAATCATAATCCCCCTGGCTAGTATATATTTTTACACCTGCAATTGGAATTTTTCCCTGTCCATTATCTAATCCTGCTGTATAATCACTATTTATCAGTGTTGTATATTGAGCATTCCCCGTTGTATAATCAAAAAATAAAGTTTTATCTCCATTGTTATATTTAGTATCTCCTATCGTCCAATCATAGCCATCCAAAAATGCCACTTTTAGATTTTTAAGATCTTCACTTGAAGTAAATTGTAACTGAACATGATTATCCGTTAAAAGATCAAATCCTGATACTTTGGTCTTCCAATAATAATTTAATACACCACTAGGAGTTGTTGTTGAGGGATGATAACTATGAACTGGAACAACAGTAAAATATCCTGATGGTGTACCTGTTTGACCTGCCAGAGAATTCACTACAAGCGTTGAATAATCAGAAGTAGATGTACCCACATGATAAGTTGCCAAAGTACTATTAGAATTAGGCACTGAAAATCCAAGTGTTAAACCACCGTCAGATGCATTACCTGCGGTATAAAAATAACTATCATCATCTGCATTTGAAACAGTTCCTGTTGCTGTAAAGTTATATATACCCATATTAACTTTTCCTGAACCTCCATTAACAAACTCGAAATCTTCAACATTTACATCTGTTGCAAGAGACATTCCACTATTTCCATTATTTAGCCGAATATTTCCAAAATTAAATTCGCGACCATATTTCCCTTTCAAAACTGGTGATGAACCTATAAATTCTATTCCTCCTATACCTGTAGAGGATAAGTCTCCATCTGAAATCTTTACACTATCTGTTACTGTTGGCCAATAATCAACCACATCCAACCCACCTCGCTCAATATCAATATTACCAGCTACCGCAATATTATTTCCTGATAGGCTCATTTTATAATAACTTCCACTGCTAGGATGGCGATCCTTATTAATTATCAAACCACTATTAAACGATAATGTACCACCTGTCTGATTATCAATAATACCATCCTGTGCTCCATTAAATGTCAACCCTCCTGCTTGAGTATAAGTTCCTGCAATATTAAAATCACCACCAACTGTTACATCATACCCACTATCATCAAACGTTGCTCCTGAGCCAACTGTTAAATCATTCAATATTTTTAAATATGAAGGATTACCAACATCTCCATACTGATCGATAATTCTTACATTATCAGTCCCTACTCCTTGAACTATGTTCAAATTATATAACGGTTGAACTGAATAAATATCAAAAGTTCCTGTGGATAAAGTTTGCACTTCTACAGTACCACCTGTAAAACTATAATTTTCATCAGCTACGGCAATATAAAAATCACCTTGCCAATGATTATTTGCTGCTGCAAACGTAATCTGACCTCCACTCATATTGAATGCAAAAGTAGATTGCTCCATATAAAATGTAGGTAAAGCTGTATTATCTGGTCTTGCAAAAAAATGAACTTCTCCACCAGACTGTACATAGCTAAATAAGCTACCCGTATAATAATTACGAATTTGAGTTAAATAAAGATCACCTCCTTCAACATTTATTTCCGGAGCTAAGCCACTTTGTGTACCAAAAGCAATTCCCCCTGTACCTGCAGGTGTTGTAAGACTACCAGAAGAGACTTTTAATGTACCAAATAAAGACAATCCTCTCCATCCTCCGGCACCTGATGCAGTATTTACGTTTGCTCCATTAATCCATAAACAGCCTGTTGATGGTACCAAAAACTCATTGGGAGCATCACCTCCAATCGATTCTCCTAATCTATCTATGGTAATGCCAGCGCCTAATTCCAATGTTCCGTTCTCTATTACAATTGGTAATCTCTGCCATCCTTGGCTTCCATCTTCAGAATCTGTTGTATTTCCACTTACAGGACCATATAAATTAAATAAATCATCACTAATAGCATTTACAGTTAATTTATATGTTTTATCTGTTCCTTTATCTATAAACAACCTATAAACATCAGTTCTGCTATTAATTACCATAAAATTATCAGTTGTTCCTTTGAACTTTAATTTCACTGCTCCACCTGTTGATTCTGTATACTGAGGCTGTCTTGCAAAATCAACTATACCATTATTTGTAAAATCTCCATAAACATTCAACCAATGATAGTTTCCTGTTCCACCTTCTGTCATTCTTGCTCCAGAAGAAATATTAATATCTCCAAACACATTAACGGTTCTTTGAATACCAGAAGTCTGACCAATTTTAAAACGTCCTACTTTAACATACAAACTACCATTAATATCTAAATTTCTATCTATGCGTACTTCTGAGTTCTCATCCAGCAAATCAACCTCTACGTTATAAAAGTCGGCATCTCCATTACTTAAAGTAATACCACTACTACCATAGAATACTACAGTTCCTTCACCTTTTCCTTTTGTAACAAAATCAGAATCATCTCCAATTGAAGGGTAATTATCTCCAGACATTAAAAGCCTTCCATTTCCCTTTAATGTTGAAATTCCATTCATTGTAAATGTTGCCATATCCAAGTCTCCATAAATACTTACAGTTCCCAATGATGTAGTTACATTTTCTGCAAGCGTTACTGTTTTTCCACTTGGTATTACAATGTTATCATTAATAGCAGGTATACCACCTCCTGAAGGTACTGTAATAGCAGCGGCAGGATCTTGTGTCCAATTCGATGCTACATTCCACGCTCCTGTATTCTTTAAATACCATGTTGTTTGCGCATTAACTATCGTTCCTATTCCAAGAAATAAGAAGATTAAGATTGAGGGGTATATAATTTTCATTTCACATAATATATTAACAACAACAATAAACCACAGCTATAATATATTAAACTATAGCAATCACAAAGATTACCTATTTCTACGCAAAATAGATAGATAGTTACATGAATTCGTAAATAAATATGATTTTTTCATCAAAATTAACAGTTGATTTATGGAATATTAGACGTTTTTCGACATTTCGTCATTGAATAAGTCGAATATTTTACATATTCATTCTATACTTCGCAATAATCCAGATGTAAATACATAAGAGTATTTTATTGCACAAATCAATCAACAACAATCGGTTTGACCTGACAATGCTTTGAAGAAATTAAAATATTAGAGGATTACAATGCAGTAAACAAACTAACAAACAAATACTATAAACTAAATCCTGTATTTTTAAGAGATTGAACCATATTAAAAAATGCACCTCTCTTATTCATTAAAGCTTCAGGAGAACCTTCCTCAATAACTCCTTTCGCTCCAATAAATACCACTTTATCGGCAAGTTGAATAGTTGACATACGATGACTTACAATAATAGAAGTTCTATTTTTTGTTATCATCTTAAAATTTTCAACCAATAACGATTCTGTTTGTGCATCCATAGAACTGGTTGGTTCATCCAACACAACCAACTGAGCATCATTAAAGAAACTTCTGGACAATGCCATCCTTTGCCACTCTCCAACACTCAACATTTCACTATCTTTAAAAAGTGTACCTAAGTGAGTTTCTAAACCTTTAGGTAAATCGATTAATAGAGAATGAATACCTGACTTTTGAGCACTATATTCAATTTCAGGAGATTCTTTATCCTTAGCGATATCACCCAGCCATATATTTTCTCTTGCAGACAAATTATACAACATAAAGTCCTGAAAAACAACCGTTATATTTTTAGCCAATGATTCACTCGATATATCTGACAATTCTATTTTATCAGCATAAATGCTACCTGAATCCGGTTGATAAAGACCACAAATTAACTTAATAAGAGTTGACTTTCCTGCTCCATTAGCCCCAACTATAGCTACAGTTTCTCCCTTAGCAATATCAAAAGAAATTCCCTCGAAAACACTCCTTGAACTATTAGGATATTTAAAAGAAACATCTTTGATTGATATTCCTTTTTTTATACGTTTAGGAAATTCATCGATTCTTTGTTTACTTTCTTTTACTATATCATAGTCGAGAAATTCAAAGAAATTTTTAAGAAACAAACCATCTTCATATAAACCTGAAATCTGACCTAAAAATCCCTGCAAAAAATTATAACCTCTATATAATGCTAGAAAACACATTACCATTCCGCCTTGAGTAATGTTTCCCTGAATAGTTTCATGAGCAATAAACCCAAATATAAAAATCAATAAGGCTGTAATAACAAATTGAACCAATAGCTCATAAGCTGATTTCTGAACTAATAGTTTATACCTTTCTTTTCTTAAATCATTTTTGCTCTTTTCATACCTTTCCTTAAACAAGGAGGCTAGATTAAAAACTCTTAATTCCTTAGCAAATTCTTTTCCTGTAAGTAGTCTGTTATAATAACCAACCACACGCTCATCTTCTGTGTGCCTGCGCTTAAATCCGTATATTTTCCTGGAAAAATAGAGTCTTATTACTATAATTAAAAATGATACAATAATTAATGATACAATAATTACCCAATGTAAAACAGCCAGCAATCCAGCGATCAAAATCAAAGATATTCCGTTTTGAACCAACCCAATAAAAGAATAGTAAGTATGAGCAGGCCTATAAGATGCCTCATTAACGGCTCTAAAATAAATATCATGAAATGAATAATTGTCAAAATTTTCATAATCCATTAAGGTTGTACGCTTATGAATTAAATTTTGAATTTCATCATTAATAAAATAGGTATGTTTTTCACTAACAATAGCGGCGAACGAGTTTAAAATAGCATTTATGGAAAAAACTAGAGCTGCAAACAATAGTATACCAACCATTTTATCAAAACCACCAACTAAACTTGATGTATTTATCAACAAACCAACTTCATCTACGATTTGCTGTACAATAAAAATCAACATCAATGGCATTATCCCCTTTAGTATTACAAATGAAAAATTTATAACACTCCATTTAGGAGAACTTTGCCAAATCAGATTTAAGGCACGAACAATATTTTTAACATTATACTTCATAAACAAAAATAAAAGCTGAAAGTAATAAATATACTTTCTTAGCTTTGCATTTTATTCCATATTCTTGCAGTATAAAAAAAGAAAAAACCCACAAATGGAGATACCAAAACCATTACTCGCCTAATCAATGGATATGATTTTACTACATGATTATTTCTATAATGCAGACAAACTACACCCACAATATCATCATTAACAATATCCTTATCCTTATAAATAAGTCCATCTCCCTTACAAATTAGAATTTCTCTATTTCTATCAATTTTCAAAAGACGATGTGCAACTAATTTATTTCCTGATTTAAATACAACAACATCTCCATGTTTAAGCGTCTCAAAATTCACTTTAACAACTCTAACATAATCTCCTGGTAAGTAAAAAGGGAACATGCTCAATCCATAAACAGGAATATCCACATCTTTACCTTGTTGTAAAAGATCGATAAATACCTTGGAAATAATATTCTTTTTTGAATTAAGGGAATCCATATCCTTTTAAACCACTTAATCTAAACTTCTTATGAGAGATACAATTTCATGATCTGGCTTAAAACCAACTTCATATACAGAGACTCTATCCAAAATTTTAAGTATATAATCAAGATGCTTGTTTACCATCTCTTTTTCATAAAACTGCTGAATAAAGTTACCAAGCACTCTTGAGTAGGCATTCACTCCAGAAATAGGTTTTATATAGTTTTCTGGACTTTGTTTTAGTAGAAAAATCTTTTTTAATATACCTTCTTTGTGGTATTGTTGATAATAAGGCATCGGGTTATTATAAATCTTTACCACATTATCGTGTAATCTTAAAACAACTCTATCATCATTAATAACATCCCCTCCACATTCAAACCACAATTTAGCCATGGTAGACTTTCCTATTCCGGATACACCTGAAAATAAATAAGAATTTCCACGGTCGATAACTGCAGAAGCGTGCATCAAAACACCCCCTTTAAGATGAACCATATATAATAACAACAAAGAACCTAAAGGATGAATTAAAGGATCCATATATATAGTCCCCTGTATTCCGATATGCTTTTCAACTTGTACTTCAATTTTTGATAAACATGGTTGAATAACAGCCAATAAGCTCTTCAACTGCTTATGATCATCAAAATCTACTTGAAGAAAAATTTTTTCTGGAGTATTCTTCACCCTCCATGAATAATTTAAGAATCCATTCTTCTCCGGCTTTCCTATAAAAGACCAATTTTGGAAAGTGCTTGTCGTTGGTTTCTTTAAAATGAAATTGAAATAAAAATCTACTGATGTATGTTTGTTAACTTTATAATAAAGTAAAGAATTCTCGGCATCAAATAAAACTTGATCACCATCAGATCTTAATTCTAAAATAAGGTCTGCAACTTTCAAGACCAATTTGTCATGGTCACAATGCATAGAATGATTTAATTATTATACTCAGGTGAAGAACTACCAAAAGGATTATTATCAGAAGAACTACTATAATTATTTACTGGACTACTATTAGAGTTTATTGTATTTTCAACATTTACTGTTGGTAAATTATCACCGTCTCCTGGAGGAGGGCTAGTCATCATCACCAATGAAATCTCATGATCAACCATCACTACTTCCAACTCTGGCTTTGAATATATTTTTTTATTTCCTTTCAAGCTATTCATCTATAGTTAAAACAATACTAATTTATTGTTTTTCAAATAATATACCATTATTAACGGTATTATTAATAAATTGTTCTATATCAATTCTTGCTACATCCTGTGCAACATCATACTCTTTTAATAATAAACTCAAAATATCATTAATAGATTTCTTACCATCAATTTGATCATACAAAAAAGTACCTACTTCATTAAGTGTTAACACATGGTTCATATCTGCAACATTATCTGTTAATGGCACAAGAACCTTTTCATTCCCAATACTTTTCTCAACAAATCGTTCACTTTTACAGTAAACTTTTGAAAAATCCATCTAATTTATTTTCAGTTCGGGACAAAAATAAAAAAAAACATATTCATCCAACCTCCTTTTACTAAAATACTTCACCCCTTTTGACAAAAGAGTTGAACTTTTTAATAAACAGTCCTTTTTTTCCCATTAAAACACTACCCTGCTAAAAGGGGCATCCTCATGTTTTGCAAACTCACCAGATTGATATTTATAATATCCTGTAATTGCAATCATTGCAGCGTTATCAGTAGTGTACGCAAATTTTGGAATAAAGGTTTTCCATTTTCTTTTTTTAGCTAAATTTAACAATCCCTCTCTTAATCCCGAATTAGCAGAAACTCCTCCAGCCAACGCTACCTGATTAATTTTTAAATCCTTGGCAGCCTTTTCTAATTTCATCAAAAGAATTTCAACAATTGTTTTTTGTAACGAAGCACACAAATCAGCTTTGTTCTCTTCAATAAAATCAGGATTAAACTTTATCTGATCCCTTAAAAAATATAGAAAGGAAGTTTTTAACCCACTAAAACTATAATCGTAATTTTTAATACGTGGCTTTGCAAATTGAAAAGCATTATCATCCCCTTCCTTAGCTAACTTATCAATTAGTGGTCCTCCGGGATATGGTAACCCCATCACTTTAGCACACTTATCAAAAGCTTCTCCTGCTGCATCGTCAATTGTTTGTCCCACAACTTCCATCTCCGCATAATTCTTTACCAATACAATTTGACTATTTCCTCCTGATACTAACAAACATAAAAAAGGAAATTCTGGATGATCAGCATCTTCATCTGGATCTTTAATAAAATGAGCTAAGACATGAGCATGAAGGTGATTCACTTCCACCAATGGTATTTGGTTAGCTAAAGCAAAACCTTTTGCAAAAGAAGTTCCAACAAGTAAAGATCCCATTAATCCAGGTCCTCTTGTAAAAGCAACTGCATCTATATCTGAAGCTTTTACGCCGGCATCCTTCAAGGCCTGATCAACTACTGGAATAATATTTTGCTGATGTGCACGAGAAGCTAATTCTGGTACAACTCCTCCATATGATTTATGAACATCCTGATTTGCAATTCTATTTGATAATATTTCCTCATCTTTAAATACTGCTGCTGATGTATCATCACATGATGATTCTATGCCTAGAATATATGTATTCATTACTTTCCCCTTCTACATTAAAAATAAAAACATACTAAATAAACCATAAAAAGCAACTTTCTAATTCTATATCTAATCCTTAATACATTGCTTTCTCAAGCTTAAATATTTTTAGCTATATGCCGAGTAACTCTTATCCTTTTTTAATTACTTTTGCAATAAAACAGATCGGCAGAATTTAATCAAAAGATAAAATTATGATTTTCAGGACACTTAAGACTATATTTTATAAATGTTGTTTCTAGTGTTTTAAAAACTAATCATCAAATCTTTTGTTAAAAGCTGCCATAGTTAAGGCAATATAAAACGCAAAATTATTAAAAAATCTTATAAAATATTATTCTATTTCATTCTAAGCCTTATTATTCTTCCGATATTAATATATTTTATTCTATTAATACCCGGGGTTCAAAATTCAATAGGCAAAAGGATCACATCTCAGTTATCCGAAGACTTTGGCGTAGAAGTAACTTTGGAACAAATCAGCTTTAAACCGATAAAGAAATTAGTTATTACAGATTTCTTAATTAAAGACCAAAACAAAGACACGCTAATTTATGCGAATAAACTTGAAGCATCCATTGATTCTCTAATTTTTTCAAAAAATCAAATATATTTTAGCAGACTGACAGCAATTAATGCCATTACAAAAATTTCAAAAAAAGGGAAAAAGCATAATTTTCAGTTTGTTATTGACTCGCTCAAAAACAAAAGTTCCTCCAATTCGAAATGGAAATATCACACCAAAGAAATTAAGGTTCGAAATTGTAATTTGAATTATAAAAATTACGAATCAAAAATCAATCATACTAAAGGTTTTAATAGAAATAACATTCAAATTTCGCGGTTAAACCTATCCATAGATAAAATTAAATTCCTTGAAGATTCTGTCTCTGCTCGAATAAGCAATTTATCATTTAAGGAACGTTCCGGGTTGTCATTAACCAACACTAAAGGAATCTTAGCATTTGGAAAAAACAGCTTCGGAATAAAGGCTTTTAGAGCGAAACTAAAACACTCTTTCGTAAGTATTGAATATTTAAATATAAAAAAAGACTCTGCTTCAATCGCTGATAATGATATTACCAACATCCCATTCAGTGCCAAGATCAATTCAATTTCATCCAATTATAATGACCTCGCTTTATTTTTTCCAACATTACCAAAAATAAAATACCCTATCAATATGAAAGGTGTATTAGAGGGCACAATAAATGACATCAAGGGGCGTAATATTTTTATAAATGCAGGAACAAATACAAATATTCAAACTAGCTTTGATATAAAAGGATTACCTAACATTCAGGAAACATTCTTATTCCTGAACGTAAAAAGACTATCGACAAACATTAAGGATTTAACAAAACTATTGCCCTTAATAAAAAATTCAGGGGAGTTGAGTTTTCCCTCTTCTTTTGAAAAATTTGGAAACATAGAATATAGCGGAAATTTCTCAGGATTTATTGACAATTTAGTTGCATATGGAGAATTTTCAACTGAGATTGGAAAGTTAAAAACAGACCTTGGTATTAAAGTAACCGAAGGTAATAAATTGGTTTATTCAGGATTCCTCAATACAACATCTCTTAACATAGGAAAAATCATTAATTCTGAGCAAAACCTAAACAATGTAACCATGGACATCTCTATTCAAGGTTATAGAACGGTTGATAAACATTTTAATGCATACATAAACGGAACAATTGATTCGATAGATTACAACAATTATAAATATGAAAAGATTATACTAAATGGCTTACTGTCCAATAAGCGATTTAATGGAAAAATATCTCTGAATGATCCTAATGCTCAAGTTGAGTTTAAAGGAAAGATGGATTTTCAGAATGAAGTTCCTGAGTTTGATTTCAACGCTGCAGTCCACAATTTAAAACTTGATAAACTAAAAATTGCACCATCATTAAAAAACAGTGCCATCAATGCTGATATTCATTCATTCTTATATGGTAATAATCTTAATGACATTAAGGGAAATATTAAGTTAGTTGACGGAAGTATTGAAACAGAGAACAGCACTTTTAAACTAGACAGCTTTGTTATTAATTCATCTCGTGATCTTCAGGGATTAAAATCGTTAACTATTAGCTCAAACATTTTAGATGCTGAGCTAAAAGGTGACTATCAATTAAAATCAATTCCGAAACAAGTAAACCAAGTCTTAAGCACTTATTTGCCTTCTTTATTCGTAAAAAAAGTAAATATAGACAGTTCTCCATGCAATATTAATTTTACTATAAAAACAAAACAACTACAAGATCTTCTTTATACTTTCAATCCTAAAATATACATTGCCGACAAAAGTGAAATTAACGGTAAATTTGTAAGTACTGAAAATGACTTAGAGATAGATGGGACTTTTGATGAGCTAAAATACAACTCTATTCATGGTAACAAAATTAATTTTTATTTAAAAAGCGATAGTTCTAAAATAACCAGTAATCTAAGGTGTGAAACTATATTTTTTGGAGATCTTCTTCCGTTATATAATTTTACTTTAACTCAACAGTCCCTTAACGACACTTTAAACGCAAATATTTTTTGGAACAATTGGGACGAAAAAACTAACAGTGGTGCTATTTTTACAAACAGTACATTTAATAAATCGTCTACTGGAGATATTTATTCAAGTACAAATATATTACCATCCGCAATTATTATTAATGATACAACTTGGAGAATTCAGGAATCATCATTTTATATTAATCCCAGCGGATTGAATATTAATACATTCAGAACACATCACTTAAATCAGGAAATAAGTATAAATGGTTCATTGTACCAAACAGGTAAAAATTCCTTATCTGCTTATTTCAGAAATATTAATCTTGAAGAAACAACCCGTTTTTTAAACATTAAGAGATTAGCCTTCAAAGGGCTCTTAAATGGAGAGGTTGAAGTGAGTGAAAATATTAAATCTCCAATTATTTCGAGCAATTTATTTATTAATGATTTTAATGTAAACAATGAAGAAATAGGCAACTTCAGAATTAATTCTTCATGGGATAAAGAAAAAAATGCGGTTATTTTAAACACCAAAGCTCAAAAAGGTAATATCAATACTATTATTGGAGGTGGCTATTTTAGTCCTCAAGATAAAAATTATGAATTCGCTTTTGATGTAGACAGCTTACCTATAGGTTTCTTAAATTTATACTTAAGTAAAATTGCTCAAAACTTAAAAGGTACTGCCTCTGGAAATATTAAATTAAGAAACGGTATTGATCGTTTAGAATTAGATGGTAATTTAAAGGTAAATAAAACGAAATTTGATATTGACCTATTGAAATGTTCATTTTTTATAGAAGACAGTATTAGATTAACTTCAGACTCCCTTGTTTTTAAAGACATGACAGTCACCGACATTGATAACAAACAAGGTTCTTTCACTGGTGTTATTCTGCATAATAATTTTTACGATATGTCCTACAATTTATATGCAAGGGCAAATAATATGCAGGTTTTAAACACCACAGTTCAAGATAACCCTTTATATTATGGAAATGTTTATGCTTCGGGAGATCTTGCCGTGTCAGGAAAAACGTACGATTTAAATATTGACATACAAGGAAAATCTGAACAAAACACAAAACTATTTATTCCAATTTCAGACAGGGAAGAATCTCTGGATAACAATTTCATTCAATTTATAAATCATTCAGACTCAACATTCACAATGTCCTCGAAAAATAAAGAGGATGATTATAAAGTTGATCTTTCCAATTTTTCGATGAATATGGGTATTGAAATTACTCCTGATGCCCAATTACAAGTAATTTTTGATCCTACTGTTGGTGATATTTTAAGAAGTTCTGGTAATGGATTCTTGCAAATTCAAATATCAAAAGAAGGAGATATTAACTTTTACGGAGATTATATTGCAGAACAGGGAGACTATTTATTTTCTCTTGAGAATGTGGTTAACAAACATTTTGATATCAACAAGGGAGGTACAGTTTTATGGGAAGGTGATCCGTATGATGCACTCATCGATATAACGGCTACCTACAAGATAAAAACATCCATACAACCACTAGTTGCTCCTTCTGGCGAAGATCTAAATGAGAATAGTGAGATTTACAAGCGCATACCAATCAATTGCGATTTGATTTTAGGTGATCGCTTGTCACAACCATCTGTAAAATTTGATATTTCTGCGCCTACAATGGAAGAATCGACTCAAAATATTATTGAAGATGCCATAAATACAGAGGAAGAACTTAACAGACAGGTACTTTCTCTTCTTATCCTAAATAAGTTCTTCACTCCGAGTTACAATGCTGGTTCCGGTAATAATAACCAAGTTAACACAGCAGCATTGACAACCACATCCGAAATGCTTTCAAGTTACTTGAGCAATTGGTTATCCCAAATCAGCAATGATTTAGATATAGGTATCAATTACAGACCTGAAGACGAAATTTCGAGTGAACAGATTGAAGTAGCACTTTCTACACAATTATTTAACAACAGAGTATCTTTAAATGGTAATGTTGAATATGGTGGATACAGTGCCGTTCAGCAAAACACAAGTAATATTGTTGGGGATTTTGACATGGATGTAAAACTGAATAAATCAGGCTCATTAAGAGCTAAAGCATATACCCACAGTAATGATGATTTTAGTTACGATAGTTCTCCCACTACCCAGGGCGTGGGATTATCTTACCAGGAAGAATTCAATACATTTGGTGAATTGATTAGAAAATACTGGAATTGGATTACTGGAAAAGCAAAAAAAGAAAAGGAGATTGAGCTGGAAACTGAAAAAAATCTTCAAACATCACCATCTCAAAACAACAATACCACTTCTGAATAATTTTATAACAGTTATTCCGTTATCATTTTAAAACAAATTATATATTTTTACACAAAATATAATTAACACATACATTTCATGAGTCTACTATTATTTATACAATCGACCACAGAAAATGCAGAGGCTGCTGCAGAAGTTGTAGAAAACCAAATGAATTATATAGAAATGGCTATAAATGGTGGATGGATTATGGTTCCGATGATCCTTCTTTCTTTTGTTGCTATTTATATTTTTGTTGAAAGATTTTTTGCCATACGAAAGGCTGCTGCTGAGGATATGAGCTTTATGAACAAAATTAAAGAATACATACACGATGGTAAAATAGATTCTGCTTATTCTCTTTGTCAGCAAGTTGATAATCCTGTAAGTAGAATGATTGAAAAAGGAATTAGTCGAATTGGAAGACCTCTTTCTGACGTAAATACAGCTATTGAAAATGTTGGTAATTTAGAAATTAGCCGCCTTGAAAAAGGATTACCTACTCTTGCAACAGTATCTGGTGGAGCTCCAATGATTGGTTTTTTAGGTACGGTTATTGGTATGATTAGAGCTTTCTTTGATATGGCGAATGCAGGAAATAATATTGATGTTGGATTACTTTCATCGGGTATTTACACAGCAATGGTAACTACTGTAACTGGATTGGCGATTGGTATTATGGCTTATTTTGCATATAACTTTTTAGTTGCTCGCGTTGAAAAAGTAGTTTTTAAACTTGAAGCAAGAACTATGGAATTCATGGATTTATTAAATGAACCTGTAGCATAAAGAAAATCAGATTAAAGACTGTAGATAAAAGATCTTATTTTTTAGTTTATCTCTTATCTCTTATCTAAATTCTATCATTTATATTACTATGGCTTTAAAAAGAAGAGCGAAAATAAATGCAAGTTTCAGTATGTCGAGTATGACAGACATCGTATTCCTGCTTCTTATTTTCTTTATGATTACCTCAACAATGGTACATCCCAATGCCATCAAATTACTTATTCCAAAACAAGCCAGCAAAAAAGTAGTAATTGAAAAATTTATAAATGCTCGTGTAACTTCGGCTGGTAGTTTTTACATAGGTAATAGTCGGGTTTCAGAATCAAATCTTGAATCTACCATACTAAAAGAATTTAAAAGCACTGATAAAACATATATAAAACTACGTACAGATAAGAATGCTCCTACCGGTGATGTTGCAAAACTTTTAGATATTGCTGAAAGCAATGCCATAAAGGTTGTATTAGACATTAGGTAGAAAAAGTTATAAGAGGATATTAAAAGTTAAAGATTGCTTATCTGAAAAAAGCAAATAATTCAAACAATATGGGGTTAAGAAGAAGAAGTAAAGTTGAATCTGGATTTAGTATGTCAAGTATGACTGACATAGTATTTCTATTGCTCATATTCTTTATGATAACATCCACATTAGTTACACCTATTGCCAATAGCGATCTTACGCTACCTAAAAGCGACCATCAGGTATCTGCAAAACCTAACACGACCATTTCTGTAACTAAAGATTTGCGATATTTTATTGAAGGGGACGAAGTTTCTTTTTGGAGACTGGAACGAAATTTAAAAGAAATAATGGCTGAGGAACCAGAAACTTATATTGCTTTACACGTTGACGAATCAGTACCTTTTTCTGTTGTAGGTAAAATAAGAGATATTGCCATAAAAAATAAGTATAAACTGATATTAGCAACTCAACCCAGATAGGTTAGTTTATTTAATTCAAAGATATTAATTGATGCAAAAAAAATATAATCGACACGGAATTATAGGTTCAATACTATTCCATATTATTGTACTTCTACTGCTCATTTTCTTTGGTTTAAAAACCGTTCCTCAACAAGAGGAAGGAATATTAGTAAATCTGGGTAATGTACAAACTGGATTGGGGGAAATAGAACCACCAAAATCATCTGCTCAACCAACACCCTCTGAACCCCAACAAACTACACCACCTCCTACTCCAAAGGAAAAATCAGTTCCTAAAGCAGAAGAATCTATTAAAACCCAGGACTATGATGAAGCTCCTGAAATTAAAAGTGCAGAACAAAAAAAGAAAGAGGAGGAAGATCGCTTAAAAAAGCAAAAAGAAGAACAAGAGAGAAGAATACAGGAAGAAAAAGATCGAAAAGAAAGAGAAGAGGCAGAAAGAAAAGCTAAAGCGGAAGCTGAAGCAAAAAGAAAGGCTGAAGCAGAACGTTTACGTAAAGAAGAAGAGGCCCGAAAGGAGAGAGAAGAAAAGCAACGCATTGCTGATGATGCCCGAAATAAAGTAAGTGGAGCTTTTGGTAAATCTAATAGCAACAGTACTTCTGAAGGTGATGCAGGAGGTTCCGGCAATCAAGGATATGTTACAGGAGATCCCAATAGCAAAAACAGAACAGGTAGTGGTATAGGTAATTCAGGATCTGGGTTTGATTTAACAGGAAGGTCTTTAGTTGGATCTTTACCGCAGCCTAGTTATAGTATTCAGGAAGAAGGTGTAGTTGTAGTACAAGTTACTGTAGATAAGTACGGAAAAGTTGTTAGTGCTGAATATCAGCTTAAAGGATCTACTACACAAAACTCTACATTAAAAAAAGCTGCAATTGAAGCTGCTAAAAAGGCGAAATTTAATTCTGATCCTAATGCTTCTGCATTTCAAAAAGGAACCATTACTTATCATTTTGTTTTAAACTAAAATCAGCTGATTTTATTTAAAATTACTTGAAATTTTAATTCGATAACTCACCAATGGCTGAGCTTTATAAAAGACGGTTAAATAGTCGTATTTAATATCTTTTACAGGAATGTTTAATGTTAGTATATTTCCTTTCTTTATAGGCACAATTTTAGCCAATTGATCTTCTTTTTCAATACCGTATGAAAACCCCATTAAATCTTGAAAATTAACCTTTTCTTTCTCCTTAAAATGGATAGATAAATAATCTTCATTAAGCGTTGATATAACACCATTCAACGGACTGCTTAATTCCACTTTAAAACGAAAATAACGATAATGAAATAATGGTAAGCCTTCAAATTCTTCAGGAGTAGTATCGCAAAACAGCCATTGGGCTCTCTTGGGGTAATGAGTAAGTGAAAACTCTTTTGCATTCATCATGAAAAAAATTTCAGAGTATTCTTTTACAAATACCTCTTCTAGTTCATTCAAAAATCCTGCCCCCATTGATGCATCAATCAAATGCCATTTATTATTTATTTTAACCGCATTCCATAGATGATCTGATCGTCCTGGTTTCCTACCTATATCCTTATACTTTGATTTTAACACACCTGAAATTACTTCGCAATCAACTCCTGCATTATCACACATCTTTTTAAATAAGTGTGCATATACTTTTCCTTCTGCTTTTTTGGCTTTAAAGGCATCCGAAGCCATTTTATTATCTATTTCCTGAATCTTCTCAACCTTTTCTTCTCGGGTTTTATATTTAAAATCATATGTATATCCTCCTTTTTTACTAAAATGAGTTTTTGTATCATAATCCACATTTTTGCATATCCAATAATAAATAGCTCCAACTTTATCTAATTTAGAGAAGAAATCATGATTTAATTTTGCCCCAAAGCGCTCTATATCCTGAATATCATTATAATCAGCATCAATCCTTTCTTTAACTTGACTAGATATCTGAGCATATCCAACATTGAAAAATTGCATTAATAAGATAAATACAGCTAGAATTCGCATTGATATAACATAATTAACATTTATACTAGGTGCAAAAGTACTATTCTGCTTGTATAATCATAATTTACAATCTACTAAACACTATAATTTTGATAAACTATCTTTTCCTATATGCAAAACATTAATCTTAAAACAAAAAAGGCCTGAAGAAAATATATTCCTCAGGCCCTATCATTTTTTTATAAAGAAATTACTTTATTCCATGCATCATTTTCTTTAACCAAGGAGTTAAAGTAAATAAAATAGCTGCAGCTATAAATGATTGAATCGCAATAAACCAAAAAACTGGAATACTAGTATCTAATGCCCCCTCAAGTTGAATTGATATTGCTTTCATTTGCGAGGCTACAAAATTACCTGCTGCAAAACTTCCCATCCAAACTCCCATCATTGTTGAAACCAATTTTGTAGGAGACAATTTTGTTACCATTGACAATCCAATTGGAGACAAACAAAGTTCACCAAAAGTATGAAGTAGAAATACCATTGCTAACCAAAGCGGACTAACAAGCGTATGCTCCGCTCTTTCTGAAGCAAAAGCCATAATAACAAAACCTAAACCAAGCAACACCATACCCCACACAAATTTCATTGGAGTGTTAGGATTCAATTTTACTTTGTCAAGTTTAGACCATAACACACTAAAAATTGGTGCAAAAAGCACTATATATACAGCATTGATACTTTGGAACCATGTTGCAGGAATTTCCCAACTACCAATCATTCTGTTTGTATTATCCCTGGCAAAAATACTAAAGGTTGTACCTGCTTGTTCAAAACCAGCCCAGAAGAAAATATTAAACAATGCCAAAACTAAAATAACACTAACTCTACTCCATTCTGTTTTACCACTAGTGCCATTATAAATACTAAATCCAAGATAAAGTACTCCACCAATTGCTGCAATTGTAATTAATGTACTTGATGCTGATTCGGATAATAAATTCCATCCAAAAACAAAACCAACAACAATTAAAACAATACTAGCAACATATGCTATAACACTCATCCAGTCTTTTGCAACTAAACGTACTCTTTCACTTTTTACTGCAGGAGGCATTCCTATTTTCCCTAAAGTATGACTTCTCATTAAAAACCAAAATGTTCCAACAACCATACCTACTCCAGCAGCTAAAAATCCATATTCCCAAGCTACTTGCTCTCCTAATTTCCCTGCTACTAATGGAGAAATACCAGCTCCAATATTAATTCCCATATAGAAGATGGTAAAACCACCATCTTTTCTTGGATCGGCGTTATCATATAGCTCACCGACCATAGTTGAAATATTAGGCTTAAAAAATCCATTACCTAAAATTAAAACACCTAATCCTACATAAAAAACCAATTGTCTTGATTCTAATGAGGATGAAATTGACATGGCGCTATAAGATAATAACAACTGTCCTAAAGCCATTGTTATACCTCCTATATAAATAGCTTTACGTTGTCCTAGTACTTTATCTGCAAGTACACCACCCATTATCGGCGTTACATATACTAAAGCTGTAAAAACTCCATATATTGTAAATGCATCAAGTTCTTCCATTCCGAAACCACCATTCATTAAGGTATCGGTAAGGAAATAAACTAATAGAGCTCGCATTCCATAATAACTAAAACGCTCCCACATCTCTGTGGCAAACAGAGTAGACAATCCCAACGGATGTCCAAAAAAAGCTTTATCCTTATTACTCATCGTATAATAATTATATAAGTTTAAAATATTTATGATTCAAGGTTAATAGTTCCCTATATTTGTAATAAGCACAAAAGTAGGTAAAATGAACGATCAATATAGTGCATTTTATCATATTACATGACAAATGTAATTTTTTTGCAATTTTTAGCATTTTACAGGGTACTAACTAAAATTTTAAACAAGTGAAAATATTATCCCCAGAACAGATTAGGGAGGTTGATCTGTTTACTATTAAAAATGAGCCAATACCCTCTATAGATTTAATGGAAAGAGCTGCGCAAAAAGCAACAGATTGGATCATAAACAATAAGATGACCTATTCTTATGCTATATTCTGTGGTACAGGAAATAATGGTGGTGATGGACTAGCTATTGCAAGGCTACTTTCAAAACTTCCAGTTAAAATCGATGTATTCCTTATAAAATTCTCAGATAATTTATCGCCAGATGCCAAATCCAACTTATCAAGGTTAGATGAAATTACTAACGTTTCTGTTCATGAAATTCATAACACTAATGAAATTGATCTTAATATATTAGATAAAGACAGTATTGTTTTGGATTGTATATTTGGTTCCGGCTTAAATCGAGCCACTAAGGGATACGTTAAAGAGGTGATAGAAAAAATTAATGAGACAGAGCATATTGTTATTTCAATCGATATTCCATCTGGCTTGTTTGCAAACTACGACAGTAGCTTCAGAGCTGACACAGGAATTATTGAGGCCGATATTACGCTATCTTTCCAACTACCAAAATTATCTTTTTTATTACCTGAAAATGCAAAATTCGTTGGAAAATGGGAAATTATAGATATTGCTTTATTGCAAGAAGGGATTGATTTACACAAAACCAATTACTTTTATACTGATAACTCTAAAATTAAATCAATAGTTAAAAGCAGACACAAATTTAGCCATAAAGGAAATTTTGGCCATGCATTATTAATTGCAGGTAGTTATGGAAAAATGGGTGCTGCAGTATTAGCATCAAGAGCCTGTTTAAAATCTGGAGTAGGTTTATTAACTTCACATATTCCGCATTGGGGATATCAGATAATGCAAAACTCAGTTCCTGAAGCTATGACAAGCATCGACAGGTCAGAAATGTTTTTTACAGAGTTCCCAACTCTAACGGACTACAATGCAATTGGTATTGGCCCTGGTTTAGATACTAAAAAGAACAGTGCTTCAGCCTTTGAAGAATTATTAAATAAAGTTTCCGACCAAAAGATGGTTGTTGATGCCGACGGACTTAATATTTTAAGTCAAAATAAATTTTTGTTGGTAAAATTACCTAAACTTTCTATTTTAACACCCCACCCTAAAGAATTTGAAAGACTGGCAGGAAAAAGCAAAAACGAAATGCACAGACTTGAGCTTCTTAAGGAATTTTGTAAACATTACAATGTAATTACGGTTTTAAAAGGAGCTCATACTGTTGTAGCATTGCCTGATGGCAATTGCTATTTTAACAGTTCTGGAAATCCGGGTATGGCAACAGCTGGAAGTGGTGATACTTTGACTGGAATTATATTAGCTTTGCTTGCTCAGGGATATTCAGAAAAAGATGCAGCTTTAACAGGTGTTTACATTCATGGCTTAGCTGGTGATCATGCATTAGTAAATGAATCCGAGGAATCTTTAATCGCAACTGATATAATAAGCAACATTGGCTCTGCGTTTAAATCATTACATAATTAAGAACAAAAAACAAAAGAAATAAAAACATGCAGTTTAAATTTAAATTAATTAGTAACTTACTTATACTCTTATTTATTGCTTCAAATTTATCTTCTCAGAAAAAAACACCAACTTCTGTTGAAATAAAAAAAACATCTGAAGTAATCAATCCTACAGAACAATCACTAAGTTACATGCTTCCAAAAACAACTATTGTTGTTGAAATAGAAAGTGAAAAAATCATTAAAAAGACAGGTCCTTATTACAGATATTCGCAACGGTACTTAAACCTTTCAGATGTTATCACTGAAGATAGTGAAGAATGGACTGTCAAAAACATAAAAATTACAACAAAAGGGTCGCCTAATGAAAATCAAAGATATAGTATCTTTTCTACAGGCCTTACATCTGCTCCAATGGTTAACTTAACACCAGAAGGAATTTTGCGAGGCATTAACCTTAGAAAAAAGCTAAATATTCATCCAAAAACTTGTAAATCTAATGATTCCAGTATGATTCAACTAACAGATGTTAATTTTGATAATATTTCTTTACATGAAGATTTACTATATAAAACATCTACTGCAGCAATGGCTCAGGAAGCAGCAAACATGATTTATAAATTAAGAAACAACAGAATTGATTTACTTTCTGGCGATCTTGAAAATTTACCCCCTGATGGAGAGGCTTACAAAACGGTACTTGAGGAAATAAGTAAGATGGAAAAAGATTTCATTTCTTTATTTGCAGGAAAAACAATTTCAATAACAAAAAAGCAAACTTTTGAGATCACTCCTGATCCTTTAAGTTCGTATAGCAATCATGTAATCTGCCGATTTTCAACTCTAAAAGGAATTGTTGATGCTTTGGATATTACCGGAACGCCAATCTATTTTAAACTAGTGGCTGAAGATTTCCAAAAACTTGAAAACAAACAATTTGATGCAAAGAAAGACGAAAATAAAAACGGATTATTCTATTGCATTCCAGCATCTGCTAATATTACTATTCTTGATAAAAATAAAGAGGTTGCTAACAAAATTGTAGATTTGGCTCAATACGGACAGGTAATTTCCATGCCTTCTGACATATTGAATCATAATGATATTCAAATTCGCATATGCCCTGTAACAGGAGCGCTTATTTCTATTGGAAGTAAATAGACAAGGATCGACAAAAAATAAATGAGGTTTTCAATAAACGGAAACCTCTTTTTTAGTATCAGGCATATGTGATAGTTATCATCCTGATTTAATTGTGATATATGTAATTTTACCAATCATTCAAAACAGAAGAACATTTTTCTATTCTCGTTCTTTTACTATAAAAATAATAAAACATGAATAACGAAATATCAAAACTTCAACCCACAGCTTTATGGGAGAATTTTTATGCTTTAACACAAATTCCCCGACCAAGTAAAAAGGAACAGCAAGCCGCTAAATATGTAGAAGAATTTGGCAAGAAATTGGGATTGGAAACTCTTGTTGACAAGGTTGGCAATGTTATTATCAAAAAACCAGCTACTCCGGGAATGGAGACCAAGAAAACTGTGGTACTTCAGGGACACGTCGATATGGTTCCTCAAAAAAATAGCGATAAGAAGCACGATTTTGAGAAAGACCCAATTGAAACTTATATTGAGGATGGTTGGGTTAAAGCAAACGGAACAACATTAGGGGCTGACAATGGAATTGGAGTTGCAGCTGCTATGGGAATTCTACAATCCACAGATATTCCTCACGGACCTATCGAAGCACTTTTTACTATAGACGAAGAAACAGGAATGACTGGTGCTTTTGGATTAGAATCAGGATTACTTGATGCTGATATACTACTAAACATGGATTCTGAAGACGAGGGGGAGTTATATGTTGGTTGTGCTGGCGGTTCAAATGCCAATATGGAATTCTCATACAAAGAGGTTGCTCCGGAAGAAAATACTGTTGCATTTAAAATTTCATTAACCGGATTAAAAGGTGGCCATTCTGGTATGGATATTATCCTAGGAAGAGGTAATGCCAACAAATTGATGTTTCGGTTACTAAAAGAAGTTATCGCAGCTTATGGAGTCAGATTAGCATCAATTGATGGTGGTAGTTTACGCAATGCCATCCCTCGAGAAGCTTTTGCTACTGTTACCGTTCCTGCCAACAATATTATTGAGTTTACAGAAACTGTTGAGGAATTTGCATCAATATACCAAAGTGAATTAGCAGCTACAGAACCCAATCTATCACTTATTGCTGAAAAATGTGAAACTCCTGCTAGCATGATGGATGAACTAACTCAAGATGACTTAGTAAATGCCATCCAAGCTTGTCCCAATGGGGTTATTAGAATGAGTGATGCTATGCCTGGCTTAGTAGAAACTTCGCTTAATCTTGCTATTGTAAAATCAGAAAATGGCACAATAAAAGTGATGTGTTTACTACGTAGTTCTGTTGATTCTGCTAAAGATGATGTTGAATCAACACTTGAGAGTTTATTCAGATTAGCTGGAGCAAATGTTGAATTCAGTGGTCAATATCCAGGTTGGAAGCCAAATCCTGATTCTTCAATCCTTCAGGTTATGAAAGATGTTTACAATAAAGAATTTGGTAAAACTCCAGAAATCAAGGGGATTCATGCAGGTTTAGAATGTGGAATTTTAGGTGCTGTATATCCTGAATGGGATATGATTTCTTTTGGTCCAACTATTCGTTTTCCTCATTCTCCTGATGAGAAAGTTAATATTGAAACAGTCGAAAAATTCTGGAAGTTTTTAGTTGAAACACTTAAAAATGTTCCATCAAAATAATATCAAAACTAAAAAAGGAGCTACTGGCTCCTTTTTTTATCTACTATATCTATCTTTTCAATTCTAAACATCAACTGAAACTTCAGCAGCTTTCTGATTTTCAATAATCTTTCTCACAAATAAATTCCGGGTTACCTGACGCCCCAAATAAACCAAATCAATTTTTACAGATAGTTTATCTGTTGATGAGTTATTAAGCTCATCCAATTTTGGCATCAATACCACACCTTCATCACTACTTTTAAGTCTGTCATTGATCAAATATCCTCCAGTATACTCTAGTTTCACAGGCATGTTCACTACAGGATTTCCATCTTCATTAAGAACTAAAAAGCCATTCTTTTTAGTTCCTGAAGGATTACTATTATTAATTAAACTAACTATGTTCAATTTTTCAATAATCTGGGTAATTTCAATACTTGATTCCGAAACTAAATCAACTTGTGTTCCATTTATATTAACAACAGTTAACTCATTCATATAACCACTTAAAACATCAATGCAAGTTGCAAAATGTTCTATTGAAGGTACAATCTGACCTTCTTCCTTTAATTTTTTTGCAACTAAATATTTTTCTTTACCAAGCTCTAAGGCCTCTGCTTTTCTTTTAGCTTTTAACTCTCGGTATTTTTGTTTTGATAATTTATAATACACATAAGTATTGGATAAATCCTCCCATTTATCCACATATTCATATCCTTCTAAATATCCTTCAGAAACACTTTTAATTCTATTCTGAAGATAATCTCTAACTCCATTTTTATCTTCTACCTGATATAGTACTGCTTCTGATTTTACTGTTGAATTAATCTGACCTGAAATATCAGCTAGTGCCCTTTCCTTAGCTTTATCTTCATATAACATTGGAGCACCCACTTTAGGCACAATCCCTATTCCATAATAGTAATTTTTATCTACTGGTCGAACTTTTACCCAGCTAGGTTTTGTTTGCTCTAATAATTCAGCTTGCTTTTTAGTTGAAGAACACGCTACAAATAATAAGCAAACCACAACAATCAAACTTTGCTTCATGTTATTAAACGCTTAATTTTCTGGTTTATAATTTTTAATCTCTGACACGATAGTTTTTATACACTTATCTACTAATGATGATTGTAATTCACTAGTTGATTTCGCAGATCGTTTATTTTTAACTAATGCATGAAGATTAATTGCTGCAGATGTATCTTTATTAATATAATCTTCACTACTATCTTTAGTACTGTATTTCCAATATCCAGGAACCAACTTTTTATAATCTCCTTCATAAACCACATAATGCAATTTATCTTCTTCTTTGTGACTATAAACATTTGAAATTGGGACCTCATCCCTATCATTACGCTTCATTGCATATTCAATAGAAACAGATACATATCTGGTCATTTCATACTCATAATACTTTACCTTATCATAAACAGTTTTTTTCTTCTCCTCACCTGTTTCATCATCAATATAACTAACAGACTTTCTTAAATATCCATGTTTTTCTTTTTTATATAATTTACCATTATATACTTTATAGTTCTGAATTTTCCCTCCAAGAATGGCTTTAGCTTTTGATGTTTCATAATTCTTAACTAAATCAGCATTACGATCACGTTCTATAGCTTTAGATTGAGATGATGCAGACACAGAATTTACAAATGGATTTGTTTCCTTGGATGATAGTGAGGCTACTTCATAAAGTGGCGAATTTATTCCATTTATCCCATTTACTAATTTACTTTTTAAGGTGCCCGCTATATTTTTATAGGATGAATAAGCAAACTCAAAATCAGTAACTGCAATTGTCACTTTTGCTTCATTTAAGGATTGATTCATTAACTCCAACGCATCCTCATAAATTTTTACCTTATCTATTATACTTTTAAAAGTGAAGTAAGCCGACCTATACATTTCCGTTTCCATCTGTTGCTTACCTTCTCTATAAATAGGTTCATATTTCGCTACAATCCATTGTGATTTAGCATCCTTATAATTGGCATTTAAAGATAATATTTCAGAAAACACTTTCTCTGAGCTTGCAAACTCATCCAACTCTAAAGCCTTCATTGCATCACTATATAAAGAACTTAGGTAAAGGTCCTCTACTTCCTTATAGTAACTACGCTGCTCCTCAGGAAAAATGAGGTTTAAACCAACCTTTTTAATTTTATTATGATAGCTTTCTGCCTTTACAAATGCATAAACGGCATCTTTAGATGTACCGTTCTGATATTGATTCTTAAATTTTTCAATATAATCATCTAACACTAGTTGACCAGTTCTTTGCAAACCAATTTTTGCATCTATATTATTTATATTTTTTTGTAAGGAATAATAATATTGATTAGCTGCATCGGAATATAATCCTGAATTTTCCAATTCTAATCCTTTCTTTAAATATCGTTTACTTGCACATCCTGAAAAGATTAAAAGAATACTCAAAAAAAATATAATATATTTAGTCATTTATATAAGGTTTAAATATAGATCTATCCCTATTTCTACTCCATCATAGAAATAAGGTTACCATCTTCAGTTAAAAATTCTTTCATTAAATTTGCTGTTAAACACGAATGAACTGGTAAAATACCAATTATATCTCCAATGTTTAAATCACTATAGTAATTCTTTGTTAATGTAATAACACCATGCTCTTGAGATAAAGAAGTGACTTCTCCAATCTCATTATTAACATCCCATTTTCCATCTCTGATTATTATTGCTTTACCATACGATTTAATTCCATTCTCCAATGTCAAATAATCCTTAGACAAATGAACAGCTCCTGCATGTACAACAATTTCTTTTCGACTGGGATGTAAAGCTATAACAGGTGCAGCAATACAAACCGCAATATCAGTTAGTATACAACTTCCAATTTGAGATTGCATATAATCGTAAAACACGAAATTTCCTGGTCTAAACTCGTCAATACCATAAAAATCATTATATACAGAACAACTAGGAGTATCTCCCCAGGAGAGTTGCATCAGTGGAAAATCTTCTTTAAAAAAAACTTTAAGTGATAAAAATTGATTTATACTATTTTGTGTAACTTCCTTTATTTCAGACTGATTCTTACACTTATAAGTATTTCCGGCATGCGTCAAAAAACCGATAAATATCAGATTCTTTGTGGCTTGCAATTCATTAAGAACAAGTTTTACAGCTGATAAATCACTAATATCAATACCTGTCCTATGATATCCTGTATCCGCTTTTATAAAAACCCCTACTGGATAATTCAAACCTGCTTCCAGGGCAAGAATAGTATCCCTATCTTCTACCAGAATATTCAGGTTAATTTTTGATGCCAACTCATTAATTATATCAGCATTTAGAATTGTTGCGGTTAATGCCACCGTAATATCAGACCAACCTTTTGATGCAAAATACTGAGCCATTTTAAAAGAAGAAACCGTAATACAATCAATGCCTTCATTTTTAAACCATTCACCAATTAATTCTGACTGATGAGTTTTGAAATGAGGACGAAAATGACCTCCCCACTGTTTAACACGATTATTCATTCTTCTGATATTTCTTTTACATATATCAGTATTTATTAATAATGTAGGTTCTTTTATCTCTAGCATTGATTCTTTTTTAGAATTCACCAAAATATACAATTGAATTCAAATCAACAAAATGAAAAACAAAATCTTAAAATATAATGCATAAAAAAACCTGACTAACATAAATTAATCAGGTTTCATATATTTTTTGTAGTAAATATTATTACTTTCTTACAATAGTTTGATCTCTATCTGGACCAACAGAAACAATAGTAATTGGCACTTCTAATTCTTTTTCAAGATAAGCAATATAATTTTTCAATTCTTCAGGAAATTCATCTTCCGATTTCATACCTGTAAGATCTGCATTCCAACCAGGAAGTTCAGTATAACCTACCTCAAGATTCTCTGGTAGTTCATATGGAAATTCTGTAGTTTCAACACCATCAACAACATATGATGTAGCCACTTTTATTGTTTCAAAAGAACTTAAAACATCTCCTTTAGTCATAATTAATTGCGTAACACCATTAATCATAACAGAGTATTTTAAAGCTACTAAATCTAACCACCCACATCTTCTTGGTCTACCAGTTGTTGCACCAAATTCATGACCTGCCTTACGTAATTCTTCACCTGTAGCATCTTCTAATTCTGTAGGGAAAGGACCACTACCAACACGAGTACAATAAGCTTTAAAAATTCCGTATACTTCACCAATTTTATTTGGAGCTACCCCCATACCTGTACAAGCTCCTGCACATATAGTATTTGATGACGTAACAAAAGGATATGAACCAAAATCAATATCAAGCAATGTACCCTGAGCACCTTCAGCTAATACAGTTTGTCCATTTTTGATATATTCATTAATTTGGTGTTCACTATCTATTAGCTTGAACTTTTTCAAACACTCAATTCCTTCTTTCAATCCCTTTTCAAAATCTTCAATATTGTATTCAAAATCATACATCGAAAGAAGCTGTTCGTGCTTTTTCTTTAGCTCTTTATATTTAGCTTCAAAATTATTGATAACATCTCCAACTCTTAGTCCGTTTCTACCGGTCTTATCCATATATGTTGGACCGATTCCTTTTAATGTTGAACCAATTTTTGTCTTACCTTTTGAAGCTTCAGATGCAGCATCTAAAATTCTGTGTGTTGGTAAAATTAAATGCGCTTTTTTGGAAATTAATAGATTTTGAGATAAATCCATGCCCTTTGCCTCAAGCTCATCAATTTCTTGTTTAAAACTTATTGGATCAAGAACAACTCCATTACCAATAATATTCATTTTGGTAGTATGGAAAATGCCAGAAGGAATGTTATGCAATACATGCTTAATGTTATTAAACTCTAAAGTATGGCCAGCATTAGGACCTCCTTGAAATCTTGTGATAACATCATATTTGGGCGTAAGTACGTCCACAACTTTTCCTTTACCCTCGTCTCCCCATTGAAGACCAAGAAGAACATCAACTTTCATTATATATTGTTTTAAACTTTTTAATATCTGGTAAGATACTGTCGGCTAAATTTTCGACCAGCAAAAATAACTATTAAAAATGGGATAATGTCATGGTTTTTAATATATTTTTCACACAATTATCCAATTCCCTGTAAATATAATGGTTTAAGAGAAGAATATTCAACAAAATGCTGAAACTTATTAGGATATTATTGGTTATTGACAGTTTTTACAAACTCCATATATGTATAGAGAATGATGAGATACTGTAAATTCCATCGTTTCTTTGGCATTATTAAGTATCGTTTGGATCCCAGGATCACAAAATTCAATTACACTACCACAATGTGTACAAATTAAATGATCATGCTGTTTTGATTCAAAAGACTTTTCAAATTGGGCAATATTTTTCCCAAACTGATGCTTTATAACCAATTTACATTCTAAAAGCAAATCAATTGTATTATACAATGTTGCTCTGCTCACTCTATAGTTTTTATTTTTCATAAAAATATAAAGCGACTCGATGTCAAAATGACCATCTCTGGTATATATTTCCTCTAGTATTGCAAACCTTTCAGGCGTTTTCCGGTGGCCATTCTTTTGCAGAAACTCAGTGAAAATTTGTTTTACCACCTCTTTTGTTTTCACCTTATCCATAAATAAACCAATTATAAATAGCTGGCTAAAGATAGATATTTTACCTAAATAATGAAACGATTGTTTAGACTAAATTAAAACAAGATATTATTTCTGAATTCTTTCCTGGCGAGTTACTGTGTAAACCCCTTTGATTTTCATGATATTATAAATCAAATTATTCAAATCCTCTACGTTATGAATATAAAGATTTATCACCCCATCAAAGATTCCATCATGACTTTCAACATGAATTGACCTCATATTTACATTCTGATCATCAGAAATTACCTTAGTTATTTTACTTACAATACCAATTTGATCAATACCTGTAAGATTAATAATAGCTAAAAACGAAAGTAATTTATGGGTTGTCCAATCGGCAGATACGATTTTATTTCCCTGACTAGACATTAATTTGATTGCAACAGGACATTTCCGACTATGTAAAATAACTTTCTCATCATCGTCAACATATCCTACTACATCATCTCCTGGGATAGGGTTACAGCAACTTGCTATGATATAATTATTAGCATCTGTATCATCAGAAAGAACAAAAGGTTTCTTTTTATCAATCTTTTGTGGAGCTTGCTTTTCTTTCTTTCCACTTCCAAATGACAAAGACCAGTATTTGATAAATTTATTGGAAGTTTTTTCTTTTAGTATTTTATCCAGATTATCTAAAGAAATTTTTTCACTTCCTATTTTTAGGTACAACTCTTCTTTTCGCTCTATATTATGATATCGAAGAAGTTTATTTAGAATTCTATTATTTGTAGTTAACTTTTTCTTATTTAATGCCTCTTCAACAAGTCGCTCTCCTATTGCAACAATTTCCTTTCGTTCTTTTTTAAAGACATCCTTAAGCGCTTTTTTTGCCTTTGCTGTAGAAACTGTCTTGAGCCACTCGTATTTTGGTGTTTGTTTCTCTGATGTCAAAATTTCAACCTGATCACCACTCTTTAATTGATATGTAACAGGTACTAATTTGTAATTGACTTTTGCACCTATACACTTATAACCAAGCTTGGTATGTATTTCAAATGCAAAATCCAAGGCTGTGGCTCCCTTTGGTAATATTTTCACTTCTCCTTTCGGAGTAAAAATCATTATTTCAGAAGCGAAGAGGTTTAACTTAAAATCATCCAAAAACTCAAGAGAATCTGATGATGGATTTTCAAGCATATCCTTAATGCGTCCCAACCAATTTTCTAATTCAGACTCTTTGTCCTGACCTCCTTTATATTTATAATGAGCTGCAAGTCCACGTTCTGCAATCTCATCCATCCTCTCACTTCTAATCTGAATCTCAACCCACTTACCATTTGGTCCCATTACGGTGGCATGTAAAGCCTCGTAACCATTGGCCTTAGGTGTGCTAACCCAATCTCTTAATCGATCGGGTTTAGGTTTATAAATATCAGTAATAAGAGAATAAACATTCCAACATTGCGCTTTTTCAGGCGTTAACGTATTTTGTTTAAAGACAATTCTAATAGCTAAAACATCATAAATTTCATCAACAGGAATATTCTTTTTCTGCATTTTATTCCAGATAGAATAAACTGATTTTGGTCGTGATTTGATATCATATTCAATTCCAGCCTTATCTAAAATCCCTTTGATTGGAGCTATAAATTGATTGAGCACATCTTTATCTTTAAACTCTTTGTGCTCAACTTGACTTACAATATCCTGATAAACATTAGGATGTTCATATTTTAAACTTAAATCCTCAAGCTCGGTTTTTAAAGCATACAAACCTAAACGATGAGCAATTGGAGCATACATAAACAACGTTTCTCCTGCTATTTTTAGGCGCTTATGCTCAGGCATAGAACCTAAAGTACGCATATTATGCAATCTGTCTGCAAGCTTTATTATAATAACCCGAACATCTTCGACCATTGTTAATAATAACTTACGAAAATTCTCCGCCTGTGCAGATTGATTTTTATCAAAAACACCAGATAATTTTGTAAGTCCATCAACAATAGAAGCCACCTTTGTACCAAATATAGCTTCTAAATCTTCATAAGTATAGTCTGTATCTTCAATTACGTCATGAAGCAATGCTGCAGCAGCTCCTGTACTACCCAAACCAATCTCTTCTGTAACAATTCTTGCTACTGCTAAAGGATGTAAAATATATGGTTCACCAGACTTACGACGTACGCCTTTATGGGCCTCACGCGCCAGATCAAAAGCCTTATTTACTAACTTTCGTCCCTTTTCAGTTTGACACTGTGGACTTAGGTTAATTAAAGCTTCATACTCTTTTTTGATGATATCATTCTCCTGTATTTCGGACAAAACTTCACTCATTAATTAAAAAAACAGACAATTTTACTGCTTACAATTAAGCATTATTATAACTAGCAATTATACTAAAAAAATGCTATTTCCCTGCAATTACAACATGAAAATCCTTTTTAACAAGATACTTATTTGCTAAATGCATTATTTCTTCTGGCGTAATATTAGCTATTGTTTCTTCCAAGCGTTTAAAAAAGTCAATTTCCAGATCAAATCCCAATAAACCTCTATAAGCTTCAGAAACGGCAAAAGGTCCGTCTAAATTTCTCATTAAATCACCTAACATATAGTTCTTAACTCTGGTTAGTTCATCGTCAGGAACCTTTTCTGTGCATAGTTTATCCATCTCATTAAAAACTTCCTCTACTGCCAAATCTCTTTTTTCTGCTAAAACTTCAGTAGCAACACCTATTACTCCTGCTTTAACAAATGAAGTAATATAAGATGAAATTCCATAAGTCAATCCTTTTTCTTCGCGCAAATTAGTCATCAATCTTGATCCAAAATATCCACCAAACAAGGTATTAAGAACCATTAATGGTAGATAATCAGGGTGTGACTTTGTAACCGAGTTTCGCACAATGCGAATTGCACTCTGCATGGCATTCTCTTTTGTTATGATATGCTCAGCTCCATCTGGTATTTCAAAATCTGGAATATTGTCTTTAATTTCAGTATTATTGGCCCAATCACTGCCACCAAAATATTTATTTAACAAAGAAATAAAATCTTGCCCAGGCTTACCTGCGACAATTATCTTACATAAATTGGAAGCATATTGCGCTTTATGAAAGGCCTTTAGATCATCAGTACAAATTTCATGATAGTGATGTAACTTAGCCACTCTTCCATATGGATGATTTTCTCCAAACAGAATTTCCTGAGATTTCCTATATGAAAGAATTTTTACCTTTTCAGAATCTACCATAAAATCCTGCTTTTTCTTTGCCCAATAAACTTCAAACTCATGTTCACTATAAGTCGGACGCTTAATAATATCTTCAACAACTGGCAATAAATCAGGAAGGTATTTTGTTAAGGCATATAAGGTAATTTGAGAATGATGATAATTAGTTGCTTGTCCCAGGAAAGCTCCATAATAATCAATTTTCTCAGCAATTTCAGAAGATGAATAATTTTGAGTTCCCTCTTGCATCAAGTAATTGGTAAACGATGCTACCAATGGTTTAGATGCCTGCACGGACCCTGCAGGAAAAATAAAATCTATTTTTACAACATCCTGAGTTCCTCCGTTGATTATATCAACGGGGATTTCATTATTTAATTTAAAATTATCACTACCTAATATATTCAATCCCATCGGTAAAACAAATGATGGCGCTGCATTTCTCATTAACATATTTTCCCCTTTTTAGCAATTGACAGATAGTATAATTTAGAACAATTTCGTTCGTCTAATATTTTATTTGCACATATATTAATCTCCTGCGCAGTAACTTTTTGATACCTGTCTACCTCTTCATTAATATCTTCTGCATCTCCCAGCAATTCAAACTGAGCTAAATTCATGGCTTTATTTAAAAAGTTAATTTCTGAAAATGTAAGAGTTGATTCTACCTTATTTTTAACTTTCTGTAGTTCATAGCTATCCACTATGTTAGCTTTAATTTCTTCAATTTCTTGCCAAATGGCCTTTTCTGCTTCATATATAGAAACATCATCAGAAACATTACCTGCAAAAGTAAATAACCCATTTTCTATATCTCCTGAAATATAAGCATGAACATCAGTAAAACATTTTTTCTGTTTTACTAACCTTTGATATAATCTGGAACTTGAGCCATTTGAAAGAACATCTGATAATAAATCCATTGCATAATAATCATCATCTTTTCTTCCACACATATGAAAAACCATCTGAAACATATCTGACGGAACATCTCTTTCAACTGTCAGTTCTCGCATTTGTTCTTGTTTCGGCTCTTCTGGCAGTTGCCTTTTAGTAATATTACGATAGGGTATATCTTCAAACCATTTTTTTACCAATTCATAAGTCTCATCCGGATCAACATTACCGGTAATACTTATTATGGCATTATTGGGAGCATAATGCGAATAAAAAAAGTTTTTAACATCCTCAAGATTTGCATCTTCGATATGCTTAATATCCGCACCAATGGTAGGCCATTTATATGGATGCACTTTATAGGCCAAAGGTCTTAACAAAAGAGGGACATCTCCATAAGGTTGATTTAAATATCTTTGCTTGTATTCCTCAACGACAACTTTTTTTTGAACATCCAATGAATCTTGTGAAAAATCCAACTCCAACATCCTGTCAGATTCTAACCACAAACCGGTTTCTAGGTTTGCTGCAGGTAATGTAATATAATAATTAGTCAAGTCATTGCTTGTCCATGCATTATTATCTCCACCAACTTTTTGTAAGGGAGCATCATATAATGGGATATTTTTACTTCCTCCAAACATTAAATGTTCAAACAGATGTGCAAATCCGGTTTTGGATTCATCTTCATCTTTTGCTCCAACATCATACAATACATTAATTGCTGCTAATGGGGTTGTTTTATCCTGATGAACAATCAACCTCAAACCATTATCCAGCTTATACTTTTTTATTTCTATCATTCTCTAAAACTGATATGCACTATTTCCTGAAATATTTTCTTTTATACTTGAATACTCCTCAATCATTTCTTCAATAATTTCTTTTACAGATTTTACTTCTGTAATCATTGATGAAACCTGACCAATCTCCAACTCTCCTTCATCAAGATCTCCCAAAAACATTCCCATTTTTGCACGACCTTTACCCAACATTTCTTTTAATTCTTCAACTGATGCGCCTCTTTTTTGAGCTTCTGCTACTCGATCTGAGAACGTATTATGAATTAACCTTACAGGAGCCAATTGTTTTAGGGTTAAAGTAGTTCCTCCCTCACCTGCTTCAATTACCTTTTGAAGAAAATCAGGATGTGCAGAAGATTCTTTACTTGCGGCAAATCTTGACCCAACCTGTACACCATCCGCACCTAAGGCCATAGCTGCAAGCATTGCACTTCCAGAGCCAATACCTCCGGCTGCAATAATTGGTAATGACGTTACTTTTTTGATTTGTGGAATTAGAACCATTGTTGTGGTTTCCTCTCTACTATTATGCCCTCCGGCTTCAAAACCCTCTGCTACAATAGCATCCACTCCACTATCCTCACATTTTTTCGCAAAGCGGCTATTAGCTATTACATGTACAACGGTAATTCCATTTTCTTTTAACTTGCTCGTGTACTTAGCAGGATTACCTGCACTTGTAAATACAATTTTCACACCCGCTTCAATAATAATATCAATAAGTTCATCAATATTAGGATATAACAATGGCACATTAACACCCCAAGGCTTATCTGTAGCTTCATTCATTTTAGAGATATGTTCCCTTAAAACATCTGGATACATTGAGCCTGCACCTAAAAGTCCAAGCCCCCCATTATTGCTTACTGCAGAGGCCAATTTCCACCCACTACACCAAACCATTCCTCCCTGAATTATTGGGTACTTAATTCCAAATAATGAAGTTATTTTATTTTCCATGCTCTTTTTATTTTAATCAGCTTGCAAAGATATCAAATTATAAATGTTTTATTAATACGCTAATAAGAATAGATTTATGCCAATCCATTACTTTTAATAAAAACAAAAGGATTACTTCCTTCTTTTGTTTAACTAAGAATCCAAAAACAAGCTCCTAAGGCGAGAAAAAACTATACAAACAAATAATTCAATTTTATCAAAAGGAATAATTATTTGAAGACTTTATGAAATATCTCATATTTTTTTGTTAATTTCAGTATTCTCAATACTTAAACCTAAATTATCAACACATGATTTCTATTAAAAAAAATCTCTCTAAAGATTTATTTGAAATATTTTTTGAGCAAACAACATCCAAAGAAGAGTTTTATGAATTCTGCAATTTCATTAAAACCAATAAATCAATATCTAGAATTTTGAACCTTGTATTTATTGCGCCCAATGGAATTAAAAATGTAGATTATTCAAACATTACACGAGTATTACATGGCATTAAAAATGCAACTGATCATTACGACAAAGTAAATTTGGCAGTAACAGTTTGTAAACACCGAGAATCATTATTATGCTCTGTATTCAAAAAACTTATCTCGGATTCAAAGATACAGTGCGAACATTTTGCTTGCTTAAAAGATGCAATACGCTGGGTTAGAAGACAAAACACTAGCTCATATTCAACACATAAAAACGCAGGATAAAAGTTAACAAATCCCTTAATAAATCAATTAACCTAAATTTTTTATTTATGGCACGTAACAAACTTTACGACAATCAGGTTTTTAAATCCAACGAAACACACAAAATTAATTACTTTGCTCATTTATATGGTAAAGACGAAAATGTGAAACGCTTTTTGAAACGCAATTGCGCATTGGGAACAATACAAAACAAAACTCACAAAGAGCTATTCATTTTAATTGAAAAAGAATTAGGTATTCCTATGCCATAAAGGATTATCCGGTTTTAATCACGCAACCCTAGTCCTCTTTTATATTTAAAAGGGGACTTTTTATTACAGCCTCATATACAACTCATTACTACTATAAAACCACAAATCAAAAACTATACTCACAAAAAAAGAATCAACAATTATACTTTTTACGTTGCATTTCACAACAAATATTTCCTAAATTGAAACTGGTTAAACCCTATGCCAATTATTCTTTTAAAGAATAAATCATTAATCTGAATTGATAAAGAATGTCTGGAGAAAAGCTACTAAAAAAATTATTGATTTGGAGATTAAGACATGTGAGTAACAGACAGTTCTTGATTATCCTAAGCATTATAATAGGAATAGCTGCTGGAACGGCTGCTGTTATCATCAAAAAATCAGTAGGCTACATACATCATATTGTTCACGATACCATAGCTCTCAGCGGTTTTGAATGGCTCTATCTAATTGCTCCAGGAGTTGGTGTATTATTAACCGTATTATTTATAAAATATATAGTCCGAAGACCGGTTCGACATGGTATTCCTAATGTTTTATATGCCATTTCAAAAAACCAGGGTAAGATGAATCGCCACAATATGGTTTCTTCTGTAATTGCAAGTTCTTTTACTGTTGGTTTTGGAGGGTCTGTAGGACTGGAAGGCCCAACTGTTTCAACAGGTGCAGCCATCGGCGCAAACCTCGGCAAATTGCTTCATTTAAATTACAGACAAATTACATTGCTATTAGGTTGTGCATGCGCCGGAGCTATGTCTGCCATTTTTAAAGCGCCAATTGCAGCAATTGTATTTGCGCTTGAAGTTATTATGCTCGATTTAACTTTAACTTCTCTGGTTCCTTTATTACTATCTTCGGCCTCTGCCGTTGTTGTATCCTATCTATTTTTAGGTCAGGAAGTTGTTTATCCATTTGCAGTTGAACATACTTATACATTAAAAGAACTTACTTTTTATGTATTATTAGGGTTTGCTTGTGGCTTAATAGCTACATACTTTACTCGCATGTATAAATACATAGAACATTTATTTGAAAAGATTAATAATGGATGGACCAGACTTGGCATTGGAGCTTTCACGCTCGGTATATTGATGATATTTTTCCCTCACTTATTTGGAGAAGGCTATGAAGTAATAAACGGAGCACTAAATGGTGAATTATATTATTTGCATGATGTTGGAATTTTTAGTCATTTAAATGAATCGTTTGTTAATTTCTTAATTATAATGACCCTTACTATTGGAGTTAAAGTAATTGCAACCTCAGTAACATTTGGGAGCGGTGGTGTAGGGGGAATATTTGCACCTACTCTTTTCATGGGAGCTAATACTGGAGTTTTATTTGCCACTATAATTAATAAAATAGGGTGGATAGATCTACCGGTTAAAAACTTTGCCCTAATAGGAATGGCAGGTTTAATTGCCGGAGTATTACATGCACCTTTAACCGGATTGTTTTTAATTGCGGATTTATCAGGTGGTTATACCATGTTTTTACCACTTATGATTACTGCTACAATCAGTTTTGTTGTAGCCAAAACGTTTGAAAAACATTCTGTGTACACACATCAATTGGCACAACGTAAAGAACTGTTAACTCATGATAAAGATCAAAACATCATGACGTTGATGGATGTAAATAAATTGATTGAAACAGATTTTGCAATTATTTCACCTGAAGCAACACTTGGTGATTTAGTAAAAGTAATATCAAAAGCTCACCGAAACCTTTTCCCCGTAGTAGATAAAGACGGGATTCTTCAGGGAATGGTAAAAATGGATGACATTAGAGTAATAATGTTTCAACCAGAAAAATATGACAAAATAAAAGTAAAAGACATTATGTATATGCCCGAATATTTTATTAGCCCTGATGACAGCATGGAAGATCTTGTTGAAATTTTTAGAAAATCAGGAAGATTTAATATCGCAGTTATAAACAAAGGTAAATATCATGGATTTATATCCAGAGCTAACGCATTCACAGCATACAGAAACCAATTAAAAAGATTTTCATCGCACTATTAATAATGACCAGAACAGAAATTTTACACAAGATTAGAGAGATACAGATTAATAGTGACAAACGTTTTTTCGCGAAAGGAATATTTCCATCCTACAGAAGAAATCCTCTCTTAAATAAGAACATTCCTGATGATAATATTTTCTTTTCCGCTTCCATTATCTATGTTATTAACTCCCTAATGTCAAATTTTACATATGAAGAAAAAAGAATTGCAACTCTAATAATTAATGATTTAATCCCCAATTTTCCACATTACAACAATCAACCTGTCAGAAACTCTTATAATTTTTGGAAAAAAGAACCTGGAAAACATTTTCCTAATGGTTGCTTGTATTCTAAATACGACAAATTTGTTTTACCTGATGATATTGATACCACATCAATGGTTCAACTTTGTCTGCAACCAAGCTATACAGAAGCTTATAAAACCAAAATAGCTTTAGCTAAACATGCAAATTTAGTAAAGCATCGTATATTAAATGGACACAAAGAATTTAGGTCTTACAAAGCCTACTCTACATGGTTTGGAGAAAATATGCCTATAGAATTTGACGTATGTGTTTTAAGCAATCTGTTTTTGTGGATTAACAAGTATGACTTTAAGTTGAATAATTTTGATTTAGATAGCTTAAAACTTATTGAAGCAACTATTTTAAATTCTTTATATTTTAAGTCTGCATTTAAATCTGCGCCAGAATACCCAAACACTTGCATTATCCTGTATCATATTGCACGACTCATTTCATCTACTGATTATTTAACTCATTGCAAACAAAAACTCATTATTGACATAAATCAGAAAATAAAATTAACAACTTCATCCTTTGAATACATACTATTAATAAACGCATTGTTTAAACTAAACCATATACCTCATACAATAAAAGATGTAAACATCTCACCTGAGATAATAAACAATTGGTGGTTTACCGCAGCAATGCTTTCCTCAAATGGAAATGCCTTAGTACAAAAAATAGCACCATTTGCATTATTTCATTATAGATTTTATTGTCCAGCTTTTAACTTAGCTATATTTTTAGAATATAAAATACTTAGATATATACATAGAAAATAAAGTTATTTCCTCTACTCAAAAACCATTTATATAAAATTGAATATTCAATTTTTTTTCAAAAAAAATTCATTTTTTCTTTATTTATAAAACAGGGTTATTCATACATAAAAAATCACAGCTCATTTAAAAAATCAAATAAACACACTAAAACCGAACACCTCCAACACCCATACAAATCCCTGTGTATTTGGTAGTTTCAAGATTTAAAGCTATTTTTGTCATACAAATTTTAACCATAACAAAAGTTCATTTATCGGACAAGAAGTATTTAATATTTACTCTGAAAATGGAAATAAAAGAAAACCTTAACCCAACTAATTTGAGACAAATATTTGATGAAGAATGGAAAGAGATTCCCTATACTGATTTCAAATATACAGTAAGCAACTATGGCAGAATAAAAAGTTTTTGTTACAAGTGCCATCCGCAAGGAAAGATTATTAAACTTGGCAATATAAAAGGATATAACAGCGTCAATTTAAAAATCGAAGGAGAAAAAAAAACTTTATTAATTCACAAACTAGTTGCAGAGATGTTTCTTCCAAAAGAAAATGATTCTTTTGATGTTGTTATACATAAAGATTGGAACAAATTGAATAATCATGTAAGCAATCTTGAATGGTGTACAAGACAAATTAGTTTTGACAGATCAAAACCAAAACTAATAAAGGGAAGAAAAAAAAGAGGTAGAATTGTAACAAATTCAAAACTTCGCGAATCAGACGTTAGTGCTATTAAAAACATGTTGGCTAACGGAAGAAAACAAAAAATTATTGCACAACTATTTTGTGTAAGCGAAATGCAAATATCAAGAATAAAAAATAAAGTAAGTTGGACTGAAGTTTAATTACGAAAAAATATTTAAGAAGTACCTCCCTAACTTATCATTCTATACTACTATCATTAAAAGAGCTGTCTCTTCAAACCGGACAGACTCTTTTAGTTAAAACTATGAGAACAAAAAAAGGTTTCAATAATTGAAACCCTTTTTTTTTACCCATAAGTCAACCCAAAACAGATTGACTTATATAGAATATTTTTTACTATCGTCTTCTTCGATTATCTGATCTACTATTATTATTATTATCAAACTTTTTTCTTTGATTTCTTTTAGGAGGCTTTGCTGTTGCTGGTTCTACGTGTAGTTTTTCGCTTTCAAATTTAACTCCTTTTAAAGCTGACATAACCATCTTCTGTCCACCTTCATCTACTTCAAAGAATGAAAAATTTCTTAATATTTCAATCTTACCAAAACTCACTTTCTTTCTATCTGTATTTTCATTAACAATACCCATCAAGCGTTGAGCTGTTAATCCATGAGCTTTACCTACATTAATATATAACCTTCCAAATTTTTCATTTCCTCTTCTTCCGGAACGATCTTTTACAATGTCTTTTTTATAAACATTTAAGTCTTTTGATCCTTCGTAGTAGGCGATAAATCTATTAAATTCAACAGAAACAAATCTCTTAATTAAATCTTCCCTGTCAAATCCAGAAAGCTTTTCGATAATTTGAGGTAAAAAAGAATCAATTTGTTCATGATTAATTTCTACATTTTCAACTCTATCCACTAGGTGGAATAATTGACGTGTACAAATTTCTGATCCAGAAGGAACCATTTCCCTTCTAAATTTAATTCCTGAAATTCTTTCTATTTCACGAATTTTACTTGACTCTTTAGTATGAACAATAGCAATACTTGTTCCTGTCTTTCCTGCACGTCCTGTTCGTCCACTTCTATGCGTATATGCCTCAATGTCATCAGGTAAATTATAGTTAATCACATGCGACAAATCATTTACATCAATACCCCTGGCTGCAACATCAGTAGCTACAAGTATTTGTAAATGTCTGCTTCTGAAGCGATGCATTACCTGATCTCTTTGTGCCTGAGACAAATCTCCATGCAAAGCATCAGCATTGTAACCATCACCCATTAACTTTTCAGCAACCTCTTTCGTTTCATGACGCGTACGACAAAAAACAATACCATAAATGTCTGGATTAATATCTGCAATACGCTTTAGCGCTAAATATCTATCTTTCGCATGAACCATATAAAAAATATGGTCTACTGTTGTTGCCCCTGCATTCTGTTTTCCTACTTTTAATTGAACTGGATTAGACAAATACCTATTTGCCATGCTTTCAATTTCTTTAGGCATTGTTGCAGAAAACAGTAATGACTGGCGAGTATCTGGAGTGTTTGAAATAATAGAATCTAATTCTTCCTTAAATCCCATATTTAACATCTCATCAGCCTCATCAAGAACCAGATAATTAAGTTTCTCTAACTTAAGCACTCCTCTTTTACATAAATCATTTACTCTTCCCGGAGTACCCACCACAATCTGACTTCCTTTTTTAAGCTCTCTGATTTGTTTGCTAATATCTGCACCACCATATACAGGTGTGATATACAAATTAGAAATGTACTTAGAATATGCAATGATATCTTTTGTAATTTGTAGTGCCAACTCACGAGTTGGACATAATACAAGTACCTGAACATTTTTGTTGTTACAATCAACACGTTCAATAATAGGTAAACTAAAAGCTGCAGTTTTACCTGTTCCTGTTTGTGCTAAAGCCACAACATCGTTAGTACCATCTTTTAATTCTGGAATTGTTTTTTCCTGAATGGGAGTTGGGTTTACATACCCTAATTCATTAATCGCCTTTAGAACTTCCGGAGACAAGCCGGTTTCTTCAAATGTTATCATAAACTACCTTTTTTTCAGCCCTCCCCGCTTTATCAAATATCATTTCTTAATCGCTGAAAAAGAGAAGTTCGCTGAACAATCATTTTAATATGAATGATTTATACCTTTGTAAAAATCGACCGCAAAGGTAAACTAAATTTAGTTCGTTTTAACCATCCACATATTAATCTGAACAACCAAAATTACACATAAACCTGTATATCAAGCACTTTAGCCATTTATTTATTTTTATTTTTAACATAAATAAACAATAACTATTACCAACTAAATACACTAATGGAGATATTTAAGTTCTAAATAACCATATTCTTAATTTTGAAATAACGATTTTCTTTTTTGACTTAATTTAACAGTTCATCTCAATGAATTCATATACTTTTGTATCGCTATGGAGAATGCATCAATTTATTTCAGACGATTTTTGATATGGAGGGTAAAACATATCAGCCAAAAGAATTTTATACTAATACTAAGTTTAATTACCGGACTATTAAGTGGTTTAGCCGCAGTATTGTTAAAAAATACAATACATTTTACGCATCACCTTTTAACTGGTCAATTTCACATTGAAAACATAAACTTTTTATATTTAGCTTATCCTGTTGTAGGTATTTTAATTACCGTTTTTTTCTCCAGGAAAATAATTAAAGATAGCCTGGGACACGGTATCTCTAAAATATTATATTCACTAAGTAAAGGAAGTGGTAAATTAAAGAGCCACAATAACTACTCTTCGATCATAGCTAGTACTTTTACCATTGGTTTTGGAGGTTCGGTTGGAGCTGAGGCCCCCATTGTTTTAACAGGCGCGTCTATTGGTTCAACTCTGGGAAGATTATTTCATCAAAACTATAAAACTATTTCGTTACTGATAGGATGTGGTGCTGCAGGTGCTGTTTCTGGTATTTTTAAGGCCCCTATGGCCGGACTGGTTTTTACGCTGGAAGTTCTTATGCTGGGCTTAAGCATGGCCTCTCTGGTTCCCTTGCTTATTTCTGCATTTAGTGCTGCTACAGTTGCATACCTTTTTTTAGGTGAGGCTGCCGAATTTTCATGGGAACTTGAAAATCAGTTTGTACTAAATAACATTCCTTTTTATATAGTATTGGGAATTCTGGGTGGATTTATTTCATTGTATTTTACCAGAACATTGATGTGGACTGAAAATAAATTTCGACAAATTAACAATCCATATTTCAGGCTATTGGCAGGAGGAGTTGTTTTAAGTATATTAATTTTTATTTTCCCTCAATTATATGGTGAAGGTTATAACACCATTATAGCCTTTTTAAATGGAAAAAAAGATATTGTATTTGACAATAGTATATTTTATCAGTTAAGAGGATACGAGTGGGTACTGCTTGTTTTACTTGCGCTTTTGGTATTTTTTAAAGTTCTTGCTTCTGCAGCAACAACAGGTAGCGGTGGTGTTGGAGGTATATTTGCTCCATCTTTATTTACTGGTGGTGTAATGGGATATTTCTTTGCCCGATTAATTAATGCTTCTGGCTTATATTTACTTCCAGAATCTCATTTTACGTTAGTTGGTATGGCGGCTATAATGGCCGGAGTACTTCATGCGCCCCTTACTGCTATTTTCTTAATTGCAGAAATTACTCACGGTTACGAACTCTTTGTTCCTTTAATGATGACCTCAACAATATCATATTTAACAATTATGTATTTTGAGCCACACTCCATTTACACGAAACAATTAGCTCGAAAAGGTGAATTATTGACACACCACAAAGATAAAGCTGTTCTAACCTTAATGCGATTAAATAAAGTATTAGAAACTGACTTTTTACCGGTAAAGTCAACTGATACACTTGGAACTTTAGTAAAAACAATTGCAAAAGCAAAACGTAATTTATTTCCTGTTATTGGATCTAAAGGGCAGCTTAAAGGAATAGTTATATTAGATGATATTAGAGAAATCATGTTTAATCATGAAAGATATAACGATACAGTTGTTGAAGATTTAATGCAAGTACCTCCGGCTTTTATTGAAATTAATGAAAGCATGGATTCGGTAATGAAAAAGTTTGAGGAAACTGGCGCATGGAATCTTCCCGTCATTGAAAATGATAAGTACATGGGTTTTGTTTCCAAATCAAAAATTTTCTCTGTTTACAGACGAGTTCTTATTCACTTTTCAGACGAATAATTTTTTGAAACAAAGTGTATATCTTAAATTTGCACTCTATTTACAAGATATTTATCTAAATTGTTATACATACAGGATGAAAACAAATTAGTTGATTGACTCTCATCCTTTAATAATCTATTTTATGAAACGCGACGATAAAATATTTGAACTTATCGAAAAAGAACATCAACGCCAGTTAAATGGTATTGAATTAATTGCTTCAGAAAACTTTGTTAGCGAACAAGTAATGGAAGCTATGGGTTCTTACATGACTAACAAATATGCGGAAGGATATCCGGGTGCGAGATATTATGGTGGATGTGAAGTTGTTGACCAAAGTGAATCATTAGCCATTGAGCGTCTTTGCAAAATTTATGATGCTGAATACGCAAATGTTCAGCCTCATAGTGGAGCACAAGCAAACATGGCAGTATTAATGACCGTTTTAAATCCTGGTGATAAATTTTTAGGATTAGATTTATCTCATGGCGGTCACTTATCTCATGGTTCTCCTGTAAACAGTTCTGGTTTATTATATGAACCAATCGCTTATGGCGTAAAAGAAGATACTGGTCTTGTTGACTATGATATGATGGAAGCCCAAGCTCGTGAGCACAAACCAAAATTAATCATTGGTGGAGCTTCAGCTTATTCAAGAGAGTGGGATTATGCAAGAATGAGAAGATTAGCTGATGAGATTGGTGCCATTTTAATGATTGATATGGCTCACCCTGCTGGTTTAATTGCTGCAGGTTTATTAGAAAACCCAGTAAAACACGCTCATATTGTTACCTCTACAACTCATAAAACTTTAAGAGGACCTCGTGGAGGTATTATTTTAATGGGCAAGGACTTTGATAATCCATGGGGAAAGAAAACACCAAAAGGAGTTATCAGAAAAATGTCTTCTCTATTAAATTCAGCAGTTTTCCCGGGAGTACAAGGAGGACCACTTGAGCACGTAATTGCTGCAAAAGCTGTATCATTCCTTGAAGCATTACAACCTGAGTATGTTGAATATCAAACTCAAGTTCAGAAAAATGCTAAAACTATGGCCGAAGCATTTATTGCTAAAGGTTATAAAGTTATTTCTGGAGGAACAGATAACCACTCAATGCTTATTGACCTTAGAACTAAATTCCCTGAATTAACAGGTAAGGTTGCTGAAAATACTTTAGTTAAAGCTGATATTACCATTAATAAAAACATGGTGCCATTTGATAGCAGAAGCCCATTCCAGACTTCAGGTATCAGAGTTGGTACTGCAGCTCTTTCTACCAGAGGTTTAAAAGAAGAGCACATGGCTCCTATTGTTGACTTAATTGATCAGGTTTTATCTGATGTAGAAAGTGAAACTACATTGAACCAGGTAAAAACTAAAGTAAACGAAATGATGAGTAAATTCCCATTATTTGCTTTTTAATTTAATAACCAGAGTTCGATTAAAATTTTATTTCGGACTCGGGTTGATACAATATTTATAAATACAAAAGCCAGCTATGATTTCTCTTAGCTGGCTTTTGTATTTTTAGCAATTCTAAAACTTATTCCATTTCATCATGTAATATCAACATGGGATGTTCAGGATGCAAAACCATCTGTTTGGTAATACTTGGGTGGAAAATTCTTTCAAAGAAACTAACATCATGCCTTACAAGAGCAATCATTTCTGCATCATTTTCATTCATAAATTTATTGATACTCTTGGCAACATCATCTCCTTCAATAAAATTAAAACTCAAATTTACATTAGGGAAATGAGCTTCTATTTTATTTTCTGCATCTAACCTATTTACATACTCATCATCAAGCACATTAACAAACATCAAAGCTGATCTATACCTATCCACAATATCGCGAACAGGACTCATCACAGAATCTTTTTTAACATCCTGTAAATCCGTAGCAAATACAATCTTATCTGGTTTTCTAAATTGAGTAGATTTTGGAACGACCAAAATGGGTGCCTTAATGTTTTTAATTACTTCATAGGCATTAGATCCTAATAAAAAATTCTCCAGTGCAGATTCACCCCGACAACCTAAAACAACTAATTCTGGATGATCTTCTTTTATTTTATCACGAACAACATCAATCAGAGATCCAAAACTGGAAATAGCGTCAATAACAGCCTCAGGAAAGACACGCTTTAGGACAGACATTTCTTGTTTTAATCCTTTTTCACTCTCATATGCCATTTCCTCCTTAACCTGCATTACGTAAGGACTACCACTAAACTCTAAATCGTATGCATTCAAAAGTGAAAAATGAACATTTTCATCAGCAAACATTTTCAATGCATAAAGAGCGGCATTTCGGGCTGTATTTGAAAAATCGGTTAATAACAATACCTTTTTCATAGCCTCAACATTTACATTTAACTTAATCTAGTTACCGGCTAAAGCCGTATTCAGAGATTACTAACAACAAGAAAAACAAATTATTAGCGTAGGGATATATGTTTATACGGAATTGTCTTTTTTTAGTTACAAATTTTGAATAAAAAAAGGAGTAAATTTTAACTTATATTCCTTTAAAGAACCCCTAATCAAATAAAATAAAAACGATATCTATGAAGCTATCATTTCTGGTCTTAGTTTTTGAGCTTGCTTGGCAATTTTTATTTTCGCCCCATCATTTAATTTTATGGCCTTATTCTTTATTTCTTTTTGCTTCTGATTAAATTTAAAATATCCTAAGATTGAATTTAGTTGAACTGATTGCATACTTAGTTCTTCAGCATTTCCAGCAAGTTCTTCACTTCCTGCTGCATTCTCTTGAGTAGTTTCATTAAGTTGTTGAATTGCCGTATTAATAGCGGTAGCTCCTTCTAATTGTTCATTACTGGCAGCCGCAATTTCTTTCATAAAATGATTTGAACTATTAATAATTGTAATTAATTGATTCAAGCTTTCATTTGATCTTTGAGATAATGAATTACTATTCTGTGCTAATTTTATAATTTCAATAGCTGCAGTTTTACTTCTTTCTGCTAACTGACGTACTTCACTTGCAACAACAGCAAATCCTCGTCCATGCTCTCCTGCTCTGGCAGCCTCCACTGCTGCGTTTAAAGCTAAAATATTTGTTTGGTTTGCAATTTCACCTATTACATTTATCTTCTGAACAATTAGCTTATTGGCATCCAAAGCATTATTAGACTCTTTACTTACAGTAAAAATAGTTTCCAATGCCGCATCTGACTGAGTTACCCCAGACATTGCATTAATATTATTTTGATTTATGTTAGAAACCATCTGTTCCACTGTTGTTGATATTTCTTCCAATGAAGCAGCTTGTTCCGATGCGCTCTGAGACAGATTCTGTGAATTTTGGTTTAACTGGGTACTTGCAACTGACAACTGCTCCGCACCTCCTTTAACTTCACTAACAACTTCCTTAAGCTTATGATTCATTATTGCCATTGATTTCATTAACCTGGTTACTTCATCATTACCTTCAATTTCGACTTTATGATTTAATTCCCCTTTGGCAATAGACTCTAACAAATCTACTCCTGTATTTAATGGAATAGTAATACTTCGAATAATTGTTCTACTAATAAATAGTGTTAATAATACCACAACAAATAAAATGATTAGACTATAATTCTTGGCTTTACGAATGACTTGCATTTCTAAAATGGATACATCATCAACTAATTGAGAGATGATCATTTCTACTTTCTCTCCGGAATACTGCATTTTAGATAATTGTACATATTGACCATTGATATCTTTTACATATTTATTAAAATCACTTTGGTAATCCAGATATTTCGCTGTAAGTTTTTCTATAATACCCATATTGATACTATTTGTTGAAATATTAATTTTAGATAATTTATCTAAGCATAGAACCAACAAATCTTGTATGCTAGTTTCCAATTCTTTATTTACACCAGAGCGTGTATTATTGCATTGCTCAATGAATTCTGAAGTTTTTAACGTTAGATTATGATGCCCTTCAAGTAGTTTATAATTACTAACACTTTCAAGCATTTGCTCTATCTCTTTTCCGGTTAAGGCCCACTTTTTTATACTCTGTTGCTTATTTTTTTCAAGAGTAACATAAGATTTGAAATCAGCCCTATAGTTTTTTATCGAGGAAATTAAACCACTATACAAATCATGATGAAAATCTTCATTAATCTGGGAAGAGTCCACATATTCAATTGAATGATTCAAGTGTTTACCCACAAAAGCTTCATTCTCCTCTCCTTTAGATGTTACATAGTACAAAACCTGTAAACGAGCATTTAAAAGCTCTATTTCAGCTTTTTCAAGATAATTTGAAACTTTGACTATTTCATCCATTTTCGTATGACCATATTTACCTACTAAACCAGTCAAAACCACACCTGTCAACAAAACCGAAAACCCCAGAAATAATCTAAGCTTTACCGAATAATTTCTCAAATTCAACATCTTTTTCATCTGATTATAATTTACATTGAATTGCCAGAAGTAACTTTCATGTAAACTTGACTATTCTAAACTGTAGGACTTAGAACTATCAAATTTACATGACCGCTTCATAACAACTGCTTATTGATTAATATGCTTACAAAACTTTATAGTTTTGCATCTATAATCAATTAAATTATACAGATTGCTATCTTATTTAGATGTTTAGATACTTTTATCCGACGAAATTTTTAACATGATCTATTAAAACTGTTCAAATTCCTCTACTTCTGTATCTTTTAAATTCTTATTGAATATAAATCCTGATTTAGAACGAGTTGTCATCTTATTTTTTTGTGCATGACCATTGGAGCCTGGCAGGTGCAGATTTGTATTGCCCGTACCATTTAAATTAAAATACCCTATTAAGGCCTTTAACTGAACCGACTGTGCACTTAATTCCTCTGCATTACCAGCCATCTCTTCACTACCTGATGCACTTTCTTGCGTGGCTTGATTTAATTGCTGAATAGCTGTATTAATTTGTGTTACTCCATCTAACTGTTCCTTTGCTGCTGCAGCTATTTCGTTCATCAGGCTATTAGATTCATTTATAACAGGAATCAACTCTTCCAATTTAGTATTTGAGTTCTGGGTTAATTGATGAGTTTCCTTAGCCAGCTTTATAATTTCAGAAGCAGCCTGACTACTACGCTCAGCTAATTTCCTTACCTCTCCGGCCACCACAGCAAACCCTCTCCCGTGTTCTCCGGCACGAGCCGCCTCAACTGCAGCATTTAGAGCAAGTATATTTGTACGATTTGCTATTTCATTAATCACCGCAATTTTTTCAGCAATTAATTTATTTGACTGAACAGCCTTATTGGATTCAACACTTACATTTCGAATGGCTTCAACAGCTATGTTTGATTGCTCTGCTCCACCCAATGCATTGCTACTGCTTTGCTGAATATTGGCCACCATCTCCTCCATCGTTGTAGAAACTTCTTCCAATGAGGCAGCCTGTTCATTTGCTCCTTGCGACATGGTTTGCGAATTTTGATTCAATTGATTGCTCGCATCAGATAATTGTTCAGATCCACCTTTTATTTCACTTACAACCTCTTTTAATTTATCATTCATCACAGCCATTGACTTCATCAATCGAGTAACTTCATCATTACCTGTTATTTCAATTTCATGATTTAAATCTCCTTTGGCTAGAGATTCGATTAACTCAACACCTCTATTTAAAGGTTTAGTAATACTTAATACGGTTGTTCTACTTATTAAAATGGCTATGATAACAGCTATAATCAATACTATAATGACAAATCTCTTTGCCCGGTTCATTATTTGTTCTTCTGCGGCAGAAACTTTTTGAACCATAGCTTCAGTAAATACGGCTACTTTTCCTCCTGAAGCTTTCATTTTTTTTATCTGGTCTCCTTGTGCCGAAACTTCTGAGGTAAATGTCATAAAGGCACTTTGATAACTTTCATATCCAGATAATAAATCACTTAAAATTCTTTTTTCAGTTCTACCTTTATATTTGGATCTTGCAGTTTCGAGTACATCGTAACATTTATCCAGATGATTTTCGATATTTTGTTCCTTTTCTATATTTAAATCACCTTCTGTATTGGTTTGATTTGAAACAAACTCCCAGGCTGCAATACGCAATAGACTATGTGCTTCGTACATTTTAGATCCAAAAGCTGACATATTCCTATTCTCTCCACTTTGAACTAATAAATCGCCCAATAAGGCACCTGTCTCCGACCATTTAATGCGCCCTTCCTGTTTTTGCTTTTCAATTGCGGCATACTTATTAAAATCGTCTTTATATGTATTTATATATTGCTTTAAAGAATCCGTTCTCTCATCTTGATAGATATTACTGATTTGGGAAGAATCTACATGAGATAAAGCTATTTTAACATGATTATTCACTGCATCCACATATTCCTGACCTTTAAAGTTCATAAAATAAGTAACACTTAAACGAGCACTTAAAAGTTCCTGATTAGCTTGTTTCAGATGATTTGAGGTGTTAACGATCTGATTGGTTTTTGACAAGCTATTACTGCCTACAAGGCCAATAATAATAACACCAATGACCATTATGGCAAAACCAACTGTTAATCTTAGTCTAATGGAGTAGTTTCTTAAATTCATAGTGGATTATATTAGTTAAACAAAAAAAGATGGCAGAACCATCTTTATCTAATTTAGCTATTGTAAAACTAATTTACAAGCTCCTATATTTAACATATACAATCCTATGAATCACAAGATTACAATTGAGTAATTTTATTACCTGAATAAAATTACTCAAAAGTCAATGGAATTGGCAAAATCTTTATTTTGATTAAGATTAATCGTAAATAAAAGAATTTAGCATAACTATTAAAAATAATTATCTTTTACTTTGAGTATACCATCTCCATACGGTATGATATGGTATATTGGTGATTTTAGCAACTTGCACTGGATCGTGATGCTGGCAAAGCTTTAAAATATTCATTTTGATCTCCTTAGGATATCTAATGGCTTTTGTTTTGTTTTTACAATAACGTTTTCTGATTCGCACAATGCTCATTTCAGAAACATTAAATTCTTTGGCTATTATTTTTGCCAATTCTCCATTATCCAGACGCTCTGCTATTTTAAGCGCATCTTCATATGAAATAGTTGAACTACCTCTTACCTCTAAAGATTTAGCTCCTGCTAAACCATTTTTAATTCTATTCTGTGTCAAAGCTTTTTGATTTCCCCATTCAAGGTTTTGATAACGATTATCAGTACTTACACAGTTTCTGTGTAGTACCATTTTATATGAAACAGGTTTAGGATTAGGAACAAATGCTAATGCCACCAAACGGTGCACATACATTACAACTCCTTTTATTGAAACCTGATAATATCCATGCCTACTTTTAGGCGATTTTATTAACGATTGATGTAATGCCGTACCATTATATTCAACAAGACTACCATCCTCACTAATCTTAATCTCATCTTTGACTCCTGGATACTTAATAGTTTTAAACTCCATTTTGTTACAATTTAATAATTGATATTGATAAAAGGGTTTGGGTTAAAATGAGTGGGGTAGGAATCGTATTAAAAATACTATTAAAACAAAGTTAAATAATTATATTAAAACATTACAATTTAAATCATTAAAAAAATTACGAATAATGCACCCCTGTAAATTTTACACCTATACCTGAATAACGTTCTACACGTATCATTAGTTCAATTTAATAAAATAAAAAAGGCCGTTCAAGTGAACGGCCAAATTTATTGATTGGATAAGTAATTATATTTTTTTGTTGTTGTTTATAATTGCGTAGTTAAATGACAGTATTGTTTTCAGGTATTAATTGTTTATTAAAATTATGAAGCATGAAGCCAGAAGTACATTAAATCTTAATACGAATAAATTTCTTCTAACTTCCACCTTCTTACTCCAAGCCCCCCTAAGGAAACTGGGGGACTAAAGAAACAATGTGATTAACAACGCTAATACAAACCTGAGCCTATTTATTTGGTAACTAACTTAACGTCTAGTGTAAAGTCATCATAAATCACTTTATCTCCTAAATTATCGAAAAAGCTTTTTGATCCATATCGAACATCATATTTAGATCTGTCAACAACTAACATACCTGTAAACACGTTGCCCTGACGAGTAACTTCAAACTCAATTGGATTTGTTTTTCCTTTTATTGTTAAATCTCCTTTTACAGTTGCTTTGTTTGATTTAAACTTTGTACTTTCTGTAATTTTTAATGTTGCTGTTGGATATTCAGTTACACTAAAAAAGTCATCTGACTTTAAGTGACCAATTAATTTTTCGTTATAACCAGGATCCTCAAGGTCATCATTAGTCATACTTTGCATATCAATTACAAAAGTTCCTGATGCTAATTTATCTCCTTTAACTGAAAATTTTCCTTCTTTAATTCCTATATGACCGTGGTGTGCACCACCTATTTTCTTTCCTTCCCATTTCACTGTTGATTTAGATGCATTAACAGTAAAATCCTGAGCATACATACTTCCTGAAACTAATACTAAAACTGCTACTAATAAACTTTTCATTGTTTTCATGATTCTTTGTTTTATTGGTTATGTTAATTATTAATGTACACTCATACTACATGAAAATAATTGTCTAAGTGTATTTTTAATATCTATTTTATTAAAATTTATCGCATTGGAATATCCATTACTAACATCTTTGATGGAGCTACAATTTCAATTTCCACTTTCTCTGTATCCCAAACACCAATTGCATCTCTGGTTTTTAGTAATTGATCATTGATTTTTATTTCACCTTCAATAAGCATGATGTATACACCATTTTCTTTTGCTTTAACATCATACTGTTGTATACCTGGTTGTGTAAAATTACCCAGGTTAAACCATGCATTTTGGTGAATCCAGACTCCCTGATCATCTTTATTAGGACTAAGAATTTGATAAAATTCATTTTCTTTTTCTACATCTTTTAAAGAAATTTGATCATAACGAGGCTCAACATTCTTTTTATTTGGAAACAACCATATCTGAAATAAGTTCAAAGAATCTAAATCACTGTTATTAAACTCACTATGAAAAACACCTGAACCAGCACTCATCACCTGAACTTCACCAGAATTAATTACAGAACTGTTACCCATTGAATCTTTATGAGCCAAAGCTCCGGATAATGGTATGGTGATAATTTCCATATTATCATGCGGATGTTCCGGGAATCCTCCACCTGGAGCAATCATATCATCGTTTAAAACTCTTAGTACTCCAAAATGAACTCTTTCGGGATGGTAATAGTTAGCAAAGCTAAATGAATACTTTGCATTAAGCCATCCGTAATTTGCCGTCCCCCTCGATTCTGATGTATATAATATTGTTTGCATCTCTTTATCTTTTTGTACGATACAAACATACGATGAGAAATCAGGTATCTAATTACGAAAATCAGTGGAGGTATTGCAAAAATCAGACTTTAAAGTATTTTATTACGATTTTTAGTGCGGAACTGACCAGGAGTCTCCCCTACATTCTTTTTAAAGAAGTTACTGAAGTGTGATGGTTCTTCAAATCCCAACTCAAAGGCAAGCTCCTTATTACTGTTATCTGTAAATAATAATATACGTTTGGCCTCTACCAGTATCTTATCCTGAATAAACTCCTTTGCCGATTTACCTGATTGCGTTTTTACATATTTATTTAAATAGTCGCTGCTTACAGCTAAAATATCGGCATATTCAGATACTTTATGGAGCTTGGTATATTTTTCTTCTATTAGGCGCTTAAAGTTAACAAAAAGACTATTTGAACCTGTAGCCTGCTCCAGTTCAACTGAATTTTGAAGACTACATAATGAAGTAATTCGAATAAAGAACAATTTAAGCAAAGCCCCTAAAGCATCATATTGAAAAGTAAGTTCTTTATGAGAATAGTATTTAACCTGCAGGATGATATGCTCCAAATCTTCAAAATCGGTTAAGGGAAGATGTAATGGAGGAGAATAACCATAAGTATTATATAAATAAACCCGATCTATAATTTTTTGATGTATATTATTTTGCAGAAGAAACTCCAAACTAAAATTCATCACCCACCCTTCTGGCTTTTCCGGAGTGCTAATTTGATGTACCTGCCCGGGAAACACCAGGTGCAAAGAGTAATTATTAATTTCAAACTTATTAAAATCAATATAATGTTGACCATTGCCTTGCTTAACCAAAACCATGGTATAATAATCGTGGCGATGCGGATCATCATCAATTCCATTTAAATGATCATACACTTCACCTATATCTTTTAATATAAAATCTACTTTGTCGCCAGATTGATTACTTAATCCGTATGTTTTAACAGAATGGTTCATTAAATCAAGACATCTAATTTGAAAAAACAAGATAGTATTTTATTGACAGACTATTTATAGTAAGTATATAAAAAAACGCCCCGCCGAAAATCGACGGGACGTTCAATCTTTAACCAAACCTAACCCTAAACTATGAGTATTACAAAGTTAAATATTGTATGACATTTTACAAAAAAATAACGCTGATTTAATGTTAAATAATGCTAATTGGTAATTGTTTGCGGAAATGTAAAATCATAAAAGGCTATACCCTTTTTATAACACCATATAGATCATAGTTCAACGTCCTGAAAGGACAACTCATTTCAGCCCAATGCAAACGTAGTGACACATTGGGTATAATACATCATAATAATTGCGCCCTGAATGGGCAACTTAATTACATTTTACACTTTATCGATCTTATTTCTATCTACCGGATTATAAATCCTAGCTTGTAATAGAAAAGAGCGAAGTACTTGTTAGATAAAAGCTATCTTACATTTAATGATTAATTAAAACACGGATCATAGATCCGCTATAGCTGGACAATGACTTACCGGATGGAACTATTCCCATGGCGTTGCCATGGGCTGAATTTAACTGGGCTTACAGCCCGCAATGGGCATGATGGTAATGATTTACATTGCGTTTGGATTTACTCCAGATATATGATTTACGATAACACTTGCGATTTTGCATGGCGTCCTGAAAGGACAACTCATTTCAGCCCAATGCAAAACGTAGTGACACATTGGGTAAGTTTATTTCTTCTCAAAAACAATTGCAAAAGTAGTTCCTTTACCCAACTCGGTTTCAACATGCAATTTGGCATTGTTTTCTCTTACAAAACCACACACCAACTGCATTCCCAGCCCTACTCCTTTTTCATTTTGGGTTCCATAAGTACTATTGATTTTATTAAAGTCAAACAGTGTCTCTTTTTGTTCCTGAGTCATACCCACACCTGTATCTGTAACTTTTAAAGTAGAAAGCTGTTTTGAATCTTCTGCAGCAATGGTAACCGTACCTTCTGCAGGAGTAAATTTAATAGCATTATTAAGCAAGTTACGTAATGCAATAGATAATTGAACCCGATCCACAAACAATGTTACCGAAGGTTGAATATTGACGATTACATCTATATTTTTTTTATTGGATACATGTTGAAGATGCTCCACTTCAAGTAAAGCCACATCTTTTAAGTTAACAGTGGTTGGTGTTGATTTATGATCACCCATTTGATTCACTCCCCATTGCAACAGATTATCCAACAAATCTAATAAATTGGCTGATGAACTCTTGAGTTCTTTACTTAATACCAACAATTTATCTAAATCCTGATGCTGCGAACATATTTCTATCACCTCGGCATAACTGTGAAAAGTTGCTAAGGGACTGCGTAAATCATGCGATAATATGGAGAAAAACTTGTTTTTGGTGGCATTGGCATTCTCTAGATCTTTACGTTGCTGCTCCAATACAATATTGGTTTTACGACGCTCACGACTGATTTTTAAAATAATAAAAACCAATACCGTTAAAAGAATTAAAACCGAAGAGGCACTTATAGCAATAATAAGGTAGCGGTTTTTGTAGGCCTTTTCTTCATCTACTTCTTTTTGCTTTTGGGCCACCTCGTATTTGGTGTGAAGGTTAGCTATTTTACGTATGGTTTCTTCGTTATTGATACTATCACGATATGCCACATATTGTTTGTGGTGATAAAAGGCTTTTTCAAAGTCTTTGGACTGATCATATATGGTTGTTAACCGCAGACTGGCGTCGCGTATATGTTCTTTTAATCCATGCTCCTGGGCTAAACTTAAGCTTTTATGTGCAGTTTGTTGGGCTTTATTGTATTGTTTGCGTTTAAAATAAACTTCGGCTAGTCCATCTAAATAGGATGATACTGCATAATTATCACCAAGAGGTTCTAGTATTTCAATGGATTTATTTAAATAGATTTCAGCGCTATCCAGTTTATTTTGAGCAGTGTAAACTAGTCCGATATTGCCTTTGGCATAGGCATAATACTGATTATTATTTATTAATAAAAAAAGATCACTTGACTTTTTATAATAATCTAAAGCTAATTTATTTTTACTCCGTTTTTTACATAAAACACCAAGATTAAAAATAGACATAACTAGGCGTGTTGAATCATGTAATTGACCAAACAATTCTATACTTTTTTTATAACTTTCTTCTGATTCCTTATACTGTTCTTGCTTCATGTAAACTCTACCTAAGCTTGAGTATACTGAAGCTACACCTTTTAATATATGATTTCTATTATATAATTTTTTGCTCTCTAAAAGACATTCAGTGGCTTTATCGAAAGCACCTAATTTAACATAAACTGTTGCCTCTAAAAACTTTGATGCTGCCATTTCTGTATAGTCAGCACATTTTTTTGCATAAAAATAGGCTAATTTTGCATGTTTTAATTTCTCATCAGGTTTATTAGATAAATACGAAATATCATGACAAATATGACTTTTCTCTAAATTAGATAAATATTCTTTCTTTTCGTTAAAAACCTGCAATACACTATCTAACTTACTACTCGACAATAATTTAATTGGCAAAAGAAAACATAGTAGTATACAAAAAATAACCTTCATGAAAAATTAGCCTATTATACTTTTACTTTTTAGGTGGGTCAATATCAACCTCGGGATCAGGAATCCTAAAAAAACTTGTATTGCTATTTTCACCAATATTAAATACTTTAATATAGTTTGCATTTTGCAATACGTCTTCGAACATTTTTTGATTTTTCGAATAAAATCTTAACCGATTTGTTACCAAAATAATATACAATTTATATTAAAAAAATTCCTAAAAATAGAATATTTAAATCTATTAATAAATAATTCCTTTGGGGTTTTTAAAAATTAACAGTTATAATTTACTACAATGTTTTTATGGTGTCTATACATATAGAAATGGAAATCAGATTTACTCCTTTTATAAAATTAATAGAAGTTATTGCCTCTTTTCAAATGTTATTGCAAAAGTAGTTCCTTTACCCAACTCGGTTTCAACATGCAATTTGGCCTTGTTTTCTCTTACAAAACCACACACCAACTGCATTCCCAGCCCTACTCCTTTTTCATTTTGGGTTCCATAAGTACTATTGATTTTATTAAAATCAAACAGTGTTTCTTTTTGTTCCTGAGTCATACCCACACCTGTATCTGTAACTTTTAAAGTAGTAAGCTGTTTTGAATCTTCTGCATCAATGGTAACCGTACCTTCTGCAGGAGTAAATTTAATAGCATTATTAAGCAGGTTACGTAATGCAATAGATAATTGAACCCGATCAACAAACAATGTTACCGAAGGTTGAATACTGACGATCACATCTATATTTTTTTTATTGGATACATGTTGAAGATGCTCCACTTCAAGTAAAGCCACATCTTTTAGGTTAACAGTGGTTGGTGTTGATTTATGATCACCCATTTGATTCACACCCCATTGCAACAGATTATCCAACAAATCTAATAAATTGGCCGATGAACTCTTGAGTTCTTTACCTAATACCAACAATTTATCTAAATCCTGATGCTGTGAACATATTTCTATCACCTCGGCATAACTATGAAAAGTAGCCAATGGACTGCGTAAATCATGCGATAATATAGAGAAAAACTTGTTTTTAGTAGCATTGGCATTCTCCAAATCTTTACGTTGTTGCTCGAGTATTTGATTGGTTTTACGACGCTCACGACTGATTTTTAATATAATAAAAACCAATATCGTTAAAAGAATTAATACTGAAGAAGCACTTATGGCAATAATGAGGTAACGGTTTTTGTAGGCCTTTTCTTCATCTACTTCTTTTTGCTTTTGGGCCACCTCGTATTTGGTGTGAAGGTTGGCTATTTTACGTATGGTTTCTTCGTTATTGATACTATCGCGGTAAGCCACATATTGTTTGTGGTGATAAAAGGCTTTTTCAAAGTCTTTAGACTGATCATATATGGTTGATAAGCGCAAGCTGGCATCACGTATTTGTTCTTTTAATCCATGCTCCTGTGCTAACAGCAAGCTTTTATGTGCAGTTTGTTGGGCTTTATTGTATTGCTTGCGTTTAAAATAAACTTCGGCTAATCCGTCTAAATAGGATGATACTGCATAATTATCGCCAAGGGGTTCTAGTATTTCAATGGATTTATTTAAATAGATTTCTGCACTATCGAGTTTGTTTTGAGCGGTATAGACAAGACCGATGTTGCCATGTATATAGGAATAATAAGTAAAACTATTTATCTTTGATGACAATGAGTCTGACTTGTAGTAACACTTTAAAGCATCATTATATCTACTTACTTCTCTATATAATTCACCTAGATTAATATAGCAAACTATTAATCTTTTATTATCTGACAAACTTATTAATATATCAATTGCCTTTTTATAATAATCCTCTGACTTAAGGCGCTCTTCTTTACGTAAATATATATCAGCTAATCGCGTATAACAAGATGCTATACCTTTATTATTACCACAAACATAATACAACTTCTTTGCCTCTAAAAGTGAATTTATAGCCAAATCCAAATCACTCCTTTTAAGATATGAAGTTGCCTCTAGATATTTTGCCCCAGCTTTCCATTCATCATTTTTAATATTTTGGGCATAATCATAAGCAATTTGTGCATACAAAAGTTTCAATTTCGGATCTTGAGCTGAATATGATATTTTTTTACTCAGAAAAAATAATACGCTATCATTGGAATCAAGTTTTTTAGTCTCAAAGGTTAGTATTAACTCATCTATAGTTGATGCATAAATAAATGAAGAGTTAAATAAAAGAATAATGATTATATAACCCAAAGGACGTCTCATTTAATAAAAACAGAGTTTCTAAATAAACCACTAAAATCTAATAATTTAATTCACAAGCATCTAAAAATAAATTATTATAGATGCTTATAAATTAGAATTCAATTTTCACCTTTATTTAATATTCAACAGGAGGATCAATATCTGCAACTGGATCATCTGTAATCTTTCTCCCATCCATATACACAAAATCAATATTATAATATTCTTTCCCTTTGGCAGTCTTTGAAATTACACCAGTCCAATCTGTTGATCCGTTTACACTATGAGGATCCGTAGAAAAAATATCCTGGCTATCTGATTTTTTGTAGATATTAACAATTTCCTGAATATCACTATTTTTCATTAATTTCCAGGTTATTGTACCTCCAGCTTTTACTTTTGAGGTAATGGTTTTATCATGCTCATGTCCTTCATTGTCTTTTAAATGAAGTACGATTTCGTCGCCTTTTTTAACGGCTTTTAGTTCAATAATTACGTTATTTTCATCCATCTGTTAAATGTGTTTTATTAAATAGGTCATTAGTTGATTAGGTTAATAAATCATTAGATTGTTAAACCAATTCATAAGTATTTTTAAACCATAACCTAATAAACTATTGAATGTTATAAGCTCCCTAAAAATAGAATTTTTAAATGTAACTGTTGTTAAGTCTAGTTACTTTTTTTAATATTTTAAGAATTATAAGGGAATAAAGGAAAAAACAGATTGGATTATTTACATGATGTAAATAACTTAAAACAGGGGTAAGTATTAATTGAGTTGCCCTTACAGGGCGAGGATATACCGGATGTGATTATTCCCAAGGCGTTGCCTTGGGCTAAATTTAACTGGGCTTACAGCCCGCAATGGGCATGATGGTGTAGCCCCTCTCAACCTCCCCAAAAGGGAGAGGCTGATTTACAGCTTTTAAGATATTAATTGTGATAGTTACAAATGGACGGGGTAATTATATAACATTGTTTTACCACGATATAATCTGGCGCCCTGAAAGGACAATTCATTTTAGCCCAATGCAAACGTAGTGACGCGTTGGGATATATCAGCGTCATGCAAATGGCGCCCTGAAGGGGCAACTGAATGACATTTTATACTATTTAAGCTGTCCTTTCTGGACGATGATTTACCGGATGTTATTGTTCCCATGGCGTTGCCATGGGCTGAATTGAACTTGGCTTTCAGTCCGGAATGTGCATGATAGTGTGGCCCCTCTCAATCTCCCCAAAAGGGAGAGGCTGATTTACAGCTTTTAAGATATTAATTGTAATAGCTACAAATGGATGGTGTAATTGTATAACATTGTTTTACCATGATATAATATAGCGTCCTGAAAGGACAAATCATTTTAGCCCAATGCAAACGTAGTGACGCGTTGGGATATATCAGCATCATGCAAATTGGACCTGCTATCTTTAGCCGGACAAATTATTAAGCTAAAATTTTTAATTTAGCAGATATGAGTAGATCAAGAGTAACGTACGACAAAGAGTTTAAGATTATGGCTGTTAATCTTTGTTATACTGGCAAATCAGCAAGGCAGGTTGCAATGGAATTAGGGATCCGATCCGAACTGGTGAGTAGATGGAAGCGAGAGTACGAAGCCAACAAAGAAGGCAGCTTCTCAGGCAATGGCAAACCTGTAATGACAGATGCAGAGAAAGAGATTGCCCGTTTGAAGAAGGAGCTTAAAGAAGCCCAGATAGAACGTGATATTCTAAAAAAGGCAGTAAGCATCTTTTCCAGGAGCGACAGCAAAAATACAAATTCGTAAAAAGGCATCAGAAAGAATTTGCTGTTGAGAAGATGTGTAAGTTGTTGGGGATTGCAAGGAGTAGCTATTACGAATGGTTGAATAGAAAACCTTCCAAACGAAGCATTGAAGCTTGCCGAGTAGAATCTGAAGTAATTCGGATTTATGATGCCAGTAAGAAAAGATATGGCAGTCCTAAAATTACTGTAGAACTAAATAAAATTGGCATCAAAGCTTCTCGCCCCAGAGTAGCCAGAATTATGGCAAAGAATAACCTAAAAAGTATCATTAAGAAGCGTTACAGAGTGACTACAACAGATTCGAAGCATAATAAGCATGTTTCAGATAATGTACTAAATAGACAATTTGTTCACAATAGACCATCTCAGGCTTGGATTTCAGACATTACCTATGTTAGGACAAAACAAGGGTGGCTCTATTTGACGATTGTCATGGATCTTTTTGATCGCAAGATAATTGGTTGGTCTTTATCTGATAATATGACAACAGAGGCAACAGTTATTGCAGCATGGAGGATGGCGATCATCAATAGACCCGTAGGGCACGAAATGATTTTCCATTCAGATCGAGGGATTCAGTACGCTTCAGAATCTTTTCGGAAAGAATTAAACCACTGTAAAGTTATCCAAAGTATGAGTCGAAAAGGCAATTGTTGGGACAATGCTGTTGCCGAAAACTTTTTTAAAATATTAAAATCAGAGATGGTAAATCACAATAATTATCAAAGTTATTTTCAAGCCCGAACCGATATCTTCGAATTCATTGAAATATGGTATAACAGGCAACGACAACATTCACATTTAGGATATTTATCTCCTAATGAATTTGGAAAATCAACAATCAAACAAGTGGCTTAATAATTTGTCCGGAATAAAGTTGCAAATCCAAATGGCGCCCTGTAAGGGGCAACTTAATAACATTTAGTACTGTTTGAGCTGTCCTTTCTGGACGATGATTTACCGGATGTTATTGTTCCCATGGCGTTGCCATGGGCTGAATTGAACTGGGCTTTCAGCCCGGGATGTACATGATGGTGTGGCCCCTCTCAATCTCCCTAAAAGGGAGAGGCTGATTTACAGCTTTTAAGATATTAATTGTGATAGTTATAAATGGATGGTGTAATTGTAAATCTTTATTTTACCACGATATAATATGGCGTCCTGAAAGGACAAATCATTTTAGCCCAATGCAAACGTAGTGACGCGTTGGAATATATCAGCGTCATGTAAATGGCGCCCTGTAAGGGCAACTCACTATAAAAATTATGTATATATTAGTATTTCATTAAATTATAACACATTATCCATGTCACAATCTTTATCCAAACTATTTATTCATATTATCTTTCATGTTAAAGACAGTAATGAAACATACATCAAAAAGTCTGACAAAGAAAATCTGTATGCATACATTGGCTCTATCATTAAAGATAACGATTCTATCCCCATAATTATTAATGGTACTCAGGATCATATCCATATACTTTGCGTTCAATCGAAAAACATTGCATTGTCAAAATTGGTGGAAGAAATAAAACGTCATAGCAGTCGTTGGTTAAAACAGTATGATAATTTTTACAGGGTATTTGCATGGCAAGGGGGGTATGGTTGTTTTTCTGTTAGTCCATCGTTACATGATAAAACCTACAAGTACATTCAGAATCAAGAGGAACATCATAAGAAATTATCATTTAAAGATGAATACATTTTGTTTTTGAATGAGTATAACATTGAATACAACGAAGACTTTTTGTGGAAATAAGTTTGAGTTGCCCTTACAGGGCGCTGATTTACCCGATGTTATTATTCCCATGGCGTTGCCATGGGCTGAAATAAGTTGGGCTTTCAGCCCGGGATGTACATGATGGTGTGGCCCCTCTCAATCTCCCCAAAAGGGAGAGGCTGATTTACAGCTTTTAAGATGTTAATTGTAATAGTTACAAATGGATGGTGTAATTGTTAATCTTTATTTTACCATGATATAATATGGCGTCCTGAAAGGACAATTCATTTCAGCCCAATGCAAACGTAGTGACGCGTTGGGAAAAATAATGCCATAATGAAAATGGCGCCCTGTAAGGGCAACTATAAAATATTTTGAACTGCCCTTACAGGGCGCTAATTTACCGGATGTAATGGCTCCCAAGGCGTTGCCTTGGGCTAAATTTAACTGGGCTTACAGCCCGCAATGGGCATGATGGTAATGATTTGCATTGTGTTTGGATTTACACCGGATATATGATTTACAATAATACTTGCGCTATTGCATAACGTCCTGAAAGGACAAATCATCTCAGCCCAATGCAAAACGTAGTGACGCGTTGGGAAAAATAATGCCATAATGAAAATGGCGCCCTACAGAGCAGGTCGTTTTTTATGGATGCAATAAATCCAAATCAGGATGAACTCTGCTGCGGACCTGCTGCGGACCAGGTAAGTACCTAATGCGGATATTAAACAAATATCAGTCAATTAATCGTCACATAAACTTCACTTCATATTCACTAAACAGTGAGCCTATAGTGAGCCAATAGTGAGCAATATGTGAGGGAATAGTGAGGAGTATCCGCAGTTGGTACGACTACATTCCGAAGCAGGTCCCTTGCTGGTTACTACTATTCATCAATAAAAAAGGGTCCTTACAAAAATTGCAAGAACCCTTTACTTTCTAACTATATGAAATTAGGTATTCATGATTTGGTATCAAAAAACTGAAAAACAAATCAATTTGTCCCTCCACCTAATGCTTTATATAAGCCTACTGAATAATTTAACTGCTCTAATTTATCATTCACCTGACTTAATTGAGCTGACAACAAATTTTGTTGTGCACTTAATACTTCGGTATAATTGGCTTCACCTGCTTTTAATAACTCTTGAGTAAAATCAACAGCATTACTCAACGCATCAATTTGCTTAATACGTAATGTGTTTTTATTTACCGAAGATTTAAAGCTGAATAATATATCCGACACCTCCTGGCCTGCTGTTAAAACCGTATTTTTAAAATTTAACAGCGCCTCTTCTTGTTGCGATTTTGAAATGGCTAAATTACCTTTTAATCTTTTATTATAAAAGATGGGTTGTGCAATTCCTGCTACAAAGTTTGCGGCAATATTTTCAGGCTTAAAAAAATCAGATAGTTCAGTACCATTATAGCCCACAAAACCACTACTTAGGGTAATACTTGGGTATAAGCTGGCCTGTGCTGCATTAGTAGCTTCAAAAGCTGCTCTAAACGACAACTCTGCACTTAATACATCAGGTCGTTTTGCCAACAACTGAGCAGGTACACCATATTTTAGTTCGGCAGGCACATCTTGCTGACTAATGGTATTACGCGCAATAGTTCCCGGTGCTTTACCCAATAACACACATAAGGCATTTTCTTGCTGACGTATTTGATCTTCAATAGTAAATACCGACATTTGGGTGTTGTACAATAAAGCATTACTCTGCTCCACAGCAGCACCATTTGTTAAACCAGCATCTTTAAGTGCTTGCATGGTTTGCGAACTTTCAGAAAGTAAACCAATGGTTTCTTTGGTTACTTTTAATTGTTCATCCAACGATAATAAAGTATAGTACAACTGAGCCACTCCCGATATAATATTGGTTTGAACCAGTTTTTTATACTCCCTTGTATTGAGCAAATTAGCATATTGAGCTTTTTTGGTACTATTTAATTTTCCCCAGGCATCAATTTCCCATGAAGTGGTTAAACCTAAATTAAGCGTATTGGCATTATATCCTAATACCTTTGTATTACCACCATCAATACTGTATAATGTATATTCATCCTGTGCAGCAACACTTAACGTAGGCAGTTTCGCAGCTTTAGCCATGGCAAAGTTTGCCTCAGCTTGCTTAATGCGTTCTAAGGCTACCTTCATATCAAGGTTGTTATCTAAAGCTTCCTGAATCAACTGCTTCAATATATCATCGCTAAAATATTCCTGCCAGGGAGTATCTGCAATAGTAGTAGAATCAGAGGTATTTATGTTTTCATCTCTGATTAAATCCTTTGTATCAACACTTAAGTCGGATACATTTTTACTTGTTCGGCATGAGCTCATCCCAATAGCTATAAACACAGCTATCAGAATGGCACTTTTGCCTGTATATTTTATTTTGTTATGCATCGTATTATTGAATTTCTTTAATTTCCGAATCATCAATAGTAACAATCTTCTTTTTGCTTACTTTTTCCTGTAAACTCTGGAACATGATAAACAATGTTGGAATAATGATGATACCAACTAATGTACCTACCAACATACCCCCAATAGCACTAATACCAATAGACTTATTACCTACAGCACCAGCTCCTGAAGCTACAGCCAATGGTAATAATCCGAATATAAATGCAAACGAGGTCATTAAAATAGGTCGTAAACGAGCTACAGCACCTGTTATGGCAGCTTTTACAATACTCATACCTTGTTTTCGTCGTTGTACTGCATACTCTACAATAAGAATGGCATTTTTAGCCAACAGACCAATAAGCATGATTAAGGAAATCTGTACATAAATATTATTTACGATACCAGTACCGCTAACCATAGCTCCAAATATGAAGATAAATACTCCGGCTAAACCAACAGGTAAAGAGAATATTACAGCTAATGGTAAAATATAACTTTCGTAAAGCGCTGCTAATAATAAGTAAACAAACACTAAACAAAGCAAGAAGATAATAGCTGTTGTACTACTACTGTTTACTTCCTCACGAGTCATACCAGAGAAATCGTAACCATAACCATCGGGCATGTCGATGCTCTCAATAAATTGAAGCACATCACCAGAACTTTTACCTGCGTAATAGTTAGGAATAATTGTTACACTCATGGATGAATACAGGTTAAAACGTGTTAAGGTTTGTGGACCTGTAACATCAAACACCTGAATAAATTCAGATATAGGCGCCATTTCACCACTTCCTGTTTGCACCTGCAGATAACTTAAATCTTCTAATTTTGAACGATACTCCGGAGCGGCCTGAACCATTACACGGAACTGCTTACCATAAAGGTTAAAGTTAGATACATACATACTTCCGATGTAGGCCTGAAGGGTAGTCATTACAGTCCCTAAAGTCATACCAGCATCCTTAATTTTAGCAATATCCGCATGAATTTCTTTTTGTGGGAAACGAGGGTCAAAGCTATTCATAATCATCATAGCTGTACCACTTTTTCTAATCTTATCTAAAACTCGTTAGTTACATCGTAAAATTTATTGATATCGCCACCTGTTTTATCCTGCATTTGTACTTCAACACCACTACTCATACCAAAACCCTGAAGCGTTGGCATTCCGAAAAACATAAAGGTAGCATCTGTAATACTATCTGTTTTTTCTTTTAGGATGGCAGCCACATCTGCTGTTGTAATATCACGCTCATTCCATGGATCCATTTTAATAATCATTGAACCATAAGAACTACCCATACCACTTAAGAAACTAACACCCGTTAAGTTGGTAACAGTACGTACGTGAGGTATTTCATTAGCTATTTCAGCTACCTCAGCCATTAAACTATCTGTTCTTTCCAATGAAGATCCCGGAGCCAGAGTAACCATACCCATTACACCACCACTATCTTCCTGAGGAACGAAACCTGCAGGCATCATGTTAATAATGAAATAGAAGATATAACTAAATACACCAATAATAGCTACTGTAATCCAACGGTTTCTTTTCTTACCCATAAAGTTAAGAGTACGTCCGTATTTTTTTGTTACAGACTCAAACCCAACATTAAATACGTAGTAAAAACGCTGAATAAAGTTACGATCTTTAGCTTCCGGAATATGGTGCGCTTTTAAGAAAATAGCACATAAAGCCGGACTTAGTGTTAAGGCGTTAACCGCAGAAATTGCAATTGAAATAGCTAAGGTAAGACCAAATTGTTTAAAGAATACACCACTTGTTCCACCAATAAAACTTACCGGAATAAATACAGCTGACATTACCAATGTAATAGATATAATAGCTGGAGCAATCTCACTCAAGGCTGCAATTGTAGCTTTACGGGGATCTTTTTCTCCGGCATCCATATGGGAGTGAACTGCTTCTACAACCACAATGGCATCATCCACCACAATACCAATGGCCAATACCAGGGCAAACAGTGTTAACAGGTTAATAGAGAATCCAAATACCAATAAGAAAAAGAAGGTACCTATAATAGCAACCGGTACTGCGATAGCAGGAATTAATGTAGCCCTGAAGTTCTGTAAGAATACAAATACTACAATAAATACCAGAATAAAAGCTTCGAATAATGTATGCAATACTTTTTCTATAGATGCATTTAAGAATTCACTTACATCCATCTCAAAATTATACTTTATACCAGCAGGGAAAGATTCAGAAGCTTTAGCCAACACCTCTTTCACCTCGTTAATTACATCCTGCGCGTTAGAACCTGCAGTTTGCGTAATACCCATTAATACGGCAGGGTGCTTATCATTTAAAGTATTTACCGTGTATGATAACGAACCTAATTCAACATCTGCAACATCCTTCACTCTTAAAACCTGAGCTCCTGAAGAACGGATAATGATATCTTCAAACTCTGCTTCTGATTTTAAGCGACCTGTATACTTTAGTGCATACTGAAACGACTGATTACTATTTGCTCCAAGCTCACCAGGAGCAGCCTCAATATTTTGATCCTGTAAAGCAGCAATTACTTCTGTTGGATTCATTTTATAGGCAGCCAACACATCTGGTTTTAACCAGATACGCATAGAGTAGTTACGTGCACCATAAACGGTAGCATCACCTACCCCTGTTACCCTTTTAATTTGAGGGATAATATTGATATTGGCGTAGTTTTGAATAAACTCAGCATCGTAATCGGGGTTCGTAGAAGAAACCGCAATAAACAAAATATTACTACTCTGTTGTTTTTGCACCGTTACACCAACCTGAGTAACTTCAGATGGTAATAAAGAAGTAGCTTGAGATACACGGTTTTGAACGTTTACAGTAGCAATATCAGGATCAATTCCCTGTTTAAAAAATACGGTAATACGAACTCTACCACCATTTGATGCTTCAGAAGTCATGTAAGTCATACCTTCCACACCATTAATAGACTCTTCAAGAGGAACCACAACACTATTTAGAACCGCCTCAGCATTTGCTCCACTATAATTAGTTTCAACACGTACTGTTGGCGGCGCAATATTCGGATATTGTTCTATTGGCAAAGTAGCGATACCGATACCTCCCAATACAACAAATAATATAGATATAACCGTAGATAATACGGGACGTTCTATGAATGTTTTTAACATTAGCTTTTTCTTTTAATTATTGAATCTGAATTTCCATTCCATTTGAAAGTGTAGAAATACCATCAGTAACAATTTTGTCACCGGCATTAACACCTTCCAGCACTGCAAAGTTCTTTCCATCAGGAGTAGATTCAACAGTAATTACTTTTTGTACGGTTTTATTTCCTTCCAACTTATAAATCAACACTTTATTTTGTTGAGCAAATGTTGCTTTCTGAGGAATAACAAATACATTTTTTAATAGTGTAGGAATAATTACTTTACCGCTTGTTCCGCTTCGTAATAAACCATGAGGGTTATTAAATACCGCTCTGAAATTAACAGCTCCGGTTGCCGGATCAACCACTCCTGAAATTGTTTCAATTCGCCCTTCTTCCTCGTACTCACTTCCATCAGCAAGTAATAATTTTAATGAAGGCATTTTTTCAATTTTCTCTGCTTGTGTATCACCTTCCCACTTGCGCATGTATTGTAATAACTCTTTTTCATTCATTGAAAAATATGCTACCACTTTATCGGTGTTGGCAACGTTAGTTAATACACTGGAGCTTGTAACCAAACTACCAATTCTGAAAGGAATCGTTCCTACAGTTCCGTTAATAGGACTGGTTACTGTAGTCCAACCCATTGAAGCTTTTGCATTATCTAAATTTGCTTTTGCTGTATGGTAAGCATTTTCGTACGATTTTAATAATACATCACTTATAATTCCTTTTTCGGCTAAAGGACGCATACGCTCCACATCTAATTGCGCATTGTTATAACTTGCCTGTGCCGTTTTTAATGCTTGTATAGATGATGGCGAATTAATTTTAAATAAAGGTGTTCCTTTTTTAACAACAGATCCTTCATCAACATAAACAGCCTCAATAAAACCATTTACTCTTGGTTTAATTTCAATATCTACCTGTCCTTTTAATACCGTAGGGTACACAGAATGTAACTCTACATCTTTTTCAACAAGTTCCGAAACCGGATATTTTTTCGTGGGTGCTACAGCCTCTGTATTTTGAGCTGTTTTACCACAAGAAACCAATAAAAGAAGCCCTAATGCTCCTATCGTAATCTTCTGTAAATTCATAGTATATTTATTATTTATAATATTCGTTGATTTTAACAATTGTTGATATTTGCAACTATTAAAGCAAAATTTTTTATTTCACTCCCATTTTACTCTGAATATGATCAAAAACCTTGAAAAAGGTTGCTACGTCTGATTCATTTAAACCTTCCATTAGATTTACAGTAACCTCATGGTCGCAAGCAATAGTCAACTCTGTATATTCAAAACCTTTTTGAGTTAGTGTAATTATATTTCTTCGTCTGTCATTAGGATCAGTGCTTCTCATTAAAAGGCCATCTTGTTCAAGAACATCAATCATCCTAAGAACTACAGACTTATTTTTGTTCATAATTTCTGCAATATCTTGTTGCACCGGTGATGTCTTTTGACAAAAACGCACAATTAACAATACCACCATTTGGTCAAAGGTGTATTTGATTTCTTTTTCTTTAAATAAATCAGCCATCATCTTTGGAAATGCGCTTCGTATCGACCCAATTGTCATTCCCAATGGCCTGACTTCCACTTTCATTTTATCTGTCTTTTTAAACACTATAACCCTTATCCGCTATGTATCAACAATATAAATCAAACATCAATCTATAATGATACAATTTGAATCACAAAGAAATATGTATTAGTTGATTTCTGCAACTGTTTCATTTGAATTTAATTATTCTTAACATCCAAATAAAGCCAAGCGTACAGACTGGTTAAAATGAAACCACAATAGTCATTAGAAAATCAGAATTAAACAATTTGTTAAAGATTGCAGTGAATAATTGAACTCTGTTTTAAGCAAAATTTATTCCAAAATTTGAACTTTATTTTAAATCTTGAGATTTTAATAAATTAATTGAATTAAAAATATAATCTACTTATCTTAAAGTTATTAAATCCAAATACATAATAAATCTTGAACCTATTGAATTATTAGCTGTTTGGTATTGTATTATTGTAGATACATACAATGAACAGTTACAACTGTTATTTTACTAACCATTAAACTTTAACAGGATAATGAAAAAATTAAGCAATTTATTTCTATCAGCATTAATTGCATTTGCATTATTTTCATGTAATGCTCCTCAACAAAAAAAATCAGGTAACAACCATGATGAACATGCTAAAACAGAAATGAAACATGTTCACTGGTCACATGCTTCCGGTGAAGAAGGACCTGAGAACTGGCAACACTTATGCGATGACTTTTTACCTTGTGGAGGCAGTGCGCAATCGCCTATTAATATTATTACTGATAGTTTAATTAGTGCCGAAAACTTGTTACCCCTATCACTGAATTACGGAACCACAACTGTTGATATTATTAACAACGGACACACGGTTCAGTTTAATATTACAGGAGATAACTCTATATCTGTTGAAGGTAAAGACTATAAACTATTACAATTTCACTATCATGCATTAAGCGAACATACGGTAAATGGAGATCATTATCCTTTAGAAGTTCACTTTGTTCATAAACATTCAGACAGTGATTTATTGGTAATGGGGATTCTATTTAAAGAAGGTGAATCCAATCCTTTATTTGCGAAATACTTAGATAATTTTCCTAAGGAGAAGGGTACTTTTACTGCCGAGGATCAAATTGAATTAATGGAAGTGATCCCTGCAAATTTAAATTACTACCATTACAACGGATCGTTAACAACGCCGCCTTGTTCAGAGATTGTAACTTGGTACGTTCTTCAAACTCCATTGGAAGCATCTAAAGAACAAATAGATACTTTTTCGGCCATATTACATGACAATTACAGACCAACAATGCCATTAAATGGTAGATCTGTAGCAGGCTTTTCTGCTGAATAATAGAAAATATTACCTATAAAAAAGGCCACTAACACATAAAATTAGTGGCCTTTATAGTATTAATAGGTCAAGATTTAATTGACCAAAATAGCATTTAATCTTAAGGCATGCTCCTTAATAACAGTCATTGTGCTGTCTGTATCAAAAACAGAGTTTAATCCTTGTTCTTCCTGTGGAGGATCTCCCATTAAATCATCGCCATTACTCCACATTGGATCGTCCTTAAAATGACGACCATATCCACCAAAGGCCCAAAAATTAGTACCTGCTAAGACTCCGTTTTCTTTAGCACTCTCTTCTACTTTTGTAAAAGCATGGCTATAATACTTATCTCTCGCTGTAGTACTATCATCAGTATTATATTCATGATGATCGCGAGGTAATCCAAATTCCTCAAAAACAATTGGTTTGTTCAGTTCTTTTGCTACATTAAAATGACTCTCCATATATTGATCAGTAAGTACAATTGCAGAATCCAATGTTTCAGAAATCCTTTCACAATCAATCCATCCCAGTTTTTAGGCCATATATGCATGGTCATATAATCTACGCTATTGTAACTATGTATCTGCTTAAAAAGATTGATATCTTCCTCACACCCCCAGGATCCTTCAGTTCCTGTTGTAACCAAATGATTAGGATCTAAAGATTTAATAAAATCTGCAGTAGTTTTTACCCATTGCGCAAAATTCTCTTTATTTTCTTTTGATAAGGCACGAGGCTCGTTAGCCAACTCCCATGTCATTATTGCCGGATCCTCAGTATATTTTAATCCACTGTACTTATTGGTTCTGCCAAGCATAAATTTGATATGATCCTGATATAGTATCTGGCATGAATCACTTGCATGGAATTGCGAACAATATGCCATAAATTCAGGCCAGCTATGCGGTTCAATATTAGGATAAGGAATAGCTCCATATCCACACCAATTGAGGTATTGCCCATAACCACCCGACCATTCCCAGGTATTATTTAAATACAGGATGGCATGCATCTCTCGCTTACCCATCTCATTTAATAAAAAGTCCAATCCATCTAATAAGGTATCGTTATATACGCCCGGCTCTAATTGCAACGCAGGAGTCACTCTATATGGTTCATTATCCGGACCTTCGGCACCTGCTAAAATTCGAAGATTATTAACACCCACACTTTGCATTAAATCCAGTTCTTTGATCAAACGATCGCGATCTCCTCCTCTCCCTGTTGAAGCTAAAATACCTCCATACCAGTAATTGGTACCTACAAAATAATAAGGTTTATTATTACGTATAAATTGATGCCCTTGCCGGGTTACAAAATCATTGTGTTCAGTTTGATTGGGATTACAACCCATAATAACGAGTAAAATTAAAATTGGTATGTAGATTATGTTTTTCATTATGTAATATTTTAAAAACCCTTCTCAGTCTCCAAAATGGGAAGAATTGATTTACAACTTATGTATTTTAAACCACTAAGAACACAAAGATTTTTTCACAAAGAGCACAAAGAAATTTTATAAAAACCTTTGCGCCTTCCTGCCATAGTGGTGATTATTTCTCAGACGCTGACAGGTTTGATTTACTGCTTGGTTATAAACGCTGTCAGATCATAAGCCTAACTAACTTTTCTTCGTTCAGTTAAATCAGCATTTACTTTTGCCATAAAGGAGTCGCTTAATTTATATAGTAACAACAAGGCTCCTGATAAAAAAGCTGCAATACCCGGATAAATACTAATCATTAACCGAATTCCTTTTAAGGACTCAACGCTTTGCTCTGCATTGGCTTCAAAACCATAGGTAGCCAAAATATAAAGTGGAATTGCACCTCCAATTGTTAATCCTAGTTTTTGTGACATGGATGAAGATGAAAAGATAAGACCGGTTGCTCTTCGTCCTGTTTTTAATTCAGAATAATCGGCAATATCTGCATACATTGACCAATTTAAAGGCAAAACAATACCTGCAGTAATTCCTATAAATACATTTAATAAAAATATTAAACTGATTTGTTGAGGTTGCAAAACATATAGAATAATACTAAACGCTGCTGCACAAAACATCGAAACCAAATAAGTCGTTTTTTTACCAAGCTTATTTGATATCGGTTTGGCCAAAATTACCCCAATCATATTGGTGGCCAGCCAAACAGTCATGTAAGCACCAGCAAGCTTATCCCATTTGACATCACCAAATAAAGGAACACTTTGATCCTTGATGAAGTATTTAAAATAATACATAATACTGGAATCGCGGAAAGTATTAAATATAAGCATCAGGATACCCACACCAAGCATAATAAACCATTGGCGGTTTTTTAACAGATCTTTTAAATCATTCCATACTGAATTTTTCTCATCAATAGGTTTAACTCTTTCTTTCGTCCATAGATATGTCATTATAAAAAAGAACGCTGCAACCGCTGCATAGATCATTACCATATATTGATAACTACTAGCAGAATTAGCACCTCCATTTTTAAAATAATCCAAAATATAAGGAGCTGAAGCAGTCATGAATATACCTCCCGAATAGGCCCCAATAAATCTGAAAGAAGCAAGGGTTGTTCGTTCCTTCATATCATCTGTCATAACAGCCATAAGTGAACCGTATGGAACATTAATTGCGGTATATACCATCATCATAAGGGTATAAGTGATGTACGCATAAATTAATTTTCCTGAAGGTCCGAAATTCCAGGTTGTAAAAGTTAAAATGCCAATTACCCCAAAAGGAATCGCCACCCAAAGTAAATAAGGTCGGAATTTTCCTTTAGATGTATTTGTGCGATCAGCAATAACACCCATGATTGGATCATTCAATCCATCCCACAAGCGGACCAAAACAAACATTAGTGCAACAGATTCCGGACTGAGTTCAACAACATCGGTATAAAAAAAGGTTAAGTACATTGCAAAAATCTTCCAAAACATTGAAGACGCAAAATCACCAAACCCGTATCCTATTTTTTCTTTAATATTTAGTTTGTAGTTCATTTTCATAATTAAATTATAGCCCACTCAATCTCACTAAAGGCGAAAGGCTGATTTAATGCTTGGTTTATTAAACGCTATCAGGCCTTACTTTTATTTAAAATGGTCATTACTTCCATTAAAGCCCGGCTATTATGGTATGGGCATTTCCAAAAGCCAAGTTTAACATCATTGGTTATTGGATTTCTTTTAGCGTCCACTCTCCAAAACCATTCACCATTTTGTTTGTCTATCATATTTTCTTTGATAAAACTCCAGGTTTTAACCATAGTTTTTAAATACGCTTCGTTACCAGTAATATTCCAGGCATAGGTAAGTCCTACCAGAGCTTCAGCCTGAGGCCACCAGTGCTTATCGTCATCCAGATGATCACCTTCCTTTTCATTATATACCGAACCATCGTTAACCATTCCGTCCTTCATGGTAGCATCCACCATTCTGATGCATATGTCTTTAGCTTTTGTTATTAAATTTGCATCTCCAAGTTCATGAGCTGCTTCGAATAATAACCAGGCTCCTTCAATATCATGTCCATAAGATATTATAGATGATTTTACGGTCCAATCATAATCAAAAAACAACTCAAAGTGTGCCGTTTCCTGATTTATAATGTGCTTATCAAAAACATCAATCAGATTCTTCATTTTCAGCTTTAGACCATCATCTTTCCATACCCGGTATAAGTTTGTATAGGGTTCCAGAATATGCAAGTGGGTATTCATTGATTTGGGTTCATTGGCATCTTTATCACTCAAACGCATATCATCCAATGTATTCCACTCTCTTGATAAAGCTTCTACATAACCATCATTTTTTTCATCATAGCTTTTTGTTTCAATCAACTCAAAAAGCTTTTGTGCATACTCCAATGCCAGCACATCACCTGTTGCTCTATAAAACTCAGAAAGTCCATAAATCCCAAATCCCTGTGCATAGGTTTGTTTTCTGTCTGACACCACCTCTCCACGTTCGCTCAGTGACCAAAACAATCCTCCATACTCCTTATCCCAAAAATTTTCTATCAGATACTGATATGCCCTATAAGCAACTTTTAAATACCTGGGATCTTGTGAAAAGTTATATGCCGCAGAAAATGACCATAAAATGCGAGCGTTTAACACAGCACCTTTTTCGGCTCCAGGAACCAACTGATTATAAAAATCTCTTTCCCCAACAAATCCACCAAATTTTATATCAAGTGAGTTATCAATCCAGTATTGCAAAATATGGGAGAGTTCTTCTCCCATATCTTTAACTAATTGATCCTTCTTAAAAAAAGAGCTGACCAAGTCCATTCTTAATTATTTTTGTCTATTAAATTATTAATTCTGTTTACAGAAGCTGCTGATCTAAATTCATCAGCCGGTGTATTTATGCAATAATCAACCAGTTGATCAACCGTTGATGTTGCTACATGCATCCTGGTATCTGAAGAAGCGTAGTAAATATATACTTTTCCATCATCATCAACAATCCATCCGTTGGCAAAAAGAACATTTGACACGTCGCCAACACGTTCTTCTTTTAATGGCCCCATAAAATGGCCTGCGGGTTTATAGGTTACCTCCCAAGGCTTTTCCAAATCTGTCATAAACATATAAAGTGTATATCTTAATCCTGCTGCCGTATTACGAACTCCATGCGCTAACTGCAACCAACCTTTATCTGTTTTAATTGGGGCCGGACCTAAACCATTTTTTACTTCATATATGGTATGATATACTTTAGGATCAACAATAATTTCATCTACAACTTCGGCATGCTCAATGGTTTCGGATAATCCAAAGCCAATACCACCACCAGAACCTGTATCTATAAATCCATCCTGGGGACGTGTATAGAAGGCATATTTACCTTCAATAAAATGAGGGAACAAAACTGCATTTCGTTGCTGCCCGGCATGACTTTTTAAATCATCCAATCGTTCCCAGCTTACTAAGTCCTTTGTACGAGCTATACCAGCTGCCGCCACAGCTAAACTTGTATCTCCAAGCGGAGCATCCGGATCTTTACGTTCAGAACAAAATACACCATAGATATAACCATCATCATGTTGTGTTAAACGCATATCATACACGTTTATATCAGGATCATCCGTTTCGGGCATAGTAAGCGGGCGTTCCCAAAACCGGAAGTTATCCACCCCATTAGGACTCTCGGCAACTGCAAAAAAGGATTTACGATCATTACCTTCTGTTCTTACTACCAATAAATATTTACCATTAAGTTTTATGGCTCCGGAATTCATGGTAGCATTAAAACCAATGCGTTCCATAAAATACGGATTTGTATCAGGATTATAGTCAAATCGCCATTTTAAAGGTACGTGATCCCTTGTAATAACAGGATTTTTATACCTATTGAAAACTCCATTTGTACTAAACAACTCCTCATTCGTTTTGGACAAAAGTGTTTCATGTTCTTGTTCAATCCTCAATTTTCTTTCTTCAAATAACTTATTCGACATTGAATTCTCTTTTATGTATTATTATGGGGGTGGTTGTTTGTTATGGTCATCTCAAAAACGTTTAACAGACATCATTAAACTCCAGAGCTTCCATTGTTTTATTTTCAATTACTTACTACTATTAAAATCTTTTAATAACCAGACATCAGGCTTTGATGTAAACTGTTTTGCATCTGCTTCTGAAGTATGTCCGTCATAAGAAAAGAAATGATGTTTTTTGGGATCATTTCGCCATAGCAACACATAGCTAATATTACTTGAAATACTATCTGGTTCCATTGCCTTATATAGCTTTTGAGTGAACCATGTTGAATCCGGAATATTTTCACAACCTGTTTCTGTAAATGCAGCCAGTTTGTTTTTTTCATTGGCAACTTCAATCATCATATTCAGGTTTTGTTGTGTATTTTCAACCCAATTTTCCATACCAGGCCATTCATAAATATCAACGCCAAGCATATCAACCATATCATCTCCCGGATACCAAACCAAATATTCTTCTTTAGTTTTAAATCCTCCATTAGGCGAATAGCAAATCATCATATTAGAAAGCCCTTTCTTGTTTTTCAGGTAGTCAACCGTGAATCTAAAAAGTTGCTTATATTCTTCTGGTGTAGTAGTTTTACTCCCCCACCAAAACCAACCTCCGTTCATTTCATGCCACGGACGAAAAACAAACTCAATTGGATTTCCATCAGCATCCTTTAATGACAGTAAAAAATCGGCTATCAAATCAAGCTCCTTTACAAATTCAGCATGAAAATCACCGTTGGGTAAAATGTGCTGAACCACCGTAGTATCTGTGTACCACGAGTTCTGCCCTGTTACTACAGAGTATGGATGCCAGCTAAATGTGTTAACACCACCCATTAAGTCGGCCTTAGCAACCAACTGACGCATTACATCAAAAGGAACAGAATCCAAATTAACCGCATCACCTCTTTCCAAACCTCCTAAATCCCATCCAAAAACTGCAGGATAATCTCCAGAAACCCTTTTTACATCTGATTCACCATCCACATATTTCCAATGCTGCCCATAGGCCAAATCATCCTGATGCCCCAACAAAATTCCTTTTTGTTGCGTTGCTTTCAATGTTTCATACAGAGATTTTGATTCACTCATTTCTTTTTTTTGAGAATTACAACCTATCAGCATTCCTGCAACCAGAGAAAATATTACAAACTTGTTCTTCATTGTTTATTTTGTTGTGTATTGTATTAATATTCTACTTTAAATCCGGCATTTCATCCCGTGTTATCACATAATCCTGACTCATTGCATCTATCCACCAGGATGCAGATGCATGTTCATGTTCTGTCTTTTCAAACTCACTATCTGATGTATTAACCGTTCTTTTATAATCGTACCAAGGCATAAAAAAGCTCCATCTTGAACCACTGCTCCATTGATCACTTATTTGTGCAACAGTACCACATTCGCTTAGAGTGATCATTTTATTGGAATAGATTTCCTGTATGGAATTAAATTCCTCTGCAATTGCCGACCCGCTACTCTCTCCGTAAATATCCCGTCCTATAATATCAACATACGCATCTCCGGGATAAAACTCTTGATCTCCTGTTTGTGTAGTCCAAACCCAAATCAGGTTATTTACTCCTTTATCTTTAAAGTAATTAAACATATAAATCCAAATGTTTTTATATACTTCTGCTCCATCATAACCCCACCAAAACCATGCTGTTCCACCGTTATATTCATAAATATTACCTGCAGCCTCATGTAAAGGCCTCCAGATGAGAGGGATGTTTTTATTCTGCAACAATAAAAGATAATCTGCTAATTCTTCAAGATCAGCTTTTATTATAGCATTCTCCCATGTACCTTCAACCAGAGCATTAGAGGCCTTAAATGTTGTTTCAGAAGGTTTATAGGTATATTTATTAACATCTGTGTCACCTTCATATCTTGGTACAATCCAATGCCATCCTGCACTTACAATGCCATTACTATTCCACCAATCTTCGACTACCGTTATATCAGAATAATCAATCCAGTCTGCTGGGGAAGCTGGTAAATGAACATAGTCGAAAGTATTAATAGCCGGGTATTTTCCGGTATGATACTTTACCCATTCTGCTTCATTGGTGTTCCAGTTTACATTGGCCATTGTGGAAGAAAGAATCTTTTCTCCATAATTATCCAGTAGAAAGTTATATACATTTTGAGCTTGGGGTATTGGGTTTTCAGTAACCAAGGAACTGGTAATATTTAATTGTACAGCTTCTTTTGTTGAAAAACTTAATCTTATTTCAGATGCTTCAACCTTTGTTGGTCCAATAACTACACCTTTAGGAATTACTAACTCATAAGTACTGGATTCCTGTAATCCTGAAACTTCAATTTTTAATTCTTTTAAATTGGCTACAATATGATCTGCATCTGCATTGCTTATAGTAACTAATGAATGTGTGGATGAAGGTGAGGTAATGTTTTGATCAAAAGTTAATGTGATTGTAATATTTCCTTTGGCAATATCCACTGCACCATCAGATGGAGTTGAGCTCACTAATACTGGTGGATTCAATTCCTCTTCTTGAACACCATTATTATCATCAGAACAACTACACAAAAAAAGAATTACCACCGGTAAAAAAATGACTAATAAGTTTTTCATCTATTTATAATTATTTTTGGCTCAAGTTTATATTAGCGTTGTTAATCACATTATTTTATTAGTTCCCCTGTTTCCCTTTGCTGCTGGGAGTCTGAAGATGGAAGTTCGAGGAAATGAATTCTCTTTAACAATTAATTAAATTGTGACTTCAAGCTTCATACTTCTAATAAAACAGTTAATACTTAAAAACTACAAAACGGTCATTTAACCACGTTATTTATAAACTACAGCTTTATTTTTAATGCCACTTGGAAATTGCCTGTAAAATAGAAATCCCTCATTAAAGCAGCTTTTATTATTGCCGTTTCATCATTTATAGGCTCTTTCAAATAGAATTTAGAAATAAGGACTGTTCCTAAAAAAACAGCCCTTATACGCAATTATTATTAAACTCTATTTAGAGTCGATCAATGATTACCTGCCAATTATTTGAGCGCTACTTTAGTAACAACAAAATCACCTCCATAGGCACCCAAACCTCCACCATCCAGAATAGCTGATATATCATCGGCTGTTAGCACAAACGAAATGCTCGATGTACCAGCAGGAATAGTAATATTACCATCCTCAGTTTCATCACCTGATTCTTTGGCTATAGGAACAGTAGATGGTATTGCAGCCCAATTACCATTACCAATACGCATGGTTGCTTCTGCGTCTGCAGTATAGTAAATATACAAGGTTTGACCTACCGTTAATCCACTAAAATCATATCCTCCCCAGGTTAGGGCGGTGAATGAGTCGCTCCAGCCAGAAACCTGAGCAGAACCTTCCCATATTGGTGTTGGTGGAGAGAAATCTTTTACCCAAGAGATGGATGAAATAATCATACCGTCACCCTGAAGAATAATTGAGTAACCCCAATCACTGAATGGGAACAATGAAACTGGCAGATCGATGTAATCAGAAGACGCCAGGATCGCTAGATTTTCTTCTGTTGAGCCATCATAAACATTACCCCAATGACCATGGAATACTTTCATTTGCGGAGCATCATTGGTCTTTGTATATCGGATACGAACGTAAGCATCAGCCGGAGCACCGGAAAAATCAACATTCAATTCATAATTTGCACTCCAATTAACCAATTCAACCGGAGTATTGTATAATACGGTTTCAACGATACCAGACGCTACAACTTTAATGGTATAATCAACATTTGTTGTACCAGATACCAGGGTTATTTTGTTATCGCCAACATCATTACCCACTCCAACATAGAGAACAGTTCCTACCAATAAGTAAGGAGTTTCTACATCATTAAGAAGCACATTGGTTAAACTTCCACCATTTACAACAGAGCACTCCAATAAGTCTCCCATAGTTGTTGCTTCTGAGGCAAATTCTGAAACAGCACAGAATGTAAATGCATTTATAGTGATATTTCCTGCCGGAACAACTTCTCCATTATCCATCACCATCGTTATGCTTCCTGTTTCAGCTTCAAGAGGAACTATTACAGAGAAACCATCGCCAGTAGCAGTAGCTTCAGCTTCAAGGTCTCCAAACATAACAGATGTTACCCGGTCACCTAATGTTGATACAATAGTTAGCTCATCTAATGGAGTAGCATCAGAAGGAAAAGTAGCTACAGGTTTTGTAGTTACGAAACCATCCACTGTAATTGTTGTGCCATTATCTGTTGTTAAAGTAATTGCGCCGCTCTGAGCAGCTTCAGCAACTTCAAGATTAATTTTTCCATCTGTTAGTGTTACAGGTGCAGCCTCTGCTCCGGTAAATGTAGCGGTGGTTACCAAATCCAAATCTGTTCCTGCAATTACAACCACCTCACCTATACCATAGGAATCTTGTATTTCATCTATCGTAGCGGTTGGCTCAACAAGCGTAATGTTGCCAACTGCAATTTCAATACCTGAAGGTAACATAGATATCACATTGCCGCTTGTAGCATTGGTTGGTACAATCACCTCAATGCCAGATGCACTTTGACTCTCAAATTCAGTTACCTCAACATTTCCTCCAAAGGTAAGACTAGTTATGAGGTCAAGATCTGTTCCTGCTATTGTTAATGCTGTTCCCGGCTTAACAGGGGTTGGTGTAACTTCAGAAACAACAGGAATTACAATACCCAATTCTTCTTCAGAATAAATAATGATAGGGTCTTCAGCTCCATTTGATAATGCTATTTTACCGGTTTGTGCTTCTGCAGGTACAATCAACTTTATCTCTTTACGAGATTTACTAACAAAATCGACACTGTCAACAACAACCCTATCCGTAAAAATAAATTCAGCCACTCTGTTTAAGTAATCTCCTGTTAAAGTTAATTCAGTACCTGGTTTAACACTTGCTGCGGCAAAGGCATCCATTGAAATGGGTTCGCTAAAACCTATTGGTGTTTTAGTTGTAATCGATCCTTCTGAATAATTTAATTCCAAATAACCTTCTGTTGCATCCTGAGGCACAATAAGCTTAATACTTTTTGCTGTATGCTCAGTAAAATCAGCACTGGTTAATTCAATTCCATCAGGAATAACAATAGAAGTAATATCATCTAAATTATTACCTATAAACCTTAATTCGGCACCACGCTGAATAGGCATAGGTCCATAACTTAGCAACTCAGTTTTACTACTTACTCCATCATCGTCATCCTCGCACGATGTAAGTGTAAGTGTTAGTCCAAATAATCCTATAAAAAACACCAGGATAGCAGACTCTATTTTATTTATATATTTTGCTTGCTTCATAATTTATTTTACTAATGATTACTACAATGGAACAATTCTGATATTATCAATACACATATGAACTGTACAATCTGTACCATCAACTCCTCCATGATATACAAAGAATGTAAGACCTCCCAGATAATCAGTAGTTAAAGTAGCCTCAGATGCCTTACCATCTTTATCGTAAACAAATTCACTCAACGGAACAGTTACTGTAGTCCAACCATCTGTCATATAGCTACCAGAACTTTCCCAAGGCATCCATAATCCACGAGGAAAATCTTTACTTAAATATATTTTTTCAGGGTCATTATTTGCCACGTAATCATTACTTCCTGATACAGAATATGGCGTAAAAATCATTTGTAAAGAAGCTGCACTCCATACCTCAGGAATATTAACTTCGAACTTTATAGCTGCTTCACTTAAATCTCCATCGTAAAATGGAACATCGCTTCTACCATTCGACTGGTTCCAAAGGTTGAATGCAAACTTATCTTCATCCCAAAGATCGCCAGCCTTCCCTGGCATTTCTCCATAAAAGCGAACATAATTACCATTAATACCTGCCGGATCTGAGTTAGCAATCACTCCGGATCTCCAACCACCTGCAGCATCTAAATTGTCCCAATCTAAAATATAATTCCTATCATCTCTAAAATAGAATGTAGAACGACTTGATCCATAGATACTTTTAACTGTCACCGGTCCTACACCTGTTCCCTCAGGTACAATAACAGTAACCTCATCATAATCATCACTAACATTTACCACTTCACCCTCAATATTTCCAGGAAAGAAAACCTGTAGAGGAACGTTAGGATCATCTATCAGATAATTTCCTCTTATCACAGCCTCATCTCCATCAGCAACAAATTCACATAACATAGACTGAAGAGCTGGTGCAGGTACTACAACATTAAAATCATACTCAACAGTTTGCTTACCTGCCTTCATATAAATTTTATCAGTTACATCTTGTGGAATCTGATTTGGGATAGTAACAAACAATGCTTCCGAAGTCATAAAACTGGTATTCAGATCAGCCTTGATATCATTAAACCATAATTCCTTAATACTCTTTAAATTTTCACCAATCAAAACAATAGTTTGATCTAAGGAGGCACTAACAATAAGAGAGTCGGCCTTATCAGGATCAGAAACTCTTATATACTCTACAGTAGGAACACCTCCTGTAGATTCGTATTCATTAGGATATTCTTCACACGATTGAAACATTATGCCGACAGAGAATACTGACATAATAAAAAGTGATGCGAATATGCTTTTTATATTATACTTTTTCATGTGTTTATAATTTGATCTTTATTGTCACATGGAACTCGCCAAATTTGAACATTTCCCTATGTGAGAAATATTTTTTGTGGCTCGTTTCATTTGTTTAATTTTTATAGAAATCTGTTCTTTTAAATTCCCTAATTATCATTACACAAGGATTGTTAATTGAACACTCTTAATAAATTAATAACCAATTGAACTAAAATCAAAATCTACCGGTTCATCCATTAATCCTGGATTTAGTGATAAATCAACTTCAGGGAATGGTAAGGTAAAATCATCATCCGACAATCCTGATACCTTATGAGTGAAGATTTCCAGGTTAGATGCATCATCTTTTTCATAAAAATCATTTAATCCTTGCCAGTAACCTCTTTCCTGAGCAGTAATCTTGGCTTTAGCTTCTTCTGGTTTATAATAATGTAATCGCACAATGTCATACCATCTGTCACCTTCCAAAGCCAGTTCTAAACGACGTTCTTTATCAATATCTTCAAATGTAATGCTTGAAGCAGGCTCATAATAACTATGTAAAGCTCTTTCGCGAACTGCATTATAAGCTGCCAAAGCACCAGCATCTGATGTTGAACTATTGTTACCCAATACCGCTTCGGCATAAATTAAGTATACATCAGCCAGGCGAAGGATATGCGTACTTAATGGTGTACTCATTCTGTCTAAAGTAGCTCCAGGAACCTGGGCTTCGGCATCTGCTAAACGCCCTACAATGTGCTTTGCGCAATTGGAACCTGATCCACTACCAAATGTAATAGCACCACCATAAGTTCCATCTGAAGCATTATCCCAGTTGTAATCGAATCCACCAAATTCAACCCAGAAATAATCATAATGGTCACCTACCATCATCATTGTTGCCTTACGTCGAGTGTCTCTGTTATTACGAACTAATGAACCTGCATTTTCATCAAAAGCAGTTTGTAAATCAATACTTGGATATACCCAGTTTCCCCATGACTGTACCGCATCTGAAAAATTACCCATTGACAAGTCTGATTGTAAAGAGTTTTGACTGGTCCACTGCGAACCTACAGTCCAATGCCATGCAATTAAACTCTCATCTGAAAAATTATTTTTCAACTGAAAGATATCTTCATAATTGGGCATTAATTCACGCCCACTTTCATCAATTACTATCTTAGCATACTTAGCAGCCTGAGCCAAATCCTCTTCACTACGAGTTCCGTTCATACCGTAACCTGCTTTTGTAAGATAAACCTTAGCCAACAATCCACAAGCACTATACTTGTCAATTCTTCCGGTCTGATTTTCTTCAGGTAATAACTCAATCGCATCTTCAAGCAAATAAATGATATACTGATATACATCTTCAACCTTATTTCGTTTAAGCGTAGTTGATGAATTATTCGCAATAATTTCTCCATTATTATAAATAATAGGAACAGCTCCAAAACAACGTACCAGGTAAAAGTAAGCCATCGACTTCCAAACCAAAGCCTCGCCTTTCACTGTATTTTTAGCATATTGTGTAACTGCCGATCCTGATTTCATATCTACATTCTCAATTACTCCATTACAATATGCATTTACCGACCAAAGAGATGCTGATGCATTTGCTATATCTGTATCAGAATTATTTAGAGTGAAATTGGTATAACTATCATCAATTCCAAAAATCATATTACCAGATAAGGTTTCTCCTATTTTCATAAATCCTCTTTGAAAATCGTACCACGGAGAATTGTAGATGGTATTTACAGCCTGAAACAGCTGATCATCATCTTCGTAAAAACTATCTATTGTATATGAATCTTCTGTAGGTCGATCTAAAAAGTCCTTACAGGATACTGTAAGTCCTATAAGCAAAATGACTATTATAAATCTATTTATATTATATTTCTTCATCATGATTACGTATTAAAATGAAACATTTAAACCAAAAGTAAATACCTGAGGTGATGGATAACGACCATTATCCAAACCAAAAACATTTGCACTTTGTGTACTTGCACCAACCTCCGGATCAAATCCTGTATAATCTGTAAATGTTGCTAAGTTTTCAACACTTGCATACATTCTTAAATTGCTTAAATGAATTTTTTGAATTACTCTTTTAGGGAATGTGTAACCCAGCGTTATATTTTTAATACGAATAAACGATCCATCTTCAATATATCTGTCTGAAATTCTGTCGTTGTCATTAGGATCGGTAGTAACTGCTCTAGGAACATTTGTATTTGGATTAGTTACTCTTACATTACTAACATCTTCCCACCAATTTTCAATTCCTCCGCCTGTAGGATATTCTTTTGATCCATCAACCATTCCTAAACGCGCTCTTTGTTTTACAATATCCAATTGATTTGTCCAGGTACTTCTCATATTCGACAAGCTGATTGCTGTATAGTTCATCACATCATTTCCATATGAACCATTAATAAATACACTCAGGTCAAAATTTTTGTATGAGAAAGTATTGTTTAAACCAAATGTAAAATCAGGCATAGGAGACCCAATTTTTGTTCGATCATAAGAATCGATGATTCCATCCGGGGTTCCGTTTGGTCCACTGATATCCTGAAATTTTAAATCTCCAACATACGTTGTGCTTCCATAGGCAAAAGACTCTCCATCTGAAGGATAAGCTGTAGGTTTTGCACTAGTCTGAAGATCTTCTAAATCCTGATAAATACCATCTGTTTTATATCCATAGAAGTTAAATAAAGGATCGCCCACTTCTGTTAATGAAACCACATCACTCCATTGTCCATAACCTTCAATATGAGCAGAAGGTGTACCATCAAGAGAAACCAACTTATTTTTATTAAATGAAATCTGGAATTGAGTATCCCAATTAAAAGCACCTTTTGCATTATGAGTGGTTAAAGTAATTTCCATCCCTTTATTATTTATCTCACCATAGTTACCCCAAGGTGCAGCCAATGCACTGGAAGCATTTCCTCGGGTTCCCATATAAGATGGCAACTGTAAGTCCATTAACATATCGCTGGATGTTTTATCATATAACTCCACTACAACATCTGCAAAATCCAGAATTGATAAATCGAATCCAATATTATATTGTTCCTGTTTTTCCCATTGAATATATGGGTTAGCAATATTCGATTGACGATAACCGGCACCTAAACCAGTTTCCATTTTTGAAATACTGGCACCCCATAAATAACCTCCAATATTTTGGTTACCTACCTGTCCCCAACCTAAACGAAGTTTTGCATTAGGAATAACTGTTTGCGCCCAAGCCATAAATGGTTCATTGCTAATCCTCCACGAACCTGCAAAGGAATTAAATCCTGCCCACCTGTTTTCTGGTCCGAAATTAGAAGAACCATCGCGACGATAAGTATAAGTAAGCATATACCTGTTATCGTAGTTATAAGTTAAACGACCAAAGAATGAAAGGTTAGACATACTTCCAAAGCCATACGAAATTTGAGGTGTTCCATCTCCTAAGGCAGGATTTTGAATAGTATTACTTGGTAGATTGGTATTGTATACACTTTGATATTCCCACGATGACTCAAACATATCCTGGCCAATCATGGCTGTTCCACTATGTTTACCAATACTCTTTGAATAGGTTAAGTAGTTTTTAACCTGCCAGAATGTATTCTTATTGTTTTGAGATTTCATTGAGTTAATGGATCTCTCCCAGTTTCCGTAAGTAATTCTAGGCCTGAACACTTCTGCTTTTGAGTAATCTAAATTTAATGTTCCTTCTGTATGGAATACCAAACCTTCCAGAAGAGTGGCATCAAAGAATACTGTACTACCAAATGAAGTTTTATTTAAGAAGTTATCATCATCAAGTGCCATTCCAATAGCATTGGGTTGAGATGTTTGTCCTTCTCTGAATATAGTCGCATAATTACCATCCATATCATAAATAGGACGATCTGGTGTTGTTTGTAAGGCTATGCGTATAATACCAGCTTCTGAATCCGCCAATCCAAGACGTTCATCAGTTTGCGAGTAGTTTACATTGACTCCCATTTTTAACCATTTCTTAAGATCTGCATCCAGGTTAGTTCTGAATGAAAAACGCTCAAACTCAGTTCCGATAATAGTTCCTTCCTGATTTAAATATCCGCCAGAAACATAATACTTCAATTTTTCGCTACCTCCAGAAGTACTAATCTGATGTTGTTGAACTGGTGCAAACTGGAAGATGGCATCCTGCCAATCGGTACCGTGACCTAATAAAGAAGGATCCATATATTCAGCTCGCTCATCTCTACCGTTTGTTTCTGCTGCTACCGCATTACTATATTCGGCAAACTCTTTTAAATTCATAATATCAATACGAGTAGCCTGACGTTGAATTCCGTAAGAACCATCATATTCAAATTTAGCATCACCTTGCTTACCTCTCTTCGTAGTTATAATAATTACACCATTGGCACCCATAGATCCATAAATAGCAGTTGCTGAAGCATCCTTAAGAATTTCCATGGAAACAATATCACTTGGGTTGATTTTTGACAATGGCGAAACTCCTGTTGTTGGTGAATTACCCAAAGCATCACCTAAACCCAATGAATGGCCACTAGAAGTATTATTAGTCATTGGTACACCATCGATAACATACAGTGGTTCTGCATCAGCATTTACGGTACTCTGACCACGAACGCGAATACTAACAGCACCACCCGGCTGACCAGAAGTTGACACTGCTGTAACACCAGCTGCTCTACCCTTTAAGGCCTGATCCACATTGGCAATACCGGCTCCTTTTAAATTGTCTGCACTTAACGAAACCGAAGCTCCAGACAAATCACTTTTTTTCATGGTACCGTAACCTACAGCAACCACCTCATCTAGATTTACTACATCAGGTTCTAGCTGTACATCAACTACCGCTCTTCCTGCAACCGAAACTTTTTGAGTTGTAAACCCAATAAAAGTAAATATCATTACATCTCCATCGGAATCGAACTTTAACGAGTATTTTCCATCAACATCTGTAATTGTTCCATTTTGGGTACCCTCTACCAATACTGTTACTCCCGGTAACGGCACTCCCTTTTCATCAACTACTTTTCCAGTGACTATTTTTTCCTGTGCAAAAATTTGCAGACTAAAAGCCAGAAAAAACAACACCAAAAAGTACCGTAGATCTTTTTTCATAAGCGTAGATTTATAAACTTTTTAACAATTGAGATTTGCTTTTAACTTTAATTAGTTTTTAACACTGCTAAATTATATCCATTTATAATGACTTAATAATATTATCTTATCTAATAAAGATACTATAATTAAATCTTTGATATTTTTATATCACTTACCTTTACTCATAATTTACACACTAACAAAACACCCATTAATAGCTAACACACAGACACAAACACAACTAAAACTAGTAAATACCAAACTTCACTACTGCTATTAGAACTATAAAATCATTAATAAATCACCCTTTATATGTATTTTCACCCCTCATCAATGATACTTTTCAATCATTTATTTGCAATATCATATCATTTTACAACCAACACCTAAATCTAAGCACATTATTCCAACGCCCTCAAACACCCTCATAGAACCCTCTTTTTCAATTACTTTCAATCCTATAAACAATACCAATACTAAATATAATCTCACTACAAACACTTAATCACAACCAAACTCACACTATGTATTATATGATCATATCAGTATCTTTACCTTTTTACAATCGGCAAGCCAATAAATATATAAGTATAAGTACCAGACGTAATTATATTATATAGTACTAATGAGAAACGATAGAATAATAGTATTATGAAAGAGATAGCACATAGGGAAATTACCCCACTAAAAGACACTGATTGCTTTTTAGTATTTGATCGCATTAAGTCTGACTTTAATTTTCCTATCCATTTTCATACGGAATATGAGTTAAACCTGATAATAAATGCACAAGGAGCCAAACGCATTGTTGGCGACCATATACTTGAAATCAGTGATTTAGAATTGGTGATGATTGGTCCTAACCTATATCATGGATGGCAGGATTTTAACAATAATAAAAATGCCCAGATTCATGAAATTACCATACAGTTTCCCAGAGACCTTTTTAATAAGAGCATACTGAATAAAAATATAATGAAGCCTATTAAAGAAATGCTGGAACATTCCAATCGGGGCATTTCTTTTTCGAGAACTACGATAGAACAAGTACAGGACAAATTAATGTCGTTAACTCAAAAAAGAGGTTTTGATTCTTTTATTGAATTGCAAACATTACTGTACGATTTAGCTATATCAAGAGATCAAAAACTATTGACCAATATTTCGTTTCAGAGATCTGAAGATTTCCAGAACAGCGAAAAAATAGAAAAACTATATAATTATATACTCGACAACTTTAAAAACAAAATTAAACTTGATGATGTAGCTCACTTACTTAACATGTCCACAGTTTCATTTACGCGCTTTATTAAACAAAGAACCGGAAAATCATTTGTTGATTTTGTGAACGAGATCAGATTAGGTTACGCTACACGCCTTTTAATTGAAACCAATAAAAGCGTAAGTGAAATATGCTATGAATGCGGTTTTAACAACATCTCCAACTTTAACAGAATATTTAAAAAGAAACAGGATTGTACTCCTTCTGAATTCCGTAACAATTTTAATGGATTGAAAAATGTGTACTAAATAATGTGAACAAGGAACAAGGAACAAGGGGAAAGGAACAAGGAGAAGGGAACAAGGAGAAGGGAGAAAGGAACAATAAATCAAATTAAATAACAATCAGAAACAATTAAAATGAAAAAGAATCTACTATTAATTACACTATTGCTAATAGGCTTTATTACTAAGGCTCAAAAGTTTGATGACCTTGCTCAAACACCACCTATGGGCTGGAATAGCTGGAACAAGTTTGCCTGTAATGTAAGCGACCAGATGTTAAGAGATATTGCTGATGCTATGGTAAGCTCAGGAATGAAAGATGCCGGATATGAGTACATTGTGGTTGACGATTGCTGGCATGGCGAACGCGATAGTCTGGGTTTTATACATGAAAATAAAGATCACTTTCCTTCAGGAATAAAAGCAACCATTGACTATATACATTCAAAAGGCTTAAAATTTGGTATTTATTCTTGTGCCGGAGCCGAAACTTGTGCGGGTAAACCCGGAAGTAGAGGCCATGAATATCAGGATGCTTTAACTTATGCAAAATGGGGTGTGGATTACTTAAAGTACGACTGGTGTAATACAGAAAACATTAATGCTATAGGCGCTTACACCACAATGAGAGATGCACTTTACGCTGCTAAACGTCCTATCATTTTTAGTTTATGCGAATGGGGCGATAACAAACCGTGGGAATGGGGTGCTGAAGTTGGACACTTATGGAGAACTACTGGAGATATTTACGATTGTTTCGACTGTGAGGAAGATCACGGAACATGGTCGAGCTGGGGTGTGATGAAAATATTGGATATGCAGGATGGCCTAAGAGAATTTGCTGGTCCTGGTCATTGGAACGATCCAGATATGATGGAAGTAGGCAATGGCGGAATGACAACTAATGAGGATCGCGCCCACTTTTCAATGTGGTGTATGTTGGCTTCTCCCTTAATTGCAGGAAACGACTTAACCAATATGAGTGCCGAAACACTAGAAATTTTAACAAACAAGGAGGCTATTGCTGTAAACCAGGATTCTTTAGGTATTCAGGGTTTCAAGTATGCCGATAAAGATAGTCTTGAAACATGGTTTAAACCATTAAGTAATGGCAATTGGGCTGTATGTTTTTTAAACCGTTCTTCTAAAGCAAAAGATATTGAGTTCGATTGGAAAACAAAAGTATATGATGAATTTGCAAAGCGCGATTTAAATGCAGCAGAAACATCATACGAAATCCTTGATATATGGACCAATAAAAAACTGGGTAAAACCAAGAAGGTGCTTAAAACTGAAGTTCCTTCACACGATGTGGTAATGCTAAAACTAACCACGAAATAAAAACGCTTATCCATTTATCATTGAACAATAATGGATATACATTTTAGTAATTTCAAACCACAAAGAACACTAAGGTTTTCACAGCGTGCATAGCATTTATAAATGTACTTTACACGATGAAATTATACATTACCTCCTTGTGCTTTGTGGTATTTTTTGTTTAAACCCGAATTATAACAACAAACACTTTAAACAAATGTCAAAACAGAATAAAACAATTAAAGCATCTCTTACCTTAATTGTGCTTGTGATTATTGGATTAGTTTTTAGTTGCGCTCCTAAAAAAGAGTCCACTAAAATCTATGGAGCTAATGATCCACATATTCAGTACGTAGGACGCATTGATAATAGCAATCCGGAACTTCCTCGCTTTTGGGCTCCGGGTGTCTACACACAATTTATTTACGAAGGTGATTCGTGTATTGTGACTATTAATGATGAGTTACCTTGGAAAAATTCTCACAACTACCTATCAATTAACATTGACAACAAAGTAATTGATCGCATTAAACTTACCGATAAAGTCAACAAAATTAATATTGGAGAAAAAGTACTTCCCGGAAAGCATAAAGTAACGATCTGTAAAACCACTGAATCTGGTATTGGATATGTTGAAATGGTGAATATTCAGAGCAATAAACTACTTGAACCAGATTGTTTACCTGATAGAAAAATAGAGTTCTATGGTAATTCTATTACTTGTGGTACCGGAGCCGATACCTCTGCCCTTCCTTGCGATTCTGGCGAATGGCATGATAAACACAATGCTTATATGGCTTACGGTCCCGTAACCGCCAGGGCACTAAACGCTCAATGGGTATTAACTTCGGTTTCCGGAATCGGAATGGTACATAGTTGTTGCGATTTAGAAATTTTAATGCCTATGGTTTATAATAAAGTGAATCTTCGATCCAATGAAATTAAATGGGATTTTTCTAAGTACCAACCTGATGTAGTAACCATTTGTCTTGGTCAAAACGACGGCGTACAGGATTCTACTTTATTTTGCACTGCCTATGTCGATTTTATTCATGCGTTGAGAAACCACTACCCCACTTCAAAAATTATCTGTTTAAACAGTCCTATGGGGGATGGAACACTAAATCCTGTTCTGAAAAATTATATTTCATCAATTGTTAATCATCTAAACCAGAATGGTGATAAAGATGTATCTTCGTTTTTCTTTTCCAGAAGCTATGTTGGAGGTTGCGATTATCATCCAACGATTGAAGAACATCAATTAATTGCTGAGGAATTAACCGGCTATATTAAGGATTTGATGCAATGGGAATAAATTTAAGGTTAAAGGGAGAAAGGAACAAGGAGAAGGGAGATCAATAGGTCATTAGATCATTAGGTCATTAGGTCATTAGAAAAATAAGTGATTTTTCAACACCAAGGCACGAAGGCACAAAGATTTTACTATTATTTCATTCTTCTCTCTGAGGCTTTGTGGTTTAATATTTAAAAAACAAGTATACCAATAAACAAATTAGCGAATTAACAAATGAACATAAAACAACCGTCAATTTTCTTTGCGCTTTTTGCGAAAATACCTTTGCGTTCTTGGCGGTTAATTAACCAAGCTGCAAATCAGGTCATTTAAATTGAAAAATCTACACAAATGAAAAAAATAATATTGACTGGATTCATCGCTGCAATTATGGCAAGCTGTAATCCGTCAGATCATACCAAAGTTATAGATAGTACAGACAAGAAGGTGGAAGAACTTTTATCAAAGATGACGCTGGATGAAAAGATTGGTCAGTTGAACCAATATACCAGCAGTTGGGAAATGACAGGCCCGGTGCCTGAAGGGAAAGATCAACAAGATCAGTTAGAGATGATAAAATCGGGATTGGTTGGATCAATGTTAAATGTTACCGGAGCTGAAGCTACACGTAAAGCACAGACCTTAGCGGTTGAAAACAGCAGGCTTGGTATACCAATGATATTTGGTTACGATGTGGTTCATGGATATAAAACTATGTTGCCAATACCTTTGGCTACTGCATCAAGCTGGAATCCGGAAGTAGCAAAACAAAGTTGCCAGGTAGCAGCCAAAGAAGCAGCTGCTTCAGGTATTCACTGGACTTTTGCTCCAATGATTGACATTGCCCGCGATGCCCGTTGGGGACGAGTAATGGAAGGTGCAGGTGAAGATCCGTATTTAGGTTCCGTGATGGCTGTAGCACAAGTAAAAGGATTTCAGGGCGATAGTTTAAATAGTACAAACACGGTTGCTGCCTGTGCCAAGCACTTTGCTGCCTATGGATTTGCTGAAGCAGGCCGTGATTACAACACCGTTGAAATTACAGAACACACCCTTCAAAACATCGTATTGCCACCTTTTAAAGCGGCTGTTGATGCTGGTGTAAGCACAATTATGAATTCTTTTAATATTATCGGAGGTATTCCATCAACATCTAACCATCATCTTTTAAGAGATATTTTAAAAGGCGAATGGCAGTTTGATGGTTTTGTAATATCTGATTGGAATTCTATAGGCGAAATTAAAAATCATGGTGTTGCTGCTGATAAAAAAGAAGCGGCTTACCTGGCCATTAATGCAGGTACTGATATGGATATGGAAGGCGATTGCTATGTATTTAACCTAAAACAATTGGTTGAAGAAGGTAAAGTTTCTGAAGCTACCATTGACGATGCAGTTCGCAGAGTATTAAAAATTAAATACGAGTTGGGACTATTTGATGACCCATACAAGTATTGTAAGGAAGAAAACGAGAAAGTACAGCTTTCAAAGGAACATCTTGATATTGCCCGTGATCTGGCTCGCCAAAGTATTGTATTGCTCAAAAACGATAATCAGATACTTCCTTTAAAAAAGGACAAACAAAAAATTGGTGTAATTGGAGCATTGGCTAACGATAAAGATTCTCCGTTAGGAAGCTGGAGAGCACAAGCAGTAACCGGTTCTGCAGTTTCTTTAGTTGAAGGTATCAACAATGCTGTTGATCATAAATCACTTATTAAATTTGCTCAAGGTCCGGCATTTGTAACCAACACGCCTAAGTTTACAGAGGAATTGGAATTTAATGAAAGTGATTTATCAGGTATTAAAGATGCGGTTAAACTGGCAAAAAAGGTAGATGTTGTAGTAATGGCCCTGGGTGAAAATTGTTTTCAAGCCGGAGAAGGTCGCAGCCAAACCAATATTGAGTTAAAGGGAGTACAACAACAACTTTTTGAGGCAGTGTATGCTGTTAACAAAAATATTGTTGTTGTTTTAATGAATGGTCGACCTGTTGTAATAAATGACATAGCCACAAAGGCACAAGCTATTCTTGAAACATGGCACCTGGGCTCGGAAGCAGGTAATGCTATTGCCGATGTTTTATTTGGCGATTACAATCCTTCAGGTAAGCTACCTGTGTCTTTTCCTAAAGCGGTAGGACAATGCCCTATTTATTACAATCAGTTTAGCACCGGCCGCCCTTTTAATACCGACAACAATGTATTTTGGTCGCATTATACCGATGAAGATAAAACACCTCTATTTCCATTTGGATACGGTTTGAGCTATACTTCTTTTGAATATTCAGACATTGAATTAAGCAGTTATGAATTAACTCAGAATGGAAACATAGAAATATCTGCCACAATTAAAAACACCGGCAATTTTAAAGGTAAGGAAACAGTTCAATTGTACATTCAGGATTTATTTGGAAGTATTGCCCGCCCTGTAAAGGAACTAAAAGGATTCCTACAAATTGAGTTAAATGCAGGAGAAAGTCAAAAGGTAACCTTTAAAATCTCTAAAAGCGATTTAATTTATTATACAGCCCAAGGCAAATGGGATGTGGAACCTGGTGATTTTAAAGTATGGATCGGAACCAATTCTCAGGAAGGATTGGAAAGTCATTTTGCTTTAATATAGTATATTAAGGAGAATATAATTTAAATGGAAAGCTCCTTGCAAATTCGCAGGGAGCTTTTTCTTTTTCTGGAAACCTTGCCTCCTGAAAGCGGGAGCCTTCCCAGAGTCTGGAAAGTTTGTCGCACGAAAGCGGCACGTTTTCCAGACTCTGGAAATCTTGTCGACTGGACGCGGCACGTTTTCCAGACTCTGGAAAGCCTGTCGACTGGCCGCGGCATGTTTTCCAGACTCTGGAAAGCTTGTCGCTTGGAAGCAGGAGGTTTTCCACAGTCAGAAAAGTCAGTTCGTGATTCTTTCTCACCCAATAGACAATATTGAATCCATCTTTAAAAAATAATTAAAATCACACTCTAATCCATAAATTTTATAATTACATTTCCCTACTTTTGATTGAATAGAAAAAGATTTGAATTATCCATGAAGTTAATAGAAGATAGATACCAGGGAATTACAGTAGAACCAGATTCTTTGCCCGAGTCAAAAGAAGAATTTCAAAAGGAAATTTCAACCTTGATTCATAATTTAAACGGATCAAAATTGCTTTGGGTTAAAATTCCCATCGAAAAATCAGATTTCATCCCCGTATTAACAAAGGTCGATTTTAAATTTCACCACTGCTACGAAAACTATGTAATGATGGTTAAAAAGCTGGTTGAAAATCCTATTGTTCCCACAGCAAAAAATTATACCGTGGGTGTTGGAGCTGTAATTCGTGATGAAAACAAAATACTGGTTGTAAAAGATAAATTTAACACCGGATACAAACTTCCGGGAGGTCATGTTGATAATAACGAACCATTAAAAGAAGCACTAAAAAGAGAGGTATTTGAAGAAACCGGAATTCATGCAGAGCTTGAATCTATTGTAAACCTGGGGCATTTTACCAAAGGACAGTTTGGCGAATCCATCATTTATATTGTATGTACGGCCAAAGCCCTGACAAAAGAGATCTCTATTTATGACGATTCGGAAATAATTGAAGCTAAATGGATTGACGTGGATGAGTTTTTAAACCTGGAAGACACCAATAATTATAATAAAAATGTAGTTTTAGCAACGCTCAATAATAAAGAAATAAAACTCACAGAACAGCCTATTAAACTAAGTGTTTCGGGAGCTGAAGTATTTTATTAAACATCAACACATTTAAAAAGAATTAAGGTATAGTTTATTATAAAGTGGTTAAATGACTGTATTGTTTTCAGGTATTAATTAGTTTATTAAGCGTATGAAGCATGAAGTCAGAAGTGAATTAATTGTTAATGAGAATAAATTTTTTCGAACTTCAAACTTCCATCTTCTGATTCCCAACCACAAAAGAAAACTGTGGCCATAAGAAAACATTGTGATTAACAACGTTAATATACACTTGAGCCAAGAAATATCATAAAATAACAAATATGAAAAAGATAACACCTGCAAAAGATTTTGACGATGCTCTGGAAATCTTGGATAACGGAGGTAGATTTTACAACTTTAAAGCCAAAGCTAATGATGGCCGTATCGACCAATCTGAATTAGGGAAAGTAGCAGGTATATTCAGCGACCACCAGGAAATGATTCTATTTCTTGAAATGTTAATGATTAATCTGACTACCGAAGAAAAAAATAAGATAATATCATTACTCGACAAAACATTACAGGAAAAATACAACCGCTTACATGCTCTAAGACTTAGCATTGCAGATGTAAATAATAAAGGGATGTTTTCGAACTCCATTATAACCAAAGGTATTCCTCAATTGGTTGAATCAAAAAAAGAGTTTACAGGATTTATTATGATCCCTATTGTTTCTGGTAATATTACCTCCTTTAGCATGATCCCTTTAATTGAAGAATATAATGTTTATGAATTAAAAGATACTGATTCTGATGAAACTGCTCTGATTGCTCACTCCAAACTCTTTGATAATTTACCCCAGGAAGAAATAACTGTAGCAGGCGTTTTAAAAGAATTAAAGCCTAACAAAGAAGATAAAACTACCTCTGGTAAATTTCTTGAAATAGTATATTATGTGTAAAACCTTTTTAGTGGTTTGTAAATCTATTTTATAGTGAAATCTACACTTATATTTATTGACAAATGAAATCTATAATACGTTTGTTTTGTAATACCTTTGTTAGAATACTTCATTTTTTATTTCATTTTAAATGGAAAATCAAGTCCTTTCATTTGGTTAAAAATATAGGTGGAAACAAACAGGGGGGAATTCAGATTAATATACTATTTAAGACAAAAAAAATTGGATGGGCTTATTTAACAGGTGGTCGATATTATTCTACAGAGCATTCTCCATATGGCATTGTGTATTCATTAGCTGTTGCATCCATATTTAGAAAACTTGGAATTGGAAAACTATTAATTGATGAATGTATTAAACACTGCACAGAAAAAAAGATAAAAGAACTTATTGTTATTGTTAATAAATCAAACAACGGCGCTATTCAGTTTTACAAAAAGCTTGGCTTTATTAATGCTGAACAAGGATTGTATAATGATAAGTACAAACAAGAGCTATCTTATTTTGAAGAATTCTCCCGCTTTCCGAAAGGTAGTTATATGGCGATGGTAATTTCTACTTGATGTGGTTGTAAGCTTTTTTGATTGTTTTGGATAATTTATTTAACCACAAAGAAAATTGACGGTTGTTTTTATGTTCATTTGTTAATTCGCTAATTTGTATACTTGTTTATATTAATATTAAACCACTAAGATTCAAAGGCACAGAATAAACTACGAAAAATTCTTAAAATCTATGTGCCTTCGTGCCTTGGTGGTGATTAGTTTTTCTCTTTGCCAGACACTGACAGGTTAATAACAGAGGGTAACCTGAATTCTCATAATCTTATTGCAATTTCCATCTAATTTGGATGTCTGTATTGTTGATTATTTAACTTTATTAATACATATTTACCTTTTAAATATCGCCCCTTTAATCAGACTATATCATGAGGTTATTAACGATTATTTTTGCAACAATATTATTTCCCTCTCAGCCAGAGTATAATATTGATACATTTATTGAATCCCAATCTTATAATATCCTTTTCGCAAAGTCTGAAACTAAATTTTGCTTTGAAAACATTACAATTAAAGACTTATTCAACTCTATTTTTCAGAAATGCAATAAGGCTGAATACACAGGAGATTACAACATTATTCTTTCTAAAAACCAAAATACTAACTCCAAGTTTAAATTAAACATTAAAGGCTTTGTTTGCCCTCAGTCATTTAAGGATTTTTTTTATAATCCTTTAAATATTTATTACCTCAACGACAGTTTATTCATTGAAAGCAACCTAAATTCACACAACCCAATATTAAACTCTGCCGAATTTGGTGAAAACATAGGAATAGACAACATAGCTCATGATCGTTTAAAAAGCATAGATACAAATTCACTGCGTTGCCTTTTACAAAAACATTTAGAAATTTGTTTTTCAGAGTACACCTACCCTCCCTTAATTCAATTAATTGCACAAGAAACCACCAAAATAAATGAATTGGAAAGTGTATTTAAAATAATAATAACTGAGTATTATAATAAATATACAAACTTATCTAAACGTGTTTACAACAAACATCTAGAAGAGCTTAACGAAATGGAAATGGAAAGAATTTCAAAAATAATTAACGATTTCAAACAAAACTGTAATATAAGAATCAACTCTATTCAGAGAATAGAAAAAAATGTAATGACAATACCTAAAGAAAATCCAAATCTATGAAAACAACATTTCTAACATACTTTTGCCTAATCTTTTTCACAACCATTTCTTTTACCCAAAACAAAAATGAATGTATTAAGGGTAAATGGAAACGTGTTGAACAACCTAAAAAAGAACTTCAAATTGAAATTGGGAATAACAATAGCTCTTCTAAATCAATTGAAGTTACTCTAACTTTTCAGGATAATAATATCATAAAAATCAAGCAGGGTCCACAAAACTATGAGGCCAAATATCAATTAAACGATAATATATTGTTTCTGGGTAACAGGAAATATCAAATTCTAAAACTTAACAATGATAGTTTGGTAATGAAAGATAATCACGCATTCCTTCCTGTAACATACAAATACTTTCGGATTATATCCCATTAAACAGAAATAGAATAGTTCTATTTAATATTATTCATTTAATATAATTTTCATGAGTATTGAAGTTCCTATAATTATCCTAATAATTGCTCTTTCAATTTATATTTTGTCGAAATGGCTATTGAAAAAACTTAATCTAGGAAATGCCAAAAGTAGATGGTATTTAGCTTCTATTCCTGCTATAATTTTAAGTCCTGTTTTATACGTTGGAATTGTTCTAATATGGATATTTTCGATATCTTATTATCCTAAAACTGATTTTAACAGACAGCAATGGGTCGAAAATAAAGAAGAACGATACAAAATGTCCGACGATATAATTAAGACAGATATGTTGATTGGAAAAACCAAGAAAGAAGTCATTGACATTTTAGGAGATGATTTTTCTATGTATAAAAAAAATCATCTGATTTATAATTTGGGCTTTGTTCCCGGACTTTCTAATATTGATCCAGATGTTTTGGATATATGTTTTGAAAATGGAAAGGTTATAAGAGTCATTCAATATGAAACTTAACACAAAACCTGGATTATTTTTTTTTACCACAAAGAGCACCGAGAATATCAAATATTTTTTAGTAAAACTTAGTGCCTTAGAGTCTTTGTGGTAATGAAATACCTGACGCAGACAGATTTGACATACAGATTAGTTATAAACAAAAATTAAAATGAAAATTTTATTGAAATACCTCACCCTGTTCATAATCATATTAACATCTAACAATTGCAATAATGATTTGCACAAATTTAAGGCAATTGGACTTTCAATTGATCTTCCTCGTAATTATATAAAAATGGAAACCTCGCAATTTGAGGATTATTTTAAGAACAAAAATATTGCTGATTCTATTATTAACAACAAAGTAATTAACATCGAAAATTTTTTATCACTAAGAAATACTTATTATCTCCAGGACACATGCAATATCTACAACAACATCCTATTAATGGGAGTACCTTATATAAATTTAAATCAAAAATCATTTAAGGAAATAAAAAAGGTACTACATAATTCAGTTAAGAAATCATATCCAATATATAAGCTTACCGAGATAAGTAGTGAATTAAAATCGGGTACATATCCTTATGCGAAACTTATTTATCAGTTAAATAATTGCCAAGAAGATTTTCAGATCACATATTATGTTCTTAATAAAGAAAATCAATCAAAAATTATCACAATTCACAATCAAGAAAATTCCTCATTTGAAGACATGATATCAACAATTGAATAACCTAATAACAACAAAACACGATCACCATTAGCTTGTAAAATTGATTAACCGCTTGTAATCCTTATCACTAAAACATTACAGGCACAGAGGAAACTAACAAATTTTATTAAAATCTTTGTGTCTTCGTGCCTTGGTGGTAATTAGTTTTTCTCTTGGACATAGCCTGACAGATTTTATGTTCAACTTGGTTAAAATCCAGTCAGGACCTAACTTATTTTTCAACTAAGACTAAAAACTCTTTTGGCACATTTAAAAACTCTTGATAACAATGACTATTAGGGCAGTTCTCATTTAAACTTGAGTGATCAGCTATTCGAATCTTAATAGTTTCATCTCTTTCTTCAATTCCTTCGTAAACCTCTCCAATTTCAAATATCCTCTCCATTATTCCAATAAATCCACCAACGGTTATTGTTGTTTTATATTCACTTATAAAAACATACTCTTTATTTAATTCTATTTCATCTTTATCACAAGAAATAACCAACAATAGAAAAACAACTAAACCAATATTCTTCATTCTTGCTAACTTTTTTTTCATTAAGAACTTTTTTTAATAGACCTTAATTTAACAAATAGGTTGCGTTGGCTTATAATTATAATACATCAAAACCGGGTAGATTATATCACACTTTTAATTGTCCCATTTTATCAGTTATACTTTTCTCCTTTAACCTTATATTTTCATATTTTTGGTAAAATTTTTAGTATATGGATTTTCAGTTTTCAGAGCTTGCCCAAAAGTCATTGATACCCTCAGCAATTAATCAATTAACTTCAGAATTTGCTGAAGATTTCAGAGAGGGAGTAGACATCAACTTAGGAGTTGGATATGTCAACGACAAAACCATTCCAACAGAGGCTATTCAACAAGCTTATTCCGAAATTATTGCTGATCCTGTCCGATACAGAAATGCACTAAACTACGGAGGAGCAGATGGATCACCAAACCTTCGTCAATCTATTAAAGAATACTATCTCAAATATAATATTGGTTCATTAAACGAAACGGATTTCAAAAATCGCAAAATCTTAATAGGAGCCAACGGAGCTACAAGTATATTAGATTCTATTGCGGATACTATGACGCCAGGAATCGTTATTACTGCTGATCCATATTACTATATTTATACTGAAACTCTGGAACGCAAAGGTTTTAAAATATTAGCTATTCCTGAAGATGAAAACGGACTAAAGACTGATGTTCTTGAAGAACAATTAAAAAATGTTGATCCCAAACAAATTAGCTTCTTTTATATTGTTACTGTAAATAATCCATCCACAGTAATCCTGTCAACAGACAGAAAAAGAGCCATTGTTAAAATTGCTGAAAGGTTATCTAAAGAAACAAACCAAATCATCCCGGTTGTTTTTGATAAGGCTTATGAGGATATCATTCACAACCCTGAATTAATGGATACTGTTTCCGGATTAAAGTTTGATCAAATAAATCAGGTTGTTGAAATTGGAACACTCTCAAAGATTCTGGCACCTGCATTACGTATTGGCTATATCATAACACCAAACAATGCTTTAGCCGATATTTTAACACAACGAACTTCAGATATCGGTTTTAGTAATTCCTTAATCAATCAGGAAATTGCAAGCTGGCTGCTGGATCATTATATACAAATTCAAAAAGAAAATGTAAATAAAGGCTACCAAATCAAAGCTGACTTTATTAAGCAAATGTTTGATAAACACTTAAGTCAATATATTGAATCCTACTCTGGAGGAGATGCTGCTTTTTACTTTTACATCACCTTTAAAAATATAAAAACCAACAAGGGATCTAAGTTTTTCAATTTTCTATCCAGAATAACCGGAGATCCACAAGTTGACGGTATAAATGAAAAAAATCCCCGGCTAATTTATATACCGGGGACTATATGCAGCAAAGAACCTAAAGCAGAATATCAACTTCGTTTATCATACGGATTTGAAGAGCCTGACATTTTTGAACGTGCAATTCAATTGATGGCTGAGGCTTGTGAGTATGCAATAAAGTAGGCCCCCTCTAACTCCCCCAATTGGGGAGAACTGATTTACAGCTCGCTTATTTTCTAAGCACGAGGTTCAATGATCTATAACTGACTTTTATCTACTGATTCATAAAACTCAATTTCCAATATTCTCAATTTGCCCTGCAATGCTTTATTTTCAGCTCCAGCCTGATCTACTTTACCTGTAATTTCTACAATATTATATTCATCCTTTTCTGAAGTCGCACCTGTTAACTCCAATCTTACTTTTTTACCTTTAGTTGGTTTAAGGTTAAATGTAACATATCCCAGACTTTTGGGTGATACGCCTTGATAAACTAATTCATCATTTACATATATATTGATTGGATAGCTCGAACGCCTCCATCCTGAAAATTTAGCCACTACCTGATTGATAACACCTTCTCTTTCCAATTCATATTCTATACTTGCAGTGTTTAGTTGACCATCATTACTCCATTCTGTAAATTCATTATCATCATAGCTCAATGCCGCAATATTCTGATGGCACGATGCCTTGGCTGCAATAATTTTAAGTGGAATTCTTGACACGGTAAAAGATGGCGTTTCAGGTGTAGGACCTTTCTTTAAATACGATGGTAAATTTTCATCAGGCATTATCTCAGAAAGTGCCTTGGTATCCGTTTCTTTTGTTTCCAAGGTAATCTTATCCATCTTAAGATTTTCTGATGTAGCGATCACATTTATTTTACCAGCTTTATTGGCTACTGATCGAATAAAAACTCTATTTACACCACATTCTACCGGAATATCCTGTGATCCGATATAATTATCCTGACCTTCTGCAATTCCTCCCACAAACTCACCAGTTCCTTTAACTTCGAAATGAATTTTATTTAAGGCAACAGGACAACGCTTTCCATTCTTATCGACCACTTCAACCTGCACAATCGCCAAATCTTGTCCGTCAGCCCAAATACCGCCTTTCCGATGAATTGAAGTAAGTTTTAAAGCATAAGGATTTCCGACCGTTTCTTTTTGGTCTTCACAAACTTTTTCTCCTTTTGAATCATAACCTACTGCTTTAATATTTCCTTTTTCAAAAGAAACATCTTTAAAAGTAAAAAGGAACCTTTTATGCTGCTCTCCCTTTCCTAAACTTTTACCATTTTTAAACAACTCAACTTCATCTGCCGTTGAAACAACAGTAATATCTTTAACCACACCCGGTTCATAATTCCAATGTCCTAAAATATGTGCTCTCACGGTGTCGGTATCCACCCATCCATCCCAAATTACTTTATGAGCCCAATAATTATCCTTGGGAATACGCATCGGATCCACCTCTCCACTTCGACGATAGTTTTGCGCTCCGCGATAATGGGTATTTGTATCGCTGAAAATAATATTTGCACCTCCAGAGCTCACTCTTTCACCTGTACCTGGTCGCATTTCCCAATAATCAAACCATCGTACAACATCCTCAATGGCATGAGAATCCTGATTATGATTATACGAAGAAGCATCCTTTATTTTACTACCATTAACATTATGGCTAAAAGTTCCACCCTCACCATTTTTATGATATGGTGGAGTATAATCATCCCAGTACTTCCTTAATCCCTCATCACGACTGTATTCCATTGCCCAAAACGGAATATCGGCACTTTTATTTATATATAACATTTCGCCACCATATTCAGCTTCCTCACTGTCCAGCATCTCTCTGCTTCCAATAGCTCTGCCTCCGTATGGATCGTATTTATCACGAATATTTTTCATTTCAGCCATGTGCTCTTCTGAAATACTCTCGTTTCCACACTCGTAAAAAAGAATACTTGGATTATTTCTATTATAGATAATCGCATCACGCATTAACTCTTTACGCTGCTTCCAACGATGGTCAAAAACATCCTTTTCTGCATCACCCGCCGGCATAGCCTGAATTAATCCCATTCGATCAAATGATTCCACATCTTGTTTCCAGGGAGTAACGTGCATCCAGCGCACCATATTTCCATTCCCTTCGGTAATTAAACTATTGCCATAGTCGCTTAGCCAAGCCGGAACCGACATTCCAATTGATGGCCATTCGTTACTGGTTCGTTGTGCATAACCTTTCATCATAATCACACGATCATTCAACCAAATCATTCCTTGTGCAAACTTTGTTTTTCGGAAACCAGTACGTATTTTCACTTCGTCAATTACTTTACCCTCGACTTTAATTTGAGAATACACATTATACAAATAGCCATATCCCCAACTCCAAAAATTTAAATTTGGAATCGTATCGCAAGCTTGCAATTCTCTCATTCCATTGGGAGACAGACTATACTTATCCCCCGCAAATGTTGCCACAATATTTCCATCTAAATCCTCAACTTTAATTGCTAGCTGAACATCAACAATTTTATTAGATTCATTACGTACCTGAGAGTCAACATTAATAATTGCACTCTTATCTTTTATATTAAGATCTGTTGCATAAACATAAGTACCTGTAGTTCCCAACGAAGAATATAACGGCAGAGTTTGATATATAGATTCTGTACAATATAAAAACACATTTTTAGGAATTCCACCATAATTGGCATTGAAATTCTTATCATTCCACTGATATCCAAACCCGCTATGTCGTTCTTTATATTTCCAGTTGTTATCAGTTTTAACGGCAATTACATTCTTTTCTGGATAAGGTTTTAAGAATGGAGTTAAATCTAATCCAAAAGCCATAACTCCATTTTCACTTAAACCAATATATTCACCATTCACATACACCTCTCCCATTTGGCGTACTCCCTCAAATTCAATAAAAACCTTAGAAGGAATATGATCTTCTGGTAATTGAAAAGTTTTCCTATACCAAGCTACTCCTGTTGATAAATCAATGATGTCATTTTTAAAAGCCTCCGACTGATTCCAGGCAAAAGGTAAGGTTATTGTTTTCCAGCTTTCATCATTAAAATCCGATTTTTCTGCTCCTTCAGCATCTCCTACTAATAATTTCCATTGATGATTAAAATTATATTTTACTCGTTGTGCATAACATGTATTAAAATAAATTCCCAAAATCAGGAGAAGAAACACTAATCCTGATAATTGTATATTTTTCATAAATCGATTTGTTTTTGGTTGTTTGTAATACGGGTATGATGTAGGGGTGAACATTGATAAATTGATTGCCACCTATTTACTTTTAAACTTGATATTTATTTTATTTCTAATTTGTAGCTCATGGCGCAGGGCTTTTCCGTTCTTCTTTTAGCTGAATGAAGGAAACAATGAAAGCTGCCGGCTGCCCCTACTTCACTCAAAAAACTACAAGATTATACTCTATTTAGGATTAATCACTTTTATCTTTTCTCCCTGTTCCTTTTTCCTTTTTTTCCTTATTTTGAAATTTTCCAAACTAAAACATCGGCAGTTGAAAGTTCTTTTTTACCAAACAAAATTTCCATATTATCTGGTAGCTGTATTGTATATGGTTTATCTGAATAGTTCATGGCAATACCAAAACCATCGCGATATTCCACAATAACTCCTTTAGGATAATTTTCAATATCAATATTCAATTTACCATACAATTTTTGCAACACATCATATTCCAATCCACCTTCATTACTATCTGCACCAACATAAGTAACTGAACCCTTTCCTAGTTTATAGAATGTAACCGAAGGTTTTCCTGTATAAAAATCGCCTGAATAAGCTGCCCAAACCTCAGTACTCTTGTTTGGTTTTAAAATATCTCCCCAGCTGGTCCATGCATATTGATTTTTATCCATTATTACTGTATCTGATGCGTAAGGTCGCAACAAGTCATAAAACTCAATTTCGCCACCAATCAGTTCATAGATTGGTTGAGCATGTTTGGCTTCCCATAGATGACCTTGTTCATCCTGATGCCCAGTTCTGCATGACATAACCAGATTACCACCACCTTTTACATAATCTGTAAGTTTGGCAATCAACTCCAAACTCATTTGCTGATAGGCTGGAACTACAATTACCGGATAATCTTTAAAATTCATATTTGCCCTGATAAAATCAACAGGAGCACCAAATGATTTAAGAGCCTTATAATATTTCAACACATGTTGCTCTGTATTCCATTCCTGGTTTTGTTTGTTTTGATTGATGGCCACAGTATTATCAGGATCATAAAGGATGGCTGTTTTTCTGTTCTTGTACTCATCAGGAATTAATCCAAGAGAGGCATTTTTTCTTAAGGTGTTGATTTCTTCAATAAACTGCTGATACTCTAATCCACCCGATGTTGGCGTTACTCCATCAGGTCCAACAATACCATAATGATATTGCTCATAACCATAAATTGGGGCTCTAAAACGGTATGTGCAAGTAAACTGACTTCCTCCGGCAAATACATGCCATAACCACAAATGAACCGCTCCCGGTAAAGGTTGCGAATTGATAGATCCCCAGTTTACTTGTCCTGGTTGCAATTCCATAACACCATATATCGGCGTTAACGGACGAAAGTAATCGTTCGACATAGAAATTCGAGAATACTCTCCCACCCTATATCCTTTGCGTCCAATCCCTTTATGATCACCATAAACCATATAACGTGTATACGAGATAAAATCCAGTTCTTTATTTCCACCTATGCATCGTGAATCGTACATGGGAATATAATTAGTAGTCACCCATTGCTCCGGTTTAGCATATTTTTTAATAGTCACTGCCTGATCATCTAAAAATGATGCTGTTTCCTCATCAACAAATCTACTATGATCCAGTTTTTGATATAGATTCATTCCCCACTGACTATATTGAGGAATATTGATTTCAGAAAAATCGGAATAAGTGCCACTCCAGAAGTTAGTTCCCCATGATTTATTTAGCGCATCTATGCTTTTATATTTATTCTTTAACCAATCTCTGAACCTTTGTTGTGCATCATCTCCATAATCCTTTGTGCCTCTTGGTTCATTATCAACCTGCCAACCAATGATTCTATCATCATTACCAAAATGCCTTGCAAGTTCTGCAATCATCTTTAATGAATACTCACGATAATAGTTATTTGAAAAGGAAGCATGCTGACGGGAACCATGATCATCTTTTGTTCCATCTTCGTGTTGAATTAAAACATCAGGATGGTTGCGTACGAGCCAAACAGGAGGAGTGGCTGTTGAAGTACACATGATTACTTTCAAGTTATACTTATCGGCAATTGCAACAGCTTTATCCAACCATTCGAAATCATATACGCCTTCTTGTGGTTCGAGTTGTGCCCAGGCAAATTCGGCAAAGTGGGTAAATTCAAATCCCATATCTGCCATCTTTTTTAAATCCCGATCCCATTGTGATTCATCCCAATGTTCCGGATAATAATAAGCCCCAACTGAAGTTAAATCTTTGGAAGAAAAATAGGCTTTACTTTTTTGCGCATTTATTGAGAACCCAATAAATAAGGTAAGAATGATTAAATAGAATTTTTGCATGACTGATATCAATATAGATTTTTGAATTAATACAGTTAAATAAACAAAATTCTTCACTCTTATTTATGTAATTCCATTAGCAGTAATGGAAAATCATACTTTTATAATCAAAAATGAACTCTTTTGATTTATAATTCCACCTTATCTTATGGTCCAAAAGTAGAATTATCTGGTTTCTTCAAATTATTCTATTCATATTTTACAACCTTTTTCACAACATACTCACCTTTATTACTACCTGCCTGAATTAAATAAATACCTGGATGAATTGATTCTGTATTTAAAACCTCATATTGAGCGGTAACATTTGTTTTTAACACTACCTGTCCTGTTAAATCATAAATGACTATGTCTTCATTGATCAAGCCCTCAACTACTATGTAATTTATAAATGGTATTGGGTGTAATAAAAAGTCTTTTGCTTTGTTAAAGATTGCTCCATCTAAAGGCTCAAACTCTGAATATGAAAATAAACCAACAGATGAATTATCCCACAACGATGCCGCCGAATTCCATGAATACGCATCTATGGATTCCATCATGCTATTGAAATAAACATCATTTATAACCGGTTCTGAGAAAGGGATGATTAATTGCTCTAAGGAATATTCGTAATTATAATGATACTCTTCTTTCAACGATTTAATCCATGCATTACTCTGACTCTCCTTATTGTAATCTACAAATAAAAGTACGTTACCATAAGAATCGTAATCATATTCCTCCATATCATAATAATCCCATCTCAAATAGTTTTCATTCCATTCGTATTCGGCAAATGAAATTACTTTTCCTTCGCTATTAAAGTCATGTAATTCTCTTGAAAAATTAATCCAGCTGGAAGTAGACTTTGACCAATAAAGCGATACATAAGCATATTTTAATCCATCAAGACTATAGAAACTGGAATCTTTAAAAACGTAATCCCATTTATCCTGAAATTCATTCCATTCATAATAGGTATATTTTGTCAAGTCATTGACATTAGGGCTTACCACATCATAAATATACTCTTCCTTATCATAACAAAGCCATTCTTCAAATAGAAAATCCCATAACCACGAGGTATAATTAATTTCACGGTTTGAGCTGTCGTATTCATATTCATCTTTTTCAAAATACTCCCAGGTATCCCCTTCTGTATCCCATATATAAAAATATATTGCTGTTACATTTCCATTATTATCATACTGAATTTCTTCTTTTGTTTCCGGAGTCCAGTTTTCATCATTGGAAGCTCTCATATAAACAATTAATTGACCTATTGTATTATCATCATTATATATATAATTTCTTTTCAAAGTATCTTTCCAGGCAGAAGCTCCCATATCATATGCTGAATATATTTTTTCGGATATTAATTCATTGGCGTAGTTGTAAGTTATTTTACTATTGAGTTGATAGCTTTGTAAATTTGCGTTCCATAAACTCAGTATTGCACTATTAACCAAACCACTATTATTGTATGTATACTCTTCAATTTCTGTATTCTGAATAGTACCTGAAATATAATCCTTCCACTCCATGTTGTTTAACTGCATGGCATCATCTAACGAATTTTTAAGCTGTGCATTTAAAGATACTGGTGTGCATAAAAGGTAACAGGTAATAAAATAAAGTATAAAATTTCTCATAACAGCTTAGTTTAAATCAATAATGTAAGCAAGAGATATACTCCAAAAACCAGAATCTTTATAATAATAAACAGGATCCAGTGATTTCGGAAATTGAAAGGTATAGCCCATTTCCAGATCAAACCTGTTGTAGGCAATACTTAAAGGAATAGTAACTTGTGTATTTAACAATCCAAACTCTTCTTTCTGTACATAGTCTGGTTCATAAAAAGGATCTGTTTCGGCTAATGAAGCATTTAGATCGTATTCAACCATATCTGAACCATAAAAAAATGAAATTTCAGGTTCCAGAGTAATTCTGTCGTAAGTGCCCAGTTTTAATAATTTTATCTTAGCAAAACCGTCCATTGAAATATGTTTTCCATACTCCTTTCCCATTAAAAGCGTATAATTAAACCGTGTTCCGATCCACTTATATTTTAAGGTTATTCCGGCATTAATATCCGAATTATAGGTAGGTTCAAAATCGGTTCCCATATTTACATACATAAACCGGTCGTACGACAAACGATATCTTAGGAATTTTATCTTTTTAATGGAACTTGCATACCCTAATGAAACAACAACAGATCTGAATCCCGGATCTAAATAACTGTAATAGATTCCAGAAGTTCCAAAGTACAATCCATTTGAAATAAAGTAATACATCTGACCGGAATAGTTAGATTCACTATTGCCAACCTGCCTGCCTGAATAATAGGTACCACTATTAAATGTTGTAACAATATAAATAAAATGGTATTTGGTATTACCATCAAAAAGATCGTACAAGTCAGGATCTTCAAAAAATAATTCGTTTAACACAGAATCTACTTCCGCATCATTTTGTGCCCTCAAGATAAAAAATGCTGTAAGCAACAAAAATACAATACATACTCGCTTCATATCATTGCTTTATAAAGAGTGAAACAAGGTTTTGAAAGGAACCAATGCTCTGAATTCACTTTTTATGTAGAACTCAGATTAATACACTAAAAGGTGTAACACAAAAGTGCAACACCTTAATTTATTAATATAATTCGTTAATTCCTATGAAACATAGACCATTAACCATTATATTATAAAACGAAAAGGGCTATTGTATGTTTGATATATATGTGATGGGCCACAAATCAAATTAATTACAACTTCCGTCTTGTAATTTATCCTGCAACTTATCCTTAACCTTATCTCTGGCTCTAATTTTCATAGCATCTTTCTCACAATCAGGAATACACTCACGCAACATTTCACGCTGAACTTTCATGGTACGTCTACAATCTCTTAATATCTGTTTTTGATCAGCAGTTAAGGTTGCTCCAAACATTTTTCTTTTTTGAATATTGCTCATTTCCTGATTGCACAAAATTGCCTTTTGTTCTTCAGTCAAACTATTTTTAAGCTGAAGTTTGGCCTGTGTAGTTTCCCGTTGTTGCTCCTGAATCATCAACTTTTGTTGTTCGGTCATATTTGCACGAAGTCGTTCTCTTGTTTGAAGAGGTTCTTCAGTCACTTCCTGTGAAAAACCAACAGTTGCAAAAAGCATCATTAAAGCAACCAATCCTAAAATATTTTTCAACATTGATTTCATAACTTTTATATTTAATACGTTAGTAATAGCGAGCACTCTTTACTAACATACCGCACAAAACAAATAAAACCCTACCTGAATATTTACTTTTTTAGCTTTAAATGAAGAAACAAGGTGATATAAAAAGGTATTCCTCCATTCCCCACCCAAAAAGATTGTGTTTGGTCATTTACATACTTTCGTAATTTAAGAGAAGAAACATTTGCTTCATCCAATATATTATAGGCTGAGAATCCCGTTTCCAATTCGCTATTTTTTAAATGAAAAAGATAGGAAACCATAGCATCTAATTGTTTGTAATCTCCTGGTAAGATATTGATATAATCCTGTGTATGGGCCGGCGATCCATATATGTATGACATACTCATTTTTAAAGGTGTAAAATTCATCAGGAAGGTTGTTTTCAGTTCATGATCTCTTGTGTAAATACCATAATGATAATCCTCTTCATTTGAGTATTTTTCGGTTGTATGATTATAGGTGTAATTTTGAATAAACAGGTGATTTCCAAATTCCTTTTTTATGGATACATCTACCCCATTGGTTCTAACACGTCCCACATCATAAACATAAGAAGATGAATCATAAATATATCGCCCCACTCCATCTACACTCTTTGAATAAATTTCGGTATTGATATTCCATTTCTGCCTTGTAAAACTCCATCCTGCAGCAATGATATTTGACTGCAAATACTTTCCTTTTTGACTAAACCCCTCCCAAATAAAATCATAATTACCTAGAGCATCAATAACGGGTACTTTATTTAGATACTGCTGGTGAATGCCCCAACTCAAATTAATTTGAGAGGATGCTCCCAATAATAACGAACCTTTAATTCTGGGGCAAATAAAAAGCTGATCCATATAATTCTGGTAATCCAAACGCAAACCAACATCCATAAAAAAAATTGAGGTCGCATAAATATGATTTCTGATAAAGGCTGATGTCTGCAGCATATGCGCATCATTACTATAAACTTCCCCTAAAACCGGAACATCCACATAAGTATTAATATTTTGCAATGATAAACCTGCTTCAATAAACTGTTTGGAATTAAGTGAGAATCTACTATCAATCAAAAACTTATTATCCCATATGGATTGATCTACATACTCACTTCCCTGATAATTATTTGTATTCAAATCATAGGGTAATACATGTTCTATTTCTGCATGAGAACTAACAAAGCTAACGGTTGTATGAAATCCCTTTTTCCATATTTTGTTATACATCAATGATGCCCCCAGTTGGTGTCTTTTATCTTTATCTTGATAAGTTAGCAATGAGGGTGTATCGTAATTTGTACTGTGGGCGTTCTGAAAAGTATTACCGTAAAGAGATATGTAATATTGATCGCCATTGCTGCGTCCTCCGGAGTATTTCAAATTAACATCTCCGTATTCAATATTATATGGATTCCATACGTCTACATCTTTATGAGTATTGTATGCTGATTCCCGAGCAAAATGCATAAAATAATCAGGCCAAACGGTATGTCTGGCCCCTATTACCACGCTTGATTCAGAGTTTACAGGAACTGAAACCATTGTATTAATTAGAGATGCATCAACTGCAACATTTACTTCCGAATTCATTCTACTCCCTTCTTTACCTGTAAGCATAAATATGCCACCAACCCTGTTTCCCAAATTTGATCCACAGGCTCCTTTGTTAATCCAAACATCCTTAAGCATAAGTGTATTAACCGGACATACTAATTCTGAGGACTGAGGAAAAGAATAGATTGTTATGCCATCAAAGAGTACCTCATTCTGTCCTGGATATCCTCCCCAAACTGATTGTAGCCCTGAACCCGTTGGTGCCATTTGAACTCCGGCCTGTAATTTCATTACCTGAACTACTCCATTATTAACACCTCCAGGTAAATAATCAGCCATAGATGGATTCATTCTGGCTTGCCCCATACTCATTCCGGATTGGGTTCCAAATCGACGTTTTGTTCCCCAAACTACAGTCTCATTAAGCACATTTACCACAGGTTCCATTTGACAAGTGAAATTTGACTGAGCAATAATAGTAGTATCAAAATGCTGATACCCTACATGAGAAACTTCAATTTTTAGGAATTCTTCATTAAACGCCAGAAAAGTAAAACGTCCATTTACGTCTGAAATTTTAAATGCTCCATTTATGTATACAGTGCTGTATGGCAAAGCCTCTCCAGTCTTTTTACTTTTCACTTCTCCTGTAAAAAGTATTGTACTATATAGCGATTGCTGAGTTTCAAATTGGCTTTTATAAATAATATAAGTATCATCCAGTAATTCAAAAGTAAAAGGCAAATCATTAAATATGGCCTTTAACAATTCATCTGCACTTTTAAATGAGCCTTTTAATGATACCTTATATTCTGAAAGTTCTGAAAAGTTATAGGATAAATGAATTTCATATTGATTATGAAGTTGTGTTAATACCTCTGCCAATGATTGTTGTGACACATTAATTTCAAAGTCATTTGATTGAGAAATGGCTGTAAAACAAATTAAATGAAAGCTTATAAATAATATTGAAAGCCTAATTGTCATACAAAATGTGGTATTTTCCTCTGGCTATTTTCTCATACTTAATACCAAAGGGCTTACATACCAAATTTAAGACATTTTCTATAGAATGATCTTTTTTATAATAACCAGAATATTTTAGTTGGCTTAAATTTAAGTTACTATCAAACTCAAACTCGACATCGTATTGAAGTTCTAAATCAAAAAACACCTGATCTAAAGGCTCTGACTCATAATAAAATTCAGAATTCAACCAGGCATTTTCCCTGTTATCTTCATGAATTGTATTTTTTTCTAAACTACGATCATTAGTAAAAGCTACACTTTCGTTTGGATTTAAAAACACCTCTTCATTATTATTAAAAACTTTTACTTTACCAGTAAAGCAAGCTACGCGAATTTTTCCTTTGCGAGAATACACATTAAATGTTGTTCCCAATACCTGGGTATTCACGTTGTTTGTTAATACATTAAACTGATCACCCTTTTTTACTGTAAAAAAAGCTTCTCCGTTTAATTCAACATCACGATTCAACCTCCACCAATAAGGCTTGTATTTAATAGATGAATATGCATTTAACTGAACTTTTGAATGATCCGGCAACCAAACCTCTAAATGCTGTCCTTTTAAAGTACTTACTTCTTTAACGTATAAATATGAAAATCCTGATAATCCGATAATAACAATTAATATTGCTGCAGTTACATAACTTAAAACCTTTTTATAAAAAAGAAGAGATCCCCTCTCATTATTTTCAGATAAGTCAATTTGCTCCTCCATTGATCTCCATACATCCTCTACTGTTCTGGAATAATCCGGATGAATATGAGAATAAAACTCTATATTCTTATCTATATGATTATGATTTCCTGACATTTTCATAGCTTACTCTTCGTTATAAATTACATCACATTAACTGAACCCGCAAAAAAGTAAGTGCTTTACTCATCCTTTTTTCAACGGCTTTAATGCTAATTCCAATTTGATCAGCAATTTCAGCATACTTTAATCCATCCACACGATTCATTAAAAAAACCACACGTTCATTTTCATTCAAATCATTCAGAGCTCTTTCATATCGACCGTTTAACTCCTTAAATATCAATCGTTCCTCAGGTGTTACAGTTTCTAAGTTTATTTTTCGGATCGCATCTCTAAATTTCTGACCAGTTTTTACTCTTCTATAATTTGAAACTAACATATCATTAGCCATTTTCACCAAAAGTCCCATCTGTATGGTTTCAAATACATTGTTTCTTTTTTCCCATATCCTCATAAACACGTCCTGAGCAATATCTGTAGCTAATTCAGCATCTCCACATCTATAATATATATAGTTTCGTAATGCTTGAAAATGTGAATCAAATAATTGCTTAAACCCTTTTTTATCGAGAACAGGCATTGCTTATTAGTTATAACTTTATTTTTAACTCATATATATACACCGAATTAAACAGTGTTTACCCTACCAAAAGTTATGAAAAGATAGGCATAAAAAAAAGGGCTCTACTAACGTAAAGCCCCTTCCTAATACACATATTAATCTAAACCAAACTAATGCAATTTGCAATAATCTATTATATAAAATTTACATTCTCTATTTATGAGTCATTATATCTAATACTAATTCATCGGTTTGTAACATACCACTTGAACCAATATCAGTTAAGTTCCGAATGGTTTTATCCACATCTTCATCAGTAATTCCTTCAAGTGCAGTTACCGACTTATTATCCATTGCCAGCATGGATGATAAAGTTGCTGTAGAAACCGCACTTGAAACTTTAAGTGAACAACTTGGTTTGGCTCCATCACAAATTACTCCAGCCAGATTACCTATCATATTTTTAACAGAATAAGCTACCTGCTCTCTATTTCCTCCCATTAAGTAAGTGATTCCACAACTTGAGCCAATGGCAGCAACCGTTACTCCGCATAAACCAGATAATCTACCCAAATTACGCTTTATGTATATCAGCATTAAATGACTTAATGTAAGTGCACGAATCAAATCTTCTCTTGAACTCTTATTTTCTTCAGCAAAAACCCAAACCGGTAAGGTTGCTGTTATTCCCTGATTACCACTTCCTGAATTACTCATTACCGGAACCATAGCTCCTGCCATACGAACATCACAAGCATTACTTGTGGCCGCTATTATTTTACTAAAAACATTATCGCCTAATATAAAACTTTGCGAACCTCCTTTTAATGTCTTTCCTAATCCATGTCCAAAAAATCCTTTTTCAGATTCCATTGCAGCCTGACTATTTAATTTAGCGGCTTCTAATATAAATTCCAGATCATTTAAAGGCGTTTGTAAGGAGAAATTATAAACAATATCAAAACTTAATTCAACATCTTCTTTTGTTTCAACCAAACTGTTATAGGAACTTAGCTCATCCAAAAGAATTTCACCATTTAAATCCATATAAACAATATGCGTATGGTTTCCGCAAATAACGACTTTTGAAGTATTGTTTTCACCATAACAAATAGCCTCAATATATAAACGATCAGGAGCATCTGTTTTTAAATTCACAAAACTTCTTCGCTCATTAACAAATTGCTTTGCTAGAATTAAAGCCTCCTCATTGGTATCTCTTAATACTTCTAATCCATATTCGGAATTACCAACCACAACTCCCATTGCAATAGCAATAGGCAAACCAATCATTCCTGTTCCCGGGATGCCTACCCCCATTGAATTTTTAAGAATATTAGAACTTAAGTGAACCTCAGCTTTCTCAACCGTTTCATTTAAGATTTCTTTTGCTTTAGTTACTGCAAAAGCAACGGCAATTGGTTCTGTACATCCAATTGCAGGAACAACTTCCTGTTGGATGAGATCAATTATTTTTTTTGAATCTATTGCATTCATCTGTTAAAATATATCTTGTAAAATCAGATGTAACAGTGATGTTATATCGTTTATATTATTAAGACACATAATTACAGAAAAGGGGTTACTCTAAAAATGATTATTTTTCTATTTTTTACATGATTTTTACCCATAAAAAAACCTCTCCCTTACTAAAAGGAGAGGTTTACCCCAAGGGAACAGGGGCATAAATTAATCACACACTATTTTACTTCTTTTCTTTTCTAATCTAAAATTCTATAATTCGCGATTTACATTAATGTTTTTACATCCTTACGCATAAACAATAAATACGAAACAAAGAAGCATAGGATGGTGCCAGCAATTAACCCTACAAATTGCGGCCAAACTAATAGCAAACTCTGAAATACAGGTAAAGGCGTTGGAATGGCACCCTCCATCTGCTCCATACTTAAGGGACCTAAGCTTCGTACTTGCGGACTTAGCAAAACGTTTGTAATATCTGTGAATAACTGATTAGGTGTTACCCGAAGTATAGCTAGTTTTGTTTGAACACCTGAAATAGACAGCTTTCTTCCTGCCGGAATGATAATACTAAATACTACATTAACCAGAATAGAGTAAAAGACAGTAAAAAATAACCAAATACTAATTCCTGATAATGCAGACGTAGAAGCTTGTTCAAATTTAATAGACAATAAAATGGATAAACTTAACCAAAAGGAAACATAAACAATAGAAGCTATTGTAAATAATAAAACTCGAGTAAATTCTTCCACTGTTGGCGCAATTCCTATGGAAATTATACCAATTCCCATCACCAATAAACTTAGCACTAAAAACATAATGCTAATAATAATTAGTGATGCGGTAAATTTTGCTGTGATTAAAAAGTCACGAGGAATGGGTTGTGATAAAATTCTACTTATTGTTCCTCTGCTATATTCTGAATTAATGGCATCAAAACCCAAACTAATTCCAAGTAATGGCCCCAAAAAACTTAGAAACACAAAATAAGGAGGCATTTTACCATCGCTAACTGTATATAACTTTAAAAAGGCAAATGCATCATCTACTTTTGTTTTTTGTAATGCATCAGCAATATTTTGTAAAGAAACATACAAAGAGCCCAAACATGTTAATCCAATAATAATCACCAGAATACCAAAGCGCCAACTTCGAATATGATCTGCAATTTCTTTCTTTACTATGATCCAAAATGGATTTATTTCGTCTTTTGAATGAGATAAAACAGACGATCCCATAAACGCACTTATGGCTTGTGAATTATGATTCATGATGATCTCCTCCTTCAAAGTATTTATTGTAAATTTCATCTAATCCATATTCCTTTTTATGTAAATAAGTAAGATCCAGATGTTGGTTCACAATAGATTTTGCAACATAAGAACTCATGTTGTTTTTACATTCTACAATCAATTCCTCCTCCTTAAACTTTACTCCGGAAATCTCAGGATTAGATAACAATTGCTTTCTGAGTGCTTCTTTTTTATTGTTGACTTCATTATTATTATCATATTTTACCCCAGCAAAAACTTTGGCACTCTGATCTCCAAATAGCTGAGTCGACAAGCTATTTACATCTCCGGAAGCAATTAACTGACCATTTACAAAGAGCCCTACCCTACTACAAATATGTTGTACCTGATGCAAATGATGCGATGAAAATAAAACGGTTACCCCCTTCTCCTCACTCAACTGCTTTATTAAATCCAAAAACTCTTTCATTCCTTTAGGATCCAACCCCAAAGTTGGTTCATCAAGTATAATTACTTTGGGGTCTTTAATTAACACATCTGCCAGCCCGAGCCTTTGTTTCATACCTTTTGAAAAAGTGCCGGCCTTTTTATTTCGCTCCTTGTATAATCCTACGAGATTTAAAAGCTGAATTACTTTTTTCTTTGCATTAGCCTTTGAAATTCGGTTTAACTGTGCGGTGTACATCAAATTTTCAAAGGCCGTCATTTTATCATAAAAGCCTACATCCTCAGGTAAATACCCTACACATTCTTTCACCTTAATGGGATTCTTATTTGATAAGTATCCATTTACCTTAACTGTTCCGGAACTTGGTTCTGTCATTCCTAAAATCATACGGATAGTGGTTGATTTTCCAGCTCCGTTAGGACCTAATAACCCAAATACTTCTCCTTTTTCGATATTTAAATTGAGGTTATTAACCACTTTTTGAGAACCATATTGCTTCGATAAACCCGATATCTCTATCATATGATTGCTCATCACTTACCTCCTTCCAAACTTGACAAATAATAAGATGACTCCTCCTAAAGAGAGAATGATAATAAACACTCCCATCCATGCCCAAAGCAATGACGTTTTTACAGCAACACGCATGCTCATTTTTGATGTTGCTTCTGGAATTTTAGCCGTAATATTGGTAATATAATCACCTGCAACGGAATTATCACTGGCTTCAATTATGGCATCCACTTTACTATACTCACCAGGAGGAATTGATTCTATTTCTTTGGGTTCAAACCGAACTTGCCAACCTTTGGGTTTAGAGGCATCTAACTTTACATTTTTTAAATCAGCAGACCCGGTGTTTTTTACTACAAACTCAACCATTTGTTTTCCTCCTGCAGCAATTTTTGTACTTGCTAATCCCTGAGGCGTTGTAAGTTCCATTTCATAGGTTCCGGTAATCACTACCTCTAAATCTAACTCTGAAGATGTGTTTTTATTCACCGCACGGACCGGTATTTTATAAGTTCCTTCTTTTACATTATGTGGAGGGTTTACATCAATCAATACATCCTTTTTACCATTGGCTTCTATTTCTACGGATGTAGCCTGTTTATGATTTGGCTTAAAAACCACTTTCCAGCCGCGAGGTGCATTACTCATTAAAGAGTATATTTGATCATCACCGGTTGCATTTACAATAGAAGTATTGAATGAAAAATTTGACTTTGAATGCCCTTGCATGTTTTTCTGTTTCGAAGAGAATTCTGTTTTAAAATTCCCCTGCTTTGAAACGTTAATAACAAGAGGCAACCTGGTATCACCTGCTTTCACATAAAGGGTATAATTCCCTTTATTTACCTTTAACGGTACATTCAATTTTAATTTTAAGGCCTGATTACTATTGGCTTTTACAGCTATTTGTTTTACATCATACGACCCTGATTTTAATGAATAACTCCACGATCGGGGAATTCCTGAAATCGCTAAATCACAAAACTGTACTTCTTCTCCATGATTAAAAACTTCTAAATTGTAAGTTACTGCTTCGCCTGGAGCCAGCGAAACCTTTGTATTTGAAGTGTAGATTTCAATTTGATTGGCAGCCTTTAAACCCAACACTCCCAATGTTACCATTAAAGCACTAAACATTAATACCTTAATAAAAAATGGTTTCTTTTTCATAGTTACCTATTCTTACTAAAATTATTAAACGATATACACAACCCCAGAGAGGAAATAAATTCCTCTCTGAAGTATTATTATTAACAAAAACCTTTTTCTTTTAAGTCGAAAGACTATATCTATGAAGTACCATCATCATCTTAAATATTTACAGTAACAATATTTTTTTAATAATGAATTTGATGAACCAAAAATAGAAGATAATAGGAACGGAAAGAAAAATTCACAGGACTTTAACTTGACTTTAACCATTGTTAGAAGCATGTAAAACAAACTACACATTAACCGAATAATTTATTATTTTTGAGGGAATTTATTATTAAACTAAATATATTATTATGATTTTAGGAGTTTGCGAATGGTTAAGTTATAAATTAGGATATAGAGTTGGAATGATAAGACTAGCATTTCTAATAGCTGCATTATTTTTTGGTACAGGCATAGGTGTATATCTAATTTTATGGATCATTAAAACTCTTTCCAATTAATATTTTTATCAAAACCAACCTTATTCTATTATACTTCAGAAACTATTATCCTAAAATAGAGGAGATTATCACTTATTAGTTAATCTCCTTCAAAAACTTTCTACTGATACTGAATATAAACAGGTTTAGGAGTAAGTTTTAATATTTCTTCTGGTTTCATCATTATAAACGGCGGTTGTTTTAAATCGTTTATATAAAACAATTTAAAGCCTGTAAACTGGACCGGTTCCTGAAAAATAAAATCTCTGTAAGTACTCTTTTTTAATCCGGGTCGACCCCAACCATCCATATTTATTACAATCTGTACTTCGGGATGCAATTGTATTTGTTTATAGTTTCTAATCATGGCCTGAGTAAACCGGTGCACCACAAACACTTTTGGTGGCAGGTGATACTTTTTCACTAAACCTGATAAATAAGTAGTGCAGAAATTAATATCCTCGGCTGTTACAAAGCCTTTTTTAGTACCAGGAACATTTCCTTCCTTCATGGAAAATTCCGGATCAAGTCCCAAATGTACCTGAGGCATTTTAAGGTATTTTTCTAACAAAGGGACTTCAATATCAACAGAGCTATGTCCTGGTTGTATATCTAAAAACACAATTGCATTTTGCATTTGCGCAATAGTAATTACAGAATCTATTTGTGATGAAGGCATTCGAAAGCGATATTTACCATCTCTCATTGGATTATCCTGAGCAACCACAGCCACATAATGAAGCGCAGGCTGAACAGGTGTAATACTATCAACTTCTTTCCATTTTTGAACTTCCTCATTCAATTTTTCCCATAATTCATCTGGAGGATATTTTCCTAAAACACCCATTTTTTTTGAATACAAATTTCCGTAATAAGCTACAATACGTTTGTATGGTAAAATGGCTCTTTTTAATGGATAAGGCTGTGGATAAACTGGCCACTTTCCACTGATATCATTGTTTGCTAGTTGATATAAGTGCTTCAAATATTGAACTGAATCGACTTTGGTTCCATTCTTTCCAAAATCCTGAACTTGTTGAATATTTGTTGACTGCATCATTAATCCAAGGACAGATACAATCAAGGCGAAACCAATTTTTTTTATAAATGAAAATATGCTAACAATTGTATTCCCTTTCATTAATCTTTTGTATAAATACTTCAAATAACAACTACAATCAGAAAATGAATTATTCTACCCTAATCCATTTGTAAGCGGGCAATTCTTCGAGCCAGAGCATATAATCTATTAATCAATTCAATCATTTCAGTTTCAAAACGAATAATTGCTATTCTGTTTTCATCCTTTAACGATAATCTATTCACTAATCGATCTTTTATTTCAATCATATTGCTTTTAAACACTTTCTTCTGAGAAATGATCTCTTTTGCCAACTCAACATTATTATTTTGATAAGAGTGAAATGCATCCTGTAAAGTTTGAATCGTTTGATGATATACATATTCAAATCGTTCTCTGGTATCATCACTAACTTTAAAATGAAATTCAATACGATGCTCTGCAGCTTCAACCATATCTGTTGTAATAAGATCTGCTGCCGCTTCTAATATATTAGTGATTTCCATCTGATTTTTTATTCTAACAGATTCTTTAGGATCAATTTCCAGCTGTTGCACCTGTTGTAAATAGGATAAGATTTGTTGTTGTTTAAAATCAATCACCTGATCTAACATTCTTAATTGTTCCAGATCAAACGAGGATCCATTTAAGGCAACCGGCAACGCCTTTTTAAATACCTTATTTGTTTGATCCAATAACTTATTCAACTCTTTATCAACTAAGTCAATTGCCATACTTGTATGTTGCAAATAATACTCATCTAATAAAAGTATTTCATCATTTTCTTCATTGATCTTTACTGGTAGTACCCTATTTATTAAAAGAGCAGCCGGACCTGTAAAACCAATCATTAATGCGGCATTAAACACATTAAAAATGGTATGCGCATTCGCTATTTGACGAGGTAGATCATTGGGGGTAATTTGTTCTGTAACATAGGCCAATTGAGGAATAAACCACACCCAAAGCAAGGCTCCAATTATTTTAAATAGAATATGAGCTATAGCCACCTGTATAGCTGTTCTCGGTTTTCCTATAGCTGAAAGAAAAGCAGTTACACAGGTTCCTATATTTGCTCCAATTACAATAGATATGCCTCCCTGATTAGCGATTAAATTTTGTGAAGCTAAAACAATTACAACCCCGGTAGTGGCAGAAGAACTTTGAATGATTGCCGTAAATACCGTTCCTATCAAAATACCTAAAATCGGATTATTTAATCCATGCATCATTTCAATAAATGGAGGATATGTTTTTAATGGCCGCATACCTTCACTCATAAAGTTCATCCCTAAAAAAATGATACCTAACCCCAAAAGTACCTTTCCTAATTCTTTATAATTTTTATTTTTAGATATTACGGTAAATAAATATCCTAAAACAACCAAAAGCAAAGCTATTTTTGTCACTTTAAAAGCAATTATTTGAGCTGTGATTGTAGTCCCGATATCTGCGCCCAATATTACGCCCAATGTACTTTTAAAAGTCATTACTCCTGCTGCCACAAATCCTACAGCTAAAACGGTGGTAACTGAAGACGACTGAATAACCGCTGTAATACCTAAACCAGCAATCAATCCCTTCCATCGTGTAGATGTCATTTGATGCAAGAAGTATTTGAGTCGTTTACCTGCAGAATCCTTTAAGGCTTTTGTCATGACATCCATACCAAAAAGAAACAAAGCCAAACCTCCTATCACCGTATATGTTAATGTCATCCATTCAATAGCCATTGCAATTACTCTTTTATTACTGCTTTAGTACTGATTCCCGATTCTTTTTCCTTCTACCCCTTCTTTCTAATAGACTTTTGGAACGTGCGTTTGCTCATCTTTCGGAGGTCGCATATAACCTTTTTTATCTTGCAAAGGAGGTAATTTAATTTTTTTATAATGAACCTCTTCATATGGAATCATCGACAATAAATGGGAAATACAATTTAACCTGGCCTTCTTTTTATCGTCCCCTTCCACAACAAACCAGGGTGCTTGTTTGGTATCGGTATAATTGAACATATTGTCCTTGGCAATAGAATAATCTATCCAATGGGTACGCGATACCATATCCATCTCACTAATCTTCCATCTTTTTAATGGGGTATTAATTCGTTCTTTAAAGCGTTTTTCCTGTTCCTCATCGCTAACAGAAAACCAATATTTTATCAGAATAGTTCCAGACCGAATCAACATACGTTCAAACTCAGGGCAAGCCCTCAAAAAATCCTCGTATTCGTCCTGAGTACAAAAGCCCATTACTTTTTCAACTCCTGCTCTATTATACCAACTCCGATCAAACAGAACCATCTCTCCAGCAGCTGGCAGATGCGTAACATATCGTTGAAAATACCATTGTGTTTTTTCTCGTTCGGTAGGTACCGGTAAAGCCACAACTTTTGTAACCCTGGGGTTCAACCGTTGTGTAATTCGTTTAATAACCCCACCCTTTCCGGAAGCATCTCTGCCTTCAAAAATGACTACTACTTTTAATCCTTCATGCTTAATCCATTCCTGCAACTTCACCAGTTCCAGCTGAAGTCTGTCAATCTCTTTAAAATAGTACTCTTTATTTAATCGACCATCTTTTTCATATACAGGTTCTGATTGATGTTTATTTTGATGATTCTTTCCCATATTTCCGATTATTTTTAAAGCCCACTTATAATTTACTAAAAAATATGCGACTTTGAATTGTATCAGGAATAAAAGAAAAGTATAAAAGTCTATTTATTTTTAGTTTTTAAAGAACTTACCAAACAGCATTTCTATTAGGTTTTATACAAACATTTAAAACTTTTATCAAAAACATATATCCATAATGAAACTTTGCCGTATAGGTAAAAAATTATTTCAGCGTATTTTAAAATGAAGCAACTATTATTTATCACCATAGCTATATTTATTTCAGGTTTAACATCTAATATTCAAGCCCAGGAATCTGTAAATACCTGTATTTTAAATGCAAAACGTTTACAAAGAAGTTTTAATGACAGGTATTTTAAAAACTTTAAAGCATCTTACTCTGAAGCTCTTAAAGATATTGCTGAAATAGAGGCAAAAGCAGCATCTTCTAAATTTGGATCTGATTTAATTGCTGATCATGCTGAAGAATGGCTTAAATTATACCAACAACTCAATAAATTTGAAAATGGAAGTGTTTCATATAAAGGAGAAACGATTCAATTAGAATTAAAAAATTACGAACCTATTTTAAATGAAGCCAAAGAAAAAGCTTCTAAAGCACATTTTGATGAAGCAATGCAAATTATAGAGGCTTCTAAAATATTTGAAAAACGCGAAAAAGCCATTCCACACCTTAATAAAGCAAAACATTATGATGCATCTTATACAGAAAAAGTAAAAGATAATAAAGCGCTTATTTATTACGACGAGGCATTAAGAATATATAATCAGGAAACAGATTTTATATTAAGAGAAGAATCGGTACCTCTTTTTGAAAAAGCGTTAAATGAAAAAAATCCATACAAAGACTCAAAAGAATTATTAGCGAAGTTATATTCTGATGAAGCAGATTTACTATTTGATTCAAATAGCTTTAATGACATAAAAAAGGCTATTTCGTATTATAACAAAGCCGCATCGTATGTTTATAATTATAATGGTGCTAGCGGAAAAATTTTAGGCGTTAAACAAAAAGCGGCATCTCTACTTTATGAACAAGCCTTAAAAAAAGAACAGATACTTACATTTAAAGCACAAAAAGAAGCCTCTAATCTATACAAACAAGCCAACATGTGGAATCCCGGATACAAAGATGTTGAAGAAAGAATTAAGGCAACTTCTATTAAGTCCACATTAAATGTTATTATCACAGACAATGCAGGAGGAGTAATAACTAAAAATCCAACTACCAACGAGATATTTTCTCAAACCAACGACTATATTACCCTTCCAAGTATAAAAACGCCTGTTATCAATTTAGAAAATACACAAGATTGCATGACAGTTGCAAAAGAATTGGGTTTTGGTTTTATTTTAATGAGGATTGATACAAACAGAATTGCTTATACATACAAAGGTGTAATTACTGATAATGAAGCAAAAACCATTGAAAGATTCTTTTTAAATAAAAGAAGTGTTTCAACAGGAAGAACTTCGGAAAGTGAAATTTCAAAACAGGAGTACACAGAAGGTATGAAAGAACTGAAAGCTAAGGGAAGACAATCTGATTCAAGATTCAGACTATCCTATAAATCATATACTGGAACTCATTCCACAATAACAAGTAAAGCTATCGTTGAAGTCAGTTATCCGTTTGAAATTTGGGATGTAAGAGATCCGAATCATATGATAAAAATAACCGACATTATATATTCCGAAGAAATCTCCGATAAAAAAGTAAAAACAACTTATAGTGGAAGTATGAAAATAAAACCGGAATTAATGAACGAAGGTTCATTAATGTCTCAAAATGAGTTAATGGAAATAGCAAAAAAACAAAAGCCATCCATCTTTTTCATTCTAAACTCTTATGAGGATACCATTATTAAAGTGCTCAATCAAATCGAATACAAAACATCTAAATTGTATCAATAAATAACAAAAGGTGATAGAAACTAAACGTTTTTAGCCTATCACCTGTCCTTCTATCTAACTTATGAAAAATTAATAACCATAACCTCGATTTACAATATGTTATTCAACCGCAAACAAACCAAGATCAACTGATTTACCCAGAAAGGCATAACCCTCTGCATTAGGATGTAACCAATCCTTTGAGTACTCAGGAGACAGTCTTTCTGGATCTTCAGGATCTTGTATTGCTTTATCAAAATCGATAATAGCATCATATTCCCCTGAAGTTCTAATCCATTCATTTACAGTATTTCGAATTTCTTCATGCTCTTCTGTATAATAACCATGTCCTTTAAATGGAGTTATTGTTGCCCCATATACCTTAATATTATTTTTATGAGCATCGTCAATTATTGTTTGATAAGCATTTATAATGGTAGTATCAGTAACTCCTCCTCCAATATCATTTGTTCCATAAAAAATAATAATCCAATTTACTCCCGCTTGCGATAAAAGGTCTTTTTTATATCTGCTTAAACCAGATGTTGGAGATTCTCCTGATACATAAGTTCCTCCAATACCAAGATTTAAAACTCCAATGTGTTTTGTTGGCTCATTGTTCAATATTCTTTCAGAGAAAATATCTGTCCACTTGTTTTTTAGTCCTCCGTGCAATCCATACCCATCAGTAATAGAATTTCCGATTATAGCTATTGATGCATATGATTCATCCACTTTCACATCTATTGCTGAAATATGATACCAACGTTCTACTTTTGTTGCTTCACTAAATAATGAAGATGAAGATTGATCTCCTGGTAAAATATAGGAATCGGTGCGCGAACCATAATGAAAAGTCATATCTTTTGTTGTTGCAGCCTGACCATAATGTATTGTAATTGCAATACGAGTATTAGGTTCTAAATGATAATCCAATGCATCTGATGTTGTTTCTGAATATGGATTCATTGTTACTGCACTATCTCCATTAAACGTTAGGTATTTTACTGATGTTGAATCGATTGTACTTCCTCCTGTTGAAACAGCTATATTTACAGCTTTCATGGTAACCGGAGTTGAACAGGTTCTGTTCGAAAATTTCAACCGCAGTTGATTACCTCCTATAGAAACTCTAACCACCTGACGAAGTGTATTATTTTCTAGATAGGGTGCAGGAGGCATGTGTTGATCAGCCGCATAAGGTGCACATGCCCAGGTGCCAACCCACTTTTCTGTTTTTGTATTTTTAGTATTAATACAGGATACTGCGATCACCATTAAAAAAGCAGATATTCCTATTAGCAATTTTGTTTTCATGTCTATTATTTTTTATTCTAAGATCAGATACTGACTTAATATTTAAATTTATTATTTTGAGTTAATATTTCCATTCATTATTCAACAAAAACATTAAGTTCTTTAAACTCGAAATTGCCATTACTTTTATAGCCTTCAACTACAAATGAAACCTCATACAACTTACCCAGATCCATATTAAATTCTTCCCACTTCCTGAAATGCTCTGAAATATCAATTGTACCAGAATATCGTTTATCTTTTCTAAAATAATACTTAAACAGCACCTTTTATATACAACAATTTACAAGTTGATACATCTATCACATTTGCGTGCCCATTGGCATGTGCCAGAAATAAACAAATAAAACATATAATTACTATGAGCTTTACCTTATACCAAATCAAATCATTTCTCAAATAAATCTAAACGATACATCATGTTAATGTCAATATCCATTTTATTGACATCAACAATGTTTAAAAATAGATATTTGAGTTTTAAATATAGATACTCTTGCAGAATTTGAAGGTAAAACGGCCAATTATCCCATGCCTAATTTGATCAACGGTATTTATCGAATTTCTATGGTATAGCAAGGATATGACGTTGTATTGAGTATGGTTTTACTATGCAAATTTTATGGTATTTCTTCGGTTCCTTAGAAGCAATGAATAACCAAAGAAATACCAACCACAACCCATAGACATACCAACCACAACCCAACCACATACCAAAGAACAACCAAAGAAAACCAAACAAATACCAAAGACATACCAAAGAGAACCGAAGAAAAGTAAAAAATGGAATCCAAAACCATCGTTTTTGGCCAAAAGTGGAATCCAAAACCGCTATTTTTAGCAAAAAATGGAATTCTGAGGCATTATGGGGGGTAAATCAAATAATAATTTTAGCCTTAAAAAATCACATATCACTATCCCACAATCATTTACAACCACAAAAAAGTAACAGTAAAATTACTGTTATTTTTTCGATGAATATTTCAATATACTTTAGTACTAACGATAAGGAAAAAAGGATAAAGGATAAAGGATAAAGGATAAAGGAAAAGGGAACAGGGTGAAAGGTGATTTACAGCTCTGAAAAATAACAAATCAGCAAATCATTAAATTAACGAATTAACGATAAAAACGTCGGCCGATACATGTTTAACCCGGGTTCTGTTATTACCTGATCAGTGATAGCAGAGCTTACAAAAATAAAAAGTCATGGGAACATATATAAAAGGAATCAACGGAAGATTCACAGGAAAAGTAGGCAGCACAGTTGGTAGTCAATGGAAAGGTATTTCTGTTATGAAATCACTACCCGATTTTAGTCATCACAAAGCCAGTGCAAAACAATTGGCACACAGAGCAAAATTCAGACTTGCTACCAAGTTTTTACAGCCACTGTATCCGGTAATACAATTGGGGTTCAAAAATCAGGACAGTTTAATGTCGCCACAAAATGCAGCTATGTCGGAGTTAATGAAATACACCATCGAAGGTGAATATCCTGATTACAAGGTGAACCTGAATAATTTGGTATTAGCCGTAGGATCATTAAAAGGCACAAACAGACCAAGAGTTGAAGCTAATGGTGAAGAAGTTGTTTTTACCTGGAGGTACAATGCATCAAGTGATGAAATGTTTAAAGACAATGGGGTAATTCTTGTAGCCATTGCTGAAGGCTATTATCCGGAATATACTATTGGTCAAAATGTTCGTTCTGAGGGTACAGCCAGTATGTATCTGCCAGATGCTCCTCCGGGAACAGTAGTACATTGCTATATCGCTTTTGCCGCTATGGACGATACAAACCGTGTAAGCAATAGTGTACATGCAGGAACAGTTATTATTACGGAATAGATTAATAGATGATAAATTAAATCAATGCTTGCATTAAGGTCGTTTCTATAACAGGAACGACCTTTTTAATTTGGTACAATACACAAGGCATAACCCTTACAGACTATGATAAAGGATACCTGACTTTCAGCCCGGTTAGTAAAATCATATAGATTGCTATTGGTATTTTTAACATGATATGCTCATCCTATGAACAATATTTAAAAGTGCTGCCAATAAACTCTCATCCTTACAAAGGCTGTATGTTTGTAATAAGAGTAATGCATAAGCTTCTAAAGTTTTCTAAATTAGACATGAAGAAAAGAATTCTAATTACCAAAACACGAAGCTTATGCAAACGAAAGGTAAATCATTAAGTTTTAAAGGACAAAATATTTATATCGGAATAGATGTCCATTTGAAAAGTTGGGTAATATCCATTATGGCAGATGAAATTTTGTATAAAACATTTTCACAAGATCCAAGTGCAACATTATTGTTGAAATATCTAGAGAAGCATTTTCCTGAAGGGAATTATTATTCTGTTTATGAAGCTGGGTTCTGTGGTTTTAGTACTCATAGAGAGTTGTTATCAAAGGGTATAAAAAATATAGTAGTAAACCCAGCAGATATCCCAACAACAGATAAAGAGAGAAAGCAAAAAGAAGATCGAAGAGATAGCAGAAAGTTATCACGATTATTAAAAAATAAGGCTTTGGAAGAAATTTATATTCCACCTTTATCAGTTGAAGAATTAAGAAGTTTAGTTAGATATAGAAAAACTACAGTAAATGATTTAGGAAGACAAAAGAATAGGATAAAATCATATTTATATTATTCAGGAATTAATATACCTATAGAGTTGAGTGGGCCATCTAAACACTGGTCAAAGAAGTTTTCAGATTGGTTAAGCACGGTTATTTTATCAACAGAACAAGGAACGATGGTAATAAGCGAAATGCTGGAAACTGCAGGATTTTTACGACAAAAATTACTAAGAATTAATAGAGAACTAAGGAAAATAAGTAAAGAATCTAGTTATTCAAAGCTAATAAATCTATTACGAACCATACCAGGAATAGCATTAATTACAGCATTAACGATTATTACAGAATTAGTAACAATAAACAGATTTAAAAATTTAGATAGATTATGTTCTTATATCGGTTTAGTTCCAACTACAAATTCTTCTGGAGAAAATGAAAAAGTAGGAAATATAACAAAAAGATCAAATAAGGCATTGCGTGCAGCAATTGTAGAATCATCTTGGATTGCAATAAGGCATGATCCAGCTCTGACATTAAAGTATTTAGAATTAAGGAATAGAATGGAAGGATCAGATGCAATAATAAGAATAGCAAAAAAGTTATTAAATAGAATAAGATTTGTAATTAAGAACGAACAAGAATATGTTAAAGCAATTGTATAGTCAACAAAATAAATTTGATTATAAAAGCATCCAAGGAATAAGAAGACTGATTTACTCCTCCTGCAGCCCTTAATGGTGTCTGTTTTTTAAAGGCTTCAGCTCTTATCTGTAAAAATTAGTATAGAAATGCGGCTTTATTAAATGTCCGTTAATAGAAGGTTGTTTTTATAGATCAAATTTATTAAGCCAAGGAAGAAACCGACGGCGATAGTTTTATACCGACGCAAGGATTCTTTTTAAAGGAATAAAGGGTGTCGAACCCCTTATTCCTTTGCCAAGGAAAGAAGACCTTCTTGCTCCGTATTGCCCGAAGAAAAGATTTTGAAAACATAATTCACTATAAATGAGTAAAAAACTTATAAATAATTTGGATTACAACATAGAAGGAGGAGTACCCGAAGTACGAAGGGGTGGTGGTTTTTATAATTACTATTCCATTTATTAATTGGCATTAAGCAATGATGTGCTGCTTGCATTTGTCCTCTATTGTGGTTATAATTTCTTCGCTCAAGCCGCTGGGCTCTTCATTTTTGGCTTAGCCCAAAAACGAAGCAAAAAACCCAAGGCTGCACCTGCTTCTCTCATAAAACTACGATTCCTACGTCCAAAGCGCTGAACTCATCCTTTCGTGCCTCAAGGACTCAAACAGCACCACTTTTTATCGACTACAGAATCTTGTTTTATGGTTAACCAGCTGATGCCATTTAGTCCATATTTACAGAAGCCTGAATTTTCTTTATTGAAAAATATTTCCTTATGAAGAATGGAACAAGAGCGCAGAGTCAAGTTTACTTGAACTATGCCAAACGAAGCAATAATCTTTAAAAAAAAGAATATAATAATACGAGAATTGTTTTTAAGTGAATTAAATAAGTGCTGCCAATAAATTCTCATCCTTATAAAGGAGGAGTCCCTGAGGTACGAAGGGGAGGTGGTTTTAAACGCTTAATTCCATTTATACTCATGTTAAAAACATAGACCTTACAGTCTATGCTAAAGAATACCTGACTTTCTGCCGGGATTGTATCATCATTACTAAAATATTCTAATTTCCTAACTTAAAACTTCTGACTCCCAGCTTCACCTTTCCAACTTTTCTTTTATCATTTTTTAACTTTTTACCATTTGACTTTAATATTCGGTTTAGGTAAATTTATTATAATACTAACCAAAACCATATCATCATGTAGCTTTAATTCATTCCATATCCGATAATATTATCATCAGAAAATCATTAAAATGGACTAACCTATCTGCTGATAAAGAAGAAACATTTGATTGTACAAATATTTACGTTCAAATGGAATCATTCATGAATAAATATCTTAATAAACTAAGCTGTAATAAAGCAAAGCCTAATCTTATTGAGAAATGTCTACGTAATCTTTTATCTGTTAAAAACAGTATGGATGAAACACCCTGGTCAATTCCTTTCCATATAAACGAGAATGAGAAATCTATATTTTTAAGAGATCTTGATTTTTATCTTATGATATCAGGTGTTTTACTTAAATCAGGTGCTTTATTTAAAGGTTTTATACCCAAACACCATTGTCCTCCAATAAGTGCAATGCTACCTTCTTTTGCCAGTAATAAAAAAAGAGTTCTTCAGGCACTAAACTGGTTGAATAGTAGTAAATGGAAACAAACGGTTAATCTCTACATGCAAAACAGTCAATACCTGAAAGCTTTGGATGATATTCAAATTCATTTAAGGAAGCCAAATTACAATCAGGAGTTATCTCAATTACAACAATTATTGTTACATACCTTTTCTGTGTTACCGGAAACTCAAATTGATGAGTATTATAAAACTATTGCTATAAATGAACTTAACAAGCATTTTAAGTCATTAAAAGCTATTCCTAAACAAATCTCTAATAATGAATGGAAAGCTATAAGATGTATAATTACGGTTTTAATACAATACAGTGCAGATGTAGACCCTATTGTTTCAATCTATCACAACATAAGAGAGGGGTTAATAAAAAACAGTGATTTCAATGTAAAAGCAGAAATCCAATTCTTTAAAAAGCAAATTCAATACATTAACAAATTAATGCATAAAAAAGTGGAGATTAATCCGCTTGCTCAAAATATATGTACTGAGATTTTTGATGATCTCAACGTTTTAAAAACTAATGCAAAGCCTGGTCAAATACAGGAGGCATATCTTGAGTGGAGGCATACGCCAAAAGTCTTTGTTAGCTACCTCCAATCAGCTATAGCTAATGGATACATCACTTTAAAGGGGAATGCTGATATGAAACCGATCATTGAATTTATATCTACTTTTATAAAAGTAAAAAAACAAAACAATTCAGGAAATTTATCTGTGGATTCACTACTCTCCTATTTTAAGAAAGCCAACACTGGGGAGTTATAGAAAACAAGAACAGGTAAAACGATATGAGTTTACAAGATTTGTGTATCGAATAAAAAACAAAAGCCACTTACATTCTTGCAAGTGGCTTTTGTTTTAGTACCGAGAGGCGGGCTTGAACCGCCGACCTCAGGATTATGAATCCTGCGCTCTAACCAGCTGAGCTACCTCGGCATTTTGTTGCTAAACGTTGTTTTCTTTAAAACATTCATTTCGTTTTTGCGGTTGCAAATGTAGGTGATTTGTTTCGAACAACCAAATGTTTTTTCAATATTTTTATTGATTTTTTTTACAAAACAAACTACCCTTCTAATTCACAATACTTTATAAATATCATTTTCTTCATAAAAAATTTACTTAAAATAATTTTTGCCATTTTTTTAATTCAACTGTAACTTGAAGTACATCTCAGGCGTCAAATAAAACAGATGAATCATTCTGACAAAAAAATAATTAATCAGATAAAGAAAGGAGATATATCTGCATACGCTTCTTTAGTCAATCGCTATCAAAATATGGCATTTACATTGGCATATAGCATTACAAAAAATAAAGAAGATGCAGAAGAGGTTGCTCAGGATGCCTTTGTTAAAGCTTATAAAAAGCTAGATACCTTTAAAGGGAAATCAAAATTTAGTACCTGGCTATATCAAATTATTTATAGAACGGCGCTGAGCAAACTAAGAATAAGAAAAGAAAATTGGTTATCAACAGATGAAAATCAGGACAGAAATATAAATTTTGGCACTTACGAACAAGATCATTTGGAAAGGTTAGACAAAAAGAAAATTTTGAAACTTGCCATTAATAATCTAAATGAAGATGAAGGATTTTTACTGGTGTTGTATTATTATCAAGAACTTAGCATTGATGAAATTTGTTCGTTGACTGATTATACAGAAAGTAATGTAAAAGTAAAACTATATAGAGCCAGAAAAAATTTATATCATAATCTGCAGATAATCATGAATGGAGAAGCCAAAACTTTAATACAAAACTAAAGTAATGAAAAACAGACCAAAAGATATAGAAAAAGATAAAATACTGGAAGATTTATTCTCTGATTTTATGCCTGATAAACCAACTGGTGATTTTACAAAAAACACAATGAATAAGGTGTTTCAGGAATGGACGAAACAACCTGTTACTACTAAATCATGGTTGACTACTCAGAATAAAATATGGATTTCAATAGGTGTTATTTGTTCGGTGGTACTAGTTTATTTAATTGACTATAAAAATGGCACAAAACAAAGTTCAACCATAGCCGAATCCTTAAATATTTCAGAATCACTTAAAGCCTTTAGTAATGTATTTGAGGCTATTGGTAATAGTTTTTCTATTATTCCAAGCTTGGTCTATATTATTTTCATTGGTATCGGTGCAATCCTATTACTAGATAGAATGATTTCTAAAACAATAAAAACGACTTAATATCAACATTAAATAGTTGGCCAATATGTTTTACTACATCGTGAATATTATTCCTCTTCTTTTTATATAAGAAACCTAATCAACAGTTTCTTCCTTAATTAATGTCATTGCCAACCTTATTACATGATGCGGAATTTGTTTATTAGTCAGCTCATATATTTGCTGTAATTGCATTTGTGGGTGCAGAGTCAAAATATCTTTTATCTTCTTTTTTTCATAGGGTAAAACATACTGGGCAATGTTAATCCCCGCTCCTTTTTCATACAATGTAGCCAGGTGCGAATAAACCGTTATCACATTTACTCCAGTTCGAGAGGCTATAATTTCTGGTGACAACCCTTGTTGATATAACTTTAGCGTTTTTTCATACGCAGGAAGTTTTTTCGTTCTTTTTTGCTGTAAAAAAGCATTTATTTCATCCACAAAAGCTTGCCCATATTGCTCCCATTTTTTATTACCTACACCCGATATTTCTTTCATCTCCCATTCATTTCTGGGTCTATAGGTAACCATTTCAGAAAGTGTAGCATCCGAAAATAAAATATATGGAGGAACGCCCATTTCCACAGCCATTTTTCTTCTTAACTGACGTAGTCTTTCAAATAAGCCTTCTTCCCTTTGAATAGCAACTGCAGGTTTTGGTTTTTTAATTTCAATTTTAGGTTCTCGTTTAATTTTTTGATGTAAATGATGTAACATCACTTCTTCATTTTCAAAAAGCACTTTATTACTTAAAGGTGTTAAGGCTAAAATAGTACCCTGCTCATAATCAACCTTTAAATACCCTAATCCTATCAATTGATTTATTACATTCTCCCAATCTACAAGGCTTAGCTCTTTTCCTGCTCCGAATGTTTTTATATTATGAAAACCTCCGGCCAAAACATCTGGTGATCTGAGTCCCGCTAAAACTTGTGGCAAGATATTTTTAGGCAATTTACCTGATAAACGTGCTACTGCAGACAATGCTTTTTGAGCCATTACTGTTCCCGGAATCAGACTTTGCTTGCCCTTACAGTTATCGCATTGACCACAATTATCTGTAGTCCATTCACCAAAATAATTGAGCAACAACCTTCTGCGGCAATGATTAGATTGTGCAAAAAGTAACATTCTTTCCAAGCGTGCATTTAATATTACTTTTCGTTCAGATTCTTCGTTAAAAGATTCCAGTATACTATAATCCTGCTGACCATAAAATAATAAAGCATGAGCAGCTAAACCATCTCGTCCACTCCTCCCTATTTCCTGATAATAACCCTCAATATTTTTAGGCAAATTATGGTGAATTACCCATCGTACATTAGACTTATCTATACCCATTCCAAAAGCAATGGTTGCACATACCACTTTTATTCTATCATTAATAAAATCATTTTGAATACGATCACGCACATCACTATTCATTCCTGCATGATAAAAGCCTGATGATATGCCATTTGCTTTTAAATAACGAGATAAATCCTCGGTATTCTTTTTACTCAAACAATATACAATTCCTGATTCTTGTCCTCGTTGTTGTATAAAATCAAGAATGACTTCTTTCCGCCTATAGGCAGGACGTGCTTCAAGATAAATATTTGGTCGACTAAATGAATCTTTAAATACCTGAGCCCCGGTTATATTAAGCTGAATTAAAATATCTTTTTGGGTTAATGGGTCGGCAGTAGCAGTAAGAGCCATAATTGGAATATCTTTAAACTGCTTTTTTAAATACCCCAATCGTTTGTAATCTGGTCTAAAATCATGCCCCCAACTTGAGATACAATGTGCCTCATCAATGGCTATCAAACTAATATTAAGCTGTAGCAAGGTATAGTAAAAACTCTCGGAGTTCATTTTTTCAGGCGAAACATACAGCATTTTAATATCGCCTTTGACTGCTTTTTTAATAATTGCAGCCTGCTCCTCTTCATTCAGTGTACTATTAATAAACTCAGCTTCAACTCCGTTCACTTTCAAAGCTTCAACCTGATCTTTCATTAATGCAATTAGTGGTGAAACAACAATTGCTACCCCATCAAGAGTTAAAGCCGGAATTTGAAAACAAATTGACTTTCCTCCTCCAGTTGGCATTAACACCAAGCAGTCTTCCCCTTGCAATACAGCATCTATTACTTTTCCTTGTAATGGTCTGAAATCACTATAACCAAATATATCTTTTAAAGTCTTCTTTGCACTTTCAATTAACATGCTGCAAAAATATTCAAATATATTTTGAACTACTGAAAAAAATCTTGCACTTTTTTGTAACCAGATTAAAAATGCAGGTGTCTAAATAAATAGAAACAGAACAATAAAAAATTAAATATCATGGAAGATGTATTAGTACCTATTTTTGTAGTCGCCATTATTTTTGGTTCCATACCGGGGATGATTGTAGCTTTAATATATTTAAAGAACAGGCGAATTGAACGCACCGCCCTTATTGCTGCAGGATTAGATGCAAGCATATTTAAAGAGAGTGAAAAGAAATCAACAATTCACCACACCTTAAAATTTGGAATATTGTCAGTTGGAGTAGGTTTAGGTATTATTATAGGTGACCTCCTGGCTCAATCTTCTAATTTATCAGAACCTACAGCTTACTTTTCAATGATTTTTATATTTGGAGGTATCAGCTTATTACTTTATTATCTGATACAAAAAAGAATAGAAACACAAGCATAAGCATAAAAAAAGCGACGCATATACGTCGCTTTTTTTTATTTATGATTTTTACAGAACTCTACTTTGTAAAGCCATATAACTTCAACATTTTATTAAATATTTCGGTATTTTCATAAATTCCTCCAAATTCACTGGCCCCAGGACCAACTGCAAATACCGGAACCATACAACCACTATGATGACCAGTAACAAAACCGCCTTCTACTTTACCTTTATCCATATCTCCACCAACAACAGCAAAACCACCGGTTTCGTGATCTGCAGTTACAATTACTAATGTTTCTTTATCTTCAAGGGCAAATTTCAACACTTCACCAATAACAACATCAAAATCTAACATCTCACCAGTTAAAAATGCTACATTATTTTGATGAGCTCCCCAATCAATTTGCGAACCTTCAATCATTAAAAAGAAACCATTCTTATCCTTACTTAATATTTGTAAAGCTTTATCTGATGCCTTTAGCAACATATCTCCTCTTTCTGTATATTCAGGATTATGTTTTGATGCGGTTAATACACCCAATTTACCTTCGCTAATATTCGAAGCTGAATCAAGATCAGTATATACCTGATAATCTTTTTGTTTTAATTCATTTACCAGATTTCTATTGTCTTTTCTTTCTGTAAAAAAAGAAGAACCTCCACCAATAAACACATCAATATCAGTATTTAGAAAATCAGCAGCGATCTCCTCATACATACTTCTTTTAGGCTGATGGGCAATAAATGATGCTGGCGTTGCATGGGTTATAGCTGATGTACTTACTAAACCAGTAGCCAATCCATTATCTTCAGCTATTTCTAGGATACTTTTTAAAGTATTACCATCTTCATCCACACCAATAGCACCATTGTTGGTTTTCTTTCCACAAGCCAACGCTGTTCCTCCTGCAGCTGAATCGGTTACATAATCATCCGCACTTTGTGTTTTAGAAAAACCTATATTTTTAAAATTCTGTAAATTAAGATTTCCTTTATTAGCAGTCAGGCCGGAAAAAACATGAGCCACACCCATTCCATCTCCAATAAGCAATACAATATTCTTGGGTTTCTTCTTAAATTTCACCTCATCTACATTAACCTTAAGAACCTCATGAACATCTTTATTCTTAAAAACTAATTTGGTATCCTTATCTTTATAATTCTCCTGAGCTTTAACAGATCCGAATAAGAGAACACATATTCCCAAACCTATTAAGGATTTACTTGTAATCATGATACTATTATTTTGTTGATTTTAAATTACTAAATCTATTAGCCTGAGTTCAATTAAAATTTCATATCGAAATCAGGTTATTATATTCTGATGTTAAACATACAACATATATATTAATCTCAGTAACCTACAACTTTAAAAAATGTTTATGTTTAAAATTCATGTGAAATGTTTATCCTTTTTATGCCATAATGGTACAAAAATAAATTTGTCAATAGTATTTTTCTTTATGTAACGTTCTTTAATCTTTATTAACAATATTGTTCCTTAATTTCTGAGATAAATTATCATATTTGCATCAGGGATTTTTCATAAAACTTGGATTTAGTTAGCTGAATTAAGGGGAAAGGACAGATATTAATATCTGTCCTTTTTTATTACCCCTAATTTTAAACTTACCATCTACTTAAAAACCATATTTATTTCAACATAACCCTTTTTAATATTTTTTCTTTCAAATTCTATTGGAAGTTATTAACAACTTTTATCGTTGTTTTCGCTCCATTCCATTTTGCTGATTTTTGATTTAATATTTTCTTTCACACATATATAACATTTACTTAAACCATTAAATGAAGTCCGTAACACTTGACATATTCAATATTTATTAGTTAATTGAACTTATTGAATGCTATTTTCCAATTCTTAAATAAAATGTTATCTTGTGCACATTCTATGATTAAAAACTTAATAGGTTTACACGATGTCAGATCTTAAAGAGAAAATTGAACTGGAATTTATTATCAAAACTTCCCCTTCAATTTTATACAACAGGCTTTCAACTCCAAGTGGACTTTCAGAATGGTTTTCTGATGATGTAAATGTTAAAGGTAATATTTATACATTTATATGGGATGGAGCGGAACAAGAAGCTGAACTTCTTAATAAAAAAGATAATACTTCCATAAAGTTTCATTGGCTCGATGATGATGACGAAGACTCTTACTTTGAATTCATTATAAACGTTGATGAACTTACCGGAGAAACAGCATTAATGATTATTGATTTTGCGGAGGAAGATGAAAAAGAAGATTCAGTTGAGTTATGGAATCAACAAATCGACCAATTAAAACATTGTTTAGGTTCGATTTAATTATTCCTTAAATAAAATATTAATATAACTTTGCACTCTATTATGTACTAATGTACATTAGAGTGCTTTTTTTTGGCACAATTTTTTCTTATTCAAGACAAAAAAAATACAAATGAAGAAACTGCATATTTTCATATTAAAGAGTTACTTAGGGCCTTTAGTCATGACCTTTTTCATATCACTCTTTATTTTGGTAATGCAAATATTATGGAGATATGTTGACGATCTTGTAGGAAAAGGATTAGAAGTTTCTGTTTTAATTGAATTGCTTTTCTATGCTTCTCTACAGGTTATACCAATGGCTTTACCTCTGGCTATTTTATTAGCCTCTTTAATGTCCTTTGGTAATCTTGGAGAAAACTATGAATTAACCGCCCTAAAGTCTGCAGGTATTTCACTTCAGAGAATTATGGCTCCACTTATTATTTTCTCTATAATTATTTCATTTGGTGCTTTTAAATTTTCAAACAATATTCTGCCGGTTGCCAATTTAAAGTTTACAAGTTTAATGTGGTCCGTTCGTCAATCTCGACCAGAATTTGATATTAAAGAAAAAGTATTTTACGACGGCCTTGAGAACTTTAGTATAAAGATTGATCATAAATCGAAAAATGGCGAAATGCTATATGATATTATGATTTATGACCATAGGAATGAAATGGCCGGCAACTCCAATGTAACTATTGCCGACTCAGGAAAACTTCAGTTTACTGAAGACAATAAATACCTGAAGCTTACTTTATTTGATGGCGTGCAATATAACGAAGAAACGGATGATGGCCGCAAAAGAAAAAGAGATCGGTTTCAGTTTAGAGAGGACCATTTCAAAAAGCAGATTGCAATGATTCCCCTTCAGGGAATGGAATTTAGCAGAATGGACGAATCCAATTTTTCAACTTATGGAAAAATGAAAAATCTGGAACAGATTAGTCATGATACTGATTCCTTAATGGAAATCAGAAAAAAACATATCGCCAAGCTAAAACCACAAATGGAGAAATCCTATTTTATACAGCGAAAAACAGAAAGTAAGAAAATAGGTCAAAAAAATGACAGCATTGAGAGTAAACCAGAACCTCAAATCGAAACCTATGAAGCAGTTAATGTTGATAGTGTTTTTGACAGCTTTGGTGCTGAAAAGAAAGTAATGATATTAAGTAATGCTATACGTAGATCAAGAGATGCAAAAACAAAAATTGACGACCAGCTCAACTCCATGGGCCGTGTCAATTACCATATTGTAAGACATAAAATTGAGTGGCATCGAAAATTTACGTTATCAATAGCCTGTTTAATATTCTTTTTTATTGGAGCACCTCTTGGAGCTATCATTAGAAAAGGAGGATTGGGTATGCCTGTGGTAATATCTGTATTATTTTTTATTGTTTATTATATCATTGATACCTTTGGATATAATGTTAGTAAAAAAGAAGTATGGCCTCCACATTTTGGCATTTGGTTATCTTCAGTAGTTTTATTTCCTATAGGCGTGTTTTTAACCTACAAAGCAGCATCTGATTCTGCCATACTAAATTCTGATGCCTACACAATCTTTTTCCAAAAACTATTTAAGAAGTTTAAAAGAAATAAGAAGAAATAATTGGGATCAAGTTCAACCTGAAACTTTTCATTGTTGAAGGCAAATTATTTATTTACCTTTGCCAACCAATTTAATATATTACAGGATTTTATTAAAATAAGTCATGAGCGACCAATCATATAAATTAAACACAATAGAAGAAGCAATAGAAGCTATCAAAAAGGGAGAGTTGATTATTGTAGTTGATGATGAAGACAGAGAGAACGAAGGTGATTTTATTGCTGCTGGTGAGTTAATTACTCCGGAAAAAGTAAACTTCATGGCTACTCATGGTAGAGGATTAATTTGTACTCCAATAACTGAAAAGCGATGTGATGAATTAAACCTGGAATTAATGGTTGGAAGAAATACTGCGCTACACGCCACTCCATTTACTGTATCTGTTGATTTAATTGGACATGGTTGTACAACTGGTATTTCTACTTCTGATAGAGCTAAAACTATCTTAGCTTTGTGCGATAAAAAAACAACACCTGAAGAATTAGGCCGTCCGGGTCATATTTTCCCATTAAAAGCCAAAGACAGAGGTGTTTTAAGAAGAGCAGGTCACACTGAAGCGGCCATTGATTTTGCCCGATTAGCAGGTCTTTCACCTGTGGGAGTTTTGGTTGAAATTATGAACGAAGATGGTTCGATGGCAAGATTGCCTGAATTGGTGAAAATTGCAGAAAAATTCAACCTGAAAATTGTTACTATAAGAGATCTTATTGCCTATAGATTAAAACAAGAAAGTTTAGTTATTAAAGGTGTAAAAGTAAATATGCCTACTGAATATGGTAACTTTCAATTTATTCCGTTTAAACAAAAGTCAAATGGATTAGAACATATGGCTTTAATCAAAGGCGAATGGAGTGAAGATGAACCTATTCTAGTCAGAGTTCACTCATCTTGTGCAACCGGAGATATCTTTCATTCAAAACGATGCGAATGTGGTGAGCAATTACATAAAGCCATGCAAACGATAGAAACTGAAGGCAAAGGTGTTATTGTTTATATGAACCAGGAAGGTAGAGGTATTGGCTTAATGAATAAAATTAAAGCATACAAACTACAAGAAGAAGGTTTAGATACTGTAGATGCAAATGTAGAATTAGGATTTGATGCTGACGAAAGAGATTACGGAGTTGGAGCTCAAATACTAAGGGAATTAGGCGTTAAAAAAATGAGATTGATGACTAATAATCCGGTTAAGCGAATTGGCTTAGAAGGTTATGGACTTGAAATCACAGAAAATGTACCTATTGAGGTAAAGCCTAATGAATACAATGAGTTTTATATGCAAACCAAAAAAGAACGAATGGGACACGACCTACAGTTCTTCAAATACAATAAAAAAGAAAATCAATAATATACAAAATTAAGCTGCCGGATTACGGCAGCTTTTTTTATGGTAAATAAATACATCCTCCCGAGTTATTTTTAATTGCTCCAGTAACACTATTCAAACAATTTACTTGCTGCTCCATTCTTAATACGCCCAAAAAAGCAAAGATGAGGGCTTCTTTATATTCAACCAATTTATCATCCGGAACAACTAATTTTGCACTACATTTTTCAGATATCAATTCCAATAGAAATTGATTATACGATCCTCCTCCTGTAAATAACACATTACGTAATTGATTACTTTTAAGAATATTTGCTATTTGTTGTGCAAAATGATGATAGCAGGTTGTAATAACATTTTCAATTGGACAATCAGAGTGCTGTACTATTGGCCAAAATTCCTTTTCAACCCATTCTCTGGCAAGAGACTTCGGGCCTTTTTGATTATAAAAATCCAAAGCATTCAGTTTTCTGTATAAATCAAAATCCAAGCATCCCTTTCTTCCAATCAATCCATCCTGATCATATGCAGTATTAAACTCTGATTGAACCAATTGATTGAGAACAAAGTTAACAGGACAGATATCATAAGCCCTTTTGACTCCCATATAATCATATGAAATATTAGCAAAGCCTCCAATATTTATACAGGCATCATAATCAGAAAATAACAATTGATCACCAACAGGAACCAGAGGAGCTCCTTGTCCTCCTAATGCAATATCCAGGGTTCTAAAATCTGATATGGCAGGCATTTTACATTCTGCAGCAATATATGCACCGCATCCAATCTGAAATGTTAGATTTTCCTCTGGTTTATGAAAAACAGTATGTCCATGTGAAGCCACAAAATCTACATTCTCAATATTCTCAGAAAATTCTGCAACCTTTTTACCTATGTAGCCACCATACAATCTATGCAAATGAATAAATTCGGCAGCATTTAAATTTTGAGCATTTTCTAACTTCTCTTTCCATTCCTCTTCATAGTCAACTGTGGTTGCTTTTTCAATTTCAAACAACCACTTATTATCTTCATATTTAATATTACACAATGCTATATCTAGCCCATCTAACGAAGTTCCACTCATTACTCCAATGACCCTATATTGTTTCATATTCTAAATTAAGTTGAATTGAAAATGCTTTAAATAGATGATTAATATTATACTACATCTAATAAATTATTCATAATTTAGGATGTTAGTTAAATAATCTAATTCAAATATACAATTATGCCAGATTTATCAACCTCCTATATGGGACTAAAACTTAAAAGTCCAATTATTGCTTCAAGTTCAGGTTTAACGAATTCACTTCAGGATATTATGGAACTTGAAAAAAATGGAGCAGGTGCAATCGTATTAAAATCCCTTTTTGAAGAAGAGATTGTTACAGAAATGGAACATGAACTTAATAAAATGCAGTCCGAAAATTATCTATATCCTGAAACAATGGAGTTTTACGAAAATTATGATGTTGAGGACACATTAACAAGCTATTTAAAATTGATTGATGACTGCAAAAAAAACGTTAGCATTCCTATTATAGCAAGCATTAATTGTATCAGTTCTCACAACTGGCCCTATTTTGCAAAATCTCTAGAAGAAGCTGGTGCGGATGCTTTAGAATTAAATATAAGCATATTACCATCAGATCCAGAATCGACATGTGCTGAAAATGAAAAGGTACTATTTGATATTATTAAAGCAGTTAAGCACGAAGTCTCAATTCCTATTTCCGTAAAAATCAGTAGTTATTTTTCAAACTTAGCCGGAATTGTTTCTCAAATATCCAGAACAGGAGTGGATGGCATTGTAATGTTTAATCGTTATTATTCTCCGGATATTGACATCAATAATTTCGATGTTATTCCTGCACCTTTATTTAGTACTCCAAGCGATTATATCATTCCTTTGAGATGGATTTCCATTATGTCTGAAAGAGTTGAGTGTGACTTGGCTGCTTCAACAGGAGTTCACGATGGAAATACTTTAATTAAAATGATTTTAGGAGGAGCTGCCGCAGTTCAGGTTGCCTCCACTTTATATAAAAACGGGTTTGCACATATGCAACTAATGCTTAATGAGCTTAAAAACTGGATGGAACAAAAAGACTTTTCAAATATTAAACAAATAAAAGGAATGTTAAGTCAGTCTCGTTCTGTAAACCCTGCAGGATATCTTAGAATTCAGTTTATGAAACATTTTTCGCAAAAATAAAGCACAAATTAAGTTTAAGATAAAAGACCTTTAAATAAATATTTATAGGTCTTTTTTATCTTTGTACAAATTTAATATGATGAATTACATTGATGATTATTACCCACAAGAACCTTTGAAGGAAGGAATCGATTTTATTATGGATCCCCGGGGTTTTAGAGTAATGACTAAAAAGTATTTAACCGAAAGAGGTTATTGTTGCGGGAATGGTTGTAAAAATTGCCCTTATTTCCCTAAACATCAAAAAGGAAACACAAACTTAGAATAGAAAATATTACAGATGATAAAAAAAGAAGATTTACGAATTGTATTTATGGGAACTCCTGAGTTCGCAGTGGAAAGTCTAAAAGCTCTGGTTGAAAATGAATACAATGTGGTTGGAGTCGTTACTGTACCTGACAAACCTGCAGGCAGAGGACAGAAAATAAAAACATCACCTGTAAAAGATTATGCCCAGAAAGCTGGTATAAAGGTATTACAACCTGAAAAATTAAGAAACGAAGAGTTCCTGGCTGAATTAAAAGACTTAAATGCTGATTTGCAAATTATAGTTGCCTTTAGAATGCTTCCGGAAGTAGTTTGGAATATGCCTCCAATGGGATCTTTTAATCTTCATGGTTCACTATTACCTCAATACCGAGGTGCAGCACCTATAAATTGGGCTGTTATTAATGGAGATAAAGAAACTGGGGTAACAACCTTTTTCTTAAAGCACGAAATTGATACTGGAAATATTATCGATCAAAAAAAGTTACCTATCGAAATTACAGATAATGCAGGCTCTGTTCATGATAAAATGATGGTATTAGGTGCTGAATTGGTTCTTGAAACTGTTGATAACATCTGTAATGATAACATCAAACCAGTATCACAAGAGGATTACATTAAAGAGAATGTAATTTTAAACCCAGCTCCAAAAATATTTAAAGATGATTGCAAAATAGACTGGAATCTGGATGTAGAAACTACTTACAATAAAATAAGAGGATTAAGTCCATACCCTGCTGCCTGGACAGAATTAGTTGATTCCAACGGTAAAAAGACAGGTCTTAAAATATTTGAAACTGAAATTGTCAAGGATAAAGATCTTATTACCGGACAAATAGAATCCAATGATAAAGATCTCATTTTTATTGGTTGCAGTAATGGTTGCCTAAAGATAAACACACTACAACTAGCTGGAAAAAAAAGGATGACTGCTAAAGAATTTCTAAATGGTTTTAAAAATTTAAATGCTTGTAAAGCAGAATAAATTCTTAGTATAGCATATTTAAAATCCTAATTTCTACAATAAGAAGTTAGGATTTTTTATGTTTATCCAAATTATAAGAAACTAAACATTTATCATAATTTCACAACTCTAAACCTATAAAAAACAATTACATCCCATTATTACACTGATTCACATAACTCATCCAACAGCTCATCAATAAAATAGCTTTAATCTGCTCAAACATTAAACAATGTACTTCTGGCAATAGTTATGATAAAAACTATTATTAGTGATGAATTATAATGTTTAAACAAAAAATAAAATACTTATGAAAAAGCTATTGCTAATCTTTTCTTTTAGCCTTTTAACGTCAGCCATTTTTGCCCAAGATCCCATGATAGGAGAAGTAAGAATGTTTGCTGGCAACTTTGCTCCAAGAGGTTGGGCATTATGTAATGGACAACTACTTGCTATTTCACAAAACCCGGCATTGTTTTCTATTCTAGGAACAACCTATGGCGGAGATGGTAGAACAACATTTGCATTACCTGATTTAAGAGGAAGAGTTCCTATGCATGCAGGAAGTGGATCAGGTCTGACTTCACGCTCCTTAGGGCAAATAACCGGAACCGAAACTAATACGCTTGATATTACTCAAATTCCTTCTCACTCTCATAGCGTAACAATTAACAATCCTGTTTATGATGACGAGGCTAATTCAGATGATCCAACAGGTAAATATCCCGCTGTTTCAGGAGAAAATATGTACGCTGACCAAACAAATACCAATGGAGCGATACCTGAAATAACAATTGGAAACACTGGTGGTTCGCAACCTGTAAATAACATGCAACCTTCTTTAACTATAAACTTCATAATTGCCACTACAGGAATATTCCCATCTAGAAATTAACGGTATGATAAAAAAAATATTTGTTAGTACATGTTTAATATTAATCTACTTCTTCAGTTTTGCACAAACCACATTGCATACCGGAGACATTGCATTTGTTGCAATTAATAGCGATGAACACACGGATGACTTTTCTTTTGTTTTGCTAAAAGATATTGCTGTAAATACAACAATAAAATTTACCGATAATGGTTGGACAAGTAGTGGTTCATTTAATAGTGTTTACCCTGAAAGTCATATAGAATGGCAAGCGACAGAGGGCTTATCGGCTGGAACTGTTATTCAGATAAAAACATTTAATGGAACTCTATTACCAACAGCTTCTCATGGTATCATTTCTGGAGAAAATATGACTATTTCAGTAGCAGGAGATCAAATATTAGCATACCAGGGAAGTAAAGCCTCTCCTTTGTTTATTGCTGCTATTAGCTTTAACAAAAATGATTTATTAATTCCGGGAAATAATTATGATGGAGACTCATATTCAAATTCCACTTCGGCATTACCTGATGAACTAAGCATTGGTTATTCGGCTATTCAAATAGCAAATCTTTTAACTTACATGGAAAGTGACAATGCCATATATAATTGCACAACAACCAATAGTACAAAGAGCGTACTATTAGGTGAAATAAACAATTATTTGAATTGGGAAACCAGTAATTCAACACCGTTCACTCAATCTCCATTTCCATCTGATTTTCAAGTGGATTTATCTACTGATATTAAAGGACGTAAAAGTAATCTTGTTGAATTATTCCCTAATCCGGCCAGCAGTTTTATTAATATAGTAAATAATAACAGCGATGCCAGCTTCATACAAATAATAGACTCTAAAGGTGGTCTTGTAAAAGAACTAACTTTAAATTCAAATCAAACAGAATCAGTTAATATTGATAATTTAATACCTGGAATGTATCTCGTTAAAATAACCTCCAATAACAACCAATTCATCGAAAAAATAATGATTCAATAATTACAGATAGCAGAGGTTCTGAGTAATCTTCTGCTATTTCATTTCTTTCAGCAGTTGCACATTTATCTCTTTTTTAAGAATTGGAACCTGAATATTCGCTTCTGAAAAATCTAAGCCCATAACAGATTCAAGGTTATCTAAAACTGATTTGACTCTTAATAAACTTAAAGCCGGATTTAGACTATGGTCAGTATTATAAAAATCTTTAAGAACGGATAAAACCTCACTATTTGCTTTAGATAACGTGGTATTACCTGCATCTGCAAATCCCTTGACCGTAATTTTACAATGTCCATTTTCCACTACTATGGTTAATTCTACTCGTCTTGAATTAATATATCTATCCAATTCTTTTTTTGACTGATAATCAACTTTATCTTTAGCTAGATTTACGTGATTTAGAGTATCGATACTTCCTGCAACTAAAGATAAACTGATTGCTTTATTTCCTATACTGATATCCTTTGCTAACTCTTGAAGGACAACTTTTTCTTGTTGATCTAAACAATTTTCACATGTGAATTCATCAGAATTAAAATAGAAATATTTGGTCAGGATTGTATCTCTAACTGATGTTTTCTTGTTAGTTTCAACAACTGGCAATTTTGCACCTACTGTAATATTAATATACAACTGCACCTCATCTTTCTTATCGCTGTAAATAGAATAATTTGCGGCCAATAATCTTACATTAACTTTATTTATATCAGATGAATCTTCCATAATAATCAGATCTTGAGTCTGCATATTAAATATGGTGCCATCCTCAAATTTAAATATCGAGTCGGTATATACCCATTCTTGTATATTTTCTCCCAGCAATGCTTTTTTCTGATCCAGTTCTTTTTCTGCTTTATCTATTTTCTTATATGCAGAACTGATCTTCTTTTGCAAGGAATTTAATCTATTCTCTTTAGTTTTAAGATTACTCAAGTTAACCTCATTCTTGTTTTTACGTTGTTGAATTGCAGCTTCACTTGGCTGTGGGGATTTGTGTATGGAGTCAATTTCCAAATTAAGGATTTCGATCTGAGTCTGAATTATATTTCTAATTTTATCTTCCCTTTCATAAACAGATAATAAGCCACCTTCCTTATTGAGTTCTTTAATTAACTGATCAATTTTTCGTTCTTTATATTCATCAATAAAATCAAAATATGAAGTACCTTTACTCCAATCCCTATCTGGCGAAAATTCATTCCCTCCAAAAAGCAAGTATGATTTTTTGCCTCTTTCAATAACTACCAAGGGCTTTTTTAACCCATCCATTCCCCAGAGAGAAAGATGCAATAAAGTTGCTTGATCATGTAGTAATGGAATTGTAGTTTCGGTTGTAGATTCCAGTTCAACCTGATTATTTTTAACCAACATTTTATAAGTAAACAAACCTATACCCTTTCCAGTTCCTGTTCCTGTTTCGTCATCCTCTACTTCTTCATATTCATGGAGTAACCCTGAAGAACCACTACCTTCTCCCACTGCCAATAATGCTCCGGAAAGAAATATTTTTTTTGCACAAAGAATATTAAAATACTTCTCTGAGCGCTCTTCTACAATTTGATTAACTATGCTATACCATTTTTCAAAGAAAAGTTTCTGCGTTTTTGCATCGACTTTTTTGAATTTAGAAAATGCTTCTCGTTTCTTTATAAAATTCAAACTTGGATTTAACAGATCCAGAAAAACAGGCTGATATTTTGATTTAAGTGTATTCCCAGACTTTACACTAGCTGGCAAAGACTTGAACATTTCATCATAGATATATTTAGCTGTTTTATTTGTAGAGAACTGAGGATCTTCTTGATATCCGGCTCTTATATCTGAATATAATTCCCAAAGCGCTAGCTTTACGGCTGCTTCAGCTAAAACACCAGGAGATATTTTACTTATAGCATCCCAATTTACATTTAATAATTCGGATTGTTGAGTAATTCGAAATTCTATAGAATCCCATATTTGAGTTTCAAATTTAGTTCTGAGTTTATTATTAAAACTATAAAAATCCGGCACATCAGGAATTGTACCTGAATAATTAAAACATGTACCCAAATTGTTATTTAAGCAGGTTGATTTTTTTACAACCTTATATAACCATGCTTTTTGTTGTGGTGAAAATTCTTGTCCTTGTATATTGAATATAACCAACAGGAGTAAACAAACTAGTTTGAACTCCCTCTTCATCCCTTTCTACTCTTTCTTAATTGAATCAATTGTCCTTCTTCAATCTTTTCTCCTTTATCTAGATGATTGATTTTATACAATCTACTTAGTTTTACACCATACTTTTGCGATATATAGTGTAAGGACTCACCTGTTTTCACTCGATGAACACTGTGTTTTCTATGTGCTTTCTTCTTTTTAGGCTGAACATATAAATATCTGTATTCATTAATCTTCGCATTTTTATCCAGATCATTATATGCATAAATCTCCCATTCTTTCAAACCAAATTCGCTGCAGATATCTGAAAAAGAATCTTGATCCTGTACGGTGATATACTTAATCCCATTATTTACGCCTAATTTATGTGAAGTATAAGCTTCCACTGAAAAGTTATCTACACTTTTACCGGTAGTTTTGTATGAACCAGATTTACTTTTTGTGTTTCTGGCAATATTAATTTTTCCACTATCAAACCTGTCAAGATTATTGGTTTCAATAATATCTATTAACCTTTTAGCATATCTTGGATCTGTTGCATAACCGGCTTTTTTTAAACCATGAGCCCACCCTTTATAATCTGTTGTTTTAAGAAAAAACAATGATGCATAACGCTGTTTGGTAGCTAAAAAGTCTGAATGATCAATATATGATTCATAAACTGTTTTATATTGTCTAAAACACTCCCCTTTACTATCATCATCATGATAAACGCGTTTACCAACCCAATCATTATGACACTTTATTCCAAAATGATTGTTTGATTTTTTCGCCAAAGTAGAGTTTCCATTACCAGACTCCAACATCCCCTGAGCCAGAGTAATACTAGCCGGAATACCAACTCTTTTCATTTCTTTTACGGCTAAATCACAATATTTCTCAATATAATCCTGTCTGGAATAATTTTGAGCTATTAACTGAATAGTGAAAACAAAAAGTACTAATGATATGCCAAATCGCTTCATAATGGTATGATGTTTTTAATTGAAGACAAATATAAAAAAATGGAATCAGATATCTTCGTAATTATATCATTTCTAATTTTCTTGATATTTTCGATCAAAAGTCTAATTTTGGAACAAATAAACATTTCATGAATAAATTCGAATTAAAAACCGAAATCACACAATACGACCAACTGGAAGAACTTGCTTTGGATGAGCAAAACCTGTTATCAAAAGCAAAAGAAGCGTGTTTAAATGCTTATGCACCATATTCTGAATTTAAAGTGGGCGTTGCATTACTTTTAGAAAATGGAGAAATCATTACAGGTTCAAATCAGGAAAACGCAGCCTATCCCTCAGGTTTATGTGCTGAAAGAACGGCAATTTTTTGGGCCAACTCTCAATATCCTGATAAAGCCGTAATTAAAATGGCAATATCTTCTTTAAATAAGCATAATAAACTTTCTGAGTTAATTACACCGTGTGGCGCATGCAGACAAGTAATGATAGAAACTGAAATACGTTTTAAGAAACCGATTAAAACAATTCTGGATGGAGAAAATAAGATCATCACAATTGAAAAAGCATCCGACCTGTTACCTCTCTATTTTAATGCTGAGGAATTAAAATAGGCTACAAGTTAAAACCTGTAGCCTAATATTTTTTTACATTACATTATCAAACTCATTCCAAAGAGATTCTTCTTTTGGAACCGGAGCTATAATAATAATCTGTTCTTTCTTTACCGGATGTATAAACTCAATCTTACGTGCATGAAGATTAATACCTCCACCTTTCAATGATCGTTGAGCTCCATACTTTAAATCCCCCCTAATCGGACAACCTATTTTTGCCAATTGACAACGTATTTGGTGATGGCGACCTGTTTCCAAATCAATTTCAAGCAAATGATAGTTTGCAGAACCAGAAACCAATTTATAGTTTAAAATAGCTTCTTTTGAATTTTTCTTAGGTGCATCAAAAGCCTTGGATCTATTCTTTTCCTGATTTTTAATCATATAATGAACCAACCTACCTTCATCATGCTCCGGTAAGTTTTTAACAATAGCCCAATACGTTTTTTTCACTTCTTTATCCTGAAACATCTTGCTTAAGCGAGTTGCTGCTTTACTTGTACGAGCAAATATAACAACACCACTTACAGGTCTGTCAATACGATGTACAACACCTAAATAAACATCACCAGGTTTATTGTACTTCTTTTTAACATATGCCTTTACCTTATCGCATAATGCTTCATCACCAGTTTTATCCCCCTGAACAATTTCAGAGTTTGTTTTATTTACGGCAATAATATGGTTATCCTCGTATAATACTTCCATTTTCAGTTTTAATTATAACTATCAGTAAACGGTTATTTATTAACAAATATCAGTAAACAGACTCAGTCTTCAGTATACCATTACTGTTGGTTGATATCTGTTAACTGCCTACTGTTTTTAATATTTAATACTGTTCTTTATCGCTAGGGAAGTCAACGGACTTAACATCTTCAATGTAATTTTGAACCGCACCAGTCATTTCTGCATACAGGTTATGATATCTTCTTAAAAATCTGGGCGAGAACTCTTGATTAATTCCTAACATATCATGAATAACTAACACCTGTCCATCAACACCATTACCTGCTCCAATACCAATAATAGGAATGGTTAATTCCTGAGCTACCTGAGCAGCTAATTTTGCAGGAATTTTTTCTAATACAATACTAAAGCATCCTGCTTCCTGCAATAAACGTGCATCTTCAATTAATTTGTTGGCTTCCTCCTCCTGCTTCGCTCTAACTGTATATGTTCCAAATTTATGAATGGATTGTGGGGTTAATCCTAAATGGCCCATAACAGGAATTCCTGCAGATAGAATACGCTTTACAGATTCAATAATCTCTTCTCCACCTTCAATTTTAACAGCATCTGCAGCTGTTTCTTTCATTATTTTAATGGCCGATGTTAAAGCCTCTTTTGAATTACCCTGGTAAGTACCAAATGGTAAATCGACAACAACTAACGCTCTGTTTACCGCCCTTACCACTGATGCTCCATGATAAATCATTTGATCTAATGTGATTGGCAAAGTAGTTTCCCATCCAGCCATAACATTTGAAGCCGAATCTCCTACTAATATCACATCTAACCCAGCCTGATCAACAATTTTAGCCATTGAATAATCATAAGCTGTTAACATAGCAATCTTTTCATTGTTATGCTTCATTTCGCTCAACACATGAGTGGTCACCTTTCTTTGGCGATTCATCGCTACTGACATAATCCTTATATTTTTGTGTCTTGTTATATTGGAAAATCTTCCGTAAAAATTTGTTCAACTCGGCAAAGTTACTAATTACAATTTGATTTAAGGCAAGTAAAAATTCAATCCAACAATTTTTAATATTTTATAATTCAAATATTTTATACTTTTGGTCGTTGAATACTATATGAATCAATTAACACAATAAATTTTTATTCAATGAGAAAAGTATTAATCTTATTAGGTTTAGTTTTAACCATTGGAACAAATGGATTTAGTCAAACTTTAAATGCAGGGGAACAAACAGCAGGAATTGGTATTGGGATTCCAGCCATTTCAAACTACGCCGTAGACTCAAAAACACCTTCTATTACAGGATTTTACGAGTATGGATTTACTGATAAAGTAGGTATTGGACATATTGGTGGAGGGGCTATTTTTTCTTTTGCCGGAGCCGATTACCGAGGTGGAAATTACAGATACTCATTAGTTGGACCTAGAGCATCTTACCATTTTGACATGACTGATATTACAGGAGATAAAGCCTGGGATGTTGTTGATGTTTATGCAGGTATAATGTCTGGTTTACGTTTTGAACGAGTAAAGTATGATTACACAGATGTTTGGGGTGACAAGCAGACATACAAAGAAACTGAAACCAATTTAATTACAGACATTTTTGTAGGAATACGTTATGCTTTTGCAGATCAGTTTGGAGTCTACGCCGAAGCTGGTTATGGAGTAAGCTATTTAACCGTGGGGGTTAGTTACAGATTTTAGTAACAACCCAATAAAAATACAATTAAAGGTCGTCTGGTTTGGCGACCTTTTTTTATTTCCTACAAAATATTTATTATTACTTAAACCCAAACATATGTTCTTCATCTAGTGATTTTTTAATTATAATTGCAAAACCAAAACATTTTAGCCATCCAATCAAACCTAAAACATGAAGAATATATTTATCTTAATTTTATTATTAACGATATCAACAATATCCTATTCCAAATCCTTTTCAGGAAAAATCATCGACTCCGAAACTTCACAATCTATCCCATTTGTAAATATTAGCTTAAAAGGAACCTACAACGGTACTGTATCTGATATTAATGGGAAATATAAGTTAAAGATCCCTACTGACAAAACTTATACGATTTGTTTTAGCTGTATTGGTTATCAATCCTTAGAAATCAGCTGCATTCAATTAGAGAAAAAGCCTGTCATAAATCTTAATCCATCAACAATTCCTATTAATGAAATTATTGTAATGCCAGATAGTACTTTGCGTAGTTTCTTGAGTAAAGCCTACAATAAAATTTCTGATAATTATCCCAAACAGCCAACAACGTATGAAGTTTTCCACAGAAGTGGGTTACTAAATGGTGACAAAGATTATATAAGACTTAATGAAATATTATTAAATGCCTATAAATCATCATACCAAAGTAAAACTGAAGGAACCGTAAGTATTATTAAAACCAGAAAATACACTGAACCTAATCAAAGTAACGAGTTTCAGTATGCCTATTATGGGGCTGTATTTGATATACACCACGACGATTTAATTAAAAATAGAAGAAAGTATTTAAAGCCGGATAAAAATTATCAATACGAATTATTGGGTGTGGAGTATAATAATAACAGAAAGGTATATGTAATTGACTTTAAACCAAAAGTTGACAAAAAATTAAAATATAAAGGCAAAATCTTTATTGATGCAAAAACTTTAGGTTATTTAAAAATAGAATTGAGTCCAACAGAACAATGGTTAAAAGAAAGATATAATGATGTTTTAGGTCTACACTCTAATATTAAAGCAGAAGACTTTGACTTTGTTGTTAATTATAGTATTAAAGACTCTGTCTTTTATTATCAATCGTCATACTATAAAGAGAAAATTAACCACAAAGACAGCACTTATTACTTAGTAGATGAAAATGTTGTAACCTCAGTACAAATTGATGAAGTAAATAAGATACCCTTTAACCTGCAAGTTCCGGTTACCTATGTACCTACTTTTGAAGCTATAGATTATTCTAAAAGCAATTGGAAAGATTATGCTACAATTCCCGATGCTATAAAAATTGATACTGCTACAACTAAAGAATTATTTATAGCACCACCACTCAAGCCTACAACCAAACAAATAATACAAAAGCTTATTACAAAAATGGAGTTTACTATTGGTATACGGTACTTTGCAAATTCTATAGAACAGTCAAAAATTAACTTTAATTACCAACACCTTTCTTTTAATAAAGAAATAAATCAATCAAATGCTTCACTTAATTTTGAAGAGACGATACTGTATAAATTAAATAAAAGAAACGGAATCGGTTATCAATCAAATTTTTCTTTAAGCAAAGCCTTTCATACTTCAAATAATAGCTTTTATTATAATTACAGAATTCCAATAAATACAATTGGTCGAAATATTTTCGTCAACTTATCAACCGGCTATTCATGGATGAGTACTGTACAAAGTATAGGGATAATTAGCTCTGATAAGAATTTTAAATTTGGAGGAAAAAAGTTTAACAACAACAAAATTCAAGCCTATTCCGGATTAAAAATTAATGGTTTAACCTTTGGTACCCATATTGATTATCAAATTTCCAACCTTTTGTATTTAAACCTCACTGCCAATTATACATTACCTGTAAAAACTGATCATATTATAACATTACAAGAACGTTCAGGATTTTTCTTATTCAGAAAACATGCATCCGAATCAATTTCACATAAGGATATGAACTATTATATCAATGGAACTCCATCAAACAAAAGCGGCATGAAGTTTAATAACTGGAGTTTTGGTATTGGAATAAAGATGAAGATATAAATCAAAGGCGAAACAACTTTATACTAAGCTAAATTGGTAAATATCATAGCGAACCGTTCAATTTACCCAGCGAACTATAATATATATTAGCGAAATACTCATTTTACAGAGCGAAATGCTCAACTTCTACAAAAATGACTATTTCGCGCTGTAAATCGACCGTTTCGCTCACATATTGCAGCAATTCGCTCACAAATTATACGTTTCGCACTTAAAATAAGCTCTTTGGTATATTATGCAACCTTATTCTTCTGATAAAACTTGCAATACTCCTGCAAACCACATTTGTTACATTTAGGTTTACGGGCAATGCAAACATATCGTCCGTGTAAAATTAACCAGTGGTGTGCTATAGGTAATAATTCTTCCGGAAAGTGTTTTACCAGTTGCTTTTCTGTTTCTAATGGTGTTTTTGAGTTTGTGGTTAAGCCAATGCGTTCAGAAACTCTAAAAACATGAGTATCTACTGCCATGGCAGGCTTTTCAAATACCACACTGGCTATAACATTGGCAGTTTTACGACCTACTCCAGGTAACTTTTGTAGCTCTTTAATGTCATCAGGTACTACATTATTAAAGTCATTAACCAACATTTTAGCCATCCCAACAAGATGCTTACTCTTGTTATTTGGGTAAGTACATGATCTGATATAGTCGAAAACTTCTTCGGGAGTGGATTCTGCTAATTTATCAGGAGTTGGAAAACGCTGAAACAAATCCGGAGTAATCATATTTACTCGCTTATCCGTACATTGTGCTGATAAAATTACAGCAACCAATAATTCATACGGATTAGAATAATGCAATTCAGTTTCGGCAATAGGCATATTTACCTTAAACCATTCTATTATATTTTCAAAACGTTCTTTCTTCGTCATAACTTACAAAAACATCAATAAACTTAATGCCATTACTACCATACCGGCAAACAATCCATAAATAGATAAGTGGTGTTCTCCATACTTTTGTGCTGCGGGTAATAATTCATCCAAACTAATAAATACCATAATTCCGGCAACTCCGGCAAAAATGATCCCAAACATGGTTGGCGATAAAAAAGGCATTAGAACCAAGTAACCAACAATCGCTCCAATTGGTTCAGCCAATCCCGATAAAAAGCTAAGTCGAAAAGCCTTTCTTCTACTTCCTGTTGCAAAATAAACCGGAACTGAAACAGCTATACCTTCAGGAATATTGTGAATGGCAATGGCAACGGCAATAGCAATACCTAAATTAGGATCCGTTAAAGCTGCGGTAAAAGTGGCTAATCCTTCCGGAAAATTGTGTATTCCAATGGCCAAGGCTGTAAATAAGCCCATACGCATCAAGTGGCTGCTTTTCTTTCTTTTTTCTTCCGTCATATCCTCAATCTTTTCCATTTCATGAGGATTTTCCGCAGAAGGAATAAACTTATCAATGATAGCAATCAAAAGCATACCACCAAAAAACGAAGCAACAGTTATCCAGGTTCCAATAACCTCATCATACGATGCTACAAGATTATCTTTTGCTTTAATGAAAATTTCAACAAATGAAACATATATCATTACACCTGCAGAAAAGCCAAGCGCTAGTGATAAAAATTTTGTATTTGTTTTTTTTGCAAAGAAGGCCATTGCACTACCAATACCCGTAGCCAAGCCTGCAAATAATGTGAGTCCAAATGCAACTAGTATATTGTTAAATTCAATATTATTTAAATCCATAATATTTGTATTATCAGTATGTTTAAAATGTACGAATAATGTAAGACAACAAAAAAATGAATTTGTTTTTAAATAATAACAAGAATTGATCATTCTTTTTAAAAAAGGCATATAAAAAAGAAGCATTCGTGTAATAAATATGCTATTCTTCAATAATTCATTTATTTTTGCCACAATTACCTAGCAAAGAAAATTTTGATTCGTATGATTCACATAAAAAGGTTAGTGCTTTTTTTATGGTGTAGCTTATATATAATAAGTGCTCTGGCACAAGAAGAAACTCCTTATAAAATATCAATTCCTCAAAAGGGAGAAGGATTATATGCTTTTTTAAGCAGGAATAATCTGAATCCGGATAAATTTACCCAACAATTTTTAAATTTAAATAAAGGTAAGTTTGGTAAAAACAACGCTTTATTGCTTGGTGTTAAATATAAAATCCCTGCAACTGAAAGCTATTTATTTGAACCTCTATATGGTAAAGAACGCGAAAAGTTTAAGGTTGAAAGTAATGACCTGAGTGGTGCAGTTTATCATTTGGTAAGTGGTCATGGAGGTCCTGATCCCGGTGCGTTGGGAAAGTATGGAGATAAAACGCTGGCGGAGGATGAATACGCATATGATATTACGCTTCGATTGGCTAAGAAACTTCAGGAAAATGGAGCTACAGTTAATATGATTATTCAGGATACGAATGACGGTATTCGGGATGAGTCCTATTTAGAAATGGACAAGGATGAAATTTGTAATGAGGAAATTATCCCATTGGAACAGATTGACCGCTTAAAACAACGCACTAAAGTTATTAATCAACTGTATATTAAAAATAAGCCTGCGTATCAACGTTGTGTTATTATTCATGTTGATTCCAGAAGCAAAGGAAAAGCCATTGACGTTTTCTTTTATCATTCACCAAAAAGTAAATCCGGAGAAAAAACAGCCAAAGAATTGGTTAAGATCTTTGATGAGAAATACAACAAACATCAACCTTCCAGAGGTTATTCCGGAATTGTATCTTCTCGTAATCTCTATTTATTACGAAAAACCTACCCTACTGCTGTTTTTATTGAATTGGGCAATATTCGTAATTATAGAGATCAACAACGTTTCATCCTTGAAAATAATCGACAAGCCCTAGCTAACTGGTTATACGAGGGATTACTAAGTGATTATAAAGCAAAAAATAAATAACTATAAAATATATACAACGCTTAAACTAAAATTATGAAACCAACTTTATTAGTTCTTGCTGCCGGAATGGGTAGTAGATACGGAGGATTAAAACAATTAGATACCTTAGGACCAAATGGAGAATCAATTATTGATTACTCTGTGTACGACGCCATACAAGCTGGATTTGAAAAAGTAGTTTTTGTAATCCGACAATCTTTTGCTGACCAATTTAAAGAAAGATTTGACCCAAAATTAGCAGGAAAAATTGAAGTTGAATATGTTTATCAGGAGTTGAATAACCTGCCAGAAGGATTCTCAGTTCCGGAAGGAAGAGAAAAACCTTGGGGTACAGGTCATGCTATGTTGATGGCTAAGGATGCCATTAAGGGTCCATTTGCTATCATAAACGCTGATGATTTTTATGGTCGTGAAGCTTATCAAACTGTAGTTGATTTTGTAGAAAACAGTAAAGACGATCATGAATACGGTATGGTTGGATATGCATTAGACAACACTTTATCTGAGCACGGAACTGTATCAAGAGGCGTATGCGAAACGGATGCCAATGATAATCTGGTAAATATTGTTGAAAGAACTAAAATAGGATATCTTGATGGTAAAGTAGTTTACTGGGAGGATGATAAAACAACTGAGCTTACAGGTAAAGAACCTGTTTCTATGAATTTTTGGGCATTCAAAAATTCTTTTTTCAAAGCGCTTGAGGATGGATTTTTAGCATTCTTAAATGAAAAAGGAAATGAGCTAAAGTCTGAATTCTATTTTAATGCTTTAGTAGACAAAATGATTAAAGCTGAACAAGCATCAACAAAAGTACTAAGTAGCGATGCTAAATGGTTTGGCGTAACCTATCAGGAAGATAAACCTATTGTACAGCAAAGCTTAAATGCACTGATAGAAAAAGGTGTATATCCAGCGAATCTTTGGGAATAGTACAAAATAGTTCGCAGTCTTCTGCAAATTGAAGACTGACAGCTGACGACTGCAAATTGAAGACTAAAAATTATGACACAACCTCAAAATGTATTTAAATATTGCCCCAAGTGTGGGTCCGGGCATTTTAACTTTGAAGGATCCAGATCATTTCTTTGTGGGGATTGCGGTTTTCATTATTTTATTAACTCTTCAGCTGCGGTTGCAGGATTAATTGAAAATGAAAAAGGAGAGCTGTTACTCACAGTAAGAGCATTTAATCCTAACAAAGGAATGCTTGACTTACCCGGTGGATTTGTTGACCCTATGGAATCTGCTGAAGCGGCATTAAAACGTGAGATAAAAGAAGAACTCAATCTTGAGGTTACAGAAATGCAATATTTAACTTCATTTCCTAACGAATACATATTTTCAAATTTTTCAGTGTACACCACTGATATTGCATTTATATGTAAAGTTAAAAATTGGAACAACATGCATATCCAGGACGATATATCTGATATTGTTTTTGTTACTAAGCAAAACATCAACTGGAATAACATCAGTGCAGACTCCATAAAAAGGATTATAGAAGCATTTTGGAATTTAAAGTGAAAATATTCGAAGTTTTATATTTAACGTTTTTATTAAAAAGAGGCTTTTTTACAAAATTATATCATCATTAAATGATCATTTTTTAGCAATTTTGTAAGCACATACGATGATTGGAAAAACGTTCATGAAATCGAAATGAATAAATAAGGATAATGATTCTTTCTTTTTCAAAGGTAAGATGATTACATTTATTTAGAACATTTATTCTAAACTGAAAACTTAAAAACAGATGAATCCGCAAGCACAAGAATTAAACGAGGTGATTTTAGCTAAAAATCCAGTTGTTTATGATTTATTAAGTGAGAAAGGAAAAAACATTTTCTTTCCTAAAAAAGGTATTTTAGGTCAAACAGCTGAAGCAAAAGGTACAAAAATAAACGCTACCATTGGTGCTGCAATTGAAGATGATGGTACTCCTATGCGCCTTGAATCTATTGCCTCTAAAATTGATTTGGATCCATCATTATCATTCCCTTATGCTCCTAGTTTTGGACGACCAGACCTAAGAGCTAAATGGAAGGAGATGATATACGAAAAAAATCCTGCCTTAAAAACAAAAGAATTAAGCTTACCAATTGTAACCAGTGCCTTAACCCATGGTATCAGCATGGCTGGATATCTATGGATGGACCAGGATCAGGAAGTTATCGTGCCAAATTTATTTTGGGGCAATTATAATCTTGCCTTGATCAATGCTTATGGTGTTAAGTTAACTAAATTCAATCTTTTTAAAGACAACAGATTTGATATTGACTCTTTAAAAGAACAACTTTTATCCGAAGGTGAAAAAAAGGTTGTTATTTTAAACTTCCCCAATAACCCAACAGGATATACACCTACAACAGACGAAATAAAAAGTATTATAGCTGCCATAAAAGAAGCTGCTGATGCAGGTAAAAAAATAGTTGCAATTACTGATGATGCCTATTTTGGATTAGTATTTGAAGACGGCGTTGAACCACAGTCTATTTTTGCTTATTTGGCAGATATTCATGAAAATGTTTTAGCTGTAAAAATTGACGGTGCTACAAAAGAAGATTATGTATGGGGATTTAGAGTTGGATTTATCACTTACGGAATTAAGGGAGGATCTGAAGATTTATATCATGCGCTGGAAATGAAAACAGCGGGTGCTGTTCGTGGTAACATTTCAAATTCATCAAATCTTAGTCAGTCATTATTACTTCATGCATTTGAGTCTCCTGATTACAATGATCAAAAGCACAGTAAATTCATCATCATGAAATCTAGATATCAGGCTATAAAAGATGTTTTGAGTGATGATAAATATAAGGAGTATTTTACAGCACTTCCTTACAATTCAGGCTACTTTATGTGCGTTCAATTAGCTGAAGGACTTGATGGAGAGGCTATCCGTGACATCTTAATTAATAAGTACAGCATTGGTATTATCAACCTGAATAATATTTTAAGGGTTGCATTTTCTGCAATGGCAGCTTCGGATGCTAAAGAATTGTTTGAAGGAATATACAACGCCTGTAAAGACTACAAGAATCAATAGAAAAATAATTGATTGATATATAAGCCGCATCAGATGATGTGGCTTTTTTTATGCTTTTTTCTTTCATAACAAAATAATAACTTATAGCTTTATTTCTAAAGTATACGGTTATGGAAACAAAAAATCTTTATTTAAAGGAAAGAAAAGAAGTTGCCCGCTTTATGAGGAGACTATATAAAAAAGGACTTACAACCAGCTTGGGAGGCAATATCAGTAAAAGAGTTGGCGATCATTTTTTAATTACTCCTTCCGAAGTAGATAAAGGAACTCTTAAGGCAAAGAACATTGTTATTTTGGACCAAGAAGGAAACAATCTCACCCAATGGATTAGCCCAAGTAGAGAAACAAGCATGCATCTTCAAATATACAAAGACCATCCTACTATTAATGCCATTGTACATTGTCATACTATTTTTGCATCTGCTTTTTCTGCCATGGATATACCAATAAATGCCCATTTGATAGTAGAGTCCAGAATGATTATAAAAGACCCGGTGACTGCACCATACGGACTTATTGGAACTCCTGAGTTAGCCAAAAATGTAAGTGATACTTTTGCCGAAAATAAAGTATTAATTATGGAAAATCATGGAATTACGGCGATTGGTTCTAAGATGATTAAAGCTTTTGATAGAATAGAAGTTCTTGAAAATGCTTCGAAGATGACTTTTATAACTCAAATGATGAATGAAGTAAGATCGCTTTCTGATGATCAATTAGAGCAAATAGATAATCTATAAATCAAGCGAATTATACAGGATGTGAGAAATAGAAGCAAGAACCCTTTCCCTGCTCGCTTTTAAGCCATATTTTACCGCCTAAAAGCTCTACAATATTTTTAGCTATAGACAGCCCCAGGCCTGTTCCTCCCATATCTAAACTATATTGCTCTTCATCTTTAAAAAACCTTTGAAAAACTAAGTTTACACGCTCCTTAGGTATTCCCTTACCTGTATCATAAACATAAAAATTATAGAATTTCCTGTCCTCACTTAACTCTACGGAATACTTTACTTCACCTTCATTTGTAAACTTTATTGCGTTTTCTATTAAGTTACCCAATACCTGACGAATTCGATTGTAGTCTGTGTAAATATATTCATCTACATCTTGACCAACGTTATAAGAAAATTTGATGCTATTTTTCTTAATTGATTTTATTCTAATATCAAAAACCTGATGCAAATTCCTAAACAATTCGTCAATAGAAACTTTAGACTTCTCAATTTTAAGCTGTCCTATTTGAATTTGTGAAATATCTATCAAGTCAGAAATAATATGAAGCAGTTGATTTGAGTTATCTTCAATTAAATTCAGATAATTTTCAGCATCTCCATTTGTTAAATCCTGGTATCTTAAAATATCTACAAAACCAATGATGCCATTCATTGGTGTACGTATTTCGTGGGACATGTTAGAGATAAATGCCGTTTTAAGCTTATCACTCTCTTCTGCTTTTATTTTTGCAACAGATAACTGCTCATTAATCAATTCTATCTGACGATTATGTTGTTGTAATATGGTATTCTTTTCTTTTAAATTTTCATTTGCCTCCTGTAATTCTTTTGTCCTTTTTCTTACTTCTTGTTTTAACTTTCTATTGAAAAAAGAAAAGTAAGCAGTTACTAATGATACTGCAATTAATACAAAAACCAGAATCTTTAATACCAGATATAATCCATCTAACTTACGTTCTTTATAATCTTCAAATAAAAAACCATCCAAACTATAATTGGGATCTAGCATTCCAAGACTTACATAAGAATCTGCTATGTGCTTCCATCTTTCTTTATTTGTATGACCTATTTCCACAAATTTTGGGAGAATCAATTCCTCCATTTTCATGGCTTCATACATCAATACATCATAGGAAAGTTCTGGATTATATTTATTTTGAATCAATCTAACAATCTCATCTTTATGATTCATGGCATAAGCCCATCCTTTCAATGTGGCATCTACGAATGCCTGAACTTTCTCTGGGTCTTGTTCTATTAGATTTTCTGAAGTATAAATACAGTCGCCATAAAAATCCACACCATAAGTATATGGATTTATAATAACAGGTAACTGTCCCATCTGGCTTAATATAAATGGAATATCGGTAACATATCCATCAATTACTTCATATTTGCCATTAATCAATCCTTCCAAACGATCACCATAGGCAACTTTGTACACTTTATTTTCAAAGTTCATTTTTAACAACAAAGCTTTTGTTGAAGTTAAACTTCCTGATGATATCCTTACTTTTCGGTTTTTAAAATCTTCAATCGTATTGATTTTATATTTTGGAAGGGTGATAAATGTCTCTGGAGAATGTTGAAAAACTGTAGCCAATACAACCACTTTATGGCCTTTATTTCTTGCCACTAACAACCTGGGAGAATCAACTCCAAAGTCAGCTTTACCTTCCTCTACTATACTTATAAAATCATCTTTCTCTTTTCCTTCAATAAAGTCTGGAAATAAGCCTACTTCTTTATAATAACCTAACTCCTGAGCAGCGTAGAATCCGGCAAATTGAAATTGATGAGACCACTTTAGCTGTATTTTTACAGTATCCAGGGATTCAGCCTTAATGCCTAAAACCAACAAACACAATAAACATATTAACCAAAACTTTCTCATACTTAAAACAAAATCTTAACAAATATAACGCTTATTATTAAAGGCAAGTAATCTTAGTTACAAACTAGCCCAAATTCTTGCTAATGATGTACCAGGAGCATCTATTTTTAAATCTAAAAAGTATCCAAATGGAGTTTGAAATACTTCATATTCAGCATTCTCCAATCGTGATTGACTGGCATTAAATAGATCGACTGTATAATCAAAGGAAGCTTTTGACTCTGATAAATGGGCAAAGGAATGTAATATTACTCGTTTGGTATTATTTTTTCTTGCGGTCCACTTTAAGTGGTTAACAAGTTTCTTTTCTCTACTTTTTAAATCCCTTTCCTCATCATCTTCTTCCACCTGAATAAAAGCAAGTATGGCCTCTTCAATCTCACAACCACTTCCTGGATCGGGAGCATTTTCTACATTTTTAACCTGAGGTTCATAAGCAAAACTATTTACATAAAATACTAGAACTTTCATTCTTGAGGTTTAATACATTTTTTGAAAAGTCGAACAAAATTCGAAATAATAAAAAAGCATGAAACGATTATTTCATGCTTTTGGATAAATATATGAATTTTTAAACCATTATGGCATTTTATTTAGGATGTTTTGTTCTAACTCTCGTGTTTTCTCCACAATTTCCTGACCTTTTGATAAAATATCAGCAACAAATGTCTTATCCTCAAGATCCTTTGCATTAATTTTTACATTTAGCCAGGCTCCCAAAACTCCACCTCTGGCACTAATTGCCCCAACTCCAGCATCTGTTATTGAATTTGGATTTCCTATTTCAACCATTTTTTGCATTACTTCCATTGATGCATAGCATAATTCCATGGTGTTAAATGGAATTAATATGGCCTGCTTAGTAGCTTCCTCAATGGCAACTTTACGGATATTTATTTCTTCTTCAGATCCTTTGGGTAACTGAAAAGCTTCCATAATCTGATTAAAAGCTTCTGTATCTTTATCTACCATTTTGAGGAGTTCATCATGGTAATATTTTCCTTTTTCTGCCCAATCCGAGAACTCTTCTGTCCTGTGATCCCAACCTCTTTTATGAGAAGATAAATTCGCAACCATAGTTCCTAATGCAGAGCCTATTGCTCCCAGATAAGCAGAAACTGAACCACCACCAGGCGCAGGCGATTCACTGGCTGTTTCATATACAAAATCAGAAAGTGACAAGTCAACTAACTTTTTCTTGTTTTTTGATGACTCTTTTTCAAGAATATATTCTATGATTTTCTTATCCGGATCAAATGGATACAACTCATCCAACCCTAGAGATTTCACTGCTATTTTAATAATTTCTTTATCAGAAATTCCTGTAGATCGATTTTGCTTTTTCAGAAAATATTTACCAGCATCCAGCATAGATTTCAATGGAACAACCCCAACCAATTCGGAGCCTGTAACCCTTAATCCATGATGAGTAGCTCTTTCACAAGCTATATCGAAAGCCTTATGCATACTAGTCGCAGATATATCTGTTAAATTTAAAGATAACTGAGCAATTCCATACTCTTCAATAAACCAACCAATTCCTTTTACTGATTTTAACAGACCTGGTTCATTCACAGGATTTCCGTTGTCATCTTTTACAATTTTTCCGGTTAATTTATCACCTTCTCTTTTAACACGCCCCCTTTCTCTTATATCAAATGCAACCGTATTAGCCCTCCTTGTACTTGTAGTATTTAAATTTACATTATATGCAATCAAAAAATTTCTGGCCCCTACGGCAGTCACTCCACTTTTTTGAACTTCATCATTCCAAACATTTGGTCCATAATCCGGGTTCCACTCTGTTGTTGTTATTCTATCAGGTAAAGCCTCGTATTCCCCTTGCCTACACACTGCTAAATTTTTTCGTTCTGAAGTTTTTGCTGCAAACTCATAACAATATATCGGAATATTTAATTCTCGTCCGATCCTTTCTGCAAGCTTATGAGCATAAACAACAACCTCTTCCATTGTTATATTCGATACAGGAACCAGAGGACAAACATCAGTGGCTCCAAATCGAGGATGCGCTCCTTTATGACCCCGCATATCAATTAATTCTTTGGCTTTTTTTACAGCTTGAAAAGCTGCTTCAATAACTTCTTCAGGAGTACCAACCATAGTTACCACTGTTCTGTTTGTGGCTTTACCTGGATCTACATCGATCAAACTAACACCATCTATTTTTTCAATTTCGGATGTTATTTGATTGATTATATTCATATTGCGTCCTTCACTAAAATTAGGAACACATTCTATTAATTGTTGCATAACACAGCTTTTTATTGAATTCTAAACTTTGGAACTTTAAGCACAAGATATTGCAACTAGATATAAATCTAAATGATAAGCATCAGTGTATGAATATGATTAATCACCAATTAATTTTCAATAACCTATAAATGTTAAAAAATGATAAAACATCAAGAAGTTAGAAAAAAACCATTGACAAGGTGGTAAAACGGTTGTAATTTGTGACTAATAAAAACGCTCTCCTGGTCCCCAATAATAGGAACATTCAAAATGTGTGTGAGGTTTAGGTTAGTTTTTTTTAGAATGTTTCCGCATGCCTGTCTACTCTCAGACAGGCTTTCTTTTTATATAGCTTTCTATAATTTAGTAATATCTACACTCCCAAAATCATGTTGTTAGTTCACAGCCACTCTTTTACTTATGAATAATATTAACAATTTTATTCCATTTAAACTCATCATTAACTATGTAAAAATTAGCACACAACATTAAAAGAAGTATTTTTGCAGCAAAATTATAAATACAAGATCGTGAAGCAGTTTGAAAAATTAGGAGTAGACAAAAAGTTCTGTAAAGCAATAAACGAAATGAATATTGTTGAACCTACAGAGATACAAGAACAGGTTATTCCTGCCTTATTGCATAGTAATACCGACCTGGTAGCTCAGGCACAAACAGGTACAGGTAAAACTGCAGCTTATGGTTTACCTTTGCTACACAGAATTAACCCTAACAAAAAAGTGGTACAAGGTTTAATATTATGTCCTACTCGTGAGTTAGGGCAACAAATTGCAAAACAACTATTTAAATTCAGTAAATATTCTGATAAGATATTTACTGAAGCTATATTTGGTGGAGCTCAGATTGAAAGACAAATAAGTGCTTTACGAAGACCGACACATATTATTGTTGCTACACCAGGACGATTAATTGAATTATTACAACGTAAAGCTGTTGACCTAAAAGATGTATCAACAATAATATTAGATGAAGCAGATGAGATGTTAAGTATGGGGTTCAAAAAAGAGTTGGATCAGATATTAAAACATCTTGAAAAAATAGATAACAAATGGCTGTTCTCTGCAACTATGCCAGACGGGATTAAAAAAATTGTAAATAATCATCTTTCTAAAAAAGCCATTAGAATAGAGGTTAGTAAAAAAAGTATAGTCAATAAAAACATTGACCATCAGTTTTTAATTTGCGAAGAAGTTGAAAAACTGAATATCCTTTTACAAATCCTTAAAATTGAAAAAGGAAACAGAGGCATTGTTTTTTGCAAAACAAAAGTTGCAGCCACTACCCTTGCTAAGCAACTTAATGCTAAGAATATTAAAACTGATGCTATCCAGGGAGATTTAAAACAAATAGAACGAGATAAAATTATGCGCTCCTTTAAAAAGGGAAACATGCAAATTTTAGTTGCTACGGATTTAGCTGCACGAGGTATTGATATTGAAGGCTTATCTTTTGTGATTCATTACCAATTGCCAGATAAAGACGAATATTATACTCATAGAAGTGGAAGAACTGCTAGAGCTGGCAAAAAAGGTTATTCTCTGGCTTTAATCACATCAAAAGAGATTAAGTCTATCAGACATTTTGAAAAAGCATTAAAGATTAGTTTTAAACAGATAAGAAGAACTAAGAACTAATATTTATGAAAATAAATACAGCTGAACAATTGTATCACGGTAAAGAAGGTTTTAACTGTGCGCAGGCCATCTTTAAAACTTTTCAATCAGACTATAATGTTAGTGATGATATAATTGCTTTGGCTGCAGATAAAGGCAGAGGAAGAGCTGAAAATGGAATCTGTGGAGCTTTATATGCTGCTCATTTTTTAATTGATGATGCTACATTAATTGAAAAGGTTAATTCACAATTCATACAAAACGGAGGAAGCATCCAATGTAAAGAATTGAAAAAAAACAGAAAATTAACTTGCAAAGAATGTGTAAGATTAGCTGCTTATAGTATAATCGAATGCCAATCCCGATAAAAAACAGAACTGCCGATTCTTTAATATTTAAGAATCGGCAGTTCCAAAAATTACCCCGTGCTTAGTGAATTAATATATTAAAGTTTGAATAGAACGAGGTGATATGCTAACGCTTGCACACGCTCCTTCTACTATTAAATTATAATCCATTTCCTCTTCAGACTCATTCATTACAACAGTCACCATTTTACCATCATTATTAATAAACGATGTGCTTATCAACTGACTAAAACTGGTTGTTGTACTAACTCGTTTTGCTCCAGGTCTGATAAACTTTGAAAAATGACCAATGTAATAATATGCAGGAGTATAAATCAATTCTCCTGTATTAATATCTCCATGTATAGGTGCAAAACAATAATTGCCTACATGGTTTGGACCGCCATTTTGATCTAACAAAATATTCCAGTCTGTCCAACCTACTGTTCCACAATTAAAATCATTAATCATTGATTTTCCATAGCGTTCAGCGTTCGACCATCTTTGATATTCATCTGCATCAAATTTTTCATTACACCCCTCCGTAAACAATAATTGCTTATTTGGGAATGACTCTTTAACATTTCGCAGATTATCCCACAACGGATCACCGCCAGCCCATGTTTCGTACCAATGAAATCCAACTCCCCATACATATTTAGCTGCTTCAGGATCTCCAAGTATGGTATTTGCTCTATGCGAAATTAAATCTCTGTTATGATCCCAAACAACTACTTTTTTATCCTGTAATCCTTCTGCTTGAAGTGTTGGACCCAAATAATTTTTCACAAAATCACGTTCTTCTTCAGCAGTATAAATACACGACTCCCAAGTTTGAACAGCCATAGGTTCATTTTGAACAGTAAGCCCCCAAATTGGCACACCTTCCGCTTCATAAGCTTTAATAAATTTAGTATAATACGAAGCCCAGGACTGATAATACTTTGGCAGAAGTTTTCCACCTTGTAACATATCTTCACGACCTTTCATAAAAGCAGGAGGACTCCAGGGAGAAGCATATACTTTGATAGCTGAATCTGCTTGTGATAATGCTTTCTTTATCATTGGCAAACGAAATTCCTTATCATGTTGTATTGAAAATGAATTTAATTCTTTGTCACCCTCATCTATGTAAGTATAGCTTTCAGAAGCAAAATCACAACTATGAATTGTAGTTCGCATTAAGGTATAGTCTAATCCTTGTTCACCGTAATAGGCATCCAAAAGTTCCTTTTGCTTTGCATCAGGAAGTTTATTAAAAACTTCAGCTGATGCATCTGTTATTGCTCCCCCAATACCTAAAAAGGTTTGAAATTGTTTTTGTGGATTTACAAATACACTTACTTCACTTTCTAAAGGCTGTTCAGCTTTTGTAAATCCATAACTTCCAACTAATGCAAGGCGCTTATTGCCATCTTTTGAAGTACAATAGACATCAATTATCTTATCTTTAGTCTTAAAAGTCTGATCATCTTTTGATTTAGTATCTACCGTTAGAGGTTTACACGCAAAAAAAATCAAACCCAGGAATGTTAATATTCTAATATCCATAATCAATAGTTTACCTCTAATTATAAAAAGTTTTTTTTACTATTTCCAAATGTATGTAGCTACAGAATTAGCAGCTAATTTATCAACAAACATTTCCGATCCCCGATCAATATTGAATCTTGTTTCAGAACCAGATGTATTTACAACCACTAATACAATTTCTCCATCAGGAGTATAAAAGGCTACGTTGGGCAATCCTGAAGGAACATTTGTTGCAATTCGAACAGATCCCGGGCGTGCATATTTAGAAGCATGTGCTATAATATAATACGCTGGATTACGTGTTACATCATCACCGTCAATAGTTAAAGCTCCTAAACACTGTGTACAACCGCCATCAGTGTGTGGTTCTAGATTGGAATTACTAGCCAAATTCCACTCTAAAACAGTTTTACACCAATTACGTGAAGCTCCGATTATTAAATTTTCAGTATGCCAAACAAGGTCATTTCCAAAATTTCCAGGAGCACCAATCCACTGCTCTGTGAAATATAAATTTTTGTCGGGATGCGCATTGTGCACCTTGCTCAAATCGTTAATGGAACCACCATATAAATGAAATGCAGATCCGTCAACATATTTATTCGCTTCTGAATCATTAAAAATGGTAATCGGATAATCTGTTCTATCTGCATTATGATCATAAACAATAATCTTTGTTGAAATTCCGGCTGATTCAAATGCTGGTCCTAATGCATTTTTTACAAAATTAGCCTGAGTTTGTGGCTCCATATACATACTTGGATTATTACCCGGATGTAAAGGTTCATTTTGAATAGTTATTGCATCAATTGCAATACCTTCATTTGCCATTGCCTGAACATATTTCACAAAATAATTGGCATACACCTCATAATATTCCTCCTTTAGTTCACCTCCTTTTGTTGCCCCATTAGTTTTCATCCACGATGGTGCAGACCATGGTGATCCTAGTATTTTAATAGCAGGATTGATTTCTAAGATTTCTTTCAGTACGGGAATCAAATGATCGCGATCCGGTTCTATTGAAAATTGATCTAGGTTCACATCAGTTTGTCCATCCAATAAATCGTTATACGAGAAAGGTTCTGCATCCAAATCGGAAGCCCCTATACTTATTCGTAGGTAACTAATTCCAATATTTTCTTCATCATAAGCAAAAAGCTCATTTAATAAAGCTTTTCGTTTAGATGCAGACATATTATATAAATGAAGGGCACTACCTCCAGTCAAAGAAAATCCAAATCCATCCATTTCCTGATATTCAGTGGAAACATCAACATTAATGGAAGCAAAACTATTTGTTTCAGCACTATAAAAACTATCATCTTGCTTATTGAATTTAGCATTACCATCAGCAGTTGACAAGTATTTTATTACACTTAAGGCATCTTCCTGTGGTGCTGGAGGGGGTGGTGATGTGTCACTATCCTTTTTACATTGAGCTCCTGTTATTCCAAAAATTAATGTAATAAAAAAAGGAACTATTATTTTTTTACTTTTTAGCAGCATAATATTCTTAATTATGGGCAGTTAGTTCACTGCCCATTTATTTACTATTGTTTAACAAACTCATATGTAGCTGTAGAAAAATCATCTGTAACAACTACATTTATGTTATAGGTTCGACTTTCTGTAATATTCTTAAAGTTTGAAGCACCACTATCATTAGTCATGGTACCTGCTAATGCATTCATATCATCGGTAACTCCTGCACCAAACTGAATATCCCAAGGAGAGAAAAACTTACTTTCAAAATCGGCCGAAAGATCAGCTGTTACTGTATATGTATATGGATGTACATAAGTCATTTCAGCTTCTAGCTTAGCATCCCATCCGCCATCTGCATCATCATCCCAATGGAACAACTTTAAATTATAGTAATGCCAGTCTATTGTTCCTTCATTTACATTAATAACAAAACCAAATGCCTGATCAAGTGAAACTGAAAATGAGCTTGAAGACTCTTGAGCAGAACAAGAACCACTAACTTTATCTCCACTTCCTTCTTCTATTGCATCAGAAGTTGAATAGCTTATTCCGCTTCCATCTGATTCTGTATTAATAATTACCTGATCGGTTGATTGTAATGCAATATATGAAGTCGTTGCAAAAGTTCCTTCTCCAACCATACTTAATTCATAAGTATTAGTTCCATTTACTATTACATACATTCTTTCTTCTGGAGCTTTTTCTAAATCAATACTATACTCATCAGCATTTAACGTTAAAGTAACGGTATAATAGCCTACTTCAGACTGAGGTATATTTTCAATACCAACACTGTTATTATTAGCAAAACTTTCATAAGCTACAGCATTGGCTGTTCCTGATACTTTTTTGATTATTCCATCCCAGGTATTGTTTGCTCTGATAATATAATCTCCAGAACTCACAAAACTAATATCGGCCTGCCAAACTCCATCACCAAGATATTCCAAATCTTCATCTGAATTCCATCCATCTGTTAATGAAGAACCTATAACTCCCAGCGACTCAATTTTAAAATATTCTACAGACATCGCATCAAAATCAATAGTTATACGGTACACACCTTCTTCTTCTACACTCAATGAATTAGCGCCTCGTTCCAATAAACCATCTTCATTAACACCGTATGCAATTGCTTTTGTACTTTTTCCATTATAAACCATAAAAGATTCGTTGGCTTTTAATGAAGTATGTATCTCATAGATGTTCAACTTATCTGCTGCTGCATCTTTCAATCTTTTAAATTTAATAGCACTGGTTACATTATCACCAACTTCAGTTGCTGCTCCGGCTAAAAACAGTTGATCATCATCATATCTTACAACTGCAAATTGCTTCTCATCAGAAGAAGATTTTGATAAGCAATCTGCTACTACTGTATATTTCAACGCAATTTCAACTCCAGGTTTATAACCTGCCATATACAATGCCTCATTCAATTCAGAATAAGTTACAGAAGCTGTTGTTGATTTACCACTATTATCTGCTTTAATCTCCAGAATTGGATTTGTAACATCCTGAGCATCCACAGAATCAATTAGTAATGTATAATAAACACCATAGCGAGCTGATGACGAAGCAGGATCCCATTGAAAGGTTACTTTTTCATTCGGATTGGTTTCATCAAGAGTTACACCATTGATTTGATTTACAGAAGGAGAGCTTAAATCCCATTGTCCTTCTGGTTGCAAGTTACTTTCTTCAGAGCAACTCCAGGCTGTAAACAGAACAAAAACAGCCAATATCCAATTAATATTTATCTTCTTCATTCGTTACGTTATAAAGGGTTTTGTTCCAGATTAGGATTTCTATCCAACTCTTGTTGCGGTATAGGTAAAAGAATCTTAGCTTCCGTCATATTATAGTCTGTAGCAAGCCCCGTTCTAAGATCAACCTCCTGAAGGTTATTCATTGTTTCAACGGCTACACCATATCGTACCAAGTCATCCCAACGTTGCGACTCTTGAGCTAACTCCAATCTTCTCTCCTTTAGTATTGCCATACGCAATACATCTTTTGAGCTTTTTTGATCGGCCGTTAAACTTGGCAAATCAACTCTGTTACGAATTTTATTCACCTCAGCAGCTGCTAAATCCAATTGTCCGGTTTCATTTAAAGCTTCTGCTTTTAATAAAACTATATCACCATATCTTAATAAGTAAGGTCTGTCAGAACTTGACCATCCACTGGCATTTTTCCACTTGTATGCAAAAGGTATACTACTACCAACCTCATTACCCCAATATTCATCAACCCAGCTAACCGATTCGAATAATACAGCTGCATTTCTTCTTATTTCATCACCCTCAGCATCATAAGCATCAATTAAATCATGAGAAGGAGTGATAAATTTACGCCATGTATCTCCACTAATTGATGGAGGCAATAAACATTGAGGTCCCCAGTTTCCATCGCTACCTGACAAATACTGCACTTCCATAATTGACTCAGCATTATTATAGTGCGCACCATCAAACAATTCTGTATAATCAATCAACTTGTAATTTGCTTTGCTCGCTTCCACCTTTTTAATATACTCAAGAACCTGAGTATAATCAGGAGAAGGCATTTGTGCATAAGCTTTAGCGACTAATGCATAAGCAGCACCAGCTGTTGCTCTGGCTTTATTTACACCTGCATCGGCTCCATACACATCAGGCAATAGCTCAGCAGCAGCATTACAATCATTAACTATTTGATTAAACACATCTGTTGCTGAAAAGCGAGGAATATTTACAGCTGAAGATTCTGTAGAATTTGTTGCCTCAAGAATTAAAGGCACTCCACCGAATAATGTTACCAAATTATAATAATGATATGCTCTTAGGAACAAAGCCTCACCTATTATTTGATTTCTTCTCTCTTCGCTTAATTGAGGATCTGTAACCTCTACAGCTTTTTCCATAACCAGATTAGCCTTAAGGATTCCGTTATAAAGATTACCCCAGCTTTGGTTAATTTTTGAATTGGTAGGAGAAACTGTTAAATAATCTACTTCATAAATACCTGTATTATCTCCTCCTGCATAATGGTTATCTGATCTTACATCCTGAAAAATAACATTATTCCAAACATAATGGTCAGATTGAAAAGTTGCATAAGCTCCTGTTAAAGCAGCTTCTATCTGGCTTAATCTATTATAAGCACTTGCCGAAGTCTCATCTGAAATTGGCTCTAGTTCAAGAATATCATTACATGAACTCATTGCCAAGGTCATAACAAAACCTACTAGAAATATTTTAAATCTCATTGCTATCAAATTTTAATTTTAGAAAACTACATTTAAACCAAAGATGATATTTCGGGTTTGAGGATAAGTTCCGTAATCAATTCCTTGCATGGTGTTAGAAGCGCCATAAGCATTTACTTCCGGGTCAAATCCTGAATAATCAGTAAGAGTAAATAAATTTTCACCAGTTGCATAAACTTTTAATGAGGCAATTCCAGCTTTTTGAATTAATGCTTTCGGGAATTGGTAACTTAAACTAATTGTTTTTACTCGGAGATAAGATGCGTCTTCTATAAAACGGGTTGATATTCTTGAATTATCAGTATCCGCCCAAGTAGCTTTAGGCACATCTGTAACATCTCCAGCTGTACGCCATCTTTTAGTAACAGATAATAATTGGTTTTTAGGATCAGTCATACCCTCTGACTCAATACGAGTTGCATTTAACATATCGTTGCCATAAGTTCCTTCCAGGAATACAGTCAGTCCAATACCTTTATAAGTAACTGTATTATTCACCCCATAAAAGAAATCAGGATTGGCATTTCCTATTACTGTTCTGTCTTCCGGATCCGGAGTAAAAGTTGATTCTCCTTCTTTATTTACATAATATGCATTTCCTGTAGCAGGATCAACACCACCCCAAACATATCCGTAGAGTGTACCTAATGAACGTCCTTCTTCTAATAAAACAGCTTCTCCTCGTCCAGCAACATTACCCATTGGAAGACTCTCTACAACAAGGTTAGTTACCTTATTTCTGTTAAATGAAATATTAAATGTAGAACTCCAATTGATGGCCCTGTCAACATTTACTGTATTTAAGCTAAATTCTAATCCCTTATTTTCAAGGTTTCCAATATTTTGCAATGCAGAAGAAAATCCAGTACTCGTTGGAAGAGGTGCATCTAATAGTAAGTCGCGCGTTTTTCGAAGATATGCGTCTGCTGTAAATGTTACTCTTCCATTATAAAGACTTATATCTAAACCAATATTGGTTTGCTCTGATTCTTCCCATTTTAAGGAGTTATTATCCATTGATGAAGGGTAAGTTCCTGGTAAAAGAACACCTCCTATTGGGTAATCATTTGATCCTACCAATCCAAAATAAGCGTAATTCCTTATTTGATCATTACCTACAAGACCCCATCCCAATCTAATTTTTAAATCGTTTAGAAAATCGATACTATTTAAAAATGACTCTTGAGACAAACGCCATCCAAGTGAAAAAGAAGGAAAATACCCCCACCTATTGTCAGCACCAAAAGCACTTGATGCATCTGCTCTAAAGTTTGCAGTTACTAAATATTTATCAGCAAAAGCATAGTTTAATCTACTGATAAAAGCTTCATTGGATTTCTCTGACTTATTATTCCCTGCTGAAGCAATAACTGATCCGGCATTGGTTGTTGTAATACCATCACTAGCAAAGTTTTCTGTCGTGATATAACTGTTCTCCCATTTATACTTTTGAATTACAGAACCTACTAATACATCAAATGCATGTCTATTTATTTTTTTATTGAAAGACAAGATATTTTCAGCCATCCAAAAACTAGATTTATCTGTATTATTAGTAGCAATACCTTGTTTGGCCATACCGTAACTGGTTCTGTAGGGATCTAAAAAGTAGTCATATATTCCATTACTTTGATCAATACCAAAATTTGATTTAAAATTAAAATCCTTTAAGAATTTAATATTTAAATACATGTTCCCTAAAAAACGTTCACTGTTGTACTCTCTTTCAGAACCGTCAGTACTAGCTAAAGGATTCTCCCAATTTTGAAATGGGTTACTGGTGAATGTTCCATCAGCATTATATACATCGATTACAGAAGGGGTGTTTAAAACACCGTTAATAACTCCACCGCTATTAACTGCATTGTTATCATTTACATCTACATCCCTATATTTAGTATATGCAATTCTTGTTCCTACACTCAACCAATCGTTAATTTCCTGATCCAGATTAACTTTAAAATTAGCTCTGTCCATCTCTGAACTTCTGACAGCTCCAACTTGTTGAACCCATCCTCCGGATACATAATATGACGTTTTATTACTTTTACCAGACATAGACAACTGGTAATTTTGAGACATCCCTTTTTGAAATACTTTGTTTTGCCAATCAGTATTAGCATTGTATTTATTCCAATCTGTGGATTGACCTAGTTCAGTCATTAAATCACGATACTGTTCTCCATTTAAAACATCCAGAGTTTTCCATACCTCTGAAAATCCCCAGTACGAATCGAGTGTTAAGGTAGGCTTCTCTGTGGCTCCTTTTTTTGTTGTAATTAATACAACACCATTAGCTCCTTTTGCCCCATAAATTGCAGCTGACGAAGCATCTTTTAATACAGTCATAGATTCAACATCTGCTGGATTTATTGACCTTGTATCGGTAGTTGGAATACCATCAATCACATATAAAGGCTCACTATCAGCAGTGATAGAGTTTGTACCTCTAATGCGAATACTCAAACCTTGTGACGGTTTTCCTGAACCTGAAGCAACACGAACTCCTGCTGCTCTACCCTGAATTAACGATCCTAATTGTGTATTAGGACGAGATTCCAATTCTTCAGCCTGAACTAATGCAACAGAACCTGTAATATCCTTTTTTTCCTGTGTTCCGTATCCAACAACTACCACTTCGCCTAATCCCAGAACCTCTTCTTTAAGTGATATATTTAATTGGGTTTGCTCAGCTTTTACAGCCACTTCCTGTGTTTGCATCCCAATAAAACTAAACACTAAAATAGTACCTTCTTCCATTTCACCAGAAACAGAATAATGTCCCATCATATCAGTGATTGTACCTTGTGAAGAACCTTTTAGCACTACGGATACACCTGGAATTCCTTCTCCATTTGTATCAACAACTATCCCCTCAACAGTTTTTTGTTGAGCAAATGTTATTACTGTAAAACTAAAGAAAGCCAGTATGAAGGCCAATCTTAGATTTACTTTATGTATTGACTTATTAATTTGCATTTGAAGATTTTTTTAAACTATTATTTGTAATGCAGGTAAAACATTAATGTGAAAATATTTTCACAGTTTACACATTGAAGTATTGAATGTTTTCATCATTTAATACTCCTACTTTTTCCCTTTCTTCCTTTTTAAAAATCCTTTCATCACTCTTTTCCATAGATTAATTAACAACTTAATATTTATGAGATTTTAACTGCAGATTAATCTCAATAAGCCTTCTATCAATTGATTTTTATTGCTCTGTACAAAGAGAATTATATAAGTAGCAAATTACTAACTTACATAGTAAAAAAGTGGACTAACAAAGGCATGACAAAACCATTATCTCCTGATTTTCAACAGATTAATTTTGTTAATAAATCTTAAAAAAGTGGACGCTTTTTGATGTATTAATGGAATAATAAAGAAGAAATAGTAAAAATTTAGCGAAGAATAGCTCCTATTTTCATAACCTGATTCTCAAAATCATCACGCGAGATAGCTTTATTTTTGACCTTTACTCTATAGTTATAAATAGTATTTACTGAATACCTTAAAAGTTTAGCAATTCTGGAACTATCAGAAATACCTAATCGAATGAGTGCAAAAATTCGTAATTCGGTATTTAACATTTCATCTTTCTTTAACTCAATATGTTCTCCTTCTTCCAATAAAGAGTTTAGTTTTTCAACAAAATTAGGGTAGATATGTAAGAAGATAGAATCAAAATTCTCGTAGAAAGCTTTAACTTCATCATCGATTAGTTTTCGAGATTTTGTTGTTTTAAGAAGTTCTTCAACTTTTCCTGCTAATATTTGCTTATTAACATTTCGGCGTATATCATCAATCTTATCAATATAATCCGAGCATATAGATAAAAAATTACCAATATAGTGTTCTTTCACATGATTCGTTTCAGACAACTCTGCATTTAAAGACTGTAGGCTCTGATTGGCTTCAGACAAGTTATTATTTAATTGATTTAATCTGGAATTAACAACCTGTAAGTCATTTCGTGTTTTTGCCAGTTTTTTCATCTGATTAACAATGTACAAAAACGCAAAAGTCAAAACCAAACTTAACAAACTTATGATGATTAGATAGTTTTTTAATTTTCTGCTTTGTTGTTCGCTTTTTAACTGATAGGCTTCAGTAATTAAAGGCATTATATTAGATATCTCTATAAAACGAAGTTTTGAATTATAAAACGAAGCATCTTCAAATGAAAACTTAATAAACTTATGAGCTCTATCTATATCTTTTTCACGGTGCAGAATGAATGCTAACTTGGTTAACGAAGCATTATCCTTTACTGCAGCCATAATATCTGAAATAGCAGAAAGTATCAAATATTTCTTTTCCTTTTCAGGTTCCTGTTTAAGGCCAAATAATAGCGACCTTTCAAAAGTTATCATTGAATAAAGAGGAGTCCCAATTTTAGCATTAGAAAGTCTCTGAGTGTTTATTTTTTCGCATTTTACTAAGTCGCGTTGATCTCTATATCTCTTTTCTTGTAATGATAAATACGCTTCTGAATTTTTATCTAAAATTTGCAATAAAGAATCTGTATATGCAGCCGATTTTTCTGAGTATGAATGTGCATTATCTCTGGATGGCGAATAAATACTTAGATCAGAATATAATTTCAGTAAATCATTATAATAATCTATTAAAAGATTTTTATTCAATAACTTTTTATTAATCCACTTTAGTACATCCAATGCTTCAAGATATCTTCCTGAAGAAGCAAGCAAACGGGCCATCTCTAAATTAGATTCGTTGATTAAAGTTGGTTTATCTATCTTTTGAGCCAAAGATAAATTCTTGTTTATATAATGTAAAGTGGAATCAAAGTTATAAGTACGATATTCCTCTATTAGCTGATCCTGAATATAAAACTCCTGATCCTCTTCTATATCCTTTTTATTTAATATTTCTTTAAGGTTTACCAACCTATTTTGCCTAATAACATCAAAACTGTCTCGTTTACTCATTGCCCACTCAAGTTTATTAATAAGCGAATCCATTTCACTATTAGCAATTAAACCAGAAGATAAACACAATAAAATTATACTTGTACAGAGAAAATGTTTCATATATAAATTCCGTAGGTTTTTGTCAAATATATAAAACCTGCATAACTTTTATTACTAATAAAACCGATTAAAAACAAAAAAGGGATAACCATTATGGTTATCCCTTGAGAATATCTAGTATTTAAAGACTAGCAGTTGAATAATAATTCACGATATTTTGGCAATGGCCATAACTCATCATCAACAATTAATTCTAATTTATCGATGTGGTAACGAATATCGTCTAGGAAAGGACGAACTTTTTGATCGTAAGCAAATGCTTTTTCTGATCCTTCCTCTAGTTTATTACACTCTTTACGAGCTTCGATCATTTCTTTTCTCTTAGTTTTGATATAAGAAGTATGAGTCGAAATCTCTTTAATTAATTCAATGCGTGCTCCAGCTAATGCTGTGAATTCTTCTTCAGAGAATAACTCTTTTAATCCTTGAACGTTTTGAATTAATCTTGTTTGGTAAGCTACAGCAGTTGGTACAATATGGTTAATTGCAAGATCAGCAAGAACTCTAGACTCAATTTGAATTTTGTAAACGAATTTCTCCATTTCAACTTCAACGCGAGCTTCTAGTTCTTTTTCACTCATAATACCACCCTCAACTAAAGTTTTCTTAGCTTCTGGCTCAAGATACTTAGTTAATGATTCAGGTACACTTGTAATATTTGTTAAATCTCTCTTAGCAGCTTCTTCTTTCCACTCTTCTGAGTAACCGTTACCATTAAATTTAATTGGTTCACACTCGATGATTAATTTCTTAAGAACCTGGAAGATAGCTTCATCTTTCTTAACTCCACTTTCAATTAATCCGTCTACTTCAACTTTAAATTCTTTTAATTGAACAGCAACAGCAGCACTTAATGCAGTAGTTGATGCAGCAGCGTTAGCTGAAGAACCTACAGCACGGAACTCAAAACGGTTTCCTGTAAATGCAAATGGTGAAGTACGGTTACGGTCAGTGTTATCAAGAATAATTTCAGGAATACGACCAATACCTAATTTAAGAGCTGTTTTCTCATCAGGAGTCATTTTGTGATCTGGTACCTCAGCTACAATTTTATCTAACATTGCAGAAACTTCAGTTCCTAAGAAAGCAGAAATAATTGCTGGAGGAGCTTCGTTAGCACCTAAACGGTGGCTGTTAGAAGCAGTAAGAATAGATGCACGTAATAAATCCTGGTTTTTGTATACAGCCATTAATGTGTTAACCACAAAAGTTAAGAACTGTAAATTTCCTTTAGGATTTTTACCTGGAGCATACAATACAACACCAGTATCTGTTCCTAATGACCAGTTATTGTGTTTACCAGAACCATTGATTCCAGCAAATGGTTTTTCATGTAATAATACACGGAATTTATGATGGCGAGCAACACGCTTCATCAAATCCATGATAATTTGGTTATGGTCATTACCTAAGTTAGCCTCTTCATAAATTGGAGCAACCTCAAACTGAGAAGGAGCCACCTCATTGTGACGAGTTTTAATAGGCATACCTAATTTGTGAGCTTCAACTTCTAACTCAATCATAAATTTAGATACACGCTCTGGAATAGAACCAAAGTAGTGGTCATCTAATTGTTGATCTTTTGAAGAAGAGTGTCCCATTAATGTACGACCTGTTAATACAAGGTCTGGACGAGCTTGGTAAAGAGCTTCATCAATTAAGAAATACTCTTGCTCCCAACCCATGTTGGTATGTACTTTTGATACGTTTTTATCAAAATATTGACATACAGCTGTAGCAGCTTCATCAACAGCTGAAAGAGCTTTTAATAAAGGTGTTTTATAATCTAGAGCTTCACCTGTATATGAAATAAATACTGTAGGAATACAAAGTGTTGTTCCAACGATAAATGCTGGTGAAGAAGTATCCCAAGCTGTATAACCACGAGCTTCAAAAGTTTGACGAATACCTCCTGATGGGAAAGAAGAAGCATCAGGCTCTTGCTGTGCTAATAATTTACCTGAGAAGTTTTCAATAATACTACCATCATCACCATAATCGATAAAACCATCATGTTTTTCTGCAGTTCCATCAGTTAGTGGTTGAAACCAGTGAGTGTAGTGAGTAGCTCCTTTTTCAATAGCCCAAGCCTTCATACCAGAAGCGATACCATCAGCTTGTTTACGATCAATAGTTCCTCCTTTAGCATTTGCAGCTTTAACTGCAGCAAAAGCATCTTTAGAAAGATACTGTCTCATCGCCTCAGCATTGAATACTAATTCGCCATAATAATCTGTTACCTTATTTGAAGGTAAACATACATCTTTTGGTGCTCTTGAAAGCAACTCATTTAATGCTTGAAATCTTAATGTTGCCATAATTAATAAAAAATTTTAATTTTTTTTTCGAGTTAGCGAAGCAAAAATAAATAATTCTAATTTAAAACCTTTCGTTTTCATGATTTTTTTCATAAAAATTAACCTACCAAAAACAAAACCCCTATTTTTATTAGATCATCTTGAGTTTTTATTAGATTTTTCCGATATTTTCTGAAAAAAAAGCATTTTTGAACACTTTTAATATTTATTCGAATAAATATTAAAAGTAAATAGATTATTTTATTTATAAATTATAAGATACTCTCATCTCTATATTACTATTTAATACACCAACCTGAAATTTATAAACTAATTAGATGACACTTGCTTGTTTTGATTCAATATATACTATAACTAAAAAGCATAAAAAAAGCAGAATTAATAATAAACCTGCTTCTGAACTAATTATATAATTATAATATATTATATATTGGACTCTACATAATATTTATAGAAATAAGGGATTGCCTCAATACCAGTATAAAACTGCTCCAATGGAAAGTTTTCGTTAGGAGAATGAATTGCATCGGATTCCAAGCCAAAACCCATTAATATAGATTTAACACCTAGAATTTCCTCAAAAGTTGATATGATTGGAATAGAACCTCCACTTCTTACTGGCACAGGTTTCCTATTAAACACTTTTTCATAGGCTTTTTCAGCAGCCTGATATGCTGGTAACTCTATTGGACAAACATAACCTTGCCCTCCATGCAATGATTTTACATTAACTTTTACATTAGCAGGAGCTATAGATTCAAAATGTTGCTTAAATAACTCTGCTATTTTTTCATGATCTTGATTTGGAACCAAACGAGATGATATTTTTGCATAGGCTTTTGATGGTAAAACAGTCTTAGCACCTTCACCTGTGTATCCTCCCCAAATTCCACAAACATCAAAGGAAGGTCTTATTCCTGTTCGTTCATTGGTAGTAAACCCGTCTTCCCCATCTAGTTCCTTTACGTCCAATGCAGCTTTATACCCTTCTTCATCAAAAGGTGCCTGCGCCATCTTTTTACGTTCCTCTTCAGTTACTTCAATTACATCATTGTAAAATCCAGGTATAGTGATTTTACCTTTTTCATCCGTCATTTGTGATATCATATTACACAAAACATTGATTGGATTTGCTACGGCTCCTCCAAACAAACCTGAATGTAAATCTCTATTTGGACCAGTTACTTCAACCTCCCAATATGCCAAACCTCTTAATCCAGTGGTAATTGAAGGTATACCTGGTGCAATCATAGAAGTATCAGAAACAAGAATCACATCACTCTCAAGCATTTCCTTATGCTCTGCACAAAATTTTGGAAGGTGTACTGAACCGACTTCTTCCTCTCCCTCTATTAAAAACTTTACGTTACATGGTAATTGATTCGTTTTTACCATGAATTCAAAAGCTTTAGCATGCATAAAACTTTGTCCCTTATCATCATCTGCTCCTCTACCATATATTCTACCATCCTTAATTACAGGTTCAAAGGGATCGGAGTGCCATAAATCAACAGGATCCACAGGCATCACATCCATATGAGCATACACCATTACAGTAGGCAACTTTTCATCAATAATTTTTTCACCAAAAACAATTGGATTTCCCTCAGTTTCATATACCTCTGCCTTATCGGCTCCTGCTTCTAACAAAATCTTTGTCCATTTTTCAGCAGCGCGATACATATCAGGCTTATGAGATTCAATACTACTTATTGATGGTATTCTTAATAATTCAAAAAGTTCGTTTAAAAAACGTTGTTTGTTCTCGCTTATATATGTTTTTAATCCTTCCATATTCTTTTATTTTAAAAAACGATACAATATACAAAAGGTTTAAGGTTATATACTATGAATTATATCACAACCTTTATACCTGGTGCATATACAAAAAAGGCTGTAATTTGATTTTCTCAAATTACAGCCTCAAATAAAATATCCTTTATTTATAAAATAACTTTTAAACAAGTCAATTACAACATACCTCTTTCTCTTAGAATTTTTTCAGATTCTTCCATTTCATGATAAAAAGCTTCACCATATTTTCTGATTAATGGCTCCTTAAGAAATTGATAAATAGAAACACCTTTTTCCTCACCCAAAATACATGCATCAGCACATATCGGCCACACATCATAATTTAAAGCTTCGCCCTGTGTTAATTTTTTTGTTCTTATGGGATATAAATGACAGGAAATTGGTTTTCTAAAACTTACTAAACCTTGTTTCCAAGCCATTTCAATAGCACAATGCACAGTTCCCTTTGAGTCAAAATAAGTATAAACACATTCTTTGCCATTAACAATTGGTGTTACCAATTCATCCTCAAAATCAATTACTGACGTCCCTTCATCTTCAATAACTTTGATAGAATCTTCTGACAACAAATGTTTTATTTTCGGATAGATTTCTTCCAATTCTTTTGCTTCATCCTCAGTTACTGGAGCACCTGAGTCACCTTCTACACAACAAATACCTTTGCATTTGGCTATATTACAAATAAATTTTTCTTGAAAAAGTTCAAGACTTATAATTTTATCATCAATTTGAATCATTCCGCAAATAAAATTCTTTCAGAAATAAACAAAGCAGCAATTCAAAAGAATCACTGCTTTGGTATATTATATTTTATATTATTATTTTAAATCAATTAAGCACTCTCCTGTCATATCTTCAGGTTGAGCAACTCCCATTAATTTTAAAATTGAGGGTGCTACATCTGCTAGTACTCCATCTTTAACTTCACCTTCACGCTCAGTAACCCAAACAAAAGGAACAGGATTTAAAGAGTGAGCTGTATTTGGAGAACCATCACCATTCACTGCGTTATCTGCATTTCCGTGGTCAGCAATAATTATTGCTTCGTATCCATTAGCTTTTGCAGCCTCAATAACTCCTTCTACGCACTCATCCACAGCTTTTACTGCTTTTTCAATTGCTTCATAAACGCCTGTGTGGCCAACCATATCGCCATTTGCAAAGTTCAATGCAATAAAGTCGTATTTTTTATTATTCAATTCTGCAATTACTTTATCTTTCACTTCATAAGCACTCATCTCTGGTTGCAAATCGTAAGTTGCCACTTTAGGTGAATTAACCAAAATACGGTCTTCACCTTCAAATACAGCTTCACGACCTCCTGAAAAGAAGAATGTTACGTGGGCATATTTTTCAGTCTCTGCAATTCTTAACTGCTTTAAGCCAGCATTTGCAACAACTTCTCCAATTGTATTTTGAACATTATCCTTATCAAATAAAATATGCATACCTTTAAAAGTAGCATCATATGGAGTCATTGTACAATAATGTAAAGGAATCGTTTTCATTCCTTCTTCAGGCATATCTTGCTGAGTTAACACAATTGTTAATTCTTTAGCTCGGTCGTTACGGAAGTTGAAGAATACAATAACATCTCCTTCTTCTATTTTTGCAACAGGATTTCCTTCAGTATCAACTTGAACAATTGGCTTAATAAACTCATCTGTTACATCAGCATCATATGATTTTTGAATAGCAGCTAAAATATCTGTAGTAGATTCTTCACCAACTCCAGCTACCATTGCATCGTAAGCAACCTTAACACGTTCCCATCTCTTATCTCTATCCATTGCATAATAACGGCCTGTTACTGTAGCAACTTTTCCTACAGATTTATCCATATGAGCTAACAAATTAGTCATAAAACCTTTACCGCTCTTTGGATCTGTATCACGTCCATCCATGAATGCATGAACAAAAACATCACTTAAACCATAATCTTTTGCAACGCTCAACAGTGTGTGAATATGTTCTTGAGAACTGTGAACACCACCCTGAGACATTAATCCTAATAAGTGAACTTTTTTGTTATTTGCTTTTGCATAATTATATGCTTTTTCTAACTCAGGATTTTTAGCAATAGAACCATCTGCACAAGCACGGTTAATTTTTACTAAATCCTGGTATACAACTCTACCAGCACCAATATTTAAGTGACCTACTTCAGAGTTTCCCATCTGTCCGTCAGGTAAACCTACATATTCTCCGGAAGCATTTAATTTTGAATTAGGATATTTAGCAATTAAGCTATCCCAATAAGGCGTTTCTACTGTTGAAATTACATCTGATTTTGATTTGTCACCAAATCCCCATCCATCCAAAATAACAAGAATTGTTTTCTTATCCATGGCTATTATATTATTATATATTTATATTCTGTATCTGAATAAAGTAGTTTAAACGAGGCGCAAAAATATCTAATTATAAGCTAAAAACAAAGATTTAAGATGTTTACTTAATTTAAATTAACTTATCAACCTCCAAATAAATTATAACAATCTTTAAAAATAAATCGAAAGCTTTAATTCGTTACTTAAACATTTTAAATTGCGTTTGGTTTTATAAGAAGAAGAAATAAATAAATGAAAGCATTATCCAACGACAAAAACACCAACAAAAATAATATATCTGAAGAACTTAAGCTTTTTCAAGAGAAATACATAGCTATATCAGAAACTACTTTTGAAGGAGTTTTTGTGATTGAGAACGGTTATTGCATTGAGGCAAATACAAAAGGTTGTCAGATGTTGGGCTACTCACATGAAGAACTTATTGGATTTTATGCTCCTAACATTACAAAACCCCAATACAGAGATTTTGCTATTCAAAGATTAGAAAATACTACCGGACAGCCTTATGAAGTTGAAATCGTCAGGAAAGATGGTAGTTCATTTTACGCTGAAGTTATTAGTAAAAGTCATTTTTACAATGACAAACATGTTAAAATACTTTCGATTAGAGATATAACGGACTTTAAAAGTACAGTTGAAAAACTAAAATCAAGTGAGGCAAAATACAAAACCATATTTGAAAATGCTGGCGATGGTATTTTAATCGGAAATGAAAAAGGAGAAATTATTGAAGCTAATCAAAGTTTTTTAAACATAACCGGATTTACTAAAGATGAAATCATCAATCAACACATCTCTAAAATATTTACTCCTGAATCAATAAAGGATAATCCAATGCGTTTTGATTTGGTTGATGTTGGCCAATCTGTAATACTCGAAAGAGATATAATAGGAAAAAATGGAGAGGCAATTCCAATAGAGATGAACTCAAAAAAACCAGACGAACATCATTATCTGGCTATTGTTAGAGATTTAAGAGATCGAAAAAAAGCAGAGAACGAACTAAGGGAAAGAAATATCGAACTTGAAATTGCAATGGAAAAAGCAAAAGAAAGTGATCGCTTAAAGTCTTCATTCCTGGCAAATATGAGTCATGAAATCAGAACTCCAATGAATGGTATTATTGGTTTTTCCGAACTTCTAAAAAACCAAAGCTTAACTCCTCAACAAAAAGAGGAATATTTAAACTTAATTTTATCCAGCGGCCAGCAATTACTAGACATTATAAATGACGTACTGGAAATCTCAAAAATCGAAACAGGTCAAATTGAAGTGACTAAATCTCAATTCAATCTTATTGATTTATTAAATACAGTCAAAAGCTTTTTTGCTCCAATGGCACAACAGAGCAACAACAATATTTTAATACAACTACCCAATATTAAAGCCGTTAATATATATAGCGACAGATCTAAAATTCAACAAATCCTTACCAATCTAATCAATAACAGTCTAAAATTTACCACAAATGGCACTGTTGAAATAATTATACAAACAAATGATCGTGAGGTTATTTTTGAAATAAAGGACAATGGAATTGGTATAGAAACTCAATATCTACCAACGATTTTTGACCGCTTTACTCAGGCAAAACACAGCAACTCTACTAACAAAGGAACAGGCCTTGGCCTTTCTATATGCAAAAAACTGGTAACAATTTTAGATGGTGAAATGTGGGTAGAATCAGAAGTAAATAGAGGATCATCTTTCTATTTCTCTATCCCAAAATAATTCATTAAGATTTCTTAAAACAAAAAAAGATCAAAAGAATAATCTTTTGATCTTTTTTGTGGTACCACCTGGGATCGAACCAGGGACACATGGATTTTCAGTCCATTGCTCTACCTACTGAGCTATGGTACCCTTTAATGAGGGTGTATTTAAATACAATATTTTGAAATGTGGTACCACCTGGGATCGAACCAGGGACACATGGATTTTCAGTCCATTGCTCTACCTACTGAGCTATGGTACCATCATTTTTTCAATCTTTTGTTCTTCATTGTTTCTTTTAACAATGACCCTTTTTCTGTAAGGCGGTGCAAATATACACAAAGATTTTTTACTGCAAAACTATTTGAAAAAAAACTGCATTATTTTTTTAGCATCATTATTGAAATACGTTGTTCTTTAGTACTTTTGCACTCCAATAAATTTTTCATGGATTTTAATACATATACATTAAAAAACGGAATTCGAATTATTCATAAGTCTGAAAAATCAGAAGTTGGATATTGTGGTATTATAATTAATGCCGGTTCCAGAGACGAAGAGGAAGAAGAACATGGAATGGCTCATTTTATTGAGCACGTTATATTTAAAGGCACAAAAAAAAGAAAAGCCTTTCATGTTCTGAGCAGATTGGAAGATGTAGGTGGTGAATTAAATGCCTATACAACCAAAGAGGAAACATGTATTTACGCATCTTTCTTAAAAGAAGACTATGAAAGATCAATGGAATTAATTGCTGATATCTCATTTCATTCCATTTTTCCTGAAAAAGAACTCGAAAAAGAAAAAGAAGTCATCATTGATGAAATAAATTCATATAAAGATTCACCAGCAGAATTAATTTTTGATGATTTTGAAGAACTTTTATATCCGAATCATCCTATTGGTAGAAATATTTTAGGTGAAGCAAAAAGATTAAAGAAATTTACCAAAAACGATATTCTTAAATTTATTAATAAAAACTATCACACTGATCAAATTGTGTTTTGTTCTGTTGGTAGTCAAAACTTCAAAAAAGTTATCAAGCTTGCTGAAAAATATTTTGGTGATATTCCAGAAAACAGAAGAGTTGTTAAACGAGATGATATTCCTGCGTCAAAACCAACAATTATTAAAACAGATAAAGATACTTATCAAAGTCATATTATCATTGGAAGTACAGCTTATGACTATAATCATCCGAAGAGGCTTGGTTTACATTTATTAAATAATTTGTTAGGCGGACCGGGTATGAATAGCCGTTTAAATATGTGCCTGCGCGAGAAAAGAGGTATTGCATATAATATTGAATCCTCTTACACACCATTATATGGAACTGGAGTATTCTCAATCTATTGGGGTACAGACCGTAAAAATGTTGAAAAGAGCCTTAAAATTGTATTTAATGAGCTTAACAAACTCCGTACTCAAGAACTAGGGAGTATGCAGCTACATAAGGCTAAGAGACAATTAAAAGGCCAAATAGCTATTTCATCAGAGAATAAGGAGAACTTAATGTTAAACATAGGAAAGAGTCATCTTTTATATAATAAAGTAGATTCTTTAAATGAAGTATATCACAAGATCGATCAGCTTACATCTTCTGACTTACTTGAAATAGCAAACGAAACATTTAATCCGGATAACCTATCACAACTTATTTATTTGTAATTAATTTGTATGACTAGCACATCAATTGAATTAGAAAATTATATACTTAACCATATTGATCCTGAAGATCCAATACTATATGAGCTTAACCGAAAAACTCATTTACATGTATTAAGACCCAGAATGCTATCTGGTCATTTGCAAGGCCAAATATTAAAAATGCTTTGCCAAATGATTCAACCCAAAAGTATTCTGGAAATTGGAACATACACAGGGTATTCAAGTATCTGTATGGCACAAAGCACAAGTGATGATACTACTATAGACACTATTGAAATTGATGATGAAATTATTCCATTTACTCAATCTTTTTTCGATAAAGCAGGTGTAAATAACAAAATAAAAATCCATTTTGGTGATGCTATCGATGTTATCCCTACTTTGAACAAAAAGTATGACTTAATTTTTATGGATGGAGACAAAAGACAATACCCAAACTACTATAAACAAGTGTTTGATATATTAAATCCTGGCGGATATATTTTAGCCGATAATATTTTATGGGATGGAAAAATTATTGAACCAGTTCATCCCAATGATCTATATACTCAAGGTATTTTGGAATTTAATCAGATGGTTAAAGAAGATCAACGTGTTGAAAAAGTAATTTTCCCTTTTAGAGATGGAATCTTCGTAATTCGAAAGAAATAAGAAAAAACCATTGAACCATACATAAATATGAGTGTTTCTAATACTCATACATGAAAAACAATGACTATGAATAAAATAGGAATTTTCTATGGATCTTCTGTTGGAAACACAAGATTTGTAGCTGAAAAACTCCATGACTTAATACCCAATACTGACTTAATAGCTGTTGAAAAAGCTGATAAATCAGATATTGAAGATCGAGAGTTTTTAATTTTAGGCACTTCTACTTGGGGTGTAGGAAGTTTACAGGATGATTTTGAGATTTTTGTAAATATATTACTTGAATCAGATCTGAATAATAAGAAAATTGCTCTATTTGGATTAGGCGATCAATATACATATCCAGATACTTTTTGTAATGGTATGGGTAAACTTTACGATCTTATTAAAGATAAAGGATGTGAATTTATTGGAAAATGGCCAACTGACTCATACGACTTTTCAGAATCGTTAGCTGTAGTAGATGATAGTTTTGTTGGCTTGGCATTAGATGAAGATAATGAACCAGATTTAACAAACTTCAGGTTGAAGGAATGGATCAAAACATTGAACCTATAATCATATACGAATTTTATCCATATCTTTTTTATCAAATAGCGTTGGATAATCTTCTAAAAAATGATCCATTACGGTTCTCAATAGAGTTTCTCTCATAAATTTCGATTTATTTTTTATCTTATTTTTTTTACAATAAGATTCAAGTGCCTCTTTTTCTTTATCATTCAGCAAAAATGCAGTTCGATGATTTCTTTTAAGAGAGTTATTACGAGAAACTCCATCATTCTGAGAGTTCTTTTTCTTTCCTGATTTCTTAGCCATTAAATATCCTGATGTAATAGAGCTCAAAAGTAGTAAAATTAGATTGAATATAAGAAGTCATTCCTTGCAAAAGGTTTATTTATTTGACTTTATAAATTATTTATATTATTTGATTAAAACAGAAAATCAAGCTCTTAACAAGCTTTAACTTAAATTGAATAAATTTAGATGATATTTACCCTACATTTGTAATGTAGATTTTTTTTCATAGATTTAGATTTAACAAGACTGATTTTAAGGGTTAAGGATAGACAAAGGTCTATCCTTTTTTTATGCCCATACTTCTCTACAATTTCCTTGTTCATATTATTTTTTCTTGCTATATTTTAGATAAAATAACCTAAAGCACATTATATGGAAAATGTATTCTTAAAATATATGCGAGAGAGGGTAGGAAAAACAGACAATCCTATAGCCGCGCAATCAGATGGTCCAGTTATAACAATATCCAGAGAATACGGATGTCCTGGTAAAAGAATTGCGAAATATCTATCAGAAGTTCTTACAGAGAAATTAAAAAGACAGGAGAGTAATAAAGAGTGGAGATGGCTAAGTAAAGAAATAATTGATGAATCCGCTCGAGAGCTAAAACTATCGCCACAACTTATCAAAGACCTATCTGAATATAAAAACAGAACATTTTTTGATAACCTGGCATTATTTTTCTCTGATACCTACTACCCTGGTGACGTAAAAATAAATAATACTATTGCTAACTTTATTTATACAGCAGCAAGTGAAGGTAATGTTGTTATTGTAGGTAGAGCAGCAGAAGCCATTACAAAAAACTTCAAAAAGTCTTTTCATGTAAAACTGATGGCTCCATTGGAATGGCGAGCTGAGATTATAAGCAACACATATGGTAAAACAATATCTGAAGCGAAAAGAGAGGCTATGGAAATGGACCGACGAAGGGCTCAATTCAGACATTACTTTGAAAAAGATGTACCTGATGTAGAATTCTATGATGCTTGTTTTAACTGTAGAGAGATGACTGATGATGAAATAGTTGAACTCATGGTTATTATTGCTGAAACGAGAGGTTTTATTTAAACCAAATATGTATTTTATACTTATTGAGGGAACTAATTTTAGTTCCCTTTTTTATCTATAAATAACTTTTGATTAAATCAATCATTTGTGCATAATACCCATTTCCAAATAAATTATAATGATTCATTACATGGTACAACAAGTAAATATTCTCGCGATATTGATAACCACTTGCCAAAGGATACTCGTTATTGTATGAATAATAAAAATCGTTATTAAAACCACCAAATAACTTGGTCATTGCCAAATCTGCTTCCCTATTACCATAATATACGGCTGGATCAATTAAAACAGCTTTTCCGTTAATATCAATTATGTAATTCCCTGCCCACAAATCTCCATGTAAAAGCGAGGCCTTATCTTCACTCCCATCCAATATATAATCCATTCTACGTTCCAACTTTAAAAATAAGTTTTTAAATTCTTTGGTAACACATCCTTTGGTTTCGGATAGTTTATACTGAAATAGTAGTCTGTTCTGAAAATAAAATTCAGTCCAATTAGAAGAATAAGCATTAATTTGAACAGATGAACCAATAAAGTTGTTTTCTCTAAAACCATACTTATGAAATGTATATTTGTGCATCTTGGCAAAGTTGCTTCCAAATTCCTTCATAGATGAAGTATTCTTTGTACCTGTTGGAATTAATTCCAGTAATAAGAACTCTTTATCAACCAAAATAACTTTGGGCGTTTGTATACTATTTGATTTTGCAATTTCGTTTAAGCCATTGGATTCACAATCAAACATCCCATTATTATAACCCTGTTTAAGAAAAAATGACTTTCCTGTATCTGTTATAATCTTTCCTGATTGAGCAATACATCCTCCACCCATAAATTCTGAGGAAATGATTCTTTCACCTAAAAAATCCGAAATTGTCTGTAGAATTCTACTACTCATTTTCTAATTTATTGATCAATCCTTCACAGGCATCTTCCAACAAATCTAAAACCAATTCAAAACCAGACGCCCCACCATAATATGGATCCGGTACAGAATCATGTACAAACCTTGTGCAGTAATCAGTCATCTTACTAATCTTAGCTTTATTTTCCTCTGTTTTAGCAAGATTATTTAAATCTTTAATATTTTGATCATCCATACCTATTATATAGTCAAAATACATTAAATCCTTTATAGCATCAACTGGCCTACTAATACTTGTAAGATGATAATCTCTTCTAATAGCATGTTGTTTCATTCTCGAATCTGCAGGTTCTCCTGCATGAAATCCAGTAATACCTGCAGAATCAATTTCAAATCTATCTTGTAATCCCTTTTGCGTAATTAGTGATTTCATTACAGCCTCTGCACTGGGAGAACGGCAAATATTACCTAAACAAACAAATAGTATTTTCTTTTTATTCATTTATAATCAAAAATTAATTTAAAGCAATATAAAACATTTAATGCTTAAAACAAGGAAAGAATAGTATTGATAAGGTAACAGAGATTATAAGCATATTAAAAAGAGTTTTAATGCAAAAAAGATTCTATTAGAATAAAGTTACCATACGGATAACCATAAAACTCACATTAAACTCACTTCAAACTCATATATAAGTCACATTTTACTCACCATTTCATGAATATAAACTGTGTTTAAAGTGACTTATATGTTACTATAATATCTCTTGAACTTTGCTACATCCCAAGTTCATCATTTATTCAATTTAAAAGAGGCGCAGATAGAATCGGTATTATTCTACGTTTTTAAGCTATTCTAAAGGATGCATCACGTAGATTAAAAAATGTTTGATTTATGTGGAGTGCCGATGTTTGGAAATATATGTTTTTATTAAATATATGTTATCTCTGGTATAATTACTATGCTTGAGCAAGGTAATGTAAAGGCATCAAATTTTACAAATTAACAAATCGGCAATTTCACAACTCAACAAATAAGCAGTTACTTCAACTGCCACTAAGCTACTGTGACCTGATCCCTGCAGACTGCAGACTGAGGACTAAACAGGTATAAACACAAAAAGAGCAATTGAAACTTGTTCAATTGCTCTTTCTTTTTAAAATCAGCGGCGACCTACTCTCCCACAATATGCAGTACCATCGGCGCTAATGGGCTTAACTTCTCTGTTCGGAATGGGAAGAGGTGGAGCCCCATCGCTATAACCACCTGAATATCTTTATTGATAACATACCAGCTCAATCAAAATCACATGTCATGCTTTAACGCCCAACTAAAAGTTTCGGGTAATTAGTACTGCTCGGCTTTGACATTACTGCCTTTACACCTACAGCCTATCAACGTCATCGTCTCTAACGTCCCTGATAAGGATATCTCATCTTGAAGCAGGCTTCGTGCTTAGATGCTTTCAGCACTTATCCCTTCCAAACTTAGCTACCCAGCAATGCTCCTGGCGGAACAACTGGTGCACCAGAGGTTTGTCCAACGCGGTCCTCTCGTACTAACGTCAGGTCTTCTCAAATATCCTACGCCCACAACAGATAGGGACCGAACTGTCTCACGACGTTCTGAACCCAGCTCGCGTGCCACTTTAATGGGCGAACAGCCCAACCCTTGGGACCTTCTCCAGCCCCAGGATGTGACGAGCCGACATCGAGGTGCCAAACCGCTCCGTCGATATGAGCTCTTGGGAGCGATCAGCCTGTTATCCCCGGAGTACCTTTTATCCTTTGAGCGATGGCCCTTCCATGCGGAACCACCGGATCACTATGTCCTACTTTCGTACCTGGTCGACTTGTCGGTCTCACAGTCAAGCTTCCTTGTGCCATTACACTCTGCGGACGGTTACCAATCGTCCTGAGGAAACCTTTGAAAGCCTCCGTTACTCTTTTGGAGGCGACCACCCCAGTCAAACTACCCACCAAACAATGTCCGGTTAAAAACCGTTAGGCCACAGATAAGCAAAGGGACGTATTTCAAGGGTGACTAACATACTCCTGGCGAAGCATGATCGACGTCTCCGTCCTATCCTACACATTACTTACCCACAACCAATGTTAAGTTGCAGTAAAGGTTCACGGGGTCTTTCCGTCCCGTTGCGGGTAATCGGCATCTTCACCGATACTACAATTTCACCGAGCTCATGGTTGAGACAGTGCGCACATCGTTACACCATTCGTGCAGGTCGGAACTTACCCGACAAGGAATTTCGCTACCTTAGGACCGTTATAGTTACGGCCGCCGTTTACTGGGGCTTCAATTCAAACCTTCGCGTAAAGCTAAGCTCTCCTCTTAACCTTCCAGCACCGGGCAGGTGTCAGGCCTTATACGTCTTCTTTCGAATTTGCAAAGCCATGTGTTTTTGATAAACAGTCGCATGCGCCATTTCTCTGCGGCCTACCGAAGTAGGCGCCCCTTATCCCGAAGTTACGGGGCCAATTTGCCGAGTTCCTTAACCATGAATCACTCGAGCGCCTTAGTATACTCAACCCAACTACGTGTGTCCGTTTACAGTACGGGCTCCTATACTCGCTTTTCTTGGTACCGGCTGCTTTACTTCGCTTCGGCCGAAGCCTAGGCTCAACGTACTATTCCGTCTGTACGTAGCAATCTCACCAATACGTCACTTTCGTTGTATAGCAGGTGCAGAAATATTAATCTGCTTACCATCCACTACCCCTTTCGGGTTCGCGTTAGGTCCCGACTAACCCTGATCCGATTAGCGTTGATCAGGAAACCTGAGTCTTTCGGCGTGCGGGTTTCTCGCCCGCATTATCGTTACTTATGCCTACATTTGCTTTTCTAACCGCTCCACAGTTCATCGCCAAACTGCTTCAAGGCTGTTAGAATGCTCCCCTACCACTGTAATATAATTACAATCCATAGCTTCGGTAGTATACTTATGCCCGATTATTATCCATGCTCGATCGCTCGACTAGTGAGCTGTTACGCACTCTTTAAATGAATGGCTGCTTCCAAGCCAACATCCTAGCTGTCTATGCAATCAAACCGCGTTTGTTCAACTTAGTATACATTTGGGGACCTTAGCCGATGGTCTGGGTTCTTTCCCTTTCGGACACGGACCTTAGCACCCATGCCCTCACTCCTATTCATCATCTTACAGCATTCGGAGTTTATCAGGAGTTGATAGGCGGTGAAGCCCTCTCGTCCAATCAGTAGCTCTACCTCTGTAAGATTAAAATAAGGCTGCACCTAAATGCATTTCGGGGAGTACGAGCTATTTCCAGGTTTGATTGGCCTTTCACCCCTACCCACAGTTCATCCAAAAACTTTTCAACGTTAACTGGTTCGGTCCTCCATTCCGTGTTACCGGAACTTCAACCTGACCATGGGTAGATCACCTGGTTTCGCGTCTAGCGCAGCTAACTTTAACGCCCTATTCAGACTCGCTTTCGCTTCGGCTCCGTTGCTGAACAACTTAACCTTGCTAACTACGACTAACTCGTAGGCTCATTATGCAAAAGGCACGCCGTCACCCCAAAGGGCTCCGACCGCTTGTAAGCGCACGGTTTCAGGTACTATTTCACTCCCCTGTTCGGGGTACTTTTCACCTTTCCCTCACGGTACTGGTTCACTATCGGTCTTTCAGGAGTATTTAGCCTTACCAGATGGGCCTGGCAGATTCACACAGGATTTCTCGTGTCCCGCGCTACTCAGGATACTGCTAAAATTTAAAACCTTACGTGTACGTGGCTGTCACACTCTACGGCCGTTCTTTCCAAAACGCTCCACTTCAATTTTAAATCTATATCGCAGTCCTACAACCCCAACGTTGCCTGAACAACATTGGTTTGGGCTAATCCCCGTTCGCTCGCCGCTACTTAGGGAATCACTATTGTTTTCTTCTCCTCCAGGTACTTAGATGTTTCAGTTCCCTGGGTTTGCCCCCCGAAGGGTGACTGGTCATCAACCAGCCGGGTTGCCCCATTCAGAAATCTGCGGATCAATAAATATTTGCTTCTCCCCGCAGCTTATCGCAGCTTATCACGTCTTTCTTCGCCTCTGAAAGCCTAGGCATCCACCGTACGCCCTTGCTTACTTTCTTGTTGGTATAGCTTTAAAGCTCTCGCATTAAAACTAACCTATGATTTTGATTGTTTTGCCAATATGTCAATGTACGTTTTGTCTATTTTAGACAATGTGAAATGCACTACTAAAGAAAATAGTTCCTTTGTGTTTAATATAAATACTAAACGCGTTTTAAACTCTCTCCAGAAAGGAGGTGTTCCAGCCACACCTTCCGGTACGGCTACCTTGTTACGACTTAACCCTAGTTATCAGTTTTACCCTAGGCCGCTCCTTACGGTAACAGACTTCAGGTACCCCCGACTTCCATGGTTTGACGGGCGGTGTGTACAAGGCCCGGGAACGTATTCACCGCGCCATGGCTGATGCGCGATTACTAGCGAATCCAGCTTCACGGAGTCGAGTTGCAGACTCCGATCCGAACTGAGACCGGTTTTAGAGATTAGCATCCTATCGCTAGGTAGCTGCCCTTTGTACCGACCATTGTAACACGTGTGTAGCCCTGGACGTAAGGGCCGTGCTGATTTGACGTCATCCCCACCTTCCTCACGGTTTACACCGGCAGTCTTGTTAGAGTCCCCACCTTTACGTGATGGTAACTAACAACAGGGGTTGCGCTCGTTATGGGACTTAACCCGACACCTCACGGCACGAGCTGACGACAACCATGCAGCACCTTGTAAGCAGTCCGAAGAAAAGACCATCTCTGATCTATGCAGCCTACATTTAAGTCCAGGTAAGGTTCCTCGCGTATCATCGAATTAAACCACATGTTCCTCCGCTTGTGCGGGCCCCCGTCAATTCCTTTGAGTTTCATTGTTGCCAACGTACTCCCCAGGTGGATTACTTAATGCTTTCGCTCAGTCGCTGACCATGTATTGCCAACAACGAGTAATCATCGTTTACGGCGTGGACTACCAGGGTATCTAATCCTGTTCGCTCCCCACGCTTTCGTGCATCAGCGTCAATTATAGCTTAGTAAGCTGCCTTCGCAATCGGTGTTCTGTGTTATATCTATGCATTTCACCGCTACACAACACATTCCGCCTACCTCAACTAAATTCAAGACTATCAGTATCAATGGCAGTTTTACAGTTGAGCTGCAAGATTTCACCACTGACTTAATAGTCCGCCTACGCACCCTTTAAACCCAATAAATCCGGATAACGCTCGCATCCTCCGTATTACCGCGGCTGCTGGCACGGAGTTAGCCGATGCTTATTCATACGGTACCTTCAAAAAGCTTCACGAAGCTCACATTATTCCCGTATAAAAGTAGTTTACAACCCATAGGGCAGTCTTCCTACACGCGACATGGCTGGTTCAGACTTGCGTCCATTGACCAATATTCCTCACTGCTGCCTCCCGTAGGAGTCTGGTCCGTGTCTCAGTACCAGTGTGGGGGACCTTCCTCTCAGAACCCCTAGACATCGTTGCCTTGGTGAGCCGTTACCTCACCAACTAGCTAATGTCACGCATGACCATCTTTTACCGCCGAAACTTTACTTATCTATCCATGCGAACAAACAAGACTATAGGGTATTAATCCAAATTTCTCTGGGCTATCCCCTTGTAAAAGGCAGGTTTCATACGCGTTACGCACCCGTGCGCCGGTCGTCAGCGGTTGCAAGCAACCCTGTTACCCCTCGACTTGCATGTGTTAGGCCTGTCGCTAGCGTTCATCCTGAGCCAGGATCAAACTCTTCGTTGTATAAAAATTATTATGACTGATTTAACAGCCTATTATTCTTTACAAGAGTTTTAACTCAAAGAATCACTATTTTCCTTTATTAAGTGTGCATTTCAGTATTTTCAAAGAACGTTTTCTTACCATTCAGCATCAAGGCGTAAATGACTCGAATTCTTATATTTTGTAAACTTTACCAAAACTTCTTTTCAGTAAATGTTTATTTCAATCTTTTTAAACGCTCAACCTTCGTTGAGTGTCGCTCTAAAAGCGGATGCAAAGATAACAACTTTATTTCCTTTTCTCCAAATAAATTTTGAAATATTTTTAAACTTATTTTCAATCCTAAAAAGTTATTTTTCAATAACTTAAACCCTTTTCAAAGTCTCATCACTTGATCGTTTCACCCTTCTTTAAAAGCGGCTGCAAAGATAAGCGATTTTATTTTTTAAATCCAAATAAAAAATCAAAAAATATTGCTTTTTTTCTTTCTCTTTTGAAATCCTTAAAACCTGCTCTGTATTAGGTTTTTCCTCCCTTATAAAGTCATCATTATGTCATCTTTTAATCGCGCCTCTCGTTCAAAGCGGGTGCAAAGAAACGGACTTTATTTTTTACTTCCAAACAAAAAATGATTATTTATTTTGCAGAATATGCAAGATAAGAAACAACACTCTTTTTGTCAAGGGGTTAGTTGGGAATGTTTTTTTTTATTTTTCAATATCCTTTGCGAGCCTATTCACATAAGAAGAATAGTCCTTTATAATAGGTCTATAATCCTGATGAAACAATTCACTAGTTACAACAAAGTCGGCAGTAGCCCTATTTGTTGCAGTGACCACATTGTATAAAGCACATATTCTCAATAAAGCTTTCACATCAACATCATGTGGCTGGGGCTGCATAGGATCCCAAAAAAATATCAAAATCCCTACTTGCTGTTCTGCGATAAGTGCCCCCAATTGCTGATCTCCTCCTAACGGTCCTGATTTAAGTCTTTTCACAGTTGGAGGAACTGCATTATTTTCAACACATTTTTCTTGCAATACATTCTTCACTAAAGATCCGGTAGTCCCCGTACATACTAAATCATGAGAAATTAATTCCTTCCAATTATACTTCACCCAATCCATCAAATCCTGTTTACGATTATCATGCGCAACTAAGGCAATCGTCTTTCTCTTTTTCATTCAATAATTTTCTAATTAATTTCTAACTTCATTTAAACTAACATTTCTTTACTTACATTTTATGAATCTACTACAATAAACAGATGAATAGTATTTTAGTTTAATTATATCTTATACCTCCAGGCATCAATTTTATATTTCTTAATCCTGGTTCCCAACATACGTTCTGTAATTTTTAATAATTCAGCGGCCTTTGTTATATTACCTTTAGTAGAAATTAAACCATCAATAATAAGTTGCTTTTCCAAACGCTCCAACACACCGGTCATACCTTCATTAGATCCTGTAGCTGTTGACTCTGCCGTTTGTAATGTAGGTGGTAAATTATAACCATGTACCACATTATCTCTTGATAAAATACATGCCCTTTCAATCACATTCTCAAGCTCCCTGACATTACCTGGCCATCTATACATCATCAACATATCAATAGCAGAGGTTGTTATTCGCTTTACATTTGCCTTGTTCTTTTTATTAAACTTTTGAATAAAATGATCCACTAACAATGGAATATCATTTCTTCGCTCACGTAATGCTGGAACAAAAATTGGAAATACATTAATTCGATAAAATAAATCCTCTCTAAATTCACCATCTTCAATAAGCTGTTCAAGATTACAATTAGTAGCACAAACAATCCTCACATCAACAGCAATAGTTTCTGATCCACCCAATCGTTCAAATTCACGTTCTTGTATAACCCTTAATAATTTTACCTGAGTTGACATTGGCAAATCACCAATCTCATCTAAAAAGATTGTTCCTCCGTTTGCCATCTCAAAACGACCTTTCCTCATTTGATCGGCACCTGTAAAGGCTCCTTTCTCATGTCCAAAAAGTTCACTTTCAATTAAAGAATCTGGCAATGCAGAACAGTTTACTTTGATTAGATTTTTATTTTTTCGAGAACTACTTGTATGAATAGCATCTGCAATTAATTCCTTACCAATACCCGATTCTCCTCGAATCAATACTGTACTATTAGTGGGTGCCACCATTTCAACCAAGGAAAACACATCACGCATTTTACTACTATTCCCAATGATGTTAGTAGCAAAATTATTTCCAGCCACCTCTGTTTGTAGTTGAATATTTTTTTGCTTCAACTCTTCAAGCTCTTCAACCTTTTGTTGACGAACTTTTACCGTTTTTGCAATCAAAGAACCAATAATTGATAAAAAATGAATATCTTCTTCATATGTAATATGGGGGTTAAACTCCCTTACCACACTTAAAGCTCCAGTCATTTTATTTTCAACCACAATTGGAATACATATAAAAGTCAATTCCCGCCCCTCTTTTCTAAGATCAGACCTCGTTTTATTTAAAAATAAATTAGATTTAGAAATCTCCTGTATCACAATTGGCTGTCCCAACTCTACAACTTTACCAATTACTCCTTCACCTAACTGATACTTTCCCAAAGACTGTTGCTTGGGACTCATTCCATAAGCAGCCTCAATGTATATACTTGAACTATTACGATTATAAATCGTTAAAAAACTCCTCTCTGCCTCCAGGTGATCCACTAACATTTTTAAGATTGGCGATAAATCATTCTTCAATTCAGTAGAAGCAATGAGCCTTTGACTTATTTCAAACAAAAGCGTCATTTCTTTCAATCCATAACATTCCGATCCGCCCTTAATACAATTTGCAGCCATAAGTATTATAAGTAGTATTAATTTGTAAGTAAATAGATTTCAAAGATAATTTTTTATTAATGAACCCCACAAAAAATAAGGTCACTTAACATTAATTTATATTTATTTTAATCAAACCCCAATTTTAAACAGGTCACAATTAAACTCAATAAAATATTTAAGAAACCACCCTACATTTTATAAAACACTTCTGTAAAAAAATATTGTTTTATAAAACATAACTATTTTGAAAATTTATGAATATTAAATAACTTGACAATTAAGAGAATCTACAACTAATTATTTAATCTACAAAATTATACCCCATGATCAGTCTAAGCGATATTGAAATTAATCAATCTCAATTAAATCACTTACTAAGCCAACACGAAAAGAACGCCTACAAATACCTGCTTGAAAATGGTATTTTCTGTAACTGCTGTAATGATTATTGCAAATATGGCATTTCTAATTACAAAGTATACTTAGATCGCTTTAATGATATTAAAGTTATTGGGGAGTGCACTATGTGTGGAAACGAAGTTTCTAAGATTATGGAATTTGGAGATAACGAATCGTTCTTTAGAAAAGCTGTTCAATTTAGAAATACAAGAAATATTCTAATCGAGAGCGAATAATTAACATTCAACAATCTATTAAATTATACAAAATAAAAAAGGTCTCTTCTTGAAATAAGAAGAGACCTTTTACTTGGTACTCGAGGCGGGACTTGAACCCGCACGTCCTAATGGACACAAGATTTTAAGTCTTGCGTGTCTACCAATTCCACCACTCGAGCATCCTTGGAGCGAAAGACGGGGCTCGAACCCGCGACCCCGACCTTGGCAAGGTCGTGCTCTACCAACTGAGCTACTTTCGCATTAAAAACATCTACAACCTTGATCATTCCTATCTTTACAAGAACTCTTTGTTTCTCGATTGCGGATGCAAATATAGAGCATTTAAATTTACTGACAAATTTTTTTTCTCGTTTTTAAAGAAGTTTTTTCTTCATTTTATACATCATATTGAAAACCAACAAGAAAAATTAATTAATCCCTGCAAACTTTTTTATTTCATTTAATTTATTGAGTGCTTCAACCGGAGTTAAGTTATTAATATCAGTATTCGCAATTTCATCCCTGATCTGTTTTAACACCGGATCATCCAGTTGAAAAAAGCTCATCTGGTATCCTTCACGGTGCTGACCAATATCATTTACAGGTTTAGCCAAACTTCCTTTACGATTGGCACCTTCAAGCTCTTCTAGTATCTCATTAGCTCTATTCACTACACTTTTGGGCATACCTGCCATACGAGCCACATGAATACCAAAACTATGCTCACTTCCACCTCTAACTAACTTTCTTAAGAAGATTACTTTATTATCAACTTCCTTTACTGACACATTATAATTTTTGCACCTGTCGAAAGTCCGTTCCATTTCATTTAATTCGTGATAATGAGTTGCAAATAATGTTTTTGCTTTTGCCTTTCTATTTTCATGAATGTATTCCACAATACTCCACGCGATAGATATTCCATCATATGTACTCGTTCCACGTCCCAATTCGTCAAAGAGAATTAGACTTTTAGGAGAGATATTATTCAAAATACTCGCTGCCTCATTCATCTCCACCATAAATGTTGATTCTCCAGCAGAAATATTATCTGAAGCACCTACTCTGGTGAATATCTTATCTACGATACCAATTTTAGCAGAACTCGCTGGAACAAAAGAGCCGATTTGTCCTAATAAGACAATCAGGGCAGTCTGACGCAATAGTGCCGATTTACCAGCCATATTAGGACCTGTAATAATAATTACCTGCTGTTTTTCATTATCCAGATATACATCATTGGGAATATACTCCTCGCCTACAGGTAGCTGCTTTTCAATAACAGGATGACGGCCTTCTTTAATATCAATAACATCATCATTACTAATAACAGGCCTAACATATTTATTTTGTGCTGCAACCTTAGCAAACGACAACAAACAATCTAACTTTGCCAACAAACTTGCATCCAACTGAATTGCGGCTAAATATTCAGACAAACTTATAACCAAATCATTAAACAACTGAGTCTCTAAAGACAAGATCTTTTCCTCAGCACCTAATATCTTTGCCTCATACTCTTTAAGCTCCTCTGTAATATATCGCTCTGCATTTACCAGTGTCTGCTTTCTAATCCATTCTGCCGGCACTTTATCTTTATGCGTATTTCTAACTTCGATATAATATCCAAATACATTATTAAAACTAATTTTTAAAGATGGAATACCTGTGCGTTCGATTTCTCTTTGAACCAAATTATTTAAATAATCTTTACCAGAGAAAGAAATCCCCCTTAATTCATCTAACTCTTCATTTACCCCTTCGCTAATTACATGACCTTTGTTAATTTGAGCCGGAGGATCTGCAACAATTTCCGCCTCAATTCGATCACGAATTGTGATACATGGATTTAATTGTTCGCCTATACTTTTAAGTGTGTCATTATCTGCACCCTCACACCCTTTCTTAACTAACTCAACAGCCTGAAGTGCATGTTTAATCTGCACCATTTCGCGGGGCGTAACGCGGCCTACCGCCACTTTCGACACCAGCCTTTCTAAATCACCTACAGGAGTAAGATACTCCTCCATTTGCTCTTTAATTTCCGGATCTTTAAAGAAATATTCAACAGCTGACAAGCGATCTTCAATTAATTTCTCTTCTTTTAGAGGTAATGCTACCCATCGTTTCAACATACGACTTCCCATTGGAGAAATAGTTTTATCAATTACTCCCACTAAAGACGTACCTCCATCATTAAAAGACCCAAACAATTCTAAGTTACGAATAGTAAACTTATCTAACCAAACATACTTATCCTCTTCAATTCTGGATAAACCAATAATATGTTGCAGTTTATGATGTTGTGTAATATCAAGATAGTGCATAATTGCACCGGCTGCAATAACTCCACTTTTTAAATTATGAACACCATATCCCTTTAATGATTTTGTTTCAAAATGCTTTAATAAACGATCAATAGATGAATCTTCTGTGAAAACCCAATCTTCTAAACCATAAGTGTAAAATTTATCTCCAAAATTCTCTACAAATAAACTCCTCTTACTTTTTTCAAAAAGTATTTCTTTGGGTTTAAATCCATTTAATAGCTTATCTATATATTCAAATCTGCCTTCAGCAGTTAAAAACTCACCCGTTGAAATATCTAAAAATGCAACTCCGGCAATATTTTTTTCTATATGAACCGCTGCAAGAAAATTATTTTCTTTATGCTCCAGTACATTGTCACTTATAGCAACTCCTGGAGTAACCAATTCTGTAACTCCCCGTTTTACAATGGACTTGGTCATTTTGGGATCTTCCAACTGATCGCATACTGCAACCCTTTGGCCGGCTCTAACCAATTTAGGCAGATAAGTATCCAAGGCATGATGAGGAAAACCTGCTAATTCAACGGATGAAGCAGATCCATTTGCTCTTTTAGTTAAAGTAATTCCTAGTATTTCTGAAGTTTTAATCGCATCATCTGAAAAAGTCTCATAAAAATCACCTACCCGAAATAACAATATAGCATTTGGATGCTTTTCCTTTATCGCATAATATTGTTTCATCAAAGGGGTTAAAACCACCTTCTTACCTTCTTTTTTTGCCAATGGAATACTCTTTATTTTTTATACAATGTTGCAAATATAACCTAATTAATACCATTTCTGAAAAGCGATTCGTAAATGCTTTACAGATTCACTAAAATATTAACTAACGATAACTTGATTTTATTTTTAAGGCTTTGTAACTTATATTTTAAGTGATATAGCAACAACTAACAACATGAGATGTTTTCTTAAAAACTTTGGATTCTTAATGATTATTGGCGGTGTGGTGTTGATATTTTTTTACACTACTCAGAACAGAATCAGAAATGTTCATTTTATTATTTCTACAGCTATAGAAATTGGAGGACTAGCTATATATATTATGACCAATCGCTTTTTAAAAGAAAAATAACAGTGGTATAAACAATAGTTCCATAGCTAATATCTCTGTCATTTATTGAAATTTATTCTTTTAATTGAATTATTCCATTTTTATATTCTGGTATAACCTGATACAGATCTGATTTAAAGCAATAATCTAAATCTTTAAGAAAACCCATACCTTTCAATCGTTTATAATGCGCTCCTTGAGAAGCAATTTTATGAATATCTTCACTATTTAACTGATATAAATTAGCCATGGCTAATGCCACATCAGTTAATTCTGCACCATATTGTTGCTGCAGATCATATGCTAACTTACCTGCGCACAGTGAATCTTCAATTGTAAATTCATCATAAGAACCAGAAGCAACCAACACTATTTCTTGTTCGCCTTTTAATACATCAATAATAGCTTTATCATTAACAAAAGCCCCTACATATAATTTAATTGCTTTTTGTGAATTTAATATCGCTCGAGTACCATTAGTTGTAGTTATAACCAGACTTTTATCTTTAATAACTTCCGGAATATAAGACAATGGAGAATTTCCATAATCAAAACCTGCAATAGGCCTTGCTTCACGCTCACCTCCTAATACAACTTTTTCTGGTGCAAAATTTTGTTTTAAATCAAAAGCCTCTTCAGGTGTCATAACTGGCACCACCGATTTAGCTCCATTTGCAAATGCTGTAACCATGACTGAAGTTGCCCTTAAAATATCTATAACTACAACTACTTTTCCTTCTACTTTATCTGGAAATATCTCTCGTGCCGACGAAATAATATCTACTATCATATAATTATAATTTGATTGATGATTACATAGAATAATTTAGATGTTTAATCTATTTATATTTGCTATATAATTTTACAAATCTGATTTGCAACAATACGCTTCCTATTATAAGTCCAAACAAATAACCAGTCCAAATTCCTACTGCATGCATATTAAATACAAAAGCACAAACATAGCTAATTGGCAGAGCTATAAGAATCCAGGAAATAAATGCAATAATAGATGGCGCTTTAACATCCTGCAAACCTCTCAAAATACCTAACCAGGTAACTTGCAAGCCATCAAAAATTTGAAATATCCCTGCTATAATCATTAATTGTGATGCTATAAATACAACATCACTATTATCAACAAACCACTTTGGAAGAATGTTTCTTAAAAGGACAAACATCATTCCGTTAAAAACCATAAAGATGATTACTTTATGAATGATAGCAAATGCTGAATATTTTAAATTTCTAAAATCTTTTGCTCCAAAATAATTACTCACTTTTATAGTTGCAGCAGATGATAGACCAACAGACATCATATATGTTAAACTTGCCATAGACAAAACAATTTGATGAGCAGCTAAAGCATTTTTACTGATCCATCCCATCATGATTGTCCCCATACTAAAAGTAAAAACCTCATTTATCATTTGAGTTCCGATAGGAAAACCTACTTTCAGAACCTTTAAAACCTCTGAGAGTTGAATCTTGACAGAAGTAAAGACTTTTCTGTATTCTTGAAAAAAGGGTAAGCGAATAAATGCCCAAACAAAAACAGCTGCCATAAATATTCGTGAAATCAGTGTCGCATATCCTGCCCCATCAATACCTAATTCAGGAAACCCAAGTTTACCAAAGATTAAAATATAGTTGAGTATAATATTCAAGATATTTGCAATGAGTGTTATTACCATAGCTATTCTGGTGTTAGTAACACCTTCGGCAAATTGTTTAAACACCATGAACAAACAAAATGGCAATATTGAAACAAGTAGCAAGTTATAATATGTTTTTGCATAAAATATCACCTCTTCTTCCTGCCCCATATAATTCATTAAATATCCAACAACAAACATTAACAGCATTAGTATAAATGCAAAAACAACATTTGCCACAATTCCCTGTTTTAACCAATCTGCACATTGTTCACGATCTCCAGCTCCAAATGCCTTACCAACAAGAGGTGTTAACCCATAAGCCAAACCAATAGACAACACAAGCCCTAAAATAAAAATCCCATTGGCAAATGAAACTGCAGCCAATTGTGATGCCCCAATCTGACCAACCATAATCGTATCAGCCAAACCAACAATCATTTGACCCGCCTGCGAAAAAACAACAGGAAGTGCCAATTTTATATTAGGAACATAATGAGGTTTGTAATTTTGATAGTATGATTTTTTAAAAAACCTCTTCATCGAAATATTAGATTATAAAATTTTAGATAAGTCAATTAAAACTTCAGGTAGAAATCCTTTGTTAATTCTTTGTAGTATTCAGAATAACCATGACGGCCAAATTCTTCCAGAATCATCGTATTTTCTTCCAACTCATTTGAATTTAATCCAAATTCCAGTAAAACACGCTTCTCAGCCTTTGAGGGAGTTGGCCTTACATGAAGAATCCGATTTATAAACAACCCTTTCCTTTTTGCAATAATGGTAAATTCATCTTTTACATCACTTGGAAGTATTACTGAAAATTTCCCTTCATTATCCAGAATTTTAATTACACCCGATACTAATTCATCATAACCTAAAGTATCGGTATGCCGAGCCATACTTTTTTGATGACAATCATTTTTTAATGAATTATTAAAAAATGGCGGATTACTAACAACAAGATCATACTTAATCTCTCCTTGATTCGTATAATTCTGAAAGCTTTCATTAACAAGAACTATCCTTTGCTTCCAAGGTGAATTACTTACATTTAGCATAGCCTGTTGATAAGCTTTTTCATCTATTTCAACAGCATCAATTTTTGCATCAATATTCCGTTGAGCACACATTAAGGCAATTAAACCCGTACCTGTACCAACATCTAAAATTTTTTTTGCCTTTAAGCAATTACACCAAGCACCAAGAAGAACTCCATCGGTACCTACTTTCATTGCAGCCTGCTTTTGCTCTATTGTAAACTGCTTAAACTTAAAATATGAATTTGCCATCTTTAAAATTTCTCAAATACACCGAGACCAAACAATGCATAATCATACTTGATTGGATCTTCATTATCAAAATTCTTTAATACTGAAGTAATCTCTTCAACAGATTTCCAATCATTTTGTTTCCGAACCAAAACACCTAACTTTCTTCCTACGTTACCAGTATGAACATCCAAAGGTAGCATTAAATCATTCATCCTAATTTTATCCCACAAACCAAAATCTACACCCATCTTATCTTTTCTAACCATCCACCGTAAATACATATTCAACCTCTTTGATGAAGACCCCTTATCTACATTAGCAATATGCTTTCCTGTTCTTCCACACTCTCCTATAGAAGTAAAAACTTCGCGAAAATAACTCAACGCACCTTTTATGGTATGAGTAGTATTATATCCATATGTAAAAACCGCCTCTAATCCACCATGGTTTAAATATATATTTTGGAGTGCTCTAAAAAAATAATTTAAATCCTCTCCGTTAAAAGTACGATATACAGATGCGGTTCCTAGTTCGGGCCATTCCCCTTTCATTATAAATTGATAGGGCTCATATTCCATCCACTCCATTATTCGCTCTGCACTTCTCATAATTGCTTTTCTTTGCCCCCATGCCAAGGTGGCAGCAATAAAACCGGCAATTTCAATATCTTGTTTTAATGAAAATTTTTTAGGGATTGAAATAGGATCGGACTCAATGAAAAAAGGGGCATTATACTGCAAAACTTTTTCATCTAGAAACTCCTTAACTTCACTTAAATTCATTCACATCTCACTTAAATAACAATACCATCCTTCATTTTTATCTCGCGATCACTCAAATGAGCCAAGTGCAAATCATGTGTAACGATGACAAACGTTTGATTAAATTCATCTCTCAATGAGAAAAATAATTTATGTAACTCTTCTTGATTTTTAGAGTCGAGACTTCCCGTAGGTTCATCTGCAAATACTACAACCGGATCATTAATTAAAGCTCTGGCAATAGCAATTCTTTGTTTTTCGCCACCACTTAACTCAGCTGGTTTATGATGTTCTCTATCTTTAAGATTAAGAAAGTTGAGTATTTCCCTGGCTTTCTTTTCACTTTTAGATTTACTATAACCACCAATTAGGGCGGGCAGAATTATATTTTCAATAGCCGTAAATTCAGGTAATAACTGATGAAACTGAAAAACAAATCCTATATTATCATTTCTAAAACGAGCTAATTCTTTTTCTTTTAAAGACTGTATTTCTGTATCATTAATAAATACACTTCCCAAATTTGGTTTATCTAATGTTCCTAATATTTGTAATAAAGTTGTTTTACCGGCTCCACTAGGTCCTACAATTGAAACTACCTCTCCTTGTTTTACAGTAAGGTCAACTCCTTTCAAAACCTTAAGATCTCCGAATTGCTTTTCTATTCCTTGAGCAGATATCATTAATTCTTTATTTAGTAAACAACAAAAACATATACAATAAATATACAGCTACAAAAATAGCACCTTTAAATCTGGTTATATGTCCTTTTTTTATAGGTAATATGGCCAACAATAACAAAACAGATATTGCCATCATCCACAACATATCAACAGAAATCAAATCCGGTGAAATATTAATCGTTTTTAATGAAGAAGTTATACCTAATATCCCCAATAAATTAAAAATATTAGAACCAATAATATTACCTATAGAAATATCAGTTTCCTTTTTAACTGCTGCTATTACAGATGTCGCCAACTCTGGTACACTTGTTCCAAAGGCTACAACAGAAATACCTATAACTCTTTCACTAATATCAAACCCTGTAGCAACAATAATTGCTCCTTTAACTAACAACTCTGATCCATAATATAATCCTATGGCAGCAATTACTAACAATCCTAAGGCCTTATATAGTTTCATGGAAGGTTCTTCAACAACTTCACCATTATTCCCCATTTGTTTTCTCGATTTAACAACAGAAAAACCCAAATAAAGAATTAATAAACTTACAAATACAATACCTTCAAAAAACTGTAGTTTATAATTTAATGATAAGATATAAAATAATAAAGTTGCTCCCATCATTATACTCCAATCAAACAACACTGATTTCTTTCGTACTTTAATGGGAAGAATAACAGAAACCGTTCCTAAAACCAAGGCTATATTGGCTATATTTGAACCAACTACATTACCTACTGAAATATCCGGTACACCATCAAAAACTGCATTTAAACTCACTATCAATTCAGGTGCCGATGTCCCAAAAGCTACCACAGTAATCCCAACTACTAATGTAGAAACCTTCAAATAACGCGCCAATTGAACACTAGACTTAACCAACCAATCACCACTAAAAAAAAGCAGGACAAACCCTGCTATTAACATCAAAAATCCCATATAAATTTATTTTCGTGACGGATATTAACAATTAAGATTTTATTTCAGAATCATTATTTTCATCCTGAGATTTGTTACCAATAGTATTGTCCGTTGTTGAAATATTACTCTTACTATCATGATCTTCTTTAAATGAACGACCAACCTCTTTAACATGAGCTTCAATATCTCTTTTGCTATCTTCCAGATCTTTTTTAAAGCCTTCCGTACTTTCGGTAAATTCCTTTTTAATTTCGTCAGTTGCTTTACGAAATTCATATATACCCTTACCTAGGGTTCTTGCAAAATCAGGAATTTTATCAGCGCCAAATAAAAGCAGAACTGCTAAAAAAACAAGGATAATTTCCCAACCTCCCAAACCTAAAAATAAAAAAATCATAGCTCAACGTTTACTTAATTATCCAAAGATAATAAAAAACAAAACACCCTTTAAACACAAAGGTTTAAAGGGTGCCCATTTATCTTATAACACAAAAGCTTATTTCTTAGCTTTTCTTTTAGCTCTATTATCAATTACTGTAAATGCAATTGGAGTTGCAATAAATAATGATGAGTATGTACCTACTACTACACCAATTAATAAAGCAAATACGAAACCTTGAATAGTTTCACCTCCAAATAAGAAGATTACAAGTAATACAACAAATGTTGTTAATGATGTATTTACTGTACGGCTAATTGTTGAGTTCAATGCTGAATCTACAACTGCATTTCTATCTCTTTTTGGATGTAATCCTAAGTACTCTCTAATACGGTCAAATACAACCACGGTATCATTGATTGAGTAACCAATTACTGTAAGGATAGCCGCAATAAAGGCCTGATCAATTTCAAGACTAAATGGCACTACTTTATATAGTAAAGAGAAAACTCCTAACACAACCAATACATCATGTACTAAGGCTAATAAAGCACCTAAGCCATACTCCCAATTACGGAATCGAATTAAAATATATAAGAAGATTACTAATAATGAGAATGCAATAGAATAATATGCCTTAGTTTTAATGTCTGTTGCAATAGTCGGTCCTACTTTTTGTGAACTCATTCTATAATCATTCACAAAATCTTCAAAGCTAGCACCACTAGCTACATATTGCTTTAATCCATTATACAGTTTTTGCTCGATAGCATTATCTACATCTTCACCTGATTCATCAACCATGTAGTTGGTAGCTACTCTTACCTGATTGTCACCACCAAAAGTTTTCACCTCAACATGAGCACCTTCGAATTCATCAGCAAGAGATTTTTGTATATCAGTTGCAGAAACATCTTCCTGAAAACGTACTACATAAGTTCTACCTCCAGAAAAGTCAATACCTGACTTTAAACCTTGAGTAGCTAATGAACCAATACCAAATAAAATAACAACACCAGAAATGATATAGAATAAGTTTCTTTTCTCTAAAAACTTAACTTTAGTATTTTTCATAAAACCTAAAGTGAGTGTTGTTCCAAATTTGATATCTGAATTTTTATTCAACATTCTCTCAAAAATTAATCTTGTAATAAATATGGCTGAGAAAAATGAAGTGGCAATACCGATCATTAATGTTGTAGCAAAACCTTTAATTGGTCCTGTACCAAACATAAATAATATTAAACCAGTAAGGAAGGTTGTTACGTTCGAGTCAATAATCGCTGAAAATGCGTTTTTGTAACCATCTGTAACAGCTAATTTAACACCTTTCCCTGATCCTAATTCCTCACGAATACGCTCATAAATAAGTACGTTAGCATCCACTGACATACCAATTGTTAATACAATACCAGCAATACCAGGAAGTGTTAAAACTGCTCCAAATGAAGCTAATACACCTAAAATAAAGAACATGTTTGCTAATAAAGCAATATCAGATACAGCTCCAGCTTTAAATCCATAATAGAAAATCATATAAGCAAGTACCACTAAGAAAGCCCATGCAAATGAAGACAAACCTGAATTTACAGCTTCCTGTCCTAAAGAAGGACCAACAACTGTATCTTCAACAATTCTTGCTGGAGCAGGTAATTTACCTGATTTAAGAATATTAGCTAAATCTTCTGCTTCTTTTGCATCAAAATCTCCACTAATAGAACTACTTCCGTTAGGAATTTCCGTATTAACATTTGGATAACTATATACATATCCATCTAAAACAACAGCTATACTTTTACCAATATTTGCTTTTGTTAAACGAGCCCATACATTAGAACCTTCTGCATTCATCCTCATGCTAACTTCATAGCCTCCTTGAGGAGTAACTGATTTACTAGCATTTGTAATAACATCTCCTTCTAGAGGTGCTCGGCCATCATGTGTGGTTACTTTAATAGCAACTAACTCATAAATTTCCTGCTTACTCATTGTTCCATCTTCCAACTCATTTTGTGGAAGTGGTTTTACTCCCCATAAAAATCTTACATTTTTAGGAAATAATGCACGAATTTGATCCATTTGTAAATATGCATTTACTTTTGATGTATCCTGCACTAAGGCATAACCAACTAATGGACCTCTTTGACGTTGCGAAGGCTGTAAAACTGAAAATAGCGACTTTTGAGATTGCATAGCTAAAGAATCTACTTTAGTACTATCTGATTCAATTGCACTTAAAAGACCTTCTGCACCATCTTTTTCTGCAGGAGTTTCAACTGCTTCTGCAACTTCAGCTCCTTCTTCAGTTTTATTTAACTCATCTTTTGCTTTTTCAATTTCGATTACTTTATTATTAGCAGCAATTAAGTTACTAACCAATTCTGTAATTTCATATGTTTCCCAAAACTCAAGACTTGCTGTTCCCTGAAGTAATTTACGAACCCTTTGCGGATCTTTAATACCAGGAAGTTCAACAAGTACGCGACCAGCTTTTTCTAACTTCTGAATATTTGGCTGTGTTACACCGAAACGGTCGATACGAGTACGAAGAATATTAAATGCATTATCAATTGCACTTTGCGATTCTGCTCTAATTACTTTTAACACTTCTTCGTTAGAAGTATTATAATCGATTTTTCCTTTAAGCTCTACAGTATTAAAAATTGCAGCTAAGCGAGCCTCTGAATCTAACTCAGAGAAAGCTTTATAAAATAAAGTAATAAAATCTTCTGAAGAAGATTTTTCTTTTTGTTCTGCAATCTGTAATGCTTCGTTAAAGGTATTATCTGAATTGTAATTAGATAAAGCTTTTAAAATATCAGCAACTTTTACCTCAAGAATAAGGTTCATACCTCCTTTAAGGTCAAGACCAAAGTTGATTTCCTTCTCTTTACACTCTTTATAAGTATATTTTCTTCCGAAGAAATTATATATCGGCTCATTTGCAACCGAATCCAAATAATTTATTTCAACTTGCGGATCTCCATTTGCTATTTCTTTTGCCTTACTCTCTTCCTGTCTGGTTTGATAAGTAAATATCAACTGATATAAACTTACTAAAGCTAGTAGGATGGCAAAAACTCTGATCGCTCCTTTGTTTTGCATCTGTACTTATGATTTTATTAATTTGTCAATTAAATTTGATTTTCTTGAATTGCGCAAATATATTGTTTTTTTTTATAATAACCAGTGTTGACCAACATCCAAATGTAAATTGGCATTGGCTATTTAAAGATAAGATAACTACGAAATTAACTTTATTTAAGAAATCAAACGAGAAATCTCTACGAAGCCCCTATACATCAACACATTAAAACATTACTAAACTTCAACCACATTTTCGCCATGTGCGCTCTTTAAAGTTTTTATAGAATGTAATAAAACAATAATAAATGAAAGTCCGAATATAACTAAACCTATTGCGACCATAACAAACCATGGCATTCTGCTATAATAGGCAAATCCGTTTAACCACAATTGAAGAACGAAGTAGGAAACAGGGATGGCAATGATTATTCCAGTCAGAATAAACTGACCAACTTCTACAAACAACTCATATAACAGTTGAACATGAGATGCTCCAATAATTTTTTTTATCTGAAATTCACTCATTTTCATTTCTGTAACATAGGTTGAAAAGGCTCTGATACCTAACCATGCCACAAAAATAGATAGTATTGCGAACAAAAACACCATTTTAAAAACCGTATGTTCTTCTTTTAAATTTTCATTCAAAATATCATCCAACATCTTAAATTCAAAAGGCTCTCCGTTAGTGTTTGATTTCCAAAACGTTGAAATTCCCCCTAGGACTTCATGATAAGATACTTTATCTGAAATTCTAATAATAAGATTTTCATATGCACTTCCCTTAGGTAACTCCATTAAAACCAATGGACGTATTGGATATTGAATAGGTTCAAAATGAAAATCTTTTGAAACTCCCACAATAGAAAAACCATAGTCCCACTTACCAGCATCGACAAAATTTATTTTCTTTCCCAAGGGTCTGGGCATATTGAGTGACTTCTTTGTTGCTGCAGTAATAACAATGTCCCGGGACATTTTTTCATTTGTTGTTTCCCACATATCTCCGGCACTAAAATTAACTTGTAACGTTTTTAAAAAGTCTTTTTCAACAAAATTATAAGATAGTAATACCATCTTTTCTCCCCCTTTGCTCATATATTTAAACGATTGCAAAGGCACCTCTTTACCTACTATATATTTACATGCCGAAACATCTGTTACACCTTGAATAGATTTCAGTTGCTCTTTTACTGTAGTAAAATCACTACCTAATGCATGACCTCTTTCAACAACCATAACATTATGGCTATTAAAACCCAAATCTTTACGCTCCAAATATTTCAAATTCCAGTACATACCTAATGTAAGTATAACCAAAAAGGTTGCAACCACTACCTGTCCCACCGCAAGAGCACCTCTGATCACCATACTTTTTTTTCCTAAAGCAAGACCTTTTTTAAAAATAACAACCTCCTTATATCTGGAAAAAGAAATAGCCGGATATAATCCCGAGATAAGACCAACTAATAAAGTCAATAAAGTAACATAAAGAAAATCAATTCTGCTTTCCAAATTATTAATTCTTAAATCAAGATTAAATAATTTATTAAAGCCAGGTAATAAAAGCTCTGATAATACCAAGCCAATAAACAGGGCAATAAAACTATACGTAACTGCTTCAATTATAAACTGAATAAACAAATCATGACGTCCCTCTCCTGCTAATTTACGAACCCCTATTTCCATAACTCGCTTAGATGCTCGTGCCGTTGTTAAATTCATAAAGTTTATTGAGGTAACTACTAAAACAAAGAGTGCCAATGTCATAAATAAAACAACATAGATCTGCTTCGAATTTGGCTCCAATTCATTTTCGAGATTGGATTTTAAATGTATATCTTGAATTGCCTGCAGTTTAAATCGAATAGACTTTATACCCCCTGAAATATTACTATCTTCAGGATTTTGATACTTCGACACTTGTTTTTCAATTACTGCATCCAACTGATTGGCTATCTTTGCAGTTAAATCAGTAGTATCCTTGGCTACAATATAGGTATATCGATCTAATTGTAACCAATAGCTTTTTAGCTCTTTAATTTCTTGTTCGCTTTTACCTTTATATAGCTTATCTATTGCTTTATGAGAAGCAATAAAATCACAATGAAAATGAGTATTCGTAGGAAACTCATCACACACACCTTTTACCACAAACACTAATCCATTATCCAATTTAATCTGCTTACCAAGTGGGTTATCATCTCCAAAATACTTTTTTGCAATACGCCTGGTAATAACAACGTCTTCATCTGACTTTAATAAAGTATGTATATCTCCTTTTATCAGAGGAATATCAAAAACATTAAAGAAAGAGGTATCTGCATAATAGAAGTTATCTTCGTTAAATTTCTTTTCTTGAAAACTAACCAATTTATTAATTCCCCGAACTATTTTTACAGACTGAGTAACTTCTTCAAAATTATTTAATAGATAATCTGACAAAGGATTTGGGGTAACTGCACTTTCAAAATAATTATCACCAATTACCCCCTCTGTATAAACCCTGTAGATATTCTTACAATTAGAAAAATGCTGATCATAATTGATCTCATTTCTAACATAAAGAAGAACTATAATACTAATTGTGATGCCAATAGAAAGTCCAATAACGTTTATAATCGCATCTGATCGAAAACGAAACAAGGAGCGTATGGCTATTTTTATGTCTTTAAAAATTCTCATCTATCTACCTCAACATTTTTTCTCTAACCAAATGGCCATCGAACACCTGAACAATTTTTTGTCCCTTTGCAGCAACACTTTCCGAATGGGTAAAAACCATAATTGCTGTACCATTTTCGTTTATTCGATTTAAAATATCTAAAACTTCCAACCCATCAGACGAATTCAATTTACCCGTAGGTTCATCTGCAATAATTACCAATGGATCTATAACAACAGCTCTTGCAATTGATGCTTTTTGCTTTTCAACTCCAGTTAAATCTTTAAGAAAATACTTTTGTCGATGCATCAGATTCATTTCACTCAACACCTTTAATACCCTTTGCTTTCTTTCTGCTTTTTTTATTTTCTGGTAAACCAATGGTAATTCAACATTTTCATAAACCGACAACTCTTCAACCAAACGTGAGTCACTAAACAAATATCCTACCCTACCTCTACGATACATTAGTCGTTGCCTTTCATTCATATCCACAACTGACTGCCCATCAAAAATTAACTCTCCCGAGGTAGGATAATCCAATAAACCCAAAATATTTACAAGCGAACTTTTCCCACTTCCGGAAGGACCATAAAAGGTAACATAATCTCCTCTTTCAACATTAAGATTAATATTGCTTAATGCCTGGTGTACTACTTCACCTGTTCTATATTCTTTTGATATGTCAATTGCTTGAATCATTCTCCTAAAAACTATTTCCGTATTTACTACTCAATTCCCCTATGTTTTGCCAAACTGTACGATTTTGCAACAGATAGTGTTCACAAACGTACACTAATAATGTAAATATATTTAACTATTCAACCATTAATTTTAGAACAATGCAATAAAAAACAAAATCCACAAATCCCTTAACCTACTATATCACTGCCCATTACATCAAACAGTTAACTATTTTACTAACTCAAAATAAGTTTGACAACACAAATTATTACATCATTTATTATGCCAGCCACCTTAAGCTCTTATAATCAAGCATATTATACATTCGGCATTTTTTTTGATAAACCAATTGTCACAATATAGTGTTCATAATAGAACACTTTTTATGTTGAATATATTATATTTAAAAAATAAAACTCTTTTCCTATGGAAAATAAAAGTGGAAGAATACTTGCTATTGATGACAATGAGGACATATTATTTGCATTAAAGCTACTACTAAAACCTCACGTTGAATATATAAAAACAGAAAATGATCCAACCAAGATTCCAGCCATCTTGAAAGATGATCAATTTGATGTTATTTTACTGGATATGAACTTCTCCAAAGATGCGATTAGTGGACAGGAAGGTTTTCAGTATCTAAAACAAATCCTTGATATAGATCCATCTGCTGTTGTATTGTTTATAACTGCATATGGAGATGTTGAAAAATCAGTAAAAGCAATTAAGGCTGGTGCTACTGATTTTATATTAAAGCCCTGGCAAAACGAGAAGATTCTTGCTACAATTTCTTCTGCAGTTAAACTTAGAAAATCCAGAGATGAGGTTCATGAATTAAAAGAAAAGCAACACGAAATTAATACCATTATGGATCAGCCTTTCGCTGATTTTATTGGAGTTTCGCCTGGGATGCAACAAGTTTTTAACACAATAAAAAAAGTTGCTAAAACAGATGCTAACGTTTTAATACTAGGTGAAAATGGAACAGGAAAAGAACTTGTTGCAAGAGCATTACACCGAAACTCTCTAAGACAGGATGAGGGTTTCGTTAGCGTAGACCTTGGAGCATTAAGCGAAACTCTCTTTGAAAGTGAGTTATTTGGTCATGTTAAAGGAGCATTTACGGATGCAAAAGCAGATCGTCCAGGTAGGTTTGAACTAGCAAATAAGGGCACCATCTTTCTTGATGAAATTGGAAACTTATCTCTTCCTTTTCAGGCAAAATTATTAACTGTATTGGAACGCAGAGAAGTTACAAGAGTGGGTGCAAACAAACCAAAACCAATAGATATCAGGTTAATTAGTGCAACCAATATGCCACTTAGAGATATGGCAGAGAAAGATGATTTCAGAATGGATTTATTATACAGACTTAATACAGTTGAAATAGAACTTCCTCCTTTGCGAGAAAGACCTGAAGACATACCTGTTTTAGCTGATCATTTCTTAAAAATATTTTCTAAGAAATATAAGAAACCTGCAAAATTATCTAAAAGTGCATTAAATAAACTATCTCACTATCATTGGCCAGGAAACGTCAGAGAATTTCAGCATGTTTTAGAAAGGGCTGTAATTTTAGGAGACACACCAACACTCTCACATGACGATCTTCAATTATCTCCACAAAGATCATCTTCAGAAGGTATTGAACTAGAAACATATAATCTGGAAGAGGTTGAAAAAACAATTATTGAAAAAGTTTTAAGAATGAATCGAGGTAACATTTCTAAAGCTTCAAATGATCTTGGCTTAACTAGAACCTCATTATACAGGAGAATGGAAAAATATGGTTTATAAGAACTTCAGAGTCAATTTTATTATAAGAACAGTATTGTTAACAGGAACGATCTTTCTTTTTTTCTATTTATTCTACAATACTAGTTTAACAATGACCCTCTTTTTAATTGGAGGGGCTATTGGTATTCAAGTATTTGCTTTTTTTCATTATATAGACAGAACGAACCGGGTTTTAAATAATTTTCTGGAATCTATACGATATTCGGACTTTACAAGAACATTTCAAGTGGAAGGAGAAGGCTCTTCTTTTGAAAAATTAAAAAACTCCTTTAATGAAGTAATTAAAGATTTTCAGGAAGTTAGAGCAGAAAAAGAAGAAAATTTTTACTATTTACAAACTGTCATTCAACATATTGGGATAGCCTTAATCGCATTTCAAAAAGATGGTAAAGTTGAGTTAATTAACAATGCTACAAAAAAACTATTTCAGGTACGAAACCTTACAAATATTGAATCATTAAGAAGTTTCAGTCCGGAAATGGTTGAAAAATTATTTAAAATTGGTCATGGAGAGAATACTTTAATAAAAGTGCAGGAAAAAGATAACTTGCTACAATTAATTATTTATGCCACTGAATTTACCATACATAACCGAAAGATCACTCTTGTTTCCATAAAAAACATTCAACAGGAACTGGAAGAGAAAGAAATGGAATCCTGGCAAAAGCTGATTAGGGTTCTTACGCATGAAATTATGAATTCTATTACCCCCATTTCGTCTTTATCGTCTACAGTTACTCTAATTATTAAGGATTTATGTGAAAACCTTAAAGATTCCGGAGTTAACAATGATGACATTGAATCGCTTGAAGAGGTAGAAAGTGCATTAAAAACAATTCATAAACGAACTGATGGATTATTACACTTTGTTAATACATACCGAGATTTAACGAAGATCCCAAATCCAAATTTCTCAATATTTAAAATCAGTCACCTTTTTGATAATATCAAAAACTTGTTTGAAGAGGAACTTAAGACAAAACATATTGATTGCGAAGTAAAAATTGAACCTGAATCTTTAGAATTATCAGCTGATGAGCAATTAATTGAACAGGTTATTATTAACCTGATTAAAAATGCTATTCATGCTGTTGAAGGAAGGGATAATGCAAAAATCAAACTCTTATCGAATTTGAATAGTCGGGGAAAAACAATAATACAAGTGGTTGATAATGGTCCTGGAATTTTACCTAATGTACTTGAACGAATTTTCATCCCATTTTTCACAACAAAACCTCAGGGATCAGGTATAGGATTAAGTTTATCGCGTCAGATACTAAGACTGCACGGCGGTACAATCAATGCATATTCAGAACCAGATCAAGAAACTAAGTTTACACTTACTTTTTAATAGAACTCATTCTATTAAACATTACAGCTAAATGTGCATATAACGAAGTATCCTGAACCACACAATCCTCTCCTAAACGAATTCTAATTGGAGTAAAGTTCCAAATACCTTTAATCCCTCCTTTTGCCATTTGTTGTGCTACATCCTGAGCAAATTCTGCAGGAACAGTTAAAATACCTACTTCAACATTCTTATCTTTCATCTTTTCAAACTCAGACACATGCAAAATAGGCACACCTTCTATTGTTCTACCCACAACCTTAGGATCAATATCGAAAGCCGCAACAATCTTCAATCCATACTGATCTAACCCATGATCGTGTAATAGGGCATTTCCTAAACTACCAGCTCCAAATAAATATGCTTTATCCAGCTTACGAAAACCAAGAAAATCTTCAAGGACATCAATTAAAGTATTAACTTCATACCCTACCCGTGTTTTTCCAACTATACTTGTATAAGATAAATCCTTTGTTACCTGCGTTGGATCAACCCCCATATCTCTTGCAATATGGGTTGAAGATACATACTCCTGATTTCTTCTTTTTGCCAATTTTAGATATGCTAAATAACATGGCATTCTACGAAGAGATGGCTCAGGAACAATTCCCTCCTTTTTTTTAGTATTTTCTGATGACATATTTTGTTGCTAGTACTATTCTATAATTAATGATGGCACAAAATCGGTAAATTTTATCCCTTCAACACAAAAGTAGAGAAGTTTTCGATTAAAGAAAATAATCATTAATAAAATAATAGCATTTAAAACCTGTCTATATAACATTAATTTACTATTCTATCGCCCATCTCTGCCTATTTGACCGTGATATAATAAAGTGCTATAAAAAATTAACAATTACATTAATTCCCGATGCAATTATCAAATATTATACCGCTATTAACTTACATAGCACTAGCGCCGATTATAAAAACAAAAAAGCCTGTAAGAAGTATGTTCTTACAGGCTAAATTATATTTCTATTTGTTATTATCTAAGCTAACTTTTCTTCAATAAAAGCTTTTGCTTTTTCAATAGCATTATCTAATCCTTGAGCATTTTTACCTCCTGCAGTAGCAAAGAATGGTTGGCCACCGCCACCTCCTTGAATTTCTTTGGCACAATCTCGAATAACCTCTACAGCGTTAATTTTACCCGACTTAGCCAACTCATCTGACGCAATTACACTTAATTGAGGTTTACCATTTACATTAGCCCCAAGAACTGCAACAAATTCGTTCATTTCCTTTTTAATCTGAAATGCCAAATCTTTCAATTTATCTCCAAGCATAGGATTTACATTTGCCACAATCACCTGAACACCACCAACTTCAAAAGCTCTATCAATTAGGTCACGTTTTTCAATATTGATAAAATTCTGTTTCATTGAATCCAATTCTTTTCCAAGCTTGCTGTTATCGGTCATTAATGATTCAATATTCTTTTGAAGATCTCCAGAAGCTTTAAACATATCCTGAATTCCTAAAATAAGGTTATGCTGAGCCATAATCATTTCTTCTGCCTTTTCTCCTGTAACAGCTTCAATTCTTCTAACTCCTGCAGAGATTGAAGATTCACTGATAATCTTGAAGAATCCTATTTCACCGGTATTATGAACATGAGTACCACCACAAAGCTCAATAGAATCACCAAATTTTATGGCTCTTACTAAATCCCCGTATTTCTCCCCAAACAACATCATTGCACCCATATCATGAGCTTTTGCAACAGGAATTTCTCTCATTTCTTCTAAAGCAAAATTGGTTCTGATTCTTTTATTTACAATTTTTTCAACCGCTTCAATTTCTTCTCTGGTCATTTTTTGAAAATGAGCAAAATCAAAACGCAAGTAATCCGGATGAACCAATGATCCTTTTTGTTCTACATGTGTACCTAAAACTTCTCTTAAAGCTTGGTGTAATAAGTGTGTACCTGTATGGTTATTTGCCGTATTCTGACGACGACTACCGTTTACATATGCTTTAAACTCACACTTAATATTTGTAGGAAGTTTTTTAGCAATATGAACAATCAGGTTATTTTCCTTTTTAGTATCGATAATTTCAATTTTTTCCATTCCATTATCAATATAACCTGTATCTCCAACCTGACCTCCACTCTCGGCATAGAACGGAGTAATATTAAATACTAATTGATATAATGTTTTATTTTTGGCTGTGATCTTTCTATATCTGGTAATTGTAATTTCACTCTCCAGGTAATCATAACCAATAAATTCTTCCACATCATCTTGTAATAAGGTTACCCAATCTTCTGTTTCAACAGCTGTAGCACTTCTGGCTCTTTCTTTTTGAGCTTCCATTTCCTTTTCAAACTCCTTGCGATTCACCACGAGGTCGTTTTCTTTAAGAATTAATTCTGTTAAATCTAAAGGAAATCCATAAGTATCATATAATTCAAAAGCAACTTTACCTTCTACAACTTTATAATTGCCTTCTTTTGTTGTTTTAATGATCTTATCAAGCATTGAAATACCAGTAGCAAGCGTTCTTAAGAACGATTCTTCCTCTTCCTTAATCACTTTAGTAATCAATTCTTTTTGATTTTCTAGTTCTGGATAGTGATCACCCATCGACTGAATTAAAGCTGGCAACAATTTATGCATAAATGAATTACGCTGTCCTAGGAAGGTATAACCATACCTTACAGCTCTACGCAAAATTCGACGAATTACATAACCCGCTTTATTATTTGATGGCAATTGACCATCAGTAATAGAGAAAGCAATAGTTCGAATATGATCGGCAATAACACGCATTGCAATATCTTTTTCTTTACTCTCTCCGTATTTTGATTCCGTAACTTTAGCAATTTCACCAATTATTGGAGTAAATACATCTGTATCGTAATTGGATTTTTTTCCTTGCAAAGCCATACATAAACGCTCAAATCCCATACCTGTATCCACATGTTTTTGCGGAAGAGGTTCTAAGTCTCCATTAGCTTTACGATTATATTGAATAAATACAAGGTTCCAAATTTCAATCACTTCAGGGTGATCTTGATTTACAAGCTCCGCACCTCCAACTTTTGCAATTTCTTCATCAGATCTTAAATCAACATGAATTTCGGAACATGGACCACAAGGCCCCATATCTCCCATCTCCCAAAAATTATCTTTTCTGTTTCCGTTGATTATTCTTTCCTCAGGAAGAAATTCTTTCCAAAAATTAAATGCTTCCATATCCTTGTCAAGCTCCATATCCTTGTCGCCTTCGAATACTGTAGCATATAAACGTGATTTATCTAACTTCAATACTTCAGTTAAATATTCCCATGCCCAACTAATCGCTTCCTTCTTAAAGTAATCACCAAAAGACCAGTTTCCCAACATCTCAAACATCGTGTGGTGATATGTATCATGTCCTACTTCTTCTAAATCGTTGTGTTTTCCAGAAACACGCAAACATTTTTGAGAGTTGGCTACTCTTGGAGATGAAGGTTTACTATTACCTAAAAATATATCTTTAAACTGGTTCATACCAGCATTGGTAAACATAAGGGTTGGATCGTTTTTTACCACCATGGGTGCCGACGATACAATTTGGTGCTGTTTTGACTCAAAAAACTCACAAAAGCTTTTTCTTACCTCAGAAGCATTCATATTTATTAAATATTATCGTTTTTATTTTGCGAATATACACTAACTTTGGAAGTTGCAAAGGTAGATTATTTAACTAATTTTGCAGCGTTTAACAGGTAAAAATCCTATTAAAAGAATTAAAACTTATTTCGTATATGTCAAAAGTTAAATTTAGATACAACCCAGACACACTAAGTTATGACAAAATAGAAACAGGTTTTAAGTACTATTTATCCAGAGTTTTTTTTCACTTCTTTTTTGGAGCACTACTGGGTTTGGTGTACTTTTTTGCTTACACTTATTTTATTGACAGTCCTAAGGAGAAAAGGCTTATTCGGGAAAACGCAAGGCTAACAACTCAATTTGAAATATTAAGTAAACGATTGGATGAAACTTCAAAAGTTTTAGATGATATTCAGCTTCGCGACGAAAATATTTACAGAGTAATCTTTCAGGCTGACTCCATCCCAAATTCTATACGCAAAGCAGGTTTTGGTGGTGTAAACAGATATGAACCATTAGAAGATTTAGATAATTCAAAGTTGGTAATTTCTACAGCAAAAAAATTAGATATTATTGTTAAACAAGCATATGTACAATCTAAATCTTTTGATGAAATTATTGAGTTAGCAAAGCGAAATGAAGATTTATTGAAATGTACTCCTGCCATTATGCCAATATCAAATAAAGATTTAAAACGAACTGCCAGTGGTTGGGGATATCGTATTCACCCCATATACAAAACACGTCGTTTTCATTCCGGGATGGATTTTACAGCTCCTACAGGCACTGATATCTATGCTACAGGTGACGGTAAAGTAAGTAAAATTACCCGCGAAAAAACCGGATATGGTAATCGTGTTGAAATTGATCATGGTTTTGGCTTTAAAACACTTTATGCTCACATGAACGCTTTTAATGTTAAACTAGGTCAAAAAGTAAAACGTGGAGATGTAATTGGTTTTGTTGGAAACACAGGTACTTCAACAGCTCCTCACCTTCATTACGAGGTTCATGTTAAAAATAAAAAAGTAAATCCTTCGCACTATTATTTTAATGACTTATCTGCGGAAGAATATGAAGAAATGATTCGAATTTCATCTAATTCAAATCAAACGTTTGACTAAAATTGATTTATTAAACAGTTAAAGCAAAGCAGATAAACCAGAAGACATTCACTTTACTGTAAACACCTCTTTTATATTTTAATACATCTGGAAAGGCTTGTTTTTTTTTCCTATATTTAGGATACACATCATTCAGTATTAAAATGAATGAATATGAAAGACCTTATACAGAAAAGCATCGAACTTGAAGGCCATAAGCTCGTATATTACGAAGGCGGAGATGGTGTTCCTATCTTATTTATACATGGAATTTCAACTTACTCGTTTATCTGGCGTAATATAGCTCCGGAATTTATAAATGATTACAGGGTTATTGTTGTTGATTTATTTGGCTGTGGCCAATCTGACTTACGAACAGATATTTCATTTAGTTTAGCTAACCATGCCAGGTTTTTGATGATTCTATTGGATAAATTAAACATTGATGATTTTCATATTGTTAGTCATGATGTTGGTGGAGGAATAGCGCAAATTATGAGTGCTACTCAACCTCAAAGGATTATATCAGCAACCTTAATCAATACTGTGGCATACAAATTTTGGCCTGTTCAACCAATTATTGCAATGCGTACTCCAATTATAAGACAGCTTGCTGCAGCTACTCTTGATGCGTGGTCTTTAAAACTAATTGTAAAAAGAGGATTATATCATACAAACTCATTTACAAATGAACTATTAGAATTATTTAAAGCAGGTATTCAATCGAAAGCGGGAAGAAAAGCATTCCTTCATTTTGCACATTCCTTAAACAACGAAGATTTAACCAGTATTTCAGATCAACTTCATCAAATTAATGTACCTTTTTTAATTATCAGGGGAGCGGCCGATGTATATTTGAGTTCAGCTATAACCCAAGAACTAGTTAACAATTTAAAAAATTGCGATTCAAAAATCATACAAACAGCAGGTCATTTTGCTCAGGAAGATGAACCTCAATTTATAATTAACGAAATTCTAAGCTTTATTCTATTGAATGAGAGATGAGGATAAAAATATAAATCAAATAAAACAACTTCAAGAGTATATTACTCATCTTGAAGAAACTAATAACTCATTAGCAAATAGAGCTGAGGAAATTATACTATTAAATTTACTGAGTAATGTTATATCAACTATTGATGATGAAGAAAAATTAATTGATGAACTGCTTGAAAAAATTTCTATTTTACTGAATCTTCCTTTATGTTGTTGCTACGCTAAATCCATTGATGGTTACAGGCTAATTTCAGATTACTACATTGGCGATGATAATATAGAAAAAACTTATACTCTCGTTCTAAATGATTGTATTGAAAAAAAGCTAAGTGCTCAACAGATTTACAATAATTTATTAAGCGAATGTATCTTTGATAGTTCCTGGAATTTTCCTATTCAAATTACTGCGGAAACTCAAATTTTGATTGTTCCATTTGAAAGTCAATGGATAAAGAGGGGGATATTTATATTTTTAAGTGAAAACAGGGAGCTACTACAAGATAATAATATACTTATTCAGCAAGCTATAAGGATGATACTGGATAAAATTGATAAATTGGCCTATATAAAAAAAATAGAATATTTAAATCAAAGTCTGGAATCGAAAGTAGAACAAAGAACTAAGGAGCTATCTGATATCAACGAAAAACTAATCGGAGAAATTAATGTTAGACATGCTGTTGAAATAAGGTTGCGAGAAGCTGTAGATAAAGCTCAGGAGTCAGACAGACTAAAATCTGCTTTCCTGGCCAATATGAGTCACGAAATTAGAACGCCAATGAATGCCATTGTTGGATTCAGTGAGATATTATCCAGTAGCAAATGCAGTGATGAAGAAATAAGAGATTACTCAAATCTTATTTATTCCAACTCATTATCTTTACTTAATTTAATAAATGATTTACTTGACTTTTCAAAAATAGAAGCCAATCAACTAACTATAATAAAGAAAAGATGTAATCTTAACAAGATTTTTGCAGATATAACCATTCTTACCAAACATATATTTAAACAATATAAGAAGGAAAATGTTTCGTTTTCGATAACAAACAAAGGCGAATCAAAAGACACCTTTATTTTCACTGATGAATTACGTTTGAAACAAATATTACTTAATTTAATTAGTAATGCGATTAAATTCTCATCAAAAGGATCTATAAAACTACATTATTACAACAAAGGAGATAAATACTATTTTGAGGTAAGTGATGAAGGTATTGGAATTGAAAAAGAACAACATGACTTAATATTTAATCGCTTTACCAGGGTGATAAGTCATGTAAACAAACCTATTATGGGAAGTGGGCTTGGACTAACCATTACAAGAAACCTGGTGGAGATGTTAGGTGGAAATATTTCTGTGGACTCTAAGCCCGGAAAAGGATCGGTTTTTATGTTTTTTATTGATGTAAGTACAAATACCGATAAATAAAACAAAGGCCAGCTCCCTCAAAATGAAGAAGCCAGCCTAACAAAATCCAAATAAATAAATCTCTACTATTTCTGTTTTACTCTTATTACAGAAAACGAATAGGGATCTAAATCAAGTTTTATTTGTTTTCCAGACACCTTGATTTCTTTTGTTTCAGGAACGATATTGTTAGGATTCGCCAATGTATTAACAATATCAAGATCCGTACTTGCTAAAACAGTCATTTTGGCTTTCGATAAAAACCTTTTTACAGAATTAAGTTCCAGCGTTGTGCTTTTTATTTCCTTATTATTATTAACAACTTTAATTATAACTTCATTTGCTTCTGCATCCCATACTGAGGATGCAAATAACCCACCTTGGCCTGTCACATCATTACCTTTTAATTTTGTAGAAAGCAGATCTGTACCACTATTAACACCAAAAAGTTGCTGCACATAATAGTTTGGTGTAGCCAATGAATTCAGGTTATCAAACCATATTAAATCAGGACGCCATTGCCATCCTTCAACATGTGCAAAAAGCGGAGCATATGAACACATATATACAACATCTGCATTACGCTCTAAACCAGTCATAAAAGCAGCTTCTGACAAAGCACATTGCCAGTTATTTGTATTATCTGGACTACAAACCTCTACACTTTGTGCAGCATATTCTCCGGCAAATATTTTGTACGAATTTCTATCGTAATTATCATACCTTGCGGCATTATCAAAGAACCATTGAGGAGCTCTGTAATAATGTTCATCAACAATAGGCGCTTTGTATTTTTGCAATTCATTCTCGGCATACTTAAAGAAAGGATCGTCAGGGAAAGGACCTGTTGTTGAAATTATATTAATATCAGGATATTTTTCCATAATAGCTTTTTCAAAAATAGCATAGCGCTCAAAATATTGTGGCCCCCATTGTTCATTACCCACACCAATATATTTCATATTAAAGGGCTCCGGATGTCCCATTTCAGCTCTTAGCCTACCCCATTTAGTATCCACAGATCCATTAGCAAACTCAATTAAATCCAATGCATCCTGTACATAAGGTTCTAATTCATTTACTGGCACAACTTCTGCAGAATTAAACTGACAAGCCATTCCACAATTTAAAATTGGAAGCGGTTCTGCACCAATGTCCTCTGAAAGAAGAAAATATTCATAAAAACCCAAGCCAAATGTTTGATAATAATCTGGTGCTGGACGATGGTCAAACTGAGTGTTCCACCTATTTACAATCAAGGTTCTGTCTTCAACATTACCAACTGTTTTTTTCCATTGGTAACGATTATCCAAATCATATCCCTCTACAATACATCCACCCGGAAAACGAAAAAATCCGGGGTTTAAATCAGCTAGTTTTTGCACTAAATCATCCCTCAAACCGCCTTTTCTATTTTTCCATGTATCATTTGGAAATAGAGAAACCATATCAAAACTAACCATTCCATTTCCCTCAAAAATTAGTTTTAATTTTGCCTTTGGATCTGTTTTTGAACAGTCGAAACTTACTTCGTATTTCTTCCATTCGTTGCCCTTTATATCTACTGATGCTGAGCCAATATCTTCACTTACTGAATCTAACAAAGAAACTTTTAGAGCAATATCGGATCCTTCGGCTAATGACGCCAAAATAGAAAAATGATATGTATTGCCCATTTTAACACCCATCCCTCTAAATCCATCATTTATCAACGATAAACTTGATTTATTATCATTTAATTTAACGCTTGCATAACGTGGATTTTGTGAATTTTCAGATCCTCGGTTAGTAATAATAAAATGAAAAGAATCTGGAGTAGTTTTCTCAACATCCCAGCCCATCTGTGGTTTCGCGAATTCAAACGAACGGTTTTTAACCATTTCGGCATATAATCCACCATCGGCTGCAAAGTTGATATCCTCAAAAAATATACCCCACATTGTGGGTTGAATTTTAGTTGTTGGTTTGTCAACATCTATTTGAATAGGTTGACTGTAGATTTTTAAAGTTGTTGCCATAAAAAACAACAAAATCCCCATTATGATTTTAATATTGTGTTTCACGTCTCTTATTTTAATAAGGTTAATTATATAGATTTTACTTAATAAAACTGATCATCTCGATTGGTTATTGGATCGAAATTTTTCAGGCAACATGAAATTACAATAAAGGGATGAATTAAATCAAATAGTGTTTTAAGTATTACAGAATTGTACCCTCAATATCAACAATAATCCTCATTATCATTCATACATTGTTCTGCTAAACAAAAAAAGGATGTAAACAATAGTAAAAACTATGGCTACATCCTTTTTAATATCTTACATATGTGATTTACTTATTTTGTGTATTTAAAAAAAGCTATACTTTTTTTCAACCTTTCGGCTTTATTTGATAAGTCTTGAGCACTATCTGCTAAATTCTCGCTTGATTGTGAATTTCTTTGCGTCACACTATTTAACTGTTGTATGGCATTATTAATTTGATCTACACCTGTTTTTTGTTCAAAACTAGCGGCTGTTATTTCATCTACTAAAATTGACGTTTTTTCAATAATAGGTACAGTTTCTCCTAAAAGATTACCCGTTTCTTCAACCATTTTATGCGATGAAAGTGATAATGAGATTATTTCAGAAGCTGCAGTGGCACTATTCTCTGCCAGTTTACGAACTTCTTGCGCTACTACTGCAAAACCTTTACCCATATTACCAGCACGAGCTGCCTCTACAGAAGCATTTAATGCAAGTATATTGGTTTGACGGGCGATATCATTTACAAAAGATATTTTATCACTAATTTCTTTTGATACTTTATAGGTTTGATCACCTAAATCAGAAACTAAATGAATTTGTTTTTTGGCATCCTGAGATGTCATTTTTGTGGAATCTGCATTCTGACTATTATTCTCAATATTTGAAGTAATTTCTTCTAATGTAACAGATACTTCTTCCAAAGAACTGGCCTGAATACTTGTAGCTTCTGATAATTGGCCAGCTGTTACACTTACCTTATTACTGGCTTCTGCCATCGTATTGGCATCTTCTGTCAAACCAACTATTATTGTTCTAAGCTGGGTTACTAAATTAGCTATTGAATTAGTCAAAACACCTAATTCATGCTTTTTATCAGATGTTTCAATATCTACATCTAAACTTCCTTCTGACAAATTCTTAAGCTTGTCGATCGCTTTTTCTAATGGAGTCCTGAGTACTTTATTTATGTATATAAAAACAAAGGTTCCTACAATAACATTTAAAGGGGTTACAATAAAACTCAAAGCTCCACCTAGCATAAACTCTAAAGTTTTAGTTAACGCTACAAATATTGTAAATAATACAGTTATTAAACTGAACTGAAACATGATTGATTTTTTAAAAATCAATCTTAATATTACTGTTGCAACAGGTATGGTTACAAGGGTTTTTACCAACTCTAAAGTTAATTCACTCATTTCTTAATTTTTCCTTAGTTCCTTTTATATTTCACACAAAGATGTATTGCATCATTCATTATCTCATAGTGGATTTGCAACTTTATTCCGGACAAATTATTAAGCCACTTGTTTGATTGTTGATTTTCCAAATTCATTAGGAGATAAATATCCTAAATGTGAATGTTGTCGTTGCCTGTTATACCATATTTCAATGAATTCGAAGATATCGGTTCGGGCTTGAAAATAACTTTGATAATTATTGTGATTTACCATCTCTGATTTTAATATTTTAAAAAAGTTTTCGGCAACAGCATTGTCCCAACAATTGCCTTTTCGACTCATACTTTGGATAACTTTACAGTGGTTTAATTCTTTCCGAAAAGATTCTGAAGCGTACTGAATCCCTCGATCTGAATGGAAAATCATTTCGTGCCCTACGGGTCTATTGATGATCGCCATCCTCCATGCTGCAATAACTGTTGCCTCTGTTGTCATATTATCAGATAAAGACCAACCAATTATCTTGCGATCAAAAAGATCCATGACAATCGTCAAATAGAGCCACCCTTGTTTTGTCCTAACATAGGTAATGTCTGAAATCCAAGCCTGAGATGGTCTATTGTGAACAAATTGTCTATTTAGTACATTATCTGAAACATGCTTATTATGCTTCGAATCTGTTGTAGTCACTCTGTAACGCTTCTTAATGATACTTTTTAGGTTATTCTTTGCCATAATTCTGGCTACTCTGGGGCGAGAAGCTTTGATGCCAATTTTATTTAGTTCTACAGTAATTTTAGGACTGCCATATCTTTTCTTACTGGCATCATAAATCCGAATTACTTCAGATTCTACTCGGCAAGCTTCAATGCTTCGTTTGGAAGGTTTTCTATTCAACCATTCGTAATAGCTACTCCTTGCAATCCCCAACAACTTACACATCTTCTCAACAGCAAATTCTTTCTGATGCCTTTTTACGAATTTGTATTTTTGCTGTCGCTCCTGGAAAAGATGCTTACTGCCTTTTTTAGAATATCACGTTCTATCTGGGCTTCTTTAAGCTCCTTCTTCAAACGGGCAATCTCTTTCTCTGCATCTGTCATTACAGGTTTGCCATTGCCTGAGAAGCTGCCTTCTTTGTTGGCTTCGTACTCTCGCTTCCATCTACTCACCAGTTCGGATCGGATCCCTAATTCCATTGCAACCTGCCTTGCTGATTTGCCAGTATAACAAAGATTAACAGCCATAATCTTAAACTCTTTGTCGTACGTTACTCTTGATCTACTCATATCTGCTAAATTAAAAATTTTAGCTTAATAATTTGTCCGGCTAAAGATAGCAGGTCCATAGAGATATTAATATGCAATAAAGTATACCATCGCTTAATAGGTGCGTTAATATGCAGGGATACGAAGTGAGTTAAATGTTGTTCCAAAATTAAGGTAGAAAACATATAATTAACGTTAAAATTAAATCATCAACTATTTTATTTAAAATTTCGACCAATAAAACTTCAGTATATCATATAGAAAAGAAGATAGCAGGCTCATAAAAATACCAGTAAAAAATGTAATCATAATAGATAACAACGGATTTTGTTTTACAAAATCCATCAGCTTGATATAAATATCTTTTTTGATATTTCTTATCTCCTTTTCTGCCTTTACAATAATAACATCAGAAACTTTCTCCTGAACTTGACCATTCAGTTTGCTCTTACATTCAGGACAGATATGAGGCCTATCCAAAGAATAGATTAATTCTGATTTATTACTATTAAAATCAAAAATACATCCCCTTGTATCATCATGAGTGAAATTAGTTTTTTCACTCATTAATGGAATACGATTTCCGTACATGAGATATACAAATAAGTACCTGTAAACGTTACGTATTATATAATTTTCGAAGTTGATGTTCTCTTTTCTAAGAATATCAGAAACTCCTCTAAGTGTAATTACAATACGGTTATGACTCAAACGTCTGGCATAAAAATCATCTTGTAGAGGAACATTAGTTATGGCTAATTGAAAATCAAAATCTGACTGTATAGGTAATTCATTTTCCAGGGTATTATCTGAGTAACCCCAGAAATCAATATCCGAATCCATTTGAAATGTATATTGATCAATATTTGAATCAATTTCAAAAAGAGCAGATTTCCAGGAAGTGATTCTTTTACTACTTATAGGAAATGGTACGTACCCTAATTGAACAATTTTAATTTTGATTTTCTCCATTTATTCTGTTTTTATTGCTTAAATGTAAAAAAAACAAACTTCCCATTTCAATCTGCCAACTTGAAAGCTTTTTCTACAGTACATGTATTATTGGGAACAATAATACCTAAAGAAACTGCATTCTTTTATAATCCGATCAAAAATTTGAGTATCCTGATATTGTTCCTTTAGTTCTTTAAAACTCTTTTTATAATCAAGTATATCATCTTTTATACCTCCATCATAGTACCAATATGAAAAATTAGATTTATGATTATAAAGATGATTCAACTCACACTTTGCCATCATATATAAGCAACGTGCATTAAGTTCTTTATCTGTTGATAATTCAATCGTACTCCTGTAAAAATCATATGCTTTATCTGCCAATGGATAATATGTTCTTTTACTATAACTTACATTACACAAGTTATACCCATTCCTATCCTCTAATTGCTTATTACGTTTTGCTATATCCTCATCTGACCAGGCAAAATAATACGAATTGCAACAGTTTGATTTATCTTGCAAAACACCCCTATAATAACCTGTATTTGAAACATTAAAATAATAGTTACCTAACAGATAATTTGCTAATTTTCTTTTCCATTTCTTTTCATCGTTACGTAATGAATCGAGTTTATTTAAAGTAACAGCGAGTTCTTTTTTTGTCAACTCTGGCTTAATAAATGAAAACACAGAAGCCAGATAAACGGAATCCTCCATCAAATCATCAGGACAATCAAATCCTTCTGTTAAATTATTACTAAACACTTTAGCAGGAACAGTCATACCAATTCCTTCAGTAGTTGAGTAGTCGCGACTTTTATTAAAATGTGTTAGAGCCACTTTAGGATCACCCTGATTTAAATAATACATACCTAAATGATAATCAACAAACTGAACAGAAGTCATTAAAGCTGTTTGATCTTCAACATTTTGCTCCACCAAATATTTTTCGAATGACGACTTTTCAGGATGTTCCAGGAAATTCTTTAAATCTTGCAATAGAGTTATAGATCCCATATTTTCTATCTCTAAAATACTGTGGTGAACTAGGAAGGATTGAGCTATTTTTCCCTGATGAAACAATAAATGCCCTACATACTCTAAAATCAGATTTTGTACATCTCCATTCAAACCCTTAGATGTAATTATCCTTGCCAAAACCGGTTCCTGATCTGCTCCTATATTATTCCACGAAAAAACCTGATATATAATTTTCAATTCCTCAATCATAGAAGCATAAGTAGTATGCAATGATATTTCATTGAGCTTAATACTTGCTGCTTCAATATCTCCTTTTAAAAATTTTAAATACGAGCTGCATAACAACCAAAAATCTTTACGATCTGGCTTACAAACCGATTCCTGAGTAGCACTGATAGCCTCCATTGCTTCAATATCATCATAATGATAACTTTCTGTATCAGAGCAAAGCAATTTTTCATCTGCCAGTCCTATTCTACGGGGCAAAACATTATCTTCAAAGTTATAAAGCTCTCTTACAAACAATAATTCTAGTTTTTCATCATGAGGAGCAACCTCCACCATTTCTTGCAGGTATTTAACTTGATCGGAATAGCTTCTGATAGATTTTAATGTCAGATAAGTTGCCATGTCGTTCGAATCTGAAAAATATTCCTTGCCTTCAGCTCCCCTATCCGTACAAAATTTATAACTGGTATAAGATGAAACTTTTCTATCGTAACTATTGCTAAACACCTGTAAAAAAAGATAAGCTGCCTTCTCATAATCCTCTAATGAATAATAACATCCAGCAACCTGATCCTGCACATAATAGTATATTTCAGTTTTGGTAAATTGGTCTTTCACAAACTTATTGTAGAACTGCACTGCCTCCTGATATCTTTTTGAATAATGATAATTACGAATAATCTGATAGGCGTAACGTAATTTCAATTGCACTTTGCCAGAAGCATTAAAACGCTCAACACCCTCTGCTATTAATTCACTTAAATCAACAACTTCAACATCTACCATATCATTATACGACCAGGATCTTTGCTTACGACTCTGATGTTGATCACTGCAGGCTCTTGCATAAACCATATAATCATAAACCGCTTTTGTGTCACCATTCTTTTTACCCGACCATAATTGCTCAAAAATTAATGCAGCATCATCTGTTAAAGCCTTGGTTATATCTTCTGAATTCCAGGCTGGCAAAAGCTCTTTCCATAACGCTACATTTTCAGAAATAACAGGTTTTGAATGTTCATACGACCAACTCCCCATGAGTTCATCTTTTAAAAACGCATCATAACCTTTTTGTTGAATATAATGCTGATTAAACAAATGATAACTGTAACTATAATATGGATCCCAACCACATGCCTTGATTGTTGATAGCGAACTTATACCTAATATTATTACAAATAAAATTGATTTCATTTAAGTGATTATTTTATAATATGCTTGATTAAAGGTTTTTAATAATATCATTAAATGCATTTTGCTGAATTAATGCCGTATCAAGATGATAGAATATTACTTCATCTATATTTATCTTACTATTTTTAATGATTTGGTATGACTTTTTCACGACATCTGCATCACTCATTTCAAGTTTTATTTGATCATTCACAGATAAATAAAACCCTTTATACAAAGTATCGCTGACCACAGAATAGATGTGATCACTTAACTTAACAAAATGATTTGTACCCTGATTAAATAACTGTATATCTGCTCCTTTTATAAGTTTTATTGCACCATCCTTATTCTTTAACACTGTTTGTGAAAATAATGGCAAAGCCAAACTTAATGGAATTGGATAATCTGTATTATCATTTACATACTGAGAAACAACATCATCAGATAAGATTGAATTGGCTGAAAAATCAGATAAATCACCAACATTATACAGCATTAACACACCCTCATCAACCGGAGGTAAACCTGTTTTTGATTGATACTTTACCTGATGTAATCGAATCGTACAGCTAAGCTGATAATCTAGCTTTAAAATATTTAGTAACTCAAAATAATTATAGCGTGTTGAATTGCTCCAATCACAATCTATCTGGAGTGAGTTTATTCTTTTCCCAAACTGGTGCAAACTAATTTCATCTACTAATTTTTTAATTTTTTGAGCCAGTTTTTTTATATCTGCATCTTTTAAAACATTATTCACTATAAAAACCACTGGTACAATTTCACAGCTTTTATAAACCTCATCTACATAAGTTAACGGATAAACAGGATAAATCCCATCATCCCAACGATGTAATGTATTTACCTGATCTACATCAAAATAATGCATATAAATTTTATGAATAGATTGAAGTTCCATACCCTCCTTTGTAAAAACATCTTTAGCTTTTGATTTCCAATGGTAAAAGCTAATTTTCTTTTGCTCTGGAGTTGTACAGCAGATTAGTAATACTGTAAGTACGAAAAGAAAACTAATTCTTATTAATTGTTGATTCTTACTATTTAATGGCTTCATAATTATACTTCCTTTTGTGCATACCAATGGCATGACATTTTTCACACAAAATACGCTAAAAATAGGGGGAAGAATTATCAAAACTACTCTTAATGATAATTTTGATAAAAAGATTAAATTCTAATTCGAATCAAATATAAAACAAATTATTTCAATTCATTTCAATTTTACTTTCTTTGCCCTTATATTATCTATAATCATACAAAAGCATAAATGTTTGCCATTTAAAACCAACAAAAAAATGAATCAAAATCAGCCATTTTCAAAACAGTGGATGTTTATTAGTTTTACCATTTTTATTATTTCTGAAATTATATTAGGTGGTATTATTGGCCATTATGTAGTAGGCAGATATATGTCTATACATCTACATTTTATGCTTCAAGGTTTACTTAACCTGCTTAGCTACTTTATTGGTGGTTTTATTATTGGATTAATTTCACCGGGAATCAGAATTTATGAACCTGCAGCCGGCGCATTTTTATCAGTTGCAGTAATGCTTCTGTTAACGTTTTTTACTCCTTTTTCGTTTTTACATTTTAGTCTGACCAAAGTATTAATTGGTGGAGGAATTGCATTCTTTTTAGCATTAAGCGGAGCAAAAGCTGGTGAAAAGTTAGCCGGAAATATGCACTAGATTATATCTAAAATGGATATCCAAATGCTATATTAAAAACCAGGTTATCCTTTCGCCATCGAGAACTTCCAAAGTCAACCTGATCTAAAATCCAGTTTTTACCATTAATGGAATATGGATTTCGGATAGGGAAAGCTACATCCAAACGAAGTACAAAAAAGGATGCATCCAAGCGCATTCCTAAACCGGTTCCTACAGCTATTTGATCCGTAAAATCTGAAACCGAAAATTCGCCCCCTTCCAGTTCTTCATTCTTGTGCATTAACCAAACATTACCGGCATCAACAAACATGGCTCCTTTTAAGTAACTAATCAGATCGAAACGATATTCCAAATTTGCTTCTAATTTAATATCTCCGGCTTGTTCTAGTCCAATGGCATTTTGCAGACTTTCAGGAGCAATATATGCACCTGGTCCTACTGATCTGGATGGGAACGCTCTTAAACTGCTGGCACCTCCAGTATAAAACTGCTTATTGTAAGGCATAAATTCAGAATTTCCGTAAGGTATAGCAACACCGGCAGCCAAACGACCAACTATCTTACTCTTTTTCGAAAACGTGTGATACAATCGTAAGTCACCATCAAATTTGGCATATTGAGAATAAGCTGTGCCAAAGATTTCTGATGGGCGATTATCATAATTTTTTCCTAAATTAAATGCTGACTGAACTAAAGACAATGTATTCCCCGCAAATTCGGAAGATGCACTAAAATAAGTATTTATAAATTTACTTTTTAGATGCTGATCGTTGAAAGTATAAGTATACTTTAATCCTAAAATAAATTGTTCCTGAAGACTCTCATCGATATAATCATATATATCAGCCCAATCTGATTTTGTATTGATATGGGTATAATTTAATGAAACCAAATCCAGCTCGTGACTTTTAGATTTTGTTTCTCTCCAATTATATCCAAATGATAAATCCAGACTGTGCAAATTAAATATATCCGTCATTCCTGAATAACTATAACCTGCTGTAATACTCGTTTCAGGTCTGAATTTCTTACTCCCTAAACGATCATTTTTCACAAATGGGATGAGTAATTTTGGAATGGTAACTACTGCATCGGTACCAATCTCAAAAGAATTAATATTACGTTTTGATCGGGTTAACTGGGTTTCGTAATTGGATGACACATTAAACTGAAGCGAACTTGCACTCTGATTTAAGTTTCGTTCCTGATAACTTAATGTTAAACCCGGACCTACATAATCATTAGATTTTGATACTGCTTCCACTTCAGCACTTAGTGATTTAGGTAAAGCACTATTTAAGAAAATACTTACATTTAAAAGATTGTGATTTATTGAAGAAGTATCCTTTTCTATTTTGATATTAACAAACTTAAATACATTAAGATTTGTCAATTTCTGAAGCGTTAATCTGTAATCATTTTCATTATATAAATGTCCATTTTTAAAAAATACAGACCTTGAAATAACTTTAGGTTTAACAATGGGTTCCTTTAAAAAGATGTGCTTTAAATCGCCTTGTTTTATGGTGTCATATTGCTCGCTTTTTGTACCAATAAAATCGTGATAAACAAAAACTTCATTAATACTGTATTGATATCTGGCATCCTGAGGCATTACTGATTTAGCATCTAGTAAAAGCTCCATATGTTTACTTTGAGTATTTAATGTATCTGCTCTAAACAGCAAATAATTGGATGATGCAAAGAAAAAACCATTATTTTTTAAATAGGCTACCAACCGGTTACGTTCGGCCTTTAAAACTTCCAAATTGTAAACTTGTCCTGATTTAATAAGGCGCTTTGTATATGCTTTTTTCAAATACAAACTCAAACTATCTGTAACCTCAGGATAAATTAGAGAATCAATAACGTACGGATCCTCAACATTAATTTTGTATGCAACCTTAGCTTTTTTAGCCTTCTTCTTTATATCTTCCTGAATACTATGATTAAAAAATCCCTGATTATTTAAGGCACTACTGATCTCTTTTTTAGATGTTTCGACATAATATGATTTATAAATTACAGGTGGTTCACCTAATTTATTCTTTATCCAGTTTCGGAATCCTTTGGAAGGTACACTATCTCCAGCCAAATTATAAAACCATAACTTAAGCGGAACCAATTTTAAAAACTTCCTGTTGGGTTCCGGAATCACATACTGATCCAAGGCATCAATATCTGGTGTTATTCCCAGATTTTTCGCATTTTCAATTACAATTTTATCGCCCCTATACAAAAACTGATTCTCACCAAGTTTTCTTGTTGTACTACAGGCACTCAAAAAGAGTAATACAAATCCTAAAAAGAAGTATATATTATTTGTTCTTATCATTAACCTCATTTTTCTTTTTACGATTGTTGAATAAATCGCTAAATCTGGTAAAATCTTTAATAAACATAAACGACAGACCTGTTTTTGTAACATCTCCGTTCAATTCATCTTCGTACTCAGTTTTATTGAAAGCTTTAACCCTGTAAGTTCCATCTTTACTTATTTTGTATTCTACTTCAAAATCTCCGGTTAAATCACTAGACGAGGCATTGCCTTGTTGTCTATTTTCTTCAACTGCCACATTTCCTCCAACGGTTAACTTTAGTCGCTCATTAAATAAGTTTTGAGAAACATCTACACTTACATCTGTGCGCGTATTTACCTGATTTTCTACAACCTGATTGTATGAATCAATATCAAAAGAAACATCTACTCCTTTTAAATATTGATTAGAAAAACGATTTAACTGTTGCGATAATAACTTACTCAAACTCTGTCGTGCCGTGTTTTCTATTTCGTACGAAACAGTTGTTGATGCTGAGGCTCTGTTACTTGAAAAGCGATTTAAAATTAACAAGGAGAATACTTGCTTATTCAATTCTGATTCATCACTACTTAACTGGCTTATTGCAGATTCAATATTAGTATTTACATTTTTATCAGTGAGATTAATATCAAAATCAATATCCGGCGACAATAGATTTCCTGATAAATTCATAACTACCTCTACATTTATTGAAGTATTATAAGTAGAATATTCTGTATCACTCAATTGACTTTGAGTTACTCCCATTAACGACAAGGCATTTGTTCGCACTTTATAAATGGCTGATATTTTTGCATCTGCATTCATCACATCTCCATACCAGGTTAATGAACTTTCTTCTTTTATTTCAAAGTCTCTTTTTATAACATCATAAAGTCGAAGTGTATATGATCCTTTTTTGATTCGATATTGTCCGGTTAAAGTTTGATTGCCTGCTGGATCTATCGCTAAACTCAAATCGCCATTCCCTACTATATTTAACCGCTCATTTGATGCAGGATCAATTACCAGTGTAATATCCATCCGATCAGAAACACTAATATTGGTTGCTATATTCATTCCCTTCATATTTACAGCCATTAAATCCTGATCAATAGAATCCTGTTGAGCAATTGCTGTACTGTCTTTAATAAATATCACAACATCATCCTGACTAGCTGCTTTAGGTTCGGAAGATGTAACTATATATGTTAAATCTGATTTGTGATTAAATGCTGTAGTTAAAGCAATATCCGGACTTTCTGTATTTCCTGAAATTCTTGCATTTAAATCAGCCACTACCTTACCAAAATAATTGCCCTGTGAACTTTCTGATTTATTTAAAAGTAAAAACTGATTGGCATTTAATTTTAAATCAAAAACCGGATCTGACATGTCAGCAAAATTGACTGTTCCATCCAAATAAGCCTCATCATTATCTTTATCAGTTATTTTAAGATGATTAAAAGAAATCAAACTATTATCCAATAAAATTTTGCCTTCCTCAATATTAAAATCGGTATTTACAGCCGAAGGATTTAACCTAGTTTTTTTAAGAAGAAGATATCCACCTATATCAGGATGAGTTTTATTTCCAACAATATTCACCTTACCCGATAAATGACCTTCAAGTGTATTTAAGTATTGACGTGTTAATGGTTCAATTAAACTAAAATCAAGAGAATCGATATGAACTGAGGCCTCTATATTATCCGAAACATTTGCATTAAACAATTTCGCATAACCGTTTAAATTAATCTGATCTCCCAAAGCCTTAATACCATATTTATTATATTCTTCTGTTTTTATTTGAGAAACATCCAGATTCAATTTTAAAGGATCCTTAAGTAAATTCTGATACCATAACAGGTCGGTATTTAACATCATAGTATCATTTTGCAACTGAAATCTTCCCTCTCCTTGTACCAATACTTTTTTACTTTTGGCTTTATCTTTATTTTCACCTGCTAGTTCATAGTTAATCAAAGCTTTATTGCCCCTAAGAAAAGCTCCAACATCAAAGCTCCTAAGCAATAATGTATCCTGACTATAAATGCGACGTATGGCTAAATTATAAACAGAGGAATCTGACATTTGCTTTAAATCAACACTCAAACTATCCATAGCATACTTTTGATCCAATGTTTGATATTGAAACTGATTTAAGGCTACATTTCCCTTTAATTTATTCCATTCTCCGCCCTCAACGGAAACACTAAAATTTCCTTTTACTGAGCTGGAGTCACTCATCAGGTGAAGTGTTTTTAAATTGGCTTTTCTTAAATGCAGATTGGCATTTATAAATGGAATGGAATCTTCTAAATCAAGTTCACCATTAAATTTTAAAGCCAGGTTTTCATCATTAATTTCAACATTTCCTTTAAAATATTTATCCGAATAGTTTCCATTTATCAAACCTTCTTTATAGGTATATTTTAATAAACCTAATTGTAAAAGATTAAGATTCATTGTCAAATCCGGATTTCTAAAATCCTTTGTTGACCCGGAGATTGAACCAGTCATTGACAGCGATTGCAAGGTATCTTCTTTCTGCAAAATATAACCCAAATTCAGCTGATCTACATTTAATTTGGCATCATAGAATTCAGTATTTGGAATAGAGTCTAAATTAATGCTTAAGGAAGCATCTAGATTACCCACTGAACTTTGTAATTGAATATCTGATGATAATTTTTCCTTTGATCCATTAAACACACCTTTTAATAAAATGTTATCTGGATAATGAACAGAACCAGGGATTAATGAATCAGGCAAATAAGCCATTAACTTTGATGTATTCAACTGTAATTTATCCAATTGCATATTTGCACTAAGCCTCTTTATATCATTCAAATGCCTTAACTCACCTTTTACATCCAATAAAAATGCACCTTCGACACTACCTTTTAATTTTCTTAAATTAAGTTTTGACAAGCTCCCTGTTATTTCTGTTTTAAGATTAAAATCAACTTCATGTTTTAATTTCAGAGATTGCTGAATAATTTGAGCTATATCATAACTATTTAATCTAGTATCTAATTGAATATTTAGCTGAGTTTTTTCCAAATTATCATTCAATTGTTGAAAAGAATCATAATTCACTTCCGCATCAATCCTTGCCAAACTCTTTTCAGTTTCAAATTTCAGTTGTTTAATTTGTGCCTTCCTTTCATCTATCCATAAACTTGCGGATAAATGCTGCATATGAACTTTTTTATTATATCGCATCTGCACTATTGGAATATTTACTTCCAGGTGCTTACTATCTAAAATAAAATCCTTCATATGTAATTGCAGGCTATCCAATTGCAAGGGGGCTCCTATTAGATTATTAGAAGAATCCAAACTACCTGAGTAAAAAGAACCTCGGTTCAACTTAAATTGTAATAATTCTATGTTCCATCCTAAATCTTCGAATGAAAAAGGTTTACTTTCACCAGACTCTAATTCAGATGATTGTGCTGTATGCAGAGACACGTCCGTTCTTACTATATTAAACTGTTTTAGCTTTATATTATGTTCTGATAAATGAATCCATTCTGGTTTTACAACAAATGATGTGTTTTCCAATTTAAAATTCTGTTTTGATAGTTGATCCTTCAAATTCAGATTTAAATTGCTGACTTCAATAGCATCCTTTATTGATATTTGAAAATCTAATTTTGAAGTTGTGGTATCAGACTCGAATGTATTGTCATTAATCGATTCATATGTTTTGTAATTATCTTGTATTAACCCTAATCCATCGAGCTTTATTGATCTAATATTAAAGATGTTTTTTTGAATATCAATACGATCTATCTTTATGTCTAACATCTTTAGCTTAGCGGAAATTTTACTACTATCTACCTCATCATGGTAAACCATTTTAATATTAGATAGTAACAATCTATCCAACGCCACATTAATTGAACCTGCACTCTTAGTTGTATCCGTATTAAGCGTATCTGAATTTACTTTTATTGCTTTGGTAATATTCAGCACACCATCATCCAATCCTTTTAACACATTCCCTTTAACGCCATCCAAATGCACCTCTTCTACATGAATTTTATTCTTTAATAAATCCATAAAGTGAACATCTACGGATAATTCTTTAATATAAACCAAAGTATCCTGACCGGGACTTCCCCATAATGCTTTCTTTACCTTAATATAATCGAAAAATGAAATCTTTATTTTTTCAACTGAAAGAGGAGTTTCCAGTTGCTGGTTAACCAAAACCAGAACTCTGTTCTTTATCGTATTCTGAATAAATGGAAGCTGTAGAATCAGTAACAAAAACAACATTAAAAACAGTAGAGTAAGCAGAATTCTCTTTACTATTTTTAAAATCTTTTTCTTCATATGTTTATTACTGTTTCTGATTTATACAACAAATACTTTACCAATATAACCCTATTTGTACAATGTTGAGTTGACATAAATAAAAATACTATTAAATCCTTATTAAGTACAGTCATAACATAAAAATGGCAACTGAAGTTCAAATAATTCAATTAAAAATTCAGTTATTCATTTAATTTTTTGGTTTTATTAAAACCGATCAAATTATATTCCTTAAAATTATTTTGGACTCATAGTGCTAATACTTAGCGAGATTCTACTGAATTTCTTACAAGTTTAACTTGCGATATTAAATAACTTACATGTAGGTGACTGCTACTAATAAACGACATTTTAGTGCAGTATAACAAACTGAATTCTATAATTTTAATTGAGCAAAGACTATTTAAAACAAGGACAGCTGACAATCAAGGGATAATTAGTTCTTTCTACAAAAACGTATAAACAAAGTAAGCCCATTGAGTTTTATGACACTACAATGGACTCTGCTTAATCTTATCCAAACAAAAAGGTGGACCCCAACCTGTACTTTACCCCCGTATTTGCAAAGCACTGATGAGATCCACCACTAAATAACACAATACTTATTTTCTACCACAGAATAAAATCTTCATTTAAAGATCTTCTTTCTGTTTTTCTTAAGTACTAAAAAAATGTTGATTGGGTAATCAATTTATTTAACACTATATCTTTTTGTATAACCTACTTTATTTATCCACAGAAATTACTTTCACACCACTTATGGGTGCTGCTGTTGATATATATCCTATGGCTCCTTTATTGTGTTTTACATATTCAATCACATCCAAATCCGAATTCTTTTCATCTGGTCCTGCTGCCATACCAGAAAACATAGCTTTTTGCCAATAACTTCGTATGGCTGCTACTTTCTTTTTAAACACTTCCATTGAAAATGTTTCTCTGACTTTAGCATTGACCTTTTGATCCACAGGCATTATGCTAGTGCCATTGTCCCATTTTTTACGTTTTTTTAAAAACACCATTGCCAAATCTTTTTGACTAATTGAGCTTACAGTATTTGATTCATTAACTATAACCCTATATGATTGAGCTGTTGCCTCTGCAGTACAAATTGCAAGTACAACTAACATTAATATTATTAACTTCTTCATCTTAATTCTGTTTTCAATAATAAACCTTCCCTTAAAACACATTAATCCTTTAAAATGAATAAATTAAAGAAAGAACCAAACCATCTACATCTTCAACCTTATGATTGTACTTCAGGTACTCTAATTTGAATGTCGTTTCAAAAGTGGGTTTAAACATCATTCCAGCAGTATATCTTTTAAAAGAAATATCATTAGTAGTTTGATCTTCGTATCGAACATAAGGTGTAAATTTGTTGATACATTGACTGATTTCAATAAAAGCACCATTTAAATCAACGGAAGTTCCATTCATTGAAAAATCAGAGTTCCAAACTTCACCCATAACTCTGGTATTATTTAAACTTAACTTAAAATCTACACCATAAGCTAACATCTCTTTTTTTAGAGTACGTGTTAAATTTATTGCAGGAATAAAAACTGCCATGTTTTCATTTCTTGGCTTAAAAACATTTAAACCAACTGTTACATAATCCTGATAAGATAAATGTACATTACCTCCTAATGCAACATTTGATGTATTATTAAATGATTCATCAATGGTATATTCACTATTGATTTTCTTTTTATAGTAAGCCACCTCATCACCAAAAAATCCAACAGCACCAGTCCTCATCCATGTTGTATTCCTATATCCACCTACAAATACTTCATAGCTTAATCTGAAATTAAATCCGGTATGTCCTGCAATAGAAAGAGCATCCATATTTAAAGGGAAAAACTCATGATTTGAAATTAACACAGGTAGGGTAGCACTTGTATTTACCGGTGCATAATAATAAGTATTCATTGGACTTAGCGGGGTTAAAAATCGCCCAACTTTAAAGTTCACTAAATCTGAATATTTATACTGTACGTTTGCCTCATTCAACATTTGATTAAATGAAAAATCAGGTCGGTAAACAAACACTGCTTTAAATGTTAGATTTTCTTTAGGTTGATAACTTGCTAATATACCTGCCTCCGACAAAGACACTCCATAACTGTTATCATATCCTTCCAACTCACTAAATACATCAATTTCTGATGATATATAGCCGGTTATTCGTTTCTGAGGCTCCCATCCCTGTTGAGCCTTTACAGATGTTACTACTAATAATAACATCATTAAACTTCCAATAAACTTAATACTATTCCTCATTCCTATAATTATATATCCCTTAATCTCTATCATTTATTATAGGCACAGCTCCCGAAGTAAAACCTATCATTGATTACTTCTTCAACTGCTTCCTGTAGGTGTTTATAAATATCTTTTTTTAATAAACACCCACTTATACCCGCTTCCATATATTTTTTAATGTGTAAATCATTAGCATACATGGTAAGTCCGATTACTTTAATATTGTACTGGGTATATTTTGATAAAAAATCATAAGTCAAGGAAAAAGCTTCCCTTTCCGGCATATTTATATCCATAAGAACCACATCAGGAAACTCCTTTAATTGCAATTTCAAGAATTCAACTCCTGAACTGGTTTCATGAAGAATACTCCAATCTGTATTATCCTCAATAAAAAAACGCAATCCTTCACGAAAGATTTTATTGTCATGAACGATGCTTATTTTTATCCCCTTGTGCATTATTAATTTTTTAACAATGCAAAATTGCTCACTTTTAAGAGACTGTGAAATGGGAATAATCTGTAATTAAAAGTAGTGAAGTACTTAATAGTACTAGGGGTTTTCCCTTAGTAAATATTATAATCGTGAAAAACAGCAATTTGGAGTAGTTTTCTCCACCTATAAAATGTAGAATCAAATAGGCTTTTGAGTAAAAAACTGAGATTTAAACTTTAAACAATATATCTATGCTGTAATTATATTGTAGTATAGTTGTTTTTTATAGCCCAGATAACCAATTGTGCAATATTCTTTTGATCTGACTTGCGTAGTATATTAGATCGATGAACTTCAACTGTTTTTTGACTGATAAAAAGAGCTTCCGAAATTTCTTTAGTAGACAATCCTTTACATATTAATCGCAGTACCTCTACTTCTCTGGTTGACAATTGATTTTCTTTTTCATCTTTACCTGATATTGCCTTAAAAGCCATCTTTTGCAAAATTTCCTGCGAAAAGTAATTTCCCCCTTTATTAACTTCATGTATGGCTTGTGCTAACTCATACTTACCCGCTTTTTTTAACACAAATCCATGAGCTCCGGCATTTATCATTTGAATATAATACGAATCTTCAACAAACATAGTAACAGCAATTACTTTTAAATCGGGTTTTATAGTTTTTGCTTTTTGAGTTGTCTCAATTCCATTTAATCCTTCCATTTTAATATCCATCAAAACAATATCTATATCCAAGTCAGCCAAAGCTTTCAGAAAAGAATCTCCGGAACTAAAATCACCTACAACATTTATGTCTTCAACCTGACTTAGGACCAAAACTAAGCCTTCTCTAAACATTTCATGGTCATCAACTATTGCTATATTAATCATCACATCTTAATCTTTAGGCATTTTAATATGAACTTCCATTCCTTCCCCCTCTGTACTTCTTAAAACAAATTGTCCTTCAAAAGCCTGAACTCTGCTCCTTAAATTTCCTAAGCCCATTCCCAATGAGCTTGAAGTGACAAGTTCTGGTTTAAATCCTTTTCCGTCATCACTATAACGTAATTCAATAAAATGATCTTTTTCTTCAATTGTAAATTGAATCCTGGTTGCATTAGCATGTTTTAATGTATTATTTATCAATTCAGTAAACAATCTGTAAATTGTAATTTCCTTATTTTCTACAATACGTTTTACATTATTATGCTTAAATTCAATTTGTAGCTTCTCTGTAATATTAAATTTTTTAATAAAAGACTCTACCGCAGCAACTATTCCATAGTTCACCAAAATATGAGGACTAATATTAAAAGAAATTTCTGAAATACTGCTAACCGCTTCCTCTACAATATTTATTAACTTGTCTTTTATAACATTCTGCTTTTCTGCTGTTGGAGCATCTAAAAGAGCTTGAGTATATAATTTTATAGTAGTTAATATAGGACCTATACCATCATGCAAATCTGATGATATTCTTTTACGTTCATTTTCCTCTGTTTGAATTATTGAGTTTAATACTAGGTTTTGATTACGCTTTCGGTCAGTAATATCTCGCTCTACGATCATATAATAATCGGCACCAAGCTCTTTTAATGGTAGAATATTTACTAAAGTATAAATAGGATCTTTTCCATGAGGTAACTTATGAATCCACTCAAAAGTGTCCACTTTTTTATTAATAGCGTCTTGTATAGTTAAATGAAGATCAACCGAATCATCATATTCTATAACTCTATCATCTAAATTAACATATGGCACATTATCCAGTAAATTCTTTTCTATACCTGAATACATTCTTTTGGCAACATTATTATACTCAATTATTTGAATTCCATTAACTATTAAAATTGAATCATTTATCTGTTCAAACAAGGTTCGGTATAACAATTCTCTTTTTTGTAACTCCTCCTGTACTAAGGCTTGCTTTGTAACATCTTTTAAAACCACTAAAAAACTAACACTATCTTCAAAATTAATAACAACCCTTTGTGTTAGTAATACTTGTCGTTTTCCAAATTTATCAAAAACATCTAATACTAAGTTAATGATTCCTTTTTCCTGGTCCCCTTCACTCATTCGCTCAATTATTTTTTGCGAATCCTCTCCTATAAAAGACAATCCATTCCGGCCTATCACCTCCATGCGATCATAACCGGTAATATCTACAAAAGATTGATTTACATCCTTAACAATATTGTCTTTTGACAAGATCATAAAACCATCGTAACTATTATCATATAACGAAATGAAATTAGCTGCATATTCATTAGCCTTTAGCTGAGCCTTTTTTCTTTCAGCAACTTCGCGTATCAAACTTTTATTTAATAGATTTGATTCATTTACTTCCTTTTCAAGCTGAGCAATTATGCTTTTATTATTTTGATTAACAGCATAAATAATTGATGACACAAATCCTAAACCAATTAAAACTTCAATGATCCTTATTATCAAAATACGATAGTCTGAATGATAAGCTGCAGCCTCGTAATAAAAGGTTAGAATTTCGTTATGTAAAAAAAATGGCATCAGCAGTAGTACAAGCACTGAATAGGCCATAATAGCTATAGACTTTTTTAAGCTCGATGTTAAAATAGTATAAGTATTCAAAACAATTAATGTTATGGATAATAGTTCTATACTGCCTAGCATAAATCCTGTTATAGCTATGTAAAATATTAATCCAAGAATAATTATTCTTTTAAAGGTATAACTAATAAACTTAATTAATATCAGAACTAAAGTCACAATACACAATAGGATGAAATTGGATTTTACAATCGAAGGACTGTAAACATCTTGCATATTACTAAAGAAATTAACATAAATTAAAAATGGCAAAACAAGCGTACTCATTGCCAACAGTGTAATTTCTGTTAGTTTTTTATTAAACAGATAACGCTTTTCGTCACTTAAACTGACTGATGAATTAGACATTAATTAATTACAATACTTAAGGGTTTATCATTATAACAGCATAAGCATATTAGTACAAGTATTAGCCTGAACACACATGCATACTCACAATAAGAGGTGTAGAATGATTGGAAATAAAAATGACTAATGGCAAGTATACGTTATTTTTTGTAAAATGATACAACACCTATTACATAAAAAGCACTAAATCTATTATTGGAAAGGTTTATTACATTAAACTTGCTTAATAAAACACAGAAGTAAAGTCTGCTATTTTACCAATTCTTTTGAATCATTGAGATAAAAAACTTATTAGCAAAAGCGGTTGAAGAATCTAATCAAAATATTACTGATGACTGTTAACTAAAAAGTCATATCCCGGAGAATCAATACTTATATAACTCCGGGACTCTTTTAAAAAAAAAGTTTAATCAATACTAACCCGATCAGGCCAAATATTGGGTAACTCCCCACTAAACCCCATTTCCGGAAGCTGATCAATTAATAGCATTTCCTTTTCTGATAATTGAAAATCAAAAACATTCATATTTTCTTCAATTCTTTCAGCCGTGATTGACTTAGGAATAGCGACTGCACCGTGTTGAATAATCCAACGAATAGCAATTTGAGAAATTGATTTACCATGATGTACTGCAATATCTTTTAAAACCTGATTGTCGAAAATTTTACCCCGAGCAAAAGGTGACCATGCCTCAATAACAATTCCATACTCTTTACAAAACTTAGTTACTTCGGGTTGCCAATAACCAGGATGAAACTCTATTTGGTTTACTGCTGGAAGAACTTTAGCTGTTTGAAATAACTCCACCAAATGTTGAGGCCAAAAGTTACTTACTCCCAACGATTTTATTTTACCCTGTGCCTGTAGCTCTTCCATAGCACGCCACACATCAGCATTTGTTTGCTGCCAATTACTATAGTTTAATTCATTAGCTGGCCAATGTATCAGATATAAATCAATATAATCTAATTGCAATTTCTTAAGTGATTCATCTAAAGCCCTTATGGTTTGCTCGTACCCCATATCCTCGCGCCAAACTTTTGTTGTAATAAACAATTCAGCTCTATCAATACCTGAAGCTTTTATACCTTTACCAACTGCTTCTTCATTTTCATATTTTGCAGCCGTATCAATTAATCGATAACCTTTTTCAATGGCTGTTTTTACAGATGCAATCCCCTGACTTTCCGTGGCCTTATAGGTTCCAAAACCGACTAATGGAATGGTATTTTTATCATTTAATGTAAGTATTTTCATAAGTGATATTTAGATTAGATCTCAAAATAAGAAATTATTTAATAACCTCAGTTCGATTAAAATTTAAAAAATTAGATTGTCATATAAAACTGATATACAAGGCAAATTCTGGAGGATTTGTAAGTTAACTTGAAAAATTTAATGCTGTAGATTAACTTATTAGGGCAAAGCGATTCATATTCCAAAATTTTATGTCGACCTGAGGTTAATATCGACATTTAAAATTTGGCTTGAGCTTTTATTTAAACAAATTAAATTTTGATAAAATAAAAGAGGCTGCTTCTTGTAAAAGAAACAGCCTCAATAAATCTAATAAACTTTAAAACCTGATTTCAAATATTTTATTGATCTCATAACAACTGTAAATAATGCGATCTAACTGAAAATCATTCAAAATAACCCCCCGCTATCCTTCATTTTCTTCAGGAAGAACACTGCTCTTTACAAGTATTTTTATATTATATGAAACATTTATTTTTCAAATATTTAATGAGACTACTTCAATAATTTTAATAGAATCTCAGGTTAATATACAAACTACTCTGCGTATGCTACTCCATTAAAGCAAGCTGTATAAATTGCTTTGATTTCTTCTGCAGTTGGTTTCTTAGGGTTAAATAAAGTACATGGGTCATTCAATGCATTTTCAACCATAGTATCCAACTTATCATTCCATTCTTTTTCATCTACACCAGCATCTTTAAAAGAAGGAACTACTCCAACCTGTGTTCTTAAATTTTCTACTTCTGTTGCAAAATCGTCTGCTGTTTCTTTACCAAATAAAGCAGCAAGATCATTGTATTTATCTGTTGCTGAAGCATTATATCTGATAACATTTGGCATTAAAATAGCATTGGCACAACCGTGGGGAACTCCGAAAGTACCACCTACTTGGTGAGACATTGAGTGAACAATACCTAACCACACATTAGTAAAAGCCATACCTGCCATACATGAAGCATCGTGCATTGCCTGACGAACTTCTTTATTGTCTGGATTTTCAACTACTGTAGGAAGATTTTTAAATACTAAGCTAATGGCATCCTTAGCTAAAGCATCATTATATCTATCTGCAATATTTGAAACATAAGCCTCTACTCCGTGACTTAATGCATCTAAACCAGTATTTGCAGTTACGTTTTTAGGCATTGATTTACATAAATCACCATCAATAATTGCGATATCAGGAGTTAATTCATGAGAAACAATTGGGTACTTTGTTCCTTTTTCCCTATCTGTAATTACTGATAATCCTGTAACCTCAGTACCAGTACCACTAGTAGAAGGAATTGCAACAAAAACAGCTTTATTACGCAATGGTTTTACAGCAAAAGGTGCAGCTAAATCTTCAAGTTTTGAATCAGGATATTCGTAATATACCCACATAGCTTTTGCTGCATCAATAGCAGAACATCCACCTAAACCAATGATTACATCTGGTTGTTCTTGCTTAAAAAATTCAGCTCCTCGTAAAACTGTTTCAATAGAAGGATCTGCTTCCACACCTTCGAAAACAGCCGATTCAATATTTGCCTCTTTAAGGTAAGCTACAGTGTTTCCTAATGATCCGTTTTTCTTTACAGAACTACCACCAATAACAACTACTGCTTTTTTACCTTTAATTTCTTTCAAATTCTCCAAACTACCTAATCCGTGAAATATTTCTTTCGGAACGATAAACTTTGCCATTTACTTTTACTTTTAATTTGTTGATTGACTATTCAAATTTTACAATGGCAAAAGTATAGCAACAAGCAAATGTTATTGTTACTAAAAAGGCTCATTCATTTATGAAAAAAGTTCAATGTTATATAATATCAATAATTAAAAACAAAACACTACACCTTAATACACTGTTTTTCTATTACTTAAACATACTAAATGTAATTACAAATCTATTAAATACACAATTCGATCTGATTTCAAGCCTCAATTCATTGTTACTTATTTATAATTCAGGCTAATTCTTAACTAATTGGCCTTCCTTTCCAATACAACTGTTTTTTACTTTCTTTATACAAAGCCAAACAAATAATTTGAACAAACCTGAATTGCTGAACAGGCATATAAAGAAGGTTATTAAATAAAGATTGGGCACTCATTTTAGCTATGAATAATTTTAATATAATTAATATCAATAGATAAGCTATAAAAACATGATACATTTGTGCAATTAATAAATAAACAGGTGAAATTATAATGATAAGTGCATAAAAAATAGTCACCACCTTACTTCCACCTAGGAAGTCAAAGACATTTTTTGTAAAACCTTGGATAGCCTCTTTTTCACTGGAATACATTTCACACAAAACATCTTTCCCTCCCAGCAAAACGCTAACACTATACTTATTGGCTTTAAAATACCTTGATATTGCAATATCTTCGGCCTTCTTTTGTTTACAAAATAGATGGGGCTCTGTATTTTTATAAGCCTCTCTTTCAAAAAGCATAAACTGACCATTTGCAGCAGAAAAAGAAGTCCATGATGACTGTTGCACTAAGCGAAGTGGAAGCATCGATAATAAGATCCAGTTTATGATAGGCACAACGCTTCCTGTTCCTGGGAAAGACACTTTTTGAGAACTAAAAATAGAAAGTAAGCTTAATTTTGTTTTATCCATGTAAGCTAATGCCTTTTGTAAAACTTTTTCCGATAGCCTTACATCTGCATCTATAAATAAAAAATACTTTCCTTTTGCTCTTTGAGCCAACTGATAACATGCGTGATTTTTACCCAACCAATCTTCTGGTTTTTTCTCACCTTGAATAAAACTTATTTTCACATCCTTTTCCTGATAAAACTCCAAAATACTGACAGATTCATCAGTAGATTGATCATCATACAGTAAAATTTCAAAATTTGGATAATCAATTTTTAATAGATTATTGAGCAAAGAAGGTAAATTTTCTGCCTCATTACGTACAGGAATAAGTATAGATACCATAGGTACTGAGTTCTCTTTTAAACTATCCTCCAATACATTTCCTGTAATATAATTAGTTAAAACAACCAGAAACCTCAGAATCAAAAATCCAAATAAAGCCCAACCTAATATTACCCCTATCATTTATTCTCTGTTAATAAAGAATGCTTAATCAGCTTCTTTTGGTTATCAGAACAATGATTATAAAATTGGGTAAAAATAGTATCTACGCCAAGATCGAGAAGATATCTTGCATCAAACATTCTTAAATAAGAATACAGACCGGGCTTCTTTTTATTGCCATAATCTATTAGATTCACATTAAAAAGTATATTTACAGAATCGGGTATTTTCTTTAAAATATAACTCACTCCCTTCTCAAATGAAAATTCATTCAAATGCATAGTTTGAATCTCACCTTGCGGAAATATTAACAACAAATGATCTTTATTCCCCAACAATTTTAAAGCATATCTGACTGAAGCCATACCTTGATTACCGTTTTTATTAACAGAAAAAGCGCCTATTTTTGCTAAAATCGGATATCTCTTTAACTGCTCTTCAAGCATCATCACAAAAAATTGTTTTCTCCAATATTTATTATTCATGTTCAACTGAATAAAACCATCCCACCAGCTAAAATGATTAGACAACATCAAAACAGGACCAGTCAGTTGAGGACAAACTCCAATATAATTAACACAACTGAAATGTCGTTTTAATTGATAATGCGTAAAGTAATTAAAAAACCAATTTGCTATATATTGATGTTGTGCCTTAATCATATTTTAAAGATTAAATTAACCATAGCGATTATGGCAAAAAACAGTAACTGAATGATAAACAAAGCACGAGCTGGTTTATTATTTGTTTTAATTCCAAAGTATTCCACTAGTACTAAAAAAAATAATCCAAGAGCGTACCATGCAATAAAATTTATAACCGGAGGATAACCATCCTCAAAATACCACATATTCATTAAAGGAGCAGCAAACTCGAGTATTAAGTCATAAAGTACCATTAATAAAGCTCCCAAAAAAACACGTACTATCTTATTATGTAAAAATAAGGAAACAATTGAATGAGAGGCGTAAACCATAAATAACCAATTAATCCCAATCAATATTGGTGTATCAAAAAACTTTATCCCCAACCCCTCCTGATAAGTATAATATCCAAATATTGTTCCGGTTTGTACCCCTGCCACTTCAACAAAAAAGCCAGCTATCACAATGAATAAAGCTACCCAGCTATCCTTTTTTGCCTGATATTTATGATGGATAAAAACAGAAATATACACCAATAGTAACGATGGAGCAGTAATGGCAATAAAAACAGAACGCGTTTGCGGAATAAAAAACAACAAAAATCCCACTAAATAAAACCTCACATAATTTCCAGGTAAATGATACTCGCTGTATATCTTTTCGAGGTTAAATGTCATTTCTCTCAATTATTTTTTTTACCATTAATTTCATTTGCCACAATCTGTGCACTAGCCAAACAAAGTGGTATACCTCCACCAGGATGAACACTTCCCCCAACAAAATAAAGATTCGCTATTTTTTTAATGAAGTTAGGATGTCGAAGAAAAGCTGAGAATACTGAATTTGATGATGGTCCATACAATGCTCCACCCTGGGAATTAGTAATATCTTCAATAGTACCCGGAGTTGCTATTTCTTCAAAATCAATCAATGGTTCTACATCCATTTGTAAAAAACGATTTATTTTATCTATGATTTGTTTTTTAATTACCGTAATACGCTCTTTATCTATCACATCACCAACAGAAGGCGCATTAACCATTACAAACCAATTTTCACATCCTTCGGGAGCATCATTAGGATTTAGTTTGGAGCTTACATAAATATAAACCGTAGGATCATGATACAATTCTTTAGCTTTAAAAAGTGAATCAAACTCCTTGTTGTAATCTTCTGCAAACATAATATTATGAACATCCAGATCTTTCCGCTTTGTTTTTATTCCCCAATAAAATATAACTGCTGAGGTTGAACTCTCCTGCTTCTCAAGTCGTTTTTTTAATGGATGCCTGATTAAATGACGGGATACAAATTTCGCATCTGCATCAGAAATAATCACATCAAAAGGTTCTGTTTTATCTTTATAATTAAGAGCTACTGCTTTTTTATCTTCAACAACAATTTGATCAATAGTAGTATCATATAAAAACTCTACTCCTAAATAATGGGCTAATTCAACAAGTGATTTAATAATCTGATACATACCTTTCTCCGGGAGAAAAGCTCCGATGTTATTTTCTAAATGAGCAATCATATTAAGTGTGGCAGGCGCTTTATATGGGTTTGAACCATTATAAGTAGCATAACGATCAAAAATTTTTATGATATCCTCATCGGCAAAATCATTTTTATTAGCGGTATGCATAGTTTTCAGAAAATTGAGCTTGTGCATTTTAAAAAGTAAACTTCGATGCTCTTCAGCTAAAAATGTTTCTTTTTTATGCAAAGAATGAAACAAAAACATGGGGGCTGCGAGCTCATACATCTCTTTTGAGATTGAAAGTCTGTTTTTAATATTTTCAAAAGACTCTTTTGTTTTTAGCTCTACCTCCTTTTTTAAACAATCCTCATTATGAAAAAAATCAAAAAAATGATTCGGCCTGAAGAAGTATCTGCAATTATTATCTAATTGAATTATCTTGGGCACTTTTGGGGCATCTTGAGGCAAATTCTCAAAAAGTTCATTAATCAAATTAGGCAAGGTAAGTAAAGATGGCCCTGTATCAAACCGATAGCCCGATGCAGTATTAATCTCTGATAATTTTCCTCCTGCATACGAGTTCTTTTCAAAAATCTTCACCTTATAACCTAATTTAGCAAGACGAATGGCTGTTGCCAAACCGCCTATTCCACTACCAATGACACCTGCTTTCATGTGTTTATTCTTTATTTAATTGCCCATATACCTTTAATGAGAAGTTAACTACTTAAGGTGTAACATCATAAAGCTATTATTAAAAAGAAATATAAAGACTGCTATTCCTTTCCTAATTTGCATAAGGTAAAAGCTTGCATTAATAAAAATACCTTAACAAAATTAGAAACCCGTATTCTCTTTTTCATTAATTGACAGGCTTGTGTAAACTCTATTTTTCGTGTTAATCTTTTGTAGTATAAAAAAGCAGTATAAACGCCAAGACGACATGTGAGAGGAAGTTCTTTTATTCCTTTCAAAGCCATTGCAAAATCATTATTAATGTCCTTTATGATCTGTTTCTTGGTTTCATCAGTCAAATCTTCATCTGCTATTTGTGGAAAATAATTTCTTCCCAACTCTTCTACATCATTATTAATATCGCGAAGAAAATTCACTTTCTGAAAAGCTGATCCAAGCTTCATTGCGTAAGGTTTTAATCTTTCGTATTCTTTGGTATCTCCTTCAACAAAAATTTTTAAACACATTAATCCAACTACATCTGCAGAGCCGTATATATATTCGTTCAATTCTTCTATATATTGATATTTATTTTTATGCAAATCTTGTCGCATACTATGTAAAAACGCTTGAATTAATTCATCATTAATATTATATTTTTTCACAGTTAACTGAAATGCATGCAATACCGGATTAAGACTAATACCTTGCTTATAGGCTTTGTAGTAGTCTCTTTCAAACTCATCTAACAAGTCAGATTGATCATATTCATGAAAAGTATCCACGATCTCATCAGCATATCTCACAAAACCATATATGGAATAAATAGCATCTCGTATTGATGTATGGATTAATCTGATACCAATGGCAAAACTTGTACTATATGCATTCGTGATAATTTGGCTCGTTTTAAAAGATGTTTTGTGAAAGATATCAATCATAGGCTTAGTTTTTAAGTTTTTCAATTGCCTGAGATGCTGCAATTTCTCCTGAAATAATAGCAGGAGGTACACCTGGTCCTGGTATTGTTAATTGCCCTGCGTACAATAAGTTTCCTAGTTTACGGTTGTGCATCCTGGGTTTTAAAAAAGCAGTTTGCCTCAACGTATTTGCCAATCCATATGCATTTCCTTTACAAGCATTATATCTTTGAATAAAATCAACTCCCGAAAAATTTCGAACAAATTTTACATGCTCTTTTACCTTTTGTTTTGACATAAGCTCCAAGCGAGAGATGATTTGTTCAAAATACTTTTCCTTCGTTTTTTCTTCTATATTAATTCCTGGTGCTAATGGAATTAAGAAAATACCACAATCTTCATCATGTGGAGCAATAGTATCATCGGTAACACTTGGAAAACTGGCATAAAAAAGTGGCGTTTCCGGTAAAGTGGAAGTGTCATAAATAGAAGCTGCATGTTCATCAAAACTGGTATCGAAAAATAAAGAATGATGAGCTATATTTTCGAGTTTCTTATTAAACCCCACATAAAACAATAAGGCAGATGGTGCAAAGGTTCTTTTTTCCCAATAATTAGCAGAATAGTTTCGAAAAGAAACAGGTAAAAGCTGCTCGGTATGGTGATAATCAGCTCCGGAAATTACAAAATCAGTAGTAATAACTTCATTATTAACAACTATAGCTTTAACTTTATCTTTATCACAAATTATTTTACTAACAGGAGCATTAAACATAAACCTCACTCCCAATTCCTTAGCCACCTTAACAAACGATTCAATTACAGTATACATTCCACCGGTAACATACCAGGTTCCTAAATTCAAATCGGCATGATTCATCAACTTATAAAAAGCCGGAGTTTGATCGGGCTTAGCCCCTAAAAACAAAACAGGAAACTCAAGAATTTGTCTGAGTCTGCGATCCTTGATATTTTTATGTATATGAGTTCTGATAGTCGAAACAAACTCAAACACATTGAAGACTGTTTCGGGCATTATAAGTTCTAGAGGACTTTTTCCTGGTTTTCTGATTACCTTTTGCAGAGCAATCTGATAATTATAGGCCGACTTTTTCAGAAATTTTTTGAGAAATAAATCACTTCCTGTTTCTATTTTGCTAAATGTTTTGAATAACTCATTTAAATCTGCATTGATTTTAACAGAGTCATCTTTACCAAAATAAACTTCATATGCTGGATCTAATCTCTTAATTTGATAATACTTGCTTCTATCTTTTCCTAACTTCTTAAAAAAATCATCAAATACTTCTGGCATCCAATACCAGGTAGGTCCCATATCAAATTTAAACCCATCAATAATTAATTGACTAGCTCTCCCACCCGGACCATCATTTTTCTCAAAAACAGTAACATCGTAACCTTCATTAGCTAAAATACACGCAGTTGTTAAAGAAGAAAATCCTGATCCTAAAATGGTTATTTTATTCATAGACTTATGATTGAACAATTACTAATCATTAACTTTACCTTTATCGCTTAAAGATATTACATCACTTTGTTGTTAGTTTATAGCATTTTAATCTCTATTAAATATAAAGATTTTATACGAATATCATCCCAAAGAAAAACTTCAACAATTTAGAAACAGTAAAATCAGATATTTGTTTAATATTTACAAATAATAATTAAACATTACGGATGATAAAAACTTATATCTCCCAACATATATCGCTGAACAATATTTATGATTTAATTATAGTTTTGAAAGAAAGACAAGGGTACCCTGATTAAAAGAGTCACTATTATGAAATATTGAAGGAATTTAATTGATTAAAGACTAAATCAACAATAACGCAAGGTCCATTAAACAAAGATCTACACCAATAATCAACGAACTATCGGCGTAGAATATTAAACTTCATTAAAAAACACAACTAATTATTCCTTAATTCTTTTGAAGTTCAGTAGGGTTTATTCCAAATTTATTTTTGAAGGCTGCACTAAAATTAGATAGGTTGCCATACCCAAAATCCATATATATATCCGAGGCTGTTAAATCTCCCTCAAGCAATAACTCATGAGCTCTTTGTAGGCGTTTATCTTGTAGCCACTTACCTGGCGACTCACCAAATTCCTTTAAAAACCGTCTTTTAAAAGAAGACAGGCTCATATTACATAAAAATGCAAACTCCTCAAGTTTAAGATTTGAATAGGCATTACTTTCCACCGTTTTTTTAAAAGGAGATATTTCTTTTGAAATTAAGGAGTACAAATACCTCTCAAAATCAGAACCATATTTGGTTAATAAGTAGGTTGTAATCTCTTCAAATTTTATACTCAACATTTGAGATGCAAATTTATCAGGGATTTGACTAATACTGGATAATGTGCTCAAAAAGGAGGTTATGTATTCATCATTTTCTATAATAAAAAAAGATGTTTCCTCTTTTACATCTGGTTCTTTTAAATCGTATTTTTTTATGTAATCCAGAAGAATTTGTTCCGAAAAGAAAAAAAGTTTACAAAAATAAATATCATCATTATCCAGCAATTCAGTCCATAACCAGTTTCCCTTACGAATTAATAACGACTGATCTTTACTCACCATTGCCGATGCATCAGCAAAATGAACTTGCTTTTTCCCCACTTGCAAAAAGCTAAACATATTCATACTCAGCTGAACTTTACTTTTTACAACATCTTCGGTCATTTTATAATCATAAATAAACAAGTCTTTATTCTGACTATTTCCCTGCTGATATATTTCGGGTATATTTTCTATCTGCATCTGTATATTTTTAGCAAAATATAAATCATATCTACGCTATTAATCTGCAAATATAAAAACAGAATGCATTTCTTATAGTTCTATTTTATCAATATAGGTTCAAAAATCATAAAAAAAGAAAAGCCATAAACGAATTGTTTATGGCTTTCCCGATATCAAATTAACTGTTACTATTTAACAATTAACCTTTTCATATACGTCCCCACTTTAACTATATATGCTCCTTTAGGCAGATTAGATACATCTATGATTGAAGTGTTATGAACACTCAATACTTTACTGCCTGTTATTGAATAAACTTCAATAGTATTATTGTCAACTCCATCAATCCTTACTTCTTTGGAGGCTGGGTTTGGATAAATTACAAAACTCGATTCTTTATTTTCCCCAACTGAAGTAGAAGTACTGACTTCAATAGTTACAGTAGTACTTGCTTGATTATAATTATTTGTTTCATTGGCCGTAGCTGTAATTATCGCAGTACCAACACTTACCAAACTTACTTCACCTGTTGTTAAATCTACTGTTGCCACAGATGGATTATCTGATGTATATTTGATGCTAGTACCTGTATTCGTAATTGCTTCCTCTAACATAAAACTTTCTTCATTGGCTGCCTTAGCAATAGTACTACCCGCAATACTCCATGTAATATTCCCTGCTGCTTTACTTACTGTTAACCCTTGCTCTACATTATTAGCTTCATTATAGTTTGTTGTTTCTATTGCACTTGCTGTAATAGTAGTACTTCCTGCTCCAACAATGGTTACTACATTACCACTAACTGTAGCTACATCTGTATTACTTGAAGCATAGTTTAATGAGGCATCTCCGGTTACTGAACCTGTTAATTCAAAGGACTCATCTCCATAAGTTTTTTCTTCCAATGCATTAAAGGTAATTACGGCATCCGCTTTGTTTACTGTCAGATTTTGAGTTACATCTGTAGCGGCATTTACATTTGATGTTGCTGCAGCACTGGCTGTGATAGTAATTCTACCAACACCAACAATGCTAACTATATTACCACTAACTGTAGCTACATCTGTATTACTTGAAGCATAGACAATGGTTGCATCTCCGGTTACTGAACCTGTTAATTCAAAGGACTCATCTCCATAAGTTTTTTCTTCCAATGCATTAAAGGTAATTACGGCATCCGCTTTGTTTACTGTCAGATTTTGAGTTACATCTGTGGCTGCATTTACATTTGATGTTGCTGCTGCACTGGCTGTGATAGTAGTGCTACCAATACCAACAATGCTAACTATATTACCACTCACTGTAGCTACATCTGTATTACTTGAAGCATAGGCAATGGTTGCATCTCCGGTTACTGTACCTGTTAATTCAAAGGACTCATCTCCATATGACTTATCTTCCAATGCACCAAAAGCAATAACAGCATCTGCCTTGGTAATGGTCATTCCTCCTTCTACAATTAATACATTAGCTAAAAAGGCACTATAAGGTTCTACATATAGTTTTACATCGTACACATCTGCATTAACAGGCCCCACACTACTCCATTCCTGTTCTGTTTCCTGATTAGCCAATCGATAAAAGACCTTTAAATCACCAATTGCTGAAGCTGCTTTTAATGTTTGTGATGGTTCATTTGACACATTACTAAATGGTAACATTGTAAAATAAGGGCTATCGTTAATCGTTCTGGATGATCCATTATATTCCACAGAAAAAGAAGTAAATGATATCTCAGGTGTGATACGTCCTCTTGCAAAATATGGATAACCATTATTATACTCAGAACAAATAGCCCAAATATCCTCATCTCCATTGGTACTTTCGTCAACAAAATCCCAGGTATCAAAACTACTCTGATCCCTCATCTCTTCATTAGACAATCCTGTGCCATAACCATTTTCATTGGAATCTGTATATATGTCACTATTATAGTAGCAGTTATTTATTGATGTACCATAATAACCTTCACAGCCTAAACCTCCTTTATTTGCTGAGCTACTTATAACTTTTGTTGATGCATAACAATTATTGGCATACTTACAAGAACCAACAAGGCCTCCACTATATCCCCCTCCACTTATAATACCCGAAGTATAACAATTATTTATTGATGTACTTCGAATTAATCCTGCAATTACACCAACATAATATTCACCATTTATTTCTGCATTTAAAACTGCAAGTTGTTTTATATACTTCGAACTATTACCATCCACATATCCAAATAGACCGATGAAATTACCATTAACTCTATTTATATAGAGATTTGTAATTGAATATCCATTCCCATTATAACTACCATTAAAAGGATTCGATGACCTTCCTATTGGAGAAAATCCCATAGCTACATCAAATGTAGCATCATTATTATCATGATCCCCCACATTCCAGTTTTGAGTATCTGAGGCATCAATATCTGCAGTCTGGATAAAAAATGCATTCCAATCTTGTGTATTTTCTGATAAGCTGCGCAATTGAGTAAGATTAGCTATTTTAAAAGGATTTACCTCTGAACCATCACCTCCATCATATGCATCTTCCATTTTAATTTCCATAACTATATTTGAAGATTCTATATTAATCTCACCCTCTAAATCACTCTTGCCATATGCAGAAATACTATACAAATTAGTACTATTAGGTAACAACTCAATCTGTGCTTCCCCATTTTCATTTGTTACAAGTTCATTAATACATTCAATCCGGGCTCCTTCTATTGGATTATTCTCTTTATCCCTAACAATAAAAGTAATATTATGTGTTAACGCAGGATTCATTCTCCATACTGGAGCATCTCCATTATTTGACAATATTGGAGCATCTCCTTGTTTTAAGCTTGCATCGATTAAAACATTCCAATTATTATAATAAACTAGAGCGCCCATTTCTTTTTCTGACAGACCTTTCCCAAATCCATTATAATTAGAATCCTTATAGATATCTTTATTATAAAAACAAGAATTGACTCCGGAAGGATCATAAATGGGTACACCTATTCCCCCCTTAGATAAACTACCACACATAACTTCTGTCTGGGCATAGCAATTATTTACATTGCTAAAGTATCCGACAAATCCACCGACAAATCCACTTCCTTTAACAAGACCTGATGTGTAACAATTGCTAATATTAGCGTAACTATAACCTGCTAAAACACCAACGTAATAGAATCCCTCAATATTAGCATCTACTATTGCAAGATATTTAATTTGACTAGCATTACTATTATCTATTTCACCAAAAAAACCAACATAACGTTCCTCTGGTCTATTAATATAAAGATTTGAGACAAAATATCCATTTCCATTATAATTACCACTAAAACTAACACCCTGTCTTGAATTTATTGCAACCCCATCACCAATAGGTGAAAAGCCCATGGGAACATCCTCCGTGGATTCATCATCATCATGATCTCCAATATTCCATGTTTTCGTATCTGTTGCGTCAATATTATCTGTTTGTATAAAGAAGGACTTCCAATCTTGTGTATTTTCTGATAGATTTCTTAGTTGCTCAAGTGTTGCTATTCGAAAAGGATCATCTTCTGTCCCATTCCCACCGTCATAAGCATTATACAGTACTACCTCTTTAACAACATTTGCAGATTCAACACTAACATCCCCCTTTTCACGCTTCATACCATTAGATACAATTATATATGAACTTGAAGTGTTGGGTATAAAACTTACTTCTGCTTCTCCATTCTCATCTGTCAATATTTCACCATTACATTGAACCATAGCACCTGAAATAGGAACATTATTAATATCTTTAACAATAAATGTAACCGAATATGTAAATGCCGGATTTATTTTCCATATTGGACTATCGCCGTTATTATCTAAAACAGGAGCTGCTCCTTGAATTAAAGAAGGATCAGTAATAATATTCCAATTAGTATAAAAACTCAGAACACCCATTTCTTGTGTAGATAAACCTATACCTGCACCATCACTATTGAGTTGAGTATAAGTATCTTTATTATAATAACAACTTTTAATATTAGTACTAGTAAAATAAGGGTATGCTATACCTCCTTGGTATATATCATCACATATAATTTGTACATCGACATAACAATTACTCGCATATCCAAGCGATCCCACCATTCCACCGGTTAATCGCCCTCCTGTTATTATTCCTGTTGCATAACAGTTTTTAACTGTCGTATATGCACAAACTCCAGCAACAGTACCAACATAACTATGTCCTAATATATTTGCATTTTTGAGTGCAATATTTTGAATTTCTCGATAATTATTGCCTAAAACATAACCAAATAATCCGACATAATTCTCTATTGGTCTGTTTATGTAAAGACCTGAAATTAAAAATCCATTTCCATTATAATTTCCATTAAAACTTACCCCCTGTCTGGCAGGCACAAGTGAACGACCCCCAATTGGAGAAAAACCCATTGCTTCATCTGCCGTTGTTACATCATTATCATGATCACCAACATTCCAGGTTTGTGTATCTGATGCATCTATATCTGCCGTTTGAATAAAATAGGCATCCCAGTCATCTGGCGATTCAGATAATAGCCTGAGTTGTGCCAGGGTATTAATTTGGAACGGATCTGCTTCTGTTCCAGTACCCCCATTATAAGATACTGCTGTTAATGTTTCTGCTTTAACTAAAATATTAATAGCTAATAATTGTAACAATACAATTAAATACAGTTTTCTTGTAAAATTTGACACCATAAAATAGTTCATTTAAATAATAAGAGTCCTGCTCGAACCTATAGTTCAAGAAGTCAAAATTAATGGCTATTTATAGTGTTTAAAAGATGTTGTAGTTTTATTAAATTAGGTAACAAGATTGTTTAATAAAGCGGCGTATATTCAAAATAAAACAATAAATAAAAGTGATGGTATTTTAGAATCCACCTATTTCTTATTAGGAATAGAAATGATTATTTGAGTTCCGGAGGGTAGACAATCCTCAATTATAAAATTGATATGTGTTTTAAACAGTTTGTTATAAATTTCAACTTGCTTACGAGTCCATTTTATACCATTACCACTACGCTTATTGTTTGCCTCTTCATTTTGCATGGCCTTTTGCCTTCCTATTCCATTATCCGTAACAGTTACAATAATAGCATCCAGCTTTTGAATTATAGAAATACGAACCATACCCCTATATGAAATATTTTTAAACCCATGTTTTATGCTGTTTTCAACACTATTTTGTACTAATAACCTTGAAATATAAACATTATTTAAGTCTATTGCTTTATCATACTCAATCGTGTAATCAAACAAATCCTTAAACCTCACTTTCATTAACTTCAGGTAGTCATTCACAAACCGCATTTCTTTTTCTAAACTCCAGCTAACCACTTCAGAAAATGACATAGCTGAACGCATCATATTTGAAAAACAGCTCATTAAATCATAAGCTTCGTATCTATCACCTTTAAGTATTTTTGCTGATACTAAATTTAATGCATTAAAGGCAAAATGAGGATCTAACTGAGCGGTTACCAGTTTAAGCTGTAACGAAACGATTTCCTGAAGTAGCTTATTTCTTTTATTTATCTGACGTTTATATAGCTGCAATATCATAAATATAAACCCAGTACATATCAAGTAAGTAATAAACCAAAATAAAAACCGCACAGGATAATAACGATTTGATGTAATTAAATAAGTATACAAAAAATGTCGATCTGTAACCTGTAATATCTCACCTCGCTCTATCTTTTTACTTTGAGCATATAAATTATATGAGTTAAAATATAAATCACAATCAAACGATAGTTTATAACTCAGGTCCTCAATAAATAAATTGGTTTTGTTTGAACGATAATCATCTGATAAATAAGCTTCTTTTCCTTCATTTAATAAAAATGAAACCATTGTGGAATTGGGTAACTTCTCCGTAAAATCCGTTTGCTGAAACTCTTTTAAACGAGGATTATACTCATAAACATAAAACAAATCATCACCATTATTACGCAACAAAAAGTGTTGTTCATCTTTATACACTATACTTACGAGCTCACCTCTATAAACCTCTTCTCCAATAATCTTTTTATCAACAACTTCACCACTTAGGTTTGTTGAAACAATATAATTTTCATTCCTATTATTTTCATTAAATACAAGGTATTGCAATTGTTTGTTAAAAACTATTGGACCTCTAACAACACACCCGCTTCCTTTAAAAGCAATTGGCTCACATAACAGTTTTAATTTATCATTAAACGTAAAAATATGGGCACAAGTATCCGGATAAGCATACATGAAATCGGCAGGACAATTATTCGTTGCCGGAGTTGTACTTATAAAAAGTAAATCCTGATTGGGCAGTTCTACAGGTGTAACAAAATGTTGGCTTCCTGTATTAATTGTTGAAATGATAGTATCATTGGCATAATCATACGCCATCACTTTTCGGGGGTAAAGGGAATAACAACCATTGAGTAAAAAATAAATTTCGGGAATACCATCTTCATTATAATCATGATTTATGATGGGCCGTAATACAAAATCTTTTACCTCTGGAACCATTCCTATTCTCGAAACAAACCTTCCATTTAAAATAACGCGCTTCAAAGAAAAATCAACCGCGTTTATAAACAATGAATCTTGCTTTTGGGTAAAAACAAAAACTTCCTGATTTCCGTCTTTATTTATATCGCAGAATACCGGCATGGTAAGATTTTCCTGCTCTGGTATTTTTCCGTAAAAATTATACTGATGTTTTACTGAATTATTATTCTCCCAAATAAAACAACATCCAAATTTACCCCGGTAATCCAACACATCAATTTTCTCTTTAATTCCATTTTGATCAAGATCTTGATAAAACGTAAGCCTTTTGTTCAAAGTAATATCTTCGGCTTTTTTCAACATTAAATGATAAGGCGTAAACATCTCCGGCAAAAGAAATATAATAACCGCAGCAGGAAGTAACGAAAGTAGCCAGGGGCTGGAAACAATAGCTAAAATATTGATCTTGGAAATCTTGTAAAAAATATTTTTCATGATTGAAAGATCGTATTAACCTCTCTCAAAAAAACAGTTGATACATCCACTTCTATTTGTTTATTCCCACAATTGATTATACACTTTTTTTGCTTCCTGTTTATTGAAACAATATGATCCTTATTTACCATTAATGATCGATTAATCCTTACAAAAATATCTTTAGGGAATTTCTCTATAACTGCCCCCATATTATATGAAGCCATATATTCAGTTCCATCACTTAAACATATACACGTGTAATTACCATCGGCCTTAAAAAATACTACTTCTGAAGGATTGATGAAAATAGTTTCATTTTTTGAATTAATTAAAACTTTATTGGGTGGAGCTATTTTTAAGCTACTCAAATATTGCTGTACCTTTTCTATTGTTTGTCTTAATTCTTCTCTATTTACAGGCTTTAGTAAATAACTAAATGTATTTAGCTTAATGGCATCGGATACAAAATTGGCATGGGCACTAACAAATACAACAGCCAAACCAGGGTTGCATGCCTTTATTTTTTGCATTAAATCAAGACCATTAATTGTTGGCATTTGAATATCTAAAAAAACCAGGTCAATTTTCGAAGTTTGAAGTAATGGAAAAATATCAATTGGATCAGTTGTTTTTTTTATGACATTAACTTGTTCATAATCGCCCAAAAGAATCTCTAACGAATCAAGCGCATCCTGCTCATCATCTATCAATACAGTATTTATCCCAGTCATATTTATGTGAGTAATTTCCCCTGTTTAAGATGTCGAAATTTAATAAAATTTGAATTATTCTTTTTAATATTCTATTACATTTTTTCCAATATGCATAATGAATTTAATCTAAAACAATAAAAACACTTAACACACCTATAAATATTTTTATTATCTTAATGAAAATTAACCCTTTAACTACATAAACATTAAATATCATACTCCCTAACATGAAAAATTCTACAACTACCCCTTTACGAAAGATCATATTTGTTGATGAAAAGAATTGTGTAAACTGCCATGCCTGTATTACAGCTTGTCCGGTTAAATTTTGCAATGTTGATAAAGGAAATCACATGTCAGTAAATACGGATTTATGCATTGGTTGTGGTAAATGTATTGAAGCCTGTAAACATAACGCCCGAAAACCTTTGGATGATATGGATAGCTTTATAAAATCTCTTGACGAGGGTAATTCGTTTATTGCAATAGTTGCTCCTGCTATTGCTGCTAGTTTTCCGGAAAGCTACAAGTCATTTAACGGATGGTTAAAACACATTGGTATTGACGCTGTTTTTGATGTTAGTTTTGGTGCTGAGTTAACTGTTAAATCATATATCGAGGCTTTAAAAAAAGAGCAAAAAACCATTATAGCACAACCTTGTCCAGCGATAGTTTCGTACATAGAGATATACCGGCCCGAATTAATACCTCATTTAGCACCGGCTGATAGTCCGATGCTTCATACCATAAAAATGGTGAAAGAATTCTATCCTAAATATAAGAAGCATCATGTATTGGTTGTTTCTCCATGCCTTGCCAAAATCAGAGAATTTGAAGACACTGGTAAAAATATATTTAATGTAACATTTAAAACATTTAACAACCTTTTTAAAGAACATAGAATTGCATTGGATCAATTTCCTGCTACAGACTTTGACAATCCCCCTGCAGAAAGGGCTGTTTTATTTTCCTCACCAGGTGGTTTATTAAAAACTGCAGAAAGAGAAGTTCCGGAAATAGCTGACAAAACAAGAAAAATAGAAGGTCAGAATTTAGTATATCCATATCTCGACAGTCTGTATAAAAACATTATAAACGGAATTGCTCCACTTTTAATCGATTGCTTAAATTGCGAACAGGGATGTAATAGCGGTCCCGGCACCATTACCAATCATTTAAATCTTGAAGAGGTAGAGCACCTGATTGAAACCAGAAAAAAAGAAACACTAGAAAAATACAATTCTACAAAAGGACAAAAAACACTAAAAAAGACCATTGACGAATACTGGAAAGAAGGTTTATATACCAGAAATTATAAAAACAAAAGTTCAAACAATCATATTATCATTCCTGATGAAAAAGAAAAATGGGAAGTTTTTAATACGATGAATAAATTTTCGGATGAGGATATTTACAATTGTTCTGCATGTGGTTATGGTAATTGCGACGATATGAGCACTGCTATATTTAACGGTTTAAACAGTAAGGAAAATTGTCATTATTACAAGAGTTCTGTTATTATCAATCTTTCTAAATCAGTAAGCAATACAATTATCGAATTACATAAAAAATTCTCTTCAATAAGTCAGATGTTGGATATATTCAAAGACCTCAGAGCTGAGTTTAACGAATTAGAAACCACTATAGCACAACAAACAAAACTCATTGAAAAGTTTGAAAAAATTGCCAACACCATTCATAAAGTTTCTGACAGAACCAATATGCTTGCCATAAATGCCTCTATAGAAGCAACACGAGCAGGAAAGGCCGGATTAGGCTTTAACGTTGTTGCCAATGAAGTATTAAAACTAGCTGAAAACACCACAAAAGAAACGGTGAAAATTAAAGATAACACCAATGAAATAAAGCAATATTTTACCCATACTGAGAAAAAGCTAAGTCAATCAACTTCTAAATTTACTCAGGCTTCAAAACTTTATATGAAAGTTTCTGGTGCAATTGATGAAGTGAACGATGCCATACAGGAATTAAATAAAAAAACGATGGACTTTGCAAACAACGAATCACAAACATTAAAAAAACATTCTCTTAACCCGGATTATATATAACAACATCGTAACAAACATTTAAAACACAATAAAGCAAGATTAATAGATTTTCTAACGCATAGTAAAGATTTTACGATGTTAATGAAAAAGAAGTGTTGGTTTAAATTTAATATTTTCAACAGCGAGGCCTTCTGCTTCGCTGTTCTTTATGCACTAAACAATGGATTATTACTTCCAATTGAAAATACCTAATTTAACAAATACAAACCGATTATAAAATCTGTGCGAATTTTCATAGACAGGTTTAAACTAGGAAGAAACTATATACCATGTTTAAAACAACTGTCAATTTATACATTGAGGTGGTTTTAACTCTTTATTTTAATGATTTTTATACCCAAACTTTCTGTTTTAACTCTAGAGTTTTATGCTTACCAAGCATAAATCAAGGACCCATTTCATATCAATCCCCATACAATGGGCTCGCTTATCCCGGTTCCGTTCAACAACAAATATAATGAATCACTCTGATGGTTTGATAGGACTTTTGGGGGCAGTTCGTGATTAATTATATTCTAAGTGTTGGGGTTAGTTATTTCTTCCCAAAATATTCCCCTGGAACAGTGACATATCTTTTTTGATTCCAATTCATTAATGTATTTAAGATTCCAATAATCAAGCTAATTGTCTCGCTAAAGTCAGAGTCAGTTGGATACGCTTCCCACTTCCCATTGGAAAGAAATGCATACAATCTATCCACTATACAAAAAATATTTATTGAATCACGGTCATGTTTTTCAATGTGCTTTTTTATTCTTTTCCAGTCTGCGTCTCGATTAGAAAGGTCTGAGTTAAAAGCAAAAAGAACATATGGAAGATCACAAGTTAATTCTTTCTTTATTTTGTCATACTTTTTCTGAGTCGTCTTAAGCTCTGTTGCATTTAAAGTCGTTTTGACTTCAATTATATATGCTACACTTTCTATCGGAAATATTCCTTTTTTTTCACTGAATAAAACTGGTGGAAAAACAGCATTATTGTAGATTATTATATCACATTGACTACTTAAATTGCCCGATGAATCTGAAACTTTACCTGTACCTATTTTAAAGCCTTGTGGCAGTATATCATTAAGAATATTTGATATTAATAATTCTCTAATTTCTCCAGCAAGTCCACTATGCTCAACCAAAGATGCATTCGTTGCTTTTTTAACACATGCTTCAATACTGTCTCTTAAATTTTGTCGAAAAATATTACCCATATATTAATTTTATCGAGCTGTAACTCTAATTAACCCCAACGTTTGCTGGATGAAGTCGTGGCGCGTTAGTCGTGGTGTCGTGTCACCCGATAGGGGGACTAAGACGGTAGACAAAGGCGTCAGGACGAGCAAGGCGCGCCATGCTTTATTTCCAGCGTGTTGTCGTTAGTTTTTTATTCTTCCCATTCACCAAATTTTATAATGGAAAGAGTATCATTAGTAAACAGATATTGCGTAAAAGTTTCTCCACGAGGATCCTCGCAAGCTGATATTCTGTTTATTTTATTTATTGTTGAGTCTGAAAATTGAAAAAAGTAATTTATAAAGTCTTTTTTAGCCATTCCAATTTTTATTCCTTTTGTGAGTCGGATTTTAGAGTCTGTTAGTTGCCCTTTTCCTAAACCAATCTCATAATCATTAGAATATTCTGATTGCCACCTAACAAGGCATACTGAATTATTACCTTTAGTGAAAATGGTTTTTCGTAAATTATCTTCTGTCTTGGTTATTATTTCATAATCTGGTAAAAGTCTGGAAATATCGTTTTTTGTTATGTATCCCAAAGGGTTGTAAAGAGATTCTAAACAACAAAGACTGACAATAGAGTCTTTAATGGATAAAAAGTACTTGTCAAATTCTCCATCAGGAATACTTTCTTTTACTTTCTCAGGTTCAGGTTCAATTTCAGGTTCTGTGATTATCAATAAATCAGATTTTATTGTCTCTGTGTAGATTTGCTGTTTCTGATCTGAATCAGCCCCCGAATTCGTTGTCTTATGGTCCTTACAGCTTAAACAAAATAGCAAAAATGATATGATTTAAATATTCTTAAACATCTAGTTTTTAAATTAACGGCAACGTACAGTATATGCAATGTAGGCGATTGCGGGCTTCAAACTTATCAAACCGTTACAAAGTTGAAGCGGGCTACAACCCTTGAAATTACTACAAACTCGGCTATTATTTTTATACATTGTTACCAACCGTATTTCTATTTAATCTCCTTTTTAATTTCAATCGCTAATTGGTTTAAGACTTTCCAATCATTTGTATTTTGAAATTCATCTAATTTTGGAAATTCATCCCTAAATTTCTCAATGCAAATCGTAATCGAATTGTCAAATGTCTTAAGTAATTCTTTTTCTGAGTCGCTAAATGCTTCGCCTATTATTTTTTCGTCAATTCGATAAAAATCCTCCCATTGTTGAATTAATCCCTGTAACTGATTCAAATTGCTTTCGGATTCTTGATGTTCAAGTTGAATTTCTTTTGAAGTCCACAATCCAATAGTCTCAATAATGCTATTACGAGACATTTCAATGAAATCCGAATCATACATTTCTTCACTTATGGCTTTTATTCTATTTTCTTTTCTAATCCTTTTAATTCTGAACAAATAAAATGGAACATAATAAATATTTAAAACTAAGAGCATTATTAGTCGATTTGTATTCTTGTCATATTTGTTTAAAAACCAAATGCAATAAACCCAAAGAATCATCCCTACAGATAATAGAATCGGAAATATTTTATCGAAAAAAAAGCTGTCAAAAAAGATATCGTTCATAGTTTGTACTCGTTTTTATATGGTTGGTAACGGGTTGCCAATATGAGGAGGCTGGGTTTTCTGTGCCACCTACCTTTCAGCCCATTATTATTTTGATTAAATGTACAAATTTTTCGCAAACCACTATCCCCCAGCTTACTTATATTGGCTGTTATCGGCTGCCATCTCATTAATCATTCTTTTTCTGTCTTTTTTACAATTAACCAAGTCACTTCTTAACCCAAGTCAATGAAATTTAACTGCTCCATAGATAATTTTGTTTCCATAATTAACAATTAAAATTATGAAAGCAATTGAATGTTTAAAGTACGGTACATCGGAAAACTTAGTGTTAAACGAAGTTGAAAAACCATCGCCAAAAGCTAATGAAGTACTTATTAAAATACACGCTACTTCGGTAACAACAAGCGATGTTCTTATTCGTAAACTGAACGAACCCCTAATTCCAAGATTCATCTTGCAACTTATATTCGGTTTTGGAAAGCCAAGAAATCCTATACTGGGAATGGTGTCGTCAGGTACCATAGAAAGTAAAGGGAAGGATGTTACAAAATTTAATATCGGGGATGAAGTTTTCGCCTACGGATCTGTTTCGCCTACAAAGCGTCATTTTGGTTCTTATGCCGAATATATATGCCTTCCGGAAGACTGGAATCTTGCATTAAAACCAATAAATACCAGTTTCGAAGAAGCGGCAGCAATACCTTATGGTGGTTTACTTGCAACACATTTATTAAAAAAAGTAAACCTGAAAAAGGGAGATAAAGTGCTTATATATGGAGCTTCAGGAAGTATAGGGACAATGGCAATACAGCTTGCAAAAAATGTCGGAGCCAAGGTTACAAGTGTGTGTAGCAGTAAAAACTTTGAGATGGTGAAATCGCTTGGTAGCGATCAACAAATCGATTATACTGATAATAACGCAGTGAGTCTATTAGAAACCTACGATTACGTGATTGATACCGTTGGAAATTCAAAATCGTCGGCACTGAAAGAGATGAGTAAAAAAGCACTTGCTCCAAATGGTAAATATATTTCTATCGACCATGGAACTCCCTTAACCCCCAAAGAAGCTTTTATGAACTTAAAATCTTTGGCAGAACAAGAGAAGATTAAACCGGTAATTGATCGTGTTTATCCTTTGGAAAAAATGGCTGAGGCACATCAGTATGTTGAAACGGGACATAAAAAAGGAAATGTAGTCATTACTGTATAGCTCGCCATTACTACATGACATATCATTTCTTTTCCAAAGTCACTGAAATTGAACGATGCCACAAATAACTTGAATCTAAAATACTAGCCATAAAATGTTAATTAATTTAAGATATACCTAATGAAAATATTAAATATCACCATCCAAATAATTTTCTTTTGGTTTTTAACGAATAGGGTCTATTCTCAGGAATGTACTCCATTTTCGGATAATCAAAGTATAATCACTCGTTTTATACACCATGAAAGCGTTGCTTTGAAACTAAATTATTTCGGTGAATTAGTTCTGCATCCGGGTCTGACATTAGGTGTCGATTATACATTAACAAAAAGCAATCGCCTGACTGTTCATTGGGACAATGACCTGGGTGGATACTGGCATCGTTGGAATAACACATCCTTATTTTTAAAATCAACCATTGGGACAAGATTAGCTGCGGGGCCTGTTTTTGCAGATATAAATGCGGGCATAGGATACATGCACTCATTTGCTGCCGGGACTATTTACCAAAGAGCTACGGATGGTGGCGTTGAAAAAGCAAGCAACCAGGGACAGGCTCATTTTATGCCCAATGTGTCATTACTATTTGGATGGGACAGCACCCGAAAAGGGAAACAGTGTTGGACCGTTCACTTAGGTCCTGAAGTTTATTTACAATCATCATTTAACCACATTTTTCTTCCGCATATTGCAATGAATGTTGGTATGACCTATAAATTCAAACAACAATGAAAAATCAATATTTAAGTACATCAATTATCCTGATAATGGTTCTTATCTCTTGTGAATTAGAGGATTTGTATCAAGGTGATCACTTTTTTGTAAGAAATGAAGGTGCTGTAATGCCTGTTTATGTAAAAGGAAATATAGCATCCGGAACTTTCATTCTTTTTCTTCATGGAGGCCCGGGCGGAAATGCCTCACTTCCTTCTTTTATGCCGGTATCAAAGGAACTGGAAAAGGACTATGCTTTCGCCTATTGGGACCAAAGAGGATCAGGCCTTTCTATGGGCAACCCGGACCAAAGTACGTTTACGGTTCAACAATTTGTAGATGACCTGGACCTCGTGATCGAAACAATTAAGTTACGATATAATAATCCTCGAATTATTTTCTACGGCATAAGTTGGGGGGGAGCCTTGGGTAGTGCCTATTTAAGTACTGCCAGTTATCAGGAAAAGGTCGATGGCTTTATTTGTATGAATAGTGGACACAACCTGGTTGAGGGATTACCCAAATCAGTTGTATTTGTTAAAAACTATGCGCAACAACAAATTGACAATGAAATTGATGTAAAATACTGGACAGAAGCCCGTGACTGGTGTGCTACAGTTCCTGACATGACGGATGTGGATAATTACTTTAAATACGATGCTTACCTGTCAAACACAAATGCATATCGTTTAGATCCTGATCAGGAGGTTGAAGGGCCTGAAGTTGGGGCTTTGGGAACCATGAATTCCTACCTTTCACTCGCTACATTTTTTAATGGTCAATACCTCGCTGAACGATTTAATATTCTCGAGCTCAACCTTAGTAAGGATATGGAAAGAATAAAAATCCCGTCTATCGTGATTTGGGGAAGGCACGATGGCGTAAACACCATTGAAATGGGATATGATGCCTACAATAGTATTGGTGGACCAGATTTTACAGATAAGGAAATGGTGATTCTTGAAAATAGTGCCCATGAAGGATACATGGAGGAACAAGATTTATTCATAGCCACATTTCGTGAATTTGTAGATAGCCTTTAAAAAATTCAATTCGATCCATTTTTACTTCTTAACCCAAGTCAATAAAATTGAAATACATTATAAACAATTTTGCTTAAGGAAGCTTTTAAAGAAACAAATTATTAAAACATGATACTTGAAAACTTATCTGAACGTAAAGAAGCCTGGAAAACAATCTTTCTATTTCTTGCACTCACTTTTGTGATCACATCACCGCTGCATTATGCCATTGTAAATTTATATCCGTCACGTATATATGTTGGGGCTATTATGTGGTGTCCTGCGATAGCTGCAATTATTACTTTAAAAATAAAAGGACGTAAAATTTCGTCGCTAAATTGGAATTGGGGGAATTGGAAATATATCCGACTATCTTATTTAGTTCCCGCCTTATACGGTATAATTACCTATCTACTCATCTGGATATTCGGTTTAGGGAAATTAGCGAATGAAGAAGCAATTACAACGTGGGCAAAAGATCTTGGTTTGATGGGAATAGGTACATTAAACCCAACATCGATAATAATTATAGCTGTAATGCTGTTAGGAACTATTGAAGTAATAAGAGCAGCAGCAACAACATTAGGAGAAGAGATTGGATGGAGAGGCTTTTTTATCTTTGAATTAAGAAAGGTGCTACCCTTTACAGGTGTTTCGGTTTTTAGTGGATTTATATGGGCTTCCTGGCATTGGCCGTTACTTGTTTATTATAGTAATAATATATTATTGGAATTTATCACATTCTTTATAGTGATAATTTCTATGTCATTTATAATGACCTACTACACTTTTAAGTCTAAAAGTCTATGGCCGGCAGTAATTTTTCACGCAGTTAGTAATGTGTATATTCAAAAAATACTGCCTGGATTAACAATTAGCAACGAAGGAACCGAACATTGGCTAGGCGAAAATGGAATTATGTTTGCCATTGTTACTGGTTTTTTTGGTATTTACTTTTGGCGAAAAGCTATCAAGGAAAAAATTTAAGGAATATGGATATACTTATGGACGTAAAATATCCGCTTATACATATATTATGTTTAACTAGAATTAAAAAGATATAAAAATGTTCAAAATAAAAACTTACCCAATAGTCTTTGTTGGCATTATCATTTTAACGGTTAGCTTATCCACAAAGACTTTCGCTCAATCCACAAAGAATAAAGTGAACAACCCAATTGATTACTTTAACAATAGGAATAAAGCTATTGGTTTAGCAAAGCTTGAAAAATGGAATGAGGTCATTCCATTATTGGAGAACCTTACCTTGCAATATCAAAATGATGGCGATTTATTTTATCTTCTTGGGCTTTCATACTATCAAACAGAACAATATCAAAAGTCTATTACAGCCTTGAAAAAAACCTTGGCTTGTGGAGGAACCATTCTAAGTAACATACCATCAGGTTCAGCTCCATCAAATGACATCATGATAAAGATTGCAAAGGCATATGCCTTAGATGGCGATAAGGAAAATTCTATGATATGGATTCAAAAAGGGGTTTCTTCTCGCTATGATGAAAAGCCTTTTTTGAAAGGTGATCCTGCATTTGAAGCTTTTAACAAGGATAACGATTTCCTTAAGCTGTTTGGCTATTGTGATGAAGAAGATCTAACCAGAGAGCAAGCTTGGCATTGTGATATAGACTATTTAAAAAAACGAATGCTTGAATTGCATTATAATCCATCCTATTTAGTACATGATACTTCGTTTGAGAATTTGATATTGAGCCTAAAATCGAGAATAGACTCATTAACAGATCAGCAAATTGTTGTTGAACTTATGAAGGTTTTCGGAAGCCTGGGCAATGGTCATAATTTAATTATTCCAACATCACCGATAAATGGCTCATTGAAACGACTTCCGATTCAATTATATAAGTTTAATGATGGAGTATTTATTGTTGACGCAGAAGAAGACTTTCAACAATGGATTGGTTATAAAGTAGAATATATCGAAGGAACACCCATTCAAGAGGCATTACAAAAAACAAATGCAGTTAACCCCAGGGATAACGATATGCAAACGCTCTGGTTAGGCCCGTACTATTTAGCATTACCAGACGTGCTTGAAGGCTTAGGAATTATAAAAAACGTGCATCAGGTATCAATCACTTTAAGTGATTCCGAAGGGGCGTCTCAGGAAGTTACCATGAATCCTGTTAGCTGGAACTTCTCTGGTTTCCCAAAAATGCCTCAACTAAAAAAGGGAACACAACCTTTGTTTTTATCAGAAATAGACGATCCCTATTGGTATAAAATATTGGAGGATGATAACATCATCTATATTCAATTTAACACCGTTACAAATAAGGAAAATCAGTCTCTTGAGGATTTTAGTATCGAAGTACGAAATCAAATTACACCAGGTAAAACTCAATATTTGATTTTAGATTTAAGACATAACCACGGAGGTGACGGTTCTTTACTACCCCCATTACTAAAAATGATCAACAGTTTTGAAATTTTAAATCCAACAGGAGAAATTTTTGTAATGATAGGACGAGAAACCTTTTCTGCAGGACATAACTTATTAACGGAAATCGTTAAAAACGTAGATCCGATTCTTGTAGGCGAACCAAGTGGGTCAAAGCCCAACCATATTGGAGAGGCAGGATGGTTTCAATTACCATATTCCGGATTAATGGGTTTGGTTTCCACACAATTCCATCAGGATTCAAAAGCAGAAGACAATCGCAAGTGGATTGCTCCGCATATTCCTGTCAGTCTATCATCAATAGATTACTTTACCGGGGATGACAGGGCACTGAATACTATTATGGAAGTAATTAAAACTTTTGAGGAAAAAAGATGATGAAAAACAAAAAAGCCAAATGGACAGTGCGCATTTTACTGCTGGTTGGAACCCTAATTTCACTTTATTTTGTTCCGTGGCTATTGGTAAAAGCATGGATACTTCCGCTGCCTGATACAATTCAGGAACAAGTAGATGAAGCCATCGATCATGGATTTGATGGAATGATTGTTTATGTAGACCAAGCTGGTAAACCACCTCAGTATTTTGCTTCCGGTTGGCATGATCGGGAATCCAGGATACCTGCTAATCCATACGCATTATTTAAGATTGCCAGCATTAGCAAGTTGTATGATGCTGTAGCTGTTACCAAACTGGTAGATGACGGACGGCTTTCGCTAGATAAAACAATTGCTGATTATTTACCGGAACTTAAGGGAAGAATCGAACATGCTGAGAAAATTACCTTAAAGTTGATGATTCAGCATAGAAGCGGAATCCCCAATTTTACAGATGCTCCGAATTTCTGGGCTGCTCCAACTGAAACCTATGAAGAAAGTCTTGCATTAATTCTGGACAAGCCGGCCAACTTTGAACCTGGTGCAGGCTATGAATATTGTAATACGAATTATCTCTTAATTAATAAGATAATGGATGATGAACTGGGTTATGATAACTTTCAATTTATTCAGGAAGAAATTCTAAAACCACTTGGTCTTAACAACACTTTCAGTTCGCTCAATGAAGTGAATATGGATGATGTAATGAGTGGCTACCATGTAGGACATCCCTTAGATTTAAAGACCGACGAACATGGCATGTTAGCCACAGCTGAAGACGTGGGCACTTTCCTGCGGGCATTGAATGATGGATTCTTGTTTGACCCAGGAGAACAGGATATTTATGCTTCCCTTTATAAATATGAACACGGCGGCTGGGTTCCGGGATACCAGAGTTTTGCAAAATACTACAAAGATATTGATGCTGTTATTGTTGAGTTTTATAGTACAACTGACTCTAAACTGTACAACTGGAACTTGTCAGAAATCATAAACAATAGAATTGTTAAAATTCTGAAAAAGCAAAAAAGCTCATAACAATTTACAAAAGCTTTAAAACGCCCTCTATTCCATCTGATAGCTGTACCAAAAACTTCTCATTCAATCTATTTTCACTTCTTAACCCAGGTCAATGAAATTGAAATGAACCCTTGATAATTTTACTTCCATAATAATAAACTAAAAATTTAAAAAATTATGAAAGCACAAAAAACAATAGCCCGCACTTTTGGAATCTTTTTCCTGCTCGCTTTTATATCCTATGGTTTAGGTACCGGTCTAACTGGTTCGGTTACTAATGTTGCAGATTCGCTTAGTAATATACAAGCAAATAAAACTCACTTAATAATAGGTGTTATCCTTATGGCATTGGTTCATACCGTTGTAAATATTGGTTTGCCTGTGCTAATGGTACCCATACTGAAACCTTATAATAAAGTTTTGAGCTATGGTTATCTAAGCGCTGGGATTACTGCTACTGTAATTGCTATTGTTGGATCCATTTTCCTGTTATTATATGTTCCCCTTGGTTCTATGTATGTTGACGCTAATACTGCCGATTTAAAACATTTTGAAACAATAGGGACGCTATTGACTAAAGCAAACTTTTACGCCTACCAGATAGGAATGACCATATGGGGCTTTGGTGGCTTGATGTTTTGCTATTTATTATACATTTCAAAGCTTGTTCCCAAAGGACTATCAATTTGGGGTTTTCTGGGTTACATGGTATTTATTGCCGGTACAATCTCAGAACTATTCGATTCTAATATTGGTGTTCAACTAGCCATCCCTGGTGGATTATTCGAGATTTCACTAAGTATTTGGTTGATCATAAAAGGATTTAAAGAGTCTGAACTAAGACCAAACTAGTTATTATCAGAAGCAATACGTTTTCGAATACGACTTAAAGATTCCGGTTTTACCCCAATATAACTTGCAAGATAATATTGGGGTATACGCTGTAATAAGCTGGGCCTTGATTCCATAAGTTTCAGGTAACGTTGCTCAGGTGAGTCTGTGTAATAAGAAGCCAAAACGTCTTTTTGTTCTGCAAAGGCAGCTTCCATGATGGTTCGTGATATGGTTTCAAACCTGGGAAAGCGCTTGAATAATGCCTGACCTTGCTGCTCGTCTCCTTCAACAACCATGGTATCTTCTACACAAATCCAATTATGCTTCGCAGCATTTTGCAGGGTAAAGCTGTTTAATGAAATGGCCCATTGCTCTTCGGTAAAGAAATTGGTCGTTTTCTCCTCACCATCTGTCAGGATGTACTCCCTAACACAGCCTTCCAGGATAAAATAGGTTTTGGTTGAAAATTGTCCTTCTTTTATCAGGAAATCACCTTTCTTGAATTTCTTTGTTTGCATGCTTTGAGCTATGGCATCGGACTCCTCTTCTGACAGCGGAGATATTCTTGAAAAATAGTCTACAAATTTATTTTCCATGGAACATTCTTTTTAGTTATAATATTTCCAAAATATTTTAACAATCATCAACAGCATTTAGTTCGTTTTGCCAAGGTTGCCGATAACGTTGCAGTATCCGTCATAGACTGTTTGATATTTCGCCTTTGTATTTCAGTTACTAAAATGCTAAAGTAGTCAATATTTTAGGGAAATTATATGATATAACGGATAAATAAATTGTAAAAACAGTAATATTTTATTGTTTTGAGTTAAACTATAAGAGTTAAAACCTGTATCGTGACGAATAAATTCATTCTTATAGATCATTTCCTAATTGTAAAAGCCTTTTAACATGGCAAATATCAATTAATTTTATTTGCGTAGCCGTTTAATAAACGTTTATAAACGTCTTAAACGTTTATTAAAACGCAAATACATTACTATTGAAAAACACAATATTTCCTGTATAATATTAATTACAAGGCAATTGTGGTAAGTTGCAAAGCCAACTACAAATTACTCGTATTTGTTTTGATGCCTATCGTAGCACTATAATCAATACTTTATGTTTGTACCTGTTTTTATACAGCAATGATACAGCTTCGATACAAGCCTGCCATTCGTCACCATTTCATTGCACGTTTTATGCATGCTCTTCGCATCCTTAGGGCAATAAAGTTGTGTAGAGGCTGTGTAGCGCATGTGGAGAATTGCGAACGCGTTCCGAACAAAGGGCGTAGCAACGGCAAAGAAAGTGCGAAGACGGTGCGAAGAAATGCGAACAAGTTGCGAAGACCATGCGAAGAAGTGCGAAGAAAAGTATCCAAAAGTGCTAAAATGGCCAAAATCGGAATCCAAAACAGGCATTTTTGATCAAAAGTGGAATCCAAAACCACCATTTTGGGCTAAAAATGGAATTATGGGGCATTATGGGGGTCAAAACGAAATGTAAATTCCATCACCTCAAAATGTTATCTATTAATTATCAACTACTTACAAACTTAAAAAGTAACAGTAAAATTACTGTTATTTTTTCAAATCACATTTCAATATACTTTAGTACTAACGATAAGGAAAAAGGAAAAAAGGATAAAGGATAAAGGAACAAGATGAAAGTAGAATAGTAAATATCTCAATAATCTTACTCCAAACTTCTAACTCCAGACTCCCACCTCCTTAATCATCGGCCGATACCATGTTTAACCCGGGCTCTGTTATTATCTGATCAATGATTACAGGGCTTACAAAAAAAAGAAAGATGCATGAACTTAAAAATTTCACCATCGGTTCACTGGGTACTTTAGGAATAATGGAAGCAGCAGATGCTCAATTATTATCAGCCCAGGATGCAGATCCACAAACACTAATTATCAGATCTGCGATCACCCTGCTAGCAGGAGTACTTACAACTGTAATTTCCAAATGGATGCAACGCCATAAAGTTGAAAAATCAGACTCCAAAAACAAGGAAATTACTGCACCCAAAGAAAAGGGTAATAAAGTGAAAAACATATTCAAAGTTAAAAACCACAAAAAATAAATCGTCATGGGAAAATATGAAAACGGAGCATTTGGAAGCTTCCACGGAAAAGTTGGTAATTTAGTAGGCAGTACCTGGAAAGGTATTAGTTATATGAAAGCAAAACCCAACACTGGCAACAGAAAAGCCTCGGTAAACCAAATTAAACAAAGAGCAAAATTTTTATTTGTTACTAATTTCATTCAACCTTTATACCCCATTATTCAAGTGGGTTTTAGAAAACTAGATGATAAAAAAACACCTAAAAATGCTGCTATGTCTGAAATGATGTACTATGCCATTACCGGTGAATATCCTGATTTTGGTATCAACTTCAGAAACCTGAAACTCGCAAAAGGTTGTTTGCCTGTTCCAAATAGTATAACTATTCAGCTCAATGAAAACAGGGTATTGTTTAATTGGCTACCAGATACGGGAAATGAAGATGATATTGAAGAAGATACTTTATCCAAAGAGCGTAGTGAAGATAATATTATGTTGGTAACCATAGCTTACGGCTATCCTCCTAGATACACCTTGAAGAAATACCGTCGTAAAGATCTATCGGGGGATGTTGGTTTGCCTGATGCTCCTCCGGGAACAGAAGTTCATTGCTATATTGCGGCTACATCGGTAGGTAAAAATATGAATGTGAGTAATTCTGAATATGCAGGATCAGTGATTATTCCGGAATAACACATCAAATTGATTTTATTAAGGTCGTTCTTTAACAGGAACGACCTTTTTTTATGGTACAAGCTGCATAGGTCTTGCTGCATAGCCCTTACAGACTATGCTAATGGATATCGGACTTTCAGTCCTATGAAAATTCTGATATTAATCTTCAACAATGGTTTCAGGCATACAGCCTAACTCTGTTCAGCCCCAGGCATCGTCTGGGGTAATATTATTCATCATGTATATCGGCGTCCTGTAAGGACAGCTCAGTTTTTAGTTGCCCATTCAGGGCGCTATGATTCTATGGTATATTACCCAATGCGCCACTTCGCTTGCATTGGGCTGAAATGATTTGACCTTTCAGGCCGTTATTTATATTTCAGAAATAAACTCTTTGGGTATAAAAATCTCTCTTATAATTATTGGAATACCACACAGACATAGCCCTTATAGACTATGCTTGTAGATATCGGACTTTCAGCCCGATAAGTGTTATACAAAGATTAGCTGCATAACATAAACTATTTAATTTCAACAAAGAAGACGCTAAGACACAGAGTGGTTAACGAACCATTTAGTTATTTATTATTGACTAAGGTACAAGATGCAATCTTACACCAAATTTAGGATCTTTGAGTCTTGGGGCCTTGGTGGTTTTATTATAAAAAAAATATACGAATAATCCTTACTAACTATACTAATGAGTACCCGAGGAACGAGGGGGAGGTGGTTGTAAACTTTATTCCTATTATTTTTTACATCAAACATATCGCATATCACATAGCCCATAATAATTATACTAATAGATATCGGTCTTTCAGAGTCCAACGGCTTGAGGAAAAAGGTAATGATATATAGGTTTATTCTTTTTGCATCGCCCAAAAAGAACCAAAAACGCTAGTTCAATTTATCCTTCTACCCACATCCTTGACGAATCTTTTCTTTCGCACATCCCAAAATCACCCGCATTCATCTGCGTCTCTCTATCACCGGCCCGGGCCAATTGAACAGGCCATCGCTCTTAATCCATATTTCAGGTGAAATACATTTGTAATAAAAATAGTCATCGGTTACAACATATCTTACTCCTGTAAATAAATTTACGGGCTAAAGGCCCAATTCAGTTCAGCCCCAGGCATCGTCTGGGGTAATATTATTCATTATGTATATCGGCGTCCTGTACGGACAGCTCAGTTTTTAGTTGCCCATTCAGGGCGCTATGATTCTATGGTATATTACCCAATGCGCCACTTCGCTTGCATTGGGCTGAAATGATTTGACCTTTCAGGCCGTTATTTATATTTCAGAAATAAACTCTTTGGGTATAAAAATCTCTCTTATAATTATTGGAATACCACACAGACATAGCCCTTATAGACTATGCTTGTAGATATCGGACTTTCAGCCCGATAAGTGTTATACAAAGATTAGCTGCATAACATAAACTATTTAATTTCAACAAAGAAGACGCTAAGACACAGAGTGGTTAACGAACCATTTAGTTATTTATTATTGACTAAGGTACAAGATGCAATCTTACACCAAATTTAGGATCTTTGAGTCTTGGGGCCTTGGTGGTTTTATTATAAATAAAAATATACGAATTATCCTTACTAACTATACTAATGAGTACCCGAGGAACGAGGGGGAGGTGATTTAAACTCTATTTCAATTATTTTTTTACATATCACATTACACATAGCCCTTACAGACTATGCTAACTGACTTCGGACTTTCAGTCCTATAAAAATTCTGACTGTATTCTTCAACAATGGTTTCAGGTTTACAGCCCGAGGGTTTTCATTTTTATGGAAGTTTTTCCCTATGGTTTATGGAAATCTTAGGTCTAAACCCGAAATATTTCTTAAAATAAAAAAAGGTCTCTCCTTTTTCAAGAAGAGACCTTTTACTTGGTACTCGAGGCGGGACTTGAACCCGCACGTCCTAATGGACACAAGATTTTAAGTCTTGCGTGTCTACCAATTCCACCACTCGAGCATCCTTGGAGCGAAAGACGGGGCTCGAACCCGCGACCCCGACCTTGGCAAGGTCGTGCTCTACCAACTGAGCTACTTTCGCATTCTTCAATAAAAAAGCCTCACATCGTTTTGTAAGGCTGAGTGGGCGATGAGGGAGTCGAACCCCCGACCCCTTGGGTGTAAACCAAGTGCTCTGAACCAACTGAGCTAATCGCCCGATATATATTTGGTCTTCCTTTAAAGTGGGCGATGAGGGAGTCGAACCCCCGACCCCTTGGGTGTAAACCAAGTGCTCTGAACCAACTGAGCTAATCGCCCGATATATATCGGTGTTCCTTTAAAGTGGGCGGTGAGGGAGTCGAACCCCCGACCCCTTGGGTGTAAACCAAGTGCTCTGAACCAACTGAGCTAACCGCCCGACATCATCACTCTTTACGAAAACTTAACTGCTAACCTTTGTTAGTGTTACTTCTGTTTTCAAAAGCGATGCAAATGTATAGGTCTTTTTTGTATTTGCAAAACTTTTTTCAAAAAATTATACTACATCCGCTACCACAAAGGTGCTTCCCCCTATGAATATCAAATCATTAGATGATGCATTTTTTTTTGATTTTTTTATTGCTTCAGATATATCTGAATATTCTTTTCCCGATAATCCATATTTTTCAGCTGCTTTTTTTAATTCAGTAGCCTCAAGTCCTCTTGGAATATTAGGCTTCACAAAATAATATTGCGCATGTTTAGGCAGCAGTTGTAATACAGAGTTAATATCCTTATCATTAACCATACCCCAAATAATATGTAATTTTTGGTATGCCGTATTATTTAATTGTTCTACAATATCTCTAACTCCATCCTCATTATGTCCTGTATCACAAATTACTGCCGGATTTGCCCCTAAAATTTGCCATCGGCCTAAAAGGCCAGTATTTTCAACTACATTTTTAAGTCCACTAAAAATATCTTCTGTAGCAATTGAAAAGTTCTTAACTTTTAACACTTCAATTGTTTTAAGAATGGTTTTCAAATTCTTTTTCTGATATATCCCCAGTAAATCCAACTGCAGATTTTCATAAATACACTCCTCCCCTTTATAAACCTGAAAGATTTGTTTATTATCTACACTTCTCATTGCCACAGGAATATCGTATTCTTCCGAAGCAAAATAAATTGGTGCATTATTATCAAAAGCAACAGTTTCAAAAATAGGTTTGGTAACACTATTATGTTCACCTATTACAACAGGAACTTCAGTTTTGATAACACCTGCTTTTTCTTTGGCAATTAAATCAATTGTGTTTCCTAATAATGCAGTATGATCTAACCCAATATTTGTTATAACAGAACATTCTGGCTGTATAATATTTGTAGAATCCAATCTTCCTCCTAACCCAACTTCTATTACCGCAACATCAACTTTACTTTGAGCAAAAAAATCAAAGGCCATCGCAACCGTCATCTCAAAAAAAGATGGTTTTACATCTTCTATCATCTTTTGATTTTCAGATATAAAATCAATCACATCTTGCTCTGCAATGCACTTTCCATTTATTTTAATCCGTTCTCTAAAATCTTTCAGGTGAGGCGAAGTATACAATCCTACATTATAACCTGCCATTTGTAACACTGAAGCTAAACTATGAGAAACAGATCCTTTGCCATTGGTTCCTGCTACATGAATTGTTTTAAATTTTTGATGCGGATAGTTAAAATACGCATCAAGTTTTAGAGTATTATCCAGGTTTGCTTTATAAGCAACTTTCCCTGCTCGCTGATACATTGGAAGTTGTGAAAACATAAACTCCAAAACCTCTTGATATGTCATATTTCGGTAACTTTAATTTTTACATAATATTAGTCAAACACTAAGATTTTTATTTAAAAATAAATAACTTTAAGAATGTTGAACTAAAAACCTCTGAGTATGCCTAAAAAACGTAAGATCTTTATATTAGATACAAACGTGATTTTACACGATCACAAATGTATATACAACTTCGAAAATAACGATGTGATTTTACCAATTGTTGTACTCGAAGAGTTGGATAAATTTAAAAAAGGTAATGACCAGATAAATTATCAGGCCCGAGAATTTGTTCGTGACCTAAACAATATTTCCGGAGAACAATTGTTTAAAGAAGGGGTTTCTCTGGGTGATAAACAAGGTAAATTATTTGTGGCCACAGGTAAACCTTTTACTCAAACAATGCAGGATTCATTTTTTGAAAAATCTCCGGATCATCGCATACTTGCCATCGCTCTTCATGTTAAAGAAGAATTTAAAACAAGGATTGTCACTCTAGTTACTAAGGACATCAACTTAAGAATGAAAGCCAAATCCTTAGGTTTAAATAGTGAAGATTATGAAACTGACAAAGTAAAAAATATTGACGTTCTTGAAAAAGGGGTTCGTATTCATGAAGAATTTGATGCTAAAACGATAGATACACTCTACAATTCGGATGGTATTGCTAAAAATGATTTTCCAATACAAGATATGCCGGCTAATCAATACTTTGTTTTACGTAACTCAAACCAAAGTGTATTGGCTAAATATGATCCTTTTCAGGAAATGATTGTAAGAGTTGAAAAACACAGTTGCTTTGGTATTGAACCTCGCAATGCTGAACAAACTTTTTCACTGGATGCATTAACCAATCCTGAAATTAAACTGGTTTCTTTAACAGGGAAGGCTGGTACAGGAAAAACGCTGTTGGCACTTGCAGCCGCTCTTCAGCAGAATAAAAGTTTCAAGCAAATTTTATTGGCACGTCCTATTGTTCCTTTATCAAACCGTGATTTAGGATTTTTACCTGGCGATGTCAACGATAAGATAGGTCCATATATGCAACCTTTATTTGATAATTTAACGGTTATCAAAGGTAGCCATGGAAATAAAAGTCGCGAAAACATTTTAATTGATGAGATGCAAAGAGACGGCATGCTTATTATAACACCTTTGGCTTATATTAGAGGTCGTAGTTTATCTGATGTTTATTTTATTGTTGATGAAGCCCAAAACCTGACTCCGCACGAAGTAAAAACCATCATAACAAGAGCTGGTGACGGAACAAAAATTATTTTCACAGGTGATATAGAACAAATTGACTCACCTTATTTAGATAAAACATCCAACGGATTGGCTTATCTAACAGAAAAAATGAAAGGACAAGATGTTTTTGCACATGTAAATCTGGTTAAAGGAGAACGAAGCTATTTGGCTGAACTAGCAAGTGATTTACTATAGAACCATTTAAATAATCTTAAATTGAGGGTTGGAATAAGGCATTTCAACCCTTTTCTTTTTAGTGTTAAACACTTTTAACTATCTTTGAGCGCTTTTTGCAAGACAAACAAACAAGACGAATTACCCCGACATTTATTTTAAAATTTATTAGAGGAGAAATGATCGATAAATCATTGTTTTTAGAGAAGAAGGTGGCCTTTCATACACTGGGGTGTAAATTAAATTTTAGTGAAACATCTACTATTGCAAGGTCGTTGATTAGTGAAGGATTTATTAAGGTTAAATACGATGAATTTGCAGATGTTTATGTAATTAACACTTGTTCTGTTACAGAAATTGCAGATAAAAAATGTCGTCAGGCTATTAAAAAGGCGATAAAGCAAAACCCCAATGCATTTGTTGTGGTTACAGGTTGCTTTGCTCAACTTAAACCTCAAACCATATCAGAAATGCCAGGCGTTGATTTGGTTTTAGGATCAAATGAAAAATTTAAAATGTCCGATTACCTCGGAGATCTACAAAAGAAAGCTTCCGGAGAAATACATGCTGGAAAAATAACAACGAATAAGGAGTTTTTTCCTTCATATTCAATAGGCGACAGAACACGTACTTTTTTAAAAGTGCAGGATGGCTGCGACTATTATTGTTCGTATTGTACCATTCCTTTAGCCAGAGGAAAGAGCAGAAATGCAGATGTTAAAACAACGGTTGAGTTAGCAAAAAAAGCTGCTGATGAAGGCGCTCAGGAAATCATCCTGACAGGCGTTAACATTGGTGATTTTGGAAAAAGTACAAACGAAACTTTTTTTGAATTAATACAAGAGCTTGAAAAAGTTGAAGGCGTAAAAAGATTCAGGATATCAAGTATTGAGCCTAATTTGTTGACTAATGAGATTATTGAATTTGTTGCAAAATCAAATAAAATAATGCCTCACTTTCATATACCGCTTCAATCAGGTTCAAACAAAGTACTGGCTTTAATGAAAAGAAAGTACAACCGTGAACTTTTTGCAGACAGGATATCAACGATCAAATCATTAATGCCACATGCATTTATTGGTGTTGATGTAATAGTGGGTGTACGTGGTGAAACAGAAGAGCACTTTAACGATGCAATGAATTTTATTAAGGATCAGGATATTTCGCAACTACATGTATTTACATATTCTGAACGACCTAATACTAAAGCCTTAACAATAGAACATATTGTTCCCGTAAATGATCGAAAAACACGAAGTCAGATCTTACATGAAGTATCCGATAAAAAAACAAGATTCTTTTATTCAAAATTTGAAGAAACTGAAGGTAAGGTTCTGTTCGAAGGGAGTAACAATAATGGCTTTATGAATGGTTATACCGAAAATTACTTAAAAGTAAGAGTTCCTTATCGTGAAGAATTAAAAAACCAAATACATCAGGTAAAACTAAACGCATTTATAGCTGATGAGTTTGTATTTGATGCAAGTATAATAGACTAGAATTAAACTATAAATAATATGGATCTTTCAACCCTTTGCCAATCAGTAATTGATTTAGCTAAAAATACAGGTAAATATATTCTTGACGAATCATCGAAAAACAAGAGAATAGAGACCAAAGGAAAAAACGATTTTGTTACTCACATTGACAAGGGTAGCGAAGTCCGATTGGTGAAAGGGTTGTCTGAAATGCTGCCGGAAGCTGGATTTGTTGCAGAAGAAGGTACTTCTGAAAAAGTGGGAGAAGAATACAATTGGATTGTTGACCCAATAGATGGCACAACTAATTTTATTCATGGATTATCACCTTTTGCCATTAGTATTGCGCTAGAATACAAAAAAGAAATCATTCTTGGTGTTGTTTACGAGTTGGGTTTAAACGAGTGCTTTTATAGTTGGCAAGGCGCTCCGGCTTATTTAAACGGAACAGAAATTACAACATCTGGTGCAGCAACAATTAGCGACAGTCTTATTGCAACAGGATTTCCTTATTCGAACTTCAGTAAGATTGAAGGATTCAATAAAACCATGGATTATTTCATGAGGAATTCTCATGGTTTAAGAAGATTAGGCTCTGCAGCAACTGATTTAGCATATGTTGCATGCGGAAGATTTGATGGATTTTATGAGTATGATTTAAAACCTTATGATGTTGCTGCCGGTGCTTTTATTGTTCAACAAGCTGGTGGAAAAAACTGCGATCTAAAAGGTGGTGATGATTATATCTACGGACGAGGTATTATCTCTGGTAATTCATTAATGTTTGGTGAATTTAAGGATGTTGTTACCAAACTAATGAATGAATAATTAAACAACCTGATAATTTTGTAATATATGTTGTATACTATGCAACATTTGAATTAAGATGGGAGTTACTCCTAACAAATTAAAAAAATCAATTTAAATTAATGAATAATATAGGTACACATATTGGTTTGTTTTTTATTAAGCTTTTAGGGTTCTTACCTTTCTGGTTTTTATATATTTTATCTGATATTTTTTATTATATCATTCTGATTATTGGATATAGAAAGAAACTGGTTTATAAAAATCTTCGCAATTCTTTCCCGGAAAAATCTGAAGAAGAAATTGATAAAATCGCACATAAATTTTATCGCAATTTTTGCGACGTATTTTTTGAAACATTCAAACTCTATGGGATGAATGAAAAGCAAATGCGACAAAGAGTAAGTATAAAAAATGGCGAATTGCTCGATAAATATTACGATGAAGGTAAAGATGTATATGCTATTATGGCGCACTACGGCACATGGGAATGGGTTCCTTCAATCAATTTATTTGTTAAGCTACATGGTAGTGCCATTTACCACCCACTGAAAAGTAAACCCTACGATGACTTTATGCTTAAATTAAGATCTAAATGGGGATCGTATAACTTTCCAATGAAAACATCTTTTCGCTCAATGATTCAAATGAAAAAAGATGGAACACGATTTATACTTGGTATAATTGCTGACCAATCACCTAGTAAATCGAAAGTTCAGTACCAAACCATGTTTCTAAATCAAATGACTCCGGTTCATTTGGGAGCTGAAAAAATGGCTGCAAAAACCAATGATCCTATTGTTTTCTTAAGGTTTGATAAAATAAAAAGAGGACACTATTGTATTGTAGTAGAACCTTTGATTGAAAACCCTAAAGAGTGTAAAGAATATGAAATAACAGAAACGCACGTTAAGCACTTAGAAAAAATCATACAGGAAAAACCAGAATACTGGCTTTGGACACACAACCGTTGGAAACATTCTGATCCTAACTTTAAAGTAAACTAATGCCTAAAGTTGCCATTGTAATATTAAACTGGAATGGAGAAAAACTCTTAACAGAATTCCTTCCTAAAGTTATTGACAACTCTATACATCCTGATGTAGAAGTGATTGTGGCTGATAATGCATCTACAGATCAATCACTTCAAATTATGGCTAACAACTTCCCTTCTGTTAAAGTCATTGTTCTCGACAAGAATTATGGCTTTACGGGAGGATATAACAGAGCCTTAAAGCAGGTTGAAGCAGATTATTTTGTTCTTTTAAACTCAGATATTGCACCTGCCCAAAACTGGATTGAACCATTAATAAAAGAGATGGACGAAAATCCACAAACTGCAGTTTGTGTTCCTAAAATAAAAAGCTACCGTCAACCAGAATTATTTGAATACGCTGGGGCTGCCGGTGGCTATATTGATCGGTATGGATATCCTTTTTGTAAAGGAAGAATATTTAATGAAGTAGAAAAAGATTCAGGCCAATACAATCAATCTGCCGATATTTTTTGGGCTAGTGGTGCAGCCATGATGATTAGGAAAGAACTTTATTTTAGTCTTGGAGGATTAGACGAAGACTTCTTTGCCCACATGGAAGAAATAGATTTATGCTGGCAATTAAAAAACCGGGGATGGAATATTCGTTACGTAGCTGATAGCGAAGTTTTTCACCTGGGAGGTGCCACCCTGGATTACAACAACCCACGAAAAGTATACTTAAACTTCAGAAATAATTTATTTTTACTCACCAAAAACCTGGCACCTAACAAGTTATTTATAAAACTATTTCAGCGACTATTGTTAGATGGTGTTGCCGCTATTAAATTTTTAGCTTCGGGGGAATTCAGGAACTTTTACTCTGTTTTGCTAGCTCACTTTGTATTTTACAAGAATATAAAATTAATGTATAGCAAGCGAAAACACAATCAAACACATTCAACATTCTATAATCACAAAGAGATATACCCCCACTCTATTGTAGCTCAATTTTTCCTGCATAAAAAGCATAAGTTTTCAGATTTAGCTGAACTTTATAGAATGAATTTAAAGTAAATTCTTACAATATTTCTTTAAGCTTTTCAAGACGATTACTCCTTGAACCCTTAACCAGTATAAAAGAGTTTAACAGAGGTTTATTAACTAAAAAGTCATACAAATTATCTACACTTGAATAATATGTGAAAGGAGTTCCATCCACTAACGCTTTGTAATTCTCTCCAACCAAAATAACCTTCAATTGCTTTTTAAGTAAGAAATCAACCAGTTTTTCATGTTCTTTGGCACTATCCTCTCCCAACTCTTTCATTTCACCTAAAATCGCCACTTTCTTATCCCCTGCCATTGAAACAAAATTCTTCAAGGCTACTTCCATACTTGTTGGATTGGCATTATAAGCATCAAACAAAACCTTATTGTTTGGAGTAACCTCCAACTGCGATCTGTTATTTGTGGGCTTATAATTTTCCAAAGCCATGGCAATATTCCCTCTGGAAACTTTAAAAAATGAACCAATAGTTATCGCAGCTAATACGTTCTCTGCATTATAGCTTCCTACCAAATTGGTTTTTATTTCGAGCTCACTACAGTTAATACTGCACGAAAAAGATAAAAAATCACTTTGGAACAATTCACACAAAACAACCTTATTGAAGCTTTCCCGGCCATAAGAGTATATCGTAGCCCCGGTCTTTAGCATCTCCTGCAAATGGGTATTATCAGAATTTACAAATAAACTGCCTCCTTTAGCTTCAATATGTCTGTACAATTCTGACTTAGTGCGCTTCACTCCTTCAAAAGAACCAAACCCCTCTAAATGAGCTTTTCCTACATTTGTTATAATACCAAAATCAGGATCTGCAATATTGCACAAAAACTCAATCTCTCCGGGATGATTAGCCCCCATTTCTACAATCCCAATCTCAGTATCCTCATCCATTGACAACAATGTTAAAGGAACACCAATATGGTTATTTAAATTACCTTGGGTTGCAAATACCTTATGAGTTGTTTCTAACACTGCTTTTATCAGCTCTTTTGTTGTGGTTTTTCCATTTGTACCCGTAATTCCTAAAATGGGAATATTTAATTGTTTTCGGTGGTAATTAGCTAATTCTTGTAATGTTTCCAATACATTATCAACTAATATCATTTTATCGCTTATTTCAGCCTCTTTTTCATCAACAATAGCATATAAGGCACCTTGCTCTATTGCTTGTTGAGCAAATTTATTCCCATTAAAATTACCCCCTTTTAAGGCAAAAAATATACTATTCTCTTTTATAGAACGAGTATCAGTACAAACTCCTGTTGAATTCAGGAATAAACTATATATATCTGAAATTTGCATCTATCTAATTTTTTTAGTCAACGATTCTATTGATTTAGGCAATAAAATAACTCAGTTCAATTACCCAAAATTAAATAAGTAAGACCTACTTTTTTTATTTTGGGATGAAACAAAAATAAAAAAAAGGCTAACTTAAAAAGTTAGCCTTCTTGAAAATATTTGATAATTCGCTATTATTTTCCTTGAACCGGACTTCCTACACGTGTCATTGCACATCTAAAGCCTAAGTCATCTCTTGATTCACGCTCATCTAAGTATCTACGTGTACCTGGACTTAACCAATATGCTCTGTCTCTCCAAGAACCACCTTTATAAACGCGAGTTCTATCTGAGATAAGTGATCCCATAGTTCCAGTATGAGCTCCGTACATATCTTTTGTATCTTGCTCGTTATCTAACCATTCACTTGCTGGGTTAATATTAGAACCTGCATCACCATCTGCAAAGTTTCTGTTATCAGAAGTACGATAGTTTTTTCTATCTAAAATATCTTTATCAGTTTCTGAACGATATCTGATTCTACCTAAACTATCTTTCTCAACAACATAACCTTCTTCATCAAGAACTTTAGTTTTAAACTCGTTACCACGGAATGGACTGAATTCATCAACTTCATCAAAAGACAGAGGACGATATACATCAGCAACCCACTCATTTACGTTACCTGCCATACAGTATAAACCGTAGTCGTTTGGATAATAAGAGTGAACATCTACAGTGATATCACCACCATCATTAAGATCTCCTGCCATACCCATGTAGTCACCTCGGCTTCTAACAAAGTTAGCCATCATTTTACCACGCTCTTTTTGATCTGCGTTTCTGGTAATATGACCATCCCAAGGATAAATTCTTCTGTTTGTTAATCTTTCTTCCTGAGAGTTTCCGATTAACCCTAAAGCTGCATATTCCCATTCAGCTTCAGTTGGGAGGCGATAACGTGGTAATAAAATACCATCTTCCCATCGTACTCTACGGCTATCTTTATTTGGATCTAAGTCTGGCATTGGCTTTTTACCAGCAATACCATCATATTGTCCTAATAAATATGCTTCTGTATTAAAGTTATTTTCTCCTTGTTGGTTAACATCCAATTCAAGGATACCCATATCAATTAATATCTTTTCGTTAACACGGTCAGTCCTCCATTGACAAAAGTCAGAAGCTTGTAACCAGTTAACACCTACTACTGGATATTCACTATAAGCAGTATGACGCAAATAGTTTTCAACCATAGGCTCATTATATGCCAAAGGTCTACGCCAAACTAATGTATCTGGAAGAGCTTTTTTATAAACCTCAGGGTAATCAATAAAAACTCGGTTAATCCAATATAAATATTCTCTGTAGTCAACATTTCTAACCTCAGTTTCGTCCATGTAAAATGAAGGAACTGTTACTCTTCTTGGAACATTATTCCAATCATAAAGAACATCTTGTTCCACTCTACCCATGATAAAGGTACCACCTTCAACAAAACGCAAACCGGGACCAACATTCTGCTCATATCCTGCATAGTATTCAAAACCACCATTGTCCGGAGTATTATACTCCCAACCTGTTACTGATGAAACATTACCAGAACCACCTTTACTACAAGATGTTATGGTAACCAAGCTTAATGCAAGTGCAATGTAATAAAATCTAGTTTTAAGCTTCATAGCGAAATATAATCTTAAAGTTTTCTTATTTTAAGGTTTAAAATAACACATTATTTAATAATGCATCTTGTGCCTTATACTGCAAAAATAGAAAAAGGTTATAATCAAAAAATTATTCTTTAAAGTTTTTTTGTGTTTTATTTGAAAATAACCCGATTTAAATAGATCTGTTTTAACAATAATGTTTATTTACTAACGTTTAAAAACTTGATTTGGTATTTATGAGTTTTATATTTTGTGTTTTTTATTTTTGCAAACTTAAAACAAGTTTAGCATAAATTACGTTTAACAAGAGTGTTGGTAAATAATAATGACAATGAATATATTTAAGTTAGGGTTGTGGGGATGTCTTCTTCTTTTTTCAATGAATCTTTTGGGGCAGGAAAAATTATCATTCAATCGTAAAATTGAATGGGATACTCCAGTTCAAATTTCTGATGGAGAAAATGACAATCTACTATTCAACTTTAAAGGAATGGACGGATTTGATGACGAATCGAATCTACCTATATATTTTGAAAGTATTCCACTTCCATCAAATGTAGATATACATTCCTTAAAGGTATACCTGAGTGATTTAACTTATATATGGCCATTACCTGAAGAACATGCTGCCTATAAAAATTCACCTATCTCAAATAGTGTTATAATCAGCAATAATATTTCGCATTCTGGCAACCAATTTTATGCTGATGTAAATATTATCCCTTTAAAAAAAGAGGATTCAGCCTCATCTTTTCAAAAATTAGTCTCTTTTAATATTAATATTGAATATCAACTAAGAAATAAAACAACATTAAAAACAGCCACAACTACAAATCAATATGCTACCAATTCTGTATTGAGTAGTGGTAATTGGAAAAAGATTAGTGTTGATAAAACTGGTATTTATAAAATTACCTATAACCAATTACAACAATGGGGGATTGCCAATCCACAGCATGTTGGAATATACGGTAATGGTGGTAAACTACTACCTAAAAAGAACAATGAATACCGAGAAGATGATTTAGTGGAAAATGCCATATGGCATTATAATAATGCTGTTTATTTTTTTGCTGAAGGTCCTATTGTATGGGAGTATGACTATACCAGAAAAATGTATGGACATACTAAACATCCATTTAGTAACTATTCGTATTATTTTATTTGTGAAAAACAAAGCAGTTCCAAAACCATTGAAGATTCTGAATTACAAACCAATTCATATGACAATATAATAACCAATTTTACAGATTATGATTACCATGAAGAAAATAACCTGAATTTATTTGGATCAGGAAATAAATGGTTTGGAGAAAAATTTGAATACTTTGAAGATCCTACTCAGTATTTTTCTTTTTCATTTTCTAATGTAGACACAAATAGTAATGCCCAAATTTATGTTGCTCTGGCCAGTAAATCTGGTAAAAACGCTACATTCAAAACACTATATAACGACGGTGAAATTGGCAGTAGAACGATTTCTAGCGTTAATATGTCTGACCACCTAAGCTATTTTGCCCGGGAAGGTATTATTAGCACTAGCTTCTCACCTACCAGTGACGATTTGAGTATTGCCTTAAAGTATGAAGCACAAACAACAAACTCTATTGGATATCTGGATTATATTACCATAAACGCAGTTCGTACTTTAAAATTTGAAGAGAACCAACTTCTGTTCAGATATGCAAATCCAAATCAGTTAGAAGAACATCTAAAATTTAGTATGGAAAATGCCTCTGCTTCTTTATTAGTTTGGGATGTTACAAATCCGCTTAAACCAACTAATATTATTAGAGAAATAAGCAATAACAATTTAACTTTTAACTATGTAACTCAAGAGGCAAAAGAATTTGTGGCCTTTGATCCTGAAGGTTCATTTCCAACGCCTGCATTGATTGGAGAGGTTGAAAACCAGAATTTACATGGACTTGAAAACGTAGACTACCTTATTGTTTGTCACCCTGATTTTAAAGAAGAAGCAGAAAGATTAGGTGAAATCCATCACAATTACAATGGATTAACCTATATAGTTGTAACAAGTGATCAGATTTATAATGAATTCTCCTCAGGCAAACCTGACGTGACTGCGATCAGAAGTTTTGCTAAAATGTTTTATGACAGAGCTGGTGATGATGATAATTTAAAACCTCAAAACCTATTGCTTTTTGGGGATGGTTCTTATGACAACAGACCAGGTTCTGATTTTGGTAAGATTATTACTTATGAATCTGACAATTCTATTCATCAAACAAATTCATATGTTAGTGATGATTACTTTGGCTTATTAGATGATGACGAAGGAAGTTCGATAACTTCAGAAAAAATTGATATAGGAATCGGTAGATTTCCTGTTAATACTTTAACTGAAGCTAAGAATGCAGTGGATAAAACCTATAGATATATTTACAATCAAACTTTAGATTCATGGAAAAGTAAAGTTACATTTGTTGGTGATGATGGTGATAGCAATATTCATATGGATGATGCGAATAAGCTTGCTGAAAAAGTAAACTCATTATATCCTCAATTTAATCTAACCAAAATATATTTTGATGCCTACGAAAAAATTCAGTCTTCAACTACAGCAAAATACCCGAAAGTAGAAGAAAAAATAGATGAAGCAATACAAGAAGGCACAATGATATTCAATTACACAGGCCACGGCGGGCCTTCAGCCCTTGCCCACGAAAGAGTGATTACTATAGAAAGTATTGAACACTGGCAAAACTACAATAAGCTACCAATATTTGTTACTGCCACCTGCGAATTCAGCCGATTTGATGACCACGAAGTTAATTCTGCAGGAGAGCTAATTTTCACTCATGAATTAGGAGGCGGAATTGCATTATTTACTACAACCAGAATTGTATATTCAAGTTTAAATTATAAAGTTAATAATAGCTTTTACGATAATGTGTTTGAACTGGATGAAAACGGTGAACCATTAACCTTAGGCGAAATTATGAAAAGGACCAAACACAATTCAGGTTCCAGTGTAAACAAACTTAATTTCACTCTTCTTGGAGATCCCGCATTAAAGCCAATCTATCCAAATCAGCACATTAAAACTTTATCATTAAATAATGTTTCTGTTGAAAATAAAACAGATGAGTTAAGTGCACTGAGTCATAATACAATTAAAGGTGAAATTGTAGATATAAATGATAATCTTCAACCTGACTTCAATGGTGAGATTCACATTTCTATTTACGATAAAAGATCTTTATTATCAACTCTTGACAATACCAACCAGGGCATTTTTCAGTTTGAAGATTATACCACTAAGGTATTCAGTGGAAAATCAAAAGTTACAAATGGTCAATTTGAATGTGAGTTTATTGTACCTAAAGACATCAGATATAACTCTGACTATGGTAAAATTAGTTATTATGCTTCTTCTATTGAGAACGTTGAAGCTTTTGGTTCCTTTAACAATATTACAATAGGCGGATTTAGTGATAATACAGATCAGGATACTAAAGGACCAGAAATATTGCTCTATGCAAATGAAGAAGGTAGTACAAAAGTTGGACCTTCACCTGTGTTATTTATTGATTTATATGATGAAAGTGGAATTAACACCACAGGCAATGGTATTGGTCATGATATTACTTGTGTTATAGACGACAATAATAGTAATCCTATTATTCTGAATTCATATTATGATCCGGAATTAAATAATTTTCAACGAGGTTCTATCACATATAAATTACCTCAACTTGAATCTGGACCACATACTATCACTATAAAAGCATGGGACGTTTTTAACAATTCTTCAAGTACTAGTATCTCATTAAATATTGATGAAGAAAGCTCTGTTGTAATTGAAAATTCAAAAATATATCCTAATCCTGTAACTTCAGGAGAAACTGCTTACTTCTATTTTGAACACGATGAACCCAATGCAATACTTAACCTTACAGTTAATATTTATTCTAAAAATGGAGATTTAGTTTCACAAATGGATGAATCTGTCGTATCTTTATTTAATACGATTCCTCCGGTTGAATGGAATGCTGATTTAAAACCAGGAATGTACTTATATGAAATCATTATTAACTCAGAAACAGGACGAAAAGGAAAAGTTTCCGGAAAAATTGTTGTGACACCATAATAAAATTCTTTTTTTTGAGTTTACCTTTGTAGTTTATATCAGAAAGAAAACAATTAAATATATGTATAGAACATCTTTAAAGTTTATGATTGTTGTATCATTAATCATGATACAGTTCAATATTAAAGCTCAAAATTCAATAGAGAGAAGTATTGTAATGCCAACAGCAACACCTTTTTTAAATATTACACCTGAATCACGAGGCGGTGCAATGGGGGATGCTGGTGTAGCAACAACTCCCGACGTAAACTCTCAGCACTGGAACTCTGCAAAATATGCATTTCTTGATCAAGATATGGGAGCTTCATTATCGTATACTCCATGGTTAAGAAATCTGGTAAATGATATCAATCTACTTTACCTTACCTACTTTAAAAGAATTGATAAAATGCAAACAGTAAGTGCGTCTTTAAGATATTTTTCTTTAGGAAACATTACATTTACTGATGAAGCAGGTACTGCTATTTCAACCGGTAAACCTAATGAGTTTGCTATTGATGCTGCCTACTCCAGAAAACTATCTGATAATATTTCAGGTTCTGTTGCTTTTAGATATATTCGTTCTGATATTACCAATGGTAGTGGAACTGAAGGTGTTCCAGGAAATGCTTTTGCCGCCGACTTAAACTTCTACTACAGAAATGATGTAGAATGGGGAGGAAGAAGAGGTGATATAGCTGCTGGTTTAAACATCACAAATATTGGTTCAAAAATTTCTTACGATGATGGAAATACTCAGGACTTTCTTCCTGCCAGATTAAGATTAGGAGGTGCATATACTACAGAAGTAGACCGATATAATAAAGTTGGTTTTACTATTGATGTATATCGTCAAATGGTAGCAAAACAATCAGAAACTGAAAATAATGAAGACATTTCTGTTCCTGCGTCATTCTTTAAATCTTTTGGTGATTTTGCAGTAGAAGACTTAATGATTTCTGTTGGAGCTGAATATATCTATTCGGATCAATTTGCTTTAAGAGCAGGTTATTACCACGAAGATGAATCATTAGGTAATGGTAAGTTTGCTACAGCAGGAGCTGGTATTAAATTTAATATGCTTACAATTGACGCTTCTTATATTATTACAATGGCTTCAAACAACCCATTAGCAAACACAATTCGTTTTACTTTGGGTCTGAATTTTGATGAATTAGGAGGTAGAAGATAAACGCTAATTAATAACTTATATATTTGTAGTCCTGAACTTCAACGTTCAGGACTTTTTTTTGCTAAAATTTTAAGAGTTAAAATATAAAACGGCCATGTAAATTTAATTATCCAGATAAACACAAGGACAATAATCTAATTAGCCGTTGAAAATAAATTTAAACAGATGAAATTAAGAGTGGGTTTTGGATATGATGTACATCAGTTAGGTTTAAACGAAGAACTTTGGATTGGAGGAATTCATATCCCATTTGAAAAAGGATCAATAGGTCATTCTGATGGCGATGTATTAATTCATGCTATTTGCGATGCACTGTTAGGTGCTGCAAACATGAGAGATATTGGTTTTCATTTTCCGGATACTTCAAAGGATTTTAAAGGTATTGATAGTAAAATATTATTAAAAAATACAGTTGAAATCATTGCTACAAAGGGATACAGTATAAATAATATTGACTCTACAATTTGCCTTGAAAAGCCCAAACTAAAAGACTTAATTCCTGAAATGCAACATGTACTGGCCAGTGTGATAGGAATAGACATTGATGACATTGCCATTAAAGCTACAACAACAGAGAAACTTGGTTTTGTTGGTGAACAAAAAGGTATTGCTGCTTACGCTACTGTCTTAATTCAAAAATAAACATATAGATATCTATATATTATTATTTATTTAAGAAATTATTATATTTGCAGGCTATTAATATTAAATCATTCTGATATGGTTAAAAAGAAAACTTTAGTTATAGGAGCCAGTGAAAATCCTCAAAGATATTCTAATATGGCAATCAAAAAACTAGCTCAGAACAATCATCCGATTGTTGCAGTTGGTAATAAAGCTGGTATCGTTGATGAAATCCCTATTCAAACAAAAGTATTAGACACTGCAGATATCAATACCGTTACTTTATATATTGGTCCAAAGCATCAGGCTAAATACTTTGATATTATAGCCGCTTTGCAACCCAAACGAATTATTTTTAATCCGGGTACAGAGAATAATGAATTGGCGCTCTTTGCTGAACAAAACAATATTGAAGTTGTGCATGGTTGTACACTTGTAATGCTAAGCACAGGTCAGTTTTAATAAAAATGCATACGATAAATAATTATAATGATTTTAGTGAGGAAGTAAGAAATAACAAATCTGTTATATTTTACTTCTCACATCAAAACTGCTCGGTTTGTAAAGTTTTACTACCTAAGGTTGAGCAATTGGTTAATACAACATTCCCTGAAATTAAATTAATCTATTGCAATACACAATCGTCACCCGAAGTAGCTGCCCAAAACAGGATTTTTACAGTTCCCTCTGTACTGATTTATTTTGAGGGAAAACAATACTTTCAGTTTAGCAGAAATTTTTCTATTGACCAGATTAAAGAAGCCATAGAGAGACCTTACAAAATGATATTTAAATAACATCTCCTCTCCTATTCGCTATCTACAATATTTTAAAAACTAATTTATGATTCCTTATAAATTGGTAGTCCAAAACTAATAACAGAACCCACTCCTAATGTACTTTCAATATTAAAAGTTCCTTTATTTTGCTCTATCATTTCCATTACCAATTTAATTCCCAAACCATGTCCTTTTTCTTTCTGAGTGCCTTTTGATGTATAATAGTCGTAAGGATTTAAGAGACGTTTTACGGTTCGCTTATCCATACCAATTCCATTATCAACAATTTCTGTAATAACATAATTTTCCTGAGCTTTAATATTAATTTCAATAACACCTCCCTGATTCGAAAACTTAATGGCATTAACAATCAAATTTCTAAAAATAATTTCAACCATATTAACATCTGCCCAAATACATATATGTTCACATGCTGTTGCTTTATATGTTATATTCTTATTGTTTAAAAGTTCAGAAAGGTAATCTAATACACTTTTATAAATGGAACACAATTCACTTTTTTGAGGATTAAATGTAAATGAATCGAGTTGTGATTTGGACCAGTTTAATAAACGATCCATCATATCGGATAAGTTTATTGAAGACTGAAATATCTTTTTGACATATATATTTCTATCTTCTTCTGTAATATCTATTTCTTTTACCTGAAGCAATTCAGAAAATCCCTGAATATTACTAATGGGTTCCATAATATCATGAGCAATAATTGAAAACAACTTATCCTTTGTTGTATTCATTCTTTCCACCTGTTCCTTTTGCTCCAATATAATTGAATTGGCCTCTATTAAGTGCTGTGTTTGAGTTTCCAGTTCTTCTTTTTGTTCTGTAATTTCATGAAACATTTTATCATGGGTAACTATAGCTTTTTCAATAAGTCCTTTAATTAAAAAAACAGTAAAAGAGTAAATCATGATAACCACAGAATTTGCAGCATAATTTTTTAATAAATAATTATTATTCGTATAAAGGATACACCACAAAAAATAAAGGTTAATGGCAACAGCAGCAATAATTACGTGGTATTTACTACCTATAAAACCAATTAACGAAAGTAGTATGAACAGGTAAATAAGGTCTGTAACAAAAGCATTATCGTAATTAGCTATATCCCCAGGCGTAGTTACAGCTATATTAATAAAAGCCGCATATGCTATTAATATAAATGTTGTTTCTGTATTGATCTTTTTAAAGCCATATAAAGTCATTATCACAAGTACTACAATCATACTTGCCAACTCCATTTGTCTTACTAAATAGGTTTCGTGAGTAAATAGAAAGTATGCTTCGAGCAAAAAAATAGTAATAGCAGCAACTATGGTAGTTATTACTTTAATTCGTTGATAAGCATTTCCAATATGAAACATATGATAAGTTTATTCGAACAGTACACACGCCTAAAGGCTTCAAATATACTACTTATGATGAAATAAATAAATACCAACATCATCATCATCTCTGTATAAATAGTTAGATTGAGACGTTGTTTAATATTTATACAAGTTATATAAAGAAAAACACTAATATCTGCTGCACGATGGGATCTTAAAAGTAGTTTAAGTATAAATATACAAGAAAATTAAATGAAGTAAATACGCAAATTACTTCCCTAACTTAGTATTTATTTGAAGTTATTGAGCTCCATTGTACATATCAACATAAAAAAAGAAGGCTGCTTCCCTGATTAAGAAAACAGCCTGTGATATAGATGATACAAAAATCAATGCCAATCCTTGCGATTTTTAAATTGCTTAATATGCTTTGAAAGACGCTTACCTTTTTGCTTTTTTTCTATTTCTGAAGATTGGTAATGCTGATTTTCTTTAAACATTTTCAAATAATTGTGATAACTATCTGAATCTAACCTTCCTTTTTCAAGGGCTTCAATTACAGCACAACCATCCTCATCATGATGTGTACAATCCCGATACTTACATTGGTCTGCAAGCTCATTTATTAAGTAAAACGTTTGATCTAAACCTGCAGATGCATCAGCAATTCCCACTTCTCTCATACCCGGATTATCAATAAGTACACCTCCTTTTTCCAATACTATTAATTCTCTGTGAGTTGTTGTATGTTTTCCTCTTTGGGTTGATTCGCTAATTATATTTGTTTTTAAACTTTCTTTGTTTGAAATTAAATTTATTAACGTTGATTTACCAACTCCTGAGGATCCTAAGAAACAATAAGTTTTAGCTGGAAAAATTAGTTTTTGCATATCAATGATTCCTTCAATACTGATGCAACTTGTTGCTATTAGTTTAACATTAGAAATACGCTTCTTAATTGTATTCCTATATTTATCTAATTCTACTGTATTGATTAAATCAGATTTATTAAGAACTAATATGGGTTCAATTCCTGCATCGTAACACAAAGTAATATAGCGTTCAAACCGATTAATACTAAAATCACGATTTACAGATTCTACGATAAAAGCATAATCTATATTTGCTGCAATAATTTGTACTTCACTTTCCTTACCTACAGCCTGACGTTTCAACATATTTTTACGTTGAAGCACTTTATGTATTAATACCTTTGCCTCATCGTAATTACTAACCAGAACCCAATCTCCAACTACAGGAAAATCAGCTCTACTGCTAGCCGAAAACCTTAAATTTCCAATCACCTCTCCTTCTGCATCTCCATTATTCCACTTTACAGTATATCGTTCTTTATGCTCGGATGTGATTCGTCCAATTTCTAAATTATCATTGTTACTTTCTTTTATCTGCTCTTCAAAAAAAGATGAAAAGCCTAGCTGGTATAATAAATGATTTCTTTCTGACATTTGTGATCTTTTTAAAATAAACAATACGCCTGTGTTCAGGCCATTCTAAAAACACGTTACAGAATGACAGGTACCTAATAACACTTCAACATTTAGATATTGAAGAGATTATTAAAGTATCCGTCCATTACACCAAATCCAGATACTGTGCAGAAATACTATTTGACATTGTTTTAATCATCCAATACAAAGTTACATACAGTTTTTATTAAAGCTCTATTTTTTTATTCATTTTCGATGAAATACAACATTTTTCTATTTAGAAAGAAAACTAACCCAGTATCTTAAATTTGATTTATGGTGAATATCTTTATAGTTTTACTTCGAAAATCAAAAAAATAAGATTTATCATGAGGATTCTTAATATTACTTTAATTCTGATAACATTTGCATCATCAATCTTTTCTCAGGATTCTGAATACCTGATAGAGGAAGTTTTAAAAGTGGATTTTCAACCCAATAGCATGGACATAAATAAAGACAACACCAAACTACTTATTGGGGGTGAAAACAAAATGGTAATGCTTTATAATCTGGAAACAAAAAAGGAAGAATTTGAAATTGAAGCACACTATCAATCTGTAGTTGAAGTTTGTTTTTCAAATATCTACGATGGGTTTTATAGTGTTGGTGATAAAAGCTTTAAGCTTTGGTTATTTGGAAATGATCAACCGGAAAAATTATTTAAAGGAAGTCATACTTTTATTACAGATTTAGATATGACTGCTAAAGAAAATTACTTTGTCGGAGGATCGTATGAAAAAAGATTCAGATACTGGAAAGATACGGCTATAGAAACACCTACTGAGATGAACACCTCACAAAAAAAGAGTGTTGTATCAGTAGCAATAAGTAAAGATGGTAAAAAGATAGCTGCAGGTTCACTGGATTCAACTATTGAAATTTGGGATACAGATTCTATACGCAGAACTGTTAAAATACTGGCGCATTCAGCTCCTGTTTGTTGTTTGAAATTTATCAACAATGGAAAATATTTATTGTCAGCTTCGCATGATGGATATATTAAACTTTGGGATGTAGCAACAGGCAATAACATCAAAGTTTATAAACCCCATGCTCAACCTATTAGCGAAATAGATGTTAGTGCTGATGAAAAGTTAGTGTTAACTGCTGCTTATGATAATACTATAGGGTTATATAATATAGCTTCTGGTGATTGCATATATCAGTACCACGAACATGAAGTACCTGTATTAGATGTTCAGTGGAACAGTAAAGGAAATGGTTTTTATTCATGTGATAACGAAGGGAATATTTTCCAATGGATTGTTCCAAAAAAAGTATTTGCTGATTTTTATTTTAGTAAAGAAATGAATGATGAAATGAATGGAAACAGACTTTTTTCACCAAGAAGAAAAGGAGAATCAAAAGACGATTATAAAACCAGAGAAGAAAGAGCTGAAAAATTTAAAAATTCACTTATTGAAAAGTATTATAAACAATATACAGAGCTAGATAAAACACAGAAAATACAACTTTAGAAAAATAAAGTAATATCCATATTATATTAAAAAGGCTTGATGTATCATCAAGCCTTATCTATTTCTTAAAACTAGCAACTTAAAGTTTGACTCTCACCTTCTCCCTCTAAATGCAATGGTTTAATTTTTATTGAATCTTTTTGAGCCTGTCTGTCTTGTGTTGTAGCACATGCAATGCCTCTTTTTTGCATTTCTTTATTGCTACCAATGTGAAGGTTTGGAAATTTTCCATTCTTTTGAAATAAAATCCTAATTGCCATTAGCACAAACACAATACCAACTAACACAATACTTAATAACAAAACCTTTAACATAGTACTTATTTTTTTATGATCGCCAAAAATACTGATTTATTCCCATTAAGTAAACAAAGTAATGTCAAATATGTTTCAAGAATGAGAAATGATCAAAATATAAAAGAGCATAACATCTTTTCGTATCTTAGTTTAATGAGTAATTCTTATTAGCTTTGCTCTTTGTTAATATATACATCAAGGATCTTTTATCTATAAATTATTAGTTAGTAAAAGAATGATATCAAATACAGGAATTAGTTTCGACGAGTTTAAAAAAGAAATACTTAGGGATTATAAAATTGGCCAGCTCAGTCGCAATTTAAGCTTAATAGGTCGAAAAGAAGTGTTAGGTGGAAAAGCTAAGTTTGGCATTTTTGGAGATGGTAAAGAAGTAGCTCAGCTAGCTATGGCCAAGCAATTTAAGCCTGGTGACTGGCGTTCTGGTTATTATCGCGATCAAACATTTATGCTTGCAGCAGAGATGACAACTCCGCTTGAATTTTTTGCATCCCTTTACGGAGAAACGGATACTGATTTAAATCCAGACAATGGAGGTCGTTCTTTTAATAATCACTTTGGTACAAGAATCATTGATGAATCGGGCAATTGGAAAGATATTGCCAACATAAAATGTACATCATCTGATATTTCGCCAACTGCCGGCCAAATGCCACGACTTGTGGGATTAGCTTATGCTTCAAAACTATACAGAAATAATCCTGCACTTAAAAATGCTTCAAAGTTCAGTAATAATGGTAACGAAGTTGCTTTCGGAACAATTGGCGATGCAAGTACTTCTGAAGGTCATTTCTTTGAAACTCTAAATGCTGCTTCTGTTCACCAAATCCCAATGGCAATTTCTATCTGGGATGATGGCTACGGCATTTCTGTTCCTAAGAAAATTCAAACGGTTAAAGAGAGTATTTCTACAGCTCTAAAAGGTTTTGAAAAGGGACTAAAAGATAAAAATGGCCTTGTCATATATAAACTTAAAGGATGGGATTATGCAGGTCTTTGTCAGGGTTATGAAGAAGGTATTAGAAAATGTAGAAAGGAACATGTTCCTGTTCTTTTTCATGTAGAAGAAGTTACTCAGCCTGTAGGTCACTCCACTTCGGGGTCTCACGAAAGATATAAATCAGAAGAACGACTTAAGTGGGAGAAGGACTTTGATTGCCTGAGTAAAATGCGAGAATGGATTATTGAAAGATCCATTGCCTCAGTTGAAGAACTCGATCAAATTGAAAAAGATGCTTTAACAGAAGCAAAAGAAGCACAATCTCAAGCATGGAAACAAAGAATTAAAACCTTAGAACATGAAAGAGATTCACTGATTCAATTAATAGAACAAAAAAACTGTATCTGTACTAGCATTAAAGATGATAAAATCAAAGAATTAATTTCTCAACTGAAAAATGCATACAGCTTAAACAGAAAAGAAATATTATCGACAGCAAGAAAAATACTTCGCCATATTTGTAATACATGTTCTAAACCAGATAGTTTAAAAGATCGGTTACAAAAATGGATTGCTGACTATAGAGCGGAAGCTCATAAAATGTATAACGACAGATTATATGCTGAAGATCAATATTCAGCTTTAAAGGTTCCTGTTGTACCTCCACACTATCCTGAATCTTTAGATAAAGTTCCGGGAAGAGAAATTCTTCGTGATAACTTTGACAAATTATTTGAAAAAATTCCCGAACTGGTCACTTTTGGTGAAGACACAGGAGTTCTAGGAGGTGTTAATCAATCCATGGAGGGACTACAAAACAAATACGGACCTCTGAGAATATGGGACGAAGGAATACGGGAGACAACCATAATAGGAACAGGTATTGGTCTTGCATTAAGAGGATTACGCCCTATTACTGAAATTCAATATTTCGATTACTTAATGTATGGTTTACAAACCCTTAGCGACGATTTAGCAACCCTTCGTTACAGAACCAAAGGCGGACAAAAAGCGCCAATGATCATCAGAACAAGAGGACACCGTTTAGAAGGCATTTGGCATTCAGGATCACCAACCAGTATGGTCATTAATTCCATTAGAGGAATTTATGTTTGTGTTCCCCGTGATATGACCAGAGCTGCAGGTATGTATAACACCTTACTTCAGTCTGATGATCCGGCACTGGTTATTGAACCTTTAAATGGTTATAGAATTAGAGAGCCTCGCCCGGATAACATTGGTGAATATAACATTCCATTGGGTATTCCTGAATTATTGCATGTTGGACATGATGTAACATTGGTAACCTACGGTTCGTGCGTTAGAATTGCTCAGGAAGCCGTAAATCAACTTGCCGAAATTGGAGTTTCAGTTGAACTTATCGACGTTCAAACCTTACTCCCTTTTGATATTTATGGCGTAATTCTAGAATCTGTTAAAAAGACCAATAGGGTTGTATTTTTCGACGAAGATGTGCCTGGTGGTACCACAGCATATATGATGCAACAAGTACTGGAAAAAGACCGCGGCTATAAATATCTGGATTCATCACCTAAAACAGTAACTGCAAAAGATCACAGACCTGCATTTGGAACAGATGGGGATTATTTTTCTAATCCTAGTGCTGAAGATGTATATGAAACGATATATGATTTAATGAGTGAATCAAACCCGGAAAGATTTCCTGCTATTTACTAAATGATAAAAAATATAGCTTTAAAAAAAACAAAAGGCCAGGACGATTAAATTATCCTGGCCTTTTGTTTCACTATATTTTTTTATCAATACCCTTCTTTAACTCCAAAAGTTTTTTCAAGCTGTACTTTACAATTACCTCTTGATATTAAAATAATGTAATCGCCAACTTTTAAAGTCTGGTTATCTTCCGGATCTTTTTCTAATATTCCATCGATTACCAAACCAATCAATATTACATTCAAATCCTTCTTCATCTCAATAAATGCATCCAGGTAAGTTTTACCCTGGTAAGGATTGCTATCTGTAATTTTAAACTGCTGAATATCCTGATCTTGCTCAACAACACTAGTTGATATCAAATCATTTGTATATTCAGCAACATGAGGTTCAAACAGATAACTGGCCACCATTCTTGATGCTACTTCATGACGAGCCACTACATGTGATACACCAGTATTTTCAAGGGTTTCTTTTAAATCCGGATTAGTACAGTTAATAATAATATTCAATCCTGGATATTCTTTTTTAATATTTAAAACAAACACCAAAGTATCTGTGTCTTCTTTAAAGTTTACAAATACAGCTTTACTTTTCTGAATATTTACCTTTTCATAAGCTTGCATATTTTTATAGTCGGCAAACAAAACAAAGGAGTTATCACTTTCATACAAATCATTAAACAACTCTAAATCGTTTTTTGAGTTGGTCACCAATGCTATTTTATGCCCGGCATTATATACTTGATTGGCTACCTGACGAGCAAATTCACTCCAACCAATAATCACATAATGGTCTTCGAACTTAGTTCCGAAAAAACCTTGTTTCTTCTTTTCCATATAAGTGTTAATTCTATAGGTAATTTCACCAATAAGATATCCCAAAATACCTAAACTACCTAAAATGATAAATAATCCTAATATTTTACCTCCAAATGTAACTGGAAAGTAATCTCCATAACCTACTGTTGTTAGTGTTACCACACTATACCAAAGTGCATCTGTAAATGACTGAATATTGGCATTGGGATCAGAACTCTCAAGAATGGAGATAATGTAAATTAGAATGAAATAGACGACCACTCCGGCCGTAAAAAGCTTTTTGTTTTTCATCCGTAGTTTTTTTTATCCTAAAACATATTTTGCCAGGATTTTTTGCACATCATAAACATTTACCGATTTATTAAATTTCTTTTCAACACTAGGATTTTGCTCACTCGAAATCCATATTTTTAACTCGGCATCTAAATCAAAAGTACCTGCTGTTTCAATACTAAAGCGAGAAATACTCTTATACGGAATAGATAAATACTCTGTTTTTCGACCAGTAACACCCTGCTTATCGATAATAATTAATCGTTTATTGGTAAAAATAAAAGTATCCCGAATTAACTTAAATCCAATTTCTACCAATTCATTTTCTGTAAACAAAGCGCCATAATCTTTTTGAAGCTTCTCAAGATTAACGGCACCTGCATTTCCCAATAAAGACGATAATAATCCCATAATTCAAGTTATTTTAAAGATGTAGTAAAATGAAATATTATAATGATTTCATTAATAATGGTTCACTTGATTTGATATCTTCATCCCAATTTACATCAAATTTTAATTCTTCTGTAAACTTTTTAAAGTTCCTTGCTTTATCCACATTACAACTGGAAAGCTCAATGTAAGTACATCCATTTTCTGTAAAAGTATGCAAAGCCAAATGCGACTCTGCCAATAACCAAAATGCAGTAAATCCATTTACCGGAAACTGATGAGATGAGTAATTTAGGATTTTAAAATCAGACTGATTAAGAAGCTCATTAAAGATATCTTTAAGTTGTATTTCATCCACTAAATCAATCCACCCCTTTAAATTATATACCATAGGTGGCAATTGTTTATGTTGAATATTTTCCATTTCTATTTGATTTAAAATCTAATATAAATCCCAATTTCCTTTTAAATAGTACTTATAAAGAACCGGATCGTGAATCTTATTTATTTTTACAGAATCCCCTTGTCCGGGATAAATATCTTTACCAAAAGACGTAATTAATTGCATCGCTTCATTGGTAAGCCACCTTGTCTCCACATCTTTAAATTCAAGATTTTGCAGTGCTTTTTTTAATGGGAAATTATCAGCTCTTTTTGTTCCAATACTCCACCCCCATTCGCCAAGAGAAATGACATGATTATGCAACGGCACTGTAACAAAACCAGCACTTTGCATTGTTTTAACAATACAGTTAAATGCTTTTGTTGCAAAATAAGGACTACCTGCCTGAGTAATAATCATACCACCAGGCCTGAGATGCTTATAGGCTATCCTATAAAATTCTTCTGAGTACAAGCGTCCTAACTCAACTGTTCGCGGGTCTGGAAGATCTACAATTATAACATCATAAAAGGCATTATTATTACTTAAAAACGTAAATCCATCCTGATTTAGAACATTAACTCTGGGATCGTTTAAAGCTCCTTTATTTAAATTGGTAAGTAAAGGATATTCCTGACCTAATTTAGTCATGGCCGGATCCAAATCCACCAGTGTTATGTTTTTAGCATCATCGTACTTTAAAATTTCGCGAACTGCACAACCATCTCCTCCTCCCAACACTAAAACTTCTCGTGGATTGGGATGCAATGTCATCACTGGATGAACCAGTGGTTCATGATACATCATCTCGTCCATTGTACAAAGCTGTTCATTGCCGTTGAGGTATAACCAAAAATCATTTTTCCATTGCGTAATTACAATACGCTGATACTTGGTTTGTTCGGCGTAAATAACTTTATCCTTATATTTTTGCTGTTCTCCATAAGTTATAATAGGTTCTGCTAAAAAAACACCTCCTACTAATACCGTCATTATTAGAACAATTGAAATGTTAAATGGTATTTTATATGATGCAGAAATAAACCGTTTCAGAAATATATAAACAGCAATAGCTACACTAAAATTAATTAACCCTAAAACGAATGGTGTGTAATTTAATCCTAAAAAAGGAATCCCTACAAAAGCAAAAAATATCCCTCCTAGTAAACTCCCATAATAATCATTCTCTAAAACATTTGAGATATTCACTCTTAAGTCTTCATACTGATCATTAATGCGTGTTACTAGTGGAATTTCCATTCCAATAAGAACTCCAATAAGAATACTACATGCATAAATTATAACGGCTAACGAAGCCGTATAGGCAGAGGATACATATACAATTAAGAGTACAAATGAAACTACAATAGAAAGAATAAATTCAAGAATCAGGAATTTCTCTGTTAAATGAGTCATGAAGGATTTACTAATTCTACTTCCCAAGCCCATTGAAAACATCATAGTAGACACAATCAATGCCCATTGAACAGTAGAATCACCTAAAAAATGTGTTGCTAATGTTGACAATAAGTATTCCGCAACAATACCACTAAATCCTGTGGCAAAAATAGCCGCCATTAATATGGCCGAATATCGATTCTTTATTTTAAACATTTAAAATACAGAAATATAATAATGTCAAGGACTGACAAAAATGAATAAATGAAGCAAAGAAAAAGTACCAGAAAAACCTCCTGATACTTTAATCTTTTATCTTTAGATCTTTTTTACAAACACCAGGTAATCAATACTGAACCACCAATATATGCAAAGGCCTCAATAATAGCAGCCCCGACATTAGGGTTTTCCTGATTCACAATTTCATCAGTTAATCGTTGTCCTGGCAAAAGAATTTTGTCAGTTAAGAATCGCATTACCGGTAACAAAATAATTCCCAGCACTAATTCAAATCCGGCTTCTGAGAATGTTACACCCCAACCTTCAAAGTCGCCTGCAATTCCATAACGAATTAGATTCGCAATAGCAATTAATGCACCAGCAAAACCAACTCCAACAGCTACATTATCTTTTTCAATATGCTCATGCACATCATATGGTGTAATCAACTGATAAATAGCTGCAGCTATAATAATAGCAATTTGTCCGGCAGCCCAAAAAACTGTTGCAGAAAGAAAACCAAATCCCCAACCTCCAACTTCAGATTCACCACTTACGGCACCAAATATTATTAAACCAGAAGCAATAGATACAGCACCTTCAATAACTCCAGTACCTGAATTTCTATCTTGTACAATCTCTTTCTTTACTGAAAACTTACGTAAAATGATTTTATCATTAATCCAAATAGAGAGATTTAATAGAACGATTGCTAAAACTCCATAGGCTAGTATATCAATCATATCATTAACCAAACCTCTGGTTGGACCTACAATGGCACTACCTACGGCTAATAACAATCCGATAAAATAACCGGTATGCGCAAATGCAAAAGCCAGATTATCTTTTTCTACCAGCTCTTCCTTTACATTAAAGCTTTTATTTACCAGCTGATAAACTATTTTACCAAGAAAAAATATTACAAATCCTGCAGCAATATAAGCTATTGCATCATATAGTATTGTTGAAATATCTGAAAAATTCATATTTATAATTTTAGGATTAGACTATTTTCCAAAACCACCACTTCTGCTTCTCGAAGACGAACTACTGTAACGAGACGAACTTCGTGATCTTTGTGAATAGCTTGAGCCTGATGAATAGCTTCTGGATTTATTTGCAGAACTAGATCTTGAAACCTGGCTTCTTACCTGACTTTTGAAATTAGATGGTTTTGAACCCCATGTGGTCGATTTTCCGGTTTTTGAAGTGTATGATTTTGTTCCATACATATTTGTTCCTGAAGGGCCATAATACGAACGTCGGCCATAATAACCACCTCCATAGTAATCATCGTAATAAGAACGACGCACCGGATAGGCCATTAAATTAAACATTGACGACATAAATGCATATTGTCCATAAAATTCCCAGAAAGAGGTCCCATTTCTTTGAGTCCAATGACCATATCTCTCATTTCCAATATAGTGGTTATAACCTGCAGGACTGGCTACTTTAGAAAGTTTACCATCCTTTTTTGAGGCTATTTCCATTCCCATATTATTGATGTTATCTGCAAAAAAAGTATCGCTTACTTTTTCCCAGTCTGTTTCTTGTGATAAAACAGTGTCTGGTTTTTCTATTAAGACTTGATATTGATGATAATATCCAGAACTTCTGGAATCCATATCTAATAAGATAATTGAAAAATTTTGCTCACCCGATAATGATCTTACTAATTTATCTACTGGTGACTTTTCCCAACTACTTACAGTAGGGTTGGAAGAATAATTTCTATTAGTACGACAGGTACTACAGGTTTTCAACATAAAAAAACCGATAACTACTGCTATAATAATCTTTGCTAATTTGTTATCCATACATTAGATTGTTAGGTATTATTTACTTGAAGGTAATATGTTAGAGATTTCAAACTCCTTAATAGTTTTTCCTATTGAAGCTTCAAATTCCTTTTCATCCCATTGCTCAATGCAAAGGATTTTTTCACCTTCTTCATCTTCAAAATCCCACGATCTGAATTCTTCCCAGGTATCACCTTTGGCAATATCGTGAAAATATCCAGGAGCTTCATTTTCTAAATAATAAGTTACTCCTTCATAACTTAATTTTTTAGGTGGCTTCTGTTGATCGTGTAAAATTTCTGTTAGATTTTCATCAAGGGCTCTAATCTTTATCTTTTTAGTAATAGATAATTCCAATTCATCATCCTCTTCAATAGAGAGGAATCTGGTTTTCGATCCGTCACTAATTTTAAATTCCCTGGTAAAATAATTATCACCCCAATCATATTCATAAATGGCCTGAACCTCCCATGTAGAAAGGTCATACTCAAAAACAAAACCAACATCCAAGTCTTTAACCTGGATGTTGGTGCTATCATAATGAGGTTCTTTATTTTTAAAAATATCAAAGATACCCATATCTGTTTGTATCTATTTTTGTTTTAATTTGGCTTTCAGTTCTTCCAATGAATTAGATGCTTTTACATTTTTATCCGATAAAACATCATCAATCTCATCATCAACACTTCTGTTTTCCATAGCTATTTCACCATAAGCTTCGCTCATAGCTTCTTGCTGTGCTACTTTTTCCTTCATCTTTTCAAGCATAGAAACCGTACCTGAACTATCAATACCGCTTAATTGCTTATTGATTTTTTGAGTTGCACTACTCACTCTGGCTCTTGCTTTAAGTGTTCTCAATTCGTTTTCGTAGCTGGTAATAGTGCTTTTTAGCTTTTTAATATTCTTATCTAAATTAGCAATATTAGCATCAAAGCGATTTACTTCTTCCTGGGCACGAGATGCCGCTTCCACTGCTTCCTCCTTACGAGCAAGTGCTTCTGTGGCTAACCTGTCAGCTTCCTCAACTGCCAAATCGCCTTTTTCAGCTTTTTGAATCAATAGAATGGCCTTTTGTTCATAGTTCTTGGCCATTTCTTTATTGGTTGATAAATCTTTTTTACTGCGAATAGCCAAGGCTTTTACTTCAGCTAGAGCTTGTAAGCTCTTATCTAAATCCTTTTTTAAATCACGAATTCCTTGCTCCGTCATTTTAATAGGATCTTCTAACTTGTCAACAATAGCATGTGCTTCTGCTTGTCCTACTCTAAATATTCTATTAAAAATACTCATTCTTACAATTTTTAGGCTTTTGAAAATTCAATTAATTCTTCAGAATACTCTGACAACAACAGCTTTAAAGAGTTTAGTGTGGCTTCCAACTCATTTAAATCCAAATTTTCTAATTGTAGTGTATCTCTAAAAATAACTTTCTTGCCACTATCATCAAGAGTAAATGCTCCATGAATTACTTCTCGGTTTTTTTGAAGTAATGATTTGTAAATTTCTTCAGAACCTGCACTCATTTCAAAAAGAAGACCTTCAATAATTAATAGACTGTCTTCACAATCAATTACTACATTACTGATTCCATCTTCCTCTTTTTCTATAACGAATAGTTCTTCGCTTATATCCTCAGATACGATTCTGTATTCCAGGTCTAAAAGGTAATCTTTCACCTTATTAAAATTTTCGCTCATAGCAATTTTAATGTTGAAAAGGTTTATAATAATTATGAAATATTTTGGAAAGAACAGACTGACTTATTCACACATCTTTTGTGTAAAATATAACTAATTCAAATCTGCCCTTTGTTAGGCTTAAATAAAAACAAGAAGTTTACAATAATATGAAAAATAATACGAATAATCAATATATATGATTATTGATTTTATTTCGAAGCTCGTTCCATTAGTAATATCAGTCCTAAAAACATTAGAGTACCGTTAATAATCAACTTCTCAAACCCTAACGAAAATCCAAACCACTGAATTGAGTTATAATCCAAAACTCCAGTAATCACAGGTGTTGCAATAGCCAAAAATGGAATCCATTTATCTTTAACTCTTATCTTACTAAATAATCCAAAGGCATACATCCCCAACAACGGACCATAAGTATAGCCTGCTATTGTAAAAATAGTACTGATGATACTGTCGGCTTTAAGAACTCTAAATAGAATAATCACAAGCATTAATATGATAGAAAAGGACAAGTGTACCATTATTCGGGTTCTCTTTTGCAAGACTTCTCCATGCTGTGTTCCTAAAATATCAACAGAAAAAGAAGTAGTCAGTGATGTTAAAGCAGAATCAGCACTGCTATATGCTGCTGCAACCAAGCCAATGATAAAAAACACCCCAACAATAGCTGGTAGTTTCCCACTATTCACAATCATTGGAAACAGATCGTCAGAACGCTCAGGTAAGGTTAAACCTTGTTGATTTGCAAATATATACAAAAGTACTCCTAGTGATAAAAATAATATATTAGTAGGAATAAATGCCAACCCATACCATTTCATGTTCTTTTGCGCATCCTTTAAATTTTTACATGAAAGATTCTTCTGCATCATATCCTGATCAAGGCCAGTCATCACAATTGTAATAAAAGCACCAGAAATAAATTGTTTGAAAAAGTTTTGTTTGGAATGCCAGTCATCAAAAACAAATACTTTGCTAAGTTCACTCTGACTAATAATATCAATTACCCCACCTGCATCCAAATGCATGGACTTTGCAATATATACAATGGTGATAATTACAGAACTCAACAAAAACAGGGTTTGTAAGGTATCTGTCCATATAATTGTTTTTATACCTCCTCTAAAAGTATATAACCAAATAAGTGCAATCGTAATAATAACCGTAAATGCAAATGGAATCCCCAAGGCATTAAATAAACTCAGCTGCAACACATTGGCCATCAAATACAATCTAGCTGAAGCTCCAATAGTTCTGGAAATCAAAAACAACCATGCTCCGGTTTTATATCCAAATTTACCAAAACGTTCTTCTAAATAAGTATATATTGAGGTAAGATTTAGCTTATAATATACAGGTAATAATACATGGGCAATTACAAGGTAACCCACAAAATAACCAGCTACCATTTGCAAGTAGGTAAACTGTGTTGATTTCACCCATCCGGGAACTGAAATAAATGTTACTCCAGATAGGCTTGCACCAATCATACCAATGGATACAATAAACCATGGAGATTGACGATTTCCAAGAAAAAAACTTTTGTTATCAGACTTTTTTCCGGTAATATAAGACACAACCATTAATAGAATAAAGTATAGCGCAACCAGTAATCCTGTGTGTAAAGGCTTCATATATTTTTATTAGCAATTTAAAAACGGGTAAATTTAAAGGAGTACATACTTTAATCCAAGTGATACCTTGATATTTTTTTTAACTTTGAGCGTTTAAATTTATAAGGTTGATGAACTCAGGAAACTATCCATCTCAAATACTGGAAAACGCAGTTAAAGAATTTTCGCAACTACCGGGTGTAGGAAGAAAAAGTGCGTTGCGTTTGGTTTTACATCTACTAAAACAAGAAAAAAACGATGTATTACGTTTTGCTGATGCTCTAAAAAGATTAAGTGAAGAAATTGTATACTGCAAACAATGCTTCAATATTTCAGATACTGAAGTGTGTGATATATGTGCCAACAACAAAAGAGATCATTCGACTGTTTGTGTAGTAGAAAACATTAAAGATGTAATGGCTATTGAAAATACACAACAGTATTTTGGTGTATACCATGTACTTGGAGGCATTATTTCGCCTATGGATGGTATTGGTCCGGATGATTTAACCATTAAGCCTCTTGAGGACAGAGTGATTTCCGGAGAGATAAAAGAATTAATATTTGCCTTACCAACAACAATGGAAGGTGACACAACTAATTTTTATTTATACAGAAAATTCGCAAAACAAGATATTAATATTACCACTTTAGCAAGGGGTGTATCTATTGGAGACGAATTAGAATACACTGATGAAGTTACCTTAGGTCGTTCTTTAATTAACAGACTTCCTTTTGAGTCAAGCATGAAGATTTAACCCCCACTTATTAACATTTGCCATAAAAATCATAACAATGCAACCAGAAGTAAAAAAACAATATAAAAGCCTTAACATTATTTATGCTATCATATTAATTTCTATGTCTATAGCGGCCTTAGTCTCTGTTTTTCTCATTTATAAAATGGGACAGGTTCCTGTGTTTAAATCAGAAGATCTGGCTTCTATTAAATCAATAGTTATTATCGCATTATTAGTAGGAATTCCTGTTAGTCATATCTTTTTCTTCAAAAAGATAAAACACATTGATTCTTCATTAAATTTAGTTTCAAAAATCAGAATGTATCAATCTGCATTTATTGCTCGTATAGCAATTCTAGAAGGAATAGGAATTTTAGCTTCTATAGGATATTTAGTTACTACAGACCATTCTTTTTTATATATGTTTGGTGTTGTATTTATTTTATTCCTAGTGCATGCCCCAACTAAAAGTAGAATAAGTAATGACCTAAATCTTTCTGAAGAAGAAGAAGAATTATTTTTAAAATAAATAAGAAATCTCAAAAACATTCGTTATTACCTATGATTATAGCTGTTGATTTTGACGGGACCATTGTGGAGCATAAATACCCTGCCATTGGTAAAGAAATGCTATTTGCTTTTGAAACATTAAAGGCAATGCAACGCGAAGGGCATTTACTTATTTTATGGACTTACAGAGCAGGTAAAGAATTAGACGAAGCAGTTGAATACTGTAAAAAAAAGGGTATTGAATTTTATGCAGTAAACAAAAGTTATCCGGAAGAAGTATTGGACGAAAAAAATACCAGTAGAAAAATTAACGCCGACATGTTTATTGACGATAGAAATATTGGCGGTTTTTATGGATGGGGTGAAATTTATCAAGAGCTACAGTTAGGTGGAAAGGAAGAAAATGAGCGAATGAGATATCGAATGGAAAAAGCTTCAAGAAATCCACTTTGCAATTTTTTTAGATCACTATTTTGCGGTAGGTAATTAGCTGCATATAAAACAAGTTGAATTTGGATCTTTCTGTAATTATTGTCAGCTATAATGCTGTAGATTTTTTAAAATTATGCTTGCACTCTGTATTTGCAGCAAGTCAATCCATACAAACAGAGGTTTTTGTGGTTGACAATAACTCATCAGATTTCTCAGCAAAAATAATTGCTAGTGATTTTCCTCAATGCAACTTAATTGCAAATAAAAACAATCCCGGGTTTTCTGTTGCTAACAACCAGGCCATAAAACAAGCCAAAGGCAGATATATTCTTATCCTTAACCCTGACACCATTGTTGCTGAAGATACATTTTTAAAGCTTATTGCTTTTATGGATAGCAATAAAAATATCGGAAGTTCCGGAATAAAAATGATCGATGGTTCAGGATCATTCTTACCTGAATCAAAAAGAGGAATTCCAACTCCCTGGACTGCCTTTTGTAAAATGTCAGGCTTATCTGCATTTTTAAAAAAAAGCAAATTATTCAACGAATACCATAAAGGTTACATTCCACAAAACCAGACCCACGAAACCGAAATTTTAGCAGGTGCCTTCATGTTTATACGTAAGGAGGCCTTGGATAAAGCCGGTTTATTTGATGAATCATTTTTCATGTATGGAGAAGATATTGATCTGTCGTACCGAATTATTCAGACAGGATACCTCAACTATTATTTCGCCGATTCTACCATCATCCATTTTAAGGGAGAGTCCACAAATAAGGATAAAGTATACCGAGATCGCTTTTACAAAGCCATGATACAATTTGCAAACAAACATTTTAGTCGTAGCTATGGCATAATATTTAATATACTTATTTCAGTAGGGATTTATTTTATAAAGTTTTTATCGTCAATTAAAATCCATGCAAAAGAAGTAATTAACATTGTAAACAATCAAAGCTTTCTAGTCACAACAGCCCCCTCTAGTTCCAATATTAATCTACCATTTCCCATTACTCCTATTTCGCCTAACAACCTTGGCAATCATAAAAACGGGACTTTAATATTCAACACCCAAAACCTTCAGTTTAAGCAGATCATTCAAATTATGAATCAGAACGGATCCAGATATAAATACAGATTCTTGTTTGATCATCATAAAATAATGATAGGTAGTGACAAAAAATTTCACAAGGGTCAAGTTCAACACCTATAATTGTTGTGGAATAAAAACATTTGCATACTTTTATAGTAAATTCTTTTAATGGAATATATAAAGGTTCTACAATGAGAAATCAACTTCTAACTACATTACTTTTCATACTTATTTGCAGCATTTCATTTGCACAAAATAAGGCCTACAAAAAACAAATTAACCAGGCTAATGATTTAGTGAATTTTGAAAATTACAACAAAGCATCTCTGATATATGATGATTTACTGAAGGAATATCCTGATGATCGATTTATTTTATATAAGGCTGGAGAATGTTTTCTATTTTCAGAAGGGAGAATCAAAGAAGCTGTTGAAATCCTTGAAAGAGTTGTGAAATTATATCCACTGGAGAATAAGAATAGCATTGAAGCTATAGAATGTAGGTTTTACCTAGGTCAAGCATATCATTTAGATTACCAGTTTAAAGAAGCTTTAACTATATATGAGCAGTTAAAGAAACAAATACCAGCAAAAAGAAAAGAGGCCCTGGAAAAAATTGATCGTGAAATATTCTATTGTAAAAATGCGGTTGAACTCAAAAAGAACCCTGTTGCATTTAAAATATCAAATTTAGGACCACTAATTAATACTGAATTTGATGAACATAGCCCAGTAGTCAACCTTACAGAAGACATGCTATTATTTACTTCAAACAGAGAGACTGAAGAATCATTAAAATTAGCAACTGGTTTAAGTGATGAAAATGTGTACTACTCATTGTGGCGCGAAGGTAGATGGATTACTTCAAGGGCAATTGACATCAATACCAGAGGAAACAATGCAACAATTGGTATATCCCCGGATGGGAAAACACTGTTAATATATCAAAACAATGGTTCCATTGGTAATATATATTACAGTGAATTAAAAAATGACAGGTGGGGTGACTTGATAAAATTTCCGGCTCCAATAAATTCAATGGCTAACGAAACACACGCATCTTTTTCGATGGATGGTAACACGATATTCTTCAGTAGTGACCGAATGGGAGGCTTTGGTGGAAAAGATTTGTATAAAGTAACAAAACTACCATCAGGTGAATGGGGTACTGTTGTAAACCTTGGACCTGGAATTAATACTAAATACGACGAAGAAAGTCCTTATATACACCCCAATGGAAAAACATTATATTTCAGTTCAGAAGGTCATAAGTCTATGGGTGGATTTGATATTTTTGCTGCTCAATTAGACAGTTCTGGTATATGGAATAATGTTACAAATATTGGTTATCCGATTAATACACCATTTGATGATTTATTTTTTGCACCTACAATCGATGAGCAACGCGTGTATTATGCGTCCAAGAGAAATGATGGTTTTGGAGGATCTGACTTATACCTGATTGAATTTCCAGATGACAATCCTAATTCTTTAACTTTAGTGGGAGGCTTTCTTTTTACTCCTGATGGTGATCCTGCTCAAGATGCAAAAATTACAATTATAGATAAAAAGGATGGTAAAATTGAAGGCGTTTACAGACCTTCACCAACAACAGGTAAGTATATTTTTATTATTCCTGCCGATACTGAATATAAAATGGAAGTTAATACAAATGGGTATAAATCAATTATAAATAATTTTACAGTTCCTTCGGGTAATGCATTTGCCAGAAAAGGTCACACCTTCTTTCTTGACCCAATAGTTCTTGAAAAGGATAAATAATATTAACAATCAATACTACTTATCAAGGAAGTTTTAATGTTCGTCAAAGTTTTAAAACCTTTGTTATAGTATTTTTGCATTTTTAGTCCTTAAACGTTAAACAATCTAATGATGATTCGACTTTTTGTTCCTATATTTTTAGTTCTACTCACAACAAATATTGTTGCTCAAACAAAAGATAGTAATAATGAAAAAATTTATCGAGCAGGTGTAGACCTATCTGAAGCCGGTGATTGCGAGAAAGCTATTGAACAATTTAAAAGAGTAGTTAAATCAGAACCGGATAACATTAATGCTTTATACAATATTGGTTTTTGCTATTTAAACATTAATAATGGTGCAGATTCAGCCTCGGTATATTTTAACAAAACAATAGATTTACTATCTAAGGATGAATACAATACAGAAATAGGGATAGATGCTTTTATGTCATTAGCAAAATCGTATCAACTTCAATATCGTTTTCAGGATGGAATAGATACCTACAATAGAATTCTTGAATTTATTGGCGATGATTATATTGATTTAAAGGCTGATGTCAACAGACAAATTGAAATTTGTAACAATGGAATAATTTTAATGAAAAATCCCGTTAAGTTAGAAGTTCACAACTTGGGCAAAAACATCAATTCTAAATATGATGACCATAGTCCTCTCGTAAGTGCAGATGAATCGGTTATGATCTTTACTTCCAAAAGAATTTCTTCATACTCAACTATAATGGACGATGGACAATTCTCAGAGAAGTTATTTACAAGTACCAAAAATTCAGAATGGGAGAAGAGTGAGGTGATAAAATCTATTGCACAAAAGAACAGCCATGAAGCAGGGGTTTGTTTGTCTGCTGATGGAACTGAACTGTATATGCTAATTAGTAATATCGATGGACAAAACTTATACGTTAGTAATTATGATGGAGAAACATGGAGTGAGCCATACAAACTCCCATCGGGAATAAATAGCCGATACAACGAAACTCATGCCTCAATCAATTCAGATAAGTCAGTTTTATTTTTTACCAGCGACCGCAAAGGTGGATACGGTGGTTTAGATATATACATGGTTCGAAAATTACCCAATGGAGAATGGGGGACACCTAAAAACCTGGGTGATAAAATCAACACACCCTACGACGAAGAAACTCCTATGATCTATTTAGATGGTAAAACACTTTATTTTAGTTCTGAAGGTCATAATTCAATGGGTAATTTTGATATTTTCTACAGCGCAATGGCTGCAGATAGCTCTTGGTCAAATCCTGTAAACATGGGATATCCTATTAACACGCCTGATGATGACTTCTTTTTTGTACCTACTGCTGCAGAAAATAAAGCTTACATGGCATCGTCAAGATTTGAAGACAACTATGGCGGTTCTGATTTATATTTAATTGAATATGAAGAACCATTTGAAAATCGATTAGCAGTAATAAAAGGTCAACTTAAAAATGATGAGGAAACAGCATGGGATAATGTTCGTATCCTTGTAAAAGAAAAAGCTGACGATAAACTACTCGGAGAATATCGTCCAAACCCTGAAACTGGGAAATACATTATGATATTGGAATGCGGAAAGTCGTACGATATTAACTTTGAAGGAGAAGGTGTTACACCTCAAAATATAACATATGACGTAAATGATGACCTGGCCTACCATAAAACTTCAGAACCTGTGGAAATGAAAGATATTTGGTTAGCTGTTGAATCTGCGAAACCAGAAACAACAGAAACTATAGCTTCTAATGTATCTAATATTACATCAGATCATATGGAGATTAATAGCGAAGAATATCCTTATACTGTTCAATTTATTACTTTAAAAAGAGTACTTGATAACCTGGAACAATTCTCTCTTGATTTAAGTCAAATTAAAATTTACGAATGTACTGACGGTAACGTAAGGTATGTTTTTGGTCAGTTCAAAAATTTCAAAGATGCTAAAAAAGCAAAACAAGAAGTGATTAAAGCAACCGGATATGATGATCCTTTCGTAAGATTTTTCTGGCAGTTAAATAAATTGAAATCAGCAAAGTAAAAGAGTGGAAATTAGAATAGCTTTAAGAGCCATTGAACCAGAGGATATTGACGTCTTATATCAGTGGGAAAACGATATGGAACTTTGGGTAGTATCAGACACCCAAAAACCATTTTCTCGTCATCAGTTAAAACAATACATAAAAGGCATTAATCTGGATATTTATCAATCTAAAGAACTTAGATTGATGATAGAAACAGAAGAGGATCAGCCTGTACTGGTTGGAATGATTGATTTATTTGATTTTGATCCCTATCACAACCGGGCTGGTGTTGGAATTATGCTAAATAAGGAATTTGAAGGCAAAGGTTATGCCTCTCAAGCTTTAGAACTCTTTATTGATTATTGTTTTAACACTCTTGGCATTTTTCAGCTATACAGTTCCATAACATCTAATAACAACAAAAGCATTAAATTATTTGAAAAGCTGGGTTTTGTAAAAACAGGAATCCGTAAAAAGTGGAGAAAAATAGGAAAAGAATATTATGATGAATTGTTTTATCAGCTAATTAACGAATAATATAACTACTATTTTAAAGTTGTTTGTAAGACGGAATATCCTCCAAAAAATTATATTGCCGGCCATCCTGGTTCAGTAATGCACAATAATGGTTTATTCCATTAGTAACACAAATCAACCGTGTTTTTAGCCTGATATTATATCGTGCTACCTGATCAAAAACCTGGTTGGTAATTTTTATATGAGGCGCTTTACACTCCACAACAAAAACAGGCTTACGTTGTTTGTTAAAAGAAACAATATCAGCCCGTTGAGCCAATCCATTAATATTTACCTTTGTTTCAACAGCGATTAAGGATGCAGGAAAATCCTTACATTCAATTAAGTACGACAAAAAATTTTGACGCACCCACTCTTCTGGAGTTAGCGCAACCATCTTTTTTCGTATGGTATCAAAAATCATTTTTTTACCATCAATCTCTTTAATTGAAAACTTAAATGTGGGTAAATTTAAAGCCTGCATAAAATAATTTTGCGCAAATATAATTCAATTTATTGCACATCATTTATCAAATAACCTTGAATTCTGATAAACTCTCAAAAGGAAAGAAGTTATCATAAACACAAATAAAGAAATAAGCATAAATACATGCTTTTTGTTATTTTTATCAACATTTTAAACTAAAACGTTCGAATATATGAAAACAAAAAAAGATATAGTTGACAACTGGCTTCCACGATATACCGGAAGAACATTAGAAGAATTTACATCTCATATATTATTAACAAACTTTCAGCATTATGTAGAACTATTTGCCGAATGGCATAATGTTCCTATCGTTGGAGAAGATCATAATATGCCTAATGCTAGTGCGGACGGTATTACAATCATTAATTTTGGAATGGGTAGTCCCAATGCTGCAACTATTATGGATCTTTTGAGTGCGATTGAACCAAAAGCTGTTTTGTTTCTGGGTAAATGCGGAGGTTTAAAGAAAAAAAATCAACTTGGAGATTTAATTATTCCTATTGCGGCTATCAGAAACGAAGGTACATCTGATGATTACCTTCCAGCTGAAGTGCCAGCTTTACCTGCATTTAGTCTGCAAAGAGCAGTTTCAACAACAATTAGAGATAATGCGCGCGATTATTGGACAGGTACAGTTTTTACCACCAACAAAAGAGTGTGGGAATACGATGAACGCTTTAAAAGATACCTGGAAAAAACTCGCGCCATGGCAATTGACATGGAAACGGCAACCATATTTACCGTAGGCTTTGCAAACGAAATACCTACCGGAGCATTATTACTGGTATCAGATCAGCCAATGATTTCTGCAGGCATAAAAACGGATGCCAGCGATAGAAAAGTAACAAAAGAATATGTAAACCAACACCTTCAAATTGGAATTGATTCTTTAAAAGAAATTATAAATGGGGGAAAATCTGTTAAACACCTGTTATTTGATAATTAGTGATTAATTGTATTTTTGCAGCAAAGCAATTTTAGTATGACCGAGTTTCAACAAATAATGACTGGCTTAAAAAACCGCCAGTTCAAACCCATTTATTTTTTAATGGGTGAAGAAACCTATTACATTGATGAAATCACCAATTATATTATTGATAATGTTTTAACCGAAGAAGAGAAAGGTTTTAACCAAACAATATATTATGGTAAAGATGTGGATGCTGCAACAGTAGTAATGGCAGCACGCAGATATCCGATGATGTCGCAACATCAGGTAGTAGTGGTTAAGGAAGCTCAATATCTTGATAAGATAGAAGAACTTCAGCATTATGCTGCAGCTCCTCTATCCTCCACTATATTGGTGATTAACTATAAATACAAAACCTTAGATAAAAGGAAGAAACTAGGTACTATACTCAAAAAATCGAACTGTATTTTTGAGTTTAAAAAGCTTTATGACAACCAAATATCTGCATGGATTACAGGTTATCTTAAAGAAAAAGGAATGACCATAGATATGAAAGCAAGTATGTTACTTGCTGAATCACTTGGAACAGACCTTTCTAAAATTGTAAAGGAGCTTGATAAACTTCAAGTTGCCATAGGTAAGGAAGTCACTCAGATTACTTCAGAACATATTGAAAAAAACATTGGCTTAAGTAAAGATTATAATAGTTTTGAACTACAAAAGGCCATTATTAATAAGGATGTTTTAAAAGCGAATAAGATCATTAAGGTATTTGCTAAAAACCCAAAGGAGCATCCAATTCAGGCTACAATTACCGTTCTTTTCAATTACTTCTCTAAGCTGATGGTATATTATTATTTAGCAGATAAAGGAAAGGCAAACGTAGCAAAAGAGCTTGGTGTAAATCCCTACTTTGTGCAGGATTACACTCTTGGAGCCCGTAATTATTCTGCTCGTAAAGTTGTTTCAGTAATATCAATTCTTCGTGATTATGATATGAAAAGTAAAGGTTTCAATAATGTTTCTGCAGACATGGGAGATCTTCTGAAAGAAATGATTTTCAAGATTGTACATTAACATTTTCAACCACACAAAAATATCTTATAATGAATATTTTATTAATATTAATTGGTGCAATTGTTGTTTTTAGTGTAATGGCTTTTAGTCAATCCACACTACTATACAGATACCAATTCAATGCCTATCAGATCATTCACAGAAAGCAATACATACGATTAATTTCGCACGGATTTTTACATGGAAGCTGGACTCACCTATTAGTTAATATGTTTGTGCTGTATTCTTTTGGCAGAGCGGTGATTTACCATTTTAATTATGCTTTTCCGGGAAGAGGAACTGTAATGTTTTTATTGTTATTCTTTTCATCATTAATATTCTCTAGTCTTTACTCCTTATTTAAAGAAAAAGACAATCCTCATTATAATGCTATTGGAGCATCAGGAGCTGTATCAGCTGTTGTTTTTGCCTCAATATTTTTCAGTCCTTACAGCATGCTGTATTTATTTATGGTAGTACCTGTTCCAGGAATTGTATTTGGAATTGGATATTTGATCTACTCAAGGGTAATGGCTCAAAGAAACATTGATAATGTGGGACATGATGCTCACTTTTGGGGAGCTGTATTTGGTTTTATTTTCCCACTATTATACAAACCCTCTTTATTCCTTGACTTTATTCATGAACTCATTCCGTTTTTATAAAAACAGATTAAACCAACAGCAAAGCAATGAACAAAGCAGTTTTTATTGACAGAGATGGAGTGATTAACAGTGATGAAGGCCATTACTATGTTTATAAAGTTGAAGATTTTGTATTTAATCCTCAGGTAGAAAAATCTCTTTCAACCCTAAAACAAAATGGTTATTTACTTGTAATGATCACCAATCAGGGAGGTGTTGCTAAAGGTGAATATACCGAAGAAGATATTCAAAAAGTGCATCTGTTTATGCAGACCAAATTGATGGAAAGTAAGGCAAACTTTGATGCAATTTATTATTGTCCTCATCATGATTCAGTAGCGACATGCGACTGCCGAAAACCAAAACCAGGTATGATTGTGCAGGCCATAAAAGATTTGGATATTGATCCAAAGCAATCCTTTTTAATAGGCGATTCAAAAAGAGATATTGAAGCAGGAAATGCAGCTGGATTAAAACAATGTTTTCAGGTTCCTAAAAACGTTTCCATATACCCCATTGCCAAGCAAATTATCGATTTATAAACAGATGGATTCTTTTGTAAACTATAACGGAAAAATATACCATGAAAACATAGTGCCTGTTAGTTTTAAAAACAGGGCATTTAAATATGGAGATTCGTTTTTTGAAACCATCAGAACCAACGGACAACACCCAATCTCTTTTTCGTTACATTATAAACGGATTAGAAAGGCTATGATCAGCCTAAAAATGGATTTAGCTTCAATACCCACTGAAAAGGAATTATACGATCAGATTGTTAGGTTAATTCAAAAGCATAAAATATTTGAAGCTTGCAGGGTTAGAATTGAGTTTTTCAGAGCTGGTGAAGGCTTATATACTCCAACAGAAAACAAGGCTAATTTCCTTATTGAAATATCTAAATTAGGATTTCAACAATATGAACTAAATACAAAAGGGTTATTTGTTTCGGTATATACAGAAATGAAAAAAACTTACACCCCAATTTCTTTTTTTAAATGTGGCAATGCATTACACTATATTCTGGCTGCACTACAAAAAAGAGAAGACAACGTTGATGATTGTTTATTAATTAATGATCGTAATAAAATTATTGAAGCCTCTAGTTCAAACCTTTTTTGGATCAAAGATCAAATTGTATATACAGCTTCTGTGTTTTCCGGATGTGTGGATGGTACCATGCGACATAGAGTTATTAACCTGATTAAGCAATCAAAGCACCTGAAGATAGAAGAATGTACAGGTGCTTCAACTGATGATTTACTTCATGCCGATGAAATCTTTATCACCAATGCCATTCAAGGCATTCAATGGGTTGTTGGCTATAAAGATAGGCGCTACTTTAATTACCAGACCAAGGAATTGGTGAAACAGCTCAATCAATCAATCTTTCAATCACCTATTTAACAACATAGTCTTTAAACCCTGCTGTAAATTTCACTTGATTATTACCTTCCTTATCCACATATATAAAATACCCTTCAATTCCTGGCAAAGCGCTGATTACCTCCATACTCTTCTCAACTCCCATTACCATACATGCAGTTGCATAACCATCAGCAACCATACATTCAGGAGCAATAATAGAAGCACTTAACAAAGAGTGCTGAACCGGATAACCTGTTTTGGGATCAATGGTATGCGCATATTTTTGGCCGTCTTTTATATAGAAATTACGATAGTTTCCACTTGTTGCCAAACCTACATTTGTTAAAGATAAAACATCCTGAATTTCTCTGTTAACAGCAGCCCTGTCATCAATCGGCTTGTCAATCCCCACTCTCCAGGCAATCCCTTTATTATTTACACCATGCACTCTAATCTCGCCTCCTATTTCAACCATATAATTTTCAATCCCCTGCGATCCTAAATAATCTGCAACCACATCAACACCATATCCTTTGGCTATAGCACTGGCATCAAACATAATACCCGGCTTGGATTTAGACAAATAGTTATCATTTAACTGAATTTTCTCCATACCTACATTTAACAGCAGCGAATCAATTAACACACTTGTAATACTATCCTTCTTTTTAAAGCCAAATCCCCAGGCATTAACTAAGGGTGCCACCGTCATATCAAAAGCGCCTTCGGTATTTTTATTAATTTCTACTCCTGATTGATATACATACTTTAGCATTGAGTCAATATAACTTCCTTTTTCGCTTACATTAAACCTACTAATAGTTGAAGTATCCTTAAATGTTGAAAGTGCCCAATCTACTTTGCTTAACTCGTTTGCAACCCCTGTATTTATTGAATCATTCTCTTTTATTGGCTGGTAAATGATATGATAGAATGTTCCAAAAATCATCCCTTCCATTTTTACATAATCATGAGTTTTTGGGGTACATGAAATGAGTAGTACCAAACAAAAAGAAAATAATACCTTTTTCATCTGTTTATAATTTATTTTTTTGATTAGATGGAACGTGCCCATACACAATGAACTCGTTTCATTCTATTGAAATTTTTGAAATGCAAATGTAGATAATTTTAAATACACAGTTTCAAAAAGTACTATAGTTCGCTTTCAAAACAAAAAATAACAATGCCCCATAAGCAGCAGACATTGCTGACAACACGAAGCAAAAAGAAAACTACAAAGTAAAATTTGTTGGTTAAAGTCACATTAAACTCACTTCAAACTCACTTTAAATTCACATTAAAGTCAGTTTAGCATGTATTAGATTTGTATATAATATGATTAATATATATCTTTCTTATACAATTGATATCCATAGCATATGTATGCAGCTCCAATGTGATATTAAAACTATAGTGCTTTAACCTTAGTTATATTATTAACCTAAAATCTTAAATTATGGCTCGATTAAAATCAAATTTACTAGAATCTGGAATGGGTAAAATTGGTAACATTGTATTCTACTACAGAAACGGAGTTCCCTGTGCCAGAGCTATTCCTAACAACTACCATGATAAAAAAAGTGAGGCCCAATTAAAACAAAGGCAAAAGATGCAATTAGTTCATGATTTCATTCGTCCTTTTAGTGATTTTATACGCATGGCTTTTAAAGAAGAACAATCAAGTAGAACTGGGTATCAATCGGCCCAATCCTATCATTTAAAAAACGCCATTGAAGGAGAATACCCAAACCAATATATTAACAAAAACGTAGCACTGCTATCAAAAGGCGCTATAGAGCTCCCCAATACTATTAGCTATTCTGAAAATGATTCTGAACTTGTATTTACTTGGGATACCACAAAATCAATTGGAGCAATGCCTACGGATATGTTTATTGTATTAATAAGATATAAGGATAATAATGGGGAATATTTTATTACCGGTACTCAACGCTTTAAAGGTGAATATAGGCTTTATAAAGAAGATATTTCTTTTAATATTGAAGATATATATGTGGCCTTTAGAAGTTATGACGAAACAAAATATAGCAATAGCTATTGTTTAACAAGTAATTAAGCTTAGCGATACAAATTGGCAGCTATTTATTTTTAAACTTTATGAATTCCTCCCAAATGAACCAGTTCATTAAAATAACATATGTCCATCATCATTGCATCATATCTAAATGATAGCAATAAAAGAAAACAAAAAAGCCACCTTACCTGGTGGCTTAAAATATCTTTTGGGTAAAGATTAGTTACACCCCGCAGCTTCTTTAGCCTGCGCTTTCACTTCAATCATTGCATTTAATACAAAAGAAGTATAAGAAGACATGGCTGACTTTAGCTCCATACCACTACTTGCTGAAACAGCACAACCAGAATCTACAACAATTTGTTCTGATGCTCCAGAACATTCATTGGCATCACCTTCTGTGTAGTATTCAGAACAATAATACTTATCTCCATCATATAAGTAATAATCTCCATTGTCATCACTACATGCACTAAAGCTTAAATCGACACAAGTTGGAGAATCAAATCTAACACAACTATCTTCTCCTGTTGTATCATCACTGTCATCCTCGCAGCTCCATGTCAACAACGATAAAATCATTAACAAGCTAATAGGTAATAAAACAACTTTTTTCATAATCAATTTTTTAAACTATTATTTATTATTTCTTTAAACTTATCAATATTCAAATATCCTGATATTATTTTATGATCTATTATAAAGGTTGGAGTTCCTTTTAGTTTTAAATCTTTAAACAAACTTCTGTTACGTTCAATATACAACCTTGTTTCATCATCTGAAAAATTATCTGCAATGGCTTGATTCAAATTCATAATCTCAATAATATATTCCTGATAATTTTTATCATAAATCACATTAGAATCCTTTAATAACAATTCGTGAAAGGATTCATAATTACCGTATTTAAAAACGGACAGTGCCATTAATAAGGCATCCATTTCTTCTTTTGTATTTGAAAAAGGAACTGGTTTTAAAACAATTTTTATTTCATCCTTATATTCCTGTAACAGGTTTGGCAAAACTTCCTTAAAGAATTTACTACAAAACTTACAACTATAATTTCCAAATACAATTACAGATAACTCAGCTTTTGGATTACCAAATATGATATCATTTTTGCTTCTTAATTCAATATCTGTTGATAAAACTTCAACATCTGACTTCTTTTCTCTCTTATTAAGTAACTCATAGGATTTTATAGCTATGACTATTAACAATATAAGAGAAACAACATAAATATAAATGTGATTTTTATTTTTCATCTTTACCATCTACTCCACTCCTGTATCATATACTATTAAATTTGGAGCAAATAAAACCTGCAAACCTCTTTTATTCATTCTTATTCGAGTATCCATTACCTTTCTGTCATTTTTATTATCAAACCAGGCCTTACTCTTTCCATCTAAATAACTGGTTTTATAATATCTACCCTTATCATCAGGATCAAAACCACTTTCCAATTCTTCCTTAGAGCGTTTTTTAACTTTACCGGCAAGAATCTGTCCCAATAATACCCTAACGCGAAAATCATATTCTCCATTAAAACTATACATTCCCAAAAATGATGCCTCTAATGAGTTGGAGAAAATATCTGTTTTAGGAATAAATATTTTATTGCGATAAATAAACAAATTACTTGTTAAGGTATAAAAGCGCATATTGTCGAGGTTGGGAATATTATTGCCTGGAATATCCTTTAAATCAGTAATTGCTTTAATATCAATCAATGCTCCATTTTCTAGTTTTAAATCGCCTGACATCATAATAGAATCCATAGCTGGTTCATAATTCAATAAAACAATTCTACCATCCATCTTTGAAGATAATAAACCCTGAACATTTTCCTTGGTAATATCATAGTCTGACAAATAGACTTGTAAATCATCAATCATTCGGGATACATCAATACTGTCGGCACTTAACCTAAATTCCAATACATCCCTTAAAACGGTATCTGTGGGTATATCTGTCATTGTATATCTCAGTCCACCTTTAATTCCTCCTCCAAAAACATCACAATCCAAATCTTCAGCCACATAGGTTCCGTTACTGATATCTGCTAAAAATTTCGAATCAATATGTTCAGCCAGAATATCACCATATTTGAAGCTTTTTATATTAACATTACCATTAACTTTGTAAGTAAACTTCATTTCATATGGCTCTTCGTTCTTTTTTTCTTCCATCAATGCCTTCATTTCCTCTTCAGGCATAGGCACTGTATCTGTATCATTTAATATGCTCTCTATTAAAGCATAATCAAAATCACCTGCAGTAAAATTACCAAACACATGCATTTCTTCTGGTTGATTTAAAACGGCAGCACTATAAACCTTACTGATATACGTTGAATCAGCAGTAAAATCCAATCCGGAATAACTTCCTGATAATTGATTTACAAACACAGAATCGTCACGGTAAGCAATTAATCCACTTAAAGCATTTACATTGATTGTGGTATCTTTCATGTCAACCGCCACATCCTGTGCTTTAACTTTAAAGTCTGATTTATTAAACAACAAAGCCATAGCCTCATCAGCTATAGAATCCATCTTAAAATCTCCTTCTGAATTAACTTGAGCAGTAACCAAACCACTCATATAATTTGCAAGCGAGTCGGGCAGCATTGAATATATTTCATGCATGTCAAGTTGAATATTTGATTTCAACTGATACTTAACCTGATCTAATCCTTCAATTTTTCCAGTAGCAGAAAAGTAGGTTTGTTGATCTAAAGCCAACAATAAGCTATCGACTTTCACTGATAGATTCTTATAATTGGACATATTACCCTTAAATGAGCTCTTAAAAATCCCATTGGTAAGGTTTACCTTATAATCTGGAACTTTAACCTTTAAACCCTGCATTTTTACATATCCGGGTACATATGCCAAATTTCCACTCAGCGCTTCAAAAGATGGTAAGGAATCCATTTTAAGACTAACTCCACTAAGATTTACATTAAGCTTTGTTCGGTTTAAGGCATAATCATAAAAAGCTTCGCTGATAGAATCGGGTAATACTCCTGAGGTCGAAATCTTCGCAGAAACCAAACCTCCTACACTTTTTATCAGAGAATCCTGAATATATGGTTTTATCTCTTGCAAGTTGGCACTTACATCTGCGACTACATCATATTGTAAATGCTGAAAATTTTGCACCAAAGCAGATACGTTTACTTTACTTTGATCGGTTTCAGCATGGAACTTTTTAATATTAACAGAAGCTGATTCTAAACGAGATGCATAACCATTAACAAAACTAACAGACAACTCTATATTTTTAACTTCAGGATAAACATCATACTGCACCTTTCCTTGATTCAAATCAATGGCAAAATCGAATTGAGGAAGTGCTTTAGGACTAAGATAACCCTGAGTAGTTCCGGATACATTAAGAATACCCTCTATACGTTTTAAAGACAATTCCTTTTTAATCTTTTCAGGTAAGAATCTAAAACTCTTCGCTAAATCAACATCAGTTCCTGAAATAGATAAATTTTGATACAAACTATCCCCCTGAATTACATAACCTTTTCCCTTAAATATTGCCCCGGCAGCATCAAGTGTAAACTCTGAAACATTCAATGTATCATTCATAGCACTAACATCAAAAAGCAATCGGCTTTTTTGTAGATCTTGCAATTGAAAATCATCATATTCTATGGATCTTACCAAAACCTCACCTTCAGTGTGTGCTAAGAAACCTTCGGGTTTTACTTCTCCCTTGACTGTTACTTCAGGGATTGCCAATGAAGTTTTGAACTTCATAAAATCATCAAAATACTCAATATTAATATCTGTAAGTGTGAGTTTTTCTAATGAATAAACACCTTGAATAACTGTGGTATCTGATGGATCAGTGGCAAGTGTATCTTTATCTACTTCTAATAGAAAATCAAAATTAGTTTTACCAAGAGAATCAACTAAATACTTAAAATCAGCATCTTCAATATCTATTTTTTTTACATAGATATTACCCCCAATTAGTTCCCAAAGATCAACTGATGCATATAAATTCTTAATTCTGGCTAAGGTGTCAGGAACAATTGTCACTGAGTCATTTATTCCTTTTTCTGAAGTCATGATTAGATCTTCAAACTCGATGGTTGCCAGAGGGAAACGATAAATTAAACTAAAATCTACATCTCCTACACTAAGAGGTACATCAAAAGTTTTTGCACCACGCTGAATAGCAAGTTTTACAATATCATTTTTAAAGATTTCGGCAAGAATAACTAGCAATAAAATAAATCCGCCAATTATTATAATAAGATTTCGTAAAAGATGCTTCTTCTTCATCATATAATGCATGTATTGATTTTATATCGTAAAGTGATAACGAATGTATAAAAAAATTGAGCAGCATGTTGTTAATCTATAATAAAAAAAGGCCCCTTAAAGGAGCCTTTTTATCAATTCAAACAAATGTCTGAATATATGTTTCATTTAGATTAAGATCCAAAATCATCAAATGCAATCATTTCATCAGGTACCCCTAAATCATAAAGCATTTTATTAACTGATGAGTTCATCATTGGAGGTCCACATAAGTAATATTCGATTTCTTCCGGCTCTTCATGCTTAATCAAATATTCATCATGAATAACCTGGTGAATAAATCCTGTAGGACCTTGCCAGTTATCTTCAGGTAAAGCATCACTTAAAGCAATAGTAAACTTAAAGTTAGGGAATTGCTTTTCGATTTCTTCAAACTGCTCTTTATAGAAAATTTCTTTTACAGAACGAGCTCCATACCAGAATGTAGCCTTACGACCTGTTTTTAAAGTGTGGAATAAGTGGAAGATATGTGAACGCATTGGAGCCATACCAGCACCACCACCAATAAACATCATCTCACGTTCAGTTTCTTTAATAAAGAATTCACCATAAGGACCAGAAACAGTAACCTTATCACCTGGTTTACGAGAGAAAATATATGAAGAACAAACTCCTGGGTTCACTTTCATAAATCCACCGTTCACTCTATCAAATGGAGGAGTAGCAATACGAATGTTTAACATTACGATATTACCTTCTGCCGGGTGGTTAGCCATAGAGTAAGCACGGAAAGTTTCTTCTGGATTAACCATTTTAAGATCGAAAATTCCAAACTTCTCATACTCTTCTCTATATTCTTCACCAATTTCCATATCCTTGAAATCAACAGTGATTTTAGGTACGTCAATCTGAATATATCCACCTGATTTAAAGTCTAAAGTTTCACCTTCAGGTAATTTAACCACAAACTCTTTAATATAAGTAGCAACGTTGTTGTTTGAAACAACAGTACATTCCCATTTCTTAATACCAAGAATCTCTTGTGGAATATGCATTTTAAGATCTTCTTTAACTTTTACCTGACAAGCCAAACGCCAGTTATTTGCTTGCTCTTTACGAGTAAAATAACCAGTTTCTGTTGGTAAAATAGAACCTGCACCTTCGTCTACCTGGCAACGGCACATAGCACAAGTACCACCACCTCCACAAGCAGAAGGAAGGAAAATTTTATTAGTTCCTAAAGCAGACAATAATGTTTGACCAGGAGAAACCTCTAATGCTTTCTCGCCCTCATTAATGTCTATAGTAACGGTTCCTGCCGGTGTTAACTTTTGTTTTACCCATAAAAGTATTGACACCAACAGTAGGATAACTAGTAAGAAAACTACTACACTGGTAGTGATTACTGCACCCTGACTTGCTAAAAATATCATAGTATATCTGTTTTCTTACTTTTAAAGTTGAATTCCCATAAAACTCATAAACGCAATACCCATTAAACCTGTAACGATAAAAGTGATACCTAATCCACGTAAAGGAGCTGGAATATCCGAATATTTTAATTTTTCACGAATCGCAGCAATACCAACAATAGCAAGTAACCAACCAATTCCAGAACCTAACCCGAAAGAAGTTGCTTCAGCTAAAGAAGCATACTGACGCTCTTGCATAAATAATGATCCTCCAAGAATAGCACAGTTTACTGCGATAAGTGGTAAGAAGATACCAAGAGAACTATATAATGCCGGAGCAAATTTTTCTACAATCATTTCTACTAATTGCACCATAGAAGCAATTACTGCGATAAACATGATAAAACTTAAGAAGCTTAAGTCTACATCTGCAAAGCTTTCGCCTAACCATGAAAGTGCACCCGCTTTTAACACGTACTCATTCAAAAGGTAATCTGCAGGAACAGTAATTAATAGTACAAATACTACTGCTAAACCAAGTCCAAACGATGTTTTTACAGTTTTTGATACTGCCAGGTATGAACACATACCTAAGAAGTAAGCAAATACCATGTTATCGATAAAGATAGACTTGATGAATATATTAATTATATTTTCCATTGAAATTTTATTTTCCTGTTAATAAATTAATCTTCTACCAAATCTTTATTACGTGAACGCTGAACCCAGATAATAACAGCTACAGTGATCAATGCCATTGGAGGCAAAATCATTAAACCATTATTTTGATATCCAAAATCATAAACTGCTTCTGGAATAATAGTTAATGTTCCTAATCCTGGCAAAGTAAGTGTACCTGCTCCTAAAAGTTCACGAAAGAAAGCTACAATAACTAATATGATACCATAACCTGCAGCATTACCTACTCCATCTAAAGCTGATTGCCAAGGTTTATTACCTAAAGCAAATGCTTCTAAACGTCCCATGATAATACAGTTCGTAATAATTAATCCTACAAATACAGAAAGCTGCTTACTTACTTCATAAGCAAAAGCCTGAAGAATCTGGTCTACGATAATTACAAGTGCGGCTACTATTACCAACTGAACAATGATACGAATTCTGGCAGGAATAGTATTACGCAAAAGAGATATTAATAAATTGGCAAATACCAATACAAACATTACCGAAATAGACATTACAATTGCCGGCTCTAATTTTGCCGTAACCGCTAATGCAGAACAAATACCTAATACCTGAATGGTGATCGGGTTCTGCGCATTTAACGGATTAGTTATAAGTTTTCGGTTTTTTGCTGAAAACAAAGGTTCTTTGTCGCTCATTTTTTAACCGTTTAATTTTTTAAATACTTATCATACCCTTTAAGGCAATCTTCTAACATAGCAGAAACACCTTTACTGGTAATAGTACCACCAGAAATTGCATCAACTGCGTGAGGATTATTTTCGGTACCTCCACCTTTAACCACTTCGATAGAAGTAAAATCTCCGGTTTCGCTGTAAATCGTTTTTCCTTTAAATGGAGTTTGGAAAAAGTCTTTAGAGATTTCAGCACCTAATCCTGGAGTTTCTCCTTTATGATCAAATGTTGCACCAAAAACTGTCTTTTTATCTCCATTAAGGGAAATGTAACCCCAGATAGGTCCCCATAATCCAGCTCCTCTTAGAGGAATAATAATTTTTTCTTCTCCATTATCCAACTTACAAATATAAAGTGGATAGCTACGCTCTTCAGGAGTCTTACGAACTTCTTTACTTAAATCTACATCAAAAGCACTTCCTTCGATCTCCTGTCCTTCAATATTAATCACTTTAGTGTTTGCACCAATGTGACTATCGTATAGTTTTTCTGCAGTACTTGCATCACTAGCAATACCAACCGACTTAAGAATATCGATTTTTTTAGCTATCTCCACGTTTTTATTTTGAATCGGTTTTAACGATACTGAAATAAAAGCCAATAAAGCAGCCACAACAATTACCAAGATTGATGCATACAGAAATGTATATGTATTTCCTTGTTTGTCCATTTTTCTAATTTATTAAGCGTTTACTTTAACTCTTTTTAAACGGCGTTTAATATTTTGTTGAACAATTACATGATCAATCAATGGAGCAAAAGTGTTCATTAATAATATAGCTAACATCACACCTTCAGGGTAAGCAGGGTTAAATACACGAATCATAATGGCAAATACACCAATTAAAAATCCATATATATATTTTCCTGATTCTGTACGTGATCCTGATACAGGGTCTGTTGCCATAAATACAGCACCAAATGCAAATCCACCTAAGCATAATTGTTGAATCGCATCAACATTCATTGCATCAGTAGTACCAATTGCATTAAATCCTAATGCCATTAAATAACCACCTGCAAATACGCTTAACATGATTTTCCAGCTTGCGATACCTGTTGCAATTAAAATAACTGCACCTATTAAAATAGCCAATGTACTTGTTTCACCAATTGATCCTGGAATAGTACCAATAAAACTTTGTAGAGTTGATGGTAATAAATCCAGTTTTCCGGTAATTACATTACCTAGAGGAGTTGCTCCTGAAAATCCATCAACGATACCTTCACCTTTTGATAATCCGGAAACCCAAATTAAATCTCCAGACATTTTTGAAGGATATGCAAAGAATAAGAAAGCCCTTGCAACTAAGGCAGGGTTCCAGATATTCATTCCGGTACCTCCAAAAACTTCTTTACCAATCACAACAGCAAATGCAGTTGCTACAGCTACCATCCACAATGGTACATCTGCTGGTAAAACTAAAGGAATTAACATCCCTGAAACAAGAAATCCCTCAGCCACTTCGTGACCTTTCATTTGAGCAAACATAAACTCAATGCCAAGACCCACTACATAGGATACCACAACAATAGGAAGCACTTTTAAAGCACCATATCCTATCATTTGCCAAAAATCAGCACTTTCTTGCCCTAAAGCTAAGAAATGTTGATATCCTGTATTCCAAATACCAAATAATAAAGCAGGAATTAAAGCCATTACCACAACTGACATTGTTCTTTTTGAATCAATGGCATCGTGAATATGTACTCCTGTTTTAGAAGTAGTTTTTGGAGTAAATAAAAAGGTCTCAAAAGCATCAAATGTTGAGTGCAATTTTTCAAACTTTCCACCTTTTTCAAAGTTGGGTTTGATTTTATCCAAATATTGTCTTAATGCTTTCAATTTATTATATTTTTAATATTTACTAATTGATTAAACGGACTAGCTCATCTCCTTAATCATGACATCAATACCTTTACGCAGGATACTTTGAACCTCAAGTTTTGATGTACATACAAACTCACAAAGTGCCATATCTTCTTCTGCCACTTCATAAATTCCAAGCTGTTCCATTTTGTCGATATCTTCTGTGATAATAGCTTTTATTAAATGCTCTGGTAAAATATCCATTGGCAATACTTTATCGTACTGACCTGACATAATAATAGCTCTTGGACCTCCATTAAGGTTAGCATTTAAAGCATATTCCTTTTTAGGACTTAACCATGAGAAGAATGATTTAGAAACACTAAATTTCTTTAATCCTGGTGCAGCCCATCCCATAAATTCATGTGAATCGCCTTCAGGGATAACTGTAATTTGAGAATGATAACTACCTAAATAACCATCTTTACTAATTTTATCACCAGATAAAACATTACCACTGATGTAACGCAGACTTCCTTCGTCAACATTGTTTTCAACATAAGGTTTGATATTAGCTCCAACCTTAGTTTTAACATAGCTTTTGTTTTTTACTTCAGAACCTGTAACAGCGATAATTCTTGACGCATCATAAACACCATTAAGAACTAATTTTCCGATGGAAATAACTTCTTGTGGCTGAATAGTCCAGTAGATTTCTCCTTTATTAATTGGAGATACATGATGAATCTGAATTCCTACATTACCTGCAGGGTGTGGACCTGTAAAAGCATGAGTAGTAACTCCTTTTAATGACATAAACACTTTTGATGCAGACTCGTTGTTTACACCAATGTGAATACCACCTTCAGTAAGTTTATTCAATGCATCAATACCTGCCTGAAATTCTTTCTCTAATCCAGATACAATAAAGTCATAATCAGGAGCCAAAGGAGATGAATCAAATGCAGAAATAAAAATTGCTTTAGGTGAATCTGCCGGATTTGCTACCACGTTGTAAGGACGTTGGCGAACAAATGGCCATAAACCTGCAGCAAGAAGTTTTTCTGTTACTTCTTCTTTTGTTGCACTTGAAACTTCAATTTTTCCAAAATCTTCAGCTTCATTCTGGTTATCACTTTTAACCACTACCTCTAATATTCGTCTTCGCTCTCCACGGTTAACAACCTGAACTTCTCCACTAACAGGAGAAACAAATTTAATGTCGGTACGATATTTGTCGAAAAACAAAACCGAACCGGCTTTAACTTTATCACCAGGCTTAACAGTCAACTTAGGAACCAACCCAGGGAAATCCGCTGGTTTGATCGCAAAGAGTTCTGGCATATCGGCGCTTCCGAAAACTTTTTCCGCTTTGCCTTTTAACCGAATATCAAGACCTCTTTTTATTTTGATTACGTCTGACATGTTTGATAAAAAGTTTTTAAAAAATTTTTCTGCAAAAATACAATAAATTATAACTAAACCTTACGAATAGGCACCTAATAAAGAAAAAAATCGTTAAATAATAATTAATTGACAACTAAGGCATACTAATAATAATTAAATTCGCATAAAACTAAAGGTAGCATGTTTAACAATTTCACCTATATTCTTATACTGATTGCATGTTTTTCGCAATTTTCAAATGCCCAATCTTACGAAAACCAAATCTTTCAAAATTCAATACATACAGTAATGTGCCATAAAGAAGGCTGGCCATTATCGTACCCCATGATCAGTTTGAACACGAATGAAAAAATTGAATTGTCATTTGATGATTTGGCAAAAGATTCTAAAAATTACTACTATTCAATTTTGCATTGCGATAGAGATTGGAATCCATCTAACATTAGCGAACAAGAGTACCTGGTTGGTATCAATCAAAATCCAATTTTAGATTATCAGTTTTCGTTTAATACAACTGTTGACTACGTACATTACAATCTTAAAATACCCAATGAGGATATAAACCTAAACTACAGTGGCAATTATATTATTAAGGTTTACGAAGACTTTAACAGTGATGAACCTGTATTGATTCAGAGGTTTATGGTAGTAGAACAGCGTGTTCAGGTTGATGCAGAAATAAGATACGCCATGAATGCAGCTGTATTACGAGAGCAGCAAGATATTAATTTTACAATTCGTTATAATAATTTCGATATTTCAAATGCACTGAATGAAATTAAGGTAAGTGTGTTTCAGAATAACAGGATGGATAATGCCATACACAATATTAAACCTCAGTTTATTAAACCCAACGAATTAGTATACAATTACAACAGAGAAATAGTATTTGAAGGAGGTAACGAATACAGATGGCTCGATTTAAGAACTTATGATTTTAAGGTAGAAGGTATTTATGACATTCAATTTCATGAGCCTTTTTATCACCTGGATTTAAAACCATCATCTTCACGAAATAATAAAAGTTACTTTTTTCAAAATGATTTTAATGGTAGGTATGTGATTGAAACAAGAGAAAACAGAGACCCTGATACCGAAGCGGAATATGTTATGGTTCATTTCTATTTTCCCAAAACAGAACCTTATGCCGGTGGTGACATTTTTATTTTGGGAGGACTTTCTAACTGGAAATTAAACAACGAAAGTAAAATGAGATACAATCCGGATTTTAAACGCTATGAAAAAACACTTTTGCTCAAACAGGGATTTTATAATTACTTGTATGCCTTTAAACCAAATCAGTTAGAGAAAGCAACAGTAGGTTTTATTGAAGGCTCCTACAGTCAAACAGAAAACGATTATTTATTTTTAGTTTACTACAGAAATATTAGTGATCATTACGACAGATTAATTGGTGCAACTCAGAAAAATTCTGTTAAACCATAATTATATTGTATAGCGAAGCTATTTACTTTCGCTCCTCAAAGTAAATAACTCCCTTAATAAAAACCTAAATAACCCAATATCACTTTTCCCATAAAGCAAACACATTTATTCTGATAATATAAATGCTAATTCTTCATAGCCTTTTAAATGTTTTATTTGGCTCAAATATGAACTTTCCATATCAATTCCCCCAAGATCTTTTAATCGCATCCAATCCTGACGTGCTCCATTTGTATCTCCAATTTCGTAACGACAGAGTCCTCTCATCATTAGAGCACTTTTTTCATATGGAGCAAATTGAACCGCATTATCAAATTTTCTTAAAGCCCTCTTTGAGTGTCCTTTTACAAACAGCTGCTTACTTCCTTGTTTATAATAATTGATTGCTAAAGCTTTAAAACTTTTAATATATGCAGCCCCATCTGACTCTCCTGTTTTTATTTGCATTGCTACTTCTTTTTCCATAGCAATGGGCTCACCATTATTAGTTCCTGGTTTCCACAAGCCGTCTGTTGTTTTTATTAACTCAATAATATAATCATCAACTACAGGAGCAATACTATTTATTGCAACAAAATTTTCCAACTCACCTTTTTCTGTAACTGTAAATTGAATTACTTCAACACCTTGATACAATAATTTCCATTCTTCAGGGTACACAAATTTTTGAGTTAAGTAATCCAATAAGGAGGTTGTTTCTTCCTGTACGATTTGTACAACTTGGTCACTATGAATAAATTTTGGCGGAGTAACACTAACTTCATCCACTATCACATGTTTAGTTTCCTGACCTAATGCAATGACCGGGATAATCATGCATAACAGAATAAATACAATCTTTTTCATGATTTCCTCTTTTTTAATTCAACATATACTATTGATTAATCAACAATGTAAAATTACTATGCATGAAAAATTGGTGGTATTAAATACATTGCATTTTATATAATTTATGTTGCTATTGATTGTATTTTTCAGAATTACATATTACAATTTAATTGCATATTTATTTCTCTATATGTATAAGCCACTAACAAATAATCATTTAAAAAATAAACAGTTGTATTATTTGCTCCATATAGTTTAACAGGAAAGTATATTCATGAGTTTGACACAAAAACTCACCATATCTATTATGATTCAGAAAGAATTAACATATAATTAATGCGTATAAACCTTTAATTAATTCCTAAATTTATCTTTTTCATTAAATCCCTATACTTAGGTTCTGATTTTAAAGTTTGAAATGCAACATTATTGTATACTCTATGAACTGGTGCAGGATTAATTAAATAAGATTCCTCTAGACTTTCAATTGCCTTTTGTTTTTCTCCAATTATAATATAATATTCAGCTAAAAATATTTTTCTGTAACTAGTTAATGCATCATTATTTTGTGAATTAAGTAAATCTATATGTAATTGTACGATCCCGTCAATATTTTTTTTTGCATAAACACGTTCCAATTCCGCAATAGTAATTCCATATTTTTTTAATTCATTCATTTTTTTAAACGACAAAAAAGCTAATGAATCTTTATGCAGTTCCAGGTACACATTAAAGCATTTTTCATAATATCTTGCTTCATTTTTATCCAAATCATACAATCTCTTACATTCACATAGAGCCTTTTCATAATCTCCAACATGACAATAAAAAACAAAACTTAGATTTAATATTTCAGAATAGGTGGGATTAAGAAAATGTGCTTTATTTATGTAGTTACGTGCCTCTTCTTTTCTTCCAACAACATCTAAATATTCCGCATAAATTTTATTTGCCCTGTCATACCCCGGATTTAACTCTAATGCCAATTTAAGATGTTGCTCTGCCATCTTATAATCACTATCAAAATATGTAGCCAAGCCCCCACAAGTTGTATGAGCTTCGCACAAGTTAGGGTCAATATTCAACGCTTTTTTTAAATACATTTTACATTTTGGAATCCCTTCCTTAACAGAAAAATATCCATTCCACGTTCCCGTAAGATAGGAATCTGCCAAACCAGCATAAGCCAACGAATAACCCGAATCTATTTGTAATGCCTTGTTAAATAATTCTATACTTTTGTGATAGCTAGCTTCGGTTCGTAACCGATAATAGAAACGACCTTCTAAATATAAAAGGTATGCCTTTTCATTAAAGGTATATTGTTTATCCAGTTTTTGAATATTCTCAAATTGCAAAGGAGCATGAAGACTCTGCACTACTTGTATAGAGACATCTGAAACAAAACCTAAAATATTTGATATATCGTGATCATACTGTGAAGACCAAACAATATTAGCCTCTGCATCAATCAAATGAATATAGATTCTAATTCTGTCATCCTTCTTTATCATACTACCTTCAAGGATATACGACACCTTAAATTCTTTTGAAATTTGCGGAATAGAATTCTTTACTATACTAATATGCTCAGATCCAATACTTGATTTAACAATAAGACCTTGAACATGTGATAATCGATTTTGAATATCATACATGATTCCATTGGCCAAATATTGTTCATCTTCATTTTGATTTAAATTTTTCAGTGGAAGTATAGCAACAGATTTACCGTATTTAGAATGATTACTATTTTTTTCGTTAAAAAAAAAAAAAATAGTACATAAACAAAACCAATAATACCAATGAGATAAATAGTAATAAATAATTGATATTACCACTAAGCTCTTTATTTAAACTAGCAACCTTATTAAATTCGGATCTTAAAATTTTATTACCTCCGGGTTTATTATTCTCTTCTGTTAGATTATTTTTTATGATATTCTTATATTCTCCCGGAGGTAGTCCAAAGAACTCATGATAACACTTATTAAAATAAGATGGACTTGAAAAGCCCACTTTATATGCTATTTCGGATATTGTAAGATCTTTTTGTTGCAGTAACTCCTGTGCTTTTAAAAGTCTTAGCTCTTTTATAAATTGACTTATAGATTGATTTTTTATTTCTTTTAACCTACGATGAATTTGAGAATGACTTATACCTATTTCATTAGATAAATCATTAACCCCGAAATGATCATCACCAAGGTTATTTTCAATAATTTGGGTTAACTTTTTAATAAAATCTATATCCTTATTTTCAGTATTCGTCATAACCAGCACATAAACACGCCTATTAAAGTTACAACAATTTGATTCGGACATCAACAGGAATATAACGTGACCTCTTAGCCATAAAGCATGCTCAAAATTCAGAACCTTTCATCTCTATAAATACATAAGACAACACACTACCATTTGTTAAAAACTATAAGTATTAAAACCTGATATGTTATAATTTTAACTAAAACCCAACTTTTTACTTATAACCCTGATTAGAATCATGGTTGAACACTGATATAATTCATTTAAAAACCACCTGTTCAATTGTAAATTTGTTTATGAATTTGCAAGTAATACATCTTGATATAAAAAACATTAAAATTTACAATTATGCCAAAAGGAATATTTAACGTACCGAAAGCTAAAAACGAACCTGTTTTATCATATGCACCAGGTACAACTGAACGAGAAGAACTAAAAGCACAAGTAAAAGCCTTTAGAGAAGTGGAGGTAGATATTCCGATGTATATTGGAGGAGAAGAAGTAAGAACTGGTGATAAAAAGTCGATACATCCACCTCACGATATCAAACATTGCTTAGGTTATTACCACCAGGGTGATGAAACTCACGTGTACCAGGCTATTGATGCAGCACTTAAAGCTAAACCACAATGGGAAGCGCTAAGCTGGGAACACAGAGCTTCAATATTTTTAAAAGCGGCTGATCTACTTGCTGGTCCTTACCGTCAGAAAATTAATGCGGCTACCATGTTAGGGCAATCTAAAAATGCATTTCAGGCAGAGATTGATGCAGCTTGTGAGTTTGCCGACTTTTTAAGATTCAATGTTCAGTACATGACAGAAATCTATGCTGATCAACCAGAGTCAGCTCCTGGTATTTGGGATCGTGTTGAATACAGACCATTAGAAGGTTTTGTTTTTGCCTTAACTCCTTTCAACTTTACATCCATTGCTGGTAACTTGCCATCAGCTCCTGCATTAATGGGTAACACTGTAGTTTGGAAACCATCTAAAACTGCTGTTTATTCTGCAAATATTATTATGCAACTTTTTAAAGAAGCTGGTTTACCTGATGGTGTTATTAACCTTGTTTATGCTTCTGGTCCTGTTGCGGCTAAAGTAATTTTTGAGCACCCTGAGTTTACTGGTATCCACTTTACTGGTTCTACTGCTGTATTCCAAAGCATGTGGAAAACTATTGGTGAAAATATTCACAAATACAAAACATATCCTAGAATTGTAGGAGAAACAGGAGGTAAAGATTATATTTTTGCTCACAAATCGTGCGATGCTCAAGCTGTTGCAACTGCAATTGTAAGAGGTGGATTTGAATATCAGGGACAAAAATGTTCTGCAGCTTCACGTGTTTACATTCCAGAAAGTCGTTGGGCGGCAATTAAAGGCTACTTAGGCGCTCAAATGGCAGAAGTTAAATTAGGTACCCCTGAAGACTTCTCTAACTTTGTAAATGCAGTTATTGATGAAGATTCTTTCAATAAATTATCAAAAGCAATTGATGATGCTAAGGAAAGTAAAGAAGCTGAAGTTATTTTTGGTGGAAACTATGATAAATCTGTAGGCTATTTTATTGATCCTACTATCATTCAAACTACTAATCCGAAGTATGCCACTATGGAAGAAGAGTTGTTTGGACCTGTTGTTACCTTATATGTTTATAAAGATGCTGAACTAGATGCTACTTTAGATATTTTGGACAGTACTTCGATGTATGCATTAACTGGTGCAATCTTTTCACAAGACAGATACGCCGCTGAAATGTTAACTAAAAGATTAACACATACTGCTGGTAACTTCTATATCAATGATAAACCTACCGGAGCTGTTGTGGGACAACAACCATTTGGTGGTTCAAGAGGTTCTGGTACTAATGATAAAGCAGGTTCAGCAATTAACCTTATGAGATGGGTTAGTCCACGTACTATTAAAGAAACTTTTGTACCTGCTAAAGATTTTAAATATCCATTTTTGGAAGAGTAAGTATTAGGTAATTTTTGAAATATGAACAAGAAAAGCCGGCCTATAAATAGTATAAGCCGGCTTTTTCAATATTATCTTTTTAACATTGATTCAATTAACAAATCAATTAATTATCTCTATTGAAACTAATCGAACCTTTATTATCCTGTCCTAATTCATAGGAATAGATATCCCTTAGAATATCAGCATATTTTACATACAAAACACGTCGTTTTAGTTTTAAGGTAGCAGATAACTCACCTCCCGGAGCAGACCATGGTTCACATACAATTCTAAACCGTTTTATTTGCTCATGCTGACCCAATAGCTTATTTGTTTTCCCAACTTCCTTCTGAAATATCTTAAGTATCTTTTTATCAGCAACTAACTCTTTATTATCTCTAAAATGTATTTTATGATCATGAGCCCACATGTGCAGATAATCAAAGTTTGGCGAAATCAAAGCACTGGCAAATTTTTCACTCTCTCCAACTACCATTGATTGCTCAATAAAAATAGATTCTTTTAGCATATTTTCTATAGGCTGTGGTGCTACGTACTTTCCACTCGATGTTTTAAACATCTCCTTTTTCCTGTCTGTAATCTTTAAAAACTTCCCATCCACTAACTCACCAATATCACCTGTATGAAACCATCCATCCTCATCAATAACTTCAGCCGTTAATTCAGGATTCTTATAATACCCCTTCATCACACAAGGACCTTTAGTTAAAATTTCACCATCCTCATCTATTTTAACATCAATATTTTTTAATACAGGTCCAACTGTACCAATCATCAAATTGCCAAGTTTTAATGAATAATTTGCTGCAATTACAGGTGATGTTTCTGTTAAACCATAACCCTCCATTAAATGAATTCCGGCAGCAAAAAACAACCTACTCAATCGAGGCTGAAGAGCAGCTCCTCCTGAAATAACAAACTTTAATTCACCTCCAAAAGAACGTTGCCACTTATTAAAAACCAATTTACGGGCCAATCTTAACTTAAGTTTATAAATAAAACTATTGTTATTTTCATCGCAATATTTTTCTCCTAAACGCATTGCCCAAAAGAAAATGATCTTTTTCAATCCACTAAGATCTTCACCTTTCGATACAATTTTATCATAAATACGCTCAATAACTCTTGGAACTGTTGCAAAAGCATTCACCTTTGCACTTGCCATATCCGAGGCTATAGAACCCAAACTTTCGGCATAATAAATACTACACTCCTTTGCCTGGAAAAGATAATTCACCATACGTTCATATACATGACACAACGGCAAAAAGCTTAAAACACGTGAATTTTTATCTATCTCAAATAAATCCCAAACACCAGCTACATTATTTAAAAAATTACCGTGTGTTAACATTACTCCTTTAGGCATGCCTGTAGTTCCTGAAGTATAAATTATTGAAGCAATATCATTACTGCTAACTTCAATTTTTATATTCTCCAGTGTGGCTTTCAACTTTACCCGATGTGCTTCTCCCAATTTTGATATTTCATTCCAGTTCTGAATTCCATCAATAATATTAAAAGTGTAGAAATGCTTAATATATTGAATTTGATCAACTATTGGTTTTATCTTTTTATACAAAGTAGCATCCGATACAATCACCATTTTTACTTCTGAATGATTGAAAATGTATGCAAATTCTTCTTCGCTAATTGTAGGATATATAGGAACATGAATAACACCTATCATACTCATGCCCATATCTACAAAATTCCATTCCGGACGGTTATTGGAGATAGTAGCAATTTTATCTCCTTTTTTAAATCCCATTTGAATAAGCCCCTTAGCAAAATCTCTTGCATTTTGGTTATAATCATCCACACTAAACTTTACCCAACTTCCATTCTTTCTAGCACAGAGAATATCTTGCTTTTTACTATTCTCTTTTAAGTGACTTAAAATATCAAACGTTCTCTCAAAAGTCATTATCCTATATTTTATTTTTGGGATTCTGATAAATCCAACACTTAAACTCACAAGACTTTTTCTTATCAAAATTTTAATAAGAAAACAGACTATTAAATAAAACTGTTAAAGATTACATTCCCGAAACATTCCTACCCTAAACTCCTTACTACAAACTATATAAACAATTTAATAATTTGTTCAAACCGTGCGCAATTTAGTATTTTTTTTAAAATAAAAAGATTGACTAAAAACATTCTCTTTCACATAGCAGTTAATTATTTATATTTATGCTCAAATAAGAACTTTTTACAATGAAAAAACTGATAATCACCTCCTTACTTTATTTATGTGCCATTTCACTTCATGCTCAAGACACCACAAAAGTTTCCTTTGTTTTTGTTGGAGATGTAATGGGGCATGATACCCAGATAAACAGTGCTTATGACGATAATACGGGCAAGTATGATTATTCTGGCTGCTTTAAATATGTGAGCAATATTTTTGATGATGCTGATTTTACCATTGCTAATCTTGAAGTAACTTTAGCTGGCCCTCCATTCAAAGGATACCCACAGTTTAGCTCACCAGACGCTTTAGCAATTGCCATGAAAGAGGCAGGAATAGATGCTATGGTAACAGCTAATAATCACTGCATTGACAGAAGAAAACAAGGTCTTGAAAGAACTATAGATATATTGGATAGTTTAAAAATTCCTCATACAGGAACTTTTAAAGATAGTTTGGAGAAAGAAAATCAACGCGCTTTAATTCTGGAGAAAAACGGAATAAAGGTGGCCATTTTAAATTATACCTATGGTACAAATGGAATTGCTGTTACCTCTCCAAATGTTGTAAACTACATTGATGAAGAAGTTATAAAATATGATATTGATAAAACAAAGAAACTCAATCCAGATAAAATCATAGCCTTTGTGCACTGGGGACTTGAATATCAAACCTCACCTAACAAAAATCAGATAAAGATTAATAAATTATTTAAAGATAACGGGGTAGATGTTGTTATTGGATCACACCCCCATGTAGTTCAACCTATAAAATATACTGAGGATGGATTTGTTGTTTATTCGCTTGGTAATTTTGTATCAAACCAAAGAACTGCTCCTCGCGACGGAGGCGTTATGGTAAAAGTTGAATTATCAAAAACAAACCATAAAACCTATGTTAGTGATGCTGGTTATTATTTAACCTGGGTTTATACACCTATAATAAATGGCCATAAAGAATTTTATATTCTTCCTGTTTCCCCATTTGAAAATGAGACCTTATTTATGAACGAAAAAGCCAACAATAGATTGATTGAATACGGAAAAGAAGCCAGAGATATTTACAAAAGCAATGTCAATATAGCTGAATATTCTTTTAATAAAGACTTACCCGGATGGGTTAAGTAAAAGTGGTACTTCTCTCTAACTCAAAATTAAGTTAGAGAGAAGAAATGTTTTATCTATTTTCCAGGTTCTACTTCAAACAATATCTGATCTTTCATTACGGTCTCTTCAGACTTAACACTGATACTTTTTACTTTTCCACCTATTGGACTAACAATTTCATTCTGCATCTTCATCGCTTCAAGAATCATGATAGGCTCACCTTTATGCACTTCTTGTCCCTCAGAAATTAAAACTGCTACAATTTCACCAGGAAGTGGAGCTTTCACTTTCTCAATCTTTTTACTCGAACTTTTCGAGAGCTTCTCCCTCCTTTTACTTGCATATTCAGTTTCAATGGTAAAATGATAAGTATTACCATTAATCATAACTGAAACTTCATTTTGCTTTAGACTAACAACTTCTCCTACATGTGAGTTCTTATTACAATTAACTACATACTCATCATTTTCCAAGGCCTCAATATCAATGTCGACTTTTCTGTTATTAACCTTATAAATTTCACTATCCTTAACAGCAATATTTACCTTCTTTTCACCTGTTAAAGTGTATTTTTTTATATGAGATAAAAGTTTCATTTCATTCCTATTTATGAGTTACTACACGGAGTCATACATCACTTTTTTCCGTATTACTATCCCTTAATTTTTTTACTCATGGCCCAAGGCGATACCTGCTTTCTGCTTAAGTCATCGGAATTAATATTTTCCTGCTCTGTTAAATAAGCTTTCATTGCTAATACTGCAGCTGCCATAAGCTCATTATCCTCCTGAAAATAGTTCTGCTCTAAATCCGTTTCGATAAATGAGGTAGTATACTTTCCTTTTACAAAGGAAGGTGTTTGCATCACCTGTTTAAAAAATGGTAATGTTGTTTTTACACCTTTTATTGTAGTACTATTTAATACTGTTCTACAATTTTTAATGGCATCACCCCTTGTTTTGCCTGTAATAATCAGTTTTGCAACCAAGGAATCGAAACTTGAAACAACTACCTTCCCTGCCTGATAGCCTGAGTCACAACGTAAATACTTTTTATTAGGGATATCCATTTGCTCCACCAAACCTGTTGAAGGTGCAAAACCAGCCTGAACATCTTCTGCGTTAACTCGTAACTCAATTGCCCAACCATTTTTAGTAATATTCTCCTGCTTTAAAGTAAGCTTTTCACCCTGAGCTACTCTGATTTGTTGTTCAATAATATCTACACCTGTAATTTCTTCGGTTATGGGATGTTCAACCTGTACGCGAGTATTCATTTCCATAAAATAATGATTCAGATCTTCATCCAATAAAAATTCAACTGTACCTGCGCTATAATAATTGGTAGCCTTACAAATTTTTACTGCATCAGCTCCTATCTTTGCTCTTAACTCATCATTTAAGGCTGCAGATGGTGCTTCTTCTAAAAGTTTTTGATGTTTGCGCTGAATACTGCATTCTCTTTCGAACAAGTGAACGATATTACCATGTTTATCAGCCAACACCTGAAATTCTACATGTCGAGGATTCTCCACGTATTTTTCTATCAACATAGAATCATTATCAAAAAGTGATTTTGCTTCATTTGTAGCCAACTTAAACATCAAAGGCAATTCACTCTTCTTGCGAACAACACGCATACCTTTTCCACCACCTCCGGCAACTGCCTTAAGAATAATAGGATAACCTATTTTTTTTGCAGTTTCCTCAGCTTCCTCAACAGAAGTTATAACACCTTCGCTACCTTGCAAAACCGGAATTCCGCTTTTTAAAGCCATATCACGAGCCATACCTTTATTTCCCATTTGATCAATGGCCTTTGAAGATGGTCCTATAAAAACAATATTGTTACGCTCACACTCCCTTGGCAAAAACGGATTTTCTGATAAAAATCCATAACCAGGATGAATCGCATCAATCTTATATTCTAAAGCTGTTTCTATTAATTTATCAATGTTAGTATAAACATTAATATAAGTATTGTCTGATACATTTATTACCTCATCGGCAAAATCAAGATGTAATGCATTAGGTTCGTGATGCGATAAAAACATATACGTTTTTATGCCCATCTCTTTAGCTGTTCGCGCTATTCTAATGGCAATTTCACCCCGATTGGCAATCAAAATTGAATTAATCTTCATAATATTTCAGATTGTAGGTTAAGTGGCTCAATAAACCCCTTACCTTATGTCTCTTAGATATATTTGTTATTATAACGGAATATTACCGTGCTTTCTTGTTGGACTTTGCTCCACTTTATTTTCCAATAAGGCAAAAGCATTAATCACAACTTCTCGTGTTTCTGAAGGATCTATAACCTCATCGATATACCCTTTTTCATCAGCAACATATGGATTAGCTACATTTTCTTTATAATCAGCAATCAATTTACGTTTCAATTCTTCCGGATCATCTGCTTCAAGCAGTTCCTTTCTATTTAATATTTTAACGGCTCCTTCCGGTCCCATAACTGCAACTTCTGCCGTTGGCCATGCAAAATTAAAGTCACCACCCATGTTTTTACTATTCATAACAATATAGGCTCCACCATACGCTTTCCTTAGAATAACTGTAATTTTAGGTACTGAAGCTTCTGCAAATGCATAAAGTAATTTTGCACCATGCATGATGATGGCATTCTGCTCTTGACTTTTTCCTGGCATAAACCCCGGAACATCTTCTAAAACAAGTATAGGAATATTGAATGAATCGCAGAATCGTACAAATCGCGCTGCTTTTTTGGAAGCATTGATATCTAATGTTCCAGCCATAATTTTAGGTTGATTTGCAACAATACCAATAACCTGATTATTCAAACGAGCTAATCCGATTACAATATTCTGCGCATGATTTTCTGCAATTTCAAAAAACGAACCTTTATCAACAATCAGATTAATAACCTCAACTACATCATAAGGTTTATTTGGATCATCCGGTAATAACATGGAAAGTTTTTCCGTTTTACTCGGGGCAATATCTTCCAGGGTTCTTACAGGAGGATGCTCTACATTGTTAGACGGCAAATAACTTAATAATTTTTTTACCCCCATTAAGGTATGTTCTTCATCACTAAAGATCATATCTGCAACACCACTTTCTGATGCATGTACTTCTGCTCCTCCCAATTCTTCAAAAGTCGTATCTTCATTCAACACTTCCTTTACAACTTCAGGCCCGGTTACAAACATATAAGAAGTATCCTTGGTCATAAACCTAAAATCTGTAAGTGCAGGAGAATATACAGCACCACCTGCTGCGGGCCCCATAATAACGGATATCTGAGGAATAACACCAGAACTCTTTACATTTTGCATAAAGATTCCGGCATATCCGGCTAAACTTGCCACACCTTCCTGAATTCTGGCTCCGCCTGAATCAATCAGACCAATTATTGGATGCCCCATTTTTAGGGCCATTTTTTGAACTTTAATAATCTTTTGAGCATGAACAACACCCAAAGAACCTCCCATAAAGTTAAAATCCTGAGCAAAAATAAAAACCTGACGTCCATTTACGGTACCATACCCTACTATAACTCCGTCGCCATATTTCTTTTCATCCTCTTTTCCTAAAGGCTTAACAAAAGCATCTATTTCTCTAAAACTACCACTATCCATAAGATAATCTATCCGTTCTCGGGCAGTTAATTTTCCTTTCGCATGTTGTCTTTGAAAATAAGTATCATCATATTGAGAAAGAAGACTTTCATTTCTCTCATGAAACCTCTTAAATGGAATTCTATTATCCTTCATGTATTCATTTTTTTTACATAAAAAAGCAGGGCAAAAAAAGCAATTAATTTGTGTTTTACATTAAATAAATATGTTTTATAACACAAATTAAACCTTTAGACGTTTTACTTCGAATATTTCTATCAAATACATATCATTGTATATCTAACATTTACATCAATATACAATAAAATTAAAAGTGAAACAATGTCAATTTAATACCGATACTTTCTTTCTTCATCAAATATTAACATACAGACATTGCAAAAAGTTTAATTGGAAGGTAATAGAGAACAGAAGGTCAGTTTTGGAATAATTAATTATGATTTGGATCGTTTGGAAATTTAGACCATGTTTTAAAAACACCACCTAAACTAATTAAAATTTTTTCCCAAATATCATCTATATTTTCATTCATGATTGTTTTATCATCAATTTCTGTAACAATCCACGACTTATCTTTAATTTCTTCCTCGAGCTGGCCAGGTGACCAACCTGAGTATCCGGCAAAAAACTTAACCTGCTTATATGTAGCAACATCACTATTGATCAGGTCTTTCAACTTATCAAAGTCTCCTCCCCAATAAATATTTTCAGTTACTTTAACTGAGCCCGGAAGTACATCTCCTAAAGTATGAATAAAATGAAGTGTATCTGAAGAAACAGGCCCCCCAATAAATAACTCTCCCTTAAAAGAAAGAATATCATCAATCACTTCATCTGGGTAAACATTACTGGCTTTATTTAATACAAATCCTACCGCTCCCTCTTTTCCAAATTCAGTTAACAAAATAATAGATCGTCCGAAATAAGGACCTTTTAAAAAGGGTTCAGCAATAAGAATTTTACCCTTTGCCGGTTGAACAATAGGTATATCTGTATCAAATATGTTAAAATCTAACTGCCGCATATAAATGGTTTTATAAAAACAAATTAATAATTAATTATTTTGAAAAAAAATAATTCCTCCAGAATATTACTGAATGCCAAAATATATTACAGTTTATGAGTAAACTTTCATATATATTTGCAGTAAACCTTTTACAAATATCACTTATGCTGCTGAAAAAGCTCTTTTTTACCATAGCTGTATGTTTTATTTTTATTTTATCAAATGCCGAAAACAATAAAATTGAGGTTGTTTATCCTGATATTTTGGTAGAATCTGTTCAATATAAAATTGAAATTAAAACAAACTCAAATACAGAATTTAATACTGACAACTTAATCACATTAAAGAATAACGTCTCTCTTCCTATTACTAGTACAGATAACCAAAAGTATATCGAAACTTCATTTACTCATGGCGATCAACTTATTATACAATATCAGAATGAAGTCATATACTCATCAGAACCCAATCCTATTCCTTTATGGTTCTCAATACTACCTCCTTTAATAGCTATTATTATGGCTCTAATTACTAAAGAGGTATTTTCTTCACTTTTCATTGGTTTATTGGTAGGTACCACCGTAATTTTTAAATACAAAGGGTTTTCTTTTTTCCTGAGTCTGGGCAAAGGTTTATTTGCTGTTGTAGATACTTATGCATTGCAGGCTTTAAACAATCCGGACCATTTATCCATCATCATCTTTTCAATGCTAATTGGAGGAATGGTTGCCCTGATTACAATGAATGGAGGTATGAAAGGAATCGTATACCACCTGGCCAAATATGCCAAAAGTCCAAGATCGGGCCAGTTTATAACCTGGTTAATGGGATTAATCATCTTTTTTGATGATTATGCCAATACATTAGTTGTAGGTAACACGATGCGTCCGGTAACTGATAAACTAAAAATATCAAGAGAAAAATTATCATATCTGGTGGATTCAACTTCTGCACCTATTGCATCTATTGCATTTATTACAACCTGGATTGGCGCCGAACTAAGTTACATCAACGAAGGAATTAATCATTTAGGCATAGATCAATCTGCTTATCAAATTTTTCTATCCTCTCTTTCATATTCTTTCTATCCCATATTTACCATAGGATTTGTGCTTATGTTAATTATTAAGAACCGGGATTTTGGTCCTATGTATAAAATGGAAGTAAAAGCAAGAAAAATTGGTATCCATAAAACACATGAGTCTGAGAAACAAGCACAAATATTAAGTGAATTTGAAACTTCAGAAAATGTAAAAGCAAGGTGGTATAATGCTTTTATTCCTGTAGTAGTTGTAGTTTTAGGAACTATTATTGGGTTGGTATATACAGGTTGGGATGCTAATACATGGTACAGTGACAATATTAGCTTTACTTCAAAACTTTCCGTAATTATAGGTAATGCAGATTCTTTTAAAGCTTTAATGTGGTCTTCATTAATTGGTGTACTCGTATCAATAGCACTATCTACTATCCAAAGGGTTTTAACCTTAAAAGAATCAATGGAAGGCCTTGTAAACGGTTTTAAAACAATGTTTAATGCTGTACTTATTTTAATATTAGCATGGAGTATTGCATTGATTACAGAACATATGCATACTGCAACATTTATTACTGAAATATTAAGATTAGTAAAGGTAAGTCCGTATTGGATACCTGCACTAGCTTTTATTTTTTCAGGATTTATTGCTTTTAGCACAGGATCATCATGGGGAACAATGGCTATCATATATCCTTTGATTCTGCCTGCATGTTGGAAAATCTGTGTGGAATACGGTTTTAGTACTGATCAAATATTTCCTATTTTTTATAATGTAGTTTCTACAGTATTAGCTGGTTCTGTATTGGGTGATCACTGCTCTCCTATTTCTGACACAACCATATTAAGCTCCCTGGCAAGTTCATGTAACCACCTTAACCATGTTAAAACTCAAATGCCATATGCTTTACTAGTCGGGGGAGTATCTTTGCTTATAGGTACAATTCCCGGAGCATTTGGGATACCAACATGGAGTTTGTTTATTATTGGCTTTCTGATTCTGTATTTTATTATTGTAAAATTTGGCAAAAAAGTAGAAGTGTAAAAACAGACTTTGCCCTGTATCATAACTTTTTACAGGGCAAAGCAACAATTCTATTTTAATATTTACGCACTACAAATTTACGTACTACAAATTTACCTTTTGCATCAGTAATCCTAATCATATAAATACCTGATTCAATATTCAAAGTAGACAAAACTACTTTATCCTGAAAAACATCCTCCTTACTTAAAATAAGCTTCCCTGAAAGATCATAAACAAGGATATTTTGAATCTGATACTTATTTTGAATTGTCAGTTGATTAAAACAAGGATTAGGTGCAATAGTTAGTGTTTCATCAAATTCAACATTAACATCTGTATTATTACCTGCTGAAGTTGCTTTAATTTGAATATTATCAATAGCAATTTCATCTCTTGATCCAACACCGCTTACATCATCGCTTAACCACTTTAAATAAGCACTTTCAGAGTCAGAAATTTGAATGGTAAAATTTGTTGTTTGTGTTTTCTTCATCCAGACAACTGGTTCATCAGCTCCCTCTTTCGTTAAAAAATCCAATTCAGGAACTGTCATATAGGTTGCATTATCTGTTGAATACAAAAAATTAAAACTATTACTTCTGTCCTGATCATTATAAATCCATATATCATATTGAACAGATAATTCAGCTATTGTACTACCTGTATTATTTGATACTTTTAGAATAATTGCTCCTTCTGATAAATCTCCTCCCGTAGGCTGCATACCCAAAGCATAATTATTTTCTTCTACTTCAAAAGCATAAATACCACCTGTTGTTTTGCCTCCAGTAGAAATTCCTCTGGTAAAATCACCTTCTATCTTTTCATCACCAAAGTTCATATCACCATCAGAACATCCTGTTACTATAAGTCCATCGGAATCTAATTGACCACTTTGAGGATTTGTAGAAAATCCAGAAGCATCTAGTATTCCATTATTAACACCATCAACACTAACATCAAAATTGATGATGTAATTTGAATTCACATTAACAATACTTAACTGTGCATGTATACCAATACACACAAAGAAAGGTACTATAAAAAGTAGCTTTTTCATGATAAAATTTTTAAAAAAAATAAACTAGAAATACTATTGAGGTATCGTACTGGAAGTAATACTAGTTTAGAGTTTTTGGTTATTAATTAAATAAAAATTCAATCCCGTTATTTTGAGATTGTATGACTAAAATAATAAACAAATCAGTTAAATACAAATATTTTTTTGCACTTCTTATTTTTTTTAAAAAACATAAACACCACTATACTAATTGACTATCTGATATCAATTATCACATACAAACTATTACTGTACCTTACTATTAAGATCAACTATTTCCTGTTTTATTGAATACTTAAATTCTCCGTTATTTAGATCTTCTGCTTTTTGTAGATAAAATTTAGCATTTATAAAATCATTCTTAGCTAGAAAAATTTTGCTTGCATAAATTGCAGAATAAGGTGCAAAATACCTTTTACTCTCTCGTCCTAAAACTACACTTTGCTTAAACTGATATAACGCTTGATTTTCTTTAATTAAATACTGATAACATCGACCTAATCGATAATGGTATTCAATTAAATCATCTTTAGAATTTATATTTTGTTTTTCAGATAATAGCATTGTACTTGCAAGTTCATATTCGCCTTTATCAAATAACAGTCTGGCTTTTAATAATGATATATTAGGTACTTCACTTAAGTTACTTTCAAACTTCGCTTGCTTATCTTCAGATGTTGGATAATCATCCCTAACCTTAATAGAATCCTGGTACTGTTGATAACTTACAGTATCCCCTTTTAAAAGAAAATGCCAAGATAAATATCTAAAAGCATCTGATTTAAACTGATTGCTTTTTTCAAGAGTTAAAAATTGCTTCAGATAATGTTCTGCAAACTTTGATTGTGATTGGACCTGATATTTTCCCTGTAAATATACAAGAATGGGAAAGTTTGATTTACTGTTTAAAATGTTAACACATAATTGAGGTTGATGAATTTTATTTGCACACCGTAGTATTAAAGATTGTATAAACTCTGGCAAATTTAGCGATGAATGTTCCTCTATAAAATCTCGGATTTGAGATTCATCTTTGGTTAATTTTAAATATGAAAAACTCAAATAAATAAGTCCCTCAAAATAATCCCCATAAGTATCAGTTTGAAGCTTTAAATATGCTTTCAAATCTTCAATCCCTTTCTTAACATCACCTTCAAAACCAAACCAACCTGCCATCTGCGAATAAGGATGTGGCAGATTTCCAATTAATAAATTAAAGATTCCACTCAACTTTAAATTATAATGATTTCCAGTATCTATTTCTTCATATTCTTTCCAATAATTATAAGCTCTAGAAAAATATGATATTGCAGTTAGTGAATGTTCATTTTGATATTCAATAATTCCTCTTTGAAGGTATAGCTCTGATAATAATTGAGAATTAAGTGCTTGATGATATTTGCTTTCTTTTAAAATATCCAGATAATTATCAAATACAGCACAATACTGCTTATAATTAATCTGGCGTGCAACAATGTTTTGAACAAAAGCCTGATAGATTTGCAAATATATTTTCTGCGATTGATTTGTAATAGCATGAATAGAAGAGTCGGATTTTACAAAATCCAAATCAAAAAGATATTGCTTCACCTCTTCCATCGCACTTGTTTTTTTCTGAGATTTTAAACTCTGCGTGCAACACAAAAGTGAAAAATAAAGAAAGATATATAAAGAAAACCTCTTCATAAAATAAAAGGCCACTTCGTATGAAGCAGCCTTAATATATCGTTTAAATTTAAGCTAACTATTCAGCTGGTTGATCCATCTCATCGTCAACAAGAATACGTCCGCAATATTCACAAACGATTACTTTCTTGCGAGATTTAATATCTAATTGTCTTTGAGGTGGAATTTTGTTAAAACAACCTCCACATGCATCACGCTCAACAGTAACTACTGCTAAACCATTAATTGCATTTGAACGGATACGCTTAAAAGCTGTTAATAAACGCCCATCAATTGTACTTTCAATATGAGCAATTTTATCAATCATCTTTTCTTCATCAACCTGAGTTTCGTTTACAATCTCAGTAAGCTCTTTCTTTTTAGCAACAAGATCTGCTTTTCTATCTTCTAGTAATTGTTTTGATGATTCAATTACATTTTGCTTATTGCTTAACTCAGCTGTAAACTCTTTAATTCTTTTTTCGCTTAACTCAATTTCAAGTTTTTGAAATTCAATCTCTTTAGATAAAGAATCAAATTCGCGATTGTTGCGAACATTCATTTGCTGAGCTTCATATTTTTTAATTAAAACTCCTGATTCTTTAATCTCATTTTTCTTAGCTGCTATAGAATCATTTAAAGCTTTAACTTCGCCTTCATAATTGGAAATACGAGTATCAAGACCTTCAATTTCGTCTTCCAAATCCTGCACCTCAAGTGGTAACTCTCCTCTTAGAGTTCTAATCTTATCTACTTCAGTTGCCACTTTTTGTAAGTCGTATAATGCCTTTAATTTCTCTTCTACAGACATCTCAGCGTTTTTATTTGTTGTTGCCATTCTGCTACAAATATTTAATAGGATTTGTATTTACTTTCGATAAACGAACCGCAAAATTAGGTATTTTTTTTGTAAGTATCTCAAAAAAAACTTCTTTAGTAAATTGTTCACTCTCAAAATGCCCAATATCTGCAATTATAATTTCATTTTCTGCATCAAAAAACTGATGATATTTAAAGTCTCCACTAATAAAAATATCAGCACCAGCAGACTTTGCTTTTCCTAATAAAAAACTTCCTGAACCACCGCAGACTGCTACTTTTTTTATTGGCTTATTTAAAATATTTGTAAATTTTACACTTCCACAACCAAATATTTCTTTAATCCGCTTTAAAAAAATCATTTCATTTTCAGGAGTTTCCAACTCTCCATACATTCCTGAACCAGCTTCAGACCAATGATTTACTAAAGGATATATATCGTAAGCAACCTCTTCATAAGGATGAGATTGAGTAAGTGTATGTAGTACTTTTCCTTTTAAATATGAGGGGAAAATTGTTTCAACTCTAATTTCTTTTTCAATATGGTGTTCTCCAACTTCACCCACAAACGGATTGGCACCCTCATTTCCTCTAAAAGTACCATTTCCTTCTACATTAAAACTACACGAATCATATTTTCCAATATGCCCAGCTCCTGCGTTAAAAATTGCATTTCTTACAATTTCTGCATGATCTGCAGGCACAAATGTGACTAGTTTTAGCAGACTCTCATTTTTAGGATCTAGTATTTTACAGTTTGTTAATCCAAGTTTCTCACATATTTTTCCATTCACACCAGTTAACACACTATCAGCATTGGTATGACTGGAATAAATAGCAATTCTGTTTTGGATGGCTTTAATAACACATCTTTCAGTGTAATTAGTCCCATTAAACCGTTTTATGCCTCCCATTACAACCGGATGATGAGAAAGAATCATATTATATCCAAGTTCAATGGCTTCATCAATCACTTCTTCTGTAACATCCAGCGTAATCAATATACCAGAAACGTCATCATTTTTATTTCCAATAATTAATCCGGCATTATCATAACTTTCCTGTAGTGCAGGAGGAGCAAACTCCTCAAGTATTTGGGTTATTTGTTTTATTTGCATTAATATAAATTACTTAAAATTACGAACTAATTAAAAGAATGCAATGAAAGCTAATCTTCGTGATCTTCATCAGCTCCTAAACTTTCTTTCATATCCAAAAGCATTGACTTGATATCTTTTAATTTAGATACTACTTCAAAGTTATTAACGGTATCATCATGATTATCCTGGAGCTTTTTCTGTGCTCCTTTTAGCGTCATCCCTTTTTCTTTAACCAAATGAAAAATCAGGTGAAAATTATCAACATCAGCCGGAGTAAAAAGTCTGTTCCCTTTTTTATTTTTATGAGGTTTTATAATATCAAACTCTTTTTCCCAGAATCTTATTAAAGAAGTATTTACATTAAACATATCTGCAACTTCTCCAATTGTATAATATAACTTCTCTATTTTTGGTTCTTTATATGGCATTGTAATATGTTTAGTACTATACAATATTAAGATATTTGTTTGAAATGTCCATATGCAAATAAGCAAACTTTAGTTATCGCAGCCAAACTAAAAGGAAAAACACAACTGATTAATCAAAAAAATACAATCACAGGCTTTAATAAATAGCTGCGGTTCTTATATTTGCTGTATGAAGAACTTATTAATTTTAGTATTACTTTTTTGCATTCATAACCTGTCAAACGCCCAAACATCAAGTGATGAATGTTTTTCATTTATAGGTGTTGGTGATATGATGTTAGGTACTGATTTCCCTAAAAAAGAATATCTCCCTCCCAACAATGATCCTCGCCCTTATATTTCTGAAGCTATTCCATTTCTATTGGATGCGGATATAACTTTTGGTAACCTTGAAGGCTGTTTTCTTGATGAAGGTCCGGTTGTAAAACAATGTAAAGATACTACCAAATGTTACGCTTTTAAGATGCCGGAAATATATGCCCCACTATTTAAAGAGGCAGGATTTGATTTGCTCAACCTGGCTAATAATCATATTAGAGATTTTGGTAGCGCAGGTTTAGAATCCACAAAATACCATTTAAATCAGTTGAATATAAACTGGGCTGGATTACTAGAAAAACCCACAGACACAATAACTGTAAAAGGTATAAAAGTTGGTTTAGCAGCCTTTTCACCTAATACTGGAACTGTAGATATTAATGATATTCCCAATGCTATTAGGATTGTTTCTGATCTAAAAAAGCAATGTGACGTTGTGATTGTATCTTTCCATGGTGGTGCAGAAGGAGCAAAACACCAACACGTAACGCGTGAAAAAGAAATTTTTTATGGTGAAAACAGAAGCAATGTTTATGAATTTGCGCATACGATGATTGACGCAGGAGCTGATATTATTTTTGGGCATGGTCCACATGTATGCAGAGCCATTGAAATTTATAAAAACCGATTTATTGCGTACAGTATGGGTAACTTTGCCACATTTTCACGTTTCAATCTGGCTTCTCCTAATAATCTTACGCCCATAGTTAAAGTATTTACTAACCATAAAGGTGAATTTATAAAGGGACAGATCATTCCTTTTAAGCAAGTAAAAAACGTAGCGTTAACATACGACCATAGTAATGCTGTAATATACAAAATAAAGGACCTTACCTCTATTGATTTTCCGGAGTTAAAAGATCGTTTAATGTTTGAGAACAACGGGTGGTTCAGTATGCCTTTTGAAAGAAGAATGAACCCCAAAGGAATTTCAAGTACAAGTATTACAATCAATGCCAGTAAAAAGTCACTTATTTTAAAGTAGTATATTTTTAGTTCTGCATTTATTTTAAATAGCTATTCTGTTTTTATGAGTTGATGATGCTTTGATTTTTTATACCTTTGCCCTTGGCTAAAACAACAGAAATAGCTAACATAAAAAACACATAACAAACTCAATTTCTGTTACATATTACAATTTCAACAATAAACTAGAGCAAATGAAATTTCCAGCTATAAAAATACCTTCCGTACTTAAAAACAAGTATATACTTACTTTAGTTGTATTCGGTATTTGGGTAGGATTTTTTGATCAGAATAATTTGTGGGACAGAAGTAAACTTTCATCAAGAATCAAACAATTAGAAAAACAGAAAAATCATTATGAAGTTGAAATTGAACAAAATCAACGCAAACTAAAGGAGATAGATGAAAGTCCTGAAAGTCTTGAAAAATTTGCCCGGGAACAATATTTGATGAAAAAGAAGAATGAAGATATTTTTGTAATTGTAGAAAAAGATAACAAATAATGAATATATATAAATCACTTAGTTACGCATATTATCTGGGCATGTTATGTCTTATATTAGGTATATTTTTAAAACTGAACGACTCCGATATAGCACTTCCTCTTTTAATACTTGGCTATGTCCCATTTCTTGGTATTCGCTTGTTTAACTTTTTAAAAGGAAAACAAAGCAACAAGAGGTTGAATGGTATATTAACCGTTAGTGCTTTATTCTTAGGTGCAGGAATCTTAGCTATTTTATTCAACAGAAGTTATTGGATTATAGGTATTGTACTTACAGCTGCCCTTGATTTTTATGTAAGTTTCAGAAAATACGTTTAACAATTCCTATGTTAATTCAACACTTTCTGAATTTCCCTAAATTTAAGTAAAAGCTCTTGTTCTTCGAAAAGATCATCAGTATCATACTGCATATATTCCAATAATTCAATTGCAGCATCAAATACAGGTATTTTACCTATGAAATGTTCATGAATATAATTGAGATACTTAACTAGCTTAAAAGCGTTAAAAACGTGATAAAAACGTTTTTTAAATACATTTACATTTGAGCAGTTACCTGAAAGATTATTAATTTCTTCATAAAACGCAGAATTAAGAAGAAAACTTCTTACCCTACCAGGTAATTCAAGAATTTTATTTTGATATTCTTCTTCTGATATTGCATAATAGTCCTCTACAGAATCAAAAAGTACTTTCAAATCAAAAAACGAAGTAGGATTATAAGTTATATAATCTTTTTGATCTGATACAATATTTTTTATTGAAGGACCTGTACCAAAAGGTACTCTATCTGAAATTCGGGGTGATGGCTTAACTGTAGTTGAGTTTAATTCTCCATAACCACCAATCTGAATTAATTTTTGTATAAAATAGAACTCCTCTCCACCTTGACGCCTGTTCATTCCTCCAACTTTAACATAGGCATTAGCCCTAACTGCGAAACAAGAACCAACAGTATGAAAAGCATATGGAAAACCGATTATTTTTAATGCAGAAACATAATAACGTAAATATAACTCGTATTGTGTTACTGCATGATAAATCTCGTCGTCAAACTCATCGCCTTCAATAGGATGCTCATAATAAATAGAGCATGCTTTTCTTTTAGGTGAGCAATTAAACCACTTATCAATTTCAACCAGGTAATTTTCCTCAACTAAGGTATCCGCATCTAACGAAACTAAAATACCATTTTCATTGTCATAATCATAAAAATGCTGAATAGCTAAATCCATTCCTATCTTGCGTGCTAAACCCGCTCCAAAATGCTTTTGGGGTAAATTAAAAGCCTCAACAGTATAAAAACTTAATTTTTCGTTATTAAATTCTAAACTGTAAGTTTCTAATTCATGAATGGTTTGCTTTTGTCTATTCAGAACATCCTCTGTTGCTGAAACTCCAGCATTTACCACCAGTAACACAGCAACATGATTATTAATTGGAAAACAATTCCTTAAAGAATCCAAAGTTTTACAAATATCCATCTCAAGAAAAACTGGGATAACAACCACCAATTCTGATTCTTTAATGTTAGTAGCATCAAAACTTGTGAAAGGGGTGTGCTTTTGCAAATATTTTAAGAAGATTGGATTCATGTACTTAAAATTCATAAAAAAAGGCAGTAATCACAAGGATTCTGCCCATATAATAAAATTATCTTATACTTTAATTACTGCTTATTTACTTTTACCTGCCTCATATCTGGCATTTAAAGCATTAGCAATTTCCTGAGTAATATTAATTCCCGGTGCACTATAAAGCACGTTATCACCTAAAGTATTACTCAAAATAAGTTTATATTTTCCGTCCTTATTAAATTCTTCAAGATAAGAAGTTAAAGTATCTCTTAATTGACGATTTAATTTTTCTTGCTCAACCATTAATTCATTTGACAACTTGGCATTTAAACCTTGTAATTCCTGATCCTTAGCCATCAAATTCTTTTGCTCCTGTTCAGCTCGCTCTCTGGATAAAAATCCATTGTTTTGAACTTTTCTTTGGAACTCAGCCATTTGAGTTTGTAATTTTTTTGCTTGCTCATTAAAATCTGTACGAGATTTTTCTTCTTTCTTCAATAACTCTTCTTGAAGATATGTTGCAAATTGATACTGGCGTAATAAAGAATCGGTGTCAATGTATGCTATCGGAAATACATCACCTTTACTTATGGATCCATTGGCCGCGTGCGTGTCAACATTTTCATCTGTTCCAGCTTTTTCATTGCACCCAACTAATAAAAGCGAACTCAATCCTGCTAAAAAAACTAAATTAACTACCAGTAAAAATCTTTTCATCTGTTTAAATTTTTCATTTCTCCACATATACACGAATCACCTTTTCATTCATCAAAATGATTCATTTATACATTATTAATACTTAATGGGACACTAATAATTTTAATCAAAGTGCAAAGTTCCTCTTCGCATTGAAGTAAGGTCTTTGCCTAATTGGACAACAAATATAAATTAATAACAAATATTTAAAAATAATTTTTGCGTTTTTTGTGATACATTAGCATATAAAGTTCAAAAAAATGATTCTACTAGAATATTCTTCTTGATCTGCCTCTGTATTTACTACGCGATGGACCTGCATTCCAATACCCGGGTTGTGAACATGGAATAGCATTCCTGTTGATTCTGGGTTTATTGGACGAGGGAATTGTATACAAGATAGATAATTCATGCGCTCCTCCAGTATTTCCTGCTAAATCAGAAAGCGTTAAATCATATGAATATCCAACCCTTGTTCTTCCTAAATGTATTCCAAACAATGCAATTATTGCGTCATTATTTGATAACTGCGCTTTATTCTTTGTTGGTATGCCTCTATACCATAATCCTAATTCTATAGGATTATATTGCCAATAAGCACCAAAATCCAACTGACTAAAGTAATCTTGTTGCCTATAGTTAAATGCAAATGTAACACTTTGATCAGGGCTTTTTCTGCGACCTTCTTTATAAACCCATTTGTACCCCCCAAATATTGTAATTTTAGTTCCGGATATAGGTTCAATATCAGTATAACTATTACTGTTCTTTACTAAATGATCAACTGTTATTCCTCCCCAATAAAAGTTACTATAGATCATAACTGATGCCGCTGCATCAAATTTATTAAGGTTATCTTCAGCTATAGGTAAATTTCCTATCGTTTCTGCTTCACCTGTAATCGGGTTGATTCCAGTTCCCAATAGTGTTTTTGATACATCTAGAAAAGATTGATTAAACTTAAATTGTATCCCCGGACGAATCATAACATTTCTGGATACATATACTTCATAAGCATATAACAGCCCAATATGTTGGTTGATTAATGCCCCTTTTTGTTGGTCATCTCTATAATAAAGAAACCCTAATCCACTATTGTAATCTGCAAAGTAATGATCAAAGGAAACAGCCATTGTTCTATAAGTTTGTGGAATACTTGGCCATTGGTCACGATAGTTAATCGCTAATCGACTTCCTTCAGTTAATCCTGTAAAAGATGGGCTTAAGTACAACGGTGAGGCGTAATTTTGAGAAAACGATACATCTTGTGCCCTACATAATGATGTAAGAAATACTAACAAAAATGTAATGTATAAATATTTAAAATTATATTTTCTCATTATTTATAAAAGATTGTACAATGCCTTGCAAAGTAATAAAAACTTTGCAAGGCACTTCATTTATAATTCGATTAAATTATCTAACTAATAATACGCTTCCTGCCTCAGTAAATTCTTTACCACTTACGAATGTTCCGGTTGCTTTCCAAACATAAACACCTTGTGGTGAAAGCGCATTGTTATAGAATCCATTCCAACCTTCTTCAATATCAGTACTTTCATATATCAATTGACCCCAACGGTTAAATATTTGCAATTTATACTGATCTACATCTCTGGACACAGGACTGAAGACTTCTGGATTTGCTCCGCCTCCTATAGTAATTGCGGTTCCTCCATCTGGACGAGGAGTAAATGCTGTCGGGAAGGTAATAAATCCTTCAAGTTTAGCAGTAACTGCATTTGTTTTCACTATTTGATCAGTACAACCGTATTGACTAACTACTTCAAGCGAAATATCAAATGTACCACTTGTTGTATATTTATGGAATGGATTAACTTCTGTTGAAGTGTTTCCATCTCCAAAATCCCATAAATAAGAAACAGCACCCGTGGATAGACTACTACAACTCAACGGATTTCCAGGAACATATACAACTTCTCGATTATAGCTAAATTCTGCAACAGGATGATCAAATACATTAATATCCATAGTGTATATACCATTTACTCCATCTGGTCCGGGAGCGGTTAATGTTACTGTATATACTCCAGGATCATCGAATGTATGTACCGGATTTCTGTCTGTAGAACTATATCCATCTCCAAAATCCCAAATAAAGCTGGTACCACCATCAGAGTAATTAGTAAACTGAATTGATAATGGATAACAACCTTGTGTGGTATCAACAACAAATGCTGCATCCGGAACAACTCTATATTCTACACTTACATCATCATAAGTAATACATCCATTTACATCCATTAACCATCTAAACGTATTTACACCTTCTGATAAATTCCTTACAGTTGTATTAAAATAGGTATTATCATCAAAATCTCCTGTTCCTGCAACAATAGACCATGTTGCACCTAGATCTCCAGGATTTGATGCTTTCAATTCAAATTCTGAGTCATAAACTACTGCATCTTCACCAGCATAAGGTGCTGCCTTATTACTAACAACCTCTACAACATCCTCTGTATTACAATCACCATAAGCTACAGTCCATTTAAAGCGATTCTCTCCTAATCCTAATTCACGAACTATAGTTGTTGGACTATTGACATCATCAAATTCACCATTTCCTGATATAACAGTCCATGTACCAATACCGGTATTCGGATCATTGGCATTTAATGTCAGATAATCTTCACAAGTTGTTCTGTCTGTTCCTGCTTGTGCCTGATCGGGGACCTGGTTGAAAACAGTAATTTGATCAGAACTGATACATCCACCTTTTTGAACATTCCACATCAGAATATTTTCTCCAAATGTTAATCCTTCAACACGGGTTTTGGCATCTGTTTCATCAATGAAATCAGCATTACCACTTATCAATGTCCAGAAACCTTCACCTTGTGTTGGTAAATTAGCATCCAGTTCAGCAAAGTCTTTACAGTCCTCAATATCCGGACCAGCGTTAGCTGTAGTTGGTGTATTATTCAATACTTCAATATCACTATACTTGGTACACTGACCTTGACTTATAGTCCATCTAAGTACATTTACGCCTTCATTAAGGTTATTAATTGTTGCATTTGGTAAAGTTGAATCATCAAAATTACCTCCTCCTTCAATTATAGACCAATTACCTGTTCCAAAATCAGGAACTGCTGCTTTTAATACCACAGTTGGTGAACAATATTCTTCATCAGCACCTGCATATGGCTCTGAAGGTTCATTATTAATTACAGTAACATCATCTATTGATGTACACAACCCATTATCACTGGTTACAGTCCATCTAAGTACATTTTCACCCTTAGAAAGACCAGATATATCAGCTTTTGGATTATTAACCTGATCTGATGTAATAGTACCTGCTCCAATTAAAACTTCCCATGATCCAGTACCAATGCTAACTGCAGTTGCATCCAATACCGTTGTACTTTCACATATTTCCTGAGTGTTACCTGCATAAGCTGTACTTGGCGTATGATTAACCACAGAAACTTCTGCAGAAGTTACACATCCCTCATTGTTGATAGTCCAACGTAAAATATTATTCCCTTTCGCTAAATCCAGAACTTCAGTAGTGGCATCATGCGTATCAACAAATCTGGCCTGACTTGATCCTCCAACAACTGACCATGTTCCAACTCCCGGTGATGCATTATTTGCATCAAGGAAGGTACGATCAGCACAAATTTCCTGAGTACCACCTACTACTGCATCAATTCTGTTAAAGCTAATTTCAACATCATCGTATAATTGACATCCGTTATTCTCTACAGTCCAACGGAACACATTAGATCCAAACTTCAGATTATTAACCTGTGTTGAATTATTATTAGCATCTACAAAATCTCCACCTCCACTTCTGATAGTCCATGAACCGGTTCCTACTTCCGGATTTGCAGCTCCAAGAACTATACTATTTTCACAAGTTGCTTTATTATCTCCAGCTATAGCCTGTGACGGTTCATTATTTGTAATCTTAACTTCACTAACTGAACGACATCCTTTATAATCAATAGTCCATGTTAAGATATTTTCTCCTTTATCAAGATTTCTTACCTCTGTGTATGGACTTTCATTATCTTCAAAGTTAGCAGATCCTGATCCACCTACAATACCCCATGTACCCACCCCAGGTAAAGGATTATTACCTTCTAAGCTTGCGGTATCAACACAATTAACCTGATCATAACCAGCAAATGCTTCAATAAGATTATTTGCAATTTCTACATCAGAATATGAAGTACATCCATTATTGTCAATAGTCCATCTGAATCTGTTTTTACCAACCCCTAGTCCAGTTACTAAAGTATTCGTTTGTGAGGAGTCTGCAATTTCACCAGAACCGGATAATAAAGTCCATGTTCCTTCTCCATATACAGGAACACTACCCGACAAGGAAACTGTATCCGTACAAATTGACCTATCATGTCCGGCAAAGGAAACTGATGGTTGATTATTAATGATAGTAATGGTATCTCGTTTAACGCAACTAGAAGCCGCTTCAGGAACTTTAACTTCCCAAACTAACTTATTAACACCCGGTGCTAAACTATATACATAACCACCTTGAATTTGATCTATTTCATTACCATTTCCATCTTTTCCTTTACCTGCACCTTCAATGATCTTCCAGGTACCTTCTCCATACTTCGGAATTTCTGGATTTAACACAGCAGAATCCTGACAAACTACCTGATCTTCTCCGGCATATGCATCTGAAGGTTCAAAGTTAAATACACTAATAGTATCATAAGAGAAACAAATATCTTCTTGAATCTGATACTTAAATACGTTTTCTCCTTTAGCCAAATCTGTAACTATTGTTTTAGGATCTGTATTATCAGTAAATACGCCACCCCCGGATAATACAGCCCATGAAGGTGCTCCAACAACAGGTTCTCTTGCATTAAGAGTAGCAACATCACCACATTCAAAAATATCTAATCCTGCATCTGCATCAGTTGGTTTGTTGTTAACAATAATAACTGTATCTGTAGTAAAGTTTTCACTTCCTCCTGCAAACCTTAAGGTCCATCTAAATACGTTTTGCCCGGAACGAATATTTGTGATTCTTGTTTTGGCATTGTTGTATGATTCAAAATCAGCACTACCTTCAACAATCGTCCATTCACCATATGTTCCTTCTGGTTCATTTGCATTCAGCGTGGTATAATCTTCACAAAGGTGCATTTGGTCTAGACCAGCATCAGCATCGGCCAACACTCCACTTTGAACAGCTACATCGATATATTCCACACAATTTGCATTTGTCACGGTCCATCTGAAGTAGTTGTAATTTGGTAATAAATTGGTCACTTCAGTTGTTGCCGAAGTTGGATTTGTAATTTCACCTCTACCTTCAACTAATGACCAAACACCTGATCCTATTTCAGGGATTTCAGCTCTTAAGGTAGTTTTATTGCCATCCGTATAAATATAGGTAGATGCATCAACCTCAAATGGGGCATTATTTGAAACAATTACAGTATCTCTGGAAACACAACCATCCTTTGTAACCGTCCAAACCAAGGCATTGGTTCCATGACCTAATGATGTTGCAAATGCATCTGCCTGAGTATTTGCTGGATTGAATATAACGCCTGCAGAACCACTAACTAATGTCCATTGTCCTGTTGCTCCATCCGGCACTGGTGTGGCATTTAATTTAGCTGTTCTTCCACAGACTGCTGTATCTGCTCCTGCAAAAGCATCAATATGTAAATTAGTCACCGTAAAATCAACAAATCTTGAACAAGTGTTATTTGAAACGGTCCATCTGAATACATTGTCTCCATTAGCAAGATCATAAACTCTAGTATTTGGATCTGCAGGATTATCAAATTTACCTTGTCCTCCAACAACACTCCATACTCCAGTACCATATTGAGGTGAAACTGCATGGAGCGTATATTCATAGTCACATATTGAAATTGAACTGCTTCCTCCTGCTATTTCTGCTGCTGAAGGTTGATCATTATAAACAATAACTTCATCGTAAGAATCACATCCATTTCGTGTTAACGTCCATCTGAAAACATTTCTTCCACCAGGAGTTGACTGATCTAATCCTGTTACCTGAGTTGATGCTTTATCTCCACCTTCAACAAAATATCCTTCACCTTCAATGATAGTCCATTGTCCAACTGCATCTGACGGAATTTCTGTACCATTAAGCATTGTTGTTCCATCACAACTATAACGATCATTGCCAGCATTCACATTCAACGAATTATTTCGAATCGTAACTAAAGCTTTCAACAAGCAATCTCCACGTAAAATATTCCAGCTTAAAACATGATCACCTTTAGCAATATTTGTAATATTGATAGTTGGTGAATTCATATTGTCAATACTTAAAGCTCCGGATTCAATTCTCCAGTATCCAGTTTCTGTTGCATTAGGAGTAGTACCTCTTAATGTTGTGAAATCTGTTTGACATGATAAATCCTGTAGGTCGATAGCTACATCACTTGCATTGTAAACAATTGGTTGTGTAGGTTTATTGTTTGTTACTTCAACTGTAGCGGAACTGTAACATGATCCTTTTCTGATGGTCCAGGTAAATATATTTGTACCCTGATCCAAATCATTTACTACTGTTTCATCATTTGTTGATTCCACAATAAAACCAGATCCAGTTGTTGTCCAAACACCTTCATCGGCATTAGAAACAGCATTTACCGGTGTTCCGAATAAGGTTACTGTACCATCACAAACTTCAGTATCTGAAACAGAAACATTTACTGTAACCTGATCGTTACTTATTACAACTTCATCAGAAACACTACATCCATATTGGTTTGTAACAGTCCATGTGAAGGTATTATCACCTTGTGACAGATTATAAATCTGAGCATTTGGTCTTATTTGATCAACTGCTTTATTATTAAACTGAACAGATCCACCACCAATAGTCCATAAACCGGTTTCTCCTGCATTAAGAGGATCTGCATTTAATGTATAAGTAGTTTGACAAATTCGATCGTCAGGACCAGCATATGATGTTGGTAATGGATTAATGGTTACCGTTAATGCTGGAGACCAAGGCTCTGTATTACTACAATCATTAACTGGACGAACTAATATGTCACCAACAGTAGTAGGTACATCCGGATCCAAATCAACGATAATTGAAGTACCAGATCCATCACCTCTTAATATTAATCCTGTAGGTAAAGACCATTCATATGATGTTGCATTATCAACCGGATTGATGCTGTATATAACACCTGTTGCACTTTGGCACAACTGGGTTGGTCCTGTTGGTGCTGATAATATCGGATCTGGTAAAACTTTTGAGTTTACCCATCTTTCAATTACAGGTGAAACACCACAATCATTCTCGGCATAAACACGTATATAACCACCTGCAAAATCTCTATCGAAATCTATAGTTATGTTATTGGTACCATTACCTGAAGTAATGTTCATACCTGCATCTACAGACCATACATAATTAGTTGCATAGTCAACTATAGCCACAGAATAATCTATCCCTGAAATACCCTGACAAACTTCACCATTATCAGAAGAACTGGTTATTTCGTCAAGAAGATCAGGTAATTGATCTACAATAACTGTTGCCTGAACAGGAACTACCATATCCATTACACATCCTTTACTATCTATTACAGTTGTAATTTCATAGGTTGTTGTAACATTAGGTGAAACATTCCATGTATAGTTAAATGAAGCATCTGGTGTAACCACTAATGTACCTTCTACTCCATTAGCCTCATAAGTTATGGTATATGGTGCTTTATTTTCATTAAAGCCAATAGTCAAAGGAGTAGTCACTCCAAAGCATATATCCGTACTTCCGGATAATGTTACAACTGGTTTATTATTAATGGTTACATCTACCTGACCATTGCCAACGTTTGTACAAGTATGATCATCTGATACATCAAGAATAATATAGCTTGCATCTGCTATAGGCTCATCTGTAAATGTATAAGAATTAGATGTTATGCCTGTTACTGTATTTGATGTACCGTTATTTACATCCTGCCATGTAAAACTAAATGGCTGAGAACCTGTAAATGCAACATTCAAAGTAATTGTACCGTCTTCACAAACTTCTGTTGGTCCGGTAATGTTAGCTGTTGGTAATTCATGTACCAGTACCTGTACCTGACTACCTGTTGATTCACCCTGAGCACAAGTTGCATTAGATGGATCTACCACATTCGTCACTTTATAAGTTCTGCTTGATGCAGGCGCTTCTGTGATTATATATGGAGATTCATCAACAACATACTCTTTAGTTGTGAAGTTATCATAAACAGCAACTCGTAGATTTCCTTGAGTTGTAAAATCCCAGTTACTAACACTTAAGGATAAATCAACACTTTCACCTCTACACATTTCATTATCCCCACCTACAGCAGTTAATTCTACAAGAGCAGAAGGTTCGGTAATCAATGTAAATTCTGATAATTCACAATTTCCTCTGTCAGGAACTTTTGTATCAAAATCTTCAGCATGGTCAATTAATCGAACAGTATAATTACCAGCAGGTAAATTTGAGAATGCAAATACCGTATTGGCAACTACATCATCTTTATAATTATAATATCCCTCAGCACTGGTGATTTCAACCAAATAATGATTACTTACATCAGCTTGTCCTCCACTCACTTCTACCTGAATAGATCCATTTGAACCTCCAAAGCAATCTACATCACTTACCTTATTTGTATTCAATGATAACGAAGGATTTTCAATGATAATAATACTTTCCTGATAAGTAACATCAACATCATCTCTTACGGTTACTATATAAGTTCCCGGAGCAAGACCAGTTAAATCATAACTTGTTCCTGTGGTATTTACTGTAGTTCCAGGACCAGTTATTTGAATTATGTAATGATCACCATCTATAGGATAACCACCATAGATACGATTGATATGTATCTCACCATTATCGGCTCCATTACAAGGACTGATTTGATGAACAGTCTTTTCAAATCCCAAGGCTTCACCTGGCTCAACAACTCTTAAACCAGTTAATTCAGCAGGGCAACCATTAGCATCTGTAGCAACAACTCTATAAGTACCGGCAGATAATCCTGTAACTGGATTTAATGTACCTAAGGAAACATTGGAAGCATCAAACCATTCCACTGACCTTGGTGCCACACCATCGTAAACATCAACTAATATTTGTCCATTTGTACCTCCTGTAACTGTTACATCAGTTATTTGAGGATTATCAACTTTAATATAAGATGTTGGCTGAGTAACCACAATAGGACCGGACTCAACAGTACAACCATTATCATCTGTAACAGTAAGATTATAAGTTCCGGCAAAAAGATTACCCGGGTTACTTCCTGTAGCAGCACCTGCTCCTCCTGTCCAGGTATAAATATAACCTCCGGATGCTAACTCAGTTCCTCCAGAAACAGTTACCTGTATGGCGCCTGTATTTTCGTTATAACATAATACATCAGTTATAACAATATTATCAATAGTTAAAGGCGCATTTGGACCTTTAATCTCATAACTTTGAATGTAATTACAACCTAATACATTATCTATTACTTCTAGTCCGTAGATTCCCTGTACTAAATTATCTAATACATTAGTTCCTTCAACTCCATTCCAGATATATTTATAATCTCCGGAACCTCCTGTTACAGCAGCCGTTAATTTACCTCCTGACTCACCAAAGCACATTTTCGAATCCTCTACAGCTACATTTACACTTAATCCAGTTGTTGCCGTAACAATGAATGTATGTGTAATAGCACAGTCTGTTACACCAACTGTTCTACCATCAGTAATTGTAACTTCGTATTCTCCTTCACTTAATCCACTTTGGTTTCTTGAGCCAGCTACAATTCTTGTAGCATCACCAGAAATCACATTCCAGGTATATATATAATTTCCATCACCGCCAGTTACGTCATAACTGATAGATCCGTCATCATTTCCAGAACAGCTTACCGGACTCACTACTTCATTAATGACTTCAATTTCATGTGTTAGAGTTTCTGAAATCGTTGCCTTACAACTTCTGCCATCACCTAAATCAGAAACCACAACAGTAAATGTTCCTCCAGATAAACCAGATTGATCCTGATCTCCCTGTACTAAACCACTACCATCAGCAGTACTCCAGTCATAAGCAAACCCGGCACCTGAACCACCTATTGCTGTTAAGTCAATAGCCCCGGCAGTACCATCGCATTGCGTATCTGTTACAACTGTTGATAGAATAATTTGAGCATCTTGCTTAACTTCAATATTCTTAGTTGCAATACAGCCACCTTTACCTGCTGCATCTGTCACTGTAATTGTATAAGTATCGGCAGGAAGATTATATTGATTTCTGTTTGTTGCCAGATTTGCTCCAACAACAGGACTCCAGTTATAGGTATATGGAGCTGTTCCTCCTGAAACTTCAATCTCAATTAAACCATCACTTGCACCAAAACAAGAAGTGTTTTCAACTGTGGAAACAATTTCTATTGGTGATGGCTCCTCTACGATTAAGGTAAATTCACGGAAACAATTTGCAGTACCATCGTTTTCATTCTGATCAGTAATTACAACGGTATATTCCCCTGCATATAACTCATCTATATTTCTATCAGTAGATGTATATCCATCCGGACCAGTCCAACTAAATGTGTATTGACCAGTTCCTCCTGCCACATTAAGCACGATAGATCCTGTATTTCCACCATTACATGTTACATCATTAATAACAGGGTCGATTGAAATTTCATAAGGTACAGAAAGTGTTTTGGTTAACTCACATTGATTTTCATCTTTAACTGTGATGGAATAAATTCCTCCTTCTCGAATTTCCACATCCTTTGGATCTACAGGAACAACAGGATCGAATGCAGGTCCATCCCATAAATAGGTATAATTACCAGTACCTCCCTTAACATCTTCTAAAACTAATGTCCTTACGAAAGGCTCACAATCTGTATAGTTATATTTAGCAGTATATGAAATAGGATTTGGCTGTGCAACTGTATAAACCCTATTAGCTACACATGTTTGTCCATCAATAGTTGTGGTGATTTCAACTGCATAATTACCTGAAGGTAAATTCACCTGATCTTTTTGTGCTCCATCTACAATACCAGGACCTGTCCATGTATAAGAAGTGATAGGAGAAATACCTGAAACATCAATGCTGACAGCTCCATCAGTTCCTCCATTACAACTTACATCTTTAATGGTAGGATTAACTACAATGGTATTATCAACACCTACTGTATATGTTTTAGAAACAGAACATCCAGCACGATCAGGATCTGTTATGGTAAGAACATAGGTTCCAGGCGATAAACCTGATTGATTTAAAGTCGTATTATCAATACCAATTCCACCATCAGTTGTAGACCAATCGTAAGTATAATTTGCAGAAGCTCCATCTATACTGATTCCAGTAATGGCACCATTATTAATCCCTTTACATGTAGTATGAACTACAGGATCATTAGTAATAACAATATGTTCTAATGTAAACTGATATTTAAATGCACATGTTGCAGGATCAGTTGAGTTTAAATCCAAAACTGTTAGGTTATAAGTTCCTGCATCTAAACCATTTATATTTTCTGTGTACGTAGATCCTACACCATTAGTAACCGGCTTAGCGATAGAAGCTTCCGGTAATAAAATTTGGTATCTGTAATTTCCACCAACAGGAACTCCTCCTGTAATGTTAAATGTAAAGGTACCACTTGTTGAGTTTACAGGATCACAATCTATATTATGAACTGGATTAGTAACATCAAAAGCAACAGCTGGTTCTGTAATAGTAACATTTTTAGTTACAGTAGCACAACTCACACCACGAGCATCTGAAACTTCTATTACATAGTTTCCTGCATAAAGTTCATCAAATACAAAAGCTGTACTTCCATCACCGGTTTGCATAGGTTGACCTGTTACATTCACTTTAAATGGAGCAAATCCATCTTCCACACTAACAGTGATTACTCCACTATTATCTCCAACACACGAAGCAATATGTGTTAATGTTTCATTTATAGTTATTTCACTGCCATCCAATACCTCTATATCTGAATAAGTTGCTTCACAATTATCCGTTATACTTTTTACTGTAACTTGATATTCTCCAGCAGATAAACCTGCTAATGAAGCTGAATTACCTGCGTAAGGTTGATATACACCTGATACATCCTTTTTCTCCCATACATAGGTATAACCACCTCCTGCACGACCAGTTACAGAAATATCAATAGAACCATCAGTACCTTTCACACAAGTTACATCCTCAACATCATCAACAGTAATAACTATTTCGTTTGGTTGTTTAACTTCAAATTCCCCATTATAAGTACAACCTTGAGCACTGGTTACTGTAACATTAAATATTTCAGGAACCAATACTGGATCTATTTGATTATTGATATATGTACCAGCAACATCATCATATAAAGGTCCTGATAAGTAATATCCATTTGATCCACTCCATGAAATGACATCTGTTGATAAAGGGGCTCTTCCGTTTAATGCAACCACTATTCTTCCATCACCATCACCAAAACAAGTAATATCTTTTGGAGTACCAGTAATAGTTACTATAGACTCCTGCTCTACTCTAATATTTTCCTCATGATAATGCGTTCCTTTACTATCATATGCATCAATTTCATACGTACCAGCCTTTAAACCATTAATAACACTAGTTGCCAATACCGGATCTTTCAATCCGGAATCATAAGGATTTCCATCATCAGTATTTCCGATAATACGATATGATAAACCACCGTTGTGTGAAGTAAACTCTACTTGTATTTCTCCATTGGCATATCCATAACAAATAGCATCCTGAGGAGTCACATTTACTATTAATTCTTCCGGCTGTCCAATCACAATATTCATAATTGTAGTATCACAACCATTAGGTGTATCAACAATTGTAAATGAATATGTACCTGCAACTAAATCATTTCTTAGGAAATCTGTTACCGTAGCATCATCTGCCCAACTGATTGTATAAGGAACACCATTATTTCCAAATACAGTATGCACATCAATAATTCCATCATTATTACCAAAAATAGTTGCATCAGAAGCATCATAATCAATCGTAAACGGAGTTGGTTCATCTACTGTAATAGTTCCTGAAATAGGACATCCGTTACCATCTGTAAAGGTATAGGAGTAGTCTCCTCCTTCGTAAATGATTACAAGGTCTATATCACTACCAACAGGCAGTGGCCCATTATCAATAATTCCTGAAGGTCCTGTCCATACAACTTTATCTGTTGCAAGGAAATTTCTATTCAACTGAACTGATACCTCTCCTGCTCCTTGATCAGCAGCATGACAAGTTAGATGAGAAACACCTTCTGTAATAAGGTTCTCATCAGGCTGAGTAAGCATAATCGACGTCTGAGTAAATGTATTACCAACACCATCTGTTATAGCTATTTCATACTCTCCTGCCAATAAATTATCCCAGGTATAACTTCCTGTATTGGTATTTAATGTATAAGTATCCGTATAAGCATTTCCATCATATTGATTTCCTGTAATATTAATTGTGTATGGTTCATTTCCGGTAAGTACAGTAACTAATATTTCACCTTCATCGTCACCATAACATAAGATATCAACATCAGATGCAGTAACATTGGCCGTTAAGGCTGACGGCTCTGAAATAATAATATCACCTGAATCATAAGTACATCCTACTGCATCTACTATATGATAACTATAGGTTCCGGCAGGCAAACCAGTTTGTAACCTTTGATTATTTACTAAAGGAGCTCCGGCTGGTCCAGTCCATGTGATAGTATAATTTTCAGGTAATGTACCATCGGGCGTATTTCCTGATAAAACGTCTATATTAATTTCACCATTAGTGTTACCTGTAGGAGTAACATCAACTACATTATGATGAACATTCCATGCATTTGGCTCTGTAATAGAATAAGTTTCAGTAATTGAGCAACCATCCTGATTTGTCACAATTACATTATAGTCACCTGAAATTATTGCAGGTTGAACACTATACCCATTTAATATTCCATTATATACAGTTGCACCATTTGGATCAATCACTTGCCAACTATCTACACCAGAATTAACATTTCCGTTAAGGTTCATTGTTATTGAACCATCTCCTTGTCCAAAGCAAGTAATATCGCTTAATGTTTCACTCAGAATTGTTTCTGCATTCTGAGTAATAATAATATCTGATAAAGAATAAGTTTGTGAAGCACCATCAACAACATCAATCTTATAAGTACCTGGTTTAAGGTTAGTAAATACACTATTTGTTATAGCCAGTGTTTGCGCAGCAAAACCGGAACCATCGTCGGGAATACCTGATAGTACTACAGAGTAAGGCGCTGTACCTGAGGTAATATTTACAGAAATTATTCCATTATTACCGCCATAACAGTTGATATCTGTATCTGTTACATTAACGACTAAAGCTCCAGGTTCAGTTACATAAATATCTTCACTGGTATATGTACAACCATTATCATCTGTAATAATATACTGATAAACACCAGCTTCTATATTATTATTATCATATCCTGTTACCTGAGTACCTACAGGTTTTTCATAAGCAACATATGTTCCTGCTGCATTCTTTTTATTCCAAACAATTGATTGAACATTATTCTCTGATACAATATTTGTAATCAAAATTCTACCATCAGTACCTCCTGCTGTTGAAACATGAGTTACAGTATGACTGGCAGTTATGACTGCAGGTTCAGAAAGTACTTCAACCAATGTTGTAGCATCACAACCAAATTGATCTGATACATTAATAGTATAAGTACCAGCCTCTAATCCTGTTAGTTCTTTAAGATCAGTCGTGCCATCATTGACTGCACCCGAAACAGACCAACCTGCAGGACTAGTCCTTGTCCAGTTAATTGTTGATGTTGATTCATTAATGGCACGCCCTGTGATTTCAATTTCAATGCGACCATCAGCACCATCATTACAAGTAATATCCTCTGAGTCAACCAACGAAACAGCAAATTCAGCCAGCTGACCAACAGTTACTGATTTAGTAAGGTTTTCACCTTTAGCATCAGTAATAGCCACTTGATAACTGCCAGCTTTAAGATCTGAAAAAATATGATTGCCAGTAGTGTTACCATTAACAGTTATTGTAGTAAATATTGTACCATCATATTCTGTACCTGTTAAAACAATCTGATAATTTGGATTTCCTGATGTAATATCTACTCCAATACTTCCATTATTATAACCATAACAAGTTGCATTTGTAGGTATTAAGTCAAATAATAATTGATTAGGTTGAGTTATTGTAAGAGTCTCACTATAAGTACAATTACTTGTTGCATCTGTAATCGTATAAATATAATTTCCTGCTGTTAAGCCACTTCTCGACCATGCTGTAACTGTTACATCATCATCCCATCCAATAGTATAAGGTGCTATATTTCCTGTTGGTGGGTAATCTACTGCAACTGCTCCATCGTTATGTCCATAACTTGTTACATTAGTAACAGATGTTGTTACACTCCATGCTGCTGGTTCAGAAATTACAATATTGGTTTCCTGAACTGCAGGACAACCATTATTATTAGTGACTGTAACAATATAGCTACCAGCATCTAAACCTGATTTACTATAAGTTGTTGTTGCTGCTAATATATTTTCCGGACCAACAGCATATCCATTATCTGCTGTCCATGAAATAGTTGCACCATCAATATGTCCAGATAGATCAACAGAAAGAATTCCATCAGCATTACCTTCACAAGTAACATCTGTTGGTGTAGCTGTAATTGTTAATTCATTAGGTTGAATAATTAGAACTGTAGTAGTATAAATTTCGGATGTTACATTATCTGTAACTGTAATTGAATAACTTCCAGCCTCTAATGAATTTAAAATCCTGGTATCTGTATTAATATCAATATCTAAAGTATAATCAGGATTACCACTTACTAAAGTACCAACCACATTTACATGATAATCGCTACTTCCACTTGGTATTGAAATATTTATAATACCATTGTTATATCCATAGCAAGTTACATCTGTCTTAGATGTAGTTACTATAAACTCATCAGGTTGAGCAATAACTATATCATCACTAACATAGATACATCCTAAACCATCTGAAATTTTAAACCTATAAGTACCTGCTTGTAAAGTATTAACAGTCCAAACATTATCATACAATGGAGACAATGTTGCTTCAACTCCACCAACAACTGTAAACCATTCTATAGAATGCACAGGATTACTTCCTGTATGAGTATGAACGTCAATAACGCCGTCTGCTCCGTTATATTTTGTTAAGTCAGATGCTGTATAATCAACATTCCAATCTGAAGCTTGAATAATTATATATTCATTTGAAATTTCTGAACAACCGTTATCATCCTCAACGACAACAAAGTAAGTACCTGCTTTTAAGTTTGAAGCAACATCAGAACCTGTTGAAACTATAACATTAGGTGTACCTTTCTTATACCAGGTATATTTATAATCAGCACTAACTGTACCTCCAGAAACATTACCTTGTAAATCTATTTCTCCATCAGTACCTTCATAACAAGTTACATTGGTGATTAATTCTGCTCCAATGGTGATAGATGCACTCGGTTCAGTGATTGTTGCATCGGCAATAGAAACTTGATTAGTTTTTATACAACCTGTTGTATTATCCTTAACATCAACTATATATGTACCAGATGATAAACCTGTAATGGGTGTGGATTGCCATGTAGTACCTCCATCGATACTATAGGTAAATGCACCTGCAGAAAGATCTGAATATGTAGTAGTTAATACGATCTGCCCAGTGGATTCTCCTCTACATTTAACATGAGTAGGTATTGCAGATGTTGTAAATTCTAGAGGTTCTTCTACATCATGAATTACAGAAACTGGTGTACATGTTAATGAGTTATGGTCACGTACTCTAAAATCATAAGTACCATCAAACAATTTATCATAAGTAAGCGTATTAGAAGTAGCTACATCCCATGTAGCACCACCATCTTTAGAGAAATCGTAATCTCCACTACCCCCGGCAGCTACTAAAACTACTTCACCATCCAGACCATCATGACAGCTAACATCCTGGTAACTATCTATAGATAAACCAAGTACACCAACCTGATCAACAGTAATTACTGGATGAAGTTGATATTGACAACCTGTAGCTTTTGAGTCTCTTACCCAAACAGTGTGATCTCCAGCAAGTAAGAAATCTTTAGTAAATAATGCGGGATTATCTCCAGTATTGTATCCCGTATTATCAACATTAAACTGATAAGTACCAGAACCTCCACTAGCAGTTACGGTAAAACTTCCATCATTATCGCCGAAACAAGTAACATCTGAAATTGAGTTTGTTACCAAACCTAACGGAGCTGGGTCTACTAATGTGTAACTTCCTACAGTATAAACACAATTAGTATTATTTGCATCTCTTACTTTTACATCATAATTTCCTTCAACCAATCCTGCAAAAGTAAAATCATCCATTGTTGCAGAAGTTGAATTACTCCAGTCTCTGATTACCGGACCTTCAAGTCTGAATTGATAATCTCCAGAGCCTCCTTCAACCTTCACATATATGGAACCAGAAATTCCTCCGTTACAAGAATTGTTAATAACCGTTGCTGGAACAAGAAGTGTGATTGGGTTATTTTGACTAACTACAAATTCAGAACCAACATTATTATAATTACAAAGATTAGCATCTGTAATGTCAATGGTATAATTTCCCGGAGCCAGTCCACTTACTGAAATAATTCCTGGGTTGGCCAAAACCTGATTTGTTCCATCTGACCAATTTATATTATATGGTGGTGTTCCTCCAACTACTTCTAATTGTATACTTCCTGTATTTTCACAATCGGCAGAAAAAATATTTTCATTTTGAATTGTTAAAACATCAGGTTGAGTAATAGTAAATGTCTGAACTAAATCAGCACAAGTACTTAATGGATCATTATCAATTATTGTTAAGTTGTAATCTCCGGCATAAAGTAAATCAATAAGATTTGAATTTACAATTGATGCATCAGGATACTCCCACTGGTAAACATAATTACCACTTCCTCCTTGAGCTGTAACCTCGAGTCTACCATCATTATACGAATTACAAGATACATTCTTATGTTCATCAACAATAAAGGTAAAAGGATCTATTGGTGAGAGAGTTACGTCAACAAAAGAAGTTCCACAACCAGGATAACTAGCATCTCTTACCCAAACACGATAAGTCCCGGCTCCTTTTCCTATTAATTCATAAGTATCAATTCCGCTCTCTGGTTTCCAATCAGCCGCAACTGCAACAGATGGATTCACCTCAGAGAACTCATAATCAGCACTTTCACCTCCTGAAGCTTTAACAACAAAACTTCCATCAGTATTACCACTACAAGTAATTCCAATTTTAGAATCCTCAACTAAACTTAAAGCTGCAGGTTCCAAAATTATAATTGGCGTAGTAACTTGTGTATAACATCTTGAGTAATCCACAATTGGATCTGCATCTCTAACCCAAACTAAATAAGTTCCATCTTCAAGACCTTGAACACGATACTGATCTGCAGTAACATTTCCCGGAACCCAAACTGCAGTTGGATCTGTTGGATCTGTGGTTGTAAACTCATAAGTTCCTGTACCACCAGTTGCAGTAACTATATATTGACCATCTGCTCCATTATTACATACATTGTCAATATGGTCACCAATATTTTCATCTAAACTTAATGTTGGAGTAACTGTTGAAATGACAACTCCAAAATTTTGAGTACAACCATTACCATCAGTAACTGTTACACTGTGCGTACCAGTTGGTAAATTAGTTACGGTTAAACCAGTTTGTCCGTTAGACCAAAGCACACCATAACCAACTCCAGGGTAAGTTAATAAATCCGGAGTACCACCAGAAATTGTAATTGTTGAACTTCCTTCACAAGTTCCTCCTGCTACAGAACAACCGGCACAACCAACAGGTATATTTTCAATTTCCGTAATTGAAATTGCAGATGGTTGAGTAATATTAATTGTTAAAACATCAATAGCTTCACAAGCAGCTGAAGATAAATCCTTAACAGAAAAGTCATGATCTCCCAAACTCAAACCTGTAAAAGTTGGTGATGCCTGCCAAGTTCCACCATCAACAGCATACTCGTAACTTCCACTTCCTCCTGTCGCTAATAAAGTAACGGTACCATCACTTAACCCATTACAACTAATATTATCTTTAGATACTTGCTGTAAAACAAGTTCATACTGTTCAATAGTAACACTACCTGTCATGTAAGCATCACAACCACCCAACACAGCCTTAACAGTATAAACTCCCTCTTTATCAAATAATTGATCTCCCCCAGTTCCATCAGAGTTAACTGTAAAATTAAATGCTCCACCAGTACTTACATATTCAACTTTTGGTGTTAGGCTAGATCCTCCAAACAATAACTCATAAGTTACACCACTATTCGATCCACTTAATCCAATTGTCATTCCTTTAGGAGAATCATCAATACAATAAGCACCACCTCCAGTAACTATATAAGTATCGGTAGGGGCACTTACTATTTCTATATCTTTTGATTCTGTTGTAGTACAACCATTTGCATTTGTAAATTCATATATAATAGTGTGAGGTCCCAAAGTCATAGCTCCAGGTGTCAACACTGCTTTACCATCATCAGCAATAACCGCATTTCCTAAATCATCAGTGCCTGTATTTAATAAACCTGGACTAATTTCAATAAAATTACCTACTCCTCCAGCAAACATATCTCCTCGAAGAGTAATTGGATCAGATGATTGACAGATCTTCTGATTATCTGTTACACCTGAAAAGGTTACCGGATTGTCTGCAAAAACTTCAACAGTCTCTGTAATAGTCTTTTCACAACCATCTGCAGTTTTTTCAAAGGTCATAGTGATCACATAGATACCAGCTCCTACAGAAGGATCGATATCTGCGGTATTATCACCATTATCATCAATAAATACAGACGCACTTCCATTTTTAGTTGCAGTAAAAGTTGCTGTTCCACCAGAAGCATCAGCACCTGATACAGTAATTACTGAAGTACCATCATTAGTACAATATTTTTTTGTTGCACTTAATCCACTTATATTAACCTGTACTGGTACAACAGTAACGTCGAATGTTTCTGGTGTACTTGGACAGGATAATCCATTAACTGTATGAAATACAGTATGAGTTATGGTATTCGTATTAGGATAAAGCTGAACGGAAGCATCTTGTGGATTAAAAAAACCACCTGATACTCCATTACCGCTTACTCCATTTCCTGTAAAAACAGAAGATACAGTTCCTAATGCAGTTCCTAAATCAGCATGTCCTTCAAGATCTACTGGACTATCATTGTCACAATAATTTGCTTGAGCTGTAGCATATGGATCTCCTCCAATTGTAAAAACAGCATTTAATTCTTCTATTATGGTAACATTTGATATCAATGTATTTATACAACCTGTTGCATCTTCATATTTATAATGAACTTTATAAACACCACCTCCATAATTTCCAAATAGAGTAGATGGAATAAAGTCATAAGTCCCATTTGCCTGATTCAATGCAACTGTAGTAGTACCATCAGGTGCATATATATCAAATGTTGTTAAATCTGGAGCAGGAGGTGCAGCTCCATTTACCTGACCTGTTAGAGTAAATGGTGTACTATTTGAAGAACAATACTCAGTTCCTAAACCTGGTATACTGATTGGTGTACCAACTTGAATAGTATTAGATACAGATCCTGTACAACCATTAGCATCGCTATAATTTAACGTAATAGTATAGTTACCAGCTCCTGCTACTGCGGGATCAAATTCAGCAGTTCCATTTGATGCATCATAAGTTATACTTCCAGCAGGACCTGTAAATGAAATGGTTGTTCCTGGTGCTGGAGTAATTTGAACTCCTGAATTATATGGTATCAAAGTAACTGGCGACGCTGTTTGACATATATTTGCAGGTAAACCAGAGAAACTTAAAGTAGATCCAAGATCATTTAATAAGGTTGTTGTATATGTAGCAGAAGCATCACACCCCTCATTATTTGTATATGTATACGTAAAAATATAATTACCAGGACCTTGAACTGATATAGCTGAAGCTACGTCAAAGTCAGCTGTTCCATCGCCATTATCCGTAAAATAACTACTGTGAGATGGATTACTGGTGAATGTACCTGGAATTGGTGGAACATAAGCACTACCATCAGGACTACCCTGAATAGTTACACCTCCGGCATCTGCACAATATTGATTTTGTAATCCAGAAAGTGTTACATTAGGAACCGCATTCACAGTGAACACTCGAAGAAAAGAAGATTCACATCCATTTCCATCCTGATAAAAGTATTCTACATTATGATCTCCTTGTGTATATGAAGCAGGATTAAAGGAATTAGCACCAAGCTCAACACCATCAACATAAAACTTTCCGCCTAAAGGTGAGCCTGTAAGACTAGCTGGTGTGTCATCCATACAAAAAACATACTTACTACCATCTGAATCAAAACTTACAACTGGTAATGGATGTACGGTAATATCTTTTGACTGCGTATTTATACATCCCTTATCTGTTTCCACTTCTACTGAATAAGTATGCGTAGGTATATTATTAGGGGATACAGTAATTGTTTGTTTACCATTATCAACAATTCCGGTACTCCATTCATAGCGATTAATAACCGTACCTACAGGTGTTATATCTGCTGTAATTGATATCGGAGCATCTCCAATACATACATCATCTGGCCCAATCAGAGTTATTGTAGGTGTTGGATTTATTGTAATTGTAACAGATCCGGTGTTTGTTGTTGTATTAGTACAGCCATTCCGATCTTCTATCGACTTTATTGTAAATGTCCTGGTTGTCCCAACATTAGGTGTTGTCCATGTATCCGTTGATGTAGTAGCTGTAAAATTATAATCGTTTGAACCATCAGTTATAACTAGATCCCAGGGACCTTGATTTGTTGGAGTAATATCAATAGTCACCCCAAAAGTAGCTGCAGAACCATTACATTTCTCAAAGGCCTGGCCTGCTCTAATTGATCCTGTTGGTGGTGTAACATAGTTAACTGTCATTGACCCCATTGTTGTTTGACAACCATTTGTTGTACTGGTTCCTACAACATTAAATACGCCTGCAGTATTAACCGTAGTTAATAAAATTGGATTTCCTGTTCCTGCAACTAATCCTCCTATTGGAGTATTACTACTATCATATACCTGATAATTAACATTCAACTCAGTATCTGATAAATATAAACCAACACTACTGCCCATACATGCATTAACAGTTGGATTTATGCTACCAGAGGCATCCTCCATACTATAAGCCAGTGGTGCTGTTGCTACATTAAAGGTTTGAGTCTCATTACCTGTCCATGAACATCCTGACGAATTATCCACAACTGAAATAAGATTAAAAGTTGTGGTTGCAGTTATGGCAGGTAAGTTTATACTAGCACCATTACTTGGTAATGTTGCAGAATAACCATTACTAAAGGTTAAGGTATAAGGAGCTGAACCACCATTAACAGTTACTGCTACTCTTGGTGTACCACTACCACAAAATGGTGTTGCATTATTACCCTTTAACATGGTTACATTGTCAATAACAGTAGAAACAATAGATACCGGTGTTGAATAACTTTTACATTCAATATTATCAGCATCCTTATAAACTACATAATAATCTCCAAAAGCATTATAATTGGGATCGTCAATTATATCATCACCATCTGCATCTGTATCATCATTATTCAATAAATACGAACTATTATTACCACTAACCAAAGTTCCATTTTGATACCAATCGTAATCAAATACTGCAGGAACAGTACCTCCGGATAAAGAAGTATTCATTGGTATATTGGTTGCTCCATCACAAATCTCAAAAGTTCCTGATCCGGCAGGATTATCAACTATTGAAACCTGAGGTAAAGGATTAACACTAACCACAACAGGTTCTGTAGTAGTTCCACATGTAGGATCTGTCTTGTTTGTTACTGTTACTGTATAGGACCCTTCTCCCGGAGTACTTGACAATGTATAGGTTGAAGAGGTTGCTCCAGCTATGTTGGCACCATTAAATTGCCATTGATAATCAAAGTTATTTGGATCAAAAGGAAGCACTTCAAGTATATGGCTGCCATCAAAAACATTAGGATCACAAGATGATAAATCACCTTGTATTTGTACTACTACACTGGATATTTGTGATAACTGAATAGTATTCGTTGTAATATCTAAACAAGTTCCATTACTTACTAAAGCATAATAAACATCTAAATCCTGATAATCTGTACTCGCATTCAAATTAAATCTTTCAGGATTGGAAGCTCCTGTCCTCTCATAAGGAGTACTACCATCATTATGATAAACCACATAATCAATAGCTGATATAGTCGCAGCAGGATTTGTAGCAGAAGGAACTACTGTAAAATCATAGTTACTAGGTGTTGTACAAAAGAGTACATTGGCAGTATTACCATCTTCATTATGAAGATCGTATTGAGGAGCAATATTGTTTGATACTTGAACGGTAATATCATAAGTTTGACCATCAGCATGAAACCACGTTAATGTATATGTTGTTCCCGGAGCTACAAAATCAAATCCACTAATAATAGCATTAGGATCATTTATATCTGAAAAAGTTAGACCTGCAGTATTAGACCAATACCCCTTTTGTAGATGTCCTGGAGGTGCATCATTACCAGCTCCCATATAATAAGGATCCTTTAATTGTTCCTCTAAACGGATTACCCCATCCCTACAAACTTCAACATTTGTCTGCGCAGAAACAAAGCTTGAAGAAACCATCAAAAGTATAAACACAACAAAACCCAACCGCATTAAGTTACGATTGAGTACATCTTTGGTGTGTTGGTAGTGTGTGTTAAGATGCATCATACTATATATAGTTTAAGTCCCCTTTAGGCATTACTACAATCATCATATTCAGACAATTACATTTGGCCAATATAATACCTGGGACTGTATACGTCCAATTCAAAAAAATGTTCGAATAAATAAAGGATATTTCCAGCCTTTTTATCCAACCTTCTAATCTTAAATCAAATAGTCTTCAGTCAACAGTCTTCAGTTATACAGAATACTGCAAACTGAGAACTGCCTACTGAGTACTGTAGACTGAGTACTACTTAACCTTATTTTAAATACACCGGTAAACATTACCCGGTAAACTTTTCACTAAGCCATCAAATTCCAATTGAAGCATTAGTGACGATATTTTATTAACCGGCATACCGGTTTTTAAACTCATTAAATTCAACGTTGCTTCCTTTTCTTGTCGCAACAAATTATAAATAATACCGGAGTCCCCTTCCGGCTGAGCAAACATTGACAACTGCTTTGCTGCAGGCGATTTACCTTTTCTCTCCCATCCTAAAGCATATTCCAAATCATCAATTCCTTCAACCATAGCTGCCACATTGGTTTTAATCAACTTGTTACAACCTTTAGCAAATTCATCATCTATTCTTCCCGGAAATGCCAAAACGTCGCGATTGTATGATTGAGCCAAATGTGCTGTAATCAAAGATCCCCCTTTCGCAGCCGATTCAACCACCAAAGTAGCATCTGAGAGTCCTGCTATAATCCTGTTCCTCTTCACAAAATTCTGCCTGTCCGGATTAGTACCACTATTAAACTCTGTAACCAAAGCTCCATTACTTAATAGCTTTTCTGCTGTATCAGAATGTAATCTGGGATACACACGATCCAGCCCGTGAGCTAAAACAGCAATTGTAGGCAACCCAAACTCCAACGCAGCTCTGTGAGCACAAATATCTACACCATAAGCCAGTCCGCTAACAATAGTTGTATTGGGATAATAATCCGCAATACACTTTATTAAATTCCTGCAATTATCCTTGCCATTTTCAGTAACATTTCTGGTACCTACAACAGCCAGCATTTTATTTGTATCAAGTGAATGATTCCCTTTATGATAAATCAATACCGGAGCATCTTCACATTGATTTAAACGCACCGGAAAAGCATCATCCAAAAAGAAACTTGCTTTAAGGCTATTTTTATCAATAAAATCAATTTCCTGTTCTGCTCTTTCAATGGTATTAGAGTTTGAAATAATGGACGCTTGTTTTTCCCCAATTCCGGGTATTTTAATCAATACCCGCTCTTTTTCATGAAACACAGCCTCTACACTTCCAAGGTATGCCACTAAATTTCGTATCAAAACAGGACCTAGTCCTTTGACCAGGCTTAACGCAATTTTATATTTAAGATCAGTTTGGTTCACAAATAAACATATTTATTATAATTAAATATATATGTTTTAACAATATTTATCGATTTATGCAGAATACAAATACAAACATTAGGTGTTTTTTATAAACATTTATTCCACAATGCGGAATTAGGCATAAAACAGCTGCTAACAGATATCATTCTACTATTATAAGTTAGCTAAATAATCACTTATATAAAAAAAATAAGGCTCATGTTTTAATTAGTACTATTAATCACATTACTTACACAATCACACAGTTTCCCTTTGGGGCAAGGATTGTAAAGATAGAAGATGGAAGATGGAAAATAGGAGTCTGAAGATGGAAGTTAGAAGTTCGAAGAAATTTACTTCTGGCTTCTGACTTCATGCTTCATGCGTCATGCTTCTAAAATTATGATTTCAGGTTTCACTACAGCTACAATAATGATAGAAAAAAGTATTACAGCAATACTAAAATCTTCAGTTCTACCAGTACCTTATTTTCTTTTCCTCTTAATGCAGTTTATTTGAAATAATATTGAAGAACTCTTCTCTTGTTGCCTGGTTCTTTAAAAAAGCTCCTGTAAAATCAGAAGTTGTGGTAACAGAGTGTTGTTTTTGCACCCCTCGCATTTGCATACACATATGCTGAGCCTCAATAACCACAGCAACCCCAAGCGGATTTAGTGTATTTTGAATGGCATCTTTTATTTGAGTGGTTAATCGCTCCTGCACCTGCAATCTTCGGGCAAAAGCCTCTACTACTCGTGCAATTTTACTCAAACCCGTAATATGATGTTTGGGAATATAAGCGATATGCGCTTTACCAAAAAATGGTAACATATGGTGCTCACACATTGAATACAATTCAATATCCTTAACAACAACCATTTGCTGGTAATCTTCACGAAACATGGCCGATTTGATAATTTCCTCAGGATCCATTTGATACCCCTGGGTTAAGAATTGCATTGCTTTTGCCACCCTTAAAGGAGTTTTTACCAGTCCTTCGCGCGTTACATCTTCTCCTAACGAAGATATTATTTCACTATAATGATCAGATAGCTTTTGAGTTGTTTCATCATCATACTTCTCTACCTTACTATATCCGCTATTGTCACCATTTAAAGTAAATTCCATTTTACTGTCAATTTGTTAAAATTCTCTCCACGACAAAATTCATAAAAAAAAGTCAGCTAAACACTGACTTTTTTAAATTTTATTTGATTTTACTTCATTTTTGTGAATACAAAAACAATTTATTACCAAAACAAAAGTATTCAGATCATTTACAAATCAATTACACCTGTAACGGACCAACATCGTAGCATAGTCGGAACAGCTGCGGATATCACTCACACTTCCCTCACTATTGGCTCACTATTGGCTCACTTCACCCTCACTGCCAAGTGATATTATTGTGAATAATATCTGTACAATATTAAACTTATATATTTTCAATTCCCGCAGCAGGTGCGGAGCAGGTACGAAGCTGTTACGTTGCAAGTGCCTAGCGGATATTACTGCGTGTTTGACAAATACAAAAAATCATACTTCTAAAATTAAGAGAAGGAATTCGTCTATTCGGCATATTTATTGCATTATTCAATATTATTAACCAAAATTTCCTTATTATGGCACGATTAAATAATGGTATTTTAGGCGGTGGCAGCGGTAAAGTTGGTACAGTTGTAATGTACACAAGATATGGTCGCGAATTTGTTCGCAGCTTACCAACACCTGCAAAAGACAGAAAAACTCCTGGTCAATTAGCACAAAGACAAAAAATGGCGCTAATTCATCAATTTTTACGACCAGCAAAAGAATTAATACAAAAAACTTTTTCTAATGATAGCTCTATGCGTAGTCCTTACCAATCGGCTCAGTCGTATAACTTAAAACATGCTATAGCAGGAGCATATCCCAATCAGTATATTGATTTGCAAAAAGGTTTAATTTCAAAAGGAAACATTCCTTTGCCCTCTGATATTACCTGCACGACTAATGAAAAGGGCATTAGCTTTAACTGGAATACTGATGCTACACAGCCTCTCGCAGATGCGTACGATACCTTGATGATAGTATGGAAATATAAACAAAGTGACTACATTGATTTTACAACTGTAGGTGCCAGACGCTACAATGGAACTTTTATATGGACTGAGATTAGTAAAGATGAACTAAAAGACCATACTATCTGGCTTATTTTTAGAAACAGAGAAGAAACAGACTACAGCAATAGTTATTGTGTGCATGTTTCAAATAAATAACAAAAATACATCACACCGTTGGTGCTATACTGTTATTCCAAATATTTACCCAGCCTTATCTGGCTGGGCTATTGATAACTCGCCGGTGGTGCTTCTATTGCAATAACTGATTTAGAATTATCAATAACTCTCTAATTGGTATAATTTAAAATAACAGATACTCAACGAGATATCTTGTTTTCATATCAACATTAGCGCCTACAGGCGTAAAGTCTATAGCCCAGCCTATCAGGGCTGGGTTAAACAATGTAACTCATTGAGCACCGAAGGTGTGATGTCTTTTCCACCTCATAGATCCAGAATTGTAGGCTCATACATTCTTTAATCCCACACATACCGTTCATCGTATTTTACATTATACTTTTTCAGAAATGCACTATATTCCTCCTTAAATGATTTGGTTTTATGATGCATACTTTGTTCTTTAACATACTGACATACAACATCTATTTGTGTTGGATTAATAGAAAATGCTCCATACCCTTTTTGCCAGAAAAATTTTTCATATTTGTTTCCCTTGGTTTTTATCCATTTAGAAGAATGGCTTTTTATGGTCTCCATAAGCTTCATTAACGCTATCTTTTGCGAAAGAAGAACAACCAGATGAACATGATCATCATGCCCTCCAACAATAATTGGTTTGCACTCCAGTTCTCGACAAGCACCTCCCAGATAATTGAAAAGTTCTGTACTTATTTGTTTGTCAATAAAAGGGTAACGATCTTTTGTACTAAAAATAATGTGGGTATAGTTATAAACAAGGGATTGAGGCATGGGATTTAAAATTATTCAAGTATTATGAATTATTAAGGATGTAATTTACAATGAATATCATCAAAAATAATATGAGATATTGTAACATTTACTACAAGTTACAAGTTATAAATAGAATTGCAAAACACATCACACCTTTGGTGCTTTATTTATATTTCAACATATATACCCAGCCCTATAAGGCTGGGCTATTGACAACTCGCCTTTGGCGCTTCTTTTTACAACAATACAAATTTGAAATTGTCAATACCTCCATATTTGAAATAGATAGTTAATACTTTTCTTAATATCCTATTTAAGAAATCGACTATTTCAACAGCTGCTGCCTGCATGTTACTGAATTATAAAAAACATATACAGCAGAAGAGAAGAGAAAAATAGATCGGCAGAAGTTTCATTCCTCCTGATTATACCATATATCTAATGGTAAAAAATAGAATTGAAATACGCGTCACACCTTTGGTGCTTTATTTATATTTCAACATATATACCCAGCCCTATAAGGCTGGGCTATTGATAACACGCCGGTGGCGCTTCTTTTTACGACAATACAAATTTGAGATAGTCAATGCCTCCCTATTTGAAATAAATAGATAAAACTCTTCTTTACTTGCTATTGAAGAAGAAACCGTTTATATCAACAGCTATTGCCTGCATGTTGCAGAATTATAAAAAATATATACAACAGAAGAGAAGAGAAAAATAGATCGGCAGAAGTTTCATTCCTCCTGATTATACCATATATCTAATGGTAAAAAATAGAATTGAAATACGCGTCACACCTTTGATGCTTTATTTATATTTCAACATATATACCCAGCCTTATCTCGCTGGGCTATTGACAACTCGCCTTTGGCGCTTCTATTGCAATAACAAATTTGAAATTAATAATATCTCTCTAACTGAAATAAATAGATAAAACTCTTCTTTACATGCTATTGAAGAAGAAACCGTTTATATCAACAGCTATTGTCTGCATGTTACTGAATTATAAAAAATATATACAACAGAAGAGAAAAGAAAAAGAGATCGGCAGAAGTTTCATTCCTCCTGATTACACCATACATATAATGGTAAAAAATAGAATTGAAATACACGTCACACCTTTGGTCCTTTATTTATATTCCACATATTTACCCAGCCCTATAAGGCTGGGCTATTGATAACTCGCCGGTGGCGCTTCTTTTTACGACAATACAAATTTGAAATTGTCAATGCTCCCTATTTGAAATAGATAGATAATACTTTTATTTACATGCTACTGAAGAAACTGATTATCTCAACGGCTATTGTCAGCATATTGCAGAATTATAAAAAATATATACAACAGAAGAGAAGAGAAAAATAGATCGGCAGAAGTTTCATTCCTCTTGATTATACCATACATATAATGGTAAAAAATAGAATTTAAAAACAGATCACACCATTGGTCCTTTATTTATATTTCAACATATATACCCAGCCTTATCTCGCTGGGCTATTGATAACACGCCGTTGGCGCTTCTATTGCAATAACTGATTTAGAATTATCAATAACTCTCTAATTGAAATAAATAGATAAAACTCTTCTTTACATGCTATTGAAAAAGAAAACGTTTATATCAACAGCTATTGTCTGCATGTTGCTGAATTATAATAAATATATAACAGAAGAGAAAAGAAAAAGAGGTCGGCAGAATTTTCATTCCTCCTGATTATCCCATATATCTAATGGTGAAAAATAGAATTGAAAACACGTCACACCTTTGGTGCTTTATTTAAATTTCAACATATACACCCAGCCTTATCTGGCTGGGCTATTGATAACACGCCTTTGGCGCTTCTTTTACAATAATACAAATTTGAAATTATCAATGCCTCCCTATTTGAAATAGATTGTTAATACAATTATCTAAATTCTATTGAAAGCTTTTTTTTCTAATCCTTTCCTGATATGATGAAATTAAATATTCCCATTCTGCCAAACTAATATAGGATCTTCTTGGCTTTTTAAGATTTCTTAATTTCGACCTTTCAATAGCCTGCTTTGCAGAAACAGTACTTACACCCACCATTTGATTTGGCTGAACCTGTGTTCTATATGCTACATCATTGGATCTGGCCTGTAAAAAATTCTTCTGATTCATTTCAGCATCCCATTCTGTAACCGGCTGCGTAATGGCCTGATAGGTGGACATATCAACATTATGTTGTGCAACTGTTTCTGAAGCATCACTCAATAATGGCATATTCCGGGCATAAGCTTCAGGACTTATATTCTGCGGCAATATCACCACCTCAGATAACTCTATGGTATCTCTACTCAAAAAAACACCCATTAAATAATTATCATTAGCCAGAGAATCATGAATTTGCACATACAATGGTTTAAAGCCCACATATGAAAACTCTACAATATCGCCACTTTTAGCCCAGAAAGAGAACTGCCCCTCTTCATTTGACATAAAGCTTTTATCGTCATTTACCATATACTTTGCATAAGGCAAACTAAATAAACTATCACCTTCCATTACTACTCCCCTGAACATAAGAGAATCTCTTGTAACCTGCGCACTGACAAACACACAGGCTCCAAAGACAAATATTAACACCCAAATAAATCGTTTCATGTGTATAAATTTAGAATTATAGATACAACCCTATTCTAAATATACACAGAAATAAAAGACAATTCAAGGTGATATACATATAAAAAAAATAGTTCGACCTCCAAGGGAAATCGAACTACTTAAACTTTATTTTTTTCATCAATTATAGCTTCAATATAATATTCGAAAGACTTCTTTTGGGTACATGATGCACCTCTTTAATATCTCTCCAATATTTATGATCTTTATCCAATTCTTCTACAACAACTTCTTCTTTAGGTACACCTAATGCTATTACCTGCACTATTTTAAACTGTGATGGAATATTTAATTCTCGTTGCAGCTGTAAGCGCTCCACAGAACCAATAATACAACCACCAAAGCCTTTTTCTACAGCGCCTAATAAAATGCTCTGAGAAGCAATACCATTATCACTAAAAAAGTTTGACGAAATAGAAGTATCATTCACCATGATAATATATGCTGAAGGGCGCTCTCCTTCTTCCGGACCATTCCAGCTTTGAAGATACCCAGCCCATGATAAATGCTTAAATATAACATTATTCATCTGTGGCGTATTGGACAAGATGTATTTTAATGGCTGTGCATTTCTTGCAGAAGGAGACAATCGGGCTAAATCAACCAATTCAGATAATTCATCCAAACTAATTTCTTTATCCTGATAAAACCTTCTGTAACTTCGATTTTTTAAGATGAGATCTTTAAGCATAATAAAAAGGGATTTTTCAATTATTAACTTAGTATCGTTCCGAAACTACACTCCAGTCAATCAACTTCCAGAAGTTGGCAATATAATCAGGACGTACATTTTGATAATCTAAATAATAAGCATGCTCCCACACGTCGCAAGTTAAAACAGGAGTAAGACCATCTGTCATTGGATTGGCAGCATTGCTTGTTTGAACAATTTTAAGTTCTCCTGAGGCATCTTTTACTAACCATGCCCATCCTGAACCAAATAATGTAGCAGCAGCTTTATTAAAAGCTTCTTTAAAAGCATCAAAACTTCCAAAAGTCTTTGTAATTGCATCTGCTAAAGCACCAGTAGGTTCTCCTCCTCCATTAGGCGAAAATGACGTAAAATAAAATGTATGGTTCCACACCTGAGCAGCATTATTAAAAATACCACCTTCAGCCTTTTTAATAATTGTTTCAAGATCTGCATTTTCAAATTCAGTTCCTGCAATCAAATTATTAAGATTGTTTACATAAGCCTGATGGTGCTTTCCATAATGATATTCTATAGTTTTTTTGCTAATAACTGGTTCCAATGCATCTGATGCATAAGGTAATGTTGGTAATTCAAATTTCATGTTTGTCACTTTTTTTGTTTATATATAAATCCGTCCTAACAAATTTAAAAAATAGTAAGAGATTTCCTAGGGAAACTGTAGGTTGTTTTTGCACATAATTTACCTTTTATTGCACTTGATTACTTTAATACCTATCCGACAAGTATTTATAATCATAATATATTTTAAAATTAAAACACATACAGTAAAAACTGCAACTGCACAGATAGATGGCAACACTGCTAAGCCAATAATACCATAGAAAACACCAATAATTCTGAGTATAAAAACAATCTAAATAGATTGTATATATAAACAGCAACCAACAATAACCCCAGCAATTTTACATGATTATAGAAAAACAGACATGAACATAAAAACAGCTCCAAAGGTATTGAAGTCAATTAATGATATATTCATACGTGAGACTCTGATGGAGCCACTACAATGCCCCTTATCAACTATCCCAAAAAAGCATAATAAAAAAAGCCAATGCAATAAACGCATTGGCTTTAATATATATTTTAGATACAAAGTATCTTGAATCAGTAATCCTTGATTACATCATTCCAGGCATACCTCCGCCCATTCCGCCCATTGGAGCAGATGGCATTGGAGCTTCCTCTTCCTCATCAACAATTACACATTCTGTTGTTAAGAACATACCTGCAATAGAAGCCGCATTCTCAAGTGCAATACGAGTTACTTTAGCTGGGTCAATTACTCCAGTTGCAAAGAAGTTTTGGTATTCATCGATACGAGCATTGTAACCAAAATCACCTTTTCCTTCTTTTACTTTTTGTACAATTACAGCACCTTCTTTACCAGCATTTGCAACGATCTGACGTAAAGGTTCTTCAATTGCTCTTTTCACAATTTCGACACCTGTATTTTCGTCTTCAGTTTCGCCTTTTAATCCTTCCAATACTTCAATTGCACGAATTAAAGCAACACCACCACCAGGAACAATTCCTTCTTCAACAGCAGCACGTGTAGCACTTAATGCATCATCAACACGATCTTTCTTCTCTTTCATTTCAATTTCAGAGGCAGCACCAACGTAAAGAACAGCAACTCCACCAGCGATTTTTGCTAAACGCTCTTGTAGTTTTTCTTTATCGTAATCAGAAGTTGTATTTGCAATTTGAGCTTTAATTTGATCAGCTCTGGCATCAATTACTTCTTTTGAACCTGCTCCGTTTACAATCGTTGTATTTTCTTTATCTAAAGTTGCTTTTTCAGCTTCTCCTAACATTTCAAGAGTAGCTTGCTCAAGAGTTAAGCCTACTTCTTCAGTAATTAAAGTACCATTAGTTAAAGTTGCGATATCTTGTAACATTTCTTTTCTTCTGTCACCAAATCCTGGAGCTTTAACTGCAGCAACTTTTAATGAACCACGAAGACGGTTTACTACTAAAGTAGCTAACGCTTCACCATCAACATCCTCAGCAATAATTAATAAAGGACGACCTGTTTGAGCTGTAGCTTCTAATACAGGAAGAAGATCCTTCATTGTTGAGATTTTCTTGTCGTGGATCAAAATATATGGGTTATCCAACTCTGCAGCCATTTTTTCAGTATTGGTTACAAAGTATGGAGAAATATATCCTCTGTCGAATTGCATACCTTCCACTACTTCAACTGTAGTTTCAATACCTTTAGCTTCTTCAACAGTAATAACACCTTCTTTACCTACTTTTTCCATTGCCTCAGCAATTAAGCGACCAATTTCAGCATCGTTATTAGCTGAGATCTTAGCTACTTGCTCAATTTTCTCATTGTGATCACCAATTTCTTGTGATTGAGCGGCAATACTTTCTTTTACTGCTTTAACAGCTTTGTCGATACCAGACTTAAGCTCCATTGGGTTAGCCCCTGCAGTAACATTTTTTAAACCAACATTTACAATTGATTGAGCCAATACAGTTGCAGTTGTTGTTCCATCACCAGCATTATCACCAGTTCTTGAAGCCACTTCTTTAACCATTTGAGCACCCATATTTGCATAAGGATCTTTTAACTCAATTTCTTTTGCTACCGAAACACCATCTTTAGTGATTGCTGGCGCTCCGAATTTTTTGTCCATAATAACATTTCTACCTTTTGGACCTAAGGTTACTTTTACTGCGTTAGCAAGCTCATCAATACCTTGTTTTAATAAATCACGAGCTTCAATATTGAATTTAATTTCTTTAGCCATTTTACTATTACTTAATAAGTTTCGTTAAATTATTTAATAAACAATACGTCTGATTGAGAAATCAATAAATAGTCAGTTCCTTCAATGTTTAATTCTGTACCGGCATACTTTCCGTAAAGAACAACATCACCCACTGCTACTTCCATTTTCTCATCTTTCTTTTCAGCCCCAACTAGAACAACTTCACCCTGAAGAGGTTTTTCTTTTGCTGAATCAGGAATAATGATTCCACTTGCAGTTTTTGTTTCTGCTGCCTGTGGCTTAACCAAAATTTTACCGGCAAGAATCTTTCCTTGTAATTGTGACATATTTTTAATTTTTTAAAGTTAAACGATATTATAATTTTCGGCTTTGGTTTGTCATAAACTGTGCCAATAACAAAAACGGAATATTTTACAGTAGAAAACTGACAATTTTGCACAACACACTACTATAAGCCGGAAGCTATTGTCATACTTTTACATTCATCTAAGATTCTGAGAACGATTTAAAAAGGCAAGCTGAAGGCTGGTCAAAAAAAATGCCAGTATGAATGACATACTGGCATTGATATAATGGTTGAATTTTATTTATTCCTGAGTTTCTGAAGCTGGCTCTTCACTACCTTGTGCCTCATCTCCTGATGCAGATGGGAAAGCTGGCATTGCATTTTGTGGCTGCTCAATTTGTTGAAGTTTTTCATCAAGAACTGAACTATCACCAGAACCAGGCTTTTCAAGTACCATTACAGTAACCAATGATAACACTAATAAGCCTCCTGCTAAATACCAGGTAGCTTTACCTAAGAAATCTGTTGTTTTTCTTACGCCCATAATCTGGTTTTGAGAAGAAAAGTTAGATGCTAAACCACCACCTTTTGAATCTTGAACCAAAACAATAAGTATTAAAAGAATACTTACAATAATTACTAGTACAGATACTACTTGAAACATATCTTTTAAATATTTAATTTTTAATTTTCCTTTAACTCATTAATTCGACGTGCAAAGTAAGCATTTTTTTCAGGATATTTCAAACGCAATTTCTCAAAAATTGAAATAGCCTTACTTTTATGGCCTTGTTTTATATATATTGCAGCTAATGTTTCTGACAATATATCGTCGCTACTATCTTCTTTTTGTTCCGATAAATCTATATGTTTATGTTTTTTAGCTGCACTTGGTATAATTTTAGGATCCTGACTCAGGAAACTATCAATCAAGTCCATTCCTTTCTTTTTCTCCTTACTTTCTTTAGGTTCTTCCGGAGTGGTATAATGCATAATATGCAACCAATCAGAAAATGATCTATTTTCATTTGGATCTACTTTGGAAACCTTATCTATATCCGGCAATGAATAAATTGTTGAACTTGTAGACTCATAATCCAACAAATCTGCTGCTGGCAATACAATATCCTCAAAATCATCCTGTTTTTTATTAACCTTACTATTGGAGTTGCTGAATGTGAAACGATGTGCACTTCCGGTTTCATCGATATAATCATCCGATGCATTCAGATAATTATCTGAAATAGTAACATTTGTTTTTGCAACCTCCTTAGAACTTTTTTCTTTTTCTGGTAATAAATCTGGTTCTTTTGATACTTCAGGCTCATTATTTACTGCTGGTTCAATAGGCTTAACCTGCTGAACGACCTCAGATTTCTTATCTATCAGAAGTTTATTATCATTGTGCTCCTGTTGATCTTTACCTATACCATTTAGTAGAAAAAATAACTTTGTTCTATCAGCTATGTAAACTGCAGAATGTTTTAATTCACTATTATATCGGATATGATCCAACTCATGCATATTTTTCAATAGCAACATTCTTCCAGCCTGAAAAAAAGGATATTCGTCTACAATTTCCTTAAGCCATTTCAATGTTTCCTCTGAAACTAAATCCGGATTTGATAATATTTTAGTGAAACTACCTTTATTCATTCTACCAGTCGGAAAAAGCTTTATTGAAAATATCCTGTGTGATTTTTTCTATAATCAATTCTGTTAATTCATTCTCTACCTCATTAATATCGCGATCACTTGAATAATCCTCGTAACCACTAAATGATGACTCCCAATTTTGCTTTGGATCTTTGAAGTTTCGATATTTAACCTTTACTGTAATGGTTAGCCTTGTTTCTGCTGAAATTGCATCAGCCTGAATAGCCATAGGCTTAACCGAATACCCCGTAATTTGACCTGAAAAATCAATATCTGCATTTCTTTCTTCCAAAACCAGCTTTGATTCATTAATCACTCTATCTTTAAGTGCCTCAGTAAATTCCTGGCTTAAAGTAGGATTAATTAACGGAGCCCTGTTTTCAAAATACTGCACCGAAAACGACTTCCATTCAGCCGGTACCGACGCCCCCTTTAAGGTAAATTCTATTTTACATGCCACTAATGACAAAATCATTAGTCCACCAAGCAAAATACCTTTACTTATTTTAGTTTTTGATGTCATATTCTTTAATCTTTCTATATAAAGTTCGCTCTGAAATACCTAAATCCTTAGCAGCATATTTTCTTTTGCCATTATTTTTATCCAATGCTTTTTTTATCAATTCAATCTCTTTATCCTCTAATGACAATGATTCTTCAACAAACTCTTCCGTGTCTTCAATTCCATCATGAATTTCACTGTTTCGCGAAGGTGAATTTTTAATAATTACAGGAGGCGTGCTACCCGATTCTTCCCTATGATGAAATACATCCACATCCTTATCATATAATTTTTGAATAATCTGGGCATGTTCACTATCAATATTAATAGACCCATCCTGTTGTATCATCTCCAACACAAGCTTTTTTAAATCACCCATATCCTTTTTCATATCAAAAAGCACCTTATACAAAATTTCTCTTTCGTTTGAAAAAGAACTTTCTTTTTGTGATGGATTATCCATCAACGCAGGTAAATTATCTCCTGTATGATATGGAATATAGTGTTGCAGCGTTGTTGCTGAAATATTTCTTTCTTCTTCGATTACTGAAATTTGTTCTGTTATATTCTTTAATTGACGAATATTACCTGGCCAACGATACTGCGTTAACAGATCTACTGCTTCCGGCTGAAGTTTTATGGAAGGCATTCTATATCGCTCAGAAAAATCATGAGCAAACTTTCTAAACAACAAATGAATATCTTCTGTACGCTCTCTAAGCGGTGGTATTGTAATTGGCACACTACTTAATCTGTAAAACAAATCCTCACGAAACTTTCCTTCCTTAGTTGCTTTTTCCATTTGTACATTTGTAGCTGCCACCACTCGCACATTGGTTTTTAAAACCTCCGAAGAACCAACCTTAATAAATTCACCAGCTTCTAAAACCCTTAACAGACGAACCTGAGTTGATAAAGGCAATTCTCCTATTTCATCCAGAAAAATAGTTCCGTTATCAGCCTCTTCAAAATACCCTTTTCTATCTGATAAAGCTCCTGTAAAAGCTCCTTTTTTATGTCCAAACAACTCTGAATCAATCGTTCCTTCCGGTATTGCTCCACAGTTTACTGCAATATACGGCCCATGTTTTCTGGAACTGAATTGATGAATTATTTTAGGAAAAGTTTCTTTACCTACTCCACTTTCTCCTGTAATAAGTACAGACAAATCTGTGGGGGCAACCTGAACTGCAATATCAATGGCACGGTTTAATCCAAAAGAATTTCCAATTATCCCAAATCGTTGTTTTATATTTTGAATCTCCATAACACAAATTATATTTTGTCCGATATTATTAACTTCAATATCCTTTTTTACAACTAGTCCATAGGCAGTTAACACTTAACTTACCTGAATGAACATAATCGTCAAATAATCAAAACTGCAATTTTAACAGTAAATACTGACAAAGTTACAATTCTATCTAAGAATAAATATTTAAATCTTTATCAATTTTATGATTTGAATAAAAATAGTGTTGGTATCTTAGTACTACAATTATAACATACAAAGCCTAATTTTTATGGATACACCCGTTTTTGTGAAAAATGACCCCTGGTTAAAACCTTTTGAATCGTCTATAACAGAAAGAATAAAGCACTACAATTACAAACTGGACTATCTGAGAGATATTTTTGGTGACCTTGATCAAATGTCGAATGGTTATGATTACTATGGTTTAAAAGATTTAGGAAACGAATTACTATTAAGAGAATGGGCTCCAAATGCCAAAGAAATTTTTTTAATAGGTGACTTTAGTGATTGGAAGCCAGATCAAAATTTTAAGTTCACAAAATTAGATAATGGCAATTGGGAAATTAAAATACCCAAATCCACTATAAAACATGGAGACCTTTTTAAGCTACATCTATTTTGGGAAGGTGGAGATGGTCTTCGCTTACCTTCATATATAAACAGAGTAGTTCAGGATGAAGAAACCAAAATATTTAGTGCTCAGGTTTGGACTCCACAAGAGGATTTTAAATGGGAAGACCAAAATTTTAAACCATCCGTTGATCCAATATTAATTTATGAAGCGCATATTGGAATGTCTTCAGAGGAAGAAAAGGTGAATTCATTTACTGAATTTAAAAACAATGTACTTCCCCGAATTATTAAAGCCGGATACAACACTATACAATTAATGGCCATACAGGAACATCCTTATTATGGAAGTTTTGGTTATCATGTATCAAACTTTTTTGCCGTTTCTTCGCGTTTTGGTACTCCCGAAGAACTAAAAGATTTAATTAACGAAGCTCATAAAAACGGAATTGCAGTAATAATGGATATTGTTCACTCGCATGCCGTCAAAAACGAAGTGGAAGGTTTAGGTAGATTTGATGGCACATCGTATCAATATTTTCATGATGGAGGCCGAGGAGAGCATCCTGCCTGGGATAGTAAATGTTTTAACTATGGCAAAGATCAGGTGCTTCAGTTTTTATTATCGAACTGTAAATATTGGCTCGAAGAATTCCATTTTGATGGATACCGTTTTGATGGAGTAACCAGTATGCTATACTTACACCATGGTTTAGAATATGCATTTTCTTCGTATGCCGACTATTTTAATGATACTGAAGATATTGATGCACTAACCTACTTAACCTTGGCAAACCATCTTATTCACAGAACCAATAAAAATGCAATTACTATTGCTGAAGATATGAGTGGTTATCCTGGCTTGTCTGAAACTATAGAAAATGGAGGTGTTGGTTTTGACTACAGGCTATCCATGGGAGTTCCTGATTTTTGGATTAAAATGATTAAGGAAAATACCGATGAGAATTGGAATGTAGGACAAATTTTTCATGAGTTAAGTCAACATCGTGCCGGCGAAAAAGTTATTTCGTATACAGAATCACATGATCAGGCTTTAGTAGGTGATAAAACCATCATTTTTAGGTTAGTCGACAAAGAAATGTATGACAAGATGGATTTAAAATCTGAAAGTTTAGTTATTGATAGAGGCATTGCCTTACACAAAATGATTAGACTAGCTACTATTACAACATCATACGGGGGATACCTCAATTTTATGGGGAACGAATTTGGGCACCCAGAATGGATTGATTTCCCAAGAGAAGGAAATGGCTGGTCGTACAAATATGCGCGACGACAATGGAGTTTAATGGATCATCAGGATTTAAAATTTAAATTCCTGTCAGCATTTGATAAAGCTATGATTGATTTGGCTAAAGATGGTTATTTGGCTTCCAACGATTCTTGCTATGGTGTTGCCATCAATGAAAGCGATCAAATAATGTGTTTTAAAAGAGGAAACTATTTAATGATTTTTAATTTCTCTCCAACAAACTCATATACAGACTATGGCATTTTTATAGAACCTGGTAAATACCGTATCGTTTTAAATACTGACAATAAAGAATTTGGAGGTTTTGGATTACTTGATGAGTCGTACATTTACTTTCCGGAAAGAATGCCTTACGACAGGAATCAGTATCAATTAAAAATATATATACCTGCACGAACAGCTATTATTTTAAAAAGGATTCCTCCTAAAAGTGTTTACTAAATAATAACTGAATTAGACAAAATAAAACGGCCAGAAAAATACATTAAGCATTTTCTGGCCGTTTCCCTTTACTTACAAATACTATCTAAAATAGTTTCTTTTGTTGTTAATTATATCCATCTAATACAACACAACTCATGCTGAGCTTGTATCGACTGATTTTTAGGGTACATTCTGATTCCGAAATTATATACCCCCGGTATATTTAACAGATGATTTAAGGTGCAGTATAATTTACTACCTTCTTTTTTATCAATTTTAAATTCCTCAACACTTAGCATCTTTGCAGTTCCATCTTCATGAACATCTGCAAAAATAGCCTGCACTGAAATATCAACATTAGCCAAGGCTTTTAAATCAATCACCACACTAATATGATACGTTTCGCCAATGCCCAATTGATGTGCATAAATATCCGGCATTTCAATATTTACCACTTCTACATCATTCCAATTCGACTTCACCCATCGTTTCCATGATGAAATTTCTCTTACTAATGAACAATCATTACTCTTCAATTCTCTCAAGTGATGATCCATCTTACTATAGAACTTGGCCATATAATCATCCATCATTCTTTTAGTAGTATAGTTCGGTGCAATTTCAGAGATAGAGTTTTTAATATATTTAATCCATTCATGCGATAGCCCTTCATCATTTGTCTGATAGAACAATTGAACAATTTCATTTTCCAACATGCTATAAATAGTTGCTGCGTCTAATTCATCCTGCAACTGCTGATCATGATAAGTTCTTTTATCTGTCAGACTCCAACCGGCACCTTCCCGATAACCTTCAAACCACCAACCATCTAAAACACTAAAATTAAGTACGCCATTAAGTTCAGCCTTTTCTCCACTAGTACCTGAAGCTTCAAGAGGTCGAGTTGGAGTATTTAACCAAATATCCACTCCACTCACCAATCTTTTGGCTAATTCCATATCGTAATTTTCAAGGAAGATAATTTTACCCAGGAATTGTGGTTTCTTTGATATTTCAACAATATGCTTTATTAAGGCCTGTCCGCCTCCATCAGCAGGGTGTGCTTTACCAGCAAAGATAAACTGTACTGGTCGCTCCGGATTATTTAAAATCTCAGAAAGTCGCTCCTCATCCGTAAACAACAAATGCGCTCTTTTATATGTTGCAAAACGACGTGCAAAGCCAATGGTTAAAGCTTTATCATCAATCTGATCAATAACTTCAATAATTTGTGATGGATCGGAGTGGCTATTCACCATATTAGATGCCATCCTGGTTTTAACAAAATCAATTAGCTTTTTACGTAAAGCCAACCTTACTTGCCAAATATCATAATCACTTACATCGTGTATTTTTCTCCAGTAATCTTTATTGGAAAGATCATACTTAAATGCAGGATCAAATTCTTTTTCATACAAACGTTGGAAATCACTAGATGTCCAGGTGCCATAATGGACTCCATTGGTTACATAGCCAATAGGTACTTCTTCGGTAAATAAACCTTTCCATAATCCCTGAAACATATTTCTGGAAACCTCTCCATGTAACCAGCTCACGCCATTTACTTCCATAGACGTTTTAACTGCCAGCACACTCATTGAGAATTTTTCATGATGATCATTAACGTTTTCACGCCCTAATCCCATAAACTCATCCCATGTAACCTGAAGTCTTTCGGGTATGTGTCGGAAGTAAACCCTTATTAAGTCCTCATCAAATTTATCATGACCTGCAGGAACCGGGGTATGTGTTGTAAATAATGAAGAAGCCCTGACTAATTCCATTGCCTCAGCAAAATTATATTGACCTTCCACATACTTTATCAACCTCGACACATTAATCAATGCTGCATGTCCTTCGTTACAATGAAATAAATTTGTTTCTATATTTAATTCATCCAACAATTGAATACCTCCCATACCTAGAAGGATCTCTTGTTTTAAACGATTTTCCCAATCACCGCCATATAAACTATGAGTAATATGCCTGTCACTCTCTGTATTTAATTCATGGTCTGTATCCATTAAGTATAAAGTAACCCTACCCACATCTGCGCGCCATATTTTTACATGAACAATTCGACCAGGCGCACTCATTTGCAACACCATAGGTGTTCCATCATTATTCTTCACCTCCTTAATTGGCAGTGTTGAAAACTCCTGACGATCAAAGTTTGATTGCTGATCTCCACTGATTGTAACAGACTGTCTGAAATACCCATATTTGTATAGTAAGCCAATTGCTGTCATATTCACATTAGAGTCACTGGCTTCTTTTAAATAGTCACCTGCTAGAACACCTAGGCCTCCAGAGTAAATTTTTAGCACATCATTAATACCATACTCCATACTAAAATAAGCTATGGATGGATCCTTATTTGGCTCTCGATCCATATATTCTCGAAACATGGAATATACTTTATCCAACTGCTCAACAAACTCAGTTTTCTGAGACAATTCTAATAAATAATCATAGCTAACACGTTCCAATAATTTAATAGGATCTCTTCCTATACTAACCCATGTATCGGGATCAATGTATTCAAATAATTCAGCTGCCTGGTAATTCCATGTCCACCAAAGATTATGGGCCAAATCACTTAAATGAGATATCCTCTCTGGAAGTTTTGATTTTACGAACAACTTTTTCCAAACCGGCATCGGCGATTTTTCCGCCTTAACATGGATTCTTTTTTCTCTTTTAACAACATCAATTTGTGTCCTCCTACGTTCAACTGCTTTCAAAGCAATATCGTACGCCTCATAATAATGTTTAATAAGCACACCCCAATCAACTCTTGTTGAAATCTCATGCGCTTTCCTACGAATATCTAATACCTCATTTTCAGATTTTAGTAAATATTCCTGTATGGTATTAGAGATACTAAGAGCCACTTCTGCATTATTATGATCATTGCGCTCAATAATCCCCAACCCATCAGAAATTCCATTTGAAAATTGCCTTCCCCAGATTCCAAAACCTGCTAAACTAGTTGTAATTGTAGGAATATAAAATGCTAAGCTTTCAAGCGGTGTATACCCCCATGGCTCGTAATAAGAAGGAAAGACTGTTAAATCCATACCTATCAGTATATCGTAGTATGGAAGGTTAAATATCCCATCATCTCCTTTTAGATATGCTGGAACAAAAATTAATTTCACAGTGTCATCCGCGTCATTATTCAGATGGATATCCTGTATTTTATTTATTATAGGATCATAACCCAGATCGTTTAAACCATGAGTTAAGAAGGGATTTTCAAGTTCTAAATCTGATTCTCCGTTTAATTTTGCAATCAAGTCTTTTCTTGCTCCAAAATTATTTCCCGGAATCAACACAAAAACAATTGTTTCTCTTTTATAATTTTCATCTTCGTTAAGATGCTTCAAACTATCAAGGAATACATCAATGCCTTTATTTCTATATTCATACCTACCACTGTTGGCAATAAACAATGCATCTTCAGATATTTTATGGCCCAATAAACATTCAGAAACAGCACGCAACTTTTCCCGTGCATTTTTCCTCTTTATACCAAACTCCTCTGTTTGAGGAACAAAATCATTTTCAAAACCATTTGGTGTAACCACATCAACCTGTCGCTCCATAAATTGAGCACATTCTTGTGCGGTTATATCCGAAACGGTTGTAAAGCAATCGGCATTTAAGGCAGATTGTTTTTCTAATGAATGCTTAGCTACTACACCCAAATCATGTGACCTTACATCTGCATTAAACTTTTGCAGATCATCATATAAAGGCTCTCCATTTCCTGCTAAACTACGTCCAACTACTGTTGCATGTGTAGTAAATACAGTTGCAATTTGAGGTAATGTATTTTTAAGATAAAGTGCACCACTACCTGTCATCCATTCATTAAACTGTGCAATAATTTTATGATTTGCATTCAGGAAACATTTATAAAAGCTTTCTATCACTTTTCCTGTTGCATATCCAAAAATAACGGATTCAATATAATCCCATTGTCCGGATAATGAGTCAACTTTATACAGCTCCCAAAAACGCGATAGTATTTCATTTTTTTGAGGAACAAGAGTACTAAAGTCAATTAACAAAGCAATAGGTCTTCCTACTACTTTCCAACGCCCCGTTCTTACGCGAAGGCCTTCTTTATTTAAGATATCTTTCCATCCGGGGAAAAGGTTATCATCCTGCTCAAATTCACTTATTTTATTTGCCCCTGAATATATATCAGGACCAATAAATATTATATTATCTCCAAAATTTTCAACGAGAGTTAATGCTTTTGTTGATAAAACGGTATGGATACCGCCCATTTTATTACATACTTCCCAACTAGCCTCAAAAACATAATCAGGCTTTAAATAATTTTGCATCATTTTTTCTTTGAATAATAAATTGTAATTGCGGTATCTCACCGTTTAAAGAGAGTCGTAAGTTGATTAACGAAAGATTGGTTTAGAGTTGTAGTACTCCATTTTTTTCAGATGTTCCCATTCCGTTATCAATAAAAGTATCGGCTTCTTCATCGTTTACCCATGTACTATCATTAATTAAATACCTGAACTGAAAATCAGAACCGCTACTTAAATTAATTGTTTGAGTAAAATCACCTGATTTTAAAGGTTTCATAGGTTCAACAGTAGTATCCCAATTATTGAAATCACCGATCACCTTAACTGATTGAGGTTCTTCACCATCTTTTTTGGTAAATTTAAAAGTAACCTTACATTCAGGTTTACTTTTTAAAAATTGCTTTTTAATGCTCATAATTTTCTCTGTTTATTTAATAAGAAATATATAGGCTTAATTAAACTCTGACCCCTGGTTAAGAGCCAGAGTTACTTGAAATTATATGATTTTTTCCTTTGATTTAGATTTTTTCTTTTTATCCTTATCTCTCATTTTCTTAATACTTGCTTCCAGTTCAGCAATTCTAGCCTCTTTCTGATCTAACATTTGTGTTAAATTAGAGAGGTTTTCATCTTCTGCACTTTCTGGAACTGCAGCATTTAATCGAAGTGTAAAATCACTTAAGATATTCATGTAGTTAATAAATGCCTGATAAGGTGACTCATACGGATTAAAGTATGCATGTACATCTCCATCTGAAAAGTATTTCGTACACATATAGTAGAAATGATCGCTGGCCTGTAGATATGTCCAGTCATCATTTAATTTAGGGTCATCACACTTTTGCATCTTTGGTAATAATGCATACAATTTATTAAATGCTTCTTCCTGCATTTCATTTCCTAGCCAGGCTGTAAGATCTCTTTCTTCATCAGCCCACGAAATAGGATAAGGAACATTTACAGAAGATATAGGTTGTAAATTCTCGGCTACCTCAGATGGTGTTGAAAAAGAGAACTCTTTGTGTTTTAAAATCTCTTCAGGGAGACCTTCCAAAAATTCAAAAATTCCGGTTTCTTTCCACTGATGCTCTCCAAAAGTTTCATAATCCATAAATAAATTGATTACTTCAGATTTTGGATCCAAATCCTTTAGCCATTGTGCATATTTAGCAGGTGTTAAAGGATATTCATTCCATCCTTGGTTTCCAAAACGAAAGGCAATATCATCACTTAATTCAAAGTTTTTAAGCAGTACTTTCAATTTAGGATTGATACTGTTGCAGTACAGGTAATTTGGACTTTTCCATCCTAATACATGTTTCGCACCTTCTGTTAACATAGCTTTATAACCCATTTTATAAACCATGTCACCCATTTCATCTGAATATATTAATTCCGTATTTCTAAAAACTTTAGGTTCCTGATTAAACAATTCTTTCACCAAGTCTACTTGCATGTTAACCTGTCGTTCAAACTCGGTTTTATCTTTAAGTGAAACCAAAGAATGGCAATAGGTTTCCGCTAAAAATTCTACTTGTCCGGTAGCTGCAAGTTCCTGAAAACTTTCAATTACTTCCGGAGCATAAATCTGAAATTGCTTAATTGCAATACCAGAAATAGAAAATGCAAGCTTAAACTTACCTTTATTTGCTTGAATTAATTTTAATAACAATTTATTTGTTGGAAGATAACACTTCTGTGAAATCTTCATCAAAAGACTTTCATTGGTATAATCATCATAGTAATAATGATTATTTCCTATATCAAAAAAGCGGTATCGTCGAAAACGGAATGGCTGATGAACTTGAAAATATAAACATATGGTTTTCATAATATTAAAAAGATTTTAAGGTTAGAGTTATAAGTTGGGTACTACAGAATCATAAACATGCTTCACTTTAACTGCAGAGTCCTCCCATTTTAGTGCTTCTACTTCACTTTTTCCATGCTTAATAAACATAGAAGGAAGAGATGGGTATTTAAGCACACCGTAAATAGCATCAGCCATTGCATCAATATCCCAAAAATTGGTTTTAATCGCATGATTCAGAATTTCAGCAACTCCTGATTGATAAGAGATTAATACTGGTACATTACTTTGCATGGCCTCTAACGGTGAAATACCAAAGGGTTCTGAAACTGAGGGCATAACATACAAATCACTCATGCGCAACATTGTAAATACTTCCTCTCCTTTTAAGAATCCCGTAAAATGAAATTTATCTGTAATCTTAAGTTCTGCAGCTCTACGAATCATTTTCTCCATCATATCACCACTTCCTGCCATAACAAACCTTACATTGTCCATTTTTTGCAAAACACGATACGCCGCCTCAATGAAGTATTCAGGCCCTTTTTGCATCGTAATTCTACCTAAAAACGTAACAATTTTCTCATCTTTATTCTTTTTAATTGGATTATCAACCGACATTTCTTTAGGTTCTACTGCATTATAAACAGTAACAACTTTGTCCGGGTCAACACCATATTTTTCAACGACTATATTCCTTGTTAAATTACTTACTGTAATTACTTTGTCCGCCGCATCAAGTCCCCTTTTTTCAATTTCATACACGGCAGGATTTACACTACCACCACTTCGATCAAAATCGGTTGCATGCACATGAACAACTAACGGTTTCCCACTCGCTTCTTTAGCAGCAATACCAGCCGGATAGGCTAACCAATCGTGTGCATGAATCACATCAAATTCGTTATCCTGAGCAATTACGCCTGCAACAAGAGCATAGTTAGAAATTTCTTCCAATAGATTAGCGCCATACTTTCCTGAGAAATCAATTTTACCCTCTTCGTTAGTATGAACAATCTTTTTTTCTCCGTCAACTTTTACTTTGGTTAATTTATAATAATCTTCCGGATCTACGTATGGTATTATATGAGTGTCCACCTCTATATAATCCATTTCTTTTTGAAACTTTTTGAAGTCTATCTTTCTCTGACGAACAGAGATATTATTTGCTCCAACAAGTTGAATTGAAGTTTGATCTTCATCTCCATAAGCTTTTGGCACAACAAACAACACGTCAAGATCCTCAACATGTGACAATCCTCTTGTTAAGCCATAACACGCTGTTCCGAGCCCACCTGTAATATGAGGAGGAAACTCCCAGCCAAACATTAATACCCTCATATTAACTATATTTTTCGATTAGTTTAAGAATTTTAAGAACACCAGCTACATTCCATGCCATACTTACAGCACCTTTACCTCGTTGAGGTGGATTTCCATTATAATACTCTGACAGCGTACCAATACAATGTTCTGTCATTTCTTCTTCAAAATTATCTGCAATTCGTTTTATGTGACTGATACCACTTTGTTTATGAAGCTTAAGGTAACCTTCTGCATAAAATGATATTAACCAAGGCCAAACGGCACCATGATGCAAACCAAATTCTCTTTTATGCGCAATACCTTCCATTGATCCCTGATATTGAGGATTTTTAGGAGATAATGTTCTAAGTCCCTTAGGTGTTAATAACTCTTCCTTAGCAACATCAATAATACCTTTTTTCTGCTCATTGCTCAATGGTGAATATTCAAACGCAGTGGCAAATACTTGATTCGGTCTTATTGCTGCATCTTTAAAATCTCCATCAACCAAGTCATACAAACATTGTTGATCTTCATTCCAAAAGGTATCTATAAACGAAATTTCTAATTTTTCTAATATGATCTTGATTTCTTTAATCAAGCTGGCATCTTTCTTTTGTTCTTTAGCTAAATCTAAAAATAAGCTTAATGCATTATACCAAAGTGCATTTATCTCAACGCATGCACCATTCCTTGGTGTTACCGGTTTACCATCAACCACTCCGTTCATCCATGTTAATGGTATATTTTCATCGTAAATAACAACCAGGCCTTTATCATCAATTTTTACATTGTCAAACCGTCCTGATAAATAAGCCTTGATAACCAATTTAAGAAAATCATAATATTTATTCCAAAACTTATCTACACAAGATTTATCCCAACATTGCTGAATCGTCCAGAAGAACCATAGTGGCGTATCTGCCTCTGTTAAGCTCTTTATTTCCTTATCCTTTATTGTTTGAGTTAGTTTTTTTACGGTAGTATCTAATACTTCAATAAAGAGTTCAGCATCACCTAGTGCATCTGTTAATTGTGGAACTGAAATCAATGTATCTCTAAGCCGCTCACTATACCAATGATAACCTGCGACCATGGTAATTCCTTTTCCATTCTGAACAAAAAATTGCTGCGCAGAGTTTAACAAATTATTATAAGCACTGTCTCTGGGAATTCTTTTTTCCACTTCCTTCTCAAATCTCAAGTCAAAATTTTCTGGTTTATGACTTGTGAGCGAAGCTGAAAAGATAATACTTTCACCTTTCTTTATATCTACCTCAAAATATCCGGGTACATATAAATCTTCCTTATAATGATATCCTCTGTGTTGTTCTTTAAAATATTCAATTCCTTTGTACCAGGACGGATTGGCTACAAATTCAGTTTCTTTAGACAATTGCATATACAGTTTAGGCAATTTGGGATACATTTGAATGCCTATTCCATTTTTTATGCGAGAATATTTAGTATTAACGGACATATTCTCATGTGTCAATTCATGAACACTTCTATTGGCTAAAAAGGGTTTTAATTTTAATTTGGTGTCGGAATTAGCTTCCAATAAGGTATATTTAAGTAAAACTCTTTCTTGTTTTTCTACCAATACCTCTTCAACAGCTAACAAAACTCCACCTACTCGATAAATTTTACGAGGGATGACATCAAATTCCAGTTCTCTGATATATTTATGCCCTTTAGGTTCATAATGGTTTTTATTATACTTACGTATACCAAGATTAAACTCCTTATCATGCTGAATTACAGTAACATCAAGAGAACTTAAAAATACATGACGCATCATGTTAAAATCGGCTAACGGACATACCAGTAAACCATGATATTTCCGTGTATTACAACCTATAATACTTGAACTCGAATATGAGCCTGCCCGATTGGTTCGAAGAATCTCTTTGTACAGAGATTGTTCCAGGTTGATTAATTTGGATTTTTCAAAAGTTAGATAGGACATTTACAAATTATTTGTTTATTTCATGTTTTATTTTATTTTTAATATCACTTAATATATGAAGTAAAAAATTACCTAAACTCTCAAATAGGGTTTGTGATTTCTCTTAAGATACTTCACACATACAAAATATTTAATACGGGGTGTTTTAGATTAACTTAGGTTTTTGGATAGCCTCTCGCCTAGTCACTAAAACTCAATTATGATATTTAAAGGTTCAACAATATATTAATTAACTCTCTAGATATTTACATCTTTAAATCACCTTAAATTTATTATAAATAAAAACCAAATTCCACTTTTTAATATCAATTTGTAATTATTTAAGAATAAATAACACGGATTCAAATTATTTTACTTTTGAAATAACTTAAATCCGAACTTAAATCCACTTCGGGATATTTATTTTTAAGATAACTTATTTTCTTAATCTGCTTATTAAGAAAAATTTGATGCGATTCTGAAGATGAATCATAGGGTCTGTGCCCAATTGCGTTTACTAATTTATGCATCTCCTTAATATAATCCAATGTTTTAGTGGAAAAAAAGCAACTTTCCAACTTTCGCCAAATATAGTCTATTGCAAGGCTATTGGGATGCACCATATCTATATCATAAAACCTATAGTCTCGTAAATCATCCAATAATAGTTCATATGCAGGAAAATAATCACAACTTCCAAACTGCTCAACAATACTATCAACCGCTAACAACAAAGTTGATTTACTAATCTGATTTCCATGTGCACCATCCTTTAAATGCCGCACCGGACTAACAGTAAACACAATTTTTAGTTGTGGATTAAAAACCAACAACTCGGTTAATAACTTTTTATAGACAGTTACTATTTCGTCCACATTTAAAATGTATCGATTAAAGTTTTTAGATGGATATTTATGACAATTGGAGACGATTTCTTCATTTTCTATCCATTGATATACCCAAGCAGTTCCAAATGTGATAAATAAATACTGGCAACTTTTTAAATAATTGTGAGCTGCTACATTATTTTCATTTATCTTTTGCAAACACTTTTCCTTATCTCTAGTGGAGAATGAACTATGATGAAAAAAGCTATGCCAATGATCTCCAAAAAAATGCAAATCATCACTTTTAAAGGTTCTATTATTTACTATTGCCTTTAGGGTATTAGCTACACTCATAGGATTATAAATAACCCCATAAGGATTAACCATACTATTTAATCGTGCCTTCTTAAACTTTTCTCCAACATTAGTTGCAAAGCATGATCCTAAAAACATAATTTTAGAATCATATTCAATTTTATCTACAACATTTTGGGGATTTAATTCGGTTCTAAAACTATTCATTATATTATTCTATACAGGCTGCTTTTGTACCGTGACTTTTTTTGTGATTGATATTTTCATTACTATTAATCCACAATACAATCTTATTTAAAACATTTTCACTTTCCGGTTCAACATGAATTTCATGTTTCGTGTTAGGCAATAAAACAAATTCTACGTTTTCAACATTATTTTCCTTATACTGTATTGATGATTTATAATCGGTAACTTTATCTGTATTTCCATGGAATATAATTATAGGTAAACTAAAATCATGCGAGTTGTTTAAAATCAAATCCATTCCCAATTCATAGATAAAGCAAAACAACCTGGCTGAAATATTTTTATGCGCCAACAAATCAGTTCTTGCATCTTTTTGCATTTGTGGATCAGAACGAAATTCACCAGACTTTATACCAGAAGAAAAAGTTGCACAAGGAAATACCTTACTAATCATCCTTATAACAGCAAGTTTAATACCATGAGGTTGACGATACAAAGTAAACCATGGTGCTGCTAAAATTACTCCTTTGAAAGCATCCTTATTTTTCATTGCAAACTTTAATGCAATGGGCCCTCCCATACTATTACCATAAATATATAATGGCGTTTGTTTTGGCACAATCTGACGCAAATATCTTAGCGAAGATATAATGTCTTCATAAAAATAATTTAAAGCTTTTATATCACCCCTTTTACCCTGAGATTTACCATGTCCCCGCAAATCAATTCCTATTACTCCAATATTCTTTTTGCAGAATCCTTCTGCAAACTTTGTAAATCTTGCCATATGACCTCCTAAACCATGAACAAGGTAAATCACAGCATTTACATTTCCAGAAGGAAGCCAATACATTCCATGCAGTAAAGTTTTATCTTTTGAATAAATATAAAAAGGAGAATGATTACAGTTCTTCATTGCACTAAGATTAAATTCAACACCTGCCCCAATACAACATAACTTTGGTGCAAAAGCACTTAAAAAAAGAACAGATTCTTTTAAATTTAATAACAATATTTTGTTTTTAAATAGTTCTATATAATTTATTCACTCTAAAAAATCAATATTTCTCCTTAAACCTGTGTATTTTGTTCTTTTTACTGCAGAATTTTTAAATAGTACAGAAAATCTTTCCGGAGTTAATTCCCTCCAATCACTTCTTGTCATTTCCAAAACCATTGAATTAGGTATAAAACGGTCTTCTTGATGCGGTCTGGATTTCCATGTCCAGGGACAAGCCTCCTGACAAATGTCACATCCATACATTCTATTATCCATTCGTCCTTTAAATTCTTCCGGAATTTCACCCTTATTTTCAATGGTTAGATAAGAAATGCACTTCGTAGAGTCTATTACTTTAGGTGACACAATTGCTCCTGTGGGACAAGCATCAATACATCGTGTACATCCTCCACAAGCCTCCTTTATTTGTGTTCCATAATCCAGCTCTAAATTAACTATCAATTCAGAAATAAACACATAACTACCCAATCGCTTATGTATTAAATTACTATTTTTCCCTATCCATCCTAAGCCTGCCTTTACAGCATAAGCTCTTTCTAATACAGGAGCAGAATCTACAAAATACCGACCTTCTGATAATGGGTAAATTTCATTTTTGATAAAATCAAATAGTTCTTTCATTTTGTCTTTAATAACAAAATGATAATCTTCACCATATGCATAGCGGGAAATTAGAGGAGCATTTTCGTTTTGGGTTTCTTTAGGAAAGTAATTTTTCAATAAAACAATAACACTTTTAGCACCTTCAACCAATCGACTTGCATCAATCCGCTTTTCGAAATGATTCTCCATATAATGCATTTCTCCATGCATATTTTTTCCTAACCATTTTTTCAAATATACTTTATCTTCCTCAAGCTCTTCAGCCCTGGCAAAACCACAATCATCAAACCCTAACGCTTTTGCCTTGTCCTTTATTAACTCATTATACCTGCTTTGCACCAAATTCATCCTTCCTATTTTTTGTCAAAATAATCAAATTAGCACGATTATCCAGAATTGTAATGAAAATTTAATCGATTTAGATATTGGGTATTAATGGTATTAGTTTTAAAGGGCATGCAACGTTAAATCTCTGACTTTAGATCAAAAAAAATCCTTATTCAAATCAATGAATAAGGACCTTATAATATTTTAGTTGACAAACTCTACAGCAACCCAAGCTCTAACAAAGCCTCGTCTGACAGCATATCCTTTGTCCATGGAGGATCAAAAGTTAAATTCACATCAACATGTGAAACACCCTCAACAGCGCTTACTTTATCAAACACTTCTTCCGGCATCGATTCAGCAACCGGACAGTTTGGTGATGTTAATGTCATCACAATTCTGGCCTTACCTTCATCATCAACATTTACTTCATAGATCAATCCTAAATCATAAATATTAACGGGAATCTCCGGGTCAAAAATAGTTTTTAAAGTATTTACTATTTCTTCTTCTATTGATAAAAATTCGTTTGTCATAATAATCTGTATCTGATATGTTGAGATTTAAAGCATATTGCTTTATTATCTAACACTCAATTTTATATAAAGTTTATGCCTGCTTGGCTTTGAATGCCAAGGCAAATAATCTCATTTGCTTAATCATGGCAACTAATCCATTTGAACGCGTAGGTGAAAGATGCTCTTTCAAACCTATTTGATCAACAAAAGACAACTCATTATTTAATATATCTTCAGGTTTTTGACCAGATAATGCTCTTATCATCAAAGCCACAATACCCTTTACAATAATTGCATCGCTATCACCCATATAATAAACTTTACCATCCTCTTCCCATGCATGCAACCACACTTTAGACTGGCAACCATCTAATAAATTCTGATCCAACCTATATTGATCATCAAAAGGTTCCAGATCATTACCTAATTCAATTAAATAGGCATATTTATCCATCCATTCATCAAATGAAGTAAACTCCTCAACTATTTCATCTTGAATTTCTTGTATTGTCATTTTTTATCTTATTTCTAAATATCAAAATTTGAGCTCACAAAGATGATAATTTTTAAAGCTTTACCCAAAAAGCATAGCCACCTTTGTTATTCCCTCCACTAACCTATCAATTTCTTCTTTTGTATTGTAAACAGCAAAAGATGCTCTTAAGGTTCCCGGAATTCCGAAATAATCCATTATTGGTTGTGCACAATGATGTCCCGTTCTTACTGCCAAGCCCATCTTATCTAGCATCGTTCCCATATCAAATGGATGAATCTCCTTAACTAAAAACGAAATTACACTTGACTTGTGCTCTGAGGTACCAAATATTCTCATACCTTCAATGGTGTTTAACTTTTCAGTAGCATAAGTAAGTAATTCGTGCTCATATTCAGCAATATTCTCAACACCTATTTCAGAAACAAAATCAATAGCTTCTCCTAATCCAATTGCACCTGCTATATTGGGGGTCCCTGCTTCAAATTTAAAAGGAAGCTCATTATATGTTGTCTCTTCAAAAGTAACCGTTTTTATCATTTCGCCTCCGCCTTGCCAGGGCTCCATTTCATTTAAAAACTTTTCCTTTCCATAAAGGGCACCCGTGCCTGTTGGTCCATATATTTTATGTCCTGAAAACACCAAAAAGTCAACATCTAATTCCTGTACATCAACTTTTAAATGTTGAACAGCCTGTGAGGCATCAATCATAATTAACGAATTATTTTGATGCGTTCGTTTTATTATTTCTGCAACAGGATTTTCTGTTCCCAAAGCATTTGAAACATATGTAACAGCAACAAGTTTAGTTTTATCAGACAACAATCCATCAAAAGCAACTAAATCAAGTTCTCCCTTATCTGTGATCGGAATTACTTTTAAAACTGCTTTTTTTCTTTTACACATCATTTGCCATGGCACAATATTAGAGTGATGCTCCATGGTTGAAACAATGATTTCATCACCTTCCTCTATGTAAGTGTCACCAAACGAAGTAGCCAACAAATTGATGGCAGCAGTTGCTCCTGAAGTAAAGATAACCTCATACGACTGACTTGCATTTAAAAAGCGCTGTACTTTATTTCGAGCCTCTTCATATGCCAATGTTGCCTGATTACTAAGGTAATGCACACCTCTATGAATATTACTATTTAAAGTATGATATACCTCATTCACCTTATTTACAACTCGCTCAGGCTTATGCGTAGTTGCAGCATTATCAAAATATGCTAAAGGTTTTCCATGAACTTCACTATCAAGAATAGGAAATTGAGCTCTTATTTTTTTTATATCTATTGCCATAGCATTACATACAAGTATATCCTTGTCCCGAAGCATCTTGTCCGCACAAAGCACAAGAGTTACATTTATTTAATTCACCTCTGAACACCTGCTCAACCAATCCTCTTATCTGTTCTCTAACAGCCTCTACTCTAATTTTTTCAACCACCTCATAAGCAAACGCATACATCAATAATATTCTAGCCTCATCCTTACCAATACCACGTGAACGAAGATAAAACATTGACTTTTCATCCAACTGACCAACCGTTGCTCCATGCGAACATTTTACATCATCTGCATAAATCTCCAGCATAGGTTTTGTGTTCATTTTTGCTGTATCTGTCAATAACAAATTGTCATTTTTCTGAAAAGCATTTGTTTTCTGAGCATCTGGACGAACCATAATTTTACCAGCAAAGGCACCTGTAGCCGTATCATCTAATACGCCTTTAAATAATTCTTCGCTGTAACAATTTGGTTTAGCATGATCAATAAAAGAGAAATTATCCACATGCTGACTCTTATCTGAAACAAACAATCCATATACCTTAGATTCACAATGCTCATCATCCATATGAACATAAACATTGTTTCTGGTTACTCCGGTATGCAAAGTAAGATTGTGAGTAAGTATACTTGAATGCTGCTTTTGTTTAATAAAAACAGATGAAATATTTGTTGTTAAATTATGCTGGTTTTGAATAGAATAAAGATCGAAAACAGCATTTTTATCCACATAGGCTTCAGTTACACCATTAACCAAAAACTTATTATCTGAAAGCGTATGCTCACAAACCATAATTTTGGCCTGAGCGTTTTCTTCTATCACTAATAAATTTCGAGGAAATGCCATAAAGTCTTCACCCGACTTCATGATGTTAACAATCTGAATTGGCTTTTCAATCACCACTCCTTTAGGAATATAAAGAAAGAATCCATCTTGTGCAAAAGCTGTATTTAATGCTACAAAACTATCTTCCTCATTTTTAGCATACTTATTATAGTGTGCTTTAAAAATTTCTGGATGAGATTTTGAAAATTCAGCAAAACTCCCCATCAATACACCTTTAGGCAACGATTCTGGAACTTGATTTTTTCTATAATACCACCCATTAATTAAATATACCGTTATCGCATCAAGATCTTCAACATTACAATTGAAAACTTCGCTCAGGTTTTGATTAAACACCTCATGCTCAAAATCGCAAGCATAATCTCTTTCAAACTGAGGATTTAAGTTAGTATATTTATAATTTTCAACCTTACGGTTAGGAATTCCTTTTTCTTCAAAAATACTTATTGCAGCTTCTCTTTCATTGGCAACTTCTTCTGAAGTAATAACATTTAAATGCCCCAAATTTTCTTTATAAAGAGAAATGTATTTTTCTTCTGTTTTTATATCTGTACCCGCTATACTCATCTTTAAAACATTTTAATGGTTAAACTTGTAGTTTACGGGTTAATCCTCAAACTGCTTTTTAATCCAGTCGTAACCTTTTTCTTCTAGTTCAAGAGCCAACTCTTTTCCTGCAGACATTACAATGCGTCCTTTATAAAGAACATGTACGTAATCAGGTACGATATAGTCTAACAAACGCTGATAGTGGGTAATCACTACTGTTGCATTATCTTTAGACTTCAATTTATTTACACCATTGGCAACAATTCTTAATGCGTCAATATCCAGACCTGAATCTGTTTCATCCAGAATAGATACTTTTGGTTGTAGCATTGCCATCTGAAAAATCTCATTTTTCTTCTTCTCTCCTCCCGAGAATCCTTCATTAACAGAACGATTTGTTAAATTAGAATCAATCTCAACCAACTTCTTTTTTTCGCGCATTAATTTTAAAAATTCACTTGCCGAAAAAGGTTTTTCATTATTATATTTACGATGTTCATTTACAGCTGTACGCATAAAATTCACCATGCTAACTCCTGGGATTTCAACTGGATACTGAAAGCTGTAGAATAAACCTTCTCTAGCTCTATCTTCGGCTGGCATTTCTAACAACTCTTTTCCATAAAAAGTAGCTGAACCTTCTGAAACTTCAAACGCCTCACTACCTGCAAGCACTGATGATAAAGTACTTTTACCTGCACCATTAGGTCCCATAATTGCATGAACCTCACCTGGTTTGACAGTCAAGTTAATCCCTCTTAATATCTCTTTATCATCTATTTTGGCATGTAAATTTTTAATCTCAAGCATAATCTTTTGTTTTTAGTATCAAGCATCAAGACACAAGTAATAGACTTTTAAGAATCCTGATTTTGATAATTATTAACTATATAATAAAACTTAGCAAGATAATTTTGGTCTTTCGACTTGATACTTGCTACTTGTGTCTGTTATCCAACACTACCCTCTAAACTAATTTGTAATAATTTCTGCGCTTCAACAGCAAACTCCATTGGTAATTGATTAATTACTTCCTTCACATATCCATTTACAATTAAACCAATTGCATCTTCAGTTGAAAGACCCCGTGTATTACAGTAAAAAATTTGATCTTCACCAATTTTTGAAGTAGTAGCCTCATGTTCAACCACCGCAGAATTATTATTAATCTCAAGGTATGGGAATGTATGTGCACCACATTTATCACCCATTAATAAAGAATCACACTGTGAAAAGTTCCTTGCATTCTCAGCTTTTTTATTCACCCTCACTAATCCTCTGTAGCTATTCTGACTTTTTCCTGCAGAAACTCCTTTAGAAACGATTAAGCTTCGGGTATTTTTACCAATATGAATCATTTTTGTACCAGTATCAGCTTGTTGATAATTATTGGTTACTGCTACTGAATAAAATTCTCCAACAGAATGATTTCCCATTAATACACAACTTGGATACTTCCATGTAATTGCAGAACCTGTTTCAACCTGTGTCCACATTACCTTAGAGTAATCTCCTTTACAAAGTGCTCGTTTAGTAACAAAATTGTAAATACCTCCTTTACCTTCTTTATCGCCAGGATACCAGTTTTGAACTGTAGAGTATTTTACTTCTGCTCTGTCCATTGTAACAATCTCAACAATTGCAGCATGCAACTGATTTTCGTCTCGTTGAGGGGCTGTACAACCTTCAAGGTAACTTACATAACTATCGTCATCAGCAACAATTAATGTTCTCTCAAACTGTCCTGTATTAGTTGCATTAATTCTAAAGTATGTAGAAAGTTCAATAGGGCAACGAACTCCTTTAGGTATATAAACAAATGAGCCATCGCTAAATACCGCATTATTTAATGCCGCAAAGAAATTATCGGTATAAGGAACTACTGTTCCCATATATTTTTTAATTAAATCCGGATATTCCTGAACAGCTTCGCTAAAACTGCAAAATATAATGCCTTTTTCAGCTAACGTTTCTTTAAAAGTTGTTTTAACCGAAACACTATCCATCACGGCATCAACCGCAACTCCAGATAATACTTTTTGCTCTTCTAGTGGAATTCCTAATTTATCAAATGTAGCTTTTAGTTCCGGATCCACATCGTCCATACTTTCAAGCTTTGGTTTCTGCTTTGGTGCAGCATAATAAATTATATCCTGAAAGTCAATCTCCGGTATATTTAGTTTTGCCCAATTCGGTTGTTCCATCTTTAACCAATGGCTAAAAGCTTTCAACCGATATTCTAACATCCATTCTGGTTCATTCTTTTTTTGAGAAATCAATCGAACCACATCCTCATTCAACCCTTTGGGAATTACCTCAGTTTCAATATCGGTAGTAAAACCATATTTATATTCACCTCCGGTAACCTCTTCTAATATTTTATCCTGATCTTCTGCCATAATTACTTTGTTATCAATCATCTTAAAACAATCATTTTGCAATAGTGTTTATTGATTTCTTTAAGATGACCTGAATTACATGCTTTGAATGCGCAAAATTAGCAAACTATTTAGATTAAATAAAATTAAGCCATTCTAAATAAGCAACATTTTTTCTATTCACCTATTATTTGATTATCAGATTAAAAACTGCAAAACATCTAATATCTGATTCCGCAATTATAAACTAATGACCAGCATTTGCCATAGAGTAGGTCAGTTAAAATTTAAGTCATCAACATCTTAAATTCACAAAATAATTCGGGCAAAAATTACTTTTTAACACTCAAACAATAAAATAGGTGGTGTTTTTCATTGTTTAAGCTGTAAAAATAACATTTATCATGTTTATTTCCTCAATTTTTAGGGGTATCCTTTATTTTTTATGTTTTTTTAGTATTGTTTACTAAATTTTTATCCCTTTCAGCTTTTCTACTACTTTGTTGTAATATTTTGAAAATGCTTAATATTATTTATACATTTAGCAACACTTTTTAAGATACATGAGATTATTTCAATTAAACAGAAAAAATAAATCAGACGCAGAGCTACTTCACCTGTACCAGAAATCACACGACCTTGATATTCTTGGGGAATTATATAGCAGATACATGGATCTTGTTTATGGAGTTTGTCTCAAATATCTAAAAAACAACTCAGATGCTCAAGATGCAGTTATACAATTATTTGAAAAAATTTCATTAACGACAAAAACATCCACTATAGATCAATTCAAACCTTGGCTTTATGTGGTTACAAAAAACTATTGCTTAATGGAATTAAGAAAAGTAAAGCACCATACAATTTCTTTGGATGATGAAAAAAGTTTTATTGGAAATTTTATGGAATCTGAATACGAAACGCATCCTATTGACGAAGAGCAGCATAAACATAACGAAGAAGCTTTAAAAAACTGTATAAACAAATTGAAATTTCAACAAAAAGAGAGCATTGAACTCTTTTATTTTAAAGAAATGACCTATCAACAGATTTCAATAAAAATGGAAACTGATATAAATAAAGTAAAGAGTTACATACAAAACGCAAAACGAAACTTAAAAATCTGTCTAGAAAAAAGTAATGCCATATAATAAAAACATATCAAGAATATTAAAATATCTGAACAACGAATTATCAGACAAGGACAGGTATGCTTTTGAAAGAGAGATGGAAGCTGATCCATTTATAAAGGAAGCCATGGAAGGCTATGAAAAAACTGATCAGCAACATATTATCAATAATCTCCAAACATTAGAAAACAAATTATCTCGCAACAAAAATAAAATAACAATTCCTTTATGGATGAAAGTGGCTGCTTCATTACTTTTTATCATTGGAATTACATCCCTTTTCTTTATTTCAAATAATAATACAAATAAACCATTATTAAGTAAACAACAAAAGATTGTTGAATTCGATTCGTTAAATCTAAACAAAGCTGAAGAAAATAAATCAGAGCCACTGATAATTAAGGAAGAAAAAGAAACAATTGAAGATAAACAACCCACTGCTAAAACTCCTTCAATCAAACGCAATAAAAAGGAAAACAATACACCTCAAATAAAAATAGCAGCAGCTCAACCAATTATAGATGACGACATAGAAATTACAGATACAGATCTTATTATTGACGAAGAATTAGAGTTTGAACTAGCTTCTGAAACCAAAAACAATGTTATAACCGGAACGCTTGAAGGAAATAAAATTGATTCAAACAGTAGTCTTATTGCTGCCAATAAAAATATCGATCAATCACTTTCAAAAGATTCATTCTTTCAATTTAATGGTAAAGTTATTGACGAAGAAGGAACTCCAATACCCGGCGTTACAATTATTGAAGCAGGTAAACCCAACGGAACAATAACTGATCTAAAAGGTAACTTTTCTATACAAACACGAGAAAAAGAAAGTCTGCTCACTTTCGATTTCATAGGGTATAAGCAAAAATCTCTTCTTGTAAAAAACGACTCTATAGGTGAAATTACATTAGAAGATGATGCAATGGCTTTAGAGGAAGTTGTTACCATAGGTTACGGAACCCAACATAAGAAAAATACCACAACAAGAAATATTCAGGATACAAAGAGTTCTGAGGATAATATCGAAAACAACTTAATCCCTTATCCTCAAATTGGATTTAAAAAGTTTAAACGCAAAATTGAACGTAATCTTGAATTGCCTTCAAATAGTTCAAGAACAAAAATCCATGTAAATATATTTGTTTCAGCCTCAGGTGAGATATCTGAAATTAAAATCATTACTCCTGTTGAGAGTACTTTTGCAAGCTCGCTAAAAAAAGAAATAAAAGAATTAGGACTTTGGAAACCTGCAGTAGTTAACAATGAACCAATCAAAGGATCACGATTGGTTATTTTTGATTTTAGGTAAAAAAAGGTGAACAACACTGTCATTCACCTTTTAATCTGTTCATATCTTTCTTTTACTCTTCTACAGAATAACCAAACTCTTTAATATGCTCCCAATATTTTGGATATGATTTAGACACCACTGATGGATCATCAATAACCATATTGCCTACAACAGACACAGCTGGAGCAAAAGCCATAGCCATGCGATGATCTTTATATGTTGCAATACGTGGCATCTCTTCCTTTTCGCATGTAGCACCATCCCAAATAAGATCATCAAGCTGATTTGATGTTAATACAAATCCCATCTTTTTCAACTCATCAATTAATGCATTAATACGATCTGTCTCCTTAATTTTTAAAGTTTGAAGTCCTGTAAATTTAAAAGGAACTCCTAAACAACAGCATGTAACAGCAAAAGTCTGCGCTAAATCAGGTTGCTCAATAAAATTATAATTGAACTGTTTACCAACACGTCCGGTATTTTTAAGTTGTAAACCATTTTTGGAAAACTTATACTCAACACCTAACTGAGTAAAAAGCTCAGCAACCTTAGAATCCCCCTGTTCACTATATCTTTTTACGCCCTTCAAAATCAACTCACTTCCTTTATTTAAGGCTGCAATCTGAAACCAATATGATGCTGCACTCCAGTCTGCCTCAACAGTAAAATCAGTTGGTTGATATTGCCCTTCCGGTACGGTAATCACATTATCCTTCCAATGACTTTTTACACCAAAAGTTTCCATCATTTTCAGAGTTAGTAAAATATAAGGGCGAGAAATAATTTCACCTGTAAGCGTTAATCGAAGTCCACTTTTCATGGTAGGACCAATCATCAGCAGCGCTGAAATATATTGACTACTAACATCACCAGCTAATTCCAAATCTCCACCTTCAAGAGCACTTCCAAATATTTTCAAAGGAGGATACCCTTCTTTTTCAACATATTCAATTTTAGCTCCTAATTTATTTAATGCTTCAACCAAAATTTTAATTGGTCTCTGTTTCATTCTTTCCGAACCTGTAATTGTCCATTCTCCAACAATTTTAGATAAAAATGCGGTTAAAAATCGCATGGTAGTACCTGCTGCACCCACATCAAACTTACTTCCGTCTGACTGAAGTGCTTTTATTAACAACTGTGTATCATCACTATCCGACAAGTTTTTAATAGGCTTAGCACTATATGCTAATGCATTTAATATTAACGCTCTATTACTAATACTTTTTGACGTTGGTAGATTTACGGTATACGGTGACACCTTTCCTGGTGCAGAAACTTTATATTGCATTTTTTTTACTATTATCTAATTTACTATGACGACCTAAAATTAAGATTAATGATCCCTATAGAAGTTTAAGGCTTCATAAATTAATTCTTTTGTACAAGTTTGATTAATTTCTATTTCACCAATATCTTTTAATAAAGTGAAATTAATCTTATTTTGCTCATTCTTTTTATCGTGGGTCATTAAGAAAAATAATTCTTCAAAATCATCCTGACTAAATTCAAACTTACCGTAGATTGACTTAATGATATCACTAATTTCTTCTATTTTTTCTAGCGGGAATCCACATATCTTATTCCCTAAATAAAGTTCAGCTACCATACCAAAAGCAACTGCATAGCCATGTAAAACAGGACGCCCTTTTTTCATGGCAAAACTTTCAAACGCATGTCCTATGGTATGACCAAAATTCAATGATTTACGAACATTTTTTTCAGTTGGATCCGCTTTTACAAAATGCTCCTTAATATGAATTGAATTAACAACTAAGTTTTTTAGTTCTTCAATATCAGCATTTTTAATATCAAATGCCTTAATAATTTCCCAGTCCTTTTCTGAGAAGATTAAAACATGTTTAATCATCTCGGCAAACCCGGAACATATATTTTCTTGATCCTGAGTTTCTACAAAATCAGTATCAACCAAAACTGCTGATGCATGTTTAAAAACCCCTATTTCATTTTTAAAACCATGAAAATTGATTCCGGTTTTTCCACCAACACTGGCATCTACCTGACTGAGTAAAGTAGTTGGTATATTTATAAAATTGATTCCTCGTTTAAATGTTGCCGCAGCAAACCCACCTAAATCACAAGGCATACCTCCGGCAAGATTTATTAATGTAGATTTTCTATCTGCACCATGGGTACTAAGAAACTCCCAAACTTTCGAAATGGTTTCGATATTTTTATTTTGATCACCTTGATCAATAACAATAATATTATCCTCATCAATTTCTGCCATCCCTTTTATTTTAGGATAACAATATTCATAAGAACCCGTATCTACAAGCAAAAAAACCTTTCCATTATTATATTTATTAATTAATTCAGACAGGTCTTGTTTTATATTTTCCGCTCCGTAAACATGTGATTCGCTCTCTTCTATAACTTGCATTAAATTTTATATTTAGATCTTCTCAACACAGAAAAATTATGCGCCAAAAATAAATAAAAAAGGGCTTTTAAACACTAAATAGTTATTAAAATAATGGCTTATTATTACAATATAAAATAATCAGAACCCATTTTCGCATCAAAATGTAATATTAGACGATTTGATTTTATAAATTTAACGAAGGAAAATATTTAAATTTTATGCATTTTTACAAAAAAAGCAATAAAACAAGGCCTTATGAATAACAGAAAAACAGCAGGAAGCATACAACTTATTCTTACCTTATTTACACTCCTTTTTTTAGCTGCATTTATATGCAGTCAGATTATTGCAGTTATGATGACACCTGAAATTCAATGGGGAAGTGGTCTGTTAACTGTATTAACGCTTTTTTATTTTATGACAGGAGGCTTTTATTACATTGAACTAGAAAAGGTTGACGACCATATTGAAGTGAAATTTTACAACTCATTTCCTTTTAATCGCTCATTTAAAATGTATAAAATTCCAGTATCTGCTTTTATTAAGTTTGAAACAACAGGTGGTAAGCTATACAAAAAAAGACTTTTTCTTTATCAAATGTCTGCTAATCAAATGGCAAAATATCCTCCTATATATATTACTTCTTTAAGTAAAAAAGATGAAGAAAATATGTCATTATTTTTCAAAAACCTAAAGAAAAGATAAGTACTATTCATCTCTCAAATCAAGGATTTCCTGAGTGACCTGTATTGAATCCACCGCCACTGAATAAACTCTAAAAAAACCCTTGGCTCCATTACTAACATTCGAAGGAACATTAGCAGGAGGTCCGCTAAATAAAGGAACCTGAAGTCCGGTTTCTTCATGCACTGCATTAATAAAATGATAATAATCTTCATTAATTGTTTGCATCTCTAATTTTACCCAATCACCTAATTGTATAGGCATCTCCGTCTTTTTACCATCCGAATCTTCTTCCAAAATTGACTGAACTGTAACTCCAGATACATCGTTACCATTAAAGTAACGATCCCATGCATATTCTAATTCTGATATCTGATCACTAAACAACTTGCCATTTACATATACAGCAAAAGCATAAAAATCTTCACGCCCAGGATTATCTTTTGAATATAATTGAATGGTCCATCTTTCTTCATTACGACTAGTATCCCAGTTCATTCCTAGCTTTATAATCGAACTAGGTTCATATAATGTATTTGACGCTACATAGGTTTCATCTATCCCATCTTCATTAATATCAACTCCTGTAATAGACAATGTATAAACCTGATTATATACACCTTTAAAGGTTCGAGGTATTACGTATGTACCAGGATTAGACAAATCCTCCTCAAGCTCCACTTCCTTATATTCATCAGACAATAGAACTGTAGCTCCTGTTACATATGGACTAATGCTATTACTGAAATAATCTGAAGAAATGCTCAACCGGACAAAATGATTCATATCCTGATCGGTAAAAGAAGCATCCACAACAAATTTTGGTTCTGATGAATTTAGATTCATTTCTATCTCTTCAGTACAAGAAACTAAACTAAATATAACTACTAACAATAAATATTTAATTATGTAATTAATCATCATCTAAAATTTAAAATTATAAGTAACTGAAGGAACAAATTGAAACAAATATGTTTTTTGAGCCGTTGCTTTATAAGGATCTTTGTCATCCTGTTCAAAAAAGATAGACCAGGCATTTTTTCTTCCATAAAGATTATACACTGAGAAATTCCATTCCCCTTCCCACTTTCTACCTTCTTTCTTTTTATTTTTAATTGTAAACGAAACATCCATCCTATGATAATCTGGCATCCTCTCTTCATTACGCGCAGAATAAATTGGAACAATATCTCCACCAATAAACATTCGTCCATTGGGCGCGGTAAAGGGTGATCCTGTAAAATACACCCAATTTAAACCAACCTGACAACGGTTATTAATTTTATGATTTAACACCAATGAAATATCATGATCATGACTATATGGCGACAAATATTTTCGACCATTATTTACCTCTGGAATCTTACGCCAGGATTTACTCCAGGTATACCCAACCCAACCATTAAATTTTTCCAGATTAAACTTTAATAAAAATTCAGCTCCATAAGCCCATGATTTTCCGGTTCTAATTTCGCCTTCCATTTTATCATTTAGCAACAAGTCAGGATGATCCTTAAAATCAATGGTATTTTTCATGTCTTTATAAAACAACTCTATGGAGGATTCAATCATATGATCAGAAAAATTCTTAAATACGCCTGCCGAAAATTGATCACATATTTGAGGTTTAACATTAGGCGAAGACATAAACCACACATCTAATGGAGTTGTTGAAGTGGAGTTTGAAGCCAAGTGAATATATTGCCTTGTTTTAGAATAACTAGATTTTATTGATGTAGTAGAATTTAAAATATATGACATACCTATACGAGGTTCCCATCCCCAATACGAATTAAATATATCTCCACTTTTATAATTCAGTTGATTTATAGCTTCATAATTTTCATCAAATTCATAAACTGTACCTTCACCAATATTTTGCAAACCTGAAAATCTTAAGCCATACTTTACATTCAACCTTGCACCTACCTTTTGATTATTTGCTATGTATATACCATGTTCCAAACCTCTTGAATCAGGAACTTCAACTTTACTAAACATAGAATCCTCACCTTTACCCTGTGCTGTTCCCGGATTGATTTTATGACTAATACTTTGAAAACCAAAAGAAATAGTATTGTTAGGGTTCCAATAATAATTATAATCTAACTTTAAACTAAAATCCCTAAGTCTGCTTTCCCATGTAAATACAGAAGTCTCTTCACTAGTTCCTAACTCATAATCATATTTACTACCTACAAAGGTTAAGTTTGAAAATAGCTTTGGATTATAAACATGATTCCACCTCAACGTAAACGTTTGATTGCCGTAATCGATCTGAGAATTCACATCTTTGAAAACATCACGCCCCATATAAGTACTAAAATAGAGTCGGTTATGATTATTTATAACATGCTTTATTTTGATATTTAAATCATAAAAATGCAATTTGCTATCTTGCGCTTCTTCATCCGTAACTATCGGTAAAAATAAATCAGCGTAAGTTCTTCTTCCACTAACAATAAAGGATGTTTTGTTTTTGATTATTGGACCTTCCAGTGTCAATCTAGAAGAGATTAAACCAATTCCACCTTTGCCTTCAATCTTTTTATTGTTTCCATCATTCATTCTCACATCAACCAATGATGACAATCGTCCTCCTGACGATGCTGGAATATCTCCTTTATATAATTTTACATCTTTGATAGCATCATTGTTAAAAACAGAAAAGAAGCCAAGCATATGACCTGCATTATAAACTATCGCTTCATCTAACAACACTAAATTCTGATCCGGATTACCACCTCGTACACTAAATCCACTTGCGCCCTCACTTGTTGCCTGTACTCCGGGCATCAATTGCAATACCTTTATTACATCAACTTCACCCATTAAGGCTGGCACAGCTTTTACATCTTTGCTCTGCAATTTTTGCACACTCATTTGAGGATCCCTGACATTAGCATCGATTTTTTTACTTAAAACCACCACCTCTTGTAAATTTTCAGATTCCGATTCCAATTCAATATCCAGATCTATATCCTGAGTAATTTCTAATCTTTTACTAATGGTTTTATATCCCATATAAATAAAATCAACCTGATAAATTCCAGGATCAACACTAAAAGAATAAAAGCCATATAAGTTGGAAATGGTACCTGTTTTCAACTCCTTAAAATAGATATTAGCACCAATAAGCAATTCTCCATTGCTACTATCTTTAATATATCCACTTAGCACAACCTTATCATTTACATTTACAGGATTTGCATAAATGGCATTAAAAAAGATTAGCTTAAATATTATGATAAGTATAATGTTTTTCTGCATCGTAATTTTACACATTGTTTAAAGATAGGACAATTGATATTGTAAAAGGTTGCAAAGTAACAAAAAAAACCTGTCTCAAAATGAGACAGGTTCATCCTAATTATAGAATTAGATTTTTAAGAATGGGAATGGTACTCAATGTTTATATACGGGTTTGAGATTGAAAGTACACCTGTTAATTAATGAAACCTTCTTTTCTTTTTGGTAGTATCAAAGAAAGGAATCATTATACAAATACAAGAATTTCTTACGTGACAAATACGTGACAAAACTTTATCAACTGTTATTCTGCATTTTATAAAATGTATTTTTACAATGATTTTAAAACATTTTACTCTTATAATTTAAGCCTTTAAAATACTCAATTCTCCAAAATATAAATTATTTCACCATTTTTGTTACTATATTTTATCATTACTAACTTTCTTTAGAAACTTCTTGTTGTTATCTCAATTCTATTTTTGGGAAATTTTAGTGGATTCATCAAAAAGCATTTCTGAAATCGTCATTAACCTAATCATCTCAGAAAAATATCCCATTTCATCATTAGACTTTGATTTTTGAGCCATATCAATAATATCTTTCACTGTTATTTTATTAACATAATTTTCATTTCTCAATTTCATTCCCCAAGCTGCAACACTAGAAGCAACTATAAAATCATCACTTGCCTTATCATAAGTTTTAACCTGATTTTTTATTGGTACAACCATTAGATTACTTTTATTTTCATCAGGACATTTATACCTAAGCTTAACAGTCAGCAGTTCTTCAGAAAAATTATTATGAGTTAAAATTTTATCTTGGCTCTTTTCCTTCTGGTATTTCAATGGATCTGTAGTAGGAAGATAATTTGCTATATCTTCTGCTCCCACTGGTATAATTTCATATAATGCAGTTACTGTATGGCCAGCACCTATTTCACCTGCATCAATCTTATCATTGTTAAAATCTTCTTTATTTAATAACCTATTTTCATATCCAATTAAACGATATCCTGCCATATGCTCAGGATTAAACTCCAATTGAAGTTTGACATCTTTAGCAATTGCATAAAGTGTTCCTCCAAATTCTTCCACTAACGCTTTTTTTGCTTCAAGAAAATTATCTATATAAAAGTAATTACCATTTCCTTTATCAGCAATAAGCTCCATTTTAGAGTCTTTATAATTACCCATACCAAAACCTGCAACAGTTATATAAATGCCTTTATCGCGCTGAGTCTCTATTAATCTTTCCATCTCCTGATTAGTACTTAGCCCCACATTAAAATCACCATCTGTAGCTAAAATAATTCTATTATTACCATCTTTAATGAGATTTTCACTGGCGAGTTTATATGCTAATCTTAAACCTGCTCCACCAGCTGTAGAACCTCCCGCCGACAACTTATCTAAAGCATTGATTATTTTAACTTTCTCTCTTCCCGAAGTAGGTTCCAGTACAATACCTGCAGCTCCTGCATATACAACTATTGACACCTTATCTTCATCTCGTAGTTCATTAACCAACATTTTCAAAGCAGATTTTAACAATGGTAATTTCTGAGGTGAACTCATAGATCCTGAGACATCTAACAAAAACACAATATTTGATGGAGGTAGGTTTTCTTTATCTATCTTTTTGCCTTGCAAGGCAATCTTCATTAAATAGTGCTCCTTATTCCAAGGGCATTCAACTACTTCATGATGAACCGCAAACGGATGCTCATCTTTTGGCCCTTTGTAATTATAATTAAAGTAGTTTACCATTTCTTCAATGCGAACTGCCTCTTTAGGAGGCAAACTACCCCCATTTAAAAAACGACGAATATTAGAATACGAAGCCCTGTCTACATCAACCGAAAATGTTGATAAGGGATCATCTTTCGGATCTAGAAAAACATTGGTTTTCACACTGGCATAGTCTTCTTGCATTTGAGGTATAGAGAAACAATTGTATTGAGGCTCTCTTCCTGCTAGGTTATATGAACTTACGGCCCCTGTAACTGTAGATTTCTTTTGAATACCATATCCAACAACAACAATTTCTTCTTCAAAGTCACAATCATCGTCCACTATTGAAACCTCATTAAGAGAAATTAACTCAGGCTCCATCACTACATTATTAATTAGTTTCTTATTAATTTTAACTTTTTGTGTTTTCATCCCAACATAAGAAAATACAAGAAATTCTGCATTATCAGAGACCTCTAGCTGATATCCCCCATTAACATCTGTTACGGTTCCATTTCTGGTCCCTTTTTCCATAACAGAAACACCCGACATTATTTGTTGGTTATGGTCATACACTATACCTGAAACGACCTTAATAGCTCCCATTTCCTGCGTAATGAAAGCACCCATTATGACACTTAATATTATTACATTTAAATTTTTCATAACATCTTTGATTTTTATTAATAATCTATAGAAAGGATGCATGAAAAAATATATTCCATAAAAAAAGCCGAAAAGTTTTTCAACTTTTCGGCTTTATATCTTAAAAAACTCTGGTAAATTATCTATCAGAAGTTGACGTATAACCTTTTATAATTCCACGCTGAGAATTCTTAACGAATAAAATAATCTCATCTCTTTCCTTTGAGGCAGGTAATTCAGCCTCTATTTTCTCGATCGCATCAGTATTATTTAATCCACTTTGATATAATACTCTATAAATATTCTGGATCCCAGTTATTTGATCATTGGTAAAGTTTCTTCTTCTTAATCCGATAGAGTTTATTCCTCCGTAAGACATTTTAGCATTACCTACCTTTACATATGGAGGAACATCTTTACTCAACAATGAACCACCCTGAATCATAACATGAGATCCTACATGCACGAACTGGTGTATTGCTGAAGTACCACCAATGATTGCAAAATCATCAATTCTAACTTCACCCGCAACCTGTGTTGCATTAGCAATAATTACATTATCGCCAACGATAACATCATGTGCAATATGAGTATAAGCCATTAAAAGGCAATTCTTTCCAACAACAGTTTTACCCCTTGACGCAGTACCTCTATTAACAGTAACACACTCTCGAATTGTTGTATTGTCGCCAATAATAGCAACAGTATCTTCACCTTCAAACTTTAAATCTTGAGGAACACCTGCGATTACAGCTCCGGGGAAAATATTACAATTTTTACCAATCCTGGCGCCCTCCATAATTGTTACATTTGATCCAATCCTTGTTCCCTCTTCAATAACTACATTCTTATCAATAGTAACAAATGGCTCAATAACTACATTCGGAGCTATTTTTGCTTCTGGATGAATATATGCCAAAGGTTGTTTCATACTTTCTTCTTTAGTTTTTCCTGTTTCTACAGGTTCTATTTGAATTGTTTGTACCTCTTCCAAATCAAAAAAATTACTTTTATAGGTATTTATCTGCGTAATTATCTGAAAAATAACTCCATGACAAATACCCTGAAAATTTTCCGGTGCGAAAATAGTCTAACTATCTTAATAAAAAAAATAAAATGCTATTTATAAGATTCAAGTGTATATAAATACCGTTGAATTTAACATTATAACAGTTAGACAGAAGCTTTTATGCTTTATTCTTAGTTACATTAGCCATAAACTCACCTTCTGCAACCACAGCATCTCCCACATAGGCAACTCCCTTCATATTGGCTACACCTCTTCTTATTGGAGCAAGCAAGTCTAATTTAAAAATAACAGTATCACCAGGAATTACTTTTCTACGAAACTTTATGTTATCCATTTTCATAAAATAAGTTGAATAACACTCCGGGTCTTCTACCTGATTTAACACAAAAATACCACCACACTGAGCCATAGCTTCCACCAATAATACACCTGGCATTACTGGCTCTGTTGGAAAATGGCCTTGGAAAAAGTTTTCATTATGTGTTACATTCTTTATTCCAACCACATAATTCTCTTGAAGATCAATAATTTTATCGATCAGTAAAAATGGGTATCTATGAGGCAACAATCCTTTTATCTGATTAATATCAAAAACAGGTTGTTTTGTAGGATCATATTCAGGAACAACTGGCTTATTTGCACACTTCTTAATTTCGCAACGAAGAACTTTAGCAAACTCAACATTTGATTGATGTCCTGGACGTGTTGCAATAATTTTTCCTTTTATTGGTAAACCTGCCAAACACAAATCTCCGATTACATCTAATAACTTATGTCTTGCTGGCTCATTCTGGTGCACTAAATCCAGATTATTAAGAATTCCTATAGGTTTCACTTCAACACGTGGTTGATTGAACAAGTCAGCTAATCTATCCAACTCGTCTTGTGAAACTTCTTTATCAATAATGATAATGGCATTATCCAAATCACCTCCCTTAATTAGGTTGTGTTCCATCAACATTTCAACCTCATGCAGAAAAACAAAAGTACGACATGCACTGATTTCTTTATCAAAATCACTCAATGAATCTAAGGATGCAAACTGACTTCCTAAAAACATTGAGTTGTCAAATGAGATATGAGTATCGATACTAAAAGAGTCATCTGGTAAAGCAATTAACTTAACCCCTTTCTCCTTATCTTCAAATACCATTTTCTCCTTAATCACAAAATATTTACGCTCTTCATCCTGCTCTTGAAGGCCAACACTTTTAATCGCTTCAACATAATATTTTGAACTGCCATCCAAAATTGGAACTTCTGGTCCGTCAACTTCAATTAAACAGTTATCCACACCCATTCCTCTTAGTGCTGCCAAACAATGTTCAATAGTACTAATAGAAGCTTCTTTTTTCTGCAAAACGGTTCCTCTTTCTGTAAATGCTACATTTTCAGCAACCGCATCAATTATAGGTTGTCCTTCAAGGTCAACTCGTTTAAATTTAAAGCCAAAATTGACTGCAGCTGGATTTAATACTAAATTCACAACTGCTCCTGTATGCAATCCTTTACCATTAAGAGTTACAGGACTTGCTAAAGTATTTTGATTCTCAATCATAACAAAGATATATGCACTTTCCTTATCAATTAAGAAAAGCTTTTATTCTCCTTTTAGTTTTTTAATTTCTTCTTTCAACTCTTTAAGCTGTGCAGCTATATCAGGCAATTGTTTAAAATTCACAAAAGAGCGTCCATAAAGTCTGGCATCCTGTGCAGGAATACCTCTCATAAACAAATCTTTTTGTGTAACATTTTTACTAACACCAGTAAAGGCTCCTAATTTAACTCCATCTGCAACATTTAAGTGACCTGCAACACCAGCATGCCCTCCAAACATACAATTTTTACCAACTTTTGAAGAACCTGCAATCCCGGTTATAGCGGCAATGACGGTATTATCACCAACTTCAACATTATGAGCTATCTGAACTAAATTATCAAGTTTTACTCCTTTATGAATAATTGTAGATCCCATTGTGGCTCTGTCAATAGTAGTATTAGCGCCTATTTCTACTTTATCCTCAAGTACTACATTACCTAATTGTGGTATCTTTGTATACTCTCCATCTTCTCCTGGAGCAAATCCAAATCCATCTGAACCTACAACACATCCGGCATGAAGTACACAGTTGGAACCAATTTTACAACCCTGGTAAACTTTAACGCCGGCATATAAAATTGTATTATCTCCAATTGTTACATTATCGCCAATATAAACATTTGGGTATATACTTACATTATCTCCAATACTTACATTATCTCCTACATATGCAAATGCTCCTACGTAAGGAAACTCGCCTAAACTCGCTGAATCCGATATAAAAGAAGGTTGTTCTATACCCGATTTTTTAGGCATAGATTCTGCATACATCTGCATTAATTTTGCAACTGCCACATAAGCGTCGTCAACCTTAATTAAGGTAGCAGACACCTCTTTTTCCGGCTCGAATGATTTATTCACCAGAACTATACTGGCATTGGTTTCATAGATGAATTTTGTATATTTTGGATTGGATAGAAATGAGATCGTTCCGGGTTTACCCTCCTCTATTTTCGATACATTATTTATAGTTGCATCCGGGTTCCCAACAATAACCCCATCAATTAATTCTGCAATTTGCCTCGCTGAAAATTCCATTGTAAAAAATTTGCTGCAAATCTAATAATATTATCCTCTATATGAAAACCTAACTCATTTCACTGACCCATTTCCTTAAAGATTTGGGATAACAAAGTACATTTTTTCTAACATTTTTTCCTAGAACAGAAAGGTTTAAGATATCTGAAGCTTTGGATATATCTCTGATTTCATTACCCGAATACAAAATATTTATTTTCTCATCTGTGATACTATAGGCATGATTCTCTATTACATCTGTATATACAAAATAAGACACTTCATCTGCATTTTGTAAATTATACAACGTCTTTACTTTCTTTCTGATTTCTTTAATCAGATTTTTATCAAAACTTTCTTTCTGTAATTCTATATGCAATAAATCCCGGTCGTATAGAGCTTTTGCTAATGCTGAAAGAATATAATCCTCATGATAAATCCAGGATTTTATAGCACTCATTATATCTCCATCATCAAGAAATGCAAAATTTTCAATAACCACTTCATTTAAATCAAAATCCTCTTTTACTATGGCATTTTTCAAAAAATACAGTAGCTGCTGCGGAGCATGCAATTCAATTTGCTGTGTACATAAAAACCTTGCTCTTTGTAATACCTTCATTAACATCTTTTCGGCAACCAAAGCTGTCTTATGCAAATAAACCTGCCAGTACATTAATCGTCTGGCAATTAAAAATTTTTCAATGGAGTATATACCTTTTGACTCTACCACCAACTGATCTTCGTGAACATGAAGCATTTTAATAATTCGATCTGATCCAATAACCCCTTCTGTGACTCCTGAGAAAAAACTATCTCTCTTTAAATAATCAAGCCTATCCATATCAAGCTGGCTACTTACTAGTTGATGTAAAAACTTTTTAGGATATTTATCCTGAAAAACATCAAGGGCCATTGACAGAGCACCATTAAACTCTTTATTTAAGGAATGCATAAAAGCCAGAGATACGTCTTCGTGAGAAACACCTTCAACTACAGAATATTCAAGAGCATGAGAAAAAGGACCATGTCCAATATCATGGAGTAAAATAGCAATATGAACAGCAATTGATTCTTCACGAGATATTTCTATTCCTTTATTTTGTAAAACAGAAACAGCTGAACTCATTAAATGCATAGCACCGACGGCATGTTGAAAACGATTATGCATTGCACCAGGATAAACCAATGAAGTTAACCCCAACTGCTTAATCCCTCTAAGGCGCTGAAAATATCTATGTTGAAGAAGATCATAAATAATTGGAAATGGAACTTTAACGAATCCATGTACTGGATCATTTATAATTTTTAATTTATTTAATTCGAATTGCTCACTCACTATCATTATATTTTTAGATCTCGCAATATACTAATTGATTCATAGCTATCCCCCTTAAGTCCCAATCAAATTAATACAATTATAAAAATCTGATTTTAATCTTAAATAGAATTTATAAAACATTAGTAAATCACATTTACTTTCTTGCTTGCATTTTAACGTCTTATTAATTATCTTTGCACCGGATTTTAATTAAATGTCTTAAAGATAGGGGGCGGTAGTCCCCTATTTTATTACCCTATAGACTATGATTACGAAGGAGCAGATTAATACATTAATTGAAGAAAAACTGGAAGCAGATAATTGCTTTCTGGTAGATTTAAAAATTTCAACAGGAAATAAAATTACTGTATTAATAGACAGTTTAAGCGGCATTAATATTGATTACTGCATACAAATTAGCAGATTAATTGAAGGTTCTCTTGACCGCGAAGTTGAAGATTTTGAGTTAGAAGTTTCAACTCCAGGCTTGGGACAAGCATTAAAAGTAAATCAACAATACGTTAAAAACATTGGGCGTGAAGTTGAAGTAATACCTTTAAATGCTGCACCGCACAAAGGCATTTTAACCGATGTATCTGATGATGGCTTCACCATTGAAGAAGAAAAAAAGGTTAAGATTGAAGGAAAAAAGAAAAAAGAATTAAAAATTTTTAGTCACAACTATACGTTCGACGAAATTAAATCGGTAAAAGTCGTTATTTCGTTTTAACAAGCTGGCAAATAAAACGTCATGGAAAACATTAATTTAATTGATACCTTTTCGGAGTTTAAAGAACTAAAGAGCATCGATCGTGCTACTATGATCAGGGTGCTTGAAGACTCTTTTAGAAGCGTTTTAATCAAACGTTTTGGGACAGATGAAAATTTCGATGTTATTATTAACACCGACAAAGGAGACTTTGAGATTTGGAGAAACAGAGAGATTGTAGACGATGATGAGTTAGAAGATGAAAATCTTCAAATTTCACTTAGTGACGCAAAAAAAATTGACGCTGACTATGAGATTGGAGAAGAAGTTACTGATGAAGTAAAATTCCTTGACTTTGGACGAAGAGCTATTTTAAGTTTAAGACAAAATCTTTCAGCAAGAATTTTAGAATTAGAAAAAGACAACATCTATCACAAATACAAGGATAGAATTGGAGATATAATAACCGGAGAAGTATACCAAATCTGGAAAAGAGAAATCCTGATTCAAGATGATGAAGGAAACGAATTAATATTACCTAAGGCAGAACAAATCCCTTCTGATTTCTTCAGAAAAGGTGATAATGTTAGAGCCGTAGTAGTTAAGGTAGAAATTCGAAACAATAATCCATTAATTATTGTTTCTCGTACATCTCCAGTATTCCTTGAAAGATTATTTGAGTTAGAAGTACCTGAAATATTTGATGGTTTAATTACTATTAAAAAGATTGTACGTGTTCCTGGAGAGAGAGCAAAAGTAGCTGTGGAATCATACGATGAGCGTATTGACCCAGTAGGTGCTTGTGTTGGAATGAAAGGTAGCCGTATTCATGGTATTGTAAGGGAATTACGCAATGAAAACATTGATGTAATTAACTACACAACAAATGTTCAGCTGTTTATTCAAAGGGCACTTAATCCTGCGAAGATTAACAGCATAAAACTATTTGAAGACGACAAACGAGCTCAGGTTTATTTACGTCCTGAAGAAGTTAGCCTTGCCATTGGTAAAGGTGGTTTAAACATTAAACTAGCCAGCCAGTTAACGGGATACGAATTAGACGTATATCGTGAAATGGAAGAGGATGACGAGGATGTAAGCTTAGATGAATTTGCAGATGAAATTGAATCTTGGATTTTAGATGAAATCAAGTCAATTGGATGCGACACTGCAAAATCAGTATTAGACTTAAGCGTTGCGGATCTTGTGAAAAGAACTGATTTAGAACAAGAAACTATTGAAGAAGTAATAAGGATATTAAGTGCAGAATTTGAATAAAACTACTATTTTTGTCTGCACTGATTTTATTAAGCATTAATTAGAGAAAACTTTAATTCCCAATATGGCAGTTGGTAAAACAAATAGATTAAGTAAAGTTGCACGAGAGTTTAATGTAGGAATTCATACTATTGTTGAGTTTTTACAGAAAAAAGGCTTTGATGTAGAGTTAAACCCTAACACAAAGTTAACAGGAGAGATGTACAACCACCTTGAAAACGAATATAGTACAGACTTGAATGTTCGTAAAAAATCAGAAGCTCTTAGTAAGCAAAAACCACAAAAAGAGACAATCTCAATTGAGGACATCAGAAAAGATTTAGATAATACTCCGGCACAGGACAAATCTAAAAAAGAGGAAGTTAAAGTTGAGAAGGTGGAAATTCCTCAAAAGGAAGCCCCAAAAGTTCTTGGTAAAATTGATTTAGATAACTTATCTAAAAAGAAAAAACAAGAAGAAAAACCTTCTAATGAAGTTCCTGAAGCTAAAAAGCCTGAGGAAAAGCCGAAAAAAGAGGAAAAGCCTATTGAGGTTAAAGAAGAAAAGCCTACTCCTGAGGAATCTCAAAAACCAGCTGCCAAAAAGAATATTGAGGAGCCAAAGGTTGTTGGAAAAATTGATATCGAATCTTTAAAGAAACCCAAGAAGCAACACAAACAGGAAAAGAAAGAAGCAATCCATAATAAAGAAGTGGTTTCAGAAGACAAAACAAAAGCGCAACAAGAGGCTAAGCCTAAATCAGAAAAGGTAAGTCCAGAGAAAAAAGCAGAAAAGCCAAGCATTTCTGCAGACTCAACTCAAAACGAGAAGAAAAATTCTCCGCAAGAGAAAAAAGAAGAAAAATCAGATAGTTTATTTAAACCTACTCAGGTAAAAAAATTATCAGGACCTACTGTTGTTGGAAAAATAGAATTACCTACTACTCCAACAAAATCAGACAGCAATGCTGATAAAAACAAGAAGAAGAAAAGAAAGCGAATTCGTAAAGATAAAGAGCGCGTTAATATAAATGAAAAGTCAGCTCAACAAGGTGGTGGAAACCAACAACAGGGCGGACAAAAGCAAAGAGGTCAGCAAGGTGGTGGTCAACGCAATCAAAACCCGCGTAATAGTGACAAACCAAACCGCAGACAAAAAAATCAACCTCGTCGTCCAGTAAAAGCTGAAATCAGCGAGGAAGATGTACAAAAGCAAATTAAAGACACCTTAGCTAGGTTAACAGCCAACAAAGGTAAGTCTAAAGCCTCTCGTCACCGTAGGGATAAACGTGATGCTGTCAGCCAAAAACATATGGCTGAAATGGAAAAAGCAAACCAGGAAAAGAATATTATTCAAGTTGCTGAGTTTGTAACAGTAGCTGAATTAGCTACGATGATGGATGTACAAGTGAACCAAATTATTGCTTCATGTATGAGTCTTGGTTTGTTTGTATCTATCAACCAGCGTTTAGATGCAGAAACAATTACTTTAGTAGCTGAAGAATTTGATCATAAGGTTGAATTTATTAGTGTTGAAGTTGCTGCAGCAATTGACGAAGAAGAAGAAATTGATGAATCATTACTAGAGGAACGTTCTCCTATTGTAACTGTTATGGGACACGTTGACCACGGTAAAACATCATTACTTGACCATATTCGTAATGCTAATGTAATACAAGGTGAAGCCGGAGGTATTACACAGCACATTGGAGCATACTCTGTAACTCTTGATTCAGGTAGAAAGATTACATTCTTAGATACACCGGGTCACGAGGCCTTTACTGCAATGCGTGCCAGGGGTGCTCAGGTAACAGATATTGCAATTATTATTGTAGCTGCTGATGATAACGTGATGCCACAAACCATTGAGGCAATTAATCACGCTTCTGCAGCTGGAGTACCAATTGTATTTGCAATCAATAAAATTGATAAACCAGGAGCAAATCCTGATAGAATCAAGGAAGAACTTGCCAATATGAACTACCTTGTTGAAGACTGGGGTGGAAAGTATCAATGTCAGGAAATTTCAGCTAAAAATGGAGTAAATATTGAAGACCTTCTTGAAAAAGTATTACTTGAAGCAGATTTACTTGAATTAAAGGCTATTAAAGACAAAAAGGCAGTAGGTTCAGTAATAGAGTCTTCACTTGATAAAGGAAGAGGATATCTTACTACCGTTCTTGTACAGTCAGGAACATTAAAAATTGGTGACATCATTGTTTCTGGTAACTATATGGGCCACGTTAAAGCAATGTTTAACGAAAGGAACAAAAAGATTACTGAGGCAGGACCATCTGAACCAGTATTAATGCTTGGATTAAATGGTGCTCCACAAGCTGGTGAAAAGTTTAATGTACTTGAAAGTGAACGTGAAGCAAAAGAGATTACAAACAAACGTACTCAACTTCAACGTGAGCAAGGAATGAGAACCAAAAAGCATATTACGCTTGATGAAATTGGACGTCGTATTGCAATTGGTAACTTCCAGGAATTGAATGTTATTGTTAAAGGTGACGTGGATGGTTCTATTGAAGCTCTTTCTGACTCATTAATCAAGTTATCAACTGATGAAATCCAAGTTAACGTAATTCATAAAGCAGTAGGACAAATTTCGGAATCTGATATTATGTTAGCAGCTGCTTCAAATGCAATTGTAATTGGATTCCAGGTTCGTCCATCTATGGCAGCTCGTAAGATTGCCGAGAAAGAAGAGATTGATATTAGACAATACTCTATCATATACGATGCTATTGAAGAATTAAAATCTGCAATGGAAGGTATGCTTTCTCCGGAAATCAAAGAACAAGTAATTTCAACTCTTGAAGTTCGTGAAACATTTAAGATTACTAAGGTTGGTACAATTGCCGGATGTATGGTTAAAGAAGGTAAGATTAAGCGTAATTCTAAGGTTCGTTTAATTAGAGACGGTATTGTTATCTATACTGGAGATTTAGCTGCTCTTAAACGCTTTAAAGATGATGTTAAAGAAGTTGCTTCAGGTTACGAGTGTGGTGTTAGTATAACCAACTATAACGACATAAAAGTAGATGACTTAATTGAAGCCTTTGAAGAAGTAGAAGTAAGCAGAAAGTTATAATTAATTATAGATTATAACTCTTTAAAATATTAATCCTCGTTCTATCTTAGAGCGAGGATTTTTTGTTATAATAAATACAGGTAATAAAAAAGCCTGAAGGTAAAATATCCTCCAGGCTTCTTATATATTAAAAAGACAATAATTAACCTATTAATTCTTTGTATTGCTCTGCAGTTAATAGTTGATCAAACTGAGCAACATCTTTTGCTTCAATTTTAACCATCCAACCACCTTCATAAGGCTCTTTATTTACTAGTTCAGGATTATCCTCTAAATTCGGATTTACTTCAAGAACTTTAGCATCAACAGGCATATATAAATCAGATACTGTTTTAACTGCTTCAATAGTTCCAAATACTTCTTCTTTATCAAGCTCTTCACCTTCAGTTTCAATCTCAACAAATACGATATCTCCTAATTCACCTTGGGCAAAATCGGTGATACCTACTGTTGCTTTGTCTCCATCTATTAAAACCCATTCGTGGTCTTTTGTATACTTCAAATTTTCAGGAATATTCATTTTGTATGCTATTATAGTTTATTTAATCAAAAGTAAAACAAAATCATGTTAGAATTCATGGTAAAAGTCAGCTTTTACGTTTTCTAAATAAGCACCCCCCTTTAATTAATCTCTTCGAAATTGTAAGGTGTTTCTTGATAGACATAATAATTTAACCAATTTGTAAATAATAAACTAGCATGACTACGCCATCTTACAATCGGTTCATTAGAAGTATCATTATCCGGAAAATAATTCTTAGGAATTGATATATGATCTCCTTTCTCTAAATCACGATAATATTCTTCCTTTAAAGTATAAGGATCATACTCTGCATGTCCGGTAACAAAAATAAGACGCTTATCTGGCGAAATAGCAATATAAACCCCAGCCTCTTCTGAATCAGCAAGAGTTGTTAATCCTGGAACTTTATCTATATCTTTTTGTCTAACACCAGTAAAACGGGAATGTGGAGCGAAAAAGCGATCATCAAATCCTCGCATTAATGGTTCCTTTTTGTCCCTTACTTTATGATCAAATACTCCAAATAATTTTTCTCCAAGATGATGTTTGGGAATACCATAATGATAATATAAGCCTGCCTGAGCTCCCCAACAAATATGCAATGTACTTGTAACATTTCTTCGAGTCCATTCCATAATTTCTTTTAGCTCATCCCAATAGGTAACTTCATCAAATTCAAGATGCTCAACTGGAGCTCCTGTTATAATCATACCGTCATACTTTTTCTTCTTAACTTCCTCAAAAGTTTTATAGAATTCAAGTAAATGCTCCCTGGGCGTTGTTTTAGGTGCATGACTTCTAGTCATTAGCAGATCTACTTCTACTTGCAAAGGCGTATTCGATAAAACGCGCATTATTTGTGCTTCCGTAGTTATTTTTAAAGGCATTAAATTAAAAACAACAATCTTCAAAGGTCTAATGTCCTGATGATTAGCTCTGCTCTCATCCATTACAAAAACATTTTCACCTTCTAACACTCCTCGAGCAGGTAGTTGATCCGGAATTTTTATAGGCATAATAAATCTTTTTAAAACAACAAAGGCCGTAAATTACGGCCTATTTTTTTTTAGAACAATGATATTTTACCGTTTTATTAATCCAAAGAATAAAATGTTCATCACATTTTGAACATGTTCTATCACATCTTCAAATTTATTGGTTGAATTAAACATTGGCACTTCGAGACCTTTCATTGCTAACGCTAAAGCAGTAGCCCCCATCAATGTATTTTTTAATTGAAATGTATCTGAAGCTATTCCTTCCTCAAGAATCTTCTTAACCATTTCTATTTCTTCTTTTTCACTACTTTCTTTTACTTTTCTAACAAATTCAAGTCCTCCGGATTTTTCATCTGTTAAAGCTTTAAAGTAATTATCAAGCTCACTAATTGTTTTCATTCTTACAAGAACATAATTATTTAATTTATCCTTTGGTTCTTGCTCTGACTCAACAATTTCATGTAGTTTATTTAATAGAACACTTTGTTCCCAGTCGATTACTGCCTGGAATATTTCTTCTTTATTTTTAAAATAATAATATAAAGAACTTTTTCCTTTATGCAATTCCTGTGCAATATCCTCCATTGTTGTCTTTTTGTATCCAAACTTGGAAAAAAGACCCTGTGCGGCTTCAAGTATTGAAATCCTCACGCTTTCATTGTAATTTAGATTTTCGTTTGTCATAAGTTGGTAGAAAATAATATCTGTATAGCTCACAAAGCTACAGAATTGTATTTGTAAATAAAAGTTGAATTCACTCAAAATGTGTCAACTAGACAATTCGGTCGAATATTCTCATGCTCTAAAACACCTTAATATTGCACTAGATAATCGACACGAATTTATTAGTCAATAATTCAATATTAATATTACGAATTATTTGAACAAATGTCAATATTTTTCAACCCAAAATATTTAGATAGCTAAATATTTTCTTACCAATTATTTTTTTAAATCGTCTATCAACTCAAAATCTAACTGTTTCTTAATCAGATTTGCTTTTGCAACCAATACTTTTACAGCATCTCCCAATTGATATTTCTTCTTAAATTTTCTACCTATGATACAATAATTATCTTCATCGAACCTATAAAAATCATCATCTAAATTTCTGATAGAAACCATTCCTTCGCACTTATTCTCATCAAGCTCTACATAAAATCCCCATTCTGTTACCCCTGAGATAACACCTGTAAACTCTGTACCAACATGTTCCTTCATAAATTCAACCTGCTTCAATTTAATGGATGCTCTTTCTGCTTCTGAGGCCACCAACTCCATTTTAGAACAATGTTTACAATCTTCTTCAATTTTGGTTGAATTTGCAGATCTTCCTCCATCAAGATAAGATTCAAGTAAACGATGTACCATCATATCCGGATAACGACGAATTGGAGAAGTAAAATGAGTATAATGTTTAAATGCTAAACCATAATGCCCCACATTATTAGCAGAATAAGAAGCCTTAGCCATTGTTCTGATAGCTAAAGTTTCAATAATATTTTGCTCTTTCTTTCCTTCTACCTGTTTTAACAATCGATTTATTGAACTACTTATTTTTTCTTCTCCCATAGGCATAGCCTCATAACCAAAACGCCTTACAAAACGGGCAAAATTTTCAAATTTTTCAGGATCCGGATTATCATGAACCCTGTATACAAAGGTCTTTGGCTTCCCTCCTTTTCCTTGTGTAATTTCTTTTTTACCAATAAACTCAGCTACTCTCTTATTTGCCAGCAACATAAATTCCTCAATTAATTTATTGGCATCCTTTGATTCTTTAAAAAATACGCTTAGCGGTTTACCTTTTTCATCTATATCAAATTTCACCTCAATTCTCTCAAAGGATATTGCCCCATGATCAAACCTGATGTGTCTTAACTTCTTGGCTAATCGATCAAGCCCCAAAACCTCATCTTTAAAATCACCTACGCCTGTTTCTATAATTTCCTGAGCTTCTTCGTAGGTAAATCTTCTATCGCTGTAGATAATGGTTTTTCCGTACCATGTATCTAAAAGATTTGCATCATCATCTAACTCAAATACTACTGAAAAACATAATTTTTCTTCATTAGGACGAAGAGAACAGATTCCATTACTCAATCTTTCCGGAAGCATCGGAACAACCCGATCAACTAAATATACTGAAGTAGCCCTATCAAAACCTTCTTTATCGATTATTGATTTAGGTGTAACATAGTGGGTAACATCTGCAATATGCACACCAACTTCCCAATTTCCATTCTCTAGTTTTTGAATAGATAAAGCATCATCGAAATCTTTGGCATCTTTAGGATCAATGGTAAAGGTTGTTACACTTCTAAAGTCTCTTCGTTTCTTAATTTCTTCTGCAGAAATCTTTTCTGGAATTTCTTCTGCTGCTTCAATTACATGATGTGGATATTCGTATGGAAGATCAAACTCTGCTAGAATTGCATGGATCTCAGCATTGTTTTCACCTACGTCTCCTAGCACATCAACAATTTCCCCAAAAGGATTTTTAGTATAATCATGCCAATCAGTAATTTTACCTACAGCTAACTGACCATTTTTTGCTCCATTCAACTTTTCCAATGGGATAAACAAATCGCGGAACATCACCTTTTTATCTGTAACTAAAAAGGCAAAATTCTTAGACATCTCAATCCTACCAACAAAGGTTTCACGCTTTCGCTCCAGCACTTCTACAACCTCGCCTTCAAGAGATCGGCCTCTCTTTTTTGCAAATATTAAAATCTTTACCAAATCACCATTTAAGGCATTTTTAAGGTTTTGCTGACTTACAAATACATCATCTCCATTACCATCTGCAGGTACAATATAAGCAGCACCAGATGATGTAGCATCAACTGTTCCTTCCATATACGCACCTCTTGAAAGTAGTTTAAATTTTCCTTTGGAAACCTCTGTTAAAAAACCACTTTCAAGAAATTCATATAGTATTTCTACTACGGTTTGTTTTAACGCATTTTTTCTTAATCCAAGCAAATCAGAAATTTGCTTATAATTGTATGTTCGTTTGGGATTATTTGAAAAGACACCTTGGACTAGACCTGCTATCTCATGCTTTTTTAGTCCTCTACTTCTTTTCTTTGATTTATTTTTCTTTCCAGACATGTATTACATTTTATTACGTGCAAAGTACAAAAATTACTTTGGCATTTTATTAATTTTATGTTTTGTGAAAACCATTTTTATATAAAAACACTAAAAACCAATTAATCAGTATAACCTTAACAAAAAAATCAGGTATAATGTACTTATAAGATTTTCTAAAACTATGAATCAATTACGAAGATATTTTTTCTTAATCATCATAATTACTTTTCTTACAACGTTCCATTCTAAAGGAAGCGGCCTTCCTTTTTTACAAAATTCAGATACAATAAATATTACCGATTCTCATAACTTAAAACAAGGATGGTGGAAAACTGTTTTTGAGAGTAATAAAATAAAGGAAGAAGGTAAATATGTAAATAACAAAAAACATGGTGTTTGGATTGCTTATTACGAATCTGGCAATAAAAAATCAGAAATTAACTATATCAATGGCGAAGCTAAAGGCTTGGCTACATTTTTTTATGATAATGGACAGATTAGAGAAAAAGGGAACTGGCAAATAGATCATTGGACTGGTAATTATAAATACTATTATCAAAGTGGTCAATTATCTTATAACTGGAATTACAACAATGATGGTCGAAGAGAAGGAGAACAGCTTTATTATCACGAAAACGGTAATAAGATGTACCATGGAACCTGGAATAATGGAAAAACAGAGGGGAACTTATTAGTTTACAACAAAGATGGCCAGCTAATTCAAAAAAAGTATTTTGCGGATGGAAAAATAAATACTACAGAAAATATTGCAATAAACTCCCCAAATAAGGCGATTGAAACGCAACAAAGCAGTACTATTGACACCAGTGATATCCCCCGACTAAAATTTGAGGGAACTGGAAATCATACCATTATTAATAACGATGGAAAAATTTCAGTAAAAGGATTTTTTGTTAAGGGCAAGCTATTTAATGGTGAAAAATTCAATTACGATGTAAACAAACAATTGATATCCATTACCTATTATAAAAACGGCAAAAAAGCAGAAACAAAAGCCATTTCAGATATTCGTCTTTAATCAACCGGAACAACTAAAGTTGGAATATTAACATGTTCAATTAAAGAAACATCTGTTCTTCCGAAAAATGCTTTGTGAAAAACACCATGCTTATGGTGACCTACAATTAAAAGCTCTACATGTAACTTTTCAATTTCAGCAGATAACATTTCTACTGTTCCTCCTTCCAGCATGATACTTTCTGCTGCCACACCTGTAAAACTTAAATCATCAGCATATTTTTTCAATTGCTTATGCTCTTCCTTGAGTTCAATTTCCCTCATATCAGAAATATACTGAGGCCCTACTTCATAGCCTACAAAATCAGGTTCAGGTGCAGCCACATGAATAATCCATACTTTTGCTAAATATATTTGTCCAAACTGCTTAGCAAAATTCAATACTTTTTCTGTTCCTTCTCTAAAATCAACTGCTACTAAAATATTCTTCATCGCTCCCTCAAATTAAGAATTACCAATACTACTTTTCTATCTTCAAAAAAAACAATAACAGTACCCGCATATCTTAAGTTACGACTAAAATCAATTTTTATCAACTCTACAAAATAAAAAAGGGCTGATAACTCAATTGCTATCAACCCTCTAATATTTATTTTTTAAAAGAAACTACTTTGAATCTTCTTTATTTTCTTTTTTATCTTGGTTAGGTTCATCTTTAGCCTTCTTAAACTCCTTCATTCCCTGTCCTAAACCTTTCATTAGTTCAGGAATTTTTCGTCCTCCAAACAAAAGTACTATTACTAATATAATAACAATCCATTCATAACCTCCCATGAATCCGCATATATATACTGAACTAGACAACATAACCTTAATATTTTAATTCAATCAAATGTAACAATTAAAAATAACTTTTTATCAATCTAAATATATCATTACCATTTGCAAATAACAATAGGCTTAGCAACAAAATCATTCCTGCTACCTGAGCATATTCCAAAAACTTCTCACTTGGTTTACGACCTGAAACTATTTCGTAAAGTAAGAATAATACATGACCACCATCTAAAGCTGGTATTGGAAGTATATTCATAAAAGCCAAAACAATAGATAAGAAACCAGTTAATGACCAAAATGACTGCCAATCCCATGAAGGTGGAAATAAATTACCAATTGCTCCAAAACCACCAATTTGCTTTACACCAGCTTTGGTGAATACTAACTTAAATTGCTTTACATATCCTACTAAGGTGTCAATCCCTTTGTTAACCCCAGCAGGAAGTGCTTCCCAGAAGCCATATTTTATATGTGTAATGTCAAAATCAATCAACCATTGTAAACCAACTTTTCCTTTATCTGATACATTACAACTTAAAGATAAATTTTGCTCATCACGAACAAGTTCAATGACAACACGTTTTCCAGCATTTTCCTGAAACAAGCTTGTTGCCGTTCTAGCATAATCAGCTTCCTTACCATTAATTTTAAGAATAACATCTCCTTTTTTAATTCCGGCTTTTGCAGCTTCTGTATCTTCAAACACAGAATCAACTACTGAGAATATTCTTTCTACCGCCAGAGCTTTAACCTCATTTTCAAGAAATTTCTCAGAAAAATCAGCAGGTATAGTCAACTTAAAAGTTGAATCTTTTCTTTGAACTGTAAGCTCTTTTGCTCCCTCCAATAAAATAAAAGATTGAATATCTGAGGACGTTTGAACCTTAAAAGAGTCAACGGCTGTAACAATATCTCCATCCTGAAGACCTATTTCATGAGCTATTGGGTGATAAGCCAATCCATAAGTTGCATCTTTAACATCTATATATCCTTCTCCCCATTTAAAAAGAATCATCCAAAAGATGAAGAATGCTAATATGAAATTAACAAGCACTCCACCAATCATAATTAATAATCGTTGATATGCAGGTTTTGCTCTGAATTCATATGGTTTTGGTTCTTCTTTAAGCGCCTCTTTATCCATCGACTCATCAATCATTCCTGATATTTTCACATATCCACCAAGTGGTAACCAACCTACACCATATTCTGTATCCCCTTTTTTAAATTTTAAAAGAGAAAACCATGGGTCAAAAAATAAATAAAACTTTTCAACTCTGGTTTTAAATAATTTTGCAAAAAAGAAGTGACCAAACTCATGCAAGATCACTAATATTGAAAGACTTAAAATTAACTGTCCCGCCTTTATTAAAAATTCCATTTATTTCAAATTCAAAAATTAAGCTACAAATATATCCTTTTTTTAATCTTACCCTAGTTTTATATAATCTAAATAAGATTACACAACTACCCAAATCCCAATTCTATAATGTGCAATAAATCAATTCAATTTACTTTAAAAGATCATCGATTAATAACCGATTATTGATTGAGCAATTCGACGAGCCTCTTTATCTGAATCCAGATAATTTTCGAAACTAGGTTTTTGTATAAAACTAGCTTTAACCATTGTTTCTTCAATCACATCACTCATCTTTAAAAAGCCTATTTTATTTTGAAGAAAAGCCTCAACAACAACTTCGTTAGCTGCATTAATAATACATGGCATATTTCCTCCTTTTTTCATTGCTTTAAAAGCAATATCCAGATTACGAAATGATTCTAAATCTGGCTTTTCAAAAGTCAGACTTGGATAATCCATAAAATTAAAACGCTCAAAATCTGACTCTGTACGTGCCGGATAGGTTAGTGCATATTGAATTGGTAAACGCATATCCGGCAACCCCATTTGTGCTTTCATAGAGTTATCCTTAAACTGAACCAGACTATGAATAATACTCTGAGGATGAACAATTACATCTATTTGTTCAGCTTCAAGTCCAAATAACCAATGTGCCTCAATAACCTCAAGTCCTTTATTCATTAAACTGGCTGAATCAATGGTTATTTTATTACCCATATCCCAGTTGGGATGATTCAAAGCCTGCTCGGGAGTTACTGATTCCAGAAAATCTTTATTTTTTCCTCTGAAAGGACCACCTGATGCGGTTAAGTATATTTTTTCTATTGGATTATGAAACTCTCCTACCAAACATTGAAATATGGCAGAATGTTCAGAATCGACAGGTAATATGGGAACATTATTTTGTGCAGCTAGTTCAGTAATTATATCACCAGCAACCACTAAAGTTTCCTTATTGGCCAATGCAATTGGCTTTTTAGCCTTAATGGCATTTATTGTAGGTAACAAACCTGCAAAACCAACCATTGCAGTGAGCACTATATCAACAGTACTCATTTCTACAACCTGAGCAATAGCCTCGCTTCCTGCATATACTTTAATAGGTAAATCTTCCAGCGCCTCTTTTAATTGGGTATATTTATTTTTGTTGGCTATAACCACTACATTAGGCTGGAATTGTCGGCATTGCTCAACCAACCTGCCAATACTATTATTGGCGGTTAATACTTCAACTTCAAATTTATCTGGATTTTTGGAAATCACTTCCAGGGTTTGTGTTCCTATGGATCCTGTTGATCCCAGCACTGCTACCCGTTTCTTCATATTGTCCTGGTAAAAAAGTTATTCAAATAAGATGTATTCTTCAGGATCAACTGCTTTGCCCTGATACCATAATTCAAAATGTAAATGAGGACCAGTTGTTAACTCTCCAGAATTACCAACATTGGCAATAGCTTCTCCTGCCTGAACTTTATCTCCTGCCTTCTTCAATAATTTTGAATTATGCTTATATGCAGAAATAATATCGTTTCCATGTTGAATCATTAATACATAGCCGGTCTCAACGGTCCAACCTGAGAAAATAACTGTTCCACTCATTATTGACAACACAGTTTCTCCTGGTTTTGAAACGATATCAACACCAAAGTGATTTTCTCCTTCTATATACTTCTTAACAACAAAACCTTTTAAAGGCGTATAGAAGTACACCTGACTTAATTCTGGAATTTTATCATTTGCAGCTAATACTGAAAGATTATATTTTTCTTCTTTCTCTACTTTTTCTCGAAATGCTTCATCGGCTTCACTCTTATTGAAAGAAACCGGAGCAAGATTTCTGTTTTTATTGGAGTCTGATTCAACCTCATCATAAGGTGGAACTTCTCCCTGAACTACAGCTTTAATAGATTTAAAAAACTCATCCCGTTTTTCAATTTCCTGAATTAAAGAATCAACTCTATTCACATTACGAACCATCAAAATACGCTCATTTCCATCAGGAAAACCGGGTATATATTCTTTTAAACCTGTATATGCTATTAATAAAGAAACCAAAACGATTAATATCACCACTGCAGTACCAAGAACCGTAAATACATTTAACCTTGACAGGCGCATGGCCCATAACTCCTCGTATGTTTGTTCATTAAAAATGGCCAGGCGATACTTATTCCGTATCTTTTGAATAAAATTTTTTTTCTCTTTGGAATTATCCATAAATATTATTACTCCTAGAATTTAATGTAGACAAAGTTAAAAAATAAAACCAGTCTGCCGGATGTTTAAAACAAAACAAAAACATAAAGAATGTAAAACCTCTGTAGTAAAAACACCTTTAAAGAAAGATTAACTACTTGATTATTTGCGGCGCCTCTAAATGCGAAGACATAAATTGATACATTACCGTTAAGTCTTCGGCTTTTTGTGGTATTGAATGTCCCTTCCCATAATCCTTAAGAAGGGAAGTTTCTACTCCCAATGAATCAAGCTTTGCTTTTAAATGCATCACCTGATCATGATAGTAGGGACTGTCATCACTATTATAGAAAAATAACACTGGTGCACTACTTGGACTTTCCACCAAATAAGAAGATCCCATTGTTTTCCATAATTGGTAATTATCCTTTAATTCTCCCCACACCCAGGGACAACGACCTTCCAGGTTTTTATCTCCATCATCACTTCCCTGGTAAACTCTTGTAAAATTAAATACACCTGGCCCCAATACAGCAACTTGCACCTCATCTGAAACCCCTTTATTAAAACCGGCTTGCTCAAATTCTGGAACAACCTTATCACCAATTGCCATGGAGCCAGCATCAGATCCTCTGGAAAACCCAAACACTCCAATCTTACCTGAAAGACCAATATTTTCACCTTCTTTACGTAAGGTTCTTATCGCTGATTTTACTTTTTGGGCAGCATCCGGATTAACCTGATAAGACTTATATGCATCATTGGGTCCATCAACTGGTTTTCCCTTGCCCCACGAGCAATATTTAGGATGATCTGCAATTGCCCATGCTATGCCTTGAGCAGGAGCACCTTCTAGAAAAGAATCATTAAATCCGGCTAAGGTATTTCCCAAATTTAATCTTTGATTTTTATTTAAATCAATAAGTTTCCCTTTATCTGAATCATAGGTTGCATAACTATTCGAGTAAGAAAAAGACAAAACAACCGGTACTTCTTCAGCTGGATTTGCGGGATATATAATATCCATATATAAACTATCTCCTTCTATATATTCTTTAGGCCAGTTATACACCTTAGGATTATCCTTAAAGTAAGGAACATCTCTTTTTATCCTATAACCTTCAAATAAAATATACGATCTATATCTTGAAGAATTGGTCAATCCACAAAATACTCCAGAAGCCAGAGAATCGTTAATAGCAATTATATCCTTATTAACTAGTGGCGATATTGCATTTTTATTATGCTCATAATCCAGCTCTATTACACGATAACCTTGTTCTAACAACCAACCTACATCCTCTTTTACTGAATTTTGCCCCAACTTTTTTAAAGGTAAATTTTCCAAATAAACAATTGTCATCACTTCATCATTATAATCTTTTAATGGACATTCCGGATCTGTAATACAGTACTTTATCAAACTCTGAGTTACCTTACTCTCCCACTTTCCTGTATTAGAGTTACTTTTACAACTAAAAAGAATGAGTGAAATCAATAGATTGATTAAACCAAATTTTAACAAATTACAAAGCTGTTTCATACGATCATATTTTTCAACCTGACAACATGATTTTTTGAAAGTAAAAATTCTTTAACGAACAAGATCTTATTAAAACATTTGTTTTGAGTTCGTTTTATGCCAGTTCTAATTTTTTAGAAATAAAAAAAGGTTGATAATTATAAATTATCAACCTTTACTAGTAGCGGGGGCCAGACTCGAACTGACGGCCTTTGGGTTATGAGCCCAACGAGCTACCAACTGCTCCACCCCGCAGTATATCTTTAACTGCGCTATTGCACAAAATGTTTTCTTTTTAAAACCAAAAGAACTTTTCTTTTGGTGTAGTAGCGGGGGCCAGACTCGAACTGACGACCTTTGGGTTATGAGCCCAACGAGCTACCAACTGCTCCACCCCGCAATATATCTTAAACAATAGTTGTTTTCTTTTTTGCGGTTGCAAATATAGGAGGTTTATTTGCCACTACCAAATATATTTTGATATTTCTTTTAAAAACAAACCTCAATAAAAGATCAACTAACTGATTATAAACACCTCAAATAACCATATTTTTTTCATAAAATTTCACTCAACTCTTTTTCTTCGTTTTTTATTGACGAACTAAGCTCTCTTTTGATAAAACCCAAACACACTAAACCAACAATAATACAACCCCCAATAACAAGAATTGCATTTGTAACACCTCCGTATGCCTCTGCCAAAGACATATCTATTTGTTCTTCTGCCCCTTCCATCATCGATAATAAAAAGGCAAATCCGTTATTGACAAAATGAATAATAATACAAAACAACAAGTTTTTCGTTTTATAATATATATACCCAGAAAATGCGCCAATTGCCATTGCTGCAACAAACTGCCATGGATTTAAATGAAGAAATGCAAATAAAAAGCTTGAAATAAAAATAGCTTTTTGTGGAGTGTATTTTTTCAACAAGCCATCCAATATCACACCTCTAAAAATTAATTCTTCTAAAATTGGAGCTGCTATAGCAATTGTTGCAAATGAGAAAATACTTTTTTCTCCCATCATTTGTTCAAAAGCCTCTCTGAAAAAATCAGGCATAGGAATAAGACTTGCTATCGGAGTTGTTACTCCTAAAGCTAGAGCTATTGTAAATATGGATACCAATAAAATTAATTTGGCAGATCCTTTTGAAACTGGATAATTATCTACCCCGGTTTCTTTTTTACGGATATAATGCGCATATGCAAAAGCACCACCAATAGTTAATATATAATATACCAATAATGCTAAATCTTTACCCATCGTAGATATTACGCCTGTATAAACCGGAGCCAGTATCACCTGAGCTAAAATTGCAATTCCTACAATACCCCAGCTTTGACCAACACTGGGATACATTTTCTGTTTCATATTTTCCATATTCATAATTTTCTGTCGCAAATATAACAATTGACCGTTAATAATAAATTATTATCCATTGAACTATAAAAATATACGTTGTAACTTTAATAATAGTATTTATTAAACACCTACTATTATGAAAAACTTTTGGTATTTAACGTTAGTAATTCTCAGCGGAATTCTTTTTTCCTGCAAAACACCAACACCAGAACTACCTCCCCAAACTATTTTAGGTGATTACACTCCTTACCTTGTTTTTAATGAAGCACTAAATGGTCGATTAAAATCAGTTGAAGAAATTAACTATTGGGCTATAAAAACAGACAATGGTATAACAAAAGGCCCCGTGATTACATCACATGAAAGAGACAGTTTACAATGGTCGAATGATTTTGTGGCTACATTTAATGAAAATGGAATACTTACTCAAAACACTTACAGTAATGGCGATGATTTACTCGGTAAATGGGTTGTAGAAAATGATAACACCAAAATTTCTAAAGCCTTTTATTACAAAAATGATACGCTCTGGCGCTACGATACATACACCTTTGATGAGTCAGGTTTCCCACAAACTCAAATACTCAATTATCCTGTAGACAGCATCAAAAGAACCCTCAAATTTGTAAATGATTCGTTAGGCAATTGGCACAAATTAAAATATTTCGACGATGAAGAAAACCTTAAAAGAATATATACTTGCACTAGAGATAAAAAACATAGAATTACAAAAGAATATGTGTTTAATCAAAAAGACTCCTTATTAATGACAATGGAATCTTCATATAACGAACATGGATTTTACAATTTATCTCGTTCTTCCTATGGGTTAAATGAAGCTTCTATGGTTGTAAAAGTAGATTACACAGCTTACGACCATATGAAAAACTGGACTAATGCAAACATTACTATTAACGACTCAATCTTTGTAATTTGCGATAGAATTTATGAATATTATTAAACGAAAGAATAAGCGCTCTGTTCGATTCACTATAAAAGGAGCCCAAGTTGCTCCTTTTGTTATTTAATTTAAATATCACTTATAAGTATCCTGAATAAAGTACAATTGTTTTTCGATTGTCGAGGTAACTTTCATATCGTACCCTGCTTCTTTAGCCTCCTGAACCGGATTAGAATAAATAGCTTCAATTTCCATAGGACGCATAAAGTCATAATCGAGTTTCATACTCGGAGCATAGGGTTTCATTTTTAATGTTGATTCAATCATCTCATCAACAGCATTGGTTTCCAGTGGAGCCCCACAATATTTTGCAGCTTCAATTACCTCGTTCATCAAATCTCTGACCAGCTTACGAGACTCTTTATTACTCACCAACTCTTTTGTTTTAGCATTTAACACAACGCACACCCCATTAAAAGGAATATTCCAGAGTAATTTTTTCCACCTAGCCAGATTTAAATCATCTACACAAGTACATTCAACTCCTGCATTATTTAAATCAATGCTAACCTGATTTAAAACCTCATCATTGGCTTTCTGATAAAAACCTAGCGTCAATGCTCCATAATCATAATGCGCAATATGTCCCTTCCCTATTTTAGAAGAAGCAACAAATGCTAATCCTCCTGCTATTGATGTGTCGGGAAATTCCTTTGCAAGTTTTTTTTCGATACCCAAACCATTTTGAATCATGATAATAACAGAATCTTTATGCAGAACAGAGGGAAGTAAATTCTTTAGGATATGATTTGTAGTTGTTTTTAAGCACACAAAAACAACGTCGCATTTAGGCATATCATCAGATTTACTGAATGCATTTACCTGCTTTAAATGGAAATTGCCATTTGTAGAATCTATTTTTAGTCCATTTTCTTTTACATGCTGAAAATCAGAATTAAAAAGAAAATTCACATCTTTTCCTGACTTAGCCAAAAAACCACCATAAAAACCACCAATAGCACCAGTACCTATAACTCCGTATTTTAACTCCATTTTACGCTTGCATCTTTTATTATTTACAGAAGTAAAATTACTCAATAGTGTTTAAAACGACAGGTGATTTAATAAAGCAAAAAAGTTAATAATTATTAAGCCTAAGATATGCCAAATCCAAACTCTTGTTAGTAAACTATAAATCAATACTCTATATTTGAAATTAATATTTTTATAAGTTCGTACTTTTTATATTTTTGTTTAAATATTTATACCGCCATATATTTAGTTAACTCAACACACCAAAATATAACGCAGTTAATTAAACTCCCCGTATCTATGAAAATTAAAATGCACAAATATGGCTTAGCAATAATCTTAATATTATGGTTTTCAATACCGTATTGCTGTCAATCAAAAAATACTGAAACCTACCATTTGTATTGGGCTGAGGTATATAAAAAGGCGAAAGCATCATTCAACAAAAGAGACATTGACAAGGCTATAAATCTCGCGTTAAAATCAGATTCCATTTATCAAGATTATAACCACAAGCCTTATTCTTTAGCAAATTCACTCCTGGCAATTTGTTATAAAGACCAAGGCAATTGGATAAAGGCTCATAAACATTATGTAATAGCCTTATCACAAGAAACTAAACCTAATGCAAAAGTAATATTAGCACTAAATATGGCTGAATTAGGTATAGAAGCTGGTGATACCTTAATTGCCATCAACCTGTTTCTTGAGAATATTACAACTGTAAGAAATCAGTTTTCGGACTTTGATAAAGCCTATTGCTACCATGGTTTTGCCAATTTATTAAGACAATCTAATTACATCAATTCAACCGTTCCAATTACCGAATTATATGATTCAGCTTTTTATCTGTTTCGAAAAAACATGCAGTATGAGGGAGCTGGATTTACCGCCCTAAATTATAGTCATTACTATGCCTCTCTAAACAAACAAGACAGTACTTCATATTGGGTTCATAAAGCATACGAAATGCAGTTGAAGTCAAATGGTTCCTTAGGTTTGGCAGATGCACTTATAGGACTGGCCAAATTTCATATGAACTACCAACGGGTTGATTCCGGACTTTTCTATTATCAAAAGGCACTGCCATATGCACTAAAATCAAACTATCTGCCTTTTATTGAAGATAGCTATAAAGGCCTGGCATCTGCCTATGAACAACTAGCCCAATACGACCTAAGCAGCAAATATCTTAAACAATATTATGCCATTGAAGATTCTTTGCAAAAGAATAAGTGGAGAACAGAATTGAGTAAAATGCAAATTGAATATGATGTAAAAAACAAGAACAAGAAAATTAGTGAATTGGCAAAATCTTTAAATTTCTTTAAACACAAATATCTTTCAATTTCTATTGGCTTAATTTTATTCATTATAATTATAACAGGCATTTATTTAAAACGAAATCATAAAACTGAAAAATCCACTATTACTGCTAATTCCCGCAAAGCCGTAAAACCCAAAATTAAACAGCTTAGTTCAGAAAAATTAAAAATTTGGGATGCTTTGGAAAAGCTAATCAAACAAGATAAAATCTATCTTGAGTATAATATATCCCTTAATTTATTAGCAAAAAAACTTGATACAAACCGCTCAACTTTATCTGAAGTTATTAATGAAAAATCAGGAAAAACATTCAACCTATATATTAATCAATATAGAATTGAGGAAGCCTCACGTCTATTAAAAGATCCAAAATTGGATTATTTAACAATTGAAGGGATAGCTCAGGAAACCGGATTTAAATCCAGATCCTCTTTTTATACTGCTTTTGTCAATGAAAAGGGAATCACTCCTTCAAACTTCAGAAAACAAGAAAGCACAAGTGTTTTAGCCGAATAATAAATTCTTCTTAGTCTTTTAAAGATGTCCGAATTGATCAATTCAGACAACAAAAAGTTTGTAATTCAATCTATTGACTACATTTTTGAATCATCGATCGATAACATTAATTATTCAAACATCATTTAGTCAATTGTAAAAAATAACAAACTAGATTTAACTAATTATGAAGAAGAAAATTATTCTTGTCATCACTTTGGTACTTTTTTGTATCAATATTTGCGTTAATATAAGTTTAGTTGCTCAGAAAGCAATAGCGCCAATTACAAACCCTAAAACTACGGAAGAAACCATCACTAAGGATCAGTCCACTGACAATGCATCCACAACAACAAAACCGGTGAAGCCAGCAAAAGAAAAAAGTACAGATTGGTTTTCAATTATCATTGCCAGTACATTTATGCTTGGATTATTTGCTCTTTTCCCTCTTGTAATATTTACGAATGTCAAAGAAAAATTAAACCTTACTCCTAAAAGCAATGCTGAAATTGAAGATTTTATAAACTCCCTATCCATGGAAGAAAGAAACCAGAGAGCTTATGAGATCTTAGAAAGCATTGAAAATAAACTAAGCACTGTACCTGGAGAGGATGGCTCTGATTTGCTCACCATTACAAAGGGAAGTCAGGCCAGATATGTGCGAAACGGATTAGAGTACATCGCTACGTATCTACAACCTGACAATCAGGAACTAACTGAACAAATGAATGCTATCAAAGAAGTCTATGACAATAGAACTGAAAGGTATTTTGCAGGATCAAAATGGATTTTAGGATGCGCCATAGCCATTCCTGTAGTAGCTGTATTTATAGACTTTAGTTCATTATGGTCGAGCTTAATGCTATTACATTTTTGTGGTATTGCTTTTTACTATTTAGCCAGTAGAGTTCCGGCTTATATTTTAGAAAAGAGATTACGCATCTTTGGATCTAAAGGAAAAGGATTAGTTGGAGTAATTATGACATCACTTTTTGCCGGATCGGCAACCAAACATTATGTTAGCATCAACGGAGGCCCCTGGAAAAGAGACTATGATGAAGAGTTTAGCAGTAACATGACCTTTTTAATGATTGCTACGATTATAGCGTTTTTGATTGGAGTATTTGTTGCCATTTTTGGAGTAATCAACTTTATACTAAACTATTCAACAAACTTTATTTTACCATTTAAATCATGTAAACAATGGTACGATAAAACGTTTATAGAACAACCAATGGCCATTACGGCTTAATCCTTCATAAACAGAAAAGCCCTGGAGAAAACTAATTCTCCAGGGCTTTTTAACTTGAATTGCCATCTGAATTACATCTATAATAATTCAAACGACACACAAAATGCAAATTTTGGTTTTCACCTATATTTTAAAATAAGATACTGCATTTATTAAAGTTTCTGCTTGTGAAGCTAACTCATCTGCACTGGCTGACAATTCTTCAGATGCCGAAGCATTTTGCTGCGTAATAGCATTCAACTGCTGTATAGAAGTATTCACTTGATCTGCCCCATCATTTTGTTCTAGACTGGCAGTTGAAATTTCTTCTACTAATTGAGCTGTTTTATGAATATCAGGTAAAATTTGTTGCAACTCCACCCCAGCATTTTGAGTTAATTGTAAACTATTATCACTCGATGCTATTATTTCACTTGCAGCAACTTTACTACGCTCGGCTAATTTTCGAACCTCGGAAGCAACTACTGCAAAACCTCTACCATGCTCTCCTGCTCTGGCTGCTTCAACCGCAGCATTAAGTGCTAATATATTGGTTTGCATAGCAATATCATTAATTACTGAAATCTTTTCAGATATACCATTTAATGAATCCAGACTTATTTTAGCGGCATCAACCACACCCTGAATTCCATTTGCAGAAGCGTTGGATATTTGCTTTGTTTCCTGTGCATTACCTGAATTTTGTGCAATATTCGATGACATTTCTTCCATTGTAGAAGATACTTCCTCAACTGATGCAGCTTGCTCATTGGCAGCCTGCGATATTTGTTCTGCGGTAGTTCTTAATTGCTGACTGGCCGAAGCAATTTGTGTAGAGTTATTGGAAATTGTTTCAACTACTTGCTTTAATCCAGTTAACATTGATGCAATGCTTCTGGATAACACGCCTAACTCATCCTTTCTTTCAACAAGAGATTCCTCCAATTCAACACTCAAATCTCCATTAGAAACTACAGCTAAAACATCTACAGCCTTGTACAACGGCCTGCTTATACTACGAGTAATAATTATAGCTCCTGCAACTACAACAAGAATTACTATGAGAATAATAACAATTGAATTGTATAAAATCTGATTACTTACACTAATACTATTTTCATATGATAAATCTGCGGCTTTTTGAGTAATACCTGTAAACGTATCCATTGCGCCTCTCATCTCTTCAAAATGTTGGCTAAAAGTCCCAAAGTACAAATCTTGTGCACCTAAAAAGTCATCTGAAAGAATATAAGATTCTATTTCTTTCTCCAACTTCGTCACCTCTTCATACGAAGTATAAAACAGTTTTAATAATGCTTCATTTTCTTTATGCTTGGCATACTTTGAAGTTTCTATAAACTTATCAAAACGTTGCTTTACCTGATCCAGGTTTTCTTTGGCATCAGACAAATACTTTTCTTCAGTGTTTTTTTCATGATCTTCATTCAAAGAATCAAAAACCAATAACTGACCAATGGCTAAACTGGATTGATATGCATCTCTGTCAGCTTCAAGCAAAAATTGTATACTCGCTAAATCTTCGCTATAGATAGCTGTTAGATACCTTTTTATGGTTTGTGTTTTTGTTAGTGTATAACCAAACCCTAAACTTATCATCACAATAACTACGACTAACTGCAGACTTAATCTTCTCCCAATTCTTAAATTATCAATAAATTTCATATCACAAACACTAACTAATTATTGTTTATCTATTCAATAAAAGAATAGTTAATTTGCTTGTGTATACTTTAATTTTTTAGCGATGTTTCGGAATAAAATACATTATGCAAAGATAAAACATCTCAACCAAATAAGTCGAATATGCTTAATATTGAATTTCAATACATTAAATAAGAATCATATATTAAATTCAAATATTTAATACTGATTTACTGCAAGTTAAATTTAACCTACTAAAATAGTCTACTATCATAAATAATACATCCAAAGTATATTTGGGATCTACACTTTTAGATTTATAAATCAATAAACTTAAATTGGAATAACTCTGGATTTAATCTTCTTAATTTGATAAGTAAAGTGCGGTATTGTTGCAATTAGTAACATAACAAATCCAATTAAAAAAGACATATATAAATAGTAATCCTTTATAAACAAAAGGTTTTCCTGGTAAGAAATGGCTTTACCTAACAGCTTCATAGCACCAGCATTACTTTCATGTGCTGATGCACCTCTATTTAATAAAGCATGTGTATACCCATTAATCCGATCCATTGCTAAGAGGTTAGTTCTGGATACCCCCTCACTAAAACTCTGATGATGTAATTTTTGAAAACGAAGCCCCATATAACTTGTTAGCGCCATACTACCAACAAAAGTACAAGATCTGTAAGCCACCCCACTTACCGAAGCTGAAAATCCAATAGAGGGAGGAACTGCTGTTACATAAAATATAACTATTGATATAATCAGAATTCCATTACCAAATCCACATAAAAACAATGGCATGATAAGTTCAACTATTGTAGCCTGATAACTCAGTACGGAAATAGCAAATAAATGATATGCCAGTAGAGAACCAAATCCTATTAACCAGATGATACGAATTCGCATACCTGCCAAAATATACCTTGCACCCAATAACGCACCCAAAACAATGCCGGCACAATTTATAAGCATAACATAACTATAATGATAAATATCTAAGTTTACACTATGCGTCATAAAATTATTGAGCAAATTCAAATCTCCTTTACCCAGGTAAAAAACTACCAACAAGGCCATTCCAATTCGGAAGTTACGGGTTTTATATACTCTCAAATCAATATAGGGTTCTTTTAACGCTTTTTGTCGCAATACAAAAGTAATTAGTAGTACTACAATGGCACTAAATACGAATACAATACGCAAACTTGAAAACCAATGATAATATTGACCATATAAGAAAAAATATGCTATAGAAAGTAATAATGATGCGTAAATAACAAAACTTACCCAATCTACATTTTTTAGAGGCACCTTGCCATTTCTGCGTAAATCAATATAGTTTCGTAAGATCACAACCATTAAAATGGCTCCCGGAATAATAGAAATAATATAAAATAAAAAGACACTATTAAAACCGTAATGTGTAAACACATATGCATTCATAATATAACCCAATGCACCTGAACCAAACAATGCAGAATACATAGTTGCATATCCCAAAACCCTGCTCCTCTGTTCGTGAAATTGCTTAAAAACCAAAGTAAAAACAATACCAATCACGCCATGTGATAATGCTCCACCTACAAAACGTAATACAAATAATACAGTATAACTATGAGTTCTGTATAAAATATAATTAAGAGTAAGAAATAGAATTAAACACGCTATCAGATATCGTTTAGATGAGAAAAAGTTAAAAAATCTGGCTTCCAATGGAAAAAAACTTGCAATAGCAAGATAGTACACTACCATTGAATAACTAATATCAATGGTATCCACTCCATAAAAACTAGCTGCTGTTGATATTCCCCCTGCATACAATCCCAACCCGGGAGCTATAGGCAACAAAAAGACAAACAGAGCAACAAAAATCAACCAGTTAGGAACCCAGCTTTTAAATATTTGTATATTACTACTTGTCATTCATTAATCTTTTAATACAGAAACTTCAGCATTCATCCCGGCTTTTAGCTTTTTAATCATGGTATTACTTTGATCTGTAAACTCTATTTTTACGGGAAAACGCTGTACAACCTTTACATAATTTCCGGTGGCATTATCGGTTGGTAACAAAGAAAATTCAGAGCCTGTAGCGGGAGAAAAAGAAGAGATAACACCTTCAAAAGTTTCATCAGGAAATGCATCCACTAATATTTTTGCTTTTTGCCCTTCGTGCATATCTGCAATTTGAGTTTCCTGAAAATTTGCTACAATCCATTTCCCTTGTTTTTTATCTACCATAAAACCAATTACCTGTCCGGTTTGTACATATTGTCCTGGCTGAATGGATTTATTACCCATATAACCATCGGACGGAGCAAGAATTACGGTATACTCTAAATTCAATTTTACTTTTTCGAGTAAGGCCTTTTTTTGCTCCAGGTTAGCCTCTGCTACAGACAGTTTTGCTTCTTCATCGGCTATTTTATCTTTTGAATTAACCACAGTACTAAGCATAGCTTCATAATCAGACTGAGCTATATCCAGTTGTGTTTTAACATTCTCAAATTGTTGTTGAGTTACAGCCTCTCTCTCCAATAACTTCGCATATCTGTCAAAGTCCTGCTGCTGTTTCCACAAATGGGCTTTGGCTGCATTAATCCTGGCTTTATAAATATTGGTATTACTCAAAGCTATTTTTATGGCATTTTGTAACACTTTAATTTGAGCTTCGGCTGCTGCTATTTCGGCCTGAACCTCATGCAAACGCACTGTAGCTTCATTTTTATCCAAAACAACCAGAGTATCTCCCATTGAAACATGCTCATGATCTGTATATCTGATCTCCTGAACAAATCCACTGGTTCGTGTTAAAATTGGGTTAATATATTCCTTTACCTGTGCATCATTTGTTTCTTCGTAAATACAGAAATCATATACCTTTACTCCACCCCAAACAGCTAATGCCAAAAGAATACATATTGCTGTTATATACGATATTTTTAATACCGTATGATCTGCCTTTTGATATTTTTGTAATTTATCGCTCATTATAATTGCCCTGTTATTTTTAATAATTGATAATAATGTAATCTGGCTGAAACATAATTATTCACCAAATCAAATTGCGCTTGTAATAGCTGAGCATCTGCTTCTAACAAATCGGTTAATAAAGCCAACTGATTAAAGTAGGTTTGATCTACTATTCTGTAATTTTCCTGAGCTTGCTCAATATTTATTAATCCTACTTCAATGTTTTCTTTATCTTCTAAAAATCGTTTATACGCTGTTTTGATACGATTCCTTAATACTTCTTCGGTATTTTCTTTGGCTACAATTTGTTGCTGAATATCAAGCTTTGCAGCTGAAGCTTTATGCTTATTCAAATACAAGGATGAAATATTATACGACATCCGAACGCCTGCCATACCCAACATATAGCCCGCTGGTGCATAAGGATACCACCTGTTTTGCGGATATGAATAATTATACTCGCCAAACATTGATATTTTGGGTAGTTTTTCGGCATGAACGTCCTTTTCATGTAATTCTGATAAGGTGATCTCTGTTTCTGCCATCTTTTTCAATGGCGATTGTTGCATTGCTAATACCACATAATCAGTATATATTTTATCTAATTCTGATAACTCAATTCCAATACTATCAGATAACTTTAAAGGTTGATCATCTTCATAACCCAATAACATATTCAGGTTTTGAGATGCAATTTCAATATTGTTCTTCATGGAGTGCAGATTGATTTTTTGCTGCGACAACTGAAGCTGTGCTCTTAACAAGTCACTTTTTAAAACTACTCCATGCTCATATAAATCAGTAACCTGCTCCAAACGTTCATTGTTACGAGCAATATTTTTTTCAATAATTTTTACAAATTCCTTAGAGCGTAATATATCAAGATAATACTCGGCTACCTTATAATGTACTTGCGAATAGGTAGCCTCACTAACATACTGTAGTAAAAGCGATCTGTTTTGTGCAGTTTTTACTTCGTTTTTAACCTTACCTCCATCGTAAATATTAAAATTGGCATGCACCCCTGCTCCATAGCTATTATGGTTGGCCAATGGAATGTATTCCGGATCTTCTGTTAATCCATCTACAAAAATGGGTATGTTCGTTAGCTTTCCAAACCTGGCTTCGGCTTCAATTGTGGGTGCCCACTTTCGTTTTGCATCTAAAATATTTGTCTTACCAATTTGTTGATGAATATTGGCCTGCTTTATTTCCTTACTAAAAGCATCAGATCTTTCCCAGGCTTGCTGTATATTTATTGAAATACTATCCAGACCATTCTTCTGGGCATACAACAAACTAAAACCAAAACAAAAGAAGAGCGTAAAAATAATGTTCTTCATTCAGTATAAATTTTTCCTATTATCACTTCCTTAAACACGTATTAAGGATTCTCTATTTACTCACAAAAAAATTTTGATTGCAAAGATCTTACTTTTAAAGTAGTCTTCTTTTAGAAATAAAGACAATGTTTTTGTAATTTAGGCCATAATTTCTCTCTGGAACAGGGAACAGGGAGAAAGGAACAAGTACCAAGGAGAAAGTAGCAGGGAACAAGTAGCAGGGAGAAAGGCATTTAAGCAAAGAGCTTAGCGCAAAGAGCATAGTTCTGGATGTTGATTGGCTAAATACATTGGAGGTAGAATATTGTAATATAAGGTACAAGTTACAAACTTGCACCAGCGTTCTAATGATGCATACCAATAATCCTTTTAGAAATTAACTTTCAATCTCGAGTGGTTATTCCGGCATCAGCTGGTGAGCCAAAAAAAGAACAGGGAGAAGGGAGAAAGGAACGGGAAAAAAGGAACTGGCAGAAGGGAGAAAGGTTGCAAAGTATTTGAGCAAAGTGCAGAGAGTAGTGTGCAGAGAGCAGAGAGATGTGTGCAAAGAGCATAGCTCTGGATGCTGAAAGACAACGATAAATAGTGGAAGAATATTGTAATATAAGGTACAAGTTACAAACTTGCACCAGCGTTCTGATGATGCATACCAATAATCCTTTTAGAAATTAACTTTCAATCTCGAGTGGTTATTCCGGCATCAGCTGGTGAGCCAAAAAAAGAACAGGGAGAAGGGAGAAAGGTTTCAAAGTATTTGAGCAAAGTGAAGAGAGTAGTGTGCAGAGAGCATAGACTGAATGCTGAAAGACAACTGTAAATAGTGGTAGAATATTGTGATACGAGGTACGAGTTGCAAACTCCCACCAGCGGTTACAAACTCGCACCAGCAATTTTGTAATAATTAAAGCTTGAAGCAGCTCTGCAACAGAATAAGAATAATCACAGTAGTACTAAATAAATGGATCAATGTCAAAAACCAGCTTTTTAAGAAAGGTAAATACCAATAAGGACTTATTTTATGTGGCTCATGAGGGGATAGAAAAAAACTTTCCTATCCATAGTCACAATAAGCATCAATTATATTATTTGGAAGGCGGTGCGGCATTTTTTAATACGCCCCGTAAATCTTTTTTTGTTCCGGCCAACCACTTCTTATGGATACCGGCAGGACTGGAACATAATATTATATTCAGAACAAAGGCTAAAATGGTACATAACATCTACATTCCCACCTTTTTAAAAACCTCCAATCCTTCTCTTGAAACAAATGCCGGTATATATCCTGTTACAAATTTATTGGCTGAAATGATAAACTACACATTAAGTTGGAAAGGGGAAATTGGTGATGATGAACAGGAGAAAGTTCAGTTTTTAATTACCTTAAATAATGTGATTGCCAGCGCTGCCAACCTTCCTTTACCGATTGCCTTACCTACAACAAACAACGAAAGTTTAAGTGAGATACTAAAATACATTCACCGCAATATAGATCAGCCGCTTTCATTAGATTATATTGCTGAAAAATTTAGTTACAGCACCCGCTCTTTATCGCGTTTGTTTCAGAATAATTTAAATACTTCATTTTTACAATATGTAAAGTTAACTCGTATTATTAAAGCCATGGAGTTGCTATTACAAACTGATCTTTCCATTAGCGAAATTACCTTTAAATGTGGATACAACAACTTATCTTCATTTAGTTATGTATTTCATAAAACCGTAAATATTTCTCCTGCTGATTTTAGAAAGAAAACCAAAAGTAAGTAGCTGTATAAAAAAACATGGATTACCGGATAATACAGGTAGAAAGGTATTTTAATATAAGGTACAAGATGCCATAATGCATCATCAATTGATAGATTAAAAGCAATTTAATGGTTAAAGGGAGATTAGCCATGTGCATAGTGATTAGTGCAAAGTTAAAGTCTTTTAATCACAAATTTAAAGACCGGTATCCATAACCATAGTCTGTATGGGCTATGCCTGTAGTATTACAACAATTCTCAAGAGAGGTTTTTATACTCAAAGAGTTTATTCCTGAAAAATGAGTAGCGGCCTGTAAGGTCAAATCATTTAAGCCCAATACAAACGAAGTGACGCATTAGGTAATATACCATAGAATCAAAGCCCCCTGAACGGGCAACAAAAAACTGAACTGTCCTTACAGGACGCAGATTTACATGATGGTTAATATTACCCCAGATGATATCTGGGGCTAAAATAAGTTGGGCATTCAGCCCGTAGTTTTGTTACTGAAAGTCGGAAGAACCAATCGAGATTGAACTACTATTTTTCAATAAGTATATATTTATAAATCCTTCGCTTAGGCTATCATAAGTCATTAATTAAGTGTCTGTTATACTTTAACCTTTCTTCTTTAACCTTTCTCCTTTCTCCTTGTTTCTTGTTTCTTGTATTCGCTCTAGCCGCTGGGCTCCTACTTTTTGCTACAGCTCAAAAAGTAGGCAAAAGAGCCGCCGGCTGCACCTGATTCGCTCATAAAACTACGGTGTCTTCGTCGAAAGCGCTGAAACTTGACTTTCGTACCTCAAGTCTTCGAACAACACCGCTTTTTCCGACTACAACATCTTGTTTTATTGGCTCACCAGCTAATGCCGGAAGAACCTGTCGAGATTGAACTACTAGTTTTCAATAAGTAAATATTTAGAAATCCTTCGTTTAGGCTTTCATTGGTCACTAAGTAAAAATCTGTTATACTATAACCTTTCTTCTTTAACCTTGTTCCTTTCTACTTTCTCCTTGTTTCTTGTTCCTTACTCCTTGTTCCATTTTCCTTTTTCCTGATTAATCATTGGTTCTAAAGTAGCTTGAAATTGGAAAAGAAAAAATAACAGTAATTTTACTGTTACTTTTTTGTGTTTGTAAATGATTGATATTTAGATTATAATGATTTTTGACATTGGAATTTATAATTCGTTTTGACCCCCATAATGCCCCATAATTCCATTTTTAGCCCAAAATGGTGGTTTTGGATTCCACTTTTGATCAAAAATGCCTGTTTTGGATTCCGATTTTGGCCATTTTTGCACTTTGGGATACTTTTCTTCGCACTTCTTCGCATGGTCTTCGCAACTTGTTCGCATCTCTTCGCACCGTCTTCGCACTTTCTTTGCCCCTGCTACGCCCTTTGTTCGGAACGCGTTCGCAATTCTCCACATGCGCTACACAGCCGCTACACAACTTTATTGCCCTAAGGGTGCGAAGAGCATGCATAAAACGTGCATTGAAATGGTGAAGAATGGCGGGCTTGTATCGAAGCTGTATCAATGCTGTGTAAAACCTGGTACAAACATAAAGTATTGATTATAGTGCTACGATAGGCATCAAAACAAATACGAGTAATTTTTAGTTGGCTTTGCAATTTACCACAATTACCTTGTAATTAAGATTATACAGGAATTATTGTGTTTTATTCAATAGTAATGTATTTGCGTTTTAATAAACGTTTATAGACGTTTATAAACGTTTATTAAACGGCTACGCAAATAAAATTAATTGATATTTACCATGTTAAAATGCTTTTACAATAAAGAAATGATCTATAAGAATGGATTTATTTGCCACTATACAGGTTTAAACTCTTATAGTTTAACTCAAAACAATAAAATATTACTGTTTTCACAATTTATTTATCCGTTATATCATATAATTTCCCTAAAATATTGACTACTTTAGCATTTTAGTAACTGAAATACAAAGGCGAAATATCAAACAGTCTATGACGGATACTGAAAAGTTGAACGAAAGCTCCTTTCGGAGCTAACAGGGAATTCGTAACTTATAGTAGTATAAATAAAAAATTAGGTTATGAAAAAAAAGTTTATTAGCTCAATACGAGCAAGAAATGCGTTTGCGCAACTATAGCGAACGTACCATAAAAACGTACACTGGGTTTATACGCCGGATCTCTGAATATTATAAAATTACTCCAGATCAAATAACCCGTACCCAGGTAAAAAACTATTGTTATTATATACTGGAAGAACAAAAATTATCTCCAGTCAATGTAAATCAAATGATCAGTGCCTGGAAGATTTTACAGGTAGATATTTTAGGCAATGCATGGGAGTCCATACGCATTAAGCGCCCTCGGATAAAAAGGAAACTACCTGTAGTATTGTCACAAAAAGAAGCGACAGATTTAGTGCATGTTTTATCCAATTTAAAGCATAGAACAATATTAATGTTAACCTATGCTACCGGCATGAGACGCGATGAAGTTTTAAATCTAAAGCCTTCTAATATAGACTCATCCCGAGGGGTAATACGGGTCAGCGGAAAAGGACAAAAGGTAAGAGAGATACCTATATTTGATGAATTACTGGAACAACTTCGCTTTTACTATAAACATTATCGACCGGATAAATATCTTTTTGAAGGGAAAAAAAGAGGAGAAAAATACGCACAAGCAAGTTTTTTAAATGTAGTAAAACGAGCAGCAGCTCTATCAGGTATTAAACAGAAGTCGGTAACTATTCATTCCTTACGACATTGTTTTGCGACTCATATGTTGGAGCGAGGAGTCAATCTGAAGCGCCTACAATTACTGATGGGTCATGCCTCATTAAAAACAACCTCAGGCTACTTACATCTGGTACATCCGTATTATGGAGAGATTCCAAATTTGCTTCAACCTATAACTCCAAAGTTATGATTTCTCAAAATCAGAGATACGGGTTGGAAGTCTCAGATGTAATCGCATCCTGTTATAATGAGCTTTATACTCTCTACAATATATCCTATGAACAGGATAAGGTATTAGATGCACTATTACGTTGTAGAACCGCTCATGCAGGAGGGTATATACTAAAATGTAATCACTGTAATTATCAACAGCAATGCTATAACTCTTGCCGAAATCGACATTGCCCCAAATGCCAGTATTTAAAACAGCAACAGTGGGTAGATCAGTTGCAGAGTCGACTGGTTCCGGGTCGATATTTTCATATCGTTTTCACCATTCCAGATACTTTGCATCCATTGTTTTATATCAATCAGAAGGAGTGTTATGATATACTTTTTCAATCAGCATCAGAAGCCTTACAAAATGCAGGAAGGAATCCTGATTTTTTAGGCGCAGATGTTGGCGCATTATGCATATTGCATACCTGGGGCCAAGCATTAACTTACCATCCTCATATTCATATGTTAGTCCCCGCAGGAGGATTAAGTAGTGATGGAGCAGAATGGATTGCCTCCAGAAGAAAATTCTTTGTTCCCATAAAAGCACTATCCGCTATGTTCAGAGGAATTTTAATAAAGAAACTCAAAAGCTTATTGGATAATGAGGAGCTGAATCTACCATCCAACTATGAAGGTTTTAAGATTATAAAAGAAAAGCTTTATGAAAAGAGTTGGAATGTATATAGCAAAAAAGCTTTTGGAGGAATCAATAGTGTATTAAAATATTTAGGAAGATACACACACCGTGTTGCAATATCAAACAACAGATTATTGACATTAAAGGATAAAACCGTAAGCTTTAATTATAAGGATTATCGAAGTGGAACCCGAAAGGTTATGTTGTTAAGTACAGTAGAATTTGTACGACGTTTTATACAGCACGTGCTACCCAAAGGATTTTTTAAGATCAGATATATTGGGATATTATCAATAGTACATATTCATGGAAAACGAGAACAGGTCATCTCATTAGTTGGAAAAGTGATGTATTTATCACGATTAGAAGGCTTGAGTACCTATGAAATACTAAGAGAGATAACAGGTAAAGATCCATCAATATGTCCAATTTGTAAACAAGGTATTATGGTTCAAATAAAAAGAGTTAGTCAACTAGAATGACAGTATAGGTACAACGTTCTTTGCATTTTGAATTTACTTCAAATGCTTTTGATTAAAGGCATGATGGAAATGTTATGCTTTATCGATTAGTTAAATTGATCATTTTTAATAGGTAGTAACATGAAAAACAAGGTAACCATAAAAAATCCACAAAAGAGTCTCCTGGTTACAGCTAGTTGCAGGAATGAATTACCCATAGTTATAGCCGCCATCGTTCAACTTTATTTTATCCTTAATAACAACTAAGCATATTCTATAATTTTTATTTTATAATTAACGCTTTGTTATTTTTATTATCTTGCTCCTGGTAAGGATAAAATCCTTATTAGTTGTGCTTAATACAGGAATCTGCCCCATAAAAAACTAAACAATATGATTAGAAAAATATTGCTATTTGGACTATTGACAATTTCGACATTGATTTACAGTCAAGAAAATATTGAGTTTTCAGAATTAAAACTTGATTCGATATTTGATGGAAATAAAGGTACTTTTGTGCTATATGACTTGCAAGATGATAATTACGAGATTTATAACCCAGATAGAGCTAAACAAAAATTTGCTGTTCATTCAACCTCAAAGATTTTCTGGTCAATAATTGGATTAGAGGAAAAATTAATTGCAAATGATACTGATATTGTAAAATGGGACAGTATCAAATATCCAAAAAAAGAGTTTTGGCCGACAGGATTCGCACAAGACCAAACTATTGTGTCGGCTCTAAGATACTCGGTTAATTGGTACTATTTCGAATTGTTGAAACAAATGACACCTGATATGATTGAGAAGTATCTGAATACCATGGATTATCAGAAAGGTTTTAAAGTGGAGCGAATCCACTATTTTGGATTGACTTTTAATATTCGAAAATCAGCAATTGAACAGATTGATTTTATCAAAGGATTGTATGTGAATAAATTCGGTTTATCGGACAAGACCTTAATAACAATTAAAAAAGGGATGACCTTCGAAAAACGAGATAATTATGTTTTATATGCAAAAACTGGAACTGGACCAATACAAAATGATAATGGACTTGGATGGCTAATTGGCTATGTTGAGAAAGATACAAAAACATATTTCTTTGCATTAAATGTAGAAAATTCGGATGAATTATTAGCAGGAAAATTAAGGACAGATTATTCAAAAAGAGTATTAAAAGCATTAGATTTAATTGAATAAGTACTAAGCACAACAATGTATATAGCAAATAGGCGAGATGGCAGTAAATTCAAGGGTTGTAGCACGCTCCAACTTTATCTCGGTTTGATAGGTTTGAAACCCGCAATCGCCTACTTGCCATATACTCACCGTTGTATGCAAGTGTATCAGAGCGAAATTTAAGCTTTGATATTTTGACTCTTTGAATAAACAGACAAGAAAATAATACTAGGCTCTTTGAAGATAAGTAGGTGCTAACTTGATGGGAATTTATTTTGTTTTTTTCTGCCCCCGCACAAAGAAAAAGAAACCCCACCGCACAAACAGCACATTTGCAAACCGCTGCAAGCCAGCCCTGCAGTCCAAAGTTTACAAAAGAGCTGTTCTTTGCCCACGCACCATTCGTATAATCGTTGTACATTTGCATTTATGAAAGTCGAAATAGACAAAAAACTAAAACAAAAAAACATAAAGCCAACTGCCATGCGTGAGTTGGTTTATGAGGTTTTGGATAAAAACAAAAAGGCTTTAAGTCTTTATGAGATTGAACAACAATTTGAAAACGTTGAGCGTTCAACAATATTCCGCACTTTAAAAACATTTCAGGACAATTTACTAATCCATAGTGTTGATGATGGTTCTGGTGCGGTTAAATATGCCCTCTGTGATGACGATTGCACTTGCTCATTAAATGATTTACATTACCATTTTCTTTGTACTAAATGTGGTCAAACTCACTGCTTGAAAAATATGCCAATTCCCAAAGTAGATTTACCCCAAGGATTTTCTTTTGAAAACGCAAATTTTGTAATAAAAGGAACTTGCCCTAATTGTTAAGGATAACTTTGCAATACTGTTGCATGAGTTTTCACGGTAGTTTTGTAGTATAAATTTGTAAATCTATATACTATGAAGCATATAATCTCAAGCTTACTTTTCCTGTTTACATCTGGAATAATATTAGCGCAAAACACCATTAGTTTTGAAGTAAAAGAAGAATCGGGCGAATCTCTGATTGGTGCAAGTGTTGTAGTTGAAGGAACAACCAACGGAACAATTACCAATACAGAGGGGATTGCCAAACTTGAAAATCTACCTGATGGTGAAATAGAATTTGTTATTTCTTTTATTGGCTATGAAGAAAAGGAAATTGAATTGTCGTTTCCTGATGACAATAACAAAACCATTGAAGTTGAATTGGAAGAAGGTGAAGAACTGGAAGAAGTAGTAATTACATCAACAAGGTCTTCACGAACCATACAAGATATTCCAACACGAATCGAAGCCATTACAGGCGAAGAATTAGGCGAAAAAGCAGCCATGAATTCTTCTAATATCGGAATGCTATTAAGAGAAACTACAGGGGTGCAAATGCAACAAACATCACTTAGTTCTGGAAATATGAGTATCCGCATTCAAGGTTTGGATGGTCGTTACACTCAAATATTAAAAGATGGTATGCCTCTTTATGGAGGCTTTGCAGGTGGACTCTCCATTATGCAAATACCACCGCTCGATTTAAAACAAGTAGAACTGATTAAAGGAAGTAATTCAACATTATATGGCGGTGGAGCTATTGCAGGTTTGGTAAACCTTGTTACCATTAAACCGAATGATGAGCCAAAACTCGACATCATGCTAAACCAAACAAGTGCTTTAGGGACTACAGGTAATATATTCTATGCTCAGAAATATGGTAAAGTAGGTCTTTCGATTTATGGTTCGGCTACAAATCAAATAGCTTATGACCCTGACGATGATGGTTTCTCGAATATGCCAGATGCTCAGACTTTTAGCCTTAACCCAAGATTTTACTATTACATCAATCCCAATACTGAACTTAGTGTAGGTTTAAATACCACCATTGATGACAGAACAGGTGGAGATATGGAAGTAATTAAGGGAAACACAAGCGCAGAACATGTATTCACTGAGGAAAACAAATCGGAGCGTTATGCTACGCAATTGAATTTTAGAAATACAAAAGAGAACAGAACCATTGACTTCAAAAACAGCATATCCTATTTCGATAGGAAGTTGACAATTCCTGACTATCAGTTTAACGGAAACCAAGTTTCTAGTTTCTCAGAAGCATCGTACAATTTACATAGAAACGAAAAATCCGAATGGCAATTGGGATTGAATCATTACTTGGAACAATTTACAGAGGAAAATACAGACTCCCTTCCTGTAAGAGATTACACGCACAATACAATTGGTGGATTTATACAAAATACCACCGATATAAATGAAAAGTGGATATTGGAAGCAGGGTTAAGAACAGATTACAATACCGATTATGGAACGTTTGTATTACCTCGCTTCTCTTTACTTTTTAAAGCAAATAACAAACTTAGCTCTCGTATTGGTGGTGCAATGGGTTACAAACTACCAACCATTTTTACCGAAGATGCTGAGAAACTATATTACCGAGGCATACAGCCATTATCAACCGACCAAGTAGATGCTGAAACTTCTATAGGTGGTAATTTCGACATTAACTATAAAACTGCTTTAGGCGATGAAATGACATTCTCTATTAACCAGTTATTCTTTCTTACTCAACTTAAAAACGCATTGGTTTTACGAGAAGATGCCACCACGGATATGGCTTATTTTGAAAGTGCTGATGGCAATATGTTAAGTTCTGGTTTTGAAACCAATATTAAGCTAACATACGATGACTTTAAACTCTATTTAAACTACGCATTTGTTAATACGGAATTACAATACGATAATATTAATGACCAAAAACCCTTAACACCAAAGCATAATGCAGGTTTTGTTCTGTTCTATGAAATTGAAGAAAAGTGGTCGGCTGGTTATGAAGTATATTATACAGGAAAACAGTTCGATAATCTATACAATCAAAAAACGGATTATTGGACAATGGGTGTCATGTTAATGCGCCATTGGGAACGATTGTCTGTTTTTGTGAACTTCGAGAATTTTACAAATGTTATGCAATCCGATTTTGAGCCTTTAGTATTACCACCAACAAACAATCCTACATTCCCTGATATTTGGGCACCGACCGATGGGTTTGTATTTAATGGAGGCATTAAGCTTAGATTATTTTAGTCATGGCAACATACTTATTTACATACTACTGCATATTCTTGGTTGCACTATTTATAATACCGAGCTACCTAACTTATAAGAGAACAGGCATAAACCCTTTTAAGTTTAGCAAGGAAGAAACCGCTATAAATTATGTTGGGAAAGCATATAAAATTATCTCTGCGATAGCATTTATTACAGTTACATTCAATGCTTTTATACCATCACTAATGCCATTTTTAACACCAATCGAAAGCCTTAAATCTGATTATTTAGTTTGGATAGGTTTCGGATTATTACATCTTTCATTCCTTGTAATCTTTATCGCTCAACGTAACATGGCAAATGAGTGGCGTATTGGTATTGATAATGAAAATAAAGTGAATCTGATTACAAAAGGACTTTTTGGAATATCAAGAAATCCCATTTTTTTAGGTGTGTTAATTGTATTTGCAGGAATGTTCCTGATTATTCCGAATGCTGTAACTTTGGTTATATTGATTTCAGGTTTTATTGTTATTCAGGTTCAGGTTCGATTGGAAGAGGAGTTCTTAATAAAGCAACTTGGAGATGAATACATAGTTTATATGGATAATGTTAAACGTTGGTTGCTGTGAAAAAATCAAAATATCACATATCAAAAATGGATTGTCCTTCCGAAGAAAACATGATTCGGATGAAATTGGAAGGATTACAAACAATCAAGAAACTTGATTTCGATATTGAGAACCGCAACCTTACTGTATATCATTCAGAGGAAGATAAAGAAATATTATCTCGTTTAGAATCATTAAACTTTGGTGCAATTCTAACAGAAACAAGTTCAGTTGAAGCTAATGAGATAGCGATAGAAGATTCCAATGTACAGTCAAAACTACTTTGGTCTGTCCTGATAATCAATTTCGCATACTTCATAATTGAAATGACAACAGGTCTGATTTCAAAGTCAATGGGTTTGGTGGCTGATTCTTTGGATATGTTAGCCGATTCCTTTGTATATGGTTTAAGCCTTTGGGCTGTTGGTTCAACTGTGCTGAGAAAAAAGAAAGTAGCTCGTTTAAGCGGATATTTTCAATTAACACTCGCCCTTTTGGGTATAATTGAAATTGTAAGGCGTTTTATTGGCTCAGAAGCAATGCCTGATTATAGAATAATGATAGGTGTATCAATATTGGCGTTAATAGCTAATGGGGTTTGTTTGTATTTACTGCAAAAATCGAAAAGCAGAGAAGCTCACATGAAAGCCAGTATGATTTTCACCTCTAACGATGTGATTATTAATGCAGGGGTTATTCTTGCAGGAGTATTGGTGTTACTTACTCAATCAAAATATCCTGATTTAATTATTGGCTCAATTGTATTTTTGATTGTGGTAAGAGGTGCTATAAGGATTTTAAAACTTGGTAACTGACACCATTTTTCTTATAATAATTTCTGAAATTTATTGTTATATTTATCAAATCCGTTTCGGAAAAGGCACTTGAATGTGCGATAAAAGCAATTGCTACAAAGAAAAATACAATTGTAATCAGTAAAATAGGAATTGCAACACGGAAAGATTGAATTGCATTGTTGGAAAATGGGAATGTAAACAGGGAAAATGCAAATGTAAGTGCGGAAAACCGAAATGTAAGTTGTAAAAATGCAACTGTATGCATGGAAAACTAATTTGTATTTATTAATAACCCCAAAATTCAACAGATTATGGCATCTAGAACAAAATTAACAGACGCTGAAACAATAGAACAGTACAGAATCGCATTAGAAAATGCAGAAACTCAATCAGAAATTGCAGCAATCATGGCAGAACTAGGCTTCGATAGCGCAGTAATCGGAGAAGGCAAAGCAATTTTAGCTGAAACCAGACAAGCTTACGACCTTAACAAAACAGAAGACGATGAAACATCAGCAGCCTATGCAGATTTTTCGAGTAAAAAAGAAGAATTAGAAGATACATATAACATTCATCGCAAGAAAGCAAAAGTTGTATTCCGTAACGATTCTTTAACCGCAGATAAATTAGCGATTTCGGGGAGTATGCAGAGGACTTACATCAAATGGTTAGAAGCTGCAACCAAATTTTATTCCGTAGCAACAACCGATTCTGATATTCAGAGCAAACTAGCAAGACTAAAAATATCTGCTGATGACTTAACAGCTGCAAACACATTGATTTCTGATGTTAAAGCAGCGAGAGCAGAATACCTGAAAGAAAAAGGAGAATCGCAAGATGCAACAAAAGCTAAAGATGCAGCATTTGCAAAGATAGATGATTGGATGAGTGAGTTCTACGCAGTAGCAAAAATTGGATTGGAAGATAATCCGCAACTATTAGAAGCATTAGGTAAGGTGGTAAGATAGTGCAAGGAAAGCCAACGCTATTTGTAAGCACATTGGCAAGTCACACGAGCCACGCTCACACCAAAACTTGCCAAAGAGCTTACAAATGCCAGCCCAAGTACCGCCTTTAAGGGCGGTTTGGGATTTCCCCACCCACAAAAAACAAAATAAATTCGTGCTCCGTATCAAGGTCAGTACGGATTGATTAAGGATAAATATTAGATTTGTAAAAACTTGATTCAGATTGACCTTGAATAATGAACACCAGCATACAACAATGTGTATAGTGCATAAGGGTTTCAGAGGTTTTCGAGCATTTTCACCCGCATCTTTTTTCGGTGGTAACTTGACAAGTTTGAAGCCCGCAATCCCTTACGACACCATACACTCACCGTTGGGCACAAGCAAAACGCAATACCCTATTTATCATTGGTTGTAAAATTAAAGTGGTTAGATTATAATTCTTGGATATTATTATCAACAAATTATGGAACAAAGAAAGAAAAGGAATTTGGTAATTGTTGCATCAATAATTATTGCGTTAAGTTATATTTTATATGTAAAAACGTCAGATAAATTTGTATTCGAGAAGTACTTTTCAGATTATGGGAAAACATACTGTGTGACAATAGATGAAGTAATGGGTAATAAAGCTATGTCATCTTCAGTCTCATATTTATATAATGTAAAAGGAGTTGTTTATAAAGGAGTGTATATAACCAATGTAGGTGAAGAAAAGAAATTAGATTTTCCAAAAAAGAAATATATGATTGTGTATAGCAAAATTGAACCTTCATATCCTGTTGTATTTCCAATTTCAATAAATAGCAAAAAGGATATAGAAGAGGTGAATATTCCTATCAACAGAGTTAAAGAAAAGTTCACTGTTTTGAGAAAGGCAGAAGTCGTAAAAACGAAGGAGTAAACTTATTTTTAACAATATGTAAAAGTCGGATATGAGGTGTTTAAATGAAATTATATAACGAATTAAACAGAAATGCCAGTGCCCAACAGCACATAATATGTCATGGGGCAGATAGTTGATTTTTGGGCTGTTTGCATAAGGTTTGAACACCGCCAAAAATTCGGCTTTTGATTATGAAAAGCTAAATTTGAAACCAAAAGCCAAAGTTTTGGCTATGCTATATTTTGACAGAGAAGCAATTTAAATTGCCCCACGCCACATATGTGTAACGTTGGAGTTCATTTCGTATTACAGCTTGGTAAATGCATTGATTTACAAGACGCCACTCCATCCGCCTTAATTGAAATGGCGTAAAGAATTTTTAGATTCAGAGCGTAAAGAAAACAAAGCTGTTTGATCGCGATTTAGAACTTGTAGGTATTTGAGTATCAAATGCCACAAAGTTCTTAATCGGGAGAGTTTCTTTGTTTTTAGCGGAGAATGTGAAAATTTAGCTATTTTAATTTAGCGGCGGCTTCTTTTGTTTACTTTTCTCAGCTGAAGGAGAAAAGTAAAAGCCCGTCCGGCTTGAGGAGCAAACTAAAAAAGGGAAATAAAAAAAAGTGGCTGATGCTCACCACTCATTGTCCTTGAAAAGCAGGAAAGTCAATTGAGGAGTAAAACTGAATACTTACTAAATACTTATCAATTGTTTAACTGATTTTCAAGGTCTGGAATTTTGAGCATAAAATCCAGGTTTTGTTGCAGTAATAAGTGATTTTTTAGGTTCTTTAGGCCACTGAACGTAGAAAAGGTTGAATTCGTTACAGGGGCTTAATGTATTATAAGTTATATGGAGGCATCAGATTTGCGAAGATTGGTGCTCTTCATTTGTCCGCCCCAAGCATTTAAAGTTGCTGTTTCTTCATTTAATTAAGCGTTTTGTAAACGCTTTGGGCTAGGAGAGCTGTTCGGAAGAAAAGATTATATTTTCAAGGTCTGGAATTTTAAGCCTAGACATCAGTTTTGGTTTCAGATATAGGTAATGTTTTTTCAGTACAATTTGTTTTTCAGGCTACGGTATGTAGAAAGGGTTGAATGAGTTACAGGGGCTTAATATAGAAAAACGAACTCCAACAATGCATACATAAGGCATGCGGGGGCAAGTGATTTGCGAAGAGTGGTGATTTCTATTTGTCCGCCCAATGCTTTTAAAGTTACTTTCTTTTGTTAAATTAGCCACTTGTAAAAGCATTGGGCTCAGTGAGGTTTTAAAGAGGGCAGACAATTTAAATCCCCACACAGCCTTATATGCGAGCCGTTGGTTGCAATTATACGCAATATCGTAGACAAAGATGAAATATTATTATTACATAATTATCCTAGTGGTTTTAAGCTGTAATGAACCTAATAGAAGTGTGATACTTGACTATGGTGATTCAAGGTATATGGTATTTGACTCGATAACATATAGTTCTTCAATTTCTGATTCAAATTATGTATTTAAAGAAATATTACTTGATGGGGAATATTTTGCATATGACATCGATACTGCTTTATATTTAAATTCTTTAGAAGATAATTCTAGCGTTGAATTAAGAAAATACCTTCGAAAATATGCCAAGTTCAAGGATGGAAAAAGAATTGGACAATGGAGTGAATGGATTTACTTACCATGGGAAGATTCGACTTTTGTTTCATCAGAGACAATATTTGAAAATGGATATTATAAAAGCTTTATCTCATACCATCCAGGTACTAGCGACACTTTTATGGTAAATATATATCCTGATTCAGCGAAGGATTTTGGAGACTGGACAATCTATAAGGAATTTCAAGAAAATAGAATAAATATTGTAGAAGTTATAGACACATTAAATACCGTAGAGAAAATAACAAACAAAAACGGAGAATTACTGACATATTATGAAAATTACATAAGTTCGGATTCTGCTTGTATTTCCGCATTTAATAAGAATGGGGAACTAAAGTACAAAGAAATCTATACAAACATTTCCGAAAATGACTCAGCATCTTTGGTAATATATGACTCTATTAATGCTGTCGTATTTAAAGGGGTAGTAAAAACAATAACAGCAACCAACAATAAATAAAGGGCATAGGCTGTCAGCATAAATTTGGGAGTTTTGCTCATTAAATAAGTTCGCCGAAGCTTTTGCTTCGGCTAGTAAAAGGAATAAATTTATAACCAAAACAAAAGCTTCGGCTTGGTGAGGTTTTGGAGGTGAGTATTTTCAAATCAGCCTACGACCCCTTATTCAAAACGTTGTATGCTATAGTAAACAAACCTGCTAAATTTAAAAGAACTATTAATGGAAGCCCACAAAGAGACACATTATAAAAGCATAGCATATGTTTGCTCACTATTTCTAATATTTGGACTTTTTATTCAGTTTGACAATGAGGTTAAAGAAGCGATATTTGATTTATTGTATGACTTAATTGCAATAACAACTTTCACTTTTGCATACTTGTGGCAGAAAAGAAGAATCTTGTTAATTGGACTTGCTTTATATGCAGTCAGTTGGAATGTTGACTTATTAACAAATCCATTGACAATGATTCAAAACCATTATTTTTTAGACTTAAACCTAAGTATAATTGGATTAGTATTTAATGCTTCTGGACTAGTTTGTTTAATTGTAGGTTTTATGGAGAAATTTCAGCATGACTATTTAACCAAAAGAATTGAAATAGATTTAAAAGTGGTCGTTGGACTAATATTAGGTTTCTCAGGGATTTTTCAATTGTTAGTCAGAACTATATAAACTACAGCGTACAACAAAAAATAAAGGGCATAGGCTGTCAGAATGAATTGGGGAGTTTTGCTCATTAAATAAGTTCGCCGAAGCTTTTGCTTCGGCTAGTGAAAATGATAAATTTATAACCAAAACAAAAGCTTCGGCTTGGTGGGATTTTGGAGGTTTGGTTTTTCAAATCAGCCTACGACTTAATTTTTACGTTAGTCAGAATTAAAAAGAAACTGCACTAAATGAGATGATGATTATGAAGAAGATTATATTATTTATTACTGTTTTAGTAGGTTTTACTTCATGTCTAAAATATGAGTTTGATGGTTTCCCTGATGAGTTATTATGCTGGATACCTTATACTATTGGAGATAGTTTGTTTTACACGAACGACGTAGATACAATTGTTTTTGAAGTAGAAGATTTTTTTAAAACTGGTTATGATTCATTTCGAGGTTTAGCAATGGATGTTGAATGGGATTATGAAGGATATTACATTACTAATGAGCTTGAAAACGGATATGTAATTAGTGAAAAATATAGAGAAGATGGAAGTTCAAATGAAGATATTTTTTCTATTAAGTTATCAGACAATGATATTTTTACATTTAGCTTTTGGGAAGATTACTATAGTTCAGTTTCTAATTCAATAAATATTAGTTACGTTTCTGACACTTTAATCGGAAATATGAATTATTACGAAGTGTATAAACTCAGCAAGACTTCCATGAAAAATTCAGAAAGAATTAAATGGATAATAAAAGCTAAAGACAAAGGTATAATTCAGTTTTTTGACAATAAAACAAAAGAAGAGTGGCGATTAATTAACTAGAAAATAACAAAACACAACACTTAGAATATAATTAATCACGAACTGCCCCCAAAAGTCCAAGAAAAAATAGAATATGTGTTCAAAGTTATTAGGACAGTTGATAGAATTTCTCAAAAATTCCTGAAGCACCTTGAAAGCACAGATGGATTATATGAAATACGTGTCAAAGTCGGAAGTGACATTTATAGAGTTTTTTGCTGTTTTGACGATGGCAAGGTCGTGATTTTATTCAATGGGTTTCAGAAAAAGAGCCAAAAGACTCCAAAGAAAGAGATAGATAAAGCATTGAAAATGAAACAAGAGTACTTTGATAAAAAGAAAGGAGAATAGCCATAAAACAGATTAGTGAAGCACAAACGTTCGATGAACTTCTTGACATTAAGTATGGAAAACTAGGAACTGAAAAGCGAGATGAATTTGAAGTTAAAGCAAAAGCTTTTATTGTTGGTGAAATGATAAAGGAAGCAAGAAAAGAAGCGCATTTAACACAAGAACAATTAGCTGCAAAAACTGGAACAAAGAAAAGCTATATTTCTCGACTTGAAAATGGAAAAATAGACATCCAGATTTCTACTTTATTCAAGATTTTCGAGGAAGGATTGGGAAAAAGATTGGGATTTACTATGCTATAACCACGACGCCACAATCGAATAGGTGGTTGACAGGGTTTTAACCCTGCCAGTGCACCTTTTACACCACCGTACGTACGGTTCTCGTATACGGCGGTTCACTGGACATACTAAAACTGCTCTTTTCACCAGTTAAAGCTTTTCAATAATTTAAGAAAGGGCTAGTAAGGCTCGAATCCTTATACCTCCCAGTCTTATTTCTGTCTATCCAATGTTCAGCCCTTCTTCAACTTGTGAGACTTCTACATATCTGATTGCAGCTCGTTACTGTTGAATACTATGGCGTCTGCTCGCTGTCGCTGAAGCTATAGCGTAGGCGCCTGACTACTCTGCTCTATCAACACGTGATTACAGAGCCCTCCCCTGGTAAGAGTATTATCCTTCTTCCAATGCCTGCCTGATCTACTATTTTGGTTATGCACTCCGTTGAGTGTTTTGGACGTCACAATGGTGTGCTTGCTCATCCAACCTCATAGCCTCATATCAGGTTTAGCAAATAAAATTTAATCTTTTAGTGGCATTTGTGATTTCCGCGTTGCTCCAATTCTCTCCGTCAGTACCGGAATTTATTCATTGAAATAAATTTTTATAAGGTATTCATGATAGCTACGTTATTGCCATTTGACTTCCTTCACTGCTGCCGTCACCAGCAACCTGCTTGTCACTTGCTATTGGTTCGAAGCGTTACCTCCGTCCATTATTCATAAGTTGCTTATTTTTTTTAGGTATTCATGATTTCGTGCCTCAATTCAGGACTTTCACCCTATGGATAAATTTATGACCCACTCCCAAGGTATATTGCAAAAGATTTGTATTTTTAAACTTTTTCAAGAACTTCGGGGTGGGTGCACTGCTACTCATTCAGGGCACACACAAGGCATTATAACAAAATCCGCCACTCGGTCAGATAGATAGGTATGATTTTGTCGAGACGTGATTTCTAATCACGAAGTATAACTTGACAGAAAGGCGGTTCTGTCCATATGCCACACGTTGTAGCAAATTGACTTACATGATTTAAAACATAAGTTTGAACTTAAAAACAGAAATTATGGCACTCACAGAGAATCAGTATAATTTATATATAAATACACATTTAAAACTTCTTTACTTTATTGGTTTTAGAGCTTCTTTTTATGCGCCTGATTTTTCATACAGGGACTTTAAAGAATTGCATTTTAAAGATAAGATGCGTTGTAGGGACTTTTTATTGAGTAATTTGGAATTGGTTAATGAATACCTTGAATTAAATTTTGATCGCCTTAGTAGTAAAGAAATTCAAGTCATAGAAGGTTTTAAAAAGCACATAAATAGGAACTTTATTATTTTAAAATCCTTAAAGAAATATTCGATATTACTTGATACAGAATCAAACCTGTTTTATGCAGTTAAACCTCTAAAGGATAATTTTAAAGAACTTCTTGGTAAATTACCTGCTGTAATTGAAACAGCAATCCTTCCATTTGAGGACTTAATTATATATGATGGTTTTATACGGCCATCAACTGTTAGACTAGCAAGTAACATAGTTAAAGACATTCGGTTGTATTATAAAGTCCAGAAAGACAAGAATAAAATTATTCATAAAATAGAATAACAACTTGCTACAACATACTGGAAATAAAGCATGGCACGCTTTGCTCGTCCTATCGCCTTTGCCTACTGTCCTGTCAACCCTATCGGGTGACACGACTCCACGACCAATTCGCCGCGACTTCATCCAATAAACATTCGTTAGGATAATAAAATGAGAGAAATTATAATAATATTACTAGTTCTTTTTTCCGTGACAGTATTTGCAACGGAACAGACTCCTGACGTATTAATTTACAAATCTGACACGATTTATATCGAAACTTATCCATTGGAAAATTTGATGAATTCCGACTCTTTGATTCAAAAACGGATTTTTGGGGATAATGATGATTTTTGTATTTCAAGTGGTTGTTGGAGAGGACACGTTGCTACATGGATAATTGAAAATGACAGTTTATTCTTAATTGACTTAATAGATGGTTGCGAAGAAAATAAATTCATATTACAAGAAGTATTTAACAAAGATAAAGTCGTTAATAATAAAATATTTGCAGATTGGTTTACCGGTGATTTATTAGAATATGAAAGCTGGTTTGTTTTGATTGATGATGATGATTCAAAAGAAAAGCTTAACAGATTTTGTTGTAAAATTATCAATGGTAAAGTAAAGTTTATAAACTATAAACCATCTACTCCGAATGTAATTAGTGCTTCTGATAAAAGCATAGAAAAGACTGATACGACTATATATATTATTATTGATGAAAATCCTGTTTTATTGACAGAGACAAGAAATTATGAAATATCAGAATTAAAATACTTTATTGTTGAAAACATAAAGTTTCCTCAAAATGAAATTGATTGTATGGGAAGTGTTTATATATCTTTTATCGTTGAGAAAAACGGAAATGTTAGCAATAAAAAATTTGAAAGAAAGCTTTGTGAAGGTTATGACAAAGAAGCTATGAAGGTAATTGACTTAATGACAACTTGGAAACCAGGATTATTAAAAGGTATACCCGTCAGAACCAAAATAACATTGCCAATAAGATATTTATATGAATAAATCACTACCGGCTATCACGTTGTATAAGGCATGTCTGGGTTCGGCTCTATTCGACAAGCCGAATCTCATCTGATCACCACGACTTCATCAAGCCAACGTTAGCACCTATTTAAGAAAAAACCCTATAAATCAGCAAATGCCGTAGAAATGTCGTAAGAAAATCGCTACCAATTTGAGGATTAGTAAATACTTTTACCTCAAATATCAAAATCCATAATTTATGAAAGAAATAGGAAAAAGAATAAAAGAAAGTAGATTGAAAAAAGGCTTGTCTCAAGAAGATGTAGCGGAACAAGCAAAAGTTAATTTGAGAACAATTCAACGAATTGAAAATAATGAAACTACACCGAGAAGAAAAACACTTGATTTAATATTTGAAGTTTTAGATATCGAAGTTATCGAACAAAAAAAGTCTTCTAAAAATGAATATTTGATATTGTCATCTTTTTTAACACTATTAATAGTCATTGGTACTTTTTTAGGATGGATTAGACAGTTTAAAATGTTCGTGGATGGAGAAAGAATCTACAAAACATTTACAGGCTGGACAGGATATACTTTTTTTAATGACTATCACTTTTATAACTGGTTGCTAAGTATTACTAGCATCTCAATTGGGTTAATTGTAATTAGTAATTCTCTAGGACTAATAATAAATAAAACTAAATATGTATTAGTTCAATTAGTTTGTTTATTTCTTTATTTAATTGGTTTTTGGGACTGGGGTCATAGGCAGGCTATAGAATTAAGACCTGGCCTATTTATAATCGCAATTGCAACAATTTTGTTAGTAATAATATACAAAAAGAAAGGAAAAACAGATGTTAACAATGGATAAGGCTTACCGCACAGGCGTAACACAGCCAACGGCTTTATAGTCGCCGCCGTTGTAGTTCATGCATAAAATCACATAGTAATTCATGATCGTGTTATTTGAGACAGATAAATTAAGAATTGAACATATAAACTAAAGTATGACTGTATTAAAAATTTGAAGTTGGTAAATAAAAATATCAGGAAAGTAGAATTCACAAAATTAATACAAATCACAAATTTGAGATATTTTAAAACCTCACATAAGTCATATTGTCAATAAATTACAACAACAAAATTTAGACTCTGGTGTTATACTAACACGCTAAAAAAAATTAATCATGGAAAAAAGGAACGTAAAATTACCCATATGGTTTTGGATTGTAGCGGTAGTATTCCTTTTATGGAATATAATTGGAGTCATGTCGTTTGTTGGTCATACATTTATAACAGAAGAAGCCATTTCAAAATTACCTTCTGCAGAAAGGGAACTTTATGAATCATATCCTCAATGGGCAACCATTGTATTTGCTATTGCTGTGTTTTTTGGTATTACGGGTTCATTAGGTTTAATATTAAAACAAAAGTGGTGTAAAATGGCGTTTATAATATCATTATTTGCTATTATAATTCAGATGAGTCACAATGTTTTTTTTACAAAGTCAATAGCTGTTTATGGTTTGGCACAAGCAATCACAATGCCAATACTATTGGTAGTTATCGGAACTTTCCTTGTATGGTTTTCTAAATATTCATCCCACAAAGGGTGGCTTAAATAGTAATTACAAATCAGAGTTTATGAAATACAAAGCCTCAACACCCGAAGATTACATTAAGCAACTCCCTGAAGAACGACAAGAAATAATAGAAAAGTTACGAAGTACCATAATAAAAAATATACCTGAAGGTTTTAAAGAAGGCATTAATTACGGTATGATTGGATATTATGTACCACATTCCATTTATCCCAGTGGTTATCACTGTAGCCCTGAATTACCTTTACCTTTTATGAGTATTGCTTCGCAAAAAAACTCAGTAAACATTTATCACAGTGGAATTTATGCTGACAAGGATCTGTACAGTTGGTTTGTTCGTGAATATGCTAAATACTCTAAAAGGAAACCTGATATGGGAAAGAGTTGTATTCGCTTTAAAATACAGGACGAAATTCCATTTAAATTAATTGGTGAATTATGCCGTAAAATATCCGTTGAACAATGGATAAAAATCTACGAATCAAACATTAAGAAATAGACTTAATATAATTTTTACCATTACACAAACATTGATTATTTATAGGACTCTTTAAAGTAACGCTTCATATAGCATACAAATCTATTTATATTAACCTAATGATTATAAATTACTGACTCTTCGCCAAAATCTCACATCATATCTTGTCTTAATATTTAAACACTTTTTTTAAAAGCCCGATGTAAAATACACGATTAAAGGAAGATAAGAAGGATTAGATTATTAGACCGCTATATTCAAAACATTATATTTTTACATATATAGAACTCTATACTCATACCATCGTATATGCCGTTTTTGAAACTATAAACCGCATATATGAAGCATTTTTTACTACTAGGAGTAATTTTTGTGAATTTAGTAAATCTAAATGCACAATCTTTTTCACAAACAACAATTGCCAGCAGTGTTACTGAACCTGCAAATTTAACAAGGGTTGACCTTGACAAAGACGGAGACCTTGATTTTGTATGTTTTGAAGGAGATACCGATTTAGAGTTCTTCTCAAATAATGGAGATGGTACTTATACTCAATCTAATATCTATTCTGGACTAGATGGCCCAGGACATTTTGAGATTGCAGATATGGACAATGATGGCGAACTGGATATTATTGCCTCAGATATGATAACCGAACTATTTGTTTTTCTGAAGAATGATGGCAATGAAAATTTTACTGCAAATATTATTACTCAAGATGCGGGAGATATTAACAATCCATTTCATTTTGTTGTTGATAATTTTGATGGTGATAATTACAAAGACATTGTTGTTTGTGCACAACATGCATTTGATGCCTATGGTGTTTTCTTTGTAAAAAATAATGGAGATGGAACTTTTGCGGCACCGGACCTAATTGAAGAAGATGATTTTGTAAATATGATTGCTGCAGGCGATATAGATGGAGATACTGATATTGATATCATTGTATCCAAAAACGGAATGTTTACAAATGGAGGTTTATACAAAGGTATTAATAATGGATCTGGTTCCTTTACTTATTCTGCTATTACCACTGCTACAAAATTTAATTATTTAAAGATGGCAGATATGGATGGAGATACGGATCTTGATATTATTGTTAAAGGAAATGATTATATTGTTTATTGGTACGAAAATGATGGTTCAGCTTCGTATACCGCTCATACAATAACAACACCTTATGAATCAATTGATGAGTTTATCGAATTTGAACCAATAAACATTGGAGGAGATTCAGATATGGATCTTTTCTTCTTTACTAAAATTAGTGGTGATACCAATATGGATCGATTTAAAGTTGGTTATTTAGAGAATGATGGAAGCCAGAACTTTACAGTTCAACTTTTACTTGAAGAACAACCTGAAGTTTTAAATGTGATTCCGTTTGATTTAGCTTCTGATGGAGATGTTGATTTTTACTTAGGTTCAGAAGATAATTCAGATATTGTACTGTACGAAAATCTGGAAGTTGATAACCCAACAAGTATAGATGAATACAATCAGATTGATGTTTTATTATATCCAAACCCTGTTACAGATATCATAACTATTGAAAGTTCTGAAGTGATTTCATCTGTTGAAGTAAGAGATTTAAGTGGTAATATTGTTAAAGTTATTCCTGCTGAAAGTCTAAAAACAACTTTTGATATTTCATCATTAAGTTCCGGTATTTATAATGTTATCATTACTTCGAACAATCAGAGCATTGTGAAAAAAGTAGTAAAAAAATAAAAACTACATATGATTTATTGAAGCGCAGTTCATGATTTGAACTGCGCTTTTTGTTTACAATCAAGTATATGATTTGTTTCTAAAATATACCTTTTGCCTGCTACAGCCCTTAATTAATCTTCTTTTAATAAAAAAAGTATTAGTTTTAAAATTCAAACTATTCAAACAATATCAAACAAAAAGAATATCATGAATTTTAAATCTATTGGCCTATTGCTGATGTCATTAGTTACGATATCTGCAGTTTCGTTTGCCCAAAAATCAAAAAAAGACACTATCAAAGTTTTCTTATTAGCTGGTCAGTCGAATATGGATGGCTATGGCTATGTAAAAGAATTACCTAAGAACTTAAGTAAAACGCAGAAAGACATTTGGATTTTCCATGGAAACTCAGCTGCCGATGACGATACTCAAAATGGTAGCAAGGGAATATGGGAACAATTAAAGCCTGGTCATGGAACTGGTTTTAATTCAGATGGCGAAAAAAACAACCTGTCGGATCGCTTTGGCGTTGAATTATCTTTTGCTCAACGTATACAAGAATTATATCCAAACGATAAAATTGCTATCATTAAATATTCCAGAGGAGGAACTGCCATTGATACTCTTGTTGGTAGTGGTGCCGGATGCTGGGAACCTGATTTTAACGGTAAAACAGGAATCAATCAATACGATCATTGTTTAAAAACTGTACAAAACGCTTTTAATGTAAATGATATTAATAATGATGGAAAAGAAGATGTATTGGTTCCTATGGGCATTGTTTGGATGCAAGGTGAATCGGATGCGCATTCAGAAGAAACAGGTTTGAGATATTATTATAACCTAAAGCGTTTGATGAACTTGTTAAGAGCAAGTTTACGTGTAGATGATCTGCCTGTTGTGGTAGGTAAAATTTCTGACTCATGGAATGATCCTGATGGTAAAGTATGGGATTGGGGCGAACTGGTTCAGTACGCCGAAGAAAAGTTTGCTAAAACAGATGCTAAAGCAGGTATTGTTAGAACAACTCGTTACTATAAATACTCTGACAAATGGCATTATGATAGTCCTGGATTTATTGATTTAGGAAAACAATTTGCCAATAAAGCTTACGAATTAAACGAAGGTAAAGTACCTGAGGCTAAGTAAAGATTGAAGGGATAAATAAACAAGAAGTCTTTAGCAAATACTACAGACTTCTTGCTTATTCAATAATATTTATAACCTCCCCTGTAGAAGAAAAGTATGGTATATAGTAGTGCTGGAAATTGAGAGTTGGACTACCTAAATAATAGGTATTACCTGTAGAATAAATAGATACTTGTAAACTCTGGGTAGAACTAACAATACAGTCTTTAACAGATCGATGGTTTACCTTTATATTATCACAAATAAAATTTTCAGCATCAATACTAACACATCCCTCAAGTAAAAACGATGCTTTTTTTGAACTACCTTCTACATAATAGTTACCCACATTTCCTGTTCCGTAAACATGTAATAATAAAGAGTTTGTTTCAATCTTAAGATTTGCATTCGAAAACTTTCCCACTCCATTAATTACTATATTAAGATAATCAGGAGTTATTGCATCTTCCGTTTCCAATTCACAAACGGCAAAGGTTCTGATCAAATGTAAATTGTTAGCAGGTATACGCAGCGTAATTAATTTACTTTTTTGCAGATACTCTTTGTTTTTATGATTTATTGTCAACGAATCTTCTCCAAAATTAAGCTGCAAACCATCCACCAAATGTTTATACCCCTCAATTGTAATATTATCAGAAGACTCAGGCAACAACTCAATTTTGCATGCCGAATTAACAATTATATTTTTTATGCTTCCACATTTCAACTCCCTTGATACTTCCTCCCCATCTGTAGCTAAATTAGTAATATACTCACAAGAAGTTATAACCATAGTTAATAATAGTAGAATATATATTCTCATAATTTCCTATATTATTTATTCATTTTATTCATTAATCGTTCTATTCCTGTTGGATAAATTAAATCTATATCCAATACCAAACTCCAAAAACTCAGAACGTACAAAACCTGCTTTTATACCCAAACTTGCTAATAGGTGTTTCGTAATGTAATGTCTGACACCTACTCGTGGATACACGGGTTGTAGCGGCTTAGTTCCCGTTGAAAGGTATGCTCCCAGATTTATAAAAATGATAGATTTGCCAAGACACACCTCATAAGCAGCAAAAACCGCGTTAAAAAGGTAATCCTTGGTTGAATAAGATTTTTCTACATAGCGATGATCATAATCATTCCAGATATAGGGAGCTCCTTCTGAATAAAATTGATCAAAACCGATACCTATTGCTTTTTTGGTATTGAACCGATACAGATAGCAAAGGTTTAAACTCCCATTCCAATAGTAACGTGAATCAAATGGAGCACACTGACTTGGTCCTACACTTCCTACTATTTGTAATTCGTGTTGACTCAATTTTGCTGGCTTTTGCCTTTTATACATTGGAGTTGGGTTCGTATTTAAATGGTATTTAGTACCTATACTCGTATTTAAAATATTAATTCCACTATTAGGTCTTCGAAATGCACCATTCGACATATGATCAATATCTGCAGAAAGGTTTAACGAAACCCGACTGGAAATTCTATAATTCAGATGTAATCCTAAACTAATAAAAACATTTACTAACGAGCCTGAAACATCATTATAAATATTAGTATTTACATCAAATGGCTTGCTCATAACCCCTAGTCCGGCGGCAACTCTATTTTCTACAAAAAACTTTTTTGTTCTGAATATATTGTAATTGATATAATGAAAAGCTGCTGCACCTTTTCCATAAACATCCTTATTTCCTAAGGTTCCGTAAAAAAAGCCGAAACCAACCTCCGGGTAATTAAATAAAGAAGTCCAGTGATCCTGATTAAAGTACCGCTTACCAATCGTAATTTCAAATCCTCTTGAAAAATCATCAATCAGATAAATCATTGAATTATGATGAGGAATAATAAGTCCGTTATTAATTCGGGTAGTAATATAGGTATGTGTATCAAATTTTACCGATGAATTGACAAACTCCTGTCCAAAGGTTAGCTTTTGATGCAAAAAGATAAGAATGGTTATTAAGATGTACTTTTTCAATTAGTTCGTGTTAAGTTTCAAGTGCGCAAAAGTAGAAAAAAGCTCCTGTTTTGCATAATTATAATTTGAAAAAGATGTTTCCTGATATACTATATAAAAAAGGAACGAGCTATATCTCGTTCCTTTTCATAAAGTTTTTGTACTTATAAAACCACAAAAAAATTACAAATGCTCTTTAACCATAGGTTGTTTTACATTTAACATTCCTTCGTTTCCAAAGGCTGAATATAACGAATACACCATTTTATCGTACTTTTCGTTATACTCTTCAACATAATTACCCATTTCCATATAATCAATAACCTTCCTTGTTGGTTTATCACCGAAAGGCATACCTAATAAATTAGCAATGGCAATAGCAACATTTTCCGGACGTTGTTCTTCGTAATGCGATAAAGCTTCCTGGAATCCTTCAAAGGTAGCATTTACTGATCGCATAAAAGTACCGTAAGATTTATTACGACTCCTGTCATGTGGTTTAATTAAGTTTTCTTTAAAAGTTGTTGGGAAGCCCCCAGGCTCAACAATACAACATTCTATACCAAAGCGAGACAATTCAACTCTGTAGTTTTCTGCCATAGCTTCCAAGGCCCATTTTGAAGCATTATATATACCATAGTAAGGCATGGCCACTCGTCCTAACAAGCTTGATACAAATAATACTGTACCTTTTTGTTGTTCTCTTAAATAAGGTAACGCTGCACGTGTTACTCGTTGAACTCCAAACACATTCACATCAAAAACCTTTTTCATGTCTTCCGGAGTAAAATGCTCTTGCATTCCTAAAGCACCAACACCCGCATTGTTAATCAGAATATCCAAACCATCCATTTCTTCAATGGCCTGCTTTACTCCATTGTTCACACTACTTTCATCAGTTACATCCATTTCTATCATATGGATACCCATTCGTTTAAGATCATTGATGATCACCTCATTCTTACTTAAATCTCGTGTGGTTCCAGCAACATCATAACCTCTTGCTGTTAATTCTTTACATATTAAAAAGCCAAAACCGCCACTAGCTCCTGTAATCAGTACTTTATTTTTCATGACTTTTAATTTTTATATGTTTTATCTATAAAGTTACAACCAAATTGAAATTTTGGCCAGAATATTCGCAATGATTTATTACTTTAATCACATAATAATCAAGTCAATACTCCACTTAAAAAGTCAGTTTTAAATGATAATAATAAGCTAGAATAAACAGATGAACGAAAATCTGATATAGTTATGTAACTATAGTTCTTAAAATGATGCTATATTAGAGATAAAATTGATTTTATGGCAGTTCACCCCTGCTAAAAACACCCTTTATTCAGGCATTAAATTTAAAATGAATGGGAACTTGCTATGCAAAATTGTTCTTAATAATTAGGACAATTTTCTTTGGCAAATTCCTTCTAAATATTGAAATCAAATTAAATCGTTTATGAAAACATTCTACACCTTGTTAACTGCCCTTTTAATTCTGGCATCTTGCTCTAATTCAAAACAGACAAAAGTCTTTTCGCCCAGTCATAAAATTGAAGCATTTGTCGATACAAAAAATCAATTAGAATATTCAGTTGTATTTAATCAGGATACAATTATTAAAAATGCATCTATTCAATTGATTTTAAAAGATAGTATTAGCCTACAACAATTTGAAATAGTTAACACCACCAATAAAATTATAAACGAAAAGTGGGATCGAATATGGGGAAAGCGCAAAGAGGTTACAAACAACTATACTGAGTTACAAATTCAATTACATGAAATAAAAACTGATATTTTAGTTGATTTATACCTTCGGGCATTTAACGATGGAATTGCACTGAGATATGGCTTCCCGGAACAGGAACAGTTAAAACAATTTGAATTGAGTCAGGAAAGAACTGAATTTGCTTTTGATCAGGACTATAAAGTTTGGCGAGCAGATTACAAAACTTACAAATCATCGCAGGAACAGGAATTTTTAAATGTAAAACTATCAGATATTCAGCCAAAGCAACTTATTGGTATGCCATTATTGGTTGAATTAAAAAATAAGACTTATGCAGCCATCACCGAGGCAAATTTAACAAATTGGTCGGGTGCTTTTCTGAAAAAGATAGATGAGACTCTTGTTACAGAATTGGCTCCATATCCCAATGACTCATTAGTTGCTGTTAAAAGAAAGACTCCAGCTGTTTCTCCATGGCGTGTAATAATGCTTGCCGATAAACCCGGGGACCTGATAGAATCAGATATTATTTCAAATCTTAATGATCCAATAGCCATAAAAGATCCATCATGGATTCAACCTGGAGCGTCAGCATGGGATTGGTGGTGGAGTAACAAATATGCTCCGAGTGCAGATTTTGAATTGGGGCCTAACCAGAAAACCATGAAGTATTTTATAGACTTTGCTGGAGAAATGGGTTGGGAATACCAAATTGTAGACTGGCAATGGTATGGCGAGCCTTTTTCTGCCGATGGAGATGCCAATCCGGATGTGGATATTACCAAATACATTGATGGCATTAATATTCCGGAATTGGTAAAATATGCCAACTCTAAAAATGTAAAACTGGTAATATGGGCTCACTGGAAACATATTCAAAAGCAAATGAATGAAGCTTTTCCTTTATATGAAAAATGGGGTGTTTCTGGTGTAAAAATTGATTTTATGGACAGACAGGATCAGGAGATGGTTAACTTTTACCACGAAGTTGTAAAAAAAGCGGCAGAACATCATCTTGTTATAGACTTTCATGGTGCTTATAAACCCACAGGAGTTAGCAGAACCTATCCTAATTTAATTACTCGTGAAGGTGTTATGGGCAACGAATATTCAAAATGGAGTAACAGAGTAACTCCTGAACACAACGTCACATTACCGTTTACTCGAGGACTACTTGGTGAAATGGACTATACTCCGGTTGCTTTTAGAAACGTTACACCTGAAGAATTTGTAACTGAAGGAGAATCTAAAGATCATTCACCAATGGTTCAATCTACCAGATGTCATCAGTTAGCCATGCCAGTTGTTTACGAAAGTGCCTTTACTGTATTCTGCGATTCTCCGGACAATTATAAAACAGGTATTGGTCTTGAGTTTTTAAAAGCCGTACCAACCACCTGGGATGATAGTAAAGTAGTAAATGCAGCAGTTGGCGATTACATTACTATGGCACGTAAATCAGGAAGTACATGGTTTATCGGCGGCATGACTGACTCTACAGAACGTGAATTAAATATTGACCTTTCATTTTTAGATGAAGGAACATACAATATGATTCTATTTAAAGATGCGGATGATGCCAACGAAAATCCATCACATGCACAAAAAAAGGAAATGACTGTTTCGAATAACGATCAATTGAACATTAAAATGGCTATAGGAGGTGGTTTCGCAGCTATTGCTGAAAAATTATAAAGCTTAATCAGCCTTTTGAACATTATTATAGAACTTCTGTTTGCAGAATAATTAAATATTCAAACAAACAGAAGTTTTTTTATTGTAAAATATAATTACCATGAAACAAAATACAAACCCAAATAAAGTTCGACAATTAAATTTTGAAACTGATCATACAATTTTTGAGTTCTATGATAATGACATATTGGATCAGCAAATTACATTACCAATTGGTTATCAATCCCTCGCTAACAAATACTTTAAAAGTGGCATTCCAACAGAGGCTGGTGCCGAATATGCCATTAATGATATTGAAGATGCACTAATGAGTAACAAAAGCCTGATAAATAAAGACGCTACACTTGTGGCTAACAATAAATTACTAGCTGAAACTCTTTTAAAAAATGGTTTAAATCAGGAAGTACATTCACGCAAAACCATTGAAGATTTATTCAATAATTTTGCCCGAATTATTATGGGATCACCAAATTCGATGTTGTCAACAGAATTGTCAGGTGAAGCGTTTGCTCTTATTCTAATTTTAAGAGAAATATTACATCATCTTGATTTTGATTCAATTAAAGTCACCACTTAATATTTTTTTATTGATCATCTTCAGACGCTTGTTCTTTAGCCTTACTTGTAGTAACCATATAAACTCCGCTGAACACTAATAAGATGGCTAATACCTTAAACCATCCAAAATGATCAATTTGTAACAATACCGCAGCAATAGAAGCCACAATCGGTTGTACATTATTGTACATCGTGGCTACTGTTGGTCGTAAATATTTTTGAGCTATGGGAATCATCATATAAGATAAAAATGTAGATCCCAATACAATAAACGCTAATTCTCCAATTATAGAAGAGGGCATATTTTGGTAATCAAGCGTTGATAACTGCGACCAGGTAAGTGGTAAATAAATCACAGAACTAAATAAAAACATCCATTTCATTAAAGTTATAGGAGAATATCGACTAATAATATTTTTAAAGAATACAAAATAGATGGCATAACTTAACTGAGCCATAAAGCAAAGTAGAATCCCTATAAAACCTACATCTCCACTTACATTTCCTGATGAACTGTTCATAATAATTATTAAAGCTCCCATTGCCCCTATTACAATTCCTACTAGCTTTTTCCAAGTGATAGGTTCCTTCAAATAAAAAGCAGCTATGATCATAGCCACAATGGGTAGTGTTGTGGTTACAATGGATGCATTAATAGGTGAAGTATAGGATACGCCCAAAACAAACACCCCCTGATTTAGTATGATGCCAAATAAAGCTGCCAAAACCAACCATTTTAAATCTTTAAAAGGGATTTTTTCTTTAGGAATAAATAAGGAAGCTGTCCAAAATGCCAGAGCTGCACCCATTACTCTAAAAGCTACTATAGTCCAGGCATTGATATTACTTTTTAAAACAACCGTTTTAACAAACGGAGCCATTAATCCCCAGGCCATATTTGCAACAATCATTGCCGCATGACCTTTAACCTTATTGATGTGCATATTTTTATTTGCAAAAGTGATAAAAGAATATCAATCATTATTTTTTATTCTTATTAAAAAAGATTAAATCACACTGTTTTACAATTAATTAACAGATTTATTAACAACAAGAAATCTGTTCCATTGTTAATTCAATAACATTCATTCACAATAAAACACATCCTCAATAAATTATTCATATGAAAAGGCTTAATATTCTTTGGACAACAGATAACAAAGACACTTTTATTAACATGATTGCAATGTATTCTTCAAATTCACTAATTCGTGGCTGGTGGGAAGAAGTGAATGTAATTATTTGGGGTGCATCAGCAAAACTAGCGGCTAAAGACCATGATGTTCAGGAAGAAATAAAAAATATGCTTGATTCAGGAGTAAAAATAGAAGGTTGTATGGCTTGCAGCGAAAAGTTTGGCGTTACAAAAAAGCTTGAAAAATTAGGAATTAGCATGAAATACATGGGAGAACCTTTTACGCAATACCTTCAAAACAATGAAAAAGTAATAACAATATAAATCTCTAAAATAACAGATATCGCATATGGCAAAACTATTTTACATCCTTTGGGTGAGCACATTAATAAGCTGCTCTTTTTCAACAAAAAACAAAACAGAAAACAATGCAAATGATAGTAATTTACAGGAACATTCTCTTGCTGATGATCTGAATAAGCGAAAGGAAGCCTTTTCTGCTGCAGCATCAGATTATAAAAAGAAAATTTATGCTGAAGGTATCCAAGCTGTAATTAATGATAACATAGTACAACATGCTCTACAGGTTGGAGATACTGCTATTAATTTTACATTGCAAAATGCGCTCAACAAGGACATTACATTATTTGATAAGCTAAAAGATGGCCCTGTTATTTTGATGTGGTACAGAGGAGGTTGGTGTCCGTATTGTAATCTGACACTAAATCATATGCAAGAATACTTGCCTGAATTTAAAAAATACAATGCCAACCTACTGGCTTTAACTCCGGAATTACCAGATAGTACTTTATCAACTCAGGATAAACACAACCTGAAATTTGATGTATTAAGTGATATTAATAATGAGGTGGCACATCAATACAACGTTGTATTTAATTTAACAAACGATGTTGCAAAAGCATACGAACAAAGTTTTGGTTTAAGTAAGTATAATGGTAATAATTCTGCACAATTACCATTGGCAGCTACCTACATTATAGACACAGACAGCGTAATAAAATATGCTTTTTTAGATGCTGACTATAGAAACAGAGCTGAACCTAAGGAAATTGTATCAGTACTTAAAACACTATAAAAGATTAAAGGTTACGGTATAGTAACTCCGAATTTTAACAAGGCTTTGACGTTTTATATCTCATATAAATTATGATATAAGACTTTAAAGCCTTTTCTTTTTCCTATTTTTGAGAACTTCAGAACATTAATGTCCATACATTCAATTGACAAACAGGCATATGAAAGAAATAAGCATTGAGAAGTGGAATAGAAAAGAGCATTTTGAATTCTTCTCCACCTTTAGCAATCCGTATTTTGGTTTTACTGCAAATATTAACTGTACCAAAGCATATAAACTAGCTAAGGAAAATAATATCTCATTTTTTGCTTATTACTTTCACAAATCAATTATTGCAGCAAACTCCATTAGAGAATTTAAGTTGAGAATTATTGATAATAAGGTTTTTGAACTAGATCAAAATCATGCAGGATCAACTATTGCCAGAGACGATCATACATTTGCCTTTTCATATATAGAATTTGATAAAGATTTTGAGGTTTTCAATCGCAGGTTACAAAAGGAAGTTGAAGCTGTAAAATCATCAAGCGGATTAAGATTAGATTCAGAGAAAAACAATGTTGAATACATCAGATACACAACTATTCCTTGGGTGAGTTTTACTCAGATTATGCACCCAACAAACTTAGAAAGTATGGATTCTGTTCCCAGAATTTCATTTGGTAAGTTTTTTAAAGAAAATGGAGAACTACTTATGCCTGTTTCTGTTGAAGGCCACCATGGACTAATGGACGGTTATCATATCTCTGAATTTTTCAGGATTTTTGAAGCATTGATGAACGAATCTCTATAAAATAAAAAAGGAGCCAAAAGGCTCCTTTTTCTCTAATAAGATATTTATGTTTTTACATTTCAACAATCGTTACCTCACTCCTTCTATTGGCCTGATGTTCTGCTTCTGAACACTCAACACCATCAGCACATTTATTTTTTAATCGAGTTTCGCCATAACCCTTTGCAATAACACGGCTCTTATCAATACCTCTGTTTATCATATAAGTCACAGCCGATTCTGCTCTTTTTTGCGATAAACGCTGGTTAAACTGGGCTGATCCTCTTGAATCAGTATGTGACGCCAACTCAATTTTGACACCCGGATTATCCTTTAAAAACTGAATCATATCATCCAGCTCTGTTGCCGCATCCTCTCTGATATTCCATTTACCTAAGTCATATAAAATCTCAATTTCAATACTTGCACCTACTTCTGCCTTTTGCATTTCAAGCTCTAAAAATTCGTTCACATTTACATAACCTGAATCTCTGTTAACCGTTGAGTATTGAGTACGCTTTGTAAAGTATCCTTTTTTAGTAAACACCAAACTATAATCCGTTTCCGGTTTTAACGCTGCTTTAAATTGACCATCAACACCACTAACTACTGTATAGGTATCGGCATCAACAGGCTCTACCTGTAGGGTTACTTCCGGAATAGCTTTCATAGCTGGTAATAAATAAACACTACCGTATATTCCCCAGGATGGACGAGGGATTAGTTCAATTTCAAAATCCTCACTAGCATCTGATAATTGAATAGTTTCCTGATATGGGAAAAACTCCGGAAGATCCACTTCTACAATAAGAGATTCCTGATCTTCAAACGCAGCTTTAATTACACCCTTTTTATCTGAATTTACCTGAGCTATTAAACCTCCATTTAAATCTTTGAATTGAACAGGGCTATTTGAGATAATTGCTTTTGTATTTTTATTGATGAGTTTACCAAGTAATCCCTTTTGAAACAATACATCTTTCAAAACAGTAAATCGATAAATATCATCATCACCTTTTCCTCCTTCACGATTTGAAGAAAGGTAACCATGTTTTCCTTCTGCATCTAAATACACACCAAAATCATCCTTTTCAGTATTTACAGGATAGCCCATATTTTTAACCTGATATCCCTGTTCTTTTTTTTCTGCAATAAAAATATCCAGGCCGCCAACACCAACATGTCCATTGGAAGCAAAATACAATCTACCACTCTGATGAATAAACGGAAACATCTCATCTCCTTCTGTATTGATATCCTCTCCCAAATTTACTGGTTTACCCCATGAGTCACCTTCTCTGTTCACGTAATAAATATCCGTTCCACCAATACTTCCTGGCATGTTTGAGGTAAAATAAAGTCGATTACCATCGTCTGACAAACAAGCATGTCCACAGGAATACGCACTGCTGTTAAATGGAAGTTCTTCAGGCTTTGACCAAGAACCATCTGCTTGTTTTACCGATTTCAGAATAATCAGGTTATTATATCCTTTCTTCTTTTTAAAATTTGCATCGATAAAATCATTATTGATATTTCTGGTAATATACAGCTCTTTTCCATCCTTACTGAAACATACCGGGCCATCATGGAACATGCTTCGCATCTCAGTTGAAAATAATTTTGGATTAGAAAACAAGCCCTCCTTTTCTGAAGATTTTAAAACATTTAAATATGGCGCTTCTTTCCATGCATATTCTCTTTTAATGATATAATCCAAATCTCGTGCAGACACAAAATAGATATCTCCATTATAAGCTACTGGTCCAAAATCTGATTGTTCTGAATTAAAATCTACTTCATCAATTAAATATCTTTCTTCAGCCAAAATCTTTTCAATCTTAGGTAACGAATTTAACAATTCAGTAGCTCTGCCATCTTCCGGATTTCGTTGCTTATAAATTGCAATAATACGATCGGCCTCAGCATATTTTCCATTATACTTAAGCGATTGTGCATACATAAACAACTGATCGTTGCTTAAATGATCCATTGGTACAGAAGCAAATGTATTTTCACTTTTTACGGTTTCACTTACTTTTAAATAGGCCACAGCCAACTGTCCTTTAATTGAATCCGATAGATAACTGGCTTCATTTAATTTTTCGTACTTATTAATAGCTTTTATATAAGCCAGGTTATCAAAGGATTTGTTCGCCTGGTTTACTCTGTATGTAGCCACTAAACTATCCAGCTTATTTTTATAAGATTGAGCATTAACACCAATCGCTAAGCTCATTAATAATATAAGTATTGAATATTTTCTCATTTTGTTTCTTTTTCTCTGTTCTTAACAATTAAAAATACCTTGGTGAAATCACCTTATTCTTAAGAAATCCATCAAAATCATAACTAATAATAATCTCATGTGAACCATTATTATAGGTTGCTAAATTTGATACAGAGAAATCGTATGAATAACCAACCATTAGCTGTTTGTTTAACTGAACATTCGCTATCAATGCAACTGCATCACCTATACGATATGAAGCTCCCAGCCAATAAGCATTTTTATATAAAAACTGACCTGTAATGTCGGTTGATGGTGGTGCACCTTCAACAACTTTATTAATAAATGAAGGTTTAAATTTCAGATCATTATTAATATCAAATACATAACCTGCCATTATAAAGTAGTGGCGTCGAAGGTCAGACACATTACTGGTAGTCATCTGATCACCCGATAAATCTGTTTGTATTAGTTTTGGAATAGAGAAACCTGCATACCACTTATTACTATACAAATAAAGTCCCATACCCGCATTGGGTTGTAATTTTTTATCGTAATTACCACTAAAAGAAGCATCGCTGCCATTTTGTACAAACACATCGTTTAATCCAACATAGTAGTTATAGATTCCTCCTTTAATACCCATAGATAAAATGGTATTTTCAGATACATTTACCCGATAGGCATAGTTGAAATTGAAGTATGTATTATCAACAGGACCATAGGTATCTTTAACTATTGAAAACCCTAATCCCATTTTGTAATTATTTAATGGAGTATGCATTGTTAAATTATACGTACGAGGAGCTCCATCTAATCCTGCCCATTGTAAACGGGATAACAATAAAACATTCATTGCATTTCGAGTACCAGCATATGCCGGGTTCACAGAAACAGTATTAAACATATATTGTGTATACAGAGGTTCCTGCTGTGCCTTTACCTCTGCTTGTGACAATCCCCAAATAAGCAGTGCACCCAGCACAACTCTTTTTATAGATATGATTGGAAATATTTTTTGCATCACTATTATTTATTGTTTTGAAGACTCAGGAAAAGAGAACTGGATCAGCTCCTTTTCCTGAATCAATATTATTTATCGATTTAAGTAAATATATCCGGTGATTTTTCTGTCGATATCACGAACATAGATGATGTAATAATATGTACCTACCGGAAGTTCTTTACCAACACTGAATCCTACATTTGATTCACCATTCCAGTTGTTATCATACTTAGTTTGCTTATAAACCACATTACCCCATCTGTTAAAAATCTCAATACTTACCTGGTTGAATTGATATAACCATGGAATGTTATATGTATCGTTATCACCATCATTATTTGGTGAGAAACCTTCGTAAAGAATCAATTCATCTTCTCCATAACATTTATCCTCATCAATTCTGTCAGGCACTCCGTCATTATCACAGTCTCCAGTACTTTCTTCATTATCTGGTACTCCATCATTATCTGAATCTGTATCCTGGTAATCCGGAGTTCCATCATTATCAGAGTCCATATAACCTTCATCTGAATCAGGAATACCATCATCATCTGAATCTAAATCCAGATAATTACCTTCTCCATCGTTATCCACATCATCAGATCCTTCTACCACATCAGGAATACCATCGCCATCTGAATCAGTGTCGGTATAATCAGGTGTACCATCATTGTCAGAATCAATACTTCCTTCAACTTCATCCAAAATACCATCATTATCTGAATCGGTATCCTGATAGTCTGGCGTTCCATCGTTATCTGAATCCACATTACCCTCTTCTGAATCAGGAATACCATCATCATCTGAATCTAAATCTAAATAGTTACCATCTCCGTCACCATCAATATCATCAGAACCTTCAATCACATCAGGAATGCCATCGCCATCTGAATCTGAATCTTTATAGTTTGGAATACCATCCCCATCGGCATCGCCTGTTCCTTCTTCTAAATCCAAAATTCCATCATTATCTGAATCTGTATCCTTGTAATCTGGTGTTCCATCACTATCTGAATCCATATTACCTTCTTCCGAATCTGGAATACCGTCACCATCTGAATCTAAATCCAAATAATTACCTACACCATCACCATCAATATCTTCAGAACCTTCTTCTACATCCGGAATGCCATCGCCATCTGAATCTGAGTCTTTGTAATTTGGAATACCATCGCCATCTGCATCTCCGGTTCCTTCCTCTGAATCTAAAATTCCATCATTATCCGAATCCGGATCGTTCTTATCTAAAATTCCGTCTCCGTCAGTATCACCATCTCCCTCATCAATGTTTAAAATACCATCACCATCATTATCAGTTTCTTCAACTGTAACCGTAACAGTTGATGTTGAACAATCACCTTCGCCATCACAAACCTGATAGTCAAAAGTTATATCTCCGACAAAATCTGTATTTGGAGTAATCGTAATTGTATTATCTTCATTAACAATTACAACTCCATCTGCAGGCTGAACAGGAATTGAAACGACAAGGTTACCATCTTCCAAACCTGTATCATTACTTAAAACGTCAATAATAGAAACAGCTCCTTTGTCAGAATCGGCCTCATCAGCAAATGCTACAGGCATACTGTCATTCACATTTGTAACAGTTATAGTAATTGCTTCTGAATCTGTATTACCTGCTCCATCAGTAACAATAATTGTTAACTCATAAACATTATCGGTATTACTATCCGAAGGGTTCTCATAATCAGGTGCAACTTTAAATGTTAACTCACCTGTTGACGCATTGATATTAAATAATGCAGCATCATCTCCAGACAATGAGTAGTTCTCTGTGTCATTTACATCCAAATCAGATGAAGATGCATCAACAACCACTCTTGAATAATTTTCTGGAACTGTTGTACTTGATACATTGATAACCGGATCATTATCATTTTCATTAGTTACCGTTACATTAATGGTTTTCGTATCGGTATGACTTGATCCATCGGTTACAGTTACATCTAATACATAAACATTATCAGTATTAGCATCTGCTGGATTCTCATAATCCGGTGCATTTGTAAATGTTAATACACCTGTTGTTGCACCAATATTAAAGAAACTTGCATCAGTTCCGCTTATTGAGTATGTTTTGCTATCTCCTGCATCGGCATCTGCTGCACTTACAGTCTCTACTGCTGTGGTTCCTTCTGATACACTTTTGTCTGATGCGCTTAGTACTGGATTATTGTCGTTTACATCTGTTACTGTTACATTAATAGTTTTCGTATCGGTATTTGATCCGCCATCTGTTACTGTTACATCCAATACATAAACATTATCCGTATTAGCATCTGCTGGATTCTCATAATCCGGTGCACTAGCAAAAGTTAATACACCTGTTGTTGCACCAATACTAAAGAAACTTGCATCAGTTCCGCTTATTGAGTATGTTTTGCTATCACCTGCATCAGCATCTGTTGCACTTACAGTCTCTACTGCTGTGGTTCCTTCTGATACGCTTTTGTCTGATGCACTTAGTACTGGATTATTGTCGTTTACATCTGTTACTGTTACAGTAACTGTTGCATTATCAGTGTTTGTTCCATCTGTAGCCTGTACAGTTAAGCTATATGAAATGGTTGTTTCATAATCCAACTTGCTGTTATTAACTACTGTGATAGCTCCTGTCGATGAATTGATTTCAAAAATGCCATCGCCATTTCCTGCTGTAATTGAGTAGCTGATGGTCTCTCCATCGGCATCATTGTCTGAAGACGTATTGTCATCATCAATATTTACTACTGCGGTATTGTTTGCTGCATTTTCTGCAATCGTTGCTGACGCATTTGAAATAACAGGACTGTTATCATTAACATTCGTTACACTTATAGAAACTGTTGCATTATCAGTGTTTGTTCCATCTGTAGCCTGTACAGTTAAGCTATATGAAGGGGTTGTTTCATAATCCAACTTACTGTTATTAACTACTGTGATAGCTCCTGTCGATGAATTGATTCCAAAAATTCCATCGCCATTTCCTGCTGTGATTGAGTAGCTGATGGTCTCGCCATCGGCATCCAGGTCTGAAGACGTGTTGTCATCATCAATATTTACTACTGCAGTATTGTTTGCTGCATTCTCTGCTATTGTTGCAGTTGCATTTGAAATCTCAGGACTGTTATCATTAACATTCGTTACCGTTACAGTAACTGTTGCATTATCAGTGTTTGTTCCATCTGTAGCCTGTACACTTAAGCTATATGAAGTGGTTGTTTCATAATCCAACTTACTGTTATTAACTACTGTGATGGCTCCTGTTGATGAATTAATACCAAATACTCCATCGCCATTTCCTGCTGTGATTGAGTAGCTGATAGTCTCGCCATCGGCATCCAGGTCTGAAGACGTGTTGTCATCATCAATATTTACTACTGCGGTATTGTTTGCTGCATTCTCTGCTATTGTTGCAGTTGCATTTGAAATCACAGGACTGTTATCATTAACATTCGTTACACTAATAGAAACTGTTGCATTATCAGTGTTTGTTCCATCTGTAGCCTGTATGGTTAAGCTATATGAAGTTGTTGTTTCATAATCTAACTTGCTGTTATTAACTACTGTGATAGCTCCTGTTGATGAATTGATTTCAAAAATGCCATCGCCATTTCCTGCTGTAATTGAGTAGCTGATAGTCTCGCCATCGGCATCCAGGTCTGAAGACGTGTTGTCATCATCAATATTTACTACTGCACTATTGTTTGCTGCGTTTTCTGCTATCGTTGCTGAGGCATTTGAAATCACAGGACTGTTGTCATTTACATTCGTTACAGTAACAGAAACAGTAGCATTATCAGTGTTTGTTCCATCTGTAGCCTGTACAGTTAAGCTATATGAAGTTGTTGTTTCATAATCTAACTTGCTATTATTAACTACTGTGATGGCTCCTGTCGATGTATTGATTTCAAAAATGCCATCGCCATTTCCGGCTGTGATTGAGTAGCTGATGGTCTCGCCATCGGCATCCTGGTCTGAAGACGTGTTGTCATCATCAATATTTACTACTGCGGTATTGTTTGCTGCATTCTCTGCTATTGTTGCAGTTGCATTTGAAATCACAGGACTGTTATCATTTACATTCGTTACAGTAACAGAAACAGTAGCATTATCAGTGTTTGTTCCATCTGTAGCCTGTAGGATTAAGCTATATGATGTGGTTGTTTCATAATCCAACTTGCTGTTATTAACTACTGTGATGGCTCCTGTCGATGAATTGATTTCAAAAATGCCATCGCCATTTCCTGCTGTAATTGAGTAGCTGATGGTCTCGCCATCGGCATCCTGGTCTGAAGACGTGTTGTCATCATCAATATTTACTACTGCGGTATTGTTTGCTGCATTCTCTGCTATTGTTGCAGTTGCATTTGAAATCACAGGACTGTTATCATTAACATTCGTTACACTTATAGAAACAGTTGCATTATCAGTGTTTGTTCCATCTGTAGCCTGTACGGTCAAGATATATGAAGTGGCTGTTTCATAATCCAACTTGCTGTTATTAACTACTGTGATGGCTCCTGTCGATGAATTGATTTCAAAAATGCCATCGCCATTTCCTGCTGTAATTGAGTAGCTGATGGTCTCTCCATCGGCATCATTGTCTGAAGACGTATTGTCATCATCAATATTTACCACAGCACTATTGTTTGCTGCATTCTCTGCTATTGTTGCAGTTGCATTTGAAATCACAGGACTGTTATCATTAACATTCGTTACACTTATAGAAACTGTTGCATTATCAGTGTTTGTTCCATCTGTAGCCTGTACAGTTAAACTATATGAAGTGGTTGTTTCATAATCCAACTTGCTGTTATTAACTACTGTGATAGCTCCTGTTGATGAATTGATTTCAAAAATGCCATCGCCATTTCCTGCTGTAATTGAGTAGCTGATGGTTTCTCCATCGGCATCATTGTCTGAAGACGTATTGTCATCATCAATATTTACCACAGCACTATTGTTTGCTGCATTCTCTGCTATTGTTGCAGTTGCATTTGAAATCACAGGACTGTTATCATTAACATTCGTTACACTTATAGAAACTGTTGCATTATCAGTGTTTGTTCCATCTGTAGCCTGTACAGTTAAACTATATGAAGTGGTTGTTTCATAATCTAACTTGCTGTTATTAACTACTGTGATAGCTCCTGTTGATGAATTGATTCCAAAAATTCCATCGCCATTTCCTGCAGTGATTGAGTAGCTGATGGTCTCGCCATCGGCATCATTGTCTGAAGACGTATTGTCATCATCAATATTTACCACAGCACTATTGTTTGCTGCATTCTCTGCTATTGTTGCAGTTGCATTTGAAATTACAGGACTGTTATCATTAACATTCGTTACACTAATAGAAACGGTTGCATTATCAGTGTTTGTTCCATCTGTAGCCTGTACGGTTAAGCTATATGAAGTGGTTGTTTCATAATCTAACTTGCTGTTATTAACCACTGTGATAGCTCCTGTTGATGAATTGATTCCAAAAATTCCATCGCCATTTCCTGCAGTGATTGAGTAGCTGATAGTCTCGCCATCGGCATCATTGTCTGAAGACGTATTGTCATCATCAATATTTACCACAGCACTATTGTTTGCTGCATTCTCTGCTATTGTTGCAGTTGCATTTGAAATCACAGGACTGTTATCATTTACATTCGTTACACTTATAGAAACTGTTGCATTATCAGTGTTTGTTCCATCTGTAGCCTGTACAGTTAAACTATATGAAGTGGTTGTTTCATAATCCAACTTGCTGTTATTAACTACTGTGATGGCTCCTGTCGATGAATTGATTTCAAAAATGCCATCGCCATTTCCTGCTGTAATTGAGTAGCTGATGGTTTCTCCATCGGCATCATTGTCTGAAGACGTGTTGTCATCATCAATATTTACTACTGCGGTATTGTTTGCGGCATTCTCTGCTATTGTTGCAGTTGCATTTGAAATAGATGGACTATTATCATTAACATTCGTGACTGTTACATTAATGGTTTTCGTATCGGTATTTGATCCGCCATCTGTTACGGTTATATTCAATACATAAACATTATCAGTATTTGCATCTGCTGGATTCTCATAATCCGGTGCACTGGCAAAAGTTAATACTCCTGAAGATTCTCCGATACTAAAGAAACTGGCATCGGTTCCACTTATTGAGTATGTTTTGCTATCACCTGCATCGGCATCTGTTGCACTTACGGTCTCTACTGCTGTGGTTCCTTCTGATACATTCTTATCTGTAGCTGTTAGTAACGGAGCATTATCATCATTACTTATTGTTCCAACACCTTGTGCATCTTCAATTACAGCATTGACCGCATTAGTTAAATTTAAATATAAAGCTTCATCGAGTTCGGCTTTTTTATCACCGTTAATAGTTACATTGATCGTTTTAGATGTTTCTCCTGATTCAAATGTAATTGTACCTGAAGTTATTGACTGATAATCTCCATCAACAACAGTTGCTGAATTATCCTGAGTACTATAATCCACAGTAATATCACTTTGGCTGTAATAACTCAGCGATACTACAAACTGCATATTTTTAGTTCCTGTATTTCCTTCATTAACAGAAACATCATCAACTGATATCTTTGGTTGATTTACTGTAATTGTAACATCAGAAAGAGGAGTTTCACAACCTCCTTCACTAGCTATTAATTCAACGGTGTTTGCACCAATTAATAATCTACTTGGTAAAATATTGATAGAAATGTCATTCCCATCTCCAATACCACTTCCTACTTCAGTTCCATTAATATACGCTTTATATACAATATTGCTTTCACTTGATGTTATTGTTACCACACCATTTTCACCTGCTTCAACGGTACTTCCTGTTGTTGTTTTTACTGCAGGCGCATTATTTGCTAAAATTTCAAATGGGGCAGAAGTGTTTGTACAGCCTTCTTTGGTAATCTTTAACGTCCAATTGCTGGATGATAATGTACTTACATCATCGTTTAATATTTTAGTATTATATGTAAGTGATCCATTGGTCCATGTATAAGATGTTGCTACTGTTTCTGTTGCACTTAATGTAATATCATTTCCTGCACAGGCACTTGTTTCTCCTGAAAATGACACTAAAGGAGATTGTGAAACTTCAAAATCATTTGAATGCTCACATCCACCTTTAGTTACAGTTAAAGAATACGTTCCATAACTAACACTACCACTAGCAATATTTAAGTCCTGTGTTGCATATGTTGCTCCATTAGGATCTGTCCATAAATATGTTGCACCAGGTTCCTCTGCTGACAAATTCAAATCATTTCCACTACAAATAGTAGTATCTCCAATAACTTCTATTGAAGGCCCAATATAAAGTGTGAAACTTTTAATAACCTCAGAATAACCATCATCAGCTTTAACATATACAATTGCAGAACCTGCTGCATCTGTATTTGGCGTAATAGAAATTGTTCGGTTTGAACCAGAACCACCAACTGTTATTTTCTGATTTGATACAATATCTGTATTATGAGAATATGCAATCACCTCAATATCATCCACATCAGTTTCTGCATCATTAACTGTAAAGGGTAAATCTGTTAAATCTGTATTCGCACAGATAGATTGATCTCCAATATCAGAAATAACTGGATCTGTGTTAACCTTAATATATACAAAGTCTGAATCATCTGCATAATAAGTTCCATTACTGGCATTATATTCAAAAGTTGTTTCTCCCCCCCAATCTGTGGTTGGAATAAATACGAGATTAGAAATATCTGATTGTAAAATCTCGTCATTTACAGCTACATCAACTCCTGACAATCTTAATACTCCATGTGCAGGATCTGGCAATGATACAATTTGAATTTTATTAAGAGATTGTGAAACATCAAAAAATTTATTTTCGAAATCAGATGCTGAAAATGTCAAACTTGCATTAATTGGTGTCTCTTTATAAATATCAGCAATAATTGGAGCATCTCCATTTTCACATTTTGAGGCATTTGTTGAAATATTAATAGGAATACTTGGCATTCCCAGGTCAATGGCATTAAACCATGAGTTCATCGTATTTTCGTTCCCATTACTAAAACCACCATTATTACCAAAATAAGTCCAGATTCTTTCGATACCGGCATTAATTTTAAGCTGGGTAACAACTGTTTCATCCATTTTACCAGTATTATCACCCCACTCACCAACTGCCGAAATCTTTGAATCATCCCAATATAAAGTAGGTCCTAATTTATTAAATGGTCTTACAGAAGCCGTTTCAATTCCACTTAAGGCCTCTGCGTCAAATATTGGAAAGTGAGCTGGTCCACGACCTAAAAAAGTAGCCGATGCACTAATAACACCATCACTAACAGCATTCCCTGAATCATCTTTAAAATCCCATATTACATAGTTTGTACCCACATTTAAATCAACGTTAAGATACCTATCCACACTACCAGATGTATAAACACCATCGTTATTTAAATCTAAAAGTATCGTAGTAAATCCTGAAATATTTGTTTCAATTTTAAACAGCGTTTTACTTCCATAGGTACAAGCTGCACCATTCTTTTCTAAAGTCACTGTTCCTGCATTAATATTTAATAACTGTGGTTCTCTATCATAATCATAATCATATATTTTTGTATCTTCTAACCATACTTTTAACATTGGAGGTGGTAGTGATGTTCCTGTAAAAGCATCATGATCCGGATCATTCAAGAAAATTTTATATTCTCCAGTATTGCTTCTGTTACCATTATAACTTTGTGCTTTTTCAATTGGATTTGATTTAGTATTATCAATACCATAGGAGTTTACTGCAAAAGAAAAAACGTAAGGGTACATTTTATACTTTACTTTATTTACAAACTCATCCGATGTAAACACATAAAAATCAGCATTTACAGGATATTGCGTAAAACTTGTAGTATTAAAGTTCCATTTATATGACCATACTCTCCCTGCAGATTTGTTGGGCTGATCTGGATTTACGATAATATTGCCAGAGGCATCAGTTACAGTAATATCAAAATAATCAAGATAAATTTGACTACCAAAACTTATATAGTGGTTTCCTGTAGTTGTTGCAGTATATACAATAGGCGTATAACCATCAGCTGTTGATGTCTGCACTCCGTTTAAGTAAACTCCTTCCGGACCACTAATTGCTTCTTGATATGTAGAAATATAACCAGCTCCGGAAGTGGGCATTGGCGTAGATGGAATTACGATATTATCAGAAGGATCATTCAACTGATAATTTGTTGATCCACCAGTGGGATTCATTCCCAAATGCATCTTCTCTCCCGCTTTCAAATAAATGTAAATCCTACTTTCTGTATTATAAGTAGCAGGAACTTGAATTTGTAATTTGTCCGTTTCATTGGGCATTAACTGCTTTGTTCCCTCCTGAGCTTTCACAAGAAAACTTAAAAGCGCAAAGCTTAATAGTAAAATTTTTCGCATATTATATTTGTTTTTATTTTTTTTAAAGAATTGATTCCAGTACCTATTTTTATATTAATAGGTTAATACATAGGAGTAGTTACATACAATGTATATTTCACTTTTTTTTTAAAATGAAGAGTTATCTGTAAAAAACCTTCCACGTCGATTGCCATACTCTGTTATCTGCTCAATATTATTACCCTCTCCTAAAAATGTAAACAGAGAACCCAAACACACTAATTGAGTATATGTTCTTTTCATTTTTTTAAAATCCATTTATTGTATTCTTTTAATTATCCAGTATTATTAACCACATAAAAGAGTTTAATATCTTTTGGTACTCTTTTACTTATTTAAATTCCCAATACGCTGATTAAATTTCATAGTTTCTATAACATGACAGATTGATTATTAAAACTGATAAACATTACGTTTATCTTGACTAATGGAACTTAGAACGTTATATATCGAAGATTATACGGGTAGATAACACTAATAATAAATGTCAATTTTTCCTCAATATTCATTTTACTCAGTCCAGTTTTTACCAAGTACTTTAACTAAATACTAATTCGTTTGCGAATATAATGAGGCTATTAGAATGGATAATATTTTTACAGTAAGCAAAAAGTAAACAAAGGAGGTTGAATATGGATAGATTCACCTGAATAAATGGAGTTATAATTTGTGTTTCCTTATTAAAATCCGGTTAAGTAGGTTTCGAGATTAACACCTTCCAGATTTAATTTTTTACGTAAGCGATATCTTGAAGTTTTTATACTGTCGGCAGTTTGATTTAAAACTGAAGCGATCTCCTTATTAGCCATTCCCATTTTAACGAATGTGCATAACTTCAATTCTGCAGGAGTAATATTAGGATGCTCCTCTGTGATTTTTTTATGAAAGTTGGCATGAACTTGCGAAAAGGATATATTGAAACGATACCAACCTTCTTCTTCAACTTCTTGCAGGAGTTCAGATTTAATATATTCCAGTTTTTCAACAGCTTTATCAGGCTGAGATAGAACAATTTCTTTTAATTTTTCAATTTCTGTAGCAAATGTGCGATTAAAACGCTGGGCTTTTATCAGATGTAAAGAACTTTCCGCCAGATCTTTATTTTTTTGTTCTACCAACTTGGCATAATACGATGAAATAAGCAGAGCTGACTTGCAACGAGCAATTAACTCAACCGGATCCAATGGTTTTCTAATGTAATCAGTAGCTCCTGCAGTAAGAGCCGTTTGTAAATCTTCTGAGGACAGCATTACTCCAGTGGCCATAATTATTGGAGTGTCTTTAAGTATTGACTCTTTTTTTAAAATTTTTATTAATTCTATTCCTGAAATGGATGGCATATTCCAATCTGTAATAATCAAATCAGGTTGCACCTTAATCGCAATAGATAGTGCCAATTGAGGATTATTTGTTTGATATATCTTATATTCAGGTTCATATTTTTCAAATATGGAAACCATGAGTTTTAAATTCCCTATAGTATCATCTACAATAAGTATTTTATAATTAGACATATCTCTCTTTTTCTTTCAAATGTAATATTTAATTGTATTAATTTAGAATCTGCAAAGTGATATACTCTTCAAATTTGTGCTTCTATGAACTCAATATTTTATTAATTGTTTCTATATAGCGTTCTTGATTACATGAGAATACTGCTTCATTTATTCGAGTAATTACACATTGGTTTTCTTCAAAATTTAAAGCCTCAATTTCTCCTAGTATCTTATTGATATCTGTAACTTCAAACACTTCTTTTTTCTTTAGTAAAATCATATATGGTGCAATTAATGTTCTACTTTGCAAACTCATTTTTTCATGATTAACAATATTCGCGTCATTGTTCTCTATAACAAGCTGTTGCTCTTCTAACAAACAAGGCTCGATTGGTATTTGAATTTGAAATTCTGCACCCTCCCCCCATTTTGATTGAACACCAATGCTGCCTCCATGTGCTTCTATTGCCATTTTACAAAATGCTAAACCTAAACCTGTGGATCTTAAACTTTGATTGGCCTGATCTCCACTTTTATATCTGTCAAAAATTTTATTCTGCATATCTCTTTTTATACCCGGACCTTGATCCTTAATCTTACAACAGAGTTGATGTTCTCCACTTTTTTCTAGAGCTATAATGATTTTGCCATTGGTTGGAGAAAACCGAATAGCATTAATCAAAATATTTACTAATATTCTCTTTATAATATCAAAATCACCAAATGCATTAAATTGAGCTGGTTCAATTCGTTCAATACAAATACCTTTAAGCATTACATTTACGCTAACATCATGAACTGCTGCAGATATAGCATCATTTATATTTAAAAATTGACGATCAATTGTAAAACCAACTTCTTCAGCCTTATTTACATCTAATATATTTAATACCATGTTATGCATTTCAACCCCAGCCTGCCATATCATTTTATCCTTATCTGGCATATCATCCATTTGCGAAAGGTTGATAATAGAGTTTAATGGATTTTTTAAATCATGAACAATCATTCCGGTCATTCCATCTCTAAACCGATTTAATTCCATCAGTTTTTCATTTACTTTTTCAAGATCAACAGCCTGTTTTTCAATCGATTCTTTTTGATTTCGAATCTCTTGTGTACGTACATTCACCTCCTGTTCCAATTGCATCGAATGCTTTTTTAATGCTGTACTTAATAAATCCACCTCTAAGAAGGAATGTGTTAATTTTTTTGCCATTACAAAAGAAAAGGAGAAGAAAATAAAGAATAATCCATAAGGCAACAAAAAATCCGAATCAATCATCTTATTATAGTACAGCACGTCATTGATAAATGACGCATAAAAAAAGAATATACCAACAAAAAATACTCCTGAAAACTCAATCTTTTTAATTAATGCTATCAATACACCATATAACATATAACTACTAACTAAAAAGGCAAAAATTTGATAATATACAGGTATATAAGTAAATACAAATGGAGACATAAAAAGCACTGGCACAATACTTATTGCAATAACCAGCCAAACAGCAAATTCCATTTTTTTTGTAAATACTATAGAATAGAAGATCCTTAAAAAACTAAAAAACAAACCAGTAAGAACAATAAAAGCCACATATTCAATACGTAAAGCTAATTCCCAATTTAAAGATGGAAAAACCCAAAGCAAAACCTTCTCTCCGGTTGTTGCCAATCGAAGAACTCCAAAAATAGAAATCAAACTGAACAGTATTATTGAAACATCTCGCCTACCAACAATATAAATATGTAGAAAATACCCTGCCAGAGCACAGAAAATAGCCAGTAAAAAAATTGAAAACCCAAATTGTCTAAATATGTATGATCGAACATATTGAGCTTTACCCAAAAGCATTACATCTTCAGGACCTCCTTTTCGATGATGAAAATTTGCGATTTGCAATACAACATCAATCTTTTTATTGTGTGAATAAAAATAAATCTCTTTCCGTTGCCATGAAGGTATTGTGGTTGCTTTTGAAGAGCCTACTTTTCCTACTTCAATGCTTTCTCCATTTACCATTAGTTTATATGCACAATCCATTTCCTTAACTCTTATGCCATAAAAGGCCTCATCCGGCACACTAATCCTTAAATGATATGTGGCTATTCCCTGAGCACTTACACTATCTGAATATATACTTTTATCGTTCCAAATGGATGGTAAATCTACAAATACAGGCTTTTCTGTTAGTGTATCAAAATCATCTATTGTATAAAGCCTATTCCAATAAAAAGAGAATTCACCCTTTAATTGAAAAAGATCTGCCTGAGCAAAATCTTGTTCTTCAATTACCATCTCCCCTTGAATTGCATTTGGAACTTCATTGCCCGAACGCCAATCCGTATAAAAGCCATATTTGTATGTTATAGCCAGGGCAAAAAAGACAAAAAATACATATAAAATATTTTGTAAGTATTTTGAATTAAAATACCTCTGGATTTGTTGACGAAAACCTTGCATTATGAATAGGTAATATTTTGATTTATTATTAAACCAGCCAACAAATAAAAGGTTCTTGAAGAAAAGAATACATATGAATAGTATTAAAAAAATAAAAAACATGGAATAAATTCCTTCAACAAAATTTGTAGGAGTATCCATCTAAAACCTACTTTTTACTATCTTAATGCAAAAATCTACTATTATGGAACAAAATTCTAACATGCCTCCAATTTATGTTGTATCCGGAGGTAAAGGAGTAGCCGGACATACCCTTGTTGAATCAATGCTAATCCAATATCCCAATCATAAAATCCCTGTAATCATTGAACCTGAAGTTTCAACTCAGGAACAAATTGACACTATTACCGATAAAGTTGTGGCTAACAATGGTGTTATTGCTCATACGATGGTAGATCATATTGCTCGGAGAAAATTAGTTGATGCATGTGAGAAAAAAGAAATCAGACATTTTGATCTGGTTGGTAATATGTCGGATTACCTTGATACTGTTTTAGATATGAAACCCGTTGAACAACCTGGTTTGCACCGATTACGAGATATGGAATACTACAGAAGAGTAAGAGCTATTGAATTCACGATGCAACACGATGATGGTCAACATGCTGAAAAAATTGCCACTGCAGATATTGTTCTGGCTGGTGTATCAAGAACCGGAAAAACGCCTTTAAGTATTTATTTGGCAATGTTTGGTTGGAAAGTAGCCAATGTACCTATTGTACCTGGCACACCTGTCCCAGACACACTATTCCAGATTGATCCCAACCGTGTTTTTGGATTAACTATTTCAATGGCTTATTTAATAGCACAGCGAAGTAGCAGGGTTTCAAGAATTCATATGGACCCAAATACGGATTATATTGATAGGCGAAAGGTTAGAATGGAATTGGATTTTGCTGCCAACCTTTTTAAAAAAGGCGGTTTTAAAGTTTTAAACATCACAAATAAACCCATAGAATATTCGGCTAATGAAATTATTACAATCCTCACATCCCGATTTGGTAAAGAAAAATGGAAAGCTCATGAAGACTAATCAGTTTAAATATATTTAATTATAAGTTGCGGCAGATATTTTTATAAGTATCTGCTTTTTATTTATGCAGAATTAATACTACGCTTTACATCTTCAAATTAACCGAAAAACATATTCTCATGTCAACATATAATCCTAGACACCTACTATATTTAAAGGATAATTATTCCACCTATGTTTAATTTATTGCATCAATAACTTAAACAATACCAGTTAATAGTATGTTGTACTAGAACAATGCATAAAACAGAAAATTATGAAGGATGTAGATATAAATATTGCAATCAAAAAAAATAAAAGATTAGCAGACACCTATAAATATTATGGTTGTAAACCTGAGGTTGAAGGTCCTTTTGATTACTTAAAAGATTTTGTTAGAGATAAATTTAATAAACAATATCCGATGGAGAATTTTTTAGTCTATTGGAATGAATATAACAACCTAAAGGATTTTAAAATATCAGATAATGTAGAGCATGTTGGAGGTATTTCGGAAGAAGCTCATTTTATCATGCGTTGCATAACTGAGTATCATTTTGTTCAGGCTTTTAAGGCTATGAAAGTTGACATGGATGATCCCAACGTTGGTGGGGAAAAAGGCACTCCATATAGAATAACAAAAATGTACACCGGTAGTAGTCTGGATGATGATTCCGAATTATTATCAGGTAGATGGTCTAACAGACCAGCCATTGCTAATTTTCCCAATGAGCAAAAGCAACGTTTTCCTATCACAAAAAGAATTGATATCGTATCTGTTTGCTCGCATCATCTAGCTCCATTCAGTACTCTATTCAGAGATGGCGCTTATGCGTTAGTAAGTTATATTCCTGATGAAAAGGTTTTAGGAATCTCTAAACTACAAAGGATTGTTGATTGGGTTTCCAGACGAGGACACTTACAGGAAAACCTGACTAAAATGATTTACGATGAGATCAGTAAAGCGGCAGAAACAGCCTCAGTTTATGTAAAACTCTCTGGTTTAGTTCACACCTGTGAATCGCTGAGAGGTACACAAAGTAACGAGGGTTCATTCTCAAGTGAATACTATGGTGGAGATTTTAAAGATATTGATTTACGTAGAGAAGTTAGAGGTATGTGAAGTCTTTAAATTACCTACTCACTTCTCAAAACCCCTTAGCTAAAAAAAATAGATAAAGAAAAATAAACAATGATAATAAGAAAGAAATTTAAGTTTGAAGGAGCACATATTGTTAGAGATTGTTCAAGCGACAGATGCAAAAAATCGTTACATGGCCATAGTTACATCGTTGAAGTATTTCTGACTTCAGACCAACTGGATTTTGGTCAGATGATTTATGATTTTGGACTGACCAAAGGAACTATAAAAGATATCATAAATAGTTTTGATCACGCCTATGCCATGTGGAATAAAGAAACTGATGAATTTAAAAAGTTTATAAAAAGCAATAGTGAAAGATATGTTGAGATGCCAGTATCTCCATCTGCGGAATGCTTTTCACTAACAATCTTATTTATAATCAATAAAATATTGCAGGCCACACAATTTAACAACGGCGAGGGAAATGTAAGTGTAAAATCAGTTAGAGTTCATGAAACAGACACTGGTTATGCGGAAGCATTTATCGAAGATTTAAAATGGTTTAATTATGATTTAAAAGATATTCACTTTAGTGATGCCATAAAAGATGAATGGGGCGATTCTAAAATGTATGATAAGCTTATTGAATTTTATACCAACGATAAAAAAGAGAAACCTTTTGTAAATCCTTTTATAGAAAGGAAATTCAAATAGTAAGAATAGTATAAAAACAATTAAAGGGTAAACGATATTGTTTACCCTTTTTATTTATAATGAACTCTACCTACAATTAAGTAATCTTTTACCTTTTTGTGTAACAATTAGGTGGGTGACTTTATATTTAATCACTGATAAACAACAGACTACAATTTCTGGCTTACTATTTGAATTGACCCAATAAAATTTAAAACGTACAATGATGAGCCAGGAAGAAATACTAGAACTAGAAAAGGAAGTAAACAAGTTAAAGTTTAAAGCAGGTCTTCAAGCCAGCGAATTACATGATTTAGTTGAAGACCGACTTTTAATGGATTTTGAGGACATTCCTTCTGTTGCAAAAGCGACATATGAAGCCTGCAAAAAGTGGAGTGATAAAAACAAAGAGCTATTAGAAGCCAAGAAATAATTACTAAAAAAATGGGAATCCTGATCAAGAGCAGATTCCCATTTTTCAATTATTTCAATCCTTAATTTTAAAATACAATATTGACTGAAGCAACTCTTTTGATTGAGAAGAGAGTTCATCTGAAGTTGAGGCTAACTCTTCCGATGATGCTGAATTCCTTTGAGTCACACTATTCAGCTCGCTAATTGCAAAATTAACCTGATTGATTCCATTATTTTGCTCTTGAGCCGCAGCAGAAATCTCCTGAACCAAATTTGATGTCTTTTCAATTTCTGGCAATAAGCCAGTAACTCTTTCTAACGAAGAAAGGGATAACTCGTAACTCTCACTTGTTAAATCCACAATATCTTTAGCCGCTTTATTGCTTAATTCTGCCAATTTTCGAACTTCTGCAGCAACAATAGCAAACCCTCTTCCCTGTTCTCCTGCCCTGGCAGCTTCAACTGCTGCATTTAAAGCCAGAATATTAGTTTGTGTTGCTATGTCTGTAATAATTTTAATCTTATCCTTAATTCGATTGTTTGCCTCAACCACCTTTTCCGAATCTGTTCTCACACTACTCATTCCTTGAGCAGCTTCCTGGGATATCTTATTTGCAACTACAGAATTCTCAGCACTTTGATTAATTGTACCTGTTATTTCTTCCATTACCGACGAAATTTCCTCAATAGACGAAGCTTGCTCAGAAGCTCCTTCTGAAATATGTAATGCATTAGTGGCGACCTCTCTAGTGCCCTCATTAAAATTTGAGATATTATCTTTAATACCTGATATTATATTGGTCAATTCGTTGATCATTATATTATACGCATCAGACAATTCTCCTATCTCATTGTTTAACTGAACATCAGATTTTTGAGTTAAATCTCCATTAGACATATTCTTTATCAAGCTATTAATTGCTATAATTGGCCGGGTAATTCTTCTTGAAAAGAAATAAGCATAAGTACTTCCAATTATAATCATTACTAAAACTATTAAAATTCCAACATATAGATTTAAGTCTATTTCTTTTTGAAATGATTCAACTGGAATATAAGAAAGTGCAACCAGATTATTAGACATTTTATTATATGCTCCAATACATTCTGTATCATCAATATTGAAATATGCAGTACCCTCAGATGAAGTCAGAATTGACGTAGATAAATTGGCCAAGGACTCTCCTGATGTATTTATGTTTAAATTAAAAATTTTTGCTGTATCTGAAGATGCTATTATTGCTCCATCGTCATCAATTACAATAGTTTTATAATCCCTACCTGATGCATTTTCTACTATTTGTTGAGAAAAACCATTTAACTGAATAGAAACGGCAAAGAGTGATAGCAACTCCTGGTTTTCATCTAAAATTGGAAAACTTGCTAATACTACTGGTTGACCGGTAATTGGTGACTTTACAATTTTGCCTAATACAGCTTTTTTTAATTGATATGTATCATTATACCAGGTAGTCGTTTTATCATCTTTTAAGTTATAACCTTCCGAAATACCACTTAATCCATCAATTAATACAATTCCATTCAATGAGAAAAACAAATTCTCAATAATTTCAGGCTGCAACAATCTCTCTTGTAGAAGGTTCTCCTCTATTTCATCCTTAATTCCATCATCAACAGTACCTTGCTTGGCTTTTTTAAAGAACTCTAATATATATTTATCATTGGCAAAGGACTCGGCTAATACTTTTAATTCTTCAAGTTTTGCGTCGAATTGCTTACTACGTTCAAAGGAAACTGTTGTTAATTCGTGCACTGTTGCATCTTTAATTAAAGTCTCAATATGATTATTCGACATTGATATTAAAAAGATGGACGTAACCGCAATTGATATGGTTACCGATAAAAATAATTGTCGTGCAAATTTAGACTGAAGTAAACCTTTTTTCATATAAAATAATAGTCGATGTATTCTCCTTTTAAACTACTTAAATAACAATATATAAAACCAATATGATTTAAATATTAACCTTTATACTTTAAATATACACTAACAGTTACACTTACTTTGAAATTATACTTTTCAACACTTTGGTACAATAGGTTGAAAAATAAATAAGGTATCATATTCACCTGCTAACCATAAATTATATGCAAAAAAAAAGCTTATGTGATTACACTTAATCACATAAACCTTTCATATACTCTAATTCAACTTTTGCGGAAAATCTAACTTATATTATTTGTAGTCATCAATCTTTTCCTTCAATTTTTTCACATCTTTCACATTAAAATCACCAAAAAAAGATAATAAAACACCATTTTGATCACCTTGAAATATGATATGACATTCATATATTTTTTTACCTTTTCTATGAATCCACACTTCTGTATCCTCATCATTATCATCCTCTTCAACTAAATCATAATCTCCCTTATTTAAGTTTTTTAAAACTTTTTCTCTAAATGGATTTTCAGGCTTAAAATCTGGTTTATAAATAACAACTTTAATTTCATTTATGTCCCCTGTGATTTTTTTTGCCGAGTCATCACTATCTGAATCGATATCCAAATCAACAATATCAATTAAATTTTTTGAAAACGAAAAGTAAGTAACCTCGTCCAAATCTCTTAAGTTGTTATACATTTTATTAGAGATGTTTTCCTGGGAAAATATTGAAGTTTGAACAAATCCGATTAAAACAACCAATATACTATATCGCACAATATTTTTCATATCTATTTGACTTTTAAAGTTTAAATCTTACTTAATTTTTAAATAACTATTTACATCCCATTCCAACTCTTCATCAATATCAACATCATAATTTTCAGGAACCGTAAAAACTACCTGGATTTTTTGATCGCGTATTTTTGTTCCTTCCGTTAATGTAAAAATAGGATCAATGTAGATAACAGAATCTTTTTGTATCCAGAAATATTCTATATGATCGCAATTTTCACGGGCTTCTCTATCACTTGAACCTCTTGCTGATTTTTTAATGGTAACTTGAAATTCCGGTCCTCGCTTAATTTCTATTTTAGGATCTCCCTCTACATATACTTTATCATCCGAAGCATAAATATCCAGGCGGTTGATTTCAAATAAACGTTCCTTAGTTTCAGGAATAAAATCACTTTCATTTGATTTAAAATATATGGTTTGTGATCTTGGCTCTTCCAATTGTACTTTCGAGTATTTAGCCTCAATATCAGAATAATTTTTAGCTACTTTAGCAGAAGTATAAGCTAACATTACCCATCCTCCAATCCATATTACAACAGAAAATAAAGCAATGATACCCACTCGTGTTTTAAACTTAAATACCATTTTAAATCCAATTAAAAAAAGTATCAATAGTGGTATACCTGTTATAATTAAAACTGATATAGTTCCCAGTGTAACCTCCTGTGGATATAAAAAGTAACCTGGAATTGAAGTATATAAATCTCCCACATTAGAGAAATCAAACAAAGTATAACCTACAGTAAAAGCCAAAATAAGTGCCACCAAAGATGCTAAGGCACTTACCATTATTACTATTCCTATAGCTCCTGCTATAATACTGATAAACTTCCGTAAAGCATATCCCATTTTATCTGTGGTTTCTGAAACATCTTTATTAATAGTTTGATAGGTTTTAGACTTAGTAAATCGTTCACTGATATCTTTATATTCATTTTTTAAATTTTGCTCCCACTTTTCATATCCGGCAGGACCTTTCATTTCAAGTTTTTGCTTGATAGTAACAGCTTTGGGCATTACAATCCACAAAATAACATAAGGCAAAAGCGAAGAACCATAAATAATAAAAGCCACTAAAAATATAGCCCTAAATACAATGGGATCAACATTAAAATACGCTCCTAATCCACCACAAACACCTCCAATTATCCGATTATCCGGATCGCGATACAATCTTTTACTATAGCCGGCATTAGATTCTTGATTCGTTTCTTCCTTTGACTGACTTCCAACCTCTTCCTCATCAACAATATCCTGAGGCTCGCCCATTGTTTTTATCACCTCCTCAACATTGGCTAACGTTATTACTTCATCAGCAGAAGGATGACTACTTCTAAAAATTTCGGCTATGCGAGATTCAATGTCTGCAATAATTTCCTTAGCTTCCTCTGCATCGGAAAAACTTCGCTCTATTTTATCCAGATATTGACTCAATCTGTCGTAAGCATCCTCTTCAATATGAAAGGCATATCCGTTTAAATTTATATAAATTGTCTTTTTCATTTTATCCTATTTTCTGTGATCGTTTTTATAAAACACATCAAAAACCAGTTTGGCTAGTATAAGGTTTATCGTATAAATTGGCTTAAGTTATTTGTATTCTATGTCATACATCAGCAAAGCATAATAACACTTCCCATTACAAAACCTATTATTTTAATAGCTAGTACCCCTATAAATAAAAATGCGATTAAATAAATTACAATTTTAAATATTGCGCGAAATATTAAGCCGATGATTAATAATATAATAGCTAATCCCATTACGCCACCTCCATGAAAGACATTAAAAAAAAACCGTGATGGTAATTTGTTGTATAAACAAAATTGTCGTTAAAAACATTGATCTGAAATATATTAGCTAATAATGCAGCTCCAACAATTACAGCAATTACAATTACAATATTTCGATCTCTTTTTGTAAGCCTATTCCACCACGACTCACCTTTACGATACATTTTGGATTCTCTCACCTTTGAAAAGTGCTCTTTTACATCTTCATATTCGTTACGAATTGCCTTTTCAATATTTTTAATTGTAACATTCTCACCTCTCATTTCCAACTTTTGCGCAGTGGTAATGGCTGCTGGAATAATAATCCACAGCACAATGTACACAGGTATTATAATACCGAAACTCAAGAAAGGAAGTATAGCAAAAAGTACTCGTACAAATACAGGATCTGTATTAAAATAAGCTGCAATACCACCACAAACACCACCTAAAACTCTATTATCTATATCCCTGTATAAACGTTTCTTTTGTTTATAATATTTTTCTTCTGTATGCGATTTGGCTTGTTGGCCTTCAGGAGCCTCTTCATCAAAGTCTTCAGGTTGTCCCATTTTTGCAATCACATCTTGTACCATAGCCATATTTACAACTGCATCTTTAGTTTTTAACTTTTCGTTAAACAATTCTGCAATACGACTTTCAATATCATTAATGATTTCTTTTCCTTCATCTTGATTACCAAAATAGTTTTCTAATTTGTCAAGATATTGTCTTAACAAAGCATAAGCATCATCATCAATGTAGAAAACGCTACCGCTCAAATTTATGTTAACTGTTTTTTGCATGATATTGACTTTTGCTAATTATTATTTATAAATTTTACCGCATCAACGAGTTCTTGCCATGATGCATCCAACTCTTTTAAAAAGTCCTTACCGCTATTGGTAAGTTCGTAGTATTTTCGAGGAGGACCCTGTGTTGACTCCTCCCATCTGTATCCAAGTAAACCCGCATTTTTTAATCTGGTTAACAAGGGATATAAAGTACCCTCAACTACAATCATTTTAGCCTCTTTCAACTCAGCTATAATATCTGAGGCATACTTATCGCTTCTTGACAAAATAGATAAGATGCAGTATTCTAATACACCTTTTCGCATTTGTGCTTTTGTATTTTCAACCTTCATTATCTTCTCCCTCCTATTTTATAATCGTACCAAAAATTGATTCCCAACTGATAATCCCACATTTTTTGATGTTATGATGGATTGATTTTTATTGTACTCTTCCATATCGCATGATTTGAGTTCATCCGATTTATTAATATCACAAATGTTAATTGGAGCAATTGCAAGCATAGCAGATACAATTACTACTGACAGTGATACTACCAAACAATTTTTTTTAATTTCAATTCGTTTCATAACACAATACCTTTCTTAACATTGTTGTTTGTATTACAAATATATGTCTTTTATTAGGTACTATGCAATACACACTACTATATTTTTTATAATTATTTTTAGACAAAACACATATATACCTCACATTCTGATCATTAACTACATCCTCAAAATCTATAAAAATCCAACATGTTTATCATAATATTTTAAAACAGCGTACAATTATACAGTGTCCTGACATCCATAAACAAAAAAAGAAGGTGCCTAAACAGACACCTTCTTCTCCTATATTGTATATTGAATAAACTTAGAACTTCTTTATTCCAATAATTTCTCTTACTTCTTTAAGTGTTTTTGCCGCACTAGCCTGAGCTTTTTCCTGACCCATTTTAACCACTTTACTTAAATATGCTTCATCGGCTTTAATTTCATTTACTTTTTCACGAATAGGCGCTGTAAATTTCACAATATCTTCAGCTAATTGCTTTTTTAAATCACCATATCGAATTTCGCATGAAGCAAATTTATCTTTAAAATATTGAATTGTATCTGGAGTAGAAACCACATCCATTAAGGTAAAGAGATTTTGAATTGGTTCTGTCATAACCGAGTTTGGTTCTGTTGGACCACTATCTGTTACGGCACGCATTACTTTTTTAGTGATAGACTTTGGTTCTTCAACTAAGAAGATTCCATTGTTATCTGATTTACCCATTTTACCTGATCCATCTAAACCAGGAATCTTAATCAGTGCCTCACCATAGTTAAAAGATTGAGGAATTTTAAAATATTCCTGCTTATACATATGGTTAAAACGAGTAGCAAATTTACGAGCCATTTCCATATTTTGCTCTTGATCTTTACCAACAGGTACTTTATCTGCCTGATGAATAATAATATCAGAAGCCATCAACACAGGATAAGTTAACAATCCGGCATTTACGTTATTGGGTTGCTGACGCGCTTTATCCTTAAATGATGTTGTTCTTTCTAACTCACCTAAGTAAGCATTCATGCTCATTAATAAGCTTAATTCAGCTATTTCAGGAACATCACTTTGAATATATATTGTTGATTTTTCAGGATCCAAGCCACAAGCCAGGTATTCTGCTAAAACCTGTCGAACACTATTATGCAAATCTCCCGGGGTTGGATGCGTTGTTAAAGAATGATAATCTGCTATAAAGAAATAACAATTGTACTCATCCTGCATTCTTAAAAAGTTCTTTACTGCTCCAAAATAATTTCCCAGGTGTAAATTACCTGTAGGTCGTATTCCACTTACTACCGTTTGCATAATATATTACTCTTTTATATGTATCTTAAAATTTTGACGTACAAAAATGCCACTTTTTTTCTTAAAAATTGATTTAAAACAGAACTAATTTGTAGGAATATAAAATCAACAGAAGAATAAAAGTTTATAATTCGTAACTACTATCATAGGATAGAAATCAAAAAAAAGAAGCTATCCTTATAAAAAGAATAGCTTCTGAAAACTTACATCTGGAACTTATTTTAAAATTTAAATCCCAGCTTTAATATAGGTTGCGCAAGAAAAGATGTTACATGAGACACTCCACTCTGTGCCTCCATTCCTTGCTGATGAAAAATACTCTTTGCATTATACATGTATGACGCAGCTTTTATCTCCACTCCCAGAAAAAAACCTTCGGCCAGATAATAATCTACTCCTGCAACTACACTTCCTCCAAAGGCATACGCTTCTCCTCTTCTTATATCATAAGAAGAAATAACTTCTCCAGAATTATCTAATCCTCTATATCCATCAAATATTTCCATTTGGGCATATACAGTATTTCCCTGAATTCCTACAAATGGAAATAAACGAGCTACTTTTGTTTCAAAATAATAATCCATTCCAAAGTCTGCATAAAACTGCTTAGTAGTTTTTCCATCCTGATAGGCAAAGTTTGGAATTGATGTTCCCGGAAAAGTTGCATCAATATTTACACCTGTAACATAATCCTGCGAAGGTGTACTTGTTATCATTCCACTACCGTCTAATCGCAATGCTAATTTTGACGACAGAAAATATTTGAATTCAAAACCTATTGCATTAACAATATCATTATTACTTGAATTTCCATTCATTGAGTAAATATAAACCGGTTGCGACATTGAGGTAGTCTCAGAAACTGTCCCTTGATTTACTTCATAACTTGTTAATGTACCGTAATCTACAGCCTTCCCCAAACGAAGCGAAATTTGCTTATCTCCTCTTTCAGGTCCAAAGCTCTGAGCTAAAGAATGATGGAAGAAACTACCAGATATGGTCATTATTATAAATGTTATTAATATTCTCTTCATATTATTAGGCTTATTTTTTAGGATACAATATTTAAACATTGCCGGAGATAACTCCGGCATTTTAATTTCCTAAATACTATTCGCCTAACTCGGCATCAAGAAGAGCTTTTAAATCATCAACAATAGCTTGAGCTTCTGTTTCAGATTCCTCTGCTGCTACTAATTGTTTTTGCAAATACTCTAAATATGCTGCGGCATTAGTCAAAGCAATATCATACTGCACTGATTCATCAGATAATTCAGCGATAGATTCATTAATATCTTCTAATGCATCCACTAAATCTTCAACAATACCTGTTGTATCATCTTGTAATAAAATTTCAAGGATGTTTTCAGCTTCGTCTAACTGAACTTCTAACACTTCTAACTCATCCAAAATTGCATTATAAGTATCTTTTGCTGCAACCCAACTATCTTTAGCAGTAAAATAAGGAACCTTTAAAGCTTCTACCTCAGTAAGTGTTCCATTTTTCTCTGTTTCCAAATACAAGATATAAGCTTCTACGATTGTGATCTCAATTTCATAATTTTCAATCTCAGCTTCGTAAGCAGCTTTATCACCTTCAAGTTCCGCCATTAAAGCTTGAATGTCACCACCTACTATTTCAGCCTCATTGGTAGTAATAACACCTCCATAAATATTATTTAAAACTGAACCATCGATCGCTTCGGTTGCATTAACAATATCAGCAAGGTTAATGTTATCATTGATAAAATCACTGTATGCTTTCCATGCATCATTACGTGCATCCACAGCATCTTCATAAGCTTGTTCCGCAGCATCTGTTGCATCTGATAAATTTCCTTCTACCGATGTGTCACCTCCGGTATAAGTTTCTTCCTCAAGTTTAGCAATATTCCATGCTTGCAATAAATCTACTAAAGGCTCCTCAGAATCAACATAAGCTTCATACAAATCATCTAATTGATTTTTATACACATTGTATAAATCCTCTACTCTGTCATAAGCTTCATCAATATCATCAATTAGATCCTCATTTTCAGCAATTTTCACCTCATAAAAAGGGATCGAATGGTAAGATCCATCATTTGCATAAGCTACTAGATCTGTTAATGAAATTGATGAACCATCAAAAATTTCTATATAAGAAGGATCATTAATAATATCCTCAATATAAAAACCATCAATGTCTTTTGTACCAACAGAAGCTTCATCTGTAAACCAAGCTGCAGTAGTATGAGCTGCTAATGCATCATTATAGGCTTCAAAGGCTTCTTGCATTTCCTCATAAGCAATTTCATAAGCACTTTTTTGGTTTACTGCTTCAATTGTTTTTGTCTCAATTTCATCCTCAAAAGTTGAAACCTGAGCAGTTGCAGTTGCAATAGCTTCGGCATTGTCGCCTTTTGCCTGATCAATTAGAGTATTAACAGTTGTTGCATAGGCTGTCATCCATGTAATTTGCTTATCTAACAAATCTTTTTTGTTAGATATATACTCTACAAAATTATCATTGATACCATCTCCATCTTCATCGTTGAAAACAATACCGTTTTCAACATCTCCAACATAATAAGTTGCTTCGGCAATTTTTGAACTCCAGCCTAAAACAGTTTGCTGAACTTGACTTAATTGATCTAACGCATCTACATATTGTTCATAATAAATTTGAGCCACCGACGAAACATCTTCACCTGCACCTACGATTTGAGCTGCTAACTCCTGAAGTGCTGCTTCTAGTTCCATTTTTTGATTAGCGAGAAGAGTCTCTGTTTCTGCAATAGCTATTTGCAATTCATATTCTGCAGTAGCTTGAATTTGTGCAATCGCAGCTTCATTTTGAGCAATAACTAAAGCATTGTTTGATTCTGCTAACTCATTTTGCAATTCAATAGCTTTGGCTTGAGCTTCATTCCATGCAGCTGTTGCTTGATCAATTAAAACTTGGGCTTGTGCTAGTGCTGCTCGATTGGCAGCGTCGGAAGTTTCTGCATTTGCTTTAGCTAGGATTAGTTCGGCTTGAGCTTCACGTAAGGCTTTAATACCATCCGCTTCTTCATTTTTAATACAGCCTGTAAAGGCTACCGCTGACGCTAGAGATAGCGCCATGAAAACTTTGTTAATTTTCATTATAAGTTGATTAAAGATTTAAAAATTATAATCCGATTTTCGAATTATTTTCGAGCGGCAAATATAGAATTGACTTTGTTATGTTAATATTTTCTTTGACAAAAGGAATATATTTTTAGACAAACAACCCATTTGAGAACATAAATAGTTCAAGTTAAAATTAACTATTCAATTTTAACATCAACCTCAAAACATACACTAACCACTCTATTTCAACCTCATAAACAACACATTTCAATATACTCAAAACAAATCACATAATTCAATCCTCATTTTAACTAAACTATTTATACACATTTACTATATAACATAATAGTTTTCAATTACATTTAATAATTGACATGTAAACACACTTAAATGACTATATAAAATAAAAAAAGAGCAGTTAGAGATGTAAAAACAACTCCAATTACTCTTTACTATAAAATATTATAATAGCTTTTTAAATCATCTATTCTATTGAAGAAACCTCAATACTTCGCGACATATCATCCCGTACCGCTACAGTAACATCATATCTTCTTTGTGGTAATAGAGATGATATCTTTTCCGGCCATTCTACAAAGCAATAGCTATCAGAATAGAAATAATCTTCATAACCTAAGTCAAATGCTTCTTCTTCTTCTTTTAAACGATAGAAATCGAAATGATATACAACATCACCTCCATCTGTATTATACTCATTAACAATAGCAAAACTAGGACTATTGACCACATCAACCACTTTTAGCTTTTCGCACAGGGCTTGTATAAAAGTGGTTTTTCCAGCACCCATAGATCCATAAAAGCAAAAAACGCCTGGTTGAGGAAAAGCATTTAAAAACTCATCTGCAACCTCACTTAATTGCTCTATTGTTGGCAATATAAAATTCTTTTTCATTACAATGTTTATAATATCAATTACCTTTTGGCGACAAAATTACATATGGAATTAACATTTCCTCAAGAGAAATCCCTCCATGCTGAAATGTATCTTTATAATAACTTACATAGTGATTGTAATTATTAGGATAAGCAAAGAAATCTTCATTTGTTGCAAATACATAACTGGTTGACACATTCACCTTTGGTAACATTAATTCTTCAGGCTTTGTGCCTTCGTATACTTCTTTTCGATTATACGCCAAATTTTTACCTTGCTTATATCTTAGGTTGGTAGTTGTTTTTTTATCACCCACCACCTTTACCGGATTTTTAACACGAATAGTTCCATGATCAGTTGTTATCAATACCTTAACATTCTCTGTTTCCAACTTAATCAGCAATTCATTCATTACTGAATGCAAGAACCAGGATTTACTCAATGATCTGTAGGCTGATTCATCATTCGCCAATTCTTTGATCATCTTACTTTCGGTACGAGCATGAGAAAGCATATCGACAAAGTTAAATACTACAACTGACAAGTCATCATTGAGCAGTTGATTATAGTTATCAGTCAAATGCTTACCTGTATCTATATTACTGACTTTTTGATAGGAATACTTTACTTTTTTTCTGAATCGATCAAAAAAAGTTCCGATCAACTCCGCTTCAAATTGGTTTTTACTCCCCTCATCCTGATCATCAAGCCAGTACTGAGGATAAAGCTCTTTTATTTGAGAAGGCATTAATCCGGAAAATAAGCTATTGCGTGCATATTGAGTAGCAGTTGGCAGAATACTACTATACAATTTTTCTTCTTCAATGCGATAGTCTTTTAACACTTCCTGCTTAATCATCAACCACTGATCATATCTAAAATTATCAATGACAAGCATAACTACCTTTTCTCCCTTATCCATCATAGGAAGAACTACATTCTTCATCATTTGATTAGATAACATGGGAGCCTCCTCATCATCCCCACTTATCCAATTGGTATAATTATTCTTTACAAACTTGGTAAATGCATGATTGGCTTCTGTTTTTTGCATTTTAAGCACTTCATCCATTTCGCCTTTTGTGTCTTCCAACTCAATTTCCCAATGTACCAATTGTTTATAAACCTCAACCCAATCTTCAAAGGAATAAGAATCATTTATCTTTAATCCTATTTTCCCAAACTCTGTTTGATATTTACTGGTGGTTTTTTCTGCCACAAGACGATGTTGATCCACATGCTTTTTAATGGATAACAATATTTGATTTGGATTAACCGGTTTAATCAGGTAATCTGAAATCTTACTGCCTATTGCCTGATCCATGATATCCTCTTCTTCACTTTTGGTAATCATAACCACAGGCACCTCAGGCATCATGTTCTTCAATTGACTTAAAACTTCCAAGCCACTTAAACCAGGCATGTTTTCATCTAAAAAGATTAAATCGAAATGCGATTCCCTTACCATATCCAGCGCATCCTGCCCATTGGTTGCAGTTTGAACTAAAAAGCCTTTTTCTTTTAAATACAAAATATGAGCTTTTAATAAGTCTATTTCATCATCAACCCAAAGAATATTTGCTTTCTTCACATCCATTATTGCTCAAATTCTAGTAATTTAATTTATAAAAATCCTCATACTTTTCGTATGATTCTTCATCTGTAAGTCGCTGATAATTATTTTCGGTAATAGCCCATGTATAATATTTCATTCTTGAAATTTCTCGCATTAAATAACTATCTAATCTTACTTTATCAACATATTGCTTAGCCTCATCTTCTGAAATAAATCCATCTACTTTTATATAAAACCAAGCTGTACCTTTAGGGCCGAATTCGGTTTCCAGGTGACTTCCAAAATTAGCTTTTGAGTAATTTTTAAATATAGTACCTGTTCTTTGAATATTTATGCGTCCCTTTTTAAATAGGATCAATGCGCTATGAGATCCTTCCTGAAATACAAAACCAGCACCTTCCTGTTTTTCAATAATCTGTGGTTCTGTTGATTCTTCGGCTACTTTATCTTCTTGAGTAACAACCGGCTTTTCTACTTCTTTAACATCAGGAACGTCCTCTTGTTTAGTAACTTCATTACTTTCTTTAACAACTTCAGCAGAATTCTCAACTTTTTGAACAGTTTCTATTGTTTCTTCTGCTGAAGTTAATACTTCTTTAACTGGTTGTACAGTCTGCTTATTATCTTGCGTCTTATCATTTAATTTTTGCGATTCTTCCTGAACCTGTTCCTCAATAACTTTGGTTTCTTGTGCATTATCTTGCTCAATATTTTTAAACGCCTCAGCTGATAAATAATGTTCATCGAAGAATGAAAGGTAGCCATTTACATCGCCCGACGACAATAAATATTTTAAATTATCCTGAGTTATTACAAACAGTTGATACGTATCTATATTATCAACCTCAAAAATATCTTTTCTCTCACGAATTGAATAAAAATAATCAAGTGCTTCCAATCGATTATTAAATCCTGTGATGGCAAATACCGGCGTTCCATCAGGCAGTCTAAGGTTGCTCATCTCATAATCATTCAACAAGAATTTGGAGAAATTATAATCCGCTATATTAAATCTCAATCTATTAATATCCGCCTCTGGATTAACAATTAAAATCAGACTATGTATTGCCTTATGATCTGCAACAAACGCATTGGCTGCTTTTTCTGAGGCATCCAAAACGCCACTCTGTTGCTTTTCTAATTCAAATTCTTTATTTCTAAGTTCATTTAGATTTGAACTTACCGGACCTTGAACAGGAGTTCTTCCTTTATCATATAACGCCAGCATTTCTTTAGCCAACGGAGTTACTTCTGCCTTAGGGTATTGTTCAACAACTGATTTCAACTCCTTACTAAAACCAGAAAAATTACCCATTTTTGCATATGACAGACCAGTTAAAAATTTAAATTTAGGTAATAACTTATTCTCATCATCCAACGCTATAGCCTTATTTAGGTTTTCAACCGGAGTTCCAAACTGATTAAACAAGTAGGCAGAATATGCCTCCTCATATAAGTCCTCAATTTTACGTAATCTTTCTTCTCTCTTTCTAAAGTAGTCCGGATCATTTAAGAATGCCGTAAACTCACCATCAGGATATTGTTTCACAATCTGTTTTCTGATTTGAGCCATATTAAATTGATCACCTTGAATCTCATAACACAAATACAAGTTCATCAAAGCATCTTCTAAATAAGTACTATGAGGAAATCTTCTGATCAGTTCATTAAAAGCATCAATTGCATAAGGGATATTTTCTATTTGATCTTTATAAATCACCCCTATCATAATCAAAGCTTCTTCAATTTTTTGATTTGACAGATCTATTTTTTCATCCGTTAGCGGTAGGTCTTTTACATAAGTATCTCTACTTAAAAGATCAGCATTTCCTGTTTTTGCCTGTGCGGAGTCAATTACTGCTTCCAAATTATTTTCTCCCACAGCAAAAGGTTCTCCAAACATATCATCAGGATTTCCCGGGTCAGAGATTTCATTCACAACAACTTCTTTGTTAGCTCTTCGCCAGTTGTCTTCAAGTTTTCTTCGTCCCCATTTTCTTTCAAATTCACTTTTCCCTAAAGCAACCGAATTTGGATTATAGAAATACCACTTGCCACTCCTGTTTGTAACGGAAGAACTACTTTGCATATTTGTAAAGTATAAATCATCACCTCCCTGCTCTTCATTTTTCTTTAATTCTTCCTGTCGTTCTTTTTCTTTTGCTATCAAATCATCAATAAAAGCCATTCGTTGAGATTCACTCATTCGGGCAACCATTTGCAAGCTGTCTTCTCGCTCAACAATATTAAGTCTGGTAACCAAGCCTTCCAAATCACTATGCAATTCTGAGATGTTTTTATAATCATAAAAAGTCTCATCTAAACTATATAAAGCAGAATCGAGATAAGCATAGGCAGGCTTATATTTTGGCTTTTGATAATTTATATCTGCTAATTGATAAAACGAAAGTCCTTTTTGATATTCATTAGAAACACTTTTATTAACAGAGAGCAATAAGTTATCCACAGCTTCCTCTTCCTGCTTTTCTGCAAGATATGCCATCGCTAATGCATAATAAATCTGATCTTCATATTCCACATTTCGCTTATCCCTAAGTAGTTTGGCAATCTCTTTTTGCACTGCAGGTAACCCTCCTTCTCCAAACATTACACTTGCTCTGTTTACTTTAGCATTAAAAGCCATTTTATAAGGAGGATTCATTCTGATTACAGTTTTATAAGCCCGGTTTGCATCATTGTAACGTTGTAATTTATGGTATGTCTGAGCCAAAATAAAGTTTAATCTCAACTTATAATAACGCGACCATGCGCCTACAATAGCTTTCTCAAGATAAGGCACTGCATCGCCATACATTTGCTGACGCAAAAAATAATCTGCATAAACCGCGGCAAAAAGACCATACAATCTATCCGGAGCTTTTCCTTCAATATCGTAATTATCTAAAATGATTTTAGCTCTTGCAAAATCTCCTAATTCAATAGCTGCTCTGGCATTATATATTTCCGCTTCATACCATTCCGGTCCTGTTCTGAATTCCCTGAACATATACTCAAAACTTTGTTGAGCCATTTGGTAATCGTGCTTGTAAAAGTGTGACTTACCAATTAGTAAATAAGCATTATCAACCCATTTATTAAATTCATTCTGACTAATAAACCTTTGATATTTTATTGTATTGTCACCATCCCGACGTTTGGGCTTTTTTGTGATGGAATGCTTTTTTATTAGTTTGGTTCCTTTTTCAATAGCCCTATCCATTTCACTCATGGCAACATCTTTACTTGTCTCCTTCGAGTCAGGAAATACAGCCAACACCTGAGTATAATCATCTTCATTAGCCTCTTCAATGGCCTTAACCCCTTGTTTATAACTCTCATTACCATTAAAATAAACATTATAATGAGCCGTAAGGTTATGGTAATTTCGACTTAACCAGGTATTTTTCTTAGTAGAACAGCCCCAAATTAACATCAGGACCAATAAAAAATATATCTTATTTAATTTCATTATATCTTTTTTCGCAAGTAGCCATAACAAATAAAACTACCTTTCTGTAAAAATATTATATATACATCACAAAATCGACATTCTACCAAAAACATATGTCTTTTATTGTGGTTTATTTACAAAAAGCAAATATATTTGAATTATAAGTGTTTTAAAAATAAGTTATCAATGAAAATTCAAATTGTAGAAGACGACCGCGTTTTTAATAAACTCATAGAGCGTTCGCTTGCCTTAAATCCTGATTTTGAAATTGATACCTACTTTGACGGAGCGACATTTTTTAAACACTTACCCGATAATCCTGATATTGTTACTTTAGACCTTGGATTACCTGATTACACAGGTGAAGAAATTCTGAAGCAAATAAAGAAATACAATCCTGACATTGAGGTTATTATTATTTCAGGCCAGGACTCAATCACCACTGCTGTTAACTTATTAAAAGAAGGAGCTTACGATTATATTACAAAAGATGAAAACATTAAGGACCGTCTTTTAAATAGTGTAAACAATATTAGAAATAAAAAGAAATTACTGGATGAAATCTCCTTATTAAAAAACGAGATTGCAACAAAATACAATTTTGGAAATGCTATTATTGGAGATAGTCCTGTAATGAAAGAAGTTTTTGCGCTTCTTCAAAAAGCAGTGAAAGTACCCAATATAAATGTTTCGATATATGGAGATACGGGAACAGGAAAAGAATTGGTAGCTAAAACCATACACTACAATTCTATTAGAAAGAACAAAGCTTTTATTGCAGTAAACATGGGAGCAATTCCCCGTGATTTAATTGAAAGTGAATTGTTTGGACATGAAAAAGGGGCCTTTACCGGAGCCATCTTAACTAAAAAAGGAAAATTTGAAGAAGCCGAAGGTGGGACTATATTTTTAGATGAGATTGGTGAAATGGACATCAACCTTCAGGTGAAGTTGCTGCGTGTACTTCAGGAGCGTGAGATTACAAGGGTTGGTGGTAACGAGGTAATTAAGGTAAACTGCAGAATAATTACAGCAACGAATAAAGACCTATTGGACGAAGTGAAAGCCGGAAACTTCAGGGAAGATTTATATTATCGCTTGTTAGGACTTCCAATTCATCTGCCTCCATTAAAAGACCGCCAAAACGATATCATCACGTTAAGTCAGTTTTTCCTTAATCAGTTTTGTGAAGACAATGGAATGGATGCCATGATTTTTACATCCAGAGCAAAAAAGAAACTCTTAAGCTATACATTCCCCGGAAATGTACGTGAATTAAAAGCTATTATTGAGTTAAGTGCGGTAATGGCCAGTGATCATAAAATTGATGAAGAAAATATTTTATTGAACTCAACCTCAGCTGAATTGGATATTCTAGCTGAAGAAATGACTTTAAAGGAATACACAGAAAGAATTATACGTCATTATCTTCGCCAATATGACAACAATGTTTTAAAAGTGGCTAAAAAGCTTGACATCGGAAAATCTACCATTTACAACATGATAAAAAGAGAAAAGCAAAATGAAATAAAAGAGGAGAGCTAAAAAGAACAACCTCTCCAAACCTTGAAACCTTCCATCGCTTTTACCCTCCTATTCTTCCTTCTCATTCTTTACTTTAAAATCCTGAACTAATGCTATGGTATGATTTAATAACTGAACACCACCATACATTCCATGTCCTGGTATAACATAATTTATATCCTTATAAGCATCTTTTATTTTCTCAACACTACCATCCCAATCTTCAACAACCGCATCTGAAAGATTGCCTAATCCCTTTGAACTTTCATTTTTAATTAAACAACCACCAAACAATATTTTTTTTTCGGGCAACCATACTGTTATGTTATCAAACGAGTGCCCTCCTCCCCAATACTTGCATTCTATAGGTTCTCCATAAAAATCAATCTGTCTCTGATTTTCAAAAGATTCTTTTGGAGTTTCCGAACCTAATTCCTGACATTTTTGAACAGTTAATATATTAGCAATAGAATTTACTCCTACAGAATGAAGAAATGAAATTCCCCCCATACAATCATTATGAAAGTGCCCGGGTATAAATAATGTAACCTCAATATTCATTTTATCTTTAAGATAATGGTAGAGTCGCTCTGTTACCTTATTATCCATTGGCGTATCTACCATTATTGCCTTACCTTCTTTTGCAATGATTAATCCATTAGAAGGAAAACGACCGTAATTTTCAGATTCAGACCAACTAACATGAACAAAAATAGAATCATTTAAATGAACCAACTGCAAATCATTATCGATAAAAATATTTTCTTCTAAACCCAGATCCCTGTTAGTATAAGAATTTATGGCCTGCAAATAATTTTGTGCTCCTTTTAAAGTAATATCCCGCTCAAAACCTACTAAATTAGACTTATTCAGCTTTATCCAATCCACCAGCTCTTTTAATCTGCCATTCCACTTTTTAACTTCAAAATACTTGTAGTCTTTAATGATCTGTTTGTTAATCTTCCCTTTTACGAATTCAAACGAAACATTTGAAATCATAGGTTCATCATGCAAATAAGCAACCCGGGTATCATTTTTTGAAACCTGGGCTTCAATCCTATTTTCTATTTGACGTATTTTTAAAACTTTATATTTTGGTTGAAAAACTGAATCCCATTTAAATACTGCTTCCAGATCATTAACAGAGGAACAAATTTTAAAGTCACCTTCAGACATTATAAAGTCGTTATTAACATACTTTTTTATTTGATTAAAATCACTTTGGTTAAAGGCTTCAAAATATTGTTGAATAATTGATTCTTGATTATGTTGCGAGCAACTTATTAGTAAGATGGAAAAAATTAATATTGCGATAAAAGACCTCATAATTAAGCGTTTAAATGGAAACCTAATTTACAACATAAAACACTATAAAAAAACAGCAGTATAAAAGAGTTCATAAAATACATCTTTTATAATGCTATTTTAAAGGCCATGTTTAGGCGTTTGCTTCCTCTTGATTTACTTTTAAATACTCCATGAGTGTTTTGGGTAAACGCTTTTTCCATGCCAAAACAAATAGCCCAACTGCATACAGCCCTACATTAAATATTCCGATGGAAAAAATGCCAATTGAGAAGATGCCCACAGAAAATATACCTATCGCAAATTTACCTGAAGCAAAAACTCCTAAAGCATAATCTCCTGTAGAGAAATAATTAAAACTGAAGTTTCCAACACTACATACACCTCCATTTGTAAACTCTAAAAACATTCCAATAATAAATAACACTACTGCTGTTAAAATGATCCAAAACTTCTTTTTCATTGTTCAATTTTTTTAATGTTTAAAACTAAATTCGTTGACACAATGATAATCTCAAATCACTGAATTACAATACAAATGGGATATAAAACAAGCTTTTGGGATGACTTGCATTATTAGAATTACGACATGTGATAAATTGTGATGAGTTACATGTTTTTGTCCAATTCAACCATTCTCTTTTTAAAGTCTTTGGTGTAGGTTCTGGATACAGGAATTGATTTATTGAGCTTCAGCAAATCAACATTAAATCCCTGTGAATTACCTGATACATTTTGCACATAGGACAGATTAACAATAAATGCCCTGTGACATTTGAAAAATGAAGATCTGTCGCTTAGCTGATCCTCTAAATTTTTAATAGTATTTCGAATCAATTCACTTTTGACCTGATCATCTTCAATAGTCAGCACATTGACATAATTTCCTTCTGATTCAATGGCAATAATATGATCCGCATTGATATTTATGGTTTGTTTTCCTGATTCAACAGCAATAATATCTTCCTGTGTTTCTAACTTTTCATGAATGGTTGCATTTATTTCCTGAGAGTGCGCCATATTCTTTTTTAACATGGCATTTTGAGAGATAAAAGTTATTAACACTATTGGTATTAATCCAATAGCTACTGTAAAAGCGATGAATATCAATAATCCATAAAAACCACTCCATGGAATTACTGTGAATAAAACAGCATAAATATAATTCCCCAAACTTATTGAAAACAGAAGCCATATTAACCATAAAATTTGCTTTTTTATAGTCCATCCCTCTTCTTCAAATAAGTTAGGAATTATTAATGGAAGAATAGATTTGTTTGCTATTAACACTACAAAAGTTACTAATCCATAACCCACTAAAACCAAGCCTTTATACTCATGCTGTAACAACTGTAATCCAAAAGGCTGAAATACATATAAAAACAAAGAAATAAACAAGCTAATAGAAACAGCTGACTTCCAGATGTTTTGTATTGGTGGATAGGGTTTATTAAGTATACTAAGTAATGATGACATAATAATAAAAAGCTTATACTGGAATAATGATTCAAGTATAAGCTTTTTATTTTTTACAAAAAATTCATCGCCAATATTTATGGTGACTGCAATTTTGGGTGTAAACTCTTTTTACTTTTTAATTTCGACTTTATAAATCTGACTCACTCCTTCAAAATTAGCCCTAAATATGATACTTTTTCCATCAGGAGTAAAATGTACATTTGGTTCAAGATCATAATCATGATGCTTCATATTAACCAGCTTCTCACTCTTTAGCTTCTGCATCTCATTATCAGGATAAAATAAATAAATCCATCGCCCATTTTTAGCTTTAGCCACTTGAGTTTCGTTTCCCCCATCACCAGCAAATATCTTTTGATCAGGTGAAATGTTGAAATGAATAGACCATTCATCTCTTTCCATTTGGTAAGCTATTTCTTTTCCTGTCTTAATATTTGTTCCGGCTAAATAGAAAGTCTCTCCACGTGGTTTCTGTAGATCAAACCACACCGTTTGACCATCAACACTAAAAAACTCATGCCCGGCAATTTCTCGATGCATGGTTCTTTTATGCATTAACATTGGTTCTTTCTCGCCCATTTTTATGGTCCAAATACGATTTACTTTATGCCAAGGGCCTTCGTGGCAAAACATTAGCACTTTGGGATCAATAGGTGAAAACTGAACATGATTTAACCAGGCGGTATCACTATGAACAGGTATCAATGCTTTTGTCTCCGTGTTTATCGTAAAAATAGTATGAGGTAGTTTTGCTTCATATATCAATTGAAAAAACTCTGATTTTTTAGGATGATGTTTTAAAATAGAATCTTTTTCGGGTACACTGAATACTCCGGCCAGTAAAGTTTCATCTGCATTTAATGTTGTAATACCAGTGCGTTTCAATGAATCTGGAAAAACATAAAGTACTCTTGTTACTTGGTTATCAATATGAGTTGCATAAACAGTATCTCTACTTTGGTATACCACCTCACGATGCTTTTTTGCCACAATTTCTCCATGTATTGGTGAAGTGTTATTGGTAAGCTTTTGAGTTTCTAATGTTTCGAGATTTAACACATACAACTGCCGAACTTGTTGCCCGCCATAATAATGATCTGATACACCTTCATTCTGACTTCCATAGTATACCATTAATGTACCTTTTCCATCAGCTGTTGGTAAAAATGGATTATTATGAAAATAGAAACTGCGATTATCATTATTGTTCCGGGTTAACTTAGTTAGCTTGTGACCCGTATCTTTATCAATCCATTGATTGGGCATTGGTGTTTGCCCGCCTGTTTCTAATATGGGTATCGTATCCTTTGTTTTACAGCTTAATAAAAATCCTATAGAAATAATGAGCACTGCTAACAAAGTGGCTGGTTTTGAACGTAGATTTTTCATAGATTATATATTTAAATTTAACCTATTAAAATTACCTAATGCACAATGTTTATATATGTGTATTTGTATTATAACCTGTTGTTTTGTACACAGTTCAAATAACACAATAAAAGATAAGTTCAATGATTCTATTTTATCTGGATATGGTATTTTTCAATGATCATAGCTCTATTATCTTCATCCATAGTACTCAAATACTTTTTCCAACCCGGACAAAAATTGATATGCCATCGCCAAATTTTCCCCAGGAATGACTTTGGATTTTTATCGAACTTTGCTCTCCAAGGACAATTTTCGCAACTATTTGATTCCATAATAAAATATTCTAATTCAAGGATTAAACAAGTTATTACAAAAATCGTTTTTTTACAAATTCATCAAAAACTTCTTTATACTGCTTACTGATTGGAATACGTTCATTCCCAAATATAATCCGATAGCGTTCAATGGCTGTAACTTTATCTAAATTTACAATATAGGATCTATGAACGCGCATAAACCGATCTTTTGGCAAGCGTTCCTCTATTGATTTCATTGTTGCATAAAATACTATTGCCCTTTCTGAAGATTCCGTATATAATTTTACATAATCCTTTAACCCCTCGGCATATAAAATATCTGCATAATTGATTCTCAAATACTGGGAGTTGGCTTTTATAAAAAGATAATCCTCTTCTTCATTTACACTGTCATTCTTTGATACTGCAGATTCTAAAAGTTCAAAATGCTCTTTTGCATGCATCACGGATTTTAGAAAAACTTCATAACTAACCGGTTTTAGAAGATAATCAAGTGCATGTAGTTGAAACCCCTCCACAGCATATTTTTCATATGCTGTTATAAATATCACTTTGGTACTTTCATCTAGAGTACGTGCAAATTCAACACCTGTAAAATCAGGCATCTGTATATCCAAAAATATTAATTGTACTTTATTTTCCTGTAAAAACTCCATTGCATCAATGGGATTATCAAACTCTCCTTTAAGTTCAAGAAATGGAGTTTTATTAATATGCGAAACTATTAACCCAAGTGCTAAAGGCTCATCATCAATGGCTATACAAGATATCTTCTTCATAATTACAACTTACTTATCTACTAAAGCTTATTTTACACAATGGCGTTCTCTCTTTACGCATCTTTAATTATAGGTATTGTTAATGACACCTCAAATACATTGTCATTACTACTCATTTTTAAATTTGCTTTATTCCCGTAAATTAAATTCAATCGCTTTTTAATATTAGTGATTCCAACACCTCCTGAATTATTTTCATCAGCTTTTAATTTCTGAGGAATACTATTCTCACACTTAAAAACTACTTTATCAGTCTCTGATTGTAGCAATATTTTAATAAAGGATTTTTCACGATAACTAACTCCATGTTTAAAAGCATTTTCTATAAATGGAATAAACAACAATGGTGGAATATTAAAATCGGAAACAATATCGGAAATATGTACATCAAGTTCTACCTTGGATGTTAATCTCTGTCTCATCAGATCAATATAATTCTGAGTAAATTCGAATTCTTTGCGGAGCTCAATCGTTTTAATATCTGATTCATATATAAGATAGCGCATTAATCCTGATAACTTTTCAACAGATTTTTGAGCTTTTGTACCATCTATAGCAATTAATGCATAGATATTATTAAGTGCATTAAAAAAGAAATGTGGACTAATTTGATTCTTTAAAAAAGCCAATTCTGTATCTTGATGGGCTTTTTCTTTTTCTTGCTGTTCCTTTTCTGTTTGTTTAACTTGTTTAATCACACCAACGCCTGTACTTGTACCTAAAATCAATAGAAGAAAATAAAAATTATCAATTACTCTGGGATCAATAAAAAACAGCTTTCGCTCTTTTGGTTTAAAGTCTATTTTATCCATTGGTTTTGGCAGTTCTTTCATATCTAATTTATGCCTCAAATCATCAAACGACAATAATTCAAAACACAAATGAGATAAAAGCAGAATGGCTATAGCAAGAAGAACAAGAGCAACAAAGAAAAATACTTTTCTTTGTGAAAAATAAAGCTTTGGTACTAAATATAGATAGTTTACATAAAACGCTAAAATCATAAAAAACATCTGATAGTAGTAACTATACCTCCAAATAATTAAATGATCATCTGTTCTGTCAAATACAAATAATGGTAATAACAAAACAAACATTAGTACTACAATATGCGGTAACCAGTTTACTAATTTTGACTTTATTGCTTGCATGCTTTAAAGATAATGTTTCTTTTAACAACTTTTTGAATGTAATATGCTATTGCTGACTAATAAGCGTAACTCACTTCGCCAACAATAGCACTTCCATACCCAATCACTATTCTATAATATATTATTCATGACGTAAAGCAACTATGGGATCCAATGCAGCAGCTTTTCGTGCTGGATACCACCCGAAAAATACACCTATAAAAGTGCAGACCATAAACGACAAAATCATAGATTCGTTTGTAACCAATATTGGCCAGTTCATTATACTACCTACACCATTTGATACGGCAATTCCCATTATTACACCAATCAATCCGCCTAATACGCTTAATAAAATTGCCTCCAGTAAAAACTGCATTAGTATATCTTTTCCTTTTCCGCCAATGGCCAATCGAAGACCAATTTCACGTGTGCGTTCTGTAACTGACACAAACATGATATTCATGATTCCGATTCCACCAACTAATAGAGAAATAGCAGAAATAGCACCTAGCAATATTAACATCATCTCTGATATAGAACTAAAGTTACTAATCAATTCCTCCTGAGTTCTGATTTCAAAATCATTATCCTCAGTTTCTTTTAATTTGTGCGAAACACGTAACAGTTCTTCTATACTAGCACTGGTTTCATCTATTTTATCCTCAGAAATTGCAGACATAACAATAGCTCGTAAATAGGTTTGCCTGGTAATCCTTTTCATAATAGTTGAATAAGGTGCCAACAAAACATCGTCCTGATCCTGTCCAAATGTATTGTCACCTTTTTGCTTCAGAATACCAATAACCTTAAATGGAATATTGTTAAAACGAATATTCTGACCAATTGGCTTGCTTCCTTGTCCAAAAATATTATCTGCAACTGTTTGTCCAATGACACATACTTTTGCTGCCGTTTTAATTTCCTGTGATGAATAAAATCTTCCACTGGATATTTCGTACTTTTTGATATATGCAAAATCCTCATTCCCACCCATTATTGTAGTTGGCCAGTTATTTGATCCAAATACAACCTGCCCTGAGCTTTGAATTTCAGGCGAAACGGCCTTAACCAAATTACAATTCTTTTTTAAATAGGTAACATCTGTTTCTTTCAGCGTTTGAGATTCGGTTCTCCCCATGTGTACACCACCTCGATTCATACTTGCCGGCATTACATTAATCAGGTTCGTTCCCATATCTGATATTTTTGATTTGATACTTTCATTTGAACCCTGACCTATAGCCAACATTGTAATTACAGCACCAACTCCAATCACTATTCCCAACATAGTTAAGAACGATCGTAATTTATTACGCTTAATGGCGGATACTGCTATTTTAAATAGATTAACAAATTTCATTTTTCCTGAATTAAAGAGTACTAAAACATAAGTTGAAAAACGTAAGCCCTGTACAGAAACAAAAATCAAAATCGAACATCTAACATATTCCATCTTGCTACTACTGCATCTTTAAGTACGACAAAAGAGGCAGCGGTTATTTATTACAACAACCATACAGCTGCCTCTCGAACCCTAATTACATATTTTGTTTAATAAATAATCATCATTTTGCAACTCCAAAATTGCATTGCTTGCACTGGTGCTGTTTTGTGTAACAATATCTTTAATAATTATTCCATCGCGGAATACAATGTTTCTTTTAGTAAACCTGGCAATATCCGGTTCGTGAGTCACAAAACCAATCGTAATTCCTTTTTCATTTAGCTCCTGAAACAAAGCCATTACTTCAAAAGAAGTACGAGAGTCTAAGTTTCCAGTAGCTTCATCTGCTAATATAATAACAGGATTATTAACTATTGATCGAGCAATAGCCACCCGCTGTTGCTGTCCACCTGACATTTGATTTGACATGTGCTTCATGCGATCTTTTAATCCTACAGCAATTAGTGCCTGTTCAGCCATCTCCCTACGCAGTTTACTATTTATTGAAGGATTATAAAGCAATGGTAGTTCCACATTTTCAAGAGCTGAAGTCCGAGGCAATAGATTGTATGATTGAAATACAAATCCTAATTTTGAACTTCTGATATCAGCCAGTTGATTTTTCTTTAATGATTTTACGTTTTTTCCATCTAACCAATAATCACCTTTTGAAGCCCGGTCTAAACATCCTAAAATATTCAACAAGGTTGATTTACCAGATCCACTTGTGCCCATAATTGCAACAAACTCTCCTTTGCAAATTGTTAAATCAATGCCTCTTAATGCTCTAACGGTTTCGTCACCTACCTGATAATTTTTATACAATTTTTCTATTTCGATGATTTTATTTTGTACCATTTGAATCCTCTTTTGATGTTTTCAAACCAAATTCCTAATTCTACATTGGAGGAGGTCCTCCAGGGCCGCCTTTTTTATCTTTATGCTGTGGCACAAATGGACTTGATTCATCTTCATTTTCTTGATCACCTTCATTATTCAAATCTTGCTCCACTCCTTCTCTTACAGCAACCACAACCTCATCTCCTTCATTTAATCCAGAAATAATTTCTATCTGTGTACCATCATTAATTCCGGTTTCCACTCTTACCGGATGAATCATTTCACCCTGCTTCACCCAAAATGTTTTATGTGTTGCATCATCTTCACCCATTCCCGGAGGAGGACCAGGCATTCCTTGTATTTCAAGCATTTCGACTCCTGGAGGAGGCATCATTTCTTCTTCAGGTCTTGATTGTATTATTTCTTGCATAACCTTACTATCCGGTGTAAAACGAATTGCTTTTCCTGCTGCCAGCAATACATCATTTGCCTCCTCTACATAGGCAGTTATACTCGCTGTCATTCCAGGTTTTAATTTCATTTCCAGATTTTCAACGGCCACGATTACAGTATAAGTGATTACATTTGACTCTTCATTTGGCTGTAATCTGATTTCGGAAACCTTACCCGTAAATGTATCATCAGGAAAGGCATCAACTGTAAATTCAACACGTTGATATAACTGAACCAAACCAATATCAGCCTCATCCACATCAGCTTCCACCTGCATTTCACTTAGATCGTTTGTAATTGTGAATAATTCCGGTGTACTCATACTTGCCGCCACTGTTTGACCCTCTTCAACAGCTCTATTCAGCACAACACCATCTATGGGAGAATAAATAGTAGCATAACCCAGGTTACGTTCTGCCTTTTCAACATTTGCTTTGGCCGATTTTACACTTGACTTAGTCAGTTTATAATTATAAACCGCCTCATCATAATCACTTTGCGATAAAACATCTTTTTCATACAATGTTTTCATGCGTGCCAGGTTTTTACTCTGATATTCAAATTCTGCCTCAGCTCTGTTTAATTCAGCCTGAGCAGTTTCTAACGAAGAAAGCAAGGTAGCTTTATCTAACTCCGCTATAAGCTGTCCTTTTTTTACAACGGAATTAAAATCCACATATAATTTTTCAATAACTCCCGACACCTGTGTTCCCACTTCCACAGTATTTGTTGCTTCAAGTGTTCCTGTAGCCGTAATCGTATTATTAATTGATCCACGTTCTACTTTAGTTGTTTCAAAAACATATCCGGAATTACTTGTATCTTTAAACGAATAGGTTAAAATCGCTGCTAATATAAAGCATGAAACAACAACATAAATAATGATCTTTTTACGTTTCATTTGACTATTTATTTTTATTTGCTCTGTTCTTGTCAGTTCTAAAATCCAATACTATTTCCCATGTAATATTCAATAACCTCATTTTGCAAAATCAGATTGTATTTAGCTCTTGTCAGATTATTTTTAGCTGTTGCCAAATTGTTTTTTGATGTAACAAAATCTACAGAACTCAACATTCCCTGAGAAAACATTTCTTCAGCTAATTTATAAGACTCTTGCTCAGCTTGATATTGCTCCTGATAAGACAAATAGGAACTATTAGCTGTTTCAGCGTCGGTACATGCCTGTTCAATAGCTTTTCGTAGATCATTTTTAATATCAATCAGATTATACATGTAATTATCACTGGCTATAACGGCTTGTTTTATTTTATTTTTTACTTCTTTTCGCTGGTAGATAGGTACACTTAATGAAAGCCCAATGGACGGAGTAATATTGTTTGATATCTGATTGCTAAATTTTATACCTAATGAACTCCCGTAATTACTTTGAATACCTCCACTTAATGATAAACTCGGCAGTGCATTAACTTTAGCTAACTGAATATCTAGTGTTGAACTTTTTAAACTAAGCTCAGCCGTTTTAACACTTGGCTGAATATCCAATGCCACATCATAAATAGTAGAAGGATCGTAAACTTCATCTACTTTTAATAACGTTTCTGATTCCGGATCAACTACATCAAATGAATTATTAACAGGCATATTCATTGTTTGCATCAATGTAACCATACTTATTCTCAAGTCACTTTTAGCTGCTATTAATGATGCCTTATCTGCAGCATATTGCGACTTAATATTAAAATAATCAGAAGGAGATAATACTCCAGCCTCTCTTTTAATTGTGGCTTCCTCCAACTGCTTTTCAGTTGCTTCTAGTTGAGATTGATAATTTTTAACCTGTTCCCTGGACTGAAGAATAGAAATATAGGCAGATAAAACATCTAAACTCAATAACTCCTCCTGAGTTTTTATATCAGTTTCTGCAGCACTTAAATTAATTTTACCCTGAAGAATAGAATTTTTAATTCTGGCTCCATTATATAAAGTAAGATTTGAACTTAATCCTAAACTGGTATTGGTATTTGAATCACGATTCCAATCTCCATTTGCACTGTTATATGAGCTACTATTGCTCCAACTTTCATTTGCGGATAAAGATAGGTTTGGTCCTCGCTCAGCTTTTCTTTGTTCCAAATCTGAGGTTTGACTAGCCACTTCATTATTAGCTCTGCCTATCGTTGTACTATTTTCTAATGCATACTTGATACAATCATCCAAAGAAAACAAATTTTGCTGAGCCCTTGATGGAATCATTACCAGCCCAAGCAAACACACCAAAAATATTTTTACAATCGACTTCATTCTAACTGCTTTATTGATTGATTAACAGTACAAATTTTTGATTATTTGTTATCTGAATCAATTCAATTAGACAGTTGATCTATTTCTTTAGAAGTATGGTTAATTTTTGCCGATAAATAAAATTGAAGAATAATGGATAAATATAATTCTTAAGAAATAATTTAAAGATTTTGGAGGTTACTAATAACTTATAAACAAAAAGTAACCTCCATAATTAGATTAAAAATCAATTTAGTTCTTATCGATTATTTTTTGAATTGAAACTTCTAGCTCTTTTGAAATAATAAGATCTAAAGTATTTGTGTTATAGGTGTATTTTCTGATAAAGTTTGGTTCAAATGCACTTTCAAATAACTGGTTTTGATTTCTATCATAACCAAAATTTACTAAAATATCCTTTTGATTTTCAATAAATTCATAGGATACAACCGTAGCCTTATCCAAACTAATTTTCTTCAACTCTTTATTTTTTAAAGAATACACAAATAAAGAATTAAAGTCGTTATCATTTACTTTCTGATCCTTATTGGTATCTTTTTCTGCCCCAGTAAATACCAATAATATTTCATCATCAAAATAATGAAAAGTAAGATCGGATCCATAAAATCTATACTCACTTACTTTTTGAGACTGATTATTTTTATAATCATAAACAATCAAATTATTAAATGAACCATAATAATAACTTCTTCTTTTGTATGATGATATCCTTGATCCCCTTTCAAAGTCTCCATCTAATAATCCTAATACACCTTCCCCCATATCTTCAGCTTTTTCAAGAGTTTTAACATGCACAGGTAATATATAAATCAAGTTTAATGTATCTACTAACCTTGGTGAATCATAGGAAATAATCTGCTGGCGTAAACTATCTTTCTTTAATTCTTCGATTTTATCATCCGAAAGTAAAGCATTGTTATCAGTTCTTGAGTTTGGAAGCATGTCAGAAATTATAAATACCAATAAAGAGATCAGACCAATAACTACTGTTATTACAACTACTGTTATTAATACAGCAAGCATCCGTTGATTATAGTTTTTAATTTTTTCGATTTTCATTGTGTTGATAACTTACGGTTTGCACTTTTTATAATTACTGTTCAAGATATTGATCTGAACTAACTGAAATTTTAGTGATATAAGTACCGTCTTTATCTTTATAGTTATAGGCTAAAGTTACTTTATGATCTCTAAATGATTTCATGTCTGGATTTGTCTTTACCGTATTTAATATTTGTGGCTGCATATTTTGCTCAAATATTTCAACATCAAGAGAATCTTTAACCCAATTAACTAATGTATAATTATATTGAAATACATTATCAGGCATAGCAATTACATTATCTAGTCTGGTTTCCTGATCAACCATGATAGGACAAGTTTCGTTTAATTTACTGGCCACTTGCATCATTGCTTTATCAAAAGATGGCGTAGAAAACAAGAAGTACTTTATCAGGTAAAATACAACAAGTCCAACAACTGTTCCTACTACAGTTGAAACCTTTTTTCCTTTTTTCGTGTTATTTTGTTCCATGGGATAAGTGTTTATTAAAAATTTATTATTTGATCTTTATCGGAATCCAAAATTCTTCTTTCGAATCTGGTTCTTCTCCTTTATATTCTTCCCCCATTAAGGCAAAATGAGGTCTGCTATCTAATTTATAATGCGAAGAAGGGAGCCATGAATTGAATATATATTCGTAAAACATATAGGCTTCACTGGGTTTACCTACATATGTAAAAACTGCATATAATCCTTCTGAAAGAACTAATTGACTCATCCCTTCTGGTATATTATCAGGGCAATTTACTTTAACTGCTGCCCATTTAATAAATTCAGCATTAGGATTAAAAGCTTTAAAGTATGAGATACTATCAAATATCTGCACTGAATATAAATCCTGATTTGATTTATTTTGTATTTCTTTTATTCTTGGAGAGAAGTGACTCCATAATTTGAAAGTATTATCCTGAACATAAGACATACGAACTTTCATACCTATTAAAAGAGTTTCTTTAGATATTTCTATTCGTGGTTCTTCTCCATAAGATTTCGTATTCATCAACTATGCATTAGAAAAATAGAACGGTAAGATACTAATATTCTGATTTTTCTCTTACATAGCTTCAATAAATAAAATCCATCATAACCGTACTATTATAATTAGATTATAGTTTGGTTATTAGTGGTGTTACCATAAGTTGTTCTTTTGATTTCTGTCGTCTGACTAAAATAGATACAATAAATATGGCTACAATTAAATATCCCATACCTATAATTGAAGCAAAGTTTACACCAATATTATTATCAATCGGTAAGCCTCCACTATACGATCCTAATGCATTTCCTAAATTAAATGCAATTTGAATCATGGCAGCTCCCATCATTTCGCCACCTCGTGAATTTTGTAATACTAACAATTGGTTTGGTGCTCCCACCATAAACAAACAGCTGGTACATATGCACATCATTGCAATGGCAAGAAATGACGCTGAAGGTAAAAGAAACAACACAATTAAAGCCATTGCTGCTATTGAATAAGCAAAACCAACAACCGAAGCACTTCGAAAACGATCAGAAAGTTTGCCACCAATAATATTACCTAATACCATACTCACTCCACTTAACACCATAATCCATGTCATATCTGCAGCAGAAAAACCTGACATACCAGTTAGATAAGGAGATACATAACAATAAAAACAGAAAATACCACAATTCCCCAGTCCCGTAGCCAACAATATTAACCAAGGCTCCATTTTTTTAAGAAAGCTAAACTGACCTCGCAAACCATTATTTGGAAGGGGGGCAATTGAAGGCATCCACTTTAAAAGGAAGAATAAATTAAAAGCTCCCCAAACTCCTGTTACATAAAAAATAAAACGCCATGAAAAATGATTACAAATATAAGCTCCCAGAGGTACACCTATTAAATTGGCAATAGTCATTCCTGAAACCATAAAAGCCAATGCACTTGAGCTTTTACCATCATCCGCAAGTTTTTCGGCAACAATTGATCCTACTCCGAAAAAAGCGCCATGGGGTAAGCCTGAAATAAATCGCATGCCCAGCATAAACCAATAATTATGAGAAAGTCCTGCCAGTGTATTACCTATAGCATAAATTAATATCAATAAAAAGAGTACTTTTTTTAATGGGAATTTACGGGCACTTAATAACATTACCGGAGCTCCAACACAAACCCCTAATGCATATGCTGAAATTAAATGACCTGCAGCAGGAATACTTACATTCATATCCTTAGCAACATAAGGCAAAATACTCATCATCACAAATTCAGCCATTCCTAAGCCAAATGTTCCTAATGCCAATGGCACCAAACTCTTCTTCATGCTATTACTTTTAACTTTCAGCCGCAAAAGTAATTAGGAGACACATGGTGTACAATGAGTAGTTTGTTAATTAAAGCTAAATAGAAAGCAAATTATATAAGAACATATTGAAAAGAAAAAGAATGCTAATGAATATAATGGAGCAAAACACAAGATCTTTTTTTATTTTGTTTGTCGATGATGATAGTTTTTAATAAACTACTGTATTACGAATTAAATTCTGATATTCTATTTTCAAACGCCTCCTTTCCATCATTGTAACCAATTTTCATGATGTCATCCACCTGATCCATGTCGGCCATATTGTAACCAGCCAAATTGGGTTCAATGAGCAAGTGTGCATATTCAGTTTGGTGTTTTACAGAATGCTTCATGATAAAATGGAAGCTATTAAGTAATACATCAATAATGTTGTCGGGCTTTTTATAGGAATGCTTTGCATTTAAATCAACACCGATTACAAAATCAGCTCCCATATTTTTAACCGTATTTATAGGTACATTTTCAACGATACCTCCATCCACAAGCATTTTACCATTGATTTCAACAGGTTTAAATATACCGGGAATGCAAGTACTAGCCATGGCCGCTTCAGCAACGGGACCTTTATCTAAAATTACTTTTTCACCGGTTTCAATATCTGTTGCAATCATTGCCAATGGAATTTCTGCATCTTCAATGTTTTTATCCCCAATATGCTTAATAATCAGGTTACCCAATTTTTCATTGGAAAGCAATCCATATTTAGATAAAGTAACTCCGGTAATATCCATCCATTTTAATTCAGATGCAATCTCTTCTATCTCAGGCCATTTTTTACCAAATGCAACAAATGCAGCAACAAAAGCTCCTATACTGGTTCCTGTTATATAATTGATTTCAATATCAAACTCTTCCATTGCTCTTAGCACGCCAACATGAGCTGCCCCTAATACAGCTCCCCCTCCCAATGCTAAACCTATTTTTGAACTATTTTTCATCTGTTACAGTTTATCTTATTTACTTGAATCGTATCATATTTCCAAAACCACATAATCCTATGGTTAAATTAATGGAATACCCTTTTAAATCATCATAGTAATTAACTTTTGTTACATAAAGTCTTGCTCTTAAAGATGTTTCTACCTTTTCTTTCATTCCTAAAGATGAAGTAGATGCCAGGTTGAGTCGTGTTCGTAATTTATAATCTGCATTGAGTCCCATTATCATATTATAATCGACCAAACTTAAGTTATCTTCATCTTCAACATTGCTTTTTGCTGTAAGTTCAGTTATTCCCAATCCAACAAACGGACTTAATTTTACTTTGTGATTATCCAACATGGCATAACCATAAGATACATCTATAATTGCAAGATTTGCATTTTGTCCTTTATTCCAATTTTGGTCTGAAACATAATCTCTCTTCACCTTACAAGATGCTAATGTTCCATTCAAATAAAGAATTGATTTTTTATAAGCTAAATCAAAACCAAAAATAAAATTAAACGATGAACTAAAATACTCCCCAAGCGTACCTGCAAAACTACCTGTTCCCAAACCAGCATGTAAAGCATAACCAAAATTTCTATTCTCAACCTCCGGAATATTATCATCTTTCAAAGCCTTCAATTCTGTCACAACTTTTTGTTCCCAATAGGTAATAATATCCTGATTCTGTCCAGCTTCAGACTCTTTATAAAACTGATCTATTTCTTTATTGCATAAGTAATAAATATGGTTAAACTTATCACCAATAGCATAAGGTGATATCCTATCCATCTCATATTGCAATTTACGCCTGAATATTTCAACAATATCAAATATTACCTGATTATATCTTAAATATTGATTGGTTTTATATTCGGGCTTTATATAAGATAAACTTTTATCAATATAACATTGGGCTACAATTCTAATAACAGTTGTGTCACCGTATTTTTTCTTTTGGGTATTATATCCGAGAAAATACTTTAATTCAGAAACATCTTTTCCACCTGATTTTTCTGTAAAATCCTGCCAGGTTAATTTTCCTTCCGACCATTCTTTTTTATATTTCTGAGCAGTTAACCCGGTGGTAAGAAAAAATCCTACGACTATTAGTTTAAGTAATTTATTCATTATTTGTGTATCTCATCATATTTATACGCTGCCTGCCTAATGAATATGAGTATTCTTAGTTTAGGTTTGCCAAATATAACCAATAGTGATTTAAAATAAAATATGAAGCATATTATCTTATATCTGTTTAAACAGGACTAACAAAAAAATCCCCTTTACAAAAATTGCAAAGGGGACTCTCTTTATAATATTCAGTATCTTTTACTCGCTTGCTTTATCCAGTAAATCAAGATCTTCTTTATCTAATTTTAATTTTGGCGCAGCAAAAAGCGTTTCTAACTGCGAAGCACTAGTGGCACTTACTATTGGAGCTCCAATATGGGATTGAGCAATTAGCCATGCTAATGCAACAGTTGCAGGTTTTGAATTGTGCTTAGCAGAAATTGTATCTAAAGCATTAATTACTGCAAGTCCCTTTTCATTTAAATACTTTCTTACACTATCTCCACGTACACTTTTACTAAAGTCTTCTTCTGATCTATACTTACCTGTTAAAAATCCTGCTGCTAATGACCAATAAGGGAAAACCGTTAAATTATACTTTTCGACTATTGGTAGATATTCCGTTTCGTATTTGGCTCTTTCTAACAAATTGTAATGCGGCTGCAAAGCCACATATTTTGGAAATCCATTTTTCTCTGAAACCTCAAAAGATTCAATCAATCTTTGTGGAGAAATATTTGATGCTGCAATATAACGAACTTTACCTGCCTTTACTATCTCATCATAGGCTGCCAAAGTTTCTTCAAGTGGAGTTTTATCATCGTCGAAATGGGTATAATACAAATCGATATAATCAGTTTGTAAGCGTTGTAAAGATTCATCAACCGATTTAAGAATATGTTTCCTGCTTACATCAAAGCTATGTTCTTTTGTTTCGGAACCAACTTTAGTGGCAATCACCAAATCTTTGCGATTTCCTCTTTGCTTCATCCAATTACCGAGAATGGTTTCAGAAGTTCCACCTTTTCCATTTACCCACCAAGGATAGGTATCGGCTGTATCAATAAAATTTAATCCTTCAGCAACAAATGCATCCAATATTTCAAATGATTTTGCTTCATCCAATGTCCACCCAAAAACATTACCTCCAAAATTTATTCTACTGACTTCAAGGTCTGTTTTACTTATTTTTATTCTATCACTCATAATGATTTATTTTTATATGTTGATTGCAGATAATTATACATGACTGGTTTATTACCATATAAATCCATCGATATAAAAACCATTTATTTTATGGCTTGTTCAATCAACATAAAACAAGTTTAATTAGTCTGAAATAGCAATTCTATTCATTGACATAGAACAGGGAATAGTTATAGTATAGCGGGATAGTGTATTTTATTTATTGTTGATGTCTAATCAAATTCAATATGTTTATTACCATAAAATCGGCTTCATCATACCATAAATTTGGATTGAGAACTAATCTGTTTCTATTCAAAATATCAACACTTCTATTTTAAACATCACCGTTTATTTATAAAGTACGGAAGTTCATATTTTTTACATCAATGCATGATTGAAAAAGTATGGAGATTGAAGAAAAACAGCAACAGTCTAAAAAAATATACGGCAAATCTCACTCTTTTCATCAAGCATTAACAAAAAATATAAGGAGCTTGTCCTAAAAATTGACACGTTTCTTGTATAAAATTGGAACCTATAAATTTTACCCTGAACAATCAATGTTAAGGTAAGAATGTTCTTACTAAAAGTGTGAACGTTAACTGTTTTTGTGTGAATGTTGATTGATTTATCAAGAGCGTTCTGACTTAAAGTGATAACGTTGAACCTTTAGTTTTAGCAAGGGTGTTCTTGTTAAAACATTAATGATCCTTTTGGGATATTCGTGATAATCATAGCCAATGGAATTTCTGAATCTTCAATATTTCTATTTCCAATATGTTTTATGATTAAATCGCCTAATTTTTCATTGGATAACAAACCACATCTATACAAACTCCCCGCTCAATATCAAACAACTGCATTTCAATTATAATTTATTATTTCTTTTTATTGATACTTTTATAAAAGTAATTCTATTACTTAAATATTTATGAGATTATTCTCATTATATTTGTACTGAAAATATTTCTCTTACTAATCCTTTTGTTAGAAATTCATTTGAGGAATATGAAACCAAAAAACATTTCAAAATGAATTTACAAGAAAAGTTTAATTCTGACAGCCATTTAATATCAAGGAATAAAAATGGTAATATAGATACAGTATTAGTAGGTGAGCAAGTATTTTTAGAAACCTCTGTGGGAAATTTAATACCTCGATATACTCTGGATGATGAAGGACGCAAGAAAGAGGCTCCTGTAAAATTTTTTAAATCAGGAGAACTGAAGTCATTACCACTTGAGGAACCTACTGAAATACAAACTTCTATAGGTGTAATTAAATCCGAATTATTAATTTTTTATAAAAGCGGAGCTCTGTGGCGTACTTTTCCTTTAAATGGTCAGGTTACAGGATTTTGGACAGAAGAAAATGAATATGAATTGGCTGAAGCAATTGAAATTCCAACTTCAATTGGGACAATTAAAGTTAAACCAATTTATGTACAGTTTTATGAAACAGGAGAATTAGAGAGTATACTTTTTTGGCCTAACGAACAGGTTAAAATAAATTCACCTTTAGGAGAAGTACTTATACACAAAGGAATTTGTTTTCATAAAAATGGAGTAGTTAAAGGTTTTGAACCTGTTGGTGAATTTGCAGTAGAAAGCACTATTGGTACATTAAAGGTTTATGACCCGGATCCCAATGGAATACATGCAGAGAGTCATTCTATAAATTTTTATGAGGATGGAGAAATAGAAAGTATTATTACTTCGTCGAACCAAATTACCGCCATAAAAGATGGACTTAAGTATAAGAATTTTTCACCTAAAATTGTGACTAGCTACTGCAATGAGAATGCTTTTTTTATCTCTCCTCTAAAAGTTATTTTTGAGGAAGATTCATTAAGTTTTATTAATGGCAATGAGCCTGTTAATAAAACTTCCAGATCTCTGGAATATGAAATAGCTGAATATATTCCAGACAAACCCATTTCAGGAGTTGGTTGTGAATAAAAAAATATACTATTTAAAATATCCACCCGGAAAAACCTATTATGGTTTCACTGAGCATAAGCTTTTGCTTTAGTTGTTTTTCGCACTAAAGCAAAAGCTTTGGCAGTGTTTTTTAACTCAATATTATCTTTTACAAGGACATAGTGCTATTATCTTCAGAGTAAAAGTTATCATATACATATACGATTAGAATTTAATAAATATTTTTGATATAAATAGTATTTAAAACCACTCCCCTTCATGCTTCGAGTACTCCGAGAAGAGTTGATTTACAGCAAGTGAAAATCTTAATTTTAAAAAAGAATTTCCCTATTCAAACCAACTATAAACTATCATACAACACTGACTCTTATCTTCTTTTTTTTGAGTTTAGTATTGTTCGTTTTTGCAATTATTTGTTTGGCAACTTCTGCATGTACACTTACATAGGCACAATTTTGTTTGAGTTCAATCACTCCCAACTGATCTTTATGTATCTGACCTTGTTTCATGAATAAACCAGCCACGTCACCTTTTGATATTTTGTCTTGTCGGCCGCCGGAAATATATAAGGTTTTCCATTGTACCGGCAAAGGAAGCTCTGATTTTGGTAATTCTTCCACATTAAGTTTTTCAAGGGCCATCTCCTGAATAAACTCTGGCGGCTCTTCATCCTTCCATTGTAAAATATAAGCTATACCATCACGATTCATTCGGGCAGTTCGTCCGTTTCGGTGTGTAAATTCTTTTTTATGTAATGGAAGATTATAATGAATGATAAACTTTATTTCAGGAATATCCAGTCCGCGGGCTGCCAAATCGGTTGCCAACAGAAGCTGAATGCTTCCATTACGGAATTTAACAAGAGAGCGCTCTCGGTCTGTTTGTTCCATTCCCCCATGAAAACACTCATGCGAAATATTATTTTCAGTTAAAAAATCACTGACCCTTTGCAGCGCATCCTTAAAATTGAAAAATACAATACCCGGTTGATGACCAACAAATGCAAGTGTTTTTTGTAAAGCGTTTAATTTATCTTTTTCTTCAGACAGTAGTGTTTTTATAGTAAGTTGAGAGGTTCCTTCTTTCAGATAATTAATAAAAACAGGCTTCTTTAGTCCAACAAATCCAGGGATTTTAGCGTCGCTGGTAGCTGAAGTTAATATCCTTTGCTTTACATTGGGAAGCTGATCAACAATCTCTATCATTTCGTTTTCAAAGCCTACTTCAAGCGACTTATCAAACTCATCTAACACAAGGGTTTTAATATGATCTAAAGAAATTTCATCCCTTCTCATTCTATCTGCTATTCTTCCAGGGGTTCCGATAAGAATAGCAGGACGGTGCTTTATATCAATACGGTCAAGTGCCCCAGCTCTGCCTCCATATAGTGCGTTTACCTTAAATCCCGACCCCATATTACGTGCCACCTGCTCAATTTGCTGCGCCAATTCGCGAGCCGGAACAAGAATTAAAATCTGAATCTCAGCACAATTCTTATCTAATCTTTCAATTAAAGGCAATAGAAAAGCCAGTGTTTTACCTGTTCCGGTAGGAGAAAGCAATACCACATCCGACTTGGATTGAACAGTTGAAAACATCTCCTCCTGCATCGGATTTAATGATTCAATTTCAAATTTAGTAAGGATGGAGCTTATTAGCTTATCGTTGGGAATCTCTTTGGGATCGTTTATATGTTTAGACATTGAGTAAATGTTCTGTTAATGATATATTCTAAATTAAAGTGCGAATTTATCACTTTTTATTCCCAATCAGGTATTTTAGTGAGGATTACCGTTGGGAAACAAAACAAAAATTGCTCTATTGGTTTCAAATATATTAATTCTCAGACATAAAAACGCTTACTTCTTTAAATACTTCCATTCTTTATTGCAATCAAAACACTTGTAATTTCTTTTAAATATTGGGAATAGAATACTCAGAATTACATAGACTATAACAGCCACAATATTAAGTTCTTTTTTGCGACCAATATTTTCTGAATGACAAAAAGGACAAACCTTTTTATTGGTTGAAGCTTTAAGGTATACAGTCTCAACCGGTACATTCTCTTGCTCATTACCGTCTGATATATATCCACCTTTTTGCAAAACATTTATTCCTGTACTATAATCATTTTCGTTCACCAGCAGCTTAACACCACCTATGGCATTTGAATAAAAATTATTAACCTGAGCTGTAAGTTCATCTATTATAACACTATGGATACCTTCTGACTGAAGATAAGTTTTGACCATATGTGCATCGTGAGGATAAGTGGATCGATAGATTATTTTTTGATTGTCCATAGTTATAAAATATTGTAGGTTACTTGTATTGTAAATTGTTAGTATTGAAGAATGCGAGACTAAATAGGAAAAATTATTTTAATAAAATAATTAATACAAATTCTTAAGAGCCTTGTCTTCTTTATCTCTCTCTAATTTCCCAAGATGATAGGGCATAAATATATCTTTATTTATAAATCTTGTGCCATTATGTTGTTTTCCCTTAATAACACTATGGGTGTATTGTCCATTTTCAAAATAATCTTCTTGAATTACCTCTCCTTTATTAAACAATAACCATTTTCCATTCTGAAATCCATCAACTACCTCTCCCTCCACTATAAATTCACGATTATCATTATATGGAGAAACAAAAGTATATTGAAAATGAAATGAATGCGATTTTGTATCTTTGTATTTTATAAATTTCACTTTATCATCATATACCTTGAACTTAAACTCCAATTCGCCGGAACTGTTGAAAAATGTCCAGGTTCCGGTAATATCATTGTTTATAAAACCTCCTGTAATCTTTTTATTTCCATTTTTAAAATACTCATGATATCTGCCATACAGCTTTCCTTTGTCATAACTAGATGTTGATAAAAGTTGACCATTTTCTTTATAATAATCACTAACAACACCATGATATTTATATAGCGAATGATTGTTAAATTTTCTATAGTAACAGGCCCCATCTGAATTACCATTTGCCCATAAACTATCATAAAATTCAATTTCGGGAAAGGAAAGATTTCCAATCAACCCTTCTGTTGTTTTTACGGTAATGGCATGTGACGGTTTACCTTTATAGCCAGTTACTTTCAAGTTAATGTCTACATCTATATTTTTTAAGTCCAAGTCTAAAATGTGACTTAATTCAATATCTTTCTCATCTGTTGATAAACACTTTACTAATGCACTTTTATATTCATCATTATAAGGATTTTTCATAACCGACCTCAAAAATAAATCTTTACTTTTCTTAAGATTTCCATCATTAAACCATGCTAATCCCTCGGTATAATACATTTCTGCAGTTTTAGTTGGTTCATCAAGAAACTCATAATTTACTTCTATATGTACAGTTTTTAAAATGCTATCCTTCGCAACGCTTTTAAACCAAACTCCATTACTTGCAAGAATTCCAGAAATAAGACTTTCCTTAAAAAGATGTATATATGGATTTACGACTGTTATATTTTCTATTTTCCCAGAAGCATACAGATCAAACTTAACAATTATTTTGGCTTCATAATCTTTCTTAAATGCTTTTGAAGGATATCCCAAATTCATACATAATCCTGTTCCAAATTCTATTAATTTCTTATTGATATCAATATCCTGACTATATAAATTTATTGATATTGAAGAAAATAACAGAAAAAAAAGGAATACTGAATTAGATTTAATTAACGACTTTAATTTCATAGTTATTACAATCAGTTAGACAACAGAGTTCTTTTATTATATTATGTATCGCCTGATAAATAATATATTCACTATAATGCAGGACAATACTTTCATTGCATAAAACGCATCCGAATATATGAATTAATGGTTATAATTAAAACTTTCCATTATAAATTTTTGACTGACATCAAATAACTAATCTTTAATAAAAAATCCCCCTGGCTGTGCTATACCAAGAGGATTAAATCATTATTGTAATACATGTGTTGTAAATGGAACTATTTATTTTGCAAATAAAAATCCCATCGCCTGTGCTTAAGAATAACCTGAAACCGACATAAAATTTTAATCGATCTCAGGTTAGTAGTAATACAATAATTTAATTCTAAATTAAACCGGAAAACAAAAACATAATACACTGTGGTATTAGGCTCTATTCATTTTTAAGCACTATTGTTTGAATGGCTTCGGCATCTATTGCCACTTCCATCATTTCATTTTTTAAGGATATTTTAACTTGTTGAGGATCTTTCTGCATATTTAACATTACAAGTGCAATGGAACCATTCTGGTTTTGTACTGCTGTTATAAGTAGATTATCATCAGAAGATTGAAAACCTATACGTTTAGCTCCGGGACGAATAAACTTACTGAAATGTGCCATGGTATAGTACAAAGGTGTGTAATATACTTCGCCAGCAGTTTCATCGACAATAACAGGAGCTAAACACCAATTTTTAGCCCAGTTAGGCCCACCTTGTCTGTTTAATACCATATTCCAATCAATCCAACCATCTACATTGTTGTTTAAACAACCTATAATATCACGGGCGTAACGGTACACCGGTGCGTATTTAGGATGCAGGTATTTTTGATTTTCAGGAGCCCAATCCCATCCCCAATCTGTTGCTTCTTTTGTCCAATACCAAGCATCATCCTGCCAATGGGGAACTTCTGCATCAGCACAAGCTTCAGATTGAATCAGATGTTTATCCGGAGCCGCATTATGTGTATAGTTTAGTGATTCTGCAAATACATCAAAGGTACTGGCATACCAGTGAATGGCCATACCATCAAAATATTTTGAAGATTCCTCATCTTCATACATAATATCAGCCCAATGCTTTAACTCTTCGCCTCTGTTTTGATCATAACCTAAAATTTTTACTTCAGGATAATCTTTTTCAAGTTGTGGTCCCAAATTATGCTGTACAAAATTCACCATTTCTTCTGCAGAAAAATGCATACTTTCCCAATTACAGTCATTACCTAATGGCTCATTTTCAACCGTTAGCCCCCAAATATCAATCCCTTGATTTTTATAGGCTGTTATATATTTTGAAATAAATAAAGCCCAGGTATCATAATATTCAGGTAATAGCTTTCCTCCTTTCCAATCCTTATTGTCTTTCATCCATGTAGGAGCTGTCCAGGGTGAGGCCAATATTTTAAAACCATCTTTTGAAACTGCCATGGCATCTTTTATCATCGGAATCAAATCATCCATATCCTCTTTAACAGAAAAGCTTGTTAACGCAGTATCTCCATCTTGTGGTGCATAGGAATAATTACCCAATGAAAAATCACATGAATTAATATGCGTTCTTGTTAAAGAATAGGCTGCACCTTCATTGCCAAAATAAGCATCTATAACTTCTTGCCTTTTTTCAACGCTTAACTGATTTAATAAATATGCCGAAGCTTCGGTAAAAGCACCTCCAATCCCTGTAATAGTTTGATATTGTTGTTCCGGGAAAAGCACCAGAGATACCGTATTTTCTGCATCTTTAAACTCACTCAGCTTTTTAAGTTTATTACCTTTCGCAGATGTTTCATATACATCTGCATTTAATTTGCTTTTATTACACCCCCATAATGCCAGTAATACAAGCATTACGATGTACACCACTGCCTTCATTTATATGTTATTTAGTTTTTAATGATTTGATGTGTTGACATGAAGTTATAGATTCCTACTTACATGTATTTCTAAGGAAAATAACTATCTCACGCTTTTAGCAATAGAATGAATTAACAACTTGTTCTTATTAAAAAAGGGGCTGTTCCGGAAGTAACGAACAGCCCCAGATTTACCAACTTTTAAAAACAATCAGGAATAGATTAGATTAACAACTACTTCTTGATGATTTTTTTGGTTTTAACAATCCCTCCCATGCTTATTTTTGCGATATATACTCCTTTTGCAAGAGTACTTAAATCTACTTTAGCCTCAGTTGAATTAGGAAATTTTTCTATTACCATGCTCCCTGATAACGCAAATATTTCAATACAATCTATTGTTGATGCTGAAGTTACTTTCATGTAGTTTACAACAGGATTAGGTAAAATGCTAAATTCAACGTCATCCATTTCTGATACTGCTGTTGTATTTCCTTTCCAGAAATATAAGTTATCAACATATACCGTTCCATTACCTTCTGTTTTAAACTGAAATGCATTTGTTAAATCAGGTACTGTGTATTCTGTTAATAAAATATCTACAGAAACCCATTCTCCAATAGTAATACCTTCGTTAGCCGCTATATCATATGCATTTTCAAGTCCCGGACTGATTACTGAAAACTTTAATGCTGTTGCATCTCCTGTAAAATAGTCTAAATGCACATATTGCATTGCAGATACATCAGTACCAGTAAATTCTGTTCCCTGAAAATTCAAACCCGCATATTTAAGTGCATTATCATCTTGAAATTGCACCTCTGAAACAACCGTTGTTTGTCCCCAATATGGATTTGAATTGGTTATTAAATTATTAGTGTAATGATCACTGTAAACAGATATTACATTAGCCTCACTTTGCGTAGGTGTTGGAGCTGCTGAACTTGGTGTATCAATAATAAAATTAACAGTATAAGTTTCTGTAACAGATAAATCCTCTGAAGTAACAACAATTGCTGTTGCTCCTGGGATATTTGTTGCTTCTGTAATCACAGAACCCGCATTTGAATTTGTTGTAGTAACCGTAACCGTAGGAATTGTTGTTTCTCCCTGAACCAGTCCGTATGTATATTCGGTTACTCCGGGAGCAAAACCATCAATACTAACACCATCCACTTGTAAATCTGATAAAGAAGCATCTTTTTCTGCAGAAGTAGTTTCATACACTTCAAACTCAAATAAACTATATCCCCAACCGGTTCCTCGCACTGTACCATACATACGAATATAACGACCAGTTCCTGTTAAACTAATGTCATCAATACCACCATCTGAATTGGTTTCGGTATAAACATCTGTCCAGGTTGAATTGTCTTCCGAAACCTGAATTTTATATTCTTTACCATAGGCTCCCTCCCAATCAAGAACAACTCTGCCAATTGAGTAAGACTGTTCCAGGTCAATTGCGATCCATTGAGGATCTTCCGAAGCAGATTCCCAACGCGTTCCTCCATCACCATCCACTGCCATTGCAGAACCTCTTCCTTCTGAAGTTTCACTTGAGGTTGTTGTTGTTTTATTCAATGCAATGTTTTGAGAATAAATGTTTGCTACCATTAATAAAGTAGCGAATAAAAAAGTAAAATTTTTCATTTGATTTGATTTTAATGTTATGAATTAAGGTTATCATAAAACTTAAGCCAGTTAATTTTCAAGGATCCGGCTCCAATTGTTATTCGAAAAGTTTGTTTTCCCTTTTCAAGTGAAACAGGGATTTTTGCTGTTTTCCAGATACTGTTATTTCCTGTACCGGATAGTAGATAATTGGAAGACAATACTCCATTTACATCAAAGTTTAATAATGTATTATTTTCAGATGCATAACGAATTTCCAAAGTATAGTTACTACTAGCCTCCGGAGAAATCAGATATTCGACCCAATGTTCTTTATAAAAATCATATAGTTCAAGAGTTTTATCTGTTGTGTCATTTGTGACTCTGACCCGAGGACCATTAACCCAGGCATTGGTCCCAACACCATTAGCTATACAAATGGAACTATAATTTTCTGCTTCAATTATTTGATTCGCTCCATAATAGGTGCTTTTATCTTGCGTGGACATTTGTGTAAAAATCTTTCCCAAATTTGTAAGAGCAAATGAAGAAGAATTCTTTAGCAAGTAGTTAAAGGGGAATTTATCTTCACGTTCTTTACCTCTTGGAATAAACCATGCATAGCGATAAATCATAGGATCACTTTCAAGATAATTGATGGCATCCGACATAAATTGTTGTTGCTCCTCTGCTGTATAAGTCTCATTATTTAAGCCATCCCAAGCACAAAATTCAGTTAACCATATCGGTTTATTATATTTCTTAAATCGACTAATATACCATTTCAATGCACCAGGACTTGCCATATAGCAATGCAGCGAAATCCCATCCACATCAGCAAGTGGTACCAACTCAAAAAATTCATCTAACCAAACTATCGGATCTCCGTATTTTTCAAGTGTCCCGTAGTTCATCGCTGGCGATATCAACTTTAAACCAAATTCTTTAGCCACAGCTTTAATTTTCGGCCATTTTTGGGCAGCCTGTTGCGGTGTCATATTGGCTTGATCTTTAAGATTGGGCTCATTAAATGTGAGTAAATACCTACATTCCGGATGTCGTTCTTTATATTGTTTTAAAGCACTTTTATCAATTCCATTCCAAGCCATTGGACAAAAGTCCAGATTCATTTCTTTATTTAACTCATCATACTTTGCCGCATGAGCAGGCCCCCAATTGTAATACCAAGAAATAGAAGGCCCCAACACGCTCACATCTTCAGAAAATGAGAAAGCAAAAGAAACACCACGTTTAGCACTTTTTGCCGGTTTTACCTGTGCAATATCATTACAAACAACATTGTTTGTGTTTGTATTACACGAGTAAAAAAAGCAAAGCAATACCAGTAAACTCCAGATGTACTGTAAGTATTTCATTCAATTAAAATTTGTATACAATGGACCACAGAAAAGCCCACTACAATGATTAAATTCTGCAGACGCTTATGATTTTTGCCTTTTTAGCAAATCTGCATCCTTGATTTTAACAACTATATTTATTTAATCAGTTTAGTAGAATTTCAACCAATTTAAACAACAGGCTCCATCGGTAAGTTTCAAACGCATTGTTTGTTTACCTTTGCTCAATGGCAATTCTATTTGCGCAGTATTCCAAACAAAATTTTCACCAGTATCATCCAGTGTAATAGTTTTTATCACTTTACCATCAACACTGATTTCTATTTCGGCATTAATAAAAGTTGCATAACGAATATCTAGTGCATAGTTTTTACTCCTGTCTGTTTCTATCTGATATTCTACCCATTGATTTACAAACCAATTATACAATTCCAGACTTTCGTTAGGCGCATCTGTTGTTACCCTTACTTTAGGGCCATTATTCCACCCAGCAACATTTGCTGTTTCAGCAATACTTATTGAACTATAGTGTTCTGCTTCTATTTGCTGTTGCTCTACATAATACATACTCTTATCCTGCGATGACATTTGAGTATAAATCATTCCCAATTCACTCAATTCAACAGGAAAGGTACTTTTTAACAAGGCCATATAAGGAAAGCTTTCGGGGCCAGCACCATATCGTGGAATAAACCAAGCATAACGCTCTACCTGATTACTACTTTCGAGGTAGTTGACAGCATCCGATAAAAATTGTTTTTGACTATCCTGCGAAATATTACCTTCCCATGCACAAAACTCTGTTAACCAAATTGGCTTATCATACTTTTTAAAACGTTCAATATATGACTTTAAAGCAGTTACACTTGGCATATAACAGTGAACCGAAATACCTTCAATATCACTAATAGGCACCATCTTAAAAAACTCGTCCAACCAAACTATAGGATCAGAATATCCTGCCAAAGTACCATAATTCATTGCCGGAGAAATTATTTTCAAGTTCAATTCATCCGCAATACTCTTTATTGACGGCCACTTTTCAGCTGCCTGCTGAGGAGTCATATTAGCCTGATCTGTTAAATTAGGTTCGTTGAATGCCAACAAATATTCACATTCAGGATGCCTTGAAACGTACTCTCGAATCTGCCCCTCATTAATACCATTCCAAGCCATTGGACAAAAATCAATTTCATGCTCTGCTGTAGCTTCATCGAAGATGGCACTTTGTGTGGGTGACCAATTATACGACCAGCATATTCCTGGTGCTAATGCGATAACATCCTCAACAAATTGATAACTAAAGGAAACGCCCCTTTTAACACTTCTGCTTTGTTGAACAGGATCTTTAGGAGTATAAGAGTCTGTATTATCCTTTTCGCACGACGAAAATAAAACGACTCCCAATATTATTGCTATGTATATAAATCTCATATTTACTATTTTAATTGATATACTTTTACATAATCAACCTTGAACAACACAGGTTCATTAAACATATTATCATCAATACCATGAGCTCCTCCCCAATTACCCCCAATCGCTAAATTTAAAATAAAGAAGAAACGATCATTGAAGGGCCAATCGCCACTATCCTGCAACTGTTTTGTTTCTGAAAAAGTGGTGGTTTTAACTCCATCTACATAAATATGAATTCGATCATACCCCATAAAATCGTTTTGCACCCACTCCATTGTTAATACATGAAAATCTTCAGCTACATCATTATCCAAAGTTTGTTCACCACTTACATTTTTTCCGTTCATACCATTTTTATTTTGGGTATGTAATGCACAATGTAAAATTTTAGGATCGTAGCCTACGTGCTCCATAATATCTATTTCACCACATCGAGGCCATGAACCATAACCTAACATCCAAAATGCCGGCCATGTTCCTTTTCCTTTTGGAACCTTTAAACGAGCCTCCATCTTACCATAAGTAAAATCCTGCTTATTTTTAGAGATAATACGACCTGAAGTATATTGTTTCCCTTGATATTCCTCCCTATGAGCCTCTAATACTAAACAGCCATCCTCAACTCTAACATTCTTAGTGCGATCTGTATAATACTGCAGTTCCTGGTTTCCACCACCATTACCATTTACCTCAATGGTCCAATTATTAGTATTTAGTGTTGTTCCATCAAAATTATCTTCCCAAACCAACTGATACTCAGGAACAGGAACGGTAACTTCGCATTGTGCGCTATAATCTCCTATTGTAGCTGTAACAATGGCTGTACCACCTGACAATGCTGTTACATTTCCATAAAAAACAGTGGCTACAGTTTCATTATCAGAAGACCAAACAATAGGTTCATTGATGGCAGGAGCCTCCAATACATTAATAATACTCTTTTCTCCAATAGTTATATTTAATTCACTTTTATCAAGTATCAGTTCATACACCTCTCCTTTTTCTTCCTCCGAACATGCAGAGGATAAAAAAGTCAGCAACAAAGCCAATACAGTAAGGATATTCTTCATAGGTCTACACTTTCTTTTATTTGCCATATGTAACTCTCAAGAAATTTTATTATTCATTATGATTCCTTGTTCATTTCATCTGTTGATCATTTTATTTATTTCGCTCATAAAGAAGACTATAGGTAAAGATTATTTTTGTTGCATTATTTTTCCTTGAGCCAGGAAAAAATCTAATAAAAGAGAGATCCCCCGTAGATCTCTCTTCTTTTTACAGATATTAATTTGCTTTCTTATAGAAGAAACAAGCATCATAGTCTAAGGTAGTTCCTTGAACACCACCTGCTAAAAATGCAAATACATTTTTATCGTTGAATGGTTCATTATAGAAAACGCCTAATTCTCTAAATTTACTAGCAGGAATCTCAATTTCATGCCACTCGCCATCTCTTGCAAAGTCAGCAAATGGTTCATAAGTTACACCTCCATCTTCATATGCTGCAGATCCAATACAAATTTTAGCTTCTGCTGCACCATCAGCAAAAATAAATAGGTATGAGCTACTTGCCTGAGAACTCTTTAATGCAATATGAAATACATAATCATCAGGATTATTATACATATCAGTCATGTCAATTAGTTCGTAATCTGCACTTATACTATAACCAGCTCCAGACCATCCTGCACTAGCCACCACAAAACTTGGCCATCCTTCTGACTGTCCGTAATAGTTTAGGCCAGTTGGCGTTCCACCAGTAAATGTATTATCCCAGATATATAAAAATTTATTGGTGTCATCCGGACGTAAGTCATTAATTACTTTATCCTGAATAGCATTAAAAGACGCCTCTCCTATTTGAATAATCGTATAGTTTGATCCTTTTAATGAAGCTGCCAATTCACCAACTTTTGCTGTAACAGTAACATCACATGATGCTGAATAAGCTCCACAAGTAGCCACAATAGTTGCAGAACCACTTTTTAAACCTGTAACAACACCATTATTTACAGGTGCAACAGATGGATCTGAAGAACTCCATGCTATATCACCTTCTGAACCTACTGGCTGTAAAGTAGCCTCTAATATTAGAGAAGATTCAACTTCAACACTAGCTGTTTCTTGATCAATTGTAATACCTGATACTTCAATTGTTACTTCATCCTTGCCGCCATCGCTACTACAACTTGTAACAAATAGCCCCATAAGGCCTAAGAACATAAATAATAAAGCTTTTGTTTTCATAATTTAAATTTGAAATAATTAATAGTTGATTTTATTGTAATCCTGTTAATAACCTGCGTTAGTACATTGGATTTTGTTCCATTGGATTCAATTCAATTTCCTTACTTGGAATTGGGAATAGTTCATGTTTTCCGGCTATAAATTCGGCCATATGACTTTGAGCTTCTGGAGATTCGGTTGCTTTGTATGCATCCATCACTTGTTTAGCAACACCCCATCGGCACAAGTCGTACCATCGATGCCCTTCCATTGCCAACTCTACTCTACGTTCGTGACGTACTGCGGCTACTAAATCGGTTTTATTATCAGCATAACCATTATAGTTAGGAAATTCAGGTAAAATATCTGTTTGACCTTGACGGGCTCTGTTACGTACTCTTTCCAAAGCATTTTTAGCATCAGTATAGTCACCTGTTTCACAACAAGCTTCAGCATACATCAAAAGAACATCAGCAAAACGAATATCAATTCTATTTAATGGTCCACGCGATGGATGTGAAAGCTCTATTGGATTGCCATCTGCATCATAAAAACCGGTTTTCTTATTTAAGAAGCGAGTTCCTAAATATATTTCTTGATCCGGGTTCTCAATCTGATCGTCAGTTGGATTTAATATCGTTGCATCTCTTCGTGGATCATTAGACTCGTACTCGTTATACAAATTCACAGTTGGTTTATCAAACCCCCATCCTCCACCTAACAGTGAAGAACGTGAGCGAGTAAGTATGATGGAATAAGTTCCGCGAGTATACCCGCTTCCACCTTCTCCATTAGAACCACCATAATCCCCAGTAGGATCATCTGCATACTGTACTTCAAAAACTGATTCCAAACCATTTTCGAAATCTAAAGAAAAGTTATTCGCATAGTGTGGCAACAAATCATACTCATTTGATGATATGATGAATTCCCCCCACTTTTTAGCTTCTGCATAATCATGGATATATAAATTAACCTTTAGAAGCATTGCCTGAGCAGCACCCTTAGTGGCACGACCTAACTCTTCTGGTGTATATGCACTTTTTTCCCAAAGTAATTCACTGGCATCTTCCAGATCTGAAATGATAAATTCATAAATAAGATCAGCAGTTGAACGAGGTTGCTGCCAGTCGTTTGTTGATTCAATAACATAATCAACCAATGGAACTCCTCCAAATACACGCACCAAACGAAAATAATACATAGCTCGTAAAAACTTAAGTTCACCTATCAATCTCTGCTGAACTTCTGCTGTCATTGTTTCGTTTGGTGTTAACGCAGGTATCTCACGTAATCCCAAATTACACCTTCCTATTCCCATATATTGAGTCCTATAATAATCTAGCAAGTAGCCGTTGTTAGCTATGGTTTTAAAGTTTTCCATATCATATACATCAGCCATATCACTGCTATTTTGCCCTCCCTTAAGAGCATCATCTGACATTACATCACCAATAAAAAAGTCGCTATAATATGTATAGTTATACTCCCATGTAAGAGGTACGTATGCAGCATTTGTTGTATATATTCCAGTTTCTCCAGAAGTATAGTAATCCTCCAAACCAGTTACGGCAGGTGATGGTTCTGTAAGCCACGTTTCGCATGAACTAAATATCACTGCTATGGAAGCTAAGAATATGAATTTTATATTTTTCATATGATTATAATTTGTTTTTAAGGTCACATGAAACTCGTCAAAAGTTGAACATTTCCCTGTTTGAGAAAAGTATTAATATGACTCGTTTCATCTGTATAATTTTATTTTTATGATTGTAACTCACCATGAAAACAGCACACTATGAAATACTTTTTCATGGTTTGTTACATTCAACTAAATATGAGTAGTCTTTTTAAAAATCAAGATTAACACCAAGCGTTATAGTTCTGGCCTGAGGATAGTTACCATAATCAATACCACTTCCAACCTCAGGATCATAACCTGAGTAGCTAGTCCACGTTAACAAATTAGATCCACTTAGATAAAACCTACATCTGCTAATTCCTGCTTTTTCTGTTACTTTATTAGGAATAGTATACCCCAACTGCATATTCTTTAATCGAAGGTAAGCTCCGCTTTCAACCAAACGATCTGAGGTTTCTCGGTTCATTGGATTACCTGTTGGGTTTGGAATAGTTCCGCCAGTATTTACCAACTGAGTCCAATCAACGCCATACGTTTCTAAACTAGTTTTCATTACATCAGTGTAATCGACCCAAACATTACGCATTGAAGTGCTCAATGTAGCATCATTACCTGCTCCCTCTGTACGATGACGAACTGCATTATAGATTTCGTTTCCATAAACTCCCTGGAAAAACATCTGCAAATCAAAACCTTTGAAGTTTGCTCCTATATTAAAACCATAAGTTAACCAAGGAAATGGATTTCCGATATCAGTTTTATCGTAATCATCTATCTTTCCATCAGGCGTTCCTTCCGGACCACTTAAATCTTTATATCTTGCATCCCCGGCATGAGCTCCTATTTCACTGGCTGAATACGACCATAAATGATCCATCGCTTCCTGATCTGTTTTATAAACACCTTCGAATTGATATCCCCACAAGGTATATAGTGCCAAACCTTCATCACTCAATGTTCTATCTCCATAAACAGGACTACCACCGTTAAGTGCAGTCAGCTCATTTCTGATAAAAGATGCATTACCATCAATATTATAACTAACCTTACCTATTTTTCCACTATGACCTAAAGAGATTTCAATACCTTCATTTCGTACAGTTCCCACATTAGCCAAAGGATCAAAACGATTTCCAACTTGAGCAGGAGCTTTAACACCCAGCAGCATTTCTTTTGTATCCCTGATAAATCCATCAAAACTACCGGTGATTAATCCTTTACCAAATCCAAAATCAATTCCGGCACTCAGTTGCTCAGTGGTTTCCCATTTACCTCCTTTGTTGGCATAAGTTAAAACTGTAGCTCCGTTAGCCAATGTTTGTGTTAAACCCAAAGGATAACCAGTAAACACAGTATTAGATTCAAACATGGTAGTAGCAAAACTATTGGAAGCAATTTTATCATTACCAATTTGCCCCCATCCAAAGCGCAATTTCATAAAATCAAGTGATTCAATGCCTTTCATCCAATTTTCCTCACTAATTCTCCAGGCTAAAGCCATTGACGGAAAATAACCCCAAACATTCTCTGGAAATTTATTAGATCCATCTCCTCTGAAGTTTACCGTTAACAAATAACGACTATCAAATGAATAATGAAATCTACCTAATAAAGAAAACATCCTTGTTCGCGCCACATTATCATTAGCTTCCGTTTTATCTTCTGTTGTTTTAGAAAGATACCAATTGGTTTCTGTTGGATTTAATATTGAAGCTCCAGCTCCACCCATTCCATAATTGTTATACTCCTCTGCAGTTTGACCTGCCATCAATGATATACTATGTTTACCGAGATCAACTGAATAATTGGCAATATTTTCAATAATCAGAGTTCTGTAGTGTTGCATATTACTTGATAAAAAGTTTTTGTTTCTCTTATCATAGTCTGAATATTGGTATGCATCACCAAATGATCGGTTGCGATTATTCGCTAAATCCATACTAATTGCAGAGCGCCATTTAAAGTTCTTAAATGGAGTTAGTTCAACAAACATATCTCCCACCCAACGTTCTACAATGTTTTCAGGATGATTATGCTTAACCATTGAAAATGGATTTACCACATTTTTAAAGTTTGATGCTGCAGCAATTTGTCCACCTAAATCTTCACCTTGGTTATTGATAGATCCTTCCGGATAATGTGTTGGATCCCATGGTGCCATAGCAATGGCTGCAGATAAAACAGAAGCTCCCGGACTAGAACTATTATGCATAGCATTACGTCCTGTAGAGTTTACAAACGAAAGGTTCTCTCCAATTTTTAACCAATCATTTACTTTTAACGACGTATTTACTCTTAATGTTAAACGCTCGTAATTTGAACCGATAACTGTACCATCCTGATTAAAGTAACTGGCACTTAACACATAATTATTATTTTCATCTCCACCACTAAAAGATGCGTAGTAATCCTGAATAACAGCATTTTTCTTAAATACTTCATCCTGCCAGTCTGTTTCAACTGAAGCATAATCCATTCCATAAGGATTACCACTTGTTCTGAGAAGTGGATAATATGGAGATGTTCCTACATTATCCTTCATCCAGGCATTAAAACCGTCCTGTTGATATTTAGAAATAGAAGAAGCTTTGGGATTTAGTTTCAATAAAGTTTCGGCAAACTCATCCCTTTTCATTAAATCCAGCTTATTCCATCTATTCTGAATTCCTGTATATGTACTTACTGAAACTCTCGATTTTCCTTTTTCACCTTTTTTAGTTTTGATAAGGATAACACCATTGGCACCCCTGGAACCATATATTGCCGTTGACGAAGCATCCTTTAACACCTCTGTTGACTCTATATCATTAGGACTTAAAAAAGAGATATCCTCCACAATCATTCCATCCACTACATATATAGGAGAACTATTATTTACTGTACCGATACCCCTGATACGTACTACAGCAGCTTCTCCGGGCTGACCACTATTGGCATTTACTGTAACTCCAGCCACTTTTCCTTGTAAAGCCTGATCTAAACCAGCAGCAGGTGTTTTTTGAAGTTCTTTAGATTTAATGGAGGCAACAGCTCCCGTTAAATCACTCTTTTTCATGGTTCCATAACCCACTGAAACAATTTCATCGAGAACATAATTATCTTGTTTTAATACAACATTTAGATAATCATTAGGTACAGTAATTTGTTTTTCGAAATTTTGAAACCCAATCATAGAAATGACAATAGTACTTTGAGGTTCTACCGAAAGTGTAAAATTTCCATCAACATCTGTAATTGTACCATTTGTGGTTCCTTTTACAAAAACATTGGCTCCAATAATAGGTTCCCCGTCTTCCTCTCCTTTTACAATACCTGAAACAGACCATTTGTCTTGTGCAGATAAAAAAGGAATACTTAGCGCAATTAGCAGTATTAAACTAAAAAGTTTCTTCATTTAATTTTAATTCTAGATTTATCAAGTGATTTTAAGAGAAATACACTTCAAAAATGCTGGTGTATTTTTTCTTTAACACAAGAATAATCCAGAATTAACTCAAGCCAAAAAATCGGGTCTCAACTTAATCTCAGCAAGTTATTTTTCAGCCTCAACAAGAGCTCAACAACAAAGACTTTCACTCTACATATCAAATACATACAAAAACAAACGTTCTTTTAAAAATCACGCACAAATTGGTTTAAATCGACACCTTGTTCCAGGTTTAATTTCTTTCTTAAACGATATCTGTTCGTATCTAAACTACGGGGAGAGATGTTCATGAGATTTGAGATTTCTTTATTTTCTAAATTGGCTCGAATAAATGATAAAACACGAATATCATTAGAAGTTAGGTTAGGAAATTTTTCAGTTAGTCGTGCAATAAAATCCTGATGAATTTCAGAGAATAATTTATGAAACAGAAATTCCTTCTTTTCATTATTAACTTCGTCATTAATCATATTTGCCCAACGTTTGGCATCTGTATTACGCATTGACTCCAAACCTACTTTTAGCTTATTCAGGAATTCGTTTTTATGGCTTATAATCTCAGTATACTGCAAAAGTTGTTCATTTTTTAAAGAAATAGTTTTACTGGCTTCATTTTCTGCATATATTTTTTCCTGTTTCTTAAGTTTAATCTGACTGATGGTTAGCATTATGTAGTACATAATAAAGCCAATGAAAAATACTAACATCAAAACAGGCAATAATACCCAGGCTGTTTGATACCACTTTTTATCAATATGAAATAATAAGGAACTCTCGTTTACTTCTCCTCCGTTTATTCGGCTTTGTAAGTATAAATGATACTTTCCTCCTTTTAACTGTGCATAAAATGCCTGATCTTTATCAGAACTCCACTCTGACCATTCTTGATCTTCTGGTTCCAGTTTATATCTATATTCAACTACATCATACATAGACTTGTTGATACTAAAGCTGAATTTTAAATCCTTATTACCAGCATTATACTTAATTCCATCCTCTGCAAATGGAAAAAACATTTTACTTTTCTCATCATTTAATTCTGATACAGATGAAATAACCGGCTTACTGTATTTCTTAAAGTCTGTGTGAAAGTCAATATCAAATACTGTAACACCTCTATCTGTGGCAAGTCGCAATTTATTATTCTGAATGTCAACAAATTTTCGTTCATCATTTATGAGCTTACCTAAGGATTTGAGTAAAGTATTATATGAATAGATGTTTCCATCGGGTAACAAAACACCCAGTTTAACTTCTCCTTTTTGTATATATGCAACAGAGTTTCCGTTGCTTCCAAAATTTAAAGATTCTATATCATTTGAAACAACTTTTTCAACAAGAGGATGTTCTGATGGCTCAAATGCTCCGTTTTCATATTGTAAAATGTGTTCTTCATTATTAAAGAAAATACCAATCTCTGTATCAAAAATATGAGTAACTCCTTCAATTCGTTCGCTACTAACTTTTGCCTGTCCGTCTAATGAGATTTTCACAATATCCTGTCCGTTCATCTCCCCCCAAATACACTTATTTTCCTTATCATAAATCAGGGATGAGTTTCCCCAGATATTTAGATTTCTTATATAATCGTATCTGTCTCCGACTTTATGTATAAGAATTAATTCCTGATAACTTGAAAAAAGATAATAATCTGTGCCCTCAAACCTTGCCACATCAATAAATCCGCTGTAAGGTGCCACATTTTTAATACTACCATCTTTCAATATTAACATGCCTTTGTTGTGACAAACAAACAAGCTGTTATCAATGATTTTCAAATTCCAGACTTGTCCACCGGTATTTGGTACCATTTCAAATGCTCCTTTCTCTGAAGATATAAAAAGACCTTTATTCGTTGCCAGATAAGTATTCCCTTGAAAATTTCTTATACTATATGTAGCTCCACCTTCAAAAATATTATTAATGGCACTTTGCAACTCTATTTTGGCAATTCCATAATCCAATCCTAACCATACATTTCCCAAGGCATCACATTTCATGGATAATATCGTATTGTCAATTAGGCCATGCGTAGCATTTACTTGCCTTAAAATATTTCCATCATCATCCAAATGAAAAAAACCGTTTGATATTGAACCCAGACAATAAGAATTTTCATCATACGATAAACCTGAAAACAGGGTATTCTTTTGCAAAACTTCAGGCATATCAATCTTAGCCAGGACATCTTCCATATAGGTATAAACATCTCCATCAAACAATACAAAAAACATTTTATCCTTATGAAGAAATATTTTTCTTACCTCCCTATTCTTCAGCTCCTCAAATTGAGATACTTTGGTGAATGTGTTGTTTTCTATGTATCCAATTTCTCCAGAGGCTAAAACCATCCAGACTTTTTCGTTCCACACAATAATAGAATACACATGCCCCGGAATCTCAATCTCATCAGTTTTATGACTTATCTTATCATATATATAAAGTTTATAGGATGACTGCATAATAATTTGATTCCTGAACTTTACCATATTCCAGATTTGATCCCCATCTGTTTGTCCAACATGATAAAAAACCATTTGTCCGTTTTGTCGGATAAAATAACCAAACTCACTACTTGCACACCAAATGGAATCATGATCTGCCATTACAGTCCTAACCAAACCAGGTTCTGACATTGTAGCTAAGGCCCATTCTCCATAAACATTATAAAGGAGTCCATTTGAATTTCCAAAATAGACAATACCATACTGATCAATATCAATATCCCAATTCTGTCTTCCTGCCTGATATGTTTCTTTATCGTAGCAAATTACTTTTGGTAAGTATGTTGAAGCACTCAGGCTAACACATGAAAAAAATAGAATTACAAAAAAAAGTCTGATCATCACAAATCGCTGATTTAATTAAGGCATTTCAAAAGTAAATATATTTAAGTAGATTTTTTACATATATGATACAATCAAAAAGGAGCACCTATAGTAGATGCTCCTTGGTATACAGATATCGAGTCTAAACTTACAAAAGTTTACTTTAAGTTAAAACTACCTTTTAATCCTGTTTGTGAACTCGTTCCTACCATTACATCAAAAGCACCTGGTTCTACTAAATAGTTTCCTTCTCCATCATAAAATCCAAGTTCTTCGTTGGTCAATACAAAATCTACAGTTTTAGCTTCGTGCGCTTTTAAGTTAATTTTTTCAAAACCTTTAAGTTCTTTTATCGGACGAACCACTGCTGCGGCAATATCTCGAATATACAACTGAACCACTTCTTCGCCATCCACCTCACTCGTATTAGTAACTTTTACTGAAACTTTAATATTATTTTGATCTGAATCATCAATAACTAAATCACTGTATTCAAACTCGGAATAACTTAAACCATATCCAAATGGGAAAACAGGTGTATTTTCTTCATCTGTATAGTGCGACCAGAATACATTCTTTTCAGCATTTACCGGGCGTCCGGTATTAAAATGATTGTAATAAATAGGACACTGACCAACACTACGAGGAAAGGTCATAGGTAATTTACCCGAAGGATTATATTCACCAAACAGAACATCAGCAATCGCGTTTCCTGACTGGGTTCCCAATTGCCAGGCTTCTACAATTACAGGTATATTTTCAGCGGCCCAAGGAATGGCTAAAGGGCGACCGTTCATCAGTACCAACACAATATTTTTATTAACCTTATAAACTTCTTCTAAAAGTTCTTGCTGTAACCCAGGTAACCCAATCTTTGTTCTGCTTCGGGACTCTCCTGAATGGAATCCATGCTCACCTAATACCATAACTACTACTTCTGATTTTTTAGCAAGGTTGATGGCCTCGTTAAAATCGCTTTTATCCGTAGTATTAATATCTAATTCCATCACAAAATTTACAGGTCCGGTAACCAAATCTACACCATTAGCATAAGTAAAATCTGAACTATACTTTTTAATGCCCTCAATAACAGAAACAGCAGTACCATCATCTGAACTTACTCGCCAGCTTCCTAATGGACTGGTTTTATCATCTGCTAAATCACCAATCACTGCAATTTTATTTTGTGATTTTTTCAATGGTAAAATCTTTCCTTCATTTTTCAATAGCACAATCGATTTGCGAGCCATATCTAATACTGCTTCTTGATGATCCCGGTGATATAGCAATTCTTTTTCTCTTGTTTCATCACAATACTTATATGGATCATTGAAAAGTCCTAATTCAAACTTCACGCGTAAAATTCTGCCGACGGCATCATCTATAACTTCCTCTTTAACTTTACCTTCGTGTACCAAATCTATTAAATGATCTACATAGGCATACGATTCCATATCCATATCAGAACCAGCATTAGCAGCATACATAGCAGCTTCTTTTAGATCTTTAGCAAATCCATGATTAACCATTTCTGCACCACTTGCCCAATCTGAAATTACAAAACCTTTAAATCCCCATTTACCTTTTAAAATTTCCCTTTGCAAAAAACTATTTCCGGTTGAAGGCACACCATTAACTATATTAAAAGCATTCATCACCGTTTTTACATCAGCCTCAACCGCTGCTTTAAATGGAGGAAATATGACATTATATAAGGTTGAAGTACCTACATCAACTGTATTATATTCTTTACCAGCTTCTACAAAACCGTAAGCAGCAAAATGTTTAGCACAGGCAGCTATGGTATTATTTGCAGAAAGGTCATCTCCCTGAAATCCTTTTACACGAGCAACTCCAATTTTAGCACCCAAATATGGATCTTCTCCAGCACCTTCCATTACCCTGCCCCATCGCGCATCACGATAAATATCAACCATTGGAGCAAAAGTCCAGGTAATACCCATTGCTGAAGCTTCAATAGCAGCAATTCTAGCTGATTTTTTAATGGCTTCTAAATCCCAGCTTGCTGCCTCGCCTAAAGGAATTGGCGATAAAGTTTTTTGACCGTGAACAACATCTAATCCAAAAATTAAAGGAATACCCAAACGCGTTTCTTCAACAGCAATTTTCTGTAAAGCTTTTACTTGCTCAACTCCTTTCACATTTAAAAATGAGCCTACCATTCCTTTTTTTAAGTGCTCGTACTTTTTTTGAGCCCCCCCGGAACTTGGAGCCGGACCAGTGGCATCGTAAAAACCATTATACTGAACCATCTGACCAACTTTTTCTTCCAGGGTCATTTTAGCTAACAGATCTTCAACCTTATGCCCAATTTCATCTTGTTGTCCTCCTGATTTTACAGGAGTGCAAGCGTTCCACAAAAAAACACTTAACATTGCAACAACTAATACAGTAACCTTTCTCATATCTCAAATCATTATTATTTCCAAAATCTAATTCGCAATACCCATTAAACCTGTCAGGCACTATGTACACTGACAGGTTTACAAACAACAGAAATTTAAAAACTTACGTTTTCTTTTTCGGCAAATTGTTTATATGCCGGCTTATAGGTTATTGATTTACACTTATCAATTAATTCTTTTACCTGTTCTTTGGTTATTTCATTATTAGTAATGTAAGGGTACTTTATTAATGGATGTTCAAGGAAGAATCCAGGAATATTTGCCTCATCTAGTGTTTTTCCTTCAGGAACAAAATTGCCTATCCATGTAGGGATGTATTGCTTAATTAATTCTTTTGTTTGTGGGTTATCCCATAACTCTTTTACAAAAGTATATTCATCTACCATCAAAGGAATTTGCTGTTCTGATTTTAAAGTAATTGTTTGGCTTTGACGTATATCTCGGGAGGAAGCTGCTGCAGAAACGATAAATTCTCCACTTTCTGCTATCCACATTTCTCGTTTCCCATCATAATATGAAAAATCACGACTATTTAACGTAAATGTCAGTTCTTTAGACTCTCCTGGATTCAATTCAATTTTAGCAAACTTCTTTAATTCCTTTTCTGGTCGTTGTAATGTACTTTGCTTGTCAGATACATATAACTGCACAATTTCTTTACCAGTAACATCACCTGTATTTGTAATAGTTACCTTAACTTCCAGTTTATCTTTTTCACTAATTTGCTTGGATGAAACTTTCATATCTGAATACTCAAATTGTGTATATGATAATCCAAATCCAAATGGGAACAATGGTTCTATTTGCTTTTCATCATAATAACGATAACCTACAAAAATTCGCTCTCCATATAATACATCTCCTTGCTCTCCCGGAAAGTTAAATGCTGCAGGCGTATCTTCTAATTTCATAGGAAATGTTTCTCCTAATTTCCCTGACGGATTTACTTTACCAAACAATACATCGGCAACTGCTCCAGCACCAGCTTGTCCTCCTAACCATGTTTCCAATACTGCATCTGTACCATTAATCCAAGGCATAGCAACTGCACTACCATTTGTTAACACTGCCACTGTTTTATCTTGTACTTTTGCTATTTCTGCTATTAATTTATTATGCGACAATGGCATATCAATATGCTTACGATCAATCCCTTCGGATTCATAAGACAATGGTAAACCCGCAAATACAAGAGCAATATCCGCATTTTTAGCTACTTCAACAGCTTCGTTTATTAAGCTGATATCATTATCATCTTGTAAATTATAGCCTTGTGCATAAGTAATCTTAATCCCTTTTCCATATTCTTTTTCAATAATATCATAAATATTATCTAACTGAGTTGGTTTTACTTCTGAACTTCCATTACCCTGATAACGTGGATTTTTAGCAAACTCACCAATAATAGCGATCATTTTATAACTATCTTTTGAAAGAGGCAAAATGTCTTTTTCATTCTTTAATAAAGTCGCAGCTTCTGAAGCTACTTTACGGGCAAATGCATGATGCTCTTTTTCTTTTAAGTCAGCATCTTCTTTTTGCAATGATTTTGCTTTAAGTACAATGGTTAAAATTTCTTTTACTGCCTCATCTAAAACTGCCTCATCTAATTCACCATTCTTTAATGCCTGAAGTAAATATTCATTATTAACATTACTTGGGTGAGGCATTTCAATATGCATTCCTGATTGTAAGGCTTTTACTCTATCAACAACTGCAAACCAATCAGAAATAACGATACCTTCATAGCCCCAATCGTCTTTTAAAATTTTGGTTAACAGATACGGACTCTGTGTTCCATATTCACCCTGAACCCTATTATAACAAGCCATAACAGTCCAGGGCTGAGATTTTTTTACAGCTATTTCAAAAGGAGTCAGATAAATTTCATGTAATGTCCTGGTATCCACATTTGAGTTCATATACATACGCATAGTCTCAACGTTGTTAGCTACATAGTGTTTTAATGATGTACCCACTCCCTGACTTTGAACTCCGTTGATATATGCAGCTCCTAATTCTCCGGATAAAACCGGATCCTCTGAGAAAAACTCAAAGTTTCTTCCGCCTAATACGGAACGTTTGATATTTACACCCGGGCCCAATAATATATTAACTCCTAAGGCTTGACACTCTTCTCCTAAAGCCTGACCTACTTGATAGATCAAATCAGTATTCCATGTTGCTGAAAGTGCTGATGCTGTTGGAAAACAAGTAGCAGGATGCTGATCGCCATAACCAGCTTTATTGGTTGCAGGTGCACGTCGAACCCCATGCGGCCCATCAGCCATCCATATCCATGGAATATCCAATCGTTCAATCGGCATTGTGCTCCAATCATCTCTTCCAGAACAAAGAGAGACTTTTTCTTCCAAAGTAAGCTGAGTGAGTAATTCGTCAACTTTATTCTGTATGCTACTATCTTGTGCTTTCATAACAAAGCATGTTGAGATAAATGCAAGTAATACTAGTAATGGTTTCATATTCTTCATTTTTGGATAAAAGACTTTACTTATTTAAAAGTGTTCTTAGTGATATACTCCTTAGTTAATATTATTCCCCTCTTCTGGCTTCCAAATCCCGTTGCATAATTTGAGAAGTTTTATGATCGATACTATAAAAGAATAGCAAGATTGAACATGACATATACAGAACACCAGGGAAAACTGAAATCATCATTTTTATTCCGGTAATGGCAGACTCTGTTTGTTCCACATTGGATTCAAAATGATATAAGGCCAACAACCATCCAGCCAAAGCACCACCAATTCCCCAGCCTGCCTTTTGTGCAAAAGTTGCGGCAGAGAATGTTAAGCCTGTTGTACGACGGCCTGTTTTCCATTCTGAATAATCTGCTGTATCACCTAACATAGTCCACAATAAAGGAACGGCTGGAGCATAAGCCATTTTTGCAAGAATATTAAACACATAAACCATTGTGATATCATCTTTTCCTGGCAAATACAGTAAAATAAAAAAGAAGCCTGATAAAAGTGAGCTCACCAAAAACACATTTCTGTTTCCAAATCTTTTTGCAAGAGGTTTTGAAATTGGAATAGTCACAATTAACGCAATAGTACCTATCACATTAAATAATTGCACATTTTCCTCATTTCCAATATAATATTTAAAATAATAGGCAACAGCCAAATTTTGCATGGCAAACATGATGAAAGCAATAATGCCTACAAAGAATAAAATTACCCATGGCCTGTTTTTAAAAAGGTTTTTGATATCAGCCTTTAAATCTATTTCTTGCTCTTTTGGAGGTTGAACTCTTTCTTTTGTTGTTTTAAATGTAATAAGGAAAAGTACTAAACTGATAATTGCAAATAATGTTAATGTATACTGATAACCCTTTGCGCTATCTCCTTCTCCAAAATAATTAGCCAATGTTAAAGCGGTACCAGATACGATTAACTGACCAACAAAAGCAAATATAAAACGATATGAGTTTAAGCCTGCACGTTCTGTGGTATCAGCAGTCATTACTGCACCCAATGACGAATATGGTAAATTGATTGCAGTAAATACAGTCATCAATAATAAATATGTAGCACCAGCATAAATTACCTTGCCTGTTTCACCAAAGTCAGGAGTAGTAAAAGTCATCACCGCTAAAATACTATAAGGCAAAGCCATCCAAAGTATATACGGTCGAAATTTGCCCCACTTGGTTTTAGTTCTATCCGCAATAATCCCCATCAGTGGATCGTTGGCCATATCCCAAAAACGAGCTATTAACATGATGGTTCCTGCAGCTGCTGCCGAAATACCAAATGTATCGGTATAAAAAATAAGAATCCAAAAACCTACCATATCCCAAACAAAATGGGAAGCAGTATCTCCAAGGCTGTAGCCTATTTTTTCCTTTACGGATAATTTTGCTGATATATTAGTCATTTCTTAAAAGTATAATTTGATATTTTTATTCACCCTGATGATGCGTTTTACCCCTTCGATCTACAAGCTGTATTCTTATTTCATTGGCTTTTTCTTCCGTTAAATCATATCTCCACATAATGACAATTGCAATTATGGCTGTAATGATTGGTATAATGATATCTGCTAGCCTAAGGTTAGTCATTGCTTCTAATGATTGCGCATCTAAACTCTCATCAAAACCAACATAATGCAATACAATACCACTTGTAAGAATCGCTATGGCATTGCCTAGCTTAACCATCCACCAGTAAACTGCTCCAAACATTGCCTCACGACGTTCTCCTGTATTCAGTTCGTCTAAATCACATACATCTGCTGTCATAGACATCATTAGTGTAAATAATCCACCGATTCCAAATGATAAAAACGGAATTGGAATAAACATTAACCAAGGATTTTCAGGGTTAAAACCCCACCACTTTAAAGCATATCCAATAATTGAAAGTAATGTGGCTATAACAAAAGCATTTTTCTTACCCGTTTTTTCTGATATTCTGGTTACTATTGGAATTACCAAAAATGCAGTAGCAAATGCACTAATGGTTCCAAACCAGGCAGGCCATTGTCCAGCTGCACCCTTATCTCCGTTAAATAAATAATATACGATGATAAAAAAGGCAAACTGAGCAATGGTTTGAAATCCATTAAAGATCAGGAAGGTTGATCCACATAAACGGATAAAAGGCCTATTTTTTATCGTTAATTTAATTCCTTTGATAAATTCTTTTAAGTTTTGAGAAAATTCATCTCTTGATAAACTCTTCAATTTATCTTTATCTGGTACAATTAACTCCTTATTAAAAATAGCAGGAAGTACTCCTAAAATCATACAAAGTCCACCTACCCATATGGCCAATATTCTGGCTCCATCCGGAGCTGACTCAAATAGTGTTGGATTATAAATAATTACCCAAAACCAAGGTGCAATCATCCATGCAATTTGTCCCATAAATTGAGACACAGCCATTAAACGTGTTCTTTCATTGTAATCAGGTGTCATTTCATAACCTAATCCAATTAAAGGAGTCGCAAAAATAGTATAGCCTATGTAAAAGAATATGGAAACAATTAAAAAGTAAAAGAAATTATATAGTTCTGAATTTTCAGGATTTAGCTGCCACATAATCATAAACGACACCCCTGCAATAACACTTCCTAGCAATATATATGGTTTCCTTCTTCCCCATTTAGATTTTGTATTATCCGATAAAAAGCCCATAATGGGATCTGTTAAGGCATCAATTAATCTGGGCAACGCTCCCAGTAAACCTGCCAATATTGGATTCATTCCCAAAGACATGACCAAAACCACCATAAATACACCCAATGCTGCCGGGAATAATTGGTTTGCAAGATGTCCTGAACCAAATGCTATTTTCTGGCCAATAGGTACCTTATCTTCTTTTTTCACTATTGAGTGTGACATATTTATTGTTTCTAGATTTTAGTTTACTGACAACGATTTTTTATTTCTACAATTCAGGGTAAGCCTCTTTCATTACTAATTTAGGCTTTCGATCTACCGTAAAAATGCCCCAGTGCTTTTCTGCCCCCAACGGATTGGCGGTTTCTCCTTTCCAGTCCTCATCAAAAGCCTCAAAAAAGAAAGTTGTGATATTCATTGAATCAGCCCAGGTCATTAGATCAGTATAGTATCTTAACTGTTTTTCTTCACTGGCTCTTTCTCCAAATTCAGAAGCTACAGTTGCCCATCCAGCCTCAGTAATAACCATTTTACTATCTGGTAATGCCTTTTTTACCTCTACAACATTAGCTATTGTATAAGACATTCCCTCATCAATATCTTTACCTTCCCACACCGGATATACATGAACTGAAATAAAATCAACAGCTTTTGCCAATTCTGCCCCATGTTCTGCCCACCACTTATAGTTATCTGCTACTGTAACAGGTTGTTTAATGCTGCTTTTCACATGATTTACATAGCTTATAATTGTATCAGAAGAAACCTTATGATCATTCCATTCAACTAAAGACTCATTACCAACATTTACAGCACAAACAATATTTGGATATGTATTAGCCAATTCAATACCTTTAGCTATCTGCTTTAAATTAATTTCTTTATTTGTATCCAGTTTTTCTTGTGGTATGGGTTCTGTTAACCATGAACATGTTTCATGGGCACTTAATTCTGCATCAAGCCAAATTCCCAATAACACTTTAATGTTGATATTGTGCTCTTTAATAATTTTCAACACCAATTCTGAATTCTCTCCACTATCATAAAGCCTAATCATTTGAAACATATCATCCTTTGAAAGAATGTTTAAATCTTCCAATATCTCCTCATAGGAAGGATTTTTTGCTCCCTCACCTCGATCAGGATGTTGGCCAGATCTAAATCCGGAGTAACAAATTGCTTTTGACAACCCTTCTAATAAGGCATCTTTAGGTTGATTTACTACTATCGAATCTGTTTGTTGTTCAGAATCTTTTTTTTGCTTTGGAGCTTGACAAGCTACCAAAGCAAAAAGAAATATGAATGCTATTTTCCAAAGTTTCATTTACTTGTTTGTTTAATTCATTTACCTATAAAACACTAGGCTTTATCTAGTACAACTTCTAACATTGCGATTTCACCATTACGATTAAATACTTTTGAACTGATCTCTTTATTCAAAGTATTACCTTCGATTACAGTTGAGTTTCCATTATTAAATGTGATTACAACTTGTGTTTGATTTCCTGCAGAATAAACCACTGGAACTTTACAAAATGTGAAAGCCAACTGACCATTCTCCAGTTCAATTTCCTTTTTACTTCCTGACAGGTCATAATATTCAAAGGATGCTGCACTTGTTAAAACATCATTATGATTTAGCAATGAAGTATTAAAACTGATTTCTCCATTTTTAACCTGAACACCAAGTTCTGCAATACGTGAAATTACATCCTCCTTAACCTGTCCAGTCATTCCAGGTTGCTTTGCTCCGGCTCCACCTGGAGTGTGTGAATATGCATCAGTAGGAAAAGCGCCATATAAATCAGGCGATTTATAAATTCCAATACCAGCCTTTATTTCGTAATAATGTTGCTTCATTCGGCCTAACAAATCCTCATTTGCACCTTCTTCAATAGCTGAGAAATAACTCTCTTGAGCAGCAAGCAATAACTTTGAAACCATGTGCCAGTATATACTTCCTAATCCTTCATATCCATAGAAAGTACCTGAACGACCTGTAAAAGACTGGTGATCAAACATTTCTTCATAGGTATCTAAAATGAATTGTTTTTCGGAACCAATTAAATCTCCATAGTGGGTTTTATCTAGTTTTTCAAGAGAAGCCTTTAATACATTTGCATTTCTAAAGGTTCCATTAAAGTGATAAGTTCCTGACTTATCTTGATTTAAAATATCTGTATTTCCATCTTTTAATAATTGACTTAACAATTTCGATTGAGTCACCTTGTCTGATGGAATATTATTCTTGTCTTGAAAACGTGTTAATTGTCTATCCGGATAAAGGATATAGCTATACTGATCTTCACGAAATAAGGCACTGGACTTTAACGCATCAAGAACAGATAAACTCTGCTCTGCATTCAAATAACCAGAACTTAATACAGCTACCTGACCTTCTAACATTTCATATAAGTAACGAATGGAAGTAGTGTTTTTACCAAAAGAAATCAGGTTATAAGAATGGAACAAACCATCCTCACGCTTATTAACTTTAATTGACTGGTCAATATAAGCTAAAGCAGTATTTGTAAAATCAATTAACTGACTTACTTTAATACTTTTCTTCACTCCGGAAAAACCATTATTGTAAATGCTATTTCTGTAATTCTCACCTGCAAGACCAAGCACATCAGCAAAATTTCTTCTTTCCTCATCGGAGAATCCACTCTTAAGCACTTCTTTTTTAGTGGAGAATAATTGATGAATTGACACCATCAAAATTGCAACTTCTTCTGACAATTTAATCTCATCCTCATTATAGTTGCTAAACTGTTGTGACCAGAACTTTAGGAAACGTCGTATGTAGTACAGAGTTACCATTGAAACACCATTACCAACTAAAGCATTATTGGCATCGTTCCACTCCGGACGTTGTGTATTTAACCAAATCCCAGCCTCGGGAATAAAGTTGCTCAATTTAGACAACAGAGTAACTAAAATTTTCTCTGTAAGATTAACTCTATACAGTTCACCATCTTTTCCAAACAACATACGAGCATCAGCACCTAATTCTTTATCTTTTGCTTTAATTTTCTCATTAAGTTCTGCATCAAATCTTATGGTATCCTGAGGTTTGTTAACAATATCTTTATACGATTTAATACGATAAGGAACATTGGCGTAAACAAACATTTCCTTAGATAAAAGATTATCTAGTTTTCCGGGATGATATGCTTTTGACAGTTCTAAAAACTTCTGTAAATAAATAATTTGATGATCACCCCAATAACCTATATATGCCCAGGGATCTTCCGGATCCGGACATTCCCAATCAATTCCTTCACGAGTAATGCGATAAGGGTTATAACCATCAGCAGTTGATGCATTCACAAATTTTCCAATCATTCCCTCAACAAACTCAGGATATGATACTGCCAACGCTTCCCAGTTTTGAAAAATATCGCGCCAGTTTCCCTGATAATTCAATTTAGGAGACCCATCTTCATTTTTTGTTTCTATAGCAAACTGATTCCATGGGCGACTTGGATCGCCATGCCTGCGACTAAATGTAAGTGGTAAATATTCATTGGCTATTCTTAACAGATCAACATCACCATTATTTAATGCCCAGGTACATAATTCCTGATAAGTAATCTCTTCCGGCAGATTTTCAATAGCATCTTTAGCACTTTCTGCCACTTTCTTATTGGTTTGATTTACATATAATTTAAAATCTGCGGTTTCAACCGTATAATTATTTGTAAAAATACCACCACGCATCACATTAAACATGGTATTAGAAAAATGACGCACAGACGACAACATATCATTACCAGTCTGGATTCCATCAGCATCTGAAACTATTTTAATTAGGTTGGTTGTTCCTAAATTGATATCTGCTTCAACTGCATTTTCCAGATTATCTTCGCGAATGGCAATATTAAGGTTTTCAACAGCCGTACTGTCCTGATTGATTTCAGCAACAAGCATCCATTCTTTTGATGCTTTGGCTTCTAATTTTAAGGAGGCATTTTGATAATATGCACCTCTGGCAGCTCTTACATCAATTTCAGTTTCAACTTTTAAACCTTTTTTAAAATTAGCTACTTGTTTATCCGAAAGTAATATTTTTCTATTTTCTAACCCTTGCGACCAAACAGTAGTCGCTTTTAGTGATTCACTTGGTTCTGCCCTATCTACAGGAATTGAACTTAACATGAAGATCCCCAAATTTGATTCTGTATTGAGTTCATTCTTTTTATAAGCATCAAGTAAATTGCTATAGGTATTCTGAAAATCAAAATCAATTCCAAATGGAAGAATATTTTTAATTCCGTCTAAAAAATCAACACTAACCTCCTTATCTGAAAGGTTTGTTAATGTTGATTTTTTAACGAAACCATATTTCTCAGAATTACACCATATATATTTAAATGCTATCCCCAAATCATGGTTAATCTCTTCAAATAGAATTTTATTACCGTATATATTTTTATATAGATTCCGTTCTGTTTTATAGATATCATATTCACTTATAAACGGTTCCCATAAATAAGTTCTTTCATCTTTTTCAACTAAAAAGATAGTGTTACTACCTGTTTTACCCTTGTAATCATGAATCTTATCATCCGTGTAATATGGAAACAGAGCATTATTTCTGTTTTTTCTCCCTGCAGATAAAGAACCATTACTTGATATGAACATCCAATGATCAGAGTCACTTACAATACTCATGAAAAAATCAGGCATCTTATCATAGTTACTGATTTTGTAGAATTTTTCATTATTAATTACCACAAAATCTCCCTTCACTTTCTTCTCTTCAAAATTCAGGTTCGTATTTCCTAAAAAAACATTCATTCTGTATATATCGTTTTATTATTATCTATGTTGATGAATTATTATTATCGTAGTCAATTCAATTAATTTTGTGGTATACCCAATACCCTCATTTTGATATCGAAAAGACATAGAATGGGCTGTTACATAGAATTCTCTTCCATATAATCCACATATTTAAATAATGATTTCGCTATTTTTTTTGGTAAACTCTTACATAATCTACTTCCATCTTTTGAGGAAAGATATCATCATTTACACCTTGTACTCCCCCCCAATTTCCGCCAACTGCAACATTTAACAATAAATGAAATGCTTTATCAAAAGGCCATTCTGAAGAATTAGTGTATTTATTCTTTATTTTATAAACTTCTTTACCATCTACCATAAATGATAATTCCTTATCAGACCAATCCACTGCATACGTATAAAAATCATCTTCTGCTTCTGGCATATAAACGGCTTTTGTTTTTTGGGTGTCATACATCCCATTAAAAGCCTCTGTATGTATAGTAAAAAATACTGAATCCGGGTTATAACCAACATGTTCCATAATATCAATCTCTCCACTTTTAGGCCAGCCTCCATATTCATTTTCTGTTGGTAACATCCATATCGCAGGCCAAATTCCGGTTCCATGACTAATTTTTGCTCTCACTTCAATACGTCCGTATAACCAATCAGCTTTACCTTTTGTAGTTAATCGAGCCGAAGTATATGCAGCAGGAAATCCATTTTCCTTGATTGCAGTAATGGTTAACATACCATTTTCAACCCATGTATTTTCTTTTCTCTTTGCTGTATAATATTGTAATTCGTTATTACCCCAACCATAACTATTACCAATAGTATCATAGTTCCACTTTAACTCATCTGGCAATCCTGTGTAATCAAATTCATCACTCCAAACCAGTTCATATTTATTTTTTGAGCCTCCACAGCTCAATAGTAAAACTGCTATAAATGCTATTATTATATGCTTTCCCATGCTATTCATTTTGCCTGGTTAGTCTAAACTATAAACTCTCACGTAATCCACTTCCATTGTTTGTGGAAATATTGCATTGTCAATTCCCAGTGATCCTCCCCAAGTTCCACCTACTGCTATATTTAAAATGAAGAAACAAGGTTTATCAAAAGGCCAATTAGAACTGTTTTTAACAACTGGTGCATAAACATGCACTACATTTTCTGGTGTATCAACATAAAATGTTAAAGATGATTCTGACCAGATTAAACCATAGATATGAAATTCTTCTTCAGCAGTTTCCAATGTCATCCAACTTCCGTCTCCATCTCCAGCAAATCCAGCTGATGTATGTACAGTTGAATGAACAATATTCGGATCATAACCAACGTATTCCATTATATCAATTTCGCCACAAGCCGGCCATCCTACCGAAGTAATATTGGAACCTAACATCCATATTGCAGGCCAAATACCAGTCCCTGATGGTAACTTAGCTCTTACTTCAATGCGTCCGTAAGTAAATTCTTGTTTTCCAAGGGTAACTAATCTGCTTGAAGTATAAGATCCATCGGTTTTATTATCATTAACTTTTTTTGCAGTAATAATTAATTTTCCGCCTTCAATAGCAGCATTTTCTCCATTTGAATAATATTGGAGCTCTTGATTTCCCCAGCCTCCAGAACCTGTTTCAAAAGTCCAGTTTGTTAAGTCTACACTGCTACCATCAAATTCATCCGACCAGATTAATCCCTGTGGTTGAACATAATCCGTATCATCCTGATCAATGGTTATGCTTTTTGTTATGGTTTTAGTATCACTACTACTATTCAAGCTACCCCATACAACTAACGTAACTTCATACGTACCTTTTAATGGATAATAAATAGATCGCACAGACGTTTTATCTGATTCTTTAGAACCCAATCCGTCTCCTTTTCCATAATCCCATTGCAAATACAAATATTCTCCGTCTGAGGTATTCGTAAACTCAATTATATTAGGATTATCATTTGATACTGCATATTCAAAATCGGCAGTAAACTTCACTTTCGGTCCATCTTCACTATCTGAACACGCAGCAATAAAAACTGCGATAAATCCAACAATAATCAAACGACTAAAAATATTTGTAATGCTCATTTTCTCTTTTATTTCTTCCTATAAATTTTATTCTTTCCAATACAATAGCAGGTTAAGAATATATAATCTTAACATAAACACTCTTTTAAAGTACCATCCGGAACCTTCTATTTATTGAAATAATTTGAAAATTTCCCGGAGCAATAAACTCCGGGAATAGTGAATCAATTAATCTAGTAATTTGAAATCGTCAACATAGAATATTCCATCATTACAGTGACCTTCATTACCTAATTGAAGTACAATCAAATCGAAGTCAGTTCTGTCTGAAACATCACTAAAGTCAAACGTAAGTTCAATCCATTTTCCAAACTGATCTTCTGTCAATGTATGACTTCTAACCTGTTGTGTTTGCCAGGCATTTCCTCCCATTGAACTATCCTGTAGTTTGATATCAATCTGTGGACGAAGATTATGAGTAGCCAACCAATCTGTTCCAGGATTACACTCTGTAACATAATCATTGAAACTTGGAACAAATACTTTTAATGTAAATACGTTTCTTACAGAAAGATCCATCAAATAATCCAATTCTATACTTACATTATTCCACTCTCCTTCTCCTTTGTGATAAAGAGCTACATTTGCAGAAGTATTAATTGGTACTGGAGCAAAATTATCAATAACTGAAAATCCGTCAATAGCACTTGTTACCCAGGTAATGTTTCCATTTCCTTCAAAATCATCAAACAAATCATTCGCCTCAACCTTTTTAACAATAGGCTCTGGTTCTGGAGTTAACTGATCTTCAGGTACAAATTTAGTGTACCAGAAAAAGTTATTTTGCGAATCCCAAAATGCAACTTCTAAAAGATCTTCTGTACAAGACACAATCTGGTATTCTGTAGCTCCAGCATAATAACCTAAGAAGCCTCCACTAACAGTAAATGATTCACCAGCTACAGCACATTGCACTGTTCCGCCATCGTATGGCATAATAAAATCTGCTCCGTCAGCTTCCTGATGTCCATCTGTTGAACCTAAGTCTGCTGCCCATAATCCATTAGCATACACATCACCATTTGTTACTTGTTCAAAAACTAAACCTGTTGTTGCAATAGAAAATGTAAATCTATCATCATACAAACCTTTTCCAACTCTTGCTCCGGCAACATCAGCATGCCATTCAAGTGGATTTCCCAATGTAGGTCCAAGGCCAAATGCAGCACTTGCATAACCATCAACAGCCCAAGTTTTAGAACTTCCTCCTGTTAACTCATCATATGGATAACCTGATAAGAAGGCAGGATTATCTTCTGTAATTACTATATCATCTTCAACTGTTACTGATCCCCCTTGAGAAACAATAGTAACTTTAATAGTATAAGTACCGGCAAAAGTATAACGAGCAGTTACTGAATTACCATTTGCCTTTACACCATTACCCATATCCCAAAGTGCAGAGGTGCCAGGAGTATTATTAATTAAAGTATATTCGTTAAGTACATCTGTTGCAACGTACTCCCACGAAACCTGGTCGCTGGTAATATTTGCGGGCATAGTATGCTCTTCAGGAGAACATGCTGCGAATGCAAATATTAAAACAACAAAATATAATATATTCTTCATTTTCTTAGATTTTAATTTTAACAAACTCATTAATAACCTGAATTTTGTACCAACTTAAATTCACCCTCTGTTTTATCAATTTCTGACTGAGGTATTGGCATATACTTCATATCATCAGACCAAGTTCTTTCTGAAGAAAATTCAGGGATAGACTCAGTTAATACATTTGTATCTCCCCAACGAACTAGATCCCAGAAACGCATTCCTTCTCCTAAAAATTCACGTCTTCTTTCCAGCTTAATGTTAGCAGCCGTAGCTTCAATAGAACCTAATCCTGCACGAGTTCTGATTTCATCCAAACAACCTTGTGCTGTTAAGTCTGTGTTTGGAGTTTGTCCGTGCACTACAATTAACTCTGCTGCATTTAATAATACTTCTGCATAACGGAAGATGCGTACATTATTTTCATAGTTCAAATCTTCTGTATAAGGAGCATCGTTGTAATCTACTCTCGCAGAATACTTAGCCATAAACAATCCAGTATTTTGGAAACGAGCGGTATAAGTTCCTTCTTCAAATTGATTTACAGATGCAGGTAAACGTTCATCACCAGCTTCATAAAGTGAAAGAACTTCTGTTCTTACAGGACCAAATCCCCATCCGCCTTTATATTCTGTTTTTTCACTAAGAAGATCTTCTGTATCTTCCTTTAAACCATTTGGAGAGATAAAAGCTGGAAGGTTTGTTCCATATCCTTGCCAAGCAGCTCCCCAGTCTTTACCTTCCGGAAGTTGATTTGCTTCAAAAATAGATCCGGGTCCAAACTCTCCTTCTCTATCCCAAATAGAAGCATAGTCTGCTAAATAATATGCACCACTTGCATAAATTTCTTCCATATCTGATAAAACCTCAGCATAACGAGTTTGATCTTTTTGATAAAGAACAATTCTTGCTTTTAGCAACATTGCAGCTGCTTTAGAAGCTCGTCCATCATCAGTAACTTCTGGTCTCATTGGTAATTTGTCTCCATCAATTGCAAAATCAACATCCTCAATTAGTTCATTATAAATTTGATCTGCAGTATATTGAGGTGCCATATATGGCGCTGGTAAATCATCTTCGAAATAAGGAATGTTACCCCAGAATTTCCATAACCAATGTACATAGTAAGCTCTTAGAAAATGTGCTTCAGCTTTATACTGATTTAAACTAGCCTCATCTACATCAACTGCATTTTCACAAGCTATAATAACATTATTACATCTACTTAAACCGCTGTAATAAATATTCCATAAACCAGCTGCTGTTTCGTTTGCATTCAAGTTAAACTGTGATAACAAATACAACATCCTTTGATCACCTGCATCACCACCTCCTTTATAAATATCATCAGAACGGAGATCTGACATAAGTGGAACACTGTTATAGTTGTAATCAGCATAACTATCAAAAAGTAATATTTGATAAGCTGCACCTAGGTTTGATAAAATAGCACCTTCAGTAGCAGCACCTCCAGCTTCTTGCGAATCAGTAGGCTCTACAGTTAGAAAATCCTCACTACACGATGTAAAGCCTAATAAAACTGCTAGAATTATTGCGTTTATATATTTTTTCATCTCATTATAATTTTTATTTCGACGATATTCAATGAAACTCTCTACAAATAATTTTCCTATTAAGAAGGTAATTGTTGAAGTTCGTTTCATGATTTGAATAATTTAGAATTAGAATGTAATATTGGCTCCAACTGAAATTGTACGTGCCTGAGGATAAATACCTCTATCTACACCAATTGTGGTATATTCTTCAGATGCAATCTCAGGGTCAAATCCATCATACTTAGTAAAGGTCAATAGATTTTCAGCTGATACATATAATCTTAATCTTTTAATAAAATCTTTGCGAAGTACTGTTGGAGGAATTGTATATCCTAACTGAATTGCTTTCAATCTTACAAATGAACCATCTTTAACATATATATCTGAAGAACGCCAGTTAGCATTAGGGTTCTCTGAGGTAACTCTAGGAATTTTATTTGATGAGCCTTCTCCTGTCCATCTGTCTAATATCCATGTAGGACGATTCATTGCAGGAATATCTCCACGTACTGAGTAATCAAAAATATCATTGCCCATACTACCCTGGAAGAACATATTTAAGTCAAAAGCCTTATAGTCTGCACCAATTGTTAATCCAAAAGTCCAATCCGGCATACCTTTACCAATCTTTGTTCTATCTAAATCATTAATCTCGCCATCTTTATTATAATCTACAAAACGAACATCTCCTGGCATTGCACTTTGACCATAAGCTGTATTATATGCATCTGCTTCTGCTTGATTTTGGAATAGTCCATCTGTTTTATATCCATAGAAATATGGGAAAACCTCACCATTTTTACCTTTAACGAAATCACCTAATCCAGCAGCACCTCCGTTTTCATACACGATTTCTCCAGACTCATTACCCATATTGATTAGCTTATTTTTAATATACGAGGCCTGTGCACCAATACTATAGTTTAATTTACCGATATTATTTTTATAAGTAATCTCTAATTCAATACCTTGATTTTCCATATCTCCTGCATTGGCAATAGGCGCCCCCTTACCAACATACTTTGGTATAGGCTGCTCCATAAGCATACCTTCAGTATCTTTTTTAAAGTAATCAATACCAAATGCTAAAGCATGATTAAACATTCTTAAATCAAAACCGACATCAATTTGAGTAGACTCTTCCCATTTTACATTTGGATTTGCAATTCGTGCAGGACTACTACCATATTGCATTGTTGAATTATCTCCTGATCCAAAGTAATAATTTTGACCTCCGTCCATTAAACTGGTGTATGAGAAGGCATCAATATTTTCGTTACCATTTTTACCCCATGAAGCACGAAGTTTCATATAACTTAACCAGTTTGGCATATTATCCATAAACGCCTCGTTAGTAATATTCCAACCTAAAGAGAAAGAAGGAAATACAGCCCATTTATTATTTGGTCCAAAGTTTGAAGAACCGTCTCTACGAACAGTTGCCTGCAACATATATCTTTCATCAAAATTATAATCTAATCGACCGAAATATGATGCTAATGTTTTAGAAGTATAACCTCCGGTTCCTCCAGAAACTCTTTCATCATCACGATCAGCAATTGCATAATCAATTACAGCTTTAGAAGGATCCTGCTCTAATAGATCATAATCATCTCCTTGTAACCTTCTGTAAGTATATTCTTTAGCTGACTGCCCTACTAATATTGAAAGATTATGTTTTTCACTTAGCGTTTTTGAATAGTGTAGGGTGTTTTCAACCTGCCAGTTATAACCTCTATTCATACCAGACCAAACGTGACTTTGTGTATAATTTTTACCTTGGGTTGCCAAGAAGTGAGGATAAGTATAACCATCGTTTCCCCAGAATGCTAAATCTACACCATAACTGGTTTTAAATTTTAGATCTTTAAGAACCTCAAGTTCTCCCCACATTGTTGCTACAATCTTATCAGAATTACCAATATCTGCAGTTGGTGCATTTAACATTGCAACAGGGTTCGCAATCTCCTGAAAACCACTTGGAGGTAAAGAAAATACTCTACCATCTTTATCTTTTACAGCAGTTGGATACTCAGATAAAACAGCATCAGGGTCTATTGCATAAACAGGAATTGTAGGATTAAAGGCTACTGCACTTCCTAATACAGAACCATATTCAGAGTTAGTTTCAATTCCCATTGACTTAGTTCTTGTGTAGCCGGCATTTACCCCAACTTTTAAAGATTTAAACAGATTTCTTGTTTCTTCAAAAACATTGTAAGTATTATTTACACGAACACTATATCTTTCATAGTTAGATCTATCGTAATCACCACCTACAATACCATCTTGTGAAAAGTATCCAAATGAAACAAAGTAATTTGATACATCAGTACCACCACTTAAACTCACCTGATGGTTCTGAACCGGAGCATTATAATTAAAGGTTTCATTTTGCCAATCGGTTCCTTTTCCTGCATTCATAATTTCATCAGCACTATATAATGCTGAATTACCATCATTTAAACGAATCTCATTCATAATGGTCATGTATTCTTTTGCATTCAATACATCTCTCTCAGTCCAAGGATTTTGCCATCCATATGAGAAATCATAATTTAAAGTAGCTTTACCTTTTTTACCAGATTTAGTTGTTACCAAAATAACACCATTGGCAGCACGAGCTCCATAAATGGCACCTGAAGCAGCATCTTTTAAGACTTCTACTGATTGAATATCTGATGGATTTAAATAATCAATACCACCATCAACAGCCATTCCATCTACAATATATAAAGGATCACTGTTATTAATAGTTCCAATACCACGGATACGAACCTTTGAATCAGATCCGGGTTGACCTGAACTTTGAGTGATTTGTACCCCGGAAACTTTTCCTTTTAGTACGTTCTCAATTCGGGAAGGAGTTGTTTTTTCCAGTTCTTCAGAAGAAACGCTACTAATTGCAGCAGTCACAACACTTTTCTTTTGTACACCATAACCAACCACAATTACTTCATCAAGATCCGAAACTTCAGCGGCCAATACAATATTAATAGTAGACTCACTACCAACTGTTACAGTCTGAGTCTCCATACCAATAAAAGAAAAGATCAAAGTTTCACCTTGATTAGCATTCAGAGAATAATCTCCATCAATGGTAGTAATGGTTCCATTGGTAGTACCCTCTACTATTACACTTACTCCTGGGATAGGAGCTCCGTCTTCTGCGGACGTAACTTTACCTGTAATTGTAACTTCTTGCGCCCATATAAATGTGCTGCACAAAAACAGGATCATTGTTCCTAACAAATGTTTCATGTGTTTTAGAATTTAATTTTCATTTTCCACTTTACCTTCCAGCAAGCGGAAGAACTTTAAAACTTTTAATTTTTCACTGTGCACAATTTGAATCCTTAAAAAGTTTATCCGTTCAATTGCTTTTTGGATTTAGAATTAACTTTCATTGTCACAAAAATGCAATCATTTGTTAATTAAATATAATAAATAACATCATAAAAAACTCACAATAACTCATTTTACACCTCACATAAAACTCACACCAAAAACACCTATCCATTGATTTAATGATACTTAAAAATACACATTTTTAAAATAAACAACACACACCACACTCACACATGCACAATAAAAGAAAATCAGTATAATTTAACATTTATTCACTTTTGTGACTTTTATCATATATACATAATAGCATACATGATATTTGCATCCCTATTTTGCAGAAATGGAATTATTAAAAAACATTTGCATAAAATGGATAAAATCTAAATCCCAAAATTTATTCGAGTCTAAAATTGAATTCTAATATGTATGGAAAATCTTAAGCAATAGCCTAATTATACATTTTCAATATACTCAAGTAAGTTATCGCCTTGAGACAGGCCTAATTTTTGGCGAAGTTTGTAGCGATTATTTTCAACAGCTCTTGTAGTAATATTCATTAATGAAGCAATATCTTTACTAGCCATACCCATTTTAATATAAGCACATAACTTTTGTTCTCTACTTGTTAAATCCGGGTGTTTTTCTTTCAAACTATTAAAAAATGCTTCATGAACCTGTCCAAAATGAGTTTCAAATACCTGCCAGTTATTTTCTGTATCAATATCGCGGTCAATCTTTTTTATTAGCAATCGAACTTTCTTTTCTAACTCAGACTTTTCTTGAATTCTAACAATCTTCTTAAGCTGCTCTTTAATATCTGAAAGCAAGTCGTTTTTTTGAATAATATGAACAGTAGAATTCGCTAATTCCTTTTCTTTAAATACCATTTCATTTCTGAGTTTATCATTCCTTAAACGAATCATTTCCTTTTCCGAAACCAAAGCTGCCGTTTTAAGCTCTTCTTCCTTGATTCTAAAACGCTCCTGCTGTTTCGATTTTTCCTTTTGTCTACTAAACTCTATTCGTTTGCTGATAAAATAATAAATTAATGCAACCAGCATTAAAAACAATATTACCCAAACAACTTTTGCAACCACACTTCTATACCATGGCGGCAACACAATAAACTTGAATGATACAGGAGGCGCTTGTACTCCATATTGATTTTTCGCTTTTATAATAATTTCATACTCACCTTCAGTTAAATTCGAATAGCTTCGGTGATTCTCTTCGGTCCATTCTCCAAAGCCAGAATCATAGTTTCTAAGCCATGTGGAGTACAACACATTACGTTGCTCATAAAAAGACGCAACAAATGATATATTGAAGGTGTTTTTTCTAAAAGTAAAGGAAGGAACTACATTTTGTTTGATAGAATCACCAACATAGTTTAACTGGTAAGTTGTTGAATCTGAATTCCCTTTAAAAGAACGCAGATGCACCTTAAATGGGATTTTATAATTTTTATAATCCTCGGTAGCATAGTGAGCAAATCCATCTTCAACTCCAAAAAATACATTTTTTTCATCCTCTACATATACATATTCAAACGCACTCACCATCTTCCGATCCAACGGTAAAAAAGGATACCAGATATCTTTATATGTCCCATCTTCCAAAAACCTAAGCACACCTATTTTATCTCCATAAAAGCACCACAGATTTCTATATTGATCTTCTTTTATATCATTAGGATAAATCCCATTGGAAAACATTGCTTCAAAATCATCATTGTGCACAAATTTGCCTGCAGTATAATCATACTGATAGATTCCATCTTTACTTGAAAACAAACACTTTCCATTAATTTTTGTCAATGTTAATGGATTATGATTATTTGGAAATTCTGTATTCTTAAAAATTAAAACTTCGGTTGCCTCAGTTATTTCATCATTTAATTTAATTCTAAAAACACCCCGATATCCATGTGACATCCAAAGATATCCTTCATTATCCCATTCTATAAATCTAGCTGATTCATTAAAGTTCTTTATGGTATTTCTATATTGCCATTTACCCGATTTATATTCCAATACAATAAGTCCAGTATAAGTTCCTGATAACAAAAGATTATCATTTGCTTTGACAGTTTTAAAATTCCACACTCCATTAACATCAGCGGGAGTGATTTCATTGGCTCCAGAGTCTTTAATTTCAAAAACTCCAAGATTATGTCCGCACAATAATGAACGTTCATCATGATACAAACTCCAAACCTGACCTCCAGTATTTATAACCTTAATAAAGTCGTTACGATCTTTTAATGGATCTTTAAACTTTTGTTCTCCTATTTTAAATACAGCCTGATTGGTTCCGAAATAATATTCATTTTTAAATTTTTCCATAACATAACCCGTTCCCAGATTATAATATCCCTGCAAAAATGAAATTGTTGAATTGAAATTTACTTTTACTATACCATTATCTAATCCACCCCAAATATTTCCTTCACGATCTACAAAAGCACTTAATACCGTATTATTTCTTAAACCTCTATCTTTATCTATTTGTAAATAAACTTCACCCTTATCATCAATTATCACAATCCCTCCCTGAATAGTTCCATAAACCAATCGATCATCCGAATATTTACAACCACAAAAGATATTTATCTTTTTAAGAAGATTATTTGCAGGCACCTTCCACTCCGCAAACATTTGCATATCCCACCTATACAGACCATTGTTCATCGTACCTATTATCATTTCTGAATTAGATAATGACATGATTGATTTTATTTCCTTACCTGCAAATAATTTTCCTCCATTAATAGGGTAAATATCATTACCCCTAACTTCCATCAAACCTGCCTGCTCATCCTGAACAAGAAATAACCCATTAACAACAAATGCAGAAACAAAACGAGATTCAGGATATATAATATGTGTTAATTGATCATCCTTGTAAAAACACAAGCCTTTTTGCGAATGAAATACAACATATCCATTCCAGTCGTATATATGCCAGAAATCCTCAAAATTTCTAACATTAGGCCCTTGAAGCAAAGATTTATATTTGAGTTTACTTGCTGAATCATAGTAAAAATAACCTAACTCATTAAATGCTCCGGCATAAATCCTATCCCCAACAGCATGTGTACTTCTCACATTAAGTTCTCCCAAATCACGATACAAACGCCATTGATCGCCATCAAATTCTAACACTCCATTGTTATTCCCAAAATATAAAAATCCGCTTTTCCCCTGAGTTATTCCCCAGTTTTGAGTCGCTCCATGATAGGTACGCCTATTGAAATACTCAATATCAGGAATTCCAATCTTCTTAACCTGTGCAACTAATTCATTTGAAAAGAATAAACAGAATAATATGACAATATTAATGGAGAGCTTCATGCTTTATATTTAGATTAATTTAAACAACTGTTATAAGTTTTGTAAAATAATTAACATTTCTTTTTCAAACAAAAAACGTTGTAAAAAACCTGACTTTTGCTGCCATCCCTATGATCTGAATCCTATTTTTCACTTCTTTAAAAAATTGATATTGAAAACATTAAATATTTTTATTATTTTCGTCTAACCAATTCAAAAAGAAAAATCTTTATCCAAAAACTAATTAACGCCTTAAGCAAACAAATGAAAATCACAAATCCCCTAAACTTGATTCTAAAGAATCTATTTATATTATTAATGTGTAGTTCTATAACATGTTTTTCTCAAGATCAGGAACTTCAGATCATTCCTTTATCAGCAGACACTACTTTGGAATTTAATTGCCCCGAAATCACAAAAAACATAAATAATAAATTAATTCAATCTTCAGTTTACTTTGCAATGGGCAAATCATATAACGATAGAGGTAATTTTTCGAAAGCACTTCTATGCTTTAATAAGTCATTACTAATACTTGAAAAACAACAGGATTCTTCAAAACTTATTCCAATTTATAATCAAATTGCTTTTTCGCTTAATCACGCCCAACGATATGAAGAAGGCCACATATATTCAACAAAAGCTGAAGATCTGTTAAAAAGATATGAAAGCCCTCGTGAAAAAATAAGATTCCTGATTAATAAAGGCTATTATTTTCAAAGCCAACATCTTTACAAAGAATCTAAAGAATTGTATTTAGAAGCACTCAATCGTAATAAAAATATTAAGGATTCTTTAATCGAAATACACCTATTACATCATCTTGGAAATTTAGAATTACAGCTCGATCAGCTAATATCTGCAGGAAGATGTTTTAGAAAAGCACTAAAATTAGCTCAGGAAATTAACGACAACTTAAGCTATCATATTTCTAACCTTACTATTGATATTGGAAATTACTATTCCAGCGTAAATAATCTGGATTCTGCACTTTACTATTATAACAAAACGTTAGTTGTAGCGAAATCAAACAACCATACAGACTTAACATCAAACACATACAAAGCTTTAAGTAACTTATATTTAAACAATAAAGATACGATACAGGCCTTTGAGTACTTGCTAAAATACTCTGACATTAAAAACAAACTATTTCATTCCACTATATATCAGCAGATTAGCGAATTATATGTTCAATTTAACTCAAAAACCAAAGACCAGCAAATAAAACTGCAAAATGCAGAGATTAAAAGTGAGCGATTAACTAAAATCCTACTTATTACATTCTTATTGTTTATAAGCATCATAACTGTAATTGTTTTTATAAACTATTACAGACTTAAAATACTCAACAATACTCTAAAAAAACAGAACAAAAAAATCATAAAACAAAATCAGAGCATCAAAGAAAATGCAATAAGACTTGAACAGACAAACACGGAATTAATAGAAAGCAGAGCCCGACTAAGCAGACAAAAAGTAAAACTTCAGATTGCAAATAAAAAATACATCAAAGCCAATATTTCAAAAGATAAATTCTTTGACATCATAGCTCATGATTTAAAAAGTCCATTTCAATCAATAATGGGATTTTCATCGCTTTTACGAGAAACCTATGACGATATAGAAGATGAGAAAAAACGTAAATACATAAAACTAATTGACTCATCCACTCAACATGTAAATTCGTTAATTGACAACTTACTTAACTGGTCAAGAAGTCAAAACGAACGCATTAATCTGGTGAAAACTAAATTTGATTTACACCAACTTATCAATGAAAAATTAAACCTTTTTGAACTTACCTCAATTAAAAAGAAAATAAATATTGTTTCCACTATCTCAAAAGGAACAACTGTATATGGCGATATGAATATGATTAGCCTGGCTGTTAGAAATATCATTAGCAATGCTATAAAATTTTCATATGCAGGAGGTAAAGTTGAAATACTATCAACTACGGATAAACATAAAACTACTATTTATATAAGAGATTATGGTATAGGAATGCCACCTGAAACTATTAATAATTTATTTAATATAGATAATTCAAAAAGAAGTATTGGCACTTGCGGAGAAAACGGAACTGGATTAGGCCTGATAATCAGTAAGGATTATATTGAGAAAAATGATGGTTGTATAAAAGTAATCAGTACAGTTGGAGAAGGCTCTACTTTTTGTATAACTCTACCTTCTAAAGAAAATTTTTCCTCTCTTAACTAAGAACGTAAAACTCTATTATTCAATTATCCATTTATCTTACTATATTGCATATGAGTTTATTGCTCAAAAATGGTATATTAATACTTAATGCAGAACAATTCTTAACTAATATACATTTAAGAAATATAACAACCTATTACACTATATGTTAATACAATTATAATCTTATGAAGAAATCATTATTATATCCCCTGATAATTTTAGTTGTCCTTATTGTGGTTTTGGTTATCGGTAAGCAACTTGGTTGGATTGGGAATGAATTTAAATATAAAGTAACAACAGAATCTGCTCAAAAAAGAACACTTACCGAAATTATTACGGCAAACGGAAAAATTAATCCAGAAGTAAAAGTCAAGGTAACTTCTGACGTATCGGGAGAAATACTGGAACTTCCGGTAAAAGAAGGAGAACAAGTAACCAAAGGACAAATGTTAGCAAAAATTCAACCTGACATATACCAACGTAACCTTGAAAAGATGGAAGCAGCAGTCGTATCTTCCGAGGCAAATTTATCACAGGCATTAGCGCAATACAAACAAAAGGAATTAGATTATAATCGTAAAAAATTACTTTGGGAACAAAAAACCATTTCAGAAGCAGAATATGAATTGGCTCTTGCCGATTACAATGTTGCTAAATCAAGTGTAGATGCAGCTAAAGCTTCTTTAAAAAATGCAACAGCATCCAGAAATGAAGCTAAAGACAACCTTTCTAAAACAACAATATATGCCCCAATGGATGGAACTATTTCGAGTTTAAAAGTTGAAAAAGGAGAAAGAGTGGTAGGAACTGCACAATTTGAAGGAACAGAAATAATGACCATAGCTAACCTGAATAATATGGAAGTAGTGGTTGATGTAAACGAGAATGATATTATCAGAGTGAATTTAAATGATACTGCAATTATTGAAGTTGATGCTTATTTAAAAGACAAATTTAAAGGTATTGTTACTCAGATTGCCAATTCTGCAAATGTAGAAGGAAATAGTGCAGATCAAATTACAAATTTCGAAGTTGAAATTCTTATTTTACCAGAATCATATCAAAAACTAATTGATGAACATGGTGTTAATTTTCATCCTTTCAGACCGGGAATGTCAGCAACCGTAGATATTCAGACAAATACAAGAACGGATGTCTTAGCTGTACCAATTCTTTCTGTTACGTCCAGAAAAGATACAACCAAAACTGACAACAAAGGAGATGATGAAAAAATTGAAGTTGTATTTTTAAACGAAAACGGCAAGGTGAAACAACAAGCTGTTACCACAGGTATTCAGGATTTAAAATATATAGAAATTCTTTCAGGTATTTCAGACAGTTCCACTGTGGTTAGCGGACCTTACAATGTCATTTCCAAAAAATTAAAAGATGGTGATTTGATTGAAGAAATCATTGATAAAAAATAAAAAAAAGAGAAGGGCTGAATTAAGCTCTTCTCTTTTGTACATAAAATAATAGAGTACCTCACCCTTTCATTGCAAAATATTCATCTATACTTTGAATATCACCACTTAATTTTAATTCAGAAAGCTCTTTCATTCCTTTAGTCATTTTCAGCTTATTGTTAGAGTTTTCACAATACCTGATAATTGAATCCAAAGCTTTTTCCTCAACAACCTGAACATTTGACTCATCTTGCTCTAAAACTACTTTTAGATAACATCCATAATATAATTCAATTAGTTCTTCTCTATCTTCTAGTAAAAGCTTTACTTTATCACTAACATTTACAGAATATGATGGCGAGCCTTTAACCCAGCGTTGAATAAATTCATTTGCAGCTGCTCTCTCCTCATCTTTTTTTGTAAATGGAGTTTGTACTAAATAATAACAACAATCAAAAACCTGATCAATATATTCTTCATACATTTCTGTATCGACAAACTTTACTTCATTTAAAGATGAAAAATTTTGTGCTGAAGCAGCATTTCCTAATCCAATAGCAATTAATAAAATAAAAATAAATCGTTTCATAATACCTTTCTTATTTCAACTTACGGATAACGTAAGTTTATTTGTTTATGAAGTATTACGCAACTTCCTGTGTATGTATACATTACTTTGATAAGCAGAAGAAAAATCCTGACGAAATGACTATTTCTTTACATTAGTCAAAAAATACAACAACCTTTATTTCAACACATTACAATACTAAACAAAGAACATTTAGTTATACAACAATATATGCCTTACACATTCAATACCTGGTGTATTTCAGAAATTGAATTCAATTCAGAAAAATTATCTAAATTTCCTACATTTTCAACTTGCTCATGAATCCAAGTGGTATGGAATGGAATATGGATAGCATTCCCTCCTATATTCAACACAGGTAACACATCGGACTTTAATGAATTACCCACCATTAAAAAATCTTTAGGTTTAATATTTAAATGATTAAGAAGTTTTTGATAATTTTCTTCTTGCTTATCACTTACTATTTCAATATGATGAAAGTATTTTTCTAAACCTGACCTCTGCAGCTTCTTTTCCTGATCAAGCAAATCTCCTTTAGTAACAACAACCAATTGATACCCCCAATATTTCAATGATTCCAACACTTCTACAACTCCATCAATTAAACAAACAGGTTTGTTCAACAACTCTTTGCCCAAACTTATAATATTTTCAATTACCTCCCCTGAAAGTTGACCTTCAGTCACCTCCATTCCAGTTTCTATCATTGACAGAATAAATCCCTTAATTCCATAACCATAGTATTCTATATTTTTGATTTCAATATCATATAATGCTTTAGTTAACTCCTGTGCCGTTGCATAATCTTTAAGCATTTTGCAAAACTCCTCCTCTGCTTCTCTAAAATACGATTCATTTTCCCACAATGTATCATCCGCATCAAAGCCAATCCATTTAAACTTTAAATTCATGTATATAAGTTTTTCTTCTATTTGCAATATGAAACTTCTGTAAATATTTAGTATTATTTTTAAGTTTAATATCTAATCTTACTTTTCAAAATAACAATCTAATATAAAGCCAGAAAACAAAAAAGCCATGCATTAAAAATACATGGCTAATAATTGAATAATATTGTTGTTAATTTTCTACCGTTATCACAGATTTCAACTCAGGCACCTCTTTCTTCAATACCTGCTCAACACCATTTTTCATGGTTTGATAACTCATTGGACAACCATTACAAGCACCTAATAATTTTACTTTTACTACAAAATCATCAGTAACTTCAACAAGCGAAATATCTCCACCATCAGCTTTCAAATAGGGTCTGATAAGCTCAAGTGCATCTTCAACTTTTTGATATTTAACTACGTCCATAATTATTTTGTTTTAACATCAACAATCTGAGTTGGAGGAAGATTTAAATTTCTTTCCTTAATAGATTCTACAACGGACAAGGCAACATTTGCAAATGCTTGCCCCGTAACAGTATCTTCATTAAGTGCGGCAGGTTCTCCATTATCTCCAGCCTCCCTAATGCTTTGTACAATAGGAATTTGCCCTAACAGCTCAACCTCTAACTCCTCAGCCAGTTTTTTACCACCATCTTTACCAAAAATATAATACTTATTATTAGGTAACTCTGCAGGTGTAAACCAAGCCATATTTTCGATTAATCCTAAAATTGGTACGTTAATATTTTTACTTTGAAACATACTAACTCCCTTAATTGCATCAGCCAAAGCTACATCTTGTGGTGTAGTTACCATAACAGCTCCGGTTATTGAAAGCGTCTGAACTATTGTTAAATGTATATCGCTGGTACCAGGAGGTAAATCAATCAGTAAATAATCAAGTGTCCCCCAATTTCCTTCAGTGATTAACTGTTTTAAAGCATTGGTTGCCATTGCTCCTCTCCAAATAGTGGCGTCTTTTGGATTTACAAAATAACCGATAGAGAGCATTTTTACACCATACTTTTCTACTGGAATAATCTTATCCTTTCCATCAATTTTTTCTAAAACCGGACGAGCATCTTCTGTTTTAAACATTTTAGGAACGGAAGGTCCAAATATATCAGCATCCAACAAACCAACTTTGTATCCAGCCTTTGCTAATGCTACAGCTAAATTTGATGTTACTGTTGATTTACCAACACCTCCTTTTCCCGAAGCAACAGCTATTACATTTTTAACCTCAGACAATGGTTTTGCAACCTCAACTTTTGGTTTATTTTTTACTTTAACATAGATATTTCCTTTAATATCTGCATCTTCACCTACATACGTTAAAATAGCATGAACACAGGCTTTCTTTATTGAAGGAATCATAGGATCATTAGCTCTGTCGAACAGCAAGCTAAAACTGATTCTCTTACCATCTATCTTAATATCATCCTCTACCATCTCTAATGAAACAATATCTTTTCCTTTTCCTGGATGACGAACATGCTTTAATGCATCTATCACTAATTGAGGATAAAAACTCATACTATTAACCTTTTTGAATAAACCACATAAATAAAATATGCAGCTTATATTTATTTAATTTGATTTAAAATAATTACAAATATACAATAGCCTTTTATATAATGAGCATATTCTCACTTATTATTTTCATAAAGTTTTACTCAAAATCTGCCATTAGCTCCTGTGGATCCCAAAATAAACTTTCAAACTGCATAACCTTGTTTTGCTCCACCTTAACACCTTCACTCTCCAGCAACTCTTCCATCACATTTTCACCTTGAAATGCAGCCTTTCCTGTTAATAACCCAACTCTATTTACTACCCGATGAGCAGGAACATAATCAATATAATTATTACACTTATTTAGTGCCCACCCCACCATTCTGCTGGACTTTGCTACTCCAAGAAACCTGGCTATAGCTCCATAAGTAGTAACCCTTCCTAAAGGAATTTGTTTAACTACTTCAAAAACTTTAGTATTAAAATCGGGTTCCATACCTACATAAAGCTTCAGTTCTTTTTTTCAGAAGGCATTTTTGATCCTCTATTGTAGCTCCTGTAACTGTCAAATTCTATTTCAATTTCGGGCTCCACTAATTTCTTATCTTTAGGTACAAAGAACCTAATGTACTTTATCGGAATACCTTGCTCATAAAACTGACCTTCGTAAAAGGTTTTTATACTTAGTATTTTATCAACAATATCACTATTGTACAAATCACTTGTATTTATTTCACAAGGCAAATTATTTTCTTTAACAACAGCATCGGTATAAGTATATAAGAAATTACTATCTGTTTTAAGATGAATAGTACCATTAGGTTTTAAAATCTCTTTATAAAATTCTAAGAACCTTGTTGATGTAAGCCTTTTACGAGTTTTCTTCATTTGTGGATCTGGAAAAGTAACCCAAATCTCATCTATTTCATCTTCTGCAAAAAACGAAGTAATTAATTCAATTTTAGCTCTGATAAATGCCACGTTAGTCATCTCTTTATTCAAAGCCTGAGTTGCACCAGTATATAATCTGGCACCTTTAATATCCATCCCTATAAAATTCTTATCTGGATATAATTCTCCTAAACCAACAGTGTACTCTCCTTTTCCACATCCCAACTCCAAAACAAGAGGATTATCATTTTTAAAAAATGTTTTCTTCCATTGACCCTTCATGTGAAAATCTTCACGATTAGGCTCATCAAATTTCACTTGAAATACATGAGGATAAGTTTCCAGCTTGGCAAACTTAAACAATTTGTTTTTTCCCACTTTATTAATCCAACTACCGTCTTTTGTGTTTAATCAAACAACCTTATTCAATATGTAAATACTATTACCTAAGAGTATCAAAAATCACAGTCGACTATTATTCAACTTCTATAATTTGTAATCCTACAGATTCAATATCTGTTAAAACCGTATCCCTCATGCCATGTATGACATAATATTTATAAACCCCTTTTTCCGGGAAACGGATATTTAATTTGTAAGGATGAATGCTTTCAACTAAATCATCACCAATATTTTTACCATACCAAGAACCATCATCACTAGCCAAATAGCACTCAAGTGTATCTCTTTCTATATGTCCTGAAGGAGAAATAGCATCAATAAAAAACCAAATATTACTATACTTATAGCTTTCTTTATTTGTAACCTGAACTAATAGATGGCATGATTTATCTAACTGATCAATCTTACTATTAAATACTGCCACTGTATCCTTATGCCATCTCGCCGAAGGAATAGACACCTGATTATTGTACCATTCAGCAGGTCCGCAAGCATACATTAGTAAAAGAAAAAGTATAGAAACTAAAAACCTCATATTACTTTTTATTTTTAGGATTTCTATTATTGGGTTTTCGTCTTCTCTTATTTCTATTTCTGTTCTGATTCTTTTTAGGCTCATCAAACCTTGAAATACTATCTTCGCCTACAACATTCTGATAATCTAACGCTTTTGTTTTATCAACTACCACATGTCTATCATCTAATAAACCTGGTACTTTTTTACCTCGCTTATTAATTCGAATAATCTCTTTAACACGATCAACAGGAACCTCAGTAATATTTGCCGGAATCATCTTATCTGTTGAATAACTCATGATTCCTTTGAAAATATCAGTTTTAAAGTGATAATATGTATTATCCTGAGTTTCAAGTGGAATATCTGTTTTAGGGAATCCTTTTTGCGCATCAATATATGCATCTAACTCAAAGTTTAAGCAACACTTAAGTTTTCCACATTGTCCTGCTAATTTCTGAGGATTCAATGAAATTTCCTGATATCTGGCAGCATTGGTTGTTACCGATACAAAATTTGTAATCCATGAAGAACAGCACAATTCTCTACCACAAGGACCAATACCTCCAATACGACCAGCTTCCTGACGTGCACCAATCTGACGCATTTCAATTCTCACCTTAAACTTATCTGCAAGAACCTTAATTAACTGTCTAAAATCTACACGTTCATCGGCTATATAATAAAAAATGGCTTTTGTGCGATCACCCTGGTACTCCACATCACCAATCTTCATATTAAGATTTAAGTCTGCAGAAATCTGCCTACTTTTAATCATTGTTTCATGCTCCAGTGCTTTTGCTTCTTCCCATTTTTCGTAATCAACAGGTTTAGCATGACGATATACGCGTTTAAATTCGTATTCATTAATATTTAACCTGTTTTTACGCATTTGCATTACTGCAATTTCTCCGGTGCAGGAAACTGTTCCTATATCATGACCAGGAGAGGCTTCAACAGCAACAACATCTCCTTTTTTTAAGCGTAAACCATTGGTGTTTTTATAATAACTTTTACGAGTATTTTTGAATTGTATTTCAACTATATCGGAAACGTTACAACTTTCTGGAACATCAGCCAGCCAGTCGTAAACATCTAATTTTCCACATCTATCAATACAAGTACTACATTTTGATTGTACTTCTTCTTCCATCTTTTTGTTTTTAAAGGCATTGTAGCCTGAATATATATTAATTACAGATCGTTCATTTTAAGTTTAAGACAATAGAATCAACATATTTAAATCACCGATTCTTAATTATTATCAAATACTTAAAAGGCAATCTCTGTATGATATGCCATCTTAAAGTAGATTGGTTAAAAATAATCAAGCTTATTTAACTTTCCAAACTATCCTTCAACTCCTGTTTTTATCGAAATAATAAGCTTTAAAGCCAAATCAAACAATATTACTTTACTATTTCCATTTTGTCCAATATGTGAATCGGCCAATGCAAAATCCTCTGATATCATCAATGCATTTTTATCATTGATAAATGGCGAAAACTTTTTCGACCAATCATACTGTTCAGGAGTCAGATAAACAATATCGGGCTGCTTAAAGTTCATGATATAATTTTCACGAATCATTTTAATCGCATAGTTCAAAAAGTTACGCTGTTTTTCTCTGGGCTGGCGACTCATTTCCTCAACCCAAATCAACATTTCCTTCACTTTTCTGGCATAACTATATCGCATCATCTGAACAAAACTTTCAAAAAAGAACTGATTATCCTCGCTCATATGAACCTGCTCAACACCATCTATCAAACTACCATTAGCGACTTTTGCTGCACCTTGAGCCTCTGCTTCAGATATCTCATATTTATCAATTAAATAAGTGGCAATTTCAGAATCAGAAAGTGCTGGAATTTTTAATTGTTGTGTTCTTGATAAAATAGTAGAAATCATCTCATCCGGATGATTAGAAACTAAGATAAAAACAGTATTAGGTGTAGGTTCCTCTAAAATCTTAAGAAGTTTATTAGCGGTTGCCTCGTTCATTTTTTCGGGCATCCAAACTATCATCACTTTATACTTTCCTTCAAAAGTTTTAAGACTTAATTTTCTTATAATTTCAGAACTTTCAGCTGTAAATATGGCTCCCTGTTTATTTTCACCTTCTTTACGTATTTGATTGAGCCATGTGGTTAAACTAAAATATGGATTTTCATTTACCAAGGCTCTCCATTCAGAAATATAGGTATCACTAACCGGATTTTTTTCAGAATTAGTTTTAATGACAGGAAAAACAAAATGTAAATCAGGATGAACCAGCTTATTATACTTTTTACACGAAGTACACTCTCCACACGCATCTCCTTCACTGGGATTTAAACAATTGAGATATTGAGCAAAAGCAATTGCCATTGCCAATTTACCATTACCCTCAGGACCAATAAACAATAATGAGTGACTTACTCTGTTTTCGTGTACCATCCGGACAAGTCTATCTTTAATATCCTGCTGACCAACAACTTGTTTAAATAACATTCAATTCAATCCTTAATTTACAATCTGTCAAAGATAATAATTTATAAATATAATTGGCTTTCGTAATTTTGAACTACTTTTGTAGGCTCTTACTCAATAAAAACACGATAGAATTTAAAGTAAACAATGGCAACCTTTCTTTTTGAAGATATTATTTTTGGTCCTGTTAAAAGCAGAAGATTAGGCGTTTCATTAGGGGTAAACCTTTTACCTGTGAATAAGAAAATTTGTACTTTCGACTGTATTTATTGCGAATGTGGTTTTAACAATCAAAATACAGATATTAAAACTCAAATGCCATCTAAAGAAGAGGTTTTAATAAATCTAAAATCTGTTCTTGAAGATATGAAAGCAAAAAAAACAGCGCCCAACGTTATTACTTTTGCTGGAAATGGAGAACCTACCATCCACAAAGATTTTGAAGAAATTATTGATGGTACCATTGCATTAAGGGATGCTTATTTTCCTGAAGCAAGAATTGCTGTACTTTCAAATGCCACACTTATTAACAGACCATCTGTTTTTAGGGCTTTAAACAAAATTGATGACAACATTCTTAAGTTAGATTCAGGTATTGAGGAGAGCATTAACCTGTTGGATCAACCTGTTTCAAAATACTCCATAAAAGAAACCATAGAAAACCTAAAGAAATTTGAAGGTAACCTGATTATTCAAACTATGTTTGTTAAGGGTAATTATAATAACAAACCCATTGATAATACTACAACTGAAGATATTGAAAGCTGGCTGGATTTATTAAAAAGCATTGCACCTAAACAGGTGATGATTTACACGATTGAAAGAGATACCCCTGTTGATGGATTACAAAAGGTCTCGATTGAAAAACTAAAAGAAATTGCTCAATTGGTAGAAAACTTAGGAATTAAAACCCAGGTTTCCGGATAACTTATATGGCTGTTCCTAAAACATATTTGATTTGTCCGCTTAATTGGGGCTTAGGACATGCAACACGTTTGATGCCCATCATAAATGATTTATTGGAACAAAACCACAGCATTATTTTGGGTGGAGATGGAAATGCATTAAGTTTTTTGAATACCTCATTTCCGGAACTTAAAACAATCTTTTTAAAAGACATCTCGATAAAGTTTTCATCCAAAGATTCTGTTTTCAATATAATAAAAATTATACCTCCGTTAATTTATAGTATTGCATATGAGCATTGGAAAATTAAACGTATTATAAAAAAAGAAAATATTGATGTAATCATTTCTGATAACAGATATGGTTTGTGGAATAAGAAAGTACATTCTATTTTTATTACTCATCAACTAATGGTGAAATTACCCAAACCATTTGTTTTGTTTGAAAGAATAATACATACAATTATAAAAACATTCGTTAGCAAATACGATGAATGTTGGATACCTGATTGTGCAGATCAATCCATCAACCTAAGCGGAGATTTAAGTCACAAATACAAACTCCAACCGAACGTCAAATTTATAGGTCCCACATCGAGATTTTCGTTTATAAACAGCCAGAATAAATCTCCTGAGAATTATGATATTGTGGTTGTTTTATCTGGTCCAGAACCTGCAAGAACTAATTTTGAATCTCATATTATTGCCATATTACAAACTAGTGAATATAAAACCCTAATAATACAAGGCAAGCCCAACCAACATAAAGTTATAAAAAAGCATAACATTAAAATAGTACCTCATTTACCTTCTACTGAAATAAAGGAATTATTATTAAACACGACACTAATCATCTGCAGGTCGGGATATTCTTCAATAATGGACTTAGAATACTTAAAAAAAAGAGCCTTACTTATACCCACTCCCGGTCAGACAGAGCAAGAATATTTAGCTCAACTACATTCAAAAAACCACATTTTTATCTCACAGGAGAATTTTAACTTAGACGCAATAAAAAAAGCATTTCGTAAACTTCAGAGATAGCCTATGATTAAGCCATTGGCCATCATCTTTTCATCTGATTTTTAATTCTCTTCATGCTTTTCATTGTAACATTTTTACATTTCGTTTCGTTATAAGGTTAGTTCGTCAATTATTTAAAACTTTTTATCCCATTGCAGGGTAAAAAGAGTAAAAAAACGAGAGAGAAGAAGATTGATTATTGGAGATGTTGAATTTACAAAACAGGGAGAGATGACCTATATAATTATTGCATTAACTTTTTTATTTTTGCTATCATTAATCTATTTATATAAGCCGATCTTAAGATTAATTGCAGAAAAAAGAGCTATTCCCAAGATGGAGAAAATCTTGTTTAGCAATCCTAATGAAACAAAGGAAAATGTACTTGAAACCATACATGATGTTACAAGTAAAAGACTAAGTGATGATATGATACTTGATTATTTTTATAAAATAAAAGGATTACAAGTATTAAACATTAACAAACCTATTAATTTTTGGCTTAAAATTTATTTAACATCACCTACCAAGGTGAAGCTTAATTATTTTGAACAGGTTAAATTTTACGAAACCTTTTTGAATTATCCGAAAATTAATGAATCAAATTCAAAGCAAGTATATAAAGGTAAAGAATCAAAATCCTATAATTTAGGGAAAAACTTAAAATCACAATTAAGTGAAAAGTTAATATCACAAAAATTGGCTTAGAACATTTTATATAGTTTCCAAAACCCCATCGATCTTTTTATCAATGGGGTTTTATTTTTTATAATAGCCAATTAATTAATTTGATTTTTTATATTCGGCAAAAATCAAATTCCATGATTCGATTCAATAACATATCCAGTTTCAGTCAAATTATATTACTATTCATAGTTACTCTTACAACTTGGCTACTCATTAGTATTACCGGAACATTCATCGGATCTATTATATGGGATATTGAAATTATTAACAACTCCCATGAAATAGCAAATAATCCAGGATTTGCCAGATATTTTCAGATTATTCAAAGTCTTGCTCTATTTGTTATCCCGCCAATATTTTTTGCCATAATTTCACAAGACAAACCTTTTATTTGGCTTCGACTGAGAAATCCTGGTTACAAGCTTATTGTACTGGCCATTTTAATTATACTCATAGCTCAACCTTTTGTCAGCTTTTTAGGATTTCTCAACTACAACATCCCATTTCCTTCATATTTACAACACATTGAAGAATGGATGAAAATGAAAGAAAACCAAGCTTTAGAGCTAACAAAAATATTTTTGGATACTTCTGGTTGGATGCTAGTTGTATTAAACATCTTTATTATTGCAATTATTCCAGCAATAGGTGAGGAACTATTATTCAGAGGAGCCTTACAAAAGTTAATAACTACATTAACAAAGAATTATCATATTTCTATTTTGATAACCGCCTTTTTATTCAGCGCAATGCACATGCAATTTTTTGGGTTTTTACCACGCTTTTTTTTAGGAATTATTTTCGGATATCTGGTTGTTTATGGTAAAAGTATTTGGTTATCTATTACAGCTCACTTTATCAATAACTTTGTTGCATTTATTCTATACAACTTATCTAAAAGTAACAATGAAATACATGGAAATCCCCTAGAGGCCCAAACAGAATTACCTAATTTTTTACTTGTAATATTAAGTATTCTGGGTGTAGGGATCATTTTATTTTACTTGCGAAAAAAGCAAAATTTAATTCTTAATTAGGATTCCATTGGTTTTTCATCTTTTCGGTACATGTATACTATGCCATAGTTTGAGCAGGCATTTCTTTTGTCATCACCGGAAAGATCATTGAAGTTTTCTTCAATACCATTCCATACTTTTAAAATCAAATTATCTACAACATCTCTCATGCTTGTAACCTTTTCGTGCATTTTTTGAGTTGTATTTTGCAGGTTTTTATGATTATTGTAGTATTCTATAAATTTTTCGTACTTAACTTTAACCATGGCAATGGAAGGATTATAAATCCTTGTTCCGCCTTTCATCATTCTCGACTCCTCGCCTGTTATTACTTTTTTACCCCAATGTATTAATTGCTGCTCAGTTCCTAATTCCGGCACTGCTTTGTCTTCAATACTTAATCCAAATTCCTCTCGCACTTCTGGTTTTAATTCTTTTCTGATGATACAAAAGTTTAAAACCTGCACAAAATGTGACACATAAATACGAGCTTCTTTAAATTGATCAGATAATAATTTCCCATACTTTGCCTGACGTTCCTTACTAAAATTATATTGAGATACAGCTTGTTCGAACTGAGGTAAGATTGATTGGATATCGTGATATAGCTGTTGTGGATATGCCAAATCGTATGGATATTTTAATCTACCTTGATCCAGTGCTGCTTTCAATGCACGTAATCGAGCCTGATCTGTATTTGGGAGTCGTCTGTAGGGCATCAATAATATTTTTGAAGTAAAGCATTCGCACCGAAATTAGAAAAAATTATAACTAACTACAAACCAACAAATAACAATTTTACAAAATATTTAATAAAGTCTTCAAATCTTCAAAAGCTCATATTTATAACATCCTGATAATCTGAATAAACTCAAAAAGCATATTTTTTATTAATTCAATGGATACAAAAAAAAGACTGACCTAATAATTTACTTATTAAGCCAGTCTCAACATAAATATTAATTTTCTTCTAAGAAGATTAACTACTTTTTAAAATCAATTTTAATCAAACCGTCATTTTCCCAATCTGAAAACTTTATTCCATTGTCTGATACAAGTCCTACTTTATAATAACGAGCTTTACTTTTCAAAGAACCTTCATTTTGGCTAATATTAACAATAACCTCATTTGTTGCTGCCAAAATAGCACGATACTCATCAATTGCATACTCACCTTTTTTATACCCAAAACCATCTCCTGCATCTATGTACAACTGTCCTTTTGCTTTGCCTTCTTTATCAAGTGATACTAATATAGTTAAACTGTCAGTTCTATATTCTTCTGTTGATTGCATCACTTTTGTTAATGGCAAAATAGATCCACCTCTTTGCTTTAATTCTGCTTGGTAACCATCATTTTCTTTGTCTCCATCTAACAATTGAATGGTTTTCCAAATACCTTGGGGTAACGAAGGATTCTTCGCATATTGAGGTACTACTAATAAATCATCTCCTAGCAAGAAAGCTTCTTGTTCATCTCTTAAATTAGGATCTTGGATATCTGCAAAAAATACAGGTCGCATAACTGGTAAACCATTTACAGATGCTTCATGGAATAAAGTATATAAATATGGCATCAAACGATATCTTCTTTCTAAAGCTACTCTCGAAACATCCTCAACTTTCTGTCCAAATGCCCACGGCTCCTGATCAATGGAATTATTTTCGGTATGATTACGACTAAATGGATAGAAAGCTCCAACAGCCATCCAATTCGCAATAAGTTCTGGATTTCCATCTCCTTTAAAACCACCTATATCCGGTCCTGAAAATGGTTGACCTGATAATCCAAGGTTTAAGATCATTGGTGTTGCCACTTTCATGTGGTCCCACGTTGAAGCATTATCACCAGTCCAGGTAGCAGCATAACGTTGTCCTCCTAAATAATTAGAGCGAGAAAGCACAAAAGGTCTCTTGGTTGGATTTACCTTTAAAATTCCTTCTCTACTGGCATTCACCATCATCATGCCATAAACATTGTGATACCTCAAGTGCGAACCTGCAGGTAGCGAACCACCACCTCTATGCCAATTATCTTCAGGCATAGTTCCGTCTGGTCCATCAAACACTGATGGTTCATTCATATCATTCCAGACCCCATCAACACCTGTTGACATAAAATCTTTATATAAAGTTCCCCACCATTCGCATGTTTCTGGTCTTGTATAATCAGGAAATACACATGGACCAGGCCATACACTTCCTACGAAATCTTTTTGATCTGCAGATTTTACCCAATGATCACCAGCTGTTCCCTGATCATAAACATGATAACCTTCCTCTTTTTTCACGCCGGGGTCAATCATCCATACAGATTTAAAATTCTGGTCATGTAAATAATCATTTACATTCTGAGGGTTAGAAAAAGCAACACTATCAAAAGTGAAAATTTTATAACTCTGCATATAATCAATATCCATCCAGATGACGTCACAAGGAATTTCTCTTTTTCTATATTCATCTGCAATTTCTTTTACCCTTGTATCAGGGAAATAAGAATAGCGACACTGTTGAAATCCTAATGCCCAAAGTGGAGGCATTTCCATTGTACCTGTCAATTTACCCAAAGCTGTAATCACCTCCTGTGGAGATTTTTTTTCTATTACAATTACACGAGGTGCAGGCCCTTCTGACTTTATCTCAATAGGATTGCTTAATTTAAAATATTGCTTCCACGTATTATCTATTAAAATACCAAATGAAGTTCCATCTGCTCTAACGCCTAATATCCAGGGATGAGATTGATACAATCTTTTACCTTCATCTTTGCCATATGCGTAATTATCGGTATTCCATAGGGTAACTTCTTTATCTGTTCTGTTTAAGTCACCAAAAACCTCTCCTGTACCATAAAGATCTACGTCTTCGCCTACTTGAATTTTTATGGCATTCAAACTATCTTCACTAGTGTAGTATTCTGGTTTAATTTTCCAGCCATCAATAACACTTGAATTAACAACAGGTTCTGTTAATAATGCAAAAGAGGGCAATAGCTTTTCCGCTTCAAATTTTTGAGGATAGAACACGGCTGCATCCTCACCTATCATCCCATTTTTATTAGTCTGTTTACAAGACGTAAATACGATTCCTATAAACAGTAAGCACACTAAAATTTTTCTCATGTGTATAATTTTTATGTCAGATGAAACACTCAAAAATTGAATATCTTCCTATATAAGAAGGCTCTCTCTTGAATTGCTTCATTTGTAAGTATATATTAATTCAGTAGGCCACCATCAGATAAATACATAAATCATATGTGGTTTGCCATGCTCGAAATATTATTATTTCACAAATACTTTATAACCATAACCCTCTAAAGCTATTGTTGTACCGATTGTTTCAGCATTTTTAGTATATCCATTATACCAACCTTCCCCCTGAAGAGCATCGGGTACATTATAGTTATATGCACTCTCTCTAATATTTACAACAACAAAAACTTCTTCGTTGTTGATAGTTCTGGTAAATGCAACAACATCTGAATTTCCATAAGATGTAAAATCTCCATTTCTAAGCGCACTCTCGGTCTTTTTGAGTTGAATAATATTGGTATACTCCTCTAATAAATCATTATTATAATTCCAATCAATAATTGTAGTGTTGGCTTTAAAAAAGTCCAGCTGTTTATCATAGCCAACTTCCTGACCATTATAAATTAACGGAACTCCTCCCATGTAAGCGGACAAAACAAATGCTGCTACACTTCCTCTTTCGCCATTAAATAATGCCTGTGGAATATTATCATGGGCATTATCATCGTGATTTGTAATCCATCTTACTATATGCTTATTATCAGCCAAATCCTGATAATCGGATGTATGTGCATTTACAATATTAAAAGCAGAAGAACCTTCACTAATCGCCTGTTTTGTCTTACCATAAAAGTTCCATCCAAAAATCATATCAAACCCAGCATCTAATACTGATTTTTTATCTGTTTCTGCAAACATCAGGATATCTCTGTTTGGTATTTTTCGAAGCGTATCAATTGCCGCTTTCCAAAAATCATTGGGTACGCCACCTGCATAATCACACCTAAAACCATCAACATTAGCTTCAAGAGCCCAATATTTCATAGCTGCAATCATTTCCTTACGCATTGAACTATTATTGTAATTCAAGTCCGCCACATCTTGCCAGGTTTCTGGATAAGTTATATTACCCGATTCGTCGGTTGTGTACCATGATTTATTTTCAATCCATTCGTTATCCCAAGAAGTATGATTCGCAACCCAGTCAAGCATTACGGCCATACCTTTTGTATGTGCTTCATCTACCAATTCTCTTAAATCCTCAAGTGTTCCATAATCAGGATTTATTGATGTATAATCTTTCACAGCATAAGGAGAACCTACTGATTTTAGCTCTCCTGTAGGGTAAATTGGCATCAACCAAACCACATTTACACCCAAGGATTTAATTTCATCTAACCGGGAAGTAATCCCGTCAATATTTTGCTGACTGCTAAAAGCTAAAGGGTTCACTTCATATAAAACTACATCCTGAACCTCTGGTACTTCACTAAATGGAATACCATATTGAACAGGACCTTCATCAATTACTTTATTGCCATTGTTATTTTCAAGTACAATCTCATCTTTTTTGCAAGCATGAAATGGTACTATTAATACAAAAAACATTAACACCGCCAATATATCACCCTTAGCTATTCTATATTTAAATTGCTTTTCCATTTCTAAATCATCAATTTTATACAAAAGTATGTATCAACCTTAAGAAATATCAGCTTAAATAGTACGATTAAAAGATACTACATTTAAAAGGATATTTTCTATTTTTTCTAAAAACCCAAATCTCATGAATACTAAACACTTAAATATACAATAAGGAAAAACAGACAAACTGTTTTTCCTTGTATTCTAAACATTTATAGTTTCACTAGTTCGTAACTAAAGTTGCCCGGATTACTCAAATCTAAAGTAAATCTGTAGTTTCCTGCTTCCGGAACACTAACTAAACCGTGCACATCGCTATAGTTCAATACATAGTGATCTACCATAAACGGCTTATCATCATCATTTAATGCAATCTGGATATCCCAATTATCATTGGCTCTTATTTTAAAACCTCCGGCATTAAAAGCGGCTTCAATTACCCAAATCTGATTTTCCGCATCATAAGTCATTGGAGTTGAGGCATCCCAAGCATTAGGAGCTGCATCACCAATAATTCCTAAAGTATTAATCGGAGTAATTGTATATGTCATATCAGCTAAGTTTGCTGTCATACAGAAATAACCAGTTTGAGGCAAAGCAAAGTTATAACCTGCTTCGTTCGAAACTCTTAGATTACCTTCAATATAAGCTATATTTCCTGCATTAAAATCATCCAAATTTGTTTCACCATCATTTCCATAAGCAGTAGGTTCCCAACTTGGTTGCGCTGTTAATTTTATTCCTAATCCTGAGCCATCTGTAATATTAAAAAAGCCAAGATAAGTATCCTCTTCCCCTTCAATAAAAGATGAAAGCTTAGGTGCTGTTGCTGGAGTCCAGTTTTGAAAATCGCCAGGCACCCATAACGATGGATAAGTAATTCCCGGGTCTTCAACAGGCATAAAATAAGGAGTTAAAGTAAAAAACAACTCATTTGTATAAGCAGATCGATCAACATATGAACGCACTCTGGCCTTAAATGACCCCATATCTTCAGCTGTATACCCAAATTTAATTCCTAACTCATTTAACTGAACGCCAGTTAAACCAATTGAAGTTACATCTTCTCCGGCATTAAAAACAGTTGGCATTGTCCATTCTTCGTCAGTAACATCAGTAACTTCTACTGAGTATTCAACAGGATACGTACTGATAGGATATGTTACTTCAGCCCAAGAGAAAGTAAGAGCAATTTCATTCGCACTTTCTTCTGCTAAAACCAATTGTGTTGCGGAAATTGACGCTTCACTATCAAATCCAATCTCCTGTAGTTTTGTTAACGTAGGATCGTCTTCGCAGCTAGTAGTAAATAACAGAGTTGCTATTAGCCCTAATGTTATATATAGTATTTTTTGCATTGCTTTGAATTTTAAATGTTCTTTATACTGCCATGTCTTTTTGCTATTGACAGATGACATGGCAGCCCAATTAAATATTAATATCCAGCATTTTGCTGCAAGCTTGGGTTGGCATCAATTGCAGCTGTTGGAATTGGGAACAACTCATAATGGCTATCTACTGCAGGTACAATAGGATCTCCATTTTCATCCTGACCATGAGCTTTAGTGAATGTTCCAAAACGAATCATATCCTGTCTTTTATGTCCTTCAAGAGAAAGCTCTTTACTTCTTTCGTTGTAGATATCTTCCAATGTTGGATCTGCATTAAGAGCTTCTAAACCTGCACGCTCTCTTACTTGGTCAACAAAAGTTTTAGCTTCACCTGCTTTATTCTGTTGCACCAAACACTCAGCTTTCATTAACAACACATCTGCATAACGATAAATAGGAAAATCATTAGAAGCTCCACCTCCATTAACAGTACCTGCTGGCCACCATTTCATGCTACGTGCTCCTCCATCTCTTTCTGCACCCGGATCGATATAATTATCCTCTACCGGATCATAAACAATAAACCCAGCTGGTCGTGGACCAAAAGGCTCAGAACCATATCTGAACTGACGCTTACGAATATCTTCATCATCAAACTGATTTAGGAATTCAGTTGGTATAATTGTTCCATTCCACGTAGAAACTGTTTCGCCGAACAACAATGCTCCATCTGTACCACCAAAACTTCTAATGGTTGTGATATTACGACCAACTACATCCAACTCTATGTACAATGCTAAAATAACCTCATCATCAGGACATTGATCTCCAAATAACTCAAAGTATGTATTACCATTTGGATGAGATGCATCTGAAACTGCAGTATGTAATGAGAATCCGCCTTCTTCAATAGCTTCGCAAGCGTCAAAACATTCTTGCCATTTTGGAGTACCTGTATAGACTTCTGCATTCAAATAAACTTTAGCAAGTAAAGCATATCCTGCCCATTTATTAAATCTACCGTAATAAGAACCACCTTTTTCTTCGGATAATAACTCAACATTATCTTCAAGTTCATTCACAATAAAATCAAAGATCTCGGCTCTGCTTTTTTGCGGAATTTGATCTACAGTAAGGTTATTATCAGTAAAGAAAGGAACATTACCAAAATCATCCATTAACAGGTAATAAAAGAAAGCTCTTAACACCTTAGCTTCAGCTATTACTTCATCATCGGCGTTCGCATTTTCTAATAACTCAACAGCAAGATTCGCATGAAAAACACAATCGTATAACCAGTTCCATGCATTATTTATAAAGCCATGACCTGGAGTCCACATACGTTTATGAAACCATGCAAAATCTGGTTCCCAGTCACCCGTTACACGGTGAGGAACTACTTGCTCATCGGTACTCATATTATTGAGGTCATAATATCCTCTATCGGCACCAATTAGCCCTTTTCCATCCCAGTTTCCTGGAATCAATGCATAAACACTTGCTAAAGCAGCATCCGCTCCTATCTCTGAATCATAAAACTCATTGGCATCAATTTTATCATACACTTGCTCGTCAAGATCTGTACATCCAACAGCAAAAAATGCAGCCAACAGTGATACTATTATATATTTCTTCATATTATTCTTCATTAAATAGATTAGAAAGTAACATTTAACCCAAGTGAAAAACTCCTTGTACGTGGGTAGATTCCTACATCTGCACCAGAACCTGTTCCTCCTGACACATCAACCTCAGGATCTAAACCTGTATATTTTGTAAATACAGCCAGGTTATTTCCAGTTAATGATAAACGCATTTTTGAGATATACTTAAGTCTATCTGTATTAAATGTATATCCTAAAGATAGATTCTCAAATCTCACAAAATCACCATCTTCCAACCATAAATCGGAGTTATACATAGTTGTTGATAAGCCTGTGTTTGAAGATGTTTTTAATAGGTTTGACTTACCCAGGTTTTCATAAGTTGAAAATGACTTCTTGATATAGTTAAAGATTTTATTTCCACCAGCACCACGCCAAACCATTGAAAGATCAAAATTCTTGTACTTTACAGAAGGAGTAAAAGCAAAATTATATTTTGGCAAAGCCTGACCTGCTTTATAACGATCTTCACTTCGAATACCTGTATCAATAGTTCCATCATTATTTATATCAGCAACAAGCTCAGAGTTACTTTCATCTTTACCCGCATTCTGAAGAATATAGAAAGTTCCAATTGCATCACCTTCTTTTAAGAAAGCATTATAACTTCCCCACGATACAATTTCAGTATCAATTACGGTTTCGCCAATTTTACCACTTAACGTTTCAACCTCAGTCCTTAACAGCGAGAAATTTGCTCCCAGGTTTACTTCCCAATCTCCATTTTTTATAGGAATATAATTCACTGCAAATTCAATACCTTCATTTACCAACGAACCTACATTTGCATACATACTTGGGTTTGGATATGGAGGTCTTGGTACATCATAAGAAAACAGTAAGTTATCAGTAGTTGCAGAAAATACATCTACAGCACCATAAACTTTTCCGTTAAATAAACCATAGTCAACCCCAAGGTTTAATTGCTTACGAGTTTCCCATCTTAAATCCGGGTTGGCATTTTGATTAATACGGAAGTTTTTAATTTCTTCTCCTCCAAAGAAAAGCGTACCAGAAGGTTCAACCAATAAAAGTGAAGCTTGAGGATATAAACCCTGTTGATTTCCTGTTACACCATAACCTACTCTCAATTTAAGGTTTGAAACAAGATCCTGACTTTGCATAAAACCCTCTTCACTTACACGCCATGCAAAAGATGCTGACGGGAAATTACCCCATTTATAATTATCGCCGAACACAGATGCTCCATCTCGTCTGATACTTGCAGTTAACAAGTACTTCTCATTAAAGGTATAGTTTACACGTCCTAATACAGAAACAACTGTACGATCATTTTTATAAGAAGTCATGTCTCCCAAGTCAATACTTCCTTCAGAGCCTGCTTCTAACTTATTGTAAGTAAATACATCATTAATAAATCCTTTTGACTGTGCAAAATGACCTTGATATGTGTTACGTTGCCACTCATAAACCGCTAAAGCTCCAATTTTATGCTTTCCGAAAGTTTTATCATAATTAAGGCTAATATCCATTAACCTGTCTTCTTTAAAATTAGACCTTACATTAGCAATACCATTTTTATCCATTGCCGAATAAAGTGTAGACTTTGGAGATGCATAATATCCTGATTCTTCAGACACTTTTCTCCAGCTACCAAACCAACCAGCTTTAAGACCTTCTACTATTTCTAAATCAGCTCTTAAGCTAGTAAACATACTCTTTTCTTCACGATCGTTTTCAACTTCCTGGGCAACTGCATATGGATTCAGGTATTGAAAAACATTTTCATCATAGTAGTAACTACCATCAACATCATAAACCGGATCAGTAGGTTTTGCAAAATATGCATTACTAATAAGGTTACCTGTAAATTGAGCTCTACCTACTCCTGACGGACTACCTACATTTTGTCTAATGCTATTATTCATGTTTAAGGTAAGCGTTAACTTATCATCTAACCCCTTTTGTGTAGCAGTTAAACGTGCAATATAGTTGTTGTTGCTTGAGTTGATTACCACACCCTCTTGCAAAATAGCTGAAACAGAGGCTCTATAATTAAAATCTCCAGTTCCTCCACCAAAAGCCACTGTATGATTTTGAGTATTTCCAACCTGAGTTAGAATATCATACCAATCTGTATCTGCTCCATGATCAACTTCTCCCGGCACCTGCCAAGCTGCCATTTGTGCTCTATATTCATCCGCTGAATAAAAGTCAAGCTTATTTGCTAACATGTCAACAGAATATGAACCGCTATATTCAATTGATTTATGTCCCGCTTTTGCTTTTTTAGTAGTTACTATTATAACTCCCGGAGCACCTCTTGATCCATATATTGCAGTAGCAGAAGCATCTTTAAGTATATCAACATTTTCAATTTCAGAAGGAGCTAATTGATTAAACATACTCATATCTCCTTGAATCCCATCAATAACAACTAAAGGATCGTTGCCACCTGAAAGTGAAGTAATACCGCGAATACGCACACTTGGTGCCGAACCAGGTTCACTACCTACTTGGGTAATATTTACGCCAACAGCTCTTCCGGCCATTTGCTGCAATGGATTAGTTACAGCGCCTTGGTTTAAATCATCTGTTGAAATATTAGATGACGCTCCTGTTAGATCCATTTTTTTAGTAACTCCATAACCTACAGCAACAACCTCATCCAAACCAATCATATCCTGTTCAAGCGTAACATTGATTTTAATTTGGCCATTTATAGCCACTTCCTTGTTTCTCATTCCGATAAAAGAAAAAACAAGAATGGCATCATCAGAAACATCTGATAACGTATAATTACCATCAATATCCGTAATAGTTCCAATCGCTGTTCCTTTCACAATGACAGAAACGCCAGGAATAGGCTCTCCTCCTTCATCACTAACCGTACCTGAACACGTTATATTCTGCTGCACTAAATAAACATCGCTTCTTCCATTTTCTGCATGTGTAGTTTGAACAAAGCAAGCATTTACAAAAACAAATAATAAGAAAAGTACCTTCAGTATATTTTCTCGTTTATGTATCATCTTTTGTTTCATCTGTTTATAATTTAATTTATTTGCCAGATGGAACTCTCAAAAAAATTAATCATCTCTTTGTATGTAATTCAGACAATCGAACTTTTATGATCGTTTCATGTGTTAATTTTTGGTTTTCAATCATATGTCACTCGTAATGATGTAAAATCACAATTCTCTCTATTACTTGTTTTATTTGATTAAAAATTACCAAACACTATTTCCTTAATAATTACTTTCTCTCAAATCATAATTGCTAAAATCTGTAAAATTGAACTCTTTTAGTATTATGAAACCCATATGGAAAAACTGTCCTGCGCTCAATAATTATTATTTACCATATAGGCTTCATATTTTACTAAATCTGAGTTTAGAACCTAACAAATCCTAAACTTCAATTCAGATACAGACTATTATTTATGAACTAACTTTTCCTTTTTATTTTCTTCATGATTATTGCCCCTTTAGATTTAATTGTAGTTTTTAATTTCGCTATTGGTATACCAGTTACTCTCTTTTTTAAGAGAACATGACAAAATTGAAGCAAATGTTAAAGAACGTCAAAATATCAAACAATAATATAATAAAATATAACACCACAAAAATAGCTATTCATCTGTACTATTGACATTTAACAAATATATTACACATTAAAAACCCTGAAAAAATATAACGATTATAGGAGCTATTTTCTATTATATTTAAGCTCAAAAAGGAATATATTGCGATTATTTTGGATGTTTAAATACATTATTTAACAATCCAATGAAAGACACAAACAAAACAAAGCAGTTTTATTTTGTGATAAAAATTGAAAGGATATCGAGATCTATTAGAAAAGTAAAAGAACTTTATTTAAATCGATTGAATTTGCATAATCTCGTTCTCAAAATCTTCATTAGGAACTACTGATCTATTTTTAATTCGGGTTTTGTAGGTATTAATCGTATTTACTGAATAATTTAAAATATGAGCAATTTTATCATTATCAGTAATACCTAAACGTATTAAAGCAAAAATTCTTAAATCGGTATTGAGGGCGTTTTCTTCTTTAACAATAATTTGATATTCTTTCTCAAGCAGATTATTAAATCCATCAATAAAATTTGGAAATATCTTTAGAAAGGTAACGTCGAATGACTTATACATCGCTTCTCTTTCTCGTTTTACATTTAATTTTTTTACTACTTGAGTAATTTCACTGACCTTGTTTGACAATAGTTTATTTTCTATACTTTGCTTAAAGGCTTCAAGTTTATCAACATACTCGGTAGTTACATTAAAAAAATATCCTATATACTCTTCCTTAATTAAATTTACTTCACGAAGTTGATTATTTGTAGATTTTAATGCCTCATTAGAAGTATTAGCTTCATTACGAGCTTCAATAATTTTTTTAAACTGGCGAATCATTACAAAAAGAATTATAGCAATGATCAAAAACAACAAAGTAATTAATACTGCATAACTTTTAATCTTAAATTTTTGACCTTCTGCTAAATTGAGCTTTGCGGCCTCTATAATAGGCTGCATTTGAGAAATTTGAAATTTTCTCTGTAGTGCGCCATATTCATCTGCATCCTTAAGCGCCAGCTTTAAGTATTTACTTGAACGTATTATATCTCCTTCCTCAAACAAAATATAAGCTAATTTCATTAAAGCCACATGCTCTTTGTTTGCCAATTTAATATCCTCAATTGCTGCATCAATTAACAACCGGATAGATTCTTCCATTCTACCTTTCGTTTCTAGTACATATGCAAATGTACAAGCATCAATTGCCAACTGTCTTCCAGACAAAGAATATTGACTAAACAAAGCTTCATAATTTGCAAGAGCAAAGGTTAATTGATGACTTCTTAACTCTTTTAATCCACTAAATGAATAATATTCCAGCGATCCTTTTTCTGTATTTTTTATAGCTGAATCAAGAAACTGATTACCTAAACTCACGTAATGTTCCACAAAGTAAGATTGCTGATAATAGTCGGCCATATCATAATATAGACGTGAACAGTTGTAATAGTAATCCTGCTTTAACTGCTTCGACAGACCATTAACATTAATAGATTTTAAAGAATCCTCGGCCTCATTAAAGATACCTGAGGCTAGTAATGTTGCACTTATACGCACTTTTGAATAGACAATTTTATCCGGATCATTTAATTGATACGATACATTTAACATACGTATTGCTGTACGCATAGCTGAATCATAATTAAATGTAAAATATTCACTTTGTAATTCCTGTAGTCTTTTATAGCTATCTGATAAAGGAATAGATTCTTGCTTCTGAAGTTCTTTCTGTATATTATTAATGCGATTTAGCTTTTGTTGCTCAAAGTCTTGTTTATGCAGAATAACACTATCTAAACGCTGATAGAATTTTTCGTATGGATTATTTGCGAATGATATCAGGCAAAAAGAAAATACAAGTATTTGAGTGATTAACTTCTTCATAGAATTAAAGACAAGAAAAGCTTTACATGAATGATTCTTTTGCAATTATAAAAAAATAATCGCATAAATAGTAAACTCGTTGTGAATTACTCCTTGATTCATTTCACAAATTGTCTTTAATAAACATTAAAACAAGACAAAAAAAAGAGGTTGCCGAATGACAACCTCTCTTTATATATCTTTGAAAATCCTAATGCTTAGTCTGCTAACTTAGCTTTTAAGAATTCTCTGTTTAAACGAGCGATATTAGAAATAGAAACGCCTTTAGGACATTCTACTTCACAAGCACCTGTATTAGTACAGTTACCAAATCCTAACTCATCCATTTTGCTTACCATTGCTTTTGCTCTACGAGCTGCTTCAACTTTACCTTGTGGTAAAAGCGCTAAGTGACTCACTTTTGCAGAAACAAATAACATTGCTGAACCATTTTTACAAGTTGCAACACATGCTCCACAACCAATACAAGAAGCAGCATCCATAGCTTCATCTGCATCAGGTTTTGGAATTGGAATAGCATTAGCATCAGGTACACCACCAGTACTTACTGAAGTATAACCTCCTGCTGCAATAATTTGATCGAAAGCATTACGATTTACAATCAAATCTTTAATTACAGGGAAACCTGCAGATCTCCATGGTTCAATTGTAATAGTCTCTCCATTTTTAAATTTACGCATGTGTAACTGGCAAGTAGTCACATCATCATCAGGTCCATGAGGACGACCATTGATATATAAAGAACACATACCACAAATTCCTTCACGACAGTCGTGATCAAATGCTACTGGTTCTTTTCCTTCACCAATTAATTGCTCATTAAGAAGGTCCATCATTTCAAGAAATGAACTTTCTGTAGAAACACTATCAAGTTTGTATGTTTCAAAACGACCCTTGTCTTGTGGCCCGTTCTGACGCCAAACTTTAAGAGTCAAATTTATATTATTTTCCATTTTTCTCTGTTTAACTTATGAACATTAATGACCTACAAGATTATTTATAGTTACGTTGTGCAACTTTAACCACATCAAATTTAAGGTCTTCTTTATGCATGATAGGTGCTTTATCTTCACCTTGATATTCCCAACATCCAGCGTAAGTAAATTTATCATCCTGACGTTGTGCTTCACCTTCTTCAGTTTGGAATTCTTCGCGGAAGTGACCTCCACAAGATTCTTCACGGTGTAAAGCATCACGAGCCATTAAGTCTCCAATAGTAATAAAGTCAGCTAAACGAGAAGCTTTTTCAAGCTCAACATTCATTCCTTCTCCTGATCCTGGAATCTTAACATTTGACCAGAATTCTTTTTTGATAGCTGCGATTTTCTCGATTGCCTCTTCAAGACCTTTCTTGTTACGAGCCATACCAACAAAATCCCACATTACTAATCCTAGTTCTTTGTGGATACTATCAACTGAACGATTTCCTTTAATAGCTAATAATTTCGCAAATTTATCTTTAGCAGCTTTTTCAGCCTCAACAAATTCTTTTTCTTCACCAGTCATACGTGGTGTACGAATGTCATCAGCTAAATAATTTTGAATTGTATAAGGAAGTACGAAATAACCGTCAGCTAAACCTTGCATTAATGCAGATGCTCCAAGACGGTTAGCACCGTGATCAGAGAAGTTAGCCTCACCAGCTGCAAATAATCCAGGAACTGTTGTTTGTAATTCATAATCAACCCAGATACCACCCATTGTGTAGTGAATAGCAGGATAGATCATCATTGGTGTTTCATATGGATTGTCATCAACAATCTTCTCATACATTTGGAATAAGTTTCCGTAACGTGCGCGTATTGTATCTTCACCTAAACGCTCGATAGCAGTTTTGAAATCAAGAAAAACAGCTAATCCAGTATTTCCAACACCAAAACCAGCATCACATCTTTCTTTTGCTGCACGAGAAGCAACATCACGAGGAACAAGATTACCAAAAGCAGGATATCTTCTTTCCAAGTAGTAGTCTCTATCTTCTTCTTTAATATCTGAACCTTTTAGTTTACCTGCACGAATAGCTTCTGCATCTTCTTTCTTTTTAGGAACCCAGATACGACCATCGTTACGTAATGACTCTGACATCAGAGTTAATTTAGACTGGAATTCACCGTGAACTGGAATACAAGTTGGGTGAATCTGAGCAAAACAAGGGTTTGCAAATACAGCTCCTTTTTCAAAAGCCTTAATAGCTGCAGAACCATTTGATCCCATTGCATTTGTTGAAAGGAAGAATGTGTTTCCGTAACCCCCTGTTGCTAATACAACTGCATGACCAAAGTGACGAGAAAATTCTCCTGTTACCAAGTCACGAGCAATAACACCACGAGCTTTACCATCAACCATTACAATGTCAACAATCTCAGTACGTGTATACATATCAACAGTACCAGCATTTACCTGACGCATTAAAGCCTGGTAAGCACCAATTAATAACTGTTGTCCAGTTTGTCCTTTTGCATAAAAAGTACGACTTACCTGAGCTCCACCAAAAGAACGGTTATCTAATAAACCACCATACTCACGAGCGAAAGGTACACCTTGAGCAACACATTGGTCGATAATATCGTTACTTACGGAAGCCAAACGATAAACATTAGCTTCACGAGCTCGGTAGTCACCACCTTTTACTGTATCATAAAATAAACGATAGATTGAATCACCATCGTTTGGATAGTTTTTAGCAGCGTTGATACCCCCTTGTGCAGCAATAGAGTGAGCACGACGAGGAGAATCTTGAATTGTAAAGTTTTTAACCTTGAAACCCATTTCACCAAAAGAAGCAGCAGCAGAAGCTCCAGCTAATCCTGTTCCAACAACAATAATATCAAGGTTTCTTTTATTTGCAGGGTTAACCAGTTTTTGACTGGCTTTATAATTTTCCCATTTCTGAGCCAATGGCCCTTCAGGTATCTTTGAATCTAACTTCATTTCTAAAAAATTAAAGGATTAAGATAAAAACATTGTAATCGCGATCACACAAAAACCAAGGCTTACAACCCAAGCGAAAATAGTTCCGATTACAGTCCAACGCTTACGCCAAATGCTATTACTAGCTCCTAACGTTTGGAATGCAGACCAAAATCCATGAGTAAGGTGAAGCGCTAAAGCTAAAGATCCGATAATGTAAAGAATAACTTTAACCGGATTTTGAAGCGTTTCTTTTACTAAACTATAAGTGTCGTGCATAGTTGCACCACCAATAGTTACTTCTTTAGCACCATGCGTAATTTGTAATGGTACAAAGTAGTCAAAGATGTGAACAGCTAAGAAAGCAACAACAACAATTCCTAAAACTAACATGTTCTTAGATGCCCACATTACTTCTTTAGTACTGTTACCTGATGCGTACTTGTTATGTCCACGAGCTTTGTTGTTTTGTGCAGTTAAAATTGCAGCATAAGCAATGTGCACAATAAAACCTAAAGCCAGAACCGGCTGAAGACCGTACTTTATAACTGGCAGCGCCATAAAATTAGCTGCGATGTTAAAAGTTTCTCCACCATCTGGAACTAATAACATTAAGTTAACTGAAAGATGGACTATCAAAAAGATAATCAAGAAAAGCCCTGACAAACTCATCACAAGCTTTCTTCCAATCGAGGAACAAAATAGATTACTCATAAAGTTAAATATTAAATCTCTAAATATATATTTTCAAAAATTTGAATTGCAAAGGTAGTGTGTTCACGGTGTTTTACAATAAGAATAAAGAAAAATATCTTTATTTAAAATCCGTCTAAGAAAAGAAATATACATTACTATATATCAACAATATAAAGGATTTTTTCTTCCTTAATATTTAATAAATAGTTATGTATTTTATTAATTTAAAAATAAACAGGATTGTTTTAGAGCAGCTTTTAACATTTAATAACTATTAAAAGTGGTCTTTGCCGGGAGGCTCTATAATCTATTAGATAGTTTTTTTTTGATATACTATCTAAATAACAAGAAATACATATAAAATAGTGTGAATATTTTTAAAACTTCATTGAATTTCAAAAACACCTCTATAAAAACATTAAACGGCTTCATATGATACTACTTTTATAATATAGTAAAGTTTTATACTTTTGCATGTGAAAATATGTTACCTTAACATAAGTTAAATTGCATTGAAATTCGTTTGTTATGACAGAGGAAATAGAAATATTACTTGAAATGGCTCAAGAAAAGATGGATAAAGCGATTAGCCATCTAGAACATGAACTTGTAAAAATTAGAGCAGGAAAAGCAAGCCCAGGCATGCTTGATGGAGTGATGGTTGATTATTATGGATCAATGACTCCTTTACAACAAGTTGCTAACGTTAACACTCCTGACCCAAGAACTATTGCTATCCAACCTTGGGAAAAAGCAATGATTCAACCTATTGAAAAGGCTATTATGGTTGCAAACTTAGGTTTCAATCCGGAGAACAATGGTGAAGTTGTTCGAATTAACGTTCCTCCTTTGACAGAAGAAAGACGTAAAGACCTTGTAAAACAAGCGAAAAAGGAAGCTGAAGATGCAAGAATTAGTATTCGTAACGTTAGAAGAGATAGCAACGAAGAACTGAAAAAGATGAAAAAAGATGGACTTGGTGAAGACATTGAAAAAGATGCTGAAGCTGAAGTTCAAAAACTAACAGATCAGTATTCTAAAATAGTAGATGAGCATATCGCTAAGAAAGAGAAAGATATCTTAACTATATAAAAAAGATACATCCCTAAAAAATGCAGAAGAGAGGTTAGCTAGAAGTAGCAACCTCTTTTTTATTGCCCATTAGTGCCTGGCACATGCTTGTGTATTACCTTAAGTAAGTCACTATAATTAATTGGCTTGGCAATATAATCATCACACCCTGCTAATCTCGACTTTTCCTTTTCCTCACTCATCGCATAAGCTGTTTGAGCGATAACTGGTACATTTTTATTTTTTATTTTAATTTCTCTGGTTGCTGAATAGCCATCCATTTCAGGCATTTTAATATCCATTAGAACCAAATCAATATCGTCAATCCTATTAAAAATATCCACAGCCTCCGCTCCATTTCTAGCCCAAATTAAACTAGCATTTGAAATAGACAACGCAACCTCAAGATATCTAAAATTATCCTCCTCATCTTCTGCAACCAAAAAGGTTTTTCCTTCCCAGTTATATTTTGCTACAGGTGTTTCATCTTCAGGCTTAACAGCTACATTAGATACTCTATGATAAGGAATTGTAAAATAGAATGTACTTCCAACTTTCTCTTCTGATTCTACCCAGATTTTACCCCCCATTAATGATACTACATCTTTTGCTATTGACAGCCCAATACCCGTTCCGCCATATAACATTTTTTGTTTATCATTAGAAAACTTTGAAAAGCGTTCAAATACTTCCTGCTCTTTTCCTTTTGGAAGGCCTATTCCGGTATCCTTAATATAAAACTGAAGTACCTCTTCATTTTTTAATTCGTAACCAAACTCAACAAAACCTCTGTCTGTAAACTTAATTCCATTTCCTACGAGGTTTATAAGTACTTGTCGTAGACGAAAAGCATCAGTTAAAATCATTGTTTTTTTATCTGAAATGCCTTCATTTAAATATAGTTTAATATTCAACTGCCCCCTACGCTTTATATCATCCCAAAAAGAATCATAAACATCTTTTAAAATTTCGTGTAAACAAACCGGACTATTCTTAACCTGCAGCTGACCACTATCAATCTTAGAAATATCAATAATATCTTCAACCAGAGTTAATAAGTTTTTACCATTGATCCTAATCAAGTTTACAAATTCTTCTTTTTCGCTAGCACTAATTTCCTTATGCGACAATAAATTACTAAACCCTAAAATAGCATTCATTGGAGTGCGAATTTCATGAGACATATTAGACAAAAAAGATGTTTTAAGAACATCTGACTCTTCTGCCTTTATCTTTGCTCTCATTAATTTTTCACGCTCCTTACTTAAAATATTTTTATATCTAAGTTCCTTTTCAAAACTAAAAGTCATTCCATTAATAAATGAAACTAACGGAAATAGCGTAATTATATTTACAACAACAAAAAGAGCTACTAAATTTAAATAAGTTCCTATGCTTAAATTAAGCAATAACTCATTGGTTATAAAAGATGTGTAATGTAATACAAAAGCAACTGCAAGTAATAATATATTTAACACTACAGAATACACACTTGATTTATAGCCCAATAAAATGGCGGACAGAATTGAATATGCTAACAGCAATACCAGACCTAGCGAATCTGGGCCTTTAATAACGAACAAATAACCACCCAATAAATAAATACAGGTTAATACCCAGGAAGCTCTTACTTTTAAAGGCAAAGTACGTAATATAGAAACAAAAAGAGTTGATATAAATATAACGGAGCTAAATATTGCAGAGATATATTTTTCATCCTGCAAAAAGGAAATAGTATAATATAAATAAGAAAGAAGACCTACCGAAATTAAAGCAATGATAAAATAATGAAAGATTCGCTCTCTCCAATAAAGGAAACCATTCCCGGAAGGTAGGGATGTTGGACCTAACCTTCTCCTTACACATATATCAATCTTTCGGAGTGTTCGACTTCGTTCTTTCTTAATCATACATTATAACAGGAAATTTCTATTCCTGCAGCTGTGAGGTTTATTCTAAAACCTAAAATTAGGATTTTCAACTTAAACTTCTTGATTTTTAGTCAAAAAAAAAGTAAAATCTATCCAAAATTTATTAACAATTACAGCTTTTACAGCATTCATAATAAATAAAGCATACTTTACTAACTCTTAGCCCCTACTTAAAGGACAATTATTGCACATTTCAATACTTTCCTGATGGTGCAAAATAGCTTTTCTAAATTGATCAAATCTGGCACTACTCCAAATAGAGCTCAATGAATTCTCCTTAATATTCCCCATTTTAAAATGTGCATCCTTATCAAAACAACATGGAACCACATTTCCATCCCAAGTAATAACCATTGAAGACCAATGTTTCCAACAGCTATTTTTTATTTTTCCTTTTAAGCTTACTGAATTATGATTATCATCTCTATACCTTGTTAATCTTTCTGATTGCGGCAATAAGTTTCTTTTATTATCAACATCATATATTTGAGCTGTTTTAACATCAGCAATATCTGCACCTAAATCATATGATTGTTTTTTAAAAGCACTGATTTGATGTTCATTAAAGCTAAAAGCCAACATCTGAGTTCTTAAAACAGGAAGTTTTGAATTATGCTTTTGTTTTGCTGCTACAATATTCTTTATTCCAGTAAGCACTTTATTCAAATCACCGCCAATCCGGTATTTTTCATAAACCGTCTGTGTAATACCATCAAACGAAATAAATATTTCATCTAATCCTGACTCAACAATTTTTTCAGCAATAGTTGGAGTTATATATTGCGCATTGGTGGAAGTTGAAACTGCCAGACCTTTCTGTTTCGCATATGCTATGAGAGAAAATAACTTTATATGCATTAATGGTTCTCCCTGAAAATAAAGATTAACCAAAAATGTATGCTTTGAAATTTGATCTATTATTTTTTGATACAAATCAAGAGAGATACTCCCTTTTTGTCTTTTGATTATTTTTAACCCTGTTGGACATTCCGGACACGATAGGTTACATATATTCAATGGCTCAATACTTACTGCCATAGGAAACCCTTTATGGCGCAACAACCTTTTACCGAATTTACTGTTGAAATATAAAAATCGCAAGTAAAATAAATTCAGGAGCTTATAAAAACTAAAAGCCCCTGAATATATTTGTACATATATAATAAATACTTTTAAACGCTTAATTGGTTTCGAGTATGTTGAAAATCTGATCAAGGTTAGGAGATAAAATAATTTCTGTTCTTCTGTTTTTCTTTCTTGCTTCCGGAGTTTTACCCTTTTGAATTGGCACATACTCACTTCTTCCTGCGGCTGTAATTCTAGAAGGTTCAATACTACCTCCATTTAATAATATTCTGGTAACCGATGTGGCTCTTTTTACACTAAGATCCCAATTATCAAGCAAAACAGAACTTTTATATGGAACGTCATCTGTATGACCTTCAACCAAAACGTTAATATCACTCTTTTGCTCTAGTACGCCGGCAATCTTATTCAGAGCTGACACACCCGCAGCACTTACTTGATAACTTCCTGAGCTAAACAATAACTTCTCTTCCATGGAAACATAAACCTTTCCATTTTTAATATGGACAGCCAATTCATCATCATTAAACCCAGTTAATGCATCGGCAACAGTAGTTCGCAGAGCATTCATTAAGGAATCTTTTTCAGCCAATGCACTTTCCAATTCATAAAGACGTTTATTTCTTTGTTCCAACTCCTGCTCCATTGCAAGCAAATTACTCTTAGCTTGATCTAATCCTGCTCTTTTTACTTCTAATTCTCTTTCTGCTGCAATTAAATCATCTTCTCTTTTTTGAAGTTCTTCATGCAAGGTCTGTAAGTGTCTTAATAAATCTCCTGAAGATTTATCCTGATTATTTTTTAACATCTCATCAAGATAACTATTGTATTGCCCGGAAAGTTCCTTGTTTCTATTCTGCAAAGACCACACTTTTCTTGCTAACCTTAATGTATCTTTTTCTAATTGATCCTCTGCATTTTTAAGTCGCTCAACTTCCGAAGTCAATTCATTATTTTTTACCTCCAGTTCCTCATTATTCTGCTTCAGACTTCTTAATTCACTTTTATTAGAATCATATCTATCCTCAAGCTCCTGAAACTGCTTTAAAGGCACACATGAAAACAATCCAGATACAAGCCCTAAAAAAATTAATATTTTATAATTACTCATGATTAATACTTGAATTAAAATGTGTTGATTACTTTAATTAAGCCCAAAGATGCTTATATTTTTTAACTATAAAAACTCTTATTGAGTTTGTTTCGTGGTAATATATTATATTTGCATCCAACTAATTTTCACCCGAGGTAAAAAGAATGGAACACAAAGGGAACAGCTTTCTTCAAAAGGTTAATACTCCTGACGACTTAAAAAAAATTGACGAAAAAGACCTACCTATATTATGTCAGGAACTTAGGGACTTTATCATTGATGCTGTTTCGTGCAATCCAGCTCACTTTGGAGCAAGTCTTGGAGTAATTGAACTTACTGTTGCGCTTCATTACGTATTTAACACACCTTACGACAAGTTAATTTGGGATGTTGGTCATCAAGCCTACGGGCATAAAATTCTTACTGGTAGAAAAGATCGTTTCCACACCAATAGAAAATATAAAGGAATTAGTGGTTTCCCTAATATCTTTGAAAGTGAGTATGATGCTTTTGGGGTTGGTCATTCTTCTACTTCTATTTCCGCTGCGTTAGGTATTGCTATGGCAGCTAAACATAACAAAGAATTTGACCGGCAGACTGTAGCCATTATTGGAGATGGAAGTATGACAGCCGGGCAAGCCTTTGAAGGGCTTAACAATCTAAGTAGCTCCAAGGCTAACATGCTCATTATCCTTAATGATAATAACATGGCCATCGATCCAAACGTTGGAGGACTAAGTGAATACCTTGTTGATATATCCACATCGCATACATATAATAAAATAAGGAACGAACTTATCAAAGGACTTGAAAAGCTAAAAATAACTGGTCCTAACGCAAAAGATAAAATTACAGCTATAAATAACAGTATTAAATCATTACTCACTAAACAAACCAATATATTTGAAGGGTTAAACATCAGATATTTTGGCCCTGTTGATGGACACGATATCAATCACTTGATAAAAGTACTTAATGATTTAAAAAACATTCCAGGACCCAAAGTTTTACACTGCATTACCAAAAAAGGAAAAGGCTTTAAGTATGCAGAAGAAAACCAAACAGCCTGGCACGCAACAGGAACAAAGTTTGATAAAGTTACCGGAGAAAAACTAGAAGTTCCTACCTTAAAACCAAAGCCCCCTAAATATCAGGAAGTTTTTGGCAACACTATTGTTGAACTTGCGGAAATGAATGATAAGATTGTTGGTATTACTCCTGCTATGCCAACAGGTTGTTCTCTAAATATTATGATGGAGAAAATGCCAGACCGCGCATTCGATGTAGGTATTGCAGAACAACATGCAGTAACATTTTCGGCCGGCATGGCTATTTCTGGCCTTGTTCCTTTTTGCAATATTTACTCCTCATTTATGCAACGTGCATACGATCAGGTTATACATGATGTTGCTATTCAAAAATTAAATGTTGTATTCTGCCTCGACAGAGGTGGTCTTGTGGGAGCTGATGGAGCCACTCATCATGGAGTTTACGACCTTGCATTTTTCAGACTTATTCCAAACTTAATAATTGCTAGTCCTAGAAATGAACATGAACTTAGAAACTTGATGTTTACAGCTCAACTTCCAAATCAAGGACCATTTGTAATCAGATATCCAAGAGGAATTGGAACTACAACAGAATGGAGAAATCCAATGCAACAAGTTGAAATAGGGAAAGGTGAGTTATTATTAGATGGTGAAGATATTGCGATTTTAACCTTAGGACCTATTTTCAATAAAGCATTACAAGTTTGTCATAAACTTAAGGATGATAATATTTCTGCCGCATTATATGATTTACGATTTTGCAAACCTCTTGATGAAGGTTTATTACATCATGTCTTTGGCAAGCATAAAAAAGTGATTACAATTGAAGATGGAACAATTATTGGGGGGATTGGAACTGCTGTAACTGAGTTTATGGTAGATTATAATTACAATGCTACCATAAAAAAATTAGGAGTACCAGATCAATTTATTGATCACGGAACTCAAACAGAATTACAGCACGAATGCGGCTTTGATAAAGAAGGTATTTACGAAGCAGCAAAGAGCTTAATGTCTGAGTAAATATATATAATGAAACAAATTAATTTATTAATTATACTTCTAATATGCTGCCTGGCCCCTTTCTCATCTTTAAAATCACAGAACATAACTATTTATGATAGTGAAACACAACAACCTGTTTCTAATGTAGTTATTTTCGATGAAGCTGAAAAAATATCCATATCTACTAATAATAATGGGATTGCAGATCTTTCTGTTTTCCCAAAGGAAACCAACCTATGGTTAAAACACCCGGCATATAATTTATTATTAATTTCAACTAAAAACAGAGATCAAGGTAAATTCTATTTAATTCCCAAAATATTTACACTTGACGAGTTTGTTGTATCCGCAAACAGAGTTGAAGAAAATAAAAAGAACATTCCGTACTTTCTACAAACGGTTGCACCAAAAACCATACAGTATAAAAATGCAAACACTGCTGCTGACATCTTAACATCAACTGGTTATGTAACTATTCAAAAAAGTCAGGGAGGTGGGGGAAGTCCTAATTTAAGAGGTTTTGAAGCAAATCGTATACTTCTTGTTTTAGATGGTGTTAGAATGAATAATGCCATTTATAGAAGTGGGCATTTACAAAATAGTATTACTATAGATCCTAACATTTTAGCCAACACCGAAATTCTTTTTGGCCCTTCATCTGTAATGTATGGAAGCGATGCTCTTGGTGGTGGAATAAGCTATATCACAAAAAATCCCGTATTTTCAACAAATAACAAACTTCTTGTAAACGGAGGAGCCTTTGTTCAAAACCAAACTGCATCAAATACTCAAAAATCCAATCTCCATCTAAATATTGGAGGAAAAAAGGTTGCTTCATTTTCTAGTTTGTCCTACAGCAATTATGGCAATATAATAATGGGAAAAAACAGACGAGACGATATTTCTCCGTACAGTTGGGGTAAAATGTATCATTTTAGTAAAAGAATTGATGGTGTTGACTATATGATCCCCAATAAAAATCCGAACAAACAGTTGTTTACTGGGTACCAACAGTATGATTTCATTCAAAAGTTAAGTTTTCAACTCAACCCCAATCATCAGGTTATTGTTAACGGACAATACTCAACCTCTTCTGACATCAGTCGCTTTGATCAACTTAACGACTACAAAGGTGACTTTTTAAAATTCAGTGAATATTATTATGGCCCCCAGGAAAGGTTATTCTTAGCTGCCAATAGTTATTACAATAGAAATACGCATTTTTATAATAGCATACATACAACAATTGCTTATCAAAATACAGAAGAATCCAGACATAGTAGAAAGTTTAATTCTAATGACAAACTTAATCAGACTGAAAAGGTTAATGCGTTCAGTATAAACATGGACTTCACAAAGAACATCAGTAGTGGAGATCGATTAACATACGGCCTGGAATATTTATACAACTATGTTAACTCATCCGCATACTATAATAATCTACAGTCTGAGATTAAAGAGTCTGCCCCTACAAGATATCCCAATGGAGGTACAGATGTTCATACTTACGCCATATACCTTAGCTACCATTCAAAAATTAATTCTTTATTACAACTAAATGGAGGTTTAAGATTAGGCCATTATCACTATAGTTCAAAATTTAAGGCCGACGATCACTTTGAACCACTTATTTCGCAACTTGACAACAAAAACACAGCTCCTTCAGGAAGTTTTGGTCTTATTTTAACACCCAAGAAACAATGGAAAATTAATGGAATATTAACCACAGGCTATAGAGTTCCTAATGTTGATGATTATGGTAAAATCAGAGCCAAAAATGATGACATTAGTCTGCCAAATCCAAATCTTAAACCTGAGTTTGCATATAACATTGAACTATCAGTGGCGAAATCATTTTTCGATGAATTGGGACTAATAAATTTTTCGCTATATAAAACTTGGTTGAAAGATGCAATTATTAGAAGTTACAACACCCCATATGCACAAGAAACACTATTATATGATGGTGACATTTATACTATTGTAACAAATACCAATGCTCAAAAGGCATCTATTATAGGACTTTCTGCAGGAATCAATATTTCTCCATTTACAAATACATCATTTCATGCTACCATTAATTATACCAAGGGAGAAGTTACATCAACAAAAGAACCTTTAGGTCACATAACACCTGTATTTGGTAAAATATCAGGTTCATACAACTTAAAAAACTACAAAACAGAATTCTATATATATTACCAGGGCAATAAAAACATTAAAGATATGTCCCCCTATGGTGAAGATAATGAAGATGAAGGAACTGAAAATGGTTTCCCATCATGGACAACTATTAATTGGGCAAACCAATTAAATATCAGTAAAAATATTCAAATTCAATTTTCCGTTGAAAACATATTAGACCTACATTACAAAACATTTGGCTCTGGAATCAGTGCTTCCGGCAGGAATTTCATCTTTTCTATTTTAGGAAATTTCTAAAAACACATATTAACACACCCCAAATTTTAAATTACATTTTTAACAAACACTTATTCTTTATACACATTTTTGTTAAAAACAGAACCGTTTGTTAATACCTCCTTCTAATGTTAACTTAATATTAACTCTACATTTCTTATTTGTTAGTTTTATACCTCATTTTGAAAAACACTTAATAAAATTTAAAACAGCACCCCTACACCCCCTTAATTTAACCACCCTTCCTTCATTTATACCTATGTTTGCATTGTCAACCTATTCAAAGTTGACCAATACAAACAACAAAAACATTTTTTATTATGAAGACACGTAAATTTTTTAAAGGCATCGCATTGGGAGTAATGTTTGCTGTAGGGGTAACTGCTTTTGCAGGTGAAGGTGAAGGAAAAACTGCTAGTCCAGCTGTATCTATTTTTCCTTATTTAGATACTGACTACTCAGTTTTATCATTAAACAATTCGAGTGAAAAAAGTGCAGTATTAACTATTGAAGGTACTGACGGAGAAGTTTTCCACAGAGAAGTAATTAGCAAAGCTGGATTTACTCAAAAAGTATTAGATTTTTCATACTTAGCTGATGGTAATTATTCTGTAAACCTTAAAGCTAAAGGTACTGAGTATTTCTCAAAACCATTTATCGTAAAAAACCACAAAGTTGTTTCTGATTCTGATCAAGCTGCTGTAGCTTCAAACGCTAACACATCTTTTGCTAGTGTTGTTGAAAACACGTTAATTGTAAGTTACATTCCTTTTGGAGTTAAATCTGTTGATGTAACAATTAGCTCTAGCTCTGAAGAAATATTTACTGAGACTTTTACTGCTGACAAAACATTCTCAAAGAAGTTTGATATTTCAGCATTACCAAGAGGAGAGTATCAAGTATCTATTAATTCCGAAGAGAAAAATTACAGTTATGCTTTCAGTAAATAACGAAAATGAAGACAATGGAGAACAGGTAAACAATCCTATTCTTAGATTTTATAGATGTGTATCTCAACTAAACTAGAGATGCACATTTTTTTTGTATTCTTTTTTTATCTACCTAAAATCTTATCCTATAAAAATCCGATTCCTAAAGTTGATAATAAAACCAAACTACAAAGTCCAATCTTGTTTTAAAACCAGATCTCTACAACATTTCTCTAAAGATAAAATCACCACACTACCAAACAACAACGTTTAGAATCTCGGTTTCTGTGTTGGATTTCATCTTTACAATCTGCATAAAATTCTAAAAACACATATTAACACACCCCTTATTTTAAATTACATTTTTAACAAACATATCTTCTTTATACACAAATTTGTTAAAAACAGAACCGTTTGTTAACACCTCCTTCTAATGTTAACTTAATGTTAACTTTGCATTTCCTATATGTTAGCATTTGACTTCATTTCACAAAACACTTAATAAAATTTAAAACAACACCCCTGCACCCCCTTAATTTAACCACCCTTCCTTCATTTATACCTATGTTTGCATTGTCAACCTATTCAAAGTTGACCAATACAAACAACAAAAACATTTTTTATTATGAAGACACGTAATTTTTTTAAAGGCATCGCATTGGGAGTAATGTTTGCTGTAGGGGTAACTGCTTTTGCAGGTGAAGGTGAAGGAAAAACTGCTAGTCCAGCTGTATCTATTTTTCCTTATTTGGATACTGACTATTCTGTTTTATCATTAAACAATTCAAGTGAAAAAAGCGCAGTATTAACTATTGAAGGTACTGACGGAGAAGTTTTCCACAGAGAAGTAATTAGCAAAGCTGGATTTACTCAAAAAGTATTAGATTTTTCATACTTAGCTGATGGTAATTATTCTGTAAACCTTAAAGCTAAAGGTACTGAGTATTTCTCAAAACCATTTATCGTAAAAAACCACAAAGTTGTTTCTGATTCTGATCAAGCTGCTGTAGCTTCAAACGCTAACACATCTTTTGCCAGTGTTGTTGAAAACACTTTAATTGTAAGCTACATTCCTTTTGGAGTTAAATCTGTTGATGTAACAATTAGCTCTAGCACTGAAGAAATATTTACTGAGACTTTTACTGCTGACAAAACATTCTCAAAGAAGTTTGATATTTCAGCATTACCAAGAGGTGAGTATCAAGTATCTATTAATTCAGAAGACAAAAATTACAGTTATGCTTTCAGTAAATAACGAAAATGAAGACAATGGAAAACAGGTAAACAATCCTATTCTTAGATTCTATAGATGTGTATCTCAATTAAACTAGAGATGCACATTTTTTTTATTTTGTATTATTAGCTTCTACCAAAAACTTATCCATCACCATTAACAATTCTTCCTTTTGAGTAGGCTTTGAAATACAAGCATCAAATCCTTGGTTTAATATCTCACTACACTTACCATTAATTGCCTTTTCTGAATGTGCAATAACAGGAATAGATTTATTCATACGCTTTATTACCTGAACCAATTCCTGACCCGTTGAGTCCGGAAACTTTAGATCCATCAACACCAAATGGATATCTTTTCTATTCATTAATAATTTACTTGCTCCTGCAGCAGTACGGGCAGAAACGAGAGTTAAACCTGTTTTCTCGATGAACTTCCTCATCTGAAGATGAGAACTACTATTTTCATCTACCAGCAATATTAATTTATTTGGCCAGTAATAATTTTTAGGTAAAACCGGATTTGATATAGTTATTGTTTTATGCGAAACAACTTTTCTTTCAGCTGCACCTTTGTCAATAATTATTGGATGCGTAAAGAAGAATTCAGAACCTTCACCTTTTTCTGAATTTAAACCAATTTCACCACCCAAAGCCTGAATAATTTTTTCACAAATTGATAATCCTACTCCTGTTCCGCCATAAATTTGATTATTCGTTTCCACTTCTTTTCTAAATGGCTGAAATATAACTTTTTGCTTAGCTTCAGATATACCAATACCTGTATCTTTTACAAAAAAGCGAATAAGGTCACCATCCCTTACATACCCAAATTCAATAAAGCCCTTAATCGTAAATTTAATAGCATTACCAATTAAATTTACCAACATTTGTCTCAATCTTATTGGATCTGATTTTAAAATACATTTTTCATTTGTAGGAATAGAAAGATATAATTTCACTCTTCCCTTATGTTCTATTTCTACTTTAGGTGTAAAATCACTATATAATGACTTCAGAATTTCATGTATATCAACCTCTTCTTTTTCAACAGATATTTTTCCGCTTTCAATTTTAGCTACATCAATTATATTATTGATCAAACTCATTAAACTATCTGAGTTTTTATGAATCACATCAACATAGTCTTCTTTTTCTTCTTCTGATATTCCACTTCCTCTTAATAATGCGCTAAAACCAACAATTGCATTTAGTGGAGTTCTTAATTCATGGCTCATATTTGCAAGGAAGGAGGATTTTAATTTATCAGATTCCTCGGCCTTAACTTTAGCCTCCATCAACTGTTTTTCAAACTTCTTACGTTCTGTCAAACTCCTACCAATTGCCAAAAGGCAATCCACATCTCCTGCCTCATTCAATTCTGGAGTTATAATCCAATCAAAATATAAATCGAGCGATTCATCACTAAAGCCGAGCTCCATGGAGGTTTTTTCTTTAAAATTAATCGCATCATCAACTTTAGTTTGCCAGGTAGCTCCAACTAATTCATTGTATACATTTAATTCTGTAAGCGACTTTCCAATAACCTCTTTATCCTTTAAAAAAGAAAAGTGATTAATAAGCGCTTCATTATAAAATAATATTTTTCGCTCTCTATTCAATCGAAGAATAATATCAGGAGAATTTTGAGCCAAGCGTTTGAACTCCTTTTCACTTGCAACTAATGTTGGATATTGACTTTGAGCAAAAGATATTTCATGAACTGTGAAATAATAATGCTCTTTATGATCTATCTGTATTTTATTAACACACAAATCAACATTTAAATTTTTGCCATCCTTATTTTTCAAACAGGAACAAACACGATAAAGGTTTCCGGAATTAAGAACCGCATGCATCTCATTAAAAAACACAGTAGATTCTTGCGACAACAACGACTCTAAATTTAAATGATTGGCTTCTACTAAATCGTAATTAAGTAATTCGCGTGCAGATTTATTTATGAATTTTACATTCGCATTAACATCGGTAATTATTACTCCATCAATAGAGGTTTCTATTATTTTTTCGTACCGATCCTTAAGTTCATGATATTTTTGATCAATATAAAATTGTGAGGAAACATCTGAAACAAAAAGTATGTGCCCGCAATCTTTATTGGACAAATCAATTGCTCCTACAACAGATAGTACTTTAGTATAAAGCCCAACTTTTATTTCAAATACTTTATTAATTACGGCATTTTCTTTATTTATCTGTTCTAATAATTTTTGAGAATCAGGATTATCAAGTAGCTCATGTAAAGTTTTATTAACAATCTCTTCTGAACCCAATTCAAATATCTCACAAACCTTGTCATTAATGAGCTTTACGGTGCCATCTATCAACTTTAAAATACCAACTGGGGCATTTTTTAAAACTCCATCTAAAAAGGTCTCTTTTATGGTCAGCCCCCTATTCGCTTCAAGCAGATACAAGCAACGAGTATTTAATTCACTCTCTAAATAAAGATCACAAAACAAACTTGATGCAATCTGAGCAATTGAATCAACAAATGGTTTATATCTGAAAATATCAATAATTTTATTTTCCTTAAACTCCGTTATTAGCCATCCCTGAGGATCATTATTGCATACAATAGTATTTACTGAAACGCCACAATTTCTTATTCCCTCAATATTTTCTTTTGATAAATCCTGAGCATTAAAAACAAATCCGGATTCCGAAGGTGTACTACCTATTAGTTTTTCTATATCCAGTCCTATTAGTCCATTTTCATCTTCTTCTGGTTCATTACTCCAATAAAACTCATGATGATTAGAAAAACTGGTTTTGGGAACAAAATAAACTTTACTTAGCTGTAGTTCTTTACCAATTAAATCAAAAATTTTAAATATTGCTTTCTTGGTTTGTTTATCATTTCCAATTATTCTCGTAGCCTTATTTAAAAGATCTCTGTAAAAAAGATCCCTTTCTTCATTTTTCTTGTACCAATAAGTATTTAAATAGGAGATAACGATTTTTAGATTAGCTATTTGCTCATGAATTTCAAAATCATACCACTCTCGATTAAAAGCACATGTTTCAAAAACAACAAAACCATTCTTAATTTCTGCACTACAATAAGATAGTATTAATAAAGATTGAACTTGGAAGATCTCAAATTTAAGTGCTAATGATTTTTCTAAATCTTGATTTAGATAACAAGTAGTAAACGCATTTTCGTGAGTTGGATTTATTAGTGGATTTTCGTTATCCTGAATAATCAGATCTGAAGGATAGTATTCCTGATAGCGATCATTACTCCATTGATATTTTGCCAGATAACCATTTGCAGTCTCATCATGATCATATATTGATAACCGGTCAATATCAACACTCAGTCCAATTTCCTTTAAAATAGTAATTGTAAGTTCTTCGTAACTTAACTTTTTCTGTATTAACCCTTCTAATTTTAATTCAAGCCAATTTCCTATACCTTCCTTACTATCCTTATGAGGCGCAGACACTTTATTAAGCAACCCTTTCAAGTGCTTTACTTCTGCCTCTAATGCATGAAGCCTGGACGAATTTTCCAAACTCTCTCTATTCATTTATCAATCCCGGTTTAAACTATTTCTATCTAGGTCCCCAAACTGTTGTATTGACACTATTCAGTTTTATCCAAAAATACAAATATTCAGCATCTTATATACTTAAATATATTTTTAATTATCAACACTAAATAAACAACCTATTATTATTTTTGGAAACCACATACAAACCTACCATTCTAGATTTCTAGGCGATTTTTTAGCATGATACCATGCATAAAATACTACAATTAGTATAGTCACTATCATATAGTAAACAAAGGAAGGAACAGGAACTGGATCTCCTTTTGCATAGGAATGCATACCTGCCAAATAATAATTAACGCCTAGATATGTCATTAAAATGGAGAAAAATCCCAAAACAGAAGCAATATTAAAAGTAACAACATCTTTTAATGAAGGAATAAACCTTAGATGTAATATAACCGCATAAACAACAATGGTAACTAAAGACCATGTTTCTTTGGGATCCCATCCCCAATATCGCCCCCATGATTCGTTGGCCCAAACACCACCTAAAAAAGATCCTATCGTCATTAAATATAACCCAATAGTTAAACCCATTTCAATTATTGAACTTAATTCAATAATAGTTAGATCCAGATGCTTACCACCTGACTTCCGTAAACCAATCAAAATTAAATTAAAGAAGGCCAACAAAGCTCCTAAACCTAAAAATCCATAACTTGCAACAATAACAGCAACATGAATAGTGAGCCAATATGATTTTAAAACCGGAACAAGTGGTGTAATTTCCGGATTCATCCAGGTTAAATGCGAAACCAAGAGCACAATACCCGAAAATACGGCTGCCACAGACAACACTATGGGTGACTTTTTTGCAAAAATTAGTCCTGCCAATAACATAGACCAAGCTATATATAACATAGATTCATAGCTATTACTCCATGGAGCATGCCCCGAAATATACCACCTTATGGCTAACCCTATTGTACAAACAACAAATCCTAAACTCGTTAAAATCAATCCCGACTTATTAACAATACTGGAAGATTTATGCGGCAAGAACAAATAAATAAATTGAAACAACAAAAGAATTACTCCTATTACCAAAAGCACCGGTGCTGTCATTAAAAACACATTACTCTTGTTATATAAAATCTCAAGTTTCTTAATGGTTTCGCCAGGTAAAATTTCTGCACCATAACGTTGTTGATATTTTTCAATTGCATTAATGTACTTCGAGGCCTCTATCTCCTCTCCATTTTTCAATGCTCTTAAATATTCCCCCATTACACTTCTTACAAAAAGCCCCTCTTCTTTTGAGAATAAATTACTCTCTTCTCCTGGCATTACCCACTCTGAATTATTATCATTAGGAAGTGGGAATAATTGTAAAAACTTACCAGTTTTGGCCATATAGTATACATTAACCTGCTCATCAATCTTAATTAGATCATTTTGCTCTTTCGTTCTATCTGAAGGTCGAGTTCTATAGGCAATATCAACCTCCTTGCCTAATTTATAAGTACCTTTATTTGTAAAGAATTGACTAAAGGCAGCTTTTTTTTCTGTATTTCCAACTAGCTGCTTAATACTTTCCGTTTTAACGGTTATCATTGGCATGTTATCCCACAACTCAGGATATACCAAAATATTCAACACCACCCAATCTGCAGAATAACCTTTAAATGTATTATGCTTCACTAATTTTCTAAGAATCTCACCATTCATAGAATTCATGGGTTTAATTCTACCTCCATTATCCTGAACCCACAGCTGTCCAAACTCGTCCGCTTGCTGACTAGATATTTTAGATATATCATTCATACCTTGAGCAAACATCATAGAACTAGAAAAAAATAACCCTATCAGTATTAAACTCTTTTTCTGTAATTGAATATCTTTAATTTTTCTGGCCAAAAATCGAAACCTGCTTTTTGATGCAATCAATGACAGCAACATAAAAATCGCCATTAATAAATATCCTAAATATGTAATTGTTGTTCCCCAGTAATCTTTATTTACAGATAAAAATGTTCCTTTTTCATCTTTATCGTAATATGATTGGTAAAAGCGATATCCTTTGTAGTTTAAGATATTATTCATAAAAATTCTAAAATCGGCTTTTTTACTTTCTTTTTCATCCAACAATGTCACTTCACTAGCAAATGAAGAAGGACTCTCGGAACCAGGATATCTATCCAATTGAAAATCATTTAGGTGTAATCTAAAAGGTGTTTTTAAAACTTTTGCCCCGTAAGATGCAGTTATTTTAAAATTACCAATCTCAATTTCTTTTGATTCACCTAAAGCTCCCCTATTGCCACTAATAAATAATTGATCCTTCTCTCCATCCTTATCAACCTCTAAAACCACTGTCTCCATAAAATCTCCCGGGGCGCCAACCTGAGCTCTTACTGGCATTAGTTTGGCATGTTCCAAATACTTGGTCTGAACTATCAGAATTCCTTTAGTTGTATACAACACCCTATCTTTAAAAACCTGCGGATTAGTCAAATCCAAATCTTCTTTTTTCTTAGATGCCATATTAGTAATAGATACATTGTGCTTTGAACTAAACATCAATACATCATCTTTCAGATAGATATTAAAATCAGCAACCGAATCTGTACCAAAGGAAATAAGATAATCACCTACATTCACCTTTTCTCCTAAAAACAAACCTATATTCTGTCGTCCAAATTTCTTTTCTGAAATCACTAAGGTAATGTAAGGTTTACCTAATTCACTTTCCTGAGGAATAAAGTTTGTTTGTTCAATATAATCAACACTATTGAGACTTATGTTATGCCCTGATAAATTAGTACTTACCGAAAAATAATCCTTGCTTTTTTCTGACATAAAAACTTCCTTTTCAAAGAAAACACTGTCTCTACCATTAATTATTTGCCCTGAAATATATGTTTTTGCAGATAAAAACTCATCAGTAGATTGCCCTTCTCTAATATGCATAATACCCTCGTATCCAACATACCGAGTAAGTGCAGCACCCACCACTATAACTAAAAAAGATAAATGAAAAATAAGAATAGCCAGTTTACCTCTGCTGTACATATATGGTTTTAAGACATTTAATAGCAAATTTATTCCTAAAAAAACAAACAAAAACTCAAACCACCACGTATTGTAGATCAATGCTTTCGCTGCATTTGTTCCAAAATCATTTTCTACAAATGTGGCAATTCCCATTGATGCGGCTAAAATGATTAGTAAGGAAATAAAAAGAGAGGGAGCTGATAAGTATTTTAAAATTTTCTTCATGTATATAATTTTAGATACCTTTGCGGCCTTTAACGACTAATGTAACATTAATAAACAGAAAAATAAGACTTTGTTCAATCAAGTAATATTTTACCTTTTAAAAGAACATATTTTATTTTTAAAACAAGAAACTATCAATCATTAAAAATGAAAAAAATACTATTTAGCTTTATTGTTTTGCTATCCCTAAATGCAAATGCACAGGAAGAACAGAAAATTACAGTTAAGCCATACGGATTTGTTGGTTTTGATGTAATGATGGATACGCATGAAAGTGTTACATCCCGAAGAAATCACGTTTACTTATACCCTAAGGAAGTTAGTGATAGCAAAAAGTCATATGACTTTGGTGCAGGAATTACAAGGTTCGGTGCTAAAATTAAAGGACTGGATGCCTTTGGCGCTAAAACTTCAGCCAAAATTGAAGGAGACTTCATGGGTACTTCTGGAAATGGAAGTGATTTTGTGGTAAGATTAAGACATGCTTTTATTAATCTGGATTGGGACAAGTCAGCATTATTAATTGGAAAATCATGGCATCCATTTTTTATTCCAGAAAATTTTCCGGGCATGGTTAATTTTGTTGTAGGTGCTCCTATACATCCACTTTGTAGAGCTCCGCAAATTAGATATACCTATAAAGCCAGTCAGGATTTATCTTTATCATTCATTGCACTTTCACAAGCTGACTTTGCAAATTCAGGAGGTGCCAGACAAGTTGAGGAAGCAGACTTTCCTGAAATGAATTTACAATTAAAATATGGTGCTCAGAAAGACCTATTTGTAGCTGCAACTTTTGGAGTTAAAAATCAAAAACCTGCTGCAACAGGAAATACAACTACTAGTATGCAAGCAAATTTGTCGTTACGCTACAAAACACCTGCTGTTACTTTTAAAGCCGAAGGAATATATGGTGGTAGCATGACCAATATGGTGATGATTGGTGGTGTTGCGAGTAAAGCTAACAATGGAGTTGCTGTTGCAGGAGAATACCTTCCTATTTATATCAGCTCTTATTGGACAGACATTCATACCAATGGTAAAAAAGTGCAGATCGGAGCATTTGGTGGTATAACCAATAATTTAGGAACCAAAGAAGAATCAGTTGTAGCTGAAACTATGTTTACAAGAGGTTCGGATATTGAAAAAGTAATAGCTTTTGCTCCACGTATTGTTTTTATTTCAGGTAAAATGACTATCGGATTAGAATTATTACACACCATAGCTTCTTACGGAAGTGACTTTACCAGCAAATCAAAACCTATTGACACAAAGGACTATTCTAACAATAGAATAACTCTTGGTGTCAGATATAATTTTTAAAAGATATTTTAAAGATATAAATTTGATGCCTGCAAATTATTGCAGGCATTTTTTTTGAACAAAAAGGATTTACAATACGTCTATTTTTCAGTGAAACTTAAAGTAAATTAAAAAGAACATGAAAAAAAAGCTAGGCATTGTAGCAGCAGTCTGTATTGTATTAGGATTTGGTATGATTCACGGATCTTATCCTAATGCAGAGATATATGGCGGAAGTTTAATTGGACTAGGCAGTTTGTATCTACTTTTTGCACTATATACTTCCGGTAAAAAAGAGGAATAAAACACTATGTACTCAAAAGAAGAAAAAAAAGAATTAGTACTCGAATTTTGGAGAAAATTAGGAAATCGTACCAGAAAAATTCCTGGTCAAAGAGGTCGTGTAAAAGATTGGATTGGAGAAAAAACCGGAATTAAAGGAGTTGACCTTAGATTTGATGTTGGCAGAGAAAAAATTGTTGTAGCTCTTGAGATTAATATTAAATATGAAACCAGAAGGTTAACCATCTATGAAAAGTTAGAAGCAACAAAAAAAATATTCGAAAACGAATTTGGTGAACCTTTAATTTGGGATTTTGCCTATGAAAAAGAACATGGTGAAGAAGTTTGTCGCGTTTACAAAGAAATGGAGGGTGACTATCTGGTGCCAGCGCAATGGCCTGCAATTTTTAGTTTTATGATTGATAAAATGCTCAGAATGGAAAAGGCCTTTCTTGAAGTTCAGGATTTCTTAAAATACGATGAGTTAGGACAGTAATTAATATGCAGCCTACAGTCACCAGTAATAACTGAGAACTGTAGACTGACTACTCTAAACTATCTTATGCTGAATTACGACTTGCATTGATATTACCAAACATAGCCCTAATTACCATTTTTTCAAACACATCAATAGGCATATCTTTTCCTGCCCCTTGGGCTTCATGAATTTTCATTAAAGCATATTGTTGTATTATCAACAACGGAAGCACAATTTTTTCTCGTAATCTAATACTTTGCTGACTTCGTGGATTATCATCTAATAAGTCAGGCATACCTGAAACTTTCAGAACCATTTCTTTAGTTAAAAGAAACTCTTTGTAAATGATTTTCCAAAACTCACCAAACTTCTCATGATTCTCTAAATAACGGGTTAACTCAAAGCTTGTTTTACTCATACTCTGCATACTGTTTGAAAGCAAAGTTTTAAAGAAAATAGAATCTTTATACAAATCAATACATGCTTGTAAATTACCTTTTTCTTCCTGCTCCTTTAAGGCAGATCCTAAACCATAAAATCCAGGAACATTTTGCTTCAACTGGCTCCATGCTCCAACAAAAGGAATAGCTCTTAAATCTTCAAAGTTAATTTTGTCACCGCCACCTCTTTTACTTGGTCTACTACCTATATTTGCTTTTCCATAATATTTCAATGTACTTATTTCCTCCAAATATGGCACAAACAAAGGATGCTCCTTCAACGACAAATATTTTTTATAACTTGACTCGGCCATCTCTGCAATAAACTCATGCTGATATGAATCCATTTGATTTTGTGGCTTATTATAAATTCTATTTGATAGTCCTGCTGTTAAAAGATAACCAAGGTTATGTGCAGCAGCCTCTTTAATACCGTAATGAGAACTGATTGTTTGCCCTTGAACAGTCATTTGAATTTGACGACTTTCGATATTTTTACCCATTGCAGCATAAAAACGGTGTGCATTACCGCCCCCTCTTGCTGGTGGTCCTCCACGACCATCGAAAAATACTACCTCCACATCACTTTCTCTGGATTTAAGCGTGATATCTTCTTTTGCTGAAAAGATTGCCCAATTAGCCATTAAATATCCACCATCTTTTGTTCCATCAGAGAATCCTAACATAACTGTTTGTCTGTCTCCTCTATTTTTAAGATGCTTACGATAAGTGGGATTAGTGTATAGCGTATGCATGGCTTCTCCTGCAAACTTTAAATCATCTATTGTTTCAAATAAAGGAACGATATCAACAGTTAGTTCATCGTATCCCCAGCCACAAATTCGAAACATAGCTAAAACACGCGCTACATCAACAGGTCCTCTACAATTGCTGATGATATATCTATGCGCCCCTCTTTGCCCATTAGCTTTCTGAATATCTTTAATAACACCATATGATGCTACGGTATCTTTAACCACCTCATCTTCAAAAATATTTGGATCAGCAGCACCTCTGGCATTCATTAATAATTGAATCTGTTCAGCATCACTCATTTCAAAGATTCCGGCAGGCAAAATATCCGGATAAGCTTTAATCACTTCTTTTAATGCTTTAGCAATAATTCTGCTATCCTGACGAATATCAATACTGGCCATATAGAAACCAAAATTATTAACCTTACGTTTCAAAGACTGTACTTTCTCAACAAAAAGGCCTTGATGCTTTTCAATAATTAATGATTCTACCTCATCAATTCTTTTGATAAACTCATTTAGATCAACATTTGCCTTTCCTGTTGCATTTTCAAGCTCTGACTTAAGCATGCTTTCTATTTCAACTACTTTGTCATGCACTCCTGCAAAAGTTATTCGTCTTTTCAATTCTTTTACATCTCTGAAATAACAGTTTGTTACTGTATTTCTTAAACGAGCAGCAACCTGTTTGGTGGTATCAACGGTAACAAACGGATTTCCATCCCTATCTCCTCCCGGCCAAAAACCTAACGATACAAATTCGTTATTTTGTTCTAAGGCTCCTTTATAATCTTCTGCGGTTTTATCTAATATTTGACCTATTGCAGGATAAAATGTATCACGCAAATAAAAGGTTAAGCGATTGGCTTCATCAAGCGGTGATGGCTTTTGTTTTTGGAAAAATGGGGTTTTTCCCAACTGTCCCAGTAAATCACGAATTACAGCTACTTCGCCTTTTTTAATGGCTTCCATTAAATCAGTAATAATTCCCAATACCTGCGATGGATAAAATTGTGTTGGGTGAGCAGTTAACACTACCCTTACTCCAAATTCTTTAATGACCTCTGCCATTTCAGCCATTAAATTTTCCTTTTTAACCCTATCACTTATTGAAGCATAAGAATTTTCACCATTAATTCTATGGATTTTACTATAAGCGGCATCTTCTAAAGCATCAATCAATACAATTTGTCGTTCGATATATTGTATCACTTTAAACAAAAAGTCATTTTGCTCATCTTCAGATAAGTCTCCCTGATGATTTGCAAAAAACTTTTTAATAATTGTAATCGGATCTTCACCATTTTGAAGGCCCTGTGTTGATGCCTGATATAATAAAGGAATTAAATTTCCAGCTTTTTCAACCGCCTCAAGCTGTAAGGATAAAAAGAGACTATTATAGAGTTGATATTTTAACTCTATTTCCTCTTGATAAGATTTTACAATTTGACTGTTCATATTTTATGTATAAATGTAGATTTATTTTTATTTCAGGACTAAAATTATATTTCTAAATAACGAAGTCTATCCTTCAATTATAAATAACTAACAAATTATTAAAATTCACTATGTATCACAAAAAAGGGCGCCTTTTAAGCACCCTTTCTGTACAATTTATTTAAAGATACTTACTTTTTCTTTGACCAACTATCTTTAAGAGCAACAGTTCTGTTGAAAATAAGTTTATCTGAAGTTGAATCTTTATCTACACAAAAGTATCCAACTCTTTGAAATTGAAACTTATCCAATGGCATTGCATCTTTTAAAGATGGTTCCACTTTTGCTTTTATGACTTTTAATGAATCCGGATTAATAAAATCTAAATGATCCGCATCTTTTTGTGATGAAGGGGCCTCATGATTATATAATCTATCATACATTCTTACCTCGGCATCAACCGCATGTTCAACAGATACCCAATGCAGGATACCTTTTATTTTACGGGTTACCGTTGTTGCTCCTGATTTTGTTTCAGGATCATAGGTACAATAAATTTCTTCTATTTCGCCGGTTTCTTCATTTTTCTTGAAGTCAGTACACGTTACTGCATAAGCTCCCTTTAAACGAACTTCACGACCAGGTCCCAAGCGGAAAAACTTCTTTGGAGGTTCTTCCATGAAATCATCTCTTTCAATATATACTTCTCTCGAAAATGGCAGTTGTCTGCTACCTTTTGACTCATCCTCTGGATTATTTACCACATCAACCATTTCAACCTGACCTTCAGGGTAATTGGTGATAATTAATTTAATAGGATCTACAACAGCATTAACCCGAGATGCTTTTTTATTTAAATCCTCACGGATACAACTTTCTAATAAAGCTACGTCAATTACACCATCTCTACGAGCTACACCTACCTTATCTGCAAAATTACGGATGGACTCTGGTGTATATCCTCTACGTCGTAAACCTGAAACTGTTGGCATACGTGGATCATCCCAACCTGCCACAATTCCTTTTTGAACCAATTCAAGCAATTTACGCTTACTCATAACCGTATAGTTCAGGTTTAAACGAGCAAATTCAATCTGACGTGTTCTTCTTTCCGGCACTGGCTCTCCATCTAAAATCTGATCTAAGAACCAGTTATACAAAGGTCGATGCACTTCAAACTCAAGCGTACAAATAGAATGCGTTATTCCTTCAATAAAATCTTCTTGCCCGTGTGCAAAGTCATACATAGGATAAATACACCATTTATCTCCTGTACGGTGATGTGACTGATGAATAATACGATACATCAAAGGATCGCGCATATGCATATTAGAAGATGCCATATCAATTTTTGCACGTAATACCTTTTCACCGGCAGCAAATTCACCTTTCTTCATTCTCTCAAATAAATCAAGATTTTCTTCAACACTTCTATTTCTGAATGGACTTTCTACGCCAGGCTCTGTTGGAGTACCTTTTTGAGCTGCAATCTGTTCTGCACTTTGATCATCCACATAAGCTTTTCCGTTTTTAATTAACTTCACAGCCCATTCATACAGTTGATCAAAATAATCAGAGGCAAACTTTACTTCACCTTCCCAGTTAAAACCTAACCATTTAACATCTTCCTGAATACTATCAACATATTCAACATCTTCCTTTACCGGATTTGTGTCATCAAATCTAAGATTACATCCCCCACCGTATTTCTGTGCCAAACTAAAATTTAAACATATAGACTTGGCATGTCCTATGTGTAAGTATCCATTGGGTTCTGGAGGAAATCGTGTTAATACAGCTCCTCCATTTTTATTTTCAGCTAAATCTTTATCAATCTCTTGATGAATAAAGTTTGTTTTTACCGTTTCAGGCGCATTTTCATGATTGTCTTTGCTCATAGGTACATTTTATTAGATTATTAGATAATAAGATAAAAGACAAAAGACAACAAGTATCCTTGTTATCTTTCTTCTAAATATCTTCACTAATTCACTGATGTAACCTTATAATATCTCTAATGAGTATTATTAAAATTACTATAATTTCAATTTCAACTTGAAACCTACAAAAATAAGTGTTTTGAATATACAGAACTACATTTTATATGTTAATATGTTAAAATTTTAATACTAAATCGAAACATTTTATTGAATCTTTTGTCTTTAATCATTGGTGATATTCATAACTTAGCACCTTCAATTTATTTAAGCATGCAAAAAGGAATTATAGAACTGGAAGATATGGAATTTTACGCCTATCATGGCTGTTTTAAAGAAGAACAGGTGGTAGGTAATCGATTTATAGTAAATATTGCCATTAAAGTTGATGTTGAAAAACCTAGTAAAACAGATAATATTCAGGATGCTCTGAACTATGTGACGGTTTATGAACTTACAAAAAAAGAAATACAAATCAATTCACATTTGGTAGAACACCTTACTGAACGAATTTTAAATGCAATACACAACAAATTTGAAGATGTAGATTGGGTTAGAGTTAAGGTTTCAAAAATGAATCCCCCAATGGGAGGACAAATGAAAGCCGTAAGTATTACAATGGAACGTTGAAATGATTAACAACTGCGAGCTAATAATTTTAAATGCCTCTTGAGAAAATATCAAGAGGTTTATAACCTCTTTCCTCTAGTTTACAAACAAACCAAAGTAGTAAACAAATAAGGATAAAATAAAAACAGCAACTTTTATTTAAAGCTAATTAATTGATTATTCAAACGATATCATTTCATTACTAAATAAACTTTAAATTATTTACATTTTTATTTTGCGTATAAGGGATAAAATTACTTAATTTGCAACCCGAATCACAAATGGTTCCTTGGCCGAGTGGCTTAGGCACTGGTCTGCAAAACCAGGTACGGCGGTTCGAATCCGCCAGGAACCTCACCAAAGCTCCCGATTTTCATTAGAGAATCGGGAGCTTTTTTTGCTTTACACTGAAAAGTTAGTTTTAGCCCGCATTTTAGGGAATACCCCGATTTTTTTCATTATATTATATAATGAGCATAAGGAGTTTGTATAATTCGAACAACATTTGAATCAAATATTTAGAGCTAATAAAAATGGACGGAAGAGAAAGAAAGAACATTAAGAAAGGGACAAAGGTGGCAATTCTTATGAAACAAGATGAGCGCTCAGGTAATTTAACACATGGAGTTGTACAAGACATTATCACAGAACAATCATTTCACTTAAAAGGAATTGAGTGTAAACTAAAAACCGGTCAAGTTGGTCGTGTAAAGCTGATTAAACTGTAATTTATTACAATCATATATTTCAAAGCTCTCTTCTAAAATTTAGTTGAGAGCTTTTTATTTATTCCGGATGATGTATTAGAACTTCGTAATGAACATTGAAAGTGCCATAAAACAAGGCTTTACTGAAACGAGGCATAGCATCGTTCTGGTGAGTTGAAGTAAAATAACGAAGTGTCTTGTTTTGAAGTATTTTAAATGTGTAATAGATGCTCTAATACATATTGCGGATTTATATCAACTATTATTTCTTGGTTTTTAATCCTAATACAAAAGGGATTGCACACAATGCCAATATCGACGAAATCAAATACGTAGTTTCCAGTCCTAACCAATCACCCAAGGCTCCGGCAAAAAATACAGCTATTGCAGACGACACAAAACTAACGGTCATATAAATACTATTCATAAATACAGGAAAATCATTAGATCGATCCTGAACCAAGGCAATTAAAACTGGTCCCGGAGCAAAAACAAAGAAACCCAATAGTACCAAAAATACGAATGAAAGATAACCTGTAGAATAAATAAACATAAACATCATTACTGGGGAAACTATACTTATGATTAAAAGCGTTGCTTTACGACCAATCTTATCAGAAAGACTTCCAGAAAATATCGTTCCTAAGGCTCCTGCTAATTGAAAAACTGCTAATGCAGAATTGGCAAACCAAAAACTTTCTCCCTTATCCGAATAGTAATACGTTGGCAAAAACGCAGTCAACCCCGATTTCATAATCGCTCTGAATAATGTTATTCCTATCACTAACAAAAAGAATGGAATATACTTCTTGGTGGACTGAAGAACATTTTTATTCTCGGAAGCTTTCTTTTTTATATCTTCAGATATTTTTATATCCTTTAATTTTAAGTACAAAATAAAAGAGGCAATTAATCCTAATGGAATCAACCTCCATGTACCTTCAAGACCCCAATAAGAAACCGACGCTGCAATAATTAGCGGCCCCAGAGTTCTGGCTAACTCACCCCCAAACATAAAAAAGCTCATTCCTCTTCCTACTTTATCTCCAGATAAACGTCTTACCATAGTAGGTGCAGGAACATGAAATATGCCACTACTTATTCCCATGGTGAATAGTAAAATAGAAATGATAGTAAAAGATGGTGCCACACCCAACAAACTCATTACAGTTGCTGTAATTGCTGGTGTAATAATGATAAAATAACGAGCAGCTGTTTTTTCAGCAATAATTCCAATAAAGGGATTTAAAAACCACGGAATTCGCATGATTAAATCCCACATTGAAGCTAAGGTCAGCGAGATTCCTAACTTTTCTATCAGTAACGGTCGTAAAGGAGCTAAGAAAGAGGAATAAATATCGTGCAACATATGCGTAGCTGCAACAATAATAACATTACCTGCTTGAAATCTTTTGCTTACTACTTCCTTATTCATAAAACATTATTTAAAAGATAAGTAATTGGAATCTTATTGATTTTAACAACTACAATTGAGTTACAAAAATAAGTCAACAGAATCAACAGCACATATATCTATCCCAGAATACTTATTTTGGATTAATAATAAGATTATTGTCAGACTCCTAATCCAAACATATTCTTAATCCCTGACAATATCATATTAATACCTATTGCCCCGATGAAAAAGCCATTTAATCGTAATAGTACTTCCATATTTTTATCATATGCAGTCTTTATTTTCTTCCCTTCAAGGCTATCGCGTATTTTTTTTAACAGATAAATAGAAAAGAAATTTATTACAAAAGCAGCAACCAACACAAAGCTACCTATTAATGCAGTATGTCTATACGAAGTTATAATACTTAATGAAATAGTTCCAGCTCCAACCATAAAAGGCAGTGCAATCTCTGAAGCCAGATCATCCAAATTTTCTTTAATCATGATTAATGCCCGCTGTCCTTTTACAATAAAAAAGTAGGCAAATGAAAAAATGATGATACCCCCAAAAATCCTAAAGGATTCAAAATCGATTAAAAACACCTTGACAAATAAAAACTCCCCTGATAAAAAGAACACATAACATATGGTTAGAGAAATTATACTTGCTTTGAAAATTACTGAAATAAATTGTTTATGATTCAGATCTTTTCTTATCGGTTCTAAATACAAAAACAATGCAAAAGGATTTAACATTATCAATAATTCTATTAGTGATGCAAGCATTAATAAATCTTTTTTATTGGTTATATAATAATTGTAAGTAAAAATCAAACTTAAAAAATATTGATGGTATTAAAAACAATTTTCATTTAAACACGATTCTTTTTAAGAACTTAGATGGTCTTCCTAATAAATAATTCATTATATGACTGGAAGGAAAGTTAAAAGTGTCAAAATATGAATTGTGATTTTGACACTTATATTTTTATAAGCAAAATCAGAATTATTTAACCAAAGCGTATTTATCTAATATTTGCTTAACTCTATCGTGTTGGTTTGGAAATAAACTTTTAAGTTCTTCAATTGGACCTAATTTTTCAGAAACAATAAATCTTGCACATGCTGAATTATCGCCCAAACAAAACTTTCTTTTATAACCAGCTGCAGTTGCTGGCATATTTTTCATTTTTTCATTAAAAAATGGACATCCCTCCAATTTTTCACACTTCTTTTCCATAATTAAAATATAATTTTCCTCTTTAATTACGGGGGGGAGTCCAAAAGTACAAACTTTGGAATTATTAAGTCAATTGTTTTGACAAACATATAGTATTGAATAATGAAATACAAACCAGAGTTGATATTAAGAATTATTAACTACCCTGAAACAACAATACATTCATGTACTATTTCAATAAAGTCAGGTAAAAAATTTCGTTATTCGTTGTATATAAAAAAGTAATCAAGAATTACATCTAATAATTAAAGATTTATATATTTGAATAACTCTGAAAATCCAAAACATGAATGATATTTTAATTATTGAAGAACTACAAAATCAAATATCTAAAAAATTAAAACAGCTAGACAAAACAGTTTGGTTTTTAAAAGGATTTCAGTGTAATTCTGCTGGAAACATTACGCATCTTAGTATTCAAAAAACCAGACTAAAAGGACTATGGCCTGATGCTATTTTTAAATTAAAGCATCTTGAGTATTTAAATATTCAGGATAATGAATTAAAACATATTCCGGATAAGATAGCTGACTTACAAAACTTAAAATGCTTAGATATCAGACTCAATCAACTTGATACATTGCCAAACTCAATTAAAGAACTGAAACTTTTAGAAAAGTTTTATTTAGGAAATAATGAGTTCAAATATATTCCTGAGTCTATTCAGTATTGTCCATCATTAAAGCTTATAGACTTTACCGAGAATCAAATCAATGATGGTTGTGAAAATATTTTAAAGTCTGATACTATTACAAATATCTACTTAAAGGGCAATCAATTAAAAACATTCCCTTTTAACCTGATTAGGGACGGTCAGATTGATGAGTTAAATCTGCAAGAAAATTTAATCAATTCAGACCATCCGAAACAGGTTAACGTAAATCGCTTTTATATTTAACCCGGGTTATTAATTAACAACCACAAGTTTATCTTTTTTAGAAACCAGTTCTCCAAAACAAGAGGTTTCAATCTCATTCTTATTCAGTAAAAGCTCAACTTCAGAAGCATGTTCTGGTTCCACTGCAATCAGAAGACCTCCACTGGTTTGTGGATCACACAACAAAAGCTTCAATGATTCATCATCTAACTCTATTTTATGACCAAAACTATCCCAGTTTCTATGTGTTCCTCCCGGAATACAATCTTTCGCAATATATTCCTCCACAACTTCAAAACGTGGTATTTGACGGTAATTAATTTGAGCACTTAAGTTACTACCTTCACATAATTCGCATAAATGTCCCAACAAACCAAAGCCAGTAACATCAGTCATGGCTTTTACGCCTGGTATATCAGCAATGTCAGCTCCAATACTATTTAATCTACTCATAGAATCCGGCGCAATATTCTCATGAGCGCCTTCTAATAGTCCTTTTTTTTGAGCAGTAGTTAAAACCCCTACTCCTAATGGTTTTGTTAGATATAGTTTGCAGCCTTCTGTTGCTGTATTATTTTGCTTTAATTTAGTTAACTCAACCTTTCCGGTTACAGCTAAGCCAAAAATAGGTTCAGGACTATCAATACTATGTCCTCCGGCTAATAAGATACCTGCATCCTTGCAAGTTTCCCTGCCACCATCTAAAACCTGTTGTGCAATTTCAGGCGCTAATTTATTTATAGGCCAGCCCAAAATAGCTATAGCCATTAATGGTTTTCCTCCCATTGCGTACACGTCACTAATTGCATTGGCAGCCGCAATACGACCAAACTTAAATGGATCATCAACAATGGGCATAAAAAAATCGGTAGTGCTTATTACAGCAGTTCCGTCGCCCATATCATAAACAGCAGCATCATCTCTGCTATCATTTCCTACAATAAGATTATGATCTTGAATTGGATTAATATTACTCACCAACATTGAATCTAAAACCTTTGGTGATATTTTGCAGCCACAACCCGCTCCATGACTATATTGAGTTAATTTAATATCTTGCATCACAATTAATTATTTATCCGAATATTCTTCTACTATATTTTTAATATAAGTCGCATTAACCTCAGGGTCTGCATCAGACAATTCTATTTTAAATACTTTATTCTTATCGCGTCGTAACATGCCTCGCATATAACTTTTATCGTAATAATTTAGAGTATACATTGCCACCTGGAAATAATCATTCTTATCCAAAGCCTCTAATGCCAAATTTGTAACATAACCACCCAACCTCTTAGAAATATTTAAAATTCCGTTTTTTAGCAACTCATTATTAAATCCTGCATAATCCTTCACCAAAACATTTGCTCTTACCTCTTTCGGAACTTCAAGAAAAAATAAATCTGCATTTCGAATTTGAGTATACAAATTCATAGGAAGTTTTACCTTACCTATATTATGACTTTCGTCCTCAATATAAATAGGCTTATTATAATCAAGCTTCCTCCACTTGTCAAACAACATATTTTCGAAATGCTCAACAGAAGGCTGTTCTTTCTCTCCTATTGAACCAAATGCAGAACCTTTATGATTGGCCAACGATTCTAAATCCACTACCTGACAACCCGCCTTTTCCAAGCTCTTAAGAATATACGTTTTTCCGCTGCCGGTATAGCCACCTACTACCTTTAATGCAGCTTGTATATCAAACGATTCCAGCACAAAGTTCCTAAAGCTTTTATATCCCTTATCAATTACCAATACATCAATAAAACCATTCTCTTCAAGATGTTTTGCAAACGAATGACTTCGCATCCCCCCTCTCCAACAATGTACCACAACTTTTTTATCTGGAGCCACTTTCAAAGCCTCATCAACATACCATTGTAGTTTAGGCGTAACATACTTATAACCCAACTCAATTGCATCTTCCTTACTTTGTTGTTTGTATACAGTTCCAATGTGGGCACGTTCATCATTGTCAAATAAAGGGATACTATATGCCCCGGGAATATGTCCTTTGGTATATTCTCCTGGTGAACGGACATCAATAATAGGAAGGGCTTCATATTTTTGATAGTACGTTTGAATATTTATGTCTGTCATGGAACAAAAATAATGTTTTTTAAGCCATAAGGTTTTCTGAATTCAAAGAATTATATAATACAATATAAATATTTAAACTATGTAGCTAATTTTCCAATCGAAGTAATGAAACCTATCCTATATGAGTTCTATTGGATTTAAACTTATATACTTCAGAATCAATACATATATACATATTGTAGTGCTGTTATAAAAATCCTACAAGATTATTAAAGCTGATACAAGATACTATATAAACGTAGCAATCGTTGCTTCTCTGGCAAAATTTCACAACAACGCAATACGGCATTATTCCCCATAATACAAAAACGACACTCTACTCTGGTACAAGTTGAAGGTAATAACTTTGATTTCAAACTGTGTTGCAGTACTATAATTCTAATAATATATTAATAAAAAAATCATAATTAATACACATATAATTCATTTGACAGTGTATATATTATGAGTTTAATGTGAATTTGAAGTGAGTTTGAAGTGAGTTTAATATCCATTTAACAGTTTTTTGTTTGCATTACATCTCTCTCCTAAAATGAAATTAAATAGCAATACCCATTAGAAAATCTACTACATATTAAAATTACCATAAAACAAACTCTTAAATAGTTCCTCTTCATGTCCCATTACAAAGAATAAAATCATATCAATTAGGCATACTTTTAATTATTGTAGATTATTGTAATGTTCAACAAGACTCCTAACTAAGTACTACTACAGAACAGAATACAACATAGCTCTATGCAAATCAACAACAAGCGCCTCTTAACCATCTTGAATATTTTTCGTCATAAACATAATTACATCATTAATAACCATTGAAAAACATTGGATAATGCCGTAACTTTAATTTATGGCTGATTTATCTGACATACAAACAAGATTTTTTGAAACCATAAAGGAAAAGTTAAATTCGAATTTTTCTTTAGTTCATGAAGTTTCTGAAAAATTGGGCATCTCATACGACAGTGCCTACAGAAGATTACGAGGTGAAAAAAAACTATCTCTCGAAGAAGCGCTTCTTCTCACACAACACTTTGGTGTATCTTTGAATGACCTACTATTACCTCAAAATAACACCTTTGTGTTTAAATCTTTTCATGTAGAACCAGGTAAATTCAATGGTGTATCCTGGTTAGATTTTATATTATCAAATATTCAAAAGATAAATCAGGCTCCTGATAAACAAATAGTATATGCTGCCAAAGATCCTCCAATATTCCAGTATTTACAATTCCCTGAAATTGTTTCCTTTAAATTTTTCTTTTGGGAAAAGACTTTATTTTATTCTCAGGACTTAATCAATAAAAAATTTAAAGCTGGAGCGATTTCTGACGAAATGAAAAAGAGATGTAATTTAATTACTGCACTGACTCTTAAAATTCCAACTATAGAGATTTGGAATGAAGATACCTTTAGAATTCTAATGCGTCAGATTGAATATTATTGGGTTTCCGGCTATTTTGAATCTAAGAATGATCTGGAAATATTACTTGATAAGCTTGAGCAATGGTTAATCCATAATAAAAAAGAAGCTGAATTAGGTTTTAGATTTCCTTATGATTCAGAACCTAAAGGTATTGAAGGATCTTATATTTTATACGAAAACGAAATTGTTATTAATGATAACACTATACATGTAACTGTTGGCAATAAATGCTATACCTACTTCACTTATAATGTACTCGGACTCTTGTGTTCTGACAGCAAGGTGTTTTGTGATGGGGTATCAAATTTTCACAAAACGATTATGTCTAAATCTAATTTAATCAGTTCGGTGGGTGAAAAAGAAAGAAACAGATTTTTCAACAAACTACACCGAAATATTGAGCTATTCAGAGAGACGCATAACCTTTAAATTTTAAAGTCATGGCACCAATAAACACATCTTATCTCGTTTTTTATATCGCAATTGCTTTTGCTTTAATTTTTGTTCTATCCTTTTTTATCTTAAACAGGCCCGTTGACCATGATAAAATTAAAAAAATCATTTACAGCCGTTTTATAGGAGCATTTCTTCTTGGTGCACTGCCGTTTATGATAGTAAAATTCATCGGTAACCAAGGAAATTTTTACATCACTTCTCAGTATTCCTTAAATAGAATGATTATTTCATTAATTGTTGTAGTTCCATTAATTATATTCTTTAACCACGCTTTATCCCAAAGATCTAGTCATCAAAGATTATATCCAATTATCAGAACCCACGATTGGAGTGTTAACTTATATATTATGAATTTGGCAAGTTGGTTTCTTTACTTGCTTGCTTACGAATCTCTTTTCAGAGGATTATTACTATTCTCAAGTCTTGAAATATACGGAGTGCTGATTGCTATAGGCATTAACACCTTACTTTATGTTATAGCACATATTCCGAAAGGGAAATTTGAAACTTTAGGCTCTATTCCTCTAGGAATTGCATTTTGTATCGTATCGATTTACACAGGAACGTTTGTTACTGCATTTATTCTTCATTTCACAATGGCTGTTTCAAATGACATATTCTGTATAAACAGAAATCCAGACATCAAATTATTTTTCCATAAACACCAGCCTCTATAACACAATAAGAGCTATAAAAGATGATACATATTTTTGTGAGCGGAGCAACTGGATTTGTCGGATCTAAATTAACAATAAACCTCGCAAAAAAGGGGTTTATTGTTCATGCATTATATAGATGTATTGAAAAAACCAAAATATTACATCATCCAAACATAAAACTTTTTAAAGGTTCTTTAAATAATGAGGAATCTCTTATACAGGCCATGAAAAACTGCCAGGGATTATTTCACACTGCAGCTTATGTAAGTTTATATGCAAAAAGCCCTCAAATATTTTATGAGACCAATATTAAAGGAACACAAACAGTAATAGATATAGCAAAATACTGCGGTATCAAAAAGGCCGTTTTTACCTCTTCCGCAGGAACTTTTGGGCCATCAAACCATACATTCGTCACTGAATCAAATGAAAATACGGAATCTTATATCAATGATTATGAGAAATCTAAAAGAGAAGCAGACCAGATCATTTTAAAAGCCAATTCTAATCTTTTTGAAACTATTATTGTATATCCAACCAGAATATTTGGTCCTGGACCTATTGGACGAAGTAATAGCATTACTACAATGATAGAAAACTATATAAATGGCAAATGGCATTTTATCCCCGGTAATGGAAAAGCGATAGCAAACTATGTATTTGTTGATGATATTGTTGATGGTCATATTAAAGCCTTTTTAAAAGGAAAAGCCGGTGAAAAATATATACTTGGAGGTTCCAATCTATCGTATAATGAACTATTTTCATTTATAAAAAGTATTTCAGGTAAATCTTATTTTCTCATAAAGATCCCAAAAGTTATAATGCAAATAATTGCATCATTAATGCTATTGCAAACTCACATAACAGGCAAGCCTCCTTTAGTAACAAACGATTTTATAAAAAAGGCTTTGAGCAATCACATTGTAAGTTATTTAAAAGCGATCAACCAGTTAGACTATCATCCAACATCCATAAAGGAAGCACTTCTAAAAACCATTAATTGGATTAACCAACAATAAAACTATTGCTTCCACTTGTATTCAATACATGTTCAACCATAAATTTAACTAGCACAATATGACAACGCTGCAACCTTATCAATCTCATTTTTCATTGCATTTGAAATAACAGGGATGGAAATACTTTTGGGCAAGACTTTTATTAACAACCAGTTAATTTTATTGATAATTCCCGGTATTACAACTCTTCTTTTTTGCAATAAAGCTCGAACCGAAATTTTTGCCAATTCTTCAGGAGTTAGCAATCCCACTTTTACCCACCACCCTTGATTTTCAATTCGATGGGTTACTTCACTATTTGTTTTTATTGGTCCGGGTAGTAAAACACAAACATGAATCCCAAAACATTTAAGTTCTTCGGCTAAACTCTTTGAAAAAGAATAAACAAAAGCTTTTGATGCAGGATAAACAGATTTATAGGCTATAGGACAACATGATGCCATACTGGCAACATTTAAAATATAAGATGTGGCTTGAGTCTTAAGTTTAGAAACTAACAATCTGGTTAACATTACTAACATTCTAATATTCACTTGTATGATAGAGTCTATCTGTTCTATCTTCGTCTGATCAAAATATATAGAACCTCCAATACCAGCATTATTAACCAAAATATTTATATTCAAATGCTCAAGCTCTTTTGCAACCCTTGATAATGATTCTGGTTGAAGAAAATCTAGCTCAATACAATGAACCTTCACACCATATATATGTGTAAGAAACTGACCAAAATCAATAAGACCTTCTCCTTCTTTAGCTAAAAGAACTAAATTTTTATGTCTTCGTGCTAACTCTTGAGCAATTGCTTTACCAAGCCCCTTTCCTGCTCCAGTTACAATGGCATATGTTACTTTGGGTTTCATACTGCTTTGATTTAACAATTATCTACTTATTAAGCTACACAATATTCAGGATGAGGATGCTCTGGCATTTGTCTGTTTAAGATTTTATAGCTTAGAGTACGAGGGGCCATTTTCATTAATTTATACACCAACTTGTTTACAAATCCAGGAATACAAATCACATTATTTTTATTTAATGACTTAATACTATACGCTACAACAGTTTCCGGATTCATCCATAACAACTTTTCTTTTAACCCCTTTTTATTATTTTTAATACCCATTTTTGAATGAAATTCTGTATGAATAAAACCGGGACATAAAGCCTGAACCATAATATTAGAATGCAAAAAATCAATATGTAAACATTCTGTAAAAGAAACCATAAATGCCTTTGATGAACAGTAAAAATAATTTAATGGTGCAGGAATAAATGCCGACATAGATGCCACATTTATAATTGATCCTTTATTTACTTTAAGCATTTTAGGAACTACTTCGTGCACAATCTTGGTTGCTGCAGAAACCAAAACATTTAACATATTTATCTGATTTTCATAATCCTCTTCAAAAAAACCATCACGACTACCATAACCTGCATTATTAACTAACAAATCAATCTGAGAACAGTTTCTTATGGTATCCAACAAATGATCAAACTGAGTTTGATTATTAAAATCCGTAATGCATATTTGTACTTTAACATTGCATTCTCGTTCTAACTCTTTTTTTAATTGCTGAAGTATTTTTCCCCTACGTCCAGTAATTAATAAATTCCATCCACTTTTGGCTAAGTATTTTGCATAAGCTCTACCTAAACCACTCGTGCCTCCTGTTACTATGGCAAATTTTGTTTTCATAATATTTTACTGTTTTAGATAAGGCATAGTCAATCTTTACATTAATAGACAGACTGATAATTTATGAATCACTTGTTAATTGATCTTTCAACCGTACTAAATTCTTATAAAAGACCTTTTTCAATACCGGTTCTTGAATCCATTGAGGAAATAACGGTGGCTCTGCAGAAAAAACCTGAAACTCTATTTTAACTTTTCCACCTTCTAATTTAGTCAACTTCCATGATGCATTATAATCTCTAATTCTAATATTTTTATCAGATTCAATGCCTCTGTAGTTATTACTACACATTCGTATCTCACAATTATCAGGCCCCATTTTTATCAAAGAATATTTGGCAACCAAATCTCTATCTGAAAATGGCCAGGGTAGATTAATAACAAGGTATAACAATTCCTCATCATTATGAACAATAAGTTTAATTTCTTTAATTCCTTTCATCCACAGCTTCACCGATTTGGGATTATTTAAGAATAAAACAACCTCATCCATTGAACCATCTACAATCATAACCCCTTTGCGTTCTCTTACTGTTAATGAGTCATTAACTTTAACCCACCTTTCATGCAATGCAATACCATTATCATCTTTTACACATACCCATTCAGAAACATATAATGAAGAGGCATTTAATTCTTTTATCTTCATATTCATCGCGTTGTCTGATAAAAGAACTCTAAATAACATATAAACTAAAAGTACCATCTTATTAAATTTTAATGAACAAAAAATCATATTTACATGATAAAGGTATTTGCACATTCACTGTAAATGAAACGAATACATAGAACTCCGATTCCGAAACACCTGCACATTACACAAATCAAGATGGCTGTTGAATTTCTGTTTGTAATAAATACTAAATGCGAGTAGATCTATTTGATTTTCAAGTGATATCTGCAAATAATATATTTTGCAGATAGGATATTTTAGTATAAATCCGTATATTTTTATAGGAGTTATTTCTCTTTTGATCTGATTAAATTTGAACTTACTCCTTTTATATATGTTCTTTTGGAATACGACACAGATATATAAGCGACTTCAAAAATATTACCAATGAAAGTAAAGATAATTATAGCTGCTTTAATACTTTTTTCATCATATGCTATTAAAGCTCAAAGTGTAAAAGAAGTTAACTACAAGCAGTTTAAACCTTATTTAAATAATCAATCAGATACAGTATATGTTATTAATTTTTGGGCAACCTGGTGTAAACCATGTATCGAAGAATTACCTCATTTTATGACAGTGGCTCAAGATATGCGTCATAAACCTGTAAAATTCATTTTCGTAAGTCTGGATTTTGCAAAATATAAAGAAAGCAAGCTGATTCCTTTTATAAAAGAAAACGTAATTGATGAAGAGGTATTATTATTAAACGACCCCAATAGTAATTTTTGGATTAATGATATTAATAAAGAATGGTCAGGAGCTATTCCTGCCACCATCATATACAAAAAAAATCAAAGAAACTTTTTTGAGGGACAAGTTTCATACGAGGAACTTACAGAAAATATCAATAATAAATTATAACAAACGCATTTATTCAACATTTCAAAATCAAAACATATGAAAAAAGCAGCTGTATTATTATTTGCAATTGTATTAAGTATTTCGGCATGGGCACAAGGTTATTCGCCTGGTGATGTAGCAATTGATTTTAAACTTAAAAATATTGATGACTCTTTTGTTTCATTAAAAGATTTTGATTCGGCTAAAGGTTTCATTGTCATTTTTACATGTAATCATTGTCCTTATGCTGTAGCTTACGAAGATAGAATTATTGCCCTTGATAAAAAGTTCAAACAGAAAGGATACCCTGTAATTGCTATTAATCCGAATGACCCTGTTGCCTATCCATCAGACTCTTTTGAAAAGATGAAAGAAAGAGCCAATGATAAAGGGTTTACTTTTCCATATTTACTTGATGAAACGCAAGAAATAGCTAAAACTTATGGAGCAACAAGAACTCCGCATGTTTTTCTTTTACAAAAAGAAGGGTCAAAACTTGTGGTAAAATATGTTGGAGCCATTGATGACAACTACCAGGATAGTGAAGCTGTTAAAGAAAAATTTGTAGAAAATGCAATCTCTAGTATTGTTGACAACAAAGATGTTGCTGTGAATTCAACCAAAGCTATTGGATGTAGTATTAAATGGAAGAAATAATTTAGACACTTTACTATTTTTATAATTGTTTATACGAAAAAGCCCGTTTTCAAAATTTGAAAAACGGGCTTTTCACTTTCTATCAAACTATAGAGCTATTGGTATTCCTTTATAAAAGTCGAGTATTTTAATACGAAGTATATAAGAGTATTTTGCTTGCAGTAAATCTGACTGAGCTCTTGTATAATCAGTTTTTGCAACATTGTAATCAACAGAATTAACAAGGCCTACATTAAACTTTTGTTCCGTATATCTAAAAGATTCTTTATAAGACTCAACAGCTTCAAAACTTGACAAATATTGATTAAATGCAGCCAATGCATCTGCATAAGCCTGTTGAATATCTTTTTGTAAAGCTAATTTCTCCTGATCTAATGAATATTGAGCATCTAAAACTCTAACCTTAGCATTCTTTACACTATTTCGAGTTTGAAATTTATTAAAAATTGGAATTCTTAAGGAAGCCCCTATATAGGTGTTTTTAGTGGTATTTATTTGATCACTTAATGACCTATTTACACCAGATGGATCATCTAACAACCAACTTGCCCTTGCTCCCCATTGACCATTTAACGATAAGCTTGGATAATAACCACTCTTTGCAACATCCACATCTAACTTTGAACTTTCAAGTTTATAATCTGCACTTTTTATCTGGGGCATAATATTCAATGCCGCATCAAATACATCATTGGCCTTATTTAAAGCAACATCATTAACCTCCGGAATGCTAGGCAAAACCACATCAAATCCTTCCACATCATCTAAATCAAGCAGTTGAGCTAAGTCCAACAGACTTAATGCCAAATTATTCTTCTGAAGTGTAACGTTCAATGCTTCTTTTGCAGCCTGTGATTTCATTTCAAGAAAGCTACCCTTAGCCTGACTACCAGCATCTACCATCTTTTTTGTTCTTTCAACCTGTTGATTTGTTACATCGAATTGTTCATTTGCCACATTTAATAACTCCTTATTAAATAATATTTGTAAATACTGGCCTGTAATTTGCAACGCAATATCATTGCGCATTTTATCTGTTTGTGCAACTGCTGCCATTAAATCAAAACGATTTCTTTTTATAGTATTACTATTATTAAACCCCTGAAACACATTTACACTAGTCCCAATTCCCATACTTAAAGAACGCGTATTTACATCTACATTCTGACCTTGCTCCTGAAGCCATGTAAATCCAAAACTATACCCATATGAACTTTGAGCATTTAAATCTGGCAAACGATTTAATTTACTTTGCTCTAACTGACTTTTATATAATTGGGTATTAATCTCTTGCCTTTTTATGCTGATATTATTTTCGAATGCATAATTGATACATTTCTCAAGGCTCCATATCTCCTGTGCATTTACTCTAATAAAACAGAAACTTAAAAGACATAAAATAATTGAAATATTTTTTCGTAACATTTTGATTTTATTAAGCATTATTATTTCCGCATTAAATTAACTAATTATCATTAAGATTGTGGAACTTTTATTTTATCATCCTTAGTCAATCCTTGCTTAACTTCAATCTGAATTCCATCTGAAAGCCCAGTCTCAATATGTTTCTTTTCAAAAATCTGATCAGCAACCTCCACTTCAATAAATGCTGTATCATTACTAAATTGAAGTAATTTTTCATTTATTGCTAAAACACTGTCTCTTTTATCTAAAACAATATCGGCATTTGCACTATATCCAGCTCTGATAAACTGACCATCTTTTAAGTTTACATCGGCTTTAATTTCAAACTGAATTGCTCCATTCTCCTCTACTCCTTTAGGCGAAATATACTCTAATTTTGCATCAAATTTTTCATTTTCGATTGCTCCAATGGACAAAACCAGATCCATTCCTTCCTTAATTTTACCCACCTCAGTTTCATCTACTTTTCCTTCAAAAATCATTTCACCCATATCTGCCAATATAGCTACTGTTGTACCATCATTAAAAGTATTACTCTTAATTACAGAGTTACCAACTTCAACAGGAACATCTAGCACCATTCCGTTGATTGTAGCTTTGATTATAGTATTTGTGTGAGCACCCATTTTTTTTGTAACACCTTCTTTAATAAGTTGAAGATTGTTATCAGCAGCTTGTAAATCAACTTTTGCATTATCATAAGCCATTTGTTCTTCAAGGTAAACAGACTCTGCAATTACACCACTTTTATACAATTCTTTCTTTCTATTAAACTCGAGCTCTGCATTTTTAAATCGGATCTGTGCTTTTTCTAATTGACTTTCTGCATTATTAACCTGAACCATTTCAGGAATAATCTGAATTTTGGCAATCAAATCACCTTTTTTTAAGTTATCTCCAGGTTCTACATAAATCTCTGTAATAATGCCTGACTCCTGAGGTTTAATTTCAATTTCCTGACGAGGAACAACTGAACCTGTAGCTACTGTTTTCTTTATTATATCCTTATATTCTGCCGATTCAGTTTCGAAAACGACATCTTTTTCTTTTGATTTATCATACAGGTAGTAAAATCCGCCAACAAAAATTACTGCGAACACTACAATAAAAAATATGTTTCTTACTCGTTTCATGACTTTTGTATCTTTATTATTTTCTATTTATACTTCTGATCTAATTGCTTCAATCGGTTTTATTGATACTGCTCGTTTAGAAGGAATAATCCCTGCAAATACTCCAGAGAGAATTAATATTCCTAAAGAAGACAGTGCTACATAAAAATTAACTTGAGGGTTTAGAAATCCTGAGCTTTCAGCAGCGTTAGAACCTATAGCCTGACTTACTAATTCAACGATTAATATTCCAACAAACATTCCTATAAAACCTGCGACACCTGTTAAAAACACAGATTCTGTAATTACAGTGGACACAATATTTAAAGGAGAGGCCCCAATAGCTCTTTTAATCCCTATTTCCTGAGTTCGTTCTTTTATTATAATGAGCATGATGTTACTTATTCCGATTATTCCTGCCATCAATGTTCCAATACCAACAAACCATACCAGAGCATTTATACCTAGAAAAAGACCACTCATTTTTTTAAATTCTTCACCCACATTATTAGACCCAAATGCTCCTTCATCTTCTGGGTGAATATCATGCCTTTTAGCTAATAACTTTTTAACCTCTTTTTCTATTTTAATAATATCATATTCTGGTTTTGCTGTTATGGAAAAATATCCAACAATATTATTATAGTTATAAACAACCTGACATGTTGAGAATGGAATAAAAACCATTGAATTATGCTGTTCACCCCAACGTCCAGAGTGCTTTGATTCATAAGTTCCAATTACCTGAAAATAAAGTTCTCCTATTTTGATGTATTTATTTAAGGGATCCTCATCTTTACCAAATAACTCGTCGTAAACAGTTTTTCCTATAATTGCTACTTTTCGGGTATTTTTCAGATCCATTTTATTTATATATCTACCATATTTTATGGTAACAGGATCAATCTTATTTTCTTCGGGTACAACTCCTGACACTTCATAAGCACCTTCAACTAAACCACGACTCACTGTTAAAGATTGATTGTGTCCTCCACCTTGTATTCTTGGTGCAATAACATCAATTCCTCTAATATTGTCATGCATTGCTTGTTTGTCTTCATACTTAAAATAGAATCTCCTGTTTCTAGGAAAACCTTTATATGGTTTGGATGTGGGTTGCGTCCAAATAAACATGCTATTAGTAGCAAAATCACCCATATTTGCATATACCCCATTTTCCAGTCCTTTACCAGCTCCCATCATGATCATAAGCATGAAAATCCCCCAAAAAACACCAAAACCAGTCATTATGGTTCTTAACTTATTTTTCTTTAAGGTGTAAAATATTTCTTGCCATTTATCTAAATCAAACATGTCGAATATATTTATTCGTCGCGCAATGCAACAATAGGTTTAATACTAGCAGCTCTTTTGGCAGGAATATATCCAGCTAACGCACCAGCAAATACTATTAAACTGGCAGCACTAATAGCTACATTAAAATCTACACCGGGATTTCTAAAAAAATCAGAAGCTGGCAACCCTGTAGATATAAGTTCGAGTAATCCAACTCCAACTAAAAGGCCTAAGAAACCCGCAACTGCTGTTATAATAATAGCTTCTTGTAAAATTAAACTTACAACAGAACCAGGAGATGCGCCAATGGCTTTTCTAATTCCTATTTCCTTAGTTCGCTCCTTTACAACAATAATCATAATATTGCTAACTCCTACAATACCAGCTATTATGGTAAATATTCCGATAATACCAACAAAAATGCTTATTCCGGTAAAAATAGCTTTGGTTTCCTGAAAATTTTCCAACACGTTGTAACCACCAAGAGCCCTGTTATCTTTAACATCAAACCTATATTTTTTAGCCAATATTTCTTTCACTTCTTCAAAAATGGCTTTACTCTCATCCAGGTCTTCTGTGCCTGCAGTAAAAGCAATACTTCCAACATTTTGCTGTCTACCAAAAACTTTTTGCGTAACCGATATAGGTATATAAAATCTTTCTGTTTCTCCAGGGTGCACATCATCAAATACTCCAACTATCTTGTGGGGAATACCACGAATTTTCATATACTGGCCTACAGGGCTTTCATCTTTACATAGTCTTTCTTTTGCCCTCATCCCTATAATTGCAACCTTACGGGCTTGCTTAATGTCTCGTTCGTTTAAGAGCCTTCCTTCCACAAGTCGCACTGCTTCAATATTCAAATAGCCTGTTGCAACACCCATTACCTGAAAAGTACCATATTCTTCCTTATAATTAATCAAGGACCCCCACATTCCGATTCTACCTGTCAGATTTTCAATTTGAGGTAATTTCTTTTGTATTAATTCCAGATCTTCCGGTTTAAGCTCAATCCTTCTTCCAACATTTAATCCATCATATGCAATTGAAGTTTGACCGCCCCAAAAAAATGCACTATTGGTAGCGTCGCTAAAATTATACAAAACACCTCTTTCTAATCCTTTACCTGCACCTAACAGAATAACAAGAATAAAAATACCCCAGAACACGCTAAAGCCAGTTAAAAAAGAACGTAATTTATTCTTTTTCATCGTGCTAAATATTTCTTGCCAATTACTTAGATCAAGCATAACTAAACTGATTATGATGTTGCTCTCGTTCTATTAATCCATCCTTAAGGTGTATCACTCTATGGGTTTTTTCAGCAATATCATGTTCATGTGTTACAATAACCACAGTAATTCCACTCTTATTGACTTCCTGTAAGATATCCATTACTTCGTATGAAGTTTTTGTATCTAACGCTCCAGTAGGCTCATCAGCCAAAATAATTTTGGGTTTCGATATTAATGCTCTTGCAATTGCAATTCTTTGTTTTTGACCACCTGAAAGCTCATTAGGCATATGGTTTGCCCATTCTTTTAATCCTAATCTATCCAGATATTCCATTGCAATAACATTGCGTTTCTTGCGACTTACCTTCTGATAATAAAGAGGCAAGGCTACGTTTTCTACAGCGTTCTTGAATGAAATTAAATTAAAAGACTGAAAAATAAAACCGATGTATTGATTTCGAAATTGAGCTGCCTTTTTTTCATTCATCTTCTGAATTAAAATATCATTTAAATAATATCCTCCACGATCATAATTATCAAGGATACCTAAAATATTTAATAGAGTAGATTTTCCGGATCCTGATGATCCCATTATAGACACCATCTCTCCTTCTGCTACATTTACATTAATCCCTTTAAGTACATGAAGAGAATTGGAACCTGTAACATAGGATTTATGTAAAGAGTTGACTTTTATTACACTTTTTCCCACCTATTTAGAATTTAAGGTTAATAATATATTGACAGGTCCCATTATTACAAGTGCTGTTCCAAAATACACATAACCCTAAACTACAAGCATTTAACTAAATAAAATCAAAATTAAAGTGTTCAGTATTGAAAAGACGGCGTACGATAACGTACATTTATTCAAAGAGAAAAGGATTAAATAAGAAGAAATAGGAGTATGATGGTGAAATATAATTTTTTGTTCACATGCGTACAAAAACAACTTCAATATCACCCAAAGCGGCAATGTTAAATTTTTGCTAGACTTGAAACTTTCCAGTAATTAGAAATTATAGACAAGAATGATAAGAATAGTGCACTTATAAAAAAAGATAGCAATGTAATATCAAATTCTACCTTAGGTAATGCATAACGTGTTAACATAAACTTATAACTCGCAGAAATCACAAATTCTACAAAATATGCTCCTAAAAAAATGAAAACGATAAAAAACATTACTCTACATATTATTTTTAGAATCATCATAAACATATCTAACTATTGATTTAACTATAACAATATTAAGTATTTTAAAACGTAGTTATGATATATTTAACGTGACAAATGCGTGACATAGGCTTATGTCACTTGTCACGCAAGGGATTTAAACCATATGTAAGAAATTGACAAGTGAGTTAAATTAAAAAGTAAACTAAAAATAAATGTATTCTACTTAACTAAAAATTCCATTTTAATCGCAGATAGGCTGCCATTGATTTATTATCATTAGTAAAAGAAAAATATTGTGAAACTAGAGAAAAATTTAAGTTATCTGATATAGAATAGTCAATAGTTGGACCAACATAATAGTTTTTGAATACAGGAAAACCAAAACCTATATAGGCCATCGAAACATTTAGCAGAGGATTGACAGGCCATGACAACGACAAAACGTAAGAATTTTCATCTATGCTAAGATTTTTCACTGATGATTGTGTATAAAACAAAGAATTATAGGCCAAACTTTGAGCGTTCTGATTGTCTGAATACAAATACTCAGTTGAAAACATCAATGAATTTTTGAACATATAGTTTGCTCCAATTGAAGCCAACAATATATCATCATCCTGATTATCCATATTCATTAAATAAGATATTTCACCATAAAACCCTGCTTTAAACAAACTCCCACTATAACCGCCTCCAAACACCCAATCATTCTGCTCTAACTCTCCTACTATTAACTGCACATCATATCCCTTTATTGTTGTGGCATACATGACTGCTGCTGTTATATCATTATTGCTATTGATTTTAGCAACAGCTTCGATACTTGATGCAACTCCAGTATAATATTGCATCCTAACACCATCCATACCTGGACGTTCTGGATAATCAAAATCAAAATAGGAATAAGAATTAAAAATATCATTTGGATTCCATACCATCGTTTTACTCCAATTGACTCGTTGTCTACCAAGTTTTAACTGGAAATTGCCACTTATATACTCCAACCATAATCTATCGACATTGGTATTTAACAGATAATTACTTCGCGACTCCCAGTTAAAACTCATATCGAGCCATCCAGGATCATTTGAAATAATATATTTAAAGGTGGGCATCGACCTTATTGTTTCTCCCCAAAACATTCTATTCCGAAAACTTATCTTCGAATTAAACTTTTGATTAATCTGATAACTCAAGTTAATCCTATTATGAATCAAATTATCAAATACAGTTTCATTAGATTGATTATTATAATTCAAGGATGGCATCAATGAAACATAACCTGAAAAATCCAATTCTTCCTGAGAATAAACATTACCACTAATGGTTACTATTAATAATACGAATACACTAAAGTGCTTATTCAAAACCCTCATCTTTAATTACTTTTCCATCCTCAAATGTAATAACTCTCCTTGCTTTTTTAACCACACGAGCATCGTGTGTAGCAAAAATAAAAGTAATATTTTCCTTTTTATTTAATTGCAGCATAATATCTAACAAATTCTCTGTTGACTTTGAATCCAGGTTTGCTGTTGGTTCATCTGCTAATACAAACTTAGGTTTAGATGCCAATGCTCTTGCTACTGCTACTCGTTGTTGCTGTCCTCCACTTAACTGCATAGGGCGAATATTTGCTTTATCAGAAATACCCACTGCCTCTAAAAGTTCCTGACTTCGTTGTGCCCGTTGCTTTTTACTTACTCCCTGCAATTCCATAATAAATTCTATATTTTCAGCTGCAGTTAATACAGGAATTAAGTTATAGGCCTGAAATACAAATCCAATATTATTTAACCTGAACTTTGTTTTTTCTGAGGCAGATAAATTATCTATTCTAATTCCATTAATTTCTATTGTACCATTTGTTGGCTCATCTAATCCTCCCAACATATTCAAGAATGTAGTTTTACCTGCTCCAGAAGGTGCAACCAAAGCTGTAAATTCACCTGCTTCAAAGCTTAAGTCAACTCCATTTAAAGCTTTAACAGGTATATGTTTAGGGTTATATATTTTCTCTAAATTTTTTATTTCAATAATAGCCATAACAAATCATTTATATTTAAACCGATTGAAGTGCTTGCGAAGGGTGCAGTTTCAGAGCCTTCCAAGCAGGATAAATGGCAGATATAATTCCGGTAACAATAACTAATCCAGAAACAGATAATATCATTTGCAAATTATATTCTGGATAAATAATACTAGCATACCCCATTTCTGAAAGTCCCTCTGCCCACATGGATAAATCAATTCCAGACTGAGCCGTTAACCTCGTTGTTAAAACTCCTATAGAAATACCTATAAAACCACCAAATAATGACAAAAACAGAGTTTCAAATACTATCATAGAAAATATTTGTTTACTGCTCATTCCTACTGCCATTAACATTCCTAATTCATGTACCCGTTCCATAACTACCATCAACATTGTGTTAACAATACTAAACCCTAAAGCCAACAATATAATAGCCACAAAAACATACATGTAAGCATTCATCGTTTCTGTTAAATAACCCAATTCCGGCGATATTTCCTTCCAAGATTCTACCTGAAGATCTTGTGCTAAAACATCTACCTGACTTTTAACATCATCAACAATAGTTGGATCAGTACATCTGATAACCACTTCATGAATTGTTCCTTCTGGTAAATCAACCAATTTAGAGAGATCATCCTTTTCTACAAACAAATTACCTTCATCGTAACCTGTGTTGTTGGTTTTAAATATTCCTGCAACGCGAAAAGCACCTCCCGTAAAATCACCTTTACTATTCTGAAAGCGCAATATAATTTTGGAGCGCAACTTTAACTTTAATTGTTCTGCCAATTTATTCCCAATTACCACAGGATTTCGTTTTATTCCATCAAACCACTTTCCTTCAATTATTTTCTTTGAAACATCAACAACCATAGAGTCCTTAACCGCATCAACTCCGATTATTTGAATCCCAGTTGCTTTTTCAGCGGAAGCTGCCATTGCAGAAACAATAATCCTACCTGAGGCAAATTTAATACCTGGCAAATTTTCAACATCATCAATTAATTGTTCTCCATTAAAATATTGATTTATATCTTCAGCCAACCTAAATCCAGGATTGTGTATTTGAATATGCGAAGTTTCTGTTTCAATTCCTGCTCTTAGTCGTTGCATCATCCACCCATACATAAAAGTAGTAGAAAAAACTCCTGCATACATCCCAACAATTAATGCTCCAATAACAATCCAACTCCGAACAGGGTTACGCCAAATATTTCGCCATGCTATTTTTAATATCATCATAGCTTATCCTTTAAGTGCATTAATACCACTCATTTTGACTATTCTAACAAATGGAAATACAGATATCACAATAGTAATAAAAAACACCACTAACATCTGATTAACAAACACCTGTGCATCCCAGGCAAAGAACATAAATGGTTCAAAACCTAGATCACTCATCCATTCTGCAACTTTGCCGGTTAAAGGGATTGGATGATAATAAAAGTAACCTACCACAGGCATGCTCCCTAAAAACCCCAATACTACACCCATAAATCCCATAAACAAAGTTTCTATCAAAACTGTAATTGCCAATTTGAACTTTTGCATTCCAACAGCCATCATAACACCAAATTCTCGTTTTCGCTCAGAGATCATCATCATTACTGTACCAAAAATTCCGAACATGATGACAATGTAAAGAATCGCTTTCATTACCATTGCTGAAGATTTATCACTTTCTATCTGCTGTAAAAGAACAGGAAACATTTCATCCCAACTTTTTACATTATATGGAGATTTAACTTTGTCTTTTAATATTGGTAATAAGGTTTTAGCAACATTATTGTCTTTCACCATTACTACATAGGAGGTTAAAATCTTGTTTCCTCCATAAAAACGCTGTGCATTACTAATCTCAAAATATATTAGTCTCCTATTCAAATTTGGATTGGAAGATTTAAATAAACCTCGAACAGGATATTTACCAGCTGCTGTAACTCCATGATAACCTTGTCCAAGCAATACAATCGTATCTCCCACTTCAATTTTTAGCTTCTCAGCCAATTTAAATCCAAGTAAAACACCATCATCCTTTTGCTTTAAATACTGTCCTGCAATAATCTTTTTGCCAATTGATGTTAAATGATCTTCCTTTTCAGGATCAACCCCCATTACCATAGCCCCCTTGGTCAGTTCGCCACTGGATACTAAAGCAAAACTTTCAAGACGTGGTAAAATATACTCAACATTCTCCTGATTTGTAATTACCTTTTCCAATGAATCATTTTCTAAAAAAGAATTATTAATATTCTTATCTTCCCAATAATCCTCATTGTGAATTTGAATATAACCAGAGTAAAAGTTAACTACATTTTCTATCATATTATTATAGGATCCTTCTTGCATTGACCCCATCAAAGAACACAATATCACTCCAAAAAATATGGAAGAAACAGTAATTAGTGTTCTTCTTTTATTTCGCCACAGATTTCGCCATGCAATAACTATCAACTTCATTGTAAGCCATTTTGAGTAACAAACATATTACATCACTTTATCCTTTTCATATTTTGAATAGAGAAAAAACTATCATTGATAGGCATATCAAACTTTACATTGGTGAATTCCATCGTAGTTTTTTGCGCTTTCTTTTCCTCTGGTACAATTTCAAAATAAGTAGGCATTAAACGATCTCCTACTTGCTTAATTTTACAAAGCGTTTCTGTATTTATTAAAAACCCATCCTCATCGTAGTATTCATTTCGTAAAGTCATATATCCTTTTTTTGTCACCCACGAAACAATTTTACCCCATACAACCACCGCATCTTCATTTGGAATTAATTCAATTACATAACAATCGTATCCTTCAAGGTTTTCTTCTTTTATAATTTGATGAGAATAATCTTCAACTATTGATGCACCTTTTACCAAATCATCATTTGTCATATCCGACCCCATCCACGACTGCATCATCATACTGGGTGGAATTTTTATCATTTTATCAATATCAGGAATATAATTCCACATTTCTTTCTGTCGTTTCAAGAAAACCTGTCCTTTTTCTTTTGCAGGATATGTTATTAATATTAAAGAATAATCCGTTCCTTTTGACCAGGCTTTAAATTTTAAAGTTCGTTCCCATTTTGCCCGAGTAACTTTCATTTCCATTTCAGAATAACTTGTTTTTCCTCTTAACAACTCATTGGCCTGATCTATTATATCCTTGGCTGTAATTTGAGCAGAAATGCTTAATGCAGAAAATATAAATATAGTTAGAAGAGTAATTTTAACAACCTTAAAGAATTTCATAATCACTAGGCTTATAATATTTTATTTTAAATACATATTTAAAATTCGAGACTTTGCCTGTTCTAGTGGATAATTTTCAAAATCCATTATATAATTCATATAGATACCATCTAAAACAGAAATGAAAAACCGAGTTTCAGTAAGAGGATCACTATAACCTTTGTTTTTAAAGTATACCGCCATAATTTCAAATACAGGATAAGCTTTGGTCATAATCTCTTTTTGAAATAACTTCATTACACTGGGCTGCATTAATATTCCGAAGTAAATTCGCAAAAACAACCTGTTTGTTTGCACCCAGCTAAAGTATTCAGTAATCATCTTTACAAATGATTCATCTTTGGGGTGTATTCCTAAAGTTACTTTAGCTATTCCAAACATTTCATCTATTGTATCCATTATCAGAAACCTTAGCAACTCCTCTTTACTCTCAAAATAAGTATATATTAATCCTTTTGAAACTCCAGCTTCCTTTGCAATGCTTGAAATTGAAGTAGATTGAAAACCGTCTTCTGAAAACAACTTCATTGCAGCCTGAGTTATAACCTTACGTTTTTCTGCTTTATGTTTTATTAATTGTTCTTCTGTTCTGGGTGACATTCTACATGTTTTACGACTGACCGGTTAGTCAAAGTTAAAAGCTATTTAAATAAATTCAAAACATTTTACAAACTTTTAAGCGTTTAGCTTTATAACTATCAGTAATTTTTATCATTTTTACACTTTAAAGCAACACAATAACATCATTAAATAATTACACATTGAAAACAGGTATCGTATATAGGTCAACCGGCAGTAGATATTTAGTAAGAACTTCGGAGGGAGAGTTGATTAATTGTACAATAAAAGGCAAGTTACGACTCGATGATATTAAAAGCACAAACCCTATTGCAGTAGGAGACAACGTTACCTTTACTTTAGATGAAACTGATAATATGGGTGTTATTTCTGAAATAAAGGAACGAAAAAATTATATTATCAGAAAAGCATCCAACCTATCCAAACAATCACATATTATTGCATCAAATATCGATCAGGCATTATTGTTAGTTACAGTTAACTACCCAATTACAACAAATGTTTTTATTGACCGATTTTTAGCATCAGCTGAAGCTTATAACATTCCTGTAAAAATAATTTTCAATAAAGTAGACAGATACGACGCAAAGCATCTAGCAACTCTGGATAACCTGAGGGCTATTTATGAAAAAATAGGGTACGAAACATATACCATTTCTGCAAAAATGCATGACGACTTAAGTATCATTGTTGAATTGCTAAAAGATAAGGTTAGTGTAATTTCCGGACATTCCGGAGTTGGTAAATCAACACTTATCAACAGAATACAGCCTGGATTAAATTTAAAAGTTGCAGAAATTTCAGATATTCATCAAAGTGGAAAACACACCACAACATTTGCAGAAATGCACGAACTCAATTTTGGAGGGTACATTATTGACACTCCTGGAATAAGAGGCTATGGATTAATTAACATAGATAAAGATGAAATCTATCACTACTTCAAAGAAATCTTTAAACACTCTCACAATTGTCAATATAGTAATTGCACACACATTCATGAACCAGGATGTGCTGTAAAAAAGGCTATTGAGGAAGAAGAAATTTCATTACAGAGATACCAGAGCTATTTAAGTATTTATGAAACAAAGCAAGAAAAGTACAGATAAAACCTTTTATTCTTTTTTTCGTATCTAACTTATTATGAAAAAGCCGCTTGCCATTGTAATATCCTGCATTGCATTTTTAATTATTTGCAACATTTACTATTTCAGAGATACCTATTTATGGCAAATAGACACGCAAAAAACTATTTTAGAAAAACAGATCAACTCCTGTCATAAGGAAAGTAAGAATTTTATTGCTGAAATAGAGTCAAATTCAACACTGTTATTTCAGGAAAAAGATCTGGGAAAACTTTTCGATTTAGATCTTGAATCAAAAATAACCAAGGAACGCATTGAGCTTATATATAACCGATATTACTCCCTATTAAATAAACTCACTGTAATTGATGTAAAAGGTAATTCTTACAGTATATTAAAAGGAGCCAATCAATCAACCATCACTAAATTCAGCAAAACAAAAAGAAAAGAAAATTTTAAGCGCGATATTGGTATTGACACGGATGCGAATAGTTTTATTATTAATCAACCTCTTTACAATAGCACACACATATATGGTTATTTGATTTTCGATTTTGATTTAAATCAATACTTCAATAAAACATTTAAAGGATTTAACATACAAGGCCATCAATTTCAATGGATCACGGACCATCATTTCAATTTATTATTTTCAACAAATAAAAAAATAACTTACATTCCTACATCAGAAATTAATTTTATAAGCGACTCAACTACTCTATACGCTATACATCCTATAAAAATCAATAACGTAAATACTAAAACGTTAACGGTTTTTAAACAAAAAAAACTAAGCCCAGACCAAACAATCTATATGGCATTTTCGATGCCTATTAAACCGATAACTAACGCTATAATTAAAAATTCCTTTATAGTAGCTTTTATAAGTTTCGCTATCATTTTAATGATAGTTTATGTTTTTTACCAATACATATCTAAAAACAAACTAAGTCAGGAACGCCTATCCCAATCAGAAGATTCCCTTCGAAAAATTTTGTATTATACACCAGTAGGAATTGTTCTTGTGGATTCTGAGAATAAAATACAGTTGGTAAATAGGTTTGCATTAAAATTATTTGAGTACGAAGACGAAGATATACTCCTTGACCGAGAAGCTTCGGAGAAGGTTTTATTTGAAAAGAAAAGAACTCTGGTTAGATCAGACATATCTGAGTCTACTAAAAAATATATATTCAATGACGCCACTCAAAACAAACAGGTTGTATTAAAAGATCGGATTCCGTTTTTCAATCAGAACAATAAGTATTACATACTTCAATTTGTTGAATTAACACCATTTGAACTTCAACCTACAGTACAGGAGCACAATCAATCAGCACAAACCCGTTTCATCGCCAATATAAGTCACGAACTCCGAACTCCATTGAATGCTATTATTGGAATGACGGATATGATTTTAACGTCAACTACAATTAACAACACAGATAAAGATATGCTTAACGTTGTAAAGCGTTCTGCAGATACTTTACTTGCGCTGATAAATGACATTTTAGATTTTTCGAAAATTGAAGCAGGTAAACTTGAAATAGAATCCATTCCTGTTAATCTTGAAAAAGAAATAAAGCAATCACTCGATGACTTTAGTAATCTCTCAAAAGAACGATCAATTGATTTAAGTTGGAGTACAGACATTACATTACCAGATCATTTTTCAACTGATCCGCTCCGCCTTAGGCAAATACTTAATAATCTATTGGGTAATGCAATAAAATTTACTCCTTATGGAAAAGTTCACCTTCATATTTCAGAATCTAAAACTATAAATGGAGGCAGTGCGTTACTGTTTAAAATTTCAGACACTGGAATTGGAATCAGAAAAGAAAAATTAAAAATCATTTTTAATTCTTTCTCTCAGGAAGATGAAAGTACAACTCGCAAATTTGGCGGAACCGGGTTGGGAACTTCCATTTCTAAAAATCTAGTGAAATTAATGGGTGGTGAAATTTGGGCAGACAGCCCATCATCCATTTCAACAAATCCTGAATATCCAAGAGCTGAATTTACCTTTACGATACCATACAACAATAAACAAAAAGTAAAAAACTTAGACTATTCATATATATTATCATACACTCAAATTAATGCATTAATCATTACGGACGAAGCCATTTTTGTACAAAACATTATTAAAAACATTATGGCTCTGGGTATTAATTATAAAACAATGGCTCCTTCACAGGAAACCATACAAATGTTGAGCGAAAGGAACAACATACAATTAATTATTATTGACCAAAGACCTGATTTTAATGGAATTGACTTTTTACAACAACTTTATAGCCATAACCTTTATAAAAATTTCTTAATACTACTACAAAGTTCTGATTATGAATTAATGAATAACAATTTGGGCAAAAAACTAGGAGCGGATGCCTACCTAAGAAAACCCGTAAGTTTATCAACATTACAAAACTTATTGCTTAAGCATTTCAGCTCTGTGAAAAATCCGGTAAACACAATTGGAAAAGTTGTACCTAATAACATCAAAATTCTTGTTGCCGAGGATAACTTATTTAATCAAAAAGTAGCGCAAAACTTATTTAAAAAGGTCGGTTACGATATTGACCTTGCAAACAACGGAAAAGAAGCTATTCAAAAATTTAAAACCAATAAGTATCATATCATTTTTATGGATTTATTAATGCCTGAACTAGATGGCTTTGATGCCACCAAGGAATTAAAATGTTATGATGAGAGTTGTCCAATTATTGCAATGACGGCTAACAACGATGATTCCCAGAGACAAATGGCCTTTAAAGCCGGAATGGATGACTTTATAACTAAACCCGCACATAAAGATGAAATTACCAGAATGATCATTAAATATTGTTCTCAGTAATTTTTTTTGTAAATCAATTTCTATTTATATCATTATTAAAAGTCCACAAACAATAAAACTTATATCTCGTGCGTTGTATTACTCGTAGCAAATCAATTTATTTTCGAATGCAACATTACACTCACAAGAGGAGATATAAACTCATTATCTTTATAGGAACAATTATAATAGGTACATTATCTTCAATATATACAAAATCGCTTGTTGACGAATTAAAGAATGAAGAAAGAAAAAAAGTTGAACTTTGGGCTGAGGCAACAAGACAACTTGTTGAACCTGGTGATAATGATAACAGTGTAAGCTTAACGCTTGAAGTGCTAAAAAACAACACTACTGTCCCTGTAATTCTTGCTGATGTTAATAATAAGATTCAACACTACAGAAATATTAAAGTTCCATCTAACAATGCTGAAAAATTTCTACAGAAAAAATTAGATGAGTTAAAAGAAGGCGGCAAGTTTATTAAAATTAATCTTGGGGATGGTGAATTACAATACCTGTACTATCAGACCTCTACGTTATTAATTAAACTTACCTGGTTTCCTGTAATTCAATTAATCATTGTTTCAATTTTTGTTTTTATTGCATACTTAGCCTTTAGTAGCTCAAGAAAAGCTGAGCAAGAACAAGTTTGGGTTGGAATGTCTAAAGAAACAGCTCACCAGCTAGGTACTCCAATTACATCACTAATGGGATGGGTTGATTTTTTAAACCTAAAGGATCCTAACTCTGAAGCGCTGAACGAAATTAAAAAAGACGTTAATCGATTACAAAATATTGCTGATCGCTTTTCTAAAATAGGATCAAAACCTATTTATAAAAATTTAAATTTACTTGAGCTTACAACAAACAGTGTGAATTATTTAAGAACACGTTCTTCTGATAAAGTAAAGTTCTCTATTAACATTGATCAAAATATCTCAATCATTGCAAATCAAACCTTACTTGAATGGGTATTTGAAAACCTAATAAAAAATGCAATAGACGCAATTAAAGGTAATGGGCACATCTCTATCAATTCTGAAATTTTAGATCATTCTATTGCTATCGATATAACAGACAATGGCAAAGGTATTGCCAGACAAAATATAAAAACTGTCTTTGAACCAGGCTTTACTACTAAAGAAAGAGGATGGGGATTAGGTTTATCATTAACTAAAAGAATTGTAGAGGATTACCATAAAGGAAAAATATTTGTAAAAGAGTCTGAAGCCAATAAAAAAACTACTTTTAGAATCATATTAAATCAATCATAATTATCTATATCATAACTTTTTAAAAAGATCAGAATATACAATTTACATATTCATAAAATTATTTTCATTTTTTCTTCTCTTCTACTATTTATTTTTATACTTTTGCAAAGTTTTTATTTGAAGTGAGATGGATAAGCTAAAAGATTACAGCATAGCCTTTAAGGGTTTAAAAGAAGGTAAACATCATTTTCACTATAAATTAGACCAGTCTTTTTTTGAAGCTATTGATGATTCAATAATTGAAAATGGAGATTTTGAAGCTAATGTGGATCTATTAAAAAGATCGCAAATGCTTCAATTGGATTTTGATATCGCTGGAAATGTTGAAGCGATATGCGACAATTGCTTAGGTAAAATAACATTACCTATTTCGTACGAAGGAACATTATATATTAAATTTGGAATAATGTATGATGAGCCTAGTGATGAAATCATTATTCTTCCTCACGAAGAAAATGAGTTTAATGTTGCTCAATTGATTTATGAATATATTGTGGTAAGCATGCCTCTAAGATCTGTCCATGAAGATCCGGAAGCTTGTGATCCGGAAATGATTAGCAAACTCGAAGAGTTTTCATCCGAACACCACGATCAAGATAAAAAATCAGAAGAAGCTATTGACCCTAGGTGGGAAGCTTTAAAAAAATTAAAAGATAATAGTTAATACATAAAGTTGTTATAAAATGGCACATCCTAAAAGAAAGATTTCTAAAACTAGAAGAGACAAGAGAAGGACCCATTACAAAGCTACTGCTCCAGCATTAGGAGTATGCTCAAACTGTGGTTCATCTGTAAAATTACATACTGTATGTGGTGAGTGTGGTTATTACAGAGGAAAACTTGCTGTTGAGAAAGAAATTACAGCATAACTTTTTATTTTTAAAAGTACTTTTTAAATTTGCCTTGCTTTGCAAGGCAAATTTTGCATTAGGGCATTTCTAAATCGAAAAGGGTAATGCCTGAACCTTCAGATTGATAGTAGTTCTATTTTTCAAATCAAGAATAATAAACATTCTTGATAACAGGAAAGATATAGCTATTTCTAACTTTTGACTGCCGCAAATACAGTCGAGTAATTATTTTAACATGAAAAAGATTAACGCAGTAATCACTGGTGTAGGAGCCTATTTACCGGATTATATCTTAACAAACGAGGAACTCAGCACAATGGTCGATACCTCCGACGAATGGATCATGACCCGTGTAGGTATTAAAGAAAGACGCATTCTTAAAGGAGAAGGCAAAGGTGCATCTGACATGGGTGCCGAAGCCGTTAAGGAATTGTTGAAAAAGACCGGAACAAAACCTGAAGAGGTTGATTTGTTAATTTGCACCACTGTTACTCCTGACCATATGTTCCCTGGAACATCTGCTATTATTTGTGACAAAGTTGGAATTAAAAACATCCAGAGTTTTGATATGAATGCAGCTTGCTCTGGTTTCTTATTCGGACTAGACACTGCTACAAAATATGTTCAATCAGGAAGTCATAAGAAAGTAATCCTAGTTAGTGCTGAAAAGATGTCTTCAATTACAGACTACACAGACAGAACTACTTGCGTATTATTTGGAGATGCAGCAACTGCAATCATGCTGGAACCAACAGAAGAAGAAATTGGTATCCAGGATACTATTTTAAGAACGAATGGCATAGGAAGACACCACCTTGTAATGAAAGCAGGAGGCTCTGTTAAGCCTGCATCTCACGAATCTGTTGATGCAAATGAACATACTGTTTATCAGGAAGGTCAAGCTGTTTTTAAACATGCTGTTTCTAATATGGCTGATGTTGCTGTTGAAATCATGGATAAAAACAACCTTACATCTGAAGATGTTAAATGGCTTGTGCCTCACCAGGCAAACTTGAGAATCATAGATGCAACGGCAAGACGCATGGGTGTAAGCAAAGATCAGGTTATGATTAACATTGAAAAATACGGAAACACAACCTCTGCTACAATTCCATTATGCTTATGGGAGTGGGAAAAAGATCTTAAAAAAGGAGATAACATTGTATTAGCAGCATTTGGTGCTGGCTTTACATGGGGATCTATTTATCTTAAGTGGGGATACGATCCTAAGTAGACTCTTAAAATCAAAACAATATAAAAAAGGGTAATTTCAATTGAAATCACCCTTTTTCATTATTACATAATTACAGTCTTAATTTAAATTTTCAACTGCTTTATTAATTCTTGAAATCACATCCTCTTTACCTAACAACTCAGCAATTAACATTAAGTCAGGTCCAAATCCCCCACCTACTAATGCTAGTCTAAAGGCATTCATCACCAATCCAAAACCAAGTTCTTTTGCTTCAATTTGGGCCGAAATAGCGGCCTTAATTTCATCAGCCACCCAATTATCCACATTTTCTAAAACGCCTGCTAATTCACTCATAAAAGCAGGAACATCACCTTTCCATCGCTTCTTAACCACCTTTGGGTCATATTCAGTTGGAACAACAAAAAAGAACGAGGATTGCTCCCATAAATCAGATACAAAATTAATACGCTCTTTAACCAACCCTACAACCTTTACAATTAGCTCCGAGTCAGCAATAACTCCCTTGGCATCTAACTCCTTTTTAAAAGATTCTGCCAATTTCTCATTACTTGTATTTATTAGATACTGATGATTAAACCACTTGGCTTTTTCAGGATCAAAACGAGCTCCGGATTTATTTACACGCTCAATTGAAAAAGCACTAACAAGTTCTTCAGTTGAAAAAATTTCTTGTTCGGTTCCTGGATTCCATCCCAACAATGCCAATAGATTAACTACTGCTTCTGAAACATATCCGGATTCTCTATACCCAGAAGCAACTTCACCTTCAGGAGACTTCCACTCCAACGGAAATACAGGGAATCCAGCCTTATCTCCATCTCTTTTACTTAACTTCCCTTTTCCTGTAGGTTTTAGAATTAATGGTAAATGTGCAAATTCAGGACGCACCTCTTCCCATCCTAAAGCTTTGTATAACATTATATGAAGTGGCATACTAGGTAACCATTCTTCACCTCGTATTACATGTGTAATTTTCATCAAATAATCATCTACCACATTGGCCAAATGATATGTAGGCAAACCATCCGATTTAAATATCACTTTATCATCTAATATAGCAGTATTAAATTTAACTTCCCCTCTAATCATATCAACTGCCGAAACCTCAACATCTTCAGGCATCTTAAATCTCACCACATAAGGAACCCCATCATTTTTCAACTTCTCTATCTCTTCTGCTGGTAATGACAATGAATTACGAAGTCCCATTCTGGTTTTCATATCATATGAAAACTTTGTTTTCTCTGCTTCAGCCTTTTCTCTTAGTGCTTCTAATTCTTCTGGTGTATCAAAGGCATAATAAGCCCATCCCTCAGAAATTAATTGATCTGCATATTTTATATAAATATCTCTACGCTCCGACTGCTTATAAGGCCCATATTCACCACCTTGAATAACGCCTTCATCAACAGTCAATCCAAGCCATTCTAACGACTCATTAATATAGGACTCTGCTCCCTCAACAAATCGGGTTTGATCAGTATCTTCAATTCTAAGAATAAAATCACCACCATGTTTTTTTGCAAATAAATAATTAAACAAAGCAGTTCTTACTCCTCCTATATGCAAAGGTCCTGTAGGACTTGGGGCAAATCGCACCCTAACTTTTCTATCAGTCATTATTCGAAATTTTTTCTGCAAAGATAATATATTAGACAATAGTTTATAATTTAAGAAACAAAAGACAAGACATAAAAAAGCGAGTAAACCATTGGTTTACCCGCTTTGAAGTAAAAAAGTTATATAGGCAAAACTTTATCCACATTTTGAAGATCCACAATCAGGACAAATCAAACATCCTTCCTGATATGTCAGATTCTCAGAACCACATGATTCACAAGTTCCTTTTTTAGCTTTTGTTCCATTAGGAATATATTTCTTAAGTGCTCTTTCAACACCATTTTTCCAGGTATTAATAGATTCACTATCCAACTGAAGTCCTGATACTAAATCAATAGCATCTGCAATAGCCATCCCATGACGCAATACCCCTGAAATCAACTTTGCATAATTCCAGAATTCCTTATCAAATTTATGACTTAATCCTTCAATTGTAGTTTTATATCCACGCTTGTTTTTATATTGAAAATCATATCTTGATACACCATCCTCATCTCTATTCTTAATAATTACACCAGTTTGAACTGATTTTGGCAATAAAATACCATCTTCATCATCTGCTAAACCAGTAAAGATCTCATAAGGACGCCCATCCATTAAACCTACAAATGCAATCCATTTTTCTTTATTATTTTGGAATCTTACTACATCTGCACTTAACTCATCAGGTCTCTTTTTAGAGAAACTAACTTTTGTCTCCTCCTCTTTCTTATCTGTATCTGCAACAAGTACTCCTGCACGAGAACCATCTCTGTAAACAGTTACTCCTTTACAACCACTTTTCCATGCTTCAATATACAATTGACCAACTAACTCTTGGGATGCTGTAGACGGAAGATTAATCGTTACACTAATTGAATGATCAACCCACTTTTGAACTCCACCTTGCATTCTTACTTTACTAACCCAATCTACATCATTAGATGTTGCTTTGTAATAAGGAGATTCTTCAATTAACTTATTTAATTCTTCCTGAGTATAATTTTTAGTCGTTGAATGTCCTTTTGCTTCCATCCATGTAACAAACTTATGGTGAAATACTGTATATTCTTCCCAACTATCTCCTACTTCATCAACAAAATCAACACGTGTTTCCGGATCATTAGGATTTACTTTTCTTCTTCTTTTATAAACAGGTAAAAATACAGGCTCAATACCAGAAGAAGTCTGCGTCATTAAACTTGTTGTTCCTGTTGGTGCAATTGTTAAAAGCGCAATATTTCTACGTCCATGCTTTTTCATATCGGTTGCTAAAGACGGATCTGCTTCAAACAATCTATTAATAAATGGGTTATTAACTTCTTTTTTATAATCAAATATTGGAAATGCGCCTCTTTCAACAGCCATATCAACTGAAGAGCGATAAGCTGCCAAAGCAAGATTTTTATGTACTTCAATTGAAAAATCTACAGCATTCTCACTACCATATCTAAGGTTTAATGCCGCTAACATATCACCTTCTGCAGTAATACCAACACCTGTTCTACGACCTTCCTCTGCTTTCTTACGAATATTTAACCAAAGATTTTTTTCAACTAATTTTACCTCTTCTGTCTCAGGATCCTCATCTATTTTATTTAAAATTCCATCAATCTTTTCTAATTCAAGATCAATAATATCATCCATGATACGCTGAGCATACCCAACATGTTCTCTAAATTTATTAAAGTTAAATTTAGCTTTATCTGTAAATGGATTTTCAACGTAAGAATATAAATTAACTGCAATTAATCTACAGCTATCATATGGACACAAAGGAATCTCTCCACAAGGATTTGTTGAAACCGTTTCATAACCTAAATCTGCATATGAATCTGGTACTGATTCACGAATAATTGTATCCCAAAAAAGAATTCCTGGCTCTGCCGATTTCCATGCATTGTGAACAATCTTATCCCAAATTTGACTTGCATTAACCTCTTTTGTATACTGAGGATTATTTGACTTCACCGGATATTGTTGCTGATAAGGAACTCCTTCAACAACTGATTTCATAAAGTCATCATCTATTTTTACAGAAACATTAGCTCCAGTTATTTTTCCTTGCTCTAGTTTAGCATCAATAAACGACTCTGAATCGGGATGCTTAATAGAAACACTCAACATCAAAGCTCCTCGTCTACCATCCTGAGCAACTTCTCTGGTTGAATTAGAGTAACGTTCCATAAAAGGAACAATACCTGTAGATGTTAATGCTGAATTTTTTACCGGTGACCCCTTTGGACGGATATGTGATAAATCATGACCAACACCACCTCTACGTTTCATCAATTGAACCTGCTCCTGGTCAATTTTCATAATTCCACCATAAGAATCGGAAGCTCCATTATTTCCTATTACAAAACAGTTTGACAATGATGCAATTTGAAATTGATTTCCAATACCTGCCATTGGACCACCTTGTGGAACGATATATTTAAACTCTTTAAAAAGTTCATATAATTCATCTTCTGACATTGGATTCGGATACTTCGTCTCTACTCGAGCAATCTCTTTTGCCAATCTTCTATGCATATCATCTGGATTTAATTCATAAATATTTCCATCCGAATCCTTCAGTGCATATTTATTTACCCAAACACGAGCAGCAAGCTCATCTCCGTTAAAATATTTTAAAGCGGCATTATACGCCTCATCATTTGTGTAAATCTTCTTCAATTCCTCAACTTTTTGCTCGATTTGTGAAACTGCCATAGTCTTATAAAATTTTAAATACCTTAATACCTAGAGGTTACGATTTTTTGTGCTTTACTTTCAACGAATGTAAAATTAGAAAAGAGATCTATTTCAGACAAGAAATACTTATGAACACACACAAAAGTTGTCCATTTTAAAACTTTTAAATATTGATTATCTGCACTTTAAGTTTTGCAAAAAACTTAAAAGTTGTCCAAAAAAGATTTTTTTATCAACAATTTGATTTTTATAACGTCCATCAATTGGAATGCTAGAATCGCTTATTATATAGCAATATTTTTATTGATTTACTGGCAAAAAACAAAATGTTCCTAATTATGGAAAGCATTATTCAAAAAATGGAATAATAATGAACAACAAATTAACAATTAAGAAAGGTAACCTTTACTATCATTTATATATTTCACTGATTATCAACTCAGTTGCACCTCTCATCTTTTCAACATATTTATTTGAAGCTAGAGAGGAGTTATTATAATATACTTCATCCTTAAATAATCGATCCATTATCTCATTAAATTCGGATTGTGTACTGATTGTAAATCCTCCTTTAAAAATTATAAGATCACAAGCCTCCTTGTATTTTTTATAATTAGGACCAAATACAACCGGCAAACCAAAGGTTGATGCTTCAATAGTATTATGAATACCACTTCCAAATCCACCACCTATATATGCTACATCCCCGTATCTATACATTGAAGATAACATCCCCATTGTATCTACTATTAAAACCTTCAATGAAGTTAAATCAACACCATCTAGTTTCGTGTATCTTGCAGACGATACTGGCAGAATTTCTTCTATTTGCTTAATATGTTCTTCGTGTATTTCGTGAGGTGCAAGTAATAACTTGATATCTTTATTTAATTTTAAATATTCGGCAATAAGTTTTTCTCCTGTAGGCCAGGAGCTCCCACCTACCAGAACCTGACTCCCTTTTGAGAATTCTTCTAAAATATGATATTCCTTTGAGGCTTGAGCTATTTCCCAAACCCTATCAAATCTTGTATCACCAGATACACAAAAGTTTGTAATTCCTATATTTTTTAACAATTTGGCAGACTCTTCGTCTTGAATAAACAACTTTGTAAAACAAGTCAATATATTCCTATAAAAACCTCCATACCATTTAAAAAATGCATGTTCAGGACGAAAAATAGCAGAAATAATATAAGTCTTGATCTGAGATTTTTTGAGATAATCTAAATAATGAAACCAAAATTCATACTTTACAAAAATACTTACCTCAGGATTAATCGCATCAACAAACTTTTTTACATTCCTTTTTCTATCTGATGGTAAATAAAAAATATAATCAGCATGTTCAAAATCTTTACGAACTTCATATCCTGAGGGGGAAAAAAATGTTAATACTATTTTCTTATTCGGATCCTTCTTCTTAATAGCTTCAATCAACGGCCTTCCTTGCTCAAATTCCCCTAAGGAAGCACAATGCACCCAAATGGTCTTCTCTGAAATATTCAGTTGCTTTATTGTAGCCATAGTAGCTTTTCTTCCCCTCAATAACAATCGCCCTTTTTCATTAAACAACGAAAATAAACTAATAGCTAAATTATATAAAAATATACCTGTATTATATAAGTACAACATTGCCCCGATTTAAAAATTCACGCAAAGATACAAGCTATAAATAAATAAACAATTAGAAATTCTTAGTTATATAAAACAAAAAACCCGCAAGAAAAATCTTGCGGGCTAATTATATTATTAAAAAATATTACTACTCAGTAACAGCTTGTACTCCTGGTAACACTTTTCCTTCTAAGTACTCAAGAGAAGCACCTCCACCAGTAGAGATATGACTCATTTTGTCAGCTAATCCACTTTGATTAACTGCTGCAACAGAATCACCACCACCAATAATTGAAATTGCATCAGAAGCAGCAACTGCTTCACAAACACCAAATGTACCTTTAGAGAAGTTAGGCATTTCGAAACATCCCATTGGACCATTCCAAACTACAGTTTTAGCTTTGGCAATTTCAGCAGAATAAGCTTCAACAGTCTTAGGACCTACATCTAGAGCCATTCTTCCTTCTGGAATTTCAACACCTACAACTTGGATATCTGCATCGTCAGCAAATTTATCTGCAGCTAAGTTATCAACTGGCAACATAAAGTTTACACCTTTAGCGTCTGCATCAGTTAAAATTTGTTTTGCAGTTTCAATTAAATCGTCCTCAACTAAAGAACCTCCAATTGAATGTCCTTGAGCTTTAAGGAAAGTATATGCCATACCACCACCAATTAAAATTGTATCAACTTTTTCAATTAATGATTTTAACACTTCTAATTTTCCTGAAACTTTAGCACCTCCTACAATAGCCACAAATGGCTTAACAGGATTAGCAACTGCTCCACCTAAAAACTTAATTTCTTTGTCTAATAAGAAACCAGCCATTTTATCCTCGAAATATTGAGCAATAATAGTTGTAGAAGCATGTGCACGGTGAGCAGTTCCAAATGCATCATTTACGTATACATCAGCTAACTCAGCTAGTTGCTTAGAAAAACCTTCGTCACCTTTAGTTTCTTCGTTGTGAAAACGTAAGTTTTCTAACAACATAACTTCACCCATTTTTAAGTCATCAGCCATTGCTTTAACTTCAGCACCTACACAATCAGGAGCCATTTTTACATCTACACCTAATTTTGCAGATAAATGAGCAACAACGTGCTTTAATGAAAATTTATCTTGAACTTCACCTTTTGGACGTCCCAAGTGAGACATTAAGATTACAGCACCACCATCAGCTAACACTTTTTTGATAGTTGGAAGTGCAGCAACAATACGAGTGTCGTCAGTAATTTCAAATTTATCGTTTAAAGGCACATTAAAATCCACACGGATAATCGCCTTTTTTCCTGAAAAATTGTAAGTATCAATTGCAGGCATGTCAATAAAATTATATAGTTTCTAAAAAATTTAATTCAATTATCTCGCATCATATAACCTTCAGGTTATTTTTGCGATCACAAAGGTAAGAAAAAATTAAAAAATCAGTGGAATTAACAAGGTGTTATGCAACAAATTGTAATATTTTAATCCAATATGGTAAATAAATAATAGTAAATCAGAAATTTGATTTAGAAATCAGCATAAGCAATTGTTCTTCAGAAACTTTTTCTCCAGCTACAACAAACCATTCATTCAATAACTCTTTTCTATTATAATCAAATCTTGATTTTGTTTTCCAATTGATAAATTTCATTCCTGCACCTTCAGCCACCGCTTGCCCGGCTGCAGTATCCCATTCCATTGTAGGCCCCAATCTAGGATACACATCTGCACTACCCTCTGCTACTTTACATATTTTAATAGAACTACCCACAGACATAAAATCTGTTTTTCCATATTCATCTTTTAATATAGCTGCAAATTCTTCGGTTTCTTTGGATAGGTGACTCACACTTGCCACAATTTTAAGTACATCTCCACTATTATTTAGAGGTAATTTTTGAGTATTTTCCAACTCCATTTTCTCAATATCTGTGGATCTCCAATCATCTTTCAATTGAACCGTATATGAAGAACTTTCTTTGCCTCCATAATAAATAACACCTGTAGCAGGAACAAACACTACTCCAAATACAGGATAATTATTTTTTATCAAGGCTATATTTACAGTAAATTCCCCTGTTTTCTTTACAAATTCTTTTGTTCCATCTAAAGGATCTACAATCCATAGTTTATCCCAAGTTTGTCTAATCTCATACGCCTCATGTCTTCCTTCTTCACTTAAGATAGGCAGATCCGTATTAAGAAGATATCCTTCAATAATATTGTGAGCAGCTTTATCAGCTAAAGTCAATGGTGAATTATCAGCTTTTTTTTCAACACCAAAATCACCGTTTTCATATATATCCATTATTGCTTTTCCAGCTTCAATAGAAGCATCAATAGCAAACTTTAATAATTTATCCATAATAAGATCCAAATTTTGTAGTTTTACACAATCAACTTAATCTTAGCTGAGTCAGTCAACCTCATAATATCATAATCCATTCCTGAAATTGCAATAATACCTGGTCTTTTCCCAACCTCAAGACTTCCAAATTGATCATTTACCTCTAATATATTTGCATTTTCAACTGTATACTTCATCAACAAGTCTAAACCACATTGATTAATCTTCAAAAGATCAAACAACGAATTAAATTTATTTTGCGACTTGGAGAATCCCATACTCGTTTTTGTAAAAGAAATATCTTTTGTTCTATATTGTATGATATGGGTATAATCACCTTCGGAAACACCCAATACTTTTACTCCGGAGATTATCTGTCTATTTATATACTTTTTTATCTCTAATTTTTCTTTATCCAGAACTGAACTTTGAAAAAAATCAATAAACCCAGGACAGAGAAATCCATTTACTAATTCCAAAGAAGGCTCTTCAATAAATTTTGATCTTTCTCTAATTTCGATTATTGTACCATGTTTGTCAAATACTATAACTGGAAATTTCCCTACAGAACCATCAGGATGCAAAATATAATGAGCTGCAATTTTTCTCATTATTTAGTTAATAGCTCTTGTGATGAATCCATGGTTATTGAATCGCCTTCAAGTGGAAGATATTCAAATTCGATATTTTTAATTCGGACATTGACCACATCATCCGTATCATGCTTAAGCAAATAACCTTGAAGTTGTAATATTTTAAGAGAATCTTCAGAAGCAACAATCACTTCAGATTTTCTACTTCCAAATGTAACCGGAATTTTATAATTAATCGTATCATAACTGCTATCCTCATACATTGGTATAATCTCCAAATTTACTTCTTTCACCATATTACCTTTTAGGAATTGGTAAAAAGCACTAATTCTATATCCGGACTCTTTAATCGTATCAACCCCAATATTAAAAGGAATTCTTCGATCAAAAGTATCTGTAGGATGAACAACTATGGATCTTTGTTCTTTCTCCCATACATTCCTGGCTTCTTTCAAAGCTCTTTGTCGCTCTATTTCTTCTTTTATCTCTTTCACTTCAAGCTGCCAAGTAGCTTCCTTCTCAGTTAAAATTGCTACTACATCATCATAAACTTTTGAGTAAATTTCAGGATGCGAGGTATACCACGACACTATGGTATCAAATTTCTCTTGTGTAAGGTTATATTTTGACAAAACAGTATGATAACAACCATTTGCTACATCATTCATACTCCTTTGTTTTAAACGCATCTGTGAAATCACTGATTCTGTAAAATGTACATCTGCGAGAATTTGAGCAAATTCCTTTTCTTTTGGAAAATCCTTTGGTACCCGATTATCAAAATTACAACCAATTAATATGATTAATAACAAAGACGTTAGAATCTTTTGATATCCACACAACTTAAGTATAAATATTTTTCCCTTCATATCAATTAATGCCCATCAGCTTTTATCATGGTCCTGATGGTTTTTAAGAAAATAACAAAATCTAACTTCAATGACCAATTGTCAATATATGCCAAATCCATTTTCATCCACTCTTCAAACGGAATATCGTTTCTACCAGACACCTGCCAAGTACATGTTATTCCTGGTTTCATCGACAATCGTCTTAATTGCCAACGTTCATACTCTTTAACTTCCTGTGGTACTGGAGGACGAGGCCCAACAACAGACATGTCCCCGGTCAACACATTAAAGAACTGAGGCAGTTCATCTAAACTGGTCTTACGTAAAAAACGCCCAATTTTTGTGATTCGAGGATCATTCTTCATTTTAAACACAGGGCCATCCATCTCATTACCTTCCATCAATGTAGCCTTCAATTCCTCTGCATTTACAACCATAGTACGAAATTTATAGGCATAAAATTTCCTACCTCGCAATCCAACTCTTTTCTGTTTAAAGAATATAGGTCCTTCTGAAGTAAACTTAACTAACAACGAAAGCGTTATAAAAACAGGCGATGCCAGAACAATAACAAAAAATGAGAATATAAAATCAAAAATTGCTTTTACTTGTATTGCCAGATAATCGGTTGGGATATTTGCAATAGTTAGCAGTGGCATTGTATTATAATGATGGATGTGTGCTTTACTTTTTAGCATATTAAAAAATGGAGAATACATTCTAAAAATTACCCCAACTTCAGAACAAATATGAGTCAATTCCTCTATTTCTTCAACTTCCATATGCTCCTTAATAAAAATAACTTCGTCAATTGTTTTATTCTCTATTAAGGAAGCTACATCATAATCAGGCTCCAAAACAGGAGCAATACCTCCATATGTTTTGGATAATACTTCATCTCCAATTATGGAAACAATTTTATAACCCCATTCTTTATATTTAATGACTTGCTCAATAAAAGCTGCGGCGGTGTAATCTCCTACAATTACAATTGCTCTGGAATTTTTGCCGTGTTTTCTAGCTCTCTTAAAGAATTCATAAAGGCTCATTTTAAAGCCAAACATTAATATCAAATTAATAAGCGCGAAATACACCAATGGCTCAAAGCCAATATAGTACAAATTAAAAGCAAGAACCGATAGTCCTAATATTGCTGTCCCAGAAAGCACTAACGCCAGACAATTAAAAAGTATTGCCGAATATGGTCGTGATCGGTGTACTTGAGCCAATCTGAAATATTTACCTAACAGATACCAGAATAAGGCAATAATCAAATGTAGAATAATTGAATCTTTATACTTTACAAAGGAAAAATGACCAAAATAAAGGAATAACGATGTATTAAATGATAACCAAGCTATCGCAACCTCAATAAATGCCAAAAAGTTATTAACAACTTTCTCTTTTTCTCTTAACATGCTGTGCTAGTGTTTTTTTTTATTTAGAGTGGTACAAAGATAATTAATTTACCTGAACTGCTATTCCAAACATTATTCCAAAGGCATTATACAACTGTCCAAAATCATAAGACGCTGAGGTTTTAAACAAAAGATTATTCCATTTCTCATTTTGATAATTCAGACTTAAATTAGTGTACCATTGCTGTTTACCTCCTTTATAATAAAATTCAGAATCTTTTTCCCAACTATATCGCTTAACATACTCTTCTCCATAACTACCATAATTTTTACTATAAGTAGATTTAAATAAATAATTAAATCCATCAGCCAACTCACCTTCAATACCTACATGAAATCCTTTTACTCTGTTATTTACAAAAATCACATGGTTATTGGGTTCCCAATTTGGAGCATAAGCTTTGGCCCTATAATAAGTGTGATATAATGGTATTCCCATCGGTTGACCAAAATAAGTCCATCCATTATAATACATCCCATTATTGTTATAATCATCTCTTTCACCATATCTATTTCCACTATTCCAATTATCCATTAAATAATCCTCAAACTCTTCATCTGTCCATCCATGCGTTTCAATACCGTAGGTATCCATCATAAAAGCATCATAATCTTTTATGCTTTTGATAAAAATAATATTTCCATCAGGATCTATTGGATCAGGTAGTCCACTTCCTGCTTGATAATTTGTTTTAAACAATTCTAAAGATACATTTTTAACAAACGGAGAATTAAACAATTCTGCAAAAACGCCAATTTTATAGTCATGATTACGAAAACGATACAATTTTAATCCTGTTCTATCGGCGAATGGCTTTTGTAAATAGAATTGAAACTTTCCAATTTTATTCTGATAGGTAAATCCTAAATCCCAGAATCCATCATGGCCGCCAGCTACATTTGTTGCATCTCCTCCTCCTACTTTTTCTGATGGTTGCCCCAAAAATGTGGCCCAGTAATCTACAGGTATTCTTTCTCCATTAGCTCTTTCTCCCCCTAATAAAGCTGCATGAAACAAACCAATGTATGGTTGATATTTATTTTTATTCAACTTAAGATATACCCATTTTTCATGAATCTGTACATTTTTAGCAGCATTACTCCTTCCTTCATCCAGTCTATTATCATTCAATAATCCATGTGATAGACCACCTTTAATTGCAAACATCTGATTAAAAAATGGTACTATTTTATAATCAAATATTCCTATCTGAGCTCTTGGTACAGGCCGGGCATTTGCATTTCGCATAAATGTACCCACCATTAAATCTTCATATTTTGAGATTGGAGACCAAGCTTGTTTACCTATACTTAAATCTATTAAGTCAAAGAACTTCGCATTTAAATAACTTTCATGCAAAAAACTTGCTTCAGACTTGTTTTTAAAAACACCAGAAACTCCAAATGATAATTCAATTCTTTTATTGGTAAAAATATCATACTTAAAACTTCCTAAAACTAATCCCTGTGATTGTTCATTAGGATCAATAATTCCCCATTTATTTGAATACTGGTAATGTGGTGGAAGATTTTTATTGGAGGAAGTCAAAAATTGAGATTCAACTTTTATATTTATTTTTTGTTGAGCCATTAAATTGTTGCAAAGCAAACAATGCAGCATCAACAATACAATAATTAAACGATAATTCATTCTATAAAAATTCTATCTGTATTAAAAATGATCCGAAAGATACACTGAAAAATTTACATTCATAAAAAAAGCTCACTTGGTATAGTGAGCTTTACGATAAATACAAACTAAAATATTTTATTGAACTGAAGTATACCATTGGTACACCTTTTCAATTCCTTCTACAATATCTATTTTATGTTGCCATCCAAGATCATGAATTTTAGATGGATCGGTTAATTTTCGCATGGTACCATCTGGTTTATCTGAATTAAAATATAGTTCACCACTAAAGCCTACTTTACTTTTTATTGTCTCTGCAAGTTGCTTTATAGAAACTTCTTTACCAGTACCAATATTAATATGGGTATTTTTTATTTCCTTACCTTCAGTATACGTATCCGTAAAGTCAATCTTTTCCATAGCATAAACACATGCTTCTGCCATCTCCTCAGACCATAAGAACTCTCTCATAGGAGTACCTGTTCCCCAAATTTCAATTTGCACTTTACCATCAATCGTTCTTACTCCATATTTTTCAAGAATACAAAGAATATCTTCTTCTGAGTTAGAACCACAAACACCTTCAATTGGATTTCTATTTAAATCTTTCTTAATTGATTCCCAATCATTTTGTTCTAAACATTTCCCTAAGTGATTTTTACGTACCAAAGCCGGTAATACATGAGACTTTTCCAGATCGAAATTATCGTTCGGACCATATAAGTTAGTTGGCATTACAGAAATAAAATTTGTTCCATACTGAATATTGTATGATTCACACATTTTAATACCTGCAATTTTTGCTATGGCATATGGTTCATTTGTATATTCCAAAGGAGAGGTTAACAAACAATTCTCCCCCATAGGTTGCGGTGCTTCTTTAGGATATATACATGTTGATCCTAGAAACAACAACTTTTTCACTCCATTTTTATACGCCTGATGAATCACATTATTCTGAATCATCAGATTTTCGTAAATAAACTCTCCACGATAAGTATTATTAGCAACGATACCACCTACTTTTGCTGCTGCTAAAATTACATAATCAGGTTTTTCTTGCTCAAAAAAAGCTTCAACAGCCAAAGCATCTCTCAAATCCAGTTCTGAACTACTTCTTCCAACTAAATTTAAGTATCCTTTTTTAGTTAATATCTTCCAGAGTGCCGAACCAACAAGACCTTTATGTCCGGCTATATATATCTTACTTGTATATTCCATATACATGCGAATTTCTCTAATTAATACTTATTATACGAATTTTCTAATTTGAATTGATCAGAATAAGACGAATTTAGAATTCTTTTGTGTGTTAAAGATGATGTTCCAAAATTTACTAACAAACCTAATTTGTAATTGATAGCACGAAGATAATTTCCTGTTTGTTCAAATTGATTTTTATAAAATCCTCCAACTGCTTTTATTTCAAGAACAACTTTATCATAACAAATAAAATCAGCAATATAGTATTTAGTTAATGCTATACCATCATAATAAATCATCAACTTTTTTTGCCTTTCAAAAGGAATATTTTTCTTCCTAAATTCTATTTCCAAGGCTTCCTGATACACTGCTTCAAGAAAACTTGGACCTAATTGAGTGTGAACATCAAAACAGGCCCCGATAATTTTATAACTTTCATCCTTATAAATTATCTCAGCCATACATAAAAATTCGACTAAATCGTTTTTACAATTCGAACAATTCGCACTATTCAAAGTAATTTAAAGTTTTATAACCTCCTTCTCTCAAATATCTATCTTTTTTCATCAACTTCACATCCGACTCCATCATATCTTTAACTAACCCGGCCAGATCATACTCTGGTTCCCATCCCAATTTCTCTTTAGACTTAGTTGGATCACCAATAAGAAGATCTACTTCTGTTGGGCGATAATATCTAGGATCAACTTTTATTACTTCTGTTCCAATCTCAATTTGGAACTCAGGATTATTACAAGCCTTAACTTTACCTATTTCATTTTCCGCTTCACCAACAAACTCAAGATCAATTCCAACTTCACCAAATGCCATTTTAACAAAATCACGAACAGTTGTTGTCACACCCGTTGCAATCACATAATCCTCAGCTTTATCCTGTTGTAGAATTAACCACATGGCCTTAATATAGTCTTTAGCATGTCCCCAATCCCTTTTTGAATTCATATTACCTAAGTAAAGGCAATCCTGCATACCTAAAGCTATTTTAGAAACAGCACGCGTAATCTTTCTGGTTACAAAGGTTTCTCCACGTAAAGGACTTTCATGGTTAAATAAAATACCATTACATGCAAAAATATCATATGCCTCTCTATAGTTAACCGTAATCCAATATGCATACATTTTAGCGACTGCATAAGGACTTCTTGGATAAAAAGGTGTTTTCTCAGATTGAGGAACTTCCTGCACCAATCCATACAATTCTGAAGTTGATGCCTGATATACTCTTGTTTTTTTATCTAATCCTAATAATCGAATTGCTTCAAGTATTCTCAGCGTTCCAATACCATCAGCATTAGCTGTATATTCCGGTGTATCAAAACTAACTTTAACATGACTCATTGCAGCCAAATTATAGATTTCATCTGGTTGAACCTCCTGAATAATACGTGTCAGGTTCATACTATCTGTTAAATCCCCATAATGTAAAATCAAATTGCGATTCTCCACATGAGGATCCTGATATAAATGATCAATACGATCAGTATTGAACAATGATGAGCGACGCTTTATACCATGAACTACATATCCTTTTTTTAATAAAAATTCAGCTAAGTAGGCTCCATCTTGTCCTGTTATTCCTGTAATTAGTGCTACTTTATTCATTGTTTTATTTTGTTTTTTTGATTTTTTGAAAGTTTATTATTTCTAACAAAATATATTTTAATATACTCATCTACATTACGTTAAAAAAACACTAACATAAATAACAGTAATATAAATAAGCACATCATATATCAAATCATATCTAAAGCATACTATTTAATACAATAATATCTCTTTAATACCATCATTTTAAATATTATTTATGTAAACATGCTTAACTCCCTACAGTCTTTATAATTTAATCAAATACATTCTAAAGTTTAAGCATTCTTTTTTTATAACAAAAGTAATTAACCTTAGTAAATAATTTGTTTTTAATTGAGTCTTTTAATAAGAATTAATTACCTAAATAAAAGCAATTATTTTGCTTTTGTAAGAGTAAACATAGAATTGCTAGATATATAGCATTTAAACCAGAAGGAAAAATATGACCAGCCAATCCACCTATCAAGACAAATTGAATAACAAAGAAAATACAAATAGTACAATTAATTTTAAAATTAAATATAGTTCTTTTCAATAATAGGACGTACAATAAAGTACCAATAATTCCATAAAATAATAGAACATCAATTAAATCCATTTCTACAAGTGGAATATTAGAAAAAAGACCTCCTAAAAGATAATTCATACCACTCCAATCATTAACCAAAGGTAGCATTCTCTCTTCAATTAAAACATTACGTTTTGACGTGATGACATACAAAAGGCCATGATCTTTATATAAATCAAGAAAAAAATAATAACTATTAGAAATATATACATAACTAACTATTGCTGTTATAATAATAGTTAGAAACAATATTTTTTTTAAAATTGAAATCCTTAAATGAAAAAATATTAAATATAAAAAAAAGCAAATAACAAATAATAATATAGCTTTTGCTCCTAGACTTATAGCTGCTGTAATTATTAACAGAAGTTTTAGTAAGGTTCGATTTTGTCTCTTATTTACATATTTATACCCAAAATATGTAATTCCAATCATCCAAAAAAAAGTAATTTCGTTCTGTGCAGCAAATGGTGGTTTATATCCAAATCGGCCGTACCCATATGTATAAAAATAATCAAGATTAAATACTAGTGCAATTAATACTATGGTTGCACACATAAGAAATATTATCTCAATTAAACTAAATACAAAACGCCATTGTATTTTTAATAGACTAAAATAAAGAAATAGGAGCATTGAAAAAATATATTTATTGCTCTCTCGTAGAATTATATATATATCATTATATTGTACCTGACTTACTCCAACAGTAAGAATGTATCCAATGACTGGTAACAACATTAACACAGCTATACCCAAAAGATCTAAATAAAATTTCCTTGAATATAATATGTAAATAATAGCAATTATTTCTACAAATGCCTTTCCATATACTGAAATACCATTATCTAATTCCAGTCCTACGTTTTTATCTATTATAAAGTTAATAACATCTAAAACTAAAAATAAAGTAATACATATTGTTACAATATTAATTCTTTCAATTAGATATTTCTTTTTAGCATTCAATAGTCTTCAAAAAAAGTTGTTCATATTGATTTACAATCAATTCCCAATTATACAATTCTTTTACCTTTCTATAATTATTTTGAATTATACTACATCTTTTCTGGTCAGAATAATTCAATATTTCTTTCTTTACATCATTACTGCTACTAAAATAACAAGCATCTTCTTCAAGTATAGACCTGTTAAATAAATTGTCATTAGCACAAATATAAGCTCCTGATCCCATTGCCTCTAATAATGAAGGATTAGTTCCTCCAACGGTATGGCCATGAAAATACAATTTTGAATAATATCGTAAATCATTCAATATTTTGATATCATAAATACCACCTATAAATTTTATTTTATCACTATTAAAATACTTATTTTTCAAATATTCTCCATATTTGGTGTTATGATTACCAATAACTATAAATGGTTCATTACTCTCAACTAAAATTACTCCATCTAAAATTGTTTCAATACTATTCTCTGGTTCTAGTCGAGCTATTAACATGTTATAGTTATAAGGTTTCAAATTATATTTAATTAAACTTTTTTCCGAAAACTTTTCTACAACATCAGATCCATATGGTATGTATGTTGAATCTACATTATATTTACTTTTCAAATATGTTTTGATTCCAATTGAATCTGAAATAAGCGAATCGCTATATTTAACACCTAATTTTTCAGCGTACAATAAAAATTTGCGAACTAAAGGACTATATTTTGAACGTTTCCATTCTAGTCCATCCATATTTGTAATTATCTTACACTTTGATGGTAATAGTTTTCCCCAAATACTATTGCTAGTATAGCCAAGTTGCAATACAATATCAAATTCATTCTTTCTACAGTCTATGATACAATTCAGATCATAAATAAACTGTCCTGCAGTTCCTATAATATTTTCTGGATCAAATTTATGAATAATCTTAACGCCTTCCCAGGATTTTTCTTGGTATGGGTGATAGTGACTATTATAAACAGTTACCTCATGCCCTTTATTTACCATATATTTAGCTAAATATTCTGCAAACTGTTCAAATCCTCCATAATAATTCGGAATACCTCGTGTTCCTATTATTGCTAACTTCATAACTTTTAAAATATTAATTATTAACGAGGTCTTTATTACTATAAAACAACCACTTAATATTTTTCAAAAAACCAAATAGACTATGCAAAACTGCAGTACTAAACAACTTAATTGATTTACATTTCCATCCTAATACGATACCCCAACCTATAGTTTTAAATATGGCAAGAAAAGTATATGTTTTCTTCTTCTTTGCATAAGTCATCAAATCCTTTATTCTGATTTTCAATCGAGAATTCATTGAAGCAATATTTATATCATCTTCTCGTTGAGAGAAATTATGATGTATTTCTATATTTAACACTCCAAATTTATAGTTTTGTTCTCTTAAATCATCAAAGAAATTTTGATCAACCATATCTAAAAACAAACTTTCATCATATCTGTAGTTTTTATATATCTCACTCTTTACCGCCAAACAACTATTAATTGCATTGAATTTATGCAATTTAAAATCATCTTTTTCTTTTAATAAATTATTTCTTAAAAAACTAGCATTATTTGGAGAGTATATTACATTATCTTGACCTATTATATAAGGAGCAAAAACTTTGGTTTTTTCATATTTAAATATTGCGGTTTCTAAGGCATCAAAATACTCACTTTTTATATTAGAATCATCATCAAGCCATATAATAAAATCATTAGACTTAGTTTTATTTTTAAGATAATCCAATGCCTTATTATATGCTTTTGACAAACCGGCATTCCCATTCATGCTAATATAATCTACATCACAATTCCCACACAATTCTTCATTTTCAAAATTTGTTGTACTATTATCAACAACAACAATTTTAAGATTACTTAATCCTATTTTCCTTAAATTATTAATTGTGATAGATCTATCTATTGATTTATTATAAATAATAACTACTGCATATATGTTGTACTCCATTTAAAATACTATTCAATAAAATTAAACCTTCTTATATCATCTTCAGATATAAATTTTCCTTTTTTAACCATCCATTTATTAAAAAATATATTTATTCTGCAAGATCTTATAATATATTTTACTAGTTTTTGTAGATAATACCTAATTATTGAAAAATATAAAAAAGTTTTAGCCTTCACTTCTGAAGTTTCATATTCAATACTTATTCTACAATCTTCAGGATAAGCATATATACATGGATTTATGGTACTAATTCCCTCTCCACTAGCAAATAAAGAAATATCTATATCTTCAATTTGAAACTTAGCTCCTCTTTTATAAAAACGAAGAAACAACTCTCTATCAATTGCACATTTATACTTAAGTGAATAAAACCCATATTTAATATATGAATCTTTACGAATAAAGGTAGCTGGATGTATAAGAGTAGTGCCTTTCTTTAATCTTTCCAAATCCTTATTTGAACTTCTTCGTCTATATCTAATTCCATTAAAATCAATGATATTCCCACATATTACATCACTGATTCCATCATACCTTTTTATTAATTCTGAAATAGCATTATTAATTAATTGGTCATCGGCTGCAATAATTCCTATTAAATCACCTTTTGCTATATCAATCCCTTTGTTATATGCATCTGCAATTCCTTTATCTTTTTCTGAAACAATGACATCAACATCATTCTTAAATTTCGAAATAACTTCAAGAGTTTTATCTTTTGAACCTCCATCGATAATTATATACTCAAAAATAAATTCTTTCTGTCTTATTATACTTTTAATCGTCCGTTCTATACTTTTCTCAGCATTATATACGGGAGTAATTATTGATACTTTCATCAACATTCTTTTTTATAAACAAGGTAACTAAAGCAATTGCTAAAATATAGGTGTGTAATTCATAATATGGCCTTAATGCTAAACTGTTTAAACTATTAACTAATAGAAATATTAATATTACCCACTTTAAATATTTAAGATTAATTCTTTCAAATTGTGACACTAAAAATGAGAAGAAAAATTTCGTCCAAAAAAACAAGCCTATGACTCCTACTCCACACAACATCATTATAGTTGAACCATGACAGGTAATTGCTCCAAAGCCAAATCCAAACAAAGGTCTAGTTAAAAATGCTTTAAATGACACATATACACTTAACAATCTAACTCTGTTGGACCATTCCAATGCTGTAGATTGATTTTGCCATGAATTAGATGTTATTACATTAAACTCTTCAACTAAACTTAATATTCTCCTTGAAAAAAAGCCACTTGTAGATAATGAACTTAACTTAGTAATAAATATTATAATAATTATAGCTATGAGTATACCAATAATTGCCTGGCTTCTTATCCTCTTGGATCTTGTAATATTATTCCAGTAGAACAATGTATATATAAACACGACACCACTACCGAATAAAACCACGCTGAAAGACATACAAAAAAACATTAGAAATAAGCATATATAAATCCACTTATTCATAACTTTGCTTTGAACTATATTTTTTTGTCCCAACAAAATGATAAGAGATGTAAATAACACATATGCATAATGGGATGCTTCTTTTGTAAAACCGACTAATTCTATACCATATCCACGTATTCGTGCTTCTTCAATAGAAGATTCTGAAATTCCATAAAACAACTTAACTATTTCGCCATAAAATGAAAATTTGAAAATATATTTTATAATGAATTCAATAATCCCAATAATTAGAAAAACCTTAATAATAGAGGAAAACCACTTTAAGATTCTTAACATATCTTCTTTTTTAAAGGATAAATACACAGCCCAAAGCGTTATTATTAAAATAAGAAATTGAAAAGTCTGTTGAATAACAAATCCTGATAATCTGGGAGTTGTTAATTGTACTCCATTAACTAAAATATCTTCCCATGATGCATCTATAGTTCCAACCTGAACTCCAGATGGAATTAAAACTAAAAAAGATAAACCTAATATAGACGCAATAAAAAACCAAATACCATATTTATAAAAAATAGTCAATTTTATCCGACCACTTCTAAAAACTACAAATGAAGAAATAAATAACAATAAAATTTCACAAAATGTACGATAGTTTATATCCGCATTTCCAATTCTTACAAAATAACCAACTTCAATAAAAAGCTCTATCACAGAAGTTAAAATTATAATATTGAACAATATTTGTTTTATTGATCGTGTAAAGACGATACAAAAAATAATTAAAATAATTAAAACTATAGAAAATGGATTTAACATTATGCAATAACCGAATTATAAAGATAACATATATTATTAGCATGAGCCTTCATCGAAAACTTTTCAATGGCATCTCTTTGAGCTCTTAATGAATAAGATTCTATTAAATCTCTATTTTCATATAACTTTACAATATTATCGCAGATATCTTGAATATTATTTCTATCAAACAACAACCCATTAAAACCATCATTAACAATTTCTACATTTGCACCTGTATTTGAGACTAAAGGGCATAATCCAGCAATCATATATTCAACTGTAATCCTACCAAACCCCTCTAATTTTGAACAGTTTACACCTACATGATACTTTCTAAGTTTGTTATAAATGTTTTTATCATAATCGAATATATAACACTGTCCGTCTAATCCCATAGTTTTTAATAAAGCTTGCAACTTTTGTTTATATTTTTCAGAACCTTCTCCATAAAAATGAACTATTATATCCTTTCTTATATTTTGAGGAAGGTTACCCAAAGCCTTAATAAAATATTCCTGTCCTTTATTTATATATAATCCACCAACAAAAACAAAACTTAACTTTTCAAATTTACTTAACTGTGGTGCATTAAGAAGAGAAGCTTCATTTATCCCATCATAAACCAAATGAATGTCACTTTTTGGTGAAAGTTTATTTTCCCATGCTTTTTTTACTGATTCTGAAATAACAATAAAATTCGAAAATGTATCATTTTTTATCGGATTATAACCAGGAAAGACTTGCATTAACTTAAAATCATAAGTTCCATGCTCCCTTATGTGCCAAATATGGGGAATATTATATTTCTTTGAAAAGTAATATCCAATATCAATTCTATTAAGATTTGAATGTATTAAATCAATCCTTTTAAAATCAATAACTTTTTCAATACGTTTAACAGACTTCTTTTTTGTAATCCAATAACGTATCATAAATAAAACTTTCCAAACCCAAGTTGGTCTTCTATAAGTAGTTAAAAAGTTTTTAAATGGTGCTGAATAATTTTCAACTCCAATATTGTTTAATTCTTGGTTAAGTTCGTTATAACAACCAGTAATTACAACTGGTTTTATGTATTTATGATTATGCTTGATCTCCCTTATTAAATCTAGTAAAGCTAAAGCTGCCCCTCCTTTGCCTACATGATTCATGAAATACAATACTTTCATAAGTCGATTCTTAATATTATTGTTACCAATTTTAACAATTGGCTGCTCTTATATAACCTTTCTAATAAAAACTGCTGGATTTCCAGCCCATATTTCATCTTGAGGAATATCTCTAGTAACTACACTTCCTGCTCCGATAACGGCTCGATCACCAATCTCCACTCCTTTAAGAATCATACTATTTGCACCGACAAATACATCATTCCCAATAATTATAGATTTACTTTTTATTTTTGTTTTATCATGTATTCGCCTTGCCATAAATTCTAACGGATGGAAATCAGTATCCCATATCGAAACATTAACACCAAAATTACAATAATCCCCTATAAATATCTTTTCTGAACAGTATATTGATACTCCTGAGAATCCACTATTATGACCAATTAATAATTCAGCCTCTTTTCCTACATAGATGGAACAATACTTACTAATACCAGCGCGATTAAACCTTGTAGAACTATTAAAAACTACATTTTCTTTAATTTCACATTGCCCAAAACAGCGTATATAAATATTTCCATAAACTTTTGTCAATGGGGATATTGAAACATCTTTATTATCTATAAATTGAGCTAGATAAGACAAAAACTTAAGTCGCCAAACTCCTAGTAAAGTCTTAGTATACAAACCTCTTATAATTCTTACAAAAAAATATATCACAATACTATATTACTCTATTTTGAATTTATCCATTTATAGGAAAACCAATTGCTTATATGCCTAAAATTCTCCTAAACTCAACAATAATAAAACTAAAAAACTTTGTATATTAGGATCATAAGTTATATTATTTTAATCTTTGATCTGAAGCTTTTTATATAATGTTATCAAGTCTTCAGTAACTTTTATTTTACTATGCCTTTTATATGCTCTAACGGAAGCTTTATTTCCAAGATTTTTAGCTTTTTGACCATCTTGAGTAAGTTCAAATATGGCACCAGCCAATGAATAAGATTCCCCTTCTTGTACCAATATCCCTTCAACTTCATCCTCAAGAAGAGAGTTGGTTCCTCCAGCATAGCTTGCAATAATAGGCATTCCCAGTATCATAGCTTCACATAAGCTATTGGGACTATTTTCTATGTGACTAACTTGGCAATATATATCAGCTCCTTGAAGCGTTGAAATTAAATCTGTTTCATTTAGTTCTCCAATAAAATGAATCCCAAGTTTTGAATAATCTACTTTCATCCACCTTTTAACCATTTTTGTAAGAGGACTTGTTTCTCCTTGACCTATAATAAACCAGTTATATTCAAAAGAAGTCTTTTCTTTAAGTAACTGTGTCGTTTTAACAATTGTTTCGAGCCCCTTATATACACCACCACTCATGGTGGTAACAATTTTAATTGGTAGGCTTTGTTGTTGTTTATTCCATTCTTTATTATAAAAAGATGGACGTAACAATTCATCTATATGAAAATATCTTGCATTTGGAGCAATAACAGATGAAACTCTTTTATCCCATTTAGTACGTCCTATAATATTTTTAGTAAACTTAAGAATCTTTTGTTCTCTTTTTGCATTTTTAATCATACGCCTATAAGGCCTAAGCATCGACTGGAACAATAATTTAGGGATAATTCCTTCATACCTGAAGATAGCACTATACGAAATTCCAGAGAAATATTTTTCTAAATAGGGAGATAATACACCTTGTAAAGAAATAACCACTGGTAATTGACAAGATTCTTGGATTAAACCAAAATTTTCTTCCGTCCCGTGGATATGTATAACATTTGGGTTACATTTATTAATCACTGCTAATAGGGCTTGAATATCCTTTTCGTCACTTGAATTATAACGAAGAAGATTGATACCTTTCTTTATTTTTGAAGAAGAACTTTGACTCTTAACAGGATAATATTGAACCCCTTTATATAGGAACGGAGGAATTTCTTCATGGTGATAAAAACATATTGAAAGTTCAATATTATCGTATTGAGTAATCTCATTTTGTAATGACAACATCCATCCTCCAATATATAAGCCTGGAGATAGTTTTTCTATTGCTCCACACGGTGTGTTTGCAAACCATAAGACTTTCATTTACTATTATGTTTTATTATTGACAATAGCGCAAAGATTAATGTTATTTATATATTATTTTGCTTTAATTCATCATTAATTGAGGGTAAAAGAAGATTTCCTCCAATTTCTTGCTCGAATTTTGTCGGACTTTCAAGTTTTTTACTTCGTCTTGTTAGTCCATTTGAAATATTATCTAAAAAATTATCAGTTGTTTCAAGATTCAAAAATGTGAAGATGTTTCTTAAATGAGATTGAGGATTTTGAATAAAAGAATTATAGGATAATCGGTATATTCTATCATTTTCTATCGAGTTAAAAAAGGATTCAGAATATTCTAAAGAGAATCTCCATTCGATTAAACCTTTTTCAAAAGGAGTTAGATTTTCTATCTGTATAGGTAATCTATTTGAAGCTAAGTTTTCTAAAAATGCCCACTTTTGATTATTTTTCCCAAACCACTTACCTGCCTTGATTTGTTTTTCAATGGATTTAGCAACCTCTAGACCATTCCTATATAAATAAATATATCTTGCTTGTGGAAAGACAGCACTAATAAATTCTAATCGAAAATTGTTAATTGGTAATTTTTCCAGAAGAATTTTTCCATTATGCCAAATTTGTTCTTGATGAAATAGCTTTGATAAGTATTCACTTTGACTTTTTGTATTGTATTTTTCATCTGCTATTAAAATTGGATTACTTACTTTTCCTGACCAAATATCTAACTCAGGATACGCCTTGTGCCAGATATCTCTTCTTTCATTTAAATAAGTAACTTCAGGATGTTTTCCAATAGTATTCCCTAATATTGTTGTTCCTGATCGACCACATCCAATAAGGAATACAGGTTTAAAGATCACATCCTCTTTACGTTTATTATATTTTATTTTTTTTTTTGTTTCTACTATAGGATTTTTCATTTTTTTAGCCTGATATTGTTCATTAATTTGAAAGTATTTCTATATAAAATATATGCACTCTCATGTTTAATTAAACCTTATTTTTTTTAAAACTTATAATTAAAAAGTTCAATGTCTTTTCTATATACTTTCTCTATAATAGCTCTTGTTTTGTCATTATAATATTGTTTGTAGTCATTGTCTCTTTGTTGTGTTTTATTTTGGTGTGTTGGCTTTAAGCTAGTACCCAGTTTTTTATTTAGATCTTCTATCACCTGATTCATATTCTCTATTTTATAAACCTTGTCGACCATAATCATACCGCATGCGGAAATTAGTTTATATTGTGGTCTGAAGTGTATGTATCTATCTATATTTCCAGGCTGCACCCAATTACTAACAAAATCTTCAAAGGACTCATATTTCGCAAGGTTTCTATTAAACCACTCTTTGTCATTAGTATTAAATCCTCCTGCTTTCAAAAAGAAATAAGCCGAAACTATTCTGTCCCAAGGATTCCTAACTACTGTAAACTTATAGTACTTATTAAAATCTCTTGGGGAGAATGTTCTCATATAGAAAAAAATAGATAAATGACTACCTCCTAAATTTCCAAAAAGATTTGAATTCAAGGATACTCCAGCAGCCTTAGGTATATGAACAAAAATACACTTTCTTGCATCAAAGCCGCTAAGTGAAACTTCATCCTTTTTTTTAGATGTGTATCTTAGTTGTTGCCCGTACTGAAATTTTTTGGGGAATATTAACTTGTATATATAATAGATAATAAATTGAAAAGCTTTTTTCATTAGTTTCTTCATATTGCCTAAATATCTGATTTTATAGAATTGACATTTGTAAAAATAAAATGAAGCGTAACAAGTTTAAGTTAAAAAAGTCTTAATCGATTCATCATGGAGAGATACATTTTCTTTTGTATGTTTAATCCATTGTAGTTAACTTTTGTCCCATCAACTCTTAAGTTGTACATTCTCATATACATTGGAACACATCTTAAATCTGAACACTTAGTTACATGGTATTTTAATAACCTTTCTCCTACTTTATGAGTATGGGGTGGGTTATTACCAATAGGATCTTTCCAATGCTCTTCTATTTCATTCCATACATTCGAATATTTCTTCATTCCTTCTATGTCTCCAAATGCAAATTTATCACATACTTGATATCTTCTTCTAATTGCATAGTCTGCAAAAAAAACAATGTTTTTGCTACTAATTACTTGTTTTAATAAGTAAGACGGTATTGGTTCTAAAAACATTGAGTCAGGTCGGACTCTTATAACAATATCATAATTAATATGATTATCTTTAGCATATTGGATGGCAAGATCATTACATGAATATATTTGGTAAAACATTGAAAGAGCACTTCGATAATGAATTGGTTGTATCTCTTTTAATGAGTTCGGAACTTTTTTGCCGAATAAAACATCTGAAGCATTTTCAGGTTGCTTTTCGATTATAAGTTTTTTGGGATTGTACATTTTCATTAGTATTTCCCCATTAACCATCTCCTTTTTATCATGTGATTCTTTATGCGATGCACCAACCTCATCCCAAGTTTGGATAAAAACATCTGAATCAAACTTATCAATAATATTCCTTTTTAGATTATCAAAACATTGTTTGTAGGTTCTTAACTGACCTGAAATGCATATTGCAGCTCTCAATTTTTTCACTGTAAAATATTCTTATTAAATGATTGTTTGAAATGAATTATATACTAATTTCCTCGTTACTAAAAGTGAAGGCTCAGATATTACTGATTATGGAAACTAGGTAATTTAGCTAAATCCATAGCAGCTCCCATTGCTGAGTCCATATTGTAATATTCCCACTCAGCAAATCTACCAACTAAGTGAAAACCTTCCGAACACAATGTATTCTTTAGGTTTCGAATCATTCCCTTGGTGTCTTTCTTTTGAATAGGGTATGTAAATTCTGTGTAAGTATGGGTGATATATTGTGGATTAAATGGAATCAATTTCAATTCTTTATCTATTTCTTCTCTACTTTTAAAGTCTGTAAATTCTATTGTAACAGAAAGTCTATCACCAGCGTTATTATTCTTAGAGAAATTACCTGTGCAAATAATTCTATGTGAAGAAAAGTTACGATCAGGCATATAAACCCAACTGTAAGGAATTTGATCTATATAGCAAAGTACTGATGTCGTACCATGGTATTCTAAATTATCAATATCCTCGACATAAGCAGTAATGTTGATATCTCCATTAAGTATGGATTTTAACTCCTTGATATTACCAGTATATACTAATTCATCAAAACTATCAGTTTCATTAACAATCCATTTTTTATCTTTTCTAGTTATACTTCTTATGACTGTATTATATTTAATATTTAAACCAGAGGCTAGTCTGTCCGCTATAAACTGAGATCCATTCCTTTTTGCATAAAAAAAGGAACTATGAACCATATTTCTTTCTTGCTTCCTTAGGAAATTATTTTGAATTATTTCTTCAATAGAGGGCATTGGCAACTTCCCTTCTAACCAAGATAGAGGCACATTTGCTAAATTTCTTTTCCATATTTTCTCATTGTAAGGCTTGAAATATAGCTTATACAACGTTTCCCCAAAATTTAATTTTAGAAATTCTTCAAAATTTTCTGGAGTATGATTAGGTTGATTTCTACACACGTAAATGAGATCCCTAATAAAATCTCTCTGTATTTTTTCATCTAGTTGATACGCATGATCCTCTATTGGGTAACCGACTATATCATATTCTTTCTTATTTTCCTTAGCGATGATAATTCTAGCGTCTCTCATTGCTTTTGTAAACTCTTGCTCTTGATTAAAAAAACTCCAGAAAAAATCCAACACTTCCGTTCTCTTTGAATTAAATACATGTCCACCAACTATGTGATAAAGGTTTCCGTCAACGTTTGAACACTTTATTAGCCCTCCTGGTTTATCATTTTTCTCATAAACAGTTACATCACATGTATTTTTTAAACATTGTGCAGCAGATAGACCGGAAATACCACTTCCAATTATTGCAATTTTTCTCATTGTTTTTTATTTTTTCGTTAATCGTATCACTAAAAATTTCGAAAACTTGATTTGTAGAATTGTATCAAAACTAGATACGAAAATATCAATAGTTTAAGTCGATTTTTTGAATTTCTTCAATTTCGATTTCAAAGCTTATTTATCCACGGAATAGGAGATAAACCAACTCTTACCTTTACAAAATATAAACGGGTAATCATACTAATAGAAACGGTTAATGCAGTGGCAATAGCAGCACCAAGAGCTCCATACTTTAAGATTAGAATATAGTTAAGCGGTAAATTTAGTAATAAGAATATAAGTGATATTTTTCCAACCAGTTTTTCTTGACCGCACATAACTAATACTAAACCAACACAACCTGTCGAAATATTAAAGAACTGTCCGATACTAAGAATTACTAATGGCCAATAAGCTGTACCAAATTCGCTTCCCCAAAATGGTAAAATGTAACTACCTGCAAAAATAAAAAATAAGAAAACCAAGCAAGCAACCAGTATTAGTATTTTATTTATCTGTTTTATCATTAGTTCCATTTCTTTAATTTTTCCAGTTGCATATAGCGCAGCTATTTTTGGTGCAATCGCTGAATTACTAATTAGTAAAAGAAATGAAGTTAAAGTTGCAATACGGTGAGCAACTGAATAGATTCCTACTTCGAAAGTATTACTTAGCCACCCAAGCATAATTGTATCAGAACTCGCTGAAATAATGTCTGTTGTCATTGCGAGTAACAAAGGGGTTGCCATTCTTAACATCGGACGCAACATCCATTGTTTCTTTTGCTTAAATATAAATAATCTTTTCCAATAAATTGTCATCACCAATGTGACCAACAGACGACCAATTGCGTACAAAATAGCTACATTAACAACATTGATGTTTGTTCTTAAAACATATAACACATATAAGCTAATCCCAACAAACCAAGTACTTAGAGCCTGATCCACCAAATTACTTTGCCAAACTTTTCGAAATCCAATCAAGCCGGAAGCAAGAATTCTGGAGAAAGTTTGTGGTATAATCATTGCCAATGCAATAATCAGTGGTGTTTCTAAATTAGGCTCATTAAAAATATTTTTAGCAAGAATAGGGGCTGCTAATATTCCTAACACTGCAAAAATAAAAGCCAAAGAGCCATTAAAGACCGATGATGTGAATAAATTATTAGCAATGTTTTGCCAGTCATTTTTTTCTTTAGCAATGGCTATATTTTTAACCACAACATGCCCCATTCCAAACATTGTTAAAACAAGTAGCAATGAAACAATTTGATTTGCCAAATTGATAATGCCTAACCCTTCTGGCCCTATCGTTTGTCCCAAAAAGATGCTTACAAATAAACCTGCAGCCATTCCTGAAATTTTAACAATCATAGAGGCCGACGACTTTTTTATCACTTCTAAGGTGTGTACATCCAAATTGGATACTAATGTACAAGCTTTATCTTTTATCTTTTTAATCAATGTTTATTATTAATGTCTCTCAGGTGAATAACAACTCAGTAGAATACTTACAATGTTTGGTTGATGGTCCCTCTTAATAAGAGGAGAATCTTCTTTTAGATATCAATGATTAGGAAATATCTTGTTCTGAGCTAAGTAATCCAATATTGCATCCAAATTTTGTTCAGTTTCTTCGGGATTGAAAACCAGTTTTGCATTTGTAGGCACTTCATATTCTAAATCAACACCTGGCAAACCACTTGTTTTACCTTGATCCAATAATTCGTATAATTCCGGCTTATTGTTTTTGCAATATTCCAGTTCCGCATTCATGTAGCATAAATGTAAACGATCTTTACCGATAATCTCCGCTACTTGATCCCTTAACGATGCATTTCGTGAGATAAATGAAGCAATCGTAATAATTCCTTGATCATTCAACATTTTGCAAATGTGTGCTACACGACGCAAGTTCTCCGCACGATCAGAAGGAGAAAAGTCTAGCTCACGACTCAATCCTGATCGAACCGAACTTCCATCTATAAGTACAACTGCTGCTCCGTTGTCGAATAATTTTTTCTCCAAACTAAATGCGAGCTCATTTTTACCTGAACCATGTAGACCAGAAATCCAGATCGTTTGACCTTTCTGGTTATATCTTCGCACATATTCTTCCTGCATAATAAGCGTTTCACCTTTGGCAATTCTAGCCTTATCCACATCTGTAATACGGGATGGCAGCAGTTTGCTATCTAAACGATCAATGATCATACCTACTGCACAAGTATTATGTGTTACCGGATCAATTAAAATAAATGAACCGGTTTGATGATTCTTTTCATAAGGATCGAAAAAAAGTGGTTTGGTTGTAGTTATAGTTACACGACCAATCTCATTTAGTTTGAATTTTTCGATTTTCAGCTTTTCAAGTGTGTTTACATCTACCTGGTATTGAATCTCATCAATTCTGGCTTTGGTTTTATTGGTAGTATGTTTAATTACGAACTGAGTATGCATATTCATCTCCTGCTCATCCATCCATACTAACATAGCTTCAAACTGACGGCTCATTTTAGGCTGATTATCTGGATGCACGATCATTTCGCCCCTTGAAATATCTATTTCATCTTCTAGAGTCAATGTAACTCCTTGAGGACAAAAAGCACTATCAATTTGGCCTTCATACGTATGAATACCTTTTACTGTAGACTTTTTACCAGATGGGATGGCAATAACATCATCGCCTTTATGAATAATTCCTGAAGCCACTTTTCCTGAAAACCCCCTAAAATCTAAATTCGGTCTTAATACATATTGAATTGGAAAGCGAAAATCTTTAAAATTTCTATCACTCGCTACATGAACTGTTTCTAAATGATCCAACAATGAAGGCCCATGGTACCAAGGCATTTTTTCTGATTTTGCTACTACATTATCCCCCTTCAGCGCGGATAATGGCATACATTGAATATCTGGAATATTTAATTGCGAAGCAAAATTTTTATAATCATTGGATATTTGATTATATACAGATTCATCATAATCAACAATATCCATCTTATTTATAGCCAAAACAACATGCTTTATTCCTAGCAATGAAACAAGATAAGTATGCCTTTTTGTTTGAGTAATAACACCTGTACGAGCATCCACCAGAATAATAGCAAGGTTTGCTGTTGAGCCTCCTGTTATCATATTTCTTGTATATTGCTCATGACCAGGCGTATCCGCAATAATAAACTTTCGCTTATTAGTTGAAAAGTAACGATAAGCAACATCAATGGTAATACCCTGTTCACGTTCGGCTTTTAGCCCATCTAGCAATAAAGCATAATCAATTTCTTCTCCTGCATTTCCGACACGTTTACTGTCCCTTTCTAAAGCAGTTAACTGATCTTCATATAATTTCTTACTATCAAATAATAGCCTGCCAATCAATGTAGACTTACCGTCATCTACAGAGCCTGCCGTTAATAAACGTAATAAATCCTTTTTCTCATCCTGATCAAGAAACTGATCTATATTTAGTTTTGAATCAATCATTATTAAAATTCTATACTTACTATCAAATTAGAAATATCCTTCACGTTTTTTCTGTTCCATACTGGCTTCCTGGTCAAAATCAATTACTCGTGTAGTACGTTCAGACTGAGTCGTTGTCATCATTTCTTCCACTATTTTTTCAATAGTATCAGCCTCAGATTTGACAGCTCCTGTTAAAGGGTAACACCCAAGAGTCCTAAACCGAACCATTTTCATCTCTGCCTTCTCTACCATCTCTTTAGGCATACGTTCATCATCAACCATAATTAAATTACCTTCAACTTCAACAACAGGCCTCTCTTTAGCGTAATACAACGGTACAATAGGTATTTTTTCTAATCGGATATATTGCCAGATATCTAATTCAGTCCAGTTAGATAAAGGAAAAACTCTAATTGATTCTCCTTTATGAACATTTGTATTATAAATATCCCATAGTTCGGGACGTTGATTCTTGGGATCCCACTGATGATATTTATCCCGAAACGAGAATATTCGCTCTTTAGCACGAGATTTCTCTTCATCCCTACGTGCCCCACCAAAAGCTGCATCAAACTTATACATTGATAAACCTTCAAGCAAAGCCTGAGTCTTCATTAAGTCTGTATGTACTTTACTTCCATGAGAGAAAGGACCAACACCTTCCTCAAAAGCCTTTTGATTAGAATGAACTATTAATTCCCAATTATAATCTTTTACATACTGATCCCGAAAATCAATCATCTCTTTAAATTTCCATTTCGAATCAATATGCATTAAAGGAAAAGGAACCTTTCCTGGTGCAAATGCCTTTTCAGCTAAACGCACCATCACTGAAGAATCTTTTCCTATTGAATAAAGCATAACAGGATTTTCAAACTCTGCAGCAACTTCTCTTATAATATGAATGGCTTCTGCCTCCAACTCCTTTAAATGGCTTAATCTATAATTATCTATATTACTCATTTTTTATATGTATAGTATATTATTTACTAAGAAAATAAACATTTATATTTGCACCTTCTACACCTATCAGTTCAAGATGCCTTTCTATCCACTTGCACTCTACGAACCTCATTCTGAACATCATTTTCATTTTTCACCTCTTCAACCACTCCAAATCGAGAATGATACCAAACTCTCTCATGCATATAATATAGTACTAATTTTATTACCACATCAAAACCTCCAATAGCAGCGCCAAAATGCATGTCCCCAGTTACAGTCCAACCAATAAAAAAAGTAGTAATGGAAGCAATAATCCTCCAAGTAAAGGCTTTGGCTAAATGTCTTTTAGGCTTTATACTCATCCAACTAAATTTTAAAAAACACAACTATTTATTTTCCAATTGAGGAAGTAAAACCTCCATAATTTTATTAATACATTCTTTTATTGAATATTTTGATGTGTCAATATTTAAGTCTGGAGATATTGAAGGTTCAAATGGAGCAGAAATACCGGTAAAATCTTTTATCTCTCCTCTTCGAGCCTTAGCATATAAACCTTTAACATCCCTTCTTTCACACTCCTCTAATGGTGTATTTACAAATATTTCAATAAAATCATCTTGTCCTATAATATCTTTGGCCATTTGACGAATCTCTACCGTGGGACTAATAAAAGCAGACAAAGTAATTATGCCACCATTTAAAAACAGTTTACATACTTCTGCTATCCGCCTAATATTTTCAATTCTATCTTCTTCGGAAAACCCCAGATTATTATTTATACCAGTACGAATGTTATCTCCATCGAGCAACTTGGAATGTATGCCTCTTTTATATAACTCCTTTTCCAAGGCAGAAGCTAATGTACTTTTGCCAGAACCTGATAAGCCTGTAAACCAAATCACTTTAGCTTTGTGATTAAGAAGCTTTTCTCTATCATCCCTTGTTAGGATCTTATCAAAGATGGGGTATATATTGTTTTTGCCTGTCATGATTTATCTTCTTATTAAAGCTTTAATTTTTAATTAATATACTTGATTTTTCACTTTTGACGCAATATAATTTATTATTAATTGACCAATAATAATTCCTAATCCAATAAATCCACCTAAAATAATGCTTATTATAAAAATCATTTTCTTGTTAGGTGCACTCTTCTCTAATGGCACCTTAGCTGGTTCTAGAACAGTAAATACTGGCGTTTCTTCTTTAACTGCAATTTTTGCTTGTTCAAGCTGCTGAGCTAATCCTTTATACACTGTAGATGCCATATCATAAGCATCACTTAATGTTTGCAACTCAGGATCCATTCGCTCGGAGATAATATTTCGATGCGAATCCTTATAATCAAAAAAAGCAAGTTGAGCTTGCTCGTACTCTAACTTCTTCTCATTATATCTTTCCTGCACAAAATTCAGGTTTTCCCGTGCTTGCTTGGTTTTATACTCAATGATATATTCTTGCAATAGTTCAATCGCCTTTTGTACATATTGAGCAGCTAAAACAGGTTCTTCTACCTCTACAGAAACATTAACTAAGCCGGTCTTGTCATCCACATCAATTTGTATAACTTCAAACATGGACTCCAGAGCCATTAACTCTTCTACTGATAAACTAAGAACTCCAATATCCTGCGCTTTTGTTGTAAGCTCATCCTCTCCGGAAAAAATAGCATTTTTTAAAGTCCAGGGTAATCTAATGGTATATTTTACAATCTGGCTTCCTATAGAAGGAATACTATCTGCCACCACATAATCATAAATTGAAATTGGATTCTCGTATTCTTCAAAATGAAATTTTTCATGAATAAACTCATTCATAAAAGGGTAACTATTTACCACCTGTGGATATATTTCGGCCGGAATACCTTCTGATTGCCCCATCATAGAACCCAGATTAATACCGGCCATACCGGCTAAAGCACCGAGCCCCCCCATGTTACTACTTTTATTCTCTGAAGAAGGTAACAAAGTTGCTGAAGCCGTATATTTTGCAGGACTTAAAAAAGCAATTAATAAACCTATAAAAATACAAATACCAACTGAGTAGTATATAGTTTTACGACCATCCCAGATGGTTTTTATAAGGGCGATTAAATCAATTTCGTCGTCTTTAATGATTTGATTTTTGTGTATCTGATTATTTGATTTCATTTATTTTGAATTTACAAGAAATATCTACAATTATTTTATCTCAAAATCAGTTATTTGTAGAATTTGTTGTATTTGACGAACCTGATTTTTCTGGTAAATTATTAAGAACAGTAACAACTGTTAATGAAATGGAGGCAATACCACTACCTATTGCAATCCAGGCCTGTGGGCTCATTCCTTGACGCTCTGGTCTTTGAGGGACAATTATTTCTGCTCCTGGTGTAACCTTTGGGTATTTTCTAAAAAATAAGAATCCCTTTGTTGCATGTGATGCTCCATTGGCTTCTAAAACATATGTTTTACCTTTTTTAGCATTTAATGAAAATCCACCACTTCCATTAATATATTGCTTAACATTTAAGGATTTTTCAAATACTGTTGAAGATGGATTCAGTACCTCACCAGATACCTTAACTGTCTGTAAAACGGATGGAATAGTTAAAAAATCACCGTTTCTCATATAAATATCATCTTTCGATCCTGGATTTTCAACAATCTTATCTAAATGTACACTTACAGTTTCAAAATTTAATTCAGAAAATCTAATGGTAGAATCCATTTCCATCATCTCATCCCTTTTTGCCTTATCCTGCTCTGACAATGTAATTTTTCTAGTTAATGAAGCCCCTTTCGGATAGGCATTATCACTTAAACCTCCAGCTCTTTTTATTATGTCTGAAATTCGTTCTTTGTCAGATGTCAAATTATAAATTCCTCCATACATAATTTCACCTGCTATTGTAACAGACCCTGACGAAATGGCTCCTGGCATAAATCGAACAGCAATAGCATCATAGGGTTCTAAAATAAAAGAATTCGCCTCTTCATTTAATTCTAAATCACGTGTAACTTTAAAATAAAATAATTCTGAACTCTTATCTGTACTTTTATCTGCAATTTCATAGGACAATTTTCGTCTTACCTCTATGGTTGATTCGGAAGCTGTTTCCTTGAAACCTCCCGCCATAAATACTAAGTCTGCAATTGTTAAGTTTTCTGCATAAGGATATACACCCATATTTTGTACTTCTCCCCAAATTGCTACTGTTCTATCTTCTCTTATATTATCAATAGCTTTAATAGAAACTTTATCATTAGCCTTTAGAGCTATATTAATTTCTCCATTTAATACTTTATGAACATCGAAAGAAATATTTTCAGGTGTATAATCATTTTTTAATCGAGTGATAAGTCCTCTGTTTAAGAATGCATTTTCAATCAAGCCATCTGCTTTACTGATTAATTGTTTTAATGTTAATCCCTCTTCGTATTCAAAATCGCCAGGATTAAAGACTGCTCCTGTAATACTAACAATATTGTTATATCTATTTAAAATTTTACCGACAGATAAACTATCTCCGGATGCCATATATACATTTGACATATCTTCAGAAACAACTTCTTTAAAGGTTCTTTCTTTTCCGTTATTTCTATATAATTTAACTGCCGATCTATAGGCTTTTTCAGTAAATCCACCCGCATATGAAAGTACATCTTTAACAGTTTCACCTTCTTTAGTTTCAAAGATTCCTGTCCTTTTAAATTCTCCATCAACTCGAATCCTATTTAGATAAGGAGGTATCAGAACCACATCATTATCCATTAAAGGAACATTAACTAAAGAATTTCCATTAACAATAAAATCGTAAACATCAAGATTGGCTATTATTTTACCATTACGAATTAATCTAATATCCCTAAAGCTACCCTGTTTATTTGGACCTCCTGATAGATACAATACATTAAATAATGTAGCTGTACCAGGAACGGTATAAGTACCTGGAGCAAACACTTCTCCTAATACATTTATTCGTATCGCTTTAATCTGCCCTATAGAAACAGATGCAAACGTTCTTGGATTTGAATTACTTAAATCAGAATAAATAGTTGATAACTTATCTTTAATTTTTCCCTCTGCAGCTTTTAAAGTTAATCCTCCTAGATAAACAGGTCCGATTAATGGAATATTAATATCTCCATTTGTGTTAACTACTAATTGATAAGACTGTTGGGAAGCACCCCATACTTCTATATCAATTTCATCTCCGGCTCCTATAACATAGCTTTCAGACACAGCAATATTAACACTTGGTTCAAAAGATAAATTAGTATTATTAAAAAACGAAAAGCCGAATATCTTTTTATCTATCAAATTACTATCCAAAACAGATTTTTGAGAAAGCTCTGAAACTGCTGTTGCGTTTTCTCCACTTAAGCTATTATCTTGTTTGTAATTAGCAGTACCTCCACTTTGTTTAACTTCTTTAATTCTCCTTTGCAGCAAAGATATCTGACTATTAGACATTCCCCTTAAACGAGCCATATTAATGGCTTCATTTTCGCTTAAGCCTCGTTTTTCCATTTCGGAAATGATCTTCATAATTTGATTATCGTCCAAGGCTCCAACATCAACCTTTGAAGGATCTACATTCTGAGCTGTTGTTATTGGAGTTATAACAACCAGGATTCCTATAAAAAGAATTAAAATTTTCTTAATCATTTTTGTTCATTTATGAGTACGCTTCGCTTCTTGAGTCACACAATTGGATCAAGAAGTTATAAATAACTATCAATCCGCTAGTATAACGGATATTTTTATGTTTTAGCGTCTCCTTTATTCAGAAAACAGCATGCAAAGTTCACACTTTTAAATGCAATATCAAAATTCAAGACAATTGAACATAGATATTCCACTTATAGTCACTTTAATTTTATTATTTAAAATATTTACGATGAAAAATCAAAATAATGGCAATTCCTATTGTAATAGCTGAATCTGCAACATTAAAAACAGGACGAAAAAAGATAAAATGCTCACCTCCCCATTTAGGTATCCATGAAGGAAAGTTCCCTTCAACTATTGGGAAGTAAAACATATCCACTACTTTACCATGAAGAAAAGATGAATAACCTCCTTCTGCAGGAAATAATGAGGCTACTTGAGGATAGCTATCATTAAATATCATACCATAAAAGGCGCTATCTATGATATTACCAATTGCTCCTGCTAAAACTAATGAAATACTAAAAATCAGTCCGTAAGGAACATCTTTTTTTGACAATTGTTTTAAGTAATAGGCAATTCCAACAACTGCAACTATTCGAAAAACACTTAAAATAATTTTACCAAATTTACCGGCTAGCTCCATTCCAAAAGCCATTCCGTTATTTTCAATAAAATGGATGATAAACCAATCTCCAATTATTTTATACTCCTGACCAATCATCATATGAGTCTTTACCCATATTTTTAGTGCCTGATCAATACACAGAACCAATAGAACAATTACAAATGGTTTTTTTAATAGTGAATGCATTCCGGAATGATTTTTTGCCATAAAATATCCTTAACCAAAAAATATTTTACAGCTAACTTTTTGGGGTTAAATTATATGTATTGGATAAACTCCAATATTTATTTACTTATTCTCCTCATAGTATTTATGAGGAGAGCATAAAGTAATTTATTTCTGGTTTCTTTTCGCATCAATACTTAAAGTGGCATGAGGAACAGCTCTAAGACGTTCTTTAGATATTAATTTACCTGTTTCCCTACACACTCCATAAGTCTTATTTTCAATACGAATTAACGCCGCCTGCAAATGCTGAATAAACTTCAACTGACGCTGAGCTAATTTACCAGCCTCTTCTTTTGAAAGCACTGCTGCTCCTTCTTCTAATACTTTGAATGTTGGCGATGTATCCTGAGTATCATTTCCATCACCATGAGTTATAGTATTTCGAAGCAATTCGTAATCTTTCTTTGCTTTGTCAAGCTTTGCAACAATTATCTGTTTAAACTCTTGCAACTCTTCATCGGAATATCTAGTTTTCTCTGTCATAACAGTTAAATTTGAGTTTCATACTATGCTTTTTTACTCACACAGATGTAGGTCTCGACATTATTATCAATTTCTACGAGTTTACCTTCGGTTTCGTTACATGAATCTACAAGATTTAGCTCCTCGGCCAAGGTTTGAGACGCAATATAATCTTTATAGTTGATTACCGAATCATTTATCGCCTCATTTTTCTGTATTTTCAGAATTATTTTATCTGTTACATCAAAACCTGAGTCTTTTCTAAGGTTTTGAATTCTATTTATAAATTCTCTGGCAATACCTTCTTGCTTCAACTCTTCTGTAACATTTATATCTAATGCCACTGTTAATTTACCTTCACTTGCTACCAACCAACCAGGTATATCTTCGGACATAATTTCAACATCTTCAATTGCAAGCTCAACAGTTTCTTTATTAATTGTTGCATTAATCTTACTATCCTTTTCAATTAAAGCAATATCCTCCTGAGTCATTTGGTTAACGAATGCAGCAATCTGCTTCATCATCTTCCCATATTTAGGACCCAGCGTTTTAAAATTAGGCTTTATCTTTTTAACCAATACTCCAGTGGTATCTGTTAAAAACTCCATTTCTTTAACATTTACTTCAGATAAAACCAAATCCTTTATTTTCTCAACCTGATCATGAAATTCCTTATCTAAAATAGGAATCATTATCTTTTGTAATGGCTGTCTTACTTTTAAGCTCTCCTTACGACGTAATGCCAGAACCATTGAAGATATACCTTGAGCATACAACATTCGTTGCTCTAGAGCTTTATCTATTTTGGTTTCATCAGCTTTAGGGAACATTGTTAAATGCACCGACTCTAAAGCATTATTTTCAGAAACCGAAGTCAAATCTTTATACAATTGATCCATATAGAAAGGAGCAATTGGTGCAGACAATATAGCTATTGTTTCTAAGCATGTATACAATGTCTGGTAAGCTGAAATTTTATCTTTAGAATACTCTCCACCCCAGAATCGTTTTCTGTTTAATCGTACATACCAGTTACTTAAATTTTCAGTAACAAAATTTTGGATAGCTCGACCTGCTTTTGTTGGCTCATACGCCTCAAAACTTTCAGTTACATCTTTAATCAAAGTATTTAATAAAGAAATAACCCATCGATCTATTTCTGGTCTTTCTTCAATAGCTACTTGCTCCTCTTTCCCGGTAAAACCATCCACATTTGCATACAAGGCAAAGAATGAATATGTATTATAAAGTGTTCCGAAAAACTTACGCTTCACTTCATCAATTCCATTTTGGTCAAACTTTAAATTATCCCATGGCTGTGCATTGGTAATCATATACCAACGTAATGGATCTGACCCAAATTTCTCAATCGTTTCAAATGGATCCACAGCATTCCCTAAGCGCTTAGACATTTTATTTCCATTCTTATCTAAAACAAGACCATTGGAAATAATATTTTTAAAAGCTACTGAATCAAACAACATGGTTCCCAAAGCATGTAAAGTAAAGAACCACCCACGAGTCTGATCTACTCCTTCAGCAATAAAGTCAGCGGGGAATATAAGAGCCCCCCTCGATCCCCCCGAACGGGTGGAAGATTGAAGCTCATTATGGATTTGCTCCAATACAGATTCAAGGTCACCTATTACCTGCTCATTTGTATACCTTACAACTTTATAACCTAACTCATTCAGGATATTTGTTCTTAACTCATCAGCTTCTTTAATTTCAGGTTTATTATGATAACCTCCATCTACTTCAATAACTAAATTATTGCTTAGACAAACAAAGTCAACAATAAACTCATCAATTACATGCTGACGTCTGAATTTAAATCCCTCTAACTTTTTACCTCTTAAAGCTTCCCATAATAATTGTTCTGCTTCTGTTTGATTCTTCCTCTTCTCCTCAGCCAATTCTTTCAACACATCATACATGGATTTCCTTGCAGTCTGATACTTTGCGGAAACACTTCCTTCCCCTTGGGGGAAGATAGATGGGGCTGTCTCAAATGGATAATGCATTTGAGCATAAGGCATAGCACCTGAATCAAACCAAACGTCAATTAAATCAGATTCTCTAAACATCTTTTCGCCATCCTCACTTACTAAAATAATATCATCAACATAAGGACGATGAAGATCTACTTTATTATAGTTATCTTTAGAAAAATCTCCTGCTTTAAAATCACCAAATGGATTTTTATCCATTACGCCAGCTGCTACAGCTTTTTCGATTTCAGCAACCAATTCTTCAACAGAACCAATACATTTTTCACTTTTCCCATCCTCCGTTCTCCATATAGGAAGTGGAGTTCCCCAATAACGAGAACGAGATAAATTCCAGTCTACCAAATTCTCCAACCATTTACCAAAACGTCCTGTTCCGGTTGACTCTGGCTTCCAGTTGATGGTATTATTTAATTCCATCATACGCTCCTTAACAGCGGTTGTTTTGATAAACCACGAATCTAAAGGATAATACAATACAGGCTTATCTGTTCTCCAACAATGAGGGTAATTATGCGTATGTTTTTCTACTCTAAAAGCTTTATTTTCCAACTTCAACATTACAGAAATATCCACATCTAAAGTTGGATCTTTTTCTGTTAACTTTTCATCGTAATCATTTTTTACAAATCTTCCTGCATACTCCATGTATGCATCTAGATTCACAAAATTCTTCACAAAATCAGCATCTAAATCCTTAATCAAAAAGTACTTTCCAGTCTTATCAACCATAGGATTTTGCTTCCCGTCTTTGTCAATCAAAATCAATGGAGCAATTCCTGCTGCTTTAGCTACTCTATCATCATCTGCACCAAAAGTTGGTGCGATATGCACAATACCGGTACCATCTTCAGTTGTTACATAATCTCCAACAATAACCTTAAATGCATCACCATCAGGTTTGATCCAAGGAATCAATTGTTCATAAGTAACTCCGGCTAAATCTTTGCCGGTGAATTCCTCTTCCATTATTTCAAAAGGAACTTTTTTATCTCCTGGTTGATACTCATCAAATGAAAGTTCTGCATTTTTCGAATTAAAATATGCCGAGACTAAATTCTTAGCCAAAACAACAACTATTGGCTTCCCTGTATATGGATTAAAAGTTTTTACTTTTTGATAAGTAACTTGTGGTCCAACAGCTAACGCCGTATTTGAAGGCAAAGTCCAAGGTGTAGTCGTCCATGCTAAAAAGAACAATTCGTTGTCTACTCCTTTATATAAAAATTCTGACACTTCATTTTTAACCACTTTAAACTGAGCAGTACATGTGGTATCTTTAACATCACGATAGCAACCCGGTTGATTCAACTCATGGGTACTTAAACCTGTCCCTGCTGCTGGTGAATAAGGCTGAATAGTAAAGCCTTTATATAAAAATCCTTTATTGTATAATTCTTTTAATAAGTACCACAATGTTTCGATGTACTTATTATCATAGGTAATATATGGATCTTCCATATCCACCCAATATCCCATTTTATGAGTTAAATCTTTCCACTTACCTGTAAATTTCATCACATCTTTACGGCAAGCTGCATTATATTCTGCTACAGAAATCTTTTTACCAATATCTTCCTTGGTAATACCTAAAGATTTCTCAACACCTAACTCTACTGGAAGTCCGTGAGTATCCCAACCAGCTTTTCTTTTAACTTCGAAACCTTGTTGGGTTTTATAACGACAAACAATATCTTTTAATGAGCGTGAAATGACATGGTGAATTCCAGGCATTCCGTTAGCTGAAGGTGGCCCTTCATAGAAAACAAAAGTTGGATTACCTTTTCTGGTGGTAACACTTTTTTCAAATGTCTGGTTAGCCTCCCACTCTTTCAACACATCTTTATTGACTTGCGAAAGGTTTAATCCCTTATATTCTTTGAACTTAGCACTCATTATATATATAAATCTTGTATCAATACAATTATTACTCTTAACTAATCACTTACCGCAACTAAACCCTGTATTACAATAAGTTAAGATATTTTTACATATCCCTATCCTAAAAAAAGTGTACAAATATAATAGTTCATAATTTGAATGCCAACAAAAAAGTGTAATTAACACAAGAAGGTAGCAAGAAGAAGGGTAGAAAGGTAACAGGGTAAAATGTTGTCGGGGACAAAATATAGATAGATACATAAGTTATTAGGTTGTTAGCAGAGATGAGCGGATAGTCTACAGTCTATATATTGTCCTTCCATGAAATAACATTCTGGTGCGAGTTTGTAACTCTTTCCATTTTTATCTACGATATTTTCCATGCAATCCCAATACTATCGCGCCAATCCTCACGTATGATCTTATGTACATTCATTCCTCAGATTGCAGATTGCAGTCTTCATAATACTTGCATACTTGCAATAATCCCTCACGACCGCAATATAAAAAGGCGACAATTCATTTGGGTGAAATATCTTCATTCTATAATCACTTAATCAACTCAACAAAGTTAACCACTCAATAATTCCTTTGAACTGGTTCAAGTTTGTAACTTAGACCTTAATTCAGCCTTTGATAGCACATTTTTCAATCCACACCTTTAACAAACAGCTTGATTATTTTTCTCCGATAAAACCACCTCTCCTCAGTCTTCTTATCAAGGTGAGTATGCCGTGATGAAAAGGCACTCTATCTCTACCGAATGAGAGAACTTTTTTATAACTTGATAAGTTAACTATAATAAACAAAAAAAAGAACTTCATCTGTAGCCCTAAAATAATGGCTACGCCATTTACAACTCGTTTAATTAAAAATTTAGATTATTACATCAAGATTAGTATTATTATACAGGTAGAGGAAGATAGCTCACTACAACAAAAAAACTTTATTTTTTTTTAACTTTGCATAAAATGAAAAAGCATTAAAATATTACACAGCTTTTTTTCTCAAATTAAAGTCTATATAATGAAAGGAATTATTCTGGCAGGAGGAAGTGGAACCCGTCTACACCCTATAACGCTTGCCACCTCAAAACAACTACTACCGATTTTTGACAAGCCAATGATATATTATCCCTTATCAGTACTAATGCTGGCAGGTATCAAAGAAGTTCTAATTATCACAACACCTGAAGATCAAAGGGGCTTTATTAGGCTTTTAGGAGATGGTTCTCAGTGGGGGATTTCATTAAGTTATGTAGTTCAACCTTCACCAGATGGGTTAGCTCAGGCATTTATACTTGGTGAGGAATTTATTGGAAACGACGATGTATGCCTGGTTTTAGGAGATAATATATTTTACGGACATGGCTTTACTAATTTGCTTTCAGATGCTGTAAATATCGTAAATAAAGAAAATAGCGCTGCCGTATTTGGTTACTGGGTTAATGATCCTGAAAGGTATGGAGTATGCACCTTTGATGATAACGAAAATGTTACCTCCATCGAAGAAAAACCAAAATCTCCTAAATCCAATTATGCCGTTGTTGGCCTGTACTTCTACCCTAACGACGTAATAAAAGTTGCCAAACAAATTAAACCCAGTGAAAGAGGTGAACTCGAAATTACTTCTGTTAACCAACATTATTTAAGTGAAAAACGATTAAAAGTTGAATTGATGGGAAGAGGTTTTGCATGGCTGGATACTGGTACTCATGAATCTCTTTTAGAAGCAAGTCATTTCGTCGAAACTCTTGAAAAAAGGATTGGACTTAAGGTGTCATGCCCCGAAGAGATAGCCTACTCAAAGGGTTGGATAAACAAAGAACAATTAATTGAGTTAGGACAGCAATTGAGTAAGAATCAATATGGTCAGTACTTATTACAAATTGCAAAAAGAAGCAAAGAAAAGAGTTAACACTTACTTAACATATAATAACAAAATAAATCATTAATGAATTTCATCAAAACAGAGATAGAAGGCCTAACAATCATAGAACCAAGAGTATTTGGAGATAGCCGAGGATATTTTTTTGAATCTTTTAATCAAAAGCAATTTGAAGAAAACATAGGTCCCATTAACTTCGTTCAGGATAATGAATCCAGAAGTAGTTACGGTGTTCTAAGAGGTCTTCATTTTCAAAAACCTCCATATAATCAAGCTAAGTTAGTTCGTTGCATCGAAGGAGAAGTACTGGATGTTGCTGTAGATCTTCGCAAAGATTCGCCAACTTATGGCAAGCATGTTTCTGTTGTTCTTTCTGATGAAAACAAGAGGCAGTTTTTTGTTCCCAGGGGATTTGCTCATGGCTTTGTGGTATTAAGCAAATCTGCAATATTTTCGTATAAAGTTGACAACTGGTATGCTCCTGAACATGATTCAGGAATTGCATGGAATGATCCTCAATTAAATATTGATTGGAAAATACCATTGGAGTCCATTCTTTTATCAGCAAAAGACAAGGAGTTAAAACCAATGAAAGAAACTGAAATCCCTAATGAGTTCACATTAGAAAACCTAAAAAATAGTTCGAATGACTAACATATTGATTACTGGGGCAAAAGGACAGTTAGGATCTGAGCTCTGTAAAATCTCCGTCAATTATCCTGATTGTCATTTTTTATTCACTGATGTTGAAGAACTTGATATTACAGATTTACAGAGCGTATTAGATTACACGAAAAAAAACGCCGTAGACATTATCATAAATTGTGCTGCATATACGGCTGTTGATAAAGCTGAGGAAGACGAAGAAAAAGCAAGATTAATAAATGCTGTTTCTGTTAAAAATCTGGTAACAGCGTGCGAAGATAATAACATCAAATTAATTCATGTTTCTACCGATTACGTGTTTAATGGTGAGGCTTATTATCCCTTAAAAGAATCAGATTCTGTTAGTCCATTAGGTGTATACGGGAATACCAAACTTGAGGGTGAACAATATATCAAAAATTCAAATATTGAAGGCATAGTTATACGTACCTCATGGCTCTATTCATCTTTCGGAAATAATTTCGTAAAGACAATGATGAGATTAGGTACTGAAAGAGATTCATTGGTTGTTATTTTTGATCAAATTGGCACTCCTACATATGCAGCAGATTTGGCTTTTACTATTATGAGTATTATTAGCAAGAGAGAAAAACTGGATAGCAAAGGAAAAATATATCATTACAGCAATGAAGGTGTAGCTTCGTGGTACGATTTTGCTTTAGCAATTTTTGAATTAGCAGGAATTAATTGTAATGTAAATCCTATTGAATCATCTGAATACCCTACTCCAGCTAAAAGACCCTTTTACTCTGTACTAAATAAAGGTAAAATTAAAAGTGATTTTAATATTTCGATACCTCATTGGCGTGTCTCTTTAAAAAGATGTCTATCAGAAATAGCAAAATCTAACAATTAATAAAAACCTTCAAGAAAAAAAACATTCACAACTATAAAAAATGAACTTCAAGAAAAATATATTAATAACAGGCGGAGCTGGATTTATAGGCTCACATTTAGTACGTTTATTTATAAATAAATATCCTGAATACAATATCATCAACCTTGATGTATTAACCTATGCCGGAAACCTGGAAAATCTTAAGGATATTGAAGACAAGGAGAATTACACTTTTGTAAAAGCTGACATCTGCGACTTTGATAAGATCCAGCAGATATTCACAGATTACAATATTGATGGAGTAATACACCTGGCTGCAGAATCGCATGTTGACCGTTCTATTAAAGATCCATTTTCGTTTGCTCAGACAAATGTAATGGGAACTTTATCCTTATTGCAGGCTGCTAAACATTATTGGGATGGTAACTTCGAAGGAAAACTTTTTTATCATGTTTCTACTGATGAAGTTTATGGTTCATTAGGCGAAGAAGGCTTCTTTACCGAAGACACTAAATATGATCCACACTCACCATATTCGGCATCAAAAGCATCTTCTGACCATTTTGTGAGAGCTTTTCATGACACCTTTGGATTACCTACTGTTATTTCGAACTGTTCAAACAACTATGGATCCTATCAATTCCCTGAGAAGTTAATTCCTCTTTTCATTAACAATATTGTAAACAACAAACCTCTGCCCGTTTATGGAAAAGGAGAAAATATTCGCGACTGGTTATTTGTTGAAGATCATGCCAGAGCTATTGATGTTATCTTCCATACTGGCAAATTAGGCGACACATATAATATTGGTGGTTTTAACGAATGGAAAAATATTGATTTAATTAAGGTAATGATTAAAACTGTGGATAAACTTTTAGGAAGAGAAGAAGGTTCCTCGGAAAAATTAATAACCTATGTTACCGATCGTGCAGGTCATGATTTAAGATATGCCATTGACTCAACCAAACTGAAAAATGAATTAGGATGGGAACCATCATTACAATTTGAAGAAGGCATTGAGAAAACTGTAAAATGGTATCTTGAAAATGAAGAATGGCTTAAAAATGTTACTTCAGGCGATTACCAAAAATACTACGAAGATCAGTATACAAGATAAAGGCCCCTCTACCTCCCCCTATGGGGAGGATTGTTTAACAGGATCTACTGACATGTATCCACATAAGGAAAAATGACTCTTCAGAAAACATTCTCCTACTTTTTTTTTTAGGTATGGTTGCAGAAATAAGGCACGAATATCTCACGGAGTAATTTATCTTTTCTTAATAGGAATTATAAAATTATAATGCTACTACAGCAGCTTTTGTAAATAAGGTTTTGACACTATGATTGAAGGTGAAGAGGACACAAAAGAAATAGTGAAGCTTCATCGTGGTAAGATGCAATCTTACCTAGAAGATTTAGCAGCATCACTAATAGTGAACGCAAACCGATCAGCCACCATAAGTTTATGCTTCAAAACAGTAAAAACATCCATAGAAAGCAAGCAGGTTATCATGTCAAAGATTGACGAGCAAATAGTGACAAGCACCTAAAAATTTGCAAATTAGATCTATATATAAAGCTTTTAGCAAACATTCCCTGAGTAAAAAAAAAGAGGCTGCATATATTTTGGCAGAAATAGGTAACAATATGGAACAATTTCCCAACAAGCTACAATTAGCCTCATAGGCAAGAATGTTGCCAGGTAGTAACGAATCAGCAGGTAAAAAAACACATATTTAAGAAGTTAGTATGATAGTCTTGTTGGCATAGGAAAAAAAGAGTATTAGTTGCAATAGGACATAAGATCCTGATAGCCGCCTATTACATCCTAAAAGAATAAGTCGCTTATAAAGAGTTGGGATCAGAGTATTCACAAGAAATAAAAAAGAAAAACAAATAAAAATACACATTCAACTTATAAAAGAAATGGGAGTTGAAATAGAGAAAAAAAGTTGCATAAAATTCGATTTTTACTGAAGGTTGTAATATCCATATCAATATGTGGAAACCTCGTACTTGGAACTGACTTCAATTACTAAGGAAACAGGACAATTGCCTTGAGCATGAATATGAAAATTTAACTTCTTGGCGTTTTCAACTTATTTTGGAATAAACTCTATGTTAGAGATCTAGAATAACAAATTTATAAAACATGAAATTTTATACATTACTAAATATAAGTAGGAAAATTAAAAGTCAAACTTTAAAACTAATTGGAATATACCTTTTAAATATTTTAGGCAAACGACATCTCTCCATAAGAATTGATCCTTCTTTTAATTGTAATTTATTTTGTAGAATGTGTTATTTCAGTTCTCCTTCATACAGAAATGCTAATAAAGGATTAATTCCAGAATCAGAATTTGAAGATATTGCACGTGTCTTATTCCCTTATGCCTTTCAGGTTTATGTTGGATGTGGTGCAGAACCTACAACCCACAGAGGTTTTATTAAATTAATAGATCTTGCACAAAAGCATAAAGTTCCAAATATTGGAATTGTCACAAATGGTCAATTATTATCAGAAGACCAAATAGAAAAATTAGTAGTTTCCGAAGTTGATGAAATCACAATTTCGTGCCATGGCGTTTATAAAGAAAATTACGAATACTTTATGAAGAATTCCAACTATCAGAGATTTATTGATTTACTAGACAATATCAATTCTATTAAAACCCAACATAAAATATCTAAACCAGAGGTAAGAATTAACTACACTGTAAACACCAAAAACTTATCTGAATTAAAAGACTTTTTCAAAGTATTTAAAATACATAACATATCAACATTGCAAATTCGTCCGGTCTTGAATATTGGAGGCTCATACTCAGATGCAATAACAGATCATCAAATTAATGAATACAACAACATAATTGATCAAATTAAAAGTGAATGTTCAATAAATGGAGTTAGGTTACTAGCGAACAGAACTGATATAAAATATAAAAAGAAGAATACTAATAAAAAAGTTGCAGAAGCTGCTTATTGCTACATTGGACCTAACACAGCAAAAAAGTTAGATTTTGAATGGCAAAATCTCAATTACAAAGATTTTATAAAAAAGATTCAATGGAGAAGGAATACACTAAAGCTTATATTTAAAGATAAGGAAACTTCTATAAATAAAGCAGCAGGTAATTATGATGTTTTTGAATAACAACTTAATAAAAAATTACAACATCATAATCCCTCTCCCTTTTATGTAATTATTTACTTCCTTTAATATTCTTAGCAAAACTCAATAAAACTTCTTCTGTTTCATCCCAACCAATACATTCATCTGTTACTGACACTCCATATTTAAGTGTTGATAAATCTATAGGAATTTTTTGTTTACCGAAATTCAGATTACTCTCAATCATTACTCCCATAATAGAAGTATTTCCATTTAAGATTTGAGATTCTATATCTTTTAATACTTTAGCTTGATTTTCTGCTTTTTTGCAACTATTAGAATGACTACAATCAATCATAATTCGAGCTGGCAAACCTGCTTTTTGCAACCTAGCCTCATATTCTGCAACACTTACTGCATCGTAATTAGGCTTTTTGCCTCCTCTTAATATGATGTGTGTATTCGCATTTCCTTTTGTTCTTACAACAGCAACATGCCCATCCGGATCAATACTGATAAAGTTATGAGGTGAAGCAACTGACTCAAGAGCATTAATAGCAATCTCTAAATTGCCATCTGTACCATTTTTAAATCCTACAACAGAGGACAAACCACTTGCCATTTTTCTATGACTCTGTGATTCTGTAGTACGAGCACCGATCGCTGTCCATGAAATTAAATCCTGAATATACTGAGGAGTAACAATATCCAAAGCTTCTCCTGCAACTGGCATTCCTATTTCAGCAATATACGACAACAATTCCCGGGCTTGCTTCAAACCTTCTTCTAGCTCAAAACTATTATCTAACAAAGGGTCGTTTATCAAACCTTGCCATCCAACTGTTGTTCGCGGTTTTTCAAAATAAACACGCATAACTAAATAAAGAGAATCTTTGACTTGTTCAGAAAGTTGCTTTAATTTTTGAGCATATTCTTTTGCCGCTTTAATATCATGAATAGAACATGGACCTACAACTACCAAAATTCTTTTATCTTCTCCACTTAAGATATTTTTAATAGTAGCCTGACCTTCCTCTATTGTTTTTATTATATTTTCATTTAAAGGATAAAGATCCTTTAATTCGTTGGGGGTTAAAATTGCTTGCTCTTCGTTAATATTGATGTTCTCAATTCTCTTATCAGTCATTTTATTACAATGCTTGTTTTGCCAAATTTTTAATTGTTGGGCGAAAATAACTGATATTTCTCATAATTTCTAGCTTTTAATGATTTTTTAAGAAATACATGCTTGAGTTTAGGTTAAATTCCACTTCATTAGCAATAAGAACACAACTAAACAGCCTTTAAAAGTATTAACCCAAAATTTCTATTTTGATTTTGCCTGACAATTAATATTGTCTTTGAATTTACATTGACATTCCTAAGATAAACGTACTCTGGCACTATCTCTTCTTTCACTAACTGAGATGCAACCCACACAGCAAATCCTCCATCACTATCATAACTTCCACAAATATGTTTATAGTAACAAATATTTGCATGACTGAATTCTTCATCCATAAAATCCAGATACACCTGCTTGTTTCTTTTATCACCATCAATAGCTAACATCAAAGTATCTACGTCCTTCAAATCAACATTTTGATTCTTCATAAAACACTTTACTCTATCTAATAACGATTCATTTGATTTTAACGAATAAAATACATCGGCACCAAGAAATTCCAACTCAGCATCTTTATCATCGCTTGAAATTGTCATGAAAGTAGCACCTTCTCCCGGAATTGTTCCTTCTGTTTCACTCGTTGAAAAATCCAGATTTGTTTCTTCTTTAGATTTCCACCAGTTTAATGAAGCTTTTAAATAATAATTCTCCTCAGAAATTTCATCAACAGCCCCCATCAATATATTATTCAGCTTGCCTGTTTTTATTTTTATCGATGCATCAAGCAAGGCTGTTTCAAAGGCATTATTATCATGTGTATAAACCATATTATACCCATGACATTTATATGCCAAGGCCAAATTTGAACCTACTGCATTATGCGTAGATTGAATAAAACTAGTTGGAGTTAAGAGCATTTCTTTGTTATCAAGCATTTGATTCAGGAATTTCTCTGAATCTTCAACACACCCCATGCTTGTTGCTGTTATTATAGCATCTGGTTTAAGAATTCCTAAATTTGATAATGATTTAAATGCACTCACTGAACTTATCCTGCTAAAACGATTCATTCGCCTTAAAACTTTAACTGGAATATATTTTTTAAATTCTGGAGTAACACACTTCATCCATTTTGATACCGGATTAAGCTGTTGGGGTAACAAATTATTTTCAAATGTATCTTGTGCAGAAACTGCTATAATTGATTTTATATAAACACTCATGCTATTACTACAAAAAGTTTTTTCTCAAATTAAAATTGTGACAAAATCACCGTTGTATCATTCCCCCCAAAACCAAATGAATTACTCATTACATGCGAAATTTTTGTTTTCTTCAACTCCTCATTTGGCTTGGCTAATACTTCTGAAATTGGATTTTTCAGATTTAAGCTCGGGTAAATCATTTGATTATTTATACACAATACACTAAAGATCGCTTCAATTCCTCCAGCAGCCCCTAACGTATGACCAATAAATGGCTTTAATGATGAAAAAGGCGGATATTGTTCTCCAAACACCCTTTCAATAGCAACACTCTCTGTAAAATCATTATTAGGAGTACCTGTACCATGAGCATTTATATAATTGATCTCTTCAGGTAATAATCCTGCCATTTCAAGCGCCTCGCTCATACATAAAAATGGGCCTTCTCCTTTTTCTGATGTCGCGGTTTGATGAAAAGCATCATTTTTATTTGAATATCCAGATACAACAGCATACGTTTTCTTTTTGTTTTTGTCCACCATTGTCTGACTTTCCAAGACCATAAATCCAGCTCCTTCACCCAACGTTAATCCCTTCCTATCTTCATCAAAAGGTTTACATGGGTCTTCGCTTAAAATCATTAACGTATTAAAGCCGTTTAATGTGTATTTACACAACGAATCTGCACCTCCAACAATTACCCTATCCAGTTGATTGTTTTTGATGAGTTCACTGCCAATCATTATGGCATTTGCACTTGATGAGCAAGCTGTAGTTATTGTGGTAACAAAATCATTTATCCCAAATTGTTCTGCAAGATAGTCTGCGGTATAACTTTTATTCTGACAAGCAATCCAATATTTAGGGCTATCACCTTCTTCCTTATAATTCTTTTCAGCAACATCCATTCCTCCTACAGTCGTTCCTAAAACTAACCCGGTTCTTACATTAGTATCATCTGAATAATTAGAGTCTTGCAACGCCTCCTTAACAGCAACACTTGCCAATAAAGTGGTTCTGGGGAAATGATCCATTTTCTGAATTCCAGCCAATTCATGTAATTCATCATTTGTATATGGTACTTCTGCTACATGAAATTTATCTTTATGAACGGTATCCAGATTTTGAATTTTTCTTATCCCTGATTTTTCAGCAAGAATTGAATCGAGATTTTCCTTAACATTTTTACCCAAAGCAGATATAATTCCAATACCCGTAATGTGTACTTTTTCTTGTTTAGGTAGATTCATAGGACTTTTTTTTCCTTTTTGTTGTGTAACTAACTCAGCTTCGATTAAATCTTCTTTTTAATTTAATCTATGTGTGAGTTTCTTTATTAATTAGATTATCCTTATCACAAACATAACAAAAAAAGCTTCTATAATTATTTTATAAAGAACAATATTTGAACATATTGAATATTTGTTAAATTAATATATTAAGGTATTTTTGCACCCAACTTAAACGCCTTTGATTATTACAACGTTGTTGAATTATTTTTCCTTAAGGAAAATTTCAAAACTGTAGTATATACCAATATTATGAAGAAAATTCTTGTTGTGTATTATTCTCAATCCGGACAATTAAAAAATGTCATTCATTCTGTGGTTGATGAATTAGCACAAAACACTGATATAAATATCGATTATGAAATAATCAAACCTTCCAGGGAATATCCTTTTCCATGGGGTGAGTATTTTTTTGATGTATTTCCTGACAGTGTTGAAGAAAGAGGGTGTGATTTAGAACCCTTCTCTTTTGATAAAAACAAAGATTATGATCTGGTTATTATTGGTTGTCAATCCTGGTTTTTGTCTCCTTCAGTTCCTGTTACAGCATTTTTTAAACATCCTGAAATAAAACCATTTTTAAAAATCAAAAATGTTTTGACCATCCATGGGGCAAGAAACATGTGTTATTCAGCACAAGAATCTATAAAGAAGTTTATTGTTGGTGCCAATGCAAAACTTGTTGGTAATATTGTACTAGGAGATACAAATCACAATTACATTTCAGCAATTACTATTATCAAATGGTTGGTATACGGAAATAAAGGTCCATATAAATTATTACCTAATGCAGGAATTAGTGACAAAACAATTTCAGAAGCCAAGCGTTTTGCTCCTGCCATAAATAGTTTCCTAAAACATCAAAATAAAACTTTATTACAAAAGGAACTTATTAGCTTAAAAGCCGTAGATATAAAATTTTCGGTTTTAATGACTGAACTTAATGCTAAAAAAATATTCAGAAAATTTAGTAAGTACGTATCTAAACCTAAAACATATAGCAAGGAATGGCACAAACGAATAAAAGTTTTTAGAACCTACTTGCTGTTTGCTTTATTTGGATTATCACCAATAGCAATGCTTGTTTTTAATTTAATACATCTTTTATTTAGGTTTAGAACTAAAAAGATTATAGCGTACTATCAGGGGATTGAACTAAAATAACATTTAACTATGACATTCATTAATAAAATATCTAAATTCTTTCCTAATCAAGCGGTTAGCAATGATGAAATGGAAGATTATCTGGGGAAGATTAAAGGCTTAAGATCAAAAGCTAAAAATATTGTATTAAGAAACAATGGTATAAAAAACAGATATTACGCATTAGATAAAGAAGGAAACATTACACACTCTGTAGAGGATATGGCTGTTGAAGCCATAAAAGCTCTTGAAAAACAAGGTGCAGATCTTCAAAAGATTGACTTATTAACAAGTGGTTCTGCTTCTCCTGATATACAAATGCCATCTTTATCTTGTATGGTACATGGCCAATTGGGTATTGGTGCAGTTGATGCCATGTCGGCAACAGGATCCTGTAACAGTACAATGTGGGCTCTAAACTATGCACATATGTCTGTTCAAACAGGAAAATCGAAATATGCAGTATGTGTAGGTTCTGAAAATATGTCAAGTTGGATGATGTCCAAAAATTTTGAGGAAGAATCAACACATCTTCAAGAACTTGGTGAGAATGGTTATGTTGCATTTGAAAAAGAGTTTTTACGTTGGATGCTTTCCGATGGTGCAGCTGCAGTTTTAATGGAAGACAAACCCAATACTGATGGTATATCTTTAAAACTTGATTGGATAGAAATAAAATCTTTTGCACATCTTGCTGAAACATGTATGTATGCAGGTGGATTAAAAGATGAAACTGGCAGAGTACGTCCTTGGAGAAGTTTAGATCAAAAAGAATTACTTGAAAAATCAGTATTTTCTTTAAAACAAGATTCTAAACTTCTTGAAAAATATATTACCAAATTTGGAGGTAAATTCCTTTCTGAAATTTTAGAAAAAAATAACTTCTCTCTTGATGAGATTGATTATTTCATGCCTCATATTTCATCAATGTTCTTTAAAAAGCATATCAACCAATCATTAATTGATGAAGGATTAGAGATCCCGGATGAAAAATGGTTCTTAAATCTTCCTAATGTTGGTAACGTGGCTTCTGCTTCTGGGTTTATTATGCTTGAAGAATTATTTAATTCGGGAAAATTGGTTAAAGGACAAAAAATCTTAATGATGATTCCTGAAAGTGCAAGATTTTCTTATACTTATGCTTTATTAACTGTAGTATAACGTACAAGAAATGCTAAAAATGAGTACTTATAACTAAAATTATAAGCCATGAAAATAAATGAAGTTACTCAAGATCATTCAGATAAATTTAAAAAAGACTTTAGTGTTATTGAGTTTGCTGTTGATGACGAAGGTAAATATAAAGCAGTGAAGAGTTCTGGATTTGAACCAAAGAATGTTGCTCTTGAACAAGCCTGGGAGTTTGAAGAAGAGAAAATGGAAAAAGCCAGACAACTTTATCTTAATAAAAAGAAAAGCTTCATCTATTATCATATGAAAAAAAATATGATGAGTATTAAAATACTATCAGGTTACACTGGTTACAGTTGGTTCAGAGTATGGCGGGATTGTAGTTTTAAAGTGGGATCAAAATTAACCGATATACAATTAGAAACTTACAGATATGCTTTTGGTTACAAAAGTGTTGACGAAGTACAAAAAATAGATTAGTGCTGTAATGAAGATTGAATTCGATCATAGAATGTCATCACACTGTGAAAACGGTGTTACAAGAAATTTATTAAAACATCAGGGTGTTGACATTAGCGAGGCAATGGTTTTTGGGATTGGTGCTGGATTGTTCTTTGCTTATTTACCATTTATAAAATTACACGGTATGCCTGTATTCTCATTCAGGCCCATGCCAGGACATATTTTTAACCATGCAACAAAAAACCTGGGCATTAAAGTTCAATCGCAAAAGTTTAGGTCGCCAGCGAAAGCCATGGCTAAGTTAGATACAAATCTTAATAATGGTATACCAACAGGAATGGTTGTTGGAGTATATCACTTATCGTATTTTCCACCTCAATATCGATTTCATTTTAATGCACACAACATTGTTGGCTTGGGAAAAGAGAATAATCAGTATTTGATTAGTGATCCAATTATGGAGAATGTTGAAAAACTGACTTCAGAGGAATTAGTTAGAGTAAGATTTGCCAAAGGTACAGGAAGTCCTAAAGGTAAAATGTATAGCATTCAATGTAATAAAGGATTAACCGACATCAACACAGCCATAAAAAAGGGCATTAAAAAGAATGTAACTCAAATGCTTTACTACAAAGGTATTGTAGGTGTAGATGGAATTGAATATTTGAGTAAACGCATTAGAAAATGGCCTAAAAAATATGGAAGTAAAAAATCAGAACGTTTTCTGGGACAAATAGTAAGAATGCAGGAAGAAATTGGAACTGGTGGTGCTGGCTTCCGATTTTTATATGCCTCATTCTTACAAGAAGCAGCTCAAAAATTCGAGAACACGCAACTTGATAAGTTGTCTACAGACATGACTGAAATTGGTGATTTGTGGAGAGCTTTTGCAATAGATGCTTCAAGAATATATAAGAATCGTTCTGGAGAAATCGGGTATAACGATGTTGCCAACAGTCTACATGAAATAGGACAACGAGAAAAAGTTTTATTTACACAATTAGGAAAAATAGTTAAATCACTAGAATAATATTAGAGATGAGTTCAACAACTATTCTGGAATTTCAATCCGTAACAAAATACTATAAAGGAAAAGCAGAACCGGCTGTTGATCATGTGTCATTCTCCATTAATCAAGGAGATTTTTTTGGTTTATTAGGACCTAATGGAGCTGGCAAGACTACAAGTATTTCGATAATTAGCAGTCTACTAAAACCCTGTTCCGGATCTTGTTTAATCAACAATTTAGATTCTCATACTCATCTAAATAAAATAAAACATTTTATTGGTGTTGTACCTCAGGACATAGCCCTATACGACAGCTTATCAGCAAATGAAAATCTAATATATTTTGGAAGCCTTTATGGTTTACCTCTGAAAAAGCTTAAATATACAATTGATGAACTTCTAACAGAGTTGGGTTTAATTAATGTAAAGAACAAAAAAATTTCCACCTTCTCCGGTGGAATGAAGCGAAGAATAAACCTTATTGCCGGACTTCTACATTCTCCAAAACTGTTAATCCTCGATGAACCAATGGTTGGAATTGATGTACAATCAAAAAATGTTATTCGGAAATTTCTTCAAAAATTAAATACTGAAGGAACAACAATAATTTACACTTCTCATATTATGGAAGATGTTCAAAAGCTGTGCAATCAGATTGGTATTATTGATAAAGGGAAATTAATAACAACATCAAGCCCTAATCAACTTTTAGATTTTCATAAAGACTGCAATAATTTGGAAGATGTTTTCCTCAAGCTTACCGGGGAAAAATTAAGAGACTAAAAATCTTTTTTATAGGCAATTACAGATACTTCTTAATTCGAATACTATTTGAATTTGTAATCAGTTTAACAAAGCATAAACCAATGAAAAAAATATTTTTCTCAATATATAAAGAATCTCTTATTCTAATTAGAGACATCCAAGGTGTAATGTTATTGTTTTTTATGCCGATGATTTTAGTTGTTGTTGTGGCCTTATTACAACATAAAACCTTTCAAAATCTTTCTGAAACAAGTATATCGGTAATAATAGTAGATAACGATGGAGGTGAAGTTGGTGAATCATTAAGAGAAGGAATCAAAAATCAGAATATATTTAAGGTTACTGAATTAATTGGTGATAGTGCTCACTTTGAAGAGAATGCAAAAAAACAAGTTGCTGAAGGTGATTTTCAGATTGGAATTATAATTCCCAAAGGAGCAACAAAAGCAATTAAAAGAAGAGCTCTACTATTAGTAAAACAACAAGTCCCATCTATTAAAGTAGATACTACTGGCACCGAAAATTCTACAGAGATTAATTTATTATTTGACCCTGTTACCAAAGAGTCTTTTAAATTACTGGTTAAAAGCAGCTTTACTGAGTTCTCTGTAAAAAGTGAAATGTCTATTATCTTTAAAACATATACAAAGGTTTTAGATGCTTTAATGAATACTCGTCATGATATTTCCTACCCAGACAAACCTGCATTTGAAATTAAAGAGCAGTTAGTATCTGAATATAACGATGGGATTCTTCCAAATTCAACTCAACACAACGTTCCTGCCTGGACACTTTTCGGTATGTTTTTAATATGTATTCCTGTTGCGGGTAATGTTATAAAAGAAAGAACTGACGGTTGCTTAGCACGCATAAAAACTATACCTGTAAATTATTTTCAGATAATGAGTGGAAAGGTTGCCGTATATGTTATTATATGTGTTTTACAGGCTGTTGTTATATTATTAATGGGGATTTATATTTTACCGATGTTAGGCCTGCCAAAATTACAATTAGCAAATATTTCATCGTTCTTATTAATTTCTTTTACTTCAGCATTTGCAGCAACCGGTTATGGAATAGTTATAGGAACTCTTGCTACAACACAAGTTCAAGCATCTACTTTTGGATCCGTTTCTTCAGTCATTTTAGCTGCTTTAGGAGGCGTTTGGGTACCTGTTAATATAATGGGCCCAGTAATGCGAGAAATCAGTTCTTTTTCACCTTTAAATTGGGGCGTACAAGGTTTTTATGGTATCTTTTTAAGAAATGATGGAATACTTAATATTCTTCCTTATGCTAATCGATTATTTATCTTCTTTTTAGTTTGCTTATTAATAAGTGTAACATTTAGAAAATACAATGTAAAGTTATAGTATCAACATTAACTTAAATTTTCTTTCAAAGATCATTTAACAATGAGCCGCTTTATTAAAACATATTCTTAAGACATAGGTTTTTATAAAATAGAATTTTTTAATTACAATGCTAGCGGCACATTTAATAGAATATATAGTAATTACCTCCTTCTCTTAATTGAAAAAAGTTATTGCCACTTTATTCATTCCGAATATTGCCTCCTCTACACTATCTTTTATTTATTAAATGCATTGTGAATTAAAACCAATATTATCAAATAGTATCAAATGAATAGATCCCATCCTGAAATAGATCTAAGCAGATATTATAAATACTGAATAAGGAAAATGATCGTATTACAGGATAATAAAAATGGGTACAGATAACCATCAAACTCACATTAAACTCACTTCAAACTCACATATAAGTCACATTTTACTCCCCATTTCATGTATATAAACTGTGTTTAAAGTGACTTATTTGTTACTATATTATCACTTAAACTTTGCTACATCCCAAGTTCATCATTTAATGAATTTAAAGAGCCGCAGATAGAATCGGTATTATTCTACGTTTTTAAGCTATTCTAAAGAGTGTTTGACTTCAGTCGTGTGCCGATGTTTGGAAAGATATGTTTTCAATAAACATATGATACCTCTGGCATCATTACTATGCATGATCCGTAATGTGTAGCCCTCAAATTTTACAAATTGACAAATCAACAAATCAACAAATCGGCAAATTAACTGTGACCTAAGAACTGAAGACTGAGAACTGCCGACTGGAAGACCCTATATGCATAAACACAAAAAGAGCAATTGAAACTTGTTCAATTGCTCTTTCTTTTTAAAATCAGCGGCGACCTACTCTCCCACAATATGCAGTACCATCGGCGCTAATGGGCTTAACTTCTCTGTTCGGAATGGGAAGAGGTGGAGCCCCATCGCTATAACCACCTGAATATCTTTATTGATAACATACCAGCTCAATCAAAATCACATGTCATGCTTTAACGCCCAACTAAAAGTTTCGGGTAATTAGTACTGCTCGGCTTTGACATTACTGCCTTTACACCTACAGCCTATCAACGTCATCGTCTCTAACGTCCCTGATAAGGATATCTCATCTTGAAGCAGGCTTCGTGCTTAGATGCTTTCAGCACTTATCCCTTCCAAACTTAGCTACCCAGCAATGCTCCTGGCGGAACAACTGGTGCACCAGAGGTTTGTCCAACGCGGTCCTCTCGTACTAACGTCAGGTCTTCTCAAATATCCTACGCCCACAACAGATAGGGACCGAACTGTCTCACGACGTTCTGAACCCAGCTCGCGTGCCACTTTAATGGGCGAACAGCCCAACCCTTGGGACCTTCTCCAGCCCCAGGATGTGACGAGCCGACATCGAGGTGCCAAACCGCTCCGTCGATATGAGCTCTTGGGAGCGATCAGCCTGTTATCCCCGGAGTACCTTTTATCCTTTGAGCGATGGCCCTTCCATGCGGAACCACCGGATCACTATGTCCTACTTTCGTACCTGGTCGACTTGTCGGTCTCACAGTCAAGCTTCCTTGTGCCATTACACTCTGCGGACGGTTACCAATCGTCCTGAGGAAACCTTTGAAAGCCTCCGTTACTCTTTTGGAGGCGACCACCCCAGTCAAACTACCCACCAAACAATGTCCGGTTAAAACCGTTAGGCCACAGATAAGCAAAGGGACGTATTTCAAGGGTGACTAACATACTCCTGGCGAAGCATGATCAACGTCTCCGTCCTATCCTACACATTACTTACCCACAACCAATGTTAAGTTGCAGTAAAGGTTCACGGGGTCTTTCCGTCCCGTTGCGGGTAATCGGCATCTTCACCGATACTACAATTTCACCGAGCTCATGGTTGAGACAGTGCGCACATCGTTACACCATTCGTGCAGGTCGGAACTTACCCGACAAGGAATTTCGCTACCTTAGGACCGTTATAGTTACGGCCGCCGTTTACTGGGGCTTCAATTCAAACCTTCGCCAAAGCTAAGCTCTCCTCTTAACCTTCCAGCACCGGGCAGGTGTCAGGCCTTATACGTCTTCTTTCGAATTTGCAAAGCCATGTGTTTTTGATAAACAGTCGCATGCGCCATTTCTCTGCGGCCTACCGAAGTAGGCGCCCCTTATCCCGAAGTTACGGGGCCAATTTGCCGAGTTCCTTAACCATGAATCACTCGAGCGCCTTAGTATACTCAACCCAACTACGTGTGTCCGTTTACAGTACGGGCTCCTATACTCGCTTTTCTTGGTACCGGCTGCTTTACTTCGCTTCGGCCGAAGCCTAGGCTCAACGTACTATTCCGTCAGTACGTAGCAATCTCACCAATACGTCACTTTCGTTGTATAGCAGGTGCAGAAATATTAATCTGCTTACCATCCACTACCCCTTTCGGGTTCGCGTTAGGTCCCGACTAACCCTGATCCGATTAGCGTTGATCAGGAAACCTGAGTCTTTCGGCGTGCGGGTTTCTCGCCCGCATTATCGTTACTTATGCCTACATTTGCTTTTCTAACCGCTCCACAGTTCATCGCCAAACTGCTTCAAGGCTGTTAGAATGCTCCCCTACCACTGTAATATAATTACAATCCATAGCTTCGGTAGTATACTTATGCCCGATTATTATCCATGCTCGATCGCTCGACTAGTGAGCTGTTACGCACTCTTTAAATGAATGGCTGCTTCCAAGCCAACATCCTAGCTGTCTATGCAATCAAACCGCGTTTGTTCAACTTAGTATACATTTGGGGACCTTAGCCGATGGTCTGGGTTCTTTCCCTTTCGGACACGGACCTTAGCACCCATGCCCTCACTCCTATTCATCATCTTACAGCATTCGGAGTTTATCAGGAGTTGATAGGCGGTGAAGCCCTCTCGTCCAATCAGTAGCTCTACCTCTGTAAGATTAAAATAAGGCTGCACCTAAATGCATTTCGGGGAGTACGAGCTATTTCCAGGTTTGATTGGCCTTTCACCCCTACCCACAGTTCATCCAAAAACTTTTCAACGTTAACTGGTTCGGTCCTCCATTCCGTGTTACCGGAACTTCAACCTGACCATGGGTAGATCACCTGGTTTCGCGTCTAGCGCAGCTAACTTTAACGCCCTATTCAGACTCGCTTTCGCTTCGGCTCCGTTGCTGAACAACTTAACCTTGCTAACTACGACTAACTCGTAGGCTCATTATGCAAAAGGCACGCCGTCACCCCAAAGGGCTCCGACCGCTTGTAAGCGCACGGTTTCAGGTACTATTTCACTCCCCTGTTCGGGGTACTTTTCACCTTTCCCTCACGGTACTGGTTCACTATCGGTCTTTCAGGAGTATTTAGCCTTACCAGATGGGCCTGGCAGATTCACACAGGATTTCTCGTGTCCCGCGCTACTCAGGATACTGCTAAAATTTAAAACCTTACGTGTACGTGGCTGTCACACTCTACGGCCGTTCTTTCCAAAACGCTCCACTTCAATTTTAAACCTATATCGCAGTCCTACAACCCCAACGTTGCCTGAACAACATTGGTTTGGGCTAATCCCCGTTCGCTCGCCGCTACTTAGGGAATCACTATTGTTTTCTTCTCCTCCAGGTACTTAGATGTTTCAGTTCCCTGGGTTTGCCCCCCGAAGGGTGACTGGTCATCAACCAGCCGGGTTGCCCCATTCAGAAATCTGCGGATCAATAAATATTTGCTTCTCCCCGCAGCTTATCGCAGCTTATCACGTCTTTCTTCGCCTCTGAAAGCCTAGGCATCCACCGTACGCCCTTGCTTACTTTCTTGTTGGTATAGCTTTAAAGCTCTCGCATTAAAACTAACCTATGATTTTGATTGTTTTGCCAATATGTCAATGTACGTTTTGTCTGTTTTAGACAATGTGAAATGCACTACTAAAGAAAATAGTTCCTTTGTGTTTAATATAAATATTAAACGCGTTTTAAACTCTCTCCAGAAAGGAGGTGTTCCAGCCACACCTTCCGGTACGGCTACCTTGTTACGACTTAACCCTAGTTATCAGTTTTACCCTAGGCCGCTCCTTACGGTAACAGACTTCAGGTACCCCCGACTTCCATGGTTTGACGGGCGGTGTGTACAAGGCCCGGGAACGTATTCACCGCGCCATGGCTGATGCGCGATTACTAGCGAATCCAGCTTCACGGAGTCGAGTTGCAGACTCCGATCCGAACTGAGACCGGTTTTAGAGATTAGCATCCTATCGCTAGGTAGCTGCCCTTTGTACCGACCATTGTAACACGTGTGTAGCCCTGGACGTAAGGGCCGTGCTGATTTGACGTCATCCCCACCTTCCTCACGGTTTACACCGGCAGTCTTGTTAGAGTCCCCACCTTTACGTGATGGTAACTAACAACAGGGGTTGCGCTCGTTATGGGACTTAACCCGACACCTCACGGCACGAGCTGACGACAACCATGCAGCACCTTGTAAGCAGTCCGAAGAAAAGACCATCTCTGATCTATGCAGCCTACATTTAAGTCCAGGTAAGGTTCCTCGCGTATCATCGAATTAAACCACATGTTCCTCCGCTTGTGCGGGCCCCCGTCAATTCCTTTGAGTTTCATTGTTGCCAACGTACTCCCCAGGTGGATTACTTAATGCTTTCGCTCAGTCGCTGACTATGTATTGCCAACAACGAGTAATCATCGTTTACGGCGTGGACTACCAGGGTATCTAATCCTGTTCGCTCCCCACGCTTTCGTGCATCAGCGTCAATTATAGCTTAGTAAGCTGCCTTCGCAATCGGTGTTCTGTGTTATATCTATGCATTTCACCGCTACACAACACATTCCGCCTACCTCAACTAAATTCAAGACTATCAGTATCAATGGCAGTTTTACAGTTGAGCTGCAAGATTTCACCACTGACTTAATAGTCCGCCTACGCACCCTTTAAACCCAATAAATCCGGATAACGCTCGCATCCTCCGTATTACCGCGGCTGCTGGCACGGAGTTAGCCGATGCTTATTCATACGGTACCTTCAAAAAGCTTCACGAAGCTCACATTATTCCCGTATAAAAGTAGTTTACAACCCATAGGGCAGTCTTCCTACACGCGACATGGCTGGTTCAGACTTGCGTCCATTGACCAATATTCCTCACTGCTGCCTCCCGTAGGAGTCTGGTCCGTGTCTCAGTACCAGTGTGGGGGACCTTCCTCTCAGAACCCCTAGACATCGTTGCCTTGGTGAGCCGTTACCTCACCAACTAGCTAATGTCACGCATGACCATCTTTTACCGCCGAAACTTTACTTATCTATCCATGCGAACAAACAAGACTATAGGGTATTAATCCAAATTTCTCTGGGCTATCCCCTTGTAAAAGGCAGGTTTCATACGCGTTACGCACCCGTGCGCCGGTCGTCAGCGGTTGCAAGCAACCCTGTTACCCCTCGACTTGCATGTGTTAGGCCTGTCGCTAGCGTTCATCCTGAGCCAGGATCAAACTCTTCGTTGTATAAAAATTATTATGACTGATTTAACAGCCTATTATTCTTTACAAGAGTTTTAACTCAAAGAATCACTATTTTCCTTTATTAAGTGTGCATTTCAGTATTTTCAAAGAACGTTTTCTTACCATTCAGCATCAAGGCGTAAATGACTCGAATTCTTATATTTTGTAAACTTTACCAAAACTTCTTTTCAGTAAATGTTTATTTCAATCTTTTTAAACGCTCAACCTTCGTTGAGTGTCGCTCTAAAAGCGGATGCAAAGATAACAACTTTATTTCCTTTTCTCCAAATAAATTTTGAAATATTTTTAAAACTTATTTTCAATTCTAAAAAGTTATGTTTCAATAACTTAAACCCTTTTCAAAGTCTCATCACTTGATCGTTTCACCCTTCTTTAAAAGCGGCTGCAAAGATAAGTGATTTTATTTTTTAAATCCAAATAAAAAATCAAAAAAAATTATTTCTTTTTTCTCTTCTTTATTGAACTCCTTAAAACCTGCTCTGTATTAGGTTTTTCCTCCCTTATAAAGTCATCATTATGTCATCTTTTAATCGCGCCTTTCGTTCAAAGCGGGTGCAAAGAAAAGGACTTTATTATTTACTTCCAAACAAAAACTGAATATTTATTTTACAGAATATGCAAGATAAGAAACAACAATCTTTTTGTCAAGTAGTTAGTTGGGAATGGTTTTTTTTAAAGTGCTAATTTCAACATATAAAATCGTTATACAAAGATTAAAAAGAGGAGCCTCCATCTAATCCCAACTCTTAAACTAACCTCAAACATTTGGCTCCTCTTTTATTTTCAAGCTATTCCTATAATTTAATCAATACATAATAAACATGCCGAAATAAAAAAGGTTCACCAACTTCCTAGAAGAATATATAATCACAAATTATTTGAGAAAATTCTGGCGAAAAGGAATAATAAGAAACTAAAAAACTAATTGTTGCAGTATGCCAATTTAAATTTGAGTTGCGATTTTTCATATATCTTTCGAATGCGTCGTTTCCTATATCATCAATATATTGACCAAAACATAGAAACAGTAATCGAAAATGCTTAACTAAAATATGAGTGTGCTTATAAATATCATAATACCTATCAATAAAATCGATTAATTGCCCACTTGAATATTCTTCTCCTAATTCATCTGTTAAGAATTTTCCAATTGTGAATTCTTTTATATTATATACATTAATGCTATCAACCTCCTCCTGATACTTTCGATAAAAATCTTCAAAACTATTAAATGTTTCATGTGCTAAATTTCTATCTATTATTTGCTGGATAATTAAACCTATAAATTGAAGATGGAATATTACCGGAGAAATAGAATATGATTTAATCTTTAATGTACTATCAACTTTATATGGAATATTATATCGATTTAATTTTATTTTATTAATAAAATTAGCTTTGATATTTGTATTAATATATGTTGTCTTAAATGCTGTAGGAAATAAATTATTACAGTGCAGTAAAATATTGTATTGATGATAATTTTTTTTAATATCATTAATATGATAAGGAATATTTATAAAATTGATTTCAGTTTTTAGTCCAAACTGTTTTAGTAGATTCCTTAAATCATTGAAAATATTATCCATATTTTTGTTTCTTCTGATATTTCTTTATTAAAATTTCACAAGACAAATATCATTAAACATGGCTTTTAATCCTTTTAAATAATTCTGATGCAAACACGAAATCATTCAATTCTTTTTCCTTTGCAACCAAGATATCCTCTTTATTTCCTTCCCACAGTTTTCTGCCCGAATGAATATAAACAATCTTTTCCCCAATAGCCATAACAGAATTCATGTCATGGGTATTAATAATTGTAGTAATGCCATATTCCTTTGTTATTTCATAAATCAAATTATCAATTACAATAGATGTTTTAGGATCCAATCCTGAGTTTGGCTCATCGCAAAATAAGTATTTAGGATTAAGAGCTATGGCCCTGGCTATAGCAACTCTCTTTTGCATTCCACCACTAATCTCGGAAGGAAAAAGATGATTAACATTCTCTAGATTAACTCTGTTCAAACAGAAATTCACCCTATCCAACTTCTCTTCTTCTGATTTTTTAGAGAACATATCGAGTGGAAACTTGACATTTTCTTCTACGGTTAAGGAATCAAATAAAGCAGATCCTTGAAATAACATCCCTATTTGTTGCCTTATCTCCTTTTGATTCACAAATGACATATCTGAAAAAACCTTATCTCCATATATTATTTCACCAGAATCTATAGGATGTAATCCTACTATTGACTTTAACAATACCGTTTTTCCGTGTCCGCTTTGCCCAATAATTAAATTTGTTTGACCAGCTTCAAATTTAGCAGAAACATCAAATAATATTTGCTTTTGGTTAAAAGTCTTATTTACATTTCGAACTTCAATCATGCTAAAAGTAACTGAGTTAATAATAAATTAAACAAGATAATTTGAACACTACTAACAACCACTGCCTTAGTACTTGCAATACCAACTTCCAGTGAACCTCCTTCTACATAATAACCTTGATACGATGATATGGAAGAGATGAGAAAACCAAAAACTGCAGACTTAATAATTGAATAAACAATATAGAATGGATTAAAGGCATATTGAATTCCATAAATATAATCAGTAGACGGAACCTCACCAGAAACAAAACCGGCAATCCATCCTCCTGTTATTCCAATACCCATACTAATCACTGTTAATAAAGGCATCATTAAAACCAATGCAAGTATTTTAGGCAGAACCAAAAACGATGATGAATTTATTCCCATAATTTCAATCGCATCAATTTGTTCTGTAACTTTCATGCTTCCTATTTCCGAAGCAATATTTGATCCTACCTTACCAGCCATTATAAGACCTACAATTGTCGAGGAGAACTCAAGAAGCACAGATTCTCTTGCAGCCAGACCAATCGTATATTTTGGAATAAAAGCCATATCCAAATTATAGGCTGTTTGCAAGGTTATTACCGCTCCCATAAAAACAGAAATTATTACCACTATACCTACCGAGTCAGTCCCAAGCTTTTCTGCCTCTTTAAAAAACTGTTTAACGAATATTTTAAACTTCTCAGGTCGCTTAAATACTCTACCTAAAAACATAAAATACCTACCAGTATGAAATACAAATCTCATGAATACTATTTTGGCTAAAAATAGCAACTTAATTATCACTATAAAAATAATTCAAGACGAATGTCCTAAAATCATAAAGATAGAAATGCATCATTCATATAGAATATTGAAGTGTAATGTACAAATAGGTAAAACATGAACGGGTTTCAACGTTTTTCATTTTAATTCTAAACCATTTTAGGTAAATTCACCATCAAATTAAAACATACACTTATTTACATGAAAACTTCAAGCAGATATTGTGTCATTATGGCCGGTGGAATAGGTAGCAGATTCTGGCCTTTAAGCAGACAAGAAACCCCTAAACAATTTCTAGACATTTTAGGAACTGGACGTACTTTGATTCAACAAACATTCGATCGTTTTTCATCTATTTGTCCACCTGAAAATTTTTTAGTTGTGACAAGTTTGGAATATAAAGACATTGTTCTTGAACAATTACCCCTTATAAAATCAAACCAAGTATTAACTGAACCATTCAGAAGAAACACTGCACCATGTATTGCGTACGCAAACTCATGGATAAAAAAAAGAAATCCTCAAGCTTCAATAATTGTTACACCAGCTGATCATTTAATTCTTAAACAATCAGAATTTGAATCAACCATTCTTAAAGGAATTGATTTTGTAGAAAGAAAAGACGCCCTTTTAACTTTGGGTATTAAACCTCATCGACCAGAAACTGGTTACGGGTACATTCAGATTAATGATGATTCACCCAAATCATTAGGTCATATAGAGCCGGTTAAAACTTTTACCGAAAAACCAAACTTGGAATTAGCGAAAGTATTTTTTGAGAGCGGTGAATTCTTTTGGAACTCTGGTATTTTTCTTTGGAAATTGAGTACTATCTCAGATGCATTTAATTGCCACTTACCAGATATTCAACAATTATTTAATACAATTGAGGATAAAGTAGATACTGATGCAGAACAAGAAGCTATAAAAAACATTTATATAGACTGCAAAAACATCTCAATCGATTATGGTATAATGGAGAAAGCTAATAATGTTTATGTTCTTACTGCAGAAGTAGGTTGGAGTGACTTGGGAACTTGGTCATCATTATATGAACATTCTTTAAAAGATAGTGATAATAATGCAATAAACACAGGTAAAGTTCTAACATATGAGTCATCTAACTGCATTGTTAACTTACCTCAAGATACAAAAGCTGTTATTCAAGGTTTAAACGACTATATTATTGCTGAAGCAAATAATTGTTTACTCATTTGCCCGAAATCAAACGAACAACTTATAAGGCAATTTACTGCAGATATTGCAAATCAATTTCCGGATGAATAAATAATTACAAATTACATTAAATAAAAAAAGGAGTGCTTTCGCACTCCTTTTTTTATTTAATGTATATAAGTTCTTCTTAAAATTCCCATAAATCATGTTCGAAACTAAAAATTTCAGACTTAATTCTATCAGATTCTAACATTGCTTCCATTCCAACAGCATATTGATCTATACGTCGATTGTTATATACGTTTGATTCACGCACTATATAACTACCAAAATATCTTTTCATAAAAATATCATCAAAAGTTCTACGTTGAGCATCATTATGAGGATTAAATACCTCATTACGAGCCAATACATCTCTTGCTTCAGGGAAATAAATCCAAAAAGCCTGTTTTCTAGCAACCTGTTCTTCTCCTCCTGTCGTTTTAGTGTACTCCCTAATTGGACAAATACCAATTATACGAACATCTAATCTAGAATAATTACGGTCAAAAAACCAAACTTCTTTTAATAAAAACTGCTTTACTTCTTCTGGTCTCAATTCTCCTGTAATTATCTGAGGTTCATAAGTACCATCTTCTTGCATAACTTCTACAGTATCATTAACAGCACCCATTTCTTGCATAACCTGATCTACACTCATTGCAACCTTAAACTCATCTTCATATTTTGTTGAGTAAGCTGTTAATCCTTCGTATTGGATACCTTGCATCAATAATTGAATCAAACTTAATCTACCATCCATCGTATTTATAGGATAATATAATGGCAAATTAATTTTTTCTCTTAAATCTATAACTCTCCAAACCTTTTTTGCCCACATAACATCAGCTTCTCTTACGTGAGTATAAGGAATCGGTTTACGATTTAAAACATGCTCTTTTGGATAAATACCATCCAAAACATTCTGTGCTTTAAGGGTGGAATGACCACCTAATAACAACACAAATAGAATAAACAAGAAGAACAACTTTTTCATATGTATTTTTTTTATTGGAATACAAACTTAATAAAGTCAAACTACATTAAATAAGTTCGTAAATACAATTTTTATTCAATATTTATATTTCTTTTATTTTAATCTAAAACAAATGTTATTGTTCCTAAACTTCTGGTTCTACCATCAGGTCCTTTAGCTCTAATATCTTCTATAGATACTTTCTGTCCTCGGTTCATATTTCCAATTAGTTCCTTTTGTGCATCAGTAAAAGAACTACTCTTAGAAATTTCATCAACTATATAACCATTTTTTAATACAGAAACATTAAATCTTGTAACTGTAAATTTAAGATCGAAATCAAAATCCTTCATATCGGCAAACACAGCAGATTGCGCTCTTAACAAGTTTTTAGCTATTTTTCCACCACTTAAACCTGCAACAACAGGAACGGGATCCGGCACTCTTTTAATACGAAACTCCTGACTACCTATTCTCTGAACCTTTCCATCCAATTCTGCAGAAACATTAATTATACTTTTCTTTCCTGCGGTTCCGGCTTTAGGTTTTACAATATACTCATTCCCATTTTTCCTTGGAGTTACATTTGTCATTGAAACTTTTAGATCAGCAGAATTAACTCCAGGTACAGAAATCTCAACCGGATTTTCGACTCCTTCATAAAAAACATTCATCTTTGTTGGAGAGATTACCGCATTCGGCTGATTGACAACATAATCACTTCCGATGTCATACTTTTTAGGAGTTCCATCTGGCTGTTTCATTAATATATGACCAGTCCACTTTTTATCACCAACAGAAGATGCAGGTAATTCAAGAATTCCATAACCACCTTCAACTAACAATTCCTTACCATTTACAGTGATCTGAGGTAAAGCTGTTTCATCGTAGGCTGCCATCAATATTTTAGCTCGATATGTACCTCCCTTAACAACAGATTTATCTTCAGGAATAACTAAAGGCTCTACTTTTGTAAACTTATATGATGCTTGATCAATTTTATTATACAAATATGCAACCATATCGGATTCTGCATTCCTAACATCACCCTGAATTTTACTCAACATTGCCATAGATGCGGAAAGTGGTACGTGTTCAAACTTAGTACTCTCCCAAGATTTCTTTACGTCCTTCTCTCCTGCAATTGGTTCTGTATTAAATACATTATTATAGGCATGAATAAAGGTTGTATCCTCTGGTTCATTCTCATCAAGATGGCTTAAAAGTAATTCTTTAAAGTTATTAATTTTTTCTTTAAGGATTTTACTTCTCTCACCACTTTGTTCTGTAATCATCACTTGTGGTGCTATATCCTGATTGTCTATTCCTGTATAATTTTCAGGCGTAGATTCAGGGCCGCTTGACTTTTGTGCAAAAAGCGTCTTTAATTCCTGCATATGAGAAACTAAAGCTTCCGCCTCTTCCTTTATTTTATTTGCTTTCTCCCAATATTCACCAACTTTCTGTTCATTAGTTGTGTAAGCATTTTCAAATTGAGCATATAAAACGTTATTCTTTTTTTCTACAGTTTCTCGTGATTGAACAAAACCTTCATCCATTGTCACAAAGGCTTGTAATAACTCCCCTGACACATTCAATGCAAGCATCGCTGTTAGGAAGAGATACATCATTCCAATCATTTTCTGCCTGGGGGTTTCTGGACAATTTCCACCACTCATAATTCAATAATCTTTTTAGTAATTACTATATTTATTAATCATTAGCGGTTACCCCCGACATTCATTGCACTTAGCATATTACCGTAAATAGTATTTAACTCTCCTACCGTTTTATTTAATGATGATATTTGATCACGATAATCTTTAGCCTGTTCTACAGACTGTTTCAGATAATCTTTAATTTCACCTATTCCAGAAGTTAATTCTTCAGTAGCCTCAACTTGGGCTTTAGAACCTTTAAGTTGTAATTCATACAACGAATTAACAGCAGCCAAATTACCATTAACTTCTTCTAGCTTACTACTGTATGTTTTGCTACTTTCTGAAATTCCTTCAACATTCGCAGTAATGCTATTACTTAAAGAAGCATATGCAGCAGTAATGGCTTCACCTGAAGCATTCATTCCTTGTAAAAGATTATTTCCAGAATCAGACAATTGACTAGCAGTAGTTGCATATGAATTAGCTAATGCATTAGCACTTTCTTCTATCACTTGAGCTGTTTTAGCCTGAACATTTCCAAATTTACCAACAGACTCTGAGGCATTTTGAATATTTTGCAAATAACTTTGAGTAGCTAATGAAGCATCACTCAAATCTGCTAATTGAGAAGATGTTGCACCCAACTTTTTAATACCTTCAGATAACTTTGCAACTGTAGCTTCATCGAGATTTCCCGATTGTATTAAAGCTTGAAGTTCACTACCTCCCCCAACTGATCCTTGACCTGAATTACGAGGCTCTAAACCTACTAACTCAGGATAAACCAAACTCCAATCCGGCATTTCGTGTGGCGGTTCAAACGCCGATAGAAAGAATATAATCGCTTCTGTTCCTAATCCAGCAATTAGCATAATTGCCGCCCCTTGAAGGTGAAGGATTTTCCATAAAGCTCCAAGAATTACTACCGCGGCACCAATTCCATATACTTTACCCATTACTTTCTTATATCCGGGACTTTCTACAAATTCAGTAATACTCATAGTGTATTGTGTTAATTCAATTTTACTTTAAAAATTTCTGTTCAAAAATTTAGTTACCGATATAATCTCTTACGCATCTAAATCCGATATAAGATTTAGCTGAATCTTGATACTCATATGTACGAGTTCCACATTGCAAATAAAAACCGATATCTTTCCAAGAACCTCCTCTAATTACTTTACGCTTCATTACATGAGGGTCATCTGGCAATGCATTGTATTTGTATGTAGGGTTAAAATCATGAGTAAAACTATATGCTGATTCATCAAAAGCACTAGATGTCCACTCTGCAACATTACCTGACATATCAAACAATCCAAAATCATTCGGCGCATATGAACCAACTAATAAAGTTGATAAAGCACCATCATCTCCATATCGTCCTCTTAAAGGTTTAAAGTTTGCTAAGAAACAACCTTTGTCATTTCGTGTATACATCCCTCCCCAAGGATACATCGCATTTTCTAAACCTCCTCTTGATGCATATTCCCATTCAGCCTCTGTTGGTAAGCGATAGTCCATTACCTCTGGTTGACCTTTACTTCTTAAATAATTATTCATAAATCTGGATCTCCAGATAGTAAATGCAGTTGCTTGTTTATAAGATACACCAACAACTGGATACTCATCAAATCCTGGATGCCAAAAATATTTTTCGGTCCATGGCTCATTGAAAGAATAGGTAAAATCTGCAATCCAACATAAAGTATCAGGATATACATTAACTACATCATCCATAATAAATGCAGAACGATCTCTAATAACTTCCTCTTCTCCTTTTTGGTTGTAAGCAACACCTTCGTACTGCTTAGTTTCAAAATTAAAACGATTTGTCTTTTTTGCAGCTTGTTGCATATCTACCCATTGATATTCGTAATTTAATTTACGTGTATCAATTTCTTTTCTTCTAAAAAATCTTTCATTCTCTGGAAGATACATTTCGTCAAGTATTTCAGCATACTCTTCATTTTCCCAATCTATCTCTTCATCCCAATTTAGGAATGGAGGATCTATTTCGTTTCCATACATATCTTCTGCAATCACAAATTCTTCGAATTGGTCTCCCAACAATTTGCGCGCAATTGAGTCTCTAACCCAATAAACAAACTGTCGGTATTCTGTATTTGTAATTTCAGTTTCATCCATCCAGAATGAACGTACGGATACAGTTTTTGATTGAGCAGTAAGTGACCAAGCGGCATCTTGATCATTTGGCCCCATATTAAAGCTTCCTTGTGGAATAAATAACATTCCATATGGATCTGGCTCATAAAAGGTACCACGACGTTCAACGCCAATAAGTTCACCGCCGCCGGAATTACTACATCCGCTAAGAATAGTGACTATTATAACACTAAGAGCTAGTACTTTTTTCATAATGTTTCAGACTATCGGTATTTTAATTTCTAAACTTTTTCAACTATAAATATCTAACGCTTTTGTAGCGTTTTGTTCGTTTTTCAAAATTAATATCAAAATTATAACCAACCATTAACTCATGGCTTCCTCCGCTACCTGCTGTAGCAATGGCTGAAGTGGTTACATCATAACTATATCCAAACCGAACTCCATTCTTTAATTCTATCCCGGCTAACAAAACTATAGCATCTTGCAATCTATAGCTTAAACCGCCCCAAAATCGGCTTTTATATCTCAATATAGTATTTACATCTATTTGAAAACTTCTTCCATCAGTTTTATAAAATATAGAAGGCAATATTTCATAAGATGTATCTTCAATTTTATGGTTATACCCACATGTTAGGAAAAAGGTTCTACTTATTGTAAAAAAATTTCCATCATTAAAATTTATTTTTGGTTTAGTTAAATGCGACAATGATGCACCAGCATAGAATTTCTTTTCTTGATAAAAAACTCCAACTCCTGCATCAAAAGATGACCCTGTAACTTCAGCATCAGTTAATACAGGATCCTCACCAGCTCCTGTATAAACACCTCCATCTAGTGGCAAATCAAATTTAGATCCATCTAAACTTTGGTTAACTAACCCCAGACTAAATCCTAAACCAATTGTCCCTCTTTTAAGTTCAAACTTTGCTGAATAGTTTAAAAGTATAGACAAATTTGTAAAGAAACCAATTTCATCATTCATAATGGTTAATCCAACACCAGAATCAATTCCTAAAAGGTTTAATGGCATATCACCACTAAATACCGTTGTTTTGATTCCATAATCGCCACTCCACTGATTTCTGTTTAATGCCAACAAATTAATTGATTCCGCAGAACCTGCATATCCTGGATTGACAGCCAGCATGTTAAACATGTTTTGACTGAACTGTGGATCGTACTGCGCATTCATATTTGCGGCAATGCAAAATATAACAAAAATCAGAATTCTCCTAACCATTTACTTTAGATATAAAAAACTCAAAGAACTCTTATTTTTTCTCCATTTTGCAACTTCATCATTACCAACTGATTAATAATTTTATTGCAAAAACATTTGCGAAAAAAAACTGAATTCGTATACTTTAATTTATTTATAAAGGTTTCGTTTTTATGATTTAAACATGTTATTTTTTTATAAAAGATATTATTTAAACGACCCCTTTTGAAAAAACCTCCACCATTTATCAGGAAGGTTCCCCTTTTGAGTATCATCATAATCATCTTTACTACAAGATAACAATCTTACTGATTCTTTCCATGGGACTTCTATCCACCATCTACCATTTATCCTGTTAGTATAGAAACGTATATCTTCATTAAAATTGTGCAAATGAACAACAAATATTTTATAATTCTCAGATTCTATACTTGGAACTTCTGTAATTTTTAAAGATTCACCCTCAATCACATGCCAGATTATTTGAGCACATAACATAGCTCCATTATTATCTTTATCTATTGACGGGTTATATTCTTGAAGACAAAAAAACTTAAGTTTATCACTTAACCCCGAATACCAAGCTATCTGACAAGCCTCATAACCAGTTAGTCCATTTACGTTAATATTTTTATAATATGGCATATATGCGCTTTGCACAGCTCCAACATCAAAACCAACAACATCTGCATCCCTTAAAAAAGGTTCTGTATATTTAATATTTTCATTTCTTATATCACCTAATCGAACCAATTCCCAACTCATCTTTCTCATTAATTCTTCCTGAGATGCTCCTATGAAGTACTTTTGAACTCCCAATATATTGAGTTCAAAAATTTGCTGGCTAAATTCCTTTTTAATATGAGACAGATAAGATTTCGAAGAATATTCAACTTCTTCAAGCTCAAAATCCAATCTTGAATCAATTAAACTAACTGCTATTTCATTATCTACTTTTGTCAGACTTTGTATTACAGGCAATAAATAATCCTGAGCTCCACCAAGTACCACTGCAAAAACCTGATACTTTAAAAGCATACTCCCAACCTCTCTTAAAGCAAAATACCTGTCATCAAGAGTTTTCCCCTTGATGTTTCCCAAGTCAATTATCTTTAACCCTCTTGTTGTCTTTCTTAACTTACCTAACTGCTCTCTAATAACTTTTGCAGCTAATTCAACACCTTTATTATCAACCGCATTTTTAGCATCTTCGATACCAATAATCGCAACGTCATATACACTAATTCCTTCATCCTCCTCACTAAAAAAACCATAATCGATCTGACTACACAAAGCCTCTTCTTCCTTCATAAAAGAGAAAGTAAATTCAGGCTTATCTGCAGGTTCGAAGAAATCTCTAATAGTCACAGTTCAATGGTTATTTTTTCGTGCTTTTAGCCTTTGTAGACTTAGCTGTTTTTGTTTTCGTTGACTTTGTTGCAGTTTTCTTTTTTGTTGTTTTACTTCCACCCTCTTTAATTAACTTCTGACAATCTTCAAATGTTAACTTTTTAGGATCTGTATCTTTAGGTATTTTATAATTCTTCTTCTGATAAGAAATATAAGGCCCCCATCTTCCGTTTAAAATTTGCAGTTCTGCATCTTCCTCAAAACTCTTAATGAATTTCTCTCTATCTGCTTTTCTCTTTTCCTCAATCAGTTCAATTGCTCTATCCAATTCTATTGACAAAGGATCATCTATACCTTTCTTAAGAGATACAAATTTTCCATCATGGCGAACATATGGTCCAAATCTACCTATTCCAACAACCACTTTTTTATTTTCATACAATCCCAAATCTCTTGGCAAATCAAATAATTTCAATGCTTCTTCAAGCGTAATTGTTTCAAGATGCTGTCCCTTTTGTAATGAGGCAAATTTTGGTTTTTCAACTTCATTATCTTCACTACTTTCTCCTAATTGAGCCATTGGACCATAACGACCAATTTTAACACTTACAGGCTTTCCGGTTTTTGGATCATCACCCAAAATTCGTTCTCCTGTATTCCTTTCCGAATTTTCTAGTGTATCCTCTACTTGTTTATGAAAACTCTTATAAAAAGAATCAATCGCATCATTCCATACAATTTTCCCTAATGAGATTTCATCAAACTCCATCTCAACTTTAGCAGTAAAATCATAACTTACAATATTTGGAAAATATTTCATAAGAAAATCATTTACAACCATACCTATATCTGTTGGAAATAGTTTATTTCTCTCTGCACCTGTAATCTCGGTTTTTACTTCAGAAACTAACTCCTTTCCTTTTAACATCAGATAATGATAATTTCGTTCTTTCCCCTCCCTTTCTTCTTTAACAACATACCCTCTGTTTTGAACTGTAGAGATTGTTGGAGCATAGGTTGAAGGACGACCAATACCAAGATCCTCTAATTTTTTAACCAAAGAAGCCTCTGAATATCTTGCAGGTTTTTGACTCCATCTTTCTCTTGCTTCAATTAAATCAACATCCAAATCATCCCCCACACTCATAGGTGGTAATAATCCGCTATCTTCTTCAGCCTCATGATCACCTTCTTGTTCTGTGGATTGTATATAAACCTTTAAGAATCCATCAAATTTGATCACTTCTCCTGTTGCAACAAAATTTTCCTGAATTCCTTCTGCCGATATATTAATTGTAGTTTTCTCTAATTCTGCATCACTCATTTGAGATGCGATGGTCCTTTTCCAAATTAATTCATACAGCTTCTGTTCTTGCTGTGAACCTGAAACTGTTGCCTTATCTAAATATGCTGGACGAATTGCTTCGTGAGCCTCCTGTGCACCTTTACTTTTTGTTTGATACTTCCTAATCTTTAAGTATTTTTCGCCCATTTCTCCATTAATCTGATCTGCAGCCATTTTCAAAGCTGCATCTGCTAAATTAACCGAGTCGGTACGCATATATGTAATCTTACCAGCTTCATACAACTTTTGAGCAACTGACATCGTTTGTGAAACCGAAAAACCTAATTTCCTACTGGCTTCCTGTTGCAGAGTAGAAGTTGTAAAGGGTGCCGCCGGTGATTTTTTTAATGGTTTTTTATTGACTCCAGAAACGGACCAACTAGCATTTTTACATTGCTCTAAGAAATTCTTTGTCTCTTCCAGAGTTTTAAAACGTTTTGACAGTTCAGCTTTCATTTCTGAAACTTTTCCATCCTTATCTGTCACCATAAAAACGGCTGTGACCCGATATGTTGAATCCGGTTTAAAATCAAATATTTCTCGTTCACGCTCAACGATCAAACGTACTGTAACAGATTGAACTCTACCTGCAGATAAAGAAGGCTTAACTTTCTTCCATAGCACCGGTGACAATTCGAACCCTACCAATCTATCTAAAACACGCCTTGCCTGTTGCGCATTTACCAGATCAATATTAATATCTCTGGGATTTTCAACTGCATTTAATATTGCAGGTTTAGTGATCTCATGAAAAACAATTCGTTTTGTATTTTCTGGCGACAACCCTAGTTCATCATACAAGTGCCATGCTATAGCCTCCCCTTCGCGGTCTTCATCGGAAGCGAGCCATACGGTTTTGACCTCCTTAGATAATTTCTTTAATTCCTTAACAACCTCCTTCTTATCATCGGAAACGATATAATGAGGTAAATAATTATTATCTATATCAATCCCAAAATCTTTTTTTGCCAAATCCCTAATGTGACCGTAGCTCGACTTTACTAAAAAATCCTTACCCAAGAATTTTTCAATTGTTTTTGCTTTGGCCGGGGACTCCACAATAACAAGATTACCTTCACTTGCTGCGCTCTTTTTTGCCATCTCAAATCTATATTTGACCCTTTTATACAATGCATCTTAAAAAGATTACACTAAAGGGATAAAAAACTCGTTATTTTCATTAAAAGCGTCAAATTTAAAAAATTATCCCACAATACTAAATCAATTGCCTCAAGTTTTACAACAAGCAATAAAGTACTGCATATATTAATTCATTCAATTTGACTAATTTTAATTAAATACTTACATCCTAACTTTATTCTATAATAATTACGTAAAAATGCTAATTTTACGGCAAATTTTCAACAATACAACTTATGTCTACTAGTAATCCTAAAATAAAAAAAATACTTTATTGGTTTTGGGGAATCGTAACTACAGCTTTTATAATGGTTTTTTTACTGTTCTTTTTAATTGCACGAGGCTTTCTTGGAGTTATGCCTTCGTTTGAAGAACTTGAGAATCCCAAAAACAGCATTGCTACTGAAATTATTTCGGAAGATGGCAAAGTATTAGGAAACTTTGCTATTGAAAACAGAACCTTTATTGAGTACGATCAATTATCTCCTTATATAGTTAATGCACTTGTTGCAACTGAGGATGAAAGATTTTATGACCACTCAGGTATAGATCCAAGAGGTTTACTTCGCGTTTTTGTTAGAACAGTAATTATGGGAGACAAAGGTTCTGGAGGTGGAAGTACTATTACGCAACAATTAGCCAAGTTATTATTTCATGATCCGGCTAAAAACATTTGGGAACGTGGATTGCAAAAACTTAATGAGTGGGTTATTTCAGTTAAACTAGAAAAAAGTTATACAAAAAATGAAATACTTACGATGTACCTTAACAAAGTAGGGTACATATACGATGCCTATGGTATAAAATCAGCAGCAAAAACTTTCTTTAACACATCCACAGACACAATAAAAATAGAGGAAGCAGCAACCTTAGTTGGAATGTTGAAAAATCCTGCTCTTTTCAATCCTGTTAGAAGAAAAGACACTACGGAGTTCAGACGAAATGTAGTATTAAATCAAATGAGAAAAGCTCAATTTATTACAGATGCAGCCTATGACTCTTTAAAAAATATTCCTTTAACACTTAAATTTAACAGACGTGACCACAAAGAGGGAGTTGCTCCTTATTTAAGAGAACACTTAAGACTAACTCTTAATGCACACAAACCTGAAAGAGAAAATTATCCTTCATGGCTTCAGGATAAATTTGTTTCTGACAGTATTGAATGGGAAAATAATCCAGCATATGGCTTTATAAACAAAAACCTTAAACCCGACGGTACACATTATAACATGTACAGAGATGGGTTAAAGATATTTACAACCGTAAATTATAAAATGCAGGTATACGCAGAGCAAGCGGTAAAAGAACACTTATCAAATAATTTACAAAAAGCGTTTTTTAGAGAAAAAAAGGGACGAACAAGAGCTCCTTTTACAAGTAAATTATCTGAAGAACAATATGAGTCCATCATTAATAGAGCAATTAAAAACTCTGAAAGGTATCGTGTTTTAAAAAAGGCAGGTCTTTCTTTTGACTCCATCATGACCTCTTTTAAAACCCCTGTAGATATGCAAGTATTTACCTGGGAGGGTGAAAAAGATACTGTTCTTACACCTCTAGATTCCATAAAACATTTTAAGTTTTACCTAAGAGCCAGCTTATTTTCGATTGATCCTTCCAACGGCTATGTAAAAGCTTACGTAGGTGGACCTAACTTTAAGTATTTTATGTATGACATGGCTACTCAAGGGAAAAGACAAGTTGGCTCCACAATAAAACCACTTATTTATACACTTGCAATGCAAGAGGGGCATACTCCATGTGACTTAGTTCCTAATATTCCGCAAACATTTGTTCTGCCAGATGGAAAAACCTGGACTCCAAATGATGATGGGAAGCGTAAAAGAGGAGAAATGGTAACTCTAAAATGGGGCTTGGCAAACTCCAACAACAATATTTCTGCGTGGGTTATGAAACAATACAACCCCGAAGCTGTAAGACATATGATTCATGAATTAGGAATTAGGAGCCCAATGCCAGCAGTTCCTTCATTATGCCTAGGCATTCCTGACTTTTCTTTACAAGAAATGGTTAGTGCCTACTGCACCTATGCTAATAAAGGTGTTCATATTGAACCTATGATGGTAACACGTATTCAAGATCGATTTGGAAATGTAATTGCTCAATTTACACCTAATAAAAAAGAAGTAATCAGTGAGCAAACAGCATACCTTATGCTAAACCTCTTGCAAGGGGTAGTAAATCAAGGTACTGCAGTTAGACTGCGTTACACTTATAATTTCACTGGCCAAATTGGAGGAAAAACGGGAACAACCCAAAATCAATCAGATGGTTGGTTTATTGGAGTAACTCCAAACCTTGTTTCAGGAGTATGGGTAGGAGGAGAAGACCGAGACATTCACTTTGATGGCATTCACTTAGGACAAGGAGCTAACATGGCTCTACCAATTTGGGCCTTATACATGAAAAGTATATATGAAGACGAATCTTTACCTGTTACTCAAGAGGATATTTTTGAAGAGCCAATAAATTTCAACTTAAATATTGATTGCGAAGGCGATAATCAACCTCAAAATAAAGATTCTGATACAGAAATAGAATATAATAATGGTGATGAATCAGAGTTCTTTTAGAATTCTACTTTACTAAACATAAAATAAAAAGGAGGTCTTTAAGCAAACAGTAGTTTAAAGGCCTCTTCTAGTTTACTGACTTGCACAATTTGAATATCAAACTTTTTAAAATCAAGACCCTTGTTAAATTTAGGAATAATAATCTGCTCAAACCCAAGTTTAGCGGCTTCTCCAATACGTTGCTCAATTCTAGTCACTGGTCTTATTTCACCTGATAAACCAACCTCTCCTGCTACACATACATTTTGAGACAATGGCATATCAATATTTGATGATAGAATAGCACAAACAACAGCCAAATCAATTGATGGATCATTAACTTTAATTCCGCCTGCAATATTTAAAAATACATCTTTTACCGCCAATTTAAAGCCAGCTCTCTTTTCCAAAACAGCCAATAACATATTCAATCTTCGCAAATCAAAACCGGTTGAAGACCTTTGAGGTGTGCCATAAGCAGCTGTACTCACCAGAGCTTGCACTTCTATCAAAAAAGGCCGCATACCTTCAATTGCTGCTGCAATTGATACTCCACTCAAATTTTGATTATAATGTGACAATAGTAATTCTGAAGGATTTACAACTTCTCTTAATCCATCTCCCAACATTTCAAAAATTCCAATCTCAGCTGTTGAACCGAAGCGATTTTTTATTGACCTCAAAATACGATACATATGATTACGATCTCCTTCAAACTGTAGAACAACATCCACCATATGCTCCAGCACTTTTGGACCAGCCAGACTCCCCTCTTTATTGATATGTCCGATTAATATAACTGGAAGATTTTTCTCTTTTGCAACTCTTAAAATAGATCCAGTACATTCCCTGATCTGCGAAACACTTCCTGGTAAAGAATCTATTGCTTCACTACTTATGGTTTGAATAGAATCAATAACCAATAAATCTGGAGATACATTTTTTATATGCCCCAGAATTTTCTCCATTGATGTTTCACTAACTACCATACAGTTTTCACCTCCCTGATGAATTCTATCGGCTCGCAGTTTTATTTGCTGTGGACTTTCCTCACCAGATACATAGAGAACCTTTCTGGATTCAACTTTCAGGGCCATCTGTAACACTAAGGTAGATTTTCCTATTCCAGGTTCACCTCCAACAAGTATTAGTGAACCTGGCACCATACCTCCTCCCAGAACTCGATCCAGCTCTTTATTTGAAGTGTTTATTCTGGGCAGCTCTGATATTTCAATATTTTTTATGACCTCAGGTTTTGCAGTCTCTGTTTGAAAAAAAGTTTGTACTCCGGAAACTTTTGATGTTTTTACTACAAGCTCTTCAACAAACGTATTCCACTGCCCACATGAATTACACTTTCCAATCCATTTGGGAGATTCTGTTCCACAATTCTGACAAACAAAAACTGATTTTGATTTGGCCATATTAAATCATTTTCAACGATTAAAGGTTTGCTTTGACTTCTTCGGAAATCTTTTCAATAATATTAGTAGTAGAAAACCCCTCTACAAATGTAATGGTTTCGACAGATCCTCCTCTTTCTGTTACCACATCATATCCCACAATATCTTCAGGATTATAATCTGCACCTTTCACCAAAACATCAGGCTGAACAGCCTTTATAAGTTCATAAGGAGTATCCTCTTCAAATAAAACTACCACATCAATAAACTCAAAAGCAGCTAACAAAACTGCTCTACTATCTTCATCAACAATTGGCCTTGATGGTCCTTTCAGTCGTTGAACGGATGAATCGGTATTTAAACCCAAAACCAATTTACTTCCTTTTTCAGCAGCTTTGGCAAGATACTCTACATGCCCTCTATGTACCAAATCAAAGCACCCATTGGTAAAAACCACCTTTTCACCTTTACCTTGCCAGATCGTAACCATATCTCTGGCTTTCTCTGCTGTTACTATTTTTGACTTAAAATCACATATCTGATTCATACCAACGATAAGATTAAAAAACAAACCCCGGTATTAACCGGGGTTTACACAATATATTTTTGCTTTTTCTCTTAAACCAACTTATTAGTTTCTGTATCAGGAAACACAAAAACAGGCTTATACTGCTTTGCTTCCTCAAGAGGCATAGATGCATATGTAATAATAATTATTACATCACCAACAGCTACCTTACGTGCTGCTGCACCATTCAAACATATAACACCAGATCCTCGCTCACCCTTAATAACATAGGTCTCTAGTCGTTCACCATTATTGTTATTAACTACCTGAACTTTTTCGTTCTCAATAATTGTGGCAGCATCCATTAGATCTTCATCTATGGTAATACTTCCCACATAATTTAAATTTGCCTCTGTTACTGAGACATTGTGTAGTTTAGACTTTACAACTTCAACATTCATCCTGAAAGGTTTTGTAAATCAAATTATCTATTAATCTTACCTTATCTGCAAACACAGCTATACAACCTACAATATAATCACTCTTAATCCAATCGTCAACAGGTTGTAGTGTATTTCCATCTACTATATTAAAATATTCTACTTTTAAGAGAGCAGAGTCGTTAATTTTTTCGGTCACAAAATTAATAACTTCTTTTATATTTTTAGTGTCAATTAGCTTTTTAGATTCAAATAATGTTTTTGAAATCAGAACAGCTTCTTTTCTGTATTCTTCATCCAACAGCGCATTCCTTGAACTCATGGCTAAACCATCACTCTCTCTTACAATACTACACGGCACAATTTCAATGCCATAATTCAACATTTTTGTCATTCTTTTTATGATAGCCAGCTGCTGAAAATCCTTTTCTCCAAAGAATGCCTTATCTGGTTGAACCAAATCAAAGAAACGACTAACTACCTGAGCAACGCCATTAAAATGCCCAGGACGAAATTCTCCTTCCATTACTTTATCCAGAGTTCCGAAATCAAAAATTCTATCATCTTTCTCCGGATATACCTCCTCTACAGTTGGATGATATAAAATATTACATGCTGTACTTTCCAGCATTTTTATATCATCGTCTAAAGTGCGTGGATAATTTTTAAGATCATCTACATTATTAAACTGATTGGGATTTACAAATACACTGACTACAATTATATCAGCCATTTGAGAAGCTTTATTCACCAGCGAAATATGACCTTGGTGAAGCGCACCCATTGTTGGAACAAATCCAATCGTCTTTCCGAGGGACTTACTTTGGTCAACTAAGCGTCTAAGTTCCTCTGCCTTAACAACAATATCCATATTTTATTTCAAAAAAACGCCCCAAAGTAAATAATAATAACAATATAATAAAAGCACTCCTGTCATATATATTGCAATATTCCTTGTTACAATGTTAAATAACGGAATTTATAACTTAACAAACCTGCCACTATTCACTGTATTTCTTCACTTTACAAATCACAGAAACGAGTACTACAATCCTTAAAGACATAGCAAAATTTAAGTTTTTTTAAACATCCAGAGGCCTATATGATAAGAATTTAAAAACAGACTACTTTGTTTGAGAACTTTATTTTTGTTAATTTTGCACCTTAATTATTTTCAATAGCAATATTTGACCACAATAAGATGGAAAAAACAAAGGTTTTATTTATTTCCCAAGAAATCACCCCATACCTTCCCGAATCGCACATGTCGAAAATTGGAAGATATTTACCTCAAGGAATACAAGAAAAAGGAAAAGAGATCAGAACTTTCATGCCTCGCTTTGGATGCATTAATGAAAGAAGGAACCAGCTTCATGAGGTAATCCGTTTGTCGGGAATGAATTTAATCATTGATGATACTGATCACCCTTTAATTATAAAGGTGGCTTCAATTCAATCAGCTCGCATGCAGGTATATTTTATTGACAACGAAGATTATTTTCACAGAAAATCTACTTTAGTTGATAAAGAAGGGAAAGAACATGAAGACAATGATGAAAGAGCGATATTTTTTGCACGTGGGGTATTAGAAACTACTAAAAAATTAAGATGGACTCCTGACATTATTCATTGTCATGGTTGGTTTACTGGATTGGTTCCTTTGTATATTAAGAAAGCAATGAATGAGGATCCTCATTTTGCAAACTCAAAATTGGTATACTCTGTTTATAACGATGATTTCAAACAGGAATTCCCTGCGTCTTTTCCAGAGAAATTCACTTTAGAAGGAGTTGAAAGCCAAGACTACGAAGGTCTTACTCCATTTAATCATAAAAATCTTAGCAAATTAGCTATGAATTTTAGTGATGGAGTTATTCAAGGTCATCCTGATGCAAATAGTGAAATTATTGAATACGCTAAGGAATCTGGAAAACCATTTTTAGAATATCACGACGAAGAAAGTTATATTGATGCATTCAATAGCTTTTACGACAGCCTTCTTGACAAATAAGGAATTATAAGTCTTCAAAATAATTACAACTGCCATACTTTAAAAAGTGTGGCAGTTTTTTTTTGATAGTCCTTTGAGATTACAATTTTATCTTATAATTATTTACCTTCATCATATTTTACAGAACACTTAGATTCTTTTTAATATTTTAGTTCTATGATAAATCATTCAGGTTCCATAAACTATCGAAATCTTAGCTCCATAGAAATCAAAACTCTTGAACAACAAAACTGCACCTCAATAGATGGTTGGGGAAATGTTTTAGTTGATGAAAATTTTATTCCTGATAATATAAAATCCACCACATTTTCAGGTACAAATTATATTGGAGTACTAAAGGATAAAATATCGAATCTCCACGTATACGATTTCTCGGGTATATATAACGCACACATTCACAATTGTATCATATGCAATAATTCATACATAAAAAATATAGGTACCACAATCAGCAACTACAAGATTGAAGATAATTGCATAATAATAAACAATGATTCAATTCAAGTAAACCAGGATAGCTGTTTTGGCAATGGTGAAATTATTACTCCAATAAATGAAGCTGGTGGTCGAGATGTATATATGTACAATGAACTATCTGTACATACTGCTTACATGATGGCATTTTATGCATATAAGCCAGAACTTCAAAATCAATTGAAAAAACTTATTGGCAATTATGCCAAGACTATAAAATCAGATAAAGGAACTATTGGCAAAAATTCTGTCATAAAGAACAGTGGGACAATACTTAATGTTAATTTTGGATGTTACACTATTATAGAAGGAATAACCAAACTGGAGGAAGGTACTGTTAACAGTAGCGAAGATGCTCCAAGTTATGTAGGCTTTAATGTTTCTGCTACTAAATTCATATTTTCAACTAGCTCAATTATAAATGATGGAGCACATCTACAACATTGCTTTGTAGGGCAAGGGTGTGAAATCTCGAGCCACTTTACAGCAGAAAACTCTGTATTTTTCAGCAACAGTCAGTGTTTACAAGGAGAAGGTTGCGCAATTTTTGCTGGTCCTTATACAGTTACTCACCACAAGTCAAGCCTTTTAATTGCTGGATACTACTCATTTTTTAATGCAGGAAGTGGAACAAACCAGAGTAACCATATGTATAAACTAGGACCAGTACACCAGGGGATCATTGAAAGAGGTAGTAAAACCGGTAGTGATTCGTATATATTATGGCCTGGTAAAATTGGAGCCTTCACAATGGTTTTAGGTCGACATTATGGAAATCCAGACACTTCTGAACTTCCATTCTCATATCTTATTGATGACAATGGTAAAAGTGTATTAATGCCAGCACAAAATCTTTTTAGTGTTGGAACCACAAGGGATGTTGAAAAATGGCCACAAAGAGATAAGCGTAAAGGTTCAACTTTTTACGACCAAATTATCACAGAGGCCCTAAACCCATATACAATCAATAAGATAATTCAGGCCATTGAATTACTTTTGAAGCTTCAAGAAAAAGCTTCTCCACAGGCAAAACAAGTACTATATAAAAACACTCAAATTACATTAGGTTCCATTAATAGAGGTTTAAAAATTTACGAACAAGCTCTTATTAAATACGTTGGTGACGAATTAGTAAATATATTACGAGAAAAATCAAATCTAAATTCTATTATAGAGGAGAAGTACACATTAAATTTAGTAGATGAATGGATTGATTTGGGTGGTTTAATTTGTAAAGGAAGTGACATCCAGGAATTTGATTCAAAAATAGAATCTGAAGAAATAAATATTAGCAACCTCAACCAATTCTTCATAGAACTATTTAATCAATATGCTAAGAATAAAAGAGAACATGTTTTTCAGGTGTTAAAAAGTTATTTTCATATCGATATAAACACATGTTCACAAGAACAAATTCAATATTTTATTGAGCGTTGGATAGAAAATAATAGCAAAATAACTGCCTCTATAAAGATGGATGCAAAAAAGGAATTCAATTCGAAAACGATGATTGGGTTTGGTCAGGATGGAAACAGCACTGCTATAAAAGAAGATTTTGATGCTGTGAGGGGAACTATTGAAGAAAATTCTTTTATAACATCATTAGATACAACTTTAGAAAATAATAATAAAATAGGTCAACAAATATTAGAATATTTAAATAAATAGAAAATGGATACGTAATTATCCTATAAAAATTGTCTTATTAGTTAGGAAAACAAAAAATCAAACTATGTGTGGAATTGTAGCTTATGTAGGAGAAAAACCTGCTTATCCGATACTTATTAAGGGACTCCAAAGACTTGAGTACAGAGGTTATGACTCAGCCGGAGTTGCTCTTATCAATTCAGGAACCCATACCTATAAAAAAATGGGAAAGGTTAAAGACCTTGATAAGTACGCGAAAGATAAAAACATTATCGGGAACATTGGAATTGGCCATACACGATGGGCTACCCATGGAGAACCCAACGACTCTAATGCTCACCCTCATACCTCAATGAACGGCAAATTTACATTAGTGCACAATGGTATTATTGAGAACTATGCCCATCTTAAAAAAGAATTAATTAATAGAGGATATAAATTTGAAAGCGAAACCGACACCGAAGTTCTGGTAAACTTTATTGAAAGTATTTATCTTGAACAAAAAGTGGATGCGGAAATTGCTGTAAGAGTTGCATTATCTCGTGTTATTGGCGCTTATGGGTTGGTTATTTCATGTGAGGATGAAAAAGACCAATTGATTGCAGCAAGAAAAGGTAGTCCTTTGGTTATAGGTGTGGGAGAAAACGAATACTTCCTAGCTTCAGATGCTTCCCCTATCATTGAATATACAGATCAGGTTATTTATTTAAATGATGAAGATGTAGCTATACTTACTAAAAACGACCTTGTTTTAAAAAACATTCAGAACGACAAACAAAAACCCAAAATTCAAAAGGTTGAGTTAAGCATTGATGAAATAGACAAGAATGGATATGAACATTACATGCTTAAAGAAATTCATGAACAACCACATTCGATCGGTGATACCTTTAGAGGTAGAATTTCTATTGATAAAACAAAAATATTTTTGGGTGGTATTATTGATGTAATGCCAAAACTCACTCAGGCTAAACGCATTATTATCATTGCATGTGGAACATCATGGCATGCTGGATTAGTTGGAGAATATTTATTTGAAGAATATGCAAGAATACCTGTTGAAGTAGAGTATGCCTCAGAGTTCAGATATAGAAATCCTATAATCACTCCAGATGATGTAATTATTGCTATTTCACAAAGTGGAGAAACAGCTGATACTTTAGCTGCCATTAAAATGGCCAAGAAACAAGGAGCCACTATAATTGGTATTTGTAACGTTGTTGGATCTTCAATCCCTAGAGAAACTCATGCTGGTGTTTATACCCATGCAGGAATTGAGATTGGTGTTGCATCCACAAAAGCATTTACTTCTCAAGTTACCGTACTTACGATGATGGCCTTTATGATTGGTAGAAAAAGAGGAACTTTGTATGATGAACTATACAAAGAGCTAATTCACGAATTAACCTTAGTTCCTGAAAAGATTGATATCATTCTAAAATCAGAAAACTACATCAAGGGAATTGCTGAAATGTATAAAGATGTAAGCAATGCTTTATATTTAGGGAGAGGCTGTTTATTCCCAGTTGCTCTTGAAGGTGCATTAAAGTTAAAAGAGATCTCCTATATTCATGCTGAAGGATATCCTGCAGCAGAAATGAAACATGGCCCTATTGCATTAATTGATGAAAATATGCCGGTTTGTGTTATTGCAACTAAGGATAAATCATACGAAAAAATTGTAAGTAACATACAGGAAGTAAAAGCTAGGAATGGACATGTGATTGCAATTGTTTCTAAAGGAGATGAAACAATTAAGAATTTAGCTGATCATGTGATTGAGGTTCCTGATTGCCATGAATCTATTGCGCCTCTTTTAACCGTTGTTCCATTGCAAATTATGTCTTATTACATTGCTGTAATGAGAGGATGTAATGTGGATCAGCCGCGAAATTTGGCAAAATCAGTAACTGTTGAATAAGTTATAAAAATACGATATAAAGAAAAAGCCGGGCAAAACCCGGCTTATTTATTCTTTTTTTTTCGAATTATTAAATCAACTCTTTAAATAAGCTTTTCATACTTACTTTATCCTTTAAGATAGTTTCTAACTCATCAACAGAAACTCTTTCTTGTTCCATTGTATCTCTATAACGGATAGTTACTGTATTATCCTCCAGTGTTTGATGATCCACAGTAATACAGAAAGGTGTTCCGATTGCATCCTGACGACGATAACGTTTTCCGATTGAATCCTTTTCGTCATACTGAAGGTTGTAATCAAACTTTAATGTATCTACAATCTGACGCGCTTTTTCTGGTAATCCATCCTTTTTTAACAATGGAAGAACAGCCATTTTAACAGGCGCAAGTACTGCTGGCAATTTCAATAGAACTCTGGTTTCTTTTTTACCTTTAGCATCTACAACTTCATCTTCTTTGTATGCTCCGGCCATCATGCTTAAGAACATTCTATCTACACCAATTGATGTTTCAATTACATAAGGAACATAACTTTCATTAATTTCAGGATCAAAATATTGAAGTTTCTTTCCTGAAAATTCCTGATGTTGTGATAAATCAAAATCAGTTCTTGAGTGAATTCCTTCAACTTCTTTAAAACCAAAAGGCATTCTATATTCAATATCTGTGGCAGCATTAGCATAGTGTGCTAATTTTTCATGATCATGGAAACGATAGTTTTCGTCACCCATTCCTAATGATTTATGCCACTTCATACGGAAGTCCTTCCAATATTGGAACCACTTCATTTCTTCTCCTGGACGAACAAAAAATTGCATTTCCATTTGCTCAAACTCACGCATACGGAATATAAACTGACGTGCTACTATCTCATTTCTAAAAGCTTTACCTATTTGAGCAATACCAAATGGAATTTTCATTCTTCCTGTTTTTTGAACATTAAGGAAGTTTACAAAAATACCCTGAGCTGTTTCCGGTCGTAAATAAATTTTACTAGCTCCATCTGCAGTAGATCCCATTTCTGTTCCAAACATCAGGTTAAACTGACGAACATCTGTCCAGTTTTTAGTTCCTGAAATAGGACAAACTACTTCGTAGTCTACAATAATTTGTTTTAAATCTTCAAGATCATTATCATTTAATGCTTTAGAAAATCTTGCATGAATTTCATTGATCTTTTCCTGATTAGCTAAAACCCTTGGGTTAGTTTCTTTGAATTGAGCTTCATCAAATGAATCACCAAAACGTTTTTTAGCCTTAGCAACTTCTTTCTCTATCTTACCTTCAAATTTTTGTATTAAATCTTCAATCAATACATCGGCACGGTAGCGTTTTTTACTGTCTTTATTATCAATCAAAGGATCATTGAAAGCGTCAACATGACCTGATGCCTTCCAGGTTGTAGGATGCATAAAAATGGCAGAATCTAGACCAACTACATTTTCATTTAGTCTAACCATGGCATCGTACCAAAAAGTTTTAATGTTGTTTTTAAGCTCAACACCTAATTGACCATAGTCATACACTGCTCCCAATCCATCATAAATTTCACTAGATTGAAAAACAAACCCATACTCTTTACAATGGGCTACTAATTTTTTAAAAACATCTTCCTGAGCCATATTATTTATATCGATATTAGATGATTCTCTTCAATAAAAGAGATACATATTATACTTCGTTCTTTTCTTCCTTAATTCGATTAATACCTACGCATCTAATTAATTGAATAAAGGACATTTGCTTTAAGAGTGCAAAAATAAACCAAAAATCTTTTTTTCCGAATTATTATTGCTTTCTATATCTTTCTTTTTAATTCAATAAGGGATTTTTTTTAATAATATTGGGATAAGCACGCTCCGTTAATTGAATTAACTATATTTGTACTTCAGTTTAGATTATAAGCTTTTGGTTTTAATACAATGAGGAAAAAAGTTGATTTTTTGGTTATAGGATCGGGAATTGCCGGACTAAGTTATGCACTTAAAGTTGCTGATTATGGAAGCGTTTTAGTAATAAGCAAAACAAAATTAGGCGAAACCAACACTTCCTATGCCCAAGGTGGAATTGCCTCTGTAACCTACGAACCTGACAATTTTGAAAAACACATTGAAGATACAATGATTGCAGGCGATTACCTTTCAAATCCAGATGCGGTAAGAATGGTAGTTGAGAACGGTCCAGGACAAATAGAACAGCTCATAGAATGGGGCACTGAGTTTGATAAAAAAGAAGACAAACTCTACGATTTACACAAAGAAGGTGGTCACAGTGAATTTAGAATTTTACATCATCTTGATAATACAGGTTTCGAAATCCAGAGAGCTTTAATCGAAAAAGCAAAAAAACATCCCAACATTGAACTTAGTGAGAATTATTATGCGGTTGACATTATTACGCAACACCATTTAGGAGAAATTACTTATCGATGGCGTACAGATGTTGAGTGTTATGGTGCGTATGTATTAAATGAAAAAACTCAAAAAGTTGATACCGTTCTGGCCAAAATAACCATGATGGCAAGTGGGGGTATTGGTAACATTTACCAAACCACAACAAACCCTACAATTGCTACTGGCGATGGAATTGCAATGGTATACCGCGCAAAAGGCATCATTGAAAATATGGAATTTGTTCAGTTCCATCCTACATCATTATACAATCCTAAAGAACGACCTTCATTTTTAATTACTGAAGCAATGAGAGGTTATGGTGCATTATTAAGAAGACGGGATGGTGCATTATTTATGGAAAAGTATGATAAGAGAGGCTGTTTAGCTCCGAGAGATATTGTAGCGAGAGCTATTGATAATGAAATGAAAAACACGGGAGATGAATTTGTTTATTTGGATGTAACTCACAAAGATGCTGAAGAAACTAAGAAACATTTTCCTACTATTTATAACAAGTGCCTTGAATTGAATGTGGATATCACTAAAGACATGATACCAGTAGTTCCTGCAGCACATTATTTATGTGGTGGAATTAAGGTTGATTTAAATGGAAGAAGTTCAATTCTTAATTTGTATGCTGCCGGAGAATGTTCTTCTACGGGTTTACATGGAGCCAACCGACTTGCCAGCAATTCATTATTGGAAGCTATAGTATATGCAGATAAAGCTGCAACAGACTCCTTAACTAAGATCACCTCAATTAAACACAATACAAGCATTCCCAGTTGGAATGATGATGGTACATCTCACAACGAAGAAATGGTACTAATTACTCAAACCAACAAAGAAGTTGAGCAAATATTAAGTAATTATGTAGGCATTGTTAGATCGAACTTAAGATTAAAAAGAGCATTGGACAGACTTGAGTTAATCTATAAAGAAACAGAAAGTTTATTTGATGACTCAATTGTAACTCAGGAGTTGTGTGAACTAAGAAATAAAATAAACGTAGGCTATCTGATTATTCGAATGGCCATGAAGAGAAAAGAAAGCAAAGGTTTACACTACACCATTGATCACAATACGGTACGAACAAAACTATAACTGACATTTACTCTCGTTATAATTTCAAACTCTAAATTTGAAGATATTAATCGTTAATAAATCATCCACTTCAGGAGGTGCAGCGGTGGCTGCAAACAGGTTATTCTATGCCTTAAGAGAAAGTAACACAGAGGTAAAAATGCTTGTTGAAGATCCAATAGGTGATGATCATCAAGCTTCTTCATTAAGCAATAGTTTTATAGGTCAGAAGAAGGCATTATTCAGATTTATTAAAGAACGATTATATTTTCTTCCATTTGAGAAGAATAAACAGATACGATATAAATTTTCACCTGCTGTTGCAGGTGCAGACATAAGCCAACATCCTTTAGTTGAAGAAGCCGATATTATCCATTTGCATTGGATTAATCACGGTTTCTTATCATTAAGGAATTTGGAACAGCTTTTTAAGCTTAACAAACCAATTGTATGGACCATGCATGACATGTGGCCTTTTACAGGAGGATGTCATTACGCTGATGATTGCAATCACTATATAAACAATTGTGGTAATTGTCCTTTTTTAAAAAGATCTAACAACAAAGATTTATCTTACAAAATCCATCAAAAAAAGATGGAAATCTGGAATAAAGCAAACATCCATCCTGTATCTTGCAGCAAATGGTTAGGAACTCTTGCTCAATCCAGTTCTTTACTGAAAAGCAAAAAAGTATCTTCTATTCCTAATCCAATAGACACAGACAAATTTGAGCCAAAAAACATGCAAGACTGTAGAAATTATTATGGATTGCCGTTGGATAAAAAACTAGTTCTATTTGGTGCAGCTGACATATCAGACCCTAGGAAAGGATCCAATTATTTGATGGATGCACTTCATATTTTAAACAAAAACCATCCACAACTATCAGATAATATTGAGCTTGTCATTTTTGGGAAAACTAAGGATTTAGACCATTCTCAATATCCTTATAAAGTACATGCAATGAATTTTATTTCAGGAACAAGCGAAATGGTTCAACTATACAACTCAGCAGATGTTTTTATACTTCCTTCATTACAGGACAATCTTCCGAATACTGTTATGGAGGCCCTAGCTTGTGGCATACCTGTAGTAGGCTTTAATGTGGGCGGAGTTCCAGAAATGATTGAAGATAATAAAACAGGCTTTTTAGCTCCAATAAAAGATAGCAATGCCTTAGCGAATAACATTCACAAAACTTTATTTGAGTGTGAAGCACAATCACTTAGGAAAAATGCTAGAAATTATGTTGTAAATCATTATTCGAATAGTACAATTGCTCAAAAATATAATAATCTTTACTCAAGCCTGTTATAGTCTATTGATATGAATTACAACACACCTAAAATATCTATAGTAACTGTAGTTTATAATGGCGCCCAAACCATTGAAGCCACCATTAAAAGTATCTTAGATCAGTCCTATAAAAATATTGAATACATCATTATTGATGGTAATTCAAGCGATGGAACTCAGGATATTATCAAGAGTTACGAAAACAGCATATCAAAATGGATCAGTGAACCAGATAAGGGCATTTACGATGCAATGAATAAAGGAATAAAACTATCTACCGGAGATTATATTTGGTTTATGAATTCTGGTGATGAGATTGCAGACAACATAGTTTTGGAAGAAATCATTTCATCCAATCCCAATTCCGATATTTATTATGGAGATACCATTATGATAGATTCCGATGGTAATGAAATTGGTAACAGACGACTTACTCCTCCTGAAAAATTAACATGGAAAAGTTTTAAAAAAGGAATGCTTGTTAGCCACCAATCCTTTATTGTAAAGAAAAATATCATTAAACAATACAACCTTACTTATAAATTTTCTGCTGATTTTGAATGGTGCTTATTGGCCCTAAAAAAAGCAAAAAAAACCACCAACACCCATCGCATATTAAGTAAGTTTTTAGACGGCGGAATTACAAAACAAAATATTATTCCTGGATTGAAAGAACGATTTAGAATTATGAGTAGATATTACGGCCTCATTCCGACGTGCTACAACCATATTTTTATAGGAATAAAATTCTTTTACTTCTTCATTAAAAACAATCGTTTTTAGCACCATGTTATTAATTACCAAATAAAAAGTCTAATTTATCCACACTTAATTAAACGAAGGATTTTACTTCAATTATCGTCTGAATAAATATCAATAATGATGCAATCTTAAAATTTATACAGATGAAGAAATTAATATTTTGTTTGATGTCTATATTATTATTAGGCAGCACAACGCAACTAAAAGCGCAACCTCAACACAAGAGCTTTAATGCTGAGGACATGAGTAAAATGCAAACAGAAAGAATGAAGAAAGACTTAAACCTTTCAGACAAACAAACTGATGAAGTTAGCGCCATCAATTTAAAGTTTGCAAAGAAAATGGAAATGCAGCGAAAAAATTCAAATGGTAACAGGGAATCTATGCGTGAACAAATGATGACCATGCGAAAAGAAAAAAATGCAGCATTACAGAAAATACTATCTAACGATCAATATGAAAAGATGCTTGAAATTGATGCCGAAAGAAGAAAAAACTATAACCGCGGCTCTGGTGGTCCAGGAAGACCTCAATAGAAATACAATTAACAATAAAAGTTGCGAGGATATACAGAACACTCCCATCGTTCTATTCAGATTTTAAAGTACTATCCTCGCTTTTAATCGCTTCTACCAATACAATCAATCCATTTATTCAGAACATTTCCTTGCTCATCTATTAATGTCAAATAATGTTTCCCTTCCGTTGGTTTTATCTCCATATGATGAACAAAAGATGTTTCACCAAGATAATCATCATCTAAATGCCAATAAATTGTTGAAGATGATGAACGATGTGCTACTTTTAAAATTACAGGTTGAATTTTCCCATCTAATCCTTTAGGTAAATATACCCTGTTATTATTCTGAGGATAAATAAATTGCATTGTCGATTCTTTCACTCCTCCACAATTATGATCTACTTCTGGTAATTTTTGATATAAAGGATGATTTCGTTTATAATACCACTCCATTACAGGAGGCAATACAAACCAAGATTTATGCACCATTTGAGAAATTGGATAGCACGCTGAATTCACTCTTTTCGTTTGTTCTTTATTCAAGTGGATCAATTGATGATATGGACAAACTTTCACCTTTTGTTTGTTTAGCGAAACATAAGCAGAATCCGCTTCGCAATAAGGTCCAGCTCTATAACCAGATTTCTTACAAACGGCAATCTTTTCCATATCATCATATGGAGGCTTAAACCATGTGGTTTGTGGGAGATGATGAAAAATATCGAACATAATTGGCCCTGCCGTAACGCCGCCAATTATACCAGGCCTACCCTCTCCTGTTGCATTTCCAACCCATACACCAACTACATATTCAGGCGTAATACCAATTGCCCAAGCATCTCTATAACCAAAACTTGTACCTGTTTTCCAAGCTATTTTTTTACTCGATGAAAAAGTCTGCCAACCAGATTCTTCATAGGGACGGACTACATTTGTTAATGCATTAAACGTATGATAAACAGCTCCCGCATTAAAAACCTGAGGATATTCCGATAAACTTCCTCTATTTAAAGATGTTGTAGCAAATATGGATGGAGCACAAAATTCGTTACTGTAATAAGTTGAACTATTGGATGTATAATTATTTAATACATCTGCCATTGAGGCATATGCACCAACCAAATCAAATAAAGTAGCTTCAGCTCCTCCTAAAATCAAACTCAGACCATAGTAATCCGGATCTGACTTTATAGTCTTTAATCCTAATTTCTTTAGTAAATCACAAAATCTTCCTACATCATATTCTTCAAGCATTTTCACCGCAGGAACATTTAATGATCGACTTAAGGCCTCATCTGCCGGAACTGCTCCGTTATAGGTTCGGGTATAATTTTTAGGCGCAAAATTTTCATAATAGGTGGGCACATCAGGTATTAACATTTTGGGCAAAATTTGACCATTTTGCAAAGAAGCAGCATACAAAAAGGGTTTTAAGATACTTCCTGTACTTCGAGGAGCACGAAGTATATCAACATGCCTTTGTGGAACATTTTTTCCATTTACATTTCCACAATAAGCCAAAACCTTTTTTGATTTTACATCAACAACAATTGCACATGAATTATGAATTTCATTAAGTCTTAACTTCTCGTAATGAAACTTAACTACATTATTAAGTTGTTGCTGCAACAAACCATTAATGGATAATTTATACACTTCGCCCTCTTTCTTTTTTCTGCAATAATCCAATAAGTGTGGAGCCATTTGTGGTAATGCATAGGGGTGTTCCGGAATAGGTTCGTCAATGGCTAAAAAATAAGACGTAGAATCAATTTTATTTTTTGAAAGTAATTTCTTTAATAACCTGTTTCGTTTGGCTAATAATGCCGATCTGTTTTTACCGGTATGTATTAATCCAGGAGCATTTGGTAAAACAGCCAATGTTGCCTGTTCTGCCCATGACAACATATAGGCCGGACGATGAAAATATCTCCACGCTGCAGCTTCCAATCCTACAACATTTCCTCCAAAGGGTGCATGGGTGGCGTATAAACTTAATATTTCTTCTTTTGATAGTGAAATCTCAATTCTTAAGGACTGAAAAGCCTCAATAACCTTACTAAATAGATTCCGATCTCTCTGGGTAGCCATTCTCATCACTTGCATAGTAATCGTACTCCCTCCACTTTTAACTTCACCACTTAAAACATTCTGTTTCAAAGCTCTTATTATTGCAAAAGGATTAACTCCAGGATGATGATAAAAGTGTTCATCCTCAAACATAAGCAAGCATGTTTTAAATTTATCAGGGACTGAATCTCCTTGTGGGAATCTCCATTGACCATCACTAGCAATATGAGCGCCCAATAATTGTTCATTTTGTGAATAAATAACTGTAGAGTACGAAACTTTAAATAATGGAAATGAAACTGAATACCAAAACAATAACAAGGCAACTAAAGTTATAATTGCAATACTTGTTTTGTATTTATTTTTTGATGAAAATAATTTACTTAAATCCCTGGCCATTTCTAAAAGTTAAATCGCATGATAAAACTAAAGAAATTATCTTCTACTGTAAAAGAATAATAGGGCTGCAATACAAAAGCATCCAATACATCAACCCACAAACCTACAGTTTGACTGTTATGCCATTTATTTGATTTTTCATCATCCAACCATACTCTACCAATATCAAACCCAGTAAGCATTCCAATATTTACAGGCAGATAAATATTCTCCCAATTAACCAAACTAAAACGAAAATCCAAATTTTCATAAAAAGCAGATTCTCCTCTAAAGCGATTTTTACGAAATCCTCTAAGATTGGTAAGATTACCAATATCCGGAGTTTGGTAAAATTCATAATCTCCTTCTATCTTCTCATAACCAACATTATTTGCAAATACAATTTTAGGATAGTTACTTAATGTAATATATAGTTGAGAATTGGTTTTAAATCTAAATAAATCATCATCATCAGTAAGGTTATGCTGATATTCAACGCCTGCATAAAACGCAAAACCATTAGTAGGATTCTCGGCCCTATCTTTAATATCAATTCGCTGACATATTTGTCCTCCTACAAAATGCTTTCGCTCCAATTCTTCTGAAGTAAAACCAAGTAATGCATCTTTTGAAACTCTTCCTTTTCTCTCTTGAATTTCAACAGTTTCATACATTGGGCCAAAATCAAAGGTGAAATGTTTATTTAATGTTCTGTATGAAATCAAAGGATTTACCCTTGCTCCTGTTATAGTAACCCAATTAAACTCTTTTTCTCGTTCATAATTAATCGATTCATTACCGATTCCAAAATAATTTTCAATACTTGGAAAATCTACATGAAATGATGGTTTAAAATCGAACTTCCCAAATAAATTCGGAAAATGCCCATCATAACCAAACTTAAAAGCATCCTGATTGCCAGGAGCAACTTCAAAATAGGCGTTTTGCTTTGCTTTATAAGGATCTCGTCTCCATCCATTGGTTGTCCAATCATAAGATAAACCCACCCAAATTCCATCATCCTTAGTATAACCTAACCTTACAAATGGAAAATCTTTATTATAAACAAAACTTTTTCTATCATATTCATTTACATAAATATTATCTTCTGATGTTTTATCTTTAATAGCTTCTCCTTTTATTTTAATACCGTCGGTTTCATCATAAACATATACTCCACCATCTTTGGTATCATTCTCTATTTTATCCTTGTCTTCACCTCCTATAATTCTAATTCTAATTTTATGAACATTCGCTCCTGAAATCTTAAATTCATCTTTTCCTCTTAATCCATACAACCTAATTTCTTTTGTTTCTGATGGATAAAAGGTTCTTTCATATTTTAACAAGTCCCCTTTTTTATCTCTTTCGATAAAATATTTAACACTCACACAACCATCAGCAAATCTTTCAATCTCAAATTTTTCATCATTATCCGTCCCTGTTACCTCAACTTCTTTTGATAAAAAATCATATAACTTACGACTTATTTTGAGTATATTGTCTCTTCGGGATTTTAACAACTGCGGGATCTCTTTATTTAATTCAACAACTTCTGGAGGCAAGCCTTTTAAACATTCGTCAATTACATCATCCGTCATGTTTGCCTGAAGATCTTTAGTAATGCGTTCCCAATCTTTCCACTCCAACTGATTTAAGAAATACCTGTCGAAATATCGAGCGTTGAATGATAAATTTTTAACATCTCTCACATCACCCTTCATTGTTTTAAACTTCTTAATTATAAAGGCCGAAACATACCAGGGAACTAATCCTTCAAACTTATAAAATACCTGATCTCTATCTCGAGGAATTGGACGATAAAGAGTACTATCCCCTATTTCAAAAGAAGCCCATCTCCACTGATCATCATGCCTGTCCCAATCGTGAACTAACAGATCAAACAATCGTGACTTCAAAACCCATTCCTGATCTACAAACTGGCTCTTTTTTTCTCTTAACTTCTCAAGAAGATCGGTATAACTAATAATATCTTTTGAATTTCCAAATTGTGATGCATTATGCCAGTCTCCACTTGGTCGTTGCTCTAATAAATAAAGTTCTTCTGGGAATAGTGTGTTATAATTTCCCAATTGCTTTTGATGTTTAAGAAAAACCAATTCGGGACTAGTATAATAAATGCCTGCTGCTCTGGATAAAGATGGTAGCATTAGTGCCCCGTATGGATGACTGGCACTATTCTGATCTTTCATAATATCCAATACTTTAAGGTTACTATACTTTTTATCTACCATTTTAGTATAGTCCTTATTTATTGAGCGAAGAATATATTGACGACCATCTTTTGTTTCCATTCGCAATGAATTAGAAGACATCCCTCCCCCTTTTTTTATCGGTGTTAGACCTCCAAACTTTGTATCAAGATCAATTATAGGAACTTTAACTTCTTTTGTCCACATCTCCCGATATTGTTCACCCAATAATAACTGCTTAAACTTGCCCGCTTCAAATGATTTGTTCGCAGCCTCAATTGTATCCTGTTGGGTTAAAATTGGATATTCTTTTTCAATAGAAACAGTTCCGGCCTTAGGCTTACGAAGTTGGGTTCTGTAATCTAAATGAGGCGTTGTGTTATTTTCAGAAACTGAATAAAACTCAACCCACGCTTCCATATCCTCATAAAATAAAATTTTAGCATAACCCCTGGCCTCTCTTGAAAAATCTGCATCTCCTCCGGCTAAAGCAAAAGAATGTTTGCTTCCTGATCCACTAATAATATGCTTTGTATTTTCCTTATCGAAAAATTGCAGGTTGTGTTCATGTCCTGATGCAAAAATTACATCCACATCAAGATCTTCAGCTATTTCATATATCCCCTGACTAAATTCAATATAAAGCGAATTACTTAAGTCCTGCACAGAACCTATTGAAGTTCTTAAAATAGGATATAATGACCCAACAACTGGCATTGGAATCCACAAGTTTTTATTTCGATGTAACGGAAAAACATGATCTAAAAAAGAAAAATATCCACCATGAATTCCTTGACTAAATATAGGATGATGCATAAAAACTACTATTTGATCATTTTTATGCTCAACAAAAATTTCCTCCATTCGTGCTAAAAAATCATTCCTTGATTTTAAATCACATCCTTTATTCATTTTCTTTTCCCGATCCCAATTTTGGAGCCACCACTGACTATCTACAAATACAAAGTATAAATCCTTATTTATCTTTTTCACTTTAGGGTCACCGCACCCCTGCCCTGGAAACATCTTCACATCATGTTCAAAATCCTTTGGATAATAGGATTCTATATAATCTTCCTGTCTTTCAATAGCCTTTAAACCTTTTTTATTTCCATTTTTCCAATCATGATTTCCTGCAATAAAGTAGGTATTCCCATTTACGTATTTTGCAAGATCTAACTGTGCATTAATGATCTGTTCCTTATAGGCACGTGACTTATTCTTTTTTGATGGTAATCCGTAAGAGTAAATATTGTCTCCTAGATAAACTAAAGTTGCAGGTTCATCTGAATTTTTCAGTTCGTTTTCAACTGCATCTAAAACAATATTATTTTGAAGTACTTTATTATCAAACTTACCAGCATCTCCTACTAAAAACACAGAATGAATTAACTTTTTATTAGATGTTTTATGATGCTGGTCCCAATCAAGGTTTACTTTTGAATAATATGGTGCCTTGAGTGTTCCACACGCACCAAATAATATTACCAGAATAATAATTATAAATGATCTCATTCGTTCTGTTATTATCTCCTTAATTATTCTAAACACCTTATTTAATTTTGAATCTTTTGATAAAATAATAGCTTACCTTTTTTTGATTTTCCCTCTGTTGATAAGTACAAATTTTCCTCTTCATCAAAACAAATCCCCTCAGGTTGAGGTAAATATTTTGGATTTAAAAATGTTATTTGCTTAATTTCAGAGTTAAAGTCAACAATCATCAACATACTTCCCCTTGCCGAAAGAATATACAAATCTCGATTTTTATTTATTGCAATCGCCGATGGAGAAAACACGTCTGCTCTATCTAAATAATTATCATCAACATTTCTGTCAGCGACTTGCTCTATAAATTTCTTAATTTTATGAGGATGAATCTTTACCAAAGGATCTTTTTCCAGTTTCTTATCTTTTAAATTAAAAGTATAAACAGCTTTGGTTCGTGTTTTATCTTTTTTGTTCAAGGTTTTACCCTTACATGCCAAATAAAAAAATTGCTTTTCATCATCGTAACACAAACCTTCTACATTGTTATCTGAGGAAAGCTTTGTTTCAAATTCTTCAGTTTCCTTACTAATAGGATCAAACTGATACAACTTTCCATTACTTTTTACAACCCATATGTACATTCCATCAAACTCAACACCTTCATAATCTCCTGTATTCCAAAACTCATTTTTACTAATAATATCAAAATCATCTATTCCTAACTCATATACAAAACCCTTTTCATCATTAATTGCCAACAGCGAGTTATTTATAACATTATAATCTAAACCAGATATTTCTCTTAATTCCATATCCAATTCCTTCACTTTATCTGGTACTTTATAATTATAACTTACTATTCCTTTTTTCGAGAAAGTCATCATTGCATAATTCTTTTGATTACCAATGGTACTATTAATTACATCGCATTGACAAAAGGTAATAAAAAGTACAATTAATATAAGCAAAGGTCGTTTTAATAAAATAGTCATGAAATAAAAGATTAGTTCAATTCTGAATTTTCAATATTGAATCAGCACAAATATAGTTTAAATAAAAGCTCTTGAATGAATCACACATTCGAATACACATAAGATAAAATACATTAATTATACCTAAGTGTTAAATTTAGAACATATGTTAATAAATAGTTAATAAATAGTATTGTAACAACCACTTAACAAAGCACTTAAAACATTAAATTACAAACAAATTAAATTTATGAGGCAATTTAAGTTAAATATCATTCTATCTATACTAATTTTTTGCTTTATTAATTGTTCAAATAAAAAGGAACCTATACCTATTCCTACCCCTGATATAAACTTTTCCAATACTGATTCTACGGTTGTTTCGAACCTGATTAATCAATCCATAACATTCTACGAACAAAATTTAATTTCAGCGCCTGTTTTTGATGACTATCTAATTCAAGCCCAGGAGATTGCAAAAAACAATGATTTCCAGGAACAACTTGCTTTAATATATAGTACATTAGGAGTTCGTTACAGAAACAGATCTGAGTTTAATAAGGCACTTGAAGTGCATGAAAAAGCGGTTGACATTGCCAGAACTCTAAACAACAAATCGTTAATTACAAAATATTTAAACCTTCTTGCTGTAGTCTACAGGAGAATGGATGAAAATAAAAACGCCCTAGATCTCCATTTGGAAGCAATGAATATTGCTGAATCCATTCATGACACTTTTCAAACTGCAGTATCTTACAATGGTTTAGGGAACGTATACACTAATTTAAAACGATATCATGTATCCCTTGAATACTTCAAAAAATCATTGGAAATTTCCAAACAACAAAATAACAAACTTGGTCTTGCCATCAATTATAACAATATAGGTGAGTCTGTAAAGGCTCTCGGGTTAATTGATTCAGCCCTTGTATATTTTAACAAATCACTGGATTACAATACACAGATTAATTCAACAGGAGGCAAAGCAATTAATTACAATAGCATTGGAGATGCCTATAAACTAAAAAAACAATACAACACAGCTATAAAATACCTGGAGCAAGCTCTGGTTTTCAACAAACAATCAAGAGATAAAATAAACATTTCAGTAAGTTATGCTATATTAGGAGAAACCTACCTGCTCACAAAAAACTATTATAAAGGGATAAAAAACTTAGAGAGTGGACTTAAAATTGCACAAGAAATTGGGTCAAAATACCAAATAGAATCATGCAGTAGACTGCTATCAACAGCATATGAGGCATTAAATAATAACAAAAAAGCTCTTGAGTTTTTAAAAACTGCAGAAATATATAAAGACAGCATTATTAATGAAGAAAACTTAAGGCATCTTGTTGCTGTTGAGGCTTCTCAAAATCTAGAACAAACAAAAAACCAAATTCAATTATTAAATAACAAAACAGAACTTCAGAATAAACTCATATCCGGTCAAAAAAAGACACTACTAGGCACTTTTATTCTCGCTTTTGTATTAATAATCGTAGTGATTTTATCTTTTAGACAGTTAAAACTAAGATCTAAATACAATAACATTTTAATGCAGCAGAGATTGTTGCGCACTCAAATGAATCCTCATTTCATTTTCAATGCACTTAGCGCTATCCAGGTTTACATTCTTGAAAATGACATGCAAAAATCGTCACAGTTTCTTTCGGATTTTGCTTCTCTAATGCGTCAGGTATTAAGAAGTTCAGAATATGAATACGTTCCACTGAAAGATGAAAATAAGATGCTCGGATATTATCTTGAATTACAAAGACTAAGATTTGTATATCCATTTCAGTATAATATTCACATAGATGAAAATATTAACGAAGACGATGTATTAATTCCACCAATGCTAACCCAACCATTCGTTGAAAATGCCATTGAACACGGAATTAAAAGCATCGGAGAAAAAGGTGTAATTAACATTCGGTTTTATAAACAAAACAACATACTAAAAATCGAGATTGAAGACAATGGCATTGGATGGAAAGCTTCTCAAAAAGCCAGATCAATTGGATCTAAACATGAATCGATGGCTATTAAAATCACTAATGAACGTTTAGATGTAATAAAAAAAATGACTCATAAAAAAGCTAGATTTAAGATATCAGATATCCAGGATATAAAACCTGGAGAGAGTGGAGTATTGGTTCAGTTTGAACTACCCATAATAAGTATTGCCGAAAAAAACAGACTAAATAAAAAGTAGTATTCAGAATAAATCACATCTACTATGAAAAATATAAGTGTTTTATTAGCCGACGATGACCATCGAATTAGAAACGCTATACAAACTATTCTAGTTCAAAATTTTATTTCTATTCAAATAGTTGCAAAAACTGATTCTGTACAAAATACTATTGAGGCTCTGAACACCTACAAACCAGATATTGCCATTCTTGATATCCATTTAATTAATGGAACTGCTATTGAAGTTCTGAAGAAAACCTCTCACTTAAATTACAAAGTCATATTCATGTCTGCCTATCAGGAGTACGCCCTTGACGATATTAGATTTGCTTCTATTGACTTTATTTACAAACCACTAGATATTAGCGAACTATTAATTACTGTTGATAATGTAATTACCGAATTAGTTGAAGAAGGGTATAAAAAAAAGATGCAAACTTTCTTTAACAACACTGATTATAGAAATGAAGAAAAGCAGATTATTTTTAAAACAAAATCTCAAATACTATCTATTCCTATCTCCACAATAATATATGGAGAATCTCACTATTCACTTTCGTATTTTGCTTTAGAAACTGGAAAACAGATTGAAATTAAAGAACCCTTACGCAGATATGAATCAATGCTTCAGTCTTACAACTTTTTCCGATGTCACCCTCTTTATATTGTAAACATCAACCATATTCTAGCCGTAGATTATTCAACTAACATATTAACACTAACAAATCACTTAACTATTCCTTTTGAAAAAAAGAGAATGGGAACTTTGACTAACAACTGGCACAAAAATAATTTAACTGAAATAAAAGTAAAGTCTTATAAGTCTGCATAAAATCTAAACAGCTTATTGCTCCATATTTCACCAGCATACTCAACGCCAATTCTTTTTGATTCTTGAATTGGAAAATTTTGCTGAAGACTATTCTCTAACCATATTCGTTTTGAATGAGATAAATCTTCACCATAAAAGCTTTTATCCAATTCTAACCGCTTTCCTAATCTACCTGGACCATTAATTCCTTTAACTCCTCTTATCAATACAGCCTGCGCATCATTTTCACCTCCACAAACAAAATTCAGCATCCAATACATTCCATATATCAAGTAAACATAAATTTTGCCTCCTTGAGCAAACATCACCTCAGTACGTTGAGTTCGTCCCTTACTTGCATGGCAAGCTAAATCCTCCTTACCGCAATAAGCCTCAACTTCTGTTATTATAAACTCTTCTCTAAATCCTCCTTTAAATACTCTTACAATCTTTTTCCCTAAAAGATCAGGAGCTACCTCCAATGCGTTACGTAAAAAGAAAGACTGATCTAATTTCATTAGTATTCTACTTTATCTTCTAAATCCTGCCATAACTTAAAAGCATTTAAAGCTTCCTTATTCATCAATTGAGTTGTAATCAACTGACGCTCCGAGAAAGGTTTTTCAATTTCTTTATAAATAAAATCATCATCAAAACCTATAGCAGCAGCATTCTTTTTGGTATTACCAAAATACATTTCTCTTATACCAGACCAATATATTGCACCTAAGCACATAGGACAAGGTTCACAAGAAGTATAAATAACACATCCCGACAGATCATATGATTTTAGGTTTGTAGCTGCATTTCTAATTGCTGTTACTTCAGCATGAGCTGTTGGATCATTATTTTTAGTAACCTGATTAAAACCTTCAGCAATAATTTCACCATCTTTTACAATGACAGCACCAAATGGACCACCTCCATTTTTTACGTTATTTTCAGATAATTCTATTGCCCTAGACATGAATATATTATGATTGTTCATCATTGAAATTTTTTCTTATAAAATTTATAGCTAACAAATATACATTTTTTTGATTTTTATTGGGTTATAAGAAAAATAAACTGTACTTTTGCGCCCGATTATTATTCGTGCCGAACAGTTTAAGGCAATATAATTGAACAACTTAGAGCTATTTTGTTGATGGGAAGATAAAATGCATGAGATTGTTAGTTAAATTGTTATGGCTGTTTGAATCTGTTTATTTTTTTAATTTATTAACAAAGGAAGACTGTGAATACTTTAAGTTACAAAACAGTATCGGCAAACAAAGCAACTGCTAATAAAGAGTGGGTTGTTGTAGATGCAACAGACATGATAGTTGGACGTTTGGCTTCTAAGGTAGCAAAATTGTTACGTGGAAAGTACAAGCCAAATTATACTCCTCATGTAGACTGTGGTGATAATGTAATTATTATCAACGCAGACAAAGTTCGTTTAACAGGAAACAAGTGGGAAGGAAGAGAATTCTTCTATCACTCAGGATTTCCAGGCGGACGTACAAATGTTACTCCTGCAGAATTGTTTGCAAAGAGTCCGGAGAGACTTGTAGAGAGAGCGGTAAAAGGTATGTTGCCAAAAACTCGTTTAGGACGTCAATTATTCAGCAACCTATTTGTGTATGCTGGAGCTGAGCATAAACAAGAGGCACAAAAGCCAAAAACTATTGATTTAAACTTATATAAGTAATGAGTATGGAAGTAATAAACGCAATAGGTAGAAGAAAAGCTGCTGTGGCTCGTATTTATTTGAGCGAGGGTAAAGGACAAATTACCATTAATAAGCGTGACCTTAAGGAATTCTTTCCATCACCAATTTTACAATATATAGTAACTCAGCCGTTAAACACTTTAGGAGTAGCTGAAAACTATGATATTAAAGTAAATGTTTACGGTGGCGGAATTAAAGGACAAGCAGAAGCTATTAGATTAGCTGTTGCTCGTGCACTAGTAAAAGTTAACGAAGAAAACAAACCTGCTTTAAAGGCTGAAGGATTTATGACTCGCGACGCTAGAGTTGTTGAGCGTAAAAAACCAGGTCAACCAAAAGCACGTAAGAAATTCCAATTTAGTAAACGTTAATATTTTTCGGGTGCGTTTAGTATCTAAACTTACAAGATCCTTATTAATACACTTTATTAACAAATGGCTACTTGTAAGTTGATATTTACAGAATGTAAACGACTTAAAAAAAAGTGAAATGGCAAGAACAAATTTCGATGAATTATTAGAGGCCGGTGTACATTTCGGTCACTTAAAAAGAAAGTGGAACCCAGCTATGGCTCCTTACATTTTTATGGAGCGTAACGGTATTCACATTATCGATCTACATAAAACAGCTGCTAAAATCGAAGAAGCAGCAAACGCATTAAAACAGATCGCAAGATCTGGACGAAAAGTTTTATTCGTTGCTACTAAAAAACAAGCAAAAGAAATTATTGCTGAAAAAATGAAAGGTATTAACATGCCTTACGTAGTAGAACGTTGGTCAGGTGGTATGCTTACTAACTTCCCTACAATCCGTAAAGCAGTTAAAAAAATGGGATCTATCGATAAAATGATGGCAGACCCAACAGCTTGGAAAAACCTTTCAAAAAGAGAGCGTCTTCAAATCACTCGTCAGAGAGCTAAGTTAGAGAAAACATTAGGAAGTATTGCTGACCTTACTCGTCTTCCTGCAGCTATGTTCGTTATTGATGTAATGAAAGAGCACATTGCCGTTCGTGAAGCAAAAAAACTTAACATTCCTGTGTTTGGAGTAGTAGATACTAACTCTAATCCAGCTGACTTGGATTATGTTATCCCAGCAAACGATGATGCTACAAAATCTATCGAATTAATCACTGATATCATGGTGAAAGCTATTGAAGAAGGATTAAGCGAAAGAAAAGCTGATCGTGAAAGTGAAGCTGCTGCTAAAAAAGACAAAGCCGCTAAAAAAGACGAGAAAAAAGCTGCTGCTAAAGCAGAAGCTCCAGAAGCAACTTCTAAAGAAGAAGGTGCAGCTGAATAATTCATTTTAATCATCTAAAAAAAGATAATATCATGGCGATTAAAGCTGCTGACGTAAAAAAACTTAGAGAGATGACTGGTGCCGGTATGATGGACTGTAAAAAGGCATTAACCGAAACTGATGGCGATTTTGACGCTGCTGTTGAAATCATCCGTAAAAAAGGTCAGGCAATGGCTAGTAAACGTGCTGATCGTGAAACAACTGAAGGTTGTACTTTAGCAAAAGTTTCTGCTGACGCTAAAAAAGGTGCTGTTATCATTTTAAAATGTGAAACAGACTTTGTTGGTAAAAATGAAAGTTTCGTTGCTCTAGCTGATTCAATTCTTGAAGCTGCTCTTAACAGTGATGCTGCTACTAAGGAAGACATCTTAGATCTACAACTTAATGGTGTAGCTATCAAAGAAGTTATTACTGAGCAAATAGGTGTTATCGGCGAAAAAATTGAAATCGCTGATTATTCAGTTGTTACTGCTGAAACTGTAGTTCCTTATATTCACCCAGGAAATCAACTTTCTGTAGTTGTTGGCTTTAACCAAGCTGGCTTCGAAGAACAAGTTGGTAAAGATGTAGCTATGCAAGTTGCAGCTATGGCTCCTGTAAGTGTTGATAAAGATTCTGTTCCTGCTGAAATCGTTGAGTCGGAATTAAGAATTGGTAAAGAAAAAGCACGTGAAGAAGGTAAGCCAGAAGCTATGCTTGATAAAATTGCACAAGGACGTTTAGGTAAATTCTTTAAAGAATCTACTCTTCTTGAGCAAGCATTTGTTAAAGATAACAAGCAATCTATTAAGCAATATCTTAACGGAGCAAGCAACGGTTTAACAGTTACTGAGTTTAAGCGTTTTTCTTTAAGCTAATAGTTTTACGCTGTTAAAATATATTATCCCGGTTATGCAGATTGCATAACCGGGATTTTTTTTGTGTATTCAAATATCTTTAGAAAAGGACGTAACACCACTTCTACTTATATATCACCATGCATAAAGCAGAAAAAAATTACTTGAGAAAAATAATCAAGCGATCAGGAGATGCTATTAACCATCATCAAATGATCTCCGATAATGATAAGATTCTTGTTGCTGTATCCGGAGGTAAAGATTCGCTTTCTTTACTGGATATCTTATCGGAAAGAAGAAAGTTTCTTCCTATTTCATATGAATTGCATGCAATACATATTATTACTAAAGATGTTCCTTACGAGATAGACCAGGAATTCATAAAAACATTCTGTGAACAGCTTGATGTTCATTTGCACATTATTAGAACTTACGCTGGTATAGAAGAAAAACCTGACAAAAAGCCTTGCTTTACCTGTTCTTGGAATCGCCGTAAAGAACTATTTGACTTTGCTCAAAAAAATCATTTTAAAAAAATTGCATTCGGACATCATCTGGATGATGCAATAGAGACTTTACTGATGAATATGGTTATGCATGCCAACATTTCATCAATCCCTCCTACTCTATCAATGTTTGAAGGAAAAATTAATGTTATTCGCCCATTAATATATAATACGAATGCAGAGATGGCTGAATATGCAAGAATAAAACAATTTATTTCTTTAAAAAAGGAATGTCCATACGAAGATCACACATATAGAAATCACGCCAGACAATGGATTGATCAGTTTGAAAGATTAAACCTTCAAGCACGAATTAATCTTTTTAAATCCATGAGTCATATTGATACAGAATACCTACCAACTGTTTAAACCTCTCTTATTCCATAACACATTATCTTTAATCATACCGTTCAAATATTTGAATATTTAAGGCAATTAATTATATTTGATTCATTCAAATATAACTGAACATAAACTCTTTTTATTTAAGAGGCACACACTATTACCATAACTACATTATTAACCATATGCTGTCAACTAAACTATTATCAAATTTAGCATCTCTCTGCTTCATAACAATATCCACAGACAATATTAATTCAATCTTATAATTAAAATTTTAACCAATGTTTAAACAATCTTTAATCACCTTATTCTGCTTTTTTTATATCTGTATTAATGCAGAAGAAATTCCGTCTGCTTTAAAAGTTGAAAAATATACCTTAGCAAACGGACTGACAATATATCTAAACGAAGATCATAGCACATCTTCCGTAATGGGAATGGTGGCTGTAAAAGGAGGAAGTAAGAGAGATCCTCAGGATGCCACTGGTATTGCCCATTACTTTGAACATATTATGTTTAAAGGAACAAACAAAATTGGAACAACTGATTATGCTAAAGAAAAAATATATTTAGATAGTATTGCAGCTCAATATGATAAACTAGGTAAAACAACGGATGGCAAAGAAAGAGAAGCTATACAATTAAAAATCAATCAGCTATCAATTGAGGCATCTGATTATGCCATACCTAATGAGTTTGATAGAATCATAAGTCAAATGGGTGGACAATATTTAAATGCCTTCACTGGATACGAGTATATAGGGTATCTTAATTCTTTTCCTCAAACCGAAATGGAGAAATGGCTGGAAGTATACTCCCACCGTTTTGAAAATCCTGTATTTCGTTTGTTTCAATCAGAATTAGAAACCGTTTATGAAGAAAAGAATTTATATGCGGATAACATGTTTAGTTCATTTTTAGAAGCCCTATTAAAAGAACTTTATAAAGACACACCATATGCAAATCCTGTAATTGGGTATGCAGATCATCTTAAAAATCCATCTTTAAGTAAAATGCGCGAGTATTATGAAAAATACTACGTTCCTAATAATATGGCTTTAATTTTAACTGGAGATTTTGATGCAGAATCTGTTAAACCGATAATTAAAGAGAAATTTGGAGATTGGAAAGCTAAAGAATTACCTATAGAAACTGAAATAAAAGCAACACCTTTTAATGGACGAGAACAAGTAAACAAAAGATTACTCCCCATAAAAGTTGGTGTGCTAGGCTATAGAACAGTGGCACAAGGACATCCTGACGAATTAAAAATTAATTTATGCAACAGGATATTATCGAACTACTCTTATACAGGATTATTAGACGAGCTTGTTAATGATAATGAGTTGATGGAGGCTCAAGTTGAAAACCTCAGCTTTGAGGAATTAGGTAGTACTCTAATAATAATGGTTCCTAAAATTTTCGGTCAATCATTAAAGAAATCAGAAAAATTGATTCTGGAAAAAATGAATAAACTTAAAAAAGGCGATTTCAATGATGATTTAATTGATGCCGTTAAGCTTGAAATGATTTCTGAAAAAGAAAGAGATATTGAAGATAGTAGAAACCGATCTATTGCATTAATGGATGCATTTGTTTATAACAAAAACTGGGATGAAGAAATTAAATATGCTGAACGCTTAAACGCTATAACAAAAGATGAAATTACAGAAACAGCTAAAAAGTATTATGGTAAAGATTATTTAGCCTTCTACTCAAAAATGGGTTTCCCTAAAAAGGATAAGATTAAAAAGCCACCATACAAACCTGTTAAACCTAAAAATACAGAGGCTCAATCTGACTATGCAAAAATGATCAAAGAAATGCCGAGTGAAAAAGTAAAGCCTCATTTTACTGTGGAAGGTGTTGATTTTGAAAAAGGAGAATTAAACGATTGTGCAGCATTTTATATCTCAAAAAATCCTATTAACGACATTTTTTCTCTTAATATTAAGTTTCATGCCGGCACAAACGAAAGTATTGAAAACGATTTAGCGAGCGATATTATAACCTATTGTGGTACCAAAGAATTTGCTTATGCTGATTTTAAAAAGGAATTACAAAAGCTTGGTGCAGACTTTTACGCTAACGCCAATGGTACAAATTTCACGCTACATATTTCTGGATTAGAGAAAAATTTAAATCCAACCTTGAAACTAATAAACGATCTTATTTCGGATCCTGTTATTAAAGATTCAGAAAAGACAAAATTAGTAAGAGAAAGGAAAATGAATAAAAAAATGATGCTCAAGGATGTTGATTATCAATCAGAAGCTCTTGATGAATATGCATTATACAATAAAAATTCCTATTACCTTCAGGTTTTAAATGCAAAACAAATTAAAAACATCACCTTAGATAGTTTAATTACGATGACAAAAAATGTATTTCATAAAAGTTGTGAACTACATTATTGCGGAAATCTAACTGCTGACGATTTTAAAAATATTTCTAAAAAAGAACTGACTTTTACTTCGCAGCTTCAAAATGGAAATAAGTATTTTGTAAAAAATAAAATCAAACCAATTGAAAATGAAGTATTCTTTATTAACGACAAAAATGCCATCCAATCGCATATTAGTTTATATGTAATCGGTAATGCAAATGACACTTCCGATTATTGGAATCAAAAATTATTTAACGAATATTTTAGTGGGGATATGTCTTCCTTGGTTTTTCAGGAAATCAGAGAATTTAAATCTTTAGCCTATAGTGCATATGGATACAGCCAAACCCCTTTTGCTAAAGATCACCCTTCCTTTTTCAAGGGTGTGATGAGTACTCAGGCAGATAAAACTATTGAGGCATTACAAACCTATGTGGATTTAATTAACAAAATGCCTCAAAAGCCAGAAAGGATGGATATCATTAAAGAAAGCATTAAGCAGTCTATGAACAGCAAACGTCCTGGATTCAGATATATCACTAACAGCATTCCTTATTGGCAATTTATAGGTTGCAATGAAGATCCTAATAAAATACTGTATTCCAACGTTGATGAGATGAACTTTGACAATATTTTAGCCTACTACAATAAGTACATAAAAGACAAAAAAATTATCATTACGATTGTTGGAGATAAAAAAAGAATTGACTTTGAAAAGCTTCAACAATTTGGCAATGTTAAAGAACTTAATAAGAAAGACGTATTTAACTAAAAAAACAACTTAAAAACAAACAACCTATGATTACATTTCTTGGCTTTATAATACTATTAGCTGGTTTCGCAGCATTTGTATTTTCTAAAATAGAAAAAAGCAACAGCCGTCTTCCTGAATTACTAAAAGGCATAAAAAAGGTACATGGCACAGCACTAATTACCATTGGCATTATATTAATGCTTACTAAATCATTATTCTTTTTTGCCGACAGGGGTTTTAATTATCTTTTGGTTTCCCCTACAGGAAATATGAGTGCAGTAATGGAGCAAGGTATCAAATGGAGAGGATTTGCAAAGATTGACAAATGGCAAAAATTTATCGATGTAAAAGTTATTGGTGAAGGTATTGAAATTGACGAAGAAGAAGTGGAAGGAATCATGAAACCTATTCCTTTACGTTTTATTGATCAGGTAACAGCAAAAGGTTATGTATCTACACGTTTCGAATTACCCCGCGATGGTGAGAGCTTTATTAATTTAGCTGTAAAATTCAGAACCATGAGTAACCTGGTAAATAACACTATAGTTCCTACAGTAAAAGAACAGTTGGTTAACACTGCCTATATGTTTGCTGCACAGGATTATATTTCAGGAGAAGCTCAAAGCTTTAGACAAGCTTTTGAAGAGCAATTAAAAGGTGGCGCCTATGCTGTTGAAAAAATTGAACGTCGCGATACTGTTTTTTCTGACATTCAGGATGATGATAGCCGAGTTATTAAAGAAGTACAAACATCTTATGAGGTAAATAAAGTTTTAGAAAACGGTATTCCGAAACGTATTAAGCACGAGTTAAGTGAGAACAATATTATTGTTTCTCAGGTAATTGTGGATAACATTGAGTTGGAAGCAACATTTAAACAACGCCTGGAAGCTCAGCGTGATGAATCTGCAAAACGTCAATTGGAGCAACAAAAAGTAGAAACAGCAAAAGATGCTCAGCAACGTATTATCGCTGAAGGGGAAAGAGACAAAGCTGCTGAACGTGTTGCACAAGAGAAGGAACAAGTAAAAGCGCTTATTGCAATTGAAACAAAACTAAAGCAAGAAGAAACCAATAAAAAATTAGCAGCTATAGCACTTGAAACAGAACGTTTAAATGCACAAAAGAAAAAAGTAACTGCTGATGCTGAAGCATACGAAATTTCGAAAAAAGTACATGCCGGTATTACTCCAGAAGTTAAACTCCAAATGGAATTGGATCGAGATGTAAAAGTTGCTGCTGAAATTGCTAAGATTAACTTCCCACAAACTATGATTATTGGAGGAGATTCTAAAGGAGGTACCCCACTTGAAAGTTTAATTGGAGCCGCAATGGCAAAGCAATTACAGACTACAAAAAAATAATTTAGTTTTTAACTAGGTAAAGAGGGAAAATGATCACATTTTCCCTCTTTTTTTTCATTACTTAAAGTAATATTAAAGTTCTTTTCTCATATTGAATGTTATTCATATAAAAATTAACATTAGAATATTGTAACTCGAAACTATATGATCATTCCCGTATTAAAGTCAAAATCATTAAAAACAAATCAACATTTTGGTTAAAAACCCTTAAATCAACTCTTTTTAAAACTCTTTTTACATGAACTTAATCATATAAAGCAAAATAAACGCTACCTTTGCACCCTCATTTTTATTACGTTATGCAGGATATAAGAAATATTGCAATTATAGCGCACGTTGACCACGGTAAGACTACATTGGTTGACAAGATGTTATTGGCCGGAAAACTTTTTAAAGAACACCAGGAAGTTGGTGAATTAATCATGGACAATAACGATTTAGAAAGAGAAAGAGGTATTACTATTCTTTCTAAAAACGTTTCGGTAATGTACAAAGACACCAAAATTAACATTATCGACACCCCTGGTCACTCCGATTTCGGTGGAGAAGTTGAACGTGTTTTAAACATGGCTGATGGTGTACTACTTTTAGTAGATGCATTTGAAGGTCCAATGCCACAAACTCGTTTTGTACTTCAAAAAGCTATTGACCTAGGTTTAAAACCAATTGTTGTAATCAATAAAGTTGATAAAGAAAACTGTCGACCTGAAGAAGTTCAGGAATCAGTTTTTGATTTGATGTTTAACCTAGGTGCAACTGAGGAACAGTTAGACTTTGTAACTATCTATGGTTCTGCTAAAAACGGCTGGATGAGTACAGACTGGAACAAGCAAACAACAGATATTACTGCAGTTTTTGAAGCTGTTATCGACAATATTCCTGCTCCAGAAGTAAATGAAGGAACTCCTCAGATGTTAATTACTTCACTGGATCACTCTCCATATACAGGTCGTATTGCGATTGGTAGAGTTCATAGAGGTACACTTAAAACAAACCAACAAGTATCTTTAGTTAGTCGTGATGGGTCAATTACAAAAACTAAGATTAAAGAAATCAATGTATTCTCTGGTTTAGGACGTACTAAAGTTGAAGAAGTACAAAATGGTGATCTTTGTGCCTTAATTGGTTTAGATAGTTTTGATATTGGCGATACAGTTGCTGACATTGAAAACCCAGAAGCATTAGACCCTATTTCTATTGATGAGCCAACAATGAGTATGTTATTTACCATAAACAACTCTCCATTTTTTGGGCAGGAAGGTAAGTTTGTTACATCTCGACATATCAAAGACAGATTAGATGCTGAGCTAGAAAAAAACCTTGCACTTCGTGTGGAAGATACAAATTCTGCAGATGCATGGAACGTATATGGTCGTGGAGTTCTTCACTTATCTGTATTGATTGAAACAATGCGCAGAGAAGGTTATGAACTTCAAGTTGGTCAGCCTAGAGTAATTATTAAAGAAATAGCTGCAATTAAACACGAACCTGTTGAAGAATTAACTATTGATTTACCAGATGAATATTCGGGTAAAGCAATCGAAATGGTAAGTCAGCGTAAAGGAGACATGTTGAGCATGGAACGCAAAGGCGATCGAGTAGTTATTGAATTCCATATTCCATCACGTGGTATCATTGGATTGCGTAATGCTATTTTAACTGCCACAGCAGGTGAAGCTATTATGGCACACCGTTTTGTTGAATTTCAGCCTTACAAGGGCGAAATTAATAAACGTTTAAATGGTTCCCTTATTTCAATGGAGGATGGTGCAGCGATTCCTTATGCATTAGATAAACTTCAGGATAGAGGTAAGTTTTTTGTATCTCCACAGGAAAAAATATATAAAGGACAGGTAATTGGTGAAAACAATCGTGAAGGTGATTTAACAATTAATATTACCAAAACGAAAAAATTGACTAACATGCGTACACAAAGTTCGGATGAAAAAGTTAAATTAGCTCCACCAATTATATTCTCATTGGAAGAAGCATTAGAGTATATTCAGGGAGATGAGTATGTAGAGGTAACTCCTCAAGCCATACGAATTCGTAAAATATATCTTGAAGAACATGAACGGAAGCGTTTAGCAAAGCAATAAATAACTAAGAAATTATTTATTGATTTGCTGTTTTTCGAGTTAGCAGCGAGCCGCATCAAAAAAGATGCGGCTTTTTTTTAATCATTTAACTATTCAAACTTTTTTTAATAAAAAAGGATTCGGACATTTGTAAGAATATATCTAAAGTTGTGATTCATCATAGTTATATTATGAAAAACAATTTAGATTTATACTGGTAAAAAAATATTAGTTCATTTATTAATCATTGTTTCATGAGCAAAATTGATTGGGCAAACTTATCGTTCAGTTATATCAAAACAGATTATAACGTACGAAGCTACTACAAAGATGGCCAATGGAGCGAATTAGAAGAAACAACTTCTGAAGCGTTAACAATCCATATGGCAGCAACATGTGTTCATTACGGTCAGGAAGCTTTTGAAGGTCTGAAAGCATTTAAAGGTAAAGATGGCAAAATTAGAATCTTTAGAATGGAAGAAAATGCAAAACGACTGCAAAAATCTGCCGAAGGAATCTTAATGCAACCTGTTCCTACTGAACTTTTTACTAAAGCTGTCGTCCGCGCTGTAGAGCTCAATCTTGATTACGTTCCGCCTTATGAGTCTGGAGCTGCTTTATACATTCGTCCTTTATTAATCGGATCGGGTCCTAAAGTTGGCGTTTCGCCATCTGAGGAATACACTTTTATAGTATTTGTTACTCCTGTTGGTCCATATTTTAAAGAAGGATTTAAACCTACAAAACAGATGATCAGCAGAAACTTTGACAGGGCTGCTCCTCATGGTACAGGACACTTAAAAGTTGGTGGAAACTATGCTGCAAGTATGCGAGCAGGTAAGATTGCCCATGAAGGTGGATATTCATCTGTATTATATTTAGATAGTAAAGAACATAAATATATTGACGAAGCTGGTCCTGCAAACTTTTTTGCAATAAAGGGCAATAAATACATTACACCTCTTTCAGAATCAATACTTCCAAGTATTACAAACATGAGTTTGATTCAATTAGCTGAAGATATGGGTCTTGAAATAGAAAGACGTCGTGTTGAGTTGGAGGAACTAAGTGAATTTGATGAAGTAGGTGCGTGCGGAACTGCTGCCGTTATTAGTCCAATTGGTGAGATTGATGATATTGATAAAAATATTTCTTACACCTTTGGTGATCCTAATGTTGCAGGTCCTATCTGCCAAAAATTATATAATACACTTAGAGGTATACAATATGGTAATGAACCTGATACACATGGTTGGGTTACTATCATTGAATAATATAAAAAAGGCGGAGCATACAATACTCCGCCTTTTCAATTTCTAATATCGTCTTATTTTAAACTCTTCTTTCTTCTACAATCATTAGAGCTTCTTCTCTTATTATTTCGGGTAATTGAACTTGTCGTAATTGCATACTCTTCATCCAACCTGCCACTTCTCTTTCTTTAAGAGTATATAAAATGTCTCTAAATTCCTCAATAGCTTCATCAGAATATCCTTTAGGTGCAACACCTCTATACCGATCCAGTTCTTCATCATTATAATATTCTATATTATCACTCGAACTTAAAAGGCTATCTGCTTCACAAACTTCATGAGCCCCACAACAATCTGCAGGAACTTCTTTACCCTCTTCTTCAACTTCATCCTTATTTTTAGCCTTATTTGATACAAACCAAGCTACTATAAGAGCAACAAGAATTAAAACAACAATATAAATCATGCTGCAAAATTATAAAAAAGCCATAAACAATAGAGTTGTTTACTGTTAATATTTGTTAGATAAAAACATGCTAAGCACCTGAAATACGCTGTGTTTTACATATTAATATAAACAAACAAGTAGAATTTTCACACAAAACATAATGAGATATATCTCATTATTAAATACTTCAATGTTTACTAATTATATTCTCATTCAAGAGCTCAGCTATAAAAAACATCCATTGATTTTCTTCACCAAAAACAATATCTTAAACTAAAAAATGTGTTACGATATAAAATTTCTAACTCAAAAAAAAATAAAGTATGCAAAAAGGCTAGGCGAATCTGATGATGAGATAAAAAGAATTGAAGCTGATTTAAATATCCTCACTAAGAACTTCATTCCACAATATCATGCCTCAGGCTTTATGCATCCTGACATTTTATGTTTTACAAAAGATAAGCTAATTAAACCAAATATATTTCAGTGGGGCCTAATTCCTCACTGGAGTAAGAACCAAGAACAGGCGCTTCAAATTCAGAACAAAACTATCAATGCCAGAATAGAAACAATAGATTCAAAACCAAGTTTTAAATTTTCAGCAAATAATCGAAGATGTATTGTTATGGTTGATGGATTTTATGAACACCATCATCAAAATAAAATGAAATATCCATTTTACATTCATCATAAAACTGATAAACCTATGCTCGTTGGCGGTATATGGGACAGTTGGAATACAGGTAAAGGATATTCTATTAAAACAGTTAGTATTGTTACAACAAAAGCGCAAGGAATTATGAAAATAATTCACAATAATCCTAAACTTTCAGAAAGTCGCATGCCTCTAATTATAAATGATACACAAGTAAACAATTGGTTATCGTTTATTCCATTCACTGATATTTTAAATCAGATTATTGCAAACAATGATTATTTAAATTTAATATCACATTCGGTTAAACCTCTGCGAGGAAAAAACTATATTGGTAACCACATCGAAGTTTCAGCACCTTACGAATATCCTGAATTAAATATTAAAGGTTTATTATCTTAAACTTACATAGATATTGGTTATATTCGAAACAAAAAATTATGAATTTACTTGGCAATTTTATCTGGCTGGTGTTTGGTGGCTTTATAATTGCTCTGGAATATCTGGTGAGTAGTTTCCTGTTAATGCTAACTATTATTGGTATTCCTTTTGGTTTTCAAACATTAAAGCTTGCCAGTTTAGCTTTTTGGCCATTTGGAAGGGAAGCTGTGGTTACATCCCGAGCCGACGGCTGTATATCACTTTTGATGAATATAATATGGTTACTTGTTGGGGGCATATGGATTGCTTTAACTCATATTTTCTGGGGTATTGTTTTAAGCATAACCATTATTGGTATTCCATTTGGGAAACAACATTTTAAGTTAGCAGGAGTTGCATTGTCTCCCTTTGGTAGAGATATCAGATATAAAAATTATTAAACCCAATACTTCTATCATCACATGAAAAATTTTTTAAGCAAACTCTTAAATAAAATTGGAACATTTATTCTTAGGTATGGATTAGGCTTTATTATTATATGGCTTGGTTTTTTGAAATTTAAAAATTCAGAAGCAGACTATACTCACCAACTTATATCAGGAGGACATATTTCGTTTATCTTAAAATATTTAACACCTTATGCTTTAAACCATATTGTAGCTTATTTACAAATTCTTATCGGATTTTTAATATTACTAAAACCCATATCAAAATCACTTTCATTTTGGGGTGGTGTTGCTGCATGTTTAATGTTTATATTAAGTTTGTCGCTTCTTTTTACATCGAATGTTGTTTGGCAAGTTGGGTATGGGTTTCCTGAACTTTCAAAAGCAGGACAAAGCATTTTAAAAGATTTTGTATTATTTGGGGCATCAGCATGGTGCGTAAGCGATAGTTTATAAAGTATTTGTATGAAAAAAATAGATAGGGCATGTGTATTTTGTGCATCAAGCACAAAGGTTGATAGTGCATACATAAAAGACGCAGAAAAATTAGGTTTAATTTTATCTAACAACAATATCACAATGAATTATGGAGGTGGTGCAGTCGGTTTAATGGGTGCAATTGCAAACTCTATGTTACAAGCCAATGGCAACATTACAGGTTTCATTCCAAAATTTATGGTGGAAGTGGAATGGGAACATAAAGGGGTTAAAGATATGGTACATGTAGACACTATGGCCGAAAGAAAGCAACTACTTGTTAAAGATGTTGATGCTGTTATTGCGCTACCTGGAGGAACAGGTACCCTGGAAGAATTATTTGAAGTGCTATCAAATAAAAAGCTTGGCCTTTTTACAAAACCTGTGATCTTACTAAATACCAAAGGCTTTTTTGATCCATTAATAGATATGCTACAAAAAACTATTGATGAAAATTTTATGAGACCTGAGCATAAAGATTTATGGACAGTTGTTGATAAACCAGAAGATGTGATTCCTGCCATTGAATCCGCAAGCACATGGAGTTTAGATGCCTTTAAATTTGCGGCGGTATAGCATTCAATAATATTTCAAATTAAGAAACTACACTATTTTACTATTTTTGCAGAAAAGTTATAAGAATGAACCTAGGAGGAAATTGGGAATATATTGCATATCAAGATAGTACGAGTACATCTAACAGTCAAACATCTGTTACAAATTCAGATGCACAAAACCTGAAAGTTGATAAACCTCAATTACTTACTATTCCTGAAACTCCTAAAAGGTTTACTAAATCAAAGCCAAAAACTAAAATTGTAGCCAAGCCAAAAACTTTTGTTGCATCAGCAGAAGACTCTGTAAATTTTAATTTGATAAGCAGAAAAGCTGAATCGAATATTCTTAAGCAAACTATTGTTCATGATTATTTAAATCCAATTCCCTTAAGTGACAGAACTTGGATAAATATAAATAATAAAGGGGCTCATGATACTGATCATTCAACTTTTATATCAGCAAACACAATAACTCAAGATTCATTAGTTACAGATCAAGAATCCAATATAGAAAGTCTTGCAGATACAAATCTGAATAATAAAGATACAATTGATGAAGGACATCAAGTATTAGTCGATAGTATTCATGTAAATGATATTGTCCAAAATAATTTGGTAGAAAAAAAAGACACAACTCAAACTCAAATTGAAATATCTGCCATCCTTCCTTTCGAGGAAAATAAAAATCTGGATAAGGATATTCTTTCTGGTTTATTACTACTTGCAGTAGCTATTACAGGCTTTCTTAGATTTACCAATTATAAGTATTTAAGGGAACTATTTTCTGCATTAATTTTTTCGCAGAATGCAAGAAAAATGCAAAAAACAGTCAATTTACATTATCGTACACCTGCTTTTATATTAAATGGCTTATTCCTTTTCAATACATCTATATTTCTTTATCAAATCATAAATTACTATCATCTTAAAACAATATTTAATCAAAGTTTACTACTCATTCCTGCTTTTATGCTGCTCATAATTGCTTTTGGTATGAGTAAAGTAGCTTTATATCGTTTTGTTGGCTATGTTTTCGAAACAAAACTCGATACGAAAGAATATCTTTTCTTCAATTTTCTTAATAATAAGATTTTTGCCATAGCAATCCTTCCAATTATCATAGTGGTTCCTTACATTGAAATAGAAATTGTGCCTATTTTGTTCAAAATTGGAGGGGTAATTTTCGTTTCTTTATATTTTACGCAATTATTTAGAGGTTTTACAATTATTTTAAAAAATGTAGCTTCTTTATTTTACATGTTTTTGTATCTTTGTGCCCTAGAAATTTTGCCTTTAATTATTATTTACAACATTTTAATTAGATAGGCATATTGCGATGTAAGAAACTAAAACAGATATCGTTTTGAAGATAAAGAGAATACTGGTTTCCCAGCCAAAACCACAAACAGAAAAATCTCCTTACTTTGAATTGGCCGATAAGAACAATGTTAAAATTGATTTTCGTCCATTTATTCAAGTTGAGAGTGTGCCTACGAAGGAATTTCGTGCCCAGAAAGTTAATATTTTGGATCATTCGGCCGTTATTTTTACAAGCAGAACTGCTATCGATAACTTCTTTAGAGTTGCTGAAGAAATGAGAGTAACTGTGCCTGACACTATGAAGTATTTTTGTATCTCCGAAGCAACTGCTTATTACTTACAGAAATATATTGTTTACAGAAAACGCAAGATTTTTCATTCAACAGGAAAATTCCCTGATTTGGTTGAAATCATCAAAAAACACAAAGATGAAACATATCTTGTGCCACTTTCAGATATCCATAAGCAAGAAATCCCAGATTTACTTGACAAAAATAAAATCAAATATTCAAAGGCTATTCTTTACAGAACTGTTAGCAGTGATTTAAGTGACCTTAAAGATATTGATTACGATATCCTTGTATTCTTTAGCCCTTCAGGTATTGCCAGTTTGTTACAGAACTTTCCTGGATGGGATCAAAAAGATACTAAAATTGCTTCTTTTGGTCCTGCTACCGCAAAAGCAGTTAAAGAAGCTGGTTATAGATTAGACATACAGGCTCCAATGCCTCAAGCTCCATCTATGACTATGGCCTTGGAACAATTCATCAAAAAACACAACAAGGCTAATAAATAGATTTATATAATCATATATATTTAAAAGGGCATTTTTAAATGCCCTTTTTTTATCTCAGAACACACCTCTAAATAGCACTTATATTATACCAATGGCACATTCGGATTATTCTTTTCCTAAATCAGATCGATTATGCAGCCATATATTAATTGAAAAACTCTTTACTGAAGGAAGCTCTTTTATCTGCTATCCTTTTAGAGTTGTTTACCATATTACAGAATTACCTCCCGAAACCAGCTCTCAGGTTCTATTTAGTGTATCAAAAAAAAGGTTTAAAAGAGCAGTACATCGCAATCTTTTAAAAAGAAGATGCAGAGAAGCATACAGACTAAACCGCAATGAGTTTAATGCTTTTCTGGAAGAAACTAATCAACAAATCATCTTTGCCTGTGTTTATATTTCAGGAGAACAATTGAGTTATTCTTCTATTCAAAAAGGAATAAAAAAATCGTTGATTAAATTACAAAAAGCATTAAGCCAAGAGTCTGAACATGCAACTGATTAAATGGTTATATAAAGTCATTATTGCTGGTATTGTTTTTATATTAATCATACCTATTAAAATATATCAGCATGCTATTTCCCCAATGCTTGGGGCTTCATGCAGATATACTCCAACTTGTTCAGCTTATTCCATTGAAGCACTCAAAAAACATGGCCCGATTAAGGGAAGTTATTTGGCTATTAAACGGATTTTAAGTTGTAATCCTTGGGGTGGACACGGGCATGATCCTGTTCCATAGTTCAGTAATAGCGAAATGTAAATAATTCAATTAAAAAGTATAATTTAGTACGTTAAAATAAAAACAAAAATATGGAGTCGACCAGACAAAAAAAGGTATCCAGATTATTACAGAAGGAAATGAGTGAGATTTTTATCAAAGAAGCTAAAAATCTTACATTAGGAGCCATGGTATCTGTAAGCAAGGTTCGCATATCTCCTGACTTAGGTAATGCTAAAATCTATATCAGTATTTTCCCATCTGATAAAAAAGAAGATATTTTTTCTGAAATTAATAATCACAATTCCCTAATTCGAAGAAATTTAGGTTTAAGAGTTGGTAAACAATTAAGAGTTGTTCCTGAACTTCAATTTTATATTGATGATTCTCTTGACTATATTGATAACATTGACCGCTTGTTAAAAAAATAAGAATGCAATACGATCCGATCAAAAAAAGCTTGGGAAAGGTATTTAACCGAACCCCTTTCTTAAGAGTACTATTTTATAAACTACTTGATTTATTACTACTCAGAGCATGGCATATTCGTAAAGAAATTAAACTGTGGTCAAAAAAAGTTGGAAACGACATCAATGTTTTAGATGCTGGTTCCGGATTTGGTCAATATGTATATTTCTTATCATCGCTAAATAAAGAGTGGAATATTACAGGCTTAGATGTAAAAATGGAACAGATTGAGGATTGTAATCAATTTTTTACCAAATTAAAACGTGACGAAAAAGTTCGCTTTGAATATGCTGATTTAACAAAATTTGAAGAAGAAGATAAATATGATCTGGTTATTTCTGTTGATGTAATGGAACACATAGAAGATGATGAAGGCGTATTTAAAAACATTCATAATTCAATGATCAGCGGAGGTTTGATGATTATCTCCACCCCTAGTGATCAGGGAGGTTCTGATGCTCACCATCATGAAGTAGAACACGAAGATGGAGTAACCGGATTTATTGATGAACACGTTAGGGATGGTTATAATATTCAGGAAATTAAACAAAAGTTGCAAAAAGCAGGTTTTAAAAATGTTGTAGCTCAATATACTTATGGATGGCCCGGTAAAATTTCATGGAAACTATCTATGAAAATCCCAATCATGATGCTTAACCTATCAAAAGTATTTTTCATTATTTTACCTGTTTATTATATCATTACATTCCCTATTTCGTTTATTCTTAATTTTATAGATGTAAAAATAAAACATAAAACAGGGACTGGATTATTAGTAAAAGCCATAAAATAATTATTCTCTTATATGAAGCTTATTATTGAAATAGCATTAAAATTCTTATTTGGAAAAAAATCAAAAGGTATTATTAATGTAATTTCTACTATTTCAATAATTGGCGTTTCTGTAGGAACAATAGCTTTATTGGTTATCCTTTCTGTTTTTAACGGACTTCATGGATTAATTGGAAATTTATATGGATCCTTTGATCCTGCCATAAAGGTAACTGCTGTTGAAGGCAAATTCTTTTCTACAGACTCTCTTAAAATTAAAGATATTGAAGAACTGGAGGGTGTTATAAAAGTGAGTCCGGTTATTGAAGATAACGCTCTATTAAAGTATAACAACAGACAAGTTACTGCAATGGTAATGGGCGTTGATTCTACATTTACTGATGTTACACAACTTGATTCGATTATTGTTGAAGGGAAGTTTAACCTTAGGGATAAACAAGGATTTGGTGGTGCTATAGGTTATGTTTTAGCCGATCAGTTGAATGTTCGGGTTGCATTCTTAACTCCCCTATTAATTTATGTACCACAGCGCAACAAAAAAATAAATTTAACCCGTCCAAACGAAGCTTTTAATACGCATTATATACATCCCAAAGGGATATTCCTGGTTAAACAAATGGAATACGATTCAAAGTATCTTTTGGTAGATATAGACCTGGTTCGTAAACTTTTTGTTTATAAAGATAGCGAAGTAACTTCTCTTGCCATTGGGCTAAAAGAGGGTACTAATACAGCCCAAATTCAACAAAAGATAGAAAGTATATTAGGCTCAGGACTGAAGGTTGAAAACAGACATCAGCAGCATGCAAGTTTTTATAAGATGATGAGAGTAGAAAGGATAATGGCATACCTGATTCTTTGCTTTATACTCATCATTGCTACTTTCAACTTAATTGGTACCATGTCGATGCTAATATTTGATAAAAAAGAAGGTATCCAAATATTAAAAAGCATTGGTGCCAATAAAAGAATGGTAACCCGAATTTTTTTGGTTGAAGGATGGTTAATTTCATTAATCGGAGTGATTGCCGGACTTTTTATAGGCATAGTATTGGTATTACTACAACAACATTTTGGACTAATTAAGTTCAGCGGAGGTAGTAACTTTGTTGTTGACGCTTACCCCGTTGCTCTTGAAATTCCAGATATTTTTTATTCTTTAATTACAGTTACTTTCATTGGATTTTTTGCCGCATTATATCCTGTAAAAATTATTGTTGGCAAATATTTTAACGAAAATTACTAATCCAGTAAGGTTAGTTTTATTAATTTTGTTCGTTCGCTTTTAACACAACAAGATTTAATAAATGGAAATTAAATTTCAAATCATACCTGAACAAAACTTAATAGTCCATAAACTAACCGGAGATTTTGACATTGATTGTTACACTCAATACTCAAAAACACTTGTTCAGTATCCGGAATGGAATACCGTAGATAAAATGCTTTCAGACATACGCGGCTTGAACACGAACAATGTACCCAAATGTCTTGATGTAATGGCAAAACTAAGACGAGAAGTATATAAACGAGATTACATCAATGTTTTACTTGTAGATACTCCCATTTCTACTGCACATTCACATATTTACAAAACCAGTTTACAATCTGACAAGTTCCGATATAAGTATTGCTCCACCTTGCAACATGCTTTAGCCACTTTAGATATTGATATGTCGGAGAAACAAGCTGAAGAACATCTGTTAAGTCTGGAAAATGAATTTGTTTTTTCAGAAAAATGACCCTTGTGTAACATTAGACTCTAAAGCCAGTAACTTTTTTTTTGCTTCTAATCCACCTGCATATCCAACCATCTTGCCATTTAATCCTACAATTCTATGACAAGGAATAATAATTGATATTGCATTTGCACCATTGGCTGAAGCAACAGCTCTTACTGCTTTTTCATTACCCAGTTTCCTGGATAAATCAAGATATGTTAGGCGTTGTCCAAAAGAAATCTTTTGTAACTCTTGCCAAACTTGTTGTTGGAATTCCGTTCCTACTAACTTTAATGGCAAATCAAATTGTGTTCGCTGTTTAGCAAAGTATTCATCGAGTTGTTTGATAGTCTCCTGAATTATTGGTGAATCCCCATACTGAAATCCAGTTTTCAATCCCTCTTTTAGTCTTCGGTCTATCAAATCGCGTTTTTTACGATATCTCCAATCGCACAAACAAAGTTCATCCATAAAAGAACCTACCAGCAAAACTCCTGCCGGCGAATGATATTCCTTAACTAAAATATTCTCTTCCATTATTAATCCATGGTTTCAACAATAGAAACACAATCAGCATAGGTTTCTTTTATTTGATCCAGGCATTGATTCACCTCATCGGCAGTACTAGCACGAAGCATTTTAATTTTCAAATCGCGAAAATCACGCAATCCTTTAAATGTAATAGCCAAATGCCTTCTCATATGCAAAATTCCCCTTCGTTCACCAAGCCATTCAATACTATTATTTAAATGCTCTCTAATCATTTCAACATGCTCCGGAATTTTAGGTAATTCCAACAATTCTCCTGTATCCAAATAATGACGAACCTCTTTAAAGATCCATGGACGACCAATGGATGGCCTCCCGATCATTAAGGCATCTACACCATATCTATCTAAATATAGTTTTGCTTTTTTAGGATTTGTTAAATCGCCATTACCAATAATGGGAATGTGCATACGCGCGTTATTTTTCACTTCGCCAATTAAGGTCCAATCTGCCTCGCCATTATACATTTGGGCGCGAGTTCTTCCATGAATGGTTAATGCTTTTATACCTGTATCCTGAAGTTTTTCGGCTACATCAACAATAATCTTAGAACTTTCATCCCAGCCTAAACGAGTTTTAACAGTAACAGGTAATTTAACTGCATCCACAATTTTACTGGTCATTTCAATCATTTTAGGAATATTCTGAAGCATACCTGAACCGGCTCCTTTTGTGGCTATTTTTTTTACCGGACAACCAAAGTTGATATCAATTAACTCAGGTTTGGCTTCTTCAGCAATCTTTGCGGCCTCAACCATCGCATCAATATCCTTTCCGTATAATTGTATCCCAACAGGACGTTCCTCTTCAAATATCTTAAGTTTACGCTGAGTTCTTTCAATACTACGAATTAAAGCATCAGCCGAAACAAATTCGGTATACATTAAATCCGCCCCGTATTTTTTACATAACAATCTGAACGATGGATCTGTAACATCCTCCATAGGAGCTAATAAAAGAGGATTTTTTCTTAACTCTAAATTTCCAATCTTCACTACTCAGCAATTAATTTGTCTAACAAAGTTTTAAACTTTTCACTATTCCAATCTGCAGCCCCATCTTTTTTAATTACAATCTCTCCTGTTTTTGAGATAATTATAGTATGAGGATATTGATTTGAGCTTAATACAGAGGGAGCCCTCTCCACCACCTTATATACAGGAACTTCGTAGTTTTTATTATTTACAAAATTCTCTATTTTTTCTTTGGCTTCATTACTCAATAAAACAAAGGCAACATTATTTTTGTACTGCTGATAAAGTTGATCTATAGCAGAGAATTCAGCAACACAAGGTGGACACCATGTGGCCCAATAATTAAGAAAAACAACCTTTCCCTTTAAGTCGGCAAAAGAATTGATTTCGCCATCAAGATTTGAATATTTCCAATTATAGTCATTCTCATGCAATGTAACCTTATTGGCTTCTTCTTTGGGCGACGACATGGTATAGCGTATTACAAAAGAGCTAATAGGCAACCTGGTTGAAGGTATAATCAGTAAAATAAATAAAATAAGAAAAAGAAAGTCCAACACTATTCCTGCTTTGGTCTTTCTTTTAGTATATTTTTTCCATTGATCTTTAAAAAAAAACTTCATTGAACGTAATCTTTTTCTTTTTACAATTTTCTAAAAGCTAAAGAAGCCGGCCATTTAATGCTTTTATAACACTTACCTGTATTGGTACATATTTGCATTGAAATAGTTTTGTATTCATTTAGTCCATCTACATTATTATAAAATTTTTGTGCATCAATGGTAAACTTATGTCCTGTACCTGGCATTAATGTTAATGGAAAATAATTTTGACCTCCAATATTTTTAATGGCAAATTCTCTTTTTAAAGAACCTTTATAAAATTGTATACTAGGTGCATTAAAAGTAATGTCGCGCTTAGTTTGATTGATGATAAAAACACGAAGTGCAAGATTTCCGTTGGATTTCACTTTATAATGACCTACTCTAAATATCACCAACTGTGGCATTATCTTTTGCAACCAACCTTTTCTTTTTGCTACATAAAAAATTAAGGTTACCAACAACATCACCCACAATGAATTTAAATTAAAATTCTGTGGTTTTTCATTAACTTCTGGCTGTTGTATTGGTTGTTCAGAATATTGAGAAACTGATTGATCAGAATAAACAGATTCACCTTGTTCCGAACCAGGGTTAGCAATACTACAAACTTGCATGGTTAATGCTAAACCCAACATTACATAAATGATGATTCTATTCTTTTTTAGAAAATCCAAAAATCCTTTTAACTGTTGCATAAATCGCTATTCTTTAGAATTTGTATATGCAGAAGCATCTTTAGGGAAAGGAATTAATCCTTGATAATTGATATAATACTCACCATCAACCACTGGTTTTGCCATTTCTTCTTCGGTGGTTCCATTTGCATTGGCAATACCTACACTGGCATACCAACATTCTGAATTATGCTTTTTACCTAACTCTTTAACTTGTTCAATAACATCCGGAAGAATAATTCCCATTTCAGGATAGTAGCCTGTTTTTACCAATACCATGTGGAATTGGTCATCTTTTTTAGCAAGAATCTGAGGATTAACATCCAACTCTTTTCTTACATTTAAAACCTCGTAACCTTTATCTATTAAATCTTTATAAACTACCTTAATTCCAAGAAAATGTAACTCTTCCAGGTTCATAATTTTTCCCTCTGCCATATCATTTCAATATTTCAATTTTGAAATGGCAAAATTGGGAAAAATTGATGTAAATCTTCAATAGAATGAAAGATAATAAGTTAAAATAATGTTTAGATTAATAAGTTAATTTTCCAAATCGAAAATAAATGTAGAATTAGGATATGCGGGTTTTATAAATTGATCTACCTCGGCTTTGATCTCATCAATCTTCTGCAGAAAATCTTCAGAAGGTTTGCCTCCAAATTTGCTAATCTGAAGGTGAATTTTAAAATGACGGTTTTTATGTTTCTGAACATTGTTGGCCGTTTCGTAAATCAATCGGTTGATATCGAATAACAATCGTTCTTCATTCATATTACCAATTAAAAATGCAATTGCCGGATTTTTTACCGTTGTTTCTTTGGTTTCAATAGCATTACATGAGCTTTCTTCAAAATCAGGACTTGTAACCTGGTAAAAAATATTGTCTTCAATGTTACTAAACTCCAATTTACCAATTGGAGCCAAAGTTTCTTTATTTACCAATTGAAAAAATACCAATCCCATATGAAACAACTGATGATAACCTTTATAAAGAAAATAGGTTAACTCCTGCCCTTCTTGCATTGTAGTTACAAAGTCAGTTACAACAAAAGCTTCAGATTCATACTGTCCCAACTGTTTTTTAACAAACTCATTAGTAAAAGCCTCCATTTTAATTTCAACCTCTTTACCAAAATTAGTACGAATCATCATTAAATTAGGCTCAACTATTTCTTTGTTATTAATTTGTAACAATTTATGATTAGTATGTGCAATTAACTTTTTTAATACAACTGCCGACTCCAGATAATTCATATTTCCTTTTTTAAGATTGAATCATCAAAATTATTATTTTTTCAAACAACCTCATCCATTTTACACAAACTATTGCACTTTTATAAGCTTTTTTAAAACCTCACCCCTAAATATTCATAAATACAAACAGTTTTTTATACCACATAACAAATCTGATATAACCATAAATTAAATGAATATATCTATGGTAAGAAAAAAAACAACAATGGAAAACTTCAAAGTTAAAGAGGTAGAAGTATATGTTGCCATCCGGAAATCAATGTTACGGAGGTAGAACTGAATGTTACGGCACGGAAATGCATGTTACAAAGGTAAAAGTGCTTGTTACCGTCCCGAAATGCATGTTATGGAGGTAGAATTGAATGTTACCGTGCCAAAACCACATGTTACACACCCAAAATACCATGTTACCATCCGCAAATGCATGTTACGCACCCAAAATCGAATATTACCGTTGTAACATGCAGTTTTGGGTCAGGTTTATTCAAAATTGTTCAATAAACTCATTCTCTGGCATTAGGTATTTAAATTAGAGATTGTTTTTATTGAATCGACTCGATAAAACATACAATAATTGAAAGGTTTTGTACTATTTAGGCTTTGTAACTTTGTATATCTTTGTTTCATAATAAAGATTACGATGAGTTTGAAACACTACGCCATAGAAGGGAACTCTCTTTCGATGAAAGGGAAATACATACAAAGTTTAATTAAGGGAACCGGAGAAATTAAAGCACTGGAAGGAAAGCAGGGAATACTTTTTTCGAATATCACACTTGATAAATTGATTGATGAAGAGGTTACACACGATCAATTTGTATTATCTGGTGACCCTAACAGAAGCATCAGAACATTTAGTAGTGGAGAACAAAAAAAGGCTTTGCTAAAATATTTGATGAGCCTTAATCCGGAATTTATTGTTCTTGATAATCCTTTTGATTGCCTTGATATAAAATCGGTAGAAACTTTAAAACAAGAACTGATGCTTATTGCAAAGCATACTCCTATCGTGCAAATTTTTAAGCGTCATAATGATATCATGCCTTTTATTTCGAAGGTATTATTTATTGAAAACGAAACGCATTCAAAAATCTATACCAAAGAAGAGTTTGAAGAGCTGCATTTACATAAAGAAAAAGCTTTTATAAATAACAGCATCCCTGCGCCTCTTAAACCTTTTGATAATATTCCGGAGGTATTAGTTGAGTTCAATGGAGTAAGTGTTAGCTACGAAGAACGAAGCATTATAAAAGATATTCACTGGAAAGTTTGCCCTGGCGATTTTTGGCATTTAGTAGGCCCCAATGGCTCTGGAAAAACAACCATGTTGAGTATGATTTTTGGAGATAATCCTAAAGCATTTGGTCAACCCATTTATTTATTTGGTACTAAAAAAGGAAGCGGTGAAAGTGTTTGGGATATCAAGGAAAAGATCGGATATTTTACACCTTCTTTAACAGAGCGATTTCATAGCAGTCAATCTGTTGAGCAAATGGTTATTTCGGGGTTAGTTGACAGCGTTGGCTTATATTTGAAGCCTACAGATCTGCAGAAAAAATTAGCCGGCAAATGGCTTCTACTTTTAGGATTAGCCGACAAAGCTAACGAGCGCTTTAATCGATTGTCGCAGGTTAACCAAAGACTGGTAATGATTGCCCGTGCTATGATTAAGCATCCACCATTACTTATTTTAGATGAACCTTCAACTGGACTTAATGATTATAGTGCATCGGTAATGGTTCAATTGATTCAAAAAATTTCGGCTGAAAGCTCCACTGCCATCATTTATGTTTCTCACAGACATGAGGAAGGTCTTTATCCGAAAAGCATCTTTGAACTGAAAGATAGTGGAGATGGGTATGTTGGAGTGAAAGGTTAAAGGAAAAAGGGAGAAAGGAACAGGGAACAAGGAGAAAGGAGAAAGGAGAAAGGTTAAAGTTGATAAACATTCAATGAGATAATAAATGAAAAATACCCAATCTAAATTTTATTCTATTCTGATTATTCTATTTATCATCCTTTACTTATACTTTGATTTTTCTATGAATAATTCCAGAGGAGGAACTGGTCTTGGGGCTTATTTGATTTACATAGGTATTACTGTTATACATTCAATCATATTATTTATCAGAGCTGTTGTGAATCAATTACAAAATAAAGCCAACACTAATTTTGTTTTCTACCTGAATGTAATCCTTGTTTTATTCATATTCTTCAGGCTTTTTATCTTTGTATCTTAAATGGAACTATTAATAGAATTCAAACCGATAAAAAGATTAAATCTTACACCCCAACGCTCAGCTAAACGACTCAATTTGCTTATTGGTGCAAACTTCTGACCTAAATACAACAAACTAAAACTCCGGAATAAAAATAAAACATCGAGGAATTTTTTCTCTTTTACAATACAAATTAATGCGTTATCTTTAACCACCTATTAAATACACCTTAATAGTTAAAACCTAACTATTGGTATTTTATCTTGTTCTTTTCTTTAAATCCCAATGTATATTCCATGTATAACAATGACTATTGGGACCTAATTTTAAATGCCTTATAGCCAACAAACCAAAATTATTAGTAAATGAAACACGTATTTTTATTTTTAATGAGTATTGTATTTATGAACAGTACGTATGCCACAACAAAAGATAGTATTCCAGGTGATACTTCATTACCATCTACTACAGAAGAATTAAAAGCCCTGGCTAATTTTGAAACAGCCTCCTATAAATATTCTGTTAAAGACTATTTTCAAAAACCATCCAAGAGTGATTTTCAATTTTCTCCTGACGGAAAATATCTATCTTTTAGAGAAAGAGATGAAAATGGGAAACAGCATGTTTACATTCAAAATACCGAAACTGATAAAATAACAAAAGCAATAGTTGAAGGTGATGACCTGGTGCGAGGTTATGGTTGGGTTAATAATAATCGTTTGATTTATGTTAAGGATAAAGGAGGAAACGAAAACTATCATTTATTTGCTGTAAATACAGATGGTTCTAATGACATAGAACTTACTCCATTTGACGATGTACAGGTAAATATTCTTGAGTTATTGAAAGAACAGCCGGATGAAATTATCATTCAGATGAACAAAGATAATGCTGAAGTTTTTGAGCCTTATATCATCAATGTAAACAATGGGGAGTTTACAAAGCTATTTGAAAACAAAGATCCCAACAGTCCTATCATGGATTACAACTTTGATAAAGATGGAGTTCTTCGTGCCTATACCCGTCAGGTAAACGGAACAGAAATGGAACTTTTATACCGTTCTGCATCTGATAAGGAGTTTGAAGTGGTTGAACACTATGACTGGAAAGGTACCTTTAATATCAGAGGCTTTAATTATGATCCAGGGAAACATGATATAGCCTATGTTATTTCGAACTTAAACCGCGATAAAGAATGCATTGTTACCTATGATTTAGCCAATAAAAAACAGCTAGAAGTAGTTTTTGAAAACGAAATATTTGATGCCAACGAAATGTCCCGATCTCGTAAACGTAATTGGGAAATAGACTATTTTGCTTACGAAGGTGAAAAATATCAGATTACTCCGGTAAGTAAATACTACAAAGCATTGCACAAAAAATTTGAGAAAGAATTTAGCGCAAAAGACTTTTACATTTACGATAAAACGGATAACGAAGATAAGTATCTGATTTACGTTACCAGCGATAAACTTTATGGTGAGTACTATATGTATGATGTAGATTCCAATAAGTTTAAATTACTCATGAACTTAATGCCTCAGTTAAAAGAAGAAGATATGGCTGAAATGCGACCTATTAAATTTAAAAGTCGCGATGGTAGAACGGTGTATGGGTATTTAACCATTCCTAAAGCAACTGCAGAGGGCAAAAAAGTTCCTATGATATTAAACCCTCATGGAGGTCCATATGGAATTCGTGACTCATGGGAATTCAATCCTGAAACACAACTTTTTGCTAGTCGTGGATATGCTACCTTGCAAGTCAACTACAGAGGGTCAGGCGGTTATGGTAAGGATTTTTACTTAGCCGGAAGTAAACAGATTGGTCGCGAAATGCTAAACGACCTGGAAGATGGAGTAAAATACTGCATTGACCAGAATTGGGTAATTCCTGAAAAAGTGGCGGTATACGGTGGTAGTTATGGTGGACTAGCTACTTTGGGCAGCCTTATAAAAACACCGGATTTATATGTATGTGGTGTTGACTATGTTGGAGTTTCAAACCTATTTACATTTGTTAATTCGTTCCCTGCCTATTGGAAACCATATATGGAACAATTCTATGCTCAGTGGTATGACCCCGAAAATCCAGAAGAAAAGAAAATCATGGAAGAGGTATCCCCAGCTTTAAATGCAGAAAAAATTACCAAACCACTATTTGTGATTCAAGGAGCCAATGATCCTCGTGTAAATATTAATGAGTCAGACCAGATTGTGAGCAAACTAAGAGAGCGAGGATACGATGTTCCTTATATCGTTAAGTATAACGAAGGTCACGGTTTTCATCATGAAGATAATAGAATTGAACTTTACCAATCAATGATGGGATTCTTTGCGAAGTATTTAAAATAACAGATTAGAAACCTGTTCAAAAACACCTTGATAAATTAAAATCAACATTCTTTTTTATCGTAGTTTTGCAAACGATGAATCACAATAAATTAAATATCAAGCAAAACAGACTTCATTTTACGCAATGGAGTAACAAAGGCTATGCTGCGTTTTGTAGTATTGGAAAGGTGGTTCATATTGGGAGTTTGGCAATTTCGTTAACGCAATGGATTGGAAATGTAATTGAACACATTGAAGATATTCTTCGCATATGTGATGAAAAAGAAGCCAACGATGAAAATGAGGATTGTACGGAAGAGGAACTGTTGCAACTAATTCCTATTGTTACATCAACTCCTGGTGTTTATGGACAAAGTGTAATTATTAGTATTAACAATATAACTGGCCGCTAATGGAATGTAAATTCTGTTAGCGGTTTTTTTTTGCATTATGGTAGAGCTATTAAAACAAAAAGTACTAAACGGAGAATCTATTGACCAACTTGAGGCTGAAGCCTTACTAAATTGGCCTAATAAAGAGGAATTATATGCTGCTGCAAATGAAATAAGAATTCATAACCATGGCAATGCGATGGATATGTGTAGCATTTTAAATGCACGTTCGGGGAAATGTAGCGAAGATTGCAAATGGTGCTCTCAGTCGGCTTTTCATAAAACAAATATTGAAGAGTATGAATTGGTAGATTTAAAAGAAGCAGAAGAAATGGCCAAAAGCAATGCCGAAAAGGGAGTACATAAATTTTCTCTGGTTACTAGTGGTCGTGCTATATCAAATCATAATTTGGATAAACTATGCGGCGTTTACAAAAGCATTCAAAAAAATATGCCAATTCGTCTTTGTGCTTCTATGGGTTTATTAAAAGAAGAACAACTGCAAAAACTTAAAGATTCGGGAGTTGAACACTATCATTGCAATATTGAAACGGCTCCCTCCTTTTTTTCTGAATTGGTAAGTTCTCATACTATGGAAGAAAAAATAAAAACCATTAAACAAGCACAAGCTATTGGCATGGAGGTATGTTCTGGTGGCATTATTGGTATGGGAGAAACTCCTGAGCAAAGAATTGAAATGGCATTTACATTAAGGCATTTGAATATTCTATCTATCCCAATTAATGTACTTACTCCAATAAAGGGTACACAATTAGAAGGGATGAAAAAATTAAGTGATGAAGAGATACTGAGCACTTTTGCTTTATTCCGTTTTATTAATCCCCAAGCGAAAATAAGAATGGCTGCAGGTAGAAATCTGTTTGCTCACATTCAGGAAAAAGCACTTGCCGCTGGGGTTAACGCAGCATTGGTAGGCGATTTCTTAACTACCATTGGTAGTAACATCAATCAGGATAAAGAGATATTTACAAAGGCAGGGTTTTCCATAGTAAACGAAGATGTGAAAGATACCGCTAATATTTAGCACCATGTAAATCAACTCTCCTCCTTATCAAGGAAGAGTCCGGTGAGGTACGAAGCGGGAGGTGGTTTTAAACCAATTCTTATAAAATGCAAAAAACTTGTGCTGAAGTAATAGAATCCACCTCCCCTCTCCTGCGTCGAGGTAGTCCACCTTTAAAAAAGTAAGAGAGTTGATTAACGTAACGCATATAAAATTAAAAAAATGAACACCCCTGAATTATTACAATACGACAGAGAACATATTTGGCATCCATATACATCAACTACAAATCCATTACCGGTGTATATGGTTGAAAAAGCAGAGAGATGTACCATACACTTATCCACAGGCGAAGCTTTAACGGATGGCATGTCATCGTGGTGGGCTGCGGTGCATGGATACAACCATCCTGTATTAAACCATGCTATTGAAAACCAGTTAAAAAAAATGTCGCATATTATGTTTGGAGGTTTCACTCATAGTCCGGCTGTAGAACTGGCTCAAAAACTAATTACTATTACACCAGACCCATTACAAAAAGTTTTTTTTAGCGACAGTGGTTCTGTTGCCGTTGAGGTATCCATGAAAATGGCTTTACAATACTGGCATAGTAAGGAGGAAAACCAAAAAGTGAAATTTGCAACTGTCAGAAATGGCTACCATGGTGATACCTGGCATGCAATGTCGGTCTGTGATCCGGATACTGGTATGCACAATATTTTTAACGGACGATTGCCCATCCATTTTTTCATTGATCAACCAACCAGTCGTTTTAATGAAAATTTAAACCAGGATGATATAAATGCATTAACCCATCTTTTTAAAGATCACCATAACGAACTGGCTGCTTTTATACTTGAACCCATCGTACAGGGTGCAGGTGGCATGTGGTTTTATTCGCCACAATATTTAAAAGCTGTACGAGAGTTATGTAACGAATATAATGTACTTCTGATTGCAGACGAAATTGCTACGGGCTTCGGAAGAACGGGAGAGTTATTTGCTTGTAATTATGCAAATATCTCTCCTGACATTATGTGTTTAGGAAAAGCCATTACCGGAGGATACATGAGTTTTGCTTCCACACTGGCTACTAATGATGTGGCCGACACAATAAGCAATGGAAATCCGGGAGTATTTATGCACGGCCCTACATTTATGGGAAATCCACTGGCTTGCGCAACAGCCAACGCAAGCATTGATTTATTACTTCAAAGTGGGTGGCAGGCAAAGGTTAAACATATAGAATTGAAGTTGAGTGAATGTTTAGCTTCTTGTAAAGAACTGGAGGTTGTTAAGGATGTAAGATGTTTGGGTGCTATTGGTGTGGTTGAATTAACAAAGCCTGTAGATATGGCCATCATTCAAAAAGCATTTGTTGACAAAGGCGTATGGATTCGTCCTTTTGGAAAGCTGGTTTACCTGATGCCTCCTTTTATCATTACAGATAATGAGTTGGACAAACTGTGCACCGCTATGTATCAGGTTATTTTTGAAACAATGGAAGTTGTACCCGAAGTAAGCATGTAAATATGAAAAGATTTGAAAACACGCTACATCAATTAGAGCAGCAAGAATTAACACGCACTCTTAAATCTATTGAAAATGACACAAATGGTTATTGTTATTTCAATGGAAAAAAAATGCTCAATTTATCATCCAACGATTATCTGGGATTAGCTTCAAACATTGAACTTCAAAAAGAATTTATGAACCAAATGGTTGCTAATCCGCATTGGTTATCGTTTGGTAGTGGCTCTTCACGACTACTTACAGGCAATACAAACCTCTACGAAGAAACGGAGGCATCCTTAAAAAAATGGTATAAAAGTGAGTCTGCTCTGTTTTTTAATAGTGGCTATCATGCCAATACCGGCATTCTTCCTGCTTTAAGCGAGAAAACAGATTTAATACTATCTGATAAACTTTGCCACGCCAGCATTATTGATGGTATTCGCTTGAGTAATGCCGATCATGTTCGCTATCGCCATGCTGATTATGAACATTTGGAAACGATTCTTGAAAAACGGCGTCATCAATACGATAAAGTTTTTATTGTCAGCGAATCGGTATTTAGTATGGATGGTGATGCTGTTAACCTGAAACAATTAATTACACTAAAAGATAAATTCAATGCTATTTTGTATATCGATGAAGCTCATGGTGTAGGTGCTCTGGGTAAAAACGGATTGGGTTTATGCGAAGAGCAAAGTGTAGTAAATAGTATCGATATTATAATTGGTACGATGGGAAAGGCTATGGCATCAGTTGGTGCTTTTGCTATTTTAAATCAAACACTCGGACAGGTTTTAATCAATAAAGCCCGCACTTTAATATTTACAACTGCGTTGCCATCGGTAAATATGGCATGGAGCAAATTCATCATCGATAAGATGCCAGATTTTTCTATTTATAGAGAACAATTAAAAAGTCTGGCTACGCAGTGCAATCAAAATATAAATGATTTAGGTTTTAGTGTATCACAAAGTTATATCATTCCAATTATTGTTGGCGAAAATAAAATAGCTGTAACTCTGGCAAAACATCTTCAAGCTAAAGGGTTTTTAGTTTTTCCAATTCGCCCACCAACAGTACCCAAAGGCACTGCTCGCCTAAGGATTTCATTAACTGCAAATTTGAAACCTCATCTCTTAGAACAATTTGTTGACGAAGTTAAATCTTATATAGTACAAGAGCATCATTGATCATGAAATATAAATGGATTAACAAGCAGAACAACTCCCACCTCATCCTTTTTTTTAATGGATGGGGATGTGACGAAAACCAATTCAAACATCTTGAATCTGATAGCCATGATATACTCATGTTTAATGATTACAAAACGCTACATCTGAATGAAGGACTTAGAGTAGAGATGATAAAGTACAATAAAATTTCAATTATTGCATGGTCGTTTGGTGTATGGGTGGCACAATTTATATCCGAGAAATATGAGTTAAAAGTATATCAAGCCATTGCCATTAATGGAACGCTAACCCCTATACATAACCAGTTTGGAATTGATAAATCTATTGTTCAGGGAACTTACGATTATTTATCCGAACGCAATCTAATGAAGTTTCAACGAAGAATGGTTGGAGGAAATGAAGCCTGGAAAAAATTCGAAGTCAATAAACCACAACGAGCATTTGAAAATCAAAAAGAAGAACTTGGCACTTTAATTCAACTTTTTAACCAGAAAATTGAATGCTCATCCATTTACAACAAAGCTATTATTGGTACAAACGATCTGATTTTTACAACAGAGAACCAGAAATCATATTGGCAAGATAAAATTGAATGTCAGGAAATTAATGAACCTCACTTTTGTTTCTACAAATGGAATACATGGAGTATCATATTAAAATAGCATAACCAAATATTTTATGATATATACAGAAACCGCAAAACAAACTTTTGACAAAAACCTATTACAAAGAAGGTTTAGCGCAGCATCAAAAACATATGATAATCATGCTATTGTTCAGCAACAAATGGCTCGAAAACTGGTTTCTTTGGCTTTGCCAGAAATTAGTACTCCTTGTGAAAATATACTTGAAATAGGCTGTGGAACCGGATTGTTAACTCGTGAGATTGTAAAGCACATTTCCTTTTCAAATTATATTGCTAATGATTTAGTAAATGAAGTTGAGCCTGTCATCCATAGTATTATCTCTAAACAACAACAAACTTCTTTTGAATTCATACAAGGAGATGCTCAGCAATTGTCAATCACAAACAAACAAGATATGATTTGGTCAGGAGCAACAATTCAATGGATCCGCAACTTAGATCAATTCTTTGAACATACCTCATCTTTGCTCAAATCTGATGGATATTTTGCGTTGTCATCTTTCGGCACTAATAACTTTATTGAAATAAAAGCCTTAACCGGGAAAGGCATTGAATACCTGAGCATACAAGATGTAATTATGAAGGCCAGCAAACATTATAAAATCATTAACAAACATTGCTGGTACAACAAACTTTGGTTTAATACACCTTTAGAAGTTTTAAAACACATGCGCAATACTGGTGTAAACGGAATTTCAAGTACAACGTGGACTAAAAAAGATTTAGAAAACTTTTCCATCGGCTATCAACAATACCGGAATGCGAAAGGCTTTCCCCTAACCTATCACCCCTTTATTCTCATTCTTCAAAAAAAATAAATCATGTCAACATACTTTATTACTGCTATTGATACAGATGCAGGTAAATCTGTAGTTACAGGACTTTTAGCGAAAACGCTTCACAATAGAGGCGAAAACATCATTACCATGAAAATGGCACAAACCGGATGCACTCAATATTCCGAGGATATTGAAACACATCGTAAAATAATGGGAATGCCTTTATTGCCTGCAGATAAAAACGGTGAAACTTGTCCGTATTTATTTAAATTCCCAGCCTCTCCTCATCTGGCCTCAAGTATGGAATGTGAGCGAATAGATGAAGACAAAATAATGCAAGCTGTCAGAGAAACTGAAATGCAATACAACACTGTTCTTTTAGAAGGCGTGGGAGGCTTAATGGTTCCTTTAAATGAAGAAACCATGGTTGTTGATTTTATTCAGCAGAATAATTTTCCTGTTATTCTGGTAACTTCAGGAAAACTGGGTTCAATCAATCACACAATTTTGTCTTTAGAAGTAATGAAAAAACGGGATATAAATGTTTATGGAGTAGTTTACAATCATTATCCGGTTACAGAACCAGAGATTACTGAAGACTCTGCCAAAACGATAAAAAGACTAATGAAAACATATTATCCTGAGGCATTATGGGCTGAAGTACCTTACGTGGATATAGATAAAAACAATGCAGTTTTGGATTTATCAGCTGAGTGGTTTGAACAAGGTGAAAGGTAGAAAGATGAACGGTTAAAGGTTAAAGGGTGTTTCCAGAATACTGAACATATGTTGAAATTTACTCCTTTTTTTGAACCTCAATTTCAACATTAATAACTCCATCGTTTATTCCATCAATTGCTTTCATAGCACTTTTTGATAGGTCAATAATTCTGCCTTTGGAAAATGGACCACGGTCATTAATGCGAACTATAACACTTTTATTGTTTTTTAAATTAGTGACCTTTACCATTGTTCCCAATGGTAATATTCGATGCGCTGCAGTTTTAAGGTTTGCATGATATGGTTCACCGCTGGCAGTTTTTCTTCCTTCGAACAGATCAGAATAATAGGAAGCTTTTCCTTTTTCTGTTTTCTGAGCTTCTACAGAAACAGATATTGATATAACAATACATAACAAAGAAAAATATTTCAGCATATCAGATGGCATTAAGTTATCATACTACTTCACTTTTGGGTTTTATGACCGCCTCCAAAAGTATATCCGAATTTAACACCTAATGATAAATTTACAAAAACTGATTTTCCCTCTTGATCATAAGATTCTCCAAACCAGTCTCCATCTGACCAATCATCATAATAACCTTCAGAAGGATTAATAACTTTACTATAAGAGATCACTCTTTGGGCTACTCCCACACCTCCATAAAAATCAAAATTAAACTTGTCGTAAGCAATAATGTTAATTCCGACTTTAAAGTGAACTCCATATTTTTGCTTACTGAACCTAGCCCTGTCATATGAAATCCATTTATTCGAATTTTCCAATTGATAGCTATCAGATTCAAGAACATCTTTCATTGTGATATAAAAGCATTCTATGGAATTATAGAAATAAAAATACTTTCTATTTTTAAACAGGTATTTAATTTCAGGTCTGACTTCAATCAACGAATAATCCTGTCCCCATTTAGTATCTTTTAATCTGTTGTGATTGATAACATTATTCCCAATCCCAAAATCAATACTAACTCCAATTCTATCATTTGAAATATACTCCAATCCCAATCTAAGACGAGGATTATTATCAATCATTGAAAAAGGCATAATTTTAATGCCAGTCCTGTTTTGGGGTTCATAATACCCTTGTGAAAAACTATTTTGAAAAGAAAGGATTATTAAAGCAATGATAAATATTTGTCTCATAGTAAGGTTTTGGTAGTTAGCTTTTAGATTAATTTTAATTACTATTCCACTTTGATTAATTCACCATTATCTCCTACCACATAAAAGACATAATAAGGTATAAGTTGATTCATAACATCATCATAACGATGTTTTTGATGTTTATATATCTCACGTCCATCTTGCTTTTCAACCAAAAGTAAAAAGTGTTTCTTTTTTCTTTCATTTAAAATAAAAGTATTTGATTTTACAATAAAAGACTTTAATTTGTAGGGTACTCCTTTATAAGTAAATCCATATTCTTTTAGCTCGTCAGGTGTATAATTCTTATAGAATCCATGTTTATCTTGTTTAAAAGGAGCTTCCACAAATGCCATCTCCGCATTAAATACTCTTTTTGTAAACGAAATTGTCAATGTTCTAACTGTAGTATTATATATACTAAGATAACCTTGTAAGGTATCATTTTCATTGGTAATAATATACCCCCTTACTCTTTTTGCCTCGGCATTTTGACCACCTATTATTGCACAAAACACTACAACAAATACTATAATTAATTTTTTACTCATACTTATATTTAAAAATTACGGCTGAACTTCATTTTAAAGCCAGCCGTAAAAATATAAAACTTTCTAATCTCTTTGTAACTATTTATTCTTCACTTATTACCTCAACCCATTTGCCAGCTCTGCGTGCTGTAATTTCATTATTATACATAGCTTCGCATGATACAGATGGCAGATAATATTTACCTTGATAAGTTGCATTAAGCAATACGATAAAAGTTTTATTCTTTCCTCTGGCTAAATCAAAATAAGAATATACCCTATCGTCGCGAATATCTCTGTAATCAGGAGCATCAACTTCATAAGGCGAGTTCACATCTTCCATCCTTGTATTTCTGATCTCCCATCCAGAAGGAAAAATCTGAGTTAATGCCAGATCTGAATATGATGACAATTGTCCCGGGTGACTTACACTAACCGCAGCCATAAAATCAGTTCCTTGTTGAATTTTAGAAACATCAAGAGGTGCCCCATTTAAAAGTGTATACTTTACAGTCATTTTTATATTGGAACTTTCATTTACTGTATCTCCTTTAAAAGGTGTTCCTTCTAAAATCAAACGGGCAAACAATATACCTTCTGCATTATTTTTTATTTCAACTTTACCTTTTGTGTTCTTACTTTCTGGAATCTCAATTTGGTGTATTGGTTTATCGGAAGTAATCTTAGTTCCGTTAATAACACAAGTTAATTTTGAGCTACCTGTATTTTGGGCTAATTGACTTAATGCAATCAACGAATAAGCTGTTGTTTGTGTACTTAACCAACTTTGGCCACTTAATTTTTCAGCAACTTCTTTCATTAAAGGAGCTGCTTTATCAAGGTCGCCTAATAACGATAATGTTTCAAGTATCATGGCCTGATCTCTTGTCACAGATCCATACGAATAATACTTTTGTTTTTTTGTAATCTGAACACTTGAAGTTTCTATCATTTCTTCAGCTACTTCCTTTTGACCGATAAGCGCATAAGCTGCGGCCAACCTAAAGCGAGCCTGAGTTGATAACGTATTTATATGCCTCATCCTGTTCATGGCACTTTTATCCGGTTTTCCGGCAAGTGCTAAGGTATACAATCTATAGGCCTGATTTAAATCTCTGTAATGCCCAAAGTTATCAGGAGTCCAGGTACTTGATACCCGCTTTTGATACTGAACCCATTTTGTTTTAAAGTTTAGTGGTAAACTATATCCTTTTTTTTCTGCTTCCAGCAAAAAGTGACCTGCATAAGAAGTTCCCCAATCATTCGATTCGGAATTTCCCGGCCAATAACTAAAGCCTCCATCGCTTGTTATAAAAGTTGACAAACGACTAATACCTGCTTTAATATTTCTTTCAATAGTTTGTTTTGTTTCATCACTTACCTCCATCACATTTTCTAAATAGAGTTGTGGAAAAACAGAACTGGTTGTTTGCTCAACACATCCGTGAGGATATCGCAACAAATATTTTAATCTACGACCAAAATCAACAGGAGGTATTGACGAAACTTCAACAACAGATTTATTGGTTCCTTCCATTCCAAACAGTTCATACGGAATAGTCTCTGTTTTACCTGCCTGAACAACTTTACTAATTGATGTAATTCTCTCAGGATTAGGATTCCGAACCTGAATTTCAATAACATCTTCAGCTCTTTCTGAACCTGATGTAGCAATTACTTTTACTTTGCCAATACCTAATTTTTGAGGAATGTTAATAGTAAAAGGCACAACCTGATCTCCTGTCTGGTTAAAGGCTATTTTCTGTTTATTACTTCCTTCAACTTTTATCAGATCATTTGTTTCAAGAGACAACTCTACATTTTTAATATCATCACTCATAGCAAAAACAGTAACCGGTAGTTTTACGTTTTCCCCCGGACCTAATACGCGAGGAAGAGTAGCCAATACCATCAATGGCTTTTTAACTGGGGTAGCTTTTTCTGCATTACCATACATTCTGTCGTTTCGGGCTACCACCATTGTTCTTACCGAGCCAATATACTGAGGCATCTTAAATTCATGAGTTTTTGAATCGCCTTTGTCTAATGAAAAAGGACCAAACACTTTTACAACCGGCTTAAATCGATTAGCACTTGGATCTTTTTGTTTATTATTTATTTCTCCATCTCCTCCAATACTAAACACTCTCTCAATTTGTCCGCCATAAGCTCCGATTACCTGATTATAAATATCCCACGTTCTAACACCCAGTGCTTCCCTTGCATAAAAATGATCCCAAGGCTGCGGAGTTTTAAAGCGAGTTAAATCTAACAAACCCTCTTCCACAACTGCTAAGGTATAGGTCATTGGCCTATCATTTTCTTCACTAACTTTTATCTTGACTGTTTGCTCTGGAACCAAAGTGTCGGGCATATCAATCACTGGCTTCAAATGAGTTTCGGCATCTTCAACCAATAATGGTGTTACTCCATACATTCTAATCGGTAAATTATTTGCCGTTTGTGCATGAGGCTGAAGTAACGTTACATGCACAAAAATATTTGGAGTCATTTCTTTTGTAATTTCAAACTGAAATGACGTAAACTCCTTTTCGGTTTTTGCCCAATATTCTTTAATGACTTTAGTGCCATTTTCAATAGTTACTAAAGCTCTTCCTCCTTCTGACGAAGCAAAATTAACCTGAGCTGTTTCTCCAACATTATATTTGTCTTTTTCTGTTGATAAAGTTAGCATGGATGCAGCTTCAGGATTATCACCCACTGGTTTTGCTGCATAACCCGGCCAGTCAACATAAACAGTTTTTCCGCAAACATGACCACTTGAAGTATCAAAAACCCTAACTAAATAACGTCCCCAATCAGGGTATTTAATTTTTAAATCAAAACTACCTATTCCCTCTTTTGTACTAAAAGTTCCTTTATCAATAATCTGCTGCGAAGAAGATGAAATATATCTGGCTAAGTTATCTTCGCCTGATTCCCACCACCATCGCCAGTTCACTTTATAAATAATGTACTTTAGATTGCTTTTTGAAACCGGATTTCCATTTGCATCAACTGACACCACATCTATTTTATGCTCTTTATCAGTTACCAACATTCCTCTTTTATCGCCTACAGGTATACGAACTCCTACATACGATTTATAGGGACTGTAAGGAATTGAAAAACGATCTATACTATAATCTCCACTTTCTTCAAAAACACGGGTTCTAAATGAAGCTTTCAACATCCCGGGAGCCTGATCACTTACTTCCATATTTCCCTGAACCATCGCTACTCCTTCTGAATCGGTTTTACCTTCGTAAAGCGTTACTTCTTCACTGGAGAATTTGCATGTAGGATCATCAAAACTATACTCACTATACTTAGGAAATTTTGTAGGAATTGAAGTTAAGGTTGCTGTTACATTTGTTTTAAGATTTTTAGCAACAGCTCCATGAAGCCACTTCACCTCCATTTTTGCTTTAACATATGGCTGCAAAACGGATAGCTTATCAGTTCCAAAATCCATATTAATTTTTAATCGGTTGGGCTTAACAGTTTCTACTCGCAATGATTTTGTAAAAGATGTACCTCCTACTAAAAAGCGAGCCATCCAATTACCTGTTGGTGCATCTTCATTGGTTGGAACCTTAAATAAATATACGTTATTAACTCCGGATGTGCTGGCTACTCTTTTAACCAGCTGACCATGAGGATTGCTTAACTCAAAAACAACGGGATGTTTTTCTGGCAACATATGCTCCCTATCCTCTAAAATAAAAGACACAAACAATGTATCGCCCGGCCGCCAAACACCTCTTTCTCCATATATATATCCCTTCAATCCTTTACGAATGGTTTGTCCTGCAACATCAAATCGGCTTAATGATAATGATGATCCTTCATCTAATCGTAAGTAACCTCTTTGATTCTCAAATTTGGCAATAAGTAAATAAGGCTTTTTGGTAACATCTAACCTTACCAGTCCTTCCCCATTACTTTTAGATGATGTAATTAACTGATTTTGATAGTTATAAATTTCCACATCAACATTCGCAACAGGCTCTGTTGTTCTTAAATCCGTAACAGCAACAACCATTTCTTTATCACTACCTTTTTTAGCAATGATTCCTAGATTAGAAGCCAGAACATTTCTTCGTGCAAATCGATTACTACGATAATAGGCTTTTTTACATGGATTATCTCTGTCGCGATAACTGTAATAGTAATAATTATTATCCCAATAGCTATAATCTTCTTCCGGACTATCATAATAGGCTATTTCCCTATCTGTTATTTCATCCGGGTCCATAGCTAAATCTTCATCCTCAACATTATCCTCCCCAGCACATGGATAGATAGCATTTCTTCGGGAAAATTGAATTTCGATACGATAAAGGGCTCCTCTGTCCACTTTTATTAAATCATCCAACTTTAGCGAAAAGGTATTCCATTTATTTAAATTAATCGTTCTGTCAGTATTTAAAGGTATCGTCTTTTTCAACACTAATCGTCCTGCTCTTTTTAACTGATAAGCCCCATCCAATTTATTAACCTGAAGAAACGAAGCCACATTATTTTCAAATATTTTAATAACATGTACCTGAACCTCTTTTAAACTAACAGCCTTAAAAGGAATATTTAAACCTTCGGATTCTGGTAAAATAGTTCCCTCTCCAATAAATCCAACCTGTGGTTTTAAGCTTGTAAATGTCAATACAAAATTCTCACTCTCATCAGTTTTTACACCCAAAACATTTTCAATACCTTCGTTAACTATTAATTTAACACTTCCTGTGATTGAATGATGCGGGGTTACTTTAATTACATTATTTTCAATTGAAGTAGAAAAGCCCACTGGCGAATCCCAGGAAATAAGACCATCCAAATTTTGACTACTATTCAAGGGGTCTGTAAAAGTAATTTCTATGGCCTGACTAGGTAAAAACACCTCTTTCGCATCCATCAAATCAAAATCATTAATTCCCGGAATACTTACTTTTCTTGTATCTTCCTTGTCTACATTAATTGGCTTACCATTTAGTTCTATTTTTACCTTACTTTCAGAATCTTTACGTCTAATATGATGCAGTATAAATTCGTAGTGATTTTGTTTGTCCACATTAAGCCACTCCACTTCAAGATTTTCATTTTCCTGAGTAGCGCTTAATATTTTATAAACTTTTGTTGTATCAGCAAAATCAGAAAGAATAAGCGTTCCAGTCAGTTTATTATCTGTAAGGTTTGAATTATCGTATGGAGTTACATTTCCAAATTCAACTCTATAATTTTGAGTAATTGTTTGGAATGAGAACTCAAAATCATCTTTGGCATCGGTAAATACCTGACCTAAATCCACCTTTACTTTATAAACTGTTGCTTGCTTTAATTTTTCTGACGGTTTAAAAACTAATGATTGCTTATCTAGCCAATAAAATTCACCCTTTACCGAAGGTGATATTTTCATAACACTTGAGGAAGCAGTATTGCCCGCCTCTGCAGAAGGAACGTTATCAGAGAACCGAACCATTATCTCTGCCTGATTTGAAACCATTCCAGAAGTAAAGGCTGCCACTTTAGGATTGTATTTGACTTCAGCTAATTTTTGGGAAACTTTTGGAGTATCATTACATGAGGTAATAAAAAACAAACTCCATATTAGAGTTAGGATAAAAGTATTTTTTGTTTGCATCTCGTTAGTTAAACAGGTTTATCTATAATATTCCACTCTAAACTACTAATTACTTTGGTATCTGACTTATAAAAGCAATTAAATAATTCAACTATTAATGTTAAATATTCTAATAATCTCATAAAACATGACAAATTTCACCCTTATTAAATCGCAAAAAAATATAATTTTGCTCCCACTTTCATAATCAAAAGGGGTTGGTGAAATAATTTTAACTTTTTACGAAACTTCAGTAATGATTTTTTAAGGGGGTACATTTAAAAAATATTAAAATCAAAACCTTTTCCCTTTATTATAGTAGATTTTATTAACGATTTTAAATTTGATTGTGGTATTGGATTAGGGGACACTTTATCACTATTTATAGTTGTCTAAAGTTTTTTGTATGGGTCGATTTAATTTCCGCTTAAAAGGCAGGTTACTGGTTAATGTATTGGTATCATCCAGTGTTATATTCGCTATTGTACTGGGATACATTACATTTAACATGAGAAGTGATGCAATTGAAACTTCTGAAGAAATTATTAATGCAAAAGTATTAGAATACAGAAACCTAATTCAGGGTGAGCTAAACACAGTGCACGAAGGAGCTGTTGTATTAGCAAACACTTACGAAGAGTATCTTGATTTAAAAGACAAACCACAAGATTCTTTTTATAACACCATGTTGCTTAGCTGGCTTAAAAACAATCCTAGTTTTTTATCAACATGGCAAATCTGGGAACTAAATGCACTTGATCCAAATTATTCATTTAAAAATGGTAGAATACGGAATGTATTTTTCCGTTTAAACGGACAGATAGACCAGTCTCTTACAACTGTTGATATGAATAACGATGATTTAAACAGTTTATATTACATTGCTCGTAGAGAAAACAAATCTGACATTTGGGATCCATATTACGACGTAGTAACAAAAGAACTGGCAGGTATATTAATGACATCCATTGTTGTTCCTATTCAAAAAGATGGAGATTTTAAGGGAATTGTTGGGGTAGATATTAGATTGGATAATATGGAACAAATTGTTTCTGATATTCAACCTTTTGATGAAGCCATTTCATTTTTATTATCAGACAATAAAAGCATTGTAGGACATACGCATAAAGATTTAATTGGACAATCGATTTATGGTAATTGCGATCTGGATTCCATTCAAATCAACGACAAAATTCAGGACGCCTTAAACAATGGTCTTTCTTATTATGAATACAAGCACAACGGACAGGATTGGTATATGTCTTTAGCTAGCATTGACGTAAAGGATTCGCAGAAAAAATGGACCATCGGAATTAAGGTACCACAAAGCGTTGTATTAAAAAGCGTAAATAAGATTATGTACCGAAGTATAATAATTGGGTCAATTGGCTTACTACTATTCTGCTTGATCATTTATTATTTGGCAAATGGTATGGTAAAACCACTTACAGATAGTGCCCGATTTACTAAATTAATTTCTGAAGGTAACCTGACGGCTAAAATAAATGTTTCGAGACATGATGAAATTGGTGATATAATTACCTCATTAAAAGGCATGACTCAAAACATTAAAGGCATTGTAGAAAATATTAAATCCAGCTCCGACCAAATCAATGCGTCCAGTAATTCGTTAAAATCATCGGCGATAAAACTGAATGAAGGAGCTTCAAATCAGGCAGCCTCATCTGAAGAAATCAGCTCATCGATGGAAGAAATGGTAGCAACCATACATCAGAACACAGACAATGCAAAAGAAACAGAGAACATAGCTCGCAGAGCTTCTGACAAAATGAAAAAAGGTTATGAGTCCATTAAAATTACAGAGGAGTCAATGTCAAACATTGCTGAGAAAATATTAATTATTGATGAAATAGCTCAACAAACCAATATCTTGTCACTAAATGCAGCAGTTGAAGCCGCTAGAGCAGGAGAACATGGCAAAGGTTTCTCTGTGGTAGCCAGCGAAGTAAAGAAACTTGCTGAACGTTCTCAAATTGCAGCCAAAGAAATTATAGAATTAACCAAAAATGGAGTTGTTGTTTCTGAAGAGTCTGGTAAGCAAATTAAGAGCATTATTCCTGACATTGAAGAAACAGCTCAATTAGTAGGTGAGATTTCTGCATCTAGCATTGAACAGCAAAGTGGCGCACAACAAGTAAACAATGCTATACAGGAGTTAAACGAAGTAACACAACAAAACTCTGTTACCGCAAACATGTTTACAGAAAGTGCACAAGAACTTTCATCATTAGCAGATAAATTAAACGAAGTAATAAGATACTTTAAAATATAATTTAATCCTTAACAGGTGTTAGAATAACGACTTAACATTGATAGGCTAGCACCATATTTCGGGTTGAGTTTTACCCAATCAATTTGCATCATCAACAAAAAAAGCAGCGATTCTTAATTGAGTCGCTGCTTTTTGTATTTTATTGCTATAACAGAAAAATCTATCCTTTTACTTCTTCATAATCTACATACTCACCAACATCTGACGAAGTCATTTTTTTGTGAGGTGCAGTTTGTTTAATCGTCACTTTCCCCTCATTATCTTGTACGCCTCCAGAATATTGTTGCTTTTGAAAATTAGGATTCGTCATTTTATTAACAAATTTCGATAATAACACAGGTAATACTAACCTACCTATAAATCGAAACAAATAATAAATAACAATTAAAATAAGAACTGTTCTAAATAAACCAATAATCATATTCTTGTAACTTATAATATTCTTTGTAATTACTTATGCATAGTTACAGTTTTTGTGCCACAATTTCAAATGCGCCATTCTGACACCCAATATTTAACATTATTAAATAAACCAAAAAAAAGAAGCCCTGAACTAAAAAGATCAGGGCTTTAAAATATTATAGGCTATTGTTTGTAATAGCGTACACAACCTTTGTTGTTAATATAAGGTTTGAAGCAAGAAGTCAGGAGTATTTTATGCCATTGTTTAGTATAATGCAAATCACTTCAAACTTCATGTTTCTGACTTCGAGCATTCTAAGTCTATTAAATTAACCTCCATTTAACAAGACCTAAATAAACAAGAGCCATATTTTATTGTAACTATACTTTTCTACTCTGAAAGTTTATCTACTGCCACGTCTAATAACTCATCTATTTCTCCAATGATTGGATAGAACCCTTCATTATCCATAATATTTCTGGCAATATAAGCCTTTAATTCAACATCAATAATATGCTTAGAAATATTGAATTCTTTACGATTCATTTTCACACCTTCCTTTGTTGCATATTTAATAAACTGATCTAAAACAGGATGATTTCCCAGATAAGTTTTTATTTCACCAACTGTTTTCAGGCCTTCAATTTTAGATCTGTTGTTATCAGTATATTCAAGCGCAAATCTATATATTAAACCACCCTCTCTTACTTTATAATAGTAGTTTGTTAAATTAGTTGTATCGCGAGGAACAAAAATATCAGGCATAATACCTCCTCCTCCATATACAACACGTCCTTTTTTAGTTTGATATTGTAATGAGTCATTTACATCAATACTATCCTGACTGAAAAATTCTCCATGCTGATAGCGCTCAACAATATCTTTATAATACTCTTCAATCCCATTATCATAAGGTTTTTGAATACATCTTCCTGCAGGAGTATAATATCTGGCAATTGTTAATCTTAATGCAGATCCATCAGGCAATGGAATTTGATTTTGCACCAATCCTTTTCCAAAAGAACGTCGTCCCATAATGATACCTCTGTCATTATCCTGAATAGCACCCGCAAAAATTTCACTAGCCGAAGCCGAAAATTCGTCAATTAAAACGGCCACCTCAGTATCCTGACAAGTTCCCTTTCCGTTAGCATGAACTTCCTGACGTGGATTTGCTTTTCCTTCAGTATAAACAATCATATCCTTATCGTGTAAAAACTCATTACACAAATTGATTGCCACGTCTAAATACCCACCTGAATTTCCTCTAAAATCTACAATAAGCTTCTTACAACTTTGAGCTTTTAATTTTGCCAACGCTGTTAAAAACTCAGCGTATGTATTCATAGCAAATCGACTCACTTTAATGTAGCCTATTTCATCATTAATCATATATGAAACATCTACACTTTCAATTGGAATTTTACCTCTCGTAATTTCAAATTTCAAAGGTTCTTTTAAATTTCGTCTGATAACTCCAATATTTACATTAGTACCCATCTCACCTCTAAGTAATTTAAGCACTACAGAGTTTTGAATTCCATTACCAGCAATAACACTATCATTTACACTTACAATTCTATCACCAGGTAAAACACCTACTTTTTCAGATGGCCCTCCGGAAACAACAGCAACAACCATTACTGTATCTTTTTGAATACTAAATTGCACTCCTATACCACCAAAATTACTCGAAAGCTCTTCATTTACATTTTGTAAATCCTTGGCTGGTATATAAACGGTATGAGGATCCAGTTTTTTAAGTAATTCCGGAATCATCTCTTCCTGCATCTTTTTAGTATCTACAGTATCTACATATTCTTCATTAATTAAATTCAGAATTGCATCGATTTTATTAGTTTGTGGATAAATTACCAGCGACTTATTATTCCCTATTTTACCGGGTAAAACCGCATACCCTATGTATATCCCAGCAATTAATATGATAGAAAAAATAAGCGGTTGTAAAATCTGTCTTTTATTATTTTTATAACTCATTTATATTGTATTTTCAATTTTATATTATTCATCCAATTCAATGTGGATAATTTCAATACCGGCTCGCTTCAATAGGTTTATACCGTCTTCAACTCGATATTTTTCACTAAAAACAACACGTCCAATACCTGCCTGCACAATTAATTTTGCACATTCAATACACGGAGATGAAGTAACATAAAGTGTGGCTCCTTCTGAACTATTATTAGAACGTGCTACTTTTGTTATCGCATTGGCTTCCGCATGTAAAACATAAGGTTTAGTAATATTGTTCTCATCCTCACAATTATTCTCAAATCCAGATGGCGTTCCATTGTAACCATCACTAATAATCATCTTCTCTTTTACTATTAACGCACCCACTTGTCGGCGCTTGCAATATGAATTTTCAGCCCAGATATAGGCCATTCGCAGATATCTTTTATCTAGTAGAAATTTCTTTTCCTCAGTTGGCAAATCTTTTTCGTTCATTTATTTGCTATTTATGTCATACAGAACAACAAAAGTAACAAATTATCATAATCAAAAAAGCTCCTGATTAAATCAATACAACTACTGTTTAATTCTGAATATTTTCGACAAATGTTAAAATATACTTGATTAAAGTAACATTTTCTTTGAGCTAGCGTAATAAATCACAACAACACAAACACAACACAACATGCTTAAGCCAAATAGACGATTACTTAAAAAAGTAAAAGCAAATAGTATGCTCCTATTTTTAGGTGTGCTATTTACCTTTTCATTCTCAACGAACACATTTGCACAGTCTGACAATAACACACTTAAAGGTCAGGACTGTGTGAATTGTTTCTACACGGAAGTTATAAATAAGGAAATAACTGATAACTGTATTACCATAAAACTGGAAGTTTCCGCTGGTGACTCCTGTTCCTCTGCCTTATCGCATATCACAATTGGTGTCCCCTGTGGAAATATTAGTAATGTTTACAACTCTGAAGGATGGGATATTGAAAACCCAACTACAGATCCAACCACAGGTTTAGATGGTTTTAAAATTGACAATATTTCTAATTTTGGAGAAGATAAAACTTCAGGATCATTCATTATTGAATATACTGTTTGCTCTAATAACGAAAACTGCTTACAAGAAATTGCAGATAATATAGTAATTGGTTACAAAGCCGGAACATGTATTTCTTATCAGGAGATAGAAGATGAAAATACACTAACAGCTTTACTAACCAAAGATGACGTATCATGTTACGGCGGTAACAATGGGGCTATTTATACTGAAGTTGATGGAGGAACTCCTCCTTATAACTTTATTTGGAGCAATGGCAGTACTTTACAAAATATTTCAGGCTTGCGTATTGGGGAATACCGGGTAACTATTACTGATAGCGAAGGTGAAACAATAGCTCTGGAAGAAACTCTGACACAACCAGAGTCTCCCATTAAAATTGAAGGAACTGTAACTCCGGCATCTTGCAACAACAACAATGGAGCTATTGATGTATCAGTTTCAGGGGGAACTCCTCCATATACTTATGTTTGGACAGGTAATAAAACAACTGAAGACTTAAGTGATTTATATGCCGGAACCTATTTATTACGAGTTTTTGATGCTGCAGGTTGTACAATGTCTGCATCATTTATTATAACAGAAGATACTAATCTTGACCTAGCATTGACACCCAATTACTTACAATGTCATCAGGAAGGTGAAGGTGAAATAACCAGCATAGTTACAGGGGGAGTAGAACCTTATCAATATATTTGGTCAAATAATGATACAACAGCTAATATTTCAGGTGTCAACTCCGGTTCATACAGCTTAACAGTTACTGATGCCATGGGATGTTCTGTTACCAGTTCTACTTACATTGGTATTGCGTCTTTATCATTATCAACTTCAGTAGTAAATCCTACATGTAATGGTGGAGATGATGGAGCAATATCAGTAACAAATGTATATTACGGAACTGCTCCTTATACATATATGTGGGATACAGGCGATACTGGTTTTACATTATCGGATATTACCTCAGGTAGATATCGTGTAACAGTTACCGACGCCAATGGCTGTGAAGTTTCACGCTCAGTAAATTTAGCTGATAGACAAGCTTTAAATATCAATTATTCTATTTCTCCAAGAAACTGCAATTCTGATGAAGACATCGAAATAAATATATCAGGATCCGGAGGTTTAGATCCATACCAATATTATTTTAATGAAAATGAGATATCTTCAACTTTCGTGGTAAACACAGATGGAGCATATGAAATCACAATGAAAGATGCTCTTGGATGTGAAACTACTGAAATCATTGTTATTTCTTCATCAGAAACAACCCTTGATGTAAATGCAAATATCTCACAGCCTGCTTGTGGAGGTGCTTCTACCGGAGCAGCAGAAATTATTGTTTCCGGAGGAAGTGAACCGTATCAGTTTAACTGGTCAGATGGAGCCACATCTCAAAACAGAAATGATTTAGCTCCGGGAGAATATCAGATTGAAGTGATTGATGCCAACGGATGCTATAGTTCAACCAGTTTTACCATCCAAGAAACAAATATTGTTGAAGCATCTATTATTCCTCCAACAACAGAAATTAATTGCGAAACCGGAGGCTTAAAGATATATGCGAATTGGAAAGGTTCGGATACTTATACATGGGAAATCATTGAGGATTCAAATTCATGGTATATCGAAGAATCATCTATTGATAGTATTTCTATATATGTTGGATCAGGAACCGCCACATTAATCTATTCTGTAATGGATGCAGAAGGCTGTTTTGCTACAGATTCAATCTCTTTATCATGTACGATTAATAGTAATGATACTAACGATAACGATGGTAATAATGATGGCACTGACGGATCAGAGAACAATGGCAATGATTCTCTGGATAACAGTGATTTCACAGACTGTTTTTATAGTAAAATAACATCAATTACATCCACTGAAAATGACGGCTGCTATGCCTTTGAGATGTGGGTTTATACAGATGGAACTTGTGACCATGAATTATCCCACTTTACTATCGGACTAGAAAACGCAATGATTAATTCTGTTGTAAATTCAGAAGGCTATCCTATTGAAAGTAATTTTACTGATCCTACAACAGGTTTATATGGATTAAAAATAGACAACATTAGCAATTTTGGACAAAGTGGAACTGATCATTTCAAGATTGAGTTTGAAGCCTGCTTTAACTCTGGTATTTTACCAGAATATTTGCAAGTTGCCTTTAAATCAGCAAATGGTTACTCCATGCAGTTGATCAACCTATTTTCGGATGGGAATACGGAACAAGGTATCGAAATTAAAGCTTACCCTAATCCGTTTAAAGACAACATAAATTTTACCATAATCAGTAAAGAAACTGCAGGTGGAGAGTTAGCAATTTATAATACATATGGTGAGAAAATTAAATCTATATTTTCTGGAACCTTTTTGGCAAATATTGAGTATACATTTACATATCAAGGAGATAATATTAACGATAGATTATTATTTTACAAGTTAACCTCAAACAAAGGAGTCGTTCAGGGCAAACTATTAAAAATTAAATAGTTGCTATACGCAGGAGGTTAGTGTTGATTTTTTCATATAGTTAGGTTTAGGTTAGAGAAAAGGGGTTTACTTTAAAAGGTACCCCTTTTTCTTTTTTAAATAGCAATGGTAAAATTAATTGAAAAAACTATTTTTGCATTTTAATAAACTGTATACAATGGCATTAATACTTTCAATTGAAACATCAACAAAAGTTTGTTCTGTTTGTCTTTCTGAGAATGACAATATCATTATCAAAAAAGAACTTTTTGAAGCAAATTCTCATGCCACACATCTAACTGTGTTTATCCAGGATTTATTTAATGATATTAAGGAATATAAAATTAGTGACATTGATGCGGTTGCTGTAAGCAGCGGCCCTGGATCATATACTGGATTACGCATTGGGGTTTCGGTTGCAAAAGGTATTTGTTATGCTCTGAACAAACCTTTGATTGCAATAACTTCGCTTGAAGCTTTGGCCTATGCTGCCATAGACAACGAAAATCTTAAGGATGGTACTTTAATCTGCCCTATGATTGATGCTCGCAGAATGGAAGTTTACACCACATTATATAACGCCAGGTTTGAAAAAGTAAAAGAAATTAGTGCTGAAATTATTGACGAAAACAGCTTTGCTGAAACATTAATACAACAATCTATTCTCTTTTTAGGAGATGGAGCTACCAAATGTAAAGATGTAATAAAAAATGAGAATGCCATTTTCATTGAAAACAAAGCACCTTTAGCAGCCAACATGGTTAAAACAGCTTATCAAAAATTTCAGGATAAGAAATTTGAAGATGTTGCCTATTTCGAACCTTTTTACTTAAAGGATTTTGTGGCTACCACACCAAAGAATAAAGTTCTGTAACCTTCAACGAACATAAATTTAATACAGCCTGAATTCAGTTAATAATAGAGAATTCAGGCTAACACAACAAACCTCACCATTCTTTCTATCAAATTTCCAGTAATGCCTTTATTTCGTCATATTCTACAACTTCTTTATTTTTTATAATGGAGAGTTTAACAATATCTTCAATTTTATTTTCAGCAATACCTAACTTTATTCCAATTTCTTTACAAAACTCAATTTCCTCTACATCTACCGACAAATCAACTTTCATCATTTGAATTAAAATATAAAACATGATATATTTTTCTTCTTGATTTACCGGAGGAATAAAATCATATTTATCCGCATCATTGTATATATCTTCAAATTCACTCATTGAAAGATTTAACTTTCTGGCCATAAGTCTAAGGAACATATCTTCAGATCCTTTTACCTCATTGTCGACTTTTGCCATTTTTACCAATACGGCTAATTGTGCTTTTTCTGAATTATAGTAATTATTTATTGTTGTCATGGTAAAATATTTATTGCTCGTTCCAAATACATTTCTTTAGGGTCTGAGACACATTGTTAATACTCTCATTGATGGATCCCATACTTTCAACTACCTGCGACATTTGATTATTTCCTCCTGCTTTTAATTTTAAATTTTTACAGAAGGTAGCTTTAATGTCATTCCATCGCTGTAGCTCTTGATCTGTGAGTTTATTGAAAATCTCTTTGAACTTTAACATGTTTGCTTCAGCGCCCGAGGTTAAAGTCTGCGATTCACCTTCGTAATGTGAGAGAATCAATGAATCCAGTTCTTCATCATTCATGATGGCCACAACTTTTTCTGCTATTTTATTCATATTACGATAGGAACCTTGTAATTTAAATGGTGGCTCGGTTCTGTATTCTTCGGCTTGTGCTGCAGATGCAATGTATTGTTGATTTACTTCAGAGATCACATTTCTAACCTTAATCAGCTTTTTAATGATATTGACATAATCACTAATCTGTGCAGGCGTATGATTTGCCTCAAACTCCAGGCCGTCCTTATTTCCTGTTTCAGCCAATTTAAGAATCGGATAAATATCGTTATGGCTTTTACTGGCTAGCTGATTTAATACTTGGTTTGAAGTTAATGAGTTCTCAATATAACTCATATTAAATATATCAGATGTATCACCAAGAATATCTCCGAGATTATAAATATCGGCCCTGTTGGCAAGCATGTCAGGAATCTGAAATTTATCTCCACTTTCAGTATATGGGTTTCCGGCCATAACAACACATACTTTTCTTCCTCTGAAATCGTAGGTTTTACTTTTTCCTTTATATACACCTTCAATTTTTCGTTGAGCATCACACAATGATATAAATTTCTGCAAAAACTCAGGATTACAATGCTGAATATCATCAAGATAAATCATCACATTATCCCCCATTTCAAAGGATAGGTTTAGTTTATTTAATTCTTCACGAGCACTGGCATTACTAGCTTCTGCAGGATCAAGTGAAGTAACGGAGTGACCAATAGCCGGTCCGTTTATTTTCATAAAGATAATGCCCAAACGACTGGCCAGGTATTCCATTAAAGTTGTTTTACCATAACCCGGAGGAGAAATTAACAGTAACATACCCATCAAATCGGTTCGTTTGTTTTCTCCGGCGGTACCCATCTGCTTAGCCAGGTTATCTCCAATAATTGGTAAGTAAACCTTATCGATTAATTTGTTACGTACAAATGAAGACAACACTCTGGGCTTAAACTCATTTAAACGTAGCGAATCTTCAAAATCATCAATAAGTCCTTTTTTAAGATTAACATACAAATTATATCGACTATAGATATTGATTTCAAATTTCTTGAGACGAGATATAAATTGATTGTAATCAAATTGATAAGTTCCCTCTTTTATAATTGAATGGTTTCCTTGAAAGCCAGCAAGTTGCTTTGTTAATTGTGCTTTAACAATATTTTTTTTGTCGTAATTACCAAGAAGTAACAGTACAGATACTTCATTGACATATTGACTGTATTGCAACTTATTGTCTGCAGACATATAAGCTTTTAACCATTTTATGATTAATCTAAATTGAGAAGCAGGCACTTCCTTTAATTCCTGAATCGATTGATTAAATATGTCAGTAGCTGAATTTAGTCTAAGATAATCTGTAAAATCTCTATAAAATGTAGCAGCTTCATTGTCTATGATAAAAGAATCATCATGTATTACCTCATGAAACAGATAGGTAGCAGCCTCTTCAGCAAGAATCAAGTCGAACAACTTTGTTTCAGTAAGAAAAGCTTCGATTTTTGATTTTAATTCATCAATAATATCAGCAAATTCCTGAGAGTCGGGAAATAGTTTAATTAAAGCACCTACACCTTTTAACTGCTTGTAATAATAATCTTTTAAATCGGGATGTGTAAATTTATTCCAAAACAAACAAGCGCATGCCCTTGCGTTGGTAGAGTATTTTAAGAGACCTGCTGATTTATTTAATTCAATTAATTCCTTAACAATAATACCGGCATCCAGATCATGAACCCCCTTTACATATCCCTCATTGTATCGTTGCCCCATAAATTCCCTGATATGCTCCAGGGCATCATCTTCTGACAAAGAATTTAGTTTTCCGTTTAACCCCAATAATGAATTATTAAATACCTTACAAGCCAGGAACTCCGAGCGGTATACATCATTATTTTCAGAAGGAATGCTTTGATTCCATAAATCTTTGTAATTACTAAGTTCTGTATGGTTTACTTTTTCGTAAAAATTCGTTCCTGTCAAGTGAAAATAAAGTTCTTCATCTTTAAATACAGTTGTTAACTCGCAAGGTTGTGTATTAACAGAAAATTGATGTACTCCAAACTTTATAATATTAGCTCCATCAACAAAAAGTTCTGTTTTATCCTTGAGCTGTCTGATGGCCTCCTCCTTCATGCTTTTTAGCTGACTTTGTATCGTGTCAGCTTTTACAGAATCATCCAACTCAACCAACTCTTTAACGATATTTCTTAGCTTTTCAATCATCAGATCCGAAGCGTAATAACCATTAATTTCACTTACTTCCTTGAATTTTGATATTCGGTTTTGAATCGCTTTTAATATCCTGTCTGCTGATTGTAATAAAGTATTCGCTCTTTTATTTCGAGCTTCAACCAGACTGATCTTCTTGGATTCAAATGAGTTGTAAATTTCTTCTCTTTTGGTAGTTATCTTATCGATAAACTCATCAAACTCAGAAAATTTCCCTTCTAACTCTTCAATCTGAACCATCAGCTTGGTCTGAAACTCCACACATTTTTCAGGAGAATCAGCTAAATCAATATAATTGGTTAGTCCCTGGCTGATTAATTTGATCTGAGCATTAAATTCTGCAACACCTTCCTGACTGAGCAGTTCTTTTCTTTTGCGCTTTAGTGAAGCATTTACCTGGTTTAAACTGGAATAAAGACTGGATATACTTTCGATGATGCGTGTTGTTTCTGTTGCATCGTCAATCTTTAGGTTGCTGACAATCTCAATAAGCATTTCGAGCTCTTGAGATGAGTTTGTTAACTCTTCTTCAGTATTATTAATTTCAACAACCTTTTTAGCATCCTGAATCTTATCTTTTAATTCGTTTACTTTGTTTTGATATGGTTCCAGCGCCTCCTTTTTTAATAAAAACTGTACGCATTTTTTAGAGATATCCTCGTTGTATTGAATTAAACTGTTTTCTGTTTCTTCTATTTTATTTAAATCAACATATCGAAGTTCTTTTAAGGAGATTGTTTCCCCCTGAATCGATCTGACATCAGCTAATATTTGAACAAAGTCAATAATACTGGAGAAATTGGACCCTTTAATTTTTTGAGTCAGCTCTTCATTCAATTTAAAAACTCTTTCAACTTCCTGCTGACTATTTTTTTTGATCGCAACAACTTTGTCGTATTCTTCAATAGCATTGTTGGCTGTTTCTTTTATCTTTTGTAAGGCTTCATTCAGTTTTCCTGTTTCTTCACTATTTATCCAATAATAAGTGTCTAAAACATCTCCAGCAATTTTTTTAATGTCGAAATATAAATTTGCATAGCTATCTTCTTTTTGAATGAGTTTTAAAACCTCATTACATTCCGACATTCCTCTAACTATATCTTTGTTTCCTATTTTGTGCAGATAAGAATCCTGATTGGCTTCCAATTCAGAATGAAAGTCTAAATCGAGATAAGGGGTTTTCCATATTTGTAATACATGGTGCTTCTGGGGTGTGCCATCGGTTTTAAAGTAACAAAGCTCACCATTTTTAAATAGCGAATAACCATGACATATTATTGGAGTGTTGACTTGCTGAGAAATAATATTATAGGATAATAAAACATATACACCATCCTGTGTATTATAGAAAACGTAAAGATAATCCTCTCCATTGGGTGAAGTAATACGATGAATGAATTGCATATCTGCCAATTCATTATCGAATAATTTCATTTCTCCTGTCTGAAGATAATATCCGTTTGCAAAAATCAATCCCTGATTATCGGGCAATAAAACGCATGAATTTTCAATGGCGTCCACGCGAACTGCCTCCTGCATTTTCTTATTGAAAATGATATAGCGGAATTGCTCTTCCTGATATGGCTTAATTTTTAATACAATCAGATTATCAATAATAGCGTAGTAAAACTCTCCATCATCAAGTGTTTGTGTTTTATTATCTACTTCCTCTGCGTAAATACCAAAACCGGTATCTGTATTATTCTCTACTTTGATTGTTAAATCGCCATCTGTAGTCTCAACAAAAATTTGATCTTCAACGGAGATATGGGAATATTTTCCTTTAACATGCTGATCCCGTGTAGTCCGGGTCCATTTATATTCATGTTGATCGGGAAATATTAATTCATGTTCGCTTCGGTTATCAACATATTTAAGCTCATTTTCGTTTATCGCAAACTTAAGGGTTTTGATATCATATTTCCCTTTTCCGGTTTGAAACACCATAAATAAAGATGTTCCAATTTTAGCAAAAACTTTAAATTTCGCCTCTTTGTAATATTTGTATAAGTTTTTAAAATCTTTAATAAATTCATCAGAAAGAATAATATCCAATGAATTTTCTTTAAAAACATGTTTATCTGAGTCATAATGATAAACACTAAACACATCAGAGACTTCAATTTCTGTCTTTAATCCAATTACAACATTATAGCCAAAAATGAAGGAATCTCCTATGGTAATCATATCTGCAGGTATGCAATTATGCATCGTAGAAATACGCTCATTACCAAGCAAAGCTGATTCAATGGAACCAAAAGCATTTTTTCGTTCTGAATTAAGCCAGTCTAACTTTTGTTGCAGATCTTTACCATATTGATTTAAGCGATTACGAATAATCTCATAAGTACCTTGTTCAAGTTGGGGTTCAGCTACAGCCTGTTCTTTGTCGGTTAATTCTTCAGGATTGGCCATGATAATCAGATTTATATGAAGATGGTAAATTAATTACCTGATGTAAAACAAATAGTGGATAATTAAAAAAACAATAAATAAAATTTTTGACTTGTTGTGGTTAAACAATATAGTTTCTACACATATGAATATGCTCAACAACCTATTATTCTCAATCTGTGATCTGTTTCTTAATGCACCTGATAAAGTATGCTATTCATAAATTAAAATATAATAAAACAGCACCCTAAATACATATCGTATAAAAAATCCAAACCATAACATACCTTGGTAATTATGGATTTGGATTTTTAACCACAACTTAATAGTTAAATTTTATTTTCACATTTTATTAAAAAGGATCAATTCCTATCTCTGATGCAGACTTATTTGAAAGTCCTAAAGACTTAGCAATGTCCAACATATTAAAAATAGACTTTTTATCTCCTTCTGAATCAGCTTTATTACCTAGCTTATACAATAGGTTTGAAAGCGTCATATTCTTAATATCTTCAGAATTCACCCCAAATTGATCAATAAATCTTCTAATGTTATCTTTAAATGAAGTTCCATCTTCAGTGGAAAAGAAAGTATCTTTTACTTGTTTAAGTACAGTGCTGTTATTTACCACCTTGTCAATACTTTTACCATTTGAAATAGCCCCCATAATTTGCTCAAAGAACATTGTTTCTCCACCTACAATTTCAATATTGGCAGCTTTTAGTGCTTCACTAATAACCTTAGCCTGTGCAGCAGCAATATCTTTCTGAATATTGATTTTTGCTAACTCTATTTCTTTGTCTTTGTTTAATCTTAATTTGAATTCTTCGTGCTCTTTACCTACACCATCCAGTTTCTTCATGGCAGCTGCTTTTTCCTCAATACCTTTGGCTTCCACAGAGAATTTTTCACTATTAACTCTGTTTTGTGCCATACCTTCTTTTTCTGTAGCTGTTGCTCTGGCTTCAATTATTTCAGCTTCTGCCATTCCTTTGGCTTTAATAGCTTCTGCTTCTGCTTTAGAAGAGGATAAGATAATTCTTGCATCCACATCTCCTTCTTTCTCCTTAGCAGCAGCTTTGGCTTCAATAACCTGAGCTTCCGAGATACCTAAAGCTGCAGCTTCAGCAGCTTTGGCTTCAGCCAATATTTTTGTAGCGGATGCTTCCTTGTCAGCAGCTTCCTGTGCGGCCTTAGCTTCAAGAATACGTTGTTCGGTTCTGAATTCGGCAGCCTTTCTGTTCGCTTCTGCACTCTTGATTTCTGTTACTAATTTAGTTTCCGCTTCTTTCTCAGCATCTTTGATAGCAACAAGCTTATTACGTTCTGCTTCGGCCTGCGCTTGAGTGTCTTTAATATTCTCTTCGGCAATAACTACTGATTTCTGAACTTCAACTCGTTCTTTAATCACTTCCTGCATAATTTTTTGTTCTGCCTCAAGTGCCTTGTCTTTTTCAATCTTAGCCAAACTAACAATTTTTTCTCTTTCGTTGGCTTCTAATTGTTGATCCTTTAATACAGCTTCTGATTCAATGGCTTCGGTTCTTTCTTTATTCTTTTGAGCCACAATAACCTGACGCTGTTTGTTCTCTTCAGCAATCTGGATTTCTTCTTCCGCTGCAATACGTGCATTTTCGCTAATTCGACGTTGTTCTTCTCTCACTTTATCTATATCAGCCTGTTCACGGGCTTTTATGTTTTCAACCTCACGTTTTTGTTTCTCTTCTGTTTCTGCCAATTGCTTTTCTAACTGCAATACTGTTTCTCTAGCTTCAACATCTTGTTTGGTAACCGTTTTTTCTTTGTCCCTACGTATTTGGTTCGAAAGAATTTGTTGTTCAGATGTTATCTTAGTGATTTTCTTTATACCCTCTACATCTAATATATTATCTGGAGATAATTGCTCAATAGGTGTTTGCTCAAGAAAATCAATCGCACAGTCATCCAGAACATAACCGTTTAAGTCAGTTCCAATAGTTCTTAAAATCTCAAGTTTGAATTTTTCTCTCGAATTATATAGTTCCACAAAATCAAATTGCTTACCTACTGTTTTTAAAGCTTCAGAGAATTTAGCATCAAACAAATCGACTAAAGCTTCAATATCAGAAGCCCTTTTACAACCAATTGCCTGAGCTACCTGAATAACGTCTTCGCCTGTTTTATTTACTCGTACAAAGAAATTTACTTTGATATCGGCTCTTAGGTTATCCTTACAGATAAGTCCTTCCTTACCCTGACGTGAAATAATTACTGTTTTCAGGGTAATATCCATTACTTCCATTTGATGTAAAACCGGGATGACAAACAATCCGTCAAATGAAACTTTTGTACCACCTTGTCCGGTTCGTACCAGGGCCTGCCCCTGTGTTGCTTTTTTATAGGTTTTAATGACTAAAATGACAAAACCTATTAAGACCACAATTATTGCAGTCAATCCTAAAGTTGTTACTCCTTCAAGCATGAATTAGTTATTAAAAGGTTCAATTAAATAGAGATTTTTTTCTGACACATAATCTATTACCAGACATGATTCTCCTTTATGTAAAATATTTATTTCTTCGGTAGATAATACATTAATGATAAATTGGGAACCTTCGATTTTAATCTTTGCCTGCCCTAATTTATCATGCGTAGCTTCAAGAGTTATATAACAAATACGCCCTTTAAGACTTTTATTATTTTGTACCTCATCTTCAGCCTTTGCAAAAACATGTACAAAAGGTGTAGTTGCAAACTTGGTTATAAAGGCGCTTATAAGGATGTTTGGAATTAAATATACCAGAGCTAGAAAAAAAGATGTATTGTTTAAATAGTAATTGACAAGTAATGATATAACCCATAAGGAAATACTAAAAAAACTAAGAATAACCATTAATGGTATTTTTCCTAAATTAAAAAAAGATAATGCTGAATTTAGCCATATTAACGAATCCCCGGCATTAATATCTATGTCAGCATCTACATCGGCATCTGCATCAATATCAAAAGAGTCCACATTAAAGACTCCTATAATAACTGTAATCCAATAAATTAATATTAAGATAAGCAGTGTGGTTGGAATTATATTCAATATTGAAAATGCGGCGTCCAGGGTTTCTTTCATCAGTAATAGTAGATGTGAATTGTATTTGGTAAAACTTTAAGTCATTCAAAAATAATTAATATTATCATAATATTACTACGTACTAGTCAAAAGTTTAAAATATTGTAATACTCCATCATTATATCTCTGGTTATATAACACTTAGGACACAACAGAAACAACTACTAGCTTTAAATAAAATAAATGATGAAAAAATATTTAATCCTTGCCAGGACAAAAACAACCGTTAGTTTAATCAACTCAATAATTAATTCATTATTTTATTGGCTCAATAATTGTTATTTTACAAAAACAATTTAATGCCGAAACTATATGACTAACTATAAGAAAATATTGTTCTATATCCTTTGCTTTGTGATCTCACTAAACACATTTTCACAAAGCGCACCACCTTCGTACTCAGAAGCATATAAACCCGGGGAGCATTTAAAGTACAGTATAAGATACAGTTTTATTACAGGTGGTTATGTGACATTTACAGTAAAAGATTCTAGCTTTAACAATACTTCGTGCAACTACGTTGAACTTAAAGCTAAAGCCACTGGTATTGTTGATGCTTTATATAAAATAAGAGATCGTTATATCAGTTTCATTGATAAAGAAACGGACCAACCTGTTAAATCCATCAGAGATATTAACGAAGGAAGTTATAAATATTATAATGAAGTCACCTATGATTATAATAGTTTATTAGAAGACTCGATAACAATTGACAGCAAAAAATCTGGCGAAGTAAAAGTTCCTTCTAACATACAGGATATTCTATCTGCATTTTACTTTGCCAGAAAATATGATTTCAATGACGACTTGAAAAAAGGTGACGTTTTGTTTTATACAACTTACTTCAGCGATGAACTTTTTCCATTACGCATTAAATATATTCGAACAGAAACTATTAATACGGAATATGGCAAAATGGAGTGCTACCTTTTTCATCCTGTAACTGAAGTTGGAAGAGCTTTTAAAACTGAAGAAGATATGAAAATATGGATTTCAAGGGATAAAAACAGAATTCCAATCAGAGTTAAAGTAAATTTAAGAGTTGGTTCATTTATCTGTGATTTAATAGAATTCAAGGGACTTAACAATTCTTTTAGTTGCATAAGAAATTAAATTTATACAAAAAAACTAAACGATTCCAACATTAATTACGCCTTATAAACTAGCTATTTAAAGTATTTGATTATTTTTGCAAAACTTTTATATACACAAAGATAATTTTAATACTTTTTTAAATACTATGGCAACAACAGCTGATATTAGAAACGGGATGTGCATTTCATTTAAAAATGATTTATATGCAGTTGTGCAGTTTCAGCATGTGAAACCTGGGAAAGGACCTGCTTTTGTGAGAACTAAATTAAAAAGTATCTCTACAGGAAAAGTAATTGACAACACCTTTTCAGCAGGACATAAAATTGATGAGCAACGTGTAGAACGCAGATCTTATCAATACTTATACAAAGACGATATGGGTTATGTATTCATGAATAATGAAACATATGAACAAGTACCTATTGAAGAAAAGTTAATTGAAAACTACGACTTCTTAAAAGACGGTTTAAATTGTGAAGTTGTTTATCACGCAGACACAGAAACTCCATTATTAGTGGATCTACCAATGCATATTGAGTTTGAGATTACTTACACTGAGCCTGGTGTAAGAGGAGATACTTCTTCAACTAACTCATTAAAACCAGCTACAATAGATACAGGATCAACCATAATGGTTCCGTTATTTGTAAATACCGGAGACTGGATTAAAGTTGACACTCGTGACAGATCGTATGTTGAAAGGGTAAAAAAATAAAACTCAAAATATACATGAAGCCCTGTTTATGCGAACAGGGCTTTTTTATTCGCAAACAAACTGTTTTCGCATTAAAAAATTTAATAACTTACCAAATAAACAATATTAATTGTAGCTAATGGTTACCCAACTTCAGAAAAAAAGACTAAGACTTTTTAAAGACAGGTTAAATATTTTGTTGGATATTGCTCAAACCATCAATGAGGATCACAGCATAGACGACCTTCTTTCTGAGTTTGAAATACTCCTAAGAGAAGAACTGGAGGTTGGGAAAGTGTTGGTATTCACTCAGATTAATGGCAAATGGAAAAATCTTTTAAATTCAGGAGTGAATAAAAATGAAGTTTTACATATTAATGTTGAAACTGACTTGATCCAATACAAAAACATCGAAAATATCACCATATCACATCCTCCACAACTCAAAGGATTTGATGCAGTCATTCCTCTTTTTCATAGATTTAAGGCCATTGGTTTTGTTTTAATTGGAGATGTTGACGAAGAACATCAGGGAATTAGTCCTACCATTAAACATCTGAAGTTAATTCAAATCATTTCAAACCTGATTATTGTATTCATTGAAAATAAACGAATGCAAGAAGAGTTGCTTGAACAAGAGGTGATGCGCAAAGAGATGGAGCTGGCGTCCAGAATTCAAACACAATTGGTTCCAGCCGACAATCATCTACCAATCAGTACTAAATATAGCATACATACTTTTTATCATCCTCAATTTGAAGTTGGTGGAGATTATTATGATTTTATTAAACTGTCTAAAAATGTTTTAGGCTTTTGTATTGCAGATGTATCCGGGAAAGGAATTTCTGCAGCAATGCTAATGTCAAATTTTCAAGCTGTATTTAGGGCGCTCTTTACACCTGGTATTAACCTTAAAAAGCTAGCTCATATGCTAAATCAAAAGGTTAATCAGAGTGCCAATAGCGAAAAATTCATCACTATGTTTTTGGGTAAATACAATACCATTACCCGCAAGTTATCTTACATTAATGCAGGTCACCTTCCGCCAATGCTTTTCGATCCTAAAAAAAGACAATTGGTTAACCTCGATAAAGGATGTATTGGACTTGGTATGCTTGATGAAATTCCGGCCGTAGAAGTAGGCAAGATAAAAATTCCTCACGAAGCTAAATTTTTAGCCTTTACTGATGGGTTAGTAGAACTTGAGACTGGTGGTGAAGTTGAATCGGGAATGCATGCTATTGAAGAAATCATTTCAAACAAATATGATGTTGAAAAGAACATGCAACAACTTAAAAATTTAATCAACGAACAACTTGAAATAGGTTCAGTTTTTGACGATATTTCTATTACTGCCATTCAATTTAAATAAAAAAAAGGAAGCTGAATAAATCAACTTCCTTATCAAGTTTCTACAATACTAAAATTTACCTATACTGGTAAAAAGTATTTATTATAATTTCCTTTCCTTCCAATATTTAAATCCTGCAAATGCAACAAGTAGCAATACTATTAACGAACTAATTAAAGCTAATATCTGTCCCATTTGATATGATTTTGGCTCAAACTTAAATATTAGCTCATGCTTTCCAGAAGGCAGCTTAACAGCTCTTAAAATGTAATTTGCTCTACAAATATCAATAGGCTGACCATCTAAATAAGCATTCCATCCTTTAGGATAATATATCTGAGAGAAAACTGCAACCTGATTTTGAGGTGATTGATACTGATATTTTAAGCGATTAGGCTCATATTCTGTAAGTTTAATTGATCCCTGAATTGAATCTACACTATAATCATTTAAAGCTGAAAATTCAGAAACATTTACAATTGCCTTTTCCTTTAAATCAACATAATCAATAGCATCTATTGCTGCATCTGGTGTTTCTACCGAATAAGTTTCTTTTACAAACCATACATCACCCCAAGTATTTGTATTAACAATAGGTTCAGCATTAGGATTATAAACAATAAACTTACCATTGAGCATATTTAAAGCTGGCATTTCAGATAGCTTTTGCTGAATAGTTTGCTCATCTCCTTGTGTTTGAAGCGTTGATGTAAGTGTTTGCCAATCTTTAGCTAAATAATAATCAATCACATCCTGATATCTTCTTAATTTAGCACCATGGAAACCTCCAATAGATTGATGGTGATAAGATGTATTTACCTCAGTAAAAGGATTTCTATAAATAGTAAAAACTCTATCTCCATCTTTTTTAGCTGCATTGATCGCAATATCAGATGGTGTTAACTCGAACGTCTTATTAAGTTTTCGAGTACTTTGAAAATGGTCGTTATTTAAATATCTTTTATCAACACTCCATAGGTCGATAATAATTAACAAACCTAATCCCCAGATAACATACTTTCGAGGCAGTTTGTTGGTAGCATACAACCATAAGGATCCTGATGCAATTAATATAAAAGCAAAACTTCTAAAAGCATCAGCCTTTAGTAGGGCCATACGAGCCGTTTTTAAATTATAAAGTAAGCCATTAAAGTATTCTGTTACTTGGGTTGCCTGAGCTGCATTTTGTTGAATATATTGTTGCTTTTGTTGCAATATGGCACTTAATTCCATATCACTGATAAAATTAAAAAACGCAGCAGGAAAGAGATAAAACAACAAACTAACTCCACCTGTTAATCCAAATGCAGCTAAAAACTTCCAACTTTTTTCTTTTATAAGGTTAGGATTATTATATACTTCTCTTAAACCTAAAAATCCCAATGTAGGAATTGTGAATGAAGCAATAACCATAGCCATCTCAACCGTCCTGAACTTGTTGTACAATGGAAAATGGTAAAACATAAAGTCAGTGAATCCAGAAAAATGTTTACCCCATGCTAAAAAGAATGAAAATATCGTTCCGGCTATTAACCACCATTTATCAGGGCCTCTGAAAAAGAAAATACCGAGAAAGAATAAAAAACATATAATAGCACCAGCATATACAGGTCCTGAAGTAAAAGTTCTACCTCCCCAATATTGACTTTGTCCGGCAATAGTTTCTCTATACTTACTATCAACCTTTTCTAAAACCTGTTTATTATTACCAATAGCTTCAGATGCTCCTCCAACTGCATTGGGAACTAACAAAGTCCAGGTTCCAATAGGTTCCAAACTCCAGTCTAAAGCGTAATCTTTGTCCAAACCACTATGGGCTTTATCTCCTTCTTTTGCCTCCAAATCAGATTTTCCCCTGATACTGTATTTCCCATATTCATAAGTTGTCCATAAATTTGAGATATTTGGTAGAATGGCTAAAAAAGCAGCAACAACAAGAACTGCAGTAGATTTAGCAAACTTTGGCAATGATTTTTCTATTAGAGCATAAATAAATCTGGATATCACAATTATTCCTACCAATAAAGCCAGGTAATAAGTAATTTGAACATGATTATAGGCTATTTGTAATCCCAAAGCTATTGCCGTAAATAATCCTCCTATCCATTTATTTCTATTATATGTAAACAGAACTCCGGCAACTACAGGAGCCATTAACCCAATGGTATATGCCTTAGTAATATGACCGGCTATTATAATAATGAGGTTATAGGAACCAAAGGCAAACGCTATTGCACCTACAAGGCTCATCCATTTATCAACTTTACAACTCAGCAAAAAGATATAAAAGCCTAATAGATATAAAAATAATATGGCTACGGTTTTATACGGTAATCCTAATCGGGATATCCTATTTATATATGAATAAATATTTTTGGATGAATCGCCCTTTATTTGGTAAGCAGGCATACCTCCAAACATACTGTTTGTCCATTGCGATTTTTCTCCAGTTTTTGCTTCATAGGATTTTAGCTCTTGCGCCATACCTATGGCATGACTTTGATCCAACTGGGGTAGTTCCTTATTTTCCAATACCGGACTAAAATAAGCAAAACTCAATACCACAAATAATACAACCGAACCAATATAAGGAAGTAATGATTTAAACTTGTCTATCATGATTTTACATTTTTGAAGTGCTAAAAATATACAAAAACCCAATACTCTGCAATTATCGCTTGATTCTATTCTTTAACCACTGGGTTTGTATATTGAAGATGCTAAAATTATATTTCAATAGATTATAAATCCATCTGTTAACTCATGTTAAATGCAGTTATTCTACATTTTTTTGGCATGCACTTTGCAATCTTCTAATATGAAAGGCAAAAGCGTTTTTCACACATTAGGTTAGGGTTTAAGTTTATTAGCCGAAATGAAATTCATTTCGGCTAATTTTAAACAACATTATTTTAGATCATACTTTTTCAATGATAGATTACACATAGTCAAGTTAACAAAAAAAAGAGGGATGTTTAATCCCTCTTTTTAACTATCTCTTCTCATATTGACTTTCGTAATACTTTTCATATGAACCATCAGTAATACGATTCATCCATTCTTCATTGTCCAAATACCACTCAATTGTTTTTTCAATTCCTTCTTCAAACTGAAGAGAGGGTTTCCACCCTAAATCTTTCATGAGTTTTGAGGAATCAATAGCATAACGCATATCATGCCCTGCTCTATCTTTTACAAAAGTGATTAATGAAGCTGAGGTTCCTGGCTCTCTGTCTAATTTCCTATCCATCACCTCACACATCTTTTTAATTAAATCGATGTTTGTCCATTCATTTATTCCACCAATATTATATGTTTCGCCAATTGTACCTTTATGAAAGATCATATCTATAGCATTAGCATGATCTACCACAAAAAGCCAATCCCTAATATTTTCACCTTTCCCATAAATAGGAATAGATTTCATCTTTTTAATATTATTTATAGCAAGAGGAATTAACTTTTCAGGAAACTGATTCGGCCCATAATTATTTGAACAATTTGATATGACCACTGGCATACCATAGGTATGATAATAAGCCCTGACCAAATGATCACTACTAGCTTTTGAAGAAGAATACGGACTTCTTGGATCGTATGCTGTTGTTTCTGTAAATAAACCCTCTTCACCTAGAGATCCATATACCTCATCTGTAGAGATATGGTAGAATAGTTTATCTTCAAAGTTTCCATTCCAAACAGCTCGTGCAGCATTTAAAAGGTTTACCGTTCCTAAAATATTTGTTTTAATAAACGACAATGGATCTGAAATGGATCGATCAACATGCGACTCTGCAGCTAAATGAATAACACCGTCAAACTGATGCTCATGAAATATCTTTGTCATTAAAGCCTCATCAACAATATCAGCTTTAATAAAATTATAATTTGGTTCAGACTCTATATCTTTCAAATTTTCTAAATTACCGGCATAGGTTAATGCATCTAAATTAAATATTTGATAATCAGGATAGTTTTTCACAAATAATCGTACTACGTGAGATCCAATAAAACCAGCACCTCCGGTAATTAAAATCTTCTTCATCAATTTATTTTTTTATAGGATTTTAAATTATCTGCAAGATATGACTATTGAGAATAAAAAAAAAGGTTGTTCTGTGATAGAACAACCTTTAAATAATTATTTGAAGAATCTTAGTTTAGTCCTCTTACATTTTTTTCCCATTTCCAGGCTGATGCTAAAGTCTCTTCTAGAGATTTTTCAGATTTCCAACCTAATTCAGTATTTCCATAAGATGTATCAGCCCAAATTTTTTCAATATCACCCCCACGTCTTCCAACAATCTTATATTTTAAATCAACACCAGTTACTTCAATAAAGGCTTTAACCAACTGCATTACTGAATATCCCTCACCAGTTCCAACATTGAAAAATTCGTAGTTATTTTTCTTTTTATCCTCAATTAATCTGTTGATAGCAACAACATGTGCTTTTGCTAAATCAACCACATTAATATAATCGCGAATTGCAGTACCATCAGGAGTATCATAGTCATCACCAAAAATACTTAACTCTTCTCTTAAACCTGCTGCAGTTTGCGTTATAAATGGCACAAGGTTGTTTGGTACACCTACTGGCAATTCACCAATTAATCCTGACTCATGAGCTCCAATTGGGTTAAAATAACGAAGTGCAATACAATTTAAATCTTCATTTGTTTTACAAAAATCACGCATAATATCTTCGCAAATAGCCTTTGTGTTTCCATATGGTGATTCAGCTTCTTTTCTTGGAGTAGCTTCTGTTACCGGTAATTTATCTGGTTGCCCATAAACCGTACATGATGAAGAAAATACCATATGTTTTACACCATATTTTTTCATGCCTGATAATAAATTAAGCAAGGAATTAATATTGTTTCGGTAATATTCTAATGGTTTTTGAACAGACTCACCAACTGCTTTGAATGCTGCAAAATGAATAATTGCTTCTATACCTGTATACTTATTAAAAAATTGATCTGTTAAAATACTATCTGACAAATCAAATTTTTCGAATGCTGGGCGAATACCTGAAATCTTTTCAATATTATCCAAAACCTCGATTTGAGAATTTGAAAGGTCATCAACAATTACAACATCAAAACCTGAATTCTGTAATTCAACCACAGTATGTGAACCAATATAACCAGTTCCACCAGTAACTAATATTTGCTTGCTCATATTTTTTTAAATTAAAACTTCTTGTTAATGTGAACGTAAAAGTAATAAAATACTTGTCATCACAAACATGTTTTGTAGAATATATTTTCATAACACTCTGTTTATAAATATTATAAACAGGTGGGTACTGGTCGGTTTTACCTAGTTTTCAACATATTATCAACAGATGTTAAAAAGAGGTCTGTACATTCAGCTATAATTTTATTATTTTTGCAATATGCTTAATCTTGAGAAACACATATCAGAATTATTATATCAGTACGACTGTGTAATTGTTCCAAATCTTGGAGGATTTGTTGCAAATAATATTTCAGCACAGTTTAATGAGAAAACAGGGATTTTTAATCCTCCCAGCAGAGAAATAGGTTTTAATAAAAGCTTGTCATACAACGATGGACTTTTAATAAATTATATCGCTAAGTGCGAGAAATTGCCCTATGAGGAAGTTCAAGATAAATTATTAAAGCATATTAGCATCCTTAAATATCAACTTGTTAAAGGAGAAACACTTCAATTTGCCAATATTGGTAATTTAAAAGCTGATAATCTGGGTAATCCATACTTTATTGCTGAGAAAGAAAACCCTTTTGCTACTGAAAGTTTTGGTTTAAGCACCTTCCACTTTAATACTCTTGAACAGGAAAAAGAACTTAACGACAGATCAAGACATTTAGTAAGAAAGACATTACAATCAAGAAGCGTTCGACAAATTGCAGCTAGCATTACGTTACTTTTAGGTTTAATGTTTATTTCTCCTGAAATAGAAAATCCATCTCAGTTCAGTTCATTTTCTAATATGATTCCTCAGCTGGAGACAACTACAACAAATACTTCAATTATAGAAGATAAAGCAATTCCGGTTGCTGATCAAACAACATTAATTGAGGAGGAAGTTGCAAGCGAACCAATTGAGAAAACAATAACACCAGAAAATAAATATTTTATTATTGGAGGTAGTTTTAAGTATGAAAAACCTGCTTTGGATTATATCAATAAACTAAATAAGAGAGGCATTAATACTGCTGAAATTTTAAATAGTGACAAAGGTAGATTCAGAGTATCACTTGAAGCATTTACAAGTAAAGACGAGGCTAGCATGGCTTTAAACAAATACCGAAAAAATAATGGATATAGCTCAGCCTGGTTATTTACTAAAAATTAAAATACCAACTAGTTTATAATATACAACAAAGGCTGCTAAATTTAGCAGCCTTTGTTTTTACATCCTATTCTGTAATATTTTTATCTTACTTCTGAACCTGGTTTAATATCTTTAGATGGCTGAACAAATACCAACTCTCCATTAGCATCCTCTCCCATCAAAATCATTCCTTGCGATTCTATACCTTTAATTTTTCGAGGTGCAAGATTTACCAAAATACTTACTTGTTTCCCAATAATATCTTCAGGTTTATAATATTCGGCAATACCAGAAACAACTGTTCGCCTATCAATACCCGTATCAATTAATAACTTTAAAAGCTTTTTAGTTTTAGCAACTTTTTCTGCTTCCAAAATTGTTCCAATTCGAATATCCATTTTTGTAAAATCATCAAACGAAATATTCTCTTTTGCTGGAGCTGCTGTTTTTGCAGCTGCTTCATTGGCAGTTTTTGTAGCTTCTAATCTATCAAGCTGCTTTTGAATTGTTTCATCTTCAATTTTAGCAAATAACAATTCAGGTTTATTTACCATATGACCTGGTTGTAATAAATCTGTTTTACCCAAACCAGACCAATTAACACCAGTTAGATTGATCATATTTTGTAATTTAACTGCGCTAAATGGCAAGAATGGCTCCATTAAAACAGATAAATTTGCAGTAATTTGTAAGGACACATACATAATTGTCTTTACTCTTTCCTCATCTGTTTTAATCAATTTCCAAGGCTCTGTATCTGCCAAATATTTATTACCTAAACGAGCCAAATTCATCATTTCTTTGATCGCTTCACGAAAACGATATTGATCTAAGCTAGTTTGAACTTTATTAACAATCACAGAAATTTCTTCAAGACTTTGCTTATCAAAATCCTCAACTACAGAACCCATTTCTGGTGTTTTACCATCATAATACTTATGAGTTAAAACAATAGCTCTGTTTACAAAGTTTCCTAAAATAGCTACAAGCTCATTATTATTACGTGCTTGAAAATCTTTCCAGGTAAAGTCATTATCTTTAGTTTCTGGAGCATTTGCAGCCAAAACATAACGTAATACATCTTGCTGATCTTTAAAATCTTCAAGATACTCATGCAGCCAAACAGCCCAGTTTCTTGAAGTTGAAATTTTATCTCCTTCAAGATTTAAGAACTCATTTGCGGGAACATTTTCAGGAAGATTAAACGATCCTTCTGCTTTTAACATTGATGGAAATACAATACAGTGAAATACAATATTATCTTTCCCAATAAAATGAAGTAGCTTTGTTTCTTTATCTTTCCAATACTTTTCCCACTCCGGAGTTAATTCTTTTGTAGCTGAAATATATCCAATTGGGGCATCAAACCATACATAAAGAACCTTACCATCAGCTCCATCAACAGGGACAGGAACACCCCAGTCTAAATCACGACTCACGGCTCTTGGTTGTAATCCTTGATCAATCCATGACTTACACTGTCCGTAAACGTTAGCTTTCCATTCTTTATGATCCTCTAAAATCCATTTTTTCAAAAATGGTTCGTGTTTGTCTAAAGGCAAATACCAATGCTTGGTTTTTTTAATAATCGGTACACTACCAGAAATAACAGAAACAGGATTTTTTAGATCTGTTGCATTTAATGAGGTTCCACAACTTTCACATTGATCACCATAAGCACCATCATTTCCACAATGCGGACAGGTTCCTGTAATATATCTGTCAGCCAAAAACTGCTTTGCTTCTTCATCGTAATATTGATCCGACTCTTTTTCTATAAATTCACCTTTTTCATAAAGTGTTTTAAAAAATTCAGATGCCGTTTCGTAATGAGTTTCTGTTGTCGTTCTTGAATAAATGTCAAAGGTAATACCAAACTCCTGGAATGATTTTTTTATAATTCCATGATATCTATCTACAATATCCTGAGGGGTTACACCTTCATTTTTAGCTTTTAAAGTGATAGGAACACCATGTTCATCAGACCCTCCAATTAGCAAAACATCCTCTCCCTTCATTCTAAGATATCTTACATAAATATCTGCAGGCACATAAACCCCTGCAAGGTGACCTATATGAACCGGTCCATTTGCATATGGAAGAGCGGTGGTAACAAGTGTTCTTTTAAAATTATCCATTTGTACGATTAATTAACGCATGACAAAAACAAAATCCGGCCATAAAGAGCCCGGATTATAAAATAACATTCTGTTATTGGCGCAAAGATAAGGAAAATGAGAATATTTTGTAGTTTTGATTTTTATTAAAAAAGAGAAGTTATGATATATCCCCCATCATTAGTTAAAGGAGATACGATTGGTATAGTTGCCCCGGCAGGCAGAATGGATAAAAATATTATTGACCAGGCGGCTCAAAGAATAGAAAAATTGGGATACAAAGTAAAATATGCCGACCATATCAACCAACATCATTATAATTTTTCTTCTTCTGATGAAAACAGGAGAAACGATCTTCAATGCATGCTCGATGATCAAAACATTAAAGCCATACTATGTACAAGGGGGGGATATGGTGTAATTAGAATTATTGATCAACTAGATTTTACTCAATTCAAAGCTAATCCTAAATGGGTAATTGGTTTTAGTGATATTACGGTATTACATGCAGCAATTCAAAAACAAGGTATTGCCAGCATTCACGGCCCTATGTGCAAGAGTTTTTTAAACTATACTGACACAGGAATTGACATTGATATACTTTTCTCATTTTTGGAAGGAGAATCACCAGAATATATTATCAACCCTTATCCTACAAACAGAATTGGTAAAGCTAGTGGAGAACTGATTGGAGGAAACTTATCCTTATTACATGCACTAAGAGGAACGAAATTTGATTTAGATACTAAAGGAAAGATATTATTCATTGAAGATTTATCTGAATATCTTTATCATTTAGATAGGGTGATGTATAATTTAAAACTCGGTGGTGTTCTGGAGAATCTCTCAGGTTTGGTTGTTGGACAATTTACAGATATGAAAGACAACGAAACCCCATTTGGAGAAACTGTAGAACAAATCATTTACAAAAGTGTGGCGGAATATAACTATCCTGTTGCCTTCAATTTTCCATCAGGACATATTGAAACAAATTTCCCTCTAATTCTTGGTGATAAAATCAATCTTCATGTTGAAGAAGATCAAGTAAGTCTAATCTCCATATAATCCGTATAATTTACTCTTTGTTGTTTTGGAAATATAATTGTATTTTAAATGAAAAATGGCCAAACACAACGAACTTGGAAAATTAGGAGAACAGAAAGCTGCGGAATATTTAATATCAAAAGGTTATCAAATTCTTGAACAAAACTGGAGTTATAACCATAAAGAAATAGATTTAATAGCTTTAAAAAATGACACATTAATTATTACTGAAATAAAAACCCGCAGTAATGAAAATTGGGAACATCCCCAAGAAGCTATTACTAACAAAAAAATACGTTTTTTAATAGATGCCACTGAAGCCTATATCATGACCAATGATATTGATTTAGAAGTTCGATTTGATGTAATTGCCGTTATACAAGAACATCAAAATTGGAAGATTGAACATATTGAAGAAGCTTTTTATCCTCCTGTAAATTGAATTTAATGCTAACTTTGAATCCAGTATTATCCTATTAAGAACATTATGAATATTGAAGAACTAAGAGAATATTGCTTGAGTAAAAAAGGAACTACAGAAGAATTTCCTTTTGATGATGTTACCTTAGTTTTTAAAGTATCAGGAAAATTGTTTGCCCTAACCAGCCTGGATAAAGCCCATTCTGTTAATTTAAAATGTGATCCGGAAAGAGCCATTGAATTAAGAGAAACATACGATGCCATTAAACCTGGATGGCATATGAATAAAAAACATTGGAATACTGTTGAAATGGATGGGAGCTTAAAACCTGAACTTATTATAAGTTTAATAGATCATTCTTATGATCTTGTGGTTTCAAAGCTTACAAAAAAACAAAAGGAGAGCCTGTTACAATGAAAAAGTTAATGCGATTTTTCTTTCAAGGATTACTTTATGTAGTTCCTATTGCTGTTACGATTTATGTAATTGCTGTTGCTATTATTTGGACTGATGGTTTAATTATGGATAGGGAATTTTTTCATACTGGATTCCTCGCTCAATATAATTTTCCCGGACTTGGACTTGTGATCATATTAGTTTTAATTACACTTATTGGGTTTATTGGTCAGAAACTAATCTCATCACCAATCTCTGAGGCATATGATAAAATAATAAAAAAAGCACCTCTCATAAAAATGATTTATAGTTCGGTTAAAGATTTAATGTCTGCATTTGTAGGAGGAGAAAAAAAATTTAAAACCCCGGTAATTGTTAAAATGGACGAATCCGGAACTTTAAATCGATTAGGTTTTATTACTTCATCATCACTTGAAGATTTAGGTTTAAAAGATATGGTTGGTGTATATTTTCCTAGTTCTTATGGTATGCTAGGTGAACTATTCTTAATCCCAAGTAAAAACATTACTAAACTTGAGGCAAACTCAGCAGATGTAATGAAATATATTGTATCTGGGGGAATTTCTAAAATTAACGGTTAGTTTTCAGAAAATATTCTGCAGTTTCTTTTACTGTATCTCCTATTGGTCGATATTTAAAACCTATAGTATCAGAAATTAATTTTCCTGAATACTGGGTTGTTTTTAAAGAAGTTCTGGCTGAATCTTTTGTAATTAATGGATCCGATCCAAACAACAAATTTTTCAGTTTTTCAAAACGCCAGGCCATACCTGTTAATACTTTTCCCGCCTCCATTGTAGGGGCTTTTACTTCTAGTGCACTTGCAATACTCGTAAAAAGTGATTGATATGATAAATTAGCTCCATTTAGTAAGAAACGTTGGTTTACAATGTTGTAATCACATAACTGGGCTAAACCGTCAACTACATCACGAACATCAACAAACCCAGTTCCTCCTGGAGTATAAAATTTCAATCCTTTATATATTGTTTTAATAATTTTTGCACTTCCCAAATCCCAGTCCCCCGGACCAATAATTACAGATGGATTAACAATTACGGCATCAAGACCTTCTTTTGTTGCTCTCCAAACCTGCATTTCTGCTCGAAATTTACTAATGCTATACGCAGAGTGATTACGCCCTCCTTGCCAATACGACATTTCATCGATAACCTCACCGTTTTTGGAATTTCCCAAAGTAGCTATTGAACTGATATAACAGAATTTCTTTATTTTTCTTTCTACGCAAATATTCACCAAATTGGCGGTACCTTCTTCATTTACATTTAACATTTCATCCTTAAGTGAAGGATTAAATGAAACTAAAGCACCTGTATGATAAACTACTTCAACATCCTGAACAGCTCTTTCTAAGGATTCGTAATCCAATAAATCACCATCCACCCATTGAATTTCTTCAAACAACTGATCTGCAGCTTTCCCGTAAAAATTAAAAACAAATTTTGTTTTGTTAATATCTGATGTTTCACGTTTTAATGCTCTTACCTCTTTACCGTCTTTCAACAATCGATATAACAGATGAGCACCAACCAGTCCTGTTCCTCCTGTAACTAAAACCATAAATCTTTACTACCAATTAAAAATAATGGTCTGTTTTAAATTTTCGTGAACACTTAAAGGAACCGGACTTACACCGGCAACACTCTCTATCATTTCCTTTTCTTCTTGAGAATAACCTTTATCCGGAAAATTAAATTCCAAAACAACTTCAGCCACTCTTCGAGGATCACTGGCCATTATCTTTGTAATATTTAACTCCGTGCCACTGATATCTATATTGTTATCCATCGCTTTAATACCCATAATTGTCATGATACAATTTCCCAACGAGGTAGCCAATAAATCCGTTGGAGAAAATGCTTCCCCCTTACCTCTGTTATCCGTTGGTGCATCTGTAATTATTTTACTTCCCGACTGTAAATGAATATTTTCAGTTCTAAGGTCTCCCAGGTAGGTTGTTTTTACTGTTATTCCCATAACTAAATGCTTTAAACATTGTATGCTCAAAGAAACAAAAAAATGTGCTCTCATGAAACGAGCTGCCGAAAGTTTTTCGCACAATGGAAATTATTATAATTTTGTTACCGAATTATTTATACAGAAAATCATTTAAAAGTTTGGATATGTTTTCAGGAATAGTGGAAGAGGCAGCTGTTATTACAGGCCTTGAAAAAGACAAAAGTAATCTTCATATTACTATGGAATGTTCTTTTGTTGATGAATTAAAAATTGATCAAAGTATTGCGCACAATGGCGTTTGCTTAACTGTTGTAAAAAAAACAGATAAAACATATACAGTTACAGCTATTCAGGAAACACTAGATAAATCGAATCTTGGCGTATTAAAAGTTGGTGACAAAGTGAACCTGGAAAGAAGCATGGTAATGAACGGCCGTTTAGATGGTCATATTGTTCAGGGACACGTAGATCAAACAGCTAAATGCATTGAAGTAAAAGAAGCTGACGGAAGTTGGTATTACACTTTTCAATATGACATTAACAAAGAAAAAGCTGCTCAAGGGTATATGACTGTTGAAAAAGGTTCAGTTACGGTAAATGGTGTAAGCTTAACTGTGGTTAATAGTAAGGATGATCGTTTCTCTGTAGCAATTATTCCTTATACTCATGACTTTACAAATTTCCATCAAATTGAAGAAGGTAGTATTATAAATATTGAATTTGATATTTTAGGTAAATACATCAGCCGAATTATGGCTCTTAAATAGTAATTTAAGATAAAGGAAGACTTACAGACTAATTAGTAAATATTTAGTTAAACTTTCAACTACTAAAAATAAAAACAAGGGGCTGCTATACTAACTATAACAGCCCCTTGTTGCATTTATGAAAAAAATCTACTGTGCCGGATTTACACCTTCTGTAGTCATTACTACTCTTTTTAACGACCCGTCGGCATTATAATATAGATAATCAATACAAACAGATCTTCTAAAACTCATACCATCTGTTTGTACTCCACCATTATGGTAGATAAAATAATCCTTACCCTTATATTCAATTATGGCCTGATGATTTGTATTACAATTACCTGCCAATTCATTTAAAATACCTTTAAATTCCCAAGGACCCTCAATACTTTTACTCATTGCGTAGGCGGTTTTTTCAGGAAACTGATACGCATAACTTAAATAATAAAAATCTCCTTTTTTATGTACCCATGGGGCTTCTGTATAATTAGGAAGTTCAATCTTTTTAATTGGACCATCTAATTCTATCATGTTATCTTTTAGCTTTGCATAATGACATTTTGTATTCCCCCAAAAAACATACGATTGTCCGTCATCGTCTGTAAATAAAGCTGGATCGATATCATCCCAATCCATATCCCTTTTTCCTCCTTGTCCATCCGGAATTTGAAATGGTGCAGGTGTCATGTCGTTTGTAATAAGCGCCTCTCCTATTGCATCTTTCCATGGTCCTACAGGATGATCAGCAACGGCAACACCAATTGCTTTACCAGGTTTAGTAGCATGTGTTACTGTTACAAACCAGTAAAACTTACCATTTTTTTCAATTACATGAGCAGCCCATGCATCTCCTCTGGCCCATTTAAATGCTGACACTGGAAATGAAGCACGTTCTTCCCAATTTACCATATCTGTTGATGAATAAATTAACCAATCATTCATTTCATAGAAATTTCTGTTAGGAGGACAAACGTCATGACCAGCATATAAATATACCGTATCGTTATACACAAAAGCTGCTGGATCTGCAGTATATTTATCTTTGATTATAGGATTACCTTCTTTAAAAGGATCTATCGGAGTTACTTGTTCTTTTGTATTAGCAACGCTTTCTGTTTTATTCGTATTTGAACATGAAATCAATAATGAAGTCACTAATAAAATACTCGAAATTTTTAAACCTCTCAATTTAATTGTATTCATAGATTTATTCCTTAATTTATTCTATTTACGATTCTGACTATACTGATACAAAAATCATAAAATACCACTTATGAGGGGAGGATAGATGTATATTTGGTGTGGAAAATTAGATATAAAACAGCCTGTTTAACCAATATCTTATAATGCGGATTTGTAAACACTTTGTCATCATGACCGTTTTGAATATATACGACCTCAGCATTTTTAACCCTATGAATCCATGCTGCATAAGGCATATTTTGAGAATCTTTACAAACAAGCAAGGGAGTGACTCCTGGTAAAATTTCACAATTATCATAGGCTTCTCCTATAATAGAAAAAGAATCTAAGCCACTTGTTATGGGATGTTTTTCATCAAATACGTCCAGATTTAGTTTATAATCATGAATAAATCCGGAAGGACCTAATATTGGATGTTGTCTATTATACCTCCCTCCTATAATATTTATAAAATTCGGCCATTTTTGATACGACACCAAAGTGTGATGAAGAAATAACATGGGTTTTCCTTTATCCAACAAATCCCAATAAGCATCCTTTTGTAGTTCTGTAATTGAATCATTTAAATCATAAAATACGATTAAGGCATACTTATCAATATCTCCATTTTGAATAAACTCATTTGCTTGTGGTTGTTTTATTTCTAATGCTTCAACACCATCTATTGATTTGAACAACTCATAAAATTCTGGAGAAGGAACTTTTCGATTGCTTGTAACAAGCAGTATACTTGCTTTTTCTTGCGTGTACAATTCATTTGTAAGAACACAAAACAGAAGCAAAAAGAATACCGACAAAAAAACATTTATCTTCATCTGTTTATATTTAACTTTCCTTTACCATTTGGGAATGAACATAAAACAAGCTTTATTTTGTATGCGAATTACCTTTTCATCAATAACTTCATTCAGCCAATTTAGAACGATAAATTACTCATATTCAAGACTAATTACAAGTAAAAAAGTTATTACGGAAGTTATAAACTAGTAGAAAATGCAGAAAAAAACCCGAACTGATAAAATCAATTCGGGTTCGAGTACTTATCTGTACCCAGAGCCGGGATCGAACCGGCACGGGTTGCCCCACTGGTGTTTGAGACCAGCGCGTCTACCAATTCCGCCATCTGGGCAAATGTTATCACTAACATTTTTGCGGATGCAAATATAGATAAAAGAAAAACATATACAAACCTTTTATGTCAATTTATTGAATTTTGATTTTGTATTATTCATTATATTCGCAGTAAATTAATTCATTGTGCAGCTTATGCCACGTCAAAAATTCTTTATTATAACAATCTTTTTGCAGTTTATTCTTCTTAATTCGTATGCTCAGGAAAAATTAATGTGGGGAGGCGGTATTGGTGCAGTTGTTCCGGATAATGGTTTTGGAAAAATTGTTTCGAAGAAAAATCCTACTATCGAAGACTTTGGTTTTGCAACAGTTGCTAATCCCGGCATTAATTTAAATGTGGGTACCTTATGGATGTTTAACCCTCGTCTCTCTTTATTATCGGAACTTGCCTACTCCTATTTTCCTAAGGATAAAAAAACATGGAATCCTCAACAGTATGGAGATATAAAGGTTAACTACCAAATGGTTAATTTAAGCGCACAGGGAAATTACTATTTTTCAGATCAGGAGATTAAACCTTATTTAGGTGCCATCTTCGGATTATATTATTTACGTAACTATCGAGACTTTAATTCTTCCTATGCCAGCAACGAATCAGTATCAATTATTACAAACACGTTACACGCAGGGTATGGTGCAGAATTTGGATTTTTGTTTGAACTTTCTAAAGTTAATTTCTTACAAATAGGACTCAGATTCTCTTTAATTCCAGACATTGAGGCTGAATATATTCCTGAAGAAGATATAACAATAAACCCCCACGATAAACAAAATCACTGGGGGCTTTCCGCTAAATTATTTTTTAAGTAAACTTGATTTAAAATAACCCATTTACATGAGAGTCTACTCTATCAATAATGGTACTTAAATCTGACTTATTTTTTATAAAATTATATTCATCAACATTTACAATAAGCAATTTGCCTTTGTCGTATTGTTCAATCCAGGCTTCATACCTTTCATTTAATCTCTTTAGGTAATCCAAACGAATATTATTTTCATATTCACGACCTCTATTCTGAATTTGCTCAACCAGCTTTGGTACAGAAGCTCTCAAATAAATTAATAAATCCGGTGCTTGAATCAAGCTACTCATAAGTTCAAATAATGAAGCATAGTTATCAAAGTCACGTTTGCTCATCAATCCCATATCATAAAGGTTGGGTGCAAATATATAAGCATCTTCATAAATGGTTCGGTCCTGAATAACTGTTTTTCCCATTTTACGAATTTCGTTAACCTGAGAAAAACGGCTATTCAAAAAAAACACCTGAAGATTAAATGCCCACCTTTGCATATCTTCATAAAAATCAGCCAAATAAGGATTGTCATCTACTTCTTCATAGTGCGAATCCCATCCGTAATGATTGGCTAAAAGGGTAGTTAGCGTTGTTTTACCGGAACCAATATTACCGGCTATTGCTATATGCATATTATCAGCGATTTTGTAATTAAATTCAACTCAAAAGTATAAAAACATCCATCAACAATTTAACTTATTTGATTAATGGCCAGTAACTCTTCCATTAACTCTCTATTGTTTGATAAACGTGGCACTTTATTTTGTCCACCTAATTTATTATGCTTTTTAAGCCAATCAAAAAACAAGTCCTTTCTTGCTATTTCAATTTTGGGTTCAGCTAATGTAATATCCTTATATCTTTTTGCTTCGTAATCTGAATTTACATTCTGAAGTTCCTTATCCAGATAATGAGTAAAGGCATTTAAATCATCAGGTTCCTTCTCAAACTCAATAATCCATTGATGTCGTCCCTGTACCTCTGTACTCATATACATTGGCGCAGCAGTGTACTCTTTAATTACAGCTCCTGTTTGTTCACAGGCATAGTTTATAGCCTGATTAGAATTATCAACAATTACTTCCTCCCCAAAGGCATTAATAAAATGTTTGGTTCTTCCCGTAATCTTTATTTTAAACGGATATTTTGATGTAAACTTAATGGTATCACCAACTACATATCGCCATAAACCTCCATTTGTAGAGATAATCATAGCATAATTGGTTTCTAGTTCAACCTGATCTAAAGTTAACGCAATTGGATATTCTTTCCCGTACTCACTAATTGGAACAAACTCATAGAAAATACCATAGTCTAACATCAGTAACATAGATGAATCTTGCGGATCATCCTGAATTGCAAAAAAGCCTTCAGAAGCGTTATACGTTTCCATATAATGCATTTTATCCGATGGTATGATCTTTTTATACTGATCCCTATAAGGTTCAAAGTTGATACCCCCATGTATAAAGAGCTCCAAATTTGGCCATATATCTAATAAATTATCTGTGCCTTTAGTTTTTAAAATATGCTTGATTAAAACCAAAAACCAGGATGGTACACCAGATAACGAAGTTACATTCTCATTAATTGTAGCTTCAGTCATTTTAACTAGTTTCTCTTCCCATTTATCCAACAAAGCAATGCTTTGATCAGGAGTACGAATAAAATTTACCCAAAAAGGCAGATTACCAATTAAAATGGCAGAAAGGTCTCCATAAAATGACTCTTTACTATACTTACTCAGCTTCTGACTACCACCAAGTGTTAATCCCTTACCACTAAACAAATCATTTTCAGGATACAACTCATTATAAAGAGCCAACACATCTTTTCCACCTCTAAAGTGACAATCTTCCAATGCCTCCTTTGATACAGGTATGAACTTACTTTTTGAGGATGTTGTACCAGACGATTTTGCAAACCACTTAATCTCACCAGGCCATAAAACATTCTTATCTCCGTGCCTGATATTATCAATTACCGATTCCATTTGTTCATACTTTTGAACCGGAACTCGTTCCTGAAACTGGGATATTGTTTTTATTGATGCAAAATCATAATGCTTACCATGATGTGTATCTTTTGATCTTTTGATCAAATCAAAAAGCTGTTCCTGTTGAACATCTTCTGGGTTTTCTTTAAAGTGATTTATTTGTGATAATCGGCGTGTATTTACTAATGATATAATCGAATTCAGTATAGGCATACATATTATTTTTAAGACTTTAAATATAAAAATTTTCTTAATAGAACTGTTATTAGGACAACCATAAAATACACAGTTCTGTTCATTATTTTTTCTTATTCGAAAAGTCAACCAACCATATAAATTTAATTATTTTAGCATAAATTTTTTCGACAATGAACTATTTCGACATCGTAGCAGGTATCATTCTAATTATTGCTCTTGTTAGAGGTTACAAAAATGGGCTGGTCATTGAATTGGCGTCTCTAACTGCTCTTGTACTTGGTGTATTGGGAGCCATTAAATTTTCCGGATTAACAGAAGAATGGTTAATGCAACATATCTCAGTAAGTTATATTGGGCTTATTGCTTTTATCATCACTTTTGCAGGAATTGTTATTGCTGTGCACCTCATAGCAAAAGCAATAGATAAACTGATCACCGCTGTGGCCCTAGGCTTTTTAAACCGGGTATTTGGTGCTCTTTTTTCATTTGTTAAATATGCTTTTGTATTAAGTATTATCATGGCTATTTTTTCATCATTTGATCGTACATTTAACTTGATACCCGAAGATACCAGAGATAGTTCCATTTTATACGAACCCCTGTCGGAATTTGCTCCAAGAGTATTCCCTTATTTAAATTTCGACAAGGACAATGCAAAAAACAAGGTTCAAGAAGTTATGGAAGTAAGTATTTAATCTCATTAATTCACAATCTTTTCTATTATCTTTGGCACCACATTAATAAAGAAAAATCATAAGTTAAAAATATAACCATGAATTTTGTTGAGGAATTGAAATGGCGTGGCATGATTCACGATATGATGCCCGGAACGGAAGAACAACTACAAAAAGAATTGACAACTGCTTATGTGGGTATTGACCCAACTGCAGACTCGTTACATATTGGTCACCTGGTTTCTGTAATGATGTTAAAACATTTACAGGTTGCAGGTCACCGCCCTGTTGTATTAGTTGGTGGAGCTACCGGAATGATTGGAGATCCATCTGGTAAGTCAGCAGAAAGAAACTTGTTGGATGAAACAACGCTTCGTCATAATCAGGATTGCTTAAAAGCACAATTAAGTCGTTTTTTAGATTTTAACAGTGGAGCCGAAAACCAGGCGCTAATGGTGAATAACTACGACTGGATGAAGGAATTTTCATTTCTTGAGTTTATCCGTGATATTGGGAAACACCTTACTGTAAATTATATGATGGCCAAAGATTCTGTAAAGAAAAGAATCAGTGGCGAAGGAAATACTGGATTATCTTTTACTGAATTTACCTATCAGTTAGTTCAGGGAACCGATTTTTACCATTTGTATAAAACACACAATTGTAAACTTCAAATGGGAGGTTCTGACCAGTGGGGAAATATTACTACCGGAACAGAACTTATCCGTAGAAAATTAGGCGGAGAAGCATTTGCCATGACTTGTCCTTTAATCACAAAAGCTGATGGTGGAAAGTTTGGTAAGACAGAATCTGGAAATATTTGGTTAGATCCAAAGAGAACCAGTCCTTATAAATTCTACCAATTCTGGTTAAACACTTCTGATGCTGATGCTGAGAAGTACATTAAGATATTTACACTTTTATCGCAAGATGAAGTTGAAAGTTTGGTAAAAGAACATGCAGAGGCTCCTCATGCAAGAGCACTTCAGAAAAAACTTGCTGAGGAAGTTACCGTAATGATTCATGGCAGAGAAGCATACGAAACAGCTGTAGAAGCCAGCCAAATTTTATTTGGAAAATCAACAATGGATGCGCTAAAAAAGATTGATGAAGATACTTTCTTATCGGTTTTTGAAGGTGTTCCAACATTTAATATTGCAAAAAGTGACCTTACTGAAGGTCTTGATATTTTAGAATTAATTGCTGTTCAAACGGAAATTTTCCCATCAAAAGGAGAAGCTCGAAAAACCATTAAAGGTGGTGGTGTAAGTTTAAATAAGGAAAAAATTACAGCACAAGACATGCTCGTTAAGGACGATTACTTATTAAATGATAAGTACTTACTATTCCAAAAAGGAAAGAAAAATTACTTTGTTGTAGTTGCAGAGTAAACTATATAATATTTTGTTACAATGGCCTTCCTCGGAATTATCTGAAGAAGGCCTTTTTTGTTTTGACTAACTTCAAACTATATGACACAAATAGTATATATACTTCTATAAACACATTAGAATATATGACCAAAATCGTCCAGTTTGTAATTCTGTTCATTGCATTTGGATATATTCGCATCCGAAATTTCAATTCAAACTTAAAATGAAAAATTATTAATTGTACCCATTCTAATTCTTTGTGTGCATTTATCGTCAAACGCTCAAACAGAAAAAAGTAATTTTCTATTTTCAGGCGCTACAGACTTATCCTCCTTTAGCCAGTTTAAAACAAGACTAGAGTAAGATGGTGATAACTCTGGAGATCATCAAAAAACAACTAGTTTTGATATCGCACCATCAATTGCTTATTTTTTTATTGATAACCTGGCTGTTGGTATTACAATGGACTATTCCTTTCTAAAAATTGAAGAATTAAAAGAAAATAGTATCATAATTGGCCCTATGGCAAGATACTATATTGGAAATTCTAAGTTCAAACCTTTTATTCAAGCTGCTGTAGGTTTTGGAAAAAATAAAACTACTGATGACAATGATGAAATGTCCTTCAATACTACTTGCCTTGATTTAAATGCAGGAGTAGCTGTTTTTGCAAATAAATATGTTTCACTAGACCTCGCTCTGGGATATTTATATACGGCTAACACCTATAAGGAAGACCATGATCTTAAATTAATTGCTGAAGGTCTCAATATTAGTTTCGGATTTTCTGTTTACCTATAATCAACGAAATAAAGAACTTCGGTAAATTTTATAAATACTAAAGGCGTTTAATTATTCAATCCAAAATAATTAAACGCCTTTTTTTGTTTCCTTCAATTCATTTTCTTTGTAAAAAAGAGTTGACTCATGCGATATATATTATTTTTCATATTACTTATAAGCTTAGGTAACCTCAAAGCACAAAAAAAAATACTCGTTTTTCTGAATGAAACAGAGCAACAAGCTGTTCAAATTCAAACTGGTGGCTTAGTCTTACTGGAATACAGTGGTTATTTAAAACAAAAGGAATTAACCATGAATTACATATTATCAGTTAATGATAGTTCTGTAGTACTCGGAAAATCAAGATTATTCAGAGGTCCTTCAGAAAGAAGAGAAATTAGATTGCAGGATATTACAGGCGTAAGAAAGGTAAGTGTTGGATCGCAACTTTTAAAGTTTGCATTAACATCTGTAGCCACTATAGGCTCGTATTATGCGCTCAGTGATATGAATGATATTAACACTACTGAAAGATTACTATATTCAACAGGAATTGGATTAACTACAAATTTTGCCATAAAACTGGCTTTCCCAACTAAAAAAGTAAAGTATAAACTCAATAAAAACTGGAAAATATTTACCTTATAAAAGCTTTAGTCTACCATTTAAAACCACTGCATCTAAACACATATTTTTAGCCGAATTAACAGCATCTTCATGTGTATGTACAATTGGCTCTCCTCTTTTATTAAAGGATGTATTAATTAGTGCTTTAATTCCATACTTTTTATGCAAACAGGTAAGCAGATGAAACATAAACTTATTTTGTGAAGTATTACGAATTGTTTGTACTCTTGCTGTTCCGTCAATATGCACCACTCCATCTATTTCGTTTGCCTTGTCCTCATCAATATCAAAATCTAACAACATCAAATTGCTCAGATGATGAACCTCTTCTAAACCCGTAAAATATTTTGCATTTTCTTCAAGCATTATCGGAGCAACAGGACGATACCACTCTCTACCCTTATGTTGCATGCTAACACGATTTGCTAATTCTTTATCATTAGCCAAAGCAACTATACTTCTATTCCCTAAAGCCCTTGGACCAACCTCTCCATAACCATTACAAATACCAATAACTTTACCCTGACGAATAAAATCAGCAACATCTTCAATATCATCTAATGAAATATCGTGATATGCTTCAATTTGCCAGTTGTTTAAATAGGGAGAATGAATCTCCAACTTCCTATGTTTCTGCCATTCTACAAAAGCTGCTGCACCTAACGACAATCCACTATCTTCAGTACAAGGAGGAATAAAAACATCTTTAAATAAACCAGCATTAAGAATAGTTGTATTGGCAACAATATTTAATGCCGATCCACCAGAATAATATAAATAATCAGCCGCTGTTTTCTTTTGTAAATGTTGTAGAATATTTAATAATTCACGAATAAAGATATGCTGAAGCGTTGCGACTATATGATGCAGAAACGAATCATGCGTATCTAATTTTCCTTCCTTCCAATTGAAGGATTGTTGTGCCTTTGCATAAAACGCTCCTTTCTTTCCCCACAATTCTGAAAAATAATTGTTAGCCACCAACCAGGCTTCTATCTCTTTTGAATAACTACCATAAGAAGCCAAGCCCATCATCTTTCCGGGAACGGAATTTTGCTGATTGTATTTCGCTCCTATTATTCCAAAAACAAGTGCATTCGCATTAAAAAATGATGAGAGATACTTATAATCCCAATGATACTCTAAATTGCACAATTGACCGTTAACATATTGCCAGGCAGAAAAATTAGACAAACTACCTCCCCCATCAAAATGAATTAATAAGCTGTTTTCTTTAAAATCGCCATAAAACGGAAGGCAACTGCTAATATGTGCTAATTCATGATTAATTGAATAACCGGATCTTTCATGATCTAACCACCAACAACGCCCCTTTTCTATCATTGGGAATAGTTCTTGATTTAAAGGACCTTCGTAACGGAACTTTCCACATGTAGAGATCATGGCTCTGCCTACAACATTATCTGGGAAAATCAAATCAAAATCATCAGGAGCTAAAAGCTTTTCTTCTTTTAATACCTGATAAAGTGATTCATGCAATTTATTGTCGTGTTTTTTACGACTTTTTCTTTCGAAAGTAAGGTGCTTTAAAACTTTGCCCTCATGCATTAATGTAATTGCATGATCGTGTACAAAATAAGGTGTATCACTATTCAATCTATCCTGAATAGCATATATGGCCAAAGTTGGTTTTGAAACATCCATAGTTACAAAAACAATTGACCGATAATTGTTAATGCCACAACACTAAAAAAGAAAATATTTTGCCATAACCAGGAAGTTAAACTACCTATAAGATGTGAAATTAATAAGGAGATAAATATTGAAACCAACGGCATAATTTCTTTACCTCCACCAGTTATAATAACCACCACAACAATATATAATGTTGTTAATATAACTGAGTTATATTGCTTACGTGTAAATATTTTCTTTTTACCTAATTCATTAACTACCTTAATGATAGAAACAAAAAGCAGTAACAATAAGACTCCGAAATATATTAAGGTTATGGATGAAAAATCATAAGGCCATATTAACTTTTGCTTTGTTGGCTCAATATAAAAAAGAAAATCATCTATACTTCCCAAAGCCAACTCATATCCTAAAACAAAAATCCAGGGTAATATAAAACCAATGATTGTTGCTAAAAAAGACTTAAATGACAATATCCTTAATACGGACATTACCAGCAATATTAAGGGAAATAAGAGAACTATTTTATACGAGAACAAACTACCTACGGCAATCCAAAAAGAAGCTAAAAAGCACTCTTTCATTGTTTTTCTATAATTATAAGCTTCGAATAAATAACCAAAACTTAGAATTATAAAAATTGCCGATAACCAAATGGGGCTTAAGTGCTGTATGGAAGGAATACTACCCGCTAATAATATAAAGATAAAGCCTGGCAAAGCAGACTGAGATTGAAGCAAACTATACCTTGTATTATACCGGGTGATTCCTAAAACAATAAAAAGGGCACAAAAGAAACTCGATAAAAGTGATACCCAGTTATTCTTTACCAATGGAGACAGCAGATTCCATAATGGCATTTTAGAATGTATAGAAGCTGTAATTACATCACTCTTTAATACAGGTATAACCCATAATACAATTAAAACAAGGAGCATAAATGCATATGCTCCTATTTTATTGTTATGAACTTGCTTTAAAATCATAAATCAAATCCAATATCTTTTCTGAAATATTTATCTTCGTAATTAATAACCTCAGTATTTTTATACGACTTTTCAAGCGCTTCTTTAAAAGTATTTCCGTATGAACTTAAAGCAATAACACGACCTCCGTTTGTAACAACCTTACCATCTTGTAATTTTGTTCCTGCATGAAAAGCAATACCATCAGTTACATTATCAAAACCTGTCATTTCTTTACCTTTTTCATAATCACCTGGATATCCTCCGGCAACCATCATAACAGTTGTAACCGCTTGCTCTTCGATTTCAATAACGTGATCTTTCAAAGTTTTTGATGCTGTAGCTTCAAAAAGTGTCAACAGGTCACTTTTAATACGAGGCATAACAACTTCAGTTTCAGGATCACCCATTCGTACATTGTACTCAATTACGTATGGCTCATCACCTACTTTAATTAATCCAATGAATATAAACCCTTTATACGGTATCTCTTCTGATTGTAATCCTTGAACCGTTGGGAAAATGATTCTTTTATGAACTTTCTTCATAAATTCATCATCGGCAAATGGAACCGGACTTACAGCTCCCATTCCTCCAGTGTTCAGTCCAGTATCTCCTTCACCAATTCTTTTATAGTCTTTGGCTTCAGGGAATACTACATAACCAGAACCGTCCGTCAATACAAATACTGACAATTCAATACCACTTAAAAACTCTTCAATTACAACTTTTTTACTGGCCTCACCAAACTTACCATCCAACATGGTACTCAATTCAGTTTTTGCCTGCGCTATGTCATCTATAATTAAAACGCCTTTTCCGGCAGCTAATCCGTCAGCTTTTAAAACGTATGGAGATTTCATTTCATCCAAAAATGCCAAACCTTCCTGAAGATTTTCAGGAGTTACAGTTTTATATTTAGCAGTAGGAATTCCATAAGTAGCCATAAATTCTTTAGCAAACTCTTTACTACCTTCTAATTTAGCGCCTCTTTTACCCGGACCAATTACTGGAATACTTGCTAATTCAGGATCATTTAAAAAGAAATCTTTAACTCCTCGTACTAATGGCTCTTCAGGTCCTACAACCAACATATCTATTTGATATTCGAGTGCCACTTTCTTTACTGCCTCAAAATCGTTTGGATTAATATCTACATTTGTTCCCAATTCTGCAGTTCCTGCATTTCCGGGAGCAATGATTAGTTCGGTAAGTTTTGGACTTTGTTTCAATTTCCAGGCCATGGCATGTTCTCTACCACCAGACCCCAATAATAATACCTTCATACGTTTGCTATTAAATTAGCGAATAAGATTTCTGACTATATTGATTAATTAACTGCATTTTAAAACCTCAAATTTAAAGCCTTCCGTTTAATTAACCATCAAATAAGGTCAATATCTATTAATTTATTTTATAGTACTTGTAATATAACCTTTCTTATTTATTAACTCCAGTGTTTTAGGGAAAGCATACTTCATATTTTTTTCTGCTTTTAATGAATCATGAAACACAATTATAGAACCCGGTTTAACATAGCCTTCAACATTTTTAAAAACTGCCTTTCCGCTTAATTTTCTGTTATAATCCCGACTCAATACATTCCACATGATCACTTTATCAAACTTTTCCTTTAAAAGCTTAATGTACGATGGGTACAACATTCCATGCGGTGGACGAAATAACTTTGAATCGATTAACTGTGCCGCCTTTTCTATATTATCAAAATAATCCTTTTTATTATACGACCAGGCTTTAATATGATTGTAAGTATGATTTCCTACTGCATGACCTCTTCTTAATACTTCCTCATAAACATCAGGATGCTTAAACACATTCTCTCCAACACAAAAGAATGTTAGCTTGGCATTCCATTTATCAGCCTCATCTAATACCCAAGGCGTAACCTCAGGTATCGGTCCATCATCAAATGTAACAAACACTTCTTTTTTATCTGTTTTTTCAGACCATGTGGCACCTTTAAAAATACCAGATAAAAGGAACGATGGTTGTATCATTAGTCCCATAAATATTTCTCCTACACTTTAAAATTCAACCAGCATTCCAATTTTTGATTCTGAAACCTTACTTCGATAAAAACTTCATTTCTGCACCATCAGCGTCACCGTTAAGTTTTGCAGATAATTCATCTCTATCATATTTATCTAATATTTTTTGAATCTCCATCATATAAATTAAGCCCTGACGATATTGATAATCAAAGTCACCTCTTTGTTTAGCAGGAATTTGATTATAATATGCGATGATTTGGCTTGCTGAATTATACATTCCCTCAATAATCTGGTCTGCAACCTGATTATCACCTTTGATATAATAACCTTCAGCCAGGAAGATACTCAATATATTTTCAGGTAAAGTTCCAATTGGAAGCTCTGTTAATTTAGCATTCAAATCTTCTCTTAATTTCTCGCTACTGTATTGCGACGCCATTTTAACAATTTCACCATAAAGCAAATAACTGTTATTTGCATCTCCACTTACGGTATTTAATTTTGAAGCATCCAGAGATGAATAAAACTTCATTTCTTGTAAAGTTTGCGCTCCAAAATCTTTTAAGATCTCTTCGGCTTTAGCTCTTTGATCCGCTTTATAATAACCTTCAGCAAGGAATATTGAGAAATAATTATGTGGTACTTTGTCAACAGGAAGCTTAGTTAAAGCCATATCTAAAATATCAACGGCTTTATCCATTTTTCCTTCATCAATAAGCGACGTAGCCAAACGAGACATGTTATTTCGAATATTCATTGCCATTCGCTGATGATTCTCATCTAAATATACTCTCGGATCATCAAATCCTCCCCAACGGAATTTATGCATGAACTTATCATACATCTTTTCAGTATCCACTCTACCAATCTGACCATCGCTATTTTTAGTTCTGATTGGAACAACCTTGTATGCAAAACCTTCTAATTGGAAATAATCCTCAAGACTAGCGTAATTATCACGACCAACAGTTACTGCAAAATAGATTGGTCGTTTCCAATCGTTATTGGCTAGTAAATCAAGAATCATGATTTCATTTTTCAATACCCTTGGCTTGTTGATATCGATATTTACCTGAGGTACAATTAAGTCTGCAGCATCTTTACTTACAACACCTGTCTGAATCATTTGTAAACTATCAACAGGCACCTTAAAGCGTTTTGCCGGCAAGAACTCAAATGTTCCCTTATAACCAGGAATCTGTTTTGTTTTTGGATTATCACTAGCAAGGAAGTTAATTGCTTCTTTTAAATCAACTCTATCATCAATAAGCTCTACAACATGGGCTACATCTCTGGTACCCGTAACATATTGATCATGTTCTAATGAAAATGGTAACGGATCTGAATCATAAGCCTTACGCTTCATTTGATCAATGTACCAATCTGTTTGTAAATAACTTAAGTTACAAACCCTCACATCTAATCTATAACCTTCTACCTCCTGAGCATACCAAAGAGGGAAAGTGTCATTATCACCATTGGTAAATATAATGGCATCTTCATCACAGGTATCCAGATAATTAAAGGCCAAATCCCTGGCTACATTACGATGTGATCGGTCATGATCATCCCAGGTTTGAGAAGCCATTAATACAGGAACACCAAGCAAACATAAAACGGTTGCTCCTACAGCAGCTCCTTTACCAGACATAAATTTATTAAGCGTATCAACAATGGCCAGTACACCTAATCCAATCCAAATTGCAAATGCATAAAACGAACCCGCATATGCATAATCACGCTCACGTGGCTGAAGTGGTGTTTGATTTAGATACAATACAATAGCCAAACCTGTTAAGAAAAATAACAACATCACAATCCAGAAACCTTCTTTTCCTTTTTTACCTGACTGATATTGGAATAACAATCCTAGTAAACCTAAAATAAGAGGAAGGAAATAGTATTTGTTTCTGCCTTTGTTGTTTTTATATGTATCAGGTAATTTAGATTGATCACCTAAACGTGCATTATCAATAAACGGAATACCACTAATCCAGTTTCCTTTTGTTACCTCTCCATTACCTTGTATATCATTTTGTCTTCCGGCAAAATTCCACATAAAATACCTGAAGTACATATAACCTACCTGATACCTAAGGAAGAAAGCAAGATTATCGCCCAAAGTAGGCAAAGTAATTGTTTTTGTTTCGCCAGTTTCCTGATCTACAACCTGAACATCTTTTCCTTTAGATGGACCAGCCCAGCTCTTATACTGCTCTATATGTCTGCCATCACGACTATACATTCTAGGGAAAATAGTTAATGTTTTGCCATTAAACACATACTCAGGTTTATGATCAACGGTTTTATATTTTCCATCTTTCTTAATTCTGATTGGATCACCTTGCTTCTCCTGCGAGGCTTTAAAGTCTATTTCAGAGTTATAATATTCACCATAAAACAATGGTCTGTCGCCATATTGCTCACGATTCAGGTAACCCATCATCGAGAATACATCTTCTGGCGAGTTCTGATCCATCGTTGGATTTGCAGAAGATCGGATTACAATCATTGCAAAGGATGAGTAACCAATTAAAATTACCGTAACACCTAAGATAATTGTATTTAAAATAACTTTTTGATGTTTATGTGTGTACCAAATTCCAAAAATAATTCCGGCAAACAATAACAAAAAGTATACAGCAACACCTGAATTAAATGGCATTCCAAAATCATTCACAAATAAAAGTTCGAACCAACTGGCTATTTTTACTGTGTAAGGAATAATTCCATATAATATTCCTAACAATATAACTGCAGAAATACCTAATGCTGCTATTAAACCATTTCGATTTACTTCAAATTTCTTAAAGTAGTATACCAACACAATTGCAGGAATGGCTAACAAGTTTAATAAGTGAACTCCAATTGAAAGCCCCATTAAGTAAGCTATTAATATCAACCATCGGTTAGCATAAGGCTCATCAGCTACATTTTCCCATTTTAAAATGGCCCAAAATACCATAGCTGTAAACAGCGACGACATGGCATAAACTTCACCTTCAACAGCAGAAAACCAAAATGTATCAGAAAATGTATAAGCTAAAGCTCCCACAAAACCAGCTCCTATTACAGCCCATGCTCTCCACTCTTCAGCTTTTTCATTCATGAAAATTTTGGTAGCTAAGTGTGTAATGGTCCAAAACAAGAACATAATTGTAAATGCACTTGAAAGGGCACTCATTATATTAATCATTACAGCTACAGATCCGCCATCAGGTGCAAATAAAGAAAAGAACCTTCCTATTATCATGAAAAAAGGAGCACCAGGAGGGTGTCCTACCAATAATTTATATGCGGTTGAAATAAATTCTCCACAGTCCCAGAAGCTGGCCGTAGGTTCAATGGTCATTGTATAAGTTACCGCAGCGATAAAAAATGACAACCATCCAAATACATTATTGAGTAGTTTATAATTATTTCTCATAATATAATATTATAATTCTCTGTTTATATGAGGTTTGTATACTAACTTGAGTAAACCCTGTTTTTTCCACGATGCCAAAAATAAGTAATTTTTATTAAACCCTTTTTTAAAGCACATAGTTAGTTTTGTATTTAACCCTATTTTAACTTCATGGTATCAAAAAATTCAGTACAAGAAAACTTGTGGATGATCCATTTCTTGTTTGAGAAGAAAAAGTATCATATCTATTTTAATTTACTTTTTAAAAAAATCAACATTTATTCTACTGAATATCTTAACATTAAAATAAACACCAATAAAATCAGGTATATTTTCATAAAAAAAGTTGCAGAAATATTTTGCACGAATCAAAAAAAGATCTACTTTTGCATCGCTTTCAAAAAGAAAGACATGAGGATTGTCCCATGGTGTAATTGGCAACACGTCTGATTTTGGTTCAGAAGAGTCCAGGTTCGAGCCCTGGTGGGACAACAAAGAAAAAGCTTGAAATCATAAGATTTCAAGCTTTTTTTGTTTTATACAGAATCTTTCCATATACACCTCTCAAACCATTAACATACTCTACCTTCGATTTCAATCGTTATGCTCTTTATAAACAATTGGTACACTCCAGGCAGCAACCAACAATAGAACAGAATGCGATTTGAAATATAATTTATAGTAAATATGAATGTATTTACGACGGAATAAATCCGGTTTTAACCGAAGAAAAACCGAAGAAAGTCCGAAGAAACTTCGAAGATAATCCCTTAAAATTCAATTGCAGGTATAACGTAATATGGCAGAAGCTCCTTATTTAACCATACTAGCATACATTTCGATTCAACACATCGTTACATTTTTTACTATTTAAAGTCAACTTACAACACCAATTCTATTTAATTGTGTCATACTAAATATAGAATTAATGTAGATTGCATAATGGAGGAAGGTATTCTGATCAAAATTTACGAACCAATTATTAAAAAAAGCAGATACAAAAAGGGCAGATCGTTTTCCCCCTGATCTGCCCTTACTCACTCAACTAAACCTTTAATCTATTTGCTTCTAAGCGGAGTAGTTGTTTTTTATATAATTTTATTATTAACCTAAATTTTAAATTAAACCCTCCGGAATATCCGGAGAGCCTAATTTGAATTAACAAACTATGGAAGTATTTTGCAGTATATATTTGCTGTAATGCTATTATTTAGCCGGATCCATAATAATCTTGGCCACATTATTATCATTCACTATTTGCCTGGCTAATTTCTGAACTTTTTTAGGTGTAATTTTCTTTAGGAATTGATCAAAATCATTATTCCAATCCTCACCCCAATCATTGTAAGTTTTCATTAATGTAAGCCATGCTCCGTTATTTTTCATTCCATCCGGGCGTGTTTTCTTCCAGAAAGATAAAACCTTATCCATATCCACTTTATTTGGTCCATTCTCTGCAATATCTTTTAATTCATCCTCCACAATCTGAACCAATTCATCAACCATAGCCGGATTTGTTTTAAAAGAAACGGAAAGATTGTAACCTTCAATTGGTTGACGAGATAAATCTCCATTTACAGAAACCCCATATGATCCTCCTTTATCTTCACGGATAGATTTTAAATATCGGGTTTGCAAACAAGAAGATAACATAGCCATTAACATTGTATTTTCCTGGTTATATTTGATAGAACCCGAATAATTATAGCATACGGTACTTTGAGGTGTTTCCATTGGGTACTCAAAACGCTTCTCAACAGGACCCTCATTGGTTCTTACCTTATCATCGCGCCAAGCCAATTTTTGTTTTCCGGCATTCAATGAACCCAAATATTTTTCAACCATAGGTTTAAGAACATTGATATCAATATCTCCCAGAAAATAAAATGTATAGTTTCCTGCAGCATCACAAAAGAATTGGTTGTATAATGCCTGCATTCTTTTAAATCTAATTTGTTCTAAGGCATCTATTGATGGAGCCTGAGTTCTAACATTATTCTCATCACCATAAATAGCTACATTCATTTTTTCAAGAAAAGTCATATCTGCAGAACCTTTCTTATTTGACAGATTTGCACGATTTCTCATGATCATATTGTCAAAATCTTCTTTTACAAATCGAGGTTTTGTAAAGTATAGATAAGTTAACTGCATTAATGTTTCCAAATCTGATTTTGCAGCACTACCATTTAATTCGCTTGAAAAACGACCAATGGATGGAGATACAGATGCTACTCTGGTTCCAATAACCTTTTTCAGTTCATTGATATTAAATTCTCCTACACCTGACCTGCTAATTAGAGGTATTAATGTAGATGCAGAAAAATAATCTTTATCATCCACTATGGATAAACCACCACTGGCTGATGCACTCATTTCAATCTGACTTGGACTATAAGTTGTTGGTTTAACCATAACCTTTATACCATTATTAAGTGTCCAAACGGTTGACCCGTATTCACCCTTTTCAGTTTTTACAACTTTACCTCGTTTAATATTTTGTGCTTCTGGTAAAAGTGGTTTATCAATGATCTCTTCCTTGTAAGGTTCTAATTCTCCGGTCCTTACTTGTGCCATTACATTTACCATTTCTTCTTCGGAAGGGTATTGTATATAGTCATTTTCAGGTACCATAACAATTAATACATTGTTGGATGCAGTTAACAAGGTGCTGAATAATTTATTAACATCTTCCAATTGCATTTTTGAAACAAAGTACTCTGTTAACTTCCACTGGTACTCCGGAGTTAAAATTGGTTGATTTTTTGTGTAGTTATTGATACACTCCCAAATTAAGCTACCATTATCTCTTCTGTTGCTATTCTCGTAAAAATATTTGGCACTTCGCAGTAAACTTGTTTTTAAAAACTCAAATTCTGATTCTGTAAAACCATATCGACGCAGCCTTTCTAATTCTTCGTAAGCAGCTTTATAGCGATTCTGAATATCATCATTTGGCATGGTAACCTGTAAGCTGATAACCTGATCATTTAAAGTAAGTGGCACATTTAATACCTGCACACTTTTAAAAGCTGAACTTGTGCTTGCAATATCTCCTAAACGAATGTTAGCCATAGCTATAGCCGCATTCATTTGTAAATTCATGTTAAACACACCAAGTTTATCATTGTATTCTGCAGGTATTGCTTTTCTTTTGATATACAAAGAAGCGGTTGTACTATTTATTTCAGGATCTGAAATAACTGTAACAAGAGGTTGATCATTCTCCGGAATATCAATTTTTTCTTTAGGTTCAGGATTAACAGGCGTAGGGATATCAGCCATTAAATCTTTGATTTTTAGCTCCACCTCATCTACATCAATATCTCCAACAACAATAATAGCCTGTAAATCGGGACGATACCATCGATCATAATAACTACGAAGAGAATCTCCTGAAAAAGTTTTCAAAAACTCTTCGCTACCGATCATATCGCGATCTGCATATCTTGATTTATTATAAATATATGGGGCTGCTTTTCTGCCTAAACGAAAAGTAGCATCATTGCGCTGACGACGTTCCTCAATAATAACTCCTCGTTCTTTATTAATTTCAGAGTCATCAAGTGATAGAAAATGAGACCAATCGTGAAGAATAAGTAATGTGGAATCTATGATTGATTGGCGCTTTAATGGAACCTGAGTTAAATTATAATAAGTCATTTCCATACCTGTTGCACCATTTACATTAGTACCAAACTGAAGACCTGTTTTTTCAAGCCAGTTAATCATACTATTACCCGGAAAATTTTTAGTTCCGTTAAAAGCCATATGCTCTAAAAAGTGAGCAAGACCTGTTTGCGTATCTGTTTCCTGTATTGATCCAACATTATAAAGGATATAGAAGTCGGCCATATTAGCCGGACTACCATTATGTCTTAGATAATAAGTCAAACCATTATCAAGTTTCCCGATTCTGACTGTTGAATCCATAGGAAGTGTACTTGCCATGTTTAATTGTTGAGCACCTCCCCAACTATAAACAAAAAGCAACATACATACAGCTATAATAATTCGTTTAAATACCATTTCAAAATATCTTTTTTGTAAACATTATTCGTTATTGAGCCAGGAATAGTGAAGCTGGTAGTTTTTTAAGCGAACCCAACTTATCCTGTACTGTTATCACAGCATTCTCTGCCTCATATTCATGTATCAGTTCATCTATATTCGTTAAGCTTTCTATTGAATCATTTAATTCATTATCGCCAATTGTGGTAATAATATAACCGGGTTCGAGCTCTGCTCTCGCTTTATCTCCCCAAACTGCGGCAATACGTAATTTACCATTATCAGAACCAGTCATGACTGTACGGTTATCACTTTGCCAAACAGTACTATTTTCAAAGGGTACGAATTTGTATCGCTTATTAGGATAATCTATAATTATTTGGCCCAGATCAGTCATCTTAAAACAAAGTTGCAAATAACCAACTCCGCCAGTCATAACAGGCAAACTATTAAAAATTACCCCGCCAATATGTAAATCGCTGAGCTTACCACGGTATATTTTATCATACTTAGCTAAACCTCCAACCATAGAGCCAACTGCTCCTCTGCCTTCTGTAACAGCTGAGATAATACCGGCTCCTGACCATTGTTCAAATCCCTCTACTGAAGGAAGCGTAAGCGCTCCTGTTCCATTACCACTATCGAACAGTGCAGGAACATCATAAAGCTCATCTTTTCCTTGTATTTTAATATCAAAAATCGGAGCATTATTCCATAATTTCAAAGTCTGCCAATCAGTGATTGCTTCGTCGGCAATATCTGATAACACAATTATTTTTTTTACAGCATTAAAAGTCACTACATACTGCATCAGAATGTCTGCTCCAATAATACCATCTACACCTAAGGTTGCCAATATCACATTATCAGCACTCATTACTATACCCTGAACATTACTTGTTTCAATACTACCGATCTCCATTTGCGGAATGGTAGCCACAAATAAGTTATATCCCAATCCTTGCATTGACTTTTGCGACTGCGAATAGTCAAGCTTTTCTGCATTTACCAATTTATCGGATACACAAGACATTCCTGTACCTGTGTCGAGCATAAAATGATATGTATTATCATTAATAACTACTTCAACAACAGGAACTCCATTGCTATTACTGTATTGCAGTTCTGTATATTTATTACTCTGCGAAAAAGCTTTTGAGAAAACAAAAACTGCCATTACAATTAGTAAGAAATATTTTTTCATAACTTCTATAAATATTTTTGGGGATTAGCTCATTTAGCATAAAGAGCATATTCATAAAACATAAAATCCAGGCAGAAAACTCTAATACAAGACGCATAAATAAAGGCGACTTGTTATCGCTCGGGAAGATTACATCCATTAGATACAGAAGTAAACAACGATAAAGTTACGCACTTAGAGATTAACAATAAGGCACTAGCATATAACTCCTATAGCAGACACAAGCTGTTATAGAATACTATTGAAGTTTAAATAAATTGGTTCGTTTACTTTATAATTCCTAAACCAAAAGACGTTTTGTCAATTGGTTACCGGAATTTTTTTAAGATTATAAAAATACATAGCTTCAACCACGCATAAACAGTAACTGAATTTATTACTGATTATTTGCAGTAGCTTCCTTAATAAGTTCTACATACTTTTCCATTTCTTTTCTGGCTTTTTGAGCCTTTCCATATTTTTCTGCAGCTTGATAAAGTTCAGCTTCTGCACCATATAAGGTAGTACGAATATAGTATGAAGACAAGTCTTCGCCAACAACCTCTGCTATTAATTCTTCTATCCATTTTACGCCACCATCCACAGCTGCTTTATCTTCCATTTTGGCCAATGACTGCATGAAGAATAAGAAATAGTTACCGTATATCTGTGCAGGTAAAATTTGCTCATCTTTTACCGCTTTCATTACTTCTAACATTTGTTTCCAATCTCCCTGACGAGATAAAATAGAAGTATTTAACCAAACAGCTGCCATACTTTTACCAGGATCCTGAGCTGTAACCAAATAATCAACAAAATCATCGTACGATTTCTTGTCGTATGCAGCAAGATTCGGATTCGTGGCATATTGCATTGCTTTATCTAAAACTGCACTAGCTAATTTTGTGTCCACCAATTCTTTTTGATTTTGACCTGGTAAGGCATAAAATCTTTCAATATTATCTCTAACAGTCAATAATGTTTTTGATAAAGGATCGTTTTCATATTGCAAAATCAGTGTCCAAACTACAGGTGTAGCCAACTGATCAACATTAAGACCATTCAAAAATTCTTTTGTTATCTTTTCAAGCTCTTCATTCATGCCTGATGAATGAAGCATGGTTACAAGCTTAATCATAAAAGCAGGATTTCTATCTCCCTCCTCATAACGAGCAAGCATCGCAGCCAGTCTTTTTTCAGGATCTAAAGCATTTTTTCCGGCAGCCATAAGCCACTCGGCATCACCTGCTCCAACAAGTTTATGCACAGGCTGTTCTGTTTCCGGATCGATAAACATTAATGTAGGTAATGCGCTTACTTCCCATATTTGTGCCAGTCTTTTTGCATCTTCGTTTTTTTCTACATTATAACTGACATTAACAAAGTTAGCATTAAAAAAATCGGCCACCTTATCTTGTGTAAACACTTCAGCAGCTAGTTTTTTACAAGGACCACACCAGTCGGCATAACAATCCACAAATATTAATCTATTTTCCTCTTTTGCTTTTTTTACAATCTTCTTCCACGATGTGGTTTCTTCAAAGTTGATACTTTGATTTTGAGCTGTTGCGTATGAAGCGACAAGAGTAAAAAGGATGAATATAAACTGAAGTCTGTATATCGTTGTTTTAATCATATTTCAGCAATGAATTAAAAAAGGTACGGGATCTTAATAACTGATCCCGTACGTAAAAATTATTGTATCACCATAAAATCAGCAAGTGCTGTACCATATGAACTAGAATAATAGTCCTTGTCGGTTATATAGAATCTGATTCTTCTGGCTTTTTCTGTTTGCTTTTGGTTATTTAAGTAAACAAGAGTGATTTCACCATCGCTATCACCAAGAGGCACTTCTTCCTGGTAAGTGGCCTGATGCCATTCTCCACCATCACTAGCTATTTCAATTTCGATCATGTTAGGAATTAACATATTATAATAACCCAATGAAGATGACTGTACAATTTTAAATCCTCTGATATCAACATCTTCTTTCATGTCAATTTCGATAGCATGAACACGAATACTTGAAATTCGAAGAGGAGTCCAATCTGTATAAGACTGATTATCGAATAGATTTCCCAACTGAGAATCATATCCTGCCTCATCTGATGGAGTTACAGTATATGACCATGATGCTGTATTCTCTAATAAGTTTAATTCTGGCACAACAGGATTTCCTTCTTGCATAAACCACATAGGAGCCTCATATGAAGCAAAATAATGTGAGTTATATTGGTGTACATCAACCTGAAGATAATCATGCGCAATATTTAACGCCGCCAAACTACGTTCCTTTTCTGACAAAACTGATTGTTCTGAAAAATAGTAAGCATAAGTTGAGGTCATGTATCTGTTTTTACCAAAGTATATTTCCTTTAAATTAGGGAAATACAAGATATCTTCCATTGATGCAATATTTTGATCAAACTCCAATACCTCAACACTTTCAACAATACTTGGTGTTAATTGACTTACATTTAAATAATCCTGAACCTGAGTTGCAAAATCACTGTTAAACACCATCACATTAAGATTCAGTTTAATATCAGGAAAAACAACTTTAAACTCTGGATCGTCAATTGCATCCACACTACCAGTTCTGTAAATCATTATATCTTTAGTAAGATCTACATTTTCAAGAAGCATCTCCTTTTGACCATTTGGCCAAAAGTCCGGATTGCTTTCTGTTCCCAGATTTACTTTTTCAAGCTGAATACGAGTTTCGTCAGTTTCTCCACTTTTATAGTAACCTATTTCAGCAGTTAACAGATTATTTTTCCAGTTATCAAAAAATAAAAACAGATTATTGTCACCAACTTTAAACTGCTTGATAACTACATGTGTAAACGTAGATAATGACTCATGTTCAAGTGAAAATGGTCGAGAGTAAATAGTTGTTTCCAATGATTTACCATCAATATTATTTTCATCATCGAAACTTACTGAACTTACAGAAAAGAAGTAATCAAAATTTCCCAAGTCATTAATTATGCAACTTGTACTATTTTTATCAATAAGCGTATCTCTTGTGGACGAATCATCCTGCCATTCAATATAAATTGAATCTCTGTTAAGGTCATTATTATTTTCCCATGTTAACTCAACAGATTCCCATTTTGCATTAGCCTGCAGATTAACACATTTAGCCAGATAACGAATTGGACCATCTCCTGAATAATCAGAATATGTATCTTCCAGGTTTTCACAACCAGTAAAGATACCCGCAGCAAGTACGGGTAATAGTATATATAATAGTAATCTCTTCATAATTAATTCTTTTTAGCATATACTTCAATCTCATGGAATGAAACGTATCCATCATTATTGTTGTAATAATCAGGAGACCACTCATCATTATAAGTATCTTCCACTTCAATTTTGAAATATCTGTAAGTATTACCGTCAAACTCAATAGGAATAGACATATATGCAGGATCCGCAGACTCCATTGCAGAGATCGTTTGAATATCGTAAATATAACCTGTTTCAGGAACCACGTACCAACGATCAGCTTGTCCTTCGTTAGGATCTCTATCAAAGGATCCTACTTCTTTCCAGCTTCCTGATTCAGCTTTGGGATCCGTCGTTTCTACATAATCGTTACATGCATAAATGGTCATTTTACAAGGTGTTCTTGTATGATATTTGTAATTATATAACGAAGGCGAAGGCATTGTACCATGATCAAGCATAGAATAGAATCTTAATTCGCCCACAATATTTGGTTCTTTAATATCAAGAACAAAATACATTTGATCGTCATCTAAATTCTGCATTGCCCTTGGTCCTGCAATAAAAGTATATTGAGGTGGAGTCCACCCTGAACGAAAATGTTCAAGACGCTGACGGCCTTTAATATCTCCGTCAAATAAATATTCAATGCCAAAACGAACAGGCATATCTATATTGTCATCATTATTATCCTCAACAGAAAGATTAAATGGATCAATCAACGAGAAATTGCTATTATCAACCAAAATACGACTATAGGCTTCAACACTTTCCCATGTTTGAGTTCGGGCTACTTCCTGCTTATAATCTTCGGTAGTGATAAACACAGTATTATAATCACTTTTTTGAGAATCATCAAGCGAATAAAAACGAGTTTCTCCTCCAGCTTTTATCGGAAAAGTTTCCAATAAAATATCATCCTCTTCATGTGTTAAAGGGTTTATACCTCTAAAAAATACATTTGCAAAACCACTTACATATTCGGGAGCATCATATCTTACTACAAAACCATCCCAAAAAGGCTCTACTTCAACTTCATCAAAGAATGAATAAACAGCTGAAGCCTTTGTGCTGAAAGAATATTGTGTTGGCTCAGATTCATTATCATTCTCATCCATGTATGATACATTTACTGCCACATTTTCCTGCGGAGCGTTGAACCCAGTTAACAATAAAGAATCGTTGGCAAAACTTGCTAGCTTCACAACTGAATTTCCATACTGATCACTATATTGAGCCTTGATACGATATATACGGGTATCACTAACAGTATAGCGCATAATTGCACCACCCTCAATTGGCTCAAAACTGATACTATCCTGGTTTATTGATACATCCAGAAAACTATCTTCATCTTTATTACAAGCATAAAAGCCTGTAATAACCAATAGTAATATTATTAATTTTTTCATGTGTTTTATTTTTGCAACGCCCAGATTGGATGATCAAATTAATTTGATCATCCTGCTGTTTAAGAAACTAAAGATTAGATTTCTTGGGCATTTTGATTCTTAATGTACAGTGATTACCATTCTGGGTTTTGCACATTTCCCGAAATCATAACCTCTTCACTTCGAATTGGGAATAAATAATCTCTTGGAGATAAAAATTCAGCCTTATCCCATACAACTTGAGGACCTTCAAAATTATTGAAATACTCTCTTGCATCTCTTCCCAGCACATTCCAACCTGTAGGCTTTTGATTTAATTCCTGATGAGCAGTTTTCCATCTACGTAAATCCCAAAAACGTTGTCCTTCAAAAGACAATTCTATCGTTCTTTCCTGATGAATAATCTCACGCATACCTTGTTTTGTTGTAATCTTATCCGGATTCTTTGCATATTGAGTCCAGGATTCTTCAACAGAAGGGATGCCAGCACGTTCTCTTACTTTATCTAAAGCACCTAAAATCTCCTCCTTATGCACGCCATTTGGTCCTTCATATTCATTCCAAGCCTCAGCCTGTATTAAATACAATTCAGCTAAACGCAATGCCACATTCGGACGAATATACCCAATACTTGAGTTAATCTGAGTTGAATAACCATTGGTTGGAACTTCAGTTCTACTACCCTTCTTCACCCAGTACCCGGTAAGGTTTTGAGGAGCATTAGATTCAAGTTGACTTTGTTTAATACCAACAGGTTCACCCCTGTATGTTTCCATTAATAAATTATAATACGTACCAGCCCCTCTTTGCCAGTAGGTTCCCTGACCAGCAATATTTGCATAAAAACGAGGCTCTCTGTTTAAATGAAGAACCAATACATCATTATCAAGGTTTACTACATTGTTATAATAATTGTTACGCTCACGTCCCATACTATATCTACGTTCATAGTCCCAGGTATTATCTTCAGTTAATGGTAATCCATTTTTAGTATAAAATCGTTCTACCATTTGAATACTAGTTCCCAAATCGCCATATACAGTAGCATCATAGAATCTGTTACTTGTGTTGGTACCTACAGATGGTAAGGTATGCTGAAACAACCTGTTTCCTGAAGGAATAAGCACTAACGCTTCTGAAGATTGGTAATTTGGAGCCCAGGTTGACAATTCAATATCACGCATCGTATTTAAAAGAGGAGAAAGTGCATCTACTGAACCTGAAATTAAATGATAGCCATTTTCTTCACAAATTCGAACAGCTTCATCTGCAGCCTCTGCTGCAATTCTCCATTTTTCTTCATTATACTCCGGATCAAAAAGCAGTTCTCCTTCACTATTTTTAAAATCGCGATAAAAAGAGTTACCATTAAATAATGGAGAAGCCTGATAAAGCAACACTTTTGCTTTTAAAGCGATAGCTCCTTCCTTAGAAAAATACTCGTAACGTTCCGGATCTTTCTCTGCCATAACCAAAAGATCTGGTATTGCTTCTTCTAACAGCGTAATTGTTCTGTTAAAACAAGAATCAACGTGACTACGTTTTGTTTTCATTTCTTCAAGTGGAGCCCATACATCAACGTTTTCAGGCATTAACACTATAGGTCCATATCGTTTAATCAACTCAAAATAATAAAATGCTTTTACAGCTTTTGCTTCTGCTGTCCACACTTTTAACTCACCCGGTCGCAAATTATATACTTCATTTATATGCTCCAGAAATGTATTACAGAAACGTATATTATTGTATAAACCATTAAAACGCCAAATATCTCCGTATGGTTGAACTGCAGATTGCTGACCATCACCGATATAAAACATGGATAAATTGGTATTTACCCTACCGTATTGACCTGCTACATATTCATCACCTCCTAATAATCCGGGATCATTAAATTCTCCTCCATATAATGTAGGAACACCTTCATACACGTCTTTCATCCAACGCTCAGCACCATCCCTTGTTTCAAAAATAACCGGAACACTTAATATATCCTCATCCGGCACTTGATCAAGGTAGCTATCACATGATGGAAGTAAAAGTATTACTCCCGCAATGCTTAATAATAATTTTTTCAAATTCATAATCAAATGTTTTTAAAAACTGATGTTTGCACCAATTGAATAAGTTTTCTGAATAGGATAATTAAATCCGTCACTACCTAACTCAGGATCCCAAAGTTTGAAGTTTGTAATGATGAAAGGATTGTTTGCTCTAACATATAATTTCAACCTTTTCATTTGTAATTTCTTGTACAACTTTTCAGGAAGATTATAGGCTAACTCCAGAGAACGGCAACGAATAAAACTAACTTCACGCATAAAGTAAGTTGAATAACGAGGATTTTCTTGATTAGCATACGATTCTTCTTCCTTATTATGATAAGTTAATCCATAAGTAGATAATCTAGGCCAGAATGGCTTGCTCTGCATATTATCAGGCGTCCAGTGATCATCATATATTTCTTTAAGTAAGGCATGATCATTTACAAAAGGAGATAATCTGGATGGATCAAGAAACATTGATCGTTGTCCGGATCCTTGAAATGAAAAGTTAAACTCAACTCCTTTGTAATTTACAACACCACTCAATCCATAAATCAAACGAGGTGTGGTTGGAAATCCAATATGAGTCGCATCGTTAACATCAATTATTCCATCATTATTAATATCTCTGTAACGAATATCTCCTGGCATCACATCTCCCGATTGAGTAGGTGCATTGTCAATCTCTTCCTGTGTTTGGAATAAGCCTTCGGCAATATATCCAACTTGTTGAGAAATATCATGACCTACACGCTGTTGCCATTTTGGTTTATCCATTGCCTCCTCTATTGTTTTAAAGGTTGCTTTATTATAAGTAACAGTTCCGTTTAAAATAAACCATAAATTCTCGTTGAAAGCATGCTGTATTTTTCCTTGAAAATCAACACCTCTAGATTTTACTTCTCCAATATTATCAAGTGGGAATAAGCCCAACCCTATTGTAGCCGGAACAGCCATACGTTGCGAAAGAATGTTATGACGTACTTCCTGATAAGCATCTACATTTACATCAAATAATCCATCCCATAGTTTAAAATCAAGTCCAAAGTTTACTTGTTCTGCGATTTCCCAGGTTACTTCAGGGTTTTTATAAGCAGAAATACTATAACGATCCTGAGAGTTAATGGAGATATTTGGTAAGTAAACGAATCTGGAATTGCTCGTACCTGTTGCAGATCCAACACCTGCATTTCCAATACCATCGTTACCTACTTTACCATACGAAAGTCTAAGTTTCATGTATGTTAACCAATTTGACACGGGTAACATAAATGGTTCTTTAGAAACGACCCATCCTAAACCTGCTGCCGGAAAGAATCCAAAACGATTGTCTTTTGCAAAACGCTCTGATCCATTGTATCCAAAACTAGCTTCGGCATAATAACGTTCTTTATATCCGTATGCCATACGCATAGACAATCCCATATTTCGAGCAGGAATTGCATCCAATAGTGAAACAGGTCGAGAATTTGTTGCTTGCTGCATTTGATATACTGCTGTATAACTGGTTGTATGTTCTTTCCATGCAGCTGTATGTAATAATCTGAATTCTCCTGAAATACGAGTAGCACCAGCAGAGTTATTTGAAGCATTTTGTAATTCAAGAGAACGATTACCCTCTTTTACTTGCTGTAGCGTATGTTCACCGGTTTGATAATTATAATCCAATAAACGATACAAATACTCATCAGTTGAAAATATATTTTGATAGTAACCTTCCTGATATAACGAACCATTTGCTCTTAACTCCAATCCTTTGATTATCGCAGACATATTTTGAATATACTCCAGACGATTAATCGTAGAAAAACGACTACGCTCCTGATAACCTTTCTGAATTTGAGCATATGGATTACTTGTATTTACAGTCAAACCTCCAAAGCGAATATGTGGCCAGTCATGAAATTCATCAGCTGGGTACACTGCTGCATAATCAACAGGACTTGCATTAAAAGCCAAACGATAGGCTTGACCTACATCAGCCTGTGGACCGTGATATTTATCCTGAGTAGTAGTTGAGTTTACAACCAACTTAGCTGTTGGTGTAAGATCAATATTCAGATTTATACGTAATGCAGTGGTATTATTACGGATGTTTACATCAAACTGATTTAATCTATCAGTCTCCAACATACCGTGGTCCATGCTATAATTTAAAGAAGCATAATACTGGATAATTTTTGATCCACCACGAATGTTAAGTCCCATATGGTGGTTAACAGATGCATCTTTAAACAACAAGTTATACCAATCATTTGCTGGATACACATATGAAGGATATCTACCACTACCTGTGTTGTTAATTTTTTCAGAAGTATACAATGGTGTAGCCAAAGGATCACGACCTGTTAATGCTTCATTGTAAGCTTTCATATAAGTAACCGGGTCAACCACATCAATTTCGCGAGTAGGCATAGATGTAATTGCCTCATAACGAACAGATGTATAAACTTGTCCCTCACGACCTTTTTTGGTTGTAACAAGGATAACTCCATTGGCACCGCGAGCTCCATACATCGCTGTAGCAGAAGCGTCTTTCATCACACTAAAACTTTCGATATCCTCTGGATCAATACGCGCCAAATCCAACTTTGAAACTTCAACGTTATCCAACAGGATTAAAGGATCTGTGTTCGCATTCTCTCCAAACGAGGTAATACCACGAATGTAAAATTTAGTGCTCATTTCATCTTCTGTTAAAGCACCAGGCATACCTCCTGTTTGCCATGCAACCAAACCAGGTATACGACCTGCAAAACTGGAAGTTAAATCACTATTTGAAGATTTAAGTGTTTCAGGCTTAACTGTAGTAATTGATGATACAACACTTTCCTTTTTCTGACTACCAAACGCTACAACTGTTACCTCGTCAACGTTTTCCTGAGTTGGTTTCAATCGAACATTCAATTTAGTTTTTCCTTCAATTGGAATGGTTCTGCTTTTGTAACCAATAAATGAAAATTTTAAAACATCATCCGACATAACGGCCATAGCGTAACGGCCTTCACCATCTGTTGCTACACCTTTCATAGTTTTGTTAATCACAACACTCACCCCAGGAAGAGGATCTCCGTTTTCATCAGTCACCCTACCTTTTAGAGTATATTGCTTGTTCTGTGCTTGTTCTGATGACGATTTACCCTCACTGATTAGAATAACATTATCCTTAATTTGATAACTATATCCATTTTTTACCAGTACTTCATTCAGGATATTCTCAATTGATACATTTGGTATCGTAACACTAACCTTTTCAGTTTCAGGAATCAGCCCTTGCATATAAGTAACTTTCATCCCAGTACGATTCTTTAGATCATTTAAGACCGAAACAATAGTTTTATTCTCATACTTGACATCTAATTTTTGTTGAGAATACGCCGATGTGGCTACAAAAAATCCCAGACAAAAGAACAGTACTAACTGTACTATTTTTGAATTCTTTTGCCATAAAGCCCCTGTCCATTTCCGCGCCGGGAAATGGTCGTTTTGATAACAATTTTTCATACATTTGTAATTCGAGTTAAATTATAATTACTGTTGCAACAGTTTTTATTTAAAATTAAGCGGTAGGTTTTACCAGAACTTACCGCTCTTTTTTAGTTCTTCATTGTAACTTCAATTTCTTCTTTTTGATATTTAAATTCTACAGGACTAATAGCCTGCAACATATCTAATACACTAATTAAATTATCATACCTTGGAACACTCCCTTTAAAAGATATTTCCTTCGCTTTATCATCATCATACACAAATTTCACATCGTACCATCGCGATAATCTATTTAAGAATTCATCCATAGTAACATTTTCCAAAGAGAAGAATCCTTCTTTCCAGGCTATAATTTCAGTAACATCAACCGAGTTAACTTTTAGCAATTGCGATTCTTTATCAACTATAGCCTGCTGACCTGGTATTAACAATACTTTTTTGTCTGATTCTTTAACATTAATTTTAACACTCCCCGACACTAAAGTAGATTGTACTGTACTTTCTTCAGGAAAGGCTACTATATTGAACTTTGTTCCTAAAACTGTTAATTCCTGTGCTTCTGTTTCAACAACAAATGGCATATTTTTGTTGTGAGACACTTCAAAATAAGCTTCTCCCTGCAAGAAAACTCTTCGTTCTTTGCCTTTAAACTTTTGAGGATATTTTAGTTTTGATTCTGCATTTAACCATATTGTTGTTCCATCGCTTAATACAATTTTATACTCACCTTTTCTTGGAATAACAATTGTATTATAAACCAATGAATCTTCCAGCTTAGGTTCAACATTTTTTGTTTCAGTATATGATACCATGCCTTTATCAATATTGATTAAAGCATCTTTTTCTTTTACTACATTTTTTACTTGTGGCGATAATTCTATTTTACTTCCGTCTGCAAGCTCAAGGATAGCCTGATTACTTCCCGGCTCAATATTTCCCTGATAATTGTCTGGTCCTACATTACGCCCTAAAAACAATACTGAACTTATAGCTAATACCAACAATACAGAAGCAGCTGACATACGATACAACATCATACGTCTTTGGTTAGATCTTCTACTTTCTAACTTCGTACGTGTTGCAAAATAAGTATCATCTAATTCCTTTTTGAGCCTTCTGCTCAATTTACTGTTGTCATGTAAAACAGTCATTTTTTGCAAAAAACCATCATTTTCAACACTCTTAGCCTTCCATTCATTAAGAATAGAAAGCTCCTCGTTTGATAAAGGCTCCTTATTCAGGTATTTATTTATAATTTCATCTATTACCATTACGGTTTATCATTTTAACTTAAGAGGTATTTCAAAAAAAATCAGCATTAAAAAATTTACCATCCCCTTTTATATAACACTAAGACGATTTAAAAATACTTTTCAGTGACAGGAGGTGTGTTTTTTTTGAAAATATTTTTAAAATGGACTCTTTTTTGAATTTGGTCGTATTTGTTTTTTTTGCCTCTTTCTTACGATTAATTTTTATATTTGCGAAAAACAGAATAGTCTGAAAGGTTTTATACGCTGAGAATCAACGCTCTTATGTCTCGTCAAATAACTAACGAAATATTAATCATGTACAAGAAGGATGAGAAGTCTGCATTCAAGCTTCTTTTTGATACATATTATATTCCGTTGGTACTTTTTGCAAATAAGATGATTCAGAACGAACACTCTTCTGAAGATATTGTACAGGAAACCTTGATTAGTTTCTGGCAAAAGAAACGTTTTACCAATGTTAAAAACAACCTTGATTATTATCTTTTCAGATCTGTAAAGAATAAGGCACTTGATTATCTAAAATCGAAGGATAAGCGACAAGAAGTTTTAATGTCAACTAATGAAGATTACTCTAAAACCGACTTATTTAATAGTGATGATGTTGATGAGTATGTAAAAATGTATAAAACCATTGATCTACTTCCCAAAGAACGACGTAAGGTGTTTAAATTGGTTTATTTTGAGGGATACAAATATAAAGAAGTTGCCGAAGAGCTAGAAATAAGTGTAAATACTGTACAAACACAACTTCGACGTGCACTTCAGTTTTTGCGTGAAAAACTTACTACAAATGATGATAACGACGATGATTAAAGAGTTATTCTTATTATCATTTTCAAACACTACTCAACATCAGAGCTAAAGTTACTTCTATTACCTATATAAACATTCTTCCATTGTATTGCATTTAAAACAGGCAACTATTTAACTTATCTGATCACCAAACCACCACAACTTTTTCATCTTTAACAATTATGAGATATGTATCAATTATTGTAAATTGATCATTGTCTTAAATAATCATATAAATCTTAAAATCTATGGCTATATACAAATGTCAAGCTTGCGGATATGAATACGATGAAGAAACAGAAGGAACTTTATGGGATGAACTAGAGGAGGACTGGTGTTGCCCAGTATGTGGCATCAACAAAACTATGTTTGCACAAAAAGAAGATAATGAGACGACCGAAAGCGCCCCTATATCAAATCACAATGATGAAGGAATCTCTATGGATTCATATCTAAAGGAATGGTCTAAATCTTCTGAGCCAAACGAAAATCACCTTAGTGAAATTCATCAAATGGCAAAATACGGAGATTCTATCTCTGAACCAATGAAAACCAAGATGCCTATTATTTCATGGGATGATATTATTATCAAAGGGGCTCAACTTAATAAAATACCTTTAAACCCTAGCGATGAAGTTTCTACCCAAACCATTATTGGCCAAAACTCAAAAAGTCCATTAATACTTGAAACACCCATTTATATTAGCCATATGTCTTTTGGTGCGATATCTAAAGAGTTTAAAACAGCAATGGCCAAAGGAAGTGCTGCAGCTAAAACCTGTATCTGCTCAGGAGAAGGTGGTATTTTAGATGATGAGTTAAACAATGCGTATAAATACATTTTTGAATATGTCCCTAATGAATATAGCGTAACAGATGAGTACCTTAAAAAAGTGGATGCCATAGAAATTAAAATTGGTCAGTCGGTTAAACCTGGCATGGGCGGACATTTACCGGGTGATAAAGTTACCGAAGAAATTGCTCAAATAAGAAATAAACCTATAGGTAAAGATATTCACAGTCCATCTTCATTTAAAGACATTAAAAACAAGGAGGATTTAAAAAAGAAGGTAGATTGGCTAAGAGATAAATCTAATGGGAAACCAATCGGAATTAAAATTGCTGCTGGTAACATTGAGAAAGATCTGGATGAGATGATTTATGCAAATCCAGATTTTATAACAATAGACGGCAGAGGAGGTGCAACCGGGTCTGCAACTAAATATATTAAGGATAACACCTCTATTCCGACTCTTTTTGCTTTATACAGAGCAAAAAAACATTTGGAACTTCACAACCGGGAAGATATTGCCATTGTTATAACCGGCGGCCTTAGAGTTTCACCTGATTTTGCAAAAGCTATTGCTTTAGGAGCTACAGCTGTTGCTATTGCCACGTCAGCAATGATAGCCGGAGGATGTCAGCAATATAGAATTTGTAACACAGGAAATTGTCCGGTAGGAATAGCTACGCAAGATCCAGAGCTAAGAAAACGTATCAACATTGACCTTTCAGCAAAGCGAATAGAAAACTTTTTAAAGGTAAGCACTGAAGAGCTCAAAACATTTGCCAGACTAACCGGAAACTGTAATATCCACGATTTAAGTATTACCGACTTAGGCACTGGAAATTCCGAAATATCTACACACACAGATATCTCTCATTATTAATTAGAAAAAAGAAAAGCTGCATCTAACACCTATGGTGTTAACATGCAGCTTTCATTTAATATTTTCAATGCTTAATCTAAGTCATCTTGTCTAAAATCCGGCATTCCGTTTTCATCCCAGGCAATGGTTCTTGCTCTGGTATGCCTGTTAAAGTCAAACAAAGAGTTTCCTCTAATTTGTTCATAAAACCTTGCATGATAAATCAACACATCTGTTTTGCCATCTTCAGCCACAGTAAAGCAACTATGTCCCGGACCAAACCTTCTTGCTTCTTTATTTGTATAAAAAACAGGTTCTTGTGATTTGTGCCATGATTTAGGATCTAATAAATCTGCATTCTCATCTGCCCATAACATCCCGATACAGTAATTAGCATCAGTTGCACTGGCAGAATATGTTACAAATATTTTCCCATTCTTCTTTAGCACTGCAGGACCTTCGTTTACTTTATAACCACGTCTCTCCCAATCCAAAGTAGGATCGCAAATAATCACTTCTTCTCCTTTCAACTTAGTTGGAGATTCCATTTTCGAAATTAATAATGATGTGTTTTCACCCTCTCTTACACCTTGAGCCCATATATAATATAGTTCTCCATTATTTTCAAAGGTAGTTGCATCTAATGAAAAGGAGTCTTTTTTAGTGAATATTCTTCCTTCTTCAACCCATTCACCTGTTGTTGGATCTTCTGAGTCGTTGGATAAAACATACATACGTATGTGCCAAACGTTATCCGCATCACCAGCCGCAAAATAAACATACCATTTACCATTAATTTTATGCAATTCGGGTGCCCAGATATAACCACCCATAGTACCTTCTTCGTGTTTTTTCCAAACAACTACAGGTTCTGCTGTACCAATACCATTTATAGTATTTGATTTCCTTATCTCAATTCTATCATATTCAGGAGCTGTTGCAATAAAATAATAAGCTCCGTCATCATTTTTATAAACCCAAGGGTCTGCTCGTTGTGCTGCAATTGGATTTACATATTCAATCTTTTTTTCACAACAGCCAAAAGTAAAAATGACTACAGCTACTAAAACAATAATTCTTAATCCCATTTGTATTTTCTTCATTACTTTAGTTTATTTTCTCCTGTCTATAACTTTTTATAATAAAATATCTCAATGACAAAAATAGTATTTGCTCATTGAGATAAGTTTATAAATTAACCAAAAAGGGATATTAAATATGTCAATCCACATCTATTTTTACCACATTTAATTATGGAGTAGACTTTATGATCTTTTTACCCCAAAATCCATGACCGTTTGGTAAAATACCTGAAAATAATATTGTTTTATTTTCATTTTCCCAATCCCATCCAGAAAACAACATAGCCTCAAATTCGATTCCATCTTCATCTGTAAATACAACTGCATCTCCATTAACTTTGACTCCTGTAATTTTATAGTTGTCATTTTCAAGAGTTACATTACCAGATGATACTACCATTTCATTTGAGGTATTAAATGCTTTAGGCGTATATTTCCATTCTCCTACTGGTATTTGTATTTGTCCTTTGTCTGAAAGCTCAAGTAAATCTTTTAATTCAATAACTTCCCAGCTACCTTCAATATCTGAATCTATAAAATTCGATTTTTCATCAACAACATTATATCTTTCAGGAGAGAAAACCGGCCAACCATCACTTAACCACTTTACCTCACGGCATTGCAATTGAAGCATTAGATTGATTGGAGCTAAGCGTCCCTGATGAAATGCAAAATACTTATCCTCATCTTTAATAACAGCGCAATGCGCATTACCTGCCCAGCCTTGCTGATTGTTAAACATGTAAGTATAAGTAAGAATTGGATAGTTGTTAGTTGTATCACTTAAATCATTTCCAAAATAATCAAGGAACGGACCTGTAGGTGATTTTGAACGCCCCACTCTGACATTGTAATAAGAGAACAACGAATCATAAGAAACAAATAAATAGTACATATCTTGTTCTTCATTGTATACAATCTCCGGAGCTTCAATTACGCGTGTTTTTCCATCTGCTCTTCGTGCCACAACAGTTCCCTGATCACCTTTTGTTTTAGCCAGACCAGTTTCCGGATTCAACTCCATACAAAATAATCCTCCAAAATAAGAACCATAGATCATCCATTCTTTTCCAGTTTTGGGATCAGATAAAACAGTTGGATCAATAGCATTCATTTCACTTTCACGGAAAGTTTTAACTACCTCACCTTTATCTTCCCATGGACCTAATGGTGATTTTGAAGTTGCCATACCTATAAATGATCCATTGGATCCAAAGTAAGAAAGCGAATAATACAATCTGAATTCATCTCCCTTTTGATGAATATATGGAGCCCATATTCCATCAGGAGATTTACCCTGATTTGTTTCTTTTACATGCTCCAATGCTTCTGCAGGAAAATCATCAAATACCCATCCTTCAAATTTCCAATGAACCAAATCTTTAGAACTACGAATAGGTGTATGACCTATTTCAACAGTAGGATCGTCTTTAAAATTAATATTCGGCGGAATATAATAGGCATCCGTAGAATACAAATAGTAAGTATCTCCCACTTTGATACATGTTGGATCATGAACATTTGCCCCATTCCATTTATCCCTGTTTTTTAAAGATGCTATTTTAGTGTAGTCATCCTCATACGGATTTCCCTTATTTTTATCATTGGAGGTAGTCGTACACATTTGCATAAGAATACCAACAGCAATAAGTAGAATAATTTTCATTCGGTTATATAACATAATCAATAATTACTTTTGCTTTAAAACCATTTTAACACAAACTGATACAAACAAAAGTAACCTGTGTTGTGCATATATATGAGGACAAAAGTTTTTATTAAGAGGATAGATCGATATTTAAACTTCCCCAATTATGGCTCTATAACTACATTGCATAAAATTTCATACGAAATGACTAAACATTTGTACACCTCAAAATCTTAACCTTATTCTACATAGGCCGATGGAGAAGAATCGTAGTACTTTTTAAACACACGACTAAAGTATTTTGGATCGTTAAATCCTACCATAAAAGCAACTTCTGAAACCTGATGCTTTTTACTTTTTAATAATCCTATTGATTTCTTTAAACGATATATGGTGATATACTCATTAGGAGAAACATCTGTTAACGCCTTTAATTTTTTATACAACAAACTACGACTCACATATAACTTGGACGAAAAAGTGTCAATGTCGAAAGTTGAATCAGTATAGGATTCTTCAATAACCTGATTTACCTTACTCATAAACTCTTCATCCAGAATTGACATTGAAGCCACTGGGGGTTCAGATTCCTCTTCCTCAGGCTTTTGTATTCTTGCCATCAATTTTTTTCTGTTCTTTATCAGGCTATCAATTTTAGCCTGCAGTACAGTTAAATTAAATGGCTTAGATATATAATCATCAGCTCCATATTGAAAACCTTCAACAAAGTCTTCTTCCTGATTTTTGGCGGTAAGTAAAACTATAGGTATATGACTTGTTTCAAGGTTATTTTTAAGCATCTTACACAATTCCAACCCATCAACCTTAGGCATCATAATATCACTCACAACCAAGTCAAAATCCTTTTCACAAGCTATTTTATAACCTACTTCTCCATCTTCAGCTGTGGAAACATTATAATTAACTGATAAAGCTTCAGCCAAAAATTCGCGTAAATCACTATTATCCTCTACAATAAGAATATTTGTTTTATTAGTATCTTCATGTTGCTTTGAAGGTAATTCACTTATTGCTGTTATATGCAAATCAGTCATTAACATTACACGTTTCTGCAATGGTATTTGTTCTTCTATTTCACTACTAATAATCTCATGATTAGGGAAATCGTCTTTCTCTAACGGTAACATTACTTTAAATGAAGAACCTTTATTCAATTCACTTTCTAAAGTTATCTTTCCATTCTGAATTTCAACCATTTGCTTAGTTAACGAAAGACCTATACCTGTTCCGTAAGAACTATTCTTATTATCTGAATCATCGCGATAAAAACGATCAAATACTTTTGCCTGTGCATTTTCACCAATACCTATGCCTGTATCTTGTATATTAATTAAAACATAAGGTTTATTTTCAGCATTATACATTCTTGTTGCAGCTAATGAAACGGTCCCTTTTTCAGGTGTATATTTTATAGCATTGGATAAAAGATTTGATAAAATATTCTCGAGTTTTTCTTTATCAAACCAAACATTTTCAAGATTAAAATCAATGGCAATATTGAAAACAATATTCTTTTGTTCTGTAAGAATTTTAAAGGCATTCGCAATACTTTGAATTAAATCTGATAAATTACCTTGCGATAAAGAAACCTTAATTTTACCCGCCTCAAATTTTCTGAAGGTCAATATTTCATTAGTCAACATCAACAAACGCTCAGCATTTCTTTTGACGTAACTAATGGTATGCTTTACATTTTCTTTAGAAAAAGCAAAGCTCTCGCTAAGCATTTTTTCTATTGGTGATATTATTAAGGTTAAAGGAGTTCTGAACTCATGAGAAATATTGGTAAAAAATTGCATCCTACTTTGATGAATAGACTCTACCTCTTCATTAAGTTCGATTAATTGATCACGCTGAGAGATTATTTCTTTATTTTGTTCTTCCAGCAGATTCTTTTGTTTTTCAATCTCTTCCTGTCGTTGAGCTAACTGCTCATTACGAGCTATCAACATTTCTGAATTTTGCTCAAGTTGTTCGTTCTTCACTTTAATTTCATCAGTACGTTCTTCAACAATCTTTTCCAATCGGCGTTTTTGCACATTAATTCTAAAGGAACGATACTGAATATAAACTGTAACTAATAAAACCAATATTAAGAGAAGTACTATTTTGAACCAGGATGTCCTCCAATAGGGAGGATCTATAACGAGCAACACTGAAGAATAATTTTTATTCCATACACCATCAATATTTGTTGACCGAACTTTAAATAAATATTCTCCGCCATTTAGGTTTGTATATGAAGCTATTCTTCGATCACTTCCTACTTCTACCCAATTCTGATCAACTCCCTCTAACTGATATTCATATTTTATTTTACTTGATAAAAAATAGGGTAAAGCGGAGAATTCAAAACTAAATACATTGTCTTTATAACACAGGTGAATCGTATCTGCACTAAAAACTGATTTTGTTAAAGGAATAATGCCCTGCCTTTCTTCTCCAGCCCGAACTACCTCATTTACAACACTTAATTTTGTAATAAACGTTTTTGATCCAGCCGGATAATCAATAATACTATCCGGATTAAAAAAGTTTAATCCCTTTAATCCTCCAAAGTATAAATTCCCCAAAGCATCTTTATATCCTGCTGACCAATAGTACTGATCATTCCTTAATCCATCTTTTTTATAGTAATTAACAAAAAACGAGTCCTTAACTTTATAGTGCGACAAACCATTTTCTGTACTAATCCAAAGATCGTTATTAGAGTCGACCAATATTTTGTATACAACATTATTTGTTAATCCATCTTCTTCAGTAAAGCTTTCAAAGACTGTTGAGCCATCTGGTTTTGTTACACATTTTGCAATACCACTTCCGTAGGTACCAATCCATACATTACCATTACTATCTTCATCAATGCTTGTGATATAATCATTACGTAAACTTCCTTCCTGCGATGTTTTTTTGAACGTAACAATATCGTACTTACTTAACTTCTTCGATCTTGACGGACTAATTAATTCGGCCTTAAAACGATACAATCCATCAGTTGTTCCAACCCACAAAAATCCATTCTGATCTTCATGTATACATCCAACCTTCCATGCTCCGAATTCATTGGTTATACTTACCGGTACAAATACATTATTCTGCTCATCATAAACAGTTAACCCATTATTTGTTCCCACAATTAATTCACCTCTGGAATCAATATAAAAACACGAAATAAAAGTTGAGGGAAGACCGTGCGAATGTACATAAGATCTAAAAACATTTTTCCCATTTCTAATATTCATCTTTTGTATTCCAGTACCCCATGCTCCAATCCATTTATTTCCTTTTTGATCTACTACAAAAGCCGAGATAAAATCGCTTGTTAAACCTCCATTACTTCCGGGGCCAACTTGGAAATGCTTAATCGATTCGTCTTCCCGACCATAGCAATACAAACCATCTCCTGCTGTACCCACCCACAGTTCTTTGTCGGATACATAAATAGAATTTATAATGTTATAATTAAATGGCTTACATTGTTCTTCATTATTAAAAGCGTAGAATTTCTTGCTAAAAACATTATAATGAACCACTCCTGTTTTTTCTGTACCAATCCAAACATTTCCATCCTTATCTGTAAACAACTCACTAACAAAAACATAATTGGGTTTACCAACAGTAGAAGGAAATAAACTTATTTGTGAAAAGTTATTGCTTTCGGAGTTATAAACACAAAGTCCACCCAGTGTACCCACTAATAGTTTACCTGTAGCATCTTTTATTAATGATGTTACATTAGAGTGTGAAATGGTATTTTTATCTGCACTATTATGACCATAATAATCCAATCTTTTAGATTTAGAATAATATCTAAATAAACCGTTTGTCGTTCCAATCCATAAACAGTCATCTTCCTGATACAGAACATAAACATCAAATGAAATACGAATATTTAGTTCTATAACTTCAAATTGACCTCTTTTCTTATTTAATATATAAACATCTTTATTTGTACCAACATAAATATTATCGTCTTCTCCTTGGGTTATACAAGAAACAGAGGCATCTTTATTTCCGATTAAATAATGTGACAGAATTACTATTTCCTTATTCCCATTCTTAATTTCCAACTCATACACACCTTCATTTAATGTTGCAACCCAAATCTTTGACTCATGCTCTATAACCTGAACAATATCTTTATTTAAGATTTCCTGAACTTCATTATTAAATACTTCAACAAATTTATCAGTTGTAGAATTAAGTATCTGTATGCCACTTTGGGTTACAATCCATATTAACCCTCTTGAATCAGCAAGCACATCAACAATTTTATTATCATTTAAGGAGAGTGAACTATTGGATGCTTTATAATACTCAAAATCATAGCCATCATAACGACATAATCCATAATCTGTTCCAATCCAGATAAAACCAAAATTATCTTTTTCAAAGCACCGAACTGTATTTTGAGGTAATCCATTGGATATATCAATATATTCGTACATTCTGGAAACATCAAAAGGATTACCCTTTACATATGAAAATCCCAACAACAGGCACAACAATAAAATACTCCTTAAAAAAACAATCCTATTCATTAACAAATACATTATTTCCCTCCTTCTCCAATTATTAAATACAGTTATTCTCAAAACGCTTCACTGATTACATATATTAATGGAAATTTCTTAGTAAAATGATATTATAAACCATTTTTATTAAAAATTGCGGATTAAAAAAATCAATCCCTTATCAATCTGCCTTATTAAGATATATACATATTTCAGACTCTTAAACAAATAAACAAAAATAATACTCTTAGGTGGTTTTTTACCGTTATTTAGATGTTAAATTTAACTTCTTTTAGCATGTAAATCTTTAAATTACGGTGTCAAATGTTAAAATAAAGTACCATTAAAGTGGATATTTAATTCTTTATGGTGGATATTTTATTACATCTAAATCTAACTCTCACACTTCTCTTTATCTCCATACGCACCCTTTATTCCAGTGTTTTAGCCACTCTTAAAGAACTCAAGACCCAATAAATACAAAGCTTTAGACCTATAGATACAAAGTGGGCATTTGTGTAATCAATTATCCACTTCAAAAAAATAATTATGAACCTTTAAGTAATAAAGCCGAAGTACATTTGATTAACATTTTAAAACACTTTTATCGCAGAACTGAAAAAATTCTTAAAAACCATGGCACTACCCCTCGTAGCGGCCTAATTGCTTAATAAATTTTAATTTTTTTAAATATGAGTTAGTGAAAATTGCAGTCCTCAACAAAAATAATGGTAGTTGAGGCTGTTTGATGTGATTATTGATCATAAAGAAACATCATTAAAAAAATTCTTTATGCAAAAAAGCAACATAAATATTAATGTTAACAAAGACTATGAAAATGAAACTAACAAACAAGTTTTTGCTGGTATTAGCAATCTTCGGTTTGCTGGGGACCTGGTCCTGTTCAGAATGGGGACAGATGGATCCGGAAGCCGGTAATCAGGTATACCCTAAACTAGTTTTACATGGGGAATATGAATTTAATTCAGGATTTTCGGAGTATGAAGATGTTGTATTAAGCTCATATGAAGGCGGTCAAAATCCTAAAGTAGTAACGGATGACTACAAAGGAAAAGTAGCTTATCTTTCAGGTGGCTATATGAGATTCAACAACCCATTGGCTGATGTTAGCCTACAAGAAGGAATCTCTTTAACAATGTGGATTAAAACAGCAGAAGACAATTTAAGTGGTGCAATCTTTTCGTTTGCAAACGAAGACAACACTGAAATTCTGTATTTTACACCAAATGGTTATTTGGGTTATACCAACTCAAATGGAACATATGAAGTTAATAATCCAGCAGATGGAGCTACAAATTTACTTACTCCAAATGAATGGCACTATGTATCTTTAAAAATTAGAATTGACGGATATGCTATTTATGTGGATGGTGAGCTTAAGTTAGATGAAACAGTAAATAGTGAAGGCCTTAAATCTTCAATGTCAGTTGATGATTTTGATTGGACATCAGCTATCAATGCAATCCCTAACCTACCTTACTTTTATTTAGGATACGGTTCAGGCACTCAACCTATGGACATGTGGATTGACGATGTAACCATGTATAGAAACATGATTACTGAGAGTCAAGTAATTGTTCCTGAAGTTTCAAATGTAGGAGAACCTTATCAATTCCCTCCTAGAGGAACGGTTGGTTACTATAAATTAGATGGCGTTTTTGATAATAGTTTAAACGAAAATCAGAGTGGAGAGCTAGTAACGATAGAAACTCAGGCTACAATTTCTGATTTTGAAGAAGACCTTGAAAGAGGAACTGTATGGCACCAACAAGAAGGTTGGACTGGTCATGCTAACGGATGGGCCTATTCAAGATTTGACAATCCTTTAAAAGGACAAACTGTTGAAGAAGGTGTTAGTATCAATATGTGGATTAATCCTCCTACATTAAACTGGTGGGATCAAATTTTTGTATTAAACGACGGAACAAGCAAATTCTGGTTTAACGCTATTGGTTACTTAGGTTATAACGGTACTGGTGGTTACTTTGATTGTCAAAACAATAACGCTGAAAATGCATTAGAAGTTGGTGTTTGGACTTTTGTAACAATCAATATTACAAACAGTGGCTTTGAAGTTTATTATAATGGAGAATTGAAGTTCGACTTAGACAATAATGCTGCTTATGGTGCTGACTTAACAGACTTTAGTAATGTTGTAAATATGTTTACTTCGGCTAATGATTTTTACCTGGGTTATGAAACATGGTGGAAAGCTGCTCCTGCTCTTGTTGATGATATCTTCTTAATTTCAAGACCTATTACAGAAGACGAGGTTAAGAATTTATATGCTGATACTAACAAATCAAATGGAGGAATCATTACTAGTCCAGCATATTTACCTTTCTTATACGGATCTTATCCTTTAGATAACAGCTTCGACAATGCTTTAAATGAAAATCAGAGTGGAGAGTTGGTTACTATAGAAACTCAAGCTACAATTTCAGACTTTGAAGAAGACGAAGTAAGAGGTACCGTATGGCACCAACAAGAAGGTTGGACAGGACATGCTAACGGATGGGCTTATACCAGATTTGATAACCCATTAAAAGGACAGACTGTAGAAAACGAAGGAATCAGTGTAAGTATGTGGATCAATCCTCCTGTATTGAATTGGTGGGATCAAATATTTGTATTAAATGATGGTACAAGCAAATTCTGGTTCAATGCAATTGGTTATTTAGGTTATAATGGTGCTGGTGGTTACTTTGATTGCCATAACAACAATGCTGAAAATGCGCTTCCTGTTGGAGAGTGGACTCTAGTAACTATTAACATTACTAATAGTGGCTTTGAGGTATTCTATAATGGAGAATTGAAATTTGACCTTGAAAACAATGCTGGTTACGGTGCTGACCTAACTGATTTTAGCAACGTTGTAAACATGTTTACTTCTGCTAATGATTTTTACCTAGGTTATGAAACATGGTGGAAAGCTGCTCCTGCTCTTGTTGATGACATTAACATGTGTGCAAGTCCGTTAACTGCAGAACAGGCTATGGCTTTATACAATGCAACCAAATAATAATCTTAAGTCAAGATAATTAATTATGAAAAAAATAATAAGTAATATAACATCTTCTTATCGTTTGGTAAGTATGATGATAATACTGATATTTTTTCTGACCGGGCAAAATATTTTTGCACAGTCGGTGAATATTAGTGGTACAATAAAAGATGATACTGGAGAAACAATTATTGGTGCTACTATTGTTGAAAAAGGCACCACTAATGGTACTGTTACTGATTTCAACGGGGAGTTTCGTCTTACAGTAAGCAGTGGTCAATCATCAATCATTGTAAGTTTTATTGGTTTTGCAAGCCAGGAAGTTGCTTTAAATGGTCAAACATCTTTTGATGTTACTTTACGTAAAGATGATCAGGAGCTAGAAGAAGTTGTTGTAGTTGGTTACGGTGCTCAGAAAAAAGAGAGTGTTGTAGGAGCTATTTCACAATTATCTTCTAAGGAGATTTTAAAATCACCTGCAGCGAACATTACACAGGCTATTTCGGGTAAAATTCCAGGTGTGGTAACATCTCAGTCTTCTGGTGCTCCGGGTGCTGATGATTCACAAATATTTATTCGTGGTCGTGCAACATTTGCTGGCGACGGACAACCTCTTATCCTTGTTGATGGTGTTGAGCGTTCTTTTTCTCAAATTGCTCCTGACGATATTGAAGCAATTTCTGTACTAAAAGATGCATCTGCAACAGCCGTATATGGTGTACGTGGTGCAAACGGTGTAATCCTTGTTACAACCAAGAGAGGTCGTGACCAAAAACCAGTTGTAAGTTTAACTGCAAACTGGCAATCACAAAGTCCTACAAGAGAAAACACTTATTTGGATTCATACAACTCAGTAACGTTATTAGAGGAAGCATTATCAAATGATGGTTTACCATCTCAATTCTCAGCTTCTGATATCGATATGTATCGTCAGTCTTCTGCCGGTCAGTTAGACGGATTAAACGAGATGTTATATCCTAATGTGGATTGGTATGATGAAATTTTACGTTCTTCAGCTCCTGCTCAACGTTATAATGTAAACGTTCAGGGTGGTACAAAAAGAATGAGATATTTTGCTTCTGGTGAATATTATGACCAACAAGGTTTGTATAAAAACTTAAGTTTAGATAAATATGGAAACAAATCAAATACAAGTTTCCGCAGATATGCATTCCGTGCTAACTTAGACTTTTTATTATCACAAGACCTTACTGCATCTATTAACTTCGGAACTCGTTTTGAAGAGCGTAACGGACCAAATACTTCTGAAAGTTCATCTTTTAGTGAAGTATTTTACGAAATAAACCACACTCCTGGATGGTTATTCCCTGTTAACTATACTATTCCAGAAGGAGACTCTGAAAGAGTTTTATATGGAGGTAGTTCGCAATACCAAAACAACATTGCAGCACGCTTAGCTAAAGCTGGTTTTTACAGAGCAACCAATACGATTAGTGAAACCAACTTTATTGTTGATTACAAAATGGATTGGCTGACTGAAGGATTAAAAGCCAAAGCGATGATGTCGTTTGACTATGATGCATATTATAACAGAAGATTTACTGCTGATTTTGCTACTTACGAGTTAAATGATAGAAGTAACTATGAGTCAATTGATGCCTACAACCAATTTAATACAGATTCAGAATTAGGTTATGCAGGTAACAATCAAACAACTACTTTAAAGCTTTATTTCGAATATCAATTAAGCTATGCTCGTAAATTCGGCAAAAACGATGTTACTGCAATGGTGCTTTACAACCAAAACGACTATCGTCATCAGGCTGATTTAGCTCAAAGATATCAAGGTTTAGTAGGTCGTGTTACTTACGGATATGATGATCGCTATTTATTAGAGGTTAATGCTGGATATAACGGTTCTGAAAACTTTATGGAAGGAAAGAGGTTCGGATTTTTCCCATCTTTCTCTCTTGGTTGGAGACTGAACAACGAAGCATTTATGAGCAATACTAAGGATTGGCTTAACAACTTAAAATTAAGAGCATCATACGGACAAGTAGGTAATGATATCTATAAAGTTAATGGTGTACGTCAGCGTTTCCTATATGAGCAAAAATGGACTCAATTAGGTGGAGCTTACCGTTTCGGTACATCAGGCTATACTGGAATTTACGAAGGTCAATATCCTAACTACGGTGTAACCTGGGAGCGTGCTAACAAATACAACATAGGTCTTGAATTTGGAGTATGGAACGGCTTATTAAGTGGTAACATTGATGTATTTAATGAAGAACGTAATAATATTCTAACTCAATTTCTTACTCGTCCTGAGTGGGTTGGTGTTAAAATGGCTGCTGGTAATCTTGGTAAAACTAAAAACAGTGGTTTCGAAATTGAATTGAAACATGCCAACAGTATTGGTGAGAATTTTACATACAACGTAGGCGTAACTTTTGCTCATGCTAAGAATGAGATTAAAGATATGGATGAGCCTGATTTAAAAACTGATTACAGAAAACGTGAAGGTAATCCTATCGGTCAGTACTTTGGTTTAATTAGTGACGGTTTTGTTACTGCTGCAGATTTAGCAAATCCTGATATGCCAATTTCTACTTTTGGAGATGTACAGGTTGGAGATTTAAAATATCGTGACATCAACAATGATGGATTTATCGACGAACGTGATGAAACTGTTATTGGTTTTAGTAATGTACCTGAAAACACTTATGCTTTATCATTAGGATGTAACTACAAAGGATGGGGTTTCAGCGTAATGTTCCAGGGTGTTGATCATGTAAGTAGATATTACGACGCTGAAGCTATGTATTCTTTTGTTGGAGGTGGTAAAGTAAAAGAACATCACCTTGACAGATGGGATCCATCACAAAGCGAAGAATACAACTTAGCTAACGCTAAATATCCTTTATTACACTATGATAGTAACGGTGACCACAATCAACGTTTAAACTCATACTTCTTAAAGAATGGTGCTTTTGTTAGATTGAAAAACATTGAGTTGAGTTATACGCTTCCTACCAGATGGATTAAAACAGTTGGTATCAGCGATTGCAGACTATATGTAAATGCTAACAACTTAGTTACATGGGATCATATTGATGGTATTGCAGACCCTGAAAGTAATGGCTCAAACCGTTATCCTATTATGAAAACAATTAATTGTGGAGTTAATCTAAAATTCTAACAAGTCATGAATAAAGTTTTATTATATATAATTGGCGTATTAGGAATGTCAGCCATTACATTAACTTCATGTGAAGATATGTTTGGAGACTTTCTTGATAAACAGCCGAGTAATGAGTTAACAGAAGAGCAGGTTTTTAGTGACTGGGAAACTACAAAACAGTTTCACTTTGACACTTACAACTTTCTACGTCACGGAGCCAGAAGAATTGGTAATTCTTGGTTAGATGCAGCTACTGATTTAGCAGAGACTAGTTATGCCAATGCTGGTGTTCGCACATCTTTTAATATTGGTAACTATTATGGTGGTGGTGGATACAATGAGTTGGTAGCTACCTGGGAGCATTATTACAGAGGTATTCGTAAATGTAATATGTTACTTAACAGAATCGAGAATGTTCCTCAACCTGTTGATTTAAGTGCTGAAAAATATGCTACAGACAAACTAAACTATAGTTCTGAAGCTAGATTTTTACGTGCTTATTTTTATTGGGAAATGTTTTTACGTTACGGACCTATTCCAATTGTAACAGAAGTACTTGATCCAGAAGGGGATCTTTTAACAGGTTACACTACTCGTCCAACAACTAAAGAATATGTAGTTGATTTTATTTTAACAGAATTAAGTGAATGTGAAGCTGGTTTATTATCATACGATGATGGTTTTAAATCGGCCAATGCAGGTAGAATTAGTATGCCAATGGCCAGAGCTTTATATTCAAGAATCATGTTATATATGGCCAGTGACCGTTATAGCAGTGAATCTGACATTACCTGGGACGAAGCTGCTTATGCTGCAAAAAGCTTTATGGATGATTACGGTGCTAACTATGGTCTTTTTGCGGATGCTGATGGAAAAACAGCTTATAGTAACAGTATCTTAAGAACGCCTTATAGTGGACAAAATAACGAAGTTATTTTCTACAGAAATGATGGAACAATTGGTTGGGGATCTATTTCTGGCGACACTCCTGTTGGAGAAGGTGGTAGCGGAGGTTTATGTCCTTCTCAAAACCTCATCGATATGTACGACATGGTAGATGGCTCATCTCCATTTGCTGAATATGATGAAACAGGAGCACCTGTTTATAATGGAACTGCAACTCCTACAGTAAATGCCGAAAGTAACTACGATGACACAAATCTTTGGACTAACAGGGACCCTCGTCTTGCAGCTTCTGTTTTATACCAAGGAGTTGAGTGGGGTGATGAAGGAATCATTAATGTTATTTTAGGACAACGTGATAATCCTATTGGAAACGCCAATGCAACTCCAACCGGATATTATGTACGTAAATATATTCCTGAAACTATTTTAGGTAATAATCATTCAGGATCAAGCTACCGTAACTGGATTTTCATTCGTTATGCCGAAATTCTTTTAAACTACGCAGAAGCAATGAATGAAGTAAATGGTCCTTCAACTGAAGTTTACGACGCTCTTAATGCAATTCGTCACCGTGCCGGAATTACTGGAAATGTTGAAGACAGAGCTGAATTAACTTCATCTAAAGCAAACATGAGAAACTTCATTAGAAAAGAAAGAACTGTAGAGTTTGCTTTTGAAGAACACAGATTCTGGGATGTTCGCCGTTGGAATGTAGCAACTAAAGCACTTTCGCGCGACATTTATGGTGTTAACGTTGCTGCTGATGGTACTATTTCACGAAAAGTTGCACAAGAACGTGTATTTGAAGATAAAATGTATCTATATCCTATTCCTGAAGCTGAAGTTTGGAAAACAGATATTGAAAACAATCCAGGATGGTAATCCTTTAATTGAGTTATACTATGTGGAATATAATGAAAAACATAAATAATTATTCAGCACGAGCTTTGAAGCTTTTGCTGATAGGAATATTTTTCCTGACTGCGATTACAACATTTGCGCAAGAGGAAAAAGCTTTAAATGGACGAATAGTTGATCCAGAAGGGAATCCTGTATCAGGAGTTGTTGTTAATATAGCAGAATCAAGTAAAATTGTATTGTCTGACAAAGACGGTAACTTTAGTTTGAAAACTGTTAAGCCAAACGACGAGATCATTTTTACATTAATTGGATATAAAAACACATCTGCTAAGGCTGTATTTAACGACAAATTTGAAGTTGTATTGGAGCCTGATACTGATGAATATGCGCACACAACTCCTGTTGCTTTTGGTAGAAAGCAAAAGAAGTTTGTAACTGAAGCTACATCGGTTGTTACTGGTGAAGAGTTGGAAAAATACCCTATTACGGTATTACAAAATGCTTTTACTTCTACAGTTAGTGGTGTTGCTACTTACGAATGGGCAAGTGAGCCAGGATGGTCAGAAACAGCAATCTATATTCGTGGTTTAAGAACGATGAACAGAAATGCACGTTCTCCTCTTATTATTGTTGATGATGTGGAAAGGGATTTATCTTTCTTAGATGCCTATCCTATTGAAAAAATTACAATTTTAAAGGATGCTGCATCTACTGCTATCTACGGTATGAGAGGTGCCAACGGTGCTATTGTTGTTAGTACTAAACGTGGAGAAGCTGGTCGTACTAAAATTACATTAAACCAGGAAGTAGGTATTCAAACACTTACTGGTAAAATGGAAACTCAGAACTCGTATAACATGGCCTTAACCCGTAACCAGGTAAGATATTTGGACGGAAAAGACCCTCTTTATACTGATGATCAAATTGAAATGTACCGTCGCGTAAGTAATGGCGAAAAATTAGAAGGAATGGATCGCTATAAATATTTTAGTACCAACTGGTATGATGAATTATATAGAGATGCTGCTCCTCAAACTAAAACAAACTTAACGATTAGTGGTGGTAATAAAACAGCTCGTTATTTTGTTTCTATGTCTCATATGTATCAATCTGGTATGTGGAACGACAAATGGACAGAATATAACAGCAACTTTAGTACTCAGCATAAATTAAATCGTTACAATTTAAGATCAAATATTGATATTGACGTAACAAAGCGCTTGAATGTATCTTTAGATTTAGGTGGTCGTATCGACAATATCTCTCAGCCTTTAACAGGAGTATTTAGTATTGTAACTTTTGGTGCTGTTGAAGCAAATCCAATGGAGCCTGTTTATAACCCTGATGGTAGTATTTATGCTTCAAGTACAGCTGCCAATGCAGGACGTTTATTAGCATCTTCTGGTATTAATAAAAACCGTAGAAGAAATGTTTATAGTACTGTAAATATTACAGGTGATTTAAGTGATGTTGTTGATGGATTAAAAGCGAATGCTATCGTAAGTTTTGACTCTTACGAAACTTTTAACTCAAGACAGTCAAATAACGTTAACTCGTTTAATTATGATTACAATGCTGACGTAACAGATGTATCAGAGTATGAATACACTCGTTTTTCTACTTATTCAGCATTATCAAATCCATCTACTTCTCCAAGAGATTACTACTATAACATTAACTTTAGAACAGGTTTAAGTTATGATAAAACTTTTGGAAAACATGCTGTAAATGCACAGGCTTTTGTTCGTACATATAAAAATGTATCGCACGGTTCTACATCTTCAAATCGTTACTTATCTTACAACGGTCAGGCTACTTATATCTACAATAACAGATATATTGTATCTGGTAATGTATCGTATATGGGTTGTGATAACTTTGCTGAAGGTGAGCGTTTTGATATTTTCCCTGGAGGTTCTGTAGGTTGGGTGCTTTCAGAAGAGTCTTTCTTACAAAACAAAAACATCGATTTATTAAAATTAAGAGCATCTTTTGGGCGTTCAGGACAGTCTAATACAGGAGCTGGAAGATATCCATTCCAAGGAACTTATGCTTCTGGTGGTGGATACACATTCGGTAATGAAGGTGGATCAAATGTAGGTGGATTTTACGAAAGTAAAGCCGGTAACTTAAACAGTAAGTGGGAATTATCGGATATGGTAAACTTAGGTTTAGACTTTGATATTTACAATAAGAAGCTTTTCGGATCTATCGATGTATTTAAAGAATGGCGTTCTAATATTTTGGTAACTCGTTCAACAGTTCCTGCATTATTAGGGGTTTCTGCTCCTGATGATTCATACGGTAAAGTTGAAAGTAGAGGTTTTGAAGTTTCTTTAGGTCATCAAAACCACATTGGAGACTTTAAGTATTATGTACAAGGAATGGTAACATGGAATACCAACAAAATTACCGAAATGGATGAGTTGACTCCTAACGTACCTTGGCAACGTAAAACTGGTAACAGAATTTATGATAATACATCTGTTGCTTCGTTATATGAAAATGCTTTTAACAACTCTATTGGAGGATGGAACATTTATAAGTTTGTAAAATGGGCTGATGATCCTTCAAAAGTTGCTACAAGTCATCAAGATGCAATTGATAATCCAGAAAAATATCCATATCACACTGCATCAGGTACTGGTCAGGCTTTAGGTACAGCTGTATTTAAAGATTTAGATGGAGACCGTAAGATTGATTCTAACGATATGACTCCTGATACTTATACTATCATTCCTGAATTAATTCCATCATTAAACATTGGTTTTGAATGGAAAGGTTTTGATGCACGTGTTTTAATGACTGCATATTTAAATCGTTCAGTATTCTTATCTCCAGCAATTAGTTTCTCTGGATGGAGTAACATGGGTACACATGAAGTAACTAAAGCCTGGGGTTATTACAATGATGATCCAACAGACTCTAGAAATATTAACGCACTTTATCCTCGTCCTACATATGGAGGTTATAACACAATTGATAGTGATAGAGGTTCTGGTACTTATCAAAATGATATTTGGGTTAGAAACGGTAACTTCTTGTCTCTTCGTAATGTTGAAATAGGATATTCATTACCAAAAACACTAATCTCTAAGGTTAATATGACGCAATGTAGAATCTACTTAAGTGGTTATAACTTACATACTTTTAGTGATTTGCCAGATAATGTTGATCCAGAAAAGCCAATGAGTTTTGTATGGTGGTATCCAAAAACTCGTTCTTTCTCTGTGGGTGTGAAAATAGGATTCTAATTTGAAAAAAGTATTAAAATGAATAAGTTAACAACATATATAACAAGTGCATTATTTGCTTTTGGCTTGTTTTCATGTAGCGATTATCTTGATAAAGAATACGACCTTTCCATGTCGGAAGAGCAAGTATTCTCCAATAAAGATAATACGCGAGGCTTTTTGGCGAACATATATACCAATTTGCCGGACGGATTTAGTGGTTATACCAATGGTCAGTTTTTAGGTGCTTCGCGCGATTGTATGACTGATAATGCCATCTCGTATTGGAACGTGCATTACTATCATGGAGTATTAACTGATAGTTATGATGCAACAAACCATCCTCTACTAGGTTTTTGGAATAACAATGTAAGTGCAATCAGAAAAACCAATCAGTTCTTAAAAAATGCCAGAGAAGCTGTAGTTGGTAACGCAAGTAAAGATGGTGATGACAATAGACTATACGATAGATATTTGGCAGAAGCTCAATTACTTCGCGCTATCTTCCATTTTGAATTAGTTCGCTGGTTTGGAGATGCTCCAATTATTGGTGAAAACGAAGAAGGAACTCCAATTGTATTTGACCTGGGAAATCCGGGAGCAATGAATATGGAGCGTACTAATGCTGCTGATGCTTTAATGTGGGTTGCTGATCAATGTGACTTAATTAAAGATGAACTTCCATTCAGATACTCAAATGAAGTTGTAAATTGGGGGCGTGTAAATGGTGCAGCTGCATATGCTCTAAAGTCAAGAGCTCTTCTTTACCGCGCATCAGCATTAAACAACCCAAATAATGATGCATCATACTGGGCTGATGCAGCTAAGGCTGCCAGAGATTTTCTTACAGCAAATAATCAGTCAAGTAATCCATATCGTCTTTACGAAACTGGAAATCCAGACAATGATTATTACGAATGTTTCGCATCTGATGCTCCAAGATTAAATAACGAGTTTATTTTATCACGTTCAGCTTGGCGCACAAATGCAATTGAATCATTCCTTGCACCTTGTGGTTTTAGTGGATCTCTTAACTCTGTAGGTCGTACTAACCCAACTCAAAATTTAGTGGACTGTTATGAAACTGCTAATGGTTTACCTATTGATGAGGATCCTTCATACGATCCTCAAAATCCATATGTAAATCGTGACCCTCGTCTTGAGCAAACAATTCTTCACCACGGATCAATGTGGGGAGATATCGAGAACGAAGAGTATCGTGCAGTAGATGTTTCTACACCTGATGGTGTAGATTACCAGGAATTACATGGTGGTACCTTAACTGGTTATTATACTAAAAAATTCCTTCATAACATTTCGTTTAAATTGGGTACTGCAAAAGACCACGTATTCCCTATTTTCAGATTTGGAGAGATTTTATTAAATGCTGCTGAAGCTGTTAATGAATCTGAAGGTCCTGGTGCTGCATATGAATTCATCAATCAACTTAGAGCTAGAGTTGGAATGCCTGCTTATTCAGGTATGACTAAAGCTGAACTACGTGAAAGAATCAGAAATGAAAGACGTATTGAACTATGTTTTGAAGATCACAGATTCTTTGATGAGCGCAGATGGATGATTTTTGAAGATCAATCAGTAACATCTGAAACAGGTAATCCATATTATAAACAATATTACAATCTTTATGGAGTAACTGTTACAAATCCTGAAAATCCTTCTTACGAATACAGAAAAGCAGAGGCACATCCTACTCGTTCTTTTACTAGTCCTAAAAACTATCGTTTTCCATTACCAGATAGCGAAGTTAAAAGAGCACCTAACTTAGGTCAAAACCCAGGTTGGGAATTAGGTCAAAGTTCAGAAAATTAATACTAGATAGCTTTTTTTAATATTAAAACCGCAAAGGGTATTTTACCCTTTGCGGTTTTTTTTACCCTAAATTTATTGTTTAATAATTCACGTTACCCTTCATTATCAACTCCAGTTTAAACAACTATAAATAAACCAATTAAACACTTACGACTTAATACATCCAAAATCGATGCATCTTATAAATTATAATATTATCTATATCTCTACATGAAATAAAATATAGTCCACCTAAAACACTTAATTATTAACTTATTTTGAGATTGTGAAATAATAAAATATAGTATAATAAATCGATCACAACAAAGTAGATCTATCCGAAGGAGAAAATGATGTGTTTAGCGTGTTGTTGTGGCATTTAAAATCAAAATTTATATATGAAGAAAAATTTATTTTTAATCTTATTTGCATTTATTTTTATTGCATACGGATGCTCAAAAGATAGCGATAAACCAGACGATTCGAAAAAAACTGGAGAAGAGGAAGAAGAGGAGATGTTTCCTGATTATGTTGCACCAACTTATGCAGATGATTATTCCTCCATTGCATCATGGGATTTACGAAGTCGCTGGAATTTAGCTAACGTGCATGATCCATCTGTGGTTTATGATGGCAAGTATTATTATATGTACGGAACAGATGCCTCTTATGGTAATGCTCATGATGGACACGGACACTTTTTATATAGAAAGTCAGAGGATTTGGTGAATTGGAAATTTGAAGGTATGGCCATGTCTCAAACTCCGGAATGGGTTACAGATACACTTAACGACCAACGTTCCAGAGTTGGTTTAGATCCAATTTCAAGTCCCGTTTTTGGTCACTGGGCCCCTTCGGTTCGTAAAGTTGGAGACAAATATAGAATGTATTACAGTATTGTAGTTGATAACTATATTGGGAATGGACTACCTAATACTGCAGAGAATTTTGACTACACATGGACGGAAAGAGCCTATATCGGTATGATGGAGTCCACAAGTTTATTAATGAATACATGGGAAGACAAGGGAATGGTAGTTTGTTCTGTTTCTGACAGAGGAACAGATTGGTCGAGAGACTCAAGAAATGACTGGAGTGGTTATTTTAAGTTTAATGCCATTGACCCATCTTATATTGTTACACCAGAAGGAGAACATTGGTTGATTTATGGATCGTGGCATAGTGGCATTGCTGCGATACAACTAGATGCAGAAACAGGACTTCCTCTAAACGAATTTGACATTAACAACGAATCAACATGGGGAAAACCACTTTATACCAGATTTACAGGTTCAAGATGGCAAGCCTCTGAAGGGCCAGAGGTTATTTATAATGAAAATACAGACTATTATTATATGTTTTTAGCTTACGATGAGCTTTCTGTAGCCTATAACACAAGGGTTTGTAGATCAAGGAATGTAGATGGACCATATTACAGCTACGACGGAAGTGACATTACCAATGGTGGTGAAATTTATCCTATCATCACTCATCCATATAAATTTAATAATCATGCTGGTTGGGTTGGAATTTCTCACTGTGGTGTTTTTAAAAATGAAACTACCGGAGAATGGTTTTACTCATCACAAGGACGTTTACCTGCAAATACAGGAGGTAACACTTACAGTAATGCGATTATGATGGGACATGTAAGAAAAATCAGATGGACAGAAGATGGATGGCCTGTTGTTATGCCTGAGCGCTACGCTGAAGCTCCTACGAAAGAAATAAGCGAAGATGAACTATTAGGATCATGGGAAAACATTACACTTAATTATGAATTCCAAACACAACAAACTTCCGTTGCATTGAATCTGTCGTCCGACCATAAAGCTTCTGGTGCTTTAACCGGAACATGGTCATTTGATGCAACAAAAAAGATCCTGACCATTGGTTCAACAAAATTATGTGTCGAAAGGGAATTGGATTGGGAAGCAGATCCTAGAGAACTTACAATTGTATATTCAGGTTTATCTGGTAATGGAAGATCTTTATGGGGTAAAAAAGTGAACTAACAAAACAACATTTTTATTATATCATAGAGGATAACTCAATAGTTATCCTCTTTTTTTATGCTTTAAATTACTAAAATATGCTATTTCCTAATCCAAATAAGATGAAGGTGAAGCGTTAAAAAACTTTTTAAATACGCGTCCAAAATACTTAGGATCATTAAAACCTACCATAAATGCAATTTCAGACACTTGATGATTTTTACTTTTTAATAAAACCACAGACTTCTTGAGTCTGTACATATTCACATATTCCGTTGGAGAAACATTAGTTAAAGCCTTCAGTTTTTTATAAAGTAAACTTCTGCTCATAAACATTTTTGAAGAAAATGTTTCAATATCAAAAGCCGGATCAGTATAATTTTCAGATATAACCTGGTTTAATTTATTCATAAACTCATCATCTAAAGAGTTTGTTTTAATCTCTGTTTGGTCCTCTTTATGATCAATCTGCTGATAACGTTGAGCTAGTTTCTTTCTATTCTCTATTAAGCTACTGATTTTGGCCTGCAAAACGTTTAAATTAAAAGGCTTAGAAATATAATCATCGGCTCCATACTCTAATCCCTCTACAAAATCTTCTTCCTGGCCCTTTGCTGTTAATAAAATTACAGGAATATGACTTGTATGAATGTTATTTTTCAGCTGCTTACACATTTCTAACCCACTTACTTTAGGCATCATGACATCACTTACAATCAAATCAAAATCTTTTTCCAATGCTATTTTATAGCCCACTTCTCCATCTACTGCTGTCTGTACATGATAACTACCACTAAGTGATTCGGCCAAAAACTCTCTTAGATCACTGTTGTCGTCAACGACTAGTAGACGAGGTTTATCTTCAACCAGATCACCTTCTGTTTCCTCTTTTAAAAATGACTGCTCGTTTGGTTTTGGATCCTTTAACAGCTCAATTCTTTCTTTTAATAGTAACTGATCTGAACGCTCTCCTGTTTGTACTTCATGCTCAGGAAAATCAGACTGCTCAATAGGCAATATTACTTTAAACGAAGATCCCTTATTAACCTCACTATCTAAACTAATTGTACCGTTCAGTACCTCTATCATTTGTTTTGTAAGTGACAAACCTATTCCTGTTCCATAGGTTGTATTACTCTCATTTGATGTATCTCTATAAAACCGTTCAAAAACTTTATCTTGTTTTTCCTTATTTATTCCTATTCCACTATCCTGTATATTAATCAGCAATTGCGATTTATTAAATTCATTTTTGATTTTTGTTACTAAAATTGATACCACTCCACCTTCTTTGGTATATTTTATGGCATTGGAAATAAGATTAAACAAGATATTTTCCAACTTATTAATATCGTACCATGTATCCTCAAGATTATAATCAACAGACACATTAAACTTAATTTTGTTTGATTCAGCAAGTTCTCTAAATGAATCAGCAATCTCAGAAATAAAGTCCCCAACATTTCCATGGGTTAACGTTATTTTCACCTTGTTTGCCTCATACTTTCTAAAAGTTGTAATCTCATTAGTTAACATTAATAACCTTTCTGCATTTCGTTTAATGTACTTTACTGCATTAACTACATTATCTTTTGTAAACGAAAAGTTATTACTTAAAATTCTTTCTATAGGTGAAATAATTAAAGTAAGAGGAGTGCGGAATTCGTGCGATATATTTGTAAAAAACTGCATCCTCATCTGATGAATCGATTCCACTTCTTTATTTAAGGCGATCAATTGATCTCGTTGAGAAATTATCTCACCGTTCTGTTGCTCTAATTGAGATTTTTGAATTTCAAGCTGTGTTTTTTGCTCTTCAATTTCTTCTTGTCGAGCCGCCAATTGTTTATTGTTGGCTCGTAGGGTCAAGGCATTCTTTTCTAACTGATCGTTTTTCACTTTAATCTCAAGCGTTCTCTTTTTAACAATTTGCTCCAGCCTTTTCTTTTGCTGAGAAATTCTAAAGGAACGGTATCTAATATATGCAGAAATAAGAATCGCAAATAAAAGAATTAATAGAAACTGAAACCATTTTGTTTTCCATAGTGGCGGCTCAACCCTAATAACAACTGTTGTAGGCTCACCCATCCATTGTCCATCCAGATCTGTTGACTTTACCTTAAAGGTATACTCTCCCCCATTTAAATTTGTATAAGATGCAATTCGTCTATCTGCATCTACATACACCCAATCTTTATCAACACCTTCTAATAAATATGCATATTTCACTTTAGATGACAGGTAATAGGGCAAAGCGGAAAATTCAATACTAAATACATTGTCTTTATATGACAGCTGAATAGAATCGGTATTAAAAGCGGCCTTTTTTAAAGGCATAATTCCATGAAGCTTTTGTCCTGCAGTAACATCTGAGTTATAAACTTTAAGTTTGGTAATATATGTTTTTGAACTATAAGGGTAACTCTCTATACTATCCGGATGGAAATAATTCAATCCGTTTAAACCTCCAAAATAGATATAATCATTTTTTGCTTCGTATCCTGCTGACCAATAATACTGATCATTTCTTAGCCCATCTTTAGAATAATAATTGATAAACATTAATGAATCCTGATCAAATCGCGAAAGACCATTTTCTGTAGTAATCCATAAATCATTATTTTTATCTGATATTATTTTATAAACCACATTATTTGCTAATCCATCTTTTTCGGTATAATTCTTAAAAGAAAAAGTACCATTGAATTCAGGTATAGCCTTTGCAATTCCCTTTCCATAAGTTCCGATCCAAATATTACCATCATTATCTAAATCTATGCATGTTGTATAGTTATTGGGTAAAGTGCCTAATTCATTTGATTCTTCAAAGGCAATAATATCATATACACTTAATTGAATTTCTTTCCTATAATTAATTAATTCTGATTGAAAGCGGAATAACCCATTGGTTGTTCCAATCCAAATAAATCCTTCATTATCTTCCTGAATACTTCCAACCTGCCAGGCATCCTCCTTATTTCTACAAGTTGGTTCAATAGGTACAAATACATCTTTTTCTGGATTATAAATGGCTAAACCTCCTTGAGTTCCTACAACCAGAGTTCCGTTTTTACATTTAAAAAAACAAGCTACATTTTCATTTGGAAGTCCTTTGTCATTATGATAACTTTTAAAATTATTACTATTTATATCTAACAACTTCTGAACTCCCATTCCCCATGTTCCAACCCAATATTCTCCCTTGGTATCTTCCAAAATATAGGTTACAAAATTGCTTTGAATAGCATTCTTATTATTTAAATCGGTTTTGTAACTAGTTACTTTATCGTTTATCTGATCATATCTAATTAAACCTTCACCTGCTGTCCCTATCCATAAGTTATTATCTCTAAATAAGATGGAATTAATAATATTATGATTAAAATTCTTAAACCTGCTATTTTCTGGCAAGGCCTGAAATTTCTTTGTGAATGTATAAAAATGTACTAAGCCCGTTTTTTCAGTCCCAACCCATACATTTCCTATATTATCAGTATAAATTGAACTTATAAAAACATCATGATCTTTATTTAATGAAGATGGGAATAGTTCAATCTCCAGGAATGAATCCTTGTATTTATCGTAAGCACAGAGACCACCCAAAGTTCCTATCAAAATCTGTCCTTGCACACTTTCAACAATACTAGTTATACTCATATGAGGAATAGATGTAGCATCCAATAGATCGTAAACATAATGCTTCACTTGATTGGTTTGCCTGTCTAAAACATATAGACCTTGTTCTGTTCCCACCCACATCTCAGAAACTGCACTATAAATGGTTTGAACATCAACATTATTAAAATCATTATCCCTACTATCTAACTTAGTAAAGGTGCTAGTTGCATCATTAAATTCATAAATTCCATTATTGGTACCTACATATACTTCATTATTCTTTCCAATCTCAACATATGACGCCTTTATGTTCAAATTATCACTAAAGTATTGCTTCTTAATTCGTATGTTTCCAGCTTTGTTATTGTTATTTAACTCATAAACACCATTGTTTTGTGATACTACCCATATCGAACGATCAGAAACTTCAAGATGCAATATTTTTGAACTGAATAATTCCTTTACATTTTGATCAAAAATTACTTCGAACTTATTGGTTAAGGCATTAAATATCTGAACACCTTTTGGAGTAGTTAGCCATAAAAAATGGTTTTTACCTGACTTTATATCAACAATACGATCGTCATTTAAAGTACCGGATTCTTTTGATGTAGTGTAATAAACAAAATCATAACCATCATATCTGCATAATCCATTATCAGTACCAAACCACATAAAACCATAAAAGTCCTTTTCAATGCATCGAACTGTATTTTGCGGTAATCCATTTGATACTGTAATGTATTCAAGCGTTGCAGGACTAAAATTTATTGCTGTTACTTGAACAACGAAAATCATCAAAAATAAAGCCAACGACCAAATTACTCTCGTATATTTTTGCAACATAATAATGTAGATGAATGATTAAGGGTATTTCTTTTGTTACTAATAAATACTTCACATTTTATTATAAGCCAAACAATTGAAGTATTTAATTTAATGATAATAAAAATATACGTAACATCATTGATTTACTCCTCTAAAATTGAAGAAAACTCCCACTTTTTCTGTGGTTTACATCATATTTTATATGAAATAAAAACGCATTAAAATTAAATAAAGTAGAATTCTAATATTGCCATAGTGGAAAACCATACCCTTTTTAACCTATACTAATATTTAGGAGTCTTTTCTTGTGTTTTTTAGGAGGTATAATCACATATTATTGCATTTGTATTTATTTTAATACTTATATCCATAAATTCAGTAAGCATATTTCCAAAGTTTATTTATAAAATCAGGGGGACTTATATTTACAATTAAGCGGATTTTGGAATACAAAACAGGCCTCTAAAGCAGACTAATAAAAGGATTCATTAAATTCCCCCTTAAATAATCATCTCTTATCTTACCCGAAAAACCGCACTACGCAAGGACTGTAGTAAATCAATACTATAAACTCCCCTTCAAATACAGTTAAATCAACATATATCCGCCAATTAAAAACTTATCTGATCGTACTTTCTATACAAGCACAATACATTTGTTTAACATTATTTCACATGCTTTAATTGTTATTAATTATCAAATATCTAGTTTATGAAGAAAAAACTGATTAATCTGTTAATGCTCGTGTTACTATCACTAATACCTATACATGGTATGGCACAACATACTATATCAGGTAATGTAACAGATGCAAATGATGGCAGTCCACTGCCAGGAGTAAATGTTGTAGAAAGTGGTACCACTAATGGTACAATTACCGACATTGATGGAAACTACACACTTACCGTTTCTGATCAAAACACAAACCTTATATTTTCCTTTATTGGTTATACAACACAAGAAATAGCTATAGATGGGAAAATATCCATAAACATTTCTCTGTCTCCGGATGTATTTGGGATAGATGAAGTAGTTGCGATTGGTTATGGTACACAAAAGAAATCTGATTTAACTGGATCTATTTCAATTGTGGATACCGAAGAAATGGCAAAAGTTGCCACAAATGATGTAGGTAAAGCGCTACAAGGTAAAGTTTCAGGTATCTCTATTCAAAGTTCTGGAGATCCAGGTGCTGCACCTAAAATTAAAATTCGTGGTATCACATCATTTACAAACAATGATCCTTTATATGTAATTGATGGAGTATTTGCACCAGCAAACGATATTCCTACTGAAGCGATTGAATCAATTCAGGTATTAAAAGATGCTTCTGCAGCAGCTATTTATGGTTCTCGTGCAGCAAATGGTGTTATCATCATTACAACCAAACGAGGAAAAAAAGGAGCTATGGATATATCGTATAGTGGTTACTATGGTATTCAGGACGTTACTAAAAGATATGACGTAGCAAACAGAGAGCAATATCAAACATTGGTTAATGAAGCTACTACAAATGCTATGGCTTACGAACAGTATGCTAATGACTTGTATATCTATCCTGCAAATGATCCTAGTAATCCAAATTATGTAAATGATGTAGATACTGATTGGCAAGATGAAATGTTTAAAACCGGCCATATTAGCAACCATACACTTTCTTTAAGTGGAGGAAATGATGTTTCTAACTTTAGTGTGAACCTAAACTATTATGATCAAACCGGTACTGTTGAAGGTAATGGTCCTGATTACAAAAGATACGGTATTATGGTTAACTCTGACCATCAATTAGGTAAACTAAAAATTGGTGAATCATTACACTATACTTATGCTGATCAATCATTAATGACTTTCCTACACACGGGAACAATGTTATCTTATGTTGCTTCAGCAATTCCTACTTTGCCTGTAATTGATCCTTTAACAGGTACATATTCTGCTGCAAGTGCAGATTTGCATGGTGCCTATTCTGCAAACGTAGTTGGTATGAACAACACACTAGAAAGTAATACTGACAGATATCGTTTTATTGGTAATGTTTATGGTGAATACGAAATTATTTCTGGCTTAAAATATAAGATGAGCTTAAGCTACGAAAGAACTGACTGGAAAGATTTCCACTTTGAACCAACTTATGAGTTAGGATGGTTTGCCGGATACAGAAACTCAGTTGCAAAAATGGATGATAACAGAGGTTATGGTTATACTTCTACTCTTGAACAAACGCTTTCTTACAATAAAACATTCGACAAATTTTCTGTTAATGCTTTACTTGGTCAAAGTGCTCTAAACTCTTTACAATCCAGAATTTACGGACACGCAGAAGGTTTTTCTGAGCCTTACTTTAAACAACTTAGTAATGGAGAATCAAGAACTAGTAGTACTGATGAATACCAGTCAAGATTAACATCATACTTTGGTAGACTTATTTTAGGGTATGACGATAAATATATGGTAACTGCAACTCTTCGTCGTGATGGATCTTCAAGATTTAGTCCAAAAAACAAATGGGGTAACTTCCCTTCTATTGCTGTTGCATGGAAAGCTCACCGAGAATCGTTCTTAAGTTCAAGCGATCTTATCAGTCAATTAAAACTAAGACTTAGTTATGGTATTTTAGGTAACCAAAATATTGGTGATTACCGCTATCAAGGATATATTAATCCATATGCTAGTTATGTATTAAACGGTAACCCTGTTGCTGGTGCTGCTCAATTTATTCCAGCATCAAGTGCTATTAAATGGGAGCAATCAAAAACAACCAACGTTGGTGTTGACCTAGGTTTCCTTGGAAATAGAATTTTATTAACTGCTGAATACTACGTAAAACAAGTTGACGATTTATTGGGTACAATTCCAACTCCAACACATTTAGGATGGTATGAATGGGAATCTCCGGTACGAAATGCTTTATCTGTTAAAAACCAAGGTATAGAATTAAATGCTACATACCGCAAAGCTGAGGGTGATTTTACTTATAGCATTAATGCAAATGTTTCTACACTTAAAAATGAAGTATTATCACTAGGAGAAGGAATTAACCCTATTGATGGAAACTGGAGTAGAACCGATATTGGAACTGAAGTTGGTGAATTATATGGTTATGTTGTTGAGAAAGTATTCCAAAGTAAATCTGAAGTTGATGCATTAAACGCTCAAGCACCTGATGGTTATTATCAGGAACTATTAACTGATGCAGGAGATTTTAAATTTAAAGATTTAAATGGTGACAATGAAATTAACGAGGATGACCGTACCTATATTGGTAGTGCTATTCCAAACCTATATTATGGTCTTAATTTCTCAGCGCAGTACAAAAATTTCGATTTCACACTATCTGCTCAAGGAGCCAGCGGTAACAAAATTGTAAACTCTATTGGTAATAGTTTACGTTCTGGTGCAGGACTAGAAAATATGAGTACAGATCTATTAGATAGATGGACTCCTAGTCAAACTAACACTGGTAGAACTCGTATTATCAGAGATGATCCAAATAACAATGGAAGAGCAAGTAATTACTGGCTTGAAAAAGGTGACTTCCTTAAAATTTCAAATATTGAATTAGGCTACAACTTGCCAAAGTCAACGCTTGATGTGATACACCTATCTTCTGTTCGTTTGTATGCTTCACTACAGAATGCAATAACATTCACAGGTTATACTGGTTACGACCCAGAATTTAACAACGATGGTTTATTTAACCGTGCAACTGACAACGGAGCTGAAGCCAATAAATCATTTACTGATTTCTCTGGTGGATTACCTACTCCTAGAACAATTCTTTTTGGTGTTAAAGTGAAATTTTAATTAATCAATAAATAGCTTTTATATGAAACTAAAATATATCATAATTCCTATATTAATTTTATTAGTAGGATGTAAAGAAGAATGGTTGGAGTTAAGTAACCCCAACTTACAAACCACGGAAACCTTCTGGCAAAAAGAAGCGGATGTTAAAGCAGGTGTGAGTGCTGCCTATATGGGTCTTTTATATGATGGTACATTTTTACGCTTTGCTCCATTTGCGTTAAACCTAAAAGGAGACGATATACAAAGTTTTAGTCCATGGCCTGTTTTAAGTTTAACAGGTAAATTTAGTTTGGCTGGCGATCCTATTATGGCACAATGGCCCTGGACATCATTTTATGGTGTAATTAACAGAGCCAATCAGGTTCTTGAAAATATCGACAATGTTGAATTTGCTTCAACAGCAACTTACAATCAGTATAAAGGTGAAGCTTTATTTTTAAGAGCGCTGTCTCACTACTATTTAGTATCATTTTACAATAACATTCCTTTAGTAATGAGAACCTACCAGGGAGATAGTGATTTATATCCATCACAATCTACTCCTGAGGATACCTGGGCTGCAATTATTGCTGATTTTACTGAGGCTGCAAGTTTATTACCTACAACATATGATGAAACTAATCTTGGTCGTGCTACAAAAGGAGCTGCATTAGCTTTTGCAGGAAAGGCATATTTAATGAACCATGATTATTCAAATGCTTCATCATTGTTAAAACAAGTAATTGACCTAAACGTTTATGACCTTGTTGACGATTACGCTGACAACTTTACTATTTCAAACGAAAACAACATTGAATCTATTTTTGAAATTCAGTTAGATAGAAGTGTAGGAGGTACAGTACTTGGATGGGTAAGTCAACCAAGTGCCAACTGGTCAAAGACTACAGCTCATGCCATTACATTTGCTCCTACTCCATTTGGTTTTGGAGATGCTTCTGCTACACAATGGATTTACGATGAGTATATGATTGAACAAGACATTAATGGAGATGTTGATCCTCGTGCAGCGATTAGTATGAGTTATGATCACCCTGATTGTACAATGTATGGAACACCATTCCGAGAAGCTTTTGATGAAACCAGATGGAACTCTGTATTTATCAGAAAATACACTAATGCTTATTCCTCAGAAAGAGCTGACGAAACAGATTGGCGTTCAGATATCAATGAAAGAGTAATGCGTTATGCTGAGGTATTAATGATGTATGCTGAGTGTCAGTATGAATTAGGTAATCCAGGAGTTGCAGCAGACTATATTCAAATGGTTCGTGACAGATCTAACCTACCTGATATTTCAGATGCAATAGCTGCAATGGGAAGCCAAGAATTCTACAGTCAATTATCTCACGATAAAGTTCTTGAGTTTGCTTTTGAAGGAATTCGTTTTGAAGATATCGTTAGATGGGGATGGTTATATGATGCCACTAGGTTAAATGAACTTAAAGCTCATGATTCTGAGTTCTCAGGATACATAGCAGGTCGTGAATATTTCCCTATTCCTCCTGCTGAATTGGATAAAAACCCGAATTACGAGCAAAATACTGGTTGGTAGAAAATAATATATTTTTAAAGGTAAGCGACTCTGTGCGCTTACCTTTTTTGTTATACCGAAACTGTATAATATATTACTCCTATTGACTCGTACCAGCTATTCTCTCCAAAATAGCAGAAAGACATACTATTTCAGATTCATTTAACTGTTTTTCTATATCTTTCTTTCAAAAATAAATATATACTATTTAATTATGCACATGAAGAATATAGTAAGTATCATCCTATTCCTGTTTTTTATTTCAACAAATATTAATTCGCAAAGTATAATAGTTCATGATCCTGTAATGACCCAGGAAAATGATACCTACTATTTGTATTGTACAGGTTGGGGAATAAGTGTATGGTCATCGCCAGATATGAAAAACTGGACTAAAGAAGAACCTGTTTTTAATGAAGCTCCTCAATGGGCTAAAGATGCAGTAAATGAATTTAAAGGTCATATATGGGCTCCGGATATTGCTTATTTTAACAATCAGTATTATTTGTACTATTCGGTTTCTGCTTTCGGCAAAAACACCTCTTGTATTGGACTAGCCACTAATAAGACCTTAGACCCTAAAGACCCTGAATTTAAATGGGTAGATCATGGCAAAGTAATACAATCTTACCCAGGTAAAACCAATTGGAATGCCATTGATCCAAACTTAATTGTTTCAGAGGATAATACTCCGTACATGACATTTGGATCCTTTTGGGATGGACTCAAAATGGTTCAACTTTCGCCGGATGCAACAAAGGTGGTAAGTGATTTGGATAATATACCAACAATTGCATCTCGTAAAAAATCATCAGATGATCCTAATCCTCCATCCGTTGATAACAACCCTGTTGATGCAGGAGCAAATGCAATTGAAGCACCTTTTATCTTTAAAAAAGGAAAATACTACTACCTTTTTGCCTCAATTGATTATTGTTGTAAGGGTATTAACAGTACATACAAAATGATTATTGGTCGTTCTGAAAAAATCAAAGGTCCATTCTTAGACAAGATGGGTAAAGACATGGCACAAGGAGGTGGTTCTATCGTTTTACAAGGAGATGAAAACTGGTACGGAGTAGGACACAACTCTGCTTATACATTTAATAGCAAAGATTATCTGGTATTTCATGGTTATGATGCTAAAGATGAAGGTAAACCCAAACTAATTATTTTGGAAATGCAATGGGATAAAGAAGGATGGCCCATTGTAAACAAAGAGAACTTATAAAAACAAGAGCTAATTCGTTTAAAATAATTATGCAGAAATTTTATATAAATATCTATCTTTAGGTTTTTCAAAACATACATTTCTAAAAACGACAAAATTATTTAAACCTATGAAGAATTTAATTTATGCGTTAATTTTTGTTTTTGCGATTAGCTGTACAAGTGAAAAAAAGCAAGACATTCAATTAATGGACGCACAAAACTTTTCAAAAACAATTGACGGTAAAGAGGTTAATTTATTTACCCTTAAAAATAAAAACGGACTGGTAACTCAAATTACAAACTTTGGAGGACGTGTTGTTTCTCTTTGGGTACCTGACAAAAAAGGAACTTTTGCAGATGTTAGTATTGGTTACAACAATATTGATTCTTATATCAACAATACAGAAACTTTTTTTGGCGCTTTAATCGGACGCTATGGGAACCGTATTGGTAAAGGTCAATTTGTAATTGAAGAAGATACTTTTAAGTTAGACATTAACGATGGAGAGAACTCTCTACACGGTGGTTCTCTAGGTTTTCATAAACAAGTTTGGGATGCAAAACAAGTAGGTGAAAACAAACTTGAGCTAACTTATACTTCAGCTGATGGTGAGCAAGGATATCCTGGCACTGCAGAAATTAAAGTTGTATATGAATTAACAGATGCAGATGAATTAAAAATCGAATATTTTGCTACAACTGATAAACCTACGCATATTAACTTAACAAACCATACTTATTTTAATCTTGCAGGAGAAGGTTCTGGAACAATTAACGATCATTTATTAATGATTAATGCCGATGGATATACACCTGTTGATGCAGGATTAATCCCAACAGGAGAGATTGCTACTGTTGAAAATACTCCATTTGATTTTAGAACAGCAACTGCTATTGGTGCAAGAGTTAATGATGATAACGGACAGTTAAAACTTGGTGGAGGTTATGACCACAACTGGGTATTAAATACAACTGACGAAGAATTTACTTTAGCTGCAACTTTAAAAGATCCTGTTTCTGGAAGAACAATGGATGTATTAACTACTGAACCAGGAATTCAATTCTACGGAGGTAACTTTATTTCAGGTGAATTTGATGGAAAATATGGTAAGAAATTAAATTATCGTGAAAGCCTTTGTCTTGAAACTCAACACTTCCCAGATTCACCAAATCAGGAAAGTTTTCCATCTACTTTAGTTCAACCAGGAGAAGAATATCATACAACAACTATTTATAAGTTTAAAGCAGAGTAAACTTATATTAATTATAAAAAACACAAAAGCGTTAAGGAGTAGTACTTAACGCTTTTTTTATAAAATAAAAGGTATCTAAAATGATATTAAATTTTAAAATAAGAAACCAGATCTTTTAACTTACCTGCATGATTTGACATTTCCTCTGACTGAGCTGCTAATTCTTCACTGGCTGCAGCATTTTGTTGCGTTACATAATTTAATTGTTGAATAGCGTTATTTACCTGATCAGCTCCTTGCGTTTGCTCCATACTGGCTGCTGCAATTTCTTTTACTAAATCAGATGCCAATGCAATATCCGGAAGTATACTTACCATTCGTCCCCCTGCTATTTCAGACATTTTTAGGCCATTCAGAACATCACTTTCTATTTGCTCTGCAGCCTCTTTACTTCTTTCTGCCAATTTTCTTACTTCATTTGCTACTACTGCAAAACCTTTTCCGTGTTCACCCGAATTTGCAGCTTCTACAGCAGCATTTAAAGCTAGTATATTTGTTTGCATTGCAATCTCGCTAATTACAGCGGACTTTTGTGCAATAACCTGATTGGCTCGGACTGTTTCTTTTGTATTTTCAGACAACTCATCTATTCCTTGTTTTGCTGCAAGAGAAATATGTTCTGTTCTTTTTGAATTTTCTGTATTATTAGAAATGTTTGCTACAATTTCCTCCATAGTTGAAGAAATTTCTTCCACAGAAGAAGCTTGTTCTGATGCATTTTGACTAATTAAATTTGCGGACTGATTAACTTGCTGACTGGCTTTTAGCATATTATCAGATCCATACACCACTTCAGAGATAATATTTTTGAGTTTATCAACCATTATATTAAAACCTTTAACCATCTGACCAATTTCATCATTCTGGTTATAGTTTAATTTATGAGTTAAATCACCTCTTGACAATTGTTCGGCTAAAATGGAAACTTGTTCAATTGGTTTGGAAAAACTTCGACCAAAGAAATAGGACACAAAAATGAGCAGAACAACAATTATGCAGACTATTATTATAATTTTATTTCGCAGGTCTTTCGATGCTTTAACTGCCTCCCACACATCCATTTCGGTTAGCAATGCCCAATCCAAACCTCCTATATTAATATAATCATACGAACTAATTACAGGAATTCCTCTATAGTCATCTACAATTTCAATACCCACTTCTTTATTCAATGCTTTTTTGGTAGTTACTCCATTAACCTTAGTATTTAATATGGCATCATCCATAAAGCGAGAATCTGATCGCATTAATAAATCTTGTCCTACTAAATAAGCCTCTCCTGACTCTCCCATACCTATACGATTGGTCATGATATCATTAATCATTTTATCAGGAACCTGAACAGCAAGAATACCTTTCATCTCATTATTTTTATCCAAAATTGGACAGGTAACAAACTGAGCTGGCTCATTATTACTCGGTTCATAGCGTAGTAAATCAGACACGGCTATTTGCTCTGTTTTCACGGTTCGCTCCCATAAATCGGTAAAGTGTGAATCTTTTAAAAAACCATTAGGTAAACTTTCTCCTAAATCACTCTCTTTTGCAACCGTAAACATTACATGACCTTGCTCCTTTGAAATAAGAAAAATATCGTAATATCCCTTGGTTTCAATAAAGGTTTTAAACGAGTGGTAATGATCATTATAGATATTCTGGTAATTCTCACTGGAAACATTAAATGTATTTCCATTATGTGCCTCTTCTGTTTCTCCATATTCCAACAATCTATTCAACAAGAGGTTTGTTTCATAAGATGCAGAAAAGGCTTTTAAATCATTAAAAATATTGGTGTAAAATTGATCTATTGCCTGCTTTTTTAAATTAGATAAAGCCTCAATTTTTTCAATATTTTCATTTTCAAGAGCCTTTCCTGAATTGTAAATGGACAAGATGCCAATAATTACAGCTACTATCAGACCAATAGATTGGGAAAAAATTAATAGCTTGGTTAAGATCTTTAAGTTTTTCAATCTAATAAATTTCATTGTTTGTGTATTTGCCGGTTGTGCAACATTGCTTATAGTCATGGCATACCTATTAAATTATCATAAGGTCTCATGCATGAATAAATCTGGTGGTAATAGACTTATCAATGCCCCTATGAGTAAACAGGCAACTACCTACCTAAAAACATTGTTACATTATTAGTTTTGTGCGCGTTATATAAATAGCAAGGCAAATGTATAGGATTAAAATTAGTTTTTATAAGATAGTATTTTTAGATCTTCTAAATAGTAAAGTATGACAAATATCATCTATTGTAAAACATTGATGGATTGTAAGTTATTAACTATGTTAATTATTTTTAAATATTGTAACATATTTCAAACACCTAAGCACTCAAATAAAATCTCAACAAAAAAAGGTCAACCCCCTATCGGGAATTGACCTTCACTTATAATTTTTCACCTAAAAATAATACAATCGTATATTTTTTTTAGCTCTATGTCTTATTATTTCATCAATCTCACTTCAAACACACCACCTGCAACAGAACATTCTGCAGCAACAAACTTCACGGTCAATTTACCATTAGATGAATCAATAATATCTTTTGGTAAGTTATAGTCTATTGTATAAAATACATTGTCGTCATTTTCTAGAACTACATCTTTAAATTTCTTATTATTAATGAGAATTGTAAAAGTTCGTCCTCCATTATAACCACAGTACATTACTCTTAAAACATTTGCCTGCTTTTTAGCATCTTTTAGTTCATAACTAAACCATCCAGTTGCATCTCGCCAATGTTTTCCATTAAACACGCCAATATTAGATTTTTCACTTTTTACGAAATGATCCGATTCTGGTTGTTGTTCTCCAGGATAAACCAAGTCAATAGTTCTAGCTTCTAATGCCTGCTTTTCTTTCTCCTCTTGTTCAATCTTCTTTTTAATCTCAGCTAATCCATCTTTTGTTTCACTTTGCCAGTACACAATATATCTTGACTCGTGCAGGTTATAAAACGGTATTAGTTTTAAATCATTATAGCGATCAGAAACTAATGAATCCACGGTAAATGTTAGTGGTTGTCCTTCTACCTTATGAACTTTACTTTTAATAGTACCAGGATTGCTCATAATAATTGGCATTTCTTGCAATGGCACTTTAGGTCCGGCTGCAATATGCCCTCCTCTGCTATCGTCTGCAAACATACCATCCATAGATGTTGTATCAGTTTTTGCTGCCAACACTACAGGACCGTACTTAAAAGAGTAAAAATGCTCTTGATCAGGAATTTGCTCTACTTGAATATGCATTGGTAAAATGATCTTAACTAAATCTTCTTTCTTCCAATTTCTATCTAAAGATAAATATCCTTTATCTGATACTTTAAAATCAGCAGAAGTACCATTAATTTCCACTTTTAAGTCTCCTTTATTTACCCATGATGGATAACGAACTTTTAAAGTAAATGAAGTCTGTTTTTCAGGATTTATTTTTAATTCAACAATATCACTTTCAGGAAAACTTGTTTGTTGAATGATCTCCGTATTTTTCTCTTTCCATGACAATTTTGAAGGAATAAATAAGTTGACTAATAATTCATCGCCCTGATGTGCATAAATCATTTCGCCATATTTGGCATGATTTTCAAGACCTGAACCTACACAACACCAAAAACTGGTTTGTGGCTGCGAATAAACTCTATAATGTCCTGGTCGCATAGGCGTAAAATATACAAAACCTCCTTTATCAGGATTTTGAGTTGATAGTATATGGTTATACAAAGCCCTTTCGTAGTAATCCATATATTTGGCCTGAGGATCCGACATAAATAAAAGCTTAGTTAATTTAAGCATATTGTATGTATTACAGGTTTCAGGTCCTTGTTCACTATCCAACATGCTTGAATAATCATCTATTGGATGAAAATGCTCTCTAACACTATTTCCTCCAATAGAAATAGATCGCTTTGTAACCACATTTTCCCAGAAATAACGTGCTGCCTCTCCCCATGCCTGGTTATTTTCTTCATCAGCTACTCTTTTATATCCTATTACTTTTGGAATTTGAGTATTGGCATGCATTCCAGTTAGCTTATCTTCTTTATTTAACAATGGATTTAAAACACTAAGATCTGAAAACTGCTCTGCTAATTTTAAGTACTTTGAATCACCAGTAATATAGGCAACATCAGCAAAAACTTCATTTAAACCACCATGCTCGCTTCTTAGCATATCCTGAATTTGTTCTTCGCTTAAATCAGCAACCAATTCAATTGCCCAGTCAGATAATTTTATTAGCATATCTCTTGCCTCAGTACTACCTCCATATAAGTAAGCATCTCTTAATCCAGCATAAATTTTATGAATATTATAAAGTGGTACCCATTTTTTATTTAATGAAAAAGAACCTGCATCAATATCACCTTTTGCAATCTGTTTCCACATTTCATATCCTCCCGGTATTCCTCCAAGATATCCATCGCCAAATGTATCCTGACATTTTTTCAATTCAGCAATCATGTATTCCATACGTTCTTTCATTCTAACGTCTCCCGTTGAAGCATACATTAATGAAAGTGCGGTTAAATAATGCCCCCCAATATGTCCATCTAAACCTGTATTTTCCCAGTTGGTATAACTTTCTGCCTTAGGTTCTAAGCCGCCTTCTCTTAAATATGGAGCCAATAAACGATCTACATCCATCTCTAAGATATAATTCATATCTGTTAGTTCAGCCTCTTTAAAAGGACTATCTAACAATTTTACATCGTTTAACTGAAAAGGTTCTAATTTGGAATTTTCTTGCGTGCAATTGGTAAAAAGAACTACAACTACAACAAAGCAAAAAAGTACTATATTTTTCTTCATAACCTGGATTTAAATAGTTTACACAATATTCTGGCTCTTTAAAAGAAATAAAAGTTAATTAAAAAAAGCCGATCAGAAAATTTCATAATCGGCTTTTCGTCCTAAAATAATTAACTAATTAACTAAGCAATTTCGTTACTTGTTCGTATACATTATCGGCAGTAAAACCGAATTTTTCATCTAATACAGTGTATGGACCAGAATAACCAAAATGATCTAATCCCCAAACATTACCATTAGCTCCTACAAGACCTTCTAATGTTACAGGTAAACCTGCTGTCATACCAAATCTTGGAACATCAACTGGCAATACTTCTGCTTGGTAAGCTGCATCCTGATTACGGAATACACCTTCAGAAATTACTGATACAATTTGAAGTTTTAATCCTTTTTCAGCTCTAAGTTTTTCAGCTCCTGCAACTAATGTTGCAACTTCTGATCCACTAGCTAATAAAACTACATCCGGAGTTTCAGCATCTTTTTCAACAATATAAGCTCCTTTTTTAGCTTTTAATGCTTGCTCATAGTTACTTCCCGGAAGATTTTTAATATTCTGACGAGAAAGAATTAATGCTGATGGAGTTGTTGTATTTTCCAATGCCATTTGCCATGCTACAGTTGTTTCTTCAGCATCAGCAGGACGAAGTACTAACATAGAGTTTTCTCCATGGTGGTTTTTCAACTTCTCCATTAAACGAATTTGAGCTTCTTGCTCAATTGGCTGGTGAGTTGGTCCATCCTCTCCTACTCGGAATGCATCGTGAGTCCATACATACTTCACTGGTAATTGCTGTAAAGCAGCTAAACGAGCAGCAGGTTTCATGTAGTCAGAGAATACAAAGAAAGTACCTACAACAGGAATAACTCCTCCATGAAGTGCCATACCATTCGCAATTGTAGCCATTGTTAATTCAGCTACACCCGATTGTAAGAATTGTCCAGAGAAATCTCCTTTTTCAAAAGCTTTAGTTTTCTTTAAGAAACCATCCGTTTTATCAGAGTTTGCAAGGTCAGCAGAAGAAACAATCATGTTTTCAACCTGATCAGCAAAAGCTGCTAATACTGTAGCTGAAGCTGCACGAGTTGCGGATCCTGCTTTTTGTTCTATAGCACTGTAATCAATTTCCGGAGCATCTCCTGAGAAGAATTTAGAAAATTTTGCTGCTAACTCTGGGTTTGCTTTTTCCCACTCTGCTTGTTCTGCTTTTTTAGCTGCAACATACTCAGCTTTTTTAGTTTGAGCCTCAGCATACATAGCTGCAACATCATCAAAAATCTGGAATGGATTTTCAGCGTCGCCACCTAATGCTTTAATAGTACTTGCAAAACATGCTCCAGCTGCGGATAACGGCTGTCCGTGAGTTGAAACTTGTTTTTCAAATGATGAACCATCTTCTTTAACAGCTCCTTTACCCATAATTGTTTTACCAATAATTAAGAAAGGTTTTTCTGTTTCAGCTTTGGCAGCATCAAGAGCTTTACGGATTTCATCAGCGTTATTTCCATCAATGGTCATAACTGCCCATCCCCAAGCTTCATATTTTTTTGCAGTATCTTCAACAGTTACTGCGTCTGTTTTTGTGGATAACTGTATATCGTTTGAATCGTAAAACATAATTAGGTTATTCAATCCTAAATAACCTGCAATACGACCTGCTCCTTGAGAAATTTCTTCCTGAACACCTCCATCGGAAATGAATGTATAAATATCATGAGACATCCAATCTCCAAATCTTGCTTTTAAGAATTTCTCAGTAATAGCAGCACCTACAGCCATTGTATGACCTTGACCTAGTGGACCAGAAGTATTCTCTACTCCTCTTGCAAAATCCACTTCTGGGTGTCCTGGTGTAGGGCTATCCCATTGGCGAAACTTAGATACTTCATCCATACTGTAAGTACCTGTTAATGCCAACTGAGCATAAAGCATTGGTGACATGTGACCTGGATCAAGGAAGAAACGGTCTCTGTTCACCCAAGTTCTGTCTTTTGGATCATAGTTAAGGTATTCAGAAAAAAGGATGTTAATAAAGTCTGCTCCACCCATTGCACCACCAGGGTGTCCGGAATTTGCTTTTTCAACCATTGCAGCAGCTAATATTCTAATATTATCTGCAGCTCTGTCTGTTACACTAATAGATGCCATAACAATGTCTTTGTTTACTTATTATTTTTATTTTAATTCTATCTTTTCAATTCGCTTTTGATGTCTGCCACCTTCAAACTCAGTAGCCAGAAATACATCAATAATTTTATAGGCTTCTTCCTCCTCTATAAATCGAGCCGGAATAGTACAAATATTGGCATCATTATGCTGACGCGCAAGTGCAGCAATCTCTGTTTGCCAACAATAAGCTGATCTAACTTCTTTATGACGGTTAAGTGTAATATTTATTCCATTACCACTACCGCAAAAAGCCAAACCTACTTTAAGTTCTTTTGTTTCAATAGCTGTGGCTAATTGATGCGCATAATCAGCGTAATCACAACTATCAGCAGAATAAGTTCCGTAATCTTTAACTTCTAAACCTTTTGAAGTTAAATACTCTATAACCTTTAGTTTAAGGTCGTAACCAGCATGATCAGAAGCTAATCCGATAACCATTTTATAATATTTTACGAGGGATAAAGGGGGAAGTAAAAGCATATTCCCCCAATCTTAAACATGAAAAATTGACTACAATTCTTTTTCAGTGAAAGCACCTAATTTTAGATACTTATCATAGATTGCCTTATAAGCTTCAACATTAGATGGAATTGGATCATATTCTTTTTCGAAACCTTGTCCCATTGCTTTTTGAGCTTCAGCAATATTTTTGTGTGCTCCGGAAGCTACTGCTGCAAACATAGCAGCACCTAAAGCAACACTTTGCTCAGAACGAGCTACTTTAATTGGCATACCAAGAACATCTGCCAATGTTTGCATTACAAAATCTGATTTTTTTGCAACACCACCAATAGCAACAACCTGATCTACTTTTACACCATTATCAAGGAAACGTTGAACAATTGCTTTGGAACCAAAAGCTGTAGCTTCTACCAATGCACGGAAAATACGTGGAGCAGAAGAACCTAAGTTCAATCCAGTAATTGTTCCTTTTACGTTTTGAGTAGCATCTGGCGTTCTTCGGCCGTTTAACCAGTCAGTCGCTAAAACAGTTGATTCTTCAACTGGAATTTTAATAGCTTCATCTGATAAAGCCGGAATAATTTTATCTTCTATAGCTTTAGCCTGATCTTTATCTTCGATAAATTGTAATGGCCATGCCAATACATTTTTAAACCAAGCGTATACATCACCAAATGCAGATTGTCCAGCTTCAAGTCCAACCATACCAGGAATTACAGAACCATCAACCTGACCACAAATACCAGGAATTAATTTATTTCCAAGTTCTTCTTCAGGAGATACCATGATATCACAAGTAGAAGTACCCATGATACGAACAAACGTATTTGCCTCAATTTCTGCACCTACTGCACCCATATGTGCATCAAATGCACTTACACCGATAACAACATCAGTAGAAAGACCTAGCTTTTCTGCCCACTCTGGAGTTAATGTTCCAAAAGCTTCATCACTAGTATATGTATCTTCAAATAAGTTTTCGCGTAATCCTTTTAACTCAGGTCCAAGTTCAACTAAAAACTCTTCCGGAGGAAGACCGTTCCAGTCAGTATGCCATAATGCTTTATGACCAGCAGCACAACGGCTTCTTTTTACTTCTTTAATCGCAGTTTTCCCTGTTAAAACAGCAGGTAACCAGTCACAATATTCAATCCATGATACGGCAGCTCCTTTAACAGCTTCGTCTTTACGTAATGTATGAAGTACTTTAGCCCATACCCATTCAGAAGAATAGATACCACCTTCGTATTTAGTAAAATCTACATCCCATTTACGAGCTAGTTCATTTATTTCGTCTGCTTCTTTAACAGCAGTGTGGTCTTTCCATAAAATAAACATTGCATTTGGATTTTCTTCAAACTCTGGTAACATTGCTAAAGGAGTACCATTAGCATCTGTTAAGGCAGGAGTACTACCTGTAGTATCAAAAGAAATTCCAACTACATTTTCAGCTACTGTAGTATCACATTTAGCTAACGCTTCTGTAATAGTAGCTTCCATTACTTCCAAATAATCTTTAGGATGCTGACGATATTGATTTTGTGCAGGAACACAATATTTTCCGTCCATCCAACGAGGATAATATTTTACTGATGAAGCCATTTCTTCACCTGTATTCACATCAACAATTAAGGCTCTAGCTGAGTCTGAACCATAATCTAATCCAATAACATATTGATTTTTCATTGATCTATCTTTATCAAGAAGTATTATATATCCTGATTATGTACTTATCTCATAAATGAGATTGTTAACAGGATCTTTATAAAATTAATATTTGCCTAATTTGAGAATTAATAAAAGGCAATTATGAGAATATTTTACAATTGATTTAAAAGGGATTTTCTGATTAATTACTTAAAAAGAAAATCCCATCCTTATTCATATCAATTATTTACCTTGTCCATAATATGCATTTGCACCATGTTTACGGTTAAAATGCTTTTCTGTAAGGTGATTATTCATATCTGCATTAGGATTAACCTGAAATGCAATAAAATCCATTTTAGCAATTTGCTCTAACACAACTGCATTATGCACTGCGTCATCGGCATTTTTACCCCATGAAAACGGACCATGATTTTTAACTACTACACCTGGAACATGAGAAGGATTACGTCCTTCGAATGCTTCGATTATAACAGTACCAGTATCTTTTTCATAGTCACCAGCAATTTCCTCTTCAGTCATAGACCTTGTACAAGGAACGTCTCCATAGAAATAATCTGCTTGTGTAGTTCCTAAAATAGGAATACTCTTACCTGCCTGAGCCCAAGCTGTAGCATAAGTTGAGTGCGTATGTACTACACCTCCAATTTCAGGAAAAGCTTTATATAATTCAAGATGTGTAGGTGTATCAGACGAAGGTTTTAAATCTCCATCAACCACGTTTCCATCCAAATCTACTACAACCATATCAGAAGCTTTCATTACATCGTAATCAACGCCACTAGGTTTTATGACAACCAAACCTTTTTCTCTGTCAATAGCACTTACATTTCCCCAAGTGAAAATAACAAGTCCATGTTTAACTAAATCAAGATTTGCTTTAAAAACGTCTTCTTTTAATTGTTCTAACATATCCTTAATTTTTTACCAGAAATAAATATAGAAGCTTACTGTTAATCCTAAAATGATAACAGTATTAACAACGTCCCAAGCATTCCAGCTGGCTCTTGTTTCAGCTTTCTGCTCCGGAGTTGAAGTACCAAATACCAAACCTTGAATTTTTTCTGCAGATGGGGCTTTTGTATTTAAACTTACAATTACAACAACAGCAATACAAACTAATAACATATATCCACAGAAGAATAACCAGTTTGTATCAAAGAATACGGCCTTAAATAAGCTATCGCCTGCATCAGGGAATGTATTATAAAATACTTTAGCGCCTAAACGTGTAACACCAATGATAAAACCAGACATTAGCCCCCAGTATCCTCCTTTAGCAGTTGCTCTTTTCCATGTAATACCCATTAAGAAAGCAGCAGCAATACCAGGAGCCAATACAGACTGAACATCTTGTAAATATTCGTATAAAACGTCTCCAATACTTCTCATGATTGGAATCCAAAGAATACCTAATGTTACAATTACAACAGTTGCAATCTGACCAATTTTAACCAATTTTTTCTCTGGAGTTTCTGGCTTAAATCTTTTATAGAAGTCAATTGTAAATAACATTGCTGATGAGTTAAACAATGAAGCTAATGAACTCATTAATGCAGCAAGAATACCACAAACCACAAGACCTTTAACACCTGCTGGTAATAGTTGAGCCACTAATGATGGGAAAGCAGCATCCGCACTTGGTAGCACATATAGCTCTCCGTTTAGCATTACATCACCTTTTGCACTCATTGCATAAGCAATCATACCAGGAATTAAGAATAAGAATACAGGTAATAGTTTTAAATATGCACCAAAGATTGTACCTCTACGTGCATGTTTTTCGTTTTTACCAGACAATACCCTTTGAACAATGAACTGGTCAGTACACCAATACCAGAAACCGATTACAGCAGAACCAATTAAAGCTCCTAACCAAGGGAAATTAGCATCACCATTATCACGAATCAGGTTGATCATACTATCTCCGTATTCATTAACTTTAGTAGCTCCACAAATTTCAAGAACATTATCCCAGCCACCTACAGCTTTTAAACCTAGCACTAGAATAATTAAAGATCCTCCCAGAAGAATTGGGGTTTGTAATACAGATGTATACAATACAGATTTCATACCTCCGAAGATGGTATAAAGAGCTGTTAAAATGACTAACCCAATAGCAGAAATCCAGAAAAAGTCTATACCCCAAAGTTCTTCAATTCCAAAAACTTGTTGAAATACCAATCCTCCTGCATAAACTGTTACAGCAACTTTTGTAAGTACATAACTAACTAAAGAAATCAAAGACAATACTGTTCTGGATTCTTTATTGTATCTGCGCTCCAAAAATTCAGGCATAGTTAGTACCATACTGCGAGAATAGAAAGGCACAAAAACCCATCCTAATATTAATATCATCCATCCTTGAATCTCCCAATGCGCCATTGCCATACCACTGGAGGCACCTGCACCGGCAAGTCCAATTAAGTGTTCGGATCCAATATTCGAAGCAAAAATAGAGGCCCCAATTGCAATCCAGGAAGCATCACGCCCCCCTAAAAAGTAATCTTCGGAATTCGAATTTTTTTGACTAACTACCCATACAATAATAGCAACTAGCAAAACAAAAAAGACTCCAATTACAATCCAATCTAAAGTAACCATATTTTAATTTTTTCTGGCGTATGAAATATCATACGCCATATTTTAAGTAAATATTAAATTCCTTTTGCTAAGTGATAATAAAGGTCGTTCCATTGAAGTTCTTTTTTGAACGCTGGGATAGTAGTATTATTATCAATAACTACAGCTTCAATACCTGCAACCTCAGCATAATCCAATAAATCTTCAACCGTTAAATCATATGAGAAACTAGTATGGTGAGTTCCACCAGCAAGAATCCATGCAGCAGCACCAACTTCAAAGTTTGGCTGTGGAATCCACAATGCACTAGCTACAGGAAGTTTAGGTAACTTTTTAGATTCAATACAATCAACTGCATTAATGATCATACGGAAACGGCTCCCCATATCAACAATAGTTGCAGCTACACCAGGTCCTGTTTTACTTGTAAAAACTAAACGAGCTGGGTCGTTTTTACCACCAATTCCTAATGGGTGTACTTCTAATTTTGGTTTGTGATCTGCAATTAAAGGACAAACCTCTAACATGTGAGCCTGAAGAATAGAACTATTTTCTCCATCAAAGTTTAATGTGTAATCTTCTAAGAAAGAACATCCATTAGGTAATCCTTGTCCCATATACCACATCGTACGACATAAAGCAGCTGTTTTCCAGTCTCCTTCAGCACCAAAACCATAACCATCAGCCATTAAACGCTGAGAAGCTAATCCTGGTAACTGATCTACACCTTCTAAATCATCGAAGTTAGTAGTAAATGCTTTTGCACCTTTAGCTTCAAGGTATCTGCGTAATCCTATTTCAATACGAGCAGCTTTTACAACTTGATCACGATCTTTTCCTCCTTCTTTACAGTTATCAGCAAGATCATACTCTTCTTCATATATTTTAACTAATGCAGCAACATCTTCATCACTTACATTATCCTGTACTTTTACAAAATCAGCAATTGGACTATAATCCACATGGTAACCAAATACTCTTTCTGCATCCACTTTATCACCATCTGTTACAGCTACATTATTCATTTGATCACCAAAACGAACGATTAACATATCCTGAGAATCAGCCCATCCTGCAGCAACACGAGTCCAACCAGCTACTTTTGAAACTGTTTTAGGATCTTGCCAGTGACCAACTACAACTTTGCGATTTAAACGCATACGAGCTGTGATGTGACCAAACTCTCTGTCTCCGTGAGCACTTTGGTTTAAGTTCATGAAATCCATATCGATTTCATCCCATGGAATCTCTTTATTATATTGTGTATGTAAGTGAAGTAATGGCTTATTTAATTCTTTAAGTCCATGAATCCACATTTTAGCAGGTGAGAAAGTGTGCATCCAGGTAATAATACCAATACAATTTTCTGCACTGTTAGCTTCTTTACAAATTGTATGTATCTCAGCAGAACCTGTACCTGTAGGTTTACAAACAACTTTAACAGGAATTTCTGAAGATGCATCAAATGCTGCTGCAATTTCTTTTGAATGTTCAGCAACCTGATCTAAGGTTTTTTGTCCGTACAAATGCTGGCTTCCTGTTACAAACCAAACTTCTAATTGATCTATAGTTTTCATAATTACACTGATTTTACCACAACCGCTAAAAACCCAAAATACTATTTTGTATATTTCTGATTTTCTGGTCGTATCATTTCTATCTTAATATTTCTTTTGTTTTATATAGTACTTTATACTATTATACAGTTAAAAAAAAGTCAAATTTTCACGATTCTGTCAAAAGGCCGAGCCTTTGCTCCCTCGATAAATTTGAAATAATAAGCACCGCGTCTGGACTCTGTTGTATTTTTTTCATCTAAACGCTGTAGAACTTTTAACGACAATACTTTTTTTCTAAAATTTCCTGTATCAAGCTCTATTTGAAATATGGCTTCATACAATCTTCTTAATTGCAACAAAGTAAATTTATCTGGTAACAATTCACTTCCAACTAACTCCATTTCTGCTTTAACCTGCAGTTTTTCTAGCGCCTTCATCACCATCTCCTGATGGTCAAAAACCAGATGAGGCAAGGACTTCATAGACCACCAGTGGGCTCCATTTTCCCTAACTTTATCCGAATTATGCTGATCAATTCTTATCAAGGCATAATACGTAATACTAACCACCCTATCTTCCGAATCCCTTTTTGGTTCAGAAAATGCTTGAACTTGTTCAAGGAAAATATCATCCAAACCGGTAATATTGTGAAGTATTCGACGGGCAGCTGTATCCGACGATTCTTCTTCTCCAACAAACCCTCCCATAAGCGACCACTTACCTTTAGCTGGCTCAAAACCACGATGATAGAGTAATAATTTTAAATCTCCATCTTCATAACCAAAAATTACACAGTCAACAGCTACAAAATACTTAGAGTGTCTGTTGTATTTATCTCCCATATAATACATATACTTTGCAAATATAATAATAGTATTAAATACTATTATAAATTTATAAACTTTTTTTTGGATTTTGTAACAAATCTAAATAAGACATTCGTTAAATGCCTGATTTAGTGAACTATAAATTTTAACATTTCATTTATTTTAGATTTTTTCAATATAAAAATGACCAACAACAAAAGTCAATAATTTACGGTGTTATTGACGATCTGCCAGAATCTCTCATTATGAATTAGAGATTCTAATTTTTAATGTACTACAACTCATTTATGATATAGATATAAAACAAAAGAGGTTGCCTGGAAAGACAACCTCTTTAAATGGAAAACTAGTTTGTAAAATCAGAGAATTATTATTTATAAACAACTCATACAAACACTTCATCTAAATTATTTTGAAAACAATTTAATTTTTGTAATCCCATTATAAACCCAAAAACTATATCTAAAAACACTTGTTTCATATAAAAAAAGAAGTATTGGGACGAACCATTACACCTCTAATTTTTATTTATAATATGTGAGGACAAAACCTCATCTATTTCAGCCAATGAATTAACAGCTAAACCAGCAACCTTTTTAGCCCCTTCAACACATAAATGTGTATCATCCTTTCTTCCTTCAGGAAATCTTTCACTGACATTTGGATCCCATAAATAAAGTTGCTTTGAAGCCTCATCTCCGAGTGACTCTACTAAATTAGCAGTCATCACTTGCAAATCAATTAAAGGCACATTCATGTCTTCGGCTACTTTCCTCATTGCCGGTGGATAGTCTGTATGTGTATCTATCAAAGTACTGTCTTCATTGAATTTTCGACGAACTATAGAAGTTAATAATATTGGTTTAGCACCTTTTGCTCTACTTTCATTGATATACTTCTTTAAATTGTCGGTATATTCTCCATAGGGTTCAGTATATCTATCTGGAGATTTAATTTTTTGGTCGTTATGACCAAACTGAATAAATAGATAATCTCCAACTTCTAAGCTGTCAAGTACTACTTGCCATCTTCCTTCACCAATAAAGCTCTTTGAACTCCTGCCATTTACAGCATGATTATGTACTGTAGTCAAGGTATCAAAATACAAAGGCAATACCTGCCCCCAACCTGTTTCTGGATATACCTCCGGTACTTTATTTGCCATTGTAGAATCCCCTATCATAAAAATATCGATGGGTTCGGGTTTAGTTGTACAAGCAACAAAACCCATTACAAAAAGCATAAACACTATTATTTTATTCATCTATTTTATTTTTATTTTAATGCCACAGATAAAACTACAATTACTTAGCTGCAGCTACTACTTCATTTTTATCTACAGCTTTTCCAATAGTCATGGCTTTATCTACAGAAACTCCTTCAGGTAAATCAATATTAACTTGTTTTGTTTTACTACCTGAAACAGAAACCATTGGCAATTCAGGATTTGCCAAATCTAATGCCTGTACTTTTAAATTGTTTACATTAACAAAATTAAGCGCAGGATAATTCTCTACATCTAAATGTAAATCTTTAATCTGAACACCTGTTGCATCCATACATAAAAGACCATTTTTAGCAACCATAGTTAAATTTTCAAGAAGTACATTTTTAAGATTCATTTCAGGCAACCCCTGTAAGTAAATGGCTTGAAGTGCTCCCTGACAAGTTACATTCTTAATTACAATATCCTTAAACTGAGGCGTTTCTTCTGTAACAGGAGGAAGAACCTCATCTGTTTTCTTATCATCTTTTTGAGCTAACATTTCAGATACAGATAATCCACCATAATACATATTAAATGATATAGCATTGGTTGGAATATCAATCATATCAATATCCGAAATAAAAATATTCTCAACTATTCCTCCTCTGCCTCTGGTACTTTTAAATCTAAGACCAACATCAGTACCCATAAATGTACAACCTGAAGCATGAAGATTTTTAACACCGCCTGACATTTCACTACCTACTGTAACACCACCATGACCATGATAAACAATACAATTTTTTACGATTGTATTTTCTGCAGGAATACCTCTATCGCGACCATCTTTATCTTTACCTGATTTAATACAAATGGCATCATCACCTACATCAAAAGAAGAATTATATAATAATACATTTTTACAAGATTCAATATCAATTCCATCTCCGTTTTGAGAGTACCAAGGATTACGAACTGTTATATTTCTAACAGTTAAATCGTCACACATTAAAGGATGTACATTCCATGCCGGAGAATTTTGAAAGACAGGACCATCTAATAAAACCTTTTTACAATTAACCAGACTTACCAATACCGGACGAAGAAAATCTCTGATTTTTTGGTAATCTTCCATTGATTCATATTGAGCAACATTCATATCACTCATACTAGCAGCATCCATATAACTTTGCGATGGATACCAGGTATTTTCTTTTTCATCCACTACACCACCAGACGCTACTAATTTTTTCCACTGTGAACCAGTTAGCTTAGATCGTTTTACAAACCTCCAGGCGTCGCCTGATCCATCAATGACTCCATTTCCTGTAATAGCAATATTTTCTAATCCATTACCAGATAAAGGAGATTGACATCTTACTGTATTTAAACCTTCAAAACTTGTTTCAACAAGTGGGTACAAATCTTTATTGTCACTAAATAATACCAATGCACCATCTTCGAGGTGGAAATTAATGTTACTTTTTAAAACAATTGGACCTGTTAACCATATCCCTCTTGGAATAATAACTTTACCTCCTCCATTTTCTGCAACATCTGCAATAGCATCTGCAATAGCTTTTGTATTTAATGTTTTACCATCAGCCACAGCATTATACTTTTCAATAGATACTGAATAATCTTGAAAAACCGGCTCCTTTACCTTTGGCATTTCAAATTCAACGCCTTCATAAATCTCATCAACCGAATTCTGCACAACATCTTTTGGTTGAGTAGTACATGCCATCAAAGTTATCATGGCTAAATACGTCAGCTTAGTAAATTTTATCATATGCTTAATTATTTTATTCCCTTAGTTAAATCTATAAACCCAAATTACTTCTTAGAAATTCTAAACCAATCAATATCTACTGTACCAGAGTTATTGATTACTCCATCACGTAAAGCAAAATATCCAACTTTAGCACCAATCCACCTTCCTGGAACGGCAGAGAAACTATTCCCTACCTCAATAAATTTCTTTCCATTTAAGCTATAGCTAAAACTACACACTGCGCCCTTTTTTACTTCAACTCTAAAGAAAATTGTGTTGTTTTTACATTTTTCTTTATAAAGCTCTGTTTCTTTTCCACCCTTTCTTGCATTTTTACATACAACTACACGAGTAAACAACTCTTCTCCAACTTGTTTTAATGAAATATATTGGTAATCTTCACCCATAACAACAAACCCCACTTCTTCTCCATCAAAACGATGATCAAAAGTTAATTTTGTTGTAGCAACAAACTCTTCTGCAGGAAATTTTTGTAATAACAAATTTGGAATTGCCCATAGATTTACAAAATCCTCTGGACGAGTTTTACAATTTAACCTGTAGAAACCAAGGTTTCCTGAAGGAAAACCATATTTTGAATCAACATCATTATTAGCATGCCATTGCCACTGAATTCCCAAATCATGAGTATTAAATTCATCACTCTCCGGAGGCGTAGTTATTGAATAAACTTTGCTAACATTGGGTTTCTTATAGGTAGCTACTGGTTCTCCTATTCCATTACCGTTGGTATCAACACCCATTACAGGCCAATCGTTTTCCCAACTCATTGGTTGCATATGCACAATTCGTCCGTAAGCCTCTTTATCCTGAAAATGAATAAACCAATCCTCTCCAGATGGCGTATCTACCCATGCTCCCTGATGTGGCCCGTTTATTCCAGAGTTACCTTCTTCTAAGGTTACTTTTAATTCATAGGGACCAAATACATTTTTTGAACGTAGTACTATTTGCCATCCGGTTGATACACCCCCTGCAGGAGCAAATAAATAATAATATCCATTTCGCTTATAAAACTTTGGCCCTTCCACTGTTGGGTGATCCTTTTGTCCATCAAAAACCATTACATCATTATCGAATAATTTGGTTCCATCCGAAGTCATTTCACAAACCATTAAAACACTTTTTACAGTAGCCCTACTTCCGGCAAATGCATAAGCTAAATAAGCCTTTCCATCATCATCCCACAATGGAGTAGGATCAATAAACCCTTTCCCTCCTCTCACTAAAACAGGATCTGACCATTTACCTGCAGGATCTTTTGTTTTAACCATGTAGATGCCAAAATCAGGATCAGGATAATATATATAATACTCACCCTGGTGATATCTAATACAAGGAGCCCAAACGCCATTACCATGCTGAGGTTTATCAAACACATCAAACGGTGGCTGTTTTGGCAATGCATAATTAATTAACTCCCAATTCACTAAATCTTTAGAGTGCAATATAGGAAGACCCGGCACACAGTTAAATGAAGAGGATGTCATATAGAAATCATCTCCCACTCTACATACATCCGGATCTGAATAATCTGCATGAATGATAGGATTTGTGTAAGTACCATCACCATTATCAGAAATCCATACTTTTGATTGTGCTTTTATCACAAAACTAAAACCGACAAAACACAGAAGGAATATTAGTATTTTTTGTTGCATTTTATATTGTTAATGTTGTTGTTAGCGTTTTAGTAATGATTATTTTTTTGATTCCTCTGGAATCCATCCACCTAAAATGTTTTCCTCGGTATATTTTTCACGTTCCTCTTTTGAAAGCTGATGCGACCATCCTACTCTTTTTTTCGGAGTATAACCTTTCCCTCTGTTATTATACTCCGCATAGAAAGAAGTTGTTTCTGCATCCTTCTTATTCCAGTTATGCCATCCTTCTTCCTTAATAATCTTGCTCATCTCACATTCTATAAATACAGTTTTTGCATATGATCTCCACGGCCTTCCTAAATAAAAAGAGCGATCGGGTGCATTTCCTGTAATTTTACAATTGATAAATACAAAACCCAAAGGAGTTTCATCTAATGTTGCTGCTGCTGTTATATATCCCTTATTCTTACAAAATATTTCGCAATCCTGAAACAGGGCTGTAGATTTACCAAATATAAAATCCACAGTACCTTCTATATAACAGTTTTTATAATATTGTCTGCTATTGGGACTATGAGGATAGAGTGTATCCTGATTTCCCAGAAAGCGACAATTTTCAAATACAATTTGATCTCCATCAATCCTAACTGCTACTGCTTGCCCAACTGGACCAGCTGTATTAGAAAAGGTTATATTCTTAGCGGTAAATTCATTACCAAACACAAAAAATCCAGACGATCCTGTTGTTCCCATTTCCTCGCCAAAACTATTTTTCTTTGAGGCATAATCATCATTCGTTATAATAGTTTTATCAGCACTTTCACCAATCAGTGTTATTTTATTTTTTGATGCTGGTAATACTAGCTTTTCTTTATATGTTCCGTTTTTCACATAAATAGTAGTTGTTACCTTCCTAAAATCAGGAACTGCATTAAAAGCTTCCTGTACTGTTTTAAAATCTCCTGAACCATCTTTAGCAACAACAAAATCATACTCAGCAGCCAAACATATAGAAGTAGAAAATCCAAATACTATTAAAAAATATAAAAAAGTAAGTCTCATGCTAAAATAATTAGTAGTGATATAATTTATAGGTAACTGCAGATTTGCCATTAATTATATTCAGCAAATACATTCCTTTAGTTAATACAGAAGTTTCTAGAGTAATGAGTTGATACTCCAACCCTTTGAGAATCTCTTTATTGATTACTACTTTACCAGCAACATTCACTAGTTGTACCTTTAAATCCATTGATTCATAAGGGAGATTTACAATTTGTATTCGTAGCTTTTCATAAAAAGGATTACCAAGAACATCTACACTAAGTTTATTCGCAGATGCATCAAAATCCTCTATTGCAGTGTGAGAACCACTCTCAAAAGCTCCAAGATCCGGAGCAATCCCATTAAACGAAATGCTATCATTTTCAATACCCGCATCTACCATTTCTGAGGAAGTTGATAAACGTAAAAAATCTATCTCGGGTAGACTACCATCAGCTTTCCTTTGTCCTCTTACTCCAGCACTATCAACAGATAGAAAATCATCATCTGATAAACTTACTTCGCTTAAATTCCAGCTATTATTTTCTAAGACAGATCCAGAAACAAAGTTAATATCCTTAGGGTAGCAAATGTTATTTTTAGCAATATGACCTTCTCCTCCCGTTGTTGCTTCATACATCTGAAAATCCTTACCTTCATTTTTATATGCTGTATTATTGATCATCGTTATCACGCCCATGTTATGATTTTGATCAAAACCTTTGCCTGCATTATAAAAAGCAAAACAACGATAAACAAACTTTGCAGAAATAGTATAGTCTCCTCCTAACTTAAAGGCATTTCCATCACCTGAAAAAGATGTATCATCCCAATGATTATAACCATTTGAAAAGGCCCAACAATTAACTAACTCTACAGGATTAATTGTTTGGTACATATCCCATCCATCATCTGAATTATCATAAGCTCTACAACCATAAAAGTAGTTTCCGGCTCCAATAGCATGCTTGGGTGCAAATCCATCAGCATCTTCACCATTTCCTGATGGATCATAATTATAATAAGAATCACAATTTATAATCATATTATTTGCAGCACCATTTTTCATTTGAAAACCCGAATCCCTGTTTTCTGTAAAATTACATTGCTTTATTACATTATATGAACCGCCATCTATTAGAAGACCATTATCTCCAGCTCCTTTTATCGTAAGTCCCTTTATAAGCCAATAACTACCATTTAGTAAAATTCCCTGGTTTGCATCAGCAGTTGCCATTGATGAAAAATCCAGGATAACATTCCCACCTGAATAATTCTGGATAGAACAACGATTACTTGATGAACCATTATTTTGTATTCTGATTCTTGAAGTAACATGATAAACTCCTTCCATTACAAAAATATCATCACCTGAAGAACAAACACTAATAGCCTGGCTTAGTGTTAAAAATGGTGTTGATGGAGTTGTTCCATTATTGGAGTTGTTTCCACTTGTTGAAACATAGTAATTAGTAGCCTCTGCGTTTATAAAACAACATACTGCTAATAAATAAAAAAACAGACTTTTGATCATATTTAAAATATTAATACTTCATTGTAGTTATAAATTTCAGAGTTGCTAATTTTATAAACTATATTTTTTAAAGCTATACTGAATAAGTTATCTTTCATGTAAGCCAACCTCCCTACAAATACATTAGATTTATAGTTATTTCTTAGGATTGTTATATTCTTAACTATTAAAGCTACATACATATTGACTCTAGTTACCAACGTATTAGTTTACTTAAGCCAATAGGTGATATTTTTTTAGGTTTTGGTGTTGAAATAGCTTTGAATAATAATGATACTTAGGAAATTTTCAGCTTAACAAGAAAACCGCAAACAAGAAAACTATAAAAACATTTAGTTTATAAAAGATGATATAATAAATATGGATATAGTAAATTACTATATCCATATTATTATTCTATTATAAGTTTACCACCAACGAGGATCCCCTACTTCAAGAGAACCATCAGTTAATGTAAAATCACCATTATCAGGATCAGCAAAAACATCAGCAGACCCCATACCTAGTCCGGTACATAATTCAACTATTGAATAACCACTGTTTACAAAATCAGATGTTGCATAAGTATTATTAATTGATAATGCTGTATTATCTTCATCATAATAAATACCACTAATTGAAGGCTCATCACTATATGAAGTATTTCCAAAAATACAATTGTTTACCTCTACTCCACTAGGAATTACAGCACTTCTAATATCCATTATGTATCTTCCTGAAGAATACGGTACTTTGTTAAAAGTACAATTTTCTACAACAATACTTTCACATGATGTTGGTTCATCATAACGAATAAAGTGACATCTTAAACTATCAATTGTAGAATTAGATATATTAACGTAAGTAACATTAGTTTCTGGTTCTGTAGCACATAGCACACCATAACTTCCACTAGTATTCCCTAAATTGTGAATAATACAATCATCAATTACAAATTCACCAATAGTTTGATCTAAACCACCACGTAATCTCATGATTTGACGACCCATATCAAACATTTTACAACCTAAAAACTTAACGGATCCTATATTACATGCATAACTGGTTTCCATATCAAATACACCACGTATTTGCCCTTGACCTGCATCATAATTTACAAAACCACTCATGTATAAGTTTTCAAATACTAATGAGTCAGTTGGAGTTAAATTATCTCCAATATAAAACATTCTATCTCCCGAAGTGGTGTAAATCACTGGTAATTCACCTCCATCAAGACCTTTAATTTTTAAACTTTTATCGATAGTTAAATCTCCCACAAAACCATAAGTAACCCCAGATTTTAGTACAATAACATCACCTGCAGTTGCATTTGCAATTGCCGTAGCTAAATCAGCTCCTTCATCAAGCAAAATATTACCTTCAAGTACATAATCCTGAAATCCTCTTACTTTGGTATCGTTCATTAAATTAATAGTATAACTATCGTTAGTTAAACCACTAATTTGCTTTGAACCTAAAGCCATTTCTTCAGCAGAAATATCATAAGACGTTTCTCCATCTTCAGTAATTAAAACCATTGATGTTACAGCTTTTCCCGGAGTCCAGCTAACTGTAATATCTCCTAAAGCATTCATTACCATATCATAATTTAAAAATAAATTTTCAGGTAACGACTTAAATGCCAACGTAGCCCATTTTGATTCATTTGTTGTACTACTAATTCCTTTAACTCTTACAGAGTATTGAGTATCCCCAGATGGAAGATCATACACATATGGGATTTGATCTGGAGTAAGTGTTGCTGTATGAATAATATTAGTAAATAGTAATTCATCTTCACTAATTTCCAATTCATAAGTATCAATACCCTTATTATATCCCCAACTTAAAGTTACAGTTGTTTGATTATTAATCTTTGCATCCAGTTCAAGTGGAGTAAATACTCGATCAAATGAAAGTTCTTCTACAACCGGATCTATGTCATCATCACAAGCATTGAATGCTAATGCTGTTGCCAAGCCCAGTAAAATACCTAAATATTTATATATCTTAGTCATTTATCTACAATTTATCAGTTTTACTAAACTATTGAATTTAATCATTTGATAACGTTCCGTTACTGTTATCGATAAACACTTGCCAGATAGGCCAAAATTGGTTCTCGTCTGGATTGTTTGTGTATAATGAATTGATTTTCTCATCATCTAACTTATCAACACTAATCCATTCTTCCTGAGAATCATAATCCGCAGACCTATCTGATGTTTCACCTCTTTCAAGGCCATAGATATCAAGTGTTTCACCATCTTCCATAAGACTATAGTAAATTACAGAAGGAACATCTGAATAGTCACCAGTTAAGTTTCTTAAATCATCCATTTTAACTTTAGACTCATCCATTTTGGTTTTTAATAAATTCCAACGAATTAGAGCTTGCTTTCTTTCCATTTCACCACATAGCTCATAACCATGCTCATCAACAATAGCATCAAACATAGCCTCTTTAGTTGTTAAGGCATCAACATATGCATCAACTTTAGTCGACCAATCCACTTCTGCAAATGCTCTTCTTCTTAACTTTTTAAGATAAGGAGCTGCAGCTGCTGCGCCATTTAATTCATTTTCTATTTCTGCAGCCATTAATAATATTTCGGCATAACGCATGTAAATTTTATTCACACCATCATCATTCGTTGATGTAACAAATCTTGTCATCCACTCATATCTCCATTTACCGAAATACCAAGTATTAACACCATCTAATTCCTGAACTGCAGGATTTGATTTACTCCATAAATAAGGTACACAAGTTACATCTCTTCGTTCATCTTTAGAATCGAAATCATAATATACGGTTGGAAGAGGACCAACTGTACCACCACGAGGTTGCCCTGTATATTGATCTGCCAATTGGTGTCTAACTGCATAGGTAAATAAATGTCTACCACGTCCTTCTGCATATGGAACTTCCCATAGAGATTCTCCACCTGCAGTAATCACTTCTTCACAGTTTTTTCTCCAAACAGTTTCAAAATTTTCTTCAAGATTTACATAAGTTCCTTCCTGAGCAATAACATCTAAACACTCTTGCAATGCAATAGGATATAGAGTACTAACTGACAATTCAGGATCATTACTTCTTCTGATTCCATCAGCTCTTTGAGAGAATCCAGAAGCCATTAAGCACATACGAGCTCTTAATCCTTTAACAAATGCCTTATTTACATTTTCAGTAGTTGCTGTTGCATCAGTTTCATTTGGCCAGGCAACTAATTCTGCAGCTTCAGCTAAATCAGCAATCACGTGCTTATAAATTACATCTCTATCACTTTTTTGTAGATAAATAGTTTCTGAAGTAATAGGTTCAAAACGAGCCACGATATCACCATGAGATTTTAATAAATCTGCATAGTAGATAGATCTCAAAGTTATCGCTTCTCCCAATAGTTGTCCCATTGGAGTTCCTGGTTCAGGATTACCATAGGCTTTTAAACCACGAATACAAACATTAGCTCTTTCAATTCCTTTATATAACTGAGCCCAGTATACATTATCTCTATTCATATCAGTATTGATTGGAGAGTTAATATATCTTGCCAGATCACCACGAGCATTTGAACTTGTAGAATTTACCCACTCGATATCTGTATTAGAACCATAGTGAGTTAGAAAACGACCTCTATAAGAGTTAGTTTGCCCCATTGGTTCTTTAATACCATCGATAGCTCCTTTTGCTAACTCATATCTTGAAAAGATAATGGATTCATCCATTGAAGACTGCGTTGGAGCATCCAGATGTTCTTCGCATGATGTAAGCATCACAGCAAAGAATAATGTTAGTATATATAATATTTTTTTCATAATCAACTAGTGCTTCTATTAAAAATTAAGATTTAAACCAAAAATAAACTGTCTACTTTTTGGATAAGGAGAATAATCAACTCCAGGAGTAAGTGGTGTATTTCTCCTTGTTGATACTTCCGGATCAAAACCTGTATAATTAGTTATAACAAACACATTACTACAAGTAGCATATAATCTAAGTTTACTTATATGTACTCTTTGAACAAGCGACTTAGGAAGCGTATATCCAAGTGTTAATGTATTCAATCGTAAAAATGATGCATCTTCAATAGCCCAATCTGACAATACAAATCTATCCATATATGGAGACCACATTGTTGTGTTTGCATTCATAGCTTCTAACTGAGCAGGGTCATTAACCAACTGACCATTATCATCAATATTATTCCATCGTTTCCCTTCTTCCATTATTGAAAGCATATTACGATATGGATATCTACTAGTTGATGTATACTCAATTTTATTGGCATTATATACATCATTACCATAGCTGTAGCTAAACACAGCAGAAAGGTCAAATCCGTAAAAACGTCCAGCTATATTAAAACCACCTGTTCCTAAAGGATTAACATCACCAATAATTTTTTGGTCACCTGCATCCACAACATCATCACCATTCGTATCCTTTAATTTCATCGATCCAGGTCTAACATCAGATATAAAACTATTGTTAGCAACACCGGATGCTAAAATCCATGAATCAGTTGCTTCATCGTATCCTTGAAAATCAGAAACTTCATATCTTCCATCAGATAAATAACCTTTAATTTCACCTACAGAACCACCTTTTGAAATCCAGAAATCATCACCTATTTCAGTAGAAGCCCAACTTGAAGCTGATCCAAAGTCATCCATTAAACCAAGTGAATTAATTTTATTACGGTTCATTGATATGTTAAAACCGAGAGATAAACCATATTTAGGTTTGTCGATAGCTACCCAGTTGATGGCAAATTCCATCCCTTTATTTTCAGTTTCTCCCATATTTCTATATTGAGAGTCATAACCTGTACCTGATACCGGGAAATCGATTAATAAATCGGTGGTTGTATTATAATATACTTCAACAGAACCACTCAATCTATTGTTGAAGAACCCGAAATCCATACCTAAGTTTCGTGTAACAGTAGTTTCCCAAGTTAAATCAGGATTAGCCATTGTAGTTGATACAGCCCAATATGAACTTACATCATTAATATAAGTAGTTGATCCTGAATTAAACTCCTGAACTAATAATCCTGAAGGAATATTATTATTACCAGCAGTACCATAACTTAATCTTAATTTCAAGTTACTTAACGTTGAGGATAATCCACTCATAAAACCTTCTTCAGAAATTCTCCATGCAAGGGCTGCTGAAGGGAAATAACCCCAACGATTTCCTCTAGAAAATTTACTTGATCCATCAGCCCTAAATGTAGCAGATAATAGATATTTTCCTTTATAGTCGTAATTGGCACGTCCAAAAAATGATACTAATTTATCATCTGCACTAATTTTGTTATCAATGCTTAATGGAACTCCTTGAGATGCTAATCTAAATACCTCGTTTGATGTAAAGAATGAAGGATAACCCTGAATTACATCAACTTGCTCATCAGATTCTCTATTAAGAGTTTCTTCTCCTAAAAGAAGTTTTAAAGAGTGATCACTATTAGCTATGATATTTTTAAAATCATAATTTAATGTATTGGTATTTCTTACCGTTTTTCTATTTCTCTCTGTCATTTCAGAAGCAGGTAATCCTTGATAATCAGCATCAGGATAGTTTTTAGTCCAGTATGTACTACTTCCTCTAAAACGGTTTCTATCAAATCCATAAGTCTGCAATCCTACTTCTGTTTTAAAGGTAAGATCAGTGATAATTTCCCATGAAAAACTACCTGCCATGTTTAAAGTAGTTCTATACTGAGTTTGATCATTATCAGCAACAGCAGTTAATGGATTAATCATATAACTAGATACTTCTTCATCAGCATAATCCTCTAATCCATTTAAAGGAATTGGAGAGTAAATCATTGCATGTTTAACACGTGAATCAGTTGGTGTAGCAGAAGTTTGTTCAATAGCTCCACCTCCACCAATTTCTGCATCAGAATAACGAACAGAGTATGATAATTTAATCTTATCATTAGGCTTATGATCTAATTTTAAAGCCAGGTTAGTACGTTGAAAATCTGAACCTAACATTATTTCTTTAGTATTCATCCCTGCATAGCTAAAGTTATATGAGAACTTTTCAGATCCTCCACGGATACTTAAGTCATGACTAAATGACGTTCCTGTTCTTCCATAAACCTGATCCATCCAATCAGTTCCTTTCTTACCATCATAAAGATCTATATCCTGATAACTTCCGAAATATCTTGTATACTCATCAATTTCATCCATACCATTTTCAAGTACAGCTCTTTCGTATTGCCAGTGTACAAAATCATCTACATCTAATCTATCTAATTTTTTTGCGATACGCTTAACTCCTGTATACGCATTATAACTTACAGAAACTTTACCTTCTTTACCACTTTTAGTTGTAATAATAACAACTCCGTTGGCACCACGAGCACCATAAATAGCAGTAGAAGAGGCATCTTTTAATACATCAATTGATTGAATTTCTGATGCAGGAATATCTGAAATAGAATTTACAGGGAAACCATCTACTATATACATTGGAGAATTGTCCTGGGTAATAGAACCTCCACCCCTAACTCTAATATTTACATCCGCATCTGGAGAACCTTCAGTAGTTACAATTTGAACCCCGGCCATTTGTCCTGCCATTGCTTCAGCAGCAGAAGTAACAGGAATAGCTTCTAATGCATCTCCTTTTACTGACGATACCGATCCTGTGATATCTCGTTTCTTAACGGTTCCATAACCAACAGCTACAACTTCATCTAATTGTGTAGTTGCATCTACCATAACGATATCAATTTTTGATCTGCCATTTACTACAATCTCTTGCGATTCCATACCTATAAAAGATGCAATTATAACATCTGTACTTGGATCGTTAATTTGCAGATTGTAAACCCCATCAATGTCTGTAATAGTTCCTACTGCACCAGCACCTTTAAGCATAATTGTTACTCCTGGCAATGGTTCATTTGATGAATCTGTCACCTTTCCTGTAAGCGTTTGAGCAAAACCACTTATACCACACATCAGCAGCATAAGAAAACTTAGCATAAACAAACGGCTAATTTTTAATCGATTTTTATTCATATTAAATTAAATTAAAGTAAACTGTGTAAATAGACTTCTATGTTTGTATAATGTTTATCTAATTGATAAGCGGATGAATCACTCGCATCTTTAGGATTTAATTTGTTTTGTATTTCCCATTCATCAGGCATACCATCTTTATCTGAATCCTTAAGAGCTTGAGCTGTTTCTAATTCGGGCCAACCCTTTACTTCTGATTGAGAATTGATTATTCCTTTGAATTCTGAATGTGCTGTTCCTGTTTCAACCTCATTAATGACTCTGGCATCTGCGGCATCTCTAACTTTGCTTGCACCTACAGCGTTTAAGACATTTTTATAAGCCTTATTTGCAGATTTCGGTTTATAACATGAAACTGATAGAGATTTCTTTTTAAAGTAAAATGGAATTGAATCCTTCTCCATCTGCACTCCTTCTAAATTATTTTTTGTTATCGCCTGATGGTCAACTAAAACATTACCTTTTAGCACAAAATTTCCATAAGGAGAATACGGTTCAATAATTCGTTTAGACGCCGATTTAGATGTAGCTGGACCAGGTTTAAAGTAGTTATTGATGATATTATAAGTACCCTGTTCTCCAGCATAAATACATTTTGATTTCCAGTTGTAGATTACATTATTAATAATCTCTGCTTTTTCTGTTTCAGGGGTAGAAGTATATCTGCAACCTTGCAATCTTGGATTTCTACTTTTATGATGTGCCAACAGGTTATGAAGAAATGATGTTTTCATCCCCCCCCATATACCACCATATCCATGTTCACCTTTTGAATGATAACTCTTATTTAAACTTTCACTAATTAAGCACCATTGAATAGTAACATTTTCATTATCATATACAGAGCAAACTTCATCGGTAGCCCAGCTAAAACTGCAGTGATCTATGATAATATTTTTATGATATTTACTTGTAAATGCATCCAATTCCTTTTTGTGTACATCACCCGGACGTACTCTCAAGTATCTTATAATAACATTATCAGCATTAATTCTTAAACCTTCTCCTCTTAAACAAATTCCTGCCCCCGGAGCGCTTTCTCCTGCAACTGTTATATCATTATTGTTGATGACTAATTGTGATTGAAGGTCGATATAACCATTAACTGCAAAAACAATGATACGTGCCCCTTTTTTCTGAATTCCATCTCTTAAACTTCCCGGACCATCATCATTCAAATTAGTAACGGTATAAATTCGTCCGCCTCTGCCACCTGTTGTATACTTTCCTGCACCTTCAGCACCAGGAAATGCAAGAACCTTATCATTGTTCTTTTCTGCCTTTATCCCCAGAAAACATGTTAGCAAGAATACTATAATTAAACCTTTGTTCATAAAATAAGCTTTACTTAGTCAATTCTATACTAGCTAAGATAAAAGGACCAACTCCCTTAGGGTCGTTATCCCTTACCGGCTCCCCTATATAATATTCATATGTTCCTTCTCTATAAGGATTTCCACCAAGTCCTGCAACTGCACAAATTTTTGTTAGGCTAATTGTCCCATCCTCATTTTCTCTCACAAATGATTTAAGAATTCCTTCATATCCTTTTTCAGCTACAATCTTATAGCTATTATCGATATATCCATTTCGTACTCCTTTTAACAACGCATACACAAACATACTTGATGCTGAAGCTTCCAGATAGTTTCCTTCTCTATCACCTTGATCCAACACCTGATACCAAACACCACTTTCCTGATCCTGGTATTTTTTTATTCCAGCTGCAACGTCATTTAATATAGAGATTAAAATATCTCGCTCAGGATGATCTCCTGGCACAAAATCTAAGACATCCACTAAAGCCATAGCATACCATCCTTCAGCTCTGCCCCAAAAATGAGGAGAACACCCTGTCTCAGGATTAGCCCATCTTTGTTCTTTACTTTCATCCCAACCATGATAATTTAAACCAGTAATAGAATCGTAAGTATGTTTATGAACTGTTTTAAACTGATTAATTACATCACTGAATCCTTCCGGATCATTAAATACTTTTGCAAATTCCGCATAAAAAGGAGCTCCCATATACAAACCATCTAACCACATTTGGTTTGTATATCTTTTTTTATGCCAAAAACCACCTTCTTGTGTCCTTGGATGATCCTTTAGTTGGTCTCTTAAAACATAAATAGCTTTCTTATATTTTTCATCCTGTGTTGAGGCATATAAATCAAACAAAAACTTACCTGAGTTAATTTTATCAATATTGAAATCAGATCTTTTGTATCCTTTTATCTCACCCTCTTCATTAATAAATTCATCAGCATAAGCTTTAGCGTATTCAAAGTATTTTTTATCGTTTGTTATCTCACTCAATTCCACCATTGCATAGGAAATTAATCCTGGTGTATAATTCCACTTTGGTTTTGTGTTAAAATCAACATAGGTAGCATTTGGAAAAAATGTCATTTCTGAATCGGCCATTTTAATAGCCATTTTTAGCCCTTGAGAAGACATATCTTCCTTGTTTGCTTTTTTATTTTCAGTAGAAGTACATTGTGAAAACAATAACATAACTGCTACAGAAATTAATAGTAAATCTTTCCCTATTTTCATTTGACACATACTATGATTTATTAAATATTGTTAATTGAACCAAAAATTGCAGAGAACATTTATTAACTTTTTGCGTTAACTACTGTTAAGGAATTAATCGATAATTAACAATTGTTTGCATTCTGCCATTTTACTGCGTCAAAAGTAGTACAGCAACATATTACAACCCTTATTTAACGTCTCAAAAAGGATGGCCTACATTCCCATTAGCGGGTTCTTTTTTCCCAAAAAAGGTGGGTAAATGTACCATATTGATTGATATTTTCACTTTAAAATACATCCTACAAACCTATCTTACTGCCTGTTACAGCACACACCTACTTATTGTGTTAATTTTATTTAATTTTTTAAAATATATGTATCCTTAAGTCGGCATTTTTTGTGTTTTATTGTTACATAATCATATCTAGGGAGTCATCTATAATCAAACTATTGGGTATTACATTACCCTATTTACCAAATAAAAAAATAATCTCTATATTTGCAGTCCCCCTAGAATTTGAATATTTGAACAAAAGAATGAAATGTAACTTTTATAGAATGTACCCTGAGTATAATTTTGCTGTTGTTAAATTACAGTCAGAATTTCTATATCTGGAGGATCTTGATTACTTAAATAAAGCCTATAAGTTAGATCCTGAATATTCAAAAATTCATTATCTGGTAATCATTATTGATGAAAAGAGTAGACCTAATTTTAATATCAGTGATTTAGGCAAACTTTCTAAAAGATATAATTCAGAACCTCAGCAAAACAATCATAAATCGATTGTATGGGTGGTTTCACGGCCAAAAATTACAGCGTTAGCACATTTGTTTATATTAAAAACAAAAGATAATAGCCACTATTGTTCAACCATAAAAAAGGCATTCAGACTACTAGATGTACCCTTTGACTATGAAACGTTTAATCAATTGATAGATGGCACCGTGAATGTGAATAACAATTGTAAAAAATAATCTTCAACATATTATTTCAACCAATAAATACAGCTATAAAAAATGCTCCCCTAAAAATAAAGAAGCATCCATAACTAAGGTCGTTATTTGTTAGCAACAACTTATCTCTTTATCGACTCAGTAACGTGATTATATATATATTTGACAGGTTATAATTACAGGCTTGTTTTTTGTTTAACTGATGTGACCATTTGACCCTTTCATTAGCATTAGCTCCAGGACCAAAACTTCTGTATTCCGCATAAAATGTAGTTTGTTCTCTATTGGGTTTTGACCAATTATGCCATCCTTCAGGTCGAATATGCGAACCCATCTTACATTTAATGAAAACGGTTTGAGCATAATCCCTCCATGGACGTCCTAAGTAAACTTTATCTATTTTATCATCTGAAGTAAGTTTGCATTTTATAAAAACTAATCCAAAAGAATTTCCCTGAGGTGTATTGGCCGCAGTTATATAGGAGTTTTTTTTACTGTGAATAACACATCTATGGTAGACAGCAGTTGCCGATCCAAAAATAAAATCCGTAGTTCCTTCAATGTAGCACTTATAAAAATATTGTCTGGTAGTTTGTCCGCCGTTATATACCGTATCCTGATTGCCTAACAGATTACAATTTCTGAATGAACAACAATCCCCATCTAAATAAATAGCTAGAGCCTGACCAACATCTCCAGCAGAATTTTTAATAGTTAAATTTTCAAACTTTGTGTAATCGGCCTTAATAATAAAGGTATAACTATTGGCAGTAGTTATACCATCCATACCAACATGGTCCCCATAACTGATAATCGTATTATCTTTGTTTTCGCCAATAAAACTTAGGTTTGTGTAGACTGAATCTAATACAAGTTTTTCTATATAAACACCCTCTTTAATAAAAATAATTTGTTCCTCTGTTTGATTCGCTTTACATGCATTAATTGCATCCTGAATATTAGTATAGTTACCGCTACCATCTTTAGCTACGACTATTTTATCATTGCCATATATAGATGGACAATTATAAACCATCAACAACAAGACGGCTATCAAATATTGAATCTTTGTATTCATCATTATTTCCGTCACAATACTTTATTCATAAAATCAACCATGTAATCCACTGTTTCATCAATAAAAGGATGAAACAACCAAAATGTATGCATCCTAACTTTAAACTTTACCACATCATAATGAATTCCCCATTCTTTTAGCATACCTATAAGTTCAGCTTGTCCGGCATGAAACCTTGGGTATCCACTATTGATAAAAAGCATCGGAACACTATTTTTATTGGCCCAATAAATAGGTGATACTTCTTTCCAAAGTTCAGGAACATCTTTAAATTGTCCACCTATCCATTGCACATCTGGAGAATCATCACCTCTTTCTTTATTAAGAGAAACAGGAGCCATAAAATTTAATACTCCATCAATATCTATTATAGCTTGAACATCACTACTAAATTCCTTATTACCCATTACTCCTTCAAACTTTTCAATATCGTTTGTTAATCCAACTAAAGATGCTAAATGACCGCCAGCTGAAGTTCCTGAAATGGCTATTTTTTCTGTATCAATATCAAATGTTTCTGCATTGGCACGCATCCATCGTATTGCCGACTTGATATTATGTACTGCTGCCGGGTAGGGAGCTTCTAGCCCAAGTTGGTATTCAACAGAAACGGCCACATAACCTCGTTTTGCAATCATTTGTGCCATTGGAACCAATAATCGCTTGTTCCCAGCTCTCCATCCTCCTCCGTGGACCAAAATTATGGCAGGATATTTTCCCTCTTTCTCAGGATGGAAAATATCTAAATGTAAATCCCTTTTTCCATATTTGGTCTTTTTAAGCGTTGTATAAAGAACATCTCGTTCACTTTTAACACCCTTTAAATCCATATCCTTTGCCGGTATTAAGTATGTATAGTGTTTTTTATATTTACGCAACTGATTGTTTACTGTGTAACTGGAATCAACAGGGTAAGCCTGAGTATTTTTTTGTGCATATGCAATTGTAGTAAAAAACATGAGGTATACGAATACCGACTTTAAAATATGATTTATCATAATAAAAATGGCTTTACGATTACTTTAATTGTGTTCTTATCCAATCCAAAATAGCATGGCGGGTGGTTAATGAAATCCAATGCTCTGTTACTGGAGTGATCAAGGCCTCTTTGTATGAATCTAATGTATTATATACAATATAACTGGTTGTAGGAGGACATGTATTATCGTTATAACCCCAAGTCATAAATACCGGAACTTTAATATTTCTGGCAAAATTTACCACATCATAATACTGCAATGTATTTAACTTTTCGGGTGTAACCATTCCTTCAAACTTTGTGAATAAATGAGGATATCCTCCTGTTCTACCTATTTTATATCTTGCCATATCACTTAAAGCCGGATGATTTGCAGCGCATGCCGTAATTCTGGAATCTAATCCTGCAGTTATTAAAGCCAGTGCTCCCCCCTGACTTCCACCCTGAGCAATGATATTTTTTCCATCCCATTCCGGTAAGGTTGTTAAATAATCTACAACCCTAAGACATGATAGATAAACTTTCTTCATGTAATAATTATCCTTATTATCCAAGCCATTAACTAAATAGCTATTGTTCCTTTTGCCGAAAGCCCTACTAATCTCATTATAAGTTTCTTTATCCAGATTAGGTCTTATTCCATGAATCTCCATATCAAAACGAATAAATCCACTTTCGGCATAAAAAATATCTTTCATGGGATTCATAGGCTTAATTCCTGCACCTGGAGGTGAAAAGACTACAGGAAATTTTCCTTCTTTTTTGGGAATGGTTAAATATCCATACACATAATTCGATTTTTCATATGCCTGAATCTTCACCAGATAACAATTCACTTTATCACTGGAATATTCCGGAGCAAAAGTTTTTTCAATCGCCATAGGACACTGCTTTGCCTTTTCTTTAGCAGCTTTCCAAAAAGAATCAAAGTCTGAAGGGCACTTTGTATAGGCAGTTAATTTATCAGGATCGAATCCAAGTTTAGCATGATGTTTATATTCCTTACCGTTTATTTTCACTTTTAGAATTAAATCCAGAAAGCCTGGATATTTTAAGGTGCCCACATCTATAGTTGCAGACCCATTTTTAATGGTTACAACTCCCGAGTGTGTTTTCTCCATCAATTCTGGAGCAACACTATATTGTATGGTTAGGGTATCTTGCAATATTCCATAGTGATAAACAGAAACATATACTTTAGCTTTTTCATTGGTTTTATATAACCAATCGGAATGGTTGGGAGTGGTTACCCACAAAACATCACTTCGATGCGGATAGTTTTCTGATTTTAATACGATACTCAATAATAGAAGAAAGAATGATAAAAATGTTTGATATAATAATTTATTCATATGACTGATAGTGTTTATTAATTGGTAAAAATAAAAGCTATCCCCGCTTTATTATAATAAAATCAGTAAAAATGATGATTTCATAATTATAAACTGTATAAAATGGTTATAACTTTAGGCCATGACTATAAAAACTAGCTATAAATGAAACGAGCACTACTTTTTATCATTCAACTAATATTACCAATACTTTGCATTGGACAAGATTACTTTCAATATAAATCACTTGATAATTCAAATCCAATTCAGTTTAAAGGGAAAAGTATAGTTTATCAGGATAATGAAATCTTATTAGGCCCTAAAGCCTTTTTTATCGATGGACAACTCACCGATGAACAGGCAAATAAATATCCATTTGTGTACAACTCGATTAATGAAGCTTCCAACCATTTAACTCAAGGAACTGAGGATGATCCAATGGTGCTGTATATAGCTCCCTGGGTGTATTGGATTGACAACCCTAATGATCCTGAAATAAAATCTCGTGGAAATGATCCGGTACCTTATGGTCTTAAGATTGATTGCGATTGGCTCCGTTTTTATGGTTTATCTAAAAATGCAGAAAATATAGTATTGGCATGTAATCGTGGTCAAACAATGGGAGCCATTGGAAATTTCACCATGTTCAAATTCTCTGGGGATGGAACATCATCAGAAAATATCACATTTGGTAATTATTGTAATGTAGATTTAGAATTTCCTTTAAATTATAAGCTAAATCGAAAAAAACGAGGTGATGCAATTGTTCAGGCTCAGCTTATTCATTGCGATGGAGATAAAATCGTAGCACGGAACACACGTTTTATAAGTCGATTAAACCTTTGTAATTTTGTGGGGGCCAACCGAATTCTTTTTGATCGTTGCCACATGGAATGTACAGATGACGCCTTGTGCGGGACTGGTGTTTACTTAAACTGTACATTCAATTTTTTTAGTTCTAAACCATTTTATAATACAGTACAAACAGGCTCTGTATTTTTTAATTGCGATATTAATTCGGTTACACATGGGAATCAATATTTTACAAAAGCAAATGGGCAGGTTGCTGTTATAGACACCAGATTTCATTCAAAAACAGTCAATTATGTAGGCTGGAGAGATAATCCTCCTTATGTAATGAAAAATTATCAATATAACGTTTCATTAAACTCAGAACCCATAACTATTAGTTCAAAGGATTCTGAATCTACAATTGACATGACAAACTTACCAATACTTAATGCATATCGCATTAAATTAAACGACACTATTATTTACAATACTTACAATCTGTTAAAAGGCAATGATGATTGGGATCCATGTGGCATTAAAAACAAAGTATTACAGGCAGAAAAACTCCATCATAAAAGATATACTCAATTGCCCACCCAAATTCTGATTAAATCTAGTCGTAATAGTATTGAAACAAACAAAGACACTTTATCTTTAGCTGCTATCATAAACAGATTTGGTGAATATAAAGTAGAAAAAGCATCCATTAAATGGTATGTGGCTTCACAAGATAGTTCTATTGTCAAGTTAGTACCTTCATCAAGTACTTTATCATGTGAAGTGATACCGACCAATACATATGATGATACCAAAACTATAATTATTCATGCATCTACAGAATCAGGAATTGAAGCTGCCAGTGTTATTACTGTTTCTCCATCAAAATTAAATGCTCCAAAATTTAGTAAACTGCCAAAAATAACTAAAGCCAAGGATGGTAAGTTAATGGTTAATTATGCGCTTGATATGAAATATGATGATGAGTCGTTAGTAACATGGTACAGATGTAAAAACGAAGAGGGTAAAAATCCAATAAAAGTTATGGTATCCAGATTTAATGAACCATTAAAGACTTACCAATTATCAGCTTCGGATATTGGATATTATATTATGGCCACTGTAGCTCCTAAACATTTGAGATGTGAAGCTGGCAAAGCAGTAAAAACTATATCAAAAAAGCAAATCTCCAATAAAAATGTAATTTCAGATAACCAAATCTATTCTACTGAATTTAAAAATGTATCGGTTGAAAACCAATGTCAAATCATTCCTGGATTTTGGACATTCAGACCTTTAGAAACCAAAAAAGATGGTATTTTAATACCTGTTGATACAATTAAAAATGCATGGTTTTATGGCGAAGGTTATGAAGGTAATGCGAATATGTTAGGTCTACTCCAAACAGGCAGAAGTGCCACAATGCTTTACACTCCAGTAAGAGAAGAATGCAAAAATATGGTGGTAAGTATGACTGTTTCGCCATTTAAAACTGCCGGCCAAGGATTTAGTGTCGCGCCACTATACATGGATGTGCTTATTAAGTTTGATAACAAAACTATGACTGGTTATGGATTAAGAATAATCAGAACCACAAAATATGGCAATGCAGTAGATTGCTTTTTTGTAGAATATGAGAATGGCAAAGCAAAACAGATCAGTGAGGAAGTTACTACTAGTTGCTTTAGATCTCCATGTACTATTGATTTAAAAGTTGATGAAAATAAAATCTCTGCTCATGTTTCAACATCTAAAGAATATCCTGAGTACACAAAATATCCAGAAGTATTACGAGAAGTTTCTATAAGTACAAAAATAAAAACAAATACATCTGTAGGTTTTGGAATTCAGTACAATGGAGGATCTACAACTATGATCAATAAGGTAAAAGCTGAATGGGAATAGTTTAAAGTAACAATAGAAAAGGTAATTTGAACTGTAACAATTTGTCTATATAGACAATATCTAATAGATTAAATATATAATAAACGCCCTGATACAATTACATATCAGGGCGTTTTTATTCATAATGCTTTTAACTTCTTAATAACTAACCAAAGTATCTATACCTCTCAATATCATTGAGGCATGATCAAATGCAATTCCTTTTGAAGTTACGATATTATATACCGTATTAATTCCCAATGCTGTCTTTATGGTTTCTTTTTTTATATCAGCTTCTATAGTATTGTATTCGTTTAGCAGCTGAAGTTTTACACTTTCTATTTTTCCTTTCTCTGTATTATGAATTTCTTTAATTGTAGTTTTAATAGAGAACAGACCAATATTTATTGCATCATCACCATACCGAAGCTTTAAATTTTCCTTTTGTACAACACCTGCAAATACTGATGATACAATCCAGCCACGAGGATCTCGTTTGGGTTTACTTTCAAAATGTATTTGTGAAAGATGGATATTCTCAAGATTACTTTCTTCCTTTAGCTCTCGGTATGCTGTATCTTCTGCAGATTCTCCAGCTTTTACAAAACCTCCTGGCAATGCCCATTCATTCATAAAAGGGTGCTCTCCCCTTTTGATTAACACAACGGAATATTCCTTCAGCACCTCATCCTCTGTAAAAACAATAATATCAGATGTTAACGATGGTCGATCATAAGCCGTAATGTCGTAAGCCTTTAAAAACTCTTGTTCTCCTGAACTCATCATCTTGTCTCCTGCCATTAGATTTTTTAGCTCTTTCTTTGACCGATTTGAATAAAATAAAGGAATAATACCATTTATATAATCAGCTCCACGAGGCGTAAGATACAGACGTTGATCTATTCGTTCCATTAAACCCTCTCTGATGACAAAATCCACCTCATCTTTAAAATAATCTACAAATGATAAGTTAAATCGCTTATAAAAAGCATCCAGATCAACAAAGCCAAAATAAAACGCTACTGATATAGTTTTGGCAATTACTTCTTCCTGATCTAAACTGTAAATATCCTGAATAGGAATTAATCCTTTTTCTATTTTTTCTTTATATAAATTCAGTTTTTTATTGGCTGCACCACTATTATAAGCAAGATAATCCATCCCAAACGATTGAGCTCCTAATCCCATACCAACATAAGGAACACCTTCAACAACTCTTTTAGTCAAATAATCACTTGTTCCATAATCATCCGTTACCTTACTAAAGGTATTTTTCCCCGGATTTCCTTCATAACCATTTTCTGTTAAGATACGATGGGCAATTCTGTATTGTTGAATAATCTTATACAACGAAACACCTCCGGACTCTCCTTCCAACTTTGTGCCTTTATATCGATTACGGTACAATGTGATAAATTCCGGATGCAAAGCTATAGCGTATCGAAGTGTATTTTCAAAATCCTCATCTGTTTGATACAAGAAACCGTACATCAAATCAACATTAAACATTGTATAACCAGCCTTACGAATATTTTCGACTGCCTTTTCATAAATATGAGTAGTTCCTTCTCTTCCTAAATCATTTAGCAGCCTTTCTGAAATAGTCTGTATTCCCATACTAATGCGTTTATAGCCCATATCATAAACCGCCTTTATCTTTTCAGGCTCCTGAGCTGCAATAATTGGCGTTGTTTCAATACTGAAAATGACATCATCTTGAAAGTTGAATGACGATTTTAGTTTAGATGTAATCAATCTTATGTTTTCAACAGACAGTTTGGTTGGTGTTCCTCCCCCTAGGTCATAACCAATGATATTTTTCCCTTTTAGAATTTCTTTATAGATTTCAATTTCCTTGATTAAAAGAGAAATATATTCATTTTCTGCATTACTATCTGAAGAGTCCAAAACCACATACTCACAAAATTTACATCGCACTTTACAAAAAGGAATATGGACATACAAACTTAGTTCATCTGTTTTACTCCATTCACTCTTTAAAAAATTAAGATATTCTGATGCATCTTTTATCCTAAAATTTCTCAACGAAGTTGGAGTAAGAGGATAGGCTGTATTAGCATAATGATGGTATTGTAACCCTGTTTCAAAAATTTGTTTTGGAGTCGTCATAGTTTATTGTTATGTATAATTCGATAATGAATTGGGGGGGGGATAGTTAATATGATCGTAAAAATATAAAATAGTTTCTTTTATAAACTAAAAAAGGAGCCTCATTACAAGAACAAGGCTCCTAAACTCTTATTGATGATATTTATTTGATGCGATAGATAGTTCTATTTTGTAATAATAATTTTAATTGAGACTCGAGGTTAAATAGCTAAAGAAATGATTTGTAGATTTTAAAATTCATAGTGAAAAATTGATAGCAAATAATAATTTAGTTAAACGATAATATTTCAAATTTGATTTAATAAGCACCTACACCTACTTGTTTTTTATCTGATATGGATATTCCAAATTCCTTAAATTCTTTAGGTAATTCAGATACCTCTACTTTAGGAGTAAAACTTGTTGATAAATGAAAATCACCTAACTCCATACATTTAAATAAAGGTCCATTATAATTTGTTAAAACAATGCTTCCTTTTCCATATTTAGAATATTCAGTGCGTAAATCTATTAAACTTTTATATGGCTTTTTATTTTTTACAAATGCCTCATCAATTAGGTAATAATCCTGAATATCAGAAATCGTGTTGATCCAAATATTATTTGACATTTTCTCCAGAGAAGGCTCTTTTAGCTTACTACATAAATCTTCTGGTTGCGGAGCAAAAAACATCGGACCTTGATATTTATCTGAATTAACTACAATATTATTTACAAATTGATGACCTGTACGCTCATCAACATCTGGACCAGTGCTAGGATGCCACCCAAAATGATCGCCTTGTGCACTTCGTGCTGTCCTACCAAAAACAGGTACACTGTTTACAAAAGTATTGTTGAAAACTTTAACATTATTGCTATTTAAAATCAAACAACCATGATCACAGTTATTAAATACATTCCCAGCACAAATAGCACCTTTTGAAATTTCAAAAAAGAATCCGTTACGACTAGGATAAACACTATTTATTGAAAATTCTTTTCTTGGAGTACCAATTCCCTGCAAATAATTATTTACAAAAACACCATCAACATTTCCAACATCGTACCAAACCCCATTTGATTGAGGTAAATCAATCACTAGATTATCTCTGAATACAGCTCTATAACATTGATTAAAAATCTTAACTGCTGCAGGATAATAACCATCCAAAAGTTCAATATTATTACGGGTAAAGATATTTTTCTCAATCAGAATATCATCAGAACTTACTACATAAAGTCCCTCTGTACTAGTATCTGAAATTTTACAATTTCTAAACACAAGACTATCTCCGATAATATTGACTCCCATTCTGGCACAGTATGACATAGTACAATTTTCAAAAGTTGTACCCACTACATCATTGCCATGATCAGAATCGTTTGATATTCCTTCTGGATAATAACCTTCCACATCAATGATTCTATTGGGATATTGCGTAAATTCAATTCCTCGAACTACAGGTCCTATTTGATCTGATTTTTTACCATACACATCTTCAGTTGTTCGAATTAATCCTCTTGAATAAGCTGTAATTTCTACTAATTTATCATTAGGATCAACTCCAATATATACATGATGATTTTTGTAATCAATATAAAATGTGTTCTCATCTACTTCTCCCTCCCATCCTGCAGACTGAAGGAATTTGCCATCCACAAAAACCATGTCGTTATTAAATCGATGTAAAGGAATATCTCTTCCATGTCGATGTCGACGCCACCAATTTTGAGGTTCTGATGGAAATAAATACTTCCATGAAGTTCTCCACAAGCCATTTTCGAGATGCTCCCATTCTGAGGGAACCTTTGTTCCTTTAATTACTGGCAATTCATTTTTATAGGGCTGAATTGTTATGCCCTGATTAAATTTTAAATCACCAGTACGATAAGTGCCTCCACGCATTATAATTGCATCTCCGGCATTAACTTTTTCCAGAGCAGATTCTATAGTTGTTGGTATACTTAGTTTTTCACCATCAGCATTTGAGCTACCATTAGGTGAAACATAATATATCGCTCCTGCCACCTTGGGTAATTCATAGGTCTGTTGAACAGGTCCATAAGGCCCTCCTGATGGTTGAGCAATTAATAATGCAGAACTCATCAGAAAAACAACTAAAATAAAATATGTCCATTTACACATTGAATATTTCTTTGACGGTGAAATTACTAATTGGCAGTTCCTTCAATTGTTTTTATAGAACCATCAGCATTATACTCCAATTCCACTACTTTTAAACTTCTTAACCATGTTTTCCCTCCTGAAGGCACACAGTCATGATGAAATAAATACCATTTTCCCTTAAATTCACAAATTGAATGGTGCGTAGTCCAACCAACTACCGGTGTTAATATTACACCTTGATAGGTAAATGGCCCGTATGGATTATCTCCTGTAGCATAGCATAATTTATGGGTATCGCCAGTTGAGTATGAAAAATAATACTTACCATTATACTTATGCATCCAAGAAGCTTCAAAAAACCTACGATCATTATCTCCAGATTTTAAAGGATTACCATTCTCATCCAGAATAACAAGGTCTTTGGGTTCCTCAGCAAATTCAAGCATATCATTAGAAATCAAAACTACTTTAGGACAAAGTGCATCTTCATCATCCGCCGGGAAGACTCCGCCAGCTTCAAGAGCCTTATTATTTCTATAACGTTGCAACTGACCACCCCAAAGTCCTCCAAAATACATGTAATAATTTCCATCTTCTTCAAATACACATGGATCAATTGAGTAACTACCTTTCATTGGCGCCTCCTGAGGTATAAATGGCCCTTCTGGTTTATCACTAATGGCAACTCCTATTCTAAATATATCTGTTTGATCTTTCAATGGAAAATACACATAATACTTACCATCTTTATGCGCCGCATCACAATCCCAAAGCTGCCTTCCTGCCCATGGAATATCTTTTACATCCAATGCAACTCCGTGGTCTGTAACTTCTCCATCAATTGTATCCATTGAAAAAACATGATAATCGCGCATATCGAAATGATCTCCATTGTCATTTTCAGGAATCCCTGATTCAACATCATGAGATGGATAAATATAAATTTTTCCATTAAATACATGTACTGCAGGATCTGCAGTATATAAATGATCTACTAAATACCTTGGCTCTTTCATATTAATTGATTTATAATTTTTAATATCTCTTTTAATATTTCTCTCTATGTAAAATACTTAAGTGCTATTTATATACTTGAACTTTCACTAATTAATTGTTCTACCACCGGTTTGGCTTTGTAATTTCTGTCAAACAGTAGAGGGTAATCAGTTCTGCCATCAATTGGCCAATAGTTTCTCCATGACTGGGTATCATTAACGCCCCACAATGTAACTCTGTTAATTTTGTCACTATGCTTTTCAAACATTTTAAAAAGTTCATAATATCTCTGATTCAACTTAACATCAACAGAATCAGGCAAACCTTCTGAATATGGATCATACTTTTTTGTAAATTCATGACTTAAACCAATATCTGCTGTAATTGATTTTTCGGGCCATGGTAATACTGTAATGTCCAACTCTGTAATCATTATAGGAATATTCAATTCTGATAATTTTATGATGGATTCTTCAACCCTACTAACAGATGGACTATCTATATTATAATGCCCTTGCATTCCAATTCCATGAATTGGAACACTATCTTTTTGTAATTCTTTAATAAATGCAATTACGCCATCTCTCTTTGAAGGAATAGTCATTGCATAATCATTGTAATAAAGTTTAGCATCCGGATCTGCTTCATGTGCAAACTCAAAAGCAAGTTTAAAATATTCGGGTCCAATAATTTTATAATACTTGCTTTCTCGTAAACTTCCGTCATTTTCAAAAGCTTCATTAACTACATCCCATGCTGTTATACGTCCTTTGTATCGACCTATTAATGCGAAGATATGATCTTTCATTCTTTTAATAAGCTCTTCTCTATCTACGTCATTCCCATCCTCATCTGCAAAAAACCAATCAGGAACCTGGGAATGCCAAACCAAAGTATGGCCGTGCATAAACATATTGGTTTTAGCACCAAAATCTACAAATTGATCTGCCAATCTAAAATCGTAGGTCCATTTTTTAGAAAAGATTCGTTCAGCCTTCATACAATTTTCTGCTACAAGCGCATTAAAATGTTGTTTTACAAGTTCAATTGCCAAAGAATCGTCTCCTATAATTTGAGATGTATCAAGAGCTGTTCCTAATAAAAATTTTTCTTCAAAAACATCTTTTAATCCTGTTGATGATCTTTTTTGAGGTCCTTTTGTTACACATCCCAAAGCAAATAAGGATAATAGTAAGTAGATGATTGTATTTGTTATTTTCATTATCATTATGATATTTTAATTCGACGTTCTTTTAATTCTTTTTCGATTATTAGTTCTTTGTTTTTATCTATCTCATAAAAATACAGGCATATAAATGCCATTATGAATGTAATGGCAGGGTAAACACTGACAGACATTTTAATTCCCATAATTGTTTCAGAATTCTGTAAAACAAGATGTTCCTGATAACCGTTATGAGACAATATTGCTGCAACCAGGGCTCCTCCTGTACTTAATCCCACTTTTAATCCAAAAATCATTATAGAAAAAATAAAAGCAGTTGCTCTTCTATAATTTTTCCATTCTGAAAAATCTACAACATCTGCAAGCATTGACCAGAGTAACGGAATGGTAATGCCATAAAAAAAGCCATGTAATATCTGGGTAAAAAACACCATTTCAATTGAATCAGGCTGGTACAATACAAACACCGACAATGTTAAAGCTGACAGAAATAACCCTGAAGATAACACAACATGTTTACCATATTGGTTTGCTAAACTTTTTGAGGAAATGATACCGACAATCATTAAAATGATTCCTTCTGCATTAAATAGCCCAAACGCAGATTCAGAAGGGTTTGCTGGCCACTGAAATCCTATTAGTCCCAAACTTTTAAAAAAAGTATTTAATGCTTCAACATAACTGTTAAAACCTATATCATTTAAAAACCTAGCCAAATGAGGTTCACTCAGGTAATGTTTAAAATAATAAACGTGCATACCTGATTTTAATGTGAGAGTAATAAAAACAAAAATAGTTACCAGAAATAAAATGATACCAGGTTTATTATTTGCTAAATCTACAAAGTCATTTTTTATAGTTGATTTAAGTACCGCTTTTGTTTCTACTCGTTCTTTTGTGGTATAGAAGGATATCACAAATAAAATAATTCCAATAACAGCAAGTATACCAATTGCATTTTCAAATCCTTTTGTTTTATCTCCATCACCCAGAATAAATGTTAGTGGTAATAACAATGTCTGAACAATAAACTGGGCTATCATTACCGCCAAAAATCGATATGAAAAAACACTATTTCGCTGTACCATTTCACCAGTGATTACACCGCTTAATGCAGAATATGGTACATTATTAGCCGCATATAAAATGACTAATAAAGTGTATGTAATAAATGCGTAAGTCAACTTACCCTGCGAACTAAACTGAGGCGTTGAGAATGCCAAAATAGACATTATGCCCAGGGGTATAGAAGTCCATAGAATCCATGGTCTGAATTTCCCCCATTTTGTATTTGTCCTATCACAAATAATTCCCATTACCGGGTTGAAAAATGCACCAACCATACCTCCAACAAATATTATTCGCGACGCTGACCCCGGGTCTATTTTGTAAACATCTGTATAAAAAAATGCCAGAAAAGTCACTATTGTTTGAAAGATCAGGTTTGCAGCCAAATCTCCCAAACTATAGCCTATTTTCTCTTTGACGGTAATTTTACCTGATGTATACATTATTATCCTATAAAAACTGACTATTTAATTATTGATTCTGGTGGTCCTAAATATGAAACTTTTAAACCGCCATTATTCACTACAATTTTCTGAAGGATTATACCTCCATTTATCATAAAATATTTTAAAGAATGCTGTCCCTGTCCATTTAGTTTAAGCTTTACCCGTTTGGTAATAATTTTATTGCTCACGGCACTATTAAACCAGTCTGGGTAGGTCCAGTCCCGAACCTCCATTCCTTCATGCATATAAATTACTTGTGGTTTTTGATCATCTACAGATAAGGCAAACTTCAAACCATCACCTCCAACAAAATTTAATGTAGGTGATAGATATATAGTTACCTCTACTTCTTCATTTTCAGGAGCATGTAACAAATAAAAATCATAAGCTAAATAGGAATTATCTGAAACATTTGATTGATCAACTGATGCAGTAACTGGAAAGCTACTAATGCCGCTATCTGTTTTGCTTAATCCTGGTATTTCTTTCCATTCAATATGATCCGTATTCAATTTTGATGAATAATGATTGGACTCCATACTCACATAACCATTTCTTTCTATAAAGCCACGAGGCTTTTGATCTACTGAAAGCTTAAGTGCATTTAAAGAAACAGTTATTTCATCCTTATTATCTGATTGTACAATTAAGTTAGAATAATGACGACCTTCCTTTAACTTTGACCAATCTATACTTACTTCGATTTTTTGTTGATCCTTAATTATTCCTTTAATTTCAGAAACCTTTATCCATTCATCCTTGGTCTTAATTGTATAATTAAAGCTCTCTTTTCCTCGATTAAATAACTCTATAAAAAAATGCTGATCATTAATATTATCATACTCTGGAAGATTTATAGCAACTGTATCATTAGGCCAAAATAAATCTGAACCTTCAGCCCATACACCTATTGATGAATTTTCTGGTAATTCAATCTCCTCTGTTTTAGGCATAACATTGAAAGGTGGTTGTTGCCAGTATGTATAACCTATATGAGTTTGAGACATTATATGATTCCATTTTCCATCAGAGACTTTAGAGTGATAATATTCTGCTAGTTCTGCATCATAATTAAATAACTCTTTAACTTTATGTGCCATATTATTTGTAAGTGCCCTTCCTTGTTCGGCATATTGTAAATTTTTAGCATGACTATAGTATAGTTCATATAGATTAGAACAAGCTAGAACTGGGAAATGAACCAATTGGTAATATGCATCTTTCTTTTCTGCTGGCAAATCATTAAATATTTCTTCAGATTGCTTAGCCAGTTTCTTATAATCGTTTGTAACCGTTTCAAACTCTCGATAATTAGTTAAACTATATGTATCTGAATACAGTAATTCTGGAGTACGACGACCATTATATTTGGTATAGAAATCCAATATATTTGCTATCTGATCTGTATATTTATTTCCAAATTGCTCTTGTGCCCAATTTGTTGTATAATGAACTAACTCTTCTAATGGAATATCATCCGGATTCCAGGCATAATCTAAAAAGAAAGATATAGGTAATTCCATTGGTTTTAGATCTCCTACATTCACAATCCAGATTTGATCTACACCGTATTGATAGCATAAATTCATTTGTTCCCAAATGCGAGGAATAGGACTGGTGTTTAACCATTTATAATTTCTTGGCCCTCCTACAAAATCAAAATGATAATACATACCATAACCACCTTTTCGTTTTGGCGCATCCAAATCAGGTAATTTCCTAACATTACCCCAATTGTCATCACAAAGAAGTAAGGTTACATCATCCGGAACCCTCATACCCTCATCGTAATACTCCTGAACTTCTTTATACAAAGCCCACAACTGAGGAGTTTCTTCTGCTGGTTTACCTGTTACTTCTTCTATAATCTCACGTTGATTTTTTACAATTCGTTCTAATAACTGGGTATTTGTTTCTTCACTCATACTTTCATCACCATCGCCCCGCATTCCAATAGTTACAATTTTGTCCCAGTTTTTCATACGTTCCATTCCTCTTTGCCAAAACTTGTCGAGTGAATCTTTATTTACAGTATAATCCCAGGCTCCAGAACCATATCTTCGCCATTCAATATGTGCTCTTCCCAAAGGTTCATGATGCGATGTTCCCATCACAATACCATATTCATTGGCCAATTCTCCATTTTTTGGATCATCATCGTAAAAGCCATTACTCCACATGGCAGGCCATAGATAATTCCCCTTTAAGCGAAGAATAAGTTCAAATACATTCTCATAAAACTTATGATTAAATCCTCCAAACTTTTCCTTTGACCACCCACTTAAGGCAGGTGCCTCATCATTTAAAAAGATACCCCTGTATTTAACCTTAGGTTCTCCTAAGTTATGGCTTCCCTGCTTTACATATATTTTTTCTTGCTTTTTCACAGGAACATCAGCCCACCAGTACCAGGGTGAAACACCAATTTTTCGAGAAATATCAAACATGGCGTATATTACCCCTCGTTTATCACTTCCCGTAATAACCAATGCCTTTTTTATGTTTGGGAAAGGATTCTCAACCACTTCAATAAATGAATTTTCCCATTTCCCAATAATTGATTTCGTGTTGATTTTGCCAGCATCCGCTAACTGCTTAATAAAGGGGTTTTTATCAATTGATCCAACTATAACTAATTCATCAATCTCAGGAAGTGAATCAATAAATAGCATTGGTTCTATTCCTGAAACAGCTGTGATGTCCTTCTGAAATAATTTTGCAACTTTATTAACACCTGAATAATCAGCCTCGGATATTAATATTGGAGATACTTGCTGTTCGTTTAATAATGTGAAGCAATTTTGACTAAAGGAATTAGTAATATAATTAGGTATTATATTATTTATACTATTATCCGCTGAAGTTTTTCTGCAACTAATATTTCCGATAATCAGACCAAATAATACTAGATGGGCTATCATTAATCTATGAACCAATACCCTATTTACTAAACATTTCATTGTTACGTTGTTTAAATGATAACATATACCGGAATAAACTATATTATTTATTCCGGCATATAGTGTTAATCCAAAAACCAATATTCATATTTTACTAACGATATGAATCTTTTCTATTTCGCTATGCTATTTTACTTCATATTTGAACCAATCAAAATCTGCAAATGATTTTGATTCCTGCTTATTTGAACTCGCATACATTCCAATATAGGTACCGGTAAATCCTTCATTTACTGTAGAACTTAATAATGATGCCTTTAATCCTTGTTTAAAGAGTTTCATTTCTGACTCTGTATAACCATAATAAAAATCGTAAGAAGTATCACATGCTTTAATTCCAAGGTAAACATCACTTTTACTATTGATAGGAATTTCAGCTAATAACTCATATTTAGCTTTCTCAGTCTGATACAGTCGAAGCACTTTACTTTCGGAGGTTTTTCCCACAAGTAAAGAATAGTTAAAACGATCATCACTTAACAAAACCAATCCGGCTTCCTCATTCTCAGCATTTGGTGCGAAATCCATTACAACTGTTACCTCAAAGGTTTTATGCTGCTGTCTTCTGCCAATAAAAGCAGGTGTACATATTTCGTGAATTACTTCTGGTTGAAGATAAATTCTCAGATGACTATCTCTTTCGGTAAGACTAAAAAACTGTTTCTGGTAGGGATGAACTGTATTCCATACCATATTTAATTCACCTTCAAAATTGTCTTTTTCATCTAGTTTTGGATAAGGCTGTTCTTCAATATTTGGTCTTCGTTCGTCCTCTTGAATTAAACCATAAGGCGTATCTAGTCGAATCCATCCATCTTCATCCCAAATTATTGGAGCTAAGAATGTTTCCCTACCTAAATTATAATTTATTCCTTCGTATGGCCTAACGCCCAATAAAACCATCCACCACTCGCCATTTTGAGTTTCAACAATATCAGCATGTCCCACAACAGAAATTGGATTCATCAATGAAACATGGCGATGCGTTACCACTGGATTTCTAGGACAAATTTCGTAATCTCCATCAATTGTTTTACTTCTGGCCATCATAACACAATGGTTGGTAAAAGTTCCTCCCTCAGCAACTATTAAATAATAATAGCCATCTTTTTTATAAATATGAGGAGCTTCAATCCATTTACTGGTCGTTTTGTTCCCATTCCAAATCAGTTTTATATCACTGATAATTTGAAATGATTCGGCATCTAATTCACATAAATAGATCGCATGATGACCTTCATATTCACTTTCTTCTTTGGGAATGATGCAGTTACCTGCATACCAAACTTTTCCATCATCATCAAAAAAGATTGAGGGATCAATTCCATCGGCACCTTCAATAAAAACGGGATCACTCCATGGACCAGCAGGATTATCTGCTGTAATAATAAAGTTATCTCTTCTGGCCTCTCTCCCCTCCGACACAAAAGTATTTATGATATAAAACTTACCTTGGTAATAACGAATTGTGGGAGCCCATAAGCCTAAAGAGGTTTCACAATTTTTATAATCCAGTTGAGTTGTACGTTCAATACCATGTCCAATTTGTTCCCAGTTTACCAGATCTTTACTATGAAAAATAGGTAGACCAGGGTAATATACAAATGAGGATGTTACCATGTAGTAATCATCTCCGACCCTACATATAGAAGGATCAGGATAAAAACCACTCAAAATAGGATTACTAAAAGTTTTTTGACTCATAATTACATTTTGATAACAGCCTTAACAATATCTTCCTTATTATTCACACATTTTGTTAATCCTTCTTGTATGTCATCGAAATTAAATGTGTCAGATACAATCTTTTGAATCGGTACAATACCCGCTGCTACACTTTCAATTGCTAATGGAAAAATATTACGATATCTAAAGACTGATTTTATGGTAATCTCTTTATCCAGAATTAAATTTACAGGAACATTGACTGTTTCTTTGGCACTATAACCAACAAAAACAACAGTTGAGCCTTTTTTAGCTACTTGCAATAATTGAGAAATGGTAATTTCTGCTCCAGCTGTTTCTATTGATAAATCAATCCCCTTTCCTTCAGTCAATTCCATTATTTTTTCTACAGTATTTTCATTCTTAGCATTGATAACTGCTGTTGCACCAATTTCCATTGCTTTTTCCAATCGTTTCTCGACAACATCCACCACGTATACTTTTGAAACGCCCATTGCCTTTAAGGCCATTACACTAACCAGACCAATAGCTCCTGCTCCAGTTACTACTGCAGTTTGACCCACGGTAGCTCCTCCCTGCACAGCTGCATGAAAACCAACTGCTAAGGGTTCAATTAATGCACCTTCTTTAGTACTTACATTATCAGGTAATTTAAAACATAAACTAGCATCGTGTGCCACATATTCTTGAAAAGTTCCAGGAACCGGAGGTGTTGCAAAGAAGATAACATCTTCGCATAAATTGTACTTTCCTGACTTGCAGTGGTCGCATTCTCCACATGTTTTTCCTGGTTCAAGGGCTACTCTGTCTCCTTCTTTTAAATGAGATACATTGCTACCTACTTTAACAACAGTTCCTGCACACTCATGACCTAAAACAAAAGGTGTTTCTACAATAAAGTTACTGATTCTTCCATGTTCAAAATAATGAAGATCAGATCCGCAAACACCCACATATTCCAGCTTTATTAATACTTCATTATCTAAAGGCGCCGGAATTTCAGCCTTAACAATTTCGACCTTATTTAATTCAGTCATTACTGCTTGTTTCATATGCTCTATTTTTATTGTAATGGTTATATAAAACGTATCAGAGATAAAAATTCTGCCATGTACTTAGCCTTTCTCATGAATCGTTTCATCACCCTTGTATTTTATTAAAACTATATTCAATTCAATTTTGCACTTCTTCTTCTGGTTAACTCTTGCTCAATTTCTACTTCTTTACCTTTATCTATTTCATAGAAAAACAAAAATCCAACAGCAATAAAAAATGTAAATGCAGGGATAATACTCATTGATAATTTTATACCTAAAACTGTTAGTTCTGATTGTACTGCTATTGTTTCAGCATATCCAAACCATCCTAATATTCCTGCAACAAGTGCACCTCCAACACTTAATCCTACCTTTAAACCAAAAATCATGGCAGAAAATATGATAGCAGTAGCTCGTCTTCTGTTTACTACTTCTGAAAAATCGGCTACATCAGCAATCATGGCCCATAATAATGGTATAGTAACTCCATAACTTAATCCATGCAATACTTGAATCAGAAAAATGAGTCCAACCGCATGTGGACTACAGAAAATAAACGATAACTGAAATAATGCTGATATAAAAACTCCATATTTGAATACATCTCGCTTACCAAATTTATCGGCAAGACGTTTGGAGAAGGTAATTCCAACAATCATAAAAATGGTTGCTAGTGCATTAAATAAACTATATCCTGATGTTGCGACTTCTTTTGGCCATTGAAAACCATGTAAGCCCATGCCGACAAACATATTATTTAATCCATCTATAAAACCATAGAAACCAATATCATTTAAGAAATTATCGAGATTTTGATTATTAATAAAATCTTCAAAATAATAAACATACATGCCTCCTTTTAATGAAACGGTAATAAATATGAATATAACCACACCACACATCATTATCCATGGCTTATTTTTAAAAAGATCTGATAAATCCTGTTTTATAGAAGACGATTGCTCCACACTAGGAATAATTCGCTCTTTTGTTGTTAAAAACGTTATGATGAAAAATATGGTTCCTGTAATTGCAAAAGTCATCATAACTTTCTCGAAGCCCAAAGCTCTATCTCCATCTCCCATTATTAGTGCTAGTGGTAATAAAAACACCTGAATAATAAACTGGGCAATCATTACAGCAGTAAATCTATATGATGAAATACTGTTTCGTTCCTTCATATCTCCAGTCATAACACCACTTAATGATGCATAAGGTAAATTATTTGCCGAATATATTAACACTAAGAATATATAGGTAACCAAGGCATATATGATCTTACCTGTCATGCTAAAGTTAGGTGTAGTAAAGGCTAAAATAGCTGATAAACCAAAAGGAATTGAAGTCCATAAAACCCATGGTCTGAATTTTCCCCATCGGGTATTAGTTCGATCAGCAATCATACCCATAACCGGGTTAAAGAATGCCCCAAACATTCCACCAAAAAATATAATTGCAGAAGCTGTTGTTGGTGGAATTTTATACAAATCAGTATAAAAAAAGGCAATAAAGGCCATTAATGTTTGAAAAATCAGGTTTGCAGCCAGGTCACCCAAACTATATCCTATCTTTTCAACAATTGAAATTTTTTCTGAAGAATCTGACATTTTGTATATTTTATCTTATTAACTTTTTACTATAATAACCAAGTAAATACATTTATTAATTATCATTCATACATCAGTGGATTAATACTTTTTGCTTTTTAAGAACCCCATATTCTCTTTATTCCTTATTCCACTATAAATAATGTGATATGTGTATTTTTATAATGTATTAAAATCAGGTTAGCACGAATAAATTTTTCAATAGGTTGATTAACTAGTATTAACAGTTATAATTTCTTTTAAAAAAGAACAATATCATATAATTATTTATTCAGATGAGATTTAGTTTTGAACTTAAAAGGAGCAGCTACATTTGTGTTGTAGCTACTCCATAATATTTAGTTAGTAAAAGAACTATATTTTAATATCCAGGATTCTGAAGCGCATCCTTTTCTGCTTGAGTCATTTCCATTTTATCTAATTCACCTTGAGGAATTGGTCTCAGATAGTAATACTTCTCAATAGTTCTATTAAAAGTTTCTATTTCATGATCACCTCTACCTCTTCCACAAATTTGATAAGTTGAAGCAACTTGTTCCCACTTTTGAGTTCTTATCAGGTCAAACCATCTGTAACCTTCTCCAAAATATTCACGAGAACGCTCTTCCAAGATATAATCAATAGTAATAGTTTCAGGTGTAGCATCCTTCATTGCTTGACTGTTATCTTGTATCTTTTCTGTACGATTATGATTATCATAACGCCATTTACCGGCACGACCTCTGATTTCGTTAATTAATTGTCTAGCCGTCATTCCATTTGCTGTTGACGCACCTTTTACAGCAGCCTCTGCAGCTATAAAATATAACTCAGAAAATTTAGCAATGTTAAACGGACGAGTACTTGCTCCATTAGGCGATCCTAAACCATCACCATTATCTGTACGGTAAGTTCCAAGTTTCCATAAACCAGGATATCTCAATCTGCTAATTGCGCTAGGAGCAATTACATAATCTGATCTTCCAGCAATAATACCTGCACCGCAACCACTAATATCCTCAGCATTTGTATTTGGATAGGTAATCCCATCTATATCTTCAGGTAAAAATGTAAGAATAGGTTGATTCATACCTACAGATAGATCATTTGCATTATAAACTTCTTCAACATCTTTAGAATCAGGATTCTTTTGCCAGTTAGAGGTATAAGTTGTAACAAATGTTCCATCGTATCTAGAGTCATTTGTTTTATCTGAAAAAGTATTTTTAATAGCTCCAATTGTTGGTGCCATACGAGTCCATGGACGACCATATTCCTGTACGGCCTCACGCTGTACCGAAGAAAAGGTGTAATCTCCACCAGGGGTAGTTGTACTTCGAATATTAGTGTAATTCCATGTAACCATCCATACGGCACAATTGTCTCCAGTTCCCGCACCACTATATGTTAAACTTGATCCATTATATTCTTCGCTTGACTCATCACGATCAGCATAAAACATAATCTCAGCATTTCTATCGTTACTTCCAAGATGTACATCATAATAAGTATCCATCAAACGAAATTCACCAGGGTTATTAATTCCCTCTAACGCAACATCATAGGCTTGTTGATAATACCACGCTGCATTATGACCATCTGGATCTACTCTATCTGTTTCTGGATAAGTAGCAATATTATTTGGATTTTCTAACCACCACGCATAAGTAAGATATGCTTTAGATAAAATTAAACGAGCCAAAGTTTGCGTAACACCTCCTTTTACACGCCCAACTGCAGGTAAATTTTCTATAGCTGTTTTTAATCCAGGAAAAATAGCTCTTGTATATACTTCTGGAACTGTATTACGAGTTGTTACAGAAACTGGATTTGAATTAAATTTCAATTCTCCTGAACCTAAATCCAAAGGCACTCCACCAAATGTTTGAACCAATTGAAAATAATCAAATGCCCTAAAAAATCTGGCCTCAGAAATAAGTGCCTCTGATAAGGAACCGGCTGCCTCAGCATTCTCAATTATTCCGTTTGCAGTATTAATATTCTTTAAACAAGCACCCCAAAGTACATCCGATCTACTTTCATCACCATTAAGTTCAACTAATCCAGTCATATCCATAACCTTAAAGTTATCATCAGCACTTTCTGCATAAGTATATTCATCAGTCCCTGTCTCTAAGGTATTATAGTAATAAGCCTGACCATAAATATCTCTTAGGTTCTCGTATAATGAAATAAGACCTGCCTGTACACCTGCATTTGTTCTAAAATAACTGGGTTCATATTTACTCCGAGGCTGCTCATCTAAAATATCAGAGCAGGATAATAGAAACGTTGAAATTAAAACAGCTCCAATGGCTGCTTTTATATTAAAATTTTTCATCTTCATCTTAATTAAAATGTTAAGTTAAGTCCAATTAAAAAGTTTCTTGTAGTTGGAGTGTTTGTTCCAACTGTCAAAATACGCTTCTTGTAAAATTCTGTAGCACTATTCTCATTTCCATAAGAGTTTGGCTCAGGATCTAACCCCGTTTCCTTTTTAAATGGAGAAAACATTACCAATGGATTTGTCACTGTGGCATAAACCCTTAACTTACTTATTCCTGCATTTTTAACCCAACTACTTCTTGTAATATTATATCCTAGGGTAAGTGTTCTGATTTTTAAATATGAAGCATCAAAGTAACCTAAAGTACTTCCATATTTTGGATTATCGCCACTCTTAATTCCTTCTGGATTTGGATATCTGGCATTTGTGTTATCTGGCGTCCAATAATCAACGTCAACATTATTTCTACGTCCACTTAACATATTCAAATATCCTACTGATGAGTGTAATGTACTGATCAATTTACCTCCGCTTCTAAAGGTACCAACTAATGACAGGTCAAAGTCTTTGTATGCCACTCTCGTATTGAAACCTCCTGCAAAACTTGGCTCCATGTTGATAATTTGTCTATCAGACTCGTTAATAGCTCTGGTAGGAGTTCCGTCTTCATTATAATCTCCGGTATACTTAACTCTTATATCACCCAGTTGAGTATCGCTACCCTGAAGTTCTTCCCTATATGGATCACCTTCTTGCCATAAACCTATTCTTTCATAGTCATAGATAACATCTATTGGATGTCCAACAAACCACCATTGATCTGTATTCTCAGTCATACCTGAAGCTAATTTTACTAACTTATTACGATTTGCATATAGGTTAATTCCAGCATCCCAAGACCAACCGTCTTTATTATCGATTATAGTACCGTTTAAAGAAAGTTCAAAACCTTTATTTTGTGTTTCACCAATGTTGGTAGTTACCGTAGAAACTCCAGAAGTAGAAGGTAATGGCTTATCTAACAATACATCTTTAGTATTGGTAACATAATACTCCATTGTACCTGATAACCTTCCATTTAACAAAGTAAAATCAACACCATAGTTCATTGTTTTAGAATACTCCCATCCTAAACTTGGGTTTGGAATTTCAGATACATTATAACCTGTTACACGCTCTCCTCCGAAGCTATATAATTGTTCCGATAATTTACCTAAGGTTTTATAAGGATCAATTGCCTGGTTAGAAGTTTCTCCATAACCAACACGTAGTTTTAATGCATCAATAGCTGTAAGTGATTGCATAAAGGATTCATTTTTTATATTCCATCCAACACTTACTGCAGGATATGTATGCCATTGGTGTCCCGGAGCTAAAACAGAGGCAGCATCTGAACGTAATGTCGCTGATATCATATACTTATTATCATATGAATACATAACACGACCCATATATGAAATCAATCCTTTTTTATAGTAATCCTGATCATCAGACTTAATAGTTTTTTCACCTAAAGCTACACCCAAATTGTAAAACTGAAAGTGATCTGCGGGAATATCTTTCACACTAGCTGCTGATTTATTATACATGGTTTCTTCAGCAGAATATAGGCCTACAACGTTAATATTGTGCTTACCAAATGATTTGTCATAAGTAAGAATATTTTCAATAGCCCAGTTTGTTTTTAATGAATTATTAATAGATGCTTCAGACACCTTATCTACGTTATCTGAAAAAACACCCATCCCTGTATATTGCCCAAAATTTTCAGTTCGTAAATTTAAGCCCAGGTTAACTCTATATTTTAACCCTTCTACACCAGGAATCTTAACTTCTCCATATATATTATTGTATGTTCCAAATTCTCTTTTTTGATGTATATACTTATCGTTAAGAGCATTAAGTGTTTCTTCGGTATACATCCATGTGTTATCTAGAGGCATAGATATAATATTATCTATACTACCATCGTCTTTATATTTATCAGCTAAAGGAGACATTGATAATGTATTATATAAACCTAAATTTCCCCCATTAGTCGTAGAATAATTACTAGTGGTAGTTAATCCAACACGAAAATATTTACCAATCTCCTGATCAATAGATGCACGTAAAGAAATTCGTTCGTAATCTTGTAATGGAATTGGTGATTCATCTTTAAAATATCCTATTCCTCCACTATATGTCCCTTTTTCACTACCTCCTGAAACTGAAACATCATGACTGGTTACTGCCGAAGGTCTATATAATTCATCTTGCCAATCAGTATTAGTTCCTTCTTTTTCATCGGTTCCTAAAACACTATACTTATTGGCTGCAACTCTAAGTGCTGATAATTGATCCCCATTCATCATATCATACTTAATAACAGACTTAACACCATAATATCCATTATAAGAAACAGTTGCATTTTGTCCTTTATAACCTTTATTAGTAGTAATTAAAAGTACACCATTTGCACCACGCGATCCATAAATTGCAGTAGCTGAAGCATCTTTAAGAATATCTACATTCTTAATATCACTAGGGTTAATATCAGCAATAGATCCTGCAAAAGGAATACCATCCAAAACAACTAAAGGATCATTATCTGCAGTTAACGACCGAGTACCACGTATACGTATCTGCATCACAGATCCAGGTTTAGAAGATGTTTGTTGCATTTGAACACCGGCAACTCTACCTTGCAAAGACTGTGAAACATTTGCAGCAGGCACACTTCTCAAATCTTCACCTTTCATATTTGCTACCGAACCGGTTACAGCTTCTTTTCGCTGCGTACCATAACCAACTACAACAACTTCATCAATACCAACAACGTCTTCTTTTAAAGTTACGTTAATTGTTTTTTGGCCATTTACAGGTATAACCTGACTGTTAAAACCTATAAACTGAAAAATTAATTGTGCATTAGATGGAACTTCAATAGTATACTGTCCATCAAAGTTAGTGATAGTTCCTTGGGTAGTTCCTTCAAGAATAATACTAACACCTGGTAGTGGTTCTCCTTTTGTATCAACAACCGTTCCCTGAACGGTTACATTTTGTGCCATTGCAGCAAAATGTATTGATAGAAAGAAAAATAACGTTGTTATTATTTCTTTCCATTGCAGATTTCTTTTTTTCATAAAAAAATAATTTGATTATTAATTATTATACTAATTATGGTGTTGCAGATTAAATTTTAATTTCTTTAAATCCTCCAAATTATGAACGGGCTTAAAAAGCTCTTGCGGAATAGGTCTATTCGAAAAGGTTTGAAAATAGAGAACGCATGCATCTCTCCACCAAATAGCCTCACGAACCTGTGTCGCTAATTTCTGTTGTACTTCCTTAAATCTATCCATATCAACTTTGTTTTGTAAAGTATTCCAGGTTTTTTCAAACTGCTGAGCTTGTTCAACTCCAAGATTGTATCGGTAACATAGCTCGGTCCATAAATCACGACCGTTGTTCAACTCATAATTCCATGGTAAATGATGGAACCAAAGTAAAAGCTCAACCGGACATAGTTTTGGATCGTCATATATCGACTTTAAAGGTTCAGCGTATTGTGCTGTTGCATCACTTCCGGTAGATGATCGGTCAAATCCAATTCCAATGCTATCTGCTTTGTGATAATAGGTTGGCAACCAATCCGGACGAGCACCTTCGATTACACACCAAGGTTCTGGTCCGTAATGATGTCCCCACCCCATTAAATGATGAAGCCCTAATGGGGTCATATAATTTACAACAGCTTCTCTTGATTGCATCATTACACGACTCATAGAAGACACAAATAATTCATCATGAGAGAAGGTCTGTTTTAGCCATTCTTTAGCAACATCTCTTACCGATAACTGATTGTTCCATGCTAATTTTCCGAAAACATACCAATTTGCTTGAGCGAAATGATGACCACACCAATTTGTATCTAAACCTATATTAGCAACACCAGCAATCGCTGTAACAGAATCATTAAATATACTTCCGTCTGTAACTCTACTAACTGTTGTATTTCTTCCTTCAGTGTAAGTATCTGTATCTAAAAATTCTTTAAACAAAGTTCCTAAATAACTTAAATGATCCGAAAATCCTAGATACTCTTTTGTTATTTGAAGTTCAGGCATTAAGGTCGTATACTTCATTTGTCCAAACAAAGAACTAATAGGTTCACGTGGCTGAAAATCAACCGGACCATTTTTAACCTGGATAATTACATTACTTCTGAACTGACCATCCAATGGCATAAACTCATCATAGGATTGCTTAGCTCTGTCATTACCTTTTGGATTATAAACAAAAGCTCTCCACATAACAATGCCTCCAAATGGTTGCAAGGCATCTGCTAACATATTAGCTCCATCAGCATGGGTACAACCATAATCATTCGGACCTGGTTGACCCTCAGAATTTGCTTTCACCAAAAAGCCTCCAAAATCAGGAATCAACGAGTAAACCTCTTTTGCTTTATTTTTCCACCATTGAATAACTTCTTCCTTTTTAGGATTTGCATCCGCTAACCCTCCAATTACACTAGGAGAGGCGAAGTTAACAGACAGATAAACTTTTATACCATATGGTCTGAACACCTTTGCTATTGCTGAAACTTTATTTAAATATTCTGTTTTTAATATGTCAGGGCTTGCATTAACATTGTTAAGCACAGATCCGTTTATCCCTATCGAAGCATTTGCTCTGGCATAATCTTCATATCTGGGACTAATTGTTTCCGGGAGTTCTTCCCACTGCCATAATGAACGACCAGCATATCCTCTTTCAACAGTTCCATTTAAATTGTCCCAATGATTCAATAATCTTCTGTCATATGAAGGAACTTCAACAATATTTATATTATCTAAATCGCAATTTGAAGTCTGAAGTAATCTTATAAAATGATACGTTCCGTATAAAGCCCCAATTTCAGTATTGGCAATAATGATTATACTGTTTGTTTTTACAGTTCTGATAATAAAACCATCATTCCCTAATTCCTGTAGCTCTGTATCATTGAAATAAGTTGTAAGATTATTTTGCGATGTGGTTCCAACACACAAAGCCCCAGATTTCATTTTTTTAATAACCTTCACATCTTTACTAAATAATGTATTTAGGTTATCCTTTAATTCCTTTTTTATAATATTATATGTAGCTGATTTTTTCGGTAAGTAAATATAATCTGGACAAGTAATATGATGATTGGCACTTAACTTTGTATTTGAAAACCATAATTTGGAACCATCAATTTTTGACTGAGCGAAAATTAGATTTCCAAAGCTTGTTGAAATCAAAAACAAAAGGAATACTATAAGATATTTATTATACATATTTGACTGAATTTTATTATTTAAACAAGCTCAAATTTACATTAGACCATTAACAATTATTTACACTTAATTGTATTTATTATTAAAATATGTTCAAATGCGTTAATTTATACAAACAAATATAAAACAGATCTAAAAAACTCTGTAGTCCACTAGTTACAATGGTTTTTCTTTTCGTTACCATGATTATTCCATTTGTAACATTTCCTTTTCTCCTGGTTACATTATTGCTTTAATGAGCTGAATAGACCAAAATTTTAACATTTTTTTCTACTTTAGGACTTGTGAAAAAAATGTGAAAACATGTCTCTTAAAATATATCTTATCATACTCTCTTTTGTTTTACCTTTAATGGTATTTTCACAAAAGAAAAAGCTCTTTGATTCTAACGATGGTTTATCTAACAGTTTAATTAATGAGCTATATCAAGATCATCAGGGATTTATTTGGGTTGCAACAGAAGATGGTTTAAACCGATTTGATGGTATCAACTTTAAAGCCTATGCAAAATCGAACTTGCAAAATTCACTGAAAAACAATTTTATCACTGCTATTACTGAAGATAAAAAAGGTAACCTATGGGTTGCACAAATAAATGCACTTCAGATTTATAGTCATGAAACAGAATCTCTGACCGAAATTAAACTTCCTGTAATTGATCCAACTATTCATATTAATATATCATGCATATTAGAAACTTCGAGTGGTGATCTTTGGTTAACAACGTCTGGTAATGGATTAATTCACATAGATAAAGACACTTACAAAGCAAATATTCCTCTTAATATCAATAATCGCTTAAATGCTGATCTTCTGGAATACATTTATGAAGATTCTGATCATATTTTATGGATTGGGTCAAAAGATAATGGCTTAATTGCTTATAATCCTGAAACGGATGAGATAACACATTATACAGAAAATTCAAACTCCAATAATTCTTTGCCCAGCAATGAAGTTTCTTGCATTTGTGGAGATAAAAAAGGATTTATTTATGTTGGATTTTTAAACGGTGGACTTGCCCGACTTAATACAAGCAACGGTACTATTGAAAAAATCTATTCCGCTAATAAAGATGAAAAAGCTCTACCAGTTAAACATATCCTACTCGATTCCAAAAATCGATTATGGGTGGGTACTGATGGCTTTGGATTAAAAATATTAAACAGAAAAACAAACCTTTTGGAAAGTTATATCTCTTCAAATGTATCTTTCGATTTTCTGAAAAGTAAAGTACATAATATTATTGAAGATAATGCTGGTAATATTTGGTTAGGTATTTATCAAAAAGGGGTTTATTTAATTCCTGAATCACCAGAAATGTTTGTAAACTATGGATATAGTACTATTAAAGAAAATAGTATTGGATCGAGTTCAATTACAAGCATAGATGCCAATAAAAAAGATATCTGGATTGGAACCGATGGTGATGGTTTATATCACATAAACCGCAATACAAACAAAATTAAACACATGCCATTAAAAGATCATGTGGGTAATCTTTTAGGCCAGAATATATTAACCATCTACAACGATTCAAATCAATATTTATGGGCTGGGAGGTACATAAATGGCTTAATTGTTTACAATAAATCTGCTGATCATTTTAAAACATACAATGATAAATTTGACAGACCTAAAGATAATTTGTTCAATAATATTACTGCCATTCAAAAACTAAACAATGAGCAATTAATTTTGGCTACTTTAGGAAATGGAATTGGTCGATTTGATATAAAAAAAGAAGTATTTTATCCGGGTTTAGCTATTCCTGATTCATTAAATGATCAAATTCCACAATGGGTTATTTCTTTATTTATTGACAAAGATGAGAAAATCTGGTTTGGAACTTATGTTGGACTATACTGTATTAATATAAAAGAAAAAAAGCTCATTCATTTTTCCGAAGAAAACGGACTTCTAAAGAATAATACGGTTAACTGTATTCAATCTGATAGTGAAAATAATATTTGGATTGGTACTTACGATGGCTTAGTTAAACTAGATCCACAAACTTTAAAAACCAAATTATACAATACTAACAACGGCTTATGTAATAACTCAATTTGTGCAATAGCAGAAGATGAATATAAGCAATTATGGATAAGTACCCACTATGGTCTATCAAGATTTAATCCTGAAGATGAATCTTTTACAAATTATTATTCACACGATGGTATTCAAGCCAATGAATTCTCTCGTATGGCAGTTTCTAAAACCAAGGATAATGAGTTGTTTTTTGGTGGAATAAATGGAATTACTCAAATAAAAAGAGATTATCTAAATTATACGCATCAATTGGATGATGTTGTACTTACTGAATTTATTTTATCCAATAAAAACATTAAGATTGGTGATAAAACGGGTAAACATACCATTTTAAATAAATCTATAGTGTTGGCTGACACCATTCGTATTAGAGAAGAGGATAACGTCTTTACTCTAGGTTTTACATCTACAGAAATAGCAACACAAGCAAGGGTAAATTACGAATACACAATGAAAGGTTTTGATTTGGAATGGCATAAAACAGATGCTCAAAACCGAAGAGCCACTTATACGAACCTGAATCATGGCATTTATAAATTTTATGTCAGAGGGGTTTATAAAGAGCAGCATTCAACTCCACGAGAACTTACAATTATTATATATCCACCCTGGTACAAAACCTTTTGGGCAAAAGTACTTTGGACTGTTTTAGTAGGGGTGTTTTTTTATGCCATTGTACTTTTTTATATGGAAAAGGTAAGACATCAGCAGTCTGAAAAAGTCAATGAAATGAAGATGCAGTTCTTCATCAATATTTCTCATGAAATTAAAACACCTTTATCATTAATTATTGATCCCCTGGAAAAATTATTGCAAACCGCACCTGATGCAAAAACAACAAGGCTATATAAGCTCATGCAACAAAATGCATATCGTTTGCTTAGGTTGGTGGGTCAAATGATGGATATTAGAAAGATTGACAAAGGCCAAATATTAATGAAATACCAATCTACAAATATTTATAATTTCATCAACCAGTTGGCCAGTTCATATGAATCGTTTGCTCAGGATAAAAATATAAAACTATCTGTTGATACTGTTGATCCGGATATAGAGGTATGGATAGATACACTTAATTTTGAAAAAGTCATCTTTAATCTATTATCCAATGCTTTTAAGTTTACGCCTGCTGATGGTAGCATTAACATTAATATTTCTAAAGTAACTCCACCTAATAAAAAATCATCAATTCGCGAATATATTAAAATTGATGTAAGTGATACGGGTATTGGGATTAAAGATAGTGATCAGCAACGCATATTTGATCGTTTTTACCAGGCTAACAGTGAAGACACTCGTCATGCAGGAGGAACAGGCATTGGTTTACACTTATCTAAATCGTTGGTTAATCTGCACAAAGGTGATTTAAGTGTTACTAGCAGAAATGATCAACAAGGAAGTATCTTTACTATCTTGCTTCCTCTGGGAAATAAGCACTTACCAAAAGAGGATTTGCTAACTCAAAGCAATGCTTTACCTACTCCTGGTAAGATTATTCCATATGAGTCTCAAAGTAAAAAAAATGATAAAGAAGAGAAGCAAAAACCTAAAAGCCATTTTAAAATTATGGTAGTTGACGACGAAGTTGACATACGAAACTACCTTGTGGCCGAGTTATCTCCTTATTATAAAATTGTGGCATGCGAAGATGGACAAAAAGCCCATTCAATTGTAATCGATGAAAAACCTGATTTAATTATAAGCGATATAATGATGCCCAAAATGGATGGCATTACTCTTTGTAAAAGAATTAAGTCGAATATTTTAACCAGTCATATTCCTGTTATTCTATTAACTGCCTTATCAAAAGAAGAAGATAAAAATGAAGGTATTGAAACTGGTGCCGACATGTATTTAATAAAACCTTTTAATACTGAATTTTTAAAGAAAATTATTAATAACATGCTTGAAAACAGGAATAGAATTTACCAAAAACTAAAACCTAAAGCAGAACTTGAAATTGATAATATTGAGCAAGAATCGCACAATGAGGTTTTATTGCAAAAAGTAATGACTGTAATTAAAAACAAGATTGGAGACAGTGATTTAAATGTTGAAATTTTAGCTGATGAAATTGGAATTAGCCGAGTACATATGCACCGTAAGTTAAAAGAACTCACCAACCAGTCTGCTCGCGATCTGATAAAAAATATACGAATGAAACAGGCTGCTTATTTATTAACAACTCAAAAAACAAATATAAGTGAAGTGGCTTATGCTGTAGGCTTTACAAACCTTTCGCATTTTTCTAAATCATTCAAAGTTTATTACGGAGTATCACCTAAAGAATATATTATAAAACAACATAAAAATATTGAGCAGACCGATCTGGACATTGAAGGATAATGAATTAACATTAAGCAATCCGTTTGGATCAAAAAGGGTGAAATTATTCAGTTTAATAAGAATTATTACCTTTGCTGCGTGAACACAAAAAAAATGGCGAAAACAAGTACTTCTACAAAATCAAATTGGTTGTGGAAAATTTTTATCTGGTTAAATAAACACATCAATTTTCTGATGGGCAGTTTATCCGGAATTGTAACAGGATCAATTGTTTTTTTTATTAATTACGAACACGGGTTTAACCCTGCTTTATATAGTTTTTTTAAACAGTTTTCTTTCAATTTATTAATGGGTGGATTTAACATCAGAGTATGTGAAAAAATAACCCAATTAATACAAAACAGAAATACTGCGATAATGATGGCAACCATCATTCCATCTATACAAGCGTTTATTATATTGTATTCTATTCACTATTTTGGTCAAACACCAAAACCTGGAGCCTCTACATATTGGCAGTTTGGTGTTAATATGGTTGTATTTTTCTTCATGGCTCTTTTCTATCGTGATAAAATTGAAAGTAAAGAACAGGTAAAATCAATCCTACAAAAGATATACTTAAAATTTAAACTCAAGTTTTAATAGTTCCAGCATTTATATTGCTTTACTAATTTTCTGAGGTATAAAATAGATTTTTACAGACCACAGTTATGATTTCTGTTTAAAAGAGAAAGGCATCTTGAAATCTTTGCATATCATTTGTGCTAAATGATTTCCCATAACAATAACTAAATTTAATCCTCCTGAAACCCCGGCCCATTGTCCAGTCATATAAAAGTTTTTTAAGCCTTTAATCTTCCATACATTAGGCTTTTTAGCCGTTTCTTTTTTTGCTTTCCAGCTATTTTGTCCTCCTGTCCAATTATCCGTATACCTAATATAAGTTGCAGGCGTCGCTACGTCAATCATGTCAACATGATTTTTAAAATCTCCCAGATGTTCTTCCAAGGCATTTATTAAACGATTGGCAACAATTTGTTTCTGTTTATTATATGCCTCCTTATTTTGTTTTCTAAGATCAACCCAAAATTCCCAATCTAAAGATTCAGGCATCATCGTAATTAAACTCTTACCCAAAGGCGCAGCATTCACATCATAGCAATAGTGCGTAAATTCAAGATGATCTACTGTTGTTTTTGAATCTATTTCTATGGGATCTTTCAGTTGAAAATATGTTTTATGAGGTAGATTTGAGAGATCCTTATTAACTCCTATCGATACATATAACGTTTTATCAATAGTTTCAAATGTTGAAGTTTCATATCGCTCAATAATATGATCATCTTTATATTTACCCCCCAACATATTATAGATAGTTGACTTGCCATCTGCTGCTGAAATGATGATATCGGCATGATGTACATCTCCATTTTCTAGTTCAATAGCAGTCACTTTATTTTTATGTGTATGAATCTTGGTAACACCATTTTTGTATGAAATGGTACCTCCTAAATCAATATAGTTATTTGCTATTAGAGAAGAAAAATGTATAGCACCACCTTTAGGATAACCCATCTGCTGATTATGTCTCCAAACTAACATTAACATAGTTGAAAAAACAGGTAATTCATCAACAAAACCATATTGAAAAGCCTTTTTGAGGTGGGTATTTTTTAGTTTATCCGTAAATTGTTTATTACTTACTCTAAAACTATTAAACATCATTATTGCATAGGGTAACATCATTTTTCCTACCCTCATTTTATCAAATACATCCATTATTTCAATGGGTTTTGATACCGGCAATTGTATAGTTAAAAATTTACGTATTCCTTTAATCAACCATAATATTTGATCTTTATCTTCGGGTGCCTTTCTTAAAAGTTCCTTTTCAAGTAAATCTACATTGCTATAAAAAGTGATGGACTTTTGGCCAATATCCATTCTGAAATGACTATCATGATATACACAATCAAGTTTTTGCATATCTATTAGTCCATTTAAAAAAGGGTAAGTAGACTCACTTTTACTTGTGCCTACTAAAAAATGAATACAGCCATCTATTAAATAACCATTTCTTTTCCATGAAGTACACAAACCTCCTGGCTGATTATGCTTTTCAAAAACCTGAGTTTCAAAACCATTCATTTGTAAATAAGATGCTACAGATAGTCCTCCCAATCCTGCACCAATAATAATTGCCTTTTTCGGGGCCATAATTTGAAACTATGGATTTATAGTTAAAAGATTCTAAAATAATACAAGAATACTTTAATTAAATGATATATCTAAATGATAACGTCTTAAAAAAACAAATATGTATGAAATATAATATCTAAACCTATAAGAAAACCAATTTCAAAAGTATACATATGATTATCAGTTCAAAAAGAAGATTTTGAAATTAGGTACGAAAACTAGAGAAAAACCTTTAATTATTTATTTAAATGTTTCTGCTTATACTCTGTTGCATTCATTCCAAAGAGTTGTCTAAAGCACTTTCTAAAATGAGAAACATCTCTAAATCCCACTGAATAAGCAATTTCATTCACAGTCATTTTATCTTGTTGAATCAATTGTGCTGCTCTTTTAAGGCGAATGTTTCTAATGAACTCTTTTACAGTCATATTCGTTAGAGCGTCTAACTTTCTGTATAACTGCATTCTACTAACTCCAACTTCTTTGGCAAAGGTTTCAATATCCAATTCTGGGTTTGCTATGTTTTTTTCAACACTCTTAACAGCACGTTGCAAAAACTTCTCATCCGGAGATGAAACCTTTACATTTTTAGGTTGTAGTGTAATTTCGTCGGAGAACTTCTTTTTCAGCGATTTTCGCAGAGCCAAGATATTCTCAACTTTAGCTTGCAAAATATTTAAATCGAAAGGTTTGGTTATATAATCATCGGCTCCACATGACAATCCTTTATACTCATGTTTAGAAGAGTGCAAAGCTGTTAATAAAATTACCGGAATATGAGAGGTTCTTTCATCATTCTTTATTTTAAAACAGAACTCATATCCATCCATTTCTGGCATCAATACATCACTAATTATCATATCAGGTAAGGTATCTAATGCACTTTCCCAGCCCAATTTACCATTGGTAGCCTCAATTACAGTATAGTTTGACTCAAAATGAGTTTTTAATAACATACGTACATCTGCATTATCTTCAACTATTAACAAGTATTTGGTTTTGGACGATGATTCAGATTTTACCGTATTTAATTCATTCTCGTTAATTGTACTTACACTAACCTCCTCATCAGAAACATAGAGTTCTGAACATTCTGTAATTAGCGGAATATGTACTGTAAATTCACTTCCTTTTCCAGGCTTACTTGAAACTGCAATAGTTCCGTTATGAAGTTCAACAAGTTCTTTCACATACGATAATCCAATACCAGAACCTTTAGTCAACTCCCTATCTTCAGCCTGATAAAAACGATCAAAAATGCGTTGAATGCTATTTTGTGATATCCCTCTTCCTGTATCCTTTACAACAATTTTAATAAATTCTTTATCAACCTTTTGATTTGATTCATCATCTACAGATTTAAAAATCAGTGACAAATTTACCGAAACTGTCCCGCCTTTCTCTGTATATTTAAAAGCATTGGATAATAAATTATTTAAAATATTCTCAATCTTATCCACATCAAAACAAGTCAATAGCTTTTCTTTTAAAGAATTAAATGATAATTCTACTCCCTGCTCGTCGGCAAAGCTTTTAAATGAGTCCACTTCTTCGGCAATAAATCTAACTATATCACCCTGCTTGAGTTGTAGTTTTAAATTTCCTGTTTCCAGCTTTCTGAAATCTAGTAACTGGTTGATAAGACGGCTCAATTTATTGGCACTCTTTTTCATTATCTGAAGATGCGATTGAACATCTTCTATTGACAACTTTTGAGATGTTAATTTTTCAAGCGGCGTAATAATTAACGAAAGTGGCGTTCTGATTTCATGAGAGATATTAGTAAAAAATTTCATTTTCAGATTTTCCAATTCTCTTTGACGTTTAGAGTTCATTCGCTCATAAATCACCTCATGCTTAATCTTCTGTCTGAAAATGGCAAATTGAATTAAAACATAAATTAATCCTAAAATTACACCCAAAATGATTAATTTAAACCACATGGTACGCCAAAATGGAGGTAATACAGTAACTCTAATTGAAGATTCATTACTCTCCTTAGCTCCTGGCACATACCGTTTCACTCTAAATATATAATCATCCGGGTCCAGGTTTGTATAAGTAACAGAATGCTGATTACTGGGTTCGCTCCAATCTATATCAAATCCTTCGAGATAATAGGAATATAAATTAGCTTCACTATTGGTATAATTTAAAGCTGCAAAATCAAGTGTAAATACATTTTGCTTATAGTCCAGAACAATATGATTTGTCTCTAATATACTTTGCTTAAGAACGGCATCTTTATCCGTACCTATTTTCACCTTTTTATTGAAAACCCTCAAATCAGTAAAAACTATAGGATATTCATTTTCATCAGACTTTACATCTGCCGGATGAAAAATATTAAAACCTGAAATACCCCCAAAAATTAGATTGCCATCTTTGCTTTTATAAGCGGCTCCATAAGTAAACTGATTGTTTCTTAATCCATCCTTACTTGAAAAATTTCTAAAAACTCCCGTTTCAGGATTAAAATTTGACAATCCGTTGGAAGTACTTATCCATAGTGTTTTATCATCGTCTTCTAAAATACATAAGGCCTGATTGTTACACAAACCATCATTATACTGAAAATAACGAGTAGGGCCTTCAAAACGTGAATATTGAACAATTCCTTTATCTAATGTTGTAATCCAAAATCGTCCTTTTGAGTCTTCTAAAAAATTACGGGAATGCTCTTTAAATTTTGCAATTTCATTATTTCGTTGGTTATAAATAACAACTTCATCCTGCGTTCCCAGCCAAATATTTTCATGAGAATCTATATCAATCCATACTACCTGTTCACGGGCTAATTGAGGATAATGAATAAATTCGCCTGTAGCTGCATCAAATTTATCTACACCACCTGTTGTTGCCACCCAAATTTCATCATTGTTATCTTTCATAATATCCCATACCCGGTTATCAGATAACGTTTTAGGATTATTCGGATCATTACGATAATGTGTAAACTTCCCAGTTTTAAAATTTAGTACACTAATTCCACCGTAGTAGGTTCCAATCCATAAATTCCCATCTTTATCTTCTTGAAAAGCTTTAATACAATTTCGGGTAATGGAAGCATCAGGATTTTTTTCATCAACCATAATATAGCTATAGGTATTGGATTTAGGATCGTAAATATTAATACCTCCGTCCTCGGTTCCAACCCATATCTTCCCGTCATTATCTTCCCAAAATGCATAAATAACACTGCTATTTAAGTAGCGGCTTGACTTATCTGAAGGATGCGCATTATAATTATGGAATACTTGGGTACTATTTGAAATGAGATTTAATCCTCCTCTGGTTCCAATCCATATTTTTCCTTGTCTATCGGTAAAAATATCCAGTACAGAATTATTGACTAAACTTTTGGGTTCTCTGTCATCATGACGAAAAACAGAAACAGCCCCTTTATCATGATCATAGAAATATAAACCAGCACGGGTACCGATCCAGTATTTTCCTTTTTCCTTTGAAACAATTGACCGAACCGTCTTGGATCTTTCAAATTCCGGTTTAAGATTTAATCGTTGGGTATCTTTTGTTTTAGGATTTAAAATAATAATTCCACTGGTATAAGAACCTATCCAAAGATTTCCATCCTCATTTAAATAAATCTCCCAAATTTCATGATTATGATTAAAGTCTTCATTATAGGGCAAATCTATTTTTTCGTATTTGTAGGATAAAGGATTTATAACAAAAAGGCCATTGTTTGTTCCAGCCCAGAGATTTCCATCCTTATCAAACTGTAATACTCTAACAAACTCTTCATCATCTTTATCGAGTTTTATCTTTTCAATATCACCTTGTGGATTTATTTTTAAAATACTAATACTTGTTCCTAACCAAATATTTCCATTATCATCCCTTTTGATTGCATTAACCGAAATATCCTGTCCTTTAAACAAAGGATGTTTTTTCAGTGGTCGTTCAAAGCGTTCCAGTTTCTTATCAAATACATTTAATCCACCGCTCTCCATTCCTACCAGGATATGGCCCTTATCATCTTCGTCAATAGCTCTTACGATTGTACCTTTTATACTAAAACTATCAATGTCAGACTCCAGAAAATTGACAAATTGATAACCATCAAAACGGCTTAATCCCAGATTGGTTCCAACCCATATAATTCCTTTTGAATCCTGAAAAACACATTGAACCTGATTATTTGAAAGTCCGTTCTCTTGCAAAAAAGAATCGAAACTAATATCCCGCTGTGCAAAAACACCAACTGTCAGAAACTGAATAAAGAAAACTATTACTATACCAAATTTGAATTGTTGATTCATTCCCTTCCTTAAATTCTATATCAAGCTAACTTAGTAAATTTAATTTAAATATACTACTGTTTGTTACTAAGAGAATGGATACAATCATGCGATATAAGTATGTTTTATTTATTGCGTTATCCTTCTACTTCGCATTTTACTTTAAGATAACTTTCAACCGGGGCTGCATACATTTTTAACAGACCATCCTTTTGCTTTTTTATTCGTATGTGATCTGTTTCTTCTGATACTTTTTGCTCTAATAGATCATAGAAACAATCAATATCCTGCTCAGAATATTTAGAACCAAGATATTGTTGACTTGTATTTAAAATATCAAATGCCACATAATTAAATGGATTTATCTGATAGTTCAACCAGATTTGTTTATCCATTTCATCACATACCTTTTGATGAATATTATTGTTATTAAGTTCCTCTATATTCTCATCAATAAAGCAATTAACCGGTTTGCCAAAAGCAATATGAACCCGACCTTTAGTCCCAACTATTCCATTAAGGATACTATTGAAATCTTCATCTTTTTCTTTTATGTACTCCTCCTCTACCGCAGCAAGTCGTTCTCTTACCTTATAAATATCACAAGGTTCAAGCTCATACGAAATAGAAACAGGACAGATATTAAAGTTTTTCAAAGCTGCAATGTGATCCTTTTCTTTTATGGTAAGCATCTTTAATAATGATATCTGTGTTTTATCGTACCCATCCTTTGTTCTGCCATCGCGCTGAGCAATCCATGCAGACTCATTTTCTTCGGTCAATACCTTTTTAATATACGCAGAATGAATCAGTGCATTACGATATATGTCCACTCTGGATCCTCCCCGATAAAATGTAAACATCTTATTTACTTTACCTATATCTATAATAAACTGACTGCTCATTAAATTACTTCCAAAAGTAATTTGTGTAGTTCTGTGCCCATTATTTAATAATACACATTGCAATATTGCACTATCCAGAACAATATCTCTGTGATTTGAGATAAATAAATACGAGGTTTCTTTATCCAGATTTTCGACTCCTGAATATGAGAACTTTGTTGCTGTTTTATTTAAAACTTCCTCTACTGCAATTTTACTAAACTTGGATTGAAAGTCATAAATACTATTAATAGAACTCATCTCCTTAAGGGATTCTTCTAGAGAACGATTAGGGAATACATATTGCAGCACAGGATAAAAAGTCTGCTCTTTTAATATTCTACTCATCGCTCCACCAATCTCCTCATCTCTGTAAGGCCTCATCTCCTCGTAAACATTCTCAAAATCAATCATAATCTAGTTTCTGTTATCAACAAAAGTTATTGGTTTTCTACTCATTTCAGGAAACTGCAGTTTTAAAATTTCTGCAGGTGTATAAAAGGTCACATCCGGAGCTACTCTTAACTTAGCTCTAAAGCAATCTTTCACTTCTTTTTTAAGAACATCACCCGGTTTTGTTGTTCCTACCTTAATTTCGATATCATCTGTACCAATGGTGTTTTTAGTAATACAAACCATGTAGTTTTCCACATTCTCAATATCATTTAGAACATCATATAAAGCAGGCGGATAAAGTGTTGTTCCTTTATATTTTATCATTTGATTTTTACGTCCGATAACGGAACCCAAACGGGTAGTAGTTCTACCACACTTACACTTATCCACAAAGTGATTACATATATCACCTGTTTTAAAACGCAACAATGGCATTCCTTCCACTCCAAGTGTTGTAATGGTTACTTCTCCAGGAGTTCCTGGAGGAACAGGATTCTCATCATCATCTAAAAATTCAACGATAATCATTTCTGGGTGATGGTGTCCTCCCATACCAAACTCACAATCAGTAAAAGCAGTACCCATTTCAGTTGATGCATAAGTTGAATAGAGTTCTATATCCCACTTTTCTTTGATTCGCTGCCCTAAAGTATTCAACGAAAAATCTTCGTTTCTAAGACTTTCTCCAATACAAACAGCCTTTTTAATACTAGAGTTTTGATAATCAATATGATGTTGTTCAGCGTAATCGATTAATTTTAATAAAAACGAAGGCACCGTTACCAGAGCAGTAGGTTTAATTCTCTCTATTGTATCAAATTGTAATCCCGGATTACCTGGGCCAACGCGAACAACCCCGGCACCCAATTTTCTAATCCCTTCGTAATAGGCCATACCCGCCATGAATCTACGATCAAGGGTAACCATTAATTGAAAAATATCATCAGGTTTTGCAGTTGCACAAACAAATGAAATATATTCGTTATAAGCCAATCGCTGCAAATCATTTTCGGTTTCGGCAAATACTACCGGATCACCTGCTGTACCTGATGTTGTTAGGTAATCGATGATTTTATTCTGTGGTACACATAAAAAATCTTGATTGTATTTTTGAAGATCATCTTTTGTGGTAGTTGGTATTCTCTGAAGATCTTCCAAGGTTTTTATTTCATTAATATCAACCTGATGAGTTTTGAAAAAACGCTGATAATATGCAGAATTAACACTTAGATATTGTAATAACTCCTGTAACTTTTCCTCTTGAAAGCGTTTTATTTCGGACTGTGGTTTTAGTTCTATTTCAGGTATATACATTTGTTTGATTTTTGATACAAAATTTCGTCGTTATCAATTTGCTCAATCAGATGAGCCTTATTGCTATTTTTTAATCCCTCATCAAAAAAAGATAAAATTATAGAATTCATCCATTCTATAGCCTTTTGTCCATCAACTTCTCCTATGAGTTCATCTAATTTATTTTCATCCAGAATAACATTATAATAAGGCAAATCTGTAAACAGAAAGTGTTTACCTCCTTTTATTCGGGCATATTCAAGATGATTGTAATCCCTATAGATATACTCGTTTGCAATTCTCCATTTTATTTGTTGCTCACTCTCAATTAACATTAAAGGCTTGTTGGAATAGGTATTTGCTACTTCTCCAAACTGAAAGCAATCTAAATTAACACCTGCTTTAATAAAATCGTATGATACACATAAATGGTTGGCCAATGCTCCTCCAAAAGACTGTCCCATTGCACCTATTTCATCAAGATTCATGCTCGTATACAGCTCACTTTTGCAGTTGGCTTTAGCTGTCCTTAAATAATCAATAAAAAATAAAGTACTGCTTTCCCAGTCACCCAAAACTCTATTAAAACGCTTTAACCTTTTAAGAAAATACTTACTCATAGAAACCTGATTTTTAGATTTCATGTGATCTTTAAAATTGATTTTATCAACCCACCACCATTGTAAAAATGGAAGAGAAGACCTAGCAGTGTATAAGGCATTATTATGACTATCTGTAGCCTTTATAGAGATCTGCTGATTAATATGGGTGATGGCACAAACAATATATCCATTGCTGGCCAAGTTTTCGATATAGGCAGAATAAATATCATTTAATCCAAAATAATACCCAGGCGTAAAAATTATTACAGGAAACTCATCCTGTTTATCAGAAACTGGTAATCCCATTTTTGAAAATGTTGGATAATTAGAAAGCTTCTCAATATCTTGCTTTGTTACTCCTTTTGATTTAAATAGACTGTATATTTCATTCAGATCATATCCATCAAGATATTTATTAAAGTTTTGATGCTTTTGTGAACCTTTTGCAGGATACCAAATTTTAATAGAAATTCTGCTTTGATTTTTCTTTTTTATTGCAGTAGTATCTTTTAGAATAAAAGATTCTGTACCTACACTATACTTACCGGTAGGTACAGGTAAAAAGCTCTCCTTTACTGAATTATCCTGAGCAAAATTGAATTGCCAAATAAAACTCAATAAGATAATTATAACGTAATGCTTTGATATGATCATAAAACAATCTCCTACTTTATGCTTCTAATTTTCGGTTAAAATATCAGACACCTCTTGTATCTTACGTTTTACTTGCTCTTTATCCACTACACGAGGAAACTGTAACTCTAAAGCCTTATTAAAATAATTCAAAGCTTTTTTATACTCTCCTCTTTCTTTATAATACAATCCAACCACATAGTACCCATAATAAAAATCAGGATTTTTATTTATGAGTTGATCAATATACCCAGTACCCAGAATTACCGATTCATCAGGAATAATAATGTTTTTAATGGAGTCTATACGATTTCTGTATTTCCATATTTCATCAACCCCCTGACGTGTATAAAAGTCTGTAGCCTCAATTTTTAAACTATCTACGGTAATCTCATTTGTTTTTATGTTGAAATCTTGATTAAATAGTTTATTCAGATCGTATGCTATAAACTCATTTTCCTGATACGGAAACTCCGAAACCCACATCAACCTTTTTTCAGGATTAAAAACCACAGAATGATGACATATTAATTGATTAACGGCTGATTCATTACCAATACCTATAGACGCATTGTTTAATCCGTTTTTATCTCTCAGGATATCTGCAACTTTTTGATAATTATATACAGAATCTCTGTCTAATAATTCATGGGTTCTTTTTAATCGGTATAAAGAACACCCTTCTTCTATTGATTCAATATTCAGCTCTGTATTTGCCAATTCTTTACTTTGAAAGTGATTGGTCAACACTAATTTTGATTCACCTGATTCATAGATGGCTGTTTTTTCCTGAGATTTTTCAATCACAACAACTTTACGATCGGTAGCAGAACTCACCAAAAACGATTCTGAAACAAACGTTTCATACCCACTTATAATTTGATAAGCTTCCTTAATATTTTTTGCATGTTGCAATACATCTCTTGATACAATACAAACTGGTGATTTTGCTGACATTGGGATACCTGACTTTGCAGAATTAAGACTTATGGTTAAACCATACTCATTCATGCCAGATAAAACACCCATCATACCTCCCCATGAAATATATGCAAATCGATATCCTTGATCAGGCTTGCAGAAGACTACTATTTTATTACGGGCAAAATCATCGCCTGCTGAAAAATCAAGATTTCTGCCAACATATATAGTACTATCTTCAGTCAACTCATCTTGCACACTAAAAGCCGTACAGGCTACTAAATTCATATTTTGAATTGTATGGCCAATATCATGTGCAGCATGATAATTCAGTACACGATGGTATTTATCACCAATAAAATCATACTCATCAGATGCAAACAACGAGATTCCATAAATTTCCTCTAAATATTCCTGATGGATATACTCATCCAAATCTTTATTGAAATAGGTAATGAAATACTTCAGATAATTTAATGTGATTTCTGATGGAATAAGTGTTTTTATGAAATCGATAAAATATTCCTCTTGTTTGGCAGCTAATTCCTGAGTTAGCTTTCCATTTTTTACACCTAACTCAAATGGTTTACCACTAATCATCAATTCATAAATTCCACCTTTATTCTGATGCAACCAGCTATCTCCACATACCGATAGACTATCTGATAATTGCTGCACTTCCAAAGACAAAACTGACTGATCTACAATTTCGGGTGGAGATAAAATCATGGATTTAAACCAAACATAGAGTCCGGTTATTAACACCAAAATTATTATGAGTATATATTTTAACTTTTTCATTGTTTCTTCTTCTAATTCTTCACAACATGTGTTCGCAATTGAGCCATAATGTTATTCATTCCCAAGATTTCTCCACAGGTTAATAACGCCGCTACAGAAACTCCTAAAACACCATGCATATTCACATTTTGACCTGTAAGAAATAAATTTTTCACCCTGGTTTTTGGCATAATTTGAGAATCATATGGATTTCGGCTATCTGTTAAAACTCCATACATGGCTCCCTGTCTAACTCCTGTATAATCCCGCAATGTCAATGGAGATGAAGTGTATATTTCTTCAATGCACAACCTGATTTCTGGATATGTTTTCTCAACCATTTGAATCAACAACTCCGCTTTATCTTGTTTCATCTCTAAATAAGATGCCCCCCTATTTTCAATACCTGTATTTTCCCATTGCTCCATTTCTGCAAAATCCATTGGCGAGATAATGGTTATACTTTCAGCAAAACCTTTATATTTTTTACTCTCATTAGAATAAATCATATAACCCTGTGGCCATTTATCAACAGAATAGGAATCCAATGCCCAAACATTTTTTTCGTCGTAATAATAATAATTTGCATTTAAATATTCGAAAGTCTGTTCTTTCAATTTGATATAAACAGAAAAGCAAGAAGTAGTTTGCTCCTGTTCTCGCAATCTTTTGAGAAAAACCTTTCTAATATTTGCACCTTCTAACATTTCCATCGTTGATAATGGATCTATATTAGAAATATATCGTTTGGCTATTATTTCTTCACCTGTAGTTAGTATCAAACTCTTTACCTCTCCGTCTTCACATTTTAAAACTTTAGCTTTGGCTCTTGTTCTTATAATCCCTCCATTACTTTCTATAACAGATTTAAAAGCTTTGGCAATCTGCCCTCCACCTCCATCAAGTTTATAGGCACTTTGTAAGTAGAATAATGTAATAATAGAATGAATAAACAAAGAAGCAGATTCTTTCTTCCCGGCATAAAGGGAATTTAATCCACACAAAATATTCTGTAAATCCAAATTCTGAGTAATGGATGACACAAAATTAAATACATTTTCATCCAACCCTTTTTTATGTGGTAAATCATCCGTTGGAATATCTCTTAGGTTAATAACATCAACAGAATCGTAAATTTCCTGAAGCTTATTAAAATAGATTTTTATTGCTTCATCTTCATCAGGAAACTGCTCAACCAATTTCTTTTTAAAATTGTCAACTCCCTGAGGGATTCCAAACTCTTTACCTGCAATATTTAATACATCAAATCCGTCTTCTTTTAATCTGGAAGCCTTTATTTTATCATAGATCCCAAAGTATCGAAAAAGAGTATTCAGAATTTGTCCATTTTCAAAACTACCGATATAATGCATACCCGTATCAAACAATGCTCCTTGCCGCTTAAAATCCTGAAGGCAGCCTCCTATTTGATAATGCTGTTCAAGAATACATACTTTATAACCTTGTTGACTCAGAATACTGCCACAAGCGAGTCCTCCCAGGCCACTACCTATAATTGCTATATCAAAAGTATGCTCCTTGCTCATATCTTAAACATGGATTAATTTATTGTACAAATACTCCTCACCTAAAAAGCTGGAGCAGGTTAAAACGGAGCTTATTGATACGCCTAAAATACCATGCATATTTAAATTCTGACCGGTAAAATATAAGTTTTTCAATCTGGTTTTAGGAACCAATATTGAATAAGTTGGATTCTTATAATTCTTTATTAATCCATACGCAGAACCATTGGCAGAACCAGTATAATCACGATACGTTAAAGGAGTGGAGGTATAGTATGACTGAATATTTTGCTTCAACCCAGGAATTTTTCTTTCTGCCATATCCAATAATTGTAGAGCCTTATTTTCCTTAAACTTTAAATAATCGTCTCCTCTATTTTCAATACTTGTATTACTCCATTTTTCAACTTCGCTATAATTCATATATGTGATAATAGTTAAACCATCAGCATATTCACTTGTTTTTTTATTGAACTGTGTGTACAATAAAAAATTCTCGGGCCAATCTTTACTATCTGTTGTCCACACATTATTTGTTCTGAAATAATGATGATTATAATTCTGATATTTTATAGTTCCCTTTTTAAGAACCACATAAACGGAAAACATACCTATTGAGTCTTCCAATGACAGTATTCTCTTCTTAAACACTTTTTTAAAACCACCCTCCTCAACCAGAGGGATTAATGTTTTAGGGTGTATACTCGAAAAAAAGTTACTTCCTTCAACTACTTCCCCATTTTTGAGTTCCAGACTGGTTATTTGTCCATCTGAAACTTTAAACCTTGTAACTTCTGCATTTCGCATTACTGTGCCTCCGTTTTTACGCACGCCATTGGTTAATACATTAGCAATACCACTTCCTCCTTCCTGTACTCGCCACGAACTTTTAATAAAGGAATAACTGATTAAAGAATGCGTATATAAGGGAGTTATGTCTTTTTGTCCTGCATATAAAATATTGGTTCCTGCCAATAAACCTCTTAAGTCTGGATCCTGAACCATATCTTGAATAAAACCAGATGCCGACATAGCCATATATGGACTATCCATTGCAAATCCGGTATATTGATCTTCTAACTTATATAATGGAAATGAATTACAAACTTCTGCCAGCTTGTTCATATATGCTTCAATTCCTTCAGCTTCATTAGGGAAATAAGATTTAAGCTTTTCAACATAATTTTCATGTCCCTGAGGAATAGTATATTCCTTTTGATTCAGAGTAATTACATCCGACTGCTCTTTATCTAATTGTTTAAGAGTAATGTTTCCTATTAATCCAAATAACTTAAAATACCGATAAAGCACCTCTCCTTCTCCCAGACTTTCAGTATAATTAAGACCTGTATTAAACACAACACCATCACGCACAAAAGATTGCATCATTCCTCCGATACGATCATTTTGGTCGACCACACAAACATGATACCCTTCTTTACTTAAAAGATAAGCACACTGCAACCCTGCTAATCCACTACCAATTACAACAATATCATATTTTGCCATCCCTACTCAGCCTTTTTTAATATGTAAGTTAGATTAGAAGTATATTTTGCATTATCAACCTTTGTAAAACGCAATTGATGATCTTTAGCAAACTGTTCGATACTTTTTGATGAAAAGAAAGACAGTTCGTATTCCATTTTATTAAAACCCAATAATTTAATAGAGAAAAACTCTGTTAGTTGTGTAAACCTGGTTCTTTCTTTAAGCTCTGTATCTGCATCTCTGATCACAATTATACCACCCTCATTTAAAAACTGATACGCTTTATTTAAAACAGCCAATTGGTGTTCTTCCGAAAAATAATGAAGCACATCATTAAAAACAAAAACATCAGCCGGTTCAAATTCTTCAGTTACAATATCCTTTTCTGCAAATGAAACTTGTTTTGAATCAATGGCCACCTGTTTAGCTACAGCTATCTTTTCACTATCGTAATCCCAACCAACTATCTCCCTGTTTTCTGATGTATAGCTTAGCATATTCGATAAAAATCCATATCCACAACCAACATCAACAATTTTTCCTTTTTTAGGAAGGAGCTCATCGTAGAAACGGTAATTTTTTTCCAGTGATATCTTTACTCTTAAGTACCATTCCAAAACAGGTCCTTTGAATACGTATTGATTAATTAGCTTTCGTGAAAAGAAATCAACAGTCTCTTTTTCCTTCCTCAGTAAGTCATACTGTTCACGATAAAAAGCAGTCATTTTTTTTGCCTGAGGACGATAAGTGATGCCTTTTTCTATGTCAGCAGGTTCTACATAAATTCTATCAAAAAACTTTAAAGTTACATGTCCAGCTCTTAAAAAGAACTCGGTTTTTGGCATACAATTATATGCTCCATGCAGTAATATTGGTAAAATATCTAATCCTAAATAATCAGCCAAACTAAAAGCACCCTGATGAAAACGAAGTATGTTACCATCCTTTGTTCTGGTTCCTTCCGGGAAGATTAGGACAGAATAACCTTTTTCCACTTTTGCTTTTATCTTCTCGTATCCATTATCGATACCGGTATAAATTGGATAAAAGTCAATATATCTAATAATCAAACCATAAAATGGATTTTTCCAAACCCACTCATTGGTAAGTACAAATATTTTCGGACTCATCAACAAAATTAAAGCAATATCAAGGTGCGACTGATGATTACACACCAACACTGCAGGTTTATCCAAATTCAATTTGTATTTATCGATGTATTCCTTTTTAAATAAAAAGTTAATACCAACCACCAACTTGCAGTTTAAGAATAGCAAGTAATGAATCAGTTTCTTTTTGCTATCAGAGAAGAAAGGTGTGTACTTAAACAGTAGAACTAAAATTGATAAGAATATAACTCCTGCCAGGAATACAGCAAATGACACAAACGAAACAAGAATATCAAGTAATATGATAGGGAATTGACGTGTTTTATCTTTTGTATGCGTTAACCAATTGAATAAAAATGGCAATATGGTAAAGGTGATGATGATCACCGAAAAAATTCCAAATATGGTTACCAATGCAATAGATTTTAAAGCAGGATGCTTTGCAAATATCAACACTCCCACTCCTATTAGCGTTGTAGACACACTTAAAATTATCGAAACTTTATAGGGTAAAATACTTCGGCCACCATATTTATAATTGTTCATTAATCCCTGCATTACAAATATGGAATAGTCTATTCCTAATCCAAAAATAAAAGTACAGATAATAATATTGAATATATTAAAATCCACATTGAAGAATCCCATTAAACCAATGGTCCATTGCCAGCTTAATGCAATTGGAATAAATGTAATCAATGCCAATTCGAACCTGCCCCAAAATATCAAAACTATTAAAAACACCACTAACATGGAGTAGTTTATTAGTTTATTAAAATCATCTCTTAATAACTCGAAAAACTGATTGGTAAAGAATTGTTTATCTAATACCAACAAATCATCTTCTCCATTTAAAGCACTAAAAAAGGCATCCTTTTGCGATTGATCTACTTTACAAATTGATACCAAAGAAACTTTTGAGTCGTGCTCGCTTATAAGATTTGAAAGAAAAAGCTTTTTAATTAAAGCAATGTCTGTTTCGCTAATTGTAGCATATTGTTTATGCAGAACGTTGAAAAACGATTTAAATGCACCTGACTTAAAATGATTATTTGCTCCTGCAGCATCGATATTTTCAATAGCTGTCTCCAATCCTTTCTTTTCCCAAAACTGATTCCACCTGTTAATTTTGGCTTTTTGCTTACTTTCCGAAACCAATAATGAATTCACACTACTTAATGACGCAATAACTCCATCTTCCTCCAGTTTTTCAAAAAGTGGTGTGTGTTGCTCTAACTTTTCCAGTGCACCATTGATTGATGCATCATCTGTAACCACATAAATGGCACTTGCTGCTGCAGAACTAATACTTTTTAGATTTGTTTCTGCTTTGCTTAATTCTTTAGGAAGGTAATTCAGGTTAGCAATATCAGCATCGAAGGTAATATCCCTTCCCAAAAGTGAGAATATAATAGTTAGAACAATAACTCCTGTAATCCAATATTTATTTTTATGAAAATCGTAACCGGCAAATTTATCAATAATGGTATTGTGCTGCTTGGGTTGTACTTTAACTTTCTTTCTGAATAATAATGGCAACAAAATCAAAACTAAAACAGATGATGCCAAAACACTCATTCCGGCAAATAATCCTAGTTGATTTAAGGCCTGTGAGTTTACCACGTTTAAGCACAAAAAAGCACTTGCAGTTGTTAAACTACTCATAATAACCGGATCAGAGATATCTTTAATTATACTTTTAGCACTATGTCCATATCTTACATGCGAGAAATAATGCAAAGAAAAATCAATTGAAATCCCAATTAATATAGCACCAACACCTAAGGCTATTGCCGAAATAGTTGAATACATAAAAGACAACAAAACAATTGAAATACCAACGCCTAATACAACCGGAAAAAACAGATACGCAAGTACTTTAATGTTTTTAAATACAACAACAAAAAGCAACAATAACAAAACAACAGCAATGCTTATTGTGGTTATAATATCCTTCTGAACCCTATTGGCATTGGCTACCGCAACAGCTGTTCCTCCGTAATATTCAACATGAACCTCCTCCGGAATCGAATTCTTTAAATATTGATCAATCTCTTTTATTAAAATACGATTCTGTTTCGTATTCTTTGATGAATATTGGGGATCTAAAAAAGCCAATGTATGCTTTCGGTCTTTAGTAAAGATGTGAGATTTATATAACCCAAAATTCTTATCTAGCTGAAAGGACTCTAATTTCTTTAAAAACCTAGGTACAAGACTTAATGGATCTTTTAAAATATATTTACTGGTACCAAAACCTGTAGGAGCAATAATACTTCGATAATTCTTTTTCATTAAAGTATTGAGATGCTCTGCAGAAACAATGGTATCCAGATATGCATAATCAGCATCTGTCATGTAAATGGGCAGATTATGGTAGAAATAATCATACACTTTGGCAGTGGCAGCTTCATCAACTGTGTTTCTAATTTCTTTTACCAGAGCCGTATCTTGTCTTAAGAAATGGCTCAATGAATCCACAACTTCAATTAATTTTCTTTCGTCAACAGTATTGGTATCCTTTAATGAAACTGTAAATATCAGTTGATCGGCAAATTTTGAATTTGCAAAAGTCTGGCTCATTTCTGAAATCCTATCATCCATAGGAATTAAGGAAGTAATATCTTCTTCGAGCTTAACCTGATAAATAAAATAAGTTAGTACGCCTATTAAAACAAAAATAGATGAAAACATCCATCTACCTTTATTTGCCAATCCCGTATATATCAGTGAAAAAAACTTATGCATTTTGCCTGTTCGACGATTTAAAAAGTGAGAGAATTAAATAGGAGAAGAAATAAAACAAACCGCCCATAATAATTGATAAGCCAATTGCTCCATAAATATATTGCTTAATATTGGTGGAGATTGATTCTATATTCAAATCTGTATCAACGTTCCAACTTCCTTGTCCCATTAAATAACTACCAGTTACATAACTCAAATAAAGTATAAACGGAATCATTGGAGGCAAACTGATATTGGCGGCAATGAAAAATATGGCTTTATTTAGCTTAAACCAATGTGCCAATAAAAAACCTATTAACAACTGATATCCCCAAACCGGAAAAATACCCATAAACACACCAAAGCCTATAGCTGCAGCTATTTTTCCCTTGGTTTCATTTGAATTTCGAACATGTGTATTATAAATTTCTTTTAGGCTTTTCCCTTTAAACTCACGAAATATTAATTTAGGTCGATAAATTAAAAATGCGAGTATTACTAAAATGGTATTTAATACACTTATTCTAAAGAAATCTTTAAACGGACGAAAATGTGTAATACGGTCCTCCTGACTTGGATAATACACATCAATTGGTACACAATCTACCTTAATTCCTTTCCAGGCCGCACGTACTATTACTTCAATCTCAAACTCATATTTATTGCAAAACCACTTCTTTTTTTCTAAAGCCTTAATAGGGTATAATCGGTAGCCAGATTGTGTATCCGGAAGATTAATCCCTGTTTCAACTCGAAACCAAAAATTAGAAAATTTATTTGCAAACCCACTAGACTTAGGCTGATCCTTTCCCTTCATAAAACGAGATCCAATCAGTAAACTATCTGGATTTTCCTTAATATATGAAACAAAAGTTGGAAGATCTTTTGCGTAATGTTGACCATCAGAATCAAGAGTTACAGCATAATGGAACCCCATTTCAAGAGCCTTTTTAAACCCTTGGCGAATCGCATAACCCTTTCCCTTGTTATTTGGATAATTTACAACTGCGATATCCTCAATTTCATTGAGAATATGATTGGTTGAATCTGTACTTCCATCATTAACTACAATAATATTAGAGGTAAAAGCTTTTACATCTTTAACTACGCCTGCTAATGTTTGTTCGTTATTATAAGTTGGTATAATAACACAGCATTTAAGCATATCAAACTCCTCTGCCCACTTGATATTTTTCACTTCCCCGCTCATTATTACTTAGAAAATGTAGATCGCATTTTTAAAAAGTTTACACCTTCATTTACCATTAAAGCAGTTACTGAAAAAACATCTTCCTCTTTTTCTTTAACAGCTAATTCTAAATTTAATTTTGGTGTTTTTTGTGGATCGATAAAATTCAAAAATTTAATATCTCTGGCACTTCTCAAACTATATCCCTGATCCAGAATATCGCTAACCACTTCTTGAACAATTTGAACCTGACAAACACCCGGTGTAATAGGTAAACCAGGAAAGTGACCTTTATAAATATCATGCTCAGCATTAAATTCAATCTGACAATTCCATTTATCTTCTTCCTGGTTAATTACTTTATATGTAAAAAAATCGTTCAATAACATTTTAGCTTACTTTTAACAGTGACAGTTCCATATTAAACTTAATTCCCCTGTGTTTAAATTTTACATTAGACGGAACACCTTGTTTATAATTTTCAAGATCAACTATAATTCCGTTGATCAACCTTCTCTTTCTTATTTTTTCAATCTTATTTTCCGCTCCTAAAGTATATTTTACTTTATCTGCATTTTTAAAAACGCCATCTGAAACTTCTTTTACAACTCCAAGTTCATATATTAAATAACCGAAATCCTCAGCCAAAGTCTTTTGTGCCATTTTGCTCTGAAACAAGCTACTTGCTTTTTTAACTTCTATCTGATTATTAACACAGTAAAACTCGCATAAAGTTAATCCTACTTCTGTAAGTAAAACCACATTGTAATCATTATTCTCTTTGTTATATTTAAAAAGAACCAGACCCGAAAAAAAATTTCCGAATACTTTCATCTTTGCTTTGTAGAGAGCAGATTTATTTCCTCCAGTTAATGGCTGTTGAATATCATCACTTACAGGAAAAAGATTCTTTGTTGATGAACACGAAGAAAAAGCTAAACTACTTAGCAGTAAAAATATCGTCAGAAAAACTCTCATTAAACTTCTTATTTATAAAACTAATCTCCGTATAATTATCATCCATCTCGTACATTGTAACTTTATCTACAGAGAAATCCTTTTTATCAATGCGCATTTTTATCTTATTCAATACTTCTTTTAACTCAGCAATATTTGGCTCCAGATATATTATAAACTGATTCTCTCCTTCAAAAGCCTTAACATTAAAATTAGTATCTGTAAAAATCGTTCCATTAACAGAACTAATGATTAACTCGCTAATCTTTGAAAACATTTGATTAGACTCAATATCGTAGTTGTTGGTTTCACCATCGGTACTAATCGAAAACTGGCCATTATTAATAGTAATTAAATATTCAAATGGCTCCTTATACTCCCATCGTAAACGATTCTTTGTATCAAAAAATAATTTCCCTTTTGAGGTAATAATCGTTTCAAGATACTCCATATGTTTATCCTGAATAAAATCACAACTTATGGTGTTAACACCCGCTGTTTTTTCTTTCATTACTTTTTGAAGCTCTTCTATACTGATAGTTTTTCCATCGTTCTGAGCTATTGCCAATCCGGAGAAAAACAACACGAAAAATCCTAAAACAAAACTTTTTATCATGATACTGTTTTAATTCTATATTTTTTGTTCAATATTATTTAAGGCTACTGGTGTAAAATTATTCTTTTTACAATACTCCAAAATCTCTCTTAATTCTACTAGAATATTTGGATTTGTATCATGCAATAAAATAATATCGCCAGCCTTAAGTTTATTTTTTACTTTATTGACAACATCGTCTATTGACTTGCACGTATCTTTTGTTCGGATACTCCAACCAACACATTGTTTACTACTTTGCTTTATTGCAGTTGCAATTAAATTATTTGTTACGCCGAATGGAGGTCTAAACATAACAGGCGTTTCTATACCTGCTTCATTAAAAGCTCTATCGGCATTTGCAATTGATTCTTTTATTTTTTTTATACTCCACCAAGGAAATGAATTGGCATGATCAAAGGTGTGATTTCCGATGGCATGCCCCTCTCCTATTATTCGTTTGAGAATAGCTTCCTGTCCTTTTACCTTACTCCCAATACAAAAAAAAGTTGCTTTAGCATCAAATTCTTTTAAAAGATCTAAAATTTTTGGAGTGAATTCAGGGGCAGGACCATCATCAAAAGTAAGAGCAATATCTTTTTTTTCGGTAAAAATTTTTGAGCGCGACTGAACAAAGAAATTCAATCGCATTACGGAAACGCCTAAAGCGATAATACCACTAAAAAACAAGGTAGTAAGTGCTAACCATATTAGTTTTGTATGAAATGCTATATCCAACAATAGAATGCCCAATACAACACCTATATATATGAATAAAAGCACTCTAAATTTCATCTCTTTAAAATTTATTTCCTAAATGGTATTCGATGGAACTCTATAGATTAGGTCAATTATGTATGAGAACAATTAATATCAGTACCCTGTCGATACTCATGATTTAACTCATACGTTGCTTTCTGGTTATGTTTTTAATTACTTAATACTTAAAAATATTAAACTATGCTCTTTGCCAACACTATTAATAACTAAAACATTAGAAATTTTATTAGGTTGAACTTTATTTTTAATCCAACAATCTGGAATTTGCTTTTCCTCAAGTACTTTAGTTGCCATCCATAATGCTACAGCAGATACTGTACCAAATTCTCCCATAAACGGCTTGTACCATAAATATGGTTTATTTTTAAATGTATTATGAACAGTTTTATAGGAAATATCATCGTCAAAATTATCTCCTCCAATGACAACATCAATATCTGTTGGAGAAATACCCCAATGATTTAGCTCCTTTTCAATATCAAGATCAGTTCCGTTAATAATCTTAACACCTTCAAGCTTAATCGGAGATTCATCTTTACTTAACACAAAAAATCCGGCTCCTTCTCCAAGCTTGATATTCTTGTAGCAATCCAAATCTTTTATTAGCTCATAGGTATTCTCTGTTATCTCATCCACTCCACCTACCAACACATTGTTGGCCTTTTCATCAAGCATTAACATTTGAGCATCCAACAATGCTGTTTCAAATGAATTATGCATCTGAGAAAAAGTAAAATTATAACTATGACAAGTTAATAACAAAGCAATTTGGCCAGCTATGGTATTATGTGTTGACTGAATAAAATAAGTTGGATTAGGTAACTCCTCGTTTTCCTCAATTAACTGAGTTAAAAAACTGGTTGTATCTCTTAAGCATCCTAATGCTGTTCCTACAATTATTGCATCTGGTTGCTCTATAATGGCTTTTTTTAATACAGATAAGCTACAAGCTACTCCATTCCGTATTATTGGACTCATGCGTCGCAATAACTTCGGACTGATATACTTTTTATATTCTGGCTTAACACAATTGTAAAATGCTGCTTCCGTGGCTTCAACTGTTAAGGGAAGTCCACTTTCAAAACTCAATTGCGCACTAATAGAATCCGATGATTTGATGTAAATATCCATACTATTCAGAAAAAATCACAGTTGAGTTATTACCTCCAAACCCAAATGAATTTGACAATACATTTTTTACGTCCTTATCTTTTTTCACCTCTGTTATTGGAACTAAATCCAAATCCTCAATTGGAGTTTTAAAATTTAGATTAGGATACATCACATTATTTACAATCGCTAATACAGAAAAAACAGATTCAATGCCTGCAGCTCCTGCCAGAGTGTGTCCTGTATATGACTTTGTTGATGAAAAGGGAGGCACATTACCTTTACCAAATACACGATTCAATGCAGTTCCTTCTGAAAAATCGTTGTTATCAGTTCCAGTACCATGAACATTGATATAATCAACATCCTCTTTTCTCAATCCACTCATCTCTAAAGCCTCTGTCATAGAAAGATAGGCTCCTTTACCATCAGGTGACGAAGCCGTCTGATGATGTGCATCATTAGCATTAGCGAAACCACTTACCTTACAAAATGATTTTACTACTTCTGATTCTCTTTCTAAAACAACATAACCTGCTCCTTCAGCTAAGTTTAATCCTTTACGTTCAGCATCAAAAGGCTTACAAAAATCTGTATCCAGAATTTTTAAAGAATTAAATCCGTTTAAAGTAAACATGGTTAAAGCATCAACCCCGCCCACAATCACTCTATCCAGAATTCCGTGTTTCAAGAGTCTTGCTCCATGTATTAAAGCATTTGTGCCTGAGGAACACGCTGTATTTAATGTGGTGTAGTAGGTTGTTGCATCAATATATTCAGCAACTTTTTTAGTTGAATCACCACAAGAGTGGGTATATAAATACGAATAATCAGTTGTTTCCTTTAAATATTTATTTTCTGTAACATCCATACCTCCAACAGTTGTAGAAGAAACTACTCCTGTTCTTTCTTTTGTGCCATTTAACTGGTTTGCCATAGCAATAGCTTCTTTTGCCGCTACCATAGCCAACAAAGTAGTACGACTGTACAAATCAGATGAAGGTAATCCAAGTTGACCAGCTAATTCCTGATTACTCATTTTAACTTCACCTAGCTTAAAAGAATCTTTGTGAACCGTTTTTAAATATTTGATATGATCTATTCCTGAACGCTTGTTTAACAACGAATCCAAACATTCATCGGCATTTTTGCCAATGGAACAGATTACTCCAAAACCGGTTACTACAATACCTTTTGACATAGATTATTCGTATTTCCCTCTAAAAATTACTTTTTGTTTTTCTCAATGAAATCAGCTAAAGTTTGAACTGATTGCATGATATCTTTTCCTTTTTTAGGATCATCTAGCTTAATGCCATATTCTTTTTCAAGTAAAACGATAATCTCTAAAGCATCAATTGAATCTAAAGCTAATCCTTCATCATCAAATAGTGGATCGTTATCATCAATATCTGAAACTTCGAAATCTTCAAGATTTAACTGCTCTATTAATTTTGCTTTTAGCTCTTCTTTTAATTCACTCATGGTTCAAAATTTTACAAAATTATTTAGAACACAACATCAGTTGTGCATTATATTCATTGTTCATATTCACTTCAAGCCAGCCTACAATAGCAAATTTAGTATTTGTTTCAGCAAACAGACTTTCAGTATATTTTAATAATTCTTCTTTTTTATATTCTTTTTGAATAAAAAACATGTGCTCCCCATAAAACTTATGACGAATACTTATTTCGCCAATAACAATATTGGGTAGCGTATAAACAAAAACAGCAGGACTTGGAATATCAGCAATACTCTCCTGATAATTAGAATCCGTATTTAAAGAAGATGACGTATTGGCAAAAACCAATGCCACTTCATCCGTTTCGGGAGTTATTTCACTTACCCCATTAATTAGTATTTCTGCAGCCAGAAACCCTAATTTACTAAGCAAATCCATTTTAAAATACTTCCCGTATTTTAGGTCCAGATGTTTATATAATGATTTTAGAAATGGGCCTATTTCTGAAGATTCACCCTTAAAAAACGTTTCGCCATTTAATTGAACAGTTCCTTGTTCTATAATAAGCTCTTTAATAATTTTACTCATGTTTTTTAAAGTAAACAGCAGCATTACAGCCACCAAAGCCCGACATCAATTTTAATAACTCTCTTGTTGATGTTGCTATATTTTTGTTAGCAACTGTTATAGGTTGAACAACACCTTGTTGTTGAATTCCTTTTGTTGCAATTACAACATTTTCTTTAAGTGCCTTGGTTGAAATAATTGACTCAATAATACCTGCAGCCCCTAATGTATGCCCAAAATATCCTTTCAATCCACTTACTGGCACATCCGACAATCCACTTCTACTAATAGCATGCGATTCCATATCGTCATTGTATGGAGTTGCAGTTCCATGCGACGAAATAACATCAATATTTGCATTATTTCCTGTTGCTTGAAGAATTGCTCTATAAAGTCCTTCTCCTGTTCTTGATGGCCCTGAAATATGGTTTGCATCGTTACTGATGGCTCCATTAACCACTTCAATTTCTCCTGAAATATCTTTGTCGTCTTTTTTAGAAAGAATAATAGAACCCACCGCTTCTCCTAATGATAATCCATCGCGGTTTGCATCATATGGTTTACATGGCTCCGAACTCAGTGATTGAAATGATTGAAATCCTGAAACAATAAATTTGGATAATATATCTGCTCCTAGTAAAACCACCTGATCATAAACTCCTGATGAAATCATTCGCTTAGCAAATACAATGGCAGCCAAACCTGAAATACATGCATTTGAAATAATATGAGGTGTGTTTATGAATCCAAAATAATCAGCAATTACTTGAGCTGTATTGGCTAAGTATACATTATTATTAGGTTCATCATCCTTAAGAAAGTCAACATTACCCTTAGTTGTGCTGAAAACAAATCCAGTTCGAGAATCTTTTACATTAACATTACCGATTATTTGTTTCAAAGATAAAATGCACAATTGCTCTAATTTGGAATAACCAACGATATCTGGAAATTCCTCCAAACGATTTTGAATCTCACTTTCCTTAATTTTAGCTACTGGAAAAGGAACATCTGATAATTCTTTATCTTCTTGAATTACAAGCCCGGTATTACCTGCTAAAATATTTTTAAAGTTTTCCTCACTGGTCCACCCTAATGGCGAAATAATATTATTTGCTCCAAATACTATCATTTATAACAATCCCCATTTTTCTTTCCAGGAGGTATAAAAAGGAGGGTTGGTTAATTGTAATTCACCCTCCGTATCTAAAAACACCTGAATGGTTTTTCCTTTGGCAACTATAATTTTATCAGATACTTTTGAAATTTCGTATCTAAAACAAATTTTAGCTGCATCAACACTCTCAAATATGGTTTTCACTTCAAGTTCCTCACCATATCTTACCTGGTTTTTATAGTCAACATCCACCTTAACGATTGGTGTCATATAGCCTTCTTCATACACATCGTAATAACCGAGGCCATATTGTGATCCAAAAGCCTCACGACCATCTTCTAAAAACTTCACATAGTTTCCATGCCATACAATATGCATAGAATCTACTTCACTAAATCGGACTTTAACTTTTGTTATATTGACTAATTCTTTCACGCTTACTTATATTGTTTTTTCCAGGCTTTATATCTTTTAGATGAAACATCCTTAAAAATATAATACAATGATCCTGCCCAATAATTTCTAACTCCAAAACCTGCAGGTCTGGTTACGAAACGCTCTTCTATCAATTTTTCTCTTGTTGCAATATTAAAAATTTCAAGAACATAAGAAGCTTCCGTAAATGATTTATCCAAATATTCAGCAATAATAACTACTCCTATTCCATCGCTGTAATTAAGGTTATAGTTATTTATTGAATTAGTTAGAACTTCGTCACTTAAGGGCAGCGCCTTATCTGCCTCTAAACTCTCGTATGACCCAGTTTGATTCAGGGCCTCCATCATTTCAATATTGTAAATGACCTCATCTTTTTTTAGCATGTTTTCAACACTAAATTTTCTTCTCTCATTTTTAATCAGGTCATTCCATGCTTTGAAATAATTATCCTTAATAAACTGTTTTGGCTCTTCTCCTCCCATATTAGAAGCATAAAAATCACCTATCAGTTTCACATTTGAATAGTCTACACCAAACCAAACATACTGGTAGTCATTGTCAGTAAAAAGGTCACTCGTTTTTTGTGCTTTTACATTAAAAAGCAAAACACAAAACATTCCCAATAAAAAAATCTTTTTCATCATATTAGTTTTTTTTGGTTATAAGCTAATTAAAGATGATTTATCATCAAACGATCACAAAATATCTTTAATCCTCTTTTAAAAAAATATTAAGCACACACTTTGCTACGATTTCATCAGAAGATTTTACAATACCTTCTGCAACATTTACTCCCATGGCATTGGTTAAAATATTAACCTGTGTCTCCAATATCTCCCCAACCTTTGGCGACCTGCTTATCTCTAATTTTTTAACTGAACCAATAAAGCCTACTTTAACCTCACAATTGTTGCTCTTTGCATTACACCCTTCTAATGCAGCTGCAGATTGAGCAATATTTTCGATTAAACCAGCTTCCTGCATATAACCATCAAATACCAAAGTAGCGTCCTGCTTAATTTCAAAAGTCGTAGTTACTGATCCTTCAGAAAAATTCATCACTTTATCTACAAATACAAAAGGAGGTCGCTGAGGTATTAACTCTTCAATGGTCCACTGCATATCTTATTGTTTTGATTCTGTTTCGAAATTACTTCTTTTTACAAATTAATAAGGTGTGACTCACACCAATATTTTGAACAGTTTCTTCAACTTCTAATCCAGCTTTATCCACTAATTTTAACATATCTTCTGAATGATACATCTGACTGCAACCATTTGCAATATTTGTAAAATATAATGAAGTTGCATGTAAGCTATAAGTTGATGCCGGGAATTCCTGATCATCCCAATATGTTTCAAGAATATAAACTCTTCCGTTTTCATCCAGAGCATTATATGATCTTGTTAAGAGCTGAAGGATATCTTCTTGAGAAAAACAATCTAAAAATTGACTCATCCAAATGATATCTGCTCCTTTAGGAAAAGGATTAGAGTGATCTAATAAATTTAACGGATGGCCATTAACTCTATCGCTAAATCCGTTTTCTTCAATATTTTTATAGGCAACATTTAACTGCCCTGGTAAATCAAGAATAGTTACTTTTACATCCTGGTTATACTTGGCACACTGGATTGAGAATTTACCTGTGTTACCACCAACATCTAAAATTTGCTTTGGATTATTTTTAAAAACCAAAGGCATAATTTCGGGGAAAGCATAATCTGAATAATAATGATCAAATGCGAACCAGCTTTCTTTAGCTTTTTCTGGTAAATGAGCTAATCCCTCATATACTGTTGGCCAATCGCCAAATACTTTTAAACCTGTAGGTTTTCCTTCTTTAATTGAATCTTCGAGTGTAAAAACACCTTCATAATTCACATCCTGAGTAAAATCCATATTTACTCTGGTCAAATCATCACACTGAATATACCATCCGGTTTTTGTGAGTTTATACAAATCTTCTTCAACAGTAACCAATTCAAGACTTAAACCAGCTTCTAATAAAACTTTTACTCCATATACTGAAAGTTTAAGTTCTGAAGCAATATCTTCAATGGTGATTCCTTTTCTTTTTTTCTTGATCAATTCAAGGATTCCAAGGTTTCGAAGAGAAAGTGCTGCTTGAAACATGATCGGTGCGAATGCTATCTTTTGAGCATCGTACTTTGCCTGAAGGGCAGTTTTGTTATCTTTTCCGTAGGTAACAGACATTAGGATTATTTTTTTTCGTTTTCCCAAAAAGGGTGATAATTAAACCATTGCAAAGGATATTTTTCAACTTTCGATTGCAACTGATTTACATAATCGGTTAACATTACTTTAATTGACTCATCTCTTAAGGCCGGTTTACGTTCCTTAGGATAAACTTTACCTTTTGTGGCAAAGAAATGATAGTGTGTATTGGTTTCTTTTACACTAAAAACAAAAGTTACTGGTATAGAATATTTACTTGCCAACACCATGGGTCCGATTGGAAATTCTGCCATCTCACCTAAAAAAGGTATTTTAATGGTTTGGTTTCCTTCTACAAACCGATCACCGTGCATGGCTACCAGTTCTTTATTTTTAAATGCTTCAATAACACTAAAAATATGCGACATGTCATCCTTTATTGGGATAACATTAACTTTTTTGTCACCAATGGCTTCTTGTAAAACATCTTTTAATTTTTCATGTTCTGCTTCCACCATTAAGATATTAATTACTGAATCTACTCTTTCCAATAATTCCCCTGCTACTTCCCAGTTACCCATGTGGGCCCCTAGCAGTAATCCTCCTTTTTTATCCTTTACCATTTGATGTAAATGTTCCTCACCATCAAAGTTAAAGGTATATTGATCCTTTTGTCCGGAAAGAATAGCAATCTTGTCAATCAGAACTTTACCTAAAAACACATAATTTTTATAAATACTAACAATGCTTTTAAGTTTTCCATAATTTAATCGCTCTCTATAGAAATAACTTATTGATTCTTTATTCGAAAAGAGTAAATAAAAAAACGAAACGGGTTTAAGTAAAATATAAGCTAAACGAACATCAACCTTTATAAGGCCGATAAATATTCGATAACCTAAGGGAGTTCCCTTTGACTTACCCGTCCATTTACTCATTTTAAATTATTTTCGATATAAGTATATAAATCATTTAAAACGCGGATATCTTTCATCTCCTCACGCTTCACTTTAAATCCAAATTCCTTTTCAATGATTACTACTATATCCACAAAATCAAGACTTTCTAATCCAAGATCGTCAATTAGATGCGCATCATCATTGATTACATCTTCGTCAATTTCGAACTCATCTATTAAGAACTCTACAACGATATCTTTAATCTTGCCTCTTTCCATTTTTCCCTATTTACTATATTTAGATAATATGATTGTTGAATTTGTACCACCAAATCCGAATGAATTTGAAAGTATAGTATTTAATTCTTTTTCTGTTGTTTTATTAATAATATTCAATTTTGCGGATTGCTCATCCGGATTTTCAAAATTAATATTTGGAGCAATAAATGAATTGTGCATCATAAGTGAACTATAAATTAATTCACTTCCTCCACCCATCCACATTTCATGACCTGTCATTGATTTGGTTGAACTGATCGGTGTTTTACACTCGCCAAATACAGTATTTAAAGCTCTTGCTTCCATTGCATCTCCAACAGGCGTTGAAGTGGCATGTGCATTTACATAATCAATATCCTTAGCAGCCATATTAGCATCTTTTAAACAACGCTTTAAGGATTCAGTAGGACCTGTTTCATTAGGAACAGAAATATGATCGCCATTTGAAGAGAATCCGTAGCCTTTAATTTCGGCAACAATATTGGCACCTCTTTTTAATGCTGATTCAAGACTTTCCACAACCAAAGAAGCTCCACCCCCACTTGGTATTAATCCATCACGATCCTTATCAAATGGTCTGGATGCCTTTTCCGGGGCATCATGGCGAACAGAAAATGCTGATAATCCATCAAAACTTCCCATAGATTCAGGATTAATTTCCTGACCTCCACCACATAAAACAATATCCTGATAACCATGCTTAATTAAAAAGTATGCCAAACCTACAGCGTGCGAGCTACTTGCACAAGCACCACTTACAGTAAAATTGATACCTTTTAGTTTAAAGATAACCGACAGGTTCATTGAAATAGTTGAGTTCATACTTTGAAATATAGACCCAGAACCAAGTAGAGTTGTATCTTTTGTTTCCCTTACTCTATCGATAGACTCAATTACAGGAATCGAAGAGCTATCGTTACCATATAAAATTCCTACTTCATTCTTTTCTAAGAAATCCATATCGATTTTTGCATTTTCAAATGCTTCAAGAGTTGCCATGTAAGCATATTCTCCCTGTTCGGGGATACCGACACGCTGACGACGGTTTAATAGCTTTTTTAAATTTGGTCGCTCAAGAACACCTGTAAGCATTGATCTAAATCCTAATTCCTTACGATTTAAATCAAGACCAATTCCTGACTTTCCATTATATAATGATGAAGTTACTTCTTCTAAACTTTTACCCAGTACCGAATAAATACCCATACCGGAAATAACAACTCTTCTTTCCATTTTACAAAAGTCTCATTAGCTATACATTCCACCATTCACCGCAATCGTTTCTCCTGTAATATAAGCAGCTCCGTCTGAAGCTAAAAAGCTAACCACACTGGCCACTTCTTCTGCTTTACCAAAACGATTTAACGGAATATGACGTTTCCATTCTTTTTCATTAATATCTTCTGTCATCTCGGTTTTAATGAAACCAGGAGCAACACAGTTTACTGTCACTTTCTTTTTACCAACTTCCATTGATAATGATTTAGTGGCAGCAATAACCGCTCCTTTAGAAGCAGAATAATTTACTTGACCAGGATGTCCTTTTTGTCCTGAAAGAGAAACTATATTAATGATTCTCCCCCATTTATTAACAACCATACCTTCAAGCACTTGACGTGTAACAAAAAAGAAACTATTTTGGTTCGTTGATATTACTTTATTCCATTCACTGTCAGTCATGAAAACCATCAGGTTATCACTAGTAATACCTGCATTGTTAACTAATACATCAATATGCTTATCATTTTCCTTCATCCAGCCCCCAAGTACTTCTTCAACTTTTTGAGAATCTGAAACATCAAAGGGCAATAAATCTGCTTTACCTCCGGCTTCCTCAATTTCGGCTTTTACTTTCTGTGCCTCTTCATGAGCTGACCTATAATTTATAAGAACATAGAATCCTTGCTGTGCTAATTGAATAGAAATAGCTTTCCCAATTCCTCTTGATCCTCCTGTAACTAATGCATTTTTCATAGACTTCAATGTGTTATGTACACGAAAATAATATCTTCAATTAAAATACAAACTGAAATTATTCTTGTGGTATTTCCACGTTATTATTAAACAGATAATCAACTACCTTAGCTAAATCCTCATACAAAGGTTTATCCTCAATATAAACTGGGAAGATAGCGCGAAGCTTATCATAAACTTTTTTAGTTGCAGAAGATAATCTTGAAGATACTTGCAGGTAATCAATAGCTTGTAACAATGCCATCATTTCAATAGCCTGAACCTGATAAGCATTATCAATAACACGTTTTGTAATCAACGCACTATTGGTTCCCATACTAACAATATCCTGATTGTCATTATTTGTTGTAATACTATGAACATACATGGAGTTCGATAGTGTTTGATTTTCTGCAGCTGTAGATGTTGCCGTAAACTGCATTCCTTGTAATCCCAGGTTAAGACCTAAAGTACCTAAGTTTACAAAAGGAGGTAATATCTCGTTTATTTTGCTATTGAATAGAAAAGCTGTTTGGCGCTCTGAAAGCATTGACACACGAGTAACAGCAAGTTTAAGCTTATCCATTTCAATAGAGATATAATCTCCATGGAAGTTTCCTCCGTGATAAACGTTTTTATTTTCAACATCAACGATTGGATTATCACTTACTGAGTTTGCTTCGTTTACCACTACTTTTTTAGCAGATTCTACAGCTTCGTATACAGGACCTAAGATTTGAGGCACACATCGTAAGGAATAATACTCTTGAACCTTACGCTTAAATATACGCTCATCAACTTCGCCAGAAAAGAAATGTTCTTCTCGACGGGCAATCAAGTCACTATCTTTAAGCAACATGCGCATTCCTTCGGCAATTTTTTGCTGTCCGTCGTGTTTTTTAACTGAATTTAATGTAACAGAAAAGTGATCATCAAAAGACATCACAATTTCGTTCATCATAACTGAGGCCATTAACGACCAATTCAACAACTGCTTTGATTTAATTACATTAACCAAACCTACACCAGTCATCACTGAAGTACCATTAATTAGAGAAAGACCTTCGCGAAGTTTTACTTCAATCGGTTCAATTCCCAACTCTGTAAACACCTCTTTTGTTAATCTAAACTCTCCTTTATATGTTACATGTCCTTCTCCTATCAACACCAAAGCAAGATGAGCTAACTGAACAAGATCGCCACTAGCTCCTACTCCACCGTGCTCAGGAATAAAAGGATATACATCTGAATTAATAAGTGTTTCTAATAGTTCTAAACATGAGGTATGAATACCTGAGTAACCCTGCATAATAGCTCTCATTCGAACCAACATTGAGGCCTTGGCATAAACATCAGGAATCTTTTGGCCGGCTCCTGCAGAATGGCTACGAATTAAATTATATTGTAAATCAACAAGTTTATCATCTTCAATACGATACTGAGCCATTGGCCCTAAACCAGTATTAATACCGTAAATCACCTTGTTCTTAGCGAATTTCTCTAGAAACTCATAGCTCTCTTTAACTTTTTGTTTGGTATCAGAATCAATTTTAATTTCTTGATTCCCAAAAAGAATTTCCTCAACAACTTCAATTGTCAAGTCTTTCTCAACGCTCAGGTTAATCATATTTTAAACTATTACACACTTAGGTTATTTTATCGAAATGCAAAGAAAACAAATTCTAATTATTTCTTAATAATTATTAATAATAAACCTAAGAGGAATGTTTATTTAGAACAATTTTAAACAATGTTCGAATAACCTTCAATCAAATCTACATTTCTAGTGCTACATAATCTAGTTTATCAAACTCTTTACCTGTTAGAATAACTGAATACATGTGCTTTACAGGACTTAACTCATCTAGAATATCTCCGGTAAAAAAGGAATGTGTGTCTCGAACCGGAAATCTAAAGCCGATTGTTTCAGAGAGGTCAATATAATTTACTGTGGAAATTTTAAAACGATTGGTTTTATTTCCTAATTGTCTTTTTGCCCTTGTAAAAAGCTGTAATCCTTTAAGCAAAAAATCATGATTATTATAAAGTACATAAGTTCGTTTTTGAAAATTCAGCTTAGACAACCAAACACCATGCTTTCTATCATTTACAGCTGCGCTATTCAAAACTAAATTATCAAACACAAATTCATCATGCACTTCATCTTCCAGAGCATATAATTTTAAAAAGTAATTTCCAAGGCTATGAGCCATCAAGGAAATATTCATATGATTATTATTCTGTCTTAATTCCTTGGCTAAATCAACATATGCATCAAATTCAGGTAAACTATTTTCTATATTACTATGAGATTGAAACAAATTTGATGGCTTGCCCTTTTCTGTTTTAAAAGGCCAAAAGAAAAATACCACTTTTACATCATATTCTTCTTGGATTAACAATGCTCTCTGATACACTTCTTCTATTTCCTTTCCATACCCATGTACATAAAATAAAACATTATGAACACCAAAATCCATATATTCCTTAAACAACTCTTGTTTATCAGATGATCTAATTTTCATTTTATCATCAACAGACGATGCTACATAAAGATTAGTAGTATTCTGGCTTGAGTTTGTATAGCCAATAGTATAGCCATCTTGCTTAAAATCAACATCTGCACTTGTCATAAAAAACACTTCATTCGTACCTGCATTTATATACCCAAATACTAAATTTAAAATGATGATATAAAATAACGACCGCCTCATAACCTATTCATTTATTGATTAACGTTTTTATAAATAACATAAACAAATAAAAAAGGTTGACCCAAAATCAGGTCAACCTTTAAATCATAAGAATTTTAATAATTTACACGTATATGTTCAAATATTCACAACTTTACTAGTTAGCAAAAACTTCATCCTGAATACCTTTATTTACCAATACTTCATCCACATTAATAGCAATGGATTGCGGCCCCACTGTTTGACTCATCACCACCGGAAACTTAACTCCATCTACATCTTTATACTCAGAATATAAAGTCACACTAGAGCCTTGACCTTGTGGTAAATTAGCTACTTCCTTAACTTTAAGACCAGATTTAGCATCAAAGTAAACAGTAGATTCTTTTTTTACCGGGTTTGTAATAATTAGCTTATAAACATCTTTCCCGTCTAACTTATCTTTACCTATTAATTGTAGGTCATAACCCAATTCGTTGTACTGCAGTTCCGGGAAAATCATAGCCTGATACTCCATTTCTTTTAGCATATCTCCCTGAAGTTCTTGCTTTTGTCCTTGCATAAACATAGAACCTTTTTCTCCGTTGTAAACTTGCTTACTTAAAACATTATCTCCCATTAAGGTTTCTACACTTATTTTATTGGGTGCTTTTTGATATGTATTCATTGCCAGATTCATTCCCTGAATTGACATTGTACATTTCATCGATAGATCATGTATAGATTTTAGCTGATCCTCACCACCAAGAGCTTTAATATAATCATCAATAACCTTTTGTGCCGTTAATCCTTTAGGCAACCCGGTTCTTACTACTTTATTTGCATAATAATCATACTCAACAACCTTAGCTTCTCCTGAAATGTTTTCCATTAGAGATTCAATATTATTTACATCTCCAACAGCAAGGTAAATAGCTTTATCAGGCTTTAAATACTTTTTAGCCATTTCTTTTACATCATTTACAGTTACTGCTGCAAGACGCTCCATATATGTTTCGTAATAATCTACTGGTAAACCATATTTATCTATATTTAATGCAAAACGAGCTAAAGTAGATGGATCCTCCAATGAGCGACCAAAACTACCTGCCATGGCATTTTTTACTAAAGTAAGGTCGTCCTCATCCACATCTTCATTAATTAGGCGATCCATTTCCATTTGAGTTTCAACAAATGCACTATCAGTAATACTACCTCTTACATTTGATGCCATACGAAAATATCCCATATGCTCATCTGCATTTAATGATGAATAAGCACCGTAAGTCCATGCTTTATTCTCCCTTAGGTTTTTCATTAAACGCCCACTAAAACCATGTCCTCCAAAAATCTGATTCATCACTCTTGCCTTAATGTAATCATCAGCACCAGGCTTTAAGTCAACAGGGTAAGAAATTGAAATATAGGATTGAGGTGCACCATCTTTATTACTCATAGCAAATATAGGCTTATCTAACTCAGCAGGCTTTTTAAACTCATGTTTTGGTACATCGCCTGATTCCCAGGAACCAAAATATTTTTTTACTGTTTTCTTAGCCTCTTTAACTGTTACATCTCCAACAATTACTAAATAAGCAACATTGGCTTTAAAGTAACTATTATAGTATGCCTTACAATCATCGATGGTAACATTTTGAATGGTTTCTTCTGATGAAATTTCACCATAAGCAGACTCTTTTCCAAACATTAAAGCAGAGGTAATATTTGAAGTAATAGCTCGCGGCTCATCTTTTTGCACTTTTAGACCAGACAAAGCTTGTTTAATTTGTTTATCTAACTCTTCCTGAGGAAACAACGGATGATATAAAACATCAGTCATTAAATCTAATAACTCATCTTGATGTTTTTTTAGTGATCGCGCATAAATTCCACTAGCTGTTGTATTTAAAGATGCTCCAATAAAATCAATCTCTTCATCAATCTGAGATTTAGTTCTATTTTCAGTTCCAGCCCTTAATAATTCACCAGTAAAACTTGAATATCCAGCTTTATCACCTTCATAAATTGGATCAATATCCAGCGATAAAGAATAAGAAATAACTGGATGTTTATGATTTTCGACCACAATAACTTTTAATCCGTTTTTTAGCTCAAACTTGGTATAATCTCCTAAATTAAGTTTTGTAGCAGGTCCGGCTTTGGGTGCTTGTGATCTATCTAATTGTGCAAAACCAGTAACAACTGATAGTGCAAATAATATAATGAATGAAATTCTTTTCATTTTACTTTTAGTTTATGATTTAGTTTGCTTTTTGTGAATTTGGCAGATAATAAAGAACCACTCTGTTTTCTTTAGTATAATATTTTTTTGCTACTCGTTGAATATCTTCACGCGTAACAGCTAAATATTTATCTAATTCCTTATTAACAGCGCTAGCATCGTTAAAATAAGTATAGTCTGTTGCTAAATTTTCAGCAACAGTGGCCAATCTTTTACTTCCATTAACCATATCATTTTCAACCTGATTTTTTAACTTCTGAAATTCTCTTTCGCTAATTAATTCATTCTGAAGCTTCTCAACTTCGGCATACATTGCTTTTTCAACTTCACCATTATCCACACCAGAATTTGGAATAGCAAAAGCCAATGTAACACCCGGTTGCTGTAGCCCTAGAGAAAAAGAGCTTACCTGAATGGCCTTCTGTTGATTATCTACCAGCTCCTTATACAATCTTGAACTTTGACCTTTTGCTAATACATTATTTAGTAAATCCACAGCATAGTAGTCATCATCACCCAAAGCTGGAATTTTATAAGCTTGAAGAATCATAGGCAATTGGACGTTACGATAAACGGTATCTCTTATTTCTGCTACCTGTGGTTTTTCTACAATATTAGGTCTGGTAATTTCTTTACTTCCTCTTGGAATATCTGAGAAATACTTTTTCACCATTTCTTTAGCTTTTGCCTTATCTATATCTCCGGCAATTACCAGGCAAGCATTATTAGGAACATAAAAAGTGTTATAAAAATCTACAAAATCCTGATCTTTTGCGCTTCTGATATGATCTGGATTTCCTAGTATTGCAGTTTTATAAGGATGTTCTTTATACACTCTTTCGAATGTTAATTCCAAAATATCACCATAAGGGGTATTTTCTGTTCTTTCCTTTTTTTCTTCAATTACAACTTTTTTCTGAGTAGCGATTCCGATTGAATCAACTTTCGCATGCAGCATTCTTTCTGACTCTAACCATAAACCTAGTTCTAATTGGTTCGAAGGAAGTACTTCGTAATAGTATGTACGATCAAAACTTGTATTTGCATTTAAGGTTCCACCAGCTTTTTCAACATAGTTGCTATACTCATGGCGAGGGATATTGTCGGATCCTTCAAACATTAAATGCTCAAAAAAATGGGCAAATCCAGTAAGATTAGGATTCTCATTTTTTGATCCAACATTGTACATAACAGAAACATTGACAATTGGTGTAGAATTATCCTGATGCAAAATAACATGCAGGCCATTGTCTAAATCAAACTCCTCAAAATTGATAGGCTTCATTTGAGCAGTCATACCAAAACTCACTAACAGAAAAGCAAGGATTAGTTGGTTTGTAATTTTACTCATTTACTACTTGTTTTAAAGTTTATACAAAAAGATTTGGTTGAACTTTTAATCAATCCATGTGCCTAAATCTTTTCACTCCTAATTTTCAAGTAGTTAATGATTTTACAGTTTTATGCGAATGTTCGTTTATGAACGCTTACCATATTAAATATGTCCGATAATGAACATAAACTTTAATATAAAATACTGTTTAATAATAAAAATAGCTCTAGAAAGAAAAGTTAATATTTCTGATATACAACCAGATCTCCTCCCGAAATTTCTAAATGAAAGAATTCATCTGTACATTCATTTAATGTACCTTGCCATAACATAGGTAAACATTGACTTTTGAGAGGATACTTTAAATTTGTAGTGGTTATTTGAACATGAGGATTTGTAGAAAATATTGACACCTGCTGTCCCTTAAAACTTTTGTATTGTTGCGATTGGGATATTGAAGTAAAAATACCATGATCCGTATACATTTTCACTTTTATAACATTGGAATACCGTGGCAGTAAAAACACATTCCCAATCATATGGTCATCACGAAGCCCCGTTGCCCCAACAATAGAAATTTCAGTAAAAGAATGATCTTTACACCAATTTACAGCCTTAGTTAAGTCGTTGGTTTCCTGGTCAGAAAAATGATGCAATATATTATCATATTTCTGTTTCATTTCATCATTGAGAGAATCCAGATCACCAACGATAGCATTAGGAACAAAAGAAGTGCCTTTTAACTTATTGACAGCACCATCACAACAAACAATAAATTCGGCCTTTTCTAACTGTTCAAGAGCTATAGAGTTTGTTGGGAATGCTCCATTAGCTACGACAACTGCTTTTTTTATCATATATAAATTCTCTTAAAACAATAAAAATATTGGATTAATTAGCAACTGCAACATCTGACGTTTGTGTCAATAAGTCTTTCTTCCACTGTATGTATCCAACTAATGAAAGTGACATATAAAAGAAATATAAAACTGATGTTGGATATAATCCTTTATAAAAATATAATCCTAAGGAAACCCCATTTACAATGACCCATACTAACCATTGTTCAATTATTTTTTTAGCCAACATCCAGGTAGCAACAATACTTAATGCAGTTGTAAAAGCATCCCAATAAGGCAATGCCCCATCTGTAAAATTAACTAACACGTATGATATTAGTATATAGATGATAACACTTGCCAAACATAAAGTAAAAAACAAGCTCCGATTTATACTTACTACTGGCAGTTCTTCTTTCACATTATTATTCCCATGTGACCATAGAAGCCATCCATAAATACTAATTACCACATAATAAACCTGTAAAGACATATCGGCATATAACTTTGCGGCAAAAAAGACATATATGTACATTAAAGAAGTTAGTAAACCAACCGGCCACAACCATTTATTCTGTTTAATTTCAAAATATAAAAACAATAATCCTGAAATAGTTCCAGCAACCTCTACAATATGATCTAATATCCAATCCATGCCTCCCAAAATCTGTTTGATTTACAAATATAACGCTATTAAACTCCCCGAATTGACCACCGGGGAGTATATCTTTATTTAGAATTTTAAAATGATTCCACCTAAACAGTTAATTCCTGCCTGAGGGTAATCATATCTCCATGTTTTTTCATCACCTTGCTCATACCAGTTACTGCCATAAGCGTTGTTCTCATATTCAGCATCGAAAATATTATTAAACTGAAAATGGAAGGCAACTTCTTTAATCCACGATGGATGAATTGCATAATTCAAACGTAAATTATGTACATGATAGGCCTCAAGCATCCTTTCTGAACTTGAAGTATTATCAAAATACTGCTCTCCAACGTATTTACTAACAAAGCTAACACCAAATCCTTTAAATGGATTAAAAACAATAATACTGCTTCCTATTACATTAGGTGAGTAGCTTATATCTGTATCACCAAGATCCTTTCCTTTGTATTCTTCATTCCAGGCTTCATCATAATATGTTGAATACTCTGTAAAATCTTTAATTTTATTTTGGCTTAAGGTAAGGTTAGCATCCCATTTTAACTTTGGTAATATCTGAACACCCCAAATTAACTCAATCCCGGCTCTATAACTCTTGTCTACATTAGTCATAATATCATAACCTACACTATTCTTTTCACCTGTGGGTACCAATTGATCTCTATAGTACATGTAATATAAATTGGCTCCAAAAGTTGCTTTAGTAGATTTAAACTCATAGCCTAATTCATAATCAAATAAAGATTCATCAACAGGTAATGAAGAAAGATCAAGTTTGGCATCTTTAAAATTAGCTCTGGTTGGTTCTCTGTGCGCAACACCAAAGGATGCATAAATATTTTGACTTGGGTTTATTGTATAAAACAATCCAAATTTTGGATTAAAAAAATCGAATTTGTGTGACTGAATCAGATCTTCTAAATCATCATCTATCCCATCCATATCATAATTAATATGACGATATTGAACATCACCATATGCATTTAACTTTTCGGTTAAATCGTAGTTAATTTTAGCAAAAACATTAAAATCTGTTTTTTCAGAATTATTCAAATACCATTGATAATTATTATCAACGCCTCCATATTGTGCCCAAAGAATCTTTCCAAAATGATCACCTTCATATTTATTCCAAGCAGCACCAAAAGAAGCATCTACTCTACTCTTTTTGTAATTTAAGGAATATGTAAATCCATAAAAATCATTCTCCAACCACTTCTGACGTGTTAAATCTGTTTGGCTAACTTCTACACCATTAAACACTGGGTTCATGATGCCATAATCTGTATAAGAATCATCTTCCTTGTATTGCTCATAATAACCATGTCCCTGAGTATAATGTAATGCTGCATTCATATTCAAACTTCCAGATAACTCTTGTGAGTAAAACAACTGATAATGTGTTTGCTTATAATTATCCGTTTGATTTTTATAATAATGCGCATTCCCATTATCATCAAAATATTCGCCTGCTGGATTATAAGTTCTAGGTAATCGATCCGCCTTATCTTCAACAACAATTCCTGGATTTCCCCACCAGCTGATGCCTGTTTGCTGATCTCCATTAATTACATTTGCTTTGATCATTCCTTTAGGAGTATAATAAGTCCCGCTAACAAAAAAGGATTCATGATCAGAGAATGCTCTATCCACAAATCCATCTGATTTTAACTTTGAGTAACGCGCATCAAAACTAAATTTTCCATTGATCAAACCAGTTCCTGCTTTGTAAGTATTTCGAAACGTATTAAATGAACCAGCAACACTTTGAAGCTCTGCATAAGGTTTTGCATTTACAGTTTGCGTTTGAAAATTTATCGTAGCTCCAAATGCTGCAGCTCCGTTTGTTGATGTACCAACCCCTCTTTGTATCTGAATATTATCAACAGATGAAGAAAAATCAGGCATATTTACCCAGTAAACGCCTTGCGATTCAGAATCATTTAACGGAATACCATTAATAGTTACATTAATTCTGGAAGCATCCGTTCCTCTAATTCTCAATGCCGAATACCCAATTCCATTACCTGCTTCAGAAGATTCAACAAGCGATGGAGACAGACTCAACTGATAAGGAATATCCTGACCTGTGTTTTCTTTACTAATTTCATCTTTAGAAAAATTAGTAACAGCTACAGGAGCTTTATTCCCTGCTCTGGTTGCAGAAACCAAAATTTCATCTTTAAAAATTGTTGAAGGCTCTAAAGTAAAATTAACAGTAGCAGATTCATTAACGGAAACTTCTTTTTGAATAGATTCATAACCTATGTATGAAACCACAAAAACATAATCGCCCCTTTTTAGATTTGTAAATTGATACTGACCATTCAAATTTGTTACTGTTCCCAAGTAACTGCTGTTTATTACAACTGAGGCTCCTATTAAATCGTTACCTTCCAGATCAGTAACCTTACCTTTTACTACATTTTGAGATGATGCAGTAAAACTGACTAATAACATTCCACACAATACTAAAACTCCATAAAGCATAGAGTTTTTCCATCTTTTAATCATTTTAAAAAAGTTAAAAATTAAACAATAATAAAATGAGGTATTAATTAAGATCAAAAGGCGAAAAGTTAGTTCGCAAATTTCCTACGCCGGTATTATCCGGATCAGGTTCATTACCAACCGCCATAATTGGTAAAAGGGTATGATCTCAGCCCGCAATATTAAGGCACCCCAAAAAAATCGAGTACAAAGATAAGTGGAATTATGCTAAAACTATAGTTTATAAATACTTTTTAATTGAAAACATAAAATGAAGACCTGAACTCTTCTTATAAAATATCATTTTACAAGCCATAATGAAGAACTAAAAGGAAGCACGAATCAACACAATCTTGTTTATAAATTTTATCTACAGAAAGGTTTTTTAATAAAACCGTAATCTAAACTTATTGAATGGTTCTATTTTTGTTAATATTGCAGTTTAAATACAAATTATAGTTTAGATGTAACATTCCTATTTAGGTCTATCAATTAATGACTAATTAGCTTTTTTGATAAGTCTATCTAACAACTAAAGAATATTAATAAGAATGAAAATATTTTTTCAGGTAGTAGCCATCATGGCCTTAGCAATTATCATATCCTGTAATAATACTGACGATTTTTGTTTGTCCAATCAACAGTCGGTTCAAGCCTCATTTTATTCATCAATCACTCTAAATGATTCAACGGTAAGCGACGTGACAATTAGGGCTATTGAATCAGTTGCAGAAGATGATACTATATATAATTCAGAAACAGTATCAGAATCCTTCCTTCCCCTTTCAATGATGAATGATACTTCTCGTTTTTTAATACAAATTCTTAACCAAAAAGATACCGTATCGTTTGTGCACTCTAAAGAGTTAAGTTTTATATCTGAAGAATGTGGATTTATTTTTACGTTTGAGTTAGATACCGTTTTACACAGTAATATTTCGTTTATTGATTCTGTTTCAATAGAATATCCATCAATTGTTTATAATGAAAGTACCGAAAATGTTAAGATATATCTTTACTAGTCTAGTTATTTTGGGATTCGCAACCCTAGTCAACGCTCAAAATTATTCAGACGAGGGCAGATATTCTCAAAATACGCAAAATCAGGAACAAACAGAAGGAACCCCTAAGAAGAAGAAAGAAAAAATACCATATCCCAATAAAAAACGAGGAACTGCAATTGGTATTGATGTAAGCCGTTTTTTTGTGCCTTTGCTTGATAATGACCGATATGCTTTTGAGGCTAACATTAAAACAAACTTTAAAAAGAGGATGTTTTTTGTTGGATCATTAGGGTTTGAAAACGTTTCTTTTGATGACAAATCTTATGAGTATAAATCGGACGGTTTATATGGAAGAGTTGGTTTTGACTACGACATTTTTATAGTTGACGAACCAAATAATAATGATAATATTTTATTTGGTTTACGATATGGTTTCGCTGTACAAGATCACGGTTCAGACAACATCACAATTGAAGATCCTTATTGGGGAAATTATACTACTGCAATAAGTTCATATACTGTAAATTCACACTGGATTGAGTTAGTGGCTGGACTTAGAACTGAGCTATTCAATAACTTTTATCTTAGTTTTTACGCCAGACTAAAAACAAAAATTGCATCCAACAATGCTGAAATAATGGAACCATATCGAATTCCAGGCTACGGAAGAGGAAGCAGAAGCGTTACCCTGGGCTTTTCATACATTGCTGAATATCAAATTCCATGGGGTAATAAGAGGCTTAAAAACAAAAGTCAATCAAATTAATTTTAATACTTTAATTTGATTAACTTATTTTCAAGAGATTTAAAAACATACAAGGCATCTGCTGCAACATTATTTAGATTGCAGCAGATTTTTATCACTTCCATTGCCATCATACTACCAATAATTCCTGGCAAAGCTCCCATTACTCCAACAACATAGTCTTGTGGTAATTCGGGCTGCGAAGGAAAAACATCTGAATACGAAATGTTATTTTTATAGTTAAAAACAGAATACTGTCCCTCAAAACCCTCAACTGAACCATGCACAAAAGGGATTTTTAGCTTCTGTGAATACATATTAATTAAATAACGTGATTCAAAATTATCTGTTGCACCTACTACAATATCATACCCAGCCAAAATATCCTCCGCATTATCCTTATTCAGAAAAGTATTATATATTTCAATATTGGTTTCTGAATTTAATTGATTCAATTTTTGCTGAGCAATATGAGCTTTTGATACACCTAACTCATTCTCCCAGAACAATATTTGTCGTTGTAAATTAGAAATACTAACCCCATCATTATCTACAATTCCTATTTTCCCTATTCCTGCTCCTACCAAATACTGTAAAACAGGACATCCCAATCCTCCTGCACCTACAACCAAAACCTTTGCAGCAATCAATTTTAACTGCCCCTCTTCTCCTACCTCTTTTAGTATTAACTGTCGATTGTATCTTTCTTTATTTTCTTTGCTCAAAAAACTCATAAAACTCTCTTCAAAATTCAATTAAACAACCAAGCATTGATCCCAATCTTTCCAAACAGCTTCAAATCCTTTATCTCTGATTGACTTCTGTATTTCATCCGAGGTTCTGTCATCAGAAACATCAAATTGTTTTAATTCTTTGTCAGGGTTAGCATATCCACCTGGTTCTGTTTTACTACCAGCACTCATACTAGTAACTCCAATCCCCATCATATAATTCCTGAAATTGGCATTTTCTCTTGTACTTAATGAAATTTCTAATTCCTGATTGAAAATTCGGTAAGCACATATTAACTGTACCAACTGACGATCATTTATTGGATGATTTGGCTGAAAACTGCCTACGTGAGGTCGTAATCTAGGAAATGAAATACTGTATTTTGTTTTCCAATACTTTTGCTCAAGATAATCTATGTGCAAAGCGGTAAAAAAGCTATCTGTTCGCCAGTCTTCTAACCCCAACAAACAACCAACACCAATACGATGAATTTCAGCCTGACCAATTCGATCAGGAGTCTCCAGTCTATACCTAAAATCTGCTTTTTTACCTTTAGGGTGATAGTCTGGATATTTGTCTTTATTATACGTTTCCTGATAGACATAAACCGTATTTAATCCATGCTTTTTAAGCTGATTATAATCATTCAAATCCATTGGGGCTATTTCTATGGATAGATTTGCAAATTCTGTTTTCAACATTGCCAAAACCTCTTCCACATAATTGACTCCACATTTTTTAGGATGCTCACCAGTCACCAGAAGTACATGCTCAAACCCCATTGATTTAATATGCTTCACCTCTTCGAGCACCTGCTCTTTTGTAAGCGTACATCTATTAATCTGGTTTTTACAATTAAATCCACAATAAATACATCCATTTGCACATTCATTTGAAAGGTACAAAGGAATATACATCTGAATGGTTTTACCAAAACGTGTTTGTGTTAACTGATAACTCTTTTGAGCCATCTGCTCCAAATATGGTTCTGCAGCAGGAGAAATTAAGGCTTTAAAGTCTTCTAACCCCGGGCGAACTGCATCTAAAGCCTGCTCAACATCAAACGCAGTTTTTGACTGGATTGAGGCTGTTACTTCACCCCAGTCGTATTGTTCATGTATATGATAAAAGCTCATTTGAATCTTTTGAGATAAAATCTAACTTAAAAAACTTGTCAGTGGACTACTCGCTTCGGCATAAGAACTGACTCCTCCTAATCCTGACAAATAAGCAATCCGACCTGCTTCTACACTCATTTTAAAAGCCTTACCCATCTGGACCGGATCTTTAGCTACAGCAATTGCAGTATTCACTAAAACTGCATCTGCTCCTAATTCCATAGCCTCGGCTGCGTGTGAAGGGGCTCCGATACCAGCATCAACCACCACGGGTACACTTGATTGTTCTATGATTATTTTTAAGAAATCACGTGTTTTTAATCCTTGATTAGTCCCAATAGGCGAACCTAAAGGCATAACAGCTGCCGCTCCTGCATCCTCTAGTTTCTTGCACAACACCGGATCTGCATGAATGTATGGAAGAATTACAAAACCATCTTTTGCCAGTTCATAACAAGCTTTTAAAGTCTCTTCTCCATCTGGCAATAAATACTTTGGATCTGGGTGAATCTCTAGCTTTAACCAATTTGTACCTAAGGCCTCACGAGCCAACTGAGCTGCAAAAACCGCTTCTTTAGCATTTCGTACACCACTAGTATTAGGTAACAAGTTTAATCCAGGAACACATAAATGATCAATCATATCATCATTATCCCCTTTCATATTCACCCGTTTAAGAGCAACTGTTACCAACTCTGATTCTGAAGCTTCAATGGCATCCGCCATCATTTTATTAGAATTAAACTTTCCTGTACCGGTAAATAGTCTCGAGTTAAACTCTTTATCTGCAATTTTTAATATATCCATTGCTAATATTTTTTATTGAACTCCTGCTTTACATGCTGAAGTTTGATTTTCCATTTTTTCTCTAACTTCCATATTTGCGCGCATTGAACAAAAGTGTTCTCCACACATTGAACAAAAATGCGATACTTTATCTTCTTCATCAGGTAGCGTTTCATCATGATCAGAAATAGCTTTCTCTGGATCCAATGCTAATGCAAACTGATCTCTCCACCTGAATTCAAACCTGGCTTTACTCATTGCATTATCTCTAATATCTGCTCCAGGAAATCCTTTGGCTAAATCAGCAGCATGGGCAGCTAATTTGTATGTAACAACACCAGTTCTTACATCATCTTTATTTGGCAAACCTAAATGTTCCTTTGGAGTTACATAACACAACATTGATGTTCCGTACCATCCAATCATTGATGCACCTATTGCACTTGTAATATGATCGTAACCGGGCGCTATATCAGTAACCAAGGGTCCTAAAGTGTAGAACGGAGCCTCATGGCAATGACGCAATTGCTCTTCCATATTTTTCTTAATCAAATGCATTGGAACATGACCAGGACCTTCAATAATAACCTGAACATGATGTTCCCACGCAACTTTTGTTAGCTCACCAAGAACTTTTAACTCACCAAACTGAGCTTCATCATTCGCATCATAAATACTCCCCGGACGCATAGCATCTCCTAAAGAAACAGCTACATCGTACTGCGCTAGTATATCGCAGATCTCTTCAAAATGAGTATAGGTGAAGTTTTCCTGATTATGAGTCATACACCATTTGGCCATTATACTTCCACCTCTTGATACAATACCGGTTTTTCGAGTCTTTGTTTTCTCAACCAGATCCTTCAACATTCCAGCATGAATAGTAAAATAATCTACGCCTTGCTCACATTGTTCTATCAAAGTATCCTTGTAAATATCCCACGTCAAATCTTCAGCTTTACCATTTACTTTTTCCAATGCCTGATATAAAGGAACCGTTCCTACCGGAACTGGAGAGTTTCTGATAATCCATTCTCGAGTTTCATGAATGTTAGCACCTGTTGATAAATCCATTATAGTGTCTGCACCCCACCTGAAAGCCCATACTGCTTTTTCAACTTCTTCTTCGATACTTGATGTTGTTGGTGAGTTACCGATATTGGCATTGATTTTAACTAAAAAATTCCTTCCTATGATCATAGGTTCTGCCTCTGGATGATTAATATTCCCCGGAATAATAGCTCTTCCTGCAGCAACTTCATCGCGAACAAACTCAGGTGTGATAAAGGGGATATTATTGATTTGATCCTCACTCAAACCAGTCGCTTGATAATATTCTTTTGACTTTTGATTCTCACGTATCGCAATGTATTCCATTTCAGGAGTAATAACTCCATTTCTAGCATAAAAATATTGCGTTACTATTTTTCCTTCTTTTGCTTTAAAAGGTTTTATTCTTTGATGTTGATGTCTTATTGAATCTAAAGTTTGATCTAACAATCTTGCTTTACCATATTCTGAGCTTTTTTCCGATAACTCCATCACATCACCTCGCTCCATAATCCAAGATTCTTTTATTTTTGGCAAACCTAAAGTTAAATCTACTTTATACGAAGGGTCTGTATATGGACCTGAAGTATCATAAACTGTTACGGGTTCGTTTTTTTCAACTGTACCCTTAGATTGTTGAGTAGTATCTGATAGATTAATCTGCCTCATAGGAACACTTATATCAAAAAGCTTTCCTTTAACATATATTTTTCTTGACTTAGGAAAAGATCCTGTTGTAATTTGTGCAGTTTTCTTTTGGTTCATATATATTTAGTATTGGATTTTTAGAATAGAGTATACACAATGCCTATATCGTCATCATATTTTAAGACAATTAGTACATATCTGTAAAATATAATTCGATATAAATTCTTATTGTTTTGAAAATAAAAGACTACTCAAAATTAAACACAGTTTTACTTGAGGAATATTTACGACATTCCAATTCTTGCATTGAACAAAAATCTTAAGCTGTTTATTTTTCATCTTCAAGAACTATATAAGTTTTGAACATGATCCATTTTGTAGTATATCCGATAAGGTTATCCCCCTTTTGTTGCAGAGATAATTAATACTTTATCATTTTCAGAAAGAATTGTTGAGCTCCATTTCTTTTGCATTACTATTTGCTCATTAATTGCAATAGCAAGACCTTTAGACTTTGAATTAATTCCTATTTCCTGGAAAAGGTTAGATAGAACGAGACTGTCTTCAACCGTTCTTTTTTCATCATTTACATAAATTACCATACAATTTAATTTTACTCAAACGAGATACAATTTAAAATATATGGTGCCGATAAACATCGTGTAGAAATCACAGAATCCCTTTACAGCATTATCTGTACAGGTTCAATGGGTATGATCTCAGCCTGAATTTTTAGGCACCCCTTAATAAAAGTTAGTCACGAAGATAAATAAATATTTCTAATACTATAATAGAAATACTTATTTCGTGGATATAGAATTTATTCTTAATGGTCAGATGGAACTCTCAATTAATTTTGTACTTCCTGCTTTGCATAAATCTAGACCATCATATTTCACTTGTCATTTCTTAGTAATAAATTAAAGCCACTTATCCATTAATTGAGCTAAATCATCTAATTTCACTGGCTTACCAATATAATCATTCATCCCCGCTTCAATACAAACCTCCCGATCACCTTTCATGGCATTAGCAGTCATTGCCACAATTGGTATATCAATATGATTTGATCTAAGCTCCTGAGTTGCATCCAATCCATTCATAATAGGCATTTGCACATCCATCAATATTAAGTTAAATGTAACATCTCCACTTAAAACCATATCAACAGCCTCTTTTCCATTATTAGCAATCGCAATCTTCAGCCCTATTTTATCGAGCATCTTTTCTGCAATTTTTTGATTAATGATATTATCCTCAACCAATAAAATTATTTTATTTTTAATTTTTTCTTCAAATGGGACTTTTTTAACTCCACTTCCTTTATCAACCATATGCGTATCCAAAAACATTTCTTTTATGGTTTCAAATAGCTGATTGTGCTTTATTGGTTTATACAATACACTGTCAATAGATGTGAAACCATATTTTTGATTCCACTGAAGATCTGAAGTAAATAAAACAACTTTCAATTTATCATTGATCTCCTTCAATTTTGATACAAAATCATCATCAATCCTGCTAAACACATGAGCATCAATAATCACCAGTTCCAGGTCTGTTTTTTCCTTAACAATCTCCATTGCTGATTTTTCATCCGCACAACTTTGTGAAACAATACCCCAATTATTTAAGGTTTTCTTAAGTAATAAAAGATTTGTTTTATGATTATCGATTACTAAGGTTTTAATTCCTTTAAACCTACCTTCCTGCAGTTCATTTGATTCTTGATTTTTATCAATATCGAATGGCAAAATAAAATGAAATATAGAGCCTGGATTTTCTGCACTCCAAACAAAATTAGGATTTGGACTTTCAACCCATATTTTTCCGCCCATAAGTTCGATAAGCATTTTAGAAATACTAGTTCCCAATCCTGTTCCTCCAAATTTTCGGGTAGTAGATCCATCAGCTTGTGTAAACGATTCAAATATTTTTTCAAGCTTATCTTTAGGGATACCAATTCCAGAATCCTCTACGGCAAAGTGTAATGTTATCTGAGAACCTATTTGTTTACTAACCTCAACTTTCAATACAACTTCACCTTCCGAAGTAAATTTTACAGAATTACCTAACAAATTGATAAGCACCTGTATAAGCCTACTTTCATCTCCAATTAATATATTTGGAATAGTTTGCTCAACATTACTAATAAGTTCAATTCCTTTTTCATTGGTTTTAAACGACATCTGATCCATTAAATAATCAATTGTAGATCTGAAATTAAATGGATAAGGCTCAATTTTCATCTTACCTGCCTCTATTTTAGAGAAGTCAAGAATATCGTTTATAATATTTAATAGGTTTTCGCATGAACGACCAATAATAGAAACAACATTACTTTGTTCTTTTGATAATTTAGTATTACCAAGTAACTCTGTAGCGCCAATAATTCCATTCATTGGTGTTCGAATTTCATGACTCATGTTAGCAAGAAATTCTGATTTTGCTTTATTTGAGTCAGCTTCTCTTTGTTGCACTTCTTTTTGAGCACTAATATCCATAAATGCCTCCAGGTAAACATCTTCATTGTTTAACCTTATAGGAATAATATTTTTAAGTATGGATCTTGATATATTGTTTTGCTTTACGATTAACTGTTCTTCCAAAACAGAAATTACAATTCTTGTTGAAGGATCAGAAACATGCTCTTCCTTTTGAGTAATAAAAACCTCTCCATACTCTTGCTTTTTGCTTGCCTCAATAACTTCTTTGGTGTTTTTATAACCCATTATTGTTGCTGCAGTATCATTTGCCTGGATGATTTCTTTATTATTATTTACAATTAAAATACCTACTGGAAGATTTTCAATAATAGTCTTCATTGAATCGATAGATTCTTCCAAGGATAATGTAAGGTTTCGCTTTTCTGTTATATCTTCTTTTATAGCAATAAATGACGATATTGTTTTGGATTTACTTAAAACCGGAGATATTAATACTTTCTCCCAATACAATTCGCCATTCTTATTTTTATTATTTATTTCCCCAGTCCATATTTTCCCAGCCTGAATTGTACTCCAAAAAGCAGGTGAATTATTTTTATCTGTTACATGAAAAGCGTCAATATTCCTACTTAAAACCTCTTCTTTACTAAATCCAGATATTTCCTCAAACCCTTTATTTACATATTCAATATTACCCTTGGTATCTGTAATCATTATTGAAATAGGACTTTGTTCTACTGCCTGCAATAATTTTTCATTACTCTCTTCGGCCTTTTTTCTGTTTAGAATTACTTTTTTAATCTGAACTATAATATAATAAGTAACAATTATTGCTAACAAATTAAATATGAACAATATTGAGTATTTAATATTATTGTATTTATTAATAATATTAATACTTGCATTATTCAATGAAACCACATTTTTATTGATGTCGTAAGATATTTTATTTTCAATTTCGTTTACTCTTGAAAATAACGACTCTGACTGTTTAATATAGAAATTAATGGTTTGAAGGTAATTTTCCCTATCTAGAACAGGATTATCCAGGTTAGAAGAAATGATTGCAACTATTTTACCCGAAAGCAATTCAAGATCACCTATTTTGGGAGCTAGCTCCCTTATTTCAGGTATACTCCCTGTGAATTCATCTATTTCATGAACAATAACTTCTGTAATCTGCTCCTTATCTTGTAAGTTTACCGGCTTCACTTCATTTAATGTTCCACCTTTATCTAATATTTCAACAATATCTAAACATTCAGTGATTAAGGTTTCTATATCATTTTGTGTATTTTTAAGTTGTTGAGGATGATCAATGCCTGTAAATCCCTTAAATAGTAAATTTAGTTTAAGTATATTTTTTTGAAGTACTTTATCTATTTTTTGCTTCTGCTCCTGATTATGAATTATTTTCTGATATCGAAGTATATATGCCTGATCAAAGTAATTTTCTATAACCATTATTGCTGTTATTGTTAGCAAAAATATTGCTAATAAAAGATACAGTTTAACAACAATAGATTCATCGAAAACTTTTACTGACCTATTTCTATTCTTTAATTTCACCACTAGTCATCAATTTTATAAATCGAGTATAAATTTAAAAAATTAATGACTTTCTCCTATTAATTCCATACTTTCTAAATACAGAAATTCCTTTTTCACCCGTAGCATAATTAAGAAAATCTCTTGCCAGATCGGCATTATTACTTGTAGAAAGAATTCCGGCATAGATTTCTGATGGAGAATTCTCGCCTTCTGGAATAGGGAAAATATCTACTTCATCATAATTTCCATTGTGATATAGGTCACTTTGCCAATTAATTACCAATTGAGCTTCGTTGTTTTCCAAACTTTTTACTAGTCCTCTTGAATCAGTTGTTAAAGCAACAACATTCAACAACAAGTCTTCATATAGCTTCTCTTTACCTAAAAGTTTGCGAGTTTCATATCCCAAGGAAGATGTTTCGGGATTGGCAATAATTAAAGCATATTTTCGCTCGGTAAGCGATTTTATATTTCCGGAGTATTTTGATGGGTTTCCTTTAAGAGTCATTACCACTAATGGATTGAATCCAATAAATGCGGAATCCACAATAAATGACTTTGAAGCCCCTTGCAACTTCTTAAATCCTTCTTTAGAAGCTGGTAAATAAATATCACCTTTTAATGAATATTGAATGAGGCTAGCTAGATTTTGTGAGCAATCATTATGAAGTTTTATGACACACTCTTCTTTTAATTCAAATTCACTTTTTAACTCCATGAGTGCTGGTACCATTACATTCTCACAGTATATCAAAATTTCCTTCTTATTATTTTGTTCTTCAACTACGGCATTATTGTCTTTATTGCGGTTAGTACATGAACCAACAAACACAACTAAAACAATTAATATTAAGTATTTCACGATATAAATTTATAGAATAACAAACTGCATTACCTGTAGCAAATAAAACCAGCTAAACGTAAAAATGAAAACTCAGTTTCGTATATGAAACTATTTGATAAGCAAGTTAAGGATAAACGCGCAATCACAAATATTAATTAGTCACATAATTCTTATGATTAATCAAATATAACTAACGCTTTATAAAGTGTTTACGTATCCAGCGCGGCACAATTAAAATTCCGATAAGCAAGTAAGGATAATAACTTAACAGGCGCCATATAAAAGCTAAAGTTACTCCTGTTCCAACAGGAACCACTCCATTTAAAAATTCTTTGAATACATATTCTGCAAATCCACTGCCTCCCGGTGTGGGACTAACTAACATCATAATCCACATTACAAGCTGCTTTCCAAATACAAGCAAATTATCATCAAAACTTAAAAATTGAAATCCAAAAAATGATATAATGATTGTATTTACAACCCAATACCTACTTGTCCAACTTAAGGCAGTGGCAAAAAAAGCTTTTATCCAATTAATAAACGACCAACTTTTAAACTCTCGAGATGCTGTTATCAAATCCGACCCAGATTCATTAGCATCAGGTCGCCATTTTCTAATAATTGGTAACTTAAAAATCCAAAGAAGAAGAAATTTTAGCCCCCTAGGATTTATGAATAATCCATAAGTTAATATGAGGGTATATAAAAATTTTAATCCATAGCCTGTCATTGCAAATACTAAAAACTGATTTTTATACCATGGTATCTTATCTAATCCTTCAACCCCAAATCCAAAAATATCACTTCTTCCAATAATCAATAAAATAATAGGAAATGCAATAATAAAATATAACTCATCTAAAAAGGAAGTCACCATAACAATTGCTGTACTTCTTCCTATCCTAATTCCTTCTTTATTCAAAAAGAAAATAGCTACACTTGTTCCTCCTATTGCAGAGGGTGTTATTGCTGATGTAAATTCCCATAGCATCACAATTGAGAATGCCTTTCGCCAAGTGAGCTGATTATGTGATAATAACCGTATTCTTATAATGTATCCAAAATCACGAATAGCCATTAATAAAAGAGAAATTAACAGCCAAACAAAGGTATCTCCAGTTAACTGAACAACATCAAAACTCCCAGGAGTATATTCTTTATAAAGCATATAACCAGATATACCAATACCTATAAGTATAGGAAGTATTATCCTTGAAGGTCTTATACTTTTAACTATTTTTCCTGAGTTATCAAATGATGTCATACAATTATATATTTTGTATAGAAACAATAAAGTTAAGGATACATAATTCTTTAGGAAATGTTTTTAAAAAATATTTGCAGGTATGCATTATTATATCGTAATGTGAAATATTTTTTTTATAAATAATAAACATCAGATTATTAAATTTGTCTTGATCTCATAATCCATTTACATAATGATTGACTTATCAAAATATTACAAAAATTCTTATATAAGAATATTTATAATTCTATCCATAGCTTATTGGCCAGTTCTTTTTTGCGTATTCTCTTTAAAATGGGATGCTATGAATATTTCTGTCCCATGGCGTTATTTTATTTCAACCATAATTCAACAAGGAGAACTACCACTTTGGTATCCTAATCAGTTGTTTGGAATGACTCAATATTTAGATCCTCAAACATGGTATTGGCCGGCGTGGATATTTGGGATATTTGGGTATACAAACATAACATTGCACCTTGAATTTATGCTACATATATATCTTGCAGCTATTGGTTGTTACAAATTATGTAAACATTTAGGCATAAATCCAACAACAGCGTTAGTCACAGGCTTAATTTACTCAATGTCAGGATTTTTTATAGGCAATGCACAACACATAGGTTGGATTGTAAGTGCAGCATGGATTCCTATTGTAATATATCAGTTTTTATTATTTGTCGAAAACGTTAATCTTAAATCTACAATAGGCTTAAGCCTATCACTATATTTATATATTTCTGGCGGCTATTGGTCTTTCATTGTAACAACATACTATTTTCTTATATTATTATTTGTTTATATAATTATTAGAAAATATAAAACAAAACAACTCAATAAAATATACTTAAAACAACTTATATTATACACTGCCTTATTAGTCATCTTAAATATAATCACTTCTAGCGTCATCTTAGCTTCTCTATATGAATCAATAAATTTAATAGACAGGGGAAAAATGAGTATTGATTTTACATTATACGGCTCTTTTCATCCAGTAGACATCCTCACTTTACTTACACCTATTGCTACATATGTTTGGAAAGATGGCTTTTGGGAAACAGATGTTGCTTTAATTAATATATACATTGGTGTATTTTCAGTATTTCTTTTTTTCTGGACTATTATTTTTCAAAGATCTGTTATTAAAATAAACTATAAATTATTACTACTTGCCTTTTTTGTCTTGACTTTATCTATGGGATACTCATTCCCTTTAAGAGCTTGGTTCAGCGAATACATACCACTTTTTGATCATTTTAGATTTCCTTCAGCATATAGAATTTACTTTATATTAATTTTATGTATAATTATTGGACGAATAATTGATAACTTAGATATAAATCACCCTCGATATAAGAAAAGTATTATTGTTTATGGAATAATGCTATCAATAATTAGTGTATTTTTAATATCAATATACCATACTTCAATTATTAAATTCCTTCATCATTTTATTCCAAAGCCAACTAAATTTCCTCGTCCATTACTGTTCACACTACAATTCTTAATATCTGCATTCTTTGTATTATCTCATTTCATTATTATTAGATATTTTTCATCAAAAGGCGGAGTGAATCTTCTGAAAAGATTTATAATTATTGAGTTAGTTACAATATCTTTATTAACTCTTCCCAATACAGTTGTAAACATTTCTCAACAACCAACAAAAATATATTCAACAATTAAAAAGATAGAGAAATTAAATAATGATTCACTATTACTTAATTCCACTTTAAATCAAATAACAGAGTATAGTAAAAAAGTATATCCTTTTGGAAGTAATGCAGCAACTTTTTCAAAGTTAACTTCAAACACTCAATATTCGTCATATATTTTTAAATCAACAAAGAAACTTTTAAATGACACTCTTTATGAGAAAATAAGTAATAGACCTTTAGCATATATAACAAAAAATCAAGATTCTATTTCTAAATTAAGAAAAATAAAAAGTATTACACTTCTTCCAAATCAAATAAAACTGGAAATTGAAAAAGGAAATGATTCAACACTATATTTATCTCAGAATTACCATAAAAATTGGAAATGCTATATAAACAATAACGACGTTCCGATTTCTATTGCCAATATTTCATTAATGAAAGTAAATATACCGAAAGAACAGAGTGAAGTAATTTTTTCTTTTGAAGCTCCATTTATAAGATCATTTTTCTGGATTTCCATATTAGTATTTATAATACAACTGGCATTCCTCATAACAACCTATATCAAAAATAAATCCATAAAAAAAGGATAGATGGAAACATCTATCCTTTACCCTTAAAATCAGCTTTGTTAACCAAATCTAAATCTATGAAAAAAAATCTACACTACAAATGTAGGTGATTCTTTAGTGAATACGTATAAAAAAAAGTTAAAGCGTGTTAATCTTGAAATTTAATTTGAAAAACAAAAGCTATTTCAATTAAAAAATAGCTTTTGTGATAAGTATATATTTAATTATAAACCAAAGGCTGCTTTAATTTGATCAGTGTAATCTAATTTTTCCCAGGTAAAGAATTCTACTTCCTTTTCAACATCAACGCCATTTTCTTTCACTACCACTTTATCAGTATAAGGGGCTCTTCCTACGTGTCCATATGCAGCAGTTGGTTCAAAGATCGGATTCTTCAATCCAAAACGCTTAACAATTGCAGCCGGACGCATATCAAATATAGTATTGATTTTAGATGCAATTTCACCATCAGTTAAATTTACCTTAGCAGTTCCATAAGTATTAATAAATAATCCTACAGGTTGTGCAACACCAATTGCATAGGCCACCTGAACTAAAACTTCTTCAGCAATACCTGCTGCCACCATGTTTTTAGCAATATGTCGAGAAGCATAAGCTGCAGATCTATCAACTTTAGAACTATCTTTTCCGGAGAAAGCACCTCCACCGTGAGCACCTTTACCTCCGTATGTATCAACAATAATTTTTCTACCTGTTAATCCAGTATCTCCATGTGGACCTCCAATAACAAATTTTCCTGTTGGATTAACATGCAAAATGTAGTCCTCATCAATTAGAGAAGCTTCCTCTTCACTCAATTTAGCTTTTACTCTAGGAATAAGAATATTTTTTACATCATTCTTAATTTTTTCTAACATCGTAACTTCTTCATCAAACTCATCATGTTGAGTAGAAATTACAATTGTATGAACTCGAACAGGCTTATTATCGTCACCATACTCCATTGTTACCTGCGATTTTGAATCTGGTCGCAAATAAGTCATTTCGTTTTGCTCTCTTCTGATAGCAGCTAATTCTACTAATAAAAGATGTGATAAATGTAAAGGGAAAGGCATAAATTCAGCAGTTTCTGTACATGCATAGCCAAACATCATACCTTGGTCACCAGCACCCTGACTATCCTCATCTCCTCGCTCTACTCCTCTATTAATATCTTCACTTTGTTCATGTATAGCAGAAATAACACCACATGATCCGGAATCAAACATATATTCAGACTTAGTATATCCGATTCTATCAATTACTCTACGAGCAATATTTTGAACAGGAACATAACCATTTGTCTTTACTTCTCCACTTAAAACAACTAAACCTGTTGTAACTAATGTTTCTGCTGCTACTTTTGATTCCTTATCCTGACGAAGAAACTCATCTAATAAGGCATCTGATATTTGGTCAGCTACTTTATCCGGATGACCTTCTGATACGGATTCTGATGTAAATAAATATCCCATTACTATTAAAATATATTATATGAATAAAATAATGCGGATAGTTAAACAGGAAAGAAATATGCATTTTAGCACTTTTTTTGAGTGGTTGCAATCAGTCAAATCCATCCACTATCCTTTAAGATTTCGACTACAAAATTATAAAAAGAAAAATATTTATATCAACTACTTTGATTTTTTTTCACTTAAATACAGTAGGATATCTCTTACATTAAAAAAAAGATGAATTTTATTTGACTGATTATCTGTACTTAAGGTTTTTTTTGAATATTTTTTTGCTAAAAAATTTGGAGTAAATGTAATTTGCTATATCTTTGCATCCGCATTTGAAACGGTAACGACGTTATCAAAACAAAATGCTCCGTTCGTCTAGGGGTTAGGACGCCAGGTTTTCATCCTGGTAACAGGGGTTCGATTCCCCTACGGAGTACTAAGTAAAAAGGTTGATATAATAACGATAGTAAGATGGCAAATCATAAATCGGCGTTAAAAAGAATTCGTCAAGCAGAAAAAAGAAGAGTACACAATAAGTATTACGCAAAAACAACTCGTAATGCAGTTAAAAAATTACGTGGTACTAGCGAAAAAGAAGCTGCTGCAGAAATGTTTCCAAAAGTTGCTGCTATGCTTGATAAATTAGCTAAAAGAAACGTTATTCATAAAAATAAAGCTTCTAACTTAAAATCAAAGTTAGCTAAGCATATTAACAAGCTTTAATAGCTTTACAAGTTGCTCCGTTCGTCTAGGGGTTAGGACGCCAGGTTTTCATCCTGGTAACAGGGGTTCGATTCCCCTACGGAGTACAGAAAAAAGCCTTCATGGAAAACATGAAGGCTTTTTTATTTGCATAATATTTGGCAAAGTTAAATAAGATGTTTAATTTACATAGAAATTAATATCAGACTTTGACCAAAAACTATGTCCTACCAAAAGTTAAGCATAAAGAATTGGGCTGTAGAAGATCGCCCACGAGAAAAATTACTTTCCAAAGGAATTACCAGTTTATCTAATGCAGAATTAATTGCCATATTAATAGGATCTGGTAATCGGGATGAATCAGCAGTTGATTTATCAAAGAGAATACTACACGATGCAAGTAATAACCTTAATGAATTAGGTAAGACTACTATTGAAAATCTTCAGAAAAATTACAGAGGTATTGGAGAAGCTAAAGCAATTTCAATTGTTGCGGCACTTGAACTTGGTAAAAGAAGGAAATTGAGTGAAATTCAAGAGAAAAGGCAAATAAAAAGTAGTCATGATGTTTTTGAACTTATGCACCCTATATTATCTGATCTGCCTCATGAAGAATTCTGGATTATCTTTTTAAACAGAGCAAATAAGGTAATTTCCAGTCGCAAAATAAGTCAAGGAGGATTATCAGGAACTGTCATTGACACCCGAATAATCATGAAATCTGCTTTGGAACAATTAGCCTCTTCAATAATACTTTGTCACAATCACCCCTCTGGTAATAAATTACCAAGTCAGCAAGATAAATCAATTACTACCAAACTTAAAGAAGCTGGAAAAATAATGGATATCCCTGTATTGGATCATCTTATTGTTACTGATGGTGGATACTTTAGTTTTGCTGATGAAGGCGAATTACCTATATAAACAGCTCCTCATATTTGCTAATCGTCGCCTGACATTCAAAATCTAAGGCTCTTTTACTCAAGATTTTCTTACTTATAGGATCTGAAATTGCTTTTATCATTAATGATGAAAATTCTTGTGGATCATCATAACTTTTAGATATAAAACCATATCGCCCATTTTCTAAAATCTCAACAGAACCCTTATTGGGTGTTGAAACTACATTTTTTCCAAGTAAGAGAGCCTCCACAACAATTCCTGGCAAAGCTTCGGAAAATGAAGTAATGGCAATTAGACTTGCATTTTTAATTAGGTAATAACAATTCGGTAAGTTCCCAGTAAAAATAACTTTTGATGACAGTCTGTATTTTTTTACTAAATCTATTAGCTTTTGCTTTTGGTCACCATCTCCAGATATCACTAAACTGTATTCAGGATAATATTTTTCGAATATAATAAATGAATCAATTAATAACCCGAGATTTTTAATTTCCACTAACCTAACACCAACAAAAATATATTTTTCAGGAATCAATTCTTGATTATATGTTGAAACAAGAGACTTGCTTTCGATATCTTCCCTATCAAACGAATTATATATTCGTAATATATTCTTTTTAGGTAAAACCTCTTCCAAAAGTGCTTTTATTCCTTCTGAAACAGCAATAACCTTATATGCTCTGGGATAAAACAATTTCATAAACCATGCATAATATCTACCGTAAATAAACTTACTCTTTAATTCTATATCAAAATAGTTTCCTTGGGTAGCAATCACTCTAGACACCCCTCCTGAAATCATATTTGCCAATACAACAAACTCGTTGTATATATTTGATCCAGTAATAATATAATTTGGCTTAATATTCTTTATATATTTGATTAAATAGAAAAACGATTGAGTAATTCTCCTATGTCCGAAATTAATTAAGTTTATTCCATCATTAATTTCGTTCAAAAGCTCACCTGTGTTATTACATATAACGAAATCAACTTCATACCCACGCTTATGTAATTCATTTGCCTGATTAACAAAGACCCTTGTAACTCCACCTATATTTAACGAATGCGTAAAAAACGTAATTTTCATAATGCTTTCAAATTCTCTAAATACATTAATCGCCTATAAACAATATTTAATACTAGGAAATAAATTAATGTATTTAAAAAGTAAATAAAAGTACTCCCTTTTACCCCCATTATGGGAATAAACACAATGGCATTTATAACAGAAACTACACCTATAAACAACTCTAGAAAAATATATGTTTTAATTTTTTCTTTAAACATTATGGTAATTGCAAAAAACCAATTAATTACACGGATAACATCACCAATACACTGAAAAGCGAACAAACTTTTCATACCTCGAAATTCATGTGTAAATAAGATAGTAATTATTATTTCTTTAAAAAGAAATATTATTCCACTTCCCAAAAGAAGAATTGGGAATATGATCTTTATGGATTTATATATTTCGGTTCTTAAAAATCTAAAATTATGCATTGAAGATATACGAGGAAGAAAATATAAACTTAATGTAGTGACTAATAAATTTACATAAGTATCCGATATTCTTTTTATCCCGTCCCACCAGCCAGCTTCTATCAAGGAACAGTTTTCTATTATAATATTTCTTATTATAATTTTTATGATAGGTGTAATGCATGATGCTACCAAAAGAGTTAATCCAAAGCCTAATAATCTTAAGATAATTTTTCTGGATAATCTAAACTTTATTTTTGTAAAAAAACTCCTGACTGACAATATTACTCCAAAACACAAACTGATAAAACTACTTATATACAACGCCCATACTGCACCCCTAAGGTTATATAAATAAGTTAGAGGAATTAATACAAGAAAACTTACAATACTGATAAACAAATTATAGTTAATATATTTCTTATAATTCTCTAAACCTTGAATAAAGGCCAATATCACATTAGAAAGTGAATAACTAAACATAAAAAAACCAGAAGATTTAATTATAGTTATAAACGATTCATCAATAAAAAGTATACTACAAATCTTCTTTGCGGAGAAAAATATTACTACTGAAACTATTAGGCTAAAAAATATGGTTATAAAAAAGGCATTCGATAAAACTAATCTCTGTCGTATGATGGAAAATTTATATTGTGAAGATAACTTTGTAACTCCATGATTTATTCCACCGTTTGCAACATTTGTTCCAATTTGAATAAAGTTTGATACCTGTGTAAATATAGCCATACCTGAGGCTCCTAGCCATAAAGAAATGATTTTAATATTAACTAAGCCTACAATAAACTTAACTAATACCTGCTTCGAATTCCGACCTGATATTTTTACAAGATCACTTGATAAAAAAAGATATATATATTTTGTAATAAACGATCTCAAATTTTCAATTGAATTAGATAAACTTGTTCCAATAATCCAGATATTGTTTAGCGACTTTAACTGAATCGAAATGCTTTACTGCAAACTCTCTACTTTTAAAAGAAAGCTCCTTTAAATCCTCTTTTTTCTCGATTAAAAGTTCAAATCTTTCAAACATCTCAAGTTCATTTGTATTTATATTTACAATTGGTTTATTTACATTTTCCTTAAGCATTTCATAAAAATCATTTTCAGCACATCCAGCTAGTATCAATCCCTTGGACAGACCTATAATTCCATTTAAGCCTGTGGCATAGGCATATAATTGATCACACAATACATGCGAACGATTTAGAAGATATTGATATTTATTAAATGGTATTGACCTAACAATTTCAATTTCCACTTCTTTTGGATATTTCCTTTTGAGTTTCCTTAAAACTTTTTCGATAATATCACTTCCTTTACGCTTTTCTCTACCATTTTGATGCCCTAAGAAAAAACGCACAGAGTTATCACTATCATTTATTGTATTTACATATTTAAATTCTTTTGTATTTATTGAAAGTGGAATAAATACCGTTTTATCAGGAAAAAAATTATTATATGCCTTATAATAACCTGGTGCAGATGCAATTACCCCACTGGCACTCAATGCAGTTTCCTTGTTTAAATTAATAATTGTCTTTTTTTTTGTATAACTTATTAGGTGTTTAATATATGGATCTTCTTTTATTGAAGGTACTTGAAAGACCGAATATTTAAGATTACCATCTAATGCATATTTATTATAAAAATAATCCATTCCATTAGCTCCTAAAAAAACTCTTCCATTATACTTCTTTAATATCTTAAATACAAGCTGAGTAAAAAAAGGAGATGATCCAAGAAAGCCTGAATTAATTAATAAAACTACATCATATCCACAAAGTTTATGAAAGTTTTGTAGTAGCATGGACAGAAATCGTACTTGCTTAAATCTCTCAGGTTGCTTTAAATCAATATCCCTAGGGTAACCTTTCCAGAAATCACCATTTGAGGCTACACTAACATCAACTCCATACTCTCTTAATCCATAAGCAAGGTTATGATGTAAACCACTAAACTCCCCGAGCAATAATACTTTCATGACAAACGTTAAAACATTATAACGATTATTTTCAGTTTTTCTTATATAAAAAGTTTAAATTCTAAAAATACTAAATTTGCATTATGCAGAATCGAAAAATAGTAAACAAAATCCTTATAATCCCAGCATTATCTGACCATATAGATTTGATAAAGGAAGCTCAAAATGCTAATCTTACAATTTATACCTGTGATAATAATGAAAAAAACCTTGCCCATACATATTCAGATAAACAGCTTAACATTAGCCTTCTTGAATTAGATCAAATATTACAAATAGCTCAGAATGAAGAAATATCAGCAGTGTCAACATTTAGCAATGATTTAGGAGCAATTGTAGCTTCCTATATTTCATCTAAACTTGAACTTCCTGGCAGTTGCCATGAAGCTGTAACAATGATGGCTAACAAGGAAAGATTTAGATCATTTTTGACAACAAATAATTTTCACACACCCTCGTACATAACACTTTCTGCCATTGATGATAGTAAAATAAACAAAATTAAATTTCCTGCAATTATAAAACCAGTAGATCGCGCAGGAAGTAAAGGCGTCTACATAGTGAACAATCAATATGAATTACAATCTAGTCTATCAAAATCTTTGTCCTATTCTTTAAGCAATAAGGTAATCATTGAGGATTTTATACATTCCAATCATTATCAAATTCATGGAGATGCAATCGTTCAAAATGGGGAAATTATTTTTTGTTGTCTTGGAGACCAATATTTTGGAATGGATAAACAAAAATTTTATCCTATTGCAACAAACTTCCCAACATCTCTTGAACCTCTAATTGTGAAGCAAATCATTTCTGAAATACAAAGATTTATTCAGCTTTCAAATTACACCCAAGGAGGGTTAAATATTGAATTACGGATTTGTAATAATAATGAGATTTATTTTATTGAGTTAGGTCCTCGTTTGGGAGGGAATTATATTCCTAAAGCCATAGAAAAGTCATGTAATATAAATTTACCTAAGCTTTCACTTGATTTGGCATTAGGAAAAACAATAACATTTGATAATAAGATTAAATACAATGACTCTATTACTCAATTTATTTTACGTACAAATAAAAATGGCACATTAGATTCCGTAGATGAAATATTTACGCATAAAATAAAAATAATTGATTGCTTTCCATACAAGAAAAAAGGAGATTTATTATTAATAAATGATGGCGTTGATAGTATAATTTCTGTGTATATTCTTAAAATTAGTGACAACGAAATTTTAATAGATCTAGTCAAGAATACTTCTAAATATTTTGAAATCCATTTATTATAAGATTTTCTTAAACAATATAATTCACAAAACGACTATAAATTCTTTTGTCGCCATATCGTAACTTTACCATTTGTACACACAAAATCTACAGCCAATAAAAATTCTGGATGAAATTTTAATAATTTTTCCTTAAATGTTGCATTATAAGTTACTATTGCATCATACTTACCATCCATCACTTCAGAATAATAATCAAATGTATTACCACCAATACGATATACATAACGCGGCCACCCCATCTGTGGAATATTATAACCTGATTCACAAACAATCAACACCTTATCATCTTTCAATATTTTACTTTCTAAGTAAAGTCTACTATCTTTAAATGTTCTAATAATCTGATCCTCACCCCATTTAAAATATTTGAAAATTCAGTGTTATAACGTTTAAACTGACTTCGTGATGTAATGAATAGACCCGAAACAAATAAAATTGAAATGACTAAGATTAATTTATTTGTTTTTATCTTAGATAGATCAATAGAAAAAAGTAAATATATCAATAATATTGTTAATACAGGAAGCCATACATCTATTGAATAGTATTCATGAACAGCGACATTTCGTAACATTATAACCGTGAACAATAATGATCCAAAAGCGTTAATGAATAACCACAGCACAAATAAGTTACGCAACTTACTCCTTTTAAATTGTTTAATAAACAAAACAACTAATACAATAATTACAAGAAAATGTGATGGAGGTATTACTGTCCTTGGATATACTAAAAGCAATTGCTTAACATAAGCATAAGCTTCACGAAGTGTTGTTACATAGTTTGGAGTATTCATAAATACAGATCCATATTTTGCTGCTAAAAGTTGGTTATATACAAAATAGCCCATTACAATTAAAATAGAGCCTAGTAAAACGTACATTTCATTTAAGAAAGTTCTTCGATAAATACAGACAACAAGAAATGTAATCAGTAATGCTATTATTGGTATAACCTGCATAAATCGCATCAGAGCAGCAATAGTGAGTAAAAATACTCCCAAGCAGAATTTTTTAAAACCTCCATCCTTATAAAAATAAACTAACAAATAGGATAACCCTAAAACAAAAGTATTATATGCAGTTGCACAAACATGAAAATTATCCTGATAAAAACAATAACATGGCTGTAAGAGCACAAATGAACAAATCAGAAATGCATATAATCTATTTTTTATATCAAGTATTGATCTATACAACATAAAAAACGCTGTAAAACTCCATAATAGCACAATGATCCTATATATATATTAGGGAAAACTTTTCCAATCAACTTAAATGCTATTGCAACTATATAATGTAATATTGGAAAATCACATGCTGTGATTCCTTGAGTTAATAGCAATTCTTCTTTAGGAGGAAATTCTAAACTCAGAGAATATGTTTTGGGATGAAAGAAATCAAATCCATTGTCAAGAAATCCTTGGGCTAAAGCATAATGGTCAGCATGAGCCCAAGCAAATGCACTCATTGGCATTTTATCAATACTCATGCTATGTAAAAAGATTGAAATAATAATTAGAAGTCCAAAAGGAATATAATTTTTCACTATTACTGACGTTTATTTAGTAAATACTTCACTACTGGATTATTTCAATATTGAAATTAACCCATACTTTAATTATTTACTTTATTGTATATTTATTTGCACAATAGACACTTGCTCCAAATCTTTGCTTTAAATAGAGTAAACTTAAATTTACATCATCATCAGTCATACAGGTACCCATATCTATAAATTCCTTACTTGTCTTGAATTTATCAATGATCAAATAATACAATGCGTGTATTGCTCTATTTTTTCTCCCTTTAGCAGAGGTTGCTATATATTGCATTTTCAATACGTCTCCATTATCAAATAACACGGATCCTGCATCTATTTTATTTGTAATATTATTTCGAACAGCATTTACGTATATACGAGAAGAGAATTTATCTTGCAGATATTTAATTTCGTCAATAGTATGAATTGGTGTTGTTTGATGTTGCTCTTTCAAATTACTCTCTAAAACAGGCCAAAACTCTTCTATAGAAACTTGATCTTCAAACGTAAACAAATCTAAACGAAGTTTTCTACGCTCAATTGATGATTTGGGAAATTCATGATTCCTACAATAAATAAGAGCTCCCAGATCTTGATTTTTATTATAAGATCCTTTCATCTCAAAATAGAAATCCTGAGACTGACAAAGTGATGAATGATAAAAAAATGGGATAGTTTTGAACGTATATATTTGATAACCGATCTTTTTGATAAAATGAATTAATTCATCGTAATACAACACTACATTTTCAAAACTAATATTTGATTTACAAATCATCCCTCCATAAGTAAGTCCTTGATGACTGTATAAATGATTAGCGTTGACATTGGCTGGCAATAAGGCCTTTAACTTATTCTTTTCATAAAGCATTAATGAACAATCATTAAACCTTGAATGATGATATTCAATATAATCTCTAAAAAATAAAAATGAATAATTATCGGCTCTTTCTACAAAATAATCCCATTCTTGCTTTTTATCAGGAGTATATCTTACAATTTCAATCATTTTCTACTTTGAACTCGTTATAATTTCTAATATAATCATGCTCTTCATATAACCCCGAATTCATAACCAACACAACACTTCCTGTGCTAAAATCATTTAACTCTCTCCAAATGCCCGAGACAATATGTAAGGCTTTGTGAGGAGTATTTAGAAAGATCTTCTTTTTTTCGTTTCCATCATCAATAATAATATTAAAGCTACCACTTGCTGCAATTACAATTTCATGCTGTTCTTTATGAGCATGGCCTCCTCTCTCTGCTCCTGATGGAATATCATAGGTAAAGTAAACCCTCTTGATATCAAATGGAATTACATTGTAAGATTCCATGAATGAAAGCGATCCCTTATCTGAAGATATCTTGGGTATATCTATTATTTTACAATGGTGTATAGTACTCATAAAATCCTTTTTAGAAGAATTATTCTACTCATCATACAGCGAAAACATTTTCCTAAAACCTGCTGAATAGTCATTAAAATCTCTCATATACTCACATTCCACATATTTTGTATCTGCAACTACCAAACAAATACTGTTTGATAAAAATCCCTTTATTTTTCTCCATGTATATGGGGGAATAAGAATCCCTTTATTTGTTGTACAAAGATTATAGGTTTGTTTTTCTTCTCCTCTGATGGTTTCAACGCAAACAGCACCCGACAAAGGTAATATAAACTCAGTCGTGTTTTTAAAAGCATGACCTCCCCTTTCTTCCCCTCCCGGTACATCGTAAATCCAGTAAACGCGTTGAATTTTAAAGGGAATTTGATGGTTATCTTCCAAAAAACTTAAATTACCTCGTAAATCTTTTATTTTAGGAAGTTCTATAAACCTAACCTCATTATCCATAACAGATTTCTTATCTTTGATTCAAATATAAATATTATAACGTAACTCCTATTTTTTTAGTATAAGTATAAGTCATCATGCAAATACCTTTTCTAAATCTTAAACGTCAAAATATTCAATATAAAGATGAAATGATTTCAGCATTTGAATCTGTTATAGACTCCGGATGGTACATTCTTGGTAAACAAGTTAACAATTTTGAAAAATCACTGGCCGAATATATTGGTACTCAACATGCAATTGGTGTAGGAAACGGATTGGATGCACTAACCCTTATTTTAAGAGGATATAAAGAATTAGGAATACTTAAAGAAGGCGACGAAATCATTGTTCCGGCTAATACTTACATTGCAACTATCCTAGCTGTTATTGAAAATCGGTTAGTTCCCATTCTTGTTGAACCCGATGAATACACTTTTAATATTAATCCAACAGAAGTTGAAAAAGCAATTAATTCCAAAACAAAAGCCATATTAACAGTACATTTATATGGTCAGGTTTCAGCAATAAACGAGTTAATAAAGATCTCTAAATTACATAACCTCCTGCTGTTAGAAGATAATGCTCAAGCCATTGGAGCCGAATACAATGGCATAAAAACAGGGGCTATAGGAGATGCTGCTGCTTTTAGCTTTTACCCAGGAAAAAATTTAGGTGCTTTGGGTGATGGTGGTGCAATTACAACCAATGATCCCAAATTGGCAGAATCAGTTAAGTTTTTAAGAAATTATGGATCTGCAGAAAAATATAAAAATAAATATATCGGGGTAAATTCAAGACTGGATGAAGCACAGGCTGCGATTCTAAATGTTAAATTAAATCATCTTGAAAAAGAAACTAATAAAAGAAGAGAAATTTCTGACATTTATCTTTCTAGAATTAAAAATGATAACCTAGTTTTGCCAAAAATTACAGATGAAAAATGCCATGTTTGGCATTTGTTTGTAATTCGCACGAGATTTCAGGAAAAGTTTATGAATTATATGTCATCTTTAGGAATAGGAACAATGTGTCATTATCCAATTCCTCCACATAAACAAGAGGCACTTAAGGGTTTTTCGTCATTATCACTGCCTATTACTGAAGCCATACACAATGAAGTGGTAAGTATTCCTCTTTATTCAACATTAAATAATGATGAAATAGAATATATCATAGAAGCTATAAATAAGTTTTAATTATAATTTTATTAAAATGGATATCCATATTTTCAACAAAAAAAATTCACTTTTCAATCAGTTTATTGCAGAGATCAGGGATAAAGAAATTCAGCAAGATCCTTTACGTTTTAGAAGAAATATTGAACGCATGGGCGAAATTTTGGCCTATGAAATCAGTAAAGAATTAAGTTATACAAGTATTGATGTAAATACTCCACTGGGCACTTCTCATGAGTTTGTTTACGAAGAAAATGTTGTTATTGCCACCATATTAAGAGCTGGACTTCCGCTACACCAAGGGGTTTTAAACTATTTTGACAGCGCTGAAAACTGTTTTGTATCTGCCTACCGAAAGTATAATGAAAAAGGAGAATTTGATATTCATATTGAATACATTTCATCACCATCTCTTGAAGGAAAAACTGTTATTCTTACAGACCCAATGCTAGCAAGTGGTGCTTCTATGGAATTAGCTTATAAAGCCATTTTAACTAAAGGCAAACCTAAACATATTCACATTGCTTCAATAATTGGAAGTGAAGAAGGTTTGGAATATATTAAAGAAAATATGGGTGCTGAAAATATTACGCTTTGGATTGGAGCTGTAGATAAAACACTTAATGATAAAAAATATATTGTTCCAGGATTAGGTGATGCTGGAGACTTGGCTTTTGGAACAAAATTATAATTGACTAAAACTTCTTAACCCATCCTTCATCGTTGCACTCTATTAATAACTCTTTCATGGTTTTTATTAGTGTAGGATGAAGGAAATTATCCCATTTTTCCACAAGAGGAAGTAAAGTAAATTTCCTTTTGTGCAAATGTGGATGAGGAATAACTAATCGCTCGGTATTAATAATCTCATCTTCATAGAAAAGAATATCTATATCCATTGTTCTTCCCTCATAACCATCTGAAGTTTTTACGCTGCGCCCTAGTTCTTTTTCAATACCCTGAGAGATTTCTAATATATCCATAGCATCCATTGTACATTGAACTTCTAAAACCTGGTTCAAGAAATTCTGTGCATGTTCAAATCCCCAGGGCTCACTTTCGTATATCCCGGATTGATTTGCTATCTGGCCAATTCTCTCCTCAATTAATTTTTTTGACTGTTTAATGTTATCAATTCTATCTCCTTCATTCCCTCCTATCAACAACAACACTTTGCTCATAAACCTTAAAATACTTAGTTAAACCCTCTCAAGAACTCCTTTTTCAAAAAAAGTAGGGTGGCAATTTAAAACTTTTAATACATTTGTTAGTAATTCGAACATCATAATTTAACCTTACATTTTATGGCAAAATTTTTCAGATCATTACTTTTTACTGTACTAGGCTCTATTTTTACAGCGCTTTTTATTATTCTCATTTTCTTTATGGTTATTGCCGGTATTACATCCAGTAATAAAAAACAAGTTAAATTAAAACAAAACACGTTACTCACTATCAACTTAAATAAGGTAATTAAAGACCGTACAGTCTTCAATCCTTTAGAGGAATTAGTTGGAGACTCTCCTTTTAAAGAATCTGCAATAGGTTTAAATCAAATATTAAAAAATATTGAAAAAGCATCCAACGATGAAAATATCAATGGAATATTTTTAGAATGTGGAAGCCCTGCAACTGGATATGCAACACTGAGCGAAATCAGAAATGCTTTAATTAAATTTAAAGAATCAGGAAAATTCATTACCGCCTTTTCTCCTGATTACTCGCAAAAAGGCTATTACCTGGCATCTGTTGCAAATAATATATATCTACCTCCTCAAGGAATGCTTGAGTTAAAAGGATTAAACTCACAACGTACATTTTACAAGGGAGCGCTTGAAAAATTAGGCATTGAAGTTCAGATATTTAAACATGGTAAATTTAAATCTGCAGTTGAACCATTTATTCTAGATAAGATGAGTGAACCTGCTAAAGAACAAACCATTGCATATACTTCATCAATATGGAACAATGTGGTTAAGGATATTGCTGAGACCAGAAGCATAAGTTCAGATAAAATAAATGAAATTGCCGACAATGGAACTATGTTTATAAACAATCAATTATATGTTGATGCAGGTCTTTTAAACGGATTAAAATATAAAGATGAAGTTATTGCTGAATTAAAAGAAATCACCAGTACCAAAGAATCAAATGATATTGAACAAGTTAGTTTATCTGATTACGACTACGTATACCTACCTAAAGAAACTAAAGGTTTGATAAAAAATAAGATTGCAGTTATTTATGCAGAAGGTGAAATTGATGGAACCAGTGATGAAGGCATTAAATCGGATGACTTAAGTAAAACTATTCGTAAAGCGAGAAGAGACAGTTCCATTAAAGCAGTTGTACTTCGAATCAATTCTCCGGGAGGCTCTGGTAGCGGATCTGATATTATTTGGCGAGAAGTAAAACTTTGTCAGGAAACAAAACCAGTTATTGTTTCAATGGGAGATGTTGCTGCATCTGGTGGCTACTATATAGCCTGTGCTGCAGATACTATTGTTGCTACTCCTACAACTATTACCGGATCAATTGGAGTTTTTGGAATGATACCTAACACTAAAAAGTTAATGAATAAGAAATTAGGAATTACTTTTGATGGAGTAAAAACAAACAAATTTTCTGACGTACCTAACATTACACGTCCATTTACATCTGATGAAAAAGATATCTTTCAAAACTATGTGAATAAGTTTTACCAAGTATTTATTAGCAGATGTGCTGAAGGAAGAAATACATCCACTGATAAAATTGATGAAATTGGCCAAGGACGAGTTTGGAGTGGAGAAAATGCCTCTAACATTAATTTAGTGGACGTAATGGGTGGATTAAATACCGCTATTGAAATAGCTAAAGAAAAGGCTGGATTAGATACTTATAGAATCAAAGAAATGCCAGAAATTGAACTAACTCCATTTGAACAAGTTATTAAAGATATGAGTGCTGAAGCTAAGGCATACGCAGCAAAAGCATTTTTAGGTGTTAACCTTGAAGAAATTGAGTTCCTGAATAAAATTAAAGAAATTGAACCTATTCAGGCACGCATGCCTTACAATATTGAAATAAACTAAGTTTTATTACTTTTGTATACCAAAGGCTACTCAAAAAAGAGTAGCCTTTTTTTCCCTTTATGAAAATACTAAAATACATACGTTTTACTCTTTTCCCGATATCGATCTTATACGGTATCATAATACGCATTCGTAATTTTCTTTTTGATACAGGTAAAATTCCTTCAAGAGAATATTCTTTACCTATAATATCAGTTGGCAACATTACTGTTGGTGGTACAGGCAAAACTCCATTAACAGAATTCTTAATTAAACAACTTATTACAAATAATAAAATGGCTTTATTAAGCCGTGGTTATAAACGTAAAACTACTGGTGTAATTATTTCAGATGAGAAGAGTACTGCATTAGACATTGGAGACGAGCCATTTCAAATCAAGTCTAAATTTCCTGAATTACTAGTTACAGTGGCCGAAAAGAGAGTTGATGGTATAGATGAAATACTAAGACTTAAAAATAAACCTGATGTTATTATTATGGACGATGCATACCAACACAGGTATGTAAAACCTGGTTTTAGTATTTTAGTTACGGACTACAACAGACCTCTTTGGAAAGACATGATGTTACCAGCTGGTGAGCTTCGCGAACCTATATCCGGGAAAAAAAGAGCAGATATAATTTTAGTAAATAAATGTCCCGAAAAGCTTAGTATAGCAGAACAATCCTTTATTATTAAAAGGTTAAATATCACCACCGACCAGTCGGTTTATTTCTCAACTATTGGATATCAGAATTGTATTTCGTTATTTTGCAAAAACAAAGTGCTCACTGAATTTGATTTAAAAGATCAAAACATACTGTTAGTAACAGGTATTGCAAATCCAAAACCACTACTGCAATATGTAAACTCTTTTACTAATAATGTTGATTTAATTCAGTTTGCAGATCATTATCAATTTAAAGAAGTTGATTTACAAAAAATTAAAAAGCGATTTAATCATCTTAATGGGAAACAAAAAATCATCTTAACTACAGAAAAGGATGCGGTACGACTAAGAGAAATTCTAAAAGTCGATGATTCAATTTCTGAGTATGTATGGTATATCCCCATTGAAATTAAATTGCTAAATAATCAACAAGAGGAGTTTTTAGACAAAATTGTTAAATATGTTAAGCAAAATAAAAGAAACCGCTGATTTCATTGTTGAGAAATCAAATACAAAAGCCAATATTGGTATTATCCTTGGAACTGGATTAGGCGGTTTGGTAGAGGAGATTGATATTAAATTCACTTTAAATTATGATGACATTCCAAACTTTCCTGTTTCTACAGTCGAAGGCCATCATGGAAGATTAATATTTGGAATTCTTGGAGGAAAAGAAGTTGTAGCCATGCAAGGGCGTTTCCATTATTATGAAGGATACAACATGCAGGAAGTTACATTCCCTGTTAGAGTGATGAAAATGATGGGTATTGAAACTCTGCTTGTAAGCAATGCCAGTGGTGGTTTAAATCCTGATTTTGCTGTTGGTGATGTAATGATTATTGATGATCACATCAATATGTTTGGCACAAATCCATTAATTGGTAAAAACTTTAATGAGTTAGGTCCTCGTTTTCCGGATATGAGTGAACCTTATTCAAAAGATTTAGTGAACAAAGCTTTTGAAATTGCCTATAAGAACAACATCAAATTAAAAAGAGGTATTTATGTTGGAACATCAGGTCCTACTTTTGAAACTCCTGCTGAATATAAAATGTTCCGCATTTTAGGTGCTGATGTAGTTGGAATGTCAACAGTTCCTGAAGTAATTGTTGCCAGACATATGAATATGACTTGCTTTGGTGTTTCTATTGTAACTGACTCTGGAGTTCCTGGTGAAATTGTTGAAATATCTCACGAAGAAGTCCAAGAAATTGCAGCAAAAGCTGAACCTACAATGACTTTCGTTATTAAGGAGTTGGTAGCTTCCTTATAATATCTTGTAAATATATTTAGGGTTCCTATTAAGGAATCCTATATTTTCCATACCGCTCTATAATACTAAATAACAGACTTAATACTCCCTACCCCTCAAATTCCCACTGAATACTAGCCTAAACTTAATCTATATTATTTTTACCCTTTCATTTTCGTTTTTTCTCACGTTTTTTTTACATTTTTTAAAGAGCTTATATTTAAGTAATTTATAACTTGCACCATCCCCTCATTAAAATAAGAATTCATTACTCAATAACATATCAATACAAAAATGAAACGATTTAAAGTATCTCATGTTTACTTATCTTTGCTCATCATTGCATTTACAAGTTGCCAATTATCAAATCAAAAAGAAAGCGAATTGGAAAACAATTATTTATTACAGGAAAGTACACTTCCTTATGGTGTACCTGACTTTTCAAAAATAAAAAGCAGTAATTTTCTTCCTGCAATGGAATATGGAATTAAAGAAAAACTAGCAGAATTAAAAGATGTAGCTACCGACCCATCTGCGCCAACTTTTGAAAATGTATTTATTCCTATTGAAAAATCAGGAAGAACTCTGGCTCGTGTAAGCGGTGTATTTAACATGTTAAGTGGTGCCTATACTAATGACACCATTCAAAATGCTGAAGAAGAATTAGCTCCAAAATTATCAGCTCTAGCTGATGCCCTATTTTTAAATGACACCTTATTTAAAAAGGTTGAAACCATATACAATCAACTAGCTGAATTAGATTTAGATGAAGAATCGAAAAAGCTTGTTGAAGAGTATTATCAACGCTTTATATTGTCAGGTGCCAATCTATCTCAAGAAAACAAAGAACAGCTAAAAACTATAAATGCTGAGATTGCACAACTTTCTACAAAATTTGCAAATCAATTAATTAGCGCAGCAAAAAATGCGGCCCTTATTGTTGATAGCACAGAAGAACTTGACGGATTATCTGAGAGCGAAATCAAAGCAGCTAAAAATAATGCTACAAAAAATAATCTTGAAGGCAAATATCAACTCCCACTTCAAAATACAACTCAACAGCCATATCTTACCTATCTTAAAAACAGAGATACCAGAGAAAAATTATTCAAGCTTTCATGGTCAAGAGCTGAAAAAGGAGACGACAATGATACTCGTTCTATCATTGTTAAAATTGCTCAACTCAGAGCTAAAAAGGCAAATATTTTAGGCTGTGCAAATTATGCAGAATGGACTCTAAAAGATCAGATGGCCAAAACACCCAAAGCTGCATTGGATTTCTTAGACCAATTAGTTGACGCATCTATTAAAAACGGAAAAACAGAAGCTAAGGAATTGCAAAAATTAATTGATCGCGAAAAAGGTGGATTCAAATTGACTCCTTGGGACTGGAATTATTACGCAGAAAAACTTCGCAAAGAAAAGTATGATTTAAACGAAGATGAAATTAAACCATACTTTGAATTATTTACAGTGGTAGAAAAAGGTGTTTTTTATGCTGCTGAAAAATTATACGGAATTTCGTTTAAACCTCGTACTGACATTCCTGTTTACAGCGACGATGTTAAGGTATATGAGTTATTCAACGAAGATGGCTCAACGATAGGTTTATTCTACTGTGATTATTTTAAACGCGATAATAAATCTGGTGGTGCATGGATGAGCAACCTGGTTGAACAATCTTCTCTTTTAGGAACAAAGCCTGTTATTTATAATGTGTGTAACTACACAAAACCTGCAGCTGGAGAACCTGCTTTGATCAGTTACGATGATGTAACTACACTATTCCATGAATTTGGACATGCCTTACATGGTTTCTTTGCAAATCAAAAATATGTAACTCTTTCAGGAACTAACGTTTCAAGAGACTTTGTTGAATTACCATCTCAATTTAATGAGCACTGGGCGCTTTATCCTGAAGTATTTAAAAACTATGCCATTCACTATAAAACAGGCGAACCAATGCCTGAAAGCCTGATTACAAAGATTAAAAATGCATCCACTTTCAATCAAGGTTATATGCTAACAGAGTTACTTGCTGCAGCAGAATTAGATTTACAATGGCACACAATTTCAGCGGATACAAAGATTGAAGATGCATCTCAGTTTGAAACTCAAGCTCTAAAAAACACCAACTTAAATATTGCTGAAATACCTCCGCGCTATCGTTCAACTTATTTTCTACATATTTGGGGTAATGGTTATGCAGCTGGATACTATGCTTACCTATGGGCCGAAATGTTGGATAACGATGCCTTTGAGTGGTTTAACGAAAACGGAGGCTTAACCCGAGAAAATGGAGATAGATTTAGAAAAATGATTTTATCTAAAGGAAATACTGAAGACTTTGATCAGATGTATCAGAATTTCACAGGTCGTAAACCCAATATTACTCCTATGCTGAAACACAGAGGGATTTTAAAGTAATCAATCAGAACACTATATATGAAGCTGTGCATTTCCTGCACAGCTTTTTTTATTCCAATAACTTACCTTTTTGATTTTCCTGTAACAACACAAACCAACTTCTCTTGCAAAACATCTCCTCTGGGAGAAAATATTTCTGCAAAAATGATGTAAATCCCCATGGGTGCTTTTATATGGTTTGACTGAACACCATCCCATTGAATAAATCCCTCTCTACTCAACAATTCATTATTTGCTAAGATTTTTATGGGAATTCCATTTTTATTAAAAACCTTTACTGTACCTGTATAACCTACATCAGGAGTTTTATATTCAATTCTAAGATAGTCTTTATAACCATCAGAATCTGGACTAAAAGTCTCCTCCTCTACCCAAATCCAATCTAACGTCTTCTCGGTTTCTGCATTAGAATACTGAGAGTTAGCTAGTGTTGGTGTTGCATAAAATGCAGCTGTAGAAGAAGAATGCCAATTATTACAATTATTAGTTGGGGCATCATAATCTAAACGCTCCAATGAAACACCTTCCAGACTATTTAATAACTCATAATGCATATCATCTGTATACTCAAAATAATCGATCACCAATCCATTTTTATGTACAATTGCTAAATTTCCTTTATCATTACTGAGGTTTGGTATTTCACATTCAATAATCTGCTCTTTTATAAGATTATCATAATGACCTATAAGCTTTGATTTATCTTCACAAACAACCCAAAAGTCGCCCGGAAAAATCAACTGATGATTTGAACTTAAAGCAAATAACTTTTCGAGTTGATTATTCTCAATACTCGACAGATAAACATCATCGATATTGATCATTTTATCTGAACGATTATAAATTTCAACAAAATCAGTACCTTCACCAGAAGGGTTAAACAACACTTCATTAATGCATAAATCAAAAGAATCTAACTGCTCAGGCACTCCTACATTCCAATTATATTGATTATTGATAGCATTACCAGCATAATCACTAATTTCATTAGATAGTGTTACTCCATATTCTTTATGTTCATGTAGTTCACTATCTAATAAAACATATACTTCCTTTTGAAATACAGTATCAAGGAATACATTTTCAACATCAGCAAATTCTATATTAATGTTAGATTTATTGATTGTAGAAAGATTTAATGCTTCATTAAATTTTATTTTAAGATTGTTTGCATCTATAAAAGAAATATATTGTACTTCAGGCGGACTAACATCACTATTTATTGTTTTAAACGAATTTTCAAAACCAGGGGTTCCTCCTTTTAAGTTTAAAGAATAATCCCAATTATAAGAACTCAAATCTTGATTGTTGATATCAATTTTCTCTATTGACCACCCTCCATCTTTTTTAAAACTCTGCGCAATATTCACAAATGGATATTGAATTGCATCGGAAACTACATTCTCATCATTTACTAGTATAATTTCACCTTTTTGATTTGTTAAAGTTCCCATATTGGAAACGGAAACACAACCTACACCTTCAATAAAATCACTATATGAATCAGAAACTAAAACAGCATATTGACTTGGCTCTAAAATGTATTCGGACAAAACACTTTCATTTTCATTCACAATTATCCGGTACTGGTTCAGGTTGATACTATGCTCTGTATTATTATATACCTCTATGTATTCACATTCTGGCAATTCTACTGCAGGACTTGGATCAACCAATATTTCAGATATTACTATATCATATCTCTCAGGTTTGAAATAAGTGTAGTAAATAGTGGTGTCATGAATTGCATTTCCATATAAATCTGTAAATCCGGATAGGCTAATCGCTCCATTAGTTACATTTGAAACCTTAGCACTAAGATCGATCTCAATATTGCTGTCATTTATTTTAATTTCTACAATATCAACACTTGTATCATCAAACATTATATTCTCAGCCATCACCGACTCATTAAGTATTAATTCACTCATTTTTAAGAGCAATCTTTCACCTTTAATAAGTTGGTGACTGACAATTTCAGGAGCTATTAGATCTGTATATGCTTCTCCGTCAACATTAATATATCCAAAATGAAATTTATCTATTCGTGTTTTTGTATAATGGCAATACAATCCAAAATAATTACTTTGTTTTATTTCATCATCAAAAACCGCTCCCTCCAAAACATATCCATTATTCTCAAGTTCTGTAAATAATTCCCAATTCCCAGCTTCATCTCGTGTAACTTTTACTGAAATATTGCAAGAGGACAGATCTAATATCTTATCTCTTCCGTCAATTATTTTCGTTTGTTTTCCACCGCTACTTTTCCATAAAGAAACATCATCTGAAGTATCTCCAATTTTAACAAAATAGCCCTGAAGGTCTTCATTCCATTCATTGCTATTGCACATTAAATAAACAATACAATAATTAGATGATGAGGGATTAAAATCCAACTTTATAGAAAAACTCCACTCAGCATTATTTATAGCTTCAGAATGTGTAAAAAGATATGATGATGAACTTTCAGGATCTGCATTTAAATCAAGAGTTTGTGCATCTTTATTGATAAAAAACTGATCAGTATTTCCGATCCATTCCGGAGATGAAGCTAATGAATTACGATTCCAGTTTTCAGAAATTTGAGCACATAAAGAGATAGGAAATAATAAAATAAAGAAAAAATATCGGATCATTGCGTTTGGTTAATTGTAAAAACTATATTTTTGTATGATAATTATCATCATCACCAACTTAAGACAGTTTAAAAAACTGTCTTATTACACAATAAATTTATAATAATATTTTAATTTTTATTGTTATATCTGTTATTAATATCATATAAAACAGACAATTAAGTTTGTGATAGAATAAATAACTGATTAATAACAACACAAAAAGAAAACAAAGACGTATGAAAGTAGCAATTGTTGGTGCTAGTGGCGCTGTAGGACAAGAGTTTTTAAAAGTTCTGGAAGAGCGTAATTTTCCTTTGGATGAATTGGTTTTATTTGGTTCAGCCAGAAGTGCCGGAAATAAATACACCTTCAAAGGAAAAGAATTAGTAGTAAAAGAACTTTGCCACAATGATGATTTTAAAGATATTGATATCGCTTTAACTTCTGCTGGAGGAGGTACATCTAAAGAATTTGCTGAAACGATCACAAAACACGGTGCTATCATGATCGACAATTCAAGTGCTTTCAGAATGGATAATGATGTACCATTGGTTGTACCTGAAGTTAATGCAGAAGATTGTAAAAATACACCACGAAATATTATTGCCAATCCAAATTGTACTACAATTCAGATGGTTGTGGCTTTAAAAGCATTAGAAAATATATCTCACATTAAGAGAGTTCATGTTTCTACTTATCAGTCGGCAAGTGGAGCCGGTGCAATGGGTATGGCTGAACTTGAGCAACAAGTAAAAGAATTCGCTGCGAACAATGATCTGACTGTTGAAAAATTTGCTCATCAATTACTTTTCAACGTAATTCCTCATATTGATGTATTTACTGACAATGGTTATACTAAAGAGGAAATGAAGATGTATAATGAAACCAAAAAGATTATGCATTCTGATATTGAAGTAAGTGCTACAACGGTTAGAGTTCCTGTTATGAGAGCTCACTCTGAATCAGTATGGGCAGAAACAGAAAGACCTGTTACGCCTGAAGAATACAGAGCTGAATGTGAAAAAACAAAAGGTATTACAGTTATTGATACCCCTGAAGAAAATCAATACCCAATGCCTTTTAAACTTGCTGGAGAAGATGATGTTTTTGTTGGTAGAATTCGCAAAGACTTATCAAATCCTAACGGAATTACTTTCTGGTGTGTAAGTGATCAAATTAAAAAAGGAGCCGCATTAAATGCTGTTCAAATTGCTGAATACATGATCGAACAAAAACTTGTTTAATAAACGAGAATTATTAGTTAAAACTCATATTACAGAAAAGGCTACCAATGGTAGCCTTTTTTTTATTCAGTAATATCGTCCTCTTCAAAATTAATATTGGGGTAAAGAAAATCATTATATGGGAATCTGGCCGTATGAATCTTTCTGACTTCATTATATATCAACTCCTTAAAATCATTCAGATTATCTTTGTTTTTTGCAGATATAAAAACAGTATCTAAATCCTTAGCCATCCAGGTTTTCTTCAGGTCCTCCAACGAATAGTTTTCTTGTTGTATTGGAGTAAGATCATCAGCATCTTTAGGTATATACTTAAAGGCATCAATCTTATTAAATACCATAATCATCTTTTTTTCGGTATTGTCAATCTCCTGCAAAGTTTGATTCACAATTTCTATTTGTTGCTCAAATCCAGCATGAGAAATATCTACAACATGAACCAAAATATCAGCTTCGCGTACCTCATCTAATGTTGATTTGAAGGAATCCACAAGATGGTGAGGCAATTTTCTGATAAATCCAACCGTATCAGCTGTTAAAAAAGGAAGATTACCAATAACAACCTTACGAACCGTAGTGTCCAGTGTTGCAAACAATTTATTCTCTGCTAAAACACTCGATTTACTTAAGGTATTCATCAATGTAGACTTTCCTACGTTGGTGTAGCCAACTAGTGCCACACGAACCATTTTTCCTCGATTCTTTCTTTGAGTTGTTTTTTGCTTATCAATCTTTTCAAGATCTTGCTTAAGCTTGGTAATTTTATCTCTAATAATTCTTCGGTCCGTTTCTATTTCTTTTTCACCAGGACCACGCATACCAATACCTCCACGCTGACGTTCAAGGTGAGTCCACATTCGGGTTAGTCTTGGTAATAAATACTGATATTGCGCTAACTCTACCTGTGTTTTTGCTGCTGCAGTTTTGGCATTTTTAGCAAAAATATCTAAAATTAAGTTGGTTCTGTCGAGTATCCTGACTTTTAATACTCGCTCAAGGTTTCTTAATTGGGAAGGACTTAGTTCATCATCAAATATCACCGACTGCACTTCATGAACCTTAACCCCTTCTAAAATCTCTTCCAATTTTCCACTACCAACATAATACTTATTATCCGGCATTGGTAGATTTTGTGTATACCTTGCCACTGGAATAGCCCCCGCTGTTTCAGCTAAAAAAGCTAATTCATCTAAATATTCGTTTAATAATGGATCTGTAATACCTGGAGTTTTTATTCCAACCAATATTACCTTCTCTAGTTCCTTCTTTGTTGATATTTGTTCTATCATTTATAATAATTAAGCGCACAAAGATACAAAAAAAGGGGCATCTAAAAAGATGCCCCTTAATATGATAACATAAATTTGTTACTGCAATACAAAGTTGATAGGCACAGTATATGATACCTTTACAGCTTTACCACGTTGTTTTCCTGGTTTCCACTTAGGCATTGATTGTACCACTCGGATAGCCTCTTTGTCTAAGTTAGGATCAACACCACGTGCAACTTTTACTTGCTCAACAGCACCAGTTGTACTTACAACAAACTGAACATAAACACGTCCTTGAATACCATTTTCCTGAGCAATTACAGGATATTTTACAGACTGAGCAATAAATTTCCTCAATTCTGTATCCCCACCTGGGAATTGTGGCATTTCTTCTACGATAAAAAATACAGGAGCATCATCAGTCTCTTCTTCTTCCAAAGCTACTTCAAACTCAACCTCAGTATCTTCATCGATCTCAGTATCTTCAATATCAAGCTCTTCTTCAAGCTCAACATCATCATCCACAATGTTCAACACATCTGTAACTTGTGGTGGTGGTGGTGGTGGTGGTGGTTTAACTTCTTCCTGTCTTGTGATAGGAACAATTTCCTCCTCAGCCTCTACGTCTTCAACCATTTCAAATTGATCACTGCTAACATCTGTAGTTGACCATTCAAAAGCAGCAAAAACAAGAGCCAAAACCACTACTAAACCGATCTGCATGAAAACTCTTTTCTTGTTTTCCAGATCTGCCTTTGGCGACTTTTTTACTTCCATAATAAAATTAATTTTGATGCCTAAAGTTAGCCATTAAAAAATGACTTATCAATTTATTTACTTGTAATAATGCTTAAATAAAATTTGAGTGCATAAAAATAGAACTTTATTATAAAAAACGTATGTATTTGAACTTTTTTTTCAATTTTAACGTTCATTTAGATTGATTTTATGAAAGGAAAATAATGCAGTATGTTATGGAACAGAAATTAAATGATTAATATCTGATTTTAGGTTTCGATATATTAAAAAATAATTTAAATTTGCATCGCAAAAAATTAAGATTGGGGGATTAGCTCAGTTGGCTAGAGCGTTTGACTGGCAGTCAAAAGGTCATCGGTTCGATTCCGATATTCTCCACATTGAAAATAAAGGCGTTGGGAGGCTTCCACTCTTGGCGCTTTTTTTATGCCATTAATTTTACAAACAAAAAAGCCCTTGAAGTTAACTTCAAAGGCCTTAGTTACTTTTTCAATAGTATTTTTAAGCAAGAGATTCGGCATATACTTTTGCATTCTCTTCAATAAACTCATCTGTAATACCTTGGTTTGCTCCGTACAATCTATGTGTTGGCAATAATTCGCATCCACAATATTGGAACGAAACATAAACAGGCTTTAATAAATCCTCAAGAGAAACCATTGTTTCATATGTTTCCTGTGAACCTCCTGTAGAAACAGCAAAACCAATCTTTTTCCCTTTCATTTTATCTCCTTCTGTACCAAAAGCCCATCCATAAGTTAAAACTTGATCCATATATTGCTTTAACGCATAAGGAACTCCAAACCAATGTAATGGAAATTGAAAAATAATTTCATCATATTGTGATAATAATTCCTGCTCCGCGGCAACATCAATATTTAAATCCGGATATGTTGCATATAGAGAATGAACTTTAATATTATCCGAATATTTTTCTAACTCAGTCACCCATTTACTATTAACTACAGAACCTTCAATATTTGGGTGTGTTACAATTACTAATTTTGACATCTTTTTATCTTTTATTATTTTTTGGTTCAAAAATATTCTGTTTAAATTATTCATCCCCTATCATTTTGCATCATTTCTTATCAATTTGAAATTTTTTCCGGTAATCCCCTGGGGAAGTTCCTTCAACATCCTTAAAAAAACGTGTAAAATTAGATGGTGCAGAGAAATTAAACTTATAAGATATTTCAGCAACAGTGCTACACGATGCCAATAACTCAGTTTTACATGCTAACAAAAGTTCATGCTTAATAATGGCGCTTGCATTTCTACCTAACAAATCAATACATATTTTATTAAGATGATTACGTGTTACACCCATCAATTCAGCATAACTATTTACAGTTTGTATTGAATATATATGTTTCTTTAATAGAGTTTTAAACTTAATAACTTCAGAATTGGTATTTAAAGCCTCTTTGATGTGAAAATTATTTACGTAACTCCGGTTAATTTCAAGTAACAACTGATACAAATATGCATTAAGCAAATAATTACTATCATCTTTTAATCCCGAAATTTCATACATAATTTTTTCAATAAGAAAATAATAATTGTTACACTCAGATTCCTTTACTGGTAAAACAGGATGCAAACTATTAAAATTAAAACACTGTAACCTGTACAAAAAGAAAGCATCTTTTAAGGTGTATTCAAAAATTTCCTCTTCAAAAAATACAACATATGAATCCTTATTAAAGGAGATATCCCATTGCCGGGCGACAAGTGGAGGTAACAAAACAATACAAGCCCCATTTATTTCGTGCTTTTTATTATCTATCAATACAGCACCCTGAACATCTGTAAAAAAATATACTTCATAGAAAGAAGTAGTATGCATTTCTTTTAAAGAAGTACTTAAGGCTGAGATTTTTTTAATACTTAAACAATCAATTAATAATTCCTTGCCATACTTGTTTCTATTAAATTCGAAAGTTCGCATTTTTCAATCCGGTATTTTTTCTGAAAGTAATACTAAAACACAAAAGATAATTAATATCGAAGATATTTTGGAACATTCATAAACAAAAAAAAGAGACCCGAAATAAATCAGATCTCTTTTCTGCTCCCCCTCTAGGACTTGAACCTAGGACCCCCTGATTAACAGTCAGGTGCTCTAACCAGCTGAGCTAAGGAGGAATAAGTGTTACTTTTGTAACTTGAATTTTAAAAATGCTCCCCCTCTAGGACTTGAACCTAGGACCCCCTGATTAACAGTCAGGTGCTCTAACCAGCTGAGCTAAGGAGGAATGAGAGTCACTTTTGTAACTTATATTTTAAAAATGCTCCCCCTCTAGGACTTGAACCTAGGACCCCCTGATTAACAGTCAGGTGCTCTAACCAGCTGAGCTAAGGAGGAGTATTATTTATTCCTTTTCAAAATTTTCATCTGTTTCACCCTGTCGTTTCAAGATGTGTTTTTCACAAATGCGCTGCGAAAGTAAGAGGAAATTTAAAAATATGCAATATCTTTGTAAAAAAAAAAATAAAAATTTTTCACTTAAAATATTAAATAGCTGATTATGAGCAAAGTTCTAGGAATGGGAAATGCACTGGTTGATATCCTTACAAGAATGGAAGATGATGAATTGTTGCAAAGATTGAATTTCCCTAAAGGAAGTATGCAATTAGTAGACGCAGAAACTTCATCTAAAGTATTAGAACATATTTCACATTTAAAAACAGAACAAGCATCAGGTGGTTCTGCTGCAAACACCATTCATGGATTATCATGTTTAGGGGTTCAAACTGGTTTTTTGGGAAAAGTTGGAAACGATGATCTGGGGGAATTCTTTAAAAAAGATATGAGTTCAAATAATATTGAACCTAAATTATTAACCAGCGACAACCAGTCTGGAAAAGCAATTGCATTAATTAGCCCTGACTCAGAAAGAACTTTTGCTACCTTTTTAGGTGCTGCAGTTGAATTAAGTCCTGATGATATTGTTGAAGATTTATTTCATGGCTATACACACTTTCATATTGAAGGTTACCTGGTATATAACCAACCTTTAATTGAAAAAGCCTTAAAATGCGCCAAAGAGGCCAAATTAATTGTTTCTTTAGACTTAGCTAGCTTTAATGTGGTAGAAGATAACCACGCCTTTTTAAAAGATATGGTAGCTAAATACGTGGATATTTTATTCGCAAACGAAGAAGAAGCCAAAGCTTTTACCAAAAAAGAAGAAAAAGAAGCCTTAGAAGTAATGGCTAAAGACTGTAACATTGCGGTTCTGAAACTTGGAAGTAAAGGTTCAATCATCAAACACTTTGAAACCACTTTTGAAGTTGGAGTAATTCCAGCAAATAGCATTGATACAACTGGTGCAGGCGATTTATACGCTGCCGGCTTTTTATATGGGTTAGTAAACTTTTTGCCGATTGATAAGTGCGGACAAATTGGAGCGCTACTTTCTGGTAATGTTATTGAAGTTGTTGGACCAAAAATGGAAGATGACAGATGGAGCAGAATCCACAGTGAACTTGAAAAGCTTAAGAACTAGAAGACACTATCATATTACAAAAAGAAGGAGCTATTTATTATTATTTATATAGCTCCTTCTTCATTTTATATCATTAAGTTTACGAAATATGAACTTACCCTATATCAAAAACATTAACCACAAAGGAATCATACCTAAAGAAACAATATGGCTTATTAATACCGTTCCGCTTAACAAGTTTTGATCTCCCCCATACAGTTCTCCCAGAACCAAGCTTGCAATGGCATTAGGCATCACACAAACAATTAACATTACATTTTGATATGGATGGTCAGGAAATAGCATTTTAATCATTAAAATGGCCGCAAATGGAATAATAACCATCCTGAACAACGTAACAATCCATATATCCTTTGATTTTAGATCTCCAAACTTAATTTTCCCCATTCTCCCTCCTGTCATAATTAATGACAATGGAATGGTTGCCTGTCCTAAATCGTAAATAGTCGAATTAATATATTTTATTGTAGAATACTTTTCAATCAAAGCACCTATAGAGGTATGAAACTGAGAAAATACAATCATTACAATTAATGAAAAATAGATACTCATTAGAGGTGCTGATAACAAATGCTTTAAATTCTTAATATTAAATCCTTTTTCCCTTTTATTTAAAATAGCCATACCTAAGGTCCACACAGTAATTTCTGATCCCAAAGTAGAAAGGATAAGCGCAGCCATATGTTGCTCATCGTAAAGTTTTGCAATTATGGCTAAAGGAAGAAAGGAGTAATTATTGATGGTAAATTGATACAACATACTTTTTTTATGTTCGACATCTCCCTTACCAAAAAAACCATTGTATATTAATCCAATAAGGTAGCCTACAAAAAGAATAAAAAAAGCTGCTACAGGCAACTGCCATGAATCCATTACTTGCTCAAGTGAATAATTCCGGGTCATTGAACTAAAAATAAGGCACGGGTAAAATACTTTTACAATTACCTGACTAAAATCTTTCAATGCTCCTGCACTAAGTATGTTCTTACGAATCAGGATGTAACCTGGTAACATCATTAAAAACAGACTACCAACATTAATAAACAATGTATAAAACATCTTTATTTAATTTATATGTACTAAAAAAGGTGTGCCCAAAGACACACCTCTATATTATTATCAATAGTGTTACAAAGATAACTATAAATCGCTCGAATAAAAACCTTTTGGCAGCGCTCTTAAGTTGTATTGATTTGCCATTATCTCTCCATATGCTCCTGCAGAACGGATACATATTAAATCACCACGCTGAGTAGTAGGAAGAACCACAGCTTTACCAAAGCAATCTGATGATTCACATATAGGTCCTACAACATCATACTTTTCTTCTTCTCCGCTTGATGTAAGATTTTGAATTTTATGATACGCCTGATACAAGGCTGGACGAATTAAATCGCTCATTCCTGCATCAACAATAGCAAAGTTTGTATTAACACCTTCTTTTACATAAATCACTCTTGAAATCAATGATCCACATTGACATACTACAGAACGACCTAATTCAAAGTGAACTTCTTGTCCTTCTTTTAATTCCAAAAACTCATCGAATATTTTAAAGAAAGCTTTAAAGTCAGGCATTGGATTTTCATCCGGATTTTCATAATCAACGCCTAACCCACCACCTACATTTACAATTTGAGGTATTGCTCTTCTTTTTTCAAACAACTCCTGTAACTCATTAACTCTGGTACAAAGTTGTTTGAACGAATCCAGATCATTAATCTGAGAACCTATATGAAAATGAATACCTTTAAAATTTACATTATTAAGTTCTTCAATTTTATCCATTACCTTTTCAAGGTCCCAGATATAAATTCCAAACTTATTTTCTTCAAGTCCTGTAGTTATATAGTGATGGGTGTTAGCCTTAACATTAGGATTAATTCTTAATGCAACATCTGCGATTACACCTTCCTTCTCAGCAAGTTCATTAATTACCTCCAATTCAGGAATTGACTCAACATTAAAACAGCCTATATTATTTTTTAAGCCTGTAATGATTTCTTTATCAGATTTTCCAACGCCTGCAAAAACTACTTTTTCAGCGGGAAAACCTGCATCCAACGATGCTGAAACTTCATTTCCACTTACACAATCCGCACCTAAGCCAAAAGAATTAATGGTTTCCAAAATTCTTTTATTAGCATTAGCCTTTACAGCATAGTGAATATGATAACCATACTTTGACGACTCTTCTTTAATAACTTGAAGCGTTTGTTCAAGCAACTCCATGTTATAATAATAAAACGGAGTTTCTATATTTTGTAGTTTCTCAACCGGAAAATGATTTGTCATTATAATCTAATCCTTAAAACAATTTATCACTTAACGCATTAAGCGCATCTTTTTTATACTTTTTATCTACTAAAATAGATACATTGTAGTTACTTCCTCCGTACGAAATCATACGAATAGGAATACCTTTTAATGCTTCAAATATTTTGTTGGCATAACCAATATTATCAGCAACTAAATCTCCAACAACACAAATAATTACTTGTTCACCATCTACATCAACGGTTCCAAACTTTTTCAGGTCATCAACAATATCATCCAAATGCTTACTATTGTCAATTGTAACAGAAACACCAACCTCTGAAGTTGAAATCATATCGATAGGCGTTTTATAGGTTTCAAATATTTCAAAAACCTTACGTAAGAAACCATATGCTAAAAGCATCCTGCCCGACTTTATTTTAATTGCTGTAATATCATCTTTGGCAGCAACTGCAGCTATTCGGTCTTTCTCCTGAGCAGATGAAATCAGTGTTCCCGGAGCTTTAGGCTCCATAGTATTTAATAATCGTACTGGAACATTTGAGAGTTTTGCTGGAAGTACACTTGTTGGATGCAAAATTTTAGCTCCAAAATAAGCCAACTCTGCAGCCTCATCAAATGATAGGTTTGCTACAGAATGGGTATTCTCAACAAAGCGAGGATCGTTATTGTGCATTCCATCAATGTCTGTCCATATTTGAATTTCATCAGCATTTATGGCAGCTCCAATTAAACTTGCTGTAAAATCACTACCTCCACGTTGTAGGTTATCAACTTCACCAAAGGCATTTCGGCAAATATATCCCTGAGTAACATATATATCGAACCCAGAATTGTCAGCTAATACTTTTAAACTGTTTTCTTTGATATAAATAGTATCTGGCTCATTATGTTTATCAATTCGCATAAAATCTAATGCAGCAATCAATGTAGAATTTTTACCTATTTCTTCAAGATAAAACTGAAACATTGCTGTAGAAATTAATTCACCTTGAGCAAGAATAGCCTTTTCTTCAAAATTGGTAAATACATCTATTGTAAAAGATTTAATATAGTCAAAATGCGACTCTATCAATTCTTTACCCTTCTGTTTATATTCTTCAGAGGTGTAAAGCGCATCTACTTCTTCGTAGTATTTTTGCTCTAATTCATTGATTAGCTCATTTGCACCATCATTATTTTTCTTATACAAATAGTTTGCTATCTCAACTAAACAATTTGTTGTTCCTGACATAGCAGATAATACAACAATTTTTTGTTCTCCATCACAAACTAAACCTGCGACTTCTTTCATCCGCTCGGCGGTTCCTACAGATGTTCCACCAAATTTTAATACTTTCATAAAGAAAAGATTTTTAATAAATCCTTATATAAACCAATATTATATACGTTAAGCGATACAAAATTAAGACAATAATTTTATATTCTCAAGAAAGCTAACAATTAAAACACAAATATCACATTTTGTTATATTCTTAACATTTTGTGGATTTTTACTTGATTTTTTGAGTCATATACGAAGTCTAATTATTGTAAAGTATTTACTTTTGCAGCAAACATAATCAATATGCAAGCAATATTAATAAACGGTAGTCCTCGTAAAAATGGCAACACAAAGGGGTTGCTTAAAATTACGGCTCAGGTATTAGAAGAACAAGGTATTAATACCGAAATTGTAAATATAGGTGGAGAAGTAATTAGAGGATGTACTGCATGTAGAAAGTGCGGTCAACTTAAAAATAATAAATGCGTAATTAACGATGCATTAACTCCTGTAATTGAAAAAATGCTGAAAGCAGATGCCATAATTATAGGGTCTCCGACTTACTTTGCAGACCTAACTCCAGAGCTTAAAGCTTTAATTGACAGATGTGGTGTTGTGGCTCGTGCCAATGATATGGCTTTATCCAAAAAAATTGGAGCGGCTGTTGCTGTAGCCAGAAGAGCAGGAGCATTAAATACCTTTGACTCTATCAATCATTTCTATTTAATGAGTGATATGATTGTTCCAGGATCAACATACTGGAATGTATCAAAAGCTGCAGCAATCGATGACTATCAAAAAGATGAAGAAGCCCAAAGAACGGTTAGTAAGTTAGCCCAAAATATAGCATGGCTCCTCAAGAAAATACATGAATAAAAACAAAACAAGCTGTCAGAATTTGACAGCTTGTTTCGTTTATTATTTATTATCATCAACTAAATCGCGAATCACTTTACTTGCAATAAAACATCCAAATATTGGAGGCATGTATGAGATGGTTCCAACTGTTGTTTTTTTGTTGCGCTCTCCTTCTGTTTTAATAATATATTCTTTAAGAACTCCTTCGTATGAATAAACAACAGGTATTCCTTTACGGATTCCAAATTTATGCAATCGCTTACGTACCATTCGAGCTAAATTACAATATTTAGATTTACTAATATCACATATTTCAACCTTGGAGGGATCAAATTTTCCACCAGCTCCCATTGAAGAAACAATTGGAATTTGATTTTCAAAAGCCTCCTTAATCAATGCCACCTTAGGCGTTAAAGTGTCAATAGCATCAACTACGTAGTCAAAAGTATTTACCATTAAAGTTTTAAATCCCTCCTCGTCCACAAAACTCTCAATGACATTTACCTTCAAATCACTATTAATGTCTTTCAACCTCTGTCCCATCACATCAGCCTTCGATTTACCTAAAGTACTAATCAATGCAGGTAGTTGTCTGTTTCTATTACTTTCATTAATAATATCACCATCAACAATTGTCATTTTACCAACTCCGGCCCTGGCAATTAATTCAGCTGCGTAAGCACCAACGCCTCCTAATCCCACTACCAAAACATGCTTATTCGAAAGCTCTTCCAATTTATTCTTTCCTAAAAGCAACTCTGTACGTTCTAGCCAATCCATCCTTCCTTATAAACCCTTTTAAAATTCAACATTAATTTATTCTCTAACTCATTTTCAGAAATACTCAGCAGATCCTTAGCTTTTACATATATATCTTTTATATCCATGTCAGTATCATCCGTTTCCAACAAAACAAAATCCATATTGATTCGGTTTATTAAAAGCCTGGCTTTTTCTGTGTTCCTAAATAAATTTGGCCCCAAAGAAATAAAAATATTTTGTTTTATAAATTGTTCCACTGTCTCTAACGATCCATTAAAACCATGTATGAGCCATGGCTGTATAGATTTCGTTTTTTTACGGTAGTTTAATATTAAATGATGACTTTTTACTGAATGAATGATAAGAGGTAATTGATAGTGTTCGGATAATTCAATATGTTGCTGAAAAATGACTTCCTGCTTTGGAATATCACTAATATTTTTATCCAACCCACATTCTCCTATCGCATTTATCAACTGTTGATCACAAAGATTTTTCAATTGAGCAAAAGCATCGTCTAAGTGAATATTATTAATATGCCAGGGATGAATACCACATGACAAAAATTGTCGTTCTGACAAATCAGGTAATTGATCCCATGGATAAATATTAACAACAGAAAATCCTTCAGAATTTAAATTATGCGTATGTGAATTCACTAACATCTACTCAAAAATTTACATTCATTAAAATCAGATACAAATTAATAATAAATATTCATTCCAATTACACCTTTTAACTGATCAAAACTCCCCACTACGTAGCCGCATTGTGTGGATTTTTTTCTACACTCCAATAAGGGATTCACTATTTTCAAATGCTCACTAAAAACTATAGCCTCCTGTTATTGTGCCATTTACAAACATCCATGTCTCCAACAATAAAATGTGGCATAATTTTGACAATAACAGAAGCGTAACTAGAAATAAACAAAATGAATTCTACAGTTTGCAACAGGTTAATGGCTCTAATGATTACATCTTTATTTTTATTAATAGGGATTGTTTTACTAAAGGGTGCTTCAATTCACTCGTCACACCTAAAGCATAAAGAATTAAAAAGTTACACCATATATGAAAAATAAGTAAAAGTTTCTCATATCACATACGGTTAAGGTATCAACAACACAACACACAACACACAACACAAAGGATACCACTAACTCTAGACTATTGTTACCATATATAGTTAAATGTAGTTCTAGGCTGCGGGTCAAAACGTTGACCCGCTTTTTTTATGCCTTTTTGCATATAAAAATTGATTACCAATATTCATTTTGACTTTAATGACATATCTTTGAACAATAATGACTATTGAGTATTTATAAACTTTATATTCTTTTAAGCAAAATTGAGCTTGCCTTATGTTTAACATATTAATTGTTGATGACGATACTTCTTTTGGAATAATGATTGAAGGTTTTTTGAAAAGAAAAGGCTTCAAAACTACCTATGCCAGTACATTTCGCAATGCACAAAATCTTATTTCTGATCAAGAGTTTGATCTTGTTTTAACAGACTATCGTTTAGATAATGCCACGGGATTAGAACTTTTACCAATAGTTAAAAAGAAAAACACGAATACTCCGGTGGTATTAATTACTGCCTATTCAGATATCCGAGTGGCAGTTAATGCCATAAAATTAGGCGCCTTTGAATACGTAACCAAGCCAATTAATCCTGATGAACTACTTCATGTAATCAACAGGGCTTTTGAAAAAACCAGTCCAAAACCTAAAGCGAAAAAAACAAGTTCAAAAAGAGAATACATAAAAGGCATAAGCCGATATTCTTTAGAAACGGATCAACAAATAGAACTAATTGCACCTACTGAACTTTCGGTTTTAATACTTGGAGAAAGTGGTGTTGGTAAAGAATTTGTTGCCCAGCGAATACACGAACTAAGTACTAGAAACAAAGAGCCTTTTATTGCAGTGGATTGTGGTGCGCTACATTCTGACATTGCATCCAGTGAATTATTTGGCCATAAAAAAGGATCGTTTACCGGAGCTCTGGAAGATAAGGTTGGTCATTTTGAAATGGTAAAAAACGGAACCATCTTTTTAGATGAAATAGGTAACTTGAGTTATGATGTTCAGGTTAAGCTTTTAAGAGCTATTCAGGAACGAAAAGCCAGAAGACTTGGTGCTAATGAGGAGTATCCTATTTCATGCAGAATTATTGCAGCAACTAACGAAAACCTAAGAGATTCATCATTTAGTGGTAAATTCCGCGAAGACCTTTACCATCGTCTAAACGAATTTTCCATTCATATTTTACCCTTAAAAGATCGTAAAGAAGATATTTTGTTTTACGGATATAAGTTTTTGGATTTTGCTTTGCAGGAATTTAATAAACAAAATATTATCATTAGCAGTGCTGTTAAAGATATATTTCAGCAATACGAGTGGCCCGGCAACCTAAGGGAGTTGCGTAATGTTATCAGAAGAGCCGTATTACTTTGCAAGGGTGATGAAATTACAATTAGTAATTTACCAAATGAAATTCAACAACCAATACAATCAACTGCGGCATCAGATCCGATTCAACTAAAAGAGGTTAAAGAAAAATCCGAAAAAGAACTGATCATAGAAACTCTGGAAAAAACCAGATACAACAAAGCTAAGACGGCTCGCATTCTGGGAATTGATAGAAAAACACTTTATAATAAAATTCATCGATACAGAATTGATCTATAATTTTATAGTATTGATATTAATCCATAATCTTCTGAAGTTCTTTTTTTATAGGCTCCCATAAAATTTTTAAATCAGACAACAAGTTTTTCAATTCTTCCTGTTTAAGGTTTGTATCCCTAGTACTTTCTATTTGTGATAATATCTGAATTCCTTGTTCTATTTTAAATTGCCTGAAACCAGTCAACATTTTATGCGCTCTTTCTGCAATTTGATGATGATCAAAATTAGCAATGGCATCTTCTGTATCCTGAATACCAACATCCGCATTTTCAATAAATGTTTGAATAATCGAATCTAAAAATGCCTTATCATCTCCGGTGAACGACTTTACACCATCAAGATCAAATTGTTGATTGATTTCCTTACGTTCCATCTTGTTTACATTATTATTTGGTAATGATTCTTTTTTTGATTCTTCGACTTGGCTATTCTTATCTATGAAACTAAATATTTCAGCTAACTTTTCCATAATCTGATTATGGGTAAATGGCTTTGCCATAATCCATACACTTTTGTTATCATGCGCTTTCTTTAACTCAGCATTTACCATATCGGCGGTTAAAAATAAAATTGGAGTATCAATATTTTTTTCTTCACGGATAATCTTCATTAATTGCAATCCATCTATTTGAGGCATATGTAAATCAATCATCAACAAGTTATACTCATTATGATCCAAAGCCTTTAAAGCCATTTCTACCGAAGAATTAACATCTAGTTTCTTACACTTATGATGTAATATTCCATCTATTACCTGACATATCATTTCATCATCATCAATAGCCAAAATACTCTTATCATTAAAACTATAAGCAAGTTCATTTATTGATGATTTAGGAAGTTGTCTTCCCGGAACATAAGGAATGTCGAATTTAAATGTACTGCCCTCATCCATTTTACTTTGTATGCTTATAGAACCTCCCATAGCTTCTATAATTTGCCTGCTAATAGACAAACCCAATCCAGTACCAGCATATTTTCGTGAGAGACTAATATTTACCTGATTAAACATTTTAAAAATACTCTTTTGCTTTTCCTTAGGTATTCCAATACCAGAGTCAGAAACTGTAAATACAAGTTTATCCTTTTTAAGTTCTACTCCATATTTAACATATCCTTCATGCGTAAACTTTAAAGCATTCCCAATTAAATTAATCAACACTTGCTTTAGTCTTAATGAATCTGATTCAAAAGCAACTAATTGATCATCCACTTCGTAACCAAACTCAATTCCTTTTTCATGGGCCTTTAAGTCGAACAAATGGTGTAATTCCTCCATCATAATTTCAGCATCAATCTGATCTTTAAAAAACTCAACTTTACCAGACTCAAGACTAGAAAAGTCAAGAATATTATTGATTAAACCAATCAGATGCTCTGCTGACAATTTAATTCTTTCCAAAATATCTTTTTGCTGACCTCCTAACTTCAGCATTGATAATTGTTCGGAAAATCCAATAATTGCAGTTAAGGGAGTTCTGATTTCATGACTCATGTGAGCAACAAACTGTTCTTTTACTTTTAGCAATCTATCCACTCTTTCTTTAGCCCTGATAATATCATCATTCATTTTTTGACTCTTAGTAATATCTCGGCTAATCCAGTAAATAAAAATCAACATTAACGAAATTGCAGAACTTACCAACAACAAAACCCTATCTAAAAAGCTACTGCGCATGGATTCCATTTCAGCCCTCCTCCTTACGTTTTTCTGAACAGAAATATTCTGAAGATTATTAACAATAGACTTAATTTGCTCTGTTAAAATTCTATCAAGCTGAATCAAATCATTTTCATGTCGTTGAAGCTTTCGGTTAAATAATTCATCTTGCTCACTAGCCTTTTGTAGTTGCGTTTTAATCTGCTTAATATTTTGATCTGTTCGAACCCGCTTTTTAACTGTTGAATCAACCTGCTGACTAATTGTTGGCGCTATTTCCTGAGCTATTTCTTTTTTCTTTTTGCCACTTAAAAAATCACTCATTCGTTTTAAAAATCCTTTTCGCCTTTCCTCATCAGGTTCCTTATCATCAGCTAAATTTGAATTTTCTTCTAAGGAATCTACCTTAACTGTTGTATAGGTGTACTCTGTAACCTGGTAATTTAGTGAATCCGGAATTGACTCCAACAAACTTTCGGCTGAAGTACGATGAAGGTTGATGATATTAATTTGCACCAATTGATCCATCAACTCCTTCTTTTTTAAATACGATCGTTTTACTTCGGCAATGCTATTAACCGAACTTGTATCCGTAAACAGCTTAGGTAAATATGAGATGATACTAAGTACGGAGTCATGATGTTGTTCGTATTGTGTTTTATATTCTTCATTCCCGGTTACACCATATACCCTGCTTACTCCTTCTGTCTCAATAATTTCAAAAATGAGCTGATTCAGGTAAGTAAATTCCTCCTCATTTGTTACATTTTCGTTTTGAACTTTTATGATGGAGGCTACAGAAAAATAACCAATGGTAAAAATTACAATGGCTATAGCTATGATGATAATAAAACCGAGCGTAACTTTGGTTTGAATCCATTTTTCAGGAACAATTTTATTCATAAAATGCAGTGTTGTATTTGAAAAATAAAAATAAGGATATTTTTGTCGATGTAAAATTCAATCAACTGATTTACAAATATGATTATAAAAGTTACCTGTGCTATAATAGTTAGCAACACTAAAATACTTGCAGCAAAGCGAAGCAATACAATGCCTCATAGTGGTTATTGGGAATTTCCCGGAGGCAAAATAGAAGATGATGAGTTACCTGAAGATTGTTTAATTCGTGAGATACAAGAAGAATTGGATTGTACCATAGAAATTAACCATCAGTTACCCAGCTTTTCGCATCAGTTTTCTGACAAACACATAGAATTACTACCATTCATTTGCTCAATAAAATCTGGCATTCCAAAACCTATAGAACACTCAACTATTGAATGGTTTTCAAAACCGGATTTACTAAAACTACAATGGCTTCCGGCAGATATTGCTATTGCAAATTTTTTACAATCATTTTAGCAAAAATCCTTTTATTAAACCACTCTAAACTGTAAATTGTAAGGTAAAATGTATAGCTATGAGAAGGGTGAAAATTATTGTAAGTGGAAGAGTTCAGGGTGTGGGATATAGATATTATGTACAAGACCAAGCCAAACAACACGGAATTAAAGGATACGTAAGGAATTTACCTGGAGGAGAAGTTGAAATTGATGCCGAAGGAGAAAGAAGTAGCTTAGGAATTTTTATAACCGATTGTAAAAAAGGACCAAGATTTTCCGAAGTTTTTGACTGTATGATTCACGATATAACACCATACGGATTTGATCGATTTACTATTAAGCATTAAATATCAACTGGTGAATTCAAAATCTGATTAACGTTATTTATACTGATTATTACGTGGAACTATAAAATTTTCGTTTATTTTGTTTACTTGTTTTATATCCACGTATTTTCAGTATGAACATCAAAAAAAGATATTATATCATAGGCGGAGTAAGCCTCGTTATTTTTTTAGCACTATTTTTTCTTTCAACCATCATTAAAAACTACCTGATAAAAAATAGTGAAGAATTGGTTGGTCGTAAACTCGATTTGAAAGAACTTCATATCAACTATTTTAAAGTTCAATTAACTGCACGTGACTTTACTCTTTTTGAGGAAAATAAAAGAGATACTTTTGTATATTTTAAGGAGTTACTAGTAAATTATGATCCTTGGAAAATGCTTTCAAATGAATATGCAGTATCTCAAATCAGATTGGTTAATCCATATGTTTTTGTAAAGCAAAACGGAACTCAGTTTAATTTCGACGATTTAATTCCACCGGCAGACACAATTCATATTGAAGAAAATGCAGATACACTTCAAGTTGAAGAAAATGAAAACGTAAAATTTTCCATCAGAAATATAGATTTACAAAAAGGGGAGTTTCACTATTACGATCAACAAATTGATAATCTTTTAAACTTTGACGACCTGAATTTAAATTTACCATTGATTGCGTGGGATAGTAAAAGCAGTGAAATGGGAGTTCAATTTTCAATTGGAAAGAATGGTCGTGTAAAAGTGGATGCCGAAATAAACCAACAAAAAGCAGAATATAATGTAAACTTTGCAACTACAGATATTCAGCTAAATGCCTTTACTAACTATTTAAAGGATTACATGAATATTGATTCATTCAATGGCTTACTTCAGACCGACATTAAAATTAAAGGAAGCATTGAACAAACAGACAAAATATTAGTAACTGGTACTGTAGCTGTTGATAGTTTTAGTATGATTGATCATAATAGAGCAAGTATTTTTAGCGCCCATCAATTATATACAAAGTTAGATTCCATTGATTTAGCAAAATCACGATATATCATTAACAAAATTTCTGTAGATAGTCCGGAAATTTCTGCCATCTTAAATAAGGATAAAAGTAATTGGGAATACTTTTTTGATCCTGTTCTTTCTGATACTTTAGAAACAGCTCAAGAAGATTCCTCAGCTGCACCATCGGCCAATCCATCCTCATTATTTTACCGTATTGACACAGTATCCGTAACAAATGGATTAATTGCTTTTACTGACAACACATTAAACAGAGCCTTCAGTTATAACATTAAAAATATTGATGTTAACCTAAATACTATAACAGAGCAAAACGATGCCATTCCTGTTAATTGGAGTATGAAGTTCAATAACGAAGGTCAGTTTTCAGGCGAATCACATTTTAGCATTCAAAATCCGCTAAATTTCTTTTATGATGGCGCCATCACTAATTTAGATTTACATAGTTTTTCTCCCTATACAGAATATTACCTTGCCTATCCTATTGTTTCAGGTTTATTTAATTATGATGCTGATATTAAAATGAATCCACAAAAGCTGGCTAATAACAATCACCTTTTGGTTAAACAAATGGAATTTGGTAAAAGAACTAAGGATTCAACTGCATCTAAGCTTCCTGTTAAACTTGCTCTTTATTTAATAAAAGATGCTCAGGACAATGTGGAATTTGAATTACCTGTAACAGGAAATCCTTCAGAGCCAGGTTTTAAAGCTGGTCCGGTAATTTGGAAAACATTTGGCAAGTTTATTACTAAAACAGCCACGCAACCATTTGGAAGCTTAGCTCGTTTGGTAGGAACACAACCGGAAGAATTAGAAATGGTTCCTTTTGAATATACGCAGGACTCCATATCTGATAACCAGAGAAAAGTATTGGATAAAATTGCAGAAATACTTACCAAGAAAGAAGAGCTCATTTTTTCTTTTCGCCAGGAAGTAGTTATGAGAGAAGAAATGGAACAACTGGCTGTTAAAAGAGTTAAATCGCAATACATCACTGAAAAACCTTCCTTAAAAATAACGGACTGGCAAAAAGTTCAGGATAAAGATGAAAAATTCAAACTTTACTTAGCTAAACTTTTACCTGATGAAACCACATTATCAGTAGAGGAACAGTGCTTAAAAATTGTACCAAAAGAAGAACTTCAGTTGGCTTTTAATGATTTATACACCAAACGTAATAATTTACTAAAAGCTTATATGTTAGAAACAAAGGCATGTAACCCTACATCAATTAAACTACTCAATATAGATTTCAACAACATGCCAGCAGAATTGAATAATCCGGAATTCAGAGTAGAGGTTTCGGTTAAGTAACCTCTATTCAACCATATGTATTTGGTCGAAAATAAGGTATGCATAAATCTATTTTATTATAATTGTGCCATAGAATCATCATTCCAATCTTAACATTAAAAATCATTAATCAATGAAGGTTGAAGAGTCAGATTTTAAGGCATTACACCATTTTTTCAGTTCTTCTGCTACATTAGAAACTGAAATATTTAATAAGATGTGCTCTTTTTTAAAGAAAAAACAATTTTTAAAAGGAGAGCCTATTTTACGTGCCGGCGAAATTGAAACCAAATCAAGTCTTGTTATTAAAGGTATTGTGCATCAGTATATTTTTGATGACGATGTTGCAATCACCACCAACTTAACACCACTGGGTTTACCTTTCAACAGTTTAAAAAGCTACATTGAAGCAAGTCCTTCTCTTGAAATTCACGAAGCAATTACTGATGTTGAAATCATATATCTTGAGAAAAAAGATATGGAATTACTGGCTCAGGAATATTACCAGGTGAGTTACTTACTTTATAAAATCCACGAAAATATTTTGCTGGACAGGGAAAACCGAATGCTATTGTTGCAATATCGTAATCCTCAAAAAAGATTTCGTTTATTTCACGAAACCGTAATTCGCTCAAACTATATTTTAGAGGGTACTCCGGATAAATATATTGCCAGCTATTTAAACATGACTCCCCAACAATACAGTAAAGAAAAACGGTTGTTTAAATTGTAATCTTCTATATAAACTTACCCAACTTATCTCAGGATAACTTGGGTAATCATTTTATTGTTTTGTTTTGCTATTGAATTAACAATTGATAGCGCAAAATGGTAAAAAAAGTAATTATCACCTCTTTGATCGTGCTTTTATGCACTTATCTGAAATCGCAAGATATCAATCAATTGAAAACACACGCTAAACTAAAGCGTCATTCTGCTTATTTAAATATTTCATCTGAATCGCCATCCTCTGACAACATAAAAAACCGACTAGACAGTATCGTTGAATATAACTACAATGCGTTAACTAAGGAATGGGATAAACAGTATTTGAAAGATGAATACACTTACCAAAACAATGATATATCAACATACAAACTAATGGTATGGAATGAAATAAATGGTGAGTGGAAAAATCAAATTAAAGAAGAATATTATTATGATTCTCCTGCCCGCATGTTAAGTTCTGTAACATCAATTTTTATCAATAACAATTGGACGAACGAAATAAAACAAACGTATAGCTATATCAATGACAACCTGCTTGATGAATCAATTGAATATATTTGGGATAGTGAAACAAGCGTGTGGCAAAAACATACAAAAAGCAAATACATTTACACCTCAGATGAAAAAATTGATACTGAGTTATTCTATGATTATGATGATGAAAACACAAGTTGGATAGTCAGGAAAAAAACTACATACGAATATATTAACAATAAACTCCACTACATTAATAAATGGATTGATCAGGATAATCAGTGGAAACTAAATGAAAGATATTGGTACTTGTATGATAATATAAAATGGCTGTTACATACCATCTCTTATTACCAATGGTACGATGCTGATGATGATCTTAAATTAATAAGTAGACGGGGTTTTAGTTATAATAACAACGATGAATACTCATCCTACAGTGAAGTTTCAAGAGCTATTAGTGATACCCAATGGTCTGTTATAGCTAATAATTCAAGTAAGTTTGATTATTCATACACTTTTGATGAGTTATTACTTCCATATAATACAATTTCGTTTAAACCATTTTACTTTCATCATAAAACAACTACAAGTACCCTATCGGATAAAGGCCTAAATAACGATCCTTATATTCCTTATCGTAAATTGAAATTCTTTTATAATAATGATGATACAAGCACAGATACGCCTAAAATGGAATTAGACGAATTAAAAGTATTTCCTAATCCGGCAAATGACATTTTATGGATAGAAAGTAACAATAACCATATGCCCATTAGCCTAGAATTGTTTTCATTAGATGGAACAAAAGTACTGGAGCAAAAATTATTAAATAGTAACCAGATTAATATCAGCCAAATTAAAACCGGGATATATATTTTTAAAGTTTCCCAAAACAATCAGGTAACTACAAACAAAATAATCATTCGCTAACATTTCCCTATTCATAACCAAGAGATCACTCTCACCCCTCACCTCCATCACAATCTATAGCAATTATCAGGGATTAGATAAACAGATTGTGGTGGAGTTTTTTTTATCCTACTTCAAACTTTTGATAGAACGTTTAACCAAACTAATCAAATTAGTATAAGACCATTCTAATATTAATTTTTATTACACATAATATCATTCTAATTATCATCAAGTTATAGTTAAATTCTTTTATTATATGTTTTATAAACGAAACCATTATGTAAAACATGCGTAGTATGATCTGCTTTTAACCATTAATCAACTTATTCTATGAAGCATAAATGAATATAAACTTGATATAATAACAATTACACACAATTTTTTAATGATGAAAAAACTTAACCGTCTTTTTTTGATTACACTTTGTTTATTAGTGGTTACTTCAGTAAAAGCAATTGATGGATACCATATGTTAGGATATGGAACTGTTAGCAAAGGAATGGGTGGTGTAGGTGCCGCATATTACAGAGCATCTATTGTTGGCAACAACCCTGCTGGTAGAGCCTTTTTAGATAAACAATACACAGCATCTTTAACCTTCTTATTCCCTTCAACAAGCTATACGGTAACCGGAGCTCCAAGTGGACAAGGAATGCTTCCTTTAGTTCAGGGTAAAGTAGAAAGTGATGTAGATTTAAAATTAGTTCCAAATTTGGGTGCTAACTGGAGATTAAGTGAAAATGCTGCTTTTGGTCTTTCAGTATATGGAACTGGTATTGCTGCCGATTTTCCTACACAAACTTTTTACGATCCTACAAGCGACAACACTTCTGTTACATTTAATCAGTTATACCTTGAACCGTCTTACGCTTTAAAAATTGGCGAAAGACATGCTTTTGGTATATCTGCTTTATTAATGTGCCAGACTTTTGAGGTAACCGGAATATATTCATTTGGAGGCATGTCACAAGATCCGGAACACCTTAGCAACAACGGAATGGATTACAACTTCGGTGCAGGTTTTAAAATTGGTTACATGGGCGAAATACTAAAAGGGTTAAACTTCGGTGTAAGCTACCAGTCGCGAACTTTTGCCGGAAAACTATCGGAATATGCTGGTCTGTTGGCAGAGGGAGGTAAAATGGATGCTCCATCAATAATTACAGCAGGTTTAAACTACCAGGTATGTGATAAATTCAAAGTTTTATTCGATGTTCAAAAAATCAACTTCAGTGAAGTAAAGTCTTTAGGTAACTCCATTAATAAACTATTAGTTGAGGGAAATGCCATGGGCTCTGATAACGGACCGGGTTTTGGATGGGAAGATATGACTGTATTTAAAATTGGTACCGAATATAATGCCTCTGAATCACTTACATTAAGAGCTGGTTACGCTTATGGTGATGAACCAATTCAAGAATCAGAAGTACTATTTAATATTTTAGCTTCAGTTGTAAATAATCAGCATATTACTTTAGGAGCTACAAAAACAATTGGTTCAAAAGGTAAAGACTTAAACTTAGCATTAGTCTATGCTCCTGCTAATAACGTTAAAGGTCCTAATTCTCTTGATCCGGGTCAGCAAATTGATCTTGAATTAAGCGTATTTGAAATTGAATTAGGTATTACTTTCTAATTCTTAAACCTCAGAATACTAGTTTTAAATAATCCTTAATACAAAGCCACACTTGATTTCAGGTGTGGCTTTTTCTTTATAAATTATTTTTTTACCACAGAGCAAACAGAGGTAATCCCCAGTGCTTACACAGTGTATTTTCCTTCCGCTGGTGCAAGTTTGCAACTTGTACCATTTCAATAAATAATATCTTCACGCTGGTGCGAGTTTGTAACTCGTACCAATTTAAATTCAAAGAATCTCAATGAAAAAGCATAACCTTTTTGTGATCTCCGTGGTTACTCTTATTCTAAAACATTTACCGCAAAATAGTTTTCAATAACCTCATTTAAATCATCCATATTTTTGGTTAGCATTAAACCCTCTCGTAAAGCTGCTGCACCTCTCAATCCTGATGTATATATCTTAAAAAATCGTTTTAAAATGTTCCAGGGCTTTTCTGTCTGCCAAGTTTCATTGTATAAATGAGCATGACGCATTAAAGTTTTCAACCTCATCTCGGCATCCTCAGGTGCTTCTGAATTATTATAGAACCAAGGATTATGAAAAATGCCCCGACCAATCATAATACCATCCAAATCATATTTATCAACGTAATCATACCCTTGTTGCAATGATAACACATCACCATTACCTATGATTTTGATATCGCTATTTATTTGTTTGGCTAACTGTTTTGCTTTTGCTATTTCATTCCAATCAGCTTTACCTGTTGATAACATTTTCTGAACACGTCCATGTACTGTAAGTCCCTGAATATTGGTAGTCAGCAAATGCGAAATCCATTTTTCTGTTACCACTTCTTTAACTCCAATTCGTGTTTTTACACTTACCGGAAGCGACGATCCTTCAATGGTGGCTTCAATAATTTCTTTGGCTAAATCAGGCTGATCAATCAATGCAGAACAGGCTCCTTTTTTAATAATGTTTTTCATGGGACAGCCCATGTTAATATCTATGCCATTAAATGTGGTATTCTCGCTAATATATTTTGCTGTTTGATAGAAATTTTCAGGATTGGTTCCCCATATTTGAGCAACCAAAGCCGTATTGGTTTTCTTTAAAAGTTGCTGTTCACTATCATTAATTCTTAATCGTTGTGCAACTCGCTCTCTGCCTTCCGGATGACAAAAACCATCCGTATTCATAAACTCACAAAACAATACATGCAAATGCTCAGGATCACTAATCTCCAACACCGTTTGACGAAAAGAAGTATCCGTCACATCTTCCATAGGAGCCAACATAAACAATGGCCCCTGGTTATCCTTCCAAAAATTACTTATCATTTATTTAAAGTTCTGTTTTTCAAATTCCATTAACTAACGTAATCTGAGGTAAAAAGTTTAATTTCTTACCCACAGAGAACTCAGAGGTATCTCACAGAGTTACACAGAGAACTTTCTTCTATTTATGTTTACGCTGGTGCGATCTTATAGCTCGTTCCTCAATTGCTATGGCACGTATCCTCTAGCTATCTCACGTGTCCTCACGTGTGATTCTATGATTCTCTATTATAAAAAAACACTATTCTTCTTCAATCACATTTTTTACTCTACCCACCTCGCCTGTTTCAAGCTGAACTTTGATACCATGAGGATGGTTGGCCGACTTGGTTAATATTCTTGAAACAAAACCTTCGGTTAATTCACCTGTTCGCTGATGATGCTTTTGTACAATTTCTACTTCACAACCAATGCTAATATTGCTTCGTTTTCTCCCGTCAAGTACATTACGTTCCATAATATGATATGTATTAAAAAGCTGTGAAAATAAGATTAATAATTTATGATTGAAAATAGTTACTGATGAACAATAGTATTGGAGTAAACACAGTTATTTGAACACCCTCAAACTTAATTAAACATTATGCATTTTTACCGACAAAGAGTCACTTTTATGTGTTCCAGACCCGTTAAGATGTGTTCCAGAGTGGTTTTTGTACCTTACAGACCCCTTTTTGCCTGACAAAGAGTCACTTTTATGGGTCCAAGAGGCATTAAGATGTGTCCCAGAGGCGTTTTTATTCCTTACAGATCTCTTTTTGTATATCTAAGAGGCGTTTTTTCTGCACGTTGAATTGCATTGAAGAAAATTTATTATTAAAACTGATCAGACTAACTAATTAATCCGTTCTCGCGGATATATTGCAACGTAATCCGTGAAATTTACATCCTTTAAACATAACAAATTATTTCAAGCTAAAACAACCCCTGTACGCGCATTCTATGGCAAAAGTCAATAAATGCGCGAACAACCGTGATATATCCGAACCTACGGGAGAAAATTACACTGTGCGGGTATCCTAAGCTCAATTTCAGAATCGATAAGTGATAATAAAAATAAACATTTCAAAGGCTCTTTGTCATTAGATTTATTTTTTGTAATATACCATTCCCACAAAATTTCCTCATTTGATATTGAATCACCTTCTGACAAAAACATATTAGTAGGAACATAAACACTAACCTCATATTTATCATACACCATAACCACCCTATACCAATCTACTACATTTGGTATACTACTAATATCAACGAATTCCCCTTTAATAGTTGGCTTAAAGCTTTGACCCAATGAATCAACCATACTTATTGAAAAAGCATTAATTATTTGCTCTTTTTCTCCATTAATATACAATATATTCTTAATGAGAAATTGTGAACATGAATGTGAAGTGTGATTTTGACTAAAACCCACATTTGATACAAAAAAGAATAATATAATAATCCTAACTACCATAAACTATTTACTAGCGATCGTGATGATTTAGCGCAGCGTAATCCATAAAATTTACATCATGTAAATATGATAATTTATCTCAACTTAAAACAATATTACTCTTTTGAATAGTTGTCAGGATTTTCAATCCGGGATTATATACTACTTATAAGTAACTAACTCCTGTGTTTCCAAAATAACATCAACCTAATTTTGGAAGATCAGACATATCTGGTCTCAAAAACTTGACATTTCTACACTTAATTATTTACCATAACAATTTATTTTTACCAAAACCGTTTAAAATAAATATCTTTGATTGCAAATAAACAGGATAGTCCTATTATGAAGATAATTTATAACTATATCATACTATTTTTATTGAGTGTTACTGCTATTAATTCTAATGCTCAAATTATTGCAACTGGTAATGCAGATGTAACGTCATCTAACGCTAATGATCCAATATTTTTATTTTCTGATATATCAACTGGTACATTAAGTGCTCCATCTACACCAGGAAGCAGCTATACATGGTACACATACTCTGGCTCTGGTTGGAACCAAATACAAAGCGGAAGTGATGCCACTTTATCTGTTGCATTACAAGAAACTGGATACCGAGTAAACAGAAATGATGGGACAAATTCGGCAGATTTTTACTGCTGGGTATTTCAGCCTGAGATTACTTCGGCAGAGATAGAAATAACACTTTTTACTTGCGATTATCTTCACCTATCTGTAATTCCTCAAGTTAAATCGCTTACATATTACAACTTAATAAACGGTTCCCCCATTACATTAGATTATTCATACTCGTATCAATGGGAATCATTGCCAACCGGAGACATAGATGGCTCAACAGAAGCCATTCCTGAAATTAGCTCTCCATATGAAAATACAAGCTATACAGTTAATCTAAGTGCATTTAATGGAGCTGCAACAACAACTGCAACAATAGATATTGAAGCTATAGCTGTTTTAGCTGCATTCTCATTTACACCAACGGACAGAGAAAACTACAACGAACTTCAAGAACTTAATTATAAAGGATCTGCTCCTATGTCAGTTGCTTTTGAAAGTGAATCATTAGGCACTATTACTGATTACGAATGGAACTTTATTAAAAATGCATCCGGAGATGATGAAGCATACTCCTACGCTCCACATTTAGAGCCCAACACCAACTTTACCTTTGAAGAAATTGGAACTTACAATATTACACTCACTGTTTCTAACATTTATAGTGGATGCTCTGATATTAAAGAAATTGATACACCTTTAGAAATTATAGAAATAAAACTTGAGGCTCCAAACGTATTTACACCTAATGGGGATGGCATCAATGATGAATTTGTAGTAGTTTATCAATCTATTAAAAGCTTTAAAATGGTAATCGTAAATCGTTGGGGAAGAAAAGTTTTTACTACCACAAATCCGGCCGAAGGTTGGGATGGCAAAATTAGCGGAAGAGAAGCCTCTGAAGGAGTCTACTTTTACTACATAGAAGCCAAAGGATTTAATGAAGGTGAAACATTAGAGAAAAAAGGACCATTACATTTAATCAGAGGAAAAAAATAACCCATAAAAAATCCGGTATCAGAAAACAAATACCGGATTAATCATCAACAATTCACTAAAAAAACATTAAACCTCGGCTAATTCTTTTTGGTAATCAGCCAGAAGTTGTTCTTGTACATCATGTGGTACAATATCATATTTTGCAAATTTTAAAGTAAACATTGCCCTACCTCCGGTTATAGAACTTAACGACGTAGAATATTTATCCATCTCTTTTAACGGAACTTTTGCCTTAATCACTTCAAATCCTTTTTCACTATTCATTCCTTCAATTAAGGCTCTGCGACCTTGTAAGTCACTCATCACATCACCCATTCTATCTGAAGGAACTTTTACTTCAACATCATAAACAGGCTCCAGAATTTTTGGTGCTGCCTCTCTAAATGCAGTACTAAAGGCATTTCTTCCTGCCAACTTAAATGAAATTTCATTTGAGTCTACAGCATGCATTTTCCCATCATAAACACAAACTCTGATATCGCGGGCATAGGAGCCGGTTAACGGACCTTCTTCCATCTTTTCCATAATACCTTTTAATATAGCAGGTAAAAAGCGTGCATCAATAGCTCCACCCACAATACAATTATGGAAAATAAGTTTACCTCCCCAAGGAAGCTTCACTGTTTCAGTCCCCCTAATATTCATCTTAAACTCCTGCCCATTGAATTTATACGAAGTTGGATCGGGCATACCTTCTTCGTATGGCTCAATAACCATATGCACTTCTCCAAACTGACCGGAACCTCCCGATTGCTTTTTGTGTCGGTAGTCAGCTCTGGCAGCTCTGGTTATGGTTTCTCGATAAGGAATTTTTGGTCGATCAAAAACAACAGCAAGCTTATCATTATTTTCGATACGCCATTTCATCGTATTCAAATGGAATTCACCCTGTCCATAAATAATAATTTGCTTTAACTCCTTAGAGTATTCAACCACGAGTGTGGGGTCTTCTTCGTGCATACGTTGTAATACTTCTCCTAATTTTTCATCATCATGTTCGTTTATAGGTCTAATAGCAGTTCTGAACTTATAATCTGGGTAATGAATAGGCTCGAATACATAATTACATCCCTTATCATTAAGGGTATCGTTTGTTTTTGTTTCTTTTAGCTTAACAGTTGCACCAATATCTCCTGCAACCAATTCACTAATTTTAGTTCTGTTACTTCCTGCCACACAATAAAGCTGCGATAATCTTTCTTTGGCACCTTTAGTCATATTAACAAGGTCCATTCCTTCTGCCACTTTACCCGACATTACTTTAAAGAAAGATACTTCACCTAAGTGAGGTTCAATACTTGTTTTAAAAACAAAAATAGAAGCTGGTCCATCAGCAGAACAGCTAACTTCTTCTGCATCTTTTGTAATTGGTTTTGGCATTTCAGACACAAACGGAACTATATTTCCTAAGAATTCCATTAAACGTCTAACACCCATATCTTTTATTGCAGAAACACAAAAAACCGGAAATAAATCACGGGCAATTAATCCCTTTTTCATTCCAGATCTCATCTGATCTTCATCTAATGTTCCTTTATCAAAGAACAGTTCCATTAAATCTTCATCATTTTCAGCAGCTGCTTCAACCAATGCGTTATGTAACTCATCAGCTCTTTCCTTCTGATCTGCAGGGATATCTAAAATTTCAGGTTTCCCACCATCTGGTCCCCACTGATACATTTTCATTTTTAACACGTCAACAAGCGCATTAAAACCTTCACCAACACTTACTGGGTATTGTACAATAACCACTTTACTTCCAAAGCTCTCAACAGCTTGTTCAATGGTCTGTTCAAAATTTGACTTTTCGTGATCGAGCTGGTTTGCTATAAAAATAACCGGCTTCTTATATTGTTCGGTATATCTAAAAAGATTTTGCGTTCCTACTTCAACGCCTTGAGTTGTATTTAATAACATCAAAGCTGTATCTGTTACATTTAAAGAAGTTACAGCTCCTGTAATAAAGTCGTCAGAACCGGGACAATCAATAAAATTGATTTTCTTTTCCAGCCATTCGGTATACATAACTGATGAAAAAACTGAGTAACCATACTCATGTTCCACCTTGTGATAATCAGACACTGTACTATTGTTGTCGATATTGCCTCTACGGTCAATAACACCACCCTCAAGTAACATAGCCTCGGCGAGGGTGGTTTTACCCGAGCCAGCACTACCAAGTAGGGCTATGTTCTTAATTTGATTTGCTTGATATACCTTCATAAAACTTAAATTTGCGGTCCTCTTCACAATCAAATTTCAACATTAAAGCACAGCCCACCGTTCCAGGCTTTAGGATCACTGTAAATGCATGAATATTTGAATATAGGAGATGACCATGTTAATAAATTAAGGGATAAAGAGATCAATATTTGTTTCCAATTATTGATCTCCAGGGATTGTCTTCAAAATTAGCAATATTTAGATAAGAACCAAGTAATCTGACGTTAAAGTTCATTGGTTCAGCAAAGATTTTCAACCCAATTCATTTTTTTATCGAATCTTCAGTTTTTTGATTAGCCTTATTGATAGTGTCCGTATTAAGTCGTAATTTGAACCTTGATGTATTAATTGCATTATGGTGTTTTCATATTCCTTGTTTTATAGAATTTTTAGCGTGACAGATTACCGGAGAAACACATGGTATAAAATGAATCACCGCTTATAAACTTAACACAACACATTATGAATATAGAGGGAAAAGGGAAGAAACTGAAGATCATTATTCCAGAGGCAGATAAAGTATATCAACGTTCATTATATGAGGCCATAGTATTTGCAGCTAAAAAATACACCCTGGCTGGAACCACAGTTACCAAAGGATTTATGGGCTACGGAGCAAACGGGCTAGCCGATTCTTCAAAAGCTTTTGACATTTCGCATGAGCCACCAATTATTATTGAGATAGTAGATAAACAGGAACGCATTGAAGATTTTTCGAAAGTTGTTGCAGGACTTTTAGAGAAAGCTGACGGAGCAGGAATTATTTACATTGAAGATGTTGACATTATAGCTTATCGCAAGCACGAAAAAGTAAAAGTATATTAGCCTTTAAGATATATCAGTTTTATTTGGAGATGTTATTAAATGCTATTTATTTTGGCATTATGAAACAATTATGCCGAAAATTTATAGCTCTTGTAGCCATTATACTTGTCCTGTTACCAGTTTATTCACAGAATATTATCAAAACAAAAGTTCCTAAGCTGGTTGTTTTTGTTAATATCGATGAATTACAAACAGAGCATCTCTTAAAATTCAAAAATAAATTTACCAAACATGGCTTTAATCAAATTATCGAAAGAGGCACCTTCTTTCACAATTCTGATTACGAAACTTCCACTACTTATAAAGGAACCAAACTTACTAATTTTTACACCGGTACATATCCGGGAATGCATGGTATTATAAGCGACAAGTGGTATAACTTAAACCAATCAGCAATTTCAAACGCTTATTCTTTTAATGCTGTTGATGCTGTTAATCATCCTGATTCAGGATATATCAGCACTTCTGAAATTCTTTCAAGTACAATAGCAGATGAACTGTTAATCATGACCAGAGGTAAATCAAAGGTTGCTTCTGTTGGTATTAACCCTGAAGATATTGCTTTCTTTTCCCACTCTGAACAAACATCTCAATACTGGTTCGACAGAACAACAGGAAACATGATTTGCTCTTCAAAAGATTCATTACAACAATGGGTTCAGAAGTTTAACTCAATGAAGTTTGCCAACATGTATATTAATCGCCAATGGGGACCTGCTTTTGACCTTAGAAACTACAATGAATTTGTTACAGGAGGCGATAAGGAAATGAGGCATTTTTTGTACGATTTAAAAGCACCTGATAACACCTTAATACCATATAGCAAAATACCAGGAACTCCTTTTGAAAATTATTTAATAAGAGATTTTGCTGCTTCGCTTGTTATTAACGAAAATCTGGGTAAGGATGATTTTACAGATATTCTATCTGTTAATTTTACATGTAAACCATTTATTGAAGATGAGATTGAACTTTTTGATGCAGAAGTTGAGGATATGTTATTAAGATTAGATGAGCAAATAGAATCCTTTATTCAAGTTATTAGAGACAATGTTGGACTGGAACAAACGCTATTTATTTTTACATCTACTCCTACCATTAATTGGGGCTTAAAAACATTGCAAACAAACAATATTAGTACAGGTTACTTTAACGGACAAAAAACATCGGCATTGCTTAATCTGTATTTAATGGCTATTTATGGCCAGGGAAAATGGGTTAAAGGCTACGAAAACAAGCAGTTTTATTTAAATCACGAACTCATCAAAGAAAAAAATATTTCATTTGAGGAAATTCAAGATAAAGCTGCCAGATTTTTACTGGAAGTTTCAGGTGTACAAAATACTATAACCGGCATTAACCTTAGAACCAACAATTACACAAACGGAGTATATGGATTGATGCAGAAATCATATTATTTTGGTCGCTCTGGCGATTTATTTGTATCACTTAAACCTGGTTGGATTGAAGAAGTAAAAGAAAATCAGAAACACTCATTTAAGTCTAACAGATGTACGATTCCTATGATCTTTTTTGGATGGAATATTAATCCTACTCAAATCATCGACAAAGTAAAAATGATTGATGTTGCACCTACTATTTCAACAATTCTTGAAATACCAAAACCCAACGGTGCCATAGGAAAACCGATTAAAGAAATTATAAAACAAATAGATTTTAAAAACTAAGATACCCCCTGGGTTCTCGCAATATAGAATTCAGGGCTTAATATGAGGAAATTACTTCTTTAAACTCTTTTAACAAGGATAAATCCTTTTCAAAGGCATTACCAACCACAATAACATCAGCCCCAGCATCACAGGCTGCTTTAACTTTTTCCTTAGTATTTAATCCTCCTCCAACAATAAGTGGAATTGAAATATTTTGCTTTACAGCTTCAATCATCTCTACCGGAACCGGATTTAAGGCACCACTTCCCCCTTCAAGATATATTAATTTTTGACCAAGCATCTCCCCTGCCATAGCGGTAGCAACGGCAATATCCGTTTTTAGAGCAGGGATAGGTTTTGTTTGACTCATATATTCAACAGATGTAGTTGTACCTCCATCTATTAAAATATAACCTGTAGAAATCACCTCCATACCTGAACTTTTGATGACCGGAGCTGAAGCTACATGATTACCTATTAGTAGTTCAGGATTACGTCCTGATATTAATGAAATAAACAATATTCCATCGGCATTAGTAGTAAGCTGTAAAAGACTTCCCGGGAAAAGTAGTACCGGAATTGTTAAATGCTTTTTTAAAACATCTACTGTACTTTCAGTTTTTTTGGTTACCAAACTCCCCCCTACCAATATAAGATCAGGAGCGGCAGTTTCCATTGCAGTAATAATTTTAAGAATGTTCTCTTCCGGAAACTTATCCGGGTCGATAAGAACACAAAACACTTTTTTATTCGCTTTCTTTTTATCTAAAACAGATTCTAAAATCATAAAAACACCTTAACAATGGTAAACCAAATAAAAATCTTTGGAAGTAATATATTTATAGGTCAATTCAACCTCTTTATTCAAACAAAACAAGGCTTTTATTTCTCCCTCACAACTTAATTTAAAAGGATAACACTTTAAATCCCGATTAAAAATAACACTCTTTTCATCGAAGATTTTATACATGGCCTCCTTTAAACTCCATAATAAAGTAAAATATTCGAGTTGCTTCGATTCCGGAATAAAAGCCTTTTCTTCGGAACTCACAAACCTGTCGTACACTTTAACAACCCTTTCACTTGGATGCTCAATATCAATACCAGAATATGCTCCTTTTGATAAGACAACTGCTGCAAACCCTTTTGTATGACTGATGCTTAAGTTATAAGTTGAATTTTCTAAAATCGGTCTTCCCGTATCCAAATAGTTAATCACAGGATCTGTTTGAATCAATGCTTTAATCAAACAACGTGTTGCCAGAAATTCTAATTTACGTTTATCTAATCTAAAAGCATTTAGCCTGTTTAATTCAGCCTCACTCAAATTAAGCTGTTTCAACAATTCATCAACTGATTCAGAAATCTCCCATACCGCTAATATTCCACCATTAGCTTCTTCCTTTTTTAAATATACAGGCATTACTTGCTTTTTGGTAAGGATTTCCATTCAAAGGTTTCCATCATATGCATGATATCCTCCTTTACAAAGTCAACCACTGGAGCTAACGAATCTTTATTGGGAATGGCATTAAAGTATAATGATCCACGAAGAAAATTACGAACACTATCTGTTAAAAAAAATTGAATAGAAGATGCTGCATCTCCTTTTATATCATATAAAATTCCATAAACGTTTTTTTCCGGAGCTGAAAATAATTTTTCTCCAATAGCATCAGCCTTAATTGAATGTTTATAAGCTAACTTTCTATTGTCTTCTAACATTTCAGCTAAATTATCTTTAACCACCTTATAACTCAAATGAATTTTTCCATTATAAGCTGGATAGTCAATATTTATCCAATAAGGTTCTGCATTTGCAGCCTTATCCTGTATAATTCTCGTATATTCTGGATATTCAAAGAAGTACGGATATTTATTTTCCAATGAATCGTATTTATGCTCAGGAAATGAAATTCTAAAATAAGCTCTTGGCTTAGGTGTAGGTGTATTTGTACAGCCCCAACCCATTAAAATAAGTATAGCTAATGTTATACCAGTTTTTATAAATACTTTAAATTGCATAGCTTACTTATGATTTTTGTTTTTTATGTTCGTATTTAATCTTTTTAATTCTTCTTGAATCCACAGAAATAACAGTAAATGTATGCGTTCCAAAACTAATCTTTTCATTTTTATCCGGAATTTCTCCCTTCATTTCTAAAATTAATCCGGCCAATGTTTCTGCTTCACCTTTTATACCGTCAAAAACATTTTCACTGATCTCTGTTACTTTATAAAAATCATTAAGCAATGTTTTGCCTTCAAAAACGATACTACCATCCGGCTGTAAGGCATAAAGAGATTCTTCATCATCCATTTCATCACTAATTTCGCCAACAATCTCTTCCAAAATATCTTCCAGAGAAACAATTCCTGACGTTCCCCCATACTCATCAACCACAATAGCCAAGTGAACTTTATTCAACTGAAACTCCTCTAATAAATCATCAATCTTTTTAGTTTCAGGAATAAAATATGGTGCACGCATTAATTTTTGCCAATCAAAATCTTCATCTTCATTTATGTAGGCTAATAAGTCTTTTACATAAAGTACACCCTTCACATTATCCGGAGTATTCTCAAAAATTGGAATTCTACTATAACCGGAATCTATTATCACCGATAAAACTTTATTATAAGTGCTTGTAATTTCTATGTCAATAACATCAATTCTTGGAGTCATTATTTCTGCCGCACTGATATTCCCAAACTTCACAATTCCTTCAAGAATTTCTTTTTCATCAGTTATTTCATCGCTGGTTAATTCAAGCGCCTGAGAGATGTCATCCAAAGAAATCATAGTTGACTTTTTTGCAATCCTTCTGTTTACAAAACTAGAAGAGCTAACTAAAAGCAGACTTAGTGGACTAAATATTCCTTTAATTACCATGATTGGATAAGCCATCACTTCAGCAAATCGTTTTGAAAATTTGGAAGCATACACTTTAGGCAGGATCTCTCCAAAAAATAAAATTATTGCAGTGATACCAATCACTTCAACTACAAACTTAATCCATTCGGGCTTTCCAAAATGTACTAATGAATTGGTTATAAATGCAGATAAAATTACAATTCCAACATTTACAAAATTATTACCAATAAGAATGGTTGCTAATAGCTGTTCTGGACTCTTTAAATGCTGCAATATTTTTTTACTGGTCTTATTATTCATCTCTTCAATTTCACTAATATCCTGTGGACTTAATGAAAAGTATGCTACTTCTGATCCTGATAACAATGCAGAAAAGCACAAAAGAATAAACAACGCAAATATTGCCACCGAAGTTCCTATTGTTAATGGCAAAAATTCAACAGCCATCATTGATGGCAATATATTTGAAATAATCAGGTCCGTTTCCAAGAATAAAATGATTAAGTGAATATTAAAATGGTAAATCATCCTGATCTGAAGCTTCACCAAGAATATCATCATTACCCATTGTATTAGGCATAGAGTTTTGATTCATTGGTGAATTCTGAATTGGTGCCTGTTGACCCATTGAATTTGATGGTCCGTTACTTCCCGGGTTATCAGACTTACGGCCTAATAATTGAATATTGTCGGCATAAACTTCAGTCGTATATCTCTTATTCCCATCTTTATCGTCCCATGATCTGGTACGTAACTTTCCCTCAATATATATTTGGGTTCCTTTTTTAACATAGTTCTCAACAACTTTTGCCAAACCTCCCCAAACTACCACATTGTGCCATTCAGTTCGCTCAGGAATTTGTTGTCCCGAACTAGTTGTAAAACCACGCTCTGTTGTAGCTATTGGGAAATTAGCTACAGCTCTATCGTTTTCAAAATATCTGATTTCAGGATCCTTTCCTACGTTTCCTATTAAAATTACTTTATTTACTGACATATATTTTTTACTATTTTCTTTAAGAATGATAAAAATACAAAACTTAAATTCGTTTACAAATATACCATGAATTAGAATTAGTGCTCATCAAAAACTATATTATAATATATGCTTACAAAAATTTTCAAGCGGTTTTGGTAGTGCATATTCCTCGATATCATTCAAATCTATTAATTGGTAGTCTGCTGGTAAATTATGATTCTCCATATCCACCTGAATACTTATAATACGGATATGTAGTGTTTGGTGCGTGAGTTTATGCTTTATGTTTTGAACAGAAGTAATATTAGCTCCTTTTATAAAGGAAAAATTCCACTTACTTAAAACACCCTCTTCAGACTCTTCTTTCGTAGTTTCAATTAAAGGAAATTGATACAAGCCCTTCCAAATATCATTCTGGTTACGTTTTTGTATTAAAGTTTGGTTTTGTTGCCCCCTTATAAATAAAAAGTTAAGGAACCGTTGTTTTATCTTAAGTTTTTTTTCTTTCACAGGAAGTTTATCAACCATCCCTTTTTTAAGCGCAACACATTCCATTTCAAACATACATCCATTACATTTCGGAAGCTTTGGGGTACAATAAATAGCTCCAAATTCCATAAGCGCCTGATTAAAGGTTCCATGATCGCCATCATCATTTAATTCATGGGCTAAAGATTCTATTTCCTTTTTTCCTTTAGATGTATTAATTGGTGTATCAATACCAAAAATTCTTGTTAACACTCTAAAAACATTTCCATCTACTACTGTTCTATGCTCATTAAAACAAATGGAACTTATTGCAGCAGCCGTATAAGGACCAATTCCTTTTAACTTAATCAACTGATCATAGTTATTCGGAAATTTACCTTTCAAATTGTAAGCAACCTCTTTTGCTGCTTCATGCATATTTCTTGCCCTGGAATAATAGCCCAGACCTTCCCACTGCTTAAGCACTTCATCTTCAGCTGCATTTGCTAAATCTAGTACGGTTGGGAAACGGTTTACAAAGTTGATATAGTAATTTAATCCTTGATTTACACGGGTTTGCTGAAGTATAATTTCAGATACCCAAACCCTGTACGGATCACTTGTTTTACGCCATGGAAGATCACGTTCATTCTGTTTATACCACACAATCAGGCCTCTACTGAATCTTGACATTGTATTAATTTTTATCAAAAATAACCTTTTTGTTTTTTTTTATTTCGAAATCGTTATATCTTTGCAGTCTGAATTTTTAGAAAATTAATGTAATTAGTTGATATAAATAATTTTAAAGAGATATGACAAAGGCTGATATCGTAAACGAGATTTCTAAGAATACTGGAATAGAAAAAGTTACAGTACAAAAAACTATTGAAGCTTTTATGGATACTATAAAAGGTTCATTAGTAAAAGGAAAGAATGTTTATTTGCGTGGATTTGGAAGTTTTATCGTTAAAGAAAGAGCAGAAAAAACTGCTCGTAACATTTCAAAGAACACAACAATCATCATTCCTAAACACTATATTCCAGCATTTAAGCCTTCTAAAACTTTTGTAACGAAAGTTAAGAACAACGTTAAGTAACTGGATATTAATAAGTAAAAAAGTTGGATTATGCCAAGCGGAAAGAAAAGAAAAAGACATAAGATGGCTACGCATAAGCGTAAGAAAAGGCTTAGAAAAAATAGGCACAAGAAGAAGAAGTAATCTTCACCATTTTATTTAGAAAAGATTATAAAGAACAAACATTCGAAGTTATTTCTTCTTGTTTGTTCTTTGTTTTATGTACATGTTTGAAACCTAATATAAATGTATATTAGGAAAAATAGAATTTATTGTAAATACCTACTATAGTGAGTGCAGAACTATTTGTTGATGTATCTCCCGACGAGCTTTCAATAGCATTGCTCGAAGACAGAAGGTTAGTTGAGTTAAGACGTGAACGAAGCAATGTTCAGTTTACAGTGGGTGATATTTATCTCGGAAGAGTTAAAAAAATCATGCCTGGATTAAATGCTGCATTTGTTGACGTTGGTTACGAAAAAGATGCTTTTTTGCATTACTTAGATCTTGGACCCCAATTTCGTACACTAAAAAAATTCCTCAACATGACTAAAACTGCCAAAAAGGGAGGAGTTGCCTTACACAAAATGAAATCTGATCCTGATATCGATAAAAACGGTACCATATCAGAAGTTCTCTCCGTAGGTCAGGAAGTTTTGGTGCAAATAGCTAAAGAACCCATTTCAACAAAAGGGCCTAGGCTAACTTCCGAATTGTCAATTGCAGGACGTAACTTAGTATTAATGCCTTTTTCAGATAAAGTTTCTGTAAGTCAAAAGATAAAATCTGCTGAAGAAAGAAACAGACTGAAAAAATTATTACAAAGCATTAAACCCAAAAATTTTGGAGTTATTGTTCGAACTGTAGCCGAAGGCAAAAGGGTTGCTGAACTAGATAAAGAACTTAAAACACTTTGTCGACGTTGGGATGATTCAACAGCTAAGCTGTTCAACCTTAAACCTAGAGCATTGGTTATTGGTGAGATTGGACGTACCTCAGCCATTCTCAGGGACATTATGAGTCCCTCTTTTAATAGTATTTATATTTCTGATAAAGAAATGTGTAAAGAGGTAAAAGAGTACGTGGGTTTAATTTCACCCGATCGAGAAAAAATTGTAAAAGAATTTAAAGGAGACGTTCCTTTATTTGATCAATTTGGTATTGAAAAACAAATTAAATCGCTTTTTGGAAAGACCGTATCATTCAAAAGCGGTGCATATCTTATTATTGAACACACTGAAGCACTCCATGTAATTGATGTGAACAGTGGCAACAGAGCTAAAACTGCAGCAAATCAGGAAAACAATGCCTTAGAGGTGAACCTTGCAGCTGCAGATGAAATTGCTCGCCAATTGCGACTTAGAGACATGGGCGGTATCATCGTTGTTGATTTTATTGATATGCAGAAAGCTGAACACCGACAAAAGGTGCACGAACGAATGAAGGAAGCTATGAACTCGGATAGAACCAAACATAACATTCTTCCTCTTAGTAAATTCGGATTGATGCAAATTACCCGTCAGCGTGTTCGACCAGAATTAGCCATTGAGACCAATGAAACGTGCCCAACTTGTTTTGGTACTGGCAAAATTGCACCAGCCATCCTGCTGGAAGAGAAATTGGAAGACAGCATTAGAAAAGCTGTTGAAGGACAAAAGAAAAGAAAATTGACCCTGAAGGTTCACCCATATTTGGGAGCATATTTGAAAAAAGGTTTTCCATCTATATTTTTAAAATGGAAACTAAAATATTCATTTGGGCTAAAATTGATACCTTCTGCCTCTTTAAGCTTTTTGGAGTTCAAGATCTTAGATAAATAAAAAAAGGGTTGTTCTTACGAACAACCCTTTTTTTATTACTATTAAAATATATTTTTAATTAAGAGACACATCTCCCAAATCTTTAGTTTGTTCGTCCTCTTGTTCTTCATGAAATTTACCTCCTAAAAAGGCTAAAAAATTACTGAAAGCCTTGATGGCCTCCTGAGTACCTTGCGATACTTCTTTGCCTTGTAATCTCAATAGAAACTGACTATAAATACCAGTAAGACATAATTCAATCTCATTATTTAAAGTCTTCCCTGTCTTCTCATCAAATTCTTTAATAAAAGGCATAGTGGCATTATAAATATGACGATATGCTATTTCTGTTGATTCATTAAGCAATTGTATATGTAATCTATTTAAGTCATTAACCAGGTTCAAAATCACTTGTAAATGGCCTTTTTCCTGGATTTGCTCCAGTTTCATCATCTCAATAAGGTTATCATACCAATCAATTGTTTCCTGCAGCAAATCACCCGACATATTATATTGAGGAATAATACCGGTTTTAATAGCTTCAATATCGAACTTATAAGCTCTTATTAAATCCTCAATTTGCCACATGTATAATATGTATTCAACAATATTACTCTGTCTCTTTTCTCTTGCTACAATCATTCTGTCTTTGTTATCTATTAAATTATGCTTTACTACATACTGTATAGACTAGAAGTCCCAGTCATCAACTTCATCTAATTTATCAAGCTCTCTACGCTCTTTTTTAGTAGGTCTACCTAATCCCTTTCGCCTACCCATTGCATTAGCCATACGGGTTAGTTCCATTAATTCTATCTGATCTTCCGTGGTAACTTCTTTCATAAAGTCAGGTACTAATTTTGCACCCATTCGTTTACCACTTATTGCCAACACTTTAAATGAACGTGTAATTGGAGGAAACTTTACATCAATAGTCATACCTACTTTTACAACTCTGGAGTTTTTTACCTGTTGACCCCCTATCATAACACGACCTTTTTTTATTGCTTCAGCAGCAATACTCCGGGTTTTAAAAACTCTAATTGCCCATAAATACTTATCTATTCGAACACCTTCTTCCATAGAGCTTATTTTTTATTGTATTGATTCATAGTTCTGGATGCTCCAATCGTAACAAAACCTTTAATCATTTTAATGGCATGATCCAATAACAAAGGCAATTCAGCAAATTCATCATCCGACCATTTACCCAATACATAATCAATTTGCTTTCCTCTGGAGTAGTTATCGCCTATACCAAACCTGATTCTGCTGTAATTATTATGACCAAAAATTTCCTGAATATTCTTTAATCCATTATGTCCTGCATCACTTCCCTTCTGACGCATACGAATTGATCCAAAAGGCAATGCTAAATCATCTACGATAACCAATAGATTTTCAGGTAAAATTTTCTCCTGCTGCATCCAATATCTAATTGCTTTTCCACTTAGGTTCATATAAGTACTCGGCTTTAATAAAACTAAGTTTTTTCCTTTAAACTTATAATTAGCAACAGCTCCATACCTAAGGTTTTCAAATTTTAAATCTTCTTGTTTCGCAAGTTCATCTAAAACATTAAAACCTATATTATGTCTTGTATCTACATACTCACTTCCTATGTTACCTAATCCCACAACTAAATATTTCATTTCGCTCGGTATGTTTTTCTTTTTATTCTTAAATAAAAAACTAAAAATCATTGTTTCCGCATTAATGGATTACGGATAAAATACAAAAGCCTCCATATTAAAAATATGGAGGCCCCAATATGTAATATAATTACAATTAGCTTTGTTGCTGTGCTGCTGCACGAGCTGCTCTTGTAAGCTTAACTGCAGCAACAGTAGAGTTCTTAGCATTTAATAATTCTAAGTTATCAAAAGCTAAAGCACCAACCTGTACTGAGTCACCTAATTTAAGTGCATCAATATTTACTTTTAATGTATCTGGTAAATTAGCTGGTAAACCTTTAACACGTAATTTACGTTGTTCAAGAGTTAATCTACCCCCTGCTTTAACACCCTCAGCAAAACCTTCAAGTTTAACTGGGATTTCGATTACAACAGGTTTGTCTTCAAAGATTTGTAAGAAATCAATGTGAAGAATTCTATCACTCACTGGGTGAAATTGAATATCTTGTAAAATAGCTTCTACTTCAACTCCATCAACACTTAACTTAACAATGTATACATTTGGTGTGTATACTAAACCTTTAAGTTGTTTTTCTTCAATAGCAAAATGAATTACTTCATTTCCACCATAAAGTACACCAGGTACTTTTTCTTCTTTACGAAGTTCTTTGGTAGCTTTTTTACCAATAACTTCTCTCTTTGAACCTTTTAATTCAATTTTTTGCATTTTCTTAATTTTATGTGCTACTCAAAATAAATCATTAGTAATGAAACATTTACTTCCCATCACACGATTTGCCCTTAGGCGGCTGCAAAGATAATCAAATTATATTAAAAATTGATTACTAATTGACTTATAATAATAAACTTTTTCTATCGTATCTGCCAATAACTCAGCAATTGAAAGAACTTTGATCTTTTTAGATTCCTTCTTTAATGGAATAGAATCAGTAACAAATAATTCTTCTATAGATGAGTTTTCAATATTTTCATATGCAGAACCTGAAAGAACAGGGTGTGTAGCAATTGCTCTTACACTTCTGGCTCCTTCAGCTTTCATCATATCGGCAGCTTTAGTTAAGGTTCCTGCTGTGTCAATCATATCATCTACAATAATCACATTTTTATCCTTAACATCACCAATAATTCTCATTTCACTTACCACATTAGCTTTTGCCCTTGATTTATGACAAATTACCATTGGTGTTCCAAGAAATTTTGAATAAGTACTGGCTCTTTTACTACCTCCAACATCTGGTGAAGCAATAACCAAATTATCAAGATTCATACTCTTGATATGCGGTAAGAAAATAGAAGACGCATACAGATGATCAACAGGAAGATCGAAAAATCCCTGAATTTGATCTGCGTGAAGATCCATAGTGATTAACCTGTCTATCCCTGCAGCAGTAAGCATATCAGCAGCTAATTTAGCTCCAATAGATACACGTGGTTGGTCTTTTCTATCCTGACGAGCAAGACCAAAATACGGTATCACGGCAACAATTTTATATGCCGAAGCCCTTTTGGCTGCATCAATCATCATTAATAACTCCAACAAATTATCTGCTGGTGGAAATGTTGATTGAATCAGGAAAACATGAGACCCCCTAATTGTCTCTTGAAAACCTACGGCAAACTCGCCGTCACTAAAGTTCAACTTTTTAATATTTCCCAAATCCCTACCGGAATAATGACTTATTTTCTCGGTTAAGTAACGGGTAGAAGTTCCCGAAAAAATTTTAATGGGTGCTTTTGGTGGCATCGCAAATTGTTGTTTTTCTATTAATTATTTTTAAGACGCTGCAAAGATATAAAAATCATTATTGTTATAACTGCCACAACGCTCTATTTAAAATGGTTCCTTATTGTTACAAATTAATCTAATGAGTAATTTACACTTACCAACTTTTATTTACTTCATCAATAAAAGACAAAATCTCATCCTGCCCCTCTTTTTTTACTGCTGATGAAACAAAATATTCAGGTAATTCATCCCAATCCTCTAAAAGAGCATTTTTGTAATCAGTGGTATATTTTTCAATTTCCTCAGGCTTAAGTTTATCCGACTTAGTAAATACAATGACAAAAGGGATACCCCAATTACCCATTTGATACAAAAACTCTAAATCTACCTTTTGTGGTTTATGCCTGATATCAATCAAAATAAACAAGCACATCAGGTTAGATCGATGCCTTAAATACCCATCAATAATTAGTTTAAATTGTTTTCTTTCGGTTTTAGATACTTTTGCATAACCATATCCTGGTAAGTCTACCAAATACCAATCATTATTAATAACAAAATGATTTATTAACTGAGTTTTCCCTGGTGTTGATGATGTTTTGGCCAGAGAGTTTCTATTACACAGCATATTAATCAAAGAAGATTTTCCAACATTTGATCTTCCAATAAATGCGTATTCTGGTTTATCAGGCTTAGGACATTGAGCAGGTTTTGCACTTGAAGTAAGAAATTCTGCTTGTTTAATTTCCATCAGTTTTTTGTGCAAAGTTACATTTTGTTATAATAAAATCAGCATTTAATACAGTCAATATATGCCCTGAAATATTGATTTTGTACCTTTATCCACTTAAATGATAAAATCTGGCAATTATGAATACTTTATTATACCCATTAAAGTTTAGTCCCGTATTAAAAAGTACAATCTGGGGCGGAAACAAACTTAAAACAGTTCTTAATAAAGAAAGTAAAGAGGACAAGATTGGAGAATCCTGGGAAATCTCAGGTGTACAAGGAGATATATCTCTTGTTTCAAACGGATTTCTGAAGGGAAATTCGCTGGAAGAAATTATAGAAATTTATATGGGTGAAATAGTTGGCGACCCTGTTTTTAACAGATTCGATAAAGAATTTCCATTACTATTTAAATTTATTGATGCCACACAGGATCTTTCTATACAAGTTCATCCAAACGATGATATTGCAAAAGAACGCCATAATGCTTATGGAAAAACTGAAATGTGGTATGTTATTGATGCAGAACCAAACAGCCAGTTAATCTCCGGATTTAACAAACCATCAAGTAAGGAGGAATATCTGGAAGCATTTAAAAAGAATGAGATTATTTCATTACTTAAAGCTCATCAAGTTAAAAATGAAGATGCATTTTTTATTCCTGCCGGTGAAATACATGCCATAGGAGCTGGCATTCTACTTGCTGAGATTCAGCAAACATCTGACGTTACTTATCGAATTTATGATTACAACAGAAAGGATGCTTCTGGTAACGAAAGGGAATTACATACAGATTTAGCATTGGACGTAATTGATTACAAAAGTACCAACGAAAAAATTAGCTATAACAAGAATGACCTGAATGAAACAGTCAATATTGCGGCTTGCAAATACTTTGTTACTAATTTTTTAAATCTGACTGAAACATTAGTACGAGATGTATATCTGCTTAACTCATTTGTTGTGTATATGTGTACAGAAGGTTCAGCAACTATAAATTGCGAAAACAGCACTCAAGAATCCATTAAAAAAGGTGAAACAATACTTGTGCCTGCAAGTATTCAAACTATTGAAATTATACCCGATAACAACTGCAAATTATTGGAAGTATATATAAAGCTATAGCATACAACCAGAAATGGATTATCATTATTTACTTTAAGTAATGATAATCCATTGTGATTTTAAAGATGTAAGTTTTTTACATTTATCTCTTCCTTTAGAAAATAACCAGCCGTTTGCTCAAACTTCTCAATGTTTTCTGTTGTATAAAACTGTACAGTTCCTTCTTTACTACATCTCATATCCATTTCAGGATGGCGTTTTAAATAATCTTTTAAGCTTGAGGCTACAATATCTCCTTGAGATATAACACTAACATGCTTTGGTAGATATTGCTCGATTTTAGCTTGCAAAAGTGGGTAATGAGTGCATCCTAATATTACTGTATCAATATCCTTATTCTGATTCATTAATTGATGCACATTTTTTTTAATAAAATAATCTGCACCTTCATTCTCTCCTTCTCCATTTTCAACAAGCGGAACCCACATAGGACAAGCTTCCTGAAAAACTTCCAAGGCGTCACTTTGCTTTTTAAGTTCTATTGGATATGATAACGACTGTACAGTACCAACAGTTCCTAAAACACCTACTTTATTTGTTTTTGTATAATTAACAACAGCCTCTACACTTGGCCTGATTACTCCTAAAACACGCTTATCCGGATCAATTTGAGGTAAATCCATTTGTTGTATATTGCGTAGAGCTTTTGCTGAAGCAGTATTACACGCCAAAATAATTAAATGACATCCCATTGAAAACAATTGCTTTACTGCCTGCAATGTATATTCGTAAACAATATCAAATGATCTGGTTCCGTAAGGAGTTCTGGCATTATCGCCCAGATATAAAAAATCATACTCAGGCATTTGTTTTCTTAGTTTATCCAGTACTGTTAAACCACCATATCCTGAATCAAAAACTGCTATAGGTCCAATATTATCACTCATAATAAAACAAAAAAGGATGACTAAAAATAGTCATCCTCAAATATAATAAGTTTGTTAATATCTATTAAAGTGTAGCTAATTTTGCTTTAACTAATTCTTCAACATCTACACTTTTTTCTGAGTGATAAACAACCACTCTTGAGCTTACATCAAAAATATAGATAAATCCATTTTCTGCACCTACTTCATCAATTGCTTTTTGCACTGACTCAATAATTGGTTGTAAAAGTGTTTGTTCCTTTTTTTGTAAATCCTGAGAAGCCATCGCTTGGAAATTTTGTAATCTACTATTAATTTCCTGTAGCTCTTTTTCTTTTGTAGCACGAATTAATTCTGGTAGAGTATCTCTCTTTTCCATATAATCAGTATACTTTGCCTCAAGCTCTTCGTTCATTACTTTAAGGTTCGACTCTAATTTTTGAGCCTCTTGCTGTAATGTTTTATCTGCCTCTAATTTTGCAGGTAATTCTGCAACTAATTTCTGAATATTTACGTGACCAAACTTTAATTCCTGAGCAAATGCACTTGAACTAACTAAAATGGTAACAACAACTAATAATAACTTTATAGATTTCATTATAATTCAATTTTTAATTATTCATTCTTTTATTGGATCCCTAATTTAGCCTTAACAAGAGGTGCAACATCTACACTTTTTTGAGACTTGTACACTGTTAAACCACCAATTTCTTCAAATATATACAAAAATCCATTTTCTGCACCTACTTCTTTAATTGCATTAGTTACTTTCTCAAATACAGGTGTTTTTAACTCCTGCTCTTTTGCTTGTAACGACTGTTGTGATTGTTGGTAAAAAGTCTGTACTTTATTATTCATTTCCTGAATTTGAGTTTCTAACGAACTTCTTTCTTCAGGTGCTAGTGTATTAGCTTGCATTTTTTGTACATACTCTTGCTGTAACCCTTTTAAAGTTTCCTGCATATCTGTAAGCTGAGTTTCTAACTGAGCATACTCAGCTTGCAACTGCTCATCTATGATTTTCAATTCAGGCATTACACTTAATATTTCTTGAGTGTTCACATGACCAAATTTTAACCCGGATTGGGCAGAAGCAACAGATGTTGTCATAAGTACCAATCCTACAATAAGATTTTTAATTAAATTCATAATTTTTCTTCAAATTTCAAATGATTCTTACCTGACTTCTCTATCATGTGACAAAACATCAAGCATACATAAGTATTAAATTGACTTAAATTGAACCAATTTGGCTAATAAATACTTTACTTTTTATATCCTAGTTTTTCTAAAACTAAATCACTCATATCATATTTTGAATCAGAAAATAATACCACACCACCAGATGCTTTATCAAATATTGCAGCATAACCTTCTTCATCAACTAACTCTCTTATGGCATTATAAATATCATCCTGAATAGGTTTTATAAGAGCTTCTCTCTTTTTACCTAATTCACCTTCTGGACCGAAATAACGGGTTTGTAATTGACGAGCTTCTTTCTCCTTCTGAACAATCTCTTCCTCCTTTTTTATTTTCATTTCATTGGATAAGAATACACTTTCCGTCTGATAATTCTGGTACATTGTTTCAACCTCTGCATAAACCGCTTCGATTTCCTTTTGCCAGTTTAAAGATGACTCATTTAATTGCTCATTTGCTGCTTCGTAAGCAGGAATATTTTTTAGAATATACTCTGTGTCGACAAAAGCATACTTTTGAGCATTTGCAAATAATCCAAACCCTAGTACAAGTGATAAAATCAATAATTTCTTCATCTTCATTCCTTTTAGGTATACATTAATCTTTGTCGACCAATTTAATTACAAAAATTAAACCATATTAAAATTGTTGTCCGATAACAAAGTGGAATTGACTTCCATTAGCTCCTGGTTGATTGGCAATTTCATCGAATCCATATCCCCAGTCAATTCCCATTAATCCAAAGATAGGTAAGAAAATTCTTACACCAACTCCGGCAGATCTTTTTAAACTGTAAGGATTAAACTCTTTAAACTCAGCCCATGCATTACCCGCTTCAAGGAATGCCAATGCATAAACTTGTGCTGATGGTTGTAAGGTTAATGGATATCTCATTTCAAAAGTAAGCTTACTGTATAAGTTACCATTTTGGCTTCCTCTTGAGTAAGGAGTTAATGAAGAGTTTTCGTATCCTCTTAATCCTACTGTCTGGCTACCGTACATACTATATCCTGACATTCCGTCTCCACCGACAACAAACTTCTCAAAAGGAGAACGAACATATTCATTGTAATAACCAAGGAATCCCATTTCATATTTACCCATTAACACAAGTTTCTCTCCTTTGTCAAGCGGTGAATAAACAGTTCCTGAAGTAGTCCACTTATGATACTCAATTAATGAATACAATTCTTCTTCAGCTTTTTCCTGAGCATCTGCATCATTATAATTTAACGACGTTTCATACAAGTTCTCATAATTCTTATTTGTCAAAGAAGAATATGGAGGAGTAAACTCTAATCCAATTGAGAAATTAGATCCTCTACGTGGATAAAGTGGATTATTAATAGAGTTACGAGAGAAAATAAATTTGAAATTTAAGTTCTGAGAAACTCCATTTTGCATAATAAAATAGTTCCAGTCACTCAAGTGGTAATACTGATAACTCAACTCACTATAGAATGAGAAGAAGTCATCCGGCCAATTCAATCTTTTACCAAAACCTACTGACATACCAGTAATTTTCATAAACTGTTTTGTATTAACCTGGCCATAACCTCCATAGCCTCCATAACCACCGTAACCGCCATAGCCTCCGTAACCGCCATAGCCATATCCAGAACTATATGGGTTATATCCATAGTTTCTGGAAACTCCTGTTTGAACAGATCTATATAGCGAGAAAGTAAATGAATTTGGCTTTTTTCCTCCTAACCACGGCTCTGTAAATGATAAACTATACGATTGATAAAATTTACCATTAGTTTGTGCTCTTAAAGATAATGTTTGTCCATCTCCAGTTGGTAAAGGTCTCCAAGCCTCTTTATTAAGGATATTCCTTACTGAAAAATTAGAGAATTTAAGACCTAGAGAACCTACAAACATTCCAGCTCCCCAACCTCCTGATAATTCAATTTGGTCATTTGCTTTTTCTGTAAGGTTGTATACTAAATCAACAGTTCCATCTTCAGGATTAGGATTTACATCCGGAGAAATATTTTCAGGATCAAAATGTCCTAATTGTGAAAGTTCACGAATGGTACGTATTAATTCTGATTTACTAAACAATTCACCAGGCTTAGTACGAATCTCTCTACGAACAACATGTTCGTGAGTTTTAGTATTTCCTTTAATTACTATATTGTTAATTGTTGCTTGCTTTCCTTCAAAAATACGCATTTCAAGATCAATGGTATCTCCGTATACATTTAGCTCAACAGGTGTGATGTTGGAAAATAAATATCCATTATCCATATATAAGTTGTGTACCGCATCATCATCCTGAAACAATCTTTCATCTAATTGTTTTTGATTAAATACATCACCTTTTCCAACTCTTAAAACTGCACTTAAATAATCTGAAGGATAAATACTGTTTCCAATCCAGGTAATATTACCAAAATAATATTTTCTACCCTCATCAATTTTAATCTTTACATCAACAGTATTGTTATCATTTTTAGATATTGAATCATATTCAATAATCATATCTCGATAACCTTTTTCGTTATACTTGTCGATTACAGCCTGTAAATCCTCCTGATAGGTTTCTTCAATAAACTTCTTAGTTCTGAAAAAGTTTAAGATTTTTCCCTTTGCATTGGTCTTTTTCATTGTTCTATTCAGCTTTTGATCTGAAAGAACTACGTTTCCAAGAAAATCCAAAGAATTAACTTTTACTTTTTCTTTTTTATCAACTGTAATATCTAAATAAACATGATTATTTTTTGTAGTATCATCCTTTTGTACCACCCTAACTTCTGTGTTGTAAAATCCTTTATCAACAAAATACTTAGCAATATATTTTTCTGCTCTTGTAATAAAGTAAGGTGTCACCTGACTACCTTTCATCATGGCTACCTTTTCCTCTACTGTTTCAATCTCAGACTTCTTTAATCCATAATAATTGATTTCGGATAATCGAGGTCGTTCCTGAAGTAAAATTTCAATCCAAATTTTACCATTTTCAATTTTCTTGGCCTCAACTTTAACATCAGAAAAAAGTCCATGCTGCCAATATTTTCTAATTGCCTCAGATATTTCGTCACCTGGAACATTAATTCTCTGACCAACTCTTAACCCTGATAAATTAACAAGAATTTTCGGATCGTAATTTTGAATACCAGAAACTTCAATATCTGCAATTTCGTAATTTCTAGGTGAGCCTGTATAACTAATTGTAGGGACGTCAGAATTTGACTGTGCAAAAACAAAAGTAGGTAATAGGGTAATTAGGATTATATAAAAGGTAAACTTTTTTAGCATGCTATATTGTAATATATAAGTTCTATTTCTTTAACTGTTCACTGGTCTTTCCAAACCTTCTTTCTCTATTTTGATAATCAGATAGAGCTAAATAAAAATCTTCCTTACTGAAGTCAGGCCAAAGTGTATCGCAAAAATATAATTCAGCATAAGCTAATTGCCACAGTAAGAAGTTACTAATTCTTAATTCGCCACTGGTTCTGATCATTAATTCCGGATCAGGCATACCGGCAGTAGTAAGATTATTTGAAATCATCTCAGGTGAAATATCATCTGGTTCAATTTCATTATTTTTTATTGATAATGCTATTTTCTTAACAGCCTCCGTCATTTCCCAACGAGAACTGTAACTCAACGCCAAATTTAATGTAAGTCCGGTGTTATTAGATGTTTCATCGATGCACTGCATTAATTTTTTTCTTACGTCTTTAGGTAGATTATCAACACAACCTATTACTCCTAACCTTACATTATTCTCCTTTAAAGTTTTAGTCTCAGAGCTAATTGTTGAAACCAACAACGACATTAAAGCATCAACTTCAAGTTTTGGACGATTCCAGTTTTCTGTTGAGAATGCATACAAAGTGACATAGCCGATTTGCAACTCTGCTGCAGCTTCAGTTACTGCACGCACCGCTTTAACACCATTTCTATGTCCAAATACTCTTGAATTCCCACGTTTTTTCGCCCATCGTCCATTTCCATCCATGATAATGGCTATGTGCTGTGGTAATTTGTCTTTTATCAGTTGGTCTTTTACTGACATATTAATTTGTCTTTGCCTTTTTAATATCCACTTTTACATTCGGTTTTTCTCCTAAACATACTAAAGGTAACCATTACTCCTGCAAAAGAATATAAATCATTATTATGAATTGTAGTCCCTCCTTCAAATCCATAAGGATCTTCAGTTCCTTCAAACGGGATATTACTTCTTATTCTTATGTCAAGATCATCCACAAAGGTTTTTCTAAAACTCCACTCAGCTCCTACCCTTATCCAATTGTTTATTTTATACTTAAAACCTACACCGATTGGCAAAGATAATATAAAAACCATTTGTTCAGAGTTATTTTCCAAATCAGATGAAATTCTTTGATAAATTGCAGTCCCCACACCAAATGAAACATACGGTGTAAAGGTTGTTGTTTTTATAAAAGGATGATCATAAGATCTAAAATTAAACTCCATTTGCAGCGCTACATCACCAATATTTCTTTTAAATGAATAATTTCCATCACCATTAGGAAAAGATGCACCACCAAAAGACTCTTCTCCTTTAATTTTCATTAAAGTGGCAGAACCTTTAACTGCAAACCTATCTGTTAAAACATATCTTGCAATACCTCCATACGCTAACGAAGGTTTATAAAATTGTTTATGTGGATTTAAATCTCCTAAATAATAGGAAGTTCCTGCCATCAACCCAATTTCAAGTCTATCCTGAGCCTTTATATTGCAGAATGAAAACCAAAATAACAATAATATAAATCCACATTTTTTTAATGTAAATCCAAATAATTTTAATTCTCTTTTTTTCTTCATTCTGAAAGCCCCTAAATTAATTTCTATTCAAATCAGGCAGCCACAAAAGTAACATTTATATGCAATATGCAATAATATATCATTTTAGCGCCGTAAATATAACCCTGAATTTTAATATTTATTGCCGATTTATAGTTAAAATCGAGTTAAAGTTATTAGGAAACAAACCTTGTCAAAATCATTTTTTTAATTGAATTAGCTTGCTAATTTTGGGTAAACAAAAAATCATCAATAATTATGTACGGAGATTTTAAGAATTACCTCGCTTCAGAACTCGATAACATTAAAGAGTCGGGACTATATAAAACAGAACGAATTATTACCACCCCACAAGGTGCAGACATCAAAGTGAGCACAGGTGAAGCTGTATTAAACTTTTGTGCCAATAACTATTTAGGGTTATCATCTCATCCAAGAGTTGTTAAAGCTGCCCAAGATATTATGAATTCGCATGGATACGGTATGTCATCGGTTAGATTTATTTGTGGAACTCAGGATATTCATAAAAACTTAGAAAAGAAAATTGCAGATTTTCTAGGCACTGAAGATACCATATTGTATGCTGCTGCTTTTGATGCAAACGGAGGTGTTTTTGAACCTCTATTTTCAGCTGAAGATGCTATTATTTCTGATGAACTAAATCATGCCTCTATTATTGATGGAGTTAGACTTTGTAAAGCGGTTAGATACAGATATAAGCATGCTGACATGACTGACCTTGAAGATCAACTTGTAAAATCTCAAGAGCAACGATATCGAATTATTGTAACAGATGGTGTTTTTTCAATGGATGGAGATATTGCTAAATTGGATCAAATATGCGATTTAGCTGAAAAATATAATGCCTTGGTAATGGTTGACGATAGTCACGCTTCGGGTTTTATTGGCAAAACCGGAAGAGGCACTCATGAATACCATAATGTAATGAGTAGAGTTGACATCATCACTAGTACTTTAGGAAAAGCTTTAGGTGGTGCTTTAGGTGGATTTACTACAGGGAAAAAAGAAATTATTGATATGCTACGTCAAAGATCTCGTCCATATCTATTTTCAAACTCATTAGCCCCTGCTATTGTTGGTGCAGCTTCTGAAGTCTTTGACATGTTAAGCTCATCAACAGAATACAGAGACAAGGTAATTGAGAATGCAGATTATTTTAAATCTAAAATAAAAGAAGCAGGATTTGATATTAAACCTACCGACTCAGCTATTGTTGCACTTATGTTATACGATGCAAAATTATCGCAAGAATTTGCCGATAAATTACTGCAGGAAGGTATATACGTTATCGGCTTTTATTATCCGGTAGTTCCTAAAGGTCAGGCTAGAATAAGAATACAAATCTCTGCAGCTCATACTAAAGAACATTTAGACAGAGCAATTACTGCCTTTACTAAAATTGGGAAAGAACTCAATGTGATTGAGTAGATTAAACTTTTTATATAAAAAAACAAAGGTCGGCAAATTTTACCGACCTTTGTTTTTTTATCATATATCCTGAACGACATAATGATTATCATTCAGATTATTTTATCTTATATGTTTATTCAAACATATTCTTCATTCTACTAAAAAAACCTTTTTCCTGCGAACTTGGTTTAGGAGCAAAATTCTCAGATTCAGCCATTTTTTCCATAGCTTTCTTCTCATCTTTTGAAAGATCCTTAGGAATCCAGACATTTATTTTTACCAATAGATCTCCTCTTCCATAGCTATTAACTTCTGGCAATCCTTTTCCTCTGAGTCTTAACACCTTTCCTGGCTGAGTACCAGCTTCAATTTTCACTTTTACTTTACCTTCAAGAGTTGGTATTTCAACTGGTGCACCTAATGTTGCATCCGGAATACTAACAAAAAGATTGTAAAGTAAGTCGCGACCATCCCGAACTAATTCTTCATGTTCTTCTTCATGAATTAGAACAAGTAAATCTCCGTTTATTCCACCTCTTCGGGCAGCATTACCCTTACCAGAAACAGAAAGTTGCATACCCTCTTCAACACCGGCTGGAATATTAATAGAAATAACTTCTTCATCTCTAACAACACCCTCGCCCGAACAATGCTTACACTTATTGGTAATAATTTTACCTTCACCTCCACATGTTGGACATGTTGAAGCCGTTTGCATTTGTCCTAATATGGTATTAGAAATACGTGTTACCTGACCTGAACCATTACATGTGGTACAAGTACTATGTGAAGCACCACCCTCAGCACCTGATCCACTACAGTGGCTACAAGGAACATATTTTTTTACTCGAATTTTCTTTTCTACACCGTTCAAAATCTCATTAAGCGTTAATGTTACTTTAACCCTTAAATTTGAACCTTTATTGACTCTTTGTCGACTTCGTCCTCCGCCGCCAAAACCGCCGAAACCACTAAAGCCGCCAAAACCGCCTCCACCAAAAATATCGCCAAAATGAGAGAATATATCATCCATAGACATACCTCCACCAAAACCGCCTCCGGAAGATGCACCTCCAACGCCAGCATGGCCAAACTGATCATAACGCGAACGTTTATTTTGATCACTTAATACTTCATAGGCCTCTGCCGCTTCTTTAAACTTTTCTTCCGCAGCCTTATCTCCAGGGTTTTTATCCGGATGGAATTTAATAGCCTTCTTACGATAAGCCTTTTTAATCTCCTCTGGAGTCGCACTTTTCGAAACTTCTAGAACCTCGTAATAATCTCTTTTTGACATAATGATAACTTCTGTTTCTTAACTATTCTCCAACTACAACTTTTGAGAAACGCATTACTTTATCATTAAGCATATATCCTTTCTCTATACAATCAATTACTTTACCTTTTAAATCTTCAGTTGGAGCTGGTATCTTAGTTATTGCTTCATGCAAGTCTGTATCAAACTCTTTTTCCTTTGCTTCAATTTCACTTACACCATTCTGTTTAAGAAATTCCTGAAACTTATTATAAATTAAATCAATTCCTTCTTTAACAGCCTTAAGATCTGAGGCTTCACCTAAATGCGATATTGCTCTGTCAAAATCATCAACTACAGGTAGTATACCTTTTAAAAGCCCCTCTCCTGCACTTTTAGTCAACTCCATTCTTTCTTTTAGAGTTCTTTTTCTGTAGTTGTCATACTCTGCAGACAAACGCAAATATCTGTCATTTAATTCAGAAACCTTACTAGTTAACTCTTCAATCTGCTTTTCTTCAGGACTTAAGCCATCTTCCTCAACTTCAGTTTCTTTTTCCTCTGCTACCGGCTCTTCAGATACATCATTTTGAGTTTCCTCAACATTTTCGTTAGTTGTTACTTGCTCGTCAACTACTTCCTCCTGTTTTTCTTTTTTTGAAGCTTTCTTTGTCATTATAATAATTTCTTATATTTTCTTATTTACAGCTCAACGCTTAACAATTATTTTGCCACTCAACAAAAGAGGGACAAATTGACAGCGTTTTATAATAAAATCGAAAATCTTGTCACTGCTAAACAAAAAAATGGCAGAATACAATTCCATACTCTGCCATTTTAATTATTAGTTGTTAACTTTACGAAAGTCGTTTTATTTTAAAAAGCTCTTTAGCACTTCCTCTAAAGCCGGACCTCTTAATCGCTTTGCTATAATTATACCGTCTTTATCAATTAAAAAATTATCAGGAATTCCTCTTACGCCATAAACTTCAGCACCTAAAGAATTCCAACCTTTTAAATCGCTTACATGATGTGGCCATTCCAATTTATCTTGCTCAATTGCCTTCTTCCACATTTCTTTGCTTTTATCTAATGAAACACTATATACAGTAAAGCCTTTACCATTTTTAAACTTTTCGTCTTTAAACTGCTTATATGCATTTACCACATTAGGATTTTCTCGACGGCAAGGTCCACACCATGAGGCCCAAAAATCAATAAGAACCAACTGTCCTTTCAAAGAGGAAAGCGAAATAACTTCTCCATCCGGAGAGAGTAATTTTAATTCAGGAGCTTTATTTCCTATTCCTAATCCAACCTTTTGTGCTTCTCCAGAAAAAGTAATTCCCATTAGAAACAGAACTACTATTAAAATCTTATTTCTCATACATAAAAGTTTTATTACTAATGATTTTGTTATTGTGACTTATTATCTTTTACAATTAAATTTACAAATTGTTCAGATACATAAATCGTACAAAAATGCCAATACATTATCACTAATACATCATGTTTTTACAAAAAAGTGGAAATAATTTTAATTTCTGCGAAGGTATTCAAGTGACGAAGCCACTTTATCAATACTTGTGCTGCTGGCAATTAATCTGCCATCACCATCAATAAGGTAGTTTTTAGGTTTTTCTACACTGTAGGCTTTTGCAATAGACGATTCTGCTCCCAGATAGTCGCAGATGTGCAGGGCATTTGTCATACCGTCTTCTTCAATTGCCTTTTTTAAAGGAGATTTAAATCGGTCAAGGGAAATTGCCACAACAACAAAACCTTCACCATTGTAAAACTTGCAATTAGCAAATTCTTTTTGGAGCCTCATCTTTTGATGATTATCAACTCTGGACTCCCCATCATATGATGCCCAAAAATCAACAAGAACCATTTTTCCTCGTAATGATTCCAAGTCGAAATCAGCCCCATTAATCAGGGTAGTTTTAAATTCAGGAACTTTATCTCCTATTCCTAGGCCTACCTTTGGTTCTGGTACGCCATTGATAAAGGAAATAAAACCTGGCCCTGCTAAAACAACTAAAATAATTAGTTTTAGCTTTCTCATACACACACAATTTTGGTTTATAATCACATCGCAAAGTTTATGATTTTTGCGATACGGAGGGTCTTAATTTAGACCAACACTTCCGTTTTCATGACAAATGTTAGGAAAACGATGGGCAAAAATATGTCACAAAACAGTAAAAAACAAAACCAATTCTTTTGAAAAGTCGAAAATGATTATTATTTTAGTCGATTCTGACCAAATGTTAACAGAATATAAATTTCATAAATACTTTCTGTATCCTTTATAAAATAGGCCAAAATAAAAAAAGGCCATTGTACATTTCAACCTGTACAATAGCCTCATTGTTAATATTTATTAATTTTACTATTTAGAATTTACTCGTTTTATTTTCGCACCAAGTTTTTGTAGACGAATATCAATATTTTCATACCCCCTGTCTATTTGGTTTATATTCTGTATAACACTCTTACCTTTAGCGGATAACGCGGCAATTAACAATGCTACTCCAGCACGAATATCCGGAGATGTTAAGACTGTTCCCCTTAACATGTTTTCTTTATTAAGACCTATAACGGTTGCTCTATGTGGATCACATAATATAATTCGAGCTCCCATATCTATCAACTTATCAACAAAAAATAAGCGACTTTCAAACATCTTTTGATGAATTAAAACACTTCCTTTTGCCTGCGTTGCAATAACCAGAAAAACACTTAACAAATCGGGAGTTAAACCTGGCCAGGGGGCATCCGCAATAGTCATTATAGAACCATCAATAAAGGTTTCTATCTCATATTCATTCTGCTCCGGAATATATATATCATCACCCCTTCTTTCAAGTTTTATTCCCATTCTCCTGAATGAATCAGGGATTATACCTAATTCATCATAAGCCGTATCTTTTATGGTTATTTCTGACCCTGTCATGGCAGCCATACCTATAAAGCTACCTATCTCTATCATATCTGGCAGAATTCTATGATTGCACCCCCCAAGCTTTTCAACACCTTCAATATGAAGTAGATTTGAGCCAATCCCATCTATTTTAGCACCCATGCTTACCATCATTTTACACAGTTGTTGTATATAAGGTTCACAGGCGGCATTATAAATACTTGTTTTACCAGGAGTTAAAACTGCTGCCATTACAATGTTTGCAGTTCCGGTAACAGAAGCCTCATCTAAAAGCATATTGCAACCTTTTAGTTGATCAGCCTCTACACTATAAAAAATCTCATGTGGATTAAAATGGAATTTTGCACCTAACTTTTCAAATCCTATAAAATGAGTATCAAGTCTTCTTCTTCCTATTTTATCACCTCCTGGCTTTGGAAAATAAGCTTTTCCAAACCTTGCCAATAAAGGTCCCATTATCATAATAGAACCTCGTAATGAAGATGCTTTTTTTCTAAAATCTTTTGATTGAAGATATTCCAGATCAATATTTTCAGCTTTAAAAGTACATTGATCTTTTGATATTCTATTTACTGTAACACCTATATCTGATAAAAGATTGATAAGGTTATTTACATCTACAATATCCGGAATATTAGTAATGGTAATTTCATCTTTTGATAACAATGTAGCACAAATTACCTGAAGTGCTTCGTTCTTCGCCCCTTGTGGAGTTATTTCGCCAGAAAGCTTATGCCCCCCTTCAATTTCAAAACAATACATTTTGGTATGTAGATTATTTCTATTTGACTCTATTTTCTATCGTCGTATCTCTTAAACTGACGTTTCTTCCTATTTCTATTTTGATTCTGATTTTGATTATAATTCTGATGCTCACGTTGCTCAGGAATTTTTAAATCTGAAGGTATTTCCAATCTATTACCAGAAAGCTGAACCATATCAGAAAACACTCTTTCATCACCCGGAAAATCTTTATTCCACTGCAATAGAGACTTTTTCATATTGTTGGCTATTAATAACAGAAGATGTTGCTTTAACTCGCCTTCTTCCATATCAACAGCTTTTTCAATCATTTTTTCTATAGTGCGACCATAATGACGATACTTGATTCGTTCATTATTATATGCTAATTTTTTCGGACGTTGATAAAGTGTCTCCTTCTCCGGAAGATCAAATGGAGTTTCAATATCGAGTTTAAAATCTGACATAATGGCCAAATGATCCCAAAGTTTGTGCTTAAAATCGTTTACATCTCGTAAATGAGGAAACATATTTCCCATATTGCCAATAATCGATTGGGCACATCTTGTTCTTTCTTCTTTATCTTCAATTGTAACACAATAATCTACCATCTTCTGAATATGTCGCCCATATTCAGGTAGAAGTAATTTCTTCCTATTTGAGTTATAATCCATACTTAATTATAAAATCCTACTTCTTTAATACTAGTTTTAAGAAATTCAGCTGAACAGCATGTGAAGTAAACCAATGCTTTCAGAAATGGGGATAACGTTTGTTAAAAAAGTGCAGTAACCATGTGAAAAAGTTCATGCAGTGCTATCGGCACAAATCTAACCCAAAATTTTAAGTTTGGCAAATTTTAGTAATAATTGTTTAACTCCTGCATTATCAAAGTCTACCGTAGCTTTTGCATTCGGCAATTGGCCTTCAATATTTACAATTTTCCCTCTTCCAAAACGTATGTGCTCAACAGTTACCCCGGGTTTCAAATTACCTGCAGATCCTCCGCTAAATGAAGCTGGTTTACTCTGAACAGAATTACCACTAACTTTTTTGAAGTTATATCCTGGTTTTGAAGTATTACCAGAAGATCCAAAGGAACGTTTTGGTGAGGAAGAAGCTGAAAATCGCCCTTGCGATGCGGGTATTTTTATTTGATCACCAGAAAACTCAATAAACTCACTATCAATCTCATTAATAAATCGGGATGGTCGACAAAACGAAGACTCCCCGTATTTATATCTAGTTCGGGCAAACGAAACTGTTGCATTATCTTCGGCTCGTGTAATAGCAACATAAAACAATCGTCTTTCTTCCTCAACCCCCTGCTCACTCTCAACAGTCATGTTTGATGGAAATAAACCTTCCTCAACACCAACAACATAAACATTTTTAAACTCCAATCCTTTACTGGAGTGAATTGTCATGAGTGTAATTTTATTAATATCATCCTCTGATTCATTATCCTGATCTGTTAACAGAGAAACCTCTTCCAGAAAGTTTACTAAGCCTGTTTCGCCTCCTTCTTCTGTTTTATTAAGGGTAAATTCCTGAATACCATTCAATAATTCCTGAACGTTCTCCTGCCTTGCTACACTTTCGGGAGTTCTGTCCTGATACAATTCTTTCATCATGCCACTTTGAGTGGCAATTTCAGTAACCAATTCGTAAGCAGATAACTGATTAATACCTGCTCTAAAACCAGATATTAATCCCACGAACGAATTTAGTTTCTTCTGTGTTCCTGCATTAAACAACTTACCCGTATTTTCAACAGAAACCAAAATATCCCACATACTTTTTCCTGATGCGCTCGCAGCTGCTTCTATTTTGTCAAGAGTGGTTTTTCCAATTCCTCTTGCCGGATAGTTAATAATTCGTTTTAAAGCCTCTTGATCAGATGGATTTACTGTAATTCTACAATAAGCCAACAAGTCTTTAATTTCCTTACGTTGATAGAAGCTTAGTCCGCCATAGATCTTATATGGCATCGAAGCTTTCCTTAATGCCTCCTCAAATATACGTGATTGTGCATTTGTTCTATATAGTATGGCGAAATCCTGATAATCGTAGTTTTGTTTTAGATGCTTTTCCTTGATATCGTTTATAACAATATATCCTTCTTCAATGTCGGAAATTGCATTGTGTATTTTAATCTTATTACCCGTATCCTTTTCAGAAAAAACATCCTTTTTAATTTGCTTGGAATTTTTTGCTATAATACTGTTTGCGGCGTTTACGATAGTTTGTGTAGACCTATAGTTTTGTTCAAGTTTATATAGTTTATATCCGGGATAATCATTTCTAAAGTTGAGTATATTCTCAATTTTTGCTCCCCTAAAGCTGTATATACTCTGGGCATCATCTCCTACAACACATATATTACTATGTTTTTCTGCTAGTTTTTTTATAATGATATACTGAGAGTAGTTGGTATCCTGATACTCATCAACCATGATGTATTGAAAAATATTTTGATACTTCTGCAAAGCTTCAGGATGATCACGAAACAAAATATTAGTATTCAATAACAGGTCATCAAAATCCATCACTCCTGATTTATAACAGTAACGCATATAGCGCGTATAAATCTCATAAATCATTCCTTTTTTTGTAGCCTGATCCTCCATCATTCGATGCTGATCTTTGGCATAAGATGCAGGTGTAACTAAATCGTTTTTTGCAGCAGAAATTCTTCCTAAAACAGCACCAGGCTTATATTCTTTATCGTTTAGCTTCATCTCTTTAACAATAGACTTTACCAAACTTTTAGAATCAGCGGTGTCGTATATTGTAAATGAAGAAGGATAACCTATTCGCTCAGCTTCACTACGTAATATTCGGGCAAATATAGAGTGGAAAGTTCCCATCCATAGATTACGGGCAATGTCATTACCAACAATAGAAGCAATACGTTCTTTCATTTCTCTGGCAGCTTTATTGGTAAAAGTAAGCGCCAAAATTCTATGTGGAGGAACACCTTGCGTTAAAAGGTGAGCAATTCTAAATGTTAATACTCTTGTTTTTCCAGAACCTGCCCCTGCAATAACTAACGAAGGCCCTGATGTGTTTACTACCGCTTCTTTCTGCGAACTATTTAACTGATCAAGATACTTTTGCACGAATATTTCTTTGTTTTTCTTTAGATTGACAAAGATAATTTAAATATACGTTCTGCCATAGTGATTTTAATGCATTAGTCTAAATATGTCTTCGACACAAATCACCATACCTCTCATAATGCAGCTTATGAATTTACTCAACTTTGAGTATAGACTACAGTTTATTTTGGAATTAACTTAGTGATGTTGTTTTTAAAACCTAAAACAATTTAATATCACGATTATTAAATCTTACAATCGTACACCATTTTAAAATCGTGAGGTAATTATGCATGATGCATACGTTCAACTTACTAGAAATCTGATTGGGCAAAAGGATTTCTTTTATTTCTCCAGGAGTCTTAAACTTAAGAAGCCTCCAAATTTAAAAACTATAAACCGAACATTATGAAAAGGGTTTTATTATTTACAGTGTTGGTTGTGTTCTCGCTATTAAGTGTAGCGCAGGTATACAATTATGAAGAAGTTATTGTTAGAGCACCTAAATATTCTGGTCCTGTTTATGGAATAGAAAATACCAAGGACATGATTAATCCAATTAGTAAATTTTTATATCAGGATTTATCAAGTAAGGTTCAATCAGCTTATGTAGAATTTCAAGAAGGAACTGTTATTATTGATTTTACAGTAAATGAAGATGGTTCATTAGATAATTTCATTGTTAGAAATTCAGTTTCACACACAAATGACAATGAGGTAATAGAAAGTATAAAATCAACCTCTGGCGAATGGATTCCAGGTTCAAAAGATGGTGTTCCTGTTCAAATGGAAAAACGAGTTGTGATTGCTTTCTCAGATGAAAACAGTCCTGCATTAGAAGAACAAGCTATTTATTTCTCTAATAGAGGTATTAGAAAATTCTATAAAGCAGAACAATGTGAAAATGATCCATTCTTAACTGACGAAGTACGCTTTAAAAGGTCTGACAGAAAATACCATACTGCTTTAAATCGTTTCAACAAGGCAGAGTCACTAAGACCTGAAGAAGCTCAGGTAATATTTTGGCAAGCTAAAACTTATGAAAAACTTGGTGACGAGTTAATGATGGATTTAAAATTATTAGAATTTGACGAATTGGTACAGAGTGCTAAATATGTAACTACTGAAGTGATTAATGTTTACATATAATTTTTTTGTAATAGAGAATTTTAAATAAAAATCCGGTGCTCCTCCGGATTTTTTCATATATAGCCATTATGAAAATTACCAAACAAACAATTGACATCCATTACTCACTTAAGTATCTTTAGTATTTTAATGCTGGTTAAAGATGTCAGAATATGAATTTTCATTTAATGATTTAGTACACTTAGTTGAAAAACTATCCGGTACAACAGATGGGAACCATTTGTTAAATAAACCACAGAATGATTTTAAAGAACTTCAGAATTTAATTTGTTTAGATAACCAGTTTTATCACATCATACAATTTCCTCAATTTAAACTCTTTTTTACTTCTAATAACATTGCAGAAATATTAGGCTATCATCCTGAAGATTTAACATTAAAAAGACTATACAGTTATATCCATCCAGAAGATTACCCTGTAGTATTGTTAGCAACAAAAAAAATGTGCGAATTTGTCATTCAGGATATTGACAACCTAAAACCTTTCAGGAGTATCACCTCTATGGATTTTAGGATTAAACATAAAGATGGTCATTACATTAGGTTATTAAATCAAAATTGTCTATTCAAAAAACAAGAAAATCAAAATAGCTTTCAAACATTATCGTTTAATACAGATATCTCGCACATTAAAGAAAGTTTAAAAATAGAGTTTAATTATACTAACAATGGTGACCAAACTCATTTCTGCTTCCCCGATGAAGAACTTACCGAACTATCCTCTGTATTTACAAAAAGGGAAAAGGAGATTTTGGCATTGCTTGCTATGGGTAAAAGTAGTAGTGAAATAGGTAACATTCTAAACATCAGCAAGCACACGGTAGATACGCATCGTAGGAAAATGCTATCAAAATCTCATTTATGTAATACTGCTGAATTAATTGCATATTCAATTTCAAACCATCTCATCGAAGATTAACATACTGTTAAACAAAAAGATGTTATTTGTTAATTATTGTTAATTATTACAATATTGGCTTTAGTAGCTTGTTGATATGATGCATCTTAAAAAAACATACTCACATATAAGTATAGACGAGTTTCGGATCTGTATTTACTTTTATATAGAAATTATTAATAAAATCATATAACAAACGATTTTTAATGTTACTGTACAAACTTTTAATACTTATATGTCATGAAAAAATATGGATTTTTACTCACCGTTTTATTGATTTCAGTATTTACATTTTCTCAAAACAGACAATTAACTGAAACTGTTGTTACTTCACCTTATTTTTTAGGAGCCCAAAATGAAAACTACGACGAAAACAGCTCAAAAATGAATCAATATATTAATACGCACATTAACAACGAAAACCTTGAAGCAGGTGTGGTTGTAGCTTTGTTTACAATTAATGATGACGGATCCGTTTCAAATATTAGTGTTTTGAACTCAGTATCTACGAAAACTGACAAAGAAGTAATTGCTTGTCTTGAAAAATCTTCAGGATTATGGATGCCTGGTCATGTAGACGGCAAACCAGTTAGTATGGAAAAAGAAGTACATGTAAACTTTACAGACCCTGATATGCCTTCACTTCAAGAATTAGCCAATATGAATTTAGAACGGGGTATTTTGAAGTTACAATTAGCTGAGTATACTAGTAAAAAATACAATTTGACCCAGGACCAAGCTTATCGTAAATCAACCAGACAGTTTAAAAAAGCGATAAGATACTTAGAAGCAGCTAACAAATACCAACCACAAGAGCCTTCTATTATTTTTTGGCAGGCACAAGTATATGATAAAGCTGGTTATGAAATGCAGAGTCTGGAAAAAAGGAATCGATTTAATGAAATGACGAGCTCATCTTATGTAGCAAATACAGAAACAATTAATATTGAACTACAATAAATTTATTAATTAAATAACCACCTGAGTTCAAATTAGATTTTTCAATTTAAAAACACATATCAACATGTTAGTTTTAATGAAAACAACTACGATATGGAATTTGCCCATTTAAAATTTAGATTGAACTCAGGTTAATATTATTTATGAAAATGCATCACCAAGAATCCGAAATTAGAATCAAGGAACAGGAACCAACTATCATTAGGTATGGATAATATCTATCCCCCAACAAATTCATTTACAATATGAACATCTCTATAAAAAATTACAGCGAACTGAATAATTATCTTAATCAAATCTGTACTAAAATAGATTATTCGAATTTTCCTTCAGTAGATAATTACAAATTCAATAACTGCACTGAGCCTTTGTGCTTAAGCAATCAGTTTTATTGTTTTGTAAAAGTACCTCTACTTAATCAAATTTCTTTTTCACAAAATATCTTATCTATTTTAGGTGATGAATATGAGAATATGCTTTTCGAAGATTTTTTCAGAAACATACATTTAAAAGATCAGATAAAAGTAATAAAATCTTATTGTAAAGCATTTTACGCCTTAAGTCATAATCATCAAGATATGAAGCCATTAAAATGTTTATCTCTAATAGATTTTTATATTAAAAAGACTACAGGAGAATACGCTAAATTATTACAACAATCATGTATTCATAGATTCAACAAGAGTAATAAAGAGTTATATCTGCTATTTGTTTTTACTGATATTACCGATCTAAACCCACACTTTTATATTAATCAATCAACAGCATCATCTGCTAATAATAAGGCCGTTGATTTATTTACCAAAAGAGAGCTGGAAATTCTTGATTTATTAAGCAACGGAAAAAGCAGTCACGAAATTGCCGACAACTTAAGCATTAGCAAACACACCGTTGATACCCATAGAAGGAAGATGCTCTCAAAATCAAAATTAGGAAACACTGCTGAATTAATTGCTTATACTTTTTCAAAAGATTTTGCTCAATAAAACAGTGCTATGTTAAATTTTGTTAATGCAGTTTTAAAACCGTACATATTTTAGTCCTGACACACAGCACTTAAACACCTATTGTTCAATATCGTATATGGACAAAAGTAAAATCAATTCGTAATTTTATACTGTCTTTAATTTTCTCCCCAGCATAAATACTGTTGTCATTAATTTAAACGTAGTCATACGAACAAAAGACTTGTTTGTGTAAATGCATTTAAAAATAAAATAGATGTTTTACTAAAAATGAATACGTTATGAAAAAGTTTGGTTTATTAACTGGATTATTACTTGTGGTAGGATTAACCTTTGCACAAGTTACAGAACTAAAAGAAACAACTGTTGAACCTCCAAAGTTTATCGGTCAACAAATCATTGATACAAATGAAGAAATGAAGTCCTCTCCTATTTGTTACTATCTAAAGAACAATTTACAAACTCAGGATTATACCGAAGAAGGTGTTGTTAACGTTTTATTTACGATAAATCCTGATGGAACTTTGTCAAACTTTACTATTAAAAACTCAGTTGATGCAACTAATGACAATGCTGTTTTAAACTGTTTAAAAAGCACCTCTGGACTATGGCAAGCTGGCCAGGTTAATGGAACGCCTGTAGAAATGGAAAAGGAAATATATGTTCACTTTGTAAATCCAGGAACTACTTCTTTAGAAGAATTAGCTCAAGAAAATATTATGGCTGCCATTACTAAATTTGAAAATGCAAAGAATATTAAAAACTCTGTGAAACTGTCCTCGGATAAAGCCAACAGAAAGGCCTCAAGAAAATTGCATTCCGCTCTTTACTATTTAGATGAAGCTACAAAATACCAGCCTGAAGAAGCTTCAATTATATTTTGGCAAGCATGTACTTACGATGAGCTTGGTGATGAAATAAATAAAACAGAAAAACTAAGTCGTTTTATGGATATGGTGGACTTACAATATCAGGCTCAAGTTGAATCTGTAAGTATTTTTTTAAATTAATAAGTATTTCTATTAACGATGAAATATTATATTCCCCTGATTAAAAAAATCAGGGGATTTTTACTTTTATAGGAGAAAATCAAATGTTATTGATCACAGTTTCTGAAATAAATACTCTGGCTGCAATTCTTGATTTAATGAAGCTAAGTAATCCTGAATTTTATTGGGAGTTAAATATATTTCTCGCTTTAATTTTTTGTACTTATGACAAGCATTTGAATCATACAATACTGTATGGGCCCAATCATGTAACTGCCAGCCAAGCCCTCTGTCAATAGTCATTTGATCTATTTCTTTTTCAAACTTAGCTTTACTTCTTTTATTGGTATAGCTTACCAAACGCTTAAATATTCCCCAAATTCCTTTTTCTGAATAATCAATAAAGTGCGAAAATTCATGTGCTAATACACCAATTTGAGCATTATATGAAACTGAAGATAATTGAATACTACTATCCTTCTTTGCACTATTAATTCTAACCACATATCTTCTATTTTCCTTTTTCTTAAAAAGAAGTGAAAATATAGTTGGTCTTGCATTTAATGTAGTATTGATATTCTCATATTTAAATTTAATATGAGTCTTTTGCAATTCTGGAAAATAAGCCAGGGCATGATAAATTGTCTTCTCAAATTCGGGTAAAACATTTTTGTTTTCCCCCATTTGTTCTTCAATCAAATTAACTTCCTTTTGTGTTAATGGCTTAAATTCTCGTTCTATTTTTTGCTGTCCTAAAACTATTCCAGCATTTAACCCCGCTAAAATCATAATCAACCTGCACATAAAATTAAACATCTCTGCTGTAGTGATCTATTTAACTCTAAAGTGACTTCTATAGTTACATTTTTAATTTTCTTTAACAACTATTGCTAACTATCCTTCCTGTATTTTTTTTGCATTCCAAACAAGAATTTGCGCAATATCTGATCTTTACACATCCTAAATTGATTTTGATCTGGTTTTCTAAAAAAAGCACTTAACTCATGTTTACTAATTTTCATATCAACCAAGTCTAAAATTTCAAGCATGTCTTCATCTTTTAATGAAAGGGCTATTTTTAACTTTCTTAAAACCTGGTTATTGTTCAGTTTCTTTTCATTTGTTATTTCTTTTCCATCTTGTTTACCCCTTTTTAGAGCAATCAATCCATTTAAAAATGCAGACAAGTATGAATCAATGATTGTTTTAAATTCCTCGTCTGTATCTTTTTTAAGCCAATCACTTACCTGTGCCCGTTTAACTTTTTCATTGCCCAATGAAAAAACTTTAATCATCTTTTCATCATTAAAGTCAAAAGTAAAACGCAGACTTCTTAATATACTATTGTTATTCATAACTCCACTCTCATTAATTTCTGAGTTGCAAACTTACAAAACCTTATATCAAATACCTGTATTTTAATTTATTTATCGACTGAAAATAGTTTTTACTATCTTTACGCCGATTACGCACCTGTAAAAAATGGGATATATTGTTTAATCAGCGCATCAGTTGAGTATTATGGGAAAAAAAGATAGCCAACAAACAAAAAGACAACTACGAAATTCATACCTAACTACTGTAATTAGCATAGCGTTAGTATTATTTTTACTGGGAGCTGTTGGTTATCTGATGCTAAATGCCCAACGACTTTCTAATTACGTAAAAGAAAATATTGGTTTTAATATTGTTTTAAAAGATAATGTTAGAGATGCAGAAGTTAGAAGACTTCAAAAGTATCTCGATGCTTCATCATATGTAAAATCTACAGAATACATTGATAAAGAAAGAGCAGCAGAAGAATTAAAAGAGCAGTTAGGTGAAGATTTTGTTGATTTTCTTGGTTACAACCCTTTACTCTCTTCAATTGAAGTTAAGCTGTTTGCCGAATTTGCAAACCCGGATAGTATTAAAAAGGTTGAAGAAGTATTCGTGTCATTTCCACAAGTGAAAGAAGTATTTTATCAGAAAAACCTGATTCAAAAAGTTAACGATAATGTAAATAAGATAAGCTTAGTTCTGCTAGGATTCAGCGCCCTCTTATTATTAATAGCTATAGCTTTAATAAATAACACGATCCGTTTATCTGTTTACTCAAAGCGATTTTTAATAAACACCATGCAACTGGTTGGAGCCACTAAAGGATTTATAAGGCAACCTTTTATAAGTACAAGCTTACTACATGGTTTTATTGGTGCTGTATTAGCCAACGGTTTATTGGCCGGAGGAGTTTACATACTACATAAGGAGTTAGGTGGCTTTATAGGATTTGACAACATCGAACTTATTGGTATTTTATTTGTAATAGTCATCATTATAGGTATGTTACTTTCTTTTGTATCTACCTTTTTTGCTGTAAACAAGTATCTAAGATTAAAAACCGATCAATTATATTTTTAATAATTAATTATGTCGAGCAATAAACAAGAAAAGAAATTTGAATTTGCACTTTCAAAACAAAACTATATGCTAATGGCAATAGGATTTGCTATAGTTATTTTGGGTTTTATATTAATGATTGGAGGAGGAAGTGATGACCCAAATGTATTTAATGAAGACATTTATGGTTTCCAAAGAACTACATTGGCTCCCATGATCGTTTTATTTGGGTTCATTTTCGAGATCTATGCCATCATGAAAAAACCAAAACAATAGTTTTACTTAAAAATTAATTTCCACATTATTTTATGACTTGGTTCGAAGCTTTAATCCTTGGTATTATTCAGGGGTTAACAGAGTTTTTGCCCGTAAGCAGTAGCGGGCATTTAGAAATTGGTAAGCAAATTTTAGGTGTTGAAGCCCCGGATAATCTTACCTTTACTGTAGTTGTTCATGGTGCAACCGTACTTAGTACCATATTTATTTTCAGAAAAGATTTAGCCAACCTGATTAAAGGCTTTTTCAACTTTTCATGGAACGAAGAAACTCAATATATTTTTAAAATTGCTGTAAGCATGATACCAATTGGTATTGTAGGTGTTTTCTTTAAAGACTATGTTGAAGAACTATTTAATACAGATAAAATATTATTACTGGTTGGTATTATGTTGTTAATTACAGCAGCTTTACTTGCCTTTACTTTTTATGCCAAAGCAAAAGAAAAAGATATCTCATTTAAAGATGCTTTTATTATAGGTATTGCACAAACCATTGCAGTATTGCCGGGTATATCAAGATCAGGATCAACCATTGCTACAGGCTTATTGTTGGGTAATAAAAGAGAAGCTGTAGCTCGTTTTTCATTTTTAATGGTTCTAATTCCTATCTTGGGTGAGAATGTTTTAAGCGTACTTAAAGACGATGTAACATCAACAAGCACCATTGGAGCACTACCATTAATAATTGGTTTTATAAGTGCATTTATTTCTGGCTTACTAGCATGTAAGGCCATGATTAATCTGGTAAAAAAAGGTAAACTAATATATTTTGCAATATACTGCGCTGTTGTTGGTGCAATTGCAATCATTTGGGGATTATAATAGATGGAAGATAAAATTATTGAAGGATATAATTTTAAAGAGGGAGAAGTTTTATTATTTGACAAACCATACGAATGGACCTCATTTAATTTAGTAAGCAAGGTAAGAAAACTAATTTGTAATGCACTTGGCGTAAAAAAGTTAAAGGTTGGACATGCAGGAACTTTAGATCCATTGGCTACAGGTCTTCTGATCGTATGCACCGGAAAAGCAACTAAAACAATCGACAGCTACCAAGCTGAAGAAAAAGAATATATTACCACTTTAAAACTGGGAGCTACTACGCCCTCTTTTGATTTGGAAACAGAAATAGACGAGACGTTTCCGACAGAACATATCACAAGAGAATTAATTGATCAAACTCTAAAAGACTTTATTGGGGAGTTGGATCAAATTCCGCCAGCATATTCAGCTGTAAAAGTAAAGGGAAAACGTGCTTATGAATACGCACGCGATGGAAAAGATCCGGAATTAAAACCCAAAAAGCTTATTATTAAAGAAATTGAGGTTATTAATTTTGAATCTACAGAACTCATTTTACGTATTGTTTGCAGCAAAGGAACCTACATCAGAGGGTTAGCCCGAGATATTGGCAAAGCACTTAATAGTGGAGCTCATCTAACTGCTTTAAAAAGAACCCGTATAGGTAAATATCTCAACTCTGATGCAATGCCTCTTGAGGCTCTTGAAAAAATATTAAAATAAAATGTAACCTTTACTAAAATGCTACGTATAAGGTTGCTTTGTGCGTTTTTTGCTTTACATTTGCAAAAAGTATTTGATATCAATCACTTTATAGGTGTTTTGATATGATTTGAAAATAAAATATAATCTGAATTAATTATAAACGGATTTCCATATGAAGTTATCAAAGTTTAAGTACAACTTACCTGAGGAATTAATTGCCCTACACCCGACTCAAAACCGTGATGAATCAAGAATGATGGTTATTGACAAAAAGACTGGAGCCATTGAACACAAACTTTTTAAAGATCTTATTGAGTATTTTGACGAGAAAGACGTGATGGTATTCAATAACACAAAAGTTTTTCCTGCTAGACTTTATGGAAACAAAGAAAAAACCGGAGCTGAAATTGAAGTATTTTTACTACGCGAATTAAATCGCGAACAAAAACTTTGGGACGTTTTAGTTGATCCGGCAAGAAAAATAAGAATTGGTAACAAACTTTACTTTGGCGAAGATGACGAAATGGTTGCCGAGGTAATTGATAACACAACATCAAGAGGTCGTACTTTACGTTTCTTGCACGATGGACCATACGATGAGTTTAAAGAGGCTTTATTTGGTCTTGGAGAGACTCCGCTTCCAAAAACAATTAACCGTAAGGTTGAACCTGAAGACAGAGATAGATACCAAACGATTTATGCAAAACATGAGGGTGCTGTTGCTGCTCCAACTGCAGGAATGCACTTTAGTCGTGAATTAATGAAACGTCTTGAGATTATTGGTGTTGACTTTGCTGAAATTACACTTCATGTTGGTTTAGGCAACTTCCGTTCTGTTGATGTTGAAGATTTAACTAAGCACAAAATGGATTCTGAGCAAATTTTTATCACAGAAAAAGCCTGTGATATTATTAACTCAGGTAAAGATGCTAAGAAAAGGATTTGTGCAGTGGGGACTACAGTTATGAGAACAATTGAAAGTTCTGTTTCTACATTTGGACACGTTAAACCATTTGAAGGATGGACAAACAAATTTATTTTCCCTCCTTATGAATTTAGTGTGGCTAATTGTATGATTTCAAACTTCCATTTACCATTATCTACTTTGATGATGATGACAGCCGCATTTGCAGGTTATGATCATTTAATGGAAGCTTATAAAGTTGCTGTTAAAGAGAAATACAGATTTGGTCCTTACGGTGATGCAATGCTAATCATCTAAGCACACCTAAAAATATACAGAAGCCACATCTTTACCGGATGTGGCTTTTTTTATTTTACAGCACTTTTATAGGCCTCTAAAACTCTTTTCCTGGCAAAGTCATGCTCAATAATTGGCTGGACATAACCTAATGTACCAAATTCAGGAACCCATTTCATAACATAAGCTGACTTTGAATCAAACTTTTTATGCTGGGTCATTGGATTAAAAACCCTAAAATAAGGAGCTGCATCACATCCAGAACCGGCAACCCATTGCCAATTTCCATTATTTGCAGCCAACTCATAGTCGCATAACTTTGATGCAAAATAAGCCTCACCCCATCTCCAGTCAATTAATAGATGCTTACATAAAAAACTGGCTACAACCATCCTAACTCTATTGTGCATATAGCCTGTTGCATTTAACTCTCTCATACCCGCATCAACCATTGGATATCCGGTTTTACCTTCTTGCCATCTTTTAAATAAATCCTCATTATTATCCCATTTTATAAAATCATATTTCTTCTTAAAACTACTATCAATTACATATGGGAAATGATATAAAATCTGTACAAAGAATTCTCTCCAAATCAACGCACTTAAAAACACAGGATCTGCACTTTTAACCTGATGAACTAACTTTCGAATACTGATGGTTCCATGTCGCAAATGTGGCCCCAGATAACTTCCAGTATCCAAATAAGGGAAATCTCGGGTTGAACCAAATTCATTAATATGATCAAGCGTAAAATCTTTCACCTCATAACCGCAATCTTTAATACCCAACGACTCCTTTGAGGGCATCTCAAGGTGAACTTGAAAAAAGTTATTTACTGTTGGATCTGACTCAATTTGCCTCAATTCAAATTGCTGTAGCCATTTATTTTTGTATGAAGTAAAAACCTGATAAGGAGTACCATCTGCCTTTAAAACTTCATCCGGTTCAAAAATTACCTGATCTTTAATCAGTGTGAATTCCAATCGTTTATTTGCAAAAAAATCTTTTATCTTACGATCTCTGCTTAAAGTATATGGTTCATATTCCTTATTTGAAAAAATACCTTTTATGCTATATTGCACTAAAATATCAGTAAATACTTCAATAGGATTTCCGGCCCTAACAAGTAGAGAACTACCTTCTTTATTTAATTTTACATTAAGCTTTTGCAGTTGTTGATATACAAAATTTAATCCCGGATTAAAAATAGATTTATTCTTAACCAATTCGTCATCGAAGATATACAATAACAAAACCGGATAACCACCTTTTGAAGCCATTTTAATGGCATTATTATCATCTAATCTTATATCTCTGCGTAACCATACAACATTAACTTCCTGATTTTTTTCTATCATAACCTAAATTAAAATGCCTTTCTGCAAACTAAATGTAACAATTAGTTTACTATGGCTCATATTTTATTTAAATTTATAAACATAACAACTTCAAGTTTTCAATTTAGTTCAAACAGAATTGAAGCTCACACAGGGTTAAAAATATCTATTATTCATCAAAAGAAGATGCAACATGTATATTCGATTTTTAATTCCAATAAATTTTGAACCTTATACCTTGAACGCCATTAACTATAGTTCTCTGCTGGCTGAAAAATTTCAGGGAGAAATTACTTTGCTACATGTCTTTACTCCTTATTTTGATGAAAATGAAGAGGAAGACGAAAACCACAAAAAAATATCTTCTATTGAGGAAACTTACACTGAATTAGAAAACATAAAAAATCAGACAATAAAGGATTTTAATAATCCGAATATTGCAATTAAAACCAAGGTGATCGAAGGTTATCCTGAGGATGTTATACCAGCTTTTTGCAACGATTACAGCCCAGATTTAATCGTTATGGGTACCAAAAGCAAAGGTGAAACCATTAAAGAGCTTTTAGGAAGTGTTACTCTGGATATCATTAGAAATGTAAATTATCCCGTTTTAGCCGTTCCTACAGATTACGATCTAAATCTAAATAAATTAAATAACATACTATTTTTAACTGACTTTTGTAAAGGAGAATATACTTCTTTACATAAACTAGTAAGGTTAACCATGTCATTCAATACTATCATTCATAGTGTTCAATACAATACTGAAGGTAAAGAAAAAGCAGATGTTGATTTACTTAATGAGTACCTGGAGTATTGTGCATCCACATATAGAAACCAAAAAATGGAAGCTGAATATATTTATGGAGATGATGTACTTGAAGCGGCAAATGAATATATTAAAAACACCGATATAGACTTATTGGCCATTACACGAAAGAAAAGAAACATAATATCAAAGTTATTACATCCAAGCATCACAAAAACTATGCTTTTTAACATTGATATACCCATGTTATTCTTTCATCAGTAGATGTTTTCTTTCTTTAAATATATTTTTAAATTAAATTTACGCATTCAATTAAATCACAATAATCATGACTGATAAAAAAACAAAAATAGGAATTCTATCCGCAGGTGGTGACTGTCCCGGTATCAATGCTGCAATTCGAGGGGTAGGAAAAACTGCTATTGTTCAATATGGTATGGAAGTAATTGGTATCTCTAATGGATTTAGTGGATTAATTGACAGAGAATACGAACCTCTTACTGAAGACAATTTATCTGGTATCTTAACTTTAGGTGGCACAATTCTAGGCACATCAAGAATGAAGCCTTTTAAGCCACAGGCCGGAGATACTGTTGAAGATAAACCACAGGTAATAAAAGAAAACTACGAACTATTAGGTTTGGATGCCTTGGTTTGTATCGGTGGTAATGGTACTCAAAAAACAGCGAATCTTCTTTCAAAAGAGGGTCTTAATGTAGTTGGAATACCCAAAACTATCGACAATGATGTATGGGGAACAGACGTTACATTTGGATTTGATTCCGCTGTAAATATTGCAACTGACGCCATCGACCGACTTCATACAACAGCAAACTCGCATAAAAGAGTTATGGTAATTGAGGTTATGGGGCACAATGCTGGCTGGATTGCATTGCATTCTGGTTTAGCTGCTGGGGGTGATGTAATCTTGTTGCCTGAGATGGAGTATGATATGGATGTTGTAGCACAAACGCTACTTAACCGAGCTGAAAAAGGAAAACCTTACTCAATCGTTGTTGTTGGTGAAGGTATTGAAACACCTGGTAAAAAAAGCGCAGCCAGATATATCAGTAAAGAGATTATGGAAAAAACAGGCCTGGAAACAAGAGAAACAATTCTAGGTTATATACAACGCGGCGGAAGTCCTTCTCCTGCTGACAGAATATTAGCAACTCGTTATGGAGCTTATGCTGCCAGTTTAATACACGAACAAAAATTCGGCACCATGGTTTCTATTAAAGGAGGAGAAATAACATCCGTTCCTTTAGAAGAAGTAGGTGGAAAAACAAGATTAATTGAACCAGGAAATCACCTTGTTGAAAAAGCAATCAACATGGGTGTTTGTTTTGGAAAATAAAATAATAGAAACACAAAGAAACTAATTGCGGCTATTTTTGTTGTAATACAAATTTAGCCGCTTTTTAAGCATTATACGATAAATGACAAAAGAAGAAATTTTAGAGCTGAACAAAAAATTTTCAGATGCTGATCCAATAGAATTATTGACATACTTCCTGGATCGATATCAAGACAAGATTGCTTTATCTTCAAGTCTTGGTGCTGAGGACCAGGTTCTGACTCAAATGGTAACATCCATTAATAAAGACGCCCGAATTTTCACCTTAGATACAGGTAGATTATTTTCTGAAACTTATGAGTTAATAGACCGTACTTGTAAGAAGTATAAAACCAAAATTGAGGTTTTTTTCCCAAAGTCTGAACCTGTACAAAAAATGGTTCAAGCTAAAGGAATCAATCTTTTTTACGACAGTATCGAGAACCGTAAAGAATGTTGTTACAACAGAAAACTTGAGCCTTTAAAAAGAGCTTTTGAAGGTTTAGACGTTTGGATTTGTGGTTTAAGAGCGGAGCAATCCGTTACAAGAACAGATATTCAAGTTGTAGAATGGGATGAAAACAATAATTTAATCAAGATTAATCCACTGGCAAAATGGACCGAGAAAGAGGTATGGGATTATATCAAAGAAAAGGGTATTCCATATAATCCTCTTCACGACAAAGGATATCCAAGTATTGGATGCCAACCTTGTACAAGAGCAATATTGCCAGGTGAAGACATCAGAGCAGGAAGATGGTTCTGGGAAAACCCTGATACAAAAGAATGTGGATTACATAAAAAGTAAATAGAACACAACAAAAAGGTAAGTTTGATAAAACAAATGTGCACACTTGAGGACGATCTGGTATATTGGAGAGTCCTATGTGAATATTAGAATCAAATTTAAACACATGAAACGACCATGATATAATATTTCTCACAGCGAGAATGATTATTCTTTTGGGAGTTCTATCTGGCTTAAAAAATAATAAATATAACAGATGAAAATATTCAAAAAACACAGCCGCGTAAAATGGATCAGTAGTGTACTGGTTGTATTGGTGCTTTCGGTTGGACTGGCTGGCTTTGTTAACGATGACGAAAGAAACTTTAGCATCGTTAAAAACCTTGATATCTTTTATACGCTATTCAGAGAATTAAATACCTACTACGTTGACGAAACCAATCCTGAAAAGTTGATTAAAACAGGGATTGACAACATGCTTGAATCGTTAGATCCATATACTACCTATATTCCGGAAGATGATATGGAGGACTTTAAGTTTATGACTACCGGTGAGTACGGAGGTATGGGTTCATTAATTTCGAAGAATGGGGATTACATTGTAATTGCAGAACCTTACGAAGGTTTCCCTGCTCAAAAGGCAGGTTTAAAAGCCGGAGATAAATTACTCGAAGTAAATGGAGTAAATGCTGTTGGTAAATCCAGCTCAGAAGTAAGCGAGATGCTAAAAGGTGCTCCTAATACACCATTAAAACTTAAGGTGGATCGTCCGGGAACCAGCAAGCCTTTAACCATTGAGCTTATTAGAGAAAAGATTGCAATCAATCCTGTACCTTATTATGGTATGGTAAATGATAAAACAGGTATTATCATCCTAAACAGCTTTACCCAAAATTGTTCAAAAGAAGTAGAAAAAGCTTTAGTAGACCTTAAACAAAACCAAGGTGCAGAAAGTATTATTCTTGACCTTAGAGGTAATCCTGGTGGTTTATTAGATGATGCTGTTAAAATCGTAAACCTTTTTGTTAAAAAGGGAGTGGAAGTGGTTTCAACCCGAGGTAAAATTCAACAATGGGATAAAGTTTACAGAGCTACTTCTGAACCTGTAGATACTATTATTCCTCTTGCAGTTTTAATTAGCCGAGGATCTGCATCTGCATCAGAGATTGTCGCAGGTAGTATTCAGGATATGGACCGAGGAGTATTAATAGGACAACGTTCTTTTGGTAAAGGTTTAGTACAAACAACCCGTAATCTTTCATATAGTAGTAAATTAAAAGTTACTACAGCTAAGTATTACATTCCAAGTGGAAGATGTATTCAGGCTGTTGATTACTCTCATAGAAACGAAGATGGTAGTGTTGGTTTAGTTCCTGATTCATTAATCAGAGAGTTTAAAACTTTTGGGGGTCGTTCTGTGTTTGATGGAGGTGGTGTTTCTCCTGACATTAAAGTTGACATAGATAAATTTGGCAATATCTCGTTTGCTTTAGTTGCTCAGAACATGTTCTTTAATTTTGCCACTGATTTTTGTGTCAGAAACAGTGAAATTCCTGCTCCAACAGAGTTCAAAATTACAGATGAAATTTTTAAAGAGTTTACTGATTTTGTGTTGGCTAAAGATGATTTTAAATATGAATCTGCTACTCAGGATGCGCTAAAAAAATTAAAAGACATTGCACAAAAAGAAGACTACTACGAAAAGTCAAAAACAGAGTTTGAACAACTGGAAGAGATGCTAAAATTAGATGTTAAAAAAGACCTTAACATATTTAGAAAAGAAATTTCAGAGCTGTTAGGTAACGAGATCATTAAAAGATATTATTATCAAAAAGGAGCTATTAAATACAGCCTTCAGGATGATAAGGAATTAAAACAAGCCATTGATATTTTAAATGATCCTACACAATATAATGGAATACTAAATGGTAGTGTAATAAGTCATGCCGGAGATAAAAGAAGCATGAAATAATTTATATTACCCAAAGAGATATAACAAGAAAGCCCGGTTAAACACCGGGCTTTTTCTTTTATTACTAAACTGATTTTGAAAAAATTATTTATACCAACTTGAATACATCAAATAATTGTTGGCAATTTTTTCAATCATTTCCTTTGTCTGTTCAGGTTCAATATCTTTTACTTTTTTTGCAGGCACTCCGGCATAAACACTATTTGGCTCAACAATGGTATTACTTAATACCAATGAATTTGCTGCAATAATAGAGTTGCTTCCAATTACTGCATGATCTAAAATCGTTGCTCCCATTCCCACAAGAACATCATTTTCAATTTTAGCTCCGTGTATGGTAACATTATGCCCAATGGATACATTGTCTCCAATTTCAATAGTCGATTTTTGATAAAGAGTATGTAATACCGAGCCATCCTGAATATTTACTTTATTCCCTATCTTAATCGTATTTACATCACCTCTTAAAACTGCATTAAACCAAACACTACAATCATTTCCTATTTCCACATCTCCTACTACTGTAGCATTTTCAGCTAAAAAAACATTTTCGCCTATTTTAGGAGTAAAACCTCTTACTTCTTTGATTAAAGCCATATTAATTAAATTTATTTTCTGCAAAAATAAGCTTTTTAATACTTTTTCTTGCGCTCAATTACATAGCTATAAAGCATTGTTTAAAGCTGATTGTTCATTTATATGGGCTTTTTACTATTTGTAAATATTTTTAATAAGAAAACAGAACAATTCTTATCATACTAATAATCTTAACATAACACAGTTTGGATTAAATTTTGCTTAAAACTTATTTTTATTAAAATATTGATATTCAACACCAAAAACTGATTTTAGTCAAGCATTTGTAACTTATTCCTGTATTACCTTTACTTTAATATTTAACGACACATTTTACTTTAAGGTTATCAAATAAACAGAAACAAGATCTATTGCTTTTTAATATGAAATGCAGTGAATCTTGTCTTTTTATATTAACTTAAAAGTGATATGAAAAATCCAGATATTTAAAAGACACAAAATTATTATGGGCAGAAGTTCAAAAGTAATCGAACGCGATGAAGTAGTAGTTCGATTCTCAGGCGACTCCGGTGATGGAATGCAGCTAACTGGTACATTGTTTTCTAAAACCTCAGCTATCTTTGGAAACGATATTTCAACATTTCCTGATTATCCGGCAGAAATTAGAGCTCCTCAAGGAACCATTGGTGGAGTTTCAGGTTTCCAGGTTCATATCGGACACACAGAAGTATATACACCAGGTGATTATGCTGATGTTCTGGTTGCGATGAATCCAGCCGCATTAAAAGCCAACTCCCGATGGGTTAAGGCTGGTGGTACAATAATTATGGATGTGGATAGTTTTGACGAAAGAAACCTTGAAAAAGCAGGTTTCAAAACTGATGATCCTATTGTAGAAGACAGGCTTGGCGACTTTAACATTATTAAAGCTCCTATTACAACTCTTACAAAAGAGAGTTTAAAAGATATGGGCTTGGATAATAAAAGTATACTCCGTAGTAAAAATATGTATGCTTTAGGATTGGTTTATTGGTTATTCGACCGTTCTCTGGAACATACTGAAGCATATATCCGCAAAAAATTTGCTAAAAAACCTCTTGTTGTCGAGGCCAATTTAAAAGTTTTAAAAGAAGGTTATAACTACGGTGTAATCATTCAGGCTGTAGCACCTTCATATCACATTAACCCGGCATCTATTGAAAAAGGGCGATACCGTAACTTAAATGGTAATACAGCTGTTGCCTGGGGATTAATTGCTGCTGCTCAAAAGGCAGGACTAGAATTATTTTTAGGCTCCTACCCTATTACGCCAGCTACTGAAATTCTTCAGGAACTTTCTGCTCGAAAAGACCTCGGTGTAAAAGTATTTCAGGCAGAGGATGAAATTGCTGGTATTTGTACTGCTATTGGAGCCAGTTTTGCCGGCGACTTAGCTGTAACATCCACTTCGGGACCAGGATTGGCATTAAAAGGAGAAGCCATTGGTTTAGCTATTATTGCTGAATTACCTTTGGTGATAGTAAATGTTCAACGTGGCGGACCATCAACTGGTTTACCCACTAAAACAGAGCAAAGTGATTTAATGCAAGCTCTTTATGGTCGTAATGGTGAAAGCCCATGTGTTGTAGTTGCAGCTTCATCTCCTATTAATTGCTTTGAATACGCTTTTTACGCTGCTAAAATTGCAGTTGAACATATGACTCCGGTTATTTTATTAACTGATGGATTTTTGGCTAATGGTACGCAACCCTGGAAAATTCCGGATTTAAAAGATTACCCGGAAATTAAACCTAAAAGGGTTACTTCTGATCATGATGATTGGTTGCCTTACAAACGAAGAACAGATACGCTTGTAAGATGTTGGGCCAAACCCGGAACTCCAAAATTAATGCACCAGATTGGTGGATTAGAAAAAGATGAACTTACCGGAGGTGTTTCATACGATGGCTTAAACCACCAGAAAATGGTGAATACCAGGGCTCAAAAAATCAAAAATATTGAGGATTATATTCCTGAACAAGATATTTTAGGATGCGAAGACAGTGACTTATTAGTTGTTGGCTGGGGTGGAACTTTTGGTCATTTATTTACTGCAGTTGATGAGTTAATTCACGAAGGTGTAAATGTTGCGCTTGCTCACTTTAACTACATCAATCCTCTTCCAAAAAACACATACGAGGTTCTTAAAAAATATAAAAAGGTTATTGTATGTGAGTTGAACATGGGACAGTTTGCTAATTATTTACGCATGAACTTCCCTGATATACCATATCAACAATTTAACAAAGTACAGGGATTACCATTTACTATTGTTGAATTAAAAGAGAAGTTTAAAAATTTATTGGAGGAGTAAATAATGAGTGAAAATTGCGAATTTAAATATACCGATTATAAAAGTAAATTAAATGTTAGATGGTGCCCAGGATGTGGAGACCATGCTATCTTAAATTCGGTTCAGAAAGCTATGGCCGAATTAAAAGTTGAACCTCACAATATTGCTGTTATTTCAGGAATTGGATGTTCTTCTCGTTTCCCTTATTATATGAATACTTATGGCTTTCATACCATTCACGGACGTGGTGCAGCTATTGCTTCTGGTGTTAAGGTAGCTAATCCTAACTTACATGTTTGGCAAATTACCGGTGATGGAGATGCCCTGGCAATCGGAGGAAACCATTTTATTCACTTAATACGCCGTAATATTGATATGAATGTGATCCTTTTTAACAACCAGATTTATGGCTTAACAAAAGGACAGTATTCACCAACATCTAAAAGAGGTTTTATCTCTAAATCGTCGCCTTTCGGAACCGTAGAAGATCCTTTCCGTCCAGGACAACTTGCCATCGGTGCCGGAGGACAGTTTTTTGCCAGAACAATAGATAAGGAGTTGAAGCTTTCGGTTGAAATTATGACTGAGGCAGCCAAGCACAAAGGAACATCAGTAATAGAAGTACTTCAAAACTGTGTGATTTATAACGACAAAACACATGAAGCTATTACGGATAAGAAATACAAAGCCGACAGAACCATTCTTTTGCGTCATGGAGAAAAGATGATTTTTGGAGCCAATAATGATAAAGGTCTTGTACTTGGTGATGATATGAAAATTAAGGCTGTAACCATTGGGCAAGAAGGCTATACATTAGAAGACATTTTGGTTCATGATGCTTATGCAGAGTTCCCTAATGTTCATTTAAAACTGATTGCAATGGAATACCCTGAATTACCGGTAGCCCTTGGTGTTATTAGATCTGTGAACAGAAGTACTTACGATCAGGAAGTAACAAATCAGGTTGAAGAAATACAAAACACAACAAAAATTTCAAGCTTTGAAGATCTGGTAAATTCCGGTGAAACGTGGGAAGTGGAATAACCTTACTTGATTTATATTATTAAAAAAGGTGCAATTTAGATGAACAGTCTGATTGCACCTTTTTTTATTCTGCTTAATACTACTTATTACCACTTAATCACCCATACAACAAATTGTTAGCTCATCAATTGGAAAATAATCCCCATATGTTGTAACTTCTCAACACAGTTAAGCGTCACACATTTGCAATTACAATTGATTGATATAATTCCATTATAATAAACTATGATAACAACCGTGTAATTCAATGTTCAGACTTACTTTCTGTACAACGATTGAATTTATATGGGAGTTCTTGAAAAATTAAAATTGAACATATGAAACTTAGATTATTAACCCTTTGCATTGCTGTATTAACAGCCACTTCCATCTTTTCTCAAATTAAGGAAGTTAGAGAAACAAAATCATTTAGTTCTATTTCTGTAAGTTCAGGTATTGACGCTTTTCTTGTACAAGGTGAACCTATTAAGGTTGAAGTTGAAGCCAATAAAAATTCACTTCACCGTATTATTACCGAAGTAAAAGGTGAAACCCTGCATATTTATGTAAAAGGTAAATTCAGATGGAGTGCCAAAGACACCAAAAAAGTATATGTTACAGCCCCAAATTTCAATAAAATAGTTGCTTCTGGTGGTGCTGATGTTAAAAGTAACGGTACAATTAAAGAAAACAATATGGTAGTTATTTCTTCTGGTGGTGCTGATATTTACTTAACTTCTGAAACGCAATCGTTAAAATTAATCTGCAGTGGAGGTGCTGATATTTCTGTTAAGGGAAGTACAAATACTTTAGAGGCCAATAGTTCTGGAGGTTCAGATATTGATGCTAAAAAGTTAGTGGCAAAATTTGCGGATGTAGTTGCTTCCGGAGGATCAGATATTGAAGTAAATGTATCTGAAGAGTTAAAGGCTAATGCCAGTGGCGGTGGAGACGTACATTATACTGGCTCTCCAAAATTAAAAGATATTAACGAAAGTGGTGGTGGCGACGTCACCCGATTTTAATCATAAAACAAAAGTGTATAAGTTTGATAAGGCCTGGCTTTATCAAACTTTTTTTTTATTCTATTACTTGATATACATTCTTCATAAAACAGCGGCTGGTTTCCACATTAACATACGGTTCATAATTAGGAATCAGCTGATAATTATTTTTCTCATAAAGTCTGATCGCTTCCGGCTGTTAAATTCCTGTTTCTAAAATACACTTTTGATACCCCAACTCGAAAGTCCATTTTTCTAATTCTGATAATATTTTTGATGCCAAACCTTTTCCTCTATAATCAGGAAGTGTATACATCCTTTTCACTTCCATGGTATTATTATCAAATGATTTAATGGCGCCACATGAAACGGGTATCTCGTTTTCAAAAGCCACTACAACATGTTTAATCATATCTACTTTATTGTATTGTGCAAAAAAGGCATGATCCTCGCCATCTCTCCCGGCCAAATCAGCATCTAAATGTTTCACTAATTCAATAAAATCTTTATTATCAGAATTGGTTCTTAATATGGAAATCATCTTTACTTTAGGTTCTAGTTTATTTTAGCATTGTTAAATCATCGGTAATCTAGAGAGATCAAAGTATGAAGCATGACGATTGAAGTGATTTACATTATACTTGATAAAACTGCAAATTTCTTCTGACTACCGACTTCTTGATTCAAAACTAATGCTAACAACATAGGTTGTGTACATCATAACGCACAATTATAAACGACATCTTTATTCTACTTTAAAATATCTATTAATAACCTTACTCCTTTTTGTTTTCATTTACATTTGAATTACCACTATCCGAAGCTGTTATATTAACATTAAAGCCAGGTGTTTTGTAGTCTTCTGGCAAATAATCTTCCGGAATGGTTGTTTTATTGCCATCTCTGGCAGCTCTATAATGAGGAGAAAGTATTTCGATACCCCTCTCATTACATATATCCTGAATATTCTGATGTAAATGGCTATATATTACTGCCTGTTTACTGGCTTCTCGCACATAGGCATTTACCTGATAGCTCACATAAAAATCATCCAGACTGGTTTGTAAAACAAAAGGCAGCGGCTCTTTCATAACCATATCAGTTCGCAAGGCTGCGTCAATTAAAGCCTGATGCATATCTTTCCAGGGCACATCATAACCAATGGTAACTGAAGTATGAATAATTAAACCTGTGTCTTTTGCTCCAATGCTATAATTAATGGTATTTCCAGTTAAAACGGATGAATTAGGAATGGTTATAATCTCGTTTTTAATGGTTTTTATACGTGTTACCAAAAGTGTTTTTTCAATAACATCACCTGTTGCTTCACCTATTTTTATCCGGTCGCCAATTTGGAATGGTCGCATGTAGGTAATCACCAACCCAGCTACCATATTGGCAATGGCCGATGATGATCCTAATGAAAACAGAATACCAATAAATACCGAAACTCCTTTAAAAATAGTTGAATCTGATCCAGGTAAGTAAGGAAATATCAACACAAACATAAAAGCATACAGCAAAAACCGAACAATGCTATAGGTAGGCATAGCCCAATCAGCATGAAAACCTGATATAACTAGTTTTTCTGTTTCAATTTCGTGAAAAATATATTTTACAAACTTGTTGACATACTTCATTACAAAGTAAATAACCAGAATACTGAAAAGATTAGGGAGATAGTCCCAAACGGCAAATAAAACGCTTTTAAAAGGAGACCAGATTAAATGAAACAAGGTATCGGCCCAATCTCTTGAAAAAGGGAAAATACTAAAGATAATTGGCAGGGTAATATAAAGCAGTAGTATGTATATAAACCACTTGATGGCACGCACAAAAAGCAATAGAACTTGCAATTCCTGATCGGCCTTTATAAAAGTATAATCCTTAAATGATAAATCTTTAAGCCAAATATCTTTCTTAACATCGATGTATTTTAATAGGATTGAATAGCCTTTACCTATTAACCAGATAATAATACGGGCAATTATTATTACAAACAGAACCAGTCCGATGCGACTTAAGATTACAAGCAGACTGTTTTCTTCTTTTGCTTTAATAATAGATTCTTTGATCGTTTCTTTAAAGTCCTCGGCTAAAAATGATGTATTTTGCCCATACCAGATTCCATCATTTTCGGATACACTCATTATTATGATATCGCCATAAACAATATCAAAGGTATTTTCTGATTTTGCTACGGTAATTGAATCTGCATTAAGAAAATCATCTTCGTACAGTTTTTCTATTTTGCGAGAAATATTTAAAGCTCTTTCTGCTGGTGTTGAAGCCCCAATTTTTGAATAAACTACAAACAGCGTATCTTCCAGAACTCCAATTACAGGATATCCTTTTGCTGTGTTTCGTAGCGAATTAATTTGTTTCTTTTTATCTGTAATTCGCTTTTGTTCGTTTTCCTCAATGGTTTTAAGCTGATTGATTAAATCTTCCTTTTGTATGTTATCGGTAGTTTTTAGCTTTATCAACTGCGATTCCAGCTCTGACTTTTTAATAGAATCGACCAATCGCTGTTTTTCTACTTCCAAAAGTTTTTCCTGGTACTCTTTTAAAACAGCAATATTTATAGAATCATTTTTTTGTACCAGACTATCTGCTTGTCCGTAAGTAATTGAAGTAATAAGAAATAGTATAAAAGATACTATGCATACATATGTCTTCTTCATAATGCCTATCAATAGATTAATCGCAATATCTTTCAATTTTGAAATTAAATCAAATCTAATGCAATTTTTTATTTAATTGACAGGTATTAGTTGGCTTTGTATAACAGACAGGATTAACAGATATACATGTCTTTGATTTACAGCTTGACTTTCTTTGACAGGATTTACGGGATTGACAGGTTTAAATTTACTGCATGTAAATTTTGATGACGCAATAACATCAGTCAAAGCGTTCGGCGTATGCCTCTGGCTACGTCGGTATACATCACGCCCATAAACTAACTATTGATATGGAAGTAAATAGTACTGCACAATAAATATAAATGGCCGGAGGCCGGTATGAAAGCAACGAAGCGAGACGCTTCGCTGAACTTAGGACACGCTCAAAAGCATTGTGAAGTCATTATATAAACAACAAAGCGGTACGCTTTGCTCAACAATCCTGTTAATCTTGTTAATCCTGTCCTAATACAATGATGGATCTGGTCTTTGATTTTCAGCTTGACTTTTTTAGACAAGATTTACAGAATTGACAGGATTAAATTTACTGCTTGTAAATTTTGATGACGCAATAACATAATGCATTGTGCTCGGCGTATGCCTCTGGCTACGTCGGTATACATCACGCCCATAAACTAACTATTGATATGGAAGTAAATAGTACTGCACAATAAATATAAATGGCCGGAGACTGGTATGAAAACAACGAAGCGAGACGCTTCGCTAAACTTAGGACACGCTCAAAAGCATTGTGAAGTCATTATATAAACAACAAAGCGGTACGCTTTGCTCAACAATCCTGTTAATCTTGTTAATCCTGTCCTAATACAATGATGGATCTGGTCTTTGATTTACAGCTTGACTTTTTTAGACAAGATTTACAGAATTGACAGGATTAAATTTACTGCTTGTAAATTTTGATGACGCAATAACATCAGTCAAAGCGTTCGGCGTATGCCTCTGGCTACGTCGGTATACATCAGGTCCATAAACTAACTATTGATATTGAAGTAAATAGTACAGCTTAATAAAATAAAAGGCCGGAGGCCGGTATGAAAACAACGAAGCGAGACGCTTCGCTGAACTTAGGACACGCTCAAAAGCATTGTGAAGTCATTATATAAACAACAAAGCGGTACGCTTTGCTCAACAATCCTGTTAATCTTGTTAATCCTGTCCTAATACAATGATGGATCTGGTCTTTGATTTACAGCTTGACTTTCTTTGACAGGATTTACGGGATTGACAGGTTTAAATTTACTGCTTGTAAATTTTGATGACGCAATAACATCATTCATAGTGTTCGGCGTATGCCTCTGGCTACGTCGGTATACATCACGCCCATAAACTAACTATTGATATGGAAGTAAATAGTACTGCACAATAAATATAAAAGGCTGGAGGCCGGTATGAAAGCAACGAAGCGAGACGCTTCACTGAACTTAGGACACGCTCAAAAGCATTGTGAAGTCATTATATAAACAACAAAGCGGTACGCTTTGCTCAACAATCCTGTTAATCTTGTTAATCCTGTCCTAATACAATGATGGATCTGGTCTTTGATTTACCTTGCTTTTTTTAGACAGGATTTACAGAATTGACAGGAGGAAAATTAATGCTTGTAATATTAGTAAACCACGCGTGAGTACACGCGCGGCAGCTTTGTGCTGAAGCCAGATAGCATAAGACACAAACCCTATACTCTCTTCCCTATGCACTTTGCTCTATGCTCTATGCCCTATTCTCCGCTTATATCAAATACGAAAACAAATCATGGTTTTTATTGATGTATTCACCTAAAAAGTTTCTTGCTTTCATGCGGTTTAACAAAGGTTCAAAGTCTGCTTTGTCTTTTAACTCTATACCAACTAACGCAGGACCTTTTTCGCGATTGATCTTTTTAGCGTATTCAAACATTACAATATTATCGTTGGGCCCTAAAATATCATTTACAAACTCTTTTAATGCACCAGCTCGTTGCGGGAATCGAACAATAAAATAGTGCTTTAATCCTTCGTATAATAATGAACGTTCTTTAATTTCTTCTGTTCGGGTAATATCGTTGTTACCTCCACTGATGATACAAACTACTTTTTTACCTTTAATCTGATCTGCATATTGTTCTAACGCTGCCACCGACAATGCACCTGCTGGCTCTGCAACAATGGCTTCGTTATTATACATCTCTAAAATTTTAGTACACACCTTACCTTCAGGAACCAGGAGCATATCATCAATATATTGCTGGCAAACAGGAAAAGCAAATTCGCCAACACGCTGCACCGCTGCTCCATCCACAAATTTATCGATCTCATCAAGCGTAATAACTTTTCCTTCTTTTAAAGACTGGTACATAGATGGTGCTCCTTTGGGTTCAACTCCAATAACCTGAACATCAGAATTAATACTTTTTATGTAAGTACTCACTCCGGCACTTAATCCACCACCTCCAACAGGAATAAATACGTAATCCAGATCCGGTAGGTCTTCCATTAATTCAATACCAACAGTTCCTTGTCCCTCAATAATTTTAGGATCATCAAAGGGAGGAATAAAAGGGAGTTTATTTTTCTGGCTAAACTGAATCGCCGCATCATTAGCATCATCAAAAGTATCACCCGTTAATACCACTTCAACCCACTCTTTACCCAAGGTATTTACCCTGTTTATTTTTTGGGCAGGAGTTGTACTTGGCATATAAATGGTTCCTTTAACCTTAAGCATAAAACACGACAAAGCCACTCCCTGAGCATGATTACCGGCACTGGCACAAACTACTCCATTATGAATTTCATCGGCTGATAAAGAAGCCATTTTGTTATATGCTCCTCTAATTTTATATGAGCGTACTGTTTGCTGATCTTCTCTTTTAAAATAAATCTCAGCCTGATATTTTTCTGAGTAAGTCTGATTGTATTCCAGCGACGTTCTACGAATTACAGTTTTTAAACGTTCGGCAGCGGCTTTTATATCTTCTATTTTGGGTATATAGCTCATGGAGTCTTTAATATTTTTCGTGTTTTATATCTGAATATATTAATTACTGTTCTCTACTAAAATTAAATTATTCATCATATGTTATAAGAAATAACGAGAACATCCTTTTGAAAGACGATTCAAAATTAATGAATTTTATGAAGAATACTCGTCTAATTAGCCACCATGCGTAATGATAATTATCACCCAAAATCACTATTACCTATAAAACACTACACCCTCAACATACAAATTATTGTATAAATGAAATGTTGAATTAAAATTTCATCTCTAATACTCAACCTATTTATTATAGACATTTTGCAAGAATATAAAATCCAATTCATCAGATATTTACATATCTAGGTGTTAGTGGTTTATATTTCGTTGATGTATAAATAATTGTCTTTGGTGTAATTTTTTTTAAAAATCACGACATAGTTACTTGTTTTTTGGAGTGTAAAAGTATGTTTGCAATAAAAGAGTTGTTGGTATTTAATTACCTATTTGATGATATAATATTTTACACATGAAGCAAAAACTATTCATTATTAGCTACCTTATTTTTAGCGGTTTCTTTTTAAATGCCCAAACCGGTAATTACGCTGCCGGAGTTGGAGCACATAAGTCTGAAACTACAGGGGATTTCAATGTTGCAGTGGGCGATTCTGCTTTAACTAATCTTAATTCCGGTAGCTTTAACACCGGACTGGGTTATAAGGCTGGTTATTCAGCTACCAGAGCCAATGAAAATGTATACCTTGGTTATTTAGCAGGGTATTCAAGTACAACTGGTACTGATAATGTATTTATTGGTTTTTTGGCCGGTTATTTTAATACTACAGATACAGACAATACCTTTGTTGGTAATGCTGCCGGCTTTAATAACGTTGGCGGAAATGACAATACTTATATTGGAGAACGAGCCGGAGCAAACTTTACAAGTGGAGATGACAATACATTTATTGGTTGCCAGGCTGGTAATGGTGGTTTAACATCGATTAGCAGCACATCAACTGCAACAACTAATCCTTCCACTGGTTCTGACAACACAGTAATTGGTTCTGCAGCTGGTTATCAACTTTCATCAGGATACAGAAATTGTTTTGTGGGTAGTCAAGCTGGTTATGATAACAATTCAGGTTATTATAATACATTTTTGGGAGATTCAACTGGAACAGATATCAGTTCGGGCTATTCAAATACCTTTGTGGGTCAGGCAGCAGGTGCATGTACTGAATACGCTAGTCATAATACATTTACAGGATATCGAGCAGGATGGGATAATAACCGTACCAATACACGAGCTGGCGAAGGCTGGTACAACACTTATTTTGGATCTATGGCTGGTCATACAAACAGAGAAGGAAATGGTAACACTATTATGGGTTTTCAGGCAGATTTTTTTGATACCGCAACGAATGGCGATAATAACCAGGACAATGTTGCCATTGGCCGCGAGGCTATAATAGGGAGTGAACATTATGGTGTAAATGGTATTATTACTTTGGGTGCCTATTCAAGAGTTGATAAACATTACTCTATTGCAATAGGCTATGGTAACCACAATCAAGGCCGAAGAGGTATTAGCATAGGTTATGATCTTGATGTTAATAATGGAGACGAAGATGTTACAGCCATTGGATACGATGCTACTGTTAAGGGTGATGCGATTGCCTTATTAGGCTCACAGGCTAACGCCGCAGATAGTGCTACTGTTTTTGGCTATATGGCCAATGCCGACAGTTTAGCGTTAGCCGTGGGATCAAAAGCAAGCGCTGCTGGTAAATATTCTATTGCATTAGGAGCCAATACTTCATCCGATTATGATTATTCTGCTGTTATTGGTTATGGAGCTAAAACGGAGCAAAACAATAGTTTTATTATTGGAGGAACTGATGCTGCAACCAGAATGACTTTGGGTATTGGAACAACAACCCCTAACCTAAATGCCAGCATTGACCTATCTGAAACTGATAAGGGCCTTTTGATTAACCGACTAACAACTACTGAAAAAACTACCCTTGGGGCTTTGCTCTCTGAAACAGATAAGGGAATGATGGTGTATGACAGTACCGTAAATATTTTAAATACATGGGATGGAACACAATGGGTACAATCAGGCACTCAAACGCTTAGTTTAGCAAACAATTCGTTATCAATCTCAGAGGGAAACTCAGTAAGCTTATCCTCTTATTTAGATAATACTGATGAACAAGAATTATCCTTAGCTAATCATACATTAAGTATTTCGGGAGGAAGTAACACCGTTGATCTTTCTGCTTATCGTGACAACACAGATAATCAGGAATTAAGCATTACAGACGACTTTATAAGTATTTCGGGGGGAACCAATACTGTTGATCTTTCTGCATATAAGGACAATACAGATAACCAGGAATTGAGTATTACAGAAGATATCATTAGCATTTCGGGAGGAACCAACACCGTTGATCTTTCTGCATACAAGGATAATACTGATGCCCAAACTTTATCATTAACAGGAAGTTCTCTTTCAATAGCCAATGGTAATAGCGTTGATCTTTCATCACTGCAAGATGGTTTTGAAGCAAATACCGATGAACAAACATTAGCTTTATCTGGTAGTACACTTTCTATTTCCGGAGGCAATTCGGTAGATTTATCTAACCTATTATCTGATTTATATACAAGAGTGTTGGCACTGGAAGGAAAGGTTGAAGATTTAGAAACGGAAAACGACAACCAGGAAACCAGAATATCTGATTTAGAAACCACTGTTTTAATGTTAGAAGCATACCACACACCTACTTCAAGTGCCACATTAAAAAGCACATCGCAGAAATCGATACTTTACCAAAACTTCCCCAATCCAACATCTGGTTCTACCATGATTAACTATGATATCATTGAACACTTTAACAATGCATCTATTGCACTTTATAGTATGATGGGAAAATCCATTACTAAATACGAAATTAAATCAGAAGGTAAAGGTTTTATAGAAGTAAACACCTCAAATTTTTCAAAGGGAACTTACATATACTCTTTAATTATTGATGGGGTTGTAATTGAAACCAAAAAGATGGTGGTAGAATAGTTATTATATACAGATTATTTATAACAGGGTTAAACACATTAAAGTCCTGGTTTATCATGAGTAAGATAGGCCGGGACTTTTTCTTTTTGCTTAGTCTCTCCTCTCCTGACTACCCAGGTTGTATTTTTGATGATTGGTACTTTGCTTATTACTAGCCAGACTATATAACCTACTACTTTCCAATCACTTCACACCAGCTATTTATTCATTAACATACACAAATCATCTGTTCATCATTTAAAACAAATAGTTCGTCACAATGCTTTATCTGGTTAAATTTTTTAATGTTAATTTCCCGTTAATTAAAATGCGGACCACTCCTGACCCCCTAATGCTTGCCGGCGAAAGTTGTCATTAGTGTGTCCGCTAATGTATAATTTTCAAAATTAATCATTTTTATGAAGAATCTTCATCAATCAAGCATCCCGCAAGAGGTGCTTACCGAAGCACTAAACAAATTAAATGAGGTAAACAGTATGCTCTCTCCGTATCTTTTATCCATATCGAAAGAAGAAAAGAAGGGATTAGCAAAAATGGGTAACAAATCATTGGCATTTGTTACAGAAGCCCATGAATACAGTAAACAATATCCTAATCTCCGTCCTGCTTTTACTTCCCAAGAGGATTTTGACGTTGACGTTGCAGATGCCACAGGTCTTTTGCCGATTACCGGTAATTTAGAAAAACTTTTAAGTCAAGTTGAAGATACCTCTGTTGTTGCAGGTAGTGAGGCATATAATCATGCCTTAATGTTTTATAACAACACAAAACTTGCGGCTAAAAACGGTGTTGCCGGAGCACAAACAGTACTTAATGATTTAAGTAATCGTTTTCCTCGAAGAAGGAAAAGAGCAGAGTCGGTTGAAGAATAGTCAAACGCTCTGTAGTAAATTAATAATCCGGTAGGTAATCTTACCGGATTTTTATTTGCCAATAGGCATCATTCTTGTTTTTACCCAGAATGATCTGGCAAATAATGACAACGTTCTAATAAAAACTGACAACATTCTCACTTTTTCCCAGAAAGTTCTGGCTCAGCTTAAGAACGTTCTGACTTTTTTATAAAACATCCTAACATTTTTAGAGAAGCTTCTCACTTAAAATAGGAACGTCCTTATTTTTTGTTAGACTGTTCTCTCTTTTTATTAGGATGTTCTGGCATTTACCCAGAATGTTCTAATAATTTTATAGAAGCTTGTCAGGTTTTATGACAGCGTTCCTATTTTAACTCAGAATGTTGTCATAAAAAGTAAGAACGTTCAAGGATCTATTCATGAAACTGTGTCACCAGTATTTTTTCTTGCTACAATAAATTGAAACGTTGATGTTTTATATTAAAGCATTTATGTAATAAATATGAAAGACGTTGAAAAGAATTTGATTTTACCCACTAAAACCATATTTTTGATAACGCTTAACAAAAGATGTTTTTTAGATTTTGATTTTATACTAGGTTCTTAGGCCATATTTTTTTTGAATATGATATATATAAGAAACTAGAAAACAATAATATATCAACTTGTTACTGCAATAAAACCATTGACATATAATAACTTTTTGTAAAAGTAGATAGCCGCTTTGCTGTCGCACGATTTCATAGTGTGACTTTAATTATAAGTATTTTACTGAACGCGATGAAATCGCGCACTAGCGAAGGGCTATGTAAGTATTAACTTTAAACAAATAATATATAACGAGCCATAATAATAAGTCCTGAATATAGACTTATTAATTATAGCGAATTTTAAAAACAAATTATAAAACATGAAAAAATTTATTTTAACAACCTATTCCATGATTACAAAAACTTTTCTTTTATCAACTCTACTGTTAACTATACTCTTCGTTTCCTGCGATAAAAGTAATGATCCGGATCAAATAGAACCAGAACAAGAAATATCTGTTGACAGTATTTATTTTTCTTGCACAATCAATAATGAACTTTTAGAGTTTAAATCGCCAACTGCAAAGTTTTTCTCTTCTGGGAAAGTTAATTCAAGACTTGGTGTTTTAAAAGACAATAGAAATGATTCGTCCTTTCTTGAGGTAAGTCGAGAATTTTGCAACGACAAATACTTTGTTAAATTCAGATTTAATGACATTTACCTGGTTGATACAACTGCTACTTTGTGGAATCTTCCTGAAGTTAAGGAAGATTTATTTAAAGTTGGTGATCATCCTTTTCAATTTCTTAGTCTTGATGATTTTGGAATGGGAATTCCTTCATCGCCATATGTTGGTGTACATATTAATATATACGATATAGAAAATCATAAAACATATAATAGTAGTATTTCATATGTTCACCGTGATGATTTAAATGAACTTAATGACTTTAAAGAAAATACTGTAATGCATATTACAGATTCTTATTTTATAAATTCAAATGCATCTTATAATGATACATTTGGAACAGAGACATCTGATAACTGGTATTTAGAAGCTAATTTTAAATGTAAGCTTTATTCTGGAGATCCATTTGATCCAAATTATACCAAGAATGCTTTATACATCACAGATGGTGTGATTAAAGGCTGTTTTTAAGGTTAATATATAGAATAATACAGGTACAGAATTTCTTATGTACCTGTATTACTGTAATACCCCCCTTGCTGTTGCACTATTGCATCGTGTGACTTTAATTATAAGTATTTTACAGAACGCGATGAAATCGCGCACTCAATGTCATTAAGTTAGCATATAAAATATTGAATATCAGCATTTAATGTTATGTTTTTAAGTTTATTTTTAGTATATTTGATTCATAATCAAAGGAATACGATCATGAAAAAAAACACCCGAATTGATTCTAAACGAAATTAAAGTCAGGGTGTTTTCTGAAAGTATAATTTCAAATTATAAAGTCTCTCAAAATGATTTTACTAGAAGAAGAAAACAATCTTTTCAAAGTACTATACTGTTTATGTTAAATTTTCTAACAAAGAGTCTGTCTATTGAGATTGAGAATTTCGTTTCTTTCATTAAAAATAGTATTGGCAAGCATAATACAGAACACTTTACGAAGAGTGCTTTTGTTCAATGTCGTAGGAAAATTAAACCAGAAGTATTTAAGTATCTATCAGATAGTTTAATTGAAGAGTTTTATACAGACAATGATGAATCAATTAAATTATGGAATGGATTTCGCTTGTTGGCAGTAGATGGTTCCAGAATGACTTTACCAGATACTCAGGAATTGGAAGATATCTATGGGAAAACTAAAAATCAAAGTAAATCAGGCGTTGTACAAGCTAGAATATCGGTATTATATGATGTTTTAAATAAATTTGTGTTAGATGGCAGGTTGTCTCCCTTGATAATAGGTGAAAGCAAATTGGCTTTAGAACATCTTGAAGTATCAGAAAAAGGAGATCTAATTATCTATGACAGAGGCTATCCATCATTTAACCTTATGTATGAGCATAATAATAGAGGAGTTGAATTTTTGATAAGGGCTAAAAATGATTTTAATAATGTCATACACAAATTTTACGAAAGTGGCTTACATTCCGACATTGTAAAAATGTATCCTGGAAAAAACACGAAACTTTCAGACAAACCATATACAAAAGATACCTTTGTACAAGTAAGACTAGTTAGAGTTGAGTTGCCTAGTGGAGAAGTTGAAATATTAATAACTTCTTTGTGTGATGCATACAAATACCCAAATTTAATATTCAAGAAGCTATATTTCTTGCGATGGGGTGTCGAAATTTTTTATGATGAACTAAAGAATAAAATTAAAGCAGAACATTTTTCTGGCTATTCACAAAATAGTATCCTGCAGGACTTTTATGCAGCTTTATTTATTTCAAACGTTCAAAGCTTAATTGTTGGTGATATTAATGATGAACTGGCATCAGAATCGAAGGACAATAAATATCAATACAAAGTAAACACCAATCTTTCATATGGATTCTTAAAGAATCGCATTATTGAACTATTCTTTTCAGATAAAGATATGTCAATAATAACAGAAGAGTTAAGAACTCTTTTCAAAAAGCATACTATTCCAATCCGTCCTAATAGAAAATATGAACGGGATGTTGGCAAATACAGAAAACGCACAAAACCTAAGGTATTGAAAAACAAGAAAGATGCAATGTGAGTTTTCTTAACTTAATGACATTGATCGCGCACTAGCGAAGGATTACATTTGAACGAGAATAATATACCTGCACTTATAAACAAGCTTAACAATTAAATCTCTATGAATACAAAATTCATTCAACAAAAAGGATTTATTCCTACTCTATTGGCATCTATCTTATTGATATTTATTTCTGAAATTCAGCACTACGCAAAAGATTATTTTGTAACAGAAACAGGTAACTTCAAAATATTGGGTGGATTAGGTTTAATACTAGCCATTGGTTTATTACTAAAATGGAGATATTTCAGACAAATCAGTGCAGTTATATCCGGATTTTTAATGGGTGTTGTGGTAATCTTCGGAATCTTTGCAGGAAGTAAGTTTATTCTTTCATACATTATTTTAGCAACTGCCTTATTGCTATTGTTTGTATTGTTGTTATCGAAACCAGTCGTACTTTATTCAAAATCTAACAGATAAATGCATTTACAAGAAATAGAGAGTAATAAAAGGTTTACTGTGATTTCAGTAAACCTCATTTTATAGCGGGAATAAATTTATCTTTTTTTAGGTTGGTAGTCAATAAAAGTCCCGTACTTGTCAAACTGAAATTTACAACAATCCAACAGAACATCTTTTACCAGTTTCCTACCTCTCTGTACTCTTGACTTTGCCCCGGAAACAGATATTTCCAGTTCCTGTGCCAAATCTGTTTGAGCAATTCCATCAATTTCAACTCGCTTTAGTGCTTTAGCATACTTTTCAGGCAAACTATTAATAATACTTTCCAAACCACTGGTTACATTCTCCAATTTAGTTTCATACTCAATATCAGCTTCTTCTTGTTCATTGAATCCATCACCTGTATCAACCGAATCACTTTTCCCATTTCTATAGTAATCAGTGATGCAATTTCTAGTTATTTGAAAAATCCAGCTTTGCATTTTCTTCTCATCCTTTAGCGTATTGATATTGCTATGAATCTTTAAAAATACATCCTGAAATATATCATCAACATCCGATTTATTTCCAACTTTTGAAAGAATAAAATTGCGGATATACTGCCCAAACTCTTCCCAAATTGTTTTTGTCACGTCTTTCTTGATCATCTTTCCTCAACTTTTACATTGTCTTTTAATCTCGCTAAAATCCTTGTTTAGGATTTTAATCCTATAGACGGCCTATTAAAAAAAAGATGCAAAATAAATTTTAGTCCATTTTATGCGTCCTTTTTTTATTCCTGCGTCTTTTAAATAAACCGCATTGCTATTTAAAGCACAGCTTATAAAATTAAATAATAGGGTATTATGGAACAACTTAATATAAACTCAGAAGATATTAAAGGTGCAATCTGGCTTTTGGGTCAGTTTGGATTAGAAAAAGAAAATGTAAGAGTAAATGAATTTGGAAAATTAGCGCTTACCAAGCACCCTAAAGTTTATGAAAATAGAAGTACTCATCCTTATATAACAACTGATTTTTCAGAAAGTCAACTTGAAATGATTACTCCGCCCTGTAATAGTATTGATTCTGCATTGCAACATCTTGACGCCATTCAGCATGTTGTATTAAACGAACTGAAAGATGAATATTTATGGCCTCAGAGCTTACCTCCTGAACTTCCTGACGAAAAACAAATCCCAATAGCCAAATTTACTAACGAAACAGAGCAATACAATTACCGAAAATTACTTGCTTTAAAATATGGAAAGACCAAGCAAATGATTTCAGGCTTGCATTTCAACTTCTCATACAATGAGCGTTTAATTAGCGATTTATTCAATGCTCAACAGTCTGACCTTTCTTTAGATGATTTTAGAAATGCCGTTTACATGAAAACGGTGCGACAACTACTTCGTAATCGCTGGATCTATGTTCTACTTTATGGTTTTAGCCCAATATCAGTTGCCGGTCAGCAATTTTTATGCGATCCGGATAGTAGTCCGGTTGACACATACAACCACCGTTTGTCCATTAGGAACAGTTGTTACGGTTATAAAAATCATGAAGAAATTTTGCCTGACTATACCTCATTGCATTCATATTGCAAAAGCATAGAAACCCTGATCAAAAATAAAAAGTTGACCTCTACAAAGGAATTATATGCTCCTGTAAGAATAAAATTTGATGACAGCGGCACAAGAATCAGTCATATTGAAGTGCGGTTCCTCGATATCAATCCGTTGGTGAGTACAGGCATATCAAAGGAACAGTTACATTTATTACACCTGATGATTGTATCCGGCCTCATCTTCAACGAAGAAACAGAAAGCAGTAAATATAACTGGCAAGAGATAGCGGATAGAAACCATAATATAGTGTCGCTAAACGGACTTAATTCTGATATTAACATTTTTACTTCTCAGAATACTGAAGTGAATGCATGGGAATCAGCAATTCGACTTATAGATAAAATGGAAGCACTATTAAAAAAGTTACTATTAACAGCTCCAGAATATATGAATAGCTTTGGCTCAATAAAAAAACAACTTAGCAATCCCAATACAAGAAGAGTGTTAAGTTTAGTTTCTGCCATTAATAAGGAGGGAATGACAGCATTCCATATGCGCAAGGCAAAAGAGTATTCCAAAAATCAGCAGTTGCATTCATTTGCTTTAAAAGGTTATGAGGATATGGAACTATCAACCCAACTCATACTATCCGAATCAATCAAACGTGGTGTTTCTTTTGAAATACTTGACAGATCAGAAAACTTTATCAGACTTAAAAAGAACAATATTATTCACAACATACAACAAGCCACAAAAACATCTCTCGATAGTTATGCAACCATCCTTTCAATGGAAAACAAACTGGTTACAAAGCAAATACTGCAGGAAAATAATATCTCTGTTCCATTTGGGTATAGTTACGATTCAAAACAAGCAGCCTATGCTTCATATTATTCATTCTCCAAGAATCCTATTGTCATCAAACCCAAACAAACCAATTTCGGAAAAGGAATAACTATCCTCAAAGATAATTACTCTGAGCAGGAGTTTTATTTTGCCGTTCAGAACGCCTTTACTTTTGATACCTCAATATTAATTGAGCACTACATCCCGGGAAAAGAGTTTCGATTTTTAATTATTAATATCCAGGTAACAGGTATTTTATTCAGAAAGCCTGCTCATGTTATTGGGGATGGGAAACAATCTATTAGCGAACTGATTGAACTAAAGAATCAAAATCCTCTTCGCGGAACAGGATATCGCTCACCTCTTGAGAAAATAAAAATCAATAATGAAACAACTCAGATCCTGACAAATCAAGGTAAGTCATTGGAATATGTACCGGAGATTAACGAAACCGTTTATTTAAGATACAATTCAAATATCAGTACAGGTGGCGACAGTTTTGACTATACCGATAAAATTCATGAGTCTTATAAACAGATAGCCTTAAAAGCTGCTCAATGTATTGGTACCAAAATTACAGGATTGGATATGATTATTAAAGATTATAGAACATCTGCTACTGAAAGCAATTACAGTATTATTGAATTAAATTATAACCCTGCGATTCATATTCATTGTTATCCATTCTCGGGAAAAAACAGAATGGCGCAGGCAAAGGTTTTGGATGCATTGGGGTTTTAACTTTTTTCCTTACACTAACCCGAGAGGCATTACATGTTTATAAAATAACAAATCGCTTCGCAGTAGCACAATTGTATCGTGTGACTTTTATTATAAGTATTTTACAGAACGCGATGAAATCGTGCACTAGCGAAGGTCTGAAACACTTTTTATTATAATCCTCTTTACTAACTATAATATTAAAACCACCTCCCCCTCGTTCCTCGGGTACTCCTCCTTAGCAAGGATGAGAATTGATTTACAGCATGCTTAATTTTCCTCTAATAACAAAAAACTTTCTCCATCGATAGTATCTTTCTATACTCTTTGCACTATGCGCTAAACTCTGCACCCACAGCCATTTACCCCTATTCCTTTCCCCTATCAAACACACCTTTATTAAAGGATATTCAAAAAAAAGTTGAAATATAGATGTAACATTTTTTGATTTCTGCATCTAAAGCAAAAATTAAAAACAAAATTCATGAAAAACATTATTTTATTTCTAGCAGTCTTTTTTTCGTTGACAATTCAAGCACAAACAGAAAATCAACCAATTTATGTAACAGTCACCGGTAAAGGAAAACCTGTAATGTTAATACCCGGCTTTACAGTACCAGGTAAGAGCTGGAACAATGTAGTTAAGCAATTAGAGAATAATTACGAGTGTCATATTGTTACTCTTGCCGGATTTGGAGGTAAAGAACCTATTGCATTTCCATGGCTTCCTAAAGTAAATGAAGCACTTGAGAATTATATCTTACAAAATAAACTAAAAGACTTAACAGTAATCGGACATAGTTTAGGAGGAACCATAGCCACATCGCTTGCCAGCAGGGAAAACAACAGTATAAAACAAATTATTTTAGTAGATGCTTTACCCGCAGCCGGAGCTCTGATGATACCCAATTTTAATCCTGATAATTTAGTTTACGATAATCCTTATAGTAATCAACAATTAGCTATGAACGATACTGATTTCGGACAAATGGCTACAAGTATGTCTCAAGGAATGAGTTTGAATCCTGAAGCACAGAAAAAAATAAAGGATTGGATTATTATGGCCGATAGAGAAACGTATGTTTATGGCTATACCGATTATCTTAAACTGGATGTAAGAGAAAACTTAAAGAACATTTCGGTTCCTGTTACCATAATTGCAGCTGATAAGCCTATGGGAAAAGATGTTATTACACAGACATACCAAAATCAATATGCCAATTTGGAAAAATATGATTTGAGAATTGCTGATAATTCTGCACATTTCGTTATGTTCGACCAACCTACATGGTTCATGGAGCAAATTCAACAAATTTTAGCTTTATAAAAAATGAATATAGAAACTGATTTCGATCAAATATATACTATGCATGCCCCAAAAGTTTTCAGGTTGTGTCTGGGCTATGCTTCCGGAAACGAAGAATTGGCCAAAGAGTGGCAACAAGAAACTTTTATTAAGGTATGGAACCATAGAAAATCTTTCCAGGCAAAGTCATCAGTAAGTACATGGATATACAGAATAGCTGTAAATATATGTTTGGGTGATTTGAGAAAATCATCCAGGCATACCACAATCAATGAGAACATACTGGAGAAAGATTTGAATGATGCTGAAAACGAAAATAAGGAAGTCCCCATTGAAAAAATGTACCAATGTATCGATCAACTCACACCAGATAATAAAACCATCATTTTATTAGAATTAGAAGAAACTCCTCAAGCTACTATTGCCGAAACAATTGGAGTAGCTCATGGTACTTTAAGAACACGATTAAGCAGAATCAGACAAGCACTTTTAAAATGTATTACCAATGAAAAATGATCAATTATCTCAAATATGGAATAGTCAAAAATATGACACAATAATAGAGCGCCCGAACCAGATAATTAAGAAGGCAAAAAAACAACGTAATAGTCAATTTATATCCATCGCAGTAATGTCTATAACTGTAATAATATTACTGATCTATGCCGGTTATTACATTGGCAACAACTGGAATAATTTTACACTAGGAATTGTATTGATGATTTCAAGCCTTGCTTTTCGTATTATACTGGAATTTGTTTCACTTTACCGAAAAGAAAGTCAGCTTGTTTCCTTAGACAACAGATCTTATAGAAAATACCTGAAGAGCTATTATAAAATAAGATTGAAAGTAAACTACATCATTACGCCAATATGCTTTGCCATTTATATTATCGGTTTTACAATGTTGTTACCATATTTTAAACAAATGTTTTCGAAAGGTTTTTATACTTACATCATCATCTCCGGAATTGTCTCATTTATTGTAATAGCAGTAATAATTATAAAAAGCGTAATAAAAGAGCAAAATTTCTTATCTCAATTAAATAGATAATCGCATTTAGTTATTCGTTCATTAATGCTAATACTGGTTCAGGATTTATATCCTACCAGTATTACTTTAATACATATATTAATTTCATCTCTCTTTGTTCTATACGCTCTACTCTTTATTTTTTCTTCTTGTTCCTTTCTACGTATTTCTTGCTATCCTAGTCCTTTATTCGCTCACCTGTTAATTCCGGGAGAACCATTCGGGCTTGAGAGATTATTGCTTAGTTGTTAGATTTCTCATACTTACAAACCTCTTAATTACTGATGATTTTAACACCACATGAAGATTTAGGCTCAAGGCCTAAAACATCACAACAAGTTGGTAACACCCCTTGTAACAGGCAATACAATACAATACAACTCAGACTGAAGGTCTTAAACTTGTTTGCATTTTTGCATACTGTTTTATCATTACGAACAAAACTACCTCCCCCTCGTTCCTCGGGTAATCCTCCTTAACAAGGATGAGAGTTGATTTACAGCTTGTTTAAATACTATCTATTAACAAAAGGCCATCTCTAACTTTTGCATTTGTTTTTCCCTTCGTACTATGCTCTCCGCTCTATGCACTAAGCTTTTAACCTTTCTCCTTGTTCCTTTCTTGATCCAGATCAAGTGTATTTCTTAACCTAGGTCAAGTGTGTGAGGCATGCCTGCCCCATATCTTTGTCATGTAACAAAAAAGCAAAAAAAGATGCTAAAAATAGATCCACAAAAATTATCACTTACAGAGCGTATCGAAAAGTTAACCGATATGATTACTGAAGGAAGATGGTTGGAAGCATTTGAAAAATTTTATGCTGAAGATATAGTTCGACAAGAAACCGATCATTTTCCAATAAGAGGAAAAGATGCATGTAGAATAAAGGAAGAAAAATTAGTGACTTGTATTACAGATTTTAAAAGCAGTAAAGTTTTAAATCTGATTACAGACAAAAATGTTTCGGTAATAAAATGGGAGTTTAACTACATACACCGCGACTTAGGAGAACAAAAGTACACGCAAACCTCAATGCAAATTTGGAATTGCGACGGAGAGATAACAACAGAAATTATACACAAGAACAATTAAAAATTTTAAATATTATGAAAACTTTAGGATTAGCAGTATTAGTATTATTAGCAAGCAGTTTAACAAGCTTAGCTCAAAAAGTAGAAGTAAATAAAACAGCATCTTCAGTAAAATGGACCGGTAAAAAAATCGGAGGTTCGCATCATGGTGCTATCAATTTAAAAAGCGGGTATTTAGAGCTTAATAACGATCAGATTACAGGGGGAAAGGTAATCATTGATATGAACACTCTAACCAATGAAGATCTTGAGGATGAAGGCTACAACCAAAAATTAGTAGGCCACCTTAAATCAGATGACTTTTTTGGTGTGGAAAAATATCCTACCTCATCATTTGAAATAACAAGTGCAACTAAATTCACCAATGGAAAAGCCAAAGTTTCGGGTAAGCTTACTATCAAAGGAAAAACAGAAAACATATCGTTTAATGTAGCTAAGGATGGCAACGCTTATATCGCTAAAGTTGATGTTGACCGTTCAAAGTTTGATGTAAGATATGGTTCAGACTCATTCTTTGACAACCTTGGGGATAAAGTAATTGACGACATTTTTACACTCGATATTAAACTTCAACTATAATTAAAACACAAATAGAAAACACACAATTCAATTAATAAATAACACACAAAACAAATGATTATGAAAACAAAATGGATTTTATCTAAGATGACAATTGTATTAATGGCTGCTATGGTATTTGTAAGCTGTGATGACGATTTAAGTGATAAAAAAGAACAGGAATATCAAACTGAAATTGAAGAGCTAAAAACAGAACTGGCAAAATTTGCCTTGGCAAACGAAACTGTAGCTCAATACCTGGAAACTTTTGACGAACTGGATTATGAGATTTTTACAAACCAGGAATGGACTCGTTTCCACGAAAGTCACACTGATGATATTATTGTTCACTGGCCTGATGGAAGAGAAACTGTTGGTCTTGATGCTCATATTGCAGATCTGGAAGCGATGTTTGTTTACGCACCGGATACCAGAATTAAAGAACACCCTATTGCAATAGGTTCTGGAAATATTACTGCAGTAATGGGAGTTATGGAAGGTACTTTTACTGAACCTATGCCCCTGGGCAACGGACAGTTTATTGAACCAACCGGCAATGCTTTTAAAATTAACATGGTAACCATTGGTTTATGGAATGAAGATGGAATCATGTATGAAGAATATCTATTCTGGGACAATCAGACATTTATGAGTCAATTAGGACTGCTTTAATCTTTTCATAATAACTTATTAAATCTGGCTATTTAACAATGGCCAGGTTTAATAAACCCAGCAGTACATCAAACAGTTATTAAAAACAAATTTAAACAGATGAAACGACCATGTTAAAAGATTTCTCACACACGAGAATGACTATTCTTTGGGAGTTCCATTGGGCATAAAAAAATTAAATATAAACAGATGAAAAAGAATATTGATTTAGGATTACTTGTATTAAGAATATCGATTGGTTTATTAATGCTACTTCACGGTATCTCAAAACTTATTCACGGAATAGGCTTTATTAAAGGAATGCTTGAAGGAATGGGAATGCCGGGATTTGTAGCCTACGGTGTTATTGTAGGTGAAGTGATTGCTCCATTAGCGATATTAATAGGATTTAAAACTCGTATTGCATCTGCCATTTATGCCTTTAACTGTTTTGTAGCTATTTTAATGGTTCATAGTAAAGATCTGTTATCATTAAACGAGCATGGAGGCTGGGGAGTTGAATTATTAGGATTATACCTTTTAGGTGCTGTAGCATTAGTATTTACAGGAGCTGGGAAATATGCCGTATCTCAAAAATCACAGTGGGATTAAGTAATACCCTGAATTCGATTTGAATTTGTTTATTAAAATCACATTTTTGATTGAACAATCAAGTACAATTAGATGTTTACTTAGCCAACAGAACTAAAATTACAAGTTAAAGGAAACTGAACCCAAAGTTACTATTTGTGATAAATAGTAACACTTCTTTAATCTTCAGCAGATTGAATAATAACCAGATTGGATGTGTTGATAGAAATGTTTTAAGTGACCTATGAGTTGTATCAAACGGAGACATATCCCTCACTTACAACTTACATTAAAATTTTAATACTACATAACAAGTATTTAAACACATAAGTAATTGATATTACAATATCAAAGCTTCAGTGAAATAGGATTAAGACTTATATAAATTACAATTATACTGTGAAATAAATCGCTTTATACATTGCTTCAAATTGAGAATGTTGTGTTGACTTATTTCACATCAATAAATAACAAAATTTTAAGAAAATGAAAATAGCAGTAACAGGTGCAACAGGTCAATTAGGAAACCTTGTTGTTGAATCATTAAAACAAAAAGTAGCAGCAGAAAATATTGTAGCATTAGTGCGTACACCTGAAAAAGCGAAAGCATTAGGTGTAGAAGCAAGAGCTTTTGATTACGAAAAACCAGAAGGTTTAGCTGAAGCTTTGACTGGTATTGACTCTTTATTATTAATCTCTGGTAATGAATTAGGAAAACGAGCAACTCAGCACGCAAACGTTATTGAAGCGGCTAAAAAAGCCGGTGTAAACTGGATTGTTTACACAAGTCTTTTACATGCCGACGAATCTTCCTTGAACCTGGCCGGAGAACACCTTGCTACAGAAAAAGCATTGAAAGAATCAGGGATTGATTACACCATTTTACGCAATGGCTGGTACACAGAAAACTATACAGCTTCTATTGAAGGTGCACTTGGTGCAGGAGCATTTATTGGTAGTGCTGGTGAAGGAAAAATTTCATCTGCTCCACGTGCTGACTATGCAGAAGCTGCAGCTGTAGTTTTATCAGGCGAAGGACACAAAGGAAAAGTTTATGAATTGTCAGGTGATGAGGCCTATACTTTAACGGATTTAGCAGCAGAAATTTCGAAACAATCAGGAAAGGATATCCCATACAATAACTTACCTGAAGGTGAATATGCAGGAATTTTGAAAAGCTTAGGTTTACCTGATGCTTTTGCTGATGCAATTGCCAGCTGGGATACCGGAGCTTCAAAAGATGACTTGTACGACGAAGGAAAAACCTTATCTGAATTAATTGGACGCCCTACAACTCCACTTGCTGATGTAGTAAAAGCGGCTTTATAATTCTACTGTTTTTTAGTAGTTAAAATATATTGATTTTAAACATAGGATGATCATTACCCAATGATTGTTCTATGTTTTTTTTTGTTTAACAACCCTATCCTTACTTTGCTTAGTCTACGCATAAAAACTTCACCTCTTTGTTACTGGTTAGTGTAATTTGTCTGTGCGTTAAAAAAACTATCATCAAATTAAATATGAGTGCATTTAACATATTACATCATTCTTCATAAATTAAAAAACGTTAAGCCGCTAAACATTTTACATCCTGAAAGGTTTTACTTACGAACGTTCATACAAAACACATCGAATATTCGATAAAAAGAATACATAATTACACTATCAAAATTAAATTTCGATATAAGGAACCTCACATCTTGTTTTGATTATTTAATACTTACTAATAATCAAACTTATTTGAACTGTCAACATCGAAATTATGAATAATTAAAATGAAACACCCATGTAAATTTGATACTACAAATTTACTCACTAAATAAAGATCAAATTTATTTGAGAGTTTCATATGGTAATTGAAAGAAAAAATAAACATATGAAAAACAGAGTTATAATAATTACAGGAGGAGCCAGCGGTTTAGGATATGCTACAGCAGAAGAATTGGCAAGCAAAGGAGCTAACATTACTCTAGTTGATTATAATAAAGAGGCCTTAGAAGCTTCTAAAAAACAAATAGAACAAAAATATCCCGGAGTTAAACTACTTACTGTTGTTGCAGACGTATCAAACCAGCAACAGGTTAAAAACTATGTGGATGAAACCATGAAAGCCTTTGGTAGAATTGACGGTTTGTATAACAACGCAGGTATTGAAGGTAAGCAGGCCCCAATGATTGACTACGATGTTGATATATTTAAAAAAGTAATTGACATAAATATTCTTGGAGTATATTACGGAATGCGTTATGTGATACCTGTTATGCAAAAACAAGGCTATGGTAGAATCGTAAATGTATCATCGGTAGGTGGTATCAGAGGTGTAGTAAACCAAACTGCATATGTAGCAAGTAAACACGCCGTAACAGGAATGACAAAAAATGCAGCTATTGAATACGGGAAGGATGGTATTTTAACCAACGCCATCGCTCCGGGTGCTATATTAACACCAATGGTGGAAACGGCATTTAAGGAAGTAAACCCGGATGATCCGAAAGCTGCAGAACACGAATATGCATCTCGTAACCCAACCAGAGCATTAGGAAAACCTGTTGACGTAGCCAAAGCAGTAGCATTTTTAATCAGTGAAGAGAATGGTTACATCAGTGGACAAACCATTGCTATTGATGGTGGTGAATCTCGTTTATACGGAAACGCATAAGCATCAACTAATCAATTTTATATAAATTTCAGAAGCTGCTTCATTTGAGGCAGCTTTTTTCATGACAAAATTCATGGAAAATCATCAACCCAACGCCCATTATAAATGTTCTACATTACACAATCGTTAGTATATTAGTCGCAGTATTTTTTAGGTAGAATAATAACCATGGATAAGACAAAAATTGCCGTAGTTACAGGGGGAGCTCAAGGTATTGGTAAAGCAATATGCAATGCATTTAAGGAGTTGGGTGTTAAAGTTTGTACTATTGATATAGAGCATAACGATTATTTTGTGGGTGATATTGCAGAGGAAAAAACGTTGATTCAATTTGCTAACAAAGTGATTGCTGAATATGGTAAAATTGATTATCTGATTAACAATGCTTGTATTAGCAAAGGTGGAATCAATTCATGTACCTACGATGACTTTAATTACGTATTACGAGTTGGAGTTTCTGCACCGTTTTTATTAACGAAGTTGTTTAAAGATCACTTTAACAGCCAGGCTAGCATCGTAAATATTTCTTCTACCCGAAGTATGATGAGTCAGGCAGATACGGAAAGCTATTCTGCAGCCAAAGGTGGCATTAGTGCCCTCACCCATTCTATGGCAGTTACACTTTCTGGCATAGCCCGGGTAAATTCTATTTCACCGGGTTGGATTGATACTACAGACTCCACATTGGTAGGATCTGATGCCAGCCAACATCCCGTAGGCAGAGTGGGTAAACCTGACGACATTGTTAACACCGTAATGTTTTTATGCGATCCGAAAAGTAGCTTCATCACCGGACAAGATATTACCGTAGATGGTGGTATGACCAAACAAATGATATATCACGATGATCAGGGATGGCGTTATAACTCCAACTTTTAAAACCGGGAAAAAGGAGAAAAGGGCAAAGAGCATAGGGAACAAGGAGAAAGGTTAAAAGCTTAGCGCATAGAGCGGGTAGCTTAGGATCCAGAGTAGAGAGCATAGAGAAAAACAGATGTAATGGTTGAAATAAAGCTTTCTTACTCAATACCAACAATTATGCATCCTGCAAATCAACTCTCCTCCTTCCAAGGAGTACTCGAGGAACGAGGGGGAGGTGGTTTTGATGGTTAAAGTTCTGCTGTTTTAGAGAATTTCTTAGTTATAAGGATTATCTATTTCGTATATCATAAAAACAGTTATTTAAGTTAAATCGTACAACTCCCTAACTTTATGAAAATCAGTTGACATATTAATGCTGAAAAAATAACTCATTTGCCATTGTTGGGTTTTCTGAGCTTGTTTACTTTTTGTTAAATCCCATTGAGGATAAACCCTGAATGCCCTCTTACCTTCTTTTTTAGTAGTTGATAAAATTCCCTTTTGAATAAGTATTCGCTTAGGAAAAACAAACTGCCCAATGTCGGTTTCTGTTTTAACGTTTACCACATAAAAATCAAACAAATCACTTTCGCTAAAAGGTTCAATGGGTTGATTCTCTTTACGCTTCCAAAATGTAACAAACTGACCTACTTTTTTGGGTGTGATTTTGGCATTACGGCAAATGATATTTCTTCCGCTTAAATCAAACCTGCATGCTCCGTATTCTGCACTCTCATCCTCTTGCACGAGATTTTCTATCTTATAACCCAATGGATCATAAACTTCAGTTTTAATAAGCTTTAAGAGATTATTCATTCTTACCTGTATTAATAATTTTATTGAAAGGAAAATACTTTCTGGATAATTAGTCTTTTACAACTTGGTAATTCCTTAATTCACCATACGGCATAAATCCAAGCTTTGTATAAATTGGTTCACCCATTGCCGAAGCATTTAGAAGACAGTACCGACTATTATTTTGTTTAGCTACATGCAATAACCATTCTGTCATACATTTACCTATTCCCTTTCCTCTTCCCTTTTCAATGGTGCCTATCATGTGTAAACCTGCATTATTGTTTGCGTCAAAATAAACAATACCACAACCCAAACATTCACCTGCCTCCTGATAAATAAACAACTTTATGTTGTTGGACTTTTTAGCAATAATTGAGACTACTTCAGGATCAACCTTATATCCAAATGCATTTGAGGCTGTGTTGGTAAAATCAACTGCCTCTGCTTCGTTTTGTACCCTGCATATATTATGATTTACAACATCATCTGCTGAATACAAACTCATATCCAAAGCCATATTTCTTTGAGCAAAACAAAATTCAACATCTGCTCTTTCCTTAAAATCATCAGTATTAGAAATAGTGATCATTTTAGGAAGTTGATTTGCTTTACTTAACTGTATAACTTCTTCAACAATTTTTGGGCTATTTTCTATACCAAAAATTCTGTTGGGCCAATCGGAATCATCCATTGAAACTGCTGTGTATGCTTTATTTTCTATTAACCCGTCGGTTAAAGCTCCAATATGCTTCCAAAACTCAAACAGATTCTGTACAATAGTATTGTTCATGATTATTTTCCGCTAATTTTTATTTTGCAATATAACAGAATAACAACTAAAACCTGTTCATTTTTGCCTTACCTGTTAGAGCTGTAATTAGTCCTGCTGCAATAGGACCATATGCTATTAAAAATCGGTTACCAATATTTATTATTCCGGTATAAGTACCAACAGTTAATAACGCTCCTGCCAATGCCAGAAATAATCCTCCATAAAAAAGGTTTTTACCCAATGCGTAGGAAGCTCGAAGTTCTTCGGCCTTAATTAATTGTTTATCTACCTGACGAACAATAGTATTAATCTCATCCTTCTCAAAACCATCACCCTCCAAAGTTTTTCTTACTGCCGAAAACTCCATTTCTTTTGCATCAATTTTATTGAAGAAATAATCTATTGCAGTAGTTTTTGTATATTCCATTTCTAAATTTTGTTATGTATAATAGTTATGAATTAATTTCGTTTTCTATAATTTTGAATCATTAGAAACATCTGCATTAGCTGCCACTCTATTTAAAAAGCCGAAAACCTTATTTTTATACTCCATCCCTCCTACTTGCCACAAATTAACATGATTGGCATCTTTCACCTCTACAAATTCCTTATCGGGACTTTTAACATTCTCAAAATTCAGTTTTCCATAGGCAATATTAATCCTGTCATCTCTATCGCCATGTGCCATAAATACAGGTTGCTTTATATGCTGACATGATATGTATGGAATTACCTCATCGGGGTTGAAATCAGCCACAGACTTTGCTCTGTAGATCAGATAATCTGACAGAATGGGAATATCAAATCCAAAATAAAGGGTTGAATAATCATGAACAATATTTTTAAAATCGGAGAAAGTACTTTCAATAACCCCAAACTTAATCTTGGGGCAAATTGCCATGGATTGAAGGGCTATTGCTGCCCCTAACGAATATCCCCAGATTCCTATATTCTGATTGATATCCTCTCTTTCTTTCAGATAATCAACAATCTTCTTGATATCATATTTTTCTTTGTATCCATAGGTACAAAATTCACCACCACTTTGTCCGTGAGCCCTTAAATCAACCAAAACAGAATGATAACTGCTATCGGCGAGTTGTTTCGCCATATGATAAAAATGCTCCTTACGTCCTCTGATACCGTGAAGAAAAACAACCGTTCCTTTCGGATGTTTTGAGTTTGATTTTACCAATATACATTGTATTGAAATATCTTCTTCAGCTTGTACTGAGAATGCTTCGTTGCTCAACCCCATATTGGTTAACACATTGTCTGGATTACTTCCACTCGTATTTTTTAAATGATAAATCCCTCCATTAACATCAACAATAAGCCTTGTTCCAACATAATCAAAAGCTATAAAAGCTATAGCCATAAGAACCGTAATAATTACTAATGATATTTTAAGTTTGGTTTTCTTCATTTTATGCTTGTTTTGATATAAACGGATTGATGATTGGCTTATCGAGTGCTACAAAAATAGCATTTGCAATTGCTACCAAAGCCCCTATTAAAATACCTATTATTAAAGGAATAGGCTGATTCACTATCCAATAAATCCACATCCCGACAAGTATTATAAACCAAATACACAATTGCATGGTAATAGAGGCTTTATAATGCATGGCTTCGTCTTTTGTTTTACTTGCTTTATATTTCCAAACTAAATATGTTGGAAATAATAGAGGAAATATTCCTGTTAAATGCAATAAAACAGACCTACTGTTTATTTGGCTTCCCTGTTCAAATGCCTTTTCTTTTGAATCCTGCTCCACAAATAAACTATAGTCAACATCAAGTGCTTTGGCTATCATTTGAAGCGTATAGGCTCTTGGATCAACCTCTCCATTTTCTATACGCTGAATGGTTCTGGCGCTTACTTCTGTTTTATCTGCCAGCTCTAGTTGCGTCATGCCCTTTTCAAGTCGTAATTCCTTTATAATTTTTCCTGTTTCCATATCTTATTTTTGAATTCAAATATCAACCAGATTAGCGTAACTTTCAAACTACAGCAACACGACATTTACACGACATTTATGATTTAATCGATATGCTCGTTTAGAAAATTAATTTCGCAGTATCATGTTCTCTTCATTTTCAAAACTCTATGAAATAATTGATTATTTGATTCTAATTATATTCTTTCCAAGACTTTGATTTTATCTTTGATTTTCGTTCGTTAAGTTTTTCCAGATAAAAAGTAAACCCACCTTCAGTTTGGGCGTTTAATTCCATTGCGGCTTTTATTGCTATTTCATTAGCCTTGCTAGCTTCATTGTAATTGCCTTTTAAATAAAGAAACCAACTATAACGATCCCAATGTTCCATATCATATTCTAAATGCCCACTTGAGTTATTCTCCAGGTCTCTCATATTAAAAAAGTAATAAATTCTATCACTCGAAATATTTAGCATAAAAATGGAACATAAAAACAACAAAGTCATTGTTATAACTCCCCAAAGGTTAGGCAAGCGGTAAGACTTAACATTAATAAAGCTTAATATTCCAAAACCAAATCCTATTATTAAATACAAAGAGATGCCAAGAATAGGAAACGTTGTCCAATAAAAAATTCTGGCCAGGATATATATCAAAAAAACGGAGCTTGATAATAATGCAAAACTCAATGCTGTTTTTTCTTTAATACCCTTACCTACAAAAATCAAACTATAAATGATAAATAATCCAGTTCCTAGAATTACTAAAAGCGATGCTGGAAAATGAAATATCTTAGCAAATAGTCCTAAAAGATAAATGATTATGGATGTGATAAGTAGTTTTTTCATTAAATATTTTGTTTTATCGTTACTATAAATCAATGGCATATGAAAATCTTACAATTACAGCAAATGATTTTATGTATTAATGACTTCATCACATAATTTATAAGTAATGTATAGTTATAGCTTAATTCATATAAATGCATTATGATATAGTTAATTATAATTCAGAGTCTGAATATACATCATTATATTTCAAACATTCCATAGCAACATTTAAAGTTATGTGCAATTTTAAGAATGGAATAGGATTTAAAGCTATCGTAGCTTAAAAATAATTTACAGAAACTAAACTATAACACAAACGGTAATGTCACACGCTCGTGCGCGATTTCATCGCGTTCTAAAATTAAAAAGTCTAGCAATGTCTGAGTGGTAATATCACACGATGCAATTGTGCGACAGCAAAGAGTAGTAATCCGTTTCCATCTACAACAATTTCTTATTTATCTAATTAAATAAGAAACTCCTTTACTTTGTAATACACAATAATTGAGGTACTGCTTGCTTATTATTATATTAACTATCTCATAATTTTTTCAGCTTTTATGATTTCAATGTTAGGATTAATATGATATACTAGTTCTTTCACAAATCCGAAATCATAATTACTCATTGCCCTACCTGTTATTATAGTCTTAGGATTTACATTAATATAGTACTTACCCCGAATAAAAACTCTTTCTTCTTGTTCATAGTTCCAAACTTCTAATTTGTGACAAAGTATTTCTATGGCTGTTTGATCTGTAAAATCTTCGTTTTTAAGTGACGCAACTCCATCATAGCTTATAGGTTTAACAATATATTTACTTTTATCAATTTCAACTCCTATAGCTATACCTCGTTGACCATTTGTATAATGTGACCACATCAATTCATTACTATTCGTTCTTGACAGTGAACATATTCTTAATTCCTTTTTATCGTTCTGTAACTTTTCTCTAAAATTATTTGATAGTTGACCGTGGGGATAATAATATGCCCCTTCCATCGGGTCATTTAAGTCTTTATATCTTGCAGCATAAAGCCTGTTTTTCATAATAATATCAACAAAATTCTTGAAATTATCTAAACTTCGATATTTATATAAAAGTTTGTTTTCCATTGGCATTTCTTTTAAATAAAACATTCTCCACCGTCCCTCGACTTCATTGTGCAATAATTATTTATTTATATTTTTTATTCTTTCAATTGGAAAATTACTTCTTTTAAATTCAGCAGCAATTATAGATTCATTTCTACCACCAAACAGTTCTTTATCTTTTTGGATTAGTCCATAATACAAATCATACCACATAATTTTTTCTTGCTTCTTTTCATCATTATCCCAATTATAAAATCCCAATCGCTTAGTCATATAGTGGTTCAGATTCAAAATTGTTTCGGCCACTAGTTTATCTGTTACTTCCTGTCCAATTTGTTCTCGAATACGCCATAATGTGCTTGTATATAAAAATCCTCCTCTATGATTATCAATATGTGTATCCAAAACTTTATCATATTGTATCAAAGACAGTTTACTGTATTTGCTAATAAACGAATTTGTGTCAGCCATCTCTATCGGAAAGGATTCCTCCAATAATTCAAAGGTTCTGCGCAATTTCATTGAATCTGGCTGAGGATATGTATACAGATGTGAAGCATTTCTTTCGGCCTTCTTTAAAATTAGTTCACCAACAATTGGATAATTAAATAAAGAAACTGTAAAATATTCCATTAATCCTACATGTAATGGACTTAAGCCTTTAAACTTTATTCCTAATTGATCCTCTAATGACCAAAAGGCAATATGCCCAATCTCATGATAAAAAATAGAAGGCGAAAACAACTGTTTATCTTCAAGTACATATTGATTAGGCTGGCTTAAAAGCGCATAATTACCCAGTAACACTTTAATTGATCTGTAATCCTCCCAGTTATTAAAGTCAATTTTATGATTAAATACAGAGGTGTAATAGTTAATTGCTTTATCAATATAAAAAACGGTGGCTAGTGAGTAATATTCTGGAGAATATTCTGTAATCTTTTTCGTAAAATCTAATTCGACGGGCTTTGAATAAAAACGAACCTTATCTGGATTATTATTTAAAAAATAAAATGAATCAATACGCTCAAAAGATACTTGTTTTAAAAACTCCGTCTGTAATTTTCCTTCTGCATTAATTAAATGGTCTACAATAATTGTATCGGAATAGCACTGTCCGCCCTTAACATATAATAATTTTAAAGACTTATTGGAACTTGAGCATCCTAATAAGAAGATGATTAGGGTTAAAGAAAATAGATTTTTCATAGTTTATTGATTAACGGCCTGCTTATTGCACGGAAGTAATTTCCGAATTAACGTGGGATTTATATAGTTTAAAATCAGTCTTAGACTGATAGTAATCTTATTCCATTGCGATGTTTTATCAAAATAAAATATCTGTTTTTCCACTTATGATTTCACTGGTTTCTTGGCTAATATTGAACATTTTTATTAATGTGCTTAATACATTTGCGTTACCTATAATTAAACTCTCGAATATACCACTTTAATAAACGAATCCTTCAGCCGAGGATCAAAAAGTTATCTGTAATAATAAAAAAGAAAAATAAAAGGAGAAGTTAAATGGTAAAAAGAGAAAGAAGTAAAATGTAAATGAATAGATGCCATGTTCAAGTTGAGTCACGTTGGTGCGCGATTTCATCGCGTTCTAGAATTAAAAGTCTAGCAATTGCAAAGAGGTAAGGTAAATAAAGTGGACTTTTATAATAAAATCCCTTAACTTGAGTGGTGTATTACGCAAAAGTGTGATTTTATCAACTCGTTTCAACCAATACTAATAACAATAAAAGGGGACACTGGTATCAATTACATAGCATTAAGAGGCTACCTTATTTTAAGATAGCCTCTTTTATTTATTGTCAAAATTTTATTTGTATTAAGAAAGAATACATTACTTCTTTTGCATGCTCTTTTCTGTTAAATTATTAAAGTCTGTTTTTCCCAGTTCTTCAACTTCAGAAATCCAGGCTTGTCTGTCTTCATGCGTTGACCCTTTTATTGGTCTGAAAACCGTATAATCAACAGGTTTAATACCACAGTAATTCATAACAGCAATCGACAATGAATTTTTTGCCGGACTTTTATATACATCTTCATAAAACCACATGGGTGCATCCATTGACTCAATAATACGACCAGAACGACCTTTTAATAACTTAGTCCAATGCACAGAATTTTCAATGCTTTTAAATGCAAATCCCGGCATAAATACCCTGTCAATAAATCCTTTTAAAAGTGCAGGATACGTACCCCACCATACGGGATAAATAAAAACCAGGTGTGCACAATCCTTAATAGCTTGTTGCGCCATCTCCAAGTCCGGTTCAAAAGGAATTCTTTTTCTGAAACCATAATGTAAAATAGGATCAAATTGCAGCTCATGTAAATGTATCACATTACAGGTACCTCCTATTTTTTCAACACCTTGTTTATAGGCATTTGCCATTGCTCCTGACAAACTTTCCGGATCAGGATTTCCGTTTATAACCAATACTTTTTGCATACACCATTAATTATTCTGAATCAAAACAAGATTGGTGTATTATTGTTCGATAGAAAATTACGGCATGTGATCTCTGACTTATTCATTTCCTGAATGATGTTTCTTTGCAACAGTTTCCGCAGCTTCAACAATATCTATTCCTGATAAATCGGCCTTGCATGCCTTTTGCACAGTCAGTTTTAAGCCAGCCTTTTTAGCAGCTATCAATCCTTGAATAACATTGGTTATATTTCCACCGGCGAGAAAATGCGCTTCTAAAATATTCTTATCAATGTCTGAAATACCCGCTTCTTTTGCTGTGATTAATGATTTTACGATAAGTGCAGGAGGAACTTTTCTTAAGCGCATAAATACCAATTCTATCAACCCAAATTTTACTCCCGAAGATTTTGTGGCTAACCATAATAAAAAAGGTACATAATAAAGAAACAGCAGAATTAATATAAGAATAGAAGTTGTTATTAAAGTAGATGACATGTTATTTATTGATTTTTATAATTCGGTGCGAAACTAAACACAAAATGAAGAAATAATCGCATATAATCAAGATGAATTTTATGACATTATTTCCAATTAATAAGGCTTATAAGCAATAAGCAACTAGAATGCTGTACATTAACTTAAAACAGATACATCTGGTTATATCATTGGTGTTTTTGATAAAACTTATCTGACTGGTTATAAATAAAAACCGGAGTAAAGACATTGTAAACAATGCCTGTTACTCCGGTAACCTAACTATGTGTGCTTTGTATATGTGTTTCTATTTTATCATTACTTCATCCATAAACATCCACGAATTTGTTCCTTTAAAAAGATAGCCTTCCGGAATTTTTCCGAATGTTTTGATTACTACTTTCACAAATCGAGCTTTTTTATGGCAGTCTATTGGCATTGATACCAAATAAGGTTCCCCCCTTTTTGAAACAGATTTATTGGTATATGTTGTTACTGTTGTATAATGATCTCCATCATCAGAAATGAGAACACTCACTTCTCGAGGTAAAAATATTCCACTATTGGCATCACTTAAAAAATGTGGTATAATGCTATTCATCTCCGTTGCTAAGCCAAGGTCTATAATGAAACTAACATCAGTTGCTGTAAAACCTAACCAATTTCCATCTTTAAAAACAGTAGATCCCATAATGCCATCGGTAAGCGATGAAGCACCTTTGGAGGGATACGCCGGATTTAAAGCTGTTGTAAATAGCACATCCTTACTTAATGCTTTATTAATAGGAATAAACAAAGAACTCTGAGCAATAACCTTTTTCTTTTGATAAACCTTTGCTTTTATGGTTAATGATTCATCTACTACAAACGGCTTTTTATAGGTTTTTAATCCAGATTTCCCTTCAAATGTATATTTTATGTTAGTTTCAGGAATTGAAGTTGCAATGCGAACTTTTGCAGTATTATCCTCCGAATTAACCTCGTAACTTATATAAGGTTCCTGACTCAAGCTAATTTCATCAAACCATGCCGTTCCCTTATCTGTTAAATCCAATTCAACTATTGTATTTGTTGAAGATGAATCCGATTGAACCAAAAATGAATATTCTTGCCATTCAGGTGTTAATGTATAAGATTCAGCCTTTTTAAGCGCTTTAATACCAATATTGAACGATGGCATTTCCTTTTGCTTTTTAGCTTTAGCCCAAATAGAGAAACGGTAGGTGGCTCCTTTTGTAATGGCAACCGGAGTAAAAAATATCTTTTTACCGCCTCCCGCTTTAGGTGTTACCATTCGTAAACTAAACAAACCGTCCTTCGAAGTTCTGCTGTCGTTAAAAACTGTTGCCCCATGATCGCCCTTTTTATTATTTGAAAAAGACATGTTATGACCCGAAGACAAACCAGGTGTTTCAACCTTTTCAAAACCTGAATTGTATATTAAATTCCCTTTTTTATTCTCAAGTACAGTGGTATCCTTTCGCACCAAATAAACACGAGTTGAAAGCGCATCTATCATATCTGATATTTCACCATCTTTTGATACCAGCTCACGATTTTCGAACCATAACTCCACTTTTTGATTCTTCTTGAGTTTGGAATCAATAGTATAGGATAATGGTTTATTTAAGGTATTAACCGCAACAATAAGTTGATCGCCTTTATACGTGAACTGTTTTGCCAATACCGCATTATTTGAAGTAGATAGCATTTTTACATTCGAATAATCCAAAATAAAAGGAGTCATCTGATTAAATTCTGCTGCCATATTTCTACACTCAGACCATGCAGCCACACTTTGCGGATTTAAGTTCAAGCCAGGATGAATAAAATATTGCACCCCTTGAATACCTTCAATTAATCCCAAATATGTCATGGTTCTGATTTCTTTAGGAGTAGGCTCGCGAGGCCACATCTCCTGTCCCCCAAAAGCCTGTGGCACCATCCATATGGATTTATCATGACGCAGTGATTTATTCAAATCACGTACGTATCCCTGAACTTCTGTAACAGATTTTGGTATAGGATATGGATCTGTCATTGCAATATCCATCCCTTTACGATATTGTGCAGCCTTATCAGGCATCATAAAAACCATTGAAATGGGATGATATGGATCCAGCTCTCGGATCATATCATAGGTCTGCTCCATGAGCTCTGATGGTCTCCCCTGTCCTGCCGGTTCATCATTAATATACCAAGACAAAAGAGCAGGGTGGTCTTTAAACTCAAGCACTTCTTTTTTAAGAATCTCAAATCGCTCCTCCTGAGACATGGCCACTTTTGCACCGTTATGTCCCCCTCCTATTAAACCATTTACACCATACTGCACCTTAACACCCAACTCAGCACAACGATCCATATACGCTCTGCGTTCAGGTAATCCTTCTGGCATATTACTCTGGTATGGACCAATCAGGTTAAAACCTCCTGCCACCTCCTGTTCGGGTAAGTTACCAACTGTACCACAATAGAATCCAAATGGAAAAAATGGCAAACCGTCAACAATTAAACTACCTGTTTCCTGATTTATTTTTACCTCGTTTGCTTTAGATGCTAACTTTGTAATAACAATAGATGTATCTTTTGTTGAATCTTCTGAAAGAAGTTGAATTTGTAGCGTAGTGTTTCCTAAAGGAATGTTCTTTGAAGAGAAAGAGACTTTGAATTTATCACCTTGGAAACTTTGCTGAATCAATTCTTCAGACAGGTTCAATATCTTAAGGCTTGTATAAATTGGGTTAGATGTAAAATCAAAATTTACGGTAATATTTTCTTCCGAAGTATAGTAATTCTGCAGGCTGTATATTTCTATCTTTTCACCCTTTAATAAGCAATTATTAAAAAGTAGCCCCAATAATACAATAAAAAATACGCCTGTCTTCTTCATATAAATCAAACCCTTAATTACAAAGCTTTTGTTAGCTTCTTAACACAAGGCTAAAATGAAGAAATTTGAACGGTTTGGAAAATCTAATCGTTCTGCAAAAACGTGAATATATTACGCTTAACAGACCTGACAGGCATTCAAAACCTGTCAGGTTATAAAATTATTTATTTGTTAATCGATCATCGATTTGTTTTTGTTTCCATGCTTCCCTAAAACAAAGTTGACTCCAAGCATCAAAGAAAAAGATTCGGCTTTAGTTGGTGCAATAAATTCATCTCCGTCTGATTCAATTTTATCATAATAGAAAGGAATATGATTTGCCATTAAATACACCTGAAAAGGACCTCCTCTTAAAGCTAATCCTAAACCTAGATCTGAGGTGCCTTTGATTTCATAATTATATCCAAAGTTTGCACTTAAAGCTTTATATAAATTAAAGTTTGTTGTTACCACAAACTCCTGTCGGAAGTTGTATTTTGCAAATGTACTCTTAGAAAGAAAACCTAAATCAATTACATGATTAACATGATAAGCAGCACCAAGCATTAACTCCGGTGATAAGCCTGTTTTAAAGCTTTTTTCTTCAGTGTTTACCTGCATTACATCTTTAATCTCATCCACAATATCTTCATAAGCCTCATCCATATCCTCAACTTCAGTAACAGCTACATCCGGACCTTCAAAATCATAGGTTCCATTTGCAGAAACAGAATTCAGATTCTTTTTCCAGTTAATATATCCCAAATTATTTAAGGCTGCCGAAAATGTAAAAGATGAATTAAAGTCATACACAGCTCCAAGATCGAAAGCTACACCGAAATTAGAAAAATCAGGAGTTATCTGAGAAGCAATATCAGATCCTTCCAGATCATCCTGCATTTCAACTTCATCAGGATACCCATCCTCATCTTTTGTAACTGTTAAAAATGGTACCGATGAATAAATATCTCCATCAACTTTTAAGTTATATGAGGTTCCATGATTTTTAATGGACAAGCTATTATATTTCATCTTCGTTGCTGCGATTCCAAACAAAGGTTTAAAATGAACTCCTACTGTCAGCTTTTCATCTATTTGTCGCGCATATCCTATTGAAATCTCATGATAGGCCATCAATTTAGCATCTAAAGATTTTAAATCGAGTACATCTCCATTTTCAAATCCTTTTTCTGCAATTCTAAACATATCCTTAGGAAGTGAAATTTTTGCATTTACCTTTTCTTGCATTGAAAAAGTAAAGTATCCTTTTTTGGTTCTGAATCCGAAATAAATTGGAGCATAAGCAAGACCTGCATTAACTGAGGCTGACTTACCAAATGATTTATAAAACTTAGAATAATCAAAAGCTGCATCTAATGGTTGAACCCATATTCCATTATGTTTTTGTAAAAGATCTTTAGCTGCAATATCTGATTTAAAGTCAACCGCAATACTACTTAATCCCGGCAAACTAAAAAAAGCATTTGCTCTTGGCAACATTGCAGGATTAGTATAATTTGTTTGCGGAACATTTTCGAAATAATACAACAAGTTCGAGTTCTGAGAAAAGACAGTAGAATATGTTGTCAAAAGCAAAACAACAATATATAGTACTTTTATATTTTTTAATTTATTTATCATGATATCTAATCGTTTGAATATTATTCTCCTAGTTTACCTATAGCATTAAACGACATGGTGACATTGATAAAATTATCTTCACCAAGTTTTACATAATCCTCATCATCAGTAGCAGCCATAATTTTTACAATGGCATACTTAACATCACTTTCACTCCAGGTTTCTAGTTTTTGATTATCTATTTCTGCTTTGAAAGATGAAATTGTACTTTCTGATAATCGGTCCAGATCATCTAATTTTGCAGATTCAATAAATGGTAATTCTTCATCAGAAGAAAAAAGCTGATCAACTATAGAATAATCTATATCTGTTAAATAAATTTGAAATTTGATATCAAAAGGCAGTCCGTTTTCTACATTAAAATTTGCAGTTAATGTTTCCAGTTTGTCTGATAATGGCTCGTCATCCTCGTCATCAATATCTGCATTATAATCAAACTCAATTGTGTCAGACCTGCTGTAATTAGTAGATTTAAACCATAATGGAACATTCATTCTTATGGTTGTTTTCACTTTACTTGTATCTGTTAAGAAATAATTTAAATCAGCATCATCCGGATTGGCTATAATCTGAATGTGTGAACCTACTTTATTTGGTGCGAACTCATTAATATTTAATAAATCCTCCAAATTAGAGTTATCTGTGTTTATCTCAATCTTTTCTGTTGGTATCACTGACGATCCATCTATATAATTATCAAGATCAATAATATTATTTCCATCTTCAATAATGATATCTACATCTTCATTGGTATCGGTATTAGTAAAAACAATATTACCTGAATTAATTTCCATAGGAATACCAAAAGTATTTTCAGCAATGACCTCTAACCTTAAATCTTTTAACACAACATTGGTTGAAAGAAAATTATTATCAAAAGCATCAAAATCTAAAGTCATCTCATCATCTGAGATCATCCTTGAACCAAAATACCCAATTGCTTTTTCTAATCCCATATCTTTCATTTCATAAGACATGGATAAAATAGCGGTAGAGTATAAACTGGCATCTTCTGCAAAAATTACATCTGTAATTAGATTGATACTATTTACATCGCCGCTATACTTCGTAAAATCCATATAAGTATCTGTCAAATCGATGGAATAATTACTATTTAAATTAGCCCCTACAATAGTATCAGTATATATCTCATCATTAATATACAATTGAGGAATGGTAATAATTACAGAATCAATGGCTGGTGAAGAAGTTTCAAAAGTAAAATTAAATGCTCCGGATTTCCACATAACGGTATCTAATCTTACGTTTTCTTCATCTGTTAAAACAATACTTTCATCGTTTGTTAATCTTACAGCTGTTCCTGGCAAACCAGCCCCCAAATATGAAGACATATCGTAATAGAAACTATTTGAAATTTCATTCAGAGCTAGCATATTATCCCAATCCTGAACAAATTCTTCGTCATAATAAAACCAAAACAAACCAGATTCATCAACTTCAATAATTGAATCAACATCCAATTCATCGAATATTTCCATGGCTGTACCATGAATTCGCATTCCCGGAACATCTATGGCATAAGGTCTATTTGCCTCATCAGGAACATCATCAAGATTGATGGTATCAGATACACATCGTTGAAACATGATTACACTTAAAAAGGTAATCAGTATAAAACCAATTCTAAATAACTTCATATTATATACTTTTTTATTGTTTCCTGATCATAAGTTTTTATTGAACCTCATTTATTAAAACCAACAGTTCTAAACTTCTCTCACTATTATTTAATTATTGATAATTAGTACATCAAGTCCATACCTATCCTATACAAGTCGGATTTTTACTTACCGTTTGTAACTGAATTTATATGATCCCTAAATACTTTGGCTTTTAAATTTTATTTTTCACTCCTCCAGATCCATCATTATCATTATCAACAATACCTCTTATTTAATTTCCCCTTTAAATACCTGGCACACCTTAAAATTAAGCGGCGAAGATATATTATTTTTTGTCTCTGCAATTGTAATTTTAAGACGTTTGAATGAATTAATAATTACTTTACATAAGATGATCAATTCTAATCTCTAACTGAAAAATCAAAAAAAAGGTTTCATATATACCCCTTTTGATACAAAAAGATTGAGGATTTTCTATTTTTCGACTAATTTTAATTATTAGACACGATTAAAATATTGACTATAACTTTCTCCAACAGAATCTTTAAAGTTACGTTCAAAAGTACGAATTGAACCAAAACCTGCTCTAATAGCAACATCTCCTTTCACACAATTACTTTTATTTTCAGAGATATATTGCTTTGCAAAATTAATTCTAAAATCATTCACAAACTTATTAAAGTTCTTCCCTGAATTTATATTAATTGCATTAGACAAATGCGTTCGATTTGTTCCAAGTTCTCCAATTAAATCATCTATTTTTAGTTCCTGATTTAAGTAGGGCTTTTCTTTTTCGAAATATGCAATCAGCTTACCATACAATTCCTGATTAGGAGCTTCAGGTTGACTTGTGAATGATTGAGGCTCGGGAGTTAAATTATCTGGTAACATTTTCTGTCTTAAACCAATGATTCCTAACAACCATATTGTAATTGATATAACGGCCAGTGGAATTAATAAAACAATATAGTTACCAAAAATCTTAACCGGATTAATGGAATAAAAGGCAATACTTGCTAAAGATCCAATAAACAAAGAAAAGTTGAGAATCTTAATACTATTTAGGCTTATTCCCTCAGTATTTGAGAAGTAGTTTAATATAGTAGCATGATACTTTTTTAAAATATAAGTGATCTTAATTCCATAATACAAGATCTGAAAAAACAGAACCAAAATATTAAATACCCTACAGAAAAAAATAAAAACTATGGCCGGATTATTCCATGCTGGATTAAATCGATAATCCTTTACAAACATCTCTCGTTCATGGCTATTGAGCATAAAAAAATAAGCTACAGTTTGCAGCAATATAAAAACTACAGGTATTAGATGAACAGCCATTTTTTTAACTGCATACTTCTGCTCTATTAATTGCCGGATATAAATATAAATACTTGGATATACAAGTAGCAACGATAGTACATTAAAGGTTAATATTTTTGAGTAGAATTCATATTGTCCGGTTAAAAAAAAGTATAAACCAAAAAATAAAACAGAGATATTAAATAATGAAATCGCCAATGTTTTTTTAGCGTAATTTTTTCTTTCTGCATTAAAAAATATGGCAAGTGAAATTACCAAAGGAATATATACCGGACTAAAAAGTAGAAATAGCACCCAAGTTTCCATGATCTAACATTTATTCTGGCCACTAAATTAAAAACTTTTAATTTAACCGAACAATATCGATCAAAGTTCAATTAGAGGCATAAATAATTCACATTACAATAAAAAAAATGTTAAAGTACACACAATCTTTTGTTTAGATAAAAGGCATTTGTTTTATTTACAATATGTCGTATAGTATTTACGATTTGTCCTGATATAACTGTATTGGTTTTTAATATTTGACCCCGTAATTCTTAATCCAATAAAGGATAATTATTATGTGTGTTGTTCAGTTTAAATAATCAGTATATGAAACTTAAATACCGAGAACATAATCCTAGTGGAATTTTAAACCATTTTATAGAGTGCTTTTGGGAATATGAAAATACTGGTGCCGCCAAAAAGCACACCATTTTACCTGATGGTTATTTCGAAGTAATTGCAGAATATGAATCAGAAAAACACTCAAATCTATTTCTCACCGGAATTTGGACAGAACCTGTAGACGTGGATATTCCTAAGAATGGGAAAGCATTAGGGATTCGTTTTAAATTACTAGCAGCGGAATTTCTTCCCTATCAAATTAAGGAACTGCTAAATAAATCGCTTTCAATATTACAACCACGTTGCAATATTGAAACGTACAGAAAAAATAATTTCGAATTTTTTATTTCCAATGCATCTTCTTGTATAAAGAAGGATATTGACAATGTTAATTTTAAAAACATTGATAAACGAAAATTAAGACTCTTTGAACTTATATATGATAGTAAATACTATTCTGTTGAAGAACTCTCACAAGAAGTTGGATGGAGCTCACGACAGATTAATAGATACTTTAACAATCAATTTGGTTTTAGTTTAAAAGAATATTTAAATATACTTCGTTGCAAAAACTCTTACAAAGAAATATCCAATGGGATATTGTCGCCTAAAAAGTATTATTATGATCAGTCTCATTTTATTAAAGAAATAAAAAAATACACCGGGACTACCCCAAAAAAACTGTTTCAAAACAAAAACGACCGATTTTTACAATTATCCACTACAAATTAAGCATAGTTTTACCGATTAAATCATTCTTTATCCAAAAACAGCTCGAATTAAGGATTAATCTATCAATCCATTTAAGAGCAATAACACACAGCATTTTATTTTAAGTGGGGAAAAGTTAAATATCATAGTGATTATAAATTGTAAACTATAAATATTAAATTATGAAACAGACTTTTACTCTTTTGGGATTTTTATTTTTGTCCATTACCTTTTGCACTGGACAATCAAATCTGAAGCGAAGTAATGAAAAGAAAAGTTTCCACGACCTGTTGCAATCTTCACAAAGTCATTTTAAAGCATTAAATGCAATTGCAATTAGTAAAAACTCTTCTAATTTAAAAACAGCATCATCCTATTCGTATAGCTTAGATGGTTACACTTACTCATTTTGGTATAATGATTCCTGGGTTGTTGGTGAAACTTATGAATTTACATACAACAGTGATAATTTATTAAGCACAGTAATTCTTAATGAGGAAGATTCTGATGATAAGTATTTATCAACTTACACTTATGATGATAATGGGAACATTTCTGCATTCTTAAGGTTTTCATGGAATGATACAGAAAATGACTGGTATGCTGATGCGTGGTACAGAGAACTATACACCTACAATACCAATGGAAATTTAACTCAAGCCATATCATCTGAAAAAGTGAATGGAAACTGGAGCTCACTTTATAAAGTTGAAACTACTTATAACGATTATGGTTATGATACAAGAACAGAGTATGAATATAACTCAAATACATCAAGTTGGGATAATTTAATAATTGCAAAAAGAACATATGATGCTCAAGGATTTGTTACTATGTTAACAATTAGAGAACGAGATGATGTTAACTCAGAATGGGGCACTATGTATGGAGTGATTAACTCAACAGATAGTGAAAACCATATTCTTTCATACTCTGCATACGATGGTGATCCAGAAGATAGTAATTCAAGTATCGGAGAAAAAGGAATATTTACTTTTGAGAATGGTAATATTTCTACTGTAGAATATCAGGTTCAGAATGAATCAGAAAACTGGTATACTAATACCAAAGAGGAATATAATTATGATACCAATTATTCTATATCTGAAATTTTAATGCCCTCAACTTCAAATGACTGTTTTAAACAAGAAAAAGAGATCAATTCAGAGTTTAATAACAAAATACTTAGTTTTATTAGTTACGAAGAAGATGAATCAGGTAATTTATCTGCAACTGAAAAATTAACTTACAACTACACTGACTTATCAAATCCATTAGGTATTGATGATGTAGAAAATATTGAGGTTAAATTATATCCTAATCCTGCTTACAACAAAGTTTCATTTAGTTTTGATGCAGCTAACAACAAAGCAAGTATTCAAATATTTGATATGCTTGGGAAAGTGGTATTAGAAAAGCAAATCAGCAACGAACAACCTCTTAATATTGAGAGTTTAAATAGTGGTATTTATTTATATAATATAGTTGTAGATGGCCAAACACAATCAGGTAAACTTTATAAAAAATAAATAGCCTGTTTTAACTAGGCTAAATAGTGTTTGTTAAAAAAAAAGCCTGCCCGTTTTTGGAATATTTATAGTGTTTGAGGATATATAAATAAACGGGCAGACTCTTGACAAGCAATACAGAACGCCTTCTGTATAATATATTAATAACCTATTTTTAACTTCCAGTATTAGCTAAAACCTGTGCTTTTGTTGTTCTTCGTTTTAAAAATCGCTCGCACTGTTGCATTCTGTCATAACCCAACATGGTTCCTAAAATAAAGTCTTCCTCATCAGTAAAATCGTTTAATGTTTTGTGTCCGAACGATTCAATGATCTTAACACATTTATCATTACCGAAAAACACATTTATTTTACCGGAAGGAAGTTGCTGCATATAAAAAGAAATTCCTTTACGGGTTAACATTTCTTCTGTAATATGCTTTTCTCTCCTATTCATAGTATGCAAAACTAAATTCCGTAAGCCCTTTTTGTATTCATATACATGATGCATTAATATTTGCATCTCGGCACTTTTATAATCTTCAATTTTAATTCTCATCCTGTCAGAATTATCATTGTGCAATCGCTTTCCTTGTAATGATGAATTATCCTCTACTCTCATAACATTGAAATTTAGAATTACTACTTATATGTAATCATTACTTTAATGACAATACAAATGAAATGATTATTCTCCACTGCCTCAATCCCTAATAATTATGAATTCAATTGTACCAAAAGCTGTTGTAAAACAATAATACGCTGTTATACTAACTACTTTATAGATATTTCTGGCACTATTCATAACAAAAGACTAACTATTTATAGTGAGCCACATTTTACTTCATATTGAATTACAAGTAATTATATTTTAAATAACTATTTTATCCCTTCAAAATAATAACGCAAATAACTAATTGTAAGGATTGTCCCTGAAATGCAACTCATCTACTTTTGGATTAAAATTAAAACTCATAAAAATGGACAAAACAATTCATCTACAAGAAAATCAACAAGGCATCAGATTATTAATGGTTGGAGCTTTTCCTCTTTTACAAGAAAGCTGGATGAATACGAAAGAAAAGGAAACTAAAGAGTCTTACAAACGAGACACAAGAAAACATCAAAAATCTTAACTGCTATAGCCATTAACAAGGTTTATCAACTACTTAATGTATGGATTATACAAATAAAAAAGCCCCATGAACTTATAAGAAAATTCATAGGGCTTTTTTATTTCAAGGTATTTAATCTACCACTCTATGTTCTCATCAATAAATTCAATCAAACTATTTGCCATCTTCTTATTATCCTCTACTCTGGGATGTCCTCCTTTTTCTATATAAGGAAAGAAATGAGTATACATATTAGAATCATCTAATAAAGCCACGGCTTCCATAACATATCCGGGCCATTCCGATCCTTCCTGAGTAGCATCCATACTACCTAAAGCACATATAATTGCAGCTTCAGGATATTGATCTCTGATGCCTTTAACAAAGTGAGCATAGGCATTCACAATAAAATCTTTATCGGGTGTAGTTTCTCCAAAACGATATTGATATTCTGCATTATCCGGACGAGTAACGATCCATTTATCATTTTGCATCAAATTAACCACAACAATGTCAGGTGTTGCTCTCGAAAAGTCCCATTTACTTGTAGAATCAACCGGATTTAAACGATTCCATATTTCAGGCATAATCGGACGCTCCCAACTTACATTAATACCAATACCAGAGCGTACAATACAATGTAAATCGGCATTAAAATGACGAGCTGTTAATGCTGCATAAGTTTTATAATTATTGGTATAGGTACTATCCGCACTATCTCCTCCTGTAAGGTTTTCAATGGCATATCCGGCAGTAATACTGTTTCCATAAAATTCCATCAGTCGGCCACTTTTCTCAGGTAAACATTGTAGTTCCCCGGTAATAGTAAAACCCAAAAATCCGGTTTGCCCGGTAATCCACTCGTTACGTTTTACTAACGAAACAGTGTGTGTTTTATTGGCATCTAATCCTTTTGCCAATTCATACTTATGAACACCTTGATTCAATTTTAAAGGATAAACAGAATCCTGATCAATAACCACATTAAAGTAGTTTAATCCATGTTCATCATTTAATGTGGCAACAATGTCGCTACCCTCAAACCGAACAGTTATTGCAGAACCACTCCAATAAACAACAGGTTCCGAGGTATTATCAAAGTTAATACGACCTACAAAATCAATGTTTTCATTATTGGGTTTTACTTCTACAATTTTTGGAGCACAGCCTATAAAAACAAGGCAAAGAACAATTAATGAATATTTAGCTAATGTCATTTCTGATAATTTATAAGATTAAATTTCATAATCCACACAAGCTCTTTTCTCCAATACTGCTCTCAAAATTGCACCTGCTGCCACATGATCAGGATGCTTTGCATAAATATCTAATTCCTCCAGATTATTAAAAGTAGTTTCCAATACAATATCATATTGCTCATCAGGATTAGCGTTTAAACCCACTGTTAAACTTTTGATTTCCTTTATCTTTGGAGGTAAGGCCTCAAGTGCAGATTTAATTTCATTTAACTTAGCATCTTTTGCTTCAGCCGATTCAAATTCTTGTAGTTGAAATAATACAACGTGTTTAATCATTACTTTTTTATTAAAGGTTATACTGTAAATTATATTTTTGAATGATAATTATAGATTTTCTTATCTGTATGTTATAAACATCAAATAATCAATTCTTATCTTTACAAAGATAAAAATAAAGTGGGCACATGTTAATAATTGGTATTGCCGGAGGAACAGGCTCCGGAAAAACAACTGTTGTTAGAAAAATCATAGAACAACTTCCGGAAGGCGAAGTGACTGTTCTTCCCCAGGATTCATATTACAAAGACAATAGTAATATTTCGTTGGAAGAAAGAAAGAAATTAAATTTTGATCACCCCGAAAGTATCGAATGGGAATTGTTAATTGATCACCTTAAAAGATTAAAAAACAATGAAAGCATTGAAATGCCTTCATACTCTTATTTAACATGTACACGAAGTGAAGACACCACTACAATTAACCCAAGAGATGTTGTTATTGTTGAAGGTATTTTAATTTTAGGTCATAAAAAGCTTAGGGAATTAATGAATTTAAAGGTATTTGTTGATGCCGAAGCTGATGATCGATTATCGCGAGTAATTCTTCGTGATATTATTGAACGTGGCAGAGATGTAAAACAGGTTCTTGATCGTTACGAAGAAACCGTAAAACCTAGCCACCTTCAGTTTATTGAACCAACCAAAAGATATGCTGATTTAATCGTTCCTCAGGGTGGAAATAATAAAGTAGCTATAAACCTATTGAAACAACATATTGAACAAAATCTTAATCTAACCAATTAATTATGCTCGACCAGTTAGCTCCTGAAAACATTCTTTTTATTGATATTGAAACCGTTCCGCAACAAGAAAATTATGCCGATCAGGATGAGATAATGCAGCAATTGTGGGATAAAAAGGCAGCTTACTTTTTAAAAGACGAAGAAACTCCTGCTGATATTTATGAACGTGCAGGTATTTATGCTGAGTTCGGAAAAATAGTATGTATTTCTGCAGGCATTATTCATCATGTAAAAGGTGAAATGCACTTTAAAGTAAAAAGCTTTGCCAATGATGATGAAAAGCGATTGTTGATGGAGTTTTCGGATATGCTGGATCATTTTATGAGCAAAAGCCCTAATCATAACCTGTGTGGACATAATGCAAAAGAATTTGATTTCCCATATATTGCCCGTCGAATGCTGATTAATGGATTAAAGCTTCCTCAATGCTTAAATATTGCCGGTAAAAAACCCTGGGAAATTAAATTTATTGATACACTAGACTTATGGAAGTTTGGTGATTATAAGCATTATACCTCTTTAAATTTATTAACTACAATTTTCAACATTCCTTCTCCCAAAGATGATATTGACGGCAGCCAGGTGGCTGAAGTTTACTACAAAGAGAAAGATCTTGAACGAATTGCCATATACTGCGAAAAAGATGTTTTGGCTACAGCTCAATTACTATTGCGCTTTATGGGAAAACCATTGATTGAACCAGAGTATTTTGAAAGGGTGATATAGTCTAGAAACAAGCAGAAAGAAAAAAGGAACAAGGAAGTTTTTTACTATAATTTTAACTACGGAGATCACCAGGACACTTCGCTTAGCACAGAAACTACAAAGAAAAAGCTCCGTGTGCTCTGTGGCAAAAAGCAGTTTAGTTTGCAATAAAGTAACGCACTGTTTTTACAAACAACTCCGTTTGTTCTGCATGAAGCCAATGGCCTGCATCTGGAATGGTTGTTAATTGTGCTGAAGGGAAAAATTGACGAACTTGCTGCATATCCTCTTCTTGAACATATGGGGAGTTTGCTCCTTTAATTAAATAAACATATTTTGACTCAGGAAAAACAAGCTGCCCTTCTATATCTGAAAATCCATCCATTATCCGATGTAGATTATCTGATATAACTTTAATATTTAATTTCCAATACAACGATTTATCCTCATTTCTTGCAATATTTTTAAGCAAAAATGAACGAACCATAGTATTGGGAATCTTATCCTTAAGAAACTTGTCTATTTCACTTCTGGATTTATAATCCTGGGGATTGACAGATAATAGTGCTTTTACAATACTCTCATGGTCGTTGGTAATTTTGGCATAATTACTAAAACCACCATACGATTTAGGTGCAATATCCAAAATCAAAAGCTTATCAACTTTATCAGGATATTTGAGAGCAAAACGCATTGCAGTTTTACCTCCCATTGAATGACCCATGATGATTGCAGATTGCAAATTAACCTGCAGCATAAATTGATTTAAATCATCAGCCATCACCTCATAATTCATTTCTGAAGAATGAGGTGAACGCCCGTGATTTCTTTGGTCGATGATATAGACATTACAAATATCTTCAAGATATTTTGAAATAGTCAACCAATTATCTGATGAACCATAAAGACCATGAATAATAATCAGGTTTCTATCACCATTTCCCATATGTTTGCTAAACAACTCCATTGTCATCTATAAACAACAGTTTATCGCTTGAGTTGTTCTTTATAAAGCTGAACTGCCTTTTCAAGGCCAATATAAAGTGCATCACAAATTAAGGCATGACCGATTGAAACTTCAGCAAGAAAAGGAATTCTCTCTGAGAAGAACTTCAGGTTCTCCAGGCTTAAATCATGACCCGCATTAATTTTTAGTCCTACTTTTTTAGCCATTTCTGCAGCAGCAACAAACGGAGCAATAGCTTGCTCTCTGTCTTTTGCAAACATGGCTGCATAAGGCTCGGTATATAACTCTACCCTATCAGTGCCAGTAGCTGCAGCATTAGATATATTTTCTAAATCCGTATCAATAAATATAGAAGTACGAATTCCATATTCACTAAACTCTGAAATAATTTCCTGTAAGAATGATTTATGTTTGATTGTATCCCATCCAGCATTAGAAGTAATCGCTTCTGGTGGATCCGGAACAAGGGTAACCTGGTGAGGCTTAACCTTTTTCACCAAATCAATAAAGTTTCTTGATGGATACCCTTCAATGTTAAACTCTGTTTTAATAATTGGTTTAATATCCATAACATCCTGATAAGTAATGTGTCTTTCATCAGGACGAGGATGTACTGTAACTCCATCTGCACCAAACAACTGCACATCAACAGCTGATTTTACAACATTTGGCATATCACCACCTCTCGAGTTTCTTAGGGTGGCCACTTTATTAATATTTACACTCAGTTTTGTCATTAAAACCTTATTTTAGTCAACATTCTTTGCTTTTTAATCCAAAATATAAAAATAAACTTATCAATTACTTGATTGTTTACTTATATGCAACTAAATTTAAGCAAAGTCGTAATAAAAAAATGGGGCGAACTTAGTTGTTCATCCCGCAGCAAAGTTAAGAGTATTTCTTGAAACACATTGTATGTTAGCACAAGATTTGATATCAGATATAGTTCCTGCACTGAAAACCTCTGATTCTGGGCTAGATGCCCTAAATTGGATGGAGGTTTTTAGAGTGTCTCATTTACCTATTGTAAACAATAAAGAGTTTTTAGGTTTAATAACTGACACTGATATTTTTGATTTAAATAAACCAGAGGAACCTCTTGGTAATCATAAACTTTCGCTTACTGCACCATATGTTTTTTACAACCAACACATTTATACTGTAATTGAAATAGCATCCAGACTGCAGCTTACTGTAATTCCTGTTTTATCAGAGAACAAAGAATATTTGGGTATGATTACTCAAACTGATCTGTTAAAAAATTATGCGGAATTAATAGCTGTTCATACTCCGGGAGGTATTATTGAAATTGAAATGCCTGCCTATGAATATTCTATTTCTGAGATAGCTCAAATTATTGAAGATGCAGACACAAAGGTTCTTAGCTTCTATGTAAACCAGAAAGATGCTAATTCGCCTTTAAAAATTACAATTAAATTAAACAGAGAAGATATTCGTCCTGTATTAAGGGCGTTTGACAGATATGATTATACAGTAACAGCCTCCTATTCGGAGCACAATACTGTTGACGAAGTTGTGAAGAAAAATTACGACGCACTAATCAGGTATTTAGATGTTTAGATTGTCTTTGTAAACCGCAAAATATAACGTTTTTCAATTTGAAGTTTATTACCTCATTTGGATCACTTTTTTAATGCCTATCAAAGACATTGAGAAATGTGTGTTTATGAAAAAGGTTAGCTTTTGAAGGTGTTTGGTTTACATATCATATTTTGGATGCTCTTGTTATGCTTATGCTCTGGCAATAATACCTATTCTAACAACTCTCCATCTGCAGATTTATCAGAAATAAATGATACCATTCTTGTAAAAACAATTAAAGTATCGGGGGATAAAAAAACAAGATCAAGAATCATCCGTAATGAATTGTTATTTAAAAAGGGTGAAAGAATTGCAAAATCTGATTTTTATGACCTCATCGGTAAAAGCCGGCAAAACCTGCTTAACACTTCTCTTTTCAACTTTGTATATATCAACTACAATTTTCCTAATAATCAGGAAGTAGATTTTGAAGTTAAGGTAGATGAACGATGGTATACCTGGGTATTGCCATTATTTGAACATGCCGACAGGAACTTTAGTGCATTCCTGGATAATGGAGATTGGAGCAGAATGAATTACGGTATTTATCTGAAGCAAGAGAACTTCAGAGGCATGAATGAATTATTAAAACTCAAACTAAGAGTTGGCTATTTAAACGAAGTAGAAGTCATATTTTCATCGGCTAAAAGAAACAACAAACTAGGCTGGGGAACCTCTTTCAACTACGCTGCTCAAAACCAGGTTTCGTATGGCATATTGGACAATAAAGCGATTTATTTTAAAACCAGTAACTCATTCATTGAACAACAGGTAGCTTCAGATTTATATTTACACTATCGTCACGGATTTTTTAATCGCCACAGGCTGACTTTGAGCTATAATTCTTATAATATAAAAGATACTCTTGCTCTATTAAATCCTAACTACCTGGCCAACGGTAGTAACTTTCTAAACTATCTATCCATAGCATATAAATATAACTTAGATTTAAGAGATTCTAAAACTTATCCTCTAAAAGGTAATATGTTTGAAGGTAGTTTGGCTCGAAACGGATTAGGCCTACTAAACAACGACATCAACAATTTTTCTTTAAAATTACTTTTTCAACAATATGGAAAAATAAGTAAACGGCTTTATTACGGAGCCAGTTTTGGAGGAATTGCCAATTCAAACAGCCACAATCCTTTTGTAATTAGTAATGGCCTGGGCTATAAAGAATTTTTAAACGGTTTTGAATACAATGTTATTGAAAGCGATAATTACGGCTATGTAAAAAACAAAATTTTATTTGAACTTATACCAACAAAAACTGCCTACATCAACTTTATAAATTTAAATCAGTTTTCAAAACTACACTATGCTGTTTATGTTAAGCCATTTTTCGATGCCGGGTATGTACATAAACAACATCCAAACATCACTAACTCATTGAGTAACTCACTTTTATACAGCTATGGTATTGGTGTTGATTTAGTTACTTATTACGACAAGGTTTTATCGGTAAATTACGCAATTAACAGTATCGGCATTAAAGGTTTTTACATACACCTTAACCTTGCCATGTAGATTTTTAATATTTTATTTTGTCGCACTAAATTACCTGATTACTTTTGAGCACATAAATTAGAATAACACACCTAAAACAATTTATTTACTAATAAATCACTTATGCGGATAGCAATATTTGGCAAACAATTTTCAGACTTATTTAAAGATAGTTGTATAAGCCTATTCAAAAAACTTAGAGATCATCAGGCTGACATCATTATCTATAAGCCATTTTATGATTTTCTATTTCAGAAATTTGATATTGCAGCCTTTGAATTTAAAGTATTTGCAACCAGTGAGGAGTTAAAAGGAATTGATTTGTTTTTAAGTATTGGTGGCGATGGAACTATTTTGAATGCCATCACTCTGGTTAAAGATTCTAATATTCCTATTGTGGGTATTAACAGCGGAAGACTAGGCTTTTTAGCGGATATTTCTGAAGACGATATTAATAATGCTATAAACCATATTTTTTCAGGAAACTTTAAAATCAATGAAGTAGAACTCTTACAATTAAAAACAGAGAACAACCTTTTTGGAGACCTTAATATAGGATTAAACGAACTGGCTGTGCAGAAAAGAGATTCTGCTTCAATGATTAGTATTCATACTTATTTAGATGGTCAGTTTTTAAATTCGTATTGGGCGGATGGATTAATTGTTGCAACAGCTATTGGTTCAACAGCATATTCGTTAAGTGTTGGAGGTCCTATTATACATCCCAAAGCACAATGTCATGTAATTACGCCAATAGCTCCACACAACCTAACCGTGCGACCTATGGTTGTTCCTAATAACCTAAATATTACACTTAAAGTTGAAGGTAGATCTGATACATACCTTGCCACACTGGACTCGAGGAGTGAAATTTTTGACGAATCGCTGGAGTTAAATATTCAAAAAGCGCCATTTTCGATTAAACTGGTTGACCTACCGGGAATTAACTATTATGCAACTTTACGTAACAAACTAATGTGGGGAGCAGATAAAAGAAACTATTAAAAATAAAAAACCACGAATCTCAAAAATAGATCTTGAAACTCGTGGTTTAACATTAACAACCTGGGATTACAAAATGTAATGCCTAGCAAAAATTAACATATATAAATCTAAAAATCAGTCAAATATTAGATGAATAAATTTAGGTTTGACTGTTCAGCTTCTTCCAGGTAATTTGCCACACCACCAATGTTTACACCATCAATCAACTCTTCTTTCTGAACACCCATAATATCCATACTCATCTGACAGGCTATCATATTAATGCCACTATCTTTTGCTTGTTGAATCATGGTTTCCAGAGCATCTACATTCTTATCTTTCATACGTAGCTTCATCATTCTTCGTCCCATACCTCCCATATTCATATTCGAAAGCTTTAGCTTTCCGGCATGACCAGGCATCATTTTATCAAACATATTGCCCATCATATCCTTTTTCACTCTAGGTCGGTTTACATCTTTAATAACATTCAATCCCCAGAATGTAAAAAACATGGTAACCTTTTTACCCATACTTGCAGCACCATTGGCAATTACAAACGAAGCCAGAGCTCTGTCCATATCATCACTAAAAACAACCATTGTTTTATGATCTGAATCTGATTTTGGAACAGTACTATTTTCATCGTCTTTCTTAAACTTTTCAATAATTGCAGTAATCTCTCCTGCATTATTTTCACGCTTTACCAAACGGTTTCCAGTTACCTTACACCACGATGCCACATCATTGTAAAAACCCGGATCTGTAGCCGTAACTTCCAAACGATCTCCGTAATCAATAGCATCAATACTTTCTTTCAATTTCAATATTGGCCCCGGACACTGCAATCCACATGCATCCACAGCCATTGCTTTAACATTTATATTGGGCATTTTCACTTCTTCTTTTTTTTCCTGTTCTACATCTGAAAAGAAAATGGCATTTGATTGCTCAGCCATGGCCTGCTTGTAAACTTTTAATCCACCTGAAAGATTATAAACATCTTCAAAACCGTGTTGCTTTAAAATACGAGCAGCCACATACCCACGTAAACCAACGCCACAATAGATCATTATCTTCTTATCCTTTGGAATGCGATCTAAGTTTTCTCTCAGTTTGTCTAATTCAATATTCACCGCATCATCAATCGCCTCAATTGAAACCTCTTCCGGAGTACGAACATCTAAAACAAAACAGTCTTTTTTAATTCGTTTATGAAATTTGAAAGGTGATAATGGCTTAAATAAGCCTTTGATAATATTTTCGGCATTATATCCAGCTTGATTCACAGGATCTTTTGCTGAGCTAAATGGAGGTGCATAAGCATGTTCAATTTCTTGCAAATCATAAATAGTACCTTCATTTTTAATTACTGTAGCCAAAAGATCTAAACGTTTATCTACACCTTTATAACCAATCACCTGTCCGCCATATAGTTTACCCGACTTGGGATCAAAGCTAATTTTAAGCATCATTTGCATGGACCCGGGATAATAACCTGCGTGCGAACCAGCATGAACAATGGTACAATCGTGTTTTATTCCTGCAGCTTTTAAACCTCGATGAGTCATTCCGGTAATACCTGCAGTCATATCAAAAACCTTGGCAATGGCAGTTCCTATTGATCCTTTGTATTTACGATTATGTCCGTAAACCATATTATCAGCCAAAATTCTTCCCTGACGATTTGCCGGACCTGCTAAAAATGCAATAGTAGGTTTCTTTGTTATTGGATGTGGAAACTCAATACTATCACCTACTGCATAAATATCTTTTTCAGATGTTTGCAGATAATCATCTACCCAAACACCACCTGTTTCTCCAATTTTTAAACCCGCATCTTTAGCTAAGGTAGTATCAGGACGAACTCCGATTGAAAGAATAATAAAATCAGCCTGAATAATTCTTCCGCTCGATAAAGAAACCTCAATTAAATCGCCTACTTGCTTAAACTCTTTAACTGCATCCTCTAAAAATAAACCAACCTCTTTTTCTTTAAAATGATGATGCAAAGGAGCAGCAACCTCACTATCCATCATGTTCATCACTTGTGGAGCTGCTTCTACTACTGAAACTTTAACACCCCGGTGATGCAAGTTTTCTGCCATTTCAAGTCCGATAAAACCAGCACCTACAACAACTGCTGAGCGAGGTGTTTTATCATCAACAAAAGATTTAATTTTATCTGTATCTTCTACATTTCTTAATGTAAAAATATTAGGTAACTCAATTCCTGGAATTGGTGGTTTTACTGGCGATGCACCAGGAGAAAGCACTAACTTATCGTACGACTCCGTATAAACATCTCCTGTTTGAATTGATTTAACTGTTACCTCTTTCTTTTGAGGATCAACAGAAGTTACCATTGAAAAAACCCGTATATCAATATTAAAGCGAGCACCAAAAGATTCAGGAGTTTGAACCAATAGCTTTTCTCGCTCTTTAATTACACCTCCAATATAATACGGAAGACCACAATTGGCATATGAAATATGCGGTCCTTTTTCAAACATGATGATTTCAGCCTTCTCATCAATTCTTCGCAACCTGGCTGCAGTAGTAGCTCCTCCTGCAACACCTCCAACAATTAAGTACTTCATTTTGATTTATATATTATAAGTTATTTTTTTCACCTCTAAATTTAGAGCTGCAAATATAATTATATTTTTATATCTATTTATTTGCATATTTATGTTATTGAACACTTAGATATGAATTAATTTAACGCTGGAAAAGAACAACTTCAATATTTCAAAATCTCTTTTTATTCACTTTCTTTGCATGCATGGAGTTATTAGAAATAAAAGGAGTTGGACCAGTGTTTTTTCAATTGAGTAAGAAAGCAAAACGACTGTCCATTAAGCTCAAACCTTTTGAACCCATAAAAGTTGTTGTACCCGCAACAACACATCCCAGAGAAGCACTTTCTTTTGTGAATGCTAACAGAAGATGGATTTTAGAGAACCTGGCTAAGATTAAGGAAAAAGAAAATGACTTGACTATATTTGATGAATCCACAGAGTTTAAAACACGCTCCTTTGCTTTAAAAATTCAGAAAGCTCCTATTCAAAATGTAAGAATTCATTTACAACAAGGCATATTATCTGTGGAGTATCCACACCAGCATGATGTAAAATCAACAACCATTCAGGAGCATATTCGTTATGGTATTGAAGAAGCTTTAAGAGTTTCAGCAAAAAATTACCTGCCGCATCGTTTACACCAACTAGCTAAAATTCATGGTTTCCACTACAACAGAGTGTTTATTAAAAACTTAAAATCGCGCTGGGGAAGCTGCTCTCATGTAAATAATATCAATTTGAATCTACATTTAATGCGACTTCCTGACCATTTAATAGACAGTGTTCTGTTACATGAACTTTGCCATACTGTGGAAAAGAATCATGGAGCTGGTTTTTGGGCACTGATGAACAAAGTAATGGACGGAAAAGCTAAAATGCTTGATAAAGAAATGAAAAACTATCGAACTGTAATATATTAATTATGAACTGGAACCAACTGTTGTCTGTTAAAAGAACAGGTCAGGAAGATAGAAAAAACGACACCAAACATCATAGAACTCAATTTCAAAGAGATTATGACCGTTTAATATTCTCTTCACCATTTAGAAGATTACAGGATAAAACACAGGTATTTCCTCTTCCCGGAAGTGTTTTTGTACATAACAGACTAACGCACAGCCTAGAAGTGGCTAGTGTTGGCCGATCACTCGGACATAACTTAACGGAGTTTTTAATTTCAGAAAAGGGTCTTGAAAACGAATTGATACATGAAATTGGTTCGATTGTGGCAACAGCCTGTTTAGCACACGACATGGGAAATCCACCCTTTGGCCATTCCGGTGAATCGGCTTTGTCTCACTATTTTAAAGAGGGCGAAGGTAAGAAACTAAAAGATCTATATCCTTTTACAGTTGAAGAATGGAATGACCTGACTGAATTTGAAGGTAATGCCAACGCATTTAGATTACTTACACATCAGTTTAACGGTAGAAGAAAAGGTGGTTTCTCCCTAACATATTCATCTGTAGCTTCCATTCTAAAATATCCGTATGCATCTGGACAAACAACTAAAAAGAAGTACGGATATTTTCAGTCAGAAAAGGAAATGTTTAATCGTGTTGTTCAGGAACTTGGTTTAATTGAAAAAGAACCCGGAGTTTATTGCCGACACCCCTTGGTTTACCTTGTAGAGGCTGCCGATGATATTTGCTATCAGATAATGGATGTTGAAGATGCTCACAAACTTAAAATATTAGATACTCAACAAACCAAAGATATTTTAATGTCTTTTTTGGCGGATGATACAGACCTAGGTACCCGTGAAAGAATTGAAACTGTAAGCGAAGAAGTAACAGATATTAATGAACAGATTGCTTTTATAAGAGCCTCGGTAATTGGAAAACTGGTGGCACAATGCACTCAGGTTTTTATTAGTAATTATGATAAGATAATGTCGGGAGAATTTGAAGGTAGCCTTACTAAATATCTGGAAGGAACGACTAATAAAGCCATGAAATACTGTGCTGAATTATCATTTAAGAAAATATACAGACATCCTTCAGTTGTAGAAATTGAAATTTCGGGATTTAAGATTCTCGGGTCGCTATTGCATGAGTATTCAAGGGCTATTCTCAATCCCAACGATAAATATTCTGAGATGCTTTTGCCATTTATTCCGGAACAATACAAGGTATTACAGGATGCTAGCGCCTACGAAAAGCTTCAGTCTGTTTTAGATTACATTAGTGGTATGACTGATATCTACGCATTGGATTTGTACCGAAAAATTAATGGAATTGGCTTGGCTGATAAAAGATTTTAAGAAAGTGATGGATATAGCATTGAGTAACTATATCCATCAACCTTTCCCCATTATCTAATTCAAAAAAATCAACTCCAATTCTTCTTTAGCCTCATCCTTTTGTTGGATTTTGTACTTACCTGAATTAATAAACTGAAAACCTTTATCTAAAGCAGCATCCATTAATATCAATTCAATTTCTTTAGCAACATTTCCATCTAAATCATTATTAAAATACAATAGAAGTTGCTTTTCATTAGCATCATTAAATTGCACCAATAACGAATTATTTTCTACAAACACTAAATCTTCATAACTATAAGAAACTGGTAATCCTACTGATTCCAAAATTTCCATCACATGTCCAAGTGGTCTAAATCCTAAGCTCATAATGATTCCATTTAAATGTTTATTACCTATTATCTGCTACTATTAATTTTATTAGGTTCACAACGTTTTCCAATTCATCGTGATCCTTTTCTAACTGACATTGAAGGACCATCATATTATATGCATCTTCAAATTCGTTCTCGTCAAAAGTCAAATCCTTTTCAGCAATAAACTTGTTAAATCCTTCCACTCCTTTTACCAGATACATCTCTTTTCTGAAAGCATCATCCGTTTGTACTTTTTTTATTAAATTTTTTGCATTTTGAACAGACATAGCTCCTCCTTTTTTAAAAATCCTACATTAATGTATTTTTTCACCCGGTTTATTACTGTTTTGTAATTAACCTTTTTCATCAAAACCCCAGTTTATATAAGCAATACCATACTTTTTATATTGCTTTCATATAATATTGCAACATCCATACCTAAATTGAGCAAAGGCATTACATACAGATAATGTGAAATTTTTACTTTTATATTTCATTCGTCCGTTTTTCATATATATATAATATGCATCCAAATAATAAATGCGTTACTTTCTATTTATCAATTTGTTATAATCAAAAAAAAATAATCAAAAAAAATATGATGTTTTTTCAAATTTATATTTGATATCCAACTTTTAATGATACATTTGTAGCATAGTATTTATTTAATTTTATTATGAAAGAAGGAAAAGTAAAATTCTTTAATGATTCAAAAGGTTTTGGATTTATTAAAGACAACGACTCAAACAACGAGTATTTTGTACATGTAACTGGTCTTATTGATGAAATCAAAGAAGACGACGAAGTTACCTTTGAATTAAAAGAAGGTAGAAAAGGATTAAATGCGGTTAATGTAAAGTTGGCATAACGATATTTCAATATAATTAGTACGCAAGAGTCCAAACCCCGCTTAATAAGCGGGGTTTTTTGGTTTATACCATTTTCAAGGCTTAGATTTCCACTTTTTTTTTATATTTGCACCCACATTAAGGGATGGCCCCATAGTTCAAGGGATAGAATAGTTGTTTCCTAAACAATAGATACTGGTTCGAGTCCAGTTGGGGCTACTGATAAAATGCTGATTTCTTTTAGAAATTCAGCATTTTTTTATTTACCCCCCCCCTTTTTTCAATAAACATCTTAAAAAAAATGATTTTTTAGGCATTTTCATAAATAAAGCTTTCCTTTGTTTTTTATATGGAAGCATTATTAAATCCTTTACATACAGATTGGACCACTTGGTGGTTAACTATTCTTTGCGCACTTGTGGCCGGATTAAGTAAAAGTGGATTAAAAGGATTTGCAATGATAAACATTCCTATTTTAGCCCATTTATATGGAGGGATGGCTTCAGTAGGAATACTTCTACCCTTTTTAATATTTGGTGATACCTTTGCTGTAATATATTACAGAAGAAGTGCCGAATGGAAATACATAAAAAAACTTCTTCCATGGGCTATAATTGGAATTGCCTTAGCTGTTTTTGTTGGTAAATATGTAAACGACGATCAGTTTAGAACTACCATAGCTATTGCTATCCTTATTTGTTTGGCTATTCTGGTTTACAGAGATGTAATTAATGGTTCTGTAGACTTAACCAAAAAACAATGGTTCTCCTCATCATTAGGTTTATCGGGTGGTTTTGCTACTATGATAGGTAATGCTGCTGGTCCTATTTTTAATTTATACCTGATGAGCATGCGCTTGCCAAAGGAGACTTTTATTGGAACTGGCGCCTACTTTTACCTGGTACTTAACCTCATCAAGGTGCCTATTCATGTTGTTTATTGGAAATCTATTACGCTAGAAACCTTTCAACTGAACCTGGTTTGTTTGCCAGTTTTAATAATTGGTGCTTTTATTGGTAAAAGAGTGGTAAAATTAATTCCTGAAAAAGCTTACAGAATCTTTGTAATGGGTGTGATAACTATATCCGCTATCATGTTGTTTTTTAAATAGTGAAGTACACAAAAACAAACCCACAACTGATTACCTAAAAAGACAACCTGATGTGGGATATGGTCAATAAATTATGTAATCAAAAGTGGCTTACAGGTTTTTATCCGGATACATATAATTCCATTGGCCAGACTGATCCTTCAATACTTTATCAAACCAGGCTATAATAGTATCATTCCATTTTATGCGTTTTTGATAATCTAATATGTGATGATCTTCACCATCGATTAGGATCATTTCTACATCTTTTCCTAATATTTTCAATGCAGCATAATATTGTAAACTCTCACCTACCGGAACATTTGTATCGCTTGTGCCATGCAATAACAAAATTGAATTCTGAAATTTATCTGCATTAAAAAGCGGACTGTTGTCCACATAAATATCTTTACGATTCCATGGATAACTACCAGTTGCAGCGGCGGAACTATACGAATATCCCCAATAACCTTCTCCCCAATAGCTCGAGATATCGCTTATTCCTGCATGAGCAATAGCTGTTTTAAAAATATCTGTACGTGTTTGTAGCATCATTGTAGTAAATCCACCATACGAAGCTCCAATGCAACCTACATTTTTAGCATCTGCTGTTGGATGACTCTTTAAAAATGCTTTTGTTCCATCAATAATATCATCAATCGCATCTTTACCCCATCCATTGACATGTAATGCAGAAAAATTTTGTCCGTAACCTGTTGCTCCACTTGGTTGTAAAACATACACCATATAACCATTGGCTGCCCAAATGTTTTTAGGATATCTACCTCCAAAACTTCTACTTGTTGGCGAAGTCCCTCCATAATAATATACAATCAAAGGGTATTTTTTCGATGGATTATAATTCACCGGATAATAAACTCTTCCATCTATAGTTAAACCACTTTTGTTTTCAAAAGTCCACTTTTCTGACTCTCCAAAAACTACATCTCTATACGTTTCTTCTTTGGGGAATTCTAATTTTGTACTTTTTCTGTTTTTTAGATTTACAGTGTAAACTTTCTCTGGAGTTGAAATGCTTGTACCTTTGAAAATTGCAACCTGCTTATCTACAGCAAAATCAATCTGAGTTAATACTTCTACAGGAAGATCAATCCTGCTAAAAGTACTTTTTGCAACATCACAGACATATAAATTCACACAATCTCCTTCTGTAACCTGAATATAAATAGTATTATTATCCATCCATTTAGCATCATTTATGGACGGTTTAAAATCTATAGTTAATACTGTGGCTTTTTTCTTTACCAAATCATATATGTATAACTGATTATCAAAGCTATTGGACAAATGTTCATTGGTAATGTTAAGCCCCAAGTCTCCGTATGCTTTTGCAGATCCAATAGCTAATAGTTTTTGTCCATTTGGAGCATATTTACAAGAACATCCATAAAGTTCATCTTTCCACAATGTATCCAACTTAAACGTTTTCAGATTCAACTCATACATATTCTGACGATAGAAAGGTGTGGATTGATAATCCATCTTAGTTGTAGAAAATAAAATTTTACTGCCATCTGGTTTAATATCATTTAAATCTGCAGAAAAATTACCTGCTGTTAAAGCTTGAATCAAGCCATTTTCGGTATTAAGCATATACAGATTTATTCGACTTCTGAAGTAAGGAAGGCGATCATCATTTCCAAAAATACGCTTTAAATCCCCTGTTTTATCTGCTTTTATTGTCTTTGATAAAACAACAAAATCTTCATTGGGCGACCATTGAGAAACATACATTTCCCCTATATTTTCGGAAATACATTCTTCTTTTCCCGACTCTAAATCATAAACATAAAGACATGTAGCATTATCTTTTTTTATTAGATAAGACAGACGATCTGATTTTGGTAACCAACTTAGATTATAAGCTAAATCTCTTACATTTAATATCACCTTTTTCTCTGATAGATTGATAATTTGGGTGATAGTATGTTTTTTGCCAGTTCCTTTAATTACCTCAGTCATCTGAACAAGAGCATAATTACCCGAGTGAGATATTTTTAAATTCTGAACCCTGGTTCCATCCAATAAATCATGAATGTTCATGGTTTTTTGTGCATCAACCGACCAACTTATGGCCCCACTCAATTGTTCTTCAACAACATAAGAGGCGTGTAACCTAAGTGTATCCTCAATGCTTAAAGTCTTTATTGTAATTTGATGTTTTCCTGTTTGAAGCTTTACATCAATATTAGTTTCTTCATTTGGTTTAGAAACCGTTTTGCTTATTTCTTCATCAATATAAACTTCATAAATGCCATTGGACTTTATTTTAATTTTTGCTTCAACCCACTGTGGAACTGAAATATATCCTTTCAATTCCACCAATTGATTTTTTGAACTTACCCCTGGAATTGTAAATGAATCATCTTGTTTAATGGATGAGCTTGTACTAGCATCATTTACTTTAGTATTTTTAAGCAATTCGGCAAGATCAAACACTTTTCCATCAACAGAACCTTTTTCAGCAAAAACAGGCAAACGCAGTTGAATTGGAGTTGAAATTTTCCATTCCTTACAATCCGTCACTCTTTGTGCTTGAATAAACATGGAGGAAGCTAAAACCATGAATAAAATAAAATATCTTATCATTCTACTTTTTATTTAAACGTCTATAAAATAATCTCTAGATAAAAGTACATATTTTACACCTCCCCCTAAATTAGAAATGTCATATATTGAAATTTTAAATGTATCTATTACTAATCACCCCCATAATTCTTCTTACTTTAATATAATTTCCAACATTTATCTACTAATATTTTAGTATATCTCCATTCAATTATAATGAGATTTTTCTCATTTTGTAATGTATAACCATTGTATTTAAACTTTAAACAATTACTTTTGCTGCTGAATTAAGTAGTATATAATCCGCACGATTATATATGAGAGGGAATCCAGTGTAAGCCTGGAGCTGTACCCGCAGCTGTAAGTTCTAATTAAGGTTTTGTACTTCAATACCACTATTCTTTTGAATGGGAAGGTGAACAAAACAAGAACGAGCCAGAAGACCTGCTTAATAAAAACTGATACACTAATGAATTTCGGGTTAAGATTCATATTGTAAAATTTTGATACACATATTTTATGAATTTTAAGTTTGTGCTTGTAGCTATAATGCTATATGCCTGCTCATGCATTGTATATGCTCAGGAATTTATTCTATCTGGAGCTGTAAGGGATACAATCAATAAAGCACCTATTGAGTTTGCTAATGTTTATTTAGTCAACACATCTAATTTTACTTATAGTCAAGCTGGTGGATTATATTCAATTGAAAACCTCAAACCTGGCACATATGAGTTATGCGTCACATGTATTGGCTATTCACCATATAAAAGGAAAATATATTTAAATACATCTGATGCCATTTTAAATATCGAACTAAGGCCCACAAGTGAGCAACTTTCTCCCATTGTAATAACGGGAACTGGTACTATATACAGACTGGAAAATGCACCAGTTCAAACAGAGATTATTTCGGGGAAAACCATAAGCGAATTATCAGGAAGAGGGATTGAAGAAATCATCAGTAATATTTCTTCATCTCTGGATTTCAATACTTCATCCATGGGTTCTTCCATAAAAATCAATGGACTTGGAGATGACTATGTACTTATACTGGTAAATGGAAAACGATTAACAGGTAGTGTTGGTGGCCGTTTTGATCTGACACGCATTGATCCTGAAAATATTGAACAAATAGAGGTGGTTAAAGGAGCAGCTTCAACACTTTACGGCTCTGATGCCATATCCGGAGTGATTAATATCATTACAAAAAAATCGAAACAAGATATTAAAATCACCAATAGCACAAAGCTTGGAGCTTACAATGAATGGAAACAGCTCAACTCTCTTTACATCAACAAAGGGAAGATGTCATCAAAAACATCTTTTTCACGCAGTCAGATTGATGGGTGGCAGTTAAACAATATGGAATATAACAGCAAATGGAAGAATAATCACGACCTCCCCTACTTGGTTAAAACATACGATAAGCCTGTCAATAAAAAGCATGCTTACACTTTAACACAATCTTTTACCTATAAAGCCAATAAAAACTTAAGTCTGGATAGTGAATTATCATGGTATGAAAAAAGACTCTTTTTCCCTTTTAAAGGAAGAATGTATAACTATTATTACAACAACAAAACTGCAACTCTAGGTGGTAAATACACTTTATCAAAAAACAACTACATCAACTTTAGTGCTGAGTATGGTAACTTTTTGTACTACAACGAATATCCTTACAAATTTAATGAACACTATACTACACCTGATGGAGTGATACAGGTTACTTACTATCCGGGAGACCGTTTCAAAAATTCAGACCAAACCAATCTTAGCTTTTCTGCAAAGGGAGTTTTTAAATGTAAATCAACACACACCTTAAGTATTGGTACTGAAATTCTGGGTGATTATCTAAAATCAAAATATCGATTGATTAAAAGTAATGTGAACTGCTACACTTATGCCTTATATGCTCAGGACGAACTAAAATTCAGTAAGAAATTAAATATAGTTGGCGGTTTACGAGCTATTTACCATGATCAGTTTGGTTTTATGTGCACGCCAAAACTTTCAGCAATGTACAAGATTGGTCAGTTTACAAACCGCATTTCTTACGCCAACGGTTTTAAAAGTCCTACACTCAAAGAGCTTTATTACTATTACGAAAGTGAGCGAATGGGAACTTACACCCTTTATTTAGGTAATGAAGATTTAAAACCTCAAAAATCAAATTACTTCTCAATTTCTTCGGTTTACAAAAACAAAAAAATAAAAACAGAAATCAATCTATATACAAATATTATAAAAGATATGATTGATTATAAGATTATTGAAACCGATTATGATGCAGCAAGAAGAGGTGTTGAAGAAACCAAAATGAGATATAACATTAATGATGCAAACTTGTCAGGCATTGACTTTTCTCTGAACGTAAACATTACTTCAGCACTAAAAATGCAGGGAAGCTACAGCTATGTTGATGCCCGAAATAAAACACTTGATATCAGGTTAGATGGAACTTCTGAACACAGTGCTGCCTTTAAAACATCATGGACTAGAAAGTGGAATAACTATATGCTGAAACTAAATCTTACAGGTACCTATAAATCTGATAAATTTTATTTGGAAGAAGAACCTGAGAAAATGTATGCAGATCCTTATTGTCTGTGGAAATTTACAACAAACCATACCATTAAGAGATATGCAAATTTCGACATTAATATTTCTGCAGGCATCGACAACATCTTTAATTATGTGGATGACAGACCTTATGGTTCACATTACGGCACCTTAAATCCAGGCAGAACATTCTTTGCATCAATAAACATTAGCTATAATAAAAACCATTCAAAATAAATTTAAACTTAATAATTAAACATTATGAATTTACTAAAAAAAGCACTTGTGTGCCTGGCAACAGGATCACTTCTTTTCACCTCATGTAATGATGATAACGATGATGTGAAATTTGAATTAGGAGATAAAGAAGGTACAGTACTGGTAACATTTGGATCTTCGTACCCTGATCCTCAAACTACTTTTGCAACGATTGATGCTGCAGCTAAAGCTCAATTTCCGGATGATGAAATCAGATGGGGATATACATCTGACTTGATTTTAAACAAACTACGTCAGGGAAATGGAGAAGGTGATTTAAATGGAACAGTGATTGATAATGACACGCCTAACGAAGCGATTGTTCAGATGCTTAAAGAGGGCTATTCAAAATTTACTGTTCAGTCATTACACGTCATTCCCGGAGAAGAATTTGATGAAATGGTTGAAACAACAGAAGCTATTGAAAAAGAATATCCTGGTGTTGAATTTTCAATCGGACGCCCTTTATTGGATTCTGATGCTGATTTGGAAGCTGTTGCTGCTGTACTTAATGCTAAATTTGCTACTCAATTATCAGAAGGTCCGGTATTATTTATGGGACACGGAACGCCCCATGCAGCCGATGGTCAGTATGTTAAATTTGAAGCTAAATTAAAAGCTTTAAATCCAAACTTTTACGTTGGAACTGTTGAGGGAACCGCTTTTGAGGCTGGCGAAAGTTCAATTGGTGGCATTATTACAAAATTAAATGCGCTATCTGTAAAACCTACTACTGTTACTATTTCTCCTCTTATGTCGATAGCCGGTGATCATGCTAACAACGACATGAATGGGAACACAGGTGAAACAGACCCTGCTGAACAATCATGGAGAGAAAGGTTAGATGCAGAAGGCTATACTGTAAATTGCGTTATGAAAGGTTTAGGCGACTATCCTGAAATTGATGCAATTTGGATGAGTCACCTTGAAACTGCAATGGGAAATTAACCTGTTTTTTCAGCTACATTATAATTTCACTATCCCATATAACATCATTTATTACAATATGTTACATGGGATTTTTTTTACAATAAGACTAAACCTGTTCATTTCTTTTTCATAACTATTACAATTTCTAAATTCATTTTTAAGTTTATACTATTATTTTTATAATCCTAAAAATGATGTAAGGGAATACTGTGAAAATCAGTAGCTGTACCCGCAGCCGTAAGTTGTTTTAAGCTTTAGTTCAACAAAGCCACTGTTCCTAAAGAATGGGAAGGTAAACTAAAGTACAACAAGCCGGAAGACCTATCTTTTTTAGTTCTATAAATCGTAGCTTTCGGGAAAAAAGGCTAAGAGAGTTTTGGTATATTAAATTCGAACAAACCTGACGATTGAGAATTTTAAGACCTTTACCTTTCTTATTATTTTACCACTGCTACCATTGATTATTAATACTAAAATAAGTTACTATGAAAATTAATGGTGCTATTACAACAGTACAAAAGCGCGACGGACGCTTGGTTCCTTTCGAATCGGATAAAATAACTTTTGCAATTTTTAAAGCTTTACGAGCAGTTGGTGAACCCAACAGAAAACTTGCACATACAATTACAAATTTGGTAGTTGAACAGATTGATACAAAAACTCCTTGTGTTGAGCAGATTCAGGATTTAGTTGAAATAGAACTATTTAAACAAAATCAATTTAAAGCAGCTAAAGCTTATATCATCTATAGAAAACAACATGATGGCATTAGAAATGTAAAGGAACTTTTTTCAAACATCAATATCATTGATGACTATATCAATAATAATGACTGGCGCATTAAAGAAAGTGCTAACTCTACCTATTCATTACAAGGTATGAACCAGCATGTTTCTACTATAATCAGTTCTCAGTATTGGCTTAATAAAATCTATTCTAAAGAAATTGGAGATGCACATACACAAGGTAAATTTCATATTCATGACTTGGGATTTGTTAGCGTATATTGTGTAGGTTGGGATTTATATGAACTTATCGTAACTGGTTTTAAAGGTGTTCCAGGAAAAGTAGAAAGCAAACCAGCTAATCACTTCAGAACATTGTTAGGACAAATCGTTAACTTTTTTTACACCATGCAAGGCGAAGCTGCAGGTGCTCAGGCTTTTTCTAATTTTGATACTTATCTGGCCCCATTTATTCGACACGATAACTTAACTTATAAAGAAGTGAAACAGGCACTTCAGGAGTTTATGTTTAACATGAATATTCCTACCAGAGTTGGATTTCAGACACCATTTACAAATATAACTTTAGACTTAGAAGTACCTAACAACATGAAGGACACAGCTATAGTTATTGGAGGAAAAATTCAAGATTCTACTTACGGCGACTTTCAACATGAAATGGACATTTTTAATAAGGCCTTTGCTGAAGTTATGACGGAAGGCGATTCAAACGGAAGAATATTTTCATTCCCTATCCCAACATATAACATCACCAAAGATTTTGACTGGGATAATGAGTATCGCCAACCTATTTGGGAAATGACAGCAAAATATGGCATTCCTTATTTTTCAAACTTTGTAAATTCAGATATGTCGCCAGATGATGTTCGATCAATGTGTTGTCGCCTGCGCATAGACACCAGCGAGCTAAAATCCAGAGGTGGAGGTTTGTTTGGGGCCAATCCGTTAACAGGTTCAATTGGAGTTGTTACCCTAAATATGCCACGTATTGCCTATGAAGCAAGATCAGAAGAAGAGTTATTTCAACGCATATCTAAATTAATGCAAATGGCAAAAGAAAGCTTAGAGATTAAACGTAAAATCATTGAGCAATTAACAGAAAATGGTCTTTACCCTTATTCTAAATTCTATTTACGCCATCTTAAAGTTAAAAACGGGGCCTACTGGGACAACCACTTTTCTACTATTGGATTAGTTGGAATGAATGAATTGTTGCTAAACTTTTACGGATACGATATCACAACCAAAGAAGGTAACAAACAAGCTCAAAACATCATGACTTTTATGAGACAAAAGCTACATGAATTTCAGGAAGAAACTGGTCATATATACAACCTGGAAGCCACTCCGGCAGAAGGAACAACATATCGTTTAGCAAAAATTGATAAAGCTGAATTTCCAGATATTATTGTTGCCAACGAAAAACAAGTACAAGAAAACAATGCAGCCCCATATTATACCAATTCAAGCCAATTACCTGTTGGATATACCGATGATATATTTGAAGCATTAGAACTTCAGGATGATCTGCAGACTAAATATACCGGAGGAACTGTTTTCCATACATTTGTAGGAGAAGACCAAATACCTCCTGAATCTGTAAAAGCTCTTGCTAAAACTATTTGCACCAACTTTAAGCTTCCATACTTTTCATTGTCCCCTACATTTAGTATTTGTCCTGAACATGGATATATCTATGGAGAACACCATCAATGTCCGAAATGTGCTGAACAGGGAAAAGAAAACAATTGTGAAGTTTATTCCAGAATTGTGGGTTATTTACGACCTGTTGAGCAATGGAACAATGGCAAAAGAGCTGAATTTGACGACAGAAAATTATTTGATAAGAAAATAAAAGTAGAGACTGAAGCTACTATTGAATGTTAAGCACCCCTTTTTAATCGAAAATATTTATAATGCTAATTGCCGGTTTTCAAAAGCAAAGTTTAATTGATTACCCTGGAAATATCAGCTCTGTGGTTTTTACACAGGGTTGTAATTTCCGTTGTGGTTTTTGTCATAATCCAAACTTGGTTTTACCTAAATATTTCGAGGATGCTTATGCAATCGATGAGATATTCGCTTACCTCAATAAATATAGAAATCTATTATCCGCAGTTGTAATTACTGGAGGTGAACCTACAATACATAAAGATTTACCTGATTTTATAGCCTCCATAAGAGACTTAGGTTTAAAAGTTAAGTTAGATAGTAACGGAAGTAATCCCCAAATGCTGAAAAATCTGATTTCTAAAAACTTTATCGATTGTATTGCAATGGATATCAAACATGTAATTAACTATCAAAAATACAATTCAGCCGTTGGAAATATACTTTGTAAAAAGAACTACCAAGATATCCTTGAGTCTATAGAATTAATAAAGAGTTCAAATATAGACTATGAATTCCGAACAACAATAGTAAAAGGTTTACACTCTATTGAGGAGATTAAAACACTCAAAAAGCAATTTGCAAAACATTATAAATTACAGCATTATAAACCTGCTAAAACAATAAATACAACTGCGCATTATTCAAGTTTCACAAATAAAGATCTTCTCTCTTTAATGTAATCTTTTGATAGTAATCGACGAAAAAATATTTACATTGTTCTCCTAATCAAAACATTCCTGAAGAAAATCTATGAGAGCATTTGTTATCAACTCTTCATTTGGGGCTCCAATAGCCTGGTTAATTTCGCTATGCGTATATATACTTCCATCTACTTGCCATACCGAAGCTCCATTTTGTTCTAATTTATTAATAAACTCATTGGCTTTTGCAATACGCAAAAAAGTTCCTCGCTTGGCAATAAAAAACTTTGGATATGATACTCCACTATAAATATTATAAATTGGTGAAGCTTCAATATTTGCATCTTCGTTGTTACCAAAAGCATTAATGTATAAGTCTGAATTATCCTGAACCTGATCTAAAACATTATAACCTTCCGTATCGATAGCTGCAACACCTTTAATATTTTCTAGACTCAGACCAACATGAGTTAAAAAAGAGACATTGGTTCCTGTTAAAGCTACAAGGTGTGCTCCTGCACTATGTCCCATTAGCACAACACGATTAGAATCACCTCCATATTGATCAATATGATCAACTACCCATTTTATTGCATCTGCCACATCTGTATTATGATCCGGGTACAAAACTCGATCCGAGTTATTTACTTCATATGGAAACGGACTAAGCCGATAATTGACTGAAACAAAAACATAATCCAAGCTATTAAACAAATTCACCTTATTATCTAATTGACTTGCCTTATCACCAATACTCCATCCACCCCCATGCACCCATATCACAACAGGCCTTTTAGCATCGGTATGGTCATTATAATAAACATCTAAACTTAAAAGATGTGAATCTACCTCATTAATTTGTTTGTATTGAACTGTTGCAGATAGATACTCTGATTCTGCATTACTGTTCTCATCCTTACTACAGGCAAATAATATGGTTATAAAAAGAAGTGATAAATATTTCATATGTTTTTCATTTAATTCATTTGTTCATATAGAACTCACCAGTAAAATAATTATCCTCGTGTGTGAAAACCTATTTTCATGACTCGTTTCATTTGAGTAAATGATATATTTAAGCAAACCATTACCTGGTTAAAACTAACAAAATTTATATAACAAGAAGCTCTTAATTAAGTGATTTCAATAATACTCTGATGGTTTAACTTTAATTAACGAACAATTTCTTTAATTGAAGGTTATTTAGTTTTTAGTTAAACACAGACAATAGTTAAGGCATGAGTAATAGTTTCAATTTGCCAAACAACGGTAAAAAAAGAGTTGTAATAATAGGTGCAGGATTTGCGGGATTAAAATTGGCAAGAAAACTAGCCAATACACCATTTCAGGTGGTTATGATTGATAAAAGAAATTTTCATCAGTTTCAACCACTATTTTACCAGGTAGCTACTTCAGGTTTGGAGCCTAGTAACATTTCATTTCCTGTTCGTAAAGTATTTCACAAAAACACAAACTTACACTTCAGAAATACAGAATTGCTTGAAGTTTTTCCGGAAGAAAAGAAAATTCTTACAAAAGCTGGAGAACTGACTTACGATAAATTAGTTATTGCAACCGGAGTTGATACCAATTACTTTGGAAACAAAAACATTGAAAAGTATAGTATTTCAATGAAATCAACTGCCCAGGCCATCAACCTTCGAAATCGTATTTTGGAGAGTTTTGAAGCGGCTATTTTAACAGATGACAGAAAAGAACACTCAAAATTATTATCGATGATTATTGTTGGTGGTGGTCCAACCGGAGTGGAACTTTCAGGAGCTATTGCTGAATTAAAAAATTATGTTTTACCTAAAGATTATCCTGAACTTGATTTTAGTAGAATGAAGATCAGGCTTTACGAAGCAGCACCTCGTCTTTTAAACGGAATGAGTGATAAAGCGGGAAAAGATGCACTAAAATTCCTGGAAAAACTTGGCGTTGAAGTACACCTAAATACCATGATTAAAGATTATGATGGTGAAAACATGACACTTCAGGATGGTACGCAATATAAAGTTCAAAACTTTGTTTGGACAGCAGGTGTTGGTGGTAAACGTATCAAGGGAATTTCTGACGATCATTATGTTAGGGGAAATCGTTTGGCAGTTGACAGAATAAACCAACTTAAGGGAGCTAATAATATTTATGCTCTCGGCGATACGGCTTATATGGAAACTGAACTATATCCACACGGTCACCCCCAGGTTGCACAAGTTGCTATTCAACAAGCAGTACTGTTGGCTAAAAACCTTAAAGATAATAAAGCGCTTCCGTTCGAATACAAGAACAAAGGAGCTATGGCAACTATTGGACGAAACATGGCTGTTGTAGATTTACCCGGATTGAGTTTCTCTGGTGTAATTGCATGGTTTTTATGGCTCATGGTTCACCTAATGGCTATTGTTGGTGTTAAAAACCGATTGTTTATTTTCATTAACTGGGCACAAAGTTACTTCTCTAGAGATCAATCATTAAGAGTACTTATCCGACCTTTTAAAAAGAAGTAAAAGAATCATCTGGGGAGTTAAACTGCAGCTATTAAACATCTATAGTTTAACTTCTTACAGTTTTCTTAATTTAGCAGATTGTATAGTTGTTTTATTAATGCTAGCTGTGTTTTTAGCTTTGAATCATTTGACTAATTAATGAAACACTAAAAATGCTCAGTAAAAACCACCCCAGAAATCCTTCTAAAATTGTAATATATCTTGAGATACCTTTTACAGGTATGGCTCCAAATCCGAGAGTAGAAAAAACATTAATACTAAGCGTAGTTGCATTAAGTATCCTTACTAAGGTTAGGTAAATTAAATAAACAAAAATCACAAAACTAATTGTTAAACCTACAAACACCTTGCGTTTAGGTTTAAGATTACTCCAACGCCCCTGTAATATTTCTGTCCTTCGGTATATAAAAGTTACCATTTTATGTTTAACAATTGACAGTAAGTACAATGGCCTTCCTAACAAAACAATAAAAAATGGAATCTCCACATGACTTACTTTCATTTCATTTTTGTAATCAGCAAAAGTTTTAAAATCATCTAAATAATTTATAGTGTAAAAATCCTCTAACCGTTGTTCTGAGCGGAAGTATTCCAAAAGTTTCCTGTGCTGTTTTATTAAAAAAGTTCTGTTAATACCATCCCAATCACTATAGAAAAAGAAATATATTACAGCAAAGAGTAAGATCGTCCAAAGCGAAATGATAAGTGAGCGCACCGGACTTGTTCCATACTTGGAATAATATTTTAGAAACTGGTTGAATCGCCAATTAAACCAACTTTGAATACCAGGATTTTGTGCATATAAGCGTTTATATTTTCTGGTCTCCATATCTTTCATTTGTATTAAACAAGCATTAGCGGATTCATTATCACCTTGCAATTTATACATTGTAAAAAACTTTCGATAGGAACTTTGTAGTGCGTTGAAAATATACACATCCGAAACAAGTGAATCTGATAAATAGTTGAATGGGATTTTATTATAACCTTCATAAACACCAAGGCCTACAGAGTCTATTTGAGCCCAATTAAAAGAGGTATTATCCTTGGGAAATGAAAAATTTGAACTTCCTATTGGTTGATTAAACTTACACCTTTGAATCCATAGGTTTTCTTTTACAGAACAATTATTGAAATCTAAAATACTGTTAGAAAAATCTATACTGTCAAAGCCAATAACATCATATTTACCACCATAAAAAGAGAGTACAGGCTTCACTCCACATGAAGATATAGTGGAGCGATCCAGGTAAAAATTATTTAATCTTTTTTCATTCTGCCTAATCATAAACAGATACTGAAAACCTGAACGATCTTTTTCATCTCCATTCACAAAAGGACTATAAATAATTGTTGAATCTACATAAAATGAGCAATTTGAAAAAAGAAAAACACTGGTATGCATTTCATATACTACAATCCGGTGCTGTACCTTACACTTCCAAAACTCAATATCATTAAAATCCAAATTACGAAAGTCAAGGCCATTTTTAAAGGTGCAGTTTATAAACCTAAACTGCGATGCTCCCTCGCAATTATAAAAAGTAACATTTTTATTAAACTCGAGATTGCTAATGGAACAAGTTGCGTTATCTGGTAATTTGCAATTTCGGATTAATACAATTGGATTGATCTTTTTATTATTATTTGATATTGAATCGGATAATAAGGACGCAAATTTGCTATAGGAAGAAAGTGAATCTTTAATCTCATCGAAATATATTTCTGTATTTTCAAGTTGATATAAAACACCATTATAGTTTTCCATTTCCTCTACCCATTCACTAATAGAAATTTTCCTTTTGTAATTATTTTGTGAGTATAAAGTAGATGAGTAAAAAAGAGCTACTAAAAGGAGAATTGTGAGAAATATTTTAGTCATAATAAATTGATGAATAGTGGCTGATTTACATGCTATAACAAAACCATATTACAAATGCACTTTATATTCACAGTTAAAGTATACGGTTTATATTAAAAATATATCCTTTTTTTAAGGACAATCTAATATACATTATTAGTGATATATAATCAAATTGTTATTCAATAGGTTACATCCATATGTCTTTATAGTAACACCACATACAAAACAAGGGCAAAATAAAAGGAATCACCTTCTATTTTGCCCTTGTTAAAATTAAGTAGCCTACTAATCTGAAGCTATATTATGCTTTTATTAATGACTTAAAACGTTTGTTGGTTCGAAGATTATCGAAATGTTTTTCGTTTTCTAATTCATCTTTTAAAGTCTCCGATAATTCAATGGCCTTTTCAATATCTTTAATGGCATCGGCTTGTTTATCAAGTTGAGAGTAGGCACAAGCTCGTTGCCAATAAGCTAAAGCGTATTCACTATCTAGTTCAATAGCTGTATTGGTTAAATTTAAAGCCCAACGTACTTCGCCAATTTCTAATAAGGCATCTGCCTTATAGGTCATGGCTTCAATATCATTAGGTTTAATATCAAGGATTTCATCATAGATAGAAATTTTTTCCTCTTCACTTTTTTCTAAACCGGCACGCATCCATAATGAGTGAATCGAATTGGTATTCGTGATTTCCTGCTGCGTTTCAATAAGAATTTTTGATCTATCCATCATTTTCTGCTCAATCTGTTGTAAGCGACTTTCATAGTCTCCTGTTAATCCTTGAATACGCTTAGCTGTATCACTTTTTATACTCTTTTTGATATCATTTAGTGATCGCCAACCTAATAGCACCAATAAAGATGCTGCTGCTGTGATGATATAAAATATGTTATTAACAGTACTTGTAGTATATTGAATAGCTCTGTCAGAAGAATCGAGTTTTGCTTCGGCAATTTGCTTTGTTACTAAAGCTCTCAATCGTTGGTTCTCTTCACGCAAATTCTTAATCTCATCTAAAATATACCTTTCAATAAAAGGCTTGTACAGGGGTTTATCAATAGGATCCTGGATACTATCTGTATTATTAGAAAATAATTGAACTGAAAAACTTAAGGAAATGATTAGTAATAAAAATCTTGACATGCTTTTATATACGCTTTTATGATGACTAATAGCGATGCAATCTTTCAATAATAATTTAGAAAGACAAGTTTATAACTACTAATTTTTTTAGAGGTGTTTGATTTACCTCTACATAGCAACTCCTTGGGTGTTTTAAACAATAAATTGAAAATCAAATGCCTCCCCACTATTGGGTAATTTATGACTCAGTTCAATTTATTCACTTTCTAATTCAATTATTTTATTACTTTTGCAGCGATTTGGTGGATTTCTCCTTTGCAGGAGAAACCTTAAAATGGGAATCCGGTGCTTCATGTTAATGAAAATTCCGGAGCTGTACCCGCAGCTGTAAGTCCTTAATGTTGTTTTAAGATCACTAATGCCACTGTTACCTGCTATAGCTTAAGCGAAAGCAGGTGTCTGATTCTATTTCATATAGAAAGACAATCCGCCTATGCCATGGCTACAGCGGATAAAATGGGAAGGCCTTAAAACAGGACGAGCCAGAAGACCTGCCAGGTTATTTTAATCATTAAAGATTAAACTTCCGGGGATAGAAGTTGATTCTAAAGAACTCATCGCGCGTAGGTTCAATTATCGCTTAATCTATCTTTTTAATTTATTAGCATTTGATATTTATCTGATGCACATTATTAATTATTAAAGAATTAGTCATGCAAAAGATAGGCGCTGCCTTGACTTTTGTGATGCTTTGCTTTACGTATATTGCAAGCGCACAAACAACAATTATTAAAGGAAACATTACCCAAGAAAACTCTAAAGGTGTTCTACCCGGAGTAAATGTATATTTTGCAGGTACCACAATTGGTTCTGCAACAAATAACAATGGCGATTACCAGTTTAAAATCAACAAACCAGGAACTTACGATTTAATTGTTTCTTATTCAGGATTTAAACGCATTAGAGAAACGGTAACCATTAATGCCGGTGATAATGTATTTGATTTTGCAATGTCAGAATCAGATAACAAGTTAGGTGAAGTGGTAGTTACAGGAACAGGAACTCCGCATCATTTAAAATCAGCACCGGTACCAACAGAAATTATTTCAAAGAAAACCATCGAAAGCATTGGAGCTCCTGATTTTGAACACTTAATGATGACCTTAAGTCCTTCATTTGATTTTAATCCGGGATCTATGGGATCAATGATGAAATTAAACGGCTTAGGTAACGATTTTATCCTGGTATTAATCAACGGTAAACGTATCTATGGCGATGTAGGTGGAAACTCGGATTTAAACCGTATTAACCCGGATGATATTGAACGCATTGAAATTGTAAAAGGCGCTTCATCATTACTTTATGGTACTGATGCCATTGCTGGTGTAATAAATATCATTACAAAAAAGTCAAATCAAAAAGTACATGTTAGCAATGCATCACGAATAAGGAGTTACAATACATGGCAGCAAAACAATGCCTTGGATTTAAATATTGGAAAATTATCATCTCGTACTTCGTTTACAAAAAAGCACTCTGACGGATGGCAATTGAGTAAATATGAATTAGATGATGATGAATTGGTTGAAACTGAAGCTCAGGCACAAATTGAATATGATGATTACACCATAAGTCAGCATTTAGACTATGATATTACCAAAAAACTATCCGTTTATGCGGAAGGAAGTTACTATGAGAAAGATAGATTTCGTCCACAATCTGTTGGTAGATATGGCTATTATTTTGAAGATGTAACATTTGGAGCTGGTGCAAAATATTTAATCAATAAAAAGGATTTTATCACTCTTGATTATCATAACGATCGCAATAAATATTACTACAGGTATAATCAGGAATACAGAGATTATGCTAAGGGCGATTTATCTATTAATAACGACCAGCAGTTATCCAATGCTCAGTTAAAATATATCAAGGCTTTCTCCAAAAACAACAAACTATCATTAGGTGCCGATTACCTGAACGAAAAAATGGTTTCGGACAGAGTTATTAATGGAGAGGCTAATGTAAACACTTATGCATTTTTAGCTCAGGAAGAATTAAAATTCTTCGACAAACTGAATATTGTTGCTGGTGCACGACTTGTAAAACATGAGGAGTTCGGTACCGCATTTATACCTAAAGTTTCAGCGCTGTATCGTTGGAATAAAATTAATCTGAGAGGTACTTACGGTTTAGGGTACAAAGCACCTACGCTTAAAGAATTGTATTACGAATATCAAAAAGGTTCTACAGTTTACATGGGTAATACTGATCTTGAGCCTCAAAAATCTCAATACTGCTCCTTGGGTTTTGAATACAATACTCAAAAAACATCATTTAGCGTGTCTGCCTACTGCAATAATGTAGATGATTTAATTGATTATAAATCAGAAGATCTACAAGCTGGTGATGATGAAGATGGTATTAGTAGAAGAAGAAAACATTATAATATTGATGAAACGCGATCTCAAGGTATCGATGTATTGTTTAATACTGTATTAGGTGCAGGGTTTTCTTTAGGTGGTGGATATAGCTTCGTTGATGCTAAAGACCTGACTAATGATATTAAACTTGAAGGTGTTGCTGAAAATTATGGGAACATCCATCTCGATTACAACCATGTAGCTGACCATTACACATTTGGAGCATCACTTACTGGCCGTTTTCAGGATGAAAAGTTCTATGATGACGGCAATGCTAAAGGATTCCAATTGGTAAATTTTTCAACACGACAAAAATTTACCTCTATTAAAAATATGAATATAGAATTTACTGCCGGAATTGATAATATTTTTGATTTCGTTGATGATAGTCCTTATGGTTCACATTATGGAACATTGTCACCTGGAAGAACATTTTTCATGGGAGTAACTATAAATTTTTCAAAATAATAACTGTTTGTTTTTTCAATTAAAACCACAGAGTATCGTTTTTAATCACTGTTTTTTCTGCTTACAATACTCTGTGGTTTAATTAAATAAAATATAAACTTATATAACCAGAGCACATTACAGGTCACTAAATATTATAATTTAAATTAACCATCAGATTTTTACCACAATATAAACAGATGAGAAAACTATTTTTTCAAATACATAAAATAACAGGAGCCATTATGAGCCTGATGTGTTTGATCTGGTTTTTAACTGGAATCATTCTTATTTTTACAGGCTATCCTCATGCTTCCCGCGAAAAACGCTTTCTTCATCTTGAAACATTTACAGCCAACGATCTTCAAAACCTTCAGGCACCATCCCCTACTTTTAAAGGAACTGTTGAACTGGAGAAACATTTAGGCCAACCTGTCTACCGGGTTTCTTCAGGTAGAAAAACTCAAAAAATATACAATGCTCAAACCTTAGAACCCATTAAAGCATTTGCCATTGCTCAGGCTGACCAATTGGCTTCATCATACACCCAATCCACTTCACAAAAAATTTTAATCAGCAACCAACTTGATCAGTGGGTTCCCTGGAGCTATTACAAATCGCTCCTACCCTTTTATAAATGTTATATGAAGGATGATGATCATACTGTTGTCTATATTTCACAAAAGACAGGAAGCATCATTCAAAAAACAACCAGAAAAGAAAGATGGATCGCTTATTTTAGTGCCATTCCTCATTGGGTTTATTTTGTTAGCCTGCGCAATCAAATGGGATTTTGGAAAACGATTATGATCATCCTGTCTGTTTTAGGATTATTGGCAAGTATTTCAGGAATTGCAGTAGGTATATATCGAAAAAAGAAAAAAAGTATTACCCCATATAAAAAGTTCAACTACAAGTGGCATCATATCTTCGGATACTTTTTTGGAGTGTTTGTGTTTACCTTTATCTTAAGTGGTTTAATATCTGTTACCAATATTCCGGATTGGATGGTGGGGGTATCTAAAAAAGAAAAGATTACCTGGGATCAAAAACTGGATTTAAATAGGAATAATAGTCTTACTCCTATTGATGTTTATAAAGCCATTAAAAATAAAAATGGGATACGAAGAATAGAGTGGAAAACCATTTTTAATACGCCTTATTATTTAGTGTATTATAATGATTATCAAGTTCCGAAAGCTTATTATCTAAAAAACGGATATATTCAACCAGCAAAATCATACGAACCTTCGGAGATTAAAAATCAAGCTCAAACTAAGTTTGGAAAATTCTCCCCGGAAGTTACTATTCAAAACGGATTTAATAATTATTACAGCTCAAATGCCATGCGCTATATTCCACAAATGGCATATAAAATAGTGTTAAACGATGATGCTAAAACATGGCTTTATATCAATCCTAAAACAGGTGAAGAAGTATTACGATATAATAAAAACAAGCGACTAAGAAGGTGGTTATACCGTGCTCTGCATACATTCAATTTTCAGTTTTTAAAAGAAATGGATTGGTTAAGAAAATCCTTACTCATTATTGTTTCTATTGCAGGGATTATCATCTGTTATACAGGATTGATACTTTCTAAAAAGTTTTTTAAACAAATTCTTAATATAAAGTCTTAATGTAATGACAAAAAGAATCGTTTTTTTATCGATGTTTACAATGCTATTGGCAATGGCACATCATAATCTGGAGGCTCAAAAAATGAAAACAAAAGGCATATTATTAGTTTCGTTCGGAAGCAGTTATCCCGAAGCTCAGGCAGCTTTTAAAAATATTGAAGAGGAAACTTTAAAAAGCTTTCCCGACACAAAAATATATTGGGCTTACACTTCTAAATTTATTAGACGTAAACTAGCTCGTAATGGTCAATACATTGATTCCCCGGCACAGGCTTTGGCTAAAATGACCGAAGATGGCATTACACATATTGCCGTTCAATCTCTGCATGTTATTCCGGGAAGTGAATATCACGATTTGCAAACTACAGTTGATGCCTTTGCTGTGATTCCTAAAGGTCCGCAAAAAATTATTTTGGGCGATCCATTACTATATAACAATCAGGACAACCAAGAACTTGCAGAGGCTTTAAAAGATATTTTTTCATCACAACTTCATAAACATGAAGCCTTATTATTTATGGGGCATGGAACAAGTCATTTCAGTAACATTTACTACCCTGGTTTTGAGTACTATCTTCAAAAACAAATGCCACAAGCCTATATGGGAACAGTTGAAGGTTATCCGGAATTAAACGATGTGATTGAATCATTGCGAAAAGAGAAAATCAAGAATGTGATTTTAGCTCCTTTTATGACGGTTTGTGGGGATCATGTTCAAAACGATATGGTTGGAGATGAAAAGGAAAGCTGGAAATCAATATTAGAAGCTGAAGGGTTTACCGTAACGCCAAGTTTAAAAGGATTAGCTGAATACGATAACATTGTTGCCATATACATCAAACATTTAAAAAAGAGCTGGAATGAGTTGGATCAATAAGACTGGCATATTATTGATGATTGTTTTCTGCAGTTGTAACTCAGGAAATAAAACAGTTAAACAGAACATAGCTTCTCTTGAAAACAAAACACTTGATTATGCCAAGGAGTTTTTAATACAGCAAGATGATGAAATAAAGCAACTCACTATATATACAAGTGCTGACGACAGGGATCATAAAGAAATTTATAATCTGGTTAACGATGATGCCTTAAAATCGAAGTATTCCAATAGTATTAAAGTGCCTTGCAAAAAGATCATTTGTCTTTCATCTACTCAACTATCCTATTTCTTTGAGTTGGATGATATTGACAATATTGCAGCCATCAATAGCAGCAGATACCTGAAGCACAAAGGTATGCGCCAAAAAGTAAAGGAAGGTTCTGTTAAAAAGATTGGTAAAGAAGGAAGTTTTAACCTTGAAGTGATTGCGGCTATTAATCCTGATGTGATTTTTGTATCTCCATTTAAAGTTGGTGGTTTTGATGCTTTGAGAAACATGGGTATTCCATTGGTTCCTGTTGCTGCCTACAATGAAAAAACGCCTTTAGGCCGAGCCGAATGGATTAAAATGATCTCTCTGTTTATTGACAAAGAACAAAAGGCAGATTCTATTTTTAACAAAATCGAAAGTAATTATACGCATCTTAAATCACTGACAGATTCTGTAAATTACAGACCTACTGTTTTTAGCGGAAAGATGAGATCCGGAAGCTGGTATGTTCCCGGAGGTGAAAGTTTTTACGCACATTATTTTAAGGATGCCGGTGCTGATTACGTGATTAAGGATGACCATCAGGGAGCTTATCCTTTGGATTTTGAAACCATGTATAAAAAAGCTTTTGATTGCGATTATTGGAGAATCATTCATCCCGAAAAAGATGGATTTTCTTTAACTGATCTGGCAGATCAAGATAGCAGATATAAGGATTTTAAAGCATATCAGAATGGCAATGTACTGTTTTGTAATATTCGTCAGAAACCATATTACGAGCAAGCAGCAGTGAAGCCTGATGTGTTATTGGCTGATTATATTCATTTCTTTCATCCTGATTTATTACCTGAGTATTCACCTGAATTTTACGAACAACTGAATGACAAGTAATAAACAAACATCATTAATTATAATTCTTTGCATTGTATTGCTTTTGGTTTTAATGGTTCTCAACTTAACATTGGGTTCTATTAATATTCCACTACACAAGTTTAAAGCTATCTTTTTAGGTTCTGATAGTGCCAATACGGTGTATTCGAATATTGTATTTAAAACCCGTTTACCACAAACAATTGTGAGTATTGGTGCCGGAATGGCATTGGGTATATCAGGCTTATTAATGCAAACCTTATTTCGTAATCCATTGGCAGGTCCATCTATCCTTGGAATTTCATCTGGTTCGAGCCTGGGAGTAGCATTTGCCATGTTATTTACTGGCAATATACTTGGATTATCTTTTACAAATATGGGTGCATGGGGCGATTTTGGAGCTATTGTTTCTTCCTTATTAGGTGCCGCTGCAGTCATGTTTCTGATTATGTTTATAAGTAATCATATTGGAGGCACGTTAAGTGTATTGATTATTGGAGTTATGATTGGTTATCTTTCCAGCTCATTGGTAAGCTTGTTGAAATATTACAGTCCCGAGGAAGATGTGCATAACTATGTAATCTGGGGCTTGGGAAGCTTTAGCAGAATGGCACCTGCCCGTGCATGGGTATTTTTTATAGTGACGGTTGTGCTCTCCTTTTCATCGATATTTTTAAACAAACCATTAAACTTATTGGCTTTAGGCGACAGATATGCTGCCAACCTTGGGCTAAAGATAAAAAGTGCACGATTAGCTATTATTGCATGGTCGGGAATATTGGTTGCGATTGTAACTTCATTTTGCGGACCTATTATTTTTATTGGTGTTGCTGTTCCTCATCTGGCCAAGTTATTATCAAAAACATCAAATCATTTTTTACTGGTAATCAATACTTGCCTTATTGGTGGTGCTACTGCCCTACTCTGTAATTTAATGGCTCGTTTGCCGGGTGTAGAAAATGAATTACCAATAAACTCGGTCACAGCGTTTATTGGTGCTCCTGTGGTGATATGGGTGATTTGGAATAGAAGAAAAACGAACAGGTAAAAGTAGAAAAAAGAAGCAGAGAGGAAAGGTGAGTTTTTAAGGCTGGAGGCCTAAATAACTAAGACATAGCGAGACGCTATGCCTAACACGAGGAATCTATCGAACTGAAGGTCCGAAATATAATAGCCCAGTGTGTAAGCGCTGGGAAAAGGTATCAAGGTTAAAGGTTAACGAGTTAAATTAATAAGAAACCGTGAAGCAAAGTATTTTAAATATAAATGAACTGAGCATTGGCTACAAACGAAAGAACGGACATTTACATGTGTGCGATCATTTGAATGCTGAAATTGGTTCTGGTGAATTGATCTGTTTGCTAGGAGAAAATGGTTCCGGAAAAAGTACGCTGATTCGAACCTTATCTGGTTTTCAGCCGGCTATTTCGGGTGAAGGAACCATTTTAGGTAAAAACCTGTTCTCCATTAAAGAGAAAGAAATGGCTTTACTTACAGCGGTGGTTTTAACGGATCGTATTGATGTTCCCAATGCCACAGTTGAAGAGTTGGTAAGCTTGGGCCGAAGTCCGTTTACCAATTTGATGGGGCGTCTTTCTAAAAACGATAAAAAAGTAGTTGATGAGTCTATTGAAAAATGTGGCATTAAACACAAAGCCAACGAGCAACTCAGCAATCTTAGTGACGGTGAGAAGCAAAAGGTTTTTATTGCAAAAGCTTTGGCTCAGGATACACCTTTGATTATTCTGGATGAACCAACTGCCTTTTTGGACCTACCGGCTCGTGTTGAAATCATTCAGCTTTTACGAGAAATCGCTATGACATCTTCAAAGTCCATATTAATGTCCACGCATGATTTGGATTTGGCTATTCAAATGGCTGATAAACTTTGGCTATTACCTAAAGGTGGCCCATTGATTACAGGAACACCGGAAGATTTATTGCTTCAAAATGCTTTTGAAAAGCTATTTGTGGAACGAGGTGTTGAGTTTGATAATAAAACCGGACTATTTAAAGTAAAACATAAGCACGACAGAGAGTTAGCGGTAAAAGGACATGGCTTTGAATATGTGCTGCTTCGCAGAGCTTTTGCCCGCAGAGGAATAAAGTTAACGCAGGCAAATGATCAAAAAGATATTTGGATTGAAATTCCTCAAAAAGGAATCGCCAATTTCAATTTGCATAAAGAAGGCAAGATGGTGGCAACTGAAACCACCGTTGAAAAAATTGTAGAACAAACATTATCATTATTAAACTAAGATGAAAGGATTCATTATTGCCGGCACAAATAGCGGATGTGGAAAAACCACAGCTACCATTGGATTGATGGCTTTACTAAAATCCTTGAATTATAATATTACACCCTTTAAAACGGGTCCGGATTATATTGATCCTTTATTTCATAGTAAGGTTCTGGGAGAGCCATCATACAACTTGGATAGCTTTATGCTTTCAGAATCTGCCATAAAGCATTTGTATAAAAAACATGCTGCCAATGCAGATTTATCAATTATAGAAGGTGTAATGGGCATGTTCGATGGAATGGGACAAGAATCCAGGGGAAGCACTTATGAATTAAGCCGTATTTTAGATATTCCGGTTATTCTGGTAGTGAATTGTAAAGGACTATACCAATCGGTTGCTGCAATTATTAAAGGTTTTGCCAAATTTAAAGACGATACAAAAGTACGTGGAGTCATTCTAAACCATGTTTCCAGTAAAGATCATTTCAAATTCCTTCAATCTATTATTGAAAAGGAATGCGGGATAAAATGTATCGGATACATCCCAAATAATAAAGATTTTGCACTTGAGAGTCGCCATTTAGGCTTGATTCAGGCTGAGGAAGTAGAAGAGTTAGATCAGAAAATTGAATTACTCAAAGAGACTTTTAACAAAACCATCGATTTTAGAAGATTGATGAGTATTGCCGACAATAATGATATCAGTGATAGTTCATTTGAAGTACCAAAGCTTGATCTCTCATCTTTACATATCGGTGTGGCTTACGATAGGGCATTCCGCTTTTATTATAAAGATAACCTGGAGCTACTGGAAGAACTAGGTGCAAACTTACATTACTTTAGTCCTATTGAGGATTCGCAATTACCTGATGAATGTAATTGCTTATACCTGGGGGGCGGTTACCCGGAAGTATTTGCCAAAGAAATATCTCAAAATATTAGTCTTTTAAATAATATTAAAACCAAGATTGACAATGGAATGCCAGCTTATGCTGAATGCGGAGGCTTAATGTTCCTGACTGAAAAGATCATTACTCAGGATCAGAAAGAATATAAGATGACTGGTGTATTTGAAGCTTCGGTACAAATGACCAAACGACTGCAACGATTTGGTTATGCCATTGCCCAATATAAAGGTGAATCAACCGCTTGTCATGAGTTTCACAGGTCACAGATCATTCCAAATCAAGCAGATGTTAATTACGAATTAAAATATCAGCTAAAAAAACCTGAAAAAGAGAAAGAATGGCAATGCGGTTTACAATACAAAAACTGCTTGGGAGCATATGCTCATGTGCATTTTTATGCTGACTTAAAATTTTTTGAAAAGATTACAGAATTATGGAAAAGAGCAATTATATAAATCTTAATCCAATGGGAATTGAAAACGACAGTATGAAGATTATTTCAGCTGAATTGTCGCATTTAAATATTCCTGCAGAGTTGGATAGCATCATAAAAAGAGTGATTCACACCACGGCCGACTTTGAGTACGGTCACTTGTTTGAAGCACACCTTGATGCCGTTGAAAATGCTAAAAAGGCATTGTCACAATCGTGCAACATTTATGCAGATACCACAATGATTACAGCCGGTGTAAGCAAACCTTCTTTATCAAAATTAGGATGTGAAATCAACTGTTTTGTTCATAATCCTGATGTTATTGAAACTGCAAAAGCAAAAGGCATTACCCGTTCAATTTGTGGTATTGATAAAGCGTCAGAAGATGAATCATATAAAATATTTGTCATTGGAAATGCTCCTACCGCTTTGGTTCGCATCTGTGAATTAGCTAAAGAAGGTAAAATAAAACCGGATTTAGTCATTGGTGTTCCTGTAGGATTTGTAGGCGCTGCTGAATCCAAACAAATGCTTAAAGAATCTGGTCTGCCCTACATGATCATTCGTGGTCGAAAAGGTGGCAGTACTGTAGGTGTAGCTATTTTAAATGCATTGTTGTACGATGTAACAAATCGTAAGATTTAGGAAACAATTATATACAAAGGCTGAAAGCCTTGTACATCACAACTTGGGGCATCGCCCACTTGTGTTCAAAAATTGAATGTAAGAGAATTACAATTTATTAAAATGATGCCAGAGGCATCACATATTTATAGAATAGTCCTATAACAGATAAATTGACTCCAGAGGAGTCACATGTACAATAGATATTGGGATTGCGGTTCGACTCCGCTGGAGTCGATTTATGTTTATAACGTATTTCTATAAACATGTAACCCCTCTGGGGTTAATAGATAAATAAAGTTAATTATATCTTTTCGAACACTAGAGGGCGTTGCCACAAGAGACTTAACGTCATGCTTATTCAGGCTGTATGTCTGATACTTATATTAATTGTTTCAGGCCTACAGCCTGAGATTTACTTGGTGCCTAATTACACGGGGCGTTGCCCCTTGCTTTGATGTTTCAGGCTTTCAGCCTTTTGATTCTAGAGAATTAACATTGAAAAAGAAGTTTATTAAATGATTTCTAAAGAAAAAGAACATAAAGAACTCAAAAACGGATTAACAACAGGAACTTGTGCTTCCGCTGTTGCAAAGGCTGCGGTGTACATGTTGGTGAATCAACAAATGATTAAGCACGTTACTGTTACACTGCCTTCTGGTTCTGAGGTTATTTTAGAAATCAACGATAGTTCCATCAATACAAACCAGGCACAATGCGCCACCATTAAAGATGCCGGTGATGATCCGGATATTACGCATGGTGCAACTTTTTGTGCTTCGGCGAAGTTTATTGATGGAAATGAAATTAAAATCATTGGAGGAAAAGGAATTGGTAGAGTAACAAAACCAGGCTTAGCGGTTGAAGTGGGAAAACCAGCCATTAATCCGGTTCCTCTAAAAATGATTCAGCAGTCCATTGCAGATGTACTTCCGCAAGGAAAAGGAGTAGCAGTTGAAATAAGCATTCCGGAAGGAGAAAAGCTGGCTAAAAAAACCTTTAATCCACAATTGGGTATAGTTGGTGGATTATCTGTATTGGGCACAACCGGAATTGTAAAACCCATGTCAGAAGAGGCTTTAAAAGATTCATTGGTAGTAAAGCTAAACCAAATTGAGGCATACGGATTTAAGGAAGCCATTTTCTCACCAGGAAATTACAGTACTTCTTTTTCAAAAGAGAATCTAAATATCAACGAAGAATGGGTGGTGTTGACCTCAAACTACATTGGATTTATGCTGGAACAGGCTATCATCCGAAATTTCAATAAAGTGGTAATTGTTGGTCACCTGGGCAAACTCATAAAAATTGCCGGAGGTATTTTTCACACTCATAGCAGAATTGCTGATGCACGTAATGAAATCATGGCTTCGCACTATTTTAAGTTCAGTAAAGATGTAGAAGGCTTTGATCTGATCATGCAATCCAACACCACTGAAGAAGCCATTTCATTTGTGAAGGATTTAGCGTTCTGGAATTACCTGGCTAATACCATGAAAAAGCGAGCTGAATTATACTGTCATGGAGATCTGGAAGTAGAAATTGTGTTGCTATCACAAAAAGCCGGTTTGCTTGCTACAACCAGTCAGGCTTTATCCACCATTAACCATATTCATGATGGAAAATAATCATAACCATATATATATCTGTGGCATTGGCCCCGGCCATCCGGATTACATTTCTCCTGTTGTGCATAAAAAGGTAGAAAATGCTGACATCCTTATTGGAGGAAGCCGCCATCTGGAAATTTTTAGTGACTATAAAAAGGATTGTTTTCTATTTACAGGGAGCTTATCTGCATTAAAAGCTAAGATGGAATCTCTGCAAAATAAAACTATTGTGGTGCTGGTTTCAGGCGATACAGGATTTTATTCCCTCCGTCGATATATTCAAAGTGCTTTTCCTGATGCAGCCATTGAATTAATCCCCGGATTAAGCTCCTATCAGTATTTGTATGCAAAGGTAGGTTTGGGCTACGAAAATGCATTGAAAGCTTCGTTACACGGCAAGGAATTAGATTTTTTACAAGCTGTTGAAACCTATGATTCTGTTTTTCTGCTTACCGACAAAAAGCAAAACTGGAAATGGATTGCTGAACAATTAGCAAACGCAGGTTATGGTGATTACAACTATTACATAGGCATACACCTCTCCTACCCTGATGAAAAAATTATTTGCACCACAGCTGAAGAAGCACTGAATTTAAATGAAGATTATAATTTAAGTTGTGTAATTGTTGAAAAGGTTAAAGGTGGAAAGGTTAAGGGCTAAAGGGTAAATAGATCTTTAGGCTAATAGGTTATTAGGTTGGTAGATCATTATTAAATAAAAGATTAAATATAGGCCTGAAGGGCCTGCATCAAACAGCCCTGTGTGTTATCCCTGGGAAATAGAATTTGATGTATTGAAGAATTAAAAAATGAAAGATTCAGCATTTATACGTGGGAATGTTCCCATGACAAAAGAAGAAATAAGAACATTGGTTTTGAGTAAACTGGAGCTTCAGTCTACCGATAATATGATGGATATTGGTGTTGGAACGGGTTCTGTTTCTATTGAAGCTGCACTATTTCTTAAAGAAGGAAAAGTAATTGGCATTGAACACAAGGAAGATGCTGTAGATTTAATACATCAAAACATAGAAAAGTTCAAGATCAATAACCTTTCTGTAGTGCATCATAAAGCTCCAGAAGGAATGGATGAAGTCTCTTCATGCAATAAATTTTTTATAGGCGGAAGTGGTGGTAACCTGACTGATATTTTGGACCTTATAAAAACAAAGGCTCAAAAAAATAGCATTGTTGTAGTTACTGCCATTGTTTTAGATACGATGATTAAAGCCTATGAATATTTTAAAAACAATGAGATTGATTTTGAACTGATACAGGTTGGCGTAAACAAAATTGATACCTCACGAAAAGTAGCCATGCTAACAGCTCAAAACCCAATTTTTATTCTAACTGCAAAGTTTTAAACGGAATGAACAAACAAAACAAAGGTAAATTATATGGCGTTGGTATTGGTCCGGGCGATCCGGATTTGTTAACGCTCAAAGCAGTAAAAGCAATTGGCCAAGCTGACATTATTTGTGTACCTAAATCTAAAGAACAGGCAAGTACAGCATTAGCTATTGTCAATGCTTTTATCGATGAAAATGCTTTCATCGAATACATGACCTTCCCCATGTCGAAGGATGTCAATGTGCGTATTGAAGCGCGTAAACAAAATGCGTTGCTTATTGAAAAGCATCTTGATGAAGGTAAAAACATTGCCTTCTTAACATTAGGAGATCCAATGCTTTATAGCACCTACAGCTATATACTGGAGTATCTTAATACCGATTTTGAAATTGAAACCATACCGGGTATTTATTCCTTTGCTGCTATTAGTAGCTTACTCAACTTGCCATTATGTAAGGATAATGATCAATTAAGTGTAATTGGCTCCTTTGATAAAAATGCATCAGGAGTGCTTGAATTATCTGACACTACTGTGTGCATGAAAATATCAAGATACAAAACCCAATTATACGATTTCCTTGCCAATCATCCTCAATACAACTTTGTAATGATTACAGAAGCAGGAAAAGAAATGCAGCAGGTTTATAAAAGTATTGAGATTTTAAAAGAGGAAGTACCTTATTTTTCAACAGCCATTATTCAAAAAAACAAAAACTAAAAATATGATAACATTTATTGGAGCCGGACCTGGGGATCCGGAATTAATTACAGTAAAAGGATTAAAAGCGATTCAACAGGCTGATGTCATTATTTATGCAGGATCTCTTGTACCAAAAGCTGTGATTGAGGATCACAAACCGGAAGCTCAAATTCACAATAGTGCTACTATGGATTTGGAATCTATTATAGATACTATGAAAACGGCTTATGAGCAAGGAAAATCTGTGGCTCGTGTTCATACCGGCGATCCATCTATTTATGGATCAATCCGTGAGCAAATTGAAGAGTTAGATAAGTTAAATATTCCTCATACTGTTATTCCAGGTGTAAGTTCTTTTGTGGCAACTGCCGCAGCTTTACAACGCGAATTTACTGTTCCAGGTATTTCGCAAACAGTGATTTGTACACGTATGGAAGGTCGTACTCCGGTTCCTGAATTGGAAAAAATCGAATTACTGGCTTCGCATAAAACTTCCATGGCTATTTTCCTTACCGTGGGAATGATTGATCAGCTGGTTGAAAAACTGACGATTCATTATGCAGAAACAACACCAATAGCTGTTGTTCAAAGAGCAAGTTGGCCCGATCAAATCATTGTAAAAGGTACTTTAAATACAATTGCTGCTAAAGTTAAAGAAGCCGGTATTACAAAAACTGCCATGATTTTAGTAGGTGATTTCCTTGGCGATGAATTTGAGAATTCATTGTTATATGCATCTCACTTTACACATGAGTATAGAAAGGGAAAATAAGGATAAAGGATACAAGGTTAAAAACACGGAGAAAGGAGAAAGGGATTAAGAAAAGTTTTACTCTCGAGTATCCCCAAAAGAAGTTGAAAGATTAATTATCAGATACGAATGTATAATTAACCCCAGCGGGGTTTCATGTTTATAGAAAAACGATAAGAATACACTACGACTCCAGCGGAGTCGTACATTGATGAAAAATTGTTGTAAGTGTGACTCCGCTGGAGTCAATATATTTATCATAGAACATTGCTATAATCATGCGATACCTCCGGTATCATTTTAACTGATTACTATTGACTGAATCTCTTTTTCAACAAGAAATGTACTCCTTGCTCCTTGCTCCAAGCCATTAAAGACTAACAAATAACAACATGAACACAGCCATCATATCAATTAGCAAACAAGGGAATCTATTGGCTTCCAGAATAGGAAATCAATTGGATCATTCAGCATGCTATACGCTGGCCAAATGGGAACAGGAAGGTTTTCTTCCCATTGAAGGAAAACTGGGTGATTTTTGCGAAACCTTGTTTAAAAAATACGATGCACTGGTATTTATCATGGCTTCAGGCATTGTGGTTAGAAGTATTGCGCCCTGGATCAAAAGCAAAACAAGCGATCCTGCCGTAGTGGTTATTGACGACAGAGGACAACATGTGATCAGTTTGTTGAGTGGACATTTAGGTGGTGCCAATGCATTGACTTTAAAAATTGCAGCCGCTATAAATGCACATCCTGTTATAACTACAGCTTCCGATGTAAACAATCTGCCATCTGTGGATATGCTTGCAAAAGAACATGGATTAATCATTGACTCCATGAAAGATGCCACCACCATTACAGCTATGATTGTAAACGGGGAGAATGTTGTTTTAGAAGATCCTTATCATATCATCCAAAATGATATTCTGCCTATAAAACAAGGTGATAAGAGTGGATCTGTTATCGTTTCAAACCATCTGTTGATTAATACCGACAAACCATTTGTAAAGTTGATTCCACAAAATATCATATTGGGCATTGGCTGTAAAAAAGATACAGGTAGTCTCTCTTTATGGGAATTCATAATAGATAACCTGAAGGAATTAAACATCGACTTACAAAGTATAAAAGCCATTGCATCCATTGATGTTAAATCTGATGAAAAAGCCATTTTAGATGCCGCTTTAAGATTGGAATGTAACACTACCTTTTATGCTGCCGAACAGCTTCAAGAGGTAGATCATTTATTTGAAGGATCAGACTTTGTAAAATCAACGGTAGGTGTAGCATCTGTTAGCACAACAGCAGCCTATACAGCAGGAAACAAAAACGGAAGGTTTTTATTGGAAAAGAAGAAAAGAGATGGCATGACGCTTTCAGTGTTTGAGCAATTTATTGGTGCAAGTTTATAACGTTTTTTGTTAGCTGGTGCAAGTTTATGCGGTTTGCTGGTGTTAGTTTGTAACTCGTACCTTATAAGTTTTATAGTAAAAAAAGAAAATAATAAATAATGAACGGAAAAATATACGTAGTTGGAATGGGCCCGGGAGGTCAGGACCACATCACACCCAAAGCAATGGCTGCTATGCAAGGTAGCGATATTATTGCCGGGTATAAAACATACATCGACTTAGTAAAACCATTTTTAGGTGACAAAGAATTCGCTTCTTCAGGTATGAAAAAAGAAGTAGCTCGCTGTGAAGAAGTGTTGGAGCTGGCAAAAACAGGAAAAACAGTAAGCCTAATTAGTAGTGGTGATGCCGGAATATATGGAATGGCGGGCATTATGATTGAAATTGTAGACGCTCAGAATTCAGATATTGAAGTAGAAGTTATTCCTGGTATCAGTGCATCTATTGCCTCAGCATCTTTATTGGGTGCACCATTAATGAACGATTTTGCTACCATTAGTTTGAGCGATCTATTGACTCCCTGGGAAGTCATCATTAAAAGACTTCATGCAGCAGGAAGTGGCGACTTTGTGGTTAGTTTGTACAATCCAAGAAGTAAAACGCGTGTAAAACATCTGGATACGGCTATTGACATTTTGTTAGAATATCAAAAACCAGAAACTCCGGTTGGAATTGTAAAACATGCCATGCGCGAACTTCAGGAAACTCAAATTACAACATTGGGCAACTTAAAAAACTGCGACATTGATATGTTTACAACTGTTATCATAGGTAACTCTCAAACCAATGTGGTAAATAATAAAATGGTTACAACAAGAGGTTATCATATATGATTTGGGTTATTGGAGGTACAAGCGATGCCAACAAAATAGTGGAAAAGTTACTTGTTTCAGATAGTGAAATATTGGTAAGCACCACAACCACTTATGGTTCGCAATTGGCACAAAAAAAGGGAGTAACTGTTATTCAGAAACAATTGAATAAAGAAGAAATGCAGCATCTGATCATGGATTATACTATTTCAAAAATCATTGATGCCAGTCATCCCTTTGCCCATGTTGTATCAGAAAATGCCATTGAGGTATGCATGAACAATAAAATACCTTACGTTCGATTTGAGCGTAAGGTAAAACATTATCCTGATGCAATGTATTACCAGAGTTATGAAGAGATGATTAATGCCTTAAAACAAACTAAAGGTGAAATATTACTCACCATTGGATCAAAAAACGTGGGCCTTTTTAGTGAAATAAACGATCGGATCATTGCAAGAGTATTACCAGTTCAGGAAAGCATCTTATTATGCGAAAATGCAGGCCTAAAAGCCCATCAAATACTTGCCATGAAAGGTAGAGTTGAAACAGCTACAAATATTGCTTTAATAAAGGAATATGGTATTCAACACCTGGTAACAAAGGATTCGGGAGAAGCTGGTGGTATGGAAGAAAAGATTAATGCTGCAAAAGCATGTAATATTAAAGTTCATATTTTAGGCAGACCTAAAGTCAATTACCCTGAGATTGTTCAGGATATGGAGAAATTTGAATAAACTTAGAAAATGAAGAGATATATGTTAGTTTTTCACAATGACTTACTACTTCTAACATAACACACTCCTGCCCTATATCACAAACGGATCAGTAATATACCAAAGTGCATATAGATACGGATTGGGTACGGATGGTTTACGGCATCTCTGCGGGTGCTATAGACCGATGCTCACCCGCAGCCCATCCGCAGTACACCCGCAGAAACCCGCACGTTATCCGCAGCAGGCCCGCAGCAGGTATATTGCAGGTCCGTTTACAGTCCGTTCATGCACAGTAAAATGTCGTTTTTAACACTTTTGTGCACAATTTTTTGCCGTTTTTGGTAAAACTTGCACAATTAGCCTTAAAATAGGCATCAAAAAATAGTATGCGAAAATATTCGCATATTATTATATTCATATCTTTCAGTATATCAACACTTAACAAACCTTAAAAAGTAACGGTAAAATTACCGTTATTTTATCGTTCCAAGGTTTATGCTACTTTGGTTCTATCAATAAAACTAAAGATAAAAGGAAGTATGGAACAGTACTAAATGTGAGGAGTTAAAGTTGAACAAAAAACCGCGACTTACTCCCAAAATAAGTTAAGCTTTTCCTTTTAGTATAATAAAATATTTTTCCATACTCTGATTAGTTAACACTTTAATTATGTGGAGTAATAATAGTTATCATCCCCTCGCCTTTAATCTTATACTTAGTTTTTCCTAAATCATCATTAATTTCTATTTTATTGTCTTTTATTAAAATTCTGGATTGAAAAGGCTTTTGCACTCCTGCCTCATAACATTGCAGGCAAATTACATCTACATCTTTGGCTTCCTGACTAATTTGTGACTGAAAATAAGCCATGTCATTTTCATACAATTCCTTTCCATCTCTTTGGCTGTAAATAATATCAGCACTAATTTTTCGCCTTCCATTTGCAGTTGTATCACGCCATTGCGCTTGTAATTCACCAATTGGGGCATAATTTTTTGGTGCTTTTACTTTGTTATTTAACGTGGTTGAAATTACAGCATAGCCTAAACATTCATTTTTATATAAGCTATATATATCACCACCTGGCGTAAGTATCGGATACTTTTTGAAAAACAATAAACTGTCACTCACTAAGTAATCAGATGACATGTTCTTAATTGTATTTATATTTTCTGAGCTCTGCCAGTCAGTATTGGCATAACATATTAACTGGAACGTCATGTTACTGGTTAACTTTTCCTCATTTACATACACTGCTGAAAACTTTCCGTTTTTAACAACTACTGAAGAATCCTGGGATGATAATTCGTTATCCTTCAGTAATTGACCCAGCATTTTAGTTCCTTCCGGAAGATTGGTTTCTCCCTCAACATATAAATTCCCGTCATCTCTGGCTGCAAATTTGTTAAATCTTACATTAACTAGGTTTTTGTCTGTATTGCAACTTACAATAAGGGTTAACGCCACAAGGGCAATGATGATTTTTTCAATAGTTTTCATAGTTTAATTGGTTTGAGCTTAAAAAATTTAAGATCTGCGTTAAAACTTTTATCACACAAATATGTTTTTTTACACTCTATTTTATGAGGATAATTAAATAAAACAGGGTGATAATTTCATATTTCGCTCTAATGTATATTATATTTAAAAAATAACCATCAAATAATAATATCGTAACAGTTATTATAAATCATCTTGCAAAGATGATCAATTCCCGGTTTCATATATCAAACAACTTTTAAAATATTGATAATACAATTGTTTATCATATATTTGCGTGCGTAATATTTAGGGATATTACATACCACCCCCCGTAATAAAGTATTTGCAATACGCTAATATCTTATAGTTTAACATTCTTTTAATATTAATGGCGAAACTAATTTGAGGTATTAACGTTTAAGCATTTAAGTATTTCAGATTTGTTATTCTTTAATACATTAACAATCCCTAAATAATTATAAAACACTAGATTATAGCGAACTATGCAGAAGTACATAAGCCCAATTTACATTGGGTATGTAGATATGGTGCGCTAAAAAGTTATAGTAAAGTAAATTATAGTATAGTAAAATGAAATATAAAGGTATTTTAAAATTCAGAGGTAAGCTCATACTAATAATAGTGATACCTCTTCTTATTTCTACAATAACGGCTGTAATGGTCTCCTCTTCGAAATTAAGAGATCAGGGATTACAGACTCTTGAACGTAAAACCAAAGCCATTTTAACCAGGATGGAAGCAATCAGAACTTATGTTGCTACTCAGTTTGATCTTGAAAAAGAAATTGAAGAAATAAAAGATGAACATCCTGACGGTGTTTTAAGTGAAAAAGAGAAAAGTAACATTTTAAAAATGGTTCCTATTTTTGCTTCAATGGAAGTAGGTGCTATGAATGCCGAAAAAGATAGTTATTCATTCAGAGTAGCTTCGCATAGAGCCAGAAACCCAAGGAATCTGGCTACAGACGAGGAGCAAGAATTTATTAAGCAATTTGAAGAAGATGCTTCCATCGAGGATATTTCTTATATCAATAAAGAAACCAATGAACTTTGGGTTATGCGCCCGGTTAGACTCTCAGAAAAAGACGGTTGTCTTACCTGTCATGGTAAACCTTCAACTAGTCCCTGGGGCAATAATAAAGATATTTTAGGGTACGAAATGGAGAATTATAAAGATGGAGATATTGAAGGTATTTTCATCTTAAAATCGAGCCTTGATGCCAATAACAACGAAGTTCAGGCCAATATTAAACATGCCATTACAAATATTATTGTAATCATGTCTATCATCTTTGTAATTACCATCATTATTAGCTCTTTATTTATTAAAAGAACCAATGGTAAATTGCAAACCATTGTAAAGGCCAATAACCGTATTTCACAAGGTCAACTAAATGAGAGAGTTGAAATTAAGGGTACTGATGAATTTTCGGAATTGGGTATTCATACCAATGCCATGATTGACTCATTAACAAATGTAATTGATGCTTTAAACAAAACATCAAACATGCTTATTGATGAAAGTAATCGTACTACAGATCTGTCTGAAAAACTAGCCAACCATTCTTCGGAACAGGCTGCAGCTGTTGAAGAAATTTCAGTATCGATGGAAGAAATGACCGCATCAATACAACAAAATCATAGCAATGCAAAAAGTACTGAAGAAATATCTAAATCTTCTGTTGAAGAAATTAAGAATGGTAATTCTACTTCAGAAACAGCTGTTTCGTCAATGCTTAACATTGGTAAAGAGTTAAAAGTGATTGAAGATATCGCCAATCAAACCAATATATTGGCTCTTAATGCTTCGGTAGAAGCTGCCAGAGCAGGTAAAGCCGGAAGTGGATTTGCTGTTGTGGCCGGGGAAGTACGTAAGCTTGCGGAATTAAGCCGCGTATCAGCCGATAAAATTAAGACTTCATTTACCGATGGCGTTAACACAGTTTCAGTTACTAAGGATAAGCTTGCAGAGTTGGTTCCTGATATTGAAAAAACATCAGTTTTACTAAGTGAAATTGCTTCATCAAGTATGGAACAAAGTTTAAGTGGTAATGAGATTAACAATGCCATTCAAAGTTTAAATGAAGCCACTCAGGAAAATGCAAATATTGCAGAAGGAATGAGTGCCAGGGCCAAACTACTATCAAAAGCGGCAAATGATTTAAAAGAAAAGATTTCATTTTTTAGGATAAACTAATATCCTGAATTGTAGCAATAAGAAATAAATAATCAATGAACGCTCCGAAAATACCGGAGCGTTCATTGTTTTTATTGATGGGGTAAAAAAATCCTATTTAATAATTACTTTTTTAATTACTGTCTCTCCGGTCTCTAGTTCAATCTTTACAAAGTAAAATCCCGGTTTTAATGTACCTATATCAATTGGCAGGTTGTTAACAACAGCCGAATAATGAAGTTTCAAATTCCCAGCCTGACTAAATATTGCTACATCAGCTCCTTGACTATTAGGAATGCCTGATATAATAAATTGATCATGTGCCGGATTAGGGTACAAAAACATATTCAAATTTGAAACTTCATTTATTGCGGTTGATTTTAATCCTTTTACTATAATATCGTCAACATTCCATGTATTACTTCCTGTTGATGTACAAATAAATTTAAAAGCTACATAAATACTTTTACCAGCCCAATCCGACAAATCAATATCTCCGGAATGAACAGCTGTAAATGCATTGGTTGATAATGCAGCCTGCGTAGTTATATCTACCCAGGTATAGTCATTAGGGTTTGAACTACCATCATAATCCGATGAAATCAATATCTTAAAGCTTGTTTCTCCCTGGTACACTTTCATCATGGTAGTAAATGATAATGAAAGACCGGTATAACCACTCAGATCAATTGCCTGAGCATTGATCAACCAATCTTCATTCAGATAATGTGTTCCATTATCATAACCCGACATCTTAGCATAACGATTGCCAGATCCTGAGGCATACCAAATTTGATTGTCTCCAAAAACAGAGTATTCTGTCATATTATTTAAGTCACCACTTTGAAAATCTTCACTGAATATAATAGTGTAATCTTCCGTATCACCACTACCCGAACCGCCTCCAGAACCAACACCACTTCCTTCTCCCCAGATTAATCCAACATATTCAGGATGATCAATAAACGGATTTCGGTTATTCTGAATATTATATATTTTCTCATTTCGAGTCAATTCCCAAGCATCTACAGGATCTTCTTCATGCCATTTTAATAAAGTAGAAAGCTTTCCATGCAATCCACTGGATGATGAGTATTCAGCAAGCTCTAAATCATATCCATCTACACTTTCATACCTTGTTGCCATATAAAACAGCATTCGTGCAACATCTCCCTTTACTTCATCTCTTGGTTCCCAACTATCGCCATCACTATAACATCCTGTTGCTCCACTCCCACCATCATAACGAGATGCATCCACATACTCAGAACCACCTTCGTCGAAATATAAATTTCCTCTGGCACCATTTACTGTTACATCTGTTGGTCTTAAATGATGAATATCTGTACCAGGTCCGTTACTTGTACCAAAGCCTCCCATCGATTTTGCCCATGTATGTTCACGATTCCAGTCCGAAGCATCACCCCCATTTATATTTTTCGGATAAGACCAACCCGTGTACAATAAAATAACATTGTTACTATTATTAGGGTCTTCATCGGTTGTTTTCAAGGCCTCCCAAACTTGTGAGTAACTTAATACTACCTGACCATTACTAATGATATTATGTAATTCAGACTTTAATGCATCTCCACTTTTACCCTCTGCGCTTGCATAATAATCAGCAATACTTACAGCCCTAATAGCAAGCGTACTAAATATAAATAACAGAATTAAAAAAGTCTTCCTCATAAATCAAATTCAAAAAGTTTTGACAAAAGTACAACAAATTACCATTATAGACCAATTGGTCGATTTATTTTTCGAACTTACCCATTCATTTAGTGTGGCTTTGGTTTAAAACATTAATAATTAATTAATATTGCCATATACATTTTTGAAGTTTTAAGTGTAAAAATGAGCATATTTGTATTTTAGTAATAAAAAATAAAGCCACTGTAGTATGACAATAGAAGAAGCACAAGAAAAAGTAGATCATTGGATTAAAACAATTGGTGTTAAATACTTTAGTGAATTGACCAACATGGCTATACTTACTGAGGAGGTTGGAGAGTTGGCTAGAGTTATAGCCCGCAAATATGGCGAACAATCTTTTAAAGAGGGAGAAAAAGACAACCTGGCTGATGAAATGGCTGATGTATTATGGGTATTAATATGTTTAGCAAACCAAACTGGTGTAAATCTTACTGAGGCCTTACAAAACAATTTTGATAAGAAAACTAAACGTGATCATAAAAGACACATTAACAATAAAAAGTTACAATAATGATGGAAGCAGAAAATATATTAGAAGAATATAAAGTACCATTTCAGTTTAATGAAGTTAAGTTAAGAGTAGATGAAATTATTAATTCGAATCAGGAATTAAGTAAGGATTCTGAGGTTTTAAAAAGCATTTTTAATTGCATCGACTTAACCACCCTAAAAGAAACTGATTCTGCAGATTCTGTAACTGCATTTATTCAAAAAGTAAATGATTTTGCAAAACAATATCCATCAATCCCTTCGGTTGGAGGAATATGCGTATTTCCTGTTTTTGCTCCGGTATTAAAACAATACCTGAAAGTTGAAGGCGTTAATAGAGCTGTAGTGTCTGCAGGATTTCCATCTTCACAAACTTTTTTAGATTTAAAAGTACTTGAAACAAAAAAAGCCGTTGATTTTGGCGCAAACGAAATTGATGTAGTAATTTCTGTAGGTGAATTTTTAGAAGGTAACTATGAGTTTGTTTATGAAGAAATTCGCCAATTAAAAGAAGCATGTGGTGATGCCCATTTAAAGGTGATTTTAGAAACCGGAGCATTAAAAGATCCTGAACTCATTTGGAATGCTTCTATTATTGCAATGGATGCAGGAGCTGACTTTATAAAAACAAGTACTGGTAAAATTCCGGTAGCTGCTACGCTAGAGGCTGCCTATGTAATGTGTCAGGCTATTAAAGCATTTAATGCAAAACACAAACGTAAAGTAGGCTTTAAACCAGCCGGAGGTATTTCAGAAACTACTGAAGCCATAAATTACTATGCGGTGGTTAAAACTATTTTGGGAGAAGAATGGCTCAAAAAAGAGTTATTCAGAATTGGTGCCAGTCGTTTGGCAAACAACCTTTTAAATGATATTTTAAAATTAGAAGATCCATCAACTGAAACCATTACATTCTTTTAGTTGACACAATTTAATATCTGTTTATGAGCGATATATTCAGTCGGTTTAAATCAACAGTAATACAATCTTTCTTTTATAGCCTGGGTAATTTTGCCGGAAAATTTTCCGGTGTATTGCTCTTGCCCATTTATTCGTTGTATTTACCCGTTGAAGTATTTGGATTATATGCGCTTTTTGAGGTGATATTTCAGGTTTTTCAGGTTTTTTCGGGACTAGGTATTAAACTAGGCCTAACACGTTGGTATTGGGACGAAGAATCAACAAAAGACAAGAAAAGCCTGTTTTTTACAACCTACTTATTTAATCTGGTCGTTTGTATTCTGTTTAGTTATCTATTATTTATCTCCTTTGATTTCCTATCAGAATATTACTTTAAAACACAGATTAACAAGCAGCTTATAAGTTTATTTATTACCGGAAATTTAATTAAGCTGTTTTCAGAAGTTCCAATGTTACTCCTAAGAGTACAACACAAAGCAAAACAACACTCTGTTGTTCAAATCTCTCAATTATTAAGTTTTGTTCTCTTTGTATTCATCTTTTTAGCAGTATTTCAACAAGGAATTGAAGGCATATTTTGGGCCAACATATTATCCGGTGCCCTCCAGTTTATGCTGGTTATTCCTGTAATTATTAGAAATACCAAATTTAAATTTGAATTTAGAATTTTGATGGAGATGTTAACCTATGGTTTTCCGGTAGCTTTAGGAAATATGGTTAATATCACTTTTAACTTTACAGATAAGTATTTCTTAAATTGGTTTTCAAACTTAAAAGTTGTGGGTACATTTACTCTGGCTCACAAACTATCAAACATTGTCAACTTACTAATAGTTAACTCTTTTATGAATGCCTACATGCACAATTACTTCAAAGGTATTCATGATAAAAATAATGACCGATTTTACAGCAGATCATTTACTTATTTTTTATTGGCCATTACATTCTTTAGCCTGCTTTTAATAGTATTTATTGATGAAGCCATCTTTGTATTTTCTGCCAATAACAAAGATTATTCTCAAGCAGCTGTCATTGTTCCTGTTTTAACTATTGGATTAATATTTGGTGGTGTAAGACAAATACTAACGCTTCCGATTAATAAAATAAAGAAAACAAGAATCATAGGTATACTATCTATTTTAGCCGGTATTTTAAATGTGTATTTAAACTACATTCTTATACCAAAATACAATGCACTGGGTGCTGCTTATGCAACAGGTATTGTTCAAGTCTTTTCATCTTTAATACTATTAGGATTTGTGGTAAGACTTGTTAATATACCTTTTGAATGGAAGCGAATTAAATTAATTGTTTTAAGCTTTACTTTAACTATTATTCTGTATTATCTGGTCAACTTTCAAATTTGGATATTGAATTTCGTTTTTAAGATTGGCATTTTGATAGCCTGGGGTGCTTTGCTATATTTTAGCCACTTTCTTTTACCTGAGGAAAAGCAACGAATGACTCAATTTGTTGAAAAATGGTGGGATATTAAAAAGCTTAAAAAGAACCTACAATCTTTAAAAGGTGATAAAAAAGAGTAATCAGGCTTTTAAGCTCATCAGATATTTCTTGATCTTAAAGTAATTGATCATACGCCTGTAAGTAGAAGTATTATAAAATCCTTTGAAGTTTTGTTCTATTTCTTTATCAATATTATCCGATGGGCAGAATTCTGAGGAATTAAGAGGTTTTTGTTGTAATTCGGTATGATATTTCTTACTGCTTTTCATATTGGTTCCGCTACCATCTACCCCTTGATTTTTAACAAGAGATACCGTTGGATAAACGGTTGGCAGGTTATTTTTAAATGCAGCATAGTTAAAACGAATAGACCATGAATGAATGATATTCAGTTGCTGCTTTAACAGCATTATAGATAAATCATTTCCACCCCGATTAAACATCTCATGATTGCTTTTATATTTAAAAAAGGATTGAAAATCCTTTACATTCCAATCTGTTCTTTGCCAGTTCTGTTTCCACGTAGCCCATCCCCAACTACAGTTTCGATGCACCTGATACGTATTGTAATCATATGTTTTGGGTATTTCTATAGGTGGTGTATAGCCTGCTACTGACCATATATCCCTAGGTTTATAATAATCCAATGCGTCATTCATAAACTGCAGAAAATAAGGTGACGTTTCCAGATCATCCTCTAAAACAATTACCCGATCATATGTCTCTAAAACTCTGGAAACCCCATCAATTATAGAATGAGCTAAACCTTTGTTCTGTTCACTAAAAATAAGCTCAACTTTTTTAAAGCCAGTTATGCTCTTTAAATATGCTCTAACCTTTTGAACCTCATCTTCAACTTCCTTTGATCTGGCCCCATCTGAAAATACATACAACTCACTTTCTGCAGCCAGGATATTCTTAGCCAAAGCTTCAATAGTTTGTTTTGTATGATCCAGTCTGTTATAAGTAAATAATACTATAGGCGCTAATAGGTTCATTGTATATAATTAAAAATATCCGTTGACTTAATTTCCTTTAGTTTACTTGCAATTTGATTTGATATTTCTATTTCATTCTCGACCATTTTCATTAAAGAAGCCTTCATTACTGCTTCATCCATATTTCTAATATCAAACTGATACTCGTCCATATGAAATGATTTCATCACATGCTTATACTTGTTAGCCCAACCAATTACTAAACAAGGCTTACTCAATTTTAAGGCATGAATTAACCCATGATACCTTGCTGTAATAACAGCTTTTGAGCTATCAAAAATCTGTTGAATTTCATAAGGCGATAAATCTCTGTTCACCAATTGAACCGTTTTATTATCCACCTCATTATAAATATCATCACACAAGGTTTTATCGTCATTAGAATGACGAACAATAGCAACCGGCTCACCTTTTTGCAATAATTCTTTGATCAAACCCGAAAACATAGTCACTACCTCAGGCTTTGACTTAAGTTTAGTCAATTGCTTATTGGGCACAACAATTACAGCCTTGGATTTAACTACCTCACTATATGCCCCTTTCTGATCCTGACGATAAATATGATTCAAATTAATTTTAGGAGACTGAAGTACTAAATCAAACGAATCAATCACACCTTGCTTTCTAATCTTATCTGTATAAACTCTACACTCCGGCTCCCTGATAAATATGGTTTTAGCATAGCGGAGATATTTTTTAACCAAGGGCCATATCACCAGTTTTTTCCATCCTTTAAAATCAAATGGTCCGATGGATTGTGGTAAAAACACAAAAGGTATATTCTTTCTTTTTGCCAACATAACAGGAAATAAGGTGGCATAAGTCCATAACGGGCTTTGATTATGCGAACTGACTCCGTATCCACTTATATCTAATATTAAATCTGCTGTGGCAAAATGCAATTTAATTTCCTTTTCAGGATTACTGATGGGCTTTGGCTTTACAATCAATTTTATAATCGGAAAAGCCATACGCAACACAGTTCGAATATGCATATTTACAATCCGAAATGTATATTTGTTTTGCTCCTCCGGTTTAATTGTTGGAAAAAGATCAATCATTACAATCTCAGACTCCGGATATTTTGTTTTCAGACTATCAACCAAACAAAAGAGCATGGATTGAGCTCCTTTATTGATAAAGTTTCCTCCGGTAATTAGGATTTTATGCATATAACTAGTTGTATTTTCTTAATTCATCAATTGATTTACGAACAGAACAAGCCACTTTTTCTTGCTCATCGGCATAACCGTAGGCTATCATCATTATTGGGCGTTCGTAACCTTTAAGATCTAGTAATTTAGATACTTTATCATCTTTCTTTTTATCTTCCGGCCAGTTTAACGGGCAAGTACCTATTCCCATACTTTCCAATGCCAACATTAAACTCATGGATGCCAGACTGCCATCCACATACATCAGGTGTCGATCGGCTATGGTAGGAGAAACATTCATTTGACCAACCACCACAATCATAGCCGCAATTTGATTGGCAAATCCTCTTGTTCCACCTGGTAAATCAACGAGTTTTTTAAGTAATTCAGGCTCATCTACAATTCGAAACTGAAAAGGTTGACGGTTACAACTACTTGGAGCCAAACCAGCCAAAACAACAGCTTCATCCACCATTGATCTTTCAGGAAGATTATTTTTATCAAAATAACGTATAGATTTTCGTTGATGAGCCAAAGCTTTAAATGTATCAAAATAGTTTTTTCGATCAGCGAAGTTTTGATATGGAACAAAAGGTTCTGATTTATTAGTTGGCTGATCCAATAATTCAAACATCTCTTTTGCTTTTTTAATAACCGGCACCGAATCCGTAACACTAAAATATTCATTCAACACATCAAATGCCCATTGAATCTGAATATCATTCCCATGTTCTTTATACACACAACCCAGCATATTCACCGTTTCCTGAATATAATCAAGAGCAAAAACATTTCGTCTTTCCTTCATCAACAATCCTTTTTCAATACGATGAATGTTTCTACGCAACAAAAATAAATTCTGTGTTTTTTGGTACTTACTTTTTAGATATTGTCTCCGAGCCATCAAAAACATCTTCTTTTCGTGAGCAAATGATTTTGAGAACAAAAAATATATGTTCTGAAAAAATGGAATACGAATAACTATTGGATAAACACACGAATATTGAATTTTCTCTTTCAGTTTAATCCAGGAATAAAAGAGCTGTTCCGCTGTTTTCTCAGCTCCAACAATACCAAATATTTTTTTTACAATCCCCATTAATGCGTTTGAAATTATTAAAGTGTAAAAGTATAAAAATTAACAGGAAAAAACTTCAGTCTAAAAAGCTGAACTAAACCTATATAAAACACCTTCATATTCAGATAAAATTTAATGCATATATCACTAGTTACCAACTTGCTGCTCATCAATTTCAAAATAAATAGAGATGAATTTAGTATGATATTTCAAAAAGTTTTAGGAACTTGTATATAACAGCTTATAAACAACAACCCTAAATCACCTGCTATGGATCTGAAAATTGACACTCCTAATTTTTGCATTCGTCTTGAAAAGGAAGTAGGCTACCTGAAGGTAAAAGGTTACCAGAATGAAAAATCCTCCATATTTTTCTCTGATACGATTGATGAATTATTATCATACTATCCTCATCAAAGATTTGCTTCTCTTTGTGACCTGCAAGACTTGATTTTAGATAAACCTCAGAATGCTAAAATTGTAAATCTTGCTATTAAACGGATTGCAAATCAGCTCGATTTTAAATACAATGCCATTGTTATTACTCCAAAATTCCTGAATATTGTAGAAGCTTATATATTTTCGTTCTATCTTAATAATGCAAACATCAAATCAAAAATATTTTTTAACCATAAAAGTGTGATAGAATGGCTTGAAAAAAATGGTTTTCAGCTAAACAAAATCAAATCTCATCTTAGGGAAATCCATACCATTTAGTGTTTTTGGTAACAAACACCCCTTATTTTAAGTTTATAATTTATAATAATTATTAATTATACGTCATTACACCCCACAAATATGTAATAAAACCTATAAATTATCAGATATCATATCAGAAACAATACCTTCTTAAAAACCTGATTTTTATCATATTGAACAGATGTGTCGATTATGCTTTTGAGTAACTACATATATATGCTACACATTTAACATTAACGCTTATTAACAGTTCATAATCAGCACTTTTAAATGGGTATTTATAATATGCTTATCTTTGCGTGCCTAATCTAATATATTATGGAATTCTTACAACTTAGCTATTTTGCGCTATTCGTCATTATTTGTTTGGGATATATTATAGGAAATGCAAAATTTAAAGGCATTTCGCTGGATATCTCAGCAATCATTTTTGTAGCTCTGGTTTTTGGTCATTATGGAGTAGTTATGCCTCCCATTATTGAAAAAATAGGGCTTATTTTATTTGTTTACACCATTGGTATTCAGGCTGGTCCCGGATTTTTTGATTCTTTCAAAAAACAAGGAAGAACACTTGTTGTTATGGCTGCTGTAGTTATAATTTCAGCCTCTGCTTTAACATACCTTGCTATCATTTTATATGATATTGAAGTTCCTGTTGCCATTGGATTGCTAACCGGAGCACTTACAAGTACACCTGGTTTAGCAGCTGCCATCGAAAGCACCGGTTCTACCGGGGTATCTATTGGTTATGGTATTGCTTACCCATTTGGAGTGATTGGTGTAATCTTATTTGTACGTCTGTACCCAAAGATCACAAGAATCAATATAAAGAAAGCTGAGGAAGATTATGAAGAATCAACAGTTGAGAGCTTTCCTGAAATTTCATTCAAACACTTTATTGTTGAAAATGAAAATGTAGCTGGTAAAACTATCGGTGAGTTAAGAGTCAGAACGATGACTCAGGGTGTTATTAGCCGTGTTATGTCAGGAGGAAAACCCACAGTACCTTCTCCTTCTACTAAATTAAATCAAGGAGATATTATTAAAGCTGTTGGTACTGAAGATGCGCTTAAAAAAGTTGGCGTATTAATTGGTAGTGAAACAGATCAGACCGTTCCTTTAAAAGAAGGTTACGAGATTCAATCTATTTTGGTATCCAACACAGAAGTGGTTAATAAAACACTCAGAGAAATTAACCAGTGGACCTCAACATACAATGTTACAATTACAAGAATAAGACGTTCTGGTATTGACATTACACCTTCATCAAATCTGAAACTTCAGATGGGAGATAAAATAAAAGTGTCGTGTAGTAAAGACCATATGGAACTGGTAACTAAGATATTTGGTGGCAACAGCAAGAAGTTATCTGATACAAACTTCTTCCCTATTGCTACAGGAATTGTATTAGGATTCTTTTTAGGTAAGTTCTCCTTAAACTTTGGTAACTCTTTTACATTCTCACTTGGATTAACAGGTGGTGTTTTAACAGTTTCTATGTTATTAAGTAGAATCGGTAAAACAGGTCCTATTATTTGGTCTATGACAGGTTCTGCCAATCAATTATTACGAACATTAGGTTTAATGTTCTTTCTTGCAGGTGTTGGAACAAAAGCAGGTGCTCAGATTGTTGAAACCTACAATGAATATGGTTTTAATTTGTTTTTAATCGGTGGTGCTTTAACATTATTTCCAATGATATTTGGAGCTATTGTTGCCCGTGTAATATTTAAAGTAAATGTACTTTCTATGTTAGGAGCTCTTACCGGTTCAATGACAAGTACTCCCGGACTTGCGGCTGTGGATCCTATGACAGAAACCAATGCACCTTCAATTGCTTACGCTACTGTTTATCCGGTTGCTATGGTTTTATTAATTATATGTGTGCAAATACTTGCCTCTTTAGGCTGATAGATAATAACATTAAAATAAAAGGGGTTGCAAAATTTTGCAACCCCTTTTATTTTATAAGCTCTTTAATAACTGATTGGCTTTAATAAGTTCTTCTTCTGATAACGAGAAGTTTATACGAACGTATTTTGACTTTGTTTTTTGATGATAGTAATAACTTAATGGTACGCCTGCAATACCTATTTCCTTCATTAAAAAGTGAGCAAAATCCACATCTGTTTCATCTGTTTTCCCATTTCTTGAAATGAGTTGATAATAGGATGATTTTGCAGGTATAAAAGCTATAGATGAATCCTCTAAACCTTCTAATAATAAATCTCTTTTACGTTGATATATATTTGAAAGTCCTTTAAAATTATTATTCTCTTTTAAATACTCTACTAAGGCCATCTGATATGGCAAACCTGTACCCTCTCCTAATAATGAAATAACTTTACGTATTGATGCCATTATCTTTGATGATGCCATACAATAACCAATATGCCAATTATTTATATGAAACACTTCATTAAATGATGAAACAATTATGCTCCTTTCTCTTAATTTAGGATAAAGTGCAAAACTTTGATGCATTTCTTTATCGTATACTAAATGCTCAAATGATTCATCACTTAAAATCAAAATATTAGTTCCATTAATAATCTTTTGCAAACGCAATACATCAAGTTCTGATAACGTTGATCCTGTGGGAAAATGAGGACTATTAATAATCATCATTCGGGTTTTAGGATTCACCACCTTTTGTACATCTTCCCAATTAAAACTAAACTCTGGTCCTTTTAATTCAACATAAACAACTTTAGCCCCGGTAATATTAATAGCTGCATCATAACTTTTATGTGCTGGTTCAAAAATAATCACCTCATCTCCTTCCTTTAGCATGGCCAGCATTATTGCAAAAATACATGGCTTAACACCATGTGTAATGGTTATTTCCTTTTCCGGATCATATTCATAATCATAATATTGCTGTGTTTTTTGGGCAATTGCATTACGAAGCTCGAATAAACCAAACTTAGATGCAGATTCATTTGCATAAGGTTTAATATACTTTTCTAACAAACCTGTTAAATCAGGTTGGCAACTTTCCATCGAAAAGTTTTCGGCCATGTTTAACAGTCCGGCTTCTCGTGCATATTCAGCTATTGCTGAAGGGGTAGAAAGTTTTTCTATATCATTTACAATCATAATAGTAAGTTCTGATAAAATAGTTTGGTAAAATCCCACTCAAATAGTAGCAACAACATTCAAGCACACTAACATCTGTTTCTGTTACTATAAGTCATCATTAATACAATTTACAAAGTTTTTTTTATTGTTGCGGATTAAAATGAGGTTATTATATTTTTTTAAGCATTAACCTCTGAAGAATCTAACCTTTAAATAACAGTTAACCATTAACCTACTTAAAAAGTTCTTTTAAAACTTGAAATGATTTAATAGTTGAAAATCCTGATAGATGCATTTGATAATACTCCAATAACTTTTCAACAAAATCAGCCCTTTGGGTTCCGGATAAATTGAGCACATCCAAATCATTAACAACTACATCCTTTAATTGAAGTAATAATTCTGTTTGGGAAACATTCATATAATTAGAATGCACGGGCTCTGTCATTTGAAACATTCCTGTTCTTAAATCAAAATATCTGGGGTTTAGCAGTTGTTCAAAATGTGGATAAAACCCCAGAGGCTTGGTTAATCTTAGTAATAAAAACAAATGAAAATTTTGTATTCCATCAATCGAACTATCCATTACAGAAATACTGTTGTGTAAAAACTCAAATAAATCATCTCCCAACTTATCCTCATGTTTTAAAGCTTTATTCAGTACCTCAGCAATAAAAAAAGCCAGACTTTGTCGTACTGGTTCAAATGGAATTTGAGAAAACGGAGTATTTACTCTGAAATCTTTAATTCTATGAATCGTCTTTTTATCAGAGTGATATACTTCAAGATCTAAAAGTGTTAATGGCTGTAGAAATACTGTTTTTCCTTTGCTTTTTCGGCTACGAACCTGATTGATCATATAGGATTGTAGCCCAAACTTCTCAGTATATATATGAGAAATCACACTGGACTCCTGATATTTAGTATGTGTTAATACAATTCCTCTGGTTGATTCAATCATCTGATAAATATTATATCTGCAAAGATATAAATAAGCTGAGTCCGTTTTACATATAAAAATTCCCCCTTTATTATTATAAGCTAAGCATTGAATTGGTTATCTCATCAAAATCCTGATAATCAATATTAGTAATAGGTTTAAACAAATCACTATCCGGAGAAGAATTTTCTTTAAACTCAAGAGCTATTTCATTAGCCTCAACTCCCATCATTTTGGCTATTGTTTTAAGTGCTACACCCTTATAAATCCACGACTTGGCACCCATCACCTCATATACATCACAAGATTTTCCGAGAAAGTCTTCATTGCCTAACTTTTGTCCATTTAACGCACTCATCACTTCTTCTTCAAGCTTTTTCGCCTCAGCATCAGACATATTCTCGGTCATTTGTTTTCCTACATCATATACTTCCAAGGTACCTTTTTGACCTGTATTTTCAATTAAATCTACACTCCAAAAATGATCGCCATCAGTAATGGTAACAGTATGCTCCTTTTCTGTATTTGTCATTCCAAACATTTTTACTTCTGTTACCGACTCTATTTCTTCGCGCGTTTTCTCGCCATAGTTATCCCAGTACAAAAGTTTAGTTCCTTTTATACTTCCTGTTAATTCATACTTAATAAATCCTGATTTTATTGCATAGTGTTTGGCATCTTGATGCTGTGCAGAAATGACTTGCGTACACATAAATATAACAAGCACATAAAACATCTTCTTCATCATAGTTTATAATTTAAATTAAAGTGCGATAAAAGTATATAACAATTATTTATGCATCAATATTGACAATGAAACAATTTTACCATATGTTCCATTTTTCTCTATTTCATCGACGCTTCATCCTTACCTGAACATTATCTTATTCACCTATATAGGAAATGCTATATTTTATGACATTTGTCTTTTTGTAATTGGTAATGTATTGTTATCTATGCCTTTTCAAAAGGAATTAGAATAAAATTTAATATGGTAGGGCTTTTTAAGAGATTTTCTGCGGCATTTTGGACCGCCAACTTTGCTGAATTATTGGAACGTGCAGCATACTATGGTGTTTTTATTGTTATAACACTTTATTTATCAAGAATATTAGCATTCTCCGATATTGAAGCAGCCTCTATTGCTGGTGTATTTTCGGGGTTACTTTATTTTTTACCCACCTTTGCAGGTGCATATGCTGACAAGATTGGATTTAAAAAATCTTTATTGATTGCATTTACCTTTTTAACACTTGGTTATTTAGGATTAGGATTATTACCAACCTTTATAGAAAACTCAGGATTAGCTGAGTATGGAATGGAAACTACATTTAGCGGATTACGAGAAAGTAATTTTAAGTATGCCATATTACCGGTGATGTCGCTAATTATTATTGGAGGTAGTTTTATTAAATCAGTAATAACAGGAACGGTATCTCTTGAAACCAGTCCCGAAAACAGAGCGACTGGATTCTCTATATTTTATACAATCGTAAATATTGGAGCTTTCTCTGGTAAAACAGTTGTAAAACCATTGCGTGACGCTATGGGTAACGTTGGATTAATTGATATTAGTTTTTTCTCAGCTGTTATGACAGCCTTGGCATTAGTTGCTGTTTTCTTCTTTTTTAAACCTTCAACGCAACAACGAGAAGGTAAATCATTTGGCGAAATATGGACTGCTTTTATTAAGGTTTTAACAAACGTACGCTTAATTGTACTAATAATTATTATTACCGGATTCTGGATGGTACAACATCAGCTTTATGCAACTATGCCTAAATATGTTTTACGTATGGCTGGTGAAAGTGCTTCTCCAAGTTGGTATGCCAACGTTAATCCTTTGGTTGTATTTATGACTGTTGGATTTATTACTTCTTTAATGAAACGTAGAAGTGCCTTATTTTCAATGACTGTAGGAATGTTTATTATGCCAGTTTCAGCATTTTGTATGGCTGCAGGTAACATGTTTAATGGCGATATGAACATTGTTGGTTTGCATCCTATTGCCTTTATGATGATTGTTGGTATTGCTTTTCAAGGATTAGCAGAATCTTTTATCTCTCCTCGATTTTTAGAGTATTTTTCTTTTCAAGCTCCCAAAGGTGAGGAAGGTTTGTATTTAGGTTTTAGTCACCTACATTCCTTTTTATCTAGTATATTTGGATTTATAATGTCAGGAGTACTCTTAGATAAATATTGCCCTGACCCATTAAAATTTGGAGGAAGAACTGCGGAATGGCACGAAGCCAGCGCCAATGCACATTATATTTGGTATTACTTTGGTGCTATTGCCTTATTATCAGCAATTTCTTTGGTAATTTACGGAAAAGTGGCAAAATCAAAAGAATAGTATTACCTTAAATAGCTAAAATCACTCACACAACCCTAGAAAGCCGGAAAACATCCCACCGTTTTCCGGCTTTTATTTTTTCTACCCCCTCTTTTTCAGGCGATCTTATTCATTATCTTCGGCAAACCACTCTGCAAAGGAGTTTGCCGTTTCGTTTAATCGCAAACTGTGTAGCTTTACTTCTTTGGGTAATCTTGATGAAATACGCTGCGCCATTTCTACAATCATATTTTCGCATGTTGGCTGATAATCGGTTAATACCACACGCTCTCCCATTTGTGGAATATTGGTAAACTCCTGATGTTCGGCATTTTTGTTTATCACAACGCAATGATCCAAACGGTCCACTACTTCCTCGTTAACAATAGCCTTTAATTGTCCAAAATCCATAACCATACCATATTTAGGACTATTACTATCATTATTTGGACTACCAATAACCGTAACCCTTAAAATATACGAATGTCCATGAAAATGTTTACACAACCCATCATAGTTCCACAAGGCATGCGCCATTTCAAATCGAAACTCTTTCGTTAATCTTATTTTATGCATATTACCAGAAAAGTGATTAGAGACATATACCCAGGCGTAACTTTACCCCTTTATCAATGCCCATAAAAAAACACACCTTAAACATTTACATATGGTAAAAGTTTAAGGTGCATATATTTTTTGTAAATAAATTACAGCTTAACAGTACATTTGCTTACACAGTCTACAATATTCTGTAAACTATTATGCTTTAATGAATAGTAGGTATTTTTTCCTTCACGCTGAGAATTCAACACGCCTTTGTCTTTTAAAATACCTAAATGATGAGAAGTTGTAGACTGCTCAATATCCAATAACTTATGAATTTCAGTAACTGTTAATCTCTTACCTTCCTCCAAATGACTTAAAATAGCAATCCTCATTGGGTGTGCAATCGCCTTAAGCATACTGGCAGCACGCTCCAGTTGCTCTGAATCTAAATCTTTAATTTTCATTTTTGTAACAAATTCTTTCATAGTAGATCAATCTAGTTTGATTGATAAAATCATAACAAATGCAAATATATAAATATGTTGTCAGAAAGTAAACTCATATTAACATTATTTATATATTTAGATGTAATCAATACGATACTAAAACACAAACGCTTAAAAAAAATAGCAGATAATAGGTCTTAATTACTAAATTTGGGGTTTTATTATAGTGAATCATATTAAAACCACGCATGGCAATATCAAATATCATTAAAAAGCCCATTAAAGAAGAAATGTCTCAGTTTGAGCCTTTTTTTAAGGAGCAACTAAAGTCAAAAATTCCTCTTTTGGGTATTATTACCAATTATATTTTGCGCAGAAAAGGAAAGCAAATGCGTCCCATGTTGGTTTTTTTAAGTGCAAAACTTACCGGTACTTCATCCGAATCTACATACGTTGCTGCAACATTAATTGAGTTACTACATACTGCCACTTTAATTCACGATGACGTAGTTGACGAGACCTACCAACGCAGAGGTTTCTTTTCTGTAAATGCCTTATGGAAATCGAAGATTGCAGTTTTAGTAGGTGATTATTTCTTATCCAGAGGACTGTCACTTGCTTTAGAAAAAGATCAGATTGGGGTTTTAAAAGCCGTTTCGGAAGCTGTTACATCTATGGCTGAAGGTGAATTATTACAAATTGAAAAAAGTCGCAAGCTTGATATTACTGAAGAGGTTTATTATGATATTATTACAAAAAAGACTGCAACTCTAATTGCTGCTTGTACAACAGCCGGTCCTCTTTCTGTAAATGCCGATCAGGATAAGATTGACCTGCTAAAACAATTTGGTATTTACCTTGGTATTGCTTTTCAAATTAAAGACGACCTTTTTGATTATGAAAAAACGGATTTAATAGGTAAACCAACTGGTAACGATATTCGTGAAAAGAAAATGACCTTACCTTTAATTTACGTTTTAAACACTTGCGATAAAAAAGATAAAAAACGTATTCTGGCAACCATAAGAAAACATCATAAGAATGATAAAAAGGTAGCTGAAGTACTTGATTTTGTTCGCAAAAGTGGAGGAATTGAGTACACCTTTGATAAGATGATTCACTACCGTGATAAAGCCCTTGAGGTATTAAACCAGTTTGAAGCATCAGAAGCAAAAGAAGCTATGATTGCATTGGTTCACTATACCACTGAAAGAAAAAAATAGATTAAGACATACCATAATTGAGGCCACTCTAATTAAACATTTTGTTTACATTAAGTCTTTTACCTCAAATTAAAACACAAAAATCATGTCCGATAAAAAAACATTATTTTTACTAGACGCCTACGCTTTAATATATCGTGCTTACTATGCATTTATCCGCGCACCCCGGGTTAATTCAAAAAAACTAAACACTTCAGCTATATATGGATTTACCAACTCTTTGCTGGAAGTACTTCAAAAGGAAAATCCTACTCACTTAGCCGTAGCGTTTGATCCTGCAGGGCCTACATTCAGACATGAGATGTATGAACCATACAAAGCTCAACGTGAGGCTACTCCTGAAGACATAAAATTGGCTGTTCCATATATCAAACAACTATTAGAAGCCTTAAATATTCCGGTTTTAGAAGTAATGGGCTTTGAAGCAGATGATGTAGTTGGAACGGTATCCTTAATGGCAGAAAAAGCTGGTTTTGAGGTTTACATGATGACGCCGGATAAAGATTATGCGCAATTGGTATCGGATCATGTAAAAATGTATAAGCCCCGAAGCAAAGGTGGTGGCATGGACATCCTGGGTATACCTGAAGTACAGGAAAAATTTGGTATAGAAGAACCTATTCAGGTTATTGATATACTTGCCTTACAAGGTGATGCTTCTGATAATATTCCTGGCTGCCCCGGCATTGGTGAAAAGGGAGCTAAAGACATCATAGGAAAATACAAAAGTATTAAAGGTATTTACGAAAAGATTGACGAATTTAAGGGGAAACGTAAAGAAAATCTGGTTAATTTTAAGGAACAAATTGAATTATCATATACACTAGCAACGATTAGCAGAGAAGTTCCGATTGAGTTTAATGAGGAAGATCTAAAGGTGTGTGAACCGGACAAAGATAAATTATTCCCATTACTTGAAGAGTTAGAGTTTAAGAGTATGATCCCTCGTTTTGGCGCCCCTGCTCCTACCACTCAGGCAGCACCTGCAATGCAAGGTGATTTATTTGGTCAGCCACAAGTTACTGAAGCACCTGGAATTACTTCTACTTTCAAAACAATTAATGATGTGGATCACACCTATTATTTGGTTGATAACGAACAAGCTTATGCATCTTTGGCTGCTGAACTAAGTGTTCAAAAGGAATATTGTTTTGATACTGAAACAACAGGACTGGATGCAATATCAGCTGAATTGGTAGGCATTTCTTTTTCGTGGAAGGAACACGAATCTTACTATGTTCCTATTCCTGAAGGCAAAGATAAAGCACAAGAAATCATCAATCGTTTTAAACTGGTTTTAGAAGATGAAAAAATTCTTAAAATTGGTCAGAACCTCAAGTATGATATTCTGGTCCTAAAGAAATACGATATCAATGTAAAAGGACAGATCTTTGATACTATGGTGGCGCATCATCTGGCTTTACCAGGATTAAAAAGCAGCATGGATTTTATGGCAGAAACTTACCTTGGTTATTCTCCAGTAAAGATTGAAGAATTAATAGGTAAGAAAGGAAAGAATCAGCTTTCGTTCAGACAAGTTGAAATAGAAAAAGCCAAAGAATATGCCGCTGAAGATGCAGACATTACTTTGCAGTTAAAGAAGTTTTTGGAACCTAAATTAAAAGAATCGGGATTAGAGGATCTTTTTTATCAAACTGAAATGCCATTACTATTAGTTTTGGCCGAAATGGAGGCTACAGGCGTTAAGTTAGATGTTGATGAGCTAAATGCATTTGCTGTTAAGCTTAAGGAACGAATTGCTACACTCGAAACTGATATTATTGAAATAGCTGGTAAAGAATTTAATATTGCCAGCCCAAAACAGGTTGGTGAAATTTTATTTGAACACCTGAAAATTGATGCTAAAGCCAAGAAAACAAAATCGGGTCAGTACAGTACCAATGAGGAAACACTTAATAAACTAAAAGGCAAACACGAAATAGTTGATAAGATACTGGATTACCGGGGATTGAAAAAACTATTAAGTACATATGTAGAAGCCCTACCTGCTTTGGTAAATCCGCAAACTGGCAGAATTCATACCACTTATAACCAGGCTATGGTAGTTACCGGCCGTTTAAGTAGTACAAATCCCAACCTTCAGAACATTCCAATTCGTGATGAAGATGGTAGAGAAATAAGAAAATCCTTTATTACCAGCGATGCTGAGCATGTATTTTTATCTGCCGACTACTCTCAGGTTGAATTACGTTTAATGGCACACCTAAGTCAGGATGAGCATTTATTAAATGCCTTTAATAATGGCGAAGATATTCATGCGGCAACTGCTGCTAAAATATACAAGGTGCCTTTAGAGAAAGTTTCCGCTGATATGAGACGAAAAGCAAAAACAGCCAATTTTGGTATTATTTATGGCATATCAGCCTTTGGTTTGGCAGAAAGGCTAAACATATCCAGAAGTGAAGCAAAAGAGCTTATTGATGGCTATTTTGAAAACTTCCCGCAGGTTAAAGAATATATGGACAAGAGCATCGAAATAGCCCGTGATAAAGGCTATGTTCAAACTGTATTTGGCCGAAAAAGAAACTTACCTGACATTAATTCCAGAAATGGAGTTGTGAGAGGTATGGCTGAACGAAACGCCATCAATGCACCAATACAGGGTACTGCAGCTGATATTATAAAAATGGCGATGGTTCATATTCAAAAAGAACTGGATCAACAACAGTTAAAATCAAAGATGATTCTTCAGGTACATGATGAATTGAACTTTGATGTGGATAAAAATGAACTAGACCAAATAAAAGATATTGTGAAAAAGGGTATGGAAAATGCCTGCAAGTTATCAGTGCCTTTATCCGTTGATATGGGTATTGGATCAAACTGGCATGAGGCACATTAATTATACTTTATCACTAGTGACCGAGTAAAAAATAAAAGAGGGTAGTCCCTTTCGGTTTCCCCTCAAAGTTGTAAATTGATTTTGCGAAACTTTTTACAACATGAGCAAAAATAGTGAAATAAAATTTGTCGGTCAGCCGATATTCAAACAGATAATAGATTTGTTAAAAGTAGTAGACATACCATCCTTAATTAAGCAACACAATAGCGACCGCTATTACAAGGCATTCAAGACCCAAACGCATATTATTACCATGCTGTTTGGAATATTTAGTCGTTGCGATTCAATGACTGAAATCTGTGAAGGAATGCGTGCATTGGGCGGAAAATTGAATCATTTAGGTCTGGAAAAAGCACCGGCTAAAAGTACTGCTGGTGATGGATTGCGTAATCGAGACAACCGCTTTTTCGAGTCGTTATATTTTGATCTGGTTAAGAAATACCAAACTTTTTTGTCGGACAGCCGGACTTATGGACTGACTTTTAAAGAGGTTTTGTTGATTGATTCAACAACCATCCGATTGTTTAGTGATGTTCTTAAAGGAGTGGGAAGAAACCCCAAAGGTGATGGCAAGAAGAAGGGTGGGCTCAAAGTCCATATGCTTATTGATGCCGTACAATCAGTAGGGAGGTTCGTAAAAGTTACAGCAGCTAAGGTACATGACAAAAACTTTCTTAAAAGCCTAGAGTTAATATCGCATAGCATGATCGTTTTTGATAAGGCCTACAACTATTATCATCAGTTTGCTTTATGGACTCATCAGCAAGTCTATTTTGTAACCCGTTTAAAGAAAAATGCAGTTTACACAATTATAGAAACACATAAGACTGGATATAAAAAGAAAGGTGTCGCCAAAGTCCTAAAAGATCAGACCATAGAGTTGGAATACTATCCAGAAAACGAAGATGGAGGGAAGCAATATAAAATAAAGAAGACTATAAGACTTAGAAAAGTGGCTTACCAAGATGATCGGAATCGTTATTTTGAGTTTTTAACCAATAATTTTGAAATATCAGCAGAAGAAGTGGCATTTTTATACAAGAAGCGTTGGGGTATAGAACTGCTTTTCAAAAAGATGAAGCAGAACTTTCAGCTTCACTACTTCTATGGTGAGAACGAGAATGCAATCCGAACCCAGGTTTGGTGCACATTAATCGCTCAGCTTTTAATGACTGTAATACAGAAGAAGGCCCAAACAAAGAAAGCATTTTCTGTAGTTGCGTCTTTAGTAAGGATACACCTGATTAGCATGCTTGAATTGACAGAACTATTGCGAAATAAGAATAGAAGCTTTACAAAGCAAATTAGCGGATCCCCTGGACAATTGAAGTTGATTTGGAATGGGGTCTGATTTTTAATTAAAAAACGAATGCCCTGTTTATGGGCGTTACAGAAGATAATTTTTAATATCCAGACTTTAGTCGGTTAATAGTGATACTTTATCATAAAATACTGAAGAGCCATTATCTATTTACTTAGAAATGGCTCTTTTTAGTTTTTTCACATTCTTCAATTAATTGTATTTCATCTCCTAAGCTTCATGCTCTTTGTTAATAAACTTATTCCCTTTCTCAACTTTAACCTTTATCCTTGATACCTACCCTTTTCCAGCGTTAACATCGTATTAACACGGTTTTCGTTCAATTCTATTAAACTTTACAGGGTGTATTTCACTTTTATACTAAAGAAAGTTTACTAAAGGACATTTTTACCGAAGGATTAAAAATTCTTTAACGTCTGATAAAATAGAAAGAACTAGAAACAATGAAGATAAAATTATCCATGATTTTAATGGGGGTGCTCCTGGCACTTTCCAGTGTATATGCCAGCGATCCGGAAAATGCTGGAGAAGAAAAAGTTGTAAAGGGAAAAGTTTCCGATAGAAAAACCAAGAAACCTGTAGAGTATGCTACTGTAGCGGTTTATAAAAAAGCAGATGATTCTGTTGTAACCGGTACAATCAGTGACGAAAACGGTGAATTTAAGATTAAAGACCTTGAACCCGGTGAGTTCTACATTGTGGTTTCTTTTTTGGGTTACGATGATAAAAGATACGATGATATCGTCGTTGATAAAAAACGTGGTGTAGTTGACCTGGGCGATATCATTATGGGATCCAACTCTAAAAACCTGGATGAAGTAGAAGTTGTTGCTGAACGTCAATCGGTTGAATTTAAAATTGACAAGAAGGTTGTTAGTGTAGGAAAACAAATGACCTCAGCTTCACTATCTGCTGTTGAAGTTTTAGAAAATGTGCCATCAATACGTGTGGATATTGAAGGTAATGTTTCTCTTAGAGGAAGTACAGGTTTTACTGTACTTATCGATGGTAAACCAACGGTTTTAGATCCTTCTGATGCTTTAAGACAAACGCCCGCATCAACCATTGAAAATATTGAAATCATTACCAATCCATCAGCAAAATATCAGCCTGACGGAACCGGCGGAATCATTAATATCATTACCAAAAAGAATCGCATGCAAGGTGTTCAGGGTTTAATTAACCTAAAAGCGGGTAAATTCGGACAATACGGTGGTGATGTATTACTAAACTGGCGTAAAAAAGATGTTAATTTTTATGTGGGTGGTGACTATAATGAACGTCCTTTCCCGGGCGAGTCTTATTCTGAAAGACAGACAACTTCAGAAGGAATAACAACCATCCAAAAATCGTATGGAGACAACGACCGTAGTTTTAATGGAGGAAGTTTTCGTGCCGGACTGGATTGGGATATCTCAGAAAGTGACTATTTTTCTTTTGGTATCAGAACAGGAAAATATGATATGGAAGGTGAATCAAGCCAGTTGTATACTACAACTACCATACCTGAGTCTGACACCAAAATAGAAGATAATGAAAGTGAATCTGGCAGAGGTGGTTCATACTATTCTTTAACTGGTAATTACCAAAAAAAGTTTGAACAGGAAGGTCATGAATTATCTGCCCAATTAAACTATCGTTATCGTGATGGTGAAGAAGACAATAAAAACAGGCTATACGAAAACAATAGTGCTACAGCATCATCAGGAACATATACCACTGAGGATGGACCTTCAAAACGCTATGAACTTAAAATTGATTATACTAAACCTATCGGAGCTAAAGATCGTTTTGAAGCAGGTTTTCAGGGAAGATCAAGCAACAGTGATGACATTACTTCATTATCACTTTTTGATACCAATATCAACGATTTTCAGCTTCAAGCTGACCGAAGTAACGCCATTAATTACAAACGCAATATTTACGCTCTTTACACTATTTACAACGGTGAATACGCAAAATTGGGTTATCAGATTGGTTTAAGAGGTGAATACACCAAAAGAGATATCACAAATAATCAAGACAATCAAGAGTTTACAATTGATCGATGGGACTACTTCCCTACCGTTCATCTGTCATATCAATTACCTGCTAACAATCAGATAATGGCCAGTTACTCACGACGTATTGACCGACCACGTGGATACTTCCTTGAGCCATTTATTACCTGGGAAGACATGTATAATGTTCGTATGGGTGATCCCGGCATTGATCCTGAATATATTGATGCCATGGAGTTGGGATTCTTAAAAAAATGGGATAAATCTCAATTATCATTAGAAGGTTATTATCGTATCACACATAACAAAGTTGAACGTATTCAAAGCGTTTATCAGGAGGGTATTTTAATGACTTCATTTGCAAACGTAGGTACTGATTACTCTTTAGGTATGGATGCTACTTATAATGTACCATTATTTAAATGGTGGGAAGTAAATTTAATGGGTAACCTTTACAACTACAAAGTTGAAGGAACAATGAACGGGAGGTCTTATGACAATACTTCATTTAACTGGAGTTCTCGATTAAACAATACTTTCAAAATTATTAAAAAGATACAGCTACAGTTAAACGGGGATTACAACAGTCCTACGGTAACTTCACAAGGAGAAACCAAAGAATATTATGCTCTTAACGGTGCGGTAAGGATGGATTTTCTGGATCGTAAGATGTCGGCAGTGGTTCAGGTAAGAGATATCTTTGGAACAGCAAACAGAGTATCTATTACAGAAGATGATAATTTTTATAACTATCAAAAATGGGAAAGAAAGTCTCCTTTTGTTTCATTCACACTAAGCTATCGTCTAAACAATTTCATGCAAAAACGCAGAAATGGCGGTAATGAAGGAGGTGGAATGGATGATGAAGGATTTTAGTAAATCATAATTTCATTAAGGGAAAAAAGGCCGTTTCAAAGTAGATTGTTACGGCCTTTTTTATGTCTTGTTTCTTGCACAATAACTTACATATATATGGCTATTTGATTTGAATTTAAACCACCCCGTCAGATATTCGTACCTCATTTCTGCCACCCCTCCTTATTAAGGCGGGGAGTATTGTAATGAAAACCATTTCTTTTAGGAAAGTAACAAATACTAAGTGCTGTAAATCAACTCTCCTCCTGTTTTAGGAGGAGTACCCGAGGAACGAGGGGGAGGTGGTTTATAAAGTACGATTATTGACCTCCTTTATTTCTCTAATTATAACATCTAAATGTTCAAAAACCATCCTATTTTCAAATCTTAATATGGTTATTCCAAGATTACGTAGATACTGATCTCTTTTGATATCAGACTCTTGATTATAGAAATGAAAGTCCCCATCTAATTCTATAGCCAATTTTAATTCTGGACAATAAAAATCCAGGATATAATGATCAACCGAATGTTGCCGTCGAAATTTTAGATTATTGACTTGTTTTGATTTTAAGAATTTCCAGAGTGTAGCTTCTGCTGGTGTTAAATGATTTCGCAGGTATTTTCTTCTTTGCTTAAGGTTTGGTTTATTATGATCCATAATTTAAGATTTTTATTTATCATCTTAAATATAAATAATTTGACTTATAAACCACCCCGTCAGATTTTCGTGCCTCTAATCTGCCACCCCTCCTTGTTAAGGTGGGGAGTATTGTAATGAAAACCATTTCTTTTAGGAAAGTAACAAATACTAAGTGCTGTAAATCAACTCTCCTCCTGTTTTAGGAGGAGTACCCGAGGAACGAGGGGGAGGTGGTTTATAAAGTACGATTATTGACCTCCTTTATTTCTCTAATTATAACATCTAAATGTTCAAAAACCATCCTATTTTCAAATCTTAATATGGTTATTCCAAGATTACGTAGATACTGATCTCTTTTGATATCAGACTCTTGATTATAGAAATGAAAGTCCCCATCTAATTCTATAGCCAATTTTAATTCTGGACAATAAAAATCCAGGATATAATGATCAACCGAATGTTGCCGTCGAAATTTTAGATTATTGACTTGTTTTGATTTTAAGAATTTCCAGAGTGTAGCTTCTGCTGGTGTTAAATGATTTCGTAGGTATTTTCTTCTTTGCTTAAGGTTTGGTTTATTATGATCCATAATTTAAGATTTTTATTTATCATCTTAAATATAAATAATTTGAATTTAAACCACCCCGTCAGATATTCGTGCCTCTAATCTGCCACCCCTCCTTATTAAGGCGGGGAGTATTGTAATGAAAACCATTTATCTTAGGAGAGTAACAAATATAAGTGCTGTAAATCAACTCTCCTCCTTCAAAAGGCTGTATGTTTGTAATAAGAGTAATGCATAAGCTTCTAAAGTTTTCTAAATTAGATATGAAGAAAAGAATTCTAATTACCAAAACACGAAGCTTATGCAAACGAAAGGTAAATCATTAAGTTTTAAAGGACAAAATATTTATATCGGAATAGATGTCCATTTGAAAAGTTGGGTAATATCCATTATGGCAGATGAAATTTTGTATAAAACATTTTCACAAGATCCAAGTGCAACATTATTGTTGAAATATCTAGAGAAGCATTTTCCTGAAGGGAATTATTATTCTGTTTATGAAGCTGGGTTCTGTGGTTTTAGTACTCATAGAGAGTTGTTATCAAAGGGTATAAAAAATATAGTAGTAAACCCAGCAGATATCCCAACAACAGATAAAGAGAGAAAGCAAAAAGAAGATCGAAGAGATAGCAGAAAGTTATCACGATTATTAAAAAATAAGGCTTTGGAAGAAATTTATATTCCACCTTTATCAGTTGAAGAATTAAGAAGTTTAGTTAGATATAGAAAAACTACAGTAAATGATTTAGGAAGACAAAAGAATAGGATAAAATCATATTTATATTATTCAGGAATTAATATACCTATAGAGTTGAGTGGGCCATCTAAACACTGGTCAAAGAAGTTTTCAGATTGGTTAAGCACGGTTATTTTATCAACAGAACAAGGAACGATGGTAATAAGCGAAATGCTGGAAACTGCAGGATTTTTACGACAAAAATGACTAAGAATTAATAGAGAACTAAGGAAAATAAGTAAAGAATCTAGTTATTCAAAGCTAATAAATCTATTACGAACCATACCAGGAATAGCATTAATTACAGCATTAACGATTATTACAGAATTAGTAACAATAAACAGATTTAAAAATTTAGATAGATTATGTTCTTATATCGGTTTAGTTCCAACTACAAATTCTTCTGGAGAAAATGAAAAAGTAGGAAATATAACAAAAAGATCAAATAAGGCATTGCGTGCAGCAATTGTAGAATCATCTTGGATTGCAATAAGGCATGATCCAGCTCTGACATTAAAGTATTTAGAATTAAGGAATAGAATGGAAGGATCAGATGCAATAATAAGAATAGCAAAAAAGTTATTAAATAGAATAAGATTTGTAATTAAGAACGAACAAGAATATGTTAAAGCAATTGTATAGTCAACAAAATAAATTTGATTATAAAAGCATCCAAGGAATAAGAAGACTGATTTACTCCTCCTGCAGCCCTTAATGGTGTCTGTTTTTTAAAGGCTTCAGCTCTTATCTGTAAAAATTAGTATAGAAATGCGGCTTTATTAAATGTCCGTTAATAGAAGGTTGTTTTTATAGATCAAATTTATTAAGCCAAGGAAGAAACCGACGGCGATAGTTTTATACCGACGCAAGGATTCTTTTTAAAGGAATAAAGGGTGTCGAACCCCTTATTCCTTTGCCAAGGAAAGAAGACCTTCTTGCTCCGTATTGCCCGAAGAAAAGATTTTGAAAACATAATTCACTATAAATGAGTAAAAAACTTATAAATAATTTGGATTACAACATAGAAGGAGGAGTACCCGAAGTATGAGGGGAAGGTGGTTTAAATATCATACCCATCCCCCTCGAAACTAATATTTTAAAAGAGTTTTGGAAACTTTAGTTTCTAACCAATGTACCAATCTTCTCCCCTTTTATTACTCTTATCAAGTTACCCGGAGTATCCATATCAAAAACAATAATTGGCAAATCGTTTTCTTTACACATCGTTGTGGCTGTTAAATCCATCACCTTTAAGCCTCTGTTATAGATTTCGTCGTAGGTAATCTCATCAAACTTAGTAGCTGTAGGATCTTTCTCAGGATCAGCAGTGTAAACACCATCAACACGAGTACCTTTAAGCATTACATCTGCTTTAATTTCAATACCTCTTAACGAAGAACCTGTATCTGTAGTAAAATATGGATTTCCAGTTCCTGCTGATAAAATAACTACTTCCCCATTTTCAAGACATTCAATAGCTTTAGGCTGAGAATAAAATTCGCCCACAGGCTCCATTTTTATTGCTGTTAACACCCGAGCTTTAACACCATTGTTATTCAAAGATGACTTAAGTGCTAAACTATTAATTACGGTTGCCAACATTCCCATTTGGTCGCCTTGGTAACGATCAAAACCTTTGGCAGCTCCACTTAAACCGCGAAATATATTTCCACCACCAATCACTATTCCAACTTGTACACCTAACTCTACAATTTCTTTAATTTGCTGAGCATATTCTTCCAAACGTTCATTATCTATTCCATAACTTTGATCACCCATTAGTGATTCGCCACTTAGCTTAAGTAAGACTCTTTTATACATGATGTTTATTTTAATCGAAAATATTTAATATCCACAAATCTAAGGAAAAAGCCACATTTCAAAAATTAATTGTTTTTAATTTAACCCTTCTTGCGTTAATCACAATTATTTTATGCTCATTGTTTGTATATTTATCGTCCATAAATCATGCACTTTTCAAAGACATACTTCTAAGTATACATTCAAAAATAAAATTGACCCAGTATTCCTATTCCGGGTTTACTGTAATTTTTACTGCATATTAAATTATAATATGAATTTGAAAAGCTGTAAAGACTTTATTGTCAAATACCTTATATAACAGACAGAACGCATTATAATGACAAACAACCATTACAAAAAATTATTTGAACCTTACGAAATCGGTAAGCTTCAATTAAAAAACCGTATTGTAAAAACAGCCGCTCAAACCTATTTTTTTAATTCAGGAAAACGCCGTGTAGGTAGCATTGCAAAAGCCTTTTATGGTGCCGTTGCCAAAGGTGGTGCTGGTTTAGTAGTTGTGGAAACACCTGCCATGGAATGGCCTTTACTTGATGATGGAGATCGCCGGCTACGAATTGACAGTGACGAAAATATTAAAGATATACAAGAACTTGCCAAGGTGCTCCATCAGGATGATTGCAAATGCTTTATGCAACTATATCACAGAGGACCCTGGGGTAAGGAATACAACTTTATAGCTCCACGCCTTGCCGCATCATCCATAAATGCTTATTCCAACTACGATGTTCATGAGGAAGAACCTCCACGTACAATGACCATTGAGGAAATTGAAGAAACAACGGAGCGGTTTATCAGTTCAGCATACCGATTAAAAGCAGGTGGATTTGATGGCGTTGAAATTAATGCAGGAGCTGATCACCTGTTTCATACTTTCATGTCGCGTTTTTGGAACAAAAGAGATGATGAGTACGGACCGCAAAATATAGAAAACCGCATGCGGTTTCTTGATAATGTGGTTAAAGGTATCAAAAAACGTTGTGGTGAAGATTTCCCGGTTCAGGTGATTATCAATGCCTATGAATATGGCTTAGGTAATGAAGGAATTACGCTTGAAGAAGGAATTAAAATTGCTCAACACCTTGAAAATATAGGAGTTGATATACTCCATGCACGAACTCATATTGTAGGCCACCACCAAGGATCATACAATCAGGAAGTTTTATGGTATCCCGAACTGTGTTTTGACAAAAAGGATTTACCCAAAGAAATGGAATGGCGATATAACGGAGCCATGATAAACCTTCCTTCAGCAGCCGCCATAAAAAAAGCGACTAATAAAATTACAGTTTTAACAACCAGTGGTTTAAATGCTGATTCGGGAGAAAAAGCGCTTCTTGAAGGTAAAGTAGATTTAGTTGGCATCAACCGAAAAATTTTCGCTGATCCAGCATATCCAAATAAAATTAAACAAGGAAGAAAAGAAGATATTCAACCTTGTACTTTATGCGGAAATTGTAATAAGTTGTATAATAAACCTCGTCAATGCCGTATTAATGCCTCTTTTGGAACTGATAAATACGATATTGAAAAAGCTACTGTTAAGAAAAAAGTAGTAGTTGCAGGTGGTGGTCCGGCAGGTATGCAGGCGGCACGTGTAGCAGCAATTAAAGGACATGATGTAAGCCTTTATGATAATGGCCATTTACTTGGGGGTAACCTGCCTCTTGCCGCAACCATAAAAGGTGTTGAAATTGAAAAGGTTCCTGAGATATATAAATTCTTTGAAACTCAACTACAAAAGCTTAATGTTAAAGTATATAAGGGTACTACCCTAGATGAATCTACAATTTTAAAGGAAAAGCCTGACGCTTTGGTATTAGCAACTGGTGCTCAACCAACATATCCTGATATACCGGGAATGAATGGATCAAATGTGATCAAGTCATCTGAATTATATGCTATAGGTAAATTCTTCCTTCGTTATTTTAGTCCGGCAACATTGAATAAATCACTGAATTTATTTGTTCCTCAGGGCAAGAAATTCTGGAAACCAATTGGCAAAAAAGTGGTGATTATTGGAGGTTCAATATATGGTTGCCAATTGGCAGAATTCTTAGTTAAAAGAGGCCGACAAGCCATTATTGTGGAAGAAGGTAATGAACTTGGTGCATTACTTGCTCCGGAAAGAAAGAATCGCCTATTCTTGTGGTTCAATAAAAAAGGAGTTGAGATGCACGCCAGTGTGAAACTAATAGCGGTCAACAAAAAAGGGCTCGTAATAAAAACAAAAAACGGTGAGGAAAAACTTTTAGAAGCAGATCATATTTTACCTATTGGTGTATCTCCAAACAAAACGCTTTATAATAACCTCAAAGGCAAAGTTCCAGAGCTATATAATATTGGCGACAGTGAAGATCCGGCTATTATACCAGAAGCAACAGGTGAAGGCTGGAGAGTTGGAAATTTGATTTAATGTTTTAAACTGATATAACAGCATATCATATCAATAATTAATAAGGGTAGTGATTTAAACAAGAGTCACTACCCTTTTCTTATTATCCTGTGTTCGATTAAAATATCATTTAGTAACTTGTCTTGCAAAATAATGCAAGTTGAAATCCTATCGATTTTCCATAAATATTACTGCTGTACACGAATCAAATTTCAAATGCGTGGTTTCAGATGGTATTGAAAGCAATGAATTATCGTATTACTACGATAATAAATCTATTGTTTTCTGCCATAGAAATAACTTATCGGATGCTATCCTTAACAATACTTTTCAATTTAATAAAGTCATCAGTTCTGCACTTAAAGGAACATTAACTGTAGGACACACCATACATTGTGTTTTTATTGATGGTTTTCCGTTTATTAAGGAAGCTGACTTCTCTGGCATTATTCAAGTAGACCGAAGACATGATGATCTTATCATAACTCCAAAACAAACGGAATCAAACGGATTTTACAAGCTGTATACGGATGGATCATTTCACAGTCCTTCTGGCCATTCTGGTATTGGAGGTATTATTGAGGATACCAATGGAGTTCAGGAGGCTTTTAGCTATTCTTTTAAAGAAGGAAGTAGTAATTTAATGGAACTACTTGCTGTAAAAAAAGGATTGGAGCAACTCCACAATATCGATAAAATACAACTTTATACCGACAGTAGATATGTTATCAGAGGTTTGGTGCAATGGATTCATTTTTGGAAACTTAATGACTGGCAAACAGCTCATGGCAAAAAGGTAAAGTTTGCAAAACTATGGCAAGAAACGGACAAATTATGCAATGGAAAAATCATGCAATTTAAGTAGATCAAAGGTCATATCGGTCATAAGGAACAAAGCCATTGTCATAATCTAGCTAAAGAATCTGCGCAAGGTTTTAAAAAATAAATACATTATAAGCTTATACCTGTTACGGACCAGGAACCTAACAAGGTCGTAACAACTGCGGATGTCACTCACTATTGGCTCACTATTCCTTCACTATTAGCTCACATCTGCCTCACTGTGGAGTGAATATTAAGTGTGTAATTAGTATATTATTTGTAAAGATTATCAGTACTGTATCCATTTTTGCTACGGATCTGTTCTGTACCAGGTCCCTACTTGAGTATACCTGTTTACTATATTTGCCGGATTATGAATAGGAAAATAAACGAACAAAAAAAGCGGATAATAATCATTTCAGATCACCATCCGCCTTTTTATAATATATGAAGTTTTATTTAGTCTAGTAACTCAGCAATTTTTGCTCTCAACTCCTCTCCTCTTAAGTTTTTAGCAATAATCTTACCTTCTTTATCCAGTAAAACTGTATGAGGAATACTTGATACTCCATAAAGTTGAGCGACTTCATTTCCCCAACCTTTTAGGTCTGATACATGATTCCATGTCAATTGATCTTCTTCAATAGCTTTTAACCAGGCATCTTTCTTTTGATCTAAAGACACACCTAAAATATCAAATCCTTTGTCTTTATAATCCGCGTATAATTTAACCACATTTGGATTTTCGCCGCGACAAGGACCACACCAGCTAGCCCAGAAATCAACTAACAAATACTTTCCTTTAAATGAAGATAAAGAAACAGCATTTCCTTCAACATCATTTTGAGTAAATTCAGGAGCTTCTTTACCTACCGCTACAGTTTCAAGTACTGAAACACGTTCCATTAAAGCTTTATAATAAGCATTTGAAACTAATGAAGAATCTAATTTTGCCAAGCCTTCTTTCATCTCTTCAAGTGACCCATGACGGTACATATTGTACACCACAAAAGCTGACACTGGTGAAGTTGGATTAGCTTTTACCATTTCTGATTTAATATCATCCACTTTTTGTGCCTCAGCCATATATTCCTCATAAATGGCGTTAGCTTTTGCGGTATCTCCTGCTTGATTTGCAGCTGCAAATTTTGGTCTTAGTTCACGACTTACTTCTGCAATACGTTTTTCTGAGTCGGTAATTCCTTTATATAAGTCGTAAGCTGAACCTCCGGTAATTGAAGCCACGTTTAAGCTATCCACACTACCACTGATTGTATATGCTGAATTATCAGCGAAAAAGCTAACTGAATTTCTGGTTTTATCCTCACCAATTACCATTAATAATGGAGATTCAAGTGTTGTTGAGTAGTTGATAACACCATCTGTTATTACCAAAGTATCTAATGCATTAAAATCTTTACCATCTAAAACATTAACTACTAATGTTTTTTCACCATTATTATTCAACTTTCCGGTTAGTGTAAAGGTCGGTTTTTGTTCCTGACAAGAAGCCAGAATTAAAATAGCCACAAGGGCACTTAAAATTATCTTCTTCATTTGAGTGTTTTTGTTATTGGAGAAAATTCTCCTTTTGAGTTTAATTATTCAATAAAGATAAATAATTCTTTGTTATGCATACACCGTACACCCCTAATATTAAAATTTCATCATCAAGATAGAATATGAAGTTATTTTAAGAAGGGTTGGTTCAAAAAAAATTTCTAATACACTTCTCTATTTTGCACATATTGCAATTAAAAACAATAATATCATGAGTTGTAGTAATTATTGCAAGTTTTACTAGAAGCAGAGCTGTATCTTGCAATTTTTAATTCATTTATTTATTCCTATCAGCGTGTAACACAATAATTAAGGCCTACACTCCATTGATGCAACACAGCTTTTTCAATACATTTAATATATAAAATACCGAAGCCATGAAAACTATATTATGCATGATCATCTTTGCCTTTCTTTTTGGTTTTACATTTGGCCAGGAACAAGAAAAAGATTCTACATTAACTCATATTGAAACAGTTGAAGGCAATGAGTTTTTTGGAAAAATTATTGAAGAAGATGATTTATCCATTAAGTTGATGAGCACCACTTACGGTGAAGTAACCATTCAGAAAAAAGATATCAAAAAAAGAGAAACGATAGTTGCAGATCGCATTAAAGAAGGAAAATTCTGGTTTCCAAATCCTCAATCATCACGATATTTTTGGGCTCCCAACGGATATGGATTAAAAAAAGGAGAAGGTTATTATCAGAATATCTATGTATTCTGGAATCACTTTTCTGCAGGCATTACGGATCATTTTTCTTTAGGAGTTACTGTCATACCTATGTTTATGTTCGATGGGGCTCCTACACCTTTTATGGTAGCTCCTAAAGTATCTATTCCTATTAAAAAGGATCAGTTTAATATTGGGATTGGTGCATTATTGGGAACCATATTATTTGAAGAGTCCAATAAATATGGCTTATTATACGGAACATCAACCATAGGAACCAGGGATAATAATGTTTCATTTGGGATTTCCTATGGATTCTCAGGAAACAATTGGTCTAAATCACCGGTTTATAACTTTAGCGGAATGAAACGAATTACGAATCGTGGATATTTTATTTCTGAAAACTATATATTTCCTCATGGAGATGTATTGATGTCTTTTGGTGGTAGAAACGTCTGGAAACGCATATCCATGGATTATATTTTCCTCGTTCCATTAAGTTCAGATTCAAATTCAACCTTGATTTTTCCAATAATAGGCATTGTAATTCCATTTGGAAAATAGAGTTGTAAAAGAATTGCAAACTTATAATGTTAGCTATTGAGTTATAAAACCACCTCCCCCTCGTTCCTCGAGTACTCCTCCTAAAACAGGAGGAGAGTTTATTGGCAGCTTGTATATTTTTCGCTCATTTAGAAATGAAAAGGTTTAATATGGTGGAAAAAAAAATGGTGTAGGTTTCTGGAAAACCAGAACCCCACACCATTTTAATCTAACTTAATATGTCTCTTTTTATTCCTTTTCAGGAACCATAATCACCTCTACTGAGTCATAACCTTTAAATAATTTTTTAGCGAATTTTTGAACGCTTTTAGGGCTTAATTCATTCACTATTTTATTAAATCCTTCGGTATCTGTGATAGGCTCATCATTAACCAATGATCCTTGAATAACACTTAACCAAAAACCATTTTTATTTTCAGACTCTTCTCTGCTCTTTAAATAGTTTTGTTTGATTTCTTTAAGGTCATCAACATTAACACCATTCTTCACCAAGTTATCAATCTCATTTTTCATGATCTCAATAAGTTTATCTTTCTTCTCAGGATCACAATCGAAGCTCATGGTAATACTTGCATGCTCGTATGCTCGTTTTGAAATTGAAGGACGAACTCCTACTCCGTAACTACCACCTTCTTCTTCTCTAATGGTCTCTAAGTATCTTTTGCTTAATAATTCAGAAATAACCCTTACATAAGTTCTGGTTTCAAGACTGTAATCCACATCATTAACCAATGAATAATAAACAGTAGCCTTAGGAAATTCCATTTCTCTTTCAAGTACACGTTTTGTATATCCTTTAGCTGGTTTTATATTGTGGTTTACCCAGTTTTCAGTACGATCTGTTGATTTTAAACTACCAATATATTTAGTGATTAAAGGAAGGTCTTTATCTAAATCAATATTTCCAACAAAGATGAAAGTAAAGTCATCTGCATCTTGAAAACGATCCTGGTAAATCGCTTTAGCTTTTTCAAAGTCTACGCGATCCACAAAATCTTTATTGAATAAGATGTTACGTGGGTTGTAGTTGCTTTCTAACACACCAATTGTATCCTGAAAAGCTCTGTTGTTATCAGCAGCAATAAACGACAACTGATTAGTCATAGAAGCTTTGATAGTTTGGAAAGTTTCTTGCTCGAAACGAGGATGTGTAAACTTCATATACAATAACTGTAACATCGTTTCAAAATCCTGAGGAGAAGCTGAACCACTAAAACCTTCGGTAAATGTACTTAGAGATGGTGATACACTTGCCAATTTACCTGTCAGTTTTTTCTTTAATTGAACTGCATTAAAATCACCCACACCAGACATGCCTGCAATAGTTGTTGCAAGACTACCTGATTCAAGTTGATCCTGACTCAATAAAGACATCCCTCCGAAACTATATGCACTAAAAAGAATTTCATCTTTACTTAATTCAGTAGGATAAACCACCACTTTGGCACCATTTTCAAGTGTATATAATTTGGCATCTGTAGCTGAAATTGTAGACTCTTTAACAATCTTTTTATCTGTTAATTCATCTGTAACTAAAGGATTATCATTAGCCTCATCTTCATAAGCTGAAAGATCTGATTCTGTAACAGTTTTAATTTCTGCTAACAATTCCTCTTTTGTTGGATATACTACATCCTCTTTATCAGGTCCAGTAATTGTAATTACACTATTGTTGATATTTGTAAAATTATCTAATAATGCAGTAACCTCTTCTAAAGTAATTGCTGGAATAGTTTTTTTTGCAAAATTCATTTCCCACTCAAGAGATGGAAACGGAGTAGCTTCTAAAAAGTGATCACCTAGTTGTTGTGCCCAAGTTTCATTATCTACTTTTTCATATTCTTTTTCGTACGATTCATATCTACGAAGTAATGAAGTTTTTACACGTTCTAACTCTGATTCATTAAAACCAAATCTCTTAGCCCTTTCAAATTCTGTTACAACTAAATTAAAAGCCTCTTTTTCTTTTTCCTCTTTAGGACTAACATACATATAAGAACCATCTTTTGTACGAGTCATTGAAAAGAATCCAATACCCATACCTAAGGCTGGACAATCAGGCTTACGAGTTAATTCCCCTAACCTGTTATTTAGCATAGAACTTAGCATGGTTTCTGCTAAATCATTACGCTGGTATGCTTCATCTTTAACTGTTACAGGATCGTGTCTGAAAATCCAGTTAATAGAAACACCTTGAGCCTCTTTATCTTTAGCAACTACATAGCCTAATTCTTTTGTATCTTCTATCTGATAGAAAACACGCTCTGCAGCATTTTCTTTAGCAGGAATAGACGAAAACATTTCTTTTACGGTTTGCTCCACTTTTTCGGCATCCACATCTCCTACTACAACTACAGCTTGTAAATCAGGACGATACCACTTATGATAATAATCTCTTAATTCCTGGTATTCAAAGTTGTTAATCACATCCAATGATCCAATTACATCTCTTTCTGCGTACTTAGAGAAGTTTAACATATATGGACGAGTTTGTGACATCAAACGAAAACGAGAGTTTCTTCTGGTTCTCCATTCCTCACGAATAACGCCTCTTTCTGCATCAATTTCTTCAGGCTCCAAAAGTAAACTTCCCGACCAATCATGTAAAACCAACAAAGCAGAATCTAAAAGATTTTCGTTTGTTGAAGGAATATTACTTAGGTTATATACCGTTTGATCTTGTGCAGTATAGGCATTAATATCACGACCAAACTGAATTCCGTTTGCTTCTAAATAATTTAGCATGCTTTTGCCTGGATAGTGCTCTAGTCCATTAAAAGCCATATGCTCTAAAAAGTGAGCTAAACCGTCTTGAGAATCCTCTTCAAGAATAGCACCTACATTTTGTACAAAGTATAAACTAGCTCTTTCTTTTGGTTCTTCATTATGCATAATGTAGTAAGTTAATCCGTTTGATAACTTACCGTATCTAACCCTCGAATCTAGAGGGATTGTTGTTGTATTTTGTGCAGAAACAAATACTCCTTGTAAAAGAAGAATTCCTGACAAAACTAATTTCATCGTTTTTTTCATCTCTTTTTTAAAATTTACTTTTAATGGCCATCTGTTATTTCACAAATAAATTCAATTACACTTCAATTGCTGATTGGGTAATTAAGTATACTTGCAAACTACATCTGTGCACGTTTAACCTTATTATTTTGGTTATAAACTAAAGACCTTAATATATTTGATTACTTCATAGAAACTAAAAGGGCAGAATAATGTTTTATCCTGCCCTGATAATATCTATTTATTATGGAAGTTCTTTTTACCTTCTTCAAGAAATTCTACAAATGCATTTACATCCAAATCATATGCACGTGGTGTAACTAAATCATTACCTTCAGTGTCTAATAAACAATAATATGGTTGAGCATTTACCTCATAACGCGTAATTTGAAAGTCTGCGTTCTTCTTACCTAAAGTCTTTTTTGTTTTTCCATCGCGTTCTGACACGATCCATTCATCTTTTGGTAATTCTGTCTTGTCATCTACATATAATGCAATGATTACATAATCTTCTTTTAGTCGCTTTAACACTGCGGGATCAGACCATACATTAGCTTCCATTTGTCTGCAGTTTACACATCCATGACCTGTAAAATCGATAAAAACCGGTTTATTTAATTTTTTTGCTGCAGCCAATCCTTCTGCGTAATCAAAATACCCGTTTAATCCGTGGGGTAAATGAAGAAAATCAGAATACTTGGCTGTGTGTGCTTCAACAGCAGCTGAGCCTGAAACAACAGCATTTTCGCGAACTATTTTATTGATATCGAAATCTTGAGTTGCCTGTGGTGGAATATAACCTGAAAGCGCCTTTAATGGAGCTCCGAATAATCCTGGAATCATATACACCACAAATGCAAAAGTAATTATCGATAAGCCCAAGCGAGGCACACTAATATGATCCACATCACTATCATGCGAGAATTTCATTTTGCCCAATAAGTAAAAACCTAACATAGCAAAAGTTACAATCCAGATAGCCAGGTATACCTCACGATCAAGAATTCCCCAATGATAAGTTTGATCGGCAATACTTAAGAATTTTAATCCAAGCGCTACCTCAATAAACCCAAGTACTACTTTTACTGAGTTCAACCATCCACCTGATTTTGGTAGGTTATTTAACCATGATGGGAATATTGCAAACAAAGTAAAAGGCAGTGCAAAAGCAATTGAAAAGCCTAACATACCAACAATTGGCATTAAAACTTCACCACCTGCTGAAGCCACCAAAATAGCCCCTACAATTGGACCTGTACAAGAAAATGAAACCAACACTAAGGTAAATGCCATAAAGAATGAACCTAAAATGCCACCTTTATCTTCGTTAGAAACACTTTTATTAACCAACCAGTTTGGCATTGTAATTTCAAACATTCCAAAAAATGATGCAGCAAAAACCATAAATATCAAGAAGAAAAAGATATTAGGAATCCAGTGCGTACTTAAGAAATTGGCAAAGTTGGCTCCCAAAGTCACCGCAACAACGGTACCGATAACGGTATAAATAGCAATAATTGAGAACCCGTAAAAGAAAGCTTTAAATCTGGCTTTTGCTTTGTTTTCATCGCTATGCATAAAGAAACTTACCGTCATAGGAATCATTGGAAAAACGCATGGTGTAAAGATCGCAGCCAATCCACTTAAAAAGCTAACGATAAATAACATCCATAAAGAATCTGATTCTTGCGCTTGATTTCCTTTTGTTACTGTTTTCTTAGCTGAGGTAATAGTAGCTTCTTCTTTTGTTTCATCAGCACTAACTGATTTATCTTCAACAACAGGAGTAGTTTCTACTTTTGCTACTGAAACTACTTTTTCTTCTTTAACCTCTTCTTTTTCAACTACAGCCTTTTCTTCCTGAACAGGTTTTGCAGTACCTTTTATGCTTAAGTTAAATTCATCATCGTCTAATACACACATTCCTGTTTTGTCAGAACATGACTGGAATTCAAAAGTACCTGCAATATTTAATGGCAAAGATTTAACTTCAATTGTTTGACGTAATTCAGCTGTATTTTCAAAATAGCTTACTTCGCCTTGCCATATCTCATCATATTCTTTATGTGCATTAATAGGCTTTACCTCTCCTATCCTAGCATAAGAATCATTTTCTTCAAACTGAAATGTAATTAAGATTGGTCCTAAATCAGGATCAAAGTCATTTGAATATAAATGCCAAGTTGGATCTATAGAAGCTCTGAATACCACATCTATTTTATCGCCAACAGAAGCTTTTGTTTCTGATAAACTCACTTTCCACTTTGCCGGCTGCTGAATCTGCCCCCAAACACTTCCCTGCAAAATAATCATCAGGGATAAAGCAATAAATGCTATTTTCCTTTTCATTGTAAATTGGTTTATGCTATATGTTTTCTATTATTTCTTTATCAAATCGTGTGCTTTATGATTAAGGTTTTATTTCCCTTTTATTTATAACAATAATTTTTGCTTAATGGGTGACTTGAAGTTATAAATATTTTGTTAATGTTTGTTAACAAAAAGAGCAATCCCTCTAAATATCAATGAGATCATGACTAATATCATAAAAACAGCATATTTTCAGGTAAATCTTAAAATAATGGTACTAATTAATAAAAGACATTTGAAAATCTTAGTTAAATATTTGTTAATGCAGAAAAAAATAAAGCACTACCCCTATTTGAACAAGGGCAAAATATGGAGCATAAAAAAACCGCTAAAACATCTAACGACGATCAAGCGGCTTGAATATTATTAATGGAAAAGTTTATTTAGATCAACTCTACTGTTTGAACAAATACAACAGATCCTTTTACGAAAATTTCAATTTCCAATTTCACAGTACTGTTTTCCGGAGAGGTATTTCCTGATACTTTTAAATCAATATCATCTGTTAAATTGCCATCTACAACAATATTATTTAATCGGGCTTTTAATAAAGCTATACCATTTTTATCTAAATATTCAGGAAAGTAATAGGTTGTTTCAACAGTAGGTATTTCAACCACATAATTTTTCAATAATGGTTTATAATCCTGATCACCTGATTTAATAGTTACATTAACAGTTGCTGATTCAGCTGTATTTCCTGCTAGAGGTTTTACAACCATCCAAATACCTTCAACTGCAACACTTTCAATCTCTCCATCTTCTTCCAATTCTAAATCATTAACTGCATCATTAATCTGACTGGCATAAATGGTGGCATATTCTTCAAACTCACCTGTTGTATTTACATTTACTATAGAGCTTTCTTCAAACGAAGGATATAACTTTATATCTTTCTCTTCGCAGGCAGTAAACAATACTGCTAACAATAAAATGATACTATATTTTCTCATAATTTATCTTTATTATTTTATTTCTGATTAATTCCAATACCTAAACCTACAGCAAAAGTATTTTGTTTTGCTAAATTATAATCTCCGTGTAGTTTCACAGGTCCAAGGTTAAAGCAAAGACCGATAGTAGCTCTTACAGTTCCTTCTGATTCAAGATCAAATGTAATTTTATCACCATTATTGTCTCCGGAACCTTCGTAGGTATATTCCACATCCACATTACCACTTTCAAATCCTAAACCACCATAAAAAGTAATTACCGGAATATTGTAACTAGCCTGAACATTGAAAACACTGGTTTTAGCATCAATATACTCACCTACCTTAAACGATTGATGATAGTACCCAACAGCGACGCTCAAAGGAAGAACTTTAAGGTATTGATCTACACTGTGTCTGATACCCCATCCAAACAATTCCACATCACCTAAGTCATCCACGGGAATAGAAATATAACGGGCACTTAAGTCTGTTCCGAAAAGTGAACCTAAAGTTATTTGCGGCATAGCAAGCGGTAAATAATCCATTTCTAAACCACCTGGAAGATATTGTCCTAATCCTGTTTGACTATTTTCTACATAAGGACCTTCGCTTGCACCAAATATGGTTGGTGCTCCTTCTACCGTAATAGGAGTACTACTAAAAGATGGATCGTTGATAGTAGCCGTAAAAGTTTTTGCTTTACCAGGTATAACTGCCACTTGCGACACCAAACCTATGTATAACTGAAAACCTTTCTTTTTGATCTTTGCGTTGTGAAATAATCCACTATTTAAATCTGCTGTAAATGCGTTTGCAAATGGCTGTAAATACAGCTGTCCATTTTCAGAAGTATATTTTGATAAATAATCTTCTAAATCTTGCCCTTTCATAATCAATGGACATAGCAAAAGCATAAAAAAAATAAATTTTCTCATTTAAAATTGATTGTTTTTAGTTAAAATAAAGTTACAAGTTATAACAGTTTTAAAAGAAACTCAATACAAACTTGATTATTGCTACTATTTTCTGGTCTAATACCAGATATTTTATGATATAAAGGTATTTTTATATTGAAATAGGACACAAACAATATTTGCCAGAATGTTGCTTATTCAATCAAATTGCTCCAGTTTACTTAAAACATCAGCCTTGTAACTCCTACTTACAGGTATAGTCTTATTGTCAATTTCAACATATTCGTTGGTAAATGAAGTTATCTTATTTAACGAAACAATAAATGATCGATGTGTTCTGATAAAGGCATTAGCTGGAAGTTTTGATTCAATGTTTGAGATGGTTTCCCGGGTTATAATAGACTGTTGTTGAAGATGTATTTTAATATAATCGCTAATGCTTTCGATATAAAGGATATCTGCAAAGTTAATTCTTACCATTTTTCGATCTGATCTTACAAAGATAAAATCGGTTTTCTCCTGTTCAAATTCTATTGGCTCCTGATGTTTAATAGCTACATTTTCTTCAAAATACTTGTTTAAAGCCTGAAGTAAACGATCGAAAGGAATTGGTTTTAATAAGTAATCCACAGCTTTTAAATCAAATCCTTCCACTGCATACTCACGATAGGCGGTGGTAAATATCACTTTTACATCACTATTTATGGTTTTTGCAAAATCAAGACCTGAAATTTCGGGCATGTTAATATCAAGAAATATAAGGTCAATTTTATGGGAGCTCAATTGCTTAAAGGCTTCCAGTGCATTTTTGCAATAATCAACAACCTTAATGCCTTCAATCTTAGCAAGGTGATCTTTTAATATATCCCGGGCTTCCGGTTCATCGTCAATAACCAAACAAGAAATTTCTTTACTCATGCTTATCGTTTTTCAGATTAAAAATAGTGAGCTTAACCTGGTACCAATTATCCTTAAAATCTACATCAAGATGATAGTTTTTATTGTAGTAAATATCCAGTCTTTTTTTAATATTTTCCAATCCTAATCCATGATTCCCGTTTACCTGATTCAGTTCTTTTGCTGAGTTACCAATACTAAAACAAAGTTGATCTTGTTGCAGCATTACATCCAACTTAATTTTTAGGAAACCATTAACCAACTGCCCATGTTTAAATGCATTTTCTACAAATGGAATAAGTAACATTGGGGGTATTTTATATTGGTTACTTATATCAACATCCGGAAATTCAACGTTTAATGTATCTCGAAAACGCATTTTCTCCAGCCCGACATATTCTTTAATGTGTAATAATTCTTCTCGTAAACTTACTTCCGGTTTATTGATCTGATACAAAATGTAGTCGAGTAAATTCGATAGCTTAAGAATAATATCAGGTGTGTATTTGGATTGCTTAATAGCTAAACCATAAATGGTGTTTAATGTATTGAATAAAAAATGAGGATGAATTTGTCTTTTAAGATAATGCAGTTCCTGTTCTTTTAGTTGAAGCTGAGTGGCCAGTATTTTATTTTGTAGTTCCTTGTTTTTTGAATCTGTTTTAAAGTTTTGATTCAGAATACTTACAAAGGAAATACTGCCAACAACAAGATAAACCAAAACAAGAATAAATAAAAAGTTTTTACTCATAGGCGGCATTACTGACACATTGAATTGAAGTAAAAATATAAGGCAGGCATAAATAGCTAAAACAATAATATAGGAGGATACCACAAAAGTATAGAAGCTATAAAGCGCAAAAATCTTGTACTTACGAGTTAACAAATAGCGAGGTATTAAATACCGATCAACAAAATAGGCCATAAACATGGTTATGGGCAACAAACTACTTGAAAACCATAAATTATATGTGGTATTATCCGAATTGTAACTAAAGAAATAGAAATAAAAGAACCATACTGCTATCCAAAATAACAGATGTAATAAAATTGTTTTAATATTAGTGTAAACAGAAGTTACCATTCATACAATATTAGTGTTTTTCTATTTTATATGATAAATTAATAGACAAATAACCAATTTAATGGGGTATATTACAATTTGCATCTTAAAACAACAGCTAAAAGTTATAAATGAGTAAATTACCTATTTAATTATTAAACTCATCGCATAAAAATAAATGATACTAAAACCATCAATAACTTTGGTTTATTAATCATTTAAAACAATAATATTATGTCTGCATTACTCGACAAATTTAACGATGGAGGTCCTATCTTTTCTTATCCAATTCTGATATTACTTTTTGTGATCGTGTTCTTAATTATAAAAGGCTTTATACAAGATGGAAGTAAAGGTAAAACAATTGCTCTGCTCAAATCACTAAGTTGGTTTACACTTGCATGGGGCTTTTTAGGACGTACTTTTGGTTTAATTGTGGCCTTTGACAATGTAGCTTCAAGTGGCGAGTTAACTCCTTCCCTACTTGCCGAAGGATTAAAAATGGCTATTCTGGGCCCTCTCTTTGCTATTTTGGTTTTTATTATAGCTCGAATTGGTATATTAATTTTCATTTGGACTGCCTCAAAAGAGGACTTTAATTCAAAAGGAGAGGTGAAATAACGGCCTATTTAAAGCGGGTTCGACTTGTTGTAGTCCACAATTAGTCAAACCTAACCCACCCTAAAGTACTATTTTGTCAACTTTTTGACCTGTTCTGTCCTTTTTCCGCTTATCTACTATTGACTTTTAACCAACGAAGTTCTAATTTTAATAGAAACTTAAAAATAACACACAACCCCCAATACAGATAAACATGAGAAAATTTTTAATCATTACTTTAAGTGCCATACTATTTTATGCCTGCACTTTAACCAACCATACCGAAAATGATGAGTCTAATGAAATAAGTACTTCCATTGAATTAAAATCTGCTGATACTGAAGATACTCCTCCCGGTCTTAAAATTACTTCTGCTCTAAATTTGCTCCATAATATTAAAGTTGAAGAATTTGATGTTGTAGCACTTAATGGTATGTGGATTGTTATTGAAAACGAAAAAGATGTACCTCAAAGCATCGATCTTGATATTCAGATTAACAATGAAGATAAGGGAATACAAATCAATAACGACCGGTTAACAGTGTATATCCCGTCAGGATCAAAAACCTTGTTTATGCCGGAAGTAGTAGATGACAGTTTTACCGATTATAATCAATCTACTTTTGTAGTTGAAGGAAATACACCTATTGAAAACGCAGAAAAATGTACTGTTCAACTAGATATCCAAATTAAAGATTCAGTTGTTACACGACAAAATATAACACTAAAACGTTAATGTATTAACCCCATTTTTTTAAAGAATTAATCAAGAGTAAATCCTCTATAGATCCCAAACTGGCAACACGAAAATACTTTTCATTTAATCCCCTGAAATTTGAAGCATCACGAATTAAAAGACCGTACTCATTTATTAAAAAGTCTTTTAGTTCTGATGCTTTTCCTTTTTCCATTTCTATAAGAAAGTAACTACATGCAGATTGATTTACCATAAATCCAGGAATCTGGTTGATTGCACTCTGCAATTTTTGCGAATTACTCAATAATTCAACTACCTGATTTTCTGTTTTAGAAAAGTGATCGAGAATATAAGCTCCGGCTTTTTGTGCCAAAACATTAACAGCCCATGGCATATGTAGCTTTTTCAATGCTGAAATACGCTTGGCATTGGTAACTATAAAACCCAAGCGAATACCTGGTATTGCATATAATTTTGTGAAGGATTTTATTACAATCAAATTATCAAATATCGATACCAAATCAGCAATGGTTTCCCCATTTGAACACAAATCAATATAGGCCTCATCTACTACAAAAGTGGTTGACGGATGATTTGCAATGAAATCCTTTAAAAAAGAACGGGAATAATATTTTGAATCAGGATTATTCGGATTTCCAATCCAAACCAGTTTGTTGTCAATATCAATATCCTCTATTGATTGTTGATTGGATACAAACTCTATTTGATGATTATACAATTGACAAGCATCTTCATACTCAGAAAATGATGGCGTAAAAATTACAGAGGTTTGATTTTTAAACAAATGTGCAACCAGATAAAATGCTTCTGTTGAACCATTACAAACCATAATATCCTCAAATGGAACCTGATAAAATGAAGCAAATCGAGTTCGTAAGTCCACACAATTACAATCCGGATAGTTTCTTATATCATCGATTTGATCTTTCAGGTAATCAATAATCTGTTGGGTTGCCGGATTATTAAACACATTGGTACTAAAATCAGCAATTACCTTACTCTTATATTGATGAATATCATTACCATGACCATTTATCATGCCTCTAAATCTTTATAAATCTGATCCATATTAAGATTAGCTCTTACAAAATTGGCCAGTTTATCGTACTCTTTATTTTTAAATTCCTTATAATTACCAATATCCAGTGATTTATTAATAAAGGGCTCCAACACCGATTTTAAAACTACTGCATTATCAAAAATTCCATGAATATATGTTCCCCAGGCTTTATCACTTTTATAAAACCCATCCTTAACTCCATTATTTAAATGAGCAACAGGCTTTTGTAGCTCTAAAAATGAAGTTTCTCCCATATGAATTTCATAGCCCTCACATTCTTCATTATTATTTGAAAACTTAAATGAAGTTTGAGTACTATTTTTTTCATTGGATATAACTGTAACCACAGGTAAAATACCTAAACCTTTAACGCTGTCGGCTTTGCTTTCAATATGCATAGGGTCAAAGATCTCTTCACCCATAATCTGATAGCCACCACAAATTCCGTATATATTTTTACCCGACTGATGCCAATCTTTTAAATATTGAGCCAATCCGCTTTCTTCAAGATAGTTCATATCCGAAATGGTGTTCTTTGATCCCGGAATAATTAAAATATCAGCTTTGCTCAATTCCTGCACAGAATCAGTAAAATATAAGTTCACTTCATTTACCTCTGCAAATCGGTTAAAATCGGTAAAGTTCGACATATGTCTTAATGGAACAACAGCGACATTAATTTTACCATGAACCGCCGTTTTATTCATCTTTAAAAGACTTACAGAATCCTCTTCTTCAATGGTAATGCCTCTAAAATAAGGTATTACACCTACTACAGGAACTCCGGTAATATCTTCAAGTATTTTTCGTCCTTCAGTAAATAAATCGATATCGCCTCTGAACTTATTAATCACCACGCCTTTCACCAACTGGCGTTCGTATTCGGGCAACAGTTTTATGGAACCATATACCGAAGCAAAAACCCCTCCTCTATCAATGTCGGCAACCAGATAAGTACAAGCACCTACAGCCTTAGCCATGGGCATATTTACAATATCTCTGTTTCTTAGGTTCAGTTCTGAGATACTCCCAGCCCCTTCCAATACAATGGGATTATATTTTTGTTCCAATCGATGAAAAGCCTGTTGAGCTTCTTTAAACAGGTTTAATTTATTATCATTTAAAAAATACTCCTTTGCCGATTGATTACCGATGGGTTTACCATGCAAAACCACCTGCGAATTTTTATCTCCAGTAGGTTTTAAAAGAACCGGATTCATCTCAACCTCACACTCTAATCCACAAGCCTCTGCCTGAACAGCCTGCGCCCTTCCAATTTCTAAACCATCGGGTGTCGCATAACTATTCAACGACATATTTTGCGCCTTAAATGGAGCCGGTTGGTATCCATCTTGTAAAAAAATACGACATAAGGCTGTATTGATAATACTTTTACCAACATCGGAACCTGTGCCTACAAACATGATTGGCTTTAACTTTTTCATGAAATGAAATATTATTAAACTTCATGAATTCAGATAGAACCTAATACATGAAGCTACTTCGGTGTAACAGTTTTGATTTATTTTTCGATACCGGTGCGCGAACCTATTTTCTGTTGAAACGGATGTTTATGCATTTTCATTTCGGTAACCAGATCGGCTCTTTCCATTAACCAATCCGGAGCATTTCTGCCAGTAAAAACCACCTCGGTATTTTTAGCCTGCTCCAGAATATCCAGTACCTCCTCCTTTGATATGTAACCTCTATTCAAGACATGGTTGGCTTCATCTAACACAATCAAATCATAAGATTTACTTTGAATAAGATCCACAAAAATTTTCCACCCTTCTTTAGTATCTTCTATCAACTGTTGTTCTTCTGTTTCATTCATTGTCCAGCTTGGTTTGTCCTGATGGTTATGAATAGAAACTTCTGCTCCCATTGTTTCCAATGGTTTTACTTCGCCTGATAATTCTGATTTAAAAAATTGTAGAAAACGAACTTTGAATTGATTTCCTAAAGCTCTAACAGCCAATCCTACTGCTGCTGTTGTTTTTCCTTTACCATCACCGGTATAAACCTGTACTAAAGCATTTTCCATTATTATATTTATTATTTAATAATGGGATACAATTGATGAAATGAGTTTCCCTAAACTCTAATTCGCCTTTATCCCGAAAGCATTTAACTTTTTGGCAGGTCTTCTGGCTCATCTTTGTTTTGAGGCCTTCCCATTTTTCCGTTGTAGCACTAGCGTAAACGGATTGTCTTTCTATTTAAATAGACTATGACACCTACCTATGCAAAAGATATGGCAGGTAATAGTGGCAATAAGTTTGTCAAAACATTGTAAGACTTACAGCTGCGGGTACAGCTTCGGAATTTTCTGATTAATCAGAAGCACCGAATTCCCATATTAAGGTTTCCCCTGAAAGGAGAAATCCACCAAACGAGCTGCAAAAGTAATAAATTATTCAATGTTGAATGATTCTTTTTTTGTGGAAACCTTGTCGCAAGATTGCGTGAACAAATAAAAATCTCAGGAATCCATCTCGCAACTCAGCGTGAGACTTTCCACGTTCTGGAAACCGTCTCGCAAAATTGCAGGGCTATTTTCTAAACCCGGGAAACCATCTCGCAGAACTGCAGGGCCATATTCTAAACTCTGGAAAGCTTGTCGCAGAACTGCGGGGCGTTTTCCAGAAATTAGGAAACCATCTCGCAAGTTTGTGGGGAGATATCATTATCAGCATATTAGATTCTTTTACCTCCTAATGCAAATAAACTCTCATCCTTACTAAAGAGGAGTACCCGAAGAATGAGGGCGAGGTGGTTTTTAGACCTGTAACTTTAATTATCCAAAATAGAACATCACAGCTAACCCCACCACCCAAAACAAAATACTGGCTTTTAAATTAATACCACAAGAATACTTCACATGTTTTGAGTTTAGCTCCAGCTTATTTTCACCGATATATGGTTTGTCTACTACTTTGCCAAAATATTCTGATGGTCCTCCAAAACGACAATCTAAAGCCCCAGCTAAAGCAGATTCGGGATATCCGGCATTTGGACTGCTATGTTGATTTCCATATTTAAAAATAAAGGCAAAGGACTTTGATTTAAAACTCACCACAGCAATTAGTATAGCAGTTATTCTGGCAGGAATAAAATTAAATACATCGTCAACTTTAGCTGCAAAACTACCAAAATCTTTATAGCGCTCATTTTTATAACCAATCATAGAATCTAAAGTATTTACCATTTTATAGGCAAACATTAAAGGAATACCCCCAATAAAAAGATAAAAAAGCGGAGCAATAACACCATCACTTAAATTCTCCGACAGTGTTTCTAATGCTGCTTTACGAATCTCTTGAGCGTTTAATTTATCGGTTTGTCGACCTACAATAAAACTCAATTGCTTTCTTCCGGCTTCCAATCCGTTTTTACTCAGCTCTCTTTCCACCTTTAAAACTTCGTTTATTAAAGTTCGATTAGCTAATCCATAAAAAACAAATATGGAACCTGCTATGATGGATGTGTAAAAATTGAAAGAAGCCAGACGTTCAATGGCATAAAAACATAGAAAAGCAAGAACAATACAACAAGTAGCCATAATTGCACCTTTTAATTTTCTATGATTATTTTTATTCATAAACCGCTCACCCAGCGAAATAGTATTTCCAAAAACCTTGATTGGATGGGGTATTGAATAAGGATCACCAATTAATAAATCGAGAATAAATCCTATAGCAATTGATATAAATAATTCAGACATCATAAAAATTTTCACTTTTTTTAAAAACCGCTGTAACTTTAGCAAAGCTTAGGCGTCACAAACATAGAAATTAGAAACAAAAGTATGATAACAATCGACTTATTTTAAGTAAATCCTAACTGAGCCGGATGACAGTTAAAGAATATAATAAGAGTGTAGAAACATATTCAGATAATATCTACCGCTTTGTATTAAAAAACATTAGAGATACAGAACGGGCTAAAGATATTGTTCAGGATACATTTGAGAAAGTGTGGAAAAACCATTCTGATATCTCCTACTTAAAAGTTAAGAGTTATCTTTTTTCCACAGCGTATCATACCTTAATTGATTCGATAAGAAGAGATAAGTACAAGGCCGGTTGGGAAGACGCTGATGCCAACAAATATGTTACCAATGAAACATATAGTGATATTAATGAAGTGTTGCATCAGGCACTTGAAAAACTACCACCTGACCAAAAAAACGTGATATTATTACGCGACTATGAGGGATACAACTACAAAGAGATTGCTGAAATTACCAGTTTAAGCGAATCTCAAGTTAAAGTTTACATTTTCAGAGGCCGACAGTTTTTGAAAAATTATATTGGTAAAATTGAAGTTTTAGTTTGAATGATGAAGATTACAATAGATAATTACGAAGAATGGATGGTGGACTACCTTGACTGCACGTTATCTGATGCTAATCAGAAAAACTTTGAGCTGTTCTTAAATCAACATCCTGAAATACAAAAAGAGATTGAAGGCCTAAATGATATGGTTCTAGAACCTCTGAACATTTCATTTACTGATAAAACTTCATTACTAAAAAATGAAGCCAGCGAGATTGATATTCCTTACGAAGAGTATATTGCCATTAAGGATATTGAAACAGGTTTAGACGAAACCGAAGAACAATGGAAAGAAGATTTTATTAATGCTTCAGAAGAAAATAACAAACTTTTTATAGCTTATCAAAACACAAAATTAAAAAGTAATAACACTATTAATTTCCCACATAAAGGTGTTTTAAAAAGGGTAACATTATTGCCATTTTTTAAACCCACCACTTTAAAAAAGGTTAGTGCTGCTGCAGTTATTGCAATTTTAATCAGCCTAGGTACTTTCCCATATCTAAAAAAATCAGGACAGGATATGCAAACTGTTGTTGTTAATGATACACCATCTTTAATTGTTCTTCCTAAAAACACTCAAACTCAGAAAAAACAGCAAAAAACCGAAGCTTATCATCCCGCTCAGGCATCTGTTAATACAACAACGCCTGACAAAGCAATACCCAAAACAAAAACAACAGATCATCAAAAAGAGGAACAACCTATAAGAGAAGATATATTTATTGAACCAATGGTTCGTAAAACAATCCAGATTCAAAAACAAAACAAACCTATAAATGCATATGAAATTGGATTAAATGCCATGATGCCGATAATGATTGCCAATAACTTAAAACAAGCTGAAGTTAATGAACTGGCTATGGAAAACCATGTTCAGACAGAAAGTCAGAAATTATCGCGTTCGGTAAAAGCATTAGGTACAGGTATTCGATTTATCAATTACCTATCCGGTAATCCTACTACCGTTAAAAAATACATTAATGAGGATGGTGAAATGGTTGCTTATACCTTAGAATCGGATAATATTTCATTTTCAAGAAAAATTAAAAGTATGCCTGTAACAAATTAGAGGTTCAGGCGTCCTAAACTTAGAAGCGCGTTCTAAAAACAAATCAATTTTAAAATTAAAAGTCATGCAAAAAATATATTTACTAATCATTTTATGTGCCTTATTTTCGCCGGTTTTATTAAAAGCTCAGCAAAATGAGACTACAACAAAAGAAAACAAGAAAAAACAACCTGTAGATGTTGTTGTTATCGATGAAAAGCAAGAAAAGGCTATTGTTGGATTTCCTCGTGCCAAAGTTGAAGTGCAGGAACATAACGATACGATTACCAAAATTACTTTGGGTCATAAAAGATGGGAGTTTATTGAAGAAGACGATAAAACCAATGTTAGAATGGTTCATATTCCCCGAGAAAAATTTAAAGGTCACTATTCAGGAGTTTTATTAGGATTCTGCAATTACTCAGGTAAAGATTTTGATACTTCTATTCCAATGGATGGCGATTTTATGGAATTAAACTCAGGTAAATCAATGGCTTTTACCATCAACTTTTTACAATATGATATTGGTTTGCAAAAGTATAAGAAAAATGTTGGTTTGGTTACCGGTTTAGGATGGACCGTTTACAATTACCGCCAGGATAACCAGTTTGCGATTCAAAAGAACAATGCCGGTATTACATACGGAGAACCTATTCCTGCAACTCAGCCTGTTGAGAAAAGTAAAATTGTAGCCTCTTACTTAAATGTTCCATTGTTATTCGAAGCTCAAATACCTTCTGACAATAACCGTTGTACTGCATTTATTTCTGCGGGAGTTTTCGGTGGATTTAAAATAGGATCGCACACAAAAGTTGTTTATACTGATGGTGATACAGACAAGTCGAGAGATGATATCAATATCAACCCATTTCAGTATGGAGCAATGGTTCAAGTAGGTTATAAAATCATAAAACTCTATGCTACATATAACTTTTCAACCCTTTACGAAAAAGATAAAGGACCGGAATTGTACCCTTACAGTATTGGTATTACTTTAGCAAACTTTTAGTTTATAGCTAAAGTGAACCTCCGATATTTTCGTTGCGGGAGTTTTACAACAATTAATTGACTATATAAATACAAATCAATTATGAAACGAGCCATAAGAGAACTTTCTCACGCAGGGAAATAATCAAATTTGGCGAGTTCCATGTGACCATATGAATTAAATTATAAAACATGAAACGTATTGTCATCATATTATTATCATTATACCTCGTATTACCAGCCTTTGCGCAGGAAGATAAAGCCTTTTTAAATTCCTATCAGAAAGTTTGGGAAATTGAGGATGGATATTACCGTGTAATGCTCAATGGTAAAATGGGACTTGTTGACGGTAGTGGAAATGTAATTATTCCTTGCGAAAACGAGCAAGTATGGAATCTGCAGGATAACGGAAATATCAAAGTAATTAAAAACGGAAGAATTGGTATATATAACATCAACGGAAATGTAATTATTCCACCAACATATGATATGGTATGGGATTTTGAAGATGGCAAAGCCAAAGTGCTTAAAAATGGCAAAATGGGTTATGTTGATGTAAATGGATATGAGTTTGTTCCTTGTAAGTATGACCAAATATGGGATTTTGAAGATGGTAGAGCCCGTGTATTCAGAAATGGTGGAATTGGATATATAAACGAAGCTGGTTACGAAATTATCCCTGCACAATATCAAAAGATATGGGATTTTGAAGATGGACGTGCCTTGGTGTTTAAGCATGGCAAAATGGGAATGATTAACGAAGCCGGGGTTGAAATTATTCCTGCTGAATATCAAAAAATATGGGACTTTGAAGATGGATTGGCTAAAGTACTGAAAAATGGTAAAATGGGTTACATCAACGAAGTTGGAACTGAAGTTATCCCTTGTCAATATCAATACATTAGCGATTTTGAAGATGGTATTGCCAAAGTTGTAAACAACAGCAAAGTATCTTACATCAACAAAAATGGTGTTACAATGGAAAACCCTGAAGATTATGATTTTGATGAAGATGAAGAATTTGATATTTCTGAATATTCAGAAAATATAAATCACGATGATCATAAAGTCATAACATCCAATAGCGACACCACTAAAATACATCTTTTTGGATCTGGTATGGATGTTATTGCTGAAGATAATTCAACCAAGATTAGTTTTCAAAAAAGATCAGAAGATGAACGAAATCAATTTCTAAGACATAAAAAAAAGGCTAAAAGAAACTTTGATGGACATTATTGGGGTATTGATTTAGGTTTTAACAATTATCTGAATGCAGATGGAGATCTATCCCTCCCTACAGATGCTGATTATCTTTCATTAAATACAGGAAAATCAGTTGAAGTATCATTAAACCTATGGGAACAAGACATCTCTTTAAGTCGCAGAGGAAACGTTGGTTTTGTAACTGGTTTAGGCTTGACTTTTAATAACTACCGTTTTGATAATCCAATCACCCTTACAAAAGATGATTCAGGAAATTTAAGCTATCTGGATATTACCGGAAACCTGGATAAAACTAAACTAACCACGTTGTATTTAACCGCTCCCATTTTATTTGAACTTCAGTTTAATAGTAAAAACAGAGATGGTTTTTATGTTTCTGCAGGTGGAATTATGGGATATAAATTAAAATCGCACACCAAAGTTGTTACCAAAGAAGATGGTGAGAAATCGAAGGATAAAGATAGAGGCAACTTTAATTTGAATGATTTTAGATATGGAGCACAGTTTCGAATTGGTTATAAGGCCATAAACCTTTACGGAACCTATTATTTATCGCCAATGTTTGATAAGAATAAAGCTCCTGAATTATATCCTGTTTCTATAGGTGTTTCTATTTACCCTGAGTGGTAAATGTCTTTTAATCAAAATCTCTATGTCCTCTGTGATAACGCAAAACTTAATTTTACCACGGAGAGCATAGACGTATTTCAAGGAGTTATACAGAGGGTTTTCTTTAATTTAACTACTTGATCCCTGTTGCTTTTTATATGTTCCTGATATTTTCTCCATGTCCTCGGAATTAAGCATAACATAATGTGTTTTACCACAGAGGACACAAAGTTATTTCACAGAGTTACACGGAGATTGTACATTTTTCTATGTCCTCTGTGATAAAGCGTAGCACCTCTATGATCTCTCTGGTAAATCATTTTTTAACCACAGAGTGCACAGAGATATTTCACAGAGCTACACATAGTTTTTTATTCCTTTAGTTAACAAAGGCATCTAACCAACTTTCTTCCTGTTCCTATTTACATGTTACTTTTATTTTCTCCTTTTCTCTGTGATGAAGCATAGCGTCTCTATGATCTCTGTGGTAAATCAAAGACTTATAACTCCATACTATCCTGAGGATTATCTGCTTTGATTGAACCCATTGCAATTAATGCTAAACTGATTAACCCGGCCAATGCAATATATGAATATGAACCTAAATAGTTATAAGATAAACTAAACATAAATGGACCTAAGGCACTTGAAAATACAATCATCTGCATGCTGACACCAGATATCGCTCCAAGGTGTTTTCTTCCAAAAAAACGAGGCCAAACAACTGAAGACAATACAGCAAACATCCCTCCCATTATTCCTACTCCACCAATCAACAAATAAAAACCTACGGTATATTTTAAAACTGCCAAACCAACAGAACATGTTGCTGATCCAAAAATCATGATATATAATAAGTATTTAAGCTTTGTTTTATCACTGATGGCATTACCTAATACAGACACGGTAAGTGATACAATAGACATAGGTAAGAAAAACGATAAAGCATCATCTTTAGAGTAACCTACATCGCCAAAAATAGATATAATGTGAAAAGTAAGTCCTGTAATAAAGTACCCATTAAAAGCCAGCATTAAACCATACATCCAAAAACTTCTTGTTTTTAAGGCCTGCCCACGAGTAAATTCCTGAACAGGTTTTACCTGTTTCTTTTTAGTATGATGCGAATCAATAAGACCATCAGGAACTAATCCATATTTTTCAGGAGAGTCACGAAACGATATATAAATGATAATACCTACTACAACTAATCCGTCGGCCATCCAAAACCAGGCATCTTGCCAGCCATATCCTTCAATTAAAAAGTTAATCCATAATGGTGAAATAGAAAAGCCCAACGAAACGGCAATGGAGCTTATGGCATTTACTCTACCTCTGTATTGGTCGAACCAAATCATAATCATGTTTCGTGATGAGAGTGTAAGTACTCCCTGTCCTGTAAATCGGATCAAGAAGAAACAAACCATGATTACAATAAACGAAACCATCCAGTTTTGAATGCCCAATGCAGATTGAATAGACTCTGAAATATTTGCACTTTGCGAACCAATAAACAACGCAATAGCCAATCCTATAGCAGCCCCGAAAGCAACAAGTCTAGCTCCATATTTATCAAACCATTTACCTGCAATCCCCAATAAAAATGAACTACCTATGGTTCCTAATGCGTAAGCTAAACTAATTTGAGGACGATCTAAACCCAGTGCCTCTTTTATGGGATCTGTAAACGTACTTACCCCTACTGTTTGACCAGGTACACTTGCCCAAATTCCTAATGTTCCAACAACTGCTATTACTAAACCGTAAAAAAATGGCCACTTATTTATTGAGGTAGAAAACTTCATGCTAATGACTTTTATTAGCGCGTAAAGGTAGCCAAACGATACGAAACCAAAATCTTAAAAATCTGTAATAAAAACTTTTAAGAGAGTCTTTCTCAAAATATATCAAACGATGGTATATACTTCATCTAAATTTCTGAAAGTATAGTTTTAAATGTTTCGGATACCTCATTTATTATTTCTTGAGCCTTAGGATTTTTTACAGCCTTCATAGCAACCTTGGGATTTACAACTACTATTTCTGTTTTATTATCAGCTTTGTATTTTAGAATTACTTTACATGGTAAAAAGATGGCAATGTTTTCTTCAATACTAACAATTTTATGTGCAATCTTAGCATTACAAGCGCCTAATACCCTGTATGGCTTCATATCAACTACATCTCCTAATTTTTCCTTTAGAGATTGATCCATATCCGATTCAGAAACTATTCCAAATCCATGTTTCTTTATAACTTCTTTTACTTTAAGAGTAACTTCTTCAATAGATAGATCAACCGTTTTACTTAAATAGTAATTTTCCTTTTGCGCATTTACACTTAATGAAAGTACCATCAATAAGAGTATGGTTATTTTAATTCTCATGACTTTAATTATTTAGTTCAGAATAATAACGATTTAAATACACCATTTGTTGAAATAATAAAATCTGTACACTTAAACAACTTAACATAATTCTGGTTAAAAACAGGTTAAAGTGGCTTAACACCCATTCACATTTTTTCATCTTGTTATAATTTTGGGAGACTTTTAAGCATGTTCTCATATGCTTTTCGGTTTACTAATGATTGAGTTACTCAACACAACTTCTCTACTCATATCATTATAAAACCGACTTTGAATCAAAGGTTATTTTTAAAATATAAGAAATGGACATTAACGTAAATGAGATTACCAAATTGTACGGTCCGCAAAAAGCTTTAGACAATTTATCTTTTAAGGTAAAAACGGGCGAAATATTAGGTTTTCTTGGACCAAATGGAGCAGGTAAAACAACTACAATGAAAGCCATTACCTGCTTTATATCTCCTAACAGTGGAGATATTACTGTAGGTGGAGTTTCGGTACTTGAGCAACCCGACAAAGTAAAAAGTAACATCGGGTACCTGCCAGAAAACAACCCACTGTATCTGGATATGCCAATAATGGACTACCTAAAATTTATTGGAGAATTACAGGGAGTAAAAAAATCAGATCTGGATAGCAGGGTTAAAGAAATGGTGCTAAAATGTGGGTTAAACGACGAAAAGCACAAAAAAATAGGAGAACTCTCAAAGGGTTATCGCAAAGAGTTGGTCTGGCTCAGGCTTTGATTCATGATCCGGAAGTGCTGATTTTAGATGAACCCACCACAGGTTTAGATCCCAACCAAATTATTGAAATTCGCGAACTGATTAAAGAAATAGGTAAAGAAAAAACCGTCATACTTAGTTCGCATATTTTGGCAGAGGTTGAAGCCACTTGCGACAGAGTTTTAATCATTAACAAAGGAAAAATTGTTGCTGATGGCACGCCTCATGAATTAAGAAATAAAGCACAAGGCAATGAAGTATTGAAAGTTGCGATTTGTGGTGGCGAGAGAAACAAAGTTTATGAAGCTTTGAAACAGCTTCCAGAAGTTGATGTGGTATCATTTACAAACGATGAAATGACAGCCTATGAGGTTGAAAGTAAACCTCAAACTTCATCGTGCGAAGCCATATTTAAAATGTGTGCTACTAATGGTTGGTATTTAACGCAGCTCACTCCAATTGAAAAAAATCTTGAAGATATTTTCCGTGAATTAACAGGAGGTACAAATGCTAACTAGGCCTACCAATTATAACTAATGATTTATCAATTAACAAAGTTTGATGACAACTGAGATTAATAAACTTACGTCATAATCATAAAATATGAAACAAATCTGGATCATAACGAAAAAAGAGCTCAAAGGATATTTTGATTCTTTGATGGCTTATATCATGATTGTTGTTTTTCTGGGCTTGAGTGGATTTTTTACCTGGCTCTATGGAAACAATGATGTGTTTTTTATCAACCGGGCTACTATGCAACCATTTTTTAGTATTGCCTACTGGACACTATTTATTTTTATTCCGGCCTTAACCATGAAACAAATGGCTGAAGAATATAAAACCGGAACCATTGAATTAATGCTTACAAAACCCATATCAGATTGGCAAGTAGTAACCGGAAAATTCCTTTCAACCTTTTTGCTTATTGTTATTTCACTGGCACTAACATTACCATACTACATTTCAATAGCATCAATTGGGCCTATTGACCATGGATCAGTATTAACCGGATACTTAGGTTTATTACTGATGAGTGCAGCCTATATTTCATTAGGAATTTTTGCCAGTAGCATTACATCAAACCAAATAGTAGCCTTCTTGTTGGCTCTAATCATTGGTATTTTCTTTCAAATTTTATTTGGAATTACCTCAACTGCCTTTTCAGGTATAACAGGTGATGTATTATCGTATTTAGATATGCAATACCACTACAGTAGCATAACAAGAGGAGTTATTGATAGCAAAAATCTGGTTTATTTCGGATCTATTATCCTTATTGGATTAATGGCTTCTGAACTATCATTGGTAAAACGAAACATCAACTAATTAATCAGTATCATGTTTAAAAAGAGTCAGTTAAAATACTACATACTATTATCGTTGGGAATTATCATTCTCATCAATATTTTAGCCAACAGATTCTTTTTTCGCTTAGATTTTACAGAAGATCAACGTTATACTCTAAGCGAAACCACAAAAGATATTCTGGATGGCATTACAGAACCAATTACAGTTACTGCATATTTTTCGGAAGGCTTACAACCTCAATTCGATAAAGCCCGTCAGGATTTTAGAGATATGCTTGCCGACTATAGTTCGTTAACAGGTCGCCAGTTGGTTTACGAGTTTATAAATCCCAATGAAGATCCTGCAACAGAACAAAAAGCTGTTGAAGCAGGAATTCAAACTTTAATGATTAAAGCCCGGGAAAAAGATCAGGAAACCACAAAGAAAGCATTTATGGGTGCAGTGGTTCAAATAGGTGAAGAAACCGAAACCATTCCATTTATTCAACCAAGTGCTCAAATGGAGTATGCTTTAACTACTGCCATCAAAAAACTAACAATTCCAGAAAAAGAAGCTATTGGTTTTATTACTGGCCATGGAGAAGCTGGTTTAGATCAACTCGCTCAAGTATCTCAAGGTTTAGATATTCTTTACGTTCCTGAAGACGTAACACTGTCTGATAGTGTGAACTTAAGTAAATATAAAACTATAGCCTGGATTAATCCTCAAGATACCATACCTGAAGCAGAATTTGCTATTATCGATCAATACTTAAATCAGGGAGGTAACTTATTTATTTCATTCAATAAAGTTGATGCTCAATTGCAACAAGGAATGGGAAATTCAAAATTTACAGGCATAGGCAAATGGCTGGAGAAAAAAGGTGTTAAGGTGAATGAAAACTTTGTGTTAGATGCAACCTGTGGTTCTATTAACGTTCAACAACGTCAGGGAATTTTTACTGTTAATCGTCCTATACAATTTCCTTATTTACCGATATTATCAAATTTTGCAGAACATCCAATTACTGAAGGTTTAGGAACCATGATTATGCAGTTTGGTAGTACTCTAAATTTTTCAGGAGACAGTACTCAAACATTTACACCTCTGGTTTTTACCTCTGAAAAATCAGCTACTCAACCAACACCTGTTTATTTTAATGTTGAAAAACAATGGACAGAAACTGATTTTCCGAATTCAAAAATGCCTGTTGCAGGATTACTTGAAGAGGGCAATCATAAAATTGTGGTTATTGCCGATGGTGACTTAGCAATTAATGGTTCAGGCGAACAAGTACATCAAGTACAACCCGACAATGTAAATTTTGTGGTGAATGCCATTGATTATATGAGTGATGATACTGGACTAATACAATTACGTTCAAAGCAGGTTAAAATGCGTCCTTTGGATCAAATTGATGATGCCAATAAGCAATTCTTAAAAATATTCAACTTCGCACTACCTATTGTAATCATCATTTTAATCGGTATTTATCGAAATCAAAAAAGAAAATTGATCCGTCTAAAAAGAAAGGGGGAAACCTATGTTTAGAAAATTTAGTCTTAAAACATTAAGTGTTGTTTTTGGTGCCTTATTAGCTCTTGTTGTTATTACACGCATTATTGACCATAGCAATGGCACAAATACGCTTAAAAGTATGTTGTTTGATATTAATACAAACGATATTACTTCGGTTGTTATATACCCTAAAATGCTAAATGGTGATAAAATTGAACTTAAGAAAGAAGGTGACCATTGGCAAGTATTAAACAATGGCAACTCCTACAATGGAGACGAAGCAGCCATTACACGTTTGATAGATCAGGTAAACCAGTTAAAACCACTTCGTTTAGCAGCAAGAAAATCAGATCAGTGGGAAAAATATGAGCTTACGGATTCACTGTCCTCTGAAGTAAAACTAATGAATGGATCTGATGAACTGGCTTCTCTCTTCATCGGTAAGTTTTCGTATCGTCAGGCCAAAAAAAATCCGGCAATGATGCAGCAAAACCCATATTATCAGCAACCCAGAGGTACTATGACAACTTATGTACGTACTGGTAATGAAGATGAAGTATATGCTGTTGAAGGCTTTTTAGGAAGCATAATAAACCGTGATGCCAATGCTTTTAGAAATAAGCAGCTGGTTAAAGTAAACAAAACAAATTTGAATAAAATCACATTCAATTATCCTGCCGATAGCTCATTTACAATGGTTTTAAATGAGGACAAGTGGATGAGTGATGGTTTAACATTAGATTCAGCATCTGTTGCTCAATACTTAAACAAGATTCAAAATTTAAAAGCTTCCGGATTTACAGATAAAGCTGAAGAAAATTATACGCATTCAATTCAAATTCAGGACAATCAAATGAATATTACGGAAGTAAAGGCCTATGTTAATGATGAAGATGCGATTATGGTTTCAAACCAAAATGAAGGCACCATTTTTAAGGAGAAAAAAGACATGAATTTCAAGAAGCTTTTTACTTCTAAAAGCACTTTTATAAAATAAGGAACTAATTATCTCCTTTCATAATAATTTCATTCCAATAAGTGATGGGTCATTGTTATGGTGACCCATTTTTATTTGCTTTTAATAAAGACTTTATTAACCACGGAGTACTCTGAGGTATTTCACAGAGTTACACAGAGATTTTAGGTTGTTTATTCATGAATACAATATACCTTTAACTTACTTTTTATCCATGTTCTCTATCATGAAGCGGAGCGACTCTGTTTTCTCTGTGGTAATACTTTTTTAACCACGGAGTACACAGAGATTCACAGAGATTTTAGATTTACATCATTTATCAAAACAAATTACTTTGTCAATTTCCCATTCACCGCATTACTTACTTTTTCTCCATGTTCTCTGTGATAAAACGAAGTGCCTCTGTTTTCTCTGTGGTATTCCTTTTTTAACCCTGAAGTACACAGAGGTTCACAGAGTTTTTAGATTTACATCATTTATCAAAACAATTTACTTTGTCAATTTCCCCATTCAACGCATTACTTACTTTTTCTAAATGTTCTTTGTGATGAAGCGGAGCGACTCTGTTTTCTCTGTGGTATTCCTTTTTTAACCCTGGAGTACACAGAGGTTCACAGAGTTTTTAGATTTACATCATTTATCAAAACAATTTACTTTGTCAATTTCCCTATTCACCGTATTACTTACTTTTTCTCGATGTTCTCTGTGGATAATCGATACACTAATACCCATTTACCACCCTCTTTACTCCATGGATCAACTGCGTTACATTAAAATTGATTAGAAGTCCGGTTCTTTTATCAGCAAGTTTTAGATAAGTTAAGATTTGAGCCAAATGAATATCATTTAATTGATCAACGGATTTTAATTCAACAATAATCTCATTCTCAATAAATAAATCTATTCTATAACCACAATCTAAGTTGACATTATCATAAACCAAAGGCATACTTACTTCTTTATTTACTTTTAAACCTCTTTTTTTTAATTCGTAATAAAGACATTCCTGATAAGCGGATTCTAATAATCCAGGCCCCAAGGCTTTATGAACATTTATTGCGCAACCAATAATTTTATCGGTAAGTTTCTTATTCTCCATAGTTTAAAAAGTTTTCATTTGGTATTAAGTCTAAATATATGAATTTTTCACCACAGAGTACAATGAGGTATTTCACAGAGTTACACAGAGATTTTAGGTTGTTTATTCATGAATACAATATACCTTTAACTTACTTTTTATCCATGTTCTCTATCATGAAGCGGAGCGACTATGTTTTCTCTGTGATAAGACTTTATTAACCACGGAGTACACTGAGGTATTTCACAGAGACTTTATAATTCTATTACTTATCAAAACAATTTACATAATGCCTCTCCTATTGTTCTTTCTATTTTCTATACAGTTAAATATTCTTATTTGAACAAAATCTAAATAACTTGGTTTCTTACCCAATAATTAGAAAGATTGTGAAGAATGGAATTACTAGATAAATTGAAATGGCGCTATGCTACAAAAGCAATGAATGGCAAAAAAGTGCCTCAGGAAAAGATTGATAATATTATTGAAGCCATATCTCTTTCACCTACTTCAAGTGGTTTACAGCCATTTGAAGTATTGGTGATTAAAAATCAGGATTTAAAAGACAAGATTAAAGACATTTCCTTTAATCAATCCGTTGTTGCAGATTGTTCACACCTACTTGTATTTGCTGCGTGGGACAATTACACTGTAGAGAGAATCAACAAAATGTTTGATTTAACAAACGAGGTACGTGGATTTAAAAGTGAAGGTTGGGAAAATTACCGCCAGATGCTTTTAAATATTTATCCGCAAAGAGATCCTGAAGAAAACTTTCATCATGCAGCCAAACAAGCTTATATTGCCTTTTCAAACGCAATTACAGCAGCAGCTTTTGAAGGAGTAGATTGTACTCCAATTGAAGGTTTTGAGCCAGAAAAACTAGATAAACTATTAGGCTTAGAACAAAAAGGACTTCGCAGTTGTTTATTATTACCAGTAGGCTACCGTGATGAATCAAACGATTGGCTTGTAAAGCTTCAAAAAGTAAGAAAAAACACGGATGATTTGATTACCATTTTTGATTAACATTTATTGATTTAGTTTGTAAGAAAACGGATTTGTTTACGCAGATCCGTTTTTTTGTTTTTTCATCACCCACTTTCATTAAATCTCTATAGATTGCTCACATTACATATTTATATACATATCAAGACATTAACATTTTATGTCAAAATAAACCGCCACAATACACCAAGTCATTAAATGAAATATATTACTTTTATTTGATGAAAATTTATTTTTACAGCTGATGAATTAATTAATCTTTATATCTAACCTATGACTTTAAAACCTATCAAAGTAAAAAGCATTTATCTTTTATTAATTCTAAGCACTACACTCTTAAGTTCATGTTATTTCAGACATACAACAGAACCTGAGGCTATCAATTTAAAAAAGGATAAAGAAGAATTAGCTCTTGCTAAAAAATCATTACGCTTTATTGCTGAAGGTAAAATAGATAGTTTAGAACTCATCTTATCAAAAGAAGCTAAAGAGAGTTCACAGCCTGAACATTTACAATGGTTGTATAAAACAGGCAAAAAAGTTTTAACCACAAGCCAATACCCTAAAAATTCAAAAATTAAGGTCACATATATTTCACGTATAGGTAGGTATGGATACGATATTGTGAAGTTATTTGATTTTCCATTCTATAACCCCAATGAGCCAAATTCTACAATGAATTTTCAAATTGCAGTGGCTCGTGATGAAATACATACATTATTTCTGTATTATCCCAATTGGGAAAAAACTGTTGTTAGAAAAAATTATGACTATCATTCAACTGGCTCTGATTATATAAATGACTCAACAAAAGTGATACGAAACTTTCACAGCAATGGTCAAATGGAAAGTCGCTCAGTATACGTTCATGGAAAGTTATATGGGAAATATCAAGAATGGTATAAGAATGGCAAATTAAAATCTGAAATAGAGTATAAAAACGGAGTAAGAGACGGACTTACAATCAACTGGTACTCGAACGGTAAAAAGCAAGAAGAACTTTTATATAAACATAACCGTTTTATAAAATACTTAAACCGTTGGGATCAGGAAGGAAATAAACTATCATTAGAAGATGAATAATAAAACAATTTTAAACTTTGATGGCATTTGTATCTATATTCAATCACAAGTAGGTTCTGCATTAATTGGTAAAATAATTTTAATTATCATGAACTTGATAGCATGGTCCGCATATATTTTTGCCATGATTCAAGTTCCCGGGGAAGATTTGAAAACTTTTATTATTCCATTCATCATCATTTTCATAATACTGGTTTTTGTTGTAGGCAGATTTACATCCTGGAATTTATGGGGTGAAGAATTTGTTAGAATAAATACCAAATCTTTAAGTTTCTATAGATCATATGGTTTTATAAGTACTACAGAAAAGGTTATAAAATTAGAAACACTTAGTGTCAGTTATGAAAAAGTTAGATTTTTCAATAATGTTGAACATGGAAGATTATTATTTTTTGATTACGATGAACTAAACAATCCAGTAGAAATATTTCAGACTGCAGTACTAATATCAAAACCTAAAATTGATGAAATTTTAGACACATTACATGAATTATTTAAGTCACAACATACTGATATAAATAAAGTTAATCCATTCTCTTTAAACTAATTTTTTTTGCTATTTATGCATATGTAAAAAGCACTGTATAACGCCATCATTTTTATTGACATAAAGACACCTTCATCGTAACTTTAATCTGCTTTTTGAAAGTTATTTTCTTACGATATAGGAGGTTTGGTTATGAGAAAAGAAGAAGTAATTAAATTTGCCAACGATAACCCAATTTGTTATATGGCAACTATTGAAGACGATAAGCCACATGTTAGAATCATGAAGCTTTGGTTTGCCGATAATTCTGGTTTCTATTTTGAAGCGCTCTCTCCTAAAGATTTAAGTAGACAAATTCATAAGAATCCTAAAGTAGAAGTATGCTTTTTTAACAATCCGGCAGACTTAAAAAAAGGTCGTGAAATGCGTATTTCCGGAAATATTGAGTTTGTGCATGATGCAGCAATGATTCATAAAGCAAGAAAAGAACATCAATACCTTGAAGATTTAGGTGACCAATCATCTGATCCATATGTTGAAGTATTTAAATTGGCTCATGGTGATGCCAAATTCTGGTACTTAAAAACCAACATTCTTTATGAAAATGTTGCTGATCATTTGGTTTTCTAAAATAGGAGCAATTAAATAGCAGGTAGGCCTATTTTTGTGTAATCGTCTGGCTATCTCACTTATAACGAGATAGCCTTTTATTATAATCTACATCCGAAAGTTTTAATCTAATTTAAACTTAATAATATTCTTTTATCGGAGCATTTTCTTTATCCTTGATTAAAGCTTTAACTCCAACAATAAATAATCCTGTTAACAAAAGATTTAAAGCTAACGAAAGCATTGAAACTGTAACAATGATACCACCTATTCCATACGACATAGAAATGATTAAAACCCCTGCCCCTACTTCACCTCGTGGAAACATAGCCAAAGCAACGGCTAATCTTTCTTTCCATGTAGCTTCCTTTCGATACACAAAGGCCGGAACTATTTTTCCTATATTACTCAGAAGCGTTACAATAAGTACATGAAACAGTACTGTATTTAATTCAAACGACTCTTTAATATCTGCTTTAAAAACAGAAGTTTCACTACCTTTTAAATAAGAATCTACAATATCTTTATCGACTTGCTGGGTAACAAAAAAATCTGAAATCCCTTCTAACAAAGGCATTGATAGTCCAACTAAAACCATAAATATAGCAGAAATATAAAAAGATATTTTTTGTTCCTCTTTTAACTCAAGTATATCTTCCTTAGGGCCGTTGTGTAGTTTTACTTTATTATATTTTTTCGATATAATGGTTCCTAAAACAAAGGCTGGTAATAATACTTCTATGTGTACACTTACTGTTTCATCAATAATTTTACTGGCAAAATAAAAGAATTCTGCTGCCAAAGTAATCACAACGGAATACAGCAATACATACTTCCATCGAACTGAAAGTCTAATTCTTCCCATAAATTTCCAGGCAATGCCAATTAAAATAACCATGATTAATAAAACAATAATCAACTGAATTTTAAATCCTATAATCAGCATTTGAAGGGGAACCATTAAGATGACAGTATCCAGATCATCAAATATGGCTAAAACACGTGTTTTTTTAAACATCCATGTTGTAGCTAAACCTGCCGCCGCTAACATTGAAAACAATACCCCGGCTGATGTTGGTGCTGCAAACCTTGCTGCTAACAAGGATTCTACCCAGGTTTGACCGTTTCTCATGTCATCCGGTGTTAAAACAAAAATGAAATAAATGGCAACAAATATCCAGGGTAAAGTTGCAGAAGTAAAGGCTATTAAATAATCGTATCCATATTGTTTTAACCTGTCTTTTTTAATTTCAAATTCATAACCAACATGAATCATAATAAAAGCCAGGCAAATCATAGTTCCCAGCTTTATTACATGGCTTAAATAACTATAACTACTTATTATTTGTGGTAAAACCTGCGATGAAACTAAACCCAGCAGCAGTAACAAAGACAATATGTATACTTTCTTCATATATCTTTAATTTTTTAGATGTTATTAAAAATTACTTTAATCGCTTTCTTATTTCATTTTCAACATCTTTATCCCATAGTCTGTTCACTATTTCATCCATTTTTTCGCTATAGGTTTCAGCCGTCTTTTCATCTCCTATTTTTTTATAAAGTTTTGCTAATGCATTTAATGTAGGAAAATGCAGATCATTAATTTGCAGGCAGGCATTTAATTTTTCTATAGCTTCATCCAATAAACCTTCCGCTTCGAACTTCATAGCATCTGCATAATGCTTTTCAATACCTGAAATATCAGAATCTATTTTTAAGTTAATGATATTTTCGGATTTGGTAACTACGGTTGAACAAGGAAGATACCGTACCATTAATTCGGTTACACTCCCCAGTAAAACCCTTTGAAAAAACTTTTTACCGGTAGCTCCGATAAACAACAATCTGATATTATTTAATAAAATAAACTCCTTTAGCTGTTTGTATATTGTTCCTTTTAAAATAGTGGTTTCAACCTCTATATCTGCAAAATTAAACTGCTTTAAAAATTGTACAAAACGAGTATTGTTATCATTCTCTAATATTTTATTCTCTTTGTCATAATCTATTTCAAAACGAGGTGAATAAAACTCTTCTAATGGTTCCAATACGTTAACAATATGTAGTTTTGATTTAAAGTGTCGGGCCATTCTTATGGCATTATGCAACGCTCTTTCTGAGGCATCAGAATAATCCACAGAGCATACAATATCCCCTGGGAAAGGTCTGCCTTCCGTATCAACAACCCAAACGGGTTTATGACACTTCCGAACAAGTTTTTCTACCACAACACCTACTTTATGATCTTCATCAACCGGCCCAAATTTTTCGGGAACCAAAATTACATTTACATTCTCTTTTTCCGATTCTGTAATGATTTGTTCAAGAATACTTCCATACTCCAGTTTTTTTTCAACGGTAATACCCGACTTTTTTAAATCTAATTCGATTTCATTTAATTCCTTTTCCACCAAACGGGTAATAATATTATTAACTGATGATTTTTGAGCATCAGATGGTAAAACTCCCATTAAAATTAAATTTGAGTTAAACTTTAATGCTAGTTCCTTTGCTACATTTAACAAAACCGGATTCGATTTATTTACATTTATTGCTACTAATATCTTTTCTAATAATTTCATATCAACTGGTTTTTATCAACATACATCCATACTTTATTTCTAACAATTTACAAGAATTATTTGTTTTAATAAAGTCTTCTGAAGCTGCATTATACATACTTTAGTTACCATATTTTTGAAGAAAAAAGTAAAATAATTGAATAGAAAATGTAACTATTCAATATTTTGCTGTCTAATGTTCAAAAACAATACCGAAATAGTTCAATGAAAGAAGATAAGTTTAATAAAATTGTTCAAGAAAATTCAGAACGAATCAGACGTATTTGCAGGTATTACAACTCAAATGTGCAGGATCAGGATGATATGTTTCAGGAGATTCTGATTAACATATGGAAAAGTCTGGAAAACTTCAGAGGAGATGCTTCCATAAGCACCTGGATTTATCGTATTGCCGTAAACACAGCTCTTACCTTCACTGGCAAGGCATACAAAAACATGAAACTGACTATTAACATTAATGATGTCAACCAGTTAAATATTCTGGATTTTGATAATGATATTGAATCAAAAGAAAAACTAGAATCTCAATTTGAAGCGCTTCAGAATGAATTAAATATACTCTCTGTAATTGATAAATCGTTAATATCTCTCACACTTGAAGGCCTGAGTATGAAAGAAATTGCACAAGTTATTGGAATTACAGAGTCTAATGTAAAAGTAAAAATTCATCGAATTAAACAACAATTAAAAGACAATTTAAGAGCAAGTAACTATGAAACTAAATAATGAAAATATCACATTAAACGAGCTTGGAACATTCACTTCAAAACTTCGGGAAAAAGATAAAAAATATGCCAACCAAAGTAAAAGATTACAATATGTATATTGGTTCTTGATTCCTTTTTATATTATTCTAGGAACTTATGAATATATTTTTGATGGAGCCACAATAAATGAGTTTCTATCTCAAATCTCTTTTGCCATCGCTATGCTAATTTTTGCCTTAACGTTCAGAATGCTTTCTAAAGAATACAACTTTGTTGATTATTCGGAGCCCACATTAACAATGCTTAAAAAAGTAGTTAAAAGATACACCCCTTTCCATGGTAACTCACGTTGGGTTTTCCTAGCCCTTGTATTTTTAGATGCCGGATTATGCTTAAAACGACATTTTGATAAAGATTTGTTATACATGCAAATAGTATTTGCAGGTGCTATAATTATGAGCATTGGTGTTGGTTTAATTTTATGGTTAAACAAATACAAGCCCATACGTGATGCAGCAAAACAATTAATTGATGAAATTGAAGAAACAAACTAAATATATCTATGAAAATATGCCCCAAACTATTAACAACCTTTCTTTTATGTAATGGCTCCGTGATTCTAGCTCTTAAAAATCTATTAGAATCACAATTCATGCTTAGCGATTCTATCCTAGTATTTATTGATGGTTTAGCTATATCTTCTACTGTAGTAGGGATGATATATTTAATTTATCAATTTATTCATAATAAAAACCGAAACATCAAGTGTTTTAAATTATAGAATGATAGATATTAATCGGTAGATTTAGTAATGGAATTATTGTAACTTATAAATCCATTACTAAATATTCTATCATGGAATACTATTAGCGATTTAGTTCCCTGCAGGTTAATGAGGCAATCATGCATCTGTTATTAAAATATTACATCTATTTTGTTTCATCACATAAAGTCTAGAGGATGCTGAAATCAATATTTAAGATATCTCAAATGGATTGTCCTTCAGAGGAAAATCTGATTAGAATGAAACTCAATGATATAAATGGTATAAAAAAACTTGAGTTTGATATTCCAAACCGTTTTTTAACGGTGTATCATAATGATCAGACAAACCAAATTAATAATGCTATAGAATCATTAAATTTAGGAGGAAAAAGGATATCAACAGAAGAAACTGCAGACGTAAATATTGAAGAGGACTTAAATCAAAAACGAGTTCTTTGGTATGTATTAATCATCAATTTTCTATTTTTCCTAATAGAGTTATTTTCTGGTATCCTATCCAAATCAATGGGTTTAGTTGCCGATAGTTTAGATATGCTTGCTGACTCTTTTGTATATGCATTAAGTCTTATAGCCGTTGGGGGTACCTTAATTAAGAAAAAACGTGTGGCTGTCTTAGCCGGATATTTCCAAATTACATTGGCTTTATTAGGTTTTATTGAGGTTTTAAGAAGATTTACCGGAACAGAAAAATTTCCTGATTTTAGAACCATGATTCTGGTTTCAGTGTTTGCTTTAATTGCCAACGGAATATGTTTATACCTGCTTCAAAAATCAAAAAGTAAACACGAAGCTCATATGAAAGCAAGTATGATCTTTACCTCGAATGATGTTATTATCAATATCGGAGTAATCATCGCTGGAGTTTTGGTTCATTATCTAAACTCTGATATTCCGGATTTAGCAATAGGTACTATCGTATTCTTAATTGTAATACAAGGAGCCAGAAGAATATTAAAACTTGGAAAGTAATAAAGTATAAAAGGAGAGATCATTACAAACCTCTCCTTTTTTCTATGATGCTTGACTACTTGACTACTCTTCAAAGTTCATACAAACACTATGATGAACTAAAATTGATGTATATGTACAAATAGTCATTTAAATTATAGTATTCAATCCATAATTTTTAAATTAAAGTCCTCATATTTAATGGATCAAACTAAATTTGATTCTATTACAATCTGTATTTGTTTTTATAATAAAGTATAAATTTCTATAGAAGAATAAATAACAAAGTTTAAATGAATAAAAGGTTCACTTTTCTATCTACATTATTATTAATTACATGCTTTGTGCATGGAAACAACTTAAAGAAGAAGGCAGAAGCTTCTCTTGATAAAGGAATCACCTATTTTCACAGCCTCAATACACATGGAGGTTATGTATATCATGTAACCCCTGATTTGTCTTTACGTTGGGGAGAAGGCCCTAAAGACAATGAAACCATAGAAGTACAGCCTCCGGGAACTCCAGCTGTTGGTATGTCATTTCTAAAAGCTTATCAGGTTACAGGAAATAAAGGATACTTAATAGATGCCAAAGAGGCTGCCTATGCTTTAATTCAAGGTCAAAATAAATATGGAGGATGGGATCATACCATTGATTTTAAACATTTAGAATCAGATCATGTAAGTTTCGACGATAACCAAAGTCAGTCGGCAGTAAGATTTTTAATGGCATTGGATCAGGAAATGAATGATAGTATTTTATCTGCTGCCACACAACGAGCTATTGCTATGATGATTGAAACGCAATTGAGCAATGGCGGCTGGCCTCATTACTACCCTGCACAAGGTAACTACCACGATTATGCCACCTTTAACGATGGTGGAATAAATGATTGTATTCAGGTTATGATTGAGGCTTATCAATATTACAAAGACAATCAAGATATTGAAAAAAGTTTACACAAGGTGGCCCGTTTTTTAAATATATCACAACTCCCTCCTCCTCAACCAGGTTGGGCCCAGCAATACAATGAATATTTACAACCAGCTTGGGCACGAACATTTGAACCACCTGCAATTTGCACTTCTGTAACAATAAAAAATATCAATTCCCTAATTGATTTATATCTTGCTTTACACGAAAAAACAATATTAGAGCCCATACCTGATGCATTAAAGTATTTAGGTGAAGTTAGGATGGAAAATGGAATGTGGGCACGCTTTATTGAATTGGGTACAAACAAGCCATTATACTACGATCGAGGTAGAGTCAGAGTTGAGAAATTGGATGATTTACATCCAGAACGCAGAAAAGGATATGCGTACGAAATTAACATTGAGAATTATCTTAATTATTCGAAACAACGGTATGAAAAAGCTTTAAATCTGGGATATAAAAATTTATGGAATGAAGAACATCCTGTTTTAACAAAAGAACAAATTCAGGAACACATCGATAAACTTACACCAATGGTTAAAAAAATCATTGAATCTCAGGATGTATCAGGAGCATGGATTACTAAAAATGATAAGTTTAAGAAGACCATGCCTAAAGGTGAACGCTGGAATAATCAATACGAAGTGATGGATCGAATCAGCAGTCGGGTTTTTAATAAAAACATTGACATTCTTTGCGAATACATTAAACTTAGTAACGAACTGAATAAAAAGAATTAATAGCCATTATTTCATATAAAGCATCATCGTAAATACTAAACCAACCCTATGAAAAAGAAAAAACAAAACCTAGCTTTCGGAAATATTAAAGATGAATATTTTGATTTTAAATTGATTGAAAAATATTTTCGAAATAAAGACAACTCTGATGCATTTCAAGTAATTTCTGATAAAACGAGTAACGACTTAGATTTAAAGGAAGTATTTATGTATCTGGATCGAACAAACTCCAAGGTTGGACAACAATTTCTTTATAATCAGTTCAGAACAATTCCTAAAAATTCTAATAACAACAAATTGTTTGAGAAAATCATTCAACGATTTTCTTGTGACGAAAAATTTCGAATACAAACACAAAAACAACTATTAAAATTAAGTAGCGATGAAGCCTTCTATATTTCCTCCTTATTTCAGGAGGATCATATAAAACCTCCCAAATGGTATTTCATTATTCCAATTCTATCATATGCCAGTTTACTTTCGCTTTTGCTGGTACCTTTTAACACTCTACTTATATTCGTTGTACTTACAATATTTATCATCAACCTTATTGTACATTTTTGGAACAAAAAGAATCTTACTACATATACAAGTTCTATACCTCAGTTATTAAAACTGAAGAACATTGCCGATCTTCTATTTAAAGAACATTTTTTAAAATCTATTAATCCTCAATTAACAGATTCTATAAAAATACTAAATCAAATTAGGAATCGAATGTCATTTATTCAGTTAGAAGCCAAACTTCAAGGTGATTTACAAGCTGTATTTTGGTCTGTATTGGAGTTAGGTAAAATTCTGTTTTTATTAGAACCATTATTATTATTTGGTGTATTAAAACGGTTAGACACAAAACGAAAAGCTATTGAAGACGTATTTGCCTTTGTTGGACAAATAGATACTCTATACTCCATTGCTTCGTTAAGAGCGGGTACTGAAACTTATTGCATTCCTGAAATTAAAGACGACAAAATTCAGGTTAAAAATATATTTCATCCATTAATAAATAACTGTATTGCTAATAGTTTAGATACTTTAAATAAATCAATACTTCTAACTGGTTCAAACATGTCGGGTAAAACTACTTTTATACGATCTGTAGGAATTAATATAATTACAGGACTAACATTAAACACTTGTTTTGCTGAATCAATACAAATGCCCAAGTGTAAAATTTACTCTGCAATTCGAATAAGCGACGACCTACTAAATGATAAAAGCTACTATTTCGAAGAAGTATTAACCATCAAAAAAATGATTGACAAAAGTTCTCTTAACACTCCCTGCTTGTTTTTATTGGATGAAATATTTAAAGGAACCAACACTATTGAAAGAATATCTGCCGGAAAAGCTATCTTATCATCCCTAGCTACAAATAATAATGTTGTTTTTGTATCTACTCACGACATTGAACTAACTGATATGCTTATAGACACTTACAATCTATATCATTTCAGTGAAATAGTAAGTAATAATAACGTAGATTTTGATTACAAAATAAAAGAAGGCCGATTAAAAAAACGGAATGCTATTCGTATTCTTGAATTAAATAATTACCCCCAAAGCATTATTAATGAATCTATAGCAATTGCGCAAAAACTAGATTCTCAAAAAGAAGCTTATCCCTCTTTTGCTAAAGTATAACTTATTGTACTTTGAATATCTTCATAGTATAAGTACCTTCATTTAATTAATCACTAACATAAAGTCACTATGAAATATTATCTGCTTCTCATTTTGATATGTATAACCTCTTCTACAATCAAGTGCCAAAACATAAGCGGTCAATGGAATGGTATATTGAAAATACAAGGAATACAATTAAGGGTTGTATTTCATATCAATGCTAAAGACACTTCTTATACAGCTACAATGGATAGTCCTGATCAAGGAGCAAAAGGAATACCTGTTGACAATGTGACTTATAAAAACCAGATTTTAAAGCTTGAAATTAAACAACCAGGTATTCGTTATGAAGGAACTTTCAAAATCGATAAAAACACCATAGAAGGTACATTTATGCAAAGTGGTCTTTCATTTCCTTTAAACCTTACTAAACAAAAATCAAATATTGAGGCGAACAACAGACCTCAGGAACCACAGAAGCCATACCCTTATACATCGGAAAATGTAAAATTTAAAAATAGTATAGATGAGATTACTTTAGCAGGAACGCTTACATCTCCTAAAATAGAGGGAACTTTCCCTGCTGTTGTATTAATTAGTGGAAGCGGACCTCAAGATAGAAATGAAGAAGTTTTTGGACATAAACCTTTTTTAGTTTTGTCTGATTATTTAACCCGAAACGGTATAGCAGTATTGCGTTTTGACGATAGAGGCATTGGCGAATCAACAGGTAATTTTAAAACTGCAACAACACTAGATCTTTCAAAAGATGTGGAAGCTGCCGTTGAATACCTAAAAAAAAGAGAGGAAATTGATAAAATAGGCCTAATTGGCCATAGTGAAGGTGGTGTGATTGCTCCTATAGTAGCTTCAAATATTAAAGATATTGATTTTATTGTATTACTGGCAGGACTCGGAGTACCAGGTGATGAATTACTCATGTTACAAACAGAATTAATTGGAAAAGCATATGGAGTTAATGATTCTGTTTTAAAGGTTTCAAAAACCATAAATAAAAATCTATACAACATTGTACAACAAAATAATAAACCAGATCTAGTTAAACAAAAACTATCAGAGTATTTAAATCAATTTATTCTAGAAAATCCTGATTTTGCTATCCCAGATGGTATGAATAAAGAAACATATATCAAAATGCAAATAGAAACACTTTCGTCACCTTGGATGAGTTATTTTCTTAAAATTAATCCTGGAACAATATTAAAAAAAGTAAAGTGCCCTGTATTAGCTATTAATGGAGAAAAAGATTTACAAGTCCCTCCACACCAAAATTTAGAGGGAATTAAACACGCTTTGGAAAAAGGAGGAAATAAAAATGTAACCATAAAAGTTTTACCTCAATTAAATCACTTATTTCAGGAATGCCAAACAGGACTTCCGTTGGAGTACAGCACCATTCAACAAACCTTTTCACCAAATGCTTTATATTTAATTTACAACTGGATAGAAAAACAAACTAAATAAATTATTTAGTTATAAATGAGTGCTATCTCACGATTTTATCATGAAATTTAATTACTGATTATATATTTTTGAAAGCGATAAAATCGTGCAAAAGACAGTGTACGTTGAATAGGCTCAAAATCCAGCAACAGCTTGCAATATAACCATCATAATACAACAATAAATTTACTAATAGTACACATACAAGGTTAGTTTTTGTTTATAAGTTTTTGCGCAGCACCTAAATTCATATATATTTGACGCATGAGCCTATTAGCAACATTTTTCTTTTACATACTATTACTAATTATCACCTTAATACCATTTAAGGCGCTTTACGTATTTTCAGACTTTATGCGATTAATAATGCGCAATATTGTTAAATACAGAGTAAAAGTTATACGTCAGAATATAAAACTTGCTTTTCCTGAAAAATCTGCCAGCGAAATACAAGATATTGAAAGAAAAGCCTATAAACACCTGATTGACTATATTGTTGAAGGAATAAAAGCTTTTACCATGCCTAAAAAGGTAATCATTAAAAGGCATAAACTTTTAAATCCCGAAGTTATAGAACCCTTTTTTAGAGAAAACAAAAGTATTATAGCAGTAACAGCTCATTACAATAACTGGGAATGGGGAAGTTTATCCGCCAGTTTACAAACCGAGTACAAAGCCATTGCTTTTTATAAGCGCTTGCGCAACAAGCATATTGACAAAGCCTTACGTAAAAGCAGAGCCAGATGTGGAACCACACTCGCATCTATTTACGAAACAACAAAAACCTTTGAAAAATATAAGAACAATCCTATCATATATTTGATGGCAGCAGATCAAAGTCCATCTAAAAAACTACTAAACAAAGCTTTATGGATTGATTTTCTTGGTATTAACACGCCCTTTTTACAAGGTCCTGAAAAACATGCTCGATTAAATAATTACCCCGTGGTATACGTAGATATTAACCAAAAGAAAAGAGGATACTACGAATTGTTTTTAACAGTTTTAACTGAAGACCCTAACAACTTAAATGAAGGTGAGTTAACAAAATTATATGCACAAAAATTAGAACAAAACATTATAAATAAACCAGAATGCTGGCTATGGTCACATAAACGTTGGAAACATGTTTCAACTTGATGACTATATACCCTTGAAGTCGAATAAAAACCTATGAAAGAATCACATTTAGCTGTACTAATACGTAATCGTATTAAAAAATTTGGAAACAGAACAGCCGTAAAATTTAAAGAAAACGATACATATAAAAAATTATCATGGAATGAATTAGGATATCGTATTGAAAGCATTGCTCAATACCTTATTAGCCAAGAAATATCTATAAATACTAATATTGGAATTTATAGCCACAATTGTGCAGAATGGTCTATAACTGACTTTGGAATATTAAGTACCAGGGGAGTTGTGGTACCCATATTTCCTACATCCACATACGAACAATTAGAATATATCATTCAAGAAACTGAAATGGAGATCTTGTTTGTTGGTGATGAAATGCAGCTTTCAAACGGATTAAAAGCACTCAAAAACTGTAATTCTTTAAAATTGATTGTAACCTTTAACTGCCCCTCTTCTGATCATGAAAAAGTAATTTCTTTTAACGATATACTAAATACAAAGTATGATAAGGAAACCAAACAAATTTTAGAACAAAGACTTTTAGAAGCCAACAAAGACGATTTGGCAACCATAATTTACACTTCTGGAACAACAGGAGAACCCAAAGGTGTAATGCTAAATCATAGTCACTTTATTAAACTATTCGAAATACACGAAATAAGACTTGAATTAAACGAAGATGATGTGTCACTCGCATTTCTTCCTTTAAGCCATGTATTTGAGCGTGGATGGTCGTATTTTGTATTTTACAGTGGAGCAATCAATGTTTATAATGCCAACCCCAAAGACATTATACATGAACTGCCTAAAGTAAAACCAACAGTAATGTGTGCTGTGCCACGTTTTTTCGAAAAATCGTATGACATTATTTTAAAAACTACAGAAAAATGGAGTAAGCCTAAAAGGTATATATTCAATTGGGCCTTAAGCACCGGAATGCAATATATTGAATATGAAAAGGATTCATCTACTCCTCCATTGGGATTACAACTAAAACATAAAATAGCCAATATACTGGTTATGAAAACATTTAGAAAGGTATTTGGTGGACAAATTAAGTATATGCCTTGTGCAGGCGCTGCTTTAAACCTTGATATTCTGAAATTTTTTCATGCATTAGGTCTTAAAATAAACTACGGCTATGGAGCAACAGAAACTACAGCCACAGTATCATGCATGAAAAAAGATAAATACGATTTTGTGAATACCGGTAGCATTATGCCTGATGTTCAAGTTAAGATAAATGAAGAAGATGGGCAGATTTTAGTTAAAGGTGAGACGGTTTTTAAAGGCTATTATAAAAAACCTGAAGCTACAGCAGAAGTTTTAAAAGATGGGTGGTATTATACTGGAGATCAGGGAGAGATACCAAAACCTGGTGTTTTATTAATGAAAGAGCGTATTAAAGATATAATGAAAACATCTACTGGCAAATACGTATCTCCTCAAAAAATTGAGCTACAGTTATCTCAATGTCAACAAATAGAACAACTCTGCGTTATTGGTGACAACCGAAGATATTTGACGGCTTTAATAGTACCATGCTTTGTTTACTTAAAATCACTGCATAAACATAAAGACAGTAAGGTGGAGAATCATGATCTGGTAAATAATCCAATTGCCATTCAAGAGTTTCAAAAAAAATTTGATGCACTTCAAGAAAACCTGGCTCCATATGAAAAGGTTGTGAAATTTAAACTTTTACCTGAACCCTTCACAATAGAAAACAACCTGATGACAAGCTCATTAAAAGTTCGTAGAAAACAAGTAAATATAAAATACGAAGAACTCATTGAAGAGATGTATAAATAGAACTTTTTGTACAATCAATTTCATTCAATACTATCAAGAAAAATATAAGAGGCTTACGATTCAATTGTGAGCCTCTTATATTTTTCAAGCCTTTATATAATTCATAAACTGCTTGCTAGCATTAAACCTATCACTTTGGCTTTAAACTAAACATTACTCAATACCAACATTCTTAAAAAACGGAGTTTAAAAACGAAATTAAACTCAGATTAGACTAACAGTAGTATTACCAAATTGATATTTGGAAGAATATTACATAAAAATGAAAGAATCCTTATCACAACTTTATTACCCTGAATGTAAATTTGTTATACAGATTTATTTATGTAGCCAAAGAGCTCATTTTTAGTTCTTCCTTACATATTAAAATCAAACTATTGATTCATTAAATAAGGTAAATACATAAAGCAATCTTGCAAAGGTTATACTAGCCTTAAGGTACTTCTTAATTCTCTATTTAGACCTGGCCAATCTAAATATCCCCAATCAATTTAGAGTACTTAAAATTAGCAGTTAACAAATTAATATGAACTAAAATCTATTAAAATGAAAATTCTTTACTTTAAAAGAGCTTTACTAACTTTATTTGCTATTGTTTCACTCACCTCCTTGTATGCTCAACCTGATCATGTATACTTAATTGGCGGTCCGGTAAATAAGCATAATCCAAACTGGTTACTTGAAGACAAGATAGAACTAACAAAGGATGAAGTAAATCCGGCAATTTTCTATTTTAAAGGCTATCTATCATACAATTGGCGTGGCGACGAAAGAGGAAATATAAAATTTTTGATCTCTGATAGTTGGACTGATGCATTTCATCCGGATAATGATGTAAATGAACTTTTAAGCGGTACAACCTCTATGAGTCAGGATAGTAGAGATACTAAGTGGTTTATTCCGGATGACAGAAGTGGTGATGGATATTATGAACTCACCCTAAATACTGATTTAATGACACTAACAGTTGATGTGTTCAGGGCAGATCCAAATCCGGAAGAAATTTATATTGTAGGAGAAAGTATGCCATGTGGGTGGGATAATAACAATCCGGAGGTAATGGTAAGAGAAGATCCTGAGGTGGCTATTTACAAGTGGTCGGGTGTAATGAATTCTGGAGATTTTAAGTTCTTACATCCTTTAAGTATCGGAAATTGGGATTTTGGTTATACTGCATCCACACCAAACGAACAAGTAACTATAGATGTGGCACAAGATGTAATTTTTGAAGTGCGCGGCGCTGACGGAATAACATTTAATGATTACAAATTTTATAAGAATGAGGTAGCCGAATGTACCATTACTGTTGATTTAGTAAGTAAAACAATGATTGTAACTAAAAATGGTGAAACTTCTGCTCTGGATTTATGGATCACAGGAACAGCAATTCCTGGTGGAATAGCAAAACTAGTAAGTGATAATATTGATCCAAATACAAATTACCATTACTATGGAGAACTTTTAACTGGAGAATTTAAGTTTTGTACAACTGAAAATATTGATGAAACAACCCAATACTATGTGCCTGTTTCATCTTCTGATGCGATTTCAGAAAATATTAGTGTTAATCTAACTTCTGATGCAAACGTAGTAGGATGGTCGGTTACACAACCCAACGAAATGTATAAAATTAAATTTAACTCCCTCTCTAAAAATTACAATGGCAATATATTTAATATAGATAATGTATATATTGTTGGTGGAGCAACTGCTGTAGGATGGGATGCTGGTAATGCTATTGAATTGACAAGAGGAACAGGAAATGAAACATACGTATTTACATTTGAAGGAAATTTAATAATAAATACAGAAATTGCAGATGGAGATAAATTCAAATTTCTTCTACAGAGAGACTGGAATCCTTATAGCTTACATCCTCAATTTGAAAATGAATTAATAACAGAAGCACAATATATTACAGAAAAACATTCTGTTGATTTTAAATGGGCTGTGGATGAAAATAAACAGGGGCATTACACCATAAAGCTTGATGTTTTAGAAGAAACTATTGAAGCGATTTACGATCCTAATCATACTTCATCTATTACTAAAAAAGAGGGACAAACAAAGGTATATTCTACTAAAGGGAAGATTATTATAAAATCAACTGCTGAAAAATGTAAATCTATTGAGGTGTATGATTTAAGTGGCGCAAGAGTATGCCAGAAATTATCAGTAAAAAATACTGAGATGGAAATAACCAAAGGTATATATATTGTAAAAATCACTTATAATGATCATAGCACTAAAATCAAAAAAGTAAGTGTTCAATAAAGTCTATTACTTATCAATATAATACAACAAAAAGCTAGACTTTTTTAAGTCTGGCTTTTTTTAGCTTTAAAATATTTTGCCCCAAACAAACTTAATTAATTCATTTATAGACAATAAAACCATAATTCTAAACATACAGTCTATTATATTCTATCGTTTATAAAATTTATTTCGAACACAATTACAAAAATGGTGTTTATTTTGTTGTTGGATAAAAAGAGAATTGTTGTTCAGTTTAATAAATGGTAAAAGCAAATACATACAGAAAGTATATTTCGTTGGCGATATTGCTTGTTTTTTTCAGTCCGATACTGATTAAAACAGTACACTATTTATATGTACACCACGATCATGAAATCAACCATTTATCGCATCAAAAACAACTCACAGAACAACATAAAAAGTGTCCAATTTGTTCCTTTGAATTTGTTGAATTTATAAACAACAACAAAGTACAAATTGATGTCATTCCTGAGTTTATTAAGGATATATATACCACAACCATTCAACGTATATATGTCCTAAAAAACATTTACTTATTTAATTTACGAGCTCCTCCTTTCTGCTAATTTATCTACATACAAATACCTTTTGGTATAATTTATTTAAATTAACAAATAACTAATAATGAGTGTATTTAATACACTCCTATTGATATAATTCCAATGAAAGGATTAAAACTTTATTGGTTGCTAGCATTGTTATGCATAGCTATGAACCAAATTACAACTGCTCAAAACAGCATTAAAGGAACAGTAACAGATGGTAATTTCAATGAGGGATTACCCAATGCAACAGTTTATCTGCCTGAACAAAATACAGGAACATTAACCAATGAAAACGGAGCTTACACATTAAATGATCTACCTAAAGGTAGAATTAAGATTCAGTTTTCGTTTATTGGATATAAAACCATCATTAAAACCATTGAGTTAAACAACGACAAACTTGAGTTAAACATAAAAATGGAACCTGCAATGCTTCAGCCAGAGGAGGTTGTTGTATCAGGAGGAACCTACTCTACACAACACGAAAATGCCATAAAAATTGATCTGATTAAGAGTAAAGATATCAGTTCTGTGGGCAGTCCTACATTTATGGAAGCTCTGGCTGCACAACCTGGTGTTGATATGATTTCGAATGGAACCGGTGTTGCAAAGCCCGTTATCAGAGGTTTATCCATGACCAACATTTTAATGTTGAATAATGGTATTAAGCTCGAAAACTTTCAATTCTCGGAACACCACCCTTTTGTAATTGATGAATTTGGTATCGACCGTATTGAAGTGGTTAAAGGTCCGGCTTCATTACTGTTTGGATCAGACGCTGTTGGAGGTGTACTCAATATTATTAAAGAAAAACCAGCGCCTGCAAATAAAATAATAGGGGATTATAACCTTCAATACCATTCAAATACAAAAGGTATGGTATCTGACCTGGGAATTAAAGGTGCTTCAAATGATTTTAACTGGGGGTTTAGAGCCAGTATTAAAAGTCATAAGGATTATAAAGATGGTGACGATAGTTATATACCAAATACACGTTTTAACGAACATAGCTTTAAAGCAAACTTAGGGTTAAATAAATCATTTGGAATTTTTAGATTGTACTATGATTACAACCGACCAAAACTGGGTATGAGTAACGATGAATCTATTGACTTAATAACTAAAAACGAAAGAGAAAATAAAATTTGGTATCAGGACTTAACCAATCATATTATTTCGTCCAAAAACACACTATTTCTAAATAATTTTAAAGTTGATATAAATGCATCTTACCAGTTAAATAACAGGCGACTGCAAACCGACAATAGTATGCCAGAATTTGAAATGGTAAATATGGATTTAAATACATTTTCGTACGAATTAAAAACCTATCTACCATCTAATACAAATGCAGATTATATAATTGGTTTACAAGGTGCTAATAAAACCAATAAAAATAATAAAGCACCCAACCATGTTATTCCTAATGCTGATGTTGATGATTTTTCGGTATTTGGATTGGCCAAACATAGCCTCTTCAATAAACTGGAAACCCAATTAGGCATGCGCTATGATTACAGAAACATATCAACAGAAGCAGAAGTGGATAAAGAGGCAATTGATAAAAACTATTCAAATATTAGTATTTCGGCAGGTGCTACCTACGATGCTACAGATAACATTTTAATACGCGCAAATTTTGCATCAGCATACAGAACTCCAAATATTGCAGAATTAACGCAAAATGGTGTTCACGAAGCAAGATATGAGCAAGGAAATAGCAGTTTAAAAACTCAAAGAAATTATGAATTTGATTTGAGTGCACATTATCATACTCAGCATTTTATGCTGGATATTTCCGGATTTCATAATACCATTAAAGATTATATATTTCTAGCTCCAACAAATCAAGTTTCAAATGAAGGATACAATATATTTAAATATGCCCAATCTAATTCAGAGCTTTATGGAGGAGAAATAGCACTTAATTCATTTATAACAAATTGGTTAAATATCACTTCAAACTATTCATATTTAATTGGAAAACAAGAAAATGGAACCTATTTACCCTTTATTCCTCAAAATAAACTAAGGTGTGATATTATATTTCAAAAAAATGAAATTGGAATTTTAAAAGAAAACTATTTTAGGATTGGCGGATTGTGGGCTGACAAGCAAAATAAACCAGCTATGTTCGAAACTCAAACGGATAGTTATTTTGTTTTAAACAGTTCTATAGGAACTAATATTAAATATCAAAACCAAACCATTGAGTTCGCTATTCATGTGAATAATATTTTGAATGAAAAATATATGGATCACTTGTCTACACTTAAGGAAGTAGACTTTAATAATATAGGCCGTAACATCAGCTTTAGCATTAAATTACCTTTTGGTATTAAGTAATAATTTACTTTCAGTACTAAAAAGAAATTACCATAATGATTGGAACTGGTCGATATGATAAGTACCAGTTCCAATTAAATCTTACAAGCCTTATTTCATTAAATCAGTTTGTTTCTACTTACAATCTATAAGCAACAACTCAAAAAATCTCTTTCTCGTTTTACCTAAACTACATCTCACCGGATACAACTAAAGCTCTTAATCTATTATATACCAATTCAATAGGAGTAAATTTTAAATATAATCTTCATTTCCAATATTTTTTATAAAATAAAACTACTTTTGCACACTGTAATTAAAAAATAACAAAACAATGGACGAAGACCCGTATCCAAGTAGATTAAATGTTGTAGAACTTCTGTAAGGGCTTTACGTTTCCTTACAGGCAAAATTGTGAGGAGACATATCATGATCAAAATGTTTAAAACCTTTGGTGGTTATGTAGAGATAGACAAACCCCAAAAAGGATGTTGGATTAATGTGACCAATCCAACAGATACCCAACTATATAAGCTAACCGACGAATTTGGATTACCAAGTGATCTTATTAATGATATTTTAGATCAGGATGAAAGGCCTCGTATTGAGTTTGATCATCACTGGACTCTTATTATTTTAAGGATTCCGGTTATTGTAGAAAATAATGGTGTGCCCTTTAACACCATCCCTTTAGGTATTTTTATTACCGATAGCTTTACCTTAACATTATGCTCTAAAAACAACGAGATACTACCTATTGATAAACCATCTCCATTCAGAGACCAGTATCATGAGATTACAGATAACATAAACTTTATTCTTCGTTTATTTTTGAGATCTGGAAGTCTGTATTTAAGCTACTTAAAGCAAATCAATAAAATGACTTCTTTAATTGAGCAAGATCTTGAAAAATCAATTAAAAACAAGGAGTTAAACAAGCTTTTAAAGATGGAAAAGTGCCTAGTATATTTTATCACTTCCATAAAAGCGAATGAAATTGTTTTGGCTAAGCTTCGTAACTCTAAAAAAATTACCACAGAGATCAATACCGATTTACTCGAAGATGCTTTTATTGAGAATAAACAAGCTCTTGAAATGGCCCAAATATATTCCGATATCCAAAGTGGGATGATGGATGCTTTTGCCTCAGTAATATCTAATAATTTAAATGTGGTAATGAAGCAATTAACGCTGATTTCGATTATACTGATGATCCCTACATTAATTGCTAGTATGTTTGGTATGAACGTACCTAACTTTATGGAAAATTCAATGTGGGCTATGCCTTCGATAATTGCAGGGTCTTTGGGCCTATCCTTTTTAGGTGTAATGATCTTCAGAAAAAGACAGTGGTTTTAATAGTAAATACTATTAAATTTAATTATAAAGTTTTACTATACATAAAACCATATATAAAACAATAATTAAATCAATTACAGTTACAAATACTTTATACTATCATTCATCAATAATCGATGATAAATACTAATATCAGCTAAGTAATTTTGAATATAAATGAACGTTTATATCTCTAAAAATTACATGCTATCAGGAGTAGTTTTGTTTCCTATATAAGTCAACATCCCCCATAAATATCTGACTATAAATAATAATTGTCAGTTTTTAAGTAAACGGTAAATGTTATTATTGCAGCTTCTTTGTTCTAAAAATAAAAAATCATATAAAAATAAATATCATGAAGAAGTTATTGATACTAGCCTGTATGGCTCTATCTTTATCTGTAATGGCTCAAAGCGTAGATCAAAACGATTTGAATAAAATACGTGAGGGTTTTGTAAAAGATAATTATACCAAGGCAATGGAAAATGCACTTTCCTCAAATCCAATTAAAAAAATTGCCTGGAATCGTGAAAATGAAGGAACAACAGATCATTATTTCACTTATCGAGTGGATGTATCCGGAATTACTAATCAAAATAAATCAGGAAGATGTTGGTTATTTACTTCATTAAATGTTTTTCGTCCGATGGCAATGAATCACTTTAATGTAAGCTCTTTCGAATTTTCGCAAAACTACCTGTATTTCTGGGACTTATTTGAAAAATCGAATCTATTTTTAAATAACATTTTAAACACTTCAGATCGTGGATTTGATGATGAAAAAGTAAGTTGGTATTTCAAATATCCTGTAGATGATGGCGGACAGTGGATTAACTTTGTAAATCTTGCTGAAAAATACGGTATGGTGCCAAAAGAAGCCATGGAAGAAACCTACTCCAGTAATAATACAAGCTGGTTAACCAAATTGCTAAATCGCAAATTAAGGGAACTGGCATTAGAGCTTCGTGATATGAAAAATGATGGTAAAAACAACAAACAAATTCATGATCGCAAAGTGGAAATGCTAGGTGACGTTTATCGTATGTTGGTTTTAAATTTAGGTGAACCACCGGTAAACTTCGAATATCGATTTAAGGATAAAGAAGGTACTGTTTCTGAAAATAAAGAATATACGCCTCAATCGTTTATGAAAGAGGTTTTAGGTGATATTAAACTTAGTGATTATGTAATGTTAATGAATGATCCTTCGCGTGATTACTGGAAACATTATGAAATAGAGAACTATCGTAATGTTGAAGAAGGTGAAAATTGGCATTATGTAAACCTTCCTAATGAAGTAATTAAACAGTTTTGTATTGAATCGATTAAAAACAATGAAGCAATGTATGCTTCGTGTGATGTAGGTAAACAATTACGCAGAGATTTCGGGGTTTTAGATGTAGATAATTACGACTTTGAAGCTGTTTATAATATTCCTTTTGGAATGACAAAAAAACAACGTATTCAAACGCATGACAGTGGTTCATCTCATGGAATGGCACTAGTTGCTGTTGAAGTTGATAAAGATGAAAAGCCTGTTAAATGGCAATTTGAAAACAGTTGGGGAGCCAATTCAGGTGAAAATGGATACCTTACTTTTACTGATCAATGGTTTAACGAATACATGTTCCGAATTGTAGTTAATAAAAAGTTTATCAGTCAAAAAGTATTGGATATCTACAAACAAAAATCAGAGATGTTACCTCCATGGGATCCAATGTTTTAAACAAGAATATATAAAATAAGTAAAGAGGCTTTCCAATAGACAATTTGGATAGCCTCTTTTAAAATTAGCATTAATTAGATGATTAAAATCAAAAGTTATTATTTAGTACTACATATTTCAATGCTCTAAAACTTTAATTTATAAGATATTTCTATAATATTTCGGTTTAAATAATCATTTAGGTAGTAATCAAATTTATACCCCAGGTTAATGTAGTTTTTCTTCATCAATTTATAATTTAAACTTACTCCATAGCGCACTTTGTACCATTGAGAAGCAGGAATTTGATAAAAATACTCCACTCCTACTTTGGGTGTAATTTTACTTTTACGAATATTGTATGCAAGCGAAAACTTAGGACGAAGATATTCTGAATCTTCCTCTTCATCATCTGAATAATCCGCATAACTCAATTTAAAACCAGGTTTCCACCTCTTTATTTTAGCTTCATAACTGGCAAAAAATTTATATCGATGTAAATAATCAGTATCTCCACTGTTTTTTTTGTTTGCTAAAAACCGATACCCTACCCCTGCCGAAAATCGTTTTAGTAACTCATATTCCAACTCACCTTCCAATAAATATTTATCAAGCTTAGAATCATTATCAAAACGTAATTCAGGAGATATACCTAATGTTAAATCATCCATTAATTCTACTGAGGTTTTAAAGGCCATTCGGGTTTGCCATTCTTTTTCTACAGTCTGGGCATTTATTAAGTTCCCCATACCAACAGCAACCAATATTACAGACAGTAATATCAATAATCTTATATTTTTCATAATCATAATTTTCATTAAATTACTAAAGACAAATCTTAGGTAAATAGAATGCTATTCCTTATGTTGAATATTTCCATTGACATGAAAATACAAGGTTATTTCAGCTACATCTCTTAAAAAATCAATCTTATTAATCTCATATCGGTTGATATTTATTCCTGTTCGATCTTTTAAATCATCGAGTAATTCTGATGAATTAGCTTTATGGATATTTTCAATCTTTTCATAAATCAATGTGACACTTTGTTCCTGTTTTAAACTCAGTCTTTTTTCCAGAAACCACAAGCCTACAATGATAATTGCATTGGTAAACATCAACTCTGAATAACTCAATTTACTATGAGCCAAAGCATTCATAACCGAAATACCAATAACAATAAACAAATAAGTCATTTCTTTAATTGGAATGGCATCGGTACGATAGCGAATAATACCAAAAATGGCAAAAAGGCCCATGGCAAAGCCAAGCTCTAATTTTACACTATTGAGCAAAAAACATAATAGAAATACAATTACTCCAATTGACAAATAAGAAAAGTAAAAGTCTTTTCGGCGACTGTTTTTCGCATATATAAAATGAACTACTGCTAACAGTAATAAAGTATTAAATATAAAACGTACTGCAAGCTCAGTAAATCCGGTCACATCTATAATTTGAATTCCAAACAGACAAAGCTTTTCATCCCAACCTCCAATTGCAGAAAGCAGGTGTATTCTGTGATTAATAATTTGATCTATTAATTCTGCCATAATTTATAATACTTCTTGAAGTTGACATCTTGTATTAAACTTGTTATGTATAGTCCTTAATTTGGGCTTAAAAGCGTTTTTTTTAATATCATCTTCAATTAAAGAAAGCCCAATGCAATATTTACTAAAACCACATGGTAAAATTTTTCTGTTTCTAAGTGCATTTTCGAAACTAGAACGCTCATTCCGCTTTCCTGTTTTTATTTCAACAATTACAAAATCATCTAATTTTACCAAACGCTCATCATTAAAAAACCTCAAATTAAAATCGATAGTACAACGCTCCTGCAGTCTTTTATTTACCAGAGTTAGACGCGTAAAATTATTATTCAGTACAGGATACAATTGGTGTGTTTTATAAGGAGAATATACTGAAATAAATTCCTGCTCATCTGAAGTTAAAAAATGAAACTTTTGAGGAATTTCCATTCTATTTTTAACCGTTCTGCCCTTATTGGATTTAAACTTGACCTCTAAATAACTAGTGTCAGAAATAAGATATGTTCTTTTACGAATTTTATATCGGTTTAACTTACCTCTATGATGATTAACAAACATTTGACGATAATAAGTATCAAAATAGGTAGTTGAATATTTTAATTGATTCATACCATCAATTGATAATGCATAATAGTCTTTATAAATACTATTTAAAATTTCCTGTAACTGACTAAACTCTAAACAATATTTTGTATCTGTCCTATCCATTAACTTTACATTATTCATTTGGTCAATATGAATTGGCTTAAAAAAATTTGATTCAATCCTCTTCATTATTCCTGCATTTTAAAATATTTTAAACTTTATAAAATATATCTCCATTATTAAATTTACCAATGCGATATTACAGCTTAATATGATGTTATATTTTTGTTTTGGGGTTAAACGGAATTTATTCAGGGTGAACTAGGATTTTTATATGCATCCATACAACCAGGCAGATCAACAAATACATATTACTCATATACAACCATTTACATACAGAACCCTATTAAATAATAAAACCTTATAATTTTTCCCACTTCACCTCCTTTTTATGCCATTTCCCTGTTATAGTAAATTTTGCTTTAGCGAATTGAATCTAGATTTGCTCTAAAATCTTAAAATTTAAAAGTTATGATTGCAACATTTAAATACTACTTAATAGCACTCATGATCCTGTTTTTTATGGGAGCTTGCGAAAGAAATATTGATTCAGACTCTAACAGTGGAAATAGTAGCAGCAGTGATGATTCAAATTACTCTGAATATTACGAAGAAGAATCAGATTACCAATGGGATGCATCGAATGTTACCACCATTGTTTTTAATGATAATTCAGCAGAAATAACAGGTGAAGGCGCCACTTTTGAAGATGGAGTATTAACAGTAAGTGCAGCTGGAGACTATTTATTTCAGGGATATTTAAGTGATGGAGAAATATTGGTTAGTGCAGATAACGAATCTGTAGTTAAACTAATTCTTGATAACATTAATATTACATGTACTAATAACCCTGGACTATATATCGAAAAATCATTAAGGACAATTATAATTCTTAACGACAATAGTACCAATTCAATAACAGATGGGAATTCTTTTACTGATGAAGATGCTAATGCAGCACTTTTCTCTAAATCTGATTTAAGACTTTCTGGAAACGGTACATTAAACATTGATGCCAATTATAAAGATGGAATAACAAGTAAGGATGGACTTGTTATCAACTCAGGAAATTACAATATTACTGCTAATGATGATGGTATCAGAGGGAAAGATTACCTGGTTATTAATGATGGTACCTTCGTATTAGATTCAAACGGTGATGCTGTAAAATCTGATAATGAAAACAGTGCATGCGGATATATCCAAATTAACAACGCTGATATTAAAATAACTACCAATGCCGATGGATTATATGCTTATAATAAAATATCTATTGCCAATGGTACTTTTGATATTTCCTGTAATGGAAACACAAGTTCAAGTAAAGGTATTAAAGCAGGAAGTTGGGTTTATATTGAAAATGGCGAATTTACTATTAATTCGGTTGATGATGCGTTACATTCTGATTTAGATATTATAATTAACAACGGAAATTTGACCTTAGCCACTTATGATGATGGAATACATGCAGAAAACGAGCTGGAAATAAATAATGGTAGTATTGAAATCACTACATCATACGAAGGCTTGGAAGCAAAAATAATAACAATTAATGATGGATACATTAATTTAACCGCTTCTGATGACGGAATAAATGCAGCAGGAGGAAATAATAACTACCTTTATATTAATGGTGGAATAGTAATCGTTTATGCCTATGGCGATGGTTTGGATATGAATGGTTCTGGAGAAATGATTGCTGGTACTGTGCTAGTTCACGGACCTACTAGCAGTGGCAATGGAGCACTGGATTATGATGGTTCATTCAAAGTTAATGGTGGATTTTTAATTGCTGCCGGTAGCTCTGGTATGGCAGAAGCCCCAAGTACTAGTTCTTCTCAATATGGAGCATTAATAAATTTTACAACTAATTATTCTGCCAATACACTTTTTCATTTAGAAGATAGTAACGGAAATACAATAGTCACATTTAAACCTGCCCATCAATATCAATCAATTGCTGTATCTACTCCATATTTGAATTCAGGTAGCACATATACAATTTACACAGGAGGCAGTTCAACAGGAACTGAAACTGGAGGTTTATATACAGATGGTATTTATACTCCAGGTACAGAATACCAATCATTTACAATATCCAATACAATTACTACAATAGGTAACCAAAGTGGTGGTGGCGGTGGTGGCAGAAGATCTGTATCTTCTGAAGAGCTTTGAATTAAAGATAAAAGATATAATGAAATTTACAATCTTTGTATAAGATATCTATTAGGACTATATTTAGTAGTTATGAGCTTAAAGTACTTATATAAAACACAAATCATAAATATTCTGGTTGCCTTAATAATAGGTGTGTTCATTGTGTTTCCAGATGTTGTAAGGCATATTGACCAATCATCATCAGAAAACTGGGATAGACATGAAAGAAATAACAGGACGAACTCTGTGCTTACTGAAAGACCATCACCTCTATCTAATAACGAATTTAATAAATTGCCTCCTCCTCCAATAAACGAGGAGAGGCAAATCCAGTTTAACGATAGCATTCAAAGTAAATACGAACATTTTATTAGAAAGGGTGAAATGCCTCCTGAATTTATTAAAATAGATAGTGTTCTAAATATTATATTTGACTTTATTTTCTTTTTTATACTCACCTGGATTTTATTGGCCATTAATAATCCAAACAGGCAAAAAAAGAACCCTCTTTTTCATAGTATTCCTAATAAATTTAGACCATATGTAGTCATTGCATTAACATTATTTATTTGCTATATAGGCATTTATATAAATTCATTTATATTACATTCTAAATTTCAATTACACCCATTTCCTAGATATTTAGATGGTATAACCATTTTTAAAGGTCTGTTTATTTTTGTTTCAGTTGTATTGTTCGGACAGCTTTATCAGTTACTGTACAAACAACAAAATATGATTTTGGAAAATGAAAAATTGAAAACAGAAAGCCTTCAAAATCGATTTGAGGCACTTTCAGCACAAATTAGTCCTCACTTTTTCTTTAACTCATTAAACTCATTATCAGGTCTGGTACGCGAAAATCAAAATAAAAAGGCACTGAAGTTTATCAATGAGATTTCAAACCTGTTTAGATACATTTTAAAAGGAAATTGGCAAGAGCTGGTTACTCTAAAAGAAGAAATATTTTTCTTAAAAGCCTATCAGTATTTGCTTGATATTAAGTATGAAGATAAATTACATTTTGAAATAAAAATAGATGAAGAGCATGAGTCAAAAGTAAAATTACCAGCTTTATCGCTACAACCTTTAGTTGAAAATATTATAAAGCATAACATTATTAGCGAAGAATATCCGATGACCATTAAGGTTTACATCAATGCAGAAAACAAACTTACAATTGTAAATAGATTTCAACCCAAAGCTGGAAATCAAAATACTACCGGAATTGGTTTAAATAATTTATCCAAACGATACCGATACTTAGCTGGTAAAGATATAAGCAACTATGTATACGATGGTAAATTTATCGTTGAATTACCTTTAACTAATGTTGAAAATGAAAGCAGTAATCATTGAAGATGAAGTTGTTGCAGTTAAAAACTTAAAAGCAATATTAAAAGAACTTGAGCCAAATCTTGAAATTATTGCAGTATTGGATAGCATTCAATCGTCCGTAAATTATTTTAAGAATAATGAATTACCAGATTTAGTTTTCATGGATATTCAACTTGCTGATGGAGAATCGTTTGCCATTTTCAAATCAGTTGAAATTTCCTGTCCTGTAATATTTACAACTGCTTATGATAGTTATGCCTTAGAGGCGTTTAAAGTAAATAGCATTGATTATTTATTAAAGCCAATAGAGCCAGAAAATGTACAACGTGCGTTAAACAAACTGAAGAACTTTTCTAATAATGATTTAGAGGAATATGCTAAAAGAATGAATAGTTTTATTGCTGATAAAGCTGAGTATACCAAAACCCTATTAATTAAATATCGGGATAAACTGATTCCAATTCCGACTTCCCAAATAGCCTATTTTTACACAGAAAATGAGATAGTTACTCTACACACTATTGATGGGAAAGAATGGCCAGTTGAATCTTCGTTAGATACTTTAATGTCAAAATTGGATCCTTCGGAATTTTTTAGAGCTAACAGGCAATTTATAATCTCGCATCGATCTGTAAAAGAAGTGGTTGTTTGGTTTGGAAATCGCCTTTCTGTAAACCTAAAAGTTTCAACTAAAGAAAGAATTATTATTAGTAAAGCCAGGGTATCTGTTTTAAAAAAATGGTTGGTAAATAATTAAATTTTAGTGCACATTTATTCATATCATATATTCTTTTTAGGAGCTGTAATCATAAAATTACAGCTCCTTTTTTTACTCCTAAACCTAGGTATGCTTATCCAAATTTTAAGCTATTTTGAAATACAATATTGTAATTTGTCAATATATAATCCTACATAAATGTAGGATTTAACATTTTCGCAAATCCGTCCAATGTTTTTTTATGTCTCTGATTTACTTTCATCAAGCATATAGTAAGAATATTCTCACTTTATAATGGCACGTTATCTGAATTAAGATAACGTAATAAATCTAATTTGAAGTAATAACTATTAAATACAACCATTATGAAAAAGTACTTTTTACTGCTTATTCTAGCACCTTACATTTTTACTGCTTGTGAAAATGAAGATGAAACCAAAACAATAATACAAGGAGATTATCCTGTAAAAGAGTATTATTTACAACGAGATCCCAGAGTAAATACGTGGGGTGCAGGAATGGACTTTGTCCACTGTGAATGTAAATCGACAGAAACAGAACTGGATTATGAATATTTAAAGGAAACCACTGATTTTCCTTTCGATATTAAATTTTACATAGTAAAAGCTTATTACTATGATGAAAATGGAGACTTGCAAAATGAAGGTTGTCCAGCCATGCTACTTTCATCAGAAACTCAAGGTTGTCAAATAGGTGTTGGACTGGAATTTTTCAATTCACTGACAACTGTTACTGAGGAAATGTTGGATCTCCTAACCACAGAACCCACTATTGACTATTCGTTATACAAAGATGAAGCTACAGGATTTTATGAAAGAGAATCACTATTTGCTGCAATTGATCAATGTATAATAGGTAGAAGTTTTAGAAGTGGCGTACTTGAAGTACCAGATGACATGACTGAAGAGGAAGTACAACCTGTTTACCTGATAAAAACAGCTGAAGATGCTTATGTAAAGTTTATGGTAAAAACTTATAAACCAGCGAAACCTAACGAAAAACAAACCATAGTTCATTGGCAAGTTATAAGCGAATAGATTCATTAAAACCATGTTTAAATACCTGATTGTTACATATTGCTTTGTTGTGTGCATTTATGAATTAAATGCACAAAAATCCATTCAAGGTATGGTGCTTAATAAAAATGGAAAAGCCATTTCATTTGCATCGGTATCTACTTTAAATGGTACAGGAACAACATGTGACTCATTAGGAAATTTTAATATAACATTACACGACAACACGAACAATAACAAACTATTTATTAGATCATTAGGATATGTAACTGATACATTCCTTTTGGCAGAAAATATAACTAATCTAAAGTTTTATTTAAATCCCGATCAAGTTTTTCTTAATGAGGTTGCTGTAGTGTCTCACCAAAACATCAAGAGTAAAAGTGCTGTTTCTGCTTTTTCTACAAGTAAAAAGGAAATGACACAATTAAATCCTCAAAACGTAAATCAGGTACTTCAAACAAAGGTCGGATTTACTAATAAATCCGGTTATCAGGCTCCTCTAACATTACGGGGCATGTCGGGTAACCGGATTTTAATACTGCGAAATGGAAACAGACGTTTTAGTTCCTACCCAGCCGGTGTTATGTCGCATACTATTAATGTTTACGATTTGGAGCGTATAGAAGTTGAAAAAGGAGCTGCTTCGGTTATTTATGGAGCTGGTGCAATGGCCGGAATTATTAATTTAATAGACAAATCACCCTTTAAACAAAATAAAATAAATGGCAAAATAACTACTGGATATGGCTCTGTAAACCACGAAAAAAACTTATTGGCATGTGGAGGCTGGAGTGATGGAAAGTATGCTATAAAAGCTGGTTTTCGCTATCGTGATGCAGATAACTTTACCTATTCTAATGGTTTTATTGCTGAAAATAGTTTTTATACAGATAAAGACCTGTTTTTGACAACTGGATATCAGTTTTCTGAATTAGAAAAAATAATATTAACTATTGATGTTCATGATGGTGGACCATGGGGAAAACCTGTAGGGTTTAATGGTACAGAATACATGCGTGTTCAAACGAAAAATGAAAATTCTAATAACTATTCAATTAAATATAAAAATGGAAAATGGGGAATTTTTAGCAACACTGTATTCAATGCCTTTTATTCTAATGAAGAACGTAGTTTAGTAAAAAAATATTTTACAGCTGCAGGTTACCATTTATCGTATGTTGAAACAACAAATTTTTCTGATTATTACTATGGCGGACTAGCAAAAGGTGACATTAAAATAAATAGAAATTATAAAGTAACTGCTGGTGCAGAAGTATATAGTTTCCATATTTCAACACCTACTGATTTTGTTGATTATATTGAAAATATTTCCAACGAAAACAGGGTAAGTCATAATGCTCATTCTATTACTTCCGGAATTTTTATCCATAATGCCTTCAAATTCAATAACAAATTGAATGGAATTTTGGGTATTAGATATAATTATGCTACTGTATATGAAGGCGATGTGCACAGTAACGAATTAAGCGAAGGCAGAAATGATAAAAAGAATGCACTTAGTGGAAATATTTCAGTAATGTATGAGGTTAACCAAAAATCTAAACTAAAAATTAATCTTGCCCGATCGTTCAGAATGCCTGAAACCACAGAAATGTATACAGATAATTACACCTCTAACGGAATTTTATTTGGCAATCCAGATCTAAAAGCAGAATTCTGTAACAGTCTGGATTTAAGCTATCAGTTTACCTCAAAAATCATCGATTTTGAATTAAGTCCATTTTTATGGTTTATGGACAATATGATTACTAAAGAAGAAAAAAGAGGTCTTCCAGGAACTAATTATACATATGTAAATATTGGTAAAACCCGCATGTATGGAGGAGAATTCAATTTAAAACTGAAATACTATGATCTGCTTTTAAAAAACGACAAAATTGTAGCGCGACTTGGAATGTCCTATTTGAATGGAACTGATATAACAGAAACAAAAGATTTATTTAAAGCAGGTTCCCCACTTGACTATGTTCCCCCATTTAACCTAAAATCTGATATTAATTATAATTGTTCCATTCATAAAAAACTTAACCTACATGCTACAATTAGATCGGTTTATTATGCTGAGCAAAAACGTCTTGGTGAAAATTCATATGCCACACCGCAATATTTTATACTAGGATGTAATATGGGAATAAGTCTTACTGAAGTAAAAACAAAACCATCTTTAAATATTGCTATTAACAACCTTTTAAATAAAGAATACTACTGCTACCAAGCCTATATTCCCAGTGAAGGACGTGATATAAGAGTTTTTTTAACCTTTAATTTTTAAGATATGGATTTAAGGACTGATACAAATATAAAAATGCTATTAAAAAACATTCCGGAATGCAGAGAGCAGCTTTATTCTTTTAAAAATATTATTGAAGATAACACCACTCTTCAATCACTAGCCATTAACGCCAATATTCCTTTAAATGCCTTAAGATATGGATTGGAACGCACCATAAAACGTGCCACTCAAAATCCATGTAATTACGAGGCCATGCGCAATAAACTGATTAAACACAATACTGTAAATATAGCAGGTTACGTAAACTTTTTATGGCAAAATGATTTTGTTGCAGAATTAAAAAAGAAAGCCGAAAAGGAGGGAATTGAATTAAATATCAATCTTTTCCCGAAACACTCAAAAAAGGAATTTCAAAACTACTTATCGGTTTGTAATACAGCTGATGATCTACCCGAAATATTGATAGGTAAAGGTTTTAGTTCCTTGATGACACAACAATTTACTGAACAATTTGTCCTTTCTGGTGATTATCACAATCCTAATTTTAAGGTTACAAAAGGCCATATATTTAACCATACAAATATTGTAGATGCTGATCATCATTATCATCCTTTTGCTATAGAAGAAATGGTAATGGTACACGATTTAACGTCAGCTACAAATACAGATAAACCTACAAAATGGTCGGATTTATTAACTCCACAATTTGCAAATACTATTATGCAGATGGGAAAAAATCAACGCGATCATTTTGGCTTTAATATCATGCTACACTGGTATTCTAAATTTGGTGAAGAAGCTATTGCTAAATATGCAGAAAATGTAAAAGATAAACAGCATTTTTCATTCATTATTAAGAATATGGCTACAGAAAACACTCATATCTGCCCTATTAACATTGTGCACCAATTTGCTAGTTTATTTATCAGAAGTGATGCACGGGATAAGGTTGAAGTAATACAAACTGAAGATGGAAATCCTATCACATGCCATTTCTTTTTAGCGAAAAAAGATGCAAATGAAAATGCTCTAAAGATGGCTAATCATCTTTACTCTGATAATATTAAAGCTATTATAAAAAAATGTGGTACTACACATATTACCTCAGAGCAGCTTTTTTCCGGAAACAAAACCTTTCAATGGGTTGGATGGGACAAACTAAAAACACTTCCTCTACCCTATTTAAAGGAACACTTGAGTGAAATTGCCTATCAAAATTACAAAGTTTCCTAGTTATACACTATAGATAAATATTTTAAAATGAAACACTTAACTACTATCATATTAATTATACTAACAACCTCTATGTCAGCAAAAAACATCACTGATATGGCTGGAAGGTCTGTTAGTATTCCAGAGCATATTGAACGTATATTACCTTACGATTCAAAAACTTCTATACTGTTATTTCCTGTTGCTGAAAACGTTATGGCAGCCAAAGCTAAAATTCCAGGAAGTAAAAAATATCAATATATAAATAACGCGTATAATCAGCTATCGGAAGTTGATATCAAAAATATTGAGTCTGTTCTAATCTATAATCCACAACTTATAATAGCCGGAACATATATTGGATCAGATAATTACGATCGTTTTAACAAGCTCCAAAAACGGACTCATATTCCTGTTGTAATTATTGATTTATCCATATCTGAGCTAAGTAATACATACGAATTTTTAAGTAATATTCTTTCACAAAAAGAGTCTTGTATAGCTTGTGCTTCGTATCTAAAATCCATTTATAAGCAAACGCAATCTCTAATGCAAAATAACACAATTCCTGCTCAAGGAATTTATTATACCATAGGCGGTTCCGGACTGATGACCGATCCTTCAGGATCCAAGCATACAGAAGTTCTGGATTATCTGAAATTGAATAATGTAGCTAAAATATCACTTCCCAATGGGGGGCATGCTAATGTTAATATGGAACAAATTTTAGAATGGAATCCTGACTACATTTTTGCTGCCGGATTTAAAGCAAATAAAAATGCATATGAAAACATAAAATCCGGTACTGTTTGGAAATCTATTTCAGCTGTTCAAAACAATCAAATTTATAAAGTTCCATCTAAACCTTTCGGTTGGTTCGATCATCCTCCTACAATCAATCGAATTAGCGGAATTATATGGCTTAGTCATCTAGTTTATAAGCTACCTGAGGACGAAATGAAAAAACAGATTAAAAGCTTTTATAAACTGTTTTACAAATACAATTTAACTGAAGAACAATACAACTCATTATTTTAATTAAATGCGAAATAAATCGAACATATCCATTTTTATACTACTCACTATCATGAGTATTATACTAATATTTTTCTCGTTAATGCTAGGAAGATATAGTATTTCAGTTAATGATATGTGTTTATTTCTGAAATCAGTAATTTCTACCAAAACTACAGTATCTCCTCAAATTAAAATTGTGTTAGTGGATATTCGTTTACCCCGCATTATAGCTGCATTTATGGTAGGCGGAACCCTTTCTATAACAGGTGCTACTTATCAGGGAATGTTCAGAAATCCAATGGTTTCACCTTCTATTTTAGGTGTTTCTGCCGGAGCTGGTTTTGGTGCTGCATTGTCAATTATTTTAGGTTTCAGTGTTTTTATGCTCCAAGTATCATCATTTATATTTGGAATTGGTGCCGTTCTGGCTGTTTATCTCATTAGCATAAGCACAGGTAAAAAGCACGAAAAATGCCTTACTTTAATTCTTTCAGGAATGATAGTAGCTACTGTATTTACTGCACTAATTTCAATGCTAAAATACATTGCAGATCCTGATAATACGCTTCCGTCTATAGTATATTGGTTAATGGGCGGACTATCAGATATTGAAATGAAAGATCTCTATTTTATTGGAATCATAGCAATAATTGGCTTAGTCATTTTAACATTATCCGGCTGGAAACTGGATATGCTTTCATTTGGCGATGAAGAAGCCAAAACAATGGGTATAAATGTAGATAAAGTACGGTTTATTGTGATTAGTATTGCCACTCTAATGACAGCCTCAGCTGTAAGTATAAGCGGCATTATTGGTTGGATTGGACTAGTCATTCCTCATATTACCCGTATGCTCACAGGTTCTAAAAATATGGTGCTATTGCCTGCATCCTTTTTTATAGGAGGTTTATTTCTTTTAATAGTCGACGATTTTAGTCGCTCCATATCTAGCATGGAAATACCCTTAGGTATAACTACTTCGCTAATTGGAGCACCTTTCTTTATATTTATTTTAATGAAATCATCTAAAAAAAATTAATATGATAAAGCTGGAAAATTTAAGTTGTGGATATGGAAATAAAGTGGTGCTTTCTGATATTAACATGATGATTAAAGAAGGCGAACTAACATGTATTTTAGGTAAAAACGGAACGGGTAAAACAACACTGTTCAAAACCATTTTAGGATTATTACCCTCAATAAACGGAAAGATATTTTATCAAAATAATCAAATAAAAATCCTTTCAAATAAAAAGATTGCAAGCTATATCAGTTATGTACCTCAAGCACATGGAACTCCTTTTCCATATTCGGTATTAGAAGTAGTATTGATGGGACAATATATTCATACAAATGGATTTATTGGAAAACCTAACAAAAGAAATAAAGAAATTGCCATAAACTGTATTACAACCCTTGGTATAGAAAGGTTATTACATAAAGATTTCTCAAAAATTAGCGGGGGAGAAAAGCAAATGGTTTTAATTGCCCGTGCCATGGTACAGCAACCCAAATTTATAGCAATGGATGAACCAACAGCAAATTTGGATATGGGTAACAGTCTTCATGTAATGAAAGTGGCACACATATTGAAAACGCAAGGTTATGGAGTTATTATGAATACCCATTCACCAGAGCAAGCCTTACATTTTGCCGACAAAGTTATCATGCTCAAAAATGGTTCAGTTTCATCTATTGGCAATGCAGAAGATGTACTTAAGGCTGATGCCCTATCGGATTTATATAATACTCCAATCGAACTGGTTGAAGCTTCAACTTCATCTGGTGAAATAAGAAAATTATTAGTTGCATTATAACACAAACTATTATTGATTATGATTACAGGTAACGAAAACTTATTACAGATTGCAGAATTAAACCACGATTTTATTACTGTATTTGAACAGCATGGATTAGGTAATTATTTTAAATCGGAAAATCTAAGTAAAACAGGCCGATTTATTCGATTAAATACCTTATTAACATCAAATAAAATAAATTGTGAGCATTTTATCGATAAACTAAATCAATCACTTTCTGACAAACAAGAAGTGAAAGAAAAAGATAATGAAACACTTCATTTTTCAGCTATGTTACCTTGCGGATTACGCAATCCCTTTAAAGAGTTAACTGAATCTTATATTGAAGAAAATAAGGCCCTTTTTAAAGATTTAAATTACATGATGGAAGGTAATGTTAATCACGAATTATCGTACTACCCGTTACTTGATAATATTACCGATGAAAATGAATTACCTGATGTTATTATGGCTTCTGATGTAAATAATTTTTTCCATCGACCTTTTATCCATCATTTTATTGAAAATGAAGTTTTTGAAGCAGTTGAACCTTTTATTCCAAATGATTATCTACAAAAAGAAGGGTATGCTGATCCCCAAAAAAATTATACCATGTACACAGCCAATATGTTGGTTATGGTAGTTGATAAAAAGAAACTAGGAGATCGTAAAATGCCTCAAAAATGGGATGATATTCTACAGCCTGAATTTGAAAATAACATAATTATGAGAGGGGAAAATGATTTCTTTTGTAATGCAGTTATGCTACCTTTTTATAAAGATCATGGTTTTGAAGCTATTAAAATTCTGGCCAACAATATTAAAAGCGGAATGCATCCAGCCGAAATGGTAAAACTCGCAGGTAAAGACGATGAAAAAGGAGCTGCCATTTATATTATGCCTTATTTCTTTTCTAAACGAATAAAAGATAAAGATGTAGAAGTGGTTTGGCCTGAAGATGGTGCCATTGCCAGTCCTGTATTTTTATTGGTTAAAAAGGAGAAAAAGGAACAACATAAAGAACTATTAAAATATCTATTTAGTAAAGAATTAGCTGAATTACTTAAACAGCGTCACTTCCCCGTTATTCACCCAGAAATAGATCATAGTGACTTACCTGATACAGTAAAATGGCTGGGATGGGATTTCTTGAACAACCACTATATCGGAAAATTGAAAGAAGACATTCAGAATACTTTTATGGAAGTATGGAATAAAAAATAGTGCTCATGATAAATTTAATTACAATAGCTGGTCCCCCATCTTCTGGTAAAACATCCGTTATCATTAAAATGATTGATAGTATTGATGGTTTTAAAGAGAAATGCGGAGTTATAAAGTTTGATTGTTTAAGTGCCTTAGATGAAGAGCAATACGCTACTCATGGCATTACAGCCAAAACCGGATTAGCAGGAAACTTATGTCCTGACCATTACTTTGTATCAAATATTGAAGAGTGCATCACCTGGGCTAAAGAAAAGGGATTTTCAAACTTAATTACCGAAAGTGCAGGTTTATGTAATCGATGTGCTCCCCATCTTAAAAACGTGCCTGCTATTTGTGTTCTCGATAACTTAAGCGGTATTAATACACCTTTAAAAACCGGACCAATGGTAAAATTGGCAGATGTTGTTGTTGTAACAAAAAGTGATTTGGTTTCTCAAGCTGAAAAAGAAGTTTTTAGATTTAAAATCCAACAAGTCAACCCTAAATGCAAAGTGCTGTTTATAAATGGTATAACGGGACAAGGAGCTGATAAATTAGCTCGATTGGTAATTAGTGAAAACCAAAATAACGAAAATGAACAAATGAAACTTCGTTTTTCTATGCCAACCGCCTTATGCTCATATTGTTTGGGCGAAACTCGCGTTGGTGAAGATTTTCAGATAGGATTAAACAGAAAGATAAAGCTTTAACACATGGAAACAGAGATCATCTTAAACAGACCTTTAAAAGAAATTGCTAATGAGAATCCGTTGTTTAATGATTTCTTTTCTTCATTTCAAATAAAGGCCGATAATGAGCAAAAATCCTTTAAAGAGTACATAAGTATACAACCCGATTCATTTTGGGAAGAAAATGCCAGTTCAAAGGAAGAAATAGCCAATTTATTTGTGGATTATATAACCGGTATTGAGGCATCAAAACAAAAATCAACCATTAAAACACTTGATGTACTTAGCGGTATTGATAAAAGTAAGCAACCTGAAAATTGTAATCTTCATTTAAAACCAGGTGAAATTACCTGTATTGTGGGTCCTACAGGTTCAGGAAAGAGCCGTTTATTAGCAGATATTGAGTGGTTAGCCAATGGAGATACCCCCACCAAACGAAAAGTACTTATTAATGGCGAAATTGCTGATGAAGACACAGCTGCACTTTTTGGTGGAAAATTGATAGCTCAAATCACTCAAAACATGAATTTTGTGTTAGATATGGATGTGGAGAGCTTTTTATTACTTCATGCTCAAAGTCGTTTATTAATGAAAGCAGAAGAAATTGTAAAAGAAGTTATAGAATTAGCGAATGAATTATCTGGCGAACCTTTTGATCCTAAAACTCCTGTTACCTTTTTGAGCGGTGGCCAGTCTCGTGCTCTTATGATTGCCGATGTTGCATGTATCGGACAAGCTCCTATTGTTTTAATTGATGAAATTGAAAATGCTGGTGTCAACAAGAAAAGAGCCCTTGATTTACTGGTTAGCAAGGATAAAATTGTATTGATGGCAACGCATGATCCATTACTAATTTTATTGGCTGATAAACGTGTTGTAATAAAAAATGGGGGAATGGATAAAATTATAACCACTAATAAGCATGAAAAAAACTATTATAGCGAATTAGAAAAAATGGATAAATCACTCCAAGAAGCTAAAGACTTTTTTAGATACGGAAATGAGTTAAAAGAATCATAAATCATTATTGGATTATTCGTATTTTTGCAACTAAAATTCAATAATATGAATAAAAAAATAGGACTTGTTCTTGAAGGTGGTGGCTTTAGAGGTATTTACAGCGCAGGAGTTATAGACTATTTATTAGAAAAAAATATAGAATTACCTTACGTTATTGGTGTCTCAATGGGAGCCTGTAATGGTGTAAACTATATATCAAAACAAATTGGTAGAAACCTGAATGTTCCTTACTCATATGTTGAGGATAAACGATATATGAGTTACTCTCGTTTGTTTACAAAAGGTGAATTGTTTGGGATGGATTTTGTTTTTAATGAGATACCTAAAAAACTAATTCCTTTTGATTTTGAAACCTATTCAAAATCGGAGCAGGATTTTGTTATTGGAACAACAGATTGCCTCACAGGAAAACCATTCTATATTAAAACTTCAGACTACGATAATCTACTTACTTCTTTAAGGGCATCAGCCAGCTTACCATTTGCCTCTAAAATGGTAAATTTCGATAACAAGAAACTTTTAGATGGGGGCATTAGCGATCCTATTCCTTTTCAAAAAGCTTTTAATGATGGCTGTGAAAAAGTAGTAATTGTATTGACTCAACCTATTGAATTTGAGAAGAAACCAACAAAATTTTCGACCATTGGAAAATTAATGTATCCTAAATACCCCGAATTAATTAATGTTTTGGCCAAACGTTATCAATTTTACAATCAACAGCTTAATGAAATTAAACAATTAGAAAAAGAAGGAAAAGCTTACGTAATAAGGCCTGTAAATAAAATTCCTGTAAGTAGAACAGAAAGAAACAAAGAGAAACTAAAACAAGCTTTTAATATGGGATATAAACACTGCGAACAGATATTTGATGATTTAAATACTTGGCTTAACATCTAATTTACAACCTTTTGTACTTACATAGCTTGCCATTATTTTTCAAAATAAGGTTATTCTTTGTCATTTCATCAATTGACCATAAAAAAGGATTAAATACAAGATTTAGTCCTGTTGGTATAAATTCAATAAACTGATAAACTCCAACAACTGTATTAACAATTCCTACAAAAATATCACTTACTGTTGCTCCATAAACTGTAGGTTGAGCATAAATTAAAGCAGCTTCTTCTTCGCCTTTAAAATTGGCAGATAAGAATGATATTTGATTGCCTAAATAGGCATATTCTCCTGAAATATAAACGGTATCTACTTCTGAACCTATAGGATTTTCCAATTGACTGGGAAAGGATATTATTTCATAAGTCATATCGTCAGTAAACGAAATAATCTCTGTGGTGGCATTATTTGTAGAATCTAACATCCAGGAACCTGTAATTGTGGGTATTTCAAGAATATCTTCAGTACAAGATGTTCCGAATAGGATTATAAACAACAAAACACTTAATGAAACTTTCATTGACTACATTTTTTATTATGAATCATTTATTAATTTATAATACAGACAATTATACTTAATGTTACACATATATTTTTTAAAATTAATTTGAAACAAGTAATACGAATAGAACATTTATACGCTATGCAAAATTGTGCAAATGATTACATTTGCGTATGCTTAGAAAGGGATTATATTTGGGATTAATGATATTATCAATGGCTTGTAAAACAAAACAAGTTACTATTGATAAACCTTTGATTAAAGAAGAAATAGCAGAAGTATTTCCTGAACAGGAAATAGCTAAAAATATTAAAACTAACCTTTCCAATTTATCAGATTCACTCCTAAAATCAGTCTATTCCTCTAATCACTATACTCCTATTTGGAAATCTGATACGTTAATTACCAATGGTATTCAATGGATTAAAAATATAAAAATTCATGGTTTAAACCCTAATAATTATAATATTATAAAAATAGAACAACTTTATAATCAAATACATAATGATACATGTATCAATGCCTTCACATACGCTAAATTGGATATTCTTTTAACATTATCTATAAAAAAATGCGGACAAGATATAAGATTCTCTCATTTGGATCCCAATCAATTTTATTCAGGTTGGAATTACCCTAAACCGCAATTATTACCTACTGATTCTATTTGGATAAACGCTATTAAAATCAATAATTTTAACCAATTAAATACCTTCTTTGAACCCAAAAATCCACTCTATCACAAACTAACTGCAGAACTAAAAAAGCTTTATGCAGAACAAAATATTGAAACCTATTATCAAATAACAGATCCTGGATTTCTATTACAAATAGGTGATTCGAATAAATACGTTCTTCCTTTAAAAAGAAAGCTTCTACAAATCCCAAATGATTCAACTATATCGATGGGTTTTAATCAGGAATTATCGTATGCAGTAAAAAAGTTTCAAATTAAACACGGGCTTATACCTGATGGAATTGTAGGTAAACAAACTTATCATTATTTAAACTGGAGTAAAGAGAATTATATAAACCTTATTAAGACAAATTTAGAGCGTTTAAGATGGTTTGATGATAATCAGTTTTCAAACGGTATAACCATAAATATTGCATCTCAATTGCTCGATTTTACCAAGAATAATAAAACCGTATTAAAGTCGAAAGTGATTGTAGGTAAGTACAAAAACCAAACGCCAGTATTTCAATCCTCTATCGATTACCTGGTGTTTAATCCATGCTGGACTATACCAAAATCTATTGCTACTACACAAATTCTTAATGGCGCCAAACGAGATTCAATGTATCTTCAAAAGCGCAAAATGTTTGCATGTATCAATGGAATAGAAATACCAACGGATAGTATCGATTTTTCGCAATATACAGCCTCAAATTTCCCTTTTACAGTATTTCAGCATACATCACCCTCAAATGCATTAGGAAAGGTTAAATTCATGTTTAAAAACCATTATTCTATTTACTTGCATGATACACCACAACAAAGCTTGTTTAAAAAACCTGTAAGAACTTACAGCCATGGTTGTATTAGGGTAGAGAATGCATTAGACCTGGCTGATTTTACATTAAATCAAATCGATCATCAAAATATTAAAAAAGAAAAATATTTAGCAAAAGGCTACCCGGTTAAAGTTTATTTAAATACTGAAATTCCAATAAATATAGTGTATTTTACCTGTTGGATTGATGACAAATATGGCGAAGTTGTTTATGGTAAAGATGTTTACTTAAAAGATCATTTGATATATAAACAACTATAATAAAACTATATTATATTAAGATTACCTATAAAATAACACAAAGAGAATTGTAATACTCTATTTCGCTGTGGTATAGCATCTACTTCTATGTCAGTTATTCCATATTGATAATTCGCCAATATTTGAAACTTCTTAAATAATTCTAAACCTAAACTTAAATCTAAACTTGTATCAAATAACCTATGGTCCTTTCCATCAAATTTAATTTTAGATTCATTTCCAGGACCTAAAGTTTCCTTTCCTTTAATTCCTAAAGAAAAAACAGGACCTATTTTTCCTAAAAGTGTCACCTTATTAAAACTGTGTTTATAACCAATAAGTAAAGGAATATCAAGGTAAGTCAACTTCTTTTTAATTTGACCATCATTATTTTTAATAGCGTTATATCCATAAATGTATCCTCCATCTTTAGGATATGTATACTTTGAATTATATCCTACATAATACCCTTCTTTAAAACCAGAGCCTTTTTGAGACAGTATAAAACCTGTTTGTATAAAGATATCTTCTACAAAAGCTGGTTGCTCAACTGAAACACCTATATGTTTACGCACTAACCTTGTATTATCATGAACGGAAGGTTCATATGATAAAGTTGAAAGATTAAGACCTCCAACTATTCCTATTTTTTGAGATTTAACATTACAAACGACAAGCAAGAGCACAAACGTTATAGTTAACTTTATAATTTTCATATAATTATGTTTAGGATTGATTATTAGTTAAAATTTGATTTTTTACTATTATTCTTTATTTTTTGAATCAATAATAATAGTAACAGGACCATCATTTACCAAAGAAACTTCCATATGAGCCCCAAATTCGCCTGTTTGTACTTCTTTACCTATCATAGACTCCAAACAAGCTACAAACTGTTTATATAGGGGTATAGAAACTTCTGGTTTAGCTGCATCAATATACGATGGTCTGTTACCTTTTTTAGTTTTAGCATGCAAAGTAAATTGACTAACTACAATCACATCTCCATTCACATCGAGCAATGATTTATTCATTACTCCATTTTCATCGTCAAAAATTCGAAGGTTGGCAATTTTTTTACATAACCACTCTAAATCATTTTTATCATCATCATTTACGATTCCAACCAAAACCAATAATCCTTCATTAATAGATGACTTAATATTTTGTTCAATAGTAACAGATGCTTGAGACACTCTTTGAATAACAACTCGCATTTAAATATTTTTTGAATTTTAAAAACCTTAGAACAACTTTTTTTGTTGAAATGGATAAAAATATGATAATTTCAACAAATCATAGCTAGATTGAAATTTTCAAATGAAATAATAATTTAAATACAAAATATTTATATAAACCTCATTTTCTTTTCTTTATATATTTTATATTAACCATTACTTTAATTAATAACTTACTGAGATTTTAATATTTTTTTTAACACAATAGATTATACAGGAATATGCTCATTATTTTAAGTCAAACAAACGATCCATTTCAAAATATTGCCACCGAAGAATATTTACTTAAAAATTTTAAGGAAGATGTATTTTTTCTTTACATCAATTCAAAAAGTATTATTGTAGGAAAACATCAAAATACACTTGCTGAAATAAATTATTCTTTTGTTAATGTAAATAACATTCCTGTCATTCGAAGATTATCAGGAGGGGGAACTGTATTTCATGATCCTGGTAATATAAATTTCTGCTTTATTACATCTGGCGATAAAGGAGAGTTGGTAAATTTTAAGAAACATACCACACCAATTGTAAACTTTTTAAATACTTTAAATGTAAACGCTGCTCACGGAGGAAGAAATGACATTCTTATTGAAGGAAGTAAAATTAGCGGAAATGCATGCCATGTTTTTAAAAATAGGGTAATGCATCACGGTACTTTACTTTTTAATAGTAAGTTAAAGTCACTAACAAATGCACTAAAAAATGATCCTTTAAAATTCACAGATAAGGCAGTAAAATCGGTTCGAAGTAAGGTGACCAATATACATGAACATTTGGAGGAGAAAATAGAAGTAAATGAATTTGTACAACAATTGAATCAATACATCATTAATAATTATGATTGTACTTCATATTGCTTAAATGAAAATGATTACAAAACGATTAATTCACTCGTAACAGAGAAGTTTAATACTTGGGAATGGAACTATGGATATAGCCCAAAATATGAGTTTAAAAAAAGACTAAAATCATGTTCAGGAAAGCGATTTGAAATTACAATTCAGATCAAGAAAGGAGAGATTCTGGAGGCAAAAATAAAAACAAATGCCACACAAAAAGATAAAATAGCCGAGCTAGAAAAAGCATTAAATTCCTGTTTACATCAATACGATGATATTAAAACTAAAACTAAATCCATATTTAATGATTACGCAGAATTAGATCAAAAAGAGTTTTTAGACGCTTTATTTTAATGAAAGTAATTCCAAACAACTTTTCCTTTAGCCATTCCAATTACCCCTTGTATTTCATCTAAACTTAACTTTTTTATTTGTTCTACAGACTTAAATTCAGCCAATAATTTTTGAGCAGTCTTCTCTCCTATCCCATTTATTTGATCTAATTCCGAAGCCACAAAATTCTTTGATCTTTGATTTCTATGAAATGTTATACCAAAACGGTGAGCTTCATTTCGGGCATGCTGAATAACTTTTAGCGTTTCTGTATTTTTATCCAGATACAAAGGTACTGGATCACCTGGAAAAAATATTTCTTCTAAACGTTTTGCAATACCAATTACAGCAACTTTATCATCGATTTCTAATTTCCTGAATATTTTCATAGCAGCGCCTAATTGCCCTTTTCCCCCATCAATAATAACCAGGTTAGGTAACGACTCATTTTCGTTTATTAATCGTTTATATCGTCTTTCTATGATCTCTTCCATGCTGGCAAAATCATCAGGACCAACCACTGTTTTTACATTAAAATGTCTGTAATCTTTTTTACTTGGCTTGGCATTTTTAAAAACAACACATGCTGCAACCGGAAAATTTCCTTGAATGTTTGAGTTATCAAAGCACTCAATATGCATAGGTTTTTCCTTTAATCTTAGATCTTTTTGCATCGTATTTAATATACGATCCTCTCTGGTTTCCTTTTTACGTATCGATTGCTGCTTTAATTTTTCCAAACGATAATACTTTACATTACGTTCAGAAAGCTCTAATAATTGCCTCTTTTCGCCTTTTTGAGGTATTATAAAACGAACGTTTTCAAACGCTGTATCGGGTTTAAATGGAACGATAAGTTCTCTTGAAGTACTATGTAATCTTCCTCTAATTTCAGTAATCGCCAATGATAATAATTCGGGTAATGACTCATTTAAACGCTTCTTCATTTCAATAGTATGAGCCTGAATTATGGATCCATTTACCACTTTTAAGAAGTTTACATACGCAGAACTTTCATCTTCTATTATAGAATATACATCTACATTATTAATGCTTGCACTTACAATAGTAGACTTACTTTGATAAGAATTTAGTTGTTTTATTTTTTGTTTTACATCTTCAGCCTCTTCAAATTTATATTCAGAGGCATAAGAATGCATCATTTCTTTTAAATATTTAATAACAGAATTAATGTTTCCTCTAAGAATATTTTTAATAGATTCTATGTTTTCTCGATAGTTTTCTTCATCATATTCTCCAACACAAGGACCTTTACAGTTACCAATATGATACTCTAAACAGACCTTATATTTTCCCTGAGCAATATTTTCTTGCGATAAATTTAGTTTGCAATTTCGAAGTGGATAAGTCGATTTAAACAAATCCAATAGGGTTCGAACCATCCCTACTGAGGTATATGGACCGAAGTATAAACTACCATCTTTGATCACATTTCTGGTAGAAAAGACTCTAGGAAAAGCTTCATTTTTTACAACAATCCAGGGAAAGGATTTGTCATCTTTAAGTAATACATTGTATCGGGGTTGATACTTTTTAATGAGGTTATTTTCGAGCAACAAAGCATCCTCTTCTGAGTTAACTACGATGTGCTCAATATTGGCAATATTACGAACCAATAAAGCGGTTTTACCATTATCAGGCTTACCTACAAAATATGATGAAACACGCTTTTTTAGATTCTTAGCTTTGCCTACATATATAATTTTTCCATCCTTATTGAAGTATTGATACACTCCGGGATCGGATGGAAGAACTGCAATTTTTTGTTTTAAATAATCAATTTTAGGATTTAATATTTGACTCATTAAACAAACAAATTAGTAAAAGAAAAAGTGCTTACATCAAATAAACCCTTATCCCCTATTTTAATTTTAGGAATTACTAAAAGCGACATAAAAGATAAAGTCATAAAAGGAGCCTTTAATGAAGAGCCAAATTCTTTTACTTTTTCATTTAAAAACAGATAATTTTCGGCTACTTTTTGCCCATCTTCATCCGTCATTAGTCCTCCAATTTCTAAAGGAAGTGTATTAATTTCATTATTATTTACACAAGTAATTCCTCCTTTACAAACTATTATTTCATTTAAAGCTCTTACAATTTCCTGATCAGAAACGCCTACAGCAATTAAATTATGGCTATCATGAGCAACGCTACAAGCAATAGCGCCTTGTTTTAAACCAATATTTTTAATAAACCCAACAACTGGAGGAGCTGTCTTATAGCGATTAACAACAACTATTTTTAGTATATCTTCATCTATACTCGACTCAATATTTCCATCAATTACCTTAGGTTTCCATATCAATTCATCGGTAATTAAATCCCCATCAACAGCCTCAATAACTCTAATATTTTTACCTTCTTGATGTGAAATTTCAATTTCATCTTGATTTATAGATGAAATATTAAAGTTATTTATTGCCTTAGATTTATTTAAATCAAAGGTAATTTTACCATCTGAATAAACTTTTTCACCATTAATATGAGTCTCCAGAATATTAAAATATTCCAAATTATCTACTACAATAAAGTCAGCACTATCTCCTTCCCTAAGTAATCCAACAGGTAAATTATAATGCTCTACAGGTTTAATTGTTGCAGCTGTTAACAGTTTAAAAATATCTATTCCCTTAGCTATTCCAAGTTTAATAATCTTATCTATATGTCCTTTTTGTAATATTTCATCTGGATGAGAATCATCAGTACATAACATGATATCATCAGGGTGAGTATCAAACAATGATGATAAATTATCAAAGTTTTTAGCAGCACTACCCTCCCTAATTTGAACTACAATACCTTGATTAATTTTATCAATCGCTTCATTTGTATTGATACATTCATGATCTGTTGTAATACCAGCTTGAGCATATTTCTTTAAATCATCTCCAACTAAACCAGGTGCATGACCATCTATTTTCTTGCCATATTTATGCGCAAGCTCTATTTTTTTTAGAACTTCTTCATCTTCATAAATCACTCCAGGAAAGTTCATCATTTCAGACAAAGCATAAACTTCTTCCTTTTGCAATAATAACTCAATATCTTCAGAAGTAATAACGGCTCCTGAAGTTTCAAATGAAGTTGCAGGTACACAAGATGGAGCTCCGAAAAAACATTTTAATGGTGTACCTTTAGAATTCTGAATCATATATTCTACACCCTCCACTCCCATCACATTTGCTATTTCATGTGGATCTGTTACCACCGCGACCGTTCCACGTGGAACAACGATTTTAGAAAATTGCTTTGGGGTGAGCATTGAACTTTCAATATGTACATGACTATCTACTAATCCAGGTAATATATAATTTGAAAATTCTTGATCAATTTCAGTAATAGAAATTATTTTTCCATTATGATATTTAATAGTACCATTAAAAATTTTTCTATTAAATAGATCTACAATTTTACCCGATATGTTCATAATATAAATATTTCTGTTCCACGTGGAACATCTAATTATCTTCCCATCATAACCAACAAAACATTAATATCACTAGGACTAACACCTGATATTCGACTTGCTTGCCCTATTGTATCTGGATCAATTTTCGTTAATTTTTGTCGTGCCTCGGTAGATAATGATTTTAACTCAGAATAATTAAAACGTCCTTGTATTGATAAATTTTCGAGTCGTTTTAATTTATCAGCCATGATTTTTTCTCTATTAATATAGCCTTGATATTTAATAAATATTTCAGCAGATTCTAAAATCTCCTCTCTCCTATTTTCAGGTAAAATAGAGATATGCTTTTTGAATGGTTCAATATGCGCTACAAGATCATGGATATTAACTTGGGGTCTAAGTAAAACATCTTTTAATTTAACTGTTTGCTTTAAAGGTGATGTACTTACTTTTTCTAAATATTCATTTATAAATTTAGGTTTTATACTAAAGTCATTAATAAAATCTATAATTGAATCTCTTAGCTCAATTTTTTTATTCAATAAATCTAAACGATGATCATCAGCCAAACCAATATCGTGTGACTTTTTAGTCAACCTAACATCTGCATCATCTTGTCGTAACAGAATACGATATTCAGCACGAGATGTAAACATCCTATAAGGTTCATCAACACCTTTAGTTACTAAATCATCAATAAGAACACCTATATAAGCTTCATCCCTACTTAATACAAATGGATCTTTATCATGGAGTCTTAAATGGGCATTGATTCCTGCCATTAAACCTTGAGCTCCAGCTTCTTCATATCCTGTGGTACCATTTATTTGACCAGCAAAATACAAATTTGATACTAACTTTGTTTGTAATGTATGGTTTAATTGAGTGGGATCAAAGAAGTCATATTCAATAGCATAACCTGGTCTAAAAATACTTGCATTCTCTAATCCAGGAATTTGTTTTAAAGCTTCAAGCTGTACCTTTAAAGGTAAGGAACTACTAAAACCGTTTAAATAATATTCTATTGTAGTTTCTCCTTCAGGTTCAAGATGTAATTGATGTTTATCTTTATCTGCAAAGGTTACTATCTTAGTCTCTATACTAGGACAATAACGAGGGCCTATACTTTGTATAGTACCATCATATAACGGAGAATCTTTCAAACCTTCTCTTAAAGAAGTATGTACTTCTTCGTTTGTATATGTTAGCCAACAACTCTTTTGTTCCAAATTCGATTTAACCTCAGGCAGATAACTAAACTTATAAAAAGTATCATCTCCCCTCTGTTCCAAGCACTTAGAAAAATCTACAGTTCTGGCATCTATACGAACAGGAGTGCCAGTTTTCATTCTATCTGTTTTAAAACCAAAGTCAAATAACTTTTCTGTAATACCAGAAGAAGAAGGTTCACTTATCCTCCCTCCTTTCATCTGTACTTTACCAATATGCATTAAACCATTTAAAAAGGTACCATTGGTTAATACGAGGGCCTTACAAGTAAATTCAACACCCTGTTCAGTTATAACAGATTTTACATTATTTCCTTGAAAATTAATATCAACAACTTTATCCTGCCAAAAAAACAAATTATCAGTGTTCTCTAATACTTTCCGCCATTCGCTTGAAAATACCATTCTATCACATTGTGATCTTGGACTCCACATCGCTGGTCCTTTAGATCTATTTAGTAAACGGAATTGAATGGAACTTTTATCAGTAACTATACCACAATAACCACCTAAAGCATCAATTTCGCGCACAATTTGACCTTTAGCAATACCACCTATGGCAGGATTACAGCTCATTTGTGCTATTTTATTCATATCCATAGTTACCAGTAAGGTTTTTGAACCTAAATTGGCAGCAGCAGCAGCAGCCTCACAACCAGCGTGTCCGGCTCCAACTACAATAACATCGTAATTAAAATCCATAATAAACTAATAAGGATGCAAAGGTACATGTATCCAGTTATTTAACCATCAAAATAATAACAGAAAAACTAAGAAATTGTTTCTAGTAGTGTAAGAGCTAAATTCTCTTTATCTCTCATAATTTGAGCTTCCTCCTCGGTTTTATCCTTAAAACCTAAGAGATGCAGTATTCCATGAATTATAACCCTATGTAATTCTTCTTTAAATGGGGTTTTAAACTTATGTGAATTTGATAATACTGTATCTATACTAATAAATAAGTCTCCAGCTACAGTATTATTTTCACAGTAATCGAATGTAATAATATCTGTATAATAATTATGATTAAGATATTGCTTATTTATATCTAAGATATAATCATCATTACAAAATATATAGGTTATAGAACCTAAAAAAGAGTTGTAACTAGTAATTACTTTACTAATCCAACTCTTTATAATATCTTCATCTATCTGATCTTCAGATACTTCTTCGTAGTAAAAATTAATCACTTATAAATCAAAAATTAATTTTACGGTACTACCGTTGTTTTCAAACTCTATTTCATCTGCTAGATGATTCATTAAAAATATACCTCTACCATGAGTTTTTTCTACATTTTCAGGTAAAGTTGGATCAGGAATTTGAGAATAATCAAAACCATTCCCCTCGTCCTCTATAATGAACTCTAAAGTTTTTTCGGTAATAGTGTATTCCAAACAAACTTTCTTATTAATATCAAGCTTATTACCATGTACTATGGCATTATTAACGCCCTCAACGATAGCTAATAACAACTTCCCATAAATATCAGAATGTAAGTCATACTGATTAGAAATATCATCAATTAGTTTCTCTATAAGAGTTATATTTTTAATATCTGAATCAATTACAATTTTTTCCACAATCAGATCCATTTAGCTTCCGAATTATATACGTTTAAAACCGTATACTAAAATTTAAATAAATAGTTACCAAAATCAACAAATATTTTTAAACATTTAATTAAAATTAGTCAACCAATCTGTAGGGTTAATTTTTTTATTCTCTTCCCAAATTTCAAAATGCAATATACCACTCTTATCGTCACTATCCGTATATATTTGACCAATTTCTTGATTACTGTGAATAGTTTCTCCACTTTTTACGTAAACATTTACGAGATTGGCATAAACAGTCAAATATTTACCATGTCGAATAATTACAGCTTTATTGTACCCTGGTATAGCAATGACGCGGCTTACAGTACCTTCATATACACATTTAACTGCATTTTCTTTTAAGGCTGTAATATCAATACCATTATTCTTTACTTTTACGCCCTTTAAAACGGCGTGATTATGTTCACCAAACCTACTTGTTACAATTCCATCTTTTACTGGCCAAATTAATTGCCCTTTAGCTTTACTAAAATTACTAAACATATATTTAGATGGAGTTGCCAAAGATTCCTTAATTAATTTTTCTATCGTTTTTTCAAGTTCACTAGCAGCTTTTTGTTTTTTCTTAATTTCACGTTTTAACCAGGATTCATCTTTTTGTAACTGTGCAATATAATTTTCTTTTTTAGAAATAGTTAGTTTTAACGATTCAAGTTCACTATTTAATAAATTATACACTTTTTTCTTTTCTTGTAAACTATTAATATTTCTTACTTGAATACTATCGTGCTTAGCTTTAGTAATTTCTAAAACAACACCTTGCCTTTTTCTATAAGAACTATACTGTTTTAAAAGACTAAATCTTCTATATGCTTCTGAAAAACTATTTGCACTAAAAATTATCATTAGTTCATTCAAATTACTACTTAGCTGTTTATTTGCCTCCATTATTAATGTAGCATATCCTTTTTTTAATGATTTTATTTCAAGTGCTAGATCGTTAATAAAAGTTTTATTTTTTTCTATATCTTTGGTAATTACTTCAATTTCTGATTGATAAGTAGAAATAATACTTTGTTGAGAATTAATTTTAGAATTTAATACCTTTAATTCGTTCAAATTATTTGCTTTTGAAACACCTTTCTTTTCTAACAGTTTTTGAGCATTAATTATTTCACTTTGATATTTCTTACGAAGTGTTTTTAATTTTTCTACCTCAGAACCTTGAGAATAAGTAAAAAAATGTAGTATAAAAAAAAATACCAGTAAACTATATCTCTTTAATTTGATAAGATGAAGGTATTTTAAAGTGTAGGCTTCCACCATCATTAATTTCTAAATAATTAATTTTTAATGAGATTTGAAATTTCTTAATTCCTTGTGAAGCTTCGATTTCATAGCTTTCTGGAAATAATATTTTATCAAATTGCTTAAAATCGTCATACTTTACGGTTAAGGTTTGACCACTACCAAAATCCTTAATAAAGACATCAAAAATTTTATAAATATCTGGATGAATTTTAATTTCATGAATAACTAAATCCGTATTTTCTCTTTTAACGATTCTATTAATTCGTTTATCACGAATAGACTTAAAGGAATAAGAATCACTTTCTGAATGATTCTTATATTTTTTTAATCCATCGTAAAAATCTACTTCACTAGGATACAAAAACAATTGGTTAGATATAAGAGCTTGTAAAATATCATAACCAATATCTACACCAAAACCTTTACTAAAATAAGAATAATCAGTTTTAAAAACTTGTTTATTATGCTTATCCACAATTATTACACTATCGTTTGTTAATTGTGTTCTAACTACTTCAATGCCCATAGGGGCATAAATTGAAACAATTATAACACTATCCTTTTTAATTACAAAACTACCTTTAAATGACCTTTTTTGATTACCATCGCTAAAAGTAAAATTTGCCTTTTTAATATATAACTTATCATAATTAATTTCATGATCTTTAAGCTGTTTTCTCAACTTAACATCAGAAATACTAGTGACTTTTCCAATTACAACATTTTCAGCGCTTTTACAGGAAAAAAATATAAAAAAAATAAAACCTACCCACACCCAATTAATCTTCCACATAATTTTTTTGATCAATTTTTTTTAATAATATAGAAGATTTGTTACCTAATTGTTTTGATAAATTCCACTGTGCTAAAGCACCTTCTACATCACCATTTTTAAACAAGATATCACCGTAATGTTCTACAATAACATCACTTGTATTTCCGCCATTATCAATAGCTCGTTCAATTATATATTTTGCTTCAAAAAAGCGTCCTCTTTTAAATAAAACCCAAGCATAAGTATCCAAATATGTTGAATTAGTTGGCTCTAATTCTACACATTTTGAAATCATAGATTCAGCTTTATCTAAATATTTGTTTTCCAATGATAAATAATAACTATAATTATTTAAAACAACTACAATATTCTCATCTAATTTGAGTGCTTTTTCATAATATGAAAATGATTCTGTAGTTCTTTTAAGTGTATATAAAACATCGCCTAAATTAGCATAGAATTGTATTTTAATTTGAGCATTATCCTTTACCTTATCCAAGCCATTAATAAAACTTGTATAAGCTTCTTCGTTTAAAGATGTTTGCATACAAGCCATTCCATGAAATAAAAAGAAAATAGGTTCTTCTGGAAAAAATATAAGAGCTTCTTTAGTATCTTCATATAAAAGAGAAAAATCACCTGTATTTATCTCAAGCATAAATAAATCCTGCCAAACGGAGGCATTAGTATTATCAATTTTAAGACCTTTCTTATAATATCTTATAGCCTCTTTATTTCTAGATCGGTTTTGTAAATAATTACCATAAAAAACATATGCTTTAGCATCATCTTTATGAGTACCTATTAATTGGGTAAATAAGTTTTCAACCGAGGTAGTATCTGTATAATTTTTAAAATCGTTGCCTACTAAAAAGGGTAACAATCGTTGAATTTTCAATTCTACGGCTAAATTTTCATCTTGTATAGCTTTATCATAATAAAATAAAAATGAGGTTGTATCTTTTTCATTAATAGCTACATTACCTAATGAAAAATATCCTAATCCATTACCAGGATCCAATGCAAAAATTTTGCTATATGCTTGTTTAGCCTTATCAAATTCTTTATTATAAAAATAAACATCGCCTAAAAAACCGTAGTATTTAGGTTCATATGGGTTATCCTTAATTAAATTTTGAACTTCTTTATAAGCTAATGACTCCTTACCCAATTGAAGGTATAATTTTTCCTTTTCAAGTGTTATAACTTCATTTATACCAATTTTATCTTCCAAAAGATCATAAGTATCGATAGAATTTTGGAATTCTTGATTTTGAGCATATAATTGTGCTAACACATATAAATATTCTTCATTATCGGAAAATTGTTCAGCTAAAGATTTATACATAACAATAGAATTAGGAATATCCTTATTTTGCTGATATAAATCGCCCAATAACATTTTATACCATTTATTGGTAGGCGCTAAACGAACAGCATTTTTAAGTAAATCCTGTGCTCCCTTGTAATTTTTATACCCGATTTCTATATTAGAAAGTTCATAATAACATGTACTACTTAAACTATCAATTTTAAGACACTCGATTAAATACATTTTAGCCTTATCTACTTGGCCTTGCATTTTTAATCGTTGGGATTCATAAAAGAAATAATTAAACTTTCGTTGCTCTATGGAATTTAATGAAGTTTCTTTGATTTCAGTATCACTAGTATTAGTATTTTTAGTGTTACTATTTTTTAATGTTTTACAACTAAATAAAACGATGCTAAATAATCCTATAGCTAAAAAATATCTCATTTATATTAACGTATAAGTCTTTTATTTTAATGTTTTCCTGTATGACCAAAACCACCTTCACCTCTATCTGTAGATTCTAGAGAATCTACAACAAGAAAAGAAGCAGTTTCATGTTTTGCTATAACCATTTGACAAATTCTTTCTCCAGATTTAATAACAAAATCATCATTACTTAAGTTTACTAAAATTACTTTAATTTCTCCCCTGTAATCAGCATCAATAGTTCCGGGTGTATTTAAAACAGTAATTCCATGTTTATATGCTAATCCACTACGCGGACGAATTTGAGCTTCATATCCTTCAGGTAATTCAATAAATAATCCAGTAGGCACAAGTACTCTTTGCAATGGTTTAAGAATAATATCATCTTGTAAATCAGCTCTTAAATCTAAACCTGCTGATAATGCTGTACTGTACTCTGGTAATTGGTTATTACTCTTATTTATAATGTTAATTAGTAGAGACATTTCTAATTTTAATTAATTTTTTAAATTCATAAACATAAATAGTCCATAAAAATACAACTATTAAGCCAAAGCGTAATAAAAATAAAGTAATATTAAGTATTGTATGGTTTATTACAGTAAAATGTGCTAATAAATTAGGTATAAAATGAATTCCTAAAACATACAAAACAGCAGTAAATAAGACATACTTTATAATTTTATACCAATCATAATTTATTTTATAAAATTTATTGCCCCAAATTATACTAAAAATAACCATACTTGAAAAGCACAATACTCCACTTATTGCACATCCATAATAGCCTATAATAGGTATCAATATTAAATTTGAAATTATAGTTATACTAGTTCCAATAATACCCATATAAGCACCATAGATAGTTTTATCAGACACTTTATACCATACAGATAATGTAAAATAAATACCACTCAGTAATTGGGCAATTAAAACTAAAGGTATAACACCATTAGCTTCTTTATATTCAGGCACTAAAATCAAATTAATAATATCAATAAAAAAGGTAACTCCAATAAAAATTAATAAACCAAAAAGAACAAAATAATTTAATATTGTAGAATAAATACTTATATCTTGTGAAGATTGACTATGCTTAAAGAAAAAAGGTTCAAACGCCATTCTAAATGATTGTGTGAACATCGCCATTAAAACACCAATTTTAAAATTGGCTCCATATAGAGCAACCATTTTATATCCTTCATCTCCACCGATTAGGCGTGGTAAAAGAGTTTTATCAATACTTTGATTGATCATACCTGTTATTCCAACAATTAGAATAGGAAAAGAATATTTATACATTCTTTTTAGTAAAGAGAAATCAAAAGCGACAATAATACCTTTTATATCTTTGAGTAAAATAATTAATACACCAACCGAAGCAATTAAATTTGAAAATAAAACATAATAAGCTTCCTGATTATCTTTAAAGAAAAACAATATAAAACGTGTAAAAAAATACTCAGAATGATTCTTAACCAGATAAGGACAAATTAAAAGAAAGAATAAGTTGAAAAAGATTAAAATAAGCACATTTAAAAGCCTTATTAAGGCAAAACGTACACTTTTTCCACAGTACCGTAATTTAGCAAAAATTAAAGCTGAAACAGCATCAAAAGCAACGATTAATGCAGCCAACCAAATTAAATCATTATAACCTTTATAATGTGTGGATAGATTTACATTTTTTAAAAGAAAAAAAAGAAAAACTAGAAATATAGAACTCGTTGAAAGAATACTTATGAATCCTGTAGTGAACACACCCTTATAATTATCATTTTTTGAAAATCTAAAAAAGGTAGTTTCAAAACCATACGTTAAAATTACAAGAAAAATAGCTATATATCCATATATTTCAGTAATATATCCATACTGAATATCACTCATAGTTCGAATATAATATGGCATTAATAACCAATTTAATAAACGAACTAAAATTGTGCCTCCACCATAAATTACTGTTTCACCAGCAAGAGATTTTAAACTTCCCAAAATAGTATTGAATTAAAATAGCGAGAATTGTTCCTGATTAAGATTATCTTTACCTAAATGCGAATATGCTAAGGGTGTGACCATTCTACCTCTAGGTGTTCTCTTTATAAAACCTTCTTTGATCAAAAAGGGTTCATAAACTTCTTCTATTGTACCAGCATCTTCTCCAATAGCAGTCGCAATTGTACTGATTCCAACCGGACCACCTTGAAATTTATCTATTAGAGTTAATAAAATTTTATGATCCATTTCATCAAGACCATGTTGATCGATGTTCAATGCTTCTAAAGAAAACTGAGAAATTTGCAAATCAATGTTACCATTTCCTTTAACTTGTGCAAAGTCGCGAACCCTTCTAAGTAATGCATTTGCTATACGAGGTGTACCTCTACTTCTACCAGCAATTTCGTAGCTGGCTTCTTCAGTAATAGGAGTATCTAAAATATAAGAAGATCGTTTTACGATTCCAGATAGAATATCAGTATCATAATATTCAAGATGGCAATTTATACCAAACCTCGCCCTCAACGGACTGGTAAGCAACCCACTTCTTGTTGTTGCACCAACTAATGTAAAAGGATTTAAATCTATTTGTATACTTCTTGCTCCAGGACCCTTATCAATAACTATATCGATACGATAATCTTCCATAGCCGAATACAAATATTCTTCAACAATAGGACTTAATCTATGTATTTCATCAATAAATAAAACGTCATTCGGTTCTAAATTTGTTAAAATACCAGCTAGATCTCCAGGTTTATCTAATACAGGACCACTAGTAATCTTAAATCCTACATTAAGTTCATTTGCCACAATATTTGATAAAGTAGTTTTTCCTAATCCCGGAGGTCCGTGTAATAAAACATGATCCAAAGCTTCCTGTCGCATACTTGCAGCCTGAACAAATATTTTAAGATTTTCTACTATTTTATTCTGTCCTTGAAAATCACTAAAATTGAGTGGACGTAATTTATTTTCCACTTCACTCTCAACAGACTGATATCCTTCCTCTCTTATATCAAAATTATCCTGCATGAATAAATTAGTCCTTAATTAGGTTTAGTTTATGTAGTATTTCATCGAAAAGAGTCAAATCAAAAGGTTTAGCCATATATTCATCCATACCATGGTTTAAACACTTTTCTCTATCTGCATCAAAGGTATTAGCCGTCAAACCAATTATATGGGTGTAAATACCCTTATTTTGCTCAAATTTCCTTATTTCTGTTGTAGCTTCCAATCCATCCATCACTGGCATCATTAAATCCATTATAATTAAATCAAATTTATTTTGTTTAACTAAATTAAGAGCCTCCTGTCCATTATTAGCTATTTCAATATTATAATTGAATTTAGTTAGATTCAAATAAATCAATTTTTGATTTAATATATTATCTTCTACAAGTAAGATGTTTAGTGGATCCTTATTCGTCATACTACTAGAAAAATATCAATTTTTATATTACTATAAACCTAATTTATTGGAAATATTAAGCATCTTTTCAATAGGTTGAACAGCTTTTTTCCTTACATTTTCGTCTATTTCAATAGCTGGCCATTTATATTTTAGAGCATTATACAATTTAGACATTGTATTTAGTCGCATAAAATTACAATCATTACATGCACACGTGGAATCATTAGGTGGTGCAGGAATAAAAGTTTTCTCTGGACTTTTTAACTTCATTTGATGTAAAATCCCGGATTCAGTTGCAACAATATATTTATTTCCTGAATCCTCACTAGAGAAATTAAGTAAAGCTGCAGTAGAACCAACATGATCAGCTACCATTAATAAAGGCTTCTTACATTCTGGATGAGCAAGCAACTTGGCATCAGGATTTTCTTTTTTAAGATCTAAAATCTTTTCTAAAGAAAACTTTTCGTGTACATGACAAGCGCCATTCCATAACTTCATCTCTCTTCCTGTAATACCGTTAATATAATTACCTAAATTTCTATCAGGACCAAATATTAATTTTTCATCCTTATCAAAACTATCTACAATTGCTTTAGCATTAGTTGATGTTACTACAATGTCAGATAAAGCTTTAATTTCAGCAGATGTATTTACATAAGTAATAACTTTATGATCCGGGTACTGTTTAATGAATTCCGCAAACTCATCTGGAGGACAACTATCAGCTAAGCTACAACCTGCATTTAAATCGGGTACTAACACTGTTTTATCAGGTGATAAAATTTTAGCAGTTTCTCCCATAAAGTGAACACCAGCTACAATAATGATATCAGCTTCTGTTTTACTGGCAAATTGAGCAAGCGCTAAACTATCTCCAACAAAATCTGCTATATCTTGTATTTCGTCTTCCTGATAATAATGCGCCATCAAAACAGCATTCTTTTCTTTCTTTAATTTCAAAAATTCATTTTGAATATTCTCTATACCTTCAATAGGTTCATCAACGAATCCTTTTTTCAACCAACTTTCTTTTACTTCCATTATAATATATATATAAAATAGAGAAATTTAAAAAACTATAGTAATTATAATATCCTGTTAGTAACGTTTATAAAATTATTGCGATTTTATTGTTTGATATCGTCTTAAACATTAGTAGTTCAGATATTAAAACTTAATTAACAATAATTTTATAATATTTTTACTTTGTAATCAGTTATTTAACTAGTGTTATTAACATGCTGTTAATAGTTGGCAAATTTAATAAGATTATCTGTTTAAAGAAGATTTAGGCTGTTAAAATACTGTTTGAAATTGAGGTTAAAATCCTATAAAAATAACTTGATTAATTAAAATAGAGTGTTGATTGAATTATAAATTGAGATTTCCAAAATTATTTTTTCCAATGTTTTAATTTTGGATTCACAGTTTATTAACAGATATTAAAAGGATATTCACACTTTATTAATATTCATATTTTATATGCTATTCACATTTGTATTATACTGATATATAATACTAAAGGTTACCTTTTGCACATGTTATTAACAACTATAGTTATTAGATACTCCGTTTTCTTGTTATCTTTGAAACAAAAACATGAAATTTTCAAAAGTTGGTTTAGCTGCAGATCACGCAGGGTATGAATTAAAAGAACTATTAAAGAGTTTTTTATCAGATATAGGTTTAGAAGTTCTAGATTTTGGAACTCATTCAACTGAAAGTACTGATTATGCAGATTGGGCTCATCCTATGGCTTCTGCTGTCGAAGCAAATGAAGTTGACTTTGGCATTTCAGTTTGTGGTAGTGGAAACGGAATTAACATGACTGTTAATAAACATCAAGGTATTAGAGCTGCCTTATGTTGGAATAAAGAAATCTCTGAGTTGGCACGATCACATAACAATGCTAATATTTGTTCATTACCTGCCAGATTTATATCTACTGATGAAGCATTGGATATTGTAACATCTTTTATAAATACACCTTTTGAAGGAGGTAGACATATTAAAAGGATTGAAAAAATTCCATTTGAACAATAAAACATTTAATATACTAATATTGCTTAATATATTCAGATATAGTTTATTAATAAATTAGGTAAAATGTTTACTAAAATATTTTATAGATTATTAATAAAATAATGTAATTTAGCATATAAAAATCTTTTATTATGTTATCGAACACCTGTAAGTATGCTGTCAGATCTGTAATTTATCTTGCACTGAATAATGAAGAAGATAAAAAAATTGGAATTAAAAAGATATCAGAGGATTTAGATATTCCTACTCCATTTTTAGGTAAAATTTTACAGCAACTGGTGAAACAAAAAATGTTATTATCTACAAAGGGTCCTCATGGAGGTTTTTCTATAGGTAAAAATCCTGCAGATATAACACTATTGGATATCGTAAAAATTATTGACGGAATGGATATGTTTGAAATGTGTTTAATTGGTATGAACTCATGTAAGTCTGCTCATGCCAAACAACTCCCATGTCCAGTTCATGAAAAATTTTGTGAAGTAAGAGCTGAATTATTCAAATTATTTAAGACAGAGACTATAGAAAATATTATAAATAGAGTTGATCATAAATTGGACTATTACCTTTTATAGTCCAATTTAAATAGTAAAATTTTATATATAAAATCTTTGTCTTTCAGTAAAACAAACAAAATACTTCCAGCTATAACACCAATTGTGTTAAACACTGCATCATAAAAATTACCACTTCTATAATTTGTTAATAAGAATTGTAAAAATTCAATTGAAATCCCTATTAAAATTGTATCAATAATGATCCAATATTTTCTTATAGAGTTTTTGTTTATATAATTTTCAATAAAGAATATAAAACTCAATCCAAAATACATTAGGAAATGTGCCAGTTTATCGAAATGTTTAAAAAAATGTACTTCACTTGGGAGTACTTTATTTACATTCATTAAGCTTAAAAAAAGTATAATACAAATTACTAAAAATGTGCGCCAGTATGTTTTTAATGTATTCATTATTATTGTGTTATGTATATTTTGTGGATTTAGTTATTATAAAGTTATCAACAATTAATCGCAATATAGTATAAAACAAATGTTTCACGTGAAACGTTCATGTTAAAATTTTTTAATCTAATAATTATAAATGGCTGGAATATATTTACACATTCCATTTTGTATAAAAAAATGTGGATATTGTGATTTCTATAGTATAACCGATTTGTCTCTGAAAGACAATTTTATAGCAAGTTTAATAAAGGAAATACATTCAAGAAGAACTGAATTTATTGAAGAACAAATTACAACAATTTACTTTGGAGGAGGTACTCCTAGTTTATTAAGTAAGGATAATCTAATTAAAATACTTGATGCCTTATATTCAAACATCTCAAATAATTCAGTTAAAGAATTAACTATAGAAGTAAATCCGGATGATATTACAGAGAAATATTTAGGGGAACTTAAAGAAGTTGGTTTTAATAGGCTAAGTATAGGAACTCAAAGTTTTAACGATGATATTTTAAAATTTATGAATAGGCGTCATGATTCTAAACAAGCCATCAAAACCATTCAAAGGGCACAGCAAAAAGGTTTTTCTAATATTAGTATTGATTTAATTTATGGTTTACCTAATATGACTTTGAGTGAATGGAAATCTTCATTGAACTTGGCTACTAGTATGAATGTGCAACATATTTCGGCTTATCATTTAACGTTTGAAAAAGGTACTCCTTTTTATACTAAACTTAAAAAAGGAGAACTCAAGGAAATATCTGATACAGAAAGTGTAGAGCAATATCAAATACTGTTAAGAACATTAAAAGAGTCGGAATTTTATGATTATGAGATTTCTAATTTTGCTAAAAAAGGTTTTGAATCTCAACATAATTCAGGATATTGGAGTGGTGAAAATTATTTTGGTTTTGGTCCTGGAGCTCACTCATACAAAAGTAATGTAAGAAGGTGGAATATTAGTAATTTAATGAAGTACATTAAAAATGTGAGTTCAGAAAAGAGTTATTTTACTTATGAAAATCTTTCTGATGATGATAGGTTTAATGAATTAATAATGTTAGGATTGAGAACAAGAAAAGGAGTTGATTTGAAAATATTAAATGAGAAGTTTAATTCTGAAATACAAAGATTTTTTAAGAATGAATATAAAATTCAAAAAAGTAAACAGAATGTTTTCGTTGAAAACGGATTTTTAAAAGTGAGTGAAGATAAGCGTTTTATTACCGATCAAATAATATCTGATTTTTTTAAGATTTAGAATTTATGTTAAAACTTAAAACTATTTTTATAGTGCTATTAATGAGTTTAATACAAGTTATTAGAGGACAAGAAATAAGTACTAATATATTAGAATGTGATGATTTTTTTAAAGAAGTTTATGAGAAAGGAAAAAGTCAATTATTTGATTTAAGAGTCGCTGAAGAATACAATACCGCTAGATTAGTCGATGCTATTTTGGTAGATACTAAACAAAAGTTTGAATTATATTTAGAAGCCATAAATAAAACTGACACTATATTTGTGTATTGCGAAAAAGGAAAAAGATCTAAAGAATGTTCTCAATGGCTTAATGATTTAGGCTATATTAATATATTTCAATTAAAAGGGGGCTTTAGTAATTGGAGAAAAAGTGGATTTCCAATTGATTCTGAAAAGAAAAATTATAAATAAAATGGAAAAATATAAACTGGGAGTTATTGTTTCCTGGACTTCAATATTATTAAATATTGCATTGTTTGTTATAAAATTCTGGGCAGGTATTTTATTCCATTCAGTAGCTCTTATTGCAGATGCATGGCATACTTTAACTGATTCTATTTCCTCAGTAGCTGTTTTAATAGGTATTAAAATTTCCTCAAAGCCAGCTGATGATACACATCCTTTTGGTCATGGAAGGGCTGAATTAATGTCAACGATATTTGTGGGTATTTTACTTGCATTAGTAGGAGCTAATTTTACTTATGAATCCGTTTTAAAGCTTCGGATGCATGAATCTGTAGAATATGGTAATTTTGCTATAATTGTTACAGTAATTTCAATTGTAGTAAAAGAGCTTATGGCTCAATATTCAATATTTTACGGAAAAAAAATAAAAGCAAAATCATTAATTGCAGATGGGTGGCATCATAGAAGTGATGCTTTTTCAAGTATTATAATACTTGGCGGTATATTTTTAGGAAAATATTTTTGGTGGGTTGATGGAGTTTTAGGTTTATTAGTTTCATTGTTAATATTTTATACTACTTACAAAATTTTGAAAGAATCATTATCAATATTTTTGGGCGAAAAGATTGAGGAAGATTTGAAAGAGAGTATTCAACAGATTGGAATTCAGAATTTTAATAGTGATTTAGATCCGCATCATTTTTTAATTCATCAATATGGTAATCATGCTGAACTTACTTTTCATATTTCATTACCAGGTAATATGAGTTTAACGGAAGCTCATCATATAGCAACCAAATATGAGGATGCAATTAAAGATGTTCATAGCATAGGAGTTACAATTCACATTGATTCTTTAGATGAATACAATAATGTAAGAATTATGTAGAAATATCAAGATATTAGAGCAGCTAATGTAAAATCTACTTATTGCATTTAATTTGGTTTTATATTGATATAAAATTAATTAGATGTATCGACTGCTCACTTTTATATTATTATTGGTATGTTTTGGTTGTTATCAAAATACAAATAAACTGTCGTTTGTATCATTAAATTTGGCAGAAGAAACTCTTCAAAATACTGATTCTGTAAATAAATTCTTATCGAACTTAGATACCGATTTGATTGAAATTAAAACTACTTTTAATGATAGTATTCAGCCTAAACAAACTTTAAAAGAAGATTATATTATTATATCAAACTATAATGTAAGTCAACCATCACAAACAAATTCAGTATTATATGCGCACAAAAAATTAATAGAACTATTAGTCTCTTCTACTCAGTCAATAGACCATGATTTATTAAAAAATCACTTGAATTCAATATCTTGGTATAAATTGAAATACTTAAAATCTGGTTATATATTTTATGTTTTTAAGATAGATACTCAAGAGGCACTTGAAAATAATCAGATTAAATTAATTACTTATCATTTATTAAAAAAGATTGATGAAATTTCAGCTGGTGCTCCTGTAATTGTATTAAGTAACAATGTATCTAATTCATATTTAATGAATGATATATTAACTAATAAGTGGGTAGATTATTATAATTTTAATGCCATTAAGAGCATGAGTAATAGTTGTATTAAATTTTACGTAAATGACTTTTTTAAAGTTATCAATTTAAATAAAGATACAGTTAATACTCTATCAATTTGTAATATACAAATTAAGTTTTCGTTGAATACTAGTAATGTTGAAAGAAATATGGTAGGAGATCGATTAAATGATTTATTATTAAATAATAAATTTTACTAAATATCCTCTATGCTTTCTAATATTAATAACCTTAGAATGATCTATAATTAAATATTGGCCCTTAATGCCTGTCAATATACCTTCTACAATTTTTGTTTTATCAAAGCTCTCACTTTTTATTTTGGTTGGATAATTATCTACAGGAAAGAGTATTTCAGTTAAATCATCATTGTTTGAGTAATATTTTAATAATTCTACAGGTAATAAATTCCTTACTTTTAATTTTTCTTTACTTAAATCGATATTGTTTGATATTCCTTTAAGCATTGATTGCCAACTTGTTTTATCTGAATAGTATTGCATTAAATACTTTTCAATGATACCTGCAATATGTCTGTTGGGCGTTTCTGCTATAATGATAGCCTCAGTAGCTCCTTGATCAATCCATCGAGTTGGAATTTGAGTTTTGCGAGTTATACCTACTTTAATATTGGACGAATTAGCTAAATATACAATATGTGGTGTTAAACAATGATTTACTGACCATTGCATATCTCTGCTTATGCCTAAATGAGCCTGACATTTATCAGGATGTAATATGCATTCACTAGCCTCAGGAGCTGTACTAAAACAATTATAACAGAAGCCCTGTCCGAATGATTTATTAGTTTTCTTTCCACAAGCAACACAGTTTATTTGATTTTGGTATTGTAATGAAATCTTCTTTCCTAAAAATTGATTCAATTCAATACGCTCCTCCCCTACTGGCAATATGTATTTTACATTAGTATCCAATTGAGTTAGCATTTTTTCTATGTTGCCTGTGTATTCCATATTTATTTTAATTTATATAATATGATATTGTTTTATTTTCCACTCCACTTGGTAAAATGATATTATTGATCTAGTGAAGGATGTGCTGGTATCATTTTATATAGTTTGTCTGATCTTCTTATTTTTTCAGGTACTGGTATCGAAAAACGATCTCCTTTTACGGTTTTTTCAACTTTCTTTAAATCTACTCTAATCTCAGGAACAATCATTTTTACAATACCTGTTGTAGGCCCAGTTATTAATATTTCATCCCCTACATTTAAATCTTTTGTTTCCATTAAAAATTCAGCAACTCCAATTTTAGGAAAATAGTTGGTTCCCTTACCGATGTACATTTTTCTTTTGGTGGCTCTGTTACCGTATTTATGGCTCCACTCCCCTAACTTTTGGCCTAAATAATAACCATCCCAAAAACCACGATTAAATACCGTACTTAAATCCTGATTCCAAAGGTTTATTTTTTCTTCATTAAATGAGCCATCAAGTATAGCGTCTAAAGCTTCATTATAGGCTTTAACAACAGTATGTACGTATTCCGGACCTCTTGCTCTACCTTCAATTTTAAATACACGTACACCTGCATCTACCATCTTATTTAAGAAATGAATGGTTTTTAAGTCTTTAGGTGACATAATGTATTCGTTATCTATTTCAAGCTCCTGACCAGTATCTTTATCAGTAACAATATAACTTCTTCTACATGATTGAAGGCAAGCACCTCTGTTAGCTGAATGATCTGTATTATGAAGACTCATATAACATTTACCAGAAACTGCCATACATAAAGCCCCATGACTAAACATTTCAATCTGTATTAATTTTCCATTTGGGCCTTTTATTTGCTGTAGTTCAATTTCGCGATAAATTTGAGCAACTTGGTCTAAGTTTAACTCACGGGCTAAAACGACCACATCAGCAAATTTTGCATAAAATTTTAAGGCTTCAATATTTGAAATATTTAATTGTGTACTTAAATGTACTTCAACTCCAATTTCTCTTGCAAATGATATAGCTGCTACATCTGAAGCAATGACAGCACTTAATTGCGCCTCTTTAGCTGCCAAAATAACCTTTCTCATCAGGTTTAAATCCTGATCATAAAGTACTGTATTTACAGTTAAATATGTTCTAACATTATTTTCTTTGGATATTCTTACTATTTCATGTAAATCATCAACTGTAAAGTTATTTGATGATCTAGAACGCATATTTAATCCTTCAATACCAAAGTAAACAGAATTTGTTCCACCCTTAATAGCTGCACGTAATGATTCATAGGATCCTACAGGAGCCATTATTTCAAAATCTTCTCTTTTCATTTATAATGTTTTAGCAGTGGCAAAAATATATAATAAATAAGTAATATATATTTTACATAGGTTAAAATTAGTTATGTGAAATGTATTTACTAATAAATACAATGAACTTTATTTAATGTTTTAGCCCACTATACTTATTTATATTATTTAGCTATAAAGTACTTGTGTAAGTATTTAGTATAAATTAAAATATGGTTTGTTTTTTGAGATGCTGCAGTAATGTTATTTAGTAGGTTTACCAAATAACTTATATATTTTACGTCTTCTTAAAAATGGTATTTTTCGTTCTGATGGTACACCGTGTATTTTAATATATTCCTCTGCAGCTTCAATCATTCTAGAAGCTGAGTTACCATCATTATAAGGATGATAATTATCAAAAAACCATTTTCTTTCATTTTTAAATGGATCTTGAGTAAGATTTGAAGTTATAACATCAGCTAGTTTCTCCCCATTATTAATGTCCTCCCAACGAATATTTTTTGAATTAGAATTAAAAGTTATGACAGGTTTATCAAGTAATAAAAATTCATATACTACTGACGATGTATCACTTATCATTAAGTCACATGCTTGAAGTAATGGTTTAATATTTGTATTATTATACAATTCTACGTTTTCATTTGATTCTGCAAATTGTTTATATTCTGCACTTACATTTTTATCCATTTTGTCATGGAATTTAATGTAAATGAAGTAATCTTTGTTGTCAGCCAATTTAAAAATTGATTCTTTGAATTTTGTAGCTGAAGTAAGACTAGGTGAAAATGTAGGTGAATAAAGTAAGATATGTTTATAACCACTGGGTTTTAAACTTTCATTAGAATTCTCATTAATAAATAAGCTATCTAATTTACACCACCCAGTTTCTTTTACTTCAAAATTTTTGAACTTCTGTTTAAGTTTTAAAAATCGGTTCGTAAAATACGGTCCTTGCGTTAAATATAAATCAAAATATTGACGTATGTGGAAGTGACCTGATTTCTCGCCTGCCATTCCGTGAAAGATTTGAATTTTTACTCCTGGAATATAATGTGGAATTACATTTCCTGGTGCAAAATTTATATCTGCATTAAAACTTATAAGTTCATCTATGGTTTGGCAATGCTTCACTTTTTCACGGTCAAATGGAAAGAACTTTTCGGCTTTTTCCTGAAAGTACCATAATGTTTCATAACCACGACGTTGCGATTCATCATTTATAGGACGCATAATATCAAAAGCATAAGGTTGTCCACAAAAAAGTACTACTTTCATTTTTTTTAATTAAATATTATAAAAGAATTCAAAAATAGGTAATTTGTAGTGATTTTATTTAATGATACACAATTCAATTAATTAGAAATTGTAATAATAAGAATTAGTTATACTACGTTTTTGTGTTTAAAGCTTATTAATGTACTTTTACTCGATTTTTGTAAAAAAATAGAAAATAATGGGGAAAAAGAAAAAGCAATTAATTGTATATACATCAGGAACTTTCGACATGTTTCACAGTAATCATTTAAAGATGATTAATTATGCTAAAGGTTTAGGAAATGTATTAATTGTAGGTGTAAGTACAGATGAATTGGTTAGTTCCTATAAAGCTCCCCCAATTGTACCTTTTGAGGAAAGACTAGCCATAGTTGAAGGTTTAAAAGCTCCTGATATTGTTATTCCACAGCGATCATTAGATCATAAGGAAATTGTTAAAAAACTGCATATAGATATATTTGTAGTTGGTGATGATTGGACCGGGAAATACGATTATTTGGAAGAATATGGAGTGAAGGTATTTTATTTTCCATACGGAGAAGGAACAAGCTCTACAGTCTTAAAGAAAAAGATTTATGAAAGCTATGCTAAAATAAAGAAACGTATTGACAATCATGGTAATCCTGATGTTGTTTCAAAAGACTAAAAATTTATTATAAATGATGTTCACTTTTTAATAGGTGAACATTTTTTATTTAATTACTACATTCATAAAACATAAAAATATGCAGTATGCTTTTGTAACTGGATCAACAAAAGGAATTGGAAAAGCAATTGGTATTACATTGCTCCAAGAAGGTTATTTTGTGGTTTTTAATTATTGTAATTCTGAGGAATCTGCAAAAGAGTTAGATCATTTATTACAAGGAAATTATTCTGGAAAGTATTACATTTTAAAAGCTGATTTATCTAATATTGAATCTGTTTCATTGGTTTCCGAAAAAATTAATGAAGTTGTTCCATACTTAAATACAATAGTGTTTAATGCAGGCATTACAGATCGATCTGTTTTTGGTGAAATAAAGCCTGAGAACTGGCTTAAAGTTTTTAATGCGAACTTAAATATTCCATTCTTGTTAATGCAAGAATTAGTGCCAAGTATTAAAGATGGTGGAAATATAATTTTTATAGGTTCCATGTTAGGCAATTTACCTCATTCTGTATCAACTTCATATGGTGTTAGTAAAAGTGCAGTACATGCATTGGTTAAAAATATGGTGAAATTTTTATCAAAGGATAATATTACGATTAATGCTATTGCACCCGGATTTGTAGATACAGATTGGCAAAAGGAAAAACCTGAATGGTTAAGAGAAAAGATAAAAGGAAAAGTAGCTTTAAAACGTTTTGCTTCAGAAACTGAAGTGGCTGATTTATGCTTAAATATGATTCAAACTCCTTATTTAACAGGCCAGATCATTCAATTGGATGGAGGATATAATTATGAATAAAAGAGGGAACTCCCTCTTTTATTTATTTACTATTAAGTTCTCTTTCTAACAAATCAACCATCCTAACAGATACTTTTCCATCAACAGGACCAATTATTTCTTTTGTATATTCCATTCTCTTTTCATGATTATTTCCCGGATGTTTTAATTCTGATTCAACAGTATCTTTAAGTTTTTTATATTTCCACACATTTTCACCTATATCTCTAAAACGATTCATAGCACTTTCCATTCTTTTGTTGAATTTATATCTACCAAATAATCTATAGGATAATCTAAGATGAATAAATCGGTTACATATTACAGGTTTATCTAATGCTGCAAATTCAAAAATAACTGATGATTCATCTGATATTAACAAATCAGAAACAGCATAAAAGGGAGCTATATTATAATCTTCAAAACCGGCAAAATATACATTATCGTATTTTTCCCATTTTTTAAATTTCTTACGTTGAGCTTTATATTTCTTTCTTAAGTAACTGTAATAGTGTGGTTTAATTATTAAGTTGAAATCGCTAAATTCCTCTGGAAATTTGTTAGACATATTTTCAATAGAGCTTGGATAAAATGTAGGTGCATATAATAATGTAGGCTTGTTTTTATTCAATCCTAATCTCTGAAGTAAATCATCTTTCATTTTAGGAGTATATCTAAAAACATCATCTAATTTTGAAAAACCTACATTTTCCCAAACAGTTTTAGCATTTGGATATAATTCTTTTAATCTTTTTAATCGAAACTCACCTTCAATAAATCTAATATCAAATCTATTTTTATCTTCTGTAAAAGCACTTACTTTAGTTCCAATTCCATGAACAATCAGTACTTTTTTATCATGAGGAATTGTTGTTTCAGGATAACGATCTCCACCACAAATTAAATAATCGCAAGTACTATTTTCAAAACCAGATTCTCCTACTTTATATGGAATGTTTTCTTTTTCACAAACTCTTGAAATAGCCTCATTTTGATTGAAAATGTCTCTTTTGCTACTCTCAAGGATAACAAAAATATAGTTAAGGTTTCTCTTTTCAAGTTCTCTTGCTACAGGTAAAAACTGAGGTATATAGTAAAGATGTTCGGTAAAGAATATTGCAAAATATTGAGATAGTAACATGTGTTGTATTTTCTTTATATACAATTGTTTTAGTATAAATATTATTAGGTAATAAATATACTCTATTTAATTAAGTGATTTTTTTGAATTGGATATATTATTAATTGATATAGCAGTAATAAGGAACAATTAATGTGTAGTAAATGAGAAACTATCTTTTATCCTCTCCCCTCATTTTTCTTTTAAGTTCTGCTTTGCGGTTAATTTTATACTTATGTTGTTTATCAAATTGAATTAATAGCCTAACAGCCTCCTCTTCATTTTTACCATTAAGCTTAGCATATTCCTTTGCCACTACTTCTAATTCTTCTTCACTAGCCCAAATCTGGCGGAAATTTTTTAATCCTTTTAAATAGGGCATTTTTTCAAATTTCATTCTATTTATATCAACTACACTAAATTCATAATTACTTTTATCTTTTCGTGTTATTAATACATTACCTCTTGAATAATCTAAATGATGAATTCTGTTTTTATGTAATTTTTGAAAAGTATATCTTGCAAATTGGCGCAAAATATTGTTTTTATCTTCAAATTCAAAACCAATTAAATCTCTAATAGTAAAATCGTATTGTAAATGCAGACTAACGTAATAACTTCTATAAAAAAGTCCATTTTTTAAAGTTTCTGCATAACCAATTGGTTCAGGAGTATCAGCTCCTACTTTACGCATTTTTAAAGCATATTCATATGAGTGTTTTGCCTTGGATCCTCTAATCCATGCGTATGCAATTTTATTGATGAAATGAGGTATTTTAAAAGATTTTACATTGATTTTATATCCTTTGTAATCAAATATTTTTATTTCATTTCGACCTTTGTAAATTGATTCACCGGTGTTGTCAAAATCATTTGGTAAATTTTTAATAAAATCTTCTAATTCTTTAAACTTTGGGTTTACCTGAAATCTCATTAATCGTAAATTTGTTAATTCTGTCAACAAAGATAAATCAAATATTATTTCCTAAGCAGGAAATAATACTAACATAGTTTAATTAAAATATGTGGCGGTTTAAATCATTATTTATTATTAACATAATTATCAACCGCTCCGTCGTCTTAATTAATGTTACATTAGTCATTTATAAAATAGATTCTATCAGATATGTATTAATGTTCTAATTTTATTATGTAATAGAATTTATTAAGGCTGAAAATAAGTCATTTACAATTATTATATGTTGTTTTTGTATAGTTAAAGAGATGCTAATAATAGTTGTAATTAGAAATTATCAATCTTAATTCACAATAACTTTTGAGTATGGATTATCAAAATTTGTTTTTAGTGTAGAAAATAAGATTCGTTTGATTTTACTTCGTTAACTATTTGCTCTGGTGTGATATCTACTAAACATTTTTTTATTTCTTTCAATTTACATTTAGTATCACCATGTTTACTGCATGGTTGACATGGTAAATTTTGTTCAAATATTTTCATGTTTTCTCCAGTAGGATAACCAAAGGCAGTCGGTCCAATAATTGCACAACCAGGAATATTAAATAGATCCGCTGCATGTAAAAAACCTGTATCACCACTTACCACATATTTAGATTTGGCTGTAACACAGAAACTCTCTAATAATGAGGTTTTTCCTGCCAGGTTAAGAACTCTTTTAGGATCTGCTGCAACAATTTCTTCACAAAAAGAATCTGTAGGCCCGGCTAGTATCGTAAAGTGATAATCAGGCAATAGAGATACAAGTTTTCTCCAATATTCAACAGGCCAACGTTTTAATTCCCAAGCTGCTGAAGGAACCAAGGTAATTGTTTTTAATGGTTGATCTTTTAATAAGTCAAGGCACTTTTGTTCTGTTTCTTTTGGGAAAACCCAATTATTATGAAGCGTATAAAAATTAAGAATTCCCCATTTTTTGAGTGGTAATCTAAAAGATTCAAATGCTCTAAAAGGTTTCGGTAATAGATTAATTCTGAATTTAAATAGTAAAAATCTCTTTAATCTACTTTTTCTACGAGTGACTAATTTAGGACCAATAGCAAGTGGACGAAGAATTAATTTTAATATGTTGGATCGGATATTGCTATGGGCATCATAAACGTGTGTATAACCTTCTTTTCTTAGTTTAAAAGCAAGTTTTATTAAACCTGATATGCCTAATTTTCGGTCAAATTCAATGAGTTGGTCAATTCTAGGATCAATTTTTAATAATGAAGCCAAATCTTTTCTTACAATCCAATGTATTTCACAATCGGGATAATGATTTTTAAAACCACCTGTAACTGACATACATTGAATAATATCACCAATTGAACTTAAACGTATAATAAGAACCTTTTTCACAATAACCTTTATTAATGCAAAAAACCGATATCATAAATGATAACGGTTTTTCTATTTATCTATTAAATATTATTAGTCTTTAATTGAACCAATAAGTATGGTAGCTTTATTGTTTTTACATTCGAAAATGCCTGAATCACAATTAAAAATACTTTCTTTTCCATCTTTACCGATAACTCTTATTTTTCCTTTTGCCAATTTAGAAATAATGGCTGCATGATTTTTAAGAACGGTAAAGTTTCCATTTATTCCAGGTAAGGAAACAAGTCCAATATCAGCGGAATAAAGTATTTTTTCTGGTGTAATAATTTCTAAATTTAAATCCATAATTATTTAGCTTCAGCAAGTAGTTTTTCACCTTTTTCAATAGCTTCTTCTATCGTACCAACTAAGTTAAAAGCGGCTTCAGGATATTTATCTACTTCACCATCAATAATCATATTAAAGCCTTTAATAGTGTCTTCAATACTAACAAAAGTACCTTTTAAACCAGTGAATTGTTCTGCTACATGGAATGGTTGAGATAAGAATCTTTGTACCCTTCTTGCTCTGTGAACAACTAATTTATCTTCTTCAGACAACTCTTCCATACCCAGAATAGCGATAATATCTTGAAGTTCTTTATATCGTTGTAAAATTTCTTTTACTCGTTGAGCTGTTTCATAGTGCTTATCACCAACAATTTCCGGAGTTAGAATTCTTGATGTCGAATCTAATGGATCAACAGCTGGATAAATACCTAATTCAGCAATTTTACGACTTAATACAGTAGTAGCATCAAGGTGAGTAAATGTTGTTGCCGGTGCAGGGTCTGTCAAGTCATCGGCAGGTACATATACAGCTTGTACTGAAGTAATTGAACCATTTTTTGTTGATGTAATTCTTTCTTGTAATTCACCCATTTCAGAAGATAATGTAGGCTGGTAACCTACTGCTGATGGCATACGTCCTAATAGAGCAGAAACCTCAGAACCTGCTTGGGTAAAACGGAAAATGTTATCAACGAATAATAAAATATCTTTACCGGCACCAGAACCATCTCCATCTCTAAAACTTTCAGCAATACTTAATCCAGATAAAGCAACTCTTGCACGTGCACCAGGTGGTTCATTCATCTGACCAAAAACCATAGTTACCTGCGATTCATCTAAAGCTTTTTTATCTACTTTGGACAGGTCCCAGCTACCTTCTTCCATACTCTTTTTAAATTCCTCACCGTAGTTTACAATTCCGGCTTCAATCATTTCACGTAAAAGGTCATTTCCTTCACGAGTACGCTCTCCTACACCAGCAAATACAGATAATCCATCATAACCTTTAGCAATATTGTTGATTAACTCCTGGATTAAAACTGTTTTACCAACACCAGCACCTCCAAATAAACCAATTTTACCTCCTTTTGCGTAAGGTTCAATTAAGTCTACAACTTTAATACCAGTAAATAGAATTTCACTTTCTGTAGATAAATCTTCAAATTTAGGTGGCTCTCTATGAATAGGAACACCATTAGTTTTATCTACATTACCTATACCATCAATAGCAGCTCCTGTAACACTTAAAAGGCGTCCTCTAACTGAGTTTCCCGGGGGCATTAATATTGGTTGACCAGTAGGAATTACTTTCATACCTCTAACTAAACCATCAGTCGCATCCATTGAAATACATCTAATAGTATTTTCTCCAATATGTTGTTGGCATTCGATTGTAATTATCTCTCCGTTTTCGCGCGTTATTTCAAGCGCATCTAAAATATTAGGAAGTTCCTGGTCTTTTAAGTCAAAACTTACGTCGATTACAGGTCCTACAACCTGTATAATTTTCCCTTCTAATTGTTCCATGAGATATCGAAAATATTTTGAATTGGGCAAAAAGTTACAAATTATTTTAGTAATAATTAGTTAATTCTTTGCATAAGATTTTTTGCAAAATCTATTAATTCGTTTTTAATTTTTTCATTACCGTTTATTTGGCTGATGTTGTTCATAGCAAGATTATAATACTCTTCCATTAATTTTTGGGAAGATTCATCTACCAAATTTTTGATGAAGATTGCTTTGACAGCGTCTATTTTTTCTTGTTCGTCAAAGTCTTTTGCATCAATCCAACTTTTTAACGTTTCTTTGTCCTCAAAGGTTGCATTATTAAGGGCAGTAATTAGTAAAAATGTTTTTTTATTGGCAATAATATCGCCTCCTATTCTTTTTCCAAAGGTTTTTTGGTTTCCAAAACTATCTAAATAATCATCCTGAAGTTGAAATGCAATACCTATGTTAATACCGAATTGGTATATTAAATCAGCATCTTTTTCATTGGCTTTTGCAAGTATTGCACCAGCCTTTAAACTTCCAGCTAATAATATAGCTGTTTTAAGCCTGATCATTTCAATGTATTCATCAACAGTAACATCTCCCCTATCTTCAAAGTCCATGTCATATTGTTGTCCTTCACAAACTCCTAATGCAACATCATTAAATAGTTTTAATAAGTCAGGTAATACATCTTTTTCACTTTGAGTGATATATTGATAGGCATTAATCAGCATCGCGTCACCTGAAAGAATACCTACATTTTCGTTCCATTTTTTATGAACTGTTGATTTGTTACGTCTCACTTCCGCATTATCCATAATATCATCATGGAGCAATGTAAAGTTGTGAAATATTTCAAGTCCAAGAGCAGGTTTTAAAGCTTTTTGAATGTCTCCATTAAAAAGTTGTGTGGCCATTAAACATAACAAGGGCCTTATTCTTTTACCACCCATCTCCATTGTATACTCAATGGGTTCGTATAAATTAGACGGTGTTTTAATGAAGTTTGTTTGTTCTATTTCACTTTTAATAAGTTCTTGAACCTGATTTATCGATAACATTTATTTTTGTTCTTTTGATTTCTTTTCAATTTTTAACTCCTCTAACTCAATATCTTCATCTTCATTATAAATATGTAATAATGGTTCTTTGAAAGATTTATTGGTGATTAATTTTTCAAGTGTTAGTAAAATTGAAGGTAATAAAATTAAATTAGAGAAAAGCGCTATTAACAATGTAACAGCAACTAATACACCTAAAGCGACAGTTCCTCCGAATTCTGAAAAACCAAAAATACCAAAACCAAAGAATAATATTATTGAGGTGTATATCATACTTACTCCGGTTTCTTTTAAAGCTAAAACAACTGCAGCTTTAATACTCCAGTTTGTTTCGCTTAATTCCTGGCGGTATTTAGCTAAATAGTGAATGGTATCATCTACTGAAATCCCAAAGGCAATACTAAAAACTAATATTGTTGACGGCTTAATAGGTATAGAAAAATATCCCATTAAAGCAGCAGTCATTATTAATGGAATAAGGTTAGGAATAAGTGAAACAAGAACCATTCTTTTAGATGAAAACATCCATGCCATAAAAGATGCAATTAAAATAATGGCCAGGAATAAACTTACAAACAAGTTATGTATTAAGTACTTTGTACCTTTAAAAAATAAAACACTTGCTCCAGTAACAGATGTATAATATTTTTCATCAGGGAAATACTCGCCCAAACTTTTAACCACATGATCATAAAGTTCTGTCATTCTGGTGGTACCAATATCTTTTAACCTAAAACTAAGTCGTGTTTTTGCTTTTGTAGAATCAATAAAAGTACTTATTATTTGTTGTTGATCACCTTTACTATTAGCTACATAAGAAAGTAAAAAGTTCCTTTCTTGATTACTAGGAATACCAAAATACTTTTTATTACCATTGTAAAAACCCTGACGTGCAAACTTAACGACTTCAGATAGTGATATAGCTTTTGAAATTTCTGGATGACTAGACAGTTCCTCATGGAATTTGTCCATTTTTTTCAGGTTACTCGATTTTAGTACTCCGTTAGGCTTTTGAGTATCAATCATGATCTCAAGAGGCATTAATCCATCAAAGTTTTCTTCAAAATATTTTAAATCTATATATAGTGGATCTTCATGTGGTATATCATCCAACATGAATCCAGTTGTTTTTATCAATGATATTCCAATAAATCCTAACACAAGCATTACCCCTCCTATGATATATACTTTAGTTCTATGGTTTAATGAGATATGAACAAGCTTATCAACTATTTTATTAACTGCCTTGTTTTCCAAATGGTTAAGGTGCCTTTCTTTTGGTTCTGATAAAAAGCTAAAAATAATTGGAATTAGAAGTAGCGAAAGGATGAAAACACCAATAATGTTAATGGCTGCAATGATTCCAAATTCAACAAGAATTTTACTACTAGTAAAAATAAATGTTGCAAAACCTGATGCTGTAGTTAAATTGGTTAAAAAAGTAGCATTACCAATTTTACATATTACTCTTTGAAGAGCTTTAATTTTATTACCATGCTTTTTATATTCCTGATGATATTTATTCAGCAAGAATACCGAGTTTGGAATGCCGATTACAATAATTAAAGGAGGAATCATTCCTGTAAGAATTGTAATTTTATATCCAAATAAAGCCTGTGTTCCTAAAGCCCAAATTACTGCAATACCAACAACAAGCATTGAAAACATGACAACCTTAAATGATCTGAAAAACAAAAACATAATTACCGCTGTAACTCCAAGAGCAAGGAAAATAAACATATTAAGTTCCTTTTTAATCATTTCTGCAGTTGTTACTCTTATATATGGTAATCCTGAGTAATGTAATTCATTATTTGATCTAGAAGAATATTCATCTCCAGCTTTTTTAATGTTATTAATTAACTCTACACGCTCTGGGCTTTGAAGAATCTCAGGAGTTAAAGTAATAGCCATTAAATATGTATTCGTCTTTTTATTGTACAGCGTACTTTCATAAAAAGGTAAATTGTAGAAGGTCGATTTAAGCGAATCTAATTCATATTGAGAATTGATGTTAGTATTAAAGACCTGTTCTATTTCAAATTGCTTTTCGTCTTTATTCTTTATTAAATTATATGCCTCTGATGCAGAAAGAACAGAGGTTACTCCTTTTATATCTGATACCTTTTTAGAAAAGTTAGTCCAATATTTGAAATGATTTAATTTAAAGAAATCTTGGTCTGTTACACCAATTACCATTAAATTACCTTCGTTACCAAATTGTTGTTCAAAAGCTTCATATTCTAAATATGCAGGATCATCTTCAGGAAGTAATGGAGCATATTGATATGACATTTGTACATCACCAGCCTTGTAAGCCATAAACGAAGTGATAACCAGTAAAAGACTTAAAAAGAAAATTCTATTTTTTAATATTGTGCGCGCTACCAGAATCCACATTATCAATCTGTATTAAATAATAAAAATGAGTTGCGAAGTTATTATAAATTGAAAAACCTACTCAAGAAATGAATAATATTAACTTATTTTAAAAATTATAGTGTAGTAAATGATTCAATTTCAATAAGTTTGTTTTTGTTGTAGAATTCTGTATTTATAATAACACATTCCGTATTAGGTAGTACAGAATGTATCATATCCTTCACTTTTGTATTATAAGATTCATGTCTTACATATGCTTTAATTAATTTAAAGCCATCTTTAAAACTATATGGTTCAGGGATATTAATGTTTAATGCACTCATGTTTTTATTATCTACTAACTTAAAAGTTTCTTCAAGTGCTTTTAAAATCTGTTTTTCAATATCCTTAGAAGTATCAAAGTTTAAGCATGATCCGGAAATCCAAACCTCACTGTTATCTATATTTAAATATTTGGCTTGATCAGAGAACGGTAAATAGTAATCGGAATCGATATTAATAGATAAAAAAGAATTATAGTTGTTAAATGCCATAAAATCAATTACAATACCTCCTTGGTATACTCCATTATCTGTTACTGAAGGATATCCATTTTTATACAATGATTCTTCAAGGAAAAATGATTTTATTTCATTAAAAATTTCCAAATTATTTTTAAGAGTTCCATCATAATCCGAATTTTCATTAATATCTGGTATGTAGTCCCATTGTCTAATAATGTGTCCAAAATTCATATCTTCAGCCATCAATAGCTGTTCGGCAAAATCAAAAGCTCTTTGTATATTTAATAATATGGAGTTTTCATTAAAATGTATTCCACCAGATATTAGTTCAATCCCATTTTTGTGTTCAATGGTAACATAATGATGATCAAGAATTTTTTTGAAATTGATTTTTTCATTCGAGTCTGAATAATACTGACATGAAATTAATAGATCTTCATTATTTGCCGGGTTATTTGAAATATAAGTAGTAGCAGGAATGTTATTTTTAAAAAATTCCTTTATTGTTGTACTTAATAATTTACATTCTTCATTAAAAGAATCTGTGTTAGCAGAATGAATATATATATCTATTTTAGTAACTGTTTTATTTGCCAGCTGTTTTTGAATCTCAAGAAAAGTTGATTTAACTCTTGTTGCAAATGATGCTCCCTCCTTTAAATTGAAAATTTTATAATTCCTCATTGATTAATCAAGTATTTATAAGTGCCGACAAAGTTATGGTAATAATGTTTTATTACCATTTATAAGTTAGTAATTATTTTTATGATGTAGACTTTTCAACATTTTATAAACAAAAAAGGTAACCTAATATTTTATTAGCCGTAGTAATGGCAAGGGAAACAATAAAAACATATTCAGAGAGTGTTATGAGGAAACAAATTTTAATTTTATTCTTTTTAGTGCTTATACCATTGACTGGTTTTAGTCAAGTAGAGAAATATAAGTCGGTATTTACTTTAAATTTCATACGTTATATTGGTTGGGCCGAAGAAGCAAAACAAGGTGATTTTGTAATTGGTGTATTAAAAAACTCCAAAATTGCAGATTGGTTAACTCAGCAATCCGCAGGCAAAAAGTTTGGTTATCAAAATGTAGTTATTAAACAATTTAGTAACGTTGATGAAGTTACAGATTGTCAGGTATTATATGTATCATCATATATCAATTTTTCGCGTCATGCGGATACCTTAAAAGGTAAGCTGGGGAAAAATTCCTTAATAATAACAGAATCTGAGGGAGCTACAGATCATGGAGCAGTAATTAATTTTGTAGTCAGAGATAATAACCTTAAGTTTGAGGTTGACGAAGCCAATGCGCAATCTTTAGGCTTAAGTATTAGTTCAAAATTAGCAAATATGGCAGCTGCCATAAAAAAGTAAAAATTACAGTATGAAGATTAAATTGAATATAGCCCAAAAACTATTCGCAGGTTTTGGGTTAATTTTAATAGCAATTATCTTTAATGGCGTTTCTACCTATGTAACCTTACATAATAGTAGAGATTTAAGTGAAGAAATTACTGGTATCTATAATCCTTCAGAACAAAAACTACAGCAGTTTAGGGATATGGTAAATAATTCCAAATCTTTAATTAAAAGTTGGGTTTTTGTAGACAGACAACCAGGCACATCTGACAAGCAAAGATTAGAAACTTTAATTAAAGAAGATTATCCTAGTCTTGTAAATGATTTAAAATCATTAACTCCAAAGTGGAGTCAGGAGTATCAAGAAAATTTTGCCCAAATAGTACATAAAACTGATTCATTATTTGAAAAGCAAAAATATGTAATGTCAAGTTTAAATAGTTTTGAGGCCTACGATGATGTAATGGTTATTTTTGAAGTTGAACCTATGGTTCAGGAAGATGGTGAAATAATCAATTTGGGTTCTGAAATTATTAAGGATCTTGAAGTAATAGAAAATAATTTTCATAGTTTAAATGAATCTTCATTAAAGGATATGGATGATTCATTTGCTGGTTTTGGATTGTTTGTAATTATCATGATTTTTGTACTGGCTGCAGTAGCTGTATTTAGTGCATATGTTTTGTATACTAGTATTGTAAAACCATTAAATAAAGGTTTGACTTTTGCTCAAACAATTGGACAGGGTGATTTAACTGCTGAACTTGAAATTGATCAGCAAGATGAAATAGGACTATTAGCAGATGCCTTAAATAAGATGGCATCAAACTTAAAAGGCATTGTACTTTCAATTAAGGAAAATGCTAATGATTTGGTGGTTAGTGGTCGTAACGTTAAGGATAGCTCATTACAATTATCCAAAGGATCTGCAGATCAGGCTGCCTCAGCAGAAGAAGTATCCACTTCTATTGAAGAGATGGTAGCAAATATTGATCAAAATACAGAGAATGCTGTAGAAACTGAAAAAATTACAGTTGAAACAGCTAAGGATGTAAATGTTGCAGATAAGCTTTCATCAGAAGCTGCCGCATCAATGAAGAGTGTGGCGGAAAAAATTACAATAATTGGAGATATTGCATTTCAAACTAATATTTTAGCATTAAATGCTGCCGTAGAAGCTGCCAGAGCCGGAGAGCATGGTAGAGGTTTTTCTGTAGTAGCTGCCGAAGTACGTAAATTAGCAGAACGTAGTAAAGTTGCTGCTGATGAAATACATAATTTAGTAAATGGAGGTTTGAAAGTTTCTCAAGAGGCTGGAGAGAAATCAAGATTATTAGTTCCTGATATTGAAAAGACAACTCAATTAATTAAAGAAATTTCAGCTGCCAGTTTAGAGCAAAAAACCGGAGCAGAGCAAATTAATATGGCAATGCAAAACCTGAATCTTATTACTCAGGAAAATGCATCATCATCTGATGAGTTAACACAAAGTGCAGAGCAACTTGCTGTATTAGCTGATAGTTTAAAAGAAGCAGTGAGTTTCTTTACTATTGGTGAGGAAGAAGAACAAGTAGTTGTTAAGCAGGGAAAGGTTGAAACAGAAGTAACTTTTGAAGAAACAGAAGAAACTCCTAAAAATAATCATGAAAAGAAAGCTAATGTATCAGCCAAAGGTGATATCATTAACTTGGATAAAGATTTTGATAACTACGAGAAATTTTAAATTTATAATAAAACATTATTATGGATACAGCATTCTCAGTTGATGTTAAACACGATAAAAATCAGAGTAAAATATTAATCTCTGGTGAGCTTATAATAAATCATATTGGTAAAATCAGGGAAAGTATTTTGGATGCTGTTGATTTTTCAAATAATTTAGATATTCATATAACAAATCCATCATCAATAGATGTTACCTTTATTCAATTGATTAGTTCATTAAAAAAATCAATTGAAAACAAAGGTAAAGAATGTACAATTGAGGGAATGTTTAGTGAAGAGATTCATGGATTAATATTAAATGCTGGATTTAACAATCTATTTAAACTATAGAAATTAATTTTAACTAATTATGGCTAAGACAGTTCTTATTGTTGATGACTCAGAAAGTATAAGGGAAGTTGTTAACTTTACTCTACAAAACGAAGGTTATGATGTATTGGTTGGTGTTGATGGTGAAGATGCCTTACAATTTTTAGATGGCAGAACCATTGATATTATTATTACTGACTTACATATGCCAAACCTAGATGGTTTAGGTTTAATTCGTAAAGTAAGAGAAATAGATGCTTATAAGCATATTCCGATTTTGTTTTTGACAACAGAATCACAAGCAGCTAAAAAAATGGAAGCTAAACAAGCTGGTGCTACGGGTTGGATTATTAAGCCATTTGTTCCTGCCAAATTACTTAGTGCGATATCAAGAGTATTACGATGATTGAGAAAATTAAGGAGACCTTTATAAAGGATTCTATTAAAGATTTAGAATTAATAGAAAACCTTGTCAGAGAGAAAAAGGGGGAATTAGAAGATTGTATTATCGAAAAGGTGTTTGCTATTACTCACAATATAAAAGGTACTGCTCCAATGTTAGGAATTGAGAGTGTAGATCATATTGTTAAACCAATGGAGTTAGTATTCAGTGGTTTAAGAGATGGTAGTATTGCTTCTTCAAGTGAAATTATTTCAAATACACAAAAATTAATTCCTGTTATAAAATCGGAGCTCCTACAAACTCAACAACATCAAATAGATAAGAATGACGTAAATGATACTTTACGTTTTTTTGATTCTTTAATTACAAAAAATGCATAGGCATGATTGATAAGTTCAGAGCAAAATTTGTTGAAGAATCACTGGATAATGTTCATGATCTTGAAGAAGCATTATTGTTACTTGAGAATGATAAAGGTGATAAAGAAATAATAGAGAGGATATTTAGAGCCATGCACTCCTTAAAAGGTGGAGGTGCAATGTTTGGTTTTAATGATTTAAGTGAGTTTACTCATCATTTAGAAACAGTATTTGATTGGGTTCGAAATGGGAAATTATCTGTTACTGATGATCTAATTTCATTAACATTTAATGCAATTGATCAAATTAAACATTTTCTTGATGTTGGTGATCTAACAGACTCTGAAGATAAAAAGGAGCTTGCAGCTTTAACTACAAGGGTTCAACAATTTGTTAATTCACCAGGTGAAAAGGTAGTTAAAGAAACTGTAGCTGAAACTGTTGAAGATGTTGAAGACGATGACTCTAAAACATTTTTAATAAAAATTAAACCTCATAGCAATATTTTACAAAATGGAACCAATCCATTGTTTTTGCTTGATGATCTTCATGCATTAGGTGAAGCAATTGTGGTTTCATATGACGATAGTGTTCCAGAAATTGAAGATTTAAATCCAGAAGATTGTTTTGTAGCTTGGGATGTTATTTTAAATACAACCGAGCCTGAAAATGAAATTCAGGACGTATTTATTTTTGTGGAAGATGAATGTGATTTGGTGGTAACTGAAATCACTAAAGGAAATATATTAAAACGTCCGGAATTAGAGGATTTTGTTGAAAGAGCACAGTCGGGTGAGGAAAAATTAACAGGTGAGCTGTTGAAAAGTGTATCCTGGGTACAAGAAAAACAGGATGTTGAGCAAGCAGAAAAAAAGAAAGTTCAACTAAAAGAACATAAAATATCAAGTATTCGTGTGTCATCTACCAAGATAGATGAACTTGTTAATTTAGTTAGTGAATTAGTTACGATACAAGCCCAACTTAATTTGCATGCCGAAAATAGTGGTGATGCTCATTTAATGGGGCTTTCAGAAAATATTCAAAAGTTAACACGACAACTAAGAGATAATGCCTTTGAAATTAGTCTTATCCCAATTCAAAATGATTTAATGCGATTCCAACGATTGGTGCGTGATTTATCGAAGGAATTGAATAAGGATATTGATTTTATAATTGAAGGTGGTGATATTGAGTTAGATAAAAATATTATCGAACACCTTACTGATCCGTTGTTACACATGATTAGAAATTGTGTAGATCATGGTATTGAATTACCGGATGAACGTATCAAAAAAGGCAAATCACCTAAAGGTACAATCATATTTAAAGCATATTATGAAGGGGCTAGTGTTATCATCAAAGTAATTGATGATGGTAAAGGTATTGATCCTGAATATATACTTAAAAAAGCCATTAATAAAGGCTTAGTTGATGAAGGCATTGAATTAACAGAAAAAGAAATCTTCGATTTAGTATTCATGAGTGGATTCTCTACTAAAGATAATGTGTCAGACATATCTGGTAGAGGTGTAGGTATGGATGTTGTAAAAAGAAAAATTGGAGAAATTAGAGGTGAAGTATCAATTAGTTCAGAACCAGATAAAGGTACAACTGTTACACTTGAGTTACCATTAACTTTATCAATAATTGATGGATTACTGGTTACTGTGGCAGATACTCAATATGTAATTCCAATCTCATTAATTGAAAAAATATTCCCACTTGAAGTTGAAGAACAAAAGCAAATTTTCAATAATGTAATTACCCTTAATGGAGAACAGTTTCCAACTATAGATATGAGAAACATATTTAATGAACCTGCTCGAGAAGGTAAAAAACATATTATTCAAGTTAAATTCGAAAACAAAAAGATTGGCTTAGTAGTTGACGAAGTGATTGGTGAATTTCAAACCGTAGTTAAACCATTCGGACGATTATTAAAAGATCAGGAAGTAATTTCTGGTGCTTCTATTATGGGAGATGGTACCATTTCTATGGTAATTGATACAAATAGATTGATACATTATCATTGGGTTCAAAAACTACATAAATAATTAGTTATGGAGAGCGATTTTAAAACATTAATATCATTTAATTTGGGTAACCAGATTTTTGCTTTCGATAGCCTTAAGGTTAGAAATATTCTACCCTACGAAGAAGGTAATGTTACAAAAGTTCCCAATACAAAAGATTTTATTCTTGGTGTAATTAACTTACATGGAAATATTGTTCCGGTAACCGATTTAAGAGTTATTATGCAAATTGAAGACTGGAAAAATACTAGAGATACTTCCATAATTGTTGTATCACCTGAGGATAAACTTGAATCTCAATTTGGTATTGTTGTAGATTTTGTAAAAGAAGTTTTTGAGGTTGGAAATGATAAAATCATGCCTGCTGCTTTTCAAAATGGAATGGGATTAATCGAAACATTTGAAGGGACGGTTCAGGAAAAAGATGAATTTATTCATATGATTGATTTAATGCATGTTATTAATCAAATTGAAAGTAAAAACGTATAATAATGGAAGACATTAACAATTCATATCTTTCGTTTAAAATAGGCACTGAATCGTTTGCAATTCATGTGAGTAGGGTTAATGAAATTCGTGAGTATGAACAACCACGAAAAATGCCCGAAACAGTTTCTTTTATGAAGGGTGTAATAGACCATAGAGAAGAAGTGGTGCCGGTAATTGATACGGGGGTTAAATTTGGTATGAGTCCTGTTCAAATTACACCGCAAACATGTATTGTAATTATTGATGTAACAAGAGAGGATACTAATACCTCTTTTAGAGTTGGGATTCTTACAGATGCAGTGACAGATGTTTTTGAAGTTGAAGAAACTGAGTTTAAACAGATAGATACTGATTATAGTCCCAATTATATTAAAGCAACTTGTACTGTTAATGATAATTTTTATTTAGTACTAAACTCAGATAAAGTGTTTAGTGTTAATGAAATTATTGGTATGGGAGATATGATTAAACAAATAAGTAAATAGTGGATAATCAAAAGTCATACTCAAAGGATTTAGATTGCTTTAAAGCCGAATTATCAACTAAAGATTTTGAAGCTTTTAGTCAATTTATATATACTGAGTTTGGTATTAAAATGCCCCCTGTAAAAAGAATTATGTTACAAGGAAGGCTTTTAAAACGAATTCGTGAATTAAACATGAATTCATATACGGAGTATAAAGACTATTTATTTAGTAAGGATGGACAGCGTGAAGAAATTTTTAATTTTTTAAATGTTGTTACAACTAATAAAACTGATTTTTTTAGAGAACCAATACATTTTGATTTTTTAAAAACTACAGTTTTACCTGAATTTGTTAACAGTCAGAACAGACAACCATTTAAAATTTGGAGTGCTGGATGTTCAAGTGGTGAAGAACTTTATACATTAGCAATAACTTTAAATGAGTTTAAAAGTTCTCATGCAGGCTTTGAATATAATATGCTTGGAACAGATATATCGCAAAATGTTTTAAGTAAGGCTGCAAAAGGAATATATCCATTAAATAAAGTAGATATTATACCTATTGATTTAAAAAAGAAGTATTTATTAAAGAGTAAGGATAAGATCAATCCTACGGTTAAAGTAAGACCTGAACTACAACGAAATTTGTCATTAAAGTATTTGAATTTGATGGATTCAACATATTCAAATATAAATGAAACTTTTGATGTTGTTTTTTGTAGAAATGTATTAATATATTTTGATAGGAAAACACAAGAAAGTGTAATAAATAAGTTAAGTTCTCATGTAAAACCAGGAGGCTACTTTTTTATCGGTCATTCAGAGTCATTAACAGGGATGGATGTTCCTTTAGAACATATTAAGCCAACTATTTTTAGAAAAAAATAAAGCACAAAATAAGAACCATGAATAATTTATCAGACAGACAATTACTTAAGGAGCTAAGACAACGGCTAGATGCTGGTAAAAATAGTGAAAAGGAAATTAAGGATTTAACACTTGAGTTACAAAGTGTATCAAAAAAACTTAAGGATTCTGAAGCACTTAAAAGTCATTTTATTTCAAATATTTCCAATGAAATTGTAAATCCATTTACATCGATATTAGGATTATCAAAAGCAATATTATCTGTTGAAAAGCATGATTGGAAAAAGGTTGTTTCAATGGTAGCATTAATCCATTCAGAAGCATTTAACCTTGATTTTCAGTTAAAGAATATTTTTGTTGCTGCAAAAATTGAAGCTGGTGAAATTGCACCAAATATTGCAAAAGTTAATATCAGAAGTTTGTTACAAACTGTGGTTGATTCTTTCAATATTATTTCCCGAAAAATGGGAATTAGTTTTGATATACAGTTTAATATAGAACATGGATTTGGTAAAAACTTTTACTTTAAAACTGACTCTGAGAAATTAAAACTAATTTTAAGTAACCTTATTAACAATGCATTAAAGTATAGTTATAAGGATAGTAAAGTAGTAATTTCTGTTTGGTTAGATGAAGATGATGTTCTAAAAATTTCGGTTCAGGATTTTGGAACAGGAATCTCTGAAAAGAATCAGCAAACTATTTTTGAAAGATTTAAAAGATTAGATACCGGTATTAATTCAATTAATAGAGGTCATGGTTTAGGTTTATCAATAACCAAAGCTTTATTAGATGTATTAAGCGGTGATATTGAAATTTCAAGCCAAAAAGGAGAAGGATCAACATTTACAATAAGTGTTCCTGAAGCTAAAAATATAGTAGACGGATTTAGTGGTGAAGGTAATGATATCTTCTTTGATGAAGAGGACGAGATTTTTTAATGGTGAATAAATGAGTCAATATTTACAACATTTTTTATATCCATCCTCTCTTTTTGTAAGCAAAGAACCCTTTTTGGTTAAGACTATTTTAGGTTCGTGTGTTGCAATTTGTTTGTGGGACTCTCGGTTAAAAATAGGAGGAATAAATCATTATATGCTGCCTCATTGGAGCGGAAATGATTTAGCTTCACCTAAATACGGAAATATTGCCATCGATAAATTAATTGATAAACTGCTTTTTCATGGTTCTAGAATTGAAGATTTGCAGGCTAAAATTTTTGGTGGTGGAGAGTTAATGCAATCAGGTGGTTCTCGAATTCAGATAGGAGAGCGTAATATACGAGTAGCGCGTATTATGCTCGAAGAAAGGAAGATTCCAATTGTTGCTTCAAGTACAGGAGGAAAAAGAGGTAGAAAGATTATCTTTTTTACGGATACTGGTGAGGTCAGGCATAAATTGCTTGATAAAAAAAATCTTTAAAGGAATATTTACATCTTTTATCTATTTGTATTGAATATTTTTATATTTAAGGTAGAAATAAAAGATTTATAGATAACCTTGTGCTATGCGGAATAATAAGTTACGGGTATTAGTTGTTGATGATTCAGCTGTTGTAAGACAAAGTCTTTCTTCAATTCTGGGTTCGGATCCAGATATTGAAGTTATGGGAACAGCTGCTGACCCTATAATTGCGGTTAAAAAAATTATGAAAGAAGTTCCGGATGTTATTACTCTGGACATTGAAATGCCTCGAATGGATGGTCTTACGTTTCTTCGAAAGATCATGTCACAACATCCTATACCTGTAGTTATCATTTCCTCATTAACAACTGAAGGTACAGAAACTGCAATGAAAGCTCTTGAATATGGGGCTTCAGAAATTATTGGTAAACCGGCAATGAATGCTGCAAAGTTTATCAATGAATCAAAAATAATGATTTGTGATGCTGTTAAAGCAGCTTCGCAAGCAAAACTTTCAAGGAAGAAAATAGTAAATAAGTCCCCTACTCTACCTCCTCCAAAGTTAGAAGTTAAACCAAAGTATAGTGCAGATGTTATTTTGCAGAGAGGGTCAGCTTCAGACAGAATTACATTAACAGAAAAAGTCATTGTATTGGGAGCATCTACAGGAGGAACTGAAGCTATTAGAACTTTTTTAAGGAATTTACCTCCTAAAATGCCAGGGATAGCTATAGTACAACATATGCCAGAAGGATTTACTAAATCATTTGCAAATAGTTTGAATAATATTTGTGATTTGGAAGTAAAAGAAGCTGAAAATGGTGATAAATTATATCAGGGACGCGTATTAATTGCGGCTGGTAATTATCATATGTTATTAAAAAGAGTAGGAAAAGAGTACTTTGTTGAAGTAAAAGAAGGACCTTTAGTAAATAGACATCGACCATCAGTTGATGTTTTGTTTAGAAGTGCATCAAGATATGCCGGTAAAAATGCAATAGGTGTTTTACTAACAGGAATGGGTAATGATGGTGCAAAAGGACTTTTAGAACTTAAAGAAAGTGGAGCCAATACCATTGCTCAGGACGAACAAAGTTCTGTAGTTTATGGTATGCCGAAGGAGGCAGCAAAATTGGGTGCAGCCAATCATATTTTAAGTTTAGACCAAATTGCTCCATATTTAATAAAATCCCTATAAACACTAGGATTTTATAATATAGAGATTAAAAAGTCTTATCTTCACCTGGTTCTATAAAAAGACTATTTACAAAAAAATTAAAAACTCAAAATTGTGAAAAAGGTAGAATTATCTAATATATTAAGAAAGTTTACTTTCAGAGGATTTTTATTAGGTTTTATTGTTGCATTATTGGTTTTTCTTTTCAATCTGAACTCAAATGTTTTTATGCAGTCCAATAGAACATTTGCTGATATGTTGATACTATTTCCCGGGATGTGGATTATAATTGTTTTACCTTTTATAACTACAGCCGTTGGATATTATTTTGCATTAAGATTTATTAGGATTATAAGAAAACAACGCAAATCTTTAAAATTTGAATCAAGAAGATCTGAAAGGGTTTTAAGATTTGTAAATAACTTACGTGAAGGTAATTTAAACAACACCGAACTTGTAACAGATAAGCGTGATCAGTTAAGTAAATCTTTATTAAAACTCCACGATTATCTTGTAAAAAGTAAAAAAGAACAAGAGCAAAATAGAATAGAGGAAGAGCAACGTACTTGGGTAACTCAGGGATTGGCTCAGTTTGGAGAAATTCTTAGGCGCAATAATGATAATTTGGAAGAACTTGCTTTTAATATAATTAGCTATCAGGTTAATTATTTAAAAATCAATCAAGGAGGCTTCTATTTGTTGAATAAAAATGCAAAGGGAGATAAATTTTTTGAACTAACTTCTTGTATTGCTTTTGATAGAAAAAAATTTGCAGATAAAGTGATTCAATGGGAAGAAGGTTTAATTGGTCGATGTGCGTTAGAAAAAGATACAATCTATTTAACAGATGTGCCAAATGATTACATAACGATCACTTCTGGATTGGGAGAGACAAATCCTTCTGCAATTTTAATTGTTCCTTTAAAAGCAAATGATGAAGTATATGGGGTAATTGAATTAGCTTCATTTAGAGAATTTCAACCTTTTGAAATTGAATTTGTAGAAAAAACAGCAGAAAGTATTGCTTCAACAATTTCTGCAGTACAAATTAATATTCAAACAACAAAACTTCTTCACGAAACACAAATTCAAGCAGAAAGAATGTCGCAGCAAGAAGAGGAATTGCGTCAAAACCTTGAAGAAATGCAGGCTACCCAAGAAGAATCAGATCGGAGAGCTGTTGAAATGAAAGGTATATTAGAGGCTATTGATAACTCTGCTATTAGTTGTGAATTTGGGGTTGATGGATCTTTGATTTCTGTTAATCAATTGTTTTTAGAGACATTCAAATATTTACCAGAAGAAATTGAAGGACAAAATTTAAAGATTTTTACATTTCAGGAAGATGCAGATGATTTAAACAAAATTTTATCAGATCTTCAGAATGGTAAAAACTTTAAAGGAAGAGTTAGAAGAAGAACTAAACTTGGAGAAGAAATATTTTTACTTACTACTTATACTCCTGTAATTGATAATTATGGCGACATTGTTAAGATTCTAAGTCTTGAAAATGATGTAACAGATCAAGTTCGTATGGAAGAGCAAATGCAACGTTCGAAAGACGAACTTGGAATTATGTTAGAGCAAGCCAGGGATGAAATGAAGGAGCAGTTTAAAGAAATTGAAGCTGTTAAGATCAGAAATGAAAAAACTTTAGAGGGAGCATTAGATGCCATCATCACAACAAATAAAGAAGGTATTCTTGAATTTTTTAATGCTGCAGCTGAAAAACTTTGGGGTTTTGAAAGGTCTGAAGTACTTGGTCAACATGTTTCTATGCTATTCTCAACAGAAACAGCTAAAAATGATCTGTTTGTAAAAGCGTATGTAAATACGGATGAGCAAAAGGTAATTGGAGAAAGAAAAGAAGTACCAATTAAGAATAAATTTGGAGATGATATTCCAGTTTTATTCTTACTTTCTGAAGCTCAGGTTGGAGAAGATCAGTCGTTTACAGCATTTATTCAAAATGTTGAAGTAGAGTTATTCTAAAATTTAATTATTCTGTGGGGAGTTTAACATTTAAAACGTATTTAGAAGAGCTTAAAAAGCATACACCATATAATTTTTGTGAGTATTCAGATAATTCTATTCAACGAAGGATAGAAAAAGTATTGAATGATCATAAAATTAATATGGAGGAGTTATTGTATTTGACAAAAACCGATGAAGTATTTGTTGAAAATTTAGTAGATGAGATTACTGTAAATACTACTGAATTATTTCGTAATCCAGAAACCTGGGAGTATTTATATTCTAAAATTTTACCTTCCTTAAAAAGTAAAAAAACAATTAATATATGGCATGCTGGATGTTCAACAGGACAAGAAGTATACTCTAATTTAATTCTTTTAAATGAATTAGGTTTACTTGATAAAGCCAAAGTAGTGGCATCAGATATTAATCAAAAAGTATTACGCAGTTCTAAAAAAGCAGAATATAGTATTAGTAATAATACAACATATATAGAAGCGTATAAAGACTTGATGAAAAAGGTTAAGCCAGATGCTAATGATTTTGAATATTACTGTGATATAGATAAAAACTATGATACTTTTAAGTTTAAGGATTTTCTTACTGATAAAGTAATATTTCGTAGACATGATCTGGTTACAGAAGAAATTCCTTTTTATCAGAAATTTGATATTATTTTTTGTAGAAATGTTTTGATTTACTTTAATCAGGATTTACAAATGAAAATAATTAAAAAGTTTTTTGATAAACTATTTGATGGTGGTGTTTTGGTTTTAGGTAACCATGAAGCTTTACATGGTTTTTTTAAAACACGATTTATTAAGCATGGAATGGTATATACTAAGAGTTCAACATTTCAATTTAAATATAAATAGAAAATGGCTGTTGTACCTTCATTAAACGATATTAGATTAATAACTCCGGTTTTAGAAAATATTTTAAAGTTGGATGTTTATAATTATGCATTATCATTTCTACGTCGTCGTTTTGCTTATGTATTTAATCAGCTTAATGTAAAATCTGTAGATGGTTTTATAGAAGATATTAAAAAAGGGAATTTAGTTGATGAATTTCTATTTCATTTTCAGGTAAGTGATACTGAAATGTTTCGTGATCCTTCTTTTTGGCGAACATTAAAAAATAAAATATTACCTAAATATGATTCTGAAAAACTTACAATTTGGATTCCAGATTTAGCATCATCACATGAGTTATGCTCTTTATTAGTAATTCTTAAAGAAGATAACCTAATTGAATCTGCTAACATATTTTGTAGTTCTCCCTCTTTAAAACTTATAGAAGAGGTTCAAAAAGGTTGTATGTTAACAAAAACTCTCGAAGTTAGTAGACAAAATTTTAAAAGGCTAGAACTGCATACTACATTTGATGATTATTTTGTTTCTGAGTTAGGTGTAACAAAAATTGATTCATCTCTATTACAGAATGTGAAGTTCATTAATAACAGCTTTTTTCATGAAGGACCAATAGAAAATGCTGATATTGTTTTATTCAGAAATCGAATGATCTATTATAATTCAAAACTTCAAAATAAAGCTGAAGATGCTATTTTAAAGTACATAAAAAAGAATGGCTTTTTAGCTTTAGGAATAAAAGAACGGATTTGTAATAATAATATGGATTTATGTCAAGCATATGATCATAATGAACAAATTTATCAAGTTTGATTTTTTAAATGAGTACTAGTAAAGCAAAATATTATAAAGGTATTGTTATTGGCGGTTCAGCAGGGAGCTTTTCTATCGTTTCTAAAATACTGGCCCATATTAAACCAGATTTTAAATATCCGATAATTGTATGTTTACATCGTCTTAAACATATTAGATCCGGTTTGTTAGAAGGATTAAATTTAAAATCGAATTTAGAAGTTGTTGAACCTTTTGATAAGGATTCTATAGAAAGTGGAAAAGTTTATTTAGCACCTTCTAATTATCATTTATTTGTTGAATTTGATTCAACAATCTCATTATCAACAGAGGAAGTTAATAATCATAGTAGACCATCGATTGATTATACTTTTTCTTCTGCAGCAACATCCTATCGTGAAAAGATGATAGGTATAATATTAACTGGAGCTAATAAAGATGGCGCAAAAGGTATGTTAGATGTACATAAAAAGAATGGTTATACAATTGTTCAAGATCCTGTTACCTGTGATGTAGATACGATGCCTAAGGCAGCACTGCAATTATTTACACCTGACGAAGTTTTATCACCAGAAGGAATTATTGACTTTTTGAATAAACTTTAAAATGTCTGAAATGAAACAAAAACCTGTATTAATACTATATCTACTTGCTATTACAGCTTTTATTTTTGCTTTATTAAAGTACATTTTTGTTGGTAGCTCAATTTCTGCAAATTTTCTTGTTTTGGAAATATTTTCATTTATTGGATTTATTAGTGTAGTCTATTTTACAGATAGACTAATAAGACAGAATAAAAAGGAAAAAGAAGATGCTGAGATTGCATATAAAGAAAAGATAGACAATTTACAACAAAAGATCGATCATTATAAAAAGTCTGTTGATAATCTAAAAAAAGAGTCTAACACTGACGCAAAATCTATTGATGAAATTGACATTATAAAAAAAGACCTGAAAGAAATTACTACAAATGCTAGTAATATTAGAACCTTAGGATCTGAAATATTAGAAAAAATAGCCCATTACTATGAAATTGGACTTGGAGTTTGCTATTTTAAGATAAAACCTTCAACTAAATTTAGCGTACAAGGAGTTTATGGTTTAAACGAAGATGAAATTCTTGATGAAATTGACGAAAAAAGTGGAATAAGTGGTGAAAGTATCGTCAATAAAAAAGCTATTTTAGTTAATGATGTTGATGAAGACTATTTTAAAATAGAATCATGTTCGGGATCATCTAAACCAAAACATTTATATTTTTTGCCTATTGTAGTTAATAAAGAAACAATTGGACTAATAGAGTTAGCTACCTTTAAGTTGATTAATATTGATAATTACTGGGATAATATAAGTGATGGTATAAAGGATTTAAAAGTTATATAATTTTTGAAATGCATATAAAGAAGCTTGTTAAAAATATTAGGAAGTATCTGTCTCTTTCAAGTATAAATGAAGGAGATAGATTCTTTATGTCATTATTTATTATACTAATTTATTTGTTTGTATGGATTGGTTTTATTGATTTATTAGATGAGAAGTTATCTATGAATTCAATATTAAAAATTCATACTTCAGTTTTAGTTTGGTTCGTGGATTTTCTAATAATTGGCTTACCTCTTACAATTGTATACTTCTACAATTTAAACAGAATTAATAAACAAAATTTGAGTAAGGAAGTAAACAACTTGAAGAGTAATCTGGATTCAAATATTCAAATTGCTAATTACATACGGCAAGGAGACTTTTCCTCCGTTTTTCAATACAAAAATGGTGACTCTTCATCGTTAGTTAGTTTGGCTAAAAATTTATTAGAAACAAATAAGAAGGAGGAAGAACAAAGGTGGATTACTAAGGGTAAAGAATTAGTAAATGATATACTAAGAACTCATAGAAATATTGATAAACTTGCTATTGAGTTGTTAAAAGGTATTATTGGATATTCAGATGGAGTTCAAGGTGCATTTTATATTCTTGAGGACAATAAGTTAGTTAATATAGCAACTTACGCCTATAACAGACAGCGTTTCATCAATCATGAATATGAAATTGGCCGAGGTTTGGTTGGTCAGGTTGCTTATGAAAAAGCAATGATTTACAGGACTGAAATACCAGATGATTATTTTACAGTAACCTCTGGTATTATAGGTGATAATAAACCTAAAAGTTTAATTATTCTTCCATTAATGCAGGAAGAGGAACTACAAGGTATTGTTGAGTTAGGATTTTTGTATGATCATATTCCAACCTATAAATTAAGCTTCGCCGAAGAGCTAAGTTCTATGATTGGAAGAACTATATACGCGCAAAAAATTAATGCTAAAACTGAATGCTTGCTAAAGGAATCGCAGGAAATGACTGTTACCCTAAAGCAAAATGAAGAAAAACTAAAAGAAAATGCTCGTGAGATGATGATAGCTCAGGAAGATTTAGAAAAATCAAATGAGTTATTGGAATCTAAGATTCAGGAAGTAGAAAATGGTCAGAAAAGACTAGTAGCTCTGCTAACAAATGCCTCTGAATTTATTTCAATATATGATGAGAATCAAAGATTGGTTTTCGAGAGTCCATCAGTTAAACGAATTTTAGGTTATAATGATGGAGATAAAGTTAAGGGAATGGACCCTGAAATGATGACGCCACGCGGTTATAAAACTATTAATAATTTATTTTCTTATTTGAAGCAAACACCTGGAGGTGAGAGTGTGGCACAATATGCCTACTTAAAAAAGAATGGAGAAAAGTTATTTTTAGAAACCAAAGGTAAAAACTTACTTCACGATCCTGCTATTAAAGGAATTATTTTTAATACTCAGGATATTACAGAAAGAATTAGAGCAGAGAAAGAAGAAAGGATGAAGAGCAGAATGCAATCACTTTCTGAAAACTCCCCTGATATGATTCTTCGAATCAATACTTCAGGAAAAATTGTTTATGCTAACCCGGCAGTTGCTGGATTTATTGGTTTACCAATAAATGAGATTACTAAAAAACGTATTTCTGAATTATATATTGATGAAAAATTTATTGAGTTTGTAAATGATGTTTTATTAAAGGTTAAAAAAGAAACCAGTCAAATAAATGAAGAAATAGAACTAAACTCAAGTGTAGGAACTCAAATAATGCAAATAAAAGCTATTCCAGAGCTTAATGAAGAGAAGATTTTGGAATCAGTGTTATTCGTGGCTCATGATATGACTGAGGTGAAAAAGATTGAGCAAGAAATAAAAGAAAAGAATAAGAAAATTTCTGATAGTATTAATTATGCTCAGAGGATTCAGACTTCTATTTTACCAGATACTAATTTCATTCAGCGTCATTTCCCAAGGTCATTTATTTTTTATCGACCAAAAGATGTTGTTAGTGGAGATTTTCCTTGGTTTGTCAAAAAAGATGAAACTTTTTACGTGGCAGCCGTAGATTGTACTGGTCATGGTGTACCTGGAGCGTTATTATCATTTATTGGTTACTTTTTATTAAATAATATTGTTAATATTGATAATGGTTTTGATGCTGCAAATATTCTGGAGTTATTACATCAGGGAGTTCGTACAACGCTAAAACAGAACGAAGAAGGTAATAATGGTAGAGATGGAATGGACCTTGCATTGTGTAAAATAGATAAAGAAAAAAAGACAATACAATTTGCAGGTGCTCATAATCCACTATATTTGCTACGTAAAGGTGAATTAATAGAATATAAGGGCTCAAGAAAAGGTATTGGAGGAAAGCCTCTTCTTAAAAAGAAAGAAAAGGATTTTGAAAATCATGAAATTCCGTATGAAGATGGTGATAAAATATTTATTTTCTCTGATGGACTTCCAGATCAATTAGGAGGAGAAAGAAGAAGAAAATATCAAACCAAACGAATTAAGGAAGCACTGGTTGAAAGTCCTGATTTAACGATGGCACATTTTGCGCGTCATTTTTCGTCTGATTTTTATGATTGGATGGGAGATGAAAAGCAAGTTGATGATGTTTTATTAATAGGTATAGAATTGTAAAGTGTACAAACTAAATATTTAATTACAATGGGAAATTCTCAAGAGAATCATAGTTTTCTAGATTTTGCTTATCAGCTTTATCGAACTATGAAAACCAATGAAATTAGCTTGGTTTACGAAGGAGAAGTAACACAGGAAATCACTAAAACTTTTACTTCATTAACTGAGAAAAGTTTAGCCAAAAGTGAAGAATCTAATGCTGTTCAGCGTAAGGTCTTTAACGTAATGGTTGAATGTTTACAAAATATTAGCAAACATGCAGATTCTCTTTCCGAAGAAGATGAAAAAGAACGAAGAGGAATTGTAATGGTCAGCAGAGGTGATGATTGTTATAATATCATTACTGGTAATGTAATTAAAAACGAAAAAGTACCTGGCTTAAGAGAAAATCTTGAGCAAGTTAACTCTTTAGATAAAAAGGGATTATCTGAATTATATAAGTCACAAATGCGTGGTGGAAGTATTTCAGATAAAGGAGGTGCAGGATTAGGGCTTATTGATATTGCAAAGAAAACTGGCAGCGAATTAACTTATCAGTTTAAAAAAATAAGTGAAGAAGTTTCATTCTTTATCCTGACATCAACAATTAGAAGAAATAATTAAAAAAAACAATTAAAATATTAAACCATGGAAGTTATCAATATTCAGGGAACAGATGATACTCCTAATGTAATTTTAGATAAAGACAACAATAAGTTTGAGATCTCTGGTAGATCATTACCGGAAGATGTTAACATGTTTTATGAGCCAATAATGAATTGGATTGATGGTTACTCAGAGGCTCCAAACGAAAAAACAGAGTTTAATTTCAAATTAGAATATTTTAATACAGCATCTTCTAAAATTATTTTAGACATTTTATTAAAATTTGAAGAAATAGTTGAGAATGGTAATGATGTAACCATAAAATGGCATTATCACGAGGAAGAAGAAGATATGCTTGAAGCTGGTGAAGAATATGCTGATATAGTTGAAATCCCATTTGAATACGAAGCTTATACTGACTAAAGTATAATATTATTGCAAATAACATCTTATGAGTGAAGAAATATTAAAAGCACTGATGCAATTGTTTGGTTTAATAGCCAAACAAGATGATGGAGTGCAGGAAAGTGAAATAGAATTTGTTAAAAACTTTTTAACGCAGCAGCTAACTTCTGAAGCTGTTGATGAATATTTTGCTTTATTTCAGAAGCATTCAAAAGATAAAAGAAGCAATGGTAATAATGATGGTAAGGTTCAACTTACCTCAATGAAAGATTCCGTTAGAATAATAGGAATCTGTAAAAAAATTAATAAACAACTTAATAAGGAACAAAAAGTTGTTGTGTTGGTGCGTATGTATGAACTGGTCAATGCTGATCGTAAATTTACAGACCAACGTATGGCTATTATTAACACAGCTGCAGATGTTTTTAAATTTTCAAACGAGGAAAAGAAAAGTATTGAAGCTTTTGTAGTTAATGATGACCTTTCAAAGCTTGATTATGAAAATGTTTTAGCTATTAATTCAGAAGTCAATAATGGTGAACATAGAGAACATATTCAAGCTCATAAATTACACGGTAATATTTTAATTTTACGAGTTAAAAGTGCCGACTTGTATTTTCTAAGATATACTGGAGATCAGGATATCTTTTTAAATGGTTTGTTATTATCAAACCGACGAATTTATCTTTTCCCAAAAGGTAGTTTCTTAAAGTTACCAGCTAGAGCTCCAATTTATTATACAGATGTTGTTAGTCGTTTTATGACAGATGCATCTACTCCTAAGATTTCATATGTTGTTGAAAACTTAGGTTTTCAGTTTAAAAATGGAGGGATAGGATTAAGAGATGTAAATTTAGCTGAAGAACATGGTAGATTAGTAGGAATTATGGGTGCCAGTGGTGCTGGTAAAACTACATTGTTAAATGTTTTGTCTGGTATTGAAAGTCCAAGTGCCGGTGAGGTTAGGATTAACGGAATAAATTTACATGAAGAAAGAGAAAAGATAGAAGGTGTAATAGGTTTAATTCCTCAGGATGATCTTTTAATTGAGGAATTAACTGTTTTTGAAAACCTTTATTATAATGCCAAACTTTGTTTCAAAGATAAAAATGAAGAAGAGTTAACACAACTAGTTAATGATACTTTACAAAGTCTTGGTTTATTTGAAAGAAGAAATTTGAAGGTTGGATCTCCACTAAATAAAATGATTAGTGGAGGACAACGTAAAAGACTAAATATTGCTTTAGAACTTATTAGAGAACCTTCAATTTTATTTGTTGATGAACCAACATCAGGGCTTTCTTCCCGCGATTCAGAAAATGTTATGAACCTTTTGAGAGAATTAACATTAAAGGGAAAGTTGATTTTTGTTGTAATTCACCAACCATCATCAGATATCTATAAGATGTTTGATAAGATGTTTATTCTTGATACAGGTGGTTATCCTGTATATTATGGTAATCCAAGTGAATCATTAATTTATTTTAAACGTTTAGATGCTCAAATAAACAGTGAGCAAGGAGAATGTCCACAGTGTGGTAACCTCAATCCTGAATTAGTCTTTAATATTATTGATGCTAATGTAATCGATGAATATGGAAATTATACTAATAAAAGGAAAACAAGTCCTAAAGAGTGGAATGAACATTATGTAAAAAATATTGAGATTCCGGAGGTTACTGATATTAATACTGCACCTCCTAGGTCTTTAAATATTCCTGCTTGGTTTAATCAGTTTAAAATATATACATTAAGAGATTTCTTTTCAAAGATTTCGAATACACAGTATATCTTACTAAATATTTTAGAAGCACCAATATTGGGGTTGATTCTTTCTTTCTTAATAAGATATATTGTAGATCCTGACTCGAATGTTTATATTTTTAGGGATAATGAAAATATTCCACCATATATTTTTATGGGTATTGTGGTAGCATTATTTTTTGGACTAATAGTTAGTGCCGAAGAGATATTTAAGGATGCTAAAATATTAAAACGCGAAGCATTTTTAAATCTGTCACGATCAAGTTATTTGGTTTCTAAAGTTCTTATACTTTTTACGATCTCAGCCATTCAAATGGGATTATTTGTAGGAGTAGCTAATACTGTTTTAGGTATTAAGGATATGTATTTAGAGTTTTGGTTAGCATTGTTTTCAGTATCAGCTTTTGCTAATATTTTAGGTCTGATTCTATCTGCATCTTTTAATTCAATTGTTACAATATACATTTTAATACCATTAGTAATGATTCCACAAATGGTTTTAGGAGGTGCTATGTTTACTTTTGATAAGTTAAATAGGGATATTTCTAGTGCAGATAAAGTACCAATTATTGCTGAATTTATGCCATCAAGATGGATATATGAAGGGTTAATGGTAGAACAGTATAAGGATAATAAGTTTAAAAAAGTATTTTTTGATGTGGAACAAGAGGAAAGTTCTACAGATTTTAAGGTTGTGTATTATATTCAAGAGTTACAGGATATCTTAGATAACTGTAGCAAATATCTGTCTAACACTAATGGAACTGAAGAAGAAAAAGATAGTTTTGTTAATGACTTAGCATTATTAAAGAATGAAGTAAGTAAAGAGAATAATAGGGTTAAGGATATCCAATTTTCAAGTTTAGATAAATTAAATGTTGAAAGTTTTAATTCATCAGTTTATGAAGAATTGAGTAGTTATTTTGAAGATCTAAAGGAATCATATTCAAATAGGTTTGTTGCTGCAACAAATAAAAAAGAAAAGATGATTAATTATGCAATGTCTACTTATGGAAAAGATAAGTTTAATGAATTAAAGGATAAATATTTAAATGAAAGTATTTCTGATATAGTACGCAAAGTATTTGAAAAGAATAAAATTTTAAGAGAAGGAGATAATTTAATACAAAATGTGGATCCAATATATTTATTACCAGAGCCTTCTTATTCTTTGGATTTTAGATCACATTTTTTTGCACCTAAAAAACATTTTGCAGGAAATTACTTTGAAACTTTATGGTTCAATATTACAATGGTATGGCTATTTACTATATTATTATATATTGTATTGTATTATGATTTATTACGTAAATCATTCAAGGCCTTTAGCGAATTTAAATACCTTAAAAAGTAACCTTTTACTAAGGTTTACAGTATAACCTAATTATTTTGAAAATTTAAAATAAACCTATCATGTTAAAGAAATTATTGTACACTACGGCTATATTAAGTGGAATACTAATTATGTTTTCTGCTTGTTCTGGTAATACAGGGCAAAAACAAGCTGATTCAGATGATTTTTCAATTGCTGATTCTGCTTTAACTAATGATGCGCCATTAGAGTTGTCAGAAGAAATTATTGGTGATGTGATTCAGAATATTTCATCTCCTGTAGAAATGGCAGCCTTAATTAAAAAGTCTGGAGTTGACTTTTCTCAAAAAATATTAAATAAACCAGAAAAGATTAATGATTATAATACAAGTTTTAAAAGAGCATTAAACTTGGGAGTATTAAGTGCAGATTTAGGTTATATTAATACTTTTGATAAAAACACGATTGTTGTTTCTTATCTATTGGCTATTAAAGAACTTTCAGAAGGAATTAAAGTGGGTCAATTTTTTGATTTTAATTCATTAAAGCAATTAGCTACAAATAGTAATAATCTTGATTCCTTAATGGAAATCTCTGTTAATAGTTTTAACAAGATGGATTCTTACTTAAGAGAGCAAAAGAGAAGTAATGTTAGTACTCTTATAGTTACAGGTGCATGGATTGAAGGTTTATACATTGCAGGAAATGTGATTCAGGCAACTAAAAATGAGGAGTTAATTAATAGAATTGGGGAGCAAAAAGATATAATAGATATTTTATTAATTATCTTAAATAATTATAGTAAAGATCCTAATTTTGCTGAAATGGTAACTCGTATGGAGCAGATTAAACAAGCTTATGCTGATGTTAAAATTACTACAGAGTTTGGAGAGCCTAAGAGAATAGAAAAAAATGGTACTTTAATCATTGTTCAGGATGAGATCAGTCATGTTGAAATTACTCAAGAACAAATTGATTCAATTGTTGCTGAAATCAAAAATCTTAGAGATTTTATTGTGTCATAGATAATTTCAATTAATAAATTATCTTTGCTACAGTTTTATTAAGAAATAAAATTTTATGAATATGAAGAAGGTCTTAATATTATCAATATTGTTCATTTCATTATTTGCTGTTAAAAGTCACGCACAATGTGGTGATGATTTACTAAAGCAGGCATTAAAGGAAATGGGTGATACTCAATACATGAAAGATTTTACAATCGATCTTAAACAAGAAAAGAAAGATACCAAAACTGGTTATGTAAAGTTTAGTGTAATTTTGAATAGCCGAAGTCAATATAAATTTAATTCAGTTAACGGACTTGGTAATCCTGAAAAAGTTATCATGCAACTTTATGATGGAGATAAACTATTGGTAAGTAATTTTGAAGGAGGTAAAATGTATAGTGCATTTGAATTTCTTTGTCTGAAAACAAAAGTTTATAGTTTAGTTTTCTCTTTTAAAGGAGGAGCTGAAGGATGTGCAAAAGGTGTAATGTCTCTAGTGAAGCAATATTCCGCAGCAGAAATTAGTTCTATGTAAAATACTTACAATTAAAATATATAGAAAAGCGGTGTTTTAGCACCGCTTTTTTTATATCTGTACCCAGGATTTACTTTCGCTTGATTTTACAAGCGCATCTATTACAATCATATTATTTATGGCATCTTGTACTCCTGTGTTTTCTATATTGTTTTCAATTATTCTATTACAAAAGCTTTTAAACATAAGACCATAGTGATCACAAACATCAAATTCAACATCTCTTGAACCTTGAGCTGTTGAAATTGTTATTTTAGACTTTGTATCTACGTATGTGTTAAATGGTACATGTATTTTTATAATTCCATCAGTAGCAACAATTTCAACGGATTGGTTTGCTTCAGCAAGTGTAGATACACTAAATAGGGAATGAACACCATTAAAATCCAAAATTGCAGTGGATAGTGTGTCTGTTTTAAAACTATCATCTTGTTCCATTAGAGCCATTACTTGAGTAGGTTCTTGCTGTAAAATAAATCTGGAAAGTGATATTGCATAACATCCTATATCCATAATAGCCCCTCCCCCATATTCCTTTATATTTCTAATGTTTTTGGGATTTGGATTATTATAAGCAAAAGATGTTCTAATATATTTAACTTTTCCTATTTGGTTTGTTCTAACTATGTTTAATGCATGAATCCATTGAGGGTGATTTTTATACATAAAGGCCTCCTGAAGTAATACGTTATTGCTATTTGCATAATTTAGCGCTTCTTTTGCTTCTGAAGAATCTAATGTAATCGGTTTTTCACATATAATATGTTTACCTTTTAATGCAGCTTTTTTTATCCATTTTAAGTGTAAATGATTAGGTAAAGGTATATAGACTGCGTTAATGTCGGGATCATCTAATAGCTCCTCATATGACCCATAGAATTTTGATATGCCAAATTGTTTAGCAAATTTTTCTGAAGTTTTTATATTTCTTGAAGCAATAGCATATAAACAAGCATTATCAATGTTATTTAGTGGTAAAATAATACGTTTTAAAAGATGATTAGAAACGCCAAGAACTCCTATTTGAATTTTCTCCATGACTATTTATTTTACTATTCTATTCGATAATTGTATAGGTAATTATTATCTCCTCCAACTATTAGGTTAAATTGGCTACTTGTTGAACTTAAAAAACCAATACTAAATCTTGATTTTCCCTTTAATGGAAAGTTTTTGTAAAGGCTTCCGTCACTATTAAACAGGTATATTTTCTGATTTTTTTCATCGTAAATACCTATTTTCTTGTTTGAAGAAGAAAAATAATATATATCCGCAATAAGAGAGATGTTACCTTCAATTTCTTCTGAAAATATTTTTTTACCCTCGTTTGTATATAAATTCAGATGATCATGAGTAAGCACTAAAAGTTCATTTCCTGAATGGTTTGTAATATCACTGGATATAAAGTAATGTTCTTCATCAGAATTTCTTAATTTAATTTTTGAAGTAGCACCATTATCCAAATTAATAATTCTTGCATTACCCATTTCATCAGACGTAATTATTGAGTTGTTATTATATTCATAAAAAAGGCTATTTTTATTGCGAATAAAATCATTTTGGATCGTAACCCTGGTTTTGCCTTTTCTATTCAAAATATAATTCCTTTTTTCATCAGAAAATACAATATAGTCCTTATTATTAATTCTAAAATGTTGTATAGGGTTAATTATAGTGCCTTCTGATTGTGTGGCTTTCCAACCTCTTATTTGCTTACCAGTTTTATCGTATACATAGGTTTCTTTGTTTTTACAAGCAACAAAAATTCTATAATTTCTATTTTTATCATAATCAAATAAAGCCAATCCATTTGTAGCTTCATGACTAAAGTTTATTGGATATTTTTCTACATAATTTCCATTTCTATCTAATAAATAAATCCTGTCTTTTGTATTAAATAAATACTGTAATTTATTATTTCTATAAAAATCAATTTGAAATACTTCGCTTAAAATGGGGTTATCAAGCTTTTTTTGCCATAAAATTTTACCATTATTTGCTATCAGGTATAAAATGTTGGATTTATCCTGAACTAATATTTCTTTTTCTTTTGTGTAATGGTTAACAACTAAACTTGGTTTAGAAAAAATGGTACTATCCAAACCACTCTGCCATACAGTTCTTGGTTCATTCTCTCTAATAGGTAGATATTTAATACATGTATTACTATATAGCAGTTTATTTGCATTCGATAATTGAATACCTATTCCATAAAACTTAGAAAGTGCTTCCTCTTGTTCCTTATTAGGGTTAAGGATACTATTTGAGGATTTATTGGGTAACAATGATAATATTTTGGAAAGATCACAGTACACAAACAGATTCTCCTTATAAGAAAAATTTTCATTAAATTGTTGGTAATACTTACTGTGGTATAAAGTTTTTTTAAGCTCAAATGAATATATGATAGCCTTAAGTGAATTTATGCTATTGGCAAATACAAGGTAGTTATCGATAAAGGTGTAAAACTTAGATGGAGGATTTGGTACAAATTGATTAAAGATAAATGGTATACTTTCTAAACCTTTTGCATTGTAAATAGGAAATTCAGTTTCTATATCTAAATTATAATTATAAACAGGATTAATTGTGGTATTGGTAAATTTACTAAGTGTTTTGATGGTTTTTGACTTACTGATTGTTTCAATAATTAAATATTTTCCCTCATTTTGAATAGAAGTATTATTGGGTGTATAAACTAATGCAAATTCATCTTCAATAAAATCAAAGAACAATTTTTTATATTCTTCAAACTTCAAAGAATTTGTATATGAGTCTAGTTTGTTATTAAAGGAAGATAGATTGCCAGTTGATTCTAGATAGGCATCTAAATTGTTAGCTAAAATTTTACTATCATCAATATTATAATTTAAATAAAAAGTTGAATTGGCAGGAATGCATTTATTTATTTGTGAAGTTGAAGGATCCATTTCTTTAAAGAGAATATTTAATTTGTCATGATTATTTGATGGATAGATAAATCCATTTATACTTACCATGTCACTATTCAAATTTATATCTAGTTCTCCCCAGTCTCCAAGCTTACTAATAAATGTAAGTGAATTATTTATATCTTGTTTGAAAAGGTTATTTAATAAGTCGCTTGAGTTTTGAAAATTGATAAATAAGTTGATATCACTATTATCTCCTGCAGTTTTAAAAAGTTGATTAAATGTATTTTCTTTTTCAAGAGAATACTCTGTATCTAATTGTCTAAGAGATTTTTCAATAATTAATGAAGAGGGGCTGATTAATAATAAACCATTTTCAAAAGAAATATAAGCTTTGAATACTTTTGCATTATCTATTATTTTATAAATAGAGTTCGAATTATATTTTCTTTCTGTTACATTCCAAATTGTTGGTTTGTTATCAGTAAGTAAGGAGCTTAAAAGGTTTTTTTCAGCTTTATTATTGACCTCATAAATAAATAAAGGACTTATGGTATTTTTTCCTTCCTGATGAAGAGAAATTGTTAATGATTTGTTTTTAAGATTATTAAAAGCTTTGTTGTTAAAGAAATCAGAGCTGTCTATTTTAGAAATAATATTGTAAAATGAATCAAACCATTTAAAGGTCTTTAAGTCATTACTGTAATCATTTTTTTCTTTAAAAAACTCAATGATATTAGAAGGATTATCGATTCTAAATATAAAAGAAACATCAGTAGGGATTCCTTTTATTGCATTATTATTTTTATAATTCTTGAAATCGTGTAAAAAAAAGTATGCGTATAATAATACACCTCCTAAAATAACACAAGCAGAAATAGTAATGATCCGTTTAAGCATGTAATTTTTAACTTTTGGTTCTCACAAAAATAGTCCGCTTAAATGTAAAATAAAAATGTGTTATGTTATCTGACAATCATAATTTTAGTAGCAAGCGTTTTTTCTCCATCTTCGTTTGTTGCAAAAACTAAGTAAATACCGCTAGAAACGTCTTTATTATTTAAATTGCGCCCATTCCAAACAACTTGTCCACCTGTAGATATTGATTGATATACAAGTTTACCACTAATATCTGTTATTAGTGTTGTTGAATTTTCTATTAAACCTGTAATAGTAATTGCACCATTATAACCAGGTTTTACCGGATTTGGGAATGCTAATACTGAGTTATATGTTTCTTTTCCTTCTATTGCTGTTCCTATGTATGAAACAATACCTTTATCTGTTCCAATAAAAACTTCACCACTTTCAGGATTAATACTTAGACTAGTAATATTATTTGAAATTATAGGACTGTTTTCGGTGGTAAAATGATGTATTGTTTCTGTTCCATCTTCAGAAATTAAATACACTCCGTTTTGTGTTCCAAACCACTTTCTATTTGCCCCATCAACAACTATTGTTGTAATGTTCTCATTTTCTAGTAAATAATCTGCTAATCCGCTCCCATCATTTCTAGGAACAAGAATTCTTGAGGATTGAGGTTTTTCTTCATCAAAAATAGCCTGAGGCCTGTAATATACTATGGGTCCTTCATCTGTTCCAATCCATATATAACCATTTTTATCTTCTACTAAGCATTGAAGTCTTGATGATACACTGTTTCCATCTTCATCCCATATACTTAGTGTAGAATTTCTGGAATCATTAAAAGTTACTGAAGTTTGAGGACTTCTATAAATATCATCATCTGAATTATAAGGAGTACCATTAGTGTTCATTATAAATAAGCCAAAGGCCTGATCAGTTGTTGTTCCCCATATATCTCCCCAACTTGTATAAATCATTTTTCTAATCCAAAATTGATCACCTGGATTATCGTATGGTAAGTAATCATATTGTACCCATTTTTCTTTATTGTCAGTTATCCCAACGGGTTTAACTACTATAGGATAAGTTACTTCTTGATTATTTGCATATAAGTTACCATCATTATCAAGAACCATTGAAGCAACAAGTTCCCAAATGTATACTTTTTGTAAGCCACTATTTTGACTGTTGTATTGATAAACAGCTTTATCATCTATAAGTTCTAAAATTCCATTATTGTAACTTGCTAAATAAACATGAGATTCATTTTTAGGATCAATTAAAATATCAGTAATGTTGTTATAATTTTGAAATAAAGGGTCTGTAAATGGAGTGATATGTTTCCATTTATGCTCCCTTAAAATAGAAACCTCAGCAGGAATACGACGAGTTTGGTCGTAATCTCCCGCGGCAGACCATAAGGCATTTGCTGTAGCAATTAATTTAAAGCTTCGGTTTGAATAGGGTCCATCTGGTAATATTTGTAAATCACTTGATTCACCCAGTTTTATTAGTCCATTGGTATTATCTCCAACCCATTTTGTATCATCATCTATTAAAATACATGAACATGCTACGCTTAAGTTTTTATCTTCAATATTGTATGAGGATATTGTGTTTTTATGTATTAGATTGTTATAATACAATTCAATTTTATTATTTAGAATGATGGCAAAGTTGTTTGTAAATGATTGAAGTTTAACAAAATTATTTGCTGTATTTATGTTATTCCATATGTTGTTTGAATAAGAAAATGTTTGGTATGAATTCGTATGTTTGGTTGTGACTATAATATCATCTATAGATATTACTCCATTGAATTCACTATGATCATTAGATGTATATTCCCAAGTTTCATAATAGGCTAACGAACTACTATTAATATGTGCTTTTCTTAATCCCTCTTCTGTTGCTGCAAAAATTGAATCGGAAGTATGGGCAATTTGATTTATAATTAGTGGAGTTGCATCATCTCCTAAATAGTAAAAATCTGCTATCTCTAATTTATTATAGTCAACAACTAAAATTCCAAAGTCTGTAGCGCAATAAGCTAGATTATTAATAAAATCTACATGGTTTATTTTCTTGCTATTTGAGATCGATTTTATTTTTAAATCAGGTATATTTTTAATAGTACCGTTTTCAAAAATATCAATATTACCATTTTCATAACCAATAAATAGTTTTGACGAATTGGGTATTTTTTTTATGGTTGAGATATCTACATCACTTAGTCCATTTATCTTTGTATACTTTTGGATTATATAGTCATTTGTATCGTAAGTAAAAATACCAATATCACATGCTGCAAATATTATATGATCTATTTTTTCAACACTATGAACATTTGAGAAACTCAAATATTCCTGCCAATCACCAATTGTAGCTTGAGTAAAAGTTTTACAAGGAAGTACAATAGCTAAACAAAAAAATAAAATATATTTCATGTAAGAAGTGATTAATTGAGTTTTAAATGGATAAAACCTAGTTATTTTCGGTATAGTTAGAGTTAAGAAATTCCACTAGTTTTTTAACAGCATTGCCACGATGACTAATTTTATTTTTTTCACTTAAAGGTAATTCAGCAAATGTTTGCGTATATCCATTAGGCATAAAAATGGGATCGTATCCAAAACCTTCACTGCCAGATTCAGATTCCGTTATTTTACCATCTACAATTCCTTCAAATTGAAATTCTTTTCCATTAATAATTAAAGAAATCACTGTTCTAAATCTTGCTTTTCTATTTTGAATTCCTTTTAGTTCTTGAAGTACTTGATTCATATTTTTTTTTGCATCTTTATCTTCTCCTGCATATCTGGCGCTGTAAACACCAGGAGCTCCATTTAATGCTTCTATTTCTAATCCTGTGTCATCTGAAAAACAATTAATTTTATATTTTGAGTATATATAAGTAGATTTTTGAGATGCATTTGATTCTAAAGTATGACCTGTTTCCGGAATTTCTTCGTTGCAGTCGATATCAGCAAGACTCTTAAGAATAATAGAGTCACTTACTAGTTTTTGTAATTCAGTTAATTTGTTTAAGTTATTGGTAGCAAATACTAATTCCATATATGATATTGTTTAAAATAGAAACGATTTTTTTTTGGTAAAATTATTTATCATTTAAAAAAAAACAACGACCATGGGCCGTTGTTTAATATAGTATCGAAATAATCTATTTTATCAACCAAAACCTCCGTATCCATACTTCATTAAGTCTGTACGCGGATTAATTACCAGAACTGGAACTTTTGAATCGTTGGCAATTATTTGTTGTTCATTGGCACCTAATACATAATCATGAAATGCAATGTCCCTTGTTGTCATGATAATAATACCACTTGCTTCAATTTTTTTAGCGTAGTTAAGTGTTTCCTGAGAAAAAGAACCACCACCTTCAGAAAGACTAAGCTCGTAATCTATACCTTTTTCCATTAAAAAGTTTTTGCAGAATACTAAATTTGCCTTTGTTCTAGGTTCAACAGCCCCGTCTTTTGTTGAAGAACTAAATAAATAGATTTTTGTGTTTAAGAAATGGGATATAAATTCAGCCCAATGTAATTTTTCCTTGTTTTCAGTTCTAAAATCAACGGGAAAAACCATTTTTCTAACGAGCGTATTTGATGGGGAATCCTGAACAACAAAATAAGGAATTTTTGAACCTACTATAACTTTTAATGCCCAGCTTCCTGTTAATTTTTGTAATCCTTTAATACCATGCGTTCCCATCACAATAAGAATAGCCTCAAGTTCCTCTGCTACTTGATTTATTGTTTTGAAAATAGTTCCTTCTTTAACTAGGAAATTCGGTTTCACACCAAACTTTTCATGAATACTATTGGTTACAGCGGATAGTTTTTCTGTAAGATCACCTATTTCGCTTTCTTTTTTTACAATATTTAATAATGTAATTCCAATATCTTTACCTTTTGAAAGATCAATGGCGTGCTCTACTGCATACGTTGCCATATCAGTAAAATCGTAAGGTACGATTATTGTCCTTTCAGAATTTTCCATATAAACTATTTAAAAAACTTAGGTTCATTTTGCGAAATAAATATACTACTTTTGAAATAAAATCAATAATTTAAATATAAAAAACAAAATCTGGTGATTGTAAACGTTAGAGATGTGTACAGGTGTAAGTTTTGGTTATTTGTATTTTTATACCAGATTATAATTTATAGCAATAGCGTTTATGCTTCTTCTAATTTAAATTATGGTGAAAATTTATTGCAAAGGATCATTGTTTCTGGTGATACATTAAATGTAGATCTCACTGTTAACAATATTTTGATTGAAATTACTAATGACGATTATATTGTTTTTGATTTCAATAATATTTCCGATTTTAAGGAAGAATATAGATTTTATTTAGAAGGGCTGGATAAACAGCCCCCAAATTGGACCTATAAAAATAGCTGTAGTTACTTTAATCTAGATGCAGGCGATTATATTTTCAAAGTTCAAACCAGAAACAATAATCAATCAATTCGTATTCATGTAAAGAGTGGCATAAGTCGGTATCTAGTCTCGAGTGTAATACTTATTGTTTTTGTTTTAATATTTTTTGTTATTATAAAAATAGGAGTAGTTGATTTATTAAATAAAAAAGTTAATGATTGGCATCAAGATTCTATTGCACCACTTTTTAGTAAGTATTTAAAACCAAAAGTAGATACAAGTGAGGAGGAAAGTAGAAAGCTTACACATAAAGCTACAGTGAAATATGAAAAAGCTACTGTTTTGTTTGCAGATATACAGGGTTTTACAAAGATTGTTGAGCATCTAAATCCAGAAACACTTATTGATGAATTAGATCGTTTTTTTGTATATTTTGATGAAGTTGCAGAAAAACATCAGATAGAAAAAATTAAAACAATTGGAGATGCTTATATGTGCGCAGGCGGTTTGCCCGAAAAGAATAGCACCAATCCTGTTGAAGTGGTGTTGGCAGCACTTGAAATGCAGCGATATATGCAAAAATCTAAACATAGTTCAAGTGTAAGATCTGATGAATTTTGGCAGTTGCGAATAGGTATTCACACAGGTCCAGTAATATCAGGCGTAATAGGAAGAAAAAAACTTTCCTTTGATATTTGGGGAGATACTGTTAATATTGCAAGCCGAATGGAATCTTCAGGTGTGGCAGGTAAAATAAATGTCTCCGGTATTACTTATCAACTGATTAAAGACTTTTTTACCTGTGAATACAGGGGTAAAATGCCTATAAAATATAAGGGAGAAACGGATATGTACTTTGTGACAGGAATAGTTCCTCAACTATCCGTAGATGAGGAAGGGCTTATACCAAATGATGCTTTTAAAACTAAATTACAGTGGATTAGATATAATGATCTGGAAGAATTGGTACTGACTCAATTGCGCCAAGAATTATCCTCTTCATTAAAGTATCACAATGTAAAGCATACAATAGATGTTTGTACTCAGGTAGAGGTTATTGGAAGGGCAGAGGGATTAAATAGTAAAGAATTACTTCTTGTAAAAACTGCTGCATTATTTCATGATACAGGGTATATGGTAAATCCTGTAAAACATGAGGTGCAAAGTGCTAGAATTGCACGTGAAATATTACCAAAATTTAACTACAGTAGTAGTGAGATTGAAGCAATAAACCAATTAATAATGGCAACAGAAATGAATGTTGAACCGAAATTATTAATGGAAAAAATTATAAAAGATGCAGACTTAGATTATTTAGGTAGGGCTGATTTTATTCCCTTATCAGAAAAATTATGGGAAGAGGTGTGTTACTTTAATGGAAAAATGACACAGAGGGAATGGAATAAAAAGCAATATGATTTTATTTCAAAACATGTATATTATACAAATACAGCCAAAAACTTAAGGCAAGTTAATAAGGAAATTCAGTTGAAGAAAATCAAAGAATTTTTAGTCTGATAATTTCAAACTTTGCTTTTATAAATGAATTCCCCTAAATTAGATTTGTTTATTTTTTTGTTTTCTTTGAAACCTCAATTAATAATAATCGTAATAGATAAATAATTTAAAAGATGGCTAAATCATACGAACCGGAAAATAAGTTACCTAACATGATTGGTTCAGGAACAAAAATCTCTGGAAACATTGAAACTAATGGAGATATCAGAATCGATGGTGAAATTGAAGGTAACATACATTCAAAAGGAAAAGTCGTTATTGGACCAAACGGTAGAGTTAAAGGAGAAATTTATTGTGCGAACTCTGAAGTATCTGGTGGTATTGAAGGTAAGATTTTAGTAAGTGAACTTTTATCGCTTAAAGCTACCTCAAAATTAATTGGAGATATAATAACGGCTAAATTAACAATTGAACCAGGAGCTATATTTACCGGGAAATGTGAGATGGGAGGAAAAGCTGAAAATTCCCAACCAACATCAAGTCCAAAAAAGTAATAAGTGATTAATAAAAAACTATTTATTGAAATAAGAAAGTTTGTAACTTTTGCACTTATAGTATATTTGTTTAATTTTCTATTGGCTAAATATTTTCACGAAAATTTATTTGCTGAAGTAAATATTATTCAAATTTTTTGTGTACTTCTGTTCGGTGGAATTATTTTTATTTCTAAGTACCTGGTAGAATTAATCCCTGATTATGTAGTTTTTATAATCATGGGATTTATTGGAATAAAAATGATTGTGGCAGCATTATTTATTCTTCTTTTAGTTGATTATTCAGATGACCATGAGCATCACGTAATAATCGTTTTTATGACTAACTATTTTATGCATTTGATTTACTCTACAAAGAAAATAGTTGGTTATATTCAAAAATGAAGTTGATTTTACATTTATGAAACGTGTATTAGGAATTATATTATTTTCATTAATTTCCTTATTACCTTTGGTTGCATCTGAACATTCAGATGTCAAAGCAGAGGAAGAAAATAATACAGTAAAGTTTGATCCAACAGTTGTTATTGAGCATCATATATCCAATGCTCATGTGTGGCATGTTGTTTCTTGGGGTGAAGGAGAGGAAAAGGTTGATATTGAAATACCTTTACCTATAATATTAATAGATCAAGGTAAATTTCATTTCTTTCTGTATTCACGTTTTGATCATCATACCAAAGTTGCAGAAAGTAAAGGTCGTTACTTCTTGTATCAACATGGAACCATTTATAATACAGATGCTAAAGGTACTATTACTGAAGATGAGCATGGACATATTAGCAATTCAAAACCTTGGGATTTCTCATTGACAAAAAATGTATGGTCAATGTGGTTATCAATTGTTATACTCCTATGGCTTTTTATTTTTATTGCGAAAAAGTATAATGGTACACCAAAGCGTCCTAAGGGAGTGCAATCATTTTTTGAACCAATAATATTATTTATTAAAGATGATATTATTATTGATCAGATTGGTAAAGAAAAAGCTAATAAATTTGTGCCATATCTATTAACGTTATTTTTCTTTATTTGGATAAATAACATGATTGGTTTGGTTCCGTTTTTTCCTGGAGGAAGCAACTTTACAGGGAATATTTCGGTTACAATGGTGTTAGCCATAATAACATTTTTAGTAACAAATATTAATGGAAGTAAAAGTTACTGGAAGCATACTTTATTGGCTCCAGGAATTCCTTCTGTTGTAAAAATTATATTAATACCTGTTGAAATTATTGGATTATTTACTAAACCTTTTGCTTTAATGATTCGTTTAATGGCTAATATTACAGCCGGACATATCATTATTATTAGTTTGGTATCTCTTATCTTTATTTTGCAAAATGTTTGGGTTTCTCCGGCATCAATTGCATTATCAGTGGTCATGTCAATTCTTGAATTGTTTGTGGCCCTTTTACAGGCCTATATTTTTACATTATTATCTGCCTTGTTTATAGGTATGGCTGTACATAGTGAAGAACATTAATAAAATACTAGTTTAATTAAAAAATAAAATATTATGACAACTACTGCTTTAGGTTTAGGACTTATAGTAATTGGAGCTGGATTAGGAATTGGTCTTTTAGGAAAAGGCGCAATGGAGGCAATGGCTCGTCAACCAGAAGTTCTTTCTAAACTTCAAACAGCAATGCTTATTGCTGCTGCCTTGATTGAAGGTGTAGCTTTATTTGCTATTGTAATTGCAATGATTAATGGTTAATCATTTCCAGTAATTAAAGTTTAAAGGATGGATTTTTTATTACAACCGGATCCAGGATTAGTCTTTTGGACTACACTCTCTTTTGGTATACTTGTTTTTCTACTAAGAAAGTATGCGTGGGGACCTATTCTGCATGCACTTAAGGTTAGAGAAGAAACAATTGAGGCTTCATTGCAAGCAGCAGAGAGGGCCAAAACTGAGGTAGAGGACCTAGTTAAAGTGCGTCAGGAAATGATGGACTCAACAAAAAATGAGCGAGATGACATTATAAAAGAAACACGCGCATTAAAAGAGAAAATTATTAACGATGCACGTTCTAGTGCTCAAAGCGAAGCTAATAAACTTATTGAATCAGCTCGAAAACAAATTGAAGCGGAAAAAAACGCTGCCATCAAAGAGTTGAAAACTCAAGTTGCAGAAATCTCTATAGATATTGCAGGCCTTATTTTAGAGTCTGAACTGAAATCAGAGAAAAAGCAAAAGGAGATTATCGATAAGTATTTAGATAAGGTAAATTTTAATTAATTACAGGAGTAAGGATGGATCATAGTTTAATCTCTGTAAGATATGCGAAAGCATTGTTTTCATTAAGTCAGGATAAGGACATTGTAGAAAGGGTATACAATGATATGCAAATTCTAATGGATCAGTGTTCAAAAACTAAGGCATTTAATGATTTGTTAAAGAGCCCTGTGGTTACTCCTTTTGAAAAGAAAAAAGCTTTTAATTCAATATTTGCTAAATATATTCATCAAATTACCATGCAATTTCTTCAAGTAATTATTGATAATAAAAGAGAAGAATTATTAGAAGATATTGGTCGTAATTACATTGATTTTTATAAAAATCAAATAGGATTAAAAACAGCTACTCTTTATACTGCATTTCCTTTAACAGAAGATTATATAGCTAATGTTAAGGATTTGTTGGAAAAAGAACTTAAAACAAAAATAGAATTGAATGTAAGTATTCGTGAACATCTCATTGGAGGATTTATTTTAATGGTAGATGGTAAAATGATGGATGCAAGTATATTCAATAAACTTAAGAAGTTGAAAAATAAACTATTAAGTTAATTACTACTGGTTAAAATTGTACCAATGGAAAATATAAAACCTGCCGAAGTTTCGGAATTATTAAAAAAACAGATTGAAGGTTTTACCAGCAATACAAACTTGGAAGAAGTAGGTACTGTTCTTCAGGTTGGTGATGGTATTGCTCGTGTTTACGGATTAAATAATGTAAGAGCAAATGAACTTGTCGAATTTGAATCTTGCAAAGGAGTAGTACTTAACCTTGAACAGGATAATGTTGGAGTAGTATTATTAGGTGCTTCTCACGATATTAAAGAGGGCGATGTTGTAAAAAGAACAGGTCGTATTGCTTCAGTTAATGTAGGTGAAGGGATGTTAGGTCGTGTAATAAACACGAATGGTGAACCTATTGATGGGAAAGGAAGTATTGAAGGTGAATTATATGAATTTCCTTTAGAAAGAAAGGCTCCAGGAGTAATATTTCGTCAGCCAGTAAAAGAACCTATGCAAACAGGTTTAAAAGCAGTGGACTCTATGATTCCTATTGGCAGAGGACAACGTGAACTTATAATTGGTGACCGTCAGACAGGAAAAACGGCAATAGCCATCGATACTATAATCAATCAAAAAGAAAATTACGAAAAAGGTAATCCTGTATATTGTATCTATGTAGCTATAGGTCAAAAGGGTTCTACTGTTGCTCAAATCGTAAATACACTTGAGAAACATGGAGCCATGAAATATACAACAGTAGTATCTTCTACTGCTGCTGATCCGGCTGCGATGCAATTTTATGCACCATTTACAGGTACAGCATTAGGTGAGTATTTTAGAGATACTGGACGTGCTGCTTTAATTGTTTATGATGATTTATCAAAGCAGGCTGTATCTTATCGTGAGGTGTCATTATTATTACGTCGTCCACCAGGAAGGGAAGCTTATCCTGGAGATGTTTTTTACCTTCACTCACGTTTATTAGAGAGAGCGGCTAAAGTAATTGATTCTGATGAAATTGCAGCTACAATGAATGATCTTCCTGAATCTATCAAAAGTAAGGTAAAAGGAGGTGGTTCACTTACCGCTTTACCAATCATTGAAACTCAGGCTGGAGACGTTTCTGCATACATTCCTACAAATGTTATTTCTATTACTGATGGGCAGATTTTCCTTGAAGGTAATTTGTTTAACGCAGGTATCAGACCAGCGATAAATGTTGGTATTTCAGTATCAAGAGTAGGAGGTAGTGCTCAGATTAAATCAATGAAAAAAGTAGCTGGTACTTTAAAATTGGATCAGGCACAGTTTAGAGAACTTGAAGCTTTTTCAAAATTTGGATCAGATTTAGACCCTGCAACAAAAGCAGTATTAGATAAAGGTAGAAAGAACGTTGAATTACTAAAGCAACCTCAATATTCTCCGGTTAACGTGGCTCATCAGGTGGCTTTAATTTATTGTGGAACACAAGGTTTATTATCTGATGTTCCTGTAGATAAGATTAAAGAGTTCGAAAAGAGCTTTATTGATGATTTGGAGATGCGATATAAGGATATTTTTGATACGCTAGGTAAAGGAAATATATCTGATAAAGAAACTGCAATATTAAAAGAAGTTGCTGCTGATGTAGCTCGCAGATTTGCAGTGGTTGATGACGAAAATTAGAAAGTACAATGCCAAGTTTAAAAGACATAAAAACCCGCATTGATTCGGTTAAAACAACTCGACAGGTAACCAGTGCTATGAAAATGGTTTCTGCTGCTAAATTAAAAAAAGCACAGGATGATATTGTTCAGATTAGGCCGTATGCTGAAAAGATGAGTGATATTATTTTTGAACTATTTAATGCAAGGGACACAGGTCAATTTATTCCCTTAGCAGAAAAACGAGAGGCTGATAGAGTTTTAATTGTAATGGTTACTTCCAATAGGGGGTTGTGTGGAGCTTTTAATTCAAGTATTGTCAAAGAAGTAAATAGAATTGTCAGAAATGAATATTCTTCTCATTTTAAAAATGGATTTATTGATGTTATTTCTATTGGTAAACAAGGAGAAAAACTATTAAAATCAACAGGAATAAAATGTGTAAAAGAATTCAATGATATTTATAATGACATACATTTTAATTCAGTAGAGAAAATTTCAGATGAATTGATTTCTGACTTTTTGGAGCATAAATACGATAGAGTTATATTGGTATATAATGAGTTTATTAATGCTGCAGTGCAAAATGTAAGTGTCTCTCAGTTTTTACCGTTAGAGTTTCCTGAAATTGAACATTCTTATTCTTCTGATTATATCTATGAGCCAGGACAAGAGGAGATAATTAATGATATGGTTCCTTTGAGTTTGAAAACAATGTTTTTCAGGACTATTCTTGATTCAATTGCTTCTGAACATGGTGCAAGAATGACCTCAATGCATAAAGCAACGGATAATGCAACTGAATTAATCGGAGATCTGGAGCTTAGTTATAATAAAGCTCGTCAGACTGCGATTACAAATGAAATTCTTGAAATTGTTGGTGGAGCAGAGGCTCTTTCTAAATAGAACTATTTATTAAATTGAATATAGAGGGATGTTTTCAGTATCGAAAACATCCTTTTTTATCTTCTTTTTGAGCTTTTTACTGCGTTATATGGGTCACCAAAGCATGGTAATGACCCTTTGCCACGTGCTTGTCTATCTTTGCATCCATTCAATAAACTAATACCGAATCTCACATTTACATTACGTGTATTGGCAAGATTAAAAAAAGCAGGAATATTATCACTCAAAGCATGTAAGTAAATAGGACCTAATTTTATACCTAGGCCAATTCCCAAATTATTTATTTGTTTATTTTGTAAGGAATATGAAATACCAGTAGTAAGTATCTTACCAAATTGTTTATTAGCTGAGAGGGTTAAAGCAGGGTGCCACCTCTTTTTATAAAATTCAGTATGAAAAATACCTCCAATATCTAATGTGTTGGGTATTATTCTTTCAATACCTGCATAGAAAGTTGGCACAAGGGGAGAAGCATATGCAGATGTGTATAAATAAGGATTGAAGGCGTTATATAGAGTGTCTTTAATACTTTCAAAGTCATCTAGACCTTCATTGTATGTTTCTCCGGTAATATCAATTTGTCCTGTAGAATGAAACTGATTTACTTCAGAATTCCATTTTATATAACCAATATCTAATATACTTGCTGAAATAGTTGTTAATTCATCTAATTTATATGTTATTCCCAAGTCAATACCAAAACCCTTATTTTGTTTATTGAGAAGGTAATCTTTTGTATTTATGTCTTTAATATCTATATCTTCTATATCATCAACATAACCATCCTCATTAGGAGTAACATCTAATGGGAATGAACTGTATAATTCACCTGAAGCAACCATGTTTAGAGCGTAGCTTATTGGGTTGGTATATAAGTTCATGTTGGAATATTTTGTGTATAGATTTGCTTTACCAAATAGTAGTTTAGCCCTAATGCCAATATCTAAATCTTCATTAATTTCTCTGGCCCAACCTATGGCATATTCTCTATAGTGTACAGCATTAATTCTTGTGCCATCCATTTGAGTATTTTGTCCAACAAACTGACTATTGCCATAATTGGCTAATAATAAAGCATTTTTTGAAAGGGTATGATAGGTGTTTATTTTTTCATTGATATAAAATGTAAAATAGTTTTGTTTATACATATAGCCTAGTGAAATAAGAGATATGTGAAATTCTGAAGCTAAAAGTTCAAGCTTATTGAATTTATGTAGGGTTTGATCTGGATTAAACCTTAATGAATCGCCATTAAATTCATCAAATAAATCATTAAAAGAAAAGCCCGTAGAATATGCATTGATATGAGTGGAGCCAGCAATTGGCATTCCAATAAACCATTTACAATTAATAGGTACAGATGGATTTACAAGGTTTGCTTGAGGAAGTTCGTGCATTAAAAATAAAGTATTGTTCTGTTGAGCCTTAGATTTGGTAAGGACAAGTATTAATAGTATTAGAACAATAATTTTAAGCATTTATAAATTATTAGTTTATTGGGACTTCAAGTTCTGCTTTAATACCTAAGGAGCAATCGCAATAATAATTGTTTAAATTTGCAATGATAGCATCAGATATTTCTCTATTTGTTATTCTAATAATAAGACGAATAAAGTCTGTATTATTAATAATATTATCATCATCAATATCAATTGGGATTAGTTGTGAAAATAAATGACTTTTTGTTACTATTCCCTCATTGTTTATTATCGCTGCTGGTATTATGATTTCAGGTTCTATTTCAAGGGTTTTAATATACTCATTAGGATTTTTCATGAAATCTATGTACACATGGATTTCACAAGGAAAATAATTTTCAACACCAAGATTAAAATTTAATTTACGTATATACGAGGTATCTTCAAACAGATTATTAAAATTTAAATCAAAATTTTTATAAAATGTGATGTCCCTGATGATATCAGGATAATAGGAAGAAAACGGTTCAGGAAGGTTTGAATCGGATAAAAAATAACTGTCTTCAAAAATGGGAACAGATACATCTGGTTCCCATGTATATTCATTGGAAAATTTACTTAAGTCCTCTTTAAAACAGGAGGTTAAAAAGAATAAAGTACATAGTATGATACCATATTTTTTAAAATATAACCACATCTATTTAGTAAATTATAAATTTACTCTTTAAAATATTCAAGTTCAATATAATGAATTAATGAATGAATAATCTGGATATGTATTTCCTGAATTCTGTCAGAATATCCATTGTGTGATATACGTAATTCAACATCACTAATTTCTTTTAATTTACCACCACTTTTACCTGTAAGAGCAACTATCATAATCCCATTTTCTTTAGCAACTTCAGCGGCTTTTAAAACATTTGCAGAATTTCCACTTGTACTTATTGCCAAAAGAACATCTCCGGTGTTACCGACAGCTTCAATGTATCTTGAAAAAATGTAATCAAATCCATAATCATTACCTACACAAGTAATATGTGAGGGGTCGGATATTGAGATTGCAGACAGACCTTTTCTTTCATCTCTAAAGCGTCCGGTAAGTTCTTCAGCAAAATGCATTGCATCACTCATTGATCCTCCATTTCCGCACGATATAATCTTTCCTCCATTTTTAAGAGCTGTAACCATAATATCTCCAGCTTCTTTTAATAATGCAAAGTTGTTATCATTAGTAATAAAATCGTTTAAAACTCTTTGAGCTTCAAGGAAATTATTCTTAATAGTATTAATACTCATAATTGTTTCTAATTTTGAGTAAATATACGATGCTCTTTATTAACAAGAAATATTTAATTGAATTATAATACAATTTATGAAGGATAGATTTCGAATCCAAAAAAAATTATATGATATCATATTTGAAGCAGATACCAAAGCAGGTAAAATTTTTGATATCGCTCTTATTATACTAATTGTTTTTAGTATTACAATAGTGATGTTAGAAAGTCTACCAGGTCGTTCGCCAGTGTTTTATTCAAATCTTTATTTTATGGAATGGATAGTAACATATGCATTTTTATTAGAGTATTTGGTTCGATTATGGGTGGTAAGACGTTCTTTACAGTATGCATTAAGTTTTTTTGGAATCATTGATTTACTGGCTATAATACCATCTTTTCTTGGATTGATTTTTACAGGTACTCATATGTTGGTTGTATTTAGATCATTAAGATTATTAAGAGTTTTTAGAGTACTTAAATTAACCAGATATATAAATGAAGCTTCTCATTTATGGAAAGCATTAATTGCTAGTAGAAATAAAATCAGTGTGTTTTTATTTACAGTTTTAATCCTTGTTACGATACTTGGTACATTAATGTATATTGTTGAGTCAAACGAAACAAGTGGATTTACTAGTATCCCAATTAGTATTTATTGGGCTGTGGTAACATTAACAACTGTGGGATATGGAGATATTGCTCCGGTTACCGCATTGGGCCAGTTTTTAGCTGGTTTGGTAATGATTTTGGGTTATGCAATTATTGCTGTTCCTACAGGAATTGTTACTTCAGAGTTAACTAAAGTTTCAAAAGATACAACTACTCAGGTATGTCCATCGTGTTTACAAGAAGGTCATGACAGAGATGCTGAGTATTGTAAATTTTGTGGTGAAAAGCTTAATGTTTAGGATTGTTTTTTTCTTTTTAAATCAAGAAAAGTATAATTAAAATCATTTTGTTCATCATCAGAAACATCTTCCCTATACGTTTCATCCCATTGATCGTAATTAATGTCTGGGAAAAAAGTGTCAGCTCCATTAAAAAATTGATCTATAAGAGTTAGATAGAGTCTATTTGTGTAGGGTAAAAAAGCTTCATAAATGGTGGCTCCACCAATTACAAAAACTTCACCATCTTCTTTGCATAATTCAATGGCTTCTTCTGGTGAATGAACTACTTCAGCACCTTCGAATTTAAGATCTGTGTTACGGGTTATTACAATATTTCTTCGGTTTGGAAGTGCACCATTAGGAAGGGATTCAAATGTTTTTCGGCCCATAATGATGGTATGTCTGCTTGTTAATGCTTTAAATCGTTTAAGATCTTTTGATATATGAGCAAGCAGGTCGTTATTTTGACCAATAGCATTCATTTTAGCAATGGCCACAATAATTGAAAATTCTGACATGTTTATAGTTTAATTGTTGATTGATTATTTAAATGAACAAATCAAACCGAAATTGCACCCTTGATGTGTGGATGAGATTCGTAATTACTTAATGTAAAATCTTCATATTTAAAGTCATCAATTTCTTTAACATTCGGATTAATGTTCATTGTTGGTAATGAATAAGGAGTTCTGGTCAATTGTAATTTTACTTGATCAATATGATTTTTGTAAATATGAACATCTCCTAAAGTGTGTACAAAATCACCTAATTCTAAACCAGTTGCTTGTGCTACCATCATGGTTAATAAAGCATACGAAGCAATATTAAAAGGTACACCTAAAAATAAGTCTGCGCTTCTTTGGTACAATTGACATGAGAGTTTTCCGTTGGCAACATAAAACTGAAATAAGATATGGCAGGGAGGAAGCTGCATTTCTTCAAGTTGTCCTACATTCCATGCACTTACAATATGTCTACGAGAATCGGGATTGTTTTTAATGGCATCAATCACTTGTTTAATCTGATCGATATATTCACCATTAGCCGTTGGCCATGATCGCCACTGGTAGCCGTAAATTGGTCCAAGTTCTCCATCTTCTTTAGCCCACTCATTCCAAATTCTAACACCATTATCCTGAAGGTACTTTACATTTGTGCTTCCTTTTAAAAACCAAATAAGTTCATGAATGATTGATTTTAAATGAAGTTTTTTTGTTGTTACTAAAGGAAATCCTTCTTGTAAATTAAAGCGCATTTGATGACCAAAAACACTAATTGTTCCAGTTCCTGTTCTGTCTTCTTTTAAAACGCCTTCATCCAACACACGTTGGCACAATTCAAGATATTGATGCATAGGTTTTTATTCAAATAATTAAATGATTCACAAAAATAGAAAAATATAGCACTCAAATGATAAAATAATGATAAGCTATTGTAATATTTTATAAAGGTAATTTAAGTGTTGTTTTGATTGGGTAGTGGTCGCTGTAGTTTACTTTAATTCTTTTGTGGTTAAATGACTCAAATGACTTATCGTGAAAGATAAAATCGATTCTAAAAGATGGTAAATTTCCATTGTATGTACCTCCAAAGCCACCTCCTGATTCAATAAACGAATCTTTCAAATCTCCTTTTACCGTTCTGTATACATATGAAATAGGAGTATCATTAAAATCACCACATACAATAGCAGGGAAAGGTGAGTTTTTAATATGTCTGCCAATAGTTTGAGCTTGATAGGAACGATTGGCAAAGGCATGTTTTAATTTGCTAAAGATATCGTAAATTCCTTTTCTTCGTTCCTGATCATTCTTAAATTCAAGACTATCGATAAAATTATAATTTTCTTTTTGTAAACGAATCGACTCTAAATGGTTATTGAAAATACGAATATGCTTACCATTAATATCAATATCTGTTTGGATACTAAAGTTAGTTGTATTTTCAAAGTGCAGTGGTTTTGTACTAGTGATCGGATACTTTGAAAAGGTTGCTAAACCATACTTTCTTCCTGATTTGGTTTTGATATTGTATTCCAGATGTTTGTATTTGTATTGCTTAAATTTTGATAAAATATTGTTTTCTGAATACTGGTTCTTTTTATTGTTGATATAAAATTCTTGTATGCAAAGTATATCAGGATTCTGATCTTTGATAAATTGATAGATCTTTTTAGGTGTTTCTTTATCTTTTGTCCATACATACTTATCAAACATTCTTACGTTGTACGACATTACCGTAATAGTATGGCCCTTATCAATATTTGTTGGAAGATCTTTATTACTTAATTGAAAAACCGCATTCCATTGCGACCAGGTTAATATTATCAGCGAAAGAGAAATGATCAGTCGTTTTCGCTTTTTAAACATCCAAAACACAGCAAAAACAACATTGGAAATCCATAAGAAAGGAAAAATGAATCCCAGGAACGATAAAAAATTTATATGAACAGGACTTATATAAGCACCCAAAGATGCTAACATTAGAAGAAATGCTACAGATAGATTAAAAAAAAGTATGATAGACCTGGTAATTCTGTTCAAAATGTATTTTTTTAATTGTTACTTGCATTAAAGAGGTCTTCTTTTTCTTGTTTGGTTAAACTATCATAACCACTTGCCTTAATTTTTTCTAAGATATGGTCAATGTCACTTTGTTTCTTTCTTTTTTCAGCATTATATTCCATATCGTTCATAGGTCTTTTATTTTTGGAATGAGTAACCTTCATTTTTGGTTTTCGGGAGAAGATGCTCACAAGATTATCCATAAAACGGTTAAATCTCAATGTAATATCATTCCCTTTTATAACCCGAGAAGCAAAGAATAAACCAAACAGGGCGCCACCGATATGTGCCAAATGACCTCCTGTGTTTTTCATTGCACCAACTCCTATTACATCCATAATTAATAGAACAATAGCTAAATGTATTAATTTTACTGGTCCTATAAATAACAAATGAACTTTAAAATTAGGAGAATATTTAGCTGATGCAAATATAATAGCCATTACAGATGCCGATGCTCCCATCATAATTGCACTTGGAGCAAAATTTTGAAGTGCAGGAAACAAATTATACGATAAAATATATAATAATGCACCTGAAATACCTCCCATAAAGTAAACACCAAGTAATTGTCGGGGATTAAAATACTGAAGGAATATTCTTCCAAACCAAAATAGAGTTAGCATATTAAAAAGGATATGCATAAACTCAAAATGTAAAAACATATAGGTTATTAAACTCCAGGGCTGAAAAATCAAATTTTCAGGACTGGCAGGAACGGATAACCAGGTAGTTAAAGGAAAATAAGAATTGTTAAATGACAGTGTATAAACAGCGTATAATATTCGAACTACTAAAAATACACCAATATTAATGTAAATAAGGCGAGTAACAACTCCACCCATTTTAAATGATTGTTTTATTTCGTCAGCTATAGGCATAATAGTTCTGTTTGATACTTAAAACTAAATTTATTTAAAAATGTTTTTTCTGCCAAAAACGAATGAGAATAAAACCAACTAACATACCTCCTAAATGGGCGAGGTGAGCCACATTGTCTCCAGGGTTATTGGCAATAGTGGAAAATAATTCAATAGCACCATAACCTAAAACAAACCATTTTGCCTTAACAGGAAGTACCATATAAAGATATATACGTTCCTCAGGGAATAACATACCGAAAGCTAAAAGTAAACCAAAAATTGCTCCGGATGCACCAACCATTGGTACATTTATTATTCTATTTAAAGAAGCAGCAGTAGCATCAACATAATTTTTATTTTGGGATAGAACGGAAAAGCCCTCATTGTATACTCTTTGCACTGCTTCAGGTGGTAAACCACTTGCAATCATTTTTGATCGGATAAAGGCAACTAAAACGTAAAGTAAAGCAGCTCCAATACCTGTAGCAAAATAATAGAATAAAAACTTTTGAGGTCCCCATATTTTTTCAAGTATTCTACCAAACATAAACAGCGCAAACATATTTAAGAAAATATGCTCAATACTGCCATGCATAAACATATATGTGATGTATTGAAAGAAGTAAAATTGATGACTACCAGGAGTGTATAATCCCAGTAATTCATCAAGATGAATTCTTGTATAACCAATGCCTGGAATACTAATTCCTTTTGATAATAGATAAGTTGCAAAAAACATCAGACCATTTATGATCAATAAGTTTTTTACAATGGGGGGTATGTTACTAAAAAAGGATTGTCGTTGTTGATACATATTTCAATTCTTTTGCTTTTGTTTAATAGAGCTTAAGATAACAAGATTCAGACCAAACATAATCCAGACAATCTGTCACTTAAATCGACTCTCAATTTCATCATTTGATAAAATAGATATAATAGGTTTACCATCTGGTGAATAATTTGGAACCTGACAAGTGAAAAGCTGACCGATTAATTCATCCATTTCTTCTGTTGATAAATATTGTCCATGTCGTATTGATGATTGACGAGAGATGGTGCGAGCAATTCTTTCTTTAAGGTCTGTTTCAAGGTTTACTTCACCGGATTTGTAGGCCTCAATAATTTCATCAATAAGTTCTTTTGGATTCATTTTCTCCATATTTACAGGCATACCACGAACTTCAAAAATATTATCTGCAATAGGACTTAGGTCTAAACCAAACATTTGAAAATCAGCTAATAATTCGTTAACGATAATTGTATCTTCAGCATTAAACTCAAGTTGTTCCGGAAATAAATTTTGCTGGGTCATACTCTGTTGTGCAGAAATAGATTGCATCAAGCGTTCAAATAGTATTCTTTCATGTGCTCTCTTTTGGTCTACCATCATTAAACCAGATTTTCCAGATGTTAAAATATATCTGTTTTTAAATTGAAAACACGATGCACCCTGATTTGTTTCCTCATTCATTCCTTTTGACATAAAAGTTTGTTGAACAGGAGCTTGTTCTGGATCAACATCATTGTATGTTTCGCTTGATTCAGGATCTGTTTCAAATGGCATACTACCTTTTTCTGATTCAAAATCGTTGTACAACTGATCCCAATTTTTTGGAGTTGATTTAGGAGTGTAAGAGCTTCCTGAATATCCATTATCTGAACTACTTTCTGGTCCACCAAAACTTGATAGATCTGGAGTTGGAGTTTCAAAAGGATTGAAAAATGGGTTTACCTCAATTGTAGGAGCTTCTTTTTCCTGGTTATTATTACTAACAGGAATATCTACCATATCAGCTGTATCAAAATCAATAGTTGGAATCATATTATGCTTTCCCAGACTTTCTCTGATACAGGCGTTGGTTATATGCCAAATAGTTCTTTCATCTTCAAACTTAATTTCTGTTTTTGTAGGGTGAATGTTGATGTCGATGATTTTTGGATCAACTTCAAAAAACAAAAAGTAAGCAGGAACTGTATTGGGTAAAATTAAATTTGAATAAGCTTCTGTAATGGCTTTGTGTAAATATGGATGACGCATATATCTTTGATTCACAAAGAAGAACTGATCTCCTGATGATTTACGTGCAGATTCTGGTTTGCCAATAAAACCAGATATTTTAATCAGTGTGGTTTCTGTTTCAACAGGAACTAATTGTTGATTCATATTTTTACCAAGCATATTAACTATACGTTGGCGTAAACTTGATACAGGCAGCTGAAATAATGGCATGTTATTGTTATCCAAACTAAAACTAATGTCTGGATTTGCTAATGCTATTCTTTGAAATTCATTGATAATATGACGAAGTTCAGTAGAATCTTTTTTTAAGAATTTACGACGTGCGGGTACGTTATAAAATAAATTTTTGATCATAAAGTTACTTCCTGAAGCACAAGAAACTACTTCTTGCTTTTCAACTTTTGAACCAGCTATTTCAATTTGAGTTCCTAATTCGTCGCCCGTCTTTTTTGTTTTTAATTCAACTTGCGCAACGGCAGCTATCGAGGCAAGGGCTTCACCCCTAAAACCCATTGTACGTATTGCAAACAGGTCGTTAACATTGTTAATTTTAGAAGTTGCATGTCTTTCAAATGCCATTCTAGCATCTGTTGCTGACATACCACAACCATTGTCAATGACTTGAACTAATGTTCTTCCTGCATCTTTTACAATTACTTTAATATCAGTACTACCTGCATCAATAGCATTTTCTACTAACTCCTTAATCATGGACGCTGGTCGTTGAATAACTTCTCCTGCAGCTATTTGGTTGGCTACGGAATCAGGTAATAATTGTATAATATCAGACATAAACTAATTTGATATAAATAACAAAACATCTGTATACAGATGTTTTTAAAAATTTTAGATAAAAGATTAAAATTTTGTGATTAGGATTACATGAAATGCATAATCCACTCCTTACTTGTAGAAAAGAGGTAATAAAATGCGATCATTAACCCAATAAGTATGACTATAAGTCTTAAGTTTGATTTGCGCTTTTCTTTTCTGGCAACGTCAAAATGAGTAGCAATTTTTCTTCTCATCTTACCCTTGATTCTATCTTCGGTTGATCGCGTATCTTCCTCTTGTTCTATTCCTAATTCATCTTTAATTCTTCGGGCACGCTCCTCACGCTCTTCCTTTGCTTCATCATAATAAATTGGTGTATGATGAAATGTTCTGTGCCTTGTTGTTTTAACAAATGTAAATTTCATTTTTATTATTTACGTTTAATTGTCATAAAAACTATTATTAGGTATCAATGCAAGCTGCAAATTAACCAGATAAAATAGTTTTTTATGTAAAAATAATTAGGTGTAATTACAAAAACCAACTACAAAGATACAAGGAAAATTAAGATATTAATAGTATTGGAGAAATTACCGTGATTATGTTATCAACACTTGTTGTATTGAGTTTTAAAACAGAGTGTTGTAATAATTGATGTTGTTCTTTTATTCAAAATGTGTTTTTGATGAATCAGATACTAATCTGTTTATTTCATTTAATTCTTTGGCATTTAAATTTCGCCATTTACCAACCGGAACATCCAGTTTTACATTCATGATACGAACGCGCTTTAGTTGTTTAACTTCAAAACCTAAATATTCACTCATTCTTCTGATTTGGCGGTTTAACCCTTGTGTAAGAATAATGTTAAATTCATATTTTCCGGTTTTTACAACTTTGCATTTTTTTGTTACCGTATCTAAAATAGGAACTCCATTCCCCATCTTTTTTATGAATTCGCTAGTAACTGGTTTGTTTACTCTTACAATATATTCTTTTTCATGATTGTTTCTGGCACGAAGTATTTTGTTAACAATATCACCATCGTTTGTCAGAAAAATTAATCCCTCGCTGGGTTTATCTAATCGTCCGATAGGAAAGATACGTTTGGGATGATTGATATAATCAATAATATTGTTTTTTTCTACTCGCGTATCGGTAGTGCAAACAATACCAACTGGTTTATTAAATGCAATATAAACTGGTTTATCTTTGGGTTCAGATACTAATTTACCTTTAACCTTAACAATATCATCGGGTTTAACTTTAGTACCCATTTCTGGAGTTTTTCCATTTATGGTGACTTTACCTGCCAATATAAGTTTGTCCGCTTCTCTTCTGGAGCAATACCCAACCTCACTTAAATACTTATTAATCCTTACAGACTCCTTTTCTTCCATTATATCTTTGAATATGGTGCGAAGTTAGAAAAATTAAGGTTATAAATGTACCTTGTTTTCTTATAATTATATTGTTGATAAGTAATTGTGATTAATTGTAAAAGGTTTTAAATCAGTCCTAACTAATGTCAAGAACTGATTTAAAACAAGGGAGTTTATTTGTTTGATATTTTCAGATCTGTGATACGTTTTACTTCCTTTAATAATAAAGGGAAAGCTGGTTCTGTCATTCCATGTCCATATCCATCAAGCTCGTACAGTCTCGTATCTTTATGACCAACAATTTTCATCATTCTCATCATATAAGCGTTTTCTTCGTATCTCCCAAGCATTTCTAATTCTCTATCTCCTGTAATTAGCAATAATGGTGAAGCATCTGCTCTTACATGATATAATGGAGCAAGTTCATCAATGATTGGCTGAGTACCTTCAATTCCTCTTTCTTCACGAACGGTAAAGTGAGTAATTGTATGTCCGCTAAAAGGAATTAATCCTGCAATATTATTGGCATCTATTTGATACTTATCTAAATACTTTTTATCAAGTCCAACCATGCTGGTAAGGTAACCGCCAGCTGAATGACCAGAAATAAAAATTAAAGATGCGTCACCGCCAAACTCTTTAATATGATTAAAAACCCAGGCTACAGCTGCTGCAGCATCTTCAATGTATTTTGGAGCACCAACTTTTGGGTAAAGTCTGTAGTTTACTCCAACAACAGCTATATTATTATTTTTTAGCGCTTCAGGAATTTCTTTAGATCCACCACGTAATCCACCACCATGAAACCAGACTACAGTTGCAAAATCTTTAACATTAGTAGGGTAATATAGGTCTAAAACGCATCTTTCATTAATGTAATTGTCTGTTTTGTTTACCGAATCGTTATAATATTTGATATTGGTTTTTGTAAGGTAATCTGTTTTTTGAGCATTTAAGCCAATAGTTGTTAAAATAAATAAAGTGGCTAAAAATAAATTTTTCATGTGTGTAAATTTTCGTTTCGTTTTAGAGAATAATTTATCTTGTTTTCGATAAGGATTTGCTAAAATGCGAATAATTAGTAGATGTACAAAATTCGTTAAAATGACATCAGGTGTTCGTTAAAGTATTAAGGTATAAATTGAAAAACACTTAGGTTTGTTCTGTATGCGTTACTGTCAGTATATCAGTTATAAATATTCATATTTATAAATGTTACTAATATGTTGTAGAATACATTTTTCTGCTCTTTATTTTAATCAAAATATTATAGTTTTGCACATCATTTTAAGATTAAAGAAAAATATCTCTAAATAAGAAAACATGCAGTATAAAAGTGTAAGTGCAGAAGAAGCAGTTAAGGTTATTAAATCAGGAGACAGAGTACATTTAAGTAGTGTTGCCGTAACTCCTCATATTTTAATTAAAGCTATGGTTGAGCGCGGTCGCAGAAAAGAATTCAGCGATGTGAAAGTTCAACATATTCATATTGAAAATAAAGTTGATTTTGCAGATCCAGAGTTTGAAGGAACTTTCGTTTCTGAGCAATTTTTTGTAGGAGCAAACCTTCGTAAACAAACTCAAGCTGGTTATGCAGATTATATTCCTGTTTTCTTGAGTGAAACTCAAAAGTTAATTCGTGAAGGTTACTTAAAAGTAAATGTTGCTATGGTAATGGTTTCTACACCAGATAAACATGGTTTTGTTTCTTTAGGTACTTCTGTTGATGCTACGCTTGCTGCTATTGAAAGTGCAGATGTTGTTATTGCTGCTGTTAACCCTAACGTACCACGTGCCTGGGGTGATGCTATGATTCCAATGACTGATATTGATTATTTTGTTGAAGATGACAGTCCATTATATGCTCATGAAATGGGTGAGTTGACTGAAACAGATATTCAAATAGGTAAAAATGTTGCTGAGTTAATTGAAGATGGTGCATGTCTTCAAATGGGTATTGGAGGTATTCCAAACGCTGTTTTAGCTCAATTAGGCAACCACAAAGATTTAGGTGTTCATACTGAAATGTTTGCTGACGGTATTCTTCCTTTGGTTGAAAAAGGAGTTGTAAATGGAAAACGTAAGCAAATTGATAAAGGTAAGATGGTAGCATCTTTCTTAATGGGTTCTAAAAAATTATATGAATTCGTTGATGATAACCCAATGGTTGCTATGATGGATGTAAAACACACCAATAGTGTTGAAGTTATCCGTAAAAACCATAAAGTAACAGCTATTAATTCTGCATTATCTATTGATATTACAGGTCAGGTTTGTGCTGATTCTATTGGAACTAAGTTTTATTCAGGAGTAGGTGGTCAAATTGACTTTATCCGTGGAGCTGGATATTCTGAGGGAGGTAAGCCAATTATTGCTATGCCTTCTGTAACAGCTAAGGGATTATCAAAAATTTCTCCAATCTTATTACCAGGATCTGGAGTTGTTACAACTCGTTCAAACATGCACTGGTTTGTTACTGAGTTTGGTGCAGTTAATTTATATGGTAAATCATTACAAGAGAGAGCTAAATTAATCATCTCTGTTGCTCATCCAGATCATCAAGAAACTCTTGATAAGGCTGCATTTGAGCGTTATGGTTCTCACTTTCACTTTGTGAAATAATAAAACATTACGTTTTATATCCCAATAATATTTGAGAGGCTATCTTTTAGGTAGCCTCTTTTTTTATGGTGCCAATCGTTCTTTAACCCATTGTTGATCTGTAAGTTTGAATCTGATTCGATCGTGAAGCCTGCCAGCTCTGCCTTGCCAAAATTCTATTTCATCCGGTTGTAAAGCATAACCTCCCCAATGTTCAGGTCTAACAATTTTTGTATTTGAATTCTTAAGTTTGTTATATCTATCAAGTAAATCTTGCCTTTTTGATATTACTTTACTTTGTGGAGAAATAACAGCACTTATCTGACTATCAACTGGGCGTGAATAAAAGTATTCGTTGTTTTCTTCCGGACTTAATTTTTTAATATATCCTTCTATTCTAATTTGACGTTCTAAGCCTGGCCAAAAGAAATTTAAAGCAGCAAATGAATTTTTATTCAGATGCAAGCCTTTCTTACTTGTGTAATTGGTGTAAAAATAGAAGCCGTTATTATTATCAATATTTTTAAGTAATACGATTCTGCTTGAAGGTCTGCCATCTGGAGAAACCGTGGACAGTGTCATTGCTGTTGGTTCTGGTATGTTTTCTTCAATAGCATCATTTAGCCATTCTTTAAAATGAATGATTGGATTATTTGTAAAGTCACTTTCGGATAGTGATTTTTTAATATAATCGCTTCTTATTTTTGATAGGTCTCTGTTCATTTATTGTCTTTTGAATCAAAACAGAACAGAAAGAAAAAAGTTTAAAAAGGGAAACCTGCTGTGAAGTACCATCTGTTTTTATTGTGAATAGAGTTTCTTCCATAACCAACTTCAATTGGACCAATAATAGATTGATAAGAAGCTGAGAAACCACCACCAAAAACAACATCATCAGATCCTAAATTATTTAAAGCTCCAAAGCTTAAGTCATCATAGTTCGTTTTATAGTCTATAACATTTCCGCTTAGTTTAATATAGAGGTTGTTAAGTACTTCATATCTAAAATTTAAACTTCCCATTATAAATTGTTGAGCGGATATTTCTTTTGTTGTTAATCCAATAAAGGGAGTGTCCTGATATCTTTTTATTGATTCCAGTCCACCAAACGTAAAATATTGTGTACTGCTCATATCCTTTGTTGCACCCCCAATAGATGCATAGTATGAAAAGTTAAGTTTAGAAGATAGAGGTAAATGGTGTTTAAATGAGATTAAAAGCTTTAAGTAACTTTCATTTGGTGATTCTATATAATCTGCTAATAACTCCTTTGATTCTTGAGAACCTTTGTAAATAGAGCTAAACCCTAGAGGATATTCAATGTCAACATTAAAAGTATTTCCCATTGTTGGAAAGAATTGTTTATTCAATGAGTTTTTAATGTATTTAAGGTTTAAACCCCAAAACTGATTGCCAACTTTATCTACATCTTCAATTAAGATATCAATGATGCCTCCTGCTGAATTACTGGTTAGTCTTTTATAGAAAGCACCAAATTTTATCATTCGTTTTACATTTGGAGAAACTAATAATCCTCCTTCAAATATTGTAGTGTGCTGATTAAAGTTTCCCACTTCTTCACCATTATCTTTAATGTATGGTGTTGGACTTAATTCCCAATGTGCATTGATGTATCCTCCTGTTTTTTGCTTATGACCTATATAATCAATGTATTCACTGTTAATTTGCGGATATTCAGAAACCTCACCTGAAAATTTAAAGCTAGAACCTCTGATAATATAATTTCGCATGGCTATATTAAAAATTGCACTTGCTTTATAAACATTATCATAATGTATTGAGAAATTGTATTTACTAGGAAAAGCTTCGGTTGGTTTTAATGTAATGATGTAGCCATGATTACCAAGTTCTAATTCATAGTTTACATTGTCGATATACCTTGTTCCCATTAATAAATGTAATCCTTCAGCTATATCTTTTTTTGTGTAAGTGTGCCTTTTTTCTAATCCAAATTTTCCTAAGATAAATTGCTTATTTAATCGTTTTAAACCTTCAACTTTAATGTCTTCAATATAAAGTTGTTGAAGATTAGTTGGTGTTTCTACGTTTTCTTTTTTAGGAAATTGACTTATAAAATTAGCTAAGTTGCTAAGCTCCACATATTTTTCTCTTGCGGCAATTTCACCTAATTCAATAATTTCATTACCGTTAAAAAAACTGGCACTACTGTATTCATCTAATGCCGGTTCAATCATAATATCAATTAAATCAGCAGATTGTTTGGTTTCGTAGTTGGAGCGAATCATAGCTGAGCCCATTAGAATATCTCCTATGGTTCTAAAGTCTTCTATTTCTGGATGTTCTTTTGTGCCAACATTCACAGCTATAATAATATCAGCCCCCATTTCTTTACATGCTTTAATAGGCATGTTATTTAATACACCTCCGTCAACTAATAACATACTATCTAGCAGTACAGGTGAAAAAGCCGAGGGTATTGCCATACTGGCACGCATTGCTGTTGACAAATTACCAGAATCAAAGATGTAGGGTTCGCCTGAAATAAGGTCTGAAGCTACACACCTAAATGGTATGGGATAATCATCAAATTTATTTATACCTGCAATATGCCAGGTGAGGTAATTCATTTCTTCTGATATTCCTTGTCCTATGACTACTCCTGTAGGAAGAACAGGTCCCCTTTTAGTCAAGTCAAATTCAAAGAGGTATCTGCGATAGTAGTATTTTTCTTCTGGAACAACATTTGATAGGGGTATCTGGTCGCTTAACATCTTACTCCAGTCAATTATTTTGACAATAGAATCGAGTTCATTCGCCTTATAACCAATTGAATACAGGCCACCCATAATGCTTCCCATAGAAGTTCCTGTAATGTAATCCGGCTTTATTCCTAATTCTTCAAGTACTTTAAGTGCACCAATGTGGGCCATTCCTTTTGCCCCTCCGCCACTTAAAACTAGCCCAATTTTTGGTGGATAGTTGTTATTGGGTATAGAATCCTGAGCCGATAAAAGTACCGGAAGAATGATAAAATATACAATTAGGAGGAAAAAAGATTTGCGCATTATATTTTTGATTTAGCTAGGCTTATTTTTAATTAAAAGAACCGAACCATACATATCCATTATATGTGAAAATTGTTCAGGAATTGTTTTCTCAAACTCGTCAACAGCTTTTTTTACCCCATCCCAATTGTGGTTGTAATCATGAATTAATATTGATCCTCCCGCAGATAATTTTGGATAAAAGAAGTTTAGGCCATCAATTGTTGATTGGTATAAATCCGCATCCAGATGAACGAAGGCAAAAGTTTTATTTAGGTCTTTTGCTGTTTCGGGGAAAATACCTTCCCTAATTTCTATGTTATTATTGCCTTGTATATATTTTTCAACCTCGGGTTTACTCGTAGATCCAAAATTTACGGTTTGTGGACGAACGGTTCCATCACAATCTTCTCGAATAACTTGCTTAGGTAATCCTGTAAAACTATCGAAAAGAAAGAGTTGTTTTTCTGGCAATAAATGATGAATAACTTTAGCTGTTTCACCTTTATATACACCTACTTCGGCAAGATCGCCCTCGATATGTTGCGAACTAATTCTGTTTAACTCAAACCATATGGTATAAAAGCGATTTCTATCTTTAAAAGTACGTTCTAACTTTAATATTTTAGCAGGAATAGCTTTTTGCTTTTTAGCTTCTAGCCAATTAAAAGGTTTAAAGATTTTAAAATTCCACTGGCTCCAGAAATAACTAAGAACCAGCCAAATTACAATATTTAAAATTAGTAGGTTTAAATATAAAAATATGGACATTGTAAAAGAATGTTTTCGATTTGCTGATACTATCATTCAAATATAGTATTAAATAATTTGTTTTTGTAATGGCTTAAGTTGTACTTTAGTTATTAAAATAATCACTATTAACCGACTAAAGTCTGGATATTAAAAATTATCTTCTGTAACGCCCATAAACAGGGCATTCGTTTTTTAATTAAAAATCAGACCCCATTCCAAATCAACTTCAATTGTCCAGGGGATCCGCTAATTTGCTTTGTAAAGCTTCTATTCTTATTTCGCAATAGTTCTGTCAATTCAAGCATGCTAATCAGGTGTATCCTTACTAAAGACGCAACTACAGAAAATGCTTTCTTTGTTTGGGCCTTCTTCTGTATTACAGTCATTAAAAGCTGAGCGATTAATGTGCACCAAACCTGGGTTCGGATTGCATTCTCGTTCTCACCATAGAAGTAGTGAAGCTGAAAGTTCTGCTTCATCTTTTTGAAAAGCAGTTCTATACCCCAACGCTTCTTGTATAAAAATGCCACTTCTTCTGCTGATATTTCAAAATTATTGGTTAAAAACTCAAAATAACGATTCCGATCATCTTGGTAAGCCACTTTTCTAAGTCTTATAGTCTTCTTTATTTTATATTGCTTCCCTCCATCTTCGTTTTCTGGATAGTATTCCAACTCTATGGTCTGATCTTTTAGGACTTTGGCGACACCTTTCTTTTTATATCCAGTCTTATGTGTTTCTATAATTGTGTAAACTGCATTTTTCTTTAAACGGGTTACAAAATAGACTTGCTGATGAGTCCATAAAGCAAACTGATGATAATAGTTGTAGGCCTTATCAAAAACGATCATGCTATGCGATATTAACTCTAGGCTTTTAAGAAAGTTTTTGTCATGTACCTTAGCTGCTGTAACTTTTACGAACCTCCCTACTGATTGTACGGCATCAATAAGCATATGGACTTTGAGCCCACCCTTCTTCTTGCCATCACCTTTGGGGTTTCTTCCCACTCCTTTAAGAACATCACTAAACAATCGGATGGTTGTTGAATCAATCAACAAAACCTCTTTAAAAGTCAGTCCATAAGTCCGGCTGTCCGACAAAAAAGTTTGGTATTTCTTAACCAGATCAAAATATAACGACTCGAAAAAGCGGTTGTCTCGATTACGCAATCCATCACCAGCAGTACTTTTAGCCGGTGCTTTTTCCAGACCTAAATGATTCAATTTTCCGCCCAATGCACGCATTCCTTCACAGATTTCAGTCATTGAATCGCAACGACTAAATATTCCAAACAGCATGGTAATAATATGCGTTTGGGTCTTGAATGCCTTGTAATAGCGGTCGCTATTGTGTTGCTTAATTAAGGATGGTATGTCTACTACTTTTAACAAATCTATTATCTGTTTGAATATCGGCTGACCGACAAATTTTATTTCACTATTTTTGCTCATGTTGTAAAAAGTTTCGCAAAATCAATTTACAACTTTGAGGGGAAACCGAAAGGGACTACCCTCTTTTATTTTTTACTCGGTCACTAGTGTAAAATAATTAGATATGTTTAATGTACTTATTGTATATGCAGTAGAAGAGGAGCGTGTTCAGGTGAACATGCCTAACTGTAATTTTCATTATTGTAAAACCGGAGTAGGTAAAGTAGCTGCCTCAATTGCGGTTAGCAGAGCAATAGATATACATCATCCGGATGTGGTTTTAAATATTGGTACTGCAGGATCAGTAGAGTATGAGATTGGTTCGGTTCACATATGTTGCAAGTTTGTAGATAGAGATATGGAAAAACTTCAAAACTTTGGAGTTCCTTTTTATGTTGAATTTACCGATGAAGTAGAACGTTCAGAACTTTTTGATGGGTGGAATTTTGATAGTGTATGCAATTCCGGCGATACTTTTCTAACTTCTGCAGATGGAACAGGTGATGTATTTGAAATGGAATCTTTTGCTGTGGCTCGAATTTGTGAAGCACATCAAATACCTTTTGTTGCAATTAAATGTGTAACTGATATTATAGGGCAAAACTCCATTCAGCATTGGGAAGAAAAATTAGCTGAAGCACAAGCTATTCTGCAGGTTTTTATCAATGAAAATAAATTAAGTGTTCCCCAGAATTATATTGGAAGATTTGCTACTGATATTATAAAAAAGTTAGATCTTAAAGCCCATCCCGAAGGAGGTTGGTATAAGGAAATATATCGTTCTGAATTAAAACTTCTTTCAAACGGATTGCCTTCTAATTTTACTGATGATAGATCAGCACTTACTTCTATTCATTATTTATTGTGTGATGATCATGTTTCAAAATTTCATAAAATTAAATCACCTGAAGTATGGTATTTTCATAAGGGGATGCCACTTTTAATTCATATTATTAATTCTAAAGGTGAATATCATAAGGTGGAATTATCTGAATCGACTAATGGGTGTTTGCAGTACACTGTTGAACCTAATAGTTGGTTTGGTGCTGAAATAAAAGGCAGAAGTGGTTTTTGTTTAGTTAGTTGTGCAGTTAGTCCAGGATTTGAATTTGATGATTTCGAAATTGCAGAGAGAGCAAGTCTTCTTGAAAAATATGCAAGCCACAGAGATGTAATACATCGCTTAACCTAAAAATAATTAGCTCATAGAAACTATTTAGTCTTCTATGAGCTAAACTTTTATAATTATTCTTCAGTTATTTTTATTTCAGAAGTTAAAGGGATTGCCATTTTATATAGTGCAGAAACACCGCAATATTGTTCATCGGATAACTCAACAGCCCTTTCTATTTTTTTTACAGGTAAATCTTTCCCAACAAAATGATAAATAATTTTCATTTCATCGTAATATTTCGGATGCTCCTCACGCATATTGGCTTCAACTGAGATGGTCAGTTTATCATATTCAACACGCATTTTTTTTAAGATAGATACAACATCCATACCAGTACAACCTGCCAAAGCTACTAGCATTAAGGGTTTTGGTCTGGCTCCGGAATCATCTCCTCCGCTTTCTGTTCCTGCATCAACCCTGATGGAATGACCATTAACATCAGCTTCAAAGGACATATTTTCTAACCACTTCAGATCAATTGTTGTCTTCATATTAAAACATTTAGATTCGACGACTTATAACAAATATACATCTTTATTTATATCTTTGACCTGTCATTTCAAATACATATGGATATTAGTAAAATTTTGAGTAAATTATTCTAATAATACAGAGAAGAATAATTGAAAACATTATTTTTACTGTGTGTTAACATTGATTTTATAAAGATTTAAAAAAAATAAAGGGAATGAAGAACATTCAAAGTGTTCCTTATAATGAACCAATAGATCTGCGTTCGTTCGACATCTTTAAAGGATTAACGGATGAAGAGATTGAAACGGTTAATCAATCTATTAATTGCACGTTACACAAACGCGGTAATACAATATATCATGAGGGAAGCCGAATAAATGGTACTTATTTGGTTGTTGAGGGGATATTGAAAATTTTTAAAACCGGTTTTGATGGTAAAGAGCAAATCATAAGGTTTGCCAAACCTGGTGATTTAATTGGTTTTAGATCAGTTATCAGCGATGAGTTAGCTTGTAGTACTACCAAAGTAATTCAGGAAACAGTTCTTTGTTACTTACCAGGTGATATACTTGAACGTCTTTTAAAGGAGAATCCAACTTTTTCAATGACTTTGATGAAGTTGACTTGTAAAGAATTAGGTGAATCAAATAAATTCTTAACAGATATTGCTCAAAAAACAGTTCGAGAAAGATTAGCTGAAGTATTGTTGTTATTAATGGATACTTTTGAGTTGGATCAGGATCATACCTTGCAAATTTCGTTAACACGAGAAGAGTTGGCTAATATGGTTGGTACAGCTACAGAATCGGTAATCCGATTGTTGTCTGAGTTTAAAACAGATAAGCTGATTGAATTGAATGGACGAAAAATAAAACTTTTAAATATTCCTAAACTGATTAAAATCGGAAATGTTTATGTTTAAAAAATAATAAAATTATATATGATGGGGCTACTTTTGGGTAGCCCTTTTTGTTTATTCCAGGTAAATCCCTAACGGAGGAATATCTAAATCTTTACTACCTCTTGAAAATCCCTTTGTAGCAATTATATCAACATTAATATTTGAGCTAACTAAGCTGGCCTCAAGAGCTGCCAATATTGCTGCGCCAGTTGGTGTACATAATTCAACATTGATGGGACCTGTTTGTGCAGGGATATTTTTTTTGTCAAATAAAATTTTAGTTGCTGGTGCTGGAGCAGTCATTTCACCATGTGAAAACTTAATCATACCTCCACCAAGTGATACCGGAGCAAAAAGATGAGCAATAACAGGTGCATTTAGCAACTGCAAACCTTTTGCTGCTCCAATGATATCAATGATAATATCCTGAGCTTCATGCAACCAAGCTTCTTCGTGAATGTGATTGTGATGATGGTGGTGTTCATCATGAGAATGATTATGATGAGAATGGTGGTGATCTGTTAAAAATGTATTCTCTTCATGAGCCTGTTTTTCTGCTTTAATTAAATTTTCAAGTATTTGATTTGCAAATACGGAGTAAATACCTTCAATATTTAATGTATTCAGTAATTCAGTTAAAATTTTTCGAGCCTTAGAAGCTGCTAAATGTCCATGATTATGATTAATTTCCATAATTAATCTTGTAGCATTATCATGCGTTTTAACTGTTGAAATTGTTGATTTGCCTATTTTGTTGGCTGCTATTGTCATAGCGTCAATCATTTCTGATTCGTTGGCTCCAGCAGAGATTAGTGCTGCGGCAAACATGTCACCAGCAAATCCACCTCTAGGATCTATAATTAAGTTCATAGATAATACTTATGAGTTATAATAAATTTAGTGTTTAGTTGCTGTTTTTACTGATTAGGGCAGCCACAACCGCCGCCCTTAAACCTCCATCAATATTAACAACTGTAAGATTGGGTGCACAAGATGCTAGCATAGAAGTTAATGCTGCTTCGCTGGCTCTAAATCCATATCCTACAGAAGTTGGAACACCTATAACTGGTAAAGATACCATAGATGCAACAAAAGGAGCAAGTGCACCTTCCATGCCTGCAACTACTATAATGGCTTTTACATTATGATTTATTCCTTGCTGAATGGCTTCAATAACTCTGGTAGGATGTGAAATACCACGATCTTCAAATACAATTGGGTTTACTCCAACTGACTTTAAAATTATTTCGCACTCTTCAGTAACCGGATGATCTGCAGAGCCTGCACTAACTACTAAAATTGAGTCTTTAGATTCCGGTAAGTCACCAATTACAATAGCATTATCTCCAGCTAATATCTGATAATCCGACCTAAACTCTTTAGATAATTCATGATTAAATTTACTTCTGGAAACAATAACTCTGGGGTGTTCTTTTAATAGGTTTTTTACCAATTCAATGGTTTGCTTTTGTGTTTTATATTCACCGTAAATAATTTCAGGAATATTAGTTCGCATACCTCGGTTTACATCCAGAATGTACCGACTCGCTGTTTCCATCCATTCAAGAGAAAAATGTTTATGAGCTTCTTCTTTTGAAATCTCACCAGATTTTATTTTATCATATATTTCTTCAAACGTCATTTGTAATTCTGTTATCGTATGCGTTTGGGCGCGACGGTTTAAGGTCTAATGTAGTGAATAAAGCTAACTTTTCACCTAAGGCTAATACCGAATTCCTAAAATTTGAATCATTAAAAGCGATAAAACTATTACTATCTGATAGTTCAATTCTTATGTGATCGTCATCGTCAATGCGACATCGTACATTATAATCATTTGTTTTTTTAATAACAAGATGTTCAATTTCTTTTATTGTAATGAGGTGTTGCTCTTGTAGAGGCTGTAGGTAATTGAAGCGCGTTGCCATGCAACTTTCCAGGTCTGAGATTTGTTTATTTGCTCCCATATTCAAAGCAATTTCTTTAGCTTGTAAAGAAGTGATATTTAATTCTGCCAAAGGTGAAATCACACCATTTTCATTTAAAGCTTTTCTCCCAGGTCGATATCCATTGTCGCTACCTGTTGTTCCATCCATTATTACATTATTTTTGTTAAGATGTTTAATGGCTTCAATGATTTGTTTTTTGCAGAAATAGCATCTGTTATTCGGATTTGAAATTACAGATTTTGTTGGAGTAATATGGATTACCTGTAAGTTATGCGCCCCCATAATTTGAGCCTGTTTGCGAATTTCTTCTTCGGAGGCTCGTCCAAATCCATTATTGATCCATACAGGTATAATGTTAATGCCTGTTTTAATTGCTGTACCTAATATTGCACAACTATCTAGCCCACCAGAAAACATAAGATAACTATCCCCGATCTGTCTTAATCGCCCTTCTAATTTTGTAATGATATCCATATTAAATAGTTAACTCAATTCCTGAATAATTTGTTTAAACAAACAGTTCAAAAGTAACTATTTTATAAAATGTTGAAAAATGAAAATATTTATGGTAATCAATAAATGTGATGTATTAAAGTTCAATAGATCCTTTTTCTGAAGAGCTAATTTTATCACGCCATTCCTGAGTTATTTCAATAGAACTTTGTGAGTTATGATCAAATCCTACCATAACCGAATGACTGACTGCTTTTAATATTCCATCAGTATCCGTAATGTGTTGAATCAGATTCATACTTTTATTGCCGATTTTTGTGATTTTGGTTTTAACCAGAAGCTTGTTGTTAATAAAAACAGGTGAAACAAAGTCTGTTTTAATTGAAGCAATAATTGCAGGGAAAATTTTCCAGTCAATATCAGGTGTAAATACCGATTTAAAATAATGCATTCTGCCTAAATCAAAATATTCCTGTATTATCGTGTTGTTTACATGTCCAAGACTATCAATATCGTTAAATCGAATTTGTATTGGTGTTTCGAAAAAAAACTGTATTTCCTGATGCTCCATTATTTGTAATTTATTCCCGGATAATATTAATTTCCCCTCCTAAACCTAGTTTCATAATACTTGAAGGAGCTGGGTTAGCGGTTTCTTCTTGTCTGTAATTTACAACATAATCAACGCCATTTTTAATATCATCAGAAATGTCGTTAAAACAAGAAGGCGAAGGCTGGCCGCTAATATTTGCAGATGTTGATACTATTGGCTTTTTAAATCTTTGACATAGTTTATAACTAAATTCTTCATTAGTAATTCTAATGCCAATGCTTTTGTCTTCTGCCAGAAGGTTAGGAGCCAGGTTTTTTGCTTCTGGATAGATAATGGTCAGTGGTTTGGTTGTAAATTCTACTAAATCCCATGCCATGTCTGGAACCTGATTCATATATGAATTTAGTTTTGCCTCATTATCTAACAAAATCAACATGCTTTTACTGTCTTCTCTTTGCTTAAGCTTGTAAATTCGGCTGACCGCTTCCGGGTTCGTAGCATCACATCCAATTCCCCAAATTGTATCTGTTGGATATAGAATTAAACCTCCATTATGAAGAACCTCAAGGGCCTTTGCAATGTCTTCGTTCATATATTGTATTTAGTAAAAAGACAAAAGTAAAAAGATGAGATTCATCTAATTACTTTTATCAGTATGCATTATCTTTAATTAAACAGCAACATTATTTTCTCTTAACGCATCGTTTAATGAAGTTTTCTTGTCAGTAGACTCTTTACGTTTACCTATAATTAATGCAGCAGGTACTTGAAAATCTCCAGCAGGGAATTTTTTAGTATAGCTACCAGGAATCACAACTGAACGAGGAGGAACATAACCTTTGTATTCCACAGGCTCATCTCCTGTTACATCAATAATTTTAGTAGAACCTGTTAATACTACGTTTGCACCAAGTACAGCTTCTTTACCAACGCGACAGCCTTCAACTACAATACAACGAGAACCAATAAAAGCATCGTCCTCAATAATTACAGGAGCAGCTTGAATAGGTTCAAGAACACCACCAATTCCAACACCACCGCTAAGGTGAACATTTTTACCAATTTGAGCACAGCTTCCAACTGTAGCCCAGGTGTCAACCATGGTACCACTTTCTACATATGCACCAATGTTTACGTATGATGGCATTAATACAACACCACTTGAAATATAAGCTCCATAACGTGCAACAGCATGAGGAACAACTCTAATACCTAATTCAGCATAGTTTCTTTTAAGAGCCATTTTATCATGAAATTCCATTGGGCCAGCTTCAATAGTTTCCATTTTTTGAATAGGAAAATAAAGAATTACTGCTTTTTTAACCCATTCGTTAACTTTCCAATCATCTCCGTTTGGCTCTGCAACTCTAATTTCACCTTTATCAAGTTTTTCCATTAAAGTGCGAATAACATCTTGAGTTTCCGGTTTGTTTAGTAAATCCCTGTTTTCCCAGGCTTGCTCAACAACTTCTTTGTATTGCTCTAACATGATAGTATTAAATTTATATTTTTTGCGAAAATACAATGAAACAAACCTAATTGCAAATTCATTTGTTATATAAGTAAGAATTTGAAACTAATATGGTTTGTTCAGGTATCAGTTTCATTTTTAACATATATAGTAACACAATATAAAGGTTAAAGTTTGGTTAATCGTAAAAAAAAGTGTTTCTATGTGCGTATTAGTTTATATTTTGCAGCTTTAATAATTGTATGCGATTACTAGGAATTATATTTATTTTATTGGTGTGTTCTTTACATACCTTTGCGCAGGATACTGCTTCAGATCAGGTTTGGGTCAAGCTAATAGTAAAAGATAGTGTTGACAATAAGTTAATAGAAAATGCTCAAATTGTTAGTTATGAATCCATGATCATTTATGCAACAGATGAAAAAGGAGAGTTTAGAAATACCTTCAGTAAAAGTGATTCATTAAAAGTTTTTGGACTAGGTTATAGTCCTCAGGTGATACGAGTAAGTGAATTTAATGACTCTGTACAACAAAAGGTAATACACCTTGGACGAAAAATTTATATGATTGGAACTGTAGATGTTGCATCTGACAGAGAGTTGCATTTAAATCTTCCCAAAGACATTAACTTAGGTGGTGAAGATGATTTGCCTGCAGCTCTTAAAGGAGATTCGTACAATAAAAAACCACCTGTTATGGCCGCAGTGGTTAATCCTTTGAGTTATGTAAATTATTATACGAGTAAAAGAGAGCGTGAAAAAAGAGATATGAGACGCGTACTTGTACAGAATGAGGAACAGGAAAAAATAAAAGAATTTTATAATCGCGATATTGTTAAAGAAGTCTCCGGTTACGAAGGGGAAATGTTAGATAAATTTATGATTTATTGCAATATCAATATTAAACTTTCTCCGGATAGTAATCCCATTTTTATTAGAATGAAAATTGCAGAATTACTCGAAAAATTTGAAGAGGAGAATAAAAAATGAGATTCATAATTTCCATATTATTGTTTAGTTTATGTTTGAGCTCTTTTTCTCAAGTTTTAGATGAAGAAATATTTACTTTTTATGGAGTAGTTAAAGAGGCAAAAACAAAAAAGCCAATAGAATTTGGAGCTATTAAAAATGTGTCAACAGGCGAAGTTATTCTATCGGATAATACAGGTAGTTTTGAAATAAATGGATCTGTTGGAGATACCCTGAGATTTCATAGCATGGGTTATGTTGATACGACTTGGGTTGTACCTACTATTTGGACTACCATGGAGGACCAATTGACATTAGAGGTTCCTACGAATGTATATGCAATTACAGAAGTAGAAGTTCTTCGTTTTTATTCATATGCGCATTTCCGTCAAGCGTTCAAAGATTTAGAACTTCCTAAAGATGAGAATGAAGAAGTTAAGGAGATGGTTAGTAGTTGGAATTTTGAAGAGGCCATAGCATGGGGTAAGGCAGATAAAAAGTTTAATCAAGGAACTTTTGGTGCTGGAATTTCTATTGGAAGTGGAAAAACCAGATTTGATAAGCAAAAGGAGGAAGTAAAAAGACTGGAAAAAATAGAACTTGAAAGTGCAAAATTTAATTATTTTACTTCTCGTGAAAATTTAGCTGATTTAACAGGGTATAAGGGAACCTGCCTCGATTCTTTTATGGTTTTCCTAAACTCTAATTATTCTATACATTATAAGATGCCAGAATATGAATTACTATCATCTATACTTGGAGCTTATGAAGATTTTAAGGAGTTGAAAAGTGAAGAAGATTGGTATAATATTGAGGGCGATTCTATTCATATTCAGTAGCTAATCAGTTATTCGTAATTTTAATTTTCCAGTAAGTAATAGCAGAACAACATTATAAAAAAGTTTAAATAAAATATGATGTTGTTATTTACATTAAAAAACTGATATATTTGTCCATTCAAATATAGTAGTTAAGCATTTGCTAATTAGCAAAAATGGAGTTGCAGCAATCGGGTAAAAAAATATATTTTGCTTCTGATGTTCATTTAGGAGCACCATCTATAAAAGACCATAAAGAACATGAAAAGTACTTTGTGGATTGGTTGGATTATATCAAACCAACAACTGCTGCATTATATTTAATGGGTGACATTTTTGATTTTTGGTATGAATATCGTCATGTTGTACCCAGAGGATTTACTCGCTTTTTAGGAAAAATTGCTGAATTTACGGATAGTGGTATCCCTGTTTATTTTTTTACAGGAAATCATGATATTTGGGTTTTTGATTATCTCCCAAAAGAAATTGGAGTTGTAGTTTATACAAAACCCGTTTCGGTAGATTTAAATGGCAAAAAGTTTTTTCTGGCTCATGGAGACGGATTAGGACCATACGATAAAGGTTATAATGTTTTGAAGAAAATATTTACAAATCGAGTTCTCCAATGGTTTTTCTCTCGTTTACATCCTAACTTTGCAGTTGAATTAGCAAAAAGATGGTCGAGTCATAGCCGATTAAAGAATGAGAGTTCTGAAGAATCCAAATTTTTGGGTGAAGATAAAGAGTTTTTAATGCTTTATGCCAAAGATGTTTTAATGAATAAACATTATGATTATTTCATTTTTGGACATAGACATATAGACTTACATCAACCAATTGGGCAAAATAGTCAGTTCATATATCTGGGAGATTGGGTAAAGCTCAGATCGTATGGAGTTTGGGATGGTGACAAGTTTGAACTAAAGTATTATAAGAAGTAGTAGTTACATAAATTGATTGGAGTGTTTCTTTAAAAGAAACACAAATGTTAGCAAAATCGAATACAATGGGAATTTATGCTGTTGCCACTGGTACGGGCTCTTATTTGCCTGAAGTAGTGGTAAAAAACATTGATTTTGCCAATCGACTATTTTTAAATAGTGATGGCAGTAAAATTGAGACTCCGGCAGAGGAGATTGTACAAAAGTTTGAAGAAATAACAGACATTAGAGAGAGAAGATGTGCCGGTGAAGATCTTGTTACTTCTGATATTGCTGCAATAGCAGGACAGCGTGCTCTTGAAGCTGCAAATTTTGATAAGGAAAAGTTAGATTACATTATTGTTGCACATAATTTAGGAGATGTGAAGCATGGAAGTTTGTATCCTGATATTTTACCTACATTATCTTCCAGAGTAAAGCAAAAATTGGATATCAAGAATCCACGTACTATAGCATACGATATCACTTTTGGGTGTCCGGGATGGACTCAGGCTATGATTCAGGCAAGTTATTATATCAAGTCGGGTGATGCAAAAAGTGCATTGGTAATTGGAGCCGATACCTTAAGTAGAGTAATGGATCCTCACGACAGAGATTCTATGATTTTTGCTGATGGAGCAGGTGCTGCAGTTGTTGAAGCTGTTGAGAGCGATGAGCCTGTAGGTATACTTAAACATGTAGCCAGAACAGATTCTGAAGAGCATTTGGATATATTACAAATGGGTGATTCTTTTAATCCGGATCTTAAAAGTGATCATATGTATCTGAAAATGTTAGGGCGTAGAGTATATAATTATGCGTTAACTAACGTTCCTTTATTGGCAAAAGAGTGTTTAGATGTAAATGGACTTACTTTAGGTGATGTTAAAAAAGTTCTGATTCATCAGGCTAATGCAAAAATGGACGAAGCTATTTTAAAACGAATTTTTAGATTGTACGGCATTCGCGATGTGGATTATAGTGTTATGCCTATGACAATAAAAACATTAGGTAATAGTTCAGTAGCAACAGTTCCAACTCTTTTTGATTTGGTTGTAAAAAATCAGTTAGAAGGGCATTCTTTAGAAAGTGGAGATTATACAATGATGACTTCAGTAGGAGCTGGTATGAATATTAATGCATTTATGTACAAAATGCCATAAGGCTGTTACTAGGATATAAATTTTTTAACAATATAATTGGGGGTATTCAAAAATATGAGTATCCCCATTTTTATGTATGATCTAAAATCTGTTATATTGTTGCAACTCAAAAATGAATTAAATGATGGAACTGGCTCTTGCTTTTTTTATAGGATTAATTGTTTCAGCTATAATTGTTTATTTACTATTTACACTTAAAGGTAATCAGTTGAAGCAGCAGAATATTATTGTGGAAAATGATAAAAAGAATTTACACGAAGAGGTTCTTAAATTAACGAATAAGTTAGGAAAGCTTGAAAATGAATTAGTACAGGCAAAAATGCATATTGCCGCAATAGATACTGAAAATGCTCATTTAATAAATACAAATAGTGAAAAGCAGAAAGAAATCGAAAATCTTCATCAAACACTATCAAAAGAGTTTGAATCGATTGCTAATCGTATTTTAGTAAACAGATCAAAAGAAATTAGCGAGCACAATAATCAAAAATTGTCAGATATTTTATCTCCTTTAAAAGAACGAATCACTCAGTTTGAAAAGAAAGTTGATGATGCTTATGATAAGGAAGTAAGGGATAAATTAAGTTTAAAAGCAGAAGTAAAGCGATTATTTGATCTGAATCATAAAATTAGTGAAGAGGCAGGTAATCTGACACGTGCATTGAAGGGAAGTACTAAAAAGTTGGGTAATTGGGGTGAGGTAATTCTTGAACGGGTATTAGAACAGTCTGGCCTAACAAAAGGACGAGAGTATAGGCGCGAAGTGGTGGATGAAAATATGAATGGAAATCAGATTAGGCCTGACGTTATTGTAGATTTGCCTGATGGAAAGCATTTAATTATTGACTCTAAACTATCCTTGTATTCGTATGAAGAATATGTAAATTCTACTAATGAAAAGGTGAAAGCTGAAGCGCTTAAAAGCCATAAAGAAAGGCTTAGACAGCATGTCAAAGATCTTTTTGAAAAAAATTATATTTCAGCAAAAAACTTAAATACTCCTGATTTTGTATTAATGTTTATTCCTGTTGAGGCATCTTTTGCTGCTGCAGTTGAAAATGATGATGAATTATTTGCTTTTGCCTGGGAAAAGAAAGTTGTACCAGTAAGTCCATCTACATTGTTGGCAACTTTAAAAACAGTTAGTTCTATTTGGCGACAAGAGAATCAAAACAAGAATGCTCAGGAAATTGCAAGGCAAAGTGGAGCATTGTATGATAAGTTTGTTGGGTTTTTAACAGATTTGGAAAAGATAGGGGGTAGTTTGAATCAGGTACAAAATAATTACGACAATGCCTTAACCAAGCTTCAAACAGGTAAAGGAAATTTAATATCGAGGGCTGAAAAGATTAAAGAGTTGGGAGCAAAATCAAGTAAATCTATATCTGATAAATATATTGATAATTAGTCAGTACTATGTTTTAAAGGATTTGTTTTTTAGTATATGATTTTACTTGATATATTATTGGAAATTTTGAAATTTGAGACCTTCGAAATTTCAGATTGAGGAACCGTAAAATTAATACTGAAGAAAAAGCCAGATCCTTTTTGAGGCATAGATTCCACCCAAATCGTGCCATTCATCTTATCAACTAAACCTTTACAAATTGAAAGTCCTAAACCTGTACCTCCGGTAGTTTTTGAGTTTGTCTCATCAACTTGTCTGAATGGATCAAATATGATTTGATGTTTATCTTCAGGTATACCAATACCACTGTCTTTAACAAAAAATATGATTCGTGTTTTTAATAAAGTATGTCCGATTTCAATTGTACCTGATTCTGTAAATTTTATAGCATTTTCGCATAAGCGTGTTAGAATTTCAACTACTTTATTTTTATCAATAACAATATTTCTCAAATCGTTATTAGCTCCTTTGAAGTAGTGTATTTTCAAATGCTCCTTGTTTAGTTTTTCCGATTTCTTTTTCGCAAAGGTCATAATACTGTCCTCAAGTAGCTTCAAATTCGTTACTTGCATTTGTGTTGGATTGTTATCTGTTTCTATTCGTGAAACAGATATGATATCATCAAAGGAACTTAATAAATCTTGACTACTTTTAACGATTACATCGTAGTATTGCTGTTTTTCTTCTTCTGAAAAATTTTTGTTCTTAAGTAAATTACTAAATCCCATTATTGCATTTAATGGAGTTCTTATTTCATGAGAAATATTGGCCAAAAATGCCGTTTTAAGTCGGTCCGATTCCTTGGCTTTTCTTCGTTCTTCTTTTAGTAGTTTGTTGTATTCATATCTTTCCGAAATATCCACAATTACCCCCCTCCAGCCTATATGTTCACCATTGATAAATATCTTATCCATGTAAAGTAATCCTGGAAAACAAGTGGTATTTTTTTTATGAGCAATAACTTCGTTTTTCTTCTTTTTGTTTTTTGCTGTGATTTTGAAAATATTTAGCTGATATTCAGCTTCATTTTTTGTGTAACCAAAACTGCTTTCCCACATTTTATTTACATAAATTAGGGTTCCTCGTTTATCTGTTTCAAAAATACTTAGGGGTAATTTGTGAGCCATATTTCTATATTTTTTTTCACTGGATATCAGTTGTGTAATTAGGTTTTCTCTTTCCTTTTCATGACTTTTTAACTGTTCAATCATTTGACTAAATTCACGATAAAGAATATTTGTTTCTCTGGTACCTTTTATAAGATTTATTTTAGGAAGAGATTTGAAATCATTGAGGATGATGCTTTCAATAAAGTAGGTGAGTTTAGTGAGAGGTCTTGTTATTTGACTTGATAGTATATTAGAAATAAAAAAGCATATTAAAATAGCAAAGGCAATAATGAAAAAGAGTGTTTTTCGTAATTGAATAATTTTTTGATTATTGTTAATTTTTACAAACTCAATTAAGCTGGTAACTCTTTTTTCTAGAAGTTCATCGAGTTGGTCCAGATTTTCTTTCAATCCAGAATTATCATATAATCCCATTTTATCATCTATTGTCACTATGTTTTTGAAATCTCGGTGATATGCCTCCAGATGCTCTATCGCATGCTGATTGTTTTGAACGATTAAATTATTTGCTAGTGTATTATATATGCTGTCAAATATAGAAATGTAATGTTTTTCGTGACGTATCATATAATCCTTCTTTATGCTTCTTAGCGATAATAAGGCTTCTTTATTAATACTTTTGTTATTTTCGAGTTGATGAGCATGAAGACGCATATGTCCCACTAAACCAAAGTCTTTAAATCCTCTTTCTGTAGCTAGTGTTGTAAGGGTTTTGAAAATAGAATCTCTTTTATATAGGTTTTGCTTTATCTGTATTAAAGGTAAATTTATGTGTTTAGATCTTTTGTATTGATTCAATAGCTTATCAATTTCGTTATTTAACAAGGTATTTTGATTATTGGCATCAATTAAAAATGGACTATGAGTTGTTTTAAAATAATTGTTACTGCGAGTTTCTAATGTAAAAAAGTTATTAGATATATTTTTAAGTTTAACTATGTTTAGATATGTAGAGTTAATATCTACAGATAGTTGTTGGGCTTTTCCTTTAGATGAAAAATAACTCCAATTGATCCAAGTTGATAAACTGGCTATGTATACTGATAATACAGAAAACCAGACGATTAGTTTGCTACTAAATTTCACTTTTTATGCTTTTTGATTTTGTGTGAAATTATAATAGCAATATCATCTCAAAAAATTTTTTATATCATGTAATTATTAAGACTACTTTAATCGTGGATTAATTTTTTCCAATAACAATATTTCGGTCTTTCCATTTTACATTACCCAGTGCAGCGTAAAAAACTGTAAAAACAATGTAAAATGGATAGATAAGTTGCGATTTTATAAAGTTCATAACAGTAAATGGTTTCTGCATAAAATCAGCACCAGATTTCAATATTCTATAATCAATTATAGCTTTAAGTATAAACATAACCATTACTATATAAAAGATGTCTCTTAAATGGAAAAATAGGATGGGAATAAGAGCACTAACTGTACTTGTTAAAAATACAATCCATGCTACTACAAGTGTAAATTTATCTTTATAGCCTTTGCTTTTTGAAGCCCATCTTACTCTTTGAAATACAAATGACTTTAATGAATGTACTGGGTTGGTATAAACAATGGCATCTTTGTTTTTTAGGAATAGTATTTTAGCTTTTATAGATTTAGCGTACTGAAGTAGGAAAATATCGTCACCTGATGCATATTCATTTATTATCTTTGATAAAGCATTTTTATATAATTTTTTGCTAAAAATAAGGTTAGCACCATTGCACATAATAGGTTCGTTGATTGCCGTAGCACCAGCTCCTGATGTAATAAGACTTAAAAAATCAATATCCTGAAATTGCTCGAAGAAATTTTTAATAGGATGCAATGTAACAGGCGCAATCACTAGATCAGGTTTATTTTCCGAAATAAATAAACTTATTGTATATAACCAGTTTTTATGATGAGTACAATCCGCATCAGTAGTAATAATATATGCATTTTTTGAAGATTCAATACCTAGTTTGATCGCATTCTTTTTTCCTGGTTTATTATTTCTAATAACATGGAAGTTTGCTCTACTATCAACTAGTTTTTGTAGTTCTTTATACGAATTATCTGTACTGTAATCATCAATAAAAATAATTTCAAAATAATCTGTTGGTATAGTCTGATTTTCTAATCCCAGAACAAGCTCTTTAATATTATCTTCTTCATTTCTAAATGGTATAATGCAGCTTATTTTTTCATAATGGCTTATTCCTTTGGTACAAAAAGTATTAATTTGTGTAAAACCTTTATGGAATTGGTTAATTAAATAAATGTAGTATATAAAAACTACTATAATAAAAACGGTTAAAATAACTTCAATCATAAAAGTGTAAACAAAGTAAAGGGGCTCACATAATGTGATCCCCCTTAATAATGACGATATCTTCTATAGAAATCTTTATTGTATTTTATAAAGCCAACTTTCTAATCTGTCTTTTTCAAGAATTTCTTGTTGACGTGCCTCAATAACTCTATATGAAGGATCAGAATCTGCACTAACTAAAAACATGTTACCCTTAGGAATAATCTCAGCATTTGTAAAACCTAAACCCTTTAGTTTACTAACATAATTTTCAGCATTATCTTGCTTTTTAAAACTTCCTACAATAATATAGAAATCTTTACTTTTTGAAATCTCTGGTTTTTTAGAAGTTTCTTTTGTATCTGCTTGAATAACAGGTTCCGATATAACCTCCTTAACCGTATCAATAATTGCCGATTTTTCTTGTATTGGTTTTTCAACTTTTATTGGAGTAGTTTTTACTTTTTCTTTTTTTGAATTATTAAAAAATACGAAATATACAGCAATACATAATACAACAAGTAGAGCAATAACTATAAATGTTGTAATGTCTTTGCGTTTTTTTTCTTTTATAGCTTTTTGAGCATATTTATTTACTACTTTTTTATTTGTAGTAGTTGATTTCACTTTTGATTCCTCTTTTGGTGGAGGAGGGGGTGTTGTAATAGGTGCTTTTTCTTGCTTAATAGGTTTATCTTCCTCTTCTTCCTTGTCAATGGTAAAAACAGGTTCCTTATCTTCCACTTTATTTGTTGAAGTATCTTCCTTGATTTTTTCCTCTTCCGGAGCGTCTGTAATGTCTGAGTCGTTGTCTATATCTAGCAATATAGCTTCTTTTTTAACTTCTACGGTGTCTTCATTTACAAATTCAGAAGGTTCTTCTTTTGTCGAGCCTCCACTATCAAGGTTGTCTTCAAAATCATCAGCTTGCTGAAACCTTAAAATGCCGTTTTCATCTTTTTTAAATACCCCCAGTTTGTCAATGGAATAAATACCTTTTTCATCTAATTCTTTTTTTAAGCTATCTACGTAATTAAAAACCTGGTCTGTAGCAACAATGGTATCAATGCCTTTTTGCTCAGCCACATAGTTAACTAATAGACCATCGTTAAAACTTAAAAAGTTATTAAAGAGGATACTAATACCATTTTCCTTGGAAATAATGAAAGCTCCAAAGTTTGGAATAATTACTCTGTTATTTTCTTTAATGAGTTCTGATATATATTTTTCCATTGTTTTTGAGTTATGTTTTAGGTTAATAAAATGGAAAAAGCGTACTAAAGATAATGAGTTTTTAATGATTTGAAATAATATTGTTTAAAAGTTTGATAGATAGACCGAGTAGATGATAAATTATCTACTTTTTTTAAGCATAAAAAATGATCCTATTATTGCAGGAATAACTTGGTTGATGATCCATAAGGTGCTTACTGCTAGTACGATGGTGGTTTCGTTGGTTAATTGATTCGAGAATAAAAATAATGCTACAGAATTTCGTATACCTAAATCGGCTAAAAGGAATGATGGGATTATTGTAATGCACATAAAATAAATTGGTATAAGTAGGATTGTACTTATGCTAAATTGAGATTCGGAAAATATATATAGTAACAAAAAGAGTTGAGTGCAGTAAATAAAATACCTAAGTGTACTAAGTAGAAATAGTTTTATATAGTTTATAAGTTTAATCTTTAGTAATTCTATAAAGGATTTTGTAATACTATTTAGAATTTTATATCTGGAAATGTATGTATATAATCTATACCTAAAAATGTATAATATGTAAAATGCTAATAATGAGATTGCTAGAATTGTTATTGCTTGTTTCAGTAATAATGAGTGTTGAAAATTCTTAGTACTTATTGAATAATAAGTAAATACAATTCCAATAATGAAAATAACTATATTCTGAAGAAATCCTCCAAAGTAATTTAAAGCAGTACCCTTACTCCATAATTTTTTTGGAAGTGAGATAATTCTGCCATAAGGTTCTCCTATTTTTGCAGGAGTAAATATACCAGAAGAAAATCCTGCAAAAACCATCTTTACGGAATTAAGCAATTTTATTTGAATGAAGTCAGAAAGAAGTAGTTTCCATTTTATAGATTCAGTGATAATATTTAATATCGTTAGAATTATAAAAATTAGTGAATAAATAATTTCTGAGGAATCAAAATTTAGTGAATATAGACTTATGTTAATATATGATAGCCTGTATACAATATATGCATACGACATAACAAGAATTAGAGTCCCTATAAATTTTTGCTTAAATTTTAAATAGCGCATCAGGCCATTTTACGGTTAATATAAGGCAATAAAATTAATGAAATTATACCTGTAATAACAATCATAGCATTTAATGCACTCCAAACTACTAGTGCAAAAGCTGCACCTTCAGTCTGGGTTATTCCATACATTTGTAATGTTGCTATAATCATAAAGTGCCATGGGCCCATGCCTCCTTGTACAGGAGCAACCATGCCTAAACTTCCTAATACAAATGCTGCTAGTCCTGCCAAAGGAGAAAGGTGTGAAGTAAAATCAAATCCAAAAAAGCAAACGTAAATCATTAAAAAGTACATACACCATATAAATAGAGTATGGAAAATAAATAACCATTTGTTTTTAAGGTTTTTAATTGCAAAAAAGCCTTCGGCAAATTTACTCCATAATCCTTTAAGTTTCATGTAAGGCGATGTTCTGGCAAAGCGTTTTTGAAATAATTTGAATAATAAAACTAATGAAGCAATAAATGCATAGGTCCAAACTGAAGAAAAAATATTTGAGAATTTAGTTAAATCCGTATTCTTTAGTAAAAAATCACTAACAATATTAAACTGAACTGCTAAAACTAAGATTAAGCATAGGAATAACATAATAACATCAATCAGTCTTTCTACTACAACTGTTCCAATAAGTCTTGTAACTGAAATTTTTTCATAACGACTTAATACGCCACATCTCGAAATTTCACCCATTCTTGGTATAAGTAAGTTAGCAAAGTAACCAACCATCACTGCAAAAAATGTATTTGATAATTTTGTTTTTTTTTCAATTGTTTCAATAAGCATTTGCCATCTGATAGTTCTGCTTAAATGACTTGCAAGTCCGGCAATCATTGATAATAGTATCCACCAATAATTTACTCCGTTTTTTAATGTCCTTTGTATTTCCTGCATATCGTAATTGCGATAAACGTACCACATTAAAAATCCACCAATGGAAAGATAGATAAGAAACTTACTTACATTAATGATATGTTTTTTCAATATACTGTGCTTTGATTTGTATTTGCCTAAAAATTTAATCTAAGAATTTTTAGTAATAATATTTTACCTTTGCCGCAGGATTAGCAAGTACAATTTTAAAAAAGATAATTTGTTTGTGCAAAATCACGACAATGATATGTTAAAAATAATTAAAACTTATTTTGTTCTATCAATTCTTAATTAATGATTTGTCGGCTACTGCTAAAATTATGCCAATGAAAAACGTAAAAGCAAAAAAACACCTGGGCCAACACTTTCTTACAGATGAAAAAATAGCTCAAAACATTGTTGATAGTCTTACTGACTTAAAAACAAAGGTATTAGAAATAGGGCCTGGTATGGGTGTACTTACAAAATATCTTGTTGATAAAGAAGGTTTGGATGTTGAACTTGTTGAATTAGATTCCGAATCGGTAGAATATCTTAATGAGCATTTTCCTATGTTACAAGGGAAAATTATTTCAGGTGATTTTTTAAAGATGGACCTTAATAATATTAGCGAGGGCAGTTTTAATATCATTGGTAACTTTCCGTATAATATTTCAAGTCAGATATTTTTTAAAGTATTGGATTATAAAGATAAAATTCCACAAGTAGTGGGGATGCTTCAAAAAGAAGTTGCCGAAAGATTAGCTTCACCACCAGGAAGTAAAGTGTATGGAATTTTGAGTGTTTTTTTACAGGCATACTATACTGTAGAGTACTTGTTTACAGTACCAGAACATGTTTTTAATCCACCACCTAAAGTTAAGTCAGGTGTTATCAGATTAATTCGAAATGATGTAAAAAAGTTGGATTGTGATGAGAAATTATTTTTTCGAGTTGTAAAAGCTGGCTTTAATCAAAGAAGAAAAACTTTGAGCAATTCCTTAAAGGCAATTCCTTTTAATAGAGATACAATTAGTGAATGTTCATTATTTTCAAAACGTCCGGAACAACTTTCTGTTAGTGAATTTGTTGAATTGACGAAGTTTATTGAAAGTAATTTATAGCATTTAGAAAATATAAGAATACTATATTCTTAAAAAAATATTAGCAATTATGGCAGAATTCAAACTAACACGTGAATTTGTAGACCACATAAAGCAAAAAATTGAAATACAGGATGAGATAAGAATTCTTGAAGATATTCAGGATCTTCATCCCGCTGATATTGCTGATTTATACCGAGAACTAGATCTGGAAGAAGCCAAGTATTTATACTTGATTGCTGATGATGAAACAGCTGCAGATGTTATTACCGAGTTGGATGAGGATGAGCGAAGACGTTTGTTAAGTGCCTTACCTAGTGAAGTTATCGCTAAACGATACATTGATAAAATGGAATCGGATGATGCTGCTGATGTTCTTGGGGAAATGGAGGAAGATCGTCAGCAGGAGGTTCTTTCTCACATGGATGACGTTAAGTCTGCTGGTGATATTGCCGATCTGCTTAATTACGATGAAGATACTGCAGGTGGATTAATGGGTAAAGAGCTCATTAAAGTAAAAGAATCCTGGAATGTAACTATTTGTTTGCGTAGTATGCGTCGTCAGGGAGAAGAACTTGATGAAGTTTATTATGTATATGTTGTTGACAATGATGGAGTTTTAAAAGGTACATTGTCCTTAAAAAGGTTATTGCTTAGTCCAACAACTCGCACTGTTAAAGATATTTATAACGACAATGTGATTTCAGTGAATGCTAATGTGCCTGCAGAAGAGGTAAGTGCAATTATGGAAAGGTATGACCTTGTTGCATTGCCTGTTGTTGATAGTATAGGTAGATTACTTGGACGAATAACAATTGATGATGTTGTGGATGTTATTCGTGAAGAAGCTGAAAAAGATTATCAATTAGCTTCCGGTATTACCGATGATGTTGAGTCGTCTGATAATGTATGGAGTCATACAAAAGCACGTATGCCCTGGCTTTTTATAGGATTAATGGGGGGTATATTATCTTCAATGGTTGTAAGTCAGTATGAAGGTTTAATTGGTTTAAATCCACAAATTTCATTTTTTATGGGGTTAATTGCAGCGATGGGGGGTAATACAGGAATGCAATCTTCTGCAATTATAGTTCAGTCCTTAGCTTCAGGTAGTAGCGGATTAGATTCAACCTCAGGAAAGTTATTGAAAGAATTAGCTGTAGGTATTGTTAATGCAGCTGTTTTATCATCTGTAATTTTTATCTATAATTTAATAAAAGGTTCAGATCAGGCGTTAACCTATACCGTTTCCATAGCAATGTTTTCCGTAATACTCATTGCTTCTTTATTTGGTACCTTTATTCCATTAGCTTTAAAGCGTGTCAAAATTGATCCAGCAGTGGCTACCGGACCTTTTGTTACTACATTGAATGATATATTAGGGATGCTAATTTACTTTACAATAGGTACATTCTGTTATTCCATTTTCTTGTAGTTATCAGGATTCTATATTCTAGTTAATTCAGGTAGTATACAATTAGATTGGGTATTTAGATGATGTCTTTACGTTCCATGTGGAACTGAAATCATTGAAATAACTAATTTCCTAAGTAACTAATGTCAAAAAATGCTCCGTATATGGTTTGTATGTTTTGATTTTCATCATATCGGATATGCCCCTTCATTTGAAGGGTTCTTATCTGATTTTTTGAATCAACCAATCTTACCTGAATAATATGTGATGTATCACCATTTAACCATTTATCAAAGTGATTAATAAAAACAGGAACATCAACTCCAATAATTAAGGACTTAATATTAGACAGATAGCAGTCTTCTGTACAACTTAAACCCAACAATTGCTTCATATTTAATGATAGCTGAATAGAATCATCCGAGATTCTATATATAAAAAAGTCTACAGTACTACCTGTTTCTTTCGATTCATTAATCATGTTAAAATCAAAGGATTCTTGCATTATAAATTCATTGTTTCCTTTATTACGCAAAAACCTACCTAAATGTTATATGTTTTATATCGCTTTTGAGTATAAATTTTGATTTATAGAATTTGTATCTAAGAGAAATGCCACTTCACCATTACCTAATACACTTGCTGCAGATATCTCTTCATGACTCTTAACAAGTTCACCCATAGGTTTTAAAACGGCTTGGTGTTGCCCCAGAATTTCATCTGCAAAAATGGCAAACTTATTATTGTTCTTTTTAATCATAATCATTTTTGCCATTTTATTTTGTTCTTCATTTATGTCGAATAGGTTTCTTAGTGAAACAAAAGGAATGAGTTCTTCTTCGAAATCAACTGTAGCATGTTTAAGTCTTTTTTCAACATTTTCATATTGCATTTGGGCACATATTTCAACATCAGATAAAGGTAAAAGGAATTTCATTTTTCCTGAACGAACTAATAGTGTATCCAAAATTGCAATAGATTGTTGAAGTTTAATAGTAAATGTAGTTCCCTTACCTGAGATGCTTGAAATCTCTAACTCACCCCGCATTTCAGCTATTTTTTGTTTAACTACATCCATTCCAACACCTCTTCCTGATATGGCTGTTACTTCTGATGCTGTTGAAAAACCCGGTTCACATATTAATTTATAAATATCTTTATCAGATAGATTATCTCCTTTATTTATTAATCCTTGTGAAATGGCCTTTTTTATGATTGAGTCACGATTTAAACCTTTACCATCATCAGATATTTCAATAAAGATATTGTTGCCTGAATTATAGGCTTTTAGTTTAATGGTTCCTTTGGCATCTTTACCTGAAGCAATTCTATCTTCAGGAAGTTCAATACCATGGTCAAGTGCATTTCTAAGCATGTGTACCAATGGCTCAGCAACTAAGTCAATAGAACTTTTGTCAAGTTCAGTTTCCATCCCTTCAGTGGCAAATTCAATTTCTTTGCCTAGATTATTAGAAATGTCTCTCACCAACCTGTTAAATTTGGGAACCATGTCTCTAATTGGGATTAATCTTATTTCCAATGCATTATTTCTGAATTGCTTCGAAAGACGATCAAGCTTTTCAATTTGCGGTCTGATAGATTCAAAACCTTTTTCTTTGCTGGATAAATTTAATTGAGATGAGGTAGTAATAAATTCACTTACCAAATACATTAAATAATCGAGTTTTTCAGAATCAACAGATATCCTGTTCATGTTTTGCCTTATCGAGGCAATCATAGATTCTGTATTATTTAGTTTTGGTTCAGTTTTTATTTTAGGCTTAACAATGCTATTTGTTTCTTCAGTATTTGTGCTGGATAGATGTATTTCTTCCTCGAGAAGTAATTCCTTTTGTATTTTAGCCATCTCTTCTGTATTAAATACATCAAAATCTGCCACTTTTCGAATAATGCAATATTCATACACAAACATTAATGCATCTTCAATATCCATCTGCGTAAAATTACCTACTACAAAGATACTCCAACGCTCTTCATCTTCTCCATCTACCGGTAGTGCATTTATCGATCGTATTTCACCTATCTCTGCTAAATCTTTTATAGTATAAAACACATTAATTCGTCTATCTATAATGCTTTGATGGGTATGAAAAATTACGTTGTAAGTAACCAGATTGTCTTCACTTACTATTTTTTTTAACTGAAATTTCTTTGTTTTATTTTGACTCTGGGTAATAATTTGGTTGCACCAATCATGAAGTTCAGTTTGCTTTTGTTGATTTTCCTTTTTCTCAAAGTGTTCATCTTTAATTAGTGCAAAAAGTTGATCGACTATAATTAAGGTTTGATCTAAAATTTCTTGAGTTAGTTCGATAGAATCATTTCTGATTAGGTCGTAAATGTTTTCTGCATTATGAGTTAATTCACTCATTGCTGTATAACCATACATTCCACTTACACCTTTTATTGTGTGCATTACTCTAAATACCTCTTGAATTAAATCCATGTTTCTAGGATTTTCTTCAAGTTGAAGAATAATACTTTCCATAGAATTTAATAACGTAGTTGCTTCTTCTATAAAAAGAGTTTTGAATTTTGATATATCATTTACGCTCATACCCAGATTCTTTAAGCTTATAAGTTTTTATTAACAGAGAGATGCTTCGTTAAGCATCTCTCTGAAAGGAAAACTAAGTAATAGTGTTTGAGGAAAAAATAGTTATATAATCATTACATTGCTTCGTATCCTGTAAGATCAGATTCAAAGTTTTCAAAGCTAATGTTAGGAATAACATTGCTTGAGTCTTTGCTTGATCCATTACCATTTCCATTATGGTTTCCATTTGTTGGAGCCATTGGTTTATTAAAGGATGGAGTCTTTTTTCTCCAGGAATTATGGTTTGAGTTTTCTATTGTGAAGAATCTGGTAATGTTTTCAAGATCTGCTGCTTGAGCTGCCATTTCTTCTGAACTACTTGCCATCTCTTCTGATGATGATGCGTTTTGTTGTGTTACCTGGCTTAACTGTTGAATAGCCATGTTTACTTGATTGACACCGGATTCTTGTTCTCTACTGGCAGAAGCAATTTCTTCAACTAATCTGGATGTTTCCTGAATATCCGGAACAATTGATTTTAGCATTGCATTTGATTCTTCTGTCATTTTAAGTCCAGTTTCTGCAAGTGCAACAATTTCACTTGCTGCCACCTGGCTTCTTTCTGCAAGTTTTCTAACCTCAGCAGCAACAACAGCAAAACCTCTTCCCTGATCACCAGCTCTGGCTGCTTCTACTGCCGCATTGATAGCTAATAAGTCAGTTTTTTCAGCGATTTCAACAACAACATTAATTTTTGCAAAAATATCTCTAACTGCCTGCATGCTATCTTCTGAAGCTACCGCTACTTGTTCTGCAGAATTGGAGGACTTACCAGAAATATCCATAGTTTTAACTGCGTTTTCTGTATTTTGCTGAATGTTTGCTGCCATTTCCTCCATAGATGAAGATACCTCCTCTGCTGCTGCAGCTTGTTCACTTACACCAGATGATATTTGTTGAGCTCCTGAACTTAGTTGCTGACTGGCCCCAGCAATATTATCTGCACCACTTTTAATATCTCCAATAATATCTTTTAGTCTATTGACCATTTGTTTTAGAGATAGAGCAAGGTTCCCTATTTCATCTTTCTGATTTACGTCAATAACTGTGGTTAAATCACCCTTAGCAACTTGATTAGCAAAATTTACTGACTTATTAATAGGTGTCAACAGACTTTTTGTAATAAATACAGATAAACCAATTGCTAAAAGAGCTGCAATAATAATAAAGGTTATCACACCTGCTTTTGTTTTTTGAGCCTCTTCAATCATTACATCGTCTGTTAAAATATGATCTTCAGAAGTTTTTATAATCTCATCAAAAAGATTACCTACATCATGTAAGTGAACCATTGTTTCTCCCTGGAATATTTGGTTGGCTTTTGCCATGCCTTGATATTCATTTTCAACCCATTGTGATAGGGCTCCTAATTTAGATTGAACCGACTGAGCTTTAATACTCAAGTTGTTTGAGAAATATCTCTTTGCAGCGGCTCTACTGTCATTTTGCAAATAGTTTTCAATATCATGAATACTAAGATGTAATTCGTCATGAGCTTTTTCAATTTCAGAGAAATAAGTGTTTGTTTCCGGGTGTGCAGCTTTTAAATTAATAACTTCATCCGATTTTAACCATTTCCCAAATTTACATAATGATGGATCTTTAATGACATTAATAGAGTTCTTTGATGATATATATATAGCATCTTTAACTTTGCTAAGCCAGTTGCTATGGTCAATTTCTGCTTGTTTTAATTTTACTGCAATTTCATAATCAATCTGAGTAAAAGTGTCGTTTATTTTGATTGCAGATTGATGTAACTTTTCATGTGGATCAGCAATTCTTTCAAAAAGAGGTTTTAATGCAGGAGCTAAATGTTCTGCTTCTTTTCTCCCTTCCCCATAATACCATTTTCCAAATGCACATTTATGATGATCGGTTTGTACACTTAACTCAGTTACATCTTCGTCAGTTAAAAGTTTATTTACATCATTTACCCAAAGTAAATGATCAACATATTTCGTTTCGAGTTCAGCTCTTAATTTGTTACCATCAATAACTTCCTCTGCGTCTGTTAAAATATCTCCAATTCCTAAAAGTCCCCATGTGGCAGTTAGTATCATAACTATAATTATGGCACCAAAAGCTATCCCAAACTTTTTGCTAAGTTTTAAATCATTCCATTTCATAATATTAGTTGTTATGTTTCTTTATGAGGGTTGAGTTTCGGTTTCAATGTTTTCTTTCACTTCAGATGATAGTTTCTTTAATTCAATGATCTCCTGAGTGGCCATTACATCTTCAAGGTTAAGAAGCATAATGAATTTTCCATTTCTATGAATTACTCCTTGTATGTAGTCTGAATTATAACTCTGACTCACTTCCGGTACAGGTTTGATTTCGTCGTCAACAATTTCAATTACATCTACTACTTTATCTGACTGAGCCCCTATTGTTTGTTCTTGATTGTTAATATTTAGACTCATAACTATGACAACAAATTTTTCACCATCCTTATAATCTTCTAAATCAAATTTTAGACGAGTATTAACTACCGGGATTACATTTCCTCTAAAGTTAACTACCCCCGATATTGATTCAGGAGCTTTAGGTAAATTGGTTATGCTGTGTTCTTCCCCTGTTTCAATGATTTCTAATACTTTGTGAACGCTTACTGCAAACAATTCTTCATGAAGACGAAATAGTAAGTATGATTCTTTTGATTTAGTATCCATAATTTGATTATTTGATAATTCATTGTGAATGAAATCAAAAGTATATGTTGTGAATATTATTTGCGAGATGTATAAGGACTGTTTATTTATATATAAAGATGGGTTGCATATGATACAAAATTACTGTAATTTCAAATGTGTATTTTAAAAATTCAATAACTCCATAATGTATAGTTTATTGTTATAATGCAATCAATCTCAATATTTATAGGATGTTTTTAAAATATATGTATAAATGAGCAGTTGAATAAAGGGTTGGTTTTTAATACTACTTTAGGGTTGGTGTCTTTGAAAAAAGTACCTTTTTAAAGTTTTGGAACATTAGAGATAGAAACAAAAGTGTTTTTCATTCGTATGGTTGCTATCTTTATTACTATTGTTACAATACGCTGATATATTTATATGCTAGATACAACCAAAGATATAATTCTAATTATTGAGAAGGATCCTGATAATACCAAACTATTCTCTTTTATTTTTAAGAATCAGGATTTTCATGTTTTATATGCGCAAAAAATTACAGATGCACAAAAGCTTATCAATCGATTTGAAATTAAGTTAATTATTTCAGATCTAATTAATACAGATGGGGATATTATAGACTTTTTTGAATACGTAGAGAGTTTATATCCTCATGTAAAAAGGTTGTTGCTTACGGATTATATTGATAAAGAAAAGCTCTCTGACGCAATTAATCGGGGCCGGATTTATAATTATTTACAAAAACCAATCGATCCTAAAAAGCTTATTGTTGTAATCAAAAATGGTCTTGAACAATATAATTTAACAAAAAGCAATGAGGATTTATTGATTAATTTAAAGTCAAAAAATATTGAGTTAAAAGAATTACTTATTGAACTTAAAAACGAAGAAGAGAAATTTAGAAATATTTTTAATTCAAGTCCTGATGCAAGTTACATCATAAAAAATGACGGGAGTATACTATTATCAAATCTAAGTGCAAAACAGATTTGTCGTAGCAATAGTACCAGTTGTCGTTCGGTCAGTATTTTTGATTTGATTCATTCAGATAATCCTCTTGAATTAAAAAATTATCTTGCAGGGATCAATAAAAACACTTCATCAACAACAGAGGTTTATATAGAGTTTGCAGATCAGAATAGGACTAGTTATTATGAGTTAAAAGGTTATGTGTTAAATTATAAAGGAGAGGATTGTATCAGAATAACTTTAAGAGATATTTCTGTAAAAAAAGAAATGGAAAAGAAAGTAATTCAAACTATCATTCAAACTGAAGAAAAAGAAAGAAAGCGTTTTGCTCAGGAGTTACATGACGGTATTGGTCCTTTACTAAGTACTACCAAACTTTATTTACAATGGTTTAATAAACCAGAATCAAAAATGGATAAGGGGATTATTATATCAAAGATGGAAGAGACCCTTGAAGAAACGGTTGCCAGTATCAGAGAAATATCAAATAATCTTAGTCCTAATACGCTTAATAGTTTTGGTTTAGGCGCTGCATTAAAAACATTTATTAATCGAATTCGGAATGTTTCAGACATTGATTTCATTTATATTAATAAGCTCAATAAAAGATTAAACGAACAACTTGAAATTACAATCTATAGATTGGTGTGCGAATTGATAAATAACTCTATTAAGCATTCCGAAGCACAGAAAGTTAACATCCAAATTGAAGAAAATGATGAAATTGATATTTCATATAGTGATGATGGAAAGGGATTTAATGTTTCTGAAAAGATTAAAGAACACAAAGGTGCCGGATTGATTAATCTTAGTACCAGAATACAATCGCTTGGTGGATTGTATAAAATTGACTCACACCCAGGAAAAGGAACAAAAGTACATATAAAGTTAAGTGCAAATTAAATACTCATATATATTATTTTTTTAGTTATGGCTAAATCGAAATTATACCTTGTTGATGATCATCAAATATTTAGAGAAGGATTACGAAACTTAATTGAAATAGAGGGTATTGGAGAGGTTGTAGGAGAATCAAATAATGGAAAGGATTTTATAGATAAAATTGAAAATATAGATGTAGATCTGGTTTTAATGGATATTTCGATGCCTATAATGAACGGTATTGAAGCCACAAAACTTGCCATTGAGAAAAATCCAGAACTTAAAGTGATGGCTTTATCTATGAATGGTGATGAGGATTATTATTATAAAATGATTGAAGCTGGAGTAAAAGGTTTTCTCTTAAAAGATAGTGGGATTAAAGAAATTGAACGAGCCATATTTACAGTTATTGATGGTGATTCTTATTTTTCTAATGAATTATTGCGCAGAATTATTTCTAACCTAGCCAAGCCATCCGATAAAAAGACAGAGGCAGATAGTCTTTTAAGTGGTAGAGAGAAAGAAGTGTTGATAGAGATATGCAATGGTTTAACAAATGATGAAATTGCAGAAAAATTATTTATAAGCGCACAAACAGTGAAAGGCCATAGAAGTAACTTATTAAGTAAAACAAACTGTAGAAATAGCGCAAGTTTAGTAATGTATGCGATAAAAAATAAAATTGTAGAGTTATAGTACCAACCTTTATCTATAGACTATGAAGGAGAAAATGCAGGTTGTATGGACCCGCCAAATGCAGCAAATAAAAAAGCTTACACATAGTTCTGTTGTTTTTATGGTAGAACTGATGGATGCAGAGGCGGGCATTGTTGCATCAACAGATCATAGTGGTTACGAATATGATGTAAATAGATTAATTAACTTAAATGAGTTTGGTTTACAAAAAATATCAGAGGAGGGAACATTAGCTAATTTTGAAGATGATTTAAAGTTTAATCTTAAATCATCGTTAACAGTGGCAATTAAAAGCGGAAAAGATAATGTTTGGGGAGCTATTGTTTTATTAAGCGATCAAGAAGAAGCATATACCTACGAAATAATACAAGATGTTGTTGTTTTTGCTCAATCTATTTCAGATTCTATTATGTTATATGGAATAGAGAGCTCATCTGGAGACAACTTAGATGCTCATGCAAAATCTTCCTTAAATTTCTTTCTTAAATCTATTAGTGGTATTCCCTGGCGTATTGATTTTAAAACCCGAAAGTTCATACATATTGGGGCTCAGGCTAAAAATATTATCGGTTTTGATATAGAAGATTGGCCATCTGTTATAGAATGGAGTAATTCTATACACGAAGAAGATAGAGATAAAGTTCTACAGTATTGTTATAATATGAGCCTGAAAGGCATAGATCATACCTTAGAATATCGAATTCCACAAAAAAGAGGAGACAATATATGGGTGAAAAATATTGTAAAGGTTATTAAGGATAAGAACGACAAACCGGTTGAGTTATTTGGTGTAATGATGAATATTACTCACACAAAGCAAAGTGAATTAAATTTATCAGCCCTAAATAATCAGTTAAAATATATACTAAATGCTACAAACACAGTACTTAGTATTATAGATGAAAACTGTAAAATTGTATTTCATAGTGATGAGGGTAGTGCTTTAATAAGTATGTCTTGCTATGAATATTTTGCCGGGAGGAGTAGTGTGTGTCCCAAATGTCCTATTAATAGTAAAAATAAACAAAAACGGACCTATGTTGAAACTATTAATGACCGAACTTATCAAATAACATCTTTCCCATTTGAAGTAAATATCAATACCTGGAATGTTGCAGAAATCCGAATTGATATAACAGATAGGGTTTCTCAAGAAAATGAAATTATAGCCCTAAAGGATACATTAGAGTTTGCTATGGATGCCGGTAATATTGGATTTTTTCAGTATGATCTTGTTAATCAAAAATTTAACTCAAATAAAGTAGTTAAAGAATTAACAGGGTATGATCTTAGCGGAAATAAAATTGATTTAGAATGGATTATTTCAAGATTCCATCCTGATGATCAGATGAATATATTGGAGGTTTTGAAAGTTGGCGCTAATGAACATCTTGATTTTGAATGCCGGATTCTGAATGTTAAAAATGAATATATCTGGATTAGTTTTTCAGGACAAGTTGTAGAGTATGATGAAAAACAAAGGCCTGTAATTATTTCCGGAGTAATTAAAGACATTACAGATACAAAAGATCTCCTTTATGATTTAATGCTTGAAAGGAATAGAAGTTTAAGGGCAAGCGCTGCTAAATCCACATTTCTTGCTAACATGTCCCACGAAATTCGTACGCCCATGAATGCTATAATTGGTTTTACAGAGTTACTTGGAAAACATGTTATTGAACCTCCGTTTGATGGTTACCTAAAATCAATTAAGTCCAGTGGAAAAGTATTGTTGGATTTGATTAATGATTTACTTGACTTTGAAAAGATTGAAGCAGGTAAAATGGTAATCCATGATGAGGATGTGGATTTTAGATTGTTAGTAAATGAAATAAAACAAACTTTTCTAGTACTGGCAAAAGAAAAGAATGTTGAGCTTATTATAAAAGGTGTTGATTATTTTCCAAAATCAATTTTTATTGATGGATTAAAGCTTCGGCAGATTCTTTTAAACTTAGTAAATAATGCATTGAAATTTACAGATGAAGGCAGTGTTACTATTCAATACGATTTTTCGATACATGAAAGTAGTGGTGGAGGTATTTTGTCTTTTGCGGTTACTGATACAGGAATAGGTGTACCAAGTGACAAAAAGAAGAAAATTTTTGAACCTTTCATTCAGGAAAAAAATCAAAACGAAAATAAGTATCAAGGCACTGGACTAGGCTTATCAATAGTACAAAATATTGTTCATAAAATGGGCGGAAGTATTTCATTGATTAGTGAATTAGGTAAGGGTAGTAGTTTTTCAGTTTCAATACCAGACATTAAGTCTTCTGCTATTCATGAAGATGAAATTGATTTAGAATATACCGAAAGTCAGAATTATTTATTTAATAATGAACTAATTCTTATTGCTGACCCAATTGATTCAAATCGGGAAGTACTATGTGCCATGTGCAAAAGTTTAGGATTCAGATGTATTTCTGCATCTAAAGGAGAAAACGTATTAAGTGATTTGTCTGAAGACGTAGATATGGTAATCATGGATCTTGAAATTAATGAAAAGTATCAATTTCAAACTATCAATTCCATTAGAGAAAGAAAATCTCTTTCGATCTTACCTGTTATTGCAATATCAGCCAGAAACAAAGAAATCTACAAGGATAAAGCTTTAAAGGCAGGATTTTCAGGCTATGTATCAAAACCCATCGTTGAAAAAGATCTTGTTGAAGAACTGTCGAAGTATTTTACACCGGTTAGCACAAGTACTGAAAATTACGAAGAATACAATGACACGAATGATTTTAAGGAAGGGGATTTAAAAGTTGTAAAAAGTCAGTTCAAGGATACAATAATTCCTATTTGGCAAGAATTAAATGAAATGCTTTCATCCGAAAAATTAAATTTATTTGTTAAAGAATTACAGGAGTTGCAGGAAAAAGTATCATGGACGGATTTAAATGAATTTAATAAAAAAATGGATTCCTCAATAAAATCATTTGATTTTGAGACAATTCAAAAGTTAATTCGTAATTTCAATACTTTCATTCAAAATCTTGATCTTAATTAAAGTTATAATTCTAGCTAGAAGAAATTTTTAAATATGAGTAACAAAGTTCTTGTCGTTGATGATAATCCTAAAAACTTGCAGGTAGTAGCTGCTTTACTTACAGAAAATAATTACGTTGTAGAAGTTGCTTTAAACGGAAAAACAGCACTTAAGTGGTTAGAAAATACTCTTTTTGATGCCATTTTACTTGATGTAATGATGCCTGAAATGGACGGTTTTACAACTTGTGAACTAATAAAAAAGAATAATGCTTGTGTAAATATTCCTATTATTTTCTTAACTGCACGTCATGATATCGAAAGTATAACAGATGGTTTCTCAAAAGGAGGTGTAGATTATATTACTAAACCATTTAATCAACAAGAGTTGTTAGTACGATTAAAAACTCATATTGAATTAAAGGAATCAAGAGAAAAGCTTTTGGATTTAAATGGTTGGCTTCAATCGGAAGTGCAAAAAAAGACTGAAGAGTTAATTATTGCGAACAAAAATCTAATAAAAGCTTACGAAGAGCTAAAAATGTTAGATACGGCAAAAAATGATTTTTTAAATACGATAAGTCATGAATTAAGGACTCCATTAAATGGTATTGTAGGTTCAATAAATTTATTGAATTCCTTTGAACATGACGCTCAGGTTAGTGAAATTCTAACTTTATTAGAAACTTCGGTAAATAATTTGGAAAAGTATTCCTATGCAGCATTACAAATTTCTAACCTTCAACTTAAAGGAGAATCTCAATTAAGTAGTAGCGAACTAGATTTAATTCCTTTTGTAAAATCACAAGTAAACTCTATACATTCTAAGTGTAAAAAGAAGAACTTAGATTTAACAATTAAAAATAATATTCCAGAAGCTAATGTGAAAATTGATCAGGCATTAATGAGTACTGCTATCGTTTCATTATTAGAAAGTACGCTGATTTATACAAACGAAGGCGAAATAAATGTTGAGATATCAGTAATTAATGATCATGCATTCATTGAAATTGTTGATACAGGTAGTTTATATGCTGGAACAGAATTGAAACACTTTTTTAATTCTGTTAAAAATCAGAACTATCAGTTTGAGCGTAATCATGCAATTGAATTGTATTTGGCACGAATTATAATTTTACTTCATAATGGTGAATTGGAATTGAGTAATCGTTCGGACTCAAAAGGTGCTATTACAATAATAAAATTACCTCTAGTGAACTAAAGAGTATTATAGTATGTAAGATTCAGTTTTGTTGAATTTATTTGATGTAAATGATAAAAGAAATATTCAGAAATAAACTTGTTTGGATTGTAATTCTTCTTCAAGTTACTTTTACATATCAGGTATGGGCTTCAAATACTGATAGAATACTATTAATAAGTTCTTATAATTCAAGTTTTCCAACATATTTTCAGCAGATTGAAGGTTTAAAATCAATTCTTGATTCTCTAGATATTCAATTAGATATAGAGTCGTTGGATTCGAAGCGTTTTAATGATTCGATTATATATACACTGAATAGTCAGTTATTATCTCATAAGTTAAGTAAAGGATTAAAATATAAGGCAATTATTGTTAGTGATGATAATGCATTAGACTTTGTTTTACAAAGACAGAAGCATTTATTTAATGGAGTACCAATTGTTTTTTTAGGAATTAACGATATTAATAAGGCAATTCTTCAAAACCAAAATCCATTGATAACTGGAGTTGGTGAAATGGTATCTATGGAAGAAACCATAAATATAATGCTAAAACTATTCCCTTATAAAAAGCAAATTTATGTGATCTCAGACACAACGAAAACTGGTAAGGTTGATTTAAGTAATTTTACTGAGGTTATTAAAGAATTTGAAGATATTGAGGTATTTACAGTTTCTTTAGAGAATTTTTCATTTGAAGAGCTGGAAAATGTATTGCAGCATATTGATAAGGAAGTACCGGTATTATTACTTTCAGCCTTGCAAGACAAGAATGGTAATCCATTGGACTTTTCTTCTAGTTTAAAGTTGATAAAAACTAATTTAAAATCGCCCTTATTTCATCTTTTTCAACATGGTATGGGACATGGAATTTTGGGTGGAAAATTAGTTTCTCATTATGAACAAGGAAAAAGAGCTGCTCTTATTGTTTCAAGGTTATTACATGGTGAGGATATAAGTAATATCAAAGTGCAATATGAAAGTCTTAATCATTACGAATTTGATTATATCGAATTAGAAAAGTATGGCATTGATAAAAGTTTACTTCCTGCCACTAGTGTTATTATTAACTTGCCAGATAATATTTTCTATAAATATCGCTCAACAATTATTCTAATTCTAGTTTTTCTATTGGTACAATTAGTAAGTATAATTGTATTAGTAGTTAATGTACAGAGGAAAAGAAAAGCTCAGAAAGGTTTAGTTGATCAGGTTCAGGAGTATCAATCTCTTAATGAAGAATATGTGAGATTAAACCAACAGTATGAAACAATAAACGGAGAGTTGAATACTAAAAATAATGATTTACTGGCTGCTGAAGAAGAATTGAGAGCAAATTTAGAGGAACTAGCAGATAAAAATAAGGCTTTTGAAATAAGTGAGGAACGGTTTAAACTTGCAGCAGAGGCATCGAATAATGGTGTTTGGGACTGGAACTTAATTACTAATGTGGTTTATTTCTCTCCTGTATGGAAAAGGATGCTTGGTTATGAAGATGATGAATTACCAAATGTTTTTGAAACATGGAAAGAAAATCTTTATGAGGAGGATGTTGATGAAGCATTGAATCATATAGATAAGTTTATAAAAGGTGAAAGTAATGTTTATCGGATAGAATTTAGAATGAAGCATAAAAGTGGAAAACTAAAAAATATTCTGTCTCAGGGGTTAATGATGCGTGACAGTAAGGGAAAAGCTTATCGTGTCATTGGTTCGCAAGAAGATTTGACTTTCAGGTATCATTATGAAGAAAATCTCAAGGCTCAGATTGAAGAGAATTTATCTCTTTATGAGGAATATAAAACAATTAGTGAAGAGTTAATTCTGAAAAATACAGCCTTAATAAAATCTGAAGAAATCGTAAAAAGGAATTATAAATCTTTGGAAGAGAAGACTCAGCAATTGATAGAGAGCGAAGAGAAGTATCGTTTATTATTTAATAATATTAATGAGGCATTTGCACTTCACGAAATCATAACGGATGAAGAAGATAATCCGGTTGATTTTATCTACAGAGATGTTAATCCAGTTTTTCTCAAAAATGTAGATCTTAAATATGATGATTTAATAGGTAAAAAGGCTACAGAACTATTCCCTGGTGTAAAATTAAATTGGATTGACAGATATGGAAAGGTTGCCTTAACCGGTCAATCAGATTATTTTCTCGATCATTCATCAACTTTAGGAAGGTCTTTTGATGTACATGTTTTTTGTCCTAAAACAGGATTCTTCGGTGCCATATTTAAGGATGTTACAGAAACCTTAAATGCAGAGAAGGAGTTAATGACTGAACGTGAAAGAATCAGTTATGTACTCGAGGGAACAAAAGCCGGAACCTGGGATTGGGATATTGAGAAAGATGAAATTGTAATTAATGAAAGATGGGCCAATATTATCGGTTATAAAAAAGATGAAATTGGGAATTTGTCTTATCGTGAATGGATGAAATCATTACATGAAGATGATATAATTAGAATAAGTTCAACATTAGGTAAAGTTTTTAGTAGAGAAATAGATTACTATGATGTAGAGTATAGACAAAAACATAAAAATGGAAATTATTTATGGTTACATGCTCGTGGTGATATAATGGAGTGGACAGGTTTGGGTAAGCCACTAAGGATGTGTGGGATACATCTAGATATTACTTCGCGTAAAGAAGCAGAATTAAAGGTTCTTGAAAGTGAAAAACGATTTAAAACTATTTTTGATAAGAGTAGAACCATTATGTTCCTGGTGAATCCTGCAACGCTGGAAATTGTTGATGTGAATGATTCTGCCATATTATTTTATGGTTATACTAAAGAAGAGTTTTTAAAATTGACAGGACTTGATATTGCTGTTTTGAGTTTTGATGAGCTAAGGTTAAAAATAAGAGTAGCTCTTGATGAAGGGAAGAATTATTTTAGTACAAGGCATAAATTAAAGTCAGGAGAAATTAGAAATGTTGATATTTATCTGAGCTTAATTGATGTAGATCACAAAAAAATGCTTCATGTGATTATTATTGATACAACAAAAGCCGTTGAAGCAGAATATCAATTAAGAAAGGTTAATCAAAGGTTTATTGGATTAGAGAACATTATACATTATTCAGCCAAATCTATTAACGATTTACTTGACTTTACCTTAAAGCAGGTGATTGATTATACTCAAAGTGATACTGGTGCTGTTTATCATTATGATGAGGATAAAAACCTATTTCTTCTTAATAATTTTTCTAGTGATATAAGGTTGTCAATGACTTTTGATAATGGTAATGATATTAATAATTTGGACTGTTTAAGCAGAGCGGTTCGATTAAAAGAAGCTGTAATTATTAATGATCCAAAGTCGAACTATCCTTTTGTAAAAGATGATACAATAGATAAATTAGGGGAATATAAATCAATAGCTATTCCAGTCTTGGATAATGATAAAGTAGTTTCGATATTCTGGTTAGGAAGTAAAACAAATAAATATTCTAAATTTCACGTTGAGCAGGTAATGTTATTGCTTGAAACTGCATGGATTTTAGTTGAACGCCAGCGATTGCAGGATCAGGATAAGTTAGTGTGATTTAGATGGTACGATTACTCTTTTTCCTCTAATACCAATACTATTTTATTAAAGTCGGCAGCAGCATTAATCACATTTTTAAAACCTTGAAATTCGTTAGGTTTAACCATGATATTTTTATAATATTCGTTTATTTTAACAGTGTAAATATCTCCTTCATAATTATAATCTGATGTAAAGCCATAAATACTATCTTGAACAATACTCATTTTTGTGACTTCAGGATTAATGATTTTATACCCTTCTGGTACATGAAAAGTAATTTCTCTAATATACATCCTGTTCCAATCATTTTCTGCTTCAGAGGTTCTGTTTTCTTCAAAATACATTTCCATTTGTGGTCCTATACTTTCTCCAATATTAAATAATAATTTATTTCCAGCATTTTCAACAAATCCCTCTGTAGTTAAATCGGAATAGATAATAAATTCAGAATTATTAATGGGTTCTTTATCACTAGTTTCTCTAATTTCTAGTTTGTTATATATGGGATTAGGAGCTTTTGTAGAAGTAATTTGCCTTAAAGTGTTTTGTTTTTGTTCTGCATCCATCAAACCAATAAAGTTATTAATATAACCACCACTTAGTCCGTTTAATCCTCGTTCAGTTTTAATTCTAGTAGTATTATTATCGATATCAAGTTGAATATCAATAACCATGTTATCATAATTTACGTTGTCCGGAGCTGGTTCAATATATTTTATCTTTCCTATGGCGGATTCAAAATCTCCAATTTTAACAGGTATAATAAAAAGTCCATCTGTTGCTGTAAGAGCACTATTAACTGTACCTAACCTATAGGCATGAATAGTTGGATCAAGGTATTTGTTGATTGTAGGAAAGTAAATAAGGTATTTATCCAGGTAATTCCAGCTCTGAAAATCAGCGTCAAATTTAATATTATCTCTTTCCGAAGTAAGTACAAGATTATGCTTAATATTTAATTTTTTAAGCATGTTAGCGTATAGTTTTACGATACCTCTATTTCCTGTAACCTTAGTTTCATATATAAATTCAAGATCTGATAGTTCAGGAGCATTAAAATCTTCAACGTATATATTTGTTTTAATAAATTGCTCCAAAGCTTTTATTTTCTCTATTTCTGATGTTTCATTAATATTTGCGAGCTGAACCCATTTATCAATAATTTGGTCATAATCGCCCAGATACATGGTTTCATATACCCGAATGGCTGCATCATCCCAAGTTAGGCGTTGTGCTTTATTAATGGCAGTGTTGAAGTTTAATCGGTATTCTATGCGTTGTCTTCTTGGATCTAAATACGAAAATTTTTCATCTTTTATAGGAAGTATATCTTTATGTTCGCATTTAAAAAGGTTATGGTTTTCATCTAATTCAGACAATGTGGCATTAGGAAATCCATTATAACCCTTAACATCGTAGACTAAATTTTTAGGACATGTAATTTCAAAAGTTGCGTATTGAAGAGGGTATGAATATTGAAAAAATGTGCGACCAAAATTATTACCCTCCATCTTTCGTATTACCATATATTCAACATCATCTCCTTTTTCAATACCATCAATGGCAAATATCTTGTAACTATTTTTACTTTCTTCATCTTTTATTTCTTTGATATTGTTTTTATCAAACTCAATGGTTTTTCCGTTTGGTTTAATAGTTCTTGCCTTAATATCAATTATCTCAATTACATCATTTAAACTCACCGATATTTTATTGAATTGATTTATGGCATCATCATTATTTAATCGGAATTTTTTATGGAGCGTGTGAGTCATTTGTAAATTTCCATCTTCAGCATACTCGTACTCATACTTTTCATTGAAGAAAATACCAATTACATTTTCATCCTTATTTTCTGCTGTAATAGAAGAAAATGTTGGTTTAGAGGACCAAGAATAGTTAGTTTGTGAATGTATATTTGAAGAGAATAAAAAGATAATAAGTATGATAATATTTTTCATTTTTCAATAATTTCCTGTTAGTTGTTATAACGAGCGTACTAAACTTGTTATTTTATAATAGATTATAGTATTATTATTGTTCAATAACTTTTTTTAAAACAATCGTTCTTCTATAATTTTTATTTAATGCTTTAATCATATTGTTCCATTCTGGAATCTTATCTTCTAATAAAGTAAAGAAGTTTAAAATGTACTCTTTTTCTAAAATAATAGCGTTTCCATCTTTACGATAATTAAGTTTAAAACTAAACTCCTTATTGTTGTATATACCATCTTTGGGAATATAAGTAACCTCATATCCTTCAGGTATGATTAATCTTGTAACATATTTTTTTGTACAATAAAAGTCGTTTTGCATTGGAGTTATGGTGCCCAAAGTATCAATTAACATACCTTGATACACCTTGTCAAGGTTTAAGTTAATATAAACTTCATCCTTATAGGATTTTAAATAATCATTTATTTCAAAACTATAATTCACACTTGCAGGAACTTCGTATTCAAATAAATGAGCTGTGGTTTGTTTGGTGACTTTATACTTGTTATTTCCCTTATTAAATATTCGGGTATATGTTTTAATATAATTATCAGGCTTCACTCCATCCAAAGTATAGGCAAGCTCTACTTTATTAAAACCTTTGTATTCTACTTTACCTTCTCCTTGAATCTGATTATTATTCATCTGTATGGTTACAGTATCAGTTATAACACTATAGCTTGCAGGTGAAACTGGCACATCCCGGATTTCAAAATCATCTGGGCCTTTACCTATTAATATTTGTTTTCCCTGGATATGATATGGATATACACCGTAATTAAGATATTTAAAAGTACCATCAAGAATGATCATAGAATCATTTATAATTTGAGTAGCAATCATATGGTTGTCGACGGAGGGGAGAGGTAGTTCATCATATTTATAAGGAATATGTCGTGTACCTACCCATGTTAAATAAGTCGGTATCCCAGCTATATTCATCATTGTTTGTATCAGACTCGACATACCTTTACAATCTCCATATCGTTTGTTATATACTTCAGTTGCTTCTGCAGGAATAAAACCTGCATAACCCTGCTCATAAGCTACATATTTAATGTTTTTATGAATCCAGTAATAAATGGCTTTAGCTTTATCCTCCTGACAAATTAAACCCTTAGTTATTTCTTTGACTTTATTAATTAAATCTGTCGGTAATTCCTTATTGATATCTTTTACAAAGTCATAATAAAAGTTGTATAGTAATTCTGGAGTACCAAAATACTTTGTAATATGCTTATTTATATTGGTTTGCTTAATAAATAATTCTACATGAGGGCTAAAGTAATTTATGCCAAAAAAATTGCCTGAAGCATAATGATATGGGGCTACATCTTTAGTTTCCCATTCATGATAATAGTACTTTCCCTTTTTATAATTTTTATAGGAAATAGGTGTAACATCTTCGTTAAAAAGCTTAAAACCAAGTTCAACGTCTTTATGGACTTTTATTACAACTTTAGCATTTTCAACAGGTAAAAATGATTGAAAATAGCAACTTCGAATGAACCGAGGATTTTTATAATTTATTGTATATTTTAAAAATGTTTTAGCACCTTTTTGTAGGGATGGATATGCAAATTGTATTGTTTTTGAATCATCATAAAATATACTACCATCAGTACTATTTGTTTCCTGAAATTGTTCAACTTTATATTTTTCATAACCACTTTCTGCCGGAATCAGGGAATAAGCTTCAATGTCTGATATTGAAGTAAATCCACTAAAAAAAATATAGTCTTTTGTAAAACCCTTTGAATTTTGATTGGTTATCTCAACTTCTTTTGTATTTGTTTGAGTTATTACTAACGAGTTGTCAATAATATCAATAACATAAGTATAATTTAATTGAGAAATTACGCCATGGTAATTACTATATTTTTCGTTTGATTTGGAGTATACATAATGGCATGAGAATATATATATGGTAATAAGACAGTAAAATTTAAATATGGAATAATTATGATTCATTAACGAACTGTTTAATATTATTTCAAGTTTTTGAAGTTAGAATAAGTTGAGAAAGTTATTTCTTAAGTAATTTACCTTTTTTATATAATTCTTCTTTAGTAAGAACTCCATTATCGTTATAATATTTCCATACACCAGATTTCTTGCCATTCATATATACACCTTCTTCTTTTTTCTCTGCATTTGTATAGAAATAACACCATTCACCATCGTTATTTCCTTCCTTATTTTTATTGCCTATAGAATATACTTTTCCATTGTCGTAGTAATCAAAGATATATTGCTTCGGTTCTCCAATAATGTTGGCAGTACGCTTTCTTTTTATGCTGACTAATTTACTTCCTGTTTCATAAAAGGCATCGAGTTCTTTTTCGTGTTTATCATTATATTTTGTTACTACTTCCTGTCCTGTAGATCTCAATAAAGTATATAAAAATGGGGCAAGATGATTGCCTTTGTATATGGCTTTAAAAAATGGGAAATACATTTGTATCCAGAAATCTTCCTCAGTAGATGTATATGGTAAAACTTCCATAAGCATTTTGGTTTGCTTTACTAATGAAGCGTTAAAATCTATAGGAAGAGGATATCTGGGAGTTAAAACAATTTTTGCTTTAAAGTAATGATCTATCTCTTCAAAAGTTGTATTGTTATCTATAGGTTCTATATAGCTACCTTGAGTTGTGTCAATATAATTGTTCGACAGATTTTCAATATATATTAAAATAGGATTACTTCTGTCGCTTGCTGGTTCAAGAGCTAAAAATGTTTCTAAAGATAGCATAGCTCTGGTATATTGTTTTTGTCGAGCCGCTAGTTTGCCTAACTGCATATGACTTGAAGCATGGTATGGATTGCATCTTAATGACTCTTTAAAACAGTTTTGTGCCTCACGAAACTGTTCTGTATTTAAATAGGAGATGCCCAGATTATAATGCAAAAGGTATTCATACGGATATTCTTTTATTGCTTTTTGGTATATTTCAATTGCTTTTGGTGTATTGCCAGTATATTCGAAAATTGTTCCTTTAGTTCTTAATAAATGGCATCGCATATTGCTTTTTTCAGCAAGCCCTTTTTCTACAGCAATAGTAGCACTATCATATTTTTCCATTGCAAGGTAAGTCATTGCTAATTCTGCAATCATCCAATGGTAGTTTGAATCATTTTCTGTAACCATTTTATATGATTCTACAGCCTCAGCAAATTTTTGCTCGTCGTAAAGATCATTACCTTTTTTAATGTATTCTTGAGATGTTGTTTGAGAAAAGATTGAGGTTGTAAATAGTACAGCCAGATTTATTAGGACTAGATATCTATATTGCATTATGTGTGGTTTGAACGTAATTCTGTTTTTGAAAAATAGTAACAATTTGGGGCTTTAGCAAAATCAGATGAAACAAACTGTTTCAAACACTTTTCTATTTTTGAATTACAAACAAGCTATACAAAATATAATAAGCCTTTTTAGAGGTTAATGATTACAGTATTTTTATATTAATACGTAACGTAAAAATTAATACCTAAAGGATAATAAAAAGCTTTAATACAATTGCTGTTTATTTTCTTTTCTTTCTGGCTAGCTGAATACCTCCAAAACCTGAAATGATAGAAATATAAAAACCAAAATCATACCACCATCCAGTATTGTTTATTTCATAAATAGAGATAGATTTATTGAAGAGGCTAAGAATTAATGAGAATGGAGCAATCCATCCATGCCATATTCCAGAAAAGAAACCTGCTGGTTCTGCAGGATTGTATGATCCGCCTCCTGGTAAACAAGATGTAAAAACAATAGAAATGAAAATAATAAAGCATACAATTTTAAAATTTTTCATACCTGATGTGTTTGTTTAATGAAGTATCTTTTGAACCATTAATTTATTAAAAAAAAGGATGACTTTGTATAAAGCCATCCTTTTAAATGAATTTTATTAAACTGATTATAAATTAACCAGCAATATATTTTGCAATCCAATCACCAACTTCTGATGTTTTGTATGCTTTTTCTTTACTGATATCTTCAGTTACAACACCTTCTTCAAGTGATTTGTCAACTGCTTCACGAATTAATTTAGCTTCATCTAATAGGTCAAGAGATTCTAATAACATTGCAGCAGAAAGCACTGTAGCAACAGGGTTAGCAATATCTTTGCCAGCCGCCTGAGGATATGATCCGTGAATAGGCTCAAACACTGAAGTGTGAATACCAACAGAAGCTGAAGGTAATAAACCTAGAGATCCTGTAATTACAGATGCTTCATCACTAATAATATCTCCAAACATATTTTCAGTAACCATTACATCAAATTTCTTTGGCCATTGAATCAACTGCATTGCTGCATTATCAACGAACATATAGTCCACTTCGATGTCTTTGTAATCTGGTTCCATAGCTTGTGCTGTTTCTCTCCATAAACGAGAGGTAGCTAATACATTTGCTTTATCAACAACAGTTAAGCGTTTATCTCTTTTTCCAGCGTAAGAAAATGCTAACTTAAGGATTCTTTCAATCTCTTCTTTTGTGTAAACACAGTTATCAAAGGCTTTTGTTAAATCCTCTGAACGTCCTTTATCACCAAAATAGATACCTCCTGTTAATTCTCTAACAACTACTAAATCAGCTCCTTCAACGATGTCTAAACGTAAAGGACTTTTATCTAATAATGAAGGGAAAGTAGTAACAGGACGGATATTAGCGTAAAGACCTAATTTTTTACGCATTGCTAATAATCCTTGCTCCGGACGAACTTTTGCTTTTGGATCATTGTCGAATTTAGGATCACCTATTGCACCAAATAATACAGCATCTGATTTCATACAGATTTCGTGTGTTTCTTCTGGATAAGGATCTCCAACTTGATCAATTGCACAAGCTCCTACTAAAGCTGAAGTGTACTCAACTTCGTGGTTAAATTTAGTAGCAACAGCATCAATTGCTTTTTGTGCTTGAGCTACGATTTCCGGACCAATTCCGTCTCCGGCTAATACAGCAATATTCAATTTCATTTTATTTCGTTTTAGATAAAAGATTTAGGAAAGTGATAAAAACTTAACTATGCTCTCTATTTCTATTTAAACTATTTACTTACAATTATATGTTGAGATGGTACAATGTTTTAAACATTATATCATCTCATTATTTATTATACTGTTCAAATTTCTCTTTCCAGTTTGCCTGACGTGTCAATGTACCTTCTTCAATAACATTAAGTACCTTTATTGTAGCTTCAATAGCTGCTTGTGTTTGGTCGGCAGCCAAACCTCTTGTTTTAATCTCAATACCTTTATAATCCCATGTGATCATTGTTTCTACAAAGGCATCAGTTTTTCCTCCTGGAGGAATACTTACCCAATAATCACTTAATATTGGATGTACTTTATCAAGTTTCTTATATATTCTCCAAAGGGCTTTCATAAAGGCATCGTACTGACCATCTCCAACAGCTGTTTCGTCATGACGATTACCGTTTATTTCCATGCTAATAGAAGCTAACGGTCTCAGATCGTGTGCCAAAGATAAGTTATAATTCCTTATTTTGATGGCATCTTTAACAGAAGAACTCTTTAAAACATCAGCAATAATAAAAGGTAAATCCTCAATAGTAACTGTTTTCTTTTTGTCTCCAAGTTCAATAACCCTTTGAGTAATTTTTTTCATTTCTTCAGAGTCCAGCTCAATACCTAACTCTTCCAGGTTTTTTTTAATATTGGCTTTACCAGAGGTTTTACCTAATGCGTAACGTCGGTTTCTACCAAATCGTTCTGGCATTAAATTATTGAAGTAGAGGTTGTCTTTGCTATCACCATCGGCATGTACTCCGCTACATTGCGTAAATACATTGTAACCTGTTATGGGTTGATTTTCCGGGATTCGAAGACCTGAAAATTGTTCTACAACCTTGCTTACTGTGGTAATTTTTGATTCATCCAGATTATTTTCAAGATTAAGATGATCGTTTAAAATTCCAATTACACTGGCAAGAGGAGCGTTCCCTGCACGTTCTCCAAGTCCATTAATGGTTGTATGTATACCTGATATTCCTGTTTTCAGAGCTGAAAATACATTAGCTACAGCCATATCGTAATCGTTGTGTGCATGAAAATCAAAATGTATATCAGGAAAGCGATCTACCATATCTGCACAAAATCCAAATGTTTGATCCGGATTTAAAACGCCTAATGTATCGGGTAACATAATGCGTTTGATTCTCATTTTCTTAAGTTCTCCAACAACGTAAAAAACGTAATCAGGAGATGTAAGCATGCCATTACTCCAATCCTCTAAATAAACATTTACATCAATGCCCATTTCTTCGGCTTTGTCAACCAACTTAGCCACGTCATTCATGTGTTCTTCAGGTGTTTTTCGTAATTGACCCTGAACGTGTTTAAGAGAACCTTTTGTGAGTAAGTTAATTACTTTTCCACCAGCATCCTGAATCCACTTTAGAGAAGTGTCTCCATCTACAAAACCAAGAACTTCTATTTTATCCAGAAAGTTATTTTTCTTGGCCCACTCCGTAATTCGTTTTACTGCATCAAATTCACCTTCAGAAACCCGGGCAGAAGCTACTTCAATACGGTCAACTTTAAGTTCTTCCAATAATAATCTGGCCATAGCCAGTTTTTCTCCAACGTTAAAAGATACTCCAGTGGTTTGTTCACCATCCCGGAGTGTGGTATCCATTACTTCTATTTTCATGCTTCTAGAGTGTATCGGGGTGTAAGTGATACATCATAAGATTATTGGTTCTTATGAAATATAGATGAGGTAATTAAATTACCCAATAATACAACGGCATAAACCATAATTAGTTTATGCCGCTATTTAATTTATTTTTTAAGCTCTATTGTTTTCGTAAGCTTCAATCTCATCTTTTACACTGATTAAGTAATCAATGTCATCATAACCATTTAATAAACAGTTTTTCTTATAACCATTAATTTCAAATGATTCTGATTTACCTGTAGCTTTGTTTGTAATTGTTTGCTCCTCAAGATTAACAATCACTTCATTTTTTTCATCAGCAGCAAATAATTCTGATAAAAATTCCTCTGAAACAACAACTGGTAAAACACCGTTATTTAATGAGTTATTCTTAAATATGTCAGCAAAGAAACTAGAAACAACCACTTTAAAACCGTAACCATGAACAGCCCAAGCTGCATGTTCACGAGATGATCCGGATCCAAAGTTTTTTCCAGCTACAAGTACAGATCCTGTATACTTAGGATCGTTTAGTACGAAGTCAGCTTTTGCAGAACCATCTTTGTTATATCTCCAGTCTGCAAATAAATTATCACCAAAACCTTCTTTGGTAGTAGCCTTTAAAAATCGAGCCGGTATAATTTGGTCTGTATCCACGTTCTCAATAGGAAGTGGTACATAAGTTGACTCTAATGTAACAAATTTATCTATTGGCATTTTCTAAATTTTTTATGATTATAAAGTACGTGGATCAGTAATTACACCTGTAACAGCACAAGCAGCAGCAGTCAATGGACTAGCTAATAATGTTCTTGCACCTGGACCTTGACGTCCTTCGAAGTTACGGTTACTTGTAGATACTGAATATTTTCCTGCTGGAACTTTGTCATCATTCATTGCCAAACATGCAGAACATCCTGGTTGACGTAATTCAAAACCAGCTTCTTCAAGAATATCTTTTAATCCTTCAGCAATAGCTTGATCTTCTACCTGGTGAGATCCTGGAACAATCCATGCAGTAACGCCATCTGCTTTTTTCTTGCCTTTTACAGCATTTGCAAATGTTCTGATATCTTCAATACGTCCATTTGTACAGCTACCAACAAAAATCCAATCAATTTTTTTACCAAGCATAGCTTCTCCAGGAGCATATCCCATGTATTCTAAAGATTTTAAATACGTTTTTTGAGAACCTGCATCAATAGTATCTAAAGTAGGAATATTTTGAGTGATGCCAACTCCCATACCAGGGTTTGTACCATAGGTAATCATTGGTTCAATATCAGAAGCTTTAAAGTCATAAACTTTATCAAATTCAGCATCTTCATCAGTATATAACTCGTTCCATTTAGCAACTGCTGCATCCCAATCAGCACCTTTAGGAGCATACTCTCTGCCTTTAACGTATTCAATTGTTTTCTCGTCAGGAGCAATTAATCCTCCACGAGCACCCATTTCAATACTCATGTTACAAACAGTCATACGTCCTTCCATGCTTAAGCTACGAATTGCAGAACCAGCAAACTCAACAAAGTATCCTGTTCCACCACCGGTAGTAAGTTTTGAAATAACATATAATACTAAATCTTTAGCAGTTACACCTTTTTCTAACTCACCTTCAATGTTAATTTTCATTGTTTTTGGACGAGGTTGCATGATACATTGTGTTGAAAGTACCATTTCAACTTCTGATGTACCAATACCAAAGGCAATACTACCAAAGGCTCCGTGAGTAGAAGTATGGCTATCTCCACAAACAATTGTCATTCCTGGTTGAGTAATACCATTTTCAGGACCAACAACATGAACGACTCCGTTTTTAGGATGACCCAATCCGAAAAGTGTTACATTGTTATCTTCGCAGTTTTTAGTTAATGTATCAACTTGAAAACGAGAAATTTCGTCTGCGATAGGAAGATGTTGGTTGATTGTTGGAATGTTATGATCAGGAGTTGCAAATGTGTTTTGCGGTCTGAATACTGTGATTCCACGAGCTTTTAAACCTGCAAATGCTTGTGGACTGGTCACTTCGTGTACTAAGTGACGGTCGATATACAATACTGAAGGACCATCCTCGATGGTCTTCACCTCGTGCATATCCCAAATCTTGTCAAAAAGCGTTTTCCCTGCCAATTTTCTAATATTTATAAGTTATTAATTCATTTTTCAGATAAGATATGAGACAGAGATAGGAGACCTGTTTGTCTGAAAGTCTCTTGCCTAATACCTAAAAGTCTCTTACATTATTTTAGACAATGCATCTAAATATGCCCAAACTGAAGCTGTAAGAATATCTACGTTAGCACCAAAACCATGTACGGTTCTTTCATTTAATGATAGCTGAACGTGTACTTTACCAATATCATCAGATCCTCTTGTAACTGCCTGTACTAAATATTCCTCAAGAATGGCTTCTGTAGGAATCATTTTTCTAATCGCTTTAAAAGCAGCATCAACAGGACCGTCACCAATGGCATTTTTTGTCATGATTTTACCATTATAGTTCAGCGTTACAGTTGCTGAAGGAATACATGACTTACCACAAATAACCTGAAGGTTATCTAATTTAAGAACTCTTTCTTCTTTTTTCTCGTGACCTACTAAAACTTCAAGATCTTCGTCAGCGATATCTTTTTTAGAGTCAGCAAGAATTAGGAAGTTTTTGTATACCTGATCTAATTTTTCCTGATCAAGTTTGTATCCAAGAACTTCTAATCTATGTTTAAGAGCAGCACGTCCACTGCGAGCAGTAAGTACAATGCTAGATTCTTTTACACCAACATCAGCAGGATCAATAATTTCGTAAGTTTCACGATTTTTTAATACACCATCCTGGTGAATACCTGATGAGTGAGCAAAAGCATTACGTCCTACAATTGATTTGTTTGCTTGAACAGGCATACGCATCAAAGTAGATACTAACTTACTTGTTTTTATAATTTGTTTTGCATCAATTTCTGTAACAAAATCAAGGTCTTTATGTGCTTTAATTGCCATAACAACTTCTTCTAAAGCTGTATTTCCTGCACGTTCACCTAATCCATTTAAAGTTACTTCTACCTGACGAGCACCATTAATAACACCAGAAAGTGTATTGGCAGTTGCCATACCTAAATCGTTGTGACAGTGAGTAGAAATAATAGCCTTATCAATGTTAGGAACGTTATTTACTAGATAAGCAATTTTTTCACCATATTCTCCTGGTAAACAATATCCTGTTGTATCAGGTATGTTTACCACAGTAGCTCCTGCAGCAATTACTGCTTCAATTACTCTGGCTAAATATTCGTTGTCACTTCTTCCTGCATCTTCTGCGTAGAACTCAACATCATCAACAAACTGACGAGCATACTTAACAGCGGCAACTCCACGTTCAATAATCTCATCAGGATTTGAATTTAATTTTTGATAAATATGATAAGGTGAAGTTCCAATTCCTGTATGGATTCTTCCGCGTTTTGCAAATTTTAATGCATCAGCAGCAACTTCAATATCCTTTTTTACTGCGCGAGTTAGCGCACAAATGGTAGGATTTGATACTGCTTTAGAAATTTCGACGACCGAATTAAAATCCCCAGGACTTGAGATGGGAAACCCGGCCTCAATAATATCAACACCGAGTTTTTCAAGTTGCTTAGCTACTTCTATTTTTTCGATAGTGTTCAACTGGCAACCAGGAACTTGCTCTCCGTCCCTCAATGTGGTGTCAAAAATATAAACTTTATTATCCATAACTTAATTAAATAAATCATTTTGTGGAAGAAGCCGGGAAAGACCTCATTCCTGTTTATTGGGTTTTATTAAAAAGATTCTATTCCTCTGATTTTAGCCTCAGTTCTTAATTTCTTGAGATACTTTTCAAGGAGTTCAGTTCTGAGTTTTGTAATTGCAATTCTTCCTGAACGAATGAATTGAAGTACTCCGTATTTATCCAATTTCACAAAGAGCTCTTGTGTTTCGGACTTATGACCTGTTTTTTGAATTACAGTATATTCTGGAGTCACTTCCATAATTTGGGCGCCATATTGACGAACAATTTGTTCAATTTCATTTCCGTTCAGTAATGCTTCTGTAGGTACCTTGTATAAGGCTAATTCCTGATGGATGATTTCATCAGTTGTAAATACAAATACTTTCAGTACATCTAATTTCTTTTCTAACTGACCTACAAGTTTTTCAATGATTTCTCTTGTGGAGAACACAACAATAGTGAATTTATGAATTCCTTCTAATGAAGATTCGGATACATTTAAACTCTCAATATTTATGCTTCTTCTTGTAAATGCAGTTGTAACCTGGTTTAAGAGGCCAACGTGATTTTCTGAAAATATGGTTAAGGTGAATTCTTGCTGCATGATTTCAATTTTAATAATGAAAAAAATACTAATCTAAACGGATTTCTGAAACCGAACACCCAGTTGGAACCATGGGAAATACATTTCCTTCTTTTTCAACTCGTACTTCTAACAAGAAAGAACCTTTACTCTTAACCATTTGTTCAATAGCATCGTCAAGATTATCTCTTGAAGTAACCAATTTAGATTCAATACCATAACCTTTTGCTATAGTTTGGAAATCAGGATTGTCAAGTTCTGTAGAAGCATATCTTCTATCAAAGAATAACTCCTGCCACTGACGTACCATTCCTAAAAAGTTGTTATTCAATAGTATGATTTTTACAGCAGCTTTTGTTTGAAAGATAGTTCCAAGTTCCTGAATGGTCATTTGGAAACCTCCATCACCAACAAATAAACAAACTTCACGATCAGGCATTCCTAATTTAGCGCCTAATGAAGCCGGTAAACCAAACCCCATTGTACCTAAACCTCCTGAAGTTACAACACTTCTGGTTTGTTTAAAGTTAAAGTATCTTGAACCCATCATTTGATGCTGGCCAACATCTGTAACCATGATGGCGTCATCATCAAAAGCATTTGATACTTTACGAACAACTTCACCCATTGTCATACCTTCTTTTGAAGGCATAACTTCCTCAGAAATTACCTTTTTATTTTCAAGATCTTCACACTCTTTAAATTCATTGATCCATTCAGGATATGATTTTTCCTGAATAACCTCTGTTAATTTTGGAAGCGTTTCTTTTACATCACCTAAAACAGGAACATCTGCAGGAATAATTTTATTGATTTCTGCCGGATCAATTTCAAGGTGAATTATTTTTGCTTGTGTAGCATATCTGCTAATATCACCGGTAACTCTGTCGTCGAAGCGCATTCCAATAGCAATAAGTACATCGCACTCATTGGTTTTGATATTAGGACCAATATTTCCATGCATACCCAGCATACCTACATTTAACTCATAGTCCGTTGACATTGCTGATAAACCTAATAAAGTCCATGCTGCAGGTATTCCTGACTTATCTAAAAATGTTTTTAATTCGTTTTCTGCATTACCAAGAATAACACCTTGTCCAACAAGAGCAAGAGGTTTTTTTGCTGAGTTAATAACTGTAGCTGCCTCTATTATTGATTCTTGTTTTGTCAAAGGAGTAGGCGTGTAACTTCGGATATGATTAACTTTTTTGTATTCAAAATCAAATTGACCAACCTGCGCGTCTTTTGCAATATCAATTACAACAGGACCAGGTCTGCCGGTTGAAGCAATGTAAAAAGCTTTGGCAATAGCTTCTGGAATGTCTTCAGCATTTTTTACCAAGTAATTCCATTTAGTAATTGGTTGTGTAATACCCACAACGTCTATTTCTTGAAAAGCATCTGATCCTAATAATGGAGAAGCAACCTGACCAGTAATAACAACTAATGGTGTTGAATCAATCATAGCGTCAGCTATTCCTGTTACCGTATTTGTTGCCCCCGGACCTGAAGTTGCAAAACAGACACCCACTTTACCAGTAACTCTTGCGTATCCTTGTGCAGCATGAACAGCACCCTGTTCATGTCGTGTGAGTACATGGTGTAATTTATCCTGATAATCGTATAATGCATCATAAACTGGCATGATGGCACCGCCCGGATACCCGAATATTAAATCCACTCCCTCACACAATAGCGATCGAAGCAATGCTTCTGAACCGGAAATTCTCTCTTTCCCTTTTTTGTTCTTTTCCATGAGTATTTGGCTTTGTGGTTCCATATAATTTGTTTTTACTGAAAACCTTATCTATTTAATGTAATAACACAATCTTAATGATAAATTGTTTACTTAATGTGTTAATACACTTTGTTTTGCTTTTGCAATTAAATTATTCTAACAGCTCCTTTATCTGCGGAGCTAACTAAGCTGGCGTATGCTTTTAAGGCTTTAGAAACTGCTCTTTCACGAGGTTCTGGTAAAAATGCTTTTTCACCTTTAGCTTCTTCAGCTTTTCTTCTTTCTGCTAACTCTTCATCAGAGATCAATACATTAATTGATCTTTCAGGAATATTAATTTCAATCTCATCTCCAGTTTGTACTAATCCGATATTACCTCCGGCAGCGGCTTCTGGTGAGATATGACCGATAGATAATCCAGAAGTTCCTCCAGAGAATCGTCCATCAGTGATTAAAGCACATTTTTCGCCTAAATGACGAGACTTTATATACGAAGTAGGGTATAACATTTCTTGCATTCCAGGTCCACCTTTTGGCCCTTCGTATGTAATCACAACAACATCTCCTGCTTCAACTTCTCCAGATAAGATACCGTCACATGCGGCATCTTGTGATTGATATACTCTTGCTTTACCTTTAAATACAAAAATAGATTCATCCACACCTGCAGTTTTAACAACGCATCCATCAAAAGCAATATTTCCTTTTAGAACAGCTAAACCACCATCTTTGTTGTAAGCTTTTTCAACAGATCTGATACATCCTTTATCTCTATCCAAATCTAACTCGGCATATTGTGCGTTTTGTGAGCCCATTGTAAGGTTTTTGATTCCGGCAGGAGCACTTGAATAAATCTCTTTTGCCTCTTCTGATACTGAGGAACTCATCACGTCATATTTTGCAATGGCTTCTTTAAGAGTTAAACCGTCGGCTCTTTTTACAGTGTTATCTAATAAATCGGATCTGTTTAATTCTGATAAAATCCCCAAAATACCACCTGCGCGATTTACATCCTCTATATGGTAATGAGAGTTTGGTGCAACTTTAGACAATACAGGCGTATGTCTTGAAATTTGATCAATATCATCCATTGTAAAGTTTACACCAGCTTCATGCGCAATGGCTAAGATGTGCAGAACGGTATTGGTTGAACCACCCATTGCAACATCTAAAGTCATAGCATTTTTAAATGCATTGAATGTCGCAATTGAACGTGGTAATACTGAATCATCACCGTCTCTATAATACTTATATGTATTTTCAACTATCGTTTTTGCAGCTTTTTCAAATAAAGCTTTTCTGTTTTTATGTGTTGCTACAATGGTTCCGTTTCCAGGAAGAGCAAGGCCAATTGCTTCATTTAAACAGTTCATAGAGTTTGCAGTAAACATACCAGAACATGAACCACAAGTAGGACAAGCATTTGCTTCAACAGCACTTACTTCTTCATCAGAAACTGAATCATCAGCAGCCATAACCATAGCATCAACAAGGTCAAGTGCTCTTTGTCCCACTTTACCAGCTTCCATTGGTCCTCCTGAAACAAAAATTGCAGGAATATTTAAGCGCATAGCAGCCATTAACATTCCTGGTGTAATTTTATCACAGTTACTTATGCATACCATAGCATCAGCTCTGTGTGCATTACACATATATTCTACACTGTCAGCTATAACATCTCTTGATGGCAAAGAATATAACATCCCATCATGACCCATTGCAATACCATCATCTATTGCAATAGTATTAAACTCAGCTGCAAAACAGCCTTGAGCTTCGATCATTTTTTTTACTTCCTGGCCGATTTCATGTAAATGAACATGTCCAGGAACAAACTGGGTAAAAGAATTTACTATTGCAATCATTGGTTTACCAAACTGTTCTTCCTTAACACCGTTTGCTCTCCAAAGACTTCTAGCACCTGCCATTCTGCGGCCTTCGGTTGTTGTTGCACTTCTTAGTTTATTCTTCATTGTATATTTATAATCTTACAGTTACAGATAAAAAAAAACCTTTCATCACGATTGTGAGAAAGGCCTTTTGAAAAAAATATAATATTTTCAAATTTCACATACCATTCTCACTTCTGCTTGGTAATGACCAAGAGAATAATGTTAATGAGAATGAGTGAAAAATTATTTGTCATTTCGTTTTTGCGTAGTTGATTAACAACGATTACAAATGTATAGCTTTTTTTTAATTCGCAAAAAAAATTATGAAAAAAATCATGTATATATTTTCGCTTCAACTATCAGAATGTCAGTAAAATTGCATTAATTATTGTATATTATTACCAATTAATGTAGAATTAGTGAATTATTATGCAGGATCAATCTGTAAGAAATAGAGCATAAATGAATTGCTGACAAACGTCATTTGTATATTAAAACAAAATGTTTGAAATATTGTGTTTTTAATAAGAAAGCCCACTTTATAATATAAAGCAGGCTTCAAGGTCTTTCTATATATCGAAAGGCAATTAGATAATTGCTTTCATTGCTGTCATAGCATCACGTAATTCAGCTCCTACCATTTCGATGTCGTGGAAGCGAATTTCTTCATTGATATCAACTAGTTCTTTGTTACTAACACTTGCATCAATACCTTCGTTGAAGTTTTTACCAATAATATTAGTTTCTACTTTAGTCATAAAGTCAGCTAATAAAGGCTTACAAGCATGGTCGAATAAATAACATCCATACTCAGCTGTATCAGAAATTACACGGTTCATTTCGAATAATTTTTTACGAGCAATGGTGTTTGCGATCAATGGAGTTTCGTGTAATGACTCGTAATAAGCACTTTCTGCTTTAATTCCTGCTTCTGTCATTGTTTCAAATGCTAACTCTACACCAGACTTAACAAATGCAACCATTAATAATGCATTGTCAAAATACTCTTGTTCCGGAATTTCAACGTCACCAGCTGGAGTTTTTTCAAATGCTGTTTCTCCTGTTGCTGCTCTCCATCCTAATAAGTTTTTATCATCGTTTGCCCAATCTTCCATCATAGTTGAAGAGAACTCTCCACTCATGATGTCATCCATATGCTTTTGGAATAATGGACGCATGATCACTTTTAATTCTTCAGAAATTTTGAATGCTTCAATTTTTGCTGGGTTTGATAGACGATCCATCATGTTTGTGATACCACCAATTTTTAAAGCTTCAGTGATAACTTCCCATCCGTATTGAATTAATTTTGAAGCATATCCTTTGTCAATTCCTTTTTCAACCATTTTGTCGAAGCAAAGGATAGAACCAGTTTGTAATAAACCACAAAGAATAGTTTGCTCTCCCATTAAGTCAGACTTAACTTCAGCAACGAAAGAAGAACGTAAAACACCAGCTCTGTGACCACCAGTTGCAGCAGCATAAGCTTTAGCAATTTCTAATCCATCTCCGTTTGGATCATTTTCTGGGTGAACAGCAATAAGAGTTGGAACACCAAATCCTCTTTTGTACTCTTCGCGAACCTCAGAACCCGGAGATTTAGGAGCAACCATTACAACAGTAAGGTCTTTACGAATTTGCATTCCTTCTTCTACAATATTAAAACCATGTGAATATGAAAGAGTAGCTCCTTGTTTCATTAATGGCATTACTTCAGATACTACATTTGAGTGTTGTTTATCTGGAGTAAGGTTTACTACCATATCAGCAGTAGGAATCATTTCCTCATATGTACCAACAGCAAAATTATTTTCTGTAGCATTTTTCCATGATTGACGTTTTTCAGCAATAGCAGCCGGACGTAGTGTGTAAGATACATCTAAACCTGAGTCTCTCATGTTTAATCCTTGGTTAAGCCCCTGAGCTCCACAACCAACGATTACAATTTTTTTACCTTTTAATTTTTCAACTCCGTCAGCAAATTCTGAGTTATCCATGAATTCGCAAACGCCTAATTGGTTAAGTTGCTCACGTAACGGTAAAGTGTTAAAATAATTAGCCATTGTAATGATTTTAAAATATTTGATAATTTTCTTTATTAATTCACTTACACATACAAACTGTAAAAAGTCTGTAATGTTTAGTGTCATGAATTTTTGCAATATGCAAGGTACACATCATGACGATACAAATCAACATCTAATTTTTTAGAATAATTATTTACAAAAGCACAATGTTTAGGTATTTTTCATGGATTGTAATTTTGACTTCTTTTTTTATTATGGTCTTGAATGTTTATTTGTGTGCAGTATTATAGATAGTTATGTGTGTTTTGTTCTGAATTTACCAGGTGTAGTGCCTGTGACTTTTTTAAAGAACTTTGTAAAGTAGGATTGATCGTTGAATTTTAGTTCATCAGCAATTTGAGTTACTGATAGATTGGTGTGAATTAATAATCTTTTTATTTCAAGTATCTGTTTACTTTGTAAAATTTCGTTTGAGGTTCTTCCGGTTAATTGTTTAATTGTTTGCGTTAGATGATTGGGAGTAATGGCCAACATTTCGGCATATTGATTTACACTTAAGTTATTTTGATAATTTTCTTCTACCAGTTGAAAAAATCGTTTAACGAGTAAATGACCTTTGCCTTTTTCAATTTTTTGTTCCTCAATTTTGTATAGAGAAGATGCGTAGTTTAAAATGGTATCTAATAAAGATCGCGTTAAATCTGTATTAATAATATCCCTTTCAACCTCATTAATTGCTTTAATAAAAAGTTGCTTGAAAAATTGAGCGTCAGATTCATTTGTTAGCTGAAGTGGAGGATTATCCTGGTTAATGGTAAAGAAAAAAGGAAATTCGAGAAGTCGGTTTTGATTGTTTTTATCGTATAGATAGTATTCGGCTGCAAAAATATAAAGGTAACCATCTATGTCACTAGATAGCTCTAATTTGTGAGCCTGACCTGGAGACATGAAAAATACACATGGAGGTTCGATTTTATATTCTGAACTGTCTATAACATGAATGCCTGATCCTTTTTGCAAAAACAAAACTTCAAAAAAATCATGACGATGGGGATAGCTAACCTGAAAGTGGCGGTTAGCATCAAATACTTCAACCTGAAATTGTCTTCCTGCATATTGAGGGTGACTAAAAGACTGAAGTCCGTATGTTGGAATATTTTGTTTTTGCTTTGTCACTAATGATTTTACTAAATATTGCTTAAAGATATAAAAACAACTTATTTATCAATTGGTATCTTTTGACATATGTGCCACTACTAATTTAATCTCTCCATATGTAATCTTGCTACCTAACTTTTCCTTTAGTGGATTGAGTGCAAAAGTATCTTGTTTATGAATTTCTTTCTCAATCATATTCAATTTTTCACTGTCTAGGAAGTCTGCAATATCTAGTTGCCCTAATTGAATGTAATGAGCCAAATGACCTTCAATGGTGCCAGAAGTTAAAGACCGTTCCCTGGCAATTTCGTCAATCGATTTTCCAGCGTTATATAATTCGAAAGTGACTTGTTTTGTATCTGTTTTCTTTTCCTTAGGTTGTTTTGTCGATGTTTTCTTTCTTTTTTGGGGCTCTTCTTTTCTTGTTTCCCCAAACTCTGGATTTTTAATCAGTTTTTTACTGAAGTTTGTTCCATCAATTGAGGATTTTAGCAGTGTTTGAGCTTTATATATTGATTGTAATTGACCATAGTATAAGTTTGATAAATCTACCAATTCATTGTAATATGCCTTTGTTCCTTTTGATCCCCTAAGTTCGTTACATTTTGAACGAATTTGGTCATGAATATTTTTAATTAGAGGCTCAAAATATTCACAGGCTTTATTCACTCGCTCTAATAAGGTTTGTAAATAATTCTCTTCTCCAGATTTAATGATATTATATACTTGAACTCTAAAAGAGTCTCCAACCGATTTTAACGGTATTGTTTCGTTTAATATATTTTGTGCCCAACTTTTGTATTGTTGTTTCGTTGATCGCTTTTCGCTTTTAGTATAGCTCGCGATGTGAATACTTAATTCTTGCATCAAGTCTGAAAAGTCGAAAGCCTTTAATACAAAGTCGTTGAAATATTTTTTTGAGGAAACATCTAATACAGGCATTAAATCTGTTGTTGATTTTTTTTGTTTCGAAAAATCATCTAATGAACTATCTATTTGTATGCCGTTTTTGGGAATTGGTGAAGTTAAGATTAACCCATCTAAAGAGCTTAGTCTGGAAAGTGCTACATATATCTGACCAGGAGCAAAAGCATTTTGTACATCGATAATGGCCTTGCTAAATGTAAGTCCCTGACTTTTATGAACAGTAATAGCCCAGGCAAGTTTTAATGGATATTGCTTAAAGGTTCCAACAGTTTCTTCTTCAATTTCATTCGTTTCTTTATTTACAGAAAACTTTTTATTTTCCCATATATAAGGTTCAACCATAGCTGGCTCAGATTTGTCAGGAAAGCTAACTTCAATTTCTTCTTTGTTCAGTTTCGATATTATTCCGATTTTACCGTTAAAATATCGTTGCTCTCCGGAGTAGTCATTTTTAGTAAACATTACTTGAGCCCCAAGTTTAAGCTCTAGTTTGTCATCAGTAGGATAATTGAACTCATTAAAATCTCCTGTAACCTCAGCATTAAAAAATACAGGTTTAGATGTAATTTCATTTAGAGCTTTCTGATTTTTTTCGTTAGCCAATCTATTATGAGTTGTCAATAAAATTACTCCATCATCAGGCTTCTGAATATACTCAGGTTTGTAATATTGGTTTAAGAGATTAATATCATCATTGGTAATTTTATTATCTCGCAAGTTATTTAACAGTTCAACAAAACGTTGATCAGATTGGCGATATATCTTTTCTAATTCAATGTAGATAGGAGGATTATTTCTTAATACCTGGGCATTAAAGAAAAATGCGTTAGGATAATATGGCGCCAAAATATTCCATTCCTGATCTTTTACAACAGGAGGTAATTGTAGCATATCACCAATAAACATTACCTGAACACCTCCAAATGGAATATCTCTGTTTCTTCGTACAGATCGAAGAATCAGATCTATGGAGTCGAGAATGTCTGCTCTCAGCATACTGACTTCATCAATAATTAAGAGTTCCATTTTTTTAAGCATGTTACGTTTGTTCTTGTGTAACTTAATATTGCTTAATAAACTTCGTGGTGTATTAATAAGTGTATTTACAGATGCATTATTTAGCGCATTGTTGTCTGGTACAAATGCTCCGAATGGAAGCTGAAATAAGGAATGAAGGGTTACTCCCTCTGCATTTATTGCTGCAATTCCAGTGGGTGCAGCAACAATAACACTTTTGTGAGTGTTTTTCTGAATTTCTCTCAGTAAAGTAGTTTTACCGGTGCCGGCTTTACCTGTTAAAAATATATTTTGATTGGTGTTGTTTATAAATCTGGTTGTGATTTGAGCCTGGTCGGTAGCTTGATACATATGGTATACCTTTTTTAGAGTAGAATAAGTAATTAAAGATAGAAGTAAATATAATAATTAATTATGCAATTATTAAAACTTCGCTCTTCTTATTGTTGTAGTTATAACGAAAAAAGGTTGGATATAAGCTATATCCAACCTTAGTTTTATATTTATGAAATTAATTATTTTACAATCGTCATTTCATCAATTAGATTTTTTGCACCTGCATATTTATCTATAATAAACAGAACATATCTAATGTCAACGTTGATACATTTTTGTAGTTCAGTTTCAAAAGCGATATCACCACTCATAGCTTCCCAGTTTCCGTCAAATGCTAAACCAAATAATTCTCCGTTTGCATTAATTACCGGACTACCTGAGTTACCTCCTGTTATGTCGTTGTTAGTAGTAAAACAAACTCTTAATGAACCATCTTTATCAGCATACTGACCGTAGTCTTTATCATTATATAGTTCTTTAAGTTTTGCAGGAACCTCAAATTCGTAATTACCAGGTTGTTCTTTTTCCATTACCCCAGCTAATGTTGTGTAGTGTTTATAAATAACAGCATCTTTAGGTGCATAATCACCTACTTTACCGTAGCTTAAACGCATTGTAAAATTTGCATCAGGGTAAAATACTTTATCAGGATTCATTTCCATTAATCCTTTTAAGAATAGACGGTTGTTTTCCGATTCTAATTTGTCGTAAGCCCTTAAGCTTAAGTATAAGCCTCTGTAGGTATCAATAGTTGATTCTGCAGCAATCATTACAGGATCTTTCTCAAGAGTTTTTAGTTTTGGATTAGCAAGGAATGCCTCCAATTTTTCTTGATTAACAAAGATGGATTTTTTAAATACGTAATCTGCATATTTGTTAAAATCACCTTTAAATTTCTTAACAACAACATCTTCTAAAAATGAAGGATGATATTTTTTATCAATTTTGTCGAAGTAGAGCTTAAGCATTGTTGCATAAACTTTATGATCTGTTGATACGCTATAGTCTTTGTAGAAAGCACCCATACTTGCTTTAATACTTTCAATAGCAGCATTGATCTTATCCTGATCTATTGACTCTGAAGCTAATTCTCTTTTTAGTCTGAATGCACCAGTTCCAAAATTAATAATTTCAGTTCCTCTTAACATACATTCAACCAAGTAGCTGTATGCTTTCTTTTCTCCTGCTCTTTTGGTGTAAGTAGTTTCCAAATTAGCTAAAACATCACCGTATTGTTTTTTTCTATTTTCAGAAGCATTTACCCATTTTGAGAATTCATCTTCTATGGCCTGCTTTTTACTAATTACATGTAATTTTTCCAGACCACGGTTCATTCCAATACTGTTTTTCCAGTAGTTTGAGCTACGGCTAAACTTAGATGCATACTGAATGTTTACTTTTTCGCTAGCCATCATACCCTCATGCCATATATCTTGTTTAATGCCACGAGGTATAATTCTTGAGTCATTAACAATATTCATGCGTTCTTTAATTCCCCATGAAGTAAGATAGCGACTTGTACTTCCCGGAAAACCAATGGTCATAGCAAAGTCTTCTTTTTCTACACCTTTTAAAGATACAGGAAGGTGGTGTTTAGGTTTTAATGGTACATTGTCTGTTGAGTAATCAGCTGGTTTTCCATCCTTATCAGCATATACTCTAAACATACTAAAATCTCCAGTATGACGTGGCCACATCCAGTTATCTGTATCAAAACCAAATTTTCCTATTGATGATGGTGGTGCACCAACAAATCTTACATCTGTATATTTTTCATATACAATCAAGAAGTATTGGTTGCCTTCAAAATAATCTTTAACTCTTACAGTGTAATTATTATCTTCAGAAGCAGTTTTGATAATTTCAGAAGTGTTTTCTGCTATTAATTTATCTCTTTCTTCTAGAGATAAATCATCTGATACACCATTTAATACCTGATCGGTTACATCATCCATTCTTTTTAAGAAAGTCACAGATAAACCCTCTGCGGGTAGTTCTTCATCTAATGATTTTGCCCAGAAACCATCTTTAAGATAATTGTGATCTACGGAACTTAATTTTTGAATACTTTCATATCCACAGTGGTGATTGGTAAGTATTAATCCTTGATCAGAAATTAATTCACCAGTACAACCTCCTCCAAAAATGACAACTGCATCTTTTAAGCTGGAGTTATTAATGCTATAGATGTCTTCAGCAGAAAGCTTAAGACCCATCTCTTTCATTTGATTAACATTTAGCTTCGATATCAATGGTAGAAGCCACATCCCTTCATCAGCCCTGGCTGTATTACCAAGACTCATTACTATTGCAATGAATAGTACAACTAATTTTCTCATTTACTTAAATCTTTTAAAAAATCCCGACAAGACAAAAATCCCCATTATATGGAAAGCGAGTAAAATAACAAAGTTTCTAATATAAAAACAATGATAATTAGTTTTTTAATACGAAAAACAGAGCTTAAAGTTCCAACTTTAATTGGGTATCCAATAATTTAAATGATTGTCGGTGAAGTGGAGTAATTCCTAGTTTTTCAATAGCTACTCTGTGTGCTTTTGTAGGATAACCTTTATTCTTCTCCCAATCATATCCTGGAAATTTTGTAGCATAATTTTCCATTAACTCATCTCTGTGAGTTTTAGCAAGGATACTTGCAGCGGCTATATTCATAAACTTTGCATCTCCTTTGACGATGCAAGTGTGCGGAATGTCTTTGTAAGGTTTAAATTTATTTCCGTCAATTAATAAATGTTCCGGCTTTGAGATGAGATTCTCTACTGCTCTTTGCATTCCGGTAATAGAAGCATTTAAAACATTTATTTCATCTACTTCATTATTATCAACAATAGAAACCGCCCAGGCAATAGCTTCCTGTTCTATTATAGGACGCAATTTCTGACGTTGCTTTTCAGTAAGTTGTTTGGAGTCGTTTAATAAAGGGTGTTTGAATCCTCTTGGAAGTATTACTGCGGCAGCAACAACCGGGCCAGCCAAACAGCCTCTTCCAGCCTCGTCACACCCTGCTTCAACTTTATCTTGGTGTAGATATTCTTGTAATTTAAACTTCATGTTTATTCGTTGTAAACTACATGTAGTAATGTTTGGCCAACTGCTTTCATAGTATTTTTATCAATAACATCCATGTTATCGTTATGGGTGTGCCAATAACTGCCAAAGCTCGAATTTGTAGTAGGATCAAATTGAATAATATCAATACAAGGAATACCTAAAATGTTGTTTACATAAACATGATCATCAGTTATAGCTCCACCTTTATCGTACACAAAGTAGTTTCCAAAACCTATATCATTGGCCGTATTCCAAACTTTTTTAACTATACGAGGAGCAAATTGTAAAGAATGTTGTTCCTGGAAAAATGTTGCTTGCGGTGCAGCGACCATATCCAATAGAATTCCATATTGAGCATAGTAATTTGGAGTATGAGGATTTTTACTCCAATACTGTGATCCTAAACACCATGTATCAGGCTTCCATTGCACATCAAGATGATCTGGAATTCCATAGTCTTCAGCATCAAAAAAGATAATGTCGATACCAATTGGCAAAGTGTCGTTTTGTAAACATCTTGCTACTTCAAGCAATACACCAACACCACTAGCTCCATCATTGGCACCTAAGATAGGTTCATTTCTTCTTGCAGGATCTTCGCAATGATCAGCAAAAGGTCTTGAATCCCAATGTGCAAATAGTAATACTCTGTTTTTTAATTCAGGGTTGTATTGTCCGATAATATTTTTGGCATTTAAAACCTTATTGTCAAATGCAATTAACTGAGCTTCCTGAACGATTACATCTGCACCAAATTCTTTAAGTTTTGAAGACAAATAATTTGCACATTTAGTATGAGCATCAGTATTTGGAACACGAGGACCAAATGCTACTTGTTCATCTACATACTGGTAAGCTGAATCTGCATTAAATGAAGGTATTTTAATTGTCTTTTGTTTTTTAGATTTTTCGCTAGCTATATTTGTTTTTGCATTGTTTGAGTTACATCCAAAAATAATAGTAAGCGCAACAAGCGTTATATATTTCAACATAATGTTTATTTTAATTCCCAAGTAGCGCCATCTGCACTATCTTTAACAACAAAACCCAGGTTCTGAAGTTCATTTCTAATTTTATCGGCTGTTCCCCAATCTTTATTTGCTTTAGCATCAGATCTTAATTGAAGCAGTAAATTCATTACATCATCAAGTTTACTATCAGTACCACTATCTGCTTTTTCTTCTTGGGTTAAACCCAAAATGTCATTTACAAATAGTCTCATTAGATTTTTAAAGTGTTCAAGATCTTGAGCTGATATTGTTAGATTACCAGCAAGTAAGTTATTGATATGCTTAACGCCTTCAAATAGGTTTGCAATTAATATTGGGCTGTTTAAATCATCGCATATTGCTGCATAACATTTGTTTTCAAAATCCTCAATAGAGAAAGTCGTTTCCGATGTTGCAGTAATTTTGTCAAGATTTAATATAGCATCGTTTAATCGCTCTAAACCTTTCTCCGCAGCTTGCAGGGCTTCATTTCCAAAATCCAGTGTACTTCTGTAATGTGCTTGCAGTATAAAAAAGCGAATAGTCATTGGACTATAAGGTTTATCCAATTTTTCATGGTTACCTGTGAAAAATTGCTCAAGAGTAATAAAATTACCTAACGATTTGCCCATCTTTTGACCACCAATAGTAATCATGTTATTGTGCATCCAGTATTTGGCAGGAGTATGACCATTGGCTACAGTGCTTTGTGCAATTTCACATTCATGGTGCGGGAATAGCAGATCCATACCTCCTCCATGTATATCAAACTGTTCACCAAGATATTTTTTGCTCATGGCAGAACATTCTAAATGCCATCCGGGAAACCCATCACTCCATGGTGAAGGCCATCGCATGATGTGTTCTGGCATGGCTTTCTTCCACAAAGCAAAATCTAAAGAATCACGTTTTTCACTTTGTCCATCCAGCGTTCGTGTATTAGATATCAGATCTTCAATTTTACGACCAGATAATATACCATATGGAAAGTCCTGATCGTATTTTTTTACATCAAAATAAATAGAGCCATTACTTTCGTAAGCATAGCCTTTATCTAATATACTTTTTATTACTTCCTGTTGCTCTATAATATGGCCAGAAGCTCTTGGTTCGATGCTTGGACTTTTTACATTCAGCATTTGCATGTAATCATGGTACCTGTCAGTGTAATATTGTACCACTTCCATTGGTTCCAATTCATCCAGCTTTGCTTTTTTTGCTATTTTATCTTCGCCTTCATCTGCATCGTTTTCAAGATGACCAACGTCTGTAATGTTTCTTACATATCTAACCTTATAATCCAAATGTCGAAGTAAACGCGAAAGTAAATCAAATGTAATAGCAGGCCTTGCATGTCCAAGGTGTGGATCACCATAAACAGTAGGTCCACAAACGTATAATCCTACTTTACCAGGAGTTAAACTTTCAAATTTTTCTTTTGATCTGGATAAGGTATTATATATATAAATTTCTTTACTCATTTCACATTACATTTTATAAGGATGTCAAAATTACAAAAATCTATTCATTTAACTATTAAATATGGATGCTTGTCAAAAAAATAGTGTAATTAGGGAACCTTTTTTTTTCTTCGTAGTAGGTAATAGTAATAGAGGGATAAATTTCATTTTTATTAAAAGAAATAAAAAGAATTGTTTTGAGAAGCCAGAATAAAATATTGAAGAAGAGTAAGATAGAGTTTGATGATGATTTGCATTCGTGCATTGAAGATTTGTTTAGTCCTGAAAAACAAAGTGTTGGTGAGGAGTTCTTTAACTCTACCATTCTGAAATTAAACAAACACTTATGTGCAGACTATGTTTTCATTGCCAGAGTAAATGAGGTTGAAAATCTTTTAGAAAGTGTGGCTTTTTGTGACAGGAATGATATATTATCCCCTATTAGCTTTCCTATGGAAGGGAGTTTATGTCAGAAAGTTATTGAGCAAAAATGTTCTACTTTTTTACAAAACATAAAGAGTAGCGATAACCTGAATAAGCATTTTCAAGGGAAAGATATAAAATCGTATCTGGCAGTTCCTTTATATGGTTCAAATATGCAATCTATCGGTGTGTTGACTGCATTATTTGTCGAACCTATAATCAATGAAAAAAGACAAGAATCCTTAATGTATATGTTCTCTTCACGTATTGGATCAGAATTGGAGCATATGGAAAGTGAGCGTGAACTTAAACGTAGAAACCTTGAGTTGCTAGTCTTTAAAGAAGAGTTGATTAGGAAGAATAAGGAATTAGATAAGATGAATAATGATCTTAAAGATGCCAAGCTCAAAGCTGAGGAAAGTAACATGCTTAAGTCATCGTTTTTGGCAAATTTAAGTCATGAAATTCGTACTCCTATGAATGCGATTATAGGTTTTACAGAATTATTAAGATCTAATAATCTAAGTAGTGAAGAAAAATCAGAATATTTAGATATAGTGCATCAAAACGGAAATCAGTTAATGAGAGTAATGGATGCTATCATTGATATTTCTAAGTTACAGGCAAAGGCTTATGTAGAGCCTAAACAAGTGGTGGCAATTAATGAAGTATTTAACGCTGTATATGATAATTTTTCTACAGAAATCAGTGCATGTAAAAAGCCAATTTCATTAAAATTATTTTTAGATGCCAATGATGGTAGTGATAAATTATATACTCATAAAGAAGCACTTACTAAAGTATTTGAACATTTGTTAGATAATGCAATTAAGTTTACTCGTGAAGGGGAAATCGTGATTGGTTATTTGATTTATGATGATTATTATGAATTCTTTATTAAAGATACAGGTATAGGTATTCCATCAGGGGATGAGGAAGTTATATTTGACTTATTCAGACAAGCAGATACCAATAATACCAGAGAGTTTGAAGGTAATGGTATTGGACTTAGCATTGTTAAAAAGTATGTTGAGATTATGAAAGGTAAGGTTTGGGCTGAACCAAATCAAACCGAAGGTGCTATGTTTAAGTTACAAATACCTAAATTCGCAGACTAATCAGAAGGCTGCCATTAGTAAGCCAATGTCTTTAGATGGCAGCGAAAAAGTTTCTCCAATGTAGTGGTTGGTTAAGATGCCTTTATAAATATACACACCATTACTAAATCCGGCATCTTCTTTAATTAGAGAATCAATGCTTCCTGAATCAGCTATCTGCAGTAGCATTTCTGCAAAAATATTACTTAGAGCAATAGTTGCAGTTCTTGAAACATGCGATGCAACATTAGGAACACAGTAATGAATCACATTGTGTTTTCTAAATACAGGGTGAGCAAAATCTGTACATATTGATGATTCAAAACATCCTCCTTGTCCAATTCCAAGATCAATGATTATTGAACCTGGTTTCATTTGCTTTACTTGGTCTTCTGTTACAAAATAACTTAATCCTGATTGTAAGTATCTTAGGTTTCCAATTACAGCGTCAGCTGATTTCAGCGCTTTTGTAAGCGCTTTAGGGTGAAGAACCGATGTAAAAACTCGTTGTCCTATACTATCCTGAAGGTCTTTGAGGTTTTTAAAGGAATTATCAAATACTTTGACTGTTGCACCTAAACCTAGGGCTGCACGGGCAGCACTTTCTCCAGCAGTGCCTGCACCTAAAATAACTACTTCAGCAGGAGAAATACCTGTAATTCCTCCAAGAAGAACTCCTTTACCATTATGAGCTTTACTTAAATACTCACTGGCAATCATAATAGCTGCTGCTCCTTCTATTTCACTCATGCTGCGTAAAATAGGGTAGCAGTCATTGTTATCTTTTATCAATTCAAATGCTAAAGCGTTAACACGCTTATTCATCATCTTTTGAATTAATTCGCGAGATTGTTGTTTAAGTTGAATTAAAGAGATGATAGTTTGTTGCGAACTTAGCAGGTTAATCTCATCATCAGTAAAAGGTGAGATTTTAAGTATAATTTCTGCTTTAAATACTTCATTGCTGGATTGTACAATGGTAGCTCCACATTCAGAAAAGTCATTGTCAAAATAGTTTGCAGGTTCACCGGCACCTGTTTCAAATAAAACTACGTGCCCTTTTTCAACCAACAATTCAACACCTTGAGGCGTTAAAGCTATTCTGTTTTCAAATTTTGATTTTTCTTTTGGAATCCCAATTACTAATTTTTTCTGGGTTCTTTTTACTTCCAACATCTCTTCTCGCGGTAGTAACCCTGTGTTAATTAAAGGAAAACCAGTTTTATTTTTAATGCCAGCCATTTACACCATTTAAATCAATCAACAAATAAGGTGAAAGTTAATAAATATTTTAATACAATCACCTTATAAAATTTTAATCAAATGTCAATCTAGATTGTTATAATGCACCTTTTGTGCTAGGTAACGTGTCATTAAATACATCTTTTTTAATGGCCATTTTAATTGCTCTTGCAAGAGCTTTAAAGATACCTTCTATTTTATGATGTTCATTTGCTCCATCTGCCTGTATTCGTAAATTACTTAATGAAGCATCAGAAAAGCTTTTGAAAAAGTGCATAAACATTTCCGTTGGCATATCTCCAACCATCTCTCTTTTAAAGTCGGTTTCCCAAACCAGCCAAGGTCTGCCACCAAAGTCTAAAGCAACTAAAGCCATACACTCATCCATAGGAAGACAATAACCATATCTTTCAATACCTCGTTTATCGCCTAAAGCTTCTTTAAATGCTTGTCCTAATGCTAATGCTGTATCTTCAATTGTGTGATGTTCGTCAACATGAAGATCACCATTTACTTTTATTGTTAAATCGCATCCAGAGTGTTTACCAATTTGCTCAAGCATATGGTCAAAGAAATTTAAACCGGTGCTAATGTCGCACTTTCCTGAACCATCAAGATTTAATTGAATTGAGATATCTGTTTCTGATGTTTTACGGACTACACTTGAAGTTCGTTCTTTAGAAAACAAATAGCGGCATACTTCATCCCAATTTGTAGTAATGAGTTTGCATGTATCTGTTAACTCATTTTTGCTGATTTCATCCTCGGCACTTTTGTCTGCAAGAAAAATAGCTCCACAACCTAAATTTTTAGCCAATTGAACATCTGTAATTCGATCTCCAATAACAAATGAATTTTTTAAATCGTAGTCTTCACTAAAATACTTTGTGAGCATTGCAGTTCCTGGTTTTCTTGCCGGAGAATTGTCGCAAGGGAAAGATGGATCTATAAATATATCATCAAAAACAATACCTTCTCCTTCAAGTGTTTTAAGCATTTTGTTTTGTGCTGGCCAAAATGTATCTTCCGGGAAAGAGTCTGTTCCTAAACCATCCTGATTAGTTACCATTGCCAACTCAAAGTCAAGCTTTGATGCAATTTTATTTAGGTTTGAAATGGCTCCGGGATAGAACTCAAGTTTTTCAAGACTATCAACCTGAAAGTCAACAGGAGGTTCATTTATTATGGTTCCGTCACGATCAATAAAAAGTACTCTTTTCATGCATTAAGTTATTAACAATTAATAGTCTTTGAATATTTTTCTAGTCCAGCATACAACCCGTTGTTTTCTTCTGTAGAACCAATTGTGATTCTTAAACAACCTTCGCATAAAGCTACTGATGATCTGTCTCTGATCACTACTCCTTGCTCAACCAGATAATTATATATTCCTTTTGCATTATCAGTTTTTACTAATAAATAATTGGCATCAGATGGATAAATTTTGTGTATAAATGAAAACTCTTTAAGTTTATCTTTCATGGTAGCTTTTGCTTCTATAATTTCTGCTACCCATTTATCCATGTCATCCTTATTTTGTAACAAGTCTAAAGCTGTTTTTTGTGTAAGGATATTTATGTTATAAGGATATTTGATTTTATTGAAAATACTTATGATTTCAGGTGTTGCAAATGCCATACCCAGTCTTATTCCAGCCATACCCCAAGCTTTACTAAAGGTTTGAAGAATGATAAGGTTTGCGTATTTTTTTAATTTGGGAATAAAACTTTTTTCAGGAACAAAATCAATATATGCTTCATCCAATACTACTATACCTTCAAAATTTTCTATGATTGAGATGATATCCTCAGCATTAAAGCTATTTCCTGTTGGATTATTAGGCGAACAAATAAACAATAGTTTTGTATTTGCATCAGTGGCATTTAAAATGGCGCTGACATTAAGATCAAACTCAGCAGTAAGTTTTACTTTTCGAGTTTCTATGTTATTGATGTCAGCAGCAACCAGATACATTCCATAAGTAGGATCAATAGCTACAACATTATCCACACCGGGTTCGCAAAATGCTCTGTATGCTAAATCGATTGCTTCATCACTTCCATTTCCAAGAAAAATATAATCCGATGGAATATTTTTTATTTGGGCAATCTGTTCTTTTAGTTTTCTTTGATATGGGTCAGGATATCTATTATAAGGTTGATTAAAGGGATTTTCATTGGCATCAAGAAAAATAGCTTCCTCTCCGGAAAATTCATCTCTTGCAGAAGAGTATGGTTTTAAAGCCTTAATATTGGGTCTAATTAATTGATCTATTGATTTCATATTTGTATAAAAAGCAATTATTGACAATTGAAATGCACTACTGTATATAGGTCTCTTATTCTCTGATATTTATTATAATACCGAGAATAAGAGATTAAAATATTATAAATCTACTCTAGAGATTTTAAACGAATGGAGACCGCATTTTTGTGAGCATGCAATTGCTCTTCTCCGGCCATTTGCTCTATTGAGGGACCAATTTCCTTAAGACCTTTAGGTGAAATTTTTTGAAAGGTTATTTTCTTTAAATAACTATCCAGATTAACTCCACTATAAGCTTTGGCATAACCGTGTGTTGGAAGTGTGTGGTTAGTGCCAGATGCATAATCACCTGCACTTTCCGGAGTGTAATTGCCTACAAAAACACTTCCCGCATTTGTTATCTGATCAGCAACAGCATCTTCCTCATTCATTGCAATAATTAAATGCTCCGGAGCATAACTGTTTGTCATTTCAATCATATCAGCAGTACTATTTAATAAAATAATACGACTGTTATCCAAGGCTTTTGTTGCAATCTCTTTGCGAGGGAGGAGCTCTAACTGTTGGCTTAATTCTGTTTCAACCTCAGTAATAAGCTTTTTGCTATTTGTTATTAATATCACCTGACTATCTACTCCGTGTTCAGCTTGACTTAGTAGGTCAGAGGCAACAAATGCCGGATTTGCAGACTCATCAGCTAATATCTCAACCTCTGAAGGTCCTGCAGGCATATCTATGGCTACATCTTTTAGGCTAACTAGCTGTTTAGCTGCTGTAACAAAACTGTTTCCAGGACCAAATATTTTATCAACCTTAGGTACCATTTTCGTACCATAGGCCATTGCACCAATTGCTTGAACACCACCTATTTTATAAATTTTGGTTACGCCCACCAGTGAAGCAGTATATAAAATTGCAGGATTAATCTTTCCATCCTTTCCGGGAGGTGTACAAAGTACAATTTCTTTGCATTTGGCAATTTTTGCTGGAATAGCAAGCATTAGAACAGTGGAAAACAAAGGAGCAGTACCTCCTGGGATATACAAACCAACCTTTTCAATAGGAACACATTTCTGGCGACAAATAACTCCTGGCATAGTTTCAACTACTCTTTCTGGAACGATTTGTGCCTCATGAAATTTTTCTACATTAAGTTTTGCTTTATATATAGCCTCTTTAAGTTGAGATGATACATTTATACATGCATTATCAATTTCGGATTTTGATACCAATATCTCTTTAGCTGCATATCCATCAAACATTTCTGAATACTTAACAACTGCAGTATCTCCATCTTTCTTTATCTCATCAAGTATGGTTTGTACCTTGTTAAACAAACCGCTTAAATCATTTTCCGGGCGTTTTAAAAGGTCTGCCCATTCCTCTTTTTGTGGATATTCAAATACCTGCATGATGATTTATTATAGAATCATTTTTTCAATAGGGAAGGTTAATATTCCTTCTGCACCGTTTTCTTTAAGTTTACCAATGATTTCCCAGAATTTTTTTTCTGAAATTACAGAGTGAATTGAACTCCATCCTTTTTCTGCCAAAGGTAAAACTGTAGGACTCTTCATTCCAGGTAAGATATTAACGATCTCGTCAACTTTGTCGTTTGGAGCGTTTAATAGAATGTATTTGTTTGAATTCGCTGCCATTACTGAGTTGATGCGGAATAAAAGTTCTTCTAACAGAGCCTTTTTTTCATCAGAAAGACCATCAGCTTCAACTAGTAAAGCTTCCGATTTCATAACAACTTCAACCTCTTTTAATCTATTGGCAACAAGTGTACTTCCAGAGCTTACAATGTCAAAAATACCATCAGCTAATCCTATTCCTGGTGCAATCTCAACAGAACCTGCTATTTCATGAATTTCAGCGTTGATATTCATTTTTTTGAAGTACTTTTTTAAGATTACAGGGTATGAAGTTGCTATTTTTTTTCCTTCAAAGTATTCTGGACCGCTATATTCATCAGCTTTTGGAATTGCTAATGAAACACGGCATTTACTAAAACCTAATCTTTTTGCAATAGAAAGTTTAAAGTCTTTTTCTTCAACTTCATTTTCGCCTACAATACCTATATCTGCTACATTATCAGCAATAGTTTGAGGAATATCATCATCTCTTAAAAACAATACTTCAATTGGGAAACTTGGTGATTGTGCAACTAATGATCTGCTTCCCGTATTAAATTTTATTCCAGCTTCTTTTAATAGCTGCATTGAATCATCGTGTAGTCTTCCTTTTTTTTGTAATGCAATTCTTAGTTTTTCCATTTCTCAATTACTTAAATATTGTTTTTAAAGTTTTGCCTAAATAAAAAAAGAGGGCTTCCATAATGGCAAGCCCTCTTTATATATTTTATAACATACAACAATCCCGGCCCACCTATGGTAGATTATAATGATGTCCGTGATGATGTACTAAATTTCTCATGTTGTTTATTTTCGAATACAAATGTAGGTGTATTTTTTAAAACTGCAAATTATCATTGTTAATTTGTTGTAATTTTTATTATAGAGTAGTTTGCAGTCCCTAATTTAGATAGGGGGATAAAAAAAGCCGGATTTGTAATGAAACAATCCGGCTTTGTTATATTGATTTCCGTTAAGAATCTGTATTAATGCCTAGTTGTAGTATCTCTTTTTTAGATACGGCAGGAGGCATTTCTTTTTTCTTTATTTTTTCAATAATCAATTTAGCAACCTTTTCTGCATCTTCTTTGCTATTAAAAGGTATTGATTTGTTAATGGCTGGAATAACATCTTGATGAATAAAGGTTTTTTCATTTATCTTAATGTCGTAACCCCAACCATTTTCTACCTCAAAGGTGAGGTATTCAATATTTGAATCTTTCTGTTTGGGTTTGCAACTAAATATGCAAACAGACAAAAGAAAGAATAATAAGGTCTTAGTCTTTGTTTTCATATTCTTCATATGGCTCAAAGTACCACATGTCATCAAATGAGTAACTACCATTTCCTCCAGTCATAACATAACCAACATCGTTTAAAGAAAATGCAATTGCACCATAGCGACTTGCTCCTTCAAAATCTGTTTTTTGTTTCCATCTGTTAGTCATTGGATCCCATTCCCATGTTTCAAGATTTGCACTACCTGTAGCTAAATAAGCTTTTCCACCCATTGTGAATGAAACAGCATCATATCTTTGAATAGTGTTATCGTAATCGTTATCAAAACTAGAGTCAGTGAAGTCAGAGATTTTATTTAATTCAACCCATGCGTCGTTGGTTGAATCGTAACGGTAAAAATCATCTCTTGAAACACCGTTATCTAATCCACTTACTAGATAAGCTGAACCATCTAACACGAAAGTAGTAGCAGCTCTTCTTTTATAAGGAACTGAGCTAATAGAAGTCCATGTGTTGCTGCTAGGATCATATGAATAGAAATCATTTAAGTTTCCAAGATCATCATCTTCACCTGTTCCAACATAACCTTTACCATCTACATAAAAAGCAACTGCGTCTCTACGAGCACTTCCTGGAAATTCAGCTGTAACTTCTGTCCATCCTGTACCTGGTGTGTATGCCCAAAAATCTTTAAGTTTGTTATCGTCATCATCGCTACCTAAACCTACGTAACCTTTAGATCCTGATGAAAAGGCAACAGCTCTGTTTCTTGCAAGACCTGGAAATTCTTCAATTTGCTTCCATTGGAAAGAAGTTCCATTAATTGTTAACTCCCAAAAATCGCTGAATTTTTCATCATCATCATAGTCATATCCTGTACCTACATATACTTTATCACCAATAGTAAAAGTAACAGCATGTGACCTAACTTTACCACTAAAATCACCCATTTCAACCCAGTTTCCTAGGTAATCGTCATCATCATCAGAACAACCTGTAAAACATAAGCTACTTAATAATAGCGCTGTGATAAAAAATATTGACTGCTTGATCATTGTTTTTTGTTTCAAATTATTATTTTAAAATTTTCTCATTGCGATACTACAATTAATAAACTAAATATTGTTTTTGAAAAAAAACTTTAACTTGAAATTAACTTTTAAGTTAAACGGTATAAGATATTTGCTTACTAACCTGTAAAATTCTGCGCTAATATAGACATATTATCTTAAAGTAATAAAAATCCTTAAAATTAATTCCGGCTTACAGGGGCAATGAATGTTGTTGAGTGTTGGAGGATACAATTTTTTTTGCACCTTTGTCGTTATTTTTTTAAGATTTATTTAAAGCACAATATGTTTATTGTGTTTTAGAAAATTAAATATCTATTAAAGATGCATAAATACTTATTTATATTTAGTGTTTTAATTATCGCAATATGTTTTTCATGTGGCGATCAAAGTTTGGATGAAATATCTACCCCCATGGGAGAAGAATATATAGATGGGGAAGCGGGTATTATGATGATTGATACCTTTTCAGTAAAGTTAAGTACGGTAATTATGGATTCAGTTAGAACCTCTCAATCAGGCGAAGCATTGGTTGGAAGTTTTAATCATCCGGATTTCGGTCAAATACATTCAGATGCTGTTTTTAGAATATCTTCGCCGGGTAGAATTAATTTGGATGAAGATGACATTTATGATGGTATTGAGTTTTGTATAAAATATAACGATTACTATTTAGGAGATACTACGGTAACGCATTCTTTTACTATTGAAGAAGTGGCTTCTGATTTAGAAGAGATGAAACGAGATCAAAAAGTAGGAAGCACCAGATATGATTTCTATAATACAACCAGAGTCACTACAAAACGAATTTTAGGTGAATATACTGTTGTTCCTAAAGTAACGAATTCTGATACCATTAAAATACCTTTGGATGATGATTTTGGTAGAGAACTATTTGAAATGCTTCAGAATGATGATGATAATATTACTGTAGCTTCTGATTTTTATGACTACTTTAAAGGAGTTATGTTAAAAAGTAACAGAAACATTAATCAATCTGTAATTGGCTATGCTACTGATTCATGTAGTATTAAATTACTTTATCATACAACGCTTGACCAAAGAGTAGATAAAGAGATTTATTTAAAGGCAGAAGGTAATTCTGTATATCAATTTAATAGCATTGAAACAGATCGTAATGGATCATTATTAAATGGATTATTTGACCAGGAGGTTAATCTGTCAAGTGCAGATACCGATGATAAGTGTTTTGTTCAGGCAGGAACTGGGATTTATGCAAAAATTGATTTTCCAGGTTTAGAAAGGGCTGAACAGTTACCAGCTTTAAATCAAATCATAAAGGCTGAACTTGTTTTAATGCCTTTAGATTATACTGAAGATGAATATAATGACTTTCCTAATCGCTTGTTTGTATACGAGTCAAGTAAAAAGAATGAATTAGGTCAGTTAATTCTTGCAAGTAATAATTCGGATATATCTTATATGTATTTGTTTGATAATGCTGTTGATGAAGAACAGGATGAATATTATACAGTAGATATTACCAGTCAGTTTGTTGCTGAGTTTTTGGATGGAATATATGATGACGATTTTTCATTTTTGATAGGTTTATCATCAACAGATATGGCATCAAAATTAACCAGTATCTCATTTGGAGGTCATAATAATAAAGACTTTCAACCTAAATTAAGACTATATACATATTATTATTAAGATGATAATTATGACTAAAAGAATTCAATATATATCTATATTATTAACAATATTTCTTCTTCCATTAACGGTATCAGCTCAAACAGGTGCACCATCGTCGTATACTACATTTGGCGTTGGAACCATTAATAATTCCGGGTTGGTTAAAAACCAGGGTATGGGAGGAACAGGACTTGCCATCAAATCTGATAATTTTATTAATACTTTAAACCCTGCATCTTTAACAGGCATTGATAGTTTAAATATGCTTATAGATTTAGGATTAAGAATAAATAAGACTTTTTATGATACCAATGAAGGAAGTGGAAACGCCATTTCAGGTGGGTTACATAACATCTCCTTAGCTTTTCGTTCTTCTAATAGAGTGTTTACTAACTTTGGGTTATCACAGTTTTCATCGGTAGGATATAATGTTGCAACAACAACGGATATACAAGGTTCAAATACTTCTGTAGTTAAAGAATATACAGGAACTGGTGGTGTTAATGAGGTATATTTGTCAAATGCATATGCCTTTTCAAAGAACTTTGCATTAGGATTGAAAATATCTTATTTATTTGGGAGTATAGATAAAACTGAGGTTTTTGCATCAACAGAAATCGGAGCGTTAAATGTAAACTATTCTGATTACGTGCAGCAATTTGCTTTTGAACCAGGTTTTCAATATCAATTTAAAGTAAAGGATAATGAGTTTACTTTAGGTGCAACTTATCGTCCACAAATTGATTTAGCAAATTCCAGAACTGTGGAAACATATTCATCAAGTGGTGCTGGAATCAGTGAAGAGTTAGATGACGGTGATGATTATGAAGTTCCTGCAAATATGGCAGGAGGTATTGCCTGGGCCAATAGCAGAGGCTTAAAATTAGCTTGTGATTATAGATTTCAGGAATGGAGTAATGTTATATACTCTAGCAAAGCTGCTAATTTAAAAGATAGCCATCGCTTTAGTTTTGGTGGAGAATATAGAAATAGAGAAACAAAAAATGCGAACCCATTCTTGTATCAGGTAGGGGGATATATTGAAGATTCATATCTTAAAGTAGAAGGTAACTCAATTATTGATGCAGGAGTAAATGTGGGAGTTGGAATCCCAATGCGTAATAGTAGATCGTATTTTAATATTAATTTAAATTACGGTAGAAGAGGTACTCGAGGAGGAGATATTATAACTGAAAATTATTTTGGTGTTAACTTGAGTTTGTCATTAGTTGAATTCTGGTTTATGAAACGTCAGTTCGATTAATTGTATGATTCGTTAATTAGCGCGAATAAAATATTGAAATCGCATTTAGGATTAATATTTCTTAAATGCGATTTTTTTTCAGCTCAAACTTTTCTAATTTCGTTTTCTAAAGTTGATAACAATGTCGGTAAAAAATCATATTCCTAATTTTATTACGAGTTTAAATCTTTTATGTGGTGCATTAGCTGCCTTTTTTGCTTTGAATGGTAAGCTTGATACTGCTGCATTACTTATTTTTTTAGGTGCACTTTTTGATTTTACAGATGGCTTTGCCGCAAGGATGTTGAAAGCCTATTCTCCTATGGGTAAAGAGCTGGATTCTTTGGCAGATATGATTAGTTTTGGTTTTGCTCCTATGGCAATCTTACATATGATGCTGAAACAAAACATACTTGGAGATGTTAATGCTGATTTTTTTCAGGCTGAAATAGTTAACCAGGTATTTATTTTAGCTCCTTTTATAATCACAGTGTTTTCAGGATTACGTTTAGCTAAATTTAATGTGGATACCAGACAGAGTGAAAGTTTTATAGGTTTAACCACAACTGCAACCGGACTGTTTATCGCTTCACTTGGATATGTATTTGTTCATGGCGAAAATTGGTTAAGTAATCTAATACTCAATCACTGGCTGTTGATTGCATTTGTACCTGTTTTTTCATTTTTACTAGTGTCTGAAATTCCTATGTTCTCTTTAAAGTTTAAAAACTTTAAATTACTCCCGAATATTGATAAATATACATTGTTATTAAGTGGTTTAATAATGATAATATGGCTTGGTATTGGAGGTATTGCTGTTGTTATTGCTTTGTATGTTTTCTTCTCAATTATTAAGCTAGTTTTTGTCCATAGATCATAATCCCATAAAATTTTAAGCATAAAAAAACCCTTGAATTACTCCAAGGGCTTCTATTAATGAATTAGTAATATTTAGTGTTCTATAGCTCTGAATTATTGTTTGAATCAATAAGTTCAGCTTCCTTTTTTTCATACTTATTGATTAACCATTTTACAGATTGATAGCTAATAACAATCAATACTGGCCAACTTAGGTAGAAAAGAATTTCACTTATATATTTCATATACTCTAAATTTTTCTATTTGTATTATTAATAGATGTGAATATCATCTTTTTCAATTTCTTCCTGATCAATTTTGTTTACATTAATGGCTCTCCATGCATACCAGATGTATGCTAGTACAAAAGGAATCATTAACGAAACGTAGCTCATTGCTGTTAAGGTAAAATGACTTGAGCTTGCATTCTCAATAGTTAACGAGCTTTGTAGATTAGATACTGAAGGATAGAATGAAGTATTGTTATATCCTGCAATAAGTAATAACATTAGCACAGTAATAATTGTACCTGGACCAGTAAACCAAATGCCTTTTGAGCTTGGTTTTAAGTAGCTCGATATAATACCCCAAAGTACTAAAACAACTCCGGCTAAAAATCCAATTAAAACAACAGGCATTTCAATTAGGTTGTTAAAGTATTTAAAAGGCTCCATGTATACCTCTTTTGTATTAGGATCTACTGCAAAACCATCTCTTAATAGTAGCCAAATGGTAAATGTAAGGAACAACACAACAAATGGAATTCCATTAATCATTAAATGCTTTTTAGCTCTTTCTAATATTTCTTTATGGTCAACAGAGTTCATAAAGTAAAGGATCGCTAAAACCCTGGCTAAAAAGAATACGGTTAACCCAAGACTTAGGTTATGAAGGTTTAAAGCCGCTTCTAAACCATGAAATGGTGTATCCCACTTAGATTGATTAAGTTCATTCACAGAAAAATTAGAACCGGTAAAGAATGTTGCTACAGCAGTTCCAATAAATATAGTTCCGATTAATCCATTGATAAATAAAAACGTTTCATAAGTTTTTGGCCCGTATACGTTGCTTGGTCTGTTTCTGAATTCATAGGCGATTGCCTGAATAACAAAAGCAAATAGTATAATCATCCAAACCCAATATGCTCCTCCAAAACTTGTGCTATAAAAAAGTGGGAATGATGCAAAAAACGCACCTCCGAAAGTTACAAGTGTTGTAAAAGTAAACTCCCATTTTCTTCCGAGAGCATTAACTAATATTGTTTTTTCATCTTTGGTTTTACCAAGAGTAGTTATCAAAGTTTGTCCGCCTTGAACAAACATTAAAAACACTAAAATTGCTCCAAGAAGTGATACTAGGAACCACCAATAGTGTTGTAGTGCTAAGTGTGATAAATCTCCAAACATTATTGCTTTCCTCCTTCTTTTTTAGGTCCTATTTTAATCTGTTTCGTTAGTATTTTTACTTCGGCAATCAGTAGAGAAGTAAATGTGATGGCAAATAACCAGAATGTTATCATAACCGATCCTGTATCAATTTGAGATACGGCTTTGGATGTTGTCATTAAATCCTGAATAACCCATGGTTGTCTTCCTACTTCGGCAACTATCCAGCCAGCTTGTGAAGCAATGTAAACTAAAGGAATAGTCCATACTGATGCCCAAAGAATTAGTTTATTATCGGCCAGTTTATTTTTATAAATAAGGAATAGTACTATAATAAAAAGTAATAAAAACCACATTCCTAGTGCTACCATTATATGGAAGGAATAGAATGTTAAAGAAATTGGAGGAACCATTTTAAAAGCGTTAGCTTCTAATGTTTCCGGATCATCATCGTAGTAAGCACCATAACCAAAGTACTTAAAGTAATTATCCATCCATGTATCATCGTTGAATTTTGCTTTTAATGCTGCAAACTCAGGACTTTTTGCTTTCTGTGCCTTTTTGTATGCCATCAAAGTTTGTTGGGCTTCATATCCTCTCTTGATTTTTTCTTTATAGGACATGATACCATGTTCTTCATTTCCAAGAACCAAATCTTTAACACCTGGTACAAAAGCATCAAAATCGCCATAAGCTAAAAATGAAAGTGCAGATGGAATTTCAATTTTCATTGCAAACTCTGCCTTTGATTCTTTAGTTAGAGGTTTGTCTTGCGCATCAGTAATTAATGCCATTCCTATTAGAGGTGCATTGGTAGTTCCTTCGTATAAACCCTCCATTGCAGCTAATTTCATAGGCTGTGCTGTTGCTACTGTTTTTGCTGATGAATCACCACTTCCAATAAGCATAATTGAAGATAGTATACCAAAGGCTGAAGCAACAATCATACTCTTTGTAGCAAAAGCAACCTCCCTTTTCTTAAGCAAATACCAGGCACTTACTCCAACAACAAAAATGGCTGCTAACACAAAACCAGAAGTGGAAGTATGTAGAAACTTACTTACCGCACTTGGAGATAGGAATACATCCCAGAAATTAACCATTTCATTACGTGCAGTATCAGGATTAAATCGCATTCCAACGGGATCCTGCATCCAGGCATTAGCAACCAGAATCCAGACTGCGGAAAGATTTGCTCCGATAGCAGTTAGCCATGTGGCTGTCAGGTGAAATCTTTTACTAACCTTACCCCATCCGAAAAACATAACGGCAATAAAGGTACTTTCCATAAAAAACGCCATAATGCCTTCAATGGCTAAGGGTGCTCCAAAAATATCACCAACAAACCAGGAATAATTACTCCAGTTTGTACCAAATTCAAATTCAAGGATAATACCGGTAGCTACCCCAATGGCAAAGTTTATTCCGAATAGTTTCATCCAAAATTTTGTAATTCTTTTCCATTCGGGGTTTCCCGTCCTGACATAAATAGTTTCCATAAAGGCTATTATAAAGCCTAGGCCAAGTGTTAATGGCACAAATATCCAGTGATACATTGCAGTTAAGGCAAATTGTGCCCTCGACCAGTTCACTAGAGCTAAATCAATAGATTCAAACATTTATCTGTTATTTTTGAGGGTTTGTTAATTGTTCAATAACATGTGAGGCTCTTTCCTCATCTGAATTGAATTCTTTCTTTAATTTATTTTGAAAGAAGAATATTTTAAAAATGAAAAAGAAAATAAAAAGCTTTAATAGCACAATAAACCATATGGATCTGGCCCAATTTGGTAAATTGTTAAATCCGTTTAAATAAAAATCAATTATCTTTCTCAATGTATGTCCCTTTAATTTCTAATGAATCAGCATATTATAAATACTCCTTCAAAATATGCTATGTTTATTATTTTATTAGGCTACCTCGTAAACAATATTAAGGTAATAATGTTTCATGACAAATCAAATTTAAAAAATAAATCCAGTAAACAATTACCGAATTAATTCTTTTTATTGTTAATCTAACATTTCTTTATTTTAGCTCTCGTTTCATTTCTGTAATCTATTTGTATCTTTGTGCTTCTTGTTTTTAACAATTTGTAAATGATTGATCAGAGTACTGTAGATAGGATAGTTGAAACATCGCAAGCCCAAATTATTGACGTAGTGTCAGAGTTTGTTTCGTTGCGTAGGAGAGGGATTAATTACATTGGTAATTGTCCTTTTCATAATGAAAAGACACCTTCGTTTACAGTTTCACCTCATAAAGGAATATACAAGTGTTTTGGTTGTGGTAAAGGTGGAAATGCGGTTAACTTTTTAATGGATGTTGAGCAAATTTCTTTTATTGATGCAATTAAGTATCTGGGTAAGAAATTCCATATTCATGTTGAAGACGTAGAACTTAGTCCGCAACAGCAGCAGGTAAAGAATGACCGTGAAAGTATGATGGCAGTCTCGGTTTTCGCTCAAAAATATTTTAGCGATATTCTGCATAAATCAGATGAAGGTCGTTCAGTCGGTCTTTCCTATTTGAGGGAACGTGGATTCAGAGATGATATTATTACAAAGTTTGAGTTAGGATATTCCCCTGATTCAAAGTCTGCTTTTACCGATGAAGCCTTAAAAAATAGTTTTAAACTTGAGTTTCTTGAAAAAACAGGGTTAACTATAGTTAGAGATAACTATAAGGCGGATCGATTCAGAGGGCGAGTTATTTTCCCTATACACAGTATATCCGGAAAGCCTACCGCTTTTGGTGGAAGGGTTTTAAAAACGGATGCTAAAACCGCAAAATATTTAAATTCTCCGGAATCCGAAATATATCATAAAAGTAAAATCCTTTATGGAATATTTCAGGCTAAGCAAGAAATTACACGTAAGGACCGTTGCTTTTTGGTTGAAGGATATACAGATGTTATTTCTTTTCATCAGGCAGGGATTCACAATGTAGTGGCCTCTTCAGGAACAGCCTTAACTGTAGATCAAATCCGGTTAATAGCTCGCTTTACTCCTAATATTACTATTATTTATGATGGTGATCCCGCTGGAATTAAAGCTTCGTTACGAGGGATTGATCTGGTTTTAGAGCAAGGAATGAATGTAAAAGTTTTGTTGTTGCCTGAGGGTGAAGATCCTGATTCCTTTTCCAAAAACAGAAATGCGGAGCAGCTGCAGAAATATATCGATGAAAATGAAGGTGACTTTATAAAATTTAAAACAGGAATTCTTCTTGAGGATGCAAAAAATGATCCGGTAAAAAGAGCACAGTTATTGCAAGATATTGTTCGATCCATATCAGTAATTCCAGAAGCATTTATAAGAGGCGAATATATAAAAGAGTGTAGTACCTTATTGCAGGTAAGAGAGCAGGTTTTATATGATGAAATTGGCAAAATAACCCGTAAAAAAAGAGAGGAAGGCTATAAGCAGAGATTTGAAACGCCGGTTCAAGCTCCTGTTGCAGTAAATAGTCCAATAACAAATTCAGCTTTTACTTCACAAAATCCATTTGAAGTGGAGGAACTTGAAATTGTGAGGTATTTGATCAAATATGGGGAAAGACTGCTATTTAGTAAAAGTGAAGAAGTTGTTGATGAAAATATTACTGTAGGAGATTATATTCTAAGTCAATTGAAAGAAGATGAATTAGAGAGTTTGAATCCGGTTTATAATAAAATATTTCAGTTGTATGAGGACAATAAAACAAAGGACGGTTTTGAATCGGCTAAGTTTTATGTAAGTTATATGGACCCTGAAGTGAATCAAATCGCATCTGATTTATTGTCAAAAGAGCATGCTTTAAGTAAGATTCACACTAAATTTGGGCAAGGCAATTGGAATGAAGAGGATTTATTGCATGCAATAGTACCTAAATTACTTAATGAATTAAAGCTTAAAAAAGTTAAGCGTTTATTAGAGGAAAAAAGAAACGAGCTAAAGATAGTTGAGCAATCTAAAGACGTAGAAAAGCTAATGGAATTAATGAAGACAATTAGTAGATTGCAACAACTGCAGACTTTGTTTTCGAAAGAGTTAGGTAACAGGGCCATCGTTTAATTAAGAAAATCAAAAAAATATATACAATGAAAACAGTAGAGCATTTAAACAATGAACGTATTGAAAATATAATAAGGAAATGTGATGTTTGTTTTGTGGGAGTTATAGATGGAGATGTGCCTTATGTATTGCCAATGAATTTTGGGTTTAAAGACAATGTGATTTATCTTCACTCTGCTCCGGGAGGTAGAGTTATTGATGCAATAAATAACAACAATAACATCTGTGTGACTTTTAGTACAGACCATGAATTGGCTTTTCAACATCCAGAAGTAGCATGTAGTTACCGTATGAAATCAAAAAGTGTAGTTGCATGGGGAAAGGTTGTTTTTCAGGAAGATATGGCGAAAAAGGAAGAAGCCTTAAATATTATCATGGAACAATATTCAGATAAAAAGTTTACCTATTCTGAACCAGCAATACGTAACGTAAAGATTTGGGAAGTACCTATTGATAAAGTTTCTTGTAAAGAATTTGGAGCTCCTCATGAAAAGTATAAGGGTGATGATTCCGTAAAAAGAACCTTTTAATTAGGATTTTGACATGGTTCTGAATTATATCTGGATAGCGTTTTTTATTATATCATTCATTGTAGCTTTAGTTCGTCTCATCTTTTTTGGCGATATGGAAATATTCCCGGATTTGATGAGTTCAACTTTTAGTAATGCAAAAACTGGTTTCGAGATTTCATTGGGTCTGACAGGAGTTTTATCTCTTTGGTTAGGGTTTATGAAGATTGGAGAACAAGGTGGTGTAGTAAAGGTTCTTTCCAGATTGATAGGACCATTATTCAACAGATTATTTCCATCTTTACCTAAAGATCATCCGGTTTTTGGGACAATTATGATGAACCTTTCTGCCAATATGCTAGGGCTAGACAATGCTGCTACTCCAATGGGGCTTAAAGCAATGGGGCAATTGCAAGATGAAAATCAATCAAAAGATACAGCTAGTAATGCCCAAATTATGTTCCTGGTGTTAAATACTTCTGGTTTAACTATTATTCCTGTAAGTATAATGGTTTATCGGGCACAATTTGGAGCTGCCAATCCGGCTGATATTTTTATTCCAATATTGCTTGCAACCTTTTTTTCCACTTTAGCTGGTATTATTGCAGTTGCCTTTGTTCAAAAGATTAGACTATGGAATAAAGTAATTTTGTCTTATTTAGGAGGGTTAACCGCTTTTGTTTGCGGTTTAATTTATTGGCTGTCAACTCTTCCTAAAGACCAAATTAAATCAATTTCATTAGTAGGCTCTAATGTGATTTTATTTTCTATCATCATTGTTTTTCTATTAGCAGCTATCCGCAAAAAAGTTAATGTTTATGATGCGTTTATTGAGGGAGCAAAAGAAGGATTTCAGATTGCAATAAAAATTATACCTTATTTGGTTGCTATCTTAGTTGCCATTGGTTTGTTCAGAACTTCAGGAGCTATGGATTTTGTTGTTGATGGAATAAAGTCATTATTTGTATTTTTTAATTTAGATACTCGATTTGTTGATGCCCTGCCAACTGCGTTAATGAAACCACTTAGTGGGAGTGGTGCTCGGGGTATGATGCTCGAACTTTTTAGTAATCCGAATTTTGGGGTAGACTCATTTGCTGCAAAAATTGCATCAACAGTGCAGGGAGCAACGGATACTACGTTTTACATTATTGCTGTTTATTTTGGCTCGGTAGGAATTAAAAAAACACGTCATGCTATTGGATGTGGATTGATTGCAGATTTAGCGGGAATTATTGCATCAATAGTCATTGGATATATGTTTTTTGGTTAACGATATTCCCTTATAGCAGATGTTTGTGTTGCAAATAAAATGTTATGAAGATTTTAATGCTATTTATACTTGGAATTATTTGTGGTACATCTGTTTTGTCTCAAGATAAAGAAGATGACATAGATCTTAAATTTTCATCATTTGCTGCAGGAATAGATTATACTTCAAATAATAGTTTAAACGGAACAACGAGTATATATAGTAAACAACCTATCAGCTCTGTTTTTGTAAGTTATTATCATAAATCTGGTTTCAACCTTTCTTTATATCTTTCTAACATAGCAAACTCCGATGAAAGTAATACTACATCCACACAGGAGTATGGTATGTCTTTAGGTTATGATTTAGATATTACTTCGTGGTTAATCGGATCTGTAAACTATACCCATTACGAATTCAGTGAAAATTCCAATGCACTAAAATCTAATTATAGCGATCTGTTTAATGTAAGTACTTACAGCGATATTAAATGGTGGAACGCCAGTTTAGATTTTGGATATTATTCTGGTAATGCAAATGACATATATGCCTCATTTCAAACAGGAGTAGATATTGATATAGATAATGTATTAATAAAAGATAATACTTTGAGTATTCAACCTTCATTTATATTGTTTGCCAATAGCATTGATTATTATAATGATGAAGCTTATAGTAATTACTATTTTTTATATGAGTATTCGCAGAATAATCCTGATGAAACGGTGGGAGAGTTGCTTGAATCTATTGAAAACCCACAGGATATGCAAGATCGATTGATTAGTAGAATTATAAGTCGTCGACCTTATTATTACAGAAAAATATCTAAACTGGATACTGATCTGGTTATATCTGATTTATTTAAAGAGCAGAGTTCTTTTAATATAAGTAGTTTAGGATTTTCGCTGCCGGTTTATTATCAGTGGGGTAGTTTTATGCTAAATGTTGGTTTTTCGTTGTATAAACCATTAAACCAACCTACTTATGTAAATGAGGACTGGACCTCATTTACAAATGTTGGATTAACTTATTTTTTATCCTGGTAAATGATTAATTACAAAACTCCATTAAATACATATCAACATTTTCATCACCTAATTCTGCAGCTTTATTTAGGTCGGCACATCCCGAATCTCTATCGTCCATATTAAAATGCGCAACTCCACGATTAAAATAAAAATCGGAAATTTTATTGTTGAGCTCAATAGCTTCTGTATAATCTAGAATAGCATCAGAATAATTACCCAATTGAAACCAGGCATTGGCTCTGTCGTAGTAGGCAAATTCATAATCAGGATTTATTTTAATGCCTGCATTAAATGTTTCTATGGCTTCTTCGTATAATCCCAATTCATAAAGTGCATTTCCTTTGTCGAAATAAGCATCGTAATAGTCAGGATCCATTTCAATAATTGTATTAAAAATGGTGATTGCTTTTGTGTATTCTTTTAATTCAAACCAGGCATTTGCCTTATTGTAGAAGGCATCTTTATAGGAATTATCATTTTGAATACATACATTATAATTGTCAATAGCTTTTTGGTAATCGCCATTATCAAAATAGCTATTCGCTAAATAAAAATATAAATCAGGATTTTTCTTGTCAAGTTTAATGGCTTCTGAAAAAGTGTTGATCGCTTTTTCGTATTCACCATTATCAAGCAAGTTATTTCCTTTTTTAATTAATTGGTCAATATTAGTTTGAGCAAAAGATACAATAGAAATCAAAAGCCCAAAGAATACGAATCTAAATTTTATAGTGTTCATGTTGTAGCCTTTATCGGGTTCTGTTTCTTAATTGCTTTTGTCGTTCTAGCCTTCTCTTTTGAATGGCATTTCTGCGTTTTTGTACAGCAGTATTCTGTCTTTTTATGTTTTCTCGTTTTTTTAGTTGAGCATTTTTAATCTGAGAATTATGATAAGAAATCATTTTTTTCTTATTCATTCTCATCTTTTTATTCATTTTGATGTAACGTAGATCCCTTCTTCGATGATAATTATCGCGTGTAACAGCCATTTGTGATCTGCTATTAGCCTTAATTTCAATCTTAGGTGGAGTAGCATCCTGCTTCTTTTTAATTACCTCTTGTCCCACTGTATTTCCTATGATACAAAGCCAAAGGCATATAATTAAATAATAAATCTTCATATTATTAATCTTTATTTATCGAACTTATCTATATCTCATAATTGATATGCTATAATCTTTGATAGTAAAAATAGTAAAAGGTTTAATGTATTTCTTTTTTTCTTTTTTTAATAAATCATACCTACGTAAATGGTGATTTTATGGATAAAAATGAATTATTCACGAAATATTTTTATTGAAAATGAAAATAATTATTAAAAACATGTTAAAAAATACAAAAATATACTATATTAGCAGTCGGAAAATAAACCCTTTTCCCTTAAATCAGATAAAAAAAATCCAAAAGAAAATGAAAGACTTGTTGCCCACAAGTCTTTTCTTTTTTTATACCCCTTTAAAACAAAACCACATATTCTCTGTTGGTTAATTTAATAGTATCAATTTATTAGTATGAAAGAATTTTGGAACGATAGGTTTTCGACTGATAACTACGTATATGGGATAGAACCAAATGAGTTATTGAAAGACTATATTGATAGAAATAAGACTGGTGTTATTTTATTTCCCGGAGAAGGCGAAGGTAGAAATATGGTGTATGCAGCTCAAAAAGGATGGGATGCAAAAGCAATTGATCAAAGTGATATAGGTATGGTTAAAGCCATTAAATTGGCCGAAAAAAGTAATGTTAAAATAGATTATTCATTAGGAGATATATTAACATTTGATTACAAATCAGAATCCTTTGATTCTATTGCCCTGGTATTTTTTCATTTGCCTGAAATGTTAAGAAAAAAAATACACAAACATTTAATATCGCTATTAAAGCCCAAAGGCAAAATTTTTATAGTTGGATTTACAAAAGAACAATTGAAATACTCAAGCGGCGGACCTAAAGATGTTAATATGCTGTATTCCGAAGAATTGCTAAATGAAGACTTTAGTGGTTTGGAAGTAATTAAATGCAGAACTAAGGAGATGGAGTTAGATGAAGGACCGGGACATCAGGGGGTGGGGTCTGTAATTGAGTTTGAAGCTGTGAAGAATTAATATTTTAATGGCTTGCTTTAGGATATAAAAAAGGCCCACAAGGATAATATTGTGAGCCTGTTATAATTTGAAATTAATATGCTTTTTTAAGCAAATATTTAGCTAGTTCTTTGCCACATTTTGCGTAAGCTTCTTGAATTCTTACACCAGTATCGTAATCATATCCACCGAATGAATTACCTGGATTTTTGATTGATTTTAGTTCAAAAAGAACGTTGCTTGGATTAGCTGTTTCAACTAATTGAAATAAAACGTTAATCATTGCTGGTCTTCTGGTGATATGGATGTTAAATCCTGGTTCAATGAAAGTGGTTTTAAGAATGAAAGTGTATTTGGCATCTGTATTTTCGTCACTTACAGAAACACCTTCATCTTCTAAATATTTATTCATTAGTTTTTCAAAGCTAACTTTGTATCTGGCATCTCTATCAGCAAGCCAAGATTCTTTCCATTGATCCCCTCTTCCAGGCTCTTTTGCATTATAATCTGTTACTTTTTTATTGATATAATCATCCTCAGATTTGAATTTACCTACAGAAACTTCGCTGTAATCGTAGGCAATGTTAAAAGATTTTTCAGATTTTAAGGCATCAAGAGAACCTGATTCAAGTGTGATTTTTTGAGCTTGTGCAATACCGCAACTCATTAAGAAAAAGGTAAGGTAAATAAAAATGTTTTTCATAATTAAGATTATTTTTTTGTGTTTAAGAATTTACACCACATAAATAAACATTTTTTTTTACTTAAGTGCTATAATTTTATTAACAGGATAAAAATGTTAGTGAATTAAGGAGTTAAATAGTATGAGAGTGTTAAATTTGATTTTTTATTTTTTATGCTTAAAAATATGAGCATATCCATTAATTGGTAAAAGTGTATGAGTGAAACAAATAACTGGGAAGAGTTACTACTGAAAGTAAGTAAAAGATTTAAGGTGCTTGCTGATTTTGACTTTCTTTTATTTTTAATTGGAATTCAGGAGTTAGGTAAGGGCTATATGAAATATTCAAAGGAGGAGAAAATGGATATGATTAATTTAGCCAGATGTAAAATGTTTGAGCACAAAGGTTTTTATGAGCAAACCGGAGTTGATGATGAAGGATGGCCTCAATTTAAAGTATTGCAAAATATGGAAGAACTTTTGCCTTCAAAACGAGAAGCAATTTTAAAAGAAGCCATGATTTCTTACTTTGAGGAAAAGTTGTAAATAAATTTAATTCAAATAGAATAATTAATAATAACCTGGGTTCAATTAAAATTAAAGAGCTCAGGTTAATACCATTCAAAGAATAAGATAGAACACCAAAGCATACCTTTTATTTAATATTTTATAATTACGATGAGCAAAAATATATTATTGTCTATTATAACTTTAATAGTTATTACATTCTCTTCATGTTCGCCTAAATCAGCAGGTACAATTGTACTGGTGCAAACCGATCTTGGAGATATAAAAATCAAGCTTTATGATGAAACGCCACAGCACCGCGATAATTTTATCAAATTGGCAAAGGAAGGGTATTTAGATAGTACATTGTTCCATCGGGTAATCAAGGAATTTATGATACAAGGAGGAGATCCGGATTCGAAAAATGCTGAAGCTGGAGCTGCTTTGGGTGAAGGTGGTCCGGATTATACTATTCCTGCTGAATTTAATTTTCCAAAATATTTTCATAAAAAGGGTGCATTGGCAGCAGCTCGTATGGGCGATCAGGTCAATCCAGAAAAAGCATCCTCAGGATCTCAGTTCTATATTGTTCAGGGAAAAGTGTTTGATGATAACGATTTAGTTAAAGCTGAAAACAGAATAAGAGATAGTAAAAGACGTGCTATTTTTAATGATGTTTTGCAGCAATATAATGACTCTTTAAATATGCTTCAAATGCAGGGCGATGAGGATGCTATTATGAAGTTGCAACAGCAAATAATGGCTATTGTAAATCAAAAATATTCAGAGCAACCTGAATTTGAGTTTCCGGAAGATGTAAAAGAAGTTTATAAAACTATAGGAGGAGTTCCGCACCTGGATACCAATTACACGGTTTTTGGAGAGGTTATTGAAGAAAAAAACTGGATTGAAAAGATTAAATCAGTTTTCGGTAAAAAATATGGTCTGGAAGTAGTGGATGCAATTGCCTATCAGGAAACTGATGCAAGGGATAGACCGTTGAAGGATATTAGAATGAAAGTGAAAATTATAAAGGAATAAAAAGGTATGCGTAGTAGTTTAATACTATTTGTTTTATTGTTGTTTTTTGTAAAATCAGAGAGTCAAACTAAAAAAGTTATTATTTCAACCAACTTGGGCGATATTAAAATCATGCTCTATGATGATACGCCTAAACACCGGGATAGTTTTGTTAAGTTAGCTAATGAAGGACATTACGATGGAACATTGTTTTATCGTGTAATTAAAAATTTTGTGATTCAGGGAGGCTCATCTGATTCCAGAAATGCAGCACCTGGTCGCATGATTGGGTACGGAAGTTCCAAACTTGTGATTGATTCAGAGTTCAGAGAAAATAGATTTCATAAAAAAGGAGCCATTTGTGCGCCACGTCAACCTGAGGATATCAATCATTTTAAAATGTCTGATATCAGCCAGTTTTATATAGTTCAGGGAAAAAAGTATACTAATGAGGAGTTAGACCTAATTGAAAAATCAGTTAATAACCCAATTAAAATAAAACTTAAAAAGAAGTTTTATGTGCCCTATAAAGAAGAACTTCAGAAATTAAAAAAGGAAAATCCAAAGGAATTTAATAACAGGTTGAGAGCTATTAAAGAAAAAATTGCCTTTGAATATGCATTATCGAATAAGCTTGAATTTACAGATGAACAAAGAGATGTATATACTACAGTAGGCGGTTTACCAGAGCTTGATGATGATTATACCGTTTTTGGAGAAGTAATTAGCGGCTTTGATGTTATTAATAAGATTGCCTCTTTAAAAACAGATAAAAATAACCGACCCAATACTGATGTAAAACTTGTAGTTAGAGTGCTTTAAACCTAAGTTTATGAGATTATTTATTTCCATCTGTTTTTTGCTATTAATGATGATGAATGTGGGTTGCAAAACTGACTCCACAAAATCAAACATTTCAAAAGAGGAATACTCTCGCCCCAAAGGTTCCTACCAAAGCAATATTAAAGGCATTGTTTCAATTGAAACCTACGATCATTACTCCAGGATTCTGAATAAGGGTTATGGATTTTATATAGGGTCAAAAGAAATAGTGACCAACCTTGATTTAGTAAAGGGAAGTTATAAAGTAAAAGTAGCTGCTGTAGGAACTGAAGATTTTAATGATATAGCAGGTTATACTGCATATAGTATAGAAAAGAACTTAGTGATTTTAAAATCATGGATGGAAAATTTAAACTATATCCATCTGGATAAAGCAATTATTGAGATACCTGATTCTATTGCAGGGCTCTATCGAAAATCAAAAAAACTATATGCCCCTAAATTTGATGTTGGTGAGAAAGTGAGTACAGATTCTCTCGTGTATTACCATTTGGATAAACCTGGTTTTTCCGGAATGCCTGCTTTCACTTTTATGCATCATATTGTTGGTATGGTGCAAACAAAAACAGCTAATGGGGAGGAGTCTTCTATTTTAATTCCTGTTTCTGAAATTGAGGAATTAAGTAATAAACAGCAACGTCAGGCAACATCGGTTTATGAACTGAGAACCAAAAGCAACAAAGTTTATCCATCGTATAAAACGATTAATGGTTTTAAGATGGTTACCACAATGGGAGATATTGAATTTAAGTTATATAATGAAACACCGGTATTCAGAGACAATTTTATAAAACTTGTTAGTGATCAGTATTATGATAGTTTGTTGGTGCATAGGGTGTTAACTAATTTCTTAATTCAAACAGGTGCTGCTGATAGTAAATATGCCGATAAAGATGATGTAGTTGGATGGCAGGGGCCTGGCTATATGTTAGATACTAAAATTGTTCCAGGTAAATTTCATAAGCGGGGAGCTATTGCCATGTCAAAACTACCTGAATCCAGAAATCCTAAAAATAAGACGGATGGTTCGCAATTCTATATTGTTTCTGGACGGGTTTTTAAAGAAGGTGAGCTCGATAAAATAGAAAAGGAAAAAGGAATAAAATTTTCAGCTAAACAGAGGAATGTCTATACTTCGCAAGGTGGCGCTCCTCATTTAGATGGGGATTATGTGGTTTTTGGAGAAGTAACCAAAGGGATGGAAGTGGTTGATAAAATAGCAGCTCTTAAAACATATGGTGAAGATCGCCCTGTAACTGATGTTAGAGTTTTAAACATTCAAATAGTTAAGAAGTAATTCGTAATCGGTGTTTGTAGGTTAATATCCATTTTCTTGTATCTTTTGCTCAATTCCTATTAATCTATAGTTTCCTTTTATTAAATTTGCCAATTCAAAAAATTAAACAAAAATACATCAACAATGCTTGATAAGATAAAGGCTTTACAACAAGAAATTAAACAACTTACCGCTTCAAGTGCTGAAGAGGCAGAGCATTTAAGAATTAAATACCTAAGTAAAAAGGGAATCATTTCTGAATTATTTAATGATTTTAAAACAATTCCTAATGAGCAAAAGCGTGAAGTTGGACAGGTAATCAATGTTTTGAAGAAGGAAGCTACTGATTTTATAAATAATTTAAAAGAACAGTTTTCTAATGATCAGGTAAAAGAAAGTGGTGTTGATTTAACACTTCCGGGTACAATTATGAAACTGGGAAGTCGTCATCCTTTATCAATTGTTAGAAACGAGATTGTTGATATTTTTGCACGTTTAGGATTTAATGTGGCTGAAGGACCAGAAATTGAAGATGATTTTCACGTGTTTACAGCATTAAACTTCCCTGAAGAGCATCCTGCAAGAGATATGCAAGATACCTTCTTTATTGAGAAAGATCCTGATGTATTATTACGTACGCATACTTCTTCTGTGCAGGTTCGTGTAATGGAAAAAAACGAACCTCCAATTCGTTCAATATTCCCGGGAAGAGTATTTCGTAATGAAGCTATTTCTGCTCGTGCACACTGTATCTTTCACCAGGTAGAAGGTTTGTATATTGACGAGAATGTTTCTTTTGCAGATTTAAAACAAACGCTTTTATATTTTGCTAAAGAAATGTTTGGTGAAAAAACTCAAATACGTTTACGTCCTTCTTATTTCCCATTTACAGAGCCTTCTGCAGAGATGGATATTTCATGTTCACTATGTGGTGGTAAAGGTTGTAATGTATGTAAATACACAGGATGGGTTGAGATTTTAGGTTGTGGTATGGTTGATCCACATGTATTGGAATATTCAAATATTGATAGTGAAAAATATACAGGATTTGCTTTTGGTATGGGTATAGAACGTATTACTATGCTAAAATATCAAATTAAAGATATCAGGTTGTTCTTTGAGAATGATGTTCGATTCCTGGAGCAGTTTAAGTCTACTATATAAGATAATAAGAGACAAAATATATAGGAGTGCCATTCGTAATTATTATGAATGGCACTTTTTATTTTGACCTCAGGTTAATAGACTATAGAATCAAAAAACGCTTCCATTTCAGCTGCGTAATAAACTCCATATTTGTAAAAAGTATCTTTAGTTTTTTGATCTGGCTTCCAGTCAAAAAAAGCATGACCAGCACCACCAACTTGTACATACTGAACTCTTTGTCCTGCTTCAACTAATGCATTCAAATAATCTGTAACTTCGGCATCTTTTATTAAAAAATCTTTAGTTCCTCTTGTAAGGTAATGAGGAATTTTTCTTTCAGAGGCCTTGGGGATGTTAGTTAATGGCGCTATCTCATATCCCCAATGATTTCCTAGTGTTGAGTCATTATAAAATTGCATTAAGCGATCTCCATTAAAAACACCATAACTTGGCGCTACAGCCTTAATTGAAGCTACAAGCTCTTTCTTTATGTCTTCAACAGTTTTATTGTTGGGAATGTATGTTGGGTTAAATTCATATACACCTTCAGTCAATCCAAAACCAGCATCTCCAATTTTATTAGGCATGTCAGCAGCTGCAGCTGATAAATGTCCGCCAGCGCTGTCTCCGGTTAAACAAATACGAGTAGGATCAGCACCATATTCATCAGCATGTTCAATAATATGAGCAATAGCACCGTAAACATCTTCTATTAATACATTCATGGTGTTGGCTGTTTCATCTCCATCTAATTTCTTAACCCATCTGTAATCAATACTAAATACCACATATTTGCCGTCCCTGGCTAGTTCTCTGGCTAATCCTCTCATTACATCCTCATTATTCGATGACCATCCACCTCCGTGAATAATGACAATGCAAGGTAATTTCTTGGCTCCTTTAGGTGAAAATACATCGTATTTTAAAGGCTTTTTACCTGGTTGAGCATAAACTACATTCTGAATCATATTGATGTTACTGATTTCTTTTGATTCAATAAATGATGCTCCAATATGAATATCCTGATTCACCTCTACCTCAAAGGTTTTTGTAAAGAACTCAGCATATGCCTGTCCCCACATTCCGGGAATGGAATAATAGCCTGCATCTAATGCGAATCCTTTTTGGGGATTAGTGGTTACTTTAATAAGTGTACCGGCTTTTACATTGCCATCTGCAGGAATCTGTGGCTCCAACTGAATAGTTCCGTTTACCGGTTTGTCAATTGTAACTTTATAGTTCTGTGATTTTGCTATAATGCTTGTTACAAAAAGCAATAAAGAAATAATAAGGATAGTTTTTTGATTTGTCTTCATAAGATATAGAATAATTAAACAAGATGATTTAAGCGTCTTAAATATAAGTATTACATCATAAATAATAGAATTTAAATTACTGTATATAATTAACCTGAGTTCGATATAAAAGGTATGGAACAGAGATGTAATGAAAATAGGATTTAAAGGAATTATCCAGGGACTTTCTTCGGAGTTTCTTCGGTTTTTCTTCGGTTATTTACGAAGATAATACCTTTAGAAAATGAATAATCTAAGTTTAAAAAGCATTTAAATATGCTTTTCTTTCCAAGTTTGGTATATAGTTGTTAGGTTTAATTGTATATAGAACTTTGGATTAGAAACAAAAAAGGCCCGAATAATACTATTCGAGCCTTTTGTTTATCTAGTTTGAAATTATAATCTTGCTTTAATAGCTGCTGATTCAGCTTCAAAACCAGGTTTATCAAGTAGCGCAAACATGTTTTTCTTATAAGCTTCAACTCCTGGTTGATCAAATGGATTTACATCTAATATGTAACCACTCATACCACAGGCAATTTCAAAGAAATATAGTAATTGACCAAGGTAGTATGCATTTAATTCAGGAATCTCAACTTTAATGTTTGGTACTCCACCGTCAACGTGAGCAATTAAAGTTCCTAGTTCAGCCATTTTGTTCACTTCATCAACTCTTTTTCCAGCCAAGAAGTTTAATCCGTCAAGATTTGCTTCATCAGTAGGAATAACCACTTTTCTGTTTGGTTTTGTAATAGTGATGATTGTTTCAAAAATGTTACGAACACCTTCTTGAATCCACTGACCCATAGAGTGTAAGTCTGTTGAAAAATCAACAGCTGCAGGGAAAATACCTTTGTTCTCTTTACCTTCGCTTTCGCCGTATAATTGTTTCCACCATTCAGCAACAAAGTGAAGTTTAGGTTGGTAGTTCACTAAAATTTCAGTTCCCTTACCGTTTTTATATAGCTCATTACGAACTGCTGCATATACTGCCGCTGCACTATTTTCAGCTTCTTCTGCAGTAGTTTTTTCCATATCCTGTGCACCTTTTACAAGAGCTTTAATATCAACTCCGGCAATAGCAATTGGTAATAAACCAACAGGTGTTAATACAGAAAAACGTCCACCAACATCATCAGGAATAACATAAGTTTTATATCCTTCTTGGGTTGCTAGCGTTCTTAATGCTCCTTTAGCAGCATCAGTAATAGCTACAATACGTTCTTTAGCTTCGTCTTTAGAATATTTACTTTCTAAAAGCTCTTTTAATAAACGGAATGCAAGTGCAGGCTCTGTAGTTGTTCCTGATTTAGAGATCACAACTAATGCAAATGATTTATCTTTTAATAAATCAAGAAGTTCAGCTGTGTAATCTTCGCCAATATTTTGACCAGCGTAAACTACTACTGGGTTTTCTCTATCAGTAATTAATTGATCAAAACTATTTGATAATGCATCAATTACAGCTCTTGCTCCAAGGTAGCTACCACCAATACCAATAACAACAACTACATCAGCTTTTGCTTTAAGTTTTGCAGCTGTTGCTTCAATATCAGAAAGCTGGGCATCGTCAATGCTTGAAGGAAGGTTAACCCAACCTAAAAAGTCATTACCTCTGCCTGTTTTTTCTTGTAAAGCTTTAAGGTGAGATGCAATCTCGCTTTTGTATCCTGCAACCTTCTCTTCTGAAACGAAGTCAAAAGTTTTAGAGATATCAATTTTTAAGTTTTCCATCGTAAATAGAATTTTATGAATAAGGATTTTGAATTATCTTAAATTCTCTGTTAACAAACGAATTTCAATGCTTGGTGATATTTTCTCATAAATGATATTATATACCGCATCTGTTATTGGCATGTTAACTTTATACTTTTCATTAATCTCCTTAATGCTTTTTACAGCATAATATCCTTCTGCTACCATTAACATCTCCATCTGCGCATATTTTACAGAATATCCTTTGCCTATCATTGTACCAAAAGTACGATTACGGCTAAATTGTGAATATCCGGTAACTAATAAATCTCCCAGGTAGGCAGAACTCTTAATATCTCGTGTTATAGGGTGAACTGTATCAACAAAGCGTTTTATTTCCTGAATTCCGTTTGACATGAGTACGGCCTGAAAATTGTCTCCATATCCCATTCCATGGCAAATTCCGGAAGCAACAGCCATTATATTTTTCAATACTGCAGAAAACTCAGTACCATATATATCGTCTGAAACACTTGTTTTTATATAGCCACATTGTAAAAATGAAGCAAAGGCTCTTGCTTTTTTAACATCCTGACATGCAATAGTAAGATATGATAGTCTCTCTAATGCAACTTCTTCTGCGTGACATGGACCTGATATAACACCAATGTTTTCTAATGGAACATTATAGAACGTATTCAAAAATGTTCCAATGATCATATTTTCATCAGGTATTAAGCCCTTTACTGCAGAAATAACAATCTTATCTTTTAGAGGAACGGATAGTTCACTTAAAGCATTTTTTAAAAATGCAGAAGGAACGGCCAATATTAATACATCGCTTTCCTCAACTATTTGGTTGATATCTGAGTAAAAGTGTATTTTATCAGTAATAAAATCAACGCTAGTCAGGTAATTGGGATTGTGTCCGTGTTTTCTAAACTTTTTGATGTGTTTAGGATTTCGGAAATACCAATTCATCTCAAGAACATTGTTCATGAGCATTTTGGCGATAGCTGTTGCCCAGCTACCACTTCCAATTATTCCTACTCTAGATGATTCGTCCATAATTAGTTTTTATCCGCAACTAAAATGTGATTCTGTGTTAAAATATTAAGCTAACCAGTTTTTTACTTCGTCCTGGCTTGGGTTTTTATATCCCAATTTGTTTTTCTTATTATAACCGCACATTTCCTGATGCAGCTTTGTAGGTTTTAACTCTTTAAGCTGATCAACCTTTTTGTATCCTAATTTTTGAATGACTTCAACCCATTCTTTTGGAATACCTAATTCAATATATTTTTCTTCTCCATCATTTTCTACTTTCTTCTCTGGTCTCATTTGAGGAAAGAAAAGTACTTCCTGAATGGATTGTTGATTTGTCATTAACATAGCTAAACGGTCAACACCAATACCCATACCTGATGTAGGAGGCATACCGTATTCAAGTGAACGAACAAAATCCATGTCAATAAACATAGCTTCGTCATCCCCTTTTTCAGAAAGTTTTAATTGATCCTGGAATCTTTCAAGCTGATCTATTGGATCATTAAGCTCAGAATAAGCATTGGCTAATTCTTTACCATTTACCATCAACTCAAAACGTTCTGTTAATTCAGGATTCTCTCTGTGTTTTTTACACAATGGAGACATCTCAACAGGATAATCAGTGATAAAAGTTGGCTGAATGTAGTTTCCTTCACATTTTTCACCAAAAATTTCATCAATTAATTTTCCTTTACCCATTGAAGGATCTGTTTCAACACCAAGATCTTCACAAACCTTAAATAATTGCTCTTCGTTCATTCCGTTAATATCAATTCCGGTATGCTCTTTAATTGAGTCAATCATTGAAATACGTTTGAATGGACGCTTGAAATCAATCTCTTTATCACCTAATGTAACCTTTGTAGTTCCGTGTAAGGCAAGAGCAACTCTTTCAATCATCTCTTCAGTAAAATCCATCATCCACTTATAATCTTTATAAGCAACATAAATTTCCATTACTGTAAACTCAGGATTGTGAGTTCTGTCCATACCTTCGTTACGGAAGTCTTTGGCAAACTCATAAACTCCATCAAAACCACCAACAATTAGTCTTTTTAAATAAAGCTCGTTTGCAATACGTAAGTACAAAGGAATGTTTAATGCATTGTGATGCGTGATAAATGGACGAGCAGCTGCTCCTCCTGGTATTGATTGTAATATTGGTGTTTCAACCTCCAGGTAACCTTTTTCATTAAAAAAGTTACGCATGGTGTTGATGATCTTTGTTCTTTTAAGAAATGTATCTTTAACCTGATCGTTAACGATTAAATCCACATAACGCTGACGATATCTTTGCTCCGCATCGCTAAAAGCATCATATACTTTACCGTCTTTTTCTTTTACAATAGGAAGTGGTTTTAATGATTTTGTAAGTACTTTAAACTCTTTAACATAAATAGAAGTTTCTCCCATTTGAGTTTTAAATACATATCCTTTAATACCAATAATATCACCAATGTCCAATAACTTTTTAAATACAGTATTGTACATGGTTTTATCATCTCCTTCGCAGATGTCATCACGTCGGAAATATACTTGAATTCGCCCTTGTTGATCTTTTAATTCAGCAAACGAAGCATTACCCATAATGCGGCGACTCATGATTCTACCTGCAAGAGAAACTTCTTTTAAAGTTGAATCCTCTTCGTTTTCAGCAAAAAGCTTCTTTATATCTTCAGAGTAGTGAGTAATTTTGTACTCTTCTGCAGGGAATGCATTAATTCCTAATTTGTTTAATTCTTCAAGACTATTACGTCTTATCAACTCCTGTTCGCTTAGTTCAACGGTGCTCATTCTTATATTTTCAATATGAATTTTTAAATATTCTCCTTGTAAAATGAATGCCTCAAAATCATGTAATCAAGGAGATAGCAATAATGTTTTTCTAAAAAAAATATAGAAAAATCGATGCAAAGATAATCATTAACAATTAATAATGAAGTTATAAAAAGAAGAGGTTAGTGAACTTTAACTTATTTTTTATTGTTCTTACCAATTAAACAATGAGTTATTAATGTAAATACTAATAAAATTCATAGCTGAGTTATAATAAAATGATTAAGATTGTATTTCGTAATTATTAAGATTATTTGTTTAATAAAGAGCATTTTGATAATTTTTAATACTTACAGCATACAATTTTTGGAATAAAAGAGAGAGAAGAGTGATATGCAAATTAAAACAAGAAAACCAGATTGGTTAAAAATACAGTTACCAAATACATCCGATTATAAATGGATGCATCAAACTATTAGAGATAATAAATTACATACCATTTGTACCAGTGGAAAATGTCCGAATTCAGCAGAATGCTGGGCAGCAGGAACTGCAACATTTATGATATTGGGAGATATTTGTACACGGGCATGTAAATTTTGTAATGTAAAAACAGGGAAACCGCTTCCGGTTGATGTTAAAGAACCTGTTAGAATTGCCAGATCGATACAAATTATGAAGTTAAAACATGCCGTGATAACTTCAGTAGATAGAGATGATTTGGAAGACGGGGGTTCTGATATTTGGAAGAAAACAATATTAAAGGTTAAGGAAATGAATCCTGGAATTACTCAGGAAGTTTTAATTCCTGATTTTAATGGATTACGTCCGCTGATAAAAAATATTATTGATGCGGAACCTGAAGTGATTTCACATAACCTTGAAACTGTTAGAAGAATTACTCCAATTATTCGTACCCGGGCAAAATATGATTTAAGTTTAGAAGTATTAAAATATATTGCAGATAATGGCGTTGTAGCAAAGACAGGTATAATGCTTGGCTTGGGAGAAAAGGAGGAAGAGGTTGTTGAAACTATGCAGGATGCTTATAATGCCGGAGTGAAAGTTTTTACCATCGGTCAGTATTTGCAGCCAAGTAAAGATCATCTTCCGGTGCACGAGTATGTTACGCCTGAGCAATTTGCGAAATATGAAAAGATTGGGCTGGAAATGGGATTTAAATATGTAGAAAGTGGACCAATGGTACGTTCTTCATATCATGCTGAAAAGCATATTAATGCATTGAAATAGAAGTTTATTTATGTTTACTTTTATTTCTTAGGGCAGTTAGCTAAATAACGAATGAGTATGACTACGAAAACAATATATGAAGATTTAGGTCTTATAGAATATAAAAAAGCCTGGGATTATCAGGAATCAAAGTTTAATGCGATTATTGATACTAAATTATATAATCGTGAAAATGCTGACAATAAGAAAGAAATTACGCATCAACTTTTATTTTGTGAACATCCACATGTATATACCTTAGGAAAAAGTGGAGTTGAGAATAATTTATTGATCAATGATGCGTTTTTAAAACAAATCAATGCAACCTATTATAAAAGTAATCGTGGTGGAGATATTACCTATCATGGCCCTGGGCAGATTGTGGGATATCCGATATTTGATTTAGAAGAAATGGATTTAACGGTAAAAAGTTACATTCATAAATTGGAAGAGGCCATTATAAACTGTATTGCTGATTATGGAATTCAGGGCGATAGGTTGGATGGTGCTACAGGGGTTTGGATTGATAAAGATGTTCCGGGTAAGGCGCGTAAAATATGTGCAATTGGTGTAAAAGCAAGTAGATATGTGAGTATGCATGGTTTTGCATTAAACGTAAATACAGATTTAACCTATTTTAATCATATTAATCCATGTGGATTTGTGGATAAAGGAGTAACATCTATTCAAAAAGAGTTAGGCGAGCCTCAGGATTTTAATGCAGTTAAGGAAAATTTAAGGGAGCATCTGAAAAAAGTATTTAAATTAAATATACCTTAAAAATTATACCTAAACTGTTGATATATACTTTTATTTATTAAAAATAACCCTTTGTTTAAACTCTGTTTTTGAATTTATTAGGGGGTGAGGTTTTGAAAATCCATTTTTTTTAGGAAAATTTATGCTCGCAAATTAGGGCTCATAGTACACATGGAGAAAACTTGGAACATAAAAGAAAGTGGCGAAGAAGAAAAGGTAGAGCACCTGTCGAGCGTTTTAAATATCGACAGGTTTTTATCTAATCTTTTGGTACAAAGAGGAGTTCAGACTTTTGATGAGGCTAAGGCATTTTTCCGTCCTGATTATGAGCATTTGCACGATCCTTTCCTCATGAAAGATATGGATAGGGCCATTGACCGTTTAGACAAAGCCATAGAAAATAATGAAAAGGTATTTATCTATGGTGATTATGACGTTGATGGTACAACATCTGTTTCTTTAGTTTATTCATTTCTATCAGAATATTTTGATAATCTTCAGTTTTATATTCCCAACAGGTATGAAGAAGGTTATGGTATTTCATATAAGGGAATTGATTATTTTGCCGAAGAAAAATGTTCTTTGGTAGTAGCACTTGATTGCGGTATTAAAGCCGTAGAAAAAATTGAGTATGCAAAAGAAAAGGGTATTGATTTTATCATTTGCGATCATCACACTCCGGGTGATACCTTACCTGATGCAGCTGCATGTTTAGATCCTAAAAGAAAGGATTGTAACTATCCGGATGAAAATCTTTCAGGATGTGGTGTGGGATTTAAATTTATTCAGGCTTATTGTAAGCGACATAAAATTGATTACCACAAAGCTTATGAATATCTAGACTTGGTTGCTGTAAGTATAGCTTCTGATATTGTTCCCATTATTGGAGAAAACAGGGTTTTGGCCTATTATGGTCTTCAAAAACTAAATACCAATCCGAGTGTAGGTTTAAAGCATATTATTAAAGTGGCTGGAATGCAGGGGCGCGAAATTACAATTAGTGATATCGTATTTAAAATTGGCCCAAGAATTAATGCTGCAGGAAGAATAGACTCGGGTGGAGACGCTGTGAATTTACTTATTACAGAAGATGAAGGCATGGCCAATAGCATGAGCATAGATATTGATAAGTGTAATGATACCAGAAAAGGCTTTGATAGAGATATAACACAGCAAGCTCTTGAATTAATAGCAGGCAATAAAGAACTTCAAGGTAAAAAATCTACTGTTTTATATGAACCGGAGTGGCACAAAGGAGTGATTGGAATTGTTGCTTCACGATTAACGGAGTATTATTATCGACCAACTGTAATTTTAACTGAATCTAAGGGTTTTGCTACTGGTTCTGCCCGATCGGTTGAAGGATTTGATTTGTACAAAGCAATTGATCATTGTAGTGATTTGTTAGAGAATTTTGGTGGTCATATGTATGCTGCCGGTTTAACATTGAAAATTGAAAATATAGAGGAGTTTAAGCGCCGGTTTGAAGAATATGTAGAAGCAAACATTACTCCAGAACAATTAATTCCTCAGATAGAAGTTGATGAAGAGATTGGCCTAAAAGATATAAACGATAAGTTTTTCAGAATTCTTAAGCAATTTCGTCCTTTTGGTCCAGGAAATCTTAAGCCTGTATTTGTTACCAAAAGAGTGTTTGATTATGGAACCAGTAAAAATGTGGGTAAAGACCATGACCATTTAAAAGTTGAACTAATTGAAGAAAAATCAGGTTCAATAAAACAAGGTATAGGTTTTTCGATGGGAAATGATCTGGAAAAGTTACAAACAGGTAATCCTTTTGATGTGTGCTACACTATTGAAGAAAATGTATACAATGGTCGCTCAAGTATCCAAATGATGTTAAAAGATATGAAATTCCCGTACAAAGACTAAAAAATTATAGGGAATACTACTCGTATAATCATTTTATTTACAATTTGTAGCAAAAATAACCTTCAATAAATAAATTTATTTTTTAAATAAATTATATTTGTAGCAAATCATAAATTCTGATTTTACATAAAAACTAATACACAGATGAGAAAAAGTACTACAATATGGGGAGTAGCCTCATTATTAATTTCAGTGGTTTTTGTATTTGCATCTTGTAATTCCGGAGCAAAACAAAACCAAAAATCAGATGCTGTTCAAATAGAAAAAACAGAAGTAGAAAATGAAGTGAGAGAATTTGTATATCCACTTCCTACATCTTATGAAATTGTTGAGATGCTTAATAAAATTGAAGCAGCTTACATTTTCGATTTATCAAATAGCCCTGAAAATGCATCTAAATATATCACAGAAAAACAACAGGCGTTAAACCTTGGTGTATATGGTGGTGATTTGAGTTATGCAAGCACATACAATCAAAAGCAAGAAACAATCGATTTTATCGATGCTTCAAGAAAGCTTTTAGAAGGATTAGATCTTCAGGGTGCAGTTAGTGAGGATTTGCCTGAGCAAATTGAAGCTAACGAAGATAATAAAGAAGCGTTGGTAGAATTAATTACAGATTCATTTTACGATACGTACGATTTCTTACAAAGAAATAATCGTGCTCCGGTTTCTGCTTTAGTAATGACAGGAGCTTGGGTTGAAGGTCTTTATATTGCAACTCACATTTCTGAAGAAACTTTTAACAGTAAGGAAATGATTGAAATTGTATTAAAACAAAAAGATCCATTGGTTAAATTAATGGAGATTCTTGCTGAATATAAGGATGATAAAGCTGTTGCAGAAACAATTGAAGATCTTTCAACTATGGCAAGTATATATGCCGAAATTGAAAGTACAGCAATTACTCAGGAGCAAATGATTAAAATTGCAGATGAGTCGTTAGTATTAAGAAAGAAGTTTGTTACAGTAGAATAGTATTGTAATAAATAAAGATATGATTAAGCGATCATTTTTTTGATCGCTTTTTTTTTGTTGTAAACTGACATATCGTAAAAAAAAATAGATATTCTTAAAAAATAATGATGATTTCATTATTTTTAATCGTTTTCTGAAATTTTGAGTTTGATGTTAGTTTTTTTAACTCTTACTATAGTATCTAATATTAAATAAAGAATATCACCCTGTTATGAGTGAAACACTTTTAGATGCCCTGATGAAATTATATGCTTTGCTTACTAATGTAAGGAAAGAAAGCAGGGTGGATAGTGCTCGTAAATTGATAGAGCAAGAACTGCTTCATAATTTTAATAGAGAGTATGTTGATCAATATCTGGGAAGGTTTGATTTTTATATTAAACAATTTCATAAGTACTCCTATAGCCCCATACAGTCAGAAGTAGAGCGCCAATCTTCAGATAATTACAGTCAGATAGATACTATATGTGATGAATTGAATAAAGAATTGGAGCAGGAATCAAAAATTTGGGTTTTTGTTCAACTGTTTGAGTTTATTCGTCAGGAGGAAAAAATTAGTGATATTGGTGAGGAGGTAGTTGATAAGTTAGCTCATGGGATGTTGATCAATCCTGAGGATTACCAACTACTGAAAGCATTTATATTGAAGGGACCAATGGAAGTGGATACTCCGGAAAAGGTACTTGTAATTTCAGGTCAGGAAAATGCCCCACTACCAAGGTTTAAACATCTTTATAACCCTAAACAGCAAATTTATGTTTGGGTTTTATATGTAGAAAGCACACATACTTTCATATTTAGATATTCAGGTGATCGTAACCTCTATCTGAATGGTCATAAAGTTGATCGAAATAATGCCTACATTTTATCTGTTGGTTCTGTGATTAAAACTTCCAGGATGGCGCCTGTTTACTATGGTAAAGTGGCTGAGTTGTTTGTGCAGAAGGTAGATAAGGGAAGGATTCTTCTAAAAGCCAAAGACGTTGAGTATAAGTTTAATGACAGACAGGTAGGTATTCATCCGTTTAGTTTTTCTGGTCGTTCCGGGCAACTTGTTGGAATTATGGGTGGTAGTGGTACAGGAAAGTCCACCCTTCTCAATGTTTTAAACGGCAGTTATAAACTTTCTGGAGGTTCTATTCATATCAATGGGTTAAATATTCAGGAACATAAAGAAGCTTTAAAAGGTGTTATTGGTTATGTACCTCAGGAAGATTTGTTGATAGAGGAACTTACTGTTTTTGAAAACTTGTTTTTTAATGCCCGATTGTGTTTTAGTGATAAAACAATAGAAGAAATAGAAGAATTGGTTGACAATGCTATTAAGGATTTTGATTTGGTGGAAGCCCGAAACCTGGTTGTGGGTAATCCATTAAATAAAATTTTAAGCGGAGGTCAACGTAAACGTTTAAATATTGCTTTAGAGCTTATCCGAGAACCATCTATTCTTTTTGTAGATGAACCTACTTCTGGCTTATCCTCAATGGATTCGGAAAAAGTTATGGTTCTTTTAAAAAGGCAGACGCTAAAGGGTAAGTTGGTGATCATCAATATTCATCAGCCTTCATCCGATTTATATAAGCTGTTAGATAAACTTTTGATCATTGATAAGGGAGGATATATCATATTTAATGGTAATCCAATGGATGCTATCGTTTATTTCAAACAGAAGGCAAGCTATGTAAATCCCGAAGACAGTGAGTGCTATTTGTGTGGTAATGTAAAGGTTGAACAACCTCTTCGCATTATTGAAGCACGTATGGTAGATGCTACCGGTAAACTGATTAGGGAACGAAAGATTAAGCCTATTGAGTGGTATGAAAACTACCAAAAAGATATTGAAAGTAACTTTGATTGGAAGAAATCAAAAGGTCCTGAAAAAATTGAAAAATTACCTCATAACCTTTATAATATTCCGGGACGTTTACAGCAGTTTCTAATATATACATACAGAGATGGATTTGCAAAATGGAAGGATCGACAGTATATGTTGATCAACTTTCTAGAAGCTCCAATTCTGGCAATCATATTAGGATATTTTACCAAGTACATAAGCGGAACAGCTGCCGATCCAACTAAATATGTATTTGCAGAAAATGATAATATTGCAGCTTACTTATTTATGGCTGTAGTTGTAGCCTTGTTTTTGGGTTTGAATGTAAGTGCTGAGGAGATTATTAAGGATCGGAAATTATTACAAAGGGAAAAGTTTCTAAACCTGAGTCGTTTTGGATATTTGAACAGTAAGATTGTTATTATGTTTGCTATTTCTGCTGTTCAAACCTTAAGTTTAGTTCTGATTGGAAATAGTATACTAGAGATAAAGGGGCTAAACTTTAGTTATTGGATGATTCTGTTTACTACAGCTTGTTTCTCAAACATGTTAGGACTTAATATTAGTAGTGGATTAAAGTCTGTAGTGGCCATTTATATCCTAATTCCATTAATATTAGTTCCGCAATTATTATTTAGTGGTGTTATTGTTGACTTTAATAAGCTCCACAAAACCATGTTAACGTCTGAATATGTTCCTCGTATTGGAGATATGATGACTTCAAGATGGGCATATGAAGCTTTGGCTGTAAATCAATTTGAAAACAATGAATATGAGAAACACTTTTTTGCGGACGAACAAAAAATAAGTGAAGCATCCTATTATTATTCATTACTGTTACCGCGCTTAAAGCAGCATAATCACAAAAGTAAAAAATCGTATTTAGAAGGTGATTTGGATGTTGCAAAAGCCAATTATGACCTGGTTAAAAAGGAAATAAAAAAGATGAATCATCTAGGAGATGCAGAAGTCTCTAAATTGATCTCAAAAGGTGTTGTTGAATATTCAGAAGTAGGCTTTAAGCAAATTGATCTTTTATTAGATAGGCTAGTCAAATACTATCAGGATCAATATAAAATTTATAAAAAACATAAAGATAATACGTACAGGGAATTGGTTGCATCTTTGGGTTCTACAGAAGCTGTTTTTAATCTTAAGCAAGAATATCATAACGATAAATTATCAAGTTTACTGCATAACAAAGCAGAGTTAAAGCAATTGGTTTTAACGCCCTATAATGGATATGTATCGCAAAAAGATCCTGTTTTGAGAAATGGTGCATCCAAATGGGGAAGAGCTCACTTTTTTGCGCCTGCCAAACAATTTGGAGGTTTTGTAATACCAACTCCATTCTTTAATGTACTGGCTATTTGGTTGTCAACCATATTGTTGTATGTGACTTTGTATTTTGATTTATTGCGACATATCATTCGCTATTTCGAAAAATTCAGATTACGTAAAGCATTCTCTCGTCAGATAAATAAAATATAGCAGATAGAGAAAAGAACCGTTTACCGATAAAATAGATTCGTTTACCGATTAGTGATTTTAATATTGTCTTTACTCATATAATTTTGGTTACAGATTTAAAAACATAAAATTATTTGATATGAGAAAGTCTGTTCATAATGGCAAAGCTGTTCTAGGTATTTTATTATTTATTGTAGGTTCGTTTTTATTAGCCGGGAATTTAGGATTTATATCTGATGATATTTACTATACATTTTTTCGTTGGCCAAGTATTCTGATATTAATAGGGATATTTCAAATGGTAAGAAAAGATGTAAGTTCCGGGTTAATTGTATTTTCAGTAGGTATCTTCTTTCTACTTCCTCGTATTATTGAAGGATTTCATATTGGTGACCTTTTCAGGTATTGGCCGGTATTGTTAATCATTGCAGGTTTGGTCTTTATTTTTGGGAAAAAGAATTTTAAGAATGGAAAGTTTGGTTCCAAAGATAGAAATGAGGATGTTATAGATATTGTATCAATATTTGGAGGTGGTGTTACTAAAGTAAATTCTGATAATTTTCAGGGAGGTGAGATTACTTGTGTTTTTGGAGGTGCAGAAGTGAATCTTCAAGGTGTTAAAATACATCCGGATGGTGCGGTAATCGATTTGACCACATTATTTGGTGGTACCAAAATATCAATACCAAGAGATTGGAGTGTAAAGGTAGATGTAATATCAATATTTGGTGGTTTTACTGATAAAAGAATGTATGAATCTAATCAGGATTCCGATAGTAAAGTTTTGACAATAAAAGGAGTGGCCTTGTTTGGTGGTGGAGAATTAAGAAATTTTTAACCTTAATAACTTTGTGAATGCAACATCCTATTTTTAGCAATAAAATTACTATTGGTAGCTATCTTTTTATAGGCGCTGTTTTTATAATTATAGATTTTCTGTTAATACATTATGGGTATAAATGTACTATAGGTACGGCCTTGTTTCAAGCTGTTGTTTATGATGTAATTATTCTCCTTTTAGGAGGATCCCTTTGGTATCCTGTCTACTTTTTGGATAGAAATAAAGGTTCCATATTCAATATATTGCAGTTGGTGTTTGTTGGCATCTGTTTTCTTGGGATTTGGGCTTTTTCAGTATGGGGAGTTTTATCTTTATCAGAAGATTATTTCTCTTTTGAATCAACCCTTGATAATGCATTTATCTTAATACGGTTGTTGATTGGGGTTTTAATTTATATGCTCTTTATTTCTGTGTATTTTCTTATGATTCGTACTCAAAATGAAGAAGAACATTTGAAAGAAAAATTAGAACTAAAAAGCCTGTTAAAGGATACAGAACTTAATTTATTAAAGTCACAACTAAATCCACACTTCCTTTTCAATAGCCTTAATTCAATTAGTTCACTGACTCTATATGATACTGAAGGTGCGCGAGAAATGATTAGTAAATTGTCAGACTTTTTAAGATACTCTTTACGAAACAATCAACAGAAATTGCTGCCTTTAAAAGAAGAGTTGGATAATTTAAGAAGGTATATGGATATTGAAAGGATTCGATTTGGTGATAAAATTAATTTTATTGAGCATATACAAATTGAATGTCAGGAAAAGTTAATGCCTGCTTTAATTATACAGCCATTAATAGAAAATGCATTTAAATATGGAGTATATAATTCTATTCTTACAACCAATATTGAATTGCATGGTTATCTTAGAGATGGTGATTTGATCATATCATTACAAAATGACTATGAAGATGATATAGTAAAGAATGCTGGAGAAGGATTGGGACTATCAAATACCAAAGCCAGAATGCGAAAAATTTATGGAAGTAAAGATTTGGTTCGGATACAAAAGAGTGAACAAACCTTTCTTGTGGAATTAACAATACCTCAATTTTTACAACGATGAGTGATAAAGTAAATGTGGTTATTATTGATGATGAAAAGCCAGCCAGAGAAATAATCAAAGCCTATTTAAAACCTTTTACTGAAGTAGAAGTTATAGCGGAAGGAACTAATGGTTTTGAAGGGATTAAGCTCATTCAGCAATTTAATCCCGATTTGATTTTTCTGGATATTCAAATGCCTAAAGTCTCAGGTTTAGAAATGCTGGAAGTTGTTGATAATCCTCCTAAAGTTATTTTTACAACAGCTTATGATCAATTTGCAATAAAGGCTTTTGAGTTAAATGCCATTGATTATTTGTTAAAACCTTTCAGTAAAGATCGTTTTGAGCATGCTGTAAATAAGGTTTTGGAGTCTCAAAATACGTTACCTAAGGATTCTTTAAATACTATTATTGAGGATCAAAGTAGTAACCAAGAATCAATATTATCACGAATTGTTGTAAAGAAAGGTAGTAATCTTGAAATGATTCCTGTTGATGAGGTTGTTTATATTGAAGCTTCTGACGACTTTGTTTTTATTCATACAGATGAAAATAGATACGTAAAGTCAAGAACTATGAAGTATTTTCAGTCGCATTTGAACGAAAATCAATTTGTAAGAATTCATAGATCTTATATTGTTAATATATCGCGTATTCATAAAATAGAACAATACGAAAAAGATAGTCATATTATAGTTTTAAAAAATAATACGAAAATAAAAGCAAGTAAGAATGGTTATAAACTACTTAAGGACGTATTGGAAATGTAAATCTATGTTTTTTATTAATTCTCAATTTTTAAAGTAATTTTGTAGCCAAATTTAGCAAGTGAAATGAAGGTATATTCAAATCCGGAATCGTATAGTGGTGCAGATACAGTAGTTACTTTAGGAATGTTTGATGGAGTTCATGCAGGACATAAGAAATTACTTAGTCATGTAATGGATGTATCAAAAGAAAAATCACTTACTCCCACTGTTTTGACTTTTTGGCCACATCCTAGAATGGTCTTAAAAAAAGACGATGATTCGTTACAATTTATTACTACGCTGGATGAGAAAACGGTTATTATAAGTCAGCAGGGAATAGAGCAGTTGTTTCTTTTATCTTTTGATAAAGAACTGGCATCTAAAACAGCCGAAGAATTTATTGTTGAGATTTTGATTGAAAAAATCAAAATGAAACATTTGGTTGTAGGATACAATCATAGATTTGGCAGAGATCGGGTTCATGATTTCAAAGTATATCAACAATTGGCTGAGAAATATAATTTCACAATATCGAGAGTAGATGCAGTTTATGAGGGAGAAGTGGCTGTAAGTTCAACTGCAGTTCGTAATTTATTAAACGAAGGCAAAGTATATGAAGCCAATCGTATATTAGGTTATGATTATTCTATTTTTGGAACTGTAACGGGCGGTAAAAAATTAGGAAGAAAATTAGGGTACCCAACAGCTAACATAAAACCTAATGAACATTATAAACTAATTCCCGGAAAGGGCGTTTATGCTTGTTTGGTTAATGTTATTGGTAAACAATATGGGGGAATGCTAAATGTTGGAGTTCGTCCCACCGTGAATTCAGATGATTTTGAACTTAGTATTGAAGTTCATATTCTGGATTTCAATCAAGATATTTATTCAGAAGAAGTGACTGTTTCATTTATTCAAAAAGTTCGTGAAGAACAAAAATTTGAAGGACTTGAAGCCTTGGTTGCTCAATTAAAGAATGATGAGTTAACTATTCGTAAATTACTAAAGGATTACATTGGCTAATTTTATAATTATCTGATAGTTTGCTCTTTTTTTACTACTTTTGCAGTCTATAACAAAAATACTTAAATATGTCTGAAATTTTAACAGATACTCTTCCATACAAAGTTAAGGATATGGCAGAGGCTGAGTTTGGAAGAAAAGAAATTGAGATAGCAGAAAAAGAAATGCCTGGATTAATGGCATTGAGAGATAAATATGGAGAATCTAAACCTTTGAAAGGTGCAAAAATTATGGGTTCTCTTCATATGACTGTACAAACAGCAGTTCTAATTGAAACTTTAGTTGCTTTAGGTGCTGAGGTTAGATGGTGTAGCTGTAACATTTATAGTACACAGGATCATGCAGCAGCAGCTATTGCAGAAACAGGTGTACCTGTATTTGCCTGGAAAGGTGAAACACTAGAAGAATATTGGTGGTGTACAGACAGAGCTTTGGATTTTGGTAATGGCGAAGGACCTGATTTAATTGTTGATGATGGTGGTGATGCAACAATGATGATTCACCTTGGATGCGAGGCAGAAAAAGATAGTTCAGTTTTAGATAAAGATCTATCAGAAGAAGGTGAAGATTTTCGTGAGCTTGTTGCTAAATTAAAAGAAGTATTAGCAAAAAATCCTACTCGTTGGACTAAAGCTGCCGAAAAATGTCAGGGAGTAAGTGAAGAAACAACAACTGGTGTTCACCGTTTATACCACATGATGGAAAAAGGAGAGTTGTTATTCCCTGCCATCAATGTAAATGATTCTGTAACTAAGTCTAAGTTTGATAACTTATACGGATGTAGAGAAAGTTTAGCTGACGGTATTAAGCGTGGTACTGATGTTATGGTAGCTGGTAAAACTGTTCTAGTTTGTGGTTATGGTGATGTAGGTAAAGGATGTGCGCAAAGTATGCGTGGATTTGGTGCCAGAGTATTGGTTACTGAAATTGATCCGATTTGTGCATTACAAGCAGCTATGGAAGGTTTTGAAGTAACCACAACAGAAGATGCTTTATGTGAAGCTGATATTTACGTTACAACAACCGGTAATAAAGATATTATTACTATTGATCACATGGCTAAAATGAAAGATCAAGCTATTGTTTGTAATATAGGACACTTTGATAATGAGATTCAAGTTGAAAAACTTGAAAAATTTCCGGGAATTAAAGAAAAGAATATTAAGCCACAGGTAGATATGTTTGAATTCCCTGATGGTCATGCAATTATTCTTCTTTCAAGAGGTCGTTTGGTAAATCTTGGTAATGCAACTGGTCACCCAAGCTTTGTGATGAGTAATTCATTCACAAACCAAACATTAGCTCAGTTAGAATTGTGGGAAAAAGATTATGAAGTTGGTGTTTATACCTTACCTAAAAAATTAGATGAGGAAGTAGCTCGTTTACACTTAGCAAAGTTAGGCGTAAAGTTAACTCAACTATCTAAAGAGCAAGCTGATTATATTGGGGTTCCTCAGGAAGGTCCATACAAGCCAGAGCATTATAGATATTAATAAGATATTTTGATATAAATATGAAAGGGTTTGCAAACATGCAAACCCTTTTTTTATAGTAACTTAAATATTCGTTTTAATTCGGCATTATGTTTTTGGCAAATGTGTTATTAGGATATTTTCTTTGATCCTTATTTGAATGACCTTTAGAGATCCATCTTTCAGCTGCCTCCGGAGTAGTGAAGACTTTAAATCGATATCGTTCTAACTGAATTAAACGTGTAAAAATCATTGCCAGTGCTGTATCAACCGGATTTGTGATAATTATAGCTACCTTAAGAGTGTTAAAGCGGCTAAACATTTTTACATTTACCTCAATAATGTTATACAAATCAGCAGGGTGAAACCCAAATGATGCATTTCTGGCATCAATTATTCCTTTTAGGTTTTCTGGTAAATGATTCTCTTTCATTAAAGAGTTGATATAATTTACGATTTCCCCTTGATTGATTTTGTCTTTAAATACAGCTTCTATGTATTCTTTCCCCTCGTTGTAATTGTATGTTACCATAGCCCTTAAATTGTGTTAGAAATTGGTATAATATTTAATTTTTGTTCTCAATTTATTTTAGTTTATGCTATTTGAATCGCTTTGCGTTTTAATGAATGATTTATTGATATGACTTCTGCTTGTTTGTACTGATATAATTTTACAATGTTCGTGAGCTTTTGGGCAGTATCAAGCAATGAACCTGATGTCGCATTTAATTCTTCACTTGAAGCAGCATTTTCTTGAACAGACTTAGTAAGTTCTTGTATGGAAGCATTTATTTGTCCTGCCCCGATATTCATTTCCTGATTAGCTGTTGCCACTTCAGTAACAAGCTCTGTTGACTTTTGAGTTTCTATATTTAGGTCACTAATTTCTTTCATCACCTGGTTGATTTTTTCAACACCTGACATTGTTAATTGATTTATTTCAGAAGCTGATGTGGTAGACTGTTCAGCTAAGGTTCGAACTTCATTTGCAACAACCGAGAAACCTTTGCCTGCAGCACCAGCTTTAGAGGCTTCAATCGAGGCATTTAAGGCTAAAATATTGGTTTGATTAGCAATTTGGCTCACTATTTCAACTTCCTGATTAATTTGTCTCATTAGTTCTACTGCTTCTTGAACTGTTTGGAATGATGCCTGCAATTGCGTGTTTGTTTTTGTGCTAATATTTTTTGATTCTAAAGCGTTATTTGAATTGTTTTGGATATTAGCGCTCATTTCTTCAATAGAAGTAGATATTTCTTCAATGCCACTGGCTTGTTCACTGGCACTATTACTAATTGAACTGGTACTTGAGTTTATCTGAGAACTCGAATTAAGTAATTCAGTTGCGCTTATATCCAAATCGGTCATTAATTCTCGTGTAGAAGTAATGAGTTGTTGAACAGATTCTACAATATCTTTAATCTCGAATTTCTCATTCTTATATTTCTCATCTATATCAGCAGTAATGTCCTTGTTACTCATTTTTTTAACAACTTCTGTTAAGTGCTGTATGGGAGCTTTTACTCTTTTTGCCAGAAAATAATAGCTTGCTATAATCATAACAATAGCAATGGGAACAGCCCATATTAAATGTATCAGTCCTTTTTGTCCTACAGTAAAGCCAAAGCATGCAATGGCATCCATAACCAATAAAAATACAGATCCTATAAAGAATACAAATGTGTTTTTAAAAGTGATTCTTAAAATTCCCCAGCACACTAATCCGGCGAGTATTATTAACGAAATTCCCAAAGTGAAGATACTCATAGTAGTTTGTTAGATTAAACACGTCATAAGTTCTTAGTAATTTACGAAAAAATATAAATATTTTCAAGACTTCAGATTTCATTATTCTGAATAGGATCATTTTCTATTTTATTGTTACGCTTTAAGTTATGTAAATGTTTATTTTTTAGCGTGACAAAAATGTGACATATTGTAATAGTCAGATAATCAGTAAGTGCAAGAGTGCGATGAATGATGTTTTTTTCGGATTATTGGTTAGGTATTGTTTAAAATGAAAATTATTAAGGGGATTTGTAAGATAAAATTATCTTATGTATCCCCTTAAGAGTATGAATATTAGATCAATTCGTTTGAAAAGGTGTTAAAATCAATGCCCGAAAAGTTTCCGGAGCTCATTAATAACAAATTCTTATCTTTCCATTCAATATCTTTAAGTTCTTTCTGTAATAATTCAGTATCGTTAAATACTTTAACATTATCTGAACCAAAAGCCTTTAAGACTTCATCAATAGTTATTTTGGGTAACTTTTTATGTTCAACCACTTGAGGGTTAAAATATACAAAGGCTATATCAGCTTTATTCATTGTACCTTTATATTGAGGGAGAAAGTCTTTATTTAAGCTACTAAAAGTATGTAGTTCCATACAGGCCACTAATGTTCTTTTTATGTTTTGATTTTTAACAGCTTCAACTGTTGCCTTAAGTTTTGAGGGAGAATGTGCAAAATCAAGGTATATAGTAGATTGATCTGTTTGTTTTAGTGTTTGCAATCTTTTGGCAGCTCCCTTGAATGTAGAGATGGCTTTGAGAAAAGCTTCATCGTCTATACCCAATTCTGCGCATACAAGTCTTGCTCCATTAATGTTTTGTAAGTTATGTCCTCCAAATATTGATAAAGAATATTTCTTATCATTAAAACCTATGGTTGTTTGTCCATTCTCTATACAAGATTCAATTTCATCATAGGCTAATGATTTAATATCCTTACGTAATGTTTGGGAAATATTTTGCAATTCTTCATCTAAAAGATACCAAACAAGTGTACCATCTTTTTCAATAGAATCTGAAAATATTTTAAACTGTTCTACATAATTACCCCAAGTTGGAAAAACATTGATATGATCCCAGGCCACACCAGTTAGTAAAGCAATATGTGGTTTGTACCAATGGAATTTAGGACGGAGATCTATAGGTGAAGATAAATATTCGTCTCCTTCGAAAATTGCTATAGGTGCATCATGCGAAAGACTAACCATGGTATCAAACCCTTCAATTTGAGCTCCAACCATGTAGTCAAACTTGTAATTCAAAGTTTTTAATACATGCATTACCATAGAAGTAATGGTTGTTTTACCATGACTTCCTCCAATAACTACTCTCTTCTTATCTTTACATTGTTCGTATAAATATTCCGGATAGGAGTATACTTTTAAATTTAGTTCCTGTGCTCTTATTAGTTCAGGATTATCTTTTCGTGCGTGCATTCCTAAAATGATAACATCAATCTGATCATTTATTTTTTCAGGAAACCACCCATACTCTTCAGGAAATAAGCCATGTTTTTGTAGTCTGCTTTTTGATGGATCAAAAATTTCATCGTCCGATCCTGTAACTTTATATCCTTTTGAATGAAGTGCAATGGCTAAGTTGTGCATAGCAGCACCGCCAATAGCTATAAAATGAATATGCATAACATAAATTAAATCAACAGTTAAAAATTGGCTTACAAATTAGCATTATATTTGTTGCCTTAGCGAAAGTAATAAGAATACCTTTCAAATCCATACAATGCTTTACTTCAAAAAATATTTCAAACAATCTATTCCTTTTTTATTAGCATTATTCACCTACATTACTTTTCTTATTTTTAAGAATAATGCGGCTTTAACAGAGCATATCTATGCCAGATTAATATATCCTGGAATCGCTTATGTTCTATCTCATATTTCAAGTGTATTTCCATTTTCAATAGATGATGCGTTTTATGTTTCTTTGGTTCTATTGTTAATATTAGGTGTAGGTATGGTACTTGTTAGAAAAAGATCTTTGAAATGGTTTTTCCTCAGATTTTTCCAAATGTTAGCTATGGTATATTTTTTGTTTTATTGGTTCTGGGGATTTAATTATTTAAGGTTGGATGCTCATGATCGTATAGGAATTGAAAAATCTGAAGCTAATAAGGAAACGTTAATTGAGGTTTTAAATTTGGTGATTGAGAATACAAACAAATCGTACATTTCATTTGTTGGTAAAGATAGTGTCAATTATCAAGCGGTATTAGAACCCTCAATAGAGCAATTGCAAAAAACATTAAACTATAATTATCCAAATGGGCAAAGGCGTGTTAAGCATATTTTGTTTAGTAATTTTTTTGCTAAGGCTTCCATATTAGGTTATTATGGTCCGTTTTTTAATGAAGTACATGTTAATTCTTATTTGTCAGTTTGGGATAAACCAATTGTAACAGCACATGAAATGAGTCATCAGCTGGGTATTACAAGTGAGGCAGAAGCTAATTTTTATGCGTGGATGATAACAGTTCACTCAAATGATCAGTTTACTAATTATAGTGGGTGGCTATATGCTTTGGGGTTCTTTTTGTATCAATCAAGAGCCTTAACAGATCAAAAGGAAATAATAAAAAAAATAAGACCTGAAGTAGTTTCGGATTTTAGAGCACGTAGAGAATATTGGAAGAATTTAAGGAGTGAAAAAATAGATGAGGCAGCACGAAAAGTAAATGATGCCTATTTGAAATCAAATCAAGTGGAAAAAGGTATTGCAGATTATGGAGGTATGGTTCAGTTGATTATTGATTATTATCTATCAAACACTAATAATGAAATATTTAAAAAGTAATTATATGATAAAATTAATTGTATCGGATATGGATGGAACCTTGTTGAATGACGAAAAAGAGCTTTCTCCGAAGTTTCAGCAAGTGTATACTAAACTACAGGAGAAAGGAATAAAGTTTGTTGTTGCGAGTGGTAGACCATCCTATTCTCTTGTGCCTCAGTTTAATTTTTTCAACCATAATATTCTTTTTATTTGTGATAATGGGGCTTTTATCAATATGGACGAGGAGCCAATTGTAGTAAAACCTCTTGATATGTCTTTTGTACACTCAATTATTAAAGATGCCCGGGCTACAGAAGGGGTTTATATTACGGTTTGTGGTATGCATACTTCATACATTGAGAAGAGCCAGAAAGAATTTTTACCCGAAGCAAGTAAGTATTACAAAGGACTTGAAGTTGTTGATGATTTATTGGAATTAGATGAAACTATTTTAAAAATAGCATTATTCGATAGTAAAACATGGAAAAATAATAGTTGGGAAATTTGGCAAAAGTATAACGAGCATTTAGCAATAGCGCCATCCAGCGATCAATGGATTGATATAATGCCAATAGAAGTTAATAAAGGAATGGCGCTAAAAATTGTACAGGAAAAGCTGGGTGTTTCTAATGATGAAACAATGGCGTTTGGTGATTATTTGAATGATTTAGAGATGTTGAAAATGGCCAAATATAGTTATGCAATGGAAAATGCCCATCCTGATATAAAAAATATTGCTTCGTTTGTGGCTCCGGATAATAATAAGGATGGAGTATTAAATACTATTGAAAAAGTAGTACTGGGTTAGCTATGATGTAATTATTTTACTTCAAATGAGTTGCATTGAAAAATAATTGCTATCTTTGCGGCCGCAAAACAGAGTTTTTGCAACATTTGTAAAACAAATAAAAATTTAAACACATGCCAGTAAAAATTAGATTAGCTAGGCACGGGCGTAAAAGAAACGCTTTCTACCACATTGTGGTAGCAGATAGCAGATCACCACGTGATGGTAAATACATTGAGCGTATTGGATCTTACAATCCAAACACAAATCCTGCTACAGTCGATTTAAATTTCGATAAAGCATTAACTTGGTTAAGCAACGGAGCACAACCTACTGATACAGCAAGAGCAATTTTGTCGTATAAAGGTGTTTTAATGAAAAAACACTTATTAGATGGTGTTAAAAAAGGTGCTTTCGATGAGGCTGAAGCTGAAAAAAGATTTAATGCTTGGTTAACTGAAAAGCAAGCTAAAGTTCAAGCTAAGATTGACGGTCTTGATGGTAAAGCTGCTGAAGCTGCAAAAGCAAATCTTGAACGTGAAGCTAAAATTAACAGCGAAAGAGCTGAAGCTATCGCTAAAAAGAATGCTGAATTAGCTGCTGAAGCTGAGGCTGCAACTGCTGAGGCTGCTGCTGAAGAAACAACAGAAGCTGAAGAAGCTACTGATGAGCCAGAAGCTCCTGCTGCTGAGTAATTCAGAAAGAATTTGAGCATTTAATATAAATGCGAAGAAATAAAAACCCTCATTGTAAAATGAGGGTTTTTTTGTATCTAATATTTTATAATTTTATCAGTCCTAAATAATTGATATTATGATTCAAAAAGAGCAGTGTGTAAAAGTGGGGTATATAGGTAAACCACACGGAGTTAAAGGAGAAATATCTGTTTCGTTATTTGATGGATTTTATAGCGAAGATTTCGATTCTGAATTTCTTTTACTGGATATTGATAATGGATTGGTTCCGTTTTTTATTGAATCATTGCGAGTTAAAGGAAGTAAAACATTATTGATCAAACTAGAGGATGTTGAAACTGAAGATAAAGCACGAGAACTTTCAGGATCGGAAGTGTATACCGAGTCTGTAAAATCGAGCAAAGAGGATGATTTTCAGACTGTGGCATTTGTTGGATTTAAAGTAGTTGATCAAATAAAGGGAAATATTGGTGTTATCACTGGTATTAATGAGATTTCAAATAATCCGCTATTTATAATTGATTGCGAGGGTGATGAAATTCTAATTCCAATTAATCCAGATTTTATTATTGCAGTTGATGAACAAGATAAGACTATAGAAGTTAATTTACCTGAAGGCTTAGTTGATTTATATATCAATGATGAGGATAATGAAGAGGATGATTTCTAACTTTGATAAAACTCCTTAATTTATATTATAAATTCTTTTCCCTTTCCTATTCGTTGTATGATTCTAACTATTAATAATTTTATCAGGGACAAAATGAATCTTTGGTACTAATAATGATAGGTGAATCCATAAGAACAGCATTTAAATATTTAAGTATGGATAGCAATGGATTTATTGGCATGATAAAACATGCCTTACTTACTTATAAAAATCAGCCTGCATTTACCGATTATGGAGGGGATACTTATTCTTTTCAACAGGTATCTGAACGTATTTATTGGATGCATCAGTTATTTGAAACCTGTGAAATTAAAAAAGGAGATAGAATTGCCATAATAGGTCGTAATTTGAGTAACTATGCTGTAACCTATCTGGCCACAGTTTCTTATGGAGCTGTTGTAGTTCCTGTGTTACCCGATTTTGGAAGTAGTGAAATACATCATATTGTAAATCATTCTGAATCGAAACTATTATTTTCAACAGATAATATTTTTAATAAGATAGACGAAAGTAAGATGAAGGGATTAAAAGGTATTATTAGTATTGATACATTTAAACCCTTAGTGAATTGTTCTATTAATCTAAAGCACGAAGTTGATAAAATCTCTTTGAAAAAAGGAGTTACAGTAGAGCAAATAAAATTTGCAGATATAGGAGCAGATGAGTTAATGGTGTTGTCTTATACATCAGGAACATCAGGTTTTTCAAAAGGCGTAATGCTTCCACACAGAAGTATTTGGTCTAATGTGTTTTTTGCTCAGGAAAATTTAAAGTTAGAACCTGGTAACAGAATTGTATCTTTTCTACCATTAGCACATGCTTATGGTTGTTTGTTTGAATTTTTATGGCCGTTTACAGTAGGATGCGATATTACTTTTTTGAGTCGCACACCTTCTCCTAAAATAATAACAGAAGCATTTCAAAAAGTTAAACCACATCTGATATTATCGGTACCATTAATACTAGAAAAGATATTTAAAAAAAGAATTGCACCAGCGTTGGAAAAAACAACTGTAAAAACGATTAGTAAGATACCCCTTTTAAATCAGGTAGTATTTCAAAAGGTTAAAAAACAATTGTTAGAAGTTTTTGGTGGAACATTTCAACAGATTGTAATTGGCGGTGCTGCTTTAAATAAAGATGTTGAGGATTTTTTACGAAAGATTGGTTTTCCTTTTACCATTGGCTATGGTATGACCGAGTGCGGTCCACTTATTAGTTATGAAGTGTTTAATAAAACAATGCCTCGATCGGCTGGTAAATTGGTAGATAGGATGGAAGTGAAAATTGATTCCGAAGATCCATTTAAACAAGTAGGTGAGATTCTTGTTAAAGGTACAAATCTCATGTTAGGTTATTACAAAAATAAGGATGCAACGGATGCGGTTTTTGATAATGAAGGATGGTTGCATACAGGAGATTTAGGGGTGTTAGATGAAAATAACTTCATTTATATTAAAGGTCGTAGCAAGAATATGATATTAAGTGGCTCAGGCCAGAATATATATCCGGAAGAAATAGAGGCCAGGTTAAATAATATGGATTATGTGCAGGAATGTTTGGTGCGAGATATGGGAGAAGGAAAACTTGAGGCGCTAGTTTATCCTGATTTTGAATTGGCTGATTCAGAAGGTATAAGTGAAGCTGAGTTGAAAAACAAAATACAGCAGTTAAAGTCGTTGGTTAATAAAGAATTACCAGCCTATATGAATTTGGCAAAAGTTGCTTATTATCCTGAAGAGTTTGATAAAACCCCTAAAAAGAGTATTAAAAGATACAAGTACATTAAGTAAATATACATGCTTAAAATTATTGCAGATGATAAAATCCCCTTTTTAGAAGGGGTGTTGGAACCTTATGCAAATGTATTTTATGTTGCAGGTTCAAAAACTACTGATGAATTAGTAAGGGATGCAGATGCCTTGATTACAAGAACACGTACCAAGTGTAACAAATCATTGTTAGAAGGAAGTAATGTTAAAATGATTGCCACAGCAACAATAGGGTTTGATCATATTGATACAACTTACTGTGCTGATAATAGTATTCAATGGGTAAATGCTCCAGGTTGTAACTCAGGTTCTGTGAAGCAATATGTTGCTTCTGCACTTGCGATATTAGCTAAAAAAAAGAATTACAATTTTAATGATATTACAATAGGTATAGTAGGTGTTGGTAACGTTGGCTCAAAGGTAAAAGATTTGTCTGAAGCTTTGGGGTTAAATGTATTGCTAAATGATCCACCGAGGGCTAAAGTTGAAGATTCAGATGAGTTTGTTGATCTTAAAACAATACAGGAAGAAGCTGATATTATTACCTTTCATGTTCCATTACAAAAAGAAGGTGAGCATAGAACTTACCACATAGCTGATGATGACTTTTTTAATTCATGTAAGAGCCATGTTGTAATTATAAACTCTTCAAGAGGTGAGGTGGTGGATAATAAGGCTTTATTAGAAGCTTTAAATGATAAAGTTATAGGAGATGCCGTCCTTGATGTATGGGAAAATGAGCCAGATATTGATAATGACTTGCTGAATAAAACAATTATTGCTACGCCACATATTGCCGGATATTCTGTTGATGGAAAGGCTAATGGAACAGCAATGAGTGTTCAGGCGATCAGCGAGAAATTTAATTTACCCTTAACCGAGTGGTATCCTGAGGAGCTTCCTTTACCACAGCATGAGCTGATTAAAATAGATGGAGCTGATAAAACGGATCAGGAAATTTTAATTGAGGCAATATTGCATACTTTCAATATACTAGATGATGATAATAGGATGAGGATGCATCCGGAAGAGTTTGAAAAGCAAAGAGGCTCATATCCTATGCGCCGGGAATTTGGTGCATATAGAATAGAATTAAGAAACAGTTCAAAATTTATAGTGGAATCATTGAACAAAATAGGTTTTACCACTGTTGAATTAATCTGATAGGAATAGATATTGCTATAGATATTAAAGTACCTTTATAATAGTTTTTATTTAAAGGTAAAGGATTTTTAATAAAGTAAAAATGGATAAAAAAGCAAACATAGGATTAATAGGTTTAGCTGTTATGGGCGAAAACCTTGTATTAAATATGGAAAGTAAAGGCTACACAGTAGCTGTATATAATAGAACCACTGAAAAAGTAGATAAATTTATTAACGGAAGAGGTGCAGGAAAAAACTTTATTGGCACGCATTCAATTAAGGAACTTGTAGAATCTTTAGAGCGTCCAAGAAAAGTTATGATGCTAGTTAAAGCAGGAGCAGCAGTAGATGCTTTAATTGACCAGGTTATTCCGTTTCTAGAAGAGGGGGACATCATCATTGATGGAGGAAACTCTCATTACCCTGATTCAATCAGAAGAACAAAATATGTTGAAGAGAAAGGCTTGTTGTATGTTGGTTCTGGAGTTTCAGGAGGTGAGGAAGGTGCGCTTACAGGTCCTTCTTTAATGCCGGGTGGTTCAGATAAGGCATGGCCATTTATTAAGGATATTTTCCAAAATATTAGTGCTAAAGTTGAAAATAATGTTCCTTGTTGTGATTGGGTTGGACAAGATGGAGCGGGCCATTTTGTTAAAATGGTGCATAATGGTATTGAGTATGGAGATATGCAGTTAATTAGTGAGGCCTACCATATTATGAAAGATTATGTAGGATTGTCACATGATGAGATGTATGAAATATTTGACGAGTGGAATAAGGGTGATTTGGATAGTTATCTGATTGAGATTACTCGTGATATTATGGGCTATAAAGAAGAGGGTAAGCCTTTAGTTGAAAATATTCTTGATGCTGCAGGTCAAAAAGGAACTGGTAAATGGACTGGAATTTCAGCTTTGGATTTGGGTGTACCTTTGACTTTAATTGGAGAGTCTGTTTTTGCTCGTTGCCTTTCTGCACAAAAAGAGGAACGAGTTGAGGCTTCAAAAGTATTGGGTTCACCTATTAAGCAGTACGATGGAGATAAAAAGCAGTTTGTAAAATACATTAAGGATGCTCTATTCGCTTCAAAAATAGTTTCTTACGCACAGGGATATGTATTAATGCGAGAAGCTGCTAAAGAAAATAAATGGGACCTAAATTATGGTGGTATTGCTTTAATGTGGCGAGGAGGATGTATTATTCGATCTGTATTTTTAGGTAAAATAAAAGAGGCTTTTGATAACAATCCCGAATTACCAAATTTATTGTTAGATCCATATTTTAAAGAAAAGATAAATAATGCCATTGAAGGCTGGCGTCAGGTTGTAGCTCATTCTGTATTAAGTGGTATTCCTGTTCCAACATTTTCAAGTGCATTGAGTTACTTTGATGGTTACAGAACAGAAAAACTACCAGCAAATCTATTACAGGCACAGAGAGATTATTTTGGTGCGCATACTTACGAAAGAGTTGATAAGCCAAGAGGTGAATATTTTCATACAAACTGGACTGGAAGAGGTGGAGATACTGCTTCTACGACTTATGATGTATAAGATTATTTGCAAATGATATAAACAAGAAAAGCTGCATATATTTGCAGCTTTTCTTATTTAAAGTCATTTCTGATATTGCAATCAGATCTAATAATTTAATGTTTTTCTTGTTACGGCAATAAAGATATCCATACTTCTTAATTCATCTTTTAAAGCCATTAAATCTTTTATTTTAATAAGACCTATCTTGTAATTATATTCAGGTCCATTGTACTCTTCAGAAATAGAATCGAAATTAAATTTCTTAAGATCTTCATCTTTTTTATAGCGTAGATAAATTTCAATTATTACATCTTTTTCATATTCAAATGAACTGTAATAATTCATTTTTTTATATTCATATCTATAATCATGAGCAATGGCAGTAATATCTGATAAAACAGCTGAACCTGTAGGATGGCCACCAGCTCCTTTTCCAAACATAAATTGCTTGTCATAAGCTAGTCCTTTTATAACTACACCATTAAATTCATCTTCTACATTGTAAATGTATTTATCTCTTTTAACCAAGCGAGGTAAAACAAATAAAGATATTTTGTTTTTCTCAAGTTTTTCAACTTGACCTACTAACTTAATTTTATAGTCTTTTTCTTTTGCATATTGAATATCAAAATCAGAAATGTTTGATATTCCATAATGCAGTACATCTTTGGGGTTAACTACTGTTCCAAAACTATGAGCAGTTAAAATAATTAACTTGAATAAAGAGTCAAATCCATCTACATCAAAACTTGGATCAGCCTCAGCAAAACCAAGTTCCTGGGCTTCTTTAAGTGCAGAATTATAATCTTTATTGTGATCAAATATTTTAGACAGAATATAATTGGAAGAACCGTTTAGGATTCCAGTTACAGAAAGAAGCAGGTCGTTATCATAGTATTCCTCCAGATTGCGGATTACTGGAATGCTACCACAAGCCGAAGCTTCGTATAATAATGATACATTCTTTTCTTTCTGAATTTTAATTAATTCTTCAAGATTTTCAGCAATCATTTTTTTATTAGCAGAAACAACATCTTTTCCGTTTAAAAGAGATTTTTTTACAATGTGATAAGCTTCATCAGCATCAGATATTAATTCTACTACAAGGTTAATTTCATCATTGTTTAAAATCTCATCAGGAGTGTAGCAAAATAGTTCTTCCGGAAGACTTCGTTTCTTTTTGTTTTTTACACAAATACTTAAGATTTCTGCATCTAAAGCCGGACTTTTTTGAAGTACGTCATATAATCCTTGTCCTACTACTCCAAATCCAATTAGTCCTATTTTTAATTTTTTCTTCATCATCTTTGTTGATTGTTTGCCAGGCAATAAAAAAATCCTGTTTAAACATTGCTCTTTTAATGAAGCAATGCAAAACAGGATCATTAATCTTTTATTTCGATTTGCTAAAACCTTGTGTCAGGTCAGCTTTGATATCATCTACGTGTTCTATTCCAACAGATAATCTTAATAATCCAGGTTCAACACCTGATGCTTTCTGTTCCTCAATACTTAATTGTTCATGAGTAGTTGTACTTGGATGTATGATCAGTGTTTTTGCATCACCAATGTTTGCAAGGTGACTGATCAGATCTAAACTTCCAATAAACTTATCAGCTCTTTCGTTGCCTCCTTTAATTTTAAAAGTTAGTACACCACCAAAACCTTTTGTTAAGTATTTTTTAGCTAACGAATGATAAGGAGAACTTTCTAATCCCGGATAATTTACATATTCTACTTCAGGATGTTCTTCTAACCATTGAGCCACTTTTAAGGTATTTTCAACAGTTCTGTCAACTCTTAGCGATAATGTTTCAAGACCCTGAAGTAATAAAAATGAATTAAAAGGGCTTAATGAAGGACCAAAATCTCGTAAACCTTCTACTCTACATCTGATTGCAAAAGCTATGTTTCCGAAAGGACCTCCTTCACCAAATACTTCCCAAAAATTTAATCCATGATAACTTTCACTAGGTTCAGATATAGAAGGAAATTTACCATTACCCCAATTGAAATTTCCACCATCTACAATTACTCCACCAATAGAAGTACCATGACCTCCAATCCATTTTGTTGCAGATTCAACCACAACATTTGCTCCATGCTCCAATGGACGGAACAAATAACCACCAGCACCAAAAGTATTGTCAACAATTAATGGAATATCGTGTTTTTTAGCAATTGAAGCAATCTCTTCAAAGTCAGGAATATTGAAACGTGGGTTGCCAATTGTTTCCAGGTAAATAGCTTTAGTGTTTTCATCAATTTTTGATTCAAAATCTGCAGGATTATCTCCTTCAACAAATTTAACCTCAATACCAAGACGTTTGAACTGAACTTTAAATTGGTTGTATGTTCCACCATATAAATATGATGTTGAAACAAAGTTATCTCCAGCCTCAAGGATGTTGTTTATAGCAATAAATTGAGCAGCTTGTCCTGATGCTACAGCTAAAGCAGCTGCCCCACCTTCAAGTGCTGCAATTCGTTTTTCAAAAACGTCAGTAGTTGGATTTTGAATACGAGTGTATATGTTTCCAAACTCTTTTAAACCAAATAAATTGGCTGCGTGATCTGCATCATTAAATACATACGATGAGGTTTGATAAATAGGAACAGCTCTTGAGTTCGTATCGGAATCAACCTGTTGACCAGCGTGTAACTGAAGTGTTTCAAATTTTAAGTCTGACATGGTATAAAAGTTTAATTGAATAATCTACATTTCTTTCCTTAACAATGCCTGGCGCATTATAATCGGTGAATGAAATGAAATTATTCTGATACAATGCGCCGTGACACTATAATGTCATCATCATCATGCGACACATCATACCTGTATAACCAAATAAGTTTTTGGAGGTAACAACAATGTTGTTCAAAAGGAAAGATAATATGTTATTGTTGTTTTTCACTTGTAATTAAAATGTAGATACAAATTAAGCGAATCTGAAATTATAAAAAAAGAGTTTATGTTCTTTTTTTTGTGATATGAACTTATAAATTCCTACTAAAACAAAATATTTCTATTTTTTTTTCGTTTAAAAAGCAACCTTAAAGTTTTTTTATAGTCTAAGCAAGAGTAACTAATAACCAAAATTACTTTATTTATGAAAGCTCAAATTCTGTCTCTTGTCAACTATTTGAAAAAGATTGAAATACCTGTTCGTTTTTTGATTCTTCAGGTAATAGTTCTGATTTCAATTGTGTTATTTTTTACAATTTAAGTTACAACATATTGGGAAGGGGAATCTACATTCTTCCTTTCCCAAATAAACCCTTTTCTCTTATTTCGCGGGTTCCAAAGTAATAGGTTAAATCAATTACAGGTAGAATCATTGTGCCATCTCCTTTTCCAAAATTCATCCAGTATCCACCACTAACCGCAAATTTTGGTGAAATTTTATATCGAACTAAAGAATTTTGCTCTATAGTATTTCCAAATGTATTACCTGCAAACAACCCACGTGCAGCAACCGTTAGAAAAAGGTTTTGATTTAGATAAAAATCACCCTGAAGTCGTGCAGAGAAAAAGCCTCCATCGCCTAATATTACTCCACTTCTTGAGCGTACAAATTTATAATCAATCAGTTTAACATCTGTTCCTGATATTTTTATGCCATAGTCGTATGATAGGCCTGCAGTTAAAATAATATAAGGTTGTTTTACACTACCACACTTTAAATCTTTTAAAAATGGTTTACTGACTATGAATTCATTTTTTATTGCAATGACTTGAGGAATAGCAGAGTTTTCAGGAATAAACTGGAAATGATTATTATTATGCATAATCTCTAATCCAGGTAGAAAGGAGTACATCTGATGACGGGTTGCAATATATAGTTTATCTTCCCTCCATCTTCTTTTATAGTAAATCATGGGGATAAGCGCTGCAGAACCAATTGATGTGCCAATTTCAGCTCCTCTTCTAAAGCTAAATCGGGATGGACTAATTAAACTAATATCACCTCCATCTAAAGGAACTGTATTTGCTGTTTCGTAACTCCATATAAAATCGTTTCGTGCAATGGATGCTGAACTACCCATCGGTACTAATTCGTTGAATTTATTATAGTTGCTTTTTTTATTGGCATCTTCTTGTCGCTTACGAATTTCTCTTTTACTAGTGCCTTTATTTCTACGTTGAGCTTCTAAAGTTATAGGAAGAAGTATCATTATAAAGACTATCAAAGCAATAGAATTACTTAAAGTACATTTAATGTGTTTAATGATGGTCATAGGACATATATGATATGTTATTTTAAGTTTAAACGAAAATCAAATGTAATTATTATAAGTTTTTAAAACAGAAACTATTGACATTAAAATAGTTTCTATATTAATTTAGTTTTCTATTTTTATCAATAGATGAAAATCTGATTTCAGAGAAAATTGCTGGAGTTCTATTTTACAAGCACATTTACCGAATAAATAGAGCTGTTTACCGAATTGATATTTTAAATAGATATATACTCTTTTAAATTTGACTCAACCTAAATATTGTAATTTATATATTATTGAAAAACACTCATTGTAGCTATGGCAGTTCATCAATATGAATTGTATTATTACATCTCTAAGAACATGAAACTTATATGAAGAATAAAAGAAAACACTATGTCATTGTACTATTTTTGTTATTTCCATTTATAGTTAAAGCTCAAACAGATACACTGGAGCTTACTTTGAGTCAGGCAATGGCTTATGCTACGGAATATGGGTATCAAAGCATTAATGCAAGACATGATATTGATATAGCCAGAAAAAAAGTGAATGAAACGATTGCTATTGGTTTACCTCAAATTAATGGAAGTGGATCAATTGCAAATAACTTAAAACTTCAGGAAAATCAAATCCAATTTGGAGATACTACTATTACTACAGTTTTTGGTACAAAGTATAATAATTCAATTGGAGGAAGGGTAGATCAGCTACTTTTTGATGGGTCTTATTTTGTAGGACTTCAGGCAAGTAAAGTTTATGTTCGATTATCGGAAAATGTAGAGCAAAAAACAAATATAGAGTTAAAACAAGCGGTAGCAGAAGCTTATTTTTTAACCCTTGTTGCGAAACAAAACATTAGGGATTTTAAAACCACATTAGAGACAAATAAAAATACCTTAAAACAGATTGAAGCCTATTTTGAAAAAGGTTTTAGGGAAGATATTGAAGTTGATCAGGTTAAATTGATGGTAAATGAGTCGCAACGAATGTATGATGATTCAGAGAATCAATATAGAATAGCTTTGTCCATATTAAAATTTTCAATGGGATATGATATTGATAAACCATTAAAATTATCGGAGACTATAAATGATGTTTTACTAACAATACCTGAAGTTCCATCAATAGTAAGTGATATTCAAACCCACATTGATTTTAAAACAATACAAACTCAAATTGATATAAAAGGATTGGATATAAAAAATCAAAGAGCTTTAGCCATGCCAAGATTAAGTGCTTTTTTGACTTATGATTATGCTTATTTTGGACAGAATTGGTCTGATTTGGTAAAAACAGAGGGTTCTATGCTTGGAGTTGCCTTGTCTATACCAATTTTCTCTAGTGGACAGAGATCTGCTCAACTAAAACAAAAGAAATTAGAACTCACAAAATTAAATGTTGAAAAACAAATGGTTGAGCAAAGTTTAAAGCGTGATTTATTTGTTGCCAAAGCAAATCTGAAAAATGCACAGAAGCAATTTTTGAATGCCAGAGAATCCAAAACGATTTCAGAAAGGATTTATAAAAAGTCACTGGTTAAATTTCAAAATGGTTTGCTTAATAGTCTCGAATTGTCCCAAAATGAAGGGAATATGACTGAGGCTGTTATTAATTATAATAATGCAGCTATGAATTATTTTAATTTATATATCGTTTATAAAAAGGCAAATTCTCAATTGTAGAATGGTTAAGGATTCAATAACAAAAGTAGAATCAACATAAATAATTAAAGGCAATGAAAAAACTAATTACTTATATCATATTGTTTGCATTTGTAGTTGCTTGTTCTTCTTCTGTAAAAGAGGAAATAAAGGGTAAGATTGCAGAAAATAGGAAAGCAATAAAAGCCCTGAAAAAGGAAAATACAAAGCTTGAAAAGCAATTAAAAGCGCTATCGACGGATAGTGTAAAATTTAAATTACCTGTTGTTGTAAAAGAAGTAAGCGTCAGAACTTTTAAGCATTATATTAATGCAAGTGGATTACTTGAAGCTGTTCAAAGTGCAAATATTAGTCCTGAAGTTCCAGCTCAAATTAAGAAGATACATGTGGAAGAAGGACAACATGTTCAAAAGGGGCAATTGTTGGTTTCGTTGAATTCAAATGTGATTGCCAATGCTATTAAAGAGATTAAAACAAACCTGGATTTGGCAGCAGATGTTTATCAAAAACAACAGGCCCTCTGGGATCAGAATATAGGTTCGGAAATAGAATATCTTCAGGCTAAAACAAATAAAGAAGCTTTAGAAAGGGCATTAGAAACTCAACAAGCTCAATTCGATTTGTATCAAATCAAAGCTCCTTTTAATGGTATAGTTGATAATATTATTTCAAAAGAAGGAGAATTATCTTCACCCGGAGCTGTTATTCTTCAGTTTGTGAATTTGAGTAAAATGAAAATTAATTCGGATGTGTCTGAATCATTTTTACCATTTATACATGCTGGCGATACTCTTGAGTTGTCTTTTTCTACCTATCCGGATTTAATAATTAAAGAACCTATTGTAAGAACAGGAAATATAATCCATCCAGAAAACAGGACATTTAATGTTCAGGTGGTATTGAACAATCATGAAAATAAATTAAAACCTAATATGATGGCTTCGTTAAAGATTAATGATTATAAGCTTGATAGTGCACTTGTTGTTCCTTCTGCAATAATTAAAAATGATATAACCGGGCAGTTTTTATTTATTGTTGAAAATAATACGGCCAAAAAAGTGTATGTGGAATCAGGGCGTTCTTATAAGGATGAAACTGTTGTTGTTAAAGGATTGAAAGAAGGAGATCAGATTATTATAGAAGGGTTTAATACTGTTTCTAATGGAACATTTGTTGAATTAAGATAAAGTATTAATCAATATTGAAATGCAAGAAAATCAAAATATAAATAAAGACGGAATTAAAGAAAAGATTGTTAGAGAGTTTAAACTAACAAGCCTTGCTTTGCGTAATAAAACCACGGTTTTGCTCTTAACATTTTCGTTGGCAATTTTCGGGTTGGTTTCATATAATACTTTACCAAAAGAACTATTTCCGGAGGTTGAATTGCCCTGGATTATGGTGATGACTCCTTATCCGGGAAATGCTCCTCTTGATATTGAAAACCTGGTTACCCGTCCCATCGAAAAGGAATTGGAGACAATTAACGGAATTAAAGATATCAAATCAACATCATCACAAGGGCTATCTTATGTATTAATTGTATTTAATAGTGGCATTGATAATAAAGTGGCATTGCAGGATTGTAAAGATGCTGTTGATGATGCCATGGATGACTTGCCAGATGACTTGCCTTCAGATCCTATTGTACAGGATATTGATGCTTCAGAATTTCCTGTGGTGAATATCAATTTATCAGGAGACTATAGTATTGATGAGTTGAAAAAATATGGTGAGATTCTTGAGGATAGAATAGAAGCTCTCTCTGAAATATCTAAAGTTGAGATTCAAGGGATTAATGAAAAGGAGATTAAGGTAAATGCAAACCCTTTAAAAATGGCCGCTCATAAAGTTAGCTTTAATGATATTGAAAATGCAATAGCTTATGAAAACATGAGTATTTCAAGCGGAGAAATTAAACTTGGAAATATAAGGAGATCCATTAGGGCTTTAGGAGAATTTACTTCGGTTAATGAGATAGAAAACATTATTGTAAAAAGTGAAGAGGGGAAAATTGTATACTTATATGATGTTGCCGAAGTAGTAGATGGCTATGAAGAACCTTCAAGTATTACCAGGCTTGATGAGCAACCAGTTATTTCTTTGCAAGTAATAAAAAAAGGTGGAGAAAATTTGTTAAATGCCACTGCTCAAATAGATGATATTCTTGAAGAAATAAAATTGGCTCATGTTTTTCCAGAGGCGTTGCAAATCACTATTACTAATGATCAATCCGATATGGTAAAGGCTCAGCTGAATAGCCTTGAAAATAGTATGATTATGAGTATGCTTTTTGTGGTATTGGTATTGTTCTTCTTTTTAGGTACCCGCAATGCTCTTTTTGTTGGTTTGGCTATTCCTCTGTCCATGTTTCTATCTTTTGTGGTATTGCAGGTTATTGGTTATACCATCAACATGATGGTGCTGTTTGGATTAATCTTGGCTTTAGGAATGCTTGTGGATAATGCTATTGTAGTTGTTGAAAATATTTATCGGTTTATAGATAAAGGTTTCCGACCTATTGAAGCTGCACGAAGAGCAGTTGGAGAAATTGCAGTTGCGATTATAGCATCAACATTAACTACGTTAGCTGCATTTTTTCCTTTGGTGTTTTGGGATTCTGTAATGGGTGAGTTTATGAAATACCTACCCATAACCTTAATCATAGTACTTTCATCTTCACTTTTTGTGGCATTGGTTATTATTCCTGTTTTTTCTTCAATGTTCATCAAACATTCTGATGAGGATAAAATTCCAGATAAATATATTGTTATACGAATTGTTAGTATTCTTCTGATTTTAGGAATACTTTCTTATGTAATAGGATGGAATATTTTAGGAAGCCTTTTGTTCATAGCTGCATTTGTTTCATTAATGAATTACCTGGTTTTTGCCAAAATAGGAATTTGGTTTAAAACTACATTTCTAGATACTCTGGAACGTATTTATGTGAAGTTTTTGTCTGGTGCATTGTCAGGTAAACGACCACGAAATTTACTTATTGGAACTGTTCTGTTGTTGTTTTTAACTATTACATTTTATTTTATGAGTTCTCCTAATATGGTATTTTTTCCGTCAGGAGATCCCAATTTTATTAATGTGTTTGTTGAATTACCTGCAGGTACACATATAACAGCAACAGATAAATTTGCCAAAAAATTAGAGAAAGATATTATAGAATTGATTGAGCCTTATAAAGGTGCAGTTAAATCAGTATTGACTAATGTTGGTGACGGTGCCAGATTAGAAGATGATCTGGATTTTTCAACGAGAGATAATAAATGTCTGGTGACGGTTTCTTTTGTTGATTATGAAGATAGACAAGGTGTTAATACTGCCAAAATCCTGAAGTTATTTAATGATAAACTCACCTATAATTATCCAGGAGCAATATTTACTATTGACAGGGATAGTGGTGGACCTCCAACCGGAAAACCAATTAATTTAGAGATTTCTGGTTACGATTTTGACAAATTGGTATATCTGGCAGATACTATAGAAGGGATTATTGAAAGAGAGCAGATCGAAGGAATTGAAGGTTTAAAGATGGATCTTAATGTTAATAAACCTGAGATGATTGTTTCTATTGATCGTGAAAAAGTTAGAAGGTTTGGAATGAGTACCGCTCAGGTATCAAGTGCTTTACGAACAGCCTTGTTTGGAAAGGAAGTTTCAGACTATAAGATTGGTGAGGATAAATATCCGATTCAGTTACGTTTAAAAGAAGAGTTTAGAAATAGTATACCGGCATTGATGAATCAGAAGATTGTTTTTAGAGACAATATGGGGAAACTCATGCAAATTCCTATTTCTTCAGTAGCCTCATTTACTTATACAACTACTTATGATGCAGTAAAACGAATTGACTTAGATCGTGTGGTAACTTTGTATTCAAATGTATTAGAGGGCTATAATGCCAATAATGTAAATAATGAGATAAAAGCAATACTTGAGGATTTTGAAATGCCTGTTGGGTATGAATATAAATTTACAGGAGAACAGGAAGAACAAGCCGAATCGATGGAATTTTTATCATTTGCGCTTGGATTAGCCATTGTATTAATACTAATTATTCTGGTGTCACAATTTAACTCTATAGTTAAGCCATTTATTATTATTGCAAGTGTGTTGTTTAGTACAATAGGGGTGTTCGGTGGATTGGCTACATTTAGTATGGATTTTGTAGTTATTATGACTGGTATTGGAATTGTGTCTTTAGCCGGAGTGGTTGTTAATAATGCCATTGTATTGATAGATTATATAGAGCTTTTAAAGAACCAGAAACGGGCAGAATTAGGACTTGGCGAAAAGGTGTTTTTACCAGTAGATGTTGCTACTGAATGTATTGTTTTAGCTGGTAAAACAAGGTTGCGACCAGTATTATTAACTGCTATAACAACCATCTTAGGTTTATTTCCTATGGCTATAGGTATCGATATTGATTTTTGGGGATTGTTAGACAGTTTTGAACCGAATATTAGTTTTGGAGGAGACATGGCCGCCATGTGGTCACCAATGTCATGGACTGTGATTTTCGGTCTTACATTTGCTACATTTTTAACCTTAATTATTGTACCAGTCATGTATAGAATTGCTGTTCTAACTAAGAAAAAAATGTTGCATATTATGGGTAAGATGTAGTTTTAATTTATAGTAGATATTCTAGTATGGGGGAATCTGAAAATTCCCCCTTTTTTCGTGATAATTGAATAATCGTAATGAAAATTAAATGTTAAAGACTAACTTTACGCTTGACTGAGCAAAGTATCGGATTAAAATGTGGTAATTTTTAATATATGATACTGAAAATAAGTTTAATGTCATTAGTATAAAGAAATCAACGCAACTTATTAATGAGGAATTTCTTACATTTTTTAATTAAGCATCACATAGGATTATTATTTATCCTTTTAGAATTAGTTGCTTTTATTTTAATTGTAACATATAATCAAAACCAAAGAGCCATATATTTAAGTTCATCATCAAAAATGAGTGGTGGAATATTTGAAACGGTTAGTAATATTGAGCAGTACTTTGTGCTTAAAAAGGTGAACCAGGAACTTGCTGAAGAAAATGCTTATTTAAGAAGTCAATTACCTACCTCATTTGTTCAGGCAAGAGATTATTTTGCTCTTGTTGGTGATTCTAGTACATCTACACAATATAAATATCGAACATGTAGGGTGGTGAATAATACAATCCGAAAGCACTTTAATTATATCACACTTAATAAAGGACGATTAGATGGTATTAAACCGGATATGGGGATTATCTCTGGATTGGGAGTAGTTGGAATTGTAATTAAATGTACTGATAATTTTAGTACAGCATTATCTATACTTAATCCTCGCCTAAAAATATCTGCAAAACTCAAGGGTTCTGATTTTTTTGGTTCTGTAAGCTGGGATAATAAATCCATTCATCATGTCATTCTTGATGAAATACCAGAGCATGCAGATGTTCAACTGGGAGAACAGGTGATTACTAGTGGATATTCGTCAACTTTTCCTGAAGGTGTTTTAATCGGAACGGTTGAAAGTGTAGAACATCCTGTGGGCGAAAGCTTCTATAAAATTAAGGTAAAACTTAGCGTTGATTTTTCAAGGTTGAATTATGTTGAGGTGGTTGAAAATATTTTTCAGGATCAGCAATTACAATTAGAGGAGGAGAGTGTACAATGATTAGTTTAATACCAAGATATATATTCAATTTTTTCTTTTTTATTTTTCTTCAGGTTTTAATTCTGAATAAAATCGAATTTTCTGGTTATATAAATCCATACCTGTATGTGTTGTTTATTTTAACATTACCATTTGAAACTCCAGGGTGGCTGTTGCTAGTTTTAGCATCAATTTTAGGTTTGAGTATTGATATGTTTTCAAATACACCGGGTATGCACATGGCTGCTATTTTATTAATGGCATATTTGCGTAGGTTTGTATTGATGCGTATTGCACCTCGCGATGGATATGAAGTAGGGACTTTACCTATACCTTCGTTTTATGGATTTCCGTGGTTTTTCAAGTATGCAGGTATATTGGTAGTAATACATCATCTGTTTTATTTTTTTATAGAATCCTTTTCTTTCACTAACGTTATTGAAGTTTTGGGCAGAACTATTTTTAGTTCGATTTTTACCTTAATTATTATGGCAATTACCCTTTTGTTTAATTATCAAAAACGTAATAGAATTTAAACGATAGCAACGTGGAAAATTTAAACAGACGAACATTAGTTGTTGCCTTAATTTTTATTTCAATAGGGATTGCCTTTGTCATAAAACTGTTTATTCTGCAGGTTTATGATCCATCATATAAGTTTTCTGCTGAAAGTAATACCCGAAGAGAAATAATAAATTATCCAGCCCGGGGATTGGTTTATGATAGAAATGGTACTTTGGTAGTTTCTAATCAGGCTAATTATGATTTGATGGTCGTACCAAGGGAACTCAAACCAATGGATACCTTATCTTTTTGCCTAGCATTAAATATTTCAAAAGGTGAATTGAAAGAGTTGTTTAATGATATGAGGTTAAAGCTTCGTAATAGAAAGATATCATCCATTAAACCTTCTATTTTTTATAAACAATTATCAGCCGAACAATATGGTTACTTACAAGAGAAGCTATATAAGTTTGATGGATTTTTTGTACAGCGCAGAACGTTAAGAAAATATGAATATCCCAATGCTGGTCATATACTTGGATATATTGGAGAGGTGAGTCCAAGTACTATTAAAAAGGATGATTATTATATAAATGGTGATTATCATGGAATTAACGGAATAGAGTCAACCTATGAGAAATTTCTTAGAGGTAAAAAGGGGTATGAATATGTTTTAGTAGATGTTCATGGTCGAGAAAAAGGTGCTTTTCGTGATGGGCGATTTGATATTCCTGCAGAGGCGGGAAAAGATATAAAGCTTACGATTGATATTGATCTGCAAAAATACGGAGAAGAGTTAATGGCCAATAAAATAGGTTCTATTGTAGCCATTGAACCAGAAAGTGGAGAAATTCTTAGTATGGTTTCTGCACCAAGTTATGATCCGTCATTATTTGTAGGTAAAAAACGAGCAGGGAACTTTGTTGAGTTGAGTACAGACTCTCTGAAACCACTATTTAACAGACCTATAATGGCGTTGTACCCTCCGGGATCTACATTTAAACCTTTAAATGCTTTGATTGGATTGCAGGAGGGTGTGATAACTCCTCAAACTAAGTTTGAATGCTATATGGGCTACTCTGTAGGAAGTTTTCATTTGGGATGTCATAGTCATGCAAGTCCGCTGGATTTAAGGCAATCCATTGCAGGTTCGTGTAATGCATATTATTGTCATGTATTCCGTGATATTATTGATAATCCGAAAAATGAAACAGTTCAGGATGGATTTGAGTTATGGAAAAATTATTTAGTGCGATTTGGATTTGGATATAAGTTAGGTGTTGATTTTGCAAATGAAAAAAGAGGATTTGTACCTAATCATAAAACCTATGATAAAATATATAATAAAAGCTGGTCTTCTTTAACAGTTGTATCTTTAGCTATTGGGCAAGGAGAGTTATTAACTACTCCGCTACAAATTGCTAATATGGCTTCAACTATTTCAAATAAAGGAAAATACTTTACACCGCATATTATTAAAGAAATAGAGAATGATACCATTCCTTCAAAGTTTACTCAGGTTCATGAAACAGGAGTGGATACAGTAAATTTTAGGCCGGTGATTGAAGGGATGGAGTTGGCAGTATGGGGTACAGGTGGAAATACAGCAGGGATTGCACGTATACCTGGAATCAGAATTTGTGGAAAAACTGGTACCGCAGAAAATCCACATGGTGAAGATCACTCGGTTTTTGTGGCTTTTGCACCTAAAGAAAATCCAAAGATAGCCATAGCTGTGTATGTTGAAAACGGAGGATTTGGTTCAACTTATGCTGCTCCAATAGCAAGTTTGATGGTTGAAAAGTATTTGAAAAAAGAAATAGATCCATCACGTAAATGGATTGAAAAAAGAATGTTAGAAGGAGACTTGATTCATGCCACAAAATAATAGTTACATAAAATCTATTGATTGGTTAACCGTATTTACCTATATACTGTTGGTTGCTTTTGGTTGGTTTAATATTTATGCAGCTAATTATAATCCTGACAATCCAGTATTTTTTGATACAGGAAGAGAGTATGCAAAGCAATTGATGTGGATAGCATTATCCTTGGTCATTATCTGGGTTATATTTATGACTGATAGTAAGTTTTATGTCGCATTTTCATATTTTCTATATGGATTATCGGTCTTTCTTTTGTTTACAGTAATATTCTTGGGTAAAGAAATTAATGGAGCTAAATCATGGTTTGAGTTAGGACCTGTTCGCTTTCAGCCAGTAGAGTTAGCAAAGGTAGCCACCGCCCTCACCCTGTCCAGGTTGATGAGTAGGTATGATTTTTCCTTTAAAAAGAGATCTAATCTATTAAGAGTAGGTTTAGTTTGGTTTTTACCAATAATTTGCATCCTCTTGCAGAATGATACTGGATCAGCTCTTGTTTTCTTTATTTTAGTATTACCGCTCTACCGAGAAGGACTCTCTGGAAGTATATTAGTGTTTGCATTTATTGGTGCTGTAGTTTCTGTATTGACATTAGTATATCCTAATGTATTGATATTGTGGTTAATCATAGTTGGAATTTACATATTTCTAAGTGTTAAGATTAATATTAAACTAGTAGGTTATACTGCCCTGATAGGTTTTATTGGTTTTGGATTGGGATATCTGGTTTTTCGGATTATTGGAAAAGAGCCAAGGTGGGATTTATTTACTCTTCTTGCAGCTGTTTTTATCTCAGTATTTTTAACTGTAAAGGGTGTTAGTAAAAGACTAAAGCCTATTTTACCCGCATTGCTATTTATGTGGGGTGGAATTGCCTTTACCATATCAACAGATTATTTTGTAGAAGAGATATTATCAGAGTATCAGCGTAATAGGATTAATGTGTTACTTGGTTTCAAAGATGATCCTTTAGGAGCTGGTTATAATGTTAATCAATCAAAAATAGCAATTGGCTCCGGGGGGGTACTTGGAAAAGGTTATTTAGATGGAACACAGACCAAATTTGATTTTGTTCCAGAACAAAGTACTGATTTTATTTTTTGTACTGTAGGTGAAGAATGGGGATTCCTTGGAACATCAATCGTTGTGTTGTTGTTTATGTTTTTGATGATCAGGCTTATCATATTGGCTGAAAAGCAGCATTCTGTTTTTAGCCGAATATATGGTTATTGCGTTGCATCCATATTTTTCTTTCATTTTTCTATTAATATTGGAATGACAATTGGCTTGGCCCCTGTTATTGGAATACCACTACCATTCTTTAGTTATGGAGGTTCTTCTTTATGGGGATTTACCACTTTGTTGTTTATATTTCTTAAACTCGATACCAATAGGGGAGAACTTATCAGGTGATTTCTTACAATTTTTTACTATTTTTGTCGCGTTTTTGTGTTTTGGGCAAGTAATCAACTTTAAATCAATTAATTGCGAGTTTTGCTAATTGTAAGTGGGCGTATTTGACTTATGTCAATATAATTCGTAACTTAAGATAAGGCATGAGCTATATCGGGGCAAAATTACCACGTAATTAAAGGGAGAATAAACTTCTTATTTTTTAAGAAGTAATTTTTTCTGCATTAAAGTATTGTTCGCCAAGAACCGATATATGGTAATAACTTTTAAAAGAAAGCATGATTATGATGAAGTATCAAACGTATACATTGCATAATTTTAAAAATATCCCGCAAATCTCTATGTTGTCGGATGAAGATATTCTTAATATTGAGGTAGTAGGCCATGTTCTTCCTTTTAAAACGAACAATTATGTGGTAAATGAACTGATAAATTGGGAAAACTTTCAAGAGGATCCTATGTTTATTTTGAATTTTCCACAAAAGGGAATGTTGCATCCAGAGGATTTTAATCATATGGCAACATTAATCAAATCAGGAGCAACAAGCGCAATTTTGAGAGAGGAAGCTAATATTATTCGTGAGAAAATGAATCCTCATCCAGCTGGTCAGCTTGAATATAATGTTCCTGAATTGGATGGAGAAAAGTTACACGGTGTACAGCATAAATATCGTGAAACAATGTTGTTTTTCCCTTCCCAAGGACAAACCTGTCATGCATATTGTACGTTTTGCTTTAGGTGGCCACAATTTACAAATATGCACGATCTCAAATTCTCTATGAAAGAGATCGATTTAATCATTAAGTATATTAAGGAACATCCAGAAATAACTGATTTACTAATTACCGGAGGTGACCCAATGGTAATGAAGGCTAGTATTTTTGATGCTTATATAACTAAAATTCTGGATGCTAAAATTGAACACTTACAAACAATCAGAATTGGTTCAAAATCACTTAGCTTTTGGCCATACAGATATTTAACAGATTCTGATGCCGATGAGATGATTTCTGTTTTTGAAAAGATAACTAAGTCAGGAATGAATTTATCATTTATGGCTCATTTTAATCATCCTAGAGAACTAGAAACGGAAGCGGTAAAAAAAGCTGTTAAAAGAATTAGGGAAACTGGAGCTATCATCAGAACACAATCTCCGGTATTAAATCATATAAATGCTCATGGTGATATTTGGGCAGATATGTGGCAAAAACAAGTTAATTTAGGTATGATCCCATATTACATGTTTATTGCCAGAGATACGGGTGCACAAGAATATTTTGGTATTCCTATTGTTAAAGCATGGAGTATATTTAAAAGAGCATATACCCAAGTAAGTGGTATAGCGAGAACCGTTAGAGGACCTAGTATGTCATGTACACCAGGAAAAATCCGAGTTGCTGGAGTTACTGAAATTAAAGGTGAAAAGATTATTACGCTTGAATTTATTCAGGGTAGAAACAGTGATTGGGTAGCCAGACCATTTTTTGCCAAGTTTGATTGTCATGCGCAATGGATTGATGATTTAAAACCAGCGTTTGATATGGAAAATTTCTTTTACGAGGAAGAATTGGCAGAGATGTTGTTAAAATAAATAATATCTTTTCTGTAAAGAAAAAGCATTGACAATCATATATTATCTGTTTTAAGGTAATGTATGGTTGTTTATTTTTTTATATAAATAATCACTAGTGACCGAGTAAAAAATAAAAGAGGGTAGTCCCTTTCGGTTTCCCCTCAAAGTTGTAAATTGATTTTGCGAAACTTTTTACAACATGAGCAAAAATAGTGAAATAAAATTTGTCGGTCAGCCGATATTCAAACAGATAATAGATTTGTTAAAAGTAGTAGACATACCATCCTTAATTAAGCAACACAATAGCGACCGCTATTACAAGGCATTCAAGACCCAAACGCATATTATTACCATGCTGTTTGGAATATTTAGTCGTTGCGATTCAATGACTGAAATCTGTGAAGGAATGCGTGCATTGGGCGGAAAATTGAATCATTTAGGTCTGGAAAAAGCACCGGCTAAAAGTACTGCTGGTGATGGATTGCGTAATCGAGACAACCGCTTTTTCGAGTCGTTATATTTTGATCTGGTTAAGAAATACCAAACTTTTTTGTCGGACAGCCGGACTTATGGACTGACTTTTAAAGAGGTTTTGTTGATTGATTCAACAACCATCCGATTGTTTAGTGATGTTCTTAAAGGAGTGGGAAGAAACCCCAAAGGTGATGGCAAGAAGAAGGGTGGGCTCAAAGTCCATATGCTTATTGATGCCGTACAATCAGTAGGGAGGTTCGTAAAAGTTACAGCAGCTAAGGTACATGACAAAAACTTTCTTAAAAGCCTAGAGTTAATATCGCATAGCATGATCGTTTTTGATAAGGCCTACAACTATTATCATCAGTTTGCTTTATGGACTCATCAGCAAGTCTATTTTGTAACCCGTTTAAAGAAAAATGCAGTTTACACAATTATAGAAACACATAAGACTGGATATAAAAAGAAAGGTGTCGCCAAAGTCCTAAAAGATCAGACCATAGAGTTGGAATACTATCCAGAAAACGAAGATGGAGGGAAGCAATATAAAATAAAGAAGACTATAAGACTTAGAAAAGTGGCTTACCAAGATGATCGGAATCGTTATTTTGAGTTTTTAACCAATAATTTTGAAATATCAGCAGAAGAAGTGGCATTTTTATACAAGAAGCGTTGGGGTATAGAACTGCTTTTCAAAAAGATGAAGCAGAACTTTCAGCTTCACTACTTCTATGGTGAGAACGAGAATGCAATCCGAACCCAGGTTTGGTGCACATTAATCGCTCAGCTTTTAATGACTGTAATACAGAAGAAGGCCCAAACAAAGAAAGCATTTTCTGTAGTTGCGTCTTTAGTAAGGATACACCTGATTAGCATGCTTGAATTGACAGAACTATTGCGAAATAAGAATAGAAGCTTTACAAAGCAAATTAGCGGATCCCCTGGACAATTGAAGTTGATTTGGAATGGGGTCTGATTTTTAATTAAAAAACGAATGCCCTGTTTATGGGCGTTACAGAAGATAATTTTTAATATCCAGACTTTAGTCGGTTAATAGTGATAAATAATAAACTATTTTTGTTCCTTGTAAATTTTAATTTTAAGCATCTTGCATTTCTTACAAAAATACTCCAAAGCTTTAAAACTTATTGCTAAAATAGTCTTATCTGTCGCAGCATTATATTACGTATTTCGTAAAATTGATATTCAGGAAACAATTAGTGCGGTTGTTGGTATCAATGTTTGGTTATTAATTTTGGCTGTTATATTATATGCTTTTTCACAAGTGATTAGCTCGTATCGCTTAAATACGTTCTATAGATATGTTCCAGTTAAAATTAGTGTTATAGCAAACATAAAGCTTTATTGGCTGGGAATGTTTTATAATATGTTTTTACCTGGCGGAGTAGGAGGAGATGGTTATAAAATTTTCCTTTTAAATAAGTATTATAAGACATCTGTAAAACGTTTAATAGGTACCATATTTGCCGATAGATTAAGTGGGTTGGCTGTTATTATAATTTATATATGTGCTCTGGTATATTTTATAGATTATGATTTAGGAAAATCAGGTGTGCCTGAAGGAGGTTTAAAATTAGTTCATGATATATTAGTCTGGATTAATCCATTCTTAAATTATTTTGTGGTTTTTATTCCAATCATTGCTATTGGATATTATATCTATCTAAGATTATTTAGTTCACATTTATTACCTGCAACCTGGAAGGTTTTTACATTATCTTTAATTATTCAGGCACTGCAAATGTTCTCAGCCATATTAATTCTAAAATCAATGGGTACAGAATTATCTGGTATGGAAGATGATTATCTGTTTTTGTTTTTCTTATCGAGTATTATGTCTGCCATACCTATTTCATTGGGAGGTTTAGGATTAAGAGAGGTTACTTTTATGTTTGGCTCTCAATATCTGGGTCTTAATGAAGATCATGCTGTTGCACTAAGTTTAATATTCTATTTAATTTCTCTATTTATCTCATTGTTTGGCGGTTATTATGCATATAAACCTTCTAATATTTTCGAAAAAGAAGATCTTAATTAATTCATATTCTTTAATACGGATTAACAGAATACTTCGTTATTTTTGTGGGTAATGAAGACTGTTTATTTTGCAGATATTATTTTACCTGTTCCACTTCCCAGATTGTTCACCTATGAAATCTCGGAAGAATGGATATCCCATGTAGAAATTGGTTCCAGAGTAATTGTTCCATTTGGTAAAAAGAAAATTTATTCAGGAATTATTTATGCTCTTCATGATACTAAACCTGAAGATTATGAAACTAAAGAGATTATTTCAGTTTTAGATGAAACACCTGTAGTTAATGAAATTCAGCTCAACTTTTGGAACTGGATTGCACAGTATTATATGTGTACACTGGGTGAGGTTTATAAAGCAGCTTTACCTTCAGGTTTGAAGCTTGAAAGTGAAACAAAGGTGCATTATAATAATGAATGGGTAGCTGAAGAGAAATTGTCTGCAAAAGAAAATATTGTTCTAGACTATTTATCCGAAAACAAAACTGCTACAGTACAAGAGCTGAATAATCTTACAGATTTAAAAAATTCACTACCTATTGTTAAATCACTGTTAGAGCGAGAAGCGGTATTTATTAGTGAGCGGCTAAAGGATGGATATAAACCAAAGACGAAGAAAGTAATCCGATTGTCGGAAGATTATTATAAAGAACAGAAAATACAAAATGCTTTTACAGATTTGGGAAATGCCAAAAAGCAATTGGAAGTTTTTATGACTTTCTTTACGCTCATTGGAGGTGCTAATTCATCAAATTTTTCAAAATATGTTGACAAAAATGAGTTGAGAGATAAGAGTAATGCATCCTCTACTCAAATAAAGGAACTGATTAAAAAAGGATATCTTGTTGAAGAAGAAGAGCAGATTTCCAGGCTGACGAAATCTAATGATTCATTAAGAGGAGTGCATGATTTGAGTGAATCACAGCAGAATGCTTATGATCAGATTAAAACTCATTTTGCAGATAAGAATGCCGTTCTGCTTCATGGTGTTACATCTAGTGGAAAAACTGAAATTTATATACACCTAATTAAAGAGCAATTAGAGCAGGGAAAGAAAGTACTTTATTTGTTGCCGGAGATTGCTCTGACTACTCAAATAACAGCTCGATTAAAGAAAGTTTTTGGAAACGAATTAGGTATTTATCATTCAAAATATACCGATGCTGAGCGAGTTGAAGTCTACGATGATATTTTAAAGAATAATAATTATAAGGTCGTAGTTGGTGTTCGTTCCTCTGTGTTTTTACCCTTTGATAATCTTGGATTGATTATTATAGATGAGGAGCATGAGAATACTTATAAGCAATTTGATCCGGCTCCCAGATATCATGCTCGTGATGCAGCTATGGTTTTGGCGCATCATCATGGAGCAAAAGTTTTGTTGGGTACAGCTACTCCATCGTTAGAGTCTTATCAAAATGCTCAATTAGGTAAATATGGCTTGGTTGAGTTGTTTGAACGATATGAGGGTATTAAAATGCCTCATATCATTACGGTTAATGTGCGTGAAGAACGTAGAAAGAAGAAAATGAATTCTCATTTCTCACCGGTTCTGGTTCAACATATTAACGAAGCTCTTGAAAATAATGAAAAGGTTATTCTATTCCAAAATCGAAGAGGCTTTTCACCCTATTTGGAGTGTAATCAATGTGGTTGGGTACCCAAGTGCGATTATTGTGATGTGAGTATGACCTATCATAAGCATATCAATCAATTGTCCTGTCATTATTGTGGAAATTCATATAGTCTTCCTAGAGTGTGCAAGGCTTGTGGTTCTCCATCTCTACAAACTAAAGGTTTTGGTACAGAGAAGATTGAGGAGGATATCAAACTGATTTTTCCTGAAGTGAAAGTAGCCCGGATGGATTTAGATACTTCAAGAACCAGAAAATCGCACGAAACTATTATTGGAAATTTTGAACGGGGAGAGATTGATATTCTGATTGGTACCCAAATGATTTCTAAAGGTTTGGATTTTGATCACGTGAGTGTCGTAGGGATATTAAATGCAGATAGTATGCTGAATTACCCCGATTTTAGGGCATTTGAGCGTAGTTTTCAATTGATGTCGCAGGTAAGTGGACGTGCGGGGCGAAAAAAGAAACAGGGTACTGTAATTCTGCAAACCTCAAATCCGGATAATCCTGTAATTATTGATGTAATTAACAATAATTTTAATCAACATTTCCATTCTCAAATGGAAGAACGAAAAGCATATAAGTATCCTCCGTATTACAGACTGATTTATTTAACCGTAAAACATCGTAATCAAAATACCGTAAATCAGGCTTCAGATTATTTAGGAGAGTATTTAAGAAGTGTTTTTAGCCACCGTGTAGTTGGCCCTCAGGCACCTACAATTAGTAAAATTCAAAACTGGCATTTGCGTAAGATTATGCTCAAAATTGAAGGTGGTGTTTCATTGACTAAAGTAAAAGATCTTATTCAGGATGCCATCACAACACTCGTTTCGCATCCTGGTTTTAAAGCAACTATTGTACAAGCTGATGTTGATCCAATGTAAAAAGTAGTTATAAAATACCTCTTGATTTAATTTCAAGATATTTATTTAAAGTTTTAACAGTAAGGTCACCTGGTGTTGTTAATACAGTTTGTATGCCGTGCTGATTCAGCTCTTTTACAATTAGCTTTTTATCATATATGAATTTTTCGGCAATTGTTTTAATATAAATATCTTCAACACTATGTACCGGTTTCTCGGTAATTTTTGACACTTCAGTGTTTTTAAAGAAGACGACAACTAATAAATGAGTTTTTGCTAAGGCTTGTAAAAATGGGATTTGTCTTCGGGCAGAACTTAAACTTTCAAAGTTAGTGTAAAGTATTAATAAACTACGATGCGTTATTTTTCTTCGTATTTGGGCATAAAGAATTTCCAGGTTCTGTTCTTTAAAGTTAGTTTGTTGGTTATATAAAATTTCCATGATAGCCTGCATATGTCTGCCATTTTTTGCAGCTGGAATCATTGAATGTATTTTGTTACTAAATGTTATGAGTCCTGCCTTGTCATGCTTAAGCATAGAAATATTAGAAAGTACTAGAGATGTATTGATAGCATAGTCAAGCAGTGTCATTCCTTCGAATGGCATTTGCATATTGCGTCCCATATCAATCAGGCTATATACCTGTTGAGATTTTTCATCCTGGTATTGATTCACCATTAAATGACCTTTTCGTGCAGTGGCCTTCCAGTTAATTGTTCTGTAATCGTCTCCAGTTATGTAATCTCTAATTTGGTCAAACTCCATTTGGTGACCAATCTTTCTAATTTTCTTTATCCCTATTTCTGTCAAGCGATTTGAAATGGCTAATAATTCAAACTTACGCATTTCAATAAATGATGGATACACCTTTACCATTGCATTCTCATCAAAAATAAATCGTTTGGAAAGTAAAGATAATGGTGTGTTAATTATGATATTTAATGCGCCAAAATGATATTCTCCTCTGGTAACTGGTCGAACTTCATAACTAAAGCTTTTTTCTTCGTATGCTTTTAAATGAAAAACCTCAAGAAAATCACGCTTTTGAAATTGTACAGGTAGTTCATCGATGACTTTAACCTTAATCTTGAACCCAAAATAACTAATAAATGAAAGATGTACATTGTTTAAGTCACCGTTTGAAAAACGCTCAGGTAATTGTCTTATTCCTTGAATTTTATTTTGACTTCCCTTTTGGTAAAGCAATATAAAATCAATGGCAAAAAGGGTAATGAAAAGGGCAAATAGCAATTGTGTTAATATAAAAATAGGCTGAAAATATTGCCCTAGAATCATTAGAACGACGATTAATGCTAAACCTGCAAAAAAGCGATGAGTTAAAAAGAGTGATCTCCAGAAATTACGCATATCTGATTCAAGTTTTTATCTAGGAATTTCAACTGAGTCAATAATCTGTTGAATAACCTGTTGTGTACTTACTCCTTCCATTTCTTTTTCGGGTGTTAAGATTACGCGATGAATTAAAACCGGAGTTAATACAAATTTAATGTCTTCAGGTGTCACAAAATCTCTACCTTCAATTGCAGCAAAGGCTTTAGCAGCATTTAAAATAGCTAATGATGCCCTTGGGCTTCCTCCAAGGAAGATGCTGTTTGATTTTCTTGTTTTTTCTACAATTTGAGCGATGTATCTGATTAAATCCTGCTCAACAATTACCTCTTTAACTAGTGCCTGATATTTAACTATTTCTTCAGCTTTTATTACAGCATTAACCAACTCTATCTCCTTTTGAGCTTTTCTGGTTTGTGCGTTAGTAATGATTTGAATTTCCTCTTCAAGATTTGGGTAATCCAATTCAATTTTAAATAAAAAACGATCTAATTGGGCTTCGGGTAATCTGTAAGTACCTTCATGTTCAACTGGATTTTGTGTTGCAAATACTATAAATGGTGGTTGCATTTCTCTACATTCTCCATCAATGGTCACCTGACGCTCTTCCATTACTTCGAATAAAGCCGATTGGGTTTTGGCTGGAGAACGGTTGATTTCATCTATCAAAACCAGGTTAGAAAATATCGGTCCTTGTTTAAATTCAAATGATGACGTACCTGAATTAAATATGGTTGTACCCAATACATCCGAAGGCATTAAATCCGGTGTAAACTGAAGTCTGGAAAAGTCTGTAGAGATGGTTTTAGCTAATAATTTAGAAAGCATAGTTTTAGCTATCCCGGGTACTCCCTCTAAAAGAACATGACCATTTGCTAAAAGTGCTGTTAGCATTAAGTCAATAATCTTTTCCTGTCCTACAATAACTTTAGTAATTTCATTTTTTATCTGATAAACAGCTTTATTTAATTCATCTAAATTCAGTCTGCTTTCAAAAGGTGTATTATTTTCCATTTGATTGATGTTTCTTTATGATCAGTTTGATTTATTACACTTTTGATAAATAAACTCAATGTTTCTACTGAGTTGTTCAAGGTCCTCTTCTGTATATGAAATATTCATTCTTAATCGTCCTGCCTGCGAAAAAAGTTTTTTAATAATTTTTTCAGGCAGATCCAGTTTACTAGATATTTCTGATATTAAATCATCATTAATAACAGATGTATTTATAAAATATTTTGTACGAAGAAATTCCAGGAAATAATTAAACTTTTTTTGAGCCAAATCTAAATGGTTTTTCCTTTTAAAATAGAGTCTTCCTATGGTTTCAATAAAAGTTAATGTGGTATTTTTGGGCGGTTCAACAATTGGTATGCGTCGTTGAACCCTTTTTGCTCCGAAGATTAAATAAGCAGCTATGGCAAATAATAATACATACCATGCATATTTTAATGCTTTTTGCGAAAGAATGTATCTTACTAATGAACTAGACGGTTTAGGTTTTCCTTTGTAGTATTCATCCCATATTACAGTTGTATTTCTTGGTAAATAGGATATTGATTTAAATACGTATTCATAATTATCGTCCAGAAGAACATTAAAGTTTGTAAAAACAAAAGGATTTAGGTTTATAAAGAAAAACCCGTCTCCATATTGTACTTTAATAAAGTTGGTTCCTTTGTCTTTTATTTTTCCGAGGATCGTTGATTTTAATGTATCTATCTTTGTAAAAAAGTTTTTTGAGTAGGCTCTTCTAAAGGTATAACCTGTGTTGCTTTTAAGGTTTGAGTTTACAAAGTTTAAGTTAATGGAGTCATTTTTACCCGTATAGATATTAATTTTTGATTCTACTTTAAAATTAAGCGAATCCATTACATTTTTTGAGAATGATGAGGCAGCAACAAAAACGTTACTTCCATTTTTTACACAGTTCAATAATTTATTAAAATCAATATCATTAGGGATAAAAGCTGTATTTATAAAAATAAAAGATGCATCATCATACTCATTAAACCTATCATTATCTATGTAGTTATACATTGGAGAATGGCACGTGTAAATGTCAGATGAATCAAATACAGTTTCTAATTCATTAAACAGAATTTTACTACCATATGGAATATCATCATCTTTAGAAAAACTTAAACTCCAATCAACGGGTTTAGGGTTTAAAATGAGTATAACCAGATAAATTATGAAACCAGCAACTATTCCCCAAAGTAGATATTTGTTTTTATTATTTGCCATATCCTATTTGTGTTTTTCAATGGACATAAAAGTCTCAAACTGATTCTGAATTTCAGTAAATAAGCTAGTATCAACAGGAAACTGTCCATACCACACATACTCATAATTGGTTACAAGTTGCCTAAAATCCTTGTTGTGTTTTTTATCTGTTATTTCGTAATAATAATCATGATTTGTTTTCCAAGGTTTCCAGTCGATTTTCTTGGTTTGATCCAAATGTCTAAGGCATATTAAATATTGGAGTCTTACAGCTTCTCTATAAGCCTTGTTTCTTATGCTTAGGAGAAGTACTTTATCCAAATCCTGATTGTAGATATCTTCGTCGCTTTGTTTAAAATTAAGCTGAGTTACTTTAGTATCGTGTTTGAAAATAAATAATCCAGAGGGTTTTATTCCCAATAGTTTTAATACAATAAATACCAATATTAAAACACTAATACCTATAAGAGTATATTTAACTACATTGGGCTCAATACCAATATCTTTAAATAAACCAAAAAACCATTTTAACACTTTGTCCCACAGAGATTCAGGAGCCTCAAATCTGTCATATTTATACTCACTCATCTGTTTGTATGCTTCAATTTTTTCAGCAGATGGGTGCCTGTAAACAATTTCTGATGTATCAGTTGTGGCTTCCCTTTGTCCCAAAACAGTGAAACCAGAAATCAGGGATAGTGTTAAAAGTAATATGCGGCAGTGTTTTAGCATTTATTCTTCTGAACTTTGGTTGATGTTTTTTATTCTATCAATTAGAGATGAATTATCCTTATGATCGCATAAACTAAAATATTGGAATGATAGTATTAATGGTAGAATGGGAGTAGAAATAATTGTTGTTATTGTTGATACAACAGAAACAATAATTGCAGGAACCATATCAATACTTTTAGAATCTGAGAGGAATCCTTTGGCTGTAACATAAGTTGTTACCGGAATAGTAAGTGCTAAACTTAATGCCCATCCTATTATTGCAGCAATTATTACCAAACCAAACGTTTCCCACCAATGTCCTTTTACTAAATAAAAGCATCTTCGCACAGACTCAAGGTAAGGTTCATCTTCATTTACTTTTACAATTAAAATAAATGAAAATACAATCATAATATACATTAAAACCAAAAAAGTTATGAAACCTAAAATTCCAGTTATGATAGGGTTACCTAATGCTCCAATGAATAAAGCTATAATTCCGTATCCAAAGCCAACCATTAGTAATGTTAATAATGAGTAGCCTAATAATGCACCAAATTTATGTGTAAATAAGGACCATACGCTGTGTAAGGAATCTACTTTTTTATCGTTGTTTGTATATTGCACGATGTACGCATAGGTGAGTCCATAAAAGAATAAATACATTACAATAGAAAGAATGTAAATTAATATTATTTCTCCGGAAAGGTTTTGTCCATATTGTTGTGCGTTTTGCGGATTAGAAAATATCTTAATTATTTGGTTGAAAGTATTTCTAAAATAAACGGTGCTAAAAATGGAATAAATTAGAACAGGAATACCCGCATATAAAAAAATCATTTTCCAAAATAATTTGTATTCTTGTTTTATAAATACAAATGTAGCATTCAATACATCACTAAAACTACGTTTCTTTTTAAGTTCAATTCTTTCCTGGTTCATTATAAATATTATAAATTATGCTTTTGATTCAGTGTTTGTTTTTTGATTTTTATTTACTGTAATAGGATAAATGAAAAAATACCATACAATAAAGGATAACGAACAAAATATTATTGCAAGGTTTAATACTGTAGGCATTGTATTGTAGTGTCTTGTTACAAAACTTTCCAAAAAACCAGCTACCATAAATACAGGAACCAATCCTAACATTATTTTCAATCCTCTCTTAACACCTTTTTGTAATGAAACAATCCGAGGGTATGTAGCTGGAAAAAGATAACTGTTGCCTAAAATTATACCAGCCCCGCCCGAAAGAACTATTCCAGGTATTTCAAGTGCTCCATGTATATATATAGTAAGTGTTGATATGGCAAATAAATTATTTAAATAGAAAAATGTTTGAAATGATCCTAACATTACACCATTATGAAATAAGATAAATCCAACAGCGATAGGTGTTAAAATACCAAATATGAAAGCTATAAATGATACTTTAATGTTATTAAACGTGATCCTGAAAAACATTTCAAATTCCCCGGTACTGTTATAAATTCCCATTGGGTCACCTTTTTCAATATTGTCTAGTGTGGTGTTAACATATTCGTCACTGGTAACTAATCTAATAAAACCATCGTCGTTAATTGCTGAAACAGCTCCCAGTGCAAATGAAATTAGGAATATGATAATGGATATATAAAAGTATTTTCTGGCATGGAACAGTTCTAAAGGAAGTTCCTTTTTCCAAAATGTACTAAAGCGATTCGATTTTTCCTTTTTATTTTTATATACCTGTTGATGAGTTTGAATTGTTAAAGAATTAAGGTACAAAATTGTAGGTGATTTTGGGAAAAAGGTTTTTGCGTAAGATAAATCATCAGTTAACTGAATAAATTGATCTGCCAGATCGTCAGGATTTATGCTGGATGGTGATTTTATGTTTTTTTCAAAATTCTTCCAACGATCTTTATTTCTATTAATAAAAGTAATCTCTTTCATAATTCAGTTAGGCAAAACATATATATATTAGCTATCCCATCAATATTTAATGCAATTAATAAAATTTTTTGTTTGGAAATTCAAATATAGTTAATCACATCAAATTTGTTACATTTGAGAAACTTTATTTTAAAATCTCGTGATCAATAATCATCATGGAATACCTAAACATTGAAACTACTCAGAATATAGATCTTGAATTTAAATCAGCTAGTGTTGGAGATAGAATACTAGCATATGGATTTGACTTGCTAATTATGTTACTCTGGAATTTGACCTGGTTTTTAATTTTAGGACGAGCAGGTGGTTTAGAGATGTGGCATATCGTTTTTACATTGCCAATTGTATTTTACAGTTTAATTTGTGAGTTATTTTTAAATGGACAGTCGTTTGGGAAGATGATATTTAAAATAAAAGTTGCTAAACTTGATGGAAGCGAATTGACTTTAGGAACTTGTGTAATCAGATGGTTGTTTCGTATTGTTGATAATTGGCTATTGTTAGGTAGTGTTGCTGTATTAACTGTTATTTTATCTAATAAGTCACAGCGGTTAGGCGATTTAACTGCAGGAACAACTGTTGTAAAACTAAATAAAGCCAATTTGTTTACGGATACCAGTTACCTAGAAGTTCCGGAAGGTTACATAGTAAAATATCCTCAAGTTAACATGTTAAATGACGAGGATGCCAATACGCTTAAAGAAGTTTTGAAACTAACATCATTAAAGAACAATGCGGATTCTGAAAGCATAGAAGTTATTGTAAATAAAACTCGAAGAGCAATACAAAAGAAATTAAATATCGATGTGGTGGATAAGGATTCAAAAGATTTTTTGGAGACAGTATTATTGGATTATAATTGCGTAAATAAATAAGAAATGAGATGCTATTTGTTTGGAATGCTTTTGTTGTTTGTTCTTTTTTCTTGCAAAGAATCCATTGAGCAAAAAGTTCCTGTAGTTGATGGAATTTTGTTGAATCACACCAATTCGAAGATTCTATTTTATAAAGAAAGTGATAATGCAATATTGTTGGATACAACTGTAGTTAATGAGGATGGAACTTTTCGGATTTATAAGGAAGATGTTGATGTTCCTGCTTTTTATTCTTTAGCATTTCATGATGGATCTAAAATAAATCTGTTTTTAGGCCCAAATGATTTTATTCAAATGCAAATTGATGCAAAGAATATTAAAGAATCGTGTCAAAGTAAAAATTCAAAAGTCATGAATGCATTTTGGCAGATTGAAAGGAATGAAATTCATTTTCAGGAAGAAATACATAATATTACTAGGGAATTTAAGACTTTGATTGGATCTGAAGATGCAGATTCGCTCTATCAAGATCTGCAAAATCAAAAAGATAGCATTATTAATGTATATAGAGAAGCCAGTATTGATATTACAAAAAATGTGGACAACGATATAGTTAAGTGGAAAATGTTAAATCAAAAGGCTTGTAATATTACACTTTTCTCGTTGGAAAAAGATTTGAAGTTGTTTTTGAAAAATGCTGAAAATCTGACAAGTAATGAAAGTTTAGATTCTTTGTTTATAGATTATGATAAAAGTTTAACTAAGGCATATGCTGCTATTCGTGCAAAGCAAAGATATTCTGAAGGAGAACATCAGATTAACTTAAAAGCCCGTACAAATTGGAATGATAGTTTGCCTCTGCAAAATATTAATGCAAAGCTCATACATATTGTATTTTGGAATGATAGCCTCAATCAACACAATGATGTGAGGTTTAGTGTTGTGAGCAGGCTACAACAGAGATACGGAGTTAGAGGATTAAAAACACTAATGGTTGCTTATGAAAAGGATAAGGATCAATGGCGTGATAACATTAATAAATTAAATAGCAATTACTGGCATCTGATAGATACTGCTGGAATAACATCTACTGATTTACAAGAATTAGGAGTAAGGTCGTTGCCATTTAATTTCTTAGTAAATTCAGATGGAAAAATTATTGCCCGTGATGTTTGGAGCAGTGAGTTGGAAAAAAGAGTCAGTAATTTTCTTAAAAATTATTAATATATTTGGGCGCCCATCAAAACTGGCAAAAAAATTATAATCATTAAGCTCGAATTACACAAAATATAACAAATGAATACGAACCGCATTATTTTATTTTTAGGAATTATATTCTTCTTTTCGTCTTGTTCTAATAAAGATAGTCTTAGAATTAGTGGGAAAATATCCAATGGTACTGATCAGGTTTTATATTTGAATCAATTAAATTTAAATGGTGAGGTAACTATAGACTCTGTTAAGCTTAATGATAAAGGGAATTTTAAATTCTCTCTTCCTAAATTAGAATATCCAACATTCTATCTATTGAAACTTTCAGATAATAATTTTGTTACCCTGTTAGCTGATACTACAGAGAGAGTTGAAATAGAAGGAGATGCTGAAAACTTGGCTAAACATTATACCGTTAAAAATTCTCTTGGATCAAAATATATTAAGGTGTTAAATACAAAACTTGAAAAAACTAAGGTGGTTATAGATAGTTTGGTGAATGTATACCAAGGGATTGCCAAAGATGATAAGTCATCATTAGATCAAGTTCGTCATCAAATTCAGGAGGCTGCTAATAAGCAGAAGGATTTTGTTAATGATTTTGTAATGGCAAATCCAAAATCATTTGCTAGTTATTATGCTGTATTTCAGCGTTATGATGATGGAACTTTAGTCTTAAATCCATATAATAAAAAGGACTTAAACTTATTCTCAACTGTAGCAACAAGTTTAGATGTATATTATCCTGAATGTGCCAGATCTCAACAATTAAAGAATTTTGTATTAGGAATACATAAAGAAAGGAAGCTGGAGCAAATGCAAAAGCAATTAGAAACACAAGCTTCATCATTCCCTGATATTGAAGAGGAAAATATTTATGGTAAAAAAGTAAAATTATCATCACTAAAAGGGAAAATGGTATTGCTATCTTTTTGGGCTTCATGGGATGATAAGTCTCGAAATGAGAATAAGAATTTATTAAAGATATATAGCAAGTATAAATCAAAAGGATTTGAGATATACCAGGTTTCATTGGATAGAAGTAAGATTCTGTGGGAGGGGGCTATTGAAAATGATAAATTGCCATGGATTAACGTGAGTGATCTTCAGTTTACAGATTCATATGCTGCAAGAATCTATAATGTTCAACAATTACCAGCAAACTATTTGATTAGTAAAAAAGGCGAAATAATTGGTAAGGACTTATTTGGTAGAATTCTGGATGAAAAATTAAATGATTTGTTAAATTAAGCATTTTCATTATAAAATATAGAGAGTTAAGAATTTTGGTTCTTAACTCTTTTTTTTGCTCTTAAATATTGGTTTAATAGTCGTTTTAGAGATTCGATTTAGTGTATTGGGTGGTTTAAAGTCTGTTTATACGGCAATGATATAATTAAACTATAGTATATAAACAGATGATTATTCAAAGATTTTTACTCCATGTAAGATATTGTTTTAATTTATCACAATACCGCATATAACACATATGTAGGTATACAAAAAAAGTCGGGAATAACCCGACTTGCTTATAATATCATTTATTTATAAATATCTTAAATAAAAGCTACTGTTGTTTGAGTACCGGTAACCTTATCCCCAATTTTAACTTTGATATCTGCGTCAAGAGGCAGATATAAATCAAGTCTGGAACCAAATTTAATAAAACCCATTTGAGCACCTTGTTCAGCTTTCATTCCTTCTTTGGCATAGCAAACAATTCTACGGGCCATTGCTCCAGCAACCTGTCTAACTAAGATTTCTTTACCATCGTCAGTTTTTATAACAACAGATGTTCTTTCGTTTTCTGTTGATGATTTTGGAAGGTATGCCCCCATAAATCTTCCACTGTGGTGTTTTGAGTATAAAACTTGTCCACTTACAGGAAACCAGTTAACGTGTACGTTAAATGGCGACATAAAAATAGATACCTGTTTGCATTTTGCTTTAAAATACTCAGGTTCGTCAACTTCTTCAATTACAACAACTTCACCATCTGCGGGAGTGATAACTGCGTTGTCAATTGGTTTGCAAATTCTTTCAGGACTTCTGAAGAAATTCACAATAAGAATAAAAAGCAATCCTGCTACTCCATAAATGGAATTTCGAATGATGTTATTATCAGTAGTGTAATAACATGTGGCAATAATAGCAATTGCAATAATAAAGGCAACTAAAATAGTTTTATAGCCTTCTTTGTGAATTGTCATAATTTTTATCTTACAAATAGTTCTATATAAAAAACAGCCATTGGTATGGCAAATAATACGGCATCAAATCTATCCAAAATTCCTCCGTGTCCCGGAAGGATTGTACCTGAGTCTTTAACTCCAATACTTCTTTTAAACATAGATTCAGCTAAATCACCCAAAACAGCCATGATTGAAGTTATTCCTCCAAAGAATAGCCATTGAACAAGATTCATATCATTCCAAAATAATGATAAAATATATGAAGCTCCTATTGTTAAAACAAATCCTCCAATTGTTCCTTCCCATGTTTTTTTAGGGCTGATTCTTTCAAAAAATTTATGCTTTCCTAGGGTAATTCCTGATAAGTAGGCTCCTGTATCATTAATCCAGACTAAAATAAATATTGCCAATGGAAGATGAAAATTGTATTGACCACCCTGAAATGCTAATATATTAATTAAGGCAAAGGGTAATGCAATATAACAAGCCGTAAGTAAGCTTAATGCGATATTGGTTAGAGGAGCTTTATTCTGTAGGAATAATTCTTTAATAAAAATATAAGCTACAATAGGTATTGTTGCTAAATATATCGATGCATCTAATATTTTTGCCTGAATTAGATAAGTAGATATAAAAATATATATGCCTAAGAATGCTGTAGAGAATAAGTCAACTTTATTTTCTGATTTAGAAAAAAGATTTGACATTTCATGAATACCAGCAACAACTATTAGAAGAAATATGGTAGCAAAAGATAATTGATGGTAATATATACCTCCTGCTAAAACAATTACAAAAAGAATTCCAGTTAAAGTGCGTTGCCAAAAATTATTCATTTGCCTTATTTAATATGGGTGCAAAAATAAGTAGTTTACTTAATTTACAATCTTTTTTTTTACAAAAACTAAAATTTCTTTTATTGTTTGTATTGAAGTAGCTTATGGAAGTATGATTTGTAGTAGCAGTATTTACCTTTTAATACTGTTTTATTGCTAATTAGAGTTTGATTAGTTGATTTTAAAACCACAAAAAAAAGAGGAAAAGTTAATTCTTTTCCTCTTTATATGTTTTGAATTATTCTTAAGATTCTTTTTCTGGAGAGTTATCTTCTTCTGAAGTTTTTATATCTTCAATTTTAACCTCAGCTTTAGGCTTTTTCCCCTCTTCTTGTGAGTCCTCCAGCTGAACAAGATGTTTACTAACTTTTCGTTTACCAAAAATAGTTTCTAAATCTTCACTAAATATAACTTCTCTTTCAAGAAGCAGATTAGCTAATTCAGCATGTTTCTCTCTGTTTTCAATAAGGATGTTTCTTGCTCTCTGATATTGTTCCTCAATAATTTTAGAAACTTCCTGATCAATTGACTTAGCGGTTTCTTCACTATATGGTTTTGTAAAACCGTATTCATTTTGTCCGCTTGAATCAAAGTAACTGATATTACCCATTTTTTCACTCATTCCATAGTAAGTAACCATAGCATAGGCTTGTTTTGTTACTTTTTCTAAGTCATTTAAAGCTCCTGTTGAAATTTTGCCAAACTCAATTTCTTCAGCAGCTCTACCTGCTAAAGTAGAACACATTTCGTCAAGAATCTGTTCTGTTGTAGTAAGTTGTCTTTCTTCTGGTAAATACCAGGCTGCCCCAAGTGCTTTACCTCTAGGAACAATAGTTACTTTTACCAATGGGTGTGCATGCTCAAGTAACCAACTGGTTGCAGCATGACCTGCTTCGTGATAGGCAATTGCTTTTTTCTCATCTGTAGAAATAATCTTGTTCTTCTTCTCTAAACCTCCAACAATTCTGTCTACAGCACTTAAAAAGTCATCTTTCTCAACAATTTTCTTGTCGCCTCTGGCAGCAATTAAAGCAGCTTCGTTACAAACATTGGCTATGTCAGCTCCTGAAAAACCGGGTGTTTGTTTTGCTAAGAAATCTGATTTAACATCATCACTTAGTTTTAGAGGGCGAAGATGTACATCAAATATTTGTTTACGTTCCTTAATGTCCGGTAATTCAACAAGAATCTGGCGATCGAATCTACCTGCTCTCATCAATGCTCTATCAAGAATATCAGCACGGTTTGTTGCTGCTAGTATAATAACTCCAGAATTTGTTCCAAAACCATCCATTTCTGTTAATAGTTGGTTTAGGGTATTTTCTCTTTCGTCATTAGCTCCCATGCTAGGACTTTTACCTCTTGCACGACCAATGGCATCTATTTCATCAATAAACACTATACAAGGCGCTTTTTCTTTAGCTTTTTTAAATAAATCTCTAACTCTTGAAGCACCAACGCCAACAAACATTTCAACAAAATCAGAACCCGACATACTAAAGAAAGGTACATTAGCTTCACCAGCTACAGCCTTTGCAAGTAATGTTTTACCTGTTCCAGGAGGGCCTACTAGTAGTGCGCCTTTAGGAATTTTACCTCCAAGATTAGTGTATTTTTCCGGCTTTTTTAAGAATTCAACGATTTCTTCCAACTCTTGTTTTGCTTCCGCTAAACCAGCAACATCTAAAAAGTTAACGTTAATATTTGATTCCTTGTCAAATACTTTAGCTCTGGATTTGCCAACATTAAAAATGTTTCCAGCTCCTCCGCCACCAGCTTGTCCACCCATTCTTCTGAAAACCAGAATCCAAATGATAAGAACAAGAATTAATGGCCATAAAAAGCCAATGATTTCAGTAAAATAATTCGAACGTTGCTCAATTGTTATTGGAATAGAAATTCCTTTATCAACTTCTATTTTTCTTAAATCTGCGTAAAATGTATCAATGGAAAGTATTTCAGTCGCAAAATGAGGCCCTCTTTCAATTATTGCTTGATAACTGTCACCAAACTCAGTTTCATAGTTTTTGATGGCATCTTTCTTTAAGGTAATCTCAACAAGGCCGGTATTTTTAACAACTGTAATTAATTCTATATCTCCTGATGGTAAAATTGTGTCTTTAAATTTACTATAAGGAATAGTTTTAACAGCTTCATTCTGGTTCATTAAAAAGAATGACAGAAATAGCAATAAAAGAATGCCATAAATCCAATAGCCGTTAAACTTTGGTATTTTGGGCGTATTGCTGCTGTTCCCACCTCCTGTATTGGTAGGTTCTTTTTTTGGATTATTATTTTCGCTCATTTGATAAATGAAATTTATTAGAACTAGAAAAGGTTCTCAATATCAGTACGTTTTGCATCGGCCCATAAATCCTCAAGATTGTAAAAGCTTCTGATTGGTTTCTGAAAAATATGAACTACAACATCAACATAATCAACAAGTATCCATTCAGCATTTTCTCTACCTTCAATATGGAATGGTTTATCATTGATTTTTTCTCTTACATAATCTTCAACAGAATTACCAATTGCATCAACATGCGTGTTACTGTCCCCGTCACAAATAATAAAAAATTGACAAATACTACCATCAATTTCTCTCATGTCTAAAATTGCAATATTTGTGCCTTTTTTTTCCTGAATACCCTCAACAATGGTATCAACCAATTGTTCAGTTGAAGTATTTTCTTGATCTATCATTAATATAATTCTCTTTTATATAATTTATTTTGTTTGTATTTTCTGCTAAAGTACTAGAAAAATACAAAGATACTACTTTTTTGTTTTTACAATAAGTAACTACTTTTACGCAATAATGTTGCCGTATAATTTTTAGTGCCAAAATGTCTTGTTTAATATAAAGGTATGACAAAGAATGCTAATTTTAATGTGGAAAGGTATGATAATTTGCCTTCTACAAATGAAATGATGAAGTCTTTAATTTCTAAGGGCCTCGCAGAGTATCATGTAATTGTTGCAAATCATCAATCGGCCGGGAAAGGACAGAAGGGCAATTCCTGGGAAAGTGAAGAAGGTAAAAATTTAACATTTAGCCTCCTATTAACGCCTGGTTTTATACAAGCGCAAGATCAATTTATTATTTCTAAAATTATTTGTTTGGGTATTTTAGAAGTTCTATCAGAGTATTCTGATAATTTTACTATTAAATGGCCTAATGACATATACTACAAAGAACTAAAGATTGGGGGAATATTAATTGAAAATGCGCTTTATACAAATACTATAGGTACTTCAGTTGTTGGAATTGGCTTAAATATTAATCAGGAAGTCTTTAATAGTGATGCTCCAAATCCGGTATCTTTAAAGAATATTACAAAAAAAGAGTTTGACTTGGACTGTATGTTGGACGATATATTAAATTGTATTTATACCTTATACTCAAAAGTTAAAAAAGAAGGTTATAGTGCTATCAATAGTCAATATTTAAATTGTTTATTTTGGAAAGAAGGTTTTCATAATTTTAAGGATGAGCAAGGACAGTTTAAAGCCCGTATAGATGGTATATCTGAATACGGGCAATTAATTTTGTATAGAGAAAACGGTCAAAAGAAAACCTACTCGTTTAAAGAAGTTGAGTTTTTAATTTAATTGTTTTGGTAGTGATAATTTGCAATTGCATCTCCAAGCATGTTTAAAAACTTTTTAACATGCTTACTTACCATCATCTTCATCATTGGGTTTAAGTCTGCTTTAATGGTTAGTTTTATTCTGGTATCATTTTCTGCAACTTGCTTTAATTGTACCCACAAGTAAAAATTGAAAGGAACCTTACCGTCAGTTGAATATTTAACTGTATTAAAAGGTTCTTTTTCAATTATTTTTAAACCAGCATCGCCAATTCCATCTACTTTAAATCGACATGAATCCTCAGTACTTTGCCAATCCGTAATTTTGTCCTGAGGAATCAGGTTTTGGAAATTGTTGAAATTTGATATAAAGGAAAATACTGTTTCATCCTTTTGGGGTGTTTTTTTTATGTCACTCTCAAATTTTGTCATAACCTACTCATAAAAAAGCTCATAAAGATAAATATCCAAATGAGCCTATATTAAATTGTTTCTTTATAAATTTTATTAAACACCCCAATTTGCAGGATCTGTTCTCCAATTACCAAGGGTTTTAACGTCATCGGCAGAAACGTAACCAGTTTCAACAGCTACTTCAATTAAAGTTTGATAATTACTTAAAGTATCTATTTTAACTTCTTTTGCTGTAAAGTTATCTACTGCAGTCTGAAATCCATAGCTAAAAATAGCCACCATACCAAGAACTTCGCAACCAGCAGCTCTTAATGCTTCAACAGCTTTTAAGCTACTACCTCCGGTTGAAATTAGATCTTCAACAACAACAACTTTTTTACCTGGTTGAATGTCGCCTTCAATTAGGTTCTCCATACCATGACCTTTAGGAGAGGAACGAACATAAACAAAAGGTTTTTTTAATTCATCGGCAACAAGTGCTCCTTGTGCGATGGCACCAGTAGCAACACCGGCAATTACTTCTGCCTCTGGGTACAATTCATTAACAAGGGAAACAAAACTAGTTTTTATATAATCCCTAACTTCAGGATATGATAAAGTTTTTCTATTATCACAATAAATTGGCGATTTCCATCCTGAAGCCCATGTAAATGGGTTTGCTGGTTGCAATTTAATTGCCTTAATTTGCAACAATTGTTTTGCTATAGTTTCTGATACTTTTTCCATGCGACAAATGTATAAAGTTTTTTTCAAGGATAGAATTGTTTTTTTAACTAACAATATTGAACGTGACTTAAATAGTAATTTTGGTGCTATTTTCAAGTATTCTAACAAAAAGGAATTAAAAGATTTTATTAATCATTTTGAGAGTAAAGAAGAGATAAAAAGTGCTTTTATTTATCATCATGATTTAGATGAGTTATTAGAACTATTCTCTGAATGTTTTAAGGTGATACACGCTGCCGGAGGAGTAGTAAAAAACAGCCAAGGCGAAATATTATTTATTCATAGACTTGGTGTATGGGACTTGCCAAAAGGGAAAGCCGAAAAAGGTGAGTCTATTGAAGAAACTGCAATAAGAGAAGTAGAAGAAGAGTGTTCAATTACTCCACTAAAGATTATACAGCCTCTATCTCCAACGTATCATACCTATTGGTTAAAATCAAAGTTAATTTTAAAAAAGACGTTTTGGTATGAGATGAGTTTCGATGGAACTACCATTCCAAAACCGCAGTTAGAAGAAGATATTCAGATTGCAGAGTGGAGAAGTATACAACAATTAGATCCTATTTATCAAAATACATATCCTAGTATATTAGAAGTGTTAAATGAAGTTATTCAATAGTAAAAGAAAGTAAAATACATGATTTTTGCATTGATTTGTGGTTAATGTCAATGCAATAGGAAGATTTTTCTTAATTTTAAGGGATTTTTTAACACAACATAATATTTTGCATGACTCCTCAAGAATTTGAATTTGAAAATAGAAAGCACCAACTACGGCAAGAAGCGTCAGATAAGGAGGTTCAACGTCTTAGGAAAGTAAATAGAAATCAATCTCATAAAATTACAAAGCTCAGAAAAGCTATGTATTTTCAGTTGTTTTTCTTTGTTTCTTTATTTTTAGTTTTTTTGTTAAGAGGGATGATTGTTTTTTCCGGGGCGTCGTCAGATGAGGAGTTTAAGGCTTATCGGTTGAAATATACTGATCTACAAAAAGCAAATAGTGTTTTGGAAGATTCTTTGACTGTTTATAAAACGAGTCTGCAGAATATAATAGATCAAAATGTTGCAACACGCAACGAGAAAGGCTTAAGGTTTAGAGTGCAAATTGGAGCATACAAAGAAATTAATTTAAAAGATTATACTAACAATTTAGTGGCCATCAATCAGGAAACTTATGATAGTATTAATCAGTATACTATTGGGGTTTTTAAAGATTATCAAAAGGCAAGAGTATTTTTGGAGGATATAAAAAAGATGGGTTTTGATGATTCGTTTATAATTTCTACAAAAAACGGACGAAGAATTCCAGTTGAAAAGCTTACTGACGAAGAATTGTATCCTAATGGCAGAGATTCTGTTAGCCTGAAAACTTTGTAGATTTTTAGTCTAATTTGCCTGTCAATTTCCTTACTAAATTATATTTAGAAAAAAACTCTTTGGCTATGACTCTGATTATTGTAAAAATAGGTATAGCTAAAAACATTCCTGGCATGCCCGCAATATAACCTGCCATAATTATAACCAAAAATATTTCAAGTGGATGTGCTTTTACACTTGTCGAAAAAATCATTGGCTGAAACAATATGTTGTCAAGAAGTTGAACAATAATATAAAGTATAATTATTGCACCAAAAAAGATCATTAATGGAGGTGGCGTGTCTGTTTGTAAATAGACTACCATTGATACAATTAAGCCAAATGAGGCGCCAATGATTGGTCCAAGGTAGGGGATGATATTAATAAAACCAGAGAATAGACCAATGATTAATGCATGCCTGAATTCTAATCCAATCACCATTAATCCTATAATAATTAAAGTAGATATTAAAGATATTTGAATAATAATACCTGTAAAATACCTTCTTAATAACCTATTTATTGACCAAAGCATATGGTCTACTCCCACATAATAAGTTTCGGGTACAACCAGTTTGATACTTTCCAATAGAAGGTCTTCTTCTTTTAATAAGAAAAAAGTTATAAAGGATACAGAAAATAAGGCTATAAATGTACTTCCTAAAAAGTCAATAAAAGAAGATAATACATCCTGTATCTTCGAAAAATTGAATATGGAGCCAAAGAACTCATTAATCTGTGTTTTTATCATGGGTAAACCACTGTCACCAATATATGTTTCTTTAAGAGGAAGTAAAAATGATTTTGTAGCATCGTCGAACTTATCTAAAATCAAATAAAAGTCTACTTTTGATAAAAATTGAATTTCTTCTATTATAAAGGGCACCGTAAAACTCATTATTAATATAATAATTGACCATATTGATAATACTGTTGCAAGGGCGCTAAGAGATTTAGATAATTTAATTTTTTTATGAGTTTTACCTCTGAAAAAGTAAAATATAGGGCGTGCCACTAATGAAAGAATTGCTGATAATACAATAAAAAAAACAATTGCTCTAAAATACCATAGTAAGTAAACTCCTATAACAAAGGAAATAAAACCTATTATGTATTTTAAGTTTTCTTTCATTATTAAATATTTTACAGGATTGTGTGAGAAAATATTGATTTAATGTTGCTTTCTTATAAATGTATTAAAAAACATTTTTATCATCAATTTTTACACTAGAGTATTTCTAATTATATTTTTATACGTTAGATGTTACTCTGTCGACGCATAAATACAAAAATTCAAAATGTTGAATATGTTAATTATTGTATAATATAGTTTATAGATCTTGATGTTATATTAAATAATAATCCTATTTTTATAAAATTATTTATAACTAACTTTTATATAACCCCGTAAACCCCAATATATGAAAGGAGCGATTATAGGAGATATTATCGGTTCAGCTTTTGTTCATGATAATAGATCTACTACTAATTTTCAACTTTTTAAACCAATCTCTTCTTTTACAGAAGATACGGTTTTAACCCTTGCAACAGCAGATGCTGTTATACACAATCAAGATTTCAGAGAAAGTATGAGGGCCTGGATTCAAAAATATCCATATGCCGGATATACTGAGAAGTTTAAACGATGGGCAATGTCCGATAGCGATATTCCATTTAACAGTAAAGGAAATGGCTCCGCCAGAAGAGTAAGTTCCATAGGTATGGTAGCTGCTAGTCTTGAGGAGGCTTTGACGTTAACGGAACAAACATCTAAAATTACTCATGTTAGCTATGAAAAGATCAATGCATCTAAAGCGGTAAGTGCTGCAATTTATTTAGCTAAAAATGGTGAAAATAAAGCATATATTAAGGAGTATATTACAAATGAGTTTGGATATGACCTTGATAAAGATGTACATGAATTGCATTTTGATGTTACGAGTCCTGATTTGGTTACCCCTGTACCAGCTGCCATTACGATGTTTTTAAATTCAAATAATTTTGAAGATGCTATTCGGAAGGCTGTTTCATTAGGAGGTCATAGTAATACAATAGGAAGTATTACTGGAGCACTTGCTTATGCTTACTATAAGCATATACCAAAAAGTATCATTAAAAGAGCTTTAAATCGTTTGACTCCGGAAATGGAGCGATTTATTAATGATTTTGAAGACAAATACCTTCATTATAACAAGGAAAATAAAGAGATACTTATATCTATTCATTGATAAAAAAAAGGGAGCTAAATGCTCCCTTTTTTTATTTCTCAATTGCAATTGAAAGTACTTCTTTTATTTCATTGACATAATGGAATTCTAATCCATCAATGTAGATATCTTTAATTTCAGAAACATCTTTTAAATTTTCTTTCGAAAGTATTATTTCTTTAATTCCTGCTCTTTTGGCAGCTAATATCTTTTCTTTAATACCTCCTACGGGTAAAACTTTCCCTCTTAAGGTAATTTCACCAGTCATTGCAATGCGTTTTTTCACCTTTTTACCTGTAAAAATTGATGCTAAAGCAGTGGCCATAGTTATACCAGCCGATGGTCCGTCTTTAGGAATTGCTCCTTCCGGAACGTGAACATGAATGTTGTTTTCTTCAATTGATTTGGCATCAATCTTTAATTCCTTGCTATGTGATTTAATATATTCAAGAGCTAATATTGCAGACTCTTTCATTACATCACCCAGATTACCCGTTAAAGTCAATTTGCCATTCCCTTTTGAAAGGCTGGATTCAACATAAAGAATTTCACCTCCAACAGCAGTCCATGCTAGTCCAGTAACAACTCCTGGAACATGAGTGTCTTGATATTTTTCTTTAGAAAATCTCTCTACTCCTAGGTTTGCTTTAATGTCATCAATTGAGATGGCTTTTTTAAATTCTTTATTCGTAGCAATTTTTAAAGCATATTTTCTAGCTAATTTTGCCAATACTTTATTTAGCTCCCTAACACCAGATTCACGAGTATAGTTTTCAATAATAAAGTTCATTGTTGTTTTTGAAATCGAAACTTTACTTTTGGGTATTCCGTGATTTTCCAGTTGTGTTGGCCATAAATGACGTTTAGCAATCTCGTATTTTTCTTCTAATATATAACCACTAACCTCTATCATTTCCATTCTATCAAGCAAAGGTTGAGAAATGGTACTTAGTGTGTTAGCAGTAGCGATGAAAATAACTTTAGATAAATCAAAATCAACTTCCAGAAAGTTATCGTGAAAATTTTCATTTTGTTCTGGATCTAAAACCTCCAGTAATGCTGCAGCAGGATCACCGTGAGCGCTACTTCCAATTTTATCAATCTCATCTAATATGAATACAGGATTGGCACTTTCTGCTTTTTTAATATTCTGGATTATTCTACCAGGCATTGCACCAATATAGGTTTTTCTGTGTCCTCGTATTTCGGCTTCATCATGAACGCCACCAAGTGACATTCTGGCATATTTTCTACCTAATGCATCCGCTACAGATTTACCAAGAGAAGTTTTACCAACTCCTGGAGGTCCATATAAACAGATGATTGGAGATTTTAAATCACCTTTCAATTTTAAAACCGCCAAGTGTTCTAGGATGCGCTCTTTAACACCATCCAAACCAAAATGATCTCTGTTTAAAACATCTTCAGCTGATTCCATATCGAACTTATCCTCAGTGTATTCGTTCCATGGAATATCCAATAATGTTTGAAGGTAATTATGTTGAACAGAGTATTCTCCTGTTGCTGGATTTAATCTTTCAAGTTTATCTATTTCTTTATAGAATAATTCAGCAACCTCCTTACCCCATTTTTTTGTTTCTGCTTGTTCTTTAAGATCTCTGATTTCTTGCTCAATAGGGCTTGAGCCTAATTCATCCTGAATGTGCTTCATTTGTTGATGAAGCATATATTCACGTTGTTGTTGGTCTATATCAAGCTTAACCTTACTTTGAATATCGTTTTTTAACTCTAAAAGCTGCACCTCTCGGGCAAGAAATTCAAGTAACTTCATGCCTCTATCTGTAAGATTGTCTATTTTAAGTAGAGCTTGTTTTTCTTTTACAGAAATATCTGTATTAGAGCATATGAAGTTTATTAAGAATGTTGAATTTTCAATATTCTTAACTGCAAACGATGCTTCGGGAGGAATGTTTGATGAGTTTTTAATGATGCGCAAAGAAAGATCTTTTAATGAACTTACTAGAGCCTCAAAATCTCTTGATTTATCCTCCTCAGGTTTGATGTCTGTAAGCTGTTTAACTTTTGCCTTAAAATAAGGTTCTGATTCAACAACTTCTTCAACCTCAAACCTTGTTTTGCCTTGTATAATTGCAGAAGTGGATCCGTCTGGCATTTCTAGTAACTTAATTACTTTAGCGATGGTTCCAACTTGGTATAAATCTTCTACTTTAGGATCCTCAACATCAGCTTCTTTTTGAGCTAAAGCTCCAAATAAACCATTATTTTTTTGAACTTCACGAACTAACTTAAGCGATTTATCTCGTCCTAATGAAATAGGAACAATTACGCCAGGGAATAGTACTGTATTTCTTAATGGTAATATAGGTAACAGCTCAGGTATGTCAATTTCTGTAATATCAGATTCATCATCATCCGAAACAATAGGAATGAATTCTGCTTCTGATTCGTATTCGTCACTCAGGCCTGCCTGATTTATAGAGATTTTATAATTATCCATATTTTTTTTTCTATCAAGAAGATTGTCAAATTGTCACTTGTTGTGTAAAATATTCTTGAATTATTACTAGGGCAATTGGTGTGCCAAAAAATATTTTGTCGTTTGGTGGTAGACTTGATAATTTGCAAGGATTGATTGCTATGGGATAAAAAAAAAGCTTCGGTAATTCCGAAGCTTTTATAAGACTAAGCGTCTAAGCTTATTTTTTTTTGCTATCCATGTGTTTTTGATATCTGCTTCTAAACTTATCAACACGTCCTGCAGTATCAACAAGTTTCATCTTACCTGTATAAAAAGGGTGAGATGTATTAGAGATTTCAAGTTTCACTAACGGATACTCTACTCCGTCTATCTCAATTGTATCTTTGGTATTTACAGTTGAACGAGAGATGAATGTCTCTTCGTTTGACATATCTTTGAAAGCTACCAAGCGATAATTATCCGGATGAATTTCCTTTTTCATGTTCTTACCTCTTTAATATTCAAATTTCTTAACGGACTGCAAAGGTAAATATTAAAATTTAACCTGCAAAAGAAATTTTATTTATTTGCCTAATATTTAATTCATTTGTGTTTATAATCACTAATTATTTCATTTGTTTTCCATTTTGGCTTTTTGTTTTGTATCGGTAGGTATGTATCCAGCTCTAATATTTTTACGTTTTGATGGGTCAAATATAAGTCTGTAAGTAATGTGCCTTTTTGAAAATTCAGCGCCCATGGAGTCTTGTAAAGTTCTCATTTTGGGGTTGAAATCACCAACCCAGCTTAGTTCCATTTCATTAAACCAGTCTCGCTTATAAACAGGTGTTCTTAAATTATAAAATAATCCGGATTCGATGCCTGATTTCTGAAATTTAGGTTTAACACCTAATACAACAACCCTTAAACGTGTCATAGCTTTCTTGTGTTTTAACCATACAAATCTTAGCTTATTAAAAAAGTTTAGCTTACCATTGAAATGTTTAAATATTTGATTTACATCGGGGTATAATAGAATAAAACCAATGGGTTCATCATTATGGTATGCAAACCATAAAAGTTCTTCAATAGCAATTGGCTTTGCCTGTAAAAATATTGGTTTTACTTTTTCAGGTACCATTGTTGTAAAATTCTCATGGAATTTCCATGCTTCATTGTATATCTCACAAAAATCATTGATAAATTGATCAAATTTTGACCATTTAAAATGTTTGAATTTGTAATCGGGTTTTTTACCTACCCATTCGGCAATTTTCCAGAATCTTTCTGGGAATGGTTTTTTTAAATCAAGACGATTTGTAACCTGCTCAAAATATGTTTGAAAGCCATATTCTTCAAATAGTGTTTTATAGTAGGGAGGATTATATTGCATACCATAAGCTGGCTCAGAGAAACCTTCAACAAGTAAGCCCCAAAAGCTGTCATTTTCCCCAAAATTAATTGGCCCATCTGCTGCTTCCATTCCTTTATCTTTAAGCCATTCTACGGCCTTGTCAAATAAAGTGAATGCTGCTTTTTTATCATGAATACATTCAAAAAATCCAACACCGCCTGTAGGCTGATTAAAACCATAAGCCTTTTTTTCATTTATAAATGCAGCAATTCTTCCAATTGTTTTACCATTATCATCAATTAAGATGTAGCGTATCGCAGTTCCATGATTGAAAAAAGGATTTTCCTGAGGTGAAAAAATGTGTTCAATATCTTTATCAAGTGGTCTTATATATGATTTGTCGTTTGTGTATATTGAATTTACAACATTGACGAATTCTTTTTGATGTGCTTTATTCTTAACCTCTACTACTTCCATACTTATGTTACTTTTTATCTGTATCAATGTATTTATACGATGTAAAGCTATAAAAATTGAAGGCGAATAGAAGAATTTGGTTAAAAGAAAGCCGTTATTTATGAATAAAATTTAGCTATGCGGAATAAAATAGCCTTAAATATGAAACCAATCATTATAATCAACAGGAGCGTTAATATGAATATTTTTATGATGGTATTCATTTTTTAAAGCATTATACTCATAATCTTTTTGCCATTCGGTTGCTTTTGTGGCAACTTGTTTTATAGCATCAATAATATAATCAATTTCTTTGTTAGTTGTTGTAGGATGAATAGATAAACGTACCCAACCCGGTTTTTCAGATAAGTCACCTTTGTTTATCTTACTTGTTATTTTATTTGATGTGTAATAATCTACATGTAAAAGATAGTGTCCGTAAGTTCCTGCACAGCTACATCCTCCTCTGACTTGTATTCCAAAATGATCATTTAATAATCGAACAACTAAATTGAAGTGGATATCATCGAGATAAAATGAAATGGCCCCAAGACGATCATCAACATTATCAGCTAAGATATTCATGCCCTGAATTTTTTTTAACTCAGATAAAATTTTATGGACTTGCTCCTTTTCTCGTTCCCTCATTTTCTGAGGATTCATCTGTTCTTTTAGTTTGATGCATAGAGCAGCTTTTATCGACTGAAGAAAACCAGGGGTGCCACCATCTTCACGGGCTTCAATATCATCAATGTATCTGTATTTTCCCCATCTGTTTGTCCAGTCCACAGTTCCTCCGCCAGAGTTGTCAGGAGCATGATTGTGATATATGGCATTGTTGAATACAATTACTCCACTGCTTCCCGGACCTCCCAAAAATTTATGTGGGGAAAAAAATATTGAATCCAAACTTTCAAGAGGATCTTCAGGATGCATATTGATGTTTACATATGGAGCTGATGCCGCAAAATCAACAAAACAAAAACCTCCATTCTTATGCATGATTTTTGCCAATTCGTAATATGGAGTTTCTATTCCGGTAACATTTGAACAGGCAGAAAATGATCCTATTTTTAAAGTACGATTGTTATATTTTTTAATCTCTTTAGTTAACGATTCGGGGTTTACAAGTAAATCCTCAGTGGGTTCAAGAACCACAACATCGGCGTTTGACTCTAACCATGATGTATGATTAGAGTGGTGTTCCATATGTGTAATAAACACAACAGGTTTATGTTCCGGAGGGATATGGTAATATCTTTGAGCCTGCTCCGGAACTCTCATTCCAAGGATGCGTTGTAATTTGTTAATCACAGATGTCATGCCTGTTCCTGCAGTAATGATGATGTCATCTTTATCAGCATTAACATGGTTTTTAATAATTTGATGTGATTGTTTATAAATATTTGTCATAATCATTCCAGTGTCGCTTGACTCGGAATGTGTATTAGCCACCATGGGGCCAATTTTATTTTTTATAATATCTTCTATCGGTCCATAGAGTCTTCCGCTTGCTATCCAATCTGCATAAACTAAAGGTTTTTCTCCCATTGGAGTTTCAATCATTGAATCAAATCCAATAGTGTTCATCCTGAATTTGTTAAAATGTTGTTCTAGCATGAAATGCAAGTTTTAGTATTTCTAATAATTAGGATAAATATAGATATTGGAGCTTAAAAAAATAGTGACATATATTATTGTTAGGGTTTATTTTTCCTTTAAAAATGATATTTCCGTTTTTACATCTTCTGTTAACCATGCAGCTATATTATTTGATTGTAAATCGTTAATAATACTTTCAACTTTATTCAAATATATTTCTGAATACCTGCAGAGTTGACGTAAAAACCTCCCTTTTACCCGTAACATAAATTGGGAGTCATTTTCTAAATCAGAGATGATTTGATTCAGCAGCACTTCAATTTCCTGATTGGTTAAATGATTTCCTTTTTGTAAAAATGTTGCCACAGCTACCCATGCCGCAGACTGTTGAAGATTATTTTCTGACAGTAGTAACAAAGAGCAGGTACTATAAGTATCATCTAATTTCCATAAAGTATTTGCACCAAGCTGTTCTGCTATTTCGTTGGTAGGTATCATTTGCAACCATTCCTTTATTATTAGATCCGAATCTGTTTGTGGATCAATAATTAAAGTGGCTAAAATCATTGTTTCTCTAATTTCTCTATGCCACAGTCTGTTTGCCAATTCGTTGTTTCCAATGTATTTTTTAGATAGTTGTCGAAGCCATAAAATACTTGCTCCATAATTAAGTTTATACTCCAGACCTTTTTGCTTCATTTGATAAGAAACATCTCCATCCATTAATTTATTCAGCGATTTTAAAATAGAATCAATTTGTTCGCTGTTGCTATCTTGTAAAAAAAACTTCATCGTTTTTATTTTTGTAACGTATTTTATTACAGCTGTTAAGCCTGTAATTGATAATTTTTTTAAACTTTTTTTATTGAAAAGTATTGCAAATGTAGTTTTTTTAATGTTATCTTTGCATCGCTTTTAGCAGAAATGGTGGTTGTAGCTCAGTTGGTTAGAGCGCCGGATTGTGGTTCCGGAGGTCGCCGGTTCGAGACCGGTCTTCCACCCAAAACAAAAAAACGCAAGTATTATCATAATACTTGCGTTTTTTGTTTCATACAATTTAAACTAGAAAGAAAGTTACTTAAATTTATTTATTGTTTATTTTTTTGAATTGTATGTTAGTTTTTCGAGTTGTTTAACCAAGCTGTTAACATCCAGTGTTCTTTCTCAATTGATTTTATCATACTATTAATTAAATCTATTGTAGCAACATCTCCAGCTTCTTTTGCAGCTTCTGCTACTTTAATTAACTGACCATCTAATTTTTCAATATCAGATAATACATCTCTTGTCATTTCAAGAGGAGTAAGGTTGTATCCTGTTTCTTTAATTTCAGATACTTCTAAATATTCTTTTAATGTACTTAAAGGTGTTTGACCGAATACGCGAACTCTTTCCGCGATTTCGTCAATGTTGTTAACAGCTGCTGTATATAGTTCTTCAAACTTTTCATGTAAGTCAAAAAAGTCAGGTCCCATTACATTCCAATGGTAGTTTCTAAGTTTTTGATAAAATACATGATAGTTAGCAATTACATTGTTCATTGATTTTACTAACTCTGCTGTATCTAATCCAGTAAATCCTAATTTTGAATATGTTTTTGTTGAAGTTTCCATAATGTATATTTTTTATTTTGTTAATAATTGAATTGTTTTAATATTTATTTTAGATTATTGATTCTGCTAGCTATGATCGTGAAACATTAAAATTGCTTTTTCAGATTCTTTAGTAATTTCTAGTGATTGGCTTTTTTGAATCACATTCTCAAAAAAGTTTTTATGTTCCCTGAGTACTACAACTAAGTCGTAATTATTTTTAAAAGCATAATCATTTATACCCTTACTAATGTCAGATGATTTGATCGTTTTAATTTCTATGTTCTCATAATCGATTTGTTGAACGATATCATTGGCAAAATCTAATGAATTTCGGAAGTTTGACTCTTCCTCATCAGAGATGTGTAACATGGTAATATGTGATCTAAAAACTTTAGCAATGTTTAATAGATCCTTTAATTTTTCAATATCCTCATCCATGAAATCTGAAGCGTAAAGAATTCTATTAAATGGGTTGAAGGTATAATCTGATGGTAATCTAAGAACCGGACATTCTGCTAATTGAGCGAATTTATCAAAGAAAGATAGTAGTGACACATCTACCCGGAAACTATCCTGTGCAAGAATAATCAAGTATGTATCTTTTTCTTTAGATTTTTCTTTAATTAAATGATCAATAGATGAGGTATGTTGTTTGATCTCAATATTTAAATCAGCAGTGTCTTTGTCAAATTTTTTAACTACTTCTTTAGCTTGGTTGGTTATTTCGAGTAATAGCTCTTGTTGTATTTGTGCTTCGTTGGCAGCTGTTATTGGAGAGGCTCCTGCTAATGATGATGCTGCAGCATTTTCGACCACTACATCTAGCTCAATATCTTTATTTAATTTTTTACCAAGATGGATACTAGTTTTAATGGCTTCCTCTATGTTTTTCGTAGTATTTATATACTCAATTATTTTACGTCTCATGATATTAATTTTTTTGATTTATAAATTTTTTAGTTTCCTGCAGGGTATGTTATATATATTTTAATAACGTTGATATTAATACTAGATCAAATACCGTTCTTGATTTCGTATTTGATGCCAAAAAAATATTTAAGTAGACTTAAGATACAGTAAATCAATGTGATGTAAAAATGTGTTTTTGGGGAAATTAATTTGATGTACAAAACTGTGTAAGTATTTCAACAAGATCTGTATGCTATAACTGTTGCATACACACCACACTTAAGTTTTACTTGCAATAATCATTGAATAAGTTATTTCATATTGAAATAATGTTGTAGGTTCTCCTCAACTTAACGGAACTATGATATGCCTTGATTCAGGAAAGTCTTGTGTTATTAATTTCAGTTTATTCCGACGTTTTACAATTACTATGTGTTGATGGTACTGCTCTCACTAATCGCATGAATTATACTTTTAGTGTTTATAACAACGTAACAATGCATCACCTGCATAGATAACCTGTGACTATAGGGTATAAAAAAAACAGGAACCACATTCTGTTAAAAGAAGGATTCCTGTTTTATTTTATATGTTGGGTAATGATCTTTAAAAGAGATGATACTATGATTCAATTGTTTCTTCTGATTTTTTGTTTCTGGCATGATTTAATTTGCTCTTTAGTTCTGCTTCGGCTTGAGATAGCTGGCTTTTTAAATCATCAACTACGTGGTTGACATGCCCTTTCATATCTTCCATTTTTCTATGAACTTCTTGTGTTGCGTTTTTTGTAATTCGGTGCGACTCTTTTTTAATTTTTCTTCTGGTTTTGTAGCCTTTATCCGGTGCAAATAATACGCCTGCAATGGCTCCAACAGCTGCTCCTCCTAAAATTCCTAATATTGTTTTTGTATTTGACATAACTTAAATCTTTTAATTGTTAAACATTTTTCCTAATTAAGAGAAAAAACCTTGCCAAATATACATTGAAGGTTTTCTGGCTAATATCAGCATTAAAACTGTAGATATTTTCCTCAATTGTGGAACATTTTCCCCAGTGGTAATTTCCACAATATTAATATATTCCTTTATTGAATTACACTGAACTAAGATTTACTCACTTTTAGCCTCGGATAAAACTTCACTTAAGGATTTACCACCTTTAATTCCAAAATCAAGTGTACGTATCGGAAATGTAATGGTAATGTCATTTTTGTCATATGCTTGTTTAATATTTTTAATGCCTTGTGATTGTGCTTTTAGATAATCAGTTTCTGTTTTAAAATCGACCCAATATTGAACCACGAAGTTGATGGAACTACTGCCGAATTCTGTGTAAAATAGTTCTACAGTTTTGCCTGGTTTTAGGAATTGTATTTCTTCAATAGCTTTTTTTGTAATGTTTTCTGCCTTTTCAAGATTATCGCCGTAAGAAATACCAACAGAAAGATCAATTCTTCGTTGTCCATTAATAGTGTAATGAGTGTAGTAATTTTCAATAATAAGTCTGTTGGGAATAACAACATCCTGCCCTTGAAGTGTGGTTAATGTTGTAGCTCTGATTCCTATTTCTTTGATGGTGCCATATATATCATTGTATTCTATAATATCGCCAACATTTATAGGACTCTTAACTGCCATGTAAATACCTGATAGAAAATTTGATGCCACATCTTTAAAAGCAAAACCAACTGCTAATCCTAAAATACCTATTCCTGCCAATAATGAGGTTACAGTTTTATCGAGGTTCAGTACACCCAATGCTACAAATGTACCAGCTATAATGATAGATGCGTATACAATGGCGTTTAATAAACTATTTACTGCTTCGTTGTATAGAAATCGATGCAGGGTTTTGCTTACTATATTTCTAATAAATTTTGCCACAATAAAGGTGATGATTAAAACTAAAACGGCCACCAGGAAATTAGGTAGCATAGATATAATCATTTCATACCAATCAGACAGTTTTATAAAGATCTTATTGTATGCATTTGCAAAATTATTAATCATAAGGCAAGTGGGTATATGGAAGATTTATTAACAAGTGGATTAATTACGATGGTAAAATATTACACTATTTTATACAAAAACACATAAGCCCCTAAATATTTGGACTTATGTGTTTGCATTGAATAGTATCGTTTTCTGGTATAAACGTGACGTTGTTATACATTATCACTAAAAAAGTCTTTTACACTTTTACCAAACTGGTTAAAATCGTGCTTTACTTCTTCTTTTAAATCTTGCCAGTTTTCTTTACCATTATCTCCCAGTTGGTCAATTTTTGAAGCTATTTTTTTACTCTGAGATTTTAAATCTTCAATAGCATCTTCAGTAGTTTCACTCATTTCTTCACCCGTTAGTTTGGCGTCTTCTTCAAACTCTTCAATTTTCTCATCAAAATTATTAAGCATCTCTTTTGCTCGATCTTGGAACTCCTCGTTGTTTTCTTCAGCAACGGTTTCAATAGATTGTCCTAAATCTTTAAGGTCACTCTTTAAGTCCTTTAAATTTTCTTCAATTTTTGTTCCGCTCGATTCTTTTTTTGAAGTTGATTGGTTACAAGAGACCAATGAAATGGTTGAAAATATTATTGCTAAAATTGTTATTATCTTAAATTTACTTTTCATAATTTTTCTGTTTTTGTGATTATTAATTAAATCTGTTTAGTTAAAAGAGACGTGTTATATAAGATTTTTAATTTCTTTAATTAATTCACTTCTGGCTTTACCAGTCCTTTTTTGTAATGTACCCAAAATCTGATCCTCAATACCTTCTTTATAGGTTAACTCCTCTTCGGTAAATTCTCCATATTTTTCTTTTAATTTTCCTTTTAACTCGTTCCAGTTTCCTTTAATTTCAAGTTTATCCATGATTAATTTTTATTTTTTTGTTTATAAATTATAATTGACTGTGTATGTCCGGACTATTACATTGTGATCTACATTGTAAAATAATACAGTCAATAAATGATTTGCAATCTGACTAATAAAATGAAAACTCTGTGCCAACTTTATTATTTATAGATGGATGAGTGTTTTAAGTTGCAGATATGCAGGTAGATAGGTTGGTGTTGGCTATTTATAGACTTTTTTCCATTACTTTTATTTGTGGAATATCTTTTACAATAATGTGTAGAAGTTATTTCACGATGCTGTTCCCATAATAAGGGTTTCTATAAATTTATCAGGTAGAGGTTTGGTTTTAAAATCAACAACAAATGGAAAATCCATTGCTTTTTTAAAGTCAGAATAACGTGTAGAGCTTGTTACAATGATGATTTTTGTGTTGATACTTGTATGAGCAAAACGTTCCTGAAACTGATTTAAAAACTCAAAGCCATCCATTATGGGCATGTTTAAATCAAGTAAAATATATTCAGGTAGTTTCTGACTATTTTGATGTATGTTGCTCAAATGTTCCAACGCCTCAGTTGCCTCACTTTCTACAATAAAATACTTGTCTAATCCTGCCATTTCAATGAGCATTTGATGTAACTCAAGCAGAAATGAATCATCATCGATCATTAAAGTTTTATTATATTCCATATACTCTAATACATTTATATTCACATGTCAGATGCAACTCTCAAATAAATTTTAAAGAAGCTTTTGTATGCAACATCAAAACTAAAATTTACAGGACCGTTTCACCTGATTGAAATAATCATTTGTTAGCCAATTTTATTATTCATACTCTTTAAGATAAAGGATGAATTTTGTGCCAAAATTAATTTCGCTTTCAATTTCAATTTTCCCACCGTTTCTCTTCACCATTGTATCAATAATATGCAATCCTAATCCCATACCTTTTGATTGTGGTGAAAATTTTGAAAATGGTTTAAAAATTTTGTTTTTAATGGTTTGAATATCCATTCCAATTCCGTTGTCTTCAAATATTATTTTAATAGTTTCTGCATTGTATCTATGGGCAGATATTGAAATTTCAGGCGACACCGATTCTTTGCTGTATTCCAATGAATTTTTCAAAAGGTTAGTTATTATTGATTTAATAAAACCTTTTACATAATTAATTTCTAATGATTTTGAAATGGATATATTGATGTTGGCTTTATAGTTTGTTATAATGTTATTTTCAGTTGTTAATACTTCATTTATAATATTAAGTACATTAATGTTTTTTGTATAAGGATCTTTATTTCCTTGGGCATCAATAACTTTTATTATTCCTTGAATTGTTTTGTCAAGTTTTTCAACATTATAATGCATATTGTGCATTAACTGATCTTTATTTGCAGATTTGTTTGAATTTAAAATTTGAGTGAGCATTTTTATATTTGCTAAAGGAGCTCTTAAGTCATGAGCCATAGCATGTACAAAATGATCAAGATAATGGTTGATAGCTTGTAATTCTGTGTTTTTAGTATCGAGTTGTTTGGTTTGAATTACTTCATTATGGATATCTGTACCTGTTCCTATCCAATTAATGATTTCATTGTAATCATTTTTCACCGGTACCAAAGAAACCAAGTGCCAATGATAGGTATCTTCTTTTATATTATATATTCTAATTTTGATATCAGATTCATTCCCTGTTTTAATCAACACCTTCCAAAAATCTTCAATGGCATTGTGATCCGCAGATAATGTAGCGTACCACCAGGTTTTGTTAAGATCAGAAGATGTTTTTGTTCCTGTATATTGATACCATCTTTTATTAAAAAATTCAATCTCACCTTTGGCTGAAGTAGTCCAGGCAATTTGAGGAAGGATGTCGATAATTTTTTTGTCTCTGTGTGTATTTTCTGAAATTTGTTTAAGAACATTAAGTTCGTCTTTCAAATTTTTGTTGTGACCTGAATCAGAATCAGGTACTTGACTTCCCGCAATGTCTGTGTTTACCTGTAGTTTATTCTTATCTATATTTTTACTCTTGATGTGATCCATTTTGCCATTAGCTTCTCTTATTCTTAACTATTAACAATATCAGCTTCAAGCACTATGCCAGTTGAGAGTTAGAGTATGCTTACAAAGTATTGTGAATGGTGGAAGAAATAGAATCTTTCTTAGTAAAAAATTGATCTATAAATGATAAAGGTTTTTTTTGGGGGGAGATGAATGATAGAGTAAGTATTTTTTTTATGAAAAAAATTAGAGAAAGATAAATGTTAAAACTTAACTGTGGTTTCTTTGTAGAGTATTCTCCACAGGTTTATGGAGTGTTGTATAACCTGTGGAATTATTTCTACAATTATTTATACGCGTTTGAGAGCTTTATAATCTATCTCTAGTACCTTCATTTTATTGTACAGCGTTTTTCTATCTATATTTAGTTTTCTGGCAGCTTTTGATTTATTAAAGTTTACTTCTTCTAAGGTGTTGATAATAACCTCTCTTTCAAATTTTAACGCGGCATCTTTTAGATCTGGTAGTTTATCAGATTGTTCCATTTGATCTTCAATGGCATTAGATACGATTTCGTTTTGTTGGGTATCATTATAATCTTTAATCTCTGTTGGAAGGCAATCCAATGTAATATTTTCAGCAATAGATAATAAAACTGATCTTTTTATAACATTACGCAATTCTCTGAGGTTACCATGCCATGGATAATTCTGTAAAGTCAAAATAACTTCTGGATCAAATCCTATAACTTGTTTGTTAAGATCTCTGTTTGCCTCGGATATAAAGTGGTTTGCATAGGTTAATATATCTTCTTTTCTTTCTCTAAGTGATGGAAGTTTAATTTTAAACTCATTTAACCGATGATATAAGTCTTCTCTAAACTTATTTATAGTGATATCTGCTTCTAATTCTTCGTTAGTAGCTGCAATAATTCTAACATCAATATTAATTGGTTTTGTGCTACCCAGCCTACTAATTACCCTTTCCTGAATAGCTCTAAGTAATTTAATTTGAAGATCGTAAGGTAGGTTCCCAATTTCATCTAAAAAGATGGTTCCTCCATTAGCTTGCTCAAATACACCTTTTTTCTCACCAATTGCACCTGTAAATGCTCCTTTTAGATGCCCGAATAATTCGCTGTTTGCCAAATCCTTGGGAATTGCACCGCAGTCAACAGCTATAAATGGTTTATTGTTGCGTGTACTATTTTGGTGAATAAATCGTGCAATGTACTCTTTACCTGAACCAGTTTCACCCTGTATTAGCACGGACATGTTTGTGGGTGCAACTATGTCGCAAAGGCGTAACACCTCTTTCATGATTGCACTATCTCCGGAAATAAATTCTTTTTCAGGTTTAGTGTTTTTTTGGTGGGATTTACCGCTGGCTGAAGATTTATCTATTTGTTTAACAAGTTGAAGTAATTCTTCTTGCTGAAGTGGTTTTGTAACGTAATCATATGCTCCTAACTTCATTAACTTTACAGCCATCCTAATGTCTGCATAAGCTGTAATAATGATTACATTTGTTTGTGGATTTTTAGTTTTAATAAAATCCAGCATTTCCAGTCCATCACTATCTGGCAGACGAAAATCACAAACTACAATATCATATTTCTTCTTTTTTAGCAGACTTTGTGCTCCTTGTCCATTATATGCGGTTTCAACGTGATAACCATAATTAGAAAGGTAAGTTTCTAACAGGTTGCACATGAAAGTATCATCGTCAATTACAAGTATTTGAAGCATATATTATTTTTTACTCAGTTATTATTTCGTTTTTCATTTGAAACAGTATGTCATCTAATATAGCAACTGTTTCATGAATCATTTCAGGAATTTCAACAAAGTCCTTATTGATTACTGACTCTTCTATTTTTCTTAATTTTTCAGGAACCACCTCTATTTTAAAGTATCTGATGGATGAAACTAGTCGATGCGCTGTTTCTCTTATAGATTCCCAATTTTCTTTTTCAAGTTCTAACTGAAGCTCATCTATGGCATTTACTGAATTATCAAGAAAGGTTTGTAGCATTTTATTAAAAATGATTTTATTACCTCTGGTTGCCTTTTTAAGATCACTCAAATCATATGCCTTTTTATTAACCTCCTTTTCTTCCAAAATTAAAACTTCTTTATCTGCTTCAATATTTTCAGTCGTTTGATGGTCTAATACATTGCAAAGTTTATTGTAAAAATCTTCTTCCTTTATTGGTTTAATAATATAATCATCCATGCCTGATTTCATATACTCTATGATATCACTTTTTGTAATATTTGCTGTTAAAGCAACAATTTGTGTATTCTGATTTAAGCTTTGCTCTTCTGTCTTAATTTGTTTGGTTGCCTGCATTCCGTTGAGTTTAGGCATATGTATATCCATTAAAATCAGATCATATGGTTGCTTTTTTGCTTTTTCAAGAGCCTCTTCACCATTTTTAACAATATCAAACTTTGTATCCCAGTTTTTAAGTATAGTATGGGCAAGTTCTCTGTTGTATGAGTCATCATCGGCAAGTAATATGCGCTTCCCTTTTAGCATTTCATTGTTAAGGGTAAAGTCCTGTTCGTCTTTTATAATTTCTTTTTCAGAACCTTTTTGATATGGAATAAGAACCGTAAAGTGGCTGCCTTTATTAATCTGACTTTTTACCTTGATGCTGCCCTTTTGCAATTCAATGAGTTTTTTGCTGATAGTTAAACCCAATCCTGTGCCACCGTGTTTTTCCTTAACCATGTTTTCGGCCTGGCTAAACTCATCAAATATGGAAGATAATTCCTGAGGATGAATTCCTATACCAGTATCCTTTACATCAATTTTTAATTTTATAGTATCACCACTATCTTTTTTTACCGAGCATGAAAAACGTACTGATCCAAAATTGGTGAATTTAATCGCATTACTTATCAGGTTAATCATGATCTGTTTCAATCTGAAGGGATCTCCAATAAGGACATTCGATACTTCATCATCTACCTGGTATAATAATTCAATTCCTTTGCGTTCTGCTTTAATTTTAAAAAAATGGAATACATCATTAAATACTTTTCTAACATTAAATGGTGTTCGGTCGATAAAAACTTTGCCCATGCCAATCTTTAATAAAATCAGAATTTCGTTGACTAGTGAAATTAAGTGTTCAGATGATTCATTGACAAGCGTGTTGAATTTTCGTTGCTCTTCATTTAATTCTGTTTTTGCTAACTGTTCCGAAAATCCAATAATTGCATTAAGTGGCGTACGTATTTCATGGCTCATATTTGCCAGGAAGTTTGATTTTACCTGAGCAATACGTTCAGCCTCAATTTTGGCTTTTTTAAGTTTGTCCTGAGCTTTTTTTAATTTAGTGATGTTATGACCAATCATAATTCCGTATTCTGTATTTTCGGAATCATCCATAATAGGTTGCGTAATAACTTTATAGGTTCGTCCTTTATTCTTTAATTCTGTTTCAATTCGTTCTCCATTTAAAGTTTTTGAAATAATTGGACTGAAATTTTCAATAAGCGATTCTTCTGATAAATCGTCAATTTTTTTTCCTAAGAAATCACTCTTTGTATAACCGTATTTATATTTTTCTTTACCACCAGTAATTAAAAAACGGTTCTCTTTGTCAAACAAATACACATCCATCTCAGGTAAATTGTCGAGTAAGGCACCATATTGATGTTTTATCAGGTGTAATTCTTTTTTAAGGAGTTTCAATTCAGTTTCCGTTGAATCCGTATGTTCAGTATCTTTAGCTGATTCTAGAACGCAATTTAGTTCGTGGCATAATTCAGGTTGATCTTTATATTTTAGGATTAGCCTTTGTAGCTGTTCTTGAATTGATGATTTTGGTGTTGTATCTACATTCATAAATTATTGAACAATTTGTTTGAGGATTTAAAGTAAATCATTTAATGATTAACTCACTGTATGATTTAATCATCTTATTAATATTTTAGAAGTGTTTAAAAAGGGGGTGCAACTTATTAAACAATAGAATAGCATTAAAGTTTATGCTGTTATTGATATAAGTCTTTTGAAATTTAGCAAGTATCAGACCAAATCTTTATTGTAAATGCTATATTTAATGGGTTTTATTATAATTCGACTATTATCGATTGACGAAAATATCCATGTATTTGAATGAATATTTAACGTTAAAAAGTGTGAATTGTATAATTTTGGAAGATGTATTTTTATTGGAAAATTAAATAATGCAAAATAAAATTATAATGAGAAAAATATTTTTATTAGTAAATCTACTGTCAATAATTACAGTATTAAATGCGCAAAAGTATTGGCAGGATCCTAATGTAAATGAAATAAACCGTGCTCCTATGCACAGTTCATTTTTTGCATACGAATCAGGTGATGCAGCCGAGATGGGTGAGATGGTTCAATCGACTAACTTTTTAAGTTTAAACGAAAGTTGGAACTTTAATTGGGTTGAACATGCATGGGAAAGACCTACTGATTTTTACAAAGTAGATTATAATGATAAGGATTGGGGAAATATGCCAGTACCCGGAGTTTGGGAATTAAATGGTTACGGAGATCCTCAATATGTAAATATTGGTTACTCTTGGAGAAGCCAGTATAAACACAATCCTCCTATTGTTCCTGAAGAAAATAATCATGTGGGAACTTACCGTAAAGAAATTACTTTGCCAAAATCATGGAGTGGGAAGGATATTGTTGCTCACTTTGGATCTGTAACTTCTAATATTACACTTTATGTAAACGGAAAATTTGTTGGTTATAGTGAAGATAGCAAGCTCGAAGCTGAGTTTAATCTTACAAAATACCTTAAGCCAGGAAAAAATATTATTGCTTTTCAGGTTTTCCGTTGGTGTGATGGATCGTATCTTGAAGATCAGGATTTCTGGAGATTTAGCGGTATAGGCAGAGATTGTTATTTATATGCACGTAATAAAACGCATATTAAAGATTTAAAAGTTATTCCTGATTTAGATAAGGATTATAAAGATGGTTCTTTAAAAGTGAATCTTGATATTCAGGGCAAAGCTAGTGTTAAGCTTACTTTAGCTGATGCACAAGGAAATACTGTTGCAGAAAAAGCTGTTTCTGGTGCAGGAAAAATTAGTGCAGATATTCAAGTTTCAAATCCTTTAAAATGGACTGCAGAAACTCCAAACTTGTACAAGTTAACTGCTGAAGTAAAGCAGGGAAGTAAAGTTTTAGAAGTAATTCCTGTTAAAGTAGGATTCCGTAAGGTTGAAAAAATCAATAATCAATTATGTATTAATGGTCAGCCAATTTTAATAAAAGGAGTGAACAGACATGAGTTAGATCCTGATGGTGGATATGTTGTGTCTAAAGAACGTATGATTCAGGATATCCTGATGATGAAAAAGTTCAATGTTAATGCAGTAAGAACTTGTCACTATCCAAACAACAGTACATGGTACGACCTATGTGATGAATACGGACTTTATGTTGTGGCAGAAGCCAATGTTGAGTCGCATGGAATGGGATATGGCGATGCTACTTTAGCTAAAAATACAAAATATGCCAAGGCTCATATGCAACGTAACCAACGTAATGTATTGCGTAATTTCAATCACCCTGCTGTAATTATCTGGTCTATGGGTAATGAGGCTGGCTTTGGTCAAAACTTTGAGGCTTGTTACAAATGGATTAAAGGTTATGATACTTCTCGTTTAGTACAGTATGAGCAAGCTCGTCAGAATGAATACACAGATATATTCTGCCCAATGTACTATGATTACAAGCGAAGTGAAGAGTACGGACAGGCTACAGATAAAACAAAACCATTAATTCAATGTGAATATGCTCATGCAATGGGTAACTCACAAGGTGGATTTAAAGAATACTGGGATTTAATTCGTAAGTACCCAATGTATCAGGGAGGATTTATATGGGACTTTGTAGATCAATCGATTCACTGGAAAGATGAAAATGGAAAATTAATTTATGGGTATGGAGGAGACTTTAATCCTTACGATGCTTCAGACAATAATTTCCTTGATAATGGATTAATTAGTCCTGATCGTAAACCAAATCCTCACTACTATGAAGTTGGATATTACTATCAGTCTATCTGGACAACTCCTGTTGATTTAGCAAAAGGAACTATTGAAATTTATAATGAGTATTTCTTTAGAGATTTAGCTGACTTTTATTTAGAGTGGGAATTGGTTGCTGACGGAAAAGTAGTTAAAACAGGTATCGTAAAAGATTTAAATGTAGCTCCACAGCAAAAAGCGAATCTTAATTTAGATCTTAAATTACCAGAAGAGTGTACAGCAAAAGAAGTTTTTGTTAATGTAGCTTATAAATTGAAGTCAGGTGAGCAATTAATGTGTGCTGGTACAACATTATCTCGTCAGCAATTAGTGGTTAAAGATTACGAATTTAAAGCCTTACAATTAGCTAATAAAAAATGCGTAAATCAGGAAGTTAAGACTCCTAATCTTGTAGAAAGAGATTTTAATTTCATTATTGTTAAGGGTGAAAACTTCCAGATTGATTTCAACAGATATTCAGGTTTCTTATGTCGTTACCTGGTTGATGGTAAACCTGTTTTACAAGAAGGCGCAGAATTAAAACCTAATTTCTGGAGAGCTCCTACTGACAACGATTTTGGTGCAAAACTTCAGGAGAAATATTCTGTTTGGAAAAATCCTAAAATGGATTTAAAATCTATAACAGCCGAAGTTAACAAAGAAGGATTGGTTGAGGTTTTTGCTTCTTATGATATGCCAGAAGTTTCTGCTCAGTTAGAATTAACATACGTAGTGAATAACGAAGGTGCTGTAAAAGTAAAACAACAGTTAAAGGCTTCAAAGGATGCTGAGATCTCTGAAATGTTCAGATTCGGTATGAAGCTTGAAATGCCTGAAGAGTATGACTTTATCAAATATTATGGTAGAGGTCCTGGTGAAAACTATATTGATAGAAAAGATTCTGAATTTATTGGGTTATATCAACAGAAAGTTGAATGCCAACCATATTCTTACATCAGACCACAAGAAACTGGTACTAAATCTGATATCAGATGGTGGAATCAGGTGGATTATTCAGGTGCAGGAGTTTGCTTTAAATCAGACGCTGCATTCTCAATGTCAGCATTAAACTATACTGTAGAATCGTTAGATGACGGTAAAGTTAAAGATCAAAGACATATGCCTCAGGTTGAGAAAAGTGAATTTGTTACTGTTTGTATCGATCAGCGTCAAATGGGATTAGGTTGTGTAACCAGTTGGGGTGCATTACCACGTCCTGAATACAGAATTCCTTATCAGGATTATGAATTTGAATTTGTTATTACTCCAGTAAAACATGTATTCAATATTTACTAAGTTTTTAATATTATGTTAAGGTTTAAATAAATATCAAAGGTTGTTTTTCAAGTTGAAAGCAACCTTTGTTTTTATTCCACAATAAGAATAAATTATGGTAAAGAAAATTTCATTATTATTACTTTTCTCGCTTATATGTAATTGTTTTTATCTGGTTGCGCAGTCAGATCTTAAATTATGGTATGATGAGCCAGCCAATTATTTTGAGGAAGCCTTGGTTATAGGTAATGGTAAAATGGGAGCTACGGTTTTTGGTGGTGTTCATTCAGATAAAATTTATTTAAATGATGCAACACTATGGTCGGGTGAACCTTTTAATGCTAATAATAATCCAGAAGCATATATATATGTTGAAAAAGTAAGGGAAGCATTGCGTAACGAAGATTATGCCCTGGCAGATTCTTTAAATCACTTTTTACAAGGTGCATATTCGCAATCATTTGCTCCTTTGGGTACTATATTTATTGATTTTGATAATCAAAAGAACTTTTCGAATTACAAAAGAGAATTGGATATTAGTAATGCAGTTTCAAAGGTGAGTTATAATGTTGATGGAACAACCTATCAACGTGAATACTTTGTATCCTATCCAGATCAAATCATGGCGATCAAATTAAGCAGCAGTAAAAAGAAATCGCTGAATTGTACAATCCGTTTTGAGAGCCTCTTGAAGTTTAAGACGAAAGTTGACCATGAAACATTAATTGTGAATGGTTATGCTCCTTATCATGCCGAACCTAGTTATAGAGGAAATATGCCTAATGCTGTACGCTTTGATGAAAATAGAGGTACTCATTTTACATCCTTATTTAATGTTGATCATAAGGATGGTAAAATTTCGTCTACGGATAGCACACTTGTTTTATGTCACTGTAGTGAAGCAACCATCTATGTTTCTATAGCCACAAGTTTTAATGGTTTTGATAAAGATCCGGTAAAAGAAGGTTTGGATAACCAATCTATAGCTTCTGCACAACTGAAAAATGGGTTAAAGAAATCGTATAAGGCTTTAAAACAAAAACATATTTCTGACTATCAGTCTTTATTTAACAGGGTTAGCTTTAACCTTGAAGGTACAAATGAAAAAGAAATACCAACTGATGAAAGATTGTTGAAGTATCAAACGGGTGTTGAGGATAAGGGTTTGGAGGCATTGTATTTTCAATTTGGTCGGTATTTATTGATTTCTTCATCACGAACAAAAGGTGTACCTGCAAACTTACAGGGAATTTGGAATCCTTATATGCGACCTCCATGGAGTAGTAATTATACTGTAAATATTAATGTTGAGGAGAATTACTGGCTGGCAGAAATTGCTAATCTATCGGAGTTACATCAACCACTATTAGGCTTTATTAAAAATGTAGCTAAAACTGGTGAAGTGATTGCTAAAACCTATTACGGAGTAAATGGTTGGACTGTATGTCAGAATTCAGATATTTGGGCATTGAGTAATCCGGTAGGTGATTTTGGTGAAGGAGACCCCAATTGGGCTAACTGGAATATGGGTGGACCATGGTTGGCTACACACTTATGGGAACATTATACTTTTACTCAGGATACTACTTATCTTAAAGAATTTGCTTATGATTTATTAAAAGGAGCCGCTATTTTTTCCTTAGAATGGATGATTAAAGATAAAGATGGTTATTGGATAACCTCGCCTTGTACTTCTCCCGAAAATAAATACATTACTTCTACAGGGTATCATGGATCTACATTGTATGGCGGTAGTGCAGATTTGGCCATGATTCGTGAACTTTTAATTTGTTTTCGGAAAGCTTCACAAGTCTTAAATATTAATGGAGAATTGCAGAAAAGAGCTAATGACGTTCTTGCAAATATCCTACCTTATAAAATTGGAGCAAAAGGAAATCTTCAGGAGTGGTATTACGATTGGGAAGATGAAGATCCTCAACATCGTCATCAATCGCATTTATTTGGTTTATACCCAGGGCATCATATTACACCATCAGAAACGCCAGACATAGCAAATGCATGTAAAACAACTTTAGAAATTAAAGGCGATGAAACAACAGGATGGTCGAAAGGATGGCGTATTAATCTTTGGGCTAGGTTAAAAGACGGAAATCATGCCTATAAAATGTATCGTGAACTTTTAAGATATGTAAAACCGGATTCTTTGCATGTTACTCCAGAAGATCATCATGGCGGAACTTATCCAAATTTATTGGATGCGCATCCACCATTTCAAATAGATGGTAATTTTGGAGGATCAGCTGCTGTAATCGAAATGTTAATGCAGTCGGATGAGGCAAATATTTACTTATTGCCAGCTTTGCCTGATGCATGGAATACCGGTAATATAAGTGGTATTTGTGCAAGGGGAGGATTTGAATTATCAATGGAATGGAAAGATATGAAGTTGGTAAAAACGATTATCAAGGCAAAGGTTGATGGTAAAACAACTTTAGTTTATGGGCATCAGCAAAAGGTTATTGAGCTAAAGGCGGGGCAGCAGATCGAGGTGAGTTGGTAAATGATTTTTTTGTAGATAGTTGTCAGGAGTTTGTTATTATAAAACAGCTCCTGATTGTAAAACCAAGTGATATTTTGTAATCTGAGTTCGATTAAAATAAATACAATATAGTTGATGAAACGAATTTTTTCCAGAGTATTGGTTGCTTTGTTGTTGTTAACCAGTGTTATTGCTTGTAAGCAACAACAATCTGATGTAAATAAAATTCAAATTGCATTTCTCGCAGATGTACATTTGAGTGATATTTACGGAAAATTTGAAGCCTGTAATTATAAAGGAGTACTTAATCCTTATAATCAAAAGTATGTGAATATTCGTACTATGAAATCACAGCTTCATTCAACACGTATTTTTAACGAAAACTATTTTGCATTTAGAGCGGCTTTAGATGATATAGTAAAAAGAAACATTAAAATAGTTGCGCTACCTGGTGATTTTAGTGATGATGGGCAACCCTACAATATACGAGGCTTGAAGGCTATTCTTGAGGCCTACTCAAAAGCTTATGGTATACAGTTTTTTGCTATCAACGGAAATCATGACCCAGTTGGACCTTTTGCTATGGATGCAGGTAAAGTTGATTTTCTTGGAAAAGATGGTAAAAATCAAGCTGTGATGAGTAAAGAGGGAATGTATATTCCAAAATTGTTAAATGAAAATTCAGTTGTGATAACACCAGATATCCGTAAGTTGGGATATGAGCAGATTGTAGTACAGTTAGGTAATAATGGATTTCAGCCTCAAAAAAACTATATATATTGGGAAACCCCTTTTTCTGATTATAAATATGAAGACTATGATTTTAATAAAGCTTTAGTACAATCCTCTTTTAATAAAAGAAGTTATACTATTGATTCTTTGTCAAAGAAGTTACCCGATGTAAGTTATTTGGTGGAGCCCATTGAAGGTTTGTGGTTATTGGCCATTGATGGAAATGTATTTTTACCTTCAAAGGAGGGAGATGATTTTGCTAAAGCAAAGCTTAATAGTGGAGGTGAGTATTCAAACATTATTTTTTATAAGAAACATTTGCTTACATGGGTTCAAAAAGTTGTAAAAGAATCTCAACGACTCAATAAAACGCTGGTAACTTTTAGTCATTACCCAATGATTGATTTTTATGATGGTGCTGTAGAGGAAATGAAAGTACTGTTTGGTGAACGAAAAATGCAGTTGCATAGATTGCCTGATGAGGAAGTATCTCACTTTTTTGCCAAAGCGGGAATTAAACTTCATTTTGGTGGACATATGCACTTGAATGATACCGGTATTAGAAAATATGAAGATGGAACATTTCTTGTTAATATTCAGGTTCCATCGTTGGCCAGTTATCCGGCTGCCTACAAAATATTAACAGTACAAAATCCTAATGAAATGGAAATTGAAACTGTGAAACTTGATTCTGTAGCTGGGTTCAATGAATTATTTCCACTCTACCAACAAGAATATTCATATCTGCAGAGTATTCATGATAAAGATATTTGGAATAAGGACATTCTCAATTCTGAAAATTATGCCAGTTTGATTAACTGGCATTTAAAGGAATTGGTTCGATTACGTTTTTTAAAGAGAGATTGGCCAGAAGATTTTGCCCAATTTATGTTAAACTCTGATGGGAATTCGTTGCTTAGTTATGCAACAAAACATGATGTAAACGAAAAAAACAATTATAACTGGTCTGGGTTTGATATGATTTTTGATTTTTACAGACTCATTTATGGAGATCAATTGGCCATAGATGAAATAGGACAAGATAGAATTTCTGAGTATAAAACTATTATAAATGCTGAATTAGGAAAAAGGGATTTAAGTTCTTCAGATTCTAATAAAATAGAAAGTCAGTTTCGTCATTTCATAAAAGCATTTAAATACTTGCTTTATAGTGAACCCTCAAATCACTTTAAAATAGATATGGAAAAAGTAAAATTAACAGAGATAACAGAATAATACTTTTACTAAGTCTGTTTTGCGCAGGAAAAAGGCATTGGTCTGGTTTTAATTTAAATAATACAAACAGAAAGAAGACTATTGTCAGAGTTTATTGAAGAGACCCCACAGATATTTAGAAAACTTTCCCAGAATTGCATGTTGCAAGCGTAACACGCATTTCCGGATGGTAACATGCATTTTTACCTCGGTAACATGCATTTCCGGACGGTAACATGCTGTTCTACCTCCGTAACATGTATTTCCGGATGGTAACATGTAATTCTACCTTGGTAACATTCAATTTCGGATGGTAACTAGCGTTATTACTTTGGTAACATGCAGTTTTACCCAGTTATATGGTAATGCCAGATTTAATTATAATAGCCCAACAACCATACTCGCAATATTTCTCTTCTTTATTTATATCTGGTTAAATAAAAATCTTATTATGCATACCTTATTTATCGCTTTTTAATATTAAAATTCTTAATAAGATTTTAAAATGTTAAAAAATGCTTCAAATATCTTTTAGCTATCTGTGTTAAAACCTGTACAAATCATTCATAAGTATGCATTGTAAATTCAAAATAGGCTGAAAAATAGTCTGTTAACCCCTTTGGTTTGATTGTCTATCAAGGTGAATAGATAATCTAGGTTAAAAAGTGTTATTAAATGTAAATTCGCATAGAATGAATTATAATCAAAATAAAATTCTATGAAACAATTCACTTTAAAGTTAGTAATGATAGCCTTTATATTAGGTTATTCATTTAATACTTGGGCACAAAATTTAGATTTGTCTGGTACAGTATTGGATGATCAGGGGGATTCAATGCCCGGCGTTTCTGTGGCAGTAAAAGGTACAACTAATGGTACAATTACTGATATAGATGGTAATTTTGTATTAAGTGTACCATCGGATGTAAAAACTTTAGTTTTTTCTTTTATTGGTTATGAAACGCAAGAAGTTGCTGTTGACGCTAATAATACTAAAATTAAGGTAGTGTTACAATCAAGTATGATTGGGCTTGATGAAGTTGTAGCTGTTGGTTATGGGTCTGTAAAAAAGAGCGATTTAACCGGTTCTGTTGCTTCAATTGATAAGCGTAAGCTGGAACAAGCCAACAAGGTTGATGCAGTTTCTGCTCTTGCTGGACAAACAGCCGGTGTAGTAATACAGCGTACAGATAATAAACCTGGTTCTGGAGGTTTTAATATTCGTATTCGTGGAGCAAGTACAATTAACTCAAATCAAACTGCTTCACAAGGCGGATTTAACCCGGGACAGAATCCATTGTTTATTGTAGACGGTATTTTTGTAGATGACATTTCTTTTATCAACCCTGCTGATATCGAAAGAATGGATGTTCTTAAAGATGCATCAGCAACAGCGGTTTATGGATCAAGAGGTAGTAATGGGGTAATTTTAATTGAAACAAAAAGTGGTAAAAAAGGAGATTTAAAAATTACTTACAATGGTTATGTTGGTTTTAAACAAGCTTATCATTTACCTTCAATGTTAAATACCGATGGATTTGTTCAGGTGGTTAAAGATGCTGTTGTAGGTAATCAGTTTGCTGCAGGAAACTTAGATTACAGAGTGGATGATGTTGTAATGACTGATTATTTTGACTCAGAAGAATTACAAAATATTGCTGATGGTGTTGATACCGACTGGGTAGATCTTATTTTAAAGAAAGGTTTCCAAACCAATCATACTATTAATATGGCTGGTGGTAACGAAAAAACACTGTACTCTGCAGGTGTTGGTTATACAAAAGATAATGGTACTCTTGAGGGCGAGGATTTTACCAGGTATAATATTAGAGGAAGCTTATCTTCAGATTTAGCAAAATGGATTAATGTTAGTGTAAGTAACTATACAACTATTGGAATTCAAAATACGGGTAGTTGGGAAGCGTTCAGAAGTGCATACAGATTAAAGCCGTTTGGACGTCCTTATAATGAAGATGGATCGCTTCGTTTTCGTCCTGTGTCAAAAGAAACACAGATAACAAACCCATTGTTTGAAGCTGATAACATTACAAAGCAGGATAAATATTTACAATGGCTTGGTGATTTTGCAATTAAATTGAGTCCTTTCAAAGATTTTACTTTTACTACTAAGTTCTCTCCAAATGTTAAGTTTACACGTTACGGAGAATACCGTGGTTTATATTCTAAAAGTGTAAATGATAATCCTTCAAACCGAAGAGCGCAAGTAAATAACTTCAATTATTTCTCTTATACATGGGATAACATCTTTAACTATAAATGGACTTCTGGAGTGCATAGTATAGATGCTACAGCTGTAGTCTCGAGATTTTTTGAACGAAATGAAGAGTATAGATCACAAGTTAGAAACTTTACTACTGATGACTTCCTGTTTTATAATATGGATGCAGGTACAAGTATTAGAGAACTTTCTAGTGATTTTGAAAAACAAACACTTGAATCTTATACTGGTAGGTTAAGTTATAGCTTAAAGGATAAGTATTTATTCACTTTTACTGGTCGTTATGATGGATCATCTATGCTCTCAGAGAAAAATAAATGGGCATTTTTCCCATCGGCAGCTTTTGCATGGAAGATGATGCAGGAAAATTTTATGGAAAACCAATCTATTTTAACTAATGCAAAACTTAGATTAAGTTATGGTGAGACTGGAAATAATGGTCAAGGTGGAGGTTTAGCTCCTTTGGGATCTCAATCTTTATTGGATATTAGTGCTACAAATATTGGAGGAAATGCAATTGCAACTGCTTTTGTTACAGGTTTAGCAAATGAAGATTTAACCTGGGAAAGAACATCAGAAGTAAACCTTGGTTTCGATTTTGGAATATTGGAAAACAAAATTTTTGGATCTGTTGATGTATATAATAGAAAAACTACAGGTATTATTTTCTTTACTCCACTTCCATCAGTTACAGGATATAACGGAACATATGATAATGTAGGAGAATCAACAAATAAAGGAATTGAGATTGGAATCAATACTGTGAATGTGGATCGTGGAGATTTCAAATGGACTACCAACTTTAATTTTGCAAGTAATAAAAACAAGATTGATAAATTATATGGTGATTTAGATGAAATCATCTTTAATGTATCAGGTACAAATCTTATTCATAAAGTTGGTGAGTCAATTGGTTCTATTTATGACTATGTTTATGATGGTATTTGGCAATTAGATGAGGCTGCAGAAGCTGCAAAATATGGTCAAACTCCAGGTCAGGTTAGAGTTAAAGATTTAAACCATGATGGATCTATTTCTCCGAATGACGACAGAAAAGTAATTGGTCAGGTGTCGCCTAAATGGACTGGTGGTATTACAAATAACATGAACTATAAAAACTGGGATTTTTCATTCAATATTTTAATAAGCCAGGGAAATAAAATGATGAGTAACTTTCACTCAAATACCGCATTCCCTTGGGACGGAGATCCTTCAAAAATGTTTAATTGTCACGATTTAGATTATTGGACACCAACAAATCAAATTAATACTTGGTATCAACCTGGTAATGGTGGACAGTATCAGGGTGTAATTAAATACAAGGATATCTCTTTTACTAAAGTTGGATATATAACATTAGGATATAAAGTGCCCAAAAACATTTTGGATAGATACAAGATTGATGGTTTAAGAATATACGCTACAGTGCAAAATCCATTCATCTTTACTTCTTATGATGGTTGGGATCCTGAAAGTGCAGGACGAAATTCCTGGGGTGCGGCATTTATGTCTCGCACGTATATGGCAGGGGTTAGCTTAAACTTTTAACAATAAATTGTAGCAATTTAAAAAATAAACTCATGAAGAAAAATATTATAAATAAAAAAATATTGGGTGTACTACTTGCTGCTGGTATGTTTATTGGCGGATGTGAGAGTTACCTTGAAGAGGAGAATAATACCAAATTATCAATTGAGCTATCTCAAAACGATCCTGAAACTTTTAATCAATTGGTAGCATATGTTTACGAAATTTCACGAGAGTATACAACTCATTATACTTCGGAAATGTATTACTCATTGGAAGAGTTGGGAACTGATATTGTTACCAGAGGTTCTGCGGTTACAGGAACTAATGACCTAAATGATTATGTGAATTTTAATTCAACTAACTGGGATATTAGTGTATACTGGTCTAATCAGTACAAAATTATTTCAGCAGCCAATGTAGTATTGAGTAATGCAAACTTAATAAAGGGTGTTGATGAGAATACCAAAGCAGAAGGTATTGGTGAAGCAAAATTCTTCAGAGCTATGTCATACTTTAATTTGGTTGAGAATTTTGGTGGAGTTCCTTTGGTGTTAAGTCAGGTGACTACCGCTGAAACTCATTATGTTCGCGATACTGAAGTAAACGTGTATACCCAAATTGTTAAGGATTTGGAAGATGCATTAAGTGTAGTACCAGAAGAAGTTGATGATTATGGTAGAGTAACAAAAGATGCCGTTAGACATTTACTATCTAAAGTATTGTTAACAAGGGCTTATAAATCATTTGCTGCAAGTAGTGATTTTACTGATGCTGCAGCTTTGGCTGAAACGGTTATTTCTCATCATGCGTTAGTTCCATCTTTCGAAGATTTAGTAAGTATTGATAATCAGAGGAATTCAGAAGTATTTTTTGCATACTTATTTGGAAGTAGCTCAACAAGCAGAGGCTGGGGTAATTCAAAACATATGATGTATAAATTCAGATTTTTTGATTACCCTGGATTATCAAGAAGTGTTAAGGGCCTTGGATCAATGCCTACTCCATTTTACTATTCTTTATTTGAAGATGGTGATGAGCGTGCAGATGCTACATTCTCTAGAACACTTTATGCTACAGAAGACTCTGAAGATGGTTCTATTTTAAAAGGAGATATTGCAATGTTTTTCCCTAAGGTAGCATGGACACAAGCAGAAAAAGACGCTGTTTCTTATGCTGTTATTAATCCTGATGAGTATTTAACAAGCGATGGTGTTACAACTGTTCATTATCCAATGTTTAGAAAATTTGAAGATCCTGATATTGCTTTTACTCAACCCGATCAAAAGTCAGAAGGAGAACGTGATATGACTGTAATGCGAAGTGGTGAGGCTTATTTAATTGCAGCTGAGGCTTATTTAGGTGCTTCTAATCCATCTGCTGCTGCACAAAAATTAACTGAATTACGTTCCAGAGCAGGCTTAGCAACTGCTGTTACTGAAGCCGAAGTTTCTCTTGATTTTATTTTGGATGAAAGAGCTCGTGAATTAGCTGGAGAAGTAAATAGATGGATGGACTTGAAAAGAACGGGTAAGTTGATTGAGCGTACATTGGCTCATAATCCTCATGCAGCATTAAATAAAGCTTTAACAACAAAACATTTATTAAGGCCTATTCCACAAACCGAGATTGACAATACTAATGGTAGCATTGTTCAAAATCCGGATTATAATTAGTACTTAGATTTATTATTGTCGAGATAACCCATTGGGGACTTATTATTATGGGTTATCTCGTTTTCTTTTAGAGATAATTCTTAGGGAGTTTAATAAAGGGTTATCTCTATTTTTTAATAGTGATTACAGATAGTTCTGTAAATTTTCATCAAAATAGCTTTAAGGATGAATATTCGACCTTTTTTACGATTAGTATATTTTTTTATTGTTGGCTCGTTGTGTTTGATTAATGGGTGTAAAGAAGCCGATAATAATACGCATTCATATGCAAAAATGGTAGTGCCTACATTGGATGCTGCCAACTCCAGATGGTTTTTCTTTACATCAGCTTCTCGTCCTTTCGGAATGGTTAATCTCAGTCCGGACACAGAAGTTAACGGAGCTTGGGGAAGTGGGTATCGTTATAATACTGACACGATAAAAGGTTTTAGTCATGTTCATGCCTGGCAATTGGCAGGGCCTTCTATCATGCCTATAAATCCTGATTTATTAGATCAAAACAGATTGTTTCAGGATTATTATTCAAGCTTTAATCATCAAACCGAAAAAATATTCCCTGGATATCATCAATTGATGTTAGACAGGTATCAAATCAAAGCAGAGCTTACATCTACAAAACGAGTGGGTTTTCATCGTTATACTTATGGTGAAAATATTGCTTTGCTATTTAACTTAAATGGACAAAAGGGTCCAAGCTTCATGTCTGATGGAGTAATTCAACAAACCGAAAACACAGATCTGCTTATAGGTCAGGTAACCAATCAACCAACATTTCGCCGACCAAAACCTAGTACTGTATATTTTGCAGCAAAATTTAATATCCCTGTTCAAAAAGTAGTGCAAGATCCTGCTTCAGGTGATTATATTGTTTATTTCGAAAAAAATGCAGCTAAGCCACTAATGGTAAAATTAGCTATATCATATACTTCTACTGCTAATGCTCAAATTAATATGGAAAAAGAATTACCTGATTGGGATTTTGATCAGGTAGTTAAAGATTCAGAGCAGGAATGGAATAGTTTTCTATCAAGAATACAAATTGAAGGAGGAACTACACAACAACAACAAAGATTTTATACCGATCTATGGCATGCATTGCAAGGCCGTAGAACCATAAGTGATGTTAATGGAGCTTATCCTGATCATACAGGTGATGAGTTCAGAATCGGTCAACTACCTTTAGATGATAAAGGAAACCCATTATTTAACCATTATAATTCCGATTCCTTCTGGGGAGCTCAATGGACTATTAATACGCTCTGGGGATTAGTTTATCCTGATATTATGGATGAGTTCACACATTCATTAATGCAGTACTACAAAGATGGAGGTTTAATACCAAGAGGGCCTTCAGGAGGTAATTATACTTATGTAATGACAGGGGCTTCATCTAATCCATTTATTATTAGTGCCATTCAAAAGGGAATTATAAAGGATGATTTGGAAGATATATATAAGGCTCTGAAGAAAAATCATATGCCTGGAGGTACAATGGAAAAAATCGGGTATGAGCATGAAACCAATATTGGTGGAGGATTATCATACTATATAGAAAATGGTTATGTTCCTTACCCATTATCTGATGTTATTTATGGTTCACATCAGGATGGAGCAAGTCAAACCTTAGAGTATGCCTATCAGGATTGGACCCTTGCTCAACTAGCTAAGAAGTTAGGGTACGAGGAAGATGCTAAATACTTCTTAAAACGAAGTAACAATTATAAAAATGTATATGATGCTGAAAGTGGCTGGATGCGCCCAAAAAATAAAGCCGGAGAATGGAAAGCAGACTTTGATCCTTATCAAATTGAGAATGGATTTATAGAAGCTAATGGTGCGCAAAATACATGGTTTGTACCTCATGATTTAGAAGGCTTAAGTGCATTAATGGGTGGTAACGATGCTGCATCAGAAAAATTAAATACTTCTTTTACAGAGGCTGAAAAACTAGGATTTACTGCCGGAACATCTCACGATAGAGAAACGCACCCAGAGTATAGTCGTATTCCTGTCAACTACGGTAACCAGCCATCAATGCAAACTGCATTTGTATTTAACTATTTAAATAAACCTTGGTTAACACAGTATTGGTCGCGTAAAGTGATAAAGGATGTTTATGAAGGTATCAGTTCTCAGAGAGGTTACAATGGAGATGAAGATCAGGGATTAATGGGTTCTTTGTCTGTATTGATGAAAATGGGACTGTTTTCAATGAAAGGTGGTTGTGAATTAGAACCACAGATAGAATTAGGAAGTCCGGTTTTTGATAAAATTACCATCAAATTAAATCCTGACTATTATTCCGGGAAAGAGTTGGTCATAGAAACCCAAAATAACTCAGACCATAATGTATATGTTCAGTCAGCAAGTTGGAATGGAAATGAGTTAGGTGACTGGCATATTTCACAAAATGATTTGGTAAAGGGAGGTAAGCTTATTTTAGAAATGGCTGAAAAGCCAAATAAAGAATGGGCTGTACAAGAAAAATAGTGTTTTAGAATTAGGCTTTTATTATTAGAAGTTGTAAATGGTGGTCCGGAGGGTTATTTTTAGCCCTCCGGAATTTAATTTTAAGTTAACAAACAGTCAAAATAGGTGATATAATAATTTATAGAGATGAAGCAGAATTTAAAATTTTTAGCGTTAATAATGTTGATCGTGGTGGCATGTGCATCTCCTAAAAAGAAATCAGCATCAGAAGAAACTAAAATAATTAGTAATCCGATAATGGATGGTTATTTTGCCGATCCTTGCATTGTTAAAGAGGCGGACACCTTTTATATATATGCAACTATTGATCCCTGGGGAGGTAAGGAGTTGGCTGTTTTCTCAACAACAGATTTTTTAAATTTTACGCGTCATCATATTAATTGGCCAACCAAAGAGGCTTGCACCAGCAAAACATCTAATGGTTCAATGGTTTGGGCTCCGGCAGTACGTAAAGCTCCAAACGGAAAGTATTATATGTACGTTTCTGTAGGTAGTGAAGTGTGGGCTGGAGTAGCAGAAAGTCCATTGGGTCCCTGGAAAAATGCCAAGAGTGATAATACTCCTCTTGTTGCTAAAGAAGATTTTCCAAAGGTGCATAATATCGATGCGGATTGCTTTGTTGATGAGGACGGTCAGGCTTATTTGTATTGGGGTTCCGGTTTTAATTGGGTAAATGGTATTTGCATGGCTGTTAAGTTAAAATCGGATATGGTAACTTTTGATGGTGAACCTGTAGATGTAACACCTGCTCATTATTTTGAAGCGCCTCACATGATTAAGCGTTTCGGAAAATACTATTTAATGTTTTCTGATGGAAAAGCAATTGATGCAACTTATAAAATAGGTTATGCTGTTGGAGATTCTCCAATGGGACCTTTTACTGAGGGTGTAAATAGTCCAATATTAACAACTACTGCTGATAGTACCACTTATGGTCCTGGGCACCATACGGTATTCTCTGAAAAAGGTCAGGACTATCTTTTATATCACCGCATCTTTCCACAGGGGGAAGAATATGTGTTAAGACAGTTATGTTTGGATAGTTTAAAATTTGACGCCAATCATAATATTGAAAAAGTGATACCAAGAGGAGTGGTAAGTCCCCTCTAACTCCCTCAAAACCGGAGGACTAATTTGCAGCTTGGTTAATATTAAACACAAAGACTCAAAGTCACAGAGTTTCTAATTAAGGATTTATAAAAAGCTTTGTGTCTCAGTGTCCCTGTGTTTAATATTTTTGATTATAGTTAGGATCGGCAAGTACATAATGTTATGACAAACAGATTTATACATATATTTTTTTTGGGAATAGTTATATTGTTTCTACCAATATCCTTACATTCTCAAAATCATAAATACGTTAATCCTTTAATTGGATCTGAAGGATTAGGTAATGTTTTTATTGGTCCTTCTGCACCTTATGGAATGGTAAAGCCAGGGCCGGATAATGATGTTGCTTCCAATAGCGGATATACGGCAGATGTAAATAAGGAGATTTATGGCTTTAGTCAGGTTCATGTTAGTGGTACAGGAGGTGGACCAAAGTATGGTAATATCTCTGTAATGCCTTTTTCTTCAGAAGAAAGTTCAGTATCCATCCATCAATCTTCTTTGCGAAGTGATGAGCAAGTAAGCCTTGGGTATTACAGTGTAATGCTTGATAGGTGGAATATTCAAACTCAAATCACTACTTCTGATCGAGCGGCCTTCTATCATTTTTCTTATCTGGAAGGGGCAAAACGTTTTATAAAGATTGATTTAGGGAAATATCTGGGAGCATCGGCTATTCCCAATCCTGATGCACGTGAAGCACAGCAGTTTGTAGGTTCTGAAATAGAAATAATCTCAGATACAGAAGTGCGTGGTTATAGTCGTATCAGAGGTGGATGGAATAATGGTGAAGCTTATACAGTTTACTTTTCAGCGGTATTTGATCAACCCATTGCTAGTTTCTCTACCTGGAAGGGAGATAAGTTATATGCTGATAAAAAGATTCAAATTGATACCGGGGACAAAACTGGTGCAGTATTAACATTTGATGGAGCCAGTGATGATGTTCAAATGAAAATAGGCATCTCCTACTTGAGTCCACTCAAGGCTAGAGCTAATGTTGATGAGGAAATTCCACACTGGGATTTTGAGCAAACATTACATCAAACCCAACAAAAGTGGGAAACTATTTTTAAGCGGGTTGAGGTAAGTGATGAGGCAACAGAAGAGCTTAAAACTATGTTTTATACCGGGTTGTATCACACCATGTTAATGCCTGTGGATAAGACTGGCGAAAATCCGCTTTGGGAAAATGGAAGTCCTTATTATGATGATTTTTATGCAATTTGGGATACCTACAGATCTTCTAGTCCATTAATAACTTTATTAACACCATCGCGTCAGGTGGATATTATCAATGCCATGCTTCAGATATATAAGCGTGATGGTTATATGCCTGATGCCCGAAGTGGTAACTCAAATGGAAGAACACAAGGTGGTTCAAATGGAGAGGTAGTTATTGCTGATGCTTTTGTAAAAGGTTTGCAGGGTATTCGTTATAAGCTGGCTTTGGATGCTATGCTTAAAGATGCAACGATACCTCCTGGTGGCAATGAAGAAAAAGAAGGACGAGGTGGATTAACAGATTATAATCGTTTGGGTTATGTTTCTACTGACTTTGTGCGTGCCGGAAATAGAACCTTGGAGTATGCTTATAATGATTATTGCCTGGCAATAGTGGCCAAAGCGATTAAGCGTAGAGGAGAATACTGGCGTTTCATCAGGCAAGCTGATAACTGGCAAAACCTTTGGCGTGATATTGAAGATCATGGATCAAGAGGTTTTATAATGCCCAAAGATGCTCACGGTAATTGGGTAGATAGTATTCAGTGTAATGCTAAGTATGGACGAGTTTCTTATGTTCCATATACGCCAGTAATGCAGGACTGGCCCATTTGCGTATGCTGGTGGTGTGGTTTCTTCTATGAAGCTAGTTCTTGGGAGTATTCCTTGTCTGTTCCTCATGATGTGGCTAAACTAATTGAATTAACAGGAGGTAAAGAGGCTTTTGAAAAACGACTAAATACACTCTTTGATAAAGGTTTGTATAATGTTGCTAATGAACCTTCTTTTTTAAGCCCAAACTTGTACCATTGGATTGGAAGACCTGATTTAAGTAACGAACGTATTCATGCCATTATTGACGATAATTACAACAGTAGCCATAATGGAATTCCAGGGAATGATGATTCCGGAGCAATGTCTTCGTGGCTGGCTTTTCATATGATGGGATTGTATCCAAATGCAGGACAATCATATTATTTAATTAATGCACCGTATTTTAAAAAAATAACTATTCATCAGGAGAATGGAAATGATTTTATAATTCAGGCTCCGAACTTATCATCGCAAAACAAATATATTCAGTCTGCAGAACTCAATGGTATTGATTATCCCAAAGCCTGGATAGAACACAAGGATATTGTTAATGGTGGTACATTGATTTTAAAAATGGGATCAACTCCTTCAGAAAATTGGGGAACTAAGATTTTACCTCCATCATTGTCTGATAAAGAATTGTAATAAGAAACAGCACTAGAAAATATTAAGTATGAAGTGGAATTATCTAAACAAGGTATTTACGGCATTCATTATCTTTTTGATGATGGCTTGCTCAGGAAAGAAAGGTGCAACAAATAATAATGAAGTTGTTAACATTGTACAAAGAATTATTCCTGATAATTCGGATCAATTTGTAATAGAAGTTATACCTTCTGATTCACTTGATTGGTTCGAAATAGAATCTGTAAAAGATAAAATAGTTTTGAGGGGGAACAATGGTGTTTCTGTTGCTTCTGCATTGTATTATTATTTAAAAGAATATTGTAATTGCCAGATTACATGGAATGGAACAAACTTAAAATTGCCAGCAATACTTCCGGCAGTTACTGAAAAAGTACATGAAAAGACGCCTTACGAGTATCGATATTATCTTAATTACTGTACGTTTAATTACAGTATGAGCTGGTGGGACTGGGAAAGATGGGAGAAAGAAATTGATTGGATGGCTTTACATGGTATTAATATGCCGTTGGCCATTACCGGAGAAGAGTATATATGGGATCAGGTTTATCGTTCTTATGGATTTACCGATGAGGACTTAGATCCATTCTTTAGTGGACCGGCATATTTTAGCTGGTTTTGGATGGGTAACCTGGATGGCTGGGGAGGTCCTCTTCCTCAAAGCTGGAAAGAAAGCCACAGAGATCTTCAAGTAAAAATACTTCAGCGTGAGCGTGAGCTTGGAATGAAACCTGTTTTACCTGCTTTTACCGGTCACGTGCCTGCTTCATTTAAAAAGTACTTTCCTGATGCAAAATTAAAACAAACCAATTGGGGTAATGATTTTGAGGATACCTATATATTAGATGCTGATGATCCTTTATTTGCTGAATTAGGTAAAAAATTCCTTGAAGTTCAGTCTGAGGTTTATGGAACGGATCATTTATATTCTGCTGATACTTTTAATGAAAATGAACCTCCAACAGATGATCCTGAATATTTATCAGAACTAAGTAAGAAGGTTTTTGAAGGAATGAAGTCTGCAGATCCTGAAGCAGTTTGGGTGATGCAAGGTTGGTTGTTTTATAGCCATCGTGATTTCTGGAAAGCACCTCAAATCAAAGGGTTGTTAAATGCTATACCTAACGACAGAATGATTATTCTGGATTTGGCTGCAGAAATAGAACCTGTTTGGAAAAGAACAGAAGCTTTTTATGGTAAGCAATGGATTTGGAATATGCTTCACAACTTTGGTGGAAACATCAGTATGTTTGGTCGTATTGAAAATGTAGCGAATAATCCTGCCGAAGATTTAAACGATCCAAATTCAGGACAGTTAAAAGGTATTGGTTTAACTATGGAAGCTATAGAGCAAAATCCTGTATTATATGAGTTAATGACAGATAATACATGGCGCGATACTCCTATAAATTTAAATCTATGGTTAAAGCAGTATATTAAAAACAGATATGGAAATACTTCCAGGGATATTGAAGATGCCTGGAATATTTTGGTTCAAACCGTATATAATGGTAAAGTAATCAGAGATGGTGCAGAATCTATTATTGTGTCGCGTCCAACATTCGAGGGATACCGCAGATGGGCTCGTACCAAGTTGAATTATGCCCCTGAAGATTTGTTACCAGCATGGGATCTATTTATTAAATCTATTGAAGGCAGTAATCAGTATGATGGATATCTGTATGATTTGGTAGATCTTACGCGTCAGGTATTGGCCAATTATGCATTGCCTCTTCAACAGCAGATTGCGGTTGCCTATAATAACAACAATAAAGAAAAGTTTGAGCAGTATAGTAATGAGTTCATCACTTTAATTGAAGATATGGACCGTTTATTGGCTACTCAAAAAGATTTTATGTTAGGTCCTTGGTTGGCAGATGCCCGCTCATGTGGTTTTACTCCTGAAGAAAAAGATTTGTATGAGCAAAATGCTCGTGATTTAATTACGCTTTGGGGAGATGCAAATAACAGATTGCATGAGTATAGCTGTCGTCAATGGAGTGGGTTGTTTAATGATTTTTACAAACCACGTTGGGAGCAGTTCTTCGATGAGGTTCGTAAAAACTGGCAGAAATTTGATCAAAAAGCATTTGATGAGGAAATTAAACAATGGGAATGGAATTGGGTAATTTCTAACAACGAATTTCCTGTTGAACCAAGTGGAGATCCTGCAGAAATAGCTGTTGAATTGTATAAAAAATACAGAGATAAAATTATTCCGTTAACCAATATTCAACCTAAAATAGAATACAATTATTAATATGGATTCAGTAGTTACAAAAAAGCAGGAGCGCTTTCTTTCATTGGATGTGTTTAGGGGCTTAACTATAGCCTTGATGATTGTAGTGAACACTCCCGGAACCGGCGCAAAAATATATGCATACCTAATACATGCACAATGGTTTGGTTTTACTTTAGCCGATTTGGTTTTTCCTTCGTTTATATTTGCTGTTGGAAACTCGTTGAGTTTCTCAATGAAGAAAATGAAGCAGGCACCAGCAAAAGAGGTTTGGTATAAAATAATTAAGCGAACTGTAATTATCTTTTTACTAGGTTACTTAATGTATTGGTTTCCATTTTTTAAAAGTGCCGAAGGAGGAGGTTTGATGCTTAAGCCAATTGCCGATACCAGAATTATGGGAGTTTTACAAAGGATTGCTCTTTGTTACTTTTTCGCTTCCGTTATCTTTTATTATTTATCGGAAAAAGTGGCTTTAATTATTTCTGGTGTTATTTTATTAGGCTATTGGGCTATTCTTTATTTATTTGGAGAACCGGGAGCAGTACTGGAAATGGCCACAAACGCAGCATCTAAATTTGATCTGTCTATATTAGGTTTAGGTCATATTTACAAAAAAGATAGTATTCCTTTTGATCCGGAAGGGATATTAAGTACACTTCCGGCTATAGTTAATGTAGTGTTAGGATATACTGCCGGTATATTTATTCAGAAGAAAGGTAAATCATTTGAGGGGATTGCAAAACTTTTAATGTTTGGTTTTGCTTTAACATCCTTGGCTTTATGGTGGGATTTAATTTTTCCAATGAGTAAAAAGCTGTGGACTAGTCCATTTGTGCTTTACACAGTAGGATTGGATCTATCCATAATGGCCGTACTTATTTATTTTATCGAATTAAAGAAAGTAAAAGCAGGCATTGCATTTTTTGATGTTTTTGGGAAAAATCCGTTGTTCATTTACCTTTTTTCAGAACTGTTTTATGTAACACTAAGGTTAATTCCTGTAGGTAACGGACTGGATGCGTTTGAATGGGTAAGTCAAAAAATATTTCAAAATATTGTACCGGGAGCTTTTGGATCCTTATTAACAGCATTAGCTTTTATGCTAATTTGTTGGTTGTTAGGTTATGTGCTTCATAAAAAACGCATTTATATTAAAATATAAGAGGGTCGATTCATGATCCTCTGCTTAAATTATGTCGGGATGCACCTTTATTAACAATATCAACGTTGTAGTCTTTATTTTATATTCAATACTTTTAAGGTTGAATAAAAATAAAACCATTTTTACATGAAGATCATCATCAGAATTATACTATTTACGCTACTGCTACCTGTTAATATTTTTGGTGAAAATATTAAGCTGGAGCATTACAACAGAGAAAACGGTCTTTCTCATAATTCTGTACGTCATATTATACAAGATAAGAACGGACTACTATGGCTGGGAACATTTAAAGGGTTGAATAGCTTCGATGGTCAGGTATTTACATCGTATTTAAGTAATGTTAAGCAGCACAATAAAATTCAGAATGATGATATCACGGCTCTTGTGATTGATGAAGATACTGATTTGATGTGGATTGGTACCCGCGGAGGATTAACGCGTTTTAATCTACGCACTCATCGTTTTACTACTTTTATTCATGATAAAGATAATCCCAATTCTATCCCCGATTCTGAGATCAGGTCTATTTATGTAGATATATATAAGCGCATATGGGTAGGAACTAAAGATTCTGGTCTGTGTATATTCGATCCTAATAAAAATGTTTTTACCAGAGTAAAAATTGATGGTTTTGATTATGTGAAAGCCATATTTGAAGATATCAACGGACATATTTGGGTGGGAAGTTATCAAACAGGTGGAGTTTCAAGAATAACATTAAACAGTAATGGTGATATTGATAAGATAAAAAAATACACACTGAATGTGTCTGATTCAAAGGAAGTAAATCCGTATTTGAATTTTATATTTCAGGATGATAAATCAGATATTTTTATAGGTACAAGAGAAGGTTTGTACAAATGGAATAAGCAAGATGATGTATTTGTACAGCAAAAAATTCAAGATATTACTTTTAGAGAAACGATAGGGCCCTATTTTGTTTGCATAACAAAAGCGCCGGATGGAAAATACTGGATAGGTACTATTGGAGGTATTATAGTTTGTGATCGTTTAGAGGATATTGAAAAAGGTAAGTATGAATGGTATTACTCCAAAAGATCTGAAAAAACATCGTTGGTCGATAATGCGGTTTCTTCACTGTATTTCGATAACTCAGGATTACTTTGGATAGGAACAGATAATGGATTGGATAAGTACGATCCATTCAGGAACCAGTTTAAAAGTATCAATTCTTTTGCTTTGGTGGTTGATGGCAGAATTCCACGAATTTCAGATTATGGACAAACCTATGATAATAAATTAATTGTTGCTACACACAATAGCGGTCTGTTTATTAAGGAAGGAAATAAATTTAAATCTATTGAAAGTACGCATAAAGAAATAAGCGGAATTTATACTGTAGATGGAATAACGTTTTATTGTGGCATGTGGGATGGAAGCGTATTGATTTACAATTATAAAACAGGTGTATCCAAAGTTTTAAACGTTGGCTTTAAATCAGTTCCTGTTTCATCATTTCATCAGTTATCAAACAAAAGTATTGTTGTAGGTGCTCATGGCAGTGGAGCTGTTATCCTTAATCCAAAAACCTTACAAGTTGATTCCAGACTTAAAGATCTTTTCCCAAATATTGAAATCAACCAAATCACATCATCGAAAGATGGAATAATATGGATTGCTACGGAAACAGGGGTTATTATTTATAATCCAACGGATAATAAAACAAAAATATTCACTGCTAAGGATGGTGAAATAGAAGGTTTAACAAATAATAGTGCCAAAGCTATTTGTATAGACAATAATGGTAAAGTATGGGTTTCTACACGTATGGGACTTAACTATTATTCAACTAAGATAAATGATTTTGTACAGGTTAAAAGTCCACAGGAATTACGGGAAAACTGGATTACAGATATTGTAAAAGACAATGATGGTGACTTATGGTTTAACTTTAATAATGGTCAGGTTGGACGTTTTACTCCTGAAGATAATTTGTTAAGCACTTATGATGTAGGAAGTGGTAATCGTTTGGATATTTTCAGTAATAAAGGATTTTTATTATTTAATGATTCCGTTTTTTATGTTACCGGAAAAGATGAAATTATTTATTTTACCATTGATGATCTTAAGGATAACTTAAAATCAGATCCTCCATTTATTAGTGATGTTAAGGTTCAGAATAAGTCCGTTTTACCAGGAGATACTATTAAAGGACAAGTCGTTTTAGCTGAGGATATTAATTATTCGAGAGAGCTGGATCTGGAATATGTTAATCGAAATTTCTCTCTTTCATTTTCGTCACCTTCTTATGCTAATATTCGGTTAAATAAGTACGAGTATATGTTAGAGGGTTTTGATGAAGAGTGGATTATAGTGGATAATAATTCAACAAATATTCAATACACTAATTTATATCCTAAAGAATATAATTTTAAAATAAGGGCAGCCAATAGCAGTGGATACTGGAGTGAAGTATCATCCTATAAAATAAAGATAAACCCACCTTTTTGGTTAACCTACAAAGCCATTTTATTAGTTCTTGCCTTTTTGGGTATAACTATCTATTTGGTTTATCGACAGCTTAAAAAGAGTTTAATGCTGAAGCAGGAACTATTAATGGAGAAAGTTCATCGTGAAAGAGAAGAGAAGTTAAACAATGAAAAATTGCGCTTTTTTACCAGTATCTCTCACGAAATCAGAACTCCAATATCGTTGATAATTGGTCCGGCTAAACAATTGGCTGAAGAGGGTTTGAATACTGAATATCAAAAAAGTCGTATTGGATTGATATTACAAAATTCAAATCGATTGTATAATCTGGTTAATCAATTGCTTGATTTTAGAAAAGCACAAAATGGGGAACTAGAACTAAAGGTAGCTAAAACAGATATTATCGTATACTCACAAAATATTTTTCATTCATTTGATGGTTTAGTGAACGAAAAGAAAATCAACTATCATTTTATTTGTGAACATGATGAGGTTATTGGATGGATTGATGTGGATAAATACGATAAGATCTTATACAACTTGTTATCCAATGCCATTAAGTTTACCCATAAGTTTGGCAGTGTTGACTTGTTTTTAGGAATTAAGCAAGATGAGAATGGCATAAGAAAGTTAATTGTTGAGGTTAGTGATGATGGCATAGGGATTCCTTTAGAAAGTCAACAGAAAATTTTTAAACGCTTTTATCAGGTTGAAGCAACAAAAGCAGACCATACCGGAAGTGGTATTGGATTATCGTTGGTAAACTCTTTGGCAAAAATACATAAAGCTAACATTAAGCTGGATAGTGCTCCTGAAAAGGGGAGTGTGTTTACTATCGAAATACCAATTGATAAGGCCTTTTACGAGAATGATGAAATCTTTGATTATGAAATCAAATCTACAGATTCAATTTTCCCTGTAGCAACGGAAGCTAAAAAAACAACGCGTACCACTGAGCTTAAGGAAAAGGTTCTGGTTATTGAAGATAATCAGGAGTTAAGGGATTATATTGCAGATTACCTTTCAGATTATTATAAAGTTTATAAGGCTGAAAATGGAGAAGAAGGATTACAAGTTTGTCGTCAGATAAAACCCATTATTTGTATTGCAGATGTAATGATGCCTGTAATGGATGGTTTTGATTTTTGTAAAAACTTGAAAAATGATGAAAGAATCAGTCATATACCGGTAATCTTATTAACAGCCTTGTCTGATAATGAAAATCAGATGAAAGGTTATAAACTGGGTGCCGATGGTTATTTAACCAAGCCTTTTGATCCTTCGTTGTTAAAAACCCGAATTGAAAATATTATCAAAGCAAGAGTTGATTTAAAAGAAAAATTCTCTGATGATGTGGAAAGTAGTGTGGATGTATTAACTCACTCGCCTATTGATGAGGAATTTATGAATAGGTTGACAGGCATTATTGAGGAAAATATTAGTGATACTAACCTAACAGGAAGTTCATTGTGTGCTGAGTTAGGAATAAGTTCATCTACTTTATATCGAAGACTGAAGGAACTAACGGATTTATCTCCCAATGAATTCATCCGGACGATACGTTTAAAAAAAGCATTTCAGTTGTTGAAAACTAAACGGAATAATGTTTCTGAGGTTTCTGATTTGGTTGGATTTAATGATCCATACTATTTCAGTAGATGCTTTAAAAAGCAGTTTGGTTATCCTCCCAGCAATTTATTGCAATAAAAGTAAATGAAGGAAAGTAAAAAGCTGCAAGTGTATAAAGATGAATATGGATACAAGTTTATAGTAAGAATTAAATAATGATATTAATAAATATGAACGGAATGAAGAATCTAAAAACTGTTTTGCTATCACTCATAGTTTTGTGGTTGACGAGTTGTCAGGTAAAAACAAATACAGAAAAGGTATTTAGCATTGTTGATTTTGGTGCTGTAGCTGATGGAGTTACAGATAATGCTTCTGCCATAAAAAAGACGATTGAAGCTTGTGACCAGGCTGGTGGAGGAAAAGTATTGGTACCTGGTGAAGGTGTATTTTTAACAGGTCCTTTTGATTTAACCTCTAAAATGGAATTACATGTTGAGAGTGGAGCTACCTTGTTAGCCAATCCGGATACAGCCGTATATAGTCAAAGTGCATTTAGAGAAAATCCGGGGGAGGGAACAATCTGGATTGGAGGAAAAGATCTTCATGATGTTGCTATTACTGGTTTAGGAGTAATTGATGGTAATGGATTTGAATTTATGGGAGAGGAACAAGGTGATGCTTATGAGTTGCTTCCTTTTAATGTAAAAGATCCTCGTCCACATGTTTTAACGCTTGTTAATGTAAAGAAACTAAGAATTGAAAATGTAACTTTCAGACATTCGGCTTATTGGACAGTGCATTTAATTGGATGTGATGATGGTGTTATTACCGGTGTTACAATTGATAATAGTTTGCAAATTAGAAATAGCGATGGAATTGATCTGGATCACAGTAAAAACATCCGTATAAGTGATTGTCACATTCAAAGTGGTGATGATAGTATCTGTTTAAAAAACAGAAGAGAGTTTGAAGAATACGGTAATTGCGAAAATATTGTGGTTACAAACTGCTTGATGAGTTCAAGATCGTGTGCCTTAAAAATTGGATCAGAAAACATGGATACCATTCAAAATGTTACAGTAAGCAACTGTACTATCCTGGCAAGTAACCGGGGTATTGGTATTCAGAACAGAGATGAAGGTGTGGTTCAGAATGTGCTTTTTACAAATATGATTGTGGAGAGTATGTTTTTTAGTGATGTATGGTGGGGTAAATCAGAGCCTATTTATGTTACAGCATATCGTAGAGCAAATATTAATCATAAAGATGCCAGCTGGAGATTTCCGGAAGGAGCTAAAGAAGGTAGAGTAGGGCAAGTAAATGATATTATATTCAGAAATATTCAATGTCGTTCCGAAAATGGAGTCTACGTAAGTGCTGAATCTAAAGATAAAATTAATAACATTCTTTTCGATGGTGTTTCTGTAACGTTAAACCGTGTGACAGATTACGAAGGAGGAATTTATGATCGCAGACCTTGTGAAGGTGTTGGCTTAGTAAAGGCTAAAACATCTGCTTTTTACATTGATAACGCTACCAATGTTCAGGTAAGGGATTGTGATATCAGATTAGGAAGTAATGCACCATTAAATATGGGTGAATTGATTCATAGAACAAACTAGGTTACAACTAAAACGTCGGAAGCCCGAAATCTAACTGTTGATTTCGGGCTTTTGTTTTTTTAGGAAAAGAGATTCATGCACCTTTCGCTTAGTGAAGCGTCTCGCTTCGGAGTCTTATATTTGGCCTCTGGCCATTATAATATATTTGTTACTTTCGTTCATCGAAGCATTCTGCTTAGTTGCTTTCCAATCTGCTTCTTTCGGCTGGAATCCGGAGTTAAAACGACATAGCGAGACGCTATGCCGAGCTGTTGATTTCGGGCTTTTGTTTTTTAGGAAAAGAGATTCACGCACCTAGCGCTCAGGGAAGCGTCCCGCTTCGCAGTCTTATATTTGGCCTCTGGCCGTTATAATCTATTTGTTACTTTCGTTCATCGAAGCATTCTGCTTAGTTGCTTTCCAACCTGCTTCTTTCGGCTGGAAGCCGGAGTAATAACGACATAGCGAGACGCTATGCCGAGCTGAGGCTTTTGTTTTTTAGGAAAAGAGATTCACGCACTTAGCGCTCAGGGAAGCGTCTCGCTTCGCTGTCTTATATTTGGCCTCTGGCCATTATAATCTATTTGTTACTTTCGTTCATCGAAGTGTCCCGTTTCGTTGCTTTCCAATCTGCTTCTTTCGGCTGGAAGCCGGAGTAATAACGACATAGCGGGACGTTATGCCGAGCTGAGGCTTTTGTTTTTTTAGGAAAAGAGATTCATGCACCTTTCGCTCAGGGAAGCATCCCGCTTCGCTGTCTTATATTTGGCCTCTGGCCGTTATAATCTATTTGTTACTTTCGTTCATCGAAGCATTCTGCTTAGTTGCTTTCCAACCTGCTTCTTTCGGCTGGAAGCCGGAGTAATAACGACATAGCGAGACGCTATGCCGAGCTGTGATTAACTTAAGTTCATACTTAAATATTGTTTCAGACATTTATTTTAGATAGAAAAACAACTATTCCTTATATAAACAATGCACAGGCTAGGTAATGAGTAGGTATTGGCTATGATACAAAGACATATTCACGACATATATTCAACATATAAAAGCCATATCAAATTCATTGTTTAATGAGTTTGGTATGGCTTATGTATAACTTTTATATGAGTTAAATCTGTTTTTGAATCAACCTCTTCCCATAGTCATGCAGACTACTTCTCTATACAGACAGCAGGTTGTAGCCAGGATTATCACTCTTACTTCAGCATTATGCAGTCTGTATTGTTTAAAAGAGTTTTATAAATGTTGGTTTATAATGGATAGAAGATTGACTTTATCTACAACGCCGGATTGTTTCCAAACCGTTTGTCCATTTTTAAATATGGCAAGTGTAGGTACACCTCTTATTTGAAAGCGACTTGCAATCTCAGGATTTTTATCCACATCTATCTTTATAATTTTTGCTTTCCCATTGAGTTCATGAGCTACATCTTTTAGTATTGGAGCCTGAACTTTACAAGGTCCGCACCATTCCGCAAAAAAAATCAACCAATACAGGCTGATTTGAATTTATAATGTTGTTAAAATTTCCCTTCATAATTATGATATTTTGGTGGTTTAAAAAGCGTTTGTTTATATAAAATTTCCAACTAAGTCCTGATGATTCCAAATCATATACCAATTATTTTAATCAATAAATAAATGCATTGGAATGTGCTGTTAATCAATATTGTATGTGTGCTTTTGGAATGTGGGAATAATATTGATTAGAGTAGCATATGATGTCAGAATGACTTTGTAAGTAGTAAAATGGGTGACATTACAGCATTCTCTAGTTGAAGCGTAGCGGTTATACAATGTTAGTTGCACTGCGTATGCCTCAGACTACGTCGCTGCATATAAGCCCTTTGTCCTGAAAATAAAACAGACCAAGTATAATTTACACATTGGTCTGTTACGTTTATAACCTAATATTATTTTGCTCTAATATTTTGATTCACTCTGAAGAGGTTATTCGGATCATATTTTTTCTTAATGTCAACTAATCTTTCATAATTATGTTGGTAGCATGCCTGTACTCTTTCCTGACCTTCTTCCATCATAAAATTAGAGTACGAACCACCTGCTGAATATGGGTGTAATGCATCCCAATATGATTTACACCATTCTGTTATAATTTCAGCGTTTGCAGGGTCGGGATCTATTCCGACAATGACACCTGCATATTTAGATCCTCTATAAGCCCACGGTGTTTCAGTATTGCTTGGTTTGCTTGCAGCACCACTAAGAGGATACATATGCATTTGTGATAGAGGAGTAGGTATTTTTGATCCAAATGTTTTATGTGCAGATCTTATTTCAGGTCCTAGATCATTAAAATAGTCACCCCTCCAATAGAATTGCAATCCAGGAGGTAAAAGCCCATCAAATTGTGTCTGAATAGAAGGATAAGGCATTTCTCCTACAAATTCAAATATTGGTTTTTTATTTCTCACCTCTTGAAACAGACTATCAAAATCATCTTTATCTCCTGTATAACACCAAATAATGCCACAGAACTGTTTTCCATGTAAAGCTTGAGGGAATGGATCTCCCGGAATGATTAAGGTAGCGATAAATCCATTCAAGTCTTCAGTAACATTATGTATAAAGTTATCATACCACTCCATGATTTCTTCAGTTTGTTCTATCGGCCAAAGAGTAGGTCCTCCAATTACGTTTTTTAATGGATGAGCTTGAAATTTGAAAGATGTTATCACACCAAAATTTCCTCCACCGCCTCTTATTGCCCAGAATAGGTCTTGATTCTGATTTTTATTAACTGTAACCAATGAGCCATCAGCCAATACCATATCTGCTTCTAACAGGCTGTCAATAGTTAATCCAAATTTCCTGCTTAGATAGCCTACACCACCACCAAGTGTTAAACCACCAACACCTGTAGTTGAAATGATACCTGCAGGAACTGCAAGTCCGTAAGAATGTGTTACGTGGTCAACTTCTCCCCATAAATTACCTCCTCCTACTCGTACGGTATTATCACTGGTGTCTACCCTTACATTTTTAATTCCTGATAAATCTATAACCAATCCATCATCACAAATTCCTAAACCACCTCCATTATGTCCGCCACCTCTAATAGCTAGTAATAGATTGTTTTCTCTTGCAAAATTTACTGAAGATTGCACATCTGTTACGTCAACACAATACGCAATCATTAGTGGTTGTTTATCGATCATTGCATTGTAAACTTGTCGAGATTCTTCATATTCATTATCATCTCTGGTAACAAGATTACCCCTTAACTGGGTTTTAAATTCTTCAATTTTTGAAGATTCTATGTTTAAATGAGAATTACGCATAATAAAGTCTTTTAATGTGTAATTTACATCTAAAATGAATTTATTAACTATTAATTATAGTTCAGAGACTAGTAATAGTAGATCACTTTGGAATAAATCTTTTCTTATTCAGGTATTACTTAAGTAATTTTTTACTGACCATTAAGTCTGATTAAGTAGTTTTAATCTAAAATTTATTTTTGTCAGGATGAAGATGACTAACAAGGGGCAGGTATAGTTAGGGATATATAAACAAAAAAGCCACTAACAGCTTGACTGAAAGTGGCTTTGTATTGTGGGCCCACCAGGGCTTGAACCTGGGACTCCCTGATTATGAGTCAGGTGCTCTAACCAACTGAGCTATAGGCCCTGCATTGTTATACAAAAATCATTTTGTATATTGCGGATGCAAAAATAATAAGTTATATCAATTTATCAAATAGTAGATTGAAAAAAATATGACAAAATTAAAAGATAAGAAGAGTATCATCTTTGATTTGGGTAATGTAGTTGTTGATATTGATCTGAATATCACCTTTCAACGATTTAAGGAGCTAGGCTTTTATATTGATGAAGATTTTTTAAAAAAATATCATCAAACACCAATTTTTAAAGATTTTGAAGAGGGAAGAGTCACTCCAAATGAATTTACTGCTGAATTATTGCAAAAGATGAAGCAAGGCGTCACTACAGAAGAAGTAATTGCGGCATGGAATTCTCTTTTGGGAGATTATAAGGAAGAAAGAATTTCAACTATATTGGAATTACGAAAAACCCATCAGGTTTATTTATTAAGTAATACCAATAGTTTACATATTGATTCCTGCTCTAATCGGGTTCCAATTGTAGGCTCGTTAGATAAGCTGTTTGATAAGATTTATTACAGTCATGAAATGGGTATGAGTAAACCCAATGATATTATTTTTGAAACGGTATTAAAGGATGCGGTATTAAAAGCTGAAGAAACACTTTATTTAGATGATTCGTTGGCTAACGTTGAAGCTGCACGAAATTTAGGAATAGAATCGTGGTTGGTTGAATATCCGGATCAATGGGTTCCCAGAATGAATCAATTATTAAAGGAAACGGTTAAGTAAATTTTAATGTGATGATAAAAAAAAGTCAACAGCTAATATGCACTGTTGGCTTTTTATACTTTTATTTCTTAATTAACAACCATACATCTTCGTTATTAGGTTGTTTTCGTTCCATTGCTAATGCGTTAAAAGCTTCGTCTTTATCGTAAAAACCTTTGTAAGAAACTTTATAGAAGTCTTGATTTTTACCTGTTTTTCTTAAAATCACCTCTGAATCATACCCCTGTTGTAACAACTCATTTTTAAAAGTCTCTGCGTTTTTCTGACTAGAGAAACTACCCGCAATTAAAAAGAATTTGTTTTCTGGTGGAGCAACCACTTCAGGTTCCGGTGGTGGAGGTGGAGGAACTACTGTATCTTTTTTTTCTACAGGAGGTTTAACCACTTCTCTTTTAACTTGTTTAACTTCATTTTTTTTCTTGTCTCCACAAGAAAATAATAAGAAGGATATTAATAAAAATGGTATTAGCTTTTGTATCATGACTTTTCAAAATTATCTGTCTAAAATAGAAATAATATTTTAAAAATATAGGATTTGTTGACGAATGCACGTATAGTGCAAAGTTAGGGAATAAAAAAAAGCTGGCAAACACTATTTTGTTTGACAGCTTTAAATGTATTTTTAAGCCTGGTAATTATTCAACAAATTTATATCCAACGCCTTTGATGGTTTTGATGTGGCTTGAGCCGATTTTTTCGCGTACTTTTCTCACATGCACATCAATAGTTCTGTCTCCCACAATGATACTATCGCCCCAAACAGCGTTATAAATTTCATCGCGGGTAAATACTTTATCAGGTTTTGAAGCCAATAGCATTAGTAGTTCAAATTCTTTCTTAGGTAATATAAGTTCAGTGCCTTTACTGATAATAATGTATTTTTCTCTATCAATAGTTAAATCACCTATTGTTATAATATTCGATTTTTTCTCAGAAGAAGAACCATTATCAGATTTATAGCGTTTTAGTAATGCCTTTACTCTCGATATTAATACCTTTGGTTTAATAGGTTTTGAAATATAATCATCAGCACCTGCATCAAATCCAGCAATTTGAGAATAATCTTCACCTCTGGCAGTTAAAAATGCAACAATGGAATTCTTTAATTCAGGTATTCTTTTTATTTCTTCACACGTTTCAATACCATCCATTTCAGGCATCATAACGTCCAGAACAATTAAATGAGGAAGTTCTTTTTTTGCAATAGAAATTGCTTCAACTCCATTGCTCGATGTTAATACCTGAAATCCTTCCTTTTTCAGGTTGTATCCTACGAACTCAATAATATCCGGCTCGTCATCTACTAATAAAATCTTAAAATTATTTGCTTCTATCATTTTTTAAAGCGTTTGAATTGTTTACTTCACAATTCATTTTTCCCTGTGTGTTATAGAATTATGAAGATAAATTTTATGGTGTGAAGGTACATAATTGGTTATATTGTATGTATATACACCGTTATCATTATGTGAATATATTGTTAAGATACAATATTAATTTTACATTAAGCTTTATCAAGCGTAACAGTAAAGCTGGTTCCTTTACCATAAGTACTTGTAACATTAATGGTTTGATTATGCGCCTCAATAATATGTTTCACAATAGCTAAACCAAGTCCGGTACCACCTTGTTCGCGCGAACGACTTTTATCGGCACGATAAAACCTTTCAAAAATACGGGGCAGATCATTTCCACTGATACCGATACCATTATCTTTTACTTCTATTAAGTATCTATTGTCCATATCGTAGGTGCTAATCATTGTTTTACCACCTTTTTTACCATAATTAATGGAGTTTACAACAAGATTACTAAATACCTGAAATAATTTTTGCTTATCACCTTTAACCATTAAGTTTTTATTTCCCTCTTTATTCAGTTTTAACTCAATATTTTTCTCCTGAGCTCTTATTTCTTGAAGGTCATACACATCATCAATCAATTGATACAGGTTAAATGCTTCAATGTTTATTTCAAGTTCTCCGGATTCCAGTTTTGATATTGCTTCCAGATCTTCAATAATTGAAATCATTCTATCAATACTCTTTTCAGTTCTGTTTAAATACAACATATTAATATCCGGATCGTCAATACCTCCGTCTAATAAGGTTAAAATATATCCCTGTATGTTGAATACCGGCGTTTTTAATTCATGCGATACATTCCCCAGAAACTCCTTGCGGTATTTTTCCATTTGTTTAAGTTGCTGTATTTCCATTGTTTTCCCCTTCATCCAATCAGCCACTTCTTTGTTAACCTCTATAAAAGGGTCTTTCTCCTTAGAAGCTGCTATTTCGTTTGAAGACGGTTTAAAGTGATGAATGGTTTTATAAATAGGCTTTACCTTTGATTTTATAAAACTATTGATGAAAATACCTGAATATATACCGTATATAGTTATTGTAATAGGAATAGTAATTAGCAGTGATGTAATAATATCAGAGGCAAAATAGTTTACCAGAAAAAAGGAAATAGTTAAAAAGAAATAGATTCCTGTGGATATAATTATGATCTTTTTTGAAGTTATGTTCTTCATAAGGTATTGAATATTATTCTATTATGTATGGTAATGATAATTTAATATTATAATAGCATTAAACATTTGCACCCGGTAGAGCAATATACTATATTTCGGCCATTATTTTTTTAAGGTACACACTGGCATATCTCTTTTATGAATAATGACAGCCTCAAATGTATAGTATTTGTATGGTAGTTGGTATGTTAGATTTTGAAAATAGCGAAAACTTTACAATAATATAATGTAGGCATACTTCATTATAAGGTGAAATATGCAAACTTTATTTATTAAATAATTTTGTGGATGGACTATTTATATTTAATCATATTTGCTTTAGTAGTATTAGGAATTATTGACTTGGTAGTTGGAGTTACGAATGATGCAGTTAATTTCCTGATATCAGCAATTGGTTCAAAAGTTGCTAAGCGCAAATATATATATATGATTGCCGGAGCGGGTATTGTTATAGGCAGTATGTTTAGTGGCGGTATGATGGAAGTGGCTCGTAAAGGTATTTTTAATCCGGAGTTTTTTTATCTGGATCAGCTGCTCATCATATTTGTTGCCGTAATGTTTACGGATATTATTTTAATTGACTTATTTAATACTTTTGGATATCCTACCTCAACAACGGTGGCTATTGTTTTTGAATTACTAGGAGGTGCATTGGCTCTGGGCTTAATTATAATTGGAGGAGAAAATCCGGATTCCTTAAAAATCAGTAATTTGATTAACACTCAAAGTGCCATTACTATATTGGTAGGTATTGTTTTGAGTATCATCATAGCTTTTTTTTCTGGAGCTATAATTCAGTTTTTATCAAGGTTGGTTTTTACTTTTCGATATAAAAACAGATTCACCTTACTTTTTTCTTTAGCCGGGGCAATAGCTATCACAGCTATTTGTTTTTTAGTATTGAAAAAAGACATTGCGTTTGCTAATATTATATCAGGATCTTTTGCTGAGTTTGTGCAAATGAATTTATTGCTGGTTTTACTTGGAATATTTGGCGTAGCATTTATTACTTTTATAACCTTATCTTATTTTTTTAAGATCGATATTCCTCGTATTGTTGTTTTTGCAGGAACATTCACTATTGCCTTATCATTTGCGTCTAATGATTTAATTAATTTTATAGGAATTCCTCTTTCTGGAATTGAAGGAATCAGATCTTTTATGGAAAGTGGAGACACCAGTTCAGCATCATTTTTAATGAATATTTGGAACGATGGTGTTCTTCATAATTCAGGAATATATAATTTGGTATATCTATTCTCAGCTGTTATTATGATCATAACCTTATTTACATCTCGTAAATTAAGATCTGTAACAGAAACCGAAATGTATTTGGGAAGGCAGGACTCGGGATATGAATCATTTGAACCATCACAATTATCAAGGTATGTAGTTCATCAATTTTTAAGTTTTCATCGTAAACTAATAAAGGTATTACCAGCTAAAGTGGTTCATAGTATTAGTAAAAGATATGAAAGAAACGAAGAAAATGCAGATGATGAAGTTGGGATGTATTTTGATACGGTTAGGGCTAGTGTAAATTTGGTAGTAGCTAGTTTTTTGGTAGCTATAGGAACCTATTTTACTATTCCCTTATCAACCACTTTTGTGGTGTTTATGGTTGTAATGGGTACCTCGTTGGCCGATCAGGCATGGGGAAGAGATAGTGCTGTATTTAGATTGTCTGGTGTGTTTTCTATACTTGGAGGATGGTTTATAACCGCTATAATGGCTTTTGTGGGAGCCTTTGTTCTGGCCATATTTATATGGTGGGCTGAAATGTATGGTATTATTATATTATTAGTTATAGCTGCGTTTGTATTATATCATACTAAAAAATATCACAAGAAGATTTATCAGCAACAACAGGAGCTAAATATAGAAGCAGATCATCAGTATATTACAGATAATAATCCTGTAAAAGAATTGGGGAGTGAAAAAATCAGAAAGCACATTCTCGAAACTTCAAAAATATATATGCTATTGATTCAGGGATTTGTGGATGAAAATATAAAGCAATTAAAAGAAACTTGCGAAAAAATTGAGTTTTTAGGTAAAGTGGCTCGGAATACTAAAGAAGAACTGTTTGCTAATTTCTCAAATCTGGGTACAAAATCCTTTGATGCGGGACATTATTTTGTACAGGCTCTGGATTATTTAGGCGAATTATCTAATACCTTACGTCAGATTGCTACTCCAGTATATAATCATATCGAAAATCAACACAAAGGTTTGTCAAGCTCTCAAAAAGAAGATGCGCTTATATTGCTTGAAGAGATGACGAGTTTCTTTAACTTTTTAGTGCATATTGAAAAAGAAAGCAAATTTGATTCTGTGCCGGAAATGGTGGATAAACAAAAATATATTGTTGATCTGATTGAAGATCTTCGTAAAAAGCAAATCAAACGAATTTTGGATGGAGCCAGCAGAAAGAGATCCAGTATTTTATTGTTAGAGTGCTATGCAGAATCTAAGAACCTGGTTCTTTATACTATTAATCTTCTTAAATCGCATCGCGATTTTTATAATTATTCCCGCTAAGAAATATGGTGTAATGTAATGATATATAGTGTTGTATATCGTTATTTGTTAATTGTGAATAAATGAATGCTTAGATGCTTGTAAAAAAACAAGCGTCTTTTTTTAAAAACACGTGTGTTTTTCTCTAAAATGTAGTGTGTGTTTTTTCATCGAAAAGCCATGCCTTGAAAATTTCCTTATTAAGCGAAATTATTTGCCTTACTATTCTTCATAATATATCTACCTAAATTTGCTCAAATAGTAAAATATAAAACATTTGGTCATCGTATTATTCTCTCTCTATAATTTTTGTTACTCATAAGTTAAATGAGTGTTAACTGGCACTATAATTAACATATCTTCAAAGGAGGGTTGAGTTTTTAAGTTGCATAAAATCAATATTATATGGTTTGATTGCGCAAAACAGATACTTCATATACCCTTAATGTTTACTTATCGAACAGCACATTATTCCGATATATTTTTGCTCATGAAAATTTAATGAAAGTCGCATTAAACTCATTAAGATCCCAAAACACACACAGGAGGAAAATTAATGAGGTTTTGTAAAGAATGAATTAAGAAAAATAATGGATCAAATGAGACAAAAGCTTTTTGTTGTTTTAATGATGTTGTTTGTTAGTTTGGGAACAACGATAGCACAACAGGGATTTTTAAAAGGAAAAATTACCGACAAAAAAACAGGAGAGGAACTTGTTGGTGCTGCAGTTGTAGTTGATGGAACTACAATAGGAACAATTACTGACTTTATGGGAGATTATACGATGCCTCCTTTAGAAGCAGGTACTTACACAATCAGAGTTCAGTACATTTCTTACGACCCACAGGTTTTTAATAATATTATTATTAAAGCAGATGAAGAAACAGCCTTAAATGTACAACTTAACGCTGCCACAATGGATATTGAGGAAGTTCAGGTTAAGGCTCGGGCTAACCGCGAATCTGAAACCATTTTATTGATGGATCAAAAGAAAGCAGAAGTTATTAAAGAAAGCATTGGAGCCAAACAATTATCTTCTATGGGGGTATCAGATGCCGCTACTGCTACATCAAAAATATCAGGAGTTACGAAGAGTGAAGGTTCAGGAGATATTTATATCAGAGGACTGGGAGATAGATATTTGTCTACTACTATGAATGGCTTACCAATTCCTTCTGATGATGTGGAGAAAAAGAATATTGATCTAAACATGTTTTCTACAGATATTATTAAGAATGTAGGAATTAGCAAAACTTATTCAGTTAATAACTATGGTGATCAAGCTTCTGGTAATGTAGATGTAGTTTCAAAAAATAATTCGGAAAAGGTGAGCTTAGGTTTAGCTTCAGGAATTAACAGTAATGTGCTTCAGGATGGGATGTTTAATAATTTTAAAGCAACTCAGAATATTAATGATGTGAAGTTTGGTTTATACGATAGACCATACAATACGTTAGATGCCGTTAATAAACAAAGCTGGTCAACAGAATCAAGAAAATTACCAATAGCATATGATGCGAGCTTAATGGCCGGTAAAAAGTTTAAGATAAATGAAAAAGATTTATCGGTTTTTGCAACCATATCTCATTCAGGGTCTTCAGAATTTCAAGAAGGTGTTTATCAAAAGTATAGAATGAATGCGGAGAATAGTTCATTTACTGATGCACAAACCTACAAAACAAAGATCAATACTACAGGTCTGTTAAATCTTTCCTATGATTTAAATATGAAAAATCGTATCAGTTTTAATACGCTGTTGGTTTTAAAAACAGTTGATGAATTATATGAAGCTGGTACAAATGGAGAAGGCTATGTTCGTGATCAACTTCCTAGTCAATATGGTGCAGTTGTTCGTGATCAAAACCTGAAAGAAACACAGATGTGGATTAATCAATTAATTGGTAGTCATCAGATAGGAGATAAAAACCAATTAAAATGGGCCTTAGGATATAATACTGTAAGTGCAGATGAACCAAACCGAATTAGAAATGAGGTTAATATGATGGATAATGGCATGGTTCAGTTTGCTTATGTTGGAGACTATCAGCAAAGAAAATCGTTGCAGGAAATTAAAGATGATGAGTTGAATGGATACATCTCTGATAATTTTAAAATTATTGATGAAGACCAAAAGAAATTGAAGCTTAATATTGGTGCCAACTTCAGAAAAAAAGAACGAGATTTTAACTCATTATTTATTGGAGTTAGAGCCAAAGGTGAAGATTTTGCCGTATCATCTATTGATAATCTGGACGAGACATTATTAGATGAAAGTTTATTTGGTAACACTAATAATGATATAAGGATTAGAGAGGGAAAGCCTGATTTATACAACGCCACATTAAATGTTTATGCCGGATACTTTAGTCTGGGATTTGAGCAAAATAAATGGTCTGGTAATATTGGTGTTCGTTATGAGATGGATAAACTTGAAGTAGACTGGGACGTTAATAACTATGTTGGTCGTACAGGAAGTGTATCAAACGATTATAATAATATATTACCATCATTAAACCTTAAGTATCAACTTTCAGAAAAGAGTGCACTTCGATTAGCTGCAAGTAAAACAGTTACATTACCTGAGTTTAAAGAGGTTGCTCCTTTTGAATATGTTTCTCCTACAGGTCGCGTAACTAAAGGTAATCCCGATCTTCAAAATTCAGAAAACTACAACTTTGATTTAAAGTGGGAAATGTTTCCTAATGCTAAGGATCTGGTTTCAGTTACTGGTTTTTATAAAATGATTAACGACCCAATTAACATGGCTATGACCAGAGGATCGTCAGGTAACTTTTATTATGCAAACACTGGTGATAGAGCTGATGTATATGGAGTAGAGTTTGAAACAAGATTCAGCATTATTAAACCAGAAACTTCAGAAATGCCCGGTGTTAATATGGTGCTGAATGCTACGAAAATGTGGTTTAATCAGGATTTGTTGGAAGAGTTTCAATACAACAATAAAACAGAAAGTGATTTACAAGGGGCTGCAGGTTTTATTTTTAACGGAACGTTAATGTACGATAGTAATAAAGAGAAAAGATTTATTGCCACATTATCCGGTAACTATTCTGCAGATAAGATCTATGCTCTGGGAGCACCTGAATCCTTCACATACAGTTCAACTTTATTTAATAATGAAATCATAGAAAAAGGGTTTTTTACACTCGATTTAGTATTGAGTAAAAAGCTGTCAAAAAGGGTTTCATTAAAACTATCTGGAAAGAATCTTTTGAATCCTGAAATTAAGCAAGAACAGCGCATCGAACCTCAATCAGAGGAGGCCAGAACAGAAGTTGTTCAATCCTATAAAAAAGGTGTTAGTGTAAAACTAGGAGTTAGTATAAATCTGAATTAATAAATAGAATAACGTTATATTTTAAAATTGACTACAAAAATGAAAAAGTTAGTATTAAAAGTTTTAGGTCTTGCAATTTTAGCAATGCCTGTTTTTACAAGTTGTGACGATGATGATAATATCAATCCGGATTTAAAGATTGTTTTGGATGGTTTAAAATCTGGCGCAATGGAAGGTAAGCTTACTGAAGATTATACTTTAGATGCTTCTCAAACTTATCACTTAAATGGTTCATTCATCGTTGAAGATGGTGCCACTTTAACTATTCCTGCGGGAACAAGTATTTTAGCCGATAATGGTGGAACTGACGTTTATATTGCCGTAATGATGGGCGGTAAAATAGATATTCAAGGAACAGAATCTAACCCTGTAGTAATGTCTTCTGCAGACGCTAATCCTGGAGATTGGGGGGGGGTAACGCTTTGTGGTAAAGCTACTACAAATGCAGGAGTTGATGTAGAAGCAGAAGTTGGAGGTTTTATCTATGGTGGTACTGAAGATAATGATAGTTCTGGTTCTATTAAAAACCTGGTTATTAAAGGTACAGGAGCTCAAATTAATCCTGAATCTCAGTATAATGGAGTTTCTTTTTATGCGGTTGGTTCAGCTACTATTGTTGAAAATGTTGCTGTAATCAATGGTTCTGATGATGGTGTAGAATTTTTTGGTGGTACAGTATCAGTAACGAACTTATTCTTACAAAATAACGAAGATGACGCTATTGACTGGACAGAAGGTTGGAGCGGAACTGTAACAAATGCTTATGTAGAGCACACTATTGCCGGATTTTCAACTGTTGTTGAAGGTGATAAAGTAAATAACGATCCTAAAATTATTAACCTTACAGCTGTTTCTACAGTAGGAGGTACTGCTTTACAATTTAAAGCTGAATCAGGAGCTACTATCACGGGTTTATCTTTAAGTGGTTACGATGTAACTATTGATATGAAAGATAATGGTCCTTTAGCTAATGTTATCATTGATGGGGAAACTGCTGATCCGTCAAAAAGTTACAATGCGGCAGCAACTGTTGATGCTTCTGCATGGACATGGACTGATGCTCAGGTACAACAGGTTTCTGTTTGGTCAGGAAGTGAATTAACAGGTACTGTATCAGGATTAGTTACTTTAGATGCATCTGTATCTTATTCGTTAACTTCTTCATTAATTGTTGAAGATGGTGCTTCATTAATGATTCCTGCAGGAACTAAAATTACTGCTGATGCTGGAGGTACTGATGTTTATATTGCCGTAATGATGGGTGGTAAAATTTACATTAATGGTACAGCTACTTCACCTGTTGTAATGTCATCTGTTAATGCAATACCAGGAGACTGGGGTGGTTTAACTATTTGTGGTAAAGCTACAACTACTGCTGGAGTAAATGCTGAAGCTGAAGTTGGTGGATTTATCTACGGTGGAGAAGATGATGAAGATAACTCTGGAGAAATTCAATATCTTGTAATCAAAGGAACAGGAGCTCAAATTAATGCTGAATCACAATATAATGGAGTTTCTTTATATTCAGTAGGATCAGGAACAACAATTGAGAATGTTGCTGTTATCAATGGTTCTGATGATGGTATTGAGTTCTTTGGTGGAACCGTTTCTGCAACTAACGTTTATCTTGAAGATAACGAAGATGATGCAGTTGACTGGACTGAAGGATGGAGTGGTGGAATCACCAATACATACATCTTACATGAAGTTGATGGATTCTCTACTGCATTCGAAGGAGATAAAGTAAATAACAACCCTGTATTTGTTAATGTAACTGCTATTTGTACAGCACCTAACGGTGGTACTGCTTTACAATTCAAAGCTGAATCTGGTGCTACTATCACTAATCTTTATTTAGAAGGTTATACTAAAAATATTGATATGAAAGATAGTGGTCCTTTAGCTAATGTTGTTATTGATGGCAACGCTGCTACTACAGATGCTGCATATAACTCAGGAACTCAGGTTGATGTTTCAGGATGGAGCTGGACTTCTGCAGGTTTATAATTAGTATCAAAAAACAATTATATAGATTTAACCCACATCGTTTTCGGTGTGGGTTTTTTGATTCTTTTTCGATTCAATAGTTAAAAAAGAGAATAACACTGAGACGCAAAGGCACAGAGAGTATTTTATATAACTCATATAAATTAAACAAGCTAGAAATAGAGTAGTAATCAAACTCCATTAATATGAAATTACAAAGAGTTCACAGAGGTAAATCCATGTGGATTTAATGAATTTCTTAAAAAAAACTCAGTGTCGTAGTGCCCCTGTGTTCATTTTAACACTTGATTGATATTATTTATTTAATTAACCTTAATGCCTCTCGTTTGCTTAATCCACTTAATGCTGTTTTTTCAACAAACTTTTCTACCCAAACAGGATTCGTTCTGCTGTATTGACGTAATATCCAACCAATAGCTTTATTAATAAAAAACTCTTTTGATCCTAACAATTGATTAATGGCATGCTCCAGAAATACTGTATCTAAATCATCTTTATAAAACAACTGAAAAATAAGGGTAGATCGTTGCAACCATATGTTACCCGATTTTAGCCATTTGCCTGTGTATGAGTCTCTTTGCTGCGGAAACTTTTTGAAATATTCGGCAACTAATTTTGGAGCCACACCATCTACAGTATCCCACCACGATTTATTTAAAATCATATACTCAAATAACTCAATATCTTCCGCCTCTATTTGCTTTAAGTATTTGTACGACAAGTCCAATGCAAAATGCTGAAACTCACGTTCTGGCTTTTCCCATAGTTCAATAATAATGTTTTTAAATTCCGTTTTTGGGGGTAAGTATTCTTTATGTAAAAAAGGTTTCTGAATAGATCTTCGTTGCGGTGTTGTCAGTCCAAAGAACTCGAATTTATTTTTTAAGTATTTTTTCTGTTTTACTGCATTTTCTGGATTGCTATTGCTAATAAACTCTGCTTCAAGAGTATTTATATAATCTTTAATCATAAGGCATGGACTCTAAAATATGATAAAATAAACAATTAAGGTGATAAAATACTATCATTGCATCATCTGAAAATAAGCAAAATATTTACTTTTGTATTCAAAATAAAATACTAATGCTTAAGCCTATACTATTTAAGAGATTTACACTCACATTGTTGAGTGTGGTCTTTACTTTAACTGCTTTTTCACAAGGATATGCCACAGGTTTTAAAGGACTGTGGTATGGCTTAGGACAATTTAGTTCCTATGGAGATAAATATTCAGGAGGATTAGGTACTTATACCGCCAAACATTTACCAATCGCTATATACTCGCCAGAGTGTAATAAAACCTTTTTTACTTACGCCGGAACAACCGATTATACCGAAAATCACCTGTTGATTATGGTCTCGTATTTTGATCATAAAACAGAACAATTGGCGCAGCCGTTAATTTTAATGGATAAGTCAGGAGTAGTAGATGCTCACGATAATGCAACGATTCAACTGGATTCTGATGGTTACATCTGGATATTTGTAAGTGGAAGATATACCGAAAGAAATGGATATATCTATAGAAGTGATGAGCCATATGATATTAATAGTTTTACAGAAGTCTTAGATAAACCATTTAACTATCCACAACCAAAATATATTGAGGGTAAAGGCTTTGTTTTTCTTTTTACAAATTATCATGATGGTAGAGAATTGTACTCGCAACATAGTACAGACGGGTATCACTGGAGTGCAGAAAATCATTTAGTTGCTTTTCGAGGACATTATCAAGTGTCTGCAAATACCAATGATGCTGTTGGTTCTGCATTTAACTGGCACAAAAATGGAAGTGTAGATAAAAGAACCAATTTGTATTATATGCAAAGTACTGATTTGGGTGATACATGGACAACTATTAACGGCACAGAAATAAATACGCCTTTAACATCAACAACAGCAGCTTCTGTTGCATTAATAAAAGATTACAATGCATTGGGATTAAATGTGTATTTAAAAGATATGGATTACGATAAAGATGGAAATCCGGTTATCTTATATATTACATCCCCAACACATATGACCGGACCATCCAATCCTGTTCGCGAATGGAGGTTGGCCCGATGGACTGGATCAGAGTGGTCATTTACCCATGTAGCGGACGCCATTCATAATTATGATATGGGTAGTTTGTATTTAGAGGATAATGTGTATCGAATTTTGGCTCCAACCGAAATGGGACCTCAGGAATGGGGTACAGGCGGTGAAATGGCAATTTGGGAGAGCTACGATGAGGGTGCTACATGGGAAAAAATAAAAGATATAACCTATGATAGTGCAAGAAACCATTCCTATGCACGGAGACCTTTATCCTGTAACGAAGATTTTTATGCCTTATGGTCGGATGGAAACACAGATGCATTGTCTCGCTGTTATCTTTATTATTCTACTAAGCAAGGAGATGTATATCAAATGCCTTATGAATTTAATGGAGATCTTGCTTATGGAATTCCATTCCAAAATATTGTGGAGATTTATCCTCAAATAGTAAGTGCTCCACCTATGCTACAAGGGTATCCTGCAATAAAAGCTATTGATGGACAAATAGGTGGAACTTCTCGGTGGGAATCTACATATTTCCCCAAATCTATTGTAATTGATTATGGAGATGAAAAATATTTTAATACTGCAAAGTTGTATCCTGAAGAAGGAAGATCTTATAATTATACAGTTGAACTTTCTTCTACAAAAGAGTTTACTAGTGATCCTGTGGTTGATAGAACCATGAATTCAGATAACAGTATCTATTATACCGATGAATTTGAAAGCACTTTGGCCAGATATGCGCGTTTAACTATTACAGGTCAAAACTTAACAAGTGATCGCAGAATAAAAATTTCAGAATTTATTTTAGGTTCAGATAATACATCTAATGGAAGCGACTCTCAATTCAATCATTTTAGAGCATACCCTAATCCAGTAGTCAATGGAATTCTAAAGCTTGAAGGTATTGAGCATGATGCACAAATTGAAGTGTGGACATTAAACAGAAAGAAAATATATAATACTCAAGCAATATCAACAACTGCTACAATTAATTGCGAATCTTTTCCTAAGGGTATAATGATTGTAAATGTAATATCAGCAAAGGATAAAAAATCGATAAAGATTGTTGTTAAGTAATTTAATGCTAAGTGATAAAAAAAGCACCATTTCTAAGAGTATGGTGCTTTTTAGATTGTTTTATCTTAAGATCTGGTTTTTATTTTTAAGAGAATTTGTAATGTAAAAGATTACAAATCCGGTGATAAAAATTGCAGAGGTTCCTGTTACAATAGCCAGGTAACTATGTAAGTTAGCTCCCGGAATATTTGGCCCAAATAGGTTAGTTCCCACAGTTAAATATAAGATAACTAATACTCCGACTACAGTTGACATTATTACAGGAAAATTTCCTTTTACCCTGGTAAATGCAGCTAATAAGAATAAGCCAAGCATACCTCCACTGAAAATAGATGCTAAACTCCACCATGCATCTAATGCTGATTTTACATTAATCATTGCAATTCCTATAAATGTACCAACTGTACTAATTATAATTGAAGCAATGTAAAGTATTTTCATGGAGTCTCTATCTGTTGCATTCTTGTTAAAATATCTTTTATAAAAATCTGTTAAAAACACCGTTGCCGAACTATTAAAGCTAGTTGATATCGTACTCATTCCCGCAGCAAATACAGATGCAATTAACAATCCTGATATTCCCGGGGGTAAATAATTTACTATGAAATATGGAAAAATTCTATCGGATTGAGCTGCTATTTCAGCGGGTAGCGTTGCTGCTCCTGAATTAAAATAGGAGTATAATGCAGTACCAATGAATAAAAATAAAAGGGAAACAGGGATGTAAATCAAGCCTCCTGTTAATGCAGATCTTTTGGCATCTTTATCAGTTTTTGATGCCATATACCTTTGAACGTAGTTTTGGTCGATGCCAAAGTTTTGCAGGTTGATGAATATACCATAGATGAGCACAACCCAAAAGGTTGGTTGATCTAGTTGTAATCCAAAACTACCAAGGCTAAATTTATGGTTTTCCCGGGCTATTTTAAATAATTGACCTGCTCCTTCGGGCATATCAAAAACTAAATAAAGTGCACATATAAACGCTCCTGTAATTAATACAATTCCCTGAATAGCATCAGTCCATACTACCGCCTGTATTCCCCCAAGCATTGAATATAATGTTACTACAACTGCAGTTACAATTATAATTGTAGCAATGTCCCAACCAAATACTGCGTTTAATGCTATAGCAAGAAGGTATAAAATAGTACCAACGCGCATTAGCTGAGTTAATAGGTAGCAAATGGATACATAAATACGAGCCCATCCTCCAAATCTCTCCTCAAGGAAGGTATATGCAGACGGACTGTTAATCTTTCTATATAATGGGACAAAAAAGAAAACTGCAATAACTGCGGCTACAGGTATGGATAAACTAAAAACAAAGGCATTCCAGTTGCCCATATATGAATTGCCGGGTAGGGCTAAAAAACTTATACTACTCACAAAGGTGGCAAAGATTGACATGGTGATCACCCATCTGGGAATAGATCGGCCTCCAAGAGTGTAATCGGATTCTGTTCTGTTTCTTTTAAAGAAGGAACCACCAAATACGGTGATTCCTAACATATATAACAAAAAAACAAGTATATCTAAAAACGGCATAGGCAAATAATGTTAAGGATTAATTAATGTTTTCAAGTCTTGAAAAGCATCAAACAAATCATTTAACTTTATAAAGTCTTGCGATGTAGGTTCTGTATATTGTGTTCTAGTTGTGGTTGTTAATGATAATCCTCTTTTTTGTAAAAACCATTTTGCAGAAAAAGGATAGCAACTATGAATTAGTGGATCAATTATACTTAAGAAGGTATTTACTTTTTTGATTTTATCAGCTTTAGCTTTGTCGTTGTAATTGTTCGCCAAATAAGAATAAAGCTCAGGGAAGTAATTTGCACCAATTGGACTTAATCCATCTGCACCATATTGCATGGAAGATAATCCTGTTGGGATATTAGCATTGTAAAATCCAAGGGTTGATCCTTTTGTTTGATCTAATTTGGCATTAATTTGATCATTATCGCAGCTTGTATCTTTGAAGTAGAAAAAACGATTAGTTTCTGCCATCCATTTCATGATTTCCGGAGAAAGAAGTCTTTTATATGGTACCGGACATTCGTATATTCCCACAGGTATTTCACCTGTTACTTCAAGTAGTTTCTCTAATTTCTGTTTAAAAGCCTCATCGTCATCAGTTTCCGGGTTTAATTGATTTGAATTAATAACAACAGCCTTTACTCCTGTAGCATATATCTTCTTAAAGAAATCAGCATTGATTTCTTCATCACTGGAGAACGTTCCGGTTGAAATTACAGGAACCCTTCCTTTTGCAAATTCAACTGTTTTTTGAGTTACTAAAATTCTCTCATCTGGTGACAAATTAAACATCTCACTTGAGAGACAATTTGCAAAAAGACCATTCGATCCGTTTTCAATATAAAAATTTACTAATTCTTCTAAAGCTGGTAAATCAATATTGCCCTCGCTTGTTAAAGGAGTAATCATTACAGGCCACATTCCTCCAGGTAATTTATTCATTGTATGTATTTTATTAGTTTAAAAAATATTCATTTGCTGTTCTCTGTTAATTGTTCACCTAAACATTTATGTAGGATCTTTAACATTAATTAGCAAACAAAAATATATTAAGTCGTTTATATTTCCAATAGTAACGTTTACAATAAGTAGTTTTTATATGATGTCTAAATAACACAAAATCAAATATTCAAAATAATGAAAACGATTACATAAATGTGTGATTGTTTAACATATGTATATTAGAGTTTATGTATGTAATGATGAAATATTAGTATAAATACAATGATGAATTTTTTGGAAGAGAAGACAAGAATAATATGCAATTCCCCAGTGTTTTAATTCAAATATCTGATTAATAAGGATGAAAATTTATTATATTAGAAGACCTTAAATCTCAAAATCAGAATTTTAACTCAATAAATCAAACAAATTAATCTACGTATTATGGTATCACAATTATTTTGGATCATACCGGTTGCTTCTCTTATAGCTCTGGTGTTCGCTTGGTTTTTCTTTAAGAGTATGATGAAAAACTCCGAAGGAACTGATAAAATGAAAGAAATTGCACAGCATGTCAGAGATGGTGCAATGGCTTATCTAACTCGTCAGTACAAGGTTGTTGGAATCGTGTTTGTTATACTCTTGGTTATATTAACCGTTCTTGCTTATATGGGAGTTCAAAACCCATTTGTACCAATTGCATTTCTTACTGGTGGATTCTTTTCAGGACTTTGTGGTTTCCTTGGAATGAAAACTGCCACTTATGCTTCAGCCCGTACAACTCAAGGGGCATCTGAATCATTAAATAAAGGACTTAAAGTAGCCTTTCGTTCTGGAGCCGTTATGGGACTTGTTGTGGTTGGTTTTGGTCTGTTAGATATTTCTCTTTGGTATATTATTCTTACCAAGTTTGTATATACAGCTGAGCATATGGCTAATGGCTTCCATTTTCTAGGTCTTGATTTTGTTCATGCAGGAATGGATGAATCTCAAAAACTAATGGAAGTTACTGCAACTATGCTAACATTTGGTATGGGTGCTTCAACACAGGCTTTATTTGCTCGTGTTGGAGGTGGTATATACACTAAAGCTGCTGATGTTGGTGCCGATTTAGTAGGAAAAGTGGAAGCAGGTATTCCTGAAGATGATCCTCGAAATCCGGCTACAATTGCAGATAATGTTGGTGATAATGTTGGTGATGTAGCAGGTATGGGAGCCGATTTATATGAATCTTATTGTGGTTCTATTCTTGCAACAGCTGCTTTAGGAGCCGCATTAACGGCTAGTAATGGTGAAGAATTATCCGGAAAAGTAATTGCTCCTATGTTAGTTGCAGCAATTGGAATTGTGCTTTCTATTGTTGGAATATTTATGGTTCGTACAAAGGAAGATGCCACTGCTAAAAGTCTTTTAAATTCATTACTGATTGGAACAGGAGGTAGTTCTCTATTGATTTTGGCAGCAATAGCTGGTATGGCTGCTTTAGATTGGATTTCATGGGGTATTTTCGGATCTGTTGTGTCTGGATTAATTGCAGGTGTAATTATTGGGCAGGCAACAGAGTTTTATACTTCAGATGGTTATAATCCAACTAAAGGAATTGCAAAACAAGCTCAACAAGGTCCGGCAACAACTATTATTGATGGGGTTGCTGTTGGTATGTACTCAACCTGGGTTCCAGTTGTTACCATTGTTGCAGGTATTATTGGAGCCTTTGGTTTTGCAGGTGGCTTTGATAATTTTGCCGAAGGTGTATATGGTATAGGTTTTGCCGCAGTAGGTATGTTATCTACTTTAGGTATTACTTTAGCCACTGATGCATTTGGCCCTATCGCCGATAATGCCGGTGGTAATGCAGAAATGAGTGAATTACCAAAAGAAGTTCGTGAAAGAACGGATGCTTTAGATATGCTTGGGAATACAACCGCTGCTACAGGTAAAGGTTTTGCAATTGGGTCTGCAGCTTTAACAGCAATGGCTTTGATGGCTGCTTACATGGAAGAGGTTAAGATTTGGTTGAAAAGAGCTTTAGTTGATGGAGATACAGTTATTCAGAATTCGATTCAATTTGTATTAGATTCTTCTCAAAGTGTGGCAGAGGGAGCTAAAGGAGTTGTTATATCAGAGGCTTCGCTTAGAGATTTTTCTACATTCTACGATCTGTCGTTATTTAATCCAATGCTTTTAGCAGGACTTTTTATTGGTGCTATGATGGCTTTTGTATTCTGCGCTATGACCATGAAAGCAGTAGGTCGAGCAGCAGGTTCAATGGTAGATGAAGTGCGCCGTCAGTTTAAAGAAATTCCTGGAATTCTTGAAGGAACAGGTACCCCTGAATATGCGAAATGTGTAGCTATTTCTACAAAAGGAGCTCAGCGCGAAATGTTATTGCCATCGTTATTAGCTATTATTGTTCCAATCGTGGTTGGTATTGTGTTTGGTGTAGCAGGTGTTGTTGGTTTATTAATGGGTGGTTTAACAACAGGATTTACCTTGGCAATATTCTTAAACAATGCTGGTGGAGCTTGGGATAATGCAAAAAAATACATTGAAAAAGGAAACTATGGAGGTAAAGGAAGTGAAGCGCATAAAGCGGGAGTTGTAGGAGATACAGTTGGTGATCCATTTAAAGATACTTCTGGACCATCACTAAATATTCTTATAAAGTTAATGACTATGGTAAGTGTTGTAATGAGTGGACTTACTGTTGCGTTTGCTATTTTTTAGTCTGTATATAGGATTTAAAGAACTAAAATAATTACTTTGAGGCTCGGAAATAATTCCGGGCCTTTTTATTTATATATTATGGATATACCAAAGTTTTCTGATATTGAAGATGCCTATATGCGTATAGAGAAGTACATTCACTTTACTCCGGTTTTAACAAGTACAGCAATTAATGAAATTGCAGGCTGCAATGTATTTTTTAAATGCGAAAATTTTCAAAAAGTAGGAGCCTTTAAATATAGAGGTGCTTGTAATGCAGTATTCTCTCTTTCTGATGAGGTTGCTAAAAAGGGAGTAGGAACACATTCATCAGGAAACCATGCTGCTGCTTTGGCTTTGGCTGCTCAACAAAGAGGCATTGATGCAAATATTGTAATGCCTGAAAATGCACCTGAAATTAAAAAGAAAGCTGTTGAAGGTTATGGAGGCAAAATTACTTTTTGTAGACCAACTTTACAGGCTCGTGAAGATACTTTGAATGAAGTTCTTTTAGATAAAGGTGCAACAATGGTTCATCCATATAACCAGCGAGAAATTATTGCCGGACAAGGAACTTGTGCTCTGGAATTTATGCAGCAGCAAGATGATCTGGATATCATGATTACGCCTGTTGGTGGAGGCGGTTTACTGAGTGGTACAAGTATTACTGCTAAATACTTGAATCCGGATATTAAAGTGTATGCTGCAGAACCAATGGGTGCTGATGATGCTTATAGATCTTTTAAAAGTCAGGAGTTAATACCTGTACAAACCACAGATACAATTGCCGATGGCTTGTTAACTTCACTTGGTGAACTGACATTTAAGGTAATCATGAAAAATGTAGATGATATCTATACTGCTTCAGACAAAGAAATTATTGATGCTATGCGATTAATCTGGGAACGAATGAAGATTATTGTTGAGCCATCCTCTGCTGTTGCACTTGCAATAATACTTAATAATAAAGAATTATATCAAGGTAAAAATGTAGGTGTTATTTTAAGTGGGGGCAATGTAGATTTAAATAAACTACCCTTCTAGCATATTATCAGCATTCAACTTTCGTCCTCTTATAAAAGAGGACTTAATAGTCTGGCAAATGATTCTTTGGCTTTTTGCTTCAAAGGACGTTTTCTCCATTCTGCTAAAATAACTCTTTGGCTATCTGCAAAATCATCTACAAAGGTTTCTTTAACTTCTTTGGCAAAATCTTCATCATATACAAATGCAGTCACTTCAAAGTTTTGTTCAAAACTTCTAAAATCCATATTTGCCGAACCAACAGAAGATACAATATCATCAGAAACAATAACCTTACTATGTATAAATCCCTTCTGATAAAAGTAGATTTTAACATTAGAAAGCATTAATTCTTTTAAATACGACATAGTTGAAAGATTAGTAATGTAAGCATCCGATTTTTCAGGTATCAATATCCTTACATCAACACCTCCCATTGCTGCAGTTTTTAAAGCCATCAGCATACTTTCATTGGGCATTAAATATGGAGTTGCTATATAAACATATTTTTTTGCTGTCGTAATAATCTTAAAAAAGCCCATCATAATACCAGGCCAGTCTGTGTCCGGACCACTTGGTGTTATTTGCACCAATTTATTGCCCGCAGGTTTTTTATCGGGAAAGTATTTACTGTCAGCTAATTCTTTTTGACTAACAAAGTACCAGTCTAACGAAAAGATATATTGTAAACTATTTACAGCATCGCCCTCAACCTTCATATGTGTATCTCGCCATATTCCGTATGTGGAACCTCCGGAAATATATCTGTCTGCTACATTTATGCCTCCTAGGAACCCAACCAAGCCATCAATAACCACAATCTTGCGGTGATTTCGATAATTTACTTTGCTTGTAAAAATTGGGAATCGTACTTCCAAAAAAGAATAGATTTCAATTCCTTTTGAACGTAAATCTTTAAAATATTCCTTCTTTAATTCCCATGAGCCTACATCATCAACAATCATCCTAACTTTTACACCCTCTTTAGCTTTTTTAATAAGAATATCTTTAATCGTATTACCTATTTTATCCTGAGAAAAGATATAGTATTGAAGATGTATAAATTCTTTAGCCTTTTGAAGTTCTTCAATCAGGCAATCAAATTTTTCTTCTCCGTTGTTTAGTAGCGTAACTTTGTTGCCATAAGTAATTACTGAGTCGCTATTATTAAGCTGTAATTGAATGAGATGTTCCATCTCTTTAATTACGTCATCATTTGACCAAATACTTTCGCTTAATGCCTTAGTTTGAGCATGTGCAATATTGCTAATGTATTCATGATTTTTAAGACCTTTTCTGTTAATAATTTTCTCCTTTCTAAAGTTTTGACCAAAGAAAACATACAGAACAATTCCTAAACCCGGCAATAGGAGTAATACCAAAATCCACGATAATGATTTTAACGGATTTCTATTTTCCATTATCATTACACCAATAACCATTAACATGGAAATTAAATGAGCAGACAGTAAAACGGTATATATTATTGATTCAAGGTTGTTACTCCACCACATATGGTATGTGTTATTTATGTTGTTGATTTAAAAGTAGAATTATTTTACTACAATGCATCATTATTTCTGTAGAAAAATAATCTGCTGTTACCAATAGAATCCTCTGAAATTGGAGCTTTATTTATAGTAGGAGCTGAAGTTCCTTTCTTAAACCATTTGTCACCAACAAAACGTCTGGCTTCATCCCAATAATTAGAGTCTATATAAAGCTGTAAAATCTCTCTTCCACCTTCAATAATAATAGATTGTATATTTTGTTCGTATAAGTATTCATTAATTTGAGGAACAATATTTTTGTCAAAGTTAATTTTACAGTAAAATGTATTAGCTGTATTTTCCTTATCTACACTAGTGAATACAATCGTTTTTGTGGAATTATCAAGAATGTGATGTGTTTGAGGGACTCTTCCTGTTCTGTCAATTAAAATTCGGACAGGATCATTTCCTTCCCACTCTCTTACCGTTAAAGATGGATTATCTTTAATGGCAGTATTGGTTCCTACTAAAATACTTTGTTCCTGTCGACGCCATTTATGAACCAATTTCTTAGCCAGTGTATTTGTAATCCAGGTAGGTTGACCATAATTTTCCTCAGTTCGGTCAATGTCAATTAAACCATCTTCTGTTTCCGCCCATTTTAAAATGATATAAGGGCGTTTCTTTTCATGAAAAGTAAAAAAACGTTTGTTTAACTCTCTGCTTTCTTTTTCTAATACACCAACAGTAACATCCACACCTGCATCTTGTAGAATCTGAATACCTTTTCCTGAAACTTCAGAAAACGAATCAGTGCAACCAATAACAACTTTAGGAATATTCATCTCCTTTATAAGGAGTGAGCAAGGTGGTGTTTTACCAAAGTGAGCACACGGCTCAAGATTAACATATATGGTAGATTCTTTTAATAATTCTTTATTAACAACTGAATGAATAGCATTTACTTCTGCATGGGGCTGACCTGCTTTATGGTGATATCCTTCGCCAATAATTTTGTTATTGTGAACTACTACAGATCCTACCATTGGATTGGGATAAGTATTTCCTAAACCATTTTGAGCTATCTCAAGACAGCGCTGCATATATAATTGATCATTATTCATAAAGTCAGAATATTATCAGAAATTAAGTTTCTGAAGTTTTGTTGTTATAATATCCAATTAACAATGAACTAATAATTAACAGAATAAAATTTGTACTTGGTATTATAGCGAGGAATAGTTGTGGTTTTAAAACAACTTATTTTAACGCTATGTTCATTGACAAATCGGTATAAAGCACAAAAATGGTTATTTTTGCCGCACAACAAAAATAATATGAGCTTTAAAAATATTCGTCAGTTAATAGCACTATTTCAATCCCAGCTTAATGAAATTTATGCTCAGGAAGAAATTCGCAATTTTATTTCCTTAATGTTGGATTATAAATTGAACTATTCAAAAGTAGATTTGCTGATGAAGCAAGACGATGATTTGAGTGCTGAAGTAATTTTGTATTGTGAAGAAGCTCTGACAAAGTTGAGGAATCATATTCCTATTCAATATATTTTGGGTGAAACTGAGTTTTACGGTTTAAAATTTAAAGTAAATCCTTCAGTTCTGATTCCTCGTCCGGAAACAGAAGAATTGGTACATTGGATTATTGAAGATTGTACAATGCTCAGGCCTGATATTCTGGATATAGGAACAGGTAGTGGTTGTATTCCAATAACTTTAAAAAAGAATATTCTTCAAGCTAAAGTGCAAGGTTGGGATATTTCAGAAGATGCCTTATCTACAGCTCGGAATAATGCATCAATAAATAAAGTTTTGGTTGACTTTAATAAGCAAAATGCCTTAGAATTAGAAAGTATTAATGAAGTTTTTGATATCATAGTAAGTAATCCGCCTTACGTACTGGAGAAAGAGAAAGAATTAATGCATAATAATGTATTAATTAATGAGCCACATTTGGCACTTTTTGTTCCAGATAAAGAACCTCTACTTTTTTATCGTGCAATTGCTGAGTTTGCAAAATCAAATTTAAAGCAAAATGGTAAACTTTATTTTGAAATTAACGAAGCATTTGGAGCTGAAACTGTGGAGTTGATGCAACAGTTGGGATTTAAAAATATTGTATTAAAAAAGGATTTGTTTGGAAAAGACCGTATGGTTAAAGGCGAGGTGAATTAGAATTCATTTATTTCTTTTAGTACAACTTCTCTAAGTTCATTAAAGTAGCTTTCGAATTCACTTTGTATTTCATCGTATTGTTCTGTAAGTACCTTAATTGCACATGTAGTTTTGTCGGGTAGTGAACTGTAATTTGCCATAATGCTAAGCGATTTTTCTATTCCCCACAAATGTTGATAGTTTTCAAGTCGCCTGCTTTTTATTAAGAAAGGTAAAAATCCTTTTACTCGGTTAGGCAGTGTAAAATAATTCTTCAATAAATATGCATGTACTTTATCCACATAATTATCTAAAGTAATATCAGAATATTGATCCCATTTCTTTGCCAGGTAATGATCATAAATAACATCAATAACAACAGATGCATACCGGTTATAACAAGGCTTAAATCGCGAAGTACTTTGTTTTACAATAGGGTGCGAATCAGTGTAGGCATCTATTTTTCGGTGTAAAATAATTCCCTTTTGAATTTCGGGTGAGTAAGATTCGTATTTTTTACCTTTTACATAATCGCCTATAAAATTTCCAATCATCAATTGGTTAATTCCTTGCGATAAGTATAGGTGTGCTAAAAAATTCATTTCTAAAGTTATTAATACGCCCGTAAATTATAATAATTTCAGCTATCTTTAAAACATAAATCTTAACTCAATAATTAAATTAACCTAAGAAAATTCTTAATGTGTGAAAATAGATATTTCGATTTTTATGATTGATGTTAATATGAATTGATTGATTTTCACTGGGTTTAATCCACATCTTTGTGGAATAATTACTCGAAGAATTGTAAGCAAATATTAAACTTATGAAGAACGTAGTAATTTTAGGAGCAGCAGGTAGAGACTTCCATAACTTCAATGTTTATTTTAAAAATAATTTCGATTATAAAGTAGTAGCATTTACTGCTACTCAAATCCCCGATATCGAAGGTCGTAATTATCCAATTCAGTTAACCGGAAAGCACTATCCATATGGTATTCCTATTCTTCCCGAAGAGGATTTAACTTATATTATCAAAAAATATAATGTTGATGAATGTGTTTTTTCGTACAGTGATACTTCTTATCAACGTTTAATGAGTCTGGCTTCAATTGTTCAGGCAGCCGGAGCAGATTTTAAACTACTAAGCCCAGAACATACAATGCTTAAAAGTTTAAAGCCCGTAATTGCTGTTTGTGCCACTCGTACAGGTTGTGGTAAAAGCCAAACTTCGCGTAAGATTATTGAATATTTAATGGACAAAGGAAAGAAAGTTGTTGCAATCAGACATCCAATGCCATATGGTGATTTACGTCAGCAGACTGTACAGCGATTTTCAACCTTATCAGATTTGGCCTTACACAAATGTACCATTGAAGAAATGGAAGAATATGAACCACATATTATGAGGGGAAATGTAATATATTCAGGAGTTGATTATCATGATATACTTAGAGAAGCTGAAGATGATGAAAAAGGCTGCGATTTTATTGTGTGGGATGGCGGAAATAATGATATGCCTTTTTATAATCCTGATTTGATGATTACAATAACAGATCCACACAGAGTAGGTCATGAGAGTAGCTATTATCCAAGTGAAGTAAATATCCGAAAATCAGATGTGGTGATTATCAATAAAATTGATAGTGCCAATGGGGCAGATGTGATGGAACTTAGAAAGAACATTCAAACTTTAAATCCTAATGCTGTTGTTGTTGATGCGGTTTCTCCAATCAGGGTAGATAACCCCGAAGTAATTAAAGGTAAAAAAGTATTGGTAGTAGAGGACGGTCCTACACTAACTCATGGCGAAATGAAGTTTGGAGCAGCTTATTTAGCAGCTCAAAAATATGGAGCCTCAGAAATTGTTGATCCTCGCGAATATGCTGTAGGAAGTATTAAAGCAGCTTTTGAAAAGTATCCGCATATAACCAATGTGCTGCCTGCAATAGGTTATGGAGCGCAGCAAATAAAAGATCTGGAGCAGACCATTAATAATATTCCATGTGATTCAATAATCATCGGAACGCCAATTGACTTATCACGAGTGGTAAATCTTTATAAATCGTTTACTAGGGTTCATTATGATTTGCAGGAAATAGGTAAGCCTGACTTACAGCAAATTCTTGATAAATTTTTAGAAGAACATTAATTGAATACACGCCCATTTCATTCATTCTGATTTGGGCGTTACCCTCCTTGCTACTCCATATTTCAAAGCGAAAGTGATAAGCTCGGGTCAGGCTATCCGCTTTTACTCCTCGTTATTTATTTACAATAGAAACACTTTGTGTAATTCATAACAGCCGTATGCAAGGGAATTATTTATATAACTGCGGGGTAACCGCTACTATCCTTAACGCAAAAAAGCCACACTCCCATAAAAGAATGTGGCTTTAATATTTTAATAGCAATAATTAATACTAGCTAGCTTTTAATCTTGCTAAACTCTCTTTATCAATTTTAGATTTAGCATATTGAAGAGTAATAACCAATTCCTTGTCTTCTTTTGATGGAGCTTCAAACATCATATCCATCATAATAGTTTCACAAATTGATCTTAATCCACGAGCTCCTAACTTAAACTCAACAGCTTTATCAACAATGTAGTTTAATACGTCATCGGTAAATGTTAATTTAATATCATCAATACCAAAAAGCTTTTCGTATTGTTTGATAATAGAGTTTTTAGGTTCTTCTAAAATTCTTCTTAGAATTTCTTTATCCAATGGATTTAAATAGGTAAGAACCGGCAAACGTCCTATGATCTCAGGTATTAAACCAAATGATTTTAAGTCCTGAGGAGCGACATATTGTAATAGATTCTTCTGGTCAATTTTATCCTTCGCTTTGCTGGCAGTATAACCAACTACTTTAGTATTTAATCGTTGACCAATTTTTCTTTCAATACCATCAAATGCACCACCGCAAACAAACAAAATGTTCTTAGTATCTACAGGAATCATTTTTTGTTCAGGATGTTTTCTGCCTCCTTGTGGCGGAACGTTTACAATTGATCCCTCAAGAAGTTTTAATAACCCCTGCTGAACACCTTCCCCGGAAACATCTCTGGTAATACTTGGATTATCGCTTTTTCGGGCAATTTTATCTATTTCATCAATAAAAACAATACCTTTTTCAGCAGCTTCCACATTGTAATCCGCAGCTTGTAAAAGTCTTGTTAATATACTCTCAATATCTTCACCTACGTACCCAGCCTCTGTTAAAACTGTCGCATCAACAATAGTAAAAGGAACATGAAGCATTCTGGCAATTGTTCTTGCTAAAAGTGTTTTTCCGGTTCCTGTTTCTCCTACAAGAATAATGTTTGATTTTTCTATTTCAACATCATCAGAGGTGTTACTTTGTTGTAATCTCTTGTAGTGGTTATATACTGCTACCGAAAGAAATCTTTTAGCTTCATCTTGTCCAATTACATACTGGTCAAGAAATAGTTTGATTTCTTTTGGTTTTAATAAAGTAATTTCATCAACATTGAATCCACCCTTTTTCTTAAACTCTTCTTCTAAGATGCCATGAGCTTGTTCAATACAGCTATCGCAAATGTGTCCAGAAACCCCAGCAATTAATAAGTTGGTGTCTTTCCTTTCCCTACCACAAAATGAACACTTATCCATAAAACAATTGTTGAATGTATATAACAACAATGCAGAATACCTCCTTTAAAGAAGTATTCTGCATTAATTTATATCAAATTAATTTTATTTTTCTCTTACCAAGACTTCGTCTATCATACCATATTCTTTAGCTTCAGTTGCTGTCATCCAGTAATCACGGTCAGAATCTTTTTCAACCTTTTTATAGGTGTTTCCTGAGTGGTCTGCAATGATGGTATAAAGTTCTTTCTTCAATTTCTGAATTTCTCTTGCTGTAATTTCAATATCACTTGCTTGTCCTTGAGCTCCACCCATTGGTTGGTGAATCATAACTCTGGAATGCGTAAGTGCTGAACGTTTACCTTTAGTTCCTGCTGTTAATAAAACTGCAGCCATTGATGCAGCCATTCCTGTGCAAATTGTTGCCACATCAGAAGAAATATATTGCATGGTATCATAAATACCTAAACCTGCATATACTGAACCTCCAGGAGAATTAAAGTAAATTGAAATATCTTTTTGAGGATCTGCTGATTCAAGATACAATAATTGTGCTTGAATAATGTTTGCAACAGTATCATCAATTGGTAACCCTAAGAAAATGATACGATCCATCATTAATCTTGAAAATACATCCATTGAAGCTACGTTCAATTGGCGTTCTTCAATAATTGTTGGCGAAATGTATCCGCTTGAGATGGAAGTATATTTATCTAGAGCAAGGCTATTAATGCCAATATGCTTTGTTGCATACTTTTGAAAATCTTTTGGATCTATCATGACTATAATTTTTTACTTTCTTATGAAAAGCTAAATTAAAAAAAATAACCTTGCACTAAATAATTAGCTTAGTTTTTTTCAAATAGTTTATTGAAATCCTCTCTGCTAATTGCTTTTTCTTCAACTTTAACAGCCTCTTTAATGAAATCTAAAGCTTTTTCCTGAGCAGCTGTTTCAGCCATGTTTCTTCTTTGCTCTTGTTGGTTCATCATATCCTTAGCATAGTTTTCTAAATGCTCTTCTGGAATGTTTGTTAAACCATATTGCATAAATTGCATTTTAGCAGACTTCTTAGCTACTTCTAATACATCAGCTTCTTCAATCTTAATTTCGTTAACTTTAAGAATCTCGTTCTTAATTAACTGCCATTTAAGATCTTCGATATATTTAGGCATGTCATTTTCAAGAGACTCTTCAGTGATATTCTCGTTGTCGTGGTTTGTTGTTAAAATCCAACGCTTTAAGAATGCTTCAGGAAGGTCAATGCTAATTTTGTTCATTAACTTCTCTTTTGCATCAATTGAGAATTTGTAATCACTTTCAAAAGCTAAAGTTTTTTCAAGATCTTCTTTGATTTGAGCAATAAATTCTTCTTCACTGCTAGCTTTACCTTCTCCTAACACCTGATCAAATAATTCTTGATTTAACTCAGCAGGAACGTAGTTGGTAATTTCTTTAACAGTAAATTGGAAGTCTCCATCAATTTGCTCAGCCTCTTCAGCAGTTACTTTTAACATGTATGATGTTTGTGTAGCATCAGTAAATGTATTTTTTGGATTTAAAGTAACAACTGCATCTGATTTAATTCCGATTAAAGATGCTTTAGCTTCTTCTTTAATAGTTTTAGGAGAAAGAACAACGTCTTCAACTTTAATTCCATCTTCTAAAGCGTTACCATCCTGATCAAGCTGAACAAAATCACCTTTGATCATTGATTCTTCACCAGCTTCTTCAGCAGTTTCTGAAGTTGCAAAACGACCAGTAGCCTGTTTCACTTGTTGATCAAGCATTTCGTCAGAAACTTCAATGGTGTAATATGGTAATTTTTCTCTCTTCGAAAGTTTTACTTCAAATTCCGGAGCAATAGCAATATCAAAATTAAAAGAGAAGCTATCCATTGTATCAAAATCAATAGTTTCTTGATTTTCGCTTGGAAGTGGCTCTCCTAATACGTTAAGCTTGCTTTCTGCCAGGTATTTTGAAATTTCTTCAGAAACAATTTTATTTACTTCGTCAGCTAACACGTGTTTGCCGTACATTTTCTTAATCATTCCGAATGGCACTTTTCCAGGGCGGAAACCAGGCATGTTTGCTTTCTTACGGTAATCCTTTAATACCGTATCAACGCGTGTTTCATAATCATCTTTCTCAACAGTAAGTTTTATTACTGCGTTTAAATCATCAATGTTTTCTTTTGAGATGTTCATCTGATAAAATTGTTAGTGAACTTTCAAGTGCTTGAAAGCCTGACGTTAAATTATTGTACCAAGATTTCTAAAAATCAATCTTAAACCTGCTAAACTTAAAAAAACCGTCTACTACCGATTTAGATCGTAAGTAAGACGGTTTTTCATAACTTCTTTTTTGTGCGGATGAAGGGACTCGAACCCCCACGCCTCTCGGCACTAGATCCTAAGTCTAGCGCGGCTACCAATTACGCCACATCCGCGTTATTTTTTTGCGATGCAAAGATAACTACTTTTTATTTTGATTTGCAAATTAATTTTGAAATATTTTTTAAAAAAAATGCAAATAGCACTATATTAGGGTTTTATGTCAAAGGTTCTTCTTTTGAGTTCAAAGTCGTTTCCTAAATACAAACGTCTAACCTCAGAATCTTCAGCTAATTCTTCTGCTGTTCCTGCTTTTAAAATGTTGCCTTCAAATAATAAATATGCCCTGTCTGTTATCGAAAGTGTTTCGTGAACATTATGGTCAGTAATTAAGATTCCAATATTTTTATATTTCAGTTTAGCTACAATTTCCTGAATATCTTGTACGGCAATTGGGTCTACACCGGCAAAAGGTTCGTCCAGTAAAATAAACTTCGGATTGATCGCTAAGGCTCGTGCAATTTCACATCGTCTTCTCTCGCCACCGGAAAGTTGAATACCTAAACTTTTTCTGATGTGACCTAAACTAAATTCCTCAATAAGTTCTTCGAGTCTTTGCTTTTGATACTCTTTTGAGAATTTGGTCATCTCAAGAACTGCCTTAATATTGTCTTCAATGCTTAATTTTCTAAAAACGGATGCTTCTTGTGCTAAATATCCAATTCCCCTCTGGGCTCTTTTATATACGGGTTCTTTAGTTATAACCTGATCATTAAGGTATATTTCACCTGAATTTGGAGTTACTAAACCTACAGTCATGTAAAAAGTGGTTGTTTTTCCGGCTCCATTAGGACCAAGTAATCCCACTATTTCTCCCTGCTCCACTTTTACGGAAACTCCTTTAACTACAGTTCTGTTTTTATATTTTTTTACCAGGTTATCGGTATGTAATACTAGATTATTTTCAGACATGATACTTATGTTAATATCCTTGTGTTTTTCTTCTTTTTCTCTCAATATTTGCAGCTATTATTATTCCTCCTTCGTATAAAAATATTAATGGCACGCACACCAATATTTGACTAATTACATCTGGAGGTGTTATGATAGCAGCAAGCAATAAACTGGCCACAATAGCATGGCGTCTGTATTTTTTTAATGATGTTGTGGATATTAATCCCACTTTGGCCAGAAAATATATTAAAATTGGTAATTCAAAAATAATACCACCGGCCAACACAATTGAACTTACTGTTGATATGTAAGAACCTAAATTTAAAATATTCTCTACCTTTTCACTTACATGATAGTTTGCTAAAAAGTGAATAGAAAGTGGACATATTATATAGTAAGCAAATAAAACACCTACCGAAAAAAGAATTGAAGTAAAAAATATGGCACCTCTGGAGTGTTTAACTTCTTCCTGATATAATGCAGGTTTGATAAAGCGCCAAAATTCCCAGAAAATATATGGAAAAGCAACTATCAGTCCTGCAATAAATGATATTTTTAAGTGTGTGGTAAATTGACCTGCCATTAATATATTCTGAAACAAAATCTTGTCTTGATTAATACAAAGGGCTGGCATATCAAGTTTATTGGCCAGTGAGCAAAGAACTGAATTCGTTAAAAAATCAGGAGTGCTTGGTCCAAAGATGATAACATCAAATAAGATTTCCTTATTTACAAATGCTACAATAGCAACTACTGCTACGGAAATAAATGAACGTACAATATGCCACCGGAGTTCTTCCAAGTGTTCTAAGAATGTCATTTCTTCATTAGCCATGAAATCTGTATTTCTAGTTATTAATTTTGTTTCTTACTATTTCGAATAAAAACCCGAGATAATAGGTGACGTATAATCTTTGCGAAGATAGTATAGTAAATCCAATATGCCAATTGTTGATTTTGATAGAATATTTAGCTAAATTCAAATATACTATTTTGTTGAGAATTTAGTTTTTGAATATATGTAGTAACCATTGATGTATCTGGCCTGTATAGAATTATTATATGAAAATAATTGATAAGTGGTCATTTTTTTTAGGTAAAAGTGTGTTTTTGTTTGAATAAAAATTAATTTTGTTTGAAGTGATTGTTTGGGAAAAATGAAACTTTTACCTCAATGGGTGTTATAACTTACTGAGGATAATAATATTGATATGGGAAAAAAGGTAGATCTTGTCGCTCATCTAAAAAATCATTTTGGATTTGATACATTTAAAGGGAATCAAGAAGAGGTAATCCAAAATATTTTAAAGGGAAACGATACTTTTGTTTTAATGCCTACAGGTGGAGGTAAATCCTTATGTTATCAGTTGCCAGCTTTAATCTTACCAGGAACGGCAATTATTATATCTCCATTAATAGCTCTGATGAAAAATCAGGTTGATGCTATGAGAGGTTTTAGCGAAGATGATGGTATAGCGCATTTTTTAAATTCTTCATTAACAAAAGCTGCTATTACTAAGGTTAAAGAAGATATGCTTTCAGGAAAGACAAAACTATTGTATGTTGCTCCTGAATCACTTACAAAAGAAGAAAATATAGAGTTTTTAAAACAGGTTGAAATTTCATTTTATGCGGTTGATGAGGCACACTGTATCTCCGAATGGGGACATGATTTTCGTCCAGAGTACCGACGTATCAGACCTATCATAGAAGAGATTGGAGAGAAACCATTAATGGCCTTAACAGCCACAGCAACTCCTAAAGTACAGAGTGATATTCAGAAAAGCTTAGGTATGAGTAAATCGATGGTATTTAAGTCATCATTTAATCGACCTAACTTATATTATGAAGTACGCGCCAAGAAACATGCAACCAAACAGATCATTAAAATCCTTAAGGAGAATGTTGGAAAGTCAGCTATTATTTACTGTTTGAGTAGAAAAAAAGTTGAAGAACTAGCCGAAAATCTTGTTGTAAATGGAATTAATGCTCGTGCATATCATGCTGGTATGGATGCTGCAACGAGGGCTGGTAATCAGGATGCCTTTTTGATGGAGGAAACGGATGTTATCGTTGCTACAATAGCCTTTGGGATGGGGATTGATAAACCTGATGTTCGAATTGTAATTCACTATGATATACCTAAAAGTTTGGAAGGGTATTATCAGGAAACTGGACGTGCGGGTAGAGATGGTGGAGAAGGGAAATGTATCACTTTCTATAGTTATAAAGATATTCAGAAGCTGGAAAAATTTATGCAAGGCAAACCAATTGCGGAGCAGGAAATTGGTAAACAGCTATTGTTAGAAACTGTGTCGTACGCAGAATCATCGATTTGTAGAAGGAAAATTCTACTTCATTATTTTGGTGAAAAATATACAGAAGAAAATTGCGATACATGCGATAACTGTGTTCATCCAAAAGAACAGAGTGAGGGTAAGGAAAATGTAGCACTAATGATTAAAACAATTTTGGCTTTAAAAGAAAGATTTAAAGCTGATTATATTGTTCCTTTCCTTGCAGGTAATGCTAATTCGGCAATTAAATCATATAAGCACCATGAACATGAGCTTTTTGGTGAGGGAAAAGAGAAAGAAGAAAAATATTGGAATGCCGTAATAAGGCAGTTGTTAGTGGCAGGTTTCTTAATAAAAGAAATAGAAAATTATGGGATTCTTAAAGTAAGTGAGGCGGGCAAGGCTTATCTTGAAAAACCTGTTTCATTTATGATTACTCAGGAGCATGATTTTGAAATGGATGATGTGGAAGAAAAGTCAGCGGGTGGAACAGCTGCTGTTGATCCGCAGTTATTTAATATGCTCAAAGATTTACGAAAAAGGATTTCTAAGAGAAAAAACCTACCTCCATTTGTAATTTTTCAGGATCCATCACTTGAAGCTATGGCTATTCATTACCCAATTAGTATTGAGGAATTAATGAATATACCTGGTGTAGGATCAGGAAAAGCTAATAGGTTTGGAAAGGAGTTTGTTGAGTTAATTAAGTCTCATGTGGAAGAAAATGAGATTGATCGACCAGTAGATATGGTTGTAAAGTCGGTGGCAAATAAATCTAAAAACAAAATTGCCATTATACAGAGTATCGATAGAAAAGTGCCTTTAAATGATATTGCGGAATCCAGAGGTTTGGAAATGGGTGAGCTTTTGTCAGAGATTGAATCAATAGTATATTCAGGAACCAGGGTTAATATAGATTATTATATTGATCAGATTATGGATGAAGATCATCGTGATGACATTTTTTATTATTATAAAGAAGATGCAGAAACGGATGACATTGGTAGCGCTCTTGATGAGTTGGGAGAAGATGAGTATTCTGAGGAGAACGTGAGGTTGGTTCGAATTAAGTTTTTGTCGGAAGTGGGAAATTAGATAAGTTATATTTTTACTTGTAACTGAATTTTAAAATTGGTTTTGGTGTTGCCCTTTATCGTTTGCAACCCGGAACCAATTTCTTTTTTATTACTATACCAAGTTTGAGCTGCTTTAAACCATAAGGTGATGTTTTTGTTTGCTTTCCATTGAGTCATTAAGTAGGTTCTAGAACCTTTATCCTGAAATGAAGGAACGCTGAAGTTATATAATAAGTCATTTTCGTAGGTGTAAATTCTGGAATTGTAATCATCAATATCAAATATTCCATACCTAAGAATGCATGAGAATTTTTTATTGTTGAGATGGTATTTGATGTTTGCATATGCTAAAGTTCCATCTGACTTTTGATCTAAAGAGTTGTAATAAGATTTTTCAACCCGGCATTGTATACTCCAGTTTTTGTTGGCTACAAACTGAACGTTTGCTCTGATTTTTTTTAAGTTGTATTTTTCTGTGGTGTAGTTTGTAATGTTTGGATTCGCAATGTTTTTGTCTTTTTCTTTCTCTTTGTATTGGATGTATATTACTGAGTTACGAGTTATCTGATATTGAGATTTAAAAGATACTTCATATCCATCAGATGGTTTGTTGATATTGTACTTAAGCCATCTAAATTTAAATAGGTCTATGTAGCTTTGAACTTCTAAATTTTTAAAGGGTAAGATCTTGATACCTAAATATACACCTGTTTCTCCATTGGGATTGCTACTTTCAGTAATGGAATTCAACCATGGAGAATTGTATTTTCTAGAAATGTTTCTGTAAAGTAGAGCTGTTGATATGTTAGATGCAGGGCGCATAAGTACTCCATTTACAAATGCCATATTACCATAATAATTTGTTGCGAATTCTCCAAAAAGAATAATATTTCTGTTTCCGTAGTTGTAGGATAACCAGGCGTTTCTGTTTTGTGTTGTAGTAGGATTGAGTTTTTTATATAATTCTTTTGTCTCAATAGAATCAATCTTTAATGTCTGGTAAAAACTACCTGTAGAAATAGATAAATTTCGGTATTGATAAGATAAATTTACACCCAAAGTGTTTTGTTTTAAAGTATTTTTATTAGCTAATTCGCTAATAGTTCTGTGATATCCTGTAGAAGGTAATGACAAAGCTATATTCTTTTTAGAACTGTTGTCGTAATAGGTGTTTGCATCAATGCTTTTGGATGATATAAATGTATTTATTTCAATAGATTTCCAATTTAAAGTTGAAGCTACACCTCTAAGAAAATTTGTTTCGTCGGCTGATGTATTTCTTTTAATTCCATTGTTTCGTTTCCTAATAAGGAATATGTCTCCTGCTTTTCCCATATTGGTACCTGTAGAAATCGCTAATCCTTGACCAAAAGTGACATGATAGTCTCCTATTATGATGTTTTTTATTGTTTTGTCACACTTATATTCTACAAAGCCAGAAAGAAATTCAGGTTTGTTGTTTGTATCAAAGAATTTTTCTCCGGGATCTTTGTCGTAAACAAAACCACATGATATTTTATTTCCATACTCGAATAGTGTTTTGGCATAAATATGATGAGGATTACCAAGATATCCTGTACTGTCATTTTGTAAGTATCCTTTGTGTTTTTCGTAGTCAAAAATGTCTCTAAATATGGTTTTGGCTTTAAAGTAATTTCTATATTTAGTAGATGGAGTTTCTCCGTAGGTTACAAATAGAGACAATGTTTCTATTAAATCTGGATTGAAGCTTTTTATTGCTTGTAGTTGATATTTACTGAATATAGGAGAATAGCTTTTAATAAAACCTATTAATTCTTGAATTTGAAAATCAGATAGGAATAAAAGTTTTTCAAGAAATTCCTGATCAAGTTGGTTGATGTTTATTGGATGTTCAGAAAGTTCGATTAAATCATTAAAACTTTGAGCATTTTGTTCTGGCGAAATTCCATTTTCTGCCAAATATTCAATGATTTGTGAAGTGATGTTGCTTTTATCAATCGTGTTTTGTGCTTCGAGATGTATTGAATAAAATAGTATGGTTATAAGATATAATCTTTTCATTATTTGGTTTTGATTGAATATGAAATTCCGATACCGGAAGAAATTCCTAATATAACATGATTAGATGCGGATGTATCAATGGTTAGGTTGTTGAGTTTGATTCCAATTCCCATTGTGTAAGTGATAGGTTTGCCATATATTCCTACTCGTGTAGTAATGATTTTATTTATATGGTATTCTAATCCAAATCTGGTAATTGAAGCGTAATTAAGCTGGTGGGAAATCTCACTTGAAATAGCAATTTGGTCTGTTGCATTCCATCTAAATCCTAAATTGAAATAAGAATCAATTAATTCTGTTTCTTGAGCTATTTTAATCTTTGATTTTTCAGGGTTTATTGTGTAAAATCCAATATTTACTTGTGGATGAGGGGTAAACATAAAACCGAAGGAAGAAAATATTTGTTGACTATTACTGGATTCTGGTATTTGATTGTGTTGAAGATTAAGTTGAAAGCTTATACTGAATTTTTCAGAAAAAGATTTTGCATATCCAAGAGTAAAATAAGATTCATTATAATGCTTGTACCCATATCTGCCTATTATAGTATTAATAGTCCCAAATTTTGTGGGTGCCACTAATGAAATATTTTGAGTACTTAGTTCTTTAGTAAAGTATGGTATGTAGTAATTACTTGATAATGTTGTGTTCTTGCAGAAAGCTGTTCCGGATGGATTTGTATGTAAGCTCGAATAGCCTTTTGCTGCAACACCTGTTGCTCCTTGTGCTAATAAATCATTAGATAGTTGAACTGGATTCTGAGACAGGCAACTAGAGTTAAGTATTACTACTTTAAATATAGTAAAAACAAGGAGAATGGCCAGTTTGGCCTTTGTTTGGGTTAGGTTCATAGTTTTGGTATGGCGTTTAAAAAAAAAGGTGAATCAGGAGATTTCTCTCTTAGTTCACCTTAAATTTAAAAATAATTCGGTAATGTTTTAATAAAAATGAAATTAATCTATTTAAACTAATAAATTAATTAGTCTTAAATTCATATTTAATTTCACTTAAATCTTTGTTTGCCTTTTCAATTTTTGTTTTCAGGTTTTCTTTAAAATCTGCAACTCTCAAAGCCAATTCTTTATCGCCTAAAGACAACATTTGTGCAGCAAGGATACCTGCATTTTGAGCCCCGTTGATACCTACTGTAGCAACAGGAATTCCTGGAGGCATTTGAACAATTGCTAATAAAGCGTCAAGACCATCTAAAGATGCTTTAATTGGTACTCCAATGATTGGTAGTTTAGTCATAGAAGCAATTACACCTGGTAGGTGTGCAGCCATTCCTGCAGCTGCAATAATAACTTTAATGCCTTTTTCCTCTGCTCCTTTTGCAAATTTTTCAACTGCTTCTGGTGTTCTGTGTGCTGAAAGTGCATTGATTTCAAACGGGATTTTTAAATCATTTAGCACCTGAGCTGCTTTTTCCATAACAGGCAAATCAGATGTACTGCCCATAATAATACTAACTACTGCTTGCATAGTATAATTTATATAAGTAAATAAAATGTTTAAACTAACGCAAAATTAACAAGTTATGAATGGAAAAGGTTTTAATGATTGGTTTTTTTTGTACTTTTGCGCCACATAAATAAAATTTTACCCAATTAATGAAACGTATAAAGCTATTAGACAGGGAGTTCGAGTTGTCAATTCCTTTTGAGAAGATAGATAATGCAATTGCAGGAATAGCAGACAGAATGAATGAGGAATTGGTTGATAAAGATCCTTTGATGATATGTGTATTGAATGGTTCTTTTATGTTTGCTGCTGATTTAATGAAGAAACTAAATTTTCCTTGTGAAATTAGTTTTGTGAAGCTTTCTTCTTATGAAGGTACTTCTTCTACTGGTAAAGTAAAAGAGTTGATTGGTTTAAACGAGAATATTGAAGGTAGATGTGTTGTTATTTTAGAAGATATAATTGATACAGGATTTACCATTGAAAAAATTAAAAATCAATTATTAGGATATCAACCATCAGAGGTGAAAATAGCAACGATGTTATTTAAGCCAGAGGCATGTAAGGTAGATATTGATATTGATTATGCGGGTATGGATATTCCCAATGATTTTATTGTAGGATATGGTCTGGATTATGATGGTCATGGCCGTAATTTAGCAGATATATATACAGTTGTTGAATAAATATAAACTATAACCGAAATGTTGAACGTAGTAATTTTTGGTCCTCCAGGGTCCGGTAAAGGTACCCAAAGTGAAAACATTATTGAAAAATACAATTTAGCACACATCTCTACCGGAGATCTGTTAAGAGCAGAAATTAGCGGTCATACTCAACTTGGTACAATTGCTAAAAGTTTTATTGACAAAGGAGAGTTGGTACCTGATGAAACTATCATTGGGATGATTGATAACAAAATTGAATCATTAGTTGGTTCAAAAGGAGTTATTTTTGATGGTTTTCCAAGAACAGTGGAGCAGGCAAAAGCTCTTGAGGAGTTATTAGCTGAATATAAAACAAAGGTTAGTGTAATGATTAATCTTGAAGTTCCTAAAGATGAGTTAGTTGAAAGATTGCTTGAGCGAGGGAAAGTTTCAGGAAGATCTGATGATAATTTAGAAACTATTGAGAAAAGAATTAATGTATATGAATCTCAAACTAAACCTGTAATTGATTTCTATAAAAAGAAAAGAGTATATAAGTCAATTAAAGGTGTTGGAAGTATTGAAGAAATTTTCGGTTCTATTGCTGAAGTTCTTGATTCTGTACAATAAGGATAATAATATTTACATGAGCCGCGGGAGTTTTGTGCTTTCCGTGGCTTATTTTTTTAAGTGTATTGGTTATGGCAAGTAGTAATTTTGTTGATTATGTAAAAATATTCTGTCGCTCAGGTAAAGGTGGGGCAGGTTCTGCACATATGCGAAGAGAGAAATTTGTTCCCAAAGGTGGTCCAGATGGAGGTGATGGTGGTAGAGGTGGTCACGTAATTATTAAAGGTAGTCGTAATCACTGGACTTTATTACACTTAAAATTTCAGCGGCATATCTTTGCCGGACATGGAATGTCTGGAGGTGGTCAAGGTAGTTTTGGTTCACAGGGCGAAGATAAAACCATATTTGTTCCTCTGGGTACTATAGCTAAAAATTCAGAAACAGGTGAAGTTATTTGCGAAATTACAGAGGAAGGACAAGAGTTTATTTTGGCACCTGGAGGAAAAGGAGGAAGAGGAAATATGCATTTTAAATCTTCTACAAATCAAACTCCAAGATATGCGCAACCGGGGCTAGAGGGGATCGAGATTGCAGTAATACTAGAACTAAAAGTTTTGGCTGACGTAGGTCTGGTAGGGTTTCCAAATGCAGGTAAATCAACATTGTTATCAGTTGTTTCTGCAGCTAAGCCTGAAATTGCGGATTATCCATTTACCACTTTGGTTCCAAATCTTGGGATAGTAAACTATCGGGATTATAAGTCCTTTGTAATGGCTGATATACCAGGAATTATAGAAGGTGCTAGTGATGGAAAAGGCTTGGGATTAAGATTTTTGCGTCATATTGAGCGTAATTCCATTCTTTTATTTTTGGTTCCGGCAGATGCTGATGATATTGCTAAAGAATATCAGATTTTGCTTAATGAACTAAAAATGTATAATCCAGAACTTCTTGATAAACAACGTTTGTTGGCTATTTCAAAGTGTGATTTGTTAGATGAGGAGCTCATTGCTGAAATCAAACAGGAATTACCTGATATTCCATATACTTTTATATCTTCGGTTGCCAATTTAGGTATTACTGAGTTAAAAGATATGATATGGAAAGCACTGGACGAATCGAACAAGGATATAATAGATTAGTTCAAGAATACACCTTATTAGAGGAAAAATACGATACTGATTGTCGAAAAATATCGCGTAAAATAATCCAATCTGGTTGGATTAGGGTATTGTGTTTTTTCTTGCTTTTTTTCTTACCCTTTTATCTCTTTAAGTACTCTGAAATTTTAGCTGTAGTATTATTTATAGCTTTGGTTTTTTGCTTTGTAATGTTAATAAAGCAGTTTGGTTACTACAAAATAAGAAAAGCTGAATTACTGGAGCTTCAGGTACTAAATCGCAATGAGATATCGGCTCAGAATGGGCAATGGGATTGTTTTTCAAATGGTGCAAAATATATTGATCCATTACACAATTACTCTCACGATTTGGATCTGTTTGGAACAGGATCCTTCTTTCAATATATAAATAGAACCACTACAATTGTTGGAGAACGGAAATTAGCTGAAAAATTATCTTTTTTTAGTTCAGATATAGGAGTGATCAAAAGCACTCAGTCTCTGATGAAAGAACTATCTCAATTGTTGGATTTTCGACAACGGTTTTTTGCTAAAGGAAAGGCTCTGAAAGAAACAGATGAGTACATCTCGAAAATTAGTCAATTAAAAGACTATAATCCAAGGTTTTTAAATAAAGGAAAGGTGTTTAAAGTTGTAGTTCAATTATTGCCTATACTTTTTATCATATCACTCGTATCTTCGTTTATTGGATTATCTCCAGTTTTTCCGACTGTTATCTTTATTTTTAATCTGACGTTTGTTGGTTCAGCCTTTCGTAAAATTAATAAAGTAAATCTGCAATTTTCTTCTCTTTCTTCTATTTTAGAGTATTATGCAGTGCTTACCAATTTAATTGTTGATCAGAAATTTAAGTCAGAAGGTTTAATTAATTTTCAAAATGCATTATCTGAAGGAAAAGCCAATGCATCTGATGCCATTAAAAAATTAGGAGATTTTATGAATCATTTCGATCAAAGAAATGGCATAATTGGAGGTGTGATCTTAAATGGTATGTTGCTTTGGGATTATAAGTATGTTTTAAAAATCGAGAAATGGCTTAAGGAGCATAGACAGCATCTTGCTAGTTGGTTAAATGTGGTGCATGAAATAGATGCATATAATAGTTTGGCAGGTTACGTTTATAATCATCCTGATTTTATTTTTCCTGAATTAAGCAAGGAAGGTGTTTTTGAAGTAGAAAATTTAGGTCATCCATTGATCGAAAGACAAGAACGAATTTGTAATGACTTCAACTACAAAGAATCCATTTTTACTTTGATCACAGGAGCAAATATGTCGGGAAAGAGCACTTTTTTGCGTAGTGTAGGATTAAATTTGGTGCTTGGAAATTGTGGTGTAGTTGTTTGTGCAAGTAAAATGAAATATTTACCAATGGAGCTAGTAACAAATATGCGTACTACAGACTCTCTGATGAAACATGAGTCGTACTTTTTTGCAGAACTTAAAAGATTAAAATATATCATTGATAAGTTAAAGGTGGGTAATCGTTTGTTTATAATTCTTGATGAAATACTTAAAGGAACAAACTCCAAAGATAAAACATATGGAAGTATGGAGTTAATTCGAAATTTACTCAATCATAATGCTTATGGAATGATTGCTACTCATGATTTAGAATTGGAAATTTTGGAAAAACAAACATTTTCAAAAATCGTGAATTATTGTTTTGAGGTAAAAAATCAATCAGGTCAATTAGTATTTGATTATAAATTATATAAAGGAGTAACGCAGAACCATAATGCTTCTTTTTTGATGAAAAAAATGGGTATTATACCAATTGAATAATATTTTCTAATTTTTAGTAAAAAAAACCTGTAAACACTATGTTTTAAGGATTTTTTTAATTTTTTTTATACCTGACTTTTAACTAATCTCAAGTAAGAATCGAAAATTTTGGTTTAAAGAGATTATTTGTTGAAATATTATAATTATTGGTTCACAAATTTGCAATAAAACGGATTCAAGTAATTGAATCCGTTTTTTTTATCCCTTTTTGTAATGTATTTGACTCTGCATTAAAAAAGTTTTAAACAGATAAAGTACTAATCTTAAGATAAAGATTGATGTTGAGATCAACTTAATGCTACCTGTTGAAAAAAGAATTACCAAAAAAATATCGATTTAATTATATTTGGAAGAATTTTAATTACAGTCTTTCCATACTTAATAAAACAACTTATAAACATATATAATTATGTCGCAACAGTATTCAGAAGATGCCATTAGAACCCTAGACTGGAAGGAACATATTAGAAAAAGACCGGGAATGTACATTGGTAAGTTGGGCGATGGTTCATATTCCGATGATGGTATTTATGTGTTACTTAAGGAGGTGATGGATAACTCCATTGATGAATACATGATGGGGTTTGGTAAAAAGATTGAAGTCACAGTTCAGGAAGGAAACGTAACGATTCGTGACTTTGGACGAGGAATTCCTTTGGGAAAAGTTATTGATGTGGCATCAAAAATGAATACAGGAGCAAAATATGATTCCAAAGTATTTAAAAAATCTGTAGGATTAAACGGTGTTGGTATCAAAGCCGTAAATGCATTGTCTACAACATTTACAGTTGTAGCTTATCGTGATGGAGAATGTAAAAAAGTTGATTTCTCTCAAGGTAATGTTGTAAAGGAATATGAGGTTGAGCCAACAACGGAGGAAAATGGAACATTTGTTACCTTTCGACCAGATGATGAAATATTTGAAAAGTATGTTTATAGAGATGAATATATAGAACCGCTTCTGAAAAACTATACTTATCTAAATGCCGGGTTGGCAATTATTTATAATGGAAAAACTTATAAATCAAAAAATGGTCTTCTTGATTTATTAAATGACAATATGACTTCTCCAGGAGTTTATCCTCTGATTCATCTTAAAACAGAAGATTTTGAGGTAGCTTTAACTCACGGAAATCAATATGGAGAAGAGTACTACACCTTTGTAAATGGTCAGCATACCACACAAGGAGGAACGCATCAAATAGCTTTTAGAGAAGCTCTGGTTAAAACAATTCGAGAATTTTATAATAAAAATTTTGATGTGTCAGATATCAGAACCGGTGTAATTGCGGCAATAAGTATAAAAATTGAAGAACCCGTATTCGAATCTCAAACAAAAACTAAGCTGGGATCTAAAGATATGGGGCCTAATGGACCTTCTGTAAGAAACTATGTTGTAGATTTTGTTAAGAAAGAATTGGATAATTTCTTACACAGAAATACTGAAGTTGCGGAACTTTTGATGAGAAAAATTCTGGAATCGGAAAAAGAAAGAAAAGCCATTTCAGGAATTCAAAAGCTCGCAAAAGAAAGAGCTAAAAAGGTTAGTTTGCACAATAAAAAGTTAAGAGACTGCAGAGTGCACTATAATACCAACAATGAAGATGCACCTCATTCATCGATTTTTATTACAGAGGGTGATTCTGCCAGTGGATCTATAACAAAAGCCAGAAGCGTTAACACGCAAGCTGTTTTTAGTTTAAAAGGTAAGCCACTAAATTCATATGGATTAACCAGAAAGGTGGTTTATGAAAACGAGGAATTTAACCTATTACAAGCAGCCTTGAATATTGAGGAGGGCATGGAAACACTAAGGTATAATCATGTTATTATTGCAACAGATGCTGATGTTGATGGTATGCATATTAGGTTATTATTAATAACTTTCTTTTTGCAGTTTTTTCCTGAATTGGTAAAAAATGGTCATTTATATATTTTACAAACTCCATTGTTTAGGGTTCGAAATAAAAAGAAAACAATGTATTGTTATTCTGATGAGGAAAAATCAAAAGCTATTAAACAATTAGGAGCAAATCCCGAAATAACCCGATTTAAAGGTTTAGGTGAAATCAGTCCAGATGAGTTTAAACATTTTATTGGTAAGGATATCAGGTTGGAGCCAGTTCGTATGAAAAAGGAAGATGCCGTGCAGCAGTTACTTTCATTTTATATGGGAAAAAATACACCCGACCGACAAACTTTTATTATTGACAACCTTGTTGTAGAAGAAGATCCGGCATAATATAAACAATATTAAATGCAGTTGTAAGCATGAGCGAAGATATTAATAACCCAAATGACGAAGAAACAAACCTAAATCCTGAAGATAATAACTCAGATCAAGGTAATATTTCCGAAGATCAAGGCTCTGATGTAAAAATATCTCATCTTGGAGGTATGTTTAAAGGCTGGTTTTTGGATTACGCCTCTTATGTTATTCTTGAACGTGCAGTCCCGCATATTAATGATGGATTAAAACCTGTGCAGCGTAGGATATTACATGCCATGCGTAGAATGGATGATGGTCGTTATAATAAAGTAGCGAATATCATTGGTTTTACCATGCAATTTCACCCTCATGGAGATGCCTCTATTGGTGATGCATTGGTGCAATTAGGTCAAAAAAATCTTTTAATTGATACTCAGGGTAACTGGGGTAATGTGGCCACCGGAGACGGTGCTGCAGCGCCGCGATATATTGAGGCTCGTTTAACTAAGTTTGCTCAGGAAGTTGTTTTTAATCCAAAAACAACGCTCTGGAAAATGAGTTATGATGGCCGTAATAAGGAGCCTATAACACTTCCTGTAAAATTTCCTTTGTTATTGGCTCAGGGAGTAGAAGGGATCGCAGTAGGATTGGCTTCTAAAATTTTGCCTCATAACTTTAATGAACTTATCGATGCATCGATTGCTCATTTAGAGGGAAAAGGCTTTGAAATTTTTCCTGATTTTCCTGCTGGGGGAATGATTGATGTTTCCAGGTATAATGATGGAATAAGAGGTGGTGCAGTTAAGGTTAGGGCCAAAATTGTAAAGCAAGATAACAGAACGCTGAATATAACGGATATTCCTTATGGAAAAAATACATCATCCCTTATTGAATCAATTATAAAGGCTAATGAAAAAGGGAAAATCAAGATTAAAAAGATCGATGATAATACCGCTGAAAATGTTGAGATATTAATTCATTTACCAGCAGGTGTGTCTACCGACAAAACAATTGATGCCCTTTATGCATTTTCTGATTGTGAAGTTTCAATATCTCCAAACTGCTGTTTAATTGAAAATAATACACCTAAATTTATAGGTGTTTCTGAAGTCTTAAGAAAAAATACAGAACATACAGTTCATCTTCTTACCAGAGAACTTGAGATTAGGAGGGGTGAACTTGAAGAAGCATGGCATTTTGCATCGCTAGAAAGGATTTTTATAGAGAATAAAATCTATCAAAAAATTGAGGATTGTGAAACCATGGAAGCCATCATTCAAACTATAGATCATGGTTTGGACCCTTTTAAAAAGACCTTAAGACGGGAGGTTACACGGGATGATATTATTAAACTTACAGAAATAAGAATTAAAAGAATTTCACGATTCGATTCTAATAAAGCTGATGAATATATTGCTTCACTTGAAGAAGAAATGGAGCAAATAGCTTATAATTTGGAGCATATTATTCCGTATTCGATAAATTACTTTAAGCATATTAAAAAGACGTATGGAAAGAATTTTCCGCGCCAGACAGAAATACGAAACTTTGAGAATATTGAAGCAAGTAAAGTAGTTGTTAAAAATGAAAAGCTTTTTATAAATCGTCAGGAAGGCTTTATGGGAACCACGCTGCGTAAAGATGAATTTGTATGCGATTGTTCAGATATTGATGATATTATTCTTTTTTATAAGGATGGAAGATATCTGATAACAAAGGTTTCGGATAAAGCATTTATTGGAAAAGGAATCATTCATCTGGCCGTGTTTAAAAAGGCTGATAAGCGTACGATTTATAATGTAGTTTATCGGGATGGAAAAGCAGGTAGTGTGTATGTAAAACGTTTTGCGGTTACAGGAATTACCCGAGATAAAGTTTACGATTTAACTAAAGGAACCAAGGGTTCTGATGTGTTGTACTTTAGTGCAAATCCTAATGGAGAAGCAGAAGTACTTAAGATCATTTTGCGTCCAAAAGCCAGAATCAGGAATCTGATTTTTGATTATGATATGGCAGAGTTGGCCATTAAAGGTCGCGGAGCTATGGGTAATATACTTACTAAATATGAGGTTCAAAAAGTTTCGCTAAGAAAGAAAGGAGTTTCAACGCTTGGAGGTCGTAAGATTTGGTTCGATAAAGATGTTTTAAGAATTAACTCTGAAAGTAGAGGAGATTATTTAGGTGAGTTCCATGCTGATGATTTAATTTTGGTTATAACAAAAGATGGACAGTTTTATCATACTAATTTTGATTTAACAAATCATTATGAGGATAATATTCTTATAATTGAAAAATATAATCAGGATAAAGTGTGGTCTGTTGCTTATTACGATGCAGATCAGAAGTATTATTACTTAAAAAGATTTCAATTGGAGCCATCTTTAAAACCACAAAGTTTTATCGGTGAAAATGCCAAGTCGTATCTTGTAAGAGTGACAACTGTTGATTATCCAAGATTGGAAGTGAAGTTTGGAGGTGAAGATAAAGAGCGGGATAAAATGATTGTGGAAGTGGATGAATTTATCGGAGTAAAGAGCTTTAAAGCAAGAGGAAAGAGATTGACTACCTATCAGGTATCAAAAATTAATGAACTCGAACCGGTGGTTGTTAAGTCTGAACCAGAAGAACCGGAGGAGATTGATCATGATCACGACCATGATGGAGATGAAGATGATGAAAACCAAATGTCATTGTTTTAATATGGTAAAGAGGGTTTATTTAATAGGATTTATGGGTAGTGGAAAGTCGACCATGGGACGATGGGTGGCTGATGCTATGGAAGACTGGACGTTTTTAGATCTGGATCATTTTATTGAGCATAAGTATCATAAAACAATATCGCAGATTTTTGAAGAAAGTGGAGAAGATGGATTCAGGGAGATGGAGGCAAAATGTCTTCGTGAGGTAAGTGATTTTGATAAAGTGATTATTGGTGCTGGTGGTGGTACACCATGTTTTTTCAATAATATGGAAGTAATGAACGCTACAGGGTTAACAATTTATCTAAAATTGAGTCCACAAGTATTAAATGATCGGTTGTGCTCCTCAAAATCGCAACGTCCATTAGTAGCCAATAAAAATGGAGAAGAACTTTTGGATTATATTGCTGAAAAACTGAGTGAAAGAGAATCGTTTTATACAAAAGCTAAAGTAATAGCAGATGGAACGGTTTGGGAGGTTCAGGATTTTGTAGATCTTATTCAAAAAGAAAAATAATAGAGGTAATAAAAAGCTATCTATAAGGATAGCTTTTTTACCAATCTGCAGCCATAAGTTTTGGCTGGTGAAAATGTGTATTTATAAAAAAATAATCTCTTACCAAATACTTAAAACCAGATCGTTGAAAAAATGCTTTAATTTTTAATTGAGCAGTTTCTTCATCAAACTCAGAATCATCAAAAGATAAGGCCTTTAAAAAGTCATCATCCTCATAATGATCCTCATCAATATTATCCATGTTGGTTTGCTGAAATGGGGTAGAGTTAATAAATATGGCTCCAATACCATAACTAAACCGTGTGTATAAATCTTTTAAGATTTTACTTCCAAGATTTTTACCTCTGAAAGCAGGAAGTAATTCGTATTCTGTTATTATTAGAAAATTTTCCAGATACATGTCGGAATCTGCATGTTCCATAAAATACTCATTATATTCATTCATATTAAAATCAATGAATTGCAAGCCGAAATCCATAACTTGGGCTGAGGAGTTAAATACATGGAACATATTGTATTTTTGATCAATAATTTGATTTATTAATACAATACTAAAAAACATCCGTCCTATCTTTAAAAGTTCTCCAGAAGGTTTATAAACTAATATCTCTGCTTCATAGTGATTTGCATACCTGTCAGGATTTTCATCATCAAGATCAGATTGCAACTGGTAATTTATTGTATAATCGAAAGAATCCATGGGTGTATTATTTAGGTTGAATACAAGATATTAATTTTGTTTTTATATGCCCAAATAATAAATAAAAAAAGCCGCATTAGGAGCGGCTTTCAGAATGATTTTATATTGTATTATTGGTAAGATTGACTACCTGATGAAGATATTCCATTGATGTGTATGCCACCTCTGTTAATATTTAATTTTTTCTTACCAGAAGTTCCTTTTGCATTTAATCCACCTGATGAAGCTAATAAATGAAAGGATAATTCTTCAGCATTATTTGTAAGCTCCATTTTAATACTGCCAGATGAGCTTTTAAAAGAGGAATCTCCAGATAAAGTGATGCCAGTGCCATACTGACTGCCACTTGAAGACGTTAAGGATAGGGCTCCATTGATGTTATTTAATTTAATACTTCCAGAGCTAGTTTTAGAATAAATATCCCCATTAATATTCTCGATTTTTATGCTGCCTGAACTAGCAGAACTTTCTAAACCGGATTCAACACCATTTATATATTGTGAACCCGATGATGAATTGCTTTTAACATACCCTTTTACCTGGCTAATTTTAATACTTCCAGAAGATAAAGATGAGTTTACGTTCTCGCCAATGTTCTCGATTATGTGGCTTCCTGATGAACTTATTGCATTGACACTTCCTGTTATGTTATTTGCTTTTATGCTTCCAGAACTTGTTGTTGCTTTTATACTGCTTTTGATATTGCTAGTCATAATGCTTCCTGAGCTTGCAACTAATGTTATCATGCTTTGTCCGATATTTTTTACATCAATACTACCTGAAGAATTTTTTATGTTAATATTAGTATTGGAAGGAACAAGGAAATTTAAATATCCACCCAAAGAACCACTTAAAGATCTGGGTTTATCAATCCAAACCTCAAGGGTATTTCCATTAATTTCATATTGGATTTTGATGTCATCACGGTCCTTGTTACTTTTTATCTCCCCTTTAAAAATAATGTTTGCAGATGTATGACTGTTTACTTCAACTTTACAAAAGGAACCTTTTATATCAATAGTTGATATATTGTCAAAGTTTTTCTCAATCTGATCAATTGTGATCTTTTGGGCGCTGGTATCAATAGTAATGCAACTATTCATAAATAAAACCAAAAGCGCCATCGAAAGTATTTTTTTCATCTTTGTATAGGATTTATATTTATATAAAGATGTGACGCTTATAAGGTTGGATAAGTTACATAAATAGTTGCATATTTTGTTTATCCAAGAATCATACCAACAATAGTAGCAGACATTAATGAAGCTAAAGTGCCAGCTATTAATGCTCTGATACCAAATTTAGATAAAAAGCTTCTCTTTTTAGGAGCCAAACCTCCGATACCACCAATCTGAATACCTATTGATGCAAAGTTGGCAAAACCACAAAGCATATAAGTGGCCATAATCATTGATTTTGAGTGAGCAATTAAATGGCCAGCTTTCATTTTTGCTAAACTTGTATAGCCAACAAATTCACTGGCAATAATTTTTTCACCTAATAATTGTCCTACTTGAGATATATCATCGGAAGGTACGCCTATTAGCCACATTAATGGAGCCATGGTATAACCTAAAATAAATTCTAAATTAAATTGAGTGTATTGTCCGTTGGTTACTTGAACTATTAAATCATTTAAAGCCGTCCAGTCACCAATTTTAGTAAATGTATAATTTACCATGGCAATAAAAGCAAAGAAAACAAGAAGCATTGCGCCAACGTTTGCAGCTAGTTTTAAACCTTCACTAGTTCCGTTACTCATTGCATCTAATATATTACTTCCAATTTTATCCATTGAAATTTTCACTTCGGATTCAATCTTGTCAGTTTGAGGAACTATAATTTTTGAAATAACAACAGCACCAGGTGCAGCCATTACAGATGCAGTTAATAAGTGTTTGGCAAACATTAATCTCATGGCTGGATCATCTCCTCCTAAAAAGCCGATATAGGCTGCAAGTACACCACCTGCTACAGTTGCCATACCGCCAGTCATTACCAAAAACATTTCCGAAGGATTCATTTTGGGCAAATAGGCTTTAATCATTAAGGGAGCTTCAGTTTGTCCTAAAAAGATGTTTCCGGCCACAGATAAACTTTCAGCACCAGATAGTTTTAATGTTTTAGTAAGAAGCCAAGCTAATGCCCAAACTACTTTTTGTATTACTCCTAGGTAAAATAAAACACTTGTTAGTGCAGAGAAGAATATAATGGTTGGTAGAATTTGAAACATAAATATGTATCCAAATTTTGAGGTATCAAGAAAATCTCCAACTAAAAATTCAGTTCCTACTTTAGTGAAGTCAAGTACAAGGGTGAAAAGTTTTCCAAAAAATTCAAATACATTTTGAACAAATGGGATATAAAGTACGCAAACAGCTAAAACCAATTGCATGCCCAAGCCGCCAATAACAACTTTCCAGTTAATTGCTTTTTTGTTGATGCTTGCCAGGTAGGCTAATCCAATAACAACAGCCATTCCTAAAATGCCCCTAAAAATACCCATAGTTGACACACCAGAGCTTTGGGTGTAATCAATAACAGAATTAGCCCATGAAGGTTGAGCCATTGCAAATAGTAAAATGACAATGGCAGGTATTATTTTTTTTACCATGAAATTATTAAATGTGATGTTTGTTTTTGTTGACTAGGTAGATTCTATATTACAGGGATTTAGGAATTAGATCTTTTTTTTATTTCGTCTCTGATTTCAGAAGCTTTTTCATAATCTTCTTTTCCAATAGCGTTTTCAAGCATTTTGTTTAATTCATCTATAGATAAATCAGAGTATTTACTTTCTGAATTGTCTTCAGCATTAGTTTCACTAGCTTCTGTTTCATGTTCTGCATTAACATCTAATACAATTCCAGCAGATTTAATAATGGATTCGTAAGTGTAAATAGGACAGTTGAAACGTAATGAAAGTGCAACTGCATCAGATGTTCGTGAATCTATTCTCAATTCTTGCCCATCTTTGATGCAAACTAATTCTGAGTAGAAAATGCCTTCTTCAAGTTTATAAATAATCACTTCAATTATTTCAATGTCAAAAGCTCTTGAGAAGTTTAAAAACAGATCGTGAGTAAGGGGCCTGGGGGGTTCAAGTCCTTCAAGTTTAATGGCAATAGATTGTGCTTCAACACCACCAATAATGATCGGAATTCTTCTTTCTCCCTCTTCTTCTGCAAGTACTAAAGCGTATGCACCAGATTGAGTTTGACTATAAGACAGACCTAATATATTAAGTTTAATCTTTTTTTTGCTCATAAAGTTTCTTCGTGTTTCGAAGTACGGTATATATTTCTATAATAAAACAAATATAACAAATTGTTTTTAACATCACCCGATAAATACTCCCATTATCTATTATAATACCTAAGGAACACTGGCAATTTGAAAATGTTCTATTGTAATTTTAAGGATAAGTTTAGATCATGTATTTTTATTATAATTGTATTGAAATTCATTGAATTAACAATTAATTTTTTGTGAGATTAGAATAATTTTATAATTTTGCACTCCGATATTTCTTGAGAGGCTTGGTAAAGTGACTGGAAATGAGAGCGAAAGTCCGCCTCCTGGATAAAATTTTAAAATAATTGTTATGTACGCGATTGTAGATATTGCAGGACAACAGTTTAAAGTAGAAAAAGACAGCAAGATTTATGTACATCGTTTAGCTTCTGAAGAAGGAGCTGCTGTTGAATTTGACAAAGTAATGTTGATTGACAATGAAGGAGAAGTTAAAGTAGGAGCTCCTGTTGTTGATGGTGCGAAAGTAACTGCTAAAGTTCTTTCTCATGTTAAAGGTGATAAAGTAATTGTTTTCAAAAAGAAAAGAAGAAAAGGTTACAAGAAGAAAAATGGTCACCGTCAACAATTTTCTCAAATTCAAATTGAAGATATTTTAGTTGGATAATTAAAAAAATTAGAATAAGATGGCACATAAAAAAGGAGTCGGTAGTTCGAAAAACGGTAGAGAATCCGAAAGTAAACGATTAGGCGTTAAGATTTTTGGTGGTCAAGCTGCAAAAGCAGGTAACATCATTGTTCGCCAAAGAGGAACTCAACACCATCCAGGTGATAATGTAGGAATTGGAAAAGACCATACCTTATTTGCCCTTATTGATGGTACAGTTACTTTCCGTAAGAAAAGAAACGACAAGTCTTTTGTATCAGTAGAGCCTTTTGCTGCTGAATAAAAAGATCTTGAAAGATTTTAAGAGTCTCCTGATTTTGTTACTTTCGTAACACAATTCAGGAGATTTTTTTTATCCGTATATCAACAAACAAGAAAAACGCATAATGCTTACGCTAAAATTTATACAAGAGAATAAGGATGAGGTTGTTAAGCGCCTTAAAGTAAAGCGATTTGATGCAACTGAAATAGTAGAAAATATTATTGCTTTAGATAATAAAAGAAAATCTACTCAACATGAAGTAGAAACAAAGCAGGCAGAAATGAATGCTTTATCTAAAGAAATAGGAATGCTATTTAAGGAAGGTAAAGCTCAGGAAGCCAATGAAGCAAAGGCAAAAACAGCTGAGTTAAAAGATAGCATTAAAGATTTGAATGCGGTACTTAGTGATATTACTTCTCAATTAGACGGAGAGGTAGTTAAATTACCAAATCTTCCGCATCCTTCTGTTCCGGAAGGGAATAGTGATGAGGATAATGAGGTTGTAAAGGAAGGTGATATCACAGTAGAAATTGAAGGTGATAAATTACCACATTGGGAATTAATTAAGAAGTACGATATTATAGATTTTGAACTAGGAACCAAAATAACAGGAGCTGGATTTCCTGTATATAAAGGGAAGGGTGCTCGTTTGCAACGTGCCTTAATCAATTTCTTTTTGGATGAAGGTGAAAAAGCTGGTTATAACGAAGTACTTCCTCCAATTGTTGTAAATGAAGATTCTGGTTTTGGTACAGGTCAACTTCCTGACAAAGAAGGAATGATGTATCATGCCACAGCAGATAATTTATATTTAATTCCAACAGCTGAAGTTCCAGTAACAAATATATATAGAGACGAGGTTGTAAAAGAGGAGGATTTGCCATTAAGGAATATGGCTTATACACCTTGTTTCAGAAGAGAGGCTGGATCATGGGGAGCGCATGTACGAGGTTTAAATCGTTTGCATCAATTTGACAAGGTGGAGATTGTGCAAATAGCACATCCTGAAAAGTCGTATGAGGCATTGGAAGGTATGGTAGCACATGTAGAAGGTTTAGTTAATAAACTAGGTTTGCCGTATCGTATTTTAAGGCTTTGTGGAGGTGATATAAGCTTTACTTCAGCTTTAACATTTGACTTTGAAGTTTATTCTGCCGCGCAGGAAAGGTGGTTAGAAGTAAGTTCTGTTTCGAACTTTGAAAATTACCAGGCTAATCGATTAAAATGTCGTTATAAAGGTAAAGAAATGAAGAAGCCTGAGTTAGTTCATACTTTAAACGGAAGTGCTCTAGCATTGCCACGTATCTTAGCGGCTTTATTAGAAAATAATCAGACTGCAGAAGGTATTAAAATACCTGATGTATTGGTTCCATACTGTGGTTTTGATATGATTAAATAAGACTCTTTAGCAGTATTTTAATATATGACCCTGCTTATTGCAGGGTTTTTTATTTATATAAATTATTAATTTAGAAATATGTTTATATTTAATACAACATTTGTGATTGCCAAGGCTAAGTTTACAATTTGGGAAGAATGGATGAAAAATACTTATGTACCATTGATTAAAAATGTTGTTCCGGGATGTGAAGTTGGTACCTATGAAGTAATGACAACAGATAATAAAGAAGAAAGAACTGTTTCTGTGCAATGGAAAGTATCTACTCCAACAGAATTAGAAGTAATTAACCGTCAATCTCCACTTGTTTTAGGGCAAATGCATTCAGATTTTGGTCAGGAAGCTTTATACTTTAGTTCAATTTTGAAAGCACTTTAATTGGTTAAGGAAAGAATTATATTAGGCATTGATCCTGGAACAACCGTAATGGGATATGGCATTTTAAAGGTTGTCAATAATAAACCTTCTTTAATGTCAATGGGAGTGTTGGAACTTCAAAAATATACAGATCATTACTTAAAGCTTAAAAAGATATTTGAAACAGTAGTGAGGTTAGTGGATAATTATCATCCTGATGAATTAGCTATTGAAGCACCATTTTTTGGTAAAAATGTTCAATCGATGTTAAAACTAGGTAGAGCGCAAGGTGTAGCAATGGCAGCTGCTTTATCTAGAGATTTACCTGTGTTTGAATACGCTCCTTTGAAGATAAAAATGGCTATTACAGGAAATGGAAGAGCTAGTAAAGAGCAGGTGGCAGGATTTTTATCCAGATATTTAAAAATTGATGCAGAACCCAAATATTTAGATGCTACCGATGGGGTAGCAGCAGCTCTTTGTCACTATTTTCAAAATCAGAATCTAAATAAAGAAAAGACGGTAAAGAGCTGGAAGGAATTTATAAATAAAAATCCAGGAAGGATAAAAAAATAAAAGGAGCTTAAAGCTCCTTTTTTATTTTGTCTGCTATTGCAGTAAATTCTTCAGTTGTAAATTTAAGTTTGGGATTTGAGAAGTTTATATCACTTTCATTTTGAAGAGGGATAAGATGAATATGAGCATGAGGTACTTCTAAACCTAGTACTGCAACTCCAACTCTTTTTGAAGGAATTGCTTTGTCTAGTGCAGATGCAATTTTCTTTGCAAACACCATCATTCCTGCCAAAATCTCATCCTCAATATCAAAAATATAATCAACCTCTTTTTTTGGTATTACTAATGTATGTCCTTCTTGTAGTGGATTTATATCTAAAAATGCAAAGTAATTTTCATCCTCTGCAATTTTATAACAAGGAATTTCTCCTTTTACAATTTTTGAAAAGATGCTTGGCATAATATGATTTTTAAATAGATATTTCGATAATTTCAAAGGTCAATACACCTGAAGGTACTGTAATTTCTGCTTGATCTCCAACCTTTTTGCCAAGTAATCCTTTAGCAATAGGTGTGCTGATTGAAATTTTACCTTCTTTTAGGTTAGCCTCACTTTCAGGAACTAATGTGTAAGTCATTACAGCATTGTTCTTAAGGTTTTTAAGTTTTACTTTATTAAGTAATTGTACTTTTGATGTATCAATTTTTGACTCGTCAATGATTCTTGAATTCGCTAATATGTTTTTAAGCTTAGCAATTTTCATTTCAAGTAACCCTTGAGCCTCTTTAGCAGCATCGTATTCTGCATTTTCAGATAAATCACCCTTGTCGCGGGCTTCAGCAATTTGGGCTGATATGCTAGGTCTTTCTACCGATTCTAATTGGTGAAGTTCTTGTTTTAATTTTTTCAAACCCTCTTCGGTAAGATAACTTACGTTTGACATCTTTCTTCCTCCTTAATGATTTGTATATAAAAAAATAAAGAATCCCTTATTTGGAACTCTTTGTTACAAAGATAATAAATATGTGGTTATTAAAAAACAGCGAGTGGTCTGCTAAAATTCAGGACGTTTCAATATTTCTGAATAAATAACAGCTTGTTTTGCATCAAACCAACCAGATTCAATATCTTCAGTAGAAACTGTTATAGGTTCTTCTGTGTTTTTTTGCTTTGGGATTCGGTTTGTTACTGATTGAAGCTGTCTCTTTTTTTCTTCAAAGTCGTTTACTGCTGGTTTCGGTTTTGGTTTAAATATTGGAGCTTTCTTTTCAGCAACAGGTTGGCTTATAACCTCAGGCTGCGGTTTTGGATCCTCTTCAGGCTTAAATAGCTGTTCAAATTTAGGAATCATGTCCTCAAATGGATCGTTATTATTATCGTTATCAACGGGAGGAGGTGTAGACGGGGTGGCTTTTTTCCCTTTCCTCATCACGTTGAAAATAATCGCAACAATCGCAAAAAGAATATAAAATATATTTCCTAAATCATCCATAAATGTTCTTTTGAAAAATATAAAGTTAAAAAATATCTTTAAATTAAGTTATTTCTGTAGAATAATTTAATGTTATATGATGTATTGTTTTCTCATAAAGAAAGTCAACTTTATATACCAGTAGCACTAAGTATTTTGTGTTAAAAAAAAGAGCAGAAACAAAAGTAACTGCTCTTTAAAATATTTTTATGTTTTGCTGTTAAAGTAGAGCATCTAATTTTGAAGCTAAAATTGTTTTTGGCACCGCTCCAACTTGTTTGTCAACAATTTCTCCGTTTTTAAAGAAAAGAATTGTTGGAATATTTCTGATTCCAAATTTTACAGATGTACCCGGATTACTATCTACATCCATTTTTGTAATTACGGCTTTATCACCATACTCTTCTGCTAATTCTTTAACAATAGGAGTAACCATTCTACATGGCCCACACCACTCAGCCCAAAAATCTACTAATACCGGTTTGTCTGAATTTAATACAACCTCTTCAAAAGTTGCATCTGTTACATCTATAGTCATAATATAATGTTATAAGTTTATATTTAAATTTATTTCTTGATCTATTACAAAAGTAAAAAATTACTTTGTGTCATTCCAAATATATTCATTTTTTTAGATATGGCTATACTTTACAATTGATAGTTTTGAACATATCATTGTAAAGTTTTAAGTTAATGTAAATGATATTTCTGGATGATTATCAAGATAATCTACGATTTCATCGGTCAATTTTATTTTTGATGACCGAGCTAAAAACTGTGCTTTATTTAATTTATCTTCTTTGTCGTAAATGGAAAAACGTAGGGCTACATTACCATCTTCTTCTTGAGTTAGAGTAGCTAGTTCAGTGATTAATTCATCATCGATACTTTGTAATGGAACTGATATATTGATGCCTGAAACTTTTGATTCTCTAATTCCATCAAGCATTTCAATTTTGTTAATCTTAACTTCAAGTGCTCCATCTTTTGTCCATTGTTTTTCTTGAATTTTACCTCGAGCCATGATGTAATAGCCTTCAACAAGGTACTTTGCATATTCAGGATAATCACGACCGAAAAAAGCAAATTCATAGGAGCCAGAATAGTCCTGAAGAGTCATGATTCCATATGGATTTCCTTTTTTTGTTGTACCAGATCTGGATGCCGTAACCATTCCACCAATGGTAATATCCCTTCCTTTCATTTTTTCAAGATCAGCCAAGTCTGAGAGGTTAGTGTTACAGAAATGATTAATCTCTAGTTTATAAACATCTAATGGGTGAGCTGATAAATAAATTCCTATTAAGTCTTTTTCTCTATTTAATTTCTCTAAAATTGAGAATTCTTCACAAATTGGCACAGCTGGTTTTGTGATAGCAGCAACGGCATCAACAGCCCCAAATAATGAGTTTGCACTATTGGCCTTATCGTTTTGATAAAGGTTACCATAGCGAATTAAATTTTCAATAAAGGTTGTTTCTTCTCCAGGATGAGAAGTAAAGTATTGGGCTCTGTGTAATTGGTCAAAACCATCAAATCCTCCTGCTGCAGCAAGAGCCTCAAGGTTTTTCTTATTTACAGTTTGTAAGTTTACTCGTTCAACAAAGTCAAATATATCTTTATATGGTCCGTCTTTTTCTCGAACGCGGATGATTTCTTCTACAGCTCCAGCTCCAACTCCTTTAACCCCAGCCATTCCAAAACGAATTTCTCCTTTTTTATTTACGGTGAATTTGCGGTAACTTTCATTAACATCAGGTCCAAGAACCTCCATTCCCATCCTTTTACACTCTTCCATAAAGGTGGTAATCTTGGTGATGTCGTTTAAATTACGACTAAGTACACCAGCCATAAATTCGGCAGGATAATGAGCCTTTAAGTATCCGGATTGATAAGCAACATATGCATAACAAACTGAGTGTGATTTGTTAAATGCGTAACTGGCAAATGCCTCCCAGTCACTCCATATTTTTTCAATCAGATCTTCTGGCTTTGCAATTGTGGTTTTTCCGTCTTTACATGCCTGAACAAACTCCTCGCTACCTAAACAGCCATCGATAAACTTTTCTTTCAGTTTATCCATCATGGCCATAATTTTCTTACCCATTGCTTTACGTAGGGAGTCTGAGTCACCTCGAGTAAATCCACCAAGTGCTCTGGACTGGAGCATCACCTGCTCCTGGTAAACGGTAATACCATAGGTGTCTTTCAAATAAGGTTCCATCATTGGATGGTCGTATTTGATTTCTTCCCTGCCATGCTTACGTTCAATAAACGAAGGGATGTATTCCATAGGACCCGGGCGATATAGTGCATTCATGGCCACAAGGTCTTCAAAACGGTTTGGCTGTAATGCTCTAAGGTGCTTTTTCATTCCTGGGGACTCAAACTGGAATACCGCAGTTGTTTCTCCATTACCGAACAGGTTGAAGGCTACTTCATCATCCAAAGGAATATTAGCCAAATCAACATCAATACCTTTGGATAATTTAATATTGCCTAAAACTTCTTTAAAAATGGATAAGGTTTTTAATCCTAGGAAGTCCATTTTTAACAAGCCAATGTCCTCTACAAATCTACCATCATACTGAGTGGTAAGTAATTCCTCACCTTTGGTAGGCATTACCGGAAGGTGTTGGTCAAGGGGGTTTTTACCAATTAAAACTCCACAGGCATGAACTCCAGTTTGACGGACAGCTCCTTCTAAGGCCTCTGCAAATTTCATTGTTTTTGCAATCAAAGGATTTGGAGAACTTTTTTCCATTTCCAATTCCGGAACTTCCTTAAATGCTTTTTTAAAGTTCATTTTCGGAGCTTCAGGAACCATTTTTGCAAGTCGGTTGGCTTCTGAAAGGTCAAGTTTAAGAACCCTTGCTACATCTTTAATGGAACTTTTTGTTGCCATAGTACCAAAAGTACAGATGTGGGCAACTTTTTCTTGTCCGTATTTATGTGTTACATAATCTAATACTTCCTGACGGCCATCATCATCAAAATCGATATCGACATCGGGCATGGAGATACGGTCAGGATTTAAGAAACGCTCAAATAGTAAATCGTACTTAATCGGGTCAACATCTGTAATTTTAATACAGTAGGCAACAGCCGCTCCTGCTGCTGATCCCCTTCCTGGTCCCACGAGTACTCCATTATCTTTAGCCCAGTTAATAAAATCCTGAACAATAAGGAAATATCCGGGAAAACCCATTGTTTTTATCGTAAGGAGTTCGAAGTCGAGTCGTTCTTTTACTGAAGGTTCTAGTACTTCTCCATACCTCTCTTTTGCTCCTTCAAAGGTCAAATGTTCAAGGTAGTCAGCTTCAAGTTTAATTTGAATTGCTTTATCGTACCCACCAAGCCTGTCATATGATCCTTGTGAGAACTCTTCAATAAGATCTGTTTCGCTATATTTCTTTGTATATTCCTCAACAGTTCCAAATTCATGTGGTATGTCAAATGGAGGCATGATAGGCGAAGAGTCGAGTTTAAAATACTCAACTTTATCTGCTATTTCAACTGTGTTTTTTAAAGCTTCAGGAACATCCGCAAATAACAGGTTCATTTCTTCTGTAGATTTAAACCATTCTTGTTGCGTATATCTCATACGAGTAGGATCGTCATAATCTCTACCAGTGCTTAGACAAACTAATAAATCGTGTGCCTCAGCATCATTTTCATTGGTAAAATGCGAGTCGTTTGTAGCAATTACTTTAACATCGAGCTCTTTACTAAGTTCAAGTATTACCTTGTTAACTTTTACCTGATTTTCATAAACATCTTTTCTAAGTCTGGGATCGTCGGTAGGATGACGCATGATTTCAAGGTAGTAATCATCTTTAAATATACCTTTGTACCATAAAATGGTTTCTTTAGCTTTGTCAATGTTTCCGGCCATTATATGTTGAGCAACCTCACCACCCAAGCAGGCACTACTCACAATTACATCTTCGTGATATTTTTCAAGTAATTCTTTATCAATACGAGGTTTATAGTACATCCCATCAGTATGTGCTATAGATGTAAGTTTAAGTATGTTTTGATATCCTTTATAGTTTTTTGCTAATAATATAAGGTGATGACCAGAGGCATCTGTTTTATCGTCCTTTCTTAAGTGACCGCGTTGAGCAACATAAGCTTCAACACCAATAATGGGCTTAATGTCGGCCTTAGTACATGCTACGTGGAATTCTTTTACTCCAAACATTCCTCCATGGTCAGTAATAGCAACCGCAGGCATTTCATATTCTTTAGCTTTACTTGCCAGGTCTCCTGTTTTATTAGCTCCATCTAGAATAGAATATTGACTATGAACATGTAGATGTACAAACGGAATTTTACCGGCATTACGAGCCGCTTCTTTTCGTTTTGCTTCTTCTTCTTCTACTGAAATATGTTCAAGCGTGTCAACTTTGAATGATTCAAATTCAATTCCTGCAGGTTCTATCATTTCAGGATTATTTATCCTGAAAGCCTCAATTTCTGCAGGTGACATTTTTAATCTTTCTGGAGATATTCCACCTACGCGAACAAGTTCCAGAAAGCATCGTGTAGTAGACTCAACATCAGCTGCGGCATTATGAGCCTCTTCAAAAGGAACAGTAAAAAGTTTGATGTGAAGTTCGGTAAGGGTAGGGTTTTTTAATTGCCCTTTTCTTCTTAAATCACAATACTCCTTACTTTCAAGCATGGTACATAATGATGGATGAGAAGATAAATTCTCCTCCATCTCGCAACGTACTAATTCACATCCTACAATATTGATGTCAAAATTGATATTATGGCCAATGATAAACTTACTGTTTTTAACATCCTCCATAAAGTCCTCTAAAGCTTCCTTTAAAGGGATTCCTTTTTCGTATGCTATTTCTGTAGTGATACCGTGCACAGCAACTACATCTTCGGGTATAGTGTACCCATCAGGCGTAATTACATGGTTTTTGGCAAAAAGAAAGTTCCCTTCTATATCATGACATTGCCATGCCAACTGAACCATCCTGGGCCAGTTGTCGGTATCAGTAATAGGAGCATTCCATTTTTTTGGTAATCCGGTGGTTTCTGTATCAAATACTAAAAACATTGTAAATCAAATATATATGTAAGTGTGTCATAGCTGCATTGCAGACTTACAAAGTTAAAGATTTGCAGGAAAATAAGAAGTGGATTTTGATAGGATTCGAGTTAATTTTTCTGAATTGTAGTTCAGTGTGCTGAATGTTAGTAGTATGCAACCTTTTAAAAATGAAGAACTCTATTTAATTATTTGCGTATAAACCTATGCGTTTGTAACTTGAATAAAAGTATGTTGATTTTCTTATGTATTTTAGATGGTTAAAATATTTATTCTTTTTACTGTTTTGTTTAAGCTTTAACAGTATTTCAGCTCAATATTTTGGGCAAAATAAACCATCGTACAAACAATTTAATTTTGAATTGTTTAAAACTCCACATTTTGAAATTTATCATTATAGTACTAGTGATAGTTTAATTAAGACAATAGCTTTAAAAAGCGAGCAGTGGTATAGTTATCATCAACAAGTTTTGATGGATACCTTCAAAGTTAGAAATCCTCTTATTTTGTATAGTAGTCATGCTGATTTTCAACAAACAAATGCCATTCATGGATATATAGGAATAGGAACAGGAGGTGTAACAGAGGGATTTAAAAAGAGGATTGTTATGCCTGTTAGCTACTCCAAACTGCAAACCAACCACGTATTAGGGCATGAAATGGTTCATGCTTTTCAGTATGATTTGCTCCAGAAAAGATCAGTAATGGGTATTTCTGCAGTTCAAAATATTCCTTTGTGGATGATTGAGGGGATGGCAGAGTACCTTTCAGTCGGTAATACGGATAGCCATACGGTTTTATGGATGAGGGACGCTTTAATTCACCATAAATTTCCGACGTTAAAAGAATTAACGACAGACTTGAGGTATTCGCCATACCGATTTGGTCAGGCATTTTGGAGTTATATATCAAATACCTATGGAGAACAATTTGTATCTAAATTGTTTTTAGAAACTGCAAATAAAGGAGTCGATAAGGCTATTGCGGATGTGTTATATATGTCAATGGACTCTTTATCTATGGTTTGGAAAGAATCATTATCAAAACACCTTTTACAAAATATTAATGATTCAACATTCTCAATTCATGGTGATCGAATTTTATCCAGAAAGAATAGTGGTAAGTATAATTTAGCTCCCTCTGTTAGTCCCGATGGTAATCGCTTGATATTTTTATCGGAACGTGATCTTTTTAGTTTAGATCTTTATTTGGCAGATGCAAAAACTGGAACTGTTTTAAAGAAGCTTTATACATCAACAAAAAGTGATCGAATAGATGATATTAATTATATGGAAACCTCTGGGACCTGGTCGCCTGATGGAAAGTTTTTTGCATATATGGCTTATGTTAAAGGTGTAAGTGCTTTAATCATTTTTAATGTTGAAAAGGGTAAGATAGTTCGGGAGATTAAAATAGATGAAGTTGATGCAATGAGTTATCCGGCTTGGTCGCCAAAAGAAAGTATAATTGTATTTACAGGCTTAAAATATGGAGTATCTGATTTGTATTTGTATAACCTGGATAATGATGAGTTGCAAAATATAACCAATGATCCATTCTGTAATTTGCAACCTTCGTGGGATAGAGCTGGGGAAGAAATCTTTTATGTAACAGATGCTCCTGATCCCTTGCAAGAACGCTATTTAACCACACAATACAATATTGCTAAACTTCATCTTAACACATTAAAAAAGGCAGTGTTTTCGACCTTCTCCGGTTCCAAGAATGTTAATCCAGTTGTGGGGAATGATGCATCCAAAGTTTTTTTCTTATCAGACAGAGATGGAACCCGGAATTTGTACCTGTTTGATGTAAGAAAAAACATCATAGAGCAATTAACTTTTTATCCTACAGGAATAACAGGAATAACGCCACTTGCACCAGCATTAAATATTTCAAAAAATGAGTTGTACTATAATATGCTGTGGGAAGGTGAATTTTCAATAGTACGTACCAATATCAATCAAATTCAAAAAACAGCTGTTGAGGTTGATGATAGAAAGGTTGATTTATATACTTCCAGATTAATGCCTTATTCCAAATACCCATCAATAGTTGATCAAAATCTTACTGCAAAGATTGTGGTATTGCCTGAAGAACCAGATAGTTTTTATACGGAGCCTGTAAAAGCAAGATTTAAGTTAGATTATATCGGAAATACTTCAATGGGAGTAATGACCAGTAGATATGGAGCTGGTATGGCAGGAAGTGTGGAGGCCCGGTTTAGTGATATTCTTGGAGATCATATGTTATATTCAGGAGTTAGTATAAATGGCGAAATTTATGATTTTGGAGGACAAGTAGCTTATATAAATAAAAAACGACCATTAAAATTAGGTGTAAGTGTTTCGCATATTCCATATCAAACTGGATATTTAGATTTCGAGGAAGATTTAGAATCAGGAGACGAACGACTGTCTTATTATTTTAGGAGAACCTTTATAGATAAGCTGACTTTGTTTGGATATTATCCGATCAATAAATCTCATCGGGTAGAGGCCGGAATATCAGCAGCTAATTATAGCTATCGAACAGAGAAGGTTGAAAACTTTAATTATTATTACTCCATATCAAATCAAAACAGAAAAGTAGTTGATTCTCCTTCACCTTTTGCTGTTGGTATAATTGACTTTGCATACGTAATAGATAATTCTAAGTTTGGCTTGGCTTCTCCAATTGAAGGTAAAAGAATTCGGTTGGCATATGAAAGGTATTTGAGTGGTATTGATATGAATACCTTATTGTTTGATTTTAGGAAGTATTTTAGACTAAAGCCTTATACATTTGCTTTACGAATGTATCATTATGGTCGCTATGGAAGCGGTAGTGATGATTATAGGTTGTATGATTTGTATATTGGTTATCCTTGGTATATTAGAGGATATGAATCAGGAAGTTTTTTTGGAGATGAGTCGGAAGGTAAAATATCGGCAAATCAATTGTGGGGTTCTAAAGCAATAGTCAGTAATTTAGAATGGCGGATTCCATTTTCAGGGCCAAAAAATTATGCATGGATTAAATCTCAAATATTTTTTTCTGAGTTAGCTATTTTTTATGATGCAGGAATTGCATGGGACGATGTTTCTTCTCCAGTATTGAGTTTTACTTCTAATTCAAAATCTAAGAGAATACCAATCATGAGCTCTGGATTGGCACTGCGATTTAATTTATTAGGTGCAATTATTGTAGAACCCTATTATGCTTTCCCAATCCATCAGGGAGAGTTTCATAATGGTAATTTCGGTGTGAATATTTTGGCTGGTTGGTAAGAGTTATAATGAATATGTAAGTTGAAGGTTGTAATTGGATATCACTTTTGGGACTATTGTAATCTTTATTAAAGTGCCCAATGAAGCAATACGATATGCGTAATTAATGATTGATTATTCCATATATGTTATTTATATAATTACTGTTTAGGATAGATTATTTTGCCTTAGTAGAGTAGTTAATTTTAAAAATGTTCACTTATAAAAAATGCTAGTCTATTCTAAAAAAAACTTACCTTTGTCATGTTTTTTAACAATTGGATCATAGGGGAAAAAGCATGTTGTTAAAGAGTTAAACCCAAAAAATTATTTTTTAAAAATGAGTAACGTAACAGTGAACAGAGCAGCTGATAATGTAAGATTACTTGCGGCTGCAATGGTTGAGAAAGCAAATTCAGGACACCCAGGCGGTGCCATGGGCGGTGCCGATTTTATTAACATTCTTTTTTCAGAGTACCTTAACTATGATCCTAGTGATAGGACTTGGGTAAACAGAGACCGATTCTTTCTTGATCCAGGTCATATGTCACCTATGCTATATGCGCAATTAGCACTTACCGGAGCTTATACAATGGAGGAATGTGCAAGCTTTCGTCAGTGGGGAAGTCCAACCCCTGGACACCCTGAAGTGGATTTTGAAAGAGGTGTTGAAAATACTTCAGGTCCATTAGGTCAAGGTCATACCATGGCTGTTGGTGCTGCTATTGCTGAGAAATTCTTACAAGCAAGATTTGGAGAATGGATGTCTCACGATATTTATACATTCATTTCAGATGGAGGAGTACAGGAAGAGATTTCTCAGGGTGCAGGTCGTATCGCAGGTTATTTAGGTTTAAATAACCTAATTATGTTTTACGATTCAAATGATATTCAGTTATCTACAAAAACAGATGCAGTAACTATTGAGGATACTGCTAAAAAATATGAAGCTTGGGGATGGGCAGTTATGACTATTGATGGAAATAACGCTGATGAAATCCGTAAAGCACTTGATGCTGCCAAAGCTGAAACAGAAAAACCTTTCTTAATTATTGGTAAAACAATTATGGGTAAAGGAGCTGTTAAAGAAGATGGTTCTTCATTCGAAAAAATGGTTTCTACTCACGGACAGCCCTTATCTGCAGCTGGAGCAAGTTTTGAAAGTACAGTTAAAAATTTAGGTGGAGATCCAGAAAATCCATTTGTTATTTTTGATGATGTTGCAGCTATGTATGCTGACGTACAAGTTAAAAAAGCAGAGTATGTTGCTGCTAAAAAAGCTGAACAAGCAGAATGGGAGAAAGCAAACCCAGAATTAGCAGCTAAATTTGCTAAATTCTTCTCAGGAGATGCTCCGGAAATTGATTACAGTGCTATAGAACAAAAAGCAGGATCCGCAACTCGTGCAGCTTCAGCTACAGTATTAGCCGCTTTTGCTGATCAGGTTGAAAATATGATTGTTTCTTCTGCTGATTTAGCAAACTCTGATAAAACGGATGGTTTTTTAAAGAAAACAAAGGCTTTTGAAAAAGGAGATTTCTCTGGACAATTTTTACAATCGGGAGTGGCAGAATTAACAATGGCAGCAATGGCTAATGGTATGGCACTTCATGGGGGAGTTATTCCGGTAGTAGGAACATTCTTTGTATTTTCTGATTATATGAAACCTGCTGCTCGTATTGCTGCGTTACAGCAATTGCCAGTGAAGTATGTTTGGACTCATGATGCTTTCCGTGTAGGAGAGGATGGACCAACTCACCAGCCAATTGAGCAGGAAGCTCAAATCCGTTTAATGGAGAAGTTGAAAAATCACCACGGAGAAAACTCTATGTTAGTACTTCGTCCTGCTGATGCTGAAGAAACAACTGTAGCATGGCAAATGGCATTGGAAAATACAACAACTCCATCAGCATTAATTCTTTCTCGTCAGAATATTAAAAATCTTCCGGGAAGTAATTATGAGCAAGCTTTAAAAGCTAAAAAAGGAGCTTATATTGTTGAAAAAGATGCAGAAACTCCGGATGTAGTATTACTAGCTAGTGGTTCAGAAGTTGCAACATTAGTTGCAGGAGCTGAAAAACTTAGAGCAGAGAAAGGATTAAAAGTCCAGATTGTATCAGTAATTTCTGAAGGTGTATTCCGTAATCAGGATGCAGCTTACCAAGCAGAAGTATTGCCAGTTGATGTTCCAAGATTTGGTATGACAGCAGGTTTACCTGTAACATTAGAAGGTCTTGTAGGTGCTAATGGTACTGTTTGGGGATTAGATCATTTTGGTTATTCTGGGCCATACACTGTATTAGATGAAAAATTCGGTTTTACTGCTGATAATGTATTTAATCAAGTAGTTGATATGTTGAAGTAATTGTAATTCAAAAGTTATATATTAAAAGCAATCTCAATTGAGGTTGCTTTTTTTATTGAAAAAGGGTTAATTACACCTATAAATTTTATCATTATGAAAAAGTTGGTTGTTTTTTCCGGAGCAGGTATGAGTGCAGAAAGTGGGATCAAAACCTTTCGTGATATGGGTGGTTTGTGGGAGCAATATGATGTTACAGAAGTTGCGAGCCCTTTAGCTTGGGAAAATACACCAGATTTGGTTATGGACTTTTATAATCAAAGGAGGAAACAACTTTTTGAATGTGAGCCAAATGAGGGACATATTCTTATTTCTAAATTAGAACGTGTTTATGATGTGTCTGTTATCACACAAAATGTTGATGATTTGCATGAAAGAGCAGGATCAACAAAGATTTTACATTTACACGGAGAATTAAAGAAGGTTCGAAGTACTGTTGATCCATCTTTAGTTTATGATATGAAGGATTGGGAATTGAAATTTGGTGATGTTTGCGAAAAAGGAAGTCAACTCAGGCCACATATTGTTTGGTTTGGAGAGGCTGTGCCTGCTATGGAAGATGCTATTAGTATAATTAAAAAAGCTGAAATTGTTATAATTGTAGGTACCTCACTAAATGTATATCCAGCTGCAGGGTTAATAGATTTTGTTCCAGACTCCGTTCCTGTGTTTATTATAGATCCCGGAAATCCTACCTATCATAGTAAAAAGAATATTACACATATACAGGAAATAGCTTCGGTAGGCCTACGACGTTTTTTTGAAATGATGGATTTAAATTAAATTTAAAGTCAATTTATTAATTAGCAGCATAAGCCAGTGTAGCAATGTTTAGCGATTTTATGTTGGAGTTTTTAAACGCTTGGCAACAAGCTTCCAACGTAGCTCCTGTTGTTAAAACATCATCTATCAACAATATGTTCTTCCCATTTAAAGAATCACCATTGTACAAGGCATAAATATTTTCTGCGTTTTCCCATCTTTCATATCTATTCTTCTTTGTTTGTGTGCTTGTATTAGTAGTTTTATATAAGATGTTGTTAATTACTGGTTTGTTTATTGCTCTACTAATGCCATTAGCAATAAGTTCACTTTGATTGTATCCTCTTTTTAACAGTTTTTTATGATGAAGTGGTACAGGAATAATTATATCAATGTGGTTAAATATATCATTTACTTTAATTGATAGGCCAAACTGCCTTCCCATCTCCTCTGCAAGTAATGTGTTATTCTTGTATTTTATTGAATGAAGAATATTTTTTACAGTGTCTCCTTTTGTATAAAGTAAAAACGAGGTAGCTTTCTGAATATCTACTCTTCCCCAAAAAGTTAGTTCAACTGGATTTTTATTGTATTGATGAAAATTAGTTAAGGGTAGACCATGTTTGCATACAGAACAAATGATTTGTTCATGAGTTAAAAGTCCTCTGCCACAGATACAGCATACTTCTGGGAAAAATAGTTGAATGAAACTTTTAATATATGACATAAGGTTTAGTTAAAGTTAATTTTATAAAGATAATAATTTATTAAAGTAGATATAAACTGTTGGTAATAAATAGGTAATGTTTGTAGTGTAATTTTGTTTTTACAAACAAGAAATTAGCTAACAGATTAAATAGTTTATTATGAAGATTAACGTATTAATAATTGCTTTATTAGCAGTTGTTGGATTAAGTAGCTTTAAAGGAGAAAAGTCTAAAAATAATAATAATTCAGTTGAGTTATTTAATGTTACAGGAACAGTAATTGATAATAAAAGTGGTGAAACTTTGGCAGGTGTTGAAGTTGTTTTAGATGGAACAGATCAAAAAACATATTCTGATTTTGATGGGAATTTTGTTTTTGAAAATGTTAAAGAGGGTGATTATGATATTACTGCTAAAATTGTATCATATAAGGATTCAAAGTCTGAAGATATTCGTGTTTCTACTTCGGCAAAAGATGAGCCAATCATGTTGAAAATGTATCAAGTTGAATAAGTTTTAATTAATATATTTTTAAGATAATAAGGACTGCTCATATATTGAGTGGTCTTTTTTTTGTTTGAAAATCAGTATTATACATCTCTTGTGTTAATTTAATGTAAAACTTAACATTGAAAATTTGTATTTAATGTAAATTCAATGTTAATTTGATGTTATTAAATCACACAGGGAAAGTAAATTACAACAACGGTTGTAATTAAAATGGGAGGCTTTTTATTAATAATTAAAATTTAAAGCCATGAAAATAATAATGACCATTTTGGCTATGATATGTATAGCTACTATCAGCCAGGCACAAATTAATTTAGTAGATGGATTATACTACAATGAACAAGGAGAGTTATATACCGGGAGTTATGTAGAGTATTATCCAAGTGGAAATAAAAGAGTTGAAATGTCAGTTGTTGAGGGGAAAAAACAAGGCGTTTCTACTTATTACTTCGACAACAAACTAAAGCAGGAAGTTCGTTCTTATAAAGATAATAAAATGGATGGCCTCTGGGAAACATGGAATGACAAGGGAGTAAAACTAGGTGTTGCAAACTATAAGGATGGTGTTAAGCACGGAAAGTGGTTCATATATGATGAATCCGGAGCTTTACGTTACGACATGGAGTATAAGGAAGGTGAAAAAATAGGAGTTTGGAAAATCTATAATGAGAATGGTAAACTGAGAGAAAAAAAGAAGTATTAATTTTTTATTTATGATATAAGGAGATAGAAACCTATCTCCTTTTTTGTTTAATAATACTCGATGTTTTATTTATAAGTTGCTGGATATCTGGATTTTTATGAAAGACTCTTTTTTATAGCAATGTTTAAAAAATCATTGAATGGCTTCATTGTTTTGAATGTTTTAATGATTTGTTTTTCAAATTTTTGATCTAATATTTCTTCGTCACTTAAGTTTGAAACCAAAGCATATGATTTTGGTCTTATCAGGTCAATGTTTGGATCGTTTTTAGAAAATCCTTTTGGTGCAGTTTTTACCTTTTCTCCCCAAACTTCATGAAATGTCTTTTTGAAAGTCTTGTTTTTTATAATTCCTATATATTCTTCAGCGTTATCCATGATGGATTCTCTTACTGTTTTTAATATTTGAGGATTTGGACAATATATTCCACCTCCAATAAAACTGTTGTCAGGTTCAATATGTAAATAATATCCTGCATAAGGACTTTTTCTTCCTCCGTGAGCTATATAAGCACCAAAATTATTTTTGTAGGGTAATTTATCCTTTGAAAATCTTACATCACGATATATTCTAAAAATGCAGTCTTTAGCGTGAGGATGTCCAATACTTGGGTCTATTGAGTGAGCTAGAGCAATTAATTGATCAATATAGCTTTCAAAATCATCTTTGGCTGTTTGATATCTAATTTTATTATCATTAAACCATTCTTTGTTGTTGTTAACTGTCAGGTCTTTCAAAAAATCAAATATTGTTGATGGTATCATATCTATATGTTTTTATATAATACAATTTAAAGGTAATCCATTTCTTTTTCAAGTTAATATGCCAATTCTTTAATTAAATCAATGGTTAGATTGCAAACATTCTTCATTTTCTTATAATCAAGTTTCTTGTATGTGTCGATTGGTTTGTGGTAATTTGGACTTAATCCATTGAAAAGAAATAATACAGGAATGTCGAAAGTTATAAAGTTGGCCTGGTCAGACATTTTTAAAAAACGGTTTGCAATGATAGAATCGTTTTCAAAAAAATCCAGCTTTAGGTAGGGTTTAATATTGTTTATGCTATCTATTTTGTTCATTAAATATGTACTGGTTTCTTTTGGACCATATGCATAAATAAAATTAGGCTCATCTTTATGTAAAATATCTTTATTGCCAATCATATCTAAATTAATATTTGCAAGGATGGAATTTAATGGTATAGGTGGATTTTCTGTAAAATATTTTGAACCCCGCAGTCCAATTTCTTCAGCTGTAAAAAATACGAATAAGATGTTGTATTTAGGCTTAGTTTCTGAAGTGGCAAATACTTTGGCTATTTCCAGTAAAGCAGAAACTCCTGAAGCATTGTCGTTTGCACCTGGATTGATTTTACCATGATTAATCCCAATGTGATCATAATGAGCTGAAATTACTATCGTACTATCATTAGAAAATCCATTAATCATTCCAATAATATTTGCTGGATTTACTATTGAGTTCTTCTTAAATAATGATGTTTCAACGTGTACGTTAACATTTCCAACTGAAAGTAATTCATTGATTTTATTAGTTGTATTTTTATTTATATAGTGAGTAGGTAAATTCTTGTTAATTATAAAATTATCAGCATTTACAATATTCAAGTTACCGTTTTTATTGGTTTCTATAATCTGTGTGTACTTAGAGGAATCTATTATAGAAATTAGAATAGCCTTTAAGTGTGGGTTGTTGATTTTATTTGTATCGTTGATATTGCTAGTTAGAATAGCAAAGTCATGATGAATGTTTTTAATAGTAGGATTGTTAATTTTATACAGAGGTAGTCTGATTTTATCCGAACTATTGCTGCCAAGTGCATAAAATTCATTAATGTACTGTAATGTGTCTTTATTGATTATTAGTGTGGGTTTATTTGGTGAGCTTACTTTCCATTGGTTTATTGTAAATTCTTGTCTGTAAGAATTGTTTATGTTCTTTAATTTATTTTTAATGATTGATTTAAGTATATATTCTTCTGCATACCTTATTCCATTTGTATTAATACCTCGTCCCTCAAATTTATCGCTAGATAATTGAATTACGTGCTTTTTTAGTTCTTTTTCTGATACTTGAGATTGAAGTATGTATGGCGTTGTACAAATAATTATCGTAAAAATAATTCGATAAGTATTGGGTATGGTAGTATACATATGATTTTTATTAAGATGAAGTTGAAAGCCAATATTCTTAGTTTATGATCAATTAAAAATAGTAATTTTATCGACAAGAATAAATGAGATAAAGAAATGAGAAAAGTAATGATTGTTGTTGCTGGAGGTTCTGGTAATAGGATGAAAAGTGCATTGCCTAAGCAATTTATTAATCTTAAGGGTAAACCTATACTGATGCATACAATTGAGTGCTTGGTTAAATTTGATCAATCTATGGATATTATTTTGGTTTTGCCTGAAAATCAAATTGATTTTTGGAAAGAACTATGTTTAGATTATGATTTTAATATTAACTGTGATATTGCCATAGGTGGAGCAACTCGTTTCGAAAGTGTCAAAAATGGATTAAGTAATATTCAACATGATTGTTTAGTTGGTGTTCATGATGGTGTTCGTCCATTAGTTTCAAATGAAACATTAAATAATTGCTTTATTAAAGCTGAAAAATATGGATCAGCAATTCCTGTAACTGATGCTATTGAATCAATAAGAGTTGTAGATGAAGAAATCAGTCATTCAGTTAACCGCGAATTTTACAAAATGGTACAAACTCCACAAGTATTTTCATCACATAAATTGATTAAGGCCTATGATCAGCCTTTCAATGAGTCTTTTACTGATGATGCGAGTGTTTATGAAAAGGCTGGATTTAGAATTTATCTTGCAAATGGAAATCGTGAGAATATAAAAGTTACTACTCCTATGGATTTAATTGTTGCCGAAGCTTTAATGAATGCGCATTAGCCTGACAGTTACTTTTAATATGGACCAAAATAATATTAAAGTAAAGATGATAATGGCTCCAGATGGTAAGTTAAAGTAGTATGATCCAACTAAACCAGTAATTACACCAAGGAAACTAAAGGCTATAGAAATAAAGATCATCTTTTTAAAATCGTGTGTAAAAATATTAGCTATGGCTTGTGGTATTGTGAATAGTGATAGTAAAAGTATGATACCTGCGACCCTTATACTCATTACAATAGATAATGCAATTATAATCGAAATAATGTAACGAACAACTGTTGTGTTAAAGCCTAGTGTTTTTGTATATTCTTGATCAAAAGCTATATATAGAATTAATCTGTAAAATAATATAATTCCTATAACTAAAATAATCGTTAGCGCTGACATTGTTAAAATGTCGATAGAAGTTACTGTAAGTATATTTCCAAATAAAAAACTCATTAAATTTGGAGCATACCCTGGAGTAAGAAATACGAATATAATTCCGATAGCCATTCCCAACGACCACAAAATTGCAATAGCAGAATCTTCCCTAACTTGAGCTTTTTGAGTTGACCATTCAATACCTAGTGCTGATAAAATGGCAAAAATGGCAGCTCCTAAAAATGGATTTAATCCTAAGAAGTATGCAAGTCCAATTCCTCCAAAAGAGGCATGGGTAATACCACCACTAATAAAAACAATTTTACGTGATACAATATATGTTCCTGCTATTCCTGCAATGATGCTTGTTAATAAACCCGCAATGATGGCATTTGTGAAAAAGGAAAAGCCTAGTAGAGAAATGATTTCTTGCATGTGTTTTTATTAATGATTGTCCAAAACTCTGTGTGGAATATGACCATGGGTTATAAGTTCAAATGGACAATTGTAAGTTTTTAATACTTCTTCTGATATGATATTTGACTTGTGATAATGAAGTTGTTCGTTTACACAAGCTATTGTTTTTACCACCGAAGAAATGGTTCCTATGTCGTGCGTAACCAATAGAATAGCCATTTTTTGATTCAATTCTATAAGGTGGTTATATAATTCTTTTTCAAAGTTCTTATCAACAAAAGTATTTGGTTCGTCAAGTATTAAAAGTTCAGGATTGTTGATAATTGCCCGGCATAAATATACCCTTTGCATTTGACCTCCTGAGAGTTTTGAAATCGGGTTGTTAAAATATTTTTCCAGCCCCATTTTTGTTAATAAATCGTACGCCTTTTGTTTTTCCTGTTTTGAAAAACGTTTAAAAGCATTGCCATTCATCAATCCAGATAATACAACATCAATTACTTTTATCGGAAAATCTTTGTCGATAGTATTTATTTGTGGAAGGTAACCTATGTTTACTTTGTTGTTAGTTTTGTTCTTATACAAAATCTCGCCCTTTAAAGGCTTTAATAAACCAAGAATAACTTTTAGTAATGTTGATTTTCCACCACCATTAGGACCAATTATTCCAATGAAGTCATTGGGGAATACTGTAAGATCAATGTTCTTAAGAATGGTCTTGTCTGGTGTATATCCAGCAGAAACATTTTTTATGTTGATAATTGGAGTATTGTCCATGCTTGGATTCTATCTTTTCAATTTGGATTAATACTTTATTTTAAAGAACTGTTTCAAGTTTGTTTAATAGATTTTTCATTTCAGTCTCATAATCTTTATTAAGAGGATGAACATCAATGATCTTTATGTCAAGTTCTTTTGAAATTATTTCAGCATTTCTTTGATCAAATTCTTGTTGTACAAAAATAGCTTTTATATTCTCTGACTTTGCAAAGTCTATAATCTCCTGAATCCATTTTACACTTGGTTCTTTGCCATTGTGTTCAATAGATATCTGTTTTAAACCATAATCTCTGGCAAGATACGTGTATGCTGGATGAAAAATAAGGAAACTCTTACCTTTAAATTTATCTAGTTTTTTTGTGTACAATGAGTCTATACTTATCAAAGAATCTTTTAGTGTATTATAGTTTGATTGTATTATTTCCTTGTGCTCTGGATAGTTTTTAATTAAAATTTCTTTTGTATTTTCTAAAACAAGAAGCATCGTTTTAGGCGATGTCCATATATGAGGTTCGATACCTCCTTCGTGAACATGATCTCCATGTATTTCGGATTCTCCTCTTATAAAATCTATGTCTTTTGATGAATCTTCGACTTTAAGTTGTGTATTTAACTCACAAAAACGATTGATCCAGGCTTGTTCAAATCCTATATTTCCAATTTTAATATATAAATAAGCGTCGTTAATATCCTTAATTTGACCAGGTAATGGAGAATAGGTTGCGGGATTATTGCCCTGTGTGATCATGTTTGTAATCTTAAAGTTATCAGGAACTAATTGGGATACTAACTGCTTTTGTGGTAGAATACTTACGATAATATGATTTTTATTACTGGCTTTGTTGGAGCAAGAAGAAATGGATAGTCCAGTAGTCAATATAAATAGATAAAGTGCAACTTTATTCATGTGTATAATTTTCTTTAGTGTTTTTTATATTTGTGTTGCAAAATTTGCATACGCCTTCAATAACAATGTTTGTTTTAGATTGAATATAACCGTTGGGTAATGGTTTTGTTTCATTTACATAATCATGCAGACATATCACCTTCTCGCATTTATTACAATGAAAATGTGCATGGTCAGGATTATGATCTTCAATTTCCTCAGGATTAAAAAAATTGTAGCATGTAATTAATTCATTGACTTCAATTTTGTGAATTATATTTTTAGCAACCAAAGTTTTTAATGTTCTGTATAATGTTACTCTGTCAATTTTTGAGTCCCATTTCTCTTCAATTTCTTTTGCCTGTAAGGGGTATGGGTTAGAAGATAATATTTCTAAAAGCTGAACTCTTGTTGATGTTGCCTTTATCTTATTTTTATTTAAAAAATCAGCAATATCCATGTTAAAATTTTTGAGTAAAGATATTGGTAGTTTCTTTTAAATGCAACAGTGTTGCAACAAAAATACTATTTAAAAAGTAGGATAAATATGTCGTAGTTAATAAACTTAATGTTTTGTGTACCGTTTAATATGAAAGATAAAAACATATAAAAAAGATAGATATGAAGAATGTGGTTTGTCCTATTTCAAGTGAGAAGGTTTTTGTAAATGTCCCAAGAATAACAGCATTACTAGTTTTAGGTATGCTTGCAGCATATTTGTTTAGCAATCAAATGGTAGTTTTAGCTGTTTTAATTGTTGATTTCTTCATAAGAGGATTTGGGAAGTCAAAATATAGCCCTTTAGCTATTTTAGCTAATAAAATACATGGTTTGTTTTCCTGGGGTAATGAGCGTTTAATAAATAAAGCTCCTAAGATTTTTGCAGCGCGTTTAGGATTTGTTTTTACTACTTTAATATTTGTGCTAAGTTTATTAGGACTAGAGGGAGTGAGTTATTTATTATCAGGATTATTGATATTATTTGCAAGTTTGGAGTGCCTGGTTAATTTTTGTGTCGGATGTTGGGTGTTTACATTATTTGTTAATCCTTTTTATTCAAAAAATTAATTGCTTTCAAAAAGCTGAAATACTTCCTTAATATAGGTTTTTGATACAGGAACTTCTATAGGTGGGTCAGTTTCTATTTCAAGAATATGTCCACCTCTTTCTCTTCTTATAACTTTTATTTTATCAAAATTTACCATGTAAGATCTGTGGCATCTTGTTATAGGATGATTAATAAATCTTTGTTCAAGATTTTTAATGGTATTTCGTAAAAGAAATTTATGAATGTCGTTATTTTTATTGTAATAGATGGTAACGTAATTATCTGCTCCCTTAATATATAATATATCATCCATCTTTATGGATATGCGCATGGTTCCCTTCTCATCCAAAAAAGGAATCATAGAGTTTGCGTCAAATTCAAATTTATCTTCTGATTCAATAAGTTCCTTTATTTTATGGTTTTTATCTAACCATGAAAAGTATAACCATAAAACTGCGTAGGGCAATAATAAAACTAATGCTGTGTTCTGAACAGAAACATTAAAAACCTCTAAGTAAGTTCGGTTGTCATCTTGAATAAATACAGATTCGTATATGGTAAAGAATAAAGCCATAAAGAATACTTCGAGCATAATGATTAAGAGAAATGCCCATAGCTTTGTTCTAATTTTCTTTTTGTTATAGTGATATAATATAACTCTAGAAATAACTGCGACTAATACTCCTGTTAATATAATTAAGCTGGAGTAAAAGAATAATTCTTGGGATTTTAGTGACAGTCCAAACCAATTTCTTACATCAAAAGGAGAATAGATGTTAATAAAAAGTAGGGCAAACCCTGCCGTAAAAAGAACTAAGCGTGTGCTGTTCTTTTTAGAAACTAAATATGCCGGTATTAATTGGTTCAAATCCATATTACCCACGAAAGTAATTATAAATTTGATCAACTAAATACTTTTAAACTTAAAAAATCTCAAATTGAAAGAGAAAATCGTCTGAAAAATACATCCCATATTTGCAAATTTCACCCCACAATGCCCAATTTTAAACCTATAGAGTGGGTGCAATACCATTTTGTTGTAGAAGTCTTCAAGGTTTTGTTGGTTTGTACTGCAAGAGAATAAAACGCTTGCTTTTTATTATTGAATAAACCTTTAATTAGGGGAATGATATAATGAGAATGATTGAAAAAAATAAGTAACTACTATTTTTTTACCCTTTTCGATTTTGCTAGTGCAAAAGAAGCTGTTGCCAAAACGTTGGAACAGCTTTTTTTATTTTTAGGAAATAATGTAAGAAGGAAGTTTTGCGTATGGTTCAACAAATATTAATATCAATTATCATGCGAATTTTAGCTCTCGAACACAAAACTTCCTATGCAATTTAATAATGAGCGTGGTAAGCTAATTTCATTACATTTGGTTGTACTAATCTTTCAAAATCAGCATATTTCATTTGAATTAGCAAGCTGTGTGTTCCTGCATTAAATGCTATAAATACATCTTCTTTTAATGCTTCAGCTACATAAACAGGCATGTCATAAAGGTTGCCGAAAGGTGGCATTGCTCCAACTTCATAATTTTCAAATAAATCTTTAAATTCCATTTCAGTTGCCAATCGTATGTTTTTAGCACCAGTTGCCATTTTTAGTAATCCCATATCTATTTGCATGTCGCCGGGAAGTACTACCATACTCATTTGATTATCAATTTTCATGATAACCGTTTTAGCAATTTCTTTTCCTGAAATATGTGCATCGGCAGCGGTTCTTTGTGCGGTGTAAGTTTTATGATGCACGATTTTGTTGAATGAAACATCTTTACTTCTAAGATAAGTTTCCAGTTTAGATAATGGCATAATAACTCCTCCAATTATTAATTATTAAGAACTAATAAGTTAATAATTTTCAAAGCCAAAGTAAAGAGGAAATAATAATTAAACCTTGTATTTGTTGACTTTAAAAGGACGTGATGAAAAAAATAAAGCCTCTCAAAAATGGAGAGGCTTGTCTATTTATTTTGTTATGTATGATTTAGAGTATTATACTAATAGTTAGATAGAGCATTTCTTAAAGAATCAAATCTGGATTCATAATCCTGAGCAGATAGTTTTATGATATGTTTGGCTTCTTCTGCATTGTAAATATGTGTTATTTCACAGTCAGCATTTAGTCCAGGCATATCTTTGTAGGTTAAAAAGTAGTGCTTCAATCTGTTTATTACCAATTCTGGTAATTCAGTAATATCTTTCATATCACCATATACGATGTCACCTTTAAGTACTGCAATAATTTTATCATCAGCCTGATTGCCATCTAACATTCTGAAACCACCAATTGGTGTTGCAACTGCAAGAATATCTCCGTGTGGAACTTCTTTTTCAGTTAATACACAAATGTCCAAAGGATCGCCATCTCCTTGTATGTCTTTTCTCCCTGATTTTTCAGAGCAGAATTCACCTATTCTGGGTCCACAGTATGTTTGAGGAATAAATCCGTATAATGCAGGAACAACATTGGAGTATTTTTGAGGTCTGTCAATCTTTAGATAACCAGTTTCTTTATCAATTTCATATTTTATTGTATCGGTAGGTACTACTTCAATAAAGCAAGTTACAGTATTCGGGGCGTCAGGTCCAATGTTAATCCCATGCCATGGGTGTGATTTGTATCGTAATCCCATTAACCTACCAATAGGATCCATTAGACTGTTTGTAGTAAACTCGTCTGCCATTATAAGTATTTTTAGTTTTTGAATATGCAAATGTAATTACTTATCGAAAATATCCACAACTATAGGAATAATTCTATGGTATTTAACCTAGCCAGCCTGCTTTATCTAAATTCCTATAATTTACAGCTTCAGCCATATGGTGTGTTTGAATTTGCTCTTGTTCATCAAGATCTGCAATGGTTCTGGCTACTTTTAGAATTCTATCATAGGCACGTGCAGAAAGGTCTAGTTTTTCCATAGCATTCTTTAAGATGTTCATAGCATTCTCGTCAGGTCTTGCATATTTACGTTGTAGTTTCGATGTCATTTGTGCATTGCAGTGAATATATTCTTCATTTTTATATCTTCTTTCTTGAATGTTTCTTGCTTTTATTACTCGTTTTCTAATTTCACTGCTTTTTTCAGAAGACTTGGCATTACTTAGTTCTTTAAATGGAACAGGAACAACTTCAATTTGAAGGTCGATACGATCTAGTAAGGGGCCGGATATTTTGCTTAAATATCTTTGTACAATTCCAGGGCTGCAAACGCATTTCTTGTCGGGGTGATTAAAGTAGCCACAAGGACATGGATTCATGCTTGAAACTAACATAAAGCTTGCTGGATAGTCGATGCTAAATCGAGCTCTTGATATGCTGATTACCCGATCTTCTAATGGTTGTCGCATAACTTCCAGTACTGTTCTTTTAAACTCAGGGAGTTCATCTAAAAACAGGACGCCATGATGAGCAAGGGAAATCTCTCCGGGTTGAGGGAAACTTCCTCCACCAACTAATGCAACATCGCTTATTGTATGATGGGGTGAGCGAAAAGGACGGTGTGTTATAAGAGAGGTGTTGTTTTGAATTTTTCCGGCAACAGAATGTATTTTTGTAGTTTCAAGGGCTTCGTCTAGTGTTAGTGGTGGGAGTATGGATGGTAATCTTTTTGCTATCATTGATTTTCCTGCTCCAGGTGGGCCAATCATAATTAAATTATGACCACCTGCAGCTGCAATTTCTAAAGCTCGTTTTACATTTTCTTGTCCTTTAACGTCAATAAAATCTAAATCATTGAGCAATTGTTGTTGAAAGAATTCCTTTTGAGTATCTATTTGTATTGGATTAAGATCTAAGTCATCATTTAAAAATGCAGCAACTTCCGAAATGTTTTCTACACCATAAACATTCAAGCCTTCAACTACAGCTGCTTCTTTTGCGTTTTGTTTTGGCATTATAACTCCTACAAAGCCTTCTTCTTTTGCTTTCAATGCGATTGGTAATACCCCTTTAACGGGTTGTAAGCTTCCATCTAATGATAGCTCACCCATCATGATGTATTTGTTTAGTTTTTCGTAAGTAATTTGGTTGGATGCAGCTAGTATGCCTATGGCTAAAGGAAGATCATATGAAGAACCTTCTTTTCTGATATCCGCAGGAGCCATGTTAATTACAACTTGTTTTCCTGGCCATCTGAATTTGCTTTCTTTTAATGCTGATTGAATACGTTGTTGACTTTCTTTTACGGCATTGTCAGGTAGTCCTACAAGAAAAAATTTAATACCTTGAGAAAGGTTTACTTCAATAGTAATTGTATCTGCGTCAATACCTGTTACGGCAGCGCCATATGTTTTTACTAACATAGTTTTAGGTTTTGTAATTTATTAATTAGGTAAAAGCACTAACTAAGTATGGTTATGAGAATATAATTCTACTGTTATCTTTTGTTTGTTCTGATTTTAAGTGATTTGATTGACTAAGTTATGGAAAAATATATTTTGTTCAAAAAAAGAAAATTCTATTGAACTGATTTATTGTGTTAGCTTATGAAGTTAGTGCTCTAAAAATATCTTCCATATTTTGTTGTTCAATTTTTAGTGTGATTATTTTTTTATTGTTTAAAACGCTCCAATCGTAAATTTTTTCACGAATGTCTGAATCTGCTATAATTTTAAAATGATTGTCAGATATTAAATCAATGTGACTGATTTCACGAATTGATTTAAGTTTTTCATGGTCAACTTTCGAAATAAACTCACAATTAATAACATGTTTGTTATGCGATGAAATTTGTGATAAGTTATGTGCTTTTTCGTTTGCAACAATTTCACCCTTCTTTATAATAATCACTCTTTCGCATATTGCTTGAACCTCTTGCATGATATGGGTGGAAAGCATAATAGTTTTATGTTCGCCAACTCTTTTTATGAGATCTCTGACTTCTACAATTTGGTTTGGATCAAGACCTGTGGTTGGCTCGTCTAAAATCAATACTTCAGGGTCGGGCAAAAGAGCCTGAGCTAAACCAACTCTTTGCCTATAACCTTTAGAAAGAGATTTGATCTTTTTCTTACTTTCAGGAACTAGTCCAGTAATACTGATAACTTCTTCGATTTTTGATTTAGATTGTCTACCCAGTTTATAAATTCCAGCTATATGTTTAAGGTACTCTTTAACGTACATGTCCAAATATAGTGGATTGTGTTCTGGTAAGTAGCCAATTTTTTTACGGTATTCCAGGCTGTTGCTTGTAACATCCATTCCGCAAACTTTTACAATTCCTGATGATTGAGGAAGGTAACCGGTAATGATCTTCATCATAGTTGATTTACCTGCACCATTTGGACCTAGGAACCCAACAACCTCACCAGCTTCAATTTCAAATGATACATTATTAAGTGCTTTTTGAGCTCCAAATGTACGCGTAACTTGGTTTACAGATATGGACATGTTAAATTATTTTAGTCGTAAAGGTAATAAGCCTGTTTGAATTAAAAAGTTTCAACCAAGCAAAAATTCTTACTTTTGTAATGAAAAATAAACGATGTGATGAACACAAATAATTATTGTATAGATATATTTAATTATAAAAGATATAAAACCTCTGAGGTAAATGTTGGAGGTGTAAAAATAGGTGGTGATAATCCTATTGTAGTTCAATCAATGACTACTACTAATACAAATTATACCAGTGCAACCATTGAACAAATAAAAAGTATCTGTGATGCCGGCGGGCAAATTGTTCGTATGACAACTCAGGGAAGACGCGAAGCTAATAATCTGGATAACATTAGAAAAGGATTAACGGCTGAAGGTTATGATGTTCCTTTAGTTGCAGATGTACATTTTAATACTAATGCTGCATATATTGCTGCTGAATTTGTTGAAAAAGTTAGGATTAATCCAGGAAACTTTGTAGATGGAGCAAAACGATTTGCTCAAATAGATTATTCCGATGAGGAATATATGAGAGAGTTGGAGCAAATTAGGGATAAGTTGGTTCCTTTACTAGAAATATGTAAGAAGAATTGTACTGCTTTACGTATTGGTACAAATCATGGTTCTTTGTCTGATAGGATCATGAGTAAGTATGGTGATACGCCAATGGGAATGGTGGAGAGTTGTATGGAATTTCTTCGTATTTGTGTTGAAGAGGATTTTTTTGCTGTGGTTTTGAGTATTAAAGCCAGTAATGCAAGAATCATGGTTCATACAGTGCGTTTACTTGTTCAGAAGATGTATGAAGAAGGAATGAATTTTCCTTTACATTTAGGAGTAACAGAAGCAGGAGAAGGAGAGGATGGAAGAATTCGTTCTGCAGTAGGAATAGGAACTTTACTTTCTGATGGAATTGGTGATACCATTAGAGTTTCGTTAACTGAAGATCCTGAAAAAGAAATACCAGTTGCCAAATCAATAATTAACCATATTGAGCATAAGGAATCGCATGCTCCTATTTCAGGAATTGATGATCCAATTTATTCTCCATTCGAGTATAGAAAAAGAATTTCAATTGGCGTAAAAAATATTGGAGGCACTAATTATCCTGTCGTTATAGGATTGGGGGATGAGAAGGATGCTGCTGATTATATTTATCTACATGATATTACAAAATTGCAGGAGGATAAATCTTATGTTGTAGATTTTAATTTATGGAAACAGTCTGAAGTTAAAAAGAATGTATTCCCTTGTATAAATATTAATGAATTCTTAAAAAGTTCAGATATTGATTCTGAATTGATTTTTATAAAATTGAGTTATTCTCAGATGAATGATGAAGTTTTACTTAAACTTCAATCTGTAGAAAATGTTGTTATCGTTTTGGATAGTGAAACAACAAATTCAGTAGCAGAACAAAGAGCTGCATTTCTGTTATTGCAAAAATGTGATATAGAAGCACCTGTTGTCATTTATCGTAAGTATAATGGTGAATTTTCAGAAGATAAACAGATAGCAGCCTCTTGTGATGCGGGTCCACTATTTTTAGATGGTTTTGGTGATGGTTTATGGATTGATTCAGATGATACATCATCTGCGATAGTTAATTCAACAGCCTATTCAATATTACAAGCTGCGCGTGTGCGGTTTTCAAAACCAGATTATATAAGCTGTCCTGGTTGTGGAAGAACCTTGTTTGGTTTGCAAGCGACCACAGCTAAGGTTAAAGAACGAACTGCTCATTTAAAAGGATTGAAAATTGCTGTAATGGGTTGTATCGTTAATGGACCAGGAGAAATGGCAGATGCAGATTATGGTTATGTTGGTTCAGGACCGGGTAAAATCACATTGTATCATCAAAGAGAAGTTATACGTAAGAATATTAGTGAAAAAGAGGCTGTTGATGAACTAATTATACTAATTAAAGAAAAAGGAGATTGGATTGAACCTGAAAAATAATTATGTACGTTCATCAATAAAAAACATAGTGCTATCAAGATTAAGAATCAATTTATATAAAAATTGTATCTTTTTTTAATGTATTAAAAGAATTAATGTATTTTTAAAGCCTTGATGTGATGATATTTTATTGCAATCAACATTATGTTTTTTTATATTGCATAGCCTAATAATCCCTTATTATACTCAATGAAACGACTTTTGTACTTATTCCTTTTTGTAGCATTTTTTGCTTTAAATGCTAATTCACAAGAAATTGTCCTGAATGGAACATTTCAAGGAGATAATTTATTCGTTAAAAATCCATTCTCTCCAAGTGGGGTCGGTTTCTGTGTATATGAAGTTAACGTAAATGGATTAACTTCCACCGATGAAATTAACTCAAGTGCTTTTGAAATAGATTTAAGTGTTTATGGTTTTAAAGTTGGTCAGGAAGTTACTGTTTCTATTAAGTATAAAGAAAATTGTCTTCCAATTGTATTGAATCCGGAAGTTTTAAATGCACGTTCAACATTCGATGTTAAATCTTTATCAATTGTAGATAGTAAAGTAAAGTGGTCAACAATTAATGAAGCTGGGAGGTTGCCTTTTGTTGTAGAACAATATAGATGGAATAAATGGATTGAGGTTGGTCGTGTAAATGGAAAAGGGATTATTTCGGAGTCAAAATATGAATCACCAGTAAGAATGCATTCTGGTGAGAATAGATTTAGAATAAAGCAAACAGATTATAGAGGAAAGCCAAGGTTTTCTGAAGAAATTACTTATAATTCAAATAAGGCTGATGTTAGTTATAGTCCTTCCAGGGTTGATGATATATTAACTTTTTCAGCTCCAACAATGTATGAAATATATGATGAATTTGGAGGTATTGTATTTAAAGGATATGGAGATAGTGTGAAAGTTGGGGGATTGCAAAAAGGAAAATACTATTTGAATTATGATAACAACCTAGGTACGTTTGTGAAAAAATAATTAAGGATTAATTAAAATATAGGGGCCGAATGAATTTCATTCGGCTTTTTTGTTGTAATAATATAATTTATTGGATGTCAATTGGTGTTGTTTAATAAAAATTATACAATTTAGATGTTCACCTTATTAAACAATTGATTAATTTTACGGCCTTAAAAATTGAAAATAAATATGGAACAAATGCGCAGAACTAAAGTAGCTGCTATTCTTAAAGATACAGAATACGGCAAGGAAGTAAATATTAAAGGATGGGTAAGAACTCGTAGAGGTAATAAGTTTGTAAATTTTATCGCACTTAATGATGGTTCATCTATTCATAATTTACAGATTGTTGCAGATGTTCCAAAGTTTGATGAAAGTTTAATTAAAAGAATCACAACTGGATCTGCCATCTCTGTTATAGGAACATTAAGCGAATCATCAGGTGGAGGTCAGAAAGTTGAAGTGCAAGCAAGTTCAATTGAGGTTTTAGGTGATTGTAATGCTGATGAATATCCGTTGCAACCCAAAAAGCACTCATTAGAATTCTTAAGAGAAATTGCTCACCTGCGTTTTAGAACAAATACTTTTGGAGCTATTACCCGAGTACGTCACTCTATGATATTTGCTGTACATAAATTCTTCTCAGAAAAAGGTTTTTATAATATTCATACTCCTATTATTACAGCTTCAGATGCTGAAGGTGCAGGAGAAATGTTTAGAGTAACTACCATGGATGTTAATAATATTCCTAAGACTGAGGATGGTAAGGTTGATTATAGCCAGGATTTCTTTGGGAAATCTACTAATTTAACTGTTTCTGGACAGTTAGAAGGAGAGTTGGCTGCCTTAGCAATGTCTGAGATTTATACCTTTGGACCTACATTTAGAGCAGAGAATTCAAATACTGCACGTCACTTAGCTGAGTTCTGGATGATTGAACCGGAAATGGCGTTTTACGACTTGGATGATAATATGGATCTTGCAGAAGAGTTTACTAAGTATTTGTTGAATTATGCGTTAGAAAACTGTAGCGAGGATCTTGAGTTTTTAAGTAAGCGTCAGCAAGAAGAAGAAAAAAATAAGAAAGCAGAAGATCGTTCAATGGAACTTATTGAGAAATTGAAGTTTGTCGTTGATAACGATTATGTTCGTTTAACATATTCTGAAGCTATAGATATTTTAATGAATTCAAAACCTCATAAAAAAGGTAAATTCCAATATCCAGTAACAGGGTTTGGAAGCGATCTTCAAGCTGAGCATGAAAGATATCTAGTTGAAAAGCATTTCAAAAAACCAGTTATTCTTACAGATTACCCTATGTCTATTAAGGCTTTCTATATGAAGCAGAGTGATGATGGGAAAACAGTAAGAGCTATGGATGTGTTATTTCCTCAAATTGGTGAAATCATCGGCGGATCTCAACGTGAAGAAGACTATAATAAATTATTAGAAAGAATGAGAGTCTTAGATTTGCCAGAGAAAGAAATGTATTGGTATTTAGATACAAGACGTTTCGGATCAGTGCCTCATAGTGGTTTTGGGTTAGGATTTGAACGTTTAATGTTATTCGTTACTGGTATGGGAAATATCCGTGATGTGATTCCATTCCCTCGTACACCTAAAAATGCAGAGTTTTAATAAAGCATTATTTATATAAAGTAAGCCATCTCAATCATTTTGGGATGGCTTTTATTTTGTTGTTTTTTTGATGTAAATTTGCCTGACCCAAATAATTAGCTGATGTTTAGAATACTAGTTGCCTTATTCTTTTTAACCTTTATATATAGTAACGTATGTGTCGCTATAAATATTGATAGTATCAAATCTGTAATAGATCAATTAAGTGGAGATGAAAAGCTTGAAGCTTTATATAGATACTCCTTTGAAACATCCGCTAGTGCCCCTGACTTTTCTAAAGAATTATCCGCTGAACTTTTAAAATTTTCAGATAAAACACAATATAGATACAAAGCTTTGGCTTATTATAATTATGGTGAAGTTTATTTTTATCAGGAGCAGTTTGATGATGCGCTTGCATACTATAAAAAGGCCCAACCCTATCTATTGTTATGTAAAGATAGTTCTATGCTTTCAGCTAACTATAGTAATATTGGATTGGTAAATTATTATAAGGCCAATTATAGTGAGGCTATTGAAAACTATGAAGGATGTTTAGCTATTGATAAGAGTTTAAATGATAGTTTAGGGATAGCAAAGACTTATCAGAATATGGGATTAGTTTTTGGAGAATGGGGTAATTCAGACTTAAGAACAACTTATTTTAAAAAGGCTTTAGAGCTTTATAAGAAAGTAGGAGATAAAATCTCTATCGCGGATATAAATTTGAATTTAGGAGTTACAGAGTCTAGAAATGATAATTTGAAATCAGCAAATAAATATTATGAACAGGCTCTTAAAGTGTATAATCAATTAGAAGATAGTAGTCGTGTTGCTTCAGTTATGAATAATTTGGGGTGTAACTACCTAAAGATGGAGAAATATAATACTGCTAAATCTTATTTTAATAAATCGGTTGAAGTTTTTGAATCTCTTAATAATAAATCGGGGATGATTCATGCCTTAAGTGGCTTAGGTGATGTTTTTGCAGTGCTGGGGCAAAAGACTAAGGCCATTGAGCTGTATAAAAAATGTGAGGCATTGAATAGAGAAGTTGGATTGTATGAATCTCGCTTGGATAACCTTTATAGTTTATATGAAACATATAAAGAGATTAAGCATTTTGATGATGCAATTCGTGTTATTGAGGAATATCATAATATTAAGGATAGTCTTTTTAATGAAGATCAGGCAAATAAAATGCTAGAGTTAGAGAGTAAGTATATTTATCAAAAAACACAAAGTCAGGTTTCTGAATTAACAGCCAAAAATAGATTATACCTTTTTGTTATAACAATAATTGTATTTGTTGCTTTATTGGCAGTTGCTTATTGGATTTTTTATCTTAGAACAAAGCGTCTCGAAGAAAAACAGCGCTTGTTGCGATTGGAGCAAAAAGTGTTGAGAACACAGATGAATCCACATTTTATATTTAACTCTTTATCTGCAATTCAATGTTATGTATTAGATAATAAAGTTGCGGATGCTGTAGATTTTTTGGCAGATTTTGCTGGTTTGATGCGTATGGTTTTGCAATACTCTCAAGAGGAGTATATTACTTTGGCGCAGGAACGAGAAATCTTAGATTATTATATAAATCTGCAAAATAGACGTTTTGGAGATAAAATAAGTTATAAAATTATTGTTGACGAGACGTTGGATAATACAAAAACCATGATTCCTCCTATGTTGGCACAGCCATTTATTGAAAACTCATTTGAACATGGTGAATTGTTTAAAAGAGAGGATGGAAACATCACCGTTAGCTTTAAAAAACAGGGAAAAGTAATTTCTTATTGTGTTGAAGATAATGGAGTTGGAGTTGAAGAATCAACTGTTAAAAAGGAAAAGAACATAAAGAAGCATAAATCATTAGCTTTAAAAATTACACGCGAACGACTAAATCTTATCAATAATAAGGATAGAAATAGCAAAGTCGGACTAATTGTGGAGGATAGAAGAAGTGCTGGATCTGAAGGAACTCGTGTTGTATTTACAATTCCTTTGATGGAGTCTAATTAAATTATTTTCTTCCAAAATCAGCCGGAATTTCACCCCACAATTTTGTTTCCCATTTTAATATAGGTTGCGTATAAGTATTGTTTTTAAGCCAATCTTCTGCTCTTTTGATCACTTGAAAAAGTGATTCGGTACGATGATTTCGCTCAAGCTTTGATCTGCATTTTTTGGCTTTAATCCAGCCTGTTGCGATTTTTGAGTCGGTATAAATTGGTATGTTTAATTTATGTTGTTTTTGATAAGCTAATCCATGGACTATTGCTAAAAATTCACCAATGTTATTTGTGCCTAATTCAAACTTTTTAATAAAAGCTTGTGTTCCGGTAGCGGTGTATACTCCCTGATATTCCATTACACCGGGATTGCCGCTGCACGCAGCATCAACACTTAGGCTGTTTTGAATGATGTTGCTATTGCTTTTTAAAGTATGTTGTAGTTTCTTATCTGTAGTGTCTTTTTTACCCCAGTATAGATCAGGATCTTCTTCAAAGGCTATTTCCGCTTCTTCTTTTGTTGGGAAGCCCTTATATTTTACATTGCTAACACCTTTGATATTTTTCTGGCATTCTTCCCAGGTTGTATATATCCCTGGGGCATGCCCATTCCATACAACGTAATATTTGTTTTTCTTAGCCATGTAAATTAACCTTTTAAAGCAGGTAAAAACTGAGTAATCAGATTGGCAAAATTTGAAAGAAATAAACGGATGGCCATGGCTAAAAGAATGATCCCAAAGAATTTTTGTAAAAGATAGATCCCGCCTTCGCCAATTATTTTTTCAACTTTATCTGTTGCTCTGAGTACAAGAAATACAATTATGATATTTATGACTAGAGCAATTATAATATTGATTGAATCAAATTCAGCTCTCAATGATAATAGTGTAGTAAATGATCCTGCACCTGCAATTAAAGGAAATGCAATAGGTACTATGCTTGCTCCTGCCGGGGAATCATCGTGTTTAAAAATATTGATACCAAATATCATTTCAAAAGCCATAACTAGTAATACAAATGCACCGGCAATTGCAAAAGATGAAATGTCAACTCCAAATAAACTAAGTAAAGGCTCTCCTAAGAAGAAAAACAATAACAATATGCTTAATGACACTAATGATGCTTGTAATGCATTTATTTTATTTCCTTGTTTTTTTAGGTTGATAATAACTGGAATTGATCCCAAAATATCAATTACGGCAAAAAGTACAATAAAAGCTGATAGTATCTGTAGTGCATTTAAATTCATTTTTCTGATTTTAATGATTAGTTGTGCAAATGTATATTAATTTAATATACAAATCTTATGATAAAATTTAGATTTTTGAATTATGGATATTTTATGGTGAATTCACTGGTGTAATTGAATGAAATAGATTGATGGTTGTGTTCTTCAATATTCACTAGCTGTTCATTAAACAAAAAAAAGCAGCCAGGAAATTCCTGACTGCTTTCATCAAATATTTAAAAGCTATGGTTATGAGCTTATTAGTTGTAAGAGCTTTGGCCGTGCTCATGAATGTCAAGACCTTCTCTTTCTTCTTGTTCTGTAACTCTAAGTCCCATTGTTGCTTTAAGAACTTGGAATAAGATAAGGCCTAATCCAAATGCCCACGCTCCAATAGTAACAACACCGATTGCCTGACTTAATAATAAAGAAGCTCCGCCTCCGTAAAATAAACCACCATCTGTTGCAAATAATCCTACAAGTAGAGTACCAAGTGCACCACATACACCGTGTACAGAAATAGCACCTACAGGGTCATCAACTTTAAGAACTTTATCAAACAATTCTACAGAGAATACGATTGCAAAACCTGCAATAATACCGATGATAGTTGCACCACCTGGGCTAACAACATCACAACCTGCAGTTATTGCAACAAGACCAGCTAAAGCACCGTTTAAAGTCATTGATAAGTCAGGTTTTCCGTAACGGAACCAAGTAACAAACATTGTAACAACAGCACCTGCAGCTGCAGATAAGTTAGTAGTAATAAAGATTTTTGCTACTGCATTTGCGTTATCTCCGCTAATAGCTAATTGAGATCCTGGGTTGAAACCAAACCATCCTAACCAAAGGATAAATACACCAAGTGCACCTAAAACCATGTTGTGACCAGGGATTGCGTTTGCTCCACCATTGTATTTTCCTAAACGAGGACCGATTGTCCAGGCTCCAGCTAAGGCAGCCCATCCACCTACTGAGTGAACAACAGTTGATCCTGCGAAGTCGTGGAAAGGAGTTTCCATAGTTGATAACCAACCACCTCCCCATACCCAGTGACCTGAGATAGGATAAATTACAGCTGTAATTACAACAGAATATACTAAATATGTGCTAAACTTAGTACGTTCAGCCATTGCTCCAGAAACAATAGTTGCAGCTGTTGCAGCAAATACAGTTTGGAAAAATAAGTTATGATAATCACCATCTACGTTATAAAAGAAATCAAAAGCTCCGAAGAATGCACCTTCTCCACCATACATTACACTGTATCCAATGATCCAGAATAGTAATGAACCAAAAGCGAAGTCCATGAAATTTTTCATGATGATGTTACCAACGTTTTTAGCTCGGGTAAAACCTGCCTCTACTAAGGCGAATCCTGCCTGCATGAAGAATACTAAAATGCCGGCTATCAGTATCCATAATATGTCTAAAGCACTGTTTGCGTCCATGATATTGTCTTTTTAATGTTTTTAAATCAGATTAGTTTGGAAGGTTGGTTACTTTACATATAATGTTTCTGGACCTGATTCGCCAGTTCTAATTCTATATGTTTCAGCTACGTCAGTTACAAAAATTCTTCCGTCTCCTATTTCTCCAGTTCTTGCAGCTGACATTAATGCTTGTACTGTTTTTTCTAAATTTTCATCACGAACGATGATAGATAGTAAACGACGTTCGATAATACTTGTGTCATATACAGTTCCTCTGTATAAATGACCTTCTCTTGCTGTTCCTACTCCACGAACATCCCAGTATGAAAAGAAAGTAATGTCTTGCTCTTCAAGCGCTTTTTTAACACTCTCGTACTGTGTTAATCTGATAATTGCTTCAATTTTTTTCATGTCTTTTACAATTAATTCGAGTATTTCAATCCTATTATAAGTTGATATAACTTATTTAGATTCTCGCGATTAATAATTATTGGTTGTATCTTTTTAAAAGAAGGTGAAAAAATTGTCTGTATGGTAATAAGGTGGAAAATTATACCCTTTTCCAGTTAATTAACGCATATTGGAGAGAACAATTGCTTGGTTTTCAGTGTTGAGAAATGATTACAGGCCAACATCCTCACCTTCTTTTAGTATGTCTTATAGAGAAATTCCAACTACTAAGTGTAATTGTTCAGTATTAGGATTTAATATCACTTGACCAAATACTGGTAATGAGAATGTTTCTGAGAATTTAATTTCTTTTGAAGTACCAAGACCAACATTAACTACTGCAAATTCAGTATCGTCTGAATGCCATCCGTCACCTGCTCCAACAAAAACATCTACGTTTTTGAAACCATATCCAGCTTCAAAATATAGAGTTCCGTCTTCAGCACCAGCACCGTTTACAGAATTATTTAACATGTAGTTAGCAGCTAAGCTTAAACCGCTTGTTTCAAATCCTAAGTTTAATTCTAAAGCATGACTTGAGATCTCATCTCCGAATTCTCCCCATTTGCTACCTGGATAGTAGTAATCAGTTAAGCCTAAGCTTAAACCAAAATCAAATGAGTAAGAAGCATAAAGGTCTGCCTCATTCATAGAGGCGAATCCTGTCGATCCATTGGCTGAAAGTGAATATGAGCCCCATGCTCCAATTGCGAAATTTCCTGCAGCATACTCAATGGTTGGTTGAATTGCAGGTGCATCTCCGAAGTCAACACCACGGAATACATAACGAGAAACTAAATCAGCTCCAACAGAAAATTGAGCTTTAGCTGCAGTAGCAGCAAAAATAATAGCTAAAAATAAAAATACCTTTTTCATTTTAACAGGTTTTAAATAGGTTACACATTTTATTAAATATTGATAAACGGGGTTGTTTTTGTTGGGGTGATGAAACTAAAAAAGGAACTTTTTCCTCTTTTGGGGTGTCGTTTATCAATAATCACATTGCAAAAATGTAGTTTTTTTTAATATCGCCCAAATTTTTGAGGGGTTATTTTTTAAAAATTCACATAATTTATGAATTAACCCCTATAAATTCGTAGTAAAATGACTTTAAAATGTAAAAACTGTAAGTGAAGCTAGTTGAAAATAGGGGTGTAAGTTATAAATAGTAAATTTTAGTTGTTGTAGACTGCTTTTTTATGTTGTCAGATAATGAGTGAAATATTCATAATAACTTGTATTCAAAACTACATGTTGTACTCAGGTTAGTAATTGGTATTTTAATCATATAATATTATATACTTTAGATTTTACTTAATTATAATAGAAGTATATTCATAATTAATGTCTATATAAAATAAGAATATTGATATAGCTGTATATTGTTGTTATAAATAATTGTTGTACTTACCTGAATAGTTGTAGTTAGATAATTCGATATTAGGCATGTTGTTATATATATGTAATATAAATTGATAAGTATCTTATTGTAATATGATTAGGTTATTAAACTTGGCGATAGGTTTATATATGATAAAAATCATAAAAAAAACATTGTAAAAGTCATCTTTTAACAGTTATTAAAACACCGTATCTTGGAAAATATAATTAAATAAGCTATTTTTGCTTCCGTTTTCGAAGTAAAAGTGTTGAATAAATTATAATTGTCATTTATAATTATCCTTTTTTTTTATGAATTGAAAGGGGTTTTTATGGCAAAGAAATGATCAGTTGATTAAGAAGTCAACTCTTGTTCAGAATTATTCCTTCTTTATTAATATATAGATATGATGCAAAAGAGATTTCCAAAGGCAATTGGGTTGTATGATCCTGCCAATGAGCATGATAACTGTGGGATTGGGTTTGTGGCAAATATCAATGGGCAACAGTCACATGATATTGTTAACAGAGGTCTTGAGGTTTTAGTTAATATGACTCATAGGGGTGCCGAAAGTTCAGATAATAAATCTGGAGATGGAGCCGGAATATTAATTCAAGTACCACATGAATTTTGTAATTCATTAGAATTTGATTTGCCAGAACCAGGAAAGTATGGAACTGGTTTATTATTCTTACCTGAAGAAGATAGAGAAGCATTACTTTGTCAGGATGAATTAAATAAAAATCTTCAGGAAGAAGGTCTTGAGTTAGTTGGTTATAGAGATGTGCCGGTCGATAGCAATGTAATTGGAGAAATTGCAAAAAGAACAGAGCCTAAAATTCGTCAGGTTTTTGTTAAAGGTAAATTTGAGCAAGATAAAATTGAGAGAAAGTTATTCATTGCTCGAAAAGTAACAGAAAAAGCTATTCGAGAATCGGATTTAAAAGAAAAGGAAGCTTTTTATATTCCAAGTCTTTCAACAAAGATCTTTATTTACAAAGGAATGTTAACCCCTGATCAAGTTGGGGCATATTTCTTAGATCTTCAAAATCCAAAGTTAAAGAGTGCTATATCATTAGTTCACTCTAGATTTAGTACAAATACTTTCCCAGCATGGGATTTAGCTCAGCCGTTCAGAATTATGGCTCATAATGGTGAGATAAACACTATTAGGGGTAACAGGTTGTGGATGCAAGCTCGTGAATCTTTATTGAAATCAGACTTATTTGGTGAAGATCTTAAGAAAATTTTCCCTGTTATTGAGCCGGGTAAAAGTGATTCTGCTTCATTAGATAATGTGTTAGAGTTTTTATTTTTAACAGGAAGAACTTTACCTCAGGCGTTGAGTATGTTAATTCCAGAATCTTGGAATGATAAAAACCCTATACCAAAAAGTTTAAAAGCATATTACGAATACCATTCTACAATTATGGAGCCATGGGATGGTCCTGCTTCAATTGTATTCTCTGATGGTAGATATATTGGTGGAACCTTGGATAGAAACGGTTTACGTCCTTCTCGTTATGTTATCACTAAAGATGATATGATTGTAATGGGATCGGAAGTGGGTTGTCAGGTTTTTGCACCAGAAGAAATTAAAGAAAAAGGGCGTTTAAAGCCGGGTAAATTATTATTAGTTGATACTAAATTAGGAATCATTATTCCTGACCAGGAAATTAAAGCTCAACTTTCTAAGAGATATCCTTATGAAAATTGGTTGAAAGAAAATCGTATTAGATTAAAGGATATTGAGGTTAAGCAAAGAGTAAAGTCTTCTGTAAATAACTATGATACTTTTGTTAAAGCATTTGGTTATTCAAGAGAAGATATTAAAATGCTTATTGGACCAATGGCTCAAGCTGGAATGGAACCTGTAAATTCAATGGGTAACGATACTCCAATTGCAGCTATTTCAGATAAGCCTCAGAGGTTATTTTCTTATTTCCGTCAGCTATTTGCTCAGGTAACTAATCCTCCGATTGATCCAATTCGTGAAGGTTTAGTAATGGCCCTAACCAACTATATTGGTTCGGCATCTAAAAATATTTTAGAGTATAGTCCAGCACATTGTCGTTTAATTAAGTTTGAGAGTCCTATTGTAACTAATACGGATCTTGGAAAAATTAAAGATTATCGTAGAGAGGAGTTTACTCAAACTACTATTCCTATGTTATACCCTGTTAAAGAGGGTGGAGCAGGTTTAGAGAAAGCTATTGATGCCATGTGTCTGGCTGCTGAAAAAGCAGTTGATGAAGAGAAAAACTTTATCATTTTATCTGATAGAAATATTGATAAAGATATGGCTGCAGTGCCGTCTTTATTAGCCGTTGCTGCTGTTCACCATCACTTAATTAAAAAACAAAAGCGTATGCAAACCGGTATCATTGTTGAAACCGGAGAAGCTCGTGAAGTAATGCATTTTGCTTTGTTATTAGGTTTTGGAGCCAGTGTAATCAATCCTTACTTAGCATTTGGAGCCATCGATGATTTAGTGAAGAAGGGTGAGTTAGATATGGATTATGCTCAAGCTCGTGAAAACTACATTAAAGCTATAGATAAGGGATTGTTGAAAATTCTATCTAAGATGGGTATTTCAACTTTGAGAAGTTATCATGGAGCTCAAATTTTTGAAGCTGTTGGTATTTCTCAGAAAATCGTTGACAAATGTTTTACAGGTACTGCATCTAAGATTGGTGGTGTTGGATATGAAGAGTTGGCTCGTGAGGCAGAATTATTCCATGAGAAAGCTTTTGCTGTATCTCAGCCAAATGAAGTATTGAATAGTACTGGTGCATATGCCTATAGAAAATATGGTGAGAAGCACGGATGGAATCCTGAAACTATAGGGTTACTTCAGTGGTCAACAAGCCAGGGCGATTATAGTAAGTTTAAAGAATACACTCAAAAGGTTGAGGAAGATAATAAGAATCCACTGTTCTTAAGAGGATTCTTGAAATTGAAAGAAAGACAACCAATTGATATTAATGAAGTTGAATCTGTAGAAAAAATCACAAAACGTTTTGTTACAGGTGCAATGAGTTACGGATCTATTTCTAAAGAAGCTCACACAGCTCTTGCGATTGCAATGAACGAAGTGGGTGGTAGAAGTAACACTGGAGAAGGTGGTGAAGATGCAGAAAGATTTAAATCTAATGCACGTAGTTCTATTAAGCAAATTGCATCAGGTCGTTTCGGTGTAACAAATAATTACCTTGTAAACGCAGATGAACTTCAAATTAAAGTAGCTCAGGGTGCTAAACCAGGTGAAGGTGGTCAGTTACCAGGATTTAAAGTTGATAAGATTATCGCTAAGTTAAGAAATTCAACTCCTGGAATTACCTTGATTTCTCCTCCACCTCATCATGATATTTATTCTATTGAGGATTTAGCTCAATTAATCTACGATTTAAAATGTACTAATCCTAAAGCTGATGTTAGTGTTAAATTAGTATCAGAAACAGGTGTAGGAACAATTGCTGCTGGTGTGGCGAAAGCTCATGCTGACTTAATCGTAATTTCAGGTACAGAAGGTGGTACCGGAGCATCTCCAACATCATCAATTAAGCATGCAGGTATGCCTGTTGAAGTTGGTTTGGCAGAAACGCAACAAACGTTAGTAATGAATAACCTTAGAGGTAGGGTTAAGTTACAAACAGATGGTCAGCTTAAAACTGGTTTAGATGTTATCAAGATGGCGATTCTTGGAGCTGAAGAATTTGGTTTTGCTACTTCTGCGTTAATTACTTTAGGTTGTATTATGATGCGTAAGTGTCACTTAAATACATGTCCTGCAGGTATTGCAACTCAAAATCCAGAGTTAAGAAAGCGTTTTATTGGTAAATATAAGTATGTAGTAAACTTCATGAACTTTATAGCTCAGGAAGTTCGTGAATATCTTGCTCAAATGGGATATAGATCTCTTGAAGAGATTATTGGACGTACTGACTTGATGGAACAGGATCCTAATGTAGGAAACTGGAAAACAAAAGGTATTGACATGAGTAAATTACTTCATTTCCCGGAAGAAGCTAAAATATATCCTTTACACAATACTACTACTCAGAAGCATGGTATTGATGAAGTGATGGATTGGTCTTTAATTGAAGAAGCTCAACCTGCTTTATTAAATCAGTCTAAGGTTTGGATTGCTAAAGAAATTGGTAATACGGATCGTACTGTTGGTTCAATGCTTTCGGGAGAAGTAAGTAAGCGTTATGGAGAATTAGGTTTACCTAAAAATACTATTAACTGTAAGTTTAGTGGATCTGCCGGACAAAGTTTCGGAGCATTCCTATCAAGAGGGGTCTCTTTTAAACTGGAAGGGGATGCCAATGATTATCTAGGTAAAGGTTTATCCGGAGGTAAAATTATTGTAGTTCCACCTGCTGGTTCAACTTTTAAACCTGAAGAGAATATTATTATTGGTAATACGGTTCTTTATGGTGCAACTGCCGGTAATGTTTATGTTAGAGGTGTTGCAGGTGAACGTTTCTGTGTACGTAACTCAGGAGCAGCCGCAGTTGTAGAAGGTGTAGGCGACCACTGTTGTGAATATATGACAGGAGGTAGAGTAGTTGTTATAGGAAAAACAGGTAGAAACTTTGCTGCGGGTATGAGTGGAGGTATTGCTTACGTTCTTGATGAAGAAGGTAACTTTGACTACTACTGCAATAAAGGACTTGTAGAACTGTCTCCCGTAGAAGATGCAGCAGATGTTCAGGAATTACAATTCTTGTTACATAAGCACTTACTGCATACTAATAGTGAGAAGGCTCAGGATATTTTAGTGAACTGGAATAAATATTTACCTAAGTTTATTAAAGTAATTCCATTTGAATATAAAAAGGTACTTCAGGAAGAAAAAGTAAAAGAGCTTGAGCAAAAGCTTAAAGAAACTGAAGATACACCTTTTGTAAATGAGTAATTAATTATCACGTCTTTGAATAAAGAAGGAAGTCCGAAAACCAATCGATACTCATCGGAGTATCGGTTTTTGGACAATCTTTTCAATAAAAATATAATATTATGGGTAATCCAAGAGGTTTTTTAGAGGTTCCGAGGAAAGATAGCGGAAACCGTCCCATTAATGAGCGTATTGATGATTATGGTGAAGTTGAACAAACGCTCAACGAAGCGGATCGCGTCCTGCAGGCATCTAGATGTATGGACTGTGGTATCCCTTTTTGCCATTGGGCTTGTCCTGTAGGAAGTAAAATTCCTGAGTGGCAAGATGCAGTTTATAAAGGAGAATGGAAGTTAGCAAGTGATATTTTGCATTCAACTAATAGTTTCCCTGAGTTTACTGGAAGAATTTGTCCAAATCCATGTGAGAAATCATGTGTATTAGCAATTCATAAAGAAGCTGTTACTATCCGTGAAAACGAATGTTCTGTAGTGGAAAAAGCATTTGCAGAAGGTTATGTACAGCCAAGAGTACCGAAAGTACGCACGGGTAAAAAAGTTGCTGTAATTGGTGGAGGACCAGCAGGTCTTTCTGCAGCAGATCTTTTAAATCAAATGGGACATAAAGTAACTGTTTTTGAAAAAGATGAGGCAGTTGGTGGATTGTTGAGATTTGGTATTCCTGACTTTAAGTTAAATAAAAAGATTATTGATCGTAGGATTGAAATCTTTGAGCAGGAAGGTATTGAATTTAAATACAATACCTATGTAGGTTTTGATGTTAAAGGAGAGCAAATCCTTAAGGATTTTGATGCAGTTGTTCTTGCAATTGGAGCAATGAAGCCTCGTGATCTACCTGTGGAAGGAAGAGAGCTAAAAGGTGTTCATTTTGCTATGGAATTCTTAACTCAACAAAATAGAGTAAACAGAGGAAATAAATTAAATGGCATTGAGCGTATTGATGCTAAAGGTAAAAATGTTTTGGTTATTGGAGGTGGAGATACAGGTTCAGACTGTGTAGGTACTTCAAATCGCCAAAAAGCCAAGAGTGTAACTCAAATTGAAATTTTACCTAAGCCACCAGAAGATAGGGCTGCTGGAAACCCTTGGCCTTACTGGCCAACTGTGCTAAAAACTTCTACTTCTCATGAGGAGGGTTGTGAGCGCATGTGGAGTGTTTCAACGAAACGCTTTATTGGTTCTGGCGGTAAGTTGAAGCAAGTTGAACTTGTGGAAGTAGAATGGACTAAAGATGATAATGGTGCCTGGAAAATGAATGAAAAAGCAGGTTCAGAAAAGGTTATCGATATAGATTTAGTTTTCCTTTCAATGGGATTTGTTCACTGTATGCATGAAGGATTAGTGGAAGAACTGGGGGTTGATCTTGATCAAAGAGGTAATCTTAAAGTAGCTGCAAATTATCAAACAAGTATTGATAAGGTATTTGCTGCAGGTGATGCTCATAATGGTGCAAGTCTTGTGGTTACTGCTATTCAAAAAGGTAGAGAAGCTGCAGATAATGTTAATAAGTTTCTAATGGAAAAATAATATGGCCAACGTGTTATGTTATAAGTAGAGACTTAAAATAGATATAATTAAAAAAAGGATGTAAACGATTTTGTTTACATCCTTTTTTTGTTTATTAACTAGTGTAAGTTGCCTATAATGAACGAGATATGGTTTTGAGTTTAATTTTTTTGTAAAAAATACGGTTCAGTATTAAACCTTATTTGAATGAAGGTATCAAAATCTATATAGTTAATGAGAATATACAAGAATTGTAATATTAAAATTTTAATCATGAAAACAAGAAGTTTATTACTAGCAACATTAGTATTATTAGGAATATCATTTACGGCTTGTGAAAAATCCGATTCAAATGCTTTAAATAATGATATGGATACTAATATAGAAGAACAAACTGTAGCAGTTGATGATATTGTTGAAAGCGTATTTGATGAACTAGATGCTACATTAACCCAGGATATAGAGTTAGGAGGAACATCAGAACTAAAATCAGCATTGGAGGATACTGGATGCCCTACAATTGATATTGTACTTCCCGAAGAAGGAAGGTATCCACTTCAAGTAACCTTTGATTATGGAACCGAAAACTGTGAAGATCGTTATGGTAGACAAAAGAGAGGAAAGATTGTTGTTATTAAAACCGGACCTCATTGGGAAGCTGGTTCAGAGAGAACTGTTGAATTTGTTGACTTTTTTGTGAATGAGAATAGTGTTATAGGTACAAGGAAATTTAAAAATGAAGGTAAAAATAATAATCTAAATTGGGAATTTAGTATAAATATTGATGTTACTGTAGAAACCACTGAAGGCATTATTTGGACTAGAAAAGCAGATAAAATTAGGACTATGATTTCCGGAGCTGATACTCCAAGAAATATTTGGGATGATGAATTTCTAGTTACAGGAACATCTTCTGGTACTTCTTCAAAAGGATATGAAGTGGTAAGAGAGATAACGTCTCCACTATATATTCAAAGAATTTGTAGGTTTCCTTTATCAGGAATTATTGAAATCGTTAGAACTTTAGGAGATGATACATATACTACATGGTTAGATTATGGGACAGGAGAATGTGATTATAAAGCAACGGTTTCCGATGAAAACGGTAAGGAAGTAGAAATTACATTAGGTGGTAGATTTAAAAATAAATAGCTGAAATAGAAAGTGTATGATGAGGGATGTTTTTTGAACATCCCTTTTTTTACCTGCTTTCAAATAGTGCTTCAGAAACATTTAATGCATAATTACCAATTTTTTCACATTCGTTAAAAAAGTCAGTAAACACTATGCCTGTGTCATATGAGTATTCTTTGTTTTTTATACTTTCTAAATGTTCTGATTTTAACTGTTGACAATATTGATTTATCTGATCTTCAATTTCAGTAGCTTTATCTATACTAATTCTTTTCTCGTCGGTGTTGAGATTGTTTCTCATAATCATTAAAGAATTTTCTACCAGATTTAGCATCAAATCCAGTTTGTCAAGAACAGATGTGGAAAACTTAATTTTATTCTTCTGCATTCTGTTAATGATTCGTGCTAGAGTGTAACTACTATCGCCAATACTTTCAAGATCACTTACTAGTTTTAACATTGCCCTGATTTTTTTACGGCTTTGTTCGCTTAATTTTCCTTGAGAAACCATGGCAAGGTAGTTGGCTATTTCCACTTCAACATCATCGCTTATTGATTCATATTTTTCAATATTAGCATAAAGTCGGTTAAATTTTTTTTCATTACTCTCATGAAGTAATTTTTGGTTGAACCCAATCATTTTATTTGTATGACGAGCAAACGATTGTAGTTCTTTTTTTGCCTGTAAAATTGATAACTCAGAAGTTGACAACATCCCGGTTGTTATATACCTTAATTTAAATTCTTCACCTTCTTCTCCCTTATGTGGTACAAGTTCAATGATGGCTCTGTGTATTAAAGGAACAAACCCAATAAAGATGATTAAATTCAGTACGTTAAAAGAGGTATGAAAAAGAGCTAAGGCAAAGGGAACTAAAGCCTGTGGATTTTTTACCGAAAATGCATTAAAGTTTGAAATATAATCCTTGATATAAGTAGTATATGGAGTAAATATAGCTAACATCCATATTACTCCTAAAAGATTGAAAAATAAATGAGCTCTGGCTGTACGCTTTGCTGAAATATTACCAATTGTAGCCGCAAGGTTAGGTGTAATTGTAGTACCAATATTTTCTCCTAAAATCATGGCAGCTCCCAAGTGAAATGGAATCCACCCTTGTGTACACATTACAAAAGTGATAGCCATAGTTGCACCACTTGATTGTACAATTAATGTTAATAAACTACCAATGAAAACAAAGAGTAGTACAGAAGCAAAACCCAGATTGGTGTAATCCGATAAGAAGCTTAATAATTCAGGATTGCTATTGATGTCTGGGAATGTTGATTTGATGAAATCCAGACTTACGAATAGAATAGAAAATCCAATAATTGCCTCTCCCCATGATTTATGACGTTGAACTTTTGAAAATACTAAAGGAAAGCCTACTGCCATCAGAGGTAATGCATATTCGGTAAAGTTAAATCTAAAACCAAATAAAGAGATTAACCAACCTGTTATTGTTGTTCCTACATTGGCGCCCATAATTACACCAATCGATTCTACAAGCGAAACTAAGCCTGCATTAACAAAGCTAACTACCATTAATATAGTAGCACTGGATGATTGTATTGTAGCAGAAACTAAAAGGCCTGTAAGAACTCCTAAAAATCGATTTCGAGTCATTGCAGCAAAAATGCTACGCATCTTAGATCCGGCCACTTTTTGTAATGCTTCACTCATTAGTTTCATTCCGTAAAGAAATAATCCTACAGCTCCAATTAATTTTAATAAGTCAACTAATGAGTAATCCATAAACCAGAATAATTAATGTATGTACCTTACCTATAACTCGAAAATGATAGCGTAAAAATAATAACATTTTAATAGAAATAATGAAAGGTTTAAATTATGAATGCATTTTATAGAAAAATTATTTAATTGTAATAACGTGTTGTTCTTTTATTCCACAACAGTCAGAATGTTTAAAACTAAGTTAACCTAAAAAAGATGAATATTGGAGTCTTTAAAACGCAACTATTTTTGTCGAAAGTGGTCTTGTATAAGATAATGTTTTATATTTGATAGCGATATAACAAAATAGTCAAACTTAATTTTAAAAATGAAGAGATTTTATCTGCTTGCAGTAATTCTTTTTTTAACTGGTATTTGTTTGATGACAGAAGCCCAGGAAAAAGAAAAAAACAACAAATGGTATTGGGGACTTTCTACAAGTATTACCCCTTCTTTAGATACCGAACTTAAGAATCAGAATTTTATTAGAAGAGACAATGAGCAATGGAATGAATATTATTTCGACTATGTTGAAGGTACATTTTATTCATGGAATTTAGGCGTGAGTATTGAAAGGAGGCTGCTGGATAACAGACTTGCTATTGTTTCAGGGCTTAACTATTCCCAAACGATTAGCGGTATGGATTCTGACGATTATAGTTCTTCAGAATTTATGATGGTGAATATTAGCGAGGGAAATCAGGGAGTAGAATATCTAAAAGTTAAGGGCTTTGATCAGAAGTCCCACTATGCAGGTATCCCCATTGGATTAAAATATATTCCTTTATCTGATCATTTTGTTAATCTTTATATAAAATCAGGTTTAACTTTTAATTTTTTGTTAGATCATAAGATTGATGCTGATTTTATTAATCCTCTAATGAAAAAATATAATGACAGAGTTGGAAAACTATTTAGCGATCCTGCAAAGTTATATACAACCTTTGATTTTAGAGGAGGTGTGAAGCTTGGTAAGGTTGGACAGCCTAATTTAAATTTAGAAATTGGCCCAACAGTATTATTATCCGATGAACCAAGTAGTATTACTACTTCTGAGGTTGGATTTAGTTTTCAATTAAATGTTTTATTGCCACTTTAAAGATAATTAAAATGAAATATTTATTTCCAGTTATATTATTAATGCTTGTTTATGCATCAAGCTGTACAGACGATGATTTGTATTTAGAAGAATCGGTTTTTGTTGAAGATCCTGAAGTACCTGGTTTACCTATCTATTCTGAATATGGATATAATACATTTGGAGTAAGATATGATAGGGATGTAGTTACAAATAATACAACTGATTACCCATTGAAGGTGATTGTGAGTAGTGGAAAGTGTTCTTTTAATTTTAGTGGTCGAAAAGATTATTATGAGGATTTTAATATCAAGTTGACTTTGGATAACTTTTTGCCCGAAGATGAATATGATTTACTTGATTTGAATGGTCAGGTAATTGATCTTAATGGAGAGCATGTTGAAGTTGCTATAGAAGATAATGGTAGAGATGAATCTATAGAAATTTTAACTGGTCAGTTTGTTTTTAAAAAAGCTCAACGTTTAACTGTGGATGAAGCAGAAAGTGGTGTGATTCTTTCAGGTGTATTTGAATTTAAAGCGCTTGTTGATGAAGAGCCTGTTGCGTTTTCTTATGGGAGGTTTGATGTTATTATATCTTACTCTAATTTTTTTGTGCTGAACTAAGCAGATATATAGACTTATACATAAGACGAAGCCTTTATTTTTACGGATAAAGGCTTTTAAACTTATAATAGATTGGTTGATCTTATTAGATTATAACATTACAACACAACAGATGGATGTTGTGCCCAAGAATAAACCTGCATAAATCTGGTATGGATTATGAGCATTTAAAATAAGTCTGCATGTACCAACTATACCGGCAATACCAATACAAATTAACAGCCACATATTGGTGTTAACACCATATTTAATGTACATGGCAATTAATGCTCCTATAATTCCTCCGATGCCAACCATGTGAATACTAATTTTCCAGAAAAATGAAATAGCAAGTGAAATTATCAGAGCCACAAGTGTACCAAGAAAAAATAGTGGAATGAAACTAGGAAGCTGAAATTTCTTAAGAAAGTAATAACCCAGTATAAAGAATAGGCCAGTTACCATTAAAGGAAGTATTCTTTCCTTAGAAGAATCCATATGGATGGATTTAATAATTTTAGTTTGTATAAATATAGGGATAACACTTAAAGGAAGAATACAAGTGCTTATTAACACAATAATTGTTACTAAACGTCTGTATTCAAATGGTAAAAAAGTGATATGACTTTGAGTGCTGAAAATAATTAATAAGCCGATTGTTGGCATCAATATTGGGTGAAGCAAAGTTGATATGATTGAAGCAATTTTTTTTTGCATATAAAATTGAAATTTATGAATAATGGATTGTAGAAGAAATATTTCTACCATCCATTAAATATCTTTGAGTTTTAAAGCTCTTTCCTTAATCTGGCAACAGGTATATTTAATTGCTCTCTATATTTAGCAACTGTTCGTCGGGCAATGTTATACGATTTTTCTTTCAATATTTGTGAAAGTTTATCGTCTGTTAAAGGTTTGCGTTTGTCTTCATTTTCAATGCATTCTGAAAGTATTTTTTTAATTTCCCGAGTAGAAACTTCCTCTCCGGAATCCGTTTGCATACCTTCAGAAAAGAATGATTTCAGCGGAAAAATCCCAAAATGAGTCTGGATATACTTACTATTTGAAACCCTTGAAATCGTTGAGATGTCGAGATTTGTTTTTTCTGCAATATCCTTTAATATCATTGGTTTCAACTTTGTTTCATCGCCTTCTTCAAAGTATTCCTTCTGATACTCTAAAATAGCATGCATCGTATTCATGAGTGTGTTTTGTCTTTGCTTTATTGCATCAATAAACCACTTTGCCGAATCTAGTTTTTGTTTTACAAATATTACAGCATCCTTTTTATCCTTGGTTTGATTTCGTTTGTTACCAGCATAATCTTCCAACATGTTTGAATAAGTTTGACTAATTCTCAACTCCGGTACATTTCTGGTATTTAATGATAATTCAGGTTTACCATTTTTGATTTCTAAAATAAAATCAGGTATGATGTGCTGAACAGTTTTTGTCATCGGATTACTGTAGGAGCTTCCTGGTTTTGGATTAAGCTTCAATATCTCTTCCAAAGCATCTTTTACTTCATCTTCTTCCAGATGAAGTCTCTTTGTTATCTTTTCGTAATGCTTCTTCGTAAATTCCTCGAAATGATATTTTATTATATTATAAGCATTATCAACATCCGGAAAAGATCTGTCCTTTTTATTTAATTGTAATAACAAACATTCCTGAAGATCTCTAGCCGCTACTCCAGCCGGGTCAAAATCCTGAACTATTTCTAAAACATCAAGAGCTTCTTTTTCGTCAAACTCAATGTTCTGACTAAAAGCAATATCGTCAATTATTTCGTCAATTTCTCTTCTTAAGTAGCCGTCTTCATCAATGTTTCCAACAATATGTTCGGCTAATAACTGCTGGCGCTCATCTAAAATTCTTAAACCAAGTTGATCTGTAAGGAATTCATGAAAAGTTGTGCCATCAGAGAATGGAATATCTTCATGCTTGTCGTCTTTTGAAAAGTTACGTGCTTGTAACTTGTATGCTGGTATGTCTTCGTTTTGTATATACTCATCAATTGAAAGTTCATCCTTTTCAACTTCTGATTCTTTTACTTCCGGTTCATCCATATCGTCGTTATTACGACCTTCACCGTCAAGTTCTAAGACAGGATTTTCCTCAATCTCTTTTTTTATACGTTGCTCCAACTGAGCCGCCGGAATTTCCAGAAGCTTTATCACCTGAATTTGCATAGGTGATAGTTTTTGAAGTAACTTTTGCTGTAAACTTTGTTTTAACATACTAGTGTTTCTTAGTTTGTATTGTGAATTGAAAGAGACTCACAATACAATGTAAAGCAATAAAATATCCAAGTAGTACTTTTGCTGTTGTCAACAAAATTAAGATTAATTGATTAAATGTAGAGAATAAGTGATGCCAATTTTGACTTTAGAAAGTTAATAAACGTTATAAATTTTAAATATTGCTTTATGATAGGAGAATACTCTTAATTGCTCGTTATGTATAGCTTGTGTAGATTTGTTATTAATATACATAGTTAGTATAAGAAAGCATGAAAAAAGCCACATACTCAGTATGTAGCTTCTTATGTTTTAATTTTACAATTAAGCCTATTTTTTTTCGCTTTCAGCTTTAGCTTTTTTGCATTCACTTTTCTTTTCTTTTGAACAGCATTCTTTTTTAGCCTCTTTTTTGCAACACTCTTTTTTAGCTTCTTTAGAACAGCATTTTTTTTCAGTTTTTTGTGGTTCCTGAGTATTTTCTGATGCCATTACTGGAGATGCGATTGCAACCATGAACAAAAATAAGAATGATACTGCTATTGACTTCTTCATAATTTTTAATTTAAATTGATAAAATATTACTTTATACAAATATGATATGATTATTAATATGTTCTTGTTATTGTCTTGTTAATCCGTGTTAACGAGTTGTTAATTTACGTATGTCTGTACTTAATTATTTCTATTTTTGTAATCACTTTGAATAATAGTAACACAAAAGGTAACAATAGGTTTAAATGGTAAAAAAGAAAGTTAGACAGGAGTGGTTAGCAGCATTAACCTTTTGGGTACTTTTAAGCTTGGTAATTATGCAGATTATGTTTTTAGTTAAATCTGCCAAATTAGAACAAAAGCATTTTAATCATCGAGTGGTATTAGCATTAAGAGAAGCTCGCAATGAAATTGCACGTGAAGCAAATCAATGCCATAATATGCATAATTATGTTTGTGGGAATAAATGCTCAAGTGATGTTCAGTATATTAACTTCCATAAAGTAGATAGCATAATACAGTCTAATTTGTATATCCATAAAATTAGGTTAGACTATCAATTTGATTTTATTAATGAAAACGATAGTGTAAAGGATAAAATTTGTATTTCTTGTTATGAGCAATCATTAAATGGTTTGTTGGCACAAAATGGGATAAAACTACAAATAGAGTTTCCTGATCAAAGTAAGTTTATTTTTGCGCAATTGGGGATTTTATTCTATCTATCTATAGCAGCTATTATATTTGTAATGATTTCTTTTGTAGTAATTTATAGAATGTTTGCTAAGGAACAATCGATATTAGTTAATACAAAAGATTTTATTGATAACATGGTTCACGAATTTCAAACTCCATTGGCCAATATTAAATTTGCAACAGGATTAATCAAGAAAAAAGTGAATTCAAATGTAGAAGATTCGAGCAAGATACTTCAGTATGCATCGTTAATTCAGGAAGAAAATTCAAAGTTAAGTCAACATGTTAATGATATTTTGGATGTTGTTCTCTTGTCTTCAGAGCCTGGCGAAACCCAAAATGTTAACGTACATGAAGTACTGCATTCATGCGTTGATATGTATCAGTCGTTAATGGAAGAAAAGCAAGGATCTGTGAATTTAGATCTTTTGGCAGATAAATGTATTATTACGGGTGATGAAAAGTATTTGAAACATGCTTTCTTAAATCTATTAGATAATGCAATTAAATATACTAAGGTTGCCCCAATTATAAGTATAAAAACTTATAACAGAAACAATAAATTAGTTATTATTGTTAAAGATAACGGAATTGGTATTCCATCAATAGAACATAGTAAGGTATTTGAAAAGTATTACAGAGTATCTACAGGTAATTTACATGATATTAAAGGCTTTGGTTTAGGACTTAATTTTGTGAAAAAAGTTGTTGATAAACTTAATGGAAGTATAAGAATAAAAAGTGAGATAGATAATGGAAGTGCTTTTATTATTACACTAAAAATTAATGAAGTTTAAATATGGAAGCAAAAAAAATTCTGCTTGTTGAAGACGATACTACCATGGGATTTCTGTTGGTAGAGTTTCTTGAGTCGAATGGATTTGACGTTAAGTTATATAAGGATGGAATATTAGGTGTAAATGCCTTTAGTAATTACAAGTTTGATTTTTGTATACTTGATGTTATGCTTCCTGGTTTAGATGGATTTTCAATAGCTGAAAAAATCCGATCAAAAGATAAAAAGGTACCTATTGTATTTCTTACTGCAAAAACATTTAAAGAGGACAAAATTAGAGGTTTTAATCTTGGTGTTGATGATTATATTGTTAAACCATTTGATGAAGATGAATTGTTATGCCGAATTAGAGCTATTATGGCGAGATGCGATCAAAACATCGAGCAAATTACATGTCCTGAATTTTTCACCATTGGAATTTATACTTTCGATCATAAAAACCAGTTATTGAAAACTGACAACGAATCAAAACGATTAACTTTTAAAGAAAATGAAGTTCTTAAAATATTAGCTTCTTCAAAAAATCAATTAGTAAAGCGTGATGATATTTTGAATACTTTGTGGGGCGATAATGATTATTTTAATAGTAGAAGCCTGGATGTTTTTATTGCAAAACTTCGTAAATATCTAAAAGGTGATGAGAATATCTCAATAGAAAATGTGCCAACAGTGGGTTTTGTGCTAAAAGATTAGTGTTGTTGAGTGATTAAATATATATTTTATTCATTAGTTATTAATATATTCCATAAAATGGAAAAAATACAACTGTCAATCATCTAGTGTTTTATGACTATTTTAGGGTTGCCGTTAAAAGGTAACGTTAGTGATACACTAGTATTTTTGTTAGTTTTACCGTAAACAAAGGGCTGTAGCATTTACATAAAAGAATGAAAGTTCTTATATTGTATTTTATATCAGTCGTTTGTGGAAATTGGCGGTAACATGAAAAGATCTTTTATAGTTTTTATAATATTTAGCATTGTTTGTAGTAGTATTTTTGCTCAGACAAAATCCCGGTCGCATAACTCAAAGTTATTTAAAAGGGCTATGTATCTTGCCGATGAGGGAAATTATAAAGATGCCATCAGTAATTTTAAAGTACTCCTCAAAAATGACCCTAAAGATCTTGATGCTCTTTTTAATATAGGTTTATGCTATTTAAATACTTCTGATGGGGCGGATACTGCCGTAATGTACTTAAATAGAGGAATGAATATTCTAACAGAAGATCAGAAGAGTGGTTATTTTGGTAGAGAATTTGGTATGTCTATTGGTAAAGCTTATCAGGTTTTATTGAAACCACTCAAAGCAATTAAAATTTATGAAGATCTTCTTGTAAATGTTCCCGAAGAAGATACGTTGTTGATGAAGGAGTTAGAGTATGAAATTCAGATTTGTCACAACGCCAATTTCTTTTTGCAACATCCGGTAGATATCACAGTTCAAAATATGGGATCTGAGGTAAATTCAATGTACGATGATCATAGTCCTCTGGTGTGTGTGAGTGAGAGCGAATTATTCTTTACCTCACGCAGAAATTGGATGAAATTGTCTTTGTTGCCTGATGGACAGTATGCTGAGAAGATATATTCAGTTCCGTTGTCTGCTAAAAATTGGGAAAGTGCCCGCTTATTAAAAGTTTTTTTCAAACAAAATGAGCACGAAGCAGCAGCTTCACTATCACCTGATGGAGATGATATGGTTTTGTTTAGAAATGATGTTCACGGCAAGAGTTTATATATCAGTCATTTTGATGGTAAAAACTGGTCAGAACCAGAAAAGTTACCATATCCAATAAATAGTTTTGCACAGGAAACTCATGGCTCGTTGTCAGCAGATAAAAGTACCTTGTTTTTTACCAGTGATAGAGAAGGTGGTTTAGGGGGTATCGATATTTATATGTGCAAAAAGAATCCTGATGGAACCTGGGGAGAACCAAAGAACCTTGGTCCTAATATCAATACTGAATATGATGAAGAAACTCCAATGATTCACTATGATGGTAAAACATTGTATTTTTCATCAGAAGGTCATAATTCAATGGGTAGGCTCGATGTGTTTTATGCACAAATGAATCCAGATTCAACATGGAGCAGACCTGTAAATCTTGGTTATCCGATCAACACTCCAGATGACGATTTCTTTTTTGTGCCAACAGTTAATAAAAGTCATGCCTATTATGCATCATCCAAGTTTGATGATAACTATGGAGGATCAGATATTTATCAGGTTACATTTGAATCAGATGATAATACAGAGTTGGCTGTAGTTGAGGGGCAAATAGATGAAATATTTGGCGATAATATGAAAGATGTTAGACTGCTGGTTACACGAAGAAAGGACAAGCGTCTGGTTGGAGATTATCGGCCAAATCCTACTAATGGAAAATACATGATGTTTTTGGAAGTGGGGTATGAATATGAAATTGAACAAACCAACTCTGATGAGAGTGTTAAAGAAGTTGGATATGTTGATGTGACTCCTGAAATGAATTATCAGAAAAAAAAGCTACCTGTTTTATTTAAAGATGTTGTAATGGATGCTCCATTGGAAAAGATGGATAGAATAACTGATATAAAAAATGAGAAGACTGCATCTGTTAAAAATATAAATGAAAAGAATGAAGCTGTTGGGAAAACATTAAAAACAGAAACAAGAGCTCAGTTAGAGAAAGAAAAGCAGAGTAATGAAAAAATAGTCCGGGTTGAGAAAACCGAGATTAGAAAAACAGCTCAAGATGTAAAATCTAAAACAACTGTGGTAGATAAAAATAATATATATATACCAAGTACTAAAAAAGGTTATACTATTCAGTTGATGGCCTTGGAAAAAGGACCATTAAAGGATCTTGATTTTTTTACTAAACGAGGGGTTAAGAACGTTCAGGAGATTAAATGTGTTGATGGATTTACCAGATATGTATTTGGTGAGTTTGATGGTTATAGATCTTCTCTTGTAATTAAAAAGAAACTCCTTAATGAAGGAAAATTTCTTGATATTTGGATTAGACCTATTAAAGATATTGAAGACTTAAAACAAAAATAAACCCCTCTGATTTTAAGTAAAAAGAGGGGGATAATTATATTAATTTTCTTCAGTAGTGTTTTCCATATGAACTTCTTTTGATTTGCCAGGTAATATTAGGTTTAATATTACTCCAACTACAGAAGCCAATCCAATTCCAGATAAAGAAAATGATCCAAAATCGATAGATGCTTTACCAACTCCTACTGTTAGGATGATGGAAACAATAACTAGATTTCGTGTTTTATGAAAATCAGATTTTGATTCGATTAAAGTTTTTATACCTACACTTGAAATCATACCAAATAATAATAGCATAATTCCGCCAAGTACTTCTGTTGGAATTGATTTTAAGAAACCACTAACTTTACCAATTAGCGAAAAAACAATAGCTGTAATGGCTGCAATTCTTAAAATTCTTGGGTTTGTAACTTTTGTTAATTCAATAGCTCCAGTTACTTCAGAGTAGGTAGTATTAGGTACACTTCCGATTAAACCAGCAAAACTAGTTGCAATACCATCTCCAAGCATGGTTCTGTTTAAACCTGGATCTTTAATAAAATCTTTTTCTGCAATAGCGCTAATAGCATAAATATCTCCAACATGTTCAATTAAAGGAGCAATAGCAACCGGTATCATAAATAATATTGCTTCCCAGCTAAAAGTAGGCAATGTTACATCGGGTAATTGGAACCAGGCAGCCTCTTTAATAGGCGTAAAGTCTATTTCTCCCATTGCAAAAGATGTTAGGTAACCTACTATAATTCCAATAAATACCGGAATTAATTTTATTATTCCTTTAAAGTAAACTACAGATATAACAGCAGCAAGTAATGATACGCCGGCAATTATCCAGTTTGTTTTGGCCATATCAACTGCAGTTGATGCTAAGGAAAGACCAATAACCATAATTACAGGTCCAACAACAATAGAAGGAAAGATTTTCTTAATAAAGTTTACTCCTCTCAATTTTATTAAAAAAGAGACCAATGAATAAACGATACCAACAGCAATAATTCCAGATAAAGTTCCTGCAAAGCCAAACTTTTCTGTTGCCATAGTGATCGGGGCAATAAAAGCGAAACTACTACCTAAAAAAACCGGGACTTTTCCTTTAGTAATTAAGTGGAAAATTAGAGTGCCTACCCCTGCAGAAAGTAAAGCAATTGATGGATTAATACCAACTAACAGAGGAACGAGTACTGTTGCACCGAAAGCAACAAATAAAAATTGAACGCCTAATAGGATTTGTTTGGAATTTGATAATGGTGTTATTGAATTCATATTTCTTAAATTGGGTTTCGGCAAAAATAAGAAAAAAGTTGAAGATGAGAGATTTTTCTATTTGTTTGGGAATGAGCATTAAAAAAGCCGGAAAAACACCCCTGATTTTCCGGCTTCCTCAAAGATTTCTGTGTAATCTAAACCTATTAAGAATACTTGCAAGATAAACATTTTTAAACAATTGGTCAAGATTCATTTTATGAATTATCTCATGTTATTTAGCTGTTTAAATTAAAATCGTGACCTTGTTATTTTTTTTCTATTTTTGAATAGAAGATTCCAAAAATAGAGGTTATGCAAAAAGCAGTTACAAATCCAAATGCAACCTTTGGTTCAATGCCGGTATTTATGACGGCAATTTCTACTATTCTAGGAGCAATTCTTTTTTTAAGATTTGGTTGGGCTGTTGGTCATGTAGGTTTTTTAGGAGTAATAACAATAATAATTATTGGTCATTTGGTGACTATTCCCACAGCTTTAGCTGTGGCTGAAATTGCCACAAATCAAAAGGTTCAGGGTGGTGGTGCTTATTATATTATTTCCAGATCCTTTGGTTTAAATATAGGTGGAGCTATTGGAATTGCCCTTTACCTTTCTCAAGCCATTAGTGTAGCTTTTTATATTATAGCCTTTGGAGAGGCTTTTGATGCCGTTCTTCCCTATGTTCCCTTTGCAATTGATGCAGCGACTTTTAAAAAGGCTGTTACTTTAATTATGATGACGCTATTAAGTATTATAGTAGTTATAAGAGGTGCAAATATAGGAATGAAGGCACTTTATGTGGTGGTAGGAATTTTGTTCTTATCCATTATTCTATTTTTTATGGGTACTTCTACATCCGAAAATCCTACATTTCTGTTTAGTGAAACAACTCAAAATCCAGAGAGTTTCTTTTATGTTTTTACAATCATCTTCCCTGCATTTACAGGTATCGCAGCCGGTCTTGGTTTATCAGGTGATTTAAGAGATCCTAAAAAATCCATTCCCAAAGGGACTTTATGGGCGACTCTTGTAGGTATGGTAGTTTATGTTGCTATTGCTTATAAGCTGACCATATCAGCAACACCTGATGAGTTAGCAGGAGATCAGTTAATTATGCAAAGAGTTGCCATTTGGGGACCTATTATTCCGATAGGATTAGCTGCTGCAACGCTGTCTTCTGCCATTGGATCTATCCTTGTTGCTCCTAGAACACTTCAGGCTATTGGATTCGATAATATTTTCCCTTACCCAAATTTGAACAAATGGTTTTCAAAAGGTAAAGTAAAAGATAATGATCCAGTTAATGGAACTTTGGTTACAATTGCTATTGCTTATTTTTTCGTAATTATAGGTGATGTAAACTTTGTAGCGCAAATTATTTCTATGTTTTTTATGGTTACCTATGGTGCGATTTGTTTAATTAGTTTTTTGGAACATTTTGCAGCAGATCCATCATATCGACCTACTTTTAAATTGAATAATTGGTATTATTCATTAGCAGGTGCTTTGTTGTCCTTTTGGCTGATGTTTAAAATGAATCTTACATATGCCATTATATCCATATTGATCATGGTGGTAATTTATTTAATTATAAGTAAATACAGGCCAGAAAAAAGAGGATTGGAAAAGTTGTTTAAAGGCGTAGTTTTTCAAATGAGTCGTCAGATTCAAATTTTTGTTCAACAAGCAAATAAGGAAGAGCAGGAATATAATTGGCGCCCGTTTGCAGTGTGTGTAAGTGCTGATTCGTTTGAAAGACAGAGTGCTTTTGATTTGTTAGGCTGGATATCTCACAAATACGGATTTGGAACCTATATACATTATGTGGAAGGTTTTTTAAATAGTACTACTTATCATCAATCTAAAAAAACCTTAGATAGACTGATAACGAGAGCTAAGGGCAGCAATACACGCGTATATATTGATACTGTTATTAGTCCTTCATATACGTCTGCAATAGCTCAGGTTATTCAATTATCAGGGATATCCGGGAAAGGAAGTAATCTTATTTTATTTGAATTCCCTAGTGATAAACCAGAGTCTTTAAAAAATGCTTTAGAAAATTACGTTTTATTTGATTCGTGTAAAATGGATGTATGTTTTTTAAATACCTCATTAAAAGGTTTTGGCTATAAGAAAGAGATTCATGTTTGGATTGGGCGTCATGATTTTCATAATGCAAACTTAATGGTATTGTTGGCATATATTATTTTAGGACATCCGGATTGGAAAAAAGGTTGTATTAAGATATATTCGCTCGTTCCTGCACATGAAACAGAAGAAGAAAGGAAAAAATGGTTGGATAGAATTAAGTCAGGACGTTTACCAATTGCACCGGGAAATGTTACTATGGTGCCTTTTAAAGAAGGAGATCATAAAGAAAGCATTGTTAAAAAACAAAGTCATGATGCTGATTTAACCATACTTGGCTTTTCATCGGAAGATATAAAAAAAGGAAGTGATAGATTTACAAAGTATGATAATATGGGTAATATATTATTTGTAAATGCGTATCGGAAAAAAGAAATTGAATAAATTTTGTTTAAATGGGTAATAATCAATCTAAGGATAAGACTATCCTGATGGATGATAAAATAGAAAGCTGGCTAAGAGATCGGTCAGCTTTAATTTTTTACATATTAATAGGTGTTTTTGTTGTATTGAGCTTTTTGTTTTTTAATGTACGTGTAAGTATTACAGGTGATGATTCAACATACATTACACGAGCAATAAACTTTTGGAGTTCAGGAAAATTTCCGGATTATCAGGGGCCTCTTTATCCAATAGTGCTTTCGTTATTTGTAGGAGTTTTCGGAATGAATGTAATACTCCTAAAATTAACATCGTTTTTGTTTTTGTTGGGTTCGTTTATTTGGTTCTATAAAACCTTCAAAGATAAAATATCATATACCAGTTTGTTTTTTACAATGGGAATAATGAGTCTAAATCATTATTTTCTGTTTTTTTCAAGTCAAACCTTCTCTGAAGCGTTTTTTATGTTGCTTCAAATAGGTATGTTTTATTATGTTTTTAAAGTTGTTGAAGCAGATGAAAATACTTCGGTTCAGAATTGGAAGAGTGAATTAAAGGTGATTATTCCAATTGTTGTTTCTGCGGTTTTAATGTTTCTTACCAAAACTATAGGTATTGGTGCTATTTTAGCGCTGTTGGTGTTTTTTCTGGTGTATAGGGAATTCAAAAAAGCACTGTTTTTAATTGTTGGATTTACTGTGCTAATGACATTTTTTATCGGAGTGAAAAGTGTAGTATGGGATCTTCCTCCAACCACAGGTAAACAAACTACTCAATTGTTGAATAAACATCCCTACGATAAAAGTCAGGGAAGAGAAGATTTTTCAGGGTTTATTCAGAGATTTAAAGATAACTCAAACCTATATTTGTCAAAGCATTTTATGCGAGTTTTAGGATTTAAGTCTGGACAAAAAAACACAACAAACTCAGCAGTTACAATCTTGTTATATGTGCTATTCCTGTTAGGATTTTTCTGGTTTCCTAAAAGAAATAAGCAATTATTCTTTACTTCGGTATATTTGGCAATAATACTGGGAATGACTTTTTTTTCATTACAAAAATTATGGGATCAATATCGATTGATTATTCCATATGTTCCTTTTGTAATTTTGTTTTTAGTTTCGACAGTCATCAAAGTTTCAAAAGAAAAGAATGTTGTTTTAGTCAGAAAGTTCTTCTTTTTGATTTTAGTTTTATCCTTAGGTTTAGTATCTGTAAGAGGGTATAATAATATGGATCTTAAAACTTTGTCAAAGAATATACGAGGTGATAAGTTTGCCGGGTTTACTCCTGATTGGGTTAGTTATTTGCAAATGGTAGATTTTGTAAAAGGAAATCTGTCAAGTGAAAATACATATGTAGCTTGTAGAAAGCCAAATATTGCACGAATCTATGCTAAGGGGCGTAAATTTTATGGAGTGTATCGTATACCTGAAGGTTCTGCTGAAGATTTGGTTCAGCAGCTAAAGGATCGAAATGTAACTCATATTATTGTAGCAAGTTTACGAAAAAATCCTCATGTGTTTACTGGGCAAACCATTAATACAATCAAGAGATATATGTCGGTAATAGTGAAGGAATATCCGAAGATGTTTAAACTGGTTAAAAAGTATGGAGGTAAAGAACCTGCTTATCTTTTTGAAATTGATTATTCACAATTAAATAATCCAACTGTAAATTCAAACCAGGAAAGTAAGTAAAGAAATGCATTTATATAGTTCTGAAATTAGAAATTATTGGGAGCAATTTGCTTGTAAGTGGGTGAAGTACCGAAAGCGACGTGCTTATTATTGGAATTCAATATCTAAATATTGTAATTATTTTATTCATCCAGAAAGTAGTGTACTTGAAGTTGGTTGTGGAGGTGGAGACCTATTAAATGCTATTAATGCAAAAGAAAAAACAGGTGTTGATTTTTCACCCGCTATGATAAAAATAGCAAAGGAACAGTTCCCGGGTATTCGATTTCATGAAATGGCTGCAGAGGAATTAAATCTTGATGATAAATATGATGTTGTAGTCATGTCAAATTTGATTGGTTTATTACCAGATATAGAACAAGTTTTTAATCAGGTGCAAAATGTTATCCATGATAAAACCAGGTTGATCGTAACCTATTATAGCCGAATGTGGGAACCAATTATTCGTTTTGCAGAATTTATTAGGATCAAAAGAAAATCCCCAAAACAAAATTGGTTATCGTCTCAGGATATTCAAAATTTATTGTATCTAGCAGGATTTGAAACATATAAGGCCAATAGAAGTATGTTGTTGCCGTATAATATTCCATTGCTTTCTGGTTTTGTAAATCGATTTTTAAGTCGCTTGCCACTGTTTAATTTATTGGGTTTAAATCAATTTGTTTTTGCACGTCCAATTCCCAAAACATTAACGCAGGAAGAGATAGATAATAAGTATTCTACATCTGTAATTATTCCTGCACGAAATGAAAGTGGAAATATAGAGCAAGCCATACAGCGTATTCCTAAATTAGGGAAGCATACAGAGATTATTTTTGTTGAAGGAAATTCAACTGATGATACCTGGGAAACAATACAGAGTGTGCAAAAGAAATATGAAGGGCAGTATGATATTAAGATTATGCAGCAGGATGGTAAAGGAAAAGGAGATGCTGTTCGTAAAGGATTTGCTGCTGCTGCGTGTGATATCCTAATGATTCTGGATGCAGACCTTACTGTTCCTCCTGAAGATTTGCCAAAATTTTATCATGCTATTACAACTGGAAAAGGGGAGTTTATAAATGGAGTACGATTGGTTTATCCTATGGAAAAGAATGCAATGCGTCCTTTAAATACAATGGGTAACCATTTCTTTAGTAAATTCTTTAGCTATATACTAGAACGTCCCATAAAAGATACGCTTTGTGGAACCAAAGTAATGTTTCGTTGGGATTATGAAAAGTTAGCGGCAAATCGTAAGTTTTTTGGAGAGTTTGATCCATTTGGAGATTTTGATTTGCTTTTTGGTGCTTATAAGTTGAATCATAAAATTGTTGATCTACCAATTAGGTATAAAGAGCGTAAGTATGGCGATACTAATATTAGCAGGTTTAAACACGGTTTAATCTTATTACGCATGGCTACTTTTGCTACAATAAAAATAAAGTTTTGGTAAGTAGGTTTTGAGTGCTGAAAGTATTTTCACAACTTTATGCCGATTAAATATTCTTTGATAAAAATTTAAGAGAGAGTTAATGAAACGTGTTGCGATATTTCCGGGATCTTTTGATCCTTTTACAATAGGTCATGAAAATATAGTACAACGAGCGGTTGGTTTGTTTGACGAGATTATTATTGGTATAGGTTATAACTCAAATAAGCAAGATTTTTATCCCGTGGATACCAGGGTAGATTGGGTTGAATATCTGTTTAAAGATGAACCCAAAGTAAAGGTGGGGAAATACGAAGGACTTACTGTTGATTTTGCCAAAGAATGTAATGCAGGATTTATATTAAGAGGTATTCGAACTGCAGCAGATTTTGAATACGAAAGGGCAATAGCACAAGTAAATAAAGCTATGACCGCAATTGAGTCTGTTTTTCTACTTACAACACCAGAACATACGCCAGTAAATTCATCAATTGTTCGCGATATCATCAGACATAAAGGAGATCCTAGTAAATTTATTCCTGAGAGAATTTATGAAAAGATGAAAAATTATAATATGCAGGAGAAATAATGAGGTATATCGTTCTCATATTTGTTATACTAATTGCACAGTGGGGTAAGGCAGAGAGGTTAGATAGTGTTACTATTTATGGTAGTGCTGTTGAATATGCAAATATGAACCTTACTGTTCAACGGCAAAGTAATTATATTACCAGAGACTTTAAGGACTTAAGGTCTTTTAGAGTAAGCAAAAGAGGTGATTTTATAACTTCCTTTTTCGTAGATGATGTAACTAAAATCTATATCAACCTTGGCGAAATGCAAGGTTATTTATTTGTAGAACCAGGTAAGTCTTATAATATAGAACTACCTCCTTATAAACCTATGAAGGAGGAAAATAAATTAAATCCATTCTTTATTCCTGAACCTATTTTACTTGGTGTTAAGAATGAAAATAGTGTAGATTTAAATAGGGATATCAAAAAATTTAATTTGTCTTACAATCAAAAATTTGCAGATAATATTAAGAAGATTGTATTGACAAATAATAAAAAGTTAGCCTATCAAATTATTGATGAAACAGAAGCTGAATTTCCTGCTTCAAAAAATAGTTGGTTTCAGCAATATAAATCGTATAGTTATATCAATCTTAAAAACTTTATAAACTCAAATCAAAAGCGAAAACTTATCAATGACAACTTTAGTCATGTTCCGGTACAGTATTCTCTAGATCCTTATTGGGAAGCTTTTAATCAGGTGTTTTCAAACTTCTTTTATTCTTACTTTAACTCAAAAGAAGGAGAAAAAGTTAAAAATATGTGGCCAAATGTGGAGTCTTTTGATAGTTTAGCTATAGCCTTTGGAAAGGATTCTCTTTTTTACAATAGAACTTTAACCGAATTGGTTGTCATAAAAGGTTTGTATGATGGATTTTATTCAGGTAATTACAATAAAGAAAAGATTATTACCTTAATGAAAAAAGCATCCGAGGAATGTAATAGTGATATAAATAAGGAAATAGCAGGCGATATATTTCATAAGTTTACCAAACTACGAGTTGGCTTATTAGCCCCCTCATTTTCACTAACAACATTGTCTGGTAAAAGTCGTGAGTTAAAAGACTTTCATGGAAAGTTTATTTATCTGAACTTTGCGAATACAGAAAATTATGCATGTAAAAAGGATTTTCAAATTTTAAGTCAGTTTGCAGAAATGTTTAAAAAGGACATGGTAATTGTAACTATTCTTACTGATGAGGATCCGGATAAAGCATATGAGTTTGTGAAGAAACATAAGTATAAATGGAATTTTCTCCACTTTTCACATAATGCCAAGGTGTTGTTAGATTATGACATTAAAGCGTTTCCTACGTATTATTTAATAGATCCCGAAGGAAATCTCATTTTTGCACCAGCCCCAGGGCCCGAAGAAAACTTTGTTCCAATGTTCTCAGAAACATATAACGAATGGAGATATAAGAAGATGAGAAAAGAAAAACCTAAAGCAAGAACAATTTACGATTTATAGATATTTTTTTGAGTGAATATCTTCTGATGGAGGGTAGTAATTTGTAATTTGGTATTTACCTACTTAAAATGTAAAAAACTAGAGGGTAACCTTGTATTAGTTAGGAAATATTTGAAATTCAGGTAATGTTTTGACCTAACTATTAATGTATTAAGTGGAATATTTATTAAACATTGGATTATTTTTGATAAAGAGTCTATTTTGTTGTATTAATAGATAAATCGTGTACATGTATAAGGTATGCATATTCATACAAAATGACTATGTTTGTATAGTTCGAAACAGCTATAGCCTCATTGTATGAAAAATATACTTCACTTTCTTCTGTTTTTTGCTTTTAACCTCATATTTATAAATATAAATGCTCAAGATCCACCTTACCCAACTGTTACAATAGTTAGTGATGATGTAGAATTTTGTGAAAGTGGTACTGCAGACATTACAATTCAATTTACGGGAGAGCCCCCTTTTGCAATTTATTATGAAATAGGAGGTGATTATCAAACGGTTGGTTTTGATGAAAGCACTGGTTTACAAACAATATCAGATTATGAGTATACTTTCGAAATAACACAATCAACAACAGATGATGTCAATATTTTAAAGGTTTATGATAATAATTATCAGATTGAGCCTTTAAATCATACAACTAAATTAAATTCGGGTTCTGATCTTGTGAGTGGTTCAATGAATATAAAGATAGATCAAAAGCCAATCCCAAATGCGGGACCCAATGATGAAATATGTGGCTATGAATACACACTCCAAGGAACGGTGAGTGACCCTACTCATACTTTCTATTGGAATGATCTGACTAGTGTAGGAAACTATTCTGATATTAACTCACCTACATCCACCTTTACAAAAAATGAAGAAGGTACGGTTATATTTACGCTTACAGAGATAAATGGAGCTTGTACTGTAACCGATGAGGTTACTATTGATTTTCTGGGGTCACCTACAGCTACATTAAATTCTCCAGGAGAGTATAAGTTTTGTTCTACAGATGGAGATCCGGATAAAGTAGCATTTGGTGTAGATTTTATGGGTAATACTCCGTTTAGTTATATTATAAAGAATAACACGAACTCATATCCTGAAAATGCGACAACATTAACAGATAACGTTGAATATCCTGTAAGTGTTTCTGATCAGTTTTACATTCTGTCGGTAACTGATGCTAATGGATGTGAAGCTGAAGATGATGATATAATAGGAACACAAGTTGTAAATGACCTAAAACCAAATACACAAGCTGGCGACGATCAAATTGTTTGTGGGACAGAATTTATGCTTGAGGCTATAGCTAGTTCTGCAACTACTGGTAAATGGACAACGGCATCAAGTGGAATAGATTTTAATGATGATACTAATGCTAATACAACAGTTACTTCAGAAAATTATCAATTGACTACCTTAACCTGGACTGAAACCTCGGATGAAATGAGTTGTAGTAATAGTGATGATGTTCAAGTGCGATTTGCAGAACCGCCTGTTCTGGAATTATTAAATAACGAAGATCAAATATGTAATGGAAGTTCTACTTATGTGAATTTGAATATTGCAAATGGTAATGCACCTTTTACTGTATCATATAATGATGAATCCAACACTTATGCTAAAACTGAGTTATCAAAAGGAAGTACTTTATTGGAGTTAAATCCAGCTTATGATATTTCTACTCCAGTTCAGAGTCAAACAGATTATCATTTTACTACTATTGAAGGGATGTATGGTTGTGTAGTTACATACTCTGATTTAGTTTATAAGACATTTGTAGATCAACAACCTGAAGCAAATGCCGGGGAGGATCAATTGGAATTATGTAGCAGAGAGATTGATCTTGAAGCTAAACCATCTGTTGGAGATGGTTATTGGAGTTTTGATTCGAATGGCGAGTTTGCAGATGAGCAAGATCCTTATACCAAATTTACAGCCTATGAATCAGGAGAGTATGTTTTAACATGGAATGAAATTAATGGTCAATGCTCATCATCTAAAGATGTAACTATAAGTATACAACCAATTCCTTATCCTGTTGATGCAGGAGTGGATTCTACAATTTATGCTTTAGATAATATTCAGTTATATGCAAAAGAGCTAATAGAAGGAGATGGCACTTGGACATTATTAGAAGGGAATGCTACTATTGAGAATCCTAATAGCCCAACTTCAAATGTAGTGGGAATGATACCGGGTGTGTATAGGTTTCAATGGTCTGCTATACCTTCTGAAGCTAGTATTTGTGATCCGGTTTCAGAGGAGGTAATAATTACAATTAAGGAATTGTTTGAAACTGGCGGTTTCTCACCGAATGGAGATGCTATTAATGACGAGTTTAAGATACCTGGATCAGAGAATTTACATAATATTAAGTTTGTTGTATTTGATAAATATGGAAAGCTTGTCCATGAAGAACGTTATTCTGACAATGTCAGGATTACTTGGGATGGGAAAGGTACTGATGGAGAAGTACTAACAGAAGGAGTATATTATTATATTTTTGATGCAGATGAATTAAGTAAACCCGTTAAAAAATACCTTGTTCTAAAGCAATAAATTAAAAAGAAACACACACTCATAATGAAGCATCTTTTAATAACATTAATATTACTTGTTTCAATTTCATCTTATGGACAAAGAGAAATTGTGATGAGTCAATATATGTACAACAGATATAGTATAAATCCAGGTTTTGGAGGTTCTCATGATGTAATGTCGATTTTTGGATCTTATCGAAAACAGTGGATGGGGTTTGAAGGTGCGCCAACAACTGCGTTATTTACCGTTAATACTCCATTGAAAAATGAAAAGATTGCCTTAGGAGCCCAAATATTTAACGAAAGTTATGCTATAGCAGCAAATACAGGTTTTAATTTTTCATATACTTATCGTTTACCATTAAATAATGGTTCAAAGGTTGGTTTAGCAGTGTCTGCAGGTTATGTAAATTATAAAACCAACTGGAATGATGTGGATATTGTAGATATGCAGGATAATTCGTTTGCAATGACCGAGAATAGCGGTTCTCCGATTTTAGGTTTTGGAGCGGCAATGTATAATTCCAAGTATTTTGTAGGATTCTCAGTTCCTACCTTCTTATATCATGATAGATATATTACAGGAGATAATTCTGTTGATTTTACTAAAATAGATTATTTACTGACAGCTGGATATATGTACGAAATCTCAGATAATATTAGTATTCAACCTTCAGCCTTGCTTAGGGTAAATATGGATGATGAAACCTTTGTTGATGTTAGTGCAACAGCTATTTTATTAAAATCACTGATGATAGGAGCATCGTACAGAACTGTTGGCGATATTGTAGGGATTTTAGGTTATCAAATTAATCCTCAGTTACGATTTACATATAGTCTTGATTATAGTATGGAAAAAATAGCATCTTATAACAACGGAACACATGAAGTCTCTCTTCAATTCGATTTCGGTTATAAGATTCATTCACCAAACCCAAAATTCTTTTAGAATATGAAGTCGTTGTTTTATAATATTATAATAACCTTAATTATTTCATCTCCATTTTGTACTGATCTTCTATCGCAGGAAATTAAGGTTGAGGCTATTCCTACTAATAGCACATTGAAAAATGATTTTGCACCTTATGTAATTGATTCTACTTTATATTTCACCAGTAACAGGAAACATGAATTTTTAAAAACATATCTTGATCAAAATGATGAGGGATTATATAGAATCTATAAAGCAGATATTCTATTAAATGACGATTTTGGAAAAGAAGTAGCTCTGAACTCTGCTAAGTTGAGTAAATTAAATACTTCTTCAATTTGTTTTACAAAAGATAAAAGCAGGATTTTTATTACACAAAATCAATATTCAACAATAAAGCGTAGTAAGGGGCGTGAAAATCTGTTAGGTATATTTATCGTAGATAATAATGATGGAAAATGGAGTCGACCCACTTCTTTTGCATATAATTCAAGAAGAAACTACTCAAATGGTCAAGTAACAGTAACTCCAGATGGAAATACTATATTTTATGTTTCTAATCAAGATGGGGGTTATGGTAAAACAGATATTTATCAATCAACTTTTAAAGATGGGGAGTGGACTGAGCCTGTTAATTTAGGCGAAAAAGTAAATACCGAAGGGCAAGAACTATTTCCTTTCTATCACCCTTCAGGAAAATTGTATTTCTCTTCGGATATGCATCATTCTGATGGAGGGTTAGATATTTTCTATACATCATGGAATGGAAACGAATGGACTACTCCTGTGCATTTAGATCAACCAATTAATTCTTCCAAAGACGATTTTTCATGTTATATTTATTCCGGAGAAACAGAAGGTTTTTTTGCTTCTAATAGGTCGGGGAATGATGATGTCTACCATTTTTCTAATCCATATCCTACTTTTACTGATGTAAATGATCAAGTAGAAGATAATTATTGTTTTACCCTTTTTGAGAATGGACCATTTAAATCAGACACATTACCGTATAAATATAAGTGGTATTTTGGTGATGGAGAATCTATGGATGGAATTGAAGTGAGACATTGTTTCCCTGGTCCAGGAATGTATAATGTTCATTTAAGTGTTGTTGATACATTGGCAAATGTTGATTTGTTTACTGTAGCTCAATATGAACTTGAATTAAAGCAAACTCAACAGGTGTATATTACTTGTCCGGATACTGTAAAAGTTAATATGCCTGTTACCTTGTCAGCTTCAAAATCAGTATTAAAGGATTTTAAACCTGCTCAATATTATTGGAAGTTGGGGGACGATAATAGGGCAAAGGGTGTAACTATTAATCATATTTTTCGAACAAAAGGTACATATAGTATTGAATGTGGGGTAATCGCTGAAGATGATGTCAAAAACAAGATGGCCTCGAAGCGTAAAATTGTAGTAACAGAATAAAAGATTAAATATATGCAGCACAACGTTTTATTGTTTTTATTAATATTTCTTTCAATTAAAACATTTGCACAGCCAGTGCCGGCTGTTGATGAAAACATACCATATCTGGTAACTTTTGGAAAAGAGGGGGATACAGCCTGGGGAGATAACGATTTTACGCAAATTATCTTTTTTTCAGTACCAAAGAATCATACAGATCCTATTTTTATCCGAGTTTATGATCCTGAAGTGGGCGGCGAACTAGATGAGCAAAAAGGAGAGTGGGATACAAGAATGAAATATAGTATTTATGGTGGTAAGGAGGCTTGTTCTAATGAAGATGCCATGAAAATTAACTTAGGTGGAAATTTTCGAAGTGGAACTTTATTGGCAACAAAATCATTTACCGAAAATGCTCGTTATGAAAAGCAGTGGTACACTTTTGGACCAATCAATCCTACTGAGGGAGAATATCTTCCTGATTATGGTGGGTATATTTTTAAAGTGATTATTGAAGGTATAGGAGGAGATGATGGTAATTTATATCGTTTGTATATGAGTCAATTGTCTACAGAAAATCAACCTGTTGAAGGTGCATTTGCTTTTTACTTTAAGTATAAATTTCGATTGCATGATGATGTGAATGAAGTGTCACATATTTACCCATTTATTGATGATAAAGTGCTTGCAGTTAAGCAGTCTAATTTTGATTGGGATAATGATGGCTTTATCAGAATTATCTCAGTAGCTAAAAATGGTGAATTTTTAAAGGTTTCTGGGGATAATAATTGGTGTGAAAGTATGCATGGAGTGCATCCTTCAGAAAAAAACACTTCGTATGACATTCAGTTGATTAAAAAGAAAACGGCACATATTAAAAGTAATAATGTAGTGATATTCTTAAAGAATCAATATGATGAATTGATGCCATTTTATAGTGTTCCTATCGGTGGTATTCCAAAATATAAATATAGTATAGGTATTAAGCCATAAAAAGTAATCTTATTAATGATTTAAAAACATACTATGCGAAATAAAATACTTATTCTATTATTTTTTATCTCTGGCTTTTGTAAGATTAGTTCGCAATCATTCGATTTCAAGAGTTTTGATTCGGATATGGGGTTGCCTCAAAATTTTGTTTATTGTCTGGCTCAGGACGATAGAGGGTATCTTTGGATTGGTACAGGCGAAGGATTGGTTAGGTATGATGGACTTAGATTTATAACCTACACAAGAAATGATTCTTTAGCTTCTGATTTTGTTCATTCACTATTTGTTGATCATACAGGAGTGCTGTGGGTAGGACATGGAAACGGAACATTATCTTATTATGATGATGGGTTTCATAAAGTTATACCAAAAGAATTGGCAACAAGTCCCATAAAAGATATTTGTCAGGATGAATCAGGTAATATTTGGGCTACAGTACAAAATAATGGAGTTATAAGGATTACTCCTGATAAGCAGATTAAGACATTTTTTGATAGAGAACTATTTGGAAATAAGCTTTATTATTCAATTTCGAGTATTGATGAATTTCATTTTTTACTTGGGACTTCAGATGGTTTGTTTACGTTAAAAGTAGGTCCTGATGATGAAGTTCGTACGCTTGAAGAAGTAGATGTTGTACCTCCTACTGTTATCAATAAAATTGTTAAAAGAAGGGCTATTGAAGGAGAGTATTGGATTGCTACTGAGGATGAGGGTTTCTACTTATATAAGTATGATAACAAAAAAGCCGAGCATTTTGCTAATAATCAACTTTGTATAAAGTTTGATGTAGAGCAGGAAAATATATTAGATATTTTCGAAGAAAAAGATGGAAACCTGATGTTGGCTACTTGGGGTAAAGGAATCATTAAATTATTTTGGGATAATGCGACTCAAACTTTTACGGAGTCATTTAATTTCTCAACAGCTAATGGCCTCAATCATGATTTTATAAAAAGTATATTAGCTGATAGAGAAAATAACTATTGGTTTGCATCATATGGAGGAGGTATTTCTGTTCTTCTGGATGAAAGTTTTATTCATTATGATCTGGAGGACATTGGTTTTAAACAACAAAAAGCGATTTCTGTTTTAGCTACTAATGATAAACTTTGGATTGGTTTAGATAATGGAGTTTTAAAAACAGATCAGTTTTGTTTTTCAGATCATGAATATTATGATTCTGCATTGGGAATACCTAATGATAGAATTACTGGATTTGAGTACGATAAAGATGGTGTATTATGGGTGTCATCTTTGAATAAAGGATTGTATTATAGGAAAAATGGTGATCTTAAATTTAAAAGATATAATTATACTTCATCTATAATAGGTAATTATATCAATGATATGGCTCTGTTAAATTCAAAGATTTATTTAGCCACGTCAGGAGGTTTTTTTATCATTGATACTGAAGATGATCACGTAGAAAAGTATACTACAGAAAATAAATTACCTCATAACAATATCAATTTTGTTTATGTAGATAAAAATGAGAAGGTATGGATCGGACCTAAGTCTAGCGGTATTTGTATGTTAGATTCGGCTAATATAGAGGTGCATAAGTTGTCTCAGGCTCCTATTAATGTTTCAGGAATGACAAAGGATAAGGATGGTAATATATGGTTATCCACAGTAGGAAAGGGCGTACTTAAATATACCAAGGATACCTTGCAATCCATTTCCGTATTGGACGGCTTATCTAAAAATTATTGTTATGATATCGTTTGCGATAAAAACAACCGATTATGGGTTTGTCATTGGCCAGGTATTAGTTCCATAGATTTAAATACCATGCAAATTAGAAATATGGGATTTAAAGATAAAATGGGAGGTGACTTTTATAGAGTATGGGAAGACAAAAGTAATAACATTTGGTTTGCGTCAAGTCATGGGGTAATTAAGTATTTTCCAGATCGGGATGAAAAGAACCTGGTAGCTCCATTGCTAAACTTTACCGAAATTGATATCTCAGGGAATAAATATCCCATCAATAAACCAATTGAACTTAGTTATCCTTATGGGAAGCCCAATTATCGATTTAGATTCGAGTTTACTGGTATTAGTTTTAAAGATCCATTGGCTGTAACCTACCAGTATAAAATGATTGAAGATGGGGAAGAAGAGGATAAAGAATGGGATGATTTAGGATCAACTAATTTTAGAGAATACGAATTTTTACCATCAGGTAAATATACACTTAAAGTTAGAGCCTATAATGCTGATGGTGTTGTAACAAAAAATCCGATTGCAGTATCCATTAATATTGAACTGCCATTTTGGAAAAAATTCTGGTTTTATATCACTATTGCAGTTTTGGGTGTTTTGGTTGTATTTTGGATTATAAAATACAGAGAAAGAGCTTTGAGATTGCAGAAAGAAGCTTTGCAACAGGAAGTTGCCTCACAAACAGTAGTGTTAAGAAAGCAAAAAGCAGAAATTGAAAAGAAAAATCAGGATATAACAGCCAGTATTACCTATGCCAAGCGTATTCAGAAATCTATACTTCCACAGGTTGATACTTTAAGATCTACTTTTCCTGAGTCTTTTATATTTTTTGCTCCAAGGGATATTGTAAGTGGTGATTTTTATTGGTTTAACCGTACCAAAGACGTCTTTACGCTTTGTTGTGCAGATTGTACTGGTCATGGTGTTCCTGGAGCTTTTATGTCAATGATTGGATCCACATTGTTAAATGATATTTACAAACTTAATGGAATCAATTCGCCGGCTGATATTTTGGAAAGATTAGATGCTGATATTAGAATTTTACTTCAAAGAGAAGGTGATGATCAGGCTAAAGATGGGATGGATATTTCAGTAATTCAGATTAATATGAGTACTGGAAAAGTTGTATTGGCATCTGCTAAGCGACCTGTTTATTTGTATATTAATAATGAGCTTACTGTTTATAACGGAACACGAAGAAGTATTGGAGATGATGAAATGACCTCAGATACTAGTTTTGTCGATTACGAATATGACTGTTCAAAAGGAGATTCTATTTATCTATTTTCTGATGGTTATCCTGATCAGTTTGGAGGGCCTAGAGGTAAAAAGATGATGAAGGTTGGAGTGAAGAGATTACTTGAAGAAATACATCAAAAACCAATGGAAAAGCAAGGAGAATTGGTTAGAGATAACTTTATGAATTGGATGGGAGATCTTGAACAGGTGGATGATGTTTTGTTTATGGGATTAAGGTTATAATTGATTTATTTTATAATATTCTTTTAATTTTAAACGGCTATTGTTATTCATTAGTCGTTTTTTTATGCAAAAAAAAGCCATCCCGAATTTCGGAATGGCTTTGAAATTATATAAAGTAATTATTTTTTAATTACTCAGCAGCTTGAAGTAATAATCCTAGGATTTCACAAGCAGCTTTTGATACTGAAGTACCAGGACCAAAAATAGCTACAGCACCTGATTCGTATAAATAATCATAATCCTGAGCTGGAATAACACCACCACAAATTACCATGATATCTTCACGTCCAAGTTTTTTAAGTTCTTCAATTACTTGAGGAACTAATGTTTTGTGACCTGCAGCTAATGAAGATACACCTAATACGTGAACATCATTTTCAACAGCTTGTTTAGCAGCTTCAGCAGGAGTTTGGAATAAAGGTCCCATGTCTACATCAAAACCTATATCTGCATATCCTGTTGCTACAACTTTAGCACCACGGTCATGACCGTCTTGTCCCATTTTAGCAACCATAATACGTGGTTGACGACCTTCTTTTTCTGCAAACTCTTTAGCTAAAGCAGTTGCTTTTTCAAATTCAGGATCTTTACCTGCTTCACTAGAATATACTCCACTAATAGAACGGATCACAGCTTTATATCTTCCAACAATTGTTTCACATGCATCAGAAATCTCACCAAGAGAAGCGTTTTTCTTAGCAGCATCAACTGCTAATTCAAGTAAGTTACCTTCACCTGTTTCAACAGCTTTAGTGATAGCAGCAAGAGCAGCTTGACACTCTTCCTCGTTACGCTCAGCTTTTAATTGCTTTAAACGCTCAATTTGAGAAAGACGTACAGCTGTATTATCAATATCTAAGATATCAATTGGATCTTCTTTTTCAAGACGGTATTTATTAGTACCAACGATGGTTTGTGTACCAGCATCGATTTTAGCTTGTGCACGAGCAGCAGCTTCTTCAATACGCATTTTAGGTACACCACTTTCGATAGCTTTAGCCATACCACCAAGTTCTTCAACTTCTTCGATAAGAGCCCAAGCTTTTTCAACTAATTCATTTGTTAATGACTCAACATAGTATGAACCAGCCCAAGGATCAACAGACTTACAGATATGAGTTTCATCCTGAATATAAATCTGAGTATTACGAGCAATACGTGCAGAGAAGTCTGTTGGTAAAGCAATCGCCTCATCTAATGCGTTAGTGTGTAACGACTGAGTGTGACCTAATGCAGAAGCCATAGCTTCAATACAAGTACGACCAACATTATTGAATGGATCCTGCTCAGTTAATGACCAACCTGAAGTTTGAGAGTGAGTACGTAATGCTAATGATTTTGGGTTTTTAGGATTGAATTTCTTAACAATCTTAGCCCATAACATACGTCCTGCACGCATTTTAGCAATCTCCATGAAGTGGTTTGTTCCAATTGCCCAGAAGAAAGACAAACGAGGAGCAAATGAGTCGATATCCATACCAGCGTTAACACCAGCACGTAAGTACTCTAAACCATCAGCTAAAGTATAAGCTAACTCAATATCTGCTGTAGCACCTGCTTCTTGCATGTGGTAACCAGAGATAGAAATAGAGTTAAACTTAGGCATGTTTTTAGAAGTGTATTCAAAGATATCAGCGATAATCTTCATTGAAAATTTAGGTGGGTAGATGTATGTATTACGCACCATAAATTCTTTTAAGATATCATTTTGAATAGTACCTGATAATTGATCAAGAGTTGCACCTTGCTCTAAACCTGCCACAATGTAAAATGCCAATACTGGTAGTACAGCACCATTCATTGTCATTGATACAGACATCTTATCCAATGGAATGCCATCGAAAAGAATACGCATATCTTTAATAGAGTCGATAGCTACACCAGCTTTACCAACATCACCAACAACACGCTCATGATCTGAGTCATATCCACGGTGAGTAGCAAGGTCAAATGCTACAGAAAGACCTTTCTGACCAGCAGCAAGGTTTCTTTTGTAAAATGCATTTGATTCTTCAGCAGTTGAGAATCCTGCGTACTGACGAATTGTCCATGGACGCATAGCGTACATAACTGAATATGGTCCGCGTAGGTATGGAGGTAAACCTGCTGCATAGCCAAGGTGTTCCATTCCTTCTAAATCGTCTTTTGAGTATACACTCTTAACTGGGATGCGTTCTGGTGTTACCCAGTCCTTTTTAATCCCGTTTTGTTTCTCCCACTCTTTGGCGTCTACTTTACCACAAGGAGAACTTTTTTTGAAATCTATATTTTTAAAATCTGGTCTTGCCATTTTCTAGATTTTTAAATGAATACTGAGTTAACTGGACACGTAAATAATTGAAATTTTCATGTCTCAAATATTACTCTGTATTCTATAATCCTAATTCTTTACTAAAGCCTTGAAGAGTTTCAAGTACGTTAGAGCGAACATTAATAAAGTTAGTTATACCTTTAGCTTTAAGGTCATCTGCGCATTTTGGGGCACCAGCAACAACAAAGATTGCTTCGCCATTAATTGCTTCAAATGCCTTAGGTGCAGCGTCTACGTACTCATCATCAGAAGAACATAGAACAATAATATCAGCACCTGCTGCTTTTGCAGCTTCTACTCCAGCTTCTACAGTATCAAAACCATTGTTGTCAATAGTTTGGTAACCTGCACAAGCAAAGAAGTTACAAGAGAACTGAGAGCGAGCTAAACGCATAGCTAAATTACCATAAGTAAGCATAAATACCTTTGGCGTTTTTTCTGCTTTTTCAGTAGCTAAACGTAATGCTTCAAATTCTTCAGCACCACGAGTAGAAGGTAAAGCTTCAACTGTAGTATCGCCGTTGCATACACTTCTACCTTTTTTATCTTGATCAGGATTAATAGCATCAGCTACTTTTTCTGTGAAGTTAGGGAATTGGTTTGTTCCTAATAAGTTTTCACGACGAGTAGCAACAGCTTTTTTGCGCTTATCAGCAGTTTCTTTAACTGTAGCCTGAATAAATCCTTCTTTTAAAGCTTCTGTATATCCACCTTTATTTTCAACCTCAACAAATAAAGCCCATGCTTGCTCAGCAATGCTGTTTGTTAAGTTTTCGATGTAATATGAACCAGCTGATGGATCAGTAATTTTATCAAAATGAGATTCCTCTTTCAACAATAGTTGTTGGTTACGAGCGATTCTTTCTGAAAATTTATCTGATTCTTTAAAAATTGTATCAAATGGTTGAACAGTAAGAGAGTCTGCACCACCAATAGTAGCCGACATTGCTTCTGTTTGTGTACGTAACATGTTCACGTATGGATCATAAATTGTTTTGTTCCATTGTGAAGTTTCGCAGTGAATAGCCATTTTTGCAGGTTCGTTTCCTGTTGGGCTATATGATTTTACAATTGTTGCCCACAACATACGTGCAGCACGTAATTTAGCAATTTCCATAAAGTAATTACCTCCAACTCCAAAGTTGAATTTAATTGTAGAAGCTGCATCATTAACAGATACACCTCTTTCAACTAATTGAGCTAAATACTCATTACCCATTGATAAACCAAATGCTAATTCCTGAACAATTGATGAACCGGCATTATTAAATAACTTAGCGTTAACGCAAATGGTTTTAAAGTTTGGTAAGTCTTTACCAGCTTCAACAACTTCTTTTGCATGGTCAAATAACTCATCAAAAGAGTGACAAGCTTTACCTGTAGATGTTAAACATCCTAAAGTATCGAAGTTGACAGAACCTTTCACTTTACTTAAGTCACGATTGGTCTTTTTTAAATAAGCAACCAATGCTTTTAATAACTTTTTGCTTCCGTGAGTAGTCGAAAAGTTAATTTCAATTTCGTCAGAGATAATGTTTTTTAATACTTTTTCAAGTTCACTATCAAAGTCTTCTACTTTTTTACAGAATGTAAAGCCAAGTGAGTTTACACCTTTTGTTAATACATCAAGTGCTTTTTCATTTGCAGCAACACTATCAACAGCTTTAATGTCTTGACGTACAAGCCAGCTGTTTTCTTTTTTAGTTCCTCTTACATAAGGAAACTCTCCAGGAAGACTATCAAGGTATTTAACACCATCTAAATCTTCTGAACGATAAAAAGGGCGAACGTTGAAACCTTCATTAGTTCTCCAAACCAGCTTTTTCTCAAAGTCGGCTCCTTTTAAATCCGCTGTGATTTTTTCCATCCATTGCTCAGTGGTAACTGGAGGAAATTCACTTAATAACGGCTTTTTAGTTTTATCTGCCATAATATAACTATAATAATAACTGTTTGTTTTTTCAGACCGCAAAATTAACCCTTTTCAGTAAATTAAGGAACTTATTTGAGGTGTTTTATACCTGTTTTGTAGCATGATTATCAGTTAAGTAAGTATTATTGAAGAAAAAAATCTTTAATAATTTACTGTAAGCAGGTGATTGATAGAAAGATATCGGGATATTGAATTGAGTGTTTGAGTGATGAAGGAACCTATATTATTTTTTAATTTTTTTAGATATAGTAAGATTAGTATTTCTGTATTAAAAATATACCTCCTAGTAATAAAAGAATACCAACTATTCTACCTGCACTAATAGTGTGAATATTGATTCCAAAAAATCCATAGTGATCAATTATGGATGCAGCAATGAGTTGACCTGCAATAGATGCTGCTAATACGGTAGTGACGCCAATTTTGGGGATGAAGAAAATCACAGATGACACAAATATAGCTCCAAGCATTCCTCCAACAAAAAGGTACCAAGGCGCTGTTTTTACATAACTCCAATCCGGTACCTGGGTTTTAAATAAAAAGTTTAAACCAATTAAACAGATCGTTCCAACTAAAAAATTAACAAAAGCTCCTTGTAAAGGATGTTTTAAAAAGGTAGTTAGTTGAGTATTAATACTTCCTTGTATTGCTAAAAAGCAACCTATAAACAAAACGATTAATGTATAAACCAGTTTCATAGTATAAATTTTTGCACGAAGTTAATAAATGTATATACATAACTTTTATTTAAGTGTAAAAAGAAAATGAATTGTCTATTTATTAAGGGTTGCAATATTAAATGAGCCGTTTAATAATAAATTAATAATGGATTAAGACCTTGTTAAAAAAGCAATCGATGCTTAGACATATTTTTGTATTAGTACTCATCATTAAAAAATCGATCTATGGTTAATAACATTAATAGGGAATATAAGGAGGTTTTAGGATGCAAAGAGCGTAAATTTGATCAGGGGCGGGTTTTAGCAGTTAATGAGTTTGATATGATGTCTGAAGATTTCTATCTTTCAGGATATGAAGCTATTATAATTCCACAGGTACAATATTTCTCAAAAAAGACAGTAATTGCATCAACGATTTCATTTGACAATGAGATTTTAATATTAAATGGTAATGGAAATAATTACGAAGTTAAAGAAATATGTACTGATTTGGGTGTTAGTTATCTAGAGCTTGACTTCTGTAATAGTGATGCATGTTTGGTAAATGTGGAACTGGTGTTAAATGCCCACAAATATATAACACATGTATATGTTGATTTTAATGACAATAACTTACCTATAATTAATGAATTAAATAAAATCTGTAATGATGCTAAAGTTAATCTGATCGCAAATATAGAGTCTTATGATCATAGTTTAATTGGCAGATGTATTACTAATCAGGTTCCTTTTGTAATTATGCCCGATGATCAGGATTCTGTAGTTGTTGCAAATAGAAGAAACTTGGTTCAGACAGAAGGAGTATCCAGTTCTTTTGCCTATGATCTGTATTCAATTTGGCAGAATAGCTTAGGTACCAGAAAATCATGTATCTCTCCTATGTCAGCATAAATTAATATTAAATACAATATATTAAATGGCAGCTTCATTATTGATATTGCCATTTTTAGTATTTACACTGATGCAGAAAAAAGCAAAGTAGGATTTCTTGTAGATTCTTTTTCCTCAAATTTAAATTTCATAAGCATGGCTTTGTAATCTTATGCTTATAAAAATATAATTCTATACCTATAGAAATAAAGCCTAAAAGGATAAAGTTTTGATCCTGAAATATAATTATTTAAAGTACCCCTTTAATAGGTAGTAATTATTTGTGTATGTTATGTTTACAATTAATTAACTTATTTGTAAATGTTTACATTTTCTTCTTTTTAAGTTCACGAAAAGTTCTTGCTTCACTGTTAGATTTGTTTCATTAATTGTTGAAGAACAGAATGAATACAAAATCTAAAAAAAATCCCAAAAGATTAAATGCGGTAGTCATTTCAGATACGCATCTGGGAACAAGAAGTTGTAATGCAAAGGAATTATTGACTTACCTAAAATCGGTTCAGCCCGATTATTTAATTTTAAATGGAGATATCATTGATATCTGGCAATTTTCAAAATCCTATTTCCCTAAAACTCAATTAAAAGTTGTTCGTCAAATTATAAAGATGATGGAGCAAGGGACAAAAGTTCAATATGTTGTGGGAAACCATGATGAGGCTTTGAGGCGTTTTGTAGGTACTACAGTTGGTAATTTTTCTATTGTTAATAAAGTAGTGCTTAATATTAATGGTGCAAAAAGCTGGATTTTTCATGGAGATGCTTTTGATGTTGTAATGCATCACTCCAAGTGGTTAGCTAAGTTAGGCGCAACAGGCTATGCACTTCTTGCCATTATAAATAAAATAGTGAATGGATTTTTAGCACTATTTGGAAAAATGAGGATCTCTTTATCTCGTGATATAAAACGAATGGTGAAATCTAAAAGAGATGATATTACTACAAAGTTTGAAAGAACAGTAGCGGAATTAGCCATAAGCAAGAAATATAAGTATGCTATATGTGGTCATATTCATTGGCCAGCCAAAAAGTTTATAGAAATTGACAACGGTAAGGTAATGTATCTGAATTCTGGTGACTGGGTAGAAAACCTTACAGCTCTGGAATTTGAGAATAACGATTGGCATTTGGTTTATTTTAATGAGCAAGATGTCTTTTTAAATGATGACGATCTTATTGATGATGCAGATCAAATTTTGGTATCGGATAAATTGTTGTTTCAAACCATGTTTCAGGATGTTTTAAGTGATTAATCCAAAATTTTACTGTTATGAAAATACTTTATTCAATTCAGGGTACAGGAAATGGGCATGTGGCTAGAGCTTTAGATGTTATTCCTGTTTTACAAAAATTTGGTGAGGTTGACTTGGTATTGAGCGGAAATCAATGTGATATCACTTTGCCATGGGAAATAAAATATCGGTTTCATGGAGCAGGTTTTATTTTTGGTAAAAAAGGTGGAGTTGATCTTTGGGAGACGATAAAAAACATAAACCTTATAAACTTTTTGTTAGAGATCATTAAAATTCCTGTTCGTAATTATGATTTAGTGATAAACGACTTTGAACCAGTAGTTGCATGGGCTTGTAAATTAAAAGCCAAACAATGTATTGGTATTTCGCATCAGGCTGCAGTATTGCACAAAATGGCTCCTCAACCACATTTGAAAAACGCGTTAGGGAGATCTGTTCTTAAGTATTATGCTCCGGCAACAAAACACTATGGATTTCATTTTAAAAAGTTAGGCCATGATATTTTTACACCTGTAATAAGAAATGGAGTAAGAGCGTTAAACTCAACAAAAGGTAACCATTTTACTGTATATCTACCTTCTTATTCTAATGAAGCAATAGTTGCATTCTTGTCAAAATTTATAGAGGTAAAGTGGGATGTTTTTTCTAAACACTGTAGTAAGGAAGAAATTATTGGGAATGTGAAAATTCAGCCAGTGAATAAAGATGAGTTTATTAAAAGTATGGCCAGTTCTATTGGAGTATTTTGTAATGCGGGCTTTGAAACGCCTGCTGAAGCTTTGTTTTTAAAAAAGAAATTGTGTGTAATTCCAATGACCGGACAGTATGAGCAACAATGTAATGCAGCAATGTTACAATCTTTGGGAGTGCCTGTGTTTTCTAAATTAGATGAAATCAATGATGATTCATTTAGGAAATGGTTGTCAGAGAGTACATTTATAAATGTGGAATATAATAACGATACAGATTGGATTATTTCATCAATTGTTAAAGCACATAGTAATATAAATATAGAAGAACCAGTTTTTATTTAAAAATACCAGAGCAGACAGTTATGTTCTCCTCTGGTATTTTGTTCTTTTATAATATTGTATCAATATTTTCAACAGGTCTGCCAACAACTGCTTTTGATCCATTTATTATAATTGGACGTTCAATAAGTTTTGGATTTTCAACCATCTCTTGAATTAATTCCTCATTCGAAAGATCTTTCCCTTTAATCTCTTTCTTATAATAATCTTCATTTTTTCGAATCAATTCATCAGGCTTCATACCTAATTTCTTTAAAATTTGACTGAGTTCTTCAAAGTTTAAAGGTGTATCAAGGTATTTAACAACCATCGGAGTAATACCTTTTTCTTCTTTTAAATATTCTAAACCCTGACGACTTTTTGAACATCGGGGATTGTGTAAATACATAATCATAGCAATGTGTTTTAAATAATTCGTCTTTAATTAAACAACTCAATGTACTTTGAAAACAATTTAATTTTCTTCAGTTCCACCAAATTCCATTAAATAAGCTTTAATAAAATCATCAATTTCACCATCCATTACAGCCTGAACATTTGAGGTTTCGCAACTAGTCCTTAAATCTTTCACCATTTTGTATGGTTGGAATACATAGGAACGAATTTGAGAACCCCATTCTATTTTCTTCTTATTGCTTTCAATCTTATTTTGTTCCTCCATTCGTCTACGGAGCTCCATTTCATAAAGTTGTGACTTTAATAGTCGCATGGCATTTTCCTTGTTTCCTAACTGAGATCTGGATTCGGTATTTTCAATGATTATTCCGGTAGGTGCATGTCGAAGTCTTACTCCTGTTTCTACTTTGTTTACATTCTGTCCTCCAGCACCACCAGACCTAAATGTTTCCCAAGTTATTTCCGACGGATTGATTTCAATTTCAATAGAATCGTCAATTAGTGGAGTTATAAAAACGGATGTAAAGGAGGTCATTCGTTTATTAGCAGCATTAAAGGGTGACAATCGTACCAGTCTGTGAACACCATTTTCACTTTTTAAATAGCCATAAGCAAAATCACCTTCAAATTGTAATGTCACGGTCTTTATGCCAGCATCATCACCTGGCTGGTAGTTCATTTCTTTTACCTTATACTTATGCTTTTCTCCCCAGCGAATATACATTCGCATGAGCATTTCGGCCCAGTCCTGACTTTCTGTACCACCGGCACCTGCATTAATTTTAAGTACTGCACCCAATTTATCCTCTTCGCGACGAAGCATATTCCTTAGTTCTAAAGCTTCTGTTTTATTCAGCGCAATTTCAAATTGCTCGTCAACATCTTCCTGCGAAGCTTCACCTTCTTTTAAAAAGTCAAAAAGAACTTTAATATCTTCAATGAGTGTTTCAATTTCTTCATAATCATTCACCCAGGCTTTTAACTCCCTTAGGTTTTTCATATGGATTTCAGCAGCTTTTGCATCATCCCAAAAATCAGGAGCTTGAGATCGCATTTCTTCTTCTTCTATTTCAATTTTTTTGCGATCAATGTCAAAGATACCTCCTTAACGCCAGCTGACGTCCCGCTAATTCCTTTAGCTGTTCAATAGTAGTCATAGAAAATAATTTTTGGACAAATGTAATTGTTTATTGTTTAGAAGACTAACGCCTGGAGCCTTTTGAAGTGACTTTGTTACAATATCTGCTCATGTATTTTACAGATTTAAAGTGCCCAAGTTGTCCGGCCTTATCCCAATCACTGCAGCTCTTTTCTTTCATGCCAAGGTTAAAATATGCTAATCCTCTGTTAAATAAAGCATGCGTATCGTTAGAATCAATATTTAGGGCTCTGTCAAAATCGGCAATGGCTTCTAAATAGTTTTCTGTTTGAATTTTTAATGTTCCTCTGATAGAATATGCACCAGGTAACATCTTGTTCAAACTAATGGCTTTATTTATATCTTCAAGTGCCAAAGTATCATTGTTTAAATACTGCTGTAAAAGTCTGCTCCTCTCATAATATCCATTGGCATATAAAGGTGTGCATTGGATGGCTTTATTGTAGCATTTCAGAGCTGTATCAATATCTCTGCGAAGTTCAACAGCTAATAAACCAAAGTCTACAAGAGATGGGGAAAATGAATCGTATTGCTCAATACTCGAAATGAACTTAACAAAAGCCTCGTCTTTCCTTTTTTCCCTAAGAAGATATTCAGCTTCAAAATAGTCTATTAAAAAGTGGTTGGGATTAAGTTGCCTGGCATTTTGAATATCGGCCCGCATTCCTACATAATTTTCATATCTGCGTCTGGCTTCTCCTCTGAAAATATAGGCAATTACATTCTCAGGGCAGTTTCTTATTTCAAAACTGAAGCTTTTGGCAGCATCAATCCATTGTTCATTTAAAAAGCGAATGATTCCTTCGTGCATATGAGGGTGGAGTGACGAAAAATGATCGTGATATACTGATTTTTTCCAATTGTTGTAAGGATGATTTACCCATAACGAGTCATTTAAAATATGAGTGCTCATGTAATATCGCGTTCCTGATTCCCTTAAATATCCAGCAATACCAACTAATTCGCCCTGATTATTAATTACAGGAGAACCTATAGACATTCTGTCGAAATTGGAGTTTACAACAACCACACGATCTAAATATGGTGCTTGAAAAACTTTTAAAATGTTACCTAATGAAACTCCTTCCTCTGTTTCGTTGGGATGAGATAAAATCAGAACTTCATTTTGATTTCGTTCTGTTTTTTGAGAAGGGATGATGTATTCAAATCCTTTGCCACGGTGGTCTTTGGCTTTGATTAAAGCCAGATTTGCCATTTTATGTGTCGATAGTATCCTGTCAACACTATATACTCTTCCATTTTTAAGTGTTAGCGTTAATGAATCTGCTTTTAGGAATACTTTTGATGGAACAATTGCAATTCCATCAGGACTGATAAAAAAGCCCGAAGTAGTATAATTAAGTGAACCATCCTTTGTATAAGATGAAATTGAGAAAACAGCTTTTTCATATTTGTTTATTTTATCCAACACGCTTTGGGCTTTGGTATTGGAATATACCAGAAAGAGTAAGGATATAAAACAAAATAATTTTCTCATTGTCATAGTTATAGCTCCAGGCCCAAAAATAGGAAAAAAATTAAAATGGTTGGTTGTGGAATAGTTACTAAGGGGTGTTATTATGTCAGAGTTTGATTAACAGCATCTAATTTTACAGCATTATAAATAAAATACTTGTAGATCTTCGTTTTGCCATTAAAATAAAAAAGACCGGATTTGCATCCAGCCTTTCTTATTTAGTAAAAATATTGTTATCTCATTAAGAATGAGAATTTGTGTCTGTTTTTTAACGCAATACCGGTTCCACGCGCTACAGCGTGTAATGGATTTTCTGCAATGTGGAAAGGGATATTAATTTTATCAGTTAATCTCTTATCCAAACCGCGTAATAAAGCACCACCACCAGCAAGGTAAATACCATTGTTAACAATATCAGCATACAACTCAGGAGGAGTTTGCTCAAGAGCACTTAAGATAGCAGTTTCTATTTTAGAAATTGACTTTTCAAGGCAGTGCGAAATCTCCTGGTATGATACTGGTACCTCAATTGGTAATGCAGTCATTTGGTTAGGCCCCTGAACGATATAATCATTCGGAGGAGTTTCTAACTCAGGTAAAGCAGAACCCACGTGGATCTTAATCTCTTCGGCTGTTCTTTCTCCAACCTTGATATTGTGCTGACGACGCATGTACTCCATAATATCAGCAGTTAAATCATCACCTGCAATGCGAATTGACTTATTGGTAACAATTCCGCCTAATGAAATAACAGCAATCTCAGTTGTACCACCACCTATATCTACAACCATATTTCCTTGCGGAGCTTCAACGTCTAAACCAATACCTAATGCTGCAGCCATTGGTTCGTATATCATATATACTTCTCTACCTCCCGCATGTTCAGCAGAGTCACGTACCGCCCTTATTTCCACTTCTGTACTTCCTGATGGAATACAAATAACCATGGTTAATGATGGTGTAAATAATCTAGAGTTGGTGTTAATCATTTTGATCATGCCTCTTATCATCTGCTCAGCAGCGTTAAAGTCGGCAATTACACCATCTCTTAGTGGTCTGATAGTATAGATATTATCGTGTGTTTTACCGTGCATCTGACGCGCTTTTTCACCGATAGCCATCAGCTTATCAGTTCGCCTGTCAAGTGCAACGATAGAAGGTTCATCAACTACAATCTTATCATTATGAATAATGATTGTATTTGCTGTACCCAGGTCAATTGCAATATCTTGAGATAAGAATGAAAAAAATCCCATAAGGTTCGGGTTTTTAATGTTTAAAATGACGTTTTCCTGTGAATAGCATTGCTATTCCAAATTCGTTACAAGCTTCAATAACTTCTTCGTCACGAATACTTCCACCTGGTTCAACAATATACTTTACATTGTATTCGTTGGCAGCTTCAATACTGTCTCGGAAAGGGAAGAATGCATCAGAAATTACTACTGAATTCTTAATATCTACACCTTCTTTTAAATCAAAGCGTGGCATAGTTAAGTGACGTAAGCTATCTAAACGGTTTGGTTGTCCCATACCTGCTCCTGTTAACCAAAATGAACCATCTTCGTTTTCAGTAACAATAGCAATAGCATTACTTTTTAAATGTTTACATGCAGTAATACCAAACTTAGCTAATTCCATTTTAGTAGCATCAAACTCAAGTTTGGTTACATTTTTAAACTCGTTATCTACACCTTCATCTTCATCTTGTACAAGAATACCTCCACTTACAGAACGAATTAATTTTTCACCAGTAATTTCGTTTTTAATAGGAGTTTCAAGTAATCTTAAGTTCTTTTTCTTCGCAAAAACTTCTACAGCCTCAGGAGTAAACTCTGGAGCAATGATGATTTCAACAAAGCGCTTAGCAAACCATTCTGCAATAGTACCAGTAACTGTACCAGTAAAGCAAATAATTCCACCAAAAGCGCTAATTGGGTCACCAGCCCACGCTAATTCTAAAGATTTCAATATGTCATCAGTAACAGCTAAACCACAAGGGTTTAAGTGTTTGATAACAGCAACAGCCTGTTTGTTTTCAATATGAGTTACAGAGTGAAATGCATCACTTGCAGCTTTCCATGCAGCATCTGCATCAAGCATATTGTTATATGAAAGTGCTTTACCTTGCAATACTTTTGCATTAGCTAAAGATGCACCTTCTTTAATATTGTTGTATTTGTATACTGTAGCTTTTTGATGAGGATTTTCACCATAACGTAAAACATCACCATCATTTAAACTGATGCGTTCCATGTCATCAGCTTCTGGATTGAAGTAATTAAAGATTGCTGAATCGTAGTGAGAAGAAACTGCAAAAGCAGCACCAGCAAACTTCTTTCTTTCATCTATTGTTGTTACACCATCAAATTCAACCAGAATTTTTTGTAAATCCTGATATTGAGCCTGAGAAGGAACAATAACAACGTCTTTGTAATTTTTAGCAGCGGCTCTAATTAATGAGATACCCCCTATATCAATTTTTTCAATAATATCTTGTTCTGAAGCTCCAGAAGCTACTGTTGCTTCAAATGGGTAAAGATCAACAATAACCAAATCCAATTCTGGAATTTCAAATTCTCCAAGTTGCTCTTTATCAGAAGTGTTTTCTCTTCTGGCTAAAATTCCACCAAAAACCTTTGGGTGAAGTGTTTTTACTCTTCCTCCTAAAATTGAAGGGTATCCGGTAATATCTTCAACAGCAGTAACTTTAATTCCTAGATCTTCAATAAAGGTTTTTGTTCCTCCGGTACTGTAAAGTTGAACTCCCTGCTTATCTAATGTTTTAATAATTTCATCCAATCCATCTTTATGGAATACCGAAATAAGAGCGGATTTAATTTTTTTAGAGCTACTCATTTTAATTTAATTATGCAATGTAATGTAATAAGATTAAATCAGAGATATCGCAATTTATTATAAAATTCAATAGCTTTTTATGCTTTGACTAATAAATTTTTACACGAAAATTCTGGACTTGCCGCAAAATTAAGAAAATAAGCACATTTATCAAGGTACTAATTGATTTTATTCATAGTTTTATAAGTGATTAATTTTGAGTTAAAAGTGTATAATACATATCGTAATAAAATTGTTTAGATGATTTTGTATGTGAAATTTTTAAGGGAGAGTATTTTGTTTGCCGCCAATGCGCTAAAGGCGAATAAGCTACGTACAATCCTTACATTAAGTGGAGTTACAATTGGGATATTTTCTATAATTACCGTTTTTACTTTAATAGATTTTCTGGAAGCTAAAATTAGGAATAGTATTCAATCTTTAGGAGAGAATGTGGTTTATGTACAGAAGTGGCCATGGACTCAGCCTGAGGGAGAAACGGAATATCCCTGGTGGAGATATCTAAATCGCCCTGTTCCTAAATTAAATGAACAAAAGATTATAGAAAGAAGATCGCAATTTGCAGAAGCATCAACATTTTGTATTGGGGCTAGTAAAACAGTTTTGTATCAGGATAATTCATATGAAAATGTCAGGGTGTTTGGAGTGTCTTCAAGCTTTGATAAAAACTGGAATTTTGAAATAGATAACGGTCGTTATTTTTCTCCGTTTGAGTTTAATAATGGCACTAATGTGGTTTTGATGGGTAGTGATATTGCTTCTGAGTTATTTCAAGGGGAGGATCCTATTGGAAAGCGAGTTAAATTGATGGGGAGAAAACTAACGGTTATTGGTGTTTTGCGTAAAGAAGGTGAAGATATGTTTGGAAATAGCCTGGACAAAAATATTATTATACCAATTAATTATGCAAAAGGGTTGTTTAACATCAGAAGTGATCGGGTGGATCCGTTTATCATTGTTAAAGCAAAAGAAGGCGTTAGTGTGGATGATTTAAAAGGGGAACTAGAAGGGATTCTAAGATCGGAGCGAAAGATCAAACCATCTGAGGATAATACTTTTGCGCTGAACCAGATTAGTATTGTTCAAAAACAGTTTGATGGATTGTTTGGGATTATTGATTTAGCAGGATGGCTAATTGGTGGTTTTTCTATTTTGGTAGGAGGGTTTGGTATTGCTAATATTATGTTTGTTTCAGTAAAAGAAAGAACTCGTATTATTGGTATTCAGAAGGCCTTAGGAGCTAAAAGAAAGTTTATATTGATGCAATTTTTATTTGAGAGTGTGTTCTTAAGCCTGTTAGGAGGAATGGTTGGTTTGTTGATCATATTTTTAATTACCCTAGGAGTTAATAGTGCAATGGATTTAGGTGTTCACTTAACATTCTGGAATATTTTCAGAGGTGTTGCTATTTCGGTTGTTTTGGGTGTGGTAAGTGGATATATCCCATCCAATAGTGCAAGTAAATTAGATCCTGTAGTTGCAATAAACAACTAAAAAAGCTGTTTCGTTTACGAAACAGCTTTTTGTTTTATATTCTGAGTATCGTTAAATCGATAATATTTCAGTTAATTCCAATAATGTTGGATTTAACTTTTTCTTGTGTTTTAAAGCTTGGTTGAAAGGTACATGAACCACTTCTTTATTAACTAAACCAACCATAATGCTTTTTTGGTCGTCAATAAGTGCTTCAACTGCAGAAACGCCTAGTCTACTTGCTGTAACCCTATCGAAAGCCGATGGTGTTCCGCCTCTTTGAATATGTCCCAGAATTGTAACACGAGTGTCATAACCCGGATATTCTTTAGAAACTCTCTCTGCTGCTTGAATGGCTCCGCCACTAATTTTTTCACCTTCAGCAACAAGTACAATACTACTGTTTTTATCTTTTCTCATTCCTTTTTCAAGGAATTTATTCAGTTGTTGAAAGTCAGTATCTATTTCTGGAACCATAATCGCTTCAGCTCCTGAAGCGATACCACTTCTTAATGCTAAGAAACCTGCATCACGACCCATTACCTCAATAAAAAATAAACGGCTGTGCGCACTGGCTGTATCTCTGATTTTATCAACTGCCTCAACTACTGTATTTAAAGCAGTGTCGTATCCAATTGTGTAATCTGTACCATAAAGGTCGTTATCAATAGTACCAGGAACACCTACAATGGGAAAGTTATGTTCTTGTCCAAAAAGCCTAGCTCCAGTAAAGGTTCCATCTCCACCAATTACAACTAAAGCATCTACATTGTGTTTCTGTAAGTTTTCAAAAGCTTTTTTTCTACCTTCCGGAGTTCTAAAGCTTTGACTACGCGCAGATTTTAAAATTGTACCACCTTGATGAATGATATTACTTACTGATCTGGATGTCATTGGTTCAATATAATCATGTATTAAACCATGGTATCCTTGTTTTACACCAACGACTTTAAGTTTATGGTAAATAGCTGCCCTTACTACAGCTCTGATTGCTGCATTCATTCCAGGTGCATCACCCCCTGAGGTTAGTACACCAATTTTTTTTACTTGTCCCATATTTATTTGTCTTTTGTTATTCTTCTAATTTCCTCTGCAATTTGTTGCATCAGCCAAGGCGGTGTGGATGTTGCTCCACAAATTCCAACCGATTTTGGTAATACTTTAAACCAGTTTGAATCAATCTGGTTCTTATTACTTACAAAATATGACTGCTTATTGGATTTTTTACATTGATTAAAAAGCATTTGGGCATTACTGCTTTTTTCTCCTCCAACAAAAATGATAAGCTCATGCTTTTGGGCAAAAGTGGTCATTTTAGGCAATCTGTTGGCAACTTGTCGACAAATTGTATCAAATGATTTATATTCAACTCCTGCTTTCATGTTTTTAGAAAGATATTCATTGATCTCTTTAAAAACATCTATGCTCTTTGTTGTTTGCGCATATAAATGAGTTGGTTTGCTTAAATCAATTTTTGATACTTCATCCAACGATTCAATAATAAAAGCTTCATTGTTGGTTTGCCCCATTAATCCTATTACTTCAGCATGACCTTTCTTACCATAAATAATAACCTGTCCATTTTTTTGTTTTAAAAGTTCCCAGGATTTTTTAATCCTGTTTTGAAGTTTTAAAACAACCGGGCATGTGGCATCAATTATAGTAAGACCTCTGGATTTGGCCTGCTGATAGGTTTCTGGGGGTTCTCCATGGGCACGGATAAATATTTTGTTGCTTTTAATCTCGCTTAATTCGTCTTTATTAATCGATATCATCCCCTTGCTCCTGAGGCGATCCATTTCCATATTGTTATGAACAATATCTCCAAGGCAATATAGAATTCCATTGTTATCCAATTCGTTTTCAGCTGTTTCAATGGCTTTTACAACACCAAAACAAAAACCAGATGATGGATCGATTTCAAGATTCAAAGATGACACTTTTAAATAAATTATTTATTGCTTATAAGATTATAAGAATCTTATTTAAAATTATTTAACAATTAATATACTGCTTACCGTATTAAATCTCTTTTTTTGAGTTCTTCAACAATAAAATTCAATTGTTCTTCTTTACCAATTTTACCATTATCTAAAACAACAGCATCGTCTGCTTTTTTTAGCGGACTCTCTTCTCTTGTTTCATCAATATGATCTCTTGATTTTACATTTTCCAGTACTTCATCGAATGAAATATTTTCATTCTTTTCCTGAAATTCTTTAAATCGTCTCTCAGCTCTTATTTCAGGAGAGGCAGTCATAAATAGTTTCAAATCTGCATTTGGAAAAACAACAGTTCCTATATCACGTCCATCCATTACAATGCTCTCTGTTTCTCCCATTTTTTGCTGAAGTTCAACCATTTTTTTTCTTACAAAACCAATGGCACTAATTGAACTAACATGGTTGCTCACTTCCAGGCTTCGTATTTTACTCTCAACCAGTTCGCCATTTAAATAGGTTTCGTTGGTTTTGGTTGCAGCTTCAAATTTAAACGAAATGGAGATGTTATTTAAGGCTGATTTAAGTTTGTCTTCATCAATTTTATCACTATTGATAATTCCATTTTCGAGTGCATAAAGTGTAACACAACGATACATGGCTCCGGAATCGATGAAAATAATATTTAGAAGTTTAGCAAGGTCCTTTGCTACTGTACTTTTACCACACGATGAATACCCATCAATAGCAATAACCAGCTTTGATTTTTTTATAGTCATTCTGATAATTTTGAGCTGGTAAAAATACTATGATTGTTTGACTTTAACCTAAATTTATCAGGAATTTTTATATTAAAAATTTGAGAGGTTTGTGGTGATAGAAAAGTGATTGGAACTACCCCCTAAATGGTAACGAGCTGATCCATAGGAAAACATAAATTTATAAACTCTGAACCCAAAACCCCACGAATACCCTGCCGTTGACATTTTTTCTTCATACCCCAGTTCTTTTCTTCTACGATGGTTGTATCCAAAATCAATATGGAAGTTTTTTGCTGGAAGAAATTCAACACCAATAACCATGTGTCGCATAAATTTATCGCCAAAAGATGCTTCGTTTTCATCTTCAGATGAAGCAGTGGAGCTAGATTCTTCGTAACTGCTATATGTTAAATCCCAGTCAAGTAAGTTTTGTGCAGTAATTGAAAAACGAAAAGGAGCATGAGCCAACCTTTTAGTAATACCAATTTGTAAATCAGAAGGCATATCTTCTTTTGCTTCAGCATAAGAAGATATTTGAGAGCCTAGATTTCGGAGTACAATACCTAATGAAAAATGCTTGTCTTTTCTATTGTAATTGAAACCAAAATCGGTAGCTAAACCAAATGAAGTATAGGCATCAAATTTTGAGTAAACAGGTTTGATACTCATCCCCATCGAAATATTTGGGCTGAGCTGACGTGCATAGGTAAGAATAAAAGCATATTCTGCTGCTGTTGCTGTACCCAAAATTTCTTTATATTCATTGGTTCGGGTAAAATTTCCGTAATTAACATTATGTATCCCTAGACTAAATGTACCCAAATTCTTAAAATGTTGTGCATAGGCCACATATCCATAGTTTATATCGGCAATATATGGAACGTAATTTAAAACCAATGCGTGATTCATATTTGCTTTAAGAAGCGCAGGATTGTGAAATACGAAATTTAAATCGCCAATACTATCATTAATAGAAACATTGGTTCCACCTAAAGCGCCAACTTTAGCTGAACTTGTGAGGTTTAGAAAATCGTAAGTGCTTTCGCCTCCGAATTGTGCCTTTGTTAATTGAGATATAATAAGGCATAAAACTAGTATATGTAGTTTCTTCATATTTATTTTTACCATCTCCATTACAACGACAAATTTACAATTTTAGTGTGTTAACAATGAAACTGACATTGTTAATATTCTGTTTTTAATGTTTCTAATACCTCATAAACAGCAGGGCATACAAAAGTGTTTCGGTAAGTGAGATTTAAAATTTGATAAAATCGTTTTCTATCAGTATGAGGATATTCTCTGCAAGCTCTGGGTCGGACTTCGTAGATCATGCAATAATTATCATGCATTAAAAATGGACAAGGTGTTTCTTTAAAAACATAATCTTCATCCTCATCAATTTCAAAGTATTGATCAATTAAGTCTGATCTTTTCATTTTAAGATGCTTGGCAATTCGGTCTATATCTCTGTCTATAATAATGGGACTAATGGATTTACAGCAGTTTGCACATTCTAAACAGTCAATTTTCTCAAATGCTTCATGGTGGGCATTCATAACAGAATCGTCAAGAGTTTTAGGTTTCTTTTTTCTTAAACGAGTAGTAAACGCCTTATTTTCTTTGGCTTTATTTAAGGCCATTTCTTTATATCGCTCCAAATCAAGCTTCATGCTTTTTTAATTCTAATTTGAGAAATAAATAATCCAGTAATTACAGTAGCTATTCCAAATACCTTTTGTAAATCAATTTTATCATTTAAAATCCACCAGGCAAAAATTGCAGTGAATACGGGTATTAGATTAATAAACATATTTGTTGTAGCTACACCTAATTGTTTAATTGATTTAGCAAAAAATATAAATGCAATTGAAGACGCAAATATAGCTAATTGTAGAATTGCCAAAGCTGCATTTATTTTAAAATCAATTTCTGATAATGTATTCATTTCAACAATTAAAAAGATAGGCAGGAACATGAATATTCCAATCAGGTTTTGATATGCAATGATATTAACTGGTGGATATTTTGAAGCTAACTTTTTAAGCGATAATGAATACCCGATTGTAGATAGTACAGCTCCAAACATTAATAATATTCCTAATATTGGTGCACTAAGCTGAAATCCATCTTCAAATATTAATATGGCAACACCAGTCATCGAGATAATAATACCTATTATACTAATTAAAGTTAAGCGTTCTTTTAGAACCAGGAATGCAAAGATAGAAGAGAAAATAGGAGTTGTTGATATGATTACCGAAGCTAATGTGCTTGAAACTATTTTTATACCAAAACTTTCGCACATGAAATACAAAAAAGGCTCAAATAAAGCCAATAGTAAAAATAGTTTGTAATCACTTTTTTGAACCGGTTTTAGTTTTTTTGTGATTTTTAATACTGAAAAAAGTAGAATAGTACTAATGATCAGTCGAGCAAAAATAGTTGTTACCGGACCAAAAGATTGATAGGCTTCTTTAACCCAAACAAAGGAAAAAGCCCAAAATATCATGGACAATATGATATTTATGTATTTTGAAAATTGCCTTATTACCATTTCAAATTATTAAGGTGGTAAATGTAGGTATTTCATACTGAGAAAATAATGACTTAAAGGGTAATTTATTATAAATTAATTTGTTCCATTTTTGGGAAAATTTCATCAATAATTCTTTTCTCAGCTTTTTGTCTGGCATTTTTTAAGGCATGTTCATAGCTTCCTGGTAACATACCTTTTAAGCTGCTAAAACCATCGGCAAAAATTTCCATTTGAGTTTTATTGTCCGTGATGGATAAATTAAACTCAACAAATACAATATACAATGCGTAGCCTTTCCCTTTTTTTTCATCCCCGGCAACGAAGTTGGAATTGATTTTTACAATAAAATCCGCACTATCTTTTTTGTTGGTTATGTTGAAATAGCTTTGAGCTAGTTCGGCTCGTATCATATTACTAAATGTTTTTGTATTGGGTTGTTGGCCAAAAACAATCTCATTAATTTCTAGATATGCTGACGATTTTTGTAATTCAATATTAAATCTGGCTGACGGTAGAAATTCATCATGAAAGAATGCATGAAGAAGTATTTTTGTTTCATCATCTTCGCTGTCGTATAATTTAAATGCATCAAATTTGGCAGTAATTTCCTGACTTTTTCGTTTAGAAATAAAACGATTTACATCGAAACTGGCCTTTCCTTCGTTATTTGTAAAACCAGAAGAAGATAAATCTCCTTCACCTTTAGAAAAGAAAAATTGCAATGGAAGATTTGTTATGGGATTTATCTCTCCTGTTTTATTATAATAAAAGGCTTGTAATGTTAAAGGAACAGTTAATTCTTTGCTAAACTGAACAATATATGATTCTTTTTCAGGTTCGAGATTTATTTTCTTTAAACCTTTCTGAATCCCGTTGAAGATGTCTACTCCCAAATTTAAACTGCCATCTATGTCTTTATATGATAAATCTTCTCCTACATGATTTTTTATTGCCTTGATAGCTTGTATGTATGACAATAGTCCTTGGTATATATCACCTTTTTCAACCGCTTTTTTACCAGCATAATAATAAGTGGCACTTATTATTTTAGCATTATCAAGTTTTAGTTTTTTATTGAGTGCATATTTTTCTTTTGATAGACGCATCATCACCCAATATTCTTTTTTGTTTTCCCAAGTGAATACTTCGTAACCTTCAAGTGTTGCCTCAATTGATTCGTAAGTTCTGGATTCAAATTTTTCTTTTACCTGATAATTATCTTCGAACTGATGTAAAATAGAATTGGAAGATATATTTACTTTTATTTCTGAACTTAATTGTTTAAGTGCTTTATTTCTGGTTTCAGTTCGATAAGTAACTTCTCCTTCTTGTTTTATCGCATTTGCAATTCCAATATAATAGGATGAATCATTGGGTCTTTGTTTTACCCAGTCGGGCTTTTTCTTTGCAGATATTGAACTGAAAGAAAAAAGTACAGGGAAAACAATCAAAATGATAAATTGCCAGCGTAAATATTTTTGGTTGAAGGAATAGTTCATATTTTAATGGTTTAGTATAATCTTAAAATTCAGTTTTTTCATCAATAACTTGGTAAATAAGGTCCGGTTCAAAACCTCTTGATGAAGCGTATCTAATCAAAGAGCTTTTAATTTTATAAGGGTCAGATTCTTTGATCGAAGATCTTTTATTTTTCAATAATTGAGCCAAAACACCTTTGTACTCCTCTTTATCAATTTCGTTCAGTACTTCATCAACGTATTTACCATAAATGTTTTTAGCTTTTAATTGCCATTTAATTTTTATTTTGCCCCATCTGTTAAAGGTAAATTTATCTTTCACATAAAATTTAACATAGCGTTCCTCATCAATAAATTTTTCTTTTATAAGCTGATCGATAACTTGGTTGCTAATTTCTGGTTCAACTTTCCAATCGTATAGTTTTTTTTCGATGTCAGAAATACATTTTTCCTGGCGTGCACAAATATTTGAGGCTTTAATCAGAGCTTCTTTAAAATCCATTAATGATTTGAATAATCTGGTTATTTAATATATATAGTTTTGATGTTTACAAATTCTTGTAATCCATACATTGATAATTCTCTTCCATAGCCACTTTCTTTAATTCCGCCAAAAGGTAAACGAGGATCGGAGCGAACAAAGTCATTAACAAAGCAACAGCCGGCTTGTATTTCATTTTCCGCCATGTATTTGCCTTTCTCAATGTCGGCTGTAAAAATAGCGGCGCCTAAACCAAATGTTGTATCATTGGCAATGTGTATGGCTTCGTTTTCATCTTTAGCTTTAATGAGAGATGCAACAGGTCCGAATAGTTCCTGACTATATGCAGGTTGCCCCGGAAGAACATTGGATAATACAGTAGCAGGAAAGAAGAACCCTGGTGTATCAATAAATTTTCCTCCACAAAGTAATTGAGCACCTTTTGAAATGGATTTATTTACCTGGCTTAATAGATCTTCTCTTATATATCCACGAGCCAAAGGCCCGAGCTGGTTGTTTTCATCAAATGGATCACCAATTGTGGCAGCCATCATCTTTTCTACAAATAAAGACTCAAATTCATCATATACATTTTCAGTAATAATAAATCTCTTGGCTCCAATGCAACTTTGGCCTGTGTTTAGGAGTCTGCCTTGGACACATATGTCCACAGCTTCAGGAATATTTGCATCATTAAGTATTACATAAGGATCACTTCCTCCTAACTCAAGAACACTTTTTTTTAAATATTTACCTGCCGTCTGGGCAACTGCTTGTCCTGCCTTAGTACTTCCAGTGAGCGTAATTGCTTTTATTCTTTTGTTAGCAATCATTCTTTCCACCTTTGTATTAGTAGCTAAAACACATCTGAAAATATCATCAGGAAAATCAGCTTCAATAAATAAATTTTCAATAGCTAATGAGCAGCCTGGAACATTTGATGCGTGTTTTAATATGGCTGTATTACCTGCAAGTAAAGCAGGAATTGCGAAACGAAAAACCTGCCAAAAAGGAAAGTTCCAAGGCATAATAGCTAAAATAACTCCTTGAGGTTGGAGGGAAACATATGATTCAGATGCCTCTGTTTTTATATATTGTTTTTTTAAGAAATCTTCAATGTTATCGCAGTAATAATTGCAAACCCATATGCATTTATCAATTTCAGCTCTTGATTCATTGATAGGTTTGCCCATTTCAACAGAAATAGTGAAAGCTAAACCCTCTTTTTTAAAATCGAGTAAGTTTGCAAGCGCTTTAATTTTCTCAATTCTGTACTCGAGTTTGGTGTTTTTCCAAGTTTTAAAGGAAGCATCAACACTACGAATAATGTTGTCAATTTCTTCCCATTGGTATTCTGGATATTCTCGTACAACTTCTCCGCTATTGGGATTAATACTTTTTAGCAGCATGTTTTTTTTGATTTAGAGACTCAAATATGATAACTCTTTTACAATTTATGCAAAAAAATAGGATGAAACGAACATGTAAACTTTAATTTTAACAATTGCACATAGAGTAATTGCAAAAAATAATATGATTGAACCATGTGGCAAATGAAGAGAATTTAAACATGAAATCCTTATAGTATTAATTATATTTATTAAAGAATTCACTTTGGGGAATGCGTGAGAAATAGTTTTAGTGTTTTGTTAACTTTGGTTTTATCTGCAGTTAACATGGATCATATACATTTACAAATGTAAAACGAAAGGTTTTTACCAGGTAAGAGTAAGTAATCTCAACGGAAGGATTATAACTTATCACGGTGAAAAACCTTTTTTAGTATATAGAAACTTCTTAATCAATATTGTGTTAACGCGGAGCAAAGAACTTAAATTTTAAAGCTTTTGTACTAACCACCCCAATACATCCAATAATAACCAAAGTTGCGCCAATCCACTCTTTATAAGTAAGCACTTCGTTAAAAATATAATATCCTATAATTATATTAATTACAGGAATAAGCATAAATATTGTTGAGCCTTTTGAAACTTCCACATGTTTATATCCTTCAGTCATTACTAATTGACCAATTGCCGATATAATGCCAATGGCAATCAATATAATGGCAATATTACTATTTCCGTTAAAGGATACTGTGTTTGCTGGATACATAAATAGCCAGAAACCGATTAAACTTTGAGAGAAGAAGATAGATGTTGAAGAATCTGTGTGATGGAGTTTTTTTACAAGAATTACAGAAATAGCAGAAAGTATGCCTCCTGTAATGGCTAAAAGTTCGTTAGTTGATATTTGACTGATATCTAATCCGTTTTTTATGGATAACAAGATAATACCGATAAAAGCAAGTAAAATAAAGAACCATTTCTCTTTAAAAATAATAACACTTAACAGCGTTGCAAAAATAGGGTATGAGTATACAAAAACAGTAGCTTTACCAACTCCAATATTTACAATTGAATAGTATAAAAGGAATACTGCAAAACCACCAGTTAATCCTCTTAGTAATAGTAAGTATGAGTTATTGAAAGTTAAATGTATTTTTTTAGTAATGGCTAATACCCCTAAAATGCCAAAACCTACAGTAAATCGAACAAATGTTGTTATAGTAGAGTTAATGTTTGGTATTGATTTTACTAGAGCCGACATAATGGCAAAAGAAATAACTGAACCAGCAATTAATAAATATCCTTTAGTTGAAGACATAATATTTGCTTTTGAGTATTACAGAGCAAAGATATCCTGATTCTTTAGTATGGCTAAAAAAAGAATTAAATATTATTTAGTAGTTTTATCACTAGTTTATGCAATTATGCAGTTAAAAATTAATTTTATTAATTATGAAAAGTAAAGTATCACCTATTATTCTGGGAATATTTGTAGCGGGACTAATTTTATTGTTTTTATTTAGTAGTAGAGTGTTTCATATCATTCAACCAGGAGAGCGAGCTGTAGTGTTTAAGCCATATACTATTGGTTTAGATGTTGACAATATAAAATCAGAAGGTTTAGCAATTATTGCTCCATGGAATCAATTAATAACCTATGTAGTAAAAGAGCAAACTCGCGAAGAGACAATGGATGTGCTAGATAAAAATAGTATGTCTATAAATATGGATATTACTGTTCGTTTTAATCCTGTGTATAATAAAATTGGGCAGTTGCACCAAAAATTCGGTGAAGGATATGTCAATGTGTTAGTAATTCCAGAAGTTCGTTCAGTTGTAAGAAGTGTAACAGGTCGTTATACTGCTGAAGAGTTGTTTTCAACTAAAAGAAAAGAAGTTGAGGATTTAATAGAATCAGAGACATCTCAGGTTTTAAAAGACAATAATATTGAGTTGAGAGCTTTATTAATTCGCTCTATTCAATTGCCTGCCCAAATTAAAGCTGCTATTGAGAGTAAATTGCAGCAAGAGCAAGAGGCTTTAGCTTATCAGTTTAAGTTAGATAAAGAAAGAAGTGAAGCTGAAAGAAGACAGATTGAGGCTGAGGGTATTGCTAATTATAACCGGATTATTAATGCCAGTTTAACACCAAATATTATTAAGCAGAAGGGAATTGATGCTACTTTAAAATTAGCAGAATCTCCTAATGCAAAAGTTGTGGTTGTAGGTTCAGGTAAAGATGGATTACCCTTGATATTAGGCAACAATTAAAAGAGACAATAAAAAAAGAGATAATAGAAAATACTATTATCTCTTTTTTTATATTATTAATCACTAGTGACCGAGTAAAAAATAAAAGAGGGTAGTCCCTTTCGGTTTCCCCTCAAAGTTGTAAATTGATTTTGCGAAACTTTTTACAACATGAGCAAAAATAGTGAAATAAAATTTGTCGGTCAGCCGATATTCAAACAGATAATAGATTTGTTAAAAGTAGTAGACATACCATCCTTAATTAAGCAACACAATAGCGACCGCTATTACAAGGCATTCAAGACCCAAACGCATATTATTACCATGCTGTTTGGAATATTTAGTCGTTGCGATTCAATGACTGAAATCTGTGAAGGAATGCGTGCATTGGGCGGAAAATTGAATCATTTAGGTCTGGAAAAAGCACCGGCTAAAAGTACTGCTGGTGATGGATTGCGTAATCGAGACAACCGCTTTTTCGAGTCGTTATATTTTGATCTGGTTAAGAAATACCAAACTTTTTTGTCGGACAGCCGGACTTATGGACTGACTTTTAAAGAGGTTTTGTTGATTGATTCAACAACCATCCGATTGTTTAGTGATGTTCTTAAAGGAGTGGGAAGAAACCCCAAAGGTGATGGCAAGAAGAAGGGTGGGCTCAAAGTCCATATGCTTATTGATGCCGTACAATCAGTAGGGAGGTTCGTAAAAGTTACAGCAGCTAAGGTACATGACAAAAACTTTCTTAAAAGCCTAGAGTTAATATCGCATAGCATGATCGTTTTTGATAAGGCCTACAACTATTATCATCAGTTTGCTTTATGGACTCATCAGCAAGTCTATTTTGTAACCCGTTTAAAGAAAAATGCAGTTTACACAATTATAGAAACACATAAGACTGGATATAAAAAGAAAGGTGTCGCCAAAGTCCTAAAAGATCAGACCATAGAGTTGGAATACTATCCAGAAAACGAAGATGGAGGGAAGCAATATAAAATAAAGAAGACTATAAGACTTAGAAAAGTGGCTTACCAAGATGATCGGAATCGTTATTTTGAGTTTTTAACCAATAATTTTGAAATATCAGCAGAAGAAGTGGCATTTTTATACAAGAAGCGTTGGGGTATAGAACTGCTTTTCAAAAAGATGAAGCAGAACTTTCAGCTTCACTACTTCTATGGTGAGAACGAGAATGCAATCCGAACCCAGGTTTGGTGCACATTAATCGCTCAGCTTTTAATGACTGTAATACAGAAGAAGGCCCAAACAAAGAAAGCATTTTCTGTAGTTGCGTCTTTAGTAAGGATACACCTGATTAGCATGCTTGAATTGACAGAACTATTGCGAAATAAGAATAGAAGCTTTACAAAGCAAATTAGCGGATCCCCTGGACAATTGAAGTTGATTTGGAATGGGGTCTGATTTTTAATTAAAAAACGAATGCCCTGTTTATGGGCGTTACAGAAGATAATTTTTAATATCCAGACTTTAGTCGGTTAATAGTGATTATTAATAATAAGCTTGACTTCCTGTTGTACTGGTTCCAGTTATTACAATACTTCCTTTACCTACTTTTAATGATTTCTTCTTCGATTTACCCATAGCTCTCAAATAAGAGTTGTCCGATTTTAATATAAAAGCTAAATCCGTTTTTGTATTCAGTTGCATTTTAATATTACCTTCAGAGGTTGTAAAAGATGAGGAACCTGTAAATTTAATTCTGGTTCCGGTTAAACCACCAGTTGAAGCTTGTACATCATAAACACCCTCTGATTGAAATATTTTTTGGTTTCCCTCGAAAGTTCTTGTTGCTATATTTCCCTTGGCAAGCGATAATTTAATATCTCCACTTGTTGATTTTAATGAAATGTCGCCATTGATATTTTCAAGTTCTTGATTTCCTGCGCCTCCATCTGTTTTAATGCTTCCATCGAGTTGATTGATGGTATAGTCGCCTTTGTTTGAACTTAAGTTAAAGTTACCTTTGACATTATTTAGGATGACTTTCCCAGTTTTTGATTTTGATTTAATATTTCCTTCAAAATTGTTAACAATTAAATCACCGGCTGGAGAACTACTTTCTATATTTCCTTTTACGTCTGTAATATTTATATGGCCTGATTTTGATTCAATGTTCAGGTTACTAACCGTAATGGAGTTGGCATCAACCTTACCCGATTGAGAGCTAATTTTAATGAATAATCCATTAGGAACTTTAAGTTCAATTTCTCCCCAGTGTGAAGTCCAACTCGATGGCTTTTGAACTGCAATGTTAAGTTTACTACCTGTAAGGTTTGTAATTAATTTGTATTGGTCAGCATTTTCATCTGATTTTATAATCCCACTGAATTCAATAGAGTTTCCATCATACCCGGTAAGTTTTACTACACAAAAGTCGGCATCAACTTTTATACTGTCAACCTTGTTAAAACTTTCTTGCTTTTGGGTTGCAATGTTTTGAGCCGTTAATTGTGAGGCTGAGAAATTTCCAAGAATACTGATAAGTGAAATAATAAGAAGTAAATGTTTATTCATCTTTCTAAAAATATAAGATTGATTAATAATTAAATTGGTGCTATTTATCAACTTTATTACGGTAGCTGTTTTTTTTAGTTTCAACTTTTAGTTTATTTGTAATGGTAGCTTTAAGTATAATTTACTTACTTTTACAGTACATCAAATATTTATTCATAGTGGATTTTAGCAACCTAAAAGTTTTAATTGTCTACAGTAGTCAGGGTCTTTTTGCTCGTAAGCACTTAGTTACAACTCAAGGTACAGCTCTTGAAAAGATTGGTGTTAATGTAGAATATTATGATATACCCGGAAAAGGAATATTGACATATGCAAAGCATATATGGCCTCTTAAAAGATTCGTAAAAGAAAATCATTTTGATTTAATTCATGCACAGTTTGGTTACTCCGGATTTACTTGTGCTATTGCTGGTTGTAAGCCATTGGTTGTTTCTTTAATGGGAACCGATTATCGACTGGAAAAAGCCACTTCTTTATTGACTCGACTTTTCGCGAGGTCTTTTTGGTGTTTTACTATAGTAAAATCTCAAAAGATGTATAATGTATTAAAAATCAAAAACTCTAAAGTTATTCCTAATGGAATCGATTTTGCACGTTTTAATACTATTGACAGGGAAATTGCAAGACGGCAAGTTGGCTTTAATTCTTCGGCGCATGTATTGTGGGTGTCAGATCCGGAACGAAAAGAGAAGAATTTTGATTTAGCTCGCGAAGCATTGAGTCATCTGGAAACTGAAGATGTAGAATTAACAGTGGTTAATAATGTAGAGCTTGACCAGGTACCATTTTACTACTATGCTGCAGATGTATTATTGGTAACCTCTAAATGGGAAGGTTCACCTAATGTAGTAAAAGAAGCTATGGCCTGTTCGCTTCCAATTGTTTCCACAGATGTAGGTGATGTTATTGATATTACTAAAGATGTAGATGGATGTTATATTACGGATGCAAATCCGGAAGCTGTAGCAAAGGCTGTTGATACTGCTTTAATATTTGGCAAAAGAACCAATGGCCGGGAAAAAGTGAAATATCTGGATGTAGAATATATTTCAGAAAGATTGCTCGATACCTACAGAGAAGTTCTCCGCAAAAGTAATAAATCAGAAAATTAGCATTATTCTGATTGTTTAAAATAATAATTAGTTAAAGCCTGACTTTAAGTCAGGCTTTTTGTTTTATTGAAGTTTATTAATACCCAATATTAGTGATGCGGTTTTATGTCGTTTAATTATGGTGTGATGATGTAAAGTGCACTGTGTTAGGTATATGTGTGTGGTTTAGGAGTTTATTTTACCGAATTATTGATGACTATATTCAGTAATTCCATTATTTCGTATAAAAATACCCAAATGTGGCCATTTCTTGTAAAAACGCCATTCTATAATTTTGTAAAAGCATTAATAGTTAATTAAATAATAAAATTATGAAGGGGATATTTTTACTATTATCATTATTGGTTTTAACAGGATTGTCTTTTGCTCAAACCGAGAAGGCAAATAATCTGTATGATAATTCTGCTGAACGATTATTAAAGAACGATGGAAATTTAACTATTGGAGGATATGCAGAGGTTCATTATAATCAACCATTAGGTAATAACGCAAAGAGTAATGCAACTTTAGATGTACACCGAGTGGTAATGTTGCTAGGTTATCAATTTAATGAAAGAACACAATTTATTTCTGAGATTGAATACGAGCATGTAAGTGAAGTATATATAGAACAAGCCTTTCTTCAATATAAATTATCCAGAGGAATTAATTTGAGAGCAGGTTTATTATTGGCTCCAATGGGGATAATTAATGAATACCATGAACCAAATACATTTAATGGAGTAGAGAGGCCGTTTGTTGATAAGTATATTGCGCCAACAACATGGCGAGAAATTGGTATTGGCTTATCTGGAACATATCTACCTGCAAATATTCGCTACCAGGCTTATGTAATGAATGGTTTTAATGGATTTGATGGTAGTGCAAAGTTTAGTGGTAAAAATGGCTTAAGAAAAGGACGACAAAAGGGAGCTGAATCATATATGAGTAGTCCTAATTTGGCACTTAAATTAGAGTATTTTGGTATTAAAAATTTAAATGTAGGATTGTCAGGTTATTTTGGAAAGTCGCAGAGTGTACTTTATGATGAGGTGGATGATGCAATTGCCGATTCTTCAGTTGTTGATATTGCAATGATTGGTGCAGATTTTAGATATGCTGCTAGTGGCTGGCAATTAAAAGGACAGCTGTATTACAATTCGCTAGGAAATACTAAAGAATACAATGAGTTTACTGCAGATGGATTAGTATTAAATGATTTGGGAAAATCAATGATTGGATATTATGTGGAGTTAGGATATAACCTGTTTAATTCTAATAGTAATATTAGTGATCAATTAATTCCTTTTGTAAGATACGAAGGATATGACACCCAAAATACAGTAGAAGATGGAGTTGTAAGAAGCAAAGCTAATGCAGCAACAATAATTACTTCAGGGTTAACCTGGAAAATCACTCCCAAGGTTGCATTTAAATCAGATGTTCAATTTGTAAAAAAGAAATCGGATGATAAATCAACAGCTACATTTAATGCAGGTTTTGGTTTGATGTTTTAATATTATAAAGAAACAGGTTTAATATCTGGGTTTGATTTCACGTATTGAACCCAGTATTATTTAAATATTTAATATGAAAAATGTTGTTATAGCTTTATTTATATTGTTTTTTGCCGGAACTGCTGAATCGCAGGATATAAATTATCATCATAAAAGTATTTCGAAAGAAATTAATCGCCTGTGGAATATAAATGATGACAGAACCGAATTAGTTTCCCTGAATAATAAAGGTTTGTTTATGGGCAAGTTTTTTGAAGTGAATGGGAATGAAAAAAAGATTGTCTATATAGGACGAGTTAATAGTTGCAGGGCAGGAGGGTGTTCTATTGATACAAATACAAAAGGACCAAGTGAGTATTTTGATTATTTAGTGTGCTTTAATGAAAAGGGAATTGTTGAGGGCGTCAAAGTTTTTAATTATGCAGCTACACATGGTTACGAAATTGTAGCTAGAGGATGGTTAAAACAATTTTCAGGATATTCTGCAGAGCAAAAATTAGAAGTAGGAAAAAATGTGGATACAATTTCAGGTGCCACAATATCGGTTTTTGCCATAACTAATGATGTTAAGCTAAAAACACAACTTTTATCCAAATATTTAAGTAAAAATTCAATTTTTTAGGAGTTGAAACTGATTTTTGTGCGTTTTTTTCGTGATTTTGTCAAAAAAACAAGGACTTTACCAAAACTTAACAAAAAATTAGCAACAAATTCTTTCTTTTTACCGTTTATAAAAGTAGTTTTAAATCATTAAATCAAAACTGAGAAAAATGAAATAATTATAAACCTTTTAAAAAGTAGTAAAATGAGTAAAGAGAAAGACACAGGAAAGATCGGAATTGAAGAGAAAATTATCTCTTTTGTTAACGAGGAACAACCAGTTTATATTGGTGAGATCTTTAAGGAACTTAGAATTTCCCAAACCAAGGGATTAAATTATGTAATTTCGTTGATTAATCAAGGTAAATTAAGTTATGCATCCAATAACCAGGTACTTATCTAAGGGTAAGGAGTACACGGAGACAAAGAGTCTATTTGTAGATTTAAGATAGCTTCCTATTTGATAAAAATATCATAGGAAGCTTTTTTTATGCCTTAAAATAAAATCTGTAAAAGAAAAAAACCTCTTCCCTGTAAAGAAAAGAGGCTTCAAATATTATTTCCCGGATTAATCTCTTGATCCAAGATACATCATTACATAATACATTAAAGTTACTAAAGAAGATAAGGCTGCAACAACATAAGTATAGGCTGCCCATTTTAATGCGTCTGTAGCTTTACTGTGAATACTTCCTGTAGCTACTCCACTGTTATTAAGCCATGCTAAAGCTCTTTGCGTTGCATTAATTTCTACCGGTAAGGTAATAAATGCAAATAGCGTAAAAATAGCATAACAGGCTATCACAATCTGTAATCCTAAAGTATAAGGTAAAATATTTGGTAACAGAAACCCACCAAAAATCATCACCATAAAAATAATATTAAGAACTCTGGCACTTACATTTTGTATAGGTACCAATGCAGAGCGCATTTCTAATGGAGCGTATCCCACAGCATGTTGAACTGCATGTCCACACTCATGAGCAGCTACTGCTGCTGAAGCTACACTTTGTCCATTATATACTTCAGGACTAAGATTTACTGTTTTGTTACCTGGATTATAATGATCGGTTAGCTGTCCTGGTACCGATATAATTTTTACATCGTGTATGCCGTGATCCCGTAACATTTTTTCTGCAACATCACGACCGGACATGCCATAGTTTAAAGGAACTTTTGAATAAGCCTTAAATTTTGATTTTAAGGTTGAGCTCACGATCCAGCTCAAAAGAAAAAATCCTAAAAAAATAATTAATAAGCCCATACTAAATCAATTTTAAATACAGTTAATTGGTATTCAAAAACTTTGCCACAGTACAATGTTGGTAATTATGTCATAGGGAACTCAATAATAAATGCAGCACCTAATCCTATTGTACTTTCACATTTTATTGTACCATTCATAAAGTTTACATATTTATATGCAATATATAAACCTAAACCCGAAGAGCTTATTTCTTGTTCATTTCCTTTTTTAAAATGACTGTATTTTTCAAAAATCTTACTTTGTTCCTCCTTAGTTAAACCAGGACCCTGATCGTGTACTTCTATTCTGAGATTATGATTTAGTTCGCTGATAATAACAGTAACAGTTTTATTATCAGGAGAGAATTTTATAGCATTAGAAATCAGATTTTCAATAATTCTAATAAATAGATTTAAGTCTAAATAGATCTCTTGTTCTTTACCACTTATGATAAGTTTAATATTTCTTTCTGAAGCTTCTTTTTCAAGAATTGTTAATGCACTAATAATGGCTTGTTTTACCTCAAATTTTGTTGGTATATATTCGTAAGAATGCTTTTCAATGTTATGAACTTCCAAAACTTTTGAAATAACTTCATTTTGCTTTTTAAGGGATAGTTGTATTTCGTTTATGAAATTAATTTGATCAGCAGTACATTCTTTGTTTTTTGTGATGAATTCAGCTATTTTACCAATTGATTTATTAAGAGGTTCTTGAATTTCGTTTGCGAATAAACTTAGTAACCGGGTTTTTTCATAGTTTGCATCTTCAAGTAATTGCATTTCGGATGTCAATTGGTTTTTTTCATCCAAAATATGATTGTGTTCGTCTTTAAGATCTTGTTGTTCTTTTACAAGGTCTTGATATTTCAATGCATTGCCTATTGCTATAGAGGCATAGTTAGCAATGTTTTGCATAAAGTTTAAGTGATAAGGAGTGTAGGCATTCTTTTTTAAACTTTGAACAGAAATTACTCCAATTACCGTTTTTGATGTGCGTAAAGGAATGTAAATTACAGATTCTGATTCTGCTCCATTAGGAACAGGTCGTATTTCCTGAATATACTTTTTATAATCTTCATAAAAGTTATTCATTAGTACTTCTGTATTGTTAGTAAAAGAATAGATGGCTAATCTTTCTTTATCTTCAAGTAGGTATCTTGTAAAAGGTTGTCTTTCACCATTAAGTAATGAGTAAACAAAATCGATGGACTTTGTATCCTGGTTATATATACCAACAGTGTAAATATCTGTACTCATTACTTTTGATACAGATTGGTATAATAATTCAGATATTTTTTCTACAGACAAATTGGCAGTGATTAATTGACCAATCTTAGTAAGGCGTTCTAAATTTGTATTTGAAGCTTGAAGTGATGCAGCTTGTAATTGAAGTTGAGCTTTCTGTTCTTTTAATTCCTTGTTTCTTGTTTTAATCTCAGACTGCTGTTTTTGTATCTCTACTTTTTTTACAGCTAGTCTTGATTCTAATTCCTGTTTTATTGATTTTTCTTTTTGAACGATTTGTCTTGCAATAAAGAAAATTAATCCAAGGAAAAGCAAAAAGGCCAGTGCTTTAAAAGCTTTATATTGATACCATGCAGGTATGATTTCAAAACTATATGAAGCTCCTTCTTCATTCCAAACACCATCGTTGTTACATGCAATTACTTTAAATGTGTACTTTCCGGGAGATAAAGATGGGTAAAAAGCTTCCCTTGAATAGTTTTCAGGTGACCATTCTTCCTCGATAGGTTCTAATCTCCATTTGAATTTAGTTTTCTCGGGTACAGTGTAGCATAAGCCGTCAAAAATAAAACCAACATGGTTATTGTTATGCTTTAGTTTTAATCCTAATGGCAAAGAAAACCAAGCCGATATAGAATCCAGAGAATAGGAGTCAGAAGTTTTTCCCCACTCAGGGTTTTTAAAGTTTAGTAGTATCTTTTTTATATACACAGGAGGTTCTAAATAATTTGTTTTTTCTTCCTCCGGATTGTATCGCATAGCACCTTTAATAGTTCCAAACCATATTCTTCCTTCGCTATCTAAAAGATTACAGCCCCCATTATTTTCAATACCAATAAATCCATCATCTTTATCGTAGTTGCTGATTGAAGTAACACTTCCGTCTGCGCCTATCGTAATTTTATCAACCCCATTTTGTGTACCTGCCCATATGTTACCTTCTGCATCAGAAATGACAGAATAAATATTGTCGGATGTTATTCCATTGGAAGTGTTGTATACATTAAATTTTGTGCCGTCAAACTGACTTAAGCCGCCTGTAAATGTTGCAAACCAAATATTACCAATTTTATCTTCTGCAGCCTGTAAAATCCAAGAAGCATTCAATTCATTTTTATCAGAATAATGCGTAAACTTTTCATCTTCTAGTAAGAAAATACCTTTTGTTGTTGATATCCACATTCTGTTTTTAGAATCGATAAAAAGGTTGGTAACAAAACTCGAGTTGAGCTCAGAGTTATTAGGTGTATACCATTTTTTATTTCCGTTGGTATATTTGAGTAGGCCTGCTCCATATACAGCAAACCAAATAGATTCTTTGTCACTTGTGATATCAATCACTGGAGCTTGAGCTGCAATTCCATATTTTTTCGGAGCATCTTTAATAACGTTACCATCATATTCAAACAATCCTCCTGTAGTTCCAATTAAAATATTTCCATTGGGTAGTTCCAGCATTCTCCGGGCTTGCCCCATTGCATTCTGCGTTTTTGCTGTAAGGAAAGTTATTTTCTTACCATCGTATTTTGATATGATATTACCATCATCCCCAAAATAGAAATTTCCTTTGCTGTCCTCAAATAACGATCTTACAATATCACCACTTAATCCACTTTCTTTATTAAAGGAAATAAACTTATCTCCTCCGTATTTTAAAATACCAGAACCACTTGAACCTAACCATATATTTCCTTCTCTATCTTCACTAAAACTGGTTATTAATTTAGCATTCAGTCCATTTCTTTTATTGTACAATCTATATTTATTACCGGTAAACTTTATGATACCCTGAGAAGCTACAGAAATCCAAACACCTCCCTGACGATCTTCAAAAACTCTAAATATTCTTTGAAGTGGAATCTCCTTGGGCCAGTTTACCGTTTCAATATCTCCATTTAATTTAAATTGTTTTAATTGCATGCTGCCGTCATTGGCAACATCTATAGCCCAGGTGTTTCTGTATTTATCCTGTAAAATAGGAATGAGCATTTTGTTCGAAAGATCTAATTGACCTATGGAATTTACCTTTGTTATACCGTCAGGATTTGCCGAATAAAGTCCCTTTTCAGTAGAGACATATAATGAATGAGCATTCTCTTTACAAACAAAAAATATCCTGTTATTATTGAATATCTCACTGTACTTACTGATAAAATCAGTGGTTTCATTATTTTTAATTTGTATCAGTTTTCTTTGACCGGATACTTCCCTTGCCAAAGCCCATATGGAGCCATCAATAGTTTCCAAAAACTGAACGCGATCCTGGTACAAGGCTGTGTCGGACTCAATGATATGATGATAGGATTCACCATCGTATTTCGTAATACCTCTTGGACTAGCAATCCAAAGGTTATAGGTGTTATCACTATGTAAACCTATAATAAGGTTTTCTAACAGACCATCTTTTTTTGTGAAAATTTCAAAATCAGTACCATTGAATTTACATAAGCCTCCCCCGTTTGTTCCAAGCCATAAGTAACCAAACTGATCTTCTGCAATGTCATTTACTTCAGATTGAGGTAAGCCTTCTTCCAGTGAATATTGTCTGAAATAGTGATGCTGACCTGTTGCCATGAGAGGAACAAGTGTCAGTATAAGAGTAATATATAAGAGTACCTTTTGCATATAATAATAATTCGCATAACAAACTGCAAAGACCACTTAAAATCTAAAATAGATAAATGGTTTTGCATCAAATAAACTAAACTGATAAATGATTATACAAAAGGTTATTAACAAGAACAATTTAATCAACAAATGTGTCTTTATCAAATTTATTTTAATCATTCTTTTTAGTTCAATGGGAATCCAATGAATGATATATCCAAAGGTAAGAATTCCTATAACATTTAAATAAGAATGAAGCATTTCTTGATTTTGATAAATGAAGAATGCATCTCTTATTCTTCGTATAAAAAGAAAGAAAGTATCTAGATCAGGAGATCTGAATATAATCCATGAAAAAACAATAAAGTGAAAGGTTAAGAGGAACCCAACGAACTTTGGAATTTTTATTTTGAATTGCTTTAGGAATGAAATCGTATATTTTTCAATTAATAATGCCAAACCATGTAATCCACCCCAAAGAATAAAAAGCCAGCCAGCTCCATGCCAAAGACCTCCCAATAGCATTGTAATCAGAAGATTTATGCCCTGACGAAATTTTCCTCTTCTATTGCCACCTAGCGGAATGTATAAGTAATCTCTTAACCATGACGATAATGAAATATGCCATCTGCGCCAGAATGAAGTAACAGAAGTGGCCATGTAAGGTCGGTTGAAATTCTCAGGTAGGCGAAAACCCAAGATAAGAGCAATCCCTATTGCTATGTCAGTATAACCAGAAAAGTCGCAATATATTTGCATAGCGTAGGCATACGCGCCAAACAGTAATTCAATGCCACTATACATCATAGGCGCATCAAAAACCCGATCTACAAAATTAATGGACAAGTAATCAGAAATGACGATTTTCTTAAATAAACCACCAATAATCAACCATGTAGCACTCCAGAACCATTTCTCAGAAAGGCAATATTTTTTATGAAGTTGAGGTATGAATTCCCAGGCTCTTACAATTGGTCCGGCTACAAGTTGTGGGAAGAACGATACATAAAACCCAAAGTCAATAATATTTTTTACAGGTTTGATACGACCTCGGTAAACATCAATTGAATATGAAATCGTTTGAAAGGTAAAAAATGATATTCCTACAGGTAATATAATCTTATCAATACTAAAGTGAGAACCTAAAACTGAATTTGTGATAAGTGCCAGATAGTTGATTACATTTACATCCTTACCAGATAATTGAGTTATTGCATCAGCAAAAAAATAACTGTATTTGAAATACGAAAGTAACCCTAAGTTGACAATGAGGCTTGTAATTAAGAAGAGTCTTTTAATATACTTTTTGTTGCTTTTCCCAATTCCTAAACCAATTGAATAATCAATAATTGTACTAAAGATGAGGAGAGAAAAGTAATAACCTCCGGCTTTATAGTAAAAGAAGAGACTGGCAATAAATAAAAAACTGTTTCGTAGGATACTTTTTTTATAAAGTATAGCATTTCCTAACAGAACCACGCCAAAAAAAATCCAAAACAGATAGTGAGTAAAAACAAAATCACTATTAGGATTATATTTTATTAAATGCAGTAGCTGTTCCAATGTTAGTCTTTGTGTGAATTATCTGGCTTAAAAGTAGTGCTTTTCTTCCATTTATAATAATCATGCAGAATAGCCTTGTAAAGCCAATCTGAAACTTTTTTTCCTCCAGCTTTATTGAAATGGGTATAATCCAACATGGCCAATCGAGGATCATTATTTACCCATTTCTGCATGGATCCTTCTCCACCCATAGCTTTATAAAGGTCAAAAAAAGCAAATCCAGCTTTGAAAGCTGCTTGTTTCTGTGCTTCCTTAATTTTACTAATATGTGTGTATGATTTTACCTGACCATCTGTCTGAGTGGCTACATCACCAACACCAACAACTAATACAGGAACGTTGGGCATGGTTTCTTTTAATATTTTAAGTTGTCTATATATAGTTCGGCTATAAAACTCATAGTTGCTTGTAATAGTGGGTACCATATTCGTACCATATTGAAGTATTACCAAACCTATATTCATATAGCTGGCCATTGATTTATATAGCCCTTTGTTTGTTTTGTCTAATCGGGGAGTGGATTGTCCTCTCATGGAAATATTATCAACAGCTATACCTGCAATACTATCCAGGCTTAGTCCCAGAAAAATAGGACTTTCATCTGACATGAAATCTAAAGAAAAGCGTTGAGGATTTTCTTTAAAAGTCCAGTTTATTTCAGTAATTCCATCATCCTCAAGTAACGAATCTCTACTGATTTGATCTCCTTCCCAAAATGCGGTTACGAGTAAAGGTGTTTGAATTTCTTTTAGATATAATCGTGCCTTATAGAAACGACTGGCATTTGGAAGTGCCAGATGTGACTGACTAATTTGTAACGAAGAAACGCCTGATGAATCAATTTTTGCTACACGACCAATTATTCCATATTGATTGTTTTTAATCGTTCTTGGATAATGATAAACCGTATGTTCACTCCATTTTCCCTGGTTGCTGATCCAAACTGAAGGAAAATGTTTTTGAGGATCATAAACCGGAATTAATCCAGGACCAGATCCTTTAAATTGTTTTTGAAAAGATTCTCTTAAATATCGTGTAATACGATCTCCTTCTATCTGAGAATCTCCCATATGTAATATTCGTAAAATCTTTCCGGAATCAGCAGCGTAAGTTATGTTATTGTAAAATTGATAGAGTAAAGGTTTAAATTCTTCATCATATTCAATTGCAGGTTCTGTAATAGTGTCTGTATTTGTTACAAGTGTATCAATCTGAAGTTTTATAATACTCCTGATGCTATCCGTTGTTGTTGTGTCAGGAGTAAGTGAAACTATAGTGTCTGTTTGTGATTCAGATATAATCTTTGTTGAAGAGATAGAGTCTGTTTTATGCTCTAAAATGTTATTTACAGAAAACCATTTTACCCGATAAGGGATTGTTCCAATACGAATACCTTCTGTGGGTATAATAAAACTTAAGCCTACAAAAATACCAATGATTACCAGGTAATACAGAAATATTTTTGGAGGCTTTATCATGTTATTGTCTTAACTTACTAATCATCTAGCTTTTTGGACGAATCTTTAATCGTTGTCCCGGGTTTATTTTAGATGAGCTTGTTAAACTATTCAATTTCATTATATCACTATTGGAAACTCCTGGATATTTTTTTGCAATGGACCAAAGATTATCTCCTCGTCTTACTGTATAATAAATGTAGTCAGAACTTTCTGATTGTGGTGTTGATTTTTTTGTTGTTGAGGCAGTGTGGACTGTTCTGCCATTCATTGCTTGTTTTTCAGAATAACTTAACGAGTTAATCTTAGAATAGTGATCAACTTTATTTTTAGGTACATAGATAACTAGTTTTTGTCCAACCCTGATAATATTTCTTCTGATGTTATTCCAATATCTTAAATCAGACGTGTAAACATCGTACCAATCAGCAATTAACCCAACAGCATCTCCTGATTTAACCGTGTAATATACCTTAGCTTTGTTTTTAGGAACAGAAGGTGCGTTGTAACTGTTGGATGGATTTACAACAAGACGGTTGGATGCAAAATACTTATCTCTATCACATGAAAATATAGAATCCTCAAGAGTAATAAATGACTCCAGTGAAGTTGATGGAATTCTTAATGCTAAAGGCTTCTTTTGCGCAGGAACAACATCTCTCCTGTATTGAGGATTTAACTGACGCAGTTTTTCAACAGAAATACCTGTAACTTTAGAAACCTGATTGAAATGTAACAGATCAGATATCATAATGGTATCTGTTGCTATGGCTATGTCAGAAGGTTTTGGTTTAATCAAATGCTCTTCTGAGTAGGTCATTGTGTAAGCTGCTGCAATAAATGCAGGTACATAACCTCTGGTTTCACGAGGCAGGCGATAATAAATTTGCCAAAAGTCTCTTTTACCTCCTGATCGATAGATGGCTTTATCAACATTTCCGGGACCACAGTTGTATGCTGCAATAACCAGGTACCAGTCATTGTATTTAGTATATAAATCTTTCAGATATTTAACAGCTGCCTGTGTTGATTTCTGTGGATCTCTTCTGTCATCAACATATGAATTAACATGAAGACCGTACATTTTTCCTGTTCCATACATAAACTGCCATAAGCCAGAGGCTCCAGCGCGTGAAAAGGCTCTGGGATTTAATGCAGACTCAATAATTGGAAGATACTTTAACTCTAATGGAAGATCAGCAGCATCAAGAGTTTCTTCAAACATTGGGAAATAATACTCAGATAATCCAAGCATAATTTCAACTTGTTCTCTTCTTCTTTGAGTGTACAGCTCAATATATGCTTTTACCTTACTGTTAAAAGGGAATTCTAAAGGTGATTCGATACTTTGTAATCTCTGAATATACAAAGAGTCCGTAATAATTTTTGGAAACTCAATAGTGGTTGTAGCACTTTCTTCCTTAGCGTTATCAGACTTAACTGTATCTAAGTTCTCAGTAAAGAAACCTTGTTCAACATTGTTGTCTAGCTTTACAGTGTCGTTCTGAATAGAATCATTGGTGACTACTAAAGAATCAGTTTCTAACTCTGTTTGGCTGTATATGTTTAGAGCCGATACAAAAAGCGCTGCGGCTATAAATTTAAATCTTAACATCTTTTTAATTTTTCTAAAACACAAGTTTTAATTGTAATCCTATACTGTTGTTTCCATATTTGGTTTGTACAACAGGTTCCACCCTCATACTTAAATCATCACTTACGTCAAATGTTTTAAAATGTGCATCTACAGATGCATCAATAATGTTGATTATATATACCAATGCAAAACCAACATAACTTAAATTACGCCATCTTTCATAATAATTTTTCCCGTTTTCAAGTGTATTTTCAAACCACTCAGCATATCTTCCTCCTGCAGCAATGTCTTCAGGTGTAATTGAAGTTTTTTCAATGATTTTTAAATAGCTGGTATTGTTGGGATCCTGAATAAGGTAATCCCGATATCCTCTTCTGTACTTGCTATAGTTACGGGAGTTAAAATCTATGGCATAAATGATGCCCGCGAAACCAGCGTATAGAATAGGAATTTTCCAGTATTTTTTGTTGTACGCCTGACCCAGGCCGGGAAGAACTGCCGAATAAAGACTAGCTTTATGTGGTGAATGTGGCTTAATTACGATTGGCTTTTCTTTGGCCTCGTTTTTAACACTAATAGAATCTGAATTTGTTTGTGCTTTTATGTTTTGTTGTAAACCAACTGTTATAATAAACACAAACAAACTGCTCCATAGTTTTTTATTGTTCACAAATTGTAAATTCAAAATAATTCTATCTAAGTGATTACATCGTTTATTTTGAAGTATTTTACTTTGCGTTTGCCTTATCAAGGATACTAATGATACGTTCCAGGTCTTCATCAGAGCTAAAAGGAATTACAATTTTACCGTCTCCTTTATCGCCTCTGCTAAATTGAATTTTCGTAGCAAATACCGATGATATCTGATTGCTAAGTTGTTGATACTCCTCAGGCAATTCGTTTTTCTTTTTATTAGGTTTTTTTGTAGGCTTTTCACTGTTAAGATCACGAACAACTTCTTCAACTTTTCTTACCGAATAATCATACTCAATAATTTCATCGTAAATTTTAAGTTGTAATTGTTCATCTTCAATACCAATAATGGCTCTTGCATGTCCCATTCCAAGTCTCTTGTCGCGAAGTCCAAGCTGAATTTCTGCAGGTAATTTTAACAAGCGTAGGTAATTGGTTACCGTTGCTCTTTTTTTACCTACTCTTTCCGACATGCTTTCCTGGGTAAGTTTGCACTCATCCATCAATCGTTGGTAACTTATGGCTATTTCAATAGGGTCTAAATCTTCACGCTGAATATTTTCAACCAATGCCATTTCAAGCATGGTTTCATCATCAGCAGTACGCACGTATGCAGGTACTTTCTGTAAACCAACTAATTTCGAAGCTCTGAAACGACGTTCTCCGGCAATAAGCTGGTATTGGTTTCCATTTTTTCTTACGGTTAATGGCTGAATAACACCTATCTCCTTAATAGAAGCGGCTAGTTCTTCTAATTTTTCTTCATCGAAACGGGTACGTGGTTGCCACGGATTAGCAACAATTTTACTAACTTCAATTTCATCCATTCCTGATAGAGGTTTTCCTTTTGTTACCTCATCAGCGTTGTCAATAAGAGCACCCAGTCCTCTCCCTAATGCATTCTTTTTTGCCATTCGTAAATTAAATTGGCAGACAATATTTGGTTGTCTGCATCATATTCTAATATTGTATTATTCTATAAGCTTGTTAAGCGATCACTTTTTAATTAACAATTTTATCTTTATTGTCAATTTTGGTCATGTTGTTTTTTTGTAAAAGCTCACGAGCCAAATTTAAATAGTTTATGGCACCTTTTGATGTTGCATCATACTCAACAACAGCTTTACCATAACTAGGAGCTTCACTTAACTTGATGTTTCTTGTAATTAATGTTTCAAAAACCATATCCTGAAAGTGGCGCTGAACTTCCTCTACTACCTGGTTGGATAATCTTAAACGCGAATCGTACATGGTTAATAAGAAACCTTCAATAGCAAGAGTGGTATTTAACCTACTTTGAATTATTTTGATGGTATTTAATAATTTACCTAATCCTTCAAGAGCAAAATATTCACATTGAACAGGAATTATTACTGAATCGGCTGCAGTTAGTGAGTTAACTGTAATTAAACCTAACGAAGGCGAGCAGTCAATTAAAATAAAGTCGTACTGGTCACTAATCTGAGCTAATACATCCTTTAATACATTTTCTCTGTTTGAGCGATTTAACATCTCAATTTCAGCTCCAACCAAATCAATATGCGAAGGTAATACGTCTAGTCCTTCAATTTCGGATTTAAGTAATGCAGAAGATGGTTCAATACCATCAACAATACACTCATATATACTGGCGTCAATTTCTTTTAAATCAAAACCTAAACCAGATGTAGCATTGGCTTGTGGGTCGGCATCTACTACCAAAACTTTATATTCCAAAACGGCTAAACTGGCTGCCAGGTTTATTGCTGTGGTGGTTTTTCCAACTCCTCCTTTTTGATTCGCTAATGCAATTATTTTTCCCATATTGTGGTAATTAAATATATTTTGCAATAAATATTTTCTACAAAATCTTGATTTTCTGATCTTTTAAAGTAACTATATGTCCGTTAAAGATGCAAAAAAATGAGTCATAAAACGACTGTCAAAGTTAAACTTTTAATTAAAACTTCATACATGAATGCTAATATAAAAGTTTCAACAACTTATCAAGAAAATATAAAAAAATATCAACAATCTGCTAGTCTTTGATTTTTTGAATGCACTCTTTTAATAGCAACTCCTTTTTAACAGGAACTACTCCTGATTCTTCACATACAAGTCCTCCGGCCATATTTGCAATTCTGGCGATCAGATGAGGTTCTATGTTTTCGATTAAGCATAGTGCACTCACACTTATAACTGTATCTCCTGCACCGGAAACATCTGATATATTTCTGATTTCAGCAGGCACAATAGAGGCGCCATCAGAATTGTGATTGATAAATACACCATGTTCTGATAGTGTAATCATTAATATATTTATTTCTTGCTCTTCCTGAAACTTTTTACCAGCTATGGTTAACTGCTCATGCTGACCCTTTTTAAGTTCAAGCTTACAGCCTTCATTGAATTCCTTAAAGTTTGGTTTAAAGAAAGTAACACCTTTATAATCGTTGAAATTTCTCTTTTTGGGGTCAACAAGTGTAGGTATGCCTTTTTCTTTTGAAATAGCCACTACTTTTTGAATTACAGATGGAGTGATGACTCCTTTGTCGTAATCTTCAAAAATAATGGCATCTATTCTGTTGGTTTCAATAACCATACCTAGCTTCGCCATCATTTTTTCTTCTGTATCTTCAGGTATTGGTGTGCAAATTTCTTCATCAACTCTTAGTAAATGCTGATGTTGACTAATAACGCGGGTTTTTACAGTTGTCATTCGGTTTGAGCATTTCACAATACCGTCAGCTGTAAGTTTTTGCTTCTTTAACAGCTTGAAAAAATCATGACTCATCACATCATCGCCAATTACAGAACAAAGTATAGGATTAGCTCCCAGTGATTGAATGTTTAAGGCAACATTGGCAGCTCCACCCAAACGGTTTTCTCTTCCAATTCCTGATAAAATAGGAACCGGAGCTTCAGGAGAAATTCGATTAACATCACCCCATAGGTATGAATCAATCATTACATCTCCTATAATCAGGATGTTTTTATTGTTGAAAGACTCGAATAATTGCTCAAAATAATTTTGCGACATGTGATATAAATTTGTCACAAATATAAAAAAAATGACAAAGGAGTAATTAAGATGCGGTTTGTGATAACTTTAGTTTTTATAAACTCAATTAAATCAGTAATATTTGTTATTTTTGCAGTCCTTTTTTATAGATTAAAATGACATTTGTCATGCAGCTGGTTGCACTTCAAACAATTCTGGAGTAATTTAGTTAGTATGATAAGCTGGTAAACGCATATGGATAGAACAAAGAAATTATATAAGGCAATTGAAGAAAGAATATTGCTTTTAGATGGAGCAATGGGTAGTTTAATTCAAACCTATAAATTGGAAGAAGAAGATTATAGGGGTGAAAGATTTAAGAATTATCACATGTCAATTAAAGGCAATAATGATATCTTATCAATAACACAACCTGAAATAATTAAAGAAATTCACGCCAAATATCTCGAAGCTGGTTCTGATATTATTGAAACCAATACGTTTAATGCCACATCTATTTCACAGGCAGATTACGATATGCAGGCTGCTGTATGGGATATCAATTATCAATCGGCTAAAATTGCTCGTGAGGTTGCAGATGAATTTACTTTAAAGACTCCTGAAAAACCAAGATTTGTTTGTGGTTCTATAGGTCCGTTAAATAAAGCATTGTCATTATCTCCTGATGTAAATAATCCAGGATTTAGAGCGGCTACTTTTGATGAGGTAAAAGAAGCTTATAAAGAACAAATTGAAGCTTTAATTAAAGGTGGATCAGATTTATTAATGATTGAAACCGTTTTTGATACCCTAAATGCCAAAGCGGCGTTGATGGCTATTGATGAGGTTTTTGAAGCGATGGGTAAAAAGTTACCTATCATGGTTTCTGGTACTATTACTGATGCCAGTGGTAGAACATTATCTGGTCAAACGTTGCAGGCTTTTATTGATTCGGTTTCTCATATGGATATTTTAAGTATCGGCTTAAACTGTTCGTTAGGAGCTGCCGAGTTGGAGCCATATGTAACAGAACTTTCGCTAAAAGCACCATTTTATATTAGTACCCACCCTAATGCAGGTTTACCTAACCAGTTTGGTGAATACGACCAAACGCCAGATCAAATGTCTGATTTAGTAGGAAATTGGTTGGCTGATGGTAAGGTTAATATTATTGGAGGATGTTGTGGTACAACTCCTGAGCATATTGCAGCTATGGCTAAAGTAGCTGATAAGTATAATGCACATAAAAAGGCTGCAGCCTCTACTATTACTCATTTGAGTGGTTTGGAGTCTCTTCAAATGCGCGAGGATACCAACTTTATAAATATCGGAGAGCGTTGTAATGTGGCAGGATCTCGTAAATTTCTTCGTTTAATTAAGGAGAAAAAATATGAAGAAGCTGTTGATATTGCTCGTCATCAAGTTGAAAACGGTGCCCAAATTGTGGATGTAAACATGGATGATGCCATGTTGGATGCTAAAGAGGAGATGGTAACATTCTTAAATATGTTAATGTCAGATCCTGATGTGTCTAAGGTTCCGGTAATGGTCGATTCTTCTAAATTTGAAGTGATTGAGGCTGGATTAAAATGTTTACAAGGAAAATCAGTTGTTAACAGTATTAGTTTAAAAGAAGGAGAAGAAATCTTTTTGGAACATGCCCGTATTTTAAAAAAATATGGTGCTGCTGTAGTTGTTATGGCTTTTGATGAAAAAGGTCAGGCTGATAATTTTGAAAGAAGAAAAGAGATTTGCGGAAGAGCTTATAAGTTGTTGACTGAAGAAATAAACTTTCCTCCGCAGGATATTATATTCGATCCAAATGTTCTTGCTATTGCTACCGGAATTGAAGAGCATAATAACTATGCAGTAGATTTTATTAAAGCATGTAAGTGGATTAAAGAAAATCTTCCTCATGCACATATTAGTGGAGGTATCAGTAATTTATCTTTTTCTTTCAGAGGGAATAATGTGGTACGTGAAGCCATTCATTCCGTATTTCTTTATTATGCTATACAGGAAGGTTTAGATATGGGTATTGTAAATCCAGCTATGTTGCAGATTTATGATGATATACCAAAAGAGTTATTGGGTTATGTTGAGGATGTTGTTTTTAATAAGCGTCCGGATGCAACAGATAGATTGGTTGATTATGCTGAAACAATTAAAAATAATCAGCAAGAAGGAGGAGAGCAAAAACAAGCTGCATGGCGAGAAGGTAATTTAGAGGAGCGTTTAACGCATTGCCTGGTTAAGGGTATTAGTGATTATTTAGATGTTGATATAGCAGAAGCGTTAGATAAATATCCAACAGCATTAGAAATTATTGAGAAGCCATTAATGGATGGTATGAATGTGGTTGGAGATTTATTTGGTAGTGGAAAAATGTTTTTACCACAGGTTGTAAAAACTGCCAGAGTAATGAAAAAAGCAGTTGCAATCCTTCAGCCTATTATCGAACAAGAAAAAGAAGCTACAGGGGGTGCCTCAAGTAATGGAAAAATTCTGATGGCAACTGTAAAGGGAGATGTTCATGATATCGGTAAAAATATTGTAGGTGTTATTTTGGGATGTAATAATTACGAGGTGATTGATCTCGGTGTTATGGTGCCTACTGAAGAAATATTGAAGAAAGCCGTTGAATATAATGTTGATATTATTGGATTGAGTGGTTTGATTACTCCATCGTTAGAAGAGATGGTGAATGTAGCCAAAGAAATGAAACGAAATAATTTCAATTTGCCATTGATGGTAGGAGGAGCTACAACATCAAAAGTTCATACAGCGGTTAAAATTGAACCTGAATATAATCATCCTGTAGTTCATGTAAAGGATGCTTCAAAAAGTGCGCAGGTTGTAAGTGCATTGATGTCGAAAACTGGTAAAGAAGAATTTGCAAAAAAAGTAAAAGAAGAATATGCTGAGCTTCGTGAAAGAAATGCAAATAAAAAAGCCATTGTATTAAAACCAATTGAAAAGGCCAGAGAAGGTAGGTTTAAGATAGATTGGAATGATGGTGATGTTTATACACCAGCTTTTCAGGGCGTAAAAATTTTTGATGATTACTCTATTGCAGATATCCGTAAATTTATAGACTGGACCTTCTTCTTCCAAGCATGGAATTTAACGGGTAATTATGATGGAATAGAATCAGTTGCCACTGCAGATGAAGAGGCACAATGGTTAGAGAAATATAAAACAGAGCAAGCAAAGGAAAAAGCAAAAGAAGCATTAAAGCTTTGGCGCGATTCGCAGGCTATGTTAACAAATATAGAGCGGGATAATATGTTAACGGCGAAAGCTGTGTTTGGAATATTCCCCGCTAATACAGAAGGTGATGATGTTATTGTTTATACAGACGAATCAAGAACTGTAGAAAAAACAAGATTCCATCAAATCAGAGAGCAGCAGGATAAGCAAGGTAAAGAAGCATTTCATTCATTAGCTGATTTTGTAGCTCCTGTAGAAAGTGGCGTAAATGATTATATTGGAGGATTTGCTGTTACTGCCGGTATTGGTATTGAAAAATGGATTAAAGCCTTCGAGGATGATCATGATGATTATTCATCTATTTTATTAAAAGCTCTTGCTGATCGTTTGGCAGAGGCATTTGCTGAATTGTTACACTTTAGAGTTCGTAAAGAGTTTTGGGGGTATGCTCCTGATGAAGAGTTTAACACAGATAATTTTATTCGCGAACGTTATAGAGGTATTCGCCCGGCCTTAGGATATCCAGCTTGTCCTGATCATAGTGAGAAACGTCAGTTGTTTGATATGATGGAGGTTGAAAAAAATACAGGAATTACCTTAACGGAGCATTTCAGTATGTATCCAAATGCATCTGTTAGTGGATTGTATTTTGGTCATCCAAAGGCTATGTATTTTGGTGTGGGTAAAATCGGCAAAGATCAGGTTGAAGACTTGGCAAAACGTAAGGGAATGACTGTTGAAGAAGTTGAAAAATGGATTCCAGTAAACCTGGCGTATAAATAAAAATTGAATTTAGAAAGAGACAGAGTAGATGACAGCTGCAGAGTTAGTTTTAAAAGATAAAGAAACGAAATTTTCCTTTGAATTATTACCTCCATTAAAGGGTAATAATATTGATAAGGTTTTTCATACCATAGATATATTAAAAGAGTTTAATCCTCAGTTTATCAATATCACCTCTCACAGAGAAGAGTATGCATTTGAAACCAACTCCAAAGGGTTTATTGAGAAAAGGGTAATTCGTAAACGCCCGGGAACAGTTGCAGTAGCAGCCTCAATACAGAATAAGTACGGCATTAAAGTAATTCCTCATATTATTTCAAGAGGGTTTACTCGCAGTGAAACGGAGTATGCTTTAATTGACCTGAACTTTTTGGGTATTCATGATATTTTGATATTAAGAGGTGATGATGCGCATAAAGATAAATATCCAATTCGTGAAGATAAATGTAATCAGTATGCTATTGAACTAGCTGAGCAGGTCAATGATTTGAATAAGGGTGTTTTTTTAGATGGAACAAGTGTTGAGCCGTTTGAAACTCCTTTTTCATATGGTGTGGCCGGCTATCCTGAGAAACATGAAGAAGCGCCAAATATGGATTCAGATTTGTCGTATTTAAAAGCAAAAGTAGATGCTGGTGCAGAGTATGTAATGACTCAGATGTTTTTTGACAATCAGAAATACTATGATTTTGTTGATAAATGTAGAGCTGCGGGAATCACTGTTCCAATTATTCCGGGTATTAAACCGGTAACTGCTGCTAGTCAACTTACTGTTTTACCAAAGATATTTAGTTGCGAAATTCCTGAGGATTTTGCCAAAGAATTACGCAGGTGTAAAAATAATGATGAGGTGAAGCAAGTTGGTGTTGAGTGGTGTACACAACAAGCCTTAGACTTAAAAAAGAATGGTGTGCCTATTATTCATTTTTATACAATGATGGCTACACAAAGTGTAAGAAAAATTGCCGAAGCTGTATATTAAATAAATACTATATTATAATAAGTCCAGCCGCTGATGTTTTTATTGGCGGCTTTTTTATTGCTGTTTGTTTGTGGTTTAATGTTGCAGCTATAATAGTTTATTGAAGCGTCTCACTTCGATGCCTGTAATCGACCTCTGGCCGTCAGTCAGTTTTTTTAATATGGGCTAGTGGGTTATCCTCAGTATTTAATCTAAAGGTTTTGTTGGATGTGGTGAAGTTGGAATATTTTACAATTTTAGTCCAAAATATTCTTATTTGTTATATTTTTGAGCAAATTTAATGTTAATGAAAAAATCAAACCTAATAAAGCTTATTCTTTTATTTGCTATCCTTTTATCTCATTTGTCTTCATGTGAATACAAGCCGGAAGGCGATAATTTTGAACAAATTGATCTGGATACATTTAATTTAAAACTACTTCTCGAGTCTCCGATATTAAATGAAAAATATATATCTGTATGGAATGATGTTAATATTTACTACAGGTTTACTTCTCACAAGTATAAGATAGATGAGGTACAATTTTTCTTAAATGATGAGGAAATATTTCACCCTCATGAAGAAGGATGGAGAGACGATATAACAATTTATGATAGATATTCTTCTAATGGTAGTTGGTATACTTGTGAAGATACATTGGAGATCCCAATGGAATTCCTAGAGGAAGGAAATAATAAATTAATTGCTAAAGTTACAGGAGTTTCAGGATCTGGTAGTGTTGCTGATGTAAGAAACAGAGAAACCAGTATTGAAGAATATAAGTGGATTATTGTAGCTCACAAAAATCATCATAAGCCCTATTCATTTTCAGTTGAGGATCATAAATTACATTTAGAATGGAGTGAGTATGACCATAAGTTTAGTCATTATATAGTAGAAAAATATTGTGGCGAAATTTTGATGGATACTTTTACTTCAGAAGAGAATTCACTTATAGATGAATCTTATGTTGGCGAAAGGGCTGTATATAAAGTTTTTGTAGTGTTAGGTGATGGTACCAAAAACGAGCTGTTTTCAATAGATAAGGAAAATGAACTACCGGAACTAAAATTATGTGGAAATAATCATAATGCACAGTTTGTTTATTGGCATCCCATTACAGAGTATGATGCACTAAAGGAAATTGCTATCCGGTGTTATGATAATAAAGGTAATGTTAATTTTAAAGGTATTGCAGGGATTAATGATACCATAATAAAAGTAACAGGTGATAAATATGGAGCTATCAATAAAGTAACGATGACTCTAGTTCCTAAGGATAATGATCTTTTGGATCGGGAAATTAAAGAACGGTTTCGACGTGAAGCTTATATGAAAATGGGAAGTCGTACAACTCATGAAATTTTTCAACACAATGGAATAGTTCCGCTTCAATCTAATCTTTTTTTACTTAGGGACTCAAATCAAATGTTAGTTTATTCTCCTCTTGACGAGGAAATGGTAGATATTTCATATGCTTCAGGAGCAGAATACCAGCCTAAGGAATATATTAATTTAAAATTTTCTCCGGAAGGGGATCGATTTGTATTGACTTCTGGAGAGGATAATAAATATCATTTATACATAAAAGATGAGCGTGGTTATGGATATCATCATATACTAAAAGATAGAGATGAAGATTTGATTAGGTGTTATGCTTTTGATGCGATTTACAAAGATCTGATATTTTTAAGAACACGAGAATATGGAGATGTGATTTATGATATGCAACAGCGTAAAATTGTGGGCAATTATAGTCCGTATGGTCGTGATGATGTTTTTCTTTCTATGGATGGGAATTATATTATATACAGAGGAGATTATGATCGCATAGGAAGTATTAAAAAAGGAGTATATAAGCAGTTGTATAAATCTCCTTACAGGATTCTGTTTGAAAAATTTGAATTCCATAAAATGTATCCTGATTATGTTGTTTGTGTTGAATCAGGGCAAGTAACAATAAGAAATATTAAAGATTTTTCTGTTAAAAACAGTTATTCAATTTCAGGAGAAAAAGTGCTCTCTTTGGATACTGAGTTCAATCAATTGTTAACAATAGAGGGAGAACGGTCTATTGTTAGAAATATAATGACAGGAGAAATTATGAAAGAGTTTGATTTTGCTTATAAGGATAGTAAGTTGTATGGAAATACATTTTATGATAATTCAGGGTTGTTTTACTATATATACGAATAATTGATGTTTAAGAAGTTTGTCGTTTATTTATCTTTAATTCTACTAGCCCAGGTTAATCTTAGCGCTCAATTAGATAAGGATTCTTTAAATTTTTTTGTAACAGGTAGTGTTGGCTATGGATGGTATGATATGCATGAGCTGCGGGAATTAAATACTATGATTCATTTAAACTCCAGCTATAATACAAAGATAACCTCTCAGATGCCTTCATATTTTACCTATAATTTTGAGTTAAACTATAAGTTAAAGAGTTATTGGCTTGGAGTTGGAGTTGGAAAAGCTTCAACGGGTTCCCGAATTGTTGCTTCTGATAATACAGGATATTATCATTATGATATGAAAATATCATCGGTAAAATATGGAATTATTGGTGGGCGACGTTTATATGCTAGTGGAAATTATATGACAGGAGATATAATGCTTTTAACAGGTGTACTTTACTCAAAATTAAAGATAGATCAGACGGTTGATGTTTACGCCTATTCATCATATGAAAATAAAGAATCCTTTAATGCTGTTAATTTTTATATAGAACCCAAAGTTAGACTTAATTTTCTGTCTTTTAAAAATTTAAGTTTAGGTATGGAACTAGGGTATTTATATCAGTTTGGAGGTGGTGAGTTAAAGGGCAAGGATAGTGATGGTTATGAAGAGAATCTCGGTTGCCAACCTCAGTGGGATGGATTAAGGATAGGGTTGATTATATCTGTAGGAACAAAAGGAAATTTTAAATCCACAAGGCAATAGGTTTAAGTTCCTTACCCTCGATAAGCGAATAGAGTAAATAAATTAATTCAGCTCGGCGTATGCCTCCGGCTACGTCGCATTTTATAAGGCCTATGGCTATTTAGATTGATCACAACAAAAACAAAGTAAAATCTAGTCTGTATTTTAATAGCTTTGTAGGATAGAAGCTTGTTTTAAATCGACATAGCGAGACGCTATGCCGAACATTTTACTACGAGAGTTACTATCCTGCAATTCTGCATTACTAATGGTTCATCAACGTGTATCGTCTCGTTATTAACATTTGATCTTAGGTTGTTCATAACTTAGCTCAATGAATAATAAAGCAAAATGCTAAGTCTATATTTTAATGGTTTTATTTATATAGAAGCTTGTTATATAGTCAAATAGCGAGATGTTATACTGAACGGTATATTGATAGAGTTACTTTTTGCAATTGGGTATTACTAACAGTTTATCAACACATTTTATCTCGTTGTCAACAATTGATCATAGGTTGTTAATAACTATTCTCAATAGGAAACATTGATGAATGCTAAGTCTATATTTTAATAGCTTTGTTAGTGTAGAAGTCTGTTTTAAAATGACATAGCGAGACGCTATGCCAAACGTTCTGCCAGGAGAGTGGCTAATCTATAAAATGAGAATCATTCTTTTGCTGTTCAACAATGTCTCAGCTCGGCGTACGCCTCTGGCTGCGTCGTTGTGTATAAAGCCTCTGGCCATTTAGACCAAGTTACTATCCTGCAATTCTGCATTACTAATGGTTCATCAACGTGTATTGTCTCGTTATTAACATTTGACCATAGGGTGTTTATAACTTTGCTTAATGAATAATAAAGCGAAATGCAAAGACTATATTTTAATAGTTATATTTGTATATAAGCCTATTATATAGCGATATAGCCATGTATTGTGCAGAACAGTATATTGAGAGAGTTACTTTTTGCAATTAGGTATTACTAACAGCTTATCAACACATTTGACCTCGTTGTCAACAATTGACCATAGGTTGTTAATAACTATTCTCAATAGGAAACATTGATGAATGCTAGGTCTATATTTTAATAGCTTTGTTAGTGTAGAAGTCTATTTTAAAACGACATAGCGAGACGCAATGCCAAACGTTCTGCCAGGAGAGTGGCTAAACTATAAAATGAGAATCATTCTTTTGCTATTCAACAATGCATCTGCTTCGTATCAACAAGGTAACAGCGATGATTCAAATACATATTTGCGACATAAATTCAACATATAAAAGTCATACCAAACTCATTGATCAATGAGTTTGGTATGACTTTTATATAACTTAGATATGGATTTAATATGTTAATGAACCGAACCCTTCCCAAACCTGTCTCGACGCAAGTACGAATTTTTTGCTTTAATATTCATGCTAACAAAGCATGTTAGTACACTATAAAGCATGTTAATAAAAGAGTGAGAAGGATATTAATTTGAGTCATGTTTCACTTCCACTCCACAATTGCTTTTTGATGTTTACCATCCATTAATATGTTTAATGGATTTTCAAACTCAACATGAGTGAAGTAGTGTGTTTCGTCCACTAATTTTTGTTTTTGCAGGACTTCAAATGCTACAAATTCTTGTTTTTTTACATGATGAACAGAAAAATAACCAACGTTCATGGATGTGACATTATGAAAAAAGTGGGAACCTAAGGATGCGTCCAGTGGAAAATCTTCCAATCCCATTTCAACAATCACCTTAGCGTGTGATATTTGTGACCATAGTACAGGTATTCCGGTAAATTTATCTCTGGTGCCCCAGCGTCCGGGACCAATCAATAGGTATTCTTTACCTTGTTCTTCCATCTTTTTGTTGAGGGCAGCTATTTCTTTAGCCATCTCATCGGTTTTGGTTCGACTAAACATCTCTGATTTCATGAAAATGACATCTTTGATATAGTCCAATTTACCATTGCCCATTCCTTTTTCTGATGATAATAGAACTTTTGATTGATCAACCTCGTCAAAATTAATTTTGGTATGTTTTTCAATTCGGATTAATGGTTTAATCTGCAGTAAATATAAGGTTGGTAAATCATTCTTGTCGGGATTTAAATCCACGGCAAACTCTATTTCAACCGGTGCACCCATAGCCTGTTTAAAATATTTCAATAATAACTCAAGACTTTTGGATAATGGCAGGTATTCGTATTTTAAGATATTTGAAAAGTTAAGTATTCTGGGACCTTTTTTATTCAGGTTATTTACAATTCTATCGTAGCTATAATCATATACCGAAGCACAATACTTTAAATTACCATCCTCTTCAGCTTCCTTAATAGAAAGTTTTTGAATGAATGTTTCCTCGTTATAATTTTTGAGATCAAATTTCTTACTCTTTAAATCTAAAGCATAAAAATGGGTTTGAGAATCTTTAATCTGATCCTGAATTGCATTTAGTTCCAGGTTGGGGTACTTCGGACAAAAGCGCCATGCTTTTTCTCCACCCACTACATATTTACCCAATCCGATTCCAATAACAGCAAATCCATCTTCCGGTTTCATGTAAGAAAAAGGATAGTAGTTATAACTTTGTGCAATACCACTTATATGAGGATAAAAACGGTTGTGTGCTGTATCGCCCACCATTTTTTGAACGATTACCGCCATTTTCTCCTCTTCAATTTTATAGTTCACAGCATCAAAGTACGCTCTGGCTGAGTTTGAATACATGGATGCATACACCATTTTTACGGCAGTACATAATTGCTCAAAACGAACCTCTTCATCAGGATCGTTGTTGGGTAGCATATAAGTACAATATACACCGGCAAAAGGTTGTAGCAGTGAATCTTCAAATAATCCGGAAGATCTTACAGCTAATGGTTCTTTGATGACTTCAATATATTTGCGAAGTTTATTTTTGAGTTTCTCTGAAAATGAGGCTTTTAAAAACAAGTCCTTCGCTTTGTCAAATTGTTTTTCGAGGTATATTTTATTGTACAGATCATTGCGCTGGATGAAGTTTGTAAATTCATCTGCACCTATAATAGCTGTTGTGGGTATGCGTATGTTTATTTTAGGAAGTATCTTCTCAAAATCCACATTCTCAACAAAATGACTTAAAAAGGCGAGCCCTCTTCCTTTACCACCAAAACTACCTTCGCCAATCCTGGTAATATATCTGTTACTATCAATGAGAGAGCTGTCGAATCGCACCACTTTACCCTTGATACTCTCCAGTTTTACCTCTTCAAAAATATCGAGTATGGCGTTTCGTAGTTCATTGCTACTGTCAAAATCCTGAATATCATAAGGACGAAGTTTCTTAGCCATGTTAATTTCGCCTCTCGCCATAAGCCAGGTACTTATTCCATTTCTTTTGGCATGGTATAAAAGCGATTCTGCCTCAACTTCTTTTATGCAGTTGTAAAACTCTTTAAGATTATGTGCTGTGGCAATTTTTCTTCCTCTTGAATTTTTAAATATAAAATCGCCAAAGCCTAGTTTTAGGTGAATAAAATCCGATATATCTTGCGATAATGTTTCTGAGTTTTTATCAATAAAATCCGCTCCTACGCTTCTGGCTTTATCTGCGTTACTTGGGTCTGAAGATTGTATCAATGATGGAATACTCAATACCGATTGTACATATTTAATCAACTCCACACCAGCATTATCATCAACTTCTCCATTGTGCAAATATTTCATATCAGATATCACACAAATCAAATACTCTTTAAACTGATTGATGATATTAACCGCATCTTCGTAATTACTGGCCAGAAGTATCTTAGGTCGGGCCCTCATTTTCATTATTTTATGAAGCTGCTCATGGCCTTCTTCAGCAAGAAGCACTTGAGTTTGTTTCATAATGATTGAATATAGCATGGGCAGATATCTGGTATAGTATTTTTGAGAGTCTTCAACTAACAGAATAATCCTTACCTCACCAATTTTAGTGTCGTTGGCTGCATTTCTGGTATCTTCAACATGTTTTATCATGGCCAGAAATACTTTTGAATCGCCATTCCAAACAAATACACGATCAATATATTCCAGATTAGGGCCTGAATCATCAAAAAATTTAAGATCGCTGTTATTGTTTACCATAACCAATAATGGCATGGTTGGATTCAGTTTTTTTATGGTTTTGCTGTATTTAATAGGTGTTTTTTTATCTAATCCAGCCATTAAAATAACCATATCAAAATGCCTTTTACCCATTAATTCAAGAGCTTCGTCGATGTTTGAAGCAGAGGTAATTCGGGGGGCTGTGTATAAATTTAGTTGTAAAAATTCGCCGTAAATGCGATCAAAAAAACGGCCTTCTCTTACTATTGAATAAGCATCGTAATAATTTGCAATGAGTAGAACCTCTTTAACTTTGAACTCCATTAGTTCTGCAAATATATCCTGGTCGCTCTTTTTTCGTTTGTATATCTGACTTAATTCAAAATCCGCGTGGTTCATTGTGTGTAAAATTTATGCTTAAAGTTACTAAAATGATCAGGAATATATATGACAGATGTTGGGAAAGCTGGAAGTCAGAAGTGTGAAGCACGAAGTTAGTAGCTGGAAGACTGAAGTGATTTACATCGTACTTAAAAAAGTTGTAATTTACTTCCGACTTCCAACTCCTGCCTTCCGACTCCTGACTCCCAACTCTTGACTTCTATCTTTAAAACTAATAAAGCTGGAAGTCAGAAGTGTGAAGTACGAAGTTAGAAGTATGAAGATTGGAGTCAGAAGTTAGAATATTGGAATGTGCTTGTTAAAAAGAGATCTTATATATGAATATAATTGAAATAAATAATAAAAGCATGCATACAAATAGGCCATTGGTATTATTTGATGGATATTGTTCCTTATGTAGCAATGTTGTGCGTTTTATTTTGGCTCATGAAAGGAATCATGATTTGTTTTTTGCGCCACTTCAATCATCATATTCCAAAAACATTTTATTAAAATATCAGATAAATTATGATGTGCTAGATACTGTTGTGTTGATAAAAGATGATCGGGTTTTTATAAAGAGTGCTGCAGTTTTTGAGATAGCTACCTTTTTAAAAATGCCGTATCGGGTATTTAAGTATGGTCGCTTTTTTCCTGTTTTATGGTCTGATTTTGTTTATGATACGATTGCTAAAAATCGTTTTAAGTGGTTTGCAAGGAATAAAAAATGTTTTTTAGGTGGGAGTATATACAATAACAGATTCGTAGATCTATAATCTGAATATATTTCGTATTCAAGTATCTAATTATTTATGGATTAAATGTAACAGTTTGTTATTATTTACGTATTAATTTAAGCGTTAATTCGTAAGCCCAAAATAATTATAAACACGGATGTATCAAATCCGTAAATTATATTAGACCTAATAATGAAAATTGTAAATCTTTTTAAGAGTATTTTGTTTTTCCTCTTGCTATTGTCTTTCGGCAAAGCCTATTCAAAAACAATTTATGTGGCTACAGATGGTGATGGAACAGATGGTAATACCTGGACAACAGCCTATACTCATATTCAAACAGCTATAGATGCAGCCGTTTCTGGTGATGTAATCTGGGTAAAAGAAGGTGTGTATTATGCCGATCCTTTAGCTCCTGGTTTAGTAGAGGATGTTGATAGAACCGTTTCAATTACAATGAAGTCGGGAGTGAAATTATACGGAGGTTTTACTGCTGATGAAGTGACCATTGATGACCGGCCAATGCTTGATTTGGATGGAAATGGAACCATTGATTCGTGGGAGTTTTCAAGTCCGACAGTTTTATCCGGAGAAATTCAGGATGACGGTATTAGAACTAATAATACTCAGCACATATTAATAGTTCCTGATGGAGCAGATGTTAATACACTGGTAGATGGATTTACTTTTGAGGATGGCTATTCTGATGTTCAGTCTACTGTTACAGGAATAGGAACATATACCTATGCTTCGGGTGTAGTTATGAGCGGCGGTAAAATAAGTGGGTGTATTATTCAAAATTGTGAAAGTAATTCTGCTTTTGATAGTTATGGTGGTGGACTGGTGGCTCTTAATTCTGATGTAGAAGGTTGTTATGTTGATGGATGTACCATTACTGGAAGGGGTACTTATGGTGGAGGTATTTATTTAGATACTTCTAACATGGAAAGTTCATTGGTGAAAAATTGTGGAGTGGTTGCTTCTGTAAGTTCCGGTTTAGCCATTGGAGGTGGTGTTTATTCAACAACATCAGTTATTGATTCATGTTATGTTTATGGAAATAGCGCAAATCCGGAAAGTAATTTTAAGGGTTATGGAGGTGGAATGTATAATAGTAACTCTCAAATTATTGATTGTACAATAGCTGATAATGTATCTGAAGGAGTTGATGGAAGTGGTGGTGGAGTATATGGAATTTCTTCGTCTTATATCAATACACTTATTTTTAACAATGAAACATCAATTACCGGTGGTGGAGCTTATGCTTTTACCAGTTACTTTACAAACTGTGTAATATCTAATAATAAAACAGCCGGGACAAACGCCATTGGAGGTGGAGCTTTTGGAAATTCAGAATCAACCTTTTATAATACGGTGTTTTGGGGGAATATAAGTTCCGGAACTTCTCCTAATTTGAGGTTGTCAAGTGGAGGTGAAGCTTTTAATTGTGCTTTTGATAGCGATCTCACAGGTACAAATGGCGTATTAATATCTTCGAGTAATCAGGGAAGTGAAGTTGATGTTTTATATCCGTATTTTATGAATCCTACAGATTTTGTAGGTAACACAAATGCTGATGCAACCAAAGAAAGTAGTTTAGCTGTTGCTGACTGGAATATCACTTTTGACTCAGATTTGATGGAAAAGGGTGATAATAACGGATTTTACGAAGCTTTTGTAGGTGTTGATTTAGACGGAGATGGTTCAAAGACTAAAAATATAGATAAGTTCACTGATTTTATAAATGAATATCGATTGTTTAATTATAAAGTAGATATTGGTGCATATGAACCTGCATTTGTTGAGCTTACTTTACCAGCTCCAATAACTATAGAGTATGGTTTAACATTAGGGGAGATATTGTTAGAAGATGGAAGTGCTTTAGATCTTAGGAGTAATTCTGATATTCCGGGTGTATATTCCTTTACAGATGCCTCAACAGTTCCTCAATATCAGCTCAATGGTGAGGCTAAAAAATATCGTGTAGTTTTTACCCCGGAGGACAATGGTACTTATGCGGCAATTTATGATAGTATTAATGTTACTATTACTGCCAAAGAGTTAACCATGTCAGGCCTGTCGGCAGACGACAAAGTTTATGATGGTAATACAGATGTAACATTTTCAGGTTCGGCAATTTTAGAAGGAATTGTTGGAACAGATGATGTAACTTTAAATGCTACCGGGATTACAGCAGCCTTTGAAGATGAAAATGCAGGTGTTGATAAAAATGTGAATTTCTCAGGTTATACGCTAGCTGGAGTTGATGCAGGAAACTATACACTCTCATTAAGCGGTGCATTGGCAACAATAACACCAAAGCCTGTGTCGGTTTCGCCACTGACGGCAGATGATCGCGTATATGATGGTACTGTGGATGCAACCTATTCAGGAACACCTGAAGTATTAGGGGCAATTGCAGAAGATGATGTTAGTGTTGATGCAAGTTCAGGTGTAGCTTTGTTTGACTCTAAAGTAGTGGGTGTTGATAAACCTGTTGCTTTTACTGGTTTTACACTTACTGGTGCTGATGCAGGTAATTATGCATTATCGCAACCTGTTGATTCTAAAGCAACCATATCGACCTTAGCCGTTGTAGTTGAAGGAGTATCTGCTGCTGATAAAGTTTATGATGGTACAGCTGTTGCGACTATTCAAGGATCTGCAGTTGTAAATGGAATTATCCAAGATGATAATGTAACATTAAATGAAACGTCAGTTTCTGCAAGTTTTGATTCTAAAGCAGTAGGTGTTGACAAAACAGTTACTTTTAGTGGATATTTTATTATGGGAGCTGATGCACTTAACTATTCCTTATCTCAACCGGATACTGATCTGGCAGATATCACAGCTAAAGAGTTATCAGTTTCAGGGTTGTCGGCATTAAATAAGCAGTACGATGGTTCAGCAAGTGCTTCGTTAAGTGGAAGTGCAACTTTAAATGGTGTTGTTTCGGGAGATGATGTATCATTAAATACTGCAACAATGTTAGCTGCTTTTACAGATGCTAATGTTGGAACAGCAAAAGATGTATCAGTTTCAGGTCTTAGTATTTCAGGTGTTGATCAGTCCAATTACTCACTTACTCTTCCTGCTTTATCAGCAGATATTACAGCAGTTGAAATAGTTATTGTTGCAGATAATAATAGTAAGAATTATAGTGATGTAGATCCTGTTCTGACATATCTTGTTTCTTCTGGTTCTTTGGTTGGCTCCGATAATTTTACAGGAGCTTTGGAAAGAGAGTCTGGTGAAAATGCAGGGACCTATAGTATAAATCAGGGTACATTATCCTTATCATCGAATTATAATATAAGCTTTACTCCCGGAGTATTTACGATTAATAAGGCTGCCAATGTAATTGACTTTAGTTTAGAAACAACTAGTTATTACTTAAGTGAAACAGATCAGATTACATTGGATGCAACATCTACATCAGGCTTAACTATATCTTACGAGAGTTCAGATCCAAGTATTTTAAGTGTGGGTGGAAATATACTTACGGTTCATTCGTTTGGTGCTGTAACCATAACAGCAAGTGATGCCGGAGGAACAAATTATATTGCAGCTTCTGATGTTTCAGTAGAGCTTACAATTGCGGTTGCTATTATTCAAAAGGGTACAAATATGCTTTTGGTTAACAATACTAAAGAAGTATTTACATCCTATCAATGGTACAAAAATGGTAGTGCTATTTCAGGGGCAACGAAACAATATTATTACGAATCAAGTGCATTATCCGGCGAATACTATTGTAAACTGGATGGAAGATTTGATAGTGATGTATGGTCGGGAGGTGTAAATGCGGCCTCAATGGAGGTGTATCCTTCGCCAGCACTTAAGGGATCTACTTTCACCGTAGCGTTTGATAAAGTTGATGAAAGCTCGTTAGGTAATTCAACAATGAGTATATATTCTGTTACAGGAACTTTAGTAAAAAAAATGTCCAATGTAAATTCAGTAAACCAGCTACAGTTAACTGAACCAGGAATTTATATCATTAAAACAGAAGGAGAAGTACAAACCGTTAAAAAGATTATTGTAAAATAATCAGAGCTCTATATATTACTAAACAATAAAAGAACTAAACGTGAAAATCTATAATATATTCGTTTTATTACTGTTAATGGTTGCTACGTCGGCCATTCATGCTCAAATCAGAATTCAACCATCACTTGGCTTTGGTATTCAGAAACTTAACTTTAAGTCTGATATAGCAACTGTAGATGGAACTTCAGGCATTACATTGGGTGCAAATGCTTTTTATGAATTAAATGAAGATATGTTTGTGGGTGCAGGGTTTGCCATGATGACTTATGGTGCTGATGCAACAATAAACTATAACTATGAAGCAGGAACATCTAGAGTTGATATGGATGGAGATAGTTATTTTTTAAGTGCTGATTTTAATAGCGTGAAAGAAAAGTACAGGATGACCACCATTGAAATTCCTATTCTGTTCAAGTATCAGCGTTGGGTAAGTGCTGACATTCTTTTAACAGGAACAACAGGACCTGTTTTTATTTTACCGGGCAGTTTAAAAAGTGAGTTTGTTTCAGGTAATCTTGCTACATCAGGATATTATCCTGAGTGGAACTTAACTATTGATGATATTCCGGAATATGGATTTTCCAATCGCTCTTTATCCAGTGATATGCCCGATTATGACTTGAAACCAACTTTTGGATGGACATTACAGGTAGGAGCAGAGTATTATTTGGCTAAAAGGCTTAATTTAACAGCTACTTTGTATTATCAAACTGGATTTGGTAGTGTGGTTGATGTGCAAAAGGATGCTGTATTTATGGCCGATCCTTCTGTTTATAATGGAAGTATGTATTATAGCGATAAAGTAACACTTTCGAGCGTAGGTATTAAAGTTGGTTTATTGTTTGATTTAACACCTCCGGAAAAAGCAGGAGTTAAGAGTATTAGATAGTATATTGCAACAAATAAAGATATTGGGTGTTTAATTTTAAACCCAGTTTGTAAAGCCATTAGTTTTTTTACTTTTGGCTTTTATTTTTTAGAAAAGGAGAATGGAGTATAGAAGATTTGGAAAGACAGAAAAAGAAATTAGTGTTATTACGTTGGGTGGAATGCGTTTTAAGCATGCATGGAATGAGCCAAGAAATATTGTAGATAAGGAAACACAGGATCATTGTACACATATGGTGGATTTGGCGTTGAAGAATGGGATTAATCATTTTGAAACAGCTTATGGCTATATGAAAAGTGAACATGCTTTTGGTAAAACACTTCATGAGGAATTAAATCTCGACAGGTCTTCTTATTACTTAATGACAAAGGGGAGAGAGTATTCTGCTGATGATATGCGAAGGTTAGTTGAGGAGCAGCTAAAAACTTTAAAAACGGATTACTTTGATTTTTATGGTTGGCATGGTGTAAATAACCGTGAAATTTTAAATTCTGCATGTAAATCCAATGGAGCTGTTGAAGAACTCCTGAAAATGAAAGAGGAGGGAATCATAAAGCATGTTGGTTTTAGTACTCATGCAAGTGCTGAAGTTATTAAAGATGCGTTATTAACCGATTATTTTGAATTTGTAAACCTGCATTATTATTATTTCAATCAGACGAATCAAAGTGCTGTTGATTTGGCCAAAGAAAAAGATTTAGGGGTTTTCATTATTTCTCCGAATGATAAAGGTGGCCAATTATATAATGCTCCTCAAAAAGTAAAAAATGCAATCCCTCATTGTACTCCTATTCAATGGAATGCCCGCTTTTGTTTAAATACGCCGGGAGTTCATACCTTGTCGTTTGGAATGACAGATTTGGAGCATTTTAATGAGATGAAAGGTATTTTTGATATTACGACAGCAACTCCAGAAAAAGATCAAAAAGCCAAACAGGTTTTAGACGATATGGAGAATGATGATCCATATGCAAAATATAAAGGCGTAGAGATGCGAGATCATTCAGGTAAGTTAAATATTGAATGGTTATTACGCTGGCGTAAGCTGTGGAAGTGCTATGATATGCTGGATTTTGCTAAGTACAGATATAAAGAATTGAAATCACCAAATGATTGGGTTCCGGGAGTTTATGCTACAAATGAAAACATCAGTAAAATTGATTTTTCAAAGGTTCCGGATTCAATTCCTTTGAAAGAAATGCTAATGGAGTTACATGAGGCTTTATACATAAATCCGGATCAGAAGAAGTTTGATGTCAACTCGCTAAGGTTGACTGTAAAAGAATAGTGTTGCAGTTCTCAGTCTTTAGTAGGCAGTATGATACTACAAGATACTGAAGACTGGGAACTGAAGACTGGTTACTTGATACTATTTTCTAATTCAAGTAATTGTCCTTTTAAATAGGTTTTGCAGGTTCCGCCAATAAGAACTCTGGCTCCTCTTGTTTCACAAACTAAATCACCTCGTCTCTTACTAAGTTGTCTTGCTGTCATTTTGGTTTTACCTAATCTTTTACTCCAGTATGGTGCAAGTGTGGTGTGTGCTGAACCTGTAACCGGATCTTCCGGGATTCCACATTGCGGAGCAAAATACCTCGAAACAAAATCAACATCTTCTCCAGGAGCAGTAATAATAACACCACGCGAATCGAGTTCAGATATAATGTCCATTGAAGGAATAAAACTTTCAACATCTGCCTGACTTGAAAGGATAAACATATAATCCGTTTTTCCTCTGTATATTTCTTGTATTTTATCTCTGCTTCGGGCTATCATCATGGCAGGTAGTTCATTTACCCTGTAAATATCATCCACCGGAAAATCTAATACGAGTTGTTCATCGTTTTTCGTAACTCTTAATAAACCACTCTTTGAATAGAATGTTACTTCATCACCTTCAATTTCCTCGTGGTTAAATAATACATGTGCACTTGCTAATGTTGCATGTCCGCATAGCTCAACTTCTGTAGTTGGAGTAAACCATCGGATATGTAATTCCGCATTTTGAGGACATATAAAGGCTGTTTCTGTCAAGTTGTTTTCCATTGCAATTTTCTGCAATGTTTCATCAGGTAGCCATTGATTTAATAAAACTACTGCCGCAGGATTTCCTTTAAATAAATCGGAACTAAATGCGTCAACTTGATATATTGGATAAGGCATAATTATTGGAATATTACTTTTTATGATCTGAAAAATTTGGCTTTAAGATACAATAAAATCATGTTTTTGTACGTACGTCAATGATTTTTTTATTTCTATCAAAGGTAGGCTTAAGAATATAAAATTCATGGCTAAAAATGGAAATAATTTAGTAACTTAAATATGATATTGGGCGTATATAAATGAGTGGGCTTTATCTTTATAAGGTGCTGTAAATTAATTAGATGTATTTTATTCTGTTTGTATGGTAATATTAACATATAATTAATATTCTGATGTACAAAACATAAAGATTTATATTCACTTTTGTACCAGAAATTTATACCAAAAACCAAAACTCATTATCATGTTAGAACATCAAATGAAAGTGTTGTTAGGGGTGGCAAAAAATCCTCATTTATTTAGAAAGGAATTGATTAAATCGTTTACCTGGTTAAGTGTTGAAGAGTTGGAGGTGTTGCGTAAATGGATAAAATCGGAATTTGGTTCTTACTACGATCACCTGATAGGTGAGATCTTCTATGGTATTTCAGCTTAATTTTGACACGGGAATATGAATGTGTAAGCAAATTAAATTTTGATATGTCAAAAATTATACTAAAATTTGCACTTGCTAATAATTCATAAGCAAAATGACAAAATTAATGAAAAATACTTGGTGGTGGCATTGGCTTTTTCTTAACTAGGAGAGGTTAAACGCTACGCTATTATAAAATATTTTATGAAAATGGCTTGCCGAAAACCTCGGCAAGCCATTTTTTTTTATGTTAAAATCTAACGTACTCAAATATACCATACAGCATGGATACAATTAAAATAAAAAGTTCAGCAAAAAAGGTACCTGCTAATATTGCTGATATAATTACTCCGGTTAGTATTTATCTTAAATTAAGAGATTTATATCCCAATACTATTTTGCTGGAAAGTTCAGATTATCATGGGAATAATAATTCTCAATCATTTATATGTTTTCAGCCTTTATCAGAGTTTAAAGTAAACAAAGGAAATGTTGAAATATCATATCCTGGAGGAGAGTTGATTAAAGGTGAAAAACCTGAAGTTAAAGATGTTCCTGCACAATTGGATCGTTTTATAAAACTGTTTGACGTTGTTGAATCTGATCCTCTTGTTAATGTAAATGGGTTATTTGGTTATTCTTCGTATGATGCTGTTCAGCATTTTGAGTCTATTCAATTTAATAATAAGGTTGATGAAGAGTACGAAATTCCAGAAATGCGTTATACCTATTATAAATATATCCTTGCATTTAATCATTTTACAAATCAGCTAAACTTAATTGAGAACTTACCTGATGGTGATGTAAGTATTATTGATGAAATTTTAAATCTACTTCATAATAGGACTGTACCAGCTTTTAATTTTCATCCAGATAGCGAAGAAGTATCAAACGTGACTGATGAGGAATATATGGAGATGGTAAAAAAAGGAAAGGATCATTGCTTTAAAGGTGATGTTTTCCAGATTGTTTTATCTCGTCAATTTAAGCGAAAGTATTCAGGTGATGAGTTTAATGTGTACAGAGCACTACGAAATATAAATCCTTCTCCTTATTTGTTTTTCTTTGATTACGGTGGTTATAAAATATTAGGTTCTTCGCCAGAGGCTCAGTTAGTTATTGAAAATGGTGAAGCTACAATTAATCCTATTGCCGGAACATTTAAGAGAACGGGTGATGATAATAAAGACAGGGAGTTGGCAAAAAAACTAAGCAGCGACCCCAAAGAAAATGCTGAGCATGTAATGTTGGTTGATTTAGCTCGTAATGATTTAAGTCGTAACTGCGATCATGTTAAAGTAAAAACCTATAAAGAGGTGCAGTACTATTCTCATGTTCTTCACCTGGTTTCAGATGTCAGAGGTCAGTTGTTGGAGAGTTCAAATACCTGTAGGGTTATGGCAGATACCTTTCCTGCTGGTACATTATCCGGAGCTCCAAAATATAAGGCAATGGAATTAATAGATAAATACGAAAACCAAAACAGAGGTTATTATGGTGGATGTATTGGTATGTTAGGTTTAGATGGATCTTTTAATCAGGCTATTATGATTCGCTCATTTTTGTGCAAAAACAATACCTTGTATTATCAGGCAGGTGCAGGTGTTGTTTCTGAATCAGTACCAGAGAGTGAGTTAGCTGAAGTGAATAATAAGTTGGGAGCTTTGAAAAAAGCGGTTGAACTAGCTACTGAGTTTTAAAAGATACAGAAATCCATTATGAAAGGAGCCATAAGAAAAAGGTCACATACACAAGAATGATTATATTCTGGCGAGTTCCATATGGCAATTAAAAGCAAATTTACTCATATGAAAAAGATATTAGTTTTCGATAATTACGATTCATTTACATATAACCTGGTTCATTATATCGAAGAAATTGTAGGATACAAAGTAGATGTGTACAGAAATGACCAGATTCCTTTGGAAGATATTGAGAAGTACGACAAAATATTATTATCTCCCGGGCCAGGTATACCTAAAGATGCAGGAATTCTTATTCCTCTGATTCAAAAATATGGTGCTACAAAAAGTATCATGGGTGTATGTTTAGGACATCAGGCTATTGCAGAAGCCTTTGGAGGATCTATTTCAAACCTTTCAAAGGTATATCATGGTGTAGCTACTCCAATTAAAATCACTACTGATACTGAAATTTTATTTAAAGATATTCCTAAAAGTATTAATGTAGGAAGATACCATTCCTGGGTAGTTAATGATGAAGATTTACCTGGTTGTTTTACGGTAACATCACGCGATGAGGAAGGTAAGATTATGGGGATTCATCATAATGAATTTGATGTTAGAGGTGTGCAATTTCATCCGGAATCGATTTTAACAGAGAATGGTAAAAAAATGATGGAAAATTGGTTGAAAGAAGACTAATAACCATATACTAAACCAATTGTCTATCATCATTTATTCGACTTATTATGATTAAAGAAACACTAAAAACCTTACTTGAACATAAAAGGTTAACCCGATCAGAAGCAAAGGAAATATTAATTAATATTGCTGGCGAAAAATATAATCCATCCCATGTAGTCGCTTTTTTAACGGTATATATGATGCGTCCTGTCAGTGTAGAGGAATTATCTGGCTTTAGAGACGCCATGTTGGAGTTGTGTATAAGAGTTGATTTATCAGAGTTTAATGCTATTGATATTGTAGGAACCGGAGGCGACGAGAAGAATACATTTAATATTTCTACTTTATCTTCGTTTGTAGTTGCGGGAGCTGGTTATAAGGTTACAAAACATGGTAACTATGGCGTTTCATCATCATGTGGAGCATCCAATGTTATGGAGCATTTGGGATATCAATTTTCCAATGATGAAAGTGTTTTAAAAAAACAGGTTGATAAAGCTGGTATTTGTTTTCTGCATGCCCCTTTATTTCATCCAGCCATGAAAAATATTGCTCCATATAGGAGAGAATTAGGATTAAAAACCTTTTTTAATATGTTAGGGCCTTTAACAAATCCTTCTTTTCCTAAAAATCATATGTTGGGTGTATATAGTTTAGAGGTGTTACGTTTGTATCAGTATTTATATCAGGATACAGATAAAAATTATTCTTTAATACATAGTATCGATGGATATGATGAAATATCAATGACGTCAGACTTTAAGGTGATTACAAACAAAGGTGAGCAATTGATTTCTCCAGAGCAGTTAGGATTTAAAAAGATTAGACAAGAGGATATATTTGGTGGAGATACAGTACCTGAGGCTGCAAAAATATTTACAGATATTTTAAATGGAGATGGAACGGATGCGCAGAACTCTGCCATTATTGTTAATGCAGCCTATGCTATTCAATGTATCGATAGAAATAAAAATATTGAAGAATGTATTGCTTTAGCAAAGGATTCTTTGTTAGGAGGAAAAGCAAAACAAGTACTTCAAACATTAATAGATATTAAATAACTTAGTAAAGCAATAGTTTGGTAGGGTTTTATAATTTCAGCATATAATTATTGATAATTAAAATGGAAAAATCGTGGATGTTAGACATGGTGTTAATGAATCTAATATCTTTTATCTGAAATCTAACGATCTGTTATTGCACCCTTAATGTATTTGAACACTAAATAATGAATATACTAGATAAAATAGTTGCTAAAAAGAAAATAGAAGTTGAACAGCAACAAGAGTTTGTGATTCTGGATAAGCTAAAAAGCTATAGTGCTTATAAAAACAGCGTACCCTCGTTAAAACAATATCTTAGTGATGGTAATCATAATGGGATTATCTCGGAGTATAAAAGAAAATCGCCTTCAAAAGGAGTTATCAACAGTATGTCTACTGTTGAGGATGTTGTTCCGTTATACGAGAAAGCAGGAGTGAGTGGAATTTCAGTTTTAACAGATTCTGAATTTTTTGGAGGAAATAAAAGTGATCTTGTTGCTGCACGAAAAATAACATCAGTGCCTATTTTACGCAAGGATTTTATGATTTCCTTGTATCAGGTTCATGAAGCAAAAGCTATTGGTGCTAGTGCTATTCTTTTAATTGCAGCCATATTGTCGTATGATGAGGCCCATGAATTATCTAAATTGGCTAAAGATTTAGGTCTGGATATTTTAATGGAAGTTCATAGTAAAGAGGAGTTGGATATTGTAAATCCTCTGGTGGATGTTGTGGGAGTTAATAATAGAAATTTAAAAACTTTTGAAGTAAGTCTTCAGCAAAGTATTGATTTAGCTGCAGCAATGCCTAATGATGTAGTAAAAATTTCAGAAAGTGGAATTTATACTCCTGAAGATATCTTTTTGCTTAGAGAGAATGGATTTAAAGGGTTTCTTATTGGTGAAAACTTTATGAGAACAAAAAATCCAGGTGAAGCATGCATTGAGTTTTCAAATGCAATAAAATAGAAACTAACTTATGCTAGTACCTCCAAAAATAAAAGTCTGTGGTATGCGCGATCGTATCAATATTGATGCTATTGCTGCATTGCATCCAGATTATATGGGGTTTATTTTTTTTAGAAAATCTCCAAGATATATAGGTGATGATTATTCTCCTGAAAATATTCACCATTTACCAAATACAATTAAAAAGACCGGAGTATTTGTGAATGCATCTGAGCAGGAAATTGCCAATGCGGTTACACGATATGAATTAAATGCAGTTCAGTTGCATGGAAATGAATCCTTTGAGTTGTGTTTAATGGTAAAACAAATGGGAGTGGAAGTAATAAAAGCTTTTCAGGTTGGTGAAGAGTTTGACTTTTCTGTTTTAATGCCATATACTGAAGTTTGTGACTATTATTTATTTGATACCAAAACAAAAGGTTATGGAGGTAGTGGTCATAAATTTGATTGGTCTGTTTTAAACAATTATAATAATAATAAACCCATTTTTTTAAGTGGGGGTATCACTCAGGAAGATGTTTCGGATGTGATGAAACTAACGCATTTAAATATTTATGCTGTTGATATTAATAGCCGGTTTGAAATAGAGCCCGCTTTAAAAGATGTTGAAAAGGTTGATCGTTTTATTAAGGAATTGAAAAATTATAAGTAATGAGCGCAAAATATAATGTAGATGACAATGGTATGTACGGACGTTTTGGAGGAGCCTGGGTACCTGAAATGTTACAACCAAATATTGATAATCTGAAAAAAGTATACCTGGATATTATTAATTCAGAAGAATTTCAGAAAGAATATGTAGCATTATTAAAAGATTATGTAGGTCGCCCTTCTCCATTGTATTATGCCAAAAGGCTTTCGGAGGAATATGGTACCAACATTTATTTAAAGCGTGAAGATTTAAATCATACCGGAGCACATAAAATTAATAATAGCCTGGGGCAGATTTTATTGGCCAAGAAAATGGGCAAAGATAGAATCATCGCAGAAACAGGTGCCGGTCAACATGGTGTGGCTACTGCTACAGCCTGTGCACTGATGGGTATGAAATGTGTTGTTTATATGGGTGCTTTGGATATTGAACGTCAGGCACCTAATGTGGCTAGAATGAAAATGTTAGGGGCCGAAGTCGTTGCTGCAAAATCAGGTAATCAGACTCTAAAAGATGCTACCAATGAGGCCTTAAGAGATTGGATTTGTAATCCGGAGGACACATTTTACATTATTGGTTCAGTAGTTGGACCACATCCATACCCAGATATGGTGGCTCGTTTTCAAAGTATAATTAGTAAGGAAATAAAAGAGCAATTAAAAGAAAAAACAGGAAGTGAATTGCCTGATTATGTAATTGCTTGTGTGGGTGGAGGTAGTAATGCTTCTGGTACTTTTTATCATTTTCTTGATGATGAATCGGTTAAATTAGTGGCTGTTGAAGCTTCTGGTTTAGGTGTTGATTCTGGGGAAACAGCAGCAACCATTGCATTGGGTGATATTGGTATTATTCATGGTAGTAAGACTTATTTGATTCAGGATGAGGATGGTCAAATCATTGAGCCTTATTCTATTTCTGCTGGATTAGATTATCCGGGAATTGGTCCTCAACATGCGCACTTAAGAGATACCAATAGAGCGGTGTTTTTAGATGCTACTGATCAGGAAGCCCTGGATTGTGCATTGGACCTAACTCGATTAGAGGGGATTATTCCAGCACTTGAATCAGCTCACGCATTAGTTGCTTTAAAGAAACTTAAATTCACTAAGGACAATACCGTTGTGTTAACTGTTTCGGGTAGAGGAGATAAGGATATGAGTACATATATGGATCGATTTGGATTATAATTGTGTGTAATCTATAGATCATAATTCTTAAAAGACAATCAAATGAACCGCATAAAACAACTTTTTAAAGATAAAAAAGATATATTATCTATTTATTATACTGCAGGTTATCCTAATTTAGAGGATACCGTACCTATTCTTGAAACGCTTGAAGCTTCCGGAGCTGATCTAGTTGAGATTGGAATTCCTTTTTCTGATCCATTGGCTGATGGACCAACCATTCAACATAGTGGTGAAACTGCATTAAAAAATGGAATGAGCCTTAAGGTTCTTTTTGAACAGTTAAAGGATGTTCGCTCTAAGGTAAATATGCCAATTATTCTGATGGGATATATTAATACGGTGCATAAGTACGGAATTGAAGCCTTTGCAAAAAAGTGTAATGAAGTAGGAGTGGATGGAGTTATTTTGCCGGATCTACCTTTTCAGGAGTATCTGGATAATTATAAAGACACATTTGATGAATATGGCGTAAGTAATATTTTCCTGATTACGCCACAAACTCCTGAAGAGCGTATTAAATTGATTGATGAAAAAACCAATGGATTTATTTATATGGTTTCATCAGCATCTGTAACAGGTGCCAAAAAAGGTTTATCCGAAACTCAATTGGCTTATTTCGATAGAGTGAAAAAATTAAACCTTGAAAATCCAGCCTTAATTGGTTTTGGAATTGGGGATCATGAGTCATACGTTGAAACTTGTAAATATGCCGATGGTGCTATCATAGGAAGTGCATTTGTAAAATTAATTGGTCAGGCTAAAGATTTACATGGTGAAATCAAGTCGTTTATTCAAACCGTGAAAGGATAGTTTCCTGATATTTGTCAGTTTTTTATTTTTCATGTGACTTATAATGGTTAATTTTACGCGCTTAAATTTTTTTTAAATGGAAAATAACGGAAATACAGCCATACTTAAAATACATTGTCCAGACCGAAGTGGAATCGTAGCAAGAGTTACTGATTTTATTAATCTGCATCATGGAAATATTATTTCTGTGGATCAACATGTTGATCATGGAGATAATCTTTTTTCAATGCGAGTTTCCTGGGATTTGACAGAGTTTAATCTTCCAAGAGAAGAGATTTCATCTACATTTCAAAAATTTTTAGGGGAACCTTACAATATGAAATGGACCTTGAATTTTACAGATGAAATTCCTCGTATGGCAATCTTTGTATCTAGAGCATCGCATTGTTTATACGATTTGTTGGCACGATATCAGAGTGGGGAATTCAGGGTTGAAATTCCTGTTATTATAGGTAACCATACAACTTTAGAGCCAGTTGCTAAACAATTCGGAATTAAGTTTGTGCATATTCCAATTACTGCAGAAACAAAGGCCGAACAAGAAAAACAAGAGTTGGAAATACTAAAAGAGCATAATATTGATTTTGTAGTGTTAGCTCGATATATGCAAGTATTATCGCAGGATTTTATCAATCATTATCCTGAAAATGTGATTAATATTCACCATTCATTTTTACCTGCATTTGCCGGTGCAAAGCCTTATCATGCGGCCCATAAACGAGGTGTTAAGATTATTGGTGCAACCAGTCATTATGTTACATCAGATTTGGATGCAGGTCCTATTATTGAACAGGATATTAACAGAATTACGCATCATGACTCTATTAAAACATTGATTCAAAAAGGTAAGGATATAGAGAAGATTGTTTTGTCAAGAGCTGTAAAAGCGCATATTGAGCACAAAACATTAGTATATAAAAACCGAACAATAATATTTAACTAAATAGAATGAAGCAAGCACTATTTTTACTTTGTCTGTGGGCATTTACTTTTGTGGGATGTAATTCAGAGAAGAAGAAAGATGACAGAGGATATATAGTTAAAGTTGGAGATACTGCACCTGATTTTACAGCAACTCTCGATAATGGCAAAACTTTTAAGTTATCAGATCACAAAGGAAAAGTGATTATGCTACAGTTTACAGCAAGTTGGTGTGGTGTTTGTATGAAAGAAATGCCTTTTATTGAGTCAGAAATCTACAACAAACATAAAGGAGATGATTTTGTATTAATAGGTGTAGATAGAGATGAGCCTATTGAGAAATTAAATATGTTTAGAGAAAGAACTAAAATTACCTATCCTCTTGCATTGGATCCGGGTGCGGATATCTTTGGATTATTTGCACTGAAAGAGGCGGGAGTAACAAGAAATGTAATCATTGGTAAAGATGGTAAAATTAAATATCTGACCAGGTTGTTTACCCGAGAGGAGTTTGATGCGATGAAAGTAAAAATAGAAGAATTATTATCTGAATAATGTCAATTATTTTTAAGATAAACGAATAATTAAGTAAATAGACATGTTAATTAACGATGTGAACCTTTTTTAATAAGGAGTTTATATATTGGTCTTTTACTTAAATCCTTATACTATTACATATGAAAGTAGCAATAATAAAATATAATGCTGGAAATATTCGCTCTGTAAGTTTTGCATTAGAACGTTTAGGTGTGGAGCATATTATTACAGCAGATCCTGATGAGATAAGAAGTGCAGATAAAGTTATTTTCCCAGGTGTAGGTGAGGCAAGTTCAACTATGAAGTATTTAAAAGAGCATAAGTTGGATGAGTTGATTGTAAGTTTAACTCAGCCTGTGTTGGGGATATGTTTGGGTATGCAATTAATGTGTAGTTTTTCTGAAGAAGGCGATGTGGAATGTTTAGGCATCTTTAAAGAAAAAGTGCAAAAGTTTGTACTTCCTGAGCCAAATCCCGATTTAATAAAAGTTCCTCATATGGGATGGAATGCTATCACAAATGTAAATAGTGACTTATTCGATATTAGTCTTGAAAATACTTTTGTTTATTTTGTACACAGTTATTATGTGGCATTAGGTGGAGAAACTGCAGCGACAACTCATTATATACATCCTTTTAGTTCTGCATTACATAAAGATAATTTTTATGCCACTCAATTTCACCCGGAAAAGAGTGGAGATGTAGGTTCTAAAATATTAGAAAACTTTATAAAACTATAAAATGGCACTGATTGATATTATTCCTGCAATTGATATTATTGAAGGTAAATGTGTAAGGTTAAGTCAAGGAGATTATAATCAGAAGAAAGTATATAATGAAAATCCACTTGAGGTAGCTCAAATGTTTGAAGATCATGGAATCAAAAGATTACATTTAGTAGATTTGGATGGAGCTAAAGCTGGAAATATAGTGAATTATAAAGTGCTGGAAACAATTGCTACAAAAACAAATTTGGTGATTGATTTTGGAGGAGGATTAAAATCCAACGAAGATTTGAGAATTGCATTTGAAAGCGGAGCTCAAATGATTACAGGAGGAAGTATTGCAGTTAAAAATCCGGATGTGTTCATTGGATGGATTGAGAAATATGGAGCTGAAAAGATTATTCTGGGAGCTGATGTTAAGGATGAGAAAATTGCAGTAGGAGGTTGGATCGAAACTTCTGATTTAGATTTACTTCCTTTTGTAAAAGGTTATAAAGATAAAGGGATAACTAAAGTAATATGTACAGATATCAGTAAGGATGGAATGCTTCAAGGACCATCTGTAGAACTGTATAAAAAGATGTTGCTGGAATTTCCTGATCTGTATCTTGTGGCAAGTGGAGGCTTAAGTAGTATGGAAGATATTGATCGTTTAGTAGAAGCTAAAGTTCCTGCAGTTATTACCGGAAAGGCAATATACGAAGGTAAAATTGATTTAAAACAACTTGAAAAATACGCATAAGTATGCTGGCAAAAAGAATAATTCCCTGTTTAGATATTAAAAATGGAATGACAGTTAAAGGTGTCAAGTTTGTTGGCATTAAAGAAGTTGGTGATCCTGTAGAATTGGGTGCATTATATGCACAACAGGGTGCTGATGAATTGGTTTTTCTTGATATTACTGCAAGTCATGAAGGTCGTAAAACTTTTGTGGATTTAGTTAGAAGAATTGCTCAGCATATAAATATTCCATTTACAGTGGGTGGTGGTATTAGTGAGTTAAAAGATGCCGAAGCTTTATTAAATGCAGGAGCAGATAAAATTAGTATTAATTCTTCGGCAGTAAAAAATCCTCAGTTAATTAACGATATGGCTCAGAACTTTGGAAGCCAGTTTGTTGTTGTTGCTATTGATGCCAAGCATTTTGATGGAGATGAATGGATTGTAACAGTTAATGGAGGAAGAATTCCTACAGAGAAAAGATTGTTTCCATGGGCAAAAGAGGCTGAAGATAGAGGTGCTGGTGAAATACTATTTACTTCAATGGATCACGATGGAGTGAAGCAAGGTTTTGCTAATGAAGCTTTGGCTAAAATGTCATCAGAGCTTTCTATACCTATTATTGCAAGTGGAGGAGCCGGTAATATGGAGCACTTTAAGGATGTGTTTACGCAAGGTAAAGCTGATGCTGGTTTAGCAGCAAGTATTTTTCACTATAAAGAAATTGCAATTCCTGATTTAAAAAATTATTTATTTAATGAAGGAATTAATGTAAGGTTATAATCAGGGTAGATGATTAAATAAAGTCAGTAGTTTGCTGTCGCTATTGGTTTATAGTAATTACCAATCTTACAGATCTTTGTGACTTTTAATAAAAGCACTATTTTTGCAAAATAAAATTATTACAATAACATAGAAATATTCAAATGAATATAAATTTTGATAAATTAGGAAACGGTTTGGTGCCGGCAATTATTCAAGATGCAGAAACAAGCAAAGTTTTAATGCTTGGTTTTATGAATCAAGAAGCTTTTGAAAAAACTGAAAAAGAAGGGAAAGTAACATTTTTTAGTCGTACGAAGAATAGACTTTGGACGAAAGGAGAGGAATCAGGTAACTTCTTGAATGTTGTATCTATCTCTGTTGATTGTGATGATGATACTTTATTAATAAAAGTAAATCCTGTTGGACCAGTATGTCATAAAGGAACAGATACTTGCTGGGCTGAGAAAAATGAAAAGGATCCGGTAATGTTTTTATCATTTTTACAGGACTTTATCGACAAGCGCAAAGAAGAAATGCCAGAAGGTTCATATACAACTTCTTTGTTTCAAAAAGGAACAAGAAAAATTACTCAAAAAGTAGGTGAAGAAGCTGTTGAAACCATTATTGGAGCAATGGCTAATGATGATGAAAACTTTTTGTATGAAGGTGCTGATTTGTTATATCACTTAATTGTGTTATTAACACATAAAGGATACAGAATAGAGGATCTTGCAAAAGAATTAATGAAAAGACATAAATAATTTTATATGGGATAAGGGTTTATACCCTTATCTCTTTTTTATTTACATTTGAGTAATGTAATAACAAACTCAGATCCTTTGCCAACCTCGCTAGAAACGATAATCTCGCCTTTATTTAACTCAATCATTTCTTTAGATAAAGATAATCCTAAACCAGTACCTTTCTCATGAGAAGTGCCGTTTGTTGAAAGAAACTCCTCTAAATTAAACAGAATATCCAACTTTTCTTTTCGTATTCCAACACCATGATCTTTAATTGATAGAGCAATCATATTGTTTGAAGTTTCTTCGGCTGAGATCTCAATAATTGAATTTGGGTGTGAGAACTTGATAGCATTATGCAGTAAATTTCTAATTACAAATTTGATCATTTCCTTATCTACATAAGAACAATGTGTAGTGGTGTTAGAAATATTAATGCTGATATTTTTATTACGAGCTAAAGATTTTAGAGAGCCTAGGCATTCCTGAATTACATCTCTGGTGGATACCTCACATGGTTTTGCTTTTAATTGTCCTAACTGAGATTTGGCCCAGGTTAATAGGTCTTCCAGTAATTTATAGGTTTCCTCACTAGCTTCAACAATTTTTGAAATAAACTCTTTTATTTCGTTTGTAGAAAGGTTATTCAAATTGTTATCTAGGATAGTACTAAAGCCTAAGATTGCATTAAACGGATTTCTGATATCATGTGCAATTACCGAAAATAGTTTGTCTTTTGTATTGTTTAATTTTTTAAGTTTCTTCTCACTGGCTTTTAATTCCTGTTCAATTCGGTGTCTTTCAGTTATATCGATAACTAAACCTACAATTTCTGTTACTTTACCTTTCTTTATGCTTATAGGAGCTGTAAAAATGTCAGCCATAAATATGGATCCATCATTTCTGAGAACTTCTCTTTGAACGTTAATCTTTTTTATTTTGCCCTCAAATAAATCGTTGAAGTTCATTCTTGATTGGTCTATGTGTTCTGGAGCTAAATAGTCAAAGTAATTTAAGCAAGTGATATCTTCCTTAGAATTAATTAATTCGGAAAACTTCGAGTTTGCCATCAATATATTGCCGTCACAATCAAGTACCGTAATTCCAATTAGCCCATTATCAAATATTGCATTAAGCTTATTTTTTTGCTCTTCAAGCTGAATTTCGATGTTTTTTAGTCGGGTAAAGTCCATCCCTACCGACTGGTATTCAACAATGTTTCCATAAGAATCGAATAGCGCTCTGTCTATCCACTTTTGCCAGCGAATCTCTTCTTTCGGAAAGCGAATTTTTTGTTGATATTCTACGATAGGATTTTCAGGAGTTAACTTTTGAAGGTTCTCCTTAAATATGCCTCTATCTTCAATATTAAAAAGCTTAAAAATATTTTTTCCAAGTATTTTATCTGGGGTTTTGTTGTAATAGTCGGCATAGTAACTATTAATATAACTTACAGCTCCATCTTTATTAAACCTTCTAATCAGAGCTGGCGAATCCTCAACCAGTGAGTGATATCTCTGTTCACTTTCTTTAAGAGCAGAAATGGTGTTTCTGTATTTTGTAATGTCGTGTATGTACATGCAAAAGCGCCCTTCACCGAGTGGGAATGTTTTTAAGTTCAAGTGTTTGCCTAAACTCGGACATTTTAATTCAAAGATTTGTTTTGTGTTGATAAGATCATCCAATTTTGAATAGATCTGCTCATACTCATCTAAGAAATTTCGCATTGCAAGTCCGGTTATACCCAGTTTGTTAAAAACATTGGCTGCAATTGGATTAGCTTTTATTGTCATTAAATCCTCAAATACACCTTCGTTATATATTGGTTTAAACAGCATAGCTCCCACAGGAGCATTATCAAACAACTCATCTAAAAGAAACTTTTCTTTATGAAATTGCTCTTCAAGTTCTTTTTTGTAGGTAATATCTTCCTTTGTAGCAATGAAACCGTCAATTTTTTCATCTACCATAATAGGTGAAATTTTTGCTCTTTCCCAGATTAGTTTTCCCGATTTAGCCTTGTTTTGAAAGATCCCTTCCCAGGTAATTCCACTTAATACAGTGTCCCATAGGTTTTTGTAGAAGGAGGGATCGTGGTAGTCTGATTTGAGTATACGAGGGTTTTGCCCAATTGCTTCTTCTTTTGTGTAGCCATACTTGTCCTCAAATGCCTCGTTAACATATCTAATATTTCCGTCGGCATCAGTAACTACAACAATGGTATCAAGTTTATTTAGTGCAAGAAGCAACTCCTCATAACATATCATTAGCCTTCCCTTTGTGCGAATTAGACTATACAATATACATAAAATTATAATGTAAGAATAAATTTTAGGGGCTTTGATAAGGTAGAAAGCACTTTTTATATTACTAATTTGTTTATTTTGCAATAAAAAATGGCAAAGGACAGACAACCTCATATTGGAATTTTTGGACGTAGAAATTATGGAAAAAGTACGCTAATAAATTTATTAGCGGGACAGGAAGTTGCTATAGTTTCTGATGTGGCTGGAACAACTACAGATCCAGTTAAAAAATCCTTTGAAATAACAGGTTTTGGTCCTGTAGTATTAATAGATACTGCCGGGTATGATGATGAAGGAGAGTTAGGAAATAAAAGAATTGAGAAAACCGAAAAATCTGTTAAACTGGTTGATTTAGCTATACTATTAGTTAGTGATCAGCTTTTTGATGAAAAGGAGCAAGCCATCATTAATAGTTTTAAGGAACATGATGTTCCTTTTATTATTATTTATAGCAAGAGTGATTTATCTGTTCCTGGTAAAGAATTTATGGAATCAATTCATAACGTAGGAGAGTCTGATTTTATACTGTTTAACCAAGATGAGGATGTTTCTACTATTGTACAATCTATAAAAAAGAGTATTCCCGAATCTGCCTATACTAATCCCTCATTGCTTGGAGACATTGTTAAACATGGGGATATAGTGCTGTTAATTACCCCTATTGATATAGAAGCACCGGAAGGAAGACTAATTTTACCTCAAGTGCAGGCTATAAGAGATGTTATCGATAATGATGCGGTTTGTATTGTTTTAAAAGAAAGAGAAGTTGATGCATTTTTACAAAAAACAAAAATAAAACCAGCTTTGGTTATTACGGATAGTCAGGTATTTCTTAAGGCAGATGCTTCAATTCCTAAAGATATTCCATTAACAAGTTTTAGTATTATGTTGGCTCGTTTTAAAGGAGATTTTGCCAATTACTTAAATGGAACACCAGAACTTTCGAACTTAAAGGATGGTGACCGTGTTTTGTTGCTAGAATCTTGTACACATCATGTTTCATGTAATGATATTGGAAGATCAAAAATTCCAAGATGGATTTCAAATTTTACTGGTAAGCAACATTATTTTGATGTAGTTTCTGGTTTTGATAATTTACCACATCCCATAGAAAATTATTCTCTGGTTATTCAGTGTGGAGGATGTGTTATCTCAAGAAAGCAACTGATAAATAGGTTAAAGCCTGCAATTGATGCCAAAATTCCAGTTACTAATTATGGAATGGCTATAGCATATGTTTTGGGTATTTATCAAAGAGCAGTGGCTCCATTTGTAAAAATAGATGAATCGTCTATAGATTATTTGTAGCTCTAGGATTGTAAGATATCTAATTCTTCGCTGAAATTTGTTGTTTCAGGAAGGTTAGTTTCCCATTTGCCTAACTCAATTAAATGTTTTTTTAATATTAAAAAATAGGTTAGAGGAAAGGCGTCTTTTTGCCACAGTTGTTCATAGTTTAATAATCCCATATTCTTAATAAGTCTGTCAAACTCCTGAACAACTTCCTGGTAGAAATGATGAAAGTTACAAACAGAATTTATAACAGTATTGGCATCTGCTTCATTAAAAATATCTTCCAGATAGTCAAGTCTGATATGAAGGCTTTTCCCATCAAGAGTACTTAATACCCATTTATAACCACTCGAATCGTTATACCAATCAATCCAACAGATGTTTTGTTCATCCCAAAGATGAGATGGTTCATTGATTAAACTAACCATGCCTTTGAGCAGGTCGAACAAAGGATTACTGATGTTAGTTATTTCAAACGGTACACTATGATTACGAATAGTCAGTTCGCCTTGGGCAAGCCCTTGAGAAATGATATTGTATTTGAATTGTACCTCTTTTTGCATTGATTATTAAAATATTGGGTAAAAATAAGAAAGAAGTTTTTATTTCATAATAAAAATTTAATTAATCTTCATTGACATCATTTAAGCGATAACCTAAGCGTAAAAGCTGTTCTGGTTTTAGGAGGGATTTTAATTTTTTTTCGTCAATTAATTTTAATGTTTGATTTGCCTCAATAATATTACAATTATTCTTATTCATTAATCTTGCCAATTCGGAAGCTTTGTGATATCCAATAAATGGAGAAAGTGCTGTAGTTATTGACGGATTTTTGAATATGGTTTCTTCATCGTTTTTTTTCTTAAACGTAATATCTGTTAAAAGGTTATCTTTTATTGTTTTGTTGCAATTAATAAGTAGTTTAATACTATCAATTAATGCATGGCCAATAGTTGGCAGGTAAGCATTTAGTTCTAAGCAACCCTGAGCGCATAGTGACGAGATAAGTTGATCGTTTGCATAGATTTTATGAACAGCAGATATAACAAATTCGGGAATAACAGGATTTACTTTTCCGGGCATTATTGAACTTCCAACTTGTTTTTTGGGTATAAACAGTTCCCTGTTTATAAATAAATCTGAACTTATCAGTCGTAAATCGGAAACCATTTTTTCTAAATTCACTGCATGTGACTTTAGTGTGGCATGTACTTCTACAAAAGTATCCAGGTTAGCCGTTGTATCAGATAAATTTTCGGAACGAGTAATTGGAAGTCCTGTTAATCTTTGTAGTTGATTAACAACTTCCATAATAAAATAGGAAGGGATTGATATTCCTGTTCCTATAGCTCCACCACCTAAATTCACCTCTTTAATTCTTTCAAAACATTTACTAACTCTCCACCAATCTCGTGAGAGTGCATTGTTGTATGAGCTAAATAATTTATCGTATGAAGAAGGAACGGCAGATTGCATCTGAGTATATGCCTGCCTTAAATGATTCCTTGTTTTAGCCTCAACAGATTCCAGCGTCTGTAAAACATCATTGATCAATTCATCTAACTCTTTGAATAATGTTATTACAGCTACTTTTAATGCCGTTGGGATTACATCGTTTGTTGATTGGAAAACATTAGCGTGTTCAAAAGGATCAACAATTTGATAATTGCCAGGCTGTTGATTTAGCTTTAATAATGAAACGTTGGTAATTATTTCGTTTACATTAAGATTGATGCTCGTACCTGCTCCACCTTGTATGGCTGGTACAATAAAGTGATCAAAATGCTTGCCCTGACTAACTTCAATTGCCGCTTCAGTCATTACCTCTAGAATATCATCCTTAATGAAGGAAATATTTTTGTGGGAATATTTTAAAGATGCAGCGTGCTTGAATTTTATATATGTTTCGTAACAAGCTTGTTTTACTGTACCTATTGCTTTAAACCACTCAATAAAAAAAAGTGTGTTGTCAGGGAAATTATTTTTTGCACGGACCGAATGGATGCCATAAAGAGCATCTTTGGGGATTTCAACGGAACCTATAAAATCATTTTCTGTACGCATCGGGCTAATTTTTACGAGTGGAGTATACGCTTAGTAAAAAGGATAATTGCTAATCTATTCTTGTGGATTTGCATACATCTTAACATCTGCAGATGTAATGTTTTCCGGACAAAGAATAATTAATCGCTCAATTACATTTCTAAACTCACGGATATTTCCAGTCCAATTAATTTTTTGAAGTTCCACAATCGCTGATTCATCAATGGTTTTATTTGTTATACCAAGATCTCTGCAAATTTCATCATTAAAATGTTCTGTTAATAAAGGAATATCTTCTTTTCTGTCATTTAAAGATGGAACATGTATTAATATGACACTTAATCGGTGATATAAGTCTTCTCTAAAATTATTTTCTTTAATCTCTTCTTTCAGGTTTTTGTTTGTTGCAGCTAAAACTCTAACATTAATCTTAATGTCTTTATCACTACCTACTCTGCTAATTACATTTTCCTGTAATGCACGCAAAACCTTAGCTTGTGCATTGAGGCTCATGTCACCAATTTCATCCAGAAAAATAGTTCCACCGTTAGCTTGTTCAAATTTACCTTTGCGTTGTTTATGCGCAGAAGTAAAAGCACCTTTCTCATGGCCAAACAATTCGCTTTCAATTAGTTCTGAAGGGATAGCTGCACAGTTTACTTCCACAAATGGCTGTGAAGCTCTACTGCTTTTTTCATGTAACCAGCGAGCCACCAATTCTTTCCCGGTTCCGTTTTGTCCGGTAATCAAAACTCTAGCATCAGTTGGAGCAACTTTATCAATCATTTCCTTTACATGATTGATCGGTTCTGATTCACCAACCATTTCGTAGGTTTTGCTTACTTTTCTTTTTAGAACTTTTGTTTCAACAACCAAATCTTTACGTTCCTGTGCATTTTTTACAGTCACCAGTAAGCGATTTAAATCAAGTGGTTTTTCAATGAAATCGTATGCTCCTTTTTTAATGGCTTCAACGGCAGTATCAATATTTCCGTGACCAGAAATCATGATAACAGGAATGTCTGTGTTTTTTTCAACAATTACATCCAGAACTTCCATGCCATCCATATTAGGCATTTTAATATCACACAATACAAGGTCAAATTTATTTTTATCAAACAACTCTACACCTTCTTCACCATTCTCAGCCAATAGCACTTCGTGACTCTCGTATTCAAGAATATCTTTTAGTGTGTTTCTAATACTTTTTTGATCATCAATTACTAATATTTTTGCCATGCTTAAATCTTTTTATTCAAAATCTGATAAATAGCGCCTTCTTTTAAGGCGTAATTACATTGAAAAACTTCCTTGATATTTAACTTTTCAATGGTGAATTTGATGAAAATAGAAGCAAGAACAATCATTTCAGCTCGGTGAGATTCCATTTTTTTCATTTTTAAGCGTTCTTCAAGAGTACTTGATAAATACTTTTGATGAAGCTTTTCAAATAAGTCCATCTCAATTTTATAACTGGTTGTTTTCGTCATATCTAAATGAGGATGTTCTTCAACTGCAATCATTGCGGCAATAGTGTCAAACGATCCTGATGAACCTATTAATCGATCTACTTTATGCTTTTTAATTTCAGTAAAAAGAAGTTCTAACTCTTTGCTTATATATGCTTCTAGATTTGAAATTTCATCTGCTTTAATGGGTTGCGAAGGCTGAATCAAATCCAGCATTCTGGCAGCTCCAATATTAAAACTGTATTTCCAAACTACTTCATTTTTATTCGCAATTATAAACTCGGTACTTCCACCGCCAATATCCATGATCAGAACATTAAGAATACCAATAGGAACAACTTGTTTAACCCCGTCATAAATTAGTTCTGCTTCCTTGTCACCTTGTATTACGTTTATATCCAGGTTGAATTTTTCTTTGACTTGACTAACAAAAGTCTTGCCATTAGAAGCAGATCGGATTGCAGAGGTGGCAAAGCATATTATTTGATCCACATTGAATTGCGCAATTGTTTCTAAATGAGTTTCTAATGCTTTAAACCCTCTATCAAAAGCTTCTGGTGTAATTGTTTTATTATTGATGCCTCCTTTGCCTATTTTTGCCGGATATTTGGTTTCAGAAAGTATTGTATAGTTATTATTTGCATTTACTTCTGCAATAAGTAAATTAAAGGTGTTTGTTCCTAAATCAATAATTGCTATCTGCATATATTTTATATTTCTTATTTACCTGATTGAATAAACCATTTCCATACTTCTTTATAACTTGTCTTCTTTCCATACATTAAAATACCTGTACGGTAAACTTTGCCGGCAAACCAGGTAAGTATGATAAATGATATGGTTAGTATTCCCATTGATAATATAATTTCCCAGGTAGGTACATCAAAGGGAATTCGAGACATCATTACAACAGGCGAGGTAAATGGAATAATGGAAAACCAAAAAGCAACACTTCCATGTGGGTTATTAAATGCTGCCATAGCAACATATATTGATAATATTAATGGGAGAATTATTGGTGTTACAAACTGCTGCGTATCTGTTTCATTGTCAACTGCCGATCCAATTGCAGCAAACAAAGTTGCGTATACTAAGTAACCTCCTATAAAATAGAAAACAAATAAACCAAGAATTCCAAAAATGTTAGTGTCGGCAATCAGCCCTATGATATTATTAAATTGAGCTGCTGTATCTGCGGCATCAGGAGCAGCTTGCATATTCTGAGATATCTCTATGCCTTGTGTAACTTGTTCTGGAGTTGTGAAAAAGAAACTTTGTAATACGAATACTGCGATTAATGATAATACAATCCACAAGGTAAATTGAGTAATAGCTACCAAACCAATACCAATAATTTTACCCATCATAAGTTGAAATGGTTTAACAGAAGAAATCATAACTTCTACAATGCGATTGGTCTTTTCTTCAATAACTCCTCTCATTACCTGAGTGCCATATAGTAACAAAAACATATATAACAGGAAGGCCGCGGCTATACCAATGATTATAGAAACAGCAGCACTACTTTGTTTTTCTTCTCCGGCCTCATTAAATCTAATGGTTTGTAGGTCAACGTTTACATTGTTAATTTCCTTGATTTTTTCATTTAGATCTTCTATTTGAAAACTAGCTAATTTTTTATCTCTCAAATAGCTGTTTATTTGATGTTTGATATTGTCTATAATATTTATAGTTACTTGAGATTCAGAATATAACTGAATAGCTGATTTGTTTTGTAAAAGGTCATCACTAATAACAACCAAAGCATCAAAGCCCTCGCTAAGTAATTTTTGTTTTTCAAGGGAGTCACCTGAATTTATATATTCATATTTTATGTGTTCAGTACTTTTAAATGTTGTACTATATAAGTTAGAATAGTCTTCAATTGCAATAACTTTATCGTCAGTGTTTTCTTGAGTGTTAAGAAAAGTAACTAGAGATATTACACCGGCAAAAAGCAGAGGACTTAATAATGTCATTATTATAAAGCTCTTTTTTCTAACTCTACTCAGATATTCTCTATTTATGATGAGTAATATTTTATTCATGATTTTGCTTAGATTGGTTTATTGATTCTTGTTAGATAATTCAACTGCTTTAATGAAAACTTCATCCATTGCAGGTAGAATTTCATTAACTCCGGAGATCTTAAAATCCTGTAGTAATAATGAAATAAGATTGTTTATGCTTTTATCTTCTTTTAACAAGATAGTAGCATAGTGGTTTCTGTTTTTAATACTTAGGTCTAGGATATCATATGACCCATTAAGTTTTTCCTTAAATAAATCCAGATTTCCATCAAATTCAATGGCAACTTCATTGTTTTTATATTGTTGTTTAAGGTCATCAATATTTCCTTTTAATATGGTTTTAGCCTTGTTGACTAAACATATGTTATCACATACCGCTTCAACAGAACTCATATTATGTGTTGAAAAGATAATTGTAGCTCCTTTTTCTTTAAGATTGAGAATTTCTTCTTTTAACAGGTTTGCATTAATAGGGTCGAAACCGCTGAATGGTTCATCAAATATTAAGAGTTCGGGCTCATGTAGTACAGTAACAATGAACTGAACTTTTTGCTGCATTCCCTTGGAAAGTTCTTCTACCTTTTTATTCCACCATGCTCCAATTTCAAATTTCTCAAACCAATATTTTAGTTTGTGATAAGCATCTTGTTTTGATAGACCTTTTAAACGAGCCAGGTAAATGGCTTGCTCTCCTACCTTCATCTTTTTATATAATCCTCTCTCTTCTGGCAGATAGCCAATATTATATATGTCGGATGATTTAATGGGTCTGCCTTTAAAAAGAATGGTTCCTTCATCAGGCATAGTGATGTGGTTAATAATTCTGATGAATGTAGTTTTTCCAGCTCCATTGGGGCCTAATAAACCTGTTATTTGGTTTTCTGGAATGTTGATATCTACATGGTCAAGAGCAAGGTGATTGGCATATTTTTTAACCACCCCAGAAGCTTCTAATAAGTTCATGTTAGTATAGTAATGTTAAAAATTTACACTCAAAAATAAGACAATAATTGTATTTTACCTATTAACCTGAGTTCGACATAAAATTTTGGATTCAGATCGCGTATAAATAGTGAGTTTCAACTGAAAATTATGAAAGAATAGCGGGCTATTTTGAATAATTTACAGGAAGAAAAACGCTGTTTATAAGTGAAACTTATATACTTTGTCATAAAAAACTAATCTACTGCGTTAAATTTTTTGAGCTAGCTCGCTAGCCCTGCAATATTTGCCTTGTACATCAGCTTTTTTATGCCAATCTGAATTTGAAAATTTTAATCGAACTCAGGTTATTAACTAGGTTTTACCATAAACTTTATTGCCTACTATAGATTAAGGATGTAATTATAAGAATGGAGAGTGAATAATTTTAGCTAACAGTTTATAGTGAACAACAGTGGTGTTACATTGATGTTTTTGCACGTTTAATCAATGTAATGCCATATTCTTTTTCAATGAAAAGGAAGTAATAATAAAGTTTATAATTTAGGTCAATACCATAATCAATTGATGGTTCATAATCAATTCTGGTTTGATAAAAGTCACCAAATCTGATAGGGTTATCATGTCGAATATTCCATTCGGTTACATATTGATAATTCCAATTTTCATAATAATCTTTTGAGTAAAACTCCTTGGATGGTTGCATCAACAAAAAACTCTCGAATTTAGTGTCGAAGATAATCAGATCATATTCTACTGAATCAGATTCTGATTCTTCTATTTTAGGCAGCGAAGTTGTTTTTTCGGAGCTAACTTGTTTGGTTTGACAGGAAACTAAAGTTAGTATTGTAATGGCAATAAAAATAATAGCTTTCATTTTTACATAGAATTGGTTGTGCTTGTATAAAGTTAGTAAAATGAAAGCGTATAAAATAAAAAAGCTCTGGAAAAACCAGAGCTTTAATTATAATGTAATTACTTTTTGTAATTTTCAATTAGTTGGATGAAATCATCAAACAAAAATTCTGTATCTGTAGGTCCACTTGATGCTTCTGGATGGAACTGCGTTGAGAAAAATGGTTTTGTTTTATGATAGATTCCTTCATTGCTATCATCGTTTACATTAACAAATAAAGGAGCCCAATCATTTTTTAAAGATTCATTGTCTAGAGCAAAACCGTGGTTTTGTGATGTAATGTGGCAGTTGTTTGTACCAACTTTAATTACAGGGTGGTTGTGTGCTCTATGGCCATACTTTAATTTATAAGTGCTTCCGCCTGATGCAATTCCTAATAATTGGTTTCCTAAACAGATTCCAAAAATCGGTTTTCCTATCTCAATTGCTTTTTTTATGTTTTCAACAGTAGTAGCGCAAACTTCAGGGTTACCAGGGCCATTTGATAACATGATTCCATCATAATCTTCTTGAGTGAAATCATAATCCCAAGGTACAACAGTTACTGTTGTGTCTCTTTTTAAAAGACATCTTAAAATATTGTATTTAGCACCAGTATCAACTAAAACTACTTTGTGTTTTCCGTTACCAAAAACCTTTTTCTCTTTAGTACTTACTTTAGCAACAAGATTATCTGTATTAGGATCGTATTGTTCAATATCTTCATCGTCGATAAGAATTTTACCTAACATTGATCCTTTTTCTCTAAGAACTTTAGTTAAAGCTCTGGTATCGATATCAAAAATGCCTGGAACCTCATTTTGAATTAACCATTCTCTTAGTGAGTTTTTAGCATTCCAGTGGCTATATTCAAAAGAATAGTCTGAAATTATCAATCCTGAAATATGAATCTGATCTGATTCATAGAATAGAGGAATCCCATTTTCGTCTTTATCGTCTTTAGGAACTCCATAGTTTCCAATCAATGGATAGGTTGAAACTAGTATCTGACCTTTATATGATGGGTCAGTTAAACTTTCTGGATAACCTGTCATTGCAGTATTGAAAACAACCTCTCCTGCAACAGATTTATGATATCCAAACGACTTTCCTTCAAAGATAGTTCCATCTTCGAGTACCAACTTAATTCCTTTTACTTCAGGCATAATATCAAGATAATCCATTATTTAATGTGGATCAAAAATTAAATTTTTAAAAAATGTCCACTTATTAATTCGGGCGCAAAGTTAGTAAATATTTGTAATCCTGACGAATAAATTTACACTTCAAATGAATAAATATTATATAATATTTAAGATAATGAATAAATATGCATAGTGTAATTGGTGTTGTTAAGTTATTGTGATTGTAATGTATTGAATAATAAGGTGATGTGTTTATGAGGAAGCTGTGAGGATGAGATCTATATATATTACTGTTTTATGTAATTTTTAATTTATTATCATCTTAACTTCTTAATTATTTAATGGCTATTGTATTGCGTATGTACTAACTTTAATAATCTAGTATCAAACAGATTGAAATTTGGGATATTGAAAGTACTATTAAAATATAGAATCATCATTGTAATCATCGGTGTGTTAACTCATATGCAATTGGATGGACAGATGTATACAGATACTCCGTGGTATATTTCGATAAATAGAATTGATGGTGATTTTCAGGTTCATACTGATAAGTTACAATATTTTAATGGTATTAATCCTTATGGTTTTGATATGGAAGTTGGAAAGTGGTTATTGTCAGACAGAATTAAGGGTAGATATGGGGTTTATTCGAAGTGGGGTTTGCAATTAAATTATACAAATTACAATCATAAAGATTTAGGTTATATAATAAATACCTTAATGTTTGTAGAGCCGTTGTTTAAAGCCAGACAGAAATTACGGATTTCAGTAAAAGCAGGAGCTGGAATCGGTTATGTTAGTAATCCATATCATGAAATTGATAATCCATATAATCAGGCATATAGTACTAAGTTTGTATATCCATTACAAGGAGGTGTAACTGTTTATTACTTTTTTAATAAACAATTTGGTTTTAAAGCTTCAGGATCGTTTAGGCATATATCAAATGGCGGAGTGAAGCAACCAAATCTGGGAATTAATCATACTGCCTATGGTGTAGGTGTGGAATATATACTTCATAAATATAATGTTAACCCAATAAATACAGCTAAGTTTAATAAAGATAAGGAGAAAAGGACTGTTCTGCTTGTAGGATATTCACAAAAGAGAGATACGATTTTATCTGGTGTTGATCATGTTTTAAATCTATTGGTTAATCGAAGTTTTCAGGTATCAAGAAGCACCGGTATTGCATTTGGCGGATTAATGGAGTATCAGCAAAATAAAGATGCAGATGAAATTAAGGAACAAATTGGAATAGGAGCTTTTATAGGGAATGAATTTTTTATCGGTAATATTCGTTTTGGGCAGCAATTGGGACTTTATATAATGAAAAGAAATAAAGCTCCAACCTTACTTTTTCAAAATTACTATCTAAGATATTTATTGAAACAACATTGGGTTGTAGGTGCTAATTTAAAAGTTCATGGAATAGATGCTGATTATTTGCTGCTGCAATTAGGTTATGTGTTTTAACGAAATAAAAAAGGCTGTCTGATGTTTCCCCCACAGACAGCCTTTTCATTACCCAATCAACAAAAACACTTATCTAGATTCCAAAGGAAGATAAGTAGATCGATCAATTACACACTTGTAAGCCGGACGAATAATTCTTCGACTTGAGAATGTAACCTCCTCTATACGATGCGCTGCCCAACCAGCAATACGGGCAACTGCAAATATCGGAGTATAAATTTCTTTAGGGATTTTAATACATTCGTATACAAATCCTGAATAAAAGTCAACGTTGGCGCAAATAACTTTTGCGTTTTCACCCTTAAAGTTATAAAAAACTTCTGGAGCTAACTCCTCAATTAAGGTATAAAGATTAAATTCATCCATTCTACCTTTTTCTTCGGCTAGTTCTCTGGCTTTTTCCTTAAGCAAAACAGCTCGTGGATCCGATAGGGTGTATATTGCATGACCAATACCATAAATTTTACCAGTATGGTCGAATGCCTCTTTTTTTAATAATTTCAATAGATATTCAGAAACTTCTTTCTTGTCTGTCCAATCCTTAACATTTTCTTTGATGTTTTTCATCATGTCAATCACTTTAAGGTTGGCACCACCATGTAATCCTCCTTTTAAAGAACCTAAAGCAGAGGCAATAGCAGAATAAGTATCTGTTTGGGCAGAACTAACAACACGAGTTGTAAATGTTGAGTTGTTACCACCACCATGTTCAGCGTGTATTACTAAAGATAAATCTAATAAATCAGCCTCAAGTTTAGTATAGTCTTTACCTTTTAGCATGTATAAAAAGTTTTCAGCAAGACTAAGGTGTTTTTGAGGGTGACGAATAATCAAAGATTTACGTTGGAATGAGTGACGCATTCCGTAATATGCATAAGCTACGATAACCGGAAATTTGGCAATAAGACTAATTGCCTGTTTCATTAGGTTTACGTGGCTAAAATCTTCTGCATCTTCATCAGCTGCATATAATCCTAATACAGATCTGGCTAACATATTCATTACATCTCTTCCTCTTAATGAAAGAATCATGTTTTTAGAGAAGAAAGGAGGTAACTCACTTTGGTCAGCAAGATACGTTGTAAAGTCTAATAATTCTTGTTGGCTTGGAAGTTGCCCTGTTAATAATAGGTATGCAGTTTCTTCAAAACCATGACGACCGGTAGAAAGAAAACCTTTGGCAAGATCTTTTAGTTCGTAACCACGATAGTAAAGTTCTCCCTCTCTAGGGACAAGTTTTCCGTCGATGTTATCGTAACCAACAACATTACCAATATGGGTTAAACCAACCAATACTCCTGAAAAATCTGCATTTCGCAGTCCCCTTTTGACACCATACTCGTCAAAAAGTTCTTTTTCAATTTCACAGGATTGAACAGCTAGTTTAGCCAAGTTTTCCAATAATACCATATTTTCTTTTCTTATATTAATATTTACTTAATGATTGAATAGCATCTGCAACCTTTTCAAAATTAAAAGATTTAATCAGGTTGTTCATCTTGCTTTTAACAGAGTCGTTGCATAGATTACCTATTGTTCCCTCATGGGTATGTGTAACATCCAATTCAGGTTCAAATTTCCCTTCTTCAATCAATCCTCCTATTTGCTTGTATGCGTCACGGAATGGAACTCCTTGTAAAACAAGTTTGTTGACTTCTTCAACACTAAATGCATACTTATATATATCGTTACTTAGGATGTCTTTTTTTATTGTTATGTTGTTTACCGCAAATGTGGCTAAATCCAAACAGCTGATTAAATCATCAAATGCAGGTAAAAAGTTTTCCTTAATAAGTTGCAAATCACGAAAATAACCAGATGGTAGATTGCCTGTTATTAATGCGATTGTTCCTGGAAGTGATTGAATTTGATTGCATTTAGCTCTGATTAATTCAAAAACATCCGGATTTTTTTTGTGTGGCATAATGCTCGAGCCTGTAGTTAATTCACCAGGTAGTGTCAAAAAGCCAAAGTTTTGACTCATATACAAACAGGCATCCATAGCAAATTTACCTACTGTTTGCGCAACAGAACTTAATGCCGTTGCCACATTTCTTTCTGTTTTTCCTCTTCCCATTTGAGCGTAGACAACATTATAATTCATATTGTCAAAGCCTAAAAGGTCCGTAGTGAGCTGGCGGTTTAAAGGGAAACTACTTCCATAACCTGCTGCTGCACCAAGAGGATTCTGATTTGATATTTTCCAGGCTGCATTAAGCATAAACATATCGTCAGTTAAACTTTCTGCATAAGCTCCAAACCATAAACCAAATGATGATGGCATGGCTACCTGCAGGTGTGTATACCCTGGAATTAAATAATCTTTATATTTTTCGCTTTGTGTTTGAAGAGCTTCAAAAAACTCAACAACACCATTAACTACTTCTTGTATTTTTGATCGAATGAACAGTTTAAGGTCTAATAAAACCTGATCGTTTCTTGATCGTCCGCTGTGTACTTTTTTACCAATATCACCTAACCTCTGCGTAAGCATCATTTCTACCTGAGAATGGACATCTTCAATGCCATCTTCAATAACAAAATCACCCGATAAAGTTTCTTTATAGATATTTGATAATTCAGCAAGTAATTTTTGCAGTTCTTCTTTCTCAAGTAATCCAACACTTTCAAGCATGGTAATATGAGCCATAGTTCCAAGCACATCAAATGGAGCTAAGTATAAATCCATTTCACGATCTTTCCCTACTGTAAAGCTTTCGATTTTATCGTTTACTTTTATGCCTTTATCCCAAAGTTTCATTGTACATATTTTTCAATGAGAAATTTTAGTCGCAAAATGACGTAGTTTTCTCAATGATGAAATTACCTTAAATAAAAAGAAGTCTTTTAAATTGTAAACTGTGTTAATTGTCTTCCTTATAATTGAGGCAAATATAAATTAATAAACTTATAAATTCAAATTAAGTTATATAAAATATGACATTTGTCACACTTTTTAACTTATTGTTTTTGTAACTCTAAATCATTGAGTAATTGATAGTAGAGTTCTATTCCTTGTTTGATTTCACTAATTTTTATAAATTCGTTAGCTGTGTGCGAGCGAGCCGAATCTCCTGGTCCAATTTTCAATGTAGTAAAACTCATTAAAGCCTGGTCTGATGTTGTAGGAGAACCGTAATACTCTCTTCCAAGTTTAATACCTCGTTGAACAACAGGATGATCCAGAGGAATTCTTGAACTGTTTAACCGAGTGCTCCTGGGAATAGCATCGCAAGATACATTGTTGCTAATGATTTTTGCAGCTTCAATATTGCTGTAGTACTCATTTACTCTTACATCAACTACAAAATTACAAGTATCGGGAACTACATTATGTTGTACGCCTGCGTTTATTTGGGAAACTGTCATTTTAACAGGACCAAATAAATCAGATACTTTAGGAAACTCATATGTTCTGAACCATTCTATATCTTTTAAAGCTTTGTAAATGGCATTGTCACCTTCGTTACGAGCAGCATGACCAGCTTTTCCTTTAGCTACACAATCCAGCACCAATAATCCTTTTTCTGCAATAGCCATGTGCATTTGAGTAGGTTCACCAACTATACCCAGGTCAATTGTTCCTAATTCCTCAAGAATTGATGCCACGCCATTAACTCCAGAAACTTCTTCTTCAGCTGTTGCTGCAAAGATATAATTGAAAGGTTGCTCTTTTTCTGTAAGTAAAAAAAATGTTGACATTAAGGAAACCAAAGGACCTCCCGCATCATTACTTCCTAAACCGTATAGAACATCTCCTTCTAGGGTTGGTGAAAATGGATCATAAGTCCATTTTGAAGAAGGCTTTACTGTATCAATATGTGAATTTAAAAGAATAACTGGTTTTTCGTTGTCCCAATTAGTGCTTTTAATCCAAATGTTATTTCCTTTCCTGTTGGTGTCATAGCCTTTCTTTTGTAGAAAAGATTCCATCACGTCAGCAGCTTTTTCTTCACTTCGACTAAAGGATTCTGTAGAAATTAATGCTTTTAACAATTCAACAGCATCGTCGGTATAAGATTGAATATTATTCATTTATTCTTCTTTTAATAAAGTACCTGTATTCAATCCTCCTTTTAAACCTTCTGTATTAGTTATATTAACTTTTGCTACACCAGCTTTTATAGCATTAAAGCCATTGTCTAATTTTGGTATCATGCCTTCAACGATAACACCTGATTGCTGATGTTCTTTAAATAACTTGTGAGTTAAAACCGGAATTACAGCATCATCGTCATCCGGACTACTTAAAACACCTTTCTTTTCAAAACAATACACCAGGTTTACTTTGTAGTGTTCTGCCAAAGCACAGGCTAATGATGAAGCCATTGTATCTGCATTAGTATTCAACATGTTTCCCTTACCATCATGAGTAAGAGGTGCAACTACAGGAATGACATTTTTATTGATTAAATCCATTAGTTCACTTACCTGAACTGATTCTACATCACCCACATAGCCATAATCTATATCTTTAACAGGTCTTTTTACAGCCTTGATTAGATTTAGATCAGCTCCGGTAAGTCCCACCGAATTTGCACCAAGTGCTTGCAAAGAAGCTACAATATTTTTGTTAACTAATCCTGCATATACCATGGTAACAACCTTTAATGTTTCCAAGTCAGTGATTCGCCTTCCTTCAACCATTTTAGTTTCAACGCCAAGTTGAGATGCTATTTTTGTAGCAGATCTTCCTCCACCGTGAACCAAAACTTTTAATCCTGGTAAAGCCACAAAATCATTTAAAAGTGATTGTAATGACTCTGGTGTTTCAACAACTTTTCCTCCAACTTTTACTACGGTTATTTCTTGCATGTTATAGCAGGTTTATCTATTGTTTGCTATTTAATTATAGGTTTTCAAGCATCTTTTTTATAACAGTTTGTGCTGATACAACTCTGTTTGCAGCCTCCTGAACTACTAATGAGTTTTCGCTTTCAATTACGCCATCAGTTACAATCATATTTCTTCGAACAGGAAGACAGTGCATAAATTTTGCATTGTTTGTTAATGCCATTTTTTCTTCGTCAACGGTCCAACTCATATCCTGACATGTAACCTGTCCGTAATCAGAGTATGAAGACCAGTTTTTTGCATAAATAAAGTCAGCTCCTTCAAAAGCTTTCTTTTGGTCGTATTCTACTGTAACTCCCTCTGTAAACTCATCAGCCAATTCGTATCCTTTAGGATGAGTAACTACAAATTCAACATCAGCTTCTTTCATCCACTCTACAAATGAGTTTGCCACGGCCTGAGGTAGAGCTCTTGGGTGAGGAGCCCAGGTTAAAACAACTTTTGGACGTTCTTTTTGTTTAAATTCTTCAATGGTAATTAAGTCGGCGAACGATTGTAGAGGGTGACGAGTTGCTGATTCTAAGCTAATAACCGGAACTCCAGAATATTGAATGAACTGATTTAATACTTTTTCTGAATAGTCGTCTTCTTTATTTTCAAACGATGCAAAAGATCGAACTCCAATTAAATCGCAGTACTGCCCAATTACAGGAACGGCTTCTTTAATATGTTCTGGTTTGTCGCTGTCCATAACAACACCCATTTCTGTTTCAAGTTTCCAGCCATCTTTGTTGATATCTAAAACCATTACGTTCATTCCCAGATTCATTGCAGCCTTCTGTGTGCTTAATCTGGTTCTTAAACTACTGTTAAAGAAAACAAGAATGATGGTTTTATTTTTTCCTAATTCACTAAAAGCGTAAGGATTTTTTTTCACCTCAAAAGCATCTTTTAAAGCTTGCTTTAAATCTCCTATGTCGTTTACTTTTAAAAATCTTTTCATGAGTTTATAATTTGATTTTTATGGTTATATGGAACTCACCTGCTTGCTCTTCTTTTATTTTCTGATTATTAAATAAAGTTATGCAGGTCGTGTATGGCCATTACCTTTAATAAGCCATTTATAACTGGTTAGCTCTTTTAAAGCCATTGGGCCACGAGCATGTAATTTCTGCGTGCTAATCCCAATTTCAGCTCCTAGTCCAAACTGAGCTCCATCTGTAAATGCTGTTGATGTATTTGCATATACTGCTGCAGCATCAACTTCATTGTAAAATCTTTCAATTGTTTCAGCATCCTCAGCTATAATAGCTTCACTGTGTTTAGAGCTGTATGTATAGATGTGATCCAACGCTTCATCAAGATTGTTAACCGTTTTTATAGACATCTTATGAGACAAGAATTCAGTTCCAAATGACTCAGAAGTTGCTTTGAATAAAAGGTTATCAGGATATTGATTCTTTAATTGGCTGTATGATGCTTCATCGGCATAAACTTCCACGTCAAAAGGAATCATACCTTTCATGATTTCTGAAAGATCCTGCAATTTATCCTTGTGAATAATCATGCAATCCAATGCATTACAAACGCTCACTCTGCGTGTTTTAGCATTAACAACTACATTTGCAGCTTTACTAATATCAGCAGAGCGATCTACATATGTATGAACAATTCCTGCTCCCGTTTCAATTACTGGAATATTGGCATTTTCTCTAACAGAATTGATAAGGTTTTGTGATCCTCTAGGAATAAGAATGTCAACGTAACCAATTGCATTCATTAGTTCTGTGGCTGCAGACCTGTCTGGAGGAAGCAATTGAAGTAATTCAGGATTTAATCCTTCAGATTTTAATACACTATGAATAATTTCAACAATAGCTTTGTTTGAAAACTCAGCATCACTTCCGCCTTTTAAAACACAAGCGTTTCCGGATTGCATACACAATGAAAAAACATCGAAAGTAACATTTGGGCGAGCTTCGTATATAACACCAATTACACCCAAAGGTACTCTTACCTTTTGAAGTTGTAATCCGTTATCAAGTTCTTTTTCTTCTAGTATTTCACCTATGGGGAATGGCAGTTTAGCAACATTTCTGATGTCGGCGGCAATTCCTTCAATCCTTTCTTTTGTCAGCTTTAGTCTGTCGAATTTAGGATCTTCAGGACTCATTCTGTCAAGATCTTTTTGATTCGCATTCAGCAATTGAGGAATGTTGTTTTCCGCTTCATCTGCAAGTTTATTGAGCAAGTTTATGATGCGCTCTTCTTTTACTCTCGCTAGTTCACGAGAAGCTTCTTTAACTTTTTGAAATTGTGCTAAACATTGCATTTTTTTGATGATTAAGGTTGTTATATCTGTATTGATTTATATTAAAATAAATATAAATAATCGTAATGTATTAGTGCCTGATATTTAGGGTCCTTTAAATGTTCAGTAGCTTTAGCTTTGTCGTATTTAGCTTTGCCAATGCCCACTTCAGTTCCATCTTCAGAAATAATTTTAAGTAAGTCTCCTTTCTTAAAATTTCCGTTAAATTTAATTACTCCTGCAAGCAATAAACTTGTTGCTTTTGAAGAGTTCAGAGCATCAAAAGCTCCTTTGTTAATAACTACTTCTGCATTAGTAAAGGCCTCGGAATAGGCAATCCATTTTTTAATGGCGGGATATTTTTCGCCAGGTAAAAATCGGGTGTGCTCAACTTTATCCGGAGTGTTATTTAAGTCGATTAAAATATTAGGATTGGTACCATTTGCAATGTGAACCGATGTTCCCGAAGCTGCTGTTTTTTGAGCAATATGGCATTTAGTTAACATACCGCCTCTACCAAAATTAGAACGTGTAGTAGAAATAAATTCTGACAGATCAGCATTTGTACTATCAACTGTTCTGATTACTTTGGCATTGCCTGTTTTAGGATCACCATCGTATATTCCATTAACATTACTTAAAATAAACAGAGCTTCACTGTTCATCATTGAGGATAGTAATCCGGCCAGCTCATCATTATCTGTAAACATTAAAGCTGTTACAGATACTGCATCATTTTCATTGATTATTGGAACGATTCCGTTTTTTATCAATGTAGAAATACAATTCTTCATATTCAGGTAATGCTCCCTGGATCTGAAGTCTTGTTTTGTTACCAAGACCTGTGCACACTGAATATTATGTTTTTCAAATAAAGCGGAATAAGTATTCAATAGCTTTACTTGCCCAACAGATGAAAGTAACTGACGAGAAGATACAGTATCTGTTTTTTTGTTGACTTTAACCATAGAGCGACCTGCCGCAACAGCACCAGAAGAAACAAGTATTAATTTCTTGTTTTTTTCATGTAATGTTGCAATCTGATCAACCAAATGAGAAACTCTTTCTTGGTGGAGCATCCCATTTTCATCAGTTAATACGTTTGAACCTATTTTTATTGTAATTGACTTAAACACAGGTGATTTTATTTTTCGTTTTCAATTTTATTAAAGGAGGTTAGAAGACCTTTAATAAGAGATGAGCTGAATCCTTGGTGTTCCATTTCATTTAATCCCGAAATAGTTACACCTCTTGGCGTAGTTACTTTATCAATTTCGTGTTCCGGATGTGTGCCAGAATGGATCAATAGATCAGCAGCTCCCTTTACTGTTTGTGATGCTATTTTTAGTGCCAGGTCGGCACCAAACCCAATTTCGATTCCACCTTGAGTTGCAGCACGAACAAATCTTAATGCAAAAGCAATTCCACACGCTGCTAAAACAGTTGCTGATGCCATTAATTCTTCAGGTATGATAAGGGCTTCTCCAACCTGTTCAAAAAGTGTAAGAACAATATTACTTTGATCTTCATTTGCATTGTGAGCAGAAATACAAGTCATTGATTGACCTATTGCAATAGCCGTATTAGGCATTGCTCTGAAGACAGGTAACTTTTTATCAAAGTATTTTTCAATAGTTAGCGAGTCAACGCCAGTAGCTAAAGAAATAATGATTGTGTTTTCAGTAACGCAATCTTTTATTTCATTAACAATATCTTCTATTTGATAGGGTTTAACTCCCAGGAAAATAATATCAGCATTAGTTGATGCTTCTTTGTTGTCTGATGTGATGTTTATACCAGACTTTGTCAAGTCTTTTATAAATTCAAGCCTTCTTCGTGTAACAGTAAGGTTAGAAGGATCTATTACGTTTGAGTTTACAATGCCATTAGCTATTGCCTGGCCTAAATTTCCGCCACCAATAATGGCAATTTTCTTGTTTTTCATAACACGAAATTTATATTGGCATTTGGAATAGCACCAAATGAACCAATGTCATTTCATGCTAATATTCAACGCCGTCTATTTCAACTTTGATGTGTCCCCAGTTTTCTCCTGACTTAATTCTGTATAGCTGCATTTCACTGATGCCAAACTGCTTTGCAATAATTTTAAGTCGAGATTTACGTTTGGGGTCAAAAATTTTCTTTTTTAATCTAATTACTTCCGTCGAAGTTAGTTTGTGCCCTTCATCTTTTCGCCTGCCTTTTTGCTTTTTGCGGGCTTCAATTACAATTGGGTTGTCTTTTTGATGCTCGAAAACTTCATCTTTTGTGCACCATTTAAGATTTTCAACGTAATTGTTGTTTTTATTGTGATCTAAATGAATAACAAAGGTAGCATCAGATCGGTCGTTTTCAATAAAATATTGTGCAACTAGTTTATGAACGTAAAAAGTTTTTGATTTTCCGTGTGGGCGTACTGGCAATGTTGAGTAACCACGAAGTTTACCTCCTTTTATAAGGGTTCCTTCTTTAGGAATAGTTAAATAACTAATTACTCTGCCATAATTTGAAATAGCATATTTCTTCTGTAGTGCACCTTCTTCAAACCTTATTTCTTTCCACTCTTCATTCCAGAATGATTTAATCATAATTTGCCTGTTTTATTGTATAAATATAATACGTATCAGGCACTTTATTCTATAGTGATTCAGATAATTTTTGTATGAAAAAATCTGATTGCTCAACATTTAAGCTTAATGGAGGTAGAATTCTTATTGTATTCGCACCTGATACCCCTGTAAAAATCTTGTCTTCGAAAAGAAGTTTTTTTCTTAAGTCGGCTATTGGAGCATCAAATTCTATACCAATCATAAGACCCAGGCCTCTGATTTCACAATTTTTAATATTTTGGTTTAATTTTTCGATAATGTCGTTACCAACAATTCTTGAATTTTCAACCAAATTTTCTTTATCCATTACTTCTAAAACACCCAAGGCTGCAGCACAGGCAAGGTAATTTCCTCCGAAAGTAGTGCCTAACATACCAAACCAAGGTTTAAATTCATTGGATATAAGAACTCCTCCTATTGGGAAACCATTACCCATTCCTTTGGCAGTAGTAACAATGTCAGGTTTTACATTGCTATACTGGAATGCAAAGAATTTTCCGGAACGTCCGTATCCAGATTGAATTTCGTCAAGAATTAAAATAGATTTATATTTTTTACATAACTCACCTAATCCTTCTAAAAATGAAGCATCAGGAACAATAATACCTCCAATTCCTTGAATTCCTTCAATGATAACAGCGCAAACATCATCCTTTTTAAGTTCCGTTTCTACTGCATCAAGATCATTTAATTCAAGAATTGTAGATTCGTGCTTACTGTTAATTGGAGCTACAATTTTAGGATTGTCAGTTATGGCAACAGCGGCAGATGTTCTTCCATGAAATCCTTTTTTAAATGAAATAACCCTGGTTTTTCCAGTTGTAAATGAAGCAAGTTTTAATGCGTTTTCATTGGCTTCGGCTCCCGAATTACAAAGAAATAAATCATAATCTACTAAGCCAGACATTTCTCCAAGCTTTGTTGCAAGCTCTTTCTGCATCTGATTTTGAACAGAATTAGAGTAAAAGCCAATATTGTTTAACTGATCAGAAATGCGTTTGATGTAATGAGGATGAGAGTGTCCGATTGAAATTACAGCATGACCGCCGTAAAGATCAAGGTATTTATTACCCTCTTTATCCCATATATAGCATCCTTCTGCTTTTACAGGCTCAATATCAAAAAGTGGATATACGTCAAATAGTTTCATTTCTTTATTCAGTTAATGTTATAAATAAACACTCCTGTAAAGTCTTGGCTTCTTTACAGGAGTGTTAACTAGTCTTCCTTTGTAAGTTAACACCTAATTTAAACCATCAATATAATTCTCCTTAAGGTGGTTGGCTGATAAGCTAACTATTGGTTATGTTTTTGCTTATTTAAAAAGCTACCGGTTTAAGGCGAAGACCAGTTGTTTCTTCAAGGCCAAACATTAAGTTCATATTTTGAACAGCTTGACCTGAAGCACCTTTTACCAAGTTGTCAATCATGCTGATTATAAACAACTTTCCATCATACTTCTCAACAAATACGATTCCTTTATTCGTGTTTACCACCTGCTTTAAGTTTGGATTTTCATCCGAAACAATTACAAAAGGGTGGTCTTTATAATAATCTTTATAAAGCTGAACTGCATCCTCTACTGACATATCAGATTCAGTATAAGCTGTTGCCATAATACCACGGGCAAAGTTTCCTCTTACAGGAATAAAGTTAACCTCGTTGGTAAAATTATTTTGAAGCTGGCAAAGTGACTGTTTAATTTCTCCTAAATGCTGATGAGAGAAGGCTTTATAAACAGATAAATTATTGTTTCTCCAGCTAAAATGAGATGTTGCTGTTGGCTTCTGTCCAGCTCCAGTTGAGCCTGTAATTGCATTTACGTGCACTTCGTTTAGTTGTCCTGAAGCCGCTATTGGAAGTAATGCTAGCTGTATAGCCGTTGCAAAACAACCCGGATTTGCAATTTTTGAGGCTGACTTAATATCTTCTCTGTTTAATTCAGGAAGACCATATACAAAGTCATTTCCTTCTGCTTTTAGTCTGTAGTCATGACTTAGGTCGATAATTTTAATGTGATCAGGGATTATATTTTCACTTAAAAACTCTTTTGATTTTCCATGACCCATGCAAAGAAAAATTACGTCAACAACCTCTGTATCCAGACTTTCTGCAAACACAAGATCTGATTCTCCAATTAAATCTGCATGAACTGCGCTGATTGGATTACCTGCATTACTAGTACTTTGGATACATGTAATTTCAACTTCCGGATGAAAAATCAAAATTCTTAATAGTTCCCCAGCTGTATATCCAGCTCCACCTACAATACCAACTCTAATCATTTTATTATATCATTTTCAGGCGATAATACCTGAGGTAACTATCGCCTGTGAATTTCTGCTTAAGTTTATTTAATATCTAACTGTCCTTCGTTAACTTTATTGAAGATTTTTAATTGGTTACCTAAGATGCTTGTGAATCCTTTCACATCATCTCCTGACCATCCTTTATTAACTTCACCGTAATCTCCAAATCCTGAATTCATTAAGTCGTTATCAGATTCAATTCCAACTAATTCGAAACGGTATGGAAATAGTTTTAGAATCACTTTACCAGTTACGTTTGTTTGTGAGTTATCAAGGAATTTCTCAATATCTCTCATTACAGGCTCTACATATTGAGCTTCGTGTAAAAGCATTCCGTACCAGTTGCTTAATTGTTCTTTCCAGTACATTTGCCATTTGGTAAGAGTGTGCTTTTCAAGCAAGTGATGCGCTTTTATAATTAGCATTGGAGCTGCGGCTTCAAAACCAACCCTACCTTTAATACCAATAATGGTGTCTCCAATATGGGTATCTCTTCCGATAGCGTATGCAGAACCAATGGCTTCAATTTTTCTAATGGCATCAATAGGAGTGGTAAAAGTTTCACCGTTTACAGAAGCAATTTCTCCTTTGTTAAATTCAATAGTTAACTCAGAAGGCTCTTTTTCTGTAAGTTGACTTGGATAAGCTTCTTCAGGTAAATTTTTGTTTGAAGTAAGTGTTTCTTTTCCTCCTACACTAGTTCCCCAAAGCCCTTTGTTGATTGAATATTCCATTTTTTTCCAATCCTTTTCCACACCATGCTTCTTTAGGTACTCAATTTCGGCCTCTCTGGAAAGTGTTAAATCGCGAATTGGAGTAATGATTTCAATTTCAGGAGCTATAATCTGAAATGTAAGATCAAATCTAATTTGGTCATTCCCAGCACCGGTACTTCCGTGAGCAATATATTTAGCACCTATTTTTCTTGCATAGTCAACAATAGCATATGCCTGAAAAATCCTTTCAGAACTTACAGATAAAGGATATGTGTTGTTTTTAAGGATGTTACCATAAATCATGTATCGGATGCAGTTGCGATAGTAAACGTCAGTTACATCAAGAGTTTCGTGCTTTGTAACACCAAGGTTGTAAGCACCCTCTTCAATGGTTTTTAATTCCTGATCAGAAAAACCACCCGTGTTAGCAATTGCCGAATAAATATCTAATCCTTTTTCATGTTTAAGGTACTTCACACAAAATGAAGTATCTAACCCGCCACTAAAGGCTAAAACAACTTTTTCCATTTTCTTTTATTTATAGTTAGAGCAAGGCTCTATCATTTACGAGATTAATTTTGCTTGAAGACGTTTGAAATAGGAGTTCTTATTTTCCCCTTTATTCTTATTTGGTCTTAAAAATACAAATTGCTTAAACTTAATCCATCTGCTATATACCTTTAAGCTCTTTTCGTCTTTTTTATTATTATCCTTAGCCGGATCGTAAAGCATACCTGTGCATAAACAATGTCGTCGGTTTGTTCTAACCAGAATGTCATAGTTTACACAGCTCTGACACCCTTTCCAAAACATTTCGTCATCTGTCAGCTCAGAAAATGTTACGGGCTTATAACCAAGCTCCGAATTGATTTTCATAACTGCCAGTCCGGTTGTTAAACCAAATAGCTTTGCATCAGGAAATCTTTTTCTTGACAGTTCAAAGGCTTTTGATTTAATCGCTTTTGCCAGACCTTGTCCTCTAAAGTCATCGGCAACTATTAATCCCGAATTAGCCACAAAACGATTGTGCCCCCAGGACTCTATGTAACAAAAGCCAGCAAATGTTTTGCCGTGCAAAGCTATAATAGCTTTTCTTTCGTTTATTTTTTGAATAATATAGCCAGGACTACGTTTTGCAATCCCCGTACCTCTTACTTTTGCCGCATCGGCAATAGTAGTAAGTATGATATCCACATACTCGAGGTGCTCCTCATTTGCTACATCGATGTAAAAATCTTTAATCATTTTTAATTAACGCCTCAAAAATCAACTACAATAATTTATCCTTTAAACCAGGGATAAATAGTGATAAAACTTCAATGATATGTCCTTTTGATATCCCTTCTCTGTTAATTAATAAAATAGTGTCATCTCCGGCTATGGTTCCTAAAATCTCGTAGGGATCATGACTGTCGATTACAGAAGCAATACTATTAGCAAAGCCGGGTCTTGTTTTAATTACTGCCAGATTTCCTGTAAAGTCTATGGAATCGATTCCTGAAACAGGAAAGTCATCATGGACTTCTTCATTGATCTTAGCTAACCCTTGGGGTAATTCATATACATACCCAAGATCAGTGTGCGGAACCTTGGCTACCTTTAAATATTTTAGGTCACGAGATAAGGTGGCCTGAGTAGTCATAAATCCTTCTTTTTCAAGAAGTATTAATAACTCTTCCTGGCTGCTTACATTCTGTGAGCTTATAATGTTTTTTATGGTAGCTAATCGCTGCGCTTTGATCTTCATTGTATAAATATTCAATTACATTGCAAAAATATTCACTTTTTTAAAATAATCAAAAGAAATTTGTAAAATATTTGTATTTTTGCAGCCGAAATGAATCCTGAAAAAGGATAAAACATGCTAATTTACAAAGATTAGAGTTGTTGAGTCTTAGAAAGGATGAGGATTGTTAAAGAACAAACGCATAGATAAAGTAAGTCATATAGAATCGGATTGAGCATTTTTTCTGATTTTTTTTTGTATAAGAATACATTACATCAATTTCATAATAAGCCAGTATAACATGAATAAAGACATTAAAAAAGTAGTAATACTTGGATCAGGTGCGCTAAAGATCGGAGAAGCAGGTGAGTTTGACTATTCAGGGTCACAGGCTCTTAAAGCTTTAAAGGAAGAAGGCATTGAGACTGTTTTAGTAAATCCTAATATTGCTACTGTACAGACATCAGATAAAATTGCTGATAAAATTTATTTTTTGCCTGTAACGCCTTATTTTGTCGAGGAGGTAATTAAAAAAGAAAAGCCCGATGGTATTCTGCTGGCTTTTGGAGGTCAGACTGCATTAAACTGTGGTACAAAACTTTTTGAAACCGGAGTGCTTGAAAAATACAATCTTCAAGTATTAGGTACACCTGTTCAAGCAATTATTAATACTGAGGACAGGGAGATTTTTGCAAATAAGCTTAAAGAAATTGATGTTAAAACACCAATCAGTGTTGCTGTTACTTCTGTAGAAGAGGCTGTAAAGGCATCAAAAGAAATAGGATTTCCTATCATTGTAAGAGCTGCCTACACGTTGGGTGGAATGGGAAGTGGATTCTGTTATAATGAAGAGGAGTTAATTTCTCGTGCAGAAAATGCATTCTCGTATTCAAACCAGATATTGGTTGAGGAATCATTAAAAGGATGGAAAGAAGTAGAGTATGAAGTTGTTCGTGATAAGTATAATAACTGTATTACAGTTTGTAATATGGAGAACTTTGATCCACTTGGTATTCATACAGGAGAAAGTATTGTAGTTGCACCTTCTCAAACACTTTCAAATTCAGAATATCATAAGTTGCGTGAGCTTGCCATTAAAATTATTCGTCATATTGGTGTGGTAGGTGAATGTAATGTTCAGTATGCTTTGGATCCTAAATCTGAGGATTATCGTGTAATTGAGGTAAATGCCCGTTTATCTCGTTCCAGTGCGTTGGCATCTAAAGCAACAGGTTATCCTTTGGCTTTTGTAGCAGCAAAATTAGGTTTAGGTTATGGGTTGCATGAGTTGAAAAACTCTGTTACAAAAGTAACTTCTACTTTCTTTGAGCCTGCATTGGATTATGTTGTATGTAAAATCCCTCGTTGGGACTTAAATAAATTTAATGGCGTTAGCAAGCAGATTGGTTCAAGTATGAAATCTGTTGGTGAAATCATGTCTATCGGTCGTACTTTTGAAGAGGCTATTCAAAAAGGTCTTCGTATGATTGGTCAGGGAATGCATGGTTTTGTAGCAAACCAACCATTGAAAGGAATTGATGTTAAAACAGAATTAGCAGAACCAACAGATCAACGTATTTATGCAATTGCTGAGGCATTTGAAAATGGAATGACTGTTGAAGAAATTCATGAGTTAAGTAAAATTGACCATTGGTTCTTAGAAAAGCTAAAGAATATTAGTGATATAGAAACAGAGCTTAAGAAGTTTTCTAACCTTGAAGAGCTTCCTAGTGATTTATTAAGACAAGCTAAACGCTCTGGTTTCTCAGATTTCCAGGTTGCTCGTTGTGTATTCAAGAGTACGAGTGAAGTGATTAGTGATGACTTACTAAAAGTAAGGGCTGAACGTAAAAAACGTAACATATTACCAGTTGTTAAGCAAATTGATACCATGGCAGGTGAGTTTCCTGCTCAAATCAACTACTTATATTTAACATACAGTGGTACAGAACACGATATTGATTACGTTGACGATGGTAAATCTGTAATTGTATTAGGTAGTGGTGCTTATCGCATTGGTAGTTCGGTAGAGTTTGACTGGTGTAGTGTAAATGCATTGAATACTATCAGAGATCAAAAGTATAGATCAATCATGATCAACTACAACCCGGAAACGGTGAGTACAGATTATGATGTATGTGATCGTTTGTATTTTGATGAACTTACTTTTGAGCGTGTACTTGATGTTATCGATCTTGAAACACCAAAAGGAGTTATTGTTTCTGTAGGTGGTCAGATACCTAATAACCTGGCAATGAAATTAGATGGTCAGAATGTACCTATTTTAGGAACTTCGCCTGAAAATATTGACAATGCTGAAAACCGTCAGAAGTTCTCTGCAATGTTAGATAGATTGGATATTGACCAGCCACGATGGAGTGAGCTAACTTCAATAGAAGATATCTTTACTTTTGTTGATGAGGTTGGTTTCCCAGTGTTAGTTCGTCCTAGTTATGTGCTTTCCGGAGCTGCAATGAACGTTGTAAGTAACAAGGATGAGTTAGAACATTTCTTAACACTGGCAGCTAATGTATCAAAAGAATATCCTGTTGTAGTTTCTGAGTTTATTGAAGAAGCTAAAGAAATAGAAGTGGATGCAGTTGCTAAAAATGGTGAGCTTGTTGCTTATGCAATTTCAGAGCACGTTGAGTTTGCAGGAGTTCACTCAGGTGATGCAACTATTGTATTCCCTCCGCAAAAGCTTTATATAGAAACTATGCGTCGTGTTAAAAAGATTGCCAGAGAGATAGCAAAAGCGCTTAATATCTCAGGTCCATTTAACATGCAGTTGTTAGGTAAAAACAACGAACTTAAAGTTATTGAGTGTAACTTAAGAGCATCACGTAGTTTCCCATTTGTTTCTAAGATTCTTAAGGTTAATTTAATCGACCTTGCTACACAAGTAATGTTAGGAATGGATGTTCAAAAGCCAAATAAAAACTTATTTGATTTAGATTGTGTGGGAATTAAAGCCCCTCAATTCTCATTTGCTCGTTTGGCAAAAGCAGACCCTGTTTTAGGTGTAGATATGTCATCAACAGGAGAGGTTGGATGTATCGGAGATAATTTCGATGAGGCTATCTTGAACTCAATGCTTTCTGTTGGATATTCAATTCCTCAAAAGAATGTGTTGATTTCTTCGGGACCATTACGTTCAAAAATGGAATTGTTGAAAGCTGCAAAATTGTTAAAGGATAATGGATATAACATTTTTGCAACAGGAGGAACGCATAAGTTCTTTGCTGAAAATGGTGTTGAAACAACACATATCTATTGGCCAAGTGAACCAGATCAACATCCAAATTCATTGGAAATGATTCGTGAAAAACAAATTGACTTGGTGGTTAATATCCCGAAAAACTTAAGTACAAATGAGTTGAAGAATGGATATAAGATTCGTCGTAATGCCATTGATTTTAATATTCCATTGATTACTAATGCTCGTTTAGCTAGTGCTTTTATTCAGGCATTCTGTAAAATGGGTAAAGAGGATATTAAAATTAAGTGTTGGCAAGAGTATAAGTAATATATAGAATAATTAGATATTAATGATTAAGGCCGTTGGGAATTTTCTCAACGGCTTTATTTTTTTATTAGGCCTGATATTTGCGTAAGATTTTTTATTTTCGTGGGGTTCAACATAAAACGTTTGAGAATGAAAATCAGAAAATCATTATTGTTAATCGTAAGTCTATTTCTTTTATATACAGAAAGTAAAGCTCAGGATCAGTTCGAGTTTGAATCTGTTTTTGATATTAAAAATACTACCGTAAAAAATCAGGGCCATACTGGTACATGTTGGGCCTTTAGTACAATTTCCTTTATTGAAAGTGAGATAATTCGCATGGGAGGACCTGAGTTAGACCTTTCAGAAATGTATATTGTAAATTATACCTACCAGGATAAAGCAAGACAATATGTAATGCTACATGGACTGGGGAATTTTAGTCAGGGAGGACAAGCTCATGATGTTTTAAACGTAATTGAAAAACATGGATTTGTTCCGGAAAGTGATTTTGGCGGAAGAATGGATACAGCACTAAAGCACAATCATTCAGAGTTGGAAGCAGCCATGAAAGGATTGCTGGATAACTACATGCAACCAAGTGACGCACATCCTTCGGAAGTTTGGTTTACAAATATTGAGTCAATAATTTCTAACTATCTGGGAGAAATACCTACACAAACAGTTTTTAATAAAAGAAATTATTCACCTCAGGAGTTTGCTAAAGGATTAGGCATTGATAAAAATAACTATATCGAATTGTCTTCATATACACATCATCCTTTTTATGAACCATTTGATTTAGAAGTGCCGGATAACTGGTCGCATGATAAATATTACAATTTGCCGATTGATCAATTACTCGATGTGATGAAAAAGGCGATTCAGGATGGGTATACTATTGTGTGGGATGGAGATGTTTCTGAAGATTTTTTCTCGCATAACAAAGGTGTTGCATTAATACCTACAGATAAATCTAAAGGATTTGTACCACAGGAAGAAGTATATGTTACTCAAGAGGCGCGTCAAAATGCCTTTACTTCATGGAAAGCTACAGATGATCATTTAATGCATATTGTTGGAATTGTAAAAGATCAAAATGGCACTTTGTATTTTAAAACAAAAAATAGTTGGGGTGCCGATAGTAATGAAAATGGAGGGTACTTATACATGTCAGAATCTTATGTTAGAATGAATACTGTAGCCATCATGTTACATAAACAAGCTTTAGGTAAAGATTTAACAAAAACATTATTTAAAAAATGAATCAACAATACTCTGAGTTTTTATCACAGATTTCAGATTACGTAACCCGTAAAATGGAATCTGTTGATGCAGGTCATGATTTTAGCCATATAAAAAGAGTATTACATAATGCCAGGGAAATAAATTTAAAGGAGAAGGCCAATGCTTTTTTTGTAGAAGCAGGGGTTTTACTGCATGACATTACGGATGAAAAATTATTTGATAAAGATCTTGCAGAAAAAGAATTGAATCAATTTCTCAATAATATAGGAATGTGTGCAAATGATATTGACCGAATTCTAGGTATTGTTAACGTAGTTTCCTTTGGCAAAGAATTTGACAAGAAGAGTGAATTAACTCCTGAGCAGAAAGTGGTTTGTGATGCAGATAGATTAGATGCTATTGGAGCTATTGGCATTGCCAGAACATTTCATTATGGAGGAAATAAAAATAGAGAAATATTCAATCAATCCATTCCTCCTAAAAAATATAACTCAACACAGGAATACAGAAAAAGTGACAGTCCAACCATAAATCATTTTTACGAGAAGTTATTATTGCTTAAAGATAAAATGGAAACAAAAACTGGCAGAACATTGGCAAATCATCGACACCAATTTATGTTAGATTATCTTAAGCAGTTCTATCTTGAAGTAGGAGAGGTTGGTTTCTAGGTATTATATCATCATATTTTACCGGAAAAAAAGATAACTCAAATAACACCTAAATGGCTGTAAAAAAACAATCAACACACAAAAAAAATAAAAAGCAGGTTTCTCCTAAAAACAAAAAATCAAATAAAAAATTGATAGCATTTTCCATTAAAGGATTATTGGGATTAGTAGCTGTAATATTTTTGTTTTTACTGTTTGTATATCTAGGAGTATTTGGACGATTACCATCTTACGACGAGCTGGCCAAAGTGGATAATGATATAGCTTCGGAAGTATATACGGAAGATGGTACTTTGATGGGGAAGTTCTATCACCAAAACCGAATGAGTATTGAAAATAAAGTGATCTCCAAACATGCTATCAATGCATTGGTAGCCACTGAAGATAAGCGCTTTTTTACTCATAAAGGTTTTGATGTAATTAGTTTGGGTAGAGTTATTTTCAGAACAATATTACTTCGTGATAAATCTCAAGGTGGAGGAAGTACGATCAGTCAGCAATTGGCAAAAAACCTGTATCCCCGAAAAAAGTATGGTCCATTATCTATGTTGGTCAATAAATCGCGTGAGGTTTTTATTGCTTCTCGATTAGAAAAGGTATATACAAAGGACCAAATATTAAATCTGTATTTAAATACGGTGCCATTTGGCGAAGATGTTTATGGTATAGAAGCTGCGTCAATGCGTTTCTTTAATAAACACTCATCAAGCTTAAAACCTAACGAAGCTGCTGTTTTAATTGGTATGTTAGCAGCAAATACAGCTTATAATCCACGAATAAATCCTGAAAGATCAAAGAAAAGAAGGAACTTGGTTTTAACAAGAATGAATGAGTTTGGCTTTTTATCTGATAAGGATTTATCTGTATATACAAATTCTGAATTAGAATTAAGCTACCATAAAATAGATCATAATACTGGTATTGCTCCCTATTTTAGAGAGATGGTACGTAAAAATGTCCAGCAAATTCTTGAAGATGAATATGGTGATCATTATGATATTTATATAGATGGTTTAAAGATTTATACCACGATAGATCCAACACTTCAACGTTATGCCGACGAAGCAGTTCAAAAGCATATGGCTGCTCTTCAAAAAGAATTTAAGTATCATTGGATGAATCGCGACCCGTGGAAAAATCATCCTTCTGTTTTTGATAATGCACTTCAGTCCTCGCATCGATATAAAGCATTAAAAGCACAGGGCAAATCTGAGGATGAGATAATGGCAGAGATGAAGAAATTAAACAGGATGACCATCTTTGCTTACCCAAATGAAAAGGAAGTGAATTTATCACCACTCGACTCCATTAAACATTATTTAAAAATTTTAAATACAGGTTTTATGGTTATGGATCCTCAAAATGGTAAAGTATTAGCTTGGGTAGGAGGTGTTAATCATAAGTATTTTCAGTATGATCATGTAACTTCTCGTCGCCAGGTTGGTTCCACATTTAAGCCTATTGTTTATACAGCTGCATTAATGGATGGAATGAGTCCGTGTGATTATATTTCAAATGAAAGGAGAGTTTATGAAGATTATCAGGATTGGTCTCCAGCTAATTCAGATGGCGATCATGAAGGATATTACTCTTTAAAAGGAGGTTTAACCAATTCTGTAAATACCATTACAGCTGAAATAATGGTGAAAACAGGTGTGGACAAGGTGATGCGTTTAGCTGAAGATATGGGAGTGAAGGCAAAATTGCCAGCCGTACCATCTATAAGTTTAGGTACAGGTACTATTTCCCTGCAGGAAATGTTGACTGTATATTCTTGCTTTGCTAATAGCGGTGTAAAAAAAGAGCCTTATGGTATCATTAGGATTGAAGATAGTCATGGCAAGGTTTTATTTGAGCGTGAACAAGAAGATAAGAACGTGAGGGTTTTAGATGAAGAAACCGCTCATTTAATGAATTATATGCTTCAAGGAGTGGTACAAAATGGTACAGGTAGAGGCCTTAGAACTGTTTATCGTTTAAAAAGTGAAATAGCAGGAAAAACTGGTACAACTCAGGATAATGCTGATGGTTGGTTTATTGGGTTTACACCACGATTACTAGCAGGTGCTTGGGTAGGAGCAGAAAGTCCGGTGGTGCATTTCCGAAGTACTGCCCTGGGACAAGGAGCGCATATGGCATTGCCTATTTATGGGTTGTTTATGCAAAAAGTAGAACGTGATCCTAAGTATGCCAAATATACAAGAAGCCGATTCAAAGATCTGGATTCTGATATGAGAGCAATGGTTGATTGTGCTGATTTTTCAATTACAGATCCTGATATATCTATTTTTGATTTATTCCGTTTTGGTAAACGTTCAAAACCTGATACTACAGGATTAAAGCTATCTCCTGAGGATAGAAAGCGTTATGAAGAGCGTTTAAAAGATCAAAGAAAAGAGAAAAGCAAAGGACTATTGAATAGAATGAAGGATTTATTCAGAAGAAAGAATTAAGTAGTGTAAGGTATAATATGTGTCATGCATTTTCGTAAGTGGAAGGATATTGTTATTTTTTATAAGGTATGAATAATTTGTTTTCATATGTAATATGTGAAAAATAGAATATATTCGTCAAAAACATTAAAACTTCATTGCTAGTACGTAGTTAGATATGATTTAATTGTTATATTTGGCTAGTATTCAATGGTTTATTTGTTGGCTTTTTATGGGAGTAAAGGTAATTAGTGACGAAGATCTTCTGAACATAGTGATATGTGCAGGAAATGAGGATAATGTTGCAAGTATTCTGAAAAAGATAGTTCCGGTTTTATGTAAATTATTAGTTAGTAATTATGCGTTTGTACTACAAAAGGAACAAAAATTAAATTCTTATCAAGAAATTTATCTTCTTTCGGATGGAGATGCAGAGCAGATTCATTGTCAGATTGTAAAAAAAAGCTCTGAAATTATATGTTCGGGCTGTAATTCAGTCGAAATATTTAGTTATAAGGAGCATTCTTTAGTTATTCTTCCATTAAATCAATTTGGGTATCTAATTTTTCGAGACTCCCTTGGTTTTCAATATAGTAAACAGCGTAAATTATTACCAGTTCTCTCGCATTTAGGCAAGTTGTTAATGGTTGCAGATGAGCGTAATCAGAGCAAAGTCAAAGAAGAGTCTCTTATTGAGTTGGAAAAATTTCAACAGCTATCCTTAGAGGTTAATCATGCTTCTGTTTTTCAGAATAATTTTGAAACAGGTCATGTGGTTGCTACTCCTCATTTGTACTATTATTTGGGTTACACAGATGATGAGATGCCTAAGACCATTAAGGATACAACAAGATTTATTCATGAAGAAGATTATGATAAAGTGATGGATGCAGTGCATTCACATTTTTCAGGTTTAAGTACTGAGTATTATGCTGAGTTTCGGATGCTGTCAAAAAGTGGAGAATGGATCTGGGTGTGTGGTCAGGGTAAAGTTACAGAGAGAAATGCATTAGGGGAGCCGGTCGTTTTGCTTGGGATATCTCAGGTTATTTCACAGCGAAAAATGGTTGAAATGGAGCTAATTGAAGCAAAGGAGCATGCAGAGGAGAGTGATAGGCTTAAATCAGCTTTTTTAGCCAATATGAGTCATGAAATCCGAACTCCAATGAATGGTATACTTGGCTTTGCTGAGATTTTAAAGGATCCGGAACTGGATGATGATAAAAGAGGTAATTATATTGATCTGATTGAAAAAAGTGGTTTTCGAATGTTGAATATTATCAATGATTTAATTGATATTTCGAAAATTGAGTCAGGTCAGGTTGAGCTTAGTCTTTCTGATGTAGATATAACAAAATCGCTTACGTATATATATGACTTTTTTAGAGAAGAAGTGGTTTGTAGGGGTATGGATATTGTTGTTGAATTACCTAAAGAAGACTGTGTTAAGGTTGTAAAAACAGACCTTGAGAAGGTATATGCTATACTGAGCAATCTTGTTAAAAATGCCATTAAGTATAGTGATAAAGGTGTCATCACAATTGGTTATAGATGCGAGGAAGGTGCTTTAGTTTGTTATGTTAAGGATACAGGTCTTGGAGTGGAAGAATGTATGCTTCAAAAAATATTTGACAGGTTTGTGCAGAGTAAAAATACTGCTAAAACTAAGGTTGAAGGAGCTGGATTGGGATTGTCTATTTGTAAAGCCTATGTTGAAATGTTAGGGGGCAATATTTGGCTTGAAAGTAAATTAGGAGAAGGATCAACTTTCTATTTTACATTACCAGTATTTAATAACTGTTACAATTAAGTGTTTATTGGATGTATTATTCATTGTCTATTTAAATGGATTTGTATCATAGGGATTATCAACTACAGTATTAGGAGTTGATTCTATAGTAGATGCTTTTTTGTCTTTTCCAGGAGGACCTGGAGGTTTACCATCTCCGGGTTGCCATGCAGTTGTCATCATAACCAGAGAAATATTATGGTCAATTAAGTATTCTTCAATTGATGGAGGAGTATACCTTCGTTTATGTTTTTCTATCTTCATTATCTCATATATGTTAAGACTGGGATTGTCTTTAAAAAGTATTATTCTTTGGGAATAATATATGCTTCAGAGATACTACAAAGGTAATGATAATATAAGTAGTTAGTAGGTATTTAATTTTTGGATTATATTATTCCACCATTAAACCGATAAGTTTGAAGGTTTGATATTTCAATTTCTTTTTATTGAGTTGCTCAGAGAACTCTCTTTTTATGGATATATGTTTCTTTCTAATTTGCTGTTTTCGCAACTAACTAGTTAAAAGTATACAGAAACTAATAATGGTTAATGCTGATATACCTGAAATTAAAAGAACTGTTTTTATTAATCTATTTCTTTGATCAGCTAGCACCCTATGCTTAATGTCTTTTTTTAGTAGCTGTAATTCTTTTTCCGGGAGTTTGTTTTTATCGGTAAATGCACGATGTTTGTTTTCATGTTTATGATAGGCATCTTCGATATTTTTGTATTTGTTTAAATTCTGTTCTTTAAGTGCTCGGTTTGCTTTCATTCGAGCGATCATATCTAAAACATGGCCTGCTGAACTCATATTATAAGGTTTTTATCTAATTAAAAATATGATTAAAGATAATAAATAAGTGTAGACTATTTAAAATATATGTTCATTTAATCCACAACTACTCAATTGTAACCCTGCTATAATCCATCTACTAAACAAGTTTCCTGTTTTCTGCTTGCTCATCATCACTTTATCATGCAATTATCGCAAAATCTATGGTGTAGCGGTTGTGTATAGGTTACGACGCGGTTGCGATCATTTGCGAAGCTGTTGCGTAGCAGTCTAGTCCCCTTTGCGATACAGTTGCGATAAATTTGCGATAAAATGGCCTGCGTTTGCGATCAGTTTGCGATGCCCTGCACAAAAAAGTGTTAAAACAGACAGAATCGAGAATATTTTTTGCTAAAAACAGCAAAAACCGGAATATTTTTCCTCAAAAACGCCAAAAATTGGAATATTGACTCTTTTTTAGGGATAAACCAACAATTTTTGAAATTGGCTAAAAATGTAACGTCCTTTATTATAGTTATATACGGTAGAAAAAAGTTACAGTAAAATTACTGTTATTTTTTTAGTGTATTACATATTCTACTTTAGTTAATACAAAATCGGCCGATCAATGTTTAACTCGGTTCTTTTTCATATCCGATCAATATTAAAAAGAACCACTAAAATTAAAAGTCATGGGAAAAATTGATAAAGGAATCTTAGGTGGATTCAGCGGCAAAGTAGGAAATGTGATAGGATCAACATGGAAAGGTATTTCATATATGAAATCGAAACCTGCTTCAAATAATAAGAAAGCTAGTGAAAAGCAAATTATTCACAGGGCCAGGTTTATGTATGCGGCTAAGTTTTTGCAAAGGTTACAGCCTGTTATAGAAGTGGGTTACCGAATGCACGACAGGTGTAAAACAGCCAGAAACGAAGCCATGTCAGAATTTTTAAACTACACACTTATAGGAGAATATCCTATGTTTAAAGTAAATTATAACAGGTTGCGCCTGGCAAAGGGTTCTTTAGAGCTGCCTGCTGATTATTCTGTAGAACTGGTGGATAACAGAGCTCTGATTAAATGGTCTGTTGATACCAATAGTGAAGATGATCAAAGTGAGGATAGATTGTTGGCTCAGTTATTGGAAAATAACGTACTGTTGGTAAGCATTGCTGATGGCTGTGAACCTAAATATACCATGCGCAAATTTAAGCGTAAGGATGGTTCAGGTGATATTGGCTTGCCTAATGCACCTTCGGGTTCTGAAGTTCACTGTTACCTGGCTTTTATAGCAACAGATGACAGTATGAGAGTAAGCAACAGTATTTATGTAGGCTCTGTAATTGTACCATAATGATAATCAAACAGCGCTTAGTATTAAAACACTTCTGGATAAATAAAGAGGTTGTCTCAAAACGAGGCAACCTTTTTTATTTAATGCAAGGTTTCAGATCTCGATTTGCTGATGCGATCTTGTAGTATTACAACAAATCATTCTTTGTTTGGCATAGCGTCTCGCTATGTTGTTTAATCCCTGGTCTCTGGCCAATATTTGCATTGAAATGAATAGGTAAGAGGCCTGTCTTAGACAGCGAAGCGAGACGCCTCGATGAACAAGTGATGCTTGATTTTATGTACCTTCACTGAATACGTGAGATATTTTTTTCCAATTACTTTCACTGAAGTTGTACTATGTTATACTATACGTTTTGCTGATGCGAGCTTGTAGTTCGTAACTTTCATAATACAAATAAAGCTTCCCTTTTACATATAAATAAAAGGGAAGCTTTCGTATAAAATATCAATTGTATTATTGTAAAGATGTTATTTTCCGGATTGAACCATAGCTTCCACATCTTCAGGATCAATAGGAATTCTTTCCCCTAAAACTCGGCTTCCGGTTTCTGTAATTAAAACATCATCTTCTAATCTGATTCCACCAAATCCTTTATAAGTTTCAACTAAATCGTAATTGATAAAATCAGTGAACTTCTTTTCTGATTTGAATTGATCAATAAGATCAGGAATAAAATACATCCCAGGTTCGTTGGTAACAACAAAATTAGGTTGAAGTCTTCTACCTAATCTAAGAGCTGCCAATCCAAATTGAGTACTTGGTTGAATCTCGTCGTCATAACCAACTAATTTTTGGTCGTAATCTTCCATGTCATGAACATCTAATCCAATCATGTGACCTAATCCATGTGGCATAAACAAAGCATGAGCACCTTGCGCAACCGCTTCATCAACATCACCTTTCATTAAGCCCAATGATTTAAGGCCTTCAGTCATTGTTTTTGCAGCAATTAAGTGAACTTCTTTGTAGGTAATTCCTGGCTTAGTTGCGGCTAATGCTGCATTGTTTGTATCTACAACTATCTGGTAAATATCCTTTTGTTTGCTGGTAAATTTGCCGCCTACAGGCGATGTTCTGGTATGGTCGGTAGCATAGTGTAATGGAGATTCACTACCTGCATCAACCAATAATAAATCACCTGATTTTAAGGTGTTGGGATGAACGTGGTTGTGTAAAGTTTCCCCTCGTACTGAGCAAATGATAGGAAACGAAATAGGCCCTCCGCCTGACATGGATACGCCTTCTAAAATACCTGTAATTTGTTGTTCTGTAACTCCCGGATGAGCCATTTTCATAGCAGTGGTATGCATTTGGTACGCAACAGCCATATGACGCTCCATTTCTTCAATTTCGCCAGGTTCTTTAATTGATCGTAAACTAACGCAGGCTTTGATGAATTCTATCGAATGCATCTCTTTTACCTTAAGAGGGTTCACATCAAGAAGATCACCAATTGTAAGTATGTTTTCTCCTCTGTATGGAGGTGTAAAATGAACGGTTCTTCCTTGTTGGTAAGCTTTGCTAACTATTTCCTTTAGTTTTGATAAAGGGTGCGTTTGTGTAATTCCAACTTTTAGTGCATTATCTTTAAGTTTGGCCTGAGGACCCATCCATATGATATCATCAATATCAAAATCGTTTCCGAATAATATTTCTTCTCCGCTTTCAAAATCAATTACTGCAGCTAATCCCTGGTAGTCAAGTCCGAAAAAATATAAAAAAGTACTGTCTTGTCTAAAGTGATAAGTGTTATCCGGATAATTCATGCTGGCATCAATATTTCCTAAAATCAGGGCGATGCCTTTATCCATTTTATCTTTTAAACGTTGTCTTCTGTTTATGTATATATCTTTGCTAAACATAGTATTAAATTTTGTGCAATTTAATGAAAGTGGGGCCACAAAAATATGTTTTAGATCAGTAAAATGGCTGTTTTTGCGTAATGGGTGTCTTAAAGTAGTAGTTACCCGTGTTCAGATATCTGCACTAACTTCTTGTAATCTATAATTTCAATGGCTTTGCCAAATATTTTAATAATACCATCTTTTCTAAATTCGGTAAGTGCACGAATAACATTTTCTGTAGTCATACCAATGTACTCTGCTATTTCTTTTCTGCTAACAGGTAATTCATAGTAATCGGTGTTGTATATATCGTCTCTAAAATGTAATAAAACATAGGCTATTCTGCCACGTAAATTGCGTTTCCTGATTTGTAATGATTCATGGATAACAGCATCACTTACTTTACTCATCTTTTCAAGTATTCCCAAGGCAAAAGCCCCGTTGTTTTGTAGTAGTTTTTTTACCTCGTGTATGGAAATATTGCATGTTGTAGATTCATCGATGGCCATTACAGAATAACTGTAGGTGTTTTGTGAAAATACACTTAAGAGACTGACAAAATCAAAAGGTTTTGCAAATGAGAGTATTTGCTCCTTGCCGTCGGTGTTGGTTACAAAGAGCTTAACCAAACCACTCTTTAAATAAATAAATTCGTTGATTGTTTTTCCTTGCTCAATAATGTAATCACCCTTTTCATAATTTTTTTCAATACGACTTCCGCAAAGACTCATGATTTCTCTTGAAGAAACATTATGAAAAAATAGCTCTTTAAGTTCGCATTTATCGCAACTACATTCCTGATTCATAAGGTACGATTTAAATAATATTTATAACGATGAAGTGATATATATCATAAACTGATATTTATTACCTGTTGATATATTATACAATCACGCTTAGTTAGTTAACTTTCATATGTGAGATATCAAATTACATAAAATATTACAGAATTAAAAGGGGAGATGTTATAGGTTTAAGTGGTTTTGGGATAGAAAATTACCAGTGTTAACAATAAAATATAAACACATGAAGAAGATAGTAATACTAGGAGGTGGTACTGCAGGAACCATGATGGCAAATAAATTGCGAAATGCGCTTGAAAGAGATGAGTGGGATATTACTATTGTGGACCAATTTCGTACTCACTATTATCAGCCTGGGTTTTTATTTATTCCTTTCGGCATTTATCATGAAAGAGATGTTAAAAAGCCAAAGAGTAGTTTTTTCCCTGTAGGAGTCAATGTAATGTACACCGAAATTGATAAGGTGGATGCGGATCATAAAAAGGTACTGTTGGACGGAGGAAAAGTGTTGTTTTATGATTTTTTGATTATAGCTACAGGAACAAAGACATGTCCTGAAGAAACACCTGGCCTTAAGGAACAGCTTTGGTATAAAGATATATTTGATTTTTATACTATTGAAGGAGCATTAGCGTTGCAAAAGCACTTTAAAAGCTGGCAGGGAGGTAAGTTAGTAATGGCTATTACCGAAATTCCTTATAAATGTCCGGTGGCTCCTCTTGAATTTGTGTTTCTGGCAGAAGAGTTTTTTACTAAAAAAGGAATTCGTGATAAGGTAGAAATTACTATTGTAACACCGATGGCGGGCGTGTTTACAAAGCCCATAGCAACTAAAATGTTATCGGAGTTGCTGGTTGAAAAAAATATAAATGTTGTTGCTGACTTTTATATCGAAAAAATCGATAACGACAAGAAAGCTCTGGTTTCGTATGATGAACGAGAAGTGCCATTTGATACATTAACGATTGTGCCTGTTAATATGGGTGATAAAATGGTAGAAAGAAGTGGACTTGGTGATGATTTGAATTTTGTATTTACCAATAAACATACTTTGCAACAAAGAGATCATGAAGAGATTTTTGTGATAGGAGATGCGGCTAATCTACCCACTTCAAAAGCCGGTTCGGTTGCTCATTTTGCATCAGAAATATTATTCGACAATTTAATGAATGCTATTGAGGGGCGTCCGTTAACTGCTTACTTTGATGGTCATGCAAACTGCTACATTGAAACAGGTTATGGTAAAGGTGCATTAATTGATTTTAATTATGATACTGAGCCACTCCCCGGTACATTTCCTTTGCCCGGTATCGGTCCGTTTGGTTTGTTGAAAAATACTAAAATCAACCACTATGGTAAAATCATGTTTCGATGGATTTACTGGCATCTGTTATTGAAAGGTAAAGAACTTCCTGTTGAGGCAGAGATGACTATGGCTGGTAAAAAAAGAGTTACTTTTTAAATGGCTGGGTTATGGATGATCAAAATATGCAAACGCAAATTAATGAACTAAATCGTAAGATGGATTTGGTTTTAGAGTCTCTGAATCAGCAAAATAGGAAAGCAGAAAGCGTGGAAGATTTATTAGCTGATTTACAGATTGTAGGTAAAGATATGTACGATACAGCCGTTGTTGAACTTGAAAATCAGCAAGTAGAACTGGATATTGATCAGTTAAAATATCTTGGCTTAAAACTCCTGAATAATATCAATGATATAACTGTAATGTTATCTGTGTTTGAGAGTTCTGTTGATTTTGCCAGAGATGCAGGTCCTCTGGTAAGGGAGTCGATTATTGATATGACTAAAAGGTTACATGAATTTGAAAAGAAGGGGTATTTCGAGTTTTTTACAGAAATGGGAAAGGTGATTGATAATTTGATTTCTCATTACTCTAAGGAGGATGTTACAAGGTTGGCAGATAATGTTGTACTTATAGTGGATACCATACGAAAAATGACTCAACCGGAAATGTTGTTGTCTATTCAAAATGCGTTGGATGTCTATCAAAATATAGATCAGAAAAAGGTGCCTGAATATTCCTTGTTTAAGTTAATGAGAGAAATGAATCAACCCGAAATGAAAAAGATGATGGGGTTTGCTGTCGCATTTATGAAGAGCCTTTCAATGGAAAAAAGAATGAAGCAATGAGTTTGTAATCAATTATTAATAGATAAAGTTTAGAGTTATGGGACAAAAGGTAATTGCTAATAAAACTATTGATGTTAATGATGAAGGATATATGACAGATCCTTCTCAATGGGATAAAGATATTGCTGCTGCTATTGCGCAGGAAATAGGGATTGAGTTGACTGATAAGCATTATGAAGTGTTGGACTACCTACGAGAAAAATTTAAGGAAGGCGAAGTGCTTACTATTCGTAAAGTGGGTAAGTCAGGCATTGTTGATATTAAAGGTTTGTATCAGCTTTTCCCGGGAGGTCCACTAAAATATTCATCTAAAATTGCAGGTATTCCTAAACCGGCAAGTTGTGTGTAATTTTTGAGCTAACGTAAAGAATATAGATTATGGTTAAAGAAGAACAACCTTTAAAGAAAGTATGCATTATTTGTGCTAAGGGTGCAATTGAAGATGTATATGCAACGTTAGTTTTGGCTAATGGTGCAGTGATGGAAGGGATTGAAGCTAAGTTGTTTTTTACATTTTTTGGCTTAGATGCAATAACTAAAAAGTATATGAATAAATTACATACAGCTACAGTTGGAAATCCTGCCATGCGAATGCCGGGCGGATTAGCATTTCCTACATTGTTGGGAGCCATACCTGGTGTTGAAAGTGGTGTATCATCAATGATGAGGAAACAGATGGATGAATTAGACATTCCTCCTGTTGATGAGTTTTTAGAAATGATTACAGCTGGGGGTGGTGAGATTTATGCGTGTAAATTGGCTATGGATATGTTTAAGTTAACAAAGGAAGATTTGTATGAGGATGTGAGTGCAGTGCTTACTGTGGGAGAGTTTTATGCAATGTGTGGAGGTGAGCATACTCAAATTATATTTACATAGTAACCTCAAATCTATTAAAAATCGAAAATTCAGATTGTTATAAGAGATGCTTTAGATTGTATGATGCAATAATTGAGTTTGTTTTTGTAAGAATCAACATTCGTTGATAGCTGTAGTTTTATTTTAGTAGTGTTATTGTATTATTAGTCTATTAGTATAGAATGGGAGGTTAAAAGCCGTAGCTGTTAAGTTGCGGCTTTTTTGTTATAATTTCTTGAGTAATTTTTTTCGTTTCATTAAAATTTTATGTGCGTAATCAAGTTTTACATGAGCAAAATGAATTTTATCTGATGGCTTTAATTGACCAAATAATGGAAGATCAGCTGTAATTACGTTCGCAATCTTGGTATATCCACCAACGGTTTGTCTGTCAGCAAGCATCACTATGGGATGTCCATCTCCCGGAACCTGAATGGCACCGTTGCATATACCTGATGAAATAATATCAGCGCCCCTTTTGTGTATTATTTGAGGACCATCCAAGCGATATCCCATTCTGTCGCTTTTATTAGAAATAATATATGATGATGTTAGAAAAGTCTTTACTCCTTCGTAACTAAATCTATTGATTTCACTTCCTCCAATTACTCTTATTTCTTGTTCAGATTTATAATCCAATAGTAATTCATGGGGAACAGAGCGGTGTTTGTATTTGATTCTCTTTTTTAAAGTGAAAATTTCATCGCCAGCTAAAAGTTTACGTCCATTTAATCCGCCTACTTGGGCTCTCACATAAGTTGAGCGACTATTCATAATAATAGGAGCATCTATACCTCCTGCAAAAGCAATATAAACACGACTTCCTTTTGTAACAGGCCCCATTTGAATAACGTCTCCTGTTTTAAGCAGATGATTGCAATTGATGGGTTTTGATATGTTGTTGATAGTAAGTTCTGTTTGGCCTCCGCTAACCGCAATTATTGTGTCGCAGGTAATTTCGAAATGTGGAGGTAGAAATGTGGCCTCCAGGCAAGCTGCATTAGCATCATTACCAACTAAACGATTAGCTAACCTGAGGGAATATGTATCCATAGCACCGGAAACAGGCATGCCATATTGTTGGTATCCAAAACGTCCCAGATCCTGTATTGTGGTGTATAATCCAGGATTTATAATTTTAATGGTAGCTGTTGAATTCATTTTCAGAGATAGGATAAAATTCTAAATAATTTCCGGCTTCTATTAAAAAAGGATTTTCAGAAGAGGGGTCGAACAGTTTAAGAGGAGTTCTTCCTATGATTTGCCATCCCCCGGGACTTTCGATGGGATATATTCCGGTTTGTGAACCTGCAATACCTACAGATCCTGGTGCTATTTTTTCAGAAGGTATATTTTTTCTTGGAGTGGTTAATTCAGGATTCATTCCTCCCAGATAGCAAAAGCCCGGAGTAAATCCAAGCATATAAACGAGGTATTTACTTTGGGAATGTAAGTCAATTATTTCTTGTGTACTATGTCCTGTATTATTGCCTACTTCATTGATGTCAGGTCCGTATTTTCCTCCGTAAACAACAGGTATTCTTACTGTTTTTGGTTCCGGAAGTTTATAATCACCTGTTTTTAGATAGATCTTTTTAAGTTTGTTGATTAATTTTTGATAGTTTATCGCTAAGGGATTGTAATGAACCAGTATGTCACAATACGAAGGAACAATCTCGGTTATTCCTTTAATTCTCTTTTTAGATAATAATATTATATAGGCACGAATACGCAAATGAATGTCTTCTGATATTTCATTGCCAAACTTTAATAAGAATGCCGAATCTCCCGATGGATAAATATCAAACATGAGCCGTAATCTTAATGTTATTATGAATAAGGTAGTCGTATATACCCTTGGCTACATCAGTAGCGTGAGGATTATCACCATGAATGCAGAGTGTTTGTGCATTTATGATGATTTCTTTTTGCTCAATTGATTGAATGGTTTTGTGTTGTGCTATTTTAAGCGCTCTTTCTTTACTGAATGCTACATCTGTTATTATAGCTTTGGACTCATTTCTGGAAACCAACATCCCACGGTTTGTATAGGCCCTGTCAATAAATGCTTCAGCTCTGAATTTCAATTTATATTTATGTGCTGCAATTTCCATTTTTGAATTTGCCAGACCTACATAAATAAGATCCTGATTAACTGATGCTATTGCTTCAGCAATGGCTTTGGCAATCTCAATGTTTTGTGAAGCCTGATTGTATAATGCTCCATGAGGTTTTACATGGTATAATGATACTCCGGCTTTTGATGCTCTCTGGTTAAGAATGTCGATTTGATTTTTTACGAGTGTTGTAATGTCATGGTATGACAGGTTCATATTTATGCGTCCAAAGTTTTTCTTGTCGCTATAACCAGGATGTGCACCAATAACTACTCCATGCTTTATGGCTAATTGAATAGTTTGATCCATAATGATATCGTTGCCTGCATGAAAACCACAGGCTATGTTTGCAGAACTAATAAATGGCATTATGGCCTCGTCGTTACCAATGCCTTCGCCTAAGTCGCAATTGATATCAATTTGCATGAGGAAAATATCTTTTTCAGAAAAATGAATGTGGTAAATATAATACTCTTTGTTGGAAGGTGCTATTTTAGGTTAATAGTTAGCATAAAAAAAACCGAAAGCTTTTGACCTTCGGTTTTCTTACTAAAAAATATTTTGAAAGATTATAAGCTGCTAACTCCAGCAACTTCCATCTTACGATCTACTTTTTTAACCAATCCTTGTAAAACTTTACCTGGACCAACTTCGGTAAAAGAAGTAGCTCCATCAGCAATCATGTTTTGAACTGTTTGAGTCCATTTTACCGGAGCAGTTAATTGAGCCACTAAATTTTCTTTAATTTGAGCAGGATCAGTAAATGGAGTTGCGCTCACATTCTGATATACCGGACAAATTGGAGTTTTGATTTCTGTTGCTTCGATAGCCGCAGCAAGTTCAGCACGTGCAGGCTCCATAAGAGGTGAGTGAAATGCTCCTCCTACAGGAAGTTTTAATGCTCTTTTTGCACCTTTTTCAGTTAAAATTTCACATGCTTTATCAATACCAGCAAATGATCCTGAAATTACTAATTGTCCCGGACAGTTATAGTTAGCTGCTACAACAACTTCGTCAATGCTTTCGCAAACTTCTTCTACAATAGCATCTTCCATACCAACAATAGCAGCCATTGTTGAAGGTTCTGCCTCACAAGCTTTTTGCATTGCTAATGCACGTTGCGAAACTAATTTTAATCCATCTTCAAATGACATAGCTCCACCGGCAACTAAAGCGCTGAATTCACCTAATGAGTGACCTGCAACCATTTCTGGTTTAAAATCATCACCCATTGATTTTGCTAATAATACAGAATGTAAAAATATAGCAGGCTGAGTAACTTTTGTTTGTTTTAAATCTTCATCAGTACCTTCAAACATTAAGTCTGTGATTCTAAAACCTAAAATTTCATTAGCCTTTTCAAAAAGTTCTTTCGCTTCTGTTGAATTTTCGTATAGGTCTTTCCCCATACCTACAAATTGGGCACCTTGCCCAGGAAAAACAAATGCTTTCATTTTATTATAAAATTAGTATAATAATATATGTAGTTCTGCTTAGCCCTTGGAGTCCTTAGAAACAAGGGGAGATTAAACATATAAAACAATACAGGTTTTTAATCGATTATAATGCTCAAACAAAGAAAGTTGAGTATAAATCGGCGCAAATATAGTAAAAATGAATAACACCCAAAGTTTGTAAATTTTCAATAAAGATAATTTCAAAGAATAGGTCTTTTTTATCATTTTCAATTTTTTTTATTCAAATGCTCATATCTCATTCACTCAATTGTTTTTAGATTAAATTTCTTTAACAATCTTTTTCTAAAAAAAATACATAAAGAATTGGTGTTTATTCATTGAAAATTAGTACTTTTGCATCGCTTTTTTGTCTAAATATATTAAAATGCGCTGAAAATCAGGGTGTTTAATATTTGGAAAGAGGCGTGTTATAAGCATTTTGTAAAGAATTTTATTTAAACAATTTTAGTTATATGCCAACAATTCAACAGTTAGTTCGTAAAGGACGCACCCAGTTAGTTGAGAAAAGTAAATCTAGAGCGCTAGATGCTTGTCCTCAGCGTAGAGGTGTTTGTGTGAGGGTGTACACTACTACACCAAAGAAGCCGAATTCGGCCATGAGAAAAGTTGCCAGGGTTCGTTTGACTAATGGAAAAGAGGTGAATGCCTACATTCCAGGAGAAGGACATAACCTTCAGGAGCACTCTATTGTTCTTGTTCGCGGTGGAAGGGTAAAAGATCTTCCAGGTGTTCGTTATCACCTAGTTCGTGGAGCTTTAGATGCATCAGGAGTTGAGGGACGTACTCAACGTCGTTCTAAATACGGAACAAAACGTCCAAAGAAGTAATTTAAATTAAGTGTTTAACTTATGGTTTTGTTTATTGGTGAGTTAAAACAAAAGGTTGAGTAAAGAGTAATTAGTTGCTTTTGAAGACACAGAAACATTGACAGCCAATAAAAGACTAATAAACAAGAAGAGATGAGAAAAGGTAAACCAAAGAAGCGAATATTGCTTCCAGATCCAAAGTTTAATGATACTTTGGTTACTCAATTTATTAACAACCTGATGCTTGATGGTAAAAAATCTACTGCTTACGGAATTTTTTACGATGCATTAGACCGCATGGCTGATAAAGCTGAAAAAGAAGGCAAGTCGGCGTTAGAGATGTGGAAAAAAGGTTTAGAAAACATTACTCCTTCTGTAGAGGTAAAAAGTAGAAGAGTTGGTGGTGCTACTTTCCAGGTTCCAATGGAAATTCGTCCATCAAGAAAAGCTTCAATAGCTATGAAAAACTTGATTCTTTTTGCTCGTAAAAGAAGTGGTAAATCAATGGCAGAAAAACTATCTGCTGAAATTGTTGCGGCTTATAACAATGAAGGTGGAGCCTTCAAGAAAAAAGAAGATATGCACAGGATGGCAGAGGCTAACAGAGCATTCGCTCACTTTAGATTCTAATCATCTAATCTTTTAAGGAATAAATAAAATGGGAAATACAGATTTAAAATACACCAGAAATATCGGTATCATGGCGCATATCGATGCGGGTAAAACTACTACTACAGAGCGTATTCTGTTTTATACTGGTATTACTCATAAAATTGGTGAGGTGCACGATGGTGCTGCAACCATGGACTGGATGGAGCAAGAGCAAGAAAGAGGTATTACAATTACTTCTGCTGCTGTAACTACCAACTGGAACTATAACAATGAATCGTATAAGATAAACATTATCGATACCCCAGGACACGTTGACTTTACTGTAGAGGTAGAGCGTTCTTTAAGGGTGTTAGATGGTACTGTTGCCTTATTCTGTGCTGTTAGTGGTGTTGAACCACAATCAGAAACTGTATGGAGACAAGCTGATAAATATGGTGTGCCTCGTATTGGTTTCGTAAACAAAATGGACCGTTCAGGTGCTAACTTCTTTGAAGTAGTACGTCAGGTAAGAGAAATGTTAGGAGCAAATCCAATGCCTATTCAGATTCCTATCGGAGCTGAAGATAACTTTGAAGGGGTTATTGACCTAATCGAAAATAAAGAGGTTGTTTGGTTTGATGATGCTCAAATGGGTTCACGTTATGAATTAAGAGAAATTCGTGACGAATTAAAAGCTGAAGCTCAAGAGTGGAGAGATAAATTAGTTGAAGCAGTTGCAGAATGTGACGAAGAACTAATGGAGCGTTATTTTGAAGATCCAGAATCAATCACTAAGGAGGAAATGATTGCAGTTATTCGTACTGCAACTATTAATCAAACGATTACTCCAATGATGTGTGGTTCTGCATTTAAAAATAAAGGAGTTCAGCGTTTATTGGATTCAGTTATTGCATTTTTACCATCACCTAGTGATATTCCTGAAATTACAGGAACTAATCCAAATACAGGAGAGCCAGATTCAAGGCCACATGATGTAAATGCACCACTTGCTGCATTAGCATTTAAAATTGCTACTGACCCATTCGTAGGTCGTTTAGCATTTATGCGTGTTTACTCAGGTAAAATTGATGCTGGTTCATATGCATTAAATACTCGTACAGGTAAAAAAGAACGTATCTCACGTTTGTATCAAATGAAATCTAACAAGCAGTTACCTCAAGATGTAATCGAAGCAGGTGATATTTGTGCAGGAGTAGGTTTTAAAGATATTCGTACGGGAGATACTCTTTGTGATGAGAAAAATCCTATTACTCTTGAGTCAATGGATTTTCCAGATCCTGTAATTGGAGTAGCTGTTGAGCCTAAGTCTCAAAAGGATATGGATAAAATGGGTGTTGCTTTATCTAAATTAGCTGAAGAAGATCCAACTTTCCGTGTTCAAACTGATGAAGATAGTGGTCAAACAGTAATTAGCGGTATGGGTGAGCTTCACCTTGAGATTATTATCGACCGTTTAAAGCGTGAGTTTAAAGTTGAGTGTAACCAAGGACGTCCTCAGGTAACTTACAAGGAAGCTATCAAACAAACTGTTGAGCACCGTGAGGTATTCAAAAAGCAGTCTGGTGGTCGTGGTAAGTTTGCTGATGTTGTTGTTACTGTTGGACCTAGAGAAGACGGTAAAGAAGGACTTGAGTTCATCAATGAAGTAAAAGGTGGTAACGTACCTAAAGAATATATTCCTTCAGTAGAAAAAGGTTTTACTGATGCAATGCAAAACGGTGTATTAGCTGGTTTCGTTGTTGATAGTCTTAAAGTAGTACTTAAAGATGGATCTTTCCACCCAGTGGATTCTGATCAGTTATCATTTGAGATCGCAGGTCGTCAGGCATTTAAAAATGCTTCGATGAAAGCTAATCCTGTTCTTCTTGAACCAATCATGAAAGTTGAAGTTGTTACTCCTGAAGAATATATGGGAGATATCATTGGTGACTTTAACAAGCGTCGTGGTCAGGTAGAAGGAATGGAGTCTAAAGCTGGTGCTCGTGTTGTAAAAGCTAAAGTGCCTCTTGCCGAAATGTTCGGATATGTAACAGTTTTACGTACTATTTCATCAGGTCGTGCAACTTCATCAATGGTGTTCTCACACTTCGAAGAAGTTTCTAAAGCCATTGCAATTGAAGTAGTGAAAGAAGCTGAAGGAAAAGTAGAATTATTATAATAAGATCTCAAGATGAGTCAAAAGATAAGAATCAAATTAAAATCTTACGATCACAACTTAGTTGATAAGTCAGCTGAGAAAATCGTTAAGACAGTAAAAACGACTGGTGCTGTAGTTAGCGGTCCTATTCCTCTTCCTACTCACAAAAGAGTATTTACAGTGTTACGTTCAACATTCGTAAACAAAAAGTCGAGAGAGCAATTTCAACTTTCTTCATATAAGCGTTTAATCGATATCTATAGCTCTACAGCTAAAACTATCGATGCATTAATGAAGCTTGAGTTACCAAGTGGAGTTGAAGTTGAAATCAAAGTGTGAGACAAAAGAAAATAAGTTCATGCAGCTTGCGAGCCGAAACTTCAAGCTGTATGAATCGATTATTTAATATTTAATTTTTGTAACAATGCCAGGTATTATTGGAAAAAAAATCGGAATGACTTCCGTTTTCAGTGCCGATGGAAAAAACATTCCATGCACTGTTATCGAAGCTGGCCCATGTGTGGTTACACAGGTTAAAACTGTGGAAACTGATGGATATGAGGCTGTACAGCTGGCGTTCGAAGACAAGAAAGAAAAAAACACATCTAAACCTGAGTTAGGCCACTTTAAAAAAGCTGGTGTAGCTCCTAAAAGAAGTGTTGTTGAATTCAAAGGATTCGAACAAGAATTTAACTTAGGAGATGAAGTAACTGTTGATATCTTTACTGAAGATATTTTCGTTGACGTTACAGGTATCTCTAAAGGTAAAGGATTTCAAGGTGTAGTAAAACGTCACGGATTTGGTGGTGTTGGTGGTTCAACTCACGGACAGCACAACCGTTTAAGAGCTCCTGGTTCTGTAGGTGCTGCTTCATACCCTGCTCGCGTATTTAAAGGTATGAGAATGGCTGGAAGAACAGGTGGAAGCAGAGTGATGGTTGAAAGCCTTAGAGTATTAAAAGTGATTCCTGAAAACAACCTTATTATTGTAAAAGGTTCTGTTCCAGGAGCAAAAGGTTCATATGTAATTGTTGAAATGTAATGGAACTAAAAGTATTAAGCATAACAGGAGAAGAGACCGGAAAAACTGTTGAATTAGCAGATTCAGTTTTCGGTATTGAGCCTAACGATCATGCTATTTATCTTGATGTAAAACAGTTCCTTGCAAATCAACGTCAAGGAACCCATAAATCAAAAGAAAGAGCTGAGATCGCAGGTAGTACACGTAAGATCAAGAAGCAAAAAGGAACCGGTACTGCTCGTGCAGGTAGCATTAAGTCTCCTGTATTCCGTGGTGGTGGTCGTATTTTTGGTCCTCGTCCTCGTAATTATGGATTTAAATTGAATCGCAAACTTAAAGAGCTTGCTCGTAAGTCTGCTTTATCTTATAAAGCAAAAACTGGTAGCATTATCGTAGTTGAAGATTTCAATATGGAAGCTCCAAAAACAAAAGAGTTTGCACAAATCCGTAAGAGTCTTAAAGTTGATGGAAAACGTTCATTAGTAGTATTGAAAGATACAGATAAGAATGTTTACTTGGCTTCAAGAAATATTCCTAAATCGGAAGTTGTAACATTAGCTGAATTGAATACTTACAGTATTATGAAAGCCGGAGCGTTAGTTCTAGTTGAAAGTTCAGTTGAAGGATTAGGTAATCTTTAATTTAAAGCTTAAGGAGATTTAAACATGCAAATATTAATTAAGCCAATAGTTACTGAAAAACTCAACGAGCAAGGTGAAAAACTAAATTGCTTTGGATTTGTGGTAAACAAAAACGCTAACAAATTACAAATAAAAAAAGCGGTTGAGGAAATGTACAATGTAACTGTTGAAAGAGTAAACACCATGAACTATGCCGGTAAAGTAAAAAGCCGTTATACTAAAAGTGGTGTGCAGGTAGGTAAAACTGCTGCTTACAAAAAGGCAATTGTTACTTTGGTAGAAGGAGATAAGATTGATTTTTATAGCAATATTTAATTAAAATGGCAGTAAGAAAGCTAAAGCCCACAACACCGGGGCAGAGACACAAAATTATTGGTGCATTTGATACGATTACCTCAAATACACCAGAGAAGTCCTTACTGGAGCCTATCAAAAAAAGCGGAGGTCGTAATAACACAGGTAAGATGACCATGCGCTACATTGGTGGCGGACATAAGAGACGTTACAGGGTAATCGATTTCAAGAGAAATAAAGACGGTGTTGCTGCTACTGTTGAGTCAATTCAATATGACCCAAACCGTAGTGCACGTATCGCATTATTAGTGTATGCTGATGGCGAAAAACGTTACATTCTCGCTCCTAACGGATTAGAAGTCGGTCAAACTGTTCAATCTGGAGCAGGCGTAAGCCCTGATCTAGGAAACACGTTAACCCTTAAAGAGATTCCATTAGGAACGATCATTCACAACATTGAGTTGCGCCCAGGACAGGGTGGAATTATGGCTCGTAGTGCCGGAACATTTGCTCAATTGGCTGCTCGCGAAGGTAAGTATGCCGTTATTAAATTACCGTCAGGTGAAACTAGAATGATCCTTACAACTTGTCGTGCTACTATTGGTGCGGTAGGTAATTCAGACCATGCGTTAGAGAGATCAGGAAAAGCTGGTCGTTCTCGTTGGTTAGGACGTCGTCCACGAGTTCGTGGTGTTGCCATGAACCCAGTCGATCACCCAATGGGTGGTGGTGAAGGAAGACAGTCTGGAGGTCATCCAAGATCACGTACAGGTGTATTAGCTAAAGGCTTCAAAACTCGTGATAAGAAGAAAGCTTCTAGTAAGTACATTATTGAAAGACGTAAAAAATAACGTTTAATCAGAAGAACTTATGAGCAGATCATTAAAAAAAGGCCCATTTATAGATTACAAACTTGAAAAGAAGATTTTCGACATGAACGATTCAGGTAAAAAATCTGTAATTAAAACTTGGGCAAGAGCATCGATGATATCTCCAGATTTTGTTGGACATACTATCGCAGTGCACAACGGAAATAAATTTATTCCTGTTTATGTGACCGAAAATATGGTAGGTCACAAGTTAGGAGAGTTTTCACCAACACGTACCTACAGAGGTCACGGTGGTAATAAGAAACGATAACCTAACGGTAATTTAAATTATTAAAGAGATTTAAAAAATGGGTGCAAGAAAAAGACTCAGAGCAGAAAAAACTAAGGAAGCAAAAAAACAAGTAAGTTTTGCTTCACTTCGTAATGTGCCTACTTCTCCACGTAAAATGCGCCTGGTTGCAGATATGATCAGAGGTAAAGAAGTTAATTTAGCCTTGGATATGTTGAAGTTTTCATCAAAGGAAGCTTCTCGTAGGGTAGAGAAATTACTTCTTTCTGCAATTGCAAACTGGAAGGAGAAGAATGAAGGGGTACGCATGGAAGATGCTAATCTGTATGTGAAATCAATCAATGTGGAATCAGCGAGAATTTTAAAAAGGTTGAGACCAGCTCCACAAGGGCGTGCTCACCGTATCAGAAAAAGATCGAACCATGTAACCATTTATATTGATAGCAACGTTGATAACCAGCAAGAAATTAAAAGTTAGTTAAATGGGACAAAAAGTAAATCCAATAAGTAACAGATTAGGAATCATCAGAGGATGGGATTCTAATTGGTTTGGCGGAAAAAATTACGGAGATAAAATCTTAGAAGATACTAAAATCCGTAAATATCTTAACGCTCGTTTAGCTAAAGCTAGTATTTCGAGAATTGTTATTGAACGTACACTAAAACTGATAACGATTACTGTTCACACAGCTCGTCCGGGAATCATTATTGGTAAAGGTGGCCAAGAGGTTGATAAACTAAAAGAAGAGTTGAAGAAAATCACTGATAAAGAGGTTCAAATCAACATTTTTGAAGTTAAGAGACCAGAATTAGATGCTATTATCGTAGCCAACAACATCGCACGTCAATTAGAAGGACGTATTGCTTTCCGTCGTGCAGTTAAAATGGCTATTGCTTCTACAATGAGAATGGGAGCAGAAGGTATCAAAATTCAAATTTCAGGTCGTTTAAACGGTGCAGAAATGGCCAGAGCGGAAATGTATAAAGAAGGAAGAACTCCTCTTCACACTTTCCGTGCAAATATTGATTACGCTCAAGCTGAAGCTCTTACCAAAACAGGTTTGTTAGGTATTAAAGTTTGGATTTGTAAAGGAGAGATTTATGGTAAACCAGATCTTTCACCAAACTTTGCTACACAAGATAACAAACGTAAAGGTGGGAATTTTAAGAAGAGAAGAAAGTAGTCATCAGCTAATGTAAATGAGTTAGAAAGATGTTACAACCAAAGAAAGTAAAATACAGAAGAAGACAAAAGGGTAAAATGAAGGGCGAAGCTCAACGTGGCGCGCAACTTGCATTTGGGTCTTTTGGAATAAAGTCGTTGCAAACTAAATGGCTTACTGGACGTCAGATTGAGGCGGCTCGTATTGCTGTAACTCGCTATATGCAACGTCAAGGACAAATTTGGATTAGAGTGTTTCCTGATAAGCCAATTACCAAGAAGCCTGCAGAGGTTCGTATGGGTAAAGGTAAGGGTAGCCCTGAAGGATTTGTGGCTCCTGTTACTCCAGGTAGAATCATTATTGAATGTGATGGAGTACCATTCGAAACGGCAAAAGAAGCATTGCGTTTAGCGGCTCAAAAATTGCCTGTTACTACTAAATTCGTTGTAAGACGCGACTATGTTGAAACTAAATAATTTTTAAGGATGAAGACTTCGGAAATAAACGAAATGGCGATCGCAGAGATCATCGAAAGAATTGAGACCGAACGAGCTGAACTTATCCGTTTAGAACTCAATCATAGCATATCTCCATTGGAAAATCCATTGCAGATAAGAGGCTTACGTAGAAATATTGCGAGATTGCAAACTATTTTGCGTCAAAAGCAATTAACCGAAAAATAGTTTAGTGATGGAAAAAAGAAATTTAAGAAAAGAACGTATCGGTGTTGTGGCTAGCGATAAAATGGATAAGTCTATTGTAGTAGCAGTAGAAATCCGTGAGAAGCACCCCATCTACGGAAAGTTCGTGAAAAAGACTAAGAAGTTTCACGCACATGACGAGAATAACACCTGCAACGAAGGCGATACCGTAAAAATTATGGAAACTCGTCCGTTAAGCAAAACGAAACGTTGGAGATTTGTAGAAATTATCGAAAGAGCTAAGTAATCATGATACAACAAGAATCCAGATTGGCTGTAGCCGATAATAGTGGTGCCAAAGAAGTACTTTGTATTAGAGTGCTTGGGGGTACTAAGAAAAGATACGCCACAATTGGTGACCGTATCGTTGTAACTGTTAAGAGTGCCATTCCTTCTACAGATATGAAGAAAGGTACTGTTACAAAGGCAGTAATTGTTCGTACAAAAAAAGAGATCAGAAGAGCTGATGGATCGTATATCCGTTTTGATGAAAATGCATGTGTGCTTTTAAATCAAGCTGGTGAAATGCGTGGAACACGTATCTTTGGCCCTGTTGCCAGAGAATTACGTGACGGTTTTATGAAAATCGTATCATTGGCTCCTGAGGTGCTATAAATTTTAATAAGAGATAGCAATGGGTAAATTACATATTAAAAAAGGCGATACAGTTATTGTAAATGCCGGAGAATATAAAGGACAAGAAGGTAAAGTTCTTGAAGTTCTTGTAAGTAAGAATAGAGCTATCGTGGAAGGAATTAACATGGTTTCAAAACATGCTAAGCCAAATGCTGACAATCCTCAAGGAGGTATCGTTAAGCAAGAGGCTCCAATCCACATCTCTAACTTAAACCTTAAAGATCCTTCAACTGGTGAAGCTACTCGTATCGGTAGACGTGCCGGTAATGATGGAAAATTAGTAAGGTTTGCTAAAAAATCAGGGGAGGAGATCAAGTAATGAGCTATACACCTAGTTTAAAAACAATGTATAGGGAACAAGTTGTTCCTACATTGATGAAGGAATTTGAATACAAAACTGTAATGCAGGTTCCTAAATTAGAGAAGATTGTTATCAACCAAGGTATTGGTCAAGCTGTTGCTGATAAAAAAATGGTTGATATTGCAATTAATGAGCTTACCACTATTACAGGTCAAAAAGCTGTTCCTTGTCTTTCTAAGAAAGATGTTTCTAACTTTAAGTTACGTAAAAAAATGCCTATTGGTGTTAGAGTAACTTTAAGAAAAGACAACATGTATGAGTTCTTGGAAAGGTTGATTCGCGTGGCTTTGCCAAGGATTCGCGACTTCAAAGGAATCAACAGTAAGCTTGATGGACGTGGTAACTATACCTTAGGTATTGAGGAGCAAATTATTTTTCCTGAAATAAATATTGACAATGTTAGTAAAATTTTGGGTATGAATATTACCTTTGTGACCTCTGGAAATACCGATGAAGAAGCTTTTGCTTTATTAAAAGCATTCGGTTTACCATTTAAAAAATAATAAAAAGAGTAAATATGGCCAAGGAATCAATGAAGGCTCGTGAAGTAAAAAGAGCCAAGCTTGTTGCCAAATATGCTGCAAAAAGAGCGGCGCTGAAAGAAGCAGGTGATTACGAAGGATTACAGAAATTACCAAAAAACGCTTCTCCTGTACGTATGCACAATCGTTGCAAAATTACAGGTCGTCCTAAAGGATACATGAGACAATTTGGTCTTTCTAGGATTCAGTTTCGCGAAATGGCTTCTGCAGGGTTAATTCCTGGAGTAAAAAAAGCCAGTTGGTAGAAAATTAGGTTTCAAGTATAAATATTGTCCCGTAATCGGGATTAATTTAAACTTTTTTTAAAATGACAGATCCAATAGCAGATTTTCTGACTAGAATCAGAAATGCCATTATGGCAAAACACAGAGTTGTGGAAATTCCTGCATCAAATCTGAAAAAAGAAATGACCCGTGTTCTTTATGACAAGGGTTATATTCTTAATTTCAAATTTGTTGATGATAACAAGCAGGGAATTATTAAAATCGCTCTTAAGTATGATGCGGAGTCAAAAACTCCAGCAATCAAAGAATTAAAGCGTGTGAGTACACCAGGTTTACGTAAGTATGCTGGTTATAAGGATATGCCTAGAGTTTTAAATGGATTGGGAGTTGCCATCCTATCTACTTCTAAAGGTGTTATGACCGATAAAGAAGCTAGACAAGCTCAAATAGGTGGTGAGGTTTTATGTTACGTATGTTAATAAAGGAGAAAGTATTATGTCAAGGATAGGAAAACAGCCCATCTCAATACCAGCCGGAGTTACAGTAACAGTGAAAGAAAACCTTGTTACCGTTAAAGGCCCTAAAGGAGAACTTGAGCAACAAGTAAATCCTGATTTAGAAGTAGAGGTGAAAGAAGATCAAGTAGTGGTTAACAGACCATCTGATTCTAAAGAACACCGCTCTCAGCACGGTTTATATCGTTCGCTAATTAATAATATGGTTGAAGGAGTTTCACAAGGCTTTGTGAAGAAATTAGAATTGGTAGGAGTAGGTTATAGAGCTACTAACCAAGGACAACTTCTTGAATTAGCTTTAGGATACTCTCACCCAATACATATAATGTTGCCAGCCGAGATTAAAGTTGAAGCTGTAACCGACAGAAAGAGTAATCCGATTATTACATTAGAGTCTGCAGATAAGCAATTGCTTGGACAAGTTTGTGCAAAAATCCGTTCACTTCGTAAGCCAGAGCCATACAAAGGTAAAGGTGTGAAGTTTGTTGGAGAGCAAATCAGACGTAAAGCTGGTAAATCTGCAAAAGTTTAATCTGATTAAAAATTAAAATTATGGCTTTTTCTAAAGTAGAAAGAAGACTTAGAATAAAAAGAAGTATCCGAGGTAAGATTTCGGGTACTGCTGAGAGGCCAAGAATGTCGGTTTTCAGAAGCAACAAACAAATTTCTGTTCAAATTATCGATGATATTAACGGAAAAACGCTTCTATCAGCCTCATCTCTTGAAAAAGAAGTTGCCTCTCAAAAGGGAACTAAAACTGAGCAAGCTGCATCAGTAGGTAAATTAATTGCTGAAAAAGCAAAAGGTGCCGGAATAGAAACTGTGATATTTGATCGTAATGGGTTTTTATATCATGGTAGAGTTAAACAATTAGCTGACTCTGCTCGTGAAGCAGGTCTTAAATTTTAATAACTATGGCAGGAGATAATCAAAAAGTAAGAAGTAATAACGACCTTGAATTAAAGGATAGGTTAGTTGCCATTAATCGTGTAACTAAGGTAACCAAAGGTGGTAGAACTTTTAGTTTTTCTGCTATTGTTGTAGTTGGTAACGAAAATGGCATCGTAGGTTGGGGGTTAGGTAAAGCTAACGAAGTTACAACCGCAATTGCAAAAGGTGTAGAAGCTGCTAAGAAAAACCTTGTTAAAGTACCAGTACTTAATGGTACTATTCCTCACGAGCAATATTGCAAGTTTGGTGGTGCAAGTGTTTTCATGAAACCAGCTTCTCACGGTACCGGAGTTAAAGCCGGTGGTGCGATGCGCGCTGTACTTGAAAGTGTTGGTGTAACTGACGTTTTGGCTAAATCAAAAGGTTCATCAAACCCTCACAACCTTGTAAAAGCTACTATTAATGCACTTAAGGAATTAAGAGACGCTCAAACTGTGGCTAAGCATAGAGGTGTTACGTTAGACAAAGTATTTAACGGTTAAGAAGAACAAAAATGGCTAAGATAAAAGTAACACAAGTAAAGAGCAAAATTGGCTCAACTGCTCGTCAAAAGAAAACATTGGCGGCTCTTGGTCTAACAAAAATAAATGCAACTAATGAATTTGAGGCAACCCCTCAAATTCTTGGTATGGTTGAAAAGGTGAGACACCTTGTTAGCATAGAAAAATAATTTATAACGATTTAAGAAAACTTAGATATGGACTTAAGTAATTTAAAACCTGCTGAAGGTTCGACCAAAACAAGAAAGAGAATTGGTCGTGGACAGGGTTCAGGCCGTGGTGGTACATCTACTCGTGGTCATAAAGGTGCCAAGTCCAGATCTGGTTATTCTAAGAAAATTGGTTTCGAAGGTGGTCAAATGCCATTACAGAGACGTGTTCCTAAATTCGGTTTTAAAAACATCAATCGTGTAGAGTACAAAGCAATTAACCTTGCTCTTCTACAGGAGTTAGCTGAAAAGAAGAACCTTACTGTAATTGATATTGAAGCACTTCAAGAAGCTGGTTTTATCAATAAGAATGACCGGGTTAAAATACTTGGTAATGGAACTATTACTGCCAAAATTGAAGTGAAAGCTCATGCCTTTTCTAAATCAGCGGTGAGCGCTATTGAAGCTGCTCAAGGTACCGTTGTAAAACTGTAAATCAATGAAACTGATCGAAACAATTCGCAACATTTTTAAGATTGAGGATTTAAAGTCCCGCATCATTACAACTATTGGATTGGTATTAGTATACCGTTTAGGTTCATTTATTGTATTGCCAGGGATTGATCCTACTCAATTAACAGAACTTAAAGCCCAAACTTCGCAAGGAGTTATGGGATTATTAGATATGTTTTCTGGAGGTGCATTTTCTAATGCGTCCGTATTTGGTTTAGGTATTATGCCTTACATATCTGCATCAATCGTAATTCAACTTTTAGGTATTGCCGTTCCTTATTTTCAGAGGTTGCAACGTGAAGGTGAAAGTGGTCGACGTAAGATTAACCAAATAACCAGATATCTTACTGTTATTATCTTATTGTTTCAATCGCCGGCGTATTTAGCAAACTTACCAGAAATCGCTATTTCTTCACCAGGTTTGATGTTTAAAATAACATCTATCATTATACTTACTGCGGGAACAATGTTTGTAATGTGGCTTGGAGAAAGAATTACTGAAAAAGGAATTGGTAATGGTATTTCATTAATCATTATGATTGGTATCATTGCACGTCTTCCTTTTGCTGTGGTTGCTGAATTTGTATCTCGTTTTGAAGAAGGTGGTGGTTTAGTGATGTTGTTGATTGAGATCGTGGTTCTATTTTTTGTATTTGCAGGTACAATTTTGTTAGTACAAGGAACCCGCCGTATTCCTGTTCAGTATGCTAAGCGTATTGTAGGTAACAAGCAATATGGTGGAGTTCGTCAATACATACCTTTAAAAGTAAACGCTGCAGGTGTTATGCCAATCATTTTTGCTCAGGCAATTATGTTTGTACCATTAACATTAGCTGGATATGTAGGAGGTGATAGTGCAAACAACTGGTTTACTGCTATGTTTTCAGATTATACTGGTTGGGGTTATAATGCAGTATTTGCATTTTTAATTATTGCTTTTACATATTTTTATACAGCAATTACAATTAATCCAACTCAAATGGCTGAGGATATGAAACGTAATGGTGGATTTATACCTGGTGTTAAACCTGGTAAAAAAACCATAGAGTTTCTTGATTCTGTAATGTCAAAAATTACATTACCTGGATCTGTATTTTTAGCTATTGTAGCAATTCTACCAGCTTTTGCTTCTATGGCAGGAGTAGATAGAATGTTTGCTCAGTTCTATGGTGGTACATCTCTATTGATTTTAGTAGGTGTTGTTTTAGATACTTTACAACAAATCGAGAGTCACTTATTAATGAGACATTATGATGGATTGATGAAATCCGGAAGAATCAAAGGTAGAACTGGAGGCGGTCCTGCTGTTTATTAAAAGAGAGTCGTTCAATAATGATATATCTTAAAACAGACGAAGAGATAGAATTACTTCGAGCAAGTAATATGCTTGTAGGTAAAACGCTTGGTGAGATTGCTAAAGCAATTAAGCCAGGTGTGACAACCTTACAATTAGATAAACTTGCAGAAGAATTTATTAGAGATAATGGCGGAATCCCTGGTTTCTTAGGATATCAGGGGTTTCCTAATACTCTATGTACTTCTGTAAATGAACAAGTTGTTCATGGTATTCCTAATTCCACTCCATTAGAAGACGGCGACGTTGTTTCTGTGGATTGTGGTGTTTTAATGAATGAGTTTTATGGTGATTCTGCCTACACATTTGAAGTAGGTAATGTTAAGCCAGAAATTAAAGCTTTACTTAAAGCAACAAAGGAATCTCTTTACAAAGGTATTGAGAAAGCAATAGCAGGTAACAGAATTGGCGATATAGGCAATGCTGTTCAACAATATTGCGAAGAAAGAGGATATACTGTTGTAAGAGAAATGGTAGGACATGGTGTAGGTAAAAACATGCATGAGTCGCCTGAAGTACCAAATTATGGTAGAAGAGGGAATGGTACTTTATTAAAACCAGGAATGGTCATTGCAATTGAGCCAATGATTAATTTAGGAAAAAGAAATATTGTACAGGAAAACGACGGATGGACTATCAGAACTATGGATAAAAAGGTTTCTGCTCATTTTGAACATACTATAGCAGTACAAAAAAATGCAGCAGATATACTTTCTAGTTTTAAATTTGTAGAAGAAGTATTAACTTTGCAGTCTGAAAATTAAAAAGGTAATTAGTTATGGCTAAACAAGCCTCAATAGAACAAGACGGAACGATAATAGAAGCCCTTTCAAACGCTATGTTTAGAGTAGAGCTTGAAAATGGGCATGTAATTACAGCGCATATCTCAGGAAAAATGAGAATGCACTATATTAAAATTTTACCTGGAGATAAGGTTAAAGTGGAGATGTCTCCGTATGATCTTACAAAAGGAAGAATTTCTTATAGATACAAAAATTAATTCTATAATACAATGAAGGTTAGAGCATCTGTTAAGAAGAGAAGTGCTGATTGCAAAATTGTAAAACGCAAAGGGCGCTTATACGTGATTAACAAGAAGAATCCAAAGTTTAAACAACGTCAAGGATAAAGAATAAATAATTATGGCTAGAATTGCTGGAGTTGATATACCTACCAATAAGAGAGGTGAGGTTTCATTAACTTATATTTACGGAATTGGGCGCAGTGCAGCTCAAACAATCCTTGGCGAGGCTGGGATTGATGTTAACTTAAAAGTTAGCGATTGGACAGACGAACAAATTGCAAAGATTCGTGAGATTATTTCTGAACAATATAAAATCGAAGGTGAACTTCGATCAGAAGTTCAGTTGAACATTAAGCGTTTGATGGATATCGGTTGTTATAGAGGAATTCGTCATCGTATCGGTTTACCATTACGTGGTCAAAAGACTAAGAATAATGCACGTACACGTAAAGGGAAGAAAAAAACTGTTGCAAACAAGAAAAAAGCAACTAAATAATAATTGAGATATGGCAAAGAAGACAGCGAGTCAAAAGAAAAGAGTCGTTAAAGTTGAGGCTCAAGGAGAAGCTCATATTCACTCATCTTTCAATAACATTATTATTTCTTTAACTAATAAGAATGGTCAAGTTATTTCTTGGTCTAGTGCTGGTAAAATGGGTTTCAGAGGTTCTAAAAAGAACACTCCTTATGCAGCTCAAATGGCAGCTACTGACTGTGGAAAAGTAGCATTTGATCTTGGTTTAAGAAAAGTAAAGGTGTACGTGAAAGGACCAGGTAATGGTCGTGAGTCAGCAATTCGTTCAATCCACGCTGCTGGTATTGAAGTTTCAGAAATTGTTGATATTACTCCTATGCCACATAATGGATGTCGTCCTCCAAAAAGACGAAGAGTATAATTATTTACTAGTTATTAACCATAAATTGAGTCTTTGGATTTTGAATTATGAATGATTATAATAGAACCTCCTCTCTATAATCTCGCGGCCTTCATATTCATAATTTGAAAACAAAAATTTAAACACAAAAATTTAGAAGAATGGCTAGATACATTGGACCTAAAACAAAAATTGCCCGTAAATTTGGTGAGGCAATTTATGGTTCGGATAAGAATTTCGAAAGAAAAAACTATCCCCCAGGACAACACGGTAATAACCGTAGAAAGAAGACTTCAGAATATGGTCTTCAATTGAAAGAAAAACAAAAAGCTAAATACACTTATGGTGTATTAGAAAAGCAATTTAGTAACTTGTTTAAAAAAGCATCACGTGCTAAAGGTATTACAGGTGAGGTATTACTTGGCTTGTTAGAGTGCCGTTTAGATAACGTTGTATATCGTATGGGAATTGCTCCAACAAGAGCAGCAGCACGTCAGCTTGTATCTCATAAGCATATTACTGTTGATGGACAAGTTGTAAATATTCCATCATATTCAGTAAAAGCTGATCAAATTATTGGTGTTCGTGAGAAATCTAAATCTCTTGAAGCAATTACTAATTCTTTGGCAGCATCTTCAGTGCATAACTTTTCTTGGTTAGAGTGGGATGGTGACACAAAAACTGGTAAATTTTTAAATGTACCAACAAGAGAAGATATTCCTGAAAATATTAAAGAACAATTAATTGTTGAATTGTATTCTAAATAATATATTCTTATGGCAATATTAGCATTCCAAAAACCTGATAAAGTAATCATGCTTGAAGCGGACAATCAATTCGGTCGCTTCGAATTTCGTCCGTTAGAACCAGGATATGGTATTACAGTTGGAAATGCCTTAAGAAGAATTTTGTTATCCTCATTAGAAGGTTTCGCAATTACATCTGTTAAGATTGAAGGAGTTGATCATGAATTTTCAACTATTCCTGGAGTAATTAACGATACAACCGACATAATTCTTAATCTTAAGCAAATTAGATTTAAACAAATTGTAGAAGAGGTTGATAGTGAGAAAATTACTATCAATGTGTCGGGTAAGGAAGAATTAAAAGCTGGAGAATTGAATAATTTCATGACTGGCTTTGAAGTTTTAAATCCTGATCAACGTATTTGTTTAATGAATCCTGATGTTAACCTTAAAATGGAATTAACCATTAATAAGGGTAGGGGTTATGTTCCTTCTGAAGAAAATCATTCAGCAGAATCTGAGTTCGGTGTTATTGCGATTGACTCTATATATACTCCGGTCAGAAATGTGAAATATGCGATTGAAAACTATCGTGTAGAGCAAAAAACTGACTACGAGAAATTAATTATTGAAATAGAAACAGACGGTTCTATTCATCCAAAAGATGCTTTAAAAGAAGCTGCTAAAATTCTTATTTATCACTTTATGTTATTCTCAGATGAGAGAATTACATTAGATTCTGATGAGAAATTTGGCAACGAAGAATTCGATGAAGAAGTTCTTCACATGCGCCAATTGTTAAAAACGAAGTTGGTTGACATGGATCTTTCAGTTAGAGCATTAAATTGTTTAAAAGCCGCTGATGTTGAAACATTAGGAGAGCTTGTACAATTTAATCGTAACGATCTATTAAAGTTCCGTAACTTTGGTAAGAAATCATTAACAGAGCTTGATGATTTATTGCAAGTGATGAACTTAAATTTTGGTATGGATATTACTAAGTATAAATTAGACAAGGAATAATTGCGATGAGACATAGAAAAAAGTTCAATCATTTAGGAAGAAAGAGCTCTCACCGTAAAGCTATGTTATCGAATATGGCTGCGTCTTTAATTCTTCACAAAAGAATTAAAACTACAGTAGCCAAAGCCAAAGCATTGCGTATGTACGTTGAGCCTCTTATTACTAAATCTAAAGATGATTCTACACAACAAAGAAGAATTGTTTTTGGATACCTAAATAATAAATTTGCTGTATCTGAACTATTCAGAGAAGTTGCTGGAAAAGTAGGAGATAGACCTGGTGGTTATACTCGTATTTTAAAGTTAGGAAATCGTTTAGGTGATAACGCAGAAATGTGTTATATCGAATTAGTTGATTATAATGAAAATATGTTATCGGCTAGCAAGCCACAAGCAGAAAAGAAAACACGTCGTACACGTCGTAAAAAATCTACTGCAACTGAAACTGCTGCTGCTGATGTAGCTACTGACGCTAAAGATGTAGAATCAACTGAAAATTCAACTGATAGTGAATCTAAAGAATAGTTATATAAATAGTAATTATATGCTATCTTAAAACATAAAAGGATAATTGCCTCGTGCCGTTATCCTTTTTTTTTCAGAATTGTAAACTCAATTTTTAAATAAGTCAAATTATGGGACAAATTTCAAATGTTCATGCTCGTGAGATTCTTGACTCACGTGGAAATCCTACTGTTGAAGTAGAGGTAACTTTAGAATGTGGTGTTGTAGGTCGTGCTGCTGTACCTTCTGGAGCATCTACTGGTGAGCACGAAGCACTAGAGCTAAGAGATGGTGATAAAGGTCGTTATTTAGGAAAAGGTGTAGAAAAAGCCGTAGCTAATGTTAATGATGTTATCGCTCCTGAATTAGTAGGTTTTAGCGTTTTAGATCAAGTTGGTGTTGATACAAAAATGCTTGAAATGGATGGTACTAAAACTAAAAGTAAGTTAGGTGCTAACGCTATTTTAGGTGTATCATTAGCAACTGCAAAAGCTGCTGCTGAGTACTTAGAAATGCCATTATACCGTTATATTGGTGGTACTAATGCTTGTACTTTACCTGTTCCAATGATGAATATTATCAATGGTGGTTCTCACTCTGATGCTACTATTGCTTTCCAAGAGTTCATGATTCGTCCTATTGGAGCTCCTACTTTTAAAGAAGGTTTACGTATGGGTGCTGAAGTATTCCATGCATTAGCTAAAGTATTAAAAGGAAAAGGTCTTTCTACTGCTGTTGGTGATGAAGGTGGTTTCGCTCCAATGTTAGGTGGTACTGAAGAGGCCATTGATTGTATTTTAACAGCAATCAAAAATGCTGGTTATAAGCCAGGTCGTGCAGAAGATGGTGGTGATGTTTCAATCGCTATGGACTGTGCTTCTTCTGAGTTCTACAAAGATGGTGTATATGATTATAGCATTTTTGAGCCAAATGGTGTTAAGAGAAATTCAGAAGAGCAAGCAGCTTATTTAGCTGATCTTGTTGCTAAATATCCTATCGATTCTATCGAAGACGGTATGGATGAGAACGATTGGGACGGATGGGTTGCATTAAATACTAAAATTGGTGATAAGTGCCAGTTAGTAGGTGATGACTTATTTGTAACTAACGTTGACTACTTGAAAAAAGGTATTGAATTAGGAGCTGCTAACTCAATCCTTATTAAAGTTAACCAAATTGGTACTTTAACTGAAACTTTAAATGCAATTGAAATGGCTCATAGAGCTGGATATACTTCAGTAACATCTCACCGTTCAGGTGAAACTGAAGACGCTACAATTGCTGATATTGCTGTGGCTACTAACAGTGGACAAATCAAAACAGGTTCATTAAGCCGTTCTGACCGTATGGCTAAGTACAACCAACTTCTTCGTATTGAGGAAGAATTAGGTGCTAGTGCTGTTTACGGTTATGCAAAAGTAAAAAAAGCATAATTACTACAGGTAATTAGTTTATTATATAAGGGGCGTCAATTTGATGCCCCTTTTTTTATGCGTCTTTATGAAATTCACTGGGTAGTTTTCCGAATTGCTTGTGAAAGCATTTTGAGAAGTATGACGGATTATTGAAACCTACTAAAAAGCATATTTCATTAATTCTGTATTCTCCTTCTATTATTAGTTTAGCTGCTTTTTTAAGTTTATAGACCCTTAAATAATCATTAGGAGTCATTCCTGAAATTCCTTTAATTTTTCGTTGTAAATTCGATCTGCTCATAGATAAAGCATTTGCTAAATTTTCAATGGAATACTCCGGATCAAGCAGGCTATTTTCTATTTCTTTATTTAATTTGTTCAGGAATTCTTCATCTTTTTTGTTATTAGCTAAACTTCCATAGGGCACAAAAGGTGTATTTGCAAATTTTTCTAAAATTATCTGTCGGTTTTTAAGAAGGCTGTTTACCTGTGCTTTTAGATAATCTAGTGAGAATGGTTTTTCAATATAACTATCAGCGCCAAAATCCAAACCTTCAATTTTAGTATCTAAATTGGTTTTTGCAGATAATAATATGATAGGAATGTGACTAGATTGTTCGTTTTCTCTTGCTTTTTGTACAAGTTCTATTCCATCAACTTCCGGCATCATTACATCACTTATTATGATGCTTATTGTTGTGTTTTCAAGAATTTCTAATGCTATTCTTCCGTTTTCCGCAGTATAAATGGTGTATTCTAATTTTAGATTTTTTTCAAGAAAATTGCTCAGATCTTCATTATCTTCAACAATTAGTATAGATGGTTTTTCATTTGATTCTGCATGTGAAGTTAAATTACTTTGATTATTTTGTGGTTTTAGTTGTGTAGGGATCCTCTTCTCTTGTTTTATTTCTGATTTTAGATTTGTACTGATTGTAATTTGAAAGATACATTTACCTTCTCTTGATTCTATCAGTTTTAGATTTCCATTATGCTTTTCGGCAAGCTGTCTTGAAAATGCAAGACCAATACCGGTTCCATTCTTTTTATCATCATTATTTGTTGCATCAACCTGAAAGAATGGATCAAAGATTCTTTCCTGATATTTTATTGGAATGCCCTGACCATCATCAGCCACTTCTATAATTACAAAATCTTCACTTTTTTTCAGTGAGATAGTAACTGTTGAATGTGTGAATTTTATAGCGTTGGTCATTAGATTACTAAATATTTTTGTAATTCCATCCCTATCAGCATTACACGTAATTGTTGTATCCGGTATTTGAGTATTAATAGATATGTTTCTTTGGGAAGCTGTAGGTTTAAATCTATAACAGATATCTGCAATTAGAGAGTTAAACTCAAGTGGTTCGAACTTAAGTTTATAACTATTATCTTCAATTTTTCGGAAATCAAGTAACTGATTGATCAGATTTAATAATCTATCTGCATTTTTATCTATTACTTTAATATTATCATCTAACTCCTGTTGGCTAATTTTCTTTGTTTTTATGCAATCTAGAGGAGCCTTTATTAGGCTGATAGGAGTTCTGATTTCGTGTGCAATATTGGTAAAGAAATTTATTTTTGATATGTAGGTTTCCTTTTCTTTTTTAATTCTAAAATCCTCCAATTTTTTATTTTGACGGGTTTGTGAAATACTAACATAGTTTTTAATGATTAACAGGATTATGCCTGCCATAATTAAGAAATAAAGGAGGTAGGCATAATTTGTCTTCCAGAATGGTGGAAGAATGGTGATTTTTATATAGTCTCCTTCGTTATTCCATTTTCCGTCATTATTAGCTCCTTTAACACGAAATATATATTCTCCATGCTTTAAATTAATGTAAGATGCTTGATTTGGAGAATTAGTTTGAATCCATCGGCTATTTAAGTTTTCTAATATATAAGCATTGGTGTTTTTTGATGGAGCCTGATAACTTAAATTAACAAAGCTTATTCTGAATGAGGCCTCATTATGTTTTAACGTAATATGTTTGGTTGAATTTAGTAATTCAATAAAGGAGGTGTCGTTATTTTGTAATACATCTGTGTCAAGTAATTCAAAGTTGGTTATAATAACAGGTGGATTATATTTATTTTCCTTTATTTCGTTGGGATAAAAGGCATTAAAACCATTGATTCCACCAAAATAAAATTTACCGTTTTTTGTTTTTAATGAAGAACGATAGTTAAATTGGTTGCTTTGCAATCCATCCTCCTGAGTATAAGTTTTAATTTTTTTTGTATTTAGATCGATACATGAGATACCCATGTTTGTACTAACCCAAATATTACCATAATTATCATCAATTACTCCATATACTACATTGTTTGGTAATCCATCTAAACTATTTATGGTATAAAAATCGTCTGTATCATAATTGTATTTACTCACTCCCCCACCTTCGGTTGAGAACCATAACCTCTTTTGTTTGTCCAGGTATACATCTGATATTTTATTGAAAGGAAGTGATTTTTTATCGTCTTTAATATTTCTATAGTTTTTCCACGTTTTCGATTGCTTATTGTATTTAAATACACCTTCACCATATCCTGCAACCCAGAAATTACCTTGATGATCATCTGTCATATCATATACAAAACCTTGTACTTCTTTAATTCGAGTAAAGTTATCTGTGGAGGGATTAAAGCGATTCAGTCCAGCTGTTGTTCCAATATATAATTGATCATCTTCTGATTTGTAAAGTGAAAATACACAGTTGTCATTAAGAGAATTAGGATCATCTTGGTTAAATTGATAATTTTTGAACTTACCAGTTTTCAGATCCATTACATCTAGTCCACGAGAAAAGGTGCCAATCCATAGTTTTTCATTGAATATGGTTAGTGCATGTATGTTATGATAACTTATTTCTGATTTATCATTATTGGGTAAATAAGTTTTAAATTGTTTTGTTATGGTATTAAAATAGTTTAATCCTCCATCCTCTGTTGCAATCCAAAGATTTCCTTTTTCATCCTCACAAAATTGACTAACAGCCTTACCTGATAAACTATTTTTTGGAGGATGTGGATAATAATATTCAATTACCTGGCTATTGGGAGACAAATAATTTATACCTCCGAAATAGGTGCCAATCCAAATGCCATCTTCTCTGTCTTTATAAATAGCATATACATTCTGATCACTTAAACTTTTAGGGTCAAGAGGATCATCGATTCTGGAGTATTCGGTTGTGTTTTTATTGAAAAGATATAAGCCGTCATCTGACCCAATTAATAATTCGTCTTTTGTGTATTCGAAAATGGATCGGATATGTGTTATATAAGTTTCTGATTGATGAGTAAAAAACGAAGTGAATTCATTAGCTGTGCGATTAAACTTTACCAGTCCACCCTCCCATGTTCCTAACCAAAAAATGCCTTCAGAATCTTCAAATATAGACAAGACCTCCGGATCAGACATAGGACTATTTTTATCGCGAGTTCCGTAGGTAACAAACTCCGCTGTTTCTTTATTGTATGTACTTAATCCATTCCTGGAGCCAAACCAAATGTTTCCTGCATAATCTTTAAATACTCTCCAAACAACATTTGATCTGATGGTTTGATTGTCGTTTCCTGCTATATATTGGGTAAGGACTTGTGATTTTTTGTTAAAACAAAAAGCTCCCTGGCTTCTGGTTCCAATCCATATTTTGTCATTATTTTCAGCCTGAATGGAAGTAACCCCAGTGTTAATAGAAATACCATCAGCGGTTTTATAAGTAAATGGTTGAAATGTTTCTGTATTTGGGTTAAAAATATATATCCTGCTATCAGTACCAACCCATATTCTATTGTCAATATCCTGAAATAGACTAATAACAAAATTATTGCCTAAAGATTGACTGTTGTTAATTTCATGTTTAAAGATTTTAAACTCATTTCCATCAAATCTGTTTAGTCCATCATTTGTACCAAACCACATAAAACCACGATTATCTTGAATTATACACTGAATTGTATTTTCTGATAATCCATTATTCACTTCATACTTTCTAAAATTCATATGAATCGCTTTAATTGATATCGGCTGAATTAATAGAAATAGAAGAATTAAATTTATTTGTGTAAAAGATTTCCTGAGACTTTTCATTACGCTACGATTCTTACTTTACTATCTTAATTACAATAACAATAATGGATTAATTCGTGATAAAGGATAACAGAAATTAGTCATAAAGTAACACAAATTAGTAACTTCTATGAGTAATAGTAAGGTTTTTCTTGTATGACCAGTAAATTATATTGATTGCTTAAATAGTGGCATTTTATTAAGGCCCAGTAAATTTACTTTGTTACCAGGAAGTTTAGATTCCTTTAATAAAAGTGTTAACTAAAAAATCAAAGGTTATGAAAAAAATGTTGGCAGTTATACTACTGCTTGTTCCTCTTGGGTTATTAGCCCAAACAATAAACCTAAAAGGAAGGGTTACTGACAAAGGGGGAGAGCCTATTCCTGGTGTAAATGTTTTTATTCAGGAAACAACAAAAGGAACTATTACTGATATAGAAGGGTATTACACTATTGTTGTAGAACCCAATCAAACAGTGAAGTTTTCATTTATCGGAATGAAAGACCAGGAAATTGTTTACAATGGTCAGGCTACATTAGATGTTACCATGGTAAGCGAAGATGAATTGGTAGATGAAGTTGTTGTAATCGGTTATCAAACAGTAAAAAAAGCTGATTTAACAGGTGCAGTTGGAGTTTTTAAACCAGATGAATTAAAGAGTAGTGTTGTTACTGGTTCAGTAGGTGAAATGCTAGGAACCATGAGTGGTGTGTTTTCTCGTACAGAAGGTAAACCTGGTGCCGAAGGATGGGTCGAGATCAGAGGAACAAAATCTTTTGGATCAAGTCAACCATTATATGTTATCGACGGAATCGCAGTAGAAGGTGGAGCTAATCGTGATTTTAACTTTAATGATATTCAATCTATACAGGTTTTAAAAGATGCATCAGCTGCGGCAATTTATGGATCGAGAGCTGCAAATGGTGTTATTATTATTACAACAAAAAGCGGAAGTAAAGGCCCTATGAAAATTGAAATGTCTGCTAAAAACAGCTTTCAATGGTTACCTAAATATGATTTAACAAACAGAGATCAGTGGATTGAGTTAAATGATATGGCTTTTGAAAATAATGGATTTGCAACTGCCAGCCACTTTGATGGAGATACAGATTGGCAGGAAGAAACATTTAAAACGGGTGTGATTGAAGATTATAATATCTCATTTTCAGGGGGCGCTGACAATAATAATTATTTTATTTCAGCTAACTATCAATCAAATTCCGGAACTACTATCGGAACAGAAAGTAATAGATTAACTATACGTGCTAATACATCGGCAACGAGAGATTTTGGCGAAAAAGTATCCTTTAAAATTGGTGAGAATATCATTGTTAGTAATTATGATATTGATGAGTTGGACACGAACCCTATTATTGATGTTTATCGCATGTTACCAACAATTTCAAAGTATAATGAAAATAATGCAGGAGGATTTGGTTATGGAGATGGAGGTAGAGATGTTACTTTCGGAACAAATCCCTTTGCTAAAGAAAAGTTGACAGACACGCATAACCAAAATATGAGAGTCAGAGGTAATGTGTTTACAGAACTTTCATTCTTTTCTAAATTAAAATACAAGCTGAATATTGGTTTTGAAACCAGCTTTGATGAGCATCGTTATATCCGTAAAGAGGGTAATTGGACATATAATCAGCCTTGGGATCCATCATCACTGAATAAAAATAAAGCAAGATTTAATTCAATGGTGTACGATAATACTCTTGAATATAATGACTCTTTTGGTGAACATACTGTTGCTGCTGTAGTTGGAACCAGTTTTATGGATCAGAATTATGAACAATTGTGGGGTTCTAAAAATGAAATATTAAGTACCAGTGATGGAACTTATTTTGAACAACTTAATGCAGCAACTGTAGATCCAAGAACGGGAGGTTACAGAGACATGACCAAACTATTTTCAGTATTTGGTAGAATAAATTATTCATACGGAGATCGTTACTTATTTAGTGCTACAGTAAGACGTGATGAGTCATCAAAGTTTGGTCCTAATTTTAGCCATGGAGTATTTCCATCTGTTTCTGGTGCATGGAAAATTAGTAGCGAAGAATTCTTTAATGTTTCATGGATGAATACATTAAAAGTAAGAGCTAATTATGGAGTTTTAGGTAGTTCGAATATTGGACCTTGGGACTATGTTGCTTTTATAAATTCATTTCCTCAAGCTGTGTTTGGAACTGATCAATCGGTTGTAAACGGACAAACACAAGTTAAGTTGGTTAATGATGACTTAAAGTGGGAAGAATTACATCAGATGAATATTGGTGTTGATTTATCATTCTTCGATAATAGATTAGATGTTACTGGCGAATACTTTAAATCAGAAACCAAAGACGTTTTAACTGGTATGCAGATTTTGATGACTACTGGTAATAACGGGGGTAATCCTAATGTTAACGCAGCAACTCTTCAAAATACAGGTGTTGAATTATCACTTACCTGGCGAGATATGATTGGTGATTTAAAATATAGTGTAAATGCAAATGTTTCAACAGTTAAGAACAAGATTATTGAATTAGGATACGGACGTGAGTTTTTTACTCAATGGAACACCAGATCATATGTGGGTAAACCTATTGGAGAATGGTATCTAATTAAAACAGATGGTTTATTCAGAAGTGAGCAAGAAGTACTTAATCATGTTGATTCAAATGGTAACCTAATTCAACCTAATGCAAAACCAGGGGATATCAGATATGTTGATTTTAACGATGATGGTACAATAACAGATGCTGACCGTCAGTATATTGGCAGTCCATGGCCTGATTTACAGTTAGGAATCAATGCTTCTATAGAATGGAAAGGATTTGATCTTCAACTTCAAATGGCAGGTTCTTTTGGACATAAAGTTTTCAATGGACCAAGAAGTACAATGGATAGATTTGATGATAACTCCAATTATAGAGCTGATTACGATGCCTGGTCATTGGATAATCCTAATGCAAAAGATCCACGTCCGTTATATCAGGACAGTAGAAATGCAAGGGGTAATCAGGATCGCTGGATTGAAAATGGTTCGTACTTAAGGTTACGACAAATGGCGCTTGGATATACTGTTCCTAAGCAGGTGTTAGGAAATGCAATAGATAAAGTTCGTGTGTTTGTAAATGCTCAAAACTTACTCACTTTTACAAAATATAATGGCCTGGATCCAGAATTCAGAAACTCAAATATTTGGGAAAGAGGACATGATTATGGAGCATTCCCAAATCCTAAAGCAGTTACTATTGGTGCGCAATTAACTTTTTAAGAGATGAATAAAAGCATATTTCTATTAAAAATTAGATTAATGAAAAAGATTCTATATACATTATTATTGTCATGCCTCTTAATCAGTTCATGTGATGTGGAGGTGACAAATCCCAATGATCTGGAAGTAAAAATATTCTGGAAAACAGAAGCGGATGCACAGAGTGGCTTAAATGCCGTTTACAATATGTTCTACAAACCTGGTTTATATACTCGTTGGATTTGGTTTAGATACGATTTGGCTTCTGATGAAGCTTTTAGCTCAAGTCCCTGGTTAGAGTTAGCAGACTGGACACGTTTTAACTACGCCAATTATAACTTTTGGGAAGGTAATGCATGGACTTACAGAGACTCTTATGAAGCAATTTATAGAGCAAACCAAGTGTTGCATTATACGCCGGAAATTACATTTGGTAGTGAAACAGATAAGACTTATGTATTAGGTCAGGCTTACTTTTTAAGAGCACTTCATTACTATAATCTTGCTCTTTTATGGGGAAGTGAAAATAACAGTTTAGCAATTGTATTAGAACCTTCAAGTCCTGGAGATACTCCAGAAGGTCATAATGTAAATGAAGTATGGCAACAGGTAAAGGATGATTTAGCAAGTGCCATTAGTATGTTACCTGCAAGTTGGGATGATACAAACAAAGGGCGTGCAACAATTGGAGCAGCAAAAGCTTTAAGGGCAAAATGTTTAATGCAACAGCATGATTGGGAAGCTGCAAGACAAGAGTTAGAGTGGTTAGTTAATGGTGAAGGATCACAGTACTATGGGTTAGCAAATAACTTTAAAGATAATTTTACTCATTTAGCAGAAAATAATATTGAGTCGGTATTTGAATTACAGTATTCAGATGTACATAAAGCACCGGCAGGAGATGGAGATTTTGATATTGATCCAAATTTAGGCCAAAACAGAGCACAATTTTTTGGACCTCCGGGAATTGGTTGGACTGATGGTGAAGCAAGAAGTTGGTTAGTGGATGAGTTCAAGAATGAATTAAATAATGATGGTGAGTATGATATCAGGTTAAAGACAAGCTTGTTTTATGAAGGGATGGATGTAGATTTTGCCGATAATGACAGAATGTATAGTAGAGACATGGGAGCTTGGCAACAGGATAACTACAAAGGGAGAGTGTTTATTAGAAAATATGCATCTGATTATTACAGAGATTATGAGGATTACCACAATCCTATTAATATTCGGTTGATTCGTTATGCTGATGTGATGTTAATGTATGCGGAGTGTTTGGCAAATACCGCATCAGGAAGCTTAAATGAAGCTGTTGATTTAGTAAATGAAATTCGTGCTCGTGTTAATATGCCTGAATTAGCGGTTAATCATCCAGAGGCAGCAGCGGATAAAACAGCATTTTTAAAGCGTTTACAAGTTGAGCGTTCATTAGAGTTGTGTCACGAAGGACAACGATGGGCTGATTTAAAGCGTTGGGGCTTATTTGATACAAGTGCAGGTTTAGAAGAGTTAAAACAAAGAGATTCTGATTTTAACAATTTTGTAATTGGCAGACATTCTAGTCTTCCAATACCTTCAAACGAAATAGATAATAATGCCGGATTACAACAAAATCCAAACTATTAGCAGATAAACATTTTTATGAATGATTCAGGTTGCAAATTTAATTGTAACCTGAATTTAAAAGTATTGATTTATGAATAGAGTAGTTGCAATATCAATATTACAGAGTTTGTTGTGTTTTTTTTCTTTTGTTTCGTGCAATGCCAATGATAATGGAAGTATTGATGATCCGGTTTCTTATCCTAAAGTGCCTTTAGGTGATCCGTTTATTTTATTGCATAATGGAACTTACTATGCGTATGGAACACAATCTCCTGATGGTATTGTTGTCTATACATCTGATGATATGGAGCATTGGCAAATACCTTCTCTTGCACATGATAATTTAGCTTTGTATAAAGATGATGTATGGGGAGATCGTTGGTTTTGGGCACCGGAAGTTTATGAAATTGATGGCAAGTTTTATATGTATTTTTCAGCTGACGAACACACGTGTGTTGCAACATCAGATTCTCCTTTAGGTCCTTTTGTGCAGGAAAACAAAGTCCCAATTATTCAGGAAGAAAAAAGCATAGATAATAGTCTGTTTATTGATGAAGATGGGAAAGCCTATATGTATTTTGTTCGTTTTAATGATGGAAATAATGTTTGGGTTGCAGAGATGACTGATGATTTAATGGGCGTAAAACAGGAAACTTTTACTAAATGTATTAATGTGTCGCAAGCCTGGGAAGAGGTGTGGCCAAGAGTGAATGAAGGACCATTTGTAATAAAACATAATGGTTTGTATTATATGACTTATTCTGCTAATAGTTATGAAAGTCCAATGTATGGAGTTGGATTTGCTACATCAGAAAGTCCTTATGGACCTTGGGCGAAGTATGATGGAAATCCAATATTACAAAGTCCGGGGCAGTTAATTGGTGTAGGGCATAGTGCGTTATTTTATAGTAAAGATGGTGCTTTGTATAAAGTTTTTCATGCTCATAATAGTGCACAAAGTATACATCCCCGTAAAATGTATATTTCAAAAGTAATATTTAAATCAGGTCAGGAAGATATTGATGTGATGGAAGTAGAAAGTGAATATATAACTCCGGTAATAAAAAACTAATATGGTTAAATATTTCGGAGTGTATCAATTGCTGGGTTTATTTCTGATAGGATCATTGATAAGTTGTTCGTCATGTTCTAACAAAAGTGATGAAGAACCTCAATATAAAAAAGAAATAACTGAATATGTTGATGGAGTAAGAATAGCTTGGGATTATCAATCACTGCAGCGAATTGCTCCGCAAGAAGAGCGTTCATTAACTTGGGCAGGATATCCAAGAGTGCATAAATTAAAAGATGGAACAGTTTGGATAACTTATGAAACTCAGGGGAATATTGAATATGTAAAGAGTAATGATGATTGTAGAACATGGTCAGAACCTATAATCTTGTTTGAAAAACAGCAACAAACCAACAAGACTGGTCAATCTACTTTTGTTAATATGTCAAATGGCGAGCTTATCGAGTTGGCTGATGGTACTATTTTAATTGCTTGCAATTATCGTCCAGTGGATGGCGGCATTGTTCCTTTTGCAATTGCCATAAAGCGCAGTGTAGATAACGGAGTTTCATGGTCTGATGCAGATGTAATTTATGAGGCTGGAACAACTTTTAATAATGGATGCTGGGAACCCGCTTTTCTTCAAATACCTACTGGCGAGGTTCAGGTATATTTTGCAAATGAAGGACCTTTTATGCAAAGTGACGAGCAAAATATATCGATGTTAAAATCATTAGATAGTGGAATCTCCTGGAGTAATGAAATTACTGAGGTAAGTTTCAGAGCAAATCATAGAGATGGAATGCCAGTACCTATGCTATTAGATGATGAAATAGTGGTTGCTATTGAGGACAATTTATCTGGTCAATTTAAACCATATACTGTAAGAACCTCTGTAAATAATGCATGGGCTAGTCCAATTTTAGCTCAGTCTAACAATAGGAATAGTGCTTTAGATAAAGAATATCCGGATGCAATATATGCTGGGGCGCCATATTTGACTGCAGGACCTGACGGAATTTCATTTTTATCTTATCAAACCACATATAAAAGAAATTCCAATTGGGAGCTTTCTACTATGGAAGTGGCCATTAGTGATGAAAATGCCAGACGTTTTACAAAGCAAACGCGTCCGTTTGATGTGCCTTTAGATAAAGAAGCGAAATGGAATGCATTAGGTATGTTAAATGAAAATACAATAATAGCTGTAAGTAGTACAAATTTTTCCAGTTCATCCTGCGGTGTATGGCTTATAAAAGGATACATCATTCCGGAGTTTAACTTACAATCTTCTAATATTAAAGTTGAAGGATCTGTTGAAGACGAGGAATGGGGAGAATTGCCATTATTTGTTGGTCATACAAGTCCAAATCAGGTAAAAGTAGGAGTAAAGCAAGATGGAAAAAATCTGTGCTTTGCAGCAAAATTGATGTTAGAGGAAGAAACAGATCTTCAGAAATCAGAGCTAATTATCATGCTTGATCCTTTTAATAATTGGGGTTCAGAAGATGCGGCTATTTTGCATAAATGGGTATTAACACCTTTAGCAAAAGCTGATTCTTATGTTAGAAAGGGTGCAGATTGGAAGGCCACAGAAACCTCATCGGAGTGGATTGTGAAACAAGAAAAAGGAAATAGTTATTTATTTGAATTGAAAGTTCCTTTTGACGAGTTGGAATGGGGCAAAGCAGAAAATTTCAGGGTAAATGTGGGGTTGGCTTATTCAAATAAATCTGGAAGTAAAATTTACGAATGGATCGCAAATAGTACGGCTGAAAATCCATGTTCATGGGTTAAAGTAATTGCCAGATAAGTTGGCGCAAATAGAACAAAATTGAATCTAATAAAATGAATGATATGTCAAGGAATATAAAAAAGGTATTTTTATTGGTCTGTATATTTGCCATGTTGGCAGGGATTTCCAGAGCTCAAAGCTTAAAGGCTTGGTTGCAATTAAAAACGCCGGGTAATAACGCAATTACTTATAGTTTAGATGTTGAAAAAAGTGGTTCATACATAGACTATTTTAGTAATGAACAATTACCTGTTAAGATTAAGGCAAAAGTTGATGAAAATGCAGGTGAGCAAACTTACTCTATTACTATTACAGCATTAGACGATGTGTACTTTAATTTTAAACAGAGTGTACAAGCAGGTGGTTTTATGCATGAAGATTGTCAGTTTTTGATGCCCGGTTTTTGGTATCGAAGAAACTTAAGATCACCTAAAGAAGCACCTTCATTTCATACAAGTGATAGCTGGTTGGTTCGTGAGGATCGTTTGAGTACTCCCTTAACAGGTGTATATAATGAAAAAACTGGTGAGTATTATACTGTTTTAAGAAGTAGTAAAATTGAAAATGCAGCTTATAGTGCCATTCATGCTGGAGAAGTGATTCTGTCTTCACCAAGTGACTTGGGATTCACAGGATTTGAAAATATTGAAGGTAAAACATGGCTATCGTTTGGTTTTCCATATCAGGAGAACCCTAAAACATATATCCGTAAGTTAACATTGGCTCCGTCTGTAACTGCTTTTGAAAAACTGGAAAAGGGTCAGACTAAAACCTTATCATGGAAAGTAAATAAAGGGAAATCTTCAGACTTCTCTGGTTTTGTAAGCGATGTTTGGACATATTCCTATGATAGTTTTAAACCTCAAACAGTGCAGCTCGATTATAATTACGATTTTGTAAAACAAACTTTATCAAACTTCTTTACTGAAGGTTATACCGAAAAGAAAGACCTTAATTATTATTCCGGTATTCATTTGTTAACTTATGATTGTTCAAACAATGGAGGTGCTGAAATTGGTTTTATAGGAAGAGTATTGTTGAATGCCTATTTTGCCTTGGAATATGCCGAAGAGAAAGGTATTGACACAATGAAAGAAAATGCTAATAAGATCTTTGATAGTTATCTTAAAAATGGCTTTACTTCAACGGGATATTTCAGAGAGTTTGTTCATTTTGATCATAACGATGAAACAAAGGTTTATAGTATTCGTCGCCAGTCTGAAGGAATATATGCTATTATGCATTACCTGAAATATGAAAACTCTAAGGGTCGTAAACATCCGGAATGGGAAGCTCGCATAAAATCGTTATTGTCTAATTTTATGGCCATTCAAAATGCAGATGGAAGTTTTCCTCGTAAGTTCGATAATAATGGTAGTGTGATAGATGCAAGTGGAGGAAGTACACCATCAGCAACCTTGCCTTTAGTTATGGCATCAAAATATTTTAAAAATAAAACCTATTTAGCCATTGCAAAAAAGACTGGTAATTATCTTGAGTCAGAAATTATTTCAAAATCAGATTACTTTTCCTCTACTTTAGACGCAAATTGCGAAGACAAAGAAGCTTCTTTATATGCATCTACAGCCATGTATTATTTAGCCCTAGCAACAAAAGGAAAAGAGCGTGAAAAATATACAGCTTTGGCTAAAAAAGCTACCTATTTTGCACTTTCATGGTATTATACCTGGGACGTTCCTTTTGCTCAGGGACAGATGTTAGGTGATATTGGTTTAAAATCCAGAGGTTGGGGTAATGTGTCAGTTGAAAATAACCATATAGATGTTTTCATTTTTGAATTGGTTGATGTACTTACATGGCTGGATAAAACTACTGATGAACCACGTTTTACTGCTTTTGCCGATGTCATTAAAACAAGCATGATGCAATTATTACCGTTCAAAGGTCATATGTGTGGAATAGAAAGAATAGGTTATTATCCGGAAGTGGTTCAGCATACCAATTGGGATTACGGTAAAAATGGTAAAGGTTTTTACAATAACTATTTTGCACCTGGGTGGACTGTGGCTTCATTGTGGGAACTGCTTAGTACCGGAAGTGCCGAGAAATTTATGAAAAAATAAATGTTTGAAAAATGAGAAAGATATTTTTCCTTTTAACGATGGTTTCCTCTATAGTTGGATGCTCTAATTGTAGTCAGGATACCAAAGTTAATGAAACACCTTTATATGATAATCCGGTAATAAACCGGAGTTTACCAGATCCTACAATAGTTAAAGCAGAGGATGGAAGTTTTTATTTATATGCCACAGAGGATATACGTAATGTTCCTATTTATCGATCAGAAGATTTAATTCATTGGAAATTCAGAGGTACTGCATTTACTGATGAAACCCGACCCGATTTTGAACCTAAAGCTGGTATCTGGGCTCCTGATATCAATTTAATCGATGGAAAATATGTAATGTATTATTCAATGTCGGTTTGGGGTGGTGAATGGACTTGTGGGATAGGTGTGGCAACAAGTAATGATCCTGAAGGTCCGTTTACAGATCAGGGAAAGATTTTTAGAAGTAATGAAATTGATGTTCAAAACTCAATAGATCCTTTTTATATAGAAGAAGATGGGAGTAAGTTTCTTTTCTGGGGTAGCTTTAGAGGTATATATGCTATAGAACTTTCTTCAGATGGTTTAAGAATAAAAGAAGGTGCTGAAAAAGTTCAAATAGCAGGCACAGCATATGAAGGAACCTATATTCATAAAAGAGATGGGTATTACTATATGTTTGCCTCAACAGGAACCTGTTGTGAAGGAGTTAACAGTACTTATACAACTGTTGTTGGTCGATCAGAAGAACTATTAGGACCTTATGTCGACAAAGAAGGTTTACCTATGATAGATAACCATCATGAAATCCTTATAAAAAAGAATGAGCATTTTGTAGGTACAGGTCATAATTCTGAAATAGTTGCTGATGATGAAGGTACTGACTGGGTATTTTATCATGCTGTTGATGTTAATAATCCTACAGGAAGAGTGTTGATGTTGGATAAAATTGAATGGGTAGAAGGGTGGCCTGAAGTAAAAGGAAATACTCCGGGGGTAAATAATTTAAATATTCCAATTTTTAATTAAGAGATGAGAAAGTATATTAGCCTATTCATATTTTTATTTTTGATATTGGCAGTTGGATGTCAGGTAGTGTCAAAAGAGAACAATGATACAATAACAAACAAAGAATGTAGCCTGAAGCAAGAACGTTTCCAGAAAGAAATTGAAGGTAAAACTACAGATTTATACTGGCTCAAGAATTCGAAAGGACTTAAGGTAGCGATTACCAATTATGGGGGACGAATTGTTGGTTTATGGGTACCTGATAAAAATGGAACAGCTGTTGACGTTGTTGTAGGATTTTGTTCCTTAGAGGATTATCAAAACTCAACAGAACCATATTTTGGAGCTTTGATTGGTAGGGTTGGAAATAGAATTGCCAACGGAAAATTTATGTTGGATGAAGTTGAATATACTTTGCCAACGAATAATGGAGTTAACACATTACATGGTGGAGTAAAAGGATTTCAGGATGTAGTTTGGGATGTAAAACAGTCTACAGATTCATCATTAATTTTGAACTACTTTTCTGAGGATGGGACTGAAGGATTTCCTGGAAATTTAAAGGTTGAAGTAGCTTATTTATTGACTTCAGAAAATGGTTTACGAATTTCATATAAAGCACAAACAGATAAAAGGACACCTGTAAATCTTACGAATCATGCATTTTTTAACCTGAATGGAGAGGGGAGTGGTAGTATTACGAATCATCAATTGATGATTGATGCAGATAAGTATACACCTGTTGATGAAAATTTAATTCCTACCGGTGAATTAGTTTCAGTAGAAAATACTCCATTTGATTTCAGAACCTTAACCACTATTGGTTCAAGATTAGATACCGTTTTAAATCAACAATTAAAATTTGGTAAAGGGTATGATCATAATTACGTTCTGAATCAAAAAACAGAGGGTGCTTTACAATTAGTTGCAAGCGTAATTGGAGATATATCTGGCATTAAACTGGATGTATATACATTAGAACCTGGTTTGCAGTTTTACAGTGGGAATTTTATGCAGTCTAAAAATACTTTTAAAAGTGGCGTGAAAGATGATTTTAGAACTGCATTTTGCCTGGAGACTCAACATTTTCCGGATACTCCAAATCAGCCTGAATTTCCATCAATTACATTAGATCCGGAAAGTACCTATAAAACAGTATCTGAGTATAAATTCTCGGTAAAGTAGATGTTGTTGATATAAGATGGTAGATCTGTTTAATAAAAATAGATAATATGAAACGACCATGTAAAATTTAATTATCCAATTTTTCATACAGGAGGATGATTAATTTTCTTGAGAGTTCCATATAGTAATTGAAAGAAAAATAAACATATGAAAAATAAGATAATTATATTCTTGTTTACAATGGCTTGTATAAATTCCATTGCACAATGGAAGCCAGCAGGAGATAAGATTAAAACAATATGGGGTGAGCAGTTAAATCCGGAGAATGTACTTCCGGAGTATCCACGCCCAATAATGGAACGAACTCAATGGAAAAACCTGAATGGTTTATGGGAGTATGCCATCGAAAATAAACTCAATAAGCAGCCCCAAAAGTATGATGGTAATATTCTTGTGCCTTTTGCTGTAGAATCCAGTTTAAGTGGAGTGCAAAAAACAGTTGGAGAAGATAATTTATTATGGTATAAAAGAAAGTTTACGGTTCCTTCTTCATGGAAAGGGCAAAATGTATTGTTACATTTTGGTGCTGTAGATTGGAAAGCAGATGTTTGGATTAATGATGTTAAAGTCGGAAGTCATGAAGGTGGTTATGCTCCTTTTTCTTTTGATATAACACCTTTTTTAGTCAAAGGTGAGCAGAAGATCATTGTAAGTGTTTGGGATCCCTCAGACAAAGGTCCACAACCAAGAGGAAAGCAAGTAAACAAGCCGGAAGGAATTTGGTATACTCCAGTAACAGGAATATGGCAAACGGTTTGGCTGGAGCCAGTACCTGAAAAACATATTGTTCAATTGAAAAATACTCCTGATATTGATAATAATAAGGTTGCTGTAAAAGCATGTGTTGCAGGAAGTACATTTGGAGATGTTATTGAGGTTAAGGTAAAAGATAATGGTAAAATTATTCAAGTTGCAAAGGCCGAAGTATCCAATGATGTGGAAATTAAATTAGATAATCCAAAACTTTGGAGTCCTGCTTCACCTTTCTTATATGATATAGAAGTTTCATTATCGAGAAATGGAAAAGTAATAGACAAGGTAAATAGTTATTTTGCTATGCGTAAAGTTTCAATGGGTAGGGATGAAAATGGAATCATGCGCTTTCAACTCAATAATAAAAATATTTTTCATTTCGGACCATTAGATCAGGGATGGTGGCCAGATGGATTATACACTGCTCCAACTGATGAGGCCTTGGTTTATGATATTCAAAAAACTAAAGACTGGGGATTTAATATGATTCGTAAGCATGTTAAGGTTGAACCAGCTCGATGGTATACGTATTGCGACAAAATGGGGATGTTGGTTTGGCAGGATATGCCTAACGGTGATAGAGAACCGGAATGGCAAAATTTTAAATACTTTGATGGAGTAGAGTTAAACAGAACAGAGCGATCAGAAGAGATTTATCGTAAGGAATGGAAAGATATCATGGATTATTTGTATTCGTATCCAAGTATTGTTGTCTGGGTTCCATTTAATGAGAGATGGGGGCAATTTAAAACAGAGGAAATTGTAAAATGGACAAAGAAGTATGATCCATCAAGATTGGTTAATCCTGCCAGTGGTGGTAATCATTATCCAGTTGGTGATATTTTAGATATTCATCATTATCCTGGTCCGGCAATGAAAATGTTTGATGCACAAAGAGCAACAGTTTTAGGTGAATATGGAGGTATTGGTTTAGTTTTAAAAGATCATTTGTGGACACCTGATAGAAACTGGGGTTATGTCCAGTTTAAATCATCAAAAGAAGTTACTGATGAGTATGTTAGATTTGCAAAACAACTACAGCAATTTGTTAAAGCTGGTTATGCCGGGGCCGTTTACACTCAAACAACAGATGTTGAGGTTGAAGTAAATGGTTTAATGACTTATGACAGAAAACAAATTAAAATAGATGAAGATAGAATTCGAGAAATAAATAAAGCAGTTATTGGGATAGTAAAATAATGCGGGTTTCTATCAAAAATTAAGATGAAGAAAGGAGTTTAATACTTCAAGTCGTTATAAAATAATATTGAATGATCGCATAAATCATTTAAAAATTAAAGGGTGTCCTATGGATACCCTTTTTTCATTAAACAATATTTGTGTTTTCCTGTTTTTAATTTGTTATATTTATAAGAATCAAATTACGAATCTATGGATTACTTAAAAGAAAAATTACTACAGATAGCTATCCCTAAAGCACAAAAAGTTAGGCAACTAGTTAAAGAGTACGGAGACGTTAAAATACAGGATGTTACAATGTCTCAGGTTTTAACAGGAATGAAAGGAGTGGTAAGTTTAATGACTTGTACTTCAAAACTTGATCCGGAAGAAGGAATTCGATTTCGGGGGTATTCAATTCCTGAACTAAAAAATATTTTACCTAAAATTCATGAAGATGGAGAACCTCTTCCAGAAGGTATATTTTACCTGATGCTAACAGGAGAACTGCCAACAAATGATGATGTTAGATATATTAGTGAACAATGGGCTCAAAGAGCACAGGGAATTCCTCCTCATGTTTATGATGTAATTGAATCTTTGCCTAAAGATGCCCACCCAATGATTCAGTTTAATACGGCTATTTTGGCAATGTCAACAGAATCGCAATTCAGAAAGGCATACCTTGTAGGAATGGACAAGAAGGATTATTGGGATCCTACTTATGAAGGAGTAATGGACTTAATTTCCAGGTTGCCTATTATTGCAGCTTATATTTATAGACGAGTTTTTCATCAAGGTGATCATATTCCTCCTGATCCATCTCTTGATTGGGCTGGAAATTTAGCACATATGATGGGGCATAAAACTGAAGATGCAAAAAGATTGATGCGTTTGTATATGTTGATTCATTCAGATCATGAAGGTGGAAACGTATCAGCTCATGCAACTCACTTGGTAGGTTCAGCACTTTCAAATCCATATTATAGCTTTTCTGCAGGTATGAATGGATTAGCAGGACCACTACATGGAATGGCCAATCAGGATGTAATGCATTGGATTAATAAAATGAAAAGAGAGATTGGTAATGATGATCCAAGTGAAGCACAAATTAAAAAATATGCAGAAGAAACTTTGGCAAAAGGGCATGTTATACCAGGATATGGACATGCTGTTTTGAGAAAAACAGATCCACGATTTCAGGTGCAATTAGATTTTGCTAATAAATATGTGCCGGATGCTCCATATATCCAATTAGTAAATAAAATATATAATGTAGTTCCGGATGTTTTACAGGCCACAGGAAAAGTTAAAAATCCATGGCCTAATGTAGATGCAATTTCAGGATCATTATTAAGCAGTTATGGAATTACCGAATTTCCTATTTATACGGTTCTTTTTGGTGTTTCAAGAGCATTAGGAGTTTTAACTCAATTGATTTGGGATAGATTATATGGTTTACCTATTGAACGTCCTAAGTCTCAAAATTTGGGCTGGTTTATGGAGAAAGCTAATTTAAAATAGCAGGCTTAATTTAACTTTTAAGTGTTTTAATTGAACCATTTGATTTTATGTGAAGGATATTAAAAAAAGGTTGTTTTTATTTTAAAGCTAGAGAATTATTGATTTGAATTATTACTTTTAGCATCTAATATGGGAGCTATTATTTTAACTGGTTACAAATATAAATTCAGTAATTGTTTTTTATTAATAATTCTGTTAAGTGTTGGATGCTTTGGAATTGCTCAAGCCTCTGATATTAAACTAGAAGCAACCTATTCTTCCTTGTCAGTGCAGGATGGATTGTCAGGAAATTCAATCAATACTTTATTTCAGGATAGCAGAGGTTTTTTATGGATAGGAACTCAAGATGGTTTAAACCGGTACGATGGTTATTCATTTGAAGTATATAGGCACGAAATAGGCGATCAGACATCAATTTCCGGAAATAGTATTCAGTGTATTACAGAAGATGCAAACGGTGATTTGTGGATTGGCACTATAGGTAATGGTTTAAATAAGTGGAACAGAAAAACAGAAAAATTTACAGAGTACTCCTCTAAGGGGTATAATAATGTTAATTTACCGGAAGATAATATCCTTGGAATATCGTTTGATATTGACTCAACCTTATGGATTAAGACTGATAACTTTCTTATAAATTTTAATACTAAATCAAGCCAACTTGTAAAGTATAGCTTGTATAGTAATATTTTCAAACATCATAGTAGTACTAATGTTCCTATTTTCCATAAATCGTTATCATATTTATGGGTAGGTACTAACGATGGAATTTCTCAGTTTAATAAACAAGAAAAGCTGTACGAAAGAATACAATTTGAAAGAAGTTCTGATCCTCTTTTAAGTTCTTTTGGATCAATTACAACTATTCTCCCACTATCTCAAAAATCAATTTTAATAGGCGGAAGCGGAGGTGTTTTTGAATGTTCAAAAAATGATTCAGGATTATATGAATTGTCAAAAGAGGACATCACTAACTATAAGCACTGTATTGTACAATGTGCAGTAGTACATTCTTCCGGTGGTGTTTGGTTAGGAACAAATACCGGATTACACTTACTTACATTTGATTATGAAAATGAAAATTTAAAATATAATCCAACTGATTATTACAATAAGCCTAGTAATTTAATAACCGATAAAGAAGTAACTGCTCTGATTGAAGATAAGTCTGGATTGCTTTGGGTAGGAACCAAGTATAATGGTTTAATAAAGGTTGATTTTAAACCGAAGAAATTCAAAGCTCTATCCAGCAAAAATGAAGAGTTAAAAGAACTTCAAGATTGTGACGTTAGATCAATTCATATTGATGACGGAGGAAAAATCTGGTTGGGAACAGCCAATAAGGGAATTAAAATTGTGGACCCTCAAGCGCAGGATATTTATAATTATCCGGTAAACTATTCTTTATACAAAGAAAATAAAGATATTGTTTTGAGTATGTGTCAGGATTCAAAGCAGAGACTATGGATTGGTACAGCTAATGGTATTTATATTTATTATAAGGATAGAGGAACAATTTCTCCTTTTACTAATTTAAATGACGTAGAAATATCATCACTATTAAATCAAAATGCCATTAATTCAATTGAAGAGGATTACAGAGGTAATATTTGGTTTGGAACCCAGTTTGGATTATATCGATATGATGGATTTAAAGTGGTGAGTTATTTTTCAGATGATGATGATGAGAAAACAATTTGTGGTGATGAGGTTAATGTAATTTATAACGACTCAGAAGGTTTATTGTGGATTGGTACAAATAATGGAGTAAATTATATAGACCGTAAAAATGAAGTTTTTACAGGTTTTGAGCATCTTAACAATATCAACGATTCTCTTCCGCTTTTAACAGGTAACCATATTCTATCTATAACAGAAGATGACAGAAGAAAAATTTGGTTTGGTACCATGTCTGGAATCAGCTACTATGATAAGATAAAAGAGAAAATTGGATATTATTCACATCTAAATGGTATGGCCAATGATATGATAAACAGTGTTGTTTATGATGAAGCGGGTATTTGGATTGGAACAAATAAAGGAATTTCGTTAATTGATAAAAATGAAATTATTTTTAATTACGATCTAAATGATGGCTTACCTGGGTACGTGTTTAATAAAAATGCAACAGCTATTGATCATGATGGAGTAATTTATTTTGGAGGCGTAAGTGGAGTTGCACATCTTAATCAGGATTCACTGAAATTTAATCATAGCAAACCCAATGTTGTAATTACAGCTATGGAGCTTTATCATAAAGGAAAGATGATAAGTGAGTTCAGAGGAGATGAAAAGGAGATATTACTAAAGTATAGAAAAAGCTCTAATTTAAAAGTGAGATATGCTGCTTTGGAATTTACAGATCCGTTAAGGAATAAGTTTCAGGTTTATCTGGAAGGATTTGATGATGACTGGCGTACTATCACAACCGAAAATGAAGTTGATTTTTCAGATTTACCTTCAGGAGAATATGTACTTCATATAAAAGGTGCTAATAGTGAGTATGAATGGACAGAGAATCCAATTAATATTTCTATCAAGATTACACCACCAATATGGATGTCGAATTATGCTTATGCATTTTATCTTATAGCATTAATATTCCTGGTGCAGTCTATTATTAATTATAGAATAAGGCACTATAAGAGTGCCTATAAATCATTGGAAGAAAAAGCGATAGATAAGAAAAAGATTGAGGCACAAAAAGAAATGCTATCAAAAATAAACCAAAGTTTAACGGATAGTATTTATTATGCAAAAAGAATTCAGGAGTCTATATTACCTGATGAAAAGAAAATTAAATCCTCTTTACCTGATTCATTTATATACTATCGCCCCAAAGATCTGGTAAGTGGTGATTTTTATTGGTTGTTTGAAAAAGATGATAATTTATATGTGGCCGCAGTTGATTGTACCGGTCATGGAGTTCCGGGTGCTTTTATGTCAATAATAGCTTATGATATGTTAAAGAGTATTCTTACTTCAACAGATTTAACATGTCCTGCCATGATTTTGGATCAACTAAGCAAGGAAGTTATTTCAACCTTTAAAAAAGATGCGGATAGCAACGATAGCCGAAAACAGCCTGTAAATGATGGGATGGATATTGCGCTTTGTGTTATAGATAAAAAGAATCGTAAGTTAACTTACTCAGGTGCATTTAGTCCACTTTACCTGGTTCGGAATAATGAGATTTTTGTTTACAAAGGAGATCGTTTTGCTATAGGATATTTATCCAATACAGAGTTACATTATTCTAAGCATGAAATCGCTATAGAACCTAATGATACCTTCTACATTTTTTCAGATGGTTATGCTGATCAGTTTGGAGGGGCTGAGGGTAAGAAGTTTAAATATAGAAGATTCAGACACTTATTACTAAATATTCATAAACTTCCAGCAGAAGATCAAAAAGCGATTTTACATCAAAAATTAGAAGAGTGGATGGGTGATTTTGAGCAAGTTGATGATATTATTGTAATGGGTATGAAACCTGTTGTTGAATTGGTGTAATTAAAGGTTATAGTTATAATATAATCGGAAACTCTTTTAAGATGCCTTCGGAGGAATATTGATAGATAAAAATTATTCCTCCAAAGAATTTTATTCTTTAGTAGTTGAAATAACTATAATAAGGCCTCATATAAAATTTCAATGGGATGCTGAGCTTCTCTTCCTGTTCCATCCTTAATCTGGTGTCGGCAAGATGTACCTGAAGCTGCAATTAAAGTTGAAAGTTCTGTATTTCTTACTTCAGGCAATAGTTTCATCTCTGCAATTTTCATTGATAAGCTATAGGATTTCTTTTCATACCCAAAAGAGCCAGCCATTCCACAACATCCGGAATCAATTTCTACAGCAGTATAATTTTCTGGAAAAGACAAAACTTGTTGTACATACTTAGTTGAGGAAAGTGCTTTTTGATAACAGTGACCATGAAACTTAATCTCTTTGGTTTCTTTGGTAAAACTATCCTTACTAATACGACCTTTATTCATTTCATTAGCTAAAAACTCTTCAATAGTATATGTGTTTCTTTTAATCTTAATAGCTTCTCCTTTTAAATCATCCTTCACTAAATTCATGTACTCATCTCGAAATGTTAATACAGCTGATGGTTCAATTCCAATCAGAGGGCTTAATTTTGAAACCATCGGAGATAATAGCTCTATGTTTTTGTTGGCTATTTTTCTGGCTTTTTTTATTAAACCTTTAGATATATAAGTTCTTCCACTATAAATATGTTGAGGAACGACTACACGATAACCTAATTTTTCTAGTAAAAGAATTGTTTTAACACCAAGATCACTTTCCAGGTAGTTGGTAAATTCATCTGCAAACAGATAAACTGTTCTGTGTTTTGCTACAGCTTTTGTATGCCATTTAGCCCAGGTCTTAAGCGTTCTGTTTGACATTTTGGGTATACTTCGTTTGGTTGAAAAACCAAGCATTCCCTGAAGTATTTTACTTAAAAGAGGTGCCCCAACAACAAAGTTGTATATCCAGGGGGTAAATGAAAATAAACGATTTATAACAGGAGAGTATCCTACAGATATCGCACTTGTTGGAGTACCTTTCTGGTTGTAATAATATTGTAAAAACTCAGCTTTTAGTTTAGCAATATCAACACCGGATGGGCACTCAGACTTACAGGCTTTACAAGATAAGCAAAGACTTAATACATCATAAACCTCTTCAAGGTAAAGGTTATCAGAATCCAGGGTTCCAGTAAAATATTCTCTTAGCACATTTGCTCGTCCTCTTGTTGAAAGCTTTTCATCTTTTGAAGCCATATAACTAGGACACATGGTGCCACCAATAATATCTGATTTAAGACAGTCTCCCGAACCTGAGCATTTTTCCGTAGCTCTGACAATGCCCTCTGTATCATCCCAATTAAATACTGTTTTAAATATTTTTTTCTCATTTGGAAGTCGATACCTTAAAGAGGTACTCATTGGAGGGGTATTGACAATTTTATTTGGGTTTAAAAGATCTTCAGGATCAAATGCCTTTTTAATTCTAAGTAGCAGCTTATAATTAATGTCTCCAATCATTAAAGGGATAAATTCTCCTCTTAATCTACCATCACCATGTTCTCCACTTAATGAACCCTTATATTTTTTAACTAAGAGGGCTGTTTCTTTAGCAATTTTTCTAAATAGGATAATATCCTGCGGATCTTTTAAGTTTAAAACAGGCCTTAGGTGTAGTTCACCTGAGCCAACATGTGCATAAAACACACATTCTTTGTTAAATGACGAAAGTAAATCCTTAATGTCTTTTGCATAAGCAGGCAAGTCTTTAGGATGAAGTGCAGTATCCTCTATAACAGCAACAGGCAAATCATCTCCTTTCATATTTGAAAGTACGCCTAGACCTGATTTTCTTAAAGCCCAAACTCTGCCCATATTTTTTGAATCAACCACTGGATAAGCAAATCCCATTTCATTCTTTTGGAATTCAGAGATGAGGGTTTTGATTTTTTGATCCAGAGCTTCTTGGTTATCTTCTGCAAATTCAATTACAAGCAGTGCTGCAGGTTTTCCAGTAATAAAAAATCGGTTACTATGTTGAGCTGTACTTTTTCCTGCCAAATCAATGATTTTATCATCAATCAACTCCACAGCTCTAGGATGATGTTTTAAAGCAAGAATATTGGCCTCCAGAGATTCATTTAAGCTATTAAAATGAGCACATAATAATGCTTTGTGTTTTGGAGGAGTGGGGACAAGGTTTAATTTTACTTTATGAATAACCATCAATGTTCCTTCTGAGCCAGCAATTAATTTGCTCATGTTAAAAGGTACACCTTCTTTATCAAAAGGTTGCATTCCTGCTAATATATCAAGTGCATATCCCGTATTTCTTCTTTTGATATATTGATGAGGGTATTCTTTAAAAATCTCTTTTATATTATGGTTATCACTTAAAATTTCATTGACCTCGCGATATATATCACCCTCAAGTGTTTCTAGTTTGCATTTTTGTTGGAACTCTTTTTCGTTCAGTTCTTTAAAAATAACTTCCTGTCCATTGGCTAAATATCCATGAACTTCAAGCAAATGATCTCTGGTACTTCCGTAAATTAGCGAGTGTGAGCCACAGGAATTGTTTCCTACCATTCCACCAAGCGTACACCTGCTTGATGTTGATGTTTCCGGTCCAAAAAATAAACCATGTGCTTCAAGGTATTTGTTTAATTCATCAAGGACAACACCAGGCTCAACCATTATCCAACTTTCTTCCTGGTTGAGTTCAATAATTCGGTTCATGTATTTTGATGTATTTACCACCAAATCGTTTCCAACAACCTGACCCGCTAATGAAGTACCTGCGCCGCGAGGAATTAGAGCAATTTTATGCTCTTGTGCAAACTCAACAATAAGATCTAAATCGGCTTTATCTCTAGGCCATACAATCCCTAATGGTTTCTCTCTGTAAGCAGATGCATCCGTTGCAAATTGAGCAATATAAACATTATCGTATGAAACATCTCCTTTTAAAAGAGTTGATAATTGGTTAAGTGAGGATTGTATATTAGCGTTGTCCATTTAAATAGAATTTCCTGTAAAAATAGGAAAAATTGGTATGTAGGATGTAGCTAAGTACTTACTTTTATTTTTTTTATGGTTCTTTATTTCATTGCAAGCAGAGGATTATTTATTGTTGGATGATTGTTTTTCGTATGCATACCAGTATAACGTACCAACAAAAAATGCGCCTCCAACAATGTTACCAATAGTAGCAGGGATTAAATTATCTACAATAAATGCCCCCCATGTAATAGGTGCACCTTCGAATATCGCTAAAGGAATAAAAAACATATTTGCAATAGAGTGCTCAAATCCCAAAGCTACAAATGTCATTACTGGCCACCAGATACCCATTATTTTCCCACTCGTATGCTGAGCTGACATACCCATCCATAAAGCCAGACATACTAGCCAGTTTGCTCCAATTCCTTTTAAAAAGGTTTTATAAAAAGGATTAGACGTTTTAGCCTCTGCAATATTAATAATGGTTTTTGTCCACGGGTCCGAACCTACAACTTCAGTTAAATGAGTTAAAAAATAAGCTACAAAAATAGCCCCAAAGAAATTACCAATATATACTAAACTCCAGTTGCGAATCGGGGCAGTCCATTTTTGCCTTTTGCTCAAAACATTAGGCATAAAGTACGCATTGTTGCCAGTGAATAGTTCCGCTCCAGCCATAACAACCATCATCAGTCCTACAGGGAAAGCAGCACCAAAAACAAATTTGGTAATCCCCGGATTTTTGGCTGTAACTTCAGGCATCCCTCCAGCTATAAGAATAGAAAGTAGTCCGCCAAATGCGATATATGCACCTGCCATAAATGCCAGTGTTAATATTTTTTTTACTGAATATTTATCTTTTTGCATTGCAGATTCACCTGCAATTTTAATAATTTCAGGAGGGGTAAATAAGCTCATATTGTTGTCGTAATTTTAACTTTAGTTTTATACGTTTTTTTAGTAGCTAGTTAATCTTCACTTCTTTAAAATAAGGAGTGAGGATCTTTTTTACTTTTTCCAGTTGTTCCGGAGTGTTTTCATCAATATGATTTAACATGTAATCATTTCCTAACGCTTCCCATTTATGAGTACCTAGTTTATGGTATGGTTGTATTTCAATTTTCTCAAGGAATTTGAAGTTCTTAAAAGTTTCTCCCAGTTTAATGAGTTCCTTAACGTCATCTGTAATTCCGGGAATAAGAACATAACGAAGCCAGAATGCCTTTTCTGATTTCTCTCTATGTTGAATGATGTCCATATTCTTTGATAGATTACTGCCTCCGGTTAGGTAATAGAAACCATCTTCGTTAGTGTGTTTTATATCCACCATAATAAGATCAGAATATTCGTCTAAAAGCAATTTTACCTTATCATTAAATACAGAACCATTTGTATCAATGTTAGTATGTATTCCAGATTCTTTTAAGGTCTTAAATAATGGAATTAAAGCTTTGGTTTGTAATAAGGGTTCACCTCCGGAAACAGTTACTCCGCCCAATTTTCCAAAATAGGGCTTCATGTTTTCAGCTCTCTTAACTAATTCCTCAATGCTATATTCAACTCCTCCCTTAACAGGTATGGTATCTGGGTTGTGGCAGTATAGGCATTTTAAATTACATCCTTGTAAGAAAATAACCATTCTGATTCCCGGACCATCATGAGTTCCGAATGATTCAATAGAGTGAACTTTTAATTTATCAGACATTTAGAAATGAAATATTAAATAAGAGACATAATAAAATAGTCTATATTTTATCAAGATATTATATAACAATAAAACAAAAGTAGAATATTCTACTTTTGTTTTATTGTTATATATAGAAATTGGAATTTAATAGAGAATGATAATAATTAAACCATACAAATAGTCTTTTATCTCATTTCTAAACTCTAATTATCAATTCTTACATTGAATCGTGGAACGAACGCGATAAAACTTCTTGTTGTTGTTCTCTGCTTAAACGGATAAAGTTAACTGCATATCCTGATACCCTGATTGTTAATTGAGGGTAATTTTCCGGATTTTCCATAGCGTCTTTAAGTAACTCTCTGTTTAAAACATTAACATTAAGATGTTGTGCATTTTTCATAAAATAGCCATCTAATGCTGCAACTAAGTTATCAATACGTTCCTCTTCATTTGAACCTAACGATTTAGGAACAATAGAAAAGGTGTTTGAGATACCATCCTGAGAATCTTTGTAATCAATTTTAGCTACAGAATTTAATGAAGCAATAGCTCCATGCGTATCTCGTCCGTGCATTGGGTTTGCCCCTGGAGCAAATGGAATTCCTTTAGCTCTGCCATCTGGTGTAGCTCCTGTTTTTTTACCATAAACAACATTTGATGTAATGGTTAATACAGATAATGTAGGATTTGCATTTTTATATACAGGGAGCTTATTTAATTCGTTGCTGAAATGATTTACCAGGTCTCTGGCAATTAAATCAACTCGGTCATCGTCATTTCCATATTTCGGAAAATCACCTTCAATTTCAAAATCAACAGTTAATCCATCTTCGTTTCTTACTGGTTTAACTTTTGCATGTTTAATTGCCGATAATGAATCTGCTACGATAGATAAACCTGCAATTCCATAGGCAAGATTAATACGAGGATTTGTATCAATTAATGCCATCTGTGCTTTTTCATAGTAGTATTTATCGTGCATGTAATGAATAATATTCATTGACTCATTGTAAACACGAGCAACTTCCCTCATGGCAATTTTAAAATTAGCCATAACCTTATCGTAATCTAAGTACTTATCATCTGCTATAGATGGAATACCATCAACCATTTGAGTTCCTGTATTTTCACAATGACCCGAATTTAAGGCTAAAAGAAGCGTTTTAGCTAAGTTGGTTCGTGCGCCAAAAAACTGAATATGTTTTCCTAATTCCTGGAAGGAAACACAGCAAGCAATACCATAATCATCACTATCTCGATGACAACGCATTAAATCGTCGTTTTCATATTGGATGGATGAGGTGTCGATAGAAACTTTTGCACAGTAGTTTTTAAATCCTTGAGGTAAACTATTACTCCAAAGAATGGTAATATTTGGTTCTGGTGATGGACCAAGGTTATAAAGTGTATTTAAAAAGCGGAAAGATGTTTTGGTTACTTTACTTCTTCCGTCAACCAACATTCCACCAATACTTTCTGTTACCCAAGTAGGGTCTCCAGCAAAAATCTGTTCGTATGCTTCCATTCTTAAATGTCGAACCATACGAAGTTTCATTACAAAGTGATCAATATATTCCTGAGCTTCTTCTTCAGTTATAATACCAGCTTGTAAATCTCTTTCAATATAAATATCCAAAAAAGAAGATACACTACCTAATGACATGGCTGCTCCGTCTTGTTCTTTAACTGCGGCTAAGTATGCCATGTAAGTCCATTGAACAGCTTCTTGTCCATTTTGTGCAGGACGAGAAAGATCAAGGTTGTACTCATTACCCATATCTATCATCTGGTACAAAGCTTTAATTTGCTCTGCAACTTCCTCTCTAAGTCTGATTGTTGCATCAGACATTGGACCTGTAATGTTGTTTAAATCCTCTTTTTTTGTTTCAATCAAATGATTGATTCCATATAAGGCAACACGTCGGTAATCACCAATAATTCTGCCTCGGGCATAATTATCCGGAAGACCAGTTAAGAAACCAAGAGATCTGAATCTTCTTATTTCTTCAGTATAAGCATCAAAAACGCCATCATTGTGTGTCTTTGTGTATTTTCCAAACGCTTCAGTAATTGTATCAGAAGGCTTTAGTCCATGTTCTGATAAAGCTTTTTGAACTACTTTAAAACCTCCATATGGTTTCATGGCTCTTTTTAACAGAGCGTCAGTTTGTAATCCAACAATAGCTTCAATGTCCTTATCAATATATCCAGCAGGAAAAGCATTAACGGTAGAAACCGTGTTTGTATCTACTCCTCGCATACCATTGTTGGCTCTTTCTTCTTTTAAAGCTTCAAGGCAAATATTCCACAGTTTATTAGTTCTATCAGTAGGACCTTTTAAGAAGTCGTGAGTTCCAGTGTAAGGATTAATGTTTTTTCTAACAAAGTCTCTTACATCAATGGCCGTATTCCAGTTTCCTTTTACAAATTCCTTAGTTTCCATATTGAGTTTAAATTTTGCGCAAAAGTATATCTATTTAATTAAAAAATAAAATCGAAAAATTCAATATCTGCCTCATTTATAATTAAAAACAGAAGTTGTTGTTTTGTAAATTGCTTTAATTAAGTATAAAAGGTAGATAATTACCTAAAAGCTAAAAAATCAAAAAAAATGTTTCCTTGATTGTTGGTTGTAGGAAGTAATTAATTATGTTGATCTTTTCGTATTTGAGTCAGTTTACTAATGAATTCAGCTTGTTTTAATTCACTTTCATATTCATCAATAAATGTTTTAACGAGTATTCGTAATTCTTTTAAATCCATACTGTCTAAAACTAACTTAAGTGAAGTGCCAGGAAATAAGATATGGATTTTTCTTATGAAATTATTTGATTCATTGTAACTTAATGCATCATCTTCATTAAGTTCATTTAAATATTTACCAAAATCTTTAAGTGTATCGAGTTTACTAAAATCAATACCTAATTGGTTAAACTCAAAATGAAACTTGCTACATTTATTACATGTAAAAATATGACCATGATATGTTTTGATATCTACTTCAATCATAAGATCTCGTTTTACTCTCTTTGAATTAAAACAATAGAAATCTTCATTTTGTTTCATAATCATGATGTTTTATTTAGATTAATTCTATCTAATACAAAAGTAATTTGATGATCTAAGTTGTTCAATACCTAAATGTGGTGATTTTGAAATAGGAATTTTACATTAATTCTATTAGAATGAGCTTTGTTATGTAGTTCAAAAAGTAGAGATAGTTAGTACTACAAATAAAATTAGGTTAAGGTTGATCTGCTGAAATATTGTTTTGGTTCAGATTTAGTACTTTAATGGTTATGTTATACTTAAGCACAAATGGTTTTTTCATCGTTTTTGCAATCCCATTCTTTTACTGGAGTTTTCCAATCGCCATATTTTGCAGTTAAGTAATCGTGATAGTTTACCGGAGTTTTTAAGATATTTCCATTGAAGTTTACAGTGTCATGACCTTTGTAGTGTGATTTACAAACACGTAGAATCTTGCCTTTTGCCTGCCAGTATGTATGTTGGCTATCAGTAACTTTTACAAAAATATCTCCAATCATGGCTTTTTGATCGTAGTTTCTGTCAAAGAGATTCCAGAAGGAGAAGGCTATAGGTTTAACTTTAAAAATACGTGTTTGTCCTTTTTTTATTGCACCATAAGATTTGGTGTATTTTCGTTCGCTTAGTTTAAGGCCTTTTTTCCAAAAGTACTTTTGAAGCGATTTTAGCTTTTTAGCATCAGTAATGTCTATAGACAAGTCAATATCATGATCCCAGGGTAAAAGATCGCCATCCCTGACTATTCCCAAAAGAGTTCCACCTTCTAAATGATAAGTAATATTATTACTATCTAATACTTGTGTAATTAGTGTTAATAATTTCCTTGCTTTTAAAAGCTTCTCTCCTCTAAGTTCTAGCATGCCAAATCCGTTATATTGATTTTAGAACGTGTAAAACTAATAAATGTTACATAAAATCTTTAAGAATTAAGTAGAAGAGTATTGATTTAATTAAGAATTGATGAGTAAGATCCGTTTATAAGCTGTTAAAATAAAATTAATTTGTATTGTACAATTACATTATGTGAATGACATATTTGTTCTAACTTTGTTTTAGTTTTTATAAAAGATAGAATTATTATATGGCTTACGATATAAGATTGGAAGGGAAGAATTTAGTTAATGCATTGTCTTTATTAGAAGATATTGCAAAAATACTGGATAAACTAAAGATTGATTATTGGTTAGAGGGTGGAACATTACTTGGAGTTAGAAGAGAGAATAGATTGCTTCCCTGGGATAATGATGTAGATTTATCTTTAATGTTATTAGATTGTAATAAAGAAAAAGAATTAATCTCGACTCTTAAGAAATCAGGATTTAGGGTGCGATTAAGAAAGTATGAATCAGATTATGATTATTGTAATAAAGACGACTCAAGATTAATTAAAATTAGAAAGTCTTATTTATTTGGGTTAATAAAGGGTGCCGTGTGTTTAGAAATTTTCATTAAGTATAAAGTGGGAGATAAGGCTTATTGGAAGATAGGGGATGTGGTAAAAAATGTACCATATAAGTATTATGCAAAAACTAAGAAGGTTGAGTTTAATAATTATAGCTATTCAATTCCTGAATTAACCGATGAATACCTGACATATAGATATGGAGATTGGCAAACACCAAAAGAGGACTATAATCCATTTAAAGATGATAATGCATTAAAAAAATAACAGTTCATATGAACTGTTATTTTTTTGTTAGCTTAAGAGTATCTTTTAAAATAGTGCTACTTACGCTCTTTGTATATGGGATGTATATCATATCACAAGATACTTTAGGATACCTTCCTTTCCAATCATCACCAACTGAAATAGCATCTATGTTGTATTTGTCAACAACATCCTGTTTATTTTTATTTACCTGAGGAATAACTTCGTCTACATATTTAATAGACTCAATAATCTTAACCCTTTCTTCAAAAGGTATAACCGGCAGTTTTCCTTTTTCTTTTAATATTAAGTCATCTGTAGATACTCCAACTATTAGGTAGTTACATTGCTCTTTAGATTTTTGAAAAATGTTCAGGTGTCCGTAATGAAAGAGATCATAACATCCAGACGTATATACTCGATTATATTTTTTTGTTTTTTTATGAGAAATCACAATCGAACCATCATCTTTTACCTCCCATTTATCATCAGACGAAAAATGATTTAATAATAGCTCCAGGTGCTCCAGAGTATTGTTTTTTGGATGAATAATGACTCTATCGTCTTCGTGTTGGAATGTACATAAGTTATCAAGTACTTTTAATATATCCATTTTATTGTATTGTGGTAAAGAATCTTTCTATTCAACAGGCTCGCAAAGCGTATTGATTAAATTCCTCTCGTTTAAATATTTTGTATAATCTCCGGTAAATTCAATTCTTGTTTCTATAGCTTGCGATAAATCTCCTGTTAGGCCAATAATGAGTTCGCATACCTCTCGAACACCACCAGCTCCTCCTGTGCTTCCAGTTCTGTAATCGCAGCTTTTACTTTCAACTAAAAACTGATTGAATAGTGGATTGGCATTTCTATTTATTTGAAAACTAGCTCCACATGATCTGGCCAATTCCACATCTAAAATATCATCGAAAACAAAAGCTATTTCATCAGGTTTTAAATTGTTTTCTTTGCATATACGTTCTAATGCTTTTACTTTGAATTTGCATCGATAGAACGCAGCATTCATATGTTCTCTTTTTGCCAGAAATTGGGCACTTTTGTTTTCTTCTCCAGTAACAATAAAAGTATAGGGTAATTTACCGTTTCTTAACCAGAAATCTAATTTAAGCATGTTAATGCCCATGGCGTCAGGTTCTGCAAAACTACTACCTTCATTTCCAACTTTCGACCCGTTGTTAAATACTCCATCCCAATCAAAAATGAATGCTTTTATTTTTGAAAGCTTTTCTTTTAAGTGATTTTCAGGAGTAATAAAAGTGCCTCCAATATTTTCAAACTGCTTTTGAATAGTCATTTATCTGTTTTGAATAAAATCGTTTGCCTTCTTTAAATCTTCTGGTGTGTCAATGCACATGGTTTCATCCATATCTGTTAAAACACATGTTACAGGAATACCATTTTCAATCCATCTTAACTGCTCCAAAGATTCTGCCTTTTCTAATGTTGAAGGTTCTAGTTCAACAATTTTATTTAGTGTATCAATTCGGTAAGCATAAATCCCAAGGTGTCGATAGTAAGTATGATTTTTAATCCATTCTGATTGTTCTATATTTCTTAAATAAGGAATCGGAGAACGACTAAAGAAAATAGCTTCACTTTTGTGGTTTAAAACAACTTTTGCTTCTCCAGGATTAAAAATATGCTCTTGTTCAGTTGCTTCCTGAATTAAAGTTGCAATTTGAGTTTCCGGATTATCAAAGCTTTTTTTGATATCTTGAAGAATATCAGGATTGAAAAATGGTTCATCTCCCTGTATGTTGATAATTACATCGGAGTCTAAACCATATTTTTCTTTAATGTTCTTAGCTGCTTCAGCACATCTGTCCGTACCACTGGTGTGATCTTCTCTTGTCATTACAGCTTTTCCTCCAAATGCTTCAACGGCATCCACAATTCTTTGGTCGTCAGTTGCAACAAACACATGCTCCAATCCTTTACTGCAGTTTTCAAATACCCACTGAACCATAGGTTTATCGCCAATCATAGCAAGTGGTTTACCAGGTAAGCGTGAAGAACTATAACGACTAGGAATTATTCCAACAATATTCATGTATTAAATTTTAGATAAGAGATTCTGGATTATAGATAAGAGATTCTAGAAAGCCTATTGTCCCTTATCTATTTATCTAATGTCTTATTTACATTCTTTTAAAAAGATCTTTAATTTCTTCTTTTGAAATTTTATTTTTCCAATCCGGACCAAATGCATTATTCCACATGTGTTCTAAAGCCCAGCTTACCTCAACCATTTGGTCAAATTGAGCTTCAGTACATCCTGAAGTGATATTAGCAGGTATTTCAACCCCTTGCATGGCTTGCATCTCTTTAAAAGTTTTGTAACCTTCTGGATAATATTTTTCTAGTTGGTTAAAAACGATGCAGTTTCCAACACCATGGTGTGTTTCTAAAACAACAGCTAGTCCGTATGATAATGCATGGCATACACCAACCTGACCATAAGTAGTACTGTTACCACCCATAATAGATGCAACCATCATTTTTTCATCCGCCTCTAATCTGTTTTCATATTTATTCATGAAAACATCAACAGTGATGTCGTTTGATTTTTCAGCAAAAGCCTGTCCCATTGAATTAATCCAACTTCCATTCATAGATTCAACATTGTGAATAAAGTTGTCCATACCCGTAAAGAAACGGTCTTCGTCAGGTACTGTAGCTAATAATTCAGGATCAAAGATGATTTCGTTAGGAATTGTATAGTCACATTTAATACCTAATTTTTTCTCCGGACCACTAAGAACAGCTGTCATTGAAACTTCAGCTCCCGTACCAGTAATTGTTGGAATGCAGATGGTATAAATTCCTTCGTTTTTTATTAAATCTAATCCCTGATAATCTTTTGAATCGCCAGGATTTGTAACCATTAAACCTGTTGCTTTAGCATAATCCATGGCACATCCTCCACCCATACCAACCATCACTGCTGGTAATGTATCCTGATGAGCTAAAATTTGATCGCGGTATTTATTTACTAAAACAGTTTTTGGCTCATTTGTTGAATCAATAAAAATGACTAAATCTTTATCTGATTTAGGGATTCGATTCAATGTGTCATCTTTATCCTGAAAGTAATGATCAATCATAAAAACAGTCCAATCGTTGGTTGGTGTTTTTCTTCTGTCAATTAGTTCTCCCAAGTGATTGAATGTTCCTTTTCCAAAAGCGTAATGCCCTGGATTTACAAAACTTCTAAAATCGTATAGCATGATAAAAATTTGAAAGTTAATAGTTGAACACTGAAAGTAAGTGCTACAATTCAATGATTAACAAACGAAAAAAAATCACGAATTATCAGGTAGAATCTACCAAATTCGTGATTTATATAAAATATTTATTATCCCAATACCTTATCAAAAGCTTTACAAATAGCTTCCAATTCTTCAGGTGTAGTTGTGATATTTATATTAACAGAAACCAAACGACCAATGATATCATATGATTTTGGTAGATCAAGATTGTTATAGTCTTGTGGTTTCTCTAAAAATTGCATTCCAACAGGACCCGCAACTTTACACTCTTTTAAGTGATTCCAGTTTTTAATGAAGTGGTAATTGTTGTTGTACCAATAAGCAGCAGGAACACCTTCTTTACCCAATTCAGCACATGCTTTTTCTGCATCTTGTTGAGTTGGTAAAAAGAAGTTTAACACAGTAGCTGAATCTCCAGCTTCATCCGGTACATTACGGAATGTAACTTGTGGAAATTTCTTTAAGTAATCTTTTAATACCTTTTTATTGGCTCTTAATTTTTCTAAGATGTAATCTATTTTTCTGAATTGAGCCAATCCAACAGCAGCATTAAGTTCACCAATTCTGTAGTTTGTTCCTAAAATAGGATGATCTTCTGCACCTCGGTTGTCGCCAATATGACTGTGTCCGTGATCACTGTATGTATGAGCTGTAGTGTAAACACATTCATCGTTAGTAATGATAGCACCACCTTCTCCTGCAGTAATTAATTTAAAGAAGTCGAAAGAATAACATGCTACTTTACCAAAAGTACCTAACATCTTTCCTTTGTATGAACCACCAAGAGCTTGAGCTGTATCCTCAATTAAAATGATGTTGTGTTTGTTACAAACTTCAACAATCTCATCAATTTGAGCCATAGCACCCACCATGTGAATTAACACTACAGCTTTTGTTTTTGGAGTAATAGCAGCTTCAATAGATTTAGCTGAAAGACAAAGTGTTTCGTCAATTTCTGCAAATACAGGTACTGCGCCACAATTAATAACAGCCTCAACAGGAGCTATAAATGTAAATGGAGGAACAATTACTTCATCGCCAGCTCCAACACCTACAGAAGCTAAAGAAACACAGTCAGCAGCGGTTCCACTTGATACCATATGGCAATATTTTGCACCATGATATTCTGCAAATTCTTTTTCAAATTGTTTAGCTTTCCAGATGCCTTTTCTTTGAGCATCGTGATTATATCTGAACAGAATTCCGGTTTCAAGAACCTCCATTACTTGTTCTTTTTCTTCTTTACCAAATAATTCAGTACCTGGCATAATTTTATTTTTTTAATTATTAAACAATTGTAGTGAGGCTTAGGTAAATCCTTAAGCCTATATAATGTCTTAAATACTCAATTTCTATACCTAAACATGTATTTTCCTAAACTTAATAGTGAATATTTCAATACTCTTCAGAAGGTTAGAGGGGGTACCATTAAGATCATTATGTAAACGCAATAGGGGCGATTAAAAAATCACCCCTTTATAATTTAGCTATCCACAAAAGGATAATGTAGAAATCTGTTTTGAATTAAAGTATTTCAAGTTTTACTAAATCTTGAACATCAAGCATTCCTGCTGGTTTTCCATTTGAAACAGCAATGATGTTGTCAATTTGTTTTTCTTTAAAAATACCTACAGCTGTATGAAGTTTTTCATCGATATCAATAGAGATTGGCATTTTCATATCTAAATCAGCCATTGTCATTGTAAGGATTTTTTCTCCATTAGTATTCATATGACGACGTAAATCACCGTCAGTAAAAATACCTTTTAAGTTACCTTCTGCATCAACTACAGAAACAGCACCTGTTCCGTATTTAGTCATTTCAACAGTTGCGTCAGTTACTTTAGCATCTAATCCAATAGTTGGGTTTTTGCTTCCGATTACTTCGCCAACTTTTAATGTCATTTGACGAGTATGGTTAACAAACTGTTGAGTTCCTATTTCTGTAAAGTTATTGTTGTTTAGGTTTTTCATAATACCCCAAGGAATTGTGATATTCTGACAACCTATTTCAATAGCATTTTTAATATGCTCAGGATAACGAACAGATGAGAACATGATTTTTGTGTCATAGTTGTATTTGTTAACTAAGTTAACACAGTCCTGAACTAACTTTAAAGCATCATATCCCTGGTCTTGCATACGTCCTACTAAAACACAAACGTAAGTAGCTCCTGCAGCCATAGCCATATAAGCTTGCTGTATATTGTACACCAAGTGAATATTTACCATCATGCCTTCCTCGCGTAGCATTTTACAAGCTTTTGCAGCCACTAAAGAAGCAGGGATTTTGAAAACTGTTTTCTTTTTGTCTAGTCCTAAACTTAATAATCTTTTTGCTTCAGCAACGATTTCTTCAGCAGTATCGCCTAAAGCTTCGATCATAAGCACAGGAACCATTTTAGAAAGTTTTACAATCGCTCCGTCAATGTCGGTAATTCCGTGTCTGTGCATAAAAGTTGGAGTGGTTGTTAAACCGTCAATAAATCCTAACTTAAATGCTTCTTCAATTTCGTTAATGTCAGCAGAATCAAGATATAATTCCATGATAAAATATTTGTTTGGTGATATTAAAATTCAGTTCTTGTTTGTTTCTCGATATTATGGATCTCAATTAAAGGCTTTAAGAATTCTTCTAATTCCTCTAATGGATACTGACTTGCTGCATCACAAAGTGCTTCGCAAGGTACAGGATGAGATTCAATAAAAATTCCATCAATACCAGCAGCAACTCCTGCTCGTGCAATAGGCCCTAAATATTGACGAGTTCCTCCGTTTGGATCAGAACTTGGAATTCCGTATCGTCTGATACAGTGTGTGATATCAAAAATTACAGGATATCCTGTTTGTTGTAGTTCGTAAAAACTACGTGGATCAACGATTAAATCATTGTATCCAAATGTGTATCCACGTTCAGTAACCATGATGTTATGATTACCATAGTGTTCAATTTTTTGAACCGGTTTAATCATATTTTCCGGAGCTAAAAACTGACCATGTTTTACGTTAATTGCTTTTTGTGTTTTTGCAGCTTCTGAAACTAAAGAGGTTTGCATACACAAATACGCTGGTATCTGAATTACATCCAATACGTCAGCCGCAGCTTTAACTTCTGATGCCTGATGAACATCTGAAATTACAGGTACATCAAATGTATTTTTTACTTTTTCAAGCATTTTTAAGCCTTCTTCTAAACCAGGACCGTGGTAAAAATCAACAGAACTTCTGTTATCCTTAATGTAAGATGATTTAAAAATGAATGGAAGGTTTAAGTTTTCGGCTATCTGCTTCAACTTCTCAGCAGTCTTCATCATAATGGACTCTTCTTCTACTACGCAGGGACCTGCGATTAAAAAAAGTTTGTCCTTGCCAAATTCTTGTTGGCCTACTTTGATATTCTTCATGCGTTGTATTTGCCTATTAATTCTCAACGAAATTACTTAGGATAATTGAAATAAATGCAATGAATTGTCATGTATTTCACACCCTTTTTACTTTAATAATGGAACTTCATTTACCTAAACTTGTGTTTACAAGTTGAAGTTACAAAAGATTAGACAAACGAATGTTAATAAACACGTAGAACCATTATTGCAAAATTGTCGGCTAAAATAGTAAATAGTTAGCACATAATAGAAAAAGAGTGTTTATAATGTTTATAAAGTTTGTTGAGATATTAAAAATACGACTTAAAATGAGTTTTATCAAGTAGGGAATTAGATTAAAAAATAATGTGCTTTTGGCTACATTTGCACAGAAATTATAAAAGAAACGAATGTTGAGTTTTGATCCATATAAAATTGATTTACCAGTTGTTGCTATTTTCGATGAGGTAAAAGCGGTGTTGAAGGAGGAAAATACCTTGATTGTTAATGCTCCGGCGGGTGCAGGGAAAAGTACATTGTTGCCTTTGGTTTTAATGAATGAGGATTGGTTGCAAGGCAAGAAAATTATTATGTTGGAACCTCGAAGGTTGGCAGCCAAAACAATTGCGTTACGAATGGCACAGTTGTTAAACGAAAAGGTAGGAGAGTCGGTTGGTTACCGCATTCGTTTTGATAATTGTGTTTCAGATAAAACTAAAATTGAAGTGGTTACTGAAGGTATTCTCACCAGGATGCTTCAGAGTGATAATGCCATTGAAAATGTGGGATTGGTAATTTTTGATGAATTTCATGAGCGAAGTTTATTTGCGGATGTGGCATTGGCTTTAGCAAGAGAATCACAGCAGGTTTTACGCCCTGATTTAAGATTGATGGTGATGTCTGCCACCTTGAATTTACCGGTTTTATCATCATTGTTAAAGTCAAAAGTAGTTCAGAGCGAAGGACGACAATACCCTGTTGAAATAAAATATGATGGCGATACGGATTTGATGATGTTGCCTGAGTTGAGTGCTCGTTTGGTAAAAAAGATTATTCAAAGTGAAGATGGTGATGTATTGGTGTTTTTACCCGGCGAAGGAGAAATAAAAAAGTGTGAAGCCATATTAAAGCGAACCTTGAATGGGGTTTTGGTTTATCCGTTGTACGGTCAACTGCCTCCTTCGAAACAAATGGCCGCAATAATGCCCAATAGGGATGGGAAGCGAAAAGTGGTATTGGCAACCTCAATTGCTGAAACGAGTTTAACTATTGAAGGAATAAAGGTAGTGGTGGATTGTGGATTATCCCGCACCATGCGTTTTAATCCGGCTACAGCATTATCAAAACTTGAAACTGTTGATATAACTATAGATGCGGCCGATCAAAGAGCTGGGAGGGCTGGTAGATTGTCGCCTGGTGTATGTTATAGAATGTGGACCAAAGCAACGCATTCGAGATTGAGAGAGCATCGAACTCCGGAAATATTAGAAGCTGACCTGGCATCTCTGGTCTTGGATTTGGCTGTTTGGGGAATTTCTAATCCTAATAATTTAATTTGGTTAACTCCGCCTCCTAAAGGTGCTATAGCCCAGGCTACAGATTTGTTGCATCAGTTAGAAGCATTAGAAGATGGACGAATTACAAGTCATGGAAAGGTGATTAATCAGTTGCCATGCCATCCTCGTATTGCTCATATGTTAATAATGGCCCAAGAAGAAGGATTAACGGAATTGGCTACTGATATCGCAGCAATACTGGAAGAAAGAGATCCTTTGGGTAAAGAGGCTGGTATTGATATTAATTTGCGCATTGAAGCTTTAAGAAAGAGTAGGAAAGGATTAATTGGTAATAAAATATTAAGCAGAATTGAAAAAGTGGCCGGACAATATCGTAAGATGTTGAATGTGGAGATTGATAATAGTAATGTTGATCCGTATGAAACAGGTTTATTGTTGGTTTATGCCTATCCTGAACGAATTGCACATGCCAAACCGGGTAATAATGCTCAGTTTAAAATGGCCAATGGAGCCATTGCAGCAGCAGGTCATAAAGATGATTTGGCTCATGAGGCATGGCTGGCTGTAGCTCATGTTAATATGCGAGATTCTGTGGGTAAAATATTTACAGCTTCAGCTCTAAATCCTAGAGATTTAGCGCCAATGGTAAAAGAAAAAGATCAGGTAGAGTGGGATACAAAGCGTGGTGGATTTTCTGCAGTTCGTAATTTGTGTGTTGGACATATTATTTTACAATCAAAGCCTTTGATGCATTATGATGAAGCGTTGAAGATAAAAGCAATTTCGAGTGCTTTATGTAAAGAAGGTGAAAATTTATTGAATTGGGATAAAGAAGTTGTTCAGTGGCAAAATAGAGTGTTGAGTTTGCGGAAGTGGAATGTGGATGAGGAGTGGCCGGATGTTAGTACTTCAGCTTTGTTGGAAAGTAATGAAGAGTGGTTAAGTCCTTACTTTAGTTCTGTAAAAAAGCCCGAGGACTTAAAAAAGATAAACCTGAAAGAGGTGCTGCAACATCATCTGAGTTTTGAAAAGCAACAATTGCTTGAAGAGTTGGCTCCCGAGAAAATTGAAGTTCCAACAGGTTCAAAAATTAAGATTCAATATCATGCTAATGGTGAAGTACCTGTTTTGCCAGTTAGACTGCAAGAAATTTTTGGTTGGCAGGATACGCCAACTGTGAATAGGGGGAATGTTAGTTTATTAATGCATCTTCTTTCTCCCGGATTTAAACCCGTTCAAATTACCGGAGATTTAAGGAGTTTTTGGAGTAATGCTTATTTTGAGGTTAAAAAGGAATTGAAAGCAAGGTATCCCAAACATAAATGGCCGGATGATCCTTTAAATGAAAAACCCAATAGAAAATGATATAGTATTCAGATGGAGCAGGTACTGTATAATATCGTAGCACGTTTTGATTTTAATTGGTTTATTTTCGGAATTTCTTCGGACTTTCTTCGGTTTTTCTTCGGTTATAACCAGTAATAATTCGTTTAAAATTACATGAATGTTAGATTAATATATTTTGAAACCTAGTTTCTGATACGAACCTGTATTATAGTTGGTATATCTTATATCTATTAAAAAAGAATGGAGATAATTACGGTTGATTATCCCCTTTTAAATGTAAAATATAACTGTAATAGTTTTTTAATCTAAAAAGTCCACTCTAAACCAATGTTTCCAGAAAATCTTTGGTATGGGTTACTGTTTGAACTTTCAAATTTGTTAAAGAAGTAATTGTAACCCGGACTTATGTTTAAGCTCATGACATCAAATAGTTTAATTTTGGCAATTAAAGAAACGTTAGCACCAAAGCTTGTGTCAGGATACGGTTCATTAAAAATGTTATAATAGTTACTGTTGGTATCTCCATCGTCTTCATAGTTTTTGTATTTTACATTAGCTGTATATTCGCTAACGAATCCAAGAGATGTAAAGAGTTGTATTTTGTTTTTATTCAAAATTAAATAATCGAAATTAAGTCCTAATTCAAGCTTTTGAAGTTTTACTTGTGTTTTTGTAATGTTAGAACTTTGGAGCCAATTGGCATAGTACGAAGATTGGTTATATCCTAACTTTAGTCTTGGCCTTAATCTGTTACTAATAAAATATCCTAATTCGGCACCGTATGCAAGCCCCTCATTTTTGGCATTGTACGAAAAAATGTCATCTTGTGTTGATTTATAGGCATTGATGTTATGTTGGTATCCACTGTATAATCCTATTGTGAACTTGTTCTTGTTGCTCATTCCTTCCTCTTCACTTTTCTGCGAATAGCATAAAAGATTAGTAGATAGTAGTATTAGTGTTAATATTTTAACCTTCATCTGTTTAAATAGCATGTTTTGATAATTATGAATTGCTTGTGCTTTTGATAAATAGCATGAACTCTAAATGTTATTTCAAGAGGGTGAAATGACGCCTAAAGTTCATGCGTTTTATTTGGTTTCTTTTGTTTTAAATGCTCAGCTAAAGTATGTCATAGGTATTTATAGTGAAAGAATAATAGATGATTGAAATGTACTGCTCGATGAACAGACATGTATTCACGATAATTGAACCTGCTATTTGTTATCATTTGAAAGTAAATAAGTGTATGGTTTTTGAGGCATTGAGGTATTTATATCTTTGTGAACTAATAGAAGTTGTGAGTTGTTGGTCTATCAAGTTTTGAAAAATATTTTATGGCAGTAATTAAAAGTATAAATACAAAGGTCCTTCCTGTAATCACGGTAATGCTGGCTGGTTTGGTTACGTTATCTCCATTTGCAATTGATTCTTATTTGGCGGCAATGCCTGTTATGTCCGAATTTTTCGGAGTGTCAATTAGTGTTGTTGAGTTAACTATTACCTCTTATTTTTTAGGTTTTGCAATTGGTAATTTTATTGGAGGCCCTTTGTCTGATTCATTTGGCAGAAAGCCGATTGCGTTAACGGGAGTTGCTCTGTATGCTGTTGCGTCTATTATTATTCCCTATTGTAGTAATGTTGAAGAGATCATTGCATTAAGGGTTATACAGGCTTTTGGAGGAGGTTTTGCCACCGTAACCGCCAATGTTTTTATCAGAGATTGGTTTTCTGGGAAACAGGTTGCAAAATTACTGACTATAGTGAGTATGATGATGATGTTGGCACCGCTGTTTGCTCCGGTTATTGGTAAGTTTTTGATTGATTGGAAAGGCTGGCAAGGTGTTTTTTACTTTTTATTTGTATTCGCAGTAGTTCTTTTTGTGGCATTCTTTACTCTAATTCCAGAATCAAGGGATAAAACGATGATTACAAGGAAGCTTACATTAGAACAGTTGTTTGGGAAATATAAAGTCTTTTTTTCTCATAAACCCTCTGTTCTTACTTTGTTTGCTGTCAGTTTTTCTATGTCAGGAATGTATATTTTTCTTACGGCAGCATCGTTTATTTATATTAAGTACTTCGATATTAGTCCGGCTCAATTTCCAATTGTGTTTGGAGCCAATGTGGTGCTCAATATATTATTGTCTTTATTAAATACGCAATTGCTTAAGAAATATAAGCCCATGTATATTTTAAGAGTAGGGTTGTTGTTGCAGTTGTTTGCCGGGATCTTACTTTTGTTTACTGTATTAAGAGGTAATCCATCCTTTGTTATGGTGTTTGTTGGGATTGTAATATTTATTGGAAGTTTAGGGTTGATATTTGGGAATGGAAGTGCTGTGATATTGAATCATAACCCCAATGTGGCAGGTTCTGCAAATGCTACAATAGGAATTACTCGTTTTATCTTGTCTTTTATTATTGGTAGTTTAATTGCATTGTTTCATACTGATGATTTAATTCCAATTGGCACAGGGATGTTCATTTGTACTTTAATTGGAAATGTTTTATATGTGATTGTTATGAAGCAATATAAAAAGGAGGAAGCTTTTGTATAGCGAAAGTACAGTAATAAACTTAGTTCGATTAATATTTTATGTTGAACTGAGGCTAATAAGATTTAAAAAGAAACGGAGTTGACACAAAATATCAACTCCGTTTTTTATTATTCGTCTTCTTTTTCTTTATTTATTTGGGTGTCTTTGTCCCAGTGAGCTTTGTTCATTAATTGGTTAAAGTTGTAGGTTCTGAACATTACCATCAAGTATGCAATCATGCCTGTCCACCCTGTCTGGTGGCTCGCTCCAATTCCTGCTCCATTGTCGCCGTGAAAATACTCATAAAACAATATGTTGTTTTCCCAATTTGGATCTTCCTGAAACTCTTTATACCAGCCATAAACAGGTCTGTAATTGTTTTCGTCTTTCAAGAATATTTTTTCCAGTCTTTTAATGATCTCAAGAGCAACTTCGATTAAAGTCATCATGTTTCCTGATCCAGTCGGACATTCAATCTTAAAATCATCACCATAAAAAGCATATTGTTGATAAAGCGAACGGATAATTACTGTATTGGCAGGGAACCAAATAGGTCCTCTCCAGTTTGAGTTGCCGCCAAACATCAAGCTATCTGATTCACCAGGAATGTATTTTACAGTAAACTCCTCTTCGTTCCATTTAAAAACATATGGGTTTTCTTCGTGGTACTTAGAAAGTGAGCGAATTCCATAAGGACTGAGGAATTCGTTTTCATCGAGCATTATTTTTAAAACAGCCCTTAGTTTTTCTTCGTTTAAAATCCCCAGCAATCTGCGCTTGTTTTTACCCACAGTCATTGGGCTTGCAATTGTTTTTGACAATCGCTTAGTCCTGGTCACCATATACTGGTATGTTTTTGCAAAACCAGGAAGTAGTTTCAGGTGTTCCGGTTCAAGAACAGTTACTGCGCACATTGGTAATAATCCAACCAGTGAACGAACTTTTAATCGCGTTGCACTTCCATCCGGGAATCTAAGTACATCATAAAAAAACTGATCTTCTTCATCCCACATTTCATCCTCATTCTCACCAATTTTATCCATTGCTGAAGCTATCTCAAGAAAGTGGTTGTAATAATCAACTGCTTTTTCGTTGTACTCAGAATATCCTTGAGTAATTAGTTCCAGGCATATCTCAAGCATGTTTTGGGCATAAAGTGCCATCCATGCATTACCATCAGATTGTTCAATATGTCCTCCTGTAGGAAGGGTATGACTTCTGTCAAAAACTCCAATGTTATCTAATCCCAAAAAACCAGCTTGAAAAGCATTTTTTGATGTAGGGTCCTTGTGGTTGATCCACCATTGAAAGTTCCGGTCTAATCCATCAAAACATGTTTTTAAAAACTCTTTATCTGTAACATTAAGCATTTGCTTAAGGTTTTTGTAAAGAGTAATTACTGCATACGCATGAACAGGAGGATTAACGTCGTTAAAACTCCATTCGTATGCAGGTATTTGGCCATTGGGATGTTGATATCTTTTACCAAGAAATAGTGTTAACTGATCTTTGGCAAAGCAAGGATCCACCATTGTTAAAGGGATGGTATGAAATGCCAAATCCCAAACTGCATACCAGGGGTATTCCCATTTATCAGGCATGCTAATGATGTGCTTGTTTTTCAAATGCTCCCAATCATGATTTCTAAGAGAACTTCTGGGGCCACCTTTGTATTCATTAAGCCATTCCGAAATGTCCAGTTCATAATACTGTTTGCTCCATAGCATTCCAGCTAAAGCTTGTCTAATGACTCTTTTTTCATCTTCCTTGCAGTTGGGAGGATAAATGTCGTTGTAAAACTCATCAGCTTCTGTTTTTTGAATCTCAAGGTTTTTCTCAAACGATGAAAAGTTATGCTTGGGTTTGTTAGAAGCTTTAAGCGACATTCTTAGTTCCACTTTGCCTCCAGCGGGAATGTATACGTCATACATTGCACCTGCTTTTGTACCCTGATGCTCCGGATTTACAACTTCGCTTTTATGATTTACAATAAATTCGTTAAATGCATCCTTAACATAAGGAGTTGAATTCGGTGTATTGTGAATTCGCTGGTGATTGGTTTCGTTGTTCGTGAACAACCATAGTGGTGAAAGCTCAGAACTTAGTACGTAATCTCCTAATGAATCTGATGTAGCAATTACAGAATTGTCGTCCAATAGTCTTATGATTGGTTCTGTAGTGTTGTAATTCCACCATGTGTTTCTAAACCATAATGTTGGTAAAAGAACAACACTGGTGTCTTCGTTGGATCTGTTATGTGCAGTTATCTTTATAAGAATGTTGTTGATGTCTTTTTTTGCATATTCAACAAATACATCCAGATAATTATTGTTTTTAAAGGCTTCGGTATCTAATAGTTCGTATTCAAAATCCTTTTTTGTACGAGCTGCGTTTGTTTCAACTAAATCAAGGTATGGATATTCGTTTAAAGGATATTTATACAAATATTTCATATAGGAGTGGGTAGGAGTAGAGTCGAGGTAAAAATAATACTCCTTTACATCCTCCCCATGATTTCCCTTAGGACCTGATAGCCCAAATAATCTTTCCTTTAATATTTTATCCTTTTTATTCCATAGAGATAAGGCAAAACATAAATGTTGTTTGTCGTCACTAATCCCTGCAATGCCATCTTCTCCGTAGCGGTAAGCTCTTGATCTGGATTGATCATGGGTAAAGGAAAGCCAAGGATTTTCATTTGATCCATCATCTTCTCTTACTGTGCCCCATTGTCTTTCGCTTAAATAAGGCCCCCATTTTTTCCATTCTATATGTTGAGTTGAACAATCTTCTAAACGCTTTCTTTCCCTATTCATGTTGATAATGTTAGTATTGCTCTTGTATTAGCGAAAAATACAATAATAATTTATAAAGAATTGCTATATCTTTATTATTAACACTTTTTAGGGATAGATTGATTTGTGGTTTATTTACGTTTTTGTCCTCGTGTTTTGGGTTTTTTATATTTGGCAGCCAGTTTTCTACGGTATGAGCCTCCTAAATTTACTTTTTTATTTTTTTCTTTCTTTTCATGAAAGGCCGTTCCTTTGGTGGCTTCAATTTTAGGCGTTTTAATCAAGGTTTTACCTGCAATTTCAGGGGCTTCGCTATCTAGTTGAAGTTCTGATATTTCAACATCTTTAGGAAGTTCTTCAATGGCAACTTTTGCACCCATTAACTTTTCTATTTTATGCCACATTTCTATTTCATTATCAGAAACAAAAGCAATGGCATTACCTTCAGCTTCAGCTCTACCTGTTCTACCAATACGGTGTATGTAAGCTTCAGCTTCTTCGGGTAAATCAAAATTAATAACGTGAGTTACATTTGAAATGTCAAGTCCACGGGCAATTAAATCAGTGGCGATTAAAATTCTTAAGTTACCTTCAGTAAATTCATTCACCATTCTAAATCTGAAATTCTGAGATTTGTTGGAATGAATAACTCCAACTTCTTCTTCAAATATTTCTTCCAGATTATTGTATAAAATATCGGCAACAGCTCTGCTTTTTACAAAAAGTAAAACTTTATCCATGCCGTGATTAATATCAAGCAGGTATAGCAGTAAATTAATCTTAGTGTAGAAATTAGGAACATTGTAACCGGATTGAAAGATTTTTTCAACAGGTTTTCCTGCAGGAGCTACTTCAATTTTTATAGGATTGTAGAAAAAGTGTTTTATGAGTTCTTCTACATCAAAGTTTAAAGTTGCAGAAAACATGAGGTTTTGTCTTTTTTCCGGCAATAAATCAACAATTCTCTCCAGTTGAGGTTTGAAACCAAGGTTCAACATTTCATCAACTTCGTCAATAACCAGTTTTTGAATGGATTTTAACCTTAGTGTTCCTGTTAAAGTTAAGTCTATAAGTCGACCGGGAGTGGCTACTAAAACATCTAGGCCATCATAAACAACTTGTTTTTGAGTATTAATATTGGTTCCTCCATATACACCAGTAATACGCACATTCATATATTCGGTAAGCTTTGTAAATTCACCAGCCACCTGCTCAACAAGTTCTCTTGTGGGAACTAAAACTAATACCCTAGGATGTTTTTGTTTGCTAAATTTTAAATTTCTTAAAAGAGGAAGTATATATGAAATGGTTTTTCCAGTACCGGTTTGTGCAATACCAACAACGTCACGTCCAGACATGGCCACCGGATATACTTCTTCCTGTATTGGGGTTACGTCTGTGAGCCCCATATCTGTTATGGCATTTAATAATGGTGTATTTAAATTAAGATCCGAGAACTTCAAAATAGTATGTTTTAATTGTTTGGGGCAAAGATAAAAGGATATTTGCAAATCGTCCACATAAATAAAAAGCAGTCTGAAAATATCTTGCAAAAAATACTTTTAGACTGCTTTATTTAATGTGTGTGGTAAACTAATCTTCTCTATAGAGTTGGTTTATATGTTTTTAATTTCTTCTATAATATGGATTGTTTTTTTAGAATCATTTCCAACGTTTATTTCTATAGATCCTATGTTTTCAATAGCATTAAGCACTTCTTCTTTTAGAGCTTTGTCTTTTGAAGCAATTGAAATCAAACATTCATACATGGCTTCTTTTGCCCAATTGTTTGAAAATTGTATTTCCTGTTTAATTTTTTGCAGGAATGCCTTGAAAAATAAATCACTTTTCGAAGTGTCATTTTTTGCCAGGTAATTCAATATCATAAAACCAGTTCGTTTTACGTACTCGTCAGGAGATTGAATCCATAAATACATTATATCTTGTCCAAAGCGAGTTTGTGCAACTAAATTAGCCAAATGATCAGCAATGAGGTAATAGTTAATTACAGAAACCCATTTGTTTGCTAAATTTCTTGTTGTTTTCTGAGGATCGGCAATCATACATGCTAAAATCCTTGAATCTACATTTCGTGTTTTCCAAAGTTCTAAAGCAAGTTGATGGTTTGTTGTTTCGTTGGGTTTAGCTGAAATGATGTCTTTTTTAATTCGCTCAATTTCATTTATGCTAACTCCAAATATCTCGCCTTTAGCACCTTGCTTTTTGTATTTAGCTACATTTTCAGCGGTGCCACTATTTTTAAGTTCAGTATAAATATTTTCCAAATTCATACCTGTAAAAATAAGAAAAAATAAAATTTGGAAAAAATTTATCTTTTGTTTTTAAAGAAGTTTTTAACTATTTCTGAGCACTCTAATTCTAAAATGCCTTTAGTTATTGTAGTTTTGGGGTGTAAAATAGGGGGTGTGTGTCTTGAAAAACCTCTTTTTTCGTCTGTGGCCCCAAAGGTGATGTTTCCTATTTGCGACCAGCTTAGAGCTCCTGCGCACATGGTGCAAGGTTCTAAAGTTACATATAGGGTACACTCGTTTAAGTACTTTCCTCCTAAAAATTCAGCAGCAGCTGTGATGGCAAGCATTTCGGCATGAGCAGTTACATCGTTTAAAGTTTCGGTTAGATTGTGAGCTTTGGAAATGATTTGTTTGTTGCATACAACAACTGCTCCAACAGGTATTTCATCTTTTTGAAATGCGATTTGAGCTTCGTTAAGTGCTTGTCGCATAAAATATTCGTCTGAGAAATTGATTTTAGTCATCTTTTGATTATATATTTTATAAATAGGGGTGATTTATTTAATTTCTTTATATTTTCGCATGTTAAAACAATCAGTAGTTTGGTTTTCGAAATTAAGTAAAAGATTTCAGCTGATTTTCAAAAATAATTATTGAGTAATAAATAACAATTATAATGTACAGAACGCATACTTGTGGAGAGCTTAGGCTTGAAGATGTAAATAAAGAAGTAACCCTTAGTGGTTGGGTTCAAAAAGTTCGTAATCTTGGCGGAATGACTTTTATTGACCTAAGGGATAGATATGGAATTACGCAATTGGTTCTTGATGTGGAATCACGAAAAGATTTGAGTGATGAAGCGCGTAAGTTAGGAAGAGAGTACGTAATTCAGGTTGTTGGAAAGGTTGCTGAGCGTAGTAATAAAAATGGAAAAATTCCTACAGGAGAAATTGAGATTCTTGTGGATAAATTTGAGTTGCTTAATGCATCGGAATTACCTCCATTTACTATTGAAGATGAGACTGATGGAGGAGATGAGTTAAGAATGAAGTACAGATATCTTGATTTACGTCGTAATCCTGTTCGTAGTAACCTAGAGTTGCGTCATAAGTTAGGTTTTGAAGTTCGTAATTATTTAAATCAGCAAAATTTTATTGAAACAGAAACGCCTGTTTTAATGAAATCAACTCCAGAAGGTGCCAGAGATTTTATTGTTCCATCAAGATTAAATCCAGGACAATTTTATGCTTTACCTCAATCACCACAGTTGTTTAAACAATTGTTAATGGTTGCTGGCTTTGATAGGTACTTTCAAATTGTAAAGTGTTTTAGAGATGAGGACTTAAGAGCTGATCGTCAGCCAGAGTTTACTCAAATTGACTGTGAAATGTCTTTTGTAGATCAACAGGATGTATTGTCTACATTTGAGGGAATGACTAAGCACTTATTTAAAGTGATCAAAAATCTGGATATAGATTATGATTTTCCTCAGATGCCATATTCAGAAGCTATGAAATATTATGGTTCAGATAAGCCGGATATTCGTTTTGAAATGAAGTTTGTTGAAATGAACGAGATGGTTTCAGGATGTGGATTTAAGGTTTTTGAGGATGCAGAATATGTAGGTGGTATTTGTGCTAGTGGATGCGCTTCTTATTCGCGAAAAGATTTAGATAAATTAACCGACTTTGTTAAGAAGCCTCAGATTGGAGCACAAGGTTTAGTGTATGTTAAGTATAATACTGATGGTACATTTAAGTCTTCTGTAGATAAATTCTTTGGTGAAGAAGATTTTAATAAGTGGGTTGAGGCATATGGCGCTAAACCAGGTGATTTATTATTGATTTTAGCAGGAGCAAAGGCAAAAACTCAAAATGCACTTTGTGAGTTGCGTTTAGAGATGGGTGAGCGATTAGGTTTACGTGATAAAAATAAATTTGCACCTCTTTGGGTTGTGGATTTTCCTTTGTTGGAGTGGGATGAAGAATCTGGTCGCTTTCATGCAATGCACCATCCATTTACATCTCCTAAAAAAGAGGATATTGAATTGTTAGATTCAAAACCAGGTGAAGTAAGAGCTAATGCTTATGATTTAGTTATAAACGGTGTTGAAATAGGTGGTGGATCCATAAGAATTCACGACGATGAGTTGCAACATAAAATGTTTCAGTTGTTAGGCTTTAGTGAAGAAGAGGCTGAAAACCAATTCGGATTTTTAATGAATGCATTTAAATATGGTGCTCCTCCTCATGGTGGGGTTGCATTTGGTTTTGATCGTTTGGTATCATTATTTGCTGGATTGGATTCAATTAGAGATGTTATTGCATTCCCTAAAAATAATTCAGGAAGAGATGTAATGAACGATGCTCCTTCTCAAATTGCTACATCGCAGTTAGATGAGTTAAATATTCTATTGAAGAAAATAGAAAAATAAGAAAGAAATAATATAGCAAAAAGAGCGATTCCATATTTTGGAATCGCTCTTTTTTTGTTTGTTATTCAAGGCGTTGTTAGCCTTTGAAAAAGTTTTTTACAGGATTGGCATACATTTCCATTAATGAATCTTTAATGAACTTTGCATCCGTGTCTAATCGTGAGATGTGTTCTTCAATATATTCATTAAAAGTATTTAGGTCATCTTTAGTGTACTTATCTGCATATTTACTGCTGTTGTTAATAATGTCAGCAGCAATGAAGTTACCTGGCCATAATTTATAATTATTGTGAATCTGTTCATCAATAATTTCAGCTAGTTTATTTACCTGCTCATTTTTGTCTAAAGAATTTAAAGCATCTAATTCCCCATTCAGAGGAGTTCCTGCTTTGAAATTAACTCTACCTTTACGACCTTTAATTCCTGCTCCCATGTGTTTTAAATCATCCTCCTGAGTTTTCTTGTATTCCGGATTCTGTTTTTTTAGTAAAAACTCATGCGCCTTTAAATAATCGCAAGGATCGTATTCGTACGAAATTGATAGAGGTACAATTTGTAGTTCTTTAAAGCTTTCAGCAAAGGTTTTATCTCCGCTTAAATTAAGCATTTTAAGTAAACTTGTTTGAGTTCTGTCATCTCCATCCTTTGATCGGCCTTCTCTTTGGGCAATCCAAACACTTGAATTACGTTGAGTAAGGTTGTATCTAATGTACTCTGAAAGTAGTTTTGAACTCTGTAGCATTTGTCGTGCAGGTAAATTTCGCTTTACCATGAACGATTTGTTGAGTTTTACTAATTTCGTAATCCAAGGATATATTAAAAGATTGTCGCCAATAGCTATTTCACATGTATCGTGTCCGTGATCATGTAATAATATATTCAAAAAAGCTGAGTCTAATACAATATCTCTATGATTTGAGATGAAGATGTAGCTTTTATTGGGATCTAAATTTTCAAAACCTTCAGCAGAAATACCTTGAGTTGTGTTTTTTATAACTTGTTGAATGTAAGGATAGATAACTTCTATTTGAAACTCCTTAATTGATCGTAGTGATAATAATTTTTTGTTGAAAGCCTCAATTGGAATGTGAGGGAAAAGAAAATTTAGCAATTTTTTAAAAGATTCTTCATTCATCAACTGCTCAAATACTTCAGTCATCTCATTGTCACGAAATGGTCGAATGGAATCAAAATATTGGTCTGTTACCATTTTTTGCTTTTAATAGTTTGGCGCAAAATTATCACAATCATTTGATATAAGAAATTCTTTTAAGCCTATAATGGTTTTAGAGGTTGAATTTTACCGTATTTAGGTAAAACTGAAGGTTAAAGTTTATTATTTGAACACATTCCAAAAAATGGAATAAATTCCAATATATAGCCAATAGTTGATTTGTGTAAAATGTAAGGTGTTGAAAATCAGTATGTGTATAAAATTGGCACACGCTTTGGTATTTGTAATTCGAAACACAAACACACGTAGTTATGATTAAGATTAAGACTTACCAAAATACAATATTGGTGTCATTTGAAAAAAATACAAATTTAAATTCAAAAGATACTAATCTATTTAAAGAAGAACTTATAAATGTACTAACTCATCCATACTCAAATGTTATGGTTGACTTTGGTCAGGTTAATGAAATAAATGCTGATACTATTGAAGCCTTAATTGCAGGTCAAAGATTATCAGAAATGAATCGAGGACAAGTTAGTTTGTTTAATGTAGGAGAAAAAGTTTTTAAGAAATTTAAATTGGCAAATGTGGATCATTTGTTTTTCTTCTGCGATATACCTAAACCATTTTCAAAAGAATTGTTAATAGCCTAAAGATAGTGTTGTGTTGAATAAAGCCGGAAGTTGACTTTTTGTCCCCACATGAGCAACTTCCGGTAATTTCACCAGAAACCCATTTTAATGTTAAATATTTAGTGTAACGGATATAAAAACAAAAAACTATATTAGTCAAATGCTAGAAAAAACTAATTTAGCGGAAAATTAAGAGTGTTGTGTTGATTGATACCGGGAGTTGTGTAATTTGTCCCCACAAATATGACTCTCGGTGTTTTTCAAATTAAAGATATTTAAAATTGTGTTGTGTTGATTGATACCGGGAAATAACGAATCTTAGGATTTGTTTACCCGGTATTTTTCTTTTGTACATACCCTAATTATGAGGGGTGGTTATTCGTCTTTTTGTAATAAATGTTAGATTTGGGATAACTATTTTACAAAATAGTACGTATCTTTTACCAATCATTTTTAAACAAAAAAACAACAAACTGTCATGACCAAAATATTAGTTCCTATTGATTTTTCTGACAATTCGCTAAATGCCTTGGAGTTTGGTATTCAGATTGCCAATAAACTGAAAGCAGAATTAAAAATACTTCATGTTAAGACAAAAAAAATAGCATACAGATATTCAAAGAAAGAAGCAGAACTAATTTTGAGTGATAATGTAGCTGAGTGGTTGCATGAAATCGTTGAAAAAAATAAAGAAAATTATAAAGTTCCTGGAGGCCGATTTGATTATAAAGTTAGAGAAGGTAATATTATAAAAGAGGTTACAAATCAGGCAAAATATGACGATACTACTTTAATAATTATAGGTACTCATGGAGCATCGGGTTTTGAAGATAAATGGATTGGTAGTAATGCATATCGTTTAGTGCATAGTGCTACAGTTCCGGTTTTAACAATTCGCCCTGAAAGAAAATGGAGAAGTATTAATAATATAGTATTACCTATTAGTATTAGTCGATCAAGCAGGCAAAAAGTGCCAGCTGTTGTTGGTTTGGCTAAATTGTTCGATGCAAAAATTTATGTGGTAGGCATAAAAGAGCCTGGTTATAGTTTGTTACGAAGCAGAGTTTCAGGCTTTGTGAAACAGACCGTAAGGTTTATACATAAGAATACTGATTTAAGAGTAGAGTCAACTATTTTAAGTGGAAAATCGAAGGCTGAACTTTTGTTAGAATATATTGTTGAAGTTGATGCAGATGTGATAGCCACTAATGTTTTACAAACTGCTAATCCATTTGAAAACTTAATTAAACCTTTTGCTAATCAATTAATCAATGAATCAGAATGCCCTGTTCTGGCTGTACCAACAAAAGAATCTTTATATTTGCAATCTAAATATTAAAATCAAAAGATGATTAGGTTATTATTTATTGTAATAATAGGATGTGTATGTAGCCTGAGTGAGGCTCAGCAAAATAAATCAGGGCAAGATTTTTTTGAAAAAATTAGTTCAAGTCAGGAAAACGAAGGTACATTACAAGTTTCTCAATCTCCTGAAATTTCAGATTTGGTAGGAATTCATTTGGATATGAATAAAAGATCCGGGGGAATAGACGGATTTAGAATACAGTTATATCTAGGTTCTAATAATAATGCAAAAAAAGAAGCAAGCGAAGTAAAAGCTAAGGTTTTATCTTTGTTTCAGGATGAAAAAATATATGTAATGTATGAAGCACCCTTTTGGAGAGTGCAAGTAGGAGATTTTAGAAGTAAAAGTGAATCTTTAGAATTATATAGAAAACTAAAGATAGAATTTCCAAGTTGCTATCCAGTGCCTGTTGATGATATTCAATTAACAAGTTTAGATAATAATGACGCCACCAATTAGGGGGCGTTTTTTATTTTAACCCTTTTTACGTGTCAGGATGTTGGGTAAGCCAAAAAAATAAAATAAATTTGCGCTTTCTTAAAATAGTTAGTCTCTTAAAATATGAGCGAGCAGATTAAGCATGAATGTGGTTTTGTGTTGATTAGATTACGCAAACCTTTAGAGTATTACAAAGAGAAGTATGGTACGTGGCGATACGGACTAAACAAGCTCTATTTGTTAATGGAAAAACAACACAACCGTGGGCAGGATGGAGCAGGAGTTGTGAGCTTAAAGATTGATCAGCATTCTGGATCCAGATATCTTTCTCGATCAAGGTCAAATAAAGCAAATCCAATTCAGGATGTATTTAACGACATTGATAATCGCTTAAATAATGTTGAAGGGGTTACTCCGGAATTAATGAAGGATCCGGCGTGGGCAAAAGAAAATATGCCTTTCTGTGGAGAGCTCTATTTAGGACACTTAAGATATGGAACTTTTGGAAAGCATAGTATTGACTATGTTCACCCTGTTATGAGAGAAAATAACTGGCGTTCCAGAAACCTTGTTTTAGCTGGTAACTTTAATCTTACTAATGTTGATGAAATCTTTAGAAGTCTCGAAGATTTGGGTCAGCATCCAAAGGACTTTACTGATACTGTAACTATACTTGAAAATATTGGTCATTTTCTTGATGAGGAAAATCAAATGTTATTCCGTCAGTATAAAAATGAAGGCTTTTCAAATAGAGATATTTCGCATCAAATTGAGGATAACCTTGATGTTAGAAAAATTCTAGAGCGTTCGAGCAGAAGATGGGATGGTGGTTATGTTATTTCAGGTATGTTTGGTCATGGTGATGCTTTTGTAGCAAGAGATCCATGGGGTATTCGTCCGGCATCTTATTATATTGATGATGAAATTGTAGTAGTTGCTTCAGAAAGAGCTGTTATACAAACTGCTATGAATATAGGTATCAGAGAGGTTCAGGAATTACGTCCGGGATATGCTTTGGTAATTAAGAAAAATGGAGAAGTAAAAGAGGAAGAAGTACGAGTACCACAAGAAAGACGTTCTTGTTCTTTTGAAAGGATTTATTTTTCAAGAGGTAGTGACAAGTATATTTACCAGGAGAGAAAAGAATTAGGTCGTTTATTGGCACCTCTTCTTTTGGAGAAGGTAAATTATAATATAGAGCAAACGGTATTTTCTTATATTCCAAATACTGCTGAAACTGCTTTTTACGGTATGGTTGATGGAGTTCGTAAATTAGTAAACGAGCGAAAAATTGACCAAATACTAGGAGAAGGTAAAGAATTAACAAGAGAAAAGTTATCGGAAATAATACATGTTCAACCTCGCGTTGAAAAGATGGCTATTAAGGATGTTAAAATGCGTACTTTCATTGCTGATGATGAGAGTAGAGATGATTTGGTAGCCCATGTTTATGATGTTACTTATGGTATTGTAAAAAATCAGGAAGATACATTGGTTGTTATCGATGACTCTATTGTAAGAGGAACAACACTTAAGAAAAGTATCTTGAGAATATTAGACAGACTTCATCCTAAGAAGATTATTATTGTATCTTCAGCGCCTCAAATTCGTTACCCTGACTGTTATGGTATTGATATGGCTAAGTTAGGAGATTTCTGTGCATTTCAGGCTGCAATTGAGTTATTGAAGGATAGAGGTATGCAGTCTGTTATTGATGATGTTTATAAAAAGTGTAAGGAACAACAGAATTTACCTAAAGAGGAAATAGTAAATTACGTTAGGGAAATTTATAAACCATTTACTGTTGAGGAGGTATCAGATAAGATTGCAGAAATGTTAACTCCTAAAAATTTAGATGCGGAAGTGGAAGTTGTTTATCAAACAATCGAAAATTTACATGTGGCTTGTCCTAATGATAATGGAGATTGGTATTTCACAGGAAAATATCCGACAGCTGGAGGAAATAAAGTAGTGAATACTTCGTTTATAAATTTTGTAGAAGGAAGAAATACAAGAGCGTACTAATATAAGTTTAAGAATATAGTAATACGGCAGTTTCATATGAGGCTGCCGTTTTTATTTTCTATCATTTAATATTCTTTGTGCTGTGTTTAGATAATTGTAGGTGTCTGTTGGGTGGTGGTCTATGTAATTTTTACTTCGTTTGTGCCCTAGTCTGACTACAATGGCATTGTCTTCTTCTAAGGCAAATATATATTGCCCCATAATACCCCTGGCGTAAGGGATTTGTTTTCCATTATGATTTATAATCCACCATTGATAGCCATAGAAATCCACAGTTTTATGTGTTTTGCTATCAATTAAATGATTGGCTGGTGTGATTGAATTTTTGATATATTCTTCAGGTATAATTTGTTTCTTGTTTATCATACCGTGGTTTAAAATGATTTGACCAATTCTGGCAAAATCTCTGGCAGTACTGTTCAAGCAGCAATAGGCTTTTTCATGTCCATCTTCTTTATCTAAACTCCATAAGGCTTTATTTGTAGCACCTAATGGCTGCCAAATCTTTTCCTTCATATATTCAGAAAGAGATTTTTTTGTCGCATTTTCAATTATTATAGCTAGTAATTGGGAGTTTCCACTTAGGTATTTAAACTCAATTCCAGGCGTTTCAATTAACTTTAGACTAAGAGCTAATTCATTAATATTATCTCCATAATAAGCTCGTGTAGTCATTGAGAAGGGATTAATATAGCTTTCATTCCAGTTTAATCCGGAACTCATAGTTAACAGATCTTTTATACAAAGTTTATTGTGTGAGACTGTGTTGAACTCTGGTATAAATTCTGAAACTGATTGATTAATATTGTCTATGTAACCATCTTCTATTGCAGCCCCTATTAACAGAGAAACAATGCTTTTAGAAGCAGAAAAAGAATTGGATAGAGAATTCCTGTCAAAGTTGTCCCAATATTCTTCGTAAACTACAGAGTCATTTTGAATAATTAAATAGGCAACAGTTTTGTAATGTTCAAGCGAATCTCTTTCTTGTTTGAGTAGCTTGGTGTTCATGTAGTCATGAGCAGAGCTCCAGGGAATGGAATTGTCGCTTATGATTTCTCTATTGTAAAATATTTTATAATCTTCAATTCCAGGGAATAAGTATATAAGAGCTTTTTTAATATAGTTTGGAGTCGACATGTAAACAAATGCTACTACCATTAATATCATTAAAACTCTTATATTTTTCATATGTCTAAAATTGTTTTTAATTGCCATATGGAACTCACCAATATAGTCATTCTAGTATTTGAGAAATCTTTATCACGGTTCGTTTCATGATGGGTAATTATAAAATAACTACATACTGAAAGTTAATGTTTTTTATTATTTATCAGGTTGCCATTCTTTAAAGTTTATTAAATCGGGGAACGCTTCTGGTTTAAAAATAGATTTACCGCTTAATGTTCTAAGGCATTCTTGTATTCCTTCAGAAACGCTTGGGTGAGGATAAAATATTTTTAATACCTCCTGTAAACTATTACCCTGATTAATTAGGTGAGCAACAGAAACGATATATGCGGATGCTTGAGGGCCTGCAGCTCTCATTCCTAAAATTTTAGGTTCGTCATCGTCACTAACAATGATCTTAACAAATCCATTGGTGTTTCTCATTGCAATAGCTCGGTTTACCAATTGGTTGCTGTAGTATGCCACTTTATGAGGAATGTTTTTTGCTTTGAGTTGTTTTTCATTCATTCCAACAGAAGCCAACTCCGGTTTAAAAAACATTAAGGTTGACATGTTTGAATAGTCAAGTAAATAAGTTGGGGTTGCTGCTATTTTTTCAGCAGTTAATCTTCCCTGGAATTCAGCAACGCTGTATAGTTGAGTGTGTCCTGTGATGTCTCCAGCTGCATATATGTGGCAATGGTTATCTCCATCTTTTAATACACAGTCATCAGAGATGTTTATAGTACCTCTTTCTGTTGTTTCAATACCGATATTCTCTAAACCTAGGTTGTCGGTATTTGGAACACGTCCAATGGCAACCAGGGCCACATCAACTTCAATTACCTTACTATTTCCTGCATCGTAATCAAGAATAACTTCAAGGTGATTGGGGTGTTTTTTTATTGTTCTTAAATGTGCTGTGTGATGAACCATTACTCCGTTGTCCTCAAGATTTTTAGAGACAAAGTCGCTAACATCATCATCTTCGTATGGAAGCACTCTATTGGCACGGTCTAAAAGGTGAACTTCGGTTTGTTTAAAGTTGCTGAATATTGTTGCAAATTCACAACCAATTATCCCGGATCCAATAATGAGCATTCGTTCTGGAAATTTATCCAGGTTTAAGATGTCATCAGAGTTTATGATTCTTTCATGATCAATCTCTAAACCTGGTGCTTGGCGAGGTTTTGCTCCTGTTGCTATGATAAAATGTTTTCCTTTTATTTTTTTAGTTTCCTTGTTGGACGTAACAGTTATGGTATAAGGGTCAATGAATTTGGCCCATCCTCTTTCTAATGTTAAACTACCCTTTTTAGATTTTTCTGATGAAAATGTTTCTATCTGACTTAACATCTGATATTGCTTCTCCTTTGCTGCGTGAACCACTGTTTTTATAACCTTTGAAAAATCAACACTAAGGCTACCTGATCTGTATCCTCGGTCTGTTCGTGCTGCAACTGCATAATCCATGGATAATTCATACATGGTTTTTGAAGTAAGTGCACCGTTCATTATTCCTGCACCGCCCAGGTGTGCACCTTCTACTATACAGATATTAAGTCCGTAATCTAAAGCTCTCATTGCAGATGAATATCCTGCAGGTCCTGATCCTATTACGATTAAGTCATATTCTTTCATGCGTCATTTTTTGTTTTTAGGTCGTATGGATCTCATAAAACAAGTTGATTCTAGACTTAGGAAAAGTCTATAGTCATAATCGTTTTATTTATTTCCATTTCTATACTAATGAGGAATTGAGATCAGATGTTAGCAAAAAAAAACTGCCATTATAGGCAGTTTTAATATTATTCGTCAATTGATGCCTTTTCTTTTTTAATCTTTTCTTCAAACTCCTTGAGGCCTTTTTCTGCTTTCTCAATCTTTTCTTTTTTTACTTTATATTCTTCTTCAGAAAGATTGTCTTTCTCTTTAGCGAGTTTTTCTTTGGCGTGTTTAATTTTTTCTTTGGCCTCTTCTGATTTCTGCTCACCTTTAGTTATAGTATTATTTAATTCTTTCTTCTTTTCGTCTTTATGCATTTTTGCCTGTCGAGCTCTTTCCTGACCAAATTCTTTTCCTTTAAGTGCTTTGTCTTTGCCATATGCATGTCCTTCTTTGGTGTGCTCCTTGGTTTTTTCGGCTAGTTCATCAATTTTGTCTTCAGCTTTTTGAGCTTTTTCTTTTATTTCTTTAGCAACTTGCTCAGCTTCCTCCTCAGTCTTTTCCTTTCCTTTTTTTGCTTTTTCTTTCCCTTTTTCAAAAGCTTCTTTGGTTTTATCTTTCCCTTTTTGTATAGATTTTTCTATTTTTTCTTTCATCTTACCTTCTCCTTGTTGGGCGTATGTTGTTGCTACTATAAACAATAAGGGGAGAAGTAAAGCTGTTGTTTTTTTGAATATCTGGATCATAATCTTATTCTAAATCGTTTAATAAATTGTCTAATTTTTCAGATGCAGCCTTAAGGCTGTCAACCTTGTCTTCAATAACTTTGGCTTCCTTTTCAATTTTTTCAATAGACTGATTAGTGATTTCGGTTGTTTCAGTAGTTTCTTTTTGTTGTTCTTTTTTATTTCCGCAACTAATGGCAATAAAGCTTAAGAACATAAGAGGCAAGAATAGTTTTTTCATTTTTTTTAATGTGTTAAGTTGAAAATAATTAGTCTAAATTTATTAAAATTAAAGAAATAAGTGGTCCTTTAGAATGTGAAATTCGTTTTTAATTATATGTTAGGGAAGAGTTGTAAGTTTGATTTATATGATCAAATAGAAAAAGAAGTGCTGAGTGATTTCTTTTTCTATTTGTAAAGATCTTTTGAGGGGATGTATATATAGTTGGATATGTATTCTTAATTTGATATTATACAACTACTGCACTTACGTATTCCTTGTCCTCTTTTTGTATATGTGTGATTAACCAGTCCTTAAGAAAGTTTGTAATTTCAAATGACAGAACCATTTTGCCACTGTTAAAACGTTCTTCCAGATCTGTAACTTTATCAATGAAAGCTTGGTGTTTAATCTTGTGTTCAATTAAACCATCGTAGTTAGAACTGTGCAACATATTTTCTTCAGTGGAAAAATGTGTTTGAGCATAAGATTTCATGTTTTGAATAAGTTCAGAAATAAGATCCTTGTTGGATTTCTGAGTGATTTCATCATAAAATTTATTGATCATTTTAGCTAATGTTCTGTGCTGTTGATCAATAATTTCAATCTTTAAGTCGTAAGACTCGTTCCAATCAATTAAAGCCATAATTTTATTATTTGTTTTGTTTGTTCTGGTGTTGTCGTGAAAAAACAAAAAAACACGATAGGAAGTTCATTAAAAATGAATAAAATATATTATTTATAATTAGTCTAAAGTTAAACTCAATCTTTCAATATGTCACAAATGATTATTTTAGTGTATTAAAATCTAAGTAATATAACATTTTTAGCGATAGAGTATTAGTTGATCTGGCCTCAAAGGTGTTTGTAATATTTTTATTTATACCATAAATGGCATGTTCCTGATCATTAAATATTTCATTTTTCCAGGATACTGAAATCTCGGAACCTGGAGCAAAATGCCATTTCAAAATAGTATCGATATTAAAGATATTATAGTTTGTATCATTGTTTTCATTATATGATTCATTATGATTTAGAGATCCTTTGCTTTGCAATGTATAATACGTATTATATTTTACTGCGGACCAATAGTGTCTTCCTCTAAATGCCAGACTTAATTTATTGTTAAAGGTATAGTCTAATTCAATTTTGTTTTCGATAACTTTTACGTCTCTTTGTCCAAATAAAATATCTAATTCATCGTCAGACTTGTCAACATAACCTTTATCGTTATATTCATTATCAAGGCTAAAATCGTATTCTAAACGAATGTGTTGTCCCAGACGTGCATTAGCTTCGAATCCCAGCCATTCGCCATAGTTATTGTTATTTGGATAACGGAAACCACCAATGTAAATATTGTAGTTTATATTTTTGCGTGTGTCTGAGCTAAAATAATAATTGTAGTATAAATGGTAAGGTTTTGTATAGTACCTGTTGTCAACTCGAGTTTCATCATAGTCTTTTTGTTTCGATTTAATACCTATGGTTGAGTTAAAGCTACTGTTGTTTTTGAATCTAATGAAAACCCAAGTTTCAATTTCATGACTCAGTTTATCGGATGGATCAACAATTCTTTCGTATTCGCCATTTAAGCCAAGGTACATTTCGCGCATGATCCAAAAAGGATCAATTAAAGCGTATTCAGTCCAGAAGTTAGATTTTAAGTTGTTATTTTTTTTTAGATATCCCATATCGTTAGGATTAAAATTTTTAGATTTAAAGGATTGTTCTAATCCATAAGTAAGGCTTCCTTTATCTTTTTTTATTTCTAATTGTCCAAAACCACCATTTTCTTTATTATCCAAGGCTGTTTTTCTGTAGCTGATCCCACCTTGTCCGCTGAGGGAAAACCATTTATTTTTATCTCGAATTAAAAATTCAGAAGCTGTAACATTAGCTCTAAATGGACTATTGGCCATTGTTATATTCGTGTTAATAACACTTATGTATGAGTTGTTCTGTAAAGTTTTGTCAACAACGAGTGTGTTATAATTGGTAAAGGGTTGAACCTCACAATTTCTTTTGTTCTTTGTGATTGTGTCTATAATTTCAGCGTTTGCAGGTAGCGACATGGCATTTAAAAAGCCAATTCCCAATCCTTTATCTGTTCGCCCTGATATTTTAGTAGCGTTGGCTAATCTGGTGCTGCTTGGATTGTAATCGATGATTTCATTTTGGCTGAGTTGTTCTTCTGCTTCATCAGAAAACTTTGGTGTTCCTCCAATTCTTCTTGAGTAAAAAATGTCACCTCTTTGAAATAGTTCAGTACCTTCATTAAAGAATTGTCTTTTCTCGTTGTAATAGAGTTCGTAAGGAGAGAGGTTTAGTTGTTTATCGTCAGACTGAATCTGTCCAAAGTCCGGGATGAGCATCATGTCTAACGTAAAACTCTCGTTTATACCGTACTTAACATCCATGCCTCCTTTGTATAAAACGTCGGTAGAGCCATTTTTTGAAGTTTCAAAATAAGTAGCCGCATATGGGGTAAAAGAAAGTCTTACAGGAGGTTTTATATCATTAATACCGGTTAGTATTCCTTGTTGATGGATAAAACCTGATACTTTGCGATTGATGAAACTCCAAGAATTATTAGAGTTATATCTTCTGATATTTCTAAACATGTTTAACCCCCAGGTATGGATATCTTTTTCTGGAAATCTTAAATTGGAATATGGAATTCTCATTTCAACGATCCAACCTTTGTCTGTGATTCTGGTTTTGCTTTGCCATACTGCATCCCAATTATCATCTTCATGATCATTACCCGCTTTAATAGCTTTCATATCTGTTTGAACACCTGCTGGTGTTATAAAGAATCCATAGGCGAGTTGACCTTCATTGTAAGGATCAAAATAAACGCCAAAGTAATCTGACATTCCAATGTTATCGCGACTAGACAAGTAATTGAAAATGCTATCGGGTGAATTGTCATAAAGCATTGCGCCTACATATATTGCATTTTGATCATAAAAAAAATAAACTTCAGATGGTTGGAATGAAGGATCTCCATTGTTGGGTTGAAGTTGGATGAAATCTTTTGCTGGTGATGCTATTTGGTATTCAGATTCATTTAAATAACCATCAATGGATAATGGTTTTAATATTTTTATGGCCTCAACTGATTTTTTGTTTTGTGCTAAACAAAATACAGGAAAGAGTATGAATGCGAGTGCAATTAGGTTGATTTTCATGTAAGGTTTAACTTTTGGGTTCAAAAAGTTTATGAGGTGAAATTATAGATTATTGCTAATGTAACTTGCCAGGTATGTTAAAAACATAGTTGGATATTTTAAACGTCTAAATAGTTAAGGTTAGTATTTATTGTGATATATAAAGCAAATAGATAAATGTTATTAATCAATAATCTCCTCAATTTTCACTTCTTTTTTGGTATGGTCATCATCGTAGTCAAAAACTAAAGAGCCATTTTTATTTAGCGTAATTGAATTTAGATCATACCAAATAATAGCTTTCCCCACTTCAACACCATTTAAAAAGTTAAGTTTATATCCCTCAGAAGATGTATTAATGATTTGCATGTTAGAGTTGTTTTGAATGCTCATAGCATCAAGAGAGATTTTTTTCCCTTTATATGTCTCAATTTTTACGATACCTCCTTTGTTAACTACAAATTGCATGCGTAATAAACTTTCGTACATATTGGGATTATTTTTTGGAAAGTCCGGATTGTTCTTACTGATTAGGTTTCTGACGTTTAATCCGCTGAAACTAGCTCCGTTTTGCGAAAGTATTTTTATTGCACCAAACAGTGATGCCATATGTTTATTGTAATCTTTCGATTTGTAATCCTGAATGTATGATTCAAGCTGAATTTCGGGATTATAGGTGCTTGATGTAAGTGTGATTGGAACATCTTTAGTAAGACCTTCTATTTCGCCAACAATTCCTCGCACTACAACATCGTTTTGAGAGTCAACGGTAATTTTAGAGTCAAAACGAACTTTGTCTGTTGGGAATGATACCAAATCAACCTTTGTCCCATCAGGTTTGTATTTTCCGTAAAAGGCTAGTTTCTGTCCAACGGGAGCTTCAAAATCTATATTCTCATGAAGTATAGTTTGGGCATTTTTTGAAATTCCTAAAATTAAATGAGCAGAGTGATTGCTTTTGCCAACTGTATTGTTATTTATATTAATGGTTCCTGTGTAGTTAATTAAGGCGTATGTATTACCTTTTTTGCCTACATTAAAAGCTTGAGTAAAACCATAATTTGAGCAGTTTACAGGAAGAAACCACTCAATATCTCCCGTGTTTTTATATGAAGCAAACCATAAGTCACGAGTGTTATTGGTAGCCGTAAATCTTTTATCTCCAATTATAACAGAATTGTTATACCATCCTGAAACAATGTAATTGCCGTTCTCAGAAATCATTCGGTCACTGATATAAATATTTCCTTCGTTGTTCTTTTCTAAACTTTTGGAAATCATTTGCCAAATATTATTCGACTGAATATTGTTATTAATCTTTATGGCAATTGGAGTGTAGTCTTTATATTCTGGCATTACAGAGCCAATAGGAGCATTAATATAGGTTGGGTCGCAAATTGTATAGGTTTTATCGCCAACAATAAAATTGTATCCTTCAACAGGAGATGAAAAAGATACCGCAGCCGCCATGTGGCTAAAATAGGTTAAAGCTACTACGTCTAACCCTAATAAGTCATTTACTAATCTGGTGAAAAGAACGGTTCTGTCTTCACAATCAGAATATGGATAGTAAAACATTTCATCCGGAAAAAACATTTTTTCTTTTCCAAATTGATCTCTATCTGTTTTGTACTCGAATGAATGGTGTAAGTAATTTAATAAATAGGTGACCGCTTCAGTTTCATTCATGCCACTTATTCTTGGTTTTATATAATCGTATAGTGCATTTTTTACTTTTCCAGACATTGCAGCATTTAAATATACGGTATTGCTTGTTTGTGGGTAACTGGCTAAGAAAGCCATTGAGGTTTTATCTAATTCCAATAATAAAGGTTCTTTTTCGTTAGGAAGCGTCGTTTTCTTTGTAACAATGTTGTTCGAGTTGTTAAAATTTAAAGCATAAGGAAGGTATAGGTCTATCGCTTTTGTGGCTCCGCCAAAATTATCTTCATAAGTATATAAACTCTTATTGCCAAGTTTATTATCTATTAAATAGTAGTTGTATCCGTTGATATTATAATAAGGTTTTTCATAAACTTCTTGCATAAAAGGCAGCATAAGGCACACCGTATTTCCATTGTATCCAATTTTAGCTTGATAGCCGGCTTGGTTTAGTATTGCCCATTTCCAAAGTTCCTGATTGTTTGATGATGAAAATAGTTTTTGCGCTGATTTGTCGATTAATTGATATATACCCCAATCGTTTAGGTTTGTTTCTGATGCATAATTTATTAATGATTCAAGATAGGATTGATAATATGTGTTTGTAAAATCATTCCAGTAGTTTGCAAAACTTTCTGGTTTAACTGAAGCTAACTGAAGTGATTTTGTGCGAGTGTCAATATGAAGAGAAGCATTGCTGCCAAAAAAGTTGATGTTTAATTCTTGTATATAATTTTTGGCATCTTCAGGTAGTTGAAGGATTGGTGCAATAGAGTATGCAGGTGCTTCTGCTAAAGCAATTTTAGGAACGATGGGTTCTGGTATTGGGGCTGGTTTTTTATTAGGAGAAGTTGTTGTTATAGGTTGAAAAACTGGTTGGTCAATTGGCTTTGGTACTTCAGTTAGTTTAACCTGGCTTTTATTTTGATCAACTTCCTCGAAGTTGCTTTTTAGGTAATTTTTAAATGCGGCATTCATGCTTTTTAAATGCTCATCATAATCATGTTGCATTTTTTCTAATCTGCCTTGGTAGTCAGCATTCATTTTATTCAATCTGGCCTCATATTTCCGATTGAGTTTGTCAAAAGGATCTTTAGTTTTATTTTGAGCAATTGCATTTTGGTTGAGTATACAAATAAATGCCGTAAAAATGAAGATTAGGTATTTTGCTGTCATAACTTAGTTTTTAATTGAAGCCTAAAGGTCATTGATTCTAAAAACAAATACAATTATTTTATGATTTATAAAGATATTTCGGAATTTTCATTATGCAAAAGGTTTCTCGGTAATAAATAAAAAAACGCGGTCAAACATTTTTGATCGCGTTTCTTTATATAATTGGTTTTACTTGAAAACAAAGTTGTTAATCGTGGGGTTCGTTCGGATTGTAGGTTTCAACATGTCTTTCTGTTTTCGCCTTGTTAAATTCGTTAATGGTAATAATAATACCTGTTTCTTCAACATCTCCAAATCTGTCATTAACAGCGGTTCCAAACGATCTCATAGAAGGAGAAAGATTCATATATGCGTTTACAAGTGGAGGAATTGATTCTCCTAGTTCTCTAACTAAACGATTTAGAACTTTATAATCTTCAACAAAAGTAGGACCTTTAAAAATTTCTTCAACTCTTTCCTGGGTAAGGCTAATTTTAACCTTAAATTCATCAAGTGGATAGAGTAATTTATCTGGATCTCCGAAGTACTTAGACATGAAGCTAAGAATAAGATCTCTGGCTTCCTGGTTGAAATGAGTATACATCGTAACCTTACCAAAGAAATACTTCATTTCAGGATGATTCACAATTAATGATCCTAATCCATCCCAAAGGTTGTCCAGTGCAAATAAACTTTTTGCTCCTTGCTTACTACTTTGATATTGAGGTTGAACAAATGATCTTCCAAGTTCAATGGTATGTGGAAGGTATTCGTCCAAAAACTTCTTCGAGAAATGGAAAAGTCTGGATGTTGCCAACTTAACATTACCATCTTTATCTCTGGGGATAGTGTTACCCATTATATAACGGTATCCTCCCAGGATTTCTTTTTCAACAGGATCCCATACAATTAATTGTCTGTAAGGAACATCTGCTAAATCATAATCATCAATGTCTGCATCTTTTCCGGTTCCACCTCCTGCTTGTCGAAATGATTCTTCTCTCAAGCGTCCTACTTCCTTCATTAAGTTTGGAGCTTCGTTTCCTTTAAAGTCGTATATTTTGTTGCCACCTTTGTTTGTGTTGCGAACAAATCTTTCTTTTGTTAACTCTGCTTCCAGTTTAGACTTTTCAACCGGTGCAATAATAGGTTTTATAGAATCCATGTAAATAACTATAGATAAATTGCGTTACAAAATTAAATTAATTTTGGTAAGCTGTAGACTGTTTCTTTTATTTTTTCTGCCCATTCTTTAGCTGAGCCATTTTTTTGAACGGTTTCCCAAGGAATAGGATCTCCAAAAGTAAGCTTTACATTTCTGTTTTTAAACTTAAACATTTCGTCAACAAGATAAAGCATCTCAATATTGGCTTTAATACCAAACATTTTTCTTAACCGGGAAAGGTTATAGAAGAATTTAGAATTATTACCGCTAATATAAACAGGAATAATGTCTCTTTTGTGCTTTATTGCCTTTTTAATAAATGCGGGCTTCCAATCAAGATCTTTAATGACGTTTCCTTGTTTGCGGGAAACTAATCCAGCAGGGAAAAATAGCATTTGTGATTCAGATTTAAAAGCATTTTCAATTTGAATAGCTGCATTTTTTGCTTGGCCTCCATGCTTATTGATAGGAACAAAAATGTCGTTAAAACGACCAATTTGCAATAAAATATCATTAACTGGGAATTTTATATCAGGGAAAACTTTTCCAACCTCGGTCATAAAAATTATCCCATCCAAACCTCCCAGTGGATGATTTGCAACAAAAAGGTAGCGTCCATTTTGGGGTATTTTATCTAGTCCATCAGTTGAACTTGTTACTCCAAAAAGTTTTTTGCATTCTTCACCAAAATCAACATTATAACTATTAGGATGTTCGCTCAAAATATGATTTAAACTATCCTGATGAATTACTTTTTTAAGATATGAGAAAATGAACTTGGGTAAAATTTTATAAAGCCCGGCATTCTTTTCCTTAAAAACTTTTTCAACATCTATTGTTATAGTCTTTTTGTTTTGTTCCTCCATGTGTGTTCTTAATGAATTGTCAAGTTTAGAAAAAAAATACTAAACAGCCTGATTAAATTCATAATAAATTTTGATTTTACTTTTGTTGTAAGGTCAAAGGATAGCTTGTGATTTAGTAATAAAAATTGGAAAAACTTATTAACAATGTGTAAGAAAGTGGAGTAAAGTGGTTGATTGTGGTTTAAAAAAGTTTTATTTTTACCGAAAATAATCCGCAATCGTAATGGCCACATTTATAGGTGATTTTGTTTGTAAAGCAGATGCTAAAGGACGGATTGTATTGCCTTCTCTTTTTAAAAAGGTGATGAACGCCATGGAAGAGAACCGTTTTGTGGTGAGGAAGGATTTGTTTGATGATTGTTTGATCTTATCTCCATATCCTGATTGGGAAGAGGAAATGAATAAAATAAGGGCCCGGATAAATATGTATAACCGGGCAGAAAATAAATTTTACAGACAATATTTTCGAGGTGCGGCTGAGGTAACTTTTGATGGAAATGGCAGAATGTTGTTGCCAAAAAGGTTGTTAGAGAAGATTAGCTTGCCAAAAGAACTTGTTTTGGTTGGCGTTGATAATAAAATTGAATTGTGGAGTAAGGCTGTTTATGAGGGAGAAGAAATGACAGAAGGAGAATTGGCATTGATGGCTGAAAAGATTTTGGGGAATACTGACTTTAAAGAAAGGGAGGTTGAATAATGGGAGAAGTATATCATGTACCAGTTTTACTAAAAGAATGTATAGATGGTTTAAATCTGAAAGAAAATGGCATTTATGTAGATGTTACTTTTGGAGGAGGAGGTCATACTAAAGAAATATTAAAACACCTTAAGGGTGGTAAAATGATCGTTTTTGATCAGGACGAGGATGCTTATGAAAATCGACCTGATGATGAACGACTTATTTTTGTTCGCCATAACTTTCGGTACTTAAAGCATTTTTTACGCTATCTGAACATTGATCATGTTGATGGAATATTAGCTGATTTAGGTGTTTCTTCTCATCATTTTGATACGCCGGAGCGAGGATTCTCTTTTCGTTTTGAAGGAGAGTTGGACATGCGAATGAATAAGCAGGCCGATTTAAGAGCTGATGTTATTTTGAATGAATATGAAGAAAATGATTTGTTCAGGATATTTAAAACATACGGTGAAATAAAAAATGCCGGAAAATTGGTTCGAGGTATATTGTCTTATCGCCAGTCATCTTCATTTAAAATGATTTCTGATTTATTGGAAGTGGTTGAGCCATGTGTTCCCTCTCGTGAAAAAAATAAATTCCTTGCTAAAGTTTTTCAGGCACTTCGCATTGAAGTGAACCGAGAAATGGATGCTTTGAAAGAAATGTTGATGCAAACCAAAGAAGTATTAGCTCCGGAAGGAAGATTGGTTGTAATATCTTATCATTCATTGGAAGATCGTTTGGTAAAGAACTTTATGAAAACCGGAGATTGCGATAAAACACAGGTGGAACAGGATTTTTACGGGAAAAGTATCGTTCCGTTTAAGTCAGTGACACGTAAACCAATTCTTCCTACAGCAAAAGAATTGGAAGAAAATACCCGATCGAGAAGTGCTAAGCTACGAATTGCAGAAAAAGAATAGTCATGGCCAGAAAAAAGAAAGAAAAAGAGTTTGTTGGTTCTGGAGATGAATCTTTTCGAAAGATTTCTGCACGCGACTTTCTTTCAGGTAGAATTTTTACAAGAGAGGTTGTTGTAAAGCAGCTCCCTTATTTTCTGTTCTTAATTGTTCTGGCTTTTATTTATATATCAAATCATTTTAAGGTAGAAAAGTTATTGAAAGAAGCTGCTGTTCTAAATAAAGAAATACAGGAACTAAGGATTGAAGCAATTACCACATCATCAGATTTGATGTATATAAGTAAGCAATCTGTGATTTTGCAAAAAGTAAATGAGGCAGGAGTAAATCTAGAGGAATTAACAGAGCCTCCAAGAAGAATTATAGTTAGAAAAGATCAATAAGCAACTTTAAAGTAAGTATTAAAGATAAATGACAATAAAGAGAGACATAACGTGGAGGGTTGGTGTTATTTACCTGGCACTGGTAGTGTTGGCTATTGTTGTTTTTGTAAAAGTAGTGTACCTGCAAGTGGTTGAAGGCGAAAAATGGCGTTCAATGGAGCAGGTGATGACAAGTAAAGAACGCGAAATAGAGGCGAATAGGGGAAATATTCTTGCTTGTGATGGGAGAAAATTAGCTTGTTCTGTACCGAGTTATCGTTTATATATGGATATGATGGCTCATGGTTTAACAGATGAAATATTTAATGAAAATATTGATAGTTTATGCATTTGTCTATCGTCCTTTTTTAAAGATCAATCGGCAAGAAACTATAAACGAAGATTAGTTAAGGCACGTCAACAAGGAAAACGTTACTATCGTATTCATAGAAGAAGAATTTCTTTTACTGATCTTAAACAAGTGAAGGAATTTCCGATATTCAGATTAGGGAAAAATACAGGTGGTTTCCTGCCTGAAATGTTAGATCAACGTAAGCTTCCATTTGGTATACTAGCATCTCGTACTATAGGAAAATTATACGAGGAGAAAGAAAAAGGAGGTATGGTTGGCCTGGAAAGAGCTTATGATGATGTTCTTAAAGGAAAGAACGGAGTCAGTACTTTTACCAGAATTTCAGGTCATTGGGTACCGGAAGAAGTGATGCCTCCACAAAATGGAAATGATATTTTAACTTCTATAGATATAGAAATTCAGGATGTTGCAGAAAATTCATTAAAGCAGCAGTTGGTTAAGCATAATGCTGATCATGGTTCTGCTATCCTTATGGAAGTTCAAACGGGAGAAATTAAGGCTATTGTAAACTTGCACAGGCAAAGTCCGGGAAATTACGTTGAAGATTATTTTAATTATGCCATAGGTGAAGCTACAGAGCCAGGGTCAACTTTTAAGTTGGTAAGTATGATGGTTGCCTTGGAAGATGGTTTGCTAAATCTTGATGATTCTATAGATACAGGAAAAGGCTATTGTAAGTTTTATGATAGAGTTATGAGGGATAGTCATCATGGAGGTTTTGGAAAGATAACCTACAGGCAGGTATTTGAAAAATCATCAAATGTGGGTGTTTCTAAAATGATTGTTGATCGCTATAAATCTAATCCGAAGAAATATATTGATCGAATATATTCGATGGGATTAAATGAGAAGAATGGATTGGAAATAAAAGGTGAAGGTGAACCTTTTATTAAATATCCAGGATCTGACACTTGGTCCGGAGTCTCTTTGCCATGGATTTCTATAGGTTATGAGTCGCAGTTAACACCATTACAAATACTTACTTTTTATAATGCAGTAGCTAATAATGGTAAGATGGTTAAACCGCATTTTGTAAAAGGAGTATATCGACACGGGGAGCTAACAGAGGCATATGAACCTACTGTATTGAATCCATCTATTTGTTCCTTGTCTACCATTGAGAAGGTTCATGAGCTTTTGGTAGGAGTTGTAGAACGTGGAACAGCACAAAACATTAAAAACGATAATTATAAAATTGCAGGTAAAACAGGTACTGCTCAAATTGCCAAGGGTTCTTCTGGTTATAAGGGTGGGAGTGGTGTAGAATATCAGGCATCTTTTGCAGGTTATTTTCCTGCAGACAGGCCAAAGTATTCGTGTATAGTTGTTGTTAATGGTCCTTCAAATAATGTTTATTATGGAAACGTTGTTGCAGGTACTGTTTTTAAAGATATTGCTGATCGAGTTTATGCTACAAGCCTAGAGATGATGGATGAGCGAGTAGAGAAAGTTCCTGATTCCGGAGTGTTGCCATATTCAAAGGGTGGAACAAAAGACGATTTGCTTACAGTTTTTGATCGCTTGAATGTATCGGTTGAAGGAGGTGATGTGAATTCTGATTGGATATCAACTACAGCTCAAGAATATAAAGTTGAGTTTGCTAGAAAAACTTTTGCTAAAGGATTAGTGCCAAATGTAAAAGGAATGGGAGCAAAAGATGCTGTTTCATTGCTCGAAAATATGGGACTTAAAGTAATTGTGTCTGGAAGGGGAAGAGTAGTTGAGCAGTCAGTAACTGCGGGAAGCAGGTTAAAAGCAGGAACAAGAATATTTATAAAGTTAGGTTAGGATGGTAAATGTAGGTCATATACAAGAGTGGACTAAAGTTGACGAAGTTAAAGGCAATACTAAAGTTGTTTTTAATGAGATTGTCTTTGATTCCAGGAAAGCTATAGAAGGAACTTTGTTTGTGGCAGTCAAGGGTGTACATGTAGATGGACATGATTATATATCAAAAGCAATTGTAAACGGATGTAGTGCAATTGTTTGTGAGCATTTACCTGAGGATACTTATGAAAATACTCCATTCATAGTAGTTGAGGATTCGGCAAAAGCTTTGGGTGAAATAGCTTCTGGCTTTTACGGAAATCCATCAAGTGAATTGGAATTGGTTGGAGTAACAGGAACCAATGGAAAAACAACCATTGCAACCTTGTTATACGAACTTTATAGGGGGATGGGATTTGAGTCTGGATTATTTAGTACGGTCGCAAATTTTATCGGAGCAGAAAAATTACCTTCTACTCATACAACTCCAGATCCGATTGCTTTAAATAAAATCATGCGTCAGATGGTTGATGCTGGTTGTCGTTACTGTTTTATGGAGGTGAGTTCTCATGCAATAGATCAGCAGCGTATTGCTGGATTAAGGTTTAAAGGTGGAATTTTTACCAATATTACTCATGACCATTTAGATTATCATAAAACGTTTGATGCTTATATAAAGGCAAAGAAACAGTTCTTTGATCATTTGTCAAAAGAGGCTTTCGCTTTGGTGAATACTGATGATAAAAATGGTTTAGTGATGGTGCAGAACTGTAAAGCAGATACCAAAACGTATTCAATAAGAAGTATGGCTGATTTTAAGGCTAAAATTATTGAAAGTATGTTTGAGGGGATGCAATTGATGATAAATAATAGTGAGGTATGGACTCCTTTTATTGGAAGATTTAATGCACAAAATCTATTAGCTGTATATGGAGCTGCAATTTCATTGGGACAACAGCACGATGAGGTGTTGCTTTCTCTTAGTCGTCTGCATTCTGTAGATGGAAGGTTTCAAACTTTACGTTCAGCAAATGGAATAACTGCGGTTGTAGATTATGCTCATACACCAGATGCTTTGAAAAATGTAATAGAAACAATAAACCAGATTCGTCAGCCGGGTCAGGAGTTGATAACGGTAGTTGGAGCTGGCGGAGATAGAGATAAAACCAAAAGGCCTGAAATGGCTAAGGTTTCAGTATTAGGAAGTACTCGAGTTATTTTAACATCAGATAATCCACGTTCAGAAAATCCTCAAACTATTATTGATGATATGATGGAGGGTGTGGAATTTAAGAGTAGAATAAAAGTAGTTTCCATAACCGATAGGAAAGAGGCTATAAAAACTGCAGTTATGTTATGTAAAAGAGGGGATATCATTTTGGTAGCAGGAAAAGGGCACGAAGACTATCAGGAAATAAATGGAGTAAAGCATCACTTTGATGACAGAGAGGTTATCAAAGAAATTTTTGAAATGCTATAAATAATTAAGGTTAACTAATTGTCTAATATTTTAATATCTGTATATAAATGTTGTACTATCTTTTTGAATATCTTGAGAAGTTTGATTTTCCGGGAGCAGGGATGTTTCAATATATTTCTTTTCGATCGGGAATGGCTGTGATCTTTTCCTTATTGATAGGAACTATTTTTGGAAAGCAAGTGATAAAAAAGCTTCAAAAGAAGCAGATTGGAGAGGTTGTTCGTGATTTGAATTTGGAAGGACAGTATGAAAAAAAAGGAACTCCTACTATGGGAGGTCTTATTATAATAGCATCTATTCTTATTCCAACATTATTATTTGGAAAGCTCGATAACGTATATGTTATTTTAATGATTGTATCAACTATATGGTTGGGAACAATTGGTTTTTTAGATGATTATATCAAAGTCTTTAAAAAGAATAAAGAAGGTCTTGCTGGTAGATTTAAAATTGTTGGGCAAATTGGTTTGGGACTAATAGTTGGATTAACGCTTTTCTTTAACGATTCTGTTGTTGTAAGAGAGAAGGTGCCTAATGAAACTGTAGTTGTTCAATTAGAAGATGGCACTACAGAAGTAAGACCAGCAACAATTGATGTAAAAAGTACTAAAACCACTATTCCGTTTATGAAAAACAACCGGTTTGATTATGCTTGGTTTGTAAGTTTTATGGGTGAAAGCGCTGCATCATGGGGATGGGTTGTATTTATTTTGGCTGTTATATTTATTATTACAGCGGTATCGAATGGAGCTAATATGACAGATGGTCTGGATGGGTTGGCTACGGGAACCTCAGCCATTATTGGTACCACACTCGGAATTCTTGCATATGTATCCAGTAACACGGTTTGGGCTGATTATCTAAATATAATGTATATCCCACAATCAGAGGAATTGGTAATATTTATGGCTGCATTTATAGGTGCAACCATTGGGTTTTTATGGTATAATTCTTTTCCAGCTCAAGTGTTTATGGGGGATACAGGAAGTTTAACGCTTGGAGGTATTATTGCCGTTTTTGCTATTATCATTAAAACGGAATTATTGATTCCTATTTTGTGTGGAATTTTCCTTGTAGAAAATATTTCAGTAATGATGCAGGTTTCGTGGTTTAAGTATACCAAAAAGAAATATGGTGAAGGAAGAAGGATTTTTAAAATGGCACCATTGCATCACCATTATCAGAAGAAAGGATATACAGAATCTAAAATTGTTACAAGATTCTGGATTGTAGGCATATTGTTGGCTGTTTTAGCTATAGTAACATTAAAAATCAGATAATACCACAATTGATAAATGATTAAAAGAGTTGTCATATTAGGAGCAGGAGAAAGTGGTGTAGGAGCAGCTTTGCTTTCGAAAAAACTAGGCTTTGATACGTTTGTGTCTGACTTGTCTGAGATTAAAGAGAATTTCAAGAGTGAGTTAGATGAGGCTGAAGTTTCTTATGAAGAAAAGAAACATAGTAAGGAGCTTATTTTTAATGCTGATATCATTGTAAAAAGTCCTGGTATTCCTGATAAAGTGGCAATGTTAGTAGAGTTGAGAGAGCAGGGAATAGAGGTTGTTTCTGAAATAGAGTTTGCTGCACGATACAGTAAGGCTAAATATGTTTGTATTACCGGGAGTAATGGTAAAACAACTACCACATTGTTAACATATCATGTATTAAAGAATGCAGGGGTTAATGTCGGGCTAGCTGGAAATATCGGTCATAGTTTGGCCCGCCAGGTCGCAGAAGCAGATGATAAAGAATGGTATGTTTTGGAGTTGAGTAGTTTTCAGTTGGATGGAATGTATCAATTTAAAGCAGATATTGCCATTTTAATGAATATAACGCCTGATCATTTAGACCGGTATGATTACAAAATGGAAAATTATATCCAAAGTAAATTCAGAGTAATTCAAAACCAAACGAAAGAGGATGCTTTTATTTACTGTTTGGATGATGATAATATTACAAAGGAACTGGAAAGAAGAGAAATAAAGGCTCGTCAGTTACCTTTTTCAAATACAAAGGAAGTTAGTGTAGGAGCCTTTTGTCATAATGATGAAATCCAAATTAAAATACAGGAGGATGTTATGAGTGTATTTACAGAGCAAATGGCAATACAAGGTCAGCATAATCGTTATAATACGATGGCTGCAGGAATTGTTGCACGTCTGTTTCAAATCAGAAAGCCTGCGATAAGAGAGAGTCTTATTAATTTTAAAGGAGTAGAGCATCGCTTAGAAAGGGTTCTTTCTGTTAGAGGAATGGAATTTATCAATGACTCAAAGGCTACTAATGTTAATTCAACCTGGTATGCACTGGAAAGCATGAAATCGGATGTAGTTTGGATTGCAGGTGGTGTTGATAAAGGAAATGATTATAGTGAGTTATTGCAACTGGCCGCACAAAAAGTGAAAGTGTTAATTTGTTTGGGGGTTGATAACAAAAAATTGTTAGAAAGTTTCGAGGGAGTTGTTCCAACCATAGTTGAGTGTAGCTCCATGCAGGAAGCTGTAAAATCTGCATATTATCTAGGTGAAAAGGGAAATACAATTTTATTATCTCCTGCCTGTGCTAGTTTTGATTTATTTGATAATTACGAACAAAGAGGACGTGAGTTTAAGGAGTGTGTAAGGAATTTATAATATGGGATTAAAAAGTACGCTACAAAAATATTTTAAAGGGGATCCTATCCTATGGGCCGTCATTGCAGTGTTGGCTGCAATCTCGTTGTTGGCTGTTTATAGCTCAACCGGTTCTTTGGCGTATAAATATCAGGGTGGTAACACTTATTATTATATGTTTAAGCACTTTGTGTTTTTAATGGTAGGTATTGCTTTAATTTGGGGAATACATCAAATGGATTATAAGGTGTTTGCCAAATATGCCACCTTGCTTTTGTGGGTTTCTATAGTTCTACTGTTTGTTACCCTTGTTACAGGAATGAGTCTGAATCAGGCTTCTCGTTGGTTGACAGTCCCCGGTATTGGCTTGTCTTTTCAGCCTTCAGAGTTAGCTAAATTAGCCTTAATAATATATATAGCCCGGACATTAGCCCGACATCAGGATGCTGATTATGGTGCAAGAGATGCATTCAGACCGATAATGGTTTATGTAGGTTTGGTTTGTGGTTTAATTTTTACAGAAGACTTTTCAACCGCTTTTCTTATCGGTTTTATTGCTTTTTTGATGATGTTTGTTGGGCGCGTTCCACTGAAATTCCTTGGAGGTACAGTTGCAGTTGTGGTTTTGGTGGTGACTTTAATGATTCTGGCTTCTCCATATTTGCCTTTCCTACATCGAGCTGAAACCTGGAAAACGAGGATTGAAAATTTTATGGGAGGAGAAGGAGTAGAGGATGATTCAGACGGAAACTATCAGGCTCGAATGTCACAAATGGCTGTGGCAACCGGAGGTGTTTTTGGAAAAGGGCCAGGTAATAGTAAACAAAGAAATTTTTTGCCTCACCCATATAGTGATTTTATCTTTGCCATAATCGTAGAAGAATGGGGTGCAATGGGTGCACTTTTAATAGTGATGTGTTATGTGGTCTTTCTTTTTAGAGCTGGTGTAATAGTCAGGGGAAGTACCAGAACGTTTCCGGCCTTTCTGGCCATTGGTTTATCCTATCTTCTGGTGTTCCAGGGGTTTTTTAATATGGGTGTAGCTGTTGGTATATTCCCGGTTACAGGACAGCCATTACCTTTGGTAAGCATGGGAGGAACTTCAATATTGTTTACGTGTGTTGCGATGGGAGCTATATTGTGTGTAAGCCGCAATAATATGGAAGAGGCACAACGATTAAAAGAGGAAGCTCAAAAGGAAGCTTATTCCTAAAATTGTTTTCTCTATTCTTTTAATCTTTAATCTATAATCGAATGAAAGTAATAATAAGCGGAGGTGGTACAGGAGGTCATATTTTTCCAGCAGTGTCAATAGCAAATGCTTTAAAAGAGAGGGATAATAGTGTTGAAATACTATTTGTGGGTGCGGAAGGAAAGATGGAGATGGAAAAAGTTCCTGCTGCAGGATATGAAATTGTAGGTTTGCCTGTGGCTGGTTTTCAAAGACGGTTGACATATAAAAATATAACATTCTTTTTTAAGCTGGCAGCTAGTATGCTTAAGGCTCGTAAAGTAGTTAAAGATTTTAAACCAAATGTTGTAGTTGGTGTAGGAGGTTATGCGAGTGGACCTGTATTAAGAGTCGCATCCAATAAAAATATACCTTGTGTTATTCAGGAACAAAACTCATTTCCAGGGGTAACCAATCGCATTCTTTCAAAAAAAGTAAGTAAAATTTGCGTTGCTTATCCTGAAATGGAACGTTTTTTTCCATCCAATAAAATTGTATTAACAGGAAATCCAATAAGGCAAAATCTACTTAAAAAAGTGGATCGTGTTGACGCTGCAAAATATTTTGGATTAGATCCGGAAAAGAAAGTGGTTTTTGTAACCGGGGGAAGCCTTGGCGCCCGAACAATAAATGAAGGAGTATTAGAGGGGTATCAAAAAATGTTAGATCAGGATATTCAGCTGATTTGGCAAACTGGAAAAATTTATTTCGACCAAATAAAAACTCAAGTTCAAGAGAATAATCATATAAAAATACTGGCCTTTGTCGATAAGATGGAGGCTGCTTTTTCATTGGCAGATGTTGTCATTTCAAGGGCTGGAGCTTCTTCAATTTCTGAAATGGCGATGCTAAAAAAAGCAGCAATTTTTGTTCCTTCTCCTAATGTTTCTGAAGATCATCAAACTAAAAATGCGATGGCCTTAGTAAAAGAAGGAGCTGCAGTAATGGTTAAGGATGCGGAAGTAAAACAGAAGTTGGTTGATGAGGTGATTAATTTGGTTAAAGATGAAGAAGGTTGTGAAGTGTTGAAACAAAATGTAATCAAATTCGCCAAACCTAATGCTGCAAATGAAATTGTTGACGAATTATTGAAATTAATATAATGGTGTTAAATAAAATTCAAAGTGTATATTTTGTAGGGATTGGAGGTATTGGTATGAGTGCCTTGGCTCGTTATTTTAAGGCTAATGGTTTTAATGTAGAAGGCTATGATCGAACTCCAACATTATTAACCTCAGAACTAGAGCGTGAAGGAATTGGAATTCACTTTGAAGATAATATCAATTTAATAAAAGAAGGTTTTAGAAATCCAACCAATACCTTGGTGGTATATACACCAGCTATTCCCAAAGGGCATGAGGAACTGAATTATTTTATAGATAAAGGTTTTGATGTTAAAAAGAGATCTCAGGTATTGGGTATATTAACACGAGAGCATAAGGGGGTTTGTGTTGCTGGTACGCATGGCAAAACTACAATTTCCACAATGATTTCTCACTTGTTAAAACAGTCAGAAGTTGATTGTAGTGCTTTTTTGGGTGGTGTTTCGCAAAACTATAAAACGAATTTGTTACTTTCTAATAACTCTGATTATGTGGTTTTGGAAGCTGACGAATTTGATCGGTCGTTTTTGCAGTTAACACCTTTTTTGGCCTTGATTTCATCAGCAGATGCAGATCATTTGGATATATATGGCGATGATTTATCTGTTAAATCTTCCTTTAAGGAGTTTGCCTCTTTAGTTAAGGATGGAGGAATATTGCTAAGTAAATTCGAGGTTGAATTGGATTTTGAATCAAGAGCTGAAGTTAGGCATTACACTTATTCTATGAATAACACTAAAGCTGATTTTTATGCTGAGAATATTAGGTTAGATAAAGGCCTATACGTATTTGATCTGGTAACACCCGATGAAAAGTATTTGAATCTGAAATTAGGTATTCCAGCTTTGGTTAATGTTGAAAATGCTGTAGGAGCTTGTTCGGCTGCAATTATTTCTGGAGTTAAATATGAAGAACTTCTAAAATCACTGCCAGATTTTAAAGGAATAAGAAGGCGGTTTGATATCCGAATAAAGACGGACCAGTTTGTTTTAATAGATGATTATGCACATCATCCCGAAGAAATAAAAGCAACAATAAATTCGGTAAGAGCATTGTATCCGGACCAAAGAATTACGGGTGTATTTCAACCTCATTTGTTTTCACGAACAAAAGATTTTCATAAGGAGTTTGCTGAAAGTCTGAGTTTGTTGGATGAGTTAATTATGTTGGATATATATCCTGCCAGAGAGTTGCCAATGGAGGGAGTTTCTTCTGAAATGATATTAGATCTGGTAGGTATAGATGCGAAAAAAATATCAACTAAAGCTGATTTGTATGATGAAATTGAAGGATTAAAACCTGAGGTTTTGTTAATGATGGGTGCTGGAGATATAGATAAAGAAATAGATAAATTGACCTTGAATTATCAACAAAAATTTAAAATGTAGAATAGTAATTACAAATACTGGAATGTATTTTTAATAAATAGTTAATAATTATTTGGTAAATGTTTATAAATAAGGGATGGGTGATTGTGGATAGTTTGTTAATAGGTTTATATTTAATGGATTCAAAGTGAGCTTTTTCGAGATGAAAATAAAGAAAATTAAAAATATCATTCTGTGGGTATTATTACTGGCATTTTTCCCAGTGGTTTTTTCATTTATTTCACAGGGAAAGAGTAAAGTTGTTTGTTCTCAGGTGCAGGTTGAGGTTAGAGATAGTGCTAATTATCAGTTTGTAACTTCAGATCAGATTCGTAGTGTATTGTTGAATAAGTATCCTCGTTTACTCGGAGGTGCTATTGAAGATATTGATTGTGAAGAAATAGAAACATTTCTAGGAAAACATGAAGCAATTAATGAATGTGAAGCATATTATACTGTTGGTGGAAATTTAAATGTTTTCATCGGTCAGAAAAAACCATTGCTACGAGTTTTTTCTGGTTACGATTCATATTACTTGGATGAAAATGGAAATAAAATGACTTTGTTTGATCAATACGCATCCCATACATTAGTATTAAGCGGACATGTAAATAAGTTGGATAGTTTAAATGAGGTTGTGGAATTTGCCCGTTTTATTAATGATAATCCTTTTTGGAATGCGCAGATAGAACAAATATATGTTGAGCAAAATGGAGAGTTCTCTTTGGCTCCCCGTGTAGGTGATCAAATAGTTTATTTAGGATCGCTTGAGAATTATTCTACAAAGATGAGGAACTTGTATGCTTTGTATACCGATGGTCTTCATCCTCGAGAATGGAATAATTACAAAGAGATTAGTTTAAAATTTGAAGGTCAAATAATCTGTACAAAATAATAATATAATGAATAACCAATCCAATTTAATTGCTGCTATAGATATAGGAACCACCAAAATTGTAGCTGTTGTTGGACACAAGGATGACAACGGAAAATTGCATGTTGTAGGTATTGAAAAAGTGCCATCAACAGGTGTCAAACGTGGGGTAGTTCTTAATATTGAAGAAACTGTAAATGCGATAAAAGATGTCGTTTTTAATCTTGAATCAAAATATGGTGTAAAGCTATACGATGTATATGTTGGTATCGCAGGTCAGCATATTAAGAGTTTACAGAATCGAGGATATCGTTATATTGAAACCAATCTGGAAATTACCCAGTTTGATGTAGATCATTTATATAAGGATAACTATAAAATTCCTCTTGAAGCAGGTGAAAATATATTACATGTATTTCCTCAGGATTATGTGGTTGATAATGAAGCTGGAGTTAAAAATCCGGTTGGAATGTCAGGGCGCCGCTTAGAAGGTAATTATCATATTGTATTGGGACGTGTTGCTTCTGTAAACAATATTGAAAAGTGTATAAACAGAGTTGGTCTGAAACTAAATCAATTGTTTTTGGAGCCAATGGCTTCTGCTCGTGCAGTACTGACAGAAGAGGAGAAAGAGGCTGGTGTTGTTCTTGTAGATATTGGTGGAGGAACAACTGATGTTGCTATTTTTTATGATGGAGTGATTCAGCATACTGCAGTTATTCCACTTGGTGGAAATGTAGTTACTTTAGATGTTAAGGAAGGTTGTGCAGTCCTACATAAGCAGGCAGAATCTTTAAAAACACAATTTGGTTCAGCTTTAGGTGATTTAGAAAGGGAAGATATGGTGGTTACAATCCCTGGAATTGAAGGCTGGGAACCCAAAGAAATATCCTTTAAATCTTTATCATATATCATTCAGGCTCGAATGGAAGAGATCATTGATTATGTGATTTACCAAATTGAAGCTTCAAAATTATATGATAAGTTAGGTGCAGGTATTGTTATAACTGGAGGAGGAGCCTTGTTGAAGAATCTTTCGCAGTTAGTAAAATATAGAACCGGACTGGAAGTTAGATTAGGTTTACCAAATAAATATATCAATACTCAGGAAGTTGAAGAAGCAGGGAAACCTATGTATTCAACAAGTATTGGATTGTTATTAACTGCGATTGAAAATCCGGTTAAATCAGTTGTAGAACAGGAGTTGTTTCCTGGGGAGTTTGAAGAAGAAGTTGAAAAAACACGTAAATCATCATCTGTTAAAAAGGAAAAGGAAAAGAAGAAAAAAGATAAAACAGAGTATACAGGAGATCTTTTTGGAAATATAAAGAAAACTTTTGCCGGAATTTTTGACGAAAAGGATGTTGAAATGTAATTTCGCAATAAGATAAACCAAAGAAAACAAAGTTGACATGAATGATGATTTGATGAGTTTTGAAATGCCTCAAAGCCAAAACTGCATTATTAAAGTAATTGGAGTAGGTGGAGGTGGTAGTAATGCAGTAAATCACATGTTCAATCAGGGCATAAAAGATGTAAATTTCCTGGTTTGTAATACCGATGCTCAGGCATTGGAAAGTAGTCCTGTACCCGTTAAAATCCAATTAGGTGAGTCTTTAACAGAAGGTAGAGGAGCCGGGAATAAGCCGGAAAAAGGAAAACAATCTGCAATAGAAAATCTTTCAGATATAGAGAAAGTACTTCAGGATAATACCCGTATGGTTTTTATTACAGCGGGTATGGGTGGAGGTACGGGAACCGGAGCTGCTCCAATTATAGCTAAAGCAGCCCGAGATCTTGGTATCTTAACGGTAGGTATTGTAACAATTCCCTTTAGGTTTGAAGGAAAATTAAGAATTAATCAGGCCTTAGATGGGATTGCTGAAATGGAAAAAAATGTTGATTCCCTTTTAGTGATCAATAATGAAAAGCTTAGAGAAATGTATGGTGATTTGAAGCTTTCAAATGCCTTCTCCAAAGCTGATGATGTTCTTTCCACTGCCGCCAAAGGAATTGCAGAGATAATAACTGTTCATGGTTATATAAATGTTGACTTCGCTGATGTTGAAACAGTGATGAAGGATAGTGGAGTGGCCATTATGGGTAGTTCTTCAGCTTCTGGAGAAAATAGAGCGCTATTGGCTATTCAGCAGGCGCTAGAATCGCCGTTGTTGAATAGTAATGATATAAGAGGAGCTAAAAATATCTTGCTAAATATTACTTCAGGAGTTGATGAAATTACAATGGATGAAGTAGGTGAGGTGACTGATTTTGTTCAAGATACTGTAGGAACGAGTGCCTCTATAATTTGGGGTACAGGGTCTGATTCAGTTCTTGAAGATCAAGTTAATGTAACCATTATTGCCACGGGGTTTAATACACGAAATATTGCTGAATTTTCTCAGAGAAATGAACCTAAAGTTCAACGCTTTTCACTGGATGGAGAAGCTGAAATTAATGATGAGAGTTTTAGTAGTGAAGATGAAGAGCCAATTGTCCTAGATTTGGATGAAGGAAATAAGGATACGAATGAAAGTAATAGCAGGGTTATTGATTTTGATGAAATAGAAAGGGCTAAAGAGGAAAGGATAAATAAATTCTATAAATCATCACCTAAGAAAAAGGAGGTCGAAGAACCTGAAATTATTTCTGAAGGACAGTATCAGAGGGGGAAAATTGTAACAGGAATTGGAGAACGTTTTAGTATTACTCCAGAGGATATGGAAGATGATCGTTATATTGAGAGATTAGAAAATGTTCCTGCTTATAAAAGAAAAAAAGTGAAAGTAAATCCAATACAGGAACAAGAAGAGGATTATAAAGTTTCAAGATTTACTATTTCAGAAGGAAAAGATGGGAAGACTAAAATAGTAAGAGACAATCCTTATTTACACGATAATGTAGATTAGAATTTCTAACATTAAATTGACGTTAAAATACAGACAAATATAATGAGTTTATTAAATCAAATTACAGAGGAAATAAAGGCTGCAATGAAAGCCAAGGATAGAGTTGCTTTAGAGGCTCTAAGAGGTATTAAAAAAGAGTTAATAGAGGCAAATACGGCAAAAGGAGCAGAGGAAGAATTGGCAGAAGAAGCCGGTTTGAAAATACTTCAAAAAATGGTTAAGCAACGTAAAGATGCAGCTGCTATCTTTGTAGAACAAGGTCGTGAAGATTTAGCTGAAAAAGAAAATACTGAAGCTGAAGTTATTTCTCGATTTTTACCTGAGCAAATTACAGGTGAAAAATTAGAAGAATTGGTTGCTGCAATAGTTGAAAAATCAGGCGCTCAATCGATAAAAGAAATGGGAAAAGTAATGGGGATGGCATCTAAAGAATTAGGTGGAAAAGCAGATGGGAAAGAAATTGCAGATGCCGTTAAAAAGATATTAAGCGCATAACAATTTAGTTTTAATTCGGGTTAGTAGGGAGGCTTATTGTAAGTCTCCTTTTTTTATGCTTTCTAAACTGGAATTGCTAAGGGAAATTTGTTTGTGAATTATTCTTCAAATTAAATGATTTATCATATTGATATGATATAAATATAGGGACTATGATGCGCCATATTCGCAAAAATTAAAATGAATACTTGAAAAATATAAAGACTATAAATTCACTCATTAAAAGTTCATTCTGTTCTTAGTAAATAAATACCTTCTTGTAGATTTTTATTAAAAAATAGAGCTTAAATGGTCTTGTAGGTTAATTGTCCTCTTTTTAATGGTTTCTGAAGGTTTTGTATGTGGTTTGTTAAATAGTTTCAGGATATAGGCTAATTCATTATACTGTCTCATTTAATTAAATAATACGCTTTAGAAAGGAGTTGCAAGTTCATACTAGCATAATAAGCTTATTCAAATAAAAAAAGCAGCCTCAAATGAGACTGCTTTTCATTTATATTAAGGTATAATATCTCTTAAAAGTACTTTGCTCTACTGTCTGTAATTTCAGCTTCTTCACGAATTGCTGTATTTAAAGAGCGAACTTTGTACTCATTGCTTTGAGTTAAGGTTCTTTTTGCAGCATCTAAATCTGCATTTTCAGCTATTGTTTCAGAAGTTACTTTAACTACATATACTCCTCTGTTTCCTTTTACAGGAATTGAGATTTTGTCAACTTCAGCATTTGTTGCAAGACCAATTAAAGCTGGTTCAAATCCCGCACCTGTAACTTGATATGAAGCAAAATTGATGTTAGCAGCAGATTGAACTGTGCTTTCCATTTTTTGAGCTAAAGAAGATAAACTTTGACTGGTTTTAGTATTATCAACAAATTTCTTCATGATAATCTCAGCTTTTTTATCTTTTGCAATTAGTGATTTTATTCTTGAAGCAACATCATTAACCGGTTGGTAACCTTCTTCTTTTGCATCAGTAATAACGGCAATTACAAATTGATTCCCAAATTCATAAATTGTTGGTGACATATCGTTAACTTCACCTTCAAATGCCCATTGTACTAGTCTACGAGAGTTTTCTAGGCCTCTTACGTTTCTGTCGTTAGCTTTTAAAGTTGCAAAGCGAGGTGTTTTATTTTCAGCTTTAATAGCTTCAATAAACTTATCAGCAGTGTTGTTGTTTGCAGCAAATTTATTAGCCTCTGAGTAAATTTGTTGATATGTTTTAGAACTATATTTAATTTCTCTGGCTAGAGTTGCAACATTGTACTTGGTAACTGGTTTACCTACATTTTGAATGTTAATGATATGAACACCAAACTGAGTTTCAACTTTTAATACATCTCCTTTTTTAGCACTGAAACAAGCATCATTGAAAGGCTTAACCATCATGCCTTCTTTAAACCAGTTCAAGTCTCCACCGTTAATTGCAGAACCTGTATCTTTAGAGTTTTTACGAGCTAATTCAGCAAAATCAGAACCATTATTAATTAAGTTGATTAAACTGTCAGCAATTGCGTTTGCAGTAGCAGGATTTTGCTCTTGGATTAAGATGTGACGAGCTCGAACTGAATCAGGCATTTGTTTAATGCTTACAATTCGACTTAATTTATAAGTCTCATCTTCTAAATAAGGTCCATAAACATCTCCAACGTTTCCGTTAACAACAAAATCTTTGATTGTAATCCTTAAATCTTCAGCTTTAAGATTTTTATCTTCATATGGAAGATCAGAATTCATAGTTACAAACTGACCTGCATCAGTAGCTGGATTAGAGAATTCTTCTTTAGTATCAGTAATCCATTTCTCAGCAAGTTGTTTGTCTTCATCTGAAGGATTAACAGCAAATGAAATGTACTCAATAGTACGTTCAGCATCTTGTTTATAATCCTCTAAATGATCATTATAATATGCTTTAATTTCACTATTTGAAACTTCGATTGTACTATCTGGAATAGTAGAATAATTAACAGCAACAAAATCAAAATCAACAGTTCTAAGATTTGCTTTAGCCTCACTCTCAATCATATTTTGAGTAGTGTAAAAACCTTTTCTGTAAAGATTAGCATACTTTGTATTTAGCTTTTCGTTAACAATAGCTTTTTTGATGTATTCCCAATACAAGTTAGCATTTCGATCTCTTTTTCTGTTTATTAAGAAATTAATAACAGCAGTCTTATTAAAAACGCCAGTTTGAGGATCTGAAAACATTTGACGAATAGCAGGGTGTGCATTTTTACCAGTAGCCATTTCTAATACCTCTTCAGTACTAACTTCAATACCAGCATCTTCAAATTTTTCACCCATAATGATTTCCTGAACCAATTGTTCCCAAACCTGATTTCTGATTTGGTATTGAGTGTTCTCATCCAAACTACTAGTTCCTGTTTGAAGCTTTCTGAAATCTTCGGCCTGACCTATTTCGTTTTGGTATTCAGCATATGTAATAGTAGTTCCATTTATTTCTCCTACTTCTATGCTATTGGCTTGATTACCTCCTCCATTTCTCTTTAAAAAGTCACCTAAGATAAAGGCAAATAAGGCAAGCCCAATAACAACGGCTACTAGAATACCGCCTTTATTTCTAATTCTCTCTAATGTTGCCATTCTTTTATTTGTTTATTTTAATTTTCAAAAAATCAGGTTACGAATATACAAAAAAATGGATAACACGGTTATGGGATATGTGCTGAATCCTAAAATTGATTAAAATTATTTTAAGAAAATTTAATTACTTATAATTCTAAAGATATATTTGATATGTATATTCTGGTTTAAGTATTAAATATTAGGTTAGGTTTTTTGATTAAGAATTCCCTAGGTCAATTAGATTTACTAGTTCAATTCGGTTGTCTGAGGCTAATTTTATTTTAAGCTTAAAATTATCTATGATTAACTCCTCGTCGTTTTTGGGAATAGACTCGTTGTGTTGTAGGATAAATCCTGCGAGAGTTTCATAATTCTCAGACTCTTTAATGCTTAAGTTGTACTTTTCATTGATATAATCTATTTCCACTCTGCCAGAAAAGATATATTCATCGTCGGATAATTTCTTTTCAATTAAATCAGAAACGTCATGCTCATCATCAATTTCGCCAAAAATCTCTTCTAAGATATCTTCCATAGTTACAATGCCAGCCGTACCTCCAAATTCATCAACAACCAAGGCTATACTTCGGTGTTCTTTTATAAATACCTCTAGTAATTTATTGGCAGTCATTGTTTCAGGAACAATAGACAAGGGGTTAATGGCATTTTTTAGTTGCTTGGGCTTTTTGAACAATTCTGATACGTGGATGTATCCGATGATGTTGTCAATTGATTTTTTATAGATAAGGATTTTTGAATATCCGGTTTCAATAAAGCGCCTGGTCAGAATTTCAAGATTTTCATTTACTTCAATGGCACTTATTTCTGTTCGTGGAATAATGCATTCTCTTATTTTTACCTTAGAAAAGTCTAATGCGTTTTTAAGCAGTTTTACTTCCTTGGCATTATCATCGTTTTCTTCCAATTTTTCGTGATGAAGAGAGATGAGATTATCTAAATCAATTCTGCCGAGTACAATTTTCTTTGTATTCTTTTTTTCAGGAGTTTTTAAAATTTTTGACATTAAAAACTCAGAAAGAAATACTGTAAGTTTTGAAATAGGGTAGAATATGGTATAAAACAATAGTAATGGTAAAGCAGTAATGTTTAGTACTAAAATGGGGTTTATTCTGAATAAAATTTTAGGTAAAAATTCTGCAGTTACTAAGATTAATATTGTAGATAAAGTTGTTTGAATAAATAAGATTGAAGAAGATGATGATACATAATTTTCTATAAAAGGAGTTAGTATTCTCCCCATCTCTAATCCATAAACAACCAATGCAATGTTGTTACCGATTAGAAGTGTTGATATAAAAAGACTTCCGTTATTGATAAAAGTATCTATGATTCTCCCTAAGCGAGGGTACTTTTTCTTATTTAGTTCAATAAGTAACTTATTCGATGAAATAAATGCCATTTCGCATCCTGAAAAGAATGCAGAAAATAGTAAGGCAATAATAATTATGGTTGTGCTGTCCATTAAATATGTGTTACGAAAAAAGTAAGGTCAAAATAGTAAAATGAATGCAATTTTAAAACATTATTTTTCATCAGTTTCAACTTCTAATATAGCAGTAACGTTTTGAATTTCGTATTCATTCAGGTCTTGTGTGGCTTCTAATCCATAACCTGTAATTATGTTGTCCTCAGTTGTTATTTTAATAAACTTCTCTGTGTAAATACGCTTTTCAGCTTCGCTCCAGAATAGTTGTTCAGTATTAAAAATAACACCATCCTCGTTAATGGCTTCAACATTGTTTCTTAAATCCCATAATTTATCCTTTTCGTAGTTAATGGCATATTTACATTTAATTTCAGATCTGATAACATTAATCGAATCATATGTAATAATATGTCCACCTAAAGGAAATTCTTTGTAAGGGTCTTCTCTCTTGTCGAAATTAAGAAGTTTGGGTGTAATAAGGTGGTATTTTACTTCACCTGAATCTGTAATGAAAGATTCGTAATCATATAATTCAAGAGAAGGGATATTTTGTATTTCCTCAATTGCTTTAATTTCTTCAGGTTTGTTTGAAGAGCAAGAGTAAATAGAAAGTAAAACTGCAAGTAGCATAATGCCACTTGCAGTTTTTAAAATATTTTGTTTTTTGCTATTTAAACATTCAGATTCCATCTGTTATTTTTTAGCTCTTACTTTAGTTGATGTATTAATCCAGCCTTCTAACTTATAAGTTGCTCCTTCTTGTAAGTTGTGGAAGAAAATCTCTTCAGTTCCAGGGAAGTGTTTTGAATAAATACCAATTAATTCGTTAGCTTTAGTTGCTACACTTGCATCAACACTTTTAGCTTTAATGAATTGATCAACAGCAGCCCAGTAAGCTGTAGCATGTTCAAATTCATCTTTTCCAAAGTTTTTAGCTGAAGTAGCATATAAGTTACCAATTAAAATATATGGATCTCCCCAGTTAGCTCTTAACTCAATTGCTTTATACGCATTTGATCTTGCTTCCGCTAATTTACCCTGGTTAAATTTAATTAAACCTAACTGATAATGGAAAGTACCTTTTTGTTCAGCTTCTTCTTCTAATGAAATAGCTTCGTTATAATATTCAACAGACTTGTCAAGATCTTGAGATTTTAAGTACATACGTGCTAAACCATAAGCTGATGATGATGATGGTTCAATTGCATGTAAACTTTCAGATACATCATATAACAATTGAGCATCTTCACAGTTAGCTCTAGCTAATAGTTTGTTTACTAATTTTAACCAATCAACATTTTCTTTGTTTTCAGCCAATTGAGGTGCAAAAATTTTCTCAATAGTTTCACAATCAGCAGCACCACTGGTAGCAAAAAGTTTTTCAACATTGTCCTTTAATGTTTGATACATCTCTTTGTACTTAGGTTTTGATTGATACTTTTCAATTTTTTTAGCAAGTATATCATTTACTTTGATATAATTATTAACAACTTCTTCAGCATCAGTTTGGCCTGATTTATACATAGCTACAGTGTTGGTCATGTATGTGGCAAGAACAGCACCTTCACTATTATTCCCTCTTTCTGTAACTGATTTGTTGAACCACTCTTGTGCCTGTAGGCGTGCATCAGCTTCTGTTTTTTTGTGATCAAGTAATTCTACAGCTTTACGACCTAGGATATATCCTTCTCCGTATTTTTTACTGTTTCCAAAATATTTGATTCGTTGATCATAAACACCCATTAATTGTTGAAAAAGTTCTTCTTTTTTAGTAGCATCTTTTTCTTTTTTAATGCGGTAGTTCATAATTTTTATACCATCAGTATAAATTTTAGTACTTGCTAATGGACATTCGTTAAAACAAATTTCCCATGCAGGAATTGCATCTGCATAACTTTTTTGTTTTACGTACTCAACAAATAACGATAGGTTCTTTAGACATCTTAAACTGTCCTCTCCGTGCCCATATTTTGAGCCATCTTCAACTCCTTTTTGAGCACTTACTTGTACTGCTAAAAGAGTTATCATTCCCGTGATAAAAATCTTTGTAAAAATCCTTGGCATGGTGTTTATAAGTTTTAAATAATTGTTAATCAAATTGTTGTTATTGTCTGCTATGAATAATATGCTATATCTATAATGCTTGATGTTTTATTGAAATGTGCTTTTTATTTCTGCTAGTACACCAAAATTTATGCCAATACTGGAAAGTGCATGTTCAGCGATAATTTTTGGAAGGGTGTTGGGTGTAGATTTACTTTTGTTATTTATCAGCTTGGGATTAGCTAATATATTTTCATCACACATTGTATTCAAGTATTGTATTTAAACCTGTTAGTACTAAATTTTGATTTACAAAGATGGGATTTTTTAAATTTTTGACAAAAAAATATGCATCTCCTCCTGTTAAAATTGTTTTTGTATTGATATTTAGAGAGATAAAGTGTTCAATGTAGTGGTCGATTTCAAAAATAACCCCATTTTGTACACCTGATTCTATTGCATTTGATGTATTTAATCCTAAAAAAGGCGAATTTGCATTTAATTTTAACAGAGGTAATTGACCCGTGTTTTGATGTAAAGCTTTAAATCGGGTTTGAATACCAGGAGAAATATTTCCACCTAAAAAGCAGTTTGTTTCATCCAAATAATCAATTGTTATAGCAGTTCCGGCATCAATGACTAATTTAGGATCTCCTGGATATAAATTTGAAGCCCCAACCAAAGCAGCAATTCTATCTTTCCCAAGAGTTCTTGGAGTTTCATAATTATTTGTTATGGGGATTTTAGTATCGCTGTTTAAAATAATGGTTTCAATGGAGTTAGGTAAGCCTAAAGGTTTTAATACAGATTCTTTATCAATGTAATCTTGTTTTACAGAAGAAATAATGACTTTATTAATATTTTGACGACACTTTGTTCTAGCTAATATTTTTTCGTCAAAAATATCGTATGAATCAAAATGAATCAGATTACCCTTGTCAAAAACACCAATTTTTATAAATGTATTTCCCTGATCAATGACTAAATTCACGTATATAAAGTTTTTGGCGCAAATATATAATTATTTGAAAGCTAAAAGTTAAGAATGTGAATCAATTTTTATTATGAGAAGAATTTTTGTAGTTGAAGATGATAAATTTATAACTGCTATTTTTACGATGTTTTTGCGTGATTTGGGACATGAGTTGGTAGGGGGCACTTCATCTGGAAAAGAAGCCGTGGAAATGTGTAAAGAACTAAAGCCTGATGTTGTTTTGATGGATATACATTTAGATGGAGAACTTGATGGTATTCAAACTGCTGAACTGTTAAAAAGAGAAGTTAATGTTCCGGTAATCTATGTGTCAAGTGATACATCTTCTCAAGTAATAGAACGAGCTATTGTTACAAATTCATATGGTTTTTTAGTTAAACCTATTAATAAAAAGGAATTAGGAATAAGTATTGATTTAGCTTTTTATAAGCATAAAGTAGATGTGGAACAAAACGAAAGAGAGCAAGGCTATCGAGAATTTATCTCTGCATCACCGTTTCCTATTGTAGTTGTTACAAATGGAAAAATTATGTATTTAAATTGTTTGGGATTAGATGTCTTTAAAACTCATTATATCGAAGATGTAATGGGATTGCCAATCAATAATTTTATTCAAGGAGATTATTTAGAGGAGTTTAATGAAAGAATTAATGCTTCGATTAAAGATGATCGTAAAATTGATCCATTTATTACTCAGTTAAAAACAATTCATGGAGATACTTATTGGGCTGAAGTAACTGGCTCAAAAGTTCGTTTCAATAACAAAGTTTCTGTACAATTAATTATAAAGGATGTAAGTCTTACAACTTCATTTGAAAAACGGAATCAGTTATATGAAAAAGTATTATTTGAAAATAATAAAGTGATTTTTGTTCTTGATAATGATGGAAAAATATTAAAAACAAATGCTTTTACGCAAATTGAGTTAGGCGTAAAAGAACTTGAAGGAAAAAAAATTCATTCCATATTAAAAGATGATTGTCAATGGTTGGATATTTTTAAAGGAACTATTACTTCTGATATGTTAGATAATGAAATAAATTTACAATTTAAAAATGGTAAATCTTGCGTTTTAAATTGTAGCACTGTAGTATCTCCAACTGGGGATGTGCTAGAGTGGATGATTACTGAAAACTAATTTCTTAAAATCAGTTTTCAGTAAATATATGATTATGCATATCATCAAACAGTTGTTTTATACCATTTACATTTTTTATTGAAGGAACTGCTAAACGTAATTTATTGTTTTTTTCTTGCATTTTAGCAGTTTTAGCTTTAGTCTGTAAATACCCAAGAATACTTGTAAATACTGGAGATTGATAATACGGAGATTCTTGGTTTGATACAAAATAAATCAGGAGTTTATTATTTTTAAATATGATTTTTTCAACTCCAAGTTCTATTGCTTTCCATCTTATTTGTACCACTTGAATTAATTCCAATGATGAATAAGGAATTGGGCCAAACCGGTCAGTTAATTCAGATCTAAATTCCTCAAGTTCATTTTCATCCTTTAATCCATCCAGTTTTCTATACAATTGCATTCTCTCAGCAACATTTTCAACATAGGTATCAGGAATAACCAGAAGTGCATCGGTTTCAATTGTACAATCATTAACAAATTGAATGTTTTTATCCACTTTTTGATTAATCTCTTCCTGGTATAGATCTTTAAATTCAGTTTCTTTAAGTTCAAGAATTGCTTCGTTTAGAATTCTATGGTAAGTTTCAAAACCAATATCTGCAATGAACCCACTTTGTTCACCACCTAATAAATTCCCTGCACCTCTAATATCTAGATCCTGCATAGATATATTAAATCCACTACCTAAATCAGAAAATTCTTCAATTATTTTAAGTCTTCTTCGAGCCTCTTGTGTCACTGAAGTTAATGGTGGAGCTAATAAATAACAAAATGCTTTTTTGTTGGAGCGTCCCACTCTTCCTCTAAGTTGATGGAGTTCACTTAATCCAAAGTGGTTTGCATTATTAATAATAATAGTATTTGCATTAGGAATATCTAATCCGGATTCAATAATTGTTGTTGCAATTAAAACGTCGTAATCACCATTGATAAAACCAAGCATAATTTTTTCCAACTGAGGTCCATCCATTTGCCCATGTGCCACTATAGTTTTCACGTTTGGAAGTATGCGATTGATCATCGCCTCAATTTCAAATATATTTTGAACTCTATTATGGATGAAAAATACCTGACCGTTTCTATCTATCTCATATGAGATGGCTTCTTTAATAATCTCATCATTTATGGTATGTAATTCAGTTAATATAGGATGACGGTTTGGAGGTGGGGTATTTAATATAGATAAATCACGTGCACCCATTAATGAAAACTGAAGAGTACGAGGTATTGGTGTAGCTGTAAGTGTAAGAGTATCTACATTTATTTTTATTTTTTTGAGTTTTTCTTTAATACTAACGCCAAATCTTTGTTCCTCGTCAATAATTAGTAAACCCATATCCTTAAATTCAACATCTTTGCCAATAAGACGATGTGTTCCAATAATAATATTGAGTTCTCCGGTTTTTAATCTGTTGAGTGCTTGTTTAATTTCTTTAGGTTTCCGAAGTCTGCTTATATAATCAATCTCACAAGGGAAATCTTTTAAACGATCCTTAAAAGTATTGAAGTGTTGCATGGCCAGGATGGTAGTAGGAACCAATACGGCAACTTGTTTGTTATCAGTAATAGCTTTAAAAGCAGCTCTTATTGCAATTTCAGTTTTTCCAAAGCCAACATCACCGCATACAAGCATATCCATAGGAGTTTCTTTCTCCATTGCTTCCTTTACTAGTCGGGTAGATTTTTCCTGGTCAGGTGTGTCTTCATAAATAAAAGATGCTTCTAATTCAGTTTGTAAATAACTATCCGGAGAAAAAGCAAATCCAGGTTCTTGTTTTCTTTGGGCATATAAAGAGATTAACTCTCTGGCAATATCTTTTACTTTCTTCTTTGTCTTGTCTTTTATTTTTTGCCAGGCAGCTGTTCCTAGTTTATTGATGCGAGGAGGTTCTCCATCTTTACTTTTATATTTGCTGATCCGGTGTAAAGAATGAATACTGACTAAAAGAACATCATTGTCTCTAAATACCAGGCGAATGGCTTCCTGTGGTTTGCCATTTACATTGGATGTAACTAAACCTCCGAATCTTCCTATCCCATGATCAACGTGCACCACATAATCTCCAGGATTTAATCGACTGAGTTCTTTTAGCGAGATCGCTTGCTTTGCAATTCTAGCTTTATCTGTACGTAAACTATATTTATGATATCGTTCAAAGATTTGGTGATCTGTATAGAAGCAGAAATTGGAATCGTGATCAATAAATCCTTCATGAAGTGTTTTTTCTAATGGAGTAAAAGAAATCGTGCTATCAAGATCTTTAAAGATATCCCTTAATCTTTCGTGTTGTTTTGGATTGTCTGAAAGAATAAAACGTTCATATCCTTTTTCCTCATTTGTAAGTAAGTCCTGTTCAAGTAAATCGAAATTTTTATTAAACGCTGGCTGAGGAGAAGTGTTAAACGAAATTTCTTTATATTCTTTGAAGAAACTCTTTTTGCCAAACTCAACAGTATTTAAGGATTCTAGTGAAGAAATAATTTCAGATTTATCAATGAAATTATTTAACGATGGGATTGTTTCACTTTCACTTTTTTCACTATGTCTGTGCTTTATCTTTATATGTGCTTCTTTAATTTTATCACTGATAAAGTTTATATCGTACGTCCAAACGGTAGTTTCAGGACTTAGGAAATTGATCAGTGATATTTTATCGGAATTTTGCTGGTTATTTAGGTTCGGGATAATTGCTATGCTGTCTAGTTTATGAATCGATAATTGATTTTCAAGGTCAAAAGTTCTGATTGAGTCTACTTCATCACCAAAAAAGTCAATTCTGTATGGGTCTTCATTGGCAAATGAATAGATATCAACAATACTACCTCTTACAGAGAACTGACCAGGCTCATATACAAAATCGACACGTTTGAATTCGTATTCATTCAACATTTCTGTTACAAATGAAATGTCCAGCTTTTCCCCTGTTTTGATATTCAGTGTGCAGTCGTTCAGATTTTCATTTGTTGGTACTTTTTCAAATATGGCCAGAGGGTAACTAACTACAATTCCCTGTGTATTTTGAGTACTAAGAAAATTTAATGCCTCAGTTCTTAAAATAATATTAGAATCATCAATATTTCCGTACTCCGGAGAGCGTTTATAGGTAGATGGTAAAAAATATACATTATCATCACCAAGTAATTGTATTAAGTCGTTGTAGAAATATGCAGCTTCCTCCTTGTCATTTAAAACTACTAAATGCTGATTCTTGTCAAGAGCTCCCGCGACAAGAATGCTTTTGAATGAACCTGTAGTCCCTGATAAAAACAATCTTTGTTTTTTCTCTTTAATTAGGGATTTTATTAGATGTATTTGGTCAGAAGAACTGTACTTATTTAGTATTATTGATTGAGTCACGTTATAAAACTTTTTTGCAAAAGTAATAATACTAGACTTTATTTGTGGAAATTAAAACCTCGAAAGTAAATTATTTTAAAACTACTGAGTTTTATAATGAAGAAAGAACTGAGAATTACTTATTAGTTACGCTTTATTAGTGGGGCATTCTGAGGAAGAAAGAAATAGAATTTACTTCCATGATTAACCTTGCTATCAATATTTAATTGTTTTTGGTGTAGATTTAAGAATTCCTGACAAATCATTAATCCAATTCCAGATCCTTCCTCGTTATCTGTTCCCGGAGTTGTATATTGTTCATCGGCTTTAAGAATCTTTCTTTTGGTTTTGGAGGATATTCCAATTCCTGTGTCAATTACAGCAATTTCTATTTCTTTTTGAGTATGCTTGCGGGCAATTATGGTAACGTCACCGCCCGATTTTGTAAATTTTAATGCATTTAAAACAAGGTTTCTCACAATAGTACCTATCATTTCTTTATCGCAGTAAACAAATTCATAATCATCTGTGAGGTAGGTTATTTTAATGTTTTTTGAAGATGCAATCTCCTTAAAAAGGTCTTTGTTTTCAAATATAATGTCTTTAATAACATAGGTTTGAGGTTGAAAGTAGTTGTTACGTAATTGAGATCTTCCCCAGATTAAAATATTGTTTAGTAAATTATAGGTTCTTCGTATATGGAAGTAGATTCTTAAAATTTCATCTCTTTTTACCTTGAAATCCTTTTCTTCATTTTGAAGTAGCAAACTAAAGTATCCAATTAGTGTATTGAATGGACTTCTTAAATCGTGAGAAATAATACTGAAAAACTGATTTTTTGTTGTATTAAGTTTTTCGTATTTTTCTTTTTGAGTACTAATATAATCTCTTTCAAGACTGATTCTTTTCTGGGTTTGAAAAAGTTTTTTTGAAAACCGGTCAATAATAGTGTTTGCAAATATCCAAAATCCAGCTGATGTAATTAAAAATGTTGTGGATTGGATAAATAGTAACTTATTAAATGAAAGAAGGTGGTGTTTAAAAATTGAGATAGAGATAAAAGTACATGTAGATATTATAATATATATGTTTGATAATTTTATATTACTCATGGATAACGATAAGCTTGCAGTAGTTATAATTAACCCGGTGTAATATGAGTCAAATGCATTTTCAGCAGGAGTTAAATGATAATACATTAAAGATATACTAAGGTTTACAATAAACAGCGCTGAAGCATTTATAGTTCTTAGATATACTTGTAATTTTTTTACAAACGACAAAGTTAAAGCTGCTGCAAGAGCAGGAAGACCTACAAATAAACGTATATACAACAATGTGTTGAAAGATGAATTTGTTGCATAGTAGTCCAGAATAGCAAAAGCAGGGTAAAATATCAATACAATGATAATTAAACTACGAATGTATTGCCTATTTGAGTAAAATAACCAAAGAACAAAGTCCTCGTTACTCTTTTTTATTTCTCCTGACGGATTCATTGTCTTTTCTATTCTGTAATTATTATGAAGTAGATAAAGTTATCTGTATCAAAATCAGTTTGTAGTTCAAACCTGGAACTCAAAGGGAAAGAAAATGGTAATAGATATTTAGGAATAATTTATCGAAAAAACTGGCTTTTATCAATAAATTTTGGCGAAAGTAGATAAAAGTTATTAATATTTAACTAAATACACGAAAAAAATCCCCTGTCATCTTTTACTTCATTTGTTTGTTGTAAGTAAAAATATGGTTCTTCTTTTATCCTTTTGTAACTATTTTATTTTAAGTGTATACTGCTTAAGTGTTAGATATACAGTAAAATAAAGTTTGTTTTGATTGAAATCTGTTAGTGTTGTAATTTAGGTTTATCAGCATGTGATGGTATAGGTATTCCGGCAAAAAAAAACTATTGTTTGAATAGAAGGGTATAACGTTCTGATTAAATGAATATAAAAAAGTAAGTGGTAAGTAATGATATTTGTATTTAAGGTTGTACGATATTAAATAACTCTTTATGTGTTACAATTTAATAGTAAAAGAGATTGTAATATGCACTTGATGTTTATGATATAAATCACTCAAAGAACTGATGTTTTACATAAAATGCACTTTCATTTTTAGTAACTTTGAGTATAATATTTATACGATCAAAATTATGCAAATTCAAGTTTATAAATTTGGTGGGGCTTCTGTAAAAAATGCCTCCGGTGTTCGCAATGTCTGTAGCGTAATCAAACGTAATAATAGTCCGATGGTTGTTGTGATATCAGCTATGGGTAAAACTACAAATGCTATGGAAGAACTTGTTGAAGCATTTATGAAGCAAGATAAAGCTCAAATAAAAAATACCTATGATTCCATTGTCAATTATCATCAGCAAATAATTCATGAACTATTTGAATCTGGTCATCCTTTCTATAATATGTTTGAAATGATTCAGACAGCATTATGGGAAAGAGTTTCATTGCATCCTTCATTGAATTATGATTTTGAATATGATCAAATTGTATCTTTTGGAGAAATACTCTCTACACAGATTATTAGTAATTATGCCAATCATATTGGACTAAAAAATAAATGGATAGATGGAAGAAAATTGATCAAAACAGATGAAAACTATCGAGATGCAAGTGTAAATTGGGGGTTAAGTTCTCAGTTTGTAAAAAAGGAAGTTTGCTTTAAAGAGGAATCAGTTTATATAACTCAAGGTTTTATTGGCTCAACAATTAATAATATCACCACAACTTTAGGTAGGGAAGGGTCTGATTACTCAGGAGCTGTTTTTGCTCATATTTTAGATGCCGAAAGTTTAACTATCTGGAAAGATGTTCCAGGTGTATTAAATGCAGATCCAAGATGGTATCCTCATGCAAAAAAGCTTAAAGAAATATCGTACCCGGAAGCTATTGAGTTAGCTTATTATGGAGCTCAGGTTATTCATCCTAAAACACTTAAGCCATTACAAAACAAAGAAATTCCACTGTATGTTAAGTCTTTTATGGATATTAGTTTACCGGGTACAGTAATTGAGTCAGTTGAACATTCTGGGAATAAATTACCTGTATTTATTTTAAAGCCAAATCAGCTTTTTATTACGATATCTCCTAAAGATTTTTCTTTCATAGTAGAAGATAATCTGAGTGAAATATTTGCCATTTTTGGTAGAAATAAAATTAAAATAAACTTAATGCAGAATTCAGCACTTAATTTTTCTGCATGTATCGATACCAAAAGAAATCCATCTCATTTGATTGAAGATTTAAAAAAAGATTTTATCGTAAAATATAATGAGAATGTTGAATTGGTAACAATACGAAATTATGATGAAGATGCAATTGAAGAAATGATTTCTGGCAAAGAGGTGGTAGACTCACAGTTAAGTCGTAATACAGCACGCTATGTTGTTAAGGAAAGTAAATGGATTTTCTCATAGTCGCAGAACTATGAGAAAATAACTAATATTATAGTGAATATTATTCCGGCAGTAGCGACTAAAATAGCCTTTTTAAACATTTTAGTTTTAGGCTTAAACATCCAAAAGGAAGAGACTGCCAAAAACATTAATGCTATACCAAAGAATGTAGTAAACCATGATACTATACCTCCGGATGGTGTTTTGTGTAGATTAACGAGTTTAGAAATGATGGTTGGATATTCAGATTTTTCGTAAAATACAACACCTGAGGCTTTGTTATATTGTCCAGCTTTGAAGAATAAAGTTTCTTCGGTTTCTTTTTCGATATTTAAATGACGAAGTCTAAGCGTTTGTGCCAATTGATCAACATTTAAATTAGGTTGCAGATTGAGCTCAACATGTTTTTGAATTCTGAATATGTCAGAGTTTCGAAAAGTTAATACAATTCCGCTTAGTGCGTAAATAAACATGATGCCAACTAAAAAGAAGCCAATATAGCGATGTAAAATTCGAATGGTTTTCATATTAAATTTTGTTTGTTTGAATACTTTGACGTCAATGGAGATGAAAACCTTCTTTAAACTCTAATAATTTTTAATATAAAACCCAGCTTTGTATCCTCTTATGTTATTTGAAGAATCATATAATGTGTATGCAATGAGTATTGAATGCACTTGCTTAATATGCGTACCTGATTTTTTGTCATAAAGCCAAGATTCTGTAAATTGAATTTTACCAATATCACTTCTTGAATACTCTTTTTCAAACTCTTTAATATCTTGAATGCTGTATTCTGAGTTTGTATAATAGTTATAAGCTTTTTTCTGACCAGAATAAATGCTTTCAAAAACATCGTTTACTAATTTTTCATGATTGAGATATTTTAGTTTTTGTTCTTGCCAATCATCAGTAGAGTCAGGATTCATAATTAGCACATCGTATACAATCGTATCTGCCCACAATTCTAGATTATCATAGTTGGGTGTTGTATATTTTATTTGCTTTTCTGTTTTATGATTACATGCAACAGCAATAAAAATAAAAAATAGTATTGTAGGCAGTAGTGCTTTCATTGTTAAGTTATCTATTAAAAGTTAAACGCTCTCCCATTTTACTTTCATTAAAAACGCCATTATGAAAAGCCAGATGGCCATTTACAAAAGTATGGCTCACTTTATGAGAAAAACTTTGACCTTCAAAGGGACTCCAGCCACATTTAGAAACAATATTATCTGCAGTAACATTCCATTCTGATTCCGGATCAATAATTACCAAGTCGGCTTTATAACCTTCTTTTATAAAACCTCGGTTTTTAACTCTGAAGAGTTGAGCCGGAGCATGACACATTTTATTTACGACTTGCTCATAGGTGAAAATTCCTTCTTTAACCATTTCGAGCATAGCCGTAAGTGAATGTTGTACTAAGGGGCCTCCGGAAGGGGCTTTGAAATAAGTACCTTCTTTTTCTTCTTTAGTATGAGGTGCGTGGTCTGTAGCAACAACAGTTAATACATCGTTAGTAACAGCATTTCTTAATGCATCTCTATCGTTCTTTGTTTTAATTGCTGGGTTCCATTTAATTCTGGCGCCATATTTTTTATAATCCTCATTTGTAAACCATAGGTGATGAACACAAACTTCACCTGTGATTTTGCGTTCTTCAATTGGCATGTTATGATCAAGAAGTTCAAGCTCTTTAGCTGTGGTTAAGTGTAAAATATGTAATCTTGCACCATGTTTTCGAGCCAGAGCAGCAGCCTTTGATGATGATTTATAGCAAGCCTCTTCGGAACGTATTAGATGGTGCATTTCAAAAGGAACATTCTCCCCGTATTTATCTTTATATGTTTTTAAATTTGCTTGGATTGTATCTTCGTCTTCACAGTGAGCAGTTATTATAGTTGGTGCTTTTGAAAATATTCCGGCAAGTGTATCTTCATTGTCAACAAGCATATTTCCAGTAGAACTACCCATGAACACTTTTATTCCACAAACTTTTTCAGGATCGGTTTTTAATAGTTCATCAAGATTGTCGTTTGTTGCTCCTATATAAAAAGAATAGTTTGCAATGGATTTGTTAGAAGCTATTTTGTATTTATCTTCTAGAACTTCATGTGTTGTTGCTTGCGGTTTTGTATTGGGCATCTCCATAAATGAGGTAGTTCCTCCTGCCACTGCAGCTTTTGCCTCAGTATAAATTTCGGCTTTATGAGTTAGGCCAGGTTCTCTAAAATGAACTTGATCATCAATTACTCCAGGAAGTAGTATTTTTTCAGTTCCATCAATGATTACGTCAGCATTTGGTAAATCTTCACCTTCTTGATAAATGGAATTAATTATATCATCAGAAATTAAAATACTACCAATAATTGATTTGCCTTCGTTAACTATCTTGATATTTTTTATTAATGTAGAACTCATAACCCTTGCTTTTATAAACTGAAATTACTTAATTATCTTTTGTACTTTTTAAACCAACTGGCAATTTTCATTTTAATTACTCCCCAAACTGCTTCATTAAAAATACCACCGCTCATTTTTGATGTTCCTTTTTGTCTGTCAGTAAAAACAATTGGAACCTCAATAATGTTGAATCCATATTTCCAGGTAGTAAATTTCATTTCAATCTGAAAGCCATACCCCTTTAATTTTATTTTATCTAAAGGAATGGTTTCAAGAGTTTGTCGTTTGTAACATTTAAATCCCGCTGTAGTGTCCATAATATTCATTCCGGTAATTAATCGAACGTAAACCGAAGCAAAATACGACATCAATACTCTACCCATAGGCCAATTTACAACATTTACTCCAGATTTATACCTTGAACCAATAGCTAAATCCGCACCTTCATGACAAGTATTATATAAATCGATTAATTTTTCTGGAGGATGTGAAAAATCTGCATCCATTTCAAAAATAAAACTATACCCTTTTTCTATTGCCCATTTAAAACCTGTAATGTATGCAGTGCCAAGTCCAAGTTTGCCTTTTCTCTCAATCATATGTAGTTTATGCTCATATTTGTTTTGCAAATTGCGAACAATATCAGCTGTGCCGTCAGGAGAATTATCTTCAATGATTAAGATCTCAAAATCTTTTGGTAATGAAAAAACAACATCTACAATTGCTTCAATGTTTTCCTTTTCGTTGTATGTGGGAATTATAACAATACTATCAGTCACAATTATATATTCTATATTAAATTATGTGTTGAGCACAAATGTAATAACATCGCTAATATATCATACCTTTTGATTATAAAAATCATAATGTATTTTGTAATTAAATGGTATGTTTTGTGAGTATTTTCAAGTGTCATAATGTGAGATAATGTTATTACCACTGATGGCTAGAATAACTAAAAGCTTTAATGGGAACGTTTTAATATGGACCGATACCTATATAGTAGTAGAAACTGATATCCAATAAAGGAGATTGCTCTTTATTTAATCTATATGCTTAGGCTTTGACGAACGCTATTAGGCAATGGAATTAGGGATAGAAAAAAGTTATAAAAAAAAATATGAGGGTAATGTATTGAAAAAATGCATGTTAATGATATTTGTTACATGGGATGCATAAAAAACTTTGTAAAGATGTTTGGATTTTAAAAATAAAGTCTGTTATTTTGCATCCGCTTTTAAGGAAAAGCATGTGAATAATGACTGACATTTTGAATTTGAGAAAAGGTTAAATCGAAAGATAAAAACGTTTGATTTAGGATTAAAAATAAGTTTTGAAAATGTTTTAAAAATATTTCAAAATTTATTTGGAGAAAAGGAAATAAAGTTGTTATCTTTGCATCCGCTTTTAGAGCGACACTCAACGAAGGTTGAGCGTTTAAAAAGATTGAAATAAACATTTGCTAAAAAGAAGTTTTGGTAAAGTTTACAAAATATAAGAATTCAAGTTATTTATGCCTTGATGCTGAATAATGAGAAAACGTTCTTTGAAAATATTGAAATGCACACTTAAAAAGGAAAATAGTGATTCTTTGAGTTAAAACTCTTGTAAAGAATAATAGGCTGTTAAATCAGTCATAATAATTTTTATACAACGAAGAGTTTGATCCTGGCTCAGGATGAACGCTAGCGACAGGCCTAACACATGCAAGTCGAGGGGTAACAGGGTTGCTTGCAACCGCTGACGACCGGCGCACGGGTGCGTAACGCGTATGAAACCTGCCTTTTACAAGGGGATAGCCCAGAGAAATTTGGATTAATACCCTATAGTCTTGTTGATTCGCATGGATTAATAAGTAAAGTTTCGGCGGTAAAAGATGGTCATGCGTGACATTAGCTAGTTGGTGAGGTAACGGCTCACCAAGGCGACGATGTCTAGGGGTTCTGAGAGGAAGGTCCCCCACACTGGTACTGAGACACGGACCAGACTCCTACGGGAGGCAGCAGTGAGGAATATTGGTCAATGGACGCAAGTCTGAACCAGCCATGTCGCGTGTAGGAAGACTGCCCTATGGGTTGTAAACTACTTTTATACGGGAATAATGTGAGCTTCGTGAAGCTTTTTGAAGGTACCGTATGAATAAGCATCGGCTAACTCCGTGCCAGCAGCCGCGGTAATACGGAGGATGCGAGCGTTATCCGGATTTATTGGGTTTAAAGGGTGCGTAGGCGGACTATTAAGTCAGTGGTGAAATCTTGCAGCTCAACTGTAAAACTGCCATTGATACTGATAGTCTTGAATTTAGTTGAGGTAGGCGGAATGTGTTGTGTAGCGGTGAAATGCATAGATATAACACAGAACACCGATTGCGAAGGCAGCTTACTAAGCTATAATTGACGCTGATGCACGAAAGCGTGGGGAGCGAACAGGATTAGATACCCTGGTAGTCCACGCCGTAAACGATGATTACTCGTTGTTGGCGATACATAGTCAGCGACTGAGCGAAAGCATTAAGTAATCCACCTGGGGAGTACGTTGGCAACAATGAAACTCAAAGGAATTGACGGGGGCCCGCACAAGCGGAGGAACATGTGGTTTAATTCGATGATACGCGAGGAACCTTACCTGGACTTAAATGTAGGCTGCATAGATCAGAGATGGTCTTTTCTTCGGACTGCTTACAAGGTGCTGCATGGTTGTCGTCAGCTCGTGCCGTGAGGTGTCGGGTTAAGTCCCATAACGAGCGCAACCCCTGTTGTTAGTTACCATCACGTAGAGGTGGGGACTCTAACAAGACTGCCGGTGTAAACCGTGAGGAAGGTGGGGATGACGTCAAATCAGCACGGCCCTTACGTCCAGGGCTACACACGTGTTACAATGGTCGGTACAAAGGGCAGCTACCTAGCGATAGGATGCTAATCTCTAAAACCGGTCTCAGTTCGGATCGGAGTCTGCAACTCGACTCCGTGAAGCTGGATTCGCTAGTAATCGCGCATCAGCCATGGCGCGGTGAATACGTTCCCGGGCCTTGTACACACCGCCCGTCAAACCATGGAAGTCGGGGGTACCTGAAGTCTGTTACCGTAAGGAGCGGCCTAGGGTAAAACTGATAACTAGGGTTAAGTCGTAACAAGGTAGCCGTACCGGAAGGTGTGGCTGGAACACCTCCTTTCTGGAGAGAGTTTAAAACGAGACTTAATTTATTAAGTCACAAAGAATACACTTCCTTTTTGAGCATTTCAAATTAATTAAAATAGTCCTGTAGCTCAGTTGGTTAGAGCACTACACTGATAATGTAGGGGTCCGCAGTTCAAATCTGCGCAGGACTACTTTTAAATAATAAAAAAATGGGGGATTAGCTCAGCTGGCTAGAGCGCCTGCCTTGCACGCAGGAGGTCATCGGTTCGACTCCGATATTCTCCACCATTTTACATTAAATTTTTAAAGCTGTTACAGAGGTGAGAGCTGATTTAATGTGTCAGAAATATTGTAAAGACTTATTGATTCAATTTAAATCAGAAAGTCACATTGTCTAAAACAGACAAAACGTACATTGACATATTGGCAAAACAATCAAAATCATAGGTTAGTTTTAATGCGAGAGTTTTAAAGCTATACCAACAAGAAAGTAAGCAAGGGCGTACGGTGGATGCCTAGGCTTTCAGAGGCGAAGAAAGACGTGATAAGCTGCGATAAGCTGCGGGGAGAAGCAAATATTTATTGATCCGCAGATTTCTGAATGGGGCAACCCGGCTGGTTGATGACCAGTCACCCTTCGGGGGGCAAACCCAGGGAACTGAAACATCTAAGTACCTGGAGGAGAAGAAAACAATAGTGATTCCCTAAGTAGCGGCGAGCGAACGGGGATTAGCCCAAACCAATGTTGTTCAGGCAACGTTGGGGTTGTAGGACTGCGATATAGATTTAAAATTGAAGTGGAGCGTTTTGGAAAGAACGGCCGTAGAGTGTGACAGCCACGTACACGTAAGGTTTTAAATTTTAGCAGTATCCTGAGTAGCGCGGGACACGAGAAATCCTGTGTGAATCTGCCAGGCCCATCTGGTAAGGCTAAATACTCCTGAAAGACCGATAGTGAACCAGTACCGTGAGGGAAAGGTGAAAAGTACCCCGAACAGGGGAGTGAAATAGTACCTGAAACCGTGCGCTTACAAGCGGTCGGAGCCCTTTGGGGTGACGGCGTGCCTTTTGCATAATGAGCCTACGAGTTAGTCGTAGTTAGCAAGGTTAAGTTGTTCAGCAACGGAGCCGAAGCGAAAGCGAGTCTGAATAGGGCGTTAAAGTTAGCTGCGCTAGACGCGAAACCAGGTGATCTACCCATGGTCAGGTTGAAGTTCCGGTAACACGGAATGGAGGACCGAACCAGTTAACGTTGAAAAGTTTTTGGATGAACTGTGGGTAGGGGTGAAAGGCCAATCAAACCTGGAAATAGCTCGTACTCCCCGAAATGCATTTAGGTGCAGCCTTATTTTAATCTTACAGAGGTAGAGCTACTGATTGGACGAGAGGGCTTCACCGCCTATCAACTCCTGATAAACTCCGAATGCTGTAAGATGATGAATAGGAGTGAGGGCATGGGTGCTAAGGTCCGTGTCCGAAAGGGAAAGAACCCAGACCATCGGCTAAGGTCCCCAAATGTATACTAAGTTGAACAAACGCGGTTTGATTGCATAGACAGCTAGGATGTTGGCTTGGAAGCAGCCATTCATTTAAAGAGTGCGTAACAGCTCACTAGTCGAGCGATCGAGCATGGATAATAATCGGGCATAAGTATACTACCGAAGCTATGGATTTGTACAATGTACAAGTGGTAGGGGAGCATTCTAACAGCCTTGAAGCAGTTTGGCGATGAACTGTGGAGCGGTTAGAAAAGCAAATGTAGGCATAAGTAACGATAATGCGGGCGAGAAACCCGCACGCCGAAAGACTCAGGTTTCCTGATCAACGCTAATCGGATCAGGGTTAGTCGGGACCTAACGCGAACCCGAAAGGGGTAGTGGATGGTAAGCAGATTAATATTTCTGCACCTGCTATACAACGAAAGTGACGTATTGGTGAGATTGCTACGTACTGACGGAATAGTACGTTGAGCCTAGGCTTCGGCCGAAGCGAAGTAAAGCAGCCGGTACCAAGAAAAGCGAGTATAGGAGCCCGTACTGTAAACGGACACACGTAGTTGGGTTGAGTATACTAAGGCGCTCGAGTGATTCATGGTTAAGGAACTCGGCAAATTGGCCCCGTAACTTCGGGATAAGGGGCGCCTACTTCGGTAGGCCGCAGAGAAATGGCGCATGCGACTGTTTATCAAAAACACATGGCTTTGCAAATTCGAAAGAAGACGTATAAGGCCTGACACCTGCCCGGTGCTGGAAGGTTAAGAGGAGAGCTTAGCTTTGGCGAAGGTTTGAATTGAAGCCCCAGTAAACGGCGGCCGTAACTATAACGGTCCTAAGGTAGCGAAATTCCTTGTCGGGTAAGTTCCGACCTGCACGAATGGTGTAACGATGTGCGCACTGTCTCAACCATGAGCTCGGTGAAATTGTAGTATCGGTGAAGATGCCGATTACCCGCAACGGGACGGAAAGACCCCGTGAACCTTTACTGCAACTTAACATTGGTTGTGGGTAAGTAATGTGTAGGATAGGACGGAGACGTTGATCATGCTTCGCCAGGAGTATGTTAGTCACCCTTGAAATACGTCCCTTTGCTTATCTGTGGCCTAACGGTTTTAACCGGACATTGTTTGGTGGGTAGTTTGACTGGGGTGGTCGCCTCCAAAAGAGTAACGGAGGCTTTCAAAGGTTTCCTCAGGACGATTGGTAACCGTCCGCAGAGTGTAATGGCACAAGGAAGCTTGACTGTGAGACCGACAAGTCGACCAGGTACGAAAGTAGGACATAGTGATCCGGTGGTTCCGCATGGAAGGGCCATCGCTCAAAGGATAAAAGGTACTCCGGGGATAACAGGCTGATCGCTCCCAAGAGCTCATATCGACGGAGCGGTTTGGCACCTCGATGTCGGCTCGTCACATCCTGGGGCTGGAGAAGGTCCCAAGGGTTGGGCTGTTCGCCCATTAAAGTGGCACGCGAGCTGGGTTCAGAACGTCGTGAGACAGTTCGGTCCCTATCTGTTGTGGGCGTAGGATATTTGAGAAGACCTGACGTTAGTACGAGAGGACCGCGTTGGACAAACCTCTGGTGCACCAGTTGTTCCGCCAGGAGCATTGCTGGGTAGCTAAGTTTGGAAGGGATAAGTGCTGAAAGCATCTAAGCACGAAGCCTGCTTCAAGATGAGATATCCTTATCAGGGACGTTAGAGACGATGACGTTGATAGGCTGTAGGTGTAAAGGCAGTAATGTCAAAGCCGAGCAGTACTAATTACCCGAAACTTTTAGTTGGGCGTTAAAGCATGACATGTGATTTTGATTGAGCTGGTATGTTATCAATAAAGATATTCAGGTGGTTATAGCGATGGGGCTCCACCTCTTCCCATTCCGAACAGAGAAGTTAAGCCCATTAGCGCCGATGGTACTGCATATTGTGGGAGAGTAGGTCGCCGCTGATTTTAAAAAGAAAGAGCAATTGAACAAGTTTCAATTGCTCTTTTTGTGTTTATGCATATAGGGTCTTCCAGTCGGCAGTTCTCAGTCTTCAGTTCTTAGGTCACAGTTAATTTGCCGATTTGTTGATTTGTCAAATTTGTAGAATTTGAGGATCATGCACAATATTTGGGTCTGGTAAAAAAAAGTGATTATTTTGCTGTTAAATAGAAACAGAAAATAAAAACAAGGAATAAGTTGAAAGAAGGATTATCCCAGGAGCTACTAGCGGATCATGCATAATATTTGGGTCTGGTAAAAAAAAGTGATTATTTTGCTGTTAAATAGAAACAGAAAGTAAAAACAAGGAATAAGTTGAAAGAAGGATTATCCCAGGAGCTACTAGCTCTATTTCTCCCAGAAGGCATATTAGATTATTTTGAGATAGTATCATACGAAAAAAGTTCTAGCGGAAAGACCATATATGATTCTCAATTAGTATTAAGTTTAGAATCAAAAGATATAATTCCAACGGAGTATAAAACTTTACAATATAAATCCTGTGGTTTTATGGAGCCACGATACATAGAAGATTATCCTATTCGAAATATGCTAGTAAAACTTAAGGTAAGACGAAGGCGCTGGGAAATTATAATTGAAGAAGAAAAGAAAAAAGTAAGTAGAGATTGGGAAGTAATTGCACAGGGTACACGCATGAGTGAGGAGTATACTGCTTTTTTAAAAGAAATTAGTAGATTCTAATGCAATAAGCTGTCAAAGTCTGGAAGTATATCTGGGAGTAAATGGACGAAGTTTTCAACGTCAATACAAAAATAAGCTAAGTGACTACCATGAATGGAGTCAGAAGGAACATGCAGAAGATTACTTAGTTTTTCCTAAAAATATTGGATATTCACTATCTATAGATGAAACAGCCTTGTCTAATGGCGAATTGTACACCATAATTACAAACAAGGCAAAGAAAGGGAAAAAAGGTTCGATAGTAGGTATTTTCAAGGGAACACAAGCAGATGATATTATTAAAACCATAAAGGAAAAGTTTACTGAAGAGCAACGTCGCATGGTTAAAGAAGTGACATTAGATATGGCTAATAGCATGAATTTAATTGCCACGAAATGTTTCCCTAAGCATACTATTATAATTGGTTAAATAGAGCACCTTCAAAACAAGCATTAGAAACCGCTTCAATAAAAAAAGAAATTAGATCTATATATCAGGAAAGTAAAGGGCGTTATGGAAGTCCAAGAATAACCATTGAATTACAAAACAGAGGCATTAAAGCTTCTCGACCAAGAGTTGCCAGAATAATGCAAGCAGAAGCACGTAAAAACATTGTACAAAAGAAATATAAAGTGACTACAACAGACTCAAAACATTCGTATCTGATATCTGAAAATCATTTGAAAAGAAGTCATATTTAAGAACTACACTTGTCATAATGTTTTTGTAATCCTAATAGTGTTCTGTTCGTTTTACAAAACAGATCTACGCTTTATGAATAAAATATTCAAAAAAACATTCCCAACTAACCCCTTGACAAAAAGAGTGTTGTTTCTTATCTTGCATATTCTGTAAAATAAATAATCAGTTTTTGTTTGGAAGTAAAAAATAAAGTCCGTTTCTTTGCACCCGCTTTGAACGAGAGGCGCGATTAAAAGATGACATAATGATGACTTTATAAGGGAAGAAAAACCTAATACAGAGCAGGTTTTAAGGAGTTCAAAAGAGAAAGAAAAAAATAATATTTTTTAATTTTTCATTTGGATTTAAAAATTAAAATCACTTATCTTTGCGGCCGCTTTTAAAGAAGGGTGAAACGATCAAGTGATGAGACTTTGAAAAGGGTTTAAGTTATTGAAAAATAACTTTTTAGGATTTAAAATAAGTTTTAAAAATATTTCAAAATTTATTTGGAAAAGAGAAAATAAAGTTGTTATCTTTGCATCCGCTTTTAGAGCGACACTCAACGAAGGTTGAGCGTTTAAAAAGATTGAAATAAACATTTACTGAAAAGAAGTTTTGGTGAAGTTTACAAAATATAAGAATTCGAGTCATTTACGCCTTGATGCTGAATGACAAGAAAACGTTCTTTGAAAATACTGAAATGCACACTTAATAAAGGAAAATAGTGATTCTTTGAGTTAAAACTCTTGTAAAGAATAATAGGCTGTTAAATCAGTCATGATAATTTTTATACAACGAAGAGTTTGATCCTGGCTCAGGATGAACGCTAGCGACAGGCCTAACACATGCAAGTCGAGGGGTAACAGGGTTGCTTGCAACCGCTGACGACCGGCGCACGGGTGCGTAACGCGTATGAAACCTGCCTTTTACAAGGGGATAGCCCAGAGAAATTTGGATTAATACCCTATAGTCTTGTTGGTTCGCATGGATTAACAAGTAAAGTTTCGGCGGTAAAAGATGGTCATGCGTGACATTAGCTAGTTGGTGAGGTAACGGCTCACCAAGGCGACGATGTCTAGGGGTTCTGAGAGGAAGGTCCCCCACACTGGTACTGAGACACGGACCAGACTCCTACGGGAGGCAGCAGTGAGGAATATTGGTCAATGGACGCAAGTCTGAACCAGCCATGTCGCGTGTAGGAAGACTGCCCTATGGGTTGTAAACTACTTTTATACGGGAATAATGTGAGCTTCGTGAAGCTTTTTGAAGGTACCGTATGAATAAGCATCGGCTAACTCCGTGCCAGCAGCCGCGGTAATACGGAGGATGCGAGCGTTATCCGGATTTATTGGGTTTAAAGGGTGCGTAGGCGGACTATTAAGTCAGTGGTGAAATCTTGCAGCTCAACTGTAAAACTGCCATTGATACTGATAGTCTTGAATTTAGTTGAGGTAGGCGGAATGTGTTGTGTAGCGGTGAAATGCATAGATATAACACAGAACACCGATTGCGAAGGCAGCTTACTAAGCTATAATTGACGCTGATGCACGAAAGCGTGGGGAGCGAACAGGATTAGATACCCTGGTAGTCCACGCCGTAAACGATGATTACTCGTTGTTGGCAATACATAGTCAGCGACTGAGCGAAAGCATTAAGTAATCCACCTGGGGAGTACGTTGGCAACAATGAAACTCAAAGGAATTGACGGGGGCCCGCACAAGCGGAGGAACATGTGGTTTAATTCGATGATACGCGAGGAACCTTACCTGGACTTAAATGTAGGCTGCATAGATCAGAGATGGTCTTTTCTTCGGACTGCTTACAAGGTGCTGCATGGTTGTCGTCAGCTCGTGCCGTGAGGTGTCGGGTTAAGTCCCATAACGAGCGCAACCCCTGTTGTTAGTTACCATCACGTAAAGGTGGGGACTCTAACAAGACTGCCGGTGTAAACCGTGAGGAAGGTGGGGATGACGTCAAATCAGCACGGCCCTTACGTCCAGGGCTACACACGTGTTACAATGGTCGGTACAAAGGGCAGCTACCTAGCGATAGGATGCTAATCTCTAAAACCGGTCTCAGTTCGGATCGGAGTCTGCAACTCGACTCCGTGAAGCTGGATTCGCTAGTAATCGCGCATCAGCCATGGCGCGGTGAATACGTTCCCGGGCCTTGTACACACCGCCCGTCAAACCATGGAAGTCGGGGGTACCTGAAGTCTGTTACCGTAAGGAGCGGCCTAGGGTAAAACTGATAACTAGGGTTAAGTCGTAACAAGGTAGCCGTACCGGAAGGTGTGGCTGGAACACCTCCTTTCTGGAGAGAGTTTAAAACGCGTTTAATATTTATATTAAACACAAAGGAACTATTTTCTTTAGTAGTGCATTTCACATTGTCTAAAACAGACAAAACGTACATTGACATATTGGCAAAACAATCAAAATCATAGGTTAGTTTTAATGCGAGAGCTTTAAAGCTATACCAACAAGAAAGTAAGCAAGGGCGTACGGTGGATGCCTAGGCTTTCAGAGGCGAAGAAAGACGTGATAAGCTGCGATAAGCTGCGGGGAGAAGCAAATATTTATTGATCCGCAGATTTCTGAATGGGGCAACCCGGCTGGTTGATGACCAGTCACCCTTCGGGGGGCAAACCCAGGGAACTGAAACATCTAAGTACCTGGAGGAGAAGAAAACAATAGTGATTCCCTAAGTAGCGGCGAGCGAACGGGGATTAGCCCAAACCAATGTTGTTCAGGCAACGTTGGGGTTGTAGGACTGCGATATAGATTTAAAATTGAAGTGGAGCGTTTTGGAAAGAACGGCCGTAGAGTGTGACAGCCACGTACACGTAAGGTTTTAAATTTTAGCAGTATCCTGAGTAGCGCGGGACACGAGAAATCCTGTGTGAATCTGCCAGGCCCATCTGGTAAGGCTAAATACTCCTGAAAGACCGATAGTGAACCAGTACCGTGAGGGAAAGGTGAAAAGTACCCCGAACAGGGGAGTGAAATAGTACCTGAAACCGTGCGCTTACAAGCGGTCGGAGCCCTTTGGGGTGACGGCGTGCCTTTTGCATAATGAGCCTACGAGTTAGTCGTAGTTAGCAAGGTTAAGTTGTTCAGCAACGGAGCCGAAGCGAAAGCGAGTCTGAATAGGGCGTTAAAGTTAGCTGCGCTAGACGCGAAACCAGGTGATCTACCCATGGTCAGGTTGAAGTTCCGGTAACACGGAATGGAGGACCGAACCAGTTAACGTTGAAAAGTTTTTGGATGAACTGTGGGTAGGGGTGAAAGGCCAATCAAACCTGGAAATAGCTCGTACTCCCCGAAATGCATTTAGGTGCAGCCTTATTTTAATCTTACAGAGGTAGAGCTACTGATTGGACGAGAGGGCTTCACCGCCTATCAACTCCTGATAAACTCCGAATGCTGTAAGATGATGAATAGGAGTGAGGGCATGGGTGCTAAGGTCCGTGTCCGAAAGGGAAAGAACCCAGACCATCGGCTAAGGTCCCCAAATGTATACTAAGTTGAACAAACGCGGTTTGATTGCATAGACAGCTAGGATGTTGGCTTGGAAGCAGCCATTCATTTAAAGAGTGCGTAACAGCTCACTAGTCGAGCGATCGAGCATGGATAATAATCGGGCATAAGTATACTACCGAAGCTATGGATTGTAATTATATTACAGTGGTAGGGGAGCATTCTAACAGCCTTGAAGCAGTTTGGCGATGAACTGTGGAGCGGTTAGAAAAGCAAATGTAGGCATAAGTAACGATAATGCGGGCGAGAAACCCGCACGCCGAAAGACTCAGGTTTCCTGATCAACGCTAATCGGATCAGGGTTAGTCGGGACCTAACGCGAACCCGAAAGGGGTAGTGGATGGCAAGCAGATTAATATTTCTGCACCTGCTATACAACGAAAGTGACGTATTGGTGAGATTGCTACGTACTGACGGAATAGTACGTTGAGCCTAGGCTTCGGCCGAAGCGAAGTAAAGCAGCCGGTACCAAGAAAAGCGAGTATAGGAGCCCGTACTGTAAACGGACACACGTAGTTGGGTTGAGTATACTAAGGCGCTCGAGTGATTCATGGTTAAGGAACTCGGCAAATTGGCCCCGTAACTTCGGGATAAGGGGCGCCTACTTCGGTAGGCCGCAGAGAAATGGCGCATGCGACTGTTTATCAAAAACACATGGCTTTGCAAATTCGAAAGAAGACGTATAAGGCCTGACACCTGCCCGGTGCTGGAAGGTTAAGAGGAGAGCTTAGCTTTGGCGAAGGTTTGAATTGAAGCCCCAGTAAACGGCGGCCGTAACTATAACGGTCCTAAGGTAGCGAAATTCCTTGTCGGGTAAGTTCCGACCTGCACGAATGGTGTAACGATGTGCGCACTGTCTCAACCATGAGCTCGGTGAAATTGTAGTATCGGTGAAGATGCCGATTACCCGCAACGGGACGGAAAGACCCCGTGAACCTTTACTGCAACTTAACATTGGTTGTGGGTAAGTAATGTGTAGGATAGGACGGAGACGTTGATCATGCTTCGCCAGGAGTATGTTAGTCACCCTTGAAATACGTCCCTTTGCTTATCTGTGGCCTAACGGTTTTAACCGGACATTGTTTGGTGGGTAGTTTGACTGGGGTGGTCGCCTCCAAAAGAGTAACGGAGGCTTTCAAAGGTTTCCTCAGGACGATTGGTAACCGTCCGCAGAGTGTAATGGCACAAGGAAGCTTGACTGTGAGACCGACAAGTCGACCAGGTACGAAAGTAGGACATAGTGATCCGGTGGTTCCGCATGGAAGGGCCATCGCTCAAAGGATAAAAGGTACTCCGGGGATAACAGGCTGATCGCTCCCAAGAGCTCATATCGACGGAGCGGTTTGGCACCTCGATGTCGGCTCGTCACATCCTGGGGCTGGAGAAGGTCCCAAGGGTTGGGCTGTTCGCCCATTAAAGTGGCACGCGAGCTGGGTTCAGAACGTCGTGAGACAGTTCGGTCCCTATCTGTTGTGGGCGTAGGATATTTGAGAAGACCTGACGTTAGTACGAGAGGACCGCGTTGGACAAACCTCTGGTGCACCAGTTGTTCCGCCAGGAGCATTGCTGGGTAGCTAAGTTTGGAAGGGATAAGTGCTGAAAGCATCTAAGCACGAAGCCTGCTTCAAGATGAGATATCCTTATCAGGGACGTTAGAGACGATGACGTTGATAGGCTGTAGGTGTAAAGGCAGTAATGTCAAAGCCGAGCAGTACTAATTACCCGAAACTTTTAGTTGGGCGTTAAAGCATGACATGTGATTTTGATTGAGCTGGTATGTTATCAATAAAGATATTCAGGTGGTTATAGCGATGGGGCTCCACCTCTTCCCATTCCGAACAGAGAAGTTAAGCCCATTAGCGCCGATGGTACTGCATATTGTGGGAGAGTAGGTCGCCGCTGATTTTAAAAAGAAAGAGCAATTGAACAAGTTTCAATTGCTCTTTTTGTGTTTATGCATATAGGGTCTTCCAGTCGGCAGTTCTCAGTCTTCAGTTCTTAGGTCACAGTTAATTTGCCGATTTGTTGATTTGTCAAATTTGTAGAATTTGAGGATCATGCACAATATTTGGGTCTGGTAAAAAAAAGTGATTATTTTGCTGTTAAATAGAAACAGAAAATAAAAACAAGGAATAAGTTGAAAGAAGGATTATCCCAGGAGCTACTAGCGGATCATGCATAATATTTGGGTCTGGTAAAAAAAAGTGATTATTTTGCTGTTAAATAGAAACAGAAAGTAAAAACAAGGAATAAGTTGAAAGAAGGATTATCCCAGGAGCTACTAGCTCTATTTCTCCCAGAAGGCATATTAGATTATTTTGAGATAGTATCATACGAAAAAAGTTCTAGCGGAAAGACCATATATGATTCTCAATTAGTATTAAGTTTAGAATCAAAAGATATAATTCCAACGGAGTATAAAACTTTACAATATAAATCCTGTGGTTTTATGGAGCCACGATACATAGAAGATTATCCTATTCGAAATATGCTAGTAAAACTTAAGGTAAGACGAAGGCGCTGGGAAATTATAATTGAAGAAGAAAAGAAAAAAGTAAGTAGAGATTGGGAAGTAATTGCACAGGGTACACGCATGAGTGAGGAGTATGCAGCTTTTTTTAAAGAAATTAGTAGATTCTAATGCCATAGAGGCTTTGCTTTGTCAAGCAGTGGTAATATTTGTTTATTCGTAGATTCGTTAATTTGTGAATCTGTAAACTTGTGTTTTGCCATTCAAATAGGAACTAGAAATCAAATATTTTATGGAAATAAGGTCACTCTATATAATTAATGCTGATAGCCTTTAACAACACAGCAAGGAGTCTATATGGATCATGCACAATATTTGGGTCTGGTAAAAAAAAGTGATTATTTTGCTGTTAAATAGAAACAGAAAATAAAAACAAGGAATAAGTTGAAAGAAGGATTATCCCAGGAACTACTAGCTCTATTTCTCCCAGAAGGCATATTAGATTATTTTGAGATAGTATCATACGAAAAAAGTTCTAGCGGAAAGACCATATATGATTCTCAATTAGTATTAAGTTTAGACGAAAAAGATATAATTCCAACGGAGTATAAAACTTTACAATATAAATCCTGTGGCTTTATGGAGCCACGATACATAGAAGATTATCCTATTCGAAATATGCTAGTAAAACTTAAGGTAAGACGAAGGCGCTGGGAAATTATAATTGAAGGAGAAAAGAAAAAAGTAAGTAGAGATTGGGAAGTTATAGCACAGGGTACACGCATGAGTGAGGAGTATGCTGCTTTTTTAAAAGAAATTAGTAGATTCTAATGCAATAAGTTGTCAAAGTCTTTAAGTATACCTTGGCGTAAATGGACGAAATTTTCAACGTCAATACAAAAATAAGTTGAGCGACTACAATGATTGGAGTCAGAAAGAACATGCTGAAGATTTCCTGGTTTTTCCTAAAAATATCGGTTACTATCTTTCTTTAGATGAAACAGCTATGTCCAATGGTGAATTGTATACAATAATTACTAATAAGGCAAAGAAAGGTAAGAAAGGCTCCATAGTTGGTATTTTCAAGGGAACACAGGCTGACGATATTATTAAAATCATAAAGGAGAAGTTTTCAGAAGAACAGCGACGCATGGTAAAAGAAGTAACATTAGACATGGCAAGCAGCATGAATTTAATTGCCACGAAATGTTTCCCTAAGCATACTACGGTTATTGATCGTTTTCATGTTCAAAAATTGGCTTGTGATGCCGTGCAACAAAAACGCATCCACTATAGATGGGAAGCTATTGATCAGGACAATCAGGCTTATAAACAAGCCCAAAAGGAAGGACGGAAATATAAACCTTAGACTCTTGAAAATGGAGACACCTTAAAGCAATTGTTGGCCAGAAGCAGGTATCTACTTTTTAAACCCAGTCATAAATGGACTGAATCACAGAAACAGCGAGCCAATCTATTATTCAATATCTATCCTGAAATAGAACAGGCTTATAATCTCTCCCATCATCGATATCTTATATATATAGTCGTAATATTACAAAACCGGTAGCAATGCCATACCTGGCTCAATGGTTTAATCAAATAGAGTTGGCTGATATCGATACTTTTCAAATATTAAAGCGAACATTTGAAAGTCATTACAACAATATCATTAACTATTTTAACAACAGAAGTACAAATGCGGCAGCAGAATCTTTCAATGCCAAAATCAAAGAATTCAGGAGGCAATTCAGAGGTGTTTCTGATGTGAAATTTTTCTTATTCAGGTTAACAAAAATCTTTGCATGATTATCTCTTTGATAATCCAGACCCAACTTTTGCACGTGATGCAAAATAAGTAGAGATAGGGAAGTTATTTTATCACGTATTTTCGAAATAAATACACTTAACCTTTTGTATTGTAGTGTGTAATGGTATTGGTAAGTCATTTTTAATAACTATACTTGGCCTAATGATTTTGTAATCCTAATAGTGTTCTGTTCGTTTTACAAAACAGATCTACGCTTTATGAATAAAATATTCAAAAAAACATTCCCAACTAACCTCTTGACAAAAAGAGTGTTGTTCCTTATCTTGCATATTCTGCAAAATAAATAATCATTTTTTGTTTGGAAGTAAAAAATAAAGTCCGTTTCTTTGCACCCGCTTTGAACGAAAGGCGCGATTAAAAGATGACATAATGATGACTTTATAAGGGAAGAAAAACCTAATACAGAGCAGGTTTTAAGGAGTTCAATAAAGAAGAGAAAAAAGAAATAATTTTTTTAATTTTTATTTGGATTTAAAAATTAAAATCGCTTATCTTTGCAGCCGCTTTTAAAGAAGGGTGAAACGATCAAGTGATGAGACTTTTGAAAGGGTTTAAGTTATTGAAAAATAACTTTTTAGGATTGGAAATAAGTTTTGAAAATGATTTAAAAATATTTCAAAATTTATTTGGAGAAAAGGAAATAAAGTTGTTATCTTTGCATCCGCTTTTAGAGCGACACTCAACGAAGGTTGAGCGTTTAAAAAGATTGAAATAAACATTTGCTAAAAAGAAGTTTTGGTAAAGTTTACAAAATATAAGAATTCAAGTTATTTATGCCTTGATGCTGAATAATGAGAAAACGTTCTTTGAAAATATTGAAATGCACACTTAAAAAGGAAAATAGTGATTCTTTGAGTTAAAACTCTTGTAAAGAATAATAGGCTGTTAAATCAGTCATAATAATTTTTATACAACGAAGAGTTTGATCCTGGCTCAGGATGAACGCTAGCGACAGGCCTAACACATGCAAGTCGAGGGGTAACAGGGTTGCTTGCAACCGCTGACGACCGGCGCACGGGTGCGTAACGCGTATGAAACCTGCCTTTTACAAGGGGATAGCCCAGAGAAATTTGGATTAATACCCTATAGTCTTGTTTGTTCGCATGGATAGATAAGTAAAGTTTCGGCGGTAAAAGATGGTCATGCGTGACATTAGCTAGTTGGTGAGGTAACGGCTCACCAAGGCGACGATGTCTAGGGGTTCTGAGAGGAAGGTCCCCCACACTGGTACTGAGACACGGACCAGACTCCTACGGGAGGCAGCAGTGAGGAATATTGGTCAATGGACGCAAGTCTGAACCAGCCATGTCGCGTGTAGGAAGACTGCCCTATGGGTTGTAAACTACTTTTATACGGGAATAATGTGAGCTTCGTGAAGCTTTTTGAAGGTACCGTATGAATAAGCATCGGCTAACTCCGTGCCAGCAGCCGCGGTAATACGGAGGATGCGAGCGTTATCCGGATTTATTGGGTTTAAAGGGTGCGTAGGCGGACTATTAAGTCAGTGGTGAAATCTTGCAGCTCAACTGTAAAACTGCCATTGATACTGATAGTCTTGAATTTAGTTGAGGTAGGCGGAATGTGTTGTGTAGCGGTGAAATGCATAGATATAACACAGAACACCGATTGCGAAGGCAGCTTACTAAGCTATAATTGACGCTGATGCACGAAAGCGTGGGGAGCGAACAGGATTAGATACCCTGGTAGTCCACGCCGTAAACGATGATTACTCGTTGTTGGCGATACATAGTCAGCGACTGAGCGAAAGCATTAAGTAATCCACCTGGGGAGTACGTTGGCAACAATGAAACTCAAAGGAATTGACGGGGGCCCGCACAAGCGGAGGAACATGTGGTTTAATTCGATGATACGCGAGGAACCTTACCTGGACTTAAATGTAGGCTGCATAGATCAGAGATGGTCTTTTCTTCGGACTGCTTACAAGGTGCTGCATGGTTGTCGTCAGCTCGTGCCGTGAGGTGTCGGGTTAAGTCCCATAACGAGCGCAACCCCTGTTGTTAGTTACCATCACGTAGAGGTGGGGACTCTAACAAGACTGCCGGTGTAAACCGTGAGGAAGGTGGGGATGACGTCAAATCAGCACGGCCCTTACGTCCAGGGCTACACACGTGTTACAATGGTCGGTACAAAGGGCAGCTACCTAGCGATAGGATGCTAATCTCTAAAACCGGTCTCAGTTCGGATCGGAGTCTGCAACTCGACTCCGTGAAGCTGGATTCGCTAGTAATCGCGCATCAGCCATGGCGCGGTGAATACGTTCCCGGGCCTTGTACACACCGCCCGTCAAACCATGGAAGTCGGGGGTACCTGAAGTCTGTTACCGTAAGGAGCGGCCTAGGGTAAAACTGATAACTAGGGTTAAGTCGTAACAAGGTAGCCGTACCGGAAGGTGTGGCTGGAACACCTCCTTTCTGGAGAGAGTTTAAAACGAGACTTAATTTATTAAGTCACAAAGAATACACTTCCTTTTTGAGCATTTCAAATTAATTAAAATAGTCCTGTAGCTCAGTTGGTTAGAGCACTACACTGATAATGTAGGGGTCCGCAGTTCAAATCTGCGCAGGACTACTTTTAAATAATAAAAAAATGGGGGATTAGCTCAGCTGGCTAGAGCGCCTGCCTTGCACGCAGGAGGTCATCGGTTCGACTCCGATATTCTCCACCATTTTACATTAAATTTTTAAAGCTGTTACAGAGGTGAGAGCTGATTTAATGTGTCAGAAATATTGTAAAGACTTATTGATTCAAAGTAAATCAGAAAGTCACATTGTCTAAAACAGACAAAACGTACATTGACATATTGGCAAAACAATCAAAATCATAGGTTAGTTTTAATGCGAGAGCTTTAAAGCTATACCAACAAGAAAGTAAGCAAGGGCGTACGGTGGATGCCTAGGCTTTCAGAGGCGAAGAAAGACGTGATAAGCTGCGATAAGCTGCGGGGAGAAGCAAATATTTATTGATCCGCAGATTTCTGAATGGGGCAACCCGGCTGGTTGATGACCAGTCACCCTTCGGGGGGCAAACCCAGGGAACTGAAACATCTAAGTACCTGGAGGAGAAGAAAACAATAGTGATTCCCTAAGTAGCGGCGAGCGAACGGGGATTAGCCCAAACCAATGTTGTTCAGGCAACGTTGGGGTTGTAGGACTGCGATATAGATTTAAAATTGAAGTGGAGCGTTTTGGAAAGAACGGCCGTAGAGTGTGACAGCCACGTACACGTAAGGTTTTAAATTTTAGCAGTATCCTGAGTAGCGCGGGACACGAGAAATCCTGTGTGAATCTGCCAGGCCCATCTGGTAAGGCTAAATACTCCTGAAAGACCGATAGTGAACCAGTACCGTGAGGGAAAGGTGAAAAGTACCCCGAACAGGGGAGTGAAATAGTACCTGAAACCGTGCGCTTACAAGCGGTCGGAGCCCTTTGGGGTGACGGCGTGCCTTTTGCATAATGAGCCTACGAGTTAGTCGTAGTTAGCAAGGTTAAGTTGTTCAGCAACGGAGCCGAAGCGAAAGCGAGTCTGAATAGGGCGTTAAAGTTAGCTGCGCTAGACGCGAAACCAGGTGATCTACCCATGGTCAGGTTGAAGTTCCGGTAACACGGAATGGAGGACCGAACCAGTTAACGTTGAAAAGTTTTTGGATGAACTGTGGGTAGGGGTGAAAGGCCAATCAAACCTGGAAATAGCTCGTACTCCCCGAAATGCATTTAGGTGCAGCCTTATTTTAATCTTACAGAGGTAGAGCTACTGATTGGACGAGAGGGCTTCACCGCCTATCAACTCCTGATAAACTCCGAATGCTGTAAGATGATGAATAGGAGTGAGGGCATGGGTGCTAAGGTCCGTGTCCGAAAGGGAAAGAACCCAGACCATCGGCTAAGGTCCCCAAATGTATACTAAGTTGAACAAACGCGGTTTGATTGCATAGACAGCTAGGATGTTGGCTTGGAAGCAGCCATTCATTTAAAGAGTGCGTAACAGCTCACTAGTCGAGCGATCGAGCATGGATAATAATCGGGCATAAGTATACTACCGAAGCTATGGATTGTAATTATATTACAGTGGTAGGGGAGCATTCTAACAGCCTTGAAGCAGTTTGGCGATGAACTGTGGAGCGGTTAGAAAAGCAAATGTAGGCATAAGTAACGATAATGCGGGCGAGAAACCCGCACGCCGAAAGACTCAGGTTTCCTGATCAACGCTAATCGGATCAGGGTTAGTCGGGACCTAACGCGAACCCGAAAGGGGTAGTGGATGGCAAGCAGATTAATATTTCTGCACCTGCTATACAACGAAAGTGACGTATTGGTGAGATTGCTACGTACTGACGGAATAGTACGTTGAGCCTAGGCTTCGGCCGAAGCGAAGTAAAGCAGCCGGTACCAAGAAAAGCGAGTATAGGAGCCCGTACTGTAAACGGACACACGTAGTTGGGTTGAGTATACTAAGGCGCTCGAGTGATTCATGGTTAAGGAACTCGGCAAATTGGCCCCGTAACTTCGGGATAAGGGGCGCCTACTTCGGTAGGCCGCAGAGAAATGGCGCATGCGACTGTTTATCAAAAACACATGGCTTTGCAAATTCGAAAGAAGACGTATAAGGCCTGACACCTGCCCGGTGCTGGAAGGTTAAGAGGAGAGCTTAGCTTTGGCGAAGGTTTGAATTGAAGCCCCAGTAAACGGCGGCCGTAACTATAACGGTCCTAAGGTAGCGAAATTCCTTGTCGGGTAAGTTCCGACCTGCACGAATGGTGTAACGATGTGCGCACTGTCTCAACCATGAGCTCGGTGAAATTGTAGTATCGGTGAAGATGCCGATTACCCGCAACGGGACGGAAAGACCCCGTGAACCTTTACTGCAACTTAACATTGGTTGTGGGTAAGTAATGTGTAGGATAGGACGGAGACGTTGATCATGCTTCGCCAGGAGTATGTTAGTCACCCTTGAAATACGTCCCTTTGCTTATCTGTGGCCTAACGGTTTTAACCGGACATTGTTTGGTGGGTAGTTTGACTGGGGTGGTCGCCTCCAAAAGAGTAACGGAGGCTTTCAAAGGTTTCCTCAGGACGATTGGTAACCGTCCGCAGAGTGTAATGGCACAAGGAAGCTTGACTGTGAGACCGACAAGTCGACCAGGTACGAAAGTAGGACATAGTGATCCGGTGGTTCCGCATGGAAGGGCCATCGCTCAAAGGATAAAAGGTACTCCGGGGATAACAGGCTGATCGCTCCCAAGAGCTCATATCGACGGAGCGGTTTGGCACCTCGATGTCGGCTCGTCACATCCTGGGGCTGGAGAAGGTCCCAAGGGTTGGGCTGTTCGCCCATTAAAGTGGCACGCGAGCTGGGTTCAGAACGTCGTGAGACAGTTCGGTCCCTATCTGTTGTGGGCGTAGGATATTTGAGAAGACCTGACGTTAGTACGAGAGGACCGCGTTGGACAAACCTCTGGTGCACCAGTTGTTCCGCCAGGAGCATTGCTGGGTAGCTAAGTTTGGAAGGGATAAGTGCTGAAAGCATCTAAGCACGAAGCCTGCTTCAAGATGAGATATCCTTATCAGGGACGTTAGAGACGATGACGTTGATAGGCTGTAGGTGTAAAGGCAGTAATGTCAAAGCCGAGCAGTACTAATTACCCGAAACTTTTAGTTGGGCGTTAAAGCATGACATGTGATTTTGATTGAGCTGGTATGTTATCAATAAAGATATTCAGGTGGTTATAGCGATGGGGCTCCACCTCTTCCCATTCCGAACAGAGAAGTTAAGCCCATTAGCGCCGATGGTACTGCATATTGTGGGAGAGTAGGTCGCCGCTGATTTTAAAAAGAAAGAGCAATTGAACAAGTTTCAATTGCTCTTTTTGTGTTTATACCCATTCTCAGTCCGCAGTTCTCAGTCCGCAGTCTGCAGTTCTCAGTTAATTTGCCGAATTGTCGATTTGTTGATTTGTCAATTTGTAAAATTTGATGAACTTGGGATGTAGCAAAGTTCAAGAGATATTATAGTAACAAACAAGTCACTTTAAACACAGTTTATATACATGAAATGGTGAGTAAAAAGTGACTTATATGTGAGTTTGAAGTGAGTTTAATGTGAGTTTGATGGTTATCTGTACCCATTTTTAATATCCTGTAATACGATCATTTTCCTTATTTAGTATTTATAATATCTGCTTAAATCTATTTCTGGTTAGATTTATACATTTGATACTATTTCCAATATTGGTTTTAATTTATTGTGCATTTAATAAATTAAAGAAAGTTTAGAGGAGGCAATATTCGGAATGAATAAAGAGGCAATAACTTTTTGCAATTAAGAGAAGGAGATAATTACTGTATATTCTATTCTAAATTATAAGGTTATAAAAAGAGGATTAACTAGAAGTTGTACTAATTAATCCTTTTTTGCTAAGCTATTTATTTTTTCTTTTTGGGTTTCTTTTTTGATTTTGTAATAAAATCATCGTGATCGCTTATTAACGTTTTCCAATCGGCATGACTTTCAGCAGAGAAATCTATGGTATGTGAGTAATCTTCTTTTTCTATCTCAAGCCTTTTAATTGGTTTTCCAAGAAAGCTTTCAATTTCTTTTAATATTGATTTCTCATCTTCACTACAGAACGAAACTGCGTTTCCTTTTTCTTTACCTCTTCCTGTTCTACCAACTCTGTGTACATAATTTTCAGATAGCTCAGGTAAATCATAATTAACTACATATTGTACTCCGGGAATATCAATGCCTCGTGCACTTACATCGGTTGCAATTAAAACTTTAATTTCGCCTTTACGGAATAAATCAAGAACTTTTTTCCTTTCATCTTGCTCTTTACCCCCATGAATAAATTGAGCCTCGATTTGGACTCTTTCCATTGCTTTTTGCACCCTCTCCGCTCTTACTTTTGTTCTAACGAAAATAAGTATTTTCTTTTCGGGATTTTCTTTTATTAATCTTTCCAAAAAGAAACGTTTATCGTCCATTTCGATGAAAGTAACAGAATGATCAATGTTCTTAGCAACAGGATCTTTAGGCGAAACCTGAATGCGAATGGCGTTACTCACTAATGAATAAGCTAATTTTTTAATTGTTTCGTTAATTGTAGCAGAAAAGAATAGTGTTTGTCTCTTTTTAGGAAGATAAGTCATCAAATCTTTAATGTCTTTAATAAAACCGAGATCTAACATGTGATCAGCTTCATCCAAAATAAGAATTTCGGTTCGGTTAAGTTTAATATAACCTCTACTAGCTAAATCGAACATTCTTCCAGGGGTGGCTATTAATATATCAATTCCTTTTTCAAGTTTTGCGATTTGCGGAGCTTCCTCTACACCACCATATACACAAAAAGATTTTACAGAAGTGTGTTTCCCAATTGATTCAAAGACTTGATGAATTTGCATTGCTAGTTCTCTCGTAGGAACCATTATTAAACATTTTATACCATCACTTCTTCTTTTTATTTTCTTTGTATGAAGGGTATGGATTACGGGTATAGCAAATGCTGCCGTTTTTCCTGTTCCAGTTTGAGCTATAGCTAAAACATCTTCTCCTTTTAAAATTGGGGGTATGGATTTAAATTGAATATCAGTTGGTCTACGGAAGTTTAACTTTGCTAAACTTTTTTTTATTTCGTTTGAAATGGAATAATCTTCGAATTTCATGTTTTATATATTGCGTTTCTGGGGGCAAAGATAGTTCTAAATGCCTGCTAATGAAAATATAGTTTGATAATTGTTGAACAATTAGTTCATTGAATAAAATCTATTTAAAAAAAACACTTTTTTCTGTTGTTAATCTTTTGTTTGAAACGAGATATTTGTAAATTGATTAAGAAATTATAAATCTATTTTACGATGGAAAAGTGGGCAAGAAACTTTCAATTGATTATAAATAAGCGAGATGCATTGCTTAATCAATTAAACCAGATTACAGGTAAATATTATACCTATCAAAATTTAAAGCATATTAGTACAAAAGATTTTAATACTACCGAGGCTAAAATTTTGTTTGCTCAATTGCAAAAATCTATAAAGGATTATAATGATGCTCTTGAGAATAGAGATCAATTAATGTTTGGTAAATTTTTGGATAGCCTTATACATGAAGAAAAACCAACAAAAGAAAGTCAGAATTGGTGTGCTAATCAATACTGAATACTTTATGTAGAAGCCTTAATTTTCAGTAGGAAGTGAAATGGTAAATTTGGTACCTTTACTTAGTTCACTATCTACTGAAATTGATCCTTTATTTATATCAATCATCTCCTTACATAAAATTAATCCTAAACCTGTACCTTTTTCGTTATTTGTGCCTAGCGATGAAATTGTTTTATCAGATGAGAATAATGATTTTATTTGTTGTTCAGACATACCTACACCAGTATCTGCCACTTCAATAATGCAATCATGGTTTTTCTTATATGCAGAAAAGTGTACGTTCCCATTTTCAGGAGTAAATTTAATGGCATTCGATAGTAAATTTCTTAATATAGTCTCAACCATTTGGTCATCAGCAAAAGAATACAAATCAACATCAGATTGAACTTTTATATCAATTCTTTTTGCTCTCCACGATTCAGATTGCAAATCGATAACATCTTCAAGCTTTTGTTTAATATTTACTTTAATAGGTAAAGGATCCAACATGTTATTTTGTGTTCGACTCCAATCCATTAAGTTGGATAACATATTTAAAGCATTGTTGGCTGTTTTATGAATAGCATAAATACTTTCTAAAATATTTTCCTTATCAAGATTATTAAAATCATGAATTAGATATTCTGTTAATGAACTTTGAACACATAACGGAGAGCGGAGATCGTGACCAATAATTGAAAAAAGTTTGTTTTTTGTAGTAATTAGTTTTTCAAGACTATTGTTTTGTTCCTGTATAACTTCTTTTTGATTATTTAATTGCTCGCTTAATTGTTGTTCAATAATTAAACTTTGCATGGCCATGTCTTTTTTCTGAGTTTCTAATGCCAATTTTATTTCTATTTCTCGTCTTTCGTTATTTGTGGCATTTTGTTTCTCAACCAGGCGGTTTATCATTTTAGGAATACTAAACATGAAATAACCCATTAAAATAAAATAAACACTTCTGTAAATAGCTCCTTCTGGTCCTGCAGATGCAACTTGAGTAAACAGATATGGATCAATATCCATATATCTTAAAAAATATATTACGTTTGAACATATAACCACATATATTGTGGTAAAAATGACTAATCGTCCATCATATCTTAAAACAGATAGCATGATTAAAACAGCATAAAGAAATAGCGACGGTGCTGTAGATACTGCAATGGGTTTAAAAAAATATGAATAATTAAAAATGTGAGCTGAAAGTATAGTTACATCTATGGTTGATGACACATATCGTATCCAACTTGCATTATCAAATTTTCTTAAGAGTATATTTATAATGGAGTTATAAAAAATATAAACAACAGCCAGCCCAAGTGAAATTAGTCCTCTTTGAGTATTTCCAGACAAGAAAATATAACCAATCAATACTATTATTGCTGCTATTAAAACCCAACGAAATCGAATAACTTCCTGCTCTCCCCAAGCAGCGTCTTCTTTTGATAGAAATGAATGATATCGCATTTAAAAAGGAGGATTAGATAATATGTTCAAAAATATATATTTATTTTATGATAAACAATACATATATAGATTATAAAAGAATTGAATTTGTTTATTATATCTTATATTTTTTGCGATACTTTTTTACTCATATATTGAACAGTAGTTTATTTTGAGTACTAATATTTATGCTTATTAATTTATTATCGTACTGTATTTTATTAAAAAGGAGTATTTTCGCATTTAATAATATATTATTAAGATGAGTAATAAAGATAAAGAAGATAAAAAGAATAAAGAAATGAATCTGTCTTTCTATAAAGATGGATATGCAATAGCATCAAAAGAAGTTATTGATTTTGAAACATTAACTCCACTTTTTAAAGGAATGCAAACTCAGTATTCTGCTATTAGTCAATTGACTCAATCTTTTGCATTAAGAACTCATCAAGAAGGTAAACCTATAAAGTGTGAGAATGGTTGCAGTTGGTGTTGTTATCAGCCCGTTTATATGACAACGCAAGAGGCTATTTTGATTTTTGAGTTTATTCATCAAGCGTTTGATGATAAACAACGCACTAAAATATTATCAAATGCACAAGCTAAATTTAAATTAACAAAGGGATTAAAAGAGGAGCAAAAGCAAAAAATTAAGTTTGCCTGTCCTTTTCTTGTAGAAGGAAGCTGCTCTGTTTATTCAGTACGTCCAATGGCTTGCAGAATATATCTCTCTTCAGATAAAGAATCATGCAAGAGAAAATTTGATTCTCCAGGTGATGAGACCATCATTCCGGCTTTATATGATTTTGTTTTAAAAGCAGGGAGATATATGAATGAAGGTTTTGTTGGATATTTGAAAGGAAAAGGGAGAAAATTGGAGGAGTTGACTATAGAGGAATTTATAGTTAAATTATTTTCAGATGAGCAATTTATTAATAATTGGATGGTAGAGGATTATTTTGGAGAATCAGAAAGTAAAGATTCCTAAATGAAATAAGTAATTAGCTCCTATTAATGCAAAGAAAAGTCCAAGAATTCCGTATAAAATGCGAGTTGCAGATAATCCAATTAATTTGGTAAGCATTTGGGCTTTTCTTAACCTAAAAAAATATTTCCAGTTAAATAATGCTGCTGAAAAAATAAGCATCCCAAAAATGAGTAATATCCAGTTTAAAAAGTTTGATTGAGCCATAGTTTACCAATTTTCTTTATTTATAAGTTCTCCGGATTTTGAGTAATATTTCCATTTTCCGGTTTGTTTTCCTTTCTTAAATTGACCTTCAGTTTTTATTTGTGTATTTCTATAATAATAGAATAAATCACCCCATCTTTCTCCATCTTTAAACTCAATAGAGGCTTTAATGTTTCCATTGGTATAAAATTCTTTGTAATTTCCATTAATTAAATTCTCATCAAAATCAACTTCAGCTCTAATGATGTGATTGGGATTATCGTAATAGAATACAGCTGTTCCTTCTACTTTTCCATCATCATAATTAACGGCAGATTTAATATTTCCTGAGGAATAAAAACTACGCCACATCCCATCTAAAATGCCTTCATTCAGATTGCCTTCGTGCACAAGGATACTATCCTGTACCCTTTCCGGATGCGTTAAATAATAAGAAAGATCACCCTCATAATTTTTATACTCATCCCCCATATCAATTACAAAATCAAGATGTTCAAATTCATCGATAAAAAGGTCTTCTGCAGAATGTAGATTTAAATCAATTTGATAATTTTCATCAGGACTTTCTGTAGATTGAGTGTGTATTTTAGTCTTAAGCAAATCGTGTTCAGGATATAATTGAAAACCAACCCATCCCATGTTTTGGATTATTTTTCTGTAGTCTTCAATATTTTTACGTTCTTGTGTGGAACCAAAGTAATACAACCGATCATATAAGCGAGGCATGTTTACAAATGAAGTGATCTGACTTTCAGTTTTAAAATTTTCCATAAATAACTGGAAGTCTTTATTGCGTTTAAGAGTATTGCCTATTAAATAATTGTCAATACACTGTTCTAATAAATCAGAGGAGTTACTAAACAATATGAAATCATTGATGATGGTATAATATGGTTTAGACCTATCCAATAGAAAACCCCCCATGAATAACTTAAAGAATCCTTTAATATTAAGGTAGTTTATTTCATAGTTTTTATAGTGTATCTGTTTGTACTTAAATGAAGTGCGATTTTTAATTTTTTTAGATAATTCAATCAAATTTGATTTGGCATCGTCCATATCGTTTGCTGCCACTACTACTAAAAAATCATCTTCATGTGTATTAGGAAGTGGTTTAAATTGTGATATTGCAATCTCTCCGGATAGCCATGACAAAACATTCTTATTGATATCTATACCCATATAAGATTCGGTAAGTCTAATTCCAACAGAATAGGTTTGATAACCAATTGGATTTATTTCGGCGTACTGATTTAGAAAATGATTGTAGAAGCCAGTAAAGTCCGTTACGTTAAAGTTTAAGTACCACGAAATGTTAGATGGAATAACAGCTTCAGTTTTTCGCATACTGGCAGTAGTGTTTTTAATCGATAAAAAAGGTGAGGCTATTGTATCATAAATGCTAGAATAACCTTCCAGACTAAAAGAACTATCTGAGAAATCAGCACCCAAAGCGGAGAAAGCTAATCCTTTAAAGAAAGATGACGAATATTGAGCAAAATACTTTTGAATCAGGTTATTATTGGTATAAATATTAAACAAATCAGACGAGTACGCAAGATTAACTTCATTACGTTTTTCTATTTCATGAGAAGTTAAAGTTTCTTCTTTTCTTAGTGTTTTTTCCAATAATTGATACGAGGAACTGCATATCATTAAGTTATCAACAGTGGCCAAATGTAAATTTAAATCATAGTCCTTTAAATATAAAGAGAACACTTTGGTTGAATCAATGGTATTTTCGCGTGTAGGTATTTTTAAAATACTACTCATTTTAGGAATTATATCCAGTTTGCCATATTTTTTAATATCAGTAATTATTAAATAGTCAAGTTTGTTTTTATTTAATGTGTAAAGAGAAAACGTTATGGATTGCTTTTTTAATACAGGTTTTAACCATTTATTATCCTCTATGCTTTTTTCATAAGTAATCAAAGCCTCCTTAAATTCTTTTAACACATTGCTTTCTATAATAGATTTCCAATAATTAGTTTGGGTAATATCCATCAAAGTTTCCGATAAATTATCAGTCTCTAATGTGATTAATGCATCTGCAGGTACCATTGTTATTGGTTTGTTATTGTTTTTTGTTCCTATATGGAAATAAATAATAACTCCAATAAAAATAATGATAAATGCAACAATAAAGTAACCGATGAATTTGAGAAAAAGCTTCATTTAAAAAAGAGACTATTTTTAATATGATATTTAATTTAGATACGCTACTTCGAATTAAAGTTAAAAGAATCTGACGCAAACCGGACTTTCAACTTTTGCATTATTGTTTAAGAAGGTAAGTGTTCCAGTTTCTTTATTTCTTTTAAAAACTGAAATATTATTTGAATCTCTATTAGCTACTAAGAGATATTTCCCGTTGGGCGATATAGTGAAATTACGAGGCCAGTTTATATTGTTAGTAAATATTTCAATTAATTTTAGATTACCATTATTTACTTCATAAACAACAATGCTGTTTAGTCCTCTGTTTGATGCATATAAAAATTTTCCATCAGGAGAAAAATGTATGTCTGCAGCTTTGGCAAAACCATCAAAAGTGTCTGGAAGCATTGCGATAGTCTGGATTTCTTTAGAATAAATACTTAAAGAATCTTTTTTATAAGTGCTAACTGTACAATTTAATTCATTAACAACAGCCATAATTTCTTCGGTTGGCGAAAAATCAATATGCCGAGGACCAGCTCCGGGTAAACTACTAATTGAATCTGTCTTTTCCAGTTTCTGATTAATAAATTTATATACCATTATTTTATCTGCGCCTAAATCACAAGAATAAACAAAATTGCTGTTGGGTGCTGTTCTTATCGAATGTGCATGAGGCCCTTCCTGTCTGCTTTCATTTGGTCCATTACCGTAGTGTTGTTGCGAATATTCTAAACTAAGATTGGAATCAGTATAATCAAATGAGCAAATATTCCCGGACACGTAGTTTGCTATAAGTATCTTTTTATTATCCTGATTATATTCAATAAAACATGGGCCTTTGCCATGAACAAAAGTATTTGAAACGGGAGTGATATGGCCCGAGGATTTATCTACGGAATAATTTGCAACGCTTTGAATTAATGAGGAATCAGTTTCATTATATACTTCTCCAATAAAATAAAGCATATTATTAATTGTATCCGGATGAAAAAAGTTTGCCTTAGATATCTTGCCTGTGTATGTAGGTTGTGTCAGTTCACCAGTGCTTTCATTAAAAAAAGCATAAGCAATTCCTTTGGATGAGTCAGTGGTGTTATTACCAATAAAAACTAATTTTTTGTTGCCAATATTTTTAGGAGTGCATGAAGTTATAGATATAATAACGGCAAGAAGGGGTAATAAATTTATAAAAAATTTCATGTGTTTAATTTATTTTCATTTGTCACCTTGAACTCTCAAATAAATTTAATCACCTTTTTAATGTATGAATATGGTAATTAAACTTACTTGTTCATTCCATGTTAACTAATTGATTTTTATGAAAGGATAAATATAGATAAATATTAGGAGTAAAATAAAATACTTTAATATCTTTAATGTGTTCGACTTCGAACAGGCTGTGTTGTTTAATCGTACAATTTTTAAATGCTTGATTATTAGATGTAATGAATTAAATAACTGACTAACAAGGGAAAGTATAGTTTGGTCCAGGTCTTGTAATTATTTCATCGTCTAAAACAAAGAGTAATAATTATAAAATATAAAACGATGAAAAATTTAGTAACAATTAAAACCGTCAGTTCAATTTTCGTAATTGTAATGTTAGTAGTTATATCTTCAGTAAGTGTTTATGCTTCAGAAAATAATTTTATAGAGTCTAAATCAGCAACATTGTTGACTCCTACAAATTTAGATTTTGTTATTAACTATACCTCTCAACAAAATGTTGAAGATCCTCTGGAAATTGAAAATTGGATGATCAATCCCGATACTTTTCTTGAACAAGAAAACGTGAAGGAATTAAATTGGGATGAATCAGAAATGGTAATTGAAAACTGGATGCTAGATGTAACTTCATTTGTAGAAGAAGAATTGCAATTGGAATCTTGGATGGTTGATGTGAATACTTTTCTACCTCAATCCGAAACAGAACTTGCAATTGAACCTTGGATGACAGATGTGGATAGTTTTCTTTCTGTTGAATATACAGAATTAGCTATTCAGGATTGGATGCTAAATGTGGATTCATTTTTAGAAACAGAAACATCTGCATATGCACTTAAATAATCATCAATAATAAAAAAGATATGTTACAAGTATATTTTTGAAGCAGTGATTTAAAATTTTAAATCACTGCCTTTTTTTTTATAATTGATTAAGCTTCTTTCCTTTGTGTGAGCCAAATAAAAAGTTTTTAGGGCTTCCAATAATTTGTTCTCCGTAAATCCCGGTATGTCCCGAAAAAAGATAAGCTGTTGCACAGGCAATACCAATAAATACTCCAGATTCAGCACCAAAGAGTTCAATTCCCATTAAAGTACAGGCTATAGGTGTATTCGTAGCTCCGGCAAAAACTGCAACAAATCCCATCCCTGCCAATAGTGCTACAGGAAGTGGAATAAATAATGACAATGCACTACCTAAAGTAGCCCCTGTAAAAAACAAGGGAGTTACTTCTCCTCCTTTAAAACCTGCACCAAGAGTGAAGGACGTAAAAAGTATTTTTAGGATAAAATCAGAGAAAGGTAACTGTTGTTCAAATGATTCAACAATAACAGGGACACCCAGGCCAATCCATCTCGTAGTTCCAATAATCCAGATTGTGGCTGCAATTACAACACCTCCTATAACCGGACGTAAAGGAGGGTATTTAATTGCTTTTTTAAAGAAGTTGCCCCAAAAATGAGTCGCGTTAGAAAAGAGCATTCCTCCTATCCCAAAAAATATTCCTGCCAGTACTGCCCAGAGAAGTTCTGGAGCCCACAAATCAGGTATGGTAGGAATTAAATAATGAGTATGGTGAATTGGCCATAGGTGAGCAGCTTCGTTGGCAAAAATAGCCGCTAAAAAACTAGGAATAATGGCATCATAACGCATTCTTCCAACTACAAATACTTCTAGTGCAAATATAGCTCCGGCCAAAGGTGTACCAAAAATGGATGCAAATCCGGCACTTACTCCTGTAACCAATAAAATTTTTCTGTCTATTGGATTTAACTTGAAAATTTTGGTGAATTGATCAGCAATAGCTCCGCCCATTTGTATGGCAGTTCCTTCTCGTCCGGCAGAGCCTCCAAATAAGTGAGTTACCACTGTACTTAGCAGTACCAGGGGTGCCATTTTAAGAGGTATTATCTTTTTAGGACTATGGAATTCTTCTAGAATTTGGTTGTTTCCTTTAACTACACTTTTACCAAAATAATGATAAGTTAAACCAATAATTAATCCACCAACAGGAAGAAAGGCGATAATCCATAAGTTATCTTCTCTCAAATTTGTTGCCCATTCAAGTGAAATTAAAAATATTGCAGATGCTGAACCAGCAAGTAGCCCTACTATGCCGCAAAGTAAAATCCATTTACCCAAATAAATTAATGAAGGAATAAAACCTTCGGGAATGTTCTGCTTTAGTCTCTTTTTTAAGCTCATTTTTTAATCCTATTGTTGGATACTGTAATCGTAATTTTATTCGTAAAAGGCTTCTATGCCAGGGTAATTATATTTTTCCTTGGCCATTTCCTTAGGAAAAATAAAGTAAGTGACTTTTCCTATAGCACAAACTTTACCTTCATGGTTTTCAATTGTGGTATTAATTGTTGCCAGTCTTTTGCTGACTGTTTCAATCTTTGCTCTGATAACTATTTCCTGATCAGTTATGGCTAAAGGATGTTTGTATTTTACATCAATGTTGGCAGTTACTCCTGCTGTTTCACATTTAGTATAAACAGTCCAACTTGCAATTTCATCTAATATTAACGCCTGAATACCGCCATGTAATATTTTAGTATATCCTTCCATATGTTTGTGAGGTATCCATTTGCAGATAATTTCATCGTCTGCATCCCAAAACTCAAGCTTTAAACCTGCCTCATTTAAAGGTGAACATCCAAAGCATTTGTAATCATGCTTTTTACTTTCAACAAAAGGATTTACTATTTTTTTCATAGGTCTAATTTTTCTATTTGTCGTGTGGAACAATCCCAGGATACCGTTCACTTGAAAAAGAACTTTTCTTATGGGTTGTTTTATAATATATATAGTATAATTATCTATTTATAATAAATAGGTTATGACCTTCATGCACATAATATGAAAGTATCAACAATTAATTATAGCATTTTTAAATATCTAGGATTTGTATCCTAGAAGTACATTTGCCTTTGAATTAAGGATGGCAAAAATAGAGCTTTTCAGATAAAGAAAAAAGCTGGTGTGAATAATCACAACCAGCTTTTAAAATGTGTTTTATAATTGTCTTCGTATAATCTGAAGCGTAATAATAAACAAATATGTTTATTGTTGACTGCCAGGAACAGAACCTCTCATTCCTGCAACATCTCTGTCGAACATATATAAATTATGTCCATCAAGTAATTTTAATTTATCAATGATCGCAGAAACAGAAGCTTCTTCTTCAATTTGTTCTGTAACAAACCATTGAATCCAATTGTGTGTTGTAAAATCTTTTTCTTCTAAACATACTGCAACAATTTCGTTAATGCTTTCAGTAACAAATTGTTCGTGTTCAAGTGTTTTTTCATATAAATCTTTAACATCTTCAAAGTGAGCAGGAGGTTGAGCTACAGCTGGAATTACAGCTTTACCACCTCTTTCGTTTACGTATTTCATAAACTTAAGAAGGTGTATTTTTTCCTCTTCTGCCTGAGCATACATCCATTCAGAAACTCCGCCTAAACCATTTGTTTCTGCCCAAGAAGCCATCGACAAATATAAATTTGAAGAGTATGCTTCTCTTTCAATTTGTCTCACTAAAATTTCTTCTACAGCCTTTTTAAACATGATATTTTGTTTTTGTTTACTTTCTAAAAATCAAATTTAAAACAAATAAGGTAAAAAAGTACTGCTAGTTGAGCAGTGATGAATATTTAGAACGTATCTACATAAGTGTTTAAAGGGGGTAATGATAAAAAATAGAAGATAATAGTGATTTTGAGTCACTTTCATGTTAATCGCAAAATTATATCTCTTTTGAAAAGTTATAAAAAGTATTTTGTAAATAATGATTCAATAAATAAACAAGAGATATTAAGAGTTGTTGTTTATAGTAAAGGATATTATAATTTTTAATCAAATAAGGTATGAATGCATTAGAGCAATTAAAAAAATATACAGTTGTAGTAGCTGATACTGGTGATTTTAGGTCTATAAAATCATTCAAACCACAAGATGCAACAACTAATCCATCTCTAATATTAAAAGCCGTAAAAAATCCACAATATGTATCATTATTGGATGATGCAATTTTGTATGCTAAAGCAAAAAGCAAAGATTTTGATTCGCAATTAGCTTTGGCTATAGATAAAGTTGTAGTTAATTTTGGGAATGAAATTTTAAAAATAGTGCCAGGAAGAGTTTCTTCAGAAGTAGACTCACGATTGAGTTTTAATACTGAAGGTACTGTTAGCAGAGCGAGGAATATTATAAAATTATATGAAGAAATAGGTGTTGATAAATCGCTGGTGCTAATAAAAATTGCTTCCACCTGGGAAGGGATAAAAGCAGCCGAGATTCTTGAAAAGGATGGTATTCATTGCAATCTGACATTGCTATTTAATAAAATACAAGCAGTAGCCTGTGCAGAAGCTGGTGTTAAATTAATATCTCCTTTTGTGGGTAGAATTTATGATTGGCACAAAAAGAATAGGGGAGTAGAACATATTGAAGCACCTCTTGATCCAGGTGTGCAATCAGTAACTGAAATATATAACTATTATAAAAAGTTTGACTATAGGACAGAGGTTATGGGAGCAAGCTTTAGGAATATAGGTGAAATAATTGAGTTGGCCGGCTGTGATTTACTTACAATTTCACCTAATTTATTGGCTGAATTAGAGGAGAGTAAAGTAAATGTAATACCTAAGCTTGTTGCAGATAATCATAAACAATTGGATATTCAAAAGCTAACATTAACAGAAAGTGAGTTTAGGTGGTTGATGAATGAAGATGTTGTTGCTACAGAAAAATTAGCAGAGGGAATCCGGAATTTTGCAAAGGATATTGTTAGTCTGGAAACAATGTTGGCGGAAAAACTACAGGAGTAGATTGGTTTGGATAGTAAGTATGCAACTTATTATAAGAAAACTCTTAGCTACAAATTTATAGAGTAGCTAAGAGTTTTTATATTTTTAGATCAGACCTCTGTCTCTTAATAAGGCATTTTCATCCGGTTCATTTCCTTTGAAATTTATATACATTTCCATTGCATCTTCAGTACCTCCTTTTTCAAGAATGTTTGTACGAAATTTTGTAGCTGTTTCCTGATCAAATATTCCTTTTTCTTCAAAAGAGTCAAAAGCATCAGAATCAAGAATGGCAGCCCAAATGTAAGCATAGTATCCTGCAGAATAACCACCTGCAAATACATGTTGAAAATATGTACTTCTGTATCGTGAAACAATTTCAGGGATAAGGTTCATTTTTTGAATACTCGCTTTTTCAAAATCATTAATATCACCTTCAATAGGTTTTGTTAATGTATGGTAATCCATATCTAAAATCGCAGCAGCCAGATATTCAGTAGTTGCAAAACCTTGATTAAATTTGCCACTATTTTCAATTTTAGCAATTAGTTCATCTGGAATTATTTCTCCTGTTTTATAATTTTTAGCGTAATATTTTAATAATGTAGGATGAGTAGACCAGTGTTCCATTACTTGTGAAGGAAGTTCTACAAAATCGCGAGGTACGCTGGTTCCAGATAAACTTCTGTAAGTACAATCAGAAAGTAATCCATGCAAACAGTGTCCGAATTCATGAAATAAAGTTTCTACTTCATCAATACTTAATAACGAAGGAGTATTTGCTGTTGGAGAGGTGAAATTGCAAACCATTGTTATTATAGGAGTAATATCCTGTCCATACTTTCGGTGTTGTTTTCTAAACGAATTCATCCAAGCACCACCTCTTTTGCTTTCTCTCGGATGAAAGTCCATATATAAAATACCTACATGCTCTCCGGTAGACTCTTTTACTTCAAAGGCAATTGCATCAGGATGTGGGAGAGGTAAGCCTTCTTTTTTCTCAAATTGTAATCCATAAAGTTGGTTTGCTGTATATAAAGCTCCGTCAATTACATTTTTTAATTCAAAGTATGGGCGAATTTCATTTTCATCCAGGTTGTATTTTTTCATTTTTACTTTTTCAGCATAATACCACCAATCCCAAGGTTGTAATTTAAAATTACCACCTTCGCTGTTGATGATTTGTTGCATATCTTTAGCTTCTTTTTTAGCTACAACCTGAGCTTTATTCATCAGGTAATTAAGCTTTTTGTAAACAGCCTCAGGTGTTTTGGCCATATTTCTTTCCAGAATAAAAGATGCATGGTTTTTATAACCTAGTAATTCAGCTCTTCTAATACGAAGTGAAACTATTTCAGAAATAATCTTTTTATTGTCGTATTCATTATTGTTGTCACCTCTATTGATATAAGCATTGAATATTTTTTCTCTTAGGTTCCTGTTTTCGGCATATTGTAAAAATGGAATCATGCTAGGTTTTTGTGTGGTGAATACCCACTTACCTTCGTATCCTTTTTTTGTAGCCAATTGTGCCGCAGCATCAATGGAGTTTTTAGGAAGCCCTTTTAAGTCTGCTTCATTATCAACAACCATTTGGTAATTGTTTGTTTCATTTAAAACATTATCTCCAAATTGCAGAGTAAGTAAAGCCAGACGACTATTTATTTTACTAAATTCTTCTTTAGCATCTTCAGGAAGGTTAGCACCACCCCTAGCGAAAGCTTCATAAGTTTCGGTTAATAATTTTGCGGCTTCTTTTGGAAGATTAAGTTGATCTTTTTGATTATAAACTGTTTTAATTCTTTCAAATAAATCTTTATTTAAAAAAATAGCATCACTATGTTTAGATAATAAAGGAGCCACTTCCTTAGCAATCGCTTTTATACTATCATTAGTATTTGAACTTGTTAAGTTGTAAAATACGTTAGAAACTTTAGATAGTATATCATCACTATATTCTAATGCTTCAATTGTATTTTTAAAAGTGGGGACTTCGGTGTTTTCTACAATTGCAGCTATGTTTTCGTTTTGTTGCTCCATACCTTTAATAAAGGCTGGCATATAGTGCTCGTTTTTAATTTCCTCAAAAGGAGCTATTTTATATGGCGTATTGTATTCTACAAAAAAAGGATTCGTTTCCATTTTGCTTTTTGTTGTACATCCTACAATACAGAGTAGTGATGTAAGTGTAAAAAATAAGGTTTTTCGTTTCATAGGTAATATTAATTTATGTGTATGCGCGCAAAAATATGAATAATACTACCTTCTTTTGATGATGTTTGGCATGTAAACAAATATAATATCAAAAAGAGGTTGTAAATTTTAATTATTTTATAATTATTATTAATAATGTGAAATATATGTAGACATGTTACTTATAATCTGGTTTTGAAATCAAATTTTGATCATACTTAAAATAGTTGCTATTTGCCTGAAAATTAGTCATTAGAGAAATAATTCTTTAATTAAAAATTGTCTTGTTTTGTTTGCTTTGTGTTTTATAACATTCTGATATAGAAATAATTTCCGCTATTTATATTATGTTGTAAAACAATCTTTTTTTTATAGTTATTTTAAGGTTCTGGTAATTTTATATTATAATTTTGTAGCTCAATTTTATTAAACAATAAATTGAAATAATTAAGTATGTTTTAAATCTCAGGAATTACTGTCATGAGAATAGTCTTTTTTGAGAGGAATACATATATGATAATAATATATAACACATAAAATTTAATTAATATGAAGCCATCGCACATTGAGCACATTGGTATTGCAGTTAAAAGTTTAGATGAAGCAATCCCTTTTTATGAAAAAGCATTCGGATTAGAATGTTATGCCGTTGAAGAAGTAGCAGAACAAAAAGTTAAGACTGCCTTTTTTATGGTTGGTCAAACAAAAATTGAATTGCTTGAGTCAACTGATCCAGAAGGTCCTGTTGGAAAATTTATTGAGAAAAAGGGCGAAGGAGTTCATCACGTTGCATTTGCTGTTGAAAACTTAGCTGAAAAATTAGTTCAAATTCAGGAAGCAGGAGTTAAGGTAATTGACAAAACACCTCGTAAAGGAGCTGAAGGTTTAAATATTGGTTTCTTACATCCAAAATCAACATTTGGTGTTCTTACAGAATTGTGTGAAGATCCTTCTAAGTAATTAATGTATTTTATAATAAGAATCGATGTCTAATCAAGATAAAATTAAAAAACTAATTGATCTTCGTACAGAAGCTAAATTAGGTGGTGGTCAAAAAAGAATTGACAGCCAACATGCAAAAGGAAAAATGACTGCTCGTGAGCGTATCGAATCGCTTGTGGATGATGGTAGTTTTGAGGAGTTTGATATGTTTGTAACACATCGTTGTGTAAACTTTGGTATGGAAAAAACCAAGTTTTTAGGCGATGGAGTTGTTACAGGTCAGGGTACTATTGATGGAAGAATTGTTTTTCTTTTTGCTCAGGACTTTACAGTGTTGGGTGGTTCATTATCTGAAACTTTTGCACAAAAGATTTGTAAGGTAATGGATATGGCCATGAAAGTTGGAGCTCCTGTAATTGGAATCAATGATAGTGGTGGTGCACGTATTCAAGAAGGTGTAACATCGTTAGCCGGTTATGCTGAAATTTTCCAGCGTAATATTGAAGCTTCTGGTGTAATTCCTCAAATTTCAGCTATTTTCGGTCCTTGTGCTGGTGGTGCAGTATATTCTCCTGCACTTACTGATTTTATTATGATGACTGAAAATACCAGTTATATGTTTGTTACTGGTCCTAAGGTTGTTAAAACAGTAACAGGTGAAGATATTACAACAGAAGGTTTAGGTGGTGCATCAGTACATTCTTCTAAATCAGGTGTTTCTCACTTTATGTTAGATAATGAAGAAGAGGGAATTCTATTGATTAGAAAGCTTTTATCTTATTTGCCACAAAACAATTTAGAGGAAGCTCCTATTCTTGAGTGTACAGACCCAATTGATCGTATGGATGATATCTTGAATACTGTTATTCCAGATAATCCAAATCAGCCATATGATATGAAGGAAGTAATTTATGCTCTAGCTGATGAAAATGAATTTTTAGAAGTTCACCGTAACTATGCTAAGAATATTATTGTTGGATTTAGTAGAATGGGTGGTCAGTCTGTAGGTATTGTAGCTAACCAACCTAGTTTCCTTGCCGGAGTATTAGATTGTGATGCTTCAAGAAAAGCAGCTCGTTTTGTACGTTTTTGTGATGCATTTAATATTCCTATTTTAACATTAGTTGATGTTCCTGGATTCTTACCTGGTAGTGGACAGGAGTATGCTGGTATCATTACTCATGGAGCTAAGTTAATGTTTGCTTATGGTGAGGCTACTGTACCAAAAATTACAGTTACATTGCGTAAATCATATGGTGGTGCACACGATGTGATGAGTTGTAAGCAATTAAGAGGAGATTTAAACTATGCATGGCCATCAGCTGAGATTGCTGTGATGGGTGGAAAAGGTGCTGTTGAAGTTCTTGAAGGACGAGCAATGTCTAAAATAGAAGATCCTGCAGAAAGAGCAAAATATGCTGCAGATAAAGAAGCTGAATATGTTGAGAAATTTGCTAATCCATATCAAGCTGCTGCTTACGGTTATATTGATGATGTAATTGAACCACGTAATTCTCGATTCAGAATTATTAGAGGTTTACAAGGTCTTCAAACTAAGAAATTAAATTTACCTCCGAAAAAGCACGGTAATATTCCATTGTAATCATTAAAATTAGTAAGAATGAGTTTTTTAATTGTTGATTCAACAACATGGACAATAACAATCTTAGGATGGATTATTGTTTTTGCAGCCTTACTTTTTTTGGTGGGAATATTTTTGTTGGTGCCTAAAATTATTCAGGGTAGTATCAAAAGAAGTCTTAAGGAAAAAGGAAAGGCCAATATTACTGACGATCAACTGGAAATTTCCGGTGAAACCAATGCTGTTATCGCATCTGCTTTGTACATGTACTTGAACGAAAATCATGACGATGAAAGTAATGTAATCACTATTAAGCGAGTGCGTAGACGTTATTCTCCATGGAGTTCAAAACTTTATGGTATGAATAATATGGGATTTCCAAAATAATCGTAAATAATAAGAGAAATGAAAAAATTTGATTTTACCGTAAATGGTAATAGATATCATGTAGAAGTAAAGGATTTTGAAGATTCTTTAGCTACAGTTGTGGTGAACGGAACAGCTTATGAAGTAGAAGTTCATCAGGAGGTTAAAAAAACTAAAACTCCAAAATTAGTACGTAAAGAAGTAGAACGTAAGCCAGGAGAAGGTGCCGTTCCAAATAAAGCAACAGGTGCTGGTGCAATTAAGGCTCCGCTTCCAGGAAATATTTTCTCTTTAAATGTAGCAGTAGGAGATGCTGTTAAAAAAGGAGATGTATTATTAGTTATGGAAGCAATGAAAATGGAGAACAACGTTTTAGCAGAGAAAGATGCTGTTGTTAAAAACATTAAAGTTGCTGTTGGCGATGCTGTTCTACAAAATGATATTTTAATAGAATTTGAATAGCATGAGGAAGTTAGTAACGTTTTGTTTTGCTGTGGCAATTTTGTTCTGCTTTCAGATTGCTTTTGGAACAGACTTAAGTGCTGCTGTGAATTCTACTGCTGCAGATGGTGGAATTCTGCAAGGGTTAGCTTCCTTATGGGAGTTTACCGGATTCGCTAATGTGCACTACACGCACGTGATAATGATTGTTGTAGGATTATTTTTTATTTTCTTAGCAATTAAATACGATTATGAGCCTTTATTGTTAATTCCTATTGGTACTGGTGTTATTCTAGGTAATATTCCTTTTATGGCTGGTTATAAGATAGGTTTGTATGAGGAAGGTTCTGTTTTGAATTATTTATATTTTGGAGTTAAGCAAGGAATTTATCCACCGTTGATCTTCTTGGGAATTGGTGCAATGACTGATTTTTCATCATTGATTTCAAACCCAAAATTAATGATTTTAGGTGCTGCAGCTCAAGTTGGTATTTTTGGAACATTCTTAGGTGCTTCGGCATTAGGATTCCTTCCAAATGAGGCTGGTGCTATAGCAATTATTGGTGGAGCTGATGGTCCTACTGCAATTTTCCTTTCTTCAAAATTAGCACCTCATTTGATGGGAGCGATTGCTATTGCTGCTTATTCTTATATGGCTCTAGTTCCTGTAATTCAGCCACCAATTATGAGATTGTTGGTTCCTAAAAAGGAACGTGCTATTAAAATGAAGCCACCGAGAGCAGTTTCAACTACAGAGAAAATCTTATTCCCATTAATAGGGTTGTTGTTAACAACGTTTATTGCTCCATCGGCATTACCTTTATTAGGTATGTTGTTTTTCGGAAATCTATTAAAAGAATCTGGTGTAACTGAACGTTTAGCTGATACAGCAAGAAATTCATTGATTAATATTGTAACAATATTGTTAGGAATTACTGTTGGTGCTTCCACTCAAGCCGATGTGTTTTTAACTATGGATTCAATTAAAATATTTGGTTTAGGTGCGTTGTCTTTTGTTATAGCAACTGCAGGAGGTTTATTATTTGCTCGACTATTGAATTTAATGTTGAAGAAGGATAATAAAATTAATCCATTAATCGGAGCAGCTGGAGTTTCTGCTGTACCTGATTCTGCAAGGGTAGTTCAACAAGAGGGATTGAAAACTGATCCTAATAATCACTTGTTAATGCATGCTATGGCTCCTAATGTATCGGGAGTGATTGGTTCTGCAGTAGCTGCAGGTATTATGTTGAGCTTTCTGATGTAATAACATTTACTGAGTTAATTCTATATAGAAAGGCTGTCTTGAAAAAGACAGCCTTTTTTGTTGTTGTAAAGGGGGTGGTTAATGAATTGTGTAGTGTATTTTAATTGTGGCGTATTATTTATGGGGGGGGTATTGTAAGTAAAAGAGTATTTTGAATTAAGAATGGGTCTTAATTGTAGGTGTAGTGTGTAAAAAAAAGTTAAATATTATATGTGGCTAAATTTGATTTTATTCATTGAATTAATAGTTTAGGTTTCTTGTGTGCCCTATTTATTTGGTTTTATAGCGTACGATATCAGTTATTTTCATTTTTCATACTAAGTTTTATATGTTAATAAAAGTTAATGTGATTTTCGTCTGATTAGAATATTGTTATATATTTGCATTAATGTTTACAAATTATAAGTGTTCCCCCACTAATTGTAAACAGATTGATTTTTTACTCACATAAATTACCAATTAATAAAAACCTTTAATCTGTATGAATTATACTATACAAAAAGCACAGTTTTCTTAAAAAAAGATTTTATCAATCTTAAGTGATATAATGTATCATATACATTGTAATATGTTCAAATGACTTGAATTTAAAATTCTTGTCATATGATCTCGAATAATCTATATAGTTAAATACACAATTATTAATTTAAACCTTTTGTTTTATGCGGAAATTAGCATTATTTCTGTCTATGATTCTATTTGTAGGATTGCAGACGTTGTCAGCCCAAACAAAAGCTATTTCAGGTAAAGTTGTCGATAATCTTGGCGAGGCTATACCTGGAGTATCAATTATTGTTAAGGGTACTACTACAGGGACGATATCTCGTCCAGATGGTACGTATAATTTAAACGTGCCAGAAGATGCAAGTGCTATTGTGTTTACATTCGTAGGAATGAAATTACAAGAAGTGCCTTATACTGGGCAATCAACAATTAACGTTACAATGGAGTCTGATGCTATTGATATGGATGAAGTTGTTGTTACTGCTTTAGGAATTTCTAGGGAAAAGAAATCTTTAGGGTATGCTGTTCAGGAAGTATCAGGTGAAGAGATGAATAAGATTCAATCATCGAACTTTGCCACAGCATTATCTGGTAAGGTTGCTGGAGTACAGATCTCTAATGGTACTAATATGGGGGGATCTTCAAATGTTGTAATCCGTGGTTCCTCTTCTTTATCTGGTAGCAACCAGGCATTATTTGTTGTGGATGGTGTACCAATTGATAACAGTATTAATAATTCAAGTTATCAGTCTGTTGGTGGAGCTGGTTATGACTATGGTAACGCTGCCTCTGATATTAGTCAGAATGATATTGAATCAGTTAGTGTTTTAAAAGGTGCTGCAGCAACTGCATTATATGGATCTAGAGCTGCAAATGGTGTTGTTCTTATCACAACCAAAAAGGGTTCAAGCAAGAAAAAAGGTCTTGGAGTGTCTGTTAATTACAACTTGACGTTAAGTCAGATAGATAAAAAGACTCTTCCGGATTATCAAGATGAATACGGAGCTGGTTATGGAGATTATTACTATTCAAGTGAAGATTATCCTGGTTTAGATGCTGAAGATATTAATGGAGATGGAACACTTGATTTAGTTACTCCTTATTATGAAGATGCTTCAAGAGGTCAACGATTTGATAAAAATTTATTAGTTTATCAATGGGATGCTTTTGATCCAGAATCGCCTAACTACATGACTGCAACTCCATATGTGGCAAGTAAAAATGGACCAGATTCATTTTTTGAAACAGGTATAACGCACTCAACCAATGTTAGTATTGATGGAGGGAATGAAGATGCAACATTTAGAATGTCTTATTCTAACTTTGATCAGGAAGGTATAATGCCTAACAGTAATTTGCAAAAAAATAACTTTGTTTTAACTGGTACTTATAAGTTAATGGAAAACTTAAAGGCATCTGGTTCATTAACTTTTGCAAATAATAAAGGTAAAGGTAGAGCTTCAACTGGTTATTCTACAAATATTATGTCTATGTTTCGTCAGTGGTATCAAGTAAATGTTGATCTTGCTATGCAAGAAAAACTTTATAAGGAAACTGGTCGTAATATTACCTGGAACAGAAACTCTGCAGAAGATGGCTCTCCTATTTTCTGGGATAACCCTTATTGGGCAAGATATGAAAATTATCAAACAGATGAGAGAAATCGTGTGATTGGTTATGCTCAGTTAGATTATGATTTTAATAAAAATCTTAGTTTAATGGGACGTTACTCTTTGGATACTTATAATACTTTACAGGAAGAAAGAAAAGCTATAGGTTCAATAGCTGGTGCTTTCGGAGTGAACTATCCAGATGTAAGTTCAGGTTATGCCCGTAAAACTTATTATGTGATGGAGCGTAATATCGACTTTTTATTGAAGTATAAAGCAAATATCACTGAGAAGTTAAATTTCAATGGTTTATTAGGTACTAATATCAGACGTAAAACTTATGATTATGTATTTGCATCAACTAGTGGAGGTTTAGCTGTTCCTGGTATTTATGCTTTAAGTAATAGTGTTGATGCAATGCAGCCTCCAGTAGAATCATACTATCAAAAAGGTGTGAATGGGGTATTTGCAAGTGCTTCATTTGGTTATGATAATACTGTATTTTTAGATGCGACTATTCGTAGAGATCAGTCTTCTACTTTACCAAAAGATAACAATGCATATTATTATCCATCAGTCACAGGTAGTTTTATTTTCTCTAATGTTATAGAAAGTGATATCTTATCTTTTGGTAAAATTAGATTAAACTATGCTGAAGTTGGTAATGATGCTCCTGCTTTAAGTACAAAAGATACATATACAGGAAATGCGCCATTTAGTGGAAATTCTTTAGTTACAGTTCCTGATACTAAGTCAAATGCAAATCTAAAACCAGAAAGACAAGTTGCTTATGAAGCTGGTCTTGAAATGAAGTTTTTACAAAATCGTTTAGGTTTCGACTTAGCTTTTTATAAAAACACAACTTTTGATCAGTTAATGGATGTATCTGTTTCTTATGGAACTGGTTATAGCGCTAAATGGGTAAATGCAGGAGAAATCGAAAATAAAGGAGTAGAATTGTTTTTAACAGGTACTCCAATTAAAACAACTGATTTTTCATGGGATGTTGCCATTAACTGGTCTAAGAATACTAACAAAGTAGTTGAATTATATACAGATGCTGCAGGTAATAAAGTAAGAAACCTTGAGTTAGGAAGTTTACAGGGGGGTATAACTATTAATGCCAGAGTAGGAGAGGCTTATGGAGCTATTTTAGGTACTGATTATGTGTACGAAGAAACAACAGGTAAGCCAATTGTAAGTTCTTCTAATGGTAGATATTTGAAATCAGATGCTAATGATGTTATTATTGGTAATGTTAATCCTGATTGGATTGGTGGTGTGAATAATACATTCAGATATAAAAATTTAGCATTAGGTTTCTTAATTGATATACAGCATGGTGGAGATATCTTCTCTCTTGACCATTGGTATGGTGCAGCGACTGGATTATATAAAGAAAGTGCTGGTTTAAATGACTTAGGTAATCCTAAGCGTGATCCTATTGTTACAAACGAAGATGGTTCTTATGCAAGTAACAGTGGGGGTACAATAAATCCGGGTGTTGATGCTAATGGAAATCCAAATGTAACTCGAGTAAATAATAGAAACTATGGTGCTGCTGGTTATGCTGTGGATCCAAATAAGAGATATGTTTACGATGCTTCTTATGTTAAATTAAGAGAGCTTTCGTTATCATATAATCTTCCAAAAAGTTTCTTAGCAAACACATTTATTTCAAGTGCATCTGTTAGTTTTGTTGGCTCTAACTTATGGATTATTCATAAAAATCTTCCATACTCAGATCCTGAAGCTTCTCAAAGTGCTGGAAATATTAGAGGATGGCAAAGTGGAACATTGCCAGCGACTAAAAATTTCGGATTTAATGTAAATCTTAAGTTTTAATAAAAAACAGAAATAATATGAAATATATATATATACTGTCAACATTGTTCCTTTTTGCGCTTGTTACTGGTTGTACAGACAAGTTTGAGGAATTCAACACTGACATTAAGAATCCTGCGGTTGTAGAAGGAGAGGCATTGTTTAGCAATGCATGTAAAGCGATGTCAGATCAGATTAATAACACCAATGTGAATAGAAACATTTTTAAATTGATGGCTCAGCATTGGACAGAAACAACTTATACAGATGAGGCTAACTATGATTTAGTGAATAGAAATATTCCTGCTAACCTTTGGCGTTATTATTACAGAAGACCGCTTACAGATTTAAAAGAAGCTGCTTCGTTAATTTCATCAAAAGAAGTTCTTGCTCTTGAAGAGGCTGCAAAGCAAAATAAGCTTCAAATTATTGAAATTTTAAATGTTTTCATGTATCAAAGATTAGTTGATATTTTTGGTATGGTTCCTTATACTGAAGCATTAGATATTGATAATGTTTATCCATCATATGATGGCGGAGCAGAAATTTATGCTGATCTTTTTAATCGTTTGGATGCTGCGATTGCCAAAATGGATGCCAGTGCGGGTAGTTTTGGAAGTGCTGATTTGTATTATGGTGGAGATGTAGCATCATGGATTAAATTTGCGAATTCTCTTAAAATTAAAATGGGTATTGCTGTAGCTGATTATGATGAATCTTTAGCTAAAAAACATGTTGAAGAAGGTGTTTTAGGTTGTTTTGAATCGGCTGCTGATAACTGTTTATTTACATACCTAACAGGATCTCCTAATTATAATACAATGTATGAGGATCTTGTAGCTTCAGGACGTCATGATTTTGTTCCTGCTAATACAATGGTTGATATTATGCATGGTTTAAATGATCCACGTATGGAAAGTTATTTTACAAATCCTGTAGGATTCCCATTCCCTACAGATGAAGAAGGAAATGCTTTGGATTCAGTTGTTACAGCCGACGTTATCGATGGTTTAAGACTTGTTTTAGCTGATGGGTCTATTGAATATAGAGAGGCTCCATTTACTGTTAGTGCTACAGATGATGCTGATGTAACTTATATCTTAGGTGGTCAGTATGGATACAACTCTCCATATAATAATTATTCTCATATTACTTCCGCTATCGATGGAACAGCTGGAGCTACATTTGATGGAATTATTCTTACTTATGGTGAATTGCAATTTTATTTAGCAGAAGCTGCTGAAAGGGGATATAATGTTCCTAATACAGCTGAAGAATATTACAATGAGGGAATTCAGGCTTCGTTTGCTTATTGGGGAACCCCAGGAGTGAATACTTATCTAGCTTCTTCAAAAGTAGCTTATTCTACAGCTGAAGGTACTTGGAAGCAAAAAATTGCTCTACAATCATGGTTAGCATCATATACAAGAGGTTTGGTTGCATATAATACTTGGAGACGTTTAGATTATCCAATCTTTAATATTCCAGAATTAGCAGAGACTTATGATGATATACCTGTTCGTTTTACTTTCCCTATTAATGAGCAAACATTAAATGAAGTAAATTATAAAGCAGCATCAGCAGAATTAGGTGGAGATTTAATTTCAACTAAGATTTTCTGGGACGTTAATTAATGAAACTTATTTATAGTACTTCAACTAAGCTGTGGTGGGACACATAGATTAAAGGTTTAGTTGTGTGAGTGAGGGCAGATCCGTTTGGGTCTGCCCTTTTTTGTTTGCGATAGGGTATTATTATGCTAACTAAAATCGTCTGTGGTTCTTTAATAAATTTAGTTGTATAGTATAATGTATTTTGTTTTTATTTAGGAGTGATGTATTTCAGTTTCATTAATTGATGTGAAATTTATAATGTAATTGATATAAGTAAATAAATTATAAATCAAGTTTTGAAAATGGAATGTAGTTAATAATTGTAAAGTTAATGCATTGGTTGTTAGTAAAAGTAAATTAATATTTGGACTATATGTGTAAAATAATTAGTTTTGGACGAAATTTTGTATAGTATTTTATATTATTCCCCCTAATATTTTATGGCTGTATGAAATTAGTTTTAAGATAGAATGTGATATTTCCCACATATTACTTCTATTATAACTCACATAATTACCAATTAATAAAAACCTTTAATCTGGAAAAATGGCATATTATACATATACAATACATACATAAGAATGGCTATAGTTTGTTAAAACTTATGTCATTAATGTACTCCTCACATTTCAATATTCCTATTAATAATGAGTCAGTTACATTGATGTGCTCATATTTTGAATAATCTATATAGTTAATTACATAATTATTAATTTAAACCTTTTGTTTTATGCGGAAATTAGCATTATTTCTGTCTATGATCCTATTTGTAGGATTGCAGACATTATCAGCCCAAACAAAAGCTATTTCAGGTAAAGTTGTCGATGATCTTGGCGAGGCAATACCTGGAGTATCTATAGTTGTAAAGGGTACTACTACAGGGACTATTTCACGTCCTGATGGTGCATATGATTTAAATGTACCGGAAAATGCCACTGCTATAATTTTTACATTCGTAGGGATGGAAATGCAGGAAATAGCTTATACCGGGCAAACAACTATTAATGTTACAATGAAACCAGATGCTATTAGTGTTGATGAAGTTGTTGTTACAGCGCTAGGTATCAGTAAAGAGAAAAAGGCCCTTGGTTATGCCTCTTATTCTGTTTCAGGAGATGAAGTTGCAGAATCAAACTCTGTAAATCCAATGAATGCTTTGCAAGGTAAAGTGGCTGGTGTACAGATTACTTCAGGAGCGAATCCTGGGGCTACGCAAAATGTAATTATTCGTGGAGCTTCCAGTTTTGGATCTAATCAACCTTTATATGTTGTTGATGGAGTACCACTTGTTAATAATCAAAATGCCAATGACGATCGTTTGAATAGTTATGTTGATTTTGGATCTGGATTAAATGCTGTGAATCCAGATGATATTGCAGATATATCTGTGCTTAAAGGTGCTGCTGCAACTGTATTGTATGGATCGAGAGCAGCTAATGGTGCTATTTTGATTACTACTAAGTCAGGAAAGAATACTGATGGAAAAATGAAGTTTAAATATTCTGGAAGTATTGGAGTTAGTGAAATTAGTAGAGTTCCAGATATGCAAAAGTCATTTGGTCAAGGTTGGTCTGGAATGCATGCTTTAGATGAAAATGGTAATTGGGGACCTAGATATGATGGTCAAATGCGTCCTTGGGGTAATGTTGTTGATAATTCTCAACAAGTAGCTCCTTTTTCTTATATAGAAGATCGTATTAACGATTTTTTTGAATATGGATTAAATTACAAGAACTCTATCTCTGCTTATGGAGGTAATGCAAATACTGATTATTTTCTTTCATTTACACAGAATAGTGTAGATGGTATTTATCCAGACGATGTAGATTCATATGATAGATACACAATCTCTACAAAAGCAAGTCATAAGACTGATAAGCTAAAATTATCTACTTCGATAAACTTTTCAACAGAAAAAACTAATGCAGTTCCAATGGGACAAGGGAGTTCTGCATATAGAAGTTTATTCGAAATAGCAAACAATATTTCAATTGTAGACCTAAAAGATTATAAAAATCAATTTAATTCCTTAGATAATTATTTTACTCCTTATGGATTAAATCCTTATTGGGCATTAAACGAAAATGGCGCAACCCAAAAAAAATATAAATTTTTCGGGAAAGCACAATTAGATTATAATATTTTAGATAATCTAGTGTTTACTTATCGATTTGGTGGTGATATTGAAACTTCAACAGGAGAGCAATGGACCGCAAAAGTTGCTTTTACAGAGGATTCGTATAATGATGGTAGTAGTTCAGCAACTTCTGGAAGTTATAGTTTAATTGAAAGAAGGAGATATGAAACAAACCACGATCTTTACCTAAATTATAATAAACAACTAAGTACAGACTTAGGGATGAATGTTCTTGTTGGTGCTAACTTGAATGAGCGTAGTTATAGTGAATTAAATGGAGCTATTTCATCTATTGATGTTGATGGATTTTATAGATTAAGTAATAGTTTAAGTGATGCTATAGCAGAACAAGATAATTATAAGAAGAGAATGGGTGGAGTTTATGCAAGTGTTGATTTTGACTACAAAAATTTTCTTTATTTAAATGTTATTGCGAGAAATGATTGGTCTTCAACTTTACCATCTGATAACAATTCATTTTTCTATCCGGGTGTAACAGGTAGTTTTGTTTTTAGTGAATTGCTTAAGAATTCAGGAAATTCTCCAGCGTTCTTAAATTTCGGAAAATTAAGAATGTCTTATGCATTGGCAGGAAATGATGCTCCAATGTATGGTATTTATTCTAGATATTTTTCAGGTGAAATGTATTTACCAGGATATCCTGACGTGGATGATTTAACTATGCCTTTAGGTGGAGTAAATAGTTACGAAGTAGGAAATACTCTAGGAAGTCCTGATCTTAAGCCAGAAATTTCAAAAGAATTTGAAGTTGGATTAGAATTATCAATGTTTAACAATCGTGTAGGTTTAGATCTTTCTTATTATGATAGATACACTGATGGTTTAATTGATTATTTGCCGATAGATCCAACATCAGGATATACTTCTCAGTTAAAAAACTTATGCGACGTGACAAATCAAGGAATTGATATTGCATTGAACCTAACTCCACTAAAAATTGGTGACTTCAAATGGGATTTAACTTATACTTTTTCTAAAAACTGGAATGAAGTTGTAAATAGTCCTGTGGATGAAGTGAACTTAGGTGGTTTTGGTGGTGCTGGTATTTATGCTGTTGAAGGAAAAGAACTTGGTATATTTAAAACTACAGTTGCTAAAAAAGTTCATTTAGATAGCGATTATAATGAAGTTGCTAGTGGTGGACAGGATTATTATGTTGTGGATGGAAATGGGAATGTACAGCCATCAACAGAAGAGGAGTATACTAATAAATCAATAAATGAAGATTATGCAATGGGTCTTCAGACTACATTTTCATGGAGAGGATTAAGTCTGGGAGCTACATTTGATTATCATAAAGGAGGATATTTGTATTCTGCAACTAAAGATTATATGCATTGGGTAGGTAGTGCAATCGAATCTACTTATAATGATAGGAATCCTTTTATTGTACCAGGATCTGTTGTATTAAATGCTGATGGTTCATATAGTGAAAATATGAATCCTGTAACTTCAAATACCTTGCATAATTTTTATAATGATTATGGTGCTTTTGAATCTGCAGAATATGCAATTATTGATCGTTCATTCTTGAAATTAAGGGAGGTGCGTTTATCGTATACTTTACCTAAAAAAATTACAGATGGATTAGGTATTTATGATGTTAAATTTTCTGCTATTGCAGGAAATATATTATTATGGACTCCTGCTGATAACCCATATGTTGATCCGGAAGTTACGACTTTTGGAAATGATGTAGAAGCAAGATTTGGTGAGTTTATGTCTAATCCAACAAGTAGAACATATTCATTTTCACTAACGTTAGGATTTTAGTTGATTAACTTTTTGAGAAACTAAAATAAGAGTTTAAATCTTTAAACGTAAAAGCGATGAAATTAAAAAATATCATATATATATTATTTATATGTATTCTCACCATTACCTATGGGTGTGAATCAGATTGGATGGATGTTAATCACGATCCAGATAGTCTTGGAGAAATAACAGATCCTGAAATACTAATGCCAACAGCTGAGGTGTCATTAGCAAACCAATTAATGGGTTGGGATATGGGTATAACTGGAGCCTTTTGGTCACAGTATTTTACTCAAAGTCATACAGCTTCTCAGTTTCGTCAAATTGATCAATATTATGAAACAGATTTTTCTGGAACATATACTGAGTTAACAGCAGGAACCTTGAATGATCTTGCATTTATGAAGGATGCAGCGACAAAAAATGATAATGTAGGAAGTTATTTAATTGCTGAAGCATTATCTATATATACTTGGCAAGTTGTTACTGATACTTGGGGAACTGTTCCTTATTTTGAGGCTTTGCAGGGGAGTGCAGGAATTTTTTCACCTAATTTTGATTCAGGTGAATCTATTTATGCTGATTTATTGATTAGATGTGATAATCTTTTGGATAATGAAGAAGTTTATTTAGATGGTTATGTTACTCCGGAAAAAGATTTTATTTATAGTGGACATTTGGATGAATGGATCTCATTTGTTAAATCGTTGAAGTTGAAAATTTTATTACGTCAATCTGAAACTAGTACATATAATAATGTAGAAGTGTTACAGTTTGTTGAGAATAATATTGATGATTTCTTAACAACATCAGCAATGATTGATGGAGATACTTATTTTGAAAATAAAAACGGTTCAAGACATCCTATGGCGGAAGTAGAGATGGATGGGGCAGGATATTTTACAACAAATATAATTGCTAGTAAAACATTTTTGGATTACTTAAGATTAAACGGTGATCCAAGATTAGCATCTATTTTTGTTGCTGGTGAAAATGGTCAGGTTGGTGCTTTTCAAGGCGATTTCTTTTCAGATGAAGATTCAGATGGTAATGGTACTCCTGATGATGAGGAGAGTTATAGTACTTGTGAATTTGGGTTTAATGATAATCTTTATTTAATGACTTCTTGGGAAATTGATTTTTATATTGCTGAGGTATACGCTAGAGCAAATGATTTTGTAACTGCTCAAGAATATTATGAAAGTGCTGTTACTTCATCATGTGATTTCCATGGAGTTGAAGCTGATATCCTGACTTCTGGAGAATATGCAGAGTGGAATGCTGCGACTACAGAAGATGCAATCCATCAAATAGCAATGCAAAAATGGGTAGCTTATGCTAAGACTCAGCATTGGGAGGCATTTTTAGAAAGAAATAGAGTTAAATACCCATCCGTTAATGAGATAAATATTGCATCTGATAGACAAAATGCATTTATTAATTTTCCTGTAGGGCAATTTACTATTTCAGTTAATGGGAGAGCTAAGTTGAATGGAAATTTACCAGCATCTCCAACTTATCCACAAAGTATTCTAACGAGAAATAATAGTGAAACTGTTCCTGGTCAAAAATCTGATGTAGGAGAAAAAATTTGGTGGGATCAAAAACAAGGTAAATAATTGAAATATTTTAGATATGAAAAAAATACTATTATATAGTTTGGTACTTGTCATGACTTCGTTTTTAATGAGTTGTGATAAGGATTCTGAAGGATTATCACATATTTCTCCTTCTCCATCCTTTGAGCTAATTGGTAATAGCGTTGAGCTAGTTCAATTAGGGGAGAGTTATAGTGATGCTGGAGTTACAGTTACAGAAACATTAGATGGGGAAACTACAGAATTAACGGATGTAACAGTTTATACTAGTTTAGATACTAGTCTACCAGGGTCTTATACAGTTAGTTATTCTGTTAAGAATTCGTTAGGAGATGTATTTTATTCTGACGTACAAAGAACTGTAGTGGTCTTTAATGATGATATAACAGGAGTTTATGAAGCATCTGTTTCAAGAGATGGTAGAGTTATGGATATGGTAGCTGATATACTTATCGTAAAAGTAGGTGCTAATAGATATACTATTTCAGATTGGATAGGAGGTTGGTATGATCAATATTATGGATATGGTTCAAGATATGCATTTGCAGGAACTATGGAGATTGATTCAGATAATAACTTAATTCATAAAAGTCATAGTGATCCATGGGGTTATGATGGTAGTTTCTCTGAGTCACCTACAGCTGAGTATGATCCTGTAGAAGGAACATTTCACTACGTATACGTTTGGACAGCAGGTTATACATTTGATGTTACTTTAACAAAAAAATAGAACATATGAAAAGATTAGTTATAATATTTATGTTTATAGTATCATTGGTTAGTTGTACTGAGGATGCTGAAGTATGGAATAGTTCTACAGTTGACCTGGCAGGTCAATGGTGGATTCAAACATATGATACTAATGGACAATTAGTAGAGGATTATGGAAATGTGTTAACATATAATACCTCTGCTGATGACGGTTCAATGTGGGTAAATCTTTCAAGTCTTGGTACTTTTGGTCAAGTTTCTGAAGTAACTACACAAGATTTGACATTTGAAGGAGATGATATTTATGTAATCACAGGAGGTAAAGTGCTATTTGATGCAGCGAAATCGAAAACAGGTATAGCTACAGATAGTATATTTATGAATGTAGCTAAAGATGGAGTTGATTATGTATTAAGAGGTCATAAAAAAACAGGCTTTCCTGAGGATGAATATTGATATATCAAAATAAAACAACTATTTCGATATGAAATATATAGATTAAAGGTTTAGTTGTGTGAGTGAGGGCAGATCCGTTTTGGGTCTGCCCTTTTTTTGTATTTTAATTCGTAATGTTTATAAAAGTTAAAAAAAATTAAAATATATTTTGCACCAATCGAATTAATTAGTAAATTAGTTATGCAATTTTCAAAAGAAAGTGTCCCCACTTTGTTTACAGTATAATTTAAATAAATAAAAACCTTTAAATCTTAAGTCTTTATGAAAACTGCTCACCGATTGTTTGTGCTTTTCTATTAATCGTTAAAACTCTGGGTTTCTCAGACCCTTTGCAGAGTTGTATGGTGCTATTCTAGCACTGTGAATTTCTTCTTTACAAGACTAAATCTGGTTTCTTGTTTCTCTCTTCTTAGAATAACTATTAGCAAAATACATATTATTAATTTAAACCTTTTGTTTTATGCGGAAATTAGCATTATTTCTGTCTATGATTCTATTTGTAGGATTGCAGGCAATTACAGCCCAAACAAAAGCTATTTCAGGTAAAGTTATCGATAATCAAGGCGATATTGTTCCTGGAGTATCTATTGTTGTGAAGGGTACTACAATTGGGACAGTATCCCGTCCGGATGGTACATATAATCTTAGTGTACCTCAAGATGCAACTACTTTGGTATTTTCATTTGTAGGAATGAAAATGCAGGAGATTCTAATCGAAGGTAAATCAGTAATTAATGTTACACTGGAGTCAGATACAGAGGCGCTGGATGAAGTTGTTGTAACAGCACTAGGAATTAAACGAAGTGAAAAAGCTTTAGGTTATGCAACGCAAAAAGTAGCTGGTGATGAGTTAAATGAAGCTCCAGAAGCTAACCTTGTAAATACTTTAAGTGGTCGTGTGTCAGGAGTTCAGGTAACCAATAGTTCTGGTGCAGTTGGATCTTCATCTCGTATTGTACTTCGTGGAGCAAGTTCTTTATTTGGTGATAATCAACCTTTATTTATAGTTGATGGGGTTGCTATTTCAAATGACAATTTAGGTGCTACTACTGGATATGGTGGTTTTGATGTTCCTAACGGAGTTGCGGATATTGATCCAAATAATATTGAATCAATGAATATTTTAAAAGGACCAAATGCAGCTGCTCTTTATGGGGTTCGTGCTTCGAATGGTGTTATTGTTATTACAACTAAAAAAGGTACAAAAAGTAAAGCTATAGGCGTTGATGTAAACCAAACCGTCACATTTGAATCTCCATTAATGCTGCCAAATTTTCAAAACTCTTATGGACAAGGATCTAGTGCTACTTATTTTGAATATATAAATGGTACTTCCGGAGATGGAGGTGTAGATGAAAGCTGGGGGCCTCCATTAGATAGAGGCTTAGAATTTATGCAATTTACATCGTTTATTAATAATCCTGATAATCCACAACCAGAACCTTGGATTTCTCATCCGGATAATGTTAAAGATTTCTATGAAACCGGTGTGACTTCCAAAACCAATGTTTCTATATCAGGAGGGACTGATGCAAGTACATTCCGTTTGTCAATGGGATATTCAAAGCAAGATGGAATGATTCCATTTACTGATTTTGAGAAATTTAATGTGGATGGTTCAGCAAGTTATAATATAACAGAAAAAATTAAGACAAATTTTGGTATTAAATTCATTAAATCAGACAGTGGTAACTTACCAAGTTCTGGTTATGATGGATCAAATGTTGTACAACAAACAATATGGGCCGGTCGACAGGTTGATTTTCAGGCATTAAAGAATTGGAAAAGTCTACCTAAAGCACTTCCAGGTTCAACATATGGAGCTGGAGAATTACCAATTAACTGGAATACACAGTTTCAGAATAACCCATACTGGCAGTTAGAGGTAAATAAAAATACTTTTGTACGCAGACGTACCATTGGAAATTTTGGAATTGAAGCTGATATAACTGATTACTTAAATGTAACAGGTAATGTCGGGATTGATTATTATACTACAAAAACTAGTGTTCGCTGGGCTAAAGGTAGTGCTGGTGATGCTCCTACTTATTGGAGATACTCAGGAAACAGAGATGGTTCTGAAGGATTTTATGATGAAGACCAAAATACATATTTGCAGTCGAATATGAATTTAATGATGAATCTTAATAAATCTATTGGAGAGTCATTTAAAGTAAACGTTTCATTTGGAGGAAGTAGGATTCATAAAGAAACTACATTTGATTATAGAGCAGTTCAATTAGAACTTCCTGATTTGTATAATCTAAGTAATATAAAGGCAGGAACCAGTATGTTCAATAAAAACGAACATGAACAATATGCAATTAATAGTTTATTTGGGACTGCTGAGTTAGCTTTTAGGGAATATTTATTCTTGAATGTTACAGGAAGAAATGACTGGGCAAGTGTATTGCCGTTAGATAACAACTCTTTCTTTTATCCATCCTTTACTTTGAGTGGTTTAATATCAGATATAGTTGATTTAAGTAGTGCTAAAATAGACTTTTTAAAACTAAGAGTTGGATGGGCTGAGGTAGGAGGTTTTGGTCCTCTTGAGCATGCATCCATTAATCCATCATATCAATTATCGGATTTACCTTGGAATGGAAATACTTTTGGAGAATATCCTACTACTTTAAATAATTCCAAACTAAAAACACAAACAACAGAAGGAATAGAAGCTGGTTTGCAGTTAAGGATGTTTAGAAGTAAAATTCGTTTGGATGTTACTTATTATGAACAAACCAGTTCTGATTTAATTATGCCAGTTCAAGTAACTAGGGCGTCTGGTGTTGCCCGCGTTTGGGATAACATTGGAGAGATAGAGAACAAAGGTATTGAAGTTCAGTTAGGAACTACAGTGTTTGAAAGTGCAGATAGGGCTTTTGCTGTTGATCTAGACTTTAATTTTGCTAAAAATGATAATCAGGTTATAAAAGCAGGTAATGATGAAACGAACGATGAAGAGACTCTAATTCTTGGTAATTTATGGGATATGAATCTTGAGGCCAGAGAAGGTTATGCTTACGGTGCTATTGTTGGGCCATCGTTAGCCAGAACTGAAGATGGTGAGGTAATTTATAACAATGGTTTACCGGTTGTTGGAGATACTAAAGTTTTGGGAACAGTTCAGGCAGATTGGACTGGAGGTGTAAATTTAGGAGTGACTTATAAAGGGCTTAAATTAAATGCTTTAGTTGATGCAAAGATGGGTGGAGATGTTTATTCAATGACAACAGCATGGGGACGCTATTCCGGAATTTTGGAAGAAACACTAGAAGGTCGTGAAACAGGTGTTGTTGCAGATGGTGTAATGGAGGTTTCTGATGGAGTATATGTAAAAAATAATGTGGTTGTAAGTGGTGAAACTTTCAATAGGAACGCCTACGGAAACGATATTGTTGAAACTTCTGTTTTTGATGCTTCATATGTTAAGTTGCGACAAATTGCATTATCATATACAATTCCTAAAAAGTTGGTTACACCAATAGGACTATCTGGTGCAAGTGTGTCGGCAATAGCAAGAAATTTAGCCATATTGTACAAGAAGGCTCCTCATATTGATCCGGAAACCGGATTTGATAACTCTAACGGTCAGCAAGGAATGGAGTTTGGTCAGTTGCCTTCAGCAAGAAGTATTGGTTTTAGTATAAATCTGAAATTTTAAAGTTTGTAAAGTATGAAATTATTAAAATATATTTCAATCGTATTAGTTGTTTTTGCGGTGTTTACAAGCTGCGAAAAGAACTTTGAGGACATCAATGCTAATGTTGATGATCCTGCCACTGTACCTTCAAGTATGCTTATTGGTACAGCCCTGCGTGATGTAGTAAATGAGTTGTATTCTACTTTTAATGGATTAGAGCATGGTGAAACCTGGATTCAGCATATATCTATGGTTCAATATAATGATCCTGAAAGATATAAGCCCAGAACAAATACAATGGATAATCTTTGGGCGCGAATTTATACGTCGGCATCACAAGCAAACCAAATGCAACTTTTAGCTCTTGAAGAGGGGAATTCTGTAAATCAAGGAATAGCATTAACAATAAAAGCTATGTGCTTTTTGTATTTAACAGATTTTTATGGAGATATTCCTTTCTCGGAAGCATTAAAAGGACCTTCCGAAGGAGAGTTTACTCCTGCTTATGATAGTCAGGCAGATGTTTATGCAGGTGTTCTTACAATGTTGGATGAAGCAATGACATTTTTGAACACAGGAGAAGGTACAACGGATCCTAATATGGATATTATGTATGCGGGAGATGCTTCAAAGTGGCTAAAGTTTGCCACGTCATTAAAGTTTAGAGCCGTAATGAGGATGTCTGGTAAAATGTCTGATTCGGAAGTAAGTGGACTGCTCCAGCCATTAGTGAATAGTGGTAATCTATTTGAATCAAATGACGATGAAGCCAAAGTGGTTTATCTTTCTGAATCACCAGAGGCCAATCCTATTTATGAAACTATTGTAGCTGGTGGGCGTGCTGAATTTAAGTTAGCACAGACGTTTGTTGATCATTTAAAGGCAACTTCAGACCCTCGCTTAGCAGTATATGCTCAACCGGCAGTTGCAACAGGAGAGTATGTTGGTAAGCCTTCTGGTTTTGAAGAGTCTCCTTTGCCTGGTTATGGTTATGATGATGTATCTGCTATTGGAACATTTTATTTAGAAGCGACATCTCCCGGGTATTTTCTTTCATATACTGAATTGTTGTTTTTAATGGCAGAAGCGGCAAAACAAGGTTGGATCTCAGGAGGAGAGACTGCAGCACAGGAATATTATGAGGCTGCTATTTTAAATTCGTTAACTGAAAATGGAGTAGGAGATTCGTATGCTTCATTTATAGCATTAGGTGGTATCGCATATAATTCAGGAGATGCATTAAAACAAATAGGAACACAGAAATGGGCAGCCTTGTTCTGTCAGGGATGGGAAGCCTGGACAGAATGGCGCAGAGTAGGTTATCCTGTATTAACTCCGGCTGCAGATGGTTATATTAATGAGATTCCAAGCCGACTTGAGTATGAATCTAATGAAGTGTCAATAAATGGTCCGAATTACCAGGCTGCAGTTACGGCATTAGGAGGTGATGGTGATGAGTTGACAACACCTGTTTGGTGGATGAACTAATTTAAAATTTACAATTATGAAGATAACAAAGATATTTTCCTTATTAATACTTGCATTAATCCTTATCTGGGGTTGTGATGACAGTGAGGATGTTGTTACCACAACAGAAGGTGGATTGGTTGAGGTTCAGACTCCCTCGATTAACTATGTAGTTGGTAATACCGGACCTTATACTGCTTCTGTAAAAATTATGCAAGGAGATGTGAAAACTACGAAAGTTGAAATATATAAAGCGTTTAATAGTGGCGATGATTCTTCCGATGAAATTATGTTTACTACAATAACTCCTGGATCTACAGATAAATCTGAGGTTTCTAGTTTTGATTTTTCATTTGATGATTTAAGAGATGGGTTGCAGATAAATGGAGGAGCTCTTCCTGCAACAGATGGAGAATATACAATAGGTGATAATTGGTCATTTCGAATTGTAGCCACGGTAGATGATGGCAGACAGGTTCAGCAAAATAAAAATATTAAGGTAACCGTTGCAACTCGATTTGCAGGTAAATATAGATGTGTTGATGCGGTATATGGTAGAAATACAACTAGTAGTGGTGGAGGTATTGAGTGGTTTTATACTGAAGATGATTGGCCTGAGGAGACTGTAATTGAATCCGTGGATGCAATAACTTATAGAGTTTTAGAATATATGGGGCCATTTGATGGAAATGAGTGGTATTTTCAGGTAGATCCTGTAACATTGGAGATTTCATACCCTGAGTTTATTCCAGGAACTGAAGATGCACAGACAGGTAATGATCAACCTTTTATTTCTTGTACTACTAATCCAGGAGATTTTGCTGATATGGGATTGGATTGTGCAACTTCTAATAAAGTTGAATTAGACGATATTGAAGGTAAAGATAAGTTGTATATGACTTATGGTTATAATACCGCAGGTTCTGGACCACGAACTTTTTATCATGTATTAGAAAAAATTGTTGAATAACGATTAATTACATTTTTATGGAAAAATATATTTTAAATAAAATATTAGGACTCCTGCTGATTGTAGGTTTAATAGGAGTGCTTGGTTGTGATGATGAGGATTATACTGGGTATAGTACTATTACTCCGTCATCAACAACAGTTACGATATCACCAGAATTTGGAAATGCAATAACGCTCGTGGAAGATGGTTCAAAGCACGAGGTTACTATTTCTTTAAGTACTGTTCAGGTAGTAGATGTTAAATTAAATATAACGAAAGTAGATGGTACTGCTACAGCAATAGATGATTATGCAGTACCTTCTGAAATTGTAGTTGCAGCAGGTTCTCAATCCGCAACCTTTACAATAACAGTTGTTCAGGATGATATTTTTGAACCTACAGAAACATTAAAATTGCAAATTGGAGACGTAACGACATCTAATGCCTCTGTATCTCCGGTTACAGTTGATATTAATATCGAAAATTACACAGAACCGGATTTGGATGTTGATTTTTCTTGGGATACAAATATTGCAACTGCTATAGGTCTAGATGAGGATCCTACTGATGTTGTAGATTTGAGATTATTATTAGTTGATGAAAGTGGGGCTATTGTAGATGGAGCAGATGGAGCTTCGTTTGAGAGTCTTACCTTATCAGGGGCTGATTTGCCAGATGGTACCTATCGTTTGGCAACAGATATTTATTCAACAATTGATGCAGGTGATTTTAATGCTATAGTAGATATTGATTTAAATCTACAGTTTTTTCAGACTGGCCTAATTAGTACATCGGTTGAATTAGCATCAGCTATGAATAATTTATATGATTGTTCAGATTATAGAGTCTATATGGCCAAGGTTATTAAAGAAGGTACTTCTTATACTATTGAAGAGGATTATGAACTTCCTTCTCCTGTACCATGGTATGGAATTGATACAGAATTTGAGTATGAAAGTCAGGTTACAGCCCTAATTGCATGTAATAAAGGTTTGATATATGGATTGAATCATGGTTGGATGTGGGACTTTTGGGGAGAAGAGGTTATTGTAGAAGGCGATGTTGCGTTTACTATAGATAGTGAGGGGGGCATCACAATTCCGAAACAATATTGTTTTACAACTTTATATGACGGGGCAGAATATCCTTATGAAATTAGTGGTACTGGTACCTATGATGATAGTGGAGAATATCCAACGATGACCATTACTTATGTATTAGATCAGGAAGGTTTTGATCCTTCAGGATGGTGTTATGATAATGGATATATGGATAATCCAGACTTTACTGCGGTTTTAACTCTTGATCCGAATGGATTACCTGTTGTTGGAAAAGCAAAAGAACTAGTAAGTTTTAAGAAGTTAAATTTTGTAAAGCCAATAAGATAAGTTGTTATCCCAAATAAACAACTACTCCGTGGTGGGACACATAGATTAAAGGTTTAGTTGTGTGAGTTGAGGCAGATCTTAATAATAAGATCTGCCTTTTTTGTTGTAATCATTTGGAATGAAATCAAACAAAGATAGCAATAACATAAATTAACAATTGCAATTGGGTGATTTTTGCTAAAAATAGTGAAGAATCTATTTTTAGCAATAGACGATATTGGGTGAAAAATATTTATATGGATTTTATATGTGGGGTATAAGTTTAGAAAATAACGAAAAAAACATAGCATATGTGTTGTACTAAGGGGTATAATGTTTAATTAGATGTTTTGTTTGCTGTGATGTAGGATTGGGTTTGATTTATTTAGATATGGAAGTTTTTTGTTAAATATATTAAAGTTACATACTTAATAATTAAAAAATGTTAATTGACATTTGGACCGTTTGCGTAAAATAACTAATTTGGTCTAAAATTTTAAAGATGTTTAGTATTACCCCTAAAATTATTAAATGATCAAATGAATTTTATAAAAATAGATTGTAGTATTCCCTCATATTACACCTATTTAACTCACATAAACCAATTAATAAAAACCTTTAATCTAAATGGAAGACATTATGCAACAATCACAGAGAATTTAATAATAGGATTAGAAATAATTACTAATTAAGGGATTAATATATAATCCTTGTGGACTTTTTTACAAGAGCATCCTTGTTTCTTGTTTGCTATTGTTTTGAATCAAAAATAATAATTACACTATTTTATTAATTTAAACCTTTTGTTTTATGCGGAAATTAGCATTATTTCTGTCTATGATCCTATTTGTAGGATTGCAGACATTGTCAGCCCAAACAAAAGCTATTTCAGGTAAAGTTGTCGATGATCTTGGCGAGGCTATACCTGGAGTATCTATTATTGTTAAGGGTACTACAATTGGGACGGTTACTCGTCCGGATGGTACATATCAATTAAATGTGCCAGAAGATGCCACTAATCTTGTATTTACTTTTGTGGGTATGAAAATGCAAGATGTTTTAATAGATGGCAGAAGTACACTAAATGTTACGTTAGAATCAGATGCAGTTAATGTAGATGAAGTTTTGGTTGTTGCCTATGGAGTATCAACAAAAGAAGCGAAAACAGGTTCTGTTACTCAGGTTGAAGCTGGGAAAATTAAAGATGCGCCGGTAGTTAGTGTTGATAAAGTGCTTGCAGGTAAGATGGCAGGAGTATCAGTTACTGCAACATCAGGTCAGCCAGGTGCTTCTTCTCAAATTCGTATTCGTGGTACAAGTTCTATTAACGCAGGTAATGAACCTTTATATGTGGTTGATGGTGTTCCTGTTATGAGTGGAGATCAATCTTACTTTACAAATACTGGTAATGCATTGGCCGCTTATAATCCAAATGATATTGAAACAATTACAGTATTGAAAGATGCTGCTGCTGCGTCAATTTATGGATCGCGAGCTGCAAATGGTGTTATTCTTATTACCACCAAAACTGGTGCTAAAGGAAAGAGTAAGATAACAGCAAGAGCTAAATATGGTATTTCTCAATTGGCAAATGACAATGATTATGGAACTATGAATCCAGGTCAGCTTGTGGATTATATGCGTGCAGCATCAGTTAATGCTGGACATAATCCTGATGATCCAACGGAAGGACAATATTACGTGCCATATGAGATCTTAAGTCGACCTATGACAAACTGGATGGATGCTTTTACTCGAAGTGGTAAAATGAGCGAGTATGAGATTAATGCTAGTGGGGGTAATGATAAAACTCAATTCTATATTTCAGGTGTTATGCATAATACTGAAGGTGTTTTTTATGGCGTAGACTATGATAAAACTACTTTTAGAACAAATGTATCTCATGAAATAAATAATTGGTTAGATATTTCTGCAAGAATTAATGGAGGTTATACAAAATCAAATGACGTTGCTATGCAGAGTTTGTATTATGCAAATCCTGTTTTTGCAGGGAATTTAATTTTACCTTGGACCCCATTCAAAGATGAAAATGGCAAGTATAACCTATCAATCCCAGAAAATGCAAATACAAATCCTAGAGCAACTGCTGCATATGATGATCAATGGGAAAAACAATATCGTTTTTTAGGAAATTTATCGCTTAGTGCTAAGCCTGTTAAAGGATTAACCTTAAAAACAAACAACTCGATTGAATTAACAACTTCAGAAGGTAGAAGGTATTGGTCTCCTGAGGCTGATTATGCAGGAGAAGCTACATTGCAAGTTAATTCAGGTTATTACAGACAGTTAATGACTTCGAATACCGCTCAGTATAGAATCAGTTTTGCGGAACGTCATAACTTAAGTGTTTTAGCAGGTCAGGAAGCCACACGATACGATGATAATTTATATTATCTGTATTCACCAGATGTGAACCCTGAAATTCCTTATCCAAATACTGCTGCAGCAGATTCTGATCAAGGAGATTATGATGAAACTACTAATACATTATTGTCTTTCTTTGGAATGTTAGATTATAACTTCGATTCAAAGTATTATTTGCAGGCAAGTATCAGAAATGATGGTAGTTCAAGGTTTGGAGAAGACACTAAATGGGGACTTTTCTATTCTGTTGGTTTATCTTGGAATATTCATAATGAGTCATTTTTTGATGTGTCATGGGTTGATATGCTTAAACTAAGAGCTAGTTATGGTACTAATGGTAACCATGGTATTGGTGACTACGATCAATATGGAACATACGGAAGTGTTGAATATAACGGTATTGTTGGTATGGGACCTAGTAATCCTGCTAACCCTAAATTGCAATGGGAAAAGTCTACATCTTACAATGTCGGTTTAGATTTTAATATTTTTAGGGATATCTCAGGAGGTATTGATTATTATCAAAGAACCACTACTGATATGTTATTGGATCGTCCATTGTCCAGAACTTCAGGTTTCTCTGAAATGAGACAGAATGTAGGAGAGTTAAGCAACAAAGGTCTTGAATTTCAAATAAATTATGATGTATTTAAAGGTCCGTTATCCTGGACTGTAGGAGCAAACATCTCGGCTAATAGATCTGAAATTGTTGATTTAGGCGATGTGGATCAGATGGAATCTTATAGTAGCAGAATGTTCTACTTTGAAGGAGAGCAAATGTTTACTTACTACTTGTATGATTATTATGGAGTTAATCCAGTTAATGGGGAGGCTTTATGGAGATCTGAAGATGGTAGTTTAACAAATGACTATAATAATGCCAACAGAATTAAGGCAGGAAGTCCTGAGCCTGATTATTTTGGAGGTATTACTACAAATGTTAGTTATAAAGGATTGTCATTAGATGTAACGTTAGAGTATAAGATTGGAAATGAAGTGTTGATTGAAGAAAATAGATATCTGAATTCAGATGGATATAATTGGGGAAGTAATCACTCAAATACATCTCTTGATTACTGGAGAAAACCAGGTGATATAACTAAAACACCAAAACCAATTGCAAATAATCCAACAAATTCAAACGGATATAGAAGTACAAGATGGATGCAAGATGGTAGTTATACAAGAATTAAGGATATCACATTGTCGTATCAATTACCACAAAGTATCTTATCAAAACTAAAAATGAGTAATGCAAGAGTTTACTTCAGTGCATTAAACTTATATACTTTCCATGGTGTTGATTATTGGGATCCTGAACGAGGAGTTGATGGAATGGGATTTGGTATTTATCCGATGACAAAGTCAGCTATTTTTGGTATAGATATTACTTTATAAGCTAAAATTATTTAGAGATGAAAAAAATAAGTATATATAAAATAAGTCTTCTGTTCATGGCTTTTGCATTGTTTGCCTGCGAAGACTTCTTAACAGAAGAGCCGAAATTAGAGCAAACAAATGAATTGACCTTGTCGACTTATACTGGATTAAATGATGCAACAGCTGGTGTTTATACTACAATATACAGCACGAATTGGTATGGTAGATATTTACCGGTTTTTGGGGATCTAAAAGCTGGTAATGCAAAATTAAGTCCTAAATCATCTGGTCGATTTACTGGAGAATATTATTGGAATCAGTCCTCTGCATCTACAGCTCCTTTATGGACAAGTGCCTATTACATGATTTCTAAAGCTAATAATGTAATTAATTCTATTCCAGCAGTTGCTGAGACAACTGTTTCTGATGTTGACCTAAGAAATCTTGAAGCAGAATGTTTGTTTTTGAGAGCCATTTCTTACTTTGATTTAGTCAGAGTGTATGCACAACCATATACATATGCACCAGAGTCGTTAGGTGTTCCTATTGTTTTGGTTACAGAAAATGGAACTCCGGCTCGTAATACTGTGGCTGAAGTTTATGATCGTATTATTACTGATTTAACTAGAGCAGAATCTATAATTGGAGATGATTATTCAAGATCTGGAGCTAAAGAAGTTAGAGCAACAGTAACTTTACCGGCTATACAGGCATTATTGTCACGTGTGTATTTGTATATGGGAGAATGGCAGAATTCAGCAGATTATGCTACTTTAATTATAGACAATGACGATTTTGCAATGTATGCTGCAGATGAATATACAACATGGGATGCTGATGGTGTATGGGGAACCGAAACATTTTCTTCTCCAGGCGAAGTAATCTTTGGTGTTTATGGTTCTGAAAATAACTCTTCTCATGGAAACTGGGATAATATTTCTTATATCATGTCTCCTGAAGGTTATGGAGATGTAGGAGCTTCAGAGGATTTATTATCTTTATTTGAAGATGGAGATGTTCGAGCTAATTTATTCAGAACACATCCTGATTATGGCGATGCAAAATGGTCTTTAAAATATCCAGGAAAATTAGGAAACCTTAGAGAAGACAATATTCCTGTTTTACGTTTGTCAGAAATGTATTTAAATAGAGCTGAATGTATCATGAGAGGAGCAACAGTTGCAGGTAGAAATGCTGTAGCAGATGTTAATGTAATTAGAACAAACAGAGGATTAGATGGATTAACTAGTGTTGATTTAGCAGGAATTTGGTTAGAACGTCGTAAAGAGTTATGTTTTGAAGGACATGAAGTATTTGATTTAGCCCGAACTGAACGCTCTTTAAGTCGTACAGATTACTCTGGATCTTCGAATCAGAATATTGCTTTTCCTGATAACAAATGGGCAATGCCTATTCCTCAAGGTGAAATGGATGCAAATCCTAATATGGAACAAAATCCACTATAATTAAGTAAAAAGATTAAGAATATGAAGAATAAAATATTATATCTGAGCATTTTACTAGTTAATATGATAATGTTTGCATCTTGTGATCAGGATGAACCATTATTTAAGCAGTCAGATGCATTTGTTTCTTTTCATACTTCGTCTGTAAGTGTTGAAGAAACAGGAAAAGAAGTATCTATTGAAGTTTTGGTAAATGCAACTACAGGAAATCCTGCATGTGAAGTTGAGGTAGAGTTTACTACTGAAGGATTGTCTGGAGCGGTTGCTGTGGAAGGTGTTGACTTTGAGGTTGTTGGTTCTAAGAAATTAACTTTTGAAGATGGATATGGTACTCAAATAATAACTATCAAAACAATTGATAATAATGAGTTTACAGGGGTTAAAAAAGTTCTTGCCAAAATAAAGTCAAATACTCTTGGTTATGATTTAGGAGCTGAAAATGTAGTTGAAATTGGTATTACTGATGATGACCATCCATATGGTTATTTGTTAGGTGAATATTCTACTTCAAACTACATAATGCGTTCAGGAGATGTGACTTGGGATATGACACTTTCTGCCGTAGAAGGTGACATTACTTTAGTTGAAATTCAAGGTTTGTTTGCAGCAGGAAATTATGCCCATCCATATACAGATGAATATGTTGTTTACGGTAATATTGATATTGATAACATGAAGTTCACTATAAAAACTGGTCAAAGTATGCCAACTTGGGGTTATGGACCAGTTAATTTTGTAGGACAGTACTCGGATGAATCAGATATTGAAACTGGATCTCCGGTAACCTTTGATATTGTAGAAGAAAATGGTACGTATAAACTTGTTACAACTGATTATTACGGAATAAATATATATGAAGGTAGTAATGAGGGATTAGACCTGGAGTATACATATAATAGTCCTGCAACTTGGACTAAAAAGTAGTTTGATAATTAAATGAAGATAATTATGCGAAATAAAATTTTAAAAAATAGTTTTTTAGCATTGGGCGTCATCTTTGGTTTATCATCATGTTTAGATATGGATGAATATAAGTCAGATGAAACTTTAGCAAGTGCTCCAAGTGCTACTATTACAGTTGATGCCATACAGCAGGATGTAGTTGACTTTACGGTTACCTCCTCTGCTGCAGGAGCTGTTTCTTTTATTTTAGTTGAGGGAGCCGGCGCAACGGCTCCTGATGGCGAAGATTTATTAACCTTAAATGTGGCTGATGTTTTGGAAGATGGATCAGCAATGTTAGAAGGAGATACTCGTTCTCAAAGTTTTACGATAGGTGGAGCTGGGAAAGAATTGGATCATAATACAACGTATACACTCTTTGCTGTTTCAGCAAATACAGAAGGTATTTGGAGTACTGTTGTTGCACAGGAAATTTTGACAGGAGATGAAACAAATCCCGAATTAGAAAGTGTATCCCCTGATGTTACAAATGATCCAGAGGTTGCTGTTGACGCTGAGTTTGTATTAACATTTAGTGAGTCAGTTAAATTAGACCCAACTAAAAAATTCACTATTGGTTATTATGAAGAAGGTGTTGAGGTTGAGTTAACTGAAGACTTAATTGAAGTTAGTGGAAACACAGTAACGCTAGCCCAGCCAAGAACTGCAGAATATAATGTTTTAGTTTATATTTCTTATGAGGCAGGAGCAGTTACTGATTTAGTAGGTAATCCTGTAGCTGCAATGGAATCAGGTGTGATCGACGGATATTTGGAAGGATTATATTTTGTAACTGTTCAAAATTCGGTTCCTGTTAGTACTGAAAATATTACTCCTGCAATACAAACTGCGCAAAGTGATTTAAGTACGTTGACAATTACATTTGACGAAGATGTTTTTTTAAGTGATGATTATAGCGAAGGAGACATTTCTGTTTCCATTTATGGTATTATTGATGGTTCTCCTTTTGAAAAAATAATTGATATAGCATCTGATTTTATTAGTACATCAGGTATGGTTGCTACTATTACTCTTCCGGAAGAACCTGATTTTGGGGAAAAAGTAGCTCTAAATATTGCAGAAGGTGCTTTAGTGGATGTGTTTGGAAATCCGGTTGAAGCTTTTGAAAGTACAGAGGCGGAAAATGCATGGTGGTTAAAGTCTTATAATAGAGATATTAATGTATTGGTTGGTACCTATGAAGTAACTGGCGTTACATATAGTGGAGATAATTATTTAGAAACCTTGACTATAGCATTGGATCCAGAGAATGAAAATCAAGTTATTATTACTGGGTTTGCTGGAGGCAATGCCGAAGTTGTTGGTGTATTTAATAAGGATTTCTCAACATTATCTATCGCAGAACCAGATGCTCCTGTGTATGTTGAAGATGGTGTGTTTGAATTATATTTGAGTTGGTTTTATGAACCAATGGAAGGTTTTGTTGGAGCAGATGGTTCAATGAGTATACGTTTTGCATATTATTATGTTGATCTTGTAGATTCTGGTAACACTGGTTGGTACACTGATTATGTATTCAATTCAGCAACTTGGACAAAAGTTATAAATCCACCGGCAGCAACTTTAAAAAGTGGTCGTACAATAGATTTTTCTCAAAAAGGTAAAAAAATATAATTTATTTTAGTGACTTTGTACTTGCGTGCAAAGTCACTTTTTAATGTAAACTTATTAATGGTATTTTGCGTTTAATGTATTAAATGTAGAATTTAAATTATACTAAATTATGAAACTAACCAGAGGTGGAGTCTTGATAAGGGTAGGGGTGTTATTGTTATTTTTTGTTGTAACAATAACTACTGATGCAAAAAAAGTTAGTAAGAGTGATGCAATTTCACTTGGAAAAGCTTTTTTTGAAAATAGTTTAAGTATAAAAGAATTATCTGTTAAGGATATTACAGAAATAGCACAGGATGGTGTTATTTGTTATTACCAAATCAATTTTGAACAAGGAGGTTGGGTATTACTTTCTGCAGATGATAGAGCTGAAGCTGTGTTGGGGTATTCAACAGAAGGTTCTTTTAAATATGATGAAAAATTACACGTAAATGTTGTCGGATGGTTGAATAACTATAAAAAAACTCTTGAATATATTGTAGAGAATAATGAAGAAATTAAAGATCCAACCTGGAATAAACTTGAGAATGAGAAAAAGACATTAAAAGCTATTCAATCTTCAGTATCTCCTTTAATTAGTGTAAAATGGAATCAAGGAACCGGATTTAATCAATTTTGTCCAGAAGATGTAGATGGTCCCGGAGGTCATGCATATGTTGGTTGTGTGGCTGTTGCTATGGGGCAAGCAATGTATGTTTCGAAAATGGCAGAACCACAGGGGTTTAAGAGTTATGTACATTCTGATTACGGTACTCTTTATGTTGATTATAACAAGGAGGAACCTTATGATTGGAGTAACATGTCATCCACATCCGGCAATGAAGAGACAGCTCGAATATTATATCATTGTGGAGTTTCTATTGAAATGGGTTATGGAGCTGATGGTTCTGGAGCTTATACAAATGATGTTGCAAGTGCTTTAAAAACATATTTTGGATTTAGCTCGCAATGTAAATATTATCAAAGGTTTGATGATGAATCTGCCTGGTTAGATCTGTTATACGATGAGTTGGATAATAATCGACCTATTATTTATGCAGGAAATCCTCCCGAAGGAGGTGTTGGGCATTGTTTTAATCTGGACGGATATGATACTAATGGTCTCTTTCATATAAATTGGGGATGGGGTGGTGCCAATAATGGTTATTACAACATTAATATGTTTAAAGATGGAGATCAGGATTATACAGCAGGTCACGAAGCTGTTGTTGGTTTGGGTGCCGCTTATATGGGTCCAACAGATATAACATTGTCCTCTACACAAGTAAAAGAAAATATGCCTGTAGGTACTTATGTTGCAGATGTGGATGTAGAAGATTTATCCACTAATGATAGATTTATGTTTGTTGTTTATGGAGCCCCTTTATATGGAGGAGGATATGGTCCTGCCAAATTTTACATTGAGAATGGAGCATTGTATACCTCTCAAATATTTGATAAGGATATAAGAAGTTCTGAGCGTTTATCTATAGAAGTTTTAGATGGTCAATTTAATTCTTACATAAAAGATTTTAAGATTACAATCTTGGATAATTTTACTACCGACATAAAGAGTAAGGAGTATGGAGATGTAGTATTGTATCCAAACCCAGCTGTAAATAATTTATTTGTAGATATAGATCAGAGTATTACAGGAGTCGTAAACATATATAGTATTGCAGGAAATAAAGTATTCTCAGAAGAAATAAATGGAGATAAAGTGGAATTGGAAATTGATATGCTTTTAAATGGAGTTTATTTTATTGAGTTAAGGGATAATAAAGGTGGGGTTGTACTTACTGATACTTTTATAAAAAACTAACTTTTAACATAAAAACTATGAAATTTAAATTATCATCACTTTTTGTCACTGTTTTTATTTCAATATTTTCATTTTGTAATGCACAAGAAAGTATTCAAGATAAACCTACTTCAAATTGGCCATATCTATTCCCTGATTTTCAAAATGCGAAAATTATTTATAAAACTGGGGAAATATCTTCATCTACAATAAATTATCATTTATTAAATGAAGAATTACAGTTTATAAAAAATGATATGGTTTTTGTGGCTGAAAACCTAGACGAGATTGATCGAGTTGTTTGTAATAATGGTTTTATTTTCATTTATGTTGATAATAAGTTTTACCAACTTTTAGGAGAAGGTAATATTAAATTAGGAAAATCCTATAAAGGAAATATTAATGATTTATATGAAACAGAAGGAGCTTATGGGACATCAACTGCATCTAGTTCAGTTAAAAAAGAAAACTCAATTTATATAGGAGGTATGCCTGGTGTCAATTTTAAAAACTTGGAAAATGACAAACAGGGAGGTGATATTTTTTCAATTAATACAAAAAGGGTTTTTATTAAGAATGGTAAAGTTGTTAATGCAACAAAGAAGAATCTTTATTCCTTAATGCCTGAAGAAAAAAAGAAAATAAATAATCTTATTAAAGAATCTAAACTCAAATTTAATAAAGATGAGGATGTTATTAAATTAATCGAGAAATTATAATAAAAAAACAACTACTCCGTGGTGGGACACATAGATTAAAGGTTTAGTTGTGTGAGTGGGGGCAGATCCGTTGGGGTCTGCCCTTTCTTTTTTTATTTAGAGAATAAGTAGTATAAAAAAGGGATTAGGTACTTGCTTTAATCCTGCTCGATATCACGCTTGTAAATGGTATGAATGGAACTAGGGTAGTATTGGGCTATTGTTCGGGTGCTATAAACCTATGCCAACCCGACCCCAACCCGAGCAGAACCCTATGCCACCCGAACGCTACCCGAACGCGCCCCGAAGCCGTATCCTAGTTGACTCAAAAATGCCCTTTTCGTGAATAGTTTTTGTCTATTTTAGCCATTTTAGGAATAATTTTTCTTGATTTTGGCCTTTTTAAGAATAGTAGGGTGTTTTTTGAGGTTTTTTATTCTGAATAGAAATTGATCACTTTTCTTTTGTGTTGAATGCTAGTTTGTTATGTTGGTAAAAAGTTACAGTAAAATTACTGTTATTTTTTATTTGGTTATTTATTGTAGAAGTATATTACAAGTAAACTTTTTATAGAACGAATTAAACGGATTTAGAATTATTATTTCACTTTCATAGGAATACCACTAACCATAAAATAAACTTCATCCGCCAGGCTGGCTATGTGTTGATTCATCCAACCTTGCAGGTCTGTAAATTTTCGTTGAACTTCGTTTTCGGGCATTCCTCCCAAGCCTATTTCATTAGAAACAATAATAAAGTGAGCATCCTGTTTTATTAAGCCTTCAAATTCATTTTTAGCCTCTAATAACGATTTTTCTATATCACTCTTATTGTCAAAATAAAAGTTGGTGAGCCAGAGTGTAACACAGTCCATTAATACCACTTTATTACTGAAGTTATGTTGTGAAATGAATTTTTCTTCTTCTATATTTTCCCATCTTTCATCGCGATCAGCTTTGTGTCTTTCAATTCTTTTTTTGTGTTCTTCATCCCATATGCGTGAAGTGGCCAGGTATACAGGTTTTGAACTGTTTTCTAAAGCCATATCCTGGGCAAAAGAGCTTTTTCCTGATCGTTGACCGCCTGTTATAAAAGTTATCTTAGTCATTAATAAATGATTGTAAAATTTGTTGCTTTAATTATCCTTTAAGGATTTTTACTTGAGAATAATCTTTGTTGTAAATGCTTATTTTAACCACAGCACCATAATCTAGTTGCCATGAGAAAATTTTATGATAAGGGATTTCAAGAAACTTCATTAATAAACATCTTATTACTCCGGAGTGTGAAACAATTGCTGTTGTAGTATTGTCAGGTGTGTTATTCTCAACTTCTTTAAAGTATTCAATAGTTCTATTATAAAACTGACCAAAAGATTCTCCCTTATGTGGTGATTGGTTTAGTATATCTTCAGACCATACATGCATCTCATTAGGATCAATATCCGCCCATTTTTTCATCTCCCAATTACCAAAATCCAATTCTTTGAGATTGTCACTGTATTTAATATCCTTATCAGAAAATAGAAATTGAGCTAATTTATCACAACGTTGCAGTGGACTGGATATTATAAAGTTAGCTTTAATGTTATTTAGCACCGTTTTTATATCTGAAGCCTCTTTTTCAAAGTCTTTATTAACATCCAAATCAGAAATGCCATAGCAAATTCCCTGATCAATCTTTGGTGTTGTATGTCGTATAATATAAAATTGTTTCATTTTTTAACCACTAAGGTCACTAAGACTATTCACAAAGATGCACAAAGAAAATTTATAAGATGACCCTTTTTATGCCATTCTTTAAATATTTAACATTGAAATTAATCAATAAACCAAGCTTACAGTTAGATAGTTTCATATAAGTTAGGATTTGCGCAAGATGAACATCATTCAAAGATTCTGTGGACTTAAGTTCAATTACTATTTTATTTTCAACTAATAAATCTACTCTGTAGCCAGTTTGGAGTTTAACTTCTTTATAAGTTAATGGTAACCCTTTTTGTTTTTCAACCTTTATTCCAGCTTGATTAAGTTCGTAATATAAGCATTCTTCATATGCGCTTTCTAAAAGTCCGGGACCAAGGTTTTTGTGTATTTCAAAAGCAGCATCTAAAATTCTTTTAAATGTAATTTCAATATTCGTACTCATATTTTAAAGTTAGGTTTGATAGAGTTTAGTCAAAATAATTCACAAAGAAAAAGTAAGCTCGTTGTGAGACTTTGGGAAAAACCTTTGTGTACTTTGTGGTTATTCATTTCTATATAAAAGTAATTATTTTACTCATTGCTATGATACTTAAGTAAAAAACAACCTCTGTAACTTGTTGTACTGCTCCTAAGCAATCACCTACATAACCCCCAATCCATTTCTTAAAATATTTATCGAGCCAAATTTTAGTAATGAGTAAAGGTATTATGGTAGTGTATATAATCCAGTTTTGAAATAGAAGTAATGAAGCTAATCCAATAATTATGGCAATCCACAAATCTACAACATGAAGATTTTTTGTTACCGGTTTTGATTTACTTGTTTCATCCTCTCTAACATAGGGTAATGTAAACATTGTTGTAACCGCAAACATTCTACTTACAGAATGTCCACAAATGATAGCAGGGATAATCAGAGCATTGGGTATTGATGCAATCGATGCCAATTTCATCAATAAGATTAATATGGTTCCAATCATTCCATAAGCTCCAACTCTGGAGTCCTTCATTATTATTAATATCTTTTCTGTGGTCCAGCCGCCACCAAAACCATCACAGGTATCCGCAAAACCATCTTCGTGAAAAGCCCCAGTTAGAAGAATTGTAGATACCATTGAAAGTAATACGGATATATATATTGGGAATAGGAAGGATGCGATGTAATAAGTTAGTGCACCGATGCCTCCAACGATTAATCCAACTAAAGGGAAAAATCGATTGCATTTGTTTATGTTATCACTTGAATATCCCACCCATTTAGGCGCTGGGATTCTGGTTAAAAACATCAAGGCTGTAAAGAAAAGTCTTAGCTGACGCATGTATAATTTAAATTTGTTGATTGAATGCTATTAATGAAATAATAAGTTAGGATTAGTAGTTTGGAAATTTTATAAAACCTATGATGTAGATGCTTTGGGATTTTTTTCTGAGAATTTTTGAGCAATCTCTTTCAGGCATTTATTACAAAGGCACTCCTTGAAATTTTCTTTTAAATATTTCTGAGCTTTTTGTGAGATAGGTACATGAATGCAATGGCACTCAAAGATGTCATCATGTCTGCAGTTGAACTCCTGATTACATCTTCCGCATTTTTTAATCATTTTGAAATGGTTTTGAATAATACAAACTTACCCGTTGGGGTAAACTGACCAATACCAATAAAAGATTAAGTTTCTTAATTTAAGATAACTTTGCTTTTATTCCCGAAAGCATTGATTTTAACAATCACTGGCAGGTCTTCTGACTTATCCCTAATTTTGATACCTTCCCATTCTTTAAGTAAAAAACAGTGGTTAATTTATCAAAATCTAAAATTTTGGAACTTACAGCAGCGGGTACTGTTGCTGATTTTCACAGCATTCCCTTTTCATTTTGCAATACTATTGTATATTAAAACACCAGATGTTGCAAAAGTATAATTAATTTATTTGATGCAGAAATATGAGATGATGATCTATAACATCAAAATTAAGAAATGCTTTTAAGTCTATGGATAGGCAACTTTACTATAAAAGTTCATGGGAGATAGCGCCCAGGTCGTCAATATACCAAATGTTCGTTTTATCTTCATCTTTAATACTAATGATAAAATGTTTCTTTGTTGTTTTAATATTTGGTTTGTAGTGTAAGGCAGATTGATTGAAACCGATATCTTTTAATCCACCTACTTTATTGGCGTATCTTTTATGTTTTCTGAAATGTAATTTTTGAGCATAATATATGTTTCTAAGTTCCCATCTAATTCTTTGTTCTTTAGTTAAAGTGTTATTTTTACTATGGGTATTGTCGATATGAACTTCACCCCATAATTCAAGTTTCGATAATGGGGAGTCAAACATATAAGTCCAAATATATTGTTCGCCTTGATAGAGTTTACCTGTGTCTGAGTTTACCATTTTTTTGTACGTACCATCAACAACAACATATGGCCAATGTGATCGAACAAAATTCATCTTCCAGTATCCATTTGTTTTTATATTGTCAGTATTATCCGTTTTTAAGTTTATTGGTAAACTAAGTTCCAGCTGCCAGTATTGATCCGTATCTTTAGGATTATTAACAGTGCCCTGAATATAAGTTGCACATTTAATTTTTAATTGATTAAAAGGTACGTGCTTGTCGCTTATGGAATTTTGCTCACATTGCTTGAGTGTTCCTTTATAAATACCCAAAGCATTTGTTTTTATATTCAGGTAATCAAATTCATTATTATCACAATCAATTAATATTTCAAAAAAATTATCTTTAAAATATTCATCATTATGGTTGGATTCGAGGGCCCATATCTGATCCTCGTTTATTTTTGCCAATAAATAGATGGTATCATTATAAATAGCCATTTTAAAGGCAGTTTCATGTTTTTTATTTTCTAATTTACCACTAATTGCTGATACAAACCTGGTACTCCATGGAATATGATCCCATTCATTTTTTGTGTTTATTCCATCAATAACAGGAGCTTTATTTAAAGAGTTTAAATGGTATGTTGTAGGTTTATAGATGTATGGCTTATATGGAAGACCAAATTCATTGGCATCAGAAACTTGATTTTTTGTTGTGTTTTTACATGATGTTGCAATCAGCAAAAAATAGAAACTAAAAGTAATATATATATAGATTGACTTAAGCATAAGGTGTAAAGTATAGTATATACAATTTACACCTAAACAAAGAGTAATTCAAGAAATATTGATAGAAATATTTAGCTGTTTACATGTTTGAAATATAATTATGAACAACCGTTTTCAATGCTTTTATAATCCTTTTTTGATCGTTTCAATATCATCCTCATAATCAATTCGTATATCTTCATGAAGTTTAGTTAAAGCCTTTTCAATATTGATCAATTGTCTTTCATATAGGTTTTTCATAACTGTACTTCTCCTTAGAGGAACTTTTAGGTTTTGCATTTCTTTGCAGAAGAAAATCAATAATTCTATTTCAGTCTCTTTTTTTCCTGAGTGTTTAATATATTTAGTGGTTAACTTCAGAATTTTACGTATACCTTTTTTTACATAGATAAACTTAGTTGTATTTATTTCTTTAAAACCATCTTTGATTTCTGCTTTTACTTCAGTAACGTAATTTTCTTCATCAATCGATTCAAAAAGAAGGTAATGAAGAAGTTCTTTGTTTTCTTTTTTATATTTAGCAATACGTAGACAATGGTCAATTAATAACTCTCTGGGAAGAAGTTCCAGTTCTTTTTTTATCTGATGAATTGTACTTGTTTTTATTGCCATAGCATCTGTGATAATAGAATCACACAAAGGTTACGAAAAATATATTGAATACAGCCATAAATATTTTTCTTATATTGTATGGCTTTATTTTAAATAACTGAAAACTCAAAATCAGGATGATTATTGGATGGTAACATATTGGTAATGTTATTTTGAAGGTAAAAAGACAAGAGAAATATAGGTCTGTAAATTATAGCACATTAGAGTTAATCAAATCAATAATTTATAATGCGAAAAAAATTATTTATAATCCTAATTACCGCTCTTTTATATTGGGTACTTGTAAATTATGTTCCGTATGGAATGTACATTGTTTTACCTGTTAATTTATTTGTTACTTTTTTACATGAATTGGGTCATTCTATCTTTGCAGTATTAACTGGAGGTAGTGTATATGAAGTAATGATTCAACCCAATGGGGCTGGCTATGCTGTTACTGCCGGAGGTTATGCTCCGCTTGTTTTAATGGGAGGCTACATAGGGAGCGCATTGTTTGGAAATTTATTGTTACATATCGGATTAAAGAAACCTAAGTCTGCTGTTGTTGCCATGTATGTAATGGTTTTTGTATTTGTTGCAAGTGCTGTTATTTGGTATAGTTCGATATTTACTTCTCTGCTTTTAATATTATTTTCAGCAGTAGCAATTTGGGTGAGTAAAAAATCAAAAACTACAATAGCAAATTTTTTAATTGTTACAGGAACGGCTTCAATTGTATTTATTATTAATGATTATAATGTAGGACCTTCATCGGATATTGCGAAGTTTTCAAAAATTATTCCTCTTTTACCGCAGTATATTTGGTCAATATTGTGGCTGGTAATTGTAATATATATTACCTGGAAAAATTTAAGGTACTCACTGAAGTTAAAAATGTAAACTTGTTTTTCAATTTTAAATTGGTCTTTATTAATCCCTTTATAATAAAATTACGTTGTAAATTGCTAACATAACAAAGGTCACATTTTTTGTGGTTTATATCTCTAATTTTGCACTTTCAATCGATCATTAAAAGAGTTATGAAACGAGCTGTGCAAAAAATGTCTTACGAATAAAAGAGATTGTTTTTTCAGCGAGTTCATGTAAACCTTAAATAATTATAAACGCATGAAACAGTCAACAGATCACATATTTTTAGTACGACCAGAGAACTTTGGTTTTAATAACGAAACGGCAATTTCAAATGCATTTCAAAATAACATAAACCTAAATCAGAAGGAAATTAAGGAAAAAGTTCTTTCAGAATTTGATGCATATGTAGCAGAACTAAAAAGTGTAGGGGTTAATGTTACTGTTGTTGAAGATACAGCTTCACCTGTAAAGCCAGATGCCATATTTCCAAATAACTGGGGCTCGTTTCATGCAGATGGAACAGTGGTGCTTTATCCTATGGCTGCACCTAATCGGAGGTTAGAGAAGAGAGCTGATGTAATTGATTATTTTAAGAACAATTATAAGGTTAATAAGGTAGTTGATTTATCTAAATATGAGCAAGAAGGAAAATTTTGCGAAGGAACAGGAAGTATCATTTTTGATCATACGCATAAAGTAGCCTATGCTTGTTTGTCGCCACGAACAGATATGGATGTTTTTAAAGAAGTATGTGAAATATTGGATTATAAACCGATATTTTTTATATCAACAGATAAAGACGGAAAAGAGATATATCATACAAATGTAATGATGTGTGTCAGTGAAAAGTTTGCGGTTGTTTGTTTAGAGAGTATCCCGAATGAGGAAGAAAGAGAGAGGGTTATTAAAACTCTGGAAGAAACAGGTCATGAAATAGTTGATATTACTTTTGATCAGGTATATCATTTTGCTGGAAATATGCTATCTGTGAAAAATAAAAAAGGAGATGAATTTTTAGTGATGTCGCAGAGTGCATATAATGTTTTAACAGATGATCAAAAAGAATCCATAGAACATTATTGTAATATGTTACCTGTTCAGGTTGATACTATTGAAAAAATAGGTGGAGGAAGTGCCAGGTGTATGATTTCTGAGATATTCCTTCAACCGGTTTAGAAATATTGAATAAGCTCAATGCTCTTTATGGATATGTATTGAGATTTGATATATTTTTGACCAAACTTAATTTTAACTTAATCAACAATAATGTTGGATAGGATATAAATTTCTATTTTTGAGGATATTTAAATAATTAGATATTCTTGCAATTGAGGACCACATCAATCATATATTTTACAACTATTTTTTTGATCGCAATTTTGTTTAATGGTTGTGGAATTAAGAAGAAAAACGGAGGGATAGTTGATCATGGAACTATTGTGTTTCATATTGATTATCCAAAAGAAATGATGACATCTTCTGTTGCCAATATGATGCCTGATAAGTGGTTGTTTTCATTCAGTAAAAATAAAATTAAGCATGAGCTAAAGGCTAGTTTTAATGTATTTTCGTTAAGTTTTGTTTCTGAGTCTCCTAACGATTCGTGTGATGTTTTATTCAGTTTTATGGATAAACATATGTATTACCCTATTGCTATTAATGATCATTTCTTTTTGTACGATAATGATGCAAAAGTAGTAGTAACTTATGAACCAGAAATAACTAAAAATATTGCAGGTTTTAAATGTTCAAAAGCAAATATTAAGTTTGAAGGACACGATCCATTTGATGTTTTTTATACTGATGAAATTCATATTTTAGAACCGAATCGACATACACCATTAAAAGTGATACCTGGTGTATTGATGGAGTTTACTGTTGATTATAATGGATTGAAACTTCATTTGAAAGCAAAGGATTTTATTGAAGAAAAGCCTGCCCTTAATAACTTCAAGATTCCACGAAATGCAGTTTTAAGTAATCGCGATGAGGTAGTAGCGATGGTAAATACTTTAATAAATACCTTTCAATAATATTCTTTCGTATATCTCGTTTTCATTCAAAAGAATTATCATTTTGTATAGAAATGGGTAGAGCATTTATTACTTTTGCCTGTGCAATTGCGAGTGATTAACAAAATATTTACAATGGCAGGAAAAACGAAAAAGTCTAAATCAAAAAATAGTACGAATTTTATATCAGACCTAATAAAAAAACTAAGTGACTTCAGAGTCCGGATTTTTAGCGGTTTGTTTTTAATCGTGTATGCCATATTTTTATTTATAGCTTTTATTTCCTTTGTTTTTACAGGAGGAATAGATCATAGTAAATTCAATATAAACTTTTTTGAATTTATTACGAATTCAGATATTAATGTAGCTAACTGGACCGGAAAAATTGGTGCTTACTTTGCAAATTTATTCATTAACTCAGGAATTGGTCTTTCAGCTTTTGTTATTGTTTTTGCACTTTTTGTTATTGCCTTCAGGTTGATTAATATAAAGCTGTTATCATTACGAAAAACAATAATTCACTCATTTTGTATCGGTGTTTATTTCTCCATTTTATTGGGCTATATATTTATGAGTGCCATTAATTCTCAATATCTTTTACCTGGAGGTGAAATGGGATATTTCTTGAGTAAATGGCTTTTGTCTGCTATCGGAAATGTAGGATTAATTTTAATACTCATCTTTTCATTGATCTCATACCTTACCTTTACATTTGATCAGTTTATTCCTTTGGTAAGAAAATCTTTCATAGGTAAAGGTGTTGCAAATCAAGAGGTTAAAAAAGAAGAGGCTGAGCATTATCAAGATCAATCACTACTTGAGAAAGAAAATATAGAAGAGGAAAAAACAATAGAAAAAGTACCTCAGGAGGAGCCTGTGGTTGAAGTCAAAGAGCAAATAGAGGAAGAAGAGGAGCAGTTTATTGTGAAGCAAATAGAAACTCCAAAGGTAGAGGTTGAAAATAAAGTTGGCGTGGAGTTAGATATTTCTGATAATACAGGAACAGACTCTAAAGTTGAGGAAGATGGTTTTACCATAGAAAAAGTACAGGAAGAAGAAAATTTTGTAGTAAATGATAATGTTCCTTTAGGAGATTATGATCCAACCTTGGACTTATCAAGCTATCAGTTGCCTACAATAGATTTGTTAGAAGCGCATCATGCCGGAAATGAGCCTGTTACTGATGAGGAGTTGAATTCAAATAAGGATAAAATTGTAAATACACTTATAGATTATAAAATTGAGATTAAGAGTATTAAAGCAACGGTAGGTCCTACTGTAACATTATATGAAATTGTACCCGCACCAGGTGTTCGTATTTCAAAAATTAAAAATCTGGAAGACGATATTGCTTTGTCATTAGCAGCTTTGGGTATTAGAATTATTGCACCTATACCGGGAAAAGGAACCATTGGTATTGAAGTTCCTAATAGTGAACCGGAAGTTGTTTCTATGAAAACCATTATTTCAGCGAAGAAATTTCAGACTACAAAATACGAATTACCAATAGCCTTAGGAAAAACCATATCGAATGAAACCTTTGTAATTGATTTGGCTAAAGCTCCACATATGTTGGTTGCCGGAGCAACTGGTCAGGGTAAATCTGTAGGATTAAATGCTATCATTACCTCACTGTTATATAAAAAGCACCCATCTCAATTAAAATTTGTATTGGTCGATCCTAAAAAGGTTGAATTAAATATATATAGTAAAATAGAACGTCACTTCCTGGCAAAATTACCGGATGAGGATGATGAAGCCATTATTACAGATGTTCAAAAAGTAGTGAATACACTAAATTCTTTAACTATAGAAATGGATTCCAGGTATGATCTACTGAAAAAGGCGCACGCACGTAATATAAAAGAGTACAATCATAAGTTTGTAAAACGATCACTTAATCCGGAAAATGGTCATCGCTTTCTGCCGTATATTGTTGTTGTAATTGATGAGTTTGCCGATTTAATTATGACTGCAGGTAAAGAAGTTGAAATGCCTATTGCCCGTATTGCACAGTTGGCAAGGGCTGTAGGAATACATATGATTGTAGCAACACAGCGACCTTCAACCAATATTATTACAGGGGTTATTAAGGCAAATTTCCCAACCAGGGTGGCATTTAAAGTAGCCTCAATGATTGACTCCAGAACTATTCTTGATTCGCCGGGAGCTAACCAGTTAATTGGTAGAGGAGATATGTTAATTTCGCAAGGAAGTGATTTGGTAAGGGTACAGTGTGCTTTTGTTGATACTCCGGAAGTTGAAAAGATTAATGATTTTATTGGTTCACAAAAAGGATATCCAAGTGCAATGTTGTTACCTGAATATGTTGGTGAATCTTCTGGAAATGAACCTGGAGAAGTAGATATGAGTAATAAAGATTCGATTTTTGAGGAGGCAGCAAAGGTTGTAGTTGCAAATCAGTCGGGTTCCACATCGTTAATTCAGAGAAGATTTTCAATTGGGTACAACAGAGCCGGTAGAGTTATAGATCAGCTTGAAGCTGCTGGAATAGTAGGGCCTTTTGAAGGAAGTAAAGCACGTCAGGTATTAGTTCCTGATGAGGCTTCATTAGAGCACATTTTAAAAGGACTCTAATTTTGGTATTATTTTTGAAACTTGAACAGATAACTAAGGTATAATAACGCAAACTCAGAATATTAATAACAGAAATATGAAGAAGATTTTATTGTTAATAGCACTAATTCCTGGATTTCTTTTTGCACAAACAAATGAAAAGGCAGTTGAAATTTTAGATAAGGTTACCGCTAAAACCAAAACTTACAATACAATTAAGGCAGACTTTTCGTTTGCTATGGAAAATTTGCAGGAGGAGATTAACGAAGTATATGAAGGTACAATTTCTATAAAAGGAGATAAGTATAAAGCAAACTTAATGAATGTAGATACTTATTTTGATGGAAAAACACTTTGGACTCACATGATTGATGAAGAAGAAGTAAATGTTGATGAGCCGGATCCTGAAGATGAAGAAACTTTAAATCCAGCTTCTATTTTTACAATTTATCAAACAGGATTTAAATATGCTTATTTAGGTGAAAAAACTGTTGATGGAGTAGTGGTTTATGGAATTGATTTATTTCCTATAAACAGGGATAAACCTTATTCTAAAGTTAGTCTGGAGATCATAAAAGATAATCTGAAAATATCATCCATCAAACAAGTAGGAAAAGATGGTAACAATTATACCATCAAAGTAAAAAACATGCAAATAAACACACCAATGAATGATTCAATGTTTGTTTTTGATAAAGAAGCAAATCCGGATGTGGATGTAATTGATATGAGATAAAATAAGAAATGTAGATAATAAACTAAGGCGTAATGATTTTTCATTGCGCCTTTTTTTTATAAAACCTATAAGTTAGGGTTATTAAACAGGCATGTTATTTTAAAAAGATGCTTGGGTGGGGAATGTTTGAATTTGCTTTCTGAATATTGTTTTAAGGTAATGATGTTTAATATAACAAACGGAAATCTTAATGATTATGGATTTCCGTTTGGGTATTTATATCAATTCATTTTTATTAAGCTAAAAGAACATATTGTGTTTACTTTCATGTTCAATTGTAGTTGTAGGTCCATGACCGGAATACACAATGGTTTCCAGAGGTAATGTTAATAAATGTTCTTTAATACCATTGATTAGTGTGTCAAAATCACCACCCGGTAAATCAGCTCTACCAACGCTTTCTCTGAAAAGTACATCACCAGCAATTACAAATCCCTCTTTTTCACAGTAAAGAGCAATGCCACCAGGTGAATGTCCAGGAATATGCAGTACTTTAAGAATAGAGCCTCCAAATTCAATTTCCTGGTTATGTTCCAGATATCCTTTTAGTGCAGGAGGATTCTGTTCAAGTTGCATCCCCATTTGTGCTGCATATGGTACTGTTTGCTCAATCCAGAATTCATCATCTTTATGAGCCTCTGCTCCAAGATTGAATCTTTCACAAACAAATCGGTTTCCAAATACATGATCTAAATGCAGGTGAGTATTTAATAATTTTGTGGGATTTAAATTGTTACTTGAAATAAAGTTAACTAAATGCTGCTGTTCTTCTGCCGTTAGACAACCGGGATCAATGATGATACAATCTCCGTTTTCTGCTGACACAACATATGTATTTTCTTGCCAGGGACTATAAATTAGCGTGTGTACTTTAAGCATATTTCTAGTATTTATGGATTGTCAAATTTTTTGGATCATCTTTATTTTAAGATGATGTGTTTAAAAGTAAAATTATTTTAGGACTATGAAAAAATAAGCAGTATGAAATTGTTCAACAAATATTTATGTATTGAAGTCAATGAAAAGGCCTTTCTATTTTACAATGCCTTTAAGCATAGGAACAAACTCGAATCTACCAAATTCTTCCTGACTAAACTCCGTTTCAGATTCTCGTGTGACACGAATCATTGTTTGAACATTTCTACCAACAGGGATTACCATTACGCCACCAATCGCCAATTGTGTTAATAACTCTTCAGGAATGGAAGGTGCTCCAGCAGTAATAATAATGCCGTCAAAAGGTTGAAATTGAGGTAGACCTTTGTAACCATCTCCTAAAAAGAAACTTAATTGATAGCCCATTTGAGGTAATAAATGACTGCTTTTAATATATAGTTCTCTCTGACGTTCGATAGAAAAAACTTTTGCACCCATTTCAACAAGAACAGCAGCCTGATATCCAGATCCGGTTCCTACTTCCAGAATTTTATCACCTTTTTTTATATTTAGTAATTGAGTTTGAAATGCAACGGTAAATGGTTGAGAAATTGTTTGACCAGCTCCAATGGGAAAAGCCTTATCCTGATAAGCAAATTTTATAAAGCTGCTTTCAAAGAACATATGTCTGGGAACATTTCCTATGGCTTGTAATACTTTAGGATTTGAAATCCCTTTATTTGCAATCTCCTGCACTAATCTATTTCGAAGACCTTTATGTCTTAATGTATCCATACTCAGTTTTAATGTGGTCATAAAAATAATGTTAATGTATAATTAGGCCGTATTTTTTCATAAAAAAATACCTTATATTATAATAAATGGAGTAGTTGTTCGTTTTTGAATACACTAGAGATTATTGTATGGGAAACAAGGTTGTTGGAAAAACTCCTAAAAGAATAAGTGGAAGAAGAATTGTAATACGGCATTTAATGTCGGATATTATAGCTCTTGTATTTAGTCACTTAGTATTTATAGGAAAATACTCGTATATAAAAACGGAAGTGGAAAAACTGTTTAGTGATCTGTTTTTAGCTAGTTTAGCACCTGCATTTTTTATAAGTGGGATTGTTTTGTTTTGGTTATTTGCTTTTTACTTAGCTGGAAATTACCATAATTTGGCACGTCGTTCAGGGATGCAGATTATTGGACCAACTGTATTTACTTCCTTTATTGTTACTTTACTTGTTTTTTATTTTTTAGTTGGTGAGAACTGGTTTGAAATTCAGGATGTTTATCTTCAAATGTCGATGCAGTATTTTCTTATAGTGTGTGGTTTTGTGTTTATATTTAGAATGGGATTGATATGGCATTTTCACACTCAGATTCAAAAAGGATACGTTGGATATTATGGAATATTAATAGGGAATAGTCCCAAGGCTCTGGAGTTGGTTAAGGAATATTATTCATCTATGTCAAAAAGTGGGTTTAGATATATTGGTTATGTATCAGATAGTAATGAAGGAGAAGATTTGTCTATGTATATGCCACATCTTGGGAATCTTTCTCAGCTACCTAAAATTATAAAAGCTGTATCTTTTGATGATGCTTTAATTGTTTTAAAAAATAACCAAGCAAGAAGAATTAATAGAATAATTAATACGCTAAGGGTAAAAGACTGTTTTATTAGGTTGTCAGCTAACTTAAACGAAGTTATTGAGCGTAAAATAAGTACAACAAATCTGGATTTTTTGCCATATATCACAATCGTTAACAACAGATTACCCATTTGGCAAGTTGTTTTAAAGCGGGTTATTGATATTACCTTTTCTCTATCGGTTATTGTATTATGTTCTCCCCTTTATATTTTTCTGGCTATTTTGGTAAAATTATCATCACCTGGCGGAATTTTTTACAAACAGATTAGAATAGGTAAGGATAAGAAGCCATTTATGCTTTATAAATTCAGATCAATGTATATAAATGCAGAAGAAAATGGGCCTGCTTTATCCTCATCTAATGATCCAAGAATTACTAAGTTAGGAAAGTGTTTGAGAAAATGGCATTTAGATGAATTGCCTCAATTTTTTAATGTGATTATGGGGGATATGTCTTTGGTTGGACCTCGACCGGAAAGAAAGTTTTTTATTGATAAAATATTAACAAATGCACCGCATTATGAGCAGGTTTTTAGTGTAAAACCAGGAGTTACTTCATGGGGTATGGTAAAATTTGGTTATGCTGAAAATGTAGAGGAAATGATTCAACGACTTCAATATGATATCATTTATCTTGAAAATAGAACGCTGGTAGTAGATTTAAAAATATTACTTTATACGCTAAGGTCAATTTTTAAAGGTGACGGCAAGTAGTAAAGAATCAATATGTCAATTTTAGGATCAAAACTTTCAAACTAAGGGATGATTTTTCAAATGAAAATAGATATATAAAACCCCTGTTTAACTATATAAACAGGGGTTTAATTTTTATCGGGAAATAGTAATAGACTTATTTTCTTCTACTGTAACAGGTTTATTATAAACAAATAACTCAATAGGTAAGGAGGCATGGGAAATAATTTCAATTTCTTTTTCATTTACTCTTACCTCCAGATCTCTACCTTTAAATCTAATCCTGAATGCATATTCTTCCCATTGATCAGGAATAACCGGATTTAAATAAAGTTTTTCATCATAGGCACGTTTGCCACCAAAGCCTTCAACAATAGCCATCCATGTACCAGCCATACTTGTAATGTGAAGTCCTTCGTGAACTTCTGCATTGTAATCATCAAGATCTAATCTGGAAGTACGAAGATACATTTCATATGCTTTTTCAATTTTTCCAATTTTTGAAGCGAGAACAGAGTGTACACAAGGTGAAAGAGATGATTCATGAACCGTTCTTGGTTCATAAAAATCAAAGTTTCTGATGATTTCTTCTTCTGAAAATTGTTCTTCTAAAACATACATTCCTTGTAGCGTATCAGCTTGCTTTATAAAGTTTGAGCGAAGAATTCTGTCCCAAGACCAATGTTGATTAATAGGACGTTCAGCCGGATCAAGATCATCAGCCATAATTTGCTCCTTATCCATAAAGCCATCTTGCTGCATAAACACTTTCAACTCATCGTTATATGGGAAATGCATGTTGTCTACTATATCCATCCAACGAACCGTTTCTTCCTCATTGAAATTCATAATAGCTTTTAATTCCTCATATCTTTGAGGATTATTGATTTTAATATATTCTAATGACTCTTTAGTGTATTGTAAACACCATGTAGCCATTTTATTAGTGTACCAGTTATTGTTAATGTTATTTTCATACTCATTAGGTCCGGTAACACCAAGCATTACATATTTTTTACGAGCCTCAGAGAAAGTAATTCTTTGACTCCAAAATCTTGAAATACCTACTAATACTTCTAAACCGTACTCTTCTAAATATTTTTTATCTCCCGTATGGCGAATATAATTATGAATAGCAAAAGCTATAGCTCCATTTCTGTGAATTTCTTCAAAAGTAATTTCCCACTCATTATGACATTCTTCTCCATTTGCGGTAACCATTGGATAAAGAGCGGCACCATTTTTAAAACCCAATTTTTCTGCATTTTCAATGGCTCTTGGTAAGTGCTTATATCTATAAATTAATAGTTGCCTGGTTACTTTTGATGGAGATGTCATTAAAAAGAAGGGGATGCAGTAAGCTTCAGTATCCCAGTAGGTTGTACCCCCGTATTTTTCGCCTGTAAATCCCTTTGGTCCAACGTTTAATCTTTCATCTTCACCTGTGTAAGTCTGGTTTAAGTGAAAGATATTAAAACGAATAGCCTGTTGTGCTGCTACATCCCCTTTAATAATAATATCACTATGTACCCATTTTTCATCCCATTTTTGTTTGTGGTCTTCAAATAGTTTGTCGAAACCTTTATGGCATGCAAATGAAGCTAACTCTTCAGCCTGGCTTTTTAAAGCATCTGTACTGTAGTTTAAAGAAGATGTGACACCTACGAATTTTTCAATGCATAAAGTATCACCTTGTTTAACTTCAACCTCAACTTGATTTCCTACCCATTTATTTAGTTGGATTACTTCCGAATTAGTTTTAAGTGCCTTTTCATTAAGTTTTACCAAATATTTCATGGCAAATCCACATCTGAAGTCAGATTTTTTGGTTTGAGATTCAAGATAAGCGAATCCATCTTCTGCCTGAACATCAAGAACATTCCAAAACTTCTCGTCGTAGTTGGAATCTTCATTTTCTATATCTCCATCAATATAAGGAGTAAAGCTTATTTTACCACTAAAATTAATAGGAGTTACACTGTATCTAATGGCACCATTTTCAGTATCAGCCATTGATACAAAACGTTTTGCCTTTACTAAAACTTTTTTACCTCCATCCAGAGTTGCTGTAAACTCTCTTAAAAGAAAGCCTTCTTTCATGTTTAATGTGCGAGTAAATTGATCTACCGTACATTTATTTAAATCTAATTCAGATCCATCAATATTTACATTGATACCTATCCAGTTTGGAGAGTTTAATACTTTAGCAAAGTATTCAGGATATCCATTTTTCCACCATCCAACTCTTGTTTTATCAGGATAATATACACCAGCAACATAACTACCTTGTAAGCTTTCTCCTGAATATTTTTCTTCAAAATTAGCTCGCTGCCCCATTTTCCCATTCCCAATACTGAAAATACTCTCTGATGCTTGATGATTATTAGGATTGAATCCTTCTTCAATTATACACCATTCATCATATTTAAGATATTTCTTCATAATGTCATTGTTTAAGTTGTTTAGCTACTGAGACTTTTAAGCATGGTTATATTCATTTTGTGAAGTCCGTCTACAACAAAATTTGCTTTGTTTAATATTTCAGGACTTCCAATACCAACGCATTTCATACCACCTGCAATAGCAGCCTCAATTCCTGCTTCTGCATCTTCAAAAACAACACATTCACTAGGTGATACATTTAAAGCTTCAGCACCTTTTAAAAATACTTCGGGGTCTGGTTTTGCCTTTGAAACTTTTGTTCCATCAATAATAGCTTCAAAGTAAGATGTTAATTCTAGCCTTTCAAGAATGGTCATGGCATTTTTACTTGCCGATCCTAAGGCTATTTTTATTCCTTCTTTATTCAGTGCTTCTAAAAACTCCTTGGTTCCCGGAAGAATTTCTTCGGGGCCCATTTTTAATATATATGACAGGTAATTTTCGTTCTTCTTTGTAGCCAAGTCAAGTTTTTCCTCTTCACTTTTAACTACATTTCCAATTGATAGTAAAATATCTAAAGAAGTCATTCTGCTTACTCCTTTTAATCTTTCATTATCGTCCAGTGTAAAATCAAATCCCATTTCATTTGCCAATTCTTTCCAAGCTATGTAATGATATTTTGCAGTATCAACAATTACTCCATCTAAATCGAAAAGGCATGCTTTTATTTTACCCATGTTGCTCTAATTAGTTGTTATAAATTTTAAATCAGCGATAAATAAAATCTAAAAGATCTTTATTTAATCTTAAATTATTGGTTTGACTTTTGAGGTTTTACAAAAACTACAGATAGTGCTCCTAAAAACATACTAAGCCCTGCAATAACTAACATAAAAATAGCCTCTCCATGAAAGAAATATTTTAGTATAGAACCAGCTATCAAACCACTTATTATTTGAGGTCCTGCAATTGTGAAATTGAAGATCCCCATAAAAACGCCCATTTTATCAGCAGGAAGAGATTCTGATAAGATGGCATAAGGCATTGCTAAAATTCCAGCCCAAGCAATCCCAACTCCAACCATTGGTAACATCCATAGTAATCCACTGGATGGAACATCAACCTGTGTAAAAAATAGATTTACATGTACCATATCGCCACCTTTAAATAAAAACATTGAAGTATATGCAATACCACCAATGAGTAATGCCAGGCTGTATACGGTTTTTCTTCCAACTTTATTGGCTAACCGGCTCATGAATACGGAAAATATGGCTGCAAATAAACTATAACCTGCGAATAAGATTCCAATCCAGTCACCAGCATCTTGAGCCGCTTTTGATGTACTATCTCCAATTTCACATCCCCAAACGTGTTGCGAAACTGCAGGTGTTGTATATACCCACATGATATACATAGCAAACCAACTGAAAAATTGAACAATGGCTAATTGTAGCATTGTTTTTGGCGTGATTTTTAAGAGTCTGAAAAAACCTAAGATCCCTTTATATTTTGGATCTATTTCTGCCTTTGTATCAATTCCTTTGTATTCAGCATATAACTCTGGCGGATATTCTTTTGTTTTAAAAACGGTCCATATTACAGATAACAACAAGGCACTACCTCCAATATAGAATGACCATATTACTGATGGAGGAACCTGTCCTTCAGGTGCTGTATTTGAAATATTAAGAAGGTTTGTTAAAACAAATGGCAGAATTGAACCTAGGACAGCTCCTGCATTTATTAAAAAGCTTTGTGTAGAATAACCAATATTGCGTTGCTCTGCAGGAGTCATATCAGCAACTAAAGCTCTAAATGGTTGCATTGTAATATTAAATGAACCGTCCATTAATGCAAACATTACTAAGCCAAATAATAATACAGGCATGATAGATACAACTATAGATGCATTGGGCATTAAGAACATCGCTAATGCAGCAATGATTGCACCGCCTAATATATATGGGCTTCTTCTTCCAAGTCTATTCCAGGTTCTATCACTTGCAGAACCAACGATAGGTTGAACGATTAATCCCATTAAAGGAGCTGCTATCCAAAACAATGGTAATGAATGTAAATCAGCACCTAAATTTGATAAAATCCTACTAACATTTGCACTTTGCAAAGCAAAGCCCATTTGAATCCCCAGAAATCCAAAACTAACATTCCAGATTTGCCAAAAGGAAAGATGAGGCATTTTTTTCATAAATTAAATATTAATGGTAGAGGTATTTATAATGTCTAAAACTATGACAATAAAATACGTCGTATTGTTTATTAATTTGAGTAAGATAGATGAATTGATATGAATTTCCTATATACTCAATCATGTCTATAAAGAGTAATATGAATGCTAATCTCTGATGAGAATCCAGCTTAGGTAAGTATTATTTTAAATTTGTCCTTTTAAAATCCGTTAACAAAGATACAATATAATATAGGCAAGAAACAAATAGGATAATCCAGTTAAAGAGTTGAAATAATGAAGCTTTGGTTAAGAATTCCTTTTTGCAACCGTTTGCAGTAATAATGGAAAAAAAATGAAAAAAAATAAAAGTCAGCTTGGAAAGAGTTCTGCAACCGTTTGCAAAAACATTTAAAATAAGAGATGAATATCCTAAGAGCTCCTTTATTTAGAAACTCTATAGGATGATTAATTATAACATTGTGGATTCTCTGATGCGTAGAACCGGAGTTATAATTTTTGTTGTAGGAATATAAGTATCTTCTTTGTTTTCAATTTGATTTAGTAATAGCTGAATAGCTTCTTTACCAATTTCAGTTCCTTTTTGTTCAACTGTTGATAATGGAGGATAGGCAATAGTTGCATTAGGTCCATCTCCAAAGCCAATTACGGATATATGCTCTGGTATTCGTATGTCATTTTTCAATAAAACCTGCATTGCTGCAATTGCTGTAGAATCATTAACGGCAAAAATGCCATCAATTTGATTGGCCATTTGCAAAATTTTACCGGCATTAGCAAAAACATCATCTCTGGTATCACATTTTATTACAAAATCAGGGTTGTACGGAATACCATTTTCTTCCAGCGCTTTTATATAACCATCTCTTCTTCTCTGTCCGATTAATAAATGTGGGGGACCAGCTAAATGCAATATGTTTTTACATCCTGTTGCAATTAAGTGATGAGTTGCAATTTTAGCACCAACAAAATCATCAATAAAAACTTTGTCTGCTTCAATTTCTTCCGGAGCTCGATCAAAGAATACAATAGGAACACCATGATTTATTAAGTTTCGGATATGATCGAAATTTAGTGTGGTTTTACTAAGAGACATTAATATTCCATCAACTCTATTGTCAAGCAAAGCTTGTGAGTCAATTACTTCTCGATTATAATCTTCGTTTGATTGACAAATCATTACATTATAACCAGCCGCATATGCAACCTTTTCTATTCCGGATATAACCGATGAAAAAAAGTGGTGAACTATTTCAGGAATAATAACCCCTAATGTGTTTGTTTTACTTCTTCTAAGGTTTAAAGCTAATGCATTGGGGCGATAATTCATTTTTTCAGCAAAGGCCTGAACCATCCTTTTGGTTTTTGGACTAATGTCAGGATGGTCTTTAAGGGCTCTTGAAACTGTGGAAGCTGAAATGCCAAGCATTTTAGCAATGTCTTTTATCGTTATTTGATGCTGAGCCATATTATTGTATGAACTTATATTATGTGTATAAGGTATAAAATAGGTTGAAGTTTAAAGATACTACAACCTTGTTAAAAAATGCACAATATCTATAAAATCTTCCAAAAAATGACGTTTAAAAGTTATAAAACCAAAAACGATATAGTTAAAATATTAGGTGAAAACGATCTAAAAACATGTTATACAACATATGATCGTTTTGCAAACGTCCTCGCAAACGTCCTCGCAAACGTTTGCGTTAAAAAATGTCAATATTTCACCCTGACGTGTTAATAAATGTTTATTTCGCATACTTTTTTAATATAGATTTGTAATGTCCATTTAAAGTAAAATGACTGCACAGTAATGTGTGAGTTATTATTTGAATATAAAATTCTTATAAAATCCAAAAAATTATTTTAAAAAATTAAGCAAGTTTTTTAACTGTTAAATCTTTAATTTTATGATTAAATCATTTAGTTTAAACAAAGTCTTTCTGCTGCTGGCTGGTTTGTTTTTGATAACAAGCAGCCTATTGGCTCAGGAAATGACAATTACTGGCGTTGTTAATGATGCTAGTACTGGAGATGTTTTACCTGGAGTAACAGTAGCGATAAAAAATACTACAACAGGAACAATAACTACACCTGATGGCAAATATACTTTAAGTGCTAATTCTGGTGATGTTCTAATCTTTTCATTTATTGGTTACACTACTCAGGAGGTTACTCTGACATCACAACAAGTATTAAACGTGTCACTACAACCAGACGTTATAGGCATGGATGAAGTTGTTGTAATTGGTTATGGTGTTCAGAAAAAGGAAGATAAAACAGGTTCTGTTGTAAGTGTTTCTTCCAAAGATTTTAATAAAGGTAATATTACTTCAGCTCAGGATCTTTTGGTTGGTAAATCTTCCGGGGTTGTAATAACATCTGCTGGAGGTGCTCCAGGAAGTGGTTCAACTATTCGAATTCGTGGAGGTTCTTCTCTAAACGCATCTAATGATCCTTTGATTATTGTTGATGGAATGCCAATAGAAAGTGTTGGAAATAATGTATCGGGTAGTTCAAATGCACTTTCATTTATTAACCCTAACGATATTGAAACATTTACTGTTTTAAAAGATGCTTCTGCAACGGCTATTTATGGTTCTCGTGCCTCAAATGGTGTAATTATTATTACTACAAAAAAGGGTGAAAAAGGTAGTCCATTAAAGTTTAACTATAGTGGAAGTGTATCAATTGCTACACCAATTGACTATATCGATGTGTATTCTGGTGATGAAATGAGAAAGATTGCCTTTGAACATGATGGTTTATTTGATGCTGTCAATTATGATTTGTTAGGAACCAAAAATACTGATTGGCAAGATGAAATATTCCGTACTGCGGTATCTCATGATCATAATGTTGCTGCATCCGGGGCTTTTAAAAGTGTTCCTTACCGTGTTTCTTTAGGATATACAGATCAAACTGGTATTTTGGAAAATACAGATATGCAAAGAATGACAGGAGCGATCAACTTAAATCCTAGTTTACTTCAGGATAAGTTAAAAGTTAATGCCAATGTTAAGTTTATGAGTACTAAAAATAATTTTGGTGATGATGGTGCTATTGGTTCAGCTATATCAATGGATCCAACTCAACAAATTTATGAAGAGGGTGCTGATGATTTTGCAGGATATTATCAGTGGGAAAACCATGGAGCAAACTTAGGTACTCCTAACCCTGTTGAGCAAGCTTTAGCGGTTGATAATACTTCAGATGTATTAAGATTTGTGGGAAGTTTAAAGTTAGATTATCAATTGCCATTTTTACCAGATCTAAAAGCTACCTTAAATTTAGCTAAAGATTATACAGAGAGTGAAGGTGTTAACAATAGGCCAATTACATCACCTTCTACTTTAGTTCCTGGTAGTACCGGACAATTAAGTGATTATAGTTCCATGAATAAGAATGATCTTCTTGATTTTTATTTGAGTTATAATAAAGAATTAAATGAAAATCATAGAATTAATGCAACAGCAGGATATTCATGGCAGCATTTTAAAAGAGAAGGAGATGATTATACAAGATCAGTTGATGAAACTGAAGAATATAATAACACTGAATGGAAAACAGAAAACTATTTGGTTTCTTTTTTCGGTAGATTAAACTACGCTTTAAAAAATAAGTATCTGTTAACAGGAACTTTCCGTTATGATGGTTCATCTCGTTTTGATAAAGACAATCGTTGGGGATTTTTCCCATCAACAGCATTTGCCTGGAAAATTCATGAAGAATCATTCTTACAAAATGTTGATTTTCTATCTGATTTTAAACTTCGTTTAGGATGGGGTATTACAGGACAACAGGATATAGGTAATGATTATCCTGCTCAAGCTCAATATACTATATCTACCACTGGATATTATTATATGATTAATGGAGAGTATATGCCAACTCTTCGTCCAGAAACTTACGATCCTGATATTAAATGGGAAGAAACTACTACACAAAATATTGGTTTTGACTTTGGATTTTTTAATAATCGTATTAATGGTACTATTGACTATTATTATAGAGAAACAATTGATTTGTTGAATGAAGTTACCATTCCTAGTGGTAGTAACTTCTCAAATACATTATTGACAAACGTTGGTAGTTTAGAGAATAAAGGTATTGAGGTGGGATTAAACTTTGTACCAATCTCTAAACCTGATATGTCATTAAATGTAGGTCTTAATTTCTCTCATAATAAGAACAAGATCACTAAGCTTTTAATGAATGATGATCCAGATTATATTGGAATATTGGAAGGTAGTGGTATGACTGGAACAGTTCAGGTTACCAGAGTTGGAGAAGCTGCTCATTCATTTTTTGTAAACAAACAGGTTTACGATACCAATGGAAATCCTATCGAAGGATTGTATGAAGATCTAGCCGGAAATGGGGGCGTAATTAATGGTGATAATGCAAATAAATATGTATACCATAGTCCAACTCCGGAATACACTTTAGGTTTTACTGCAAGATTTAATTATAAGAATTTTGATATGTCAACTTCGTTAAGAGCGAATATTGATAATTATGTATTAAATCAAGTGGCTGCAGGAGCATCTTACGATCAAATGCAACAAATTGGATATTGGAAAAATATGCCAAAGTTTCTAAGCAAAAGTAATTTTGTATCGCGTCAGTTTACTTCTGATTATTTTGTTGAAAATGCTTCATTCTTAAAGATGGATAACCTAAGCGCTGGATATAACTTCAGTAAAATTGCTGGACAAAATATAAATGCAAGAGTGAGTTTTACTGTACAAAATGTATTTACAATTACAGAATACAGCGGATTAGATCCAGAGGTTGATGGTGGAATCGATAATAACTTTTATCCACGTCCACGCACGTTTACTTTAGGAGTTAACTTAACATTTTAATTACTAAACAACAGATGAAGATGAAATTAAATATATTATATGGAATCCTAATTTCTGTACTGATGTTTGTATCCTGTACAGATGATTTAGATGTAAAGCCTATTGACCCTAGTAGTATTTTAGCTGGTAATTTAGGTGATGATCCTGCCTACATGGAAGAGGCATTAGGTAAGTTATATGCTAGTTTTATTATTGCTGGTCAAGAAGATGGTAATGCTGATATTTCTTCAAGTGATGATGGTTTCTTTACTTTAATGAGAGCGCTATGGAATCTTCAAACTATTACTACAGATGAGGGAATGTGTGCATGGGGAGATGTTGGTATTAGTGATTTAAATACCCAAGCATGGACTCCTTCAAATCCTTTTTTGACAGCTGTATATCAGCGTTTGAGTTTAAGTGTTACTTATTGTAATGACTTTTTAAATAACACTGCAGGTACTAAAAATGAAGATTATATCAGATATCGTGCAGAGGCTCGTTATTTAAGAGCACTAGCATATTATTGGTTAATGGATTTATTCGGAAATCCTCCGTTTACTACAGAAGAAGATGGTGTTGGAAAATATTATCCAGAACAAATTCAAAGAGCTCAGTTATTCAGATATGTTGTGGATGAGTTAAAAGCTATAGAAGATGATCTAGGAGAACCTGGATATTCATATCCACAAGCAGATAAAGGTTCATGCTGGATGTTATTAGCTAAAACTTATTTAAATGCAGAAGTTTATGCAGGAGTGGATAAGTATGATAGTTGTCAAATTTATTGTGATAAAGTGTTAGCTAGCTCAGCCTATGAATTAGCAGACAATTATAGAAAAAACTTCAGTGCTGATAATGATAGGTATCATGGAAATAACGAAATGATTTTTGCATTTGCTGAAGATGGTACTAATACACAAGGAAATGGAGGGACTACATTTATTATAAATTCTTCAAGTGATGCAACATATATAGATGCAGAAGAATATCACGGATTGACTTCTAATATTAATTGGAATGGAAACAGAGCTCGTAAGCAATTAATGAATATATTGGTTGATACAATAGCAACTTATGGAAATGTTAATGTGCCAACTGATGATGCTGAGTTTGAACAATGTGCTGATAACAGAGTGTATTTAAAACAAAAAAGATCATTAGATATTCCGGCTGTAAACTCAAGTGGAGATTTTGGAGTTGGGGTTTATAAATTTACCGCTAAAAATTTAGATGGTTCTCAAGCTGATAATTATAATGCAACCTATGCATGTACTGACTTTCCAGTATTTCGTTTATCAGACGCTTATTTAATGAGAGCAGAAGCCTTGTTCAGACAAGGAAATACTACAGATGCAGCAACTGATATCAATGTAGTAAGAAGAAGAGCATATGGAGATACAAGTGGAGATATTGATGCAAGCGATGTAACTGCAGATTTTATTTTGGATGAGAGAGCTCGTGAATTTTACTACGAAGGGCAAAGGCGTACAGACTTGGTTCGTTTCGGTAAGTTTACTGGTGATGATTACGTATGGGCTTGGAAAGGAGGAACTTTTAACGGTTCAGCAACAAGTAGCTATCGAGATTTATATCCTATACCAGGAGATGAAATCTCTGCAAATGAGAATATTACGCAAAATGATGGATATAATTAATCATTTTAAAAATTAAGGAATATGAAACAAAGATGAATTTTAGCCTTTTCAATTTATCAAATTCAAGAGATTAAAGTTCATCCGGAGTTCCATATGACAATAAATATTTAAATTATAATCATATGAAAAATTATTATATAATATTATTTGCATTAGTTGGGTTGCTTGGCATCTTTACTAGTTGTGAAAAAGATGGGGATGAGGCTGTAATGTCGGATGACGTTGTAGCTCCGGCAATTACATCTATGCCTGACCTAACCTTAGTTAGAGCTAATGGAGCTAATGATGTAACATTTATTTGTTCCGCAGTTGATCCAGGATTTAATGCTTCAGCAACTTATTATTTAGAAGCATGTCCAAACGGAGATAACTTTGAAAATACTGTTGAAATTTATAATGGGGTTACTTGTGATGACATAACATTAACAGTTAGTGAAATTAATGCAATTTTGTTAGATCAATTTAAGGAAGATATTACTTCTTCTGCTGATTTTAGAATAAGGTGTGTTTTAGAAGCGGATGCTGGTCTTGGAGTTGAAGATTATGAGTTTACATCTGATGTTTATACAGTTGATGTTACTGTTTATGGTTTGCTTCGATTGGATATAATAATTTCAGGAAATGCTGAAACTCCTCAAAAAATTGTTTCTCAAGCTAGCAATGGTACATATGAAGGTTATGTGAAATTTGAAGCAGGAGATTCATTTACATTATTAGATCCAGACAATAATATTACTTATGGTGCTTCAGGAGAAGTATTATCTGTTGATGGTTCTGCAATAACTGTAGCTGACGCTGGGTGGTATAAGTTAACAGCAGATACTGAAGGATTAACTTTTGAAAGTTTGAAATATTTAGTAGGAATTGTAGGAACAGTTAATGGATGGGCTGCACCTGATATTGCAATGGATTATGATTCAGATGGTAAATTCTGGTATAGTTATGGTGTTGAATTGCCTGATGGAGATATCAAGTTCCGTAATAATGAGTCATGGAGTGAGGATTTTAATTTTGGTGTAGAAGATAGTTCAATAGATTTGGATTTTTCAGACTTGAGTTTATATAATGATGGAGGTTCTTCAAATATTACTTTAACAGCAGGAACTTATGATATCAAATTATGGATTGATCTTACTACTGCTACTTCAAGTTCATGTTCAATTATTGCTAGTGAGTAATAAATAAAAAATAAAAAATTCTACCATGAATAGTTGTTCATGGTAGAAAAACAGTTTTGTTTTTAATTAAAAGAATTTAAGGTGATGAAAAATATATTTCTTAAAGTTACAGGTCTGTTTTTAGCCTCGCTTATATTAGTATTTGTGGGGTGTGAAAAGGATGATTTAAAGAAACTCGATGATGAAATGGCAACATGGGAATCAGATGGCATTACTTCAACTACAGTTGAACTTAGTGGACTGGTTATTGCTCAGGGAGATGGATTTACAGAATATGGAGTAGCGTATGGATTAACTGAAAATCCAACAACTTCTGATTCAAAAATAGTTGCTTCTGATGTTGAAAATGCTGTTTATTGGGTTTCAATTACAGGTTTAGATCATTTTACAACATATCATTACAGAGCCTATGCTATAGATGACGATGGTTCTGTTTTATATGGAGATGATGAAACATTTACAACACTGGCTCATGTTCCTACTGTTACTATAGGAACAACCTCCTCAATAACTGACGTAACAGCGCAAATCTCTGCAGATGTACCTTATGATGGAAAAGCTGAGGTAACAGCAAAAGGTATTGTTTATAGTACCAGCCAAAGTCCAACTACTAATGATAATATGGTTGATGGAGGTACTGGAATGGGTGAATTTACATGTGATTTAACCGGATTAGTTGCAAATACTACTTATTATGTACGCGCCTATGCTACCAATTCAATAGGTAAGGTTTATACTGATGAAATTTCATTTACAACAACTATTGGTATTGCTACAGTAGAAACGCTTTCAGCTTCAGCTGCATCATCAACAGCAACTGTAATAGGAAATATTTCCTATGATGGTGGAGCTACAATTACTGAAAGAGGAGTGTGCTATAGCACATCAGAAAATCCTACAATTGATGATGATATTGTAACAAATGATGGAACTACAGGTCAGTTTACTGTTGATTTAGATGGGCTTGCAACAAGTACAACTTATCATGTAAGAGCATATGCAGTTAATAGTGAAGGTGTAGCTTATGGTGAAGATATTGTATTTTCAACATATCCGTCTGCAATGTATATTAATGGAAGTTTTGTGACAGATTGGAACTGGAGCGATGATGCAGTAATTGAAATGATACCAGTTCATAGCAATCCTCATTTATTCTGGAAAATTGCTTGGTTCGATGCCGATTCACAATTGAAGTTTAACTCAACCAGAGCATGGAACGGAACTGAGTTTGGAAAAACAGGAGATGCTGCAGGTGCTGAAGGCGTATGGAATACTGGAGGTGATAATATACCTGTTGCAGAAGAGGGGTATAAGATGATTGTTGTTAACTTGCTTACTAGTACAGTTCAAATTACTGATCCTGTTGTTTATGCTCAGGGTAGTGCTTTTGGAAATTGGAATGGAGGTGAGTTTTTGTTTACTCCTGATGCATCTGATGCCAAAATTCTTGTTTCTCCAGCTGCTGTGGCTGATGATAATGCAAGGATGTATGTAACAGCAACTACATTAACTAACGAAGGTGGAAGTGCTGTTGATTGGTGGCAAGCTGAGTTTAATGTTTATCCAGCAGGAATAGAGTATAGGGGAACTGGTAATGATCAAGCTGCTGCACCTATATTAACTGGACAAAAAGTGAAGTTAAACTTCAGTACAGAATCAGGTGTGTTTGAATAATTAATAATTTCGAATATTTATTAAGCCGCCCTTCGTGACGGCTTTTTTTAATCAAATGATATTTCTAATATGAAGACTTACTTCTTTTATCTTTTGTTTATTGTAATATTTGTTTCATGTAACTATTCTTCTAATAATACAATCAATGAAACCCTTATTGCTTCTCCTCCAACTTGGGCTAAAAATGTCATTTGGTATCAAATATTTGTTGAAAGATTTAATAATGGAGATACCTTAAATGATCCTACCCCTGAAACAATTTATAGCTCATCTAATTTTATAAAAACTCCGGATAACTGGAGAGTTACACCATGGACACAACAATGGTATAAAGAAGAAGACTGGACTGACCAAACTGCACAAGATTTTTACAGTAACCTTCAGATTAGACGTTATGGTGGTGATCTACAGGGAGTTCTGAATAAACTTGATTATCTTCAAGATTTAGGTATTACGGCAATTTATTTTAATCCCTTAAATGACGCTCCATCATTACATAAATATGATGCCAGAAACTACAGGCATATTGATGTCAACTTTGGACCTAATCCAGAAGGAGATATAGAAATAATAAAAAGTGAAAACCCTGTTGATCCATCTACATGGAAGTGGACTTCAGCAGACAAAATGTTTCTTAAAGTTATAGAAGAAGCACATAAAAGAAATATAAAGGTTGTATTGGATTATTCGTGGAACCATACAGGAGTGGAGTTTTGGGCCTGGCAGGATATTATAAAAAATCAGGAGAAATCACCTTATAAAGATTGGTATATTATCAATTCTTTTGATAATCCCAATACACCAGAAAACGAATTTAAATATGAAGGTTGGTTAAATATTCAAAGCCTTCCTGCTCTAAAAAAAATTAACACTACAGAAGAACATAAAATAGGTCATCCCTATGAAGGTGATCTTCATCCGGATGTAAAAAAACACATTTTTGCTGTTTCAAAAAGATGGTTGGCTCCCAATGGAGATACATCCAAAGGTTTGGATGGTTATCGTTTAGATGTAGCAGATCATATACCCATGGGATTTTGGCGAGATTATCGCACATTTGTAAAATCGGTTAATCCTGAAGCTTATTTAGTAGGTGAGATTTGGTGGGAAGAATGGCCTGATACCTTTATGAATCCGGTTCCTTATGTAAGTGGAGATGTTTTTGATGCTGTTATGTTTTATCAGATATATCGACCTGCAAGATACTTTTTTGCTAAAACAGATTTTGAAATTGATGCCGCTCAGTTTGTAGATAGCCTAAAGTTTCAATGGAACAGAATAAATATTGAAACTGCACAAGTAATGATGGATGTTGCAGCAACGCATGATTCACCTCGATTGCTCACATCTTTTGCCAACAAAAACAAGTATAAGTACAATGCTAATTCACGAGCAGACTCTACATATATTACCAGTAAACCAAATGCAGAAACCTATGAGCGATTAAAACTTTATTTAATGCATCAATTTACTAATGTAGGAGCTCCTCATATTTGGAATGGTGATGAGATGGGTATGTGGGGAGGAGATGATCCGGATTGTCGTAAACCTCTTTGGTGGCCCGAATTTAAATTTGAACCAGAAAATGTAAATAGTACTCTGGATAAACCAGAAGAGTTTGTTGAAGTGGGTTTTAATAAAGATCTGAATAAATACTACAGGCAATTATGTGCGATTAGGAATGGTAACTTAGATATATTGTCGTCAGCTAATATTGATTTTGTGACAGCAAAAGAAAAAATACTGGGATATACAAGAACTTTTGAAGATGAGGAAATATTGGTGGTGATAAATGCAGGAGATTATCCTTTTGAATATGAATTACCATTAGGTAATAAATATATGGATTTATTTACAAATGAAGAAGTAAGTTCAAGTACCATATTATTAAATGCTATATCAGGAAAAATATTAAAAAGAATATAAAGATTAAGATATGAAGAGGAATAGATTGTATTTACTGATAATGTTTTGCTTTATGGCAATGTATATTAGTGCTCAGGTAACAACCAACCCAAGTCCACCTTTTGATGATCAATCTGTCACCATTACATTTAATGCAGCAGAAGGAAGTCAGGGACTAATGGGGTACAATGGAGATGTTTATGCACATACCGGAGTTATCACCGATCAAAGTACATCAACCTCTGATTGGAAATATGTAAAGTCAGACTGGGGTGTTAATATTGAAGCATGCAAATTAACAAGCATTGGAAATGATCAATACACTCTTGAAATTTCGCCTTCAATAAGAGATTTTTATGGAGTTCCTGCAGGGGAGAAAGTTGAGAAGATAGCTTTTGTTTTTAGATCATCTGATAGCAGTTTGGAAGGGAAAACGAGTGCAGGTAGTGATATTTTTGTAGATGTAAGCACAAATGACCTTACAGTATCTATTGATGCACCTAATGAAAATTCAATTTACAGTGAAGGAGCATCTATCCCTGTTGAAGTTAGTGCTACAAATGCGACAGGAATTACTATTTATGTAAATGAAGTGGAAATAGAATCAGTCAGCGCAAGTTCATTATCTAGTTCAATTACTGCAGGGACTTTAGGACGTTATACGTTAAAAGCAGAAGCAACAGATGGTAGTGCTACCATTTCTGATGAAATAACATATAATGTTAGAGGTGAAGTTGTAATGGAAACAATGCCTGCAAATTTAAAAAGAGGAGTAAATATAAATGAGGATCAAAGTGTAACATTTGTATTGTATGCTCCTGATAAAGAGTTTGTGCATTTAATAGGAAGCTTTAACAATTGGCAAATTTCCAACGATTATCAGATGAAGAAAGATGGTGATTATTTTTGGTTAACTCTTAATTCACTTGATGCCAATACAGAATATGCATTTCAATTTTTTATTGATGGTATTGTAAAAATAGCAGATCCATATACCAATAAAACATTAGATCCTTTAGATCAATATATTACTGAAGATATTTATCCTGGATTAATGACGTATCCTTATGATTTGACTTCTGAAATAGCCTCTACGTTTATTATTAATAAAGAAGAATATAACTGGCAGATATCTGATTTTTCCAGTCCGGAGGTAACTAAATTGGTTATTTATGAATTACATATCAGGGATTTTACTGATAATGGAGATATCAAAACAGTAACTGATTCCATTGAATATTTTAAAGAGTTAGGTGTAAACGCTATCGAGTTAATGCCTTTTAACGAATTTGAAGGAAACGATAGCTGGGGATATAATCCATCGTTTTATTTTGCAACAGATAAAGCATACGGAACAGAATATGATTATAAAGAGTTTATAGATGTTTGCCATCAAAACGGTATTGCTGTATTTATGGATATGGTGTTAAATCATTCATTTGGTCAGTCGCCATTTGCTCGTATGTATTTAGATGGTGGAAAACCTGCATCTAATAATCCTTGGTACAATCGTGATCATAATATGCAAAATCCTGATGCGCAATGGGGATATGATTTCAATCACGAAAGTTTAGATACACAGGAATTAGTGGATAGTATTTGTTCGTTTTGGATGAGTGAGTTTAAATTGGATGGGTTTAGATTTGATTTTACTAAAGGTTTTACCAATACTTCCTATCCTGCAGATTCATGGGCCAGTGATTATGATCAGAGCAGAATCAATATTTTAATGAGAATGACTGATGAAATATGGAATAGAAAATCTGATGCAATTGTTGCTTTCGAACACTTATCAGATAATACAGAGGAGAAGATTTTAGCCAATCATGGTATTTTGTTATGGGGTAATCATAACTATAACTTTAGTCAGGCATCAAAAGGTTTTAGTGACTCAAACTTTTCATGGGCCTCTTATAAGGAAAGAGGATGGAATGACCCTCATATAATAAACTATATGGAGAGTCATGATGAGGAACGTATCATGTACGAAAATCTGGAATATGGAAACTCATCAGGAGATTATAGCGTAACAGATTTATCTACCGCTTTAGATAGAACAGAGGCTGCAGCTGCATTTTTAATTTCAATTCCCGGACCTAAAATGATATGGCAGTTTGGTGAGTTAGGATATGATTATAGTATTAATACCTGTGAAGATTTATCCGTAAGTAATGATTGTCGTTTAAGCCGAAAACCTGTTAAATGGGAATATTATGAAGATGATAATCGAAAAGATTTATTTAATATTTATAGCCGGATGATAAATTTAAAAAAGGTGGAACCAGTATTTTCAACCGCAAATTTTTCTATGTCAGTTTCTTCAAGAACAAAGCGTATAGAATTAAATGAAACAGACTCAGACGTTAGATTAATAGGAAACTTTGATGTTGTTACTCAGGATATTAGTCCAAATTTTAGTTCGACAGGTAATTGGTACAGCTATTTTGATGGAGATAGTGTGAATGTTAGTGAAGTTGATATGAGTTATTCTTTAGATCCAGGACAATTTATTCTTTTTAGTAAGAAGAAATTAAATGGTTTTATTCCTCATACTTCCATTGGAGACCCAACCTATTTTATGGATGCGAATATTGCCCCAAATCCTGCTTCGGATAAGGTAAATATATTAACAGGTTCAAAACCATTACGAAGAATCAAAGTGACATCAATAACTGGAGCTTTAATGCTCGAGAGAAAGGTTGATGTCTCTAACCCTCAAATTGATATTAGTCCATTTCCCAAAGGCATCTATCTGATCCATTTGATTGGAGATCATGATGGATATAGAGTGTTTAAGTTGCTCAAAAAGTAGGGACATTTAAAAAGGGTTTTACAATGTAGAACCCTTTTTTATTACCGAATACACCGCGTGTTTTAATTATTAATTTTATAACTTCAATAGCTTTTTTTATGAATCAAAATAAAAACTGGTTTGTATTTACAATAGTATTAATACTAATGTCGCAGATGACAAATTTGGACGCAAAAAATAAGAATGTGATTAAGAAACTGGAACCATCGAGTTGGTGGGTAGGAATGCGAGATCCTCATTTACAACTAATGATTTATGGAAATGATATTTCAAAATATGATGTTTCAATTGATTATAAGGGTGTTTCTGTAAGAAAAGTCCATAAAGTTGAAAATCCCAATTATCAATTTGTTGATTTAGAGATTTCGAAAGAAACCAAAGCTGGAACTTTTCAAATTCAATTGAAATTAGCAAACAAAGTAGTAGATGCATTTGAATATACTCTAAATGAAAGGGAAGAGGGATCTGCTACACGAAAAGGTTTTAATTCAGAAGATGCCATGTACTTAATTATGCCTGATCGTTTTGCAAACGGAAATCCAGACAATGATTCGGTTTCGGAAATGATAGAAAAACCAAACCGAAGAGCTGATTATGGAAGACATGGCGGAGATTTAAAAGGTGTTTATGATCATCTAGATTATATTCAAGAGATGGGATATACTGCCATTTGGTTGAATCCGGTTTTAGAAAATAACCAGCCAAGATCATCCTATCATGGATATGCTATTACCGATTTTTATCAGATAGATGCGCGTTTAGGATCAAATGAAGAATTTAAAGCATTGACTAAAGAATGTCAAAAGCGTGGGATAAAAATGATTATGGATATGGTTTTTAACCATTGTGGAAGTGCGCACTGGTGGATGAACGATTTGCCAATGCACGACTGGATAAATCAGTGGCCCGAATTTACTCGCTCTAATTATCGTTTATCTACGATCTCAGATCCTTATGTTTCAAAATATGATAAGGATTTATCTGTAAAAGGATGGTTTGATACATCAATGCCTGATTTAAATTTGGAGAATGAGTTTATGCTTACTTATATGATTCAAAACAGCATCTGGTGGATAGAGTATTCTGGATTGGGAGGTATCAGGATGGATACTTATCCTTATCCGGATAAAGATGGAATGGCTCAATGGACACAAAGAATCTTAAAAGAATATCCTGATTTTAATATTGTTGGAGAATCATGGATTACAGAGCCCTCAAAACTTTGTTATTGGCAGGCCGGTTTCCCAAATAAAGACGGTTATGATTCTCACTTACCAAGTTTAATGGATTTTCCGATGCAAGATGCTATTAAAAAAGCATTTAATGAAGAAGATGGATGGGGAACAGGAATGGAAAGGTTGTATAACACTCTTGCTGACGACCATCTGTATCCAAATCCATTAAATATGGTTGTTTTTCCAGATAATCATGATGAAGGCAGAATATTACATAGCCTTGATAATGATATTGAAAAATTAAAAATGGCATTGGCATTTTCGGCCACAACAAGAGGAATTTTACAAGTATACTATGGTACAGAATTGTTAATGAATGGCGATGGATTAAAGGGGCATGCTAATATTAGAAAAGATTTTCCCGGAGGCTGGCCTAAAGATAGTATCAATGCCTTTGTTAAGGAAGGGCGTACTGTTGAGCAAAATCAAGTGTTCAACTATATTAAAAAGCTATTGAATTTCCGAAAGCAATCAGATGCTCTAAAGTTTGGAAATACTTTGCATTTTATTCCTGAAGGTGGAGCCTATGTATATTTCCGTTATACAGATAATGATTGTGTAATGGTTATTTTGAATAATAATAAAAGTGCGAAAAAACTAGATACATCCAGATTTTCAGAAAAATTGAGTGAATATACTGAAGGAACTAACGTGATAACAGGAAGAACAATTAGTAACCTTAATCTGATCAATATCAAAGGAAAATCAGCAATGGTAATTCAATTGAAATAAGTTTTATTTTTCTGAGATACAATCTTCACAATAGATTTTTTTGATTTCATTGAATCTTAAATTTTGAAAGTCATAATTGATCCACGAGCACCATCTTTCTTTATTAAAAGAATGGGCTCGTTGGGTTGTTTTTATATTATCACTCTCTTTTAATTTATGAGGATATGCCATACATGTTTGGGCTAACAGAAATGCAGCATCTTCAGTAAAATCTTTCTGGTACATTCTTTTAAAAAGGTGTTCTATCGTTAAATCAAAACGACTCCATCTGTTAAAGAATAAGCATAAAGCTACATCATCTTCAATATCAAGTTCTATATCATTAAAGTATGATTCAATGTAGTTAAATGACTTTATCATACCAATTTGGTCATTAATCTGACCATAATAATCCATGGCTGTTAAATGATAATTTAAAATCAGTTGATTGTAGTTATTATCTCCTTCAAAATCCATAATTATTTCATTTACAATATGAGGAGGAATAATCTTCAAAAAGATATCAGTACTTAAATCCCATTCAGAAAGAATATTTGAAATTACTTTACAGTATAATACACTTAAATTATATTTTGTTTCTGCGTCAAGCGATTCTTCTTGCGTTAACCAGTGTTGAAGAAAACGAACACTTTTTTCCGTATTAAAAAAGAAGCAATTACAGTGTAATGCACTTGAATTTTGGACTAACTCTTTTTGTGCTAATAGTTCCTCGAACACATAAGGTGTGAATAATGGTAATCCGGATAGGTCTTCTGCATACATTTTAGCCATTGCATTGTTTGCAATATTCCAGTTTTTATTATTTATGGCGGTATAGAGGTTCTGTTCATAATAGCTGCTGTCTTTTAAATTTAAGATACCTTCGTATTCAACTGTGGCATATGAACGACGCTGGATATAAAGTAACGAATCCCAGTTGTGGATAGTATCAGTCATTACAAAGTCCCGAATATACTTCTTGTCTAATTTTGCAATAGAGTCCAGACCTAGCAATGTTAATTGAAAGTACATTTCATCCCAGTTCTCTTTGGATTGGACTTGTGCGGGGATGCTTATGTCCTGCTTAAGTTCTTTCTCAATAGAAGATTTAATAATAGCAGCTCTCCTAGTTTGTAAAGTTTTGTTTCTTATAGAATCTCCTTCAATAGAGCTAAAACTGTTTATGGATATGCTCTTAAGTTTTCCTTTAGTGTTGTCAATATTTAACGGAGTTACAGGAATACATTCGTCTCTTTCAAAATCAAAAAAATAGGTTTTACTATAAACAATTCCTCTTTTGTAAAAAGAACGATTTGTTTCCTCTACAATTTTTAATGGAACGTCTATTAATGAATAACTGGCTGAAGGGACTAATGCAGGAACAGCATAGTCACACATTTTTCCATCTTTAATGTATATCAAACTTGGTTTTACTTTTTCACCCTGAATGCTGGATGGAACTTTCCCTAGTGTTGTAATCAATCGGTGAATGTTTTGTGCCTCATTATTATTAAATATGTCATTAGTGTATCTAGGTTTTAGCATAATACCGTCATAAATATCAGACATGTCAAGAATATTTGCTCCATCGCAAATAAATTGAGATCGGGTAACTACATCAATGGCAATTCCATCCTTTTCATTTTTAATGATCTTTTTTAATAGATCCTTATTATGAAAATACATTCTTATTTCATTATCGTAAATTTGAAATGAATTTCCTAAATGAGTGATTATATTTCTTTTATCTGCCAAATATTCATCACATCCGTTTTTGTTGGATTTAATACCAAAGGCATTTTTAGAAAGTTGATTCTTTATACGGATACCCTTTGCTCCAAAAACATTTGTGGCATATATTTTCTTATCCTGACTTCTTGAAAAACTAAAGCCTGTTAAAACATAGTCAGGATTTATCATATTTTTAAAATGTTCAGGAGAGTTCTTCCATCCTTGAAACATCTCTTCAGCTATAACTTCAAGATCTTTTTGTTTAAGAGACTTTTTTTGGGTTGACGTAACCAATATATTTTCACCAACAAGTTTAAAGTCTTTTGAAAATTTATAAACTCTTAAAAATGGAGTACGGTATTTCTTCAAACGCTGTCTGTGAGTGAGCCTATTTGCTCTGCCCATATAGTTTGATTGAAGTTCTGCACCTAAATTTAAGGTGCTATCAATACTTAAAATGCCAACATTATGCTCAACTCTTAATAAATTGATTTTTGTTAATATCAGATCGGAGAGTATTTCGGTTTCTTTTGTTTTTAGTAATTGGCTAAACGATAATTGAGTGTATAAAAGGAAAAATATAATTAAGGAATATTTCATGTTATATCTAGTTAAGCCAAAGTAAATGTTGGGTAATAAAGATTGATGTTATAAATTGGAAAATATTTAAAGTGCTTAATAATAATAGTATACAAATCTAATTAATCAAATTTATAATCAATAACTTTTTATGTATTTTAAATTAATCGCTATTTTTAAAATCTAAAATTTTATTTCAATTAACGAAATTGACAGAATCCGGGATTAATTATAAACGTATTATAAAATTCTGGAAATTAAATAATAACCCTAACAAATTAATCTAATGACAAGAAAAGAACATCTTGAATTTTGTAGAAGATGCTTAAATCGGAAGTTAGATACTAAACGAGGTTTAGTATGTAAATTAACAGACGAAATTGCTGCCTTTGAAGAGAAATGTGAAAATTTGCAGATTGATCATTCAGTTCAAATCACCCCAAAGGAAGATATTCCTCCATTACCATATCAAATTCCCAAGGTTATCAAAAATGAAGATTTAGAAAAAATAAAACAACATCAGGACTTTTATTATGCAATTGTTGGAGGTGCACTGGCAAGTATTGTAGGTGCCATCTTATGGGCGTTAATAACAGTGAGTACAAATACACAAATCGGCTATATGGCTATTGGTATTGGTATTATTGTTGGTTTTGCTATTCGTTATTTTGGAGCAGGTGTTGATAAAAAGTTTGGACTTTTAGGTGGTATATTTTCGCTATTTGGATGTGTTTTGGGAAACTTTTTTAGTCAAATTGGTTTTATAGCAACGGCTGAATCAATGACCTATTTAAGTGTTTTTTCCTATTTAAATGTTGATTTGATCAAAGAACTGATGTTTGGTTCTTTTCATCCAATGGATGTTTTATTTTATGGGATTGCTATTTATGAAGGTTATAAATTTTCATTCCGACAATTATCCCCAATATTATTAGATCAACTGATTAAGGGTAAATATGATGGAGCACCTGCAAATCAGAAATTACGAATGCCTTTAGCAACGGTTTCTACAGTATTAGTTCTTGTCTTTGTATATTTTATTTTGTCTGGATATTCTGGTCATAAGTTTTATAAGTACGATACTGGAGAAATGATGTCGGAGGGAGAAGTTAAAAATAATAAAGAGCAGGGACTTTGGACATATTATTATAAAGATGGTACTAAACAAGCTGAAGGAAATTTTGAAAAGGGAAAGGCCATCGGAAGTTGGAAATGGTATTATGATAATGGAGAACTACAAAAAACGGGTAGTTATAAAAACGGCATGGAACATGGAGTTTGGATTAATTACTATCCCACCGGAACAATGGCTGATTCTGTTGGTTATGTATCTTCAAGACTACATGGTTATTATAAGCAATGGTCTCCGGAAGGCCAGATTATTCAGGAAGGTAATTATATCCGTAATAAGCAGGATGGGGTATGGAGTTCATATTATCCAAATGGAAATGTTGCCGCAACGGGAGAATATGAAGATGGAAATGTTAGAGGTGAATGGAATTATTACTATACAAATGGGCAACCTTCATCGGTGGTGTTTATCGATACCGCAGGCATCGTAAATTATAATAAAGTATGGGATATTAATGGAAAATTGATAGTTGCAAATGGTAACGGGACTAACAAGACCTATTACGAAAATGGAACCATGATGGAAATAGGTAAAGTTAAAGATGGACGACCTATTGGTGTATGGAAACAGTTTTATGAAAACGGAACACTAAGTCAGGAATATACTTTTGACAATAAGCTTACTCGTATTCAAAACTTTTACGATGAGGATGGTAAGATTATGGTTAAAAATGGACAAGGTAGTGTTGTGAGTCATTTCCCAGGTACAGACGTTATTTCTGAGATAGGTGAAATAAAAGATGGAGTAAGAGATGGGGAGTGGCTACAGTATTATACTGATGGAAAACAGATTTTTCAAAAGATTTTATATAAGAACGGATTACAGGATGGTGTTCAGGTAACTTATTTTCAATCTGGTCAGATCGCTACGACTGGTAAGATGAAAAACGGAAAGCAAATAGGAGAATGGACCTGGTACTATGAAAATGGAATGGTATCTTCATCAGTTACATATATCGATGGCGAAAAAGAAGGCGTACAAAAATTGTATGATGATTTAGGTACTTTATGTAAGGAAGAGAAATTTGATCATGGTAAATTGATCAGTGAAAAATATATTTAATTCGAATGTATTAGAAATTCGTTATGTACATTGAAAGTGAAATAGAACAAGATCTTATAGAAACGCGAGATCACATTGTTCAGAAGCAATTAAGGTGAAGGTTTTAGTATAATTAGGGGTAAATATTTTTCTTTACCCCTAATTGTTTAGGTATTAATTTTTAACCTCATTAAACGCTATTTCTTTGGAGTAATAGTATTTATTTAATACAGCATCAATAATATTTAGTTTAATTGGTTTTGAAATGAAATCATCACAACCATAATGGAAGGCCTTTTTTCGATCTGCCTCCGTAGAATATGCTGTTTGTACAATTATGGCAATATTAGGATGATTTTCCTTAATAATTTTAGTTGCTTCATAACCATCCATAATAGGCATTTTTATATCCATAAAAATCACATCAATATCAGGGTGGTTATTACATAATTCAACAGCTTCTTTACCATTGTGTGCTTGCAAAATTTCTACTTCAGTTTTGGCAATTTTATTAATTACGGTATTTAAGTAAAATAAGTTTATTTCTTCATCTTCAGTAATTAAAACTTTTAGTCTTGGTTTTAAATCAACAGAATTATTTGCAGTATCTTTAGTTGAATTGTTATTCTTTGTTGTTTCAGGAACCACATAAGGAAGTACTAATCTAAAAGTAGATCCTTTACCTTTTTCAGACTCTACTAAAATACGAGCATTAATTAAATTGGCGTTTTCCTGAGCGATTGATAATCCTAGCCCTAATCCATCAGCTTTGTTTGATATTTCCTTTTCTTCTTGAGAAAACCTTTGGAATATATTTTCCAGATTTTCTTTCTTGATTCCAATACCTGTGTCTTTGATGAAAATTACAAGTTGACTATCAAACTGTTTATATCCAAATGTAATATTTCCTTCTGTCGTAAATTTAAAAGCATTATCCAATAGGTTCTTAAGTATTGTATTAAGTTTGGCCTTATCAGTTAAAATAATATCCTGGTGGTCTGAAAATTCATTTTTATATGAAAATTGAATATTCTTATTTTGGGCCAGAGAATTAAATTTTACAAATAATTCAGAACATAATTCATTAAGATGTACACTGTCATTTTCAACTTTTACTTGTTTTGTAACCAGTTCTGATATGGCCAATATATTATCTATAATTTGAAGTAATTTGGTAGAACTCTTTTTTATGATTTGGATAAACTTTTGTTTTTCACTTTCGCATATTTCAGGTTTTTCCAATAAAGATGAAAAACCAATAATACCATTCATTGGAGTTCTTATTTCATGCGACATGTTATAAATAAACTCCGTTTTTAAACGATCACTTTCTTCTGCTTTCTTCTTGGCTAATTCCAGTTCCTGTTTTTGTCTTTCATTTTCTTCCTCAAGCTCATACACTCTTAAGGCATCACTAATAATGTCTAATAAGGCTCCTTCATCCCAAGGTTTTTGAACGTATTGAAAAACTCGGGCTTTATTAATGGCATCTTCAACCGCATCAATATCTGAGTATCCGGTAATTAAAATTCTGTTGACTTTAGGGAATTTTTGAAACGAATACTTTAACAAATCCACACCCGTCATTTCAGGCATTCTCTGATCGCTTAGAATTAAATCAATGTGATTGTTTTCCATAATCTTAATTCCTTCTTTAGCAGAGGAGGCCAGAAAAATATTGAAATTTCGTCTATAGGTATCTTTGAAAATTCTTAAGTTACTTTGTTCGTCATCAACATATAAAAGATTAAATTTTCGCATTGCTTTTTACTTTTAGGTTTGATTTCTTTTTTTGCATTCTTAAAATAGATATTAAAAAATAAGAGGAATTCAGCCTAGTGCCTGAATCATAGTTTCTTTCAACTTACTATAATTCCATGGCTTGCTGATGAATTGAGAGAGGTGAAAATTCTTAAATGCTTTTTCTATTTCACCATCTTCGGCATAACCAGAAAGTATTAGTCTATTGGGAGGAATACTATCGTATTTATTTGTAATTTCTTTGAGTAGTTCAACCCCTGTCATTTCAGGCATACGCTGGTCTGTAATAACTAGGTCAACCATAGTTGATTCCAGTAGTTTTAGGGCATCATAACCTGATTCTGCAAGATATACCTCGAAATCACGTCTGAAAGAATCTTTGAAAATTCTTAAGTTACTTTTTTCGTCATCAACGTATAAAATCTTTTTTCTCATTATTTTATAGAGTTTCAGTCAGGTTTTATTCAATTGAATATCAAATTTATCAAATAGTTTTGGTATTCAGTTCATATTTAACGTTTAATTCAATGGTAATCTAATAATAAATTCACTCCCAGCTTCAGGCTCTGAAGAAACATCAATGGTACCAAAGTGTTCTTCAATAATTCCAAAAGTGATAGATAAACCTAAACCGGTTCCTTCTCCAACTGCTTTGGTGGTAAAAAACGGATCAAATATTTTGGTTTGCATATCTTGTGGAATCCCAATACCACTGTCTTTGATAGATATGTCAATTGATTCTTCAGTTACTTTTGTAGCAATCCAAATGGTTCCTTTTTCTTTTATCGAATCAACAGCATTAGACAGAATGTTGAGAAAAGCCTGATTAATTTTACCAGGATAGCAAAGTAATTGAGGGAGCTCAGGATCATAGTTTTTAATAATTTCAATGCGATCTTTATATTTGTTTTTGAGTAGTAATAAAGAAGTATCTAATCCATTATTGATATCTAGTTTTTCAAAGGAATCTTTATCCATTCGAGTAAAGTTTCTCAGTCCCTTTACTATTTCAGCAGTTCTGTCAGCACCCAGTTTTATATCTCCAATAATATCAGGAATGGCTTCCATCGCATCGTCAAAGTAATTTTCTTCCTTAAGTTTTTGTATATATTCTATTTTCTCTTTTAGATTGTCTTTTTCAATATCAATTTTACTAACCTCATTGATAACAGGTTCAATATCTTCAAAATCGCGTAATAAACTATTGATTCCTGCATACACAAAGTTTATTGGATTATTAATTTCATGAGCAATGCCTGCAGAAAGTACACCTAAAGAAGCCATTTTTTCAGATTGTACTAACTTGTTTTGAATTCGTTTATTTTCTTCGAGCATGGTTTGTAATTCTTCGTTTTTATCGCCAAGCTCATCCATCATCGATTCAATGAGGTTTTTATTTTTTTTAAGTATATCATACTGATCTTCAATTTCAGCTTTTTGTTTTCTTAAAAGCGCATTTTTTTTCTTCTTGTCACGATATATTATTAGCAAAAGAATGAATAGAATTAGTGTAATGGTTATGCCTATAATTGAAAAAATAACAATGTTTCGTTGGGTTTTTATTGTATCGTTTTTCTGATACAGAATTTCTTTATTGGCTTTAATTTGTTTTTGCTGTTCTAGTAATATTTTTTTGTTGTTTGTAATTTCATTTTTATAGGTATTGAGCATATTTCTTGAAAGTTGCAAACTATCATTAAATTCTAAAAGCTTCTTTTCACTTTGAAGATAAGCCTCTTGCTGATTTTTAATTTGTGCTTTGTAATCAGTTATTTCATTAGTTAGTAAATGCCTTTCGTTTTTTTGCTTTTCAATAATGTTTTTTTGGGATTGTAATTTCTCTTGTTGATTTGAAATTTCGTGTTGATTATTGACAAGTTTATGGCTTAATGCTCCTAAACTATCCTGTACAATATTGAGTTTTGTATCCACAGTTTTTAATTGTTTTTGCGAGTTTACATACATCTCGGCAAGGTCTACAATGTTTCCTCCCATAAGTAAAATCTCATCGTCAATTTCAATTCCTCTGCTATAGATGTTTCCTTTATTCATCTCAAACTTTATTTTGTTTTCAGATTCAAAAAGGTTTAGCATAATCATTGTTTTATCTGCAAAATTCTCAGTAACTAATAGTGTCTGATTCTTTTTTGTTTTCCGATAAACTTCGGGGTATAAATGTGATTTTTCAGAGCTAACAAAGATTAAACAAGCAGTTTGATAGTCGTTTTCAGCAAAAGGGTCAACAGTAAGTTTAATATGTTTATTTCTGATAGTAGCTTCTTTCTCCATCCTTTTAAATTCAGAAATAATTGCATTGTCATCACTTATAACAACAATGTGATAAAAGGGGAGTTCTGTTTGCTGTGGAGCACTTGTGAGCTTTGCAAAGTTATAGATATAGGCACCAAGAACATCTTTTTTTTCTATTTGGCTCCAAGCACATAAATGGTATATCAAGGCTATAAAAAGAAATATATTACGAAGCATATCTGGTGGTTTTATTGGTGTATTTTATATATCAGGTTAAAGAAGAATGTTCTGCCAGGTTGGGGGTGATAGGCCGGTATTAAACCCGTAGGATTAACATTACCCATATAATCATAATCTTCAATATTGCCAGATCCCGATTCTCTACCAACACCATAATACTCATTATCAAACACATTGTTAATAATTATTTTAGCCATTAAATTCTCGTTTAATTTATACGAAACAACCCAATTGGCTTTAAAATAAGAAGGTGCGTATCCATCCTGATAGTTTTGTAGCCAAGTATTCGTGATTGGAGCTTTTCGTTTTCCAACATAATTGAATCGGAAATCAGATATTAGTTTTTCGTTGATAAAAGAAATATTAACTCCTCCGTTAATTTTATGCTTTGCAGTTCGATCGATATCATAGAAATTATTGGAGTTGTATCCGGTTAAGAAATTATAATTACAGAAAATACGAATGTTTTTTTTGAATTGGTATAGTAAGTTATATGAAAGTCCTCCAATTTCTTTTTTGCCTATGTTTTCAAATCGTTCACCGGATGGCATACTGTTATCAGAAACTTTCCCAATTAAATTTTGAATAACAGAGTAATAGATGTTTAGTTTTGTTGATAATCTTTCATTAAATAAAAGACTTGTTAATTCGGTTTCATAGGTGTTGATATTTTGAGGTTCAAGATTCGAATTGCCTCTGAATTCACTATGCATTTCAAAAATACTGGGCTGCCTGAAAGCTCTTCCATAAATAAACTTAGCACCAAAGGCTTCTGTTTTATTGTAATCTATAGCAAAGCGAGGATTCAATATGCTTCCATATTCTGAATTATAATCATACCTCAATCCAATTGAACTTGAAAATAGATTGTTGAATTGGTGATCCCATAATGCGTATAATGCTATTTCTTTTACCAGATATGTAGGATATTTTTTGTACTGATTAATTCCATTGCCAGAGGACGCAATATCCCATGAGCTTTCTGTCGAATGATGGTCTTTAGGATATTCACCCAAAGAAATAATACGATCACCTTGATTGCTAATACTGGCTTTAAAACCAAAGGAAAGATCGTTGTTCGTATTATAATCGTATAAAAGTTTTTCTTCCAGATAGGTTTGATGGCTATATGCAGCATAATTTTTTCTAAGATCAGAAAATTGGTATAAATACTTAAAGCCTCCATCAGGAATTATATTTGTCGCCCGAAATACTAAATTTGAATTTAAGTACAATCTTTCGTTAAGTTGTGATTGGTTATTGGCATAAATATTATAATTCCTATAGTGCATGGTGTTTTCATGATCGGTTAAATCATATTCGTAGGCAACAACTGCAGAGCCGTAAGCTCTTGTCATATCAGATAAAAAGAAACCAAGTTCATTATTTTTAAAATGCAATTTGGTGCGTATTGCATAGTTCTTATTCTGTGTATTAAATCCATCTTGAATATATTTTCCTCCATTGGGATTTAGCAAATTGGTTTCATAGTTTCCATCAGCATCATAGTTTGCTAAGAGCGTATTTGGTTTTTTAATGTTATGAAAATAATTGCCTGGATCATATCGGTCTTTTCCTCCATCGCCTTCCGAATTGTAATAATGAAAAGCTACGGATAGCTTAGTATCTTTATTTAAGTCTGACCCAAAATAAACCTCAGCACTTTCTGTTGAGTGCGACCCTTTCATTATGTTGGCTTCAATTCCATTAATGTTATTCTTTGTAATGATATGAATAATTCCGGTAAAGGCTTGTGCTCCATACATTACAGATCCTGGACCTTGAATAATTTCAATACGATCAACATCAATCAACATGTTTTCGTAAGTCCATAATAATGACCAGTTGAAGCTAATGTTATTTTGAATAATGCCATCAACCATAACAAGTATTTCTGGGTTACCAACATCACCAATACCTCTGTTCATATTAAAAGTAGGATATTCTCCACCTCCATCGTTAAACATCATAAAATCAAATCCGGGTATATCCTGACATATGTCCACTAATGTTTTGTATCCTCTCTCTTCAATCATTTGATTGGTAATAATGGTAATATTTGAGGGCGCAGATTTCCTTTTTTCAGGTTTAATAGAACCAGTGCTAATTGTTAACTCAGATAATTCTTTTAGAGAGTAGTGGTACGAAAAGTTGGATTTACTATTTTCTTGAGCGTTTATGTATTGAAGCAGAATTAGCAAGAGAGCTAATGTATATGTGATTTTATTGTTCATCAGTTTAGGATTGAGTGTAACGGTTTGGTTCAGTTTAAAAATATTTTACAAAGTAAAACTGCCTTTCAATTCTTTTTGCATGCAAAAGTTAACTATTTATTATCAATAACGAATGTATTTTTACTAAAAAAGTCTGTACTAAGATTACCAATTGCCACCCCAGCAATGTAATAACCAATAATACAGACTTTTTGAAAATTCGAGATAAGAGGTGTCTTATCTCTCGTGTAACCTTTCTTTAGGTGCCAAAGGTTACATATAATAAATGGTCCAGGTTGTATCTTGTTTGATAGATAACTATAAACTCATAATTAAATCTTTTAATTCATCCTTGTTAACACTTTCTTTTTTGTGTTGCGCAAGTAATTTAACCTTAGGTAAAATTTCCTTTCCTTCTTCTGCGCTTATATGAATTCCCATTGTGGCTAGTGCATCAAGAATTGAAGCAACTCCAGAGTGTTTGCCAATAACAAATTGAGATTCTTTACCTACTTCAGATGGATGAAAAGCATGGTAACTCATAGGGTTGTTAAGCAATGAACGACAGTGAATACCAGATTCATGACTTGTAATGAGTTCTCCGGTTATAGGTTTAGTTTGACTTACTTTTCTGTTGGAAACTTCTTCAACAAATTGGCAAGTCTTATTAATGTTTTTCAGGTTGATTCCAAGGTTTTGGTTTAATGAAAATTTAGCAGCAGCAGCCACTTCTTCTAATGGTGCATTTCCTGCTCTTTCTCCAAGTCCGTTTATTGTAACGTCAATACTGTTACAACCGGCTTGAAGAGCAGCAATACTGTTTGCAGTGGCCATTCCTAAATCATTGTGGGCATGAAATTCAAGATCCACATCAGGAAATAGGGATCTGTAACTTGAGATCATTTCATGAACAGAGAATGGGTTCATAATACCAACAGTATCTGCAAAGCGTACTCGTTTTACGCCAAGTAGGGTAGCTTTATTAATATATTCTTGTAAAAATACCGGGTTGGCACGTGAAGCATCTTGCGCTCCAATACCAACAAAATCAAAATGGTTTGAAGCCAAACCAAGCATTGTCTCCATTTGAGTAAGAACCCAATTGTAATCTTTTCCTATTGCAGCTAATTGAATGTCACTTACCGGGAAAGAAACACTAATTCTTCGAGCTCCGGTTCGTTTGGCAGCCATAATATCTGAAACTGTAGCTCTTGACCAACATAAAGAATTAAACGAGAAACCTTGTTCTACAATAGTTTTAATATCTTTTTCTTCTTCACGAGAAATTGCTGGAGTACCAATCTCAGCTTCTGTAACTCCTAATTCTTCGAGCATTTGAGCAATCTTTATTTTTTCCTCTAATGAGAAAACAACACCAGCAGCTTGCTCGCCGTCACGTAATGTGGTATCAATTAAATATTGCTTCATATGAAAAGGTATATAGTATCAAGAATATAAAGTATCAAAATCAAGAGATATACTCTTGTTGTGAGTTGAATTGTCAATAGTTAGTGGTATCAAAGGCATACCATTAACTATTGACTATTGACAATTGACAAATTTAATCTGCGATTAAATACTCTTCAACAGCTTCGCCTTCTTCAAGAGCATCTAAAATTTCGTCGATTTTATCTTCTGTAATTTCTCCATACCAGAAATTGTTTGGGTGAATTACCATTACTGGTCCCTGGCTACATACATTTAAACAAGCTGTACTTGTTACTGCTGCATCAATTCCTCTGTCATTACACTCTTCCATGATGTATGGAATAAAATCAGATGCTCCGTTTTTGTTGCAAAATCCTTGAGCATCACCAGCTACGCGGTACGAATTACATACTAAAATATGATATTCAGGCTTCTTCATATCTTGTAAATTTATTGGTTAATTTAAAATGTTTATTTTGTACAAATGGTTTCTTTTTTTATTTCCGGATTTAAGATGATTGATAAAATCAACCACATCCGGTTCCGGTTCCTGAACATCCAGCACCACATTTAAAGCTTTCTGCTTTTGTGATGGTTCTTAACTCAGTTCCTTTATAAACTGCATCCATTCCCTGATCAATTAATCCAGACATTTCTATTACCTGAATTCCTGATTTGCCAAGGATTTTTGATGGTTTAGGACCAATTCCTCCAACTAAAATAGCTCTACAGTCACTTAATGTTTCTCCTAGCTCTTCCCATCTCTTGTCACCGCTTCCTTTAGGAGGAGTTACTCTTTGGTTTACTAATTTATATCCGTTAGGAGTTTCTTTAAATATGTAAAGTCTATCCGCTTCTCCTAAATGTTGATTTACTAAGATACCTTCGTTACTTGCAACTGCAACGTATGGTCGTTTATCTGCATCACCGTTATCAATTCTAACTTTTGAAGCCTCTGATAATAATTCCATCGCTTCGGTACTATCTTTTCCTAAAAGGCCTGCAGCATCAGCTCTACAACGACTACAGTGTGTCATTGGAGGAAGAAACTCTTTAATTCCTTTTCTGATTTCCTTCATATAAGCTGAACTTGGCTCTTCCAAGTCTTCAAATGGAGTATCTTCAACAGGAATTAAAGGAATTGTATTCATTAAATCTACACCCATTTTAGCTAATCCTTCCGCAAGTTCAGTAAGATGTGTGTCGTTAACTCCAGGAATAACAATAGCATTTGCCTTTACGGTAATACCTGCTGCTTTCAGTTTTTCAATTGCCTCTAATTGTTTTGATAAAAGCAATTCAGCACCTGCAAAACCAAAATATCCTTTTTTATCGAAACGTACCCAACTGTATACTTTTTCAAGAATTTTAGGGTCTAATGCATTGATTGTTATGGTTACATGACTAACTTGTAATTCAGCAAGTTCATCAACATATGGGGCAATATTTAATCCGTTTGATGATACACAAAGAATCATATCTTCGTAGTTTGCTCTTACCAAACGTAATGTCTCCATTGTTTCGTTTGGATTTGCAAATGGATCTCCAGGTCCTGCGATACCTACTACAGATAGATAAGGCATTTTTTCGCGCAATGCTTTTAAATACACAAGCGATTGTTCTGGAGAAAGAATATTTGAAGTAACACCAGGTCTACTTTCATTTACGCAATCAAATTTGCGGTTACAATAGTTACAACTAATATTACATTTGGGAGCCACTGGTAAATGCACTCTGGCATATTGTCCTTTTGCTTCTTTGTTGAAACAGGGGTGTTTTTTAAAGTCAATCATACCTCTTCTTTTTAAGTATTAGTATAGTATAAAGACATAAGACCTGATGCCCATTTATCTTTAATGTTGTTAATTAATAATTATGTTTGATCTGATTAAGATCAAATCTTACATGTATTTCCAACCGATTTCAGATTTCTCTTGCTTGTATTCGATTAAGGCATTTCCTATTTTATCGAATAACTCCTGAGCTCCGGTATAAGCTACATGTTTCAATCTTGAGCCCCCCATTCTGTCGTGGATTGGAAAACCAACTCTTATTAATGGAATTCCAAGCTCTCGTGCTATATAATAACCTTTACTGTTTCCAACCAGAATATCAGGTTTCATATCGATGCACAGTTCGTTAATTTTTTCGTAATCCAAATCGCTTAATACTTCAATTGATTTACCATGAACAGGTGCACTTTCTTCAATCTTTTGTTTTAGTATTCCACTATTACCTCCTGATGCAGCTAATATTACTTCGATTCCAATCTCGTCAAGAAAACTAGTCATTGCTACCACTAAATCTTCCTCTCCATATACTACTGCCTTTTTTCCAAATACATATTTGTGGCCATCTGCATAAGCATCAATTAATCTGCCACGTTCCATTTTGTATTTTGTTGGAATATCGTTGCCACTGATATCGCTTAATAGTTGAAATAATTCATCTGATTGAGTGATTCCAACAGGAATATTTATTGTGAATTTTTTTACTCCAAACTCTTTTTCAAGGTACTCGGCTCCAGTAACAGCTAAATTTTGATTTTTTATTCTACCGGCTAAATTTCCTCGGTTAAGGATAGGTCCAAATTCGATACTTGCTTTTGCACCTCCCATAAGTTTAAGATCTTCTACTGACGTACCTCCATCTGGTATTCTGTGATAAGTATCCCATACTGGATTATCCAAAGTTTCTGAGTAATCAGGAACCATAATGTAATCAATCCCAAAATCTTCAAGAATACTTTTTAACATCCTTAAGTCTTCAGTAGAAATGAATCCAGGAAAGATGTTTACTTTATCATTCATTTCAACTTTAGTAGCAAAGGTCTTAGTTATTGCTGCTACTGTTTCGTGAAATCCATCAACATGTGATCCCTGATAACTTGGAGTTGATGAGTAAACAAACTCAGGAATACTCGGATCATCAGCATTTTTTGCTTTGTAATTTCTTAGAGCTTGTCCGATGTCATCGCCAATAGTTTCGCTTAAGCAAGTGGTGCAAACACCAACTACTTCAGGATTGTATTGTGCAATAACATTTTGTATTGCCAGACTGAGATTGCCTTCTCCTCCAAAAATAGTTGACTCCTCACTGAAGTTTGAAGAGGCAATATCAACCGGCTCCTTATAGTGACTTATTAAGTATCTGCGGATATAAGTTGCACATCCCTGTCCTCCATGAATAACAGGTACACAACCTTTAATTCCTTTATATGCTACACTTCCTCCCAACGGAGAACATACTTTACAAGCATTTCTTGTTGCAACGAAGTTTTTTCTTTCTGTTAACACTGGTATTTTGTCGGCCATTTTATTAGATTTTTTGATGAATTGATAAGATACAACTGACGGTTAGTCAATTATCTCTGAATAAATTTCCACACTGGGCTGCAAACAGAAGCGTAAACTTCTTTTGCAAAGTTTAGCATTCCAACATATCCTGCTAAAGCTTCCTTGCGCTCATGGTTGTGGTCGCAAAATCCAAGACCTAATTTATAGGCTATAGGTCGTTCTTTTACACCTCCTATAAATAAGTCAGCACCTGTTTTTTTAACAAAGTCAGATAATTCGTTTGGATTAGAATCATCAACGATAACTGTACCTTTGTCGCAAATTTTACTCAACAAAGTGTAGTCGTCTTTATTTCCTGTTTGAGAACCAACTACTACTGTTTTCATCCCAAGTAATCTTAATGCCTTTACCAAACTGATAGCTTTAAAAGCTCCTCCTACATAAATAGCCGCTTTTTTGCCTTCTAGTTTTTCACGGTAAGGCTGTAAAGCAGGAATCAGTTTTGCAATTTCCTCAGAAACTAAGGCTCTGGCATTTGCCATTAACTCAGGATCGTTAAAATGTTGAGCAACTTCGTAAAGTGCATCCGACATATCCTCAATACCAAAATAGGATACTTTTTTATATGGTATTCCGTATTCTTTTTCCATTTCACGGGCTACATGCATCATACTACCAGAGCATTGTACCACGTTAAGTGATGCTTTATGAGATCTGCGAACCTGTTCAACTCGTCCATCGCCGGTTAAACATGCAATTATCTCAACACCAATTCTTTTATAATATTCAGATAGAATCCAAAGTTCTCCTGCCAGGTTAAAATCACCTAATATGTTGATGCTGTATTTGGGTGGTACGTATTCATTATCAGTACCTACTAATTTCATTAAAGCATCACAGGCAGCTTTGTAGCCATCTTTTTTAGTTCCTTTAAACCCTTCGCTCATTACAGGAAGTACTTCAACTCCTGTTTCTTTTGTAAGCTGTCTGCAAACAGCTTCTACATCATCACCAATAACGCCAACTATACATGTGCTAAAAACAAAAACCGCTTTGGGTTTATATGCTTCAATAAGCTCTGTTAGTGCGTTATATAATTTTTTTTCTCCTCCAAAAACCACATCCTTCTCTCGTAAGTCTGTTGAAAAGCTTAAACGGTGTAATTGTGGGCCTGATGACATTGCTCCTCTGATATCCCAAGTATAGGCGGCACAGCCAATGGGTCCGTGAACAATGTGTAGAGCATCAGCAATAGGGTAGAGTACAACTCTTGAACCACAAAAAACACAAGCTCTTTGACTTACAGATCCTGCTACTGACTTTTTTTCGCAGGCTAATTCATGTTGGTCTTCTCCAATGGTAACAATCTGGGGTGTTCTATCTTTTATAAATTTTGACATAATAATCTGTTTTAATAGAAAGATTGGATTTCATTAGACTCTAGACCTCTTGATAAAAAAGAAGACTATGTTGTATTCTTTATTTATCTAAAATCTTTTAAGTATAGATAAGGTGATTAAATTATGCTCTTTGTGTTTTGTTTGTCTTAATCACTTATCTTTGTTTATTAAAGACCGGCGGGGTAATTTTAAATATTTATACCACCTATTATTTAATTTCTTCAGCGTTCTGAAGAAAAATTACCCCGCTAGTCTTAACCTCTGGCAAACACAAATCATTGTAGGTTTTTAGATATGAGATATAATGAATGCCCTAATAAAAATCTCATATCTAAAAATCCTAAAGTATATTACATTACTAATTCAAATTTCTCTTCAGTAGAAGTCTCATCTTGATTTTGCATGAATGTATCAAGTATTTTCTCAAGAATTCTAATTGCTCCCATATAACCAATTGTAGAGAAATATTGGTGTCCAATACGGTCCATTGTAGGGAAACCAAATCTTACAAAAGGAACATTTTCGTCTCTTGCGATATATTTTCCATAAGTATTACCAATTAATAAATCAACACCTTCTTGTTTGATCCATTGGTGTAATTGGAATGTATCAGCTTGAGCCCCATTTTTAAATTTCACTTGGTCAATCTTATCTCCGAAGATAGCTTCCATACGCTTAGAGAATGATTTTCCTGGAGTACCAGAAATAACATAAGCAGGAACCATATCAATATCTAATAAGAATTCACATAATGGGAATAATTGATCTGGATCACCATATAAAGCAACTCTCTTTCCATAGAAATACTGGTGCATATCAGTGATAAGATCCATTAAACGACCTCTTTCTCTTTCGATTTCTGCAGGAACAGATACCGCACCAGCTTTAGCAAGAGCTGAGATAAAACGGTCAGTTGCTTTAAGTCCAATTGGAAGGTTACACATTTCAAATGGAACTTTACATTGGTTGTCTAATGCAACAGCTGCATCTTTAGTAGCCCATTCTCCAATTGCAACTGTTTTCATGCTATCACCCATGCTTACTAGCTCAGGAATAGTTGTTCCTCCTTTTGGATACATCTCAAACTTTCCGGTCATTGGTGTATCAAGAACGTCTGATGTATCAGGAACTAAAACACTTTTAATTCCCATTAATCCAGCAATTCTTTTTAGCTCACGCATATCAGCTGGTTCAACCCAACCTGAAAGGATGTTTACCTGGCGCTTAACTTCATCAGTTTTTACTGCGAAATATTTAACAATAGCAGTAAGCATATTGCTATAACCAGTTACGTGAGATCCTACGTATGATGGAGTAGCTGCTTGAATAACGTGCTTTCCTTCTGGCACTTTACCATCATCACTAGCTTTTTTAACGATTTGTTGAAGGTCATCACCAATTGTTTCTGATAAACAAGTAGAATGAACAGCAATGATTTCAGGATCGTAAACACTAAAAATAGTTGTAATTGCTTGTAGTAAGTTAGCTTGTCCACCAAATACAGAAGAACCTTCAGTAAAAGATGATGTAGCTGCCATTACAGGCTCTTTATAATGACGAGTAAGTGCTGATCTGTGATATGAACAACATCCTTGTGAACCGTGGCTATGTGGTAAACATCCGTGAATACCTAATGAAGCGTACATAGCACCTACTGGCTGACAGGTTTTTGCTGCGTTAACAGTTAAACCTTTTCTATCTATTTCTTTTTCTGTCGTATGTCGTAATAACATAATAAAATCCTCCTAAATTTAAGCGTTAATAGTCATGCTACCTACAATCTCTGGCTCTGATTTCCATGGTGCGTCTACTAATTTCCATACATTAGTTGCTAACATACGTTCCATTTCTTTGTAGAAGTTAATAGCACCTTCGAATCCTGCATAAGGACCACCATAATCATAACTATGTAACTGTTTTAAAGGTACACCGCCTTTTTGTACTACATATTTTTCTTTGATACCTGCACAGAATAGATCTGGCTTATAGAACTCAATTAATTTTTCAGTTTCCCAGTGAGAAACATCATCAATTACAAGAGAATTCTTTTCCATTTGAGGCATCATACCTTCGTAAGCACTAAACTCGTATCCTTTTTTCTCTAATTCAGCTTTTTTCTCAACAAGGTCTTGTCTCCAAAGCGATTCGTTTTCTGTTTTAGTAACAGTTAAATCTTCGATGTTACGAGTATCAGCATCTACTTTAATGTTAGGAATTACGTGACGTCCTTCGTAATCATCACGGTGAGCAAATTCATAACCAGCAGAAAGAACTTTGATACCTAGCTCTTCGAAAAGATCTTGATAGTGGTGTGCACGAGATCCACCAACGAACATCATAGCTGTTTTACCTTCAACTCTAGGTTTAACTGAAGCTTTTACAGCTTCAACTTTAGCTTCTTCGCGAGCACAGATTTCATCAACTTTCTTAGTTAATTCTGCATCATCAAAGAATTCAGCAATTTTCTTAAGTGTTTTAGTTGTAGATCCTGCACCAATAAAGTTTCCTTTGATCCAAGGAATACCATATTTTGTTTCCATCATCTCAGCAATGTAGTTGATAGAACGGTGACACATAACGATATTTAAATCTGCAGTGTGTGCATATTCGAAACTATCGTAAGATGAGTTACCAGAGAAAGTTGATAATAAATCAATACCAGCTTCTTCAAATAATCTTTCTAATTCGAAAGCATCTCCACCAATGTTATACTCACCAAGTAAGTTAATTTGGAATTTACCAGTTCTTTCACGGTCAGTGTTTCCTAACACGTGCTTAAAGATTTGGTTGTTTGCAATGTGGTGACCAGCTGACTGAGATACACCTCTATATCCTTCACAAGAGAAACCGAAAACGTTAATTCCTAGTTCTTCTTTCATCTCTCTAGATACAGCATGAACATCATCACCAATCAAACCTACAGGACAAGTAGAGAATACTGCGATAGCTTTTGGGCTAAATAATTCGAAAGCTTCTCTAATCGCTTGCTTTAATTTCTTTTCTCCACCAAACACGATGTTTTCATCTTGCATATCAGTAGAGAATGCATAAGGGATAAAGTTTTCAGATGTTTCAGTTTCTGGTTTAGTTTGGTTACGACGAGTTAACCAAGCATAAAATGAACATCCGATAGGTCCGTGAACAATTTGTAGGATATCACGGGTAGGTCCTAATACCACCCCTCTACATCCAGCGTATGTACATCCTCGTTGAGTAATAATCCCAGGTACTGTTCTAACGTTAGCTTGAATCTCTTGATCTTCTTCAGGAACGTTAGAAACCATTGCCTTTTTACGTTTCTTAGCTACTTTTCCTGGATATTGTTTTGTGATTTCACTGATAAACTCTGATGGATCAGGTAATCCTGCTGTATAATCTTTCTTTTTAACCATTTGTCTTTGTTTTTTTAAATTAAACCAAGCCTTTAATCTTAATCCACTGCTTTGCTACCTGAATCACCAGTTCTTACCTGGATAACATCAGCTATCGGTAGTACAAAGATTTTTCCACATCCGTGAGGTTCTCCTTGATTTGCATCAATGATTGCATCAACACAAGGTTGAACAAATGAATCATTTACAACAATTTCTAATACTCTTTGAGGACGTAAACGAGGTTCTTTTCCTAAAAGCTCAAGAGCTTCAGGAGAATTAGCTTTTACTCCCTCAAGAACTTTTGCTTCCCAAAGACCTTTTCCTCTACCGAAAACTCTTCCTGACGCAGTCATTGAAGTAATTCCGGCATCTAATAAGGCCTTCTTAGTCTCATTCATCTTATCGATGTTTATTATTGCCAATACTGTTTTCATATTCGTACAGATTTTAAGATTTAGATAAGAGAGTTTAGATAGAATCAGTTATTATGATATTATGCAAATTTGGTATCTAAGTCTCTTATCTTAATAATGTGTTATTAAAGCTCTTTAACTCCTCTAGAGATTGTATAGGCCTCATCAACTGGTGTGATAAAGATTTTTCCATCACCAAAGTTTCCAGCTCCGGTTTTTGCTGCTTCCATTATTGTGTTTACAGCGAAATCTTTGTCTTCGGCTTTTATAACCATCATTAACATTTCTTTTGGCAACTCATCATAGGTAATATCTCCAATTTTAATACCTCTTTGCTTACCTCTACCAACAACTGGAGTTTTAGTTACTGCTACATATCCTGCTTCGAATAATGCTTTAAGAACTTCATTTGATTTTTCTGGACGAACGATTGCTTTTATCATTAACATTTTTTGGGTCTCCTATTATTTAAGATTTAATTAGCAAGGATGATAGCCTTTCGGCTATCATGTCTTTTGAATTCTAATTTGATTTTTTTAAAGAGTGACTCTCTCTTAGTTTGCGATACCGAAATCAATTAATAGTTTCTCTAACTCTTCAATTTCAAGTGGGTTAGGAATAATTTTCATTTCGTTTCCGTCGATAGCTTTTGCTAATGCTCTATATTCGTCAGCTTGAGGATGCTCAGGAGCAAATTCGATAACAGTTTTTCTGTTAATCTCAGCTTGTTGAACCATGTTGTCACGAGGTACAAAGTGGATCATTTGAGTTCCTAATCTTGCAGCTAATTGCTCGATCATTTCTTGCTCGTTTTCTACTTTACGAGAGTTACAAATTAAACCTCCTAAACGAACTGTACCTGATTGAGCATATTTTTGGATACCTTTACAGATGTTGTTAGCAGCATACATTGCCATCATCTCTCCTGATACTACAATGTAAATTTCTTCAGCTTTACCATCACGAATAGGCATTGCGAAACCACCACATACAACGTCACCTAATACATCATAGAAAGTATAATCAGTTTCGAATTTTTCATCCCAAGCACCTAATTGTTCTAATAAGTTAATAGAAGTAATGATACCACGACCAGCACATCCAACACCTGGCTCTGGACCACCTGACTCAACACAACGAACTTCTCCGTATCCTCTTTTTACTACATCATCTAATTCAACTTCTTCACCTTCTTCACGAAGTGTATCAAGAACTGTTTTTTGAGCTAATCCACCTAATAATAGACGAGTTGAATCCGCTTTAGGGTCACATCCTACTACCATTACGTTTTTACCCATTTCTACTAAACCTGCTACAGTGTTTTGTGTAGTTGTACTTTTACCAATACCACCTTTTCCGTAAATTGCTACTTTTCTCATCTCAATAAAATTTTTAATAGGTTATACTAATTGTCTTTGTTGTTTTCCTATAATTCACACGATGTGCCAAAAATTATATGTGGCATAAAAAATAGAAGGTTGATGTGTGTGTAATGTACAGATAAACAGCGGTATAAAATTATGTATTTTTTAGTGTTGGGTTTTGGCACACTAATTTTGTGCTACATAAATGTAGGATATAGGCATTGTGCTACATTTGATGTAGGAAATTATGTAAGTTGTTGATATTTAGATGTGTAAATAAAGGTATGTAAATACCTGATTACAAAAGGGTAGGAAAATGAGGTTTATCAAAGGATTTTGTTGTTTACTCAAATCATACTATAGTATTGAATTTTCTATATCTATTCTTTTTTTATCTTTAAACGCAGCTTAGATTAAATAAAAACTATAATGACTAGAGATAAATTTACTCTGATTTGTTTATTCGTATTTATTATTTGTTTACCACATACACTTTCTGCTAAAAGAGTCTCATTAAGTAATCCTTTTTCGTTTGCAGAAGTAAATACAATAACAAGCAGAGTTCAACAATTAGCACATGATATAAACTTTCAGCAATCTTTATTTTCTTTAATTAAAGAAGTAGAGATAAAAGGAAGTAAAATGGAAATGTTTTCGGTTTACATTCAGGGAGGAATATTATTAGTTCAAACCGGAAACTTTAATATGGCTTCAGATATTATTAACAAGGCTATTCTGGTTTCTGATCAGATAAAGGCTTCTGACGAACAAAAAGGGCAATTGTATTACACCTTAGCCAAGATTCAGATTAAAAATAGAGAGTTTAAGGATGCACAAGCATCATTGAGTAGAAGTGTAGATTATATTAATAATATAAAGGGTAAAGATTATTTATCTAATGTTATTATTGAGCAGGGGTTATTAAGTGTTGACATTAAAAATTATTTAGGTGCAATCAACTTGTTTTCGCAGGCAAAGGAAATTGCAAAAATAAATAAGGATACAATAAACATAGCTGAGGCTTATTATTATTGTGGAACAACTCTTAAAAAAAGAGGAGATTTTGACCAAGCCTTAGAGTCATTAATATTAGCCCAAAAAGAATATGCATTGGCTGGTGATCAAAAAGGTATTTGTGCTTCAATTGTAAATACAGCTGATATTTTTTATCATTTAAACGATATTAATCAGGCATTAACATTATATTTTAAGGCTTTAGATAATTGCCATTACTCAGATTCGTGTGTTTATTTGGATAATTGTTATTTAAAAATAGGTGAAATTTATATGAAAAAGCTCCAGATGGAGGAAGCTTTAAACTATTTAAATAAATACAAATCTCTTACTGAGAATAAAAAAGATACTTTAGGAATAGCTGTAGCAAAAGGAGCTTTGGGTAAATTTTATGGACAGCAAAAAAACTTTTCAAAATCTATTATTATTCTACATGAAGCTATCGATTTAATAAAAAAATATCCGGATGTATCAGTTGAAGGTAATTTATTGTTAACCTTATCGCAAGTGTATATTCAAACCAGAGATTTATTTCAGGCCAAATCTTATGCGCAAAAGGCATTAATAATTGCGTCAACATTAGATGAGAAGACTTTGAAAGCAGATTGTTATCGTGTTTTTTCTAATTTGTATGAATTGCAAGGAGATTACCGTTCGGCTTTTTATTATAAAAATAAAAGTGAGGATATTAAAGATTCTATCTTGAATGAAGATACACTTCTGGCTCTTAGAAAGCTATCTGGATTAAAAGAAAACGATAAAGATAAGCGGGTTATAAAAGAACTGGAAGAAGAGAATATATCTTTAAATAATTATTGGTTAAAGGAGAAGAATAAAAGGTATTTATTATTAATATCAACAGTATTATTGCTTGCATTTACAATTGTTTTATTTGCCTTATTTAGAGCTAAGGCAAAAGTTGAAAAGACGCTAAAAGTTAAAAATGGAGAACTTGAAAAACTGAATGCCACAAAAGATAAGTTCTTTTCAATTATAGCACACGATTTAAAAAGTCCTTTTAATTCATTAATGGGTTTTTCAGAAATGTTATCGTTGCATGCAGAATCTAAGAGTTATAAAGATATAATGGAGTACAGTGGTATTATTCATAACTCTACACGTAAATTGTATTCTTTAGTTGATACATTACTTCAATGGTCAAGAACCCAGTTAGGAACAACGGAATATAAACCAGAGCGTTTAGAAATTGGCATAGTGTCAAGTAATATCGTATCTATTTTAAAAATTAATGCTGAAGAAAAAGATATTGTTATTTCAGTGGATATGGATAGTAGTCTTATTGGATGGGCCGATAAGGATTTATACAGCGCAGTACTCCGTAATTTAATAAGTAATGCAATTAAATTTTCGAGAGTAGGGAGCGTAATAACAGTTACGGCTAAAACAAAAAAACAATTTATAGAAGTAGCTGTTTCTGATACAGGAGTTGGCATAACAAAAGAAAATTTAGCCAAGATTTTTAATGTTGATAAAAATGTTTCAACAAAAGGCACTTTTAATGAAAAAGGAACTGGTTTAGGTTTAGTGCTTTGCAAAGAGTTTGTGGAGATTAACCGGGGGACAATATGGGCAGAAAGTAGGTTGGAGAAAGGAAGTACATTTAAATTTACTGTACCTTTGGTGAAATAATTTATCAATATAGTTTATTACTATTAAAAATTTAAGCGTTACATGACCAAAAAGAAGATAGGATACGTTGAAGCAATAGAGGAGATAGAAGAGATACTATCAAAGATTGAAGGAGATGAACTTGATGTTGATGAGCTTTCTGAAAAAGTAAAAAGAGTTTCTGTTTTATTAAAACTGTGTAAGGAAAAATTACATAAAACAGAAACAGAAGTTGAAAATATATTAAAAGAAATTGAGGACTAGAATTATTTTTTACTAAATAATTTTGATTGATTCATTCCTATTTTAGTCAATAATTCAATTGTGGCCAGTCCTGTATTTTCATGTTTAGCTAAATATGATGACAGCGCAATGCCATAAATGCCTGCACTAAATAACGGAGTTATATCTTCGGGTGTTATTCCTCCAATTGCAATTACAGGAATATTAATGTTGTTGAGTTTACATTTTTCACTCAGATTAGTATAGCCTTCAAAGCCTAAAACAGGACTTAAATTTTCTTTAGTCTGAGTAAATCTTAAAGGTCCTAATCCGATATAGTCAGCTCCTTCAGCAACGTGATTTTGTATGTGTTCAAAAGTATTGGCTGTACATCCAATTATTTTTTCAGGACCTAGAATATTTCTGGCTTCAGTAATGGATTGGTCATTTAAACCTAGATGGACACCATCAGCTCCAATTTCATAGGCGATATCCACATAATCATTGATAATAAATGAAGCATTGTATTGCATGCAAATAGATTGACAGGTTCGTGCAATAGACCTTATTTTATTTTTATCCATGTTCTTTAAACGTAGCTGAACCCAATCACCACCTCCGGCACAATATTCCATTACTTGATTTTCAATACTAATGGTTTCGCTTTGGTAGGTAACAAAATGTAAACGGCTTATATGTTTTTCCATGTATTATATCTTTTCTGTTGTCAATAATTGCGTTGGTTCTGATTTTGTGCAAGTTTATTAAATATCACTGAATAGCATGATTTAATTGCTGAAAAAATGAAGGTAATTTCTCTAAATTCTTATCATTGGCACAAAAATTCCAAAAATCACCTAAAATAGCTGCACCATAAAATCCTAAGTTTTCTACATCTTTAATAGTATTATGGTTTACTCCACTTAAGGCAATTAGCTTTTTTGTAGGATGTTTTTCAATGTAGGATTTAATATCTTTTAAATGAAAAGAATTTCCACCATAGCCAGGTTTTGATGTACTCTTAAAAATAGGACTCAAGAAATAATAATCAAAAAGGTTAGGTAAGTCGTTAATTTCATCTAAACTATGAGTTGATATGCTTTTAGAAATATGATTTGGGTATGAATTTGTAATGAGGTGTTTTTTATGTTTGGTAAAATGAATTCCTTTAAGAGGGAACTCATGAATAAGTTCAAAATGGTTGTGAATAACAATTTTGTTGTGATTGTCAACACCAATAGTTTTTAATAAATTACTTAACTCATTAAAGGTGTAATCAGGTTTCCTTATATGAACAGTTGCATAATTATGGTCTAAAATATGGTTGATAATTTCAGATTCATTAATAACAGGAGTGGGTTGTGTAATTATTATATATTGCATTATTATAAAAAAAAGCTGCATAAAGATATACTTTTTATGCAGCTTAATAAATATTGTAAGTTTGGGATTTTTACTTTGATACCTTAAGTACTTCCAGAATTATTTTTTCCATATCTTCTTTAGGTCTGAATCCCATCACAGCCTGAGGTTGTCCATCAACAGGTATAAAAACAATGGTAGGCAAACTTCTGATTCCAAAAATTCCTGCTAATTCTTTTTCCTTTTCAGTATCTACTTTAAAAATCTGTACTTTGCCATTATACTCTTTTTGTATATCGTTTAATACAGGAGCAAGCATTCTACAAGGTCCACACCAATCTGCATAAAAATCCAATATAGCAGGGGTGTTGCCTTCATAGTTCCATTCCTTATTCGTTTCGTAATTAAATACCTTTTCTTTAAAAGTATCTTTATTTAAATAAATTACTCCACTATCGCTCTTCTCGTTATCATTGCCTTTTGCTTTGGCTTCACTGGTACAGGAAATCCCGGCTAGAAAAAATAATGATATTACAGTTGAAATCAGAAAATTCTTCATACCAAATTTATTTTAGTCTAAACTAACTTTTAAAACATCTTTAAATGCCTTGTGAAAGGTTTCTTTAGGCAATGCACCCTGTGCCATTTGTGGTTGTCCATCACTAGGTATAAATAATAACGAAGGAATACTCTGAATACCAAACATTCCAGCTAATTCACGCTCAGCTTCAGTATCAACTTTATAGATATCAATTTTTCCATCGTATTCTTTAGATAATTCTTCCAGAACAGGAGCTACAGCCTTACAAGGTCCACACCAGTCTGCATAAAAGTCAATTACACATGGTTTCTCTCCAATAAAATTCCACTCTTTGTTAGCTTCAAAGTCAAATACTTTAGTTTTAAAAGTTTCTTTAGTTAAGTGCTCTAACATGATTATTTAATTTTAATTAATATTCAAATTTAAATCAATATACAAATATATGTAAAAATGTCGATATGTCAATATCAAAGGTCGTGCCACTTTGTATTTGGCATATTTTCTATATAATCCAATAAATATATTGTAATTTTGTCAGCCTAAAGAATAAACATGGCAGAAATTAAAATAAATAAAATATTCGACGGAACTGTTTTTAAGGCAATTAGAGATGTAGTTGATTTTGAGGGAATAGAAGCATATGTTATAGGAGGCTTTGTTAGAGATCTGTTATTGGGAGAGCCGTCAAAAGATATAGATATTGTAGTTAGAGGAAGTGGTATTAAGGTTGCAGAGAAAGTAGCTGCCAAATTGGGAAATGTCAAAGTATCAGTATTTAAGAATTTTGGGACCGCTATGTTCAAGTTTCGCGATGAGGAAGTTGAATTCGTTGGTGCCAGAAAGGAATCTTATCAACGTGATTCCAGAAAGCCTATTGTTGAAGATGGAACTATTGAAGATGATCAAAATAGAAGAGATTTTACAATCAATGCTCTTGCAATAAGTTTAAATAAAGATTCATTTGGCCAATTAGTGGATCCCTTTAATGGTGAGGATGACTTGAAAAATGGAATTATTCGTACACCTTTGGATCCGGATATTACCTTTTCGGATGATCCTCTACGTATGTTAAGAGCTATTCGATTTGCAACTCGATTTAATTTTAGAATTGATGATGCAACATTAGAAGGAATTAAAAATAATAAAGAGCGAATAAAGATTGTATCAGGAGAACGAATCGTCGACGAGTTAAATAAAATGATGATGGCAGAACGTCCTTCCATTGGTTTTAAGTTGCTCGAAATTACCGGACTACTAAGCATTATTCTGCCAGAATTACAGGATATGAAAGGTGTGGAAGAAAAAGGAGGAAAAAGACACAAAGATAATTTTTATCACACTTTGGCTGTTTTAGACAGAATTGTTCCTAATACTGATGATTTATGGTTGAGATGGTCAGCAATATTTCATGATATTGCAAAACCTGTAACCAAGCGTTACGATGAAAAGCTAGGGTGGACCTTCCATGCGCATAATCATATCGGACAGAAAATGATTCCTCGTATTTTTAAGCGTATGAAATTTCCAATGAACGATAAGATGAAATTCGTTCAAAAGATGGTTTATCTGCATATGCGACCAATTGTTTTGTCTGAAGATATTGTTTCAGATTCGGCTGTGAGAAGGTTACTATTTGATGCAGGTGATGATATTGACTCATTAATGACACTCTGTGAGGCTGATATCACCTCTAAAAATGAGGAAAAAGTTAGGAGATTTATGAAGAATTTTAGGATTGTTCGTAAAAAACTTAAGGAGATAGAGGAGAAGGATCGTATCAGAAATTTTCAGCCACCGGTTTCTGGAGAAGATATAATGGAAGCATTTGGAATAGGACCATGTAGGGAGATTGGAGATATTAAAACCGAGATTAAGGATGCAATTTTGGATGGAGTAATTGAGAATAATAGAGAACAAGCCTATAAACTAATGCTCAAAATAGGAAAGGAAAAAGGCTTAAAATCTGAAGCGTAGGTTCTCTTGTCTAAAAATTTCAATAAGAAAAAGGCTGTTTCATGAATAATGATAGTACAAAATCAGGAGTATTATATACATCCACACAATATGAACTGAGTTGTGACGGTCCAATTATAGTCGCTTATCTATTAAAATCGCCTGAAAATATGGGCCATATAATAAGATTGGCTTCTAATTTTGGATGTAAAAAAGTACTTTTTGTTGGTGATGAAAATGTGGTCAGGGAAAGTAAGATTAAAAAAGTTGGAGGTGCAGCTACAGGTCAAATTGATTGGAGTTTTGTAGATGAAGCATCCTGGATGCAATATATCGATGAAGATTATCAATTAATTGCTATTGAAACATCAGAAGAATCCAAATGTTTGACGAATATTTATTTACCAGAAAAAGCAGCCTTTATTTTAGGTAATGAAATTTATGGCTTGACAAATGAAGTAGTAGAAAAATGTAATTTGGCAGTTCATATACCTATGATTGGTAAAATTAAATCCATGAATGTTTCTCATGCATGCAGTGTTGCGTTGTATGAATGGGTAAAACAACATTTAAAATAACAACACTTCTATTCTTTTACAATCAAAGTAAGCCAAATCGGAAAATGATCACTGTATCCCTTATGATATTTATATCCAATAAATGTTCTAAATGGTTTTAAACCAGTATATTTCTTATCTTCCTCAAGTAAGAAATTAAAATCAAGAATTTTTTGAGTTTCTGAAATAAACACTTGTTGCGCAGAGTCTTTTAAATTCGTGGATATTAAAAATTGATCAAAGATGTTCCATTCAAACTGATGTTTTAATGTTCCCTGTGATTTATTAATAGAGCTGGGATGATTAGCTAAGTTAATGAGTTTCTCTTCAGCTGATAGGTACTTCATACTGCTATCTTTAGGGTTATCGTTAAAATCTCCCATAACAACAATATTTGCCAATTTGTCAGCAATTAATATATGATTAATTGTGTCCGATAAGGTTTTTGCTGCCTGTATCCTTTTTGATTTTGTTTCCATTATGCCGCCATATCGAGAAGGAAAGTGACAAACAAAAAGATGTAAAGGAATCGTTTCTTTGTAGAGTCCGTATGTGTAAAGAATATCTCTTGTTGGTCTGCTGTTATTATCAAAATGAATTTTTATAGCTTTTGATTCAAGAGGAATAAACTGATTCGCCCGATACAATAATGCACAGTCAATTCCTCTTAGGTCATCTGATTCGTAATGAATAATATGATAATTCAGATTTGACAAGCCAGTTTTGAAAATCAAATCTTTAAGAACCTTTTGGTTTTCAATCTCACATAGTCCAATAATTGATGGGGGATTAAATTTGCCCGATTCGTATATTACATGAGATATATGTTGAATTTTTGTTTCATATTTCCCATAATTCCAATGTCTTAATCCTTCAGGTAAAAACTCTTCATCTTCTTTTATAGAATCATTATGTGTATCAAATAAGTTTTCAACGTTATAAAATAAAATACCTATTTGGTCTGCTGATGAATTATAATTTTGTTGACTATGAATTGGAGTGTAAGTAGTAATAATTATTAGGATTAGGTTAAGGCAGATTTTATTCATTTTCAATTCTTTCGTATGCTCCCAAATCAGGACCGGAATCTTTAATTCTACTGGTATTTAAAATATCATTGGGAAAATCATTTGCAATTTCAATAGCGCCAATATCTTTACATGGAGAAAGAGTATCAAGTTGATAATTAAATTTATAAGGATCAATGAAATTAGGATCTTCATTAGCAGTTATAGATTTAAATTTGCTGTTGTCGCTCATATCCAAATCTCCTGATTTCAATAAACAATCCTTGAATAAGTAATTAAACCCGTTGTTTAATAAATCGTCACTTTCATCAGTTTCAATAAAGTCAAAACCAATTTCGCTATAATTTCTACCATAGATAATACTGTTATAAAAGTTGGCTTCTATTAGAGGATTAATGACTTCTTCACCTTCATCATCAGTATAATAATTATTTAAAAATAAGGCAGGAGTACTTCTGTAACTCCAGTTAAAAAAGTTTGCGATGGTACAATGATAAAAATTATAGATTCCTCCTAAAGTCAGTGCAACAGAATGATATCCACAATCGCCAATAACAGAATTACTAACTATGATATTTGAATTTTGTGCAATAATCCCAAAATTTGTAATGTGGTTAATGGTGGTATTTTCAATAACTAAAGGAGGTTTTGTTCCAAGCCCAACAGAATCAACAAAAAGGCCTGTTGAACTATTCTTAATTTCAGCGTTACGAATAAAATTATCTGAACTTCCTGGCATGAATTGAATTTGTCCCCATTGGCCAGGTTTATCAGCATACCACTCTTCTAGGCGATGCCCCAGAAATTTTACTGGTTCTTCTACTGTTCCATTTACTTGCATGCTTCCAAATACAATTAATTGAGCATCATTGTAAAAGTATAATCTAGTCCCCGGTTCTATTGTAAGTGTTTCTGTACTGTCAACAACTAAATAGTCATATATAAGGTATGGTTTATCAGCTGTAAATGTAGTTGTTTTAATTTTTTCTTTTTGTAGTAAAACAACATCCTGAGGATAGGCAATAAGCTTAACACTTTGTTTTTTTTCTCCTGTATTTATAATAACAGAATCATTTACAACAAATGGAGAATTTTCATTTTGCTGAACAGTTATATCAACAAATACATATAAACTGTCAAGAGCATTTATTTTAATGTCCTCAACACGGTTTTCGGGATAACCATTAATGTTTAATCTGAACTCGCTTATATCACCACCAGCTAATTCAATGGAGTTGATTATTAAATCCTGATCGTAAGTATTGTAAATTTTAAAATTGCGAGTTACAGATCCAATAGACGAAAAAATTGTATCGAACATTAAAGTATCTACAGAAAAGCTTAAACCATGCACCCCGTTTGCGTACTCAAACTCTCTTTCGCAAGAAAAAAAGGATAAAGGTAAAAGTATTATAAATAGATATAATAGTGCTCTCTTCATTTAAAATGTTGTGTGTTAATGGTTATAGTTCTTTAACGTTTTTTCGAATAAAATAGTATTCCGTCAACTTGTAAAATAACAAATAATATTCCATGTTCCAACAAAAATACCTTTAGAATATTTATAAATAAATACAAAAATTAACATAAGTTCACAAAGGTACCTTGAAATCTATTAATTCAAGGCAAAGATAATTTCAAAATGAATGAACTGTAGTAAAAACTGGCTTAAATATTTATCTTGCTCCAAAATTTTAAATTATGGATTTTCAATCAAAACCATTTACTTTTGACAGAGTTGTTCGGATATTACTATCAGTAGGATTCTTATTTGGATTTTATTTTCTATTGCAACGGTTAAGTAGTGTTTTAATTCCTTTTTTAGTTGCTGTTTTAATCGCATATCTTATCAACCCATTAGTTGAATTTCTTCAATATAAAGTAAGGCTTAAAAGCCGGGGACTTTCGGTTTTTATTAGTTTGATAATTGTTTTTGGATCCTTATATTTTCTTGCCCTTTGGCTGATCCCTCAATTCATTTCAGAAATGTCGAAAATGGTAGAGCTGCTGAAAATATATTTGCAGGATTCCTCATTTTCAGGTTTTTTTCCAAAAGAAACTGTTGATTGGGCTAATGATTATATTAACCAAACTGATTTTACTGATTTGTTAAGTCCGCAAAGCGTTGCTGTTACTTTAAGAAAAGTATTAGGGCAGGCATGGAATATATTTTCAGGGTCAGTTAACTTTTTAATTGGATTAATGAGTTTGTTGATCATACTGGTATATTTAGTCTTTTTATTAATTGATTTTAAACAGATATCTGATGGATGGCCAAAATTAGTTCCTCCAACCTTTAGAGAACCAGTGATGGAAGTGTTTGATGACCTTACTACTGGAATGCATATTTATTTCAGAGCTCAGGGATTAATTGCATTGATTGTTGGCGTATTGTTAGCTATAGGATTTAAAATAATTGGTTTACCATTGGCTATTATTATAGGTCTTTTTATAGGAGCTTTAAATATAGTTCCTTATTTACAAGTTGTAGGTTTGGTTCCGGTTGCATTACTTTCATTGTTAAAAGCAATGGAAACCAATCAAAGTTACTGGCATGTGATTCTGATGGCTCTAATTGTTATTGCTGTTGTACAAATCATTCAGGAAACGATTTTGGTTCCAAAAATTATGGGGCGAGTATATGGACTTCATCCTGCAATTATCTTATTGTCATTGTCAATATGGGGTAGTTTGTTAGGTTTATTAGGAATGCTTGTTGCTTTACCAGTAACTACACTATTGTTTTCTTATTACAACAGATTTGTATTGAAAAGAGGTGACAATGAAGATAAAAACTCAGAGTTATCTTATAATAAAAGCCATTCTTGATTTTAAGAATGGCTTCTGTGGATGGTTTGGTGGGAATTATTATGTAGGTTAATATGCCAAAATATAAAGTTTGGATAAGCAATGGATTAAGATTAAACCTGTTCCTTTTCAGTTGTAATTTCATTTTCTTCAATAAGCCAGCTGTCAACATCAGTCATCCAAGCTTCAATAATTAGTTCCTCTTCCATAATATTCTGGCTAAAGTTACTTAGTTCTTCTTGATTCATTTGTTCAGGTGTTAACCAAGTACAACATTGAACCATCCAGTTTTCGATAGGTAACTCTTCTTCAACCACAGCGTTAAGTTCCTCCCATTGCGCATTAGTTACAACAGGAACATCCCAACTTTCAACAGATAGCATCCATGATTGCAATTCTAATTCAGTTTCAGCTTCTGAGAATAATGATGCAGGACTAGTTGTTAACCATTCATCTGTTGATAACATCCAATCTTCAATAACAAGAGCCTCTTCAGCATATTCAGTTGCTACGAAATTTGATGTGGCTGATGCTGTAAACCATTCAGAAGTATTCAGCATCCAGTCTTCAATTACTAATGGTTCTTCAATGTTTGAAAAAGCATTTATATTGTTTGTTGTTGTTGGTTCTGTTAACCATGATGAGTAATCTAACATCCAATCTTCTATTTCTAGAGCAGCTTCATCTTCTGCAAATTCTGCAGTTGTAGGTAATTGGTTTCTGTGTGCTTCATAAATAGTAGATGATGCTTCTGAAGTGTACTCATAAGACTTAAACATTTCTCTTTCTTGAAATTGTAATGTTTTATAAATTCCAAATGCTAATAAAAGAACAGTTACGGTAATTAATACTCCAATTACATTTAAATAGTGATGATGATTTACATGTGTTTTCATTGCTTTATCCTCCAGTTATTTGTTTAATCTGATAACTAGATTTCATTTTCTGTGCCGAAAAATGTAAAAAACAGAATGATAGGTGTTTATGGAAGAGGAGGAAGGGCTTGTAGGATTTTATTATGAACGAAATAGCACGAAATAGTGTTCGAAAATGAACGGATAGTTTGGGAGAAATAAAAAAAGGGACTTAATCAAGCCCCTTATATTTTTGTTTTAACTTATTCAAGTCTCTTGCTAATGTTTGTTCTCTTTCAAGAGCCCATTTTCTATGCGCATCAAACTCTTCTTGTTTGTCAATTAAATCTTGCTTGGTTTTAGCTGTAACAGCATGGCTACGTTTAAATAATAAGAACATGATAACACAAGCTGCAGCAAGAACAAATACCAAACTCCAAACAATAACATTATAAGTACCTTTCCCCATTAAAATACCTAAAAATGCAAAACTGTCTTTTTGTTTTGAAACTAAAGTCAGTTTTTCGTTTGTTTCTTTCAGATCAGCTTTAAGACTATTGATTTCGCTTTTCTGATTTTCGCTCTCAGTTTCAAGTTTTGTGATAGATTCTTTCAGTACTTTGATTGAATCAAGTGTGTTGGCTTTAATTTTATGCAGCCAGGTTCTTTTTACAACTTGATAAGCCTCGTAGGATTCGGATTTTTTAGTGATGTAATTAAACTGACTATCAAGAGTTCCAGAGTCCAGTCCTGATTTGTTTTCTGCGTTTTCATCCTGAGCGCTAATTGCTATTGTACTGAATACGAAAATAGCACTAAAAAAGAGAGCTTTAAAAAATGGTTTTTTCACGGCATTCATATTTAAATTGTTGTGTTGTGATTATATATTATCAAAATAACGTAAAAATTTGGAAAAAAGTAAATAAAAAAACCCGCTACTTTCGCAGCGGGCTATATTTTATAAGTAATTATTATTACTTGTTAAGAACGTTCATTACTTCTAATACATGTTGTCTACTTGTTTCTAAAAGAGCTTTTTCATCATCATTAAGTTTAAGCTCAATCACTTTTTCAACACCATTTTTACCAAGAACAACAGGAACTCCTAGGTAACAATCATCAATTCCATATTCTCCTTCAAGTTTAATACAAACAGGGAATACTCTTTTTTGATCCTTAACAATTGCTTCAACCATTTGAGCTGCAGCAGATCCTGGAGCATACCAAGCTGAAGTACCCATTAATTTAACTAATTCACCACCACCAAATTTAGTTCTCTCAATAATAGCGTTTAGTTTTTCTTCTTCAATTAATTCAGTAACCGGAATACCTCCAACTGTAGTATAACGAGGAAGTGGAACCATAGTATCTCCATGACCACCCATAAGTACCGCTTGAATATCTTTTGGAGAAACATTTAATTCTTCAGCTAAGAAAGCTCTGTAACGTGCAGTGTCAAGGATACCAGCCATTCCAATTACTCGTGAACGAGGGAATTTAGAACTGATATGAGCTTGATAAGTCATTACATCTAAAGGATTTGAAACAATAACAATGATTGCATCCGGAGAATGTTTAACAACATTTTCTGTAACCGTTTTTACAATTCCAGCATTTGTTGAAATAAGATCGTCACGGCTCATCCCTGGTTTACGAGGTAAACCTGAAGTGATTACAACTACGTCAGATCCAGCTGTTTTTTCATAGTCGTTTGTTGAACCTATAGTGCGTGTGTCATAAAGGTTAATTGGTGCTTTTTGCCAAATATCTAAAGCTTTTCCTTCAGCAACACCTTCTTTAATGTCTACTAGAACTACCTCATTAGCTACTTCTCTGTAAGCTAAAACGTCAGCGCAAGTAGCTCCTACGTTTCCTGCTCCTACTACAGTTACTTTCATAATTGTATTACTTTAAATTTTTCTATATTCTGTTTAGTGATATTCTTATAAATAAGAATCACAAATATATTAAGTTGATTTTAATTACAGATATTTTTCTTCAATTATATGTGATGTTTAACAACATTAATTATAAATACTATAGTTTTTAAGTAAGATGCTTATTTTTAATTAAACTTCAGGTTCTTCTAATAAAACTTTATCTCCTTCTTTTAATCCTTTAATAACTCGCATATGCGTTTCATTTTCACCACTTATAATAACATTTACTTTTTTAATATTGTTCAGATTCTTTTTGTAAACATATTTAGTGGAATCATTTCCAAATACAGCTTCCCTGGGTATAACTAATGCACTGTCAATGTTAGAAACAATTATTTTATTATATGTTGTCATACCAGGAAGAATTTTTTTATTGGTGTTTTCAATATGAATTAATATTGTGAACCCATTCATTCTGGTGCCGGAAATTGACTGGCCAATATTTGCTATTTTCGTAATTTTACCTTTGAAAATTTCCTTAGGGAATGCATCAATAGATAGGTTTACCTCTTGGTTTAATTTAACTTTAGAAATATCGATTTCTTTTACAATAGCTTGAGACTCTAAAGTGTTTAAATTTGGAATTGTAGCAATTACAGGTTGCCATCGACCAACTTCATCATCTACTTTAATTTTTCTACCTCTCCAACTTTTGCCATAAACAACCATACCATCGGATGGTGAGGTTACATATAATTTAGATTTTAGTTCTTCAAGCTGCTTTTTAATATTTGTTTCGTGTGCTAATCTTTTCTCTATTCGAACAACTTTACTTTTATGTTTTTGAACTTCCTTGCTATAGTTTCTTTGGGCAGTTTTAAGATCAAGATTGGCTTTTTTTAAGCTAATTTGAGCCTGGCGTTGAGTTGCTTTTGATTCATATTTAGACTGTTCAACCGTAATTTTACTTTCTTCTAAATTATCTTTTGCATTAATTATGGCATCTCGTTTCTGACTTAATTCAATAGCGCTATCAAGTTTAGCAGTTTGAAGATTGTTTGAATACTCTTCAATATTGTCGCTTACTGTTTTAATTCGACTTTCCACATCTGTAGGATCTAATTTGGCAATAAAGTCACCTTTATGAACTTTTTTTCCTTCGCTAACAAGATCTGTTATTTTTAGATACCAAATTTCTAACTCATTGTTTTTCATGATTTCAGGAATATTTATGGTTTCATATTCCTGTGCAACAATCTCTCCTTCTGCAATAACTTCCTGTGTAAATGTTGAGAGTTCAACTTTTGCGATTGATTTATTATTTATATTATCATGTGCAAAGAACCACCAGGATAAAGCGATAACTATAATAAAAATAGAGCCATACAAAAGAGGTTTATTATGAATGATTTTTTTCATGCCTAAGCGTTTTTCATGTAAATCTAATTAGTTCACAATGGTGTTTCGAAGGAGCTAATTATTAAATATTCGTGTCAATTTAAAATCTGATTTTGGAACAGGTTATCTTTGCAAAAGATAGTCCAGTTCTTTGATTAACGTTGAGTTATCTTCAAAATCGTGGAGTGTAATCTCTCTTATATTGTAATAACTTTGCCAATAATTTTGAATGCTTTGAATGTAGTTTCTCTTGGCAGCATCAACTGAGTTTCTGGCAGAGTTTAATTTAATCACATCAACCTTACCAATTAAAAAACGTTGTTTAGTTACATCATATCCTTTTTGGGCAATGGTATCTGCTTTAGCTGCAATTTTAACTTGATCTTCCTGCATATTAAATCTCATCACTTCCATAAATACGTTTTGCTCAAAATCAATTTTAGCCTGTCTTACGGTAGCTTCTGTAACTTGTTTGTCCGATTTTGCCATCTGAACCTGTCCTCTTTTTAATCCCCAATCAATAATAGGTACGTTTAAAGAAAGTCTTGCAATCTGTTGATTATCAAATGGAGCATTGTATACATCGTTAAATTCTTGAGAGTTTTTATTATATCCCAAATTTACCTGTACATTGGCATCGATACCATTTCGTCCACGTGCCTGTGCAATTTGTCTATTGGCTTCAATAAGTTGCTGTTGATAGGAGAGAAGGTCAGGATTATTATCGTACGCTTTAGTAATAGCCTGATCAACCTTTACTTTGAAAGAAGGAATTGATGAAGGGATAATGCATTCCAGGTGAACGTTTTTTTCTAGACCAAGAAATGAGTTTATGGCTGAATTAGCTTGCTCTAAATTAAGTTTTGCCTGACTTAAATTCATCTTAGCATTTAAAAACCCAAGTTCCAGATCAAGTAATTCATCTTGTGTTACGGTTCCAATTTCAAAGCGACCTTTTCCTATTTGATATAATGTGTCGGCATTAGAAAGGTTTGTTTCTGCAATTTTTATGTTTATTTCGGCTTCTGCTAATCCAAAAAACATATTTACTGTTCTAAGCGAAAGTTCCTGTAAACTTTGTAAATATGCTTTTTTCGCTTGTTCAAACTCTAAAGGTGCAATGAGCGATTTCCATTTAAACTCATTGTATCCATTTAATGGCTGATTTAAACCAATAGAAATTGGAGCAGAAGAATAGGAAAGGTTACCACTTTCCAGATTTTCAATTCGTCTAAAATCACTACTTGCAGATATTGAACCTCCAGTAAAAGTAATGTTTTGAGTAAGATCAAGAGATCCGCTGGATGTAAAGTTTTCATAAGGAGTTAAAACATCTTCTCCATTCTCATATCTCGTAGTAATTGTTCTTTGGTAATTAATGGGGGTTGTGTTTAATACTAACGAAGGCCGTTTTTCTGCTTTGTAACTTCTGTAATTCCAATATCTGGCCAGGTACATATTCTTTTGCCTGAATTGATAAATAGATTGTGTTTCTGCAATTTTTATAGCTTCGTCAAGCGTTAGTTTTAAATGTACTTCTTTTTCTTCCTGAGCTTGAGTTTGAAATATGCTCAAAAATAAAAATGTAAATATTATGAATTGTTTCATTTCTTGATTTGTTTAGTTTTCAGGTCTTAAGGTTAATTTCTTAAGCTTTAACTTTGAGTCTTTTATATAATGAATTTTAAAATCAGTGTCTTAATGATTCCACCGGATCTTGTTCTGCAGCTTTTTTTGCAGGTAAATAACCAAAAATAACACCAACTGTAGCTGAAACGCCAAAAGCCACAATAACTGAAAATGCCGATACAATAGTTTTGATGTCTGCGGTTATCTCAATAATATAGGCAAATGTTACGCCTAGAAATATTCCGATTAGTCCACCTACCACACTGATTAATGTCGATTCAGCCAGGAACTGTACTATGATATCTTTTCGTGAAGCACCAATGGCCTGTCTAGTACCTATTTCCCGAATTCGTTCCCAAACAGACGCCAGCATAATATTCATAATCCCAATACCTCCTACTAATAGAGAAATTCCAGCGATAGCTCCAAGTACAATATTGAAAATATCATTCGTTTTTTGCTGTTGCTTTAAGAGTAATTCAGGAACAGTAACCTGGAAATCATACATTTCAAAATGTCTTCTTAAAAGCATTCTTTTTATGATGTCAGCAGTAACGTTGAGTTGTTCTGTTTCTTTAACCTGAACCACAATTTTATCAAGCTGATTTTGTATTTTCTGTTCTGCCTGATCACTGCTTGCATTTCCTCGTCCTCTGCCTCGACTCATTCTTTCTAATACTTCCGGATTAATTCGGGAGCGGTCTTTAAAACGCATGAGTAAAGTTTTTGAAGGGATGAAAACCTTATTGTCCGATGAACTGATTCCCATTTCATCCGAAGCAGAACTTGTAAAGTCGCGTTGTTCTGCAACTCCGACTATTTCAAGCCAGTTTTCTCCAATCTTAATGTATTTACCAACCGGGTCTTCCTGATTAAAGAATTTCTGTTTTACATTCTGACCAATAACACAAACCGGAAGTCCTTTTGTATTTTGAACAGGATTGAAAATTTTACCGTTTTCAATTGTAATATTCAGTAGCGAAAAGTAATCAGAAGATACTCCCTCTAAAACAATTGGATAACTTTTCCCTTCGTTGACTGCATAATAGTTCATTGAAATGACAGGACTAACCTGAGCCACGGAAGGAATTGTTTGTATGATGGCTTGTGCATCCTGTAATGTTAATCCTCGGGATTTACGTTTCCCTTTGTTTTCTGAGTCTTCATCGCCAGATGTATCTGAATCGGATACTACGTCATCTTTAACCGGAGTTATTATAATGTTATTGACTCCAACCAGTTTTATTTGCTCTAAAACTTCTTGTTGGGCACCTTTACCAATGGCTAGCATACTAATTACTGCAGCTACACCAAACATAATTCCTAAACCGGTAAGTAGCGATTTTACGGTATTGGCCATTATTGCTTCAATAGCAATAATTACATCATGTATATATCGCCTGTAAAGTCTTTGTAATTCTTTCATGCTTAGTTTGGATTAGATACTGATAAGGTTGTTGTTTCTGCAATAGTACTGGAGTCTTTTAAACTCTTATAAATGTCTAATCCGATAAAGTTAATATCCTCTTCATCCTCAAAGTAAGGTTCATGCATTAAAATTTCTTCATCTTCAGATAATCCTTGTTTAACCACAACATAATTTCCATTTTCTGCGCCAGGTTCTATTATTTGTCTTTCTGAAGGTTCTTTTTTTCTGATTACATAGGCTAAAGAATCGTTGTGAAATACAGCTTCCAGAGGAATGTAAATGACATCTTGTAAGGTTGTTGAACTAATGATATTTGATGTTGTCATAGCAGGTTTTAAATCTTTGTCGTAGCCAAAAACTTTAATGGTTACTTCAAAAACTTTTGTGTCGCCACCAGGTATCACCTGACCAATATTTGCAACTTCAACTACTTCTCCATCAAACTCCTTTTCAGGAAAAGCATCAACACCAACTTTTACTTTTTGTCCTTTCTTAACTTTACTAATATCAATCTCATTGATAAATGTTTTGGAAATCATAGAAGTAAGATCAGGTAGTTCAGCTATTTTAGGCATCCAGCGGTTAATTGTAGAACCAACTTTGATTTTGTTTCCCATACGATCAAATGCATAAATCAACATTCCGGGAGCAGGTGCTTTTATGTCAATGGCTTCAAATAAATCTCTGATTTCTTTAATTTGAGCTCGGGTTCGTTCTACAGCACTTTCGGCTCTGGCCATTGTAATTTTATTCTGCTGCTTTTTTAATTCGTAGTTTCTAAGGTCTTGATCGAGTTTGCGTTGAGCTTTTTCTACGTCCAGATTCGCTTGTCGGATCACTGCTGGAGATTCATAAACTGATTGTTTAAGTATTAATTGCTTTTCTTCAAGATCGATACGCGAAGTAACCAATTCATCTCTTAAATTACTAAGATTAATATTAGTATCTATTTTTGCATCATCATAGGCATCCAGTTTTTCCGATAAATCGCTAAGTGCTGAAGTAAGTTTTTCTTCAACTGCACTATGGTCTAATGAAGCGACATAATCACCTGAGTCAACTACAGTACCTTCTTCAATCAGGTCTGTTACTTTAATCTCATATATGTTAATAAGCCGAGCAGAAAGTTCAGAAGGGGCATTGATCGATACAGACTTTTCAGCTTGTAATTGACCAGTACTGTAAACTAAGGTTTGAAAATCGCCTTTAAGTACGTTTGTGGTAACTAGGGTGTCGGTATTGGTTGTTGTAAATATTACTTTGTATGCACCGAATATAACAACAAGAAAAAGAAGAAGGATTGCTATCCTTTTAGGGGTTTTTCTTTTAAACATTATGTATAAGTTTAGCTAAATGAATTCAGCACTAAATATAACAACCTATTTTGTTAAACAAAAACCGTTTGATCAATAATATCGAAAAATTTATTTAGTAATAAGGTGTTTATAAAGGTTATAGTTACTTTAAAAGGAACTCACATCAGCATAAATTAATAAGTAAAAAAAATCCCCATATCGTTTTTAATATGGGGATGTATAGTTTAAATTCCTGCTATTGTTTTTATGTCTTGAATAATCATTTCGGCTAATTCTTCAGCTAATTCTTCATTTTGAGCTTCAGAATAGATTCTGATTATTGGTTCAGTATTAGATTTTCTTAAATGTACCCACTTTTCAGGAAAATCAATTTTTACACCATCTATGTCATTAACTTGTTCGTTTTTATATTTCTCTTTAACGTCAACAAGAATTTTATCTACATCTAATTCTGGTGTTAACTCAATTTTGTTTTTAGAAATAAAGTACTCAGGATAGGAAGCTCTCATTTCAGAACAAGTTTTACCGGACTTGGCAAGGTGAGTTAAGAAAAGTCCTATGCCAACTAACGCATCTCTACCATAATGAGATTCTGGATAGATTATGCCTCCATTACCTTCTCCACCAATTACCGCATTGGTTTCTTTCATTTTACTTACAACATTAACTTCTCCAACCGCTGCTGCAGTATATTGTCCTCCGTGTTTTTCTGTTACATCTCTTAATGCTCGAGTTGATGATAGGTTAGAAACAGTATTGCCTTTTTGCTGACTTAAAATATAATCTGATACAGCGACAAGTGTATATTCTTCACCAAACATACTTCCATCTTCATTTACAATGGCCAAGCGGTCTACATCCGGATCAACAACAAAACCAACATCTGCCTTTTGCTCCTTTATAAAAGCAGAAATTTCAGTTAAGTTTTCAGGAAGAGGTTCCGGATTGTGAGGGAATTGCCCGTTTGGTTCGCAATAAAGTTCAATAACTTCACTTACGCCTAGGGCTTTCAAAAGAGGAGGTAAATATGTTCCTCCAACAGAATTCACACAGTCAATGGCAACTTTGAAGTTTGCTTTTTTTATGGCATCAACATCCACTAGTTCCAAATTGCAAACATGTTCAACATGTTTTTGGATATAGGTATCGTTTTCTTCAACAATACCAAGTTCATCAACTTCAGAAAAGTTAAAAGCCTCTTGTTCTGCAATGGCTAAAATCTTTTTACCATCTTCGCTGTTAAGGAATTCACCTTTATTATTTAGTAGTTTTAAAGCATTCCACTGTTTAGGATTATGGCTTGCTGTTAAAATGATTCCTCCATCAGCATTTTCCATGGTTACAGCCAACTCTGTGGTAGGTGTAGTTGCTAAGCCTAAGTTTATTACATTGACTCCACATCCCATTAAGGTTCCTACTAAAACTTTGTCAACCATAGGTCCTGAAATCCTTGCATCACGACCAACTACGATTGTTATTTTTTCTTTGTTTGTATATTCTTTAGCCCAGGTTGCATATGCAGCCGTAAATTTTACTACATCCAAAGGACTTAAGCCTTCTCCTGGCAATCCTCCTATAGTTCCTCGAATTCCAGATATGGATTTGATTAATGTCATAATTATATATTGTTTAAGTTTTGTTTTGTAATTTATTTCATAATCCCGGCTTTTAGGAATGTAATCTCTTTTTGAGTAAGAAATCTCCATTTCCCTCGGGGCACATCTTTTTTTGTTAATCCTGAAAAGTAAACACGATCAAGCTTAACCACTTCATATCCCAGATGCTTGAATATTCTCCTTACAATTCTGTTTTTTCCGGAATGTATTTCAATACCAACTTCCAAAGGATTGTCTTTTACTAAACTTAATTTGTCTGATTTAATAAAACCATCTTCTAACTCAAAACCAGTTTCTATCTTATTTAAATCAGCTTTAGTAATAGGTTTATCTAAAAATGCATGGTATATTTTTCTGTGTTCATGACTTGGGTGAGTGAGTCTTTTAGCCAAATCACCATCGTTTGTTAATAAAAGAACTCCAGTAGTCATTTTATCTAATCTACCTACAGGATATATTCTTTCAGAGCAAGCATTTCTTACAATATCAATAACTGTTCTTTTGGCATGAGGATCGCTTAAAGTAGTTACACAATCCTTAGGTTTATTTAATAATACATAAACCAGTTTCTCAGGGTTTAAATCTTTACCATCATAAACAACTTTGTCTGTTGTTTTTACCATTGTGCCAACAGCTGAAACAACTTCACCGTTGACAGTAATAAGTCCCTCGCTAATTAATTTATCAGCTTCACGACGACTACAAACACCTGCGTTAGCAATAAATTTATTCAATCTAATAGCAGTGTTGTCTGTTTGTTTTTTTGGAACAACTTCTTTGTCAGAAGATTTGTGTTCTGTATTTTTTGTATCCTTAGTGAATTTTTTAGGAGTATTCTTGTTCATTTTCTTTATTGTAAATTTGGTACAAAGGTCGAAAATTATTTTTAAAATGTTAGTAAGGGTAGATAATATCGCTAATTACTTATTCAACAGTACTATCAATCTTGCCATCAAATAATTGAGTTGTGATTTTATCACCTTTTTTAAGCTCTGTAGAATTCTTTACAGCCTTATCATTTAAATAGGTAATAGAATAACCTTTTTTTAAGATATTGATAGGGTTTAACAGGTTGTTTGTTTTTTCAAAAAGTTGTAATTGAGCTTTTTGGTCAGAAAAGAAATATTTGGTTTTGGATGCTAATATTTGTGGGTATTGATTAATGATACGCTTTTCGTTATGAATGCGATTAATAGATGATGTTTTAACTCTTTCAGAAATAATGTTCAGATAATTGATTCTATCCTTAATATAAGAAGATGAATAATTTTCTAATTGATGCGCCATGTTTGCAAGCATGCTCTTTTGCTTGGTCAAAGAATGAGATACAAGTGGTTTAAATCGCATTGAAGATCTCTCAAACATAGATTTATATGAAGATAAGATATCGCGGGTATTTGAAACCATGTTATCTTTAAGAAATTCCAATCTGTTATCAAAATCTGAAACCAGTTCAAGAATGTGTTCAGCAACTGCAGTTGGTGTTTTTAAACGTGTGTGAGCTACAAAGTCAACAACAGTTTCGTCTCTTTCGTGTCCTATTCCTGAAAAGACAGGTATTGGAAATTGTGCTATGTTATAGGCTATCCAATAATTATCAAAACACATTAAGTCTGAAGTTGAACCTCCACCACGTATAATAACAACTACATCAAAGAAGTCTTCGTATTCGTAAATTCTATCTAAAGCGGCTGTTACGGAAGTTTCCGTTTGATCGCCCTGCATAATTGAAGGAAATAATTTGATGTAAAATTGGTATCCTTGAGGATTATTGTTTAGTTGGTTGCAAAAGTCTTCGTAACCGGCTGCAGTGGGAGAGGATATTACAGCAATTTTTTGAGGAACAAGAGGAACCTCAAGTTCCTTATTCATATCAATCACACCCTCTTCGCTAAGTTTATTTAGGATGGCCTGTTTTTTCTGAGCCATATCGCCCAGCGTGTAATTGGGATCAATATCTCTGATATTTAGGCTAAAACCATAAACTTCCTGAAAATCAATACTTGCTCTTACTAATACTTTTAATCCGGAAGTTAGTTGTTGTCCTGTAGATTGGATGAAATAAGGTTTCAGCATTCTATAGGTATAGGCCCATATGTTAGCTCTTGATTTAGCTATAATTTGTTCTGTTTTTTCATCTTTCTCAATCAGTTCTAAATAGCAATGTCCATTTCTTACTTCACGTATTTCACTAATTTCAGCCACGATCCAATATGTCTCTGCAAAAGATTCATGGATAGTACTTTTTATTTTGGAGTTCAGTTCAAATAAGGACAGTGAAGTTTCGCTCATTACTTGGTTTTTATAATCTTAAAACTGTATTTCTGGTTCGCATCTTTTAGTTGTAAAACATACATTCCTTTAGAAAGTTTTTCCAAATTATTGATAGTATGTTTATTGTTTGAAGTAATGTTTTCTTCCATTACCATTTTTCCTGTTATATCATAGATGCTGATTTTTAGGTTTAACAAGTTTTTTGTTCGGTGTGAAATCTCAATCTTATCGGAAAAAGGATTGGGAGAAATCCTAAACATATTTTTTGTCTGGAAATCATTTGTAGAACTACTTAAATCAAGTGCGCTATAAAAGTTTGGAATTCCATAACCAAATGAGTCATCGGGATGGTAGTATTGATGGCTACTTCGTTTTATAATTTGCAGGAGTTCTTTATTGCTGATATTGGGTTTGGCTTGCCACAGGCATGTTGCAAAACCAGCTATAACTGGAGCTGAAAAACTGGTTCCATTTAAATGAATTATCGCTCCACTTGTTCCCTGAACAGCAGCTTGTAGTCCCAGTGCTGTAATGTCAGGCTTAACTCTTCCATCGTATGAAGGTCCATAACTGCTAAAAGAAGTTCTAGTACTATCAACAGCCATTGCTGCCACAGATAATACATTTTTTCCATCTGCAGGTGTGATTATATATTTCCATGATTTAGATCCTTCATTTCCAGCGCTGTTTACAACCAGCATTCCTTTTGAAAAAGCTTTTTCTGCACCGGATACACAAATTGTTGTTTGCCCATCCATATCTTTATAGGTGTAATTGAAAGATGCGTCGTTGAATTCATAATATCCTAACGAAGAGTTGATCACATCAACGCCTGCACTGTCTGCATATTCTGCAGCAATCACCCAATTGTATTCTTCAATCGGATATTCACTGTTGTCATCTTCAGTTCTTAGTAAAATATAATCTGCGCCTGTGACAGCACCTTGATATTCTCCTTCAATGTAGCCTCCCATTACGGATAGTACATACATGCCATGTGTATAATCTGAATTAAAAACATCACTTCCTGGACTTACAATGTCAACAGATGCTTTAATCTGATTGTTATTCCATAAATCATTGAAGGCAGGTAATTCATCAGCATGTCCAAAGCCATTATCAATAATAGCAACTAACATTCCTTCACCTGTGTATCCTTGCTGATGTAAGAGGTGTCCATTAATGGTTACCGTTTGATTATAAGCTTCTCCATACAAATTGGTAACATCGGCTTTAAGAGGTGCAGTTGTTTTTTGAGAGGGGAATTTAGAAATGCTGTTCTTTAAGGACGATTTCCATATTAAGCGAGCTTCGGATATGAATGAAACTCTGGTTATTGTGTCTATTAAAGTTAGGTTGTCAGTTTCAATAATGGCCCCGTTTAACCATTTAGATGGCCAAAGAACATTAACGTTCATTTTTTGTAAACTGTCGAGGTAAAATTGAGTTACCGGAAGATCCTCTTCTGTGATAGCAATATTTTGTTTGGCCCTTCTTTGTATGGCTCTTTCTGATAAAAAAGCTTCTGGTGTATTTATTGAAAAGGTGTTGTTAGCTTTATCGGTAAATGCAATAAAATACTTTTGAGCATTCATGTTAGGAATGATGAATGCCCAAAGTAAGAATAAGATATTTATATACTTTTTTTTCAATAGGTAAGCATTATGAATACTATTAAATACCTCTTATGTATGAGTCCGGATCATGTCTGAATTCTTCAGGGTCTTTAAGTTTACCTTTGTTTTTTTCAAACTCCTGAAACAATAATTTTTGTTTGTCGTCAAAATCTGCCTCATTAAGTGTTTTACCATCCTTATAATTAATTTTATAAGAAATATTTCCAGCAGGAGTAAATATAATCCACATTCCCTCTTCTTTACCATTTACAAACTTACCCTGAACTTCCATTTTGCCATTTTCAAAATAAACAATATAAGGTCCTTCAATAAGTCCATTTACATGCGCTGCTTTTAATTTAATGCTACCTGATTCGTGATATTTATACCAGATACCATCTTTAATATCATTTTTCCATTCTACTTCTTCAGCTTTCTTGCCATTTCTGAAAAAATAGGTTGTCAAGCCATCTTTTTTGCCTTTGCTATAGTTTTCTTTTGTAAGTAGTTTTCCTTCTGAGGAATAATACTCCCAAAGGCCATCTTTTATTTTTCCGAAATAAGTACCTGTTGCAGTTAGTTTGCCATCCTCATTGTAGGTTTCAGCTTTTCCATACTCACCTTTATCATCGTAATTAATTACAACTTGTTTATTCCCGTTTTGGTAAAAGCGTTTCATTTCTCCAACAGGTATGTCGTCTTTAAACGTTACTGAGTAGGCTAACTTTCCATTGTTATATCGTTTTTCCCAATGACCTTGCTTTCTGCCTTGTTCGTCTTTTTGGTTGATTTTAGCAGAGGAGTTGCTGGATGAAATTGTTTGTTTTGAAGGAACTTTATTACCAAAAACATCTAGTTCCTGGGCATTTATGGTTCCTAAACTAATTATACTGAGACCTATAATAATGGCTGAAATCTTCATTGTGATTTTGTTTGTTGATTATTTGCTACAAATTTAAAAAGACTTATAAACAATCAACAAAGACCAGACAATTATTTGAATAGTAAAAATACGCAGGATATTAATGTTAAAACAAGAGTGGAGTTTTTAAAAATATTTGAAGGTATTTTATTGTTGAGTCTTTTACCGATATAAGTGCCAATGTAAATTAATGGAAAAAACAACAAAGTGAGTTTAAGAGATTCCAAAGTAATTAAGTCAGCTACAAAATATCCAATAATGGCAACAACAGAGGTAGTTATATTAAACCATGAAAAAATTTCTCTGAACTGTTGGTTGTTAATTTTCGCTGAGTTAAGAAAAATAGCCAAGGGAGGTCCGCTGACAGATGTACTTCCTGTCAGTAAACCAACAACCGCACCTACAATAGGATACGTAACCCCCGGATAATTTACAGGAGATTTTGAAATAAAGAAGGAAAGTCCTGTAAGTGCTATAAATATCATGCTGATAATATGAATCAGATGTTCTTCGTTTGCATTTTTTAAAATTAGTACCCCCAATAAAGTAAAAACAGCTCCTGTTATAATAAGAGGTTTTACTTTTGGAGGTACTAAGTTTCTATCCTTTTTTTGAAGGATAATTATAGTTGATGAAATAAAGTTACATATGACTAACACCGGGATAATTTCTGCAGGTGAATACCAAATTAAAAGCGGAGGTAATGATACTAATGCAAAACCAAAACCTGAAATACCTTTAATTAAACTGGCAACCGAAACAATTAAAATTATCCAAAATAGTGTCATAATTATAAAATTGTTAATGTTAGAAAAGAAGTGGTTCCTATGATCATCCAAAGTAAAACACCATGAATAAAACTTTTAACTCCTGCTTTTTTTGCATCTTTTATTGAAATATCTGAACCAATTAAGAATAATGCAGCAATCATTCCTTTTTTACCTAACCAATTTAAGTGCGTAAATGTTGTATTCCATGTAGGTAAAAAGTGAGCAACAATAATTGCTACCACAAATAATCCAATAAATACAGGAATCTTAATTTTTCTTGAACTATTGTTTTTTTGAGTCAATGAAATTACAACAGCCAATGGAATTATCCAAAGAGCTCTGATTAATTTAACAGTTGTTGCAACTTCCAGTGCTTCTTTACCATAACTGGCTCCGGCTCCCACAACTGAACTGGTATCGTGTATTGCTATGGCTGCCCAATGTCCAAAAGTAACCTGGCTCATGTCAAAATAATGCCCAATTACGGGAAATATAACCAAAGCAATGGCATTAAGGATAAACACCACAACCAACGAAAAAGATACCTGATAACTTTTAGCATTTAACACATTAGAAATGGCTGCTATGGCGCTTCCACCGCAAATAGCTGTTCCAGCTGAAATCAATAATCCAATTTTAGAGTCAATTTTTAAAAGTTTGGTTAAAAGAAACCCTGCAGTCATTACTGTGATTACAGAAACAGCCGTCTCTAAAAAACCTTCCTTCGACGTTGCTATAACCTGGGTAAGGTTCATACCAAACCCCATTAAAACGATAGATGCCTTTAAAACTAATGATGTTTGATTATTAATAGCTGAATATTTTATTCCGGCTAAGGATAAAATAATTCCACAAGCTAAGGCAAGTGCCGGCGAAAAAATTGGCGTAAAACAAAGACCAATAATTGTGAAATATATAAGCTGTATTTGTTTTTGACTTAGTTGCATCTTGTGACATTTTTATAACAAGAACAAATGTAGATAGTTGTAATAACTAAAACAAATACAAAAAAATTATATAATATAATTAAAAGTTATAATTACTTAGGTAGTTAATAAATAATTGTGCAGTATAACTAGGAGTTCCTTGTCTAAGAGCAATTCTAAACTTTCGGTCAATCTTTAACTTATTGACATTTAGTTTCACAATTTGTTTTAACTCAATTTCTTTAGAGATGGATTTTTCAGAAACCAGAGCAACACCTTCAAAGTTGATCAGGAAGTTTTTTATAGCTTCAGTACTCCCAAGGTGAATAACAATATTTAGATCTTCCAGGTTGATATGGTTTTCTCCTAAGGATTTTCGGATGACTTCCAATGTTCCTGAACCCCTTTCTCTTAATACCATGGGGATATTCTCAAGGTCGGCAATGGCAATTTGTCTCTTTTTGGCATAAACACTGTTGTTTCCTGTTACTACAACTATTTCATCATCTAAAAATTCGGAGTATTTCAGTTCTTTTAAAGATGAAGAACCTTCAATAAGTGCAATATCAATTTCCTCAGATAATAGTTTTTGCTGTATTTCGTGTGAGTTACCGCTTAATAGATGTAGGTCAATTTTAGGATAACGTTTATAGAAAGAAGCAAGAGTTTCCGGAATTAAATACTGTGAAATAGTTGAGCTGGCACCTATTCTTAATGTACCTTTAAAGGTGTTGTTTAATCTGCCCAATTCAAATTCCAGCTCAGCATATTGTTGTTTAATCTTTTTAAGGTATTCGTAATTTACCTTACCTGCTTTTGTTAAATATATTCTGTTTCCTTTTCGGTCAAACAGGGTACTTTTTAGTTTAGATTCGAGTTCTTTAATATGTTTGGTAACTGCAGGCTGACTAATAAACAGTTCTTCTGCAGCTTTTGAAAAGCTTAAGTTTTCTGCAACAGCTAAAAATACTCGGTCTCTAAAATCCATAATCTTATAGAACAGATCGTTAAAAAATGCAACAAAATATATATATTCAAGCAAAATTAACAAATTATATGAGGTAATGAATACTACTGCACCAGACTCAACTATAAACTGTAAAAACTGTGACACAACTTTTGTTGGTAATTTTTGTCCCAATTGTGGACAATCCGTTAAAGATTATGAAAAACCTTTTGGTTTGCTTTTATATGATTTAATGGGTAATATTTTTGCTTTTGATACACGATTATGGAAAACGCTTAAAGCAGTATTGTTTCAGCCAGGAAAGATGGCGAGTGAATTCATAGCAGGCCATCGGGTTAGATATATGCCTCCCTTCCGTTTGTATGTGTTTATAAGTTTTATCTTTTTTCTGTTACTAAATACTGTAACACTAAATACTATTGAAAATAATTATAAACAATCGGGTGATGCAATTGTAAAATTGGCAAATAATAATAGAAAGAATTTTATATTATTTAATTCAAAAGATATTGAGATAGCCCAAGAAGACACTTTAGTCAGCAAAAATCCAGAAATAGAGGAAGCGGATAAAGAAGATAAAGAGGTATTGGATCATTTTAAAGATATCAATAGTCATCCGGAGTATTATTTACCTCAGTTTTTCAAGTATTTATCCTGGTTTTTATTTTTATTAATGCCATTATACGGCGCAATGCTTTGGTTGTTTTTCAGGAAAAGCTACGAGTATTATCTCGGACATTTAATCTTTGCCATTAATCAACACTCCTTTTTGTTCATTATATTTATTATAATGATGTTATTGAGTTACTTTTTGCCAGGTGTAGCAAGTGCAATTAATGGATGGTTATTTCTTTTGATTCCGATTTATTCAATAATTGGGGCTCACAAATTATACAAGAAAAAGTGGCTGACAGTTTTTGGACGTTTGTTGGCTATATTTTTTATGTATAGCATTACTATTATTACCGGGCTGGTATTAGCTGCAGTTATTGTGTTTGTATAAAAAAAGAACCGTTTAGATGTTCTCATCATAAACGGTTCCAAAATATTATGGATTGATTAATATTAATCAATTATCTTATGCATCTTCAGCCATTCCAACATCAATGAAGGCCATTGTTTGTGTGTACCTTTAACATCTCTCATGCCATAGCCGTGTCCTCCTTTTTCAAATATATGAATCTCACTCGATACCTTATTTTCCTGAAGGGCCTGAAAATATCCCAAACTATTTTGAATAGGTACAGCATGATCGTCTGCAGAGTGAATCATAAAAGTCATAGGTGTATTAGGTGTAATTTGTTGTTCGTTAGAGTATTGGTTAATCAATTCTTCAGAAGGTGATTTGCCAATTAAATTAATTCTTGATCCCATATGTGTTACACCCTCTTTCATACTGATAACAGGATAAACAAGTACTGAGAAGTCTGGACGAGCTGAGGTTGTGTCTTTAGTTTTGTATACATCACGGTCAAATTGTGTAGATATTGTAGAAGCTAAATGCCCACCTGCAGAAAAACCAATAACGCCAATTTTGTTAGGGTTAATATTCCATTCTTTTGCATTGTTTCTGATCATTCGCATGGCTTGTTGTGCATCTTGTAAAGGACCAACATCTTTTTGTTTCATGATTTCATCACTTGGTAAACGATATTTTAAAAGAATACCGGCTATACCATGTTCTTTTAGCCATTCTGCCAAAATAAAACCTTCGTGATCATAAGCCAAACAAGTATATCCACCGCCAGGGCATATTAATATGGCAGCACCTGTTGCTTTGTCAGCATCAGGAAGGTACACTTTTATAGTAGGATCCGTTACTTTAATATACCTGTTTTCTCTGCCCCTGCCATCAGTAGGCGATTCTTTGTAATCTTTATTTTTTATGGCTCCCGGTGCTCCTTTGGGCCAAAGTTGTAACTCTTGTTGTTGTGCGCTCATGTTTGAAGTTAATAGTAAGCATGGCAGGCCTAGCAGAATGCTCAGGTGTTTTAATCTTTTAAACATATATTTTTAAGTTTATGTGTATTTGTAAGGAGTATAAATATAATAAATACCTGACTTTTTTCTTTGTAATGGAGCGTCGAATTGTGATGAGCTTGCGATATAGGTTATTGATGAATACAATATGTCACTTTGTAAAATGCCGGGTATTGTAGTGTATTATAAGTGATATTAATGATATGCCCAACACATATTAAACACATAATATATACATTATAAATTGTATTAAATGTGACTTTGAAGTGACTTTGAAGTGAGTTTAATGTGACTTTGATGCAGATTTTTTTCCTTATTGATCGTTATTTGTGCCTATTTTATTCTAAAAGTAGATATATGTTTTTGGGGAGGTTAAAGTGGGATTTGATATAAAAAGAAAAGGCCATCCCAGAAGGGATAGCCTCTCAATATATGGTTAATATTGAATTATTTTACTTCTTCAAAATCAACATCAGTAACTTCGTCATCACCGCCTTTAGCTTGTTCGCCTTGTGGCTGACCAGCATCAGGTCCTGGTTGTGCTCCACCTTGAGCCTGACTTGCATTATACATTTCTTGAGATGCCGCCTGGAATACAGTGTTTAACTCAGTTGTAGCAGCATCGATACCTGCAATGTCTTCTGCTTTATGTGCAGTTTTTAATTTTTCAAGAGCAGCTTCGATAGGTGCCTTTTTGTCAGCTGGTAATTTGTCACCAAACTCTTTTAATTGTTTTTCAGTTTGGAAAATTAAGCTGTCAGCGCCGTTCATCTTATCGATTTTCTCTTTAGCTGTCTTATCTGCTTCAGCATTAGCTGCAGCTTCGTCTTTCATACGCTTGATTTCATCATCGCTTAATCCAGAAGATGCCTCGATACGGATACTTTGTTCTTTTCCTGTAGATTTATCCTTAGCTGTTACGTGTAGGATACCGTTTGCATCAATATCGAAAGATACTTCAATTTGAGGTACACCACGTTGTGCTGGTGGAATTCCATCTAAGTGGAAACGACCAATTGTTTTATTTTGGTTTGCCATTGGACGCTCACCTTGTAGAATATGAATTTCTACTGAAGGTTGATTGTCGGCAGCTGTTGTAAATGTTTCTGACTTTTTAGTTGGAATTGTAGTGTTAGCTTCAATCAACTTAGTCATTACACCACCCATTGTTTCAATACCTAATGAAAGTGGAGTTACGTCAAGTAATAATACATCTTTTACTTCACCAGTTAATACACCACCTTGAATTGCAGCACCTACAGCTACTACTTCATCAGGGTTAACTCCTTTAGAAGGCTCTTTTCCGAAGAATTTCTTCACGATTTCCTGAATAGCAGGAATACGAGTAGATCCACCAACTAAAATTACTTCGTCAATATCTGAAGGAGACATTCCAGCATCTGCTAAAGCAGCTTTACATGGCTCTAAAGTAGCTTGAATTAATTTGTCAGCTAATTGCTCAAACTGAGCACGGCTTAATGTTTTAACCAAGTGCTTTGGAATACCATCAACAGGCATAATATATGGTAAGTTGATTTCTGTAGAATTTCCACTTGACAACTCAATTTTAGCTTTTTCAGCAGCGTCTTTCAAACGTTGGTGAGCCATTGCATCTTTACGCAAGTCAATACCTTCGTCTTTTAAAAACTCATCAGCTAACCAGTTAATGATTACATCATCAAAGTCATCTCCACCAAGGTGAGTATCACCGTTAGTAGATTTTACTTCAAATACACCCTCACCAAGCTCAAGAACAGAAATATCGAAAGTACCACCACCAAGGTCAAATACTGCGATTTTCATATCTCTGTCCATCTTATCTAAACCATAAGCTAAAGATGCAGCTGTTGGCTCGTTGATGATACGTTTAACTGTTAAACCGGCAATTTCACCAGCTTCTTTTGTAGCCTGACGTTGAGAATCGTTAAAGTAAGCAGGCACTGTAATTACAGCTTCAGTTACTTCTTGTCCAAGATAATCTTCAGCAGTTTTCTTCATTTTTTGAAGAATCATTGCAGAGATTTCTTGTGGAGAATATTTTCTATCGTCGATAATTACACGTGGAGTGTTGTTATCTCCTTTAATTACTTCGTAAGGAACACGAGAAATTTCTTTTGGAATTTCATCAAAGTTATCACCAATAAAACGTTTGATAGAATAAATCGTTTTACCAGGATTTGTGATAGCCTGACGTTTTGCAGGGTCACCTACTTTTCTTTCGCCACCTTCAACAAACGCAACAATTGAAGGAGTAGTTCTTTTACCTTCGCTATTTGGAATTACAACCGGCTCGCTTCCTTCCATTACTGAAACACAGGAGTTGGTTGTACCTAAGTCGATTCCAATTATTTTTCCCATTTTAATTATAAATTTATTTAAGTTCTTAATATTTTCTTTTTCGAATACGTTCTCCTTTATTTCAAATGCTGTGCCATGCCATAAAATTGGCATATTGGTGAAAAATTGACACGAGATGCTTTTGTTTCATGAATGGGCTGTCATGTTTTTGTGACAAAAAGGCATTTTTATGGAATGTATGATGACAATTCCCATGTTGATTAAAATTATAATCAGGAAAGATGGATAATAGACTTTACAGATATAGGGTTATTAGTTATACTTGTGAGCAGATAATATTAAAAGATAAAACAACATTTTTATGACTATTGAATATACTTTAACCAGAGAAGATTATTTACAAATGCAATTGTTTGCAGCCTCAAAATCACCCAGAATTGTAAAAAGTCGCAATAAGTCAAGATTACTATTGTCAATAGTATATGTGATTTTAGGAGTTATTTTATTCTTTGGTGCAAATGATGTTTATGCTATAAGCTTTTTTTTGTTTGGTGTTGGCTGGTATTTTTATCACCCTTTTATGATGAGAAGAAGATACAAACGCCATTTTGAAAAATATATTGATGAAACATTGGCTAATCGTTTTGATAAAACGGTAGAGTTACGTTTTGAGGAGGATTCTTTAATGGAAAAGAGTCATATGGGTGAGAGTAAAGTAAATTTAACTGAGGTTACAGCAGTTTATGAGACAAACGATTATTTCTATATAGAGTTTTCATCAGGACAGTATGCTATAATTCCTAAAAATAGAATTATAAATCTCCATGATTTTTCAAGTTTTATAAAAGGTGTAGCTGCTAGATTATCTGTTCCCTTTCATGAAGAATTAGATTGGAAATGGAAATAATTAAGGACTGAAATCTAAATACGATTGCATCTTGTGACCTATTGCTTTAGTAAGAACATCCTGTTAATTCAGTAAATCCTGTCTATATTATAATACTAGTTATAAAAGTCCAAGTTGCAAACTTGAACCAGAGCAAGGGTTAACTGAAGACTGCTGACTGAGAACTGAAGTATGAGGACTTTTGTGCATATTCTTAAAGTACTTTGATGTTAAAATTATGGAGAATACAGGCAGTGATTTAGTATGGTATGCCAGCTATGGTTCCAATTTATGTGAGGATCGCTTTTTATGCTATATAAAAGGAGGTATGCCTCAAGGCTCAAAAAAGATGCATTTGGGGTGTTCTGATAAAACTGCGCCTAGGGCGACACAAAATATTATCATAAACAGAGCGTTGTATTTTGCAAAGGAGTATAGCAGTTGGGGTAAAGGTGGTGTGGCCTTTATTAAAAATGAACCAGATGAAAAAGAAGCTACTCTTGGGCGAATGTATCTGATAACCATAGATCAGTTTGTTGATGTTGTGAAACAGGAGAATGACCATGAAGGTTATCTTGAAATTGACTTTTATAATGTTCAGCAGCAGGGGAGTTGTGTGTTTCTGAGTAATGCGTGGTATGGAAAATTGATGTATTTAGGTGAAGAAAGTGGATATCCTATATTTACTTTTACCAATGAACAATTTTTAAAAGAAGAAATAAATGCGCCAAGCAATGAATATTTAAATACACTTAAAGTTGGAGTAGGAGAAAGCTATAATATGACAGATATAGAGGTGCAGTCTTATTTTGAAAGTAAATTAGGTATTCGAAATAATCAGGATAAAGGTTAAGGATGAACAGAAATCGTATTTATTATGTTTTAATAACTGTATTAACCATTATATTAGGTTTGGCATCCAGGTGTTTTGCTGATCAATTTCCATTATGGGTAAAGGCATATCTTGGAGATGTTTTATGGGCATTAATGGTATTTTGGATGTTTGGTGTTGTTTTTAAACGGAAACGATCATGTACAATTGCTGTATATGCAATGTTATTTTCATTTGGCATTGAAATAAGTCAGCTTTATCATGCAGTATGGATTGATGGCATAAGAAATACAAAGATAGGAGGTTTGGTATTAGGTTTTGGATTTTTGTGGAGTGATTTAATGTGTTATACTATTGGTGTTGCAATAGGATTTTTGTTAGAAACATGCTTTAATAGATCAGGATTGGGTAAAAAAATATAGGCTTATGGATATTCTCACGCATACCTTATCGGGAGTTGCTGCAGCGTCAGTTGTGGCGAATGCAAGTAAAACTAAGTTTACCAATAAGATTATGATTTTGGTGACAGGGGCGTTTGCCGGTGCTTTACCTGATATTGATGTGATTACTAAATGGAGTGGATTTGACGCTACTTTTGGCAAGTGGTTCAATTTAACTATTTCCGGAAATGAAGCCTTTGGTGCTAAATTATGGTATTCTCACCATGCCTTTTTTCACTCATTATTAGCATCAATATTATTTGGTTTGCTATTGGGTATGATCATGTATTTAGTAAAAAATAAGTTCAAGTTATCCAGATCTTCAATCATATCAGTATTACCTTTTGTAGTAGCTTTTATTTTAGGCTTTAACATGCATCTGTTGGAAGATATGGTTACACCCGGAGGAGGATGGGGAGGCGTGGCTTATTTATGGCCCTCAAAAGTATATATAGGTGGATTTGGCGATACCTGGTGGTGGAATAATTATGACGTATTTTTGATTGTAAGTGGTGTGGTATTGATAAATACAATACTCTTGATATTAGGGGAAATTCAATTGAAAAGATTTGGCGCAATCAGTATTTTAATATTTGCATTAGGCTTTACTTTAGGGGTGGTTCAAATTAAAACCCGTGATTTTAATTTTAATGCCAGGGGAACAGCACACAAAGAAGAACTTTCAAAAGAAATACAAAAGGAGACCTTAGGTGAAAATGTGTTTTATGTTATGGAGAAATTGGATGGTGTAATTCCAGTGGCTTTTTAAATATCAGAGGACCATATAAGAAAATATGGTCCATATTATATTAAGACTTATGCTTAGGGTCAGTATTATAGCTTAACACCATGAAAAGGACAATAATCCCAATTCCCTTTCATTGATGCATTATCAATAGGGCATGTTTTAGAAGGCAATAAAGTTACTAATGGTAGATTGTATTTAAATTCTCTTCCTGAATGGCAAATTGTAAATTCCCCTTTTTTATATTCGTTGATGGTTGGGTTTCCATTTTTGTCTGTTATCTTAAAAAAGTAGAAGTGCATTCCAGCCCCCATCTGTCCAAGCATTTGTGCAAACATTGGTTTAATTGCTTCTGATAATGATAATGCATCAGCAGATATTTTATCTTTATCAAGAGGATCGTATTTTTTGTTAGTACTGTCTTTAATAAAAATGGTTTTTCTAAGGTCGGATTCTGGTGTGTATGACATGGTTCCATTCGTATTAATATCCAAATCTAAAGCACATACGAATACATAATCTTTAAAAGCATTTTTAATCTGATTAATTACAGCCTGTGTTATTTGAGGGTTATCTTTTAAAGCAAGTTCCCAATAACCATTGGGTATCCAAAAAGAAAGCGCCATCTCATTATTTTGTTTGTCCCATTTTTGAACTTCTTTGATATATTCAATAAGGTTTACGTTTTCAGTTTCTTGACTAGCTGCAGATACTGTAATGCATAGGATTACAGATATAAAAAGTGTTTTTAGCATAATAGATAGTAAATAGTTATAAGATTTGTTTGAATTTGCTTAATGGGTTGTTTGGTTTAAATAGGTTTGGGATGATTTATACATTTGTTGATATCGCAAATATATTAATAATATTGTTAAGTATTTGAATAATGATATTTGATATGACGAATGTTGTGGGTTTAAGTTGAAATCCGGTTTCTAAAGATTTTTAACTGGTGGAAATGAATTTATTAGATATTGATATGATTATTTTAAGGTTTACGCTAATATTTTACCCAAAAGAGCCATTCTTATAAAGGGTTACATTAATATTTCGGTTAAGGATGTCAATCTTATCAATAATGAAGTCAATATTTTGATATTTGTGACAAACTAATAATGGTTTTTGCCAATATTTAAGAAGAAACTCCAATATTTAGGGGGGAAGTCTGTTATTTTGGAATGTAAATAAATACTGTTATCATCCAATTGATAAAATAGTATGATGAATGCTCATTAATAATTAGAGCGTCAGATTTTTTTTATTAAAAATGATGAGGTTCTATAAATAGCAAACTCTCTGCTCATACTCGTAAAGTATTAACAGAGAGTTTCTTTTATTATACTTATTCAATAATCAAATTCCTGTTTTTAGGGTATTTTACTGCGTATTTTAAATCCAGTTCTTTTTTATCGTTAGCATTCAGTTTAAACTTCCATTCAATCTCTCCGGTTTCAGTATTATGTTTTGCTCCCGAAGTGTTTTGAAGGCTTACTTCAATTTCCTCCATGGTTGAAACAGGAATCTGATCCAGTATAATCATATTAATATCCTGAGCCTTGTTGTTTTTAACTGTTGTTTTCCATGCACGGGTTTCTTCTTTTTTGCTGCCAATAAATTGTTTATTGGTAAAGTCTTTTACCTTTTCACGGTTAACAGATACTTTCTTATCCCTGCCCAATGATATTTCAAGTGTATCAGATGCAAAGCGTACATCCATTAATGTTTTACCAACATAAGTACCTTCAAAAAATACGTTGGCTTCACCTTCTAACAGATTATATTTTTCCCAATCAACAATGTTGGCAATCAAGAACGCGTCCTTATCAATTTTTGGTACACAGTAATATTGATAGAAGGCCGGTAGTTCATATTGCTCCATATCTACAGTGTAGTTTTTATTGTCGGAATTAATGGTATACGGAGTATGAATTTCAAAGTCAACAGTAGTTTGATTTTCTACCTGAGCTGTAGGTATAGCAAGACTGCTTAAAGCTTTGAATTTAACGTTTTCTTTTTTAACATTAACTCCTGCCATTCTACCTTGTATTGCTCCTGTAACATCTTCGTTTGAACCATAACCCATCACAACAACTTCATCAAGAGATGTATTATTTTCTTGAAGGCTAACATTCATAAAAGGACCAGTAACTGGTAATGTTTGCTCATTGAAACCAATAAATGAATATTTTAAACTGCTAGAGCTGTTTGGGATTGTGATAGAATAGTTGCCGTCAAAATCAGTTACGGTTCCAATGGTTGTGCCATCAACAATAACATTTACTCCGGGAAGAGGTTGACCGGTATTGTCAAATACACGACCATTAACCGTATTGGAAAAAGCTTTGTACACAGGAGGGCGCATGTTGTAGCTTAAATAATAGGGTTGTAATTCAGGGGCAACACCAGATACGTTAGGTTCTGCCGAAGAAAACTTAAGTTTAACGTTGGTCCAGTCAACTTTGGTATCCTGTTTTACATTGGCTTTGTAAATTAACTGCACGGGTTCGTTAATATTTTTAGCCCTGATATCGTATGATGGAAACCAACCTGCATTTTTTACGAGATAATTCAATTCCAAATTATATTTACCTGCTTTTTTAGTGTCCACTTTTACTAGGACCTCTCCTGTAGGGTAATCTTTTTTACTGGTTATGGTGTTAATCTGATTTTGTAAATCATTACGTTTTTTGTGTAAGGTTTTAAGCGTTTGATTGCGCTCAATCTCCTTCATTTTTAAATCAGTTAGTTTTTTGCCATAAAAATCAGCTGCTTGTTGAAGATTGGTAACATTTAGTTGTTCGTTTTTACCTCCAATATCCTTATTGGATTGAAGAAAGGAGAGTTCTTCCTTAATAATAGATAAATAGGTATCCTCAATTTTTATTTTGTCGTTAACATCATCTAACTGACTTACTAATTGGCTAAGTTCAGTTGACTTTTGCGACTTGTCGAGATAGTTTTGTTGATGGTTTACTGATAATACCATTAATTCGCCCTCGGCTTTAGCCTGAATGCTTTTGGCATCAATAAATGGAGAAAGGTTGACGAATTTTATTATTGTTTTACCAGGGATTAAGTCCACTGATTTTTTTCGTATAATCTGAGCTCCTTCAAGAAACACAGTTACTTCGTTCACAGTAGTTTTTACTTCTTTTTCTGTTATTTCCTGAGCAAATGTGCTACAGAAAATCAGACTTAATAGGATAATGCTTAATACTCTCATAATTATTATTTATTTGTCAATTGTTACATGATACTTTACATGAATCAATATTTATGATTCTATTTTCACATAAAGGATGCATCAAGTGTTACGATTCCATAAAAAGTTATTGAAAAAATTAGGTGTCACCTGAATTATTTAGTGGTTTTGGTTTGTATGATATTTTAAATCAGTTTATTATTTATTAAGATAATATTTTTACTTTAGCCGTTATCCTATGGATTTCTCTTATGAATTATAATCAAATGAAATATATACTTACATGTATTATAGTGTTTTTTCTTTCAGATATATATGGTCAAGGAGTTGTTAATTCCATTAATGAATATGAAAAGGTTAAAGAGAAAGTAGTTGATAGATTAATTCAATATGAGCATGTTGATGATGATTATATAAAGATAGATGATGATTTTTATGAAAATTATCTATATCAGTACAAAGAATTTCAGTTGGAGAAAGAATATTTAGAATTGTATTATCATTCAATTCCTGATATTATAACAAGTAATTTTTATATGGTGTTAAAGGCTATTTATAAGTATGATGTTTATTGTTATTCATACTATTTAATTGATATTGGGAATAAAAATGCTCAACCATTTGAACTTGCAGCTCTTTATGAATATCCCGATGGAGAGAAACAGGTAAAATCAACCTTTTTAAATGATTCAACAATAAGAAAAATCGAAGTAATAAATTCAATGGGTGATTACAATAAGGATAATGATAGTTATGATTTAATTGTTGATTCTATTACTAGTTCTTATAGGTTGAGGAAAGAAAATATATTCTTGTTAAAAAAAGATTCTGTTAGAACCATCAAGTAATCAGGTACAATTAGTTAAAGTAGAGATCAGTTCTTTGTGGTAAATTTAAATAAGGTACAGGCTTTTAGCTTTAATGTTATACCTGTACCATCTATCTTTCACTTACTCATTAATCTTTCTGATTACTTTTGCAGGATTACCTGCAGCTAAAGTATCTGCCGGAATATCTTTTGTAACTACAGATCCGGCACCAATAACAGCTCTGTCGCCAATTGTAACTCCGGGACAAATAGTAGCATGGCCACCAATCCAGCATTCTTCACCAATTGTTACAGTTAAACAGTCTTCCCAGGTTCTTCTGTCTTCAATATTTACCGGGTGTTGCGCAGTATATATGTGTACACCTGGAGCAATTAATGTTTTCCTGCCTATAAATACTTTGGCGCCATCTAATATGCAACCACCAGAATTAATAAATACACCATCTTCAGCATGAATATTTTCACCATAATCGCAATAAAATGGAGGTACAATATTTAGGTTTTTAGCTGAATTAGGACATAATTCATTGATAGTATCCTGGAATTTGTCGGTATAATATTCTGTAACATTAAGTTTATGAAGCGTTTTTTTAACCTGGGTTCTGATTTCTGTTAATTCCTCACAAAAAGCATCATAAGGTTCTCCACTAACCATTTTCTCTTTTTCAGTTTTCATATTAAGTAGTTTGTAATTTTTCTGTTACTATAGTTGATTCAAGAGTTTCAAAAATAAGGATTATAAACAAAAACTGTCTATTCATATAGAGCGTATACAAGATTTACTGTATCAGGCGAAAGGAGTTACACGCGTTACTCAGGCAATTTAGTTTCGTATTTTCAAGGAATTATTATAACTAAGAGTACAAGAACTAAATAATTGTTTATAGAAATGTAGCTGGACATTGTAGACCAATTTCACGACTTATTATCTTTTCCTCTAATCTATCTATCAACGAACCAGGTAATTCAGACTAATGTTTTTTTTTATCTAAACTTCCTATATATTTGATCATCAAAATACACAACATAAAATGAAAACCTTACTCACTTCACTTTTAATAATAGCGTTAGTTATTTCCTCTTGTAAACAAAAAGACAAAAAAGCATTGGAGAAAGGAGTCTCAAAAGAATTAGCAGAAAAGAGATTCAATGATATTTCTGATGTTGAATATCGTCTTGAAATGAACATTCCGGATTCATTAGAAACTCCGATTAAGGCAAAATCAACAATTAAGCTCTTAAAAAAAGATATTGTAAGTCCTTTAGTCTTTGATTTTGTGTCAGATCCTGATCATATTTTAATGGTTAAAGCTAATAATGAAAAGGTTTATTTTTTATTAGAAAATGAGCACTTAGTTATTCCGGGTAATTATTTACAAGAGGGTGAAAATACTATTGAGATTGAGTTTAAAATGGGAGAGGGAGCCCTAAATCGAAACGAAAAGTATCTGTACTCATTGTTTGTTCCTGATAGGGCTCGAACTGCAATTCCATGTTTTGATCAACCGGATTTAAAAGCTAAGGTTTCGTATGTTATTAACATGCCAAAAAGCTGGAATGCCATTACAAATGGATTGCCTTATTTGGAAGAAGAGACTTCTGTATCAACCAAGCGAATCACATATTCAACTTCAAAACCCTTAAGTACATATTTGTGGTCGTTTGCAGTTGGAGAATTTGAAAAGACTACAGAAGTTCAAAATGGGATGAAAATTTCCATGTACTATATGGAGGATGATACCGCTAAAGTTGAGAGAAATAAGAAGGCTGTTTTTAATCAGGTATCTCACTCTTTAAAATGGTTAGAAAACTATACACATATAAAATATCCCTTTGAAAAGTATGATTTGGTTTGTATTCCCTCATTTCAGTTTTCGGGAATGGAACACCCTGGAGCGGTTTATTATCGCCAGGAGAAGTTGTTTTTAAGTGAAAATCCTACACAGAATGAAATCCTAAATCGAGCTCAATTATTGGCCCATGAAACAGCTCATATGTGGTTTGGTGATTTAGTTACTATGAAATGGTTTAGCGGAGTTTGGCAAAAAGAAGTATTTGCCAATTTTATGGCAGATAAGATTGTGAAAGAACAGTTTCCTCATTTAAATCATGAGTTAACTTTTTTAACGTCGCATTTTCCAGCCTCTTTTTCTGTGGATAGAACCATTGCAGCAAATCCTATAGAACAACAACTTGATAATCTAGAAAATGCAGGTTCTATGTATGGAACTATTATTTATCATAAGGCCCCAATTGTTATGAACCAATTGGAAAATTTAATGGGAGCACCGCTTTTGCAGCAGGGTTTAAGAAAATATTTAAAAAACTATAGCTACAAAAATGCCTCCTGGGACGATCTAATAAAAATACTGACAAACTTATCTGAATATGATTTAGAGTTATGGAGTAAAAACTGGGTAAATGAACCAGGAAGACCAATCATTGAATTTGTTAATGAAGATGATCAGTTATTTATAAAACAAACACCCGAATATTCTGATAGTACTAAGGTTTGGGCACAGCGATTAAAGTATATAGCAGTGAATGATAATCAGTGGCAATTTGAAGAATTAGAGTTATTAAAGAGGAAACAAAAGGTTGCTGATACAAAGCCGCAATTTATATTGCCTTCTGTTGATGCCAATGGTTATGGTTTATTTTTGTTTGATCCGATTTCACTAGAGTATGTTTTAAATAATATTTATCGTTGGCAAGATGATCTTGTTAAAGGAAGTGTATTAGTGCATTTGTATGAAAATCTTTTAAATGGAAATGTTACTCCTGAAAAATATTTAAACATGCTTTTAAAATTGGTAGAAAATGAGACCAATGAACAATTACTAACCTTAGTGTGTGATCAGTTATCTACTGTTTATTGGCGTTGTAGTAATACCGATTTAAGGTATAGTATGGCACCGGAGTTGGAGGATGTTCTATTGAATAAAATAAATGAAGTCAGCTTGTTAAGTATAAAGAGGATGTTGATAAAAAACTGGGCAAACTTAACATTAACACCACAAGGTTTGAAAAAGCTACGACAGGTTGTAATTCGTAAAAAAGAAATGTTAGGAGTAGCATTTTCAGAAAGAGATTTGAGTACGATGGCTATGCAACTGGCATTGAAAGATCCTGAATTAGATGATGCTTTTATTTTGTCAATAGCTGAAGATATGCAAGATGAGGATGTAAGAGGTATGATGGAATTTGTAAGTCCTGTTTTTTCAAAAGATAATGCTGTAGTTGATGCTTTTGTGGAGGGATTAAGCAAGCAGGAAAATCGTAAAAAAGAAAACTGGGTGCTCACAGCAATGGCATTTATTCACCACCCTTATCATCAAGAGTACAATATGAAATACCTAAATGGGGCATTAGAGTTAACCAAAACAATTAAAGAAACGGGGTCATTGTTTTTCCCGATGTCGTGGGTACAGGTTACTTTAAATGGTTATGGTTCAGTGGAAGCTTTAAAAATCATAGATTACTTTTTTAAAGACAATCCGGTTTATCCCGAGGATCTTAAAGCTAAAATTCTACAATCGGCAGATATGGTTTCAAGGGTAAGTAAAATGAAGAATAAGATTTAGTCCCTCTTTTTTTTATGCGTTGTGAATTTCAAAATCTAATTCGCATTTGAGGTTAAGAGGTAATAGGAATGGTAAAATGAAATGAGGAGCCTTCGTTAATTTTACTCTCTGCCCATATTTTACCTCCTTGTAATTCTATTAATACCTTACATAGATTAAGTCCTAGCCCTGACCCCTTTTCATTTGATGTTCCATTAGTTGTCTTAGCAAGATTATATTCAAAAAGAGTTGATAGCTTTTCTTCGTGGATTCCAATTCCTGTATCAGAAATAATAATTTCAAATTCAGTTTTGTGTTTTTTATGGCTTATAGAAATAGTGCCATTGTCTGGTGTAAATTTAATCGCATTGTTGATTAAGTTTCTGAAAACAGTTTTTATAAAATTTTTGTCAAGATGAATCACACATGAATCAATAATCTGATTGTTGATTTTAATATTCTTTATAGATGCATTTTCAGACAATAATGACGTGATTTCATTTACAATAGATTTTAAATCATTTACAGATATCGTTGGTCTTAATTGTCCGGATTCAACTTTAAACCATTCAAGTAAATTTTCAAGTAGGTCAAAAGTTTGATGTGTAGTTTTATTAATGATAGAACTCCATTTTATAGCTTCATCAATATTTTCATTAGTTAAATAATCAATTAGCAGGTCGTTTGAATTAATTAAAATATTAAAAGGACTTCTTAAATCATGAGCAATTATAGAAAATAGCAGATCTTTTGTAGTGTTTAGTTTTTTAAGTTCAGTGTTTTGGTTTTGTATAATTATTTCATTACGTTTTCTATTGGTTATGTCCATTATAGTTCCGCTCATATAGTGTAAGTTCCCGTTTTTGTCGTACTGCAGTTCCCCCATCCCGTGAACCCATATCTCACGTAAATCATTTTGCCTTATTACTTTATATTCCTTATTAAATTTTTGATTTTTACCAATAACCTCATTTAGCAGGTAATCAATCATTGTTTCTCTCCAATCAGGATGAATAATTTTTGCCCATCCATCAATAGATTTATCGTAAGATGAGCTGATTCCAAAAATGGAATCCAGTATTTCTGAACTTTTCCAATAACCCGTTTTAATATTAAATTTATAGCTTCCTAACCCGGCAATTTTTTGAGATGTTTTTAATAATTTTTCATTCTCTTTTAGTGCAGTTTCAAATTTGTTTTTTAGTGTAATATCACGCGATACAACTAAAATATGTTTTACGTCATTGATGTCAATTATTTTTGCAGATATCATGCCTATAATAACATCTCCGGATTTACACCTAAATTTAGCTTCGTAATTACAACAATACCCGTATTTATGTAGTTGATCCAGTATTTCGTTACGCGCATTGCTTGACTCCCATATATTAAGTTGTTGAGAAGTCAGGCCAATTACTTCTTTTTTCTGGAAACCCAATAATTGGCAGAAACCATTGTTGACGTTTGTTATAGTAAAGTCACTTAATTTAATGATGATAACTGCATCTGGATTTAATTCAAATAGTAGCTCGAAATGTATTTTTGATTCCTCCATTTTTTTGATTGCAATTCTTTTTTCTGTAACATCAGAAGAGAGAAATGCAAACTTGTCTTTATAAGCAGGGAATACCTTTAGTTCAAAATATCTATTTAATGCCTGACTATAATTTTCATATGTGGCTGATTTTCCTGTTTGTACTACTTTACTAAATATATCAATCCAATATTGCTCTGTATTGGGGAATAATTCACTAACTTTTTTACCAATTATTTCTTCAGATTGTAGCCCGGTTGATTCTTCAAAGGAAGGATTAACATCAAGAATTCTTATATCTATAGGGTTGTTATCTTTGTCGTATATTATTTCGTTGATAGCAAAATCTAAATTAGCATTCTGAAAAAGGTGTTTGTAATAATCGTCAGGTTTTTGTAAACCTTTCTTTTGTTGATTTTCTATAATCCTTTCTAATTCTGAAATACGTTTTTGTAGTTCCTTGTATGTAGGTTGTTTCTTTTTCGACATAACATTTCCCCTATAATCCTATTAAATGTACAATTTTTTTATGCAAATCATTATTATTATTTGATGTAATAATAGTCTTTGTCTACCAGTGTGTTATAATAAATAATTTTTGAATTGATTATATGAAAAGTCTATTTTTAAAACAGAAACATTTATGCTTGTATATGGTGGGTGGTTTGAGGTGATATCCCAAAAACATAAAGGATACGTTAATGAGGGAGTTTAGCTGAGGTAATTGAGTTTGTTTTTAATAATACTAGACCAAATTGAGCATTTTGCCCTTGTTAAGTTGGCTTTCTTGATACGATATATTTAATATTCTTTGACCTAAGATCAATATATCTTGATACTTCTTCTATTTTAAAAAGAAATTTAATTCTCTAAAAATAGGATTGATATTAAAGTTAGGATTATAATTCTTATCATATTTAACAATCATCAATGTAACATTCTCCAAACAGTTAAATAGGTCAATGATTATAAATTATACAAAACCTTTAATTTTATAAACCACATATCCAACCCATTCTCTGAACAGGCGTTCCCACATTGCTAAAACACCCGCAGAAGGAGTAATGGTATCCGCAAAATCAGGACTGAGATTTCCTTGTAGGGGATCGGTTTTGTATGGTTCAACATGTATACCTTCTTTTGTAAAACATCCCAGAGCTCTTTTCATATGAAAACCTGAGGTAACTAATAAAAAACGACCTTGATCCAGGTCTTTCTCTTTGAGCATTTTTAGTGTTTCTACGGCATTCTCATGGGTGTTTCTCGACTGCCATTCAACCAATAATCGGTCTTGGGGAATATCCATTAATTTCAGGTAGTCTTTTAAAAAATCACCTTCGTGTTTTTCTTTTGCAATAATTCTTGCGGAACCTCCTGTAAAAATAAACCAATTTGCTTTGCCCAATTTATACAGTTCTAATGCCTGAAACATTCTGTCGGCACTTTCTGTAAAACGAATTCTTTCAACATCTGAACGGTAATTTGAAAAACCACCTAATAGTATAATGCCATCATAATGTTCAATGTTATTCGGATTTTCTAGTTTTCCTTCCCACCATCCACTTACATGATAGAATAGAAATTGATTAGAAAAAAGTAATAAAATACAGAATGATGAGATTAGCAACCATTTTCTTTTTTTGAATTTAGGTAATACTAGATATAAAAGGAGCAATATCGAAATCCACCAAATTGGTGACAGAAAAAAAGATAGAACCTTTGACAGAATAAAAAACATGAAGCTTTTTCTTTTTTGATTTTAAAAAACGCAATTAAGAGGTGAAAAATACAAAGAACATTTGATATATTTAGCCTACTCAAAATTATCCATTATGCATTTTAAAGAGCTAATACGAAGTAGATACTCAGTAAGAAAGTATCATGAAAATAAAGTTAACAGAACATTATTAAAAGAAGTAGTGAATGCAGGGCGTTTGGCGCCTTCTGCAGCAAATCGTCAGCCATGGAAATTTGTTGTTGTTGATGAAGATGAAGTTTTAGAGAAAGTAAAAACAGCCTATTCCAGAGATTGGTTTGATAAGATTCCGGGAGTAATTATTATTTATGGTAATCATGAAGAATCATGGAAACGTTCGTATGATGATAAAGACCACTGTGATATAGATATTGCTATAGCGATTGATCATATGACGTTAATGGCAACAGAATTGGGATTAGGAACTTGTTGGGTATGTCATTTTAATCCTGATGTAATTAATGAAATTATTAAAAATGAGGATGGTCTAGAACCAGTTGCCTTACTTACAATTGGATATCCACAGGAAATTAAAGCGCCTGAAAAGGTGAGGAAAAATATTGATGAGGTATTAACTTTTAATAGTTTATAATCTTTCAGAAATAAAAAAACAAAAGAATATCAATCTAAATAAATTGATGTTCTTTTGTTTTTGATAGGTCTATCTAAAGTTATATCCAATACCAAAATTTAAGGTATTGTATCCTCCAAATGAATAATCTGCAAATAGGTCGATGAATTTTATTTTAGCATTAATGCCAAAATTGATGTCGATTTGAGAATAATCATAACTTACTGTTATAGGATTTACTTCTTCTATTTGATTAATGGTATTACCAACATAATACTGACCCTTTAATGTATAATCAACAGTTGAGGCACCATAACCAACTCCTGCATAAGCTGAAAAAACTTTTAAGTCCATACCAACAAGTACTCTGCCAGTATAGCCAGATGCTTTACCATGCAACTGTTGGCCGGTTGAAATACTTGCTGGGTATAATACATCAATATCATTTTTCATGATGCTGTATCCTCCCATTACAGCTAAGGAGAGCATAGGAATTTCGTCTAAACCAGGAATATATTCTTTAATACTATGTTTGATAGATCCACCATACTTTGTTGTAGATCCAAGGTCTTTGTTATTATACTTAGGTAAATAGTTTAATCTAATTTCAATATTATATGGTAGGCCTACGCCAACAGATATCATTGGTGTTGATATTTTTGTTAACCCACTTCCGTTAGGCAGTGTAATTGTTTGGCTAGTTGAGTTATTTTTAATTTCAGATAAGTTATTGGTTTCGCCAGAAATATTAGGTGTGATAGGAGTACTTGTTGCAAGAACCGTGTAATTGTTATCAAAATCAGGTAAGTCTGTGACATAAAATCCCTTTTTAATATCACTCATATTTGTCATTGCCATGGATAATGATAAGTCAAAGCCTAAAAAGCGATGTGTTTTTGCGGTATGATACCAACCAGAATTTAGGTTTCCGTTTTGCATTTTTGCTAAAGGTTCAAGGTAGAGTTGCATTAATTGGGTTCTGTACTCAGGTTCTGGAAACTGAAGAAATTCCACCACATCTTTTTGTGCATAAATCTGTATAAAGCATACCGAAATTAGTAATGTAAATAATATTTTAGTTCGCATGTTGATCTTTCTAAGGATTTAATTTTTGAAGATAGGTTATTGCTTCTCTGACAGAAATACGGGTTTTGTTTTTGTATGCAACAACATAACCTTTCACATTGGCATTTTGTAATGCCTTTTTAGCAGTAGCATAGTTGCTAAACTTTCCTAAACTATAACGATACCAACCATCACCTTGGTTTTCAATAATCTCAAGTTTTCCGTTATATACTTTTTTTATACGTTCAGTTGGTACAGGTTTTTTATCGGCTAAAATCTGAACTGTAAAATAAATTTTTTCAGTTGATTTATTTGTTGTTATAGAAGGTTTAATTTCTTTGGGCTCTTTTTTAGGTTCAGCTTTTAAAGGAGTTGGTTCCTTTGGTACCGGTTGTTGTGTTATAGCTGGTTGAATTTCTTTTAAAGCTTTTTCATTCTTAACGTCAGTAATTTCTTGTACAACTAATTTTTTTGTTTCTGCAACATCTTCATTTTCTGTTTGGTCTTGTAATGATAATTCTGTTTTTTGTTCACCATTTTTAATATAAACTAATGCCTTTTCGCATAATAATACTGCGGATTGAAGGTTTATATTAGACTGGTGAATTGCATTGGCAGCAGCAATTAAATTACCTTTTATTTCACTCTTATCTCTGAAAAATTGTGCATCAGAAATATATATGTCGATAGAGTCATTTAAAGCATTTGATTTAGGATATTTATTGAGTGTATCCACTTTTAAATAATGATCCAGATAGTTTTTATAAATATCTAGTTTTGATTCGTATCCAGAGGCAAAATACGCTTTAGTTTCAAGCAGTAGTCTACTGTTTTTTTTATTGATTAATAGATCTTCTGATAAGTTTAAATAGTTGAGCTTTTCTTCAGGGATACTATCTTTTACAGCTTTTAATTGTTGAGAAAACAAAATTTGTTCACCTTGATCAATACGTATTTCTGCTTTTTTTATTTTTGATAATTCACTGGAACTTAGCCAGTTTTTAATATCATCAGGTATGTTTTGACTATTTGCATTGAAGGAAATAAATGATGCTGTAATATATACTATCCATCTACAAAATTTCATTTGGAGCATAATTTGCGTTGTGTTTTACCTCTAAAAAATGTTTTTAACTTAATTCAGTTCAGATGAACTAAGTTCTGTGAAAATTAGTAAAATAAGTGGTTAAAGTCCATTTTTTAATGTTCTATTTTATCATAAGAACAGAAGGATGTTGAAAATTGGTTTAGTCAGAGCATAAAAAAAGCCACCCTCATCAGGTAGCTTTGTAGTTCTATTGTATTTATATATTATCTGAAATTGATTCCGAAACCAGCAGTAATTGAACTATACTCTCCAACAGAGTAATCTGCATGTAAGCCAATAACACCCAATCTTAGGCGTAATCCAACGTTAAAATCGAAACCATTAGTATTGTAACTTAAGTTTATTGGTTCAAGAGATTCTCCTGTAGATGTAGTTCCAAAATCACCATTTACATTAAAGTCACTACTGCAACGACCGTATCCTAATCCAGTGTAAAAAGCAATTACAGGTAAATTAGCTCCAATCAATAACCTTGTTGTAAATGCACTGGCATCTATGCTTACTTCACCATTAGATATTAAGCCTCCAACATTTTCCATAGAAGCAGAACCTGCAAAGTTTGTATATGCAGCTAAAATAGACATATTTAAAACCGGAACATGTTTTACTCCAGGTATATAATCTTTAATGTCTTTTTGAACGCCAGCTCCCCAAAGTGAAACCTTTCCAGCATCTCCAATTTTTGTTTCCGGCCAGTAGCGTCCTTTAATCTCAATTCCCATAGGTAAACCAACGCCGAAAGTTACCATTGGAGATACTAAATAATCCATTCCTGAACCATCAGGCATTTCAAAATCAGTAACACCAATAGGATCATCTTTATGTCTTAAAACTGGTAGATTATCAGAAGAGCCTGCAATTGTTTGTGCTTCAGAAGTTGAGTTTGGAGCTAATTCAAAACTCTGTAAATCTAATTTACTAACATCAAAAGTTTTTGCACTGGAAGGAGCTTTAGAATATGCTCCGGTAATTGTTACATCAAATCCTAAAAGCTTATGTACTTTTGCTGAAGTATACCAACCAGAGTTTAAGTTTACACCAAGCATTTCTCCATATGGTTTAAGATATGGATGAGCCAAAGTCTTGGCATCTGCTGTTCCTGCTTCAAATATTTTTCCTATATCAATTTGAGCAGACATGTTAATCGTTGCAATAAAAGCAATAATAAGAATAACAATTTTTTTCATTTGTGTGTGTATTATATTATTTATCGAGTTTAAGTACATTATTCTCCGCCCATAATTTCTATGGCTTCACGGGTTGAAATTCTTGTGTTATTATGATAGGCTACAACATAACCTTTAATGCCGCTGCTTTGTAGCGTTTGTTTAGCTTCGTTTATATCGGTAAATTTTCCAACACTATATCTGAACCATCCATCAGCTTCATGTTTTATAACTTCTAGAGGACCATTGTACATTGAGGTTATTTTTTCTTTCGGTACAGGCTGCTTGTCTGCCAAAAACTGAATCGAAAAATAAGTGTTTAGATTTTTCTTAGTATCAGGTATTACTTCCTCAACCTCTTCAATTACAGGTTCAACAGAGCTTGCAGTTTCGTCTGTTTCGGTAAAGACAGAGGTAGTGTCAGAAACTATTGTTTGAACAGTATCTTGTACAAGAGGAGTTGTTGATAATGTGTCCTGAACTAAAGCAATATCTTGTTTTAAAGAATCTGTTTGTGTTGGAGTAATAGAGTCTTCAGCTAATACTAGTGTAGAATCAAAATTAGCTTCTTCAGTTACAGGTTCGAGTGCTTGAATTGCAACAATATCATTGGATTGACTGGAGGTGTCTTCAACTAGTGTAATCTCTTCTTTAGGAGAAGCTACCTCTACGTTGTCTAAAATATCAATCAGAGAGTGGATGGCTTTACCTTCAACTTCATTGGCTTTTAATAAATATTCAACCCCTTTATCAACATTCCCCTGACTGTTCGATTTACGTCTCCATTTTCTCCCTATTCTGTAAGTTTTATGAGCTTCATCTTTTTTTGATTCATAATCAGTACTTAAGTTTCCTTCTTTAATATTTTGCAGAACAGCTCCTCTGTAGGTTTTATATTTTTTGCCAAATCCATCTTTATAGTAAGAAGAAGATTTAATGATAATTTTATTGGCTTTAGTTTCTAATTTTTGAATTTTTCGTGTTCGAACGGATCCATCATTTTTAAGTGTTTCAATTTCAGATGTGTATTTATCTGCTTTTTTTACTATCGACTCCGCTTTTTGTATTTTCTTTTCTGCAGTGGTTACTTTCTTTTGGTCTGATTCACTCAGACTGTTCTGAGCATTGGTTTGCTGACTAACAAAGAGAATTAAGCCAATAACTAAAATCCAAATCGTACCTGGTTTTGTTTTTGTGGTGTTTAAGTTTTTCATGTGTGTGTTATTTCTTTCATTGGTCCCATGAAACTCTCATGAAATTTTAATAGATAATGACATGTTAGTTTCATAGTATATTATTAATTCGAAAAATTAACTAAAGCCTGTTTTTCTGACTTATGCTTCCTTTTACTTTAATAATTTAACAAGGTTTCAATATAAATCTGTTAAGTATGAGAACGTTTAGTAGGAGGAAACACGTATTTTATTCTTTTGTACCAGAACTTTTATCATGTGTCAAATATTTGTTAATCAGTAATTTTGGAGGGTTGTTTTAAGAGTAAAAAATAAAAAAAACATAAAATATGAAACGAATACTGGCATATAGTTGTTTATTTTGCATAACATTTATAATAAGTTGCAAAAATCAAAATACAGATATGAACGAAAATCCGTTATTAACAGCGTTTAATACACCGCATCATACTCCTCCTTTTAACAATATTAAGGTAGAAGATTATTTGCCAGCATTTAAAACTGCTCTTCAAGAGGCAAAAGAAGAAATTGCACAGATTATCAATAATTCAGAGGAAGCTACTTTTTCTAATACGATATTGGCAATGGAGTTTGCCGGAGAAAAGTTGTCGGCAATATCTTCAATATTTTTTAATATCAATCATGCAGAAACTAATGATGAGATTCAGGCAATTGCCAGAGAAGTTTCTCCTATGTTAACAGAGTATTCTAATGATATTTGGCTGAGTGAAGCTTTATTTGAAAAAGTAAAAACAGTTTATAATAACAGAAATGAAGAATCGTTAAGCGATGAAGAAGCAAAGTTGTTAGAAGATACTTATAAAGCCTTTACAAGAAAAGGAGCTTTATTGTCGGGTGAGAAAAAAGAGAGATATAGAGTAATTTCAACCGAGTTATCGAAACTAACATTGCAGTTTGGCGAAAATGTACTTGCAGAAACGAATGCATTTAAGCTGCATGTTACAAAAGAGGATGATTTATCAGGATTACCTGATGCTATAAAAGATGCTGCCGCTCAGTTGGCTAAAGCAGAAGATAAAGAGGGCTGGATATTTACATTACAATTTCCTAGCTATGTTCCTTTTATGAAATATGCTGATAATCGTGAGTTAAGAAAGGAAATGTTTATGGCTCATTCAACAAGAGCTAATCATGATGATGAGCACGATAACAAGGAGATTGTAAAGTCAATAGTTAATTTGCGATTAGAAAAAGCGCAGTTATTAGGATTTGATAGTCATGCTCAATATGTTCTTGAAGAGAGAATGGCACAAACTCCTGAAAAGGTAAATAACTTTTTACAAGAATTATTAGATGCATCTTTACCTTTTGCTCAGGATGAGGTGAAAGAAGTGAAGGATTATGCTCAAGCTCATGGGTTGGAAGATGAATTGCAACGCTGGGATTTTGCATATTATTCAGAAAAAGTAAAAGCAGAAAAGTTTTCGTTTACTGAGGAAATGACAAAACCTTATTTTCAATTAGAAAAGGTTGAAAAAGGTGTTTTTGATTTGGCGACTACTTTATATGGAATTTCATTTAAAGAAAATAAAGATATCCCTGTATATCACCCAGAAGTAAAGGCTTACGAAGTTTTTGATGAAAATGGTAAATATCTTGCAGTTCTTTATGTCGACTTTTTTCCCAGAGCTGGTAAACAAGGTGGAGCTTGGATGACCAATTATGGTGAACAGTATAAAAGGATAGATGGCACAGATGTAAGACCATTTGTTTCATTGGTTTGTAATTTTAGTCGTCCAACTAATGATGCACCTTCTTTATTAACCTATAATGAGGTAAGAACATTTTTACATGAGTTTGGCCATGGTTTGCATGGTATGCTAAGTGAAACAACCTTTAAGTCATTAAGCGGAACAAATGTATATCGTGATTTTGTGGAGCTGCCTTCTCAGATTCTTGAAAATTGGGGGATTGAAAAAGAATGGTTAAAGTTAGTTGGTAAACATTACAAAACAGGAGAAACAATTCCTGATGAATTGGTTGATAAAATTATGGCTTCGGCTAATTTTCAGAGTGGGTACCAAAGTGTTCGTCAGCTTTCATTTGGAATGAATGATATGGCATGGCATTCTTTAAGTAATAACTTCGATGGTTCAGTTGTTGATTTTGAAGACCAGTCAATGGCTCCAACAGAGTTGTTCCCTGCAGTAGAAGGTTCTTGTTTCAGTAGTGCATTCTCTCATATTTTTGCAGGTGGTTATGCTGCCGGATATTATGGTTATAAGTGGGCTGAAGTTTTAGATGCTGATGCATTTAGCTTATTTAAGGAGAATGGTATATTTGATAAAGCCACGGCCAAATCTTTTAGAGAAAATATTCTAAGCAAGGGAGGAACAAAACATCCAATGGATTTATATGTGGCTTTTAGAGGTCAGGAGCCAACAAACGAAGCACTTTTAAAAAGAAGTGGTTTAGTTAAATAGAAAAGAAAAAGGTATAACAAAAAAGGAGTGCTTTTGCACTCCTTTTTTGATTAGTTATATACTTCATCTTTGGTATAGACTCCTGTATCAATTAATTCCTTATCAATATTATCTTTTGTAATAATAATGGAGTTTACTCTATGCGTTGGAATATCTTCAAATCCATTAAATTCAGAACTGTTTACAAATTCTTTGGTGTTTTTCCCTTTTGCTAAGTCAATAGCTATTTCTGCAGCTTTTTCTGCAAGGGCTTTTAATGGGTGATATAGTGTCATTGTTTGATATCCGGCAACAATGTTTCTGCATCCTCGTAACTCCGCATCCTGACCAGTAATAGCAACTTTTCCTTCCAGGTTATATTTTTTTAGAACATCAATAACAGCATCAGACATACCATCAAAGCCAGATATCACAGCATCAATATCAGTTCCGTATAAAGAAATAACCTTTTGCATTTCATGATGGGCAACAACATCACTCCATTGTTCGATAAATGATTCATAAATCACATTTACGTTTCCATTATCAATATGTGGTTTCAGATATTTGTTAATTGCATTTTGAAGGTCAAGACCGTTTTTGTCAAATTTATCACCTCCCAAAAGAACAAAATTGCCTTGTGGTTTTTCTTTAATTACAGCATCAACCATCGCTTTACCCAATTGATCATTGCTGCTGGCAACAAAAAAGTCTACATCACAATTGGTAATCATTCTGTTATAGGCTAACACAGGTATATTATTTTCATTTGCTTCTCGTACTATTGCAGCTCCGGTATTAACGTTAACGGCAATTATTACAATAGCATCAACACCTTGTTCTATAACTTTTGAAGCTTGATTTTTTTGTAAGGTTTCATCTACTTCCGAATCCAGCACAATTACTTCAACGCCATTTTTTGCGGCATATGCTTTAAAGAATTCACTTTCCTTTTTAAATCGTTCAATGGTTTTTGAAGGATATAAAAATGCAATTTTAAATTTTTCCTTATTAGAACAGCTTGTTGTAAAAAGAGTTATGAATACGAAGGAAATACATAAAGTAAATAGTAAATGCTTTTTCATAAGTTTTTGAATTTTGAATACTACAAATCTAACAAAAGAAATTTAAGAACATCAAAAACCTTGATTTTAACAAATAATAAAATATTAAAATTAAATTTCACATTCAGTGTAACATAATTTAACAGAAAACGTATATTTTTACTAGCCCTAAGAGTGACGCATTATATTATTATTTAAACTTATTTATATCTGTTAAGCCATGAAGTGGAGAGACCTTAAAATCAGAAATAAGGTAGGCTTCGGTTTTGGAGTTGTGATCCTTTTGTCCGTAGTTTCGACCCTTGTGTTCCTTTTTAACCTGTTAAGAGTGGAGCGTGAAATTCAACTTTTATCAAATAAATATATCCCGTCTGTGAGCGAATCTTCTAAGATGAATCAGTTCTGGGAAGAAACAAGTGGATTGATGACAGCCGTCGATTTATCCAGTGATTTTTATTACGATGATCGTGCTGAAAAGCAGGTAGAAAGCTTTGTTTATGCTTTAGAAAAGTTAATAGAACTTGGAGATTCTTCAACTAGTAATCTATCTTCAAGGGGTATTAATTTACAGGGTGTTTTAGATTTAACGAATGATTTTAAAGCAAAGCGTACTGAATTTATAGATGCTGAGAAAGAAACAATGAATAAATTAGACGTTATAAATAATTTGTTCAAAAAGGTTAATTCAATTGGGTTACAAAACAGAGGCTCGTTAGGGGTGCAACAAATGGTAGCCCAATCTAATTATATTCATAATCAATTATCGGAATATATAACAGATAAAGATGGAGTAAAAGTCGGCAAAATTTTAGAAGAATATGCTGACTTTTTTTATGGTAGATATCCCTATGCACTAAAAAATACATTGTCTGATTTAACTACATCCATTGAAGAATTCATTCCTGTATATAAAAGGGCTCGATTTGCAGAATTGAAAAGATACGAAGTTGGTAAACAGCTGATGTGGGAAGTAAGAAAATCTTCTGATTTAGGCTTAGATTATTTAATGGAGATGGGAGATAAGAGTGCTGAAATTGTATCACAGGAAAAGCAATTGATAATCATTAGTATTTTTATACTAATAATATTAGGTGTTATTCTTACTTATTATCTGGCAATATCAATTAGCAGACCATTGGAAAGTGCTACAGAATTAGCAGAAAAAGTGGCTCAGGGAGATTTGAGAACTAAATTTGCAATAGACCGAAAAGATGAGATAGGAAGATTGTCTGCGGCATTAGATACTATGGTGGCAAATATTAAAACCGTAGTAGATGAGATAAAAATGGGCGCAGAAAAAATTGTTAAGGCCAGTGATAAGTTAAATAAGGAGTCAATGGAACTTAGTGAGGGGGCAAGTGAACAAGCTTCGTCAGCTGAGGAAGTTTCTTCGTCGATGGAAGAGATGTACGCCAATATTCAACAAAATACAGATAACTCAAAGGAAACAGAAAAAATTGCAAAGAAAGCCGCTGAAGGAATTAAGGTAAGTAACCAGAGTAATGAGTTAGCTCAAAGATCTCTGGAAGATATTACTGAAAAGATTTCAATTATTGGAGATATTGCATTTCAAACTAATATATTAGCTTTAAATGCCGCAGTTGAGGCAGCCAGAGCTGGAAGTGAAGGTAGAGGCTTTGCAGTTGTGGCTGCAGAAGTTCGTAAATTGGCTGAACGCAGTCAACAAGCGGCTACTGAAATTAATTCAGTGTCGCAGCAAACAATAACCAGTTCAGGAGAAGCTTCTAAAAACTTAGTTGAAATTACTCCGGAAATAGAAAAGACAGCAAGTTTGGTTCAGGATATTACTTCAGCTTCATTAGAACAGGTGGCAGGAGTAGAGCAAATTAATAATGCGCTTCAGCAATTAAACCAAATTACACAACGAAATGCCGTGAATTCAGAGCAGATCAATACTGCATCAAAAGAATTAGAAGAGCTTTCGTTAATGTTGAATAATTCTATTTCTGTATTTAAACTGGATGATCATATGGTGAAGGAAACTGTAGAAAAAACAGTTTCATCAAAACCAACTGCAAAGCCAAAGCAAAGTAAAGTTGTAACTCCTAAAGTATCTGCTAAAAGTCAAAATAAAATAATAGACTTAGGTTTGGACAATGAAAAAGATGATGGGTACGAAACTTTTTAGGAAGTAATTTTAAAACCAATATACTACTAAATAAAAAATGGATGAGCGAATTAACTCATCCATTTTTATTTTTCTATATATTATATACGATATAAATATTCAATAATTTATAATTTAAATTCTATTTATTCTTATTCTTATTAATCTTAGGATAAGCAACTCTAGCATGGTATATATTTTTTAGCTTAGCCTTAAACACCTCTTTGATCTCAGTAATTTCCTTAAATGTTATTGGTGCATTATAAAACTGGCCTTCTTTAATTTGAGTGTTAATGATATTTTCAACCAATTTATCTATTGTTTTATCAGAGTATTCACTTAAGCTTCTGGATGCAGCTTCAATTGAATCAGCCATCATAAGAATAGCAGTTTCTTTAGTAAACGGTGTTGGTCCAGGATATGTAAAGTTCTTTTCGATGGGTTTTTTATCCGGATGTTCATTAACGTATGAATTATAAAAGTACTTGGCTTTAGTAGTACCCTGGTGTGTTGCTATAAAATCAATAATCTTTTCTGGTAGATTATACTTTCTGGCAATTTTAATTCCTCCTTCAATATGACTGATTACTAATTTTGCACTGTCCTCAAAATCCATTTCATGATGAGGGTTTACACCTGATGTTTGATTTTCGGTAAAATATAATGGTGTAGCTGTTTTGCCAATGTCATGATACATGGCTCCAGCTCTTACCAATAGTGGATTTGCTCCAATTTTATAGGCAGCTTCCTGTGCAATGTTTCCAACTTGAATAGAATGTTGGAAAGTCCCCGGAGCATTTTCTGCAAGTGTTCTTAATAGCGGATGATTGGTGTCGGAAAGCTCAACCAATGTTACATCAGAAATGAAACCAAATAGTTTTTCGAAAATGTAAATTAATGGGTATACTATAAATAATAAAAACGCATTGATTGTAAAGTATAAGAAATACTCATAATTAATATCAGTTATTCCACCCTCTTGCAATAAAGTCAATCCAGTATAAAATAACGAGTAGGTAAGCAATATAAATATTGCTGATCTTACAATTTGAGCTCTTCTTACCATTTTATATAAACTAAATATGGCAGTAATTCCTGCAGGAATTTGTAAAAAGATAAATTCAAAGCTGTTGTGACTAAAAAATGAAGCTAAAATTATTGCAATCACATAAATGAAGAATCCTAACCTAGAATCAATAAAGGTTCTAACTATTAATGGTAAAATAGTAACCGGGATTACCCATATTGGAATGTCAGGAATTTGATAAGAAATATAGGTCAGAACAATAACAGTTGTTAGTATTAATAATAAGAAAGTTATATACTGAAGGTTTTGATAAACATCTCTTCTATAGAAATATAAGAACAAGTATAATCCGGTTAAAAATAAAAATGTGATTAATAAATGGCCGGCAAAAATAATATTGTATTGCGATAATGTTCCTACTCTTGATTCGTACTCTTTTTTATACGAGAGTAATTTTTTTATGGCTTGATTGTCAATGATGTCACCTTTTGAGATTACTTTTTGCCCTGCTAAAACAATGCCTTTGGTCAGCGCCATGTTTTTAAGTAAATTCTCTTTTTCTAATTCAGATCGGTTTTCATCTATTTGTACGTTTGGAACCAAAAAGTGTTCTATCTGTAGCGTAGAAATAAATTCTTCAATACCTTTAAAGTCGTTGGAAACCAATGCTAGATTTTTTGCTAGTTCCCGTGTGATATACTGATATGCTGAACGTAAAGAATAAAATTCTGAAGCCAAATATGGTTCTGCCAGGTTATTTTTAATCAGCATTAGCTCAAAGTCTTTTTCTTTTTCACGATAGTTTTCCGGAATAGAAATTACTCCTTTGTCAAAAATATGTTTAAACAAGCTATCGGTAGTTGTCTTTACATATTCAGACACTAATATATTCTCTGTTTTTCTTTTTAAGAATCGGTATTTTGATTTAAAATCATCAACTTGCTTGTTATACTCCAGAAGAAAACCATCGTTAACTTTACTTTGCACTGTACTGTCCATTACAAAATAAGGACGGAAATTTTTTAAAATGCTATCTCTTTCAGCATCAAGTTCGTCAGTGGTTTTATAAATACGGAAGTTAAAAGGAGCAATAAGAACTTCATACCTCCAAGGTTCTCCTTTTTTAAATTCATATTGAAATTTACCTTCGCGGGGCATTAGATTGGCAATTAAAACAACTGCTGCCAGAAATAATAAAATTCGATAGGTTGCCTGAGAATATTTTTTAAAATCTTGTAAGAATTTCTTCATCGCAAAAAAGTTAAATGAAGCAGTTAATATTAGCACTGCCAATATGGATACTGCTAAAAGTATAACAAATATGAGCAAAAAAAAGATAATATAAAATGAGCCGCTTAAAAACCAATTTAGGTTATTGATAGTGTTGTATCTATTTGATTAATTCTTTTAGCATAAATTATAGGCAAGCTCAAAATGAGTACGCTACATTTTGATAAAAATCATTATACAGAATCAATCTTTATGCATATTTATATATCTTCGCAGCATTAATTTATAATGTATATGATCGGTTCTATTAGTGTTTATAGTTTTATACCTGTAAGGAGAGAACCTTCTGAAAAATCTGAATTAGTAACTCAGATTTTATTTGGAGAGACTTTTGTTGTTACTGAGAAAACAGAGAAGTGGGCCAAAATAAAGATGGATTTTGACGGATACGAAGGATGGATAGATGCTAAACTTGTGTTTTCTGTTGCCCCTACTGAGTATGAACTTTGGAAAAGTGCTAATGCCTGGATGGTTCCTACACCAAAAATTAAAATTGTTCAGGATGGTTCAAGCGCACCAATGGTAATTCCGGCTGGAAGTAGGATAGTGTTTAATGGTCATGAAATGAATAGTTTTTCAATAGGGAAGAATGAATATTTTATTTCAGGTCCGGTGCCAAATAACAAAGAGGTGAGTATTAGAGATGTTGCAACATCGCTACTTCATACCCCATACTTATGGGGAGGAAGGTCTTATTTTGGGATTGATTGTTCAGGATTCTCACAAATTGTATTTAAAATAAACGGTTATTGGTTACCCAGAGATGCATATCAGCAAATTGAGTTAGGTAATAATGTAAGTTTTGTTGAAGAAGCCAAAATTGGAGATTTAGCTTTCTTCGATGATGAGGAAGGCAATGTTGTTCATGTAGGCGTTTGCTTAGGAAAAGGACAAATTATCCATTCATATGGCGAAGTTCGAATTGACCACCTGGATCATCAGGGAATTTTTAATAAAGAGATTAATAAATATAGCCATAAGCTAAGGGTGATTAAAAGAATAATACCTGAATAAATTATGAGTTATACTTATGAATATCCCCGTCCCGCAGTTACAGTTGATGTAATTTTATTAACCGAGGATAAAATACCTGAAATCTTATTAATACAACGAAAAAATAATCCATATCAAAACCTTTGGGCATTCCCTGGAGGTTTTTTAGATATGGATGAAGATCTAGAAACTGCAGCAAAAAGAGAACTTCAGGAAGAGACGAGTATTGAAGGGGTTGAAATTAAGCAGTTTAAAACCTATGGTGCACCAGCTAGAGACCCTCGAGGAAGAACTGTTTCTGTTGTGTATTATGTTTTTGTAAAAGAAAAGCCAGTAGCTGTAGCAATGGATGATGCTAAAGATGCATTGTGGTTTAAGTTGAATGATTTGCCTGAATTAGCTTTTGACCATCAATTGATCATTGAGGAATTTAAGAATGAGGTATTAAAATAACCTGAATTTAAATTGTGATATAAATTCAGGTTAGTAACGATTATTATTTATTTGTTGGCTGAAACAATATTATCTTCAAGCCAATCAATTGCTTCAGGCCCTTTGTTAAAAATCAAATCAATGACACTTAAGTTTGGTTGAAATTCAATTCTATCCTGAAAAACCTGTCTGTATTTTATCGGTTGAAATGATGGGTCAAACTCATTAAAGTCCTTTTTAGGATGTATGATATTTCTGTAATCAGTATAATCTTCTCCTGCATCCTTTATATATTCATCTGTAAAAAATAGATTTGTATCCAAGTCAAGAGCATCCAAAATAATGTGCATTAAACCAATATTAAAGTCAAAGAGATATTTATACTCTTTCTCGTAAAATGATTTAAAGTTATCCATATAATACTCAAAAAAAGGCGAGGAGTTATATGCTGAAATTATTGAACGCCAATGTAATGGTTGCCACTTAGTGTCATAGGAAATTTCAATATCCTTAGTTTGAATTTTAGGAAATTTGGCTTTTGCAATAGGTACTGTTAATGGTATAACTCCATTGGCAGCTAAAATATCGCATCGGTTACGAAATGACTTTTTCGTATAATTACAGTGTTTCTCAATAATAGGCTGTTGACTATTAACCCAATGAGAGAAAAACTGAACAGATGGTAAGTAATTTAAAGTAAATAACGTTTTGTTATTGTTCATTGAACTTTGTTTCATTAGAATTTTGTTCCTCTATATTGTCAGACATATCTTCCTCTGATTTATCGTTAAAGGCAATGTCTCCTACTGGATTTTTATCTTTTTTCTTTTTCTTAATACTTACTGCATAATAAATGGCTCCAATAATCAAACCAAATAAAAAGGTTAAGATCATCAAAATTGCTAAAGATAATTCGCCTTCCCATACAATAAACTTAATAGGTACAACTTCTGCATTTTGAACAGAGAAAATAACTACCAGTAATGATAGAATAATTAAAAACCAAAATGATTTTTTCATCCCAATATATTTATTTAAGTGCTTTAAAAAATCTGTCGTCTTTATAATTGAAAATAGATTTGGAGTTTGTGTTTTTTGAGTATAATATATATTCTACCTTTCCAATGATGTGATTATCTGGAACAAACCCCCAGAATCTACTGTCAAATGAATGCGGTCTGTTATCACCCATCACCCAAAAATAATTCATTTTAAATTCATAATATCTTGATTCTTTTCCATTTATTAAAATTTTATTATCCTTAATCTCTAGTTTATTTTCTTCAAATACTGAAATAATACGTTTGTAGAATTTAAGATTGTTCATATTTAATTCAATCTTATCACCTTTTTGGGGAACATATATAGGCCCCATATTATGCATGTTCCATAATAAATGTGTAGAAAATGGAAATACAAGTGCATCGGGATAATTTTTAGGTAAGCAGTCAATTGACAAATCAATACCTTTTTTTGCCAAAGCAATGATGTCAGCTTCGTATATTTCCCATATAATACCTTCGTTTGTAATAAGTTCGTTATATGGTTTGATATTGTTTCTAATGAGCTCAGGTTTTAATTCTTCCGAAATTTTATATCGATCAACTGACAAAGCTGGGTATAGAACTTTTTCATTATTACAGAATACAATTCCCTTCTGGATTGAAATAGAGTCACCAGGTAAACCGTAAATACGTTTTACAAAGCGAGGGCGTTTATCAACAGGGTAAAACTTCAAATTTGATAAGCGATCCTTTTTACCAATAAATTCACTTTCGCCATATAAGCGCTGTAAATAGTAATAACTGTCTGTAGGTCTGTTTTTCAATAGAGAATCTCCCTCAGGAAAATGAAACATAATGATGTCATTGTGTTTCAAATCACTGGTACCCATTTTCCGATGAAACCACTTAATTGAATTGATGTTCTTAGCAACGCCAGGTTTCAGTTTATTTACTAATAAGATATCTCCCGGATCCAGTGTTCCATTCATTGATGACGTATGGAATGTATATATTCCCACAAAATTATTTTGGATAAAGAAAAGAATCCAGGCTGCAAATACAATGGCAAAGAACCATTCAATAAATATGAATTTTTTTGCTGTTTTAATTTTAATAAAGGAAATGAATCTTTTTATATAGGGCTTTTCTTGTAGAGAATCTAAAATAAGCAGTATTCCAAAGAAAGGAAGTAGACTTTCCGTCCATAAGCCCAACATAAATAGTAAAAAGGCAATACAAAGTTTTATTATTTTTATTCTATTCATGCACGCGTGTGTATTATATGAATCCTGACAGGTTTTATGAAAAAAAAATGGAGTTAGTAATAATATGCTAACTCCATTTCTTATATTTTATTTAATGCTATTGTTCGTTAGCTACCCATTTGAAAAATCTTTCAAATCGAATTTTTCCTCCAAACAAAGATTTGTCTTTATTTAATGAAAGCCAAACTAATAATGGTCTTCCAACAACATGGTCTTCCGGTACAAAACCCCAGTATCTACTATCTTGGGATTGGTGCCTGTTGTCACCTAGCATAAAATAGTAATCCATTTTAAAGGTGTATTCATTTTGCTTTTCGCCATTTATATAGATTTCACCATTTTTTACATCAAGGGTATTACCTTCGTAGGCTGTGATAATTCTATCGTAAAGTACTAGGTTTTTAAGTGTTAGTTGAACAGATGTTCCTTTTTTAGGTATCCATAATGGTCCAAAGTTATCTCTGCTCCAATTATAGTCTGTACTATATGGCCATGTTAATATGTAATTAGAATCAGGAACTTGTTCTGACATTGATATTTGTCGAATAAAAGGATACTCTTTTAGCTCGTCTGCTTTTTCCTTAGTTAAAGGTAAAGTGTAGTTTGGAGCTTCTCCTAAGTAGCGGGCATCTTCATTCGAGATTTCTAATTTGTCAAGAAAGCGTTTATTAAATTTCGTTCCGTCAGTAATAATGTTGTAGAAGTGTTGTAGCCCTTTAGGGTTGTGCACTTTTTCTCCATTAATGTATATTTGATTACTTTTTACTTCAAATGTATCTCCGGCAACAGCAACGCATCTTTTAACATAGTTATCTCTTCTGTCAACAGGTCGATAAATAAAATCACCCCATTGCTCATTATTTTGTCTAATATTGTCTTTTCCTATCTGTCTTAGTTTAGAATTTATTTCCCACTGACTTTTATCCTTAAATCCTTGCAGTAATGAAGGGTTGGCATTTGCTTTGTTAATGCCCTCTCTTCTACATGTGATGTAAAAATCAGGATTTAAATTAGGGAAATTAGATGTGACAGTATCACCTGTAGGAAAGTTAAATACAACAATATCTCCTTTTTCAACTTCTTTAAAACCTTTAAGTCTTTTGTATTTCCATTGTGGCCACTCCGAATACGATTTTGTGTTTAGAATAGGAACCGTATTCTGAAGTAAAGGAAATGACAGGGGCGTATTAGGAATACGAGGTCCGTATGTAACTTTACTTACAAATAAATGGTCACCAACTAATAGCGATTTTTCTAATGATGAAGTTGGGATTTTATAGTTTTGGAATAGAAAAAGATTAATAAAATATACTGCTACTAAGGCAAATAATAAAGCATCAACCCATTCAACCCAAGCTTTAGGTTTTTCTCCATTTTTGGTTTTTTTCCAAAAATTCCAAGGTACTTTTTTAGTAATGTACACATCAAATATTACAGGTAAACCAAGGAATAACCAATAATTACCTACCCATAAAACCCATAAAAAGTATATGAGGGCGGCAATTGAAAACCTAATCCATTTGGCTAGAGAAACTTTAGGCATTATTGTATTTTTTATATGTTAAAATTTAAGTAGATCACTCATTCCTAAAAAGCCTTTGTTTTTTGCAGCAAATTCAGCTGCCAAAACGGCACCTAATGCAAATCCTTGACGTGATTTTGCACTGTGGTGTATAACTATTTCATCAACAGACGACTCGTATTTTACAGTGTGGATTCCAGGAACTTCATCTCTTCTGATTGCTTCGATATGAATTTCATTTGCATTTGCCTCTTTACCTTCTACCCAAGCCTTTTTTCTGTCTATATTTTCAATCAAACCTTCAGCTAATGTTATAGCAGTTCCACTAGGAGCATCTAATTTATGGATATGATGTGTTTCGTCCATGCTCACTTCGTAATCAGGTAGCGTATTCATTAGTTGAGCCAATTTTTTGTTGATCTCAAAGAATACATTAACACCTACACTAAAGTTTGAGGCATAAAAAAATGTTTGTCCATTGTTTTCACACTGATCTTTAATTTCCTCAATTTTATCAAGCCATCCTGTAGTTCCGGAAACAACAGGTTTATTGTATTTGAAACAAGATTGATAATTGTTGTAAGCAGCTTCTGGAACTGTAAATTCAATGGCTACATCTGCAGCAGCAAAACCTTCTCCATCAAAAGTGTCGGTTGACTGCATATCTATTTTAGATGTAATTGTATGTCCTCGTTCAATGGCGATCTTTTCAATTTCTTTTCCCATTTTGCCATATCCAATCAATGCAATATTCATGTTGTATAGTGTTTTGTATAAGAGATAAATTAAATATTATGGAAGTCCTTAATACTTAGGTGTAAAGATAAAATAGTTATACTTTTAAGAATCCTTAGAAGTTTATTTTAACTAAATATTAACCTAAGACTTTTATGTGTCTTCCGATAGTTTTGTACAATGAAGAGCAAATATACTAATAGAAAGTTAGAATTATACTATTGAGATTTAGAGTATTTAAACAAAAAAAGAGTACAGCAAATGATAACTGTACTCTTTAAAATATTTTATTGTAATAATAACAATTATAATTTACGCATTCTGAGCAATATTGTTTTTACTAAATAATTTAGTAATTACACTTTTTACTTCTTCAAGTGTAGGTGTTATATCAAATACATGTGTAGGTTTAAGATATAAAATGTCTTTTTCACTTTTTATTCTTTCTTCACCACCTCCTGTGATATTTAGCATGATATAATCATCTGGATTTACAGTGCCTTCTTTAACCGCATTAATTAGTGTAGCAGTTGCAACAGAAGCTGCAGAATGAATGTCATTGCCTTCGGTTTCTTTAAAGACACGTGCTGCTTCAGCTGCTTCCTCGTTTGAAGCACATAAAACATCACCACCAGCCTCTTTCATAGCATCATATAAACCACCAATAATCGGATATGGAGGTTTTCTGTTTGAAAGTACTTTTGCATCTATTTCTTCCACTTGTTTTCTGGCTTCATCATCATCAAGATGTAACATATCCCTTGAGTCAGCTTTCCATGCATTATGTATAGGAATAAATGGATGGTTTTGAGAAACCATTAGCTTCATGTAATTACTTCCAAAACGTCCATCTTCGATTAAGCGTTTGTTTGCTTCCCATGCAGCAATTGCTCCGGTACCGCTACCTACAGCTTGAAAGTAATAATCTGGTATACGTCCAATGGTTGTAACAGCAGATAAGGTTGTAGTTGCCATACCATCTCTACGAGCCACGTTTTTAGCTCCACCTTCAGCAATAAAACCTTCTATTTCACAGGCCAAATTAGATAGGTAGATGGCATCAAAATAATCACTTCCTGACTTTGTAACAACCAATTTTACATTGTCCTTTATTGGTTCATCAAACCAAAGGGCACTAATATTATCCTCTGGTACACAAAGTAATAAAGGAATATTATTATCTGAGCATACTCTGGCAAAGGCTCTGGCTGTGTTGCCTGCAGAAGCAACTACTAAAACAGAACCATTTTCAGTGCTTAATCTTCCACCAACAGTAAATGCTTCAGTTTCTTTAAATGAGCATGTGCGAAAGTTAGCACCTTTTTCAGGCCAATATCCACTAAATGTTATGTATAAATTATTTAATCCAAGCTTTTTAGCAAGGCCTTCACTTTTATATGTTACAGGTGCTGAAGATCCTTCCAGCATTTTATGTACAGGTAACCAATCTGCAAAACGAAATATTCCATATGACTCATCTTTTACGTCAATCTGTTTTTTTTCGTAAACAGCTCTGATTAATGTAGGTTGTTTTTCGCCTGGAGCATCTAATGTCCATCCTTCATCATTGAATTGTTTACCTGTATTTACAGATTCCAAAATGTATGGAGTAGGTTTAAAATCTTTACTCATGGTGCATAATTTCTTTGAATCGCAAAAATATGTGTTTTGATTGTTATGAAGAAGCGGAATAAATAAAACTTGTATTATTTAGACCGTATCTTAGAAAGATTGGGTAATAAGTTCTTTATTTCAGCGTGTTATGTAAATGATATATGAAATGAAAATGGCAGGAAAGAATTGCTCTCCTGCCATTTTGTATTCATTGTAGGCTTTTAATTAGTTAGCCATTGCTTTTTGTACAACAGCTTTAAAAGCTTCTGGATGATTAACAGCTAAGTCAGCTAAAACTTTTCTGTTAATTTCAATATTTTTCTTAGTCATCAATCCCATTAATTTTGAGTAAGAAACTCCTTCTAAACGGGCTGCAGCATTGATTCTTTGAATCCAAAGTGCTCTAAATTGACCTTTCTTTCTTTTTCTATCGCGGTATGCGTAACCTAAACCTTTTTCGTAGGTGTTTTTTGCTACCGTCCAAACGTTCTTTCTTCTTCCGAAGTAACCTTTAGTTTGCTTTAGAACTTTTTTTCTTCTTGCTCTTGAAGCAACAGCATTTACTGATCTTGGCATTTTACTTGTTTTTAGAATGATTAGCGCCCTGCATTCAGGATCTTTCGGCTAACTTCATTCGATTAATAAATTAATGTAATAAGGTTTCTTCCTTATTATTTCATGTTTAATAACAACTTAACGTTGCTCTCATCAGACTTATGAACAAGTCCTGCGTAAGTAAGATTTCTTTTTTGCTTTTTAGTCTTCTTAGTTAAAATGTGACTTTTAAAAGCATGCTTTCTCTTAATCTTACCGCTTCCAGTGATTGTAAAACGTTTTTTCGCACTGGAATTCGTCTTCATCTTTGGCATTGTACTTACTATTAATTGGTTTATATAATTGAAATTACTTTTTCGCCTTTTTAGGAGAAAGGAAAATAATCATCCTTTTTCCTTCAAGCTTAGGTAATTGCTCAACTTTTCCATACTCTTCCAAATCCTGAGCGAATCTTAAAAGCAAAATTTCACCTTGCTCTTTAAATAAAATCGATCTTCCTTTGAAGAATACATATGCTTTAACTTTTGCCCCTTCAGAAAGAAATTTTTGAGCGTGCTTTAACTTAAAGTTGTAATCATGATCGTCGGTGTTTGGACCAAAACGAATTTCTTTAACAACTACTTTAACAGCTTTTGATTTAAGCTCTTTTTGTTTTCTTTTCTGTTGGTATAAAAACTTTTGATAATCAGTAATACGACATACGGGTGGATCCGCTTTAGGAGAAATCTCCACTAAATCCAGCTCCAATGCGTCTGCCATTTTAATAGCTTCCGATGTAGAGTATACTCCCGGATTATCTATATTATCGCCAACAAGTCTTATTTTAGGAACTCTGATCGCATTGTTTATACGAAAATTCTGTGTATCCTTTTGCTGCGAACCCTGTGGTTTTCTTCTATTCTGTGCTATCGCTAAATCCTCCTATAATTAGTTAATATTAAACTGTTTACTTATTATCTATTGCAGAAAGTTGTTCTTCAACTTCCTTATTTATAAAACTTATAAATTGTTCTATTTCCATTGAGCCTTTGTCTCCATCGCCCTGCTTACGTACAGATACTGAATTTGTTTCAGCTTCTTTTTCTCCTACGATAAGTAAGAATGGAATTCTTTTTAACTCATTATCACGTATTTTACGACCGATCTTTTCGTTTCGATCATCTAAAACGGTGCGAATATCGGAATTATTCAGGACATTTGAAACTTTTTTAGCGTAATCATTAAATTTTTCGCTAATTGGTAGAACTACCACTTGCTCAGGAGTTAACCATAATGGGAATTTCCCGGCAGTATGCTCTATTAAAACAGCAACAAATCGTTCCATACTTCCAAATGGAGCTCTGTGTATCATTACCGGACGGTGTTTCTCACCATCGGAACCCATATATTCTAGCTCAAAGCGTTCTGGTAAGTTGTAGTCAACCTGGATGGTACCTAACTGCCATTTACGTCCAATAGCATCGCGAACCATGAAGTCTAATTTTGGTCCGTAGAAAGCTGCTTCGCCATATTCAACAATGGTTTCCATACCTCTTTCCTGGCAAGCTTCAACGATTGCAGATTCTGCTTTTTCCCAGTTTTCTTCGCTACCAATATATTTTTCTCTGTTTTCTTTGTCTCTTAAAGAAACCTGAGTGATAAAGTCATTAAAATCTAATGCTTTAAAAATGTAAAGAATAATATCAATTACTTTTTTAAACTCATCTTTTAATTGATCCGGAGTACAGAAGATATGTGCATCATCCTGAGTAAATCCTCTAACCCTTGTTAATCCATGTAACTCCCCACTTTGTTCATAACGATAAACAGTACCAAATTCTGCCATGCGAATAGGTAAATCCTTGTATGACACAGGTTTTACTTTAAATATTTCGCAGTGATGAGGACAATTCATCGGTTTTAGTAAAAATTCTTCGCCTTCAGCTGGTGTGTTGATTGGCTGAAATGAATCTTTACCATATTTTGCATAGTGACCAGAAGTAACATAAAGTTCTTTGTTTCCAATATGTGGGGTGATCACTTGTTGATATCCATATTCTAATTGTACTTTCTTTAAAAAGTTTTCTAAACGCTCCCTAAGTTTAGCTCCTTTAGGTAACCATAAAGGTAGACCTTGTCCAACTCTTTGAGAAAAAGCAAAAAGTTCTAGTTCTTTTCCAATTTTTCTGTGATCGCGTTTTTGAGCTTCCTCTAATTTAACAAGGTATTCATCAAGCATTTTTTGTTTTGGGAATGTAATTCCATAAACTCTGGTTAATTGCTTGCGAGTTTCGTCTCCTCTCCAATATGCTCCGGCAATACTTAGTACTTTAACTGCTTTTATTTGTTCAGTAGAAGGTAAATGGGGCCCTCTACAAAGGTCAGTGAATTCACCTTGCTTATAAAAAGTTATGGTACCATCCTCAAGTTCATTAATTAACTCAAGTTTGTATTCATCTCCTTTATCATTAAAATATGAAAGTGCTTCAGCTTTGGTAACATCAGTACGTACGTAAGTATTTTTCTGACGTGCCAATTCTTTCATTTTAGCTTCAATCTTTGGAATGTCAGCATCTCTAAGAACAACATCTTCGCCTGGATCAACATCGTAGTAAAATCCATTTTCAATTGAAGGACCTATTCCAAACTTCATTCCTGGATATAAAGCTTCTAAAGCTTCAGCCATTAAGTGAGCCGAAGAGTGCCAAAATGCGTGTTTGCCTTCTTCGTCTTCCCACTTGTAAAGTTTAATGGAAGCATCTTCCGTTATTGGACGTGTAAGATCCCATGTTTGCTCATTTACTGAGATTGATAAAACTTCTTTTGCCAAACGAGGACTAATACTCTTGGCAATTTCCAAACCGGTAACTCCTGATTCGTACTCTCTTACACTATTATCTGGTAAGGTTATTTTAACCATGTTAATATTAAGTTTTAGACTTTGCAGAACTTAGATTATACGAACACCTAATTCCTTACAAAATCTTGTTGTTTACAAAATCGTAATAAAAAACACGCAAAGATAAATATATTTTATTAGAAGCATTAGTATACCCTAAAAGATAATTGACAAAGATTATTTTTAGATCCTAAAATTTTCATTTCATCATTGAATAAGTGCTTTTGAATTAAAAAAAAATATACAAATATATATATGTAAATAATATTTTTGTAAAACAATTCTATATTCGATCTGTTTTGATTTGCAAAAATGGATCATACATTAACTCGTATGTAAACGCAGTAGTTTTTAATTGCCTTGTTAATAGAGGTGTATTTTTATTTAATTATGAAAAGAAAATTTGCATTGGCCTTTGTTTTATTGTTGGCTATATTTAATGTTTTACAAGGTCAGGATAAAGATCTTTCGATTGATCAGGCCAAAATTAAAGCAACAAAAGAGGGTAAAAGGATTTTGTTGGTATTTCAGGGATCAGATTGGTGTGCCCCATGTATTAAACTTGAAAAAGAAATATTAGATACAGAAGAATTTTTGAATTTAGCGAAAGAACAATTTGTTATATTAAAGGCCGATTTTCCCAGGGGTAAAAAGAACCGATTATCGGATGAAAAACAACAGCATAATGCAGCATTGGCTGAAAAATATAACCCAAACGGATACTTTCCTTATGTATTAGTTTTAAACGATGAGGGAAATTTTTTAGGTGCTATGGGATATAAAAAAACAACGCCTACAGCCTATTTTGATCAGTTAAACGCATTTAAATAATCTGTTTTGAAGGGAATGTTTCTGACTATAGTTGCTATTCTTGTTGGGCTTCAGGTTTTTGCAGCTAATATATATAAGCAAACAACCAAGCTGATGGGGTGCCGGTTTGAAATTACAGTAGTTGCACAAAATCAGGACGAAGGAGATCAGTATATTCAATTGGCTATCGATGAAATTTCGAGAATAGAGAACATGATTTCGTCATGGGACGAAAATTCCGAAACCGCTAAGATTAACCGTAATGCAGGCATAAAACCGGTTGTTGTTAGTGCGGAGTTAATTCAGCTGATTGAGCGTTCTTTAAAGATATCTAAGCTGACAGATGGTGCATTTGATATTACTTATGCATCTATGGATAAAATCTGGAAATTTGATGGCAGTATGATTGAAATGCCTTCAAAAGACCAAATACAGTATTCCATAAGAAATGTTGATTTTCATAATATTATCATTAATAAAGAAAATCAAACTGTGTTTCTGACAAATAAAGGAACGCGAATTGGATTTGGAGCTATAGGGAAAGGGTATGCAGCAGACAGGGCAAAGGCTTTGCTTCAAAAACAAGGTGTAACTGGTGGAATTATTAATGCATCAGGAGATTTAAATACCTGGGGAACTCAACCTGACGGTAAAGACTGGATGGTAGCCATTGTGAATCCCTTAAACAAATCAAAAGTTTTTTCGTGGATGCCTGTTAAAAATAGCGCGGTAGTTACTTCTGGTAATTATGAAAACTTTGTAACGTTTAATGGAGAAACTTATTCACATATTATTAATCCTAAAACAGGTTATCCCAGTAAAGGAATTTTGAGCGTTACTATTTTTACAATGAATGCAGAGATTGCAGATGCATTGGCAACATCTGTGTTTGTTATGGGAGTAGATGCTGGTTTAAATATGATTAACCAATTGAATGGGGTTGAATGTATTATAATTGATGATTCCAGTAAAATTATCAAGTCAAATAAAATTCAACTTAGTCAAGAAACAAGTTTGATTAAAGAATAAGAATATGAAAAAGATAGTATTGGTTGCACTATTAGTTTTGAGCGCAATGAGTTCATGTGTTGTACTAAAGGAATACGAAAAAGTAAATATTAATGATCCGGATATGGCATTAAGCGATAAGAAGTTTAAAAAGTTTGAGACAAATTATCAGGTTTACCGTGAGGGTGCGTCAGGAGCTAATGGAGGAAAGTCTGGTGGAGGCTGTGGATGTAATTGATATTGTGTCATATAAATTGTTATAAGGAATGAAGAATCTATTTATACTGATAATGTTATTTTTTAGTGTGTGTGCCTATTCTCAATCAGATACCACATTTACATTTAAAAAGCGTGTGCTTGAAAATACCGAAGTAGATATATTGTCGAGTTATTATAGTCAGGAAGGAGATAATGCCTCAGTAACAGGAGGAGTGGGAGATGAGAAAATTACAGACTTCACACCTAATATTATTGTAAGTATTCCATTAAATGATGATGATGTGCTAACAGTTGATGTAGGGTTTTCAACATATACTTCAGCATCATCGAGTAATGTGAACCCATTTGATAAATCCGGAGCGTCTCAAAATGCTAATAATAATATGATTGGTAGTCCTTGGGTTGCTTCGTCCGGAGCTTCGCAAAAAGATACGTGGACCAGTTTATCAGGGAATTATTCTCATAGTTCAGATGATAGAAATAAATTATGGGATGCACATGCCTCTTTCGCTAAAGAGTTTGATTATACCTCAATTGGATTTGGAGGAGGATATACAAAGTTGTTTAATGAAAAAAATACAGAAATAAATGTAAAAGGTAGTTTGTATCTGGATACATGGAAACCGGTTTATCCGGCTGAACTAATTTCATATGAAGAAGTAAATGGAGATATGTATCGTGGATTTTTTGCTAATGCAGATATTTTAAATCAACAGGGAACAGTTACCAATAAGAACAATATTACTTGGAATCCAACTAATTATTCGAAAATTACAGATAAGGGGCGCAATACCTATTCGTTATCACTATCATTTTCTCAGATAATAAGTAGGAATGCACAGTTTTCGCTGTTTTTTGACATCGTGCAGCAGGATGGATGGTTGTCTAATCCAATGCAACGGGTATATTTTTCAGATAAAAACAATTATTATATTGGGAATGCAGAAAGTATACCTAATTATAATAATAGAAAAAACAGAGATGTTTTTATGCTGGCTGATGATATCGAGCGTTTGCCCGACACGAGGTTTAAAATTCCGTTGGGAGCCAGATTGCATTATTTTATCAATGAATATATTACAATAAGGACTTATTATAGGTATTATTACGATGATTGGGGAATTACATCAAATACTGTTAATGTTGAAATTCCGGTAAAAATTTCACAAAAGTTTACCTTATATCCGAGTTATCGCTTTTATAATCAGTCAGCAGCAGATTATTTTGCGTCCTTCGATACACATCTTTCAACAAGTAAATATTATACTTCAGATTATGACTTGTCGAAATTTAGTGCAGATCAGTTTGGTTTTGGAATATCTTACACAGATATTTTTACCAAAGCTAAAATTGGCAGGTTTGGACTTAAAAGTGTTGATTTAAAGTATAATAATTACAAAAGAAATACAGGGTTGAAAGCTAATTTTGTGGCGTTTGGAGTGAAGTTTGTTAGAGAATAGAAGTGTCAGGGTGAAATCACTATAGTTGTTTTCTTGAATTAGCACTAAAATTTGAATCCTAGTGTCTAATTATTAGCTTTGTTCGCGATAAAAGTTTCTTTAATTAGTAATAAGTATTATTAACATATGTATCTATCAACAAAAAAATCAATAAAAAATATATTATTTTTTACTGCTTTTATTATTCCATTGTTTGTAACAGCTCAAAACAAGACGGTTACTCTAGAGGATCTAAATAAATATGCAACATTTTACTCCAAATCAATCAGTGGATTAAAATCTACATCAGATGGAAATTATTACACAACACTTGAAGGGGGAAAGAAAATTGTAAAATACTCCTACTCCAGTGGCAAGCAGGATAAGGTAGTAATGAATCTTGAGGAAATAAAGGATTGTCCAATTGATTATATCCAGGGTTATGAGTTCAATAGCACAAATACCAGAATTCTTGTATATACAAATAGAGAAAATGTTTACAGAAGAACATATAAAGCAAACTATTATATATACGATATAAAAAGAAAAGAGATTAAACCTTTATCGGAAGAGGGCAAACAGCAAGCAGCCATATTTTCACCAGATGGTAATATGGTGGCCTTTGTAAAGGATAATGATGTATATATTCATAAAATATTATTTGGAACAGAAGCCAGAGTAACGGATGACGGAGAGTATAATAAAATCATCAATGGTGTTCCGGATTGGGTTTATGAAGAAGAGTTTGAGTTTAACAGAGCGATGGAATGGTCGCCTAACAGCATGGAGTTGGCTTATCTGCGATTTGATGAGTCAAATGTAAAGCAATATAAGTTTCCGCTTTATAAGGGAAGTCATCCTACGCATGAAGAATATGCTTTATATCCAGGAGAATATAAATTTAAATATCCAAAAGCAGGAGAAGATAACTCTAAGGTTGAAGTAAAAGTTTTTCATGTAAAAAACAGGACTACCAAAACCATGGATATTGAAGGAGAAGATTATTATATTCCTCGAATCAGATGGACTTATGAAGATGGGAAGTTGGGGATTTTGAAACTAAATAGATTACAAAATCAATTCGACTTATTAATTGCAAATACCGCTTCTACAATAACAAAGAGCGTTTTTACGCATAGAAATGATTATTATATTGCCGAGGATGTATTGGATAATTTAACATTTCTTCCGGGAGGAGATTACTTTGTATATGTTGGTGAAATGGATGGGTATAATCATATTCACCTTTATACAATGGCAGGAATGAAAGTTAGACAATTGACTAAAGGAGATTGGGATGTTACCGAGTTTTATGGATATGATACAAATAAAAAGTTATTCTATTATCAGGCTGCTAAAGTTTCGCCTATGCAAAGAGAGGTTTATGCAATAAGCCTGGATGCGAAAAAGAGTTATACGCTAAGTACTGAACCTGGAACCAATAATGCTCAGTTTAGTGCAACTTTCAAATATTATGTAAATAACTATTCAAGTACAACTACGCCGCCTAAGTATACATTACATGCGCAATCAGGTAAGCAGTTACGAACATTAGAAGATAACTCTGCCTTAATAACCAAGTTAAAGGCTTATGATATTTCTTCAAAGGAGTTTTTTACATTTAAAACCAGCGAAGGAGTTGAGTTGAATGGATGGATGGTTAAACCATTAAATTTTGATCCTTCAAAGCAATATCCGGTTTTAATGACGCAGTATAGCGGTCCTAACTCTCAGGAAGTTTTGGATAGATGGTCTATTGGCTGGGAGCAATATTTAGCTTCTCAGGGATACCTTGTTGCTTGTGTTGATCCAAGAGGAACCGGTGCCAGAGGTGAAGAATTTAGAAAGTGTACCTATATGAAATTAGGTAAGTATGAATCGGACGATCAAATTGAGGCTGCAAAGTATTTAGGAAGTTTATCGTATACTGATGCTTCAAGAATTGCAATTTGGGGTTGGAGTTATGGTGGTTTTATGAGCTGTAGTTGTTTGGGTAAAGGAGATGGCGTTTTTAAAGTTGGTATTGCGGTGGCTCCTGTTACAAACTGGCGTTATTACGATAGTGTTTATACAGAAAGATATATGCGTAAACCGCAGGAAAACCCTAAAGGTTATGATGAGAATTCTCCAATAAATATGGCACAGGATTTATCAGGTAGATTATTTATAATTCATGGGTCTGCCGACGATAATGTGCATTATCAAAATACTGTAGAGTTTGTGGAACAGTTGATTCAGGCAGGAAAGCAATTTGATATGTTTGTTTATCCAAATAGAAATCATAGTATATACGGAGGAAACACAAGAATGCATCTTTATCAAATGATGAGTGATTATTTAAAAAGAAATCTATAAAATATATTTAGGCTTCAGTTTTTTTCAATATCAGAAAACCTTATCATTTTACGGTTATTAATGTAAAATGATAAGGTTTTTGTTTTAATTCCTATCTTTACTATTATCAATATTTCGTTATGGTTATGCAAATGAATGCTATTTTGTTTTACCAGAATAAAAATGTTGAAACACAGTTCTCTTCAGTAGAGCGTATTACTATATAAAACATACATTTTGCATATTTTTAAATATCTAGCGGTTTTTTATCTGTTTTTTTGTTTTGTAAATTCCCAGGCACAGGAAACAACAATACAGAGCAAGAAATATGGTTTTTTCTATGAGCAATACTATGCTTTAAAAAATGATACATCAATAAAGCATGGTAGATATTTTCGAAAGTATAAAGGTTATGTTATTGAACGTGGTGTTTATAAAAATGGTGAGAAAAGCGGAAGATGGGCGTATTTCTCTTTAAATGGAATATTTGAGTTTGAGTATGATTATAATGTGCAGAAAGTAACTAAAATAGCAAACCGGCAAACTCCTGATGAGTACTTTGAAACTCCAGTTTTTTTTGATGGGAGTCCTTTAATTCCATATGTATATATCGTAAATCATATTGATTATCCACAAGTTGCTAAAAATCAGGAGGTGACAGGGCGAGTCACTTTGGCTGTAAGTGTCGATAGTGCGGGAAGACCAGTTCAACTACAAATTATAAAAAAACTACACCCGATGTTAGACAGAGAAGTATTAAGAGTTGCGAAAACATTTCCTCGGTCGTGGAGCTGGATTCCAGCAACATACAACGGACAAAATGTAAGTAACGAATATCATATCGATATTGAGTTTGAATTGGTAGAATAATACTTGTTCTATATCGCATTCGCATAACTTTTTTATCTTTGCACTTTCATTTGTAATATAAAGCAGAATAACAGCAGTTATGGATATAGAATTGCAACTAAAAGGTAAAGTAATTGCCGCAGTTAAAGAATTATACGGACAAGAAATAAATGAAAACCAGGCTCAGGTTCAAATCACACGAAAAGATTTAACCGGTGATTTTACAATTGTGGTTTTCCCATTACTTAAGATTTCAAAAAAATCCCCTGAAGATACAGGTAAAGATATAGGAGAGTTTATTAAAGCTTCTGATGAAAATGTGGCTAACTATAATGTTGTTAAAGGATTTTTAAACATTGAATTAGCTGCTGATTATTGGCTGAATTTAGTAAATGATATTGCAAAAGAAGATACTTATGGCTTTCGGCCAGTAGAAGAAACTTCTCCTTTAATGATGATTGAGTATTCGTCTCCCAATACCAATAAGCCATTACACCTTGGACATATCCGTAATAACCTTTTGGGTTACTCTTTATCTCGTATTGCTGGTGCAAATGGATATAGAGTTGTTAAAACAAATATTGTAAACGATAGAGGGATACATATTTGTAAATCGATGTTGGCCTGGAAAAAATGGGGTGAAGGTGCAACGCCAGAATCAACAGGAATTAAAGGTGACAAATTGGTAGGAGACTACTATGTGAAATTTGATCAGGAATATAAGGCTGAGATTAAAGCAATCATTGCAGAGAAAATTAGTGAATATGATGCTATTAGTGATGTAACTGATTTTTCTGCATTATATTCAGATTTAAAAGCAAAAAAGAAAACCAAAGAAGGTTTAAATGATGCTGAAAATGAGCAGTTCAAAGCTTGTGAAGAGCTAAGTAAATACGCTGAAAATAATGCTCCTTTAATTTTAGAAGCACGTGAAATGCTTAGAAAATGGGAAGCAAAAGATGCTGAGGTATACAAAGACTGGGAAACCATGAATAGTTGGGTTTATGCCGGTTTTGATGTGACTTATAAAAAGTTAGGCGTTGACTTTGATAAGATCTATTATGAATCAGATACCTTTACTGTAGGTAGAGATATGGTTTTAGAAGGTCTGGATAAAGGTCTTTTTTACAGAAGAGATGATAACAGTGTATGGTGTAATTTAGCTGATGATGGTCTTGATGAGAAGTTATTACTTCGTAAGGATGGTACATCAGTTTATATGACTCAGGATATTGGTACAGCAAAACTTCGTTTTGACGATTTTAGTATCGATAAAATGGTTTATGTTGTAGGTAACGAGCAAGATTATCACTTTCAGGTATTAGCTTTACTTTTAGATAAGCTAGGATTTAAGTGGGGAAAAGATTTGGTTCATTTCTCATATGGAATGGTTGAGCTTCCTGAAGGTAAAATGAAATCAAGAGAGGGAACTGTTGTTGATGCCGACGATTTAGTAGATGAGATGGTGAACACTGCTCGAGAAATGTCAAAAGAGCTAGGAAAGCTTGAAGGATATTCAGAAGAGGAAGCTGAGGGTGTATTTAGAATGATCGCATTGGGAGCACTTAAGTATTTCATACTAAAAGTAGATCCTCGTAAAAACATGACATTTAATCCTTCTGAATCTATTGATTTTAATGGTAATACAGGTCCGTTTATTCAATATACTCATGCCAGAATTCAATCTATTTTCAGAAAAGCTGCTGAAAAAGGTATTGAGGTTGCAGATCAGGCTCCTACAAATGTTGAAATAGGAGAGAAGGAAAATAACCTGATCAGAATGATCTCTAACTTCCCAAATATTGTGAAGGAAGCAGGAAAAGTATTTTCGCCTGCGGTTATTGCAAACTTTGCATATGACTTAGCAAAAGAATACAATCAGTTTTATCATGATTATCCAATCCTTTTTGAAGAGGATGAAGATAAACGTATGATGCGTTTAGTTTTATGTAAAACTGTTGGTAAAACAATTAAAAATGCAATGTGGTTATTAGGAGCTGATGTTCCTGAAAAAATGTAATTGCATAGAAGATATATACAGAAAGGCCTGCATTATCATTGGTATTGCAGGCCTTTTTATTTTATAGAGTTTTTATTAAGACTTATTTCTTTGCTTTCGAATATTTTTCATTTAAGAGAATGCTCGCAAGTATTTTGGGTGCTACTTCGTATCCAAAGCGTTTAATCTTGTCAACAATTTGAGTTTGTGTGGTACTTTTATCTTTTAGTAAAGTTAATAGTTCATCAAGTTGAGATTGTGATAATTCTTGCTTAATAGCTTCATCAATTAATTCAATCCCTCCTAAGCTTTTTTTGTCTTTATCCTCTATAACATTTTCTGCTAAACCAAAAGTTTCAATTTCAAGAATAATGGTTTCAAGTACGTCTGCACAGGTTTTCTTAACAGAATCGACATCGCCTGTGGTGTCGCGTAACGACCAGCTGTTGTTTTGAAAGTCAATGTCTTCAATTAGATTCTTTTTCAGATTGTCTGGTCCGAGTATTGAGTTTATTACAGCAATGGTTCCTTGTTTCCAGCTGTTTAAATCAAAAGATCTTTCATCAAGTTTTCGTAGTCTGGAGTGAAGTAATTGTAATTCCTTTTCCATGGTGAAGTAGGTTTTAATAGATATTAAATATACGTTTTTTTGATACATTTTACCACAGGAATTTTTAGTCTACTTTAGGTATGCAAAAAAACACGTTACATTTTACCTAAAACCATGTGTGTTTTTTAAAAAATGATAGGAGTTTTATTATTGAGGCGGTAAGGTGTTGAATATTCGGTGGTTATAATAAAAAAAGCCTGGAGATATTTAATAATAAACTCCAGGCTTTAATATTGTGATAAGTCTTTATAAATTATTCAAACTCAGCAAAAGTTTTTTTAATAATATCTAATGCTTCTCTAAGTTGTTCTTCATTAATTACCAAAGGTGGTGCAAATCGAATGATGTGTCCGTGTGTTGGTTTTGCAATTAATCCATTTTCTTTCATGGCTAAACAAACATCCCAGGCTGTTTTACCATTTTTAGGTTTAATAACTACAGCATTAAGTAATCCTTTTCCACGAACCAACTCAATCATTTCAGATTGAATACTTTCTAGTTCACTACGGAAAATCTCTCCAAGCTTAGTTGCGTTCTCAGCTAGGTTTTCATCTTTAATTACATCAAGAGCTGCAATAGCGACTTTGCAACCTAGTGGGTTACCACCATATGTTGAGCCATGCTCACCGGGTTTAATGCATAGCATAATGTCATCATCAGCTAATACCGCAGAAACCGGGAATACACCTCCAGAAACGGCTTTACCAAGTATTAATACATCCGGACGAACACCTTCGTGATCACAGGCTAACATTTTTCCGGTACGAGCAATTCCTGTTTGTACCTCGTCTGCAATAAAAAGCACATTTTTAGCTTTACATAGCTCGTGCGCTTTCTTTAAATAACCATCTTCAGGAACATAAACACCAGCTTCACCCTGAATTGGCTCAACTAAAAATCCTGCAACATTAGGATCTTCCAATGCTTTTTCTAAAGCTTCAACGTCGTTATATGGTACCACTTCAAATCCTGGAGTGTAAGGTCCAAATCCTTTGTAAGAATCCGGATCTGTTGACATGGAAATAATGGTTATTGTTCTTCCATGAAAGTTGCCTTCGCAAACAATAATCTTAGCCTGATTTTCTTCAATGCCTTTTTTCTCGTAAGCCCATTTTCTACAAAGCTTTATGGCGGTTTCATCCGCTTCGGCGCCTGTGTTCATTGGCAATACCTTATCGTAACCAAAGTAGTTTGTAATATATTCTTCAAACTCTCCAAGTACACTGCTGTAAAAAGCTCTTGAAGTTAGTGTAAGTTTTGATGCTTGATCAGTAAGAGCTTGGATAATTTTTGGGTGACAGTGTCCTTGATTAACTGCGGAATATGCAGATAGAAAATCAAAATACTTTTTCCCGTCAACATCCCAAACATATATGCCTTCTCCTTTATCTAATACTACTGGTAGTGGATGGTAATTATGAGCACCATATTTATCTTCTCTTTCTATGTATTCGTTTTGAGTCATTTGAAAGTTGTTTTAAACTGTTATTATTTTGGATGCTAAGATAGTAAATGCTTCATCCTAAAGCAGTGATAAATATCACAACTCAGCTATCATCAGAGGTGTATGAATAGAGATATAACATTTCAGTTTTAGGGGAGAAAAATCAGTAAAAGCAGACAAATAGTTACACATGGAGGACTATTCGTTATAATTGAACTTTGCTGTTTAAATATGCTATTGTTTTTTGTAATTTTCCTCTTTAATTGATTTGTTTTGCATCATTATGCAGGTAAAACTGCTTATATAATGCATCGCTTTTAAAGAGAAAAATTAATAACAAATATGAATTTAAAGATGAAAAAACTAAAGTTTCTACTTCCATTATTTATGTTGATAGCTATTTTGTCGGCATGTGGTAAAAAAGAGGTTAAGTATAGTGGTAATCCATTGTTTAAGTCTCCTTTAACTGCCGATCCTAGCGTGTTGGTTTATAATGATACTTTGTATCTATTTACCGGTAGTGATGAGCAAGAACTGGGGAAAGATGGTTTTTTAATGAAAAAGTGGTATGTATTTTCAACACCTGATATGGTTAACTGGACCAATCATGGCGTAAAGCTTCAGGTTGAAGATTTTGAATGGGCTGCAGCTAATGCTTTTGCAGGACATTGTGTTGAAAATAACGGAAAATTTTGGTGGTATGTGCCAATGGTGCATAAAGATTCAACAGCACGTGTAAATGAAGGTTTTGCTATTGGTGTAGCAGTGGCTGATCATCCACTTGGGCCATATAAGGATGCATCAGGTAAGCCTATTATTGCTGATACAACTAAAAATTCAATTGTTTTAAATATTGACCCTACGGTTTATGTTGATGATGACAAGCAAGTATATATGTTATGGGGATCGTGGAATGAAGCTCGTATTGTTAAATTAAAAGATAATATGATTGAAGTTGATGGTCCGGTTGAAACAGTGGAAGCTAAAAACTTTTTTGAGGCACCTTGGATTCACAAGCGTAATGATACTTATTATTTATCTTATGCAGCGCACTATCCATCAACAACTGAATATTCAACAAGTAAAAGTATTATGGGGCCTTGGGAATATCAGGGTGTAATCAATGATACTTTACCAAATTCACCGACCAATCACCAGGCTATTATTACTTTTAAAGGAAATGATTACTTTATTTATCACAATGCAGGTTTAGAAGATGGAGGACCATTTAGAAGAAGTGTTTGTGTTGATAAATTAGAGTATGATGAAAATGGAAAAATTAAAAAGGTTGTTAGAACAACAACTGGAGTTCCAGAAGTAAAATAAATCCAATAAGGATATATAATATTAGAAAGGTTGCTTTTTTAGGCAACCTTTTCTTTTTATAGGAAGAATAGTTAATTGAAAGATAATCAGCACGTAAAATCTTTATAGGATTTTTATGATTTGCTTGTTTTACTATTGTACCTTTTTAAAATTAAAAATAATCGTAACCTACGCATTAAACTGTCGTACTAGATTTCTGAAAACTTGTGATAGCCCCCCTAAAACAAGTTAATGTAATTCTTTTATGTTCATTGCATGATGTTCATAATGTAATCCATTAATAATAAAGGAGTGTTATATGAAAGAAAATCTGATTTTCTCTTTCAATGCAGATAATTGTGTTGAGTGTCACAGGTGTATTTCAGTTTGTCCAGTCAAATTCTGTAATGATGCAAGTAATGAATATGTAACTGTAAATCCGGATTTGTGCATAGGCTGTGGTAATTGTATTAAAGAGTGCATGCACGATGCAAGAGTTTATAGGGATGATTATGAGTTATTTATTTCAGATGTTAAAGAGAGAAAACCGATAATAGCAATAGTAGCTCCAGCTATTGCGGCGAACTATCCGAATCAATATCTTCAGTTTAATGGATTTTTAAAAAGCTTGGGAGTTGAGGCTATTTTTGATGTGAGTTTTGGTGCAGAGTTAACAGCTAAGTCCTATATCCATCATATTAAAGACAATAAACCTAAGTGTGTTATAGCTCAACCATGTCCTGTTATTGTGGATTATATTCAAATCTATCGTCCAGAGTTAATTCAATATCTCGCCCCAGCAGATAGTCCCATGTTGCATATCGCAAAAATGATTAAGAATCATTATCCTCAATATAGAAATCATAAGATTTTAGCTGTTTCTCCATGTTTGGCAAAGAAAAGAGAATTTGAGGAAACAGGAATTGGTGATTATAATGTGACATTAGCATCGTTTGAGAATTATCTGACAAATAAGAAAATTGACCTGGATAAATATAAGAAACGTGATTATGATAATCCTCCTGCGGAAAGAGCTGTATCTTTTTCAACCCCTGGAGGACTATTGCAAACTGTTCAACGAGAGATTCCGGATATTGCATCAGTAACCCGAAAAATTGAAGGCTCTGAGGTTGTATATGAATATTTAGATAAATTAAATACGCAGATAGAGGCTGGAAGAGCACCTTTGTTAGTGGATTGCCTGAATTGTGAAAAAGGTTGTAATGCTGGACCAGGTTCGAATAATCATGGAAAATCCCGGGATGAAATCGAGTATTATGTTTCTGAAAGAAATAGGGAAATGAAGTCACGATATTCTTCGCAAAAGAGATTTGGAAGAACCATTGGACACAAAAAACTGAAAAATAACATTGACAAATTCTGGAAAGAAGATCTATATAAAAGAGAGTATAAGGATTTATCTGGGTTAAACAATTTACAAATACCAAACGAAGAACAGTTTCAAGAATTGTACAGGTCAATGAGTAAGTTTAATGAAAAGGATCTTTATGATTGTTCATCTTGTGGTTACAATACTTGCGAACGTATGGCAATTGCAATTTTTAATGGGTTAAATAAACCGGATAGTTGTCATCATCATACCTTATATTTAATGAGGAATATGAAAAATAAAATTGTAAGTGCCATTGAAACCATTGAATCTCAAATAATATTATTGAATAATGTAATTAAGGATAATGCAAGAATGGTGAATGCTGTTAATTCAGATTTTGAAAAGATTACGCATACCATTGTGAATGATTTTAATCTGATAGAGGAGTTTACTAAAATTGTTGATACCATTAAGGCTGTTTCAAAGCAAACTAATATTGTGGCTTTAAATGCAGCAGTGGAAGCTGCCAGGGTAGGGGAATATGGTAAGGGTTTTACTGTAGTTGCTGGTGCAGTAAGAAAACTGGCTGAACATTCAGGGCAGGAAGCACTAAAGATCTTACCTCATTTAGAGGCTTTGCGAGTTTCCATTGATAATATTAACAGGGGTATGAATCATATTTCTAACGAAATAGATAAGACAAATAGACTATCAAGTGAAGCTGCAGATGCTATTGAAAAGGTAACGCAGGCAACAACTCAACTAAGTAAAGACGCAAAGATTGAAATATAGAAATTTAGGTGATGCCCTTCATAGTTGTTATTATGAAGGGCTTTTTTTACTAAAATCTGGTGATTAGCTTTAGGTTCAATCGTCTTGAAGTAAGGTAATTTGGGACTGCGTATTGGGTGTTATTTACATCAGTTACCCAAAAATAGGATATGGTATTATCAATATCAAATAGGTTAAAGACTTCTAATCCTATCCAGATATTTTTAAAAGTTCCTGACCTTTTATCCGGATGTAACTGCGATCCGGTGATTTCTTTCGAAAATCCAATGTCAACTCTTCTGTATGCAGGCATTCTGTTTGTGGCTTTATATCTTTCAGAGTTTGGCGGTCCAAATGGTAATCCACTTCCATAAATTAAATTAAGATTCACTTTAAATGATGGATTGTTTCTTAAGTAATCCTGAAACATTAAACTAAAATTAAATCTTTGGTCTGATGGGCGAGGGATATAACCCGGGTAAATAGTTTGTCCTGTATTGTTAGTATAAGAGTCTCCTTTAATATCTTCTTCAGTTTGCATAATAGAGAGACTGGCCCATGACTCAATACCTTTTACAAACTCCCCGTTAACTTTCATATCTAATCCCGCAGCATAACCTTCAGCATTGTTTCTTGCTGAATATCTTATTCTTACATTGTCAATTTGATATGGATTCAGATGCTTCATCTTTTTGTAATAGAGTTCGGTGGAGAATTTAAAAGGACGTTCCCATGCGTTAAAATAGTAATCAAAACCAGTAACAATGTGGATGGATTGCTGAGCTTTTATGTTAGTGTTTATACCTTCTCCCTGCGATCGGTATTCTTTATAAAACGGACTTTGATAATAAATTCCGGAGGCAAATTTAAAGCTAAAATCATGCTCCCATTCAGGAGTGTATAGCAGACTCATTCTGGGGCTCAGTAAAAACTCATCATTAAAGTCCCAATAATTGGCTCTGACTCCAATGGCCAAATCTAAAGAACCTTTGCTTAATTCAAAGTTTCTATTTTCCTGAATAAAACCTGTAATTCTGTTTGATTCAATTTTATTTTCGTCGTTATAAGCATATGAAAGGGTTAATGCGTCATCGTTTAGCGGAATGTTGTAATCAGCAGAATCTCTTAATTCCCATTCGTTAATGATATCAGAGAACCTTTCAAATTGATATTTAGCCTCCCATTCAATGTTGTTGGCTCCTATACGGTGCGTTCCTCTAAAAGCAATGTTTGTAATAGCCCCAAATAAATAGTTGCGGGCATGCTCAAGGTAACTGCCTACACCAATATCTTCAGCTTCGTTATAAACGATTTCTCCATTCTCATTGGTTTCACCCAAATCCTGAAGCCAGTATTGTCCTAAAATATCGAAAGTCTCATCTTCAGAAGTTCTGTAACCTGAGGCTACTATTTTATAATTGTTATTGTTATTTGGAGAAAAATCCAGAGAAACAGCTCCAAATCCGGTCATAAATAAATCTTCTTCCTGACCTTCAAAGTAAATTTTAAGTTTTTTAACCTCACTAATGGTTCCAAATGTAGTTTCTCTGTCAATTGGTTCAAAATTATAACTGTTTCTCGAAATGTTACCTAAAAAACCTAATCTCCATTTTTCATTGATGCGATAAGTTAAATAGGTTTGAATGTCTAAGAAATTAGGTTGATAATCACCCGAAACATCCATAGAACCGACCAGGTATTTATTGGTTTTGTATCTTACACCTGTAATATGAGTAAACTTACCATTTTTATTTGTTCCTTCTAAGTGAGCATTAGCTCCTAAAAGACTTCCTGAAGCACTACCAGCAAATTCAGTAGGACGTTTATATTTAATATCTAAAACAGAAGACATCTTATCTCCGTATCTGGCATCAAATCCTCCTGCTGAAAAACGAATATCTGAAACTAATTCAGGATTTACAAAGCTAAGACCTTCTTGTTGTCCTGCTCGCACTAAAAAAGGACGATAGACTTCTATATCGTTTACATAAACCAGGTTTTCATCGAAATTACCTCCTCTAACCCTGTATTGAGAACTTAGTTCGTTATTTGACGTAACTCCCATTTGGGTTTTAACCAATGCTTCAATACTTCCTCCTGTTGCATCAGGAAGTTTGGCTGCTATTTTAGAATCAATTGCCGTAAAGTTTTGGTTGGTTCTTTCTTTGGCTTTAACATTAACCTCTTCAATGGTTTCTTGTTTTTCTGTTAAAACAATCTGCAGGTTTTTAGTATTCTCCAAATTATTTAATACAACTTCTTTAATGTTATAGCCAATGCTGCTGAATATTAATGTGATTGGAGGAGTTTGGTGTACAGAAATGGAAAAGTGTCCATTTGCATCAGTCACGGTTCCGCCAGGCAATCCTTTAATTGAAACATTAACCAATTCAAGTTTTTTTTGCTCAGATGTAAAAACAGTACCTTTAATCTCGGTGTTATTTTGTCCGAAAAGAGAAGTAGAAAAAAGTACTACTGCAAATAAAATATAGAGGTGTTTATGCATTTAATTCAATGTATTATAGGCTAACAAAAGTAACGAACCCTTTGGATTAATGAAAACCAATTGTGGATTCATTAAAAAAACGATAGTTTTATGTTTTTATTACGAGTATAAAGGTTATTCATAATTTGGATTGAATAGTATTTAAGCTGATTTATTAAAAAGGTTTAGTGAGAATAAGAGTCTGGATGTATTACTGTAAGTTAGTCTTTTGTCTTTATGCTTATGTATTAAACATATGTTTTAATAATAGTTGAATATGAAGAAAATACTTGTTATGCATAAAATTCCAACATGTGGATTTGATGAGTTGGAAGCTGATTTTGAAGTAATTTTTCCAATGGGAGATAAGTTTACTGAAGAAGAGTTGGAGAAACATATTGCAGATACTTATGCTATTGTATCAATTTTCGGACATAAGTTAACGCAACAGATTATTGAAAAGGCAGTAAACCTTAAATTGATAGCAAATTTTGGAGTGGGGTACGATAACATTGATATTCCATATGTTACCTCAAAAGGAATAGTAGTTACCAATACTCCCGATCCGGTTACAGAGCCAACTGCAGAATTAGCCATGGGGTTGATGGTGGCATTGAGCAGAAAGATTGGTTATTTAAATAATCAGCTCCGTAAGCCAGAGGGAGTTGTAACCGGAGTAATGAAAAATTTAAGTACTACACTGACAGGAAAAACATTGGGTATTATTGGTATGGGCGCCATTGGTCAAGCCCTTGCGCGAAGAGCTAAAGCCTTTGGAATGCACATTATCTATTATAATCGTAAAAGACTTTCCCCTCAAATTGAAGCAGACTATCAGGCGGATAGGTACGAGCTTTCAGAATTATTAAAGAAGGCTGATGTGGTTTCGTTAAATTGTCCGTTAACACCTGAAACACATCATTTAATTGGTGAAAACGAATTTAAGTTGATGAAGGATTCTGCGTATATTATCAATACTGCACGAGGCCCGGTTATCAATGAAAAGGAATTAATTAAAGCACTTGGAGATAAACAAATAGCAGGTGCGGGATTAGATGTTTATGAAAATGAGCCTCATATCCCCAATCAACTACTGGCAATGGATCATGTGGTTTTAACTCCCCATACAGGAACAGCAACTCTTGAAACCAGAGAAGAAATGAGTAGGCTTGTTAGCGAAATTATTCGTAACTTTTTTAATGGAACTTTAAATAACTATATTGTGAATGGATAGTTAGGAAGTTGGTTATTAATTGCGAATTGTTGAAAGAAGTGAAACGCTTTAATATTACCTAGTTTTGTAATACTAAAGAATGAAAAATATATACCAATGAAGAAAATACTTGTTTTTAGTAATAAAAATTCTGCACGCTCTCAAATGCTACAGGGGTGGTTATCTTATTATTTAAAAGATAAAGCTGTGGTGGAAAGTGCCGGTAAGCATATTGAACCCATTCATATATTAGCACAAAAGGCTATGATGGAATCCGTAATTGATATTAATAAATATAAATCGAAGAATATATCAGAGTTTAAAAACGATATTTTTGACTATATGATTATTGTGGATCATACTCAGGTAGATGATATTGTTTTGGCTCATGAACCAGGAGAGATAATTGTACATCCATTTGACAACCCTGGCTTAGCCGAGGGAACTGATATGGATAAGTTAAAAGCATACAGGGAAATTTGCAATGAAATAGAAGATTACGCCATGGAATTTGCAATGAAGTATTTTAATTTACTTCAATAGTGTTGATTTGTGGCTATTTTTCTATTTTAGTCTTTAGTTAAAAAAAATATAATAGATATTGATAGAATGGTTGAGCAGAAGATTATTCGTTTACCAGAATTTAGAAGAGGATTTCATTTAATTACCAATGTGATAGAGTCGCATCTTGATTTGCCGGACAAAGGATTGCTTAATTTGTTTGTGCAGCATACTTCAGCCGGATTAACCATTAATGAAAATGCCGATCCTTCGGTGCGACATGATTTTGAAACAATTTTAAATAAGATAGTGCCTGAGGGTTGTGAGGAATATACACATACCTTGGAAGGTTGTGATGATATGCCAGCTCATGTTAAGTCAAGTTTAATGAGTCCTTCCATTACAATTCCAATTACAAATGGCAGATTAAATATGGGTACCTGGCAAGGTATTTATTTTTGTGAGTTCCGTAATTTTGGAGGACATCGCAATATTGTAGCAACTATTTATTCATGATTGATAAATAGTTGTTGCGATAAGTTGTTTAACTATCTTTTTTTTGAATTTAAGTTCTGATAAATTGGAATACTAAAATAAAAACGACTTCCCTTATTTATTTTTGAGTCCAATTGTATTGAACCTCCCAGAATTTCTACAAACTCTTTAACAATAGATAATCCTAGCCCAATACCTCCTTTTGTTGAATCTTCAAAGTCAATCTGATGAAACCTTTCAAATATCTTCATCTGATCCCTTTCGGAGATTCCAATACCACTATCTTCAACAAAAAAATCTATATGCTCATTCCTCTTAGAGTATCCGAAATGAACATAGCCTTGTTCGGTATATTTTAATGCATTTTTAATTAGGTTGTAAAAAATTTGTTCGAGTTTACTCTTGTCTGTAAGAAAAGTAGAAATTTTAGGATCTTGTTTTAACTCCAGTATTAAATTTTTATCATGTGCCTCTTTTTCAAAAAATAAAAACATCTCTTTAAAAAAGTCTGTTAGTTTTATTTCGGAGTAATGTAGTTCTATTGTACCTGATTCTATTCTTGATATGTTAACCAAATCATCAATTAAGCGAACCATTCTTTGACTGCTGTTGTCTATTAAATCCAGATATAATTTGTGCTCTTCATTCTCTAAATCTCCTTCCTGAAGTATTGTAGTAAAACCAACAATCCCATTCATAGGAGTTCTTATTTCATGACTCAGGTTTGCTAAAAATGCAGTTTTTAATTTATTGCTTTCTTCAGCTTTTATTTTTGATATTTTAAGTTGTTCGTTTGTCCTTAAAAGTTTATTTCTAATCTTTCTAAGCTTTTTGTTTTTGCGTGTTATTTGCAACTCAACTTTCTTGCTTTTTCGATATAGATAGCTCAAAGCCAATACCACAAATAATAAGGATACAATAATAATTACAATTGTTATAGCCAGTTTTTTATTGGCCTTCCAAAATGATGTAGGTTTGTTTATAATCACACTGTTATCAGGAAGTTTTGCTAATGGAATATTAAATGCCTGTAGTATGTTGTAGTCAAATTTATATAAAATAGGACTTCCTGAAACTTTAATACTGTCAGCAGGTTCTCCGTTTAATATTCTTTTGGCAATTTTGGCAGCTTCAGCCCCTTGATAAAAAGGAGTGGTAATTCTTCCGCCAACAACGCCTTGTCCTACCACGTCCCAAATGCAATAAAGTGGACGAGATGTGTTAGACGAAATAAAATCGATACTTTCTTCACTTGAAATAAACTGTCCGTTAGGCAGACGCATATATATTGCCCAAATTATAGCGGAATTATCTTTAAGTTGATGTAAATAGCTTTTGATTTGTTCTGGTTTCTCACTGATGAGGTAGTCAATATTTAAATTATTATTAAGTTTTGCTTCAGCTCTTTTCATTCTGGCTGTTAAAGCTTTACCTGATTCTGTTACATCAGAAATAAAAGCAATATGATTAACTTCAGGATGAAGCCTTTGTATTAATTTCAGATTTGCAGGGATATCAAAAGATTCAAATACTCCACTGTATAATTTATGATTAGCTGTTCTGCTGGATTGATAATCGACCACGCCACAAAATGAAACAGGTACATTAGGAAATATTTGATTGCGATATAAAAGCATAAAATTTAACGCATTATCATCGCAGGCAAGTATTACATCAATATCAACATTTTTGTATTTATGTAGATAAACGTCTCTAAGTTGAGTGTAATACAATGAATCTGAGCACCGTTTAGTATCCATGTATTCTACATATAATTCATATGCATGTTTATCTTTCAGTTCAGAAAATACTCCCGACATAATATCATCGGCCCAATGGTAGTTTTGATGATAGGAGTTTAAAATAAGTATGTTTTTTTTAGTTTGGTGATAAGAAAAATCGGAATAATGAACTTGTTGTGGATTGGTCTGGGCATAACAATGATTCGCTGAGATTCCTGAGAGAACAAAAAATAATATTGTAAAATATATTTTCAAGTTGTTATACCTTTTAAAAGAATTTCAAAATCAACTAGCTAATTAGGAACTGCATCATTATTTAAAGATAACTACCTACAGCCTAATTATATTCTAAGGTAAAAATACTATTTACAATTTGTTAGTAATATATGAATATAATTCTGTGGTATTTGGTAATATAATATCAGCGCCTTCGTTAGCTAGAATTTCATCTTTTAATACTCCTGTATTTACAGCTATTGTGATAATGCCAGCTGCTTTTGCCGATCGTACACCTAATGGAGCATTTTCTACAACCATACATTCTTTGGCAGTAAAACCGGAACCCGCAACAGCTTTTAAATAAGGCTCAGGGTGTGGCTTTCCGTTTGTAACATTTTTAGCACTAATAATTTGGTTGGGATTTATACCAAAATCGTTATTTAGTTTATCCAATAATGTGGGTTGTTTTGAACCTGTAACAACCCAAATTTCAAGTCCCTTCTCTTTTAAAAATTGAATGAGGTCAAGCATCATTGGCATCATAGGCGCTTTGGGAGCCAGTCCCATTAACCGTACTTTTTCATTGTAAACACGTTCTTTATCCTCCTGCGTTGCTTCTTTTTTTAAGTACTCTTTAAAAGCGTAACCAATGGTATCATGTCCGGTTCTTCCTTCGTGCATATATGCCTCATAGGCTGGGAAATCAATGCCTTCAGGTTTAAAACAACCTTGCCATGTCGACTCATGATTCTTCATCGAATCATATAATACGCCATCCATATCAAAAATTACACACTTTAAATTACTTGGAATAATAGAACTACTCATCTTGTTTGAGAATTTTTACGAAAACAAAACAGGGGTGGAACTGCTTTTAGATTAATAAACAGGGACAAAGGAAATGAAAAATCAATAAGAAATCTAATTTTTAATGTTAGGTTTTCTTAAAAAAGAGCGATTTAAATGGCAGAAAACCAATTGGTATGTATAGTTTACTATTTCCAGATAAAGTGAAGTTCCTTCTGAATTATAGAATATTGTACATATAATTAAATGGTATAGTTTATATTTGTTTTCGCTCCTCGTTACTAATTAATAAATCCCACAAATGTCATTAACAAAGGTTTTAACGCTAAGCGTAATATTGTTTTCTTTTTTAGGAACAACTTGTTTTGCTAAGAAAAATAATAAAGCACAAAAATTTAAACAAGAATTAGCTCAACTGAAATATGATTTGTATAAATACTTAAACGAATCTAATACGGGAGATCTCATGAGATTTGAATTGTCGACAACAGATAGTGTAAGTATTTTAATTAATGAATTTTGTAGTAAATACGAGAGTGCAATAAAAGATTATCAAGGGGGAATAATGGAATCATATGAGAAGGAATTTATTTTTTCAGAGCAGGATTATAAAATTGAAGATGTTGAATTTACAGGATTTTCAGAATACAGAGATCAATTTGATTCGGGCTTGATAAACTTAATACTAATGGACCCATTGAGCTATGCAAATAGCTTAATAACAGTTTTTGAAGCACAAAAGAATAGTGCGCAAGAAATTGCTCTGGATACAGTAAAAGATAGGATAGCGAATCCAAAGATATTTACCAAGCATATTGATAAGCAAAATTGGCAATTAACTATTGATAAGTACTATAAAGTGTATGTATTAAGTTATAATATTTGCTCTAATGAAATGAATTTGATTAAAATGCTTAACAGAAAATAGGTGGAGCTTTTTGTAAGATTAGAATATCTGAATAATTCATTTAATTAAAATTGAAGTGTCTATTATATTTGATTAAGTCAACTTTGTTACTTTTGTATTTCAAAATACTTCATTTATGATTCCTATTAAAATTTCTTCTGAAATTCAGTCAAAGTTACCTACGCTTACTTTGGGTTGTATTGAAGCAAAAGTTAATGTAACATCTGGTACTGATGCATTGAATGATTGGATTGAAAAGCAGCTGGACCAAATAAAAGTTGCATTAACTCCAGAAACAATCCGGCAAATGCATACAGTAAAAGCAACAAAGAATGCTTATCGTACTTTAGGTAAAGATCCTAATCGATATCGTCCGGCAGCAGAATCGTTGATGCGACGTATTGCTAATGGAAAGGGATTATATCAAATATCAAATGTTGTTGATGTTTTAAATTACATCTCTATAAAAACAGGTTATTCAATTTGTGGTTATGATTCTAATTTGATTAATGGTGAGGTTGTGTTAGGCATTGGAGAAGAAGGAGAGCCTTATGAAGGTATTGGACGTGGCACTGTTAATATTGAGTTACTACCGGTTTTCAGAGATGATACAGGTGCCTTTGGTACGCCTACAAGTGATTCGGTAAGAACGATGATTTCAGAGAAAACTCAAAACATCTTATTTATATTTATTGGTTTTGCAGGAAAAGATGAACTAGAATCAATATTAATGGACACTAAAAATTTGCTGACACAATATGCTGCAGCAAGAGAAGTTGAAACTTATTTTATTTAGATAGAGATTATGATAGAGGTTTGTGCGTTGGCATCGGGGAGTAATGGAAATTGCTATTATATAGGAAATGATAAAGAGGCGGTATTGATAGATGCCGGTATTAGCAGGCGTCAGATTATGGATCGGATGAAAGAAAAAAAGCTCGATCCATTGAAAGTAAAAGCTGTTTTTATATCTCATGAACATTCAGATCATTATAGAGGAGCAAAAGTGTTGAGCAAAAAACTCAATATTCCTATTTATATGACCAATGAGACGCACGAAAAGAGCTATTTTACCATGCGCCCTACTAATGTAATTACATTTAATCCAGGACAAACTATAGAAATAGGAGAATTGAGTATTCATTCATTTTTAAAACAGCACGATGCAATTGAACCGGTTAGTTTTAGGGTAGAATGTGGAGGAAAGAATATAGGCGTGATGACTGATATTGGGGCTGCATGTGATAATGTAAAACTTCATCTAAGTAAATGCGATTTTTTGTTTTTGGAATCTAATTACGATGTAGATATGCTTGAAACCGGAAAGTATCCATACTATTTAAAGCAACGTGTAGCTGGGGATCATGGTCATCTATCCAATGTGCAAGCCAAAGATTTAATAGAAGCGCATGCAGGCGATCATCTGAAAACGATCTATTTATCACATATATCAGAAGATAATAATAGAGGCGAAATAGCTTTAGATACTTTTAAGCATTTGATGGATCAATATTCAATTAAGCTAACTTCAAGATATGCCGCTTGTGGAGTTGAGATAATTTGATGCAATTTTTTTTGTAAATTGATATCCTTATGTATGGATTCATAAATCAAAAAATAATCAGATGAGGATTTTAAAAGATGAAGCTATAGCTGTTTGTGTAGATATTCAGGAACGTTTGTTTCCTCATATTCATGATCATGAGCAACTTAAAAATAGTAGTGAAATATTAGTTCAGGGACTAAAATTACTTAATGTACCCATAATTGTTACTGAGCAGTATAAAAAAGGTTTAGGCGATACTATTGAAAGTATTAAAGAATTGGTGGCAACATATCCCACCTATGAAAAAACAGCTTTTAGTTGTTGCGATGATGCTCCATTTTCACACAAATTAGAGGAAGGTAGTTTTAAAAAGTTTGTGATTTTATTTGGTGTAGAGGCCCATGTTTGTTTAATGCAAACGGCTATTGATTTAAAGGCTAAAGGACATCAGCCGGTAATTATTGAAGATTGTGTTGGTTCCAGAAATCCAGAAAATAAGAGAATAGCTATCAATAGAATGGTCCATGAAGGTGTTATTGTTACCAGCTATGAGTCTGTTTTATTTGAATTGTGTCGTTATGCCGGCTCAGATACCTTTAAAGCTATTTCAAAGTTAGTAAAGTAAGCGTAAATAAATAATGAGATATTTGAAGGTTGTTTAACTTTCAAATATCTCTTTTTGTATTAAATAAATTCATAATGCGAAGAGTATATGGTCTGGGAGAGACCGTTTTAGATATTATATTTAAAAACAATCAACCCATATCAGCAAAGCCCGGAGGTTCTGTTTTAAATGCTATGGTTTCTCTTGCTCGCCTTGGGCACCCGGTAAGTTTTATTAGTGAATTGGGAAACGATAAAGTGGGAGATCTTGTTGTTCGTTTTTTAAGTGAAAATAATATCGATAGTACTTACGTTAAAAGATATGAAAATGCGCAAAGTGCCTTGGCTTTAGCATTTTTAAATGATAAAAATGACGCAGAGTATGATTTTTATAAAAACTACCCGAAAGAAAGATTAAATATAGAATTGCCAGATTTTCATAAAGATGATATTTTTCTGTTTGGTTCCTTTTATGCTATTGATTCAAGGTTAAGATCAAATGTACTTCGAATAGTGCAACATGCGATTAGTAAGGGGTGTATTATAATCTACGATCCTAACTTTAGAAAAAGTCATGCGACAGAGTTGGATCAGTTGTTGAAATATGTGCTGAATAATATTACATCAGCAGATATTGTAAGAGGGAGTGATGAGGATTTTGCGAATTTATTTGGAGCCAGAAACGCTGAAGATGCTTATAGGTTAGTAAGTGATCGCTGCGGTAATATGGTGTATACAGCCAATGCAAATGGAGTTTACTTAAATACTAATCAATTTGTAGAAAAGTTTGGAGTGAATAAAATAGAGCCAGTTAGTACTATTGGTGCGGGAGATAATTTTAATGCAGGTATTATTCACTCCGTTTTAAAGCAGGAAATATTAAAAGAAGATTTGAAGTTACTATCTAAAGAGCATTGGGATAAAATTATCGAAACAGGTATTCAATTGTCGGCAGAGGTTTGCATGAGTTTAGATAATTATATTACAAAGTAACATATGTGGTATAAAGGTTAGTTTAGGTATTTACATTTAACACTTGATCGAATAATAGTTTTGGAAAATCCCAGTAGTCGTTCAGTTTTCCTGTTTTCTTAAGCTTTCTGAAAATCCGCTCTCCATTACTGAAATTTTTAGACGGATATTCCCAAAAGCATTTAAGGTGATTAAGAATCTGTCCTTCTGAATAACCAAACTCTACCAGATTCTGATAAAATGCATCATGAAGATTTTTTAATGTCTTTAGAAAAGTTTCAGAAGATTGTTCTTTTTCAGAAACTAAAAGTGGATTTGTTAATAATCCTCTTCCCAGCATCCAGCCTTTTACATCCTTAAAAGAATACAGCTTTTCTTTTAAATCACTTATAGTGTAAATGTCACCATTACCTATAATAGCTCCCGGCCAAATATCTACTACTTCTTCAAAAAGCTTCCAGTCTGGCTCACCCTTGTATTTCTGAATGCCTAAGCGCGGATGTAAAATTAATTCATGTATTGGGTAATTATTTAAGACCTGGATCACAGAAAAAATATCCATAGGATCTTGCCATCCGAGTCTGCTTTTAATGGATAATTTTATGGGGATTTGTTCATTGTAGAATCCCTCAAGCATCAACTTGATTTCTTCCACATAAGGTAATAAACCAGACCCCAAATGTCTGTTGGCAACCATAGGAAAAGGGCAGCCAATATTCAGGTTTATCTCCTTAAAACCGCGACTGTGCATTTCTTCAGCGAAAAGAACTAAATCTTTACTGTTGTTAGTTAAAACCTGCGGAATGATACATAATGAATCATTATGTTTTAACAGATTCTCATATTCAAAAATACCCTGCTTGTTAACCCTGTAAAAAGGCGTAAAATATTTATCAATCTCACCAATCTGAGAATGAAATGCCTGATAATAAGGTAATGTGGTATAACTTTGTAATGGAGCGAAGTATATCAATGTGAGTCCTAACGAAAATAAAAGCAGATCCGTAAAACTGCTTTTAATAATTGAATCTATTTCCCAAAACTACGGATTTTAATAGTGCAAATTTAAGAATAATTAGCTATCTGTCTTTTATTTAGCGCGTAATATTTTACTATTTTTGCAAAAAATAAATTGAAACGAGCCATTAGTATCGAGAGATGGACGAAGTCAAAAACATTTCTCACAGGAAGTTGTTTATTTTTGACGAGTTTCATATGGCAAATGGAAGAGAAAATAAACATATGAATAAATACTTAGATCCCCTTGGAGCAGCATGTTTGGATTTTATGCTGGGTGAGAAATCTGCTCAAATCACAGTTCAGTCAAATATAGTAGAAGATGATGTTTTGCCTGTAGAATATCTTTTTCGTTCGTTTAAAGATATGCCCGACCTTGAAAGAAAGGCTTTAACAATCAGTAGAGGGAAAATTTTGGATGTAGGTGCGGGAGCTGGTAGTCATGCTTTATATCTGCAACAAAGTAACAAGGAAGTTTTTGCCAATGAAATTAGCCCTGCTGCATGTGATGTTATGCGCAAAAGAGGGGTGAAAAATATTCTTGAACAGGATTTCTATTTGTTGCCTGAGGATAACAAATATGATACTATTTTAATGCTGATGAATGGTATCGGTATAGCTGGAGATACTAATAATCTTGAAAAGTTTTTTGATAAAGTGAAGCGTTTACTAAACCCTGGAGGTTGTTTAATCGTAGACTCCAGTGATATTCGCTATCTTTTTGAAGATGATGATGGTAGTATTCTGATTAATTTAAATGATGATTACTATGGCGAGATCAGTTATAGAATGATTTATAAAGATGTAAAAGGAGCATCTTTTAAGTGGTTGTTTATTGATGATGAATTGCTGAATTTTTATGCAGAGAAGAGTGGATTGAAGATGGAAAAGGTGGCAGATGGATTGCATTATGACTATTTGGCTAAACTAACTGTAAAGTAACTTACCTTCTATCAATTATCTTAAGCTATTCATAAATTGTCTAGGTTAATTAGACCATTTATGTCAATAAAAAAATTACTTTTATCTTTGCAGATCAAATATATACCACTGAATAAGTGGTATTTTAATATGACATATAGATCATAACATATGTTGTTATGATTAAAAATATATAGATATGAAGAAAATATACACATTATTTTTGTTTCTAAGTCTTTGTTTGTTGGGGTTTGGGCAGGTGACTGATCCAACATTTTATCCTTTATCTGGAGCTACTGATGTTGAGGTAAACCCTATTATTACACTTACTTTTGATGACTATACATCTGCGATAGTTGAACAAAATAGCACAAATATTTACATACGAGATCTTGATAATTCTGAATTTGATGCAACCCTTTATACAGGTGATGGATTTTTTACTCCCCAAGATTCCCGAATTACATTTACAGGAAATACAATAACTATAGACTTATCTTCCTCACCACTTGACTATAATACAAATTATGCAGTATTTGTTTTTAACAATACCTTACTTGTTGATGGTAGTGAATATTATAATCAATTACAAAGCCTTTCTAAATGGACTTTCACAACAGGATCCCAATCAGTTGCAGATCCAACATTTTATCCATTATCCGGAACCAGTGATGTTGAGATAAACCCTATTATTACACTTACGTTTGATGATTATACATCTGCAATAGTTGAACAAAATAATACAAATATTTACATACGAGATCTTGATAATTCTGAATTTGATGCAACTCTTGCAACAGGAGATGGATTTTTTACTCCTCAAGATTCCCGAATTTCATTTTCAGGAAATACAATAACAATAGACTTATCATCCTCACCACTTGACTATGGTACGAATTACGCTGTTTTCGTTTTTGACAATACGATACTTGTTGATGGAAGTGAATATTATAACCAATTACAAAGTCTTTCTAAATGGACTTTCACAACTATTGATGCCCCAATACCAGTTATAAATACATATAGTCCAACTCAAGATGAAACTGGGGTTAGTATTAATCCATCTTTTCAAATAACTTTTGATCAGGATGTTCAATTTATTAATCCAGCATCAGAGTATACGATTTTATTGCGTCAAGGAGGAACAATCATTGATGAATTTATTGTCTCGCCTGGATATGTTGATGGCAATCTCGCTTTTGATGGTGATATATTAACAACAGATCGATTAACAATAACACCTTATAGTACACCTCTAGATGTTAATAGTGAGTATAATATAATAATTCCGGATGGTTTAATTGAATCAGTTGCAACAGGAGCACCTTTTGGAGGAATAACATCATCTACAGGTTGGCGATTCTGGACACTTGCTGAACCTAATTGGGCTGTAAGTTATCCATTGACAAGAAATTTATCGCCTACTTCGGTGGATTTGGTTGGTGAAACTGATAGATCCGGAACATATTATTATGTAGTAACAGCAAGTGCTACAGCTCCAAATGCATCTCAAATTAAAGCTGGATTAAATGAATTAGGTAATCCTACAGCTTACGCTAGTGGTTCTGGAGTAATGACTAATGATACTGAATTTATACAAGCTATAGATATTTCAGATTATGGTTTATATGATGCTGAAACTACCTATTATATTCATATTATAGCAACTGATGATGTTAACTTATTAGATTCGTCAATTGAAACAACAAACTTTACAACTTTGGAGAGGGTAGCACCTGTTGCATCGTTTGATCCAATAGATGGTGCAATTGATATCCCTACTTCTACTTCTATTATTGTGTCATTTGATGAGCCTGTAAGAATGACCAATGGAACCATAATCGATAATTCAAATGTAACCTCTTTAGTTAATTTCTATATAGCACCAAGTACGCCACTCGGTTTTTCTGCTACTATTAATGCCGAAAAGACGGTAATTACGATTGTTCCAGATGTGATTTTGACCGAAAATACTACTTATGGAGTATCTGTATTTGCAGTTGAAGATTATTACGGTAACCAACAGTTAAGTAGTTCCTCAGCAGAATTTACAACTGCGCACTATATAGTTTGGGATGGAGATAATAATTCTGATTGGTTAACAAATCAAAATTGGGTTGATGAAGTTCAGGGATTTACATCTGGAGTTAGTGTTTTAATTCCTTCTACAGCAACTAATATGCCTGTAATAAGTACAGATATAATTGTTGGCAATATTTTGATAGAAGCAGGAGCATCTTTAGAGATTACATCTTTAGGTAGTTTAACGGTTACAGGAACTATTGTTATGGAATCATCAACAACCGATCCTGGTAATGCTTCTTTAATTGATAATGGACATACGCCTATTTCAGTAACAGGTTCTAATGTTTTTATCTATCAACAAATAAACGCATCTAATAGAACATATTACGTATCATCTCCGGTAAGTGGAGCAACAAAAACATCAATGGGAATTGATAATGCGATTGGTTCTTATGATAATACAACAGATAGTTGGCATTGGATGGGAGATTCAGAACAATTATTACTTGGTACAGGTTATGCTTTACGAACAAGTTCTGATATTACTTTCACAGGAAGTATTAACTCCAATAGTTCATATGGAGTTATGTTAACAAGAACAGATGGAGAAGGTTTTGGTTGGAATTATATTGGAAATCCATACCCTGCTTCATTGGATTGGGATGCAATTGGATTAAAGAATAATATTAATGATGCTTATTGGATATATTTAAATGATGCAACCAATTATGGTACCTATGCAACTTACAGTCCTGTTGGTGGAGGAACTTATGGATTGGATAATTTAATTCCTTCCAATCAGGGATTTTTTGTTAAAGTGTTATTAGGTTCATCTTCAGGTTCTATTACCATGCCAAAGTCTGCATTAAGAGCAAATAATAAGTCTATATTAAAAGCAGCTCAAGCCTCTTATCCTAAGATAAATATTGCTGGAGTTAATGGAATATATGAAGACGAAACAATTATTGCTTTTGCTGACATTGCAGAAGATGGGGATGATGTTTATGATGCGACCAAAAGATTTGGAACGAATTCTAATTTTATTCAATTATTTTCATATGAAAATTCTGAATCATATGCAATTAACTGTAAAAATGAATTGACAGAAGATATAGTTATCCCATTGGGATATCGTGTTGTAAATACTGGTGCGTATCAGATAAAGGTTACAAAAGAAGAAGATGTTTTTTCGCAATATGATGTAATGTTAGAAGATAAATATAGTGTTGAAACGGTAAATTTAGGAGAACAAACATCTTATAGTTTTACAACAAATACATCAGGTAATGTATTAGACCGTTTTGCTATACATTTTATAAAGAAATCTGTAACAACGGATGTTGAAAATGCGAATCTCAATACAGAAACAAATATTTATTCCTATCAAAAGACTATTTATATTTCTGGTGAAAATCTGGAGGATGGTTCATACGAGATTTATGATACCAATGGTCGTTTGGTCTTAAATGGAAAATTAAATACTAAGCTTAATACAATACAAACAAATTTAACTGGTTTGTTTATTGTAAAAGTGATTGATAAAAGTAAAGCACAATCAGAAAAAGTTTTGCTTAAGTAATTGAAAATACTTTACTTTGTTTATGTAATATTCAGAATGAGAGTAATTAAAAAGAAATATATAGCACCTGATGTTAAACAGATATTCATTGATAATGAAATTAGTTTGATAATGATGTCTACAACTGAGGAAACTGGGCCAGATGATCCATTTGGAGGAACTGCCACAGAAGCACAACAGACGGAAGGGGCATCAACCTACGAAAATCCACTTGAGAATAACCCATTTGAATAATATACAAAGCCATCAATTTTTTGATGGCTTTTTTATTTTAAATAAGTCATGTCACACTTGTCTTAAATATAAGATCTATTGTATATTTGCAGCCTGAAATAAAAATAGTTACTGTGGGTAGATCAAGAAAAAGAAAGCCTTTATTTGAAGGTGTTGAAATAATAGATGTGGCAGCTGAAGGTAAAGCCTTGGCAAAAATAGATGATAAAGTTCTTTTTGTGCAAAATGCTGTTCCTGGCGATATTGTAGATGTACAAGTAAACAAAAAAAGAAAGAATTTTTATGAGGGGTATGTTACCCAGTATCATAAGTATTCAGATATTAGAGTAGAGCCTTTTTGTGAGCATTTTGGAACTTGTGGAGGATGTAAATGGCAAGCTCTTCCATATTCACAACAATTGGTTTATAAACAACGTGAAGTAGAAAATAATCTAAAGCGTATTGGAAAGGTTGATTTACCAGAAGTACAAACTATTTTAGCTTCAGAAAAGGACCAGTTTTATAGAAATAAACTTGAATTTACATTTTCAAACAAGAGGTGGTTGGATAATAGTGAAATGGAAATTCCTGAAGATTCATTAGAGAGATATGGATTAGGATTTCATGTGCCTAGAATGTTTGATAAAGTAATTGATGTAAAAAAATGCTATTTGCAAGATGAGCCTTCAAATAGTATCAGGTTAGCCATTAAAGCGTATGCCTTGGAAAATGGATTGACTTTCTTCGATATCCGAAATCATGAAGGTTTTCTACGTACTTTAATTATTCGAACTACATCAACAGGCGAAGTTATGGTAATCGTTTCTTTTTATCATGAAGATGTTGAGAAACGAGAAGGTTTATTGAACCACCTAAACGAAAAATTTCCGGAAATAACCTCATTGCTTTATGTGATCAATTCAAAGGCCAATGATACAATTGGAGATCAGGATATCATTTGTTTTAAAGGAAAAGAGTTTATTGAAGAAGAGATGGAGGGCTTGAAGTTCCGCATCGGACCTAAATCTTTTTATCAAACCAATTCAGAGCAGGCTTTCGAACTTTATAAAGTAGCAAGGGAGTTTGCCAACTTATCGGGTGATGAGGTGGTATATGATCTTTATACAGGTACAGGAACCATCGCAAACTTTGTAGCATCAAAGGCTAAAAAAGTAGTGGGTATTGAATATGTGCCAGAGGCTATTGAGGATGCTAAAATTAATTCAGAAAATAATAATATTACCAATACAGTATTTTATGCGGGTGATATGAAAGATATTCTGAATGAAGATTTTATTAAGAAAAATGGTCAGCCTGATGTTATGATTGTAGATCCTCCGCGTGCAGGAATGCATGAAGATGTGGTGAAAACAATATTAAAAACCAATGTTCCAAAGATTGTATACGTAAGTTGTAATTCAGCAACTCAGGCACGTGATCTTAATATTTTAGATGAAAAATATAAGGTTGAAAAGATTCAACCCGTAGATATGTTTCCACATACACACCATGTGGAAAATGTGGTTCTATTATCGATTAAATAGTAATCACCTTCATATAAAGTGATGGAAATTATTAACTGGTGTTACCCGATCGTAAATTGTAATATAACGATAGATTAACACCAGTTAAATACAACCATCTGTAGTAAATTGAACCTTTTAAATATCTTTGCGTTTTACTCCGAAATATCCGATTTAAAAGTATGCAAATTATTATATCTCCTGCCAAAGCACTTGATTTTGAAAAGCCATCTGTTACAAATAAAAGTAGCGAATTTCGATTTGTAGATGAGGCTAAAGAAATTGCCGGTGAATTAAGAAATTATAAACCCAATGATTTGGCTGACTTAATGAAGATTAGTCAGAAATTAGCCGACCTTAACTATAATCGCTATCAGGAATGGAACTTTCCTATTCAGCAAGAAAAGTCTAAGCAAGCTTTGTTCGCTTTTAATGGTGAAGTTTATAATGGAATTAAAGCAGAAACACTTAGTGAACAGGATATAGATGGGGCTCAGGAAAAATTGCGTATTTTATCCGGACTGTATGGCGTACTTCGTCCATTGGATTTGATACTTCCTTATCGACTGGAGATGGGGACAAAGCTCTCGTTTGGTACCTATAAAAACCTGTACGACTTTTGGGGAAGTAAGATAACAAATATGTTGAATGCTGATATCAAAGAAAATAAGCATAAGGTTCTGATTAATTTAGCTTCAAATGAATACTTTAAATCAGTAAAAAAGGAGTTGATTAATGTTCCTGTTATTTCCCCTGAATTTAAGGATTTAAAAAATGGTCAGTATAAAGTGATTAGTATCTATGCCAAAAAAGCCAGAGGATTAATGACTCGCTTTATTATACAAAACAATATTACAAATTCGGATGATATAAGGGCTTTTGATTTGGATGGGTATTTTTATAATAATCAGCTCTCTACAGAATTAAATCCAGTCTTTACTCGTGATCATTAGTATATTCTTTAGTTCAAGTTTATATTAGCGTTGTTAGTCACAATGTTATCTTAGTTCCACAGCTTCCTTTGTGTAGTATATATCAACACTACTTTCTTTTCATATCATATATCGTAAGAGTTTAATCATTAGTATTGTAGGTACTATGTAGTATTTGAATACGTACTGTAGTTCACTCATTCACATATTAGGTACATATTGAAGTCATGTTATTCACAGACTAAATACATTATATAATGAGTTTGATATGACTTTTATATGACTTATAAATGAGTTTAATATGAGTTTGAACCATATACATACCTATTTATTCCCAACTTTAATCCACTGTAGATAGGTACTTATTAATCAATTTCTATTTTAATAATTAGGGGTGATATTTAACAGGTAAATACCATGTAAGATGTAGTAAAAGAGTTGTATATATGTTATAGTTTGTGTGCGATTTAATCATGAATAAAGGTTGTAGTATAACATTTTGTGCATAATTCTATTTTCTTATCAATTTTTTTGTAACTTATAAATGTGGAATCTAAAAAATTAAACCGTCATGTTAAATTCAGATATATTAGAAAGATATGGTAATCTGTTAAAAGCGGAGCAGTTGGTTACCATGGAAGATAAGATAATGCCAAATACTTTTGTGCTTGAAGCGCCGGAACCTTTCCCGGGTTTTTTTCATTATTACAGTGAATCACCCAGTGATTCAAAGCCTTTATACGTTTATTTTGTAGTGGATAAGCTTTATACACTTGAAGAGGTTACAAGGGCAAGAGTGAATATTGAAAAATTCTTTCCGTCTCCATTTCATGCCGATGCAGGAACGGTAACAATTTATAATAAGACATATCATATTATAAGGGTTCGTCACTTGGATACATATGATAGAATAAAGGAGCTTCAGGCTTGTTTTATCGATCAGGGTTTTGAATTTAAAAAGAAACCAGCAAAGAGTATTAAAGAAACAGGACTTATCAGAATTAAAAAGTTCTATAAACTTCAAAAAATTGAAGATGGAATATATCTTGATTTGATAGAAAAAGATCATGGATATATTACAATTCCTAATTATTATAAGTGGACCGAGTTTCTTGAATTAACACGAAAAGTGAAGTATAATTGGGAGGGTAGTTTCTTTGATGCAGCACAAGCTCATTTTCATAATGACTTTAAAATTGAAGATATGATACGTATTTATAACCCTAAAATAGATTTGAAAATGCTGCTTGAAATTAAGAAGAAATATTTTGAGCAGATTAAATAATTAAAATATAGTATTCTCAACTTGAATTAGGCTCCCAAAGGGAGTCTTTTTTTTGTACCAACCGGTCGATTGATTTTTCTTAACATCTATATAAGATAAAAAATATTAAAATGTTGATTATATAATGTATTTTTGTTGTATTGATGATGAAAATATATAACATAATGATATTTAAAAATAAGGCGTTTTATGTTTTGCTTTGGTCAATTTTAATATTGGGGTGTAAGCAGAATGTTGAATTAAAAAGTACTTCCGGGCAATTAGTTTTAGTGGATAGTACTATTATAGCAGATAGTACGGTTGCTAATGTTATTACTCCTTTTAGGCAGGAGATTGATAAACAAATGAGCCGTACGATTGGCTTTAGTGAAGCCGAACTGGATTCATATTATCCAGAAAGTCCATTATCAAATTTTGTGTCAGATATTATTCAGGAAAGAGCTTTGGAATATTTAAAAGCTAATAGTGCTGATACATTACCCTTGATATCATTAATGAATATTAAAGGATTAAGGGCTGTTTTACCAAAGGGTGAAGTTACAGTGAGAGATATTTTTGAAGTTATGCCTTTTGAGAATCAGATCGTTGTATTAACTATTTCGGGAGAAAATATTAAGGCATTTTTTGATTATATAAGTACAACGAAAGGAGAGGGTATCAGTGGAGCTCAGTTAGTGATTAAGCAAGATAAAGTAAAAACTGTTACCATAAATCACGAAGCATTAGATGTAAATCAGAATTACTATTTAGCTACTTCAGATTATTTAGCCAATGGAGGTGATTATTTTTCAATGATTACAAATCCTATTCAGAGCCAGATGATTGGGTGTAAAATACGCGAAGCTATTATTGAGCATATTGAAGAGTTAAACCAAAACAATATAAAAGTTGTTAGTAACATTGACGGCAGAATAAAAATAGATTGAGGATATGAACAGTAGACGGAATTTTATAAAAAATATAGCACTAGGAGCTGCCGCAGGATCATTGGTTTTACCTTCATGTAAAGTAAAAGGTGGCGATACTAAGATTACGATACTTCATACAAATGATGTTCATAGTCATATTGACCCGTTCCCTGAAGATCATTCTTCATATCCAAACCAGGGAGGTTTTGCAAGGCGTTCAGCTTTAATTAAGCAAGTTCGAAGAAATGAAGAGCATGTTTTAGTATTGGATTCTGGTGATATTTTTCAGGGCACGCCTTATTTTAACTTCTATAAAGGGGAGTTGGATATTAAACTGATGAATGCAATGGGCTATGATGTAGCAACAATTGGTAATCATGAGTTCGATAATGGTGTTGAAGAACTGGCAAAGCAAATTAAAATAGCCAAATTTCCATTTGTAAATTGTAACTATGATTTGGAGCAAAGTATTTTGAAACCATTAATGCAGCCCTATAAAATAATTCAGAAAGGAGCTGTGAAAATTGGTATTATTGGACTGGGTATTGAGCTTCATGGATTAGTTGATCCCAATAAGTGTGGAGATATTAAGTATAATTGTCCAATTAAATCAGGAGATTTGCTTGCAGGTTACTTAAAGGATAAAGAGAATTGCGATTATGTTATTGCGCTGTCACATTTAGGTTATCAGTATAAAGGTGATAAAGTTGATGATATAGAATTAGCAAAGAATACTGAACATATCAATTTAATTTTAGGTGGACATACACACACATTTCTGGATCAACCAACACTAGTGACTAACAAGAATGGTAAAGAAGTAGTCATTAATCAAACTGGTTGGGCTGGTGTAAACTTGGGTAGATTAGATATTGTTTTTGGTGCAGATAAAAAAGATCAAAGGCTAGCTAATTATTCACAATTGTAATATTTTTGTCTGAGGTTCTACCCTGTACTCTGGACGTAAATATTTCCAGTAGCTATAAAATTGGGATTCAGTGACCGTTGAAAATAAATTATAATTGTATGAAGATACCTATCATTGATTTTACACTTGAAAATATCCAAAAATTAAAAGAAGATAATGATTGGAGTGATCATTTTAATTTGATATTGTGGCCTCGATTATTAGTGTGGTTGGGATTAAAAGAGCAATTTGCAGATTATAAAGAATTAAGTTGGAAAATTCATTATACTCCTGAAAATATGCATAATAACTTTGTATCAATGCATATTCAGTATCCCAATGATACTTTTAATTTTTATTTTCAAGTTCCATTGGTTCAAAACTTATCGTTTAATTTGTATTTGGGCGATAATACCTATAACTTTTTTGAGATCTATCCAAGATTAATTTCTGAAGGAATATTTAAAGAAGAAGATTATAAAGTTGCTGCTACCTCAACAATTTTACCACACATTGTTTTGTCAACACCTAATACCAAATATGACAGAAGAATGTTGATGGAAATATCAGAAGAGAATTATGCTGAGTTAACAAAGAATGATCCTTTGATTAATTTACTAATCTTAAACTTTAATAAGTTTATTCAACCTTTGCAGAAGGTGATTTCAGGAGAATGGAAATTGTAGACGAAAACAGATTATAAATAAGAATGCCGAATATGATTGATATTCGGCATTTATTTTTTATTCAATTGGTAATTGACGTTTAAATGTTTCTTCGAGTGAGATAATTGTTTCAGTTGAAGAAATACCTGTAATTGATTGTAGTTTGTTGTGAAGAATAGACTTTAGATCTTCATTGTTTTGTGCGTAAACCTTAATGAAAATGGCATATTGTCCTGTTGTGTAATGACACTCAACAATTTGAGGAATTTGTTTTAGTTGATCCACCACTTTATCGAAAAGGCTTGCTTTTTTAAGGAAAATTCCCATAAAAGCACATGTATGAAATCCAATTTTAGTAGGATTAATAATGAATTCAGAGCCTTTAATTACGCCCATGTTCATTAATCTTTGAATTCGTTGGTGAATTGCAGCTCCTGAAACTTTACATTCGCGGGCAACTTCCAAAAACGGTATTCGAGCATTCTTAGTAATAAGAGAAAGTATCTTTTTATCTAAATGATCAATTTGTTGGCTGTTTTCCATTTCTCTTCTCTTGAAGTTATAATTTGTAATTATTTTATGGGTTATACTAATAATCTGCTGCGAAATTATAAATTACTAAGTAAATATTCAATTGTTTTTATCAAATATGTAAAATATTAGGATTTGTTAACTACAAATTGTTAGTATAACAATAAGGTTAATCTGATGCTGTAATTTATTGGTGACTAGTATTATGTACGGGTGTAATATTTTAAACAAATCATTCGTTTATTAATATACCAGATTTTTGGTTGGAATTGGTTGGAAATTGAAACACTTTTAAATCAAATTCAGGTAAAACAGCTAATATGTGATCAAAAATATCTGCTTGTATAGATTCGTAATTTGCCCAGGCTTGATCTTTACTGAAAACATAAATTTCAATAGGAATACCTTTTTCATTAGGTTGAAGATGACGAATCAAAAAAGTCATATTGTCATGGATCATAGGATGGTTGTGAAGATAGCCTTCGAGATATTTTCTAAATACACCTAAGTTGGTCAATTTTCTTCCATTAATTTTTATGGATTCATCAATATCAAATTGATTATTATGTTTTTCGAGTTCAACGAGTTTTTCATTGATATAATCTTTTAATACATGGATTTTTTTAAATTTTGAAATCATTTTATCGTCACAAAATTTAACTGAATTCATATCAATGTTAATAGCGCGTTTTATTCTTCGTCCACCTGATTCTTCCATTCCCTTCCAGTTTTTAAAGCTTTCGCTAACTAAAGCATATGTAGGAATCGTAGATATGGTTTTGTCCCAGTTCTGAACTTTAACTGTATTAAGAGTCATCTCCAACACACTACCATCAGCTTTATGAGAAGGCATTTCAATCCAGTCGCCAGGTTTTACCATGTTGTTGGCCGAAAGTTGAATACTTGCAACAAAGCCTAATATGGTATCTTTAAAAACAAGAATTAATACCGCAGCAATAGCTCCCAGTCCGGTAAAAACAGTGGATAGTTTAATGTTTAGTATTATAGAAATGGTAATTAAAACACCTATTAATATAAATATCAGTTGAACACCTTGTAAATAACCTTTTATGGGTCGCTCTTTACTATGAGGTAATGTATCATATAAATCTCCTATAGCTTTCAGAAACGAATCTGAAATGAGCAGAATAACGAAAATAAAATATATAGCAACAAGGTTATGAAGTATGCTATTAAGAGACTCGAAGGGGGTGAATATTAAATCAAGAGAAGAATAAATGATAATGGCAGGAATAATATTAGCTGCTCTGCTAATTAACTTTCTTTTTACAAAATAGTCGTCGTATTTTGATTTAGTTTTGTGCATAAAATGCTCCACATATCGTACCAAATATTTTTTAACCAAAAAATGGGCAAATTTGGCAATGAGCAGTACAATTACCGAAAATAAAACTACGGTAATATAAGTGGTTAGTTCCTCGTTAACGCCTATATCATTTAAAATATTTTCAAATGAACTAACAAGGGTTTCCGGATTAACTTTATCAATCGTCTTTTCTAGTGTTTGTAGCTGAATCATTATGTTGTTGATTGGTATAGATATTTGCAATTATCAACTGCAAAATCTCAGTCTTTATTCTATTCTGTTTTATTATTTTTACAAAAATATAAGTTAAAATTAAATTAATATGAGGTACCTTATCATTATTCTGAGTTTTTTTACACTTCATGGTGCATTATTAACAGGGCAAACATCTGCATGGAGTTCAGATGAATCTTTGCGTATAGACTTTGTACTAAGTGGAAATGCAAAAGAAACAACAGCGGCTATATTTGAACTTAAAAAAGAACCTTTCTGGGGTGGTTCGCCAAAGCAAAAAGATTATTTTAATTATGGAGAGTTTCGTATTGTAATTCAGGATACCTTAAAAGAAAAGGTGCTTTATTCGAGAGGTTTTTGTACGCTTTATGAAGAATGGCAAACTACAGATGAGGCTTTTAAAATAAACAAAGCATTTCAGCAAAGTGTGGTATGTCCTTTCCCTAATAAAAAAGTGAACGTAAGCATTGAAAGACGTAATAGAGATGGAGTATTTTATAATTTGCTGGAAACAGTTATTAATCCTGAAGATTACTCAATTAAGCATTTTGCAAAATCAAATGTAAAAACACATAAGATTGTAGATAATGGAAGTGCTGAGGAATGTGTAGATATTGTTTTTGTTGGAGATGGATATACAAAGGAGGAGATGGATAAGTTTCATAATGATGTAAAACGTCTTACAGATTTTTTATTTAAACAAGCTCCATTTGATAAGTTACAATCTAAATTTAATATTTGGGCAGTTGATGTGGTATCTGAAAATTCAGGAATGACAGATCCCCGGAAAAATATTTGGAAAAACACTGCACTAAAATCCAGTTTTAATACATTGAATTCTGATCGTTACTTAGAGAGTGAGCATACTTTTGAAATTCGGGATTATGCAGGCCAGGTACCCTATGATCAAATTTATGTTATTGCCAATACAACTAAATACGGAGGTGGAGGTATATACAATCATTTTTCATTAACATCGGCTGATAACGAAAGATCTTTAGTTGTTTGCGTTCACGAATTTGGTCATGGATTTGCAGGTTTGGGAGATGAGTATTATACATCATCTACCAGTTACAATGATTTTTTTAATCAGGCTATTGAGCCATGGCAACCTAATTTGACTACAATGGTTGATTTTGAAAGCAAATGGAAAGACATGATTGATAAAACTGTTCCTGTACCCACACCTGCTGAAGATAAATATAATAAAACCGTTGGTGCCTATGAAGGAGGAGGATATGTAGCCAAAGGGATTTATCGTCCAATGATGGATTGCAGGATGAAAACCAACGAAGCAGAGGGATTTTGTCCGGTATGTCAAAGAGCAATTGAAAAAATGGTGCTATTTTTAACAAATGAATTATAGCTAATTAACTGATCTAAAAATATGGAAATGGAACATCACGCAAGTAATAACAGATATGATGACATGCTTTACCAAAGATGTGGTAGAAGTGGTATTAAATTGCCAGCAATCTCATTAGGACTATGGCATAACTTCGGATCTGTTGATGTGTTTGAAAATAGTAAAGCAATTATATTTGAAGCATTTGATAAAGGAATAACTCATTTTGATTTGGCAAATAATTATGGGCCAGAACCAGGTAGCGCAGAAGAAAATTTTGGAGCGATACTAAATAAGCATTTAAAGGCTTATCGCGATGAGATGATTATCTCTACAAAAGCTGGATATTACATGTGGCCCGGACCTTATGGTGAATGGGGATCACGAAAAAACTTGCTGGCTAGTTTGGATCAAAGTCTGAAAAGAATGAATCTGGAGTATGTAGATGTTTTCTATTCACATCGTTTCGATCCGGAAACGCCATTAGAAGAAACCATGAAAGCTTTAGATCATGCTGTACGACAAGGTAAAGCTTTGTATGCAGGTATTTCAAATTATCCTGCAGATAAAACCAGAGAAGCTGAATCTATATTAAGAGAATTGGGAACGCCTTGTTTAATTCATCAGGCCAGGTATAGTATGTTTGATCGTTGGGTAGAACCAGAATTGCTTGATGTTTTAGATAAAAGAGGAATGGGCTTAATAGCCTTTTCGCCTTTGGCTCAGGGACTTCTTACTAATCGTTATTTAAATGGTGTTCCGGAAGGATCAAGAATGAGTAAAAATCATTTTTTAAAGCAAGAACATCTTTCAGATGATAAGCTAGAGGCTATAAAAAATTTAAATGCAATAGCGCAATCAAGAGGGCAGTCGTTAGCACAGATGGCGATAGCATGGTTGTTGAAAGATCCAAGGGTAACCTCTGTTCTTATTGGTGCCAGTTCGGTAAAACAACTTAACGATAATTTAGGAACACTTGCAAACCTTGAGTTTTCAAGAGATGAGCTTGAAAAAATAGCGTCCATTCTAAAGTAATGTAATTTCACATCATAAAGAATATTTACATTCAAATAATGTACTTCGTACTTCCATCTTCTTTTCTTACTTTTGCATCAAATTGATGATAAGGAAAGAAGATGGATTTTAAACCAGAATTATTAATTCCTGCAGGGAATATAGAAGCTTTTCATGCTGCAATAGAAGGTGGAGCTGATGCCATATTTTTAGGGTTGAAACAATTTAATGCCAGAGGTAGGGCGGTAAATTTTTCGAATCCACAGTTAGTTACCATGTTAGATATTGCAGAAAAGCATGGTGTTAAAATCTACGTAACCTTAAATACGGTTATTAAAAATGCAGAAATTTCGGAACTTTTAGATGTTCTGAATTTTCTTTCTCAGACTAAAGTAAGTGCTGTAATTATACAAGATTGGGGAGTGTGGTATCTGGCTAAAAAATTCTTTCCTAATTTAACCATTCATGCCAGTACACAAATGGCTAACCATAATTCAATGGGAGCTAATTTTTCAAAGAAAAGTGGTTTTGAACGGGTTATTATGGCTCGCGAATTAACTCATCCGGAGTTAGAAAAGATTATGCAAAATTCAGAAAGTGAGGTTGAGATTTTTGTTCATGGAGCTTTGTGTTATTCATTCTCAGGTTTGTGTTTATTTAGTAGTTACCTTGGAGGAAAAGGAGCTAATAGAGGTCAGTGTACACAGCCTTGTCGCAGGGTTTTTAAAGACAATGGAAAGGATCATACCATCTTTTCTTTGAAAGATAATCAGCAGATTAGTCTGGTTCCTGACTTTGCCAGGATGAATGTAGCTTCTTTAAAAATAGAAGGTAGAATGAAATCAGCCTCATATGTTTACAGGGTAGCCCAGGCATACAGAATGGCTATTGATGATCATTCAAAAATTAAAGAAGCTGAAGAACTCTTGAAATGGGATTTTGGAAGAGAGAAGACTGACTATTTCATGGGTGGAAAAGTTAAAGGATCTATTTCTGATAAAACCAACAATGGAATTTTCTTAGGCAAAGTAAAGCGACTTAGTGATAATGGTTTTGTTTTACAAGCTAATATGGATTTAGAAAAAGGTCAGCAACTTAGAGTAGTAAATAAAGTAGGTGATTCTGTTTCTGTAAAAGTAAAGGAGTTTGAGGCCAAAGGAAGTGAAGTAGAAGTTTATACAGAGAAAGATATTGTAAAAGGAAATGATGTTTATTTAATTGGCTTACCATCGCGTAATTTCCCTAATAAATTTGAATTCTTAAAAAAAGAAAATACAAAGCCCATTAGTGGAGCTTTTAAGCGAAAAATTCGTCAGGATATTCAAATACGAAATCAGAATAGTTCAAAACCTGAGTTTTTTGTTAGAATTGATAATCTGGAATGGTTAAGAAAGTTAAGAGTAGATGATTTTAAAGGGATATTTCTTGATTTGCCTAAGGATGAATGGAGGAAAATACCTTTTGAAAGTCCTTTCTTTAAAAAGAATATCTTCCGATTTTATATAGAAATTCCCGGATTTATTTCTGAGAATCATTTGCTTCAGATGCAACAAAATATTAAATGGTTGATCCGTAAAGGTTTGAAGAATTTTGTGATCAGTCATTTGTCGCAGCTAGATCTGTTTCCTAAGGGGGTTAATGTTATTACCAATGAAAGGGTTTATACCTATAATGATGCAGCTATAAGAGGTATAAAATCGTTAGGAGTATCTCAAACAATTTATCCGGTAGAAAGTGATTACGAAAATCTACAAAGAGGTACTTCAAGAGACGGAATAGTAGCCATGTATGCGAATCCAGAATTGTTTTTTGCTCGTATGCCGGTATCTGTTTATAATAATGATGATGAATTTAAAGATAATACCGACAAGGAGTTTAAGAGGTATGTTCGTAATGGAATGACATCTGTTTATTCGAAAACTCCTGTAGCCTTATTGCAGTATTCTAAATCATTGATGAAAGATGGATTCTCAAGATTCTTATTTGATCTCAGAACAGAAGCACCTTCTAAACATTTACCTGTAAAACTATTTAAAAAGTTTAAAACGTCAGAACAGCTTCAACCTTCTACTACGTTTAATTTTAAACGAGGTTTAAGCTAATTCTTTAGTAAAGATTATATCTATTATTATATCAAATGATGCAAGTTGGGAGTTGTTTTACTCAATTTCAACCTGATGGTGAGAATTAACGAATAAAACAGTTCCCAAATTATCATATCCGGTAAATAAATCTTTACTTTCAAACTTGAGCTGATCACCTCTGAAACCTAATATGGTTAAACCTGCATCAGCAGATTTTTCATTGATCAGACTCTTAATGCTCATATTTTCTTTTTCAGTAATAATCTGAATGTTTTTAGATGTTATTGGTAATCTTCCTGATTTAACCAGTTCTTCCATCCTTTCAAATGTTTCTTTTTCTTGACCTGGTTTACAGGTTTCAAATATTTTAATGTTAGCTTTTTTCCAATCAGGATGTCCCAATATTATAAAGCTCAACATAATCATAAGATTTGCATTATCAGTATCTATACTTCTGATCCATACATTAATATTGCTGTTGTATTCAATTTGTTTTGCTGCAGTTCCTAATATACAGATATCAAAATTACCTGATTTAACTAATCCAAAATTATCAATAATATGATCCAGGTTATCAGGTTTTTCCTTGTCGTATTCAAATATAACCATGTTGTTTTCCATTCCTGCAATACCTGGAACCTGAATGGTTTGAGCTACTGCAGAAGTGTAACTTGGGGAAATTAATGTATCAACATAAACATGGTTTTCAATTCTGCCAAAACGATCAATCAATCGTCCCAACTCATTGCTGGCTTGCTCATGTGTTTTTCTGGAATAGTAACCTTCAATAAGGTGAATGTATGTGCCAAATCCATATTTGTAAGATATCCAGTTAAGTAATTTAAAAGCTGTGTTTCGCTTAAATGAATCTTTTGAAATGCAAACTGCACTAGGTCTCCATTCCTTTTTAGTTTTTTTATTTCCGGATTTTTGTAAATATACCTGAAGGTTTTTATTTAGCTGAAAGATTGTATTAACAAAAATAGCTTCAAGTCCTTTTCTATTTTTATGGTAGCTATTGATATACAGATATATTCCAGTCATTAATATTACAGAAATAAAAGCGTAGGGCGTATTAATTTTAAACATTACCCATACCGAAGTAATAAAACCAATTAACGAAATATACCATCTTGATTTAAAGTGAGGACGATATGATGGAGAAGCACCAAAGTGGTTTAAAAATGAAATCAAACACAAGGAACCATAAGTTACCATAAAAAACATAGAGATAATTTCAGCAACGACATCTACGTTTCCCATAGCTACAAAAATTAAGGCAATAACAGATGTTACCAGAGAAGCATTAATTGGCTCACCATCTGATTTTCTGGATTTAGCCAACCATACATTTAATTTTCTTGATGGGAAAGAGTGATCTACAGCAAGAGCCTGCAAAGTTCTAGGTGCCACCATAATAGAACCCAAAGCTGATGAAATAGTAGATGCTGCCAGTCCCAAAGGAATGATAATTAAACCGCCAATAGCAATTTTTGCCATAATCAATTGGTTGTTGGTTAAATCTTCAATGTTTGCGGAAAGGGCCAACTTATAAACAATGAACATATAGATTATCATACCAGCAAAAGTGGCTGCAGTGGTACCTAGTGGTATTGATTTAGACGGGTTTTTTAAATCTCCTGATAAGCCAACTCCAGCTGTCATTCCTGTAAATGCCGGGAATACAATAGCAAAAACAGCAAAAAACTGACTGGTATTTCTAAATTCTGCTGAAAAAAGAGAAAACTCAGAGACTGATGCATGGTCTGTGCTTCCAAAGAAAAAGCAAGTTATGGAGATAAATAAAATGGCAATAACAAAGTACAAAGCTTTAACACCTAAGTTGGCACCCTTTTTAACAATTAAAACGGCCAATCCTAACATTGCAGGAATGCTTATAATTTGACGCGGCAATTCAAATCCAATAATATCTTTTAAATATGAAAATAGAAATTCAAAGGATTCTGTAAAAGCAATAATATAAAATGCCACGCTTATTGCTTGTGATAAATACAGTGCAAAACCAATAGTGGCTCCGATATTTAGTCCAAAAGATCTTGAGATAATAAAATATTCTCCTCCTCCTTCAACACGCTTATTAGTAGCAATCTCAGATATGGCAAGAGCGGTAGGTATGGTTACTAAATGGCCAAGTATGATAATTCCAATAACTCCCCAGAAGCCAATGGTTCCAACTGCAAATCCAAATCTTAAAAAAAGAATTGCTCCAAGAATGGTTGAGATGGCTGTAAAAAATACTGGAGCGGTGCCAAAACCTTTACTTTTAGATTCCATATAAAAATTATGTTGATTGACTTATTTGTTAGTTAATAGATTTTAAAGTGATATGCTAAATTTAAGTGATAATTTAATAAATAGGTATCTTTTTAAGGTAATTTAAGTAAGATTGTTCACTGAATCCGAGGCATCATTTTTAATCTGCACAAAAACAATTACTTTTGTCTTTCAAAAATTTATAGAGTGGGAAGAATTTTAGCCATTGATTATGGGCGTAAAAAATCAGGGTTGGCAGTAACAGATCCATTGCAGATCGTTGCAAATGGGTTAGAAACTGTACCGTCGCATACTTTAATAGATTATCTGGAAAAGTATATGGCAGCAGAAGATGTTGAGCTTATTGTATTAGGATATCCGAAACAAGTAAATGGACAGGATTCTGAATCAATGAAATACGTGAAGCCTTTTTTTAATCGATTAAGAAACAAATTCCCTGATATGAACGTTGTATGGGTGGATGAACGATTTACTTCAAAAATTGCTTTTCAGGCTATGATAGATGGAGGATTAAAGAAGAAAGCACGTCAGGATAAATCGTTAGTTGACAAAATTAGTGCAACAATCATTCTACAAACTTATTTAGAACAAAAAGGAAATTATTAAATTATGATATTACCAGTTGTAGTTTATGGTCATCCTGTTTTACGAAAGGTGGCTGAAGAAATTGATGAAGATTACGAAGGATTAAAAGAGTTGATTGATAATATGTGGCAAACCATGTATAAATCAGATGGTGTAGGTTTAGCTGCTCCTCAAATAGGTAAATCCATTCGTTTAATTGTGATTGATGCGGATCCATTAGGAGAAGAATTTCCGGAATGTAAAGGGTGGAAGAAGGTTTTGATTAATCCTATTATTACAGAATTTGGAACAGAAGAGTGTAATGAATCAGAAGGATGTTTGAGTTTACCCGGGATTAGGGAAGATGTGAAAAGACCAACTAAAATTAAGGTTGAATACGAAAATGAGAATTTTGAGTTGGTAGAAGAAGAACTTGATGGATTTATTGCCAGAGTAGTTCAACATGAATATGATCATTTAGAAGGAAAATTATTTGTAGATCATTTATCGCCACTAAAAAAGAGATTTTTGAAAGGAAAGCTTGCTGCAATTACAAAAGGTAAAGTGAGTGTTTCTTATAAAATTAAAACAGCGTAAAGATTACTGATTTTATGATATATAAAAGGTGTTGGATTTTTACATCCAACACCTTTTTTTGATCTATTTTTCTATTTCACTAAAACCAGTCTTTTAACTAAGTGATCCCTTCCACTGTAAAATTTTGCAAAATAACTTCCAGATGGTAGGTCTGTCAAATCAATGGTTCCTGTACTGGTATTACTGATAATATTACGAAGTAAAATACCTCTTGTATCGTATATCTCAATGTTATTTATAGATGCTGACGCTTCATATTTGAAATTACCGGAAGAAGGATTGGGTGATACTTTAATAAGTTCGTCTTTAAAACTAGGGGTGCCTTCAACCTTAATTTTTACGGTAGCAATATCTGAACGATTAATTCCTGAATAAAGACGGTAGGAAAAAGCATCTGTTCCAACAAAGGTTTCTTCAGGAGAATAAGTAAATGTTCCATCTTCGTTTATAAGTAAAATACCTTCCTGAGGATTATCAACAATTGATAGGTAAGTATCTCCACCATCAAAATTGTAATCGTTGGTTAAAAGACTATTATCCGTATTTACTCTTAAGCTCTCCGAAGCTTTCATTGTGAAGCTATCAATGGCAGCAATTAAACCACCTTCAAAAAAAGGCAGTTCTTTTTTAATAACCTCGTAAGATGTTTTATTATAGGATTCTGTATTTTCAGCATGATTCCATGCAGGCCAAAGGTATCTTTCAGTAGTATTGATTTGCGCTCCTTTATAAAAGAATGACATGGAAATGCCATCTGTTTCTGCAAGCTCTGTTTCAGAAGTAGACCTGTCATCGTTCATTACCTTATGTGCGCTTGGGTCAACAACATTAATTAAAGTCCACGGTAGTCGTACTTCTATACTTTTACCATTAATTCTTACGGCATCCAAAGACGATGTAGGTAAATTTAATCTATTGACTTGCAGGCTACCTATGAACTGAACAAAGTTTTCATTTTCATTATTTTTCCATCTTACAATATTCCATGGTGCTCCATCCGTAGCTATTGAATGATATAGTTGTTTGTCTGATGAGACATTGTAGAACCATATTCCATAAAGATCATAAGCTTCTGTTACATACAGTTCGGCTTTATATGCAGTAATCATCAATGCAAATTCAGCTCTGTTGCTTACCGTTTTTCCATTAGGTAATATTGATTCTCCCAACCCAGCATCATAAGCATCGATGCTGATCCAAAGAGTGTCATCAAGACCAAATTCTTCTTCTGTTTGAAATTGCGTTTTAAGGAATTTAAAGTCAGCATCAACTTTTACATCAGAAATTAAACAATCCTGACAATCAATATTCCAGGGGCTATACCCTCCGTCTGATTTCTTAAATCCAATTAAACCAAAATTTTGTTCTGCAGCAGTAATATTATGCCAGATAATTCTGCGGTCCATTAAGTAATCCATAGGATCTGTGATCCAGGTTCTTTTAAACCATTCGTCAATCCATGAAAACATTATACCACCGCCACAGCCGGCCTCCATAATGTTTCCATACATTCTTATATTTGTATCTCCCTGATCCCATTCATCAAAACCGCCATGGTTCATTCCACTTTGAGCATAGTGTGCAACACCCCAACTGGATGGTACACCAAATTCAGCTACAATTAAAGGTGTATTTGGGTAATGATCTTTTAGGTGAGTTAAATAACCTAAATAACTATTTTGTCCTAAATAGTCTGAATAGCCAGTAAAAGTTTCTTCTCTGCTAATAAAATCAGGATAGTACGGATATGCGTGATAGCTAATGAATACTCCTGCAGGAGCGTTTGAGTAGTCAATATTTGCAAGTTCAATAAAAGCAACATCTTCATCAGTTGTTGTTTCTCCAGGGTGTTCAAGCGGATCTAAGGTAGGCCAACTTGAAAAACTAACAGGTCTTTGTGTTTGATAATTAGTCTGTTCGTAATCAATAACTTCGTTGAGCATCGAAGTTATAAAAACCTCAGCAGCATTAACTCCCTGAATAGATAGGTAATCACCACTGTAAGAGTTTAAATTTTCATTGTTGCTATTTGTAGTCTGAATTTCGAAAGGACTTACCTCTCTACCAATAATATAACCTAATATCCATGGCGAAATATCATCCTCATAAGTTCCGTAGGCTTTCCCATATCTATGTTCAATACTATTGTTTCCGTGAATACAATTAATATTATCATGAATCTCCTGAGTAAAACTTTCCTCCAGATAAAATAAATCTGAATCATATCCATCTAACTCTTCTTCAAGCCAAACTCCGTGTAAAATTAATAAGGGAGAAAGAGGATGAGCGAGGTTATAATCTTTTAAAGCTTTATAAAATCTCGGATAATGAAGTGTGTATAAACGTATGGTATTAAAACCTGCTTGTCGAATCATATCAAACCATTCGTAATACATTTCATAAGTAGGTGTTAGTTCGCTGGGAAATTTACCAGGTAATGCAACTCCAAGGTTGATTCCTTTTATTTTGATGGGAATATACTCCTCACCATTCCATACTGTAAGGTTTGTTGTGTTTACAGAAAATGGGCATGATTCCTTAATACTAGCTTTTGTTTTTGTGGATGAAACAAAAAAGAGTGCAAATAGAGCCACCAATATGTAAATGTTTTTTTTAAAGATATATTGTTTCATATTTCTATGTTTGCTTTTAATTGTCATGAAAAACTCCCTATTTTTCAGTTTTGAGAATTTATTTTATATCTCATGTTGCATATTTTCAGCTTGTAGAATGTGGAGTATATTTAAATGATATAATTTTAACTTTAGGATTTTTCCCGACCTGCTTATTTGGAGTATCTGTTAACCATAAATTAAAGTGAAACCTTGTATTTAAGAACTTAAATTCTTCGGGTTTCTTAAGTGTTTTTTCTTCAATTATTTCATAATGTTTAGTCTTTTTATTGTAAAATAAACTTGAAATCTTTATGTCTTGGTCAGAGATATCTATAATATGTTTAGTTAATCTCTTTTTTGAAGGAATCACAAATCGATGTACATGTGGATTATCATTAGTGTGAACTGCAAACTGAGCATTTTTTTGGTCTGAATTTCCCCATTGGGCAAATTCAATATCTACTTCATTATAGTGAGGATCAGCAGTGGCATCGTATAAAAATATACCTAATATCATTTGAGGTGAAAAATGTTTAATATTGGTTTTTATTATTGTTTCAAACTTCCCTTCGCTAAATAATGCATCAGAATAAAATTCAGCACATGAATATCCATCTTTTATTCTTTTGATTGTTAGATTTATATTCCCTTTTTTGTCAATATTAACATTGCGTTTGTGTATACCAAATATGTTGTTTCCCGGACCTGTATGTTCCTGTGATATTTTATTGTGCCATTTAAATTTTTTAAATAAAAATGTACTCATGTTCTGCTGTGAATATACTATGCTACACGAAGCTAAAAAACTAGTTATACCCCAAAATAAAATCAGGAACTTAAGTTTGTATTTAATGATACTAATTATCAACGCTTAATTGTTTAAAATAATTATGCACAAAATCTTTTCAAATAGAAATATACCACCTCTCTATATTCTTTATCTTCTTTTAAAATATGTGAAATCAACCATTTTTTTAAAAAGCTTAGAATATGACTTGAGATATAGTGATTATCGTAATTGTATTCATGTGTCCATTCTTCAACGCGAGTTACTAAAAGTCGATGTTGAGCAATATGGTGTTCAATGTTTTTATATTCAACAAGTCTTAATAACTCTTCTTCCTCATTTAAATCTCTTACGGCATAATCTTTTAGTTTGTTAATAATTATAGGTAATACCTCTTTGTTATTTTCTTTGTTAGCAGTGTCAATATCGTATAAAATATCCAGGAATTTTTTGTGGTGATTATCAATTGACTCAATTTTGAGAGCCGTATTTCCTAACCAAATATTACTTTTTCGATTGTATTTTATGTTAAGATGTTCCCATACTTTTACCCTGTATTCTTTATCTTCTTTTAAAATGTGAGAGATCAGCCATTTTTTTAGAAAATTAAGAATGTTACTTAATACGTACTGGTTTTGATAGTTGTGTTCGTGTTTAAACTCCTTAACTCTTGTTTTAAATAAGCGATGTTGCGATATATGGACTCCGTAATTTTTGAATCCTGATTGTATAAATAATTCTTCTTCACCTATTAAGTCTGTTGTTACGTAATCTTCAAGCCTATGAATAATTGATGAAATAACACCTTTATTATTTTCTTTGATTGCAATTTCAACATCATATAATATATCAAGAAATTTATTATGATGATTATCAATTGGTTCAATTTGTATATCAGAATATCCTCTAAGCCAAATGTTACTTTTTAGATTGTATTTAATATTTAAATATTCATATACTTTAATTCTATACTTTTTATCTTCCTTAATAATGTGAGAAATCAGCCATTTTTTCAGAAAATTGAGTATGTTGACTGAAAGATATGAATGATTATATGTGAGCTGGTGCTTAAATGATTTTATTCTTGCATAAAATTGATTATGTTTTATTATGTGATTTTCAATATCATTAAAACCAGCTTTTTTGAGTAAATTTTCTTCTTCCTTTAGCGATTGTGCATAATTTTCTAATTCAATAATTATGTTTTGAAGAGATGTTTGTGAATTTTTATTTACAATAGCCTCAACTTCATACATGAGTTCTATAAACGCATAATGAAGTTGATCAATCAACTCAATTTGAAATGAATTGTTTAACCAAAAATTAATTCTAGAATCTCTTCCTGTACTCATCGTAGAAGTTTTAAGAATTAAACCCTGTTCTTTTCATTTTCCCCCATCCTTTTTGCCTGCTTCTAAAAAAGAAATCGAAATTACCTGAGAGTGAAAAAAATAAATTTAATGGATGATATAAAACCATCTCAAGTATTGAGATTAAAATAATTTTTAACATAAATAAATTACCACGATATCTACCAAATATCCTTTTTTCGTAGAAAATAGCAAATGAAGAATAGAGTAGCGAAAACGAAAAAGTAAATATGGTAAATAGTAAAAAATAGTGGAGATTAATCTTTCCAATCCACAGCATGGTAACAAAATAAGTTATACCTATAAACTCAAAAATAGGCCCTAACCATTCAAAAAATACCCAGTAAGGGTAAGCGATCAAACCTATTCTTCCATATCGGGGATTAATAAACATTCTTTTATGTTTGAATAATGAATCAATTAATCCTCTTGTCCATCTGTTTCTTTGACGGGCTAAAGTCCTTAGTGATGAAGGTACTTCTGTCCAGCAAAGTGGATCTGGTATAAATGCTACTTTGTAAGGTCTTTTCTCTACAGAGTGCATATAGTTCCTCATTCGCATTACGAGTTCAAGGTCTTCACCAACCGTTGTTCTGTCATAGCCACCGCAGTTTATTACAATTCTTCTGTCAAACAGGCCAAAGGCACCTGAAATAATCAGAAGCCCATTTATTTTACTCCAGGCCATTCTACTTAAAACAAATGCTCTAAAATATTCAAGTATCTGAAACTGAGCCCAAAGGTTTTTAGGAAAATTTACTTTCACAATACGACCTTCTTCAATTTTACATGAATTGGCTACTCTGATTACACCTCCAGAAGCAATTACTTTTTTATGCTCTTCTTCTTCCAGGAACGGTTTTACCATTCTGAAAATTGCATCAGGTTCAATAATACAATCTACATCAATACCCAAAAATAATTCAGATCTGGAAACATTAATTCCGGCATTTAAGGCATCTCCTTTACCACCATTTTCTTTATCAATAATTATCAGATTAGAATAAGCAACATTTGTAGATTTATATATTCCTTTAATATGGTTGGTCTCAATTTTTTTTTCGTAGGAGTAATCTACTTTAACCAACTCATAATGATTAATCATAAGTGGTAAACTCTTGTCAGAACTTCCATCGTTAATAATAATGACTTCAACGTCGGGGTATTGTAATGAAAGTAAACTTCTGATATTTTCTACAATACTTTTTTCTTCGTTGTAACAAGGTGCAATAATAGAAATGGACGGAAGTAGTTTGTATTCTGATACACTGTTGAAATTAAAAAACTTATTTCTTTTTGCATAAAAGCTTAATTCAAAACTAGATAATGTACCTATGATGATATAGGAGATAAATAAGGTTGAACCAAATATTAAAAAGAAAATGTTAAATATATAGTGAACTGTATTTAATGAATCCATATTGCTATTGGTTAATGTTTAAGTCTGAAACTTCGTGTAAGGCCATCATAACATCAGGATCTTCTGAATTAACAAAGGGCGATATAAAGTCAAATTTTTCTTTAAAAAGAATTTTAATAGCTTCAATTTTAATTAATAACGAACTTCTTGAAATAACATCCTGCAGAAATTTATGATACATTTCATTTTGGGTGTCATGAGAGTTCTTTAGTATCATAGTTTTAATATCATCTGTTTCCTGTTCAAATCGATCCATAATAATGTCAACACCTTCATCTTTAGGTACCAGCTTTAAAAATGAACTCCAAGCCAGCTGGTTCAGCAAAGGATCTTCATTTCCGATATAGTTCAGGATAAGGATCAAACTTCTGGAACCTTTACGATAACGATACCTGGCAAGCATTAAACCAACAATGATTTTGCGATTCAATTTTGATGAAAGAAAATCAATATAGTTGATATTCATTTTGTGATTTTTTATCACAGCGTTAACAACTGTGTTTATATCGAATAGGGATAGATCAAATTTACTTCCAATAAAATCGGCTAACTGATTGTCACCTTCCATTAATCTTATCAACGCACCATAAGCTTCAGATCTCAGTGCATAATTTTTTGAATCAGAGTATTCATATATTTTTTTTTCATAGTCATTATTCCTTATTCTTAAATAAGAAATAATTCGCATTGCTAGTATCCTGTCACTTAGATTATATGAGTACAAAAAACGATCAATATGAGCGTGGAGTTCTGTTTTTAAAAGAAGTTCTTTAAAGTCATCACTGTGGTTTACAGCTACTGTCTCCTGAATTTTTGTAATCGAGGTAAACAAAGCTTCAATATGTAATTTGTAATGCGTAAATCTCTTTATTTTCGAGAAAAATGCTTCTCTTTCTTTCTCAATTTTATACTTGTCTGCATATAAATATTCTACTGTCAGATTAACAAACATTTTGGATAGACGCGGAAGTGTTTTCTCGTTTCTGGTTCGTTGAGAAGTAAAGTATAAACTAAGTATGATAAATATAAATATTCCTAATATGTTTATGATTATTAGATAAACAACAAGACATTGCCACCATAAAAAGCGGGGAAATACAGGATTAACAACTTCATAAGATCCTATATGAAAATGCGGCTGATATAGAAAATACAATCCAATAATAGGTATTGCAATTGCCAGAATTCGCAATAACTGCTTAAGGAATCTTTTTATTTTAATATTATAAATTACCCACATATTAAAATCTGTGTTTTAAGATAACTTCAAATAAATACCTGTTTCTGTATTTGTTGTCACTGATTTCTTCATAAACGTACCCAAGTCCAAACCTGAGTTCATCAGCAAGTGAGATGGATATATTTCTTTCTAACTTAATTTTATATGCACTTAACCAAATTCTTCCACTGGGTTGTGTATAGGCAAAGCGGTCATCCGGAGAATTACCATACCCTAATTCTAAACCTGTGTAATTAATTTGATTTTTAGCGTATATACGCATGTTAAATAAACTGGCAAAAGAATTTGCGCCTTCTTTGATAGTGTAATATGGACGAAATGATAACCATGTATTTGCCAAATATTTACCTATATGTCCTGTTAAAACAGTTGCATTAGTATTTTCATAAATAAAATATTTACCTCCAAAACTGGCCTCAAAATCATTTGCAAAAGGGAAAAAGTATTCTATTCCAATTCTGTGTTGAGGGAAAAGTTTATTTTTTATACCAATACCGTAGTTGGAGTATAAATAGTGACCGTTGCTAAAAATATGATACCAGTCCATTTCTGGTTGGAAATCCTCTAAATTAAAACGGTTAGCATAGTTAAATCTTAGAATATAGATATTTTTATGATTAGATAAACTATAGTCTATATAAGCCAGATGCTGCGGAGTGGGTGTATTTTTATCAAAAAGATCTAAAGAATAATACCCCGTGATTGTATTTTTACTGGCCTGTTTTTTTAACTCCAGATATAAATGATTAACAGTAGAAGAGTCTAATAATGCCCTATTTTGGTTTAAATAATTAAAACCTGCATTATAGAGCTTTAGACCTTGATAGGCTAACGCTTTTTTCAATGCAATATTATATTTATCATCATAACCGTTGTTTTGAGCAATCTTAATCGTTGATAGTAAATTTTTATATTCCCTGTTCCATAGTAGTGCATTCAACCATGAATCATAAAGTTCTTGATAACCTGGATTAGAAGCATACACTTCTTTTATATATTCTTTTGATGAGGTGTAGTTTTTATTCCATGCGTTGGCGTTTGCAATAAAAACCTTCACGTCATATCTTGTAGAATCTGAATTTATAACCTCCTTTGCTTTGTCTATTGCCAAATCATAATCTTTATTTTTTGCCAGGTTAATAGCTACATTAAATAAAGAATCAACATTAGTTTGTGCTAATGCTGCATTTGTAATGGTGAAAAACAATACGATATATAGTATTCTGGTCATATTCAATAATGTTATAGAATTAATCAAGTAATGACTCGATTTCATTAATAACCTCAGATGGCACAAAAGGTTTTTTGAAAAAGATATTTGCTCCTTTTTGACGGGCTTTTTCTTCATCTATTTCCATGTTGCTAAAGTAGATTACGGAGGTAGTCATGTTTTTATGTATCCTTAAATAGCTAATAATTTCATAATTGGCTGCGCCTTTGATAGAGTCATCTAATAATATTAAATCAAACTGAATTTCTTCATTAATCGATTTAAGAGAAGAATATGAGTTTATCTTTTTTATAGTTGACATGTTGAAATGATTTACCAAATGCCTATGTATAATAGATGAAAAAACAGGGTCTTCTGATATGATTAAAAAATTTGATGCCATCTTATAATGTGTTTGTGACAAAAATAATTCAATTATAATAATACATACAGACAGGTTCTAAAAATGATTTGAAAATTTGATGAACTAAATGATATTTTGGGTGTAATGATTTGGAAGAGAGTTTAGGGATTGCTATTTGGTTGATTGAATATTAAGTGTTAAGAGCATAATTGTCTTCTCTCTTTATACTAGATATTTATATCTTCAATATTATAATGTTCGTCAAAAAATAATGGAATTTTAATTTTAATTGTAAGAACTTTTATCTAGAAGTTGAATTAATGTTTGATTAAAATTGAGAGGTATGAAAAAGTTAGGTTATTTATTAGTTGGAATTTCAGTGATGTTTATGGCTTCTTGTTCAGAACGGTCTGATGTGATAGAAGAGATGTCAACATTAAAGGCAAAAACTGCTGTTGCTGAAGGAATAAGCAGTCCTATGAGTGATATGGAGGTTTATCCATATATTATAGCAGGAGATAATAAGGGTGGAAATAGAACGTGCGATGAGGTTGCTACTGCGTTTGGTGCTACATTTGATTTATGTGGAGATAAAATTGACTATGATGGTGATTTTATGGGCTCTTTTCCTGATGGTCTAATGGTTACAACAGATGGCACTTATGTTTCTTTTGAAATGGATAATTGCATTGATGTTGAGGGAGAATGGTATAAGGTTGGTGCTGTGATTGTAAAAGGTTCTAATGCTGCAAATGTATATTATTATCCAGATGGAACCTTGAGTGATTCAGGATTGGCTTCACCAGAAAATAGTAGTGGAAAACCTGCAGGGTTGAGTAATTTAACATTTTGTTTTGTTAAATGTGATGTTGGTGTTGCTATTAAAATGTGGTATGTCGATGAAGGAAATATACTACCGGCATTAAGTAATGGTGCCCCAGTATTTACAGATGGTTGGTGTGCAAATTTAGGATTTAATTCTATAATGGAAGAAAGTCCAATTACTTTAACAGGATTTAATGGTGATGATATAGGCCATTTTTTAATTGAAAATATGGGGGATCATGTTCAGATTACAATAAATTTAGATGAAGAATATGAGTTGAAATCATCTTATATCTTTGTTGGTTCTAAGCTGGGATTAATGAATTCTGCAGTTGGTGATTGTCCCGACTATGAATCATGGGTAGTGAAATATTCAAATTTATTTACTATACCTTTTTAGATTAGTAAATTGAAATATGTACAGATTCTAATTTTTGCATTTAAATAATACTTTTAAGGCTGTTCAGATTATAAATCGGACAGCCTTTTTATTGTCTGCTTATTATAACCAGATTTTGATATGATAATATTGCATTCATAGGCATTTAAGCATAAAATTTAAATTTTAAAACTTTAAATAAATTATAATTTGTAAACTTTTTATTTTAAGTGTTGTTAATTAGTTAATTGGATGTAATATGCTGTGAGTTTTATAATAGTAAATTATTCAGTATAACTTAAAGGTTCTTTCCTAAAATTTATGTTAGAAGATTTTCTATGATTGAAAAAAATGATTAAATTTTAGTAAAGTTTACTGAAGTCTTGGTAATATCAAAATAAACTCGATTGTTTGAGATTTGATTGGGGAGTGTTTATATTTTTTCTTGATGAGATCATGATTTTGTTTAATAAAATGAACTGTGTTTTATACAGATGAAGTGTATAAAATTTCATCTGTTTTAAGCTCGAATTATTACATGTTAGAAATAGTCAATTCCTCTAAAATAATTGGAGGTTCGTCATATAAATAGTATGAAATACATTTGGAATGTTATTTTTATATACATGTAAAATGTTAAGATTGAGTGTTTTTAATCTGTGTGATTAAGAGAAGCGAAGCTTTGTTATTTGTTAATGTTTTTAACAGAATTATATGAAAGAAGCCAATAAATAAATCCTCATTATGTGCGGACTATTATTTTCTGGCAAGTTCTATGTGAATTTGATAAACAATTTATAAACACATGAAAGTATCCTTTTTTTTATTGATGATAATATTGTTAGGTTCATGTATGCCTCAGAAAAGATTAGAATATCTTCAGAATGATGATTTAGTAAAAAAAATTAAGATTTTTGAAGGAAATATAAATGAATTTAGAAAGGCAGAGAATCATACAATAAAGTCAAATGACGAGTTGTTAATTAAGGTGTCAAGTTTTGATGATATGTCGTTTAATTATTTTAGTTCACAAAGTGAGAATAGTTCATTGCAAGCAAGTAATGAGTTATCATTAAATGCTATTTCATATACAGTTGACGTTAATGGCTTTGTGTATTTTCCTGTTGTTGGTAAAATTAAATTATTAGGATTGTCATTGGAAGATGCAAGAGAAAAAATACAACTTGCATTAACTCCATATTTCGATCAGCCTAATGTCCAAATAAAATATGCCTATAAAAAGGTATCTGTAATTGGAGAAGTTAATTCACCGGGTTATTATACTTATACAAAGGATCAAATAACTATTCTTGAGGCACTAGCAATGGCAAAGGATCTTACAATTCATGGCGATAGAAAAAGTATTATGCTTATACGTACTTTGGAAGGAGATAGAGCTCTCAAATATGAAATAGATTTAACCGATGATCGAAATGTTTTTGGGTATAATTATTATTTACAACCAGGAGATGTATTATATGTAAAGCAAAGATCTTCAAAAAAATGGGATTATATTTCAACTCCTATTACTTTGTTTTTCTCAACAATTACAACTGCTCTGTTAGTAATAAACGCAATTAATAACTAGTTTTATTGTATGTAGTTATGGGTAATCTCAAAAAATATGAAACTTTAGATAGTCAATATATCATTAAGTTTTTTAAAAAAAATTGGATGATTATTGGAATGTGCATCTTTATTTCAATTACAGGTGCTTATATATTTAATAAAATAACTACAGAAGTATATAATGTTTCAACATCTATTGTGATTAATGAAGAAAGTGGAGGTTTAGCTGATGCTTCTGCACAATTATTAAATGAATTCGGATTTATTTCTGTGAATAAGAGTTTTGCAAATGAATTATTTGTTTTACAATCAACACCATTAATTAATAGTGCTATTGAAAATCTTGATTTTCAAATTTCCTATTATGAGCATGATATATTCTCACAAAGGGAACTATATAAATCCTCACCTTTCATTGTTATTTTAGATAAAAATTATTCACAACCAATTGGGGTTAAGTTTTATATTGAATTTATTGATTCAGTTACATGTAAAATATCAATTGATGAGTCAGATGTTAAAATATATAGCTTTGTTTCAGACTATGTAGTTCAGGAAAATGATAAGATGAATTTTGAACAGGTAGTACACTTTGATAGTTATATATATTCAGATTATATGAAATTTAAAATTTTATTGAACTCATCTGTTGATATAGAAGAAATAAAGGGAAAAAAATATTCTTTTAAGATAAATACTTTTCATTCATTAGTGAAATCTTATAAAGCCAGACTTAAAGTATTGCCTTCTGATTTAGAAAGCTCCGTTGCCGAGATTCAATTGGATACGGAGAATCCTGAAAAGTCAATTGATTTCCTGAATAGGTTAACAGATGCATATATAAATATAGAATTAGAAAAGAAACGACATTCCTCAATAAGAACTATTGAATATATTAATAATCAACTTAATGTTGTTGGGGATTCTTTGCGAAGAGCTGAGCAAAATTTGCAATCTTTTAGGACGCAGAATGATGTAACAGATATTTCATTGCAATCAGGACAGTTTTTTGAAGAAATGCGTGAACTAGAAAATAAAAGAGCTATTCTAGATGTAAATAGCAAGTATTATGCATATGTAAAGGATTATTTTAATGAAAATCAAGAATTTGATGAATTAATTGCACCTTCTGCTATGGGTATTAATGATCCAATGTTAAATAGTTTGATTGAGGAATTAATAAGATTAAATGCTGAGCGTGCTAGTTTTATTGAAAATAAACAGGCAAAAAGTCCATATTTAAAGAAAATAAATATTCGAATAGAGAACCTTAGGAAAATGGTTGTTGAGAATATAACTTATTATGATCAGACTAACTCAATAAATATTGACGATTTAGATAGAAGAATTAAAAAACTAAATAGTGAGATGCGTCAATTACCTGCAGCGCAAAGAGTATTGGTGGGTATAGAAAGGAAGTTTAATATTAATGATGCAATATATACGTATTTATTGGAGAAAAAGGCAGAGGCTGAAATAGCAAAGGCATCTTATCAAGCTGATTCAGAAATTATAGAACCTGCTTCAATTGTAGGTTTAGGCCCGATAGCACCTAAAAAAACAATGAACTATATTATAGCTTTGTTTTTGGGGATTTTTTTTCCTGTTTTAATTATTCGATTAAAAGAATTGTTGCAAATATCAGTTACTGATATTAAAGAACTTGACAGATTAGTAACGCTTCCAATTTTAGGCAAAATTTCACATAACGAAAAGAATGTTGAAAATGTTGTAGAAGAGTTTCCATTATCATATGTATCTGAGAACTTTCGTCATGTACATATGGGTTTTAAATACTTTTTTAAAGAAGAGCAAAGTAGAATAATAGTATTTAGTTCTGCAATTAGTGGAGAAGGAAAGTCATTTGTTGCTTTAAATACAGCTATGGCAATCGCAGCATCAGGAAAAAAAACGATTCATTTGTCTTTTGATTTAAGAAAAATAAACTTGAAATCAACAGGCGAAGAAAAGAAAAATGGAAAAGTATATGGACTAACAGAATATTTATATGGAAGAGCAGAATTAAGTGAAGTTATTGTAAAGTCTTCGAGTCATGAAATGGATAGAATTCTGTCTGGAGCCAGTGTACCTAATCCTGAGGCCTTAGTTTCTTCAAATAAAACAGCAGAGCTTTTTACTCAGTTGAAAAAAGATTATAAATATATAATTGTGGATACTTCTCCGATAGGACTAGTCTCTGATGCTTATAATTTAATGACATATGCTGATTTGAATATTTTACTTTTTAGACTAAAAAAGACACCTAAAAGTGAATTTATTCAGCTGCAACAAGATATCGAAGACAAGAATCTTACAGCTTGTGTAATTGTTAATGATGTATCACTTGCTAGAAGAAATAAATACGGATCTCAATATTATAAGTAGTTAATTGCGTTTGATTGATGATTTTATAATTAATTCTAAAGCGGAAATGAATTATTTAAAATAATGGAGAAATCAATACCTAATTTTTTATCAGTTGTAATTATCTTCTTAGTCTTTTTATTGCCTATAGTCGGATTTTTTACTTATAGTTATATTGATAAGCCACCACAACCATTTTTAAATTATTTAGGTTTAGGAATCATCTTTTTACGTTGGTTCGAGAAAGGTAGTTTAAAGATGCCCACATATCTTTTACTTTATGGATTGTTTATTATTTATACTATAATTCAGGATACCTTTATTGTCGGAACATCTTTTAATGTTGAGTATATCAGAAATAGTCGTTTTATTGGTAGTTTTTTGCTTGCCATAATAATAGAGAATATGTTCGTTAGTGAGGTTAATAAAGACTATTTCAATAAATTATCTATAGGTTTAATTGTTGTAACTTTAATGGTTATTATTTTTCAAGAACTTATTGATAATAACTTTATGGTGTTGCCAGGTTATAATACAGAAAGTATAGGGACAAATACAGATAGACTAGTATCAATTTATTCCTGGGTTGATAATCGCATGGCTTTTGGAGTTGTTTTTTTACCAATATTAGCTCTGGTTTTAGGAGAAGTAGCACGAAAAAATAAAAATAACTATTTATTACTGTTCTATTTTATTGGATTACTTGTAAGTTTTCTTAACAGATCTAGAATTACCTTGGTTCAATTTTTTCTATTATTTTTTTTAATACCTATATATCAGGGTTTAAGGTTAAATGTATTTGTTAAATATTTTGTTATTGGTGTAGTTTCCATTATGGGGTTGTTTATAGGTCTAAAAGCTATAAATGTTAACGTTGATCAGATTGTTTATGAACGTATTTTAGAGCAAAATGAGGGGGGGATGTTACATGGATCTGCAGGAACTCGACTCTTAGCATTTGAAATTTTTGGAAAAGTTTTTCCACAACACCCTTTATTTGGAAAAGGAAAATTTTTTAGGGCAGGAGGTACTAATGATATCGAATTACAACAGTTGTTAGGAGGGAGATCCTATCAAATTCACGTTGGATATTTATCGTTATTGTATTATTATGGGATCATCGGAGGTGGGTTTTATTTGTTGTTTATGATCTCTTTGGCTAAAAAACTATACAGGGATGCTAAATTAACTAATATGTGGGCACCTTTTCTTTGTTGGTTAATGTACGTAGTAAATAATATGACAGATGTAATGTTTCATTTTGATTTTATTGGGATAATAATAGTGCTTGTGTTTAATAATTTTTATACAAGTAATCTTTCTGCAGACTCAGATTTTGATAACAGAAATGTAAAATCATTAGCTGTTTAATATTCTTAGGTAATAGATTTTGGGTAAATTCAAACAAGTATACCAACAGTTTATTGAGCAAGTAAATAATTTTATTCCAACAATAAAAAATGCTTTTTTTTATTTCGGAGGATCTATTATTCAATTATTTATTAGTCTTATTACATCTCCTATTTTTGCACGCAATTTAACAGCTGAAGAATTTGGAATAATAGGATATTTTACCTCTCTAAAGCAATTTGTTTTACCCGTAACTACTTTGTCATTAACGTTCTATTATTTATTTAAATATTTCAAACAAAATGAAAGTTCCAATAAAAAACTATTCGCAACAATTCTGGTTTTTCTAACTCTTTCTAATATTGTAGTTAGCTTAATTTCATATGGATTGTTATATACTTATTTTGTGATTGGAAATGTTACAATCCCTTTTTATCCCTTTGCTTTAATTATGATTTTAACCCTCTTTATTGAGGTTTATAAGACATTTTTATTAATTGATTTAAAGTTAAAGAAAGCTGCGTTTATTTATTTTTTGTATTCAGGCATATTAGCTGTATTGAGTATTGGAATAAGTTTATTATTTGTGGTTGTTTTTCAATGGGGTGCAGTGGGAAGAATGTTAGGTGCATTAATAGCTCTTTCTATTGTTTCTTTATTATTTCTTAAACATTTTAATTTATCTATAAATCTAAAATTAGATTTTAAATTAATAAAAGAAGGTCTGTGGTGGTCATTTCCAATGATTATTTCTGCTTATTTTTATCTACCTATGGCCAATATCGATAGGTTATTGCTAACATCATTAAAGGATACTTCTGAATTAGGATACTACTCAATAGGATTAAATATCGCAGGATATATAGGAACAGCATCTATGGCTTTGTTTAGTGCCTTTCAACCTGATTTTTATAAATATATTGCGCAAAGAAATAAATCAAAGTTTTTATTATATGCTTTGGTGTATTTTATTATTCTATCAATAATTACCATTTTATTTTTTCTACTTTCAGAAACTATTGTTGGGTATTTAACAAGTGGCAGATACACAAGGGCCTATGAATATGCTAATTATTTTGCTGTTTCTATTTTTATTATGAGTTTATCAAAAATTACCAATTCAATTCTTATCGCATTGGGTAAGTCTCGAAGTCAATTGTATATAAATGTTATAGTAGGTGTTATTGGTTTTTTATTATATAAACATTTTATAAATCATTATGGTTTTTTAGGTGCAAACTATGGGCGTATTGCAATTGCAAGCCTTTATTTACTCACTCAGTCTATTTATATTCTATCAATAAAGTATATCTCACCTCAGAGTGTAATCAAATAAATTTGTAAAGTTATGGATATCGCCCCGGTTGCTTTAGTATTATTTAATCGTCCCAAAGAAACAAGGGAAGTTTTTAAAAAAGTACGTCAAGCAAAAGTTCCAAAGTTGTATATTATTATGGATGCTCCACGAAGTGGAAATGAGACAGATGTAAAGCTTAATGATGAAGTTAAAGAAATTGTACGAAATGTAGATTGGGAATGTCAGGTAAAGTGGAATATCGCAAAAGAAAATATGGGAGTTGGACCTCGTCCTTATACAGGTATTGATTGGGTTTTTCAACATGAAGACAGGGCAATTATATTAGAAGATGATTGTGTTCCGGCTTTGGCTTTTTTTGATTTTGCATCCGAACTTTTGGAAAGATATAAAGATGATCATAGAATAATGCATATCTCAGGTACTCGATATAATCAAGAATTTGTTTCAAATAATGATAGTTATTTATTTAGTAGGTATCAGTATAATTGGGGTTGGGCAACTTGGAGAAGAGCATGGAAATGTTATGATTATGATTTATCAAACTATAATGAAGTTAAAAGAAAGAAATATTTTGAGAATAGATTCTCAAATTCAGAGGCAACTCATTGGCAAGGTAAATTTGATAGGGCACAAGAACAAAAAGCACGTATGTGGGATTACCAATGGCAATATGCTGTTTTTATGAATTCGGGATTGTGTATTTTTCCTAAAGAAAATCTTATATGTAATATTGGGCCATTTGGAACCACTGAACCAAATTTTAACTCATCACTCTATTATAGAGATGTAGATGAATCCTTTAAAATTAAAGAACATCCAACTGTTATATGTGTCAATGAAGCATTTGATAAATACTATTTTAATAGGCATATATTTATTCAACTTTCATTAATTCAAAGAATTATTAGAAAAATAAAAAGGCTTATTATCCCCCAAAAAATAATTCAGAAGAGAATTTATAAAGATCTAAAAAGAAAGAAAAATAAATTTTATTTAAACAATTAGTTCTATTGTTATGGATTTTAGAGGAGTTGTATTTGATCAAGTGTTAAGGTTACGGGTGACAATATCTGTCCTACGAGGGAATTTATATGTACTACTCTATAGTAAACTAAATAAAGTAAAATTAGGTAAGAATATTACTTTTTATGGTAAACCAATATTACAAAGATATCCTTACAGTAAAATGATTATAGGTAATGATAATCGTTTTCGATCAGATTTAACTGTCGCTTTAGGATATAAATATAGGTGTATTTTAAGAACGCGAACAAAAGAAGCTAAAATAACTATTGGCGATAACTGTGGATTTAATGCTACCGTTATATCGGCATGTGAATCAATTACTATTGGTAATAATGTAAAGATTGGTTTTAATTCAACAATTATTGATTATGATGGACACTCTGTGTATAATCATAATAAAAGTGGAAATGTAAAGCCTGTAGAAATAAAAGAAGGTGTTTTTATTGGGATGAATGTTACAATCTTAAAAGGAGTTACAATTGGCAAAAATTCAGTAATTGGAGCCAATAGTATTGTAACAAAGGATATTCCTCCTAATGTAGTTGCAGCAGGAAATCCATGTAAAGTGTTGAAAAATAAGGGTTAGTGATTTATGTAGGTAGTTGGAGTTACTTATTGATTACTCTTTTCTGATTTTTATTAGTGAAATTAGAATCACCTTATTTTTTGAATATTTGTAATTGATATTTATCATGAGATTCATTGCTTCAGTTAAGTTGAATTTTGTTTTTGCAAGATAATAATACTCTTTGTCAGGTAGTTTTATGTGACCATATTAATCAATATAAACATATGAAGAATCTAATATTGTTTATAAAAAGTGATCTTTATAGGTATAATGGCAAGACTGGTGTTAAGTATTTTCTTAAAATATATTATCAATATCCGTTATTTAGATTATTAGTTTGGAATAGAATATCAAAATATTTGGAAAACAATAGTGTCATCTTGTTATCCAAACTTGCTCATAGAAAATATAAACATATTTGTAGGAGATGTGGGGTAGAGATTCCTCTGTCAGTTAATATTGGCTATGCATGTAAAATTAATCATGGTTATGGTTTAGTAATCAATTCAAAAACGATTATAGGTGATAATGTAACTTTATTACATAACCTAACCTTTAGTGAAGAAAAAGGTAAAGCCCCAATAATTGGTAATTGTGTTAGGTTTACTCCAGGTGTGGTTGTGGTTGGAGGAGTAAAAATTGGAAATAATTCAGTAATTGGTGCTAATTGTGTAGTGACCAAAGATATTCCACATAATTGTGTGTCGGTTGGAATTCCAAATAGAATTATAAATAAAAAATATAAGGAAGATGTAAATCGGTATTATTGGAATGGATTTATAGTCTAATGACCATCATTATATTATCAACTTTTTGTACTCCAAAATAGTAACTTAAAGAATAATTAACCTTAAGGATATTAAATTATGGAACAGGCAAACTTTACTTTCACTATTTTTACTCCAGCATATAAATGTGAAAAAACTATTTATAGGGTTTGGGAGAGTTTAAAAGTACAAACTTATAGAGATTTTGAATGGATTATTGTAGATGATGCTTCTCCAGATAATCTACAAGATGTAATAACCCTGTTGAAAAAGGAAGATTCTGATTTTCCTATTACTTCATTCAGGCATGATGTAAATAGAGGAAAACATGTTGCATGGAATTTAGCATTAAAACATGCTAGAGGTAAGTTTTTTATTCCAGCTGATGCTGATGATAGTTTTATCCCAAAGACATTAGAGACATTTGTTAATCTATGGAAAAATATTTCTGATTCAGAAAGAAAGAAATATAGTGGGATTAATGTTTTATGTAAAGATCCATTTACAAATAAATTGGTTGGAAATGAGTTTCCTAATGCACCGCTCATTACAAATAATTTAGAGCTTAAATATAAATATAAAATAAAAGGTGAAAAATGGGGAATGGTAAGAACTGATGTTCTCAAAAAGTTTCCTTATCCAGAACTTGAATCCAATAGAGGATCTTATGTGTTAAGTTATGCATGGTTTTCAATTGCTAATGCAGGATATAAAGTTATGTGTCATAATGTTGCTTTAAGAAATTACTATACAGATAGTAGTGAATCAATAATTCAAAAATCGAAGATAAATCCTAAGAATAGCTCTAAAACTCTGTATCATTATTTATTATGGCATATTAATACAAATTTTATTTTTATGCTGAAATCAGGTAATGTTAAACTGTTTTTGAAAGATATTCTTAATGTTTATCGAAACGGATGGCTTGAAGATAATTCAACTTATACTACATTAAAAAGTATAGATAATATTTGGCTTAAACTAATCATGTTACCGCTTATTCCTGCTTGTTTTATACTATATTACGTTACGTACAGGAAATATAAGTAAGGATTTGCATGTATTATCATTATAGAACAATCGTTTTTAGAAAATTTGAACTATTTTATGGTTAAAAGAAAACGAAATATATTAACTCTTGGCCAGTGTGGATTTCCTCATGGAACAGCCTCTATACAAAAACTTGGATTAATGGGTAGAGCAATGTTGGGAGAGCATGTTACTTTTACTGTTATTAGTAATACTTTTTTAAAAAAGAATAAATTAAACCAGACACTTACCAGAAGAGGCAATTATCAAGGAATAAATTATTTAACTACCTCACCATATATATTTTCACCTAAAACAAAAACTTTAAAACTATATGCAAAAATTGTAGGTTTTGTAAAAGAGTTTATCTGGGTAATATCAAGACTTTCTAAAATAGACGCAATTATTTTGTATTCATATAAGTACATTTATATTGTTTTTTGGTCTCTTATTTCAAAGATGTTTAATATTCCTGTGTATTTAGTTTATTTTGAATTGCGATCATCTCATTCAACAACCAAATCTTATTTTGATAAAATAAATGATGAGCTATTGGATGAACAATCTTTTAAATATGTGACAGGCATATTTACAATAAGTGAGGAGTTAATTAAGCAAATTCAAAAATTTTCGCCTAATAAGCCTTGTTTTATAATTCCTCCATTAGTCGATTTTAATTCGTATGATAAAATACCTGTTCAACAGGAAAGTTTTCGAAATTATTTATTCTGTGGTTCTGTAGGATATAATGAAATAATTGATTTTATAATAACATCATTTAAACTTATAGAAAGTAAATTGTTTAATGCCAGATTGACTTTAATTATTAATGGTAATGAAGATGAAATCGAAAATTATAGAAATAAAATTGAAATAGATAGATTGGAAAGTAGAATAATTATAAGATCTGGATTAACTAACGAAGAACTTATTCTGGCATATAAAAGTGCATATGCTCTACTAATTCCGCTGCGAAATACAAAACAAGATATTGCTCGGTTACCTCATAAAATTGCAGAATACTGTGCGTCAAAAAGACCTATTATTGCAACTCCATTTGGTGATATTATAAAATATTTGGATGAAGATTCAATATTTTATTGTAAAGATTATAGTGTGGAAGCATATAGTGAAATGATGGAATTTGTATATGAGAATAAAGGTTTAGCTGATCAAGTAGGAGAAAGATCCTATATTGCCGGTAAAAAATATTTCGACTATAAATCATATTCTGAAAAATTATTGGATTTTATGAATATTAAAAATGGTTTGTAATGAATATTTTAATGATAACAGATAATCTAATGAAAGGAGGAAAAGAAAGGCGTTTAATTGAATTGTTGCGTTTTTTTGAAAATGAACCAGACGTTAGAGTACAAATAATTATTTTAAGAGATAAAATCGATTATCCTCAGATATTTGAGTTAAAAAAAACTAAGCTGATAGTTTTAAAAAGAAAGATTAAGAAAGATCCGTTTATTTTTTCTAAAATTATAAAAATAGTGAATGGTTTTAAGCCTCAAATTATCCATAGTTGGGGTTCAATGCCTTCAGTTTATATATTTCCATTGGCGTTATTGAAAAGGATTATTTTCATAAATGCAATGATTACAAATTCAAAGTGTAGAAAATATGGCTCCGAGTGGTTCCGAGCTAAAATTACCTTTCCATTTTCTGATATTATATTGTCAAATTCAATTGCAGGATTAAGGGCATATAAGGCTTCTCCCAAAAAAGGGAGAGTGATTTATAATGGTTTTAATTTTGATCGTTTAAAAGGACTTGAGGATATAAACATATTGCGCACTAGGTATTCAATAGAAACTCCCATAATTATTGGTATGGTTGCTGCATTCCATAGTAGAAAAGATTATGAAACGTATTTAGAAGTAGCAGATGAATTTTGCCATGAAAACAAAAATGTATCATTTATGGCCATTGGAGATGGAGAGTCAAAGAACTATTACGAAAATAAGTATAAAGATAATGATAGAATCATTTTTACTGGGAATGTGAATAATGTCGAGTCAATTGTTAATATGATTGATATTGGTGTATTATTAACAAATTCAGATAATCATCTCGAAGGAATATCTAACTCTATAGTTGAATATATGGCTTTCGGAAAAGGTGTTATTGCCACGCAAGGTGGTGGGACTAATGAGTTGATTGTCAATAAAGAAAATGGGTTGCTAATTGAATCAATGTCAAAACAATCATACCGTAGTGCATTAAATGAAATGATAGATTCACCAGAATTGAGAATGTCTTTATCTAAAAGGGCACAAAAAGATATTCAGGATAAATTTAGTATTGAGGAGATGGCTAATAAAACTTTAGCATTATATAATGAACTTTTAACTTAGAGAATTCATAAGTATTTTGTTATAGTGATGATATTGAGAAAGTTAACGTTGTTAGATTAATGTTATTTTAAAATTTTAAGAAATAAACTAGTATATTATTTGAGTTATTGAATGAATAATTTTTTACTTAAAAATATAGCTCATATATTTTCCCCCTTGCTTAGATACTCAGGTATTGGTAAAATTTCTAAGAAAATATATGGAGGGTATGGACATATTTTAATGCTTCATAGAGTTATCCCAACAGAAAATAAAATAAGAATTCATAATCATCAAAGTCTAGAAATTACAGAAGAACATTTAGATCAGTTAATTCAATTCTTTAATAGAAATTCCTATAAAACAATTTCAATTGATGAATTGTATAATGGAATGGTAGATAATGATTTGCCAAATAAATTTGTGGTATATACATTAGATGATGGTTATTTTGATAATTATCAATTTGCCTATCCTATTTTTAAAAAACATAATATTCCTTTTACAATTTACATTGCAACTAGTTTTCCTAATAAAGATATCCTATTATGGTGGTATGCTCTTGAAGATCTTTTATTAAAGAATAATCATTTTAGTCAAACAAAATATCCGTTTTTAAATAATATTCGTTGCAAGTCTTTATATCAAAAAGAATTAACATTTAATCTAATACGTAAAGAGTTGCTTAAAATGAATAAGCAAGAATTGATTAATTTTTTTGATTTATTTAATATAGATCTCAACTCTTATATTGAGCATATGAGTTTAACCTGGGATCAGATTATTCGTTTGTCAAAAGATCCATTAGTAACCATTGGGGCTCATACGCAAAACCATTTAGCTCTTGCAAAATTATCTGAAAAAGAGTGTTATTCAGAAATAATAAATTCAAAACAAGAGATTGAGCAGAAAATTGGTAAAAAAGTTACTCACTTTAGTTATCCATTTGGTAAAAATAGTCAGGCTGGTATTCGAGAGTTTAAAATAGTAAAAGAAATAGGTTTTTCAACAGCAACAACAACCAGGTTAGCCAATATTTTTCCAGAGCATAATAATTATTTACAAGCATTGCCTCGTATTAGCATAAACTCAAAAACTAACGAAAGTCAATTAAAAGCTAACATCGATGGAATTTTTCCGATGGTTCGTAATAATTTTAAAAGAATAGTAACAGATTAATCTTAATTTTTAATAGCAATCATAATATTAATAGATCCCAGTTTAGGAGTTACAACTTATATATCGGATTCTATGAAGAAACAGGAAAAAAATATTTGTATTCTTTCAAAAGATCTTGTCGCAGGAGGGGCTGAGAAGCAAGCTTTATTACTAGCCAAAACTCTAAATGGGCATCATAATATTTATGTATATGTGTTTAAAAATATAATACATAATAGAAACCTGAGATATATTGAAGAACACAATATTCCGATTAGAGTTCTAACAGGCAATTTTATTGTCAAATTGTATGTACTATTTAAAGCTTTAAAAGCGAATAATACAGATATCTTAATTTCATATTTATTTAAAGGGAATGTGATATGTGGAGTTATAGGAATGTTGGCTGGTGTAAAAGTAAGGATTGGAGGGATTCGAAATGCCTTTTTAAAGCCTGTTAAAGAGCGATTTGAACGTATAGTGCATAATCATTTTAATACTTATACAATATTTAATAATTTATCTGGTGCAGAGCTTTATTCCAAGAGGAAATTCAATAAAGATAAAATTATTGTAATACCTAACTGTATTATATCTCCAGAGTTAATTATAAGAGATGATGATGCAATTGTGGAAATTTTAACAGTTGGAAGATTTGTTCCTCAGAAAGACTATTTGACAGCTTTAAAGTCAATTAGTAAAGTTGTAAATGAAGGTGTTAAGAATATTCACTATACAATTATTGGATGGGGTGAATTGGAGGACAAAATTAGGGTGTGGATTACAGAATTACAAATAGAAGAGTATGTAAGCATCGAAATCAATCCAGTGAATGTTATGGATTATTATAAAAGATCAAATATATATCTGTCGACTTCCCTTTTTGAAGGAATTTCAAATACGATAATGGAAGCGATGAGTTATTCGTTGCCTTGTGTTGTTACAGAGGTGGGAGATAATTCCAAACTTGTTAAAAATAAAATCAATGGTTTTATACATAAAATGAAAGATATTAACGGTATTTCAAATGCATTAAAATCATTGATTTTGAATTTTGATTTGAGGAATGAGTATGGGAGAAATTCTCATCATATTATTACTCAGGAGTATGGTATTGGTCGGTTTACAAATGACTATTTAAAAATTATAGACAATGCATAGAAAACCTAAAGTTGCTGTAATCGGAATAAAAGGACTGCCATCATTTGTAGGAGCAGGAACGGCTGGTGAGCATATAATAAATAATTTGAAAGATGAATTTGATTTTTATGTTTATTCAATATCTTCACATACTCATCTAAAATCAGGTCCATATAATGGAGTGTATCAAAAGGTTTTTAGAAAATTACCATTTCTAAAGTTAAATGGATTTTGGTATTATCTGATTTCTGCATTACATGCTCGCTTTAAGGGAAATTATGATGTTATTCATTTACATAATAGTTTTGCAGCTTTTTCACTACTTTTTTTAAAACCTAAGTATAAAGTAGTTTTAACTACACATGGAAGCTTTAATATTGTAGATAAATGGAGGAAATTTGAGTGGTTTTGGAATGTTAATAATAAATATTACGTAAAAAAAGCTGATCGATTATGTTGCGTATCGAAATTTGAAAAAAGAAAATATAAAGATTTATTTAAGCTTGATGCACAATTAATACCTAATGGTATCGATCCAGTCAATATAGAGATGCTTCCTTCCATAGAACTTAAAAATTATATATTTTTTGCTGCAGGTAGAATTATTCGTTCCAAAGGATTGCATGATTTAATACTAGCCCTGCGAAAAATTAATTATAAAGGCCAATTAGTGGTTGCTGGGGATATGAATCAAATAAAAACATACTCAGACGAACTGTATCAATTAAAAGGTGACTTAAATATTACTTTTCTTGGAATGATTAAGGAAAAGAAAATGCTATTAAGTTACCTATCAAATGCTTCATTATTTATTTATCCCTCATATGTTGAAGCAATGTCTATGATGCTTATGGAGGCAGTAACAGTAAATTGCCCGGTGGTGTGCAGTGATATCATAGGAAATAAAGATATATTAAATGAAGATGAAGTACTCTTTTTTAAAGTAAAAGATGTAACTGATATTGCAAGTAAAGTTTCTTGGGCATTGTTAAATATTGAAGAAATGAAGAAGAAAGCAAATAAAGCCAAAGAAAGATTTTTGAATGATTATAACTGGAATAATATAGCTAATGAATATAAGTCTATTTATAATCAGTTAAATAATTAATGATTTGTAATTCAATTATTAAATAAAAAATGAATAATATGGATCAACCAAAACTTAAAATTGGAATAATAGGATTAGGTCGAATGGGATTAATGCATGCTGCTATTTTTAATTCACTTCCTGATAGTGAGGTTGTTGCAGTTGTTGATCCGGCTATGTTCCCTGCAAAACCTCTAAATATGCTTAATCCTCGCATTAATGTATATAAAAGTATAGATAAGATGCTTAAGAAAGAGTCTATTGATGGAGTATTGATAGGAAGCCCTGTTGGATATCATATTGATAATGCGATGGAATGTATTAAGCATAATATTCCTTTCTTAATGGAAAAACCATTAGCTGTAAAAGCTGAGGATGCAGAACCTCTTTTACAAGAATTGCAGAAACGCCAGATTCCTAATATGATTGGATACATGGCACGAAATATTGATAGCTTTAAAAAAGGCAAGAAAATAATAGAAGCAAAAGCTCTTGGAAGTATTATAAATGTCAAGGGTACGGTATACGTTTCTCAATTATTTAAAAAAGGTAAAGGTTGGCGTTATGATCCTAAAATATCGGGAGGAGGTGTATTGGAAAGTCAAGGGTCTCATTTGCTTGATCTGCTTTATTGGTATTTTGGACCTATTAAACGTGTAAATGCCGATGTTTTGTCAGTTTATTCTCCTGGTATCGAGGATTTTGCTCATGTTAATTTAAATTTTGAGTCAGGATTAAAAGGCTGGATGGATGCTTCATGGAGTGTTAGATTTAAAAGAAAGATGGAGTTAAGATTAGAAATTCTAGGAGAAAATGGAAATTTAATAATAACCGATGATACAATTGATTTGTTTCTGGATAAAGGAGTCGGTAATTATAATTCAGGAAAAACGTTTTATTCTGCAAATGATTTATTTACAGGTGTATGTATTGATATAAATGGAGCTAAATTTACAAATCAGGATATTGAATTTATTAATGCAATAAAGGAGAAGCGTCAATCATCTCCATCAATCGTTGATGGGTTTCATATACAAAAGGTTGTTGATGCATGTTATGAATCGGCAAATGAAGATGGTAAACCGGTTGTAATTTCCTGATAATTAAATGAAGATACATGCATTTCAACTAATAAAACTTTTTCTAGTTAGCCCATGATCATCTTTGATGATAGATAAAAGATAAGATTTTCTCAAAATCATTTTAAATGGAGAGTATAATATATGAAACAATTAGATAGAATATTATTAGGTCATAACCCTTTATTTGGTGTTGATCACTTATCTCAAGAAAGGGGAAATGCAAAACAGCAAAAATTTGAGAACAAAAGTGCTTTGGTTGAGGTGTTAAGGTATGCTCATAGTAAAGGAGTAAAAGCTATGATGATGTCAACCCACCCTCGATCAAAAGTTATACTAGATATTTTAGCTACAGACCCTGTTTTAAAGGATGATTTTACAGTATATCCTTTGTTACCTTATATTGTAAAGTACGTAAGACAAGCTAATGAAAAAGGAATGTTTAATGTTTTAACAGAATTACTTTCTCAAGCAGGAGCGGGTAAAAGCTTATCTATGATGCTTACAGGTATGACTGGACTTGTAGGGGGTAATCTGTATAAAATGATAAAAATATTAATTGATATTGAAATGTTGCCATTTAAAGGACATAAAATAGGTGCAATTTTTATGCATGATGCGCTCGTTGATTTGGCCTTGGGTTTAGGATGCGATCAGGCTTTTGATGTATTTCGTGAACACATAGAGAAAGAATATAATGTACCAGGGGGATTAATCTCCAAAAATGTTCCTTTATTAAGAAACCGTCTTGATGAAAGAGGGTGGAATGATTATCTAATAATGGCTGCTTTTAATAAAACGGGTTTTTATTTAAATCCATCACTAGATGAAACTATTAAAGCAGTACAGAAACCTGGAATGAATTTTATTCCTATGAGTACGTTAGCTGCAGGTGCGATTCCTCCAGAGGAGGCATTTGAATTTATTGGTCAATTCCCAGAAATTAAATCAGTTGTAGTGGGGATGTCAAAGAAAAGTCATATTGATCAAACTGTAGATCTTATCAATAAGTATATAAAATAAGTGTTCAAATAAATCATTAATTTTTACTTGAATGAGTTCTTAATTTCTCATAGGTAAACGTATTTCGAATTAGAAAATAAATTAGTTATGAAGAAAATTGTTTTTTTAATACTATCGATACTCTTATTAAATACATCATGCAGAAATAATATTAAAATAGAGTCAAATAAAGATAAAACTACATTTAAAATGGATGTTAATTCAATAAACTGTATAATATCAAAAAGAATTTATTTCGGTCATATGTCAGTTGGTAGAAATATTCTAAATGGTGTTTCACGTATTGTATCTAATAATAATTTGAATATACAAATTATTGATACTATTAATAGTGATTATTTAGATGTAGAGAAAGGCTTCTTGTATCATACTAGAATAGGTGAAAATGGTAAGCCAAGTACAAAAATTAATGATTTTAAATCAAAAATCGAAGAGGGGCTCTATAGTAAAATAGATATTGCTTTTTTTAAATTTTGTTATGTAGATTTTAAGATGGGAACAGATGTTAAAAAAGTCTTTGATATGTATTCAAAAACAATGGATTCATTATCTCTTAGCTATCCGAATACTTTATTTGTACATACTACGGTTCCTCTAAGGAAAATTCAGAGTGGTTTTAAAGCTTCAATAAAAAAGATTGTTGGAAAGTCAATAGGTATAGAGGATAATATTGTACGAAATGAATTTAATAAAATGTTAAAAAGTAAATATCAAAATATAGCTCCAATCTTTGATATCGCATTGTTTGAATCAACCAGGCCTGATGGAGAAAGAGAATATATAGAAACAGATGAAGATACATGTTATAATTTAGTTCCTGAGTATACATTTGATGGCGGGCATTTAAACATTAAAGGTGAGGATTATTTAGCCAGTCAGCTTCTTATATTTTTATCACAAATTTGTAAATAAAGATATGCCTGAAAAAATTCGATTAATAAAGACTTCAGATCTGATTCAACTACAAAACTTGTATAATGAACGAAAAACTGTTTCAGAACTAAACTGGTTACTTCAAGATCCGGATGACTCTAATAAACTTAATGGATATGTTGCAGTTAATGAGGATGAAGTTATTGTTGGTATGATTGGATTTACATCTAGCAATTACAGGTGTGCAGATAAAGAGTTAGCGGGGGTTGTTCCAATGTCCTGGAAAATAAAGGATGGTTATAAAGGCATGGCGGGAATTACTTTGTTTAAAAAGGTATTTCAACATGGAGATTTTACTATGACAATAGAAGGTTCTGATCTGGCGCAGTCTATTTATCCAATGTTCGGATTGACTAATATAGGATACTCACATACTTGTATGAAGTTATTAAAGCCATTGGACTATTTTTTATCACTAAAAAATAAACCTTTTTATAAAAGGGCTGGAAACTTAGCTATAATGTCAAAGAGCTTCGTTAAGAAACCATCAAAATTAACTGGGTTATTAAATGTTTATAAGGTTGATATTGATCATGTAAATAAAGATATACCCTATCTTCAAAGGGATTATTTGGAGAAACAAATGTCTGCAAATTACATTAAGTGGTTGATGCAATGTCCTGTAAATGACTCCTTGGGGTTCGAGATTTATAATGGGGAGGTATTTGTTGGTTATAGTGTTTGTTATATTCATAGGGTAAAGAACCGATTTAGTCGAGGTCGAATTGTTTATATGCCTAATTTTGGTGCTAATCACCAATGTGCTAATGAACTTATTACATACTTAACGAATTATTTGAAAGAACAAGGATGCTCTTCGATTAGTATGTCTTTAATGGATTTAAATTTATTAAAGGCCTCAAAAGATGCAGGTTATATCGATTATACATCAAAAGATAAACCTATATTTATTAAACCTTCTAATATATTGGATTCTATAGGTGTTGGCGTTGATAATTGGTATATGCAATATACAGAAGGAGACAAAGCATATAGAAATATTTGATAAACTATATTTTACATGTATTTTAATTCTCTTGATTTCGCAATATTTCTACCCATTGTATTTATTTTATATTGGTTTGTTACTAATAAAAATATAAAGTTGCAGAATAGCCTAGTCGTTATTGCAAGTTATATTTTTTATGGATGGTGGGATTGGCGGTTTTTATCTTTGATTGTATTTAGTACGATTGTAGATTATACTGTGGGTTTTAATTTAGGAAAACAGCTAAATCAACAGAAAAGAAAATTGTTGTTATGGACTAGTATTATTGTGAATGTTGGATTATTGGCATATTTTAAATATTTCAATTTTTTTATTGATAATTTTAGTTCTGCATTTTCATTTTTGGGATATGGCATTACGAATAACTCTCTAAATATCATTTTACCTGTAGGAATTAGTTTTTATACCTTTCAGACATTGAGTTATACAATTGATGTATATAAAAGAAAACTTCCACCGACAAAAGACTTGATTGCTTTTTCTGCATTTGTAAGTTTTTTTCCGCAGTTAGTTGCCGGACCAATAGAGAGGGCAACACATTTGTTGCCACAATTTTATAGTAAGCGAGAGTTTGACTATGATAAGGCAAGTGATGGTATGAGACAAATTCTTTGGGGACTTTTTAAAAAAGTTGTTGTTGCGGATAATTGTGCAGAAATTGCGAATTATATTTTTAATCAATCATCTGATTTAAATGGAAGTACATTAATCCTTGGAGCACTTTTTTTTACCTTTCAGATATATGGAGATTTTTCTGGATATTCTGATATCGCAATAGGTGTTTCTCGTCTTTTAGGTTTTGATTTAATGCAAAATTTTAACTATCCATATTTTTCAAGAGATATTGCAGAATTTTGGAGACGTTGGCATATTTCTCTATCAACCTGGTTTAGGGATTACGTTTATATTCCTTTAGGAGGTAGTCGTGGTGGATTAAAAATGAAAATACGAAATACTTTTATAATTTTTATAGTAAGCGGATTCTGGCATGGAGCAAATTGGACTTTTATTGTCTGGGGTGCGCTAAATGCTATTTATTTTTTACCGTTATTACTCACAAATAATAATAGAACTAATATAGATACAATTGCATCAGGGAAATTCTTCCCATCAATAAAAGAACTGTTGAATGTTATGTTAACCTTTTCGCTAACAGTGTTTGCATGGATATTTTTTCGAGCAGAAAGTGTTTTACAAGCAATTAATTATATAAAAGGAATCTTTGGTTACTCACTATTTGAAGCACCCATTTTAGATCAGGATTTAAAATTAATACCAACAATATTTTTTACCTTATTATTAGTAGTAATTGAATGGATCAACAGGGATAAGAAGTATGCCCTAGAGTCCTTATCTTCAGGAGTTATGAGGTATAGTGTTTTACGCAAAGCAGTTTATATTACTTTGATTTTTGTGATTTTTGTTTTTAGTGGGGGCGAACAAGAATTTATTTATTTTCAATTTTAGTCTTTATGAAAAGGTTTATAAATAATATATTAATTCTTAGTGTGTTAGTTTTAATAAGTTTAATAGGAGTAACAATAGTAAATAAATTACTGTTTAACTATTTTAAACCTTTTTCATTTGATGATAATATTAATGTTTTAATTTTAGGAGATTCTCATGCAAGATTTGCGTTTAATGATAGTGTACTGGTTAATGCAATAAATTTATCTAATAGTGCGGATTCATATTTTTATAGTTATCAAAAATTAAAAAAGGTTTTAGATGTGAATAAAAGTATAGATACCGTTTTTTTAGCATTTGGAGAACATAATGTAAATAAAAGTATTGAAGAAAGGTGGTTGTTAAATGATCTGCATTTAAAACAGCGATTGAGGTTATATTTTCCATTGTTAGATGTTGAAGATTTGGTTTTTATAGCTAAATATAAACCAATTGAACTATTACTTGGAACATTTAATCAATTATATTTTCCTATGTATGTTCAAATGGGAACAAAGAGATTTGGAGGATATGTAGATGTTTATGGAAATATTTTAGATCGCAAAGATGATATATTTGAAGAACAGGAGTATCTAAGTGAAAATTTGTTTGTTGAGGCAGATATTGAAATCAGTTACTTGTTTAAAATAATAGAATTGTGTAAATTAAATAATATTGAAATAATACTGGTTAATACTCCTATATATAAGGTATTACATGATCATCAGGGACATCTATTTAAAACCTATAATAGATATTTTTCAGATATACCTTTTTATGATTATAGCACAATGGAATTAAGCGATAGCTGTTTCACAGATTTGGTTCATTTAAATAAGAAAGGAGCTATTGTTTTTTCCGAAAAATTTAATAAGCAGGATGAACTGATATTCCAAAACAATAGGTATATTTATAATAAGGTAAAGTATTGAGTAATTATTTATTAACTAAATCTAAAATTATCAGATATGAAAAATAAAGTATTTATTTGTTTGTTGATAATGGCAACGTTTATTTCTTGTTCAAAGGATGAGGAGGAAAAAATAAATGAAAATCTTGTTATTGGTAGTGTTACAGATATTGATGGAAATGTATATCCTACAGTTACTATAGGTGACCAAAACTGGATGGCACAAAATTTAAAAGTCACGCACTATGCAGATGGCACATCAATCCCTTTGGTTGAAGATAATAACAGTTGGGCTATATTAGGTGAAAATAATAGTGATAAAGGTTATTGTTTTTATAATAATGAGGAGAGTGAAGAATATGGAGCTTTATATACATATGCAGCAGCTGTTAATGGAGAACCTTTTATATTGGAGAATTCTCAAGGAGTTTGCCCGGAAGGATGGCATTTACCAAATAATGAGGAATGGATTGAATTGATAAATTATGTTGGTGGTATAGATGATGCAGGTAGAATACTTAAAGAGACAGGGGCTGCTCATTGGTTAAAATCTAGTGAGACGGGTGATAATGCGTATTATTTTAATGCATTACCAGGAGGAAATAGATATTTATATGATGGAACTTTTGAAAGGTTAGGTTCAGTAGGGTATTGGTGGTCAAGTACACAAAATACTGCGTTAGATGCTTATGCTTTTAGTTTGCATTATTCCTCAGAAGGTATTTATTATACGTTATATGGTAAATCATATGGAATGTCAGTTAGATGTATTGAAGACTAATTTATATATCTTTATGTTCGTTTTATATTTATAAAGGGATAAGAAGAACTCAAAATGAATTTTAATAGTAGAAAAATTTTGCATATTTATATATAATAAATAGAGAACTAGCTCTTAGAAAATAAAATTTAGAGGTTAATTATTTATGATTAATCTCTTTTTTTTACACTTAAAGTTTAGGTGGCATAATAGTATATCCAATTTTTAATATGCATACATTAAGACTAATGTCATTGAATTTAACAGCTAAAATATTAATGCCCTGCTAGTATGTTCATACATTAGTAGGGCATAATATTTTGGAGATAATCTTTTTTATAATTAAGACTTCTATAATATCAATTAAATGAATAAACACTAACAAACTAGATTTATATGATCATTTTATTTCAGGAATTTGTAAGTGTTTATTTATTATAAGTAATGCCAACAAAGTACATCACATATAGCTAAGGACTTTAGTTTTTCTTAATTACAACAATCTTATATTCTTGGTTTGATTGTTGAATAATAATACTATAATTCCCATTTGGAACTTCCTGACCTAAGTTGTCGTTTCCTATATTAATAGTTGTTTTGTTTAATCCTACTCTGGAATTTACCTGAGTTCTTAATATTTCCTCTCCAGTTGGTCCTATAACAATAATATTTGCAGCTTCAGAACTTGGACTTGTAAATTCTAGTGCTATAAGTCCATTTGTAGGATTTGGATAAAACTCAACGATTTCTAATTGTATTGGTTTCTCTTCAATTGCAAATGAAGCAGTCTGTCTGCAATTATTATCATCAATTACTTCAACTTCGTAATTCCCAACCGGTAATTTGTCTCTATTCTCAACCGTAGAACCATCGCTCCAATTGTAATTATATGGTTCTGTCCCTCCTGTCACTTCTAGAGTGATAATACCTGTTTTCTCATTGTATTTAGTATCAAAAGCTTGGCCAGAAACCAAAAATGAAATACAAGGATCAGAATTTTGTAAAATAGTAAAGGCGTTCTGGCTTGAGCAGTCGTTTGCATCGGTCACAATAACAGTATATGTATCTGCGCTAAGGTTCATTCTGTCTTTATCAATAGATCCATCACTCCAACTGTATGTATATGGTTCCGTTCCTCCAGTAACTTCCAAAGTAATAATACCAGTTTCTTCTCCATAGTTAGTGTTAATAGCTTCACCAGAAACCAACAATGAGATACAAGGATCAGAATTTTGAGAAATAGTAAACGAATTTTGACTTGAACAGTCGTTTGCATCAGTTACAATAACTGTATATGAGTCAGCACTTAGATTCGTTCTGTCTTTATCAACAGATCCATCACTCCAATTGTATGTATATGGTTCCGTGCCTCCTGTTACTTCCAAAGTAATATTACCTGATTCTTCTCCATAGTTAGTGTCAATAACTTGACCAGAAACTAAAAATGAGATACAAGGATCGGAATTTTGTGAAACAGTAAAAGAGTTTTGGCTTGAGCAGTTGTTTATATCTGTAACAGTAACAGTATATGTATCAGCACTCAGTTCAATTCTGTCTTTATCAGTAGAGTTATCATTCCATAGATATTGATATGGTTGAGTACCTCCATTAACGGAAATCGAGATAGAACCATTGGTTAAACCAAAATCAGAATTTGTTATTTCTCCAGTAATTGTTATATCACAAGGAATAGCAACATTATTAATATATTCAAAGTTTTGTTGTGAAGTTATATTACCACTTGTCAAAACAAGAGAGTATAATCCATTTTCACATGATGGACATATATTTTGTAGATTAACTTCAAATCCTGTTGAAATCACATTGCTTGGACCGTATACTAAATTATTATTAGCATTATAGATTGAGCATGAAACATCATTATTATCGCCAGTAAGGTTAAATTCAGTCGAAATAACTCCATCCGTTATGTCTATACTTGTTATTTCAATTGAGTTTTCTTTTACAATGTAGGTTTTATTTATGGAACAATTACTAGCATCCGTTATTGTTACACTATAAGTGTCGGCACTTAAATCAACTCTATCTTTAACTGTTGCTCCATCGTTCCATAAAAAAGAAAACGACTCAGATCCAGTGACATCAAGAGTAATAGTTCCATTATCTATACCTCTATCACTGTTTGTGATTGTCTCTGAAATATCAATGTCTCCACAAGAACACTCAGGGCAAATGTCTGCTAATGTAACACCACTATCTTTTTCATAGATATTTATGTCATCAACATAATAATAAATAGAATCTGCACCAGTACTAGTCCACCCAGAATATAGACCGACACTCCAGTAAACATCACATTCTCCGTTTTCAGGAAAGTTGTCAATTAATGTTTTTACATTATATGTTTCACCAATTAATCCACCGTTTACAAATAATTTGTAATAGCCTTGATTAGTATTAGTCCAATAAATTTCCAAAAGGTATTCTACCCAACTTCCCCTTGGATATTTATAATATAAATGTCCACAATCAGGATAGGCTCTAAATCTAAAATTTAGTTCTCCATTATCTTGATGTTCTAAATCATTATTAATACCCCCGCCATCACAAATTTCGTCACGATAGTCGTATTCTCCAGTCCCGTAATATTCGCATGGCCAGGTTTTCCATTGAGAAAGAAGTAACCACCTGGTATCTGCACCGACTAAAAAATCCTGAGGGTAATAGACTTTCCATTTGTAAAAATGAGTTTTCTCATTTGTTTCAATTCTAGTACTTGTTGCATTGTGGTATTCAGCTCTTCTCGTAGAACCTGGAGATAAAGAAATTTTAAGGACTTTGTTACTACTGTTTATATTGTCTTTAAAAGGGTTATTGACTACATGCATTTCCCCTCCTACAGTAGTTTGTATAAATTCAGTTCCTGCATCAGCATCAGTGTTACCATCTTCAAATGATGATGAAAAATAACTGTTTTGTGCTAAAATGGAAAAACTATTTAGAAGTATAAAAATTGCAAAAAAACATCTCATAACTAACGTATTATTGAATACCTTATTAACCTTCACCCAGAATGCAATTATATGCTTAAACATAATTGTTGTAAGAGATCAATAATAAAAAAGATCGTGAGCCTTTTTGTTATTGATTTAAGAGTATTTACATTATAAGAACAAAATTGAATAATGTCAAATAATTTAAGTTAAATCCGAAAATTAATAATGGTCACTTATCTATTATTTATCCAGAGGATGTTTATTGATTTTAATAATTTAATAATCAAATTGATATTAATGGCGATCCTCAATTTTTATTTAATAGAAGAATAGAATTTGATTATTTGATTTAATTATAAAATGGCTATTGTATTTACTATTAAATCAGCTATTTGTATAGAATATCAATTTAATTTATTGTGAGTTTTTAAGTTTTGTAATAGATTGTATTTACATTAGCTAAATGTGTGTTTTTGTTGAGGTTTGGCTTGTAAAGGTTACAATGTTAAATAGATATAGCCTATAGAGTTAATTTATTGGTTATATATTTAACTTCCATTTATTAATAATTCCGGAATACAAAGTTTCTTTCTATCAATTTTTCCATTTAAGGTTAAAGGAATTTCATCTATAAAACAATAAAAATTTGGAATCATATAATTCGGGAGTCGATTCTTTAAATATTTTTTTATCTCAGGAATTGTTAAAGTGTAATTAGAATTTAATTTTATATAGCAAATTAAGTGTTTTTGCGATAATAAGTGTTTGCTCCATACGTTAACAATAGAGTTTAATATATAGGGATGTTGATTTAAAACAAATTCTATCTCCTTTAATTCTATACGATAGCCATTTACTTTAACCTGTAGATCTTTTCTTCCTAGTATTTCAATGTTTCCATCTACCATATATCTACCTAGATCACCAGTCTTATAAATGCGTTTTTTCGTTTTGGAATGCAATACAAAAGACTTTTCAGTAAGTTCTTTATTATTAATATAACCATTAGCTAACCCTATGCCAGAGATACAGATTTCACCTACTTCATTGATCAAGCACTCGTTTAATGTATTATTGAGTACATACATTTTCTGATTTGATAAAGCTTTCCCATAAGGAATACTATTCCATTTTTCCTCAATTTTATCAATAATATAAAAAATAGACCAAATTGATGCCTCTGTAGCCCCTCCCAGACTTACAATCATTGCATTAGGAATATGTTGTTTTATATTTTTCGGTAACTCTTTAGGAATCCAATCTCCACTCAACATAACTAATCGAAGAGGGATAGAACACATATTTTTTTTTGCACATTCAATAAATAATGTCATGAATGAAGGGACAGAATTCCATATTGTTATATTATGTTGGATGACTAAATTATACCAGTGTAATGAAAAACGTTTACTTGATTTTCTAGGTATTACAATTGTAGCACCTGCAGCTAATCCGCCAAAAATGTCAAACACAGACAGATCAAAATTTAGTTCAGATAATGATAAAATAGAATCTTCTTCGTTGATTTTAAACCTACTATTTACATCAATAATAGTATTTAAAGCAGCTTTATGTTCAATCATTACACCTTTAGGTTCATCTGTAGTTCCTGAAGTGAATATAACGTATGCTAATTTCTCATGATTAATAACGTTTAACTCAATATTATCACTTAAATACTGAAAATCTAAGTGATTAAAATCTATAAAATTTATTTTTTCTGAAAACAGATTTTTAAAGTCAATAATAGAAATAGTAATATCGATATTTGCTTGATCTAAAATTTTTGAAATTCTATCTAATGGGTATTCTGGTGAAAGAGGGAGATATGTATAGCCAGCTTTTAAAATTGCCAATACACTCACAATCTGTTCCCAACTTTTATCCAAACATACTGCAATAATCTTCGTTCTCTTATTTGCAACAGAAAGTATATGTTTAGCCAGAATATTTGAATATATATTTAATTGATGGTAGCTAATTTGCTTTTCATCATTTATTATGGCTATTTTATTTTTAAATAACTTTGCAGATTGCAGGAATGGTTCGTGTAGATGATTATATTTCATTGGTATTGAGTGTTGTATTGTTGATCTTTGAAGTGACGTATTAAAGTTGTTGATGAATAAAATGCACATTAATGTTTAAGTATTTAAACAAAAGATTAGAACTTATCGAATACTCTTCATTGAAATAAAACTTATCTAAAGATTGAATGAGTGGAATATGTATATAATGTTTATGTATTAGAATGAAGTTTAATTAACCATTTTTTTATGAACTTTTTATTTTTCCTGAAAGAATATTGTATAGAGCCATAAAAAAGTACTTAATGTCAGTTTTAAAACCATTTTCAAGTCGTTCTTGCATATAAATACGTTCAGCTTCAATGTTTCCGTTTTCATCAGGCATATTCAGAGAAACATACGGTGGAATACATCCAGGTTTAAATTTGATTCTCATTTTTTGAACATCTTCAGGTAATTCCTTGAATCTGGTCATGCTTAAAGGTCTTACTCCAACCAATCCTAATTCACCTCTAAATACATTAATAAATTGAGGGAGTTCATCCAGCCAATACTTGCGATAAAATTTTCCCCATATGGCTAACCTAAAATCATCGGCTGGTTTGCCATATTCATTATAACCATTAAGTTTAATAACAAAACTTTGTAAGTACTCAGAATAAGGGTGCATGGTTCTCAATTTATATACTTTGATCATTTTACCATTTTTACCAACTCTATTCATTGGGAAAAAGGGCATAAAAGAAGGCTTTTTACTTGAATCAGGCTCACTTACTTTCATAACTACGAAATAAAATTTATTATTTACAACGCTAAATTCAATGATCTCAAAGCCACAACTAACCAACCTACCTAAAATTTCTGCTTGAGAAATCCAACGAAATTTCCCTTTTGTGAGAAAGAAATACAATTTTTGAATATACAGCATTTTAGGGAAGACTCGATGTATGATAAAACAATATAACCAATATAATAAATTTAAAATGCTACGTTTTTTTCCAAGAGTATTTTGATACTTTTGCTCAACAGTTTCTAAACATCCAATAAAAATGCCTGCATCAGGTAAACATTTATTTACTTGTATTAAAAACTGATTAATGTATCTGGACTTATTTAAAAGGCTAAGATTTACCAGACTAGTTGATTTGCTAAATTCACTAACATGAAGATCAGACACTTTGTTAGCTCTCTTTACCTGAACACCTGCACGTTCCGGAATAAGGTGTCTTGAAATATATTCATATTCTCTTGCATCCAGATTTTCTAGTAATTGTTTTTTAACCGGATCCACAGATATATTTAAATGAGTACCAACTTCTCCGTAAATAACATTAGAACCCAAACTAACTGATGCGTTTGTACTTAGTGAATTCATAAGCATATTATTTAATCATACATTAACAAGGTACAAAGGCAATTATTAAAAGTCCACTTATTTACACCAACAACATAAAAAATGTGACAATTGATAATAATTAGATGAAAAAGGGTAATTTCTTTCTTATTTAAAAAAGAAATATTACAGCTTCTTTGCTATTTTTTTTCCAGCCGCGTTTACATTAACTTTTGATGCAAACTCAATGAATTGAGGGATTTTGTATGATGATAACCGAGTACTGCACAAAGATTTTATTTTGTCAGTACTTAATTCTTCATTAGATTTATTTTTAACAATAATTGCCTTAATAGCCTCGCCCAGAACCTCGTCAGGAACAGACTCTATCGTACAATCTACTACACCAGGGAAGGATACGATTACTTCCTCAATTTCTTTCGGACTTACCCTTTTTCCACCAACTTTAATAATTTCTTTTTTTCTGGCCGCATGATAAATAAATCCATCTTCATCAACTTTTGCTAAGTCTCCAGTATACAACCAACCTTCTTTTAGTGTTTCTTTTGTAGATTTTTCATCTTTAAAATAGCCTAGCATTATATTATTACCTTTGGCTATGATTTCACCTATTTCATTAGGTTTTGTTTGTTCACCATTACTGTCAACTACTTTTAATTCAACGTTTGGAATACCTTTACCAATTGAGCCTAACTTATCATTTAATCTTTCTGTTGGTAAATAAGAAAGTCGTGCAGTAGCTTCTGTTTGACCATACATTACAATAAATTTTGTATTTGGTTTTGCTTGTCGAAATTCATCAATAAATACAGTGTGTAATTTACCTCCAGCCTGGGTCACATAACGTAAATCCGGGAATTCTTCATTTTTGAATGAATCAGATATTCTAAGTAAAATTTGGAAATGACTAGGTACGCCAGCAAATCCAGTACATTTATATTTTTGTAAATCATTTATTACAGAACCTAAAAACATAAAATTATTATTTAAAACAATTTTGCCTCTGACCTTTAAATGTGTATGTAATAATGATAATCCATAGCAATAAAAAAATGGTAATACACACTCCATAATATCTTTATCTGTAAGTTTAAGATATTCAATAATTGAAGTTGTGTTTGCAATAATGTTTTTATGTGAAATCATAACTCCTTTAGGCATTGCAGTAGAGCCGGAAGTATAAATTATTTGAGCAAGAGTATTGGCTTCGAAGTTTATATGCTTCTTATAATCAATTTCTTCTTTGATGATTTCATTTATCTTATGTTCGTCCCAAATATTTTTAAAAGTTACTAATATTTGCTTATGTAAAATATGGGGGATAAAAGCCAAGCTAACTTCTGCTTGGTCTTTTATATATTGTAATGAATCTTTTTCAATAGATGGATTTAAAGGAATGACTACATTCCCGGATTTCATTATGGCTAAATAACAAATAATGAAATAATTACTATTAGGAGATAATAAGATAAACTTATTTCCTGTACCAAATTCTTGTTGTATGTAAAAGGCTAAAGATGCTACCTGGGATCTTAGTTCTTTAAAGCTTAATGGTTCTCTTTTTCCTAAAACGAACAGATCTCCATTATTAAAATTATCTGGCAATAAGTAATCAATACAGTTCATAAGTCAGATATTTAAATTAAACCATATACATTTAAACTTTACATAAACTTCTGTTTACATTTTTACAGTTTGTTCCTTAGTAATAAAATAATCATGCAAAGGAGGAGTTCTTAAGTATTCTGTAGTTTGCTTTTTGCGCGCAAAATTTTTGAAAATATTATTTACCTGTTCCACGGACATACCCATAACTGTTGCAACCTCTTCAGCTGAATACTCATTTTCCCATCCATACCATAACAAATCCATTTTTTCAAAAGGCATTTGGTAGAAAAATTCTTCTTGAGTTTGTTCTGCAGAATATGTATCAGTAGTTGGAGTTCTTTGAATAATAGCATCAGGCACACCTAAACGTCTTGCTATTTGATATACCTGAGTTTTAAATAAATTACCTATTGGCATTACATCGGCAGCCCCATCTCCATACTTAACAAAAAAACCTTGTTGAACTTCATGTTTATTTGGTGTTCCTATTACTGCATAATTCAGAGATTCAGCATGATAGTACAGCATATTAGCTCTACTACGTTGTTTAAAGTTGGATGCAGCTACAATTTGTAAATATTCTTTTAGTGGTAATCGTGCTCGCTTTTTTGTGCCATCTTTTAAAATAACAGATACAAAATGCACAGGGGGAAGGTTTTTGTTCACAAATTCTTCAGGTATGATTACTTTCATTTTATCTGTTGACGGATTAAATTCAGGTATCACATTTTTAACTGCTTCATCCCTTCTTTTGTAACAACCAAATCCTTCAAGAGCCCCACTTATATTTTCAACAATACTTTTAACCCCAAATTTATCAGCTAGTTCTTTTGCTAATAATTCACTTTCAGGACTGGAATCTGTTTCAGGTAACATAATTGCGAGGATTTTTTCTGGACCAAAAGCTTTGGTTGCTAAAGCTAGAGTTACTGAGGAATCAATTCCTCCACTTATTCCAATAATCCCTCCATATCGTCGAAAACGTTTGTATACATCATCTCTTAATTTTTGGCAAATTGCATCAATTACTTCATCAATATTATCAAGTTGAAGTATGTCTTTTGAAAATGGTCTTTTAGTCATAACGTTGTATTTGGTTATTATTATTATTATTATTATTATTATTAGCTATTAGTTGTTAGTTTTTTTATTCAAATTATAAAAACAGTAATAATCTGTTGGTGTTTTAAATTAAGTTTTTTAAATATTACTCTGAACTATAAATACTTCATACTCCAAGCAACTTAAGTACTGAAGACTGAAGACTGAAGACTGAAGACTGAAGACTGAGTATTTAGTTCCTAACCAAGCCTTTCCTGATCTCATTATCTTTTAGATATCTAAAATCTTCAATGTATTGTTTGTATAATATTTGGGTAGAAAGAACCCCCATCAAAGCCATATTGTCAATTTCTGAAATATTAGTTGTTTTCCTCATTTTTGTAATTAAACCATATATGCTTTTATCATTAAAAACTCCAATGGATTTAATTTTGGATGAGGTGAGTATATCGTCAACAAATCCATTCTTATCATTTAATAATGCTTGAGCAATTGGTGCTCTGTATGCTTGTTTTGGTCTTGTTAAAACAGACTGAGGGATAACATTTTTAACTACCTCTTTTAATAAATATTTTTCATTTAATCCATTCAATTTGTAATTATCAGGTAGAGATGTGCAAAACTCAATAATTCTATGGTCCAGGAAAGGATATCTGCCCTCTACAGAATTACCCATGGCCATACGATCACCTTGAGAAGATAATAAGTAGCCTGACATGAATACTGTCGATTCAATATATTGTGCTTTTGATAATGGAGAATAATTTTTAATTTTTTCTCCTAATGATTTTTCATAGTTACCAACTATATCCTTACCATTTAAAGTTCTATTAAGATCTTCTGAAAAATGATTCGTAATGCGACTGGTGTTATTCCATCTTAAAAGATGTGAGTATATGGGGGAATTTGTTTCCTGTAGTTTATATCCAAAAAATAATTTGAGCATACTATTGCCGGAACCCTTCATCTGTGGTAAATATGGATACAACTTTTTTAGGAGCATAGGTCTTATTTTGGAATCTGGATATTTTGACCAAAAATGTCTGATAATAGCTTCTTTAAATATATTATAACCACCAAGCATTTCATCAGCACCCTCTCCTGTTATCACCACTTTAATATCGTTATCTCTAACTAGCTTTGATAGCTTATACATTGGAAATGGAGCAGAACGTAAAACTGGTATTTCAGTATGCCAAATTACGTCATGGAATAAATTAACAACATCTTCATTCTTAAACATTACAGAATGATGTCGAGTATCCAGATGATCTGCTACTTCTTTTTGGAAAACAGTTTCGTCAAAATCATTTTCCTCGAAACCTATTGAAAAAGTATTTAATGCTTCAGGAAACATTTTCTTTATAAAGGCCGTTGTACTAGTAGAATCCAATCCTCCACTTAAATATGCTGCTACTGGAACATCAGCTCTCATTCTTAGTCTTAAGGAATCTTCAAATAGAGATTTAAACTGACTTTTAGCATCTTCTAAAGTTAAAGAATGGTCTTTTTCATATTTTAAATCCCAATATCGATTAATAATTAACGACTTATCTTTTTTCAATAAAGCATAATGTCCAGGAGATAATTCATATACATCTTTGAATATCGTTTGTGGTGTTAACGTTGTCCAAAAGGTAAATACTTGTTGAAGACCACGATAATTTATTGCTCTTTTTATTTCTGGAAACTCAATAATAGATTTAATCTCTGATCCAAAAACAAAATTCTCGTTTTGATATGAATAGAAAAGAGGTCTAATTCCCATCCTATCCCTCGCGAGAAATAGTTCATGCTTTGCTTCATCCCAAATTGAAAATGCAAATTGCCCATTTAGGAGTTGAAGACATTCCGTACCATACTCCTGATACATATGAACAACAACTTCTGTATCACAATTTGTTTTAAATATATGACCTTTATTTTCCAGCTCTTTTTTTAACTCCAAATAATTAAAAACTTCACCGTTGTATGCAATCCAGTATCGCCCATCCTGAGTGGATAACGGTTGCTGCCCAGAAGCTAGGTCAACAATACTTAATCTTACATTCCCCATGCATAACTTGTTTGACAAGTATGTACCGCATTCATCAGGTCCACGATGCTGAATGCGTGTAAGCATTGCATTTAAAGTCCGTTCGGGATTGGGAACAATATTTCTTGGTACAAAACCTGCAATTCCACACATATTTTTAAAAATTTGGCATTAGTCTTCAGCTTTTTGATATATAAATAAAAACTAATTACTATTATCTTTATGTTTCTCACTAGACTTTAAAATTGGTCAATAACGATATAATGAATCATTAATCTAGCGTCGTAATTGATTTTGGTATTGCATTATAATTTCCAACACAAAATCTTATTTTCAACAGTAGCAATCGTTTTTTTACATGAGAATCTATAGGTACTCTATTTACTAAGATTTGAGTACTATTATTTAAATAGCATTGGGAACTTTGCCTTTCTCTTTAAGGATCAAATTTTACCACCTATTAACAAAGTGTTGTATTTAAGCAAGAAAATAACAGTTAACATAATTGTTTAAACAGAATTATTGCTTCTTGTTTTTTTGCCAATACTCCACAGTGCTTTAGTTCTGAAGACAAAAATGTTAACTAAGCAGCCTGAGTTTGTTTTCTTTCTATAAAAGCTACTATTCTCTCTACAGATCCGAAATTTTCTTCTTGAAGATCAGAATCTTCTGCCAGAACATTAAATTCACTCTCTATAAAGTTAATTAATCCCAGTAATCCCATCGAATCAAAAATTCCTTCATCAAAAATCATTGTGTCATCCATAATAATTGAAGGATCATTGAATGTTATTTCAGCAATAAAGTTTCTAATTTTTTCTTTCATAATACTGTAATTAATTTATTAAACATTATTAATTTAACTATAGAAACACCTATCGATAAATACTTAAATTAAAACAATAATTAATTTACTGCTTTTGGAACTTGTAATTTTAATACTTTGCTTAATCGTATAAAATAATTGATAAAAAACCATTTTATACTTACTAACATTAGTTTTTGAAAATTCATTTGCTGTAAATAACTGACTTAGTATAGCCTTGGCAAGACTATATGATTATATTTTTGTTTTTGGGAAAAGATTAGATGAAATAGAAATCATTCATTTTACTAACAACGAAATGATTTCCACCTGTTTGTTATTAAAATAAATTAATTCAATACGATTATTGTATCCTTTATAATATTGATAAAACTAGAAGGAGATATGTATTGGGGTGTTTGTATATGAAGATGGTAATCAAACAAAAGAAGTTGTAACGAATGGTTTTCTAACTATCTAAATAGCTTTGAAAATATGTTAAATGTTTTTTTGATTTTGTGTTATTGTATGTGCTGAAAAGATAATTTAGAGATCAATATTATAAGATTCGTATTATAAATCTTTTTATTGTGAATGTCCTTAATTATGTACTCATGGTGCATATATATAAATGCTGTAAGCCTTGTTATTTGTAAATCAATCGCTTGTATTGGTAATTAGGCATGTAATTACATTAATGATAGATGTAGCACAATAGACTGTTTTGTTCTGAATGTCTTGATTGATAATACCGTGCAACAATTTTGTTTTAAAAGTAAAACTTTAACCCTCTAATTATTCCATTTAACAAATAAATATGGTCGTTTGTCACATTAAACTGATATTAGCTTCTAAAATTACGTAATTGCATTCAGAAAAGCTTAGATCTCAAATAAAAATGAAAAACGTCTTATTAAATATATTTAAGGATAGGGTCATTTCGCGTTGGTGGATTTTATTTATTGACTTTGTAATTGTTATAAATGCATACTTACTTGCATTTATTGTTAGAATAAATTTAAACATGTCCGATTATAATGTTCTTGATTTCTTTATTAATGGGGAGGTTGTATTTGTTCTGTATTTAATTTCATTTATAGTTTTCGGTTCTTATAAAGGCGTTATTCGTCATAGTAGTTATTCTGAATTTAAGCAATTAACAATTTCTTGCTTTGTTTCTTTTGCATTACTCCTATTTCTTAATCAGCTTACCCATTTTTTCGAATTAGGATTTATCAATCTATCAAATCTTGTGTTAGTTTTTCATGGTTTATTAACCTTAATGTTAACATTCTCGTTTCGAATTTTTGTAAAAGAAACTTATGGATTTCTGACTAAAAAGAGAGCTGATACTAATGTGTTAATTTATGGAGCAGGAGAAATGGGGCAGATTACTTTTGAGGCTATTCGCAATGATAAAGTGAATACATTTAATGTAATTGGTTTTGTTGACGATAATGAAACAAGATGGAATAAAAAGCTACATTCTAAAACTATCTGTTCATGGGATAAAGCGATGAATGTAATAGGGGCGAACAGAGTGGAGGTTGTTATACTGGCAATTAATAATATTTCTGTTCAACGGAAAAGAGAGATTAGCAATGATTGTATGGATCGAGGATTAAAGCTTAAAATAATGCCTTCAGTTGGATCCTGGGTGAATGGAATTTCAAATCAAAGTCAAATTCGTGATGTTAGAATTGAAGATATTTTAGGAAGAGAAGAAATAAAATTGAATTTAAAAACAATATCGGATGGATTGGTAGGAAAAACTATTCTAGTTACTGGAGCTGCAGGTTCAATTGGTTCAGAAATTGTTCGACAATTATTAAAATTTCCGGTAAAGAAAATAATTTTGTTGGATATAGCAGAATCTCCTTTATATGATTTACAACAGGAGTTAATCATTAGTCATTTCGATGCACCATTTGAAGTTGTTTTGGCAGATTATACAAATGAATACAGGATGCGTCAAGTATTTGAAAAGTATAACCCTCAAATAATATACAATGCTGCCGCCTATAAACATGTTCCTTTAATGGAGGCAAACCCTTATGAAGCTGTTAGAGTTAATATTGGGGGAGTTAGATTGTTGGCCAATTTGGCTGTTGATTACAATGTGGAAAAATTTGTGATGGTTTCAACAGATAAAGCAGTAAATCCTACTAATGTAATGGGAGCATCTAAAAGAATTTGTGAAATTTATATTCAGGCCTTATCACAAATTGATAATATGAATACCTCATTTATAACGACCCGTTTTGGAAATGTTCTAGGTTCAAATGGGTCTGTTGTTCCTTTGTTTTTAAAACAAATTAAACAAGGAGGACCGGTGACAGTAACTGATCCTGAAATTACTAGATATTTTATGACAATTCCTGAAGCTTGTCAATTGGTGTTAGAGGCTGGATTTATGGGACATGGTGGAGAGATTTATGTGTTTGATATGGGTGAACCGGTTAAAATTGTTGATTTAGCTAAAGAAATGATACGCTTGTCTGGATTAAAACTAAATGAAGATATAGATATTGAATTTACTGGCTTACGTCCGGGAGAAAAATTATATGAAGAATTATTGGCTTCAAAGGAAGACAATTTACCTACTCATCATGAAAAAGTTATGATTGGTAAAGTTAGAAAGTATGATTACCGTCGAATCAAAACGCAAGTGGATGAATTATTGTTTTCATTGCAATATGAGAATAATATACTACTAGTGACTAGAATGAAAGAGATTGTTCCTGAATTTATTTCCAATAATAGTGAATTTGGCAAATTGGATAATGTTCCGGAATATGATGTTATATCAGAACGAAATGCCAGTTGATTTATAGTAAGGTATGACATATACATAATGGCAAATTATACATTTATGTTATATGAATAAAAAGTCTTAAATAAAAGTGCTTTGTATTTTCTTATGTGAGAAAAATATAAATGTTTAAAATATTTAATTTGATAGATATGAATAAGTTATTGAGTTTTTTCGTTACAGTATCTTTGTTATTATTTGTTGCTTGTCAAGAAGATGACACGAATAGAAAAGAAACTGCCGGTAATATACAAGGTATGGGTAATGCAGGAGGAGAGCTTCAGGCTGAAGTGTACGATTTTCATGAGGGACTTGTATTTAGTGAAATATCTGGTGTTGGTAATACAGAATTGGCAGCTTCACTAAAGTCTGAGTCTGATGGTATAGTAATTACAGGTTCAACTCAAGGGTCAGGGGACCAGGTGATTGTTGAGTTGACAATTGAAAATACAAATACGGAGGATGCTTGTCTATCCGCATGGTTTCGAGCTGGAACTGTATTTGGATCTAATATTGAGGGTGTTCAAAATGGGATTCTATTAGCCCCGGTAGACGTATGTGTACCTGCAGGCGCAACTAAGACATTTATTTTATATTTATATTGTTTGAATCTAGGTATGGATAATCCGGATGGCAATGATTCATATGAATTTCTGGGTGTGACAACATCAAAAACTGTTGTAGAGCTTATAAATGCCTTGAAATTTAAAAAGGTTAATTATGAACATTATGTAGCTTATCCTGAAGTTGGATGGAGTTATAATGTGGTAAAAAATAAATTACAAGAGATTCTATGGAAGATAACAAATGGTAGTGGAATGGATGCAGATGATATTGCCTATATCAATTCTCTTCCAGATTTGCCTACCGGTGTTTTTCCTGAATATATTTATGATTTGACTATTGGATTACCTGATTGTTGGTGTATTGATGAGTGTAGTGTAGTGGAAAATTCCGGAGCCCTAAGTAATATCGTGTTTTTTGTTCCTTGCGCTACAGATCCATACGTTGAGATTGATGGTGATTTTTATGATACAGAAGGATTTCCTTTTGAGGTTGAAGTAGGCTTTAGAGATCCGAATTATAATGGAGAGTATAAAGATATATTAGATTTTTCCAGGTCAATAAAATTTGAAGTTCCTAATACAACGGAATTTGGATCCACACCTCCGCAGTTAGGAGAATCTGGTAGCATCGATATTGGAACTTTCAGATTTATTACATCTTGTGAGGATCAACAAATTTATGTTAGAACAAAAAATCATGATGAAGTAGTTAGTATTATAGATGTAGATCAGGTAGGAGAGGCTGTATTAATGACAAATGGATTTATGGTTGAGTTTGTTAGTGTAATCCCTAATCCCACTGGGTCTGGTTATCTTTATGAGTTTAATGTTGTTAGCGACTCTTGCGAAGGAGCTCAGACTAACACTTCTGATGAATGAACGAGTGGTAGTATAAAATTATAAAGTAATATTTATTTGTATAATCCTCAAGTGTGAAACGCTTGAGGATTTTTTATAGTACTGAAGTTTGCTTTTGCGCAGTTTTTTCGAAATAAAAGCTATTTTTTTTAACAATAACACATAATGAAATACATTTTGTATGTTGTGTATTTTGTTGAATTTCATTATTGTATAAAGTTTTAGTCAATTATATATGATAGGTGATGTGAATATTTGAATGTTTCGTCAAAATAATTTATCTAAGAATTGATGTGGAAATTCGTAATATAATGATAATCAGCATCATGGCATTTAAAAGACTTTTTCCTTATATTATTCCTATCTTGATATTGGGAAAAATCTACTTTAAATTCGTGAGAAATTATTAAACCCTAAATAAATTATAAATGAGAAAGTTATTGAGTTTTTTTGTGATAGCATCTTTGTTACTATTGACATCATGTCAGAAGGATGACACAAAAGAAGAAGAAAAAGCAGGCAATATTCCTGGTATGGGAAATACACCTGGAAATCTTGAAGTTTCAGAATATAGTTTACCAGAAGGCTTTGATCTTGTTGGAGATATTACAGGCGTTTTTGAAAGTGAAGGCATTGTAGCTCAACAATTCACTTCGTTAAAAGCAACAAGTACAAGCGGTAACAGATTCTATGGTTGTGGAGGTAAGTATATTCAGCTTCAGTTGACAATTAAAAATAATATTGATCGAAGAAGGACTTGTTTTTTTCCTCCAGGACTAATTTTTAGAGTAAATAATAATGAATTTCAACATGCCATTAATTTGTGTTGGACCTGGATTAGTTTTTCACCCATGCAGGAAAGAACTTTTGTATTGTATTTATTTTGTATCAATTTAGGAAGAAGAGAATCGTTGGTTGATGCTGTTTATTCAATAGAAGGTGTTACTAAATCACCTAATATGAAATGGTTAACGGATAAATGTAATCGGAAACGATTGAATTATGAGTGTTTTCCACATCATTATTCGAAAGCCTCATTAAAGTCCGGAGATACCTTTGATGAGGTTGCTGGGCAAATGCAAGAGATTGTTTGGGCGTTGACTAACGGTAGTGGTTTAACAGAAGAGCAAGAATTATATATAGATGAACTACCTTTATTGGATGCAGATCAGTTGCCGGAAGGGATAGAGGATTTAAATAATTTTGATCCTCCATATTACTGGGATGAATATATTCCAGAGTATGTTACTGAATAAGAAGTAATTTTGATCGAGTATAATATGAGCCTGTTTTTAATACAAAGCAGGCTTTTTGTTTATAATATTTGTACTATAATTGAATTGTTTACCAGGAGCATATCATTTTTAGTATAGAGGTATTCAATTTATAATGGAAGATGATATAGCTGATTTTAATTATTTATTCAATGCAACAAAAACGAAATGGTTATATTATAATTTATCTGTTTATAGCCCTTGTGGGTATACTGAGTATAGGCTGTAATAATAAAACGAAACAAGAAATTTTGTTAAGCATTATAGATGCTCCCATAGTACCTTTAAGTAGTACGCAATTGAATCCATGGTTAGATGAGAATTCGGGTATGATTTTTTGGAAAGATACTGTTTGGTTGCAGAATGATAGCTCAGAACCAGTTATTTATGGGATTGATACGTCTTCAGGTGCCATAATAAGTAAAAAGAAGTTCCCCGGTTTACGAATGCAGGATTGGGAATCGGTTGCTCAGGATAAAGATTTTATTTATTTAGGGGATTTTGGTAATAATTTTAATTATAGAAAAAACTTAAGAATATTCAAGGTTGAGAAGAAATCATTAGAGGATCAATGTATGAAGATTGATACCATCAGCTTTCATTATGAGGATCAGATAGATTACTCTTATAATGAAACCCTTGATACGGATTATGATTGTGAATCAATGATTATCGTTGGTGATAGTGTATATTTATTTACAAAACAATGGATTAATAAAGGTACTTCAGTATATACTGTACCTGTAATTCCAGGAGAATATAGTGCTAGTAAAATTTCAGATTATAAAATTGAAGGTCTAATTACGGATGCATTTAAATTTCCTGAAGAGAATACTATAATACTGACTGGATATAATAAGTTAATGGCCCCATTTTTTGTAATACTTGAAGATTATCACGGAAACCATTTTTTCTCAGGAAAGGTGAAGAAGATTAATGTTGATTTGTTATTTAGCCAAATAGAGGCTATTTATCAAAAGGAAGGGTACGAATGCTATGTGACAAGAGAGGGATTTTTTAAATTAGAACCGGAATTATATATATTTGATTTTACTTCTTATATCAATGCAATAAAGTTATTAAAGAAATAGTCTTTTGTTTTCTTTAAAGAAAAACATCTTTCCATCATGTAAATCATTCTCCTACTTCCAAAGGAGTAGTCCCTGAAGAATGAGGGGGAGGTGGTTTTAAAACATATTAATTCATTATCACCTCTAAACTATGCAGTTTAAGTTTAATACTCATAATCTAAGTGTGATTACAAGTTTAATTTTTAAGTGGTTAATTTTGTTTATAATTACCATATGGCACTCGCTTAATTTAAACATCTTTCTGGGTTAGAAAGCTTTTGGCTTTATCGATTTAGCTATCCTCATAGCTTGTTACATATTATGTGCTTTTATGATAAAGATTCTTACTTTCTTTGCCAACCCGAACAAAAGCCGATTTTCCGGTGATCCACACCAATTGTAGACGAGCCATCACACAAGGTGAACTTATTACTTATATTTTTTATTTTAATGGTGAGTGGCTTTTTTATGTATACTAGTCTTTGAGTTGAGTTAAATTTGATGTCGTAGGTATCATACATTTATAGAAAAGAAATCTTTCTAAAAATACAACTCCAGGGGAGTTGCACTAACAGGCCGTAAATAGGATATGTTCTATCTTTTTCCTTATTGTCCAAACAATGAAAGCCGCCGGCTGCACCTGCTTCTCTTATAAAACTACAATTCTTACGTCTAAAGCGATGAACTCATCCTTTCGTTCCTCAAGGACTCAAAAAGCACCACTTTTACCGACTACAGCATCTTGTTTTATGGTTCACCAGCTGAGGCCATTTTTAACCACTCTCAAGAGGAGATATTTTAATTACATAAGTGTTTATTCTGAAATATGAACCAGGTGCGATGGCCTGTTCAATTGGCCCGGGCTGGTGAAGGCGAGACATGGATGAATGTGGGTGATTTAGGAATGTGTGACGGAAAAGGTTCATCAAGGATGTGGGTTGAAGGATGAATTGAACTAGATTTTTTGCTTCTTTTATGGCAATGATAATTATTGCGATAAGAAAGTGCAGAGTCAAGTTTACTTGAACTATGCCGAACACAGCAATAATCTTTTAAAAAAAAAGAACATCCTTCGGGTATTTCAATTTTTATTTTCGCTCTAGCCGCTGGGCTCTTCATTTTTAGCTTGATCTAAAAACGAAGCAAAAAGATCAAGGCTGCACCTGCTTCTCTCATAAAACTACGTTTCTTACGTCGAAAGCGCTGAACTCATCCTTTCGTTCCTCAAGGACTTAAACAGCACCGCTTTTTATCGACTACAAGATCTTGTTTTTTTGCTCATCAGCTAAAGCCGGAAGAACCATATTTACAGAAACCATATATGTTGTAAATGCTATATTTCTAAATTGTGAAGTATGGAATAAAAAGCGTTGGCCTGTCGGAAAGCTGAAGGCCAATGGTGGAATTGAATGGCTAATCGTTTTAATTTTTCATTGATGGGGCTTGTCCTTTATCTTTGAAAAAGATATTACATCAATAGAAAAATAAACGATCAGACAGAGAGCGATAGCATTCTTTCCGACTCGACTTTTTGCTTCTTTTATGGCAATGATAAAAGAAGATATATTGTATTTTTAATAATTTTATTGTGATCCACACCACTCGTGGACAAGCCATTACACAAGGCGAATTTAAAATTGATATTTCTATGCAAAAGAGAAATGATTTGTATGAGTTGGTTACAGGAATATCATTCAATAGATAGTAGTTGTTTCATAATTATCTACATTATGTAAATTAAACTTTCCTATTGTTTAGGAGGAGTACCCTAAGAATGAGGGGGAGGTGGTTTTTAAATATCTTTGAGTCTTAGCGACTTTGTGGTTATCTATATTTGAGAATATTAAATATAAAACACATAATTAAATCAATAGAAATAGGAATTAAATACAAATTAAATTCGGTTCATATCAAAAATAGATTGACATTAATTTTAAAATATTATAACTTATAAACTTTTAAGTATTATTGTTAAAATACTTTATTATGGCTCGAGTTGCAAATAATTTGTTAAAAGGAATGTCTGGTAAGATCGGTGATTTGATTATTTATGAGATGGATGGAAAGACTTATGCTAGATCAAAACCATCAGATTATAAAGATGCAAAATCGCCATTGCAACTGAATCAGCGTCAAAAATTAATTCTGGTGAATGATTTTTTGAGGCCATTTAAGGATATATTGAAAAAGACTTTCTTTAATAAAGAAGAAAGTAAACGTCCTTATCTTATAGCTCAGTCTTATAATTTAAAGCATGGAACTAAGGGATTTTATCCTGATTTGGAGATGGATTATAAACAAGCTTTGTTGTGTAAAGGGAATCTGCCAGTGCCAACAAATGTAAAAGCTGTTGCTACTGATGGCGGAATTGTAATTGAATGGCAAAATATTTTGGGACACTCTAGAGATACTTTGTTAGTCATGCTACGTCAAAAGGATACAATGTATTCAATATATAAATTTACAGGAGTAGAGCGTTCTGAGGAATACTTTCTATGGAAAGATGCAGTTAAATATAAGGCTGAAGAAATTCAATTGTGGATTGCATTTAGAGATCCCCGAGAGGAGGAAATGAGTGATAGTTTGTATGTGGAAGTTTCTTAGAACTCAGTTTCCAGCCTTTAGTTTTCTGTCATTCAGTAAGTAAATTGTAGTGTTTTTTTTATTGAGTAATTTCTAAGGTTAAATGAGATGACTCTGGAGTTTCATTTATAAACATGTCCGCAGGATAAATGTATTGTATGTTTGTATCATATTTATTTGGATAAAAGTCTGGAATAGGTTTTATTGGTGGATTTTGAGCAAAACCTTTAGTTGCTGTTTTATCTGCCATAAATCCATTTAACTTTAGAGAATACGAATCTTTTAGATTGTTTAAATCTATTGTATCTGTCTTGTAAATAAAAGAAGGTCTATCGTCAAAGTACTCATTCCCATTTTTCGCCCGGTCAATTTCAAGGCATACTATTATTTTTGAATTGTTATTGCTGATATATAATTCTCTTGCTATTTTAAATGATTTTTGAATGGATGCACCAGTAATCGCATCAATCTGAGAGAGATCGATTACGGATAATTTGTTTTTACGCCAATAGGGAAGTGGTTCTCCTAATAACTGATCCGGATTTGAAGTGATGTCAGTTAGAACCTTTTCACAAATATATAGGTTTTGTAAGTTATTGCCATTAAGATCTTCAATCCATGCTACATATGTAGCATCCCATCCATTGGGAGAAATCTCCGGGAAATTTAGAGTTAATGTATATTTGCAAGCAATTTTATTTGCATGACTGCTACAATTAAGTAATAGGGTTGCAATAAGAATAAATATGCTAAGACTTAAGGCTGTTTTCATTGTTTTTATTTAATAGCTTCTATATATAAAGCAATTGAATTACCACTGAAGTCGAAATATTTCGGATTTCTCATAACCGGGCTAGAACTTTGTCCTGGTGCCATGATATAGACTTTAGTAAATCCAGCAGCTTTTAATGCCTCAATTAACTTTTCGTGATTCCACCAGTTAATATGGTTGGATCGATACTTTCTTTGAATCTCAACAGAGCATTTAGTCGTACAATAATCCAATGCATCCTCCATTTTCATTGTATTCATCACATGTCTGAATTCTTCGTCTGTAATTTTGTGTGGATTATGTTCTGAATGAATGGTTGTGACATTGGCTGCAAAAAAATCTAGTGTAACCTGTTCAAAAGACGCTTTATTTAAAGGCGTTTTATGTCCATAAACAGGATAATGCCTTTTCCCACTTTTGATATCCAACCATTTGTAGTAGGTTTTGTCGCCGTTTAAGTAGGCTCTGTAGCCTAGTTCCACATTTGGAGTAACCACTTTAAAAATTCCTCCTGGCTTAAGAACCCTGTATGCCTCTTTTAAAAAATAATCGGCAGCTTTATTATCTAAATGTTCTATAGCGTGTAGAGATTGAATAATTTCAGCAGAATTACTTTCTAAAGGAAGTGGTGTCATATCCAGTAAGTCATGTTTAATATCCCTATTTGGATCAAATCTTTTCCATGTATCAAGGAGTATTGGAGCTTCTATATCAATATTAGTCCAGAAAGGATGATAAAAGTAACCACCAAAACCAGCATGTCCACCTACACAGATGTTGTAAAATCGTCTGTTTTTTATACTTTCTTCATCGTAAAGTTGAAAATACTGTTTTCTGTCATTTTTAATGCTATTATAAGTAATTCTAGAGCCAAAGGTTGTATCATACGCAAATTTAAATCCGGTGTTGTTTTCAATTAGATTTAGTGTTTTGAATGCTAAATTTCGAATGACTTTATTTTTGGGAGCTTTCATTAAAATAAAAGTAAAATAGATGATTGAAATTTCTGCAATAATAGAGAAAACATCTTTATTTTATTAAGTATATTTGATTACAAGCATTTATTTGTTTATAAATCGTTAATTTTTTAGGTGTAAAGATTCGGTTCTGTTTTTATAATTTATAGGATCCGGAGTTTAAGTACGAGGATGGATATAGCAATAGTATTTTATTAGCTTTTGGTTCTAAACTTTCTCAAGTTATAAGAAAAGTGGAGAGCGTTGATTATTTTCATCTACAAATAAGTTCATTTAATATGGGTTAGTTTTAAATTTCTTCAATTAGCGTAATTTGTGGATAAATAGTTAAACCCATTTCGGGGGATCGGAGCCTACATCAAAAGAAAATTACCTTACCATGTATTGCTGATAAGTAATTGCCAGGATGCCATAGCTTTTGTTTTGCTTTTGTATTTAATATAGTCAATGGCTTATCATATATTGAAAATTCGATAGGAATTTAATTTGTGAAATAGTGTAAGCTGTGGTTCTGAAGAAAACATGTATTTGTGGTTGTGTGATTCAAGTGAGAGATTTGACTATGTGCTGTTCTTTGGATTTGTTGATACGAGAACAATCTATATTTCTGAATTCATTTGTTTAAATTAGGTAATTAATGAGTTGCAACTTAAATAATCCTGACCTTCATCTTTTTTAATAGATATGGTTTTATTGTGTTGACGAACGTTGGGCTCAGTATATTTTAATTATCATTACTGGATAGTTTTCTTCCGGATATCAGACTATATAAATATCTCACAAGTTTACCAGTACTCCCATGCCATTCGAATAAAGGCGTTTCTTAATATATTTGATCTTTGGATTTGTATTTATACTCATTATTAGTTTTATTATGTTGGTTATGTTTTTCTTAGAAGGAAAGATAGTGGTTGTATGGGTAAGAAATAGTTTTCAGAAAACACATTCTGATTCTAAATAAATGATTATTTTCTTACATAGGGATGACGTTATTCTATATGTTTTTTGCATTAGTACGTTATATGTATTTGGAGTGTTGGGGATACTTCGTTTTGAATGATGAACTTTAGGTATCAAAAAAAAAATAGTTTTTATCAAAATAAAAATAATATTTAAGGTGTCATTGTTATTTTTAAGCAATTTTGACCGAATTAGGTTGGATATTTACAATTGTGTTATGAGAGAAATAATTAAGAATCAAAGAATTAGATGGATTGACATGTTAAAAGGAATAACCATTTTGTTAGTTGCAATTCATCACTCTATATCCGCTGCCTACACTATAAGAGGTGCATCAAACAGTCCAATGTTTGATTTGCTAATTGTAAAAGTAGATATTCTTTTGTCAGCTGCAAGTATGCCTGCATTTTTTTTGGCAGGAGGATTTGTAATGGCTTCTTTAAATAGGAATAAAGTAGAATGGTTTTTAACTAAAAGGCTGCCATTTATGATCTGGATAATCTTCATTTGGACTTGCATATCATTTTTTGCAGAATACCTAGGTTTTCACTTGTATGTAGATAAATCATATCCATATTTATCTACTGATAATTTTTTTACACCATATTGGTTTATTTATGCACTATTGTTATTGAGTGGATTAGCTGCTTTTGTAAGTCGAATGGGGCGTGTTAAACAAATTATATTTACTATTTTATTTTCTTTATGTTTTTTCAGTTATTTAGAATTTGTAGATTATAAAAATCTTGCCTATAATATATGTTATAAAGGCATACCATTCTTTATGGGAGGATTTATTTTTAAGGATCAATTAATTAGTTTGTATAGAACGAAAAGGTTAATAATTATTTTGATGGTATGTATAGCAACTTTTGCAATGGTGGCTTATTATATTATTTTTTCGGCTAATTATGATTCACTAATAACTTCCTCTGGCTTTACAAAGGTGTTTTTTGTATTTATGCCTGTAACGCTTATTTTTATTGGGATAGTTAAATTTATGTCATATTCTAATTTGATTTGTAATTCATTTACTTATATTGGAAAATTATCATTACAGATTTATTTATTACATACTTTCTTTGTGGCTTTTGTTGCAAGTATATATAAGCATAGTTATTTTGATGATGGATCCATTTCAGGGAAAATGGTATTGATATTATCTCCAATAATTCTTTGCGTAACATTTGTTCTCTTTTCTAATAGTTTGCTTAAGCCTGTGCTTTTTTCTATTCCAAGATCAATAGAAAATTTACTAATTAAGAATGTACGCCGTATGTATGTTTTGGTGCTTAGAAAGGAATTATCTGAGAAACAGAGTCTAAATGGTTAATGTAAGGTGCTAGATTGGTTTTGGGTTGTGGTACTTATCTGTATTTATTTTTTTGTGATTTAGGTGTTTTATATGAATTTTATTGTTTGAATATTTCTGTAATATGGGTATGGAAGCGCTAAGTCCTTCAAAGTTGGATACATATATGTCTTTAGGGATAGATTATTTGATGTTAGTCGTGTAGCTATAAAAGAGAATGATTGGTTTATTATTAATATCATTAATTTTAATTCGTTAAACTTTTAAGCGGCAAAAGTGTCATAATATAATAGTTACTTTGCCTAGTGTTTATTTTTAGGCAAGTTTGGGTTAATACCGAACTTGTCAAAAAATAGATCCTACTGTAAGGCATTGTTATTTATTGTTTTGATATCTACATCGAAAATGATTTTCGTTGATCTTTGGGCATGCTCAGTCAATGGGTAATCTTTGCAAGATTAATGGATGTCAGCGAAGCGTTAAAGTGGGAATTCAATTTATTTTCGCTTCTGGCTTGAAAATCACTTAGGCTAGTATGTTGATTGCCGTCACGGTAAAGAAATACAATTTAGGAACGGCTTTGATAAAATTTCATGATATCAGAAGGATACATATTGATATCTGTTGAGAAATACAATTTGTATACCTGCTTACCCTTCTCATTGCTATAAAGACATGCACAACCTTTATGTTTCGCTTTAAGGATATGGAATAGACAAAAGCACTATAGATTACAGTCTGATCATTTTTTGACACAAACTTAATGAGTTTAAGTTGATATTGTTGTTATCAACTTTTCCATCATATTTTTTAGGTTTTTCTGTTCTACATGTAGGTTCACCTTGATGTCGATATCGCTCGGCATCATCCCTTAGTCTGCTAATCAAGTGTATATCAGCATAAATTACTTGGTCAACAAACGTACGTTTTGCAAACCATGCATCAATGCCACTAAATATGAAGATAGCTCAATTAGCTGAGTTTTGTGCTCGATAATAATATCAGAATCCCAGTCTGAAAACGACTGATCCTTACCTGCCATTGTTTGGACAGTCTCTAAATGAAATTCAGTATGGTTATCAATATCAATTGCAGCCATACCTCAAATTTCAAGTCCTCATTTGGCACGGTTGGTGCACCCACACCAAAAATACCGGTACCAGATGTATGTTTGGCTGATTTGATTTGCTAATATATGAAGTATTAAAAGCAATGATATATCGGCCACTTCCCTGAGAGAATGTTAATTCTTTGTTGAAATTTAGAAAGACAAATGGTTTTTCAAATTGTTGTCGGTATCTTTATTCCTTGTGCTTACCAAAGCTCCCAACTGTAAAAAGTTAAAGCACCTTTATATGCATAAAAACGGGATAAGAGTCTCAGTCGTAAACTCTTTTCTCCAACTGTTGATATTTGATGTTTTTGATAACACGATCTCAATGTGTGTTTTAATAAATATTATTTCCCTTGATAGGCACCTTTATTTAAGTTGTTAGAATTTGTCATTAATGTTCTGATAATCAAGATTTAATGAGGTGGATTTGGTGTTTGCATTCTTGATGTTCAGTGTTTTATATAATGCTTTAACGAATTATTAGAATGATTACTTGGTAATATAGTAGGAGAATAATCTTAGGAAAAATAACTATGCCATTTCAATTTAAGTGTTCGACAAAAAAAAGAACCACTTGGTCACAATAATATTAAAGGATTGGGTGGGATTGTTATTTTTGACTATTACAAATCAGTAGTGTATTACTCTATACTTGCATAAAAGCTATGTCGGTGAAGAGGTGAAGCTATGTGGTTGTTGATAAAAAGAATAAAAATTGATTTGCTTGTTAATTATATAGAAACAATATGTCAAAGTGAAGAGAGACTGTTTTATATAACATGTGAAGTTTTTGGAGGATTTATGCAAAACTATATATTGTTAGTGAAAAGTTTCTAGTTAAATAAATTTTGTTTAAAAGTGAATAAGTTTAAAAAGATTAGTCAATTAAAGGTAGGAGTAGTATTGTCTTATGCAAATATAGCATTGAGTATAAGCGTGGGGCTAGTGCTTACTCCTTTGATAATTAGATCTCTTGGAGATTCTGAGTATGGGTTATACACGTTAATAGGTTCATTTGTTGCATATCTTTCTTTATTGGATCTAGGTTTAAATTATGCGGTTGTAAGGTTTGTTGCTAAGTACAGAGCAGAAAAAGACATAGAAGGGGAAAATAGTTTCCTGAGCACAGCTATATTTATTTATATTCTTATTGCCGCAATTTTAGTTTTGGTAGGGAGTATCCTTTATTTTAATATAGAACTTATTTTTGATAAATCATTGTCTGGAGAGCAATTGAGTGATGCTAAAATTATGTATATAATATTGCTGTTTAACTTGGTAGTAACGCTTCCTGGAAATACCTTTTCTGCTATATGTAATGCTTATGAACATTTTATTTTCCCTCGTATAATATCTGTTATACGTTATGTGTTGAGAGTTTGTGTGATTTATGGTGTTTTGAAACTAGGGGGTAAAGCAATTGCTCTTGTTGTAGTTGATACTTTTTTTAATTTATTCCTAATTTGTAGTTCTTTCTTATATACAAGAATAAAACTTAAGGTGAAAATTACCTTTAAGAGAGCTAATCTGGAGGAAATAAAACAGATCTTTAGTTATACAGCTTGGATTTTTATTTCGACTATAGTTTTTTCATTCCAATGGCAGGCGGGACAAGTCGTATTAGGTATTAATACTAGTACGGTAGTAGTGGCAATATATGCAGTTGGAATAATGTTAGGTTCTTATTATACCACGTTTGCATCAGCGATTAATTCTGTTCTTATACCTAAGGCAACTCAGATGGTTGTGGCAAATAGCAGTGGAGATCAATTGACGGATGCGATGATTAGGGTTGGTCGCTTAAACAACTATCTTTTATTATTAGTTTTAAGTGGTTTTTTTCTATTTGGTATGGATTTTATTAAGCTGTGGTTAGGAGATGGGTATAACGAATCATGGATTGTAGCGATGTTGGTGATGTTGGTATATACGGTGCCTATGACTCAAATTTTTGGAAATTCTATTTTGGAAGCTAAAAACAAAATTTCATTTCGAGCGATTTGGGATATAATATCTATGTCTGTGGCGGTTATTATAGGTTTTTTTGCATCAAGAACTTATGGAATAACAGGTGTGATTTTATGCTTAGTAATTGCAAAGGCTATAAATATAGTGGCTATTAATGTTTACTATAAGTATGTTTTTGGGTTTAGGATATTACTTTTCTTAAAGAAAACATTCTTTGTTCAAGTAGTAATTGTCGCAATGTTAACAGTTGTGACTTATTTGATAAAATCAAATTTTGATCATCAAAGTTGGAAGATGTTAGCTGGTAGTGTGATAGTGTACGTTATTGTTTACTTATTATTGAACTACTTATTTGTTTTTTCAGGAGAGGAAAAAGAGATGTTTAGTCAAAACTTTAGAAGCCTATAAGTTATTTATTTAATTAAAAATTTATTAGGATAGAAATATGGGAAGGGTACAAAAAATAAAAATTAAGATCGCATATTATTTTGAGCGTAAGCGATTGGTTAAGCTCTTTAAAACAATGAGATCTGTTGGTAAAAATGTATATTTCTGTGAAGGAACAATTTTCTCAGGAAACAAAAATATAACTATAGGTGATCATGTTTGGATTGGAAGATGGGGTAAATTTGAGGGAGAGGGAGGATTGACAATTAAGGATGGTGTGATTATGTCTCATAATATAGAGATTTGGACATGTAATCATTATTTTAAAGGTTCTGATTTGTGTTATATACCTTATGATAAGCGCTTTGTTTACAAAGAAGTCGTTGTGGAAGAAAATGTGTGGATTGGTTCTAGGGTTATTATTACTCCGGGAGTTACCATTGGAGAGGGTGCTGTAGTTGGGGCGGGTGCTGTAGTTACTAAAGATATTCCTGCTTGTGCTATAGTAGGAGGTAATCCAGCAAAGGTTATACGGTATAGGAATAAAGAACAATATTATAGACTAAAAAGTGAAGGGAAAATATATTTAAAAGAAAGTTATAATTTTGATGTTTCTCCCAATAGGCTGGTATAATGAAAACAATCGCTGGAATTAAAGACTGTTTTGGTTGTGGGGTATGCACCTCAATATGCCCCAAAGGTATAATATCATTAAAACTAGATGAAAATGGGTTTTATACTCCTTATGTTGAGGATCGATTTTGTATAGAATGTGGATTATGTGTCAATGTTTGTTCTTTTATTGAAAAGGAAGTTATTGAAGTACAGCCTTTAGCTTGTTATGCGGGTTGGTCTTTAGATGTTGATAATAGAAAACATTCTACTTCTGGTGGTATTTGTTCTGAAATTAGTAGAGGATTAATTGAATCTAATTATAAAATTATAGGTGTAGAATTTGATTCTGAAAAATTAATTGCACAACATTATATTGCTGAGCATATTAAAGATTTACATAAGGCAAGGAAATCAAAATATATACCAAGTTTTACACAAGCTGCTTTTTCCAAAATAAATAAAAAAGATAAGTATGTTATTTTTGGAACTCCTTGCCAAGTAGCATCTTTAAGAAAATACACAAAAGTGCAAAGTATAGAGGAAAATTTTTTATTTGTAGACTTTTTTTGTCGGGGAGTACCTTCGATTTTTTTATTTAAAAAGTACCTTCAGTTAGCAAAAGGAAAAACAGGAAAAGTAAAAGATGTTTATTGGCGACATAAAGATACTAATTGGCAAGATAGTTCACATGTAAAAGTGATAGGGGAAAGAGGAAGCTATCAATATTCAAAACGTCCTTGGGTAGATTTATTTTCTACTTTTTTCCATGGAGATAGGTGTATGAATAAGGCGTGTTATGATGATTGTTATTTTAAGCAATTAAATTCGTGTGCAGATATTAGAGTTTGTGATTTATGGGGTGAAAAGTATGCTGATAATTTAGAGGGAGTGTCTGGTGTAGTATGTTTTACAAAAAAAGGAGAATGTACTGTTGGTTTGATTAAGAATATGTGTTACTTGGAAAGAGAAAGTATTGAGACCATTTTGACAGGACAACTGACTAATAATATTATTCGACCTAAATCGTATGAATACGTTAAAAAATCTCTTAAGTTAAATGGAGACTTAAGGCGAATAGGCTTAAAGGCTAATTGGTTAGAGGGCAAAATAACGCCTTGTAATTTGATGCACAAACTATACTCTATAATTAAGTATAATATAACAAAGCTCTCATTGTTTTATAAAAGAAAAACCCAAAGCTGAGGTGTGATTTCAGTTTTGGGTTTTTCATATACAATAATAATCGGATATTACTATTGTTGTAGTATTACAAACTAATGCACTACAATTCCTTTTGAATCGTAGACATGCCTTTCCACTTCCTCTATACTCATTAATTCGTTATCCAAATAATTATTAGAAATGGAAACATAATTATTTTCACCACCATCAAAATTGTTTACGTGATCGCAAGTAATTGGTTTGTAATTGCAATTGAAGATTTTATTCTTATTGATATCCACATTGTTAATAGTAGCTAAAAAAGCAAATATACCATAAGTTATACTTTGATCTTGAGGTGATTCTATGTGATTTTCGTATATTTCAGAATTTCCGCAATTTGCGATACGTATTCCTTGTGTTTTTCCAATAATATTATTCGCAAATATTTTTGTGTTATAACTTTGAAACAAAATCCCTATTTCTCCTTCAAAATCACCTTTTATGGTGTTACCATATACTTCAAGATTTTCCATATAGGCTCTGTATTTTCCATCACCAGAAAATATTAGAGATGATACAATGTTATTTCTAATGGTAATATTTCTTCCTGTATTAAAACCCATTCTTTGTTCCACATCATTATTTTCCAGAATAACATTTTCTCCACAAGCAACAATAAAAGATATATTGGCTCCACCTCTTTCTGTATTATTACTAATTACAAAATCAGTGGTAGTATGGTAGCGGATTAGATTGTTGTTTTCATCTAAAGTCCACCATGATTCTACATCAATAGCGCATCTAGGCGCTATACCTTTAGACTTTTCAGTGTCAATTCCTGAATTTAAGAATGTATTATTATCGATAGTGACACGTACTCCATCACCAGGTGATATTCCATTTCTTCTATTGCTGTCAAATGTACAATTAGAAATAGTAACGTCTATGGACTGCTGATAATCTATTTGTAGACCTCTGTCGGTAAATGAACCTAAACAACCTATTCCCATTCCGTCACCAGTTGATTCTCTTAGTGAAGAACCTTCCACTAAAATATTATTAGATGCTGTTATATCAATTAAACTACCTCCTTCATGTGTGTCTTCCCAAGTGTATTCTCCATCAGATGAATTGGTACTCGAGTAATCATGTTCGTCTCTGTCACCATACAGTTTTCCTCCCACAATTTTAACATTGGACACTTCATACATTTGTAATAATACATATCCTGCCTTGTTATTGGGTTGTACTCTTATATGAGTATTATCCGTCATATTAAGTGTAAAATAAGATGGGAGGGAAATGGCTGAAATGTCAGTTTTATCATAGGTAACATTAAAATAGGCATCAAGTTGGTTTATGTTAAATGTTGTAACGCCAAGGCGCTTTGATAAGTCAATCGCTTTTTGAATATTTTTTTTGTTTGTAATAGCAATTTCATCAGAAACCTCTCCTTCTGTGATATTCCATTTTGATTTTTCAAAGTTAAATGTTGTACTGCTTAATGTTGCTGATCCGGATACTTCTAATTGGTAATTTAATAACTCACCATCTATTATACAATTATCAAATGTGAGGGTTCCATTAATTATGCATCCTCCATAATACCTTATTACGACATGCGGAGGTAAAATTACATTTGCCCCTTCTAAGTCATGCGTATAAGCTATGTTTAAAGTGTCATTTTCTGTAATTGTTGAGAAATCAAAATCGCTGGAAATATAATTAACTGTTTCATCAATCTCAATCTCCTCTGTGATATCCTGTGAATTATTACTTGAATCGGGTTGTACTTCATCTTCTGAACAAGAGAATAGAAACCACAGACCTAGAAATAATATAAAATAGGTGTTTTTCATAATGTGTTGTGTTATTGTGTTAAAAAAAATAAAGTATTTGTTTTTTTAAAGTCTGTTATGAGAAACAATTAAAAAGTTTTACTTCCCCAAGAAAAATTTTATTGGTTTCACTACAGTAGTTAGAATCTTTCTGTTAATTAAAATGTATTTTGCTTTTATAATAGTGCTATTTGTTATGCATGAATCATTTATATATCAGTCAGAAACGAAAATGATTAAAAAAGGTTTGCATTTCTATATTATTTTTCACAAATAATTTATTTTTAATGTTTTTTATAAAATGAATTGATGTAGTTTTAGAGATGGGCCACATTGTTAAATACCAAATGATATGTGTCTTTAAATATAAATAAAGAAAATTTGAAGAAAAAAAGAAAAAGATGAGGGTTGGTATTGTTTTGTCATGATATGAATATGATAGATAAATTAAATGTAATTTCAGTTAATAATTCGAATCAAGGCCGTATGTTTGTATAAGCATAAAGCATAAGCCCCTATAGTTTTTGTAAATTAGATAAAACACATTTTCTAATTATAAAACAGAAGCTTAATCAACGGCAAGTTAAATCAATTAGTTTTAAAGGGTAAAATATTTATGTTGGTATTGATGTTCACTTGAAAAATTTGGTAATAACAGTAATGGCGGAAGACATTGTTTACAAAACGTTTTCACAAGACCCAAAAGCAAAATTGTTGTTGGACTATTTAGAAAGGAATTTTCCAGAAGGCAATTACTACTCTGTATACGAAGCCGGTTTTTGTGGTTTCAGTTTACATAGGGAGTTAACCGATTTAGGGATTATTAATATAGTAGTAAATCCTGCAGATATTCCGGCAACAGATAAAGAGCTAAAACAAAAAGAAGACAAAAGGGATAGCAGAAAACTATCACGATCTTTGAAAAACGGGGAGTTAAATAAAATATATGTGCCAAGTCGGCCAAGCGAAGAATTACGAGGACTTGTAAGGTACAGAAGAACACTAGTAAAAGAACCGGGGCGTTATAAAAACAGAATTAAATCTTACTTATATGCTAATGGGATAAAAATACTTTTTGAGCTTAATACTGTGTCTAAATACTGGTCTGGAAAATTTCAAATTGGTTCCAAACCATAGAGTTAACAATGATATATGTTACAATAGTGAAACAAGAAACATTAGATACCGCAGAATTTTTACGAAAAAAATGTTAAAGGTCAATAAGGAACTTCGTAAGATAAATGAGAGTTGTGATTATTCAAGACAAATTTCTCTGTTACGAAGTATTCCTGGTATAGGATTAATAATTGCATTGACAATAATGTCAGAGTTGGAAACACACTCACGATTTAAGAACTTTGACCAGCTGTGTTCTTATTTTGGCTTGGTTCCAACTACAAATTCTTCAGGGGAGCATGACAAAGTTGGAAATATGCCTCTGAGGACAGTGATAATTGAGGCAGCATGGACTGCAATAAGACACGATCCTGCCATGTCGTTGAAATATATTGAATTAACAAAAAGGAAGAAAGGCCAGGATGCAATAGTGAGGATAGCAAAAAAATTATTGAATAGGATAAAATATGTGCTTAAAAACGAAAAAGAATATGTATGCTCAGTTGTCTGAAAATATACAAAATCCTGATTTGAGAATTAAAATATCCATGGTAAAGTAGACTGATATTCAACTCTTGCAGCCCTTAATGGTTTTTGTTTAATCAAGGTTTCAGCTCTACCTATAGAAATAAAACAGATATGCGGCTTTTACTATGTCCGTTTATGGAAGGATGTTTTTATAGATCAAATTAGGAATGTCAACGGAGAAACCGACGGCGATAGTTTTATACCGACGCGAAGGATTCTTTAAAAGTAATAATGGGTATCGAACCCATTATTACTTTGCCAAAGGAAAGAAAACCTTCTGATTGCGTATTGCCCGATAATAAGGGGTATAAAAGCGTAATATCTTGATTTTTAATGAATAATTATATGAATAAATTTGGAATACAACTTAGAAACCTGAGTTGATATAAGGAAATTCTAAAATAGAGCTAGCTGACCATGAGTTGGCTCTGTTTCGTATTTTATAGAAGGTTTTTTAGGCAAAAAGGAGTATGCCAATAATCCTGATATTAGATTAGTAAGAAAGTTAGTAACAGACCTATGCCTAGAGTGTTCTATCTGACAGATGTTTTTCAGTTCCTAGTTAATAGTTTCAATAATAGAACGTTTGCGTAGTAAAATTTTATCACTCATGGACATTAAGTTGTTTTTCATATTCTTACGCAGTCCTGTAATAAGATGAATTCCATTGATAAAGAGCTGTTCAAAGAGTCTCTGACCGGCAACCCCTTGTCAGCAAATAGTTTACCAAATATACGCTTAAGAAAGTTTTCCTCTTTCAGTGGAGTTCGGTCATCTACATTTCCAGCAGTTAATACGAAATCAATTATTTCACCTTTGTCATTTACTACAAAGTGAAGCTTAAATCCAAAAAAATATCCCATTGTAGACTTTCCTCTGGAAGCTATGCCATCAAAGACTTTATGGTTAAATATACGCTTATTATGTTATACTCTATTTGGCGTGGAATCAACAAAAGATATTTCGCTACAATCGCCAATACGCATCATCTTTAAGAACAGAACCATTGGTATTAAAGCTTTTTGCTGCAGCTCAACAAAGCTATTATAAGAAACGGTTTTCGGAAATCCAGACTTCATATTCTGTACCACATGCTTAATGTAAAAATTCTTAATATTACGGTAATGAGTTAAGTGAAACAGAATCATTATTGTTTCAACTTCTGAATCTGACATTTTACAAGGCTTATTGCGCTTTTTTTTTGAGCTGTCTTTAGGCAATTGATGTCCTGCGATTGCCTTATACCATTCATTGCAAAATTCATCTACATAAAAGAAAATTTCTGTAACTTTATCTTCCATAATAAACAAATGTTTGGTTGTTAAATATTTAAACCTCAGATACTTATGTATAATTAAAGCCTTGTTTATTTCCTTGTATATCAGCTAGTTTTTTATTTCGAACTCAGGTTAGAAGGGTTAAAAAGCATAATTTAAAAATGCAACTGATAGTTTGCCGAAGGCATGTACAATCAAGCCTTTGGTAGACTAACAATACTAGTCCGCTGAATATCTGTTTTCTCAATAAGTCACGAGAACATTGCCTCGATAGGTTGCCTGATTCTAGCAACAGCAGTGGAATACAAATCATCTGCTGCAATAATCCTTTGTTTGATAATATCGGTCATAGCTTTTACAGCCAATACGGGTGTTAGCATTTCAGAATTAAAACTTGTTTTCAATTGTTCGTTAAATTCATGATTCATATAAATTTTTTCACCAAAGAAAATCTGGTCGTATTTTTCAGACCAAACTTCTTTATAAACATTAATATCGTTTACCGATGCAGGCGTATATAGTATTGGTTCTGGGAACGGCAAAGTTCCTTCTCTTCTGAACCCTAACATGTGCAACTTCATACCATAATAGTACATGCCTTTAGTAGAGCAATAGTCTTTGTCGATTATCTCCCTGGCATCTTTACCATTGCGCTTACCCGAACATGTAATAATAGGCATGGAATCAAGCAAGTTCTGATCGATAATACAATCGGATGGTTGAAAATCTCTAACCAATAACTCTGATAACCTAGTGAACGCTCCATCCAAGCAGTTTAACCGGCTAGTGAATGCCTGATAAGAATCAAGCTTGGGAAACTAATCCAACAGTTAGTCAAAGGCGAATTTGTGAATGTGCTTTTTTTTGTACCCCTGGTATTGGATTCCGAAAAGATAAATTGTCATTACCTCCAGGTCGGTAAACTCTGGTTTGTCGTTATTACTGAAACGATCACATTAATATTGCAATTCTTCGAAATAGTCACAGACTAAATCGTATATTCTTATTAAAATGTGGTCCTTATCCTTCTGAATCATATCTGAAAGTTGCTTCGAAAACAACTCTAAGATACGGATTGTTAAGGATTTAAACAGCCGTGAAGTTCTGAGTGATAGGTTTATATCTCACTTTTTTATGCTTTTTTCAACCCTTGATTGGCATTAATAATAAATAGTATCTAAAGGTATATTTACTTTTTAATGTTAGATTATTCGCCTTTGAGCAAAAATTCAAGGGCGTTTATCATTTTTTTATTTACAGTATGATATGGAATAGTATTTTTAATCGACAATTTAAACTAATAAATAAATTTATCGATCCTACAAAATAATGGGACTGAAAAGGCGAAGCTGTATACAGGATAGAATTAAGGAGTATGTATGTTTTTATATATTAGGTCAATGTTAATTATGAAAGGTAAATTAAATAGAGATACATATTAAATGAAAATAAAAACCATAACCTGCCATGATGTTTATAATCATGGGGCTTCACTTCAAGCCTTTGCATTACAACAATATTTAAAAGACACTGGGAATGAAGTTGAAATCATAGATTATAAGCCGGTTTATGATAGTTCACATTTTAAGTTATGGGTTATAAATAATCCATATTGGAATAAAAATCTTTTATTAAAAGCTGTCTATTTATTTTTAAAGTTTCCAGAGAGGTTATTGTTGTTAAGGAGGAAGAGGCCTTTTGATGATTTCAAAAAGAAATATCTAACATTGACGAATGTTAGATATAACTCTATCGATGAGTTAAGAAATAACCCTCCTCAGGCAGATGTTTTTTTGGCAGGGAGTGATCAGATCTGGAATTGTTTATATCCTAATGGTAAGGATCCTGCATTTTATTTAGATTTTGTTTCTGATAAGTATATTAAGGCCTCATATGCTGCTAGTTTTGCAGGTAATAGTTTAGATTCTAAATATCATTCCTTTGTTAAAAAAAGAGTTGAACGTTTAGATTTTATCTCAGTTAGAGAAGAAAGTGGGCTTAATATTTTGAAAGATATTGGGATTTTATATGGCGTTCAATCTGTTGATCCTGTGTTTTTACAGAATAAGTCATTCTGGAATGATTTTGGAGATGAGGAATTTTCTGAAGATTATTTATTTGTTTATGATTTAGAAGGTAATAAGCAGATTAGAGATGTTTGTATCGATATAGCTAGAAAAAGGATGTTAAAAATATATACAGTTAATTGTCGGTCTAATTATGTAGATAAGAAGTTTTTGCATTGTGGACCTAAGACTTTCGTGTCCTTAATAAAAAATGCCCAATATATTGTTTCAAATTCATTTCATGGGACTGCTTTTGCGATCATATTTGAAAAGGAATTTTTTGTCGTTAATAGATCAGAAGGCATAAATGCTAGAATGAAGGATCTTTTAAATTCATTATCGTTAGAAAATAGAATTGTATCAGATAGTATTAATGTTAGTAAAATAGATTATTTAAAGGTTCATAAACAATTGGATTTATATATAGAAAAATCGAAAGATTACTTAAGACAAGTTGTTTTATCTGCTATACCCAAAGCATAAGCTTTCTATGGACAAAAAATATGATTATTTATGATAATATCTTTCGTTACGGAATCGATAGAGATTTTTCAATTTCAAGAGAATTGTATTAGGTCGGTTATTGATTGTTTTGAAGAAGCTGATATTAGAGTGTTAGTGACAAATGCTAAAGTATCAAATATATCAACAGTTAATAGTAGGCTGTTGAAGCGTATAGACTCAAGGTTTACAGCTTTTAAGGAAGATGCTTTAGAAATAAGAAATCTGAATAATGAAGAATTGAAGTTAAAAGTAATTTATGATAAAGACAGTATAGAGAATAGTGATTGGGTGATATTGTTATCTCCTGAGATTGAATATAATGATTTTGTAAATATTTGTAATAAGGGAGTACTGCGACTAAAATATGATTTTAATTATTATTGTTTACAAGCATTAAAAAATAATATACATACAGAAATCACGCTAGAAAAATATGAAACAATTACAAAGTTGTGGAAAGAATATTTTATTGAGATTAAGACCGAGAAAGGAATTCTAAATAATCTACAAAAATCTTTATCACATAATTCTATTTTATTATTAAAGTCTTTTGCCAAAAGCAAAGGAATACAAGTATATAAGGAAAATGGTAGTGTTACAAATTTAAGGTGGTATGCAATATTATTTTATTACCTCAGGTTACTCAAATTTTTATTTGTTAGAAAAGTATCTTTAAAAAAGAAAAACTGGAAAATTGCAATAAAGGTAGGAAGTGGGGAGTTTCAATGTATTAATCAACCTAAGGGCAGTTTCTGGGCTGATCCTTTTGTTATTTTAGAAAAAGGTAGATTTTTTGTTTTTTTTGAAGAATTGATAAGAGAAACAAACTTAGGACAAATTTCTGTAGTAGAGATTGAAGGTTTCAATATTTTAAAAAAGAGAGTGGTTTTGAATAAGGATTATCACCTTTCTTTTCCAAATGTTTTTAAGTTCAATGAGGATTATTTTATGATGCCTGAATCAAGTCAAGGGAACCATCTGTCTATATATAGAGCTGAGCATTTTCCTTATAAATGGAAAAGATATAAAACATTATTTAATAATGTTAAACTATTAGATGCAATTTGGATATATCATAGTGGGTTTTATTGGTTATTTGCTAATAGAATAGAAAGTTTTGAATATGATAATAATGAGAGGTTATATCTTTATTATTCTGATAATTTATTGAGTGATAATTGGATAAGTCACCCTCAGAATCCTATTGTTGTTGATGCAAGTAGGGCTAGAAATGCAGGTAATATATTTACTAAGGGAGGTAGTTTGTTTAGACCCTCTCAAAATTGTTTTGAATCTTATGGTTCAAGAGTAAATATTAATCTTATAAAGAAGCTGAATGTTTATGAGTATGAAGAGGAATGTGTTGAAATAATGTCCTTGCCTAATGGTTACGTTGGTATGCATACATACAATTTTATGGGTGAGTATGGGGTAATCGACCTTTTGCAAAATGAATTTACTGAATCATAGAATTTGAGAAGTTAATAAATGGAATATATTATTTATCGCTGAATAGTGGAGTATATGTTTTTGGAGTTTGGTGTTCAATAAAAGCTTGAACTTAAGGAATTGTTATGTATTAAATTATGTTTATTGTATAAGGATGAAATATTTCTTGCTTAAGAAAGCTGTAAACATGTAAAACTATTGAAATGAGTTTAACCGATAAAAGAGATTTTAAAGGACTAGATTTTATCAAATTTATTATGGCGATATTCGTTGTTGCCATTCATACTCATCCATTTGAAGGAATGCATAAAAATTTAATTATACATTTGTGGAATTTAGTTGAGGATATAGCCGTTCCGTACTTTTTTATTGCATCAGGATATTTACTGTTTCTCAAAAACAAAGTAGAACATGATCCAGTGTCGAAATTGTTTAAAATAAAGCAATATACTATAAGGATATTCAAACTTTATCTTTATTGGACTATCATCTTCTTACCAATAACAATTTGGAAATTTTCAACGAACCAGGTTTCTTTTTTTATAGATATTTTGTTATTTATAAGAAATATAGTTCTGATAGGAGAAAATTATTATTCTTGGCCATTGTGGTATTTGTTATCAATGATATATTCATTGATATTTATTTATGTTCTGATTTATAGAAATCAAAATACGATTTCAATATTTATTATTTCTGTTTGGATCTTTCTTATTAGCAGTTTAATAAATTTCATAATAAGTTATGAAAGTACCAACCATGCAGTATCGCTTGTAAGCGCGTTATTGAAAAATGGATTAGGAAGTGGGCGGTTACTTGGAGGAATGCTGTATATAATGATAGGAGCTCTATTTGCAAGTAATAGATTACAGTTTTCAATAAATATATGGATTTTGTTAAGTTTTATAGGGATAGCATTTCAAGTTTTTCGTTTATCTTTTGTTTCTTCATTCTTATTCCCATTGCTGCCTGGGATAATGTTTTATATTAGTCTGAATATAAGTTTAAAAGGTTTAAAAAGTGGAATGTTCTTTAGAAAATGTAGTAAGGTTATGTATTTTACTCATATGATAGTATATGTTGTATATGTAATAATTTTTAAAGAAGAGTATTACTTTGGGTGTGATGCTTTTTTGGTTTCAGTTTTAATACCTGTGCTTTTAACACCAATCATAATTAGATATGAAAACAGATATATTATGCTGAGAAATATTTTATAATGAATACATGATTAAGTAAGTTATGATTTTGGAAGGGCTAATATTATAGGGTATTTTTTTTCTTTCAATTTATGTGTAATGAATGAAAATGTACTTAATGTACCTGGAATATTAGAGTTTGATGGTTGGATTTGAAAATGTTTCAGATTAGTGTTATAATGTCTTACCATTGAAGATATAGCTATTGTTAATGGTCACTTTTGAAGTAACACTTAGATAGTATAATTAAATTAAAGGGTTATTGAATAAGTTGTCTTTTTTTAGATTTTTAAAATGGTGATTAATATAGATTGGAATTTAGATTAGTCAAAGATGGATACCAAAGTTTGTTGGAAGAATGTTAGTTGGGTGATTAAATGAAAAGTTTCAAAGATATAGAATAGTCGGATGAAAAAAAGAATTTTTATAGCCATTCATTATATGGAAATTGGAGGGGCAGAAAGAAGCTTGTTGGGATTGTTAAATTCAATAGATTGCTCCCTATACGATGTAGACTTATTTGTTTATCAGCATACAGGTGAGTTTATGAAGTTGATTCCGAATAAAATAAATTTGTTACCTGAAAATAGGAAGTATTCAACATTGGAACGACCAATGTTAAATGTTTTGTTAGAAGGTTTTATTGATATTGTATTAGCAAGATTAATTGCGAGGATTAAATATACGCGATTTATGTCAAAAAAAGGTTTTAACGAATCATCGTCAAGCTTTCAGTATATTGCTAATGCAACAACACCTATACTTCCATCATTAAAGAAATATGGAGTATACGATTTGGCCGTCAGTTTTGTAACTCCACACAATATTGTTAGGGATAAAGTTCTAGCTAAAAAGAAAATAGCATGGATACATACAGATTATTCAACTATACAAATAAATAGGAAAGATGAATTAAAAGTCTGGAGTTCGTTTGATCAGATTGTGTCAATCTCAGATTCAGTTACAAATTCATTTCTTTCATGCTTCCCATTGTTGACGGATAAAATTATTATGATTGAAAATATTTTATCTCCTTCCTTTGTGATAGATCAGTCAAAATTGTTCAATGTTGATAGGGAGGTTGTAAAAAAGGAAGGTTTGATAAACTTATGTTCTGTTGGTCGTTTTTCTTATGCTAAAAATTTTGATAATATTCCGGCAATTGCATCAGAACTAAAGAATCTAAAAGTTAATTTTAAATGGTATATAATAGGTTATGGAGGGGATGAACAGTTAATTAGAAATAAAATCCAAGAGTTTGGTATGCAAGAAAGAGTAATAATTCTTGGAATGAAAAGTAATCCTTACCCTTATATAAAAGCCTGTGATATATATGTGCAACCATCTAGATTTGAAGGGAAAGCAGTCACTGTTCGTGAAGCACAGATTTTATCAAAACCAATAGTTATCACGAATTACCCAACTGCAGGAAGTCAAATTTATAATCGATTAGATGGCTTGATAGTAGAAATGGATAACTTGAGTGTAGCTGTTGGGATAAAGGAGGTGGCTGAAGATGAGGTTCTTAGGGTGAGTATTGTTAAGCGTCTTGAGACGAGTAGCTTTAGTAATGAAAAAGAAATAGATAAATTTTATAAAATTTTAGACTTATGATTCCTAAGATTATCCATTTTTGTTGGTTAAGTGGCGACAAATATCCTCCTTTGATTGAACGTTGTATTGCATCGTGGAAAGAGAAATTATCTGATTATGAATTTATTTTATGGGATACTAATAAATTTGATTTAAATGAAAGTAAGTGGGTAAAACAAGCTTTCGAAGCAAAAAAGTATGCATTTGCTGCTGATTACATTAGGCTATATGCAGTGTATAATTATGGAGGCATTTATTTAGATTCAGATGTTGAAGTTGTTAAAAAATTTGATGATTTATTAAAATTACCATATTTCATAGGTACAGAAGGATATGGTTTATTAGAAGCTGGCATTTTTGGAGCAGAGAAAGGAACTTCATGGATTGGAGACTGTTTAAAACATTATGAAAATAGAAACTTTATTAAAAATGATGAAAGTATAGATACAAGGACTTTACCTAGTATAATGGGGGAACAAATTCGAAAGAATAGGAGTATTATTGAAATTAGTGGGCGTGAAATATTTCAATTAAATAAGGACGAGTATTCTAATGATTTATTTATATTCCCCAAAGATTACTTTAGTCCGAAGGATCCATTAACATTAGACGTGAATTTAACTAACAATTCCTATTGTATCCATCATTTCGATGGATCATGGCTTTCTCCATGGATAAGATATAGAAGGAAACTAAGATCTTTATTACTACCCACCAATGTATATCTATTTTTATTTAAGATTTTTATAAAAGAATGATTGATTTTAATTTTTCATTACTAAGTTTTATTGGAGGTATTTATTGTGGTGATGGTGGATGTGTATACTTGACCGAAAATGAATGGCTTCAGCATAAAATTGTGAGTATTGATAAATTACATGATTATTATAAAGAAGCCGAAATTGAAATATTATATAAAGTATTAAGGACATGATTCCAAAAATTATACATTATTGTTGGTTAAGTGGTGATAAATACCCCCCTTTAATTGAACGTTGTATTGCATCATGGAAAAAACAGTTAAAAGATTTTGAATTTGTATTATGGGATACAAATAAATTTGATTTAAATGACAGTAAGTGGGTAAAACAAGCTTTCGAAGCAAAAAAGTATGCCTTTGCCGCTGATTATATTAGGCTTTATGCAGTGTATAATTATGGAGGCATCTATTTAGATTCAGATGTTGAAGTTGTTAAAAATTTTGATGATTTATTAAATTTACCATATTTCATAGGTACAGAAGGAAATGGTTATGTAGAAGCTGGCATTTTTGGAGCAGAGAAAGGAACTTCATGGATTGGTGACTGTTTAAAGCATTATGAAAATAGAAACTTTATTAAAAATGATGAAAGTATAGATACCAAGACTTTACCTAATATAATGGGGGAACAGATTCGAAAGAATAGGAGTATTATTGAAATTAGTGGGTGTGAAATATTTCAATTAAATAAGGACGAGTATTCTAATAATTTATTTATGTTTCCCAAAGACTATTTTTGCCCAAAGGATCAATTGACTTTAAATGTGAATTTGACCAGTAACTCCTATTGTATACATCATTTCGATGGATCATGGTTTTCTCCGTGGATTAGATATAAAAAGAAATTAAGATCTTTGCTGCCTACCCAAATCTATATATTTTTAAGAAAATTATTTATTAAAATTGATGATTGATTTTGTGCCTTTGGAGTATTATATTCCATTGTTTAATTATTTAGTATTAATCCTTATTCTAGTAACTTCAATACAAGGCTATTCTGGGGGGTTGTTTAATGGAAGTGCAATAAAGGGGCAGAATATACTGGGGATTATTGTTACGTTTGTTTTGATCTTTTATATTGGATTAAGACCTATCTCAGGGAGATATTTTGGGGATACAGCCAATTATGCAATTGACTATAATTTATTGCTGAATAGAGATTTTATAATTGACCTTGGCAAAGAGTGGGTGTTTAATGGGATGACGCAATGGTTTGCTTATTGCGGCTTTAATGTTCATCAGTATTTTTTGTTTTGTGCATTTTTATACATTGGTTTTAATTGGTTAACAGTAGTTAAGCTCTTTGGAAAACATTACTTTGTTCCCTATCTCGTGATTTTAAGTATGTTTCTTTTTTTTAGTAATGCTGTAAATGGGATTCGAACAGGATTAGCAGTATCGGCGTTGATGGTAGGGATGGCTTATCGAAAGAATATTTGGATTGTTATTTTATGCGCTTTCTATGCTTATTTTACTCATAATTCTACTGTTTTAGTAGTTTTGGGAGGTATACTTGCCTGGTATATTAAAAACCCAAAATACTATCTCTATGGTTGGTTTTTCTCTATTTTATTATCATTGACAGTTGGTAATGCTGTAGCTAATTTATTTGTTAATTTAGGTATTGCAGATGATCGTTTGTCTAATTACTTAAATGCAGCAGATGTGGTTGCTTCAGAGTTTTCGCATACTGGATTTCGTTGGGATTTTTTATTGTATAGTGCCATGCCCATTGTGGTAGGAGCATATTTTATCTTTAAAAGAAAATTCAAAGATCCACACTACATTTGGATTTATAATATTTACCTGGTAAGTAACGCTTTTTGGGTTATTGTTATCAGAGCGGCTTATTCCAACCGTTTTGCCATGCTATCGTGGTTTATTATGCCATTGGTTTTAATTTACCCTTTTTATAAGAAACGTTTTTGGTTTAACCAGTCTGAGATGATTGGTCAAGCAGTATTATTATTTTATGCCTTTACTTTTTTTTTCAATGTTGTCAAACCACTATTATTAAACTGATTAATTTTTTTAATGTAATGGGAAAAGATAACTTAATCAGTATAATAGTACCCATCTACAAAGTAGAAGCTTATTTACCAAAGTGTTTGGAAAGTATTCTTGTACAGAATTACAATAATATTGAAGTTATTTGTGTTAATGATGAGTCGCCTGATCAATCTTTGGAGTTGTTAAATGAATATAGCCAAAAAGATGTACGGGTAAAAGTTGTTAATCAAAAGAATCAAGGTGTATCAGCTGCACGTACAAGGGGTATAAAAGAAGCAAAAGGAGACTGGATTCTTTTTGTGGATGGTGATGATTGGATTGATAGAGACACTTGTGAGAAGGCCTTGGCAGTTGCACTTGATCAACAAGTTGATATTGTTTTTTGGGGCTATCAAAAGGAATTTGAAAATAGATCGGAGCAAAAGGAACTTTTTACAGAAAGTTCCTATTTTGATTTAAAAGAATATAATGACTTGCAGAGGCGTGTTTTGGGACTATATGGAGAAGAGCTGTCTGATCCTGCAGGAGCAGATTCGATGGTTACTGTGTGGGGGAAACTGTATCGAGCTGAATTAATCAGAGATATTGAATTTGTAGATCTTAAAATTATTGGAACGGCAGAAGATGCATTGTTCAACTTAGAGGCATTAGGTAAAGCAAAAACAGCCTATTATAGTAATGATATTTTTTATCATTATCGAAAAAACAATGTAGTATCTGTTACTTCTGGTTACCGTGCTGAGTTGGCTAATCAATGGAGTATTTTATTCCAAAAGATGGAAGCATTTATTCCCAATAATGATAAATATTTCGTATATAAGTTGGCCTTAAATAACAGAATTAGTTTAAGTATTGTGGGGATTGGTTTAAATGAGTGTAACAGCAAAAAGGGAATTATAGATAAAGTATCATTTTTGAATAATTATATTGATTCTAATGTATATAGAGAGGCCATTGCTCAACTACAAATCAGATATATGCCACTACATTGGAAAGTTTTTTTCTTTTGTAGTAAGTACAAGATAAGTTTGGGTGTATATATTATATTGATGGCAATCCGTAAAATAATAAACCGATAATATGAGTACTTCTCCAGTTCGCGTTTTAATGCTTTTTACCATTATGAATCGTGGTGGTGCCGAAACCATGGTAATGAATTATTTCAGGAGTATTGATCGAAGTAAGCTTATTTTTGATTTTATTGTACATCGTGAAAAAAAAGGTGATTATGATGATGAGATTAAATCCTTAGGCGGAAAAATTTATACTTTACCTGCTATAACTCCCGGTAACATATCTGTCTATAAAAAGTCCATAAAGATATTTTTTGATGAGCATACCGAGTATAGAATTATTCATGGGCATTGTTCCGAATTGGGATTATGGATTTATAAGGAAGCTCATAAGCGGGATATACCTTTTATTGCTGCCCATGCTCATAATGCACCGGTAGGATGGGATGTGAAGATGCCCTTTCGCAATCTGCTTAAACATCTGATGAGACCATACCTGACTCACTATTTTACTTGTTCGGTTGATTCTGCAAAGTGGTTGTTTGGGCCTAAGAGAGCTGCCAAGGCAATCTTTCAACCCAATGCAGTAAATGCTTCAGACTTCCAATATAACAAAGAGAAAAGGGATGCTGTGAGACAAAAAGAAGGTTGGAATAATCGATTTATTATTGGTAATGTAGCCCGTTTTGATAAGCAAAAAAACCATTTGTTTTTGGTGGAAGTAGTTGCTCAAATGGTAACGAAACGACCTGATTTATCATGTGTTCTGATAGGTGCCAATGGGGGCGAATACGAAAAAGTAAAACAAGGTATAGAGGAATTAAAAATAGCGGAGTATTTTCAGTTTTATGGAACCCGTTCTGATATACCAGATTTAATGCAAGGGATGGATATTTTGTTGTTCCCCTCTTTTCACGAAGGTTTATCAGTTACAATGATTGAAGCCCAGTCGTCGGGATTGAAAATACTTACTTCAACCGGAGTTTCAAACCAGGTAGCCATTATACCTGAATTAGTAGATTTTATACCATTAGAAAAAGGGGCTGAATATTGGGCTGAGTATTTATTGAAAGTGCAATATACTCGTGAAAATACACTCAGTAAAATTCAGAATGCTTGTTTCGATATTCAGAAAAATGCCAAATGGTTGACAGAAGTATATCTTAAAGCTGTTAAATAAAAAAAGTAAAGCCAAAATAATGAATAAACCGACACTAACTATTTTTACTCCTGCGTATAACAGGGCACATACCATCCATCGAATCTACGAAAGTTTATTGAGACAAACTTCTAAAGATTTTGAATGGTTGGTAATTGATGACGGATCTTCTGATGATACCCGTAAAATGGTGGAAACCTGGGTTCTGGAAAACAAGATACCCATTCGCTATCATCATAAAAAGAATGGAGGGATGCATACTGCGCATAATGCAGCCTATCGTTTGATGGATACAGAGCTCAATACTTGCATTGATTCTGATGATTATATGCCAGACAATGCGGTGGAGTTAATTGTTGACTTATGGAAAGAGAAAGGATCGGATAAATATGCCGGTATTCTTGGTTTGGATGAACGTATGCATGATGGTAAGTTGATTGGAACAAAGTTTACAGAGAACGAAACCACCCTGACGGATTTTTATCGAAAAGGAGGGAATGGTGATAAAAAGTTGGTATATCGTACCGATATTATGAAATCACTTCCCGAATATCCCGAGTTTGAAGGAGAAAAATATGTGGGCTTGGGTTGGAAATATATGTTGGCTGATCTTCAGTATAAAATGATAACCATTAATGAGGTTTTGGTAATTGTGGATTATCAGTTGGATGGTTCATCCATGAATATGTATAAACAATACTTCAGAAATCCCAAAGGATTTGCTTTTATTCGTAAGGAATCCATGAAGCACCATCCTTCATTAAAAAGGCGTTTTGTAGAAGCTATTCACTATGTTAATTCCAGTATTATTTCGCGTAATAATAAGTTTATCCAGGAATCACCCGCTAAGTTACTTACTGTTTTGGCAGTGCCTTGGGGCTGTGTCTTGTATCTATATGTAAAGCGTCAAGTTGCACAAGGGAATAAGATGGAAGTTGGATAAGCCTTAATTAAATTTGTAATTCAGTTCTATGAAAAGAAAAATACGAGTATTAGAAATTCTACATGGATTAGCACCTGCTGGGACCGAAGCTTTTGTTTTAAATACAGTAGACCATCTTGATAAAGATAAATATGAAGTTAGCTATTTGATTGCCGTTGATAGGAGGCAGTATCATCAGGATGAAGTAGAGAGTAAGGGGCATACAGTTTATATGACAAATGATTTGGATGGTAAAGTAAAGCTTTTAAAGCACTTTATTAAAATGTATAAGTACCTGAGAAAATATGGTCCTTTTGATGTATGCCATACGCATATGGATTTTTTTAATGGACTAAATTTAATGATTGCTTTTTTTTCGGGTGTTAAATTAAGAGTTTCTCATTCTCATAATTCAGGTAAGATTGAAGATAATAAAGTAGTTAGGTATTACAGAATGATCATGCGTTTGTTTATTAATACATTTGCTAATGTTAAATTAGGGTGTTCTGATGATGCAAATCTTTTTCTATATGGGGAGAAATATTTTAGTGAAACTAAGGTAATTTATAATGGTATTGATTTGAGTAAGTTCTTTGTTGATAAGCGGGATCGAGGTTTGAATTTTATTACTGTTGGGCGTATGGTAAGGCAAAAGAATTGCTTGTTTATTGTTGAGATAATGGCTGAACTAAAGAAAATGCATCCTGAAGTAAAACTAAGATGGGTTGGCGATGGAGATGAACGGGAAAAGATTGAACAACGAATAGAAGAACTAAGAGTTGAAAGTAATATAGATCTTTTGGGGGTAAGAAAAGATATCCCAATCTTATTAAAAGAAGCCAATTATTTTTTAATGCCATCTTTGTTCGAAGGTTTGCCTTTTGCTTTGGTAGAAGCACAAGCATCAGCTTTACCTTGTTTTATTTCGGATACAGTGCCACAGCAAGCAAATTCTGGATTATGTATGTCCATACCACTTAGTTCTACAGCGCAAGAATGGGCAGAAAAAATAGCAGATTATATTGAGGGACGTACACTTGAAATGCAATTAAATCAAAACGCAATTGCAAAGTTTGATATAAAATCATCTTCGAAGGTTATAGCTAATATATATGCTGACGTATAATGATAGTACCCTAATAGAATTTTATATGATAAATATAGAAAAACACCAAAAACTATTCCGGATAACAACTATTCCCGGATCCCTAAATTTTTTGAGAGGACAGCTTAAGTTCTTGTCTGATTATTATAAAGTAACAGCTGTCTCTTCCTTTAAGGCAAACGGGGAAGCTTGTGACGGTCAGGATTTAATATCAATATCTGAGGAAGAAGGGATTGATATTCGGGTGGTAAATATGGAGCGTCATATTTCTATTTTTAAAGATGGAATATCTGTGTTAAAAATGACTTGGTTATTTTTGAGAGAAAGGCCGGATATTATACATTCCTTTACTCCCAAGGCAGGTTTGGTTTCAATGGCAGCCGGATGGCTTGCCAGGGTACCGGTGCGTATTCATACTTTTACAGGATTGATCTTTCCTACTTCAACAGGTTTTAAAAAGAAATTATTAATAACTATTGATCGATTAATCTGTAAGTTTTCAACTAATGTAATACCCGAAGGAGAGGGAGTGAAGAATGATTTGATCAATTATAAGATTACAAAAAAGCCATTGAAAGTAATTGCCAATGGGAATATAAATGGCATTGATTGTGAATATTTTTCCCGTGAAGTCATTAAAAGAAGTCGGCAAGAGATTCGTGATAAGATGGGATTTTCATCAGAAGATTTTATTTTTATTTTCATGGGTCGTATTGTTAGAGATAAAGGAATTTATGAGTTGTTAACTGCTTTTAGAAAGATGAAACAACCGGGAGTGAAATTATTTTTAATGGGGTATTTTGAGCAGGCCTTGGATCCAATATCACCACATGATGTAGATTATATAAATACTTGTGAAGATGTGAAGTGGATAAATCATGTAAGTGATGTCAGGGATTATTTATTTGCATCGGATGTTTTGGTACTTCCCAGCTATCGTGAGGGCTTTCCTAATTCGATAATGCAATCGGGAGCTATGGAAATGCCTTCCATTGCTACCGATATTAATGGAAGTAATGAAATAATTATAGATGGTGAAACTGGTATTATTATACCTCCCCGCGATAGTGAAGCATTGTATCTAGCCATGGATAGATTAAGAGTTGACAAAAAGCTTTTTGATAAAATGGCAGCCAATGCTCGTCCATCCATAGTTAGCCGATTTCAGCAGAAAATAGTTTGGGAAGCATTATTGAAGGAATATCAAACCATTGAAAAATAGCTTACCTCAGTGTTTGCTTAGATTGGTATGAATAGTTGTTTAAAACAGTATTTGTCTCTATATTGAATTGATTGTATGTATGTAAAGTTATTTAAGCCTCTATTGGATTTTATGCTATCGCTTATTGCTTTGATAGTATTTTCTCCTTTATTTGTAATTGTTTATGTAGTATTGTGGATTGGTTTAAAGGGAAACCCCTTGTTCTTTCAGATTCGCCCAGGATACAAGACTCAACCTTTTAAAATTATTAAGTTCCGTACCATGACCAATGAAAGAGATGCCAATGGAGAGTTATTGCCCGATGAGCAGCGATTAACAGCATTGGGTAAGTTTGTTCGTAAAACTTCATTGGACGAAATTCCTCAATTGATTAATGTTTTAAAGGGGGATGTAAGTTTAATAGGACCCAGACCTTTATTAGAAAAATATATTCCATTATATAACAAAGAACAATCAAGAAGACATGAAGTAAAACCTGGTATTACAGGTTGGGCACAAGTAAATGGGCGCAATGATATATCCTGGACCCGTAAATTTGAATTAGATATTGAATATGTTGATAATATCTCTTTATGGTTAGATCTTAAAGTTCTAGTAATGACTGTAGTAAAGGTGTATAGGAGTGAAGGAGTTAATAAAGAAAATCATGTTATAACAGATGCATTTGATGGAAGTAATTAAGGTTAGACTGGATTTATAAATTTAATAGCGTAATGGTAAATACAAAATATTTACTCTATGGAGCAAGTGGCCATGCTAGAGTGGTTGAAGAATGTATTAAAGCTAATGACTTCAAGTTAGTAGGGGTTTATGATGATGACACTAGTATAAATAGTTTTAATAGTATACCCTTTCTGGGGAAATACAATAAGGATAAACATAAATATCCATTGATTATCTCGATAGGAGATAATGAGGTAAGAAAAAGGATAGCAAAAAGAATAAAGTGGCTATATGGAAGTGTTTGTCACCCAAGTGCACATATATCAGGAAGTACTGATATAGGGGAAGGGAGTGTTGTGTTTCATCAAGCTATTATTCAGGTATGTTGCAAAATTGGCAATCATGTAATTGTAAATACTGGTGCTTCAATAGATCATGAGTGTATTATAGGTGATTTTGTACATATTTCACCTCAGGCTACTTTATGTGGCAATGTTAAAGTTGGAGAAGGGACTCTAATAGGAGCTAATGCTACAATTTTACCAGGTCTTTCTATTGGAAATTGGGTAAAAGTTGGAGCTGGAGCTGTTATTATTAATGATGTGCCGGATAATTCAGTTGTAGTAGGAAATCCAGGTAAAATTATTAAAAGTGTAGAGAACCTAATTTTATAAAGATGTTTTACAAGGCCTGAGAATGATACTTACAGGATGATTTATTGATAAACTTAAAGCCAGTTTATCGCGTAAATTTAAAGTATAGACATAGGTGTTAGAAAAATAATGGTTACCAAAGGAATTATTTTCCGGAATAGTTAGTTCCCGCTCTCCCAGTAACATATTTAATGCTGAAAGATTATCGTTCAATCCTATTCCCAGCATTTTTAAAAACGCTTCTTTTCTTGTCCATATTTCGTAAAATTTCTGATGCTTTAGAACTTGGTTTAAATTCTTATTTGAGAGGTAACGAATTTCATTTTCATGAAAATAATTATTAATAATAGGATTTATTTCGAGATTTTCTCTAATCTCTTCAATATCAATACCAACAAATATATTTTCATGTATCGATATTGCAAAAGCAAAATAATCAGATGAATGCGACAAATTGAAGTCGATGTTTATTCCATCAATATTTGGTTTCTGGTTATTGAAATAATTAATTGTTATAGCCGTAAAATCTTTATTTAAAAGTTCTGCTATTTTTTTATTAACCAAAGCATGCACAATTACATAAGTACGTTCGTCTGAATATTTTCTAAATCGTTTCGAGCGTTCCAGTTCTTGATCAGATAAAAAATGATAAAAACATTTCAAATCTTCGGGGAAATCTTTTTGGCAACCATAATAAATTTTAAATGGCTCGCTATAAGTAGCAGAATTTGGAGTGCTGTCAACTTTTTCAACCAGGTTGTGAATTTTTATATACATTATTAAAAGATCTAATTCTTCCTTCATAGCAAAAAGCCCTTCAGGGAAAGCTTACGATGCAAAAAACTTTAACCTGAAAAAACTTTCTTCGATTAAAACAATCATATTCTCCTCTAGCCGGAGGGGCTTTTACTTTTTTTCTGCAGCCAAAAAAAATAAACAAAAAAGCCCGCCAACTGCACTGTATTGCTTACCCGCTAATGTTTTGTCGATGGAACAGAAAGAACTCGCTGCGCTCAAACAGCTTTAGTTCACTAAAGCATATTTGAAATGGAGTTCATGATTTTCGTTTCTCTCCAATTCTGTTCTTTCATCGACCTCAACAAGCGGGTCCCAAGCCATACGATGATGTCGGTGGTGAAACATGGAACTTTTTATAGACAAGTCAAAAGAACAACCCTAACAATCCCGCTAAAAAAACGGAACGACCTGTTCTGAGTTCGACTCAGAAAGCCATGTTGGTTAGTTTTGTACTGTAAGCGACTAAATAAGATGCTGTATTTTATTAAAATAAAGAAAAGAAAATTTTTTTAAACCCAGATACAATAATTTGTAAAAAACATCATTCAATATGTGCGGTATTAGCGGAATTTACGCCAACTCTTTAGAGCCGGAATCATCAAAGCAACAACTGCTTCATATGATATCTAGCCTGCAACACCGGGGGCCAGAAAACTGGGGTTATTATGCCTCAAATAATGTCATGCTTGGGCAAAATAGGCTCTCTATTGTGGATTTAGCCTCAGGTGACCAACCTATGCAAATAAATGACCACATCATAGTTTACAATGGGGAAATATTTAACTATGTTGAACTGGGTGAAGAACTGCTGACATTAGGTATTAAGTGCAAAACTACCAGCGATACAGAAGTTTTATTGCGTATGTTTATTCACTATGGAGTTGCCTGTTTAGAAAAATTAAATGGACAGTTTGCATTTTTAATCTGGAACAGAAAAACAAATGAACTAACCATTGCCCGTGACCGATTTGGAATACGACCATTGTATTACACGGAAATTAACGGTAAGTTTTATTTTGGATCTGAGATGAAGGTGTTTGACCGTATTCCTGGATTTGAGCGGAGCTTTAACCCGTTTCAGCTTTTTATGCATGGATTGCTATGGAATACTTGTGGTTCAAATACAGTTTATAATAATATAAATACACTTCCCGGTGGTAGTTATGCTGTTTTTTCACAGGGTAAAATGGTAAAATCAGAAAGATTTTATGAGTTGGGAAAAACATTTAAGGAAGAAAAAAGAAATTATAACGAAGTTGAAGAGGAATTTAAAACCCTGCTTGACGATGCCGTCAAACTAAGGCTAAGAAGTGATGTCCCGGTAGGCGCATACCTAAGTGGTGGAATTGACAGCTCCGTGATTTTAAGCTTAATCAGCAAACACACTACCAATAGTTACAAAACTTTTTCCATAACATTTGAGGATAACGAATACGATGAATCATTTTATCAAAACGAAATGGTTCAACAAATCAGTTCGGAACATCATGCGGTAAATATTACTTATGATAAGGTGGATAACGCTTTTGCTGAGGCAATTTATCATACTGAGCGCCCGGTATTCCGAACTGCGCCTACACCGCTTTATTTGCTTTCTGAAGAAGTCAATAAGAATAATATAAAGGTTGTTCTTACCGGCGAAGGAGCAGATGAAATTCTTTGGGGCTATGATTCATTTAAGGAAGTACGTTTACTTGAATTTTGGAACAAATTTCCTGAATCAAAAATACGTCCACGTTTAATAAAAAAACTATACCCGCACTTAAGCCATTATAAAGATGAACAACAGTACGGCATGATGCGGATGTTTTATGAAGGTTTTCTTCATGAAATAAATAACGAACTGGCATCCGGGAACATCCGTACACATAACAATAAAATTCTTAAAAACTATTTCGACAAAAGCCATAAAATTGGTTTAATAAGAGTGAATTATTTGATCAATATGCTCTGGATTTACCTTCTAACCATAAAAATTGGAGCAGTTTACAGAAAAACCAATTCCTGGAAATGAAAACTTTACTTGCAGGTTATTTGTTATCATCTCAGGGCGACAGGATGTCAATGGCACATAGTGTGGAAGGTAGGTACCCTTTTCTGGATCACAGGATTATTGATTTCTTATTTAATGTGAACAGCGAATATAAACTAAATGGACTGAATCAAAAATATCTTTTAAAAAAGGGATTTGCCAACCACATTCCACATTCTATTATCAACAGGCCTAAACGACCATATATGTCACCTGATTTAAAATCGTTTATAAGAAACGGGCAATTGACAGATAATGCAGCTTTTTTTCTGAATGAAGATATGATAAAAGACTATCAGGTTTTCAATTCCCAATGGGTACAACGCTTTCTAATGAAATTTAGAAAAGGAATACCTGAGAACATTGGGTATCGGGATAATATGATCATTACATTTATATTATCTACTCAAATTGCTCAATATTGGGCGAAAAATCCTAGAAAATTTGAACTGCCCCAAGATCTTTTGAAGGTTGCTATTAACGATTACTAGTCAAATGTTTTGAAATGATAATCAAAAGTTTTGATATGAATTCGGATTTTAAGGAAGAATTAGATACATTAAATTATGCATTTCAATAACTAAACAATTTTAAACGCATATGAAAACTCAAATTGTAACAAAAGAAAAAATTCAAATAAAACTTGTTGACTTTCTAAGTCTTCAATTCTACGTGGAAAAAGAAGATATTGAACTAGACGAAAGTTTAGTTGATGAGGGTATAATTGATTCAATGGGGTTAATTGAGATTGCCGCCTTTATAAAAGAACAATATAACATTGTAGTTACTGAAGAACAAATGACAAAAACCAATTTTGGTTCAGTGCTCAAAATTGTAGATTTTATCTCTATTGAACTTGATAAATAAATTAATTCTACGAACTATAAACTTATTTTTAGTTTAATATTACAATATAATTCTTTTAATACTGTAAATGATAGAAAGCTTAATACCAAAAGGACTCGAACTTGAGTTTGTGGACAATGAGATAATCTTCAAACTGAATGGGAGTGAAGTTAGCAAGGAAGTTTCGGACTTATTTAGTGAATCACTTATCAGCCTAAAAAAAGTATTTGAAGATAATAAAACCGACAAAGCTAAGATTTTTCCTGCTTCATATAATCAAAATGCATTGTGGTTTCACCAGGAAATGAATCCTGAAAATTGTTCTTATAATATTTCATTTGTATTAAAATTCAAAGGCAAAGTTTCTTCTGATGCAATAGTTGCTTCTCTCCGTAAGGTTTCTAATAGGCATATATTATTAAGATCAAGGTTCCTTGAATTAAACCATTCAGAGATCCCTTTGTGTATTGTTGCCTTTGAGGAAAGTAATCCCTATATAGAAGAAATTGAGGTTGAAACACTTGATGAGGCCGAAATTAAAAAGCTTATATATGAGAAATATCAAGTTCCTTTCAACCTTAGAGCAGATAACTTATTAAAACCTTATATTGTAAAAAACGAGCTGTACACTTATGTGTTTTTTAATATCCACCACATTATTTCAGATGCCTGGTCTGATAAAATTTTCGTAAAGGAATTTCTGGATTATTTAAATAACAAAGAAGAAATAAGGAATCAGGAAACCACTGAGGATTTTAATGATTTTATTTTTGAACAATACAACTATCTTTCATCTACAGATGGTATTTCCGATTTAAAATATTGGGTTGATAAATTCAAGAATCGTGATATTGAACTAAAACTACCATTTGACAATGAAAGAAAACCGATTTACTTGCATAAAGGGGCAACCACGAATTTCCAGATAAAAGATGGATTATACAAAAGTATTTTAAAATTGAGTGAAACCCTGAATGCATTTCCAAATCACATTATGTATTCTCTTTTTGACATGTTTTTAACTAAAATTTCAGGTCAAAAAGATTATAATATTGGCATAACTGCTGCAAACCGGGTAAGTAACAATTTGAAAAATGTATTTGGGTATTTCATAAATACCTTTCCATTGGAAAGTATCACAAAAGAGGGTAAATCCTTTCTTCAAATTATTGATGATGCTAAAAATAAATTCAATGAACTGACCAAATACCAGAGTGTTCCTTTTGCGAAGATTGTTGAAGAATTAAAAGGTAAACGCGATTTATCCAGGCCCATATTATTTCAGGTCCTTTATAATTTCATGAATCAATACAGCCTGGGATATGTCCATCATTTTATAAATCCTGTTGAAAATCAATTCAAGAAATTTGGAAAATTTGAGATTGCGCCAGTAAAAATAAATGATCAGGAAGGACAATTTGATTTAACCTTTGAAGTCGTCCAATACAAAAATAGATTTGAATGTTACTTTAAATATAATACAGCTCTTTTCAATAAGGATACGGTTGAACATTTTGTTTCTCAATTTTTAGCATTGACGGAAGCAGTTATGAATAACCCGGATTCTGATACCTGGAATGAAGCGAGCCAATCGACAGAAGCCTTACTCCCAATTAACATTACCGGTTCATTTACAACAGAGCCTTTAGGTGAGGCACTTAGCTTTTGGCTAAACAAAATTAACTTGCCGTCAAAAATAGAATTTGTTGGATTCAACCAAATCTTTCAACAATTACTTAACCCTGAAAGTGATTTCAATTCCCGGCCTAATTCAATAAATATAGCATTAATAAGGCTTGAAGATTTGCTTAATGAAAATGAAACTTTAGACAACAATTTTAAAAGAATATACAAAGAACTGGAAGAGTCGTTGTTAGTTCATACACAAACGAATACAAGCAGTAAGGCAATTGTAATATTTTGCCCTCCTTCCGACAATTATTTAAGCAATGAAACTTTTGTAAATGCCTGCAACCAATTGGAGGCTCAAATAGATAAGTTATCTCAAAACCTGAGCAAGCTCTATATTATAAAAACAAATGATTTTATTGAAGGTTATAAACTTTCCAATTACTACGAACCAATTGGTGAGGTACAGGGAAATATACCCTATAAAAATAATTTCTTTGTTTGTGCAGCAACATTAATTGCCCGAAAAATACATGCTATTCATACCCCTCCTTTTAAAGCAATAGCATTAGACTGCGATAATACTTTATGGAAAGGAATTGTTGGTGAGGATGGCATACATGGCATTGAAATTGGGAAACAGGAAGAAAAACTTCATAAATTCCTGATAAAACAATACGAAGCAGGTATCCTTTTGTGCCTCTGTAGTAAAAACAATGAAAATGATGTTTGGGACGTTTTCGACAAAAACGAAAAAATGTTGCTTAAAAAAGAACATATATCGTTTTCGAGAATAAACTGGGAGTCAAAATCAAAAAACTTAATTGACCTTTCGAAAGAAATCAACATCAACCTGGATAGCTTTGTTTTTATTGACGATAACCCCATGGAATGTGAAGAAATAAATACAATTCTCCCTTCGGTGTGCACGATCCAAAAAAGAACAGATACCACCGATTTCGGTTACATTAGTAATTCGTGGATTTTTGATAGAAACAAAATTACTTTAGAGGATAAGAAAAGGTCTCTAATGTATAAAGAAGAAGCCAAACGAATAAGTTTAAAATCAAAATTCAAATCTTATTCTGAGTTCCTCGACGAATTACAAATAAGAGTACAGATTAATAATGTGAGCCCAAATGAAATACCACGCATTTCACAACTTAGTTACCGAACAAACCAGTTTAACTTTACTACAATAAGAAGAACCGAAGATGAAATTGAAGCACTGGTAAACAATGCTGAATACCAGGTGCTTTATGTACACCTTGAAGATAAATATGGAGATTATGGTATTATTGGGGGCGTTATTTATAATGAGAAAGATGACGCATTATCCGTTGATACATTTTTATTAAGCTGTCGGGCTCTTGGGAAAGGTGTGGAACATGAAATGGTTGCCTATATTGGCGAGTGCGCCAAGAAGAGAGGTAAAAAAAGTATTCACTTACATTTTTCCGGAACAGAAAAAAACAGTGTCGCAGAAAAATTCCTCGATACAAATTTCATTGCTTATAAAGCAGAAACACCCGATGGCTATGAATATATTATACCGACAGATTTTGCACTCAATTTCAAGTTTCAACCAGCTTCTGTTCAAATTAAAAATGAACATTCTGATAACAAACAACAAGTTGAAGTAAAACCCAATATCATCAACCGGAATAATTTATACAACGATATTATTAAAAACTACTCCAACATCAATTCTATCGTTGAAAAGATATATGGAGTAGAAAAACCAATAGCAGGCATTTACCAAAAGAAAACAGGACAAGGGAAAGATCAGCTTAAAGTTGAAATTTTGAGTATCTGGCAAGAGGTTTTAAATAAACCTGACGTTAAAGAAACCGATAACTTCTTTGATGTTGGTGGCAAATCAATTCTGATTCCGAACTTGGTTATTCGCATAAAAAACGAACTTGATTTAGACTTAGACATTGTCGATATTTTCCAATACTCCAGCGTGAATGCACTTGCTGAATACCTTTCACCTTCGGGCAAGCAATCACATATTTATTCTTTTGACAAGCAAAACGAAAGCACAAACAAAAAAGAACAAAATAAAGACAATGAATACGCTGATAACGATATTGCAATTATAGGATTAAGCGGAAGGTTTCCTGAAGCTGCGAATATTGAAGAATTTTGGGAGCTAATAAAAAGTGGAAAAGAAGCAATTACACATTATTCGCGAGAAGAACTTGAAAATAAAGGTGTAGTAAAAGAACTACTCGACCACCCGAATTATGTTTATGCAAATGGGAGCATCCCTACCGCTGATAAATTTGATGCTGCTTTCTTTGGATTTACGCCCAAAGAAGCTGATTTTATGGATCCACAGCATAGGGTGTTCCTTGAATCGTGTCACGAAGCCCTTGAAAGCGCCGGATATTCAACAGAAAATTATGATGGTTCCATTGGCATATTTGCCGGGAGTGGACCGGATAATTACCTTTTAAAGAACCTGTTTCAACACAAAGATTCGTTAAGAAACTTAGGTGAATTCCAAACGATAATAAGTAACGGGAAGGATTTTCTTACCACACATGCATCGTATAAATTAAACCTTAATGGTCCCAGCTTAAATATACAAACGGCATGTTCCTCATCGCTGGTGGCTGTGCACTATGCCTGTAGCAGTTTAAAAAACAACGACTCGGATATAGCTCTTGCCGGTGGTGTATTTATACAGACTCCAAGAGAAATTGGATATATGTATGAACCTGGAGGTATCTTTTCGCCATTGGGTAAGTGCCGGCCTTTTGATGCAAAAGCCGATGGTACCATTTTTGGCGAAGGAGTTGGAATCGTTGTCTTGAAAAAGTATAAAGATGCCCTTCGGGATAACGATACTATTTGGGGAATCATTAAAGGCTCAGCAGTTAATAACGATGGTTCCGCAAAAGTTGGTTATACGGCCCCGGGCATTAACGGGCAATCGAATGTTATTTCGCGAGCGCAGAAATCTGCAGGGGTAAAACCATCTGAAATTTCTCTGATTGAGGCACATGGTACCGGTACCAACCTGGGTGACCCTGTAGAAATAAAGGCATTAACAAATGTATTCAGAAAAGATACCCAGGATAAGAATTACTGTGCCATTGGTTCAATAAAAGCGAACATTGGGCACCTGGATGCTGCCGCAGGTGTTACTGGTTTAATAAAAACAACTTTAGCATTAAAAAATAAGCAAATACCACCTAGCATTAATTTTGAAGAACCCAATCCAGAACTTCAAATTTATAAAAGCCCATTTTATATTAATACTGAATTAAAAGAATGGGAAACAAACGGGAGACCAAGGGTTGCGGGAGTCAGTGCATTTGGGATTGGCGGTACAAATGCACACTGTATCGTACAGGAAGCTCCGGAAAATCAAAGCAAATCAAGTCAGAGAAAATACCATATAATCCCTGTTTCGGCAAAAAACAAGACAGCTTTAAATGATATTAAGAACAATCTGGCATCATTTTTATCAACTAATAAATGTAATGTTGCCGACCTGGCTTTCACCTTACTGAAGGGAAGAAAGCGTTACAACTACAGAAGTGCAGTTATTTGTGGCTCACAGGACGAAATTATTGAAAAAATAGCTAATGCAGCTGTTAAAACAAAGCTTTTTACCAATCCTAAAATTGTGTTTTTATTTACCGGGCAGGGAAGCCAGTATAACCAGATGGCAAAAGGCCTTTACAACGAATTTCCGGTATTTAAGGAATGTATGGAAAAAGCTTTTACCATTGCTAAATCTGATTTTGACTTAGACCTTGAACAAATTATTTTCTCAGAAAACTATAAAACCGAAATTAATAATACAGAATTCACTCAGCCCGCTTTGTTTGTAGTGCAATACGCTATGGCCAAACTCCTCAATAGTTTTGACATTTCTTCCGATGCACTAATTGGCCACAGTATTGGCGAAATTACGGCTGCTTGTATAGCAGGATTATTTTCTTTTGAAGATGCCCTAAAGCTTGTTATTACGAGGGGAAGGTTAATGCAGGCACAAAAAACAGGTTCAATGCTCAGTATTCAGTTACCCGCAGCAAAAGTGAAAGAAATATTACCTGGCAATTTAGATTTTGCGTTGCAGAATGCTCCCAACTTTAGTGTTGTTTCAGGCGAAGAACAGGATATTGACAGTTTCCACAAGGAGTTGGAATCAAAGTTCCCTGAAATAATGCTCACAAAACTAAAAACATCGCATGCTTTTCACAGCAGAATGATGGATCCGGCACTGAATGAATTTAAGGAAGAGATTGCAGATATTTCATTTAATACCATTGAAATACCATTTGTTTCTAATACCAGCGGCTCCTGGGCAAACTCAGAAATGGTTGGAAATGTAGATTATTGGGTGAACCATATCAGATCAACAGTAAATTTCGTGGATGGCATAAATACCTTGTTGGAAGATAAAAATACCATATTTATTGAAGTTGGTCCAGGAGCATCGTTAACAACCTTACTTTCGCAATTTGAAAAAGACAATCAAAAACTTGTATCTATCCCCACAATTCGACACCCAAGAGAAAGAATCGACGATGTTCACTATTTTTTTAATACCATAGCCGCTTTATGGAGCTATGGTGCCGATAGATTTTTTGACAATTGGTACGAAGGAGAAAAGAGAAAACGGATTCCTCTGCCTACTTATCCCTTTGAAAGGAAAAGACATTGGATCGATCCGCTTGTTCCGTTTGACTATCATGTAGATACAAAAAACAGTAATTCTAATTGGCAACAAAACAATGAAAGCCTTATCTATAATCAAATAGAACAGACACAAGAAATATCAACATCTTTACATCAAAGACCTGAACTAACAACTTCCTATACTCCACCTTCAAATGAAATCGAAGAAAAATTAGTGCAAATATTGCAGGAGATGTTAGGATTTGAATCAATAGGTGTTAATGATAATTTTTTTGATTTGGGAGGTCATTCCTTGTTAGCTATATCACTTTCATCTGAAATTGAAGAGAAATATTCCATTAGTTTTGGTCTGTCCGATTTATATAAATCCCCAACTGTTATTGGTATTGCTGAATGTATTAGTAACAAGTTGCAAAAACAGCCTGAATAAAAACAATGTGTGATAAAGTATAGTGCATGAATTGAAGTTTCTAGGATAAAAAATTAATGTAACTATTCAGTATAAAGTATCATTACAGACCGACTAAAATTAAGTATTGGGTCGTATTAAAAGAAGAAGAGCTATTTATGGAGTTATGCGATATGTAGGGGTAATCTATCCGCATACATGCAAAAGCGTAAATAAAATCATTAAACGAAGCGTAAGAAAGAAAAGCTGTTGAGCGTAGCGAGTTCTTTTCTTTTAGCGAAGAGCGATGATTTTTAGCTTTTTCATGTATGCGGCGGCTTTCTTTGTTTACTTTCTTTAGCTGAAGGAATAATTGAAGCAAAGCGAAAATCACGAACGCAAAAAAAAATAATTTTATGAGCTAAAATAAAAGCCTGTCTGGCTCGATAATGTTGTTTAATTAAGAATATTTCTATAAGATAATAATATTATCACTTTTGATAGAGAAGTTAAGCGTTGGCCCGTCGAGGAGTAGAAGGCCAAAGACGGATGTGAATTCCTGATTGTTATATAATTCAAAGAAGGGGCTTGTCCTTGTGTTTGATAAAACACTTACTTCTATAGAATTATAAACCATCAGGAAGAGCGGGATGGCATTCTCCTCGACTAGATTTTTTTGCTTCCTTTTTGTGGCAATGACAAAAAGGAAATTGGGATTGGAACAAGATTCCAATAATCAAGAAATTCGCGAAGAGAATTTCTTAACTTAAAGACAGTGGTTTGGCTCGAAGACATAAGTAATGCAAAATAAACTAGTCGGCTAATAGAGATAAAGTATAAAGAGGTAAGTGTAAAGATAAGAGTATTTTTTTTTTAGGTAATTTTTAGATGTGAATTACCAAATGCTAAGTAGTGCTAGCCCGAAAAGTCCAATTCATTTGTCTTTATACTTTTGTCTTTTTACCGAATAGCTACTAATTATTAAATATATATTATTATGAAAAATATTGCCATATATGGATTCGGAGGTCATGGTAGAGAAGTCGCTTGCTTGTTAAATCATATTAATGATCATTCTCCAACATGGAAGCTAGTAGGATTCTTTGATGATGGGGAGGCTGTAGGCATAAGCAATCGCTATGGAAAGGTCTTAGGCGGGATCGATTCTTTAAATAATTACAATGAACCTATTAGTATTTATATAGCCATTGCTGATGTTAAATCTAGAGTACAAATAGTTAATCAAATAAGCAATGAAAATGTTGAATTTCCCAATATAATTGCACCCGATGCTTTGTTTTTTGATCGATCGACCGTCAGATTTGGGAAGGGAAATTTAATTGGTTTTAATTGTACGATTAGTTGTGATGTGCAAATTGGAGATTTTAATCTTCTAATCGGGGGAGCAATTTTAGGTCATGAATCAACACTGGGAAGTTTTAATACACTGATGCCCTCGACTCAAATCTCTGGAAATTGTTCAGTTGGTGAATGCAATTTCTTCGGTCTCAAATCCATGACATTACAAGGAACAAAAGTTGGAGATAGAACGCAAATCGGAGCGGGCAGCTTAATAGCACATAACACTCAGGACGGGCATTTATATTTTGGTAATCCCGCTAAAAAAATGACTTGAGTTATCTAGTGCTTACCTGAAAAGTCCAATTTCTGCGTTACGCCCTTTTTGAAAACAGTCATTTACGAAAGTAAACTCCTTGATTTTCAGAAAGACCAAGCTTTGAAATTGAACATTTCGATTCAAGCACTTGTGAAAAATTGTAGTTTTCTTGCCGGGACTATCTAATAATGAGGACTGTATTTCAATGAATCTTGTAGGATATTTCAAAGCTACATAAGTATCATATCCTAATGAAATAGGATCTAATACAGATATTCTTAAGCGAGAATGTATTAGTCATCTTAAAAACAACTTTATTTCAGTAATTAAAATCACGACCTAAGGACGTGGTCAAGATTCATGGGCTATGCGTCTAACTTAATCAGTTAGTAATATTGGGAGCTGTAAATCAAAGTGGGTAGGCCAGAGCAAGAGGCCGAGCCGGGGTTGGCGAGAGGCCTTCAAGAGGGCACTTGAGGTGAATGTGGGCTAGCCGGAATTGAAGGGTGAGGTGGGATGAAGGATTCTCTTGATCTAGCCTTTTTTGCCTATCTTTTTTTGGTAATGAAAAAAAGTAGGTTGGGTTTGGGACAACGTTCCAAGAACTAAGAAATTCACTTTGTGAATTTCTTAATCAATAAGTGTTACCCACATTGTTCGAAGAGTAATTTATTCAGATACTTAATTGAAATAGTACTTAAGTAATTATTTTATGAATGGGAGCTAATTACAAAACAACTCCCTGTTTTATATTATTTTTATCACATGAAACGAGCCATGAGAAAGAGTTCTCACACACGAGGATGACTAAAATGGTGAGTTCCATATGGCAATTAAAAACAAATTTAGACATATGAAAAGTAAAATTTGGCTTTCATCACCTCATATGGGAGGGAATGAAATGACGTATGTTCAGGAAGCTTATGACACCAACTGGATTGCTCCCTTAGGTCCTAATGTAAATGGTTTTGAGGATGTTATTTCAAAATATTTAAAATGTGGAAATGCCTCTGCACTGAGCTCTGGGACAGCTGCTATTCATATTGCTTTGATTTTGTTAGGTATTCAGCCTGGAGATGAAGTAATTGTACAAAGTTTTACATTTTCGGCGTCTGTAAATCCTATTAAATATTTAGGTGCAATACCTATATTGGTTGATTCTGAAAAGGATACATGGAACATGTGTCCAAATGCTTTAAAGAAAGCCATTGAAGATAGAATTGAAAAAGGGAAAAAGCCCAAAGCAATTATTCCCGTCCATTTGTATGGTATGCCTGCAAAAATGGAAGAAATTATAGAAATTGCTAAATTTTATTCTATTCCGGTTATTGAAGATGCAGCTGAAGCATTAGGTTCTTCATTAAATGATAAGAAGATGGGAACATGGGGTAAATTTGGTGTATTATCTTTTAATGGTAATAAAATTATAACTACTTCCGGAGGAGGGGCCTTGGTTTCTGATGATGAAGATTTAATTAAAAAGTCTCGTTTTTTAGCTACTCAAGCCAGAGATGAAGCTCCGCATTATCAGCATAGTCATATTGGTTATAATTATAGAATGAGTAATATATTAGCTGGTATTGGAAGGGGACAAATGGAAGTGCTTGATGAACGTGTTGGACAAAGGAGAGAAATTAATGCTTGGTATAAAGAATTATTAAAAGGGATACCTGGTATTAGTTTTCAAATGGAACCTGAGCCAGAATACTATTCAAACTATTGGTTAACTGCAATTTTAGTAGATCCGGAAAAAACTGGTGGAGTAACCAGTGAAGATATAAGATTAGCTTTAGAAAAGGATAATATTGAGTGTCGTCCGTTATGGAAGCCTATGCACTTGCAACCTGTATTTAAAGATTGTCCGTATTATGGTACGGATGTTTCTGAGAGATTATTCCTTCAGGGATTATGTCTACCATCGGGCAGTAACATGACAAAAATAGAGATGGAACGTATCGAAAAATCATTAATTCAAATATTAATCAAAAAAGGGTAAAATAGCGTAACGCATATTATGTTTAGGATACTTAGAGCAAATGATCATAAAGATTACCTTAAATGGCGTTCAATCTGGACGTGTTGGAAAGGAAAAGAAATATTTGCGCACCCTGATTATTTATCCTTATTTAACAACTGGTCTGAAATAGTGTGTGCTATATATACAAGGGGGGAACAAATAATAATGTTCCCTTTTTGTTTAAGAGAAATTATACAAGAATTTTCGAGATTAAATTATTATGATGTCATCACACCTTATGGTTATGGTGATATTTATTTTATTGGAAACGGTGAATTTAACAACCTTTTAAAAGAATTTCAACATGATTTTCACCAATGGGCATTAGACTCCAATGTGGTATGTGAATTTATACGATTTGATCTTTTTAGTAAAAGTATGTCAGAATATGATGGAGAGGTTGTGTTTAATAATAATAATGTTGTTTGTGAATTAACGAAGGGTAAATCTGTTATTTGGAAAGAGTTTAATCCTAAAGTTAGAAGGAATGTACGTAAGGCATGGAGTAATGATTTAAGAGTTGAAATTGATTATAAAGGAGATAGATTAGAATCGTTTCTTGGTTTGTATTACAGAACCATGAACAGACTAAATGCCGAAACCAGATACTACTTTAGTAAGGAGTATTTTCAATCATTAAATGACCAGTTAAAAGGAAATTATGCTTATTTTTTTGTGATGAAAGGAAATGTTGAGATTGCAGCTGAGTTAATCTTAATTTCCGACGATAAAATATATTATTATTTGGGTGGATCCAATGAGGAGTATTTTGGTCTGCGACCCAATGATTTATTGAATTATGAAATTATAAATTGGGGAATAGATAATAATCGTAAGTATTATGTTTTGGGAGGGGGATTTCATTATAATGATAAACTTTTTAAATATAAAAAATATTTTGCTCCCCCAAGTGTATATCCATATAAGGTTGGAATGAAAATATTTAATCTGGAAATATATAATGCACTAACAAAGAATATTAAGGTACATATAGATGTATCTAAAATTGAGAATAAACAGAATTATTTTTTTCCATTATATCGAAAAGGGAATAATGATGGTCTGATATAGATTGGATTAGAAGGTATTTAAATGATTATTTTTGAATGAGGTAAGATTATGGATGGACAATATGATATAAAATGGACCAATAGAATTGAAGATATCAAACAATGGGATATATTTCTCAAAAGTACTCCAAGAGGCCATTGTCAACAGATTGGTTATTGGTTAATGTCTTTTAAAAAGTATTTAGGTTTTGATTTTGAAATATTAATCATAAAAGATAACAAAGGCAAAATTGTTGCAGGATTAGGAACACTGATAATAGGTGTTCCTTTTTTTAAGATTCTAGTAGCTCCCAATGGACCTGTTATATCAGAAGGATATGAACATTTATTTGATTCTATTATTCGAATTTTTAAAGATCGAGCTAAAGAAAAGAAGGTTTTTTATTGTCATCTAAGTGTTCCAGTATTAAAAGATAAGAACATTGAATTAAGCCAATATACTTTATCGGATATTAATGAGGATTGTGTGTTTTTTAAGGGGACAGAAGGAAATTTGTTTCCGTATGTAAGTTGTATTGATGGATTTAGACCGGTCTTCATTGATCAATCTCCATTATCATATCCTTGTACCCTTAAAAAATTTAGCAAGGGGACAAAAAGGAATATAAAGTTAGCATTAAAAAATAATCTTGAAATAAGATATGCCACAACCGAAACTACACTTCGGGATGCTTATAAAGTGATTGAAGATGTAGCTGAATTACAGCATTACAAAGTTAGAAGTTGGAAAAAAATAAAACAAACTTTGTTAGATCTCATCGAACAGGGAATTTGTATTGTTCCTTGTTGTTATTACCAAGACAAAATAAAGGGGGCATTAGTTGTTTTTGATTTAGGTTGTCGTTTAACCTATATTTACGGAGGTGTGTTAAGAGAAGAAGAGGATAAAAAAGTTGGGCATTTTTTACATGATCAAATGATTAAATTGAGTATTGACAAAGGTTATGGTATTTATGATTTAGGAGTTGCCGGAGGAAAAGGTGTAACTTGTTTTAAAGAAGGGTTTAGAGCTTATCATTTCCAAACAGAAACAACACGGTATTGGGTACTTAATAGATTTAAGTTTTTTTTGTTCAATTTGTTTGAATCGATAATTCAAACTGTTTTGTAAGCACAGTGTAACACTAATTATAAAACAAAGAAGGAATACAATTTACTTGTATTCCTTCTTTGTTTTATATCAAATTATTTAGTTTTTATAATATTCACCACCATAGTATCCATATGAATAACCATTTTTTGTATCTGGTAATCCATTTAGAATATGGCAAATGTTTTGCATTTTATTAATGTTGATATTGTGTAAGGTGTTTTTTAATAGTGGTTTAGGTGTGTAATTGTGTCGTGAGGTTATAATATTTACATCTGCATATTTTGATAATAACTGTGCATCAGTAACTAATCCAATTGGAGGAGTATCAATGATAATGATATCATAAACTTTCTTTAACTCTTCAAAAAGAGATTTGGTATGTTCACCTGCAATTAGTTCTGAAGGATTAGGTGGTATTTCTCCTCCAGGAATGATCTCAAGATTTTCTATTTGTGTAAGTTCAATCAAGTTATGAGTAATAGTATTATTATCCTTTATCAAATACTTACTTAAGCCAGATCCTTTCATTTCCAAATTTAAGTAATTGTTAATTTTAGGTTTTCTTAAGTCAAAACCAACTATTATTGTTTTTTTTCCTAATAGGGCAAATGATGCGCCTAAATTTATTGAAAAGAAAGTTTTTCCTTCTCCTGAGATTGTAGATGTTACTAATATTGTCTTACCCCCATTGTTTGCAGCATAAAAATCTAAATTAGTTCTAATGGATCTAATGCTTTCAGCAAAGGCTGATTTGGGATAATGTAAAAAATAGAGAGGATCCTTCTTTTCCTTTTTCTTAGGAACTTCACCAATGATAGGAAAATCAGAAAAGGTTTTTAATTCATTTTTGTCCTGAATTTTATTGTTTAGGAGTATAGAGGAAAAAATAATAGCACCAGGAAGAATTAAGCCTAAAATAAATACAATAATGATAACTTTTTTAACATTAGGCGCTGTTTGTCCATCATAATAAGCTTTTTCAATTATTTCATTATCCGGTAGGTTGGATGCTTTGGCTAATTGGGCTTCAGATCTTTTTTCCATAAGGAAGGTGTACATTTCATCATTCATTTTAAACTTTCGTTCAATGCCAGAAAGTAGTTGTTCCTTTTTGGGGAGTTTTCTGATTTGAGAACTTAGATTCATTAATCTTTTATTAAGATCAGCCAACGAAATCTGTGTAGTAGAGATAAGACTTTTGGTGTTTTCCAATATTGATTTCTTTATATTTTCTATATGACGGTTTATTCTTGTAATATTGGGATTGTCAGCTTTAGAATTAAATTGCAGGCTTAATTTTTCCGCATTTTTTGTTGATAATTCACCAATTAGTTGAGTTAATATAGGATTATCAATCCCCATTGATGAAGGGGCCATTAATTCCTGGATATTTTGGTTTTTTTCAATGTAGTTCAATAAATAGTTATAGTAATCAGTTTTAAGTAATAATGCGGCTTTTTGATTTTCGAGTTCTTGAGACTGATTAATGATTATTTGTCCCTGCATAGAAACGTCCATTAATTCATTACTTGAACGAAATTCTTCAAGGACCTGTTCCGCAGCACTTAAGGAGTCGGATACCCCAGATAGTTGTTTTTCAATGAATTTAATGGTATTGTTAGCTATTTGATTTTTTTTATCCAAATTATAATCAACGGCACTAATAGCAAGTTTGTTTAGAAAGTCAATCCCTTTTTCAATATTAGTTTCAGTCAATGAGATTTTGTAAACTGAAGATTCTCTTTTATAAGGAGTTATGTAAATGTTTTTTTTGTAATGATTTACTAAGGTTTTGAGTGTATTGAATCTAAAACTAAATTCTATATCAGAATAGTTTTGTGCGTTGATGTATTTCTTATTTGGTAAAACGCTAAAGTGATAGTTGTCTATTGAAATCTTTTCGTAAAATTTAAATTGATACACCTTTTGTGGATTGTTCTCATTTATTAGATTAAAATGTTCTTTATCTGTAAATGTAATATAAAAATAACCGTCATAAAATTTCTTTGAAGTGGTGTCTGGTACTACTATAAACGGAGAATTTTTATATAATTCTTCGTATAAAAATATGTTTTTCTTGTAATAGGAAACAGAGAAGTTAAATTTCCTAATTACATTTTCAATGTGTTGAGAAGATGTAAGAAAGATAATTTGATTTTCAATATTACTGTATTTACCCAGGTTCACACCAGGTAATGCATCTGCTGAATTTATAGAAACCTGTTGTTCGTTTTGAGAATCAGAGATTAACAATAAGGAAGAAACTGTATATTTTGGTATGGTAGTTTTATGTATATAAAAACCAAGGCTAATACTTAAAACTATACTTATAACAAAAATATACCAATAGCGAAGACCACGCAGGAGAATATTTTTGAAATCAATTGAATTCTCATTTTTATCGTTGTTAAAAGGGAAATCATTATTTTCCATTTGCTAATTATTTGTAGATAATGTATAAAATAATAATGCTGTATTAATAAAAGTTAAGCTTAATCCAAGAGGAATATTACTTAGGCTCATGGATTTTAATTTTCTTGGTTCAACATATATAATATCACCAGGTTTAATATAAAAGTAAGGTGAAAAAATGATGTTTTCATCTAACGTGTTGATTTCAATCATTTGTTGTATATCACCTTCTTTTCTTAGGAGACGTACTCTTTTTTTATTGGCAAAATTGGTCATGTCACCAGCAAGGCTTATGGCCTCTAATAAATTGATTTCTTCATCGTAAAGTAAGAATCTTCCCGGAGCATTAACTTCTCCTATAATTGTAATATTGTCATTCAACAATTTTACATTCACACTAGATTCTTCAATATATTTCGAAATAGCTAATTGAATCTTATCTCTTGCTTCATCTAATGTTAATCCTGCAATGTAAATCTTATCTACAAAGGGAAGTCTGATTGAACCATCTAATTGGACTCTATAACCAGCTAAGCTTGCAGCCATAGGAGAAGATAATTGTTGTCCTCCATTACTCCCACCTGTATCATTATTTAAAAAAGCTGATGTTCTTTCATCTAAAGAATTAACTTTAATATATAAATTATCATTAGGTTTAACTAGATAAGGAGAAGTGTTGGTTTTGTATGTTTGTTCAACTTCGTTTAGTGCTTTTGTTAAATTACCCTGTAAGTAAATGTCTTTTTTTAAGCTTACGCATGAAGATAGAAAAAAGATTCCTATTGCAAGAATGATTATTGGTCTCATATAGTTAAAATTTTCATGCACAAATATAGGTTGAAGATAACTATATTTAATATAAAGAAATGGGGTGTTAATCAAATTAGTGTTAAATTGAAAGTCTGAAGCATATTAGTCCTAAGTCAACAGCCTTTAGTAAGCAGTTTGACTGCCTACTGAGTACTGCTGACTGCCTACTTACACCCTATTCGTATAATAAGCATTAGCCTGTTGTGTTGGCATAATTAATATGTCATTAATATTAACATGTGCAGGTCGGGTGACTACAAATTCAATAGTTTCTGCAATATCTTGAGCAGAAAGAGGAACAACTCCTTTATAAACATTATCAGCCTTATCCTGATCGCCATCAAAACGAACCAATGAAAACTCTGTTTCTACCATTCCGGGAGCAATAGATGTAACTTTAATATTGTGTTTCAATAAATCTATTCTCATACCTTGTGTAATGGCATTTACTGCATGTTTTGTTGCACAATATACACTACCTCCCTCGTAAACATTAATTCCGGCAATGGATGAAATATTAACAATGTGTCCGGATTGATTCTTTACCATAAATTTTATGATCTCCTTAGAAAGGAATAGTAGTCCCGTGATGTTAGTGTCAATCATTTGTTGCCATTTATCCCATTTAACATCATCCATTTTTTCAGTACCAGAAGCTAAGCCTGCATTGTTAATAAGAATATTAATATTTTGCCATTCAGAAGGAATGCTATCAATAGCTTTTGAAGTTTGTTCCTGGTTTCTAATATCAAAGCATAGGTGAAGTGCTTTAATGGGATATTCCTTTTCTAAAGTAGCCTTTAATTTTAATAGTCTATCCTCTCTACGACCTGTAATTATAGTGTTGTACCCTAGTTTTGCCAATACGATTGTTGTTGCTTCGCCAATACCTGATGTTGCGCCTGTGATTAAAGCTGTTTTATTCATTTTATATCAATATTTTATTTGCTATACAAGTTTAATTAATTCATCAAATCCCGTAAACCTGTCTTTTATGTTACACAATTTTTTTATACATTCAAAAAGTTAAAAAATGTTATCCTGATAGAAGATAGACCATTTATAGGTTGAAGTTTTCCAAAGATAAAACCAGGATCATTAATAATTAATGATTTTTAGTAGGAACATAAAAAAATATTAAGATGAACAGTAATATTACTCTCAGTGGATCAGAAAACATAGACCTAACACAAACTGAAATAGATTTAATTTCTGAGATTCTTAAAAGAGAACCGAATCAATTGGAATTGGATATGTTTTCGCGACTGTGGACGGAACATGCATCTTATAAAAATTCCTTAAAATGGTTGGGGAAACTTCCAAAATCCGGAGATAATGTGATAGTAAAGGCTGGTGATGAATCTGCTGGAGCTATTGATATAGGAGATGGTTATGTATGTGTTTTTAAGATGGAGTCACACAATCATCCTTGTTCTATACAGCCCAGATTGGGAGCAACAACAGGAATGCGTGTAGTCACTCGTGATGTTTTCTCAATGGGAGCAAAACCAGTCGCATTTTTGGATTCATTAAGGTTTGGAGATGGAGAGCGAGATACAGCTCGGTGGTTGTTTTCAGAAGTTATTAAAGGAATACAAGACTTTGAAGAGCATATGAAAGTTCCTGTTGTAGGTGGAGAGGTCGGTTTTGATAAAGGATTTAACTCTAATCCTATTGTAAATAATATGACCGTTGGAATCGCCAAAAAAGAGGACTTGATTTCAGGAGTTGCTAAAGAAGAAGGACAATTAATTCTTGTTGTGGGCGCTCTTACTGGAAAAGAAGGAGTTGATAATGATGTGTTTTCTGCAGATGTAATCTCAGGAAATGGTACAGAGGCTATTTCATATGATCAGATGTTGGACTCGAATATAGAAAAGAGTTTACTTAAAGTTGTAAAATTATTAAATCAAAAGAAATTAGTTGTTGGTATTCAAACAGTAGGAGCAGGTGGAATAGCAGGTGCAGCAACAGAAATGGCTGCTCGAGGTAACTCTGGAATAGAGATTGATTGTAGTAAGATTCCGGTAAGGGAGGATAATCTTGATGAAAGAGAAAAGCTACTTTCAGAAACCTGGGGGCGAATTTTACTATGTATTGATAAGGATGATTTAAGAAAGGTATCTGAAATATTGCAACCTATGCAAGTTGCGTTTTCGGTAATTGGGCAGGTTAATAAAACAGATAAGTTAACATGTACTAATGAAGGAGAATTAGTAGCGGATATTCCTGTTACCTACGTGGGATTAGGTGGAAAGGCTCCAATTTATGAAAGAGAAATTCAGGAACCCGGCGAAAATGTAATTAAAGAATTGATTATTGACGATGTTCCAGAGCCTGACCATTATCCTAAAGTAATAGCCGAATTAATGAATAGTTTGAATATTGTTTCTAAAAGTTACTTGTTAGATACTTTTGATCAAGCTATACATAAGGATTCAATGAGTAACAAATATCCTTCAGATGCTGCATTTGTTAAAGTTGAGGAAGCTGATAAAACACTGGCTTTGACTGTAGATTGTAATTCGTATTATGTAGAGGCAAATCCATACGTTGGTGCCCAAATTGCCGTAGCAGAAGCCGCTCGAAATATTATATGTGGAGGAGGAGTTCCTTTGGCAATTACAGACTGCTTAAATTTTGGGAATCCTTATGATCCGGAAGTGTTTTGGCAATTTACGCAATCGGTAGAAGGCTTATCTGATGCATGTAAAGGTTTCAATACTCCTGTAGTAAGTGGTAATGTTAGTTTTTACAACCAAAGTTCACAGGAGGGTAGATTAAAAGCCATTAGTCCTTGTCCTGTTATCGGAATGGTTGGTGTTGTTGAGTCAAAAGATCATCATACTGTACTGACATATAAACATAAAGGGGATATGATCTTCCTAATAGGACAATCTAAAGATGATATTAATGCTTCTGAATATTTGAATTACTACCATAAAATGAAAAGTCATGCAGCTCCATATTTTAACATGGAGGAGGAAATAGAGGTTCAGGAAGTAATCAAACAATTAATCCGCAAGAAGTTAGTTAGATCGGTTCATGATGTTTCGTCAGGAGGTTTGTTTTTTAATTTGTTGGAATCATCATTGCCGTTAGGTTTTGGTTTTGATATCACAACAGATGCGGAGGTTCGTAAAGATGCATTTTTATTTGGGGAATCTCAAAGTCGAGTTGTTGTATCTGTTTCTCCTGAAAAGCAAGATGATTTTGTCGACTTTATGCTAGAGGCAGAAACTCCATTTTCAGCGTTGGGGCATGTAACTAAAGGTGAAATACGAATTGATGATGAGTCCTATGGCTTTATAGAAGATTATAAAGAGAAAATATCAAACCAACTTCAAAAATGGATTGATAGAGAAGTATAGTATATTTTAAAATCATAAAATACAGAAGGAACTGTTCGGAATGATTGCAATTTTCAGAATAGTTCCTTTTTTTATTGATGACTAGCATAGGGAAATAAGAATGTTTTTATCCTTGCGATGATCCTTGTCATCTAACTAACTTTGTTATTTTTGCATTTAAAAATATTCAAATACAATTTCATGACTGTAACTCCATATAAATCATCAACTGATGGTAAAAAGAAACAGATTAAAGCAATGTTTGATAATATTGCTCCTAAATATGATTTTCTGAATCACTCTTTATCGATGGGAATTGATAAGATATGGAGAAGGAGAGCTATTAAACTTCTGAAGGATTTAGATTGTCCTGAAGTGCTTGATATTGCAACCGGAACTGGTGATTTAGCAATTGCAGCAATGAAGTTGAATCCAAAAAGAATTGTAGGATTAGACCTTTCTGCAGAGATGCTTAAGGTTGGAGAAGAAAAGGTTAAGAAAAAAGGATTAGATCAAATTATTTCAATGGTAGAAGGAGATTCGGAAAACCTGCCTTTTCAAGATGATGAGTTTGATGCTGCTACAGTTGCATTTGGAGTAAGGAATTTTGAAAATTTAAATAAAGGCCTAGTCGAAATAAATAGAGTTTTGAAACCAGGAGGTAAATTTATGGTTTTGGAATTTTCAAATCCATCACAATTTCCATTCAAACAGATTTACCAGTTTTACTCAACCAAAATATTACCATGGTGGGGAGGTCTTCTATCTAAGGATAAAGCAGCATATACTTACTTACCTGAATCAGTAGCAGCTTTCCCGGAAGGAGATGCTTTTGTTACAGAGTTAAATAAGGCAGGTTTTAAAAGTTTAAGAGTTTGGAGACAAACTTTTGGAGTTGCCACAATATATTTTGCTCAAAAAGAAATACAATAAAAGTTTAATTATTGAGTTTTGTAAAAGGGTTTATGTATCAAAAGTCTGTTAGATTTGAAAAACTAAAATGATAAAACAAATTAAGTACATATTTTTCTTGAGTTTGCTTTCTTTTTTATGTGTTAATGCTTCGGCACAAAAAACAAATAAAAAGGTGCCAAACTTGACTACCTTCGATGAAAAAAAGATTCACTTTGGTTTTATCATTGGATTTAATACCATGAATTTTGCAGTAAGGCATACGAGCGTAAGTAATGCTAATAATAACGGAGTGCCTATGTATGCTGAGGTGTTAGATTTAACTCCTGGAATTAATCTGGGTATTGTATCTAGTTTAAAGTTGAGACAAAATTTAAATCTTCGTGTGCTTCCAGGTATTTCATTTGGACAAAGAAATCTGACTTATATTTATAATGATGGTAATCCTGAAACATTAAATGATAATCCAAACCCAAATGCTACGAGCAGTGTTGATATGGCCGATCCTCTACAAATAAAATCAACATTTTTAGAGATGCCCATTATGTTAAAGTATGGATCTGACAGAATGCATAATTTCAAACCATATCTTGTTGCAGGTATAAACCCGAGATTTGATTTAGCAAAGAATAAGCAAGATAGAATGTTGCTTAAAAACCTTGACTTATATTATGAAGTAGGTGTGGGTTTTGATTCCTACTTGAACTACTTTAGGTTATCTACAGAACTTAAAATATCTATTGGTACAATGGATGTCTTGGACCATAAAGGGACAGGAGATATTTTGGATGCCAAATATACAGAAGCCATAGATAAGCTTACTTCAAGAATATTTGTATTATCCTTTTATTTTGAGTAGAAATTCTTTCAACATTCTGTTTTTTATTGTTTTATCTATATTTATCTCTTCTGTAGATGATTAAGGGGCGTAGCCCTAATTTCTTAGTAGAAATTGATTTAGTAAATAAATATAGGGGCGTTAGCTCTGTTATCTTAAGTTTTTATTATGGCCAATACCTATACCCAACTTTTCGTTCAATATGTTTTTTCCGTTCAAGGTAGAGAAAACTTAATAAATGAAGAGTTCAGAAACGAATTAGAAAAAATAATATGTGGACTTGCAACCAAGCACAAATCAAAACCTCTTGCTGTTTTCTGTAATCCGGATCATACACATATTTTAGTAGGGATACATCCAACTATATCGATCTCAAAGCTTATTGAACAAATAAAAGCTGGTTCTTCAAAATAGATTAACGATAAAAGCTTTTTACTTGGGCATTTCTCATGGCAGGATGGATATGGTGCATTTACATATTCTAAATCACAAACCGACATAGTGATAAAATATATTTTAAATCAGAGCTGTCCAAAATATTTCTTTTAACTGGCGTTTCACCCAGACCCGACTTCATTTCTTGTCTTAATACAAGAAACGAAGCAAAGAAAATCAAGGCTACACCCACTTCTCTCAAAAAACTACGGTGATTTGACTGAAATCGTTTAAACTCACTGCGTTCAAACAAAATCGATTTTTAACCGTCAAACTAACTTTGTTTTTTTGTTCACTGGCTGAGGCCAATGTAGAACCTGCTAAAGAATTGAATTCTTTTTTTTTATTTAGGACAGATGTGATATTAAATCAACCAGAACATCATAAAAAAAGATGTTTTAAAGATGAGTATCTATCATTCCTTAAAAAATTTGATATTAACTTTGATCCTAAATATCTTTTTGAATGGTATGGCCCGGTTTAAGACAACAGGACTACGCCCCTTTATTACATACATCAGCTGATTTCTACTAAGAAAACAGGCCTAAAGGCCCTTTGGTGAGTATACTAATATAATTTACCTCAGTCTTAGACTTCTAGATGCTCTCCTTTTTGCAACGCAAGGCTAAACTATAGTCGAGAAAATTAATAAAATCTACTCTTTCAGTATTTTATTGATAAATTACTTCATTTTAAGACGGGGTTTAGCATAAGGCTAATTTTACTATCTTTGCGCCACAATTTTAACTGAGGATGAAGAAGGATATAGCTTTAAGATTAACTCCGCAAGAGGCTTCTGATGAAAAGTACTACAAATCATTAGTAGCAAAAAAGATGAAGGTGAGCCCAGATAAGATCACTGCGATAAGGATTCGTAAAAGATCAATTGACGCCCGTCAGCGTCAGGTAATGGTTCAGTTGTATCTTGATGTTTATGCTAATAGTCCAGCTCCGGAACCTGAAATTGTAAAATTTGAATATCCAGATGTTTCCAATAAACCAGAGGTTGTAGTAGTTGGAGCAGGTCCTGGAGGTTTGTTTGCTGCACTTCGATTGATTGAATTAGGTTTAAAACCAATTGTATTAGAAAGAGGTAAGGATGTAAATGAACGAAAAAAGGATATCGCCTTATTAAACAGAAATAATCCTGTTAATCCGGAATCAAATTATGCTTTTGGAGAAGGCGGAGCCGGAACTTTTTCTGACGGGAAATTGTATACCAGAAGTACAAAGAGAGGCGATTTTAAAAAGATATTGAATGTATTGCGTTTTCATGGAGCGCAGGATGATATTTTAATCGACTCACATCCTCATATTGGAACAGATAAATTACCTGGAGTTATAAAATCTATGCGTCAATCCATTATTAAAGCAGGAGGTGAAGTGTTATTTAATTCCCATGTTGTGGATTTAATGCTGGATGGCCAGAAAGTTACAGGGGTTGTTTTAAAAGACAATTCTAAAATTTCAGCAAAAGCGGTAGTGTTGGCTACTGGTCATTCGGCACGTGATGTTTATAGTATGCTTCATCATAAAGCGATTGATCTTGAAGCTAAGACGTGGGCAATGGGTGTACGTGTTGAACATCCGCAAGAATTAATTGATGAAATTCAATATCACTCTCCAGAAGGAAGAGGTAAATATTTGCCGGCTGCTTCTTATAGTTTCTCATGTCAGGTTGAGGAAAGAGGTGTTTATTCTTTTTGTATGTGTCCCGGTGGTTTTGTGGTACCTGCTATGACTGGTGAGAATGAGATGGTTGTTAACGGTATGTCTCCATCAAGGAGGAATTCACCATTTGCTAATTCCGGAATGGTTGTAGAAATTCGTCCGGAAGATATTCCCGCTGAATTTAAAAAGCATGGTATTTTGGCTGGTTTAGAATATCAAAAAGAGGTTGAAAGATTATGTTATGTTAATGGAGGAAGTAATTTAATTGCACCAGCCCAGCGTTTAACGGATTTCGTGGGATCTAAATTATCATTTGATTTACCACCTACGTCTTATGTTCCCGGAGCGATTGCCTCTCCTTTACATTTTGTTTTACCTGAGGGTATTACTAACAGACTTCAGGGAGGATTTAAACAGTTTGGAAAATGGGCTAAAGGTTTTATTGATCCTGAAGCAATTGTGATCGGAACAGAATCCAGAACTTCTTCGCCTGTGAGAATACCTCGTGATCCTATTACTTTTCAGCATACTCAGATAGAAGGACTTTTCCCATGTGGGGAAGGAGCCGGATATGCCGGAGGTATCGCATCATCAGCAATTGATGGTGAGAAATGTGCAGATGCTGTCAGTCAAATGCTTCAAGGAACATTCTAGGCTATATAATTTAGGTATGTTATTTTTCTAAAATCTTCTCCTGAATTCACTTAGAGTTATTGCTGTTGCAGTAGAAACATTTAATGATTCAGAATGGATTGGGTTTGTAGAAAAGGATGGGATTAATAGTTTATCCGAAACCAGAGATTCTATTTTTGATGAAATTCCTTTTCCTTCATTTCCCATTACTATAATTCCAGAGGAATTTAATTCTTTTTTATAGATATCCTCGCCATCTAAAAAAGTACCATATATGGAAATGTTTTTCTCTTTAGCTTGATGTAAAAACTGTTCTAAATCAGAATAAAATATCTTGGTTCTGGCAATTGCACCCATTGTTGCCTGTATAACTTTCGGATTATAAGCGTCGGCAGTTTGTTGAGAGCATACAATGTTTTTAACACCAAACCAATCTGCAAGTCGGATGATCGTTCCAAGATTTCCTGGATCTTGAATATCATCAAGTGCAAGGGTTAATTCCTGATCAATAGGCTGGTTCTGAATATCTTGTTCTGTGATACTGCAAATGGCAATTACAGGAGGAGCTGTCTTTAGTTGTGTAATCTTTTTTAGTTGAGATTCTTCACATTCATGTATTTCATTTGCATTTATAGATGGATTATTTACAATCCAATCTTTAGAAGCAAACAACCATTTGATATTTGTTGAGGAATCTGATAAGTCAGATACTAATTTTTCTCCTTCAGCAATAAAAAGCTGATGGATATCTCTGTACTTTTTCTTAGAAAGTGAATTGATTAATTTTATTTTACTCTGACTGATCATTTTTTATTGTTTAAACAGTTGCAAATTTACTTTATTCCATCGGATTTAGATACTTTTGCATAAAAATTGCACATGGGTGTCAAAAAATATCTCAAGTTTAAATCTAATCTGATATTTTAGCAATAAAAAGTAAGTACGTACATTGAAGAAAGTTCTTTATTATATCATTCTGGTTCTAATTATTAGTAGTTGTAGCACTGTAAAACATGTGCCAGAAAACGAATATCTGTTAGATAAAGTAGATATTCATAATACTGCCAAAAATATTCCAAAAGAAAGATTTACTCCATATATGAAGCAAGATCCTAATATTCAGATTTTTGGGATGTTTAAGTTTCATTTGTGGTTATATAATTTAGCAGGGAAGGATACCACGAAAGGTTTTAATAAGTGGTTAAAACGAATAGGTGAGGAGCCTGTTTTGTATGATGGATTTTTGTTGGGACAAACAATGTCTCAACTAGAACTATTTATGCATAATAAAGGGTATTATCATGCAGATGTTGATACAGTAGTAAAATACAGGAAGAAAAAGGCTAAAGTTAAATATGTAATAGATGCCGGAAAGCAGTTTGTATTGGAGCATGTAGGTTATAAAGCTGAAGATACAACCATTCAACGGTTGGTAGAGGAGGATCTGAAAAATAGTATACTAAAAGAGGGTGGACCATTTGATGTTTCTTTGCATGATGCAGAACGAGAACGTATTACTAAATATTTAAGAGATAGAGGTTACTTTAGTTTTTCTAAAGAGTTTATATACTTTAAAGCAGACAGTTCTCTTGGTGGAAATCGTGTGATAGATTCTGTGTTGATTAAAAATGCAAGTACGGAGGTTGCTAAGAATCGGGATTCTAGTTTTGTACACCCCATTTATCGAATTCAGAATGTATTTTTCAGAACAAATTTTGATCCGCACAGAGCTTTAAATGAGAAGGAAAGCTATTATAGTCAGTATGATACTTTAAAGTATGGTGATTTTCACTTTATGTATATCGATAAACTGAAAGTAAAACCCGAAGTGTTAGTTAATTCTACATATATTACTCCAGGGCAATTGTTTCAGGCAAGTTTGGTTGAAAAAACAAAAAACTTGTTGTCAAGTCTACGCTTGTATCGCTTTATTAATATTAGGTTTGAAGAGGTTGAGGGGATGACGAGTTCTACTGATGGCAGTCGACTTTTGAATTGTTTCATACAGTTGGTTCCTGCAAAATTTCAATCATATTCGATTGATGTTGATGGATTGAATTCTTCTGGTAATTTAGGGGCAGGAGGTAATCTTGAGTATCAGCATAAAAATTTATTTAAAGGAGCTGAAGAATTTACTTTTAATATAAGAGGTTCCATGCAAAACCAGTTAAACAGGCAGAGTGAGCAGTTTAATACAACGGAGTTTGGTGTGGAAACCAGAATTATATTTCCAAAATTCTGGATGCCTTTTCAAATTAAGAAATTCCGTCAGCGTTTTAATCCTAAAACATCTTTAACTGTTGCATATAATTATCAAAAGCGACCAGATTATACCAGAACGATAGCGAACGGAAAAATTAGTTATTTGTGGAATTCGAGCAAGAGAGTGTCTCATCAGGTAACGCCTTTGGGGGTTAATTTTGTTTTGATTCCAACTGTTAATAATGATTTTCTACAAGATATTCAAGGAACGTTCTTAGGTTACTCTTATCAGGATCACTTAATCACGAATACGTCATATTCTTTAGTCTATAATCAGCAGGAAGTTGATAAGAGAAAGGACTTTTTATATGTAAGTTGGAATCTGGAGGAGGCGGGAAATTTTTTAAACCTATGGGCCAGCTCAGTATCTAAGAAAAATACGGAAGGATATAACGAAATTTTAGGCATACGGTATGCGCAATATGTTCAGAGCGATATTGATTTAAGATATCATCATTATCTGAATAAAATTAATAGTATGGCCTACCGCTTTTATTTGGGAGTTGGCTATCCTTATGGTAATTATGATGTATTGCCATTTGAAAAGAGATACTTTTCTGGTGGGGCAAATAGTATTAGGGCATGGCCTGTTAGAGGAATTGGTCCGGGCTCATATGATTCTCAGGATGCTGATTATTATAATCAAACAGGAGATATTAAACTGGAATTTAATATTGAATACCGATTTAAATTATTTTGGATACTTGAAAGTGCCTTGTTTTTGGATGTAGGTAATATATATACCATTCGAAAGGATATTAGTCCGGAAGGAGGATTGTTTGAGTTTGATAACTTTACCAGTAAGTTGGCTGTGGGAACAGGTTTGGGATTAAGATTTGATTTCAAATATTTTATATTTCGACTGGACTCAGGAATGAAACTAAGAAATCCAGTTGAAGAAAAAGGTCATCGGTGGATTCCAACAAATCGAAAATATACATGGGATGATTTTGCAATGAACTTTGCTATAGGTTATCCCTTCTAAGATTTTTACAACAAATTTCAAGTGTAAAAAAAAGCTGACTGAAAATTAATCCAGTCAGCTTTTATATTTTATATCAATGTATAAATTAAGCTTGTTCAGCTGAACCTAATACGTTGATGTTTTTGTTCATATAAAGCTCTTTTAATAAATCACGAGCAGGACCTAAATATTTTCTAGGATCAAATTCTGATGGATTTTCTGCCATTACCTGACGTACTGCAGCAGTCATAGCCAAACGACCATCAGAGTCAATGTTAATTTTACATACAGCTGATTTAGCAGCTTTACGTAGTTGCTCTTCAGGAATACCAACAGCAGCTTTCATTGCACCACCAAATTTGTTGATTGTAGCAACGTGCTCTTGTGGCACAGAAGAAGAACCATGAAGTACGATAGGGAATCCAGGGATTCTTTTTTCAATTTCTTCAAGAATATCAAATTTCAATGGAGGTGGAACTAAAAGTCCTTCTTCATTTTTAGTACATTGCTCTGGCGTAAATTTGTGAGCTCCGTGAGAAGTACCAATTGAGATAGCTAATGAGTCAACACCAGTTCTTTTTACAAAGTCTTCTACTTCTTCAGGTCTTGTGTAAGTTGACTCTTCAGCAACAACGTCATCTTCAACACCAGCTAAAACACCAAGCTCGCCTTCAACAGTTACACCGTGAGCATGAGCATATTCAACTACTTTTTTAGTAAGTTCCACATTTTCTTCATATGAGTGGTGAGAACCATCAATCATTACAGAAGAGAATCCGTTGTCAATACAATCTTTACATAGCTCAAAAGTATCACCATGGTCTAGGTGAAGAACTACAGGAATTTTGTAACCTAATTCTTCAGCATATTCAACAGCACCCTTAGCCATGTTTCTTAATAAAGTTGCATTAGCATATTTTCTTGCACCTGCAGACACTTGAAGAATAACTGGAGATTTAGTTTCAACACAAGCCTGGATAATTGCTTGCATTTGCTCAAGATTGTTAAAGTTGTATGCTGGAATAGCATACCCGCCTTCTACAGCTTTTTTGAACATCTCAGTAGTGTTCGATAAGCCTAGCTCTTTGTAATTAACTGCCATTTGATTATTAATTTATTGATTAAATTATGTTTGTTTTAAAGTTTTTGTATGTACATCTCTAATGTGTCGCAAAAGAGGCATTAATACGTCGGTATTTGCTAGAGTGAAATTTGAGAGCGCAAAAATAGATATTCCTGCATTGTTATGCAATTATTATAAATAGTTCGCTTCGGTTGTGATGAAATTTGTTGTGATTCTAAATTAGTTGATAGTTTATTGATGCGGTTGAACAATTATATTTCTCTTTTTGTTAAGGATGTCGTTATAATATATATTAACTTTGGAAATTATAAATTCAAAAATTACAAATAAAATCATGGGAAAAGTACTAGACGTAATTAAACCCGGAGTAGTTACAGGTGACGATGTTGCCAAATTATTTCAAGTTGCAAAAGATAATGGTTTTGCAATTCCTGCAGTAAATGTAGTGGGAACAGATTCTATTAACGGTGTTTTAGAGGCTGCTAAAGTTGTTAATTCACCAGTTATTATTCAGTTGTCAAATGGTGGAGCTGCTTTTTATGCCGGAAAAGGTGTTGGTTTATCTGGTCAGGAAGGACAGATTCTTGGGGCTATTTCAGCTGCAAAGCATGTACACATAATGGCAGAAGCTTATGGAGTTCCTGTAATTCTTCATACAGATCATGCTGCTAAAAAATTATTACCTTGGATTGATGGATTAATTGAGGCTGGTGAAAAGAATTTTGCTGAAACAGGAAAGCCTTTATTTAGTTCTCACATGTTAGATTTATCAGAGGAGCCTCTTGATGAAAACCTTGCTACATGTAAGCAATATTTTGAGAGAATGAATAAAATTGGCATGACTATCGAAATTGAGCTTGGAATTACAGGTGGTGAAGAAGATGGTGTTGATAACTCAGATGTGGATAATGCACTATTATATACTCAACCAGAAGAAGTAAATCAGGCTTATGAAACTTTAAGTTCTGTAGGTAAAAACTTTACTATTGCTGCTTCATTTGGTAATGTTCATGGAGTATACAAGCCAGGAAATGTAGTTTTAACACCAAAAATTCTTGATAATTCACAAAAGTATATCGAAGAAAAACATGGTTTAGCAAATAATCCTGTAAACTTTGTATTCCACGGAGGTTCTGGTTCTACTTTAGAAGAAATCAGAGAGGCTATTAGTTATGGTGTGATTAAAATGAATATTGATACAGATACACAATGGGCTACTTGGGATGGAATTCGTAAGTATGAGGCTGCAAATCGTGAGTATCTTCAAGGACAAATTGGTAACCCTGAAGGTGACGATAAGCCAAATAAAAAATATTATGACCCTCGTGTATGGTTAAGAAAAGGTCAGGAAACTTTAATTGAAAGATTAAAAGTGGCATTTAACGATCTTAATTGTATTGATGTTTTATAATAAGGCATTAAAAAATGTATTTAAGCCCCTTGTTGAATAGACAGGGGCTTTTTTTTTAGGTGTTTTTTTTGTTTTTTAGCTGCTTTAAAAATAATAATGATTATCAAATGTCAGAATTAAAGGAAAATAAACGAACTGGATTTAGTAGTAAGTTTGGTGTAATTGCAGCTGCAGCAGGATCAGCTGTAGGGTTGGGTAATATTTGGAAGTTTCCTTATATCACCGGTCAGTATGGAGGTGCTGCTTTTTTATTCGTTTATCTTGGTTTTATTCTGGCAATTGGACTCCCTGTAATGATGTCGGAGTTTTTGATAGGGCGCAAGGCAAAGCGAAATGCCTTTGGCGCTTTTCGTAAATTAGCTCCTAAGTCAGTATGGTTTGTTACCGGATTTTTAGGTGTTGGTGCTGCATACTTGATTTTATCTTTTTATGGTGTGGTTGCCGGATGGGCTATGGATTATGTGGCAGAATCCGTTAAAGGGACTTTTATAGGAAAAACGCCTCAAGAGATATCCTCATACTTCAATCATTTTAGTTCGCAATCACTAAATCCCGTTTTGTGGCAACTTGCATTTATGGTTTTAACAGCTGTTATTGTTTTAATGGGTATTCAAAAGGGGATTGAAAGATATTCTAAAGTGTTAATGCCCTTGCTGGTAGTTCTCTTAGTTGTTTTAATGTTTCGTTCTGTGACTTTGCCTGGTGCCATGAAAGGAATAGATTTTTTTCTAAATCCGGACTTTTCAAAATTGACATGGGAGGGTGTATTAAATGCTTTAGGTCATGCCTTTTTCTCTTTGAGTTTGGGTATGGGAACATTAATTACCTATGGTTCATATATAGATAAAAAGAATAACCTGGGTAAAACGGCGTTGCAAGTGACTATTGCTGATACTGTCATTGCTATCCTTGCAGGGTTAGTAATTCTGCCTGCTGTTTTTGCTTTTGATCTAAAACCAGAAGCGGGTGCAGGTTTGGTTTTTAAAACATTACCCAATGTATTTATGCAGATGCCAGGTGGTAGTATCTTTTCTGTAATGTTTTTTGTTCTTTTAACCATCGCAGCATTAACATCTTCAATTTCTATTTTAGAAGTGGTTGTTGCATTTTTGTCAGAAGAGTTGAAAATTAGTCGACGAGTATCTGTTGTATTGGCATCAGTGTCAATATCCTTTGTGGGAGTATTTTGCTCCTTGTCACTGGGTAATATGGATGGAGAAGTATTTCTGGGATTGAACTTTTTTGATACCTTAGATTTCTTCGCAGCCAATATTTTCCTTCCTTTCGGAGGAGCGTTAATTTGCCTGTTTATTGGTTGGAAATTTGGATATAAGAAAGCAAAAGCAGAGTTATCTAATCATGGAAAAATTAACTTATGGTATTTTGATGCAGTCTATTTTTCATTAAAGTATATTGCCCCAATTGCTATCATGATAGTTTCTGCTTATGGTATATATGAGCAGGTGCAAAAATATTTAGCTACCTTAGGGTAGTTAATTGATTTTATAGTGTAGTTTCAACTATTGATTATTGTAATAGTTTTAGTTAACCAAACCTTAATTAATTATGTGGAAAGATTTTTTCTACTATTCCCGAAATGAGCAAAAGGGTATTGTCATTCTTCTAATTCTTGTCGCAATAGTAATTGTTGTTCGTATTTTTTTACCCTTTTTAATTCTTAAACCCGAAATTACTGAAGATCAGAAGCAGTTTTTGAGTCAGGTTGAAAAATTGAACCGGGCTTTAAAAGAAAAGGAAATACGATATGATTCCTTATTCTACTTTAATCCCAATACGGTTTCAAAGCATGAAATGGTTTTGTTGGGATTTTCTTCCTATCAAATTAACTCCTTATTAGGATATCGTAGTAAGGTAGGGAAACTATATTCCATGGATGATTTAAAAAAGGTATATGGTGTAGATTCTCTGTTTATTAGTAAGTATAGAGCATATGTTCTCTTTGAAAAAGTTAAACCGCACCAAAAGGTAAGGCATATTGAGGATGATATTGTTTGGATAGACTTTAATAAAGTAACTGAGGATTTTTGGAACTCAAATGTTTATTCAATTGAGATTAGAGATAGCATTAAGACTTTTTTGCAATTGAATTATATAATAAAATCACTGCCCAGTTATAAAGTGAGTGAATATGGTGATGAAAAATTATTTGGATGGCTCAAAGAACATTCGAAGCTAAGATACCAAAAGGAAGTTCAAGTCTCGCAGTTGGAGTTAAATTCTTCGGATGCATTAAAATTAAGCGAAATTAAGGGTATAGGTAAAGTGCTGTCAAATAGAATAATTAAATATAGAAAGTTGTTAGGTGGTTACATAAATATTAACCAAGTAAAGGAAGTTTATGGGATTTCTGATGAGGTTTATGAAGAGGTTAGAAAGCGTTTTTTTGTTGATCCCACATTGGTTAATAAGATAGATATTTTGAATTCAAAAATAAGTGAAGTATGTAAGCACCCTTATTTTAATTACAAGCAAACTATTGAGTTAAAGAATCTAATCAGGAAAGGAGTGAACCTGTTAAATATTCAAGGGCTGCAATTTGAAAATATTTCACCAGAAGAGTGGAGTAAGATGAAAATGTATTTGAAATCAGAAGGTTTGGATTTGAAGCATGAATAAATTTTCATTGAAAATTCTAGTGTTTTGGCGTGTTTTATAGTCTGTTACAAAAAAATATTAAATAAAAATTTGCGGCAATGAATAAACTTTAGTTTCTTTGTACCCGCAAATAATTAAGGTGTGAGGTGAATGATGCTGAAATCATTTGATTATTTGGGAGTTAGTAATAAAAATATAGCGAAAATATAAAATCAAAGGAGAAGATTATGATTGTTATTCCGATTAAAGAAGGTGAAAACATTGAAAGAGCGTTAAAGAAATTCAAAAGAAAATTTGAAAAGACAGGTGCAATGAGAGAATTGCGTTCACGTCAAGCTTTTACAAAGCCTTCTGTAGTAAGAAGAGAGGAAGTTAAAAAAGCAGTTTATATTCAAAAATTGCAACAAAACGAGGAATAGAGAAATAATTAAGACCAAATACTGGAAATTTTAGTATATTCGTTTATACGGAAACAGTAGAATAGGTCTTGGATGGTTTCAATTAAATCGTTTTTAAAATATTTAGAGTTCGAGAAGCGCAGTTCCCAATATACGTTGGTTGCATATCGCTGCGATCTCGAACAATTTATTTCTTTTTCGAAAGAGAAAGGTGTAGATTCGATTGCACTGATCACCAGGAAGCATATTCGGAATTGGATTGTTGATATGGTGAATTCAGGATTGGCACCCAAAAGTGTAAATCGAAAAGTTACTTCGCTTAAGTCGTACTTCAAATTCCTAATGCGAGAAGGAGTTGTTGAAGTCAATCCAGTAGATGGGGTTCCTACCCCAAAATTGCCAAAAAAATTACCTGTATTTGTTAGGGAGTCAGAAATGGATCTTTTGTTAGATGAAATTCCTTTTTCTGAAGATTATGAAGGAGTGAGGAATAAGATGATTCTTGAATTGTTTTATGGTTCCGGAATGAGGTTGTCGGAACTGGTCTCTTTGAAAGATCGTGATTTTGATTTAGGGCAAGGTGTTGTCAGAGTTACGGGTAAGTATAATAAAGTTCGGATTATTCCTATGTATCCATCATTAATTTCTATGGTGGAGGAGTATATTAATTATAGAAATGTTATTTTTGGAAAAGAGAATGCGTTGTCTTTTTTTCTTACCAAAAAAGGTGATGTCGTATATCATAAATTAATATATAGGGTAGTAAATAAATATTTAACTTTAGTTACTACTTTGCATAAGAAAAGTCCGCATGTATTGCGTCATTCATTTGCAACATCGTTGTTGAATGCTGGTGCAGATTTGAATGCAATAAAAGAATTATTGGGGCATAGTAATTTAAATGCCACACAGGTGTATACTCATAATAGTTTTGAGAAATTAACCGATATATATAATCAGGCCCATCCGCGGTCTTAAATAATGGAGGATTTAATATGAACATTACAATTCAATCAGTGAAGTTTGATGCTGCCGATCATCTACAAAGCTTTATCGAGCAAAAAGTAAATAAGTTAGATGTGTTTTTTGATGGTATTATTGATGCTGAAGTAATACTTAAGTTGGATAAGTCGGAAACGTTAGATAATAAGGTTGCTGAGATTAGTTTGAATGTACCTGGTGCAGAGATGTTTGCAAAGAAACAATCAAAAACATTTGAGGAGTCTGTAGATCTTTCTTGTGAAGCACTTCGTAAGCAGTTGATAAAGAAGAAAGAGAAGGTAAAAGCAAAATAATTTAAAAAAACTGATATATTTTTGTTGTATTAAAAAATAATTATACATTTGCACACCGTTTTAGGAAAGTGATTTTAATACACTAAAATAAAAGCATAAAATAGGCTGGTTGTTGAAAAGTAATCAGCCTATTAAATGAAATAAAGTAACCTTTAAAAGTAAAGGTGTTTTGGGGGAGATACCAAAGTGGCCAACTGGGGCGGACTGTAACTCCGCTGACTTTCGTCTTCGTAGGTTCGAATCCTGCTCTCCCCACAAGAACCAGATTAAAATATTGAAATAAACATCGGGATATCAGGGTTTTTGAGGAATATTTCATTACCTTTGTAGCCCCGAATCAAAAGCGGGAGTAGCTCAGCTGATAGAGCATTAGCCTTCCAAGCTAAGGGTCGCGGGTTTGAATCCCGTCTCCCGCTCTTAACAGCCGATGTAGCTCAGGGGTAGAGCGTTTCCTTGGTAAGGAAGAGGTCATGGGTTCAAATCCCATCATTGGCTCTATTCTGGTTCGGAAGTTAAAAAAATATAAGTTAATATCTAATTGTCTAATTATTTCGAGTTATGGCTAAAGAACATTATGACAGGTCAAAGCCTCACGTGAACATCGGTACAATTGGTCACGTTGACCACGGTAAAACAACTTTAACTGCTGCAATTACAAAAGTATTGGCAGAAAAAGGATTTTCAGAAGCGAGAGATTTTGATCAAATTGATAACGCTCCTGAAGAGAAAGAAAGGGGTATTACAATTAACAGTGCTCACGTAGAGTACGCAACTGAAAATCGTCACTATGCACACGTTGACTGTCCAGGTCACGCCGATTATGTAAAGAACATGGTTACTGGTGCTGCGCAGATGGATGGAGCTATCATTGTAGTTGCTGCTACTGATGGTCCTATGCCTCAAACTCGCGAGCACATCCTATTAGCTCGTCAGGTAAACGTACCAAGATTGGTAGTTTTCATGAACAAAGTTGATATGGTTGACGATGAGGAGCTTTTAGAGCTTGTTGAAATGGAAATTCGTGAACTATTAGACTTCTATGAGTTTGATGGTGATAATACTCCTGTAATCCAAGGATCTGCTTTAGGTGGATTGAATGGTGAGCCTCAGTGGGTTGATAAAATCATGGAGCTTATGGATGCAGTGGATACATGGATTCCAATTCCTCCACGTGATGTTGATAAGCCTTTCTTGATGCCTATCGAGGATGTATTCTCAATTACAGGTCGTGGTACTGTTGCTACAGGTCGTATTGAAACTGGTGTTATTCACACTGGTGATGAAATGCAAATTATTGGTTTAGGTGCTGAAGGTAAAAAGACTGTATGTACTGGAGTTGAGATGTTCCGTAAGATTCTTGACGAAGGACAAGCTGGTGATAACGTAGGTTTATTACTTCGTGGTATTGATAAAAACGAAGTGAAAAGAGGTATGGTTATCGGAGCTCCTGGTCTAATTACTCCTCATACTAAATTTAAAGCTGAGGTTTACGTATTGAAGAAAGAAGAAGGTGGTCGTCACACTCCTTTCCACAATAAATATCGTCCTCAATTCTACCTACGTACATTAGATGTAACAGGTGAAATTACTTTACAAGAAGGAACAGAAATGGTAATGCCTGGTGATAACGTTTCTATCACTGTTGAGCTTATCTACCCTGTTGCTATCGATCAAGGTCTTCGTTTCGCTATCCGTGAGGGTGGTAGAACTGTAGGTGCTGGTCAGGTAACTGAAATTATTGAGTAATCAATATATGAATTAAAGGAAGGGTTTCCCTTCCTTTTTATACACGGGTGTAGCTCAGTTGGTAGAGCACTGGTCTCCAAAACCAGGCGTCGGGAGTTCGAGCCTCTCCTCCCGTGCTTAGCCGGATAAAAAATCGTTAGGCGGTTGTTATCCGGCAAGTTCGTGAATAGGAATTGATTTGCAAACGTCTGTTCCTGTATTTATAACCATTAAAGAGAGATCTTGTGAGTAAAATAGTAAATTATTTTAAAGACGTTCAAAACGAATTAGTGAACAAAACATCTTGGCCTACTTGGTCTGAGTTGCAAAGTAGTGCTTTAGTTGTTATGGCAGCATCTGCTATAATTGCAGCTATTGTTTTTGGCATGGATTATTCGTTTGAAAAAGTTCTTGACATGGTTTATAATCAACTTTACTAATATTTTTTGAAGATGGGTAATGTTGATAAGAAATGGTATGTATTAAGAGCCATTGGAGGAAAGGAAAAGAAAGTTAAGGAGAGTGTAGAAAGTGAGATTGACAGACTTAACTTACATGATTATATTTCCCAGGTTTTAATACCAACAGAAAAAGTATACCAAATTCGCAACGGTAAAAAAATAAGTAAGGAAAGAAATTATTTTCCTGGTTATGTAATGATCGAAGCGGCATTGGTAGGAGAGATACCTCATATCCTAAAAAGTATACCAAATGTGATTGGATTTTTAGGAGACAGAGATAATAGTGCTGTACCATTAAGAATGTCTGAAGTAAACAGAATTTTGGGTAAGGTTGACGAATTGTCAGATACTGAAAATACTGAATTGGATGTGCCTTATTTTGTAGGTGAAACAGTTAAAGTAACTGATGGACCATTTAATGGATTTAATGGTATTATTGAGGATGTAAATGAAGAGAAAAGAAAACTAAAAGTAATGGTGAAAATCTTCGGAAGAAAGACCCCATTAGAATTAAGTTTTCTACAAGTAGAGAAAGAATCATAAATTATATCATCTTGTAAGTTAAGCTTCCATAAAAGAAGTTATTCTTTTATCACTACAAGGAATATGATTAATTTGTGTCTTTATATATATAAATAACTAATTAGAATTGCTACATGGCTAAAGAAGTAGAAACTTTTATCAAATTGCAGATAAAAGGTGGAGCAGCAAACCCTTCACCACCAGTTGGACCGGCTTTAGGTGCAAAAGGTGTAAATATTATGGAGTTTTGTAAGCAATTCAATGCCAGAACTCAGGAAAAAGCAGGTAAAGTTTTACCAGTTGTTATTTCGGTGTATACTGATAAGTCTTTTGACTTTGTCATCAAAACACCACCGGCAGCTGTTCAACTTTTAGATGCTGCTAAGCTTAAAGGAGGTTCTCCTGAACCAAACCGTAAAAAGGTAGGTTCAGTATCTTGGGACCAAGTGAAAGCTATTGCTGAAGATAAAATGGCGGATTTGAATTGTTTTACAGTTAGCTCTGGTATGAAGATGGTTGCTGGAACTGCCAGAAGTATGGGTATCACTGTTGACGGTGAATTCCCTGGTGATAATTAATTAATACCATTTTGGAGTTATGACAAAACTAACAAAAAATAAGAAGTTAGCGTTAGATAAAATCGAAGCCGGAAAGCAATATTCGCTTGAGGAAGCAGCCAAATTGGTAAAAGAAGTTACCACTACAAAATTTGATGCTTCGGTAGATGTTGATGTACGGTTAGGTGTTGATCCAAGAAAAGCAAACCAGATGGTAAGAGGTATTTGTACTCTTCCTCATGGTACTGGTAAAGAAGTACGTGTGCTTGTTTTATGTACTCCTGATAAGGAGGAAGAAGCAAAAGCTGCAGGTGCTGATTACGTTGGATTGGATGAATACGTGGAAAAAATCAAAGGTGGCTGGACCGATATTGATGTAATAATTACTATGCCTAGTGTTATGGCTAAAGTTGGACAGTTAGGACGTGTTTTAGGTCCTCGCGGTTTAATGCCAAACCCTAAGAGTGGTACTGTTACTATGGAAATTGGTAAAGCAGTAAACGAAGTAAAAGCTGGTAAAATCGATTTTAAAGTAGATAAATTCGGAATTATACATGCTTCTATTGGTAAAGTATCCTTTGATGAGAATAAAATTGTTGAGAATGCAAAAGAGTTTTTAAATGTTATTTTAAAACTTAAGCCTTCTGCAGCAAAAGGTACTTACATTAAAAGCATTAGTCTTTCAAGTACCATGAGTCCCGGCATTCGTGTTGAAACCAAAGCGGCTGAGGCCTAATGTTTAACTAACAGAAAAAAGGAATCATGAATAAGGAAGATAAAAGCTTACTTGTAAAGGAACTTACCCAAAATATTGCTGAGTACAGTCACTTTTATGTGGTTGATGCAGGTGGTATGAGCTCGGGTAAAACTAGTGATCTTCGTAGAGAGTGTTTCAAGAAAGAAATCAAAATGATGGTAGTAAAAAATACCCTTTTTGAAAAAGCTCTTGAAGAGTCAGAAGGAGATTTTGCACCATTATATGATGCTTTAGTAGGTTCTACAGCTATTTTCTTTTCAAACGTAGGTAACACACCAGCAAAACTTATTAAAGAGTTTGCTAAGGCTAATAAAAAGCCTGTATTGAAAGGTGCTTACGTAGAAGAGAGCTTATATGTTGGAGAAGAGAATTTAGAAGCTCTTGTTAACATTAAGTCTAAAGACGAACTACTTGGAGATATCATCGCTCTATTACAGTCACCAGCGAAGAACGTTATTTCTGCACTTCAATCAGGTGGCTCGACAATACATGGAGTATTGCAAACATTAGCAGAAAGAGAATAAAAAAAGTAAAAAATTAATATTTAATAAATAGAAAAATGGCAGATTTAAAGAAGCTTGCTGAAGAATTAGTTAACTTAACAGTAAAAGACGTTAACGAACTTGCTGAGATCCTTAAAGAAGAATATGGTATTGAGCCTGCTGCTGCAGCTGTTGCTGTTGCTGGACCTGCAGCTGGTGCTGATGCTGGTGCTGCTGAAGAGCAAACAGAATTTGACGTAATTCTTAAATCAGCTGGTTCTTCTAAACTAGCTATCGTTAAGCTTGTTAAAGAAATGACAGGCGTTGGACTAAAAGAAGCTAAAGAATTAGTTGACAAAGCACCTGCTCCATTAAAAGAAAAAGTTTCTAAAGAAGAAGCTGAAGCATTAAAAACTCAATTAACTGAGGCTGGAGCAGAAGTTGAACTTAAGTAATTATTACTACCTTATATAGGGAACGGTTTAGGGACTTATCTACGATAAGTTCCTAGACCTTTTTATGCATTTATGTTATTAAGTTCAATTAATATTGCTGATAGATGACTCCAAATACCACAAGCGAAAGGATTAGCTTTGCTTCTATTAAAAATCAGTTAGATTATCCTGATTTTTTAGAAATCCAATTAAAATCATTCCGTGAGTTTTTCCAACAAGGCACGACTCTTGAGGAAAGACGCGAAGAGGGATTATATCAGGTTTTTCAAGAAAACTTCCCAATCACGGATACAAGAAACAACTTTGTACTTGAGTTTCTTGACTTCGGTATTGACCCTCCTCGATACACCATTCAAGAATGTATCGAACGTGGACTTACCTTTAGTGTACCATTAAAGGCAAAGTTAAAATTATACTGTACCGATCCTGAACACGAAGATTTTGATACAGTTGTTCAAGATGTATATCTTGGAACTGTTCCATATATGACCGATAAAGGTAGTTTTATCATCAATGGTGCAGAAAGGGTAGTTGTATCTCAGCTACACCGTTCACCTGGTGTTTTCTTCGGTCAAAGTACTCATGCTAACGGTACTAAACTTTATTCAGCACGTATTATTCCTTTTAAAGGATCGTGGATTGAGTTTGCTACTGATATTAACAGTGTGATGTATGCCTACATCGATAGGAAGAAAAAATTACCTGTAACAACACTTTTACGTGCTATTGGGTACGAAAGTGATAAAGAAATTTTAGAAATCTTTGATTTAGCTGATGAAATAAAAGTTTCAAAATCAGGATTAAAAAAAGTTGTTGGTAGAAAATTAGCTGCCCGTGTCCTTAAAACTTGGATTGAGGACTTTGTGGATGAGGATACAGGTGAGGTTGTTTCAATCGAACGTAATGAAGTTATTATCGATCGTGAAACAATTATCGAACCTGAGCACATTGATGAGATTGTAGATTCTGGTGCTAAAACTATTTTGTTACATAAAGAGAATCAGAATTTATCTGATTTTGCTATTATATACAACACACTTCAAAAGGATCCATGTAACTCCGAAAAAGAAGCTGTGTTACACATTTATCGTCAATTACGTAATGCTGAGCCACCTGATGAGGCTACAGCTCGTGATGTTATTGATAAGTTATTCTTTTCTGATAAGCGTTATGATTTAGGAGAAGTTGGACGTTATCGATTGAATAAAAAGTTAGGTTTAGAGACAGAAATGGATACTAAGGTATTAACTAAATCTGATATTATTCAAATCATCAAATATTTAATTGAACTGATCAACTCTAAAACGGAGGTTGATGATATTGACCACTTAAGTAACCGTCGTGTTCGTACCGTTGGTGAACAATTGGGTAATCAGTTTGGTGTTGGTTTAGCACGTATGGCTCGTACAATACGTGAAAGAATGAATGTTCGTGACAATGAGGTGTTTACCCCTATTGAGTTAATTAATAGTAAAACATTATCATCTGTTATAAATAGTTTCTTTGGAACTAATGCATTATCTCAGTTTATGGATCAAACCAATCCATTAGCGGAGATCACACATAAACGAAGAATGTCAGCATTAGGACCTGGAGGTCTTTCTCGTGAAAGAGCAGGTTTTGAGGTAAGGGATGTTCACTATACTCACTATGGTCGTTTATGTCCAATTGAAACACCGGAAGGTCCAAACATTGGTTTGATATCTTCACTTTGTGTATTTGCTAAGATCAATGATCTTGGATTTATTGAAACTCCTTACCGTAAGGTAACAAATGGTCAGGTAGATCTATCTGAAGCAGGAGTAGAATATTTAAGTGCAGAGGAAGAAGAAGAGTTAATTATTGCTCAGGCAAACGCACCTCTTGATGAAGAAGGAAACTTTGTTAATTCAAGAGTTAAAGCTCGTCTTGAGGCTGATTATCCTGTAGCTGGTCCGGAAGAAATTCACTTGATGGATGTAGCTCCAAACCAAATTGCATCAGTTGCGGCATCATTAATTCCTTTCTTAGAGCATGATGATGCGAACCGTGCGTTGATGGGATCTAACATGATGCGTCAGGCTGTTCCATTGTTAAGGCCTGAAGCTCCAATCGTAGGTACTGGACTAGAAGGAAAATTAATTCGCGACTCAAGAACAAACGTCGTTGCTGAAAAGGATGGTGTTATTGAGTATGTAGATGCAGAAGAGATTGTAATTAAATATGATCTTACTGAAAATGAGAAGTTCGTTAGTTTTAATAACGATACTAAGAGATATAAAATTACGAAGTATCAGAAAACGAACCAGAGTACTTGTATTGACTTAAAGCCATTGGTTGTTACTGGTCAAAGAGTTAAAGCTGGTCAGATACTGACTCAGGGATATTCAACTGAAAAAGGAGAATTAGCATTAGGACGTAACCTTAAAGTGGCATTTATGCCTTGGAAAGGTTATAACTTTGAGGATGCGATTGTTATTTCAGAAAGAGTTGTAAGAGAAGATATTTTTACTTCTGTACATATTGATGAATATTCATTAGAAGTTCGTGATACAAAACGAGGATTAGAAGAACTTACATCGGATATTCCTAACGTTAGTGAAGAGGCAACTAAAGATCTTGATGAAAATGGTTTAATTCGTGTAGGGGCACATGTAAATCCTGGAGATATTTTAATTGGTAAAATTACTCCTAAGGGTGAAAGTGATCCAACACCTGAAGAAAAATTATTAAGAGCAATATTTGGTGAAAAAGCGGGTGATGTAAAAGATGCATCATTAAAAGCTTCTCCTTCATTAAAAGGAGTTGTGATTGATAAGAAATTATTCTCTCGTATTATTAAAGATAGAAAAGCCAGATCTTCAGACAAACCATTGATTGCTAAAATTGATGAGGAATTTGACAGATCAGTAGCTGACTTGAGAAACCGTTTGGTAGATAAATTATTTACTCTGGTTAACGGTAAAACTTCTCAAGGAGTACAAGATTATTTTGGAGTTGATATTGTTTCTAAGGGAACTAAGTTTACACAAAAGATCCTTCAGGATATTGACTATCATAATATTGATCCAAATAAATGGACTACAGATACAGATAAGAATGAATTAATTCAAAGAGTGGTTCATAATTATTTGATGAAGTTCCAGGAATTTGAGGCTAAAGAGAAACGTCAGAAGTATAATCTAACTATTGGTGATGAACTACCAGCAGGTATTGTTCAACTAGCAAAAGTTTATATTGCTAAAAAACGTAAAATCTCAATCGGAGATAAAATGGCGGGACGACATGGTAATAAGGGTATTGTATCCCGAATTGTTCGTGCCGAAGATATGCCATTCTTAGAGGATGGTTCTCCTGTTGATATCGTATTGAACCCTCTAGGTGTGCCTTCAAGGATGAACCTTGGACAGATTTACGAAACTGTTTTAGGATGGGCTGGTAAAGAGCTTGGACTTAAATTTGCGACTCCAATTTTTGATGGAGCAAGTTTTGCAGATATGGATTCATATACAGAAAAAGCAGGTGTGCCACAATATGGTAAAAGTTATCTTTATGATGGAGGTACTGGTACCAGATTCCACCAGCCAGCAACTGTAGGTGTTATTTATATGCTTAAACTCGGACACATGGTTGAGGATAAAATGCATGCTCGTTCTATTGGTCCTTATTCATTAATTACGCAGCAACCACTAGGAGGTAAAGCTCAGTTTGGAGGTCAGCGTTTTGGAGAAATGGAAGTTTGGGCTTTAGAGGCATTTGGTGCAGCTAATATCCTTCAGGAAATTTTAACTGTTAAGTCTGATGATGTAATGGGACGTGCAAAAGCTTATGAAGCTATTGTTAAGGGAGATTCTCTTCCTACTCCAGGAATTCCAGAATCACTTAACGTGTTATTACATGAGCTTAGAGGTCTTGGTTTAAGTGTAAACCTTGATTAAAGCCTTACTATCATTGGATAGTGCATTGCATTATTCAATGATTGCCTTATTTGTTTTAAAATTAATAGAAGACGTTGACATATGGCATTCAGAAGAGATCAGAAAGTAAAGAGTAATTTTACAAAAATCTCTATCGGGTTAGCTTCACCAGAAGAAATCTTAGAAAGATCAAGTGGTGAGGTTTTAAAACCAGAGACCATTAACTATAGAACTTATAAACCAGAGAGGGACGGATTATTCTGTGAAAGAATTTTTGGACCAGTAAAGGATTATGAGTGTCACTGTGGTAAATATAAAAGAATTAGATACCGTGGTATTGTTTGTGACCGATGTGGTGTTGAAGTAACTGAAAAGAAAGTGCGCCGTGAAAGAATGGGGCATATTTCGTTAGTAGTACCTGTCGCTCATATTTGGTATTTTAAATCATTACCTAATAAAATAGGTTATTTACTAGGATTACCAACTAAGAAGCTTGATTCTATCATTTATTATGAAAGATATGTAGTCATTCAAGCAGGTATCAAAGCAGAAGATGGAATTCAATATATGGATTTTCTTACTGAAGAAGAGTATTTAGATATTCTTGATACACTTCCAAAAGAAAATCAATATTTAGAAGATGATGATCCAAATAAATTTATTGCTAAAATGGGTGCAGAAGCTCTGCATATGATTTTATCAAGATTAGATTTGGATGGTCTTTCATATGACTTAAGACACAAAGCAAATACAGAAACTTCTCAACAAAGAAAGAATGAAGCACTTAAGCGTCTTCAGGTTGTTGAGTCTTTCCGTGAATCAGTAGGAAGAAACCGTCCTGAGTGGATGGTTGTTAAGGTGGTTCCTGTTATTCCTCCAGAATTACGTCCATTAGTACCTTTGGATGGAGGTAGATTTGCGACATCAGATCTTAATGATTTATATAGAAGGGTTATTATTAGAAATAACCGTTTAAAGAGATTAATTGAAATCAAAGCTCCGGAAGTGATTTTGCGTAATGAGAAACGTATGCTTCAGGAATCTGTTGATTCATTATTTGATAACTCACGTAAAGCTAATGCAGTTAAAACGGATGCTAACCGTCCTTTAAAATCATTAAGTGATAGTTTAAAAGGTAAGCAAGGTCGTTTCCGTCAAAACTTATTAGGTAAAAGGGTAGATTATTCGGCTCGTTCTGTAATTGTTGTAGGACCTGAATTGAAGATGCATGAGTGTGGTCTTCCTAAGGGTATGGCAGCTGAGCTTTATAAGCCTTTTGTAATACGTAAGTTAATTGAAAGGGGAATTGTAAAAACGGTTAAATCTGCAAAGAAAATTGTAGATCGTAAAGATCCTGTAGTTTGGGATATCCTCGAAAATGTATTGAAAGGACATCCGGTATTACTTAACCGTGCCCCAACACTTCACCGTTTAGGTATTCAGGCATTCCAACCTAAGTTAATTGAAGGAAAAGCTATTCAGTTACACCCATTAGCGTGTGCGGCATTTAACGCCGACTTTGATGGTGACCAGATGGCTGTTCACTTACCATTAGGACATGCTGCTATTCTGGAGGCTCAGATGTTAATGTTGGCTTCGCAGAATATCTTAAACCCAGCAAACGGTGCACCTATTACTGTACCATCTCAGGATATGGTTCTTGGGCTTTATTATATGACTAAAGCTCGTGAAGGTGCTAAAGGTGAAGGATTGACTTTTTATTCATTAGAAGAAGTAAAGATTGCTTACAATGAAGGAAAAGTTGATTTACATGCTGCAGTAAAAGTGAAAGGTTACGACTTAAATAAAGATAGTGTACCTGAACTACAAATTATAGAATCAACTGTTGGTCGTATTTTATTTAATGAGTTTGCTCCTAGAGAGTCAGGTTTTATTAATGATGTATTGACTAAAAAGGCGTTGAGAGATATCATTGGTAGAGTACAGAAGATATGTGGTACTCCACGTACTGCTGCTTTCCTTGATGATATTAAGAACCTTGGATATAGAATGGCATTCGAAGGAGGTCTTTCATTTAACCTTGGTGATGTAATTATCCCTGAAGCTAAAACCAAAATGGTTGAAGAGGGATATGCAGAAGTTGAAGAAGTAAAGAATAACTATAATATGGGATTCATTACTAACAACGAACGTTATAATCAGATTATTGATATTTGGACGCATGTTAATGCTCGTTTAACAAATACTCTGATGACACAGTTGAGTACCGATAATCAAGGATTTAATGCTGTATACATGATGCTTGATTCAGGTGCGAGGGGTTCTAAAGAGCAGATTCGTCAGTTGTCTGGTATGAGGGGACTGATGGCGAAACCTCAAAAGTCAGGAGCTGAGGGTGGTCAGATTATTGAAAACCCAATTCTTTCTAACTTTAGGGAAGGTCTTTCTGTACTTGAGTACTTTATTTCTACTCACGGTGCTCGTAAAGGTCTTGCGGATACCGCTCTTAAAACTGCCGATGCAGGATACTTAACTCGTCGTTTGGTAGATGTATCTCAGGATGTTATTATCACAGAAAATGATTGTGGAACATTAAGAGGATTAACTGCAACTGCAATTAAGAATAATGAAGATGTAGTGGCTACATTATATGAAAGAATTCTTGGTAGAGTTTCTGTTCATGATGTTTACCATCCATCTACAGGTGACTTGATTGTTGAATCAGGTGAAGAGATTGATGAAGTTAAAGCAAGAATCATTGAAGATTCGCCATTAGAAAGAGTTGAAATTCGATCTGTACTTACTTGTGAATCTAAAGTTGGAGTATGTGCTAAATGTTACGGACGTAACTTAGCAACAGGAAACTTTGTTCATATAGGAGAGGCAGTCGGTGTTATTGCTGCTCAGTCAATTGGTGAACCAGGAACACAGCTTACACTACGTACATTCCACGTAGGGGGTACTGCAGGTAATATTTCTTCACAAAATAGTATCGTTGCAAAATATGATGGTATTGCAGAAATTGAAGAATTGAGAACTGTTCCCACTAAAGACGAAACGGATAAAGATATTGATATTGTAATTGGTCGTTTAGCGGAATTACGTATTATTGATAAAAATACTGGTATTGCATTAGCCAATCATCCAATTTCTTACGGTTCTAAATTATATATTAAGAACGGTGCAGAAGTTAAAGCAGGAGACCTTATTAGTGAATGGGATCCATATAATGCTGTAATTGTTTCAGAAAAAGCCGGTATTGTTAGTTTTGACAATATGCTTGATGGTGTTACTTATAAAGAGGAATCTGATGAACAAACAGGTTTCCGTGAAAAAGTAATTATTGAAACAAGGGATAAAACTAAAAACCCTGCATTAAAAGTTGTTGATGATTCAGGTGAAATCTTGAAAACATTTAACTTACCTGTAGGAGCTCACGTTTCTGTTGATGAAGGAGCTAAAGTTAAGATTGGTGAAATTGTAGCTAAAATACCTAGAGCAATAGGTAAAGCGGGCGATATCACAGGGGGTCTTCCTCGTGTTACTGAGCTTTTTGAAGCTCGTAACCCATCTAACCCTGCGGTTGTTTCTGAAATAGATGGTGAAGTAGCTTTTGGAAAAATCAAGCGTGGTAATCGTGAGATTATTGTTACTTCTAAAAATGGTCAGGTGAAAAAGTATTTGGTACCATTATCTAAACAAATACTTGTTCAGGAGAATGATTATGTTCGTGCAGGTATTCCATTATCAGATGGAGCTACTACACCTTCAGATATTCTTCATATCATGGGACCTACTGCTGTTCAGGAATATATTGTAAATGAGGTTCAAGATGTATATCGTTTACAGGGTGTAAAAATTAACGATAAGCACTTTGAAATTATCGTTCGCCAGATGATGCGTAAAGTTGATATTGTTGATCCAGGTGATACCAAATTCCTTGAGAAACAAATTGTTGACAAATTAGAGTTTATGCATGAAAATGACCATATCTTTAATAAGAAAGTGGTTGTTGAACCTGGTGATTCTCAGAATTTGCGTCCTGGTCAGATAATTACTGCCCGAAGACTAAGAGATGAAAACTCTCAGTTGAAACGTAGAGACCTTAAACTTGTAGAGGCTAGAGATGCAGTTCCTGCAACATCCAGTCAGGTATTACAAGGTATCACAAGAGCAGCACTTCAAACTAAGAGCTTTATGTCTGCAGCTTCCTTCCAGGAAACTACAAAAGTTCTTAATGAGGCAGCTATTTCAGGAAAAATTGACCAATTAGAAGGATTAAAAGAAAATGTAATCTGTGGTCACTTAATTCCTGCTGGTACAGGTCAACGTGCTTTAAGTAATTTGGTTGTGGGTTCTCAAGAAGAATTTGATAAACTTGTTACCAAAACTGAAGTTGAGGAAGAGTAAGATTAAATTTTAATCATAATTCAAAAAGGGAAGTATTTTATGCTTCCCTTTTTTTATCTAGTTGAGATTTATAATTTTATAAAAAAATATCATGGACGAAAAGAAAAATAAAAATCAAATTAATATTGAGTTAACTGAAGAAGTAGCTCAGGGTGTTTATTCCAATTTAGCTGTTATAACTCATTCTCCATCAGAATTTGTATTAGACTTTATTAGAGTAATGCCAGGGATACCAAAAGCACCAGTAAAATCAAGAATTGTAGTAACTCCGGAACATGCTAAAAGGTTAATGATGGCACTAAAAGATAATATTCAACGATATGAATCATTACATGGGCCTATTAAAAATATCGAAGATGGACATCCTGGAGCAGGAAATATTCCTATGAACTTTGGAGGAACAACACCTCAAGCATAAATAAAAAATGTAGGATTCATAAATTGGATCCTACTCAATATATCTTCCATAGATCTGGTTCAAAAACTTTATCTTATGTTACGCAGTATTATCCTTTTATTAGTAATTGTTCTAAACTTTTCTGCTTGTACGGCAACACAAAACTCAGAAAAAGAGATAAAGGTTGGAGCAAGTAATTTTGAAGACTATATTCCTCTTATTAAGGGTAAACGAATAGGTTTGTTGGTAAACCATTCTTCACTGGTTCAAGGTGTTCATCTTTTGGATACTTTAATAGCCAAAGACATTAAAGTTGTTAAAATTTTTGCGCCAGAACATGGATTTCGTGGGAAAAATGACGCCGGTGAGCATGTGGCTAATGATATAGATCAAAAGACAGGTTTGCCTATTATTTCTTTATACGGAAAGAATCGAAAGCCATCTGCAGAAATGCTTAAGAATATAGATGTAGTTGTTTTTGACATTCAGGATGTTGGAGTCAGATTCTATACCTATATTAGTACGATGCATTATATGATGGAGGCCTGCGCTAAGTCTAATGTTAAATTTATTGTGTTAGATAGACCAAATCCTAATGGAAACTATTTTGACGGTCCTGTTTTAAATAAGGAATACAAATCATTTGTTGGCATGCATCCAATACCTGTAGTACATGGATTAACAGTTGGGGAACTAGCTAAAATGATAAATGGAGAGTTGTGGCTTGAAGATCAGTTAACATGTGATTTGACTGTAATAAAAGTTAAAAACTGGGATCATTCAATAGCTTATCATTTACCGGTTAAACCATCACCAAATTTACCTAATTATCTGTCGATACGTTTATATCCATCATTATGTTTTTTTGAGGCCACAAACATAAGTATAGGTAGAGGAACATATTTCCCATTTCAGGTTATTGGATATCCGGATTCGGTTTGTGGTTCATTTTCATTTACACCTAAAAGTATTGAAGGAATGAGCAAATCTCCTAAACAGCAAGATAAAAAGTGTTATGGGGTAGATTTAAGAAGTGAATCGTTGACACATCAATTCTCTCTATATTACTTCTTAAAGTTTTATAATGAACTTAAAATTAATGAGGACTTTAAGTTTGATGAGAGATGGTTCAATCTTTTGGCTGGAAACAGACAATTATATGAAGATATCAAAAATGGATTATCAGAGCAGGAAATAAGAGCTAAATGGGAAGGGGATTTACAAAAGTTTTCATTATTACGGGATAAGTATTTGCTTTACTCAAAGGAAGAGTAGCTATCCTCATTATTTTTTACAGAAAGGGTATAGTACACTTCTTTTTCAGTAAAATTTATTTCAATAATATTCATACAAAGCAAACTGATTAATATTTTTTCAGCTTTGTATCTTGATATATTTGCCCTTTTATAGAAACGAGTAAATGATATTGACTCATTTTCAGACAAATAATCTAATAAGAATTTTTCAGGTGGATTAAGTTGTAATAATTGATTTTTATTTCTTTTCTGTGCTTTCCAGTATTCCAATAAGATTTTGTTAGCTAACAAATTCTGATCTTTCACTCTAATATATACTTTGTATTTGCCTTCTTTAGTTGGAGCTTTATGAGGTTTTAAATCACTTTGTGGAATAATGATTTCAAGCACTGTTTTTCCTTCACTTTTCCATTCAAATACTTCAAAGTTTACAGGTGGTTTACAGTACATTTTAGCAGCAGCTTCAATCATATAGTACTCTTCTTCCGAGGCTACCCCTGCAATTTTGCCATTGTCTTTTACTCCAACAAGTAAACTACCTCCATCAGTATTGGCAAAAGCAGCTAATGATCGGGCAATTTTTTTCGAGTCGTTAATCGCAAATTTAAAGTCTTGCTGTTGATGCTCTCCCTGATCAATTTTTTCCTGTAATTTTTTATTCCTCATGTTTCCTTATGGATTTCCCCGCAAAAATAGAAGTTTTGAGGTTTATCTCAAATTACTGAAGTTAAAGAAGAACATCTTTAATAGGCTAGCTTATACCGCTTCTAAATAAAAATACATGATAATAGTCACTTTAATAACTGTTAAAAAGTATTAAATTATTAAGGAAATAATTCTCTATTTAAGTTTTATAATACCAAAATCACTTACTATGTCTGAAATAACTAACCTGGTTAAATCGTTGGCTGATAAGCATGGACGATATCAAGAAAGCCTCCTGCCAATTTTGCAAGGGGTAGTTGAACAGCATAAATATCTTTCAGAGGAAGCTATGGTAGAGATAGCCCGAGAGCTTGATATTTCTGCCGCTCGGGTTTTTGGAACCGCATCATTTTACTCTTTCCTTAATACACGACCTATGGGAAAGTATATTATCAGAGTGTGTAAAACAATTACCTGTATGATGCATGGAAAGAATCAGATTATACAGGAACTCGAGAAAGGTCTGAAAATTAAGCTAGGAGAGACTACACTGGATGGCAAGTTTACGTTGTTGGAAACAAATTGTTTAGGTCAATGTCATAAGGGACCAGCTATGTTAATTAATGATGAACCTTATACCGAATTGAATCCAGAAAAAGTAAGAGAGATAATACAGCGTATTAAGTTAAACGAAACATCAAAGACGTCAAACCCTGATTTAAACTAAATAGCTATGCCAAAAAAAAATCTACAAAGGTTAGACCTCATATTTAAAAATGAGCAAGATGGAGAACAAATCCTTACAAAGACATTTAAAAGATCGAACCAAGATATTGTTAATGATTTAATTATTTCGGGACTGAAGGGAAGAGGTGGAGCAGGATATCCTACTGGTTTAAAATGGAAATTAGCCTCTGAAGCTGAAGGTGATTTTAAATATGTGATATGCAATGCAGATGAAGGAGAACCCGGAACATTTAAAGATCGCGAGATTTTGAGTCAGGTACCTATCAAAGTACTTATTGGGATGGCTGTGTGCGCAAAGGTTATTGGTGCGCATGAAGGGTTTATTTATTTACGTGGGGAGTATAAGTTTTTGGTAGAACCATTAACTGAGATTATTGATGATTTTCATGTGTTGTTAAATAAAATTGGTTTTGATTTCAGGGTGAAGATATTTTTAGGTAGTGGAGCTTATATCTGTGGCGAAGAAAGTGCATTGTTTGAAAGTATGGAAGGGCATAGAGGAGAACCCAGAAATAAACCTCCATTTCCAACGCAATCCGGTTATCGTAAAATGCCAACAGTAATTAATAATGTTGAAACTCTGGCACACACATTTTCCATTTTTAAATATGGACCAGATAAGTTTAAGGACTTGGGAGTTCAGGATTCCAGAGGTTCAAAAGTATTTAGTGTATCTGGCGATACTCCAATTCCCGGTATATATGAACTGGAATTTGGTATGTCACTTCAGAAGTTTGTAGAAGATTTTGGAGATGGAGATGCCAAAGCTGTTCAGGTAGGAGGAGCTTCTGGTTTTTGTGTTCCCAGAAAGAAATTTGAAAAAACTAAGATTGGATATCAAGGGAAATTAACCGGGGTTTCACTCCCTACAGGTGGTTCTATGATGATCTTTAACTCTTCAAGAAGTATGTATAATGTGTTGCACAATTATCTTGAGTTTTTTGTTGAAGAGAGTTGTGGACAATGTACGCCTTGTAGAGTAGGAACACAGCAACTTTTACTGGGTATAGAAGCCGTTAAAAAGGGAGAAAAGTCGTCTGAATATCTGGAGAAACTACTTGGGCTGGCAGAGAATATGAGAGTGACAGCAAAATGTGGGTTAGGACAATCAGTGGCTAATTCCTTTTCTTCAATTGTAGAGAACTTTAAAGAAGAAATGATTTATTAATCATAAATGAATGAATGATGAGTAAAATAAATTTAACAATAGATCATATACAAGTTAGCGTTGATAAAGGAGCTACAATTCTTGAGGCTGCAAAGAAACTCAATATAAAAATTCCAACTCTATGTTATCATGAAGATTTATGTGTGGCAGGTAATTGTAGGGTTTGTGTAGTCGAGCAGATGGGAAGTGACCGTTTGGTGCCATCATGTGCAACTCCTGCTTCTGAAGGAATGGAGATATTAACCAATAGCTTAAAGGTTAGAAATGCTCGTAAAAGCGTTATTGAGTTGTTGGTATCAGAGCATAGGGCTGAATGTACAAGATGTTATAAAAATGGAGTTTGTGAGTTACAACACTTATCCTCAGAATATTTAATAGGAGAGGATGGCCTGATTGATTTAGTATCTTTAAAAGACTATTCTATTGACTACTTTTCTCCTTCAATTATTAAAGATGATTCCAAATGTATTCGCTGTCAGCGTTGTGTTCGATCTTGTGATCAACTTCAGAATATAGGTGCATTATCAGTGGCCTATAAAGGTGAGAAAATGAAAATTGCTTCATTCTTTGAAAAACCAATGTATGAAGTGGTTTGTACAAACTGTGGACAGTGTGTTAACCGATGTCCAACAGGTGCATTGATTGAACGTAATTATATCGATGAAGTTTGGTCGGCCATTAATAACCCGCAAAAGCATTTAGTCGTGCAAACAGCTCCGGCAGTCAGGATTGCGTTGGGTGAAGCTCTAGGTATGGAATCTGGTAATATTGTAACAGGCAGAATGGTAGCTGCTTTACGTCGATTGGGATTTGATTCTGTTTTAGACACTGATTTTACTGCAGACTTAACGATCATTGAGGAAGGGAACGAATTACTTCAGCGATTAAAAGGAGCTTTGGTTGATAAAAATCCTGAAGTGAGTTTACCCATGACTACCTCATGTTCGCCGGGTTGGATCAAATACATCGAACATATGTACCCTCAGTTATTACCTAATGTATCAACAGCCAAGTCGCCTCAACAGATGTTTGGTGCATTGGTTAAAACATATTATGCTAATAAAATTAAAGTAGATCCGGAAGATATCGTTTCGGTTTCAATAATGCCATGTACAGCGAAAAAATATGAGGCCAATCGCCCTGAAATGCATTCAAGTGGATATAAAGATGTTGATTTGGTATTGACAACCAGAGAACTTGCCCGGATGATTGAACAGGCAGGGATTGATTTTAAGGCTTTGGAAAATGAAGAATTTGATTCATTCATGGGAGTTTCCAGTGGTGCAGCAGTTATTTTTGGAGCAACAGGTGGTGTAATGGAGGCAGCACTGCGAACAGCTTATGAAATTGTAACCGGTAGAGAAGTTCCGTTTGATGGATTGAATATCACTCCTGTAAGAGGAATGGATGAAGTGAAGGAAGCCGCCATTAAAATCGAAAATCCATTACCAGAATGGAGTTTTTTGGATGGTGTTGAATTAAAAACTTGTGTTGCTCATGGTTTAGCAAATGCCAAGAAAGTCATGGATAGCGTGGTGAATGGAAAAGCTCAGTACCATTTTATTGAGATAATGGCCTGCCCTGGTGGTTGTTTAGGAGGTGGAGGACAACCAATACCAACCAATATGGAAATTAGAAAAAGGAGAACTGAAGCCATTTATAGAGAAGATGAGGGTAAGCCTATTCGAAAATCACATGAAAATCCTGAAGTGGTTAAACTTTATGATGAGTTCCTTAAAAAACCGTTGGGGCATAAATCACATGAATTATTGCATACTACATACACACGCAGAAATAGATATTGATTGTATATATTAGTAACTGAATGATTATTTGACTGTCTGCCCTTGTGTAGACAGTCATTTTTTGTATTTTGAACTTCATGATGTGTTTATCTGAATTTTCTGCCACATATTAAATTCAGGTTTATTTATTTTATTTATACTATGCAAAACGAGCATTCAATAACTATATGTATGGGAAGTTCTTGTTTTTCGAGAGGAAATAAAGAAGTGTTGCCCATTGTTAAAAAATTTCTGGCAGAACATCAACTCGAAAAGTCGGTGTTTTTTAAAGGTGAATTATGTACAGGCAATTGTGAAAAGGGACCCATTTTAAAAATTGATGATGAAGAGTTTTCGTTAGTTAGTCCTGATGGAATTTATGATATTTTGGCAAATTACTTTCAAGTTTAAACTATTTGATAATGGCTCCACTAATAGAAGTAGATAAAGAAAAATGCAACTTAAGTTTTACTTGCATCAGGGCTTGCCCTGCAAAAGCAATTAAAATAGCAGATAAACATGCTAATATTATTAATAGTAAATGTATTGGTTGTGGAAATTGTGTAGTTGTTTGTGCTCAAAATGCCATTAATTTCAGAAATGAGGAAACTGAGGTTGAGCAAATACTAAAAGAAGAAGGGAGTGTTGCTGCAATTTGCGATCCGGCTTTATCGGGAGAATTTATAGATATATCTGATTACCGGAAATTTGTAGCTATGATAAGAGCACTTGGATTTGATTTGGTTGGAGAGGTGGCATTTGGTGTTGATTTAGTTGCACAAAAATATAAGGAGCTATTAGAAAATTTTCAGGGTAAATATTATTTAACAACGCATTGCCCTCCTGTAAGATCTTTTGTTGAAAAATATCGTCCCAGTCTGGTTGATAATCTTGCTCCAATAGTTCCCCCGTTTATTGCTATGTCAAAGGTAATGAGAAAGCGTTATGGATATGACATCAAGGTAGTTTATATTACTTCGTGTGTTTCAGCAAAAGACGATGTAAAAAGTTTTATGAAAACAGATGGTAAAGTTGATGCAGTAATTACATTTACTGAATTACGTCAGTTGTTTACTAGCCATAATGTTACAGAATCCTCAGTTGAGTTTAGTGATTTTGATCCGCCAGTAGGACGAAAAGGTGGGTTATATCCAATCAGTCATGGATTATGGCAAGCCGTTGATATGCGCCAGGATTTATTGGAAAGCAGTGTAATTTCGGCAGATGGAAGAAATGATTTTATCCGATCGTTAAAAGAGTTTGCAGAGGTAAGTAACTTAAAACAACATATCGATTTATATTATTGTGAAGGATGCTCTATGGGGCCTGGAATGACTCAGGGAGGTAAAAAGTTTACCAGGCAATCTGATATTGTAAGGTATGTCGAAAAACGATTAAAGGATATTGATTGTGATCAGTGGAGAGCTGATATGAAAGAATTCATAGACTTGGATCTTTCTCGTTCTTTTAAAATTACAGACAGACGGTTACCAAAACCTTCGGAAGAGGAAGTTAAAAGAGTATTGCACGATATGGGTAAAAGTGATATCCGAGACCAGCTAGGCTGTGGAGCTTGTGGCTATCCATCATGTAAGGAGTTTGCGGTGGCCTATTGTCAGGGATTGACAAATTTTGAAATGTGTTATTCCTATTCAATTAAAAGCCTTCATACTTATATAAATAAAGTTCATTCTGCTAATGAGAAACTAAAAAATACCAAAGAAGCACTACGAGAAAGCGAAGAACTGGCTCGCAAAGAAGGAAAGGCAGCACAAGAAGCTGCAGATACCATGACTGCCATGTTGAATAAATTAAGAGCAGGAGTTGTAATGGTAGATGCGAAATTAAATATAATTGAATCTAACCAAAGCTTTGTAGAAATGATGGGAGAGGATGCCAAGCAACTTGATGAAGTGATTCCTGGATTAAAAGGGGCAGATATTAATACCCTACTACCGTTTGGGAAGTTGTTCTCCAGTGTTTTGCAAACAGGTCAGGAAGTAGAAAATAGGGATATTTCAGTTGGGGATAATATCTTAAATGTATCCATTTTTGCTATAAAAAAACATGAAATAGTTGGAGGTATTATTCGCGATTTAACAGCGCCGGAAGTTCGTAAGGAAGAAATTATTAATAGAGCACGATCTGTGATTAGAGATAATCTGCAAACCGTTCAGCAAATTGCTTTTTTACTTGGTGAGAGTGCATCTAAAACAGAAAAGGTTTTGAATTCAATTATTGAAGCGCAAAAAATTGGGGATAGCCATGGAAGTTAAAGAACCTGATTTTTATTTAGATATTCATTGCAGTCAGAATAATCACAAAGGAGAGTTCATTTGTGGTGATGTATTTCTTTCCCGCCGAATCAAAGAAGATGGCAGAACAATTGCTGTTCTGTCCGACGGTATGGGGAGTGGCGTAAAGGCCAATGTGTTGGCAACCTTAACTGCATCTATGGCAGTTAACTTTACCATTGAGCATAAAGAGGTTCAAAAAACTGCAGAAATCATTATGAATACGCTTCCGGTTTGTAGTGTGCGAAAAGTAAGCTATTCTACTTTTACCATTATTGATGTGGATGATGATGGCAGTACCACCATTGTAGAATATGATAATCCCAGATGCTTAATAATGCGAACACACCGACCTTTTGATCCGGGGTGGGAAGAAATTATCTTGGATAGTCAAAAGAATAAAGGAAAGAAACTTTATACCTGTCATTTTAAAGCACGTAAAGAAGATCGGATTTTCTTTTGGTCGGATGGAATTGTTCAATCTGGGATGGGATCAAAGACTTTACCATTTGGTTGGGGAAGAGAAGAAGCTGAAAATTATGTGATTAAAAGTGTAAAGAATGCGCCATTTATTTCAGCGTCTAAATTAACACGGAAAATTGTAAATATGGCTTCGTTAAATGATGGAGGAAGCCCGCTCGACGATACTTCGTGTGGTATTATATATTTAAGAGAGCCACGTAAGTTGCTCTTTGTAACCGGACCTCCTTATGATGAAGAGAAAGATTCAGATTTTTCATTGAAGGTGCAGCAGTTTGGAGGAAAAAAGATTGTGAGTGGCGGAACTACAGCCGAGATCATTGCGCGGGAACTGGGACTAAAATTTGCTGCCAGTTTAGATATGTTAGATCCTGATTTACCACCTGCTGCTCAAATGGAGAGTATTGATCTTGTAACAGAAGGTATTCTTACTTTAGGTAAAGTTGTAAGAGTTCTTGAGCATTTTGAAAAAGATCAGGTGTTAGGTCGTGGACCTGCGCATGAGGTAGTAAAAATGTTTTTAGAGAGCGACCAAATTCACATTATTAATGGAACAAGGATTAATGTAGCCCATCAGGATCCAAACCTTCCTGTTGAATTGGAAATTAGACGTTCTGTGGTAAAAAGGATAGCCGTGCTACTGGAAGACAAGTTTTTGAAAGAAGTGTCTATTGAATATATATAATTTATATCGTTTCAAAATAATAATGCGAAGCATGTTGAAAGATAGATGTACTTGCTCATAAATGTGTTTTGTGTGTCGTAAGGTGTTGATGTATAGATAAGTGTTGTTTGTGTGATAAGATGATTTATTCGTACATTATTCTTGTTTAGTAGAAAGTTTAATTTAATTCTTTTTATAATTTATTTAGATTGTTTATGTATTGCATTTAAGGTTTAGTTCTGCTTTTTTTTTTCATCTGATACATTGTATTTTGCAGGTTAATTCTTGAAAAATTTCTTTAATTGAGTTTTTCATTTGTTTTATTAAGAATTTAGCCTGATTAATGAATGAAAATTAGCGAGATTATTAATGTTCTGGATGCTTCGGTTGCATGCGGAGAAGCTTATATTGATACGAATATTGAGCGTGGTTTTGCCAGTGATTTGATGAGTGATGTACTTACTCTGGATACTGATAAAATGATTTTGATTACAGGTCTTGCTAATATGCAAACTATAAGAACTGTAGAGATGGCTGATGTGCAATGTATCCTGTTTGTTAGAAATAAACAGATTACCGAGGATATGTTAAAATTAGCTCAGGAGCATAACATGGTTCTGCTCCAATGTAAATATTCAATGTTTAATGCGGTGGGAAAGCTTTATCAAGCAGGATTAAAACCCGTTTATTAATAAGTACAATGGAGTTTGTTTACGAAGTAGAAGGCGGTGATTTTACAAAAGCAGGAAATGCTTCAAGTGCTGTTAAAAAAACACTGAAGCAATTAAATGTTAGCCCTAAGGTTGTAAAGAGAATTGTTGTTGCTCTTTATGAAGCTGAGGTTAATATTGTGGCGCATGCCTATAATGGAACTATCAAAGTAATAATTAATTCAGAACAGATTCATATTGTTTTAGATGATAAAGGACCCGGAATTCCGGATATTGATTTAGCTATGCAGGAAGGTTATTCAACAGCTTCATCAAAAGTTAGGGAAATGGGTTTTGGAGCTGGAATGGGACTTCCGAATATGAAGAAAAATGTGGACGAATTAAATGTCAGTAGCGAGGTGGATAAGGGTACAACAGTAGAAATGATAACTTATTTATAAGATAGCGGGTTAATGGGAAAGCAGCAAATATATCATGCCTTAAAGGTTGACACAGATATTTGTTACGGTTGTACACACTGTATGAATGTATGCCCTACTGATGCAATACGCATCAATGATGGGAATGCATTAATACTTAAGAAGCGTTGTATCGATTGTGGAGAGTGCTTAAAAGTTTGTCCGGTTGATGCCATATATGTAGAACAGGATGACCTTGAAAAAATATTTGATTACGAATGCCGTGTTGCATTAGTACCTGCTGTGTTTACGGGACAATTTCCAACTCAAATTACCGAAGAAGAAATTTTCAGTGAGATGAAAGAGTTGGGTTTTACCCATGTTTTTCAGGCTGAGTTTATGGTTGATGTCATCAATGATCTGATGAATGAGCAAATTGTTCAGAGTGATGAAAAGCCATTAATCTCAACATTTTGTCCTGCAGTAGTGCGTTTAATCCAGGTTAAATTTCCTTCTCTTATTGACAATATTGCATCAGTAAAACCACCGGTTGATGCATCAGCAGCTTTTTATAAAAAAATGCTGAGTAATCAAGGCATTCCAACAGATCAGATAGGTATCTTTTATATTACACCATGTGCGGCTAAAATAGCAGCTATTAAAGGGTTTGGTCAAAATACAAACGATATGATTAATGGTGTGATTAATATGAGTTATATATCCAATAAACTCTATCATAAAATTAAAAACAGAAAAGACTCTCTGAAAGATTTACCTGTTTTACCTCATTTGTCGAGCAAAGCGATGAAGTGGAGTTTAACACATGGAGAGGCAGAACACATGCAGGGGCGTACACTTTCTGTAGATGAAATTCATAACGTTATTGAGTTTCTTGAAATGTTAGAAAATGATGATATACCCGAAGTGGATTTTCTTGAATTGAGAGCCTGCGATCAGGGATGTGCAGGAGGAGCTTTGTTACAAGGAAATCGTTTTTTAACTGTGGAGCGAATAAAAATTCGTGCCAAGCAGCTTGAAAATGAGATTGAAGGAAATGAGTTGAAGGATCATAAAGATATTCTTCAGGATAAAGATTTATTTATAACAAAAATAGACCCGCTGCCAGCTATGTCTTTGGATCAGGATTTTACTGAAGCATTGAAAAAGATGGAGCGAATTCGTAACTTAATGTGTTATTTGCCCGGAATTGATTGCGGAGCTTGTGGGTCGCCCAGTTGCCAGTCATTGGCAGAAGATATTGTTCAACGAAAAGCAAACTTATCTAATTGCGTTTTTATGCAGCGTATGATGGAGAAAAACAGAAAATTAAGTAGTGAACATGCAACCCGGATTATAGAAAAAACCTGGGGAAAACAACGATTAGATAAAGACTGTAGAAAAAAAGGAGCAAAAAATGAAGGTATGTGATTTAGTGGAAAAGCTAAACCTAAAGGTTTTTTGTGGTGAACAAGGTATAAACAATGAAGTAGTAGGTGCTTACACTTCAGACTTGCTAAGTGATGTAATGGGAAATGTAGATGAGGGGCAGGTATGGATTACCTTGCAAACACATAGAAACATAATGGCTATTGCATCATTAAAAGAGGTGGCTGCAATTATTTTGGTTAAAGGCTATAAGCCGGAGAAAGCTGCGATAGAACAAAGTAACGAAGAAGGAATTCCGATTTTAGGTACAGATATGGAAACGTTTGAGGCCTCGGGTACTTTGTATCGCTTATTAAATGGTTAAAAAATGAAAGCATTCAGGGCTGATTTACATATTCATACGGTTCTTTCGCCTTGCGGAAGTTTAGAGATGAGTCCTGAGCAAATTATCAAGTCGGCTATAGAAAAGGGGTTGGATATTATTGGTATTGCAGATCACAATAGTACCAGACAAAGCCGAATAATAAAAGAGTACGGAAAACAAAATGATGTATTTGTGCTCTGCGGAGCAGAAGTAAATACGAAGGAAGAAGTTCATTGTCTGGCATTTTTTGAAACCGAAAACCAGCTTGATGAATTTCAGAATTATTTAGATCAACATCTGCCTTATATTCAAAATAAACCTGAACTATTTGGAGATCAGGTTTGGGTTGATGCAGAAGGCAATATTTTAGGAGAAGAGGATCGGCTGTTAATAGTTGGATTAGATCAGTCGATTGATGAGGTAGCCGATAAAGTTGAGGCTTTAAATGGGATTTTTATTCCGGCTCATGTTGACAGACCCAGATATAGTATCAGTAGTCAACTTGGGTTTATTTCTCCTGATTTAAAGGTGTCAGCACTCGAAGTAAGTCGGGTAGCACACTTGCAAGAGGTATTGAAAAAATATAGCTGGATTAAAGATTATCCGCTGTTAACTAATTCCGATGCTCATGTACCGGAAGATATAGGAGCTGGCTATTCCACTTTATTGTTGGAAGAACTCAGTTTTAGCGAGATAAAAAAAGCCCTGGATCAAGAAGATGGGCGTAAAATATTAAATATCAGTTTAAAGTTTTGATGTAATGCGAGATATAGCGATGCACATACTTGATATAATTGGTAATTCAGTTCGGGCAAAGGCCACTCTGATTGAAGTGTCTGTGATTGAAAAATCAAAAGACGATAAGCTTGTTTTAATCGTAAAAGATGACGGATGTGGGATGGATGAAAAAATGATTGCCAACGCTTTGGATCCATTCTTTACTTCTCGTAAAACAAGAAAAGTAGGACTGGGAATACCACTCCTTCAGCAAAATGCCCAATTGTCGGATGGAGCTTTACTCATCAATTCAAAAATTGGTGAAGGAACAACTCTTGAAGCAACCTTTGTTCGATCGCATATCGATAGACCACCCCTGGGGGATTTACCCTCCACAATCAGCCTTATGATATCCGGAAACCCTTCGGTAGAATTTGTTTATACCCATGTTCTGGATACAGAGCAATTTGTCTTAGATAGCAGGGAAATTAAGCAAATTTTAGAGGGTGTAGATATCACCCAACCCAATGTAGTCAGGTTTTTAACTCAAATGGTAGATGAAAATCTGACTGAAATAGGAGTGGAGCTATAGGGCCCCTTAAAAATCACATCTAAAATCTAATGAAAACTATTTACAAACTATAATAAACGCAAAATGGCAAAAGTTAAAACCTTAGACGATCTCAAAAAGATGAGGGATCAGCTTCAGTCCAAGTTGACTCTTCGGGAAAAAAGTGATCATCCGGAAAGAATGGTTCAGATTAAGGTTTCAATGGCAACCTGTGGAATAGCCTCAGGTGCTAAAGAAACCATGAATTATCTGATTGAGGAATTAGATAATCGTTCTGTCGAGGCCGTTGTGACTCAGACTGGTTGTATGGGATACTGTCATTCAGAACCTACAATCGAAGTGCATATACCAGGATTTGATCCCGTAGTATATGGACATGTGGATACCAAAAAAGCTGATGAAATCATCACCAAACATATTATTGGAGGTGAATTGGTTGATGGAATTATTCCAGTCAGTTACACAACTGCAAATGAAGACGATAACGAAAACTAATTATGAATCATGACCAAGTATAATAGTCACATTTTGGTTTGTGGTGGAACGGGATGTCGTGCCTCACAAGGTGAAGAAATTGTAGAAAACTTAAAGCAGGCAGTTGCTGACAACAGCCTGGAAGAAGAAATTCAAGTGGTTCGAACAGGATGTTTTGGATTCTGTGAAAAGGGACCTATTGTAAAAATGATCCCTGATAATACTTTTTACGTTCAGGTTAAACCAGAAGATGCCGGAGAGATTATCTCGGAGCATATTGTAAAAGGTAGAAAAGTAGAACGCTTATTATATACAGATCCTGAAAAGGATGAGCATATAGCTGATTCAAAACATATGGGTTTTTATAAGAAACAGATTCGTATAGCATTACGAAATTGTGGATTTATTAATCCTGAAAATGTAGATGAATATGTTGCCAGAGAAGGTTACTCTGCATTGGGAAAAGTACTCACAGAGATGACTCCAGAAGAGGCTATCAAAATCATTAAAGATTCTGGCCTAAGAGGTAGAGGAGGTGGTGGTTTTCCAACTGGATTAAAGTGGGAAATCACGCACAATGTTGAAGGAGATGAAAAATATGTGGTATGTAATGCCGATGAGGGAGATCCAGGGGCATTTATGGATCGTTCTATTCTTGAAGGAGACCCACATTCGGTACTTGAAGCAATGGCTATTTGCGGATACTGTATTGGTGGAAATCATGGTTTAATTTACATTCGTGCAGAGTATCCATTGGCTATTGAACGCTTAAAAATTGCCATTAATCAGGCCAGAGATTTAGGTGTTTTAGGTAAAGATATTTTCGGAACTGGTTTTGATTTCGATGTAGAATTACGTTATGGTGCCGGAGCTTTTGTTTGTGGTGAGGAAACTTCCTTAATTCACTCTATGGAAGGATTAAGAGGTGAGCCTACGGTTAAGCCTCCGTTCCCATCAGTAAGCGGTTATAAAGGAAAGCCTACCAACGTAAATAATGTTGAAACATTTGCAAATATCCCGGTAATTATAAATAATGGTGCGGAGTGGTTTAGCGCCATCGGAACTGAAAAAAGTAAAGGCACTAAAGTTTTTGCTTTAGCAGGGAAGATTAATAATGTAGGATTGATTGAAGTGCCAATGGGTATTACTTTACGCGAAGTAATATTTGATATTGGTGGAGGAATTAAAGATGGTAAGAAATTTAAAGCTGTTCAAACAGGAGGTCCTTCGGGCGGTTGTTTAACAGAAAAGCATCTTGATATTCCTATTGATTACGATAATCTATTGGCTTGTGGTTCTATGATGGGATCAGGAGGTATGATTGTTATGGATGAAGATGACTGTATGGTTTCGGTTGCTAAGTTTTATTTAGACTTTACTGTAGAGGAATCATGTGGTAAATGTGCACCTTGTAGAATTGGTAATAAGCGTTTGTATGAGATGCTGGATAAAATTACCAAAGGAAATGCTACTGAAGAAGATTTAGGTATTTTACGTAACCTGGGTAATGTTATTAAAGATACTTCGCTGTGTGGTTTAGGACAAACATCTCCAAACCCTGTATTGTCAACAATGGATAATTTCCCAGAGGAATATTTTGCACATGTTAGAGAAGGAAAATGCCCCGCTGGTCAGTGTAAAGACCTGATGGAGTATGTGATTAATCCTGATACCTGTGTGGGATGTACTTTATGTTCGCGAGTTTGTCCGGTTGATGCTATTTCTGGCGATAAAAAGCAGCCTCATGTTATTGATACTGTAGTTTGTATTAAATGCGGAGCCTGTATGGAGAAATGTAAATTTAATGCGATCAGCATCCAGTAATCTTTAAAGTTCATAAAACAATGGATATTGTAAAATTAAATATAGATAACAAATCAGTAGTAGTTGAAAAAGGTACTACGTTGTTAGAAGCGGCAAAGTCTGTGGGTGTTGAGATTCCTACGCTTTGTCATATGAAACTCCACGATATGAATTACGAAAACAATCCGGGTGGTTGTCGTATTTGTGTGGTTGAAGTTGAAGGACGAAGAAATTTAGCTCCGGCATGTAAAACCGAGTGTTCGGAGGGAATGAATATAAACACGCATTCATTAAGAGTTGTAAACGCACGTCGCACAGTAATGGAGCTGATTCTTTCTGATCATCCAGCTGAGTGTTTAACATGTGTAAAGAACGGAAATTGTGAGCTTCAGACTATGGCTCAGAAACTCGGAATCCGTGAAATACCTTTTGAAGGAGAACAATCCCATTATAAAGAAGATAAGTCACCATCCATCATTCGCGATATGGATAAATGTATCATGTGTCGCAGATGTGAAATGGCATGTAACGAAATTCAAACAGTAGGTTGTTTATCAGCTATTAATAGAGGTTTTGAGTCGGTTGTTTCGCCTGCTTTCGAAATGGATTTAGAAAAATCAACCTGTACATACTGTGGTCAGTGTGTAGCTGTATGTCCTACCGGAGCACTTTCTGAAGTGGATAACACCCGTAAGGTGATTGCGGCGTTGGTTGATCCTTCAAAAACAGTAATCGTTCAAACGGCACCGGCTGTTCGTGCGGCATTAGGAGAAGAGTTTGGTTTAGAACCAGGAACATTGGTAACTGGAAAAATGGCATCGGCACTTAGAAAATTAGGTTTTGATAAGGTTTTTGATACTGATTTTGCAGCCGATCTTACCATTATGGAAGAAGGAACTGAATTGTTAGGTCGCTTACAAAAACATCTTGATGGAGATGAAAGTGTTAAACTTCCTATTTTAACTTCGTGTTGTCCGGGATGGGTTAATTTCTTTGAGAGTAACTTCCCTGATATGTTAGATGTTCCATCTACCGCAAAATCTCCTCAGCAAATGTTTGGCGCCATTGCTAAATCGTATCTTGCTGAGCAAATGGAAATCAAACGCGAGGATATGGTTGTGGTTTCTATTATGCCATGTTTGGCTAAAAAATATGAGTCTCAGCGTCCTGAGTTTGCAGTAGACGGAAATCCGGATGTGGATTTTTCCATTACAACCCGTGAGTTGGCACAAATGATTAAAGGTGCTAATATTAACTTTCAAGAGTTGGATGATGACGATTTTGATAATCCAATGGGTGAATCAACCGGAGCAGGTGTTATCTTTGCAAACACTGGTGGAGTAATTGAAGCTGCAGTGCGTACCGCTTACGAAGTGTATACTAAAAAAACATTAGCAAAAGTTGACTTTAAAGAGTTGAGAGGATTCGACGGAATTCGTGCAGCAACTATAGATTTTGATGGTCTGCCTTTGAGAATAGGAATTGCACATGGATTGGGTAATGCCCGCAAGTTGTTAGAAGATGTGCAGGCTGGTAGGTCGGAGTTTCATGCTATTGAAATTATGGCTTGTCCGGGTGGATGTATTGGAGGTGCTGGTCAGCCTTATCATCATGGAGATACCTCTATTCTTAAGAAAAGGGCAGCAGCCATTTATCGTGAAGATGAAGGTAAAACGCTTCGTAAGTCACACGAAAATCCATTTATAGTTAAGCTGTATGATGAATTTTTAGGTGAACCTTGTGGTGAATTGTCGCATAAATTGCTTCATACACATTATTTTGATAAAAAAAGAACAGTTGAAATTAATAACGACTAACAGTTATGGCAGAAATAAAATTAGCTGAAAGTAAGGTTCAGGAATTAAAGGAAGTTTGCAAAAAGTTTAATTACGAAAAAAGCGAATTAATAAACGTATTGCATGCAGCTCAGGGAATCTTTGGGTATCTGCCTGCTGAAGTACAGGAAATAGTAGCTGATCAATTAAATGTAAATATTGCTCACGTATATGGAGTAGTAACATTCTACTCATTTTTTACAATGACTCCAAAAGGAGAGCATCCAATTTCAATATGTATGGGTACAGCGTGTTACGTGCGAGGTGCCGAAAAAGTATTGGATGAATTTAAACGATTACTGGATGTGAAAGTTGGAGAAACAACTCCGGATGGAAAATTTTCAGTAAGTAGCTTACGTTGTGTTGGTGCTTGCGGATTAGCTCCTGTAGTTACTGTAGGCGAAAAGGTTTACGGAAGGGTAGCTCCAGAAGATGTAAAAGATATACTTGCGGAGTATAAGTAAAATATTGTTTTTAAATGATGATGAAGGCTGTTCATAAATAAGGGACAGCCTTCTTTTTTGTTGTGAGATTATCTCGCAAAACCGCAGGGCGTTTTCCAGAGATTGGGAAACCGTCTCGCAAAACCGCAGGACGTTTTCCAGAGATTGGGAAAGCGTCTCGCAAAACTGCAGTACGTTTTCCAGAGATTGGGAAACCGTCTCGCAAAACCGCAGGGCGTTTTCCAGAGATTGGGAAACCGTCTCGCAAAACCGCAGTACGTTTTCCAGAGATTGGGAAACCGTCTCGCAAAACCGCAGGGCGTTTTCCAGAGATTGGGAAACCATCTCGCAAAACTGCAGGACGTTTTCCAGAGATTGGGAAAGCGTCTCGCAAAACTGCAGGGCGTTTTCCAGAGATTGGGAAACCATCTCGCAAAATTGCAGGGAGGTATGTCTATTAGGCTTTTAGCTTGTTTTAGCTTGTGTTTTGAATTGTTCTATTCCGTGATTTAAGAGAGAGTGATGTTACCACTTCATCTTTTTAATTAAACCAGTTTTGGGATTTAGGTGTTTATAATAAAGAAATAGTACTTTACTGGTTCTTGGTAAGGATTTATGTCGATCTCAAGTTAATACATAGTTGAATGGGAATAAATACAAATTGGTGGAATAAGATAAGGTATACCTTTTATGCACCAGGATATGATTTAATAGCTCGATATTTTAAAGATTCGCGCAGAAATTCAATAAGCGCTTTAAATATAAAATCAGGAGATAGAGTTTTAATTGTAGGCGCCGGTACAGGACTGGATCTGGAGTTTTTACCTCACGATTGTGAGATTATTGCTACAGATATCACTCCATCAATGATAGCTAAAGTTAAAAAGCGCAATACTACGTTGAATAAAAATGTGGAAGCCAAGGTTATGGATGGACAAGCTCTGAGTTTTGAAGATTCATCTTTTGATTTTATTATTCTACACTTAATTCTTGCCGTAGTACCAAATCCCGAATTGTGTATTAAAGAATCAGAACGGGTTTTAAAACAAGGCGGACAAATTGCTGTTTTTGATAAGTTTGTTCATAAAAACAAGGCCGTATCATTAATGCGCCGAATGGTTAACTTTTTTACTAATTTTTTAGCAACGGATATTACAAGAGATTTAGAATCGATTGTAGGTAAAACCAAACTTGAAATTATTACGGATGTTCCAGCTGATTTTAATGGTCATTTTAGAATGGCCAAACTAATTAAACCTAAACCATAGCATATTTCAGACTAACAACTTGAAACATCACAGCTTGGAGGAGTAAACCAAGTCCCAGTATTAAAAATGTCTGATCGACCTGATACTATCTTCTTCCTCTTGTTTCTTTTTCTTCTTCTTTCGGAACATGCGTTTACGGTTTTTTCTATAGAAGGTAAAGTTGTCGTAGCAAATAGAAATTTCGTGACTATTGTTTCCAATACTACTGCTATTCCTATTTAAATCGTACGAATAGCCAATAAGAAGTTCTTTAGATAGTTGAACATTTACGATAAATGCCATCGTATGTTTAATTCTGTACGAAGCGCCAACGATAAACTTATTATTAACAGAAAGTAATGCATTCATGTCTAAATTAACTTCTGCATCATCATTCATTTTAAACAGAACAGACGGTTTTAAGGATAAAGATTTATTTAATTCAACTAATAATCCGGAAGAAAGATAGGCATTGCGTTTATAACCGGGAACCTCAATGTCGTCGTATTTTGAAAAATGAGTTTGAATAAGATGAGGGAATGACAGACCTACATAAAATATTGGCGAATATAAAAATGCTCCTGCTCCAAAATCGCCGTTTACCTGGTTGGGTAAATCATTTTGAAACATGGGGTCGTTACTATGTATTACGCTGATTTTTGATAAGGAAATATTTTGATAATTGGCTCCAATATTTAACCCTAATGAGAGGTGAAGCTGATTGTTTAATTTTAGTAAATGAGCATACGAAAATAAAGCACTGTAGGTATTTACCGGACCTACGCTGTGGTTTGATATTAATCCTCCAATTGCATTGAATGTTTTGTTTATGGGACCATTGATACCTAGCATGTATGTAGTGGGTGAGCCTTCAACACCCAACCATTGTTTTTTTACATTAAGACTTGTTGATATCGTATTTCGAATACCCGTATATGCGGGATTAATGCATAATTGGTTATTCATGTATTGCGAAAAGGAGGGATCCCATTGTGAAAATGATTCTCCTGCAAAAAAGAAAATTATAAAACAGAGTAATATGAATCGTAATCGTCTCAATTAAATATAGCTTGTTGTGTTAAAAATTGATGTATATGTAGCCTTTTAAATCTAAATTCAGATCAGTAACAATAAATCTGTAAAAGTAAGTGCCTACACTTACCTTACTTCCGGATTGAGATCCTGCATTGGCCATTCCATCCCAGTCGTTCTTGTAATCTTTATTTTCATAAATAACATCGCCCCATTGTGAAAAAATACTTAAATGAACGTTTGATGCATTTTCAAAGTCAGGAACGGTAAAGTAATCATTAATACCATCGCCGTTGGGCGAAAATCCATTGGGAATAAAAATATCATTGGAAGAATCGTTGCTTAATAAGTCGATTATGATCCAGGCCGAACTATAATCACCATCTTCATCTATTACTGAATATTGAATGGAGTCCGCTCCGGAGTATCCTTTGCCGGGAGCGTAAACAACAGATGTATCATTTAATGAGTAGCAATCTCCTTTTTGAGCCGGAGTTTCAATATTTAATTCAATCGGAAAATTTAATAAGTTGGAATCATTCGCACAGCAGTTTATCATTTTTTCCATTGTCCAGTATAAAGATATGGTATCGTTTATGGCTACAGGTATATAATCTTTATAAATAATATCAATGTCAACTGTAGCTGTGCCACATTCGCCATATGTATTACAGATTTCATAGATTAGTCTGTCGTTGCCAGTATAATTGATTTCAGGCGTATACGAAATAGAATAATCCTCATTGATATGTACTGTACCATGTTCTGGTTGTTCTATTAATTTTAGCGAATTAATGCCATCAGCAAAACCATAATCATTATCTATAATGTTTATTATTTCTGTTTTATTAAGACTAACCTCTGCATAATCATCGTTAACAGCAACTGAGCTTGTTTTTATATTTGTAAATGATGTAATGATAAGTAATAGCGTAAAACTTATTAAAAGTAAAAGGTGTGTTGAATATGTTTTCATTATTTGCATAATGATTTTTGAACGTTTTATGATTGTGTTGAAATAATTTAATTTTGGTTAAACTTAGCGTTTTCTTTGAATACCATCGTAAATTACATCCTGAAAACTACAAGGAACGGCTCCTTTTTTAAAGTTGTTGCAGTTAAACTTATAACCAACAACCAACTGAACTCCATTTCCATAGTAATTTTGCGTTCCTGAAAGGCTCATTTGATATTCTATTCCAAAGCTCATTCTGTCGTAATTTACACCACCAGTAATACTCGACGAAAGATCACTTCCAACATTATGATCCATACTTCGTCTGTAGCATAAGATGGTCCAGTAGGCAAGCTTTTGGTTATAGGTTGGCATTTTTAGTTTCAGGTTTACATCAAATCTGGTATCGGCAAATTTATTTCTGCGATACATTAATTCAGGAAATAAGAACACATCTCTGGATGATAACTTAAACCATGTGCCCATATGTATATTTAAATCTGCAGGTAATTCATTGTCGTAGTCATTGTTGTACAAAGGATTGTTTTGGGGTAGCAAATTTGTTAATGACATACCCAAATGATGGTTGTTGAATTTAAGGATGAATCCTGTATTTGCATTGATACCCCATCCACTTTCTGTTCCACCATTCATAACCGGGTCAAAGGGTTGCTCCTGACCGATGAATGCGGACTGATCAAACCTGGACTGCGCTACATTTAATGAAAGTCCGAACTGAAAACTCGATTTTTGGCGCTTGTTATCCAATAACTTAATTTCATACGAAAAGGATTGTTGTAAACCCAACTGACTGGTGTATCCATTTTTGTCGTTGTAAATATAGGTACCTGAGCCTAACTGATTGCTAATGCCAAATTGATAACTAAAAAGTTGAGTGGAAGGAGAATCATCCATTCCGAACCATTGTTTTTGATAATAAGCATTAAATGTATTACAACTTTTATCGCCCCCGGCTGTAGCGGGATTCATTAAAAAAGAATCGTATACGTATAAGTTTGTTATGTAATGCTCCTGGCCTTTTATGATTGGGCCATAAACAATTATAATTAATAGTATTAATATATATTTCCTCATTTTTTTAGGGTCGATTAGCGTTTTAAAGTAAAGTGTCCTTTTAGTAATTTTTTAGTTGGTAAAAGTTCTATCACATACCAATAGTCGGTTGAAGGCATTGGTTTGTTCTGATAGGTTCCATCCCAACCATACTCCGCTGCAAATGTTCCGTTATACATCACCAGTAGTTTTCCATACCTGTCATAGATTCTTACTGCAGCTTCAGGAAGCTTCTCCAGTCCCTCAATTTTCCAAACATCATTGTATCCATCTGCATTCGGTGTTACAAAGTTGGGAACATCAATATCAATAGCATCTGAAATAGAAAATACCTGCGAATTGGTACAACCGTTGTTATCCAGTATGTATGCTGTATATTCTCCGGCTTCCAGATTCGAAAAAGTGTTTTCATTCTGCCAGAAAATACTGTCGAGACTATACTGATATGGATCGTTAGCCATATCCATTTTTAAAACAACCTGACGATATATTGTGGTATCCAGTACTTCTATTTGAGGAAGTGGCAGAAAATTCATTACAACGGTATCCTGCTTAAAGTAACATGTTGTTAAATTATTGTTGATACTTATACCAATGTTTACAATGCTGGTATCATTTTCAAAAAATGATTTAAATGATGACATACTATTATCGCTTAACCATAAATACTGTCCTGTATGATTATCCGCTTCAGGATCCAGGTCAAGTAATGATATGGTAGTATCTTTTTGGCAAAGTGTGAAGTTATAAGTTGTATCTTCCACTTGCATGTACTGAATTTTTTGCTGATCAAAAGTTTTACAGTTGTTAGCATCTGTAACATTAACTGTATTAATACTACCTATGTCGGCATTAATGGCATAACTTGTTTGGTTGTTATGCCATAAGTAGCTGTTGTAAATATCTCCCTCTATAGGCGAAATGGCCAACACATCAATAAGAGGACAAATAAGAGTATCGTTGCCTAAAGTTACCTTCGGCGCATCATGCCATCTCACTTCAGTACTTGCAGCACCCGAACATCCATTCTGATCATCTGTTACGGATACATGGTAAGTACCTGCGCCAACATTAATGGTTTCGTTACTTGAGTTGGTTGACCACCACACCGAGTATGATGCAGGCTTATTTGCAATTTGTGGTATTAACTCAATTTCAGTACCAGGGCATGCAATAGGTGCACTAGGAAGCGTAACAACTGGCAATGGAATAGGGTTGATATTAATATCATCCGTAGCAAAACATCCGTTTTCGTCATATACTGTTACACTGTAATTAACCGGATTACTTGCACTATTAATCTGAATAGATGAATCAATTGCTCCTGTATTCCAGATGTATGATGTATAGTTTTCAGGTGATGGTATCGACAATGTTTCACCAACACAAATATTTCTATCCATACCTAATTCTACTGATGGAGATTGGTAAATGGTTATGTCAACAGAATCAGATTTTTCACAAAGGTTATTATCAATGATTGTTAATATGTAAGTGCCGGATTCACTTACAGTCCAGTTTGTATTCGGATTTGGATTACCGGTTGAGGTTCCTTGTTTAGTCCACTGGAAACTTTGTATGTCTGTACCAACAGTTAAAGGACATTCCAATAAAATACCTTCGTTAGCACATCCCTGAGTATTAATACCCGAAAGATCTATCGTTGTTTTAGGATATTGTATTACCTCTGCATCGTCAGTGTTTTTACACCCATTAGCATCAGTAGCTTCAATGGTATAACTACCTGGTGTGCTTACATTAATTGCACTGCTTTGTTCCCAGGTATTCCATAAAAATGAAGGATTACTGACATCTGATCCATCTGAATATTTTACGGATGTTACTGAAATAACATCAGATGTTCCATCACATAATCCTAACGAATTTGTGTTTAAACTAACATTAGGCAATTCATTTACAGTAAGGTTTATGGTTTCTGTAGTTGAACATCCGTTTAACCCTTCAACGGTTAGTTGATAGGTGCCTGCTGTACTTACTTTAGTAGTGTCGTAAGTAGACCCGGTAGACCATAAATAACTATTGTACGTAGAAGGCGATGCCTGGAATAAAGTTGTGTCTCCCTGGCAAATTTCATGATCTCCGGATATGGTAATATTCGGATTTGCTTTTGTTAATAAGGACATGGTATCAGTTGCAAGACAAGCCTCATTCGTATATTCAACCATCAATGCGTACGCAGCAGGATCATTGGTGTTTAACCAGTCCTGATCAGTAGGGTTGCTTTCTGAAATATTTTCACCAGCATCGAGCTTAACCCATTGGAAGCTTTGTAACTCACTGTAGTTTTTAACTTCATTGGGCGTAATTAAATCTGTAGCATCCCCCTGACATATATATTGATCGAATAATGCAGGAATAACAAATTCATCGTGATAGCTAACATTTACCTCCGTTGTTGAATAACAATGAAAAGGAGCACTGGTATCGTAAAAATCTACATTGGTGTTTGAAATGACCAAATCGTAAACTCCAGATGCATCAATTTGAATGGTGTTTGGATCGGTTGTAGAAGATGTATTGCCATCCCAATAATAATTAATTTGATTGATGAAGAATGGGTGATTTGAATTAGAACTGGTGTTATTAAAGTCAATTAAATCATTAAGTATTACTACTTCATTAGCACATGGCTCTATGTGGTCTGTTAACGCAATAACAGGAGGCGCAACTTTATGTACTGTAATATTATCTGTAAGGGAACATCCGCTGGAATGTACCGCATATATTTCCCAGTCTTCAGCAGATAAAGTAGCATCGGTATATTGTCCTGCTTCAATGGATTGAGTGGTTGATTTTATTCCGGAATTGGCACCGTTTTGCAAAGTCCACTGGTAAGTATCAAAACCATCATTGGCATTCAATTGAATTACATCTCCATTACAAATGGTTTTATCTGGTCCAAGATTTATAGAACCAACATCAACCACATAAAAGTTAATTGTATCTAAAACATTGCTACAACCATTTTCATCTGCTTCTACTATGTAAATGCCTGCATCAGCAAGAGAAACATTATTGATGGTATATGAATTATTGTTGTTGTTTAAGTCTGTTGTAGCGCTGCCATCGTTAAAGAACCATGAAATATTTGAAATACCTGCGTTGGTTGTTATCGTGTATGGTGTGGCAGGACATGCTGTAATGGTATCAGAACTAAATATGTTTACACTTTTCCAATTATAAGTTGTATTGTCTGAGTTAACACATCCGTTACTGTCTGTTATGGTTACACTAATGTCTTCTGGAACTACAGCTATGTAGGTTTGCTGCGTTGACCCATCGTGCCACAAATAACTGTAGCCAGTACCTGCATCATAGGTTTCTGTTTCCCCCTGGCATTCATCAGCAATATCTGGTAAATCAATATTAGGAAGCGGATTAACGGTTACGTTTACATGATCAACACTATAGCATCCGTTTGAATGTGTTGTCATTACATAATAAGTACCGGATGTATTTACCGCATAAGTTGCACTTGTTGCCAATGGTGTTAGCCCTGTGTTTGTTTCAGGATCCTGATCAAACCATCTAAAGGCAGAAGCCGGTGTTGAGCCGATGTTTAGTGTAGTTGTTTCGCCCTCGCATATATTTTTGTCGCTGCCTAAATCTATCGGATCACCAAGTGTTACATTTAAGGTGAAGGTTTGAGATACAGAACACCCATTAATATCTGTTCCTGTTACAGTGTAGGTTCCTTCTTGCGACTTTAATACATTAACCAGGTTGAGTGTGGATCCGGTTTCGCTTAAGATTGTATTGTTGTATTCCCAAACATAATCTGCAATAATAACAGCATCTGCATTAAGACTAACATCAGTATATCCACAGATTGTAATTGTTTTAGGAGTTGTTGCAGTTTCTGGTCTAAAAGTAATTAATGCACTGTCTTTGGCGATACAGCCTGTTGTATTGTCAGTAATATTAACATATACACTGTCTGTTTGATTAAATGATATTTGCGCATCAGTTGAATTAATACCAGCGTTTATGGTAGTCCATTCAAACCCGTAGCTGCTGTTGGAGTTTGCTGGAGAAGAATAAGTAGCATCATGACATAAAATTTCGTCGTTTAAGGTGTAAGTTGGCAATGGTGATAGTGTTATCTCAATGCTGTCAACAGCAGAACAACCATCCTGAGTTGCTGTAAGATAGTACCAACCCGACTGATTTACATTTACATATGGATCGGTACTTATAATCGCAGATGTTTTATCCCCATACCTCCATTCGTACGCATCTAAAGTGGTGGTATTGTAAATTTTACTTCCAGCACAAATAAAATTTTGAGATGTAACTTCAACGTTTAAATCAATAGGAATTTCTTCTTTGGTAGTAACTTTTATGGTATCAGTAGCACTACATCCATCTTCATCCGTAATTTGAAGCCATACTTCATCTGTTCCATTTGTGTTTGATGTATATGTATAACTTGAACCTGAAGATCCATCCTGCCAGTAAAATGTTCCTTCGTTAATGGTAGGTGTTATAACATAAGTGTCGTTAAAGCATATTTCGGTATCTTCCCCCAAGTCAAATTCGGGCATATTAAATTCAACTTCAATACTATCAGTAAGTTCGCATCCTTCGTTTGAATTTATCATTCGTGAAGCTACTACCCAGTATAAACCCGATTCTGTTACTTCAAGAACCTGGTCTGTAGAAATAATCTGTTCTTTAGTTTTTTCACTAAACCAATTATAAGTACCTAATGATTCACTGGCTCTCAGTTGAATCACATCTCCTGCACATTGTTCTGTAGGTCCGTTTATAGCCAAACTGTTAAAGGCCGAGAAATATCCAAAACTTGCACTACCAGAGTTTTCATCAAACACACTTAAATGAAAAAGGCCATGTGAATTGGACAGTGTATGTGGTTTGTTTGTATCAAAACCATCCAGGCGTTGGTTTACAAAATACCAGGTGTCATCATCATTTGCAGGGCCTGTATTAGGTACCTTAACCCAACTTAATCCATTTAAGGCATTACTTGTATTTCCATTGTCGTCAACAAAAGTAAAGTCGTCAATATTTTTGTATTGGGTTAAAATCTGAACAAAAAAGCGGGCATTCAATATTTTTGTAAAAGTTACCGATGAGGAACCAGTACATTTAATTGGCGGCAGTATTGCACTTCCCAGTTCGTTTGAACTACCAACCAAACCTGCCAATTGATATACATATACAGGTGCTGTTGATTTGATATGAAGCGAAGAATTTTCTAATATATCCAAAGAAATACTCTCCCCTTTATCTAAATTGAAAGATCCTGTGCTCGAGTCTGTTTCATCAACAGTTACAGTAGTATTATCTGTGGTAGCAAGTATATATACCTTTTCAATTGGCATCAGTGCCCATGAATTGGCTTGAGGAGCTCCTGAAAACATAGCAATATATTCGGTACCGGTGATGGATACTGGTACTGTCTGATCACCAATCAAATCCCATGATCTCCCTGCTTCATCTCTAATGGAGTCGTCAGAAATGGTTACTGCGATGTCTTTATTCGATTTAATATAAGTTCCGGAAAGTGTATAGTTTTTATCAATGCTGTTTCCTTCAATACTATAAGTTTCTCCTCTGTTAAGACTTATGGTATAGGTTGTTCCTGCATTATGACCAACAACATTTGCAGTGGGTGTTATTTCAACAATTGTTCCATCTTCCGTGCCCACAATATCAATTGCTTCATAAGGTAAAGGATTATATCCATTGTCTTTATTTGCATATTCAGTTTGTGAGGAAGCATAAAACTCATTACCTAATGCATTTTTTCCTTTTAGCGTAAATTTATCGGGATTACTACCGTTGGCTACTTCGTAGTAAACAGATATTTTGTTATCAGAAGTAATTAAAATCCCTTTTGAGTTAATACTATTCCCCGGTGAGTTTTCAATGGCATTAATATCAGACCTGTTGGTAAATTCTATTTTATCCTGTTCATATGCATCAAGACTTAACGTTCTTGTAAAGCCAGGATTAGCAGGCATGGTTAATGTAATATTAGCCGGTTGATCAAGCGCTGTTATTCTAAAAGCAATAGGTGCATCACCATGTTGTTGAATGACAGAGGGTGCAACAAACCAAAATTCGGTATCAACTTGAGCTTTTATTGAAGAATAAAAAAGTATTAGAATAAAGACTGAAAGTGTTGTGTATTTGTTTGGCATGGTGTTAAAAATGTAGGTTGAATATTGATTTAGGGATTTGTTTATATAATTGTAAATTTTTCTGGTAAATGTTTTTCTATAATTAGTAAATAGGTTCCTTTGGGAAGCTCACTAACAGATGTTGTTGTTGACTTGCCTGTGTTTAAAGGAATGTTTTTTACTACTTGCCCATAAGTGTTTATAATTTGTGCTTTTTTATTTTCAGAAGGTTCAGCAGTGGATATCGTAATGTAATCATGCGCAGGGTTCGGATAAATTGAAATGGCTTTATTCTCATCAATAGAATTAATGGAAGAGGTGATATCAAAGCTTACTTCAATTTTTTTGTCGGAAGTAAGATCAGATAAGATCATTGAATTTTGTACTACAGTGTTAATTCCATTAATTTTTATGTTACTAATGATGTAGTTATCCTCTGGTGTTATTGTATAGGTTACATAATCTCCATCTTCTAGTATATAAAATCCAGAAGGATCTATAGTGCCCCCAGTACTAGCAATGGATTCAATTAAATGAGTATTTGAAATGTGAAACATGTAACTTGATCCGGCATTAATAAACTGGTTGGCTCCATTTACGTCATGACTTTCGTTAAAGGCGCCAATGATGGCTTTGTTACCAAAGATATCAACAGCGCAACCAAAGCTATCTCCGTCAGCTTTATCCGAAGCTTTTATCTTTTGAATTTGAGTCCAGGTCCCGGATGCGTTTAAATGGTAAAAGTAAGCACTTCCAGAATTTGTTAAGGTGCTGCTAGCAGTAATGTCCTCGTCTTCATATTCAGCTCCAACTATAGCATAATCCTGAAATATAGATACTGATGATCCAAATAGATCTTCACTGCTTCTATCATCTGCAACTATTTTTTGTTCTTCAATCCATTGATTGGAACTATTCAGGCTAAAAATATATGCTGCTCCTGCTTTTATTAACGAACTGCTATTCCCTTCGTTGTTAGCACCAATAATTGCTTTACCATTAGAAACAGAAACCGAAAAACCAAAATTGTCTTCAGATTCAAAATCAGATGCACTAACTTTTTGTTGTTCTTCCCATTGTTGATTAGAACTGTTGTAAGCGAAGAAATATGCACATCCTGTGTTTGTGTTTTTTCCTTTAGCACCCACTAAAATCGTGTTTTTATCAAGTGAAACGGTATTTCCAAAATTATCATTAGCCTCAATATCTGAGGCAGTAACTTTTTGGCTCTCAGTCCATGTATTATCACCATTGTTTTTAAAAATATATACTGCTCCAGCATTTGTTTTACCTTCAATAGTCTTTTTAAAGGTACCAACTATAGCGTATTTGTCACTGATAGAAACAGAGGAACCAAAATTATCGTTGGCAGTTGCGTCGGCATGTTGTAATCGTGCAACTTCGCTCCATACACCTATTTCATTTCTTTCAAAAATGTAAGCAGCTCCTACATCTTCCGTTGAACCATCGTGTTCTTTTGCTCCAATAATTATATAGTTTTCGTAAATATCAACACTTTGGCCAAAATTGTATCCGTTACCACTATTTGAGGGAGTAAGTTGTTGGATTTCCTGCCAAACACCATTTTCATCTATATCATAAACATAGGCAGAGCCAGCATATGCAGTAAATTCGTAATATGAGGTGTATACCGTTTTTTGAGGCGCGCCAACAATAGCTGTATTTCCATATATTGCTACAGAAGTGCCAAAATTGTCGTAAGAAAATCTATCTGAGGCAACAATCTTATTTGTCTGTTCCAGGTTTTGTCCATATGTGTATATGTTAACCAGAGATAGCGTAGTTAATAGTATTATAAAAATATTATGGTAAGATTTGTTTTTCATAATTCGTAATTAGTTTGTGCTACTAATACTTATATATCAAAATTGAATTACATGATATTTTCAGCATATGTATGGATTTGAGTTGTTAAAAAATGGCCTAAAATATTGACTTGTAGCGCAAATATAATATCCTCAGTGTATTTTTTACTTATAAATCCTAAAAATCAAACAAAACTTTCAAATATTCATATTGATGGTTTATACATATGTTATGTCAAAAAGGTTACATGTTGAGTATGTTGTGTTTAAATTAGATGAAAGTTTCCTTGTTCTATTTAATGTTGTACATAATTATAAAATTCAACACTATTATTTTTCCAACTTTAAGTTTGAATTACTTTTTATTGAAGCGAAGATGAACTGAAAAAAAGATATAGCTTTGTTATTTGAATTACATGCATAAAAATAGATGGACAAATACCTAAAAGTATTAAAGCAATATTGGGGATTTGATGGCTTTAGAGCCATGCAGGATCAAATTGTACACTCAATAGGAGAAGGCAAAGATACCCTGGGATTGATGCCAACAGGAGGTGGGAAGTCAATTACTTTTCAGGTTCCTGCTCTAGTAAAAGATGGTGTTTGTATTGTAGTTACTCCTTTGGTTGCTTTAATGAAAGATCAGGTAGCCAACCTAAAAAAACGCGGGATAAAAGCCGTTGCTGTATTTTCCGGATTATCTCAGGATGAAATAAATATTGCATACGACAATTGTATTTTTGGTGATTATAAATTCCTGTATCTGTCTCCAGAACGCTTGTCAACATCTTTGTTTCTCGAAAAGCTTGTGCATTTTAATGTAAGTATGATAGTGGTTGATGAGGCTCACTGTATCAGTCAATGGGGCTATGATTTTCGTCCATCATATTTAAAAATTGCGGAGTTAAGATCAGAGTTGCCAGAAGTTCCTGTGCTGGCATTAACAGCAACAGCAACTCCAAAAACAGTTGAAGATATTCAGGAACGTCTTCTTTTTAAAGAAAAGAATGTTGTTCAAAAAGGTTTTGAACGGGATAATCTTGCATATATCGTAAGAGAAACAGAGGACAAATTAAATCAGCTGGTAAAAATTGTTAAGTCTATTAATGGTTGTACAGTCGTTTTTGTTCGTAACAGAAAGAAGACTAAAGAATATACCGTTTGGTTGAGAGAGAATGGAATCACGGCGCATAATTATCATGCAGGCTTAACCCAGGAATCAAAGGATCAGAGACAGAAAGACTGGATGGAAGATAAGGTTCAGGTGATTGTATGTACCAATGCCTTTGGGATGGGAATTGATAAACCAGATGTACGACTTGTGGTTCATATGGATGCACCGGATTCTATTGAAGCCTATTTTCAGGAAGCAGGACGAGCTGGCCGTGATGGAAAAAAAGCTTATGCTGTGATGCTTTGGTCTAATGCAGATAAGGTAAGACTCAAGAAAAACGTCACAGTCTCATTTCCTGAAAAAGAAGTGGTTTTTAGAGTTTACGATGCTTTGGGTAATTTCTTTCAACTGGCATCAGGTCATGGTGCCGATTTGGTATATGATTTTGATATGGTAGGATTTTGCTCAGCATATCATTTTAATTTGCTTACCGTTTTTAATAGTCTGAAAATTCTTCAGCGAGCAGGCTACATTGAGTACGAAGAAGAATGTAACACACCATCCAGAGTTCATTTTATTGCACAAAAAACAGATTTGTATCGATTTCAGGTAGCTAATGCACAATTCGATGGATTTATTAAACTGCTTTTACGTTCTTATACAGGCTTTTTTACAGAATATGTGGCCATTAATGAACAACAGTTAGCAAATAGAGCTAAGGCCAATGTGAAATTAGTTTATCAATACCTGAATAAATTAAATCATCTGAAAATTATTCGTTATATCCCACAAAAAAAGACGCCTTTAATAAGGTATGTGCAGTCACGAGAAGAAGTGCGCTACATGAAACTTCCTGATGAGGTTTATAAAGACCGAAAAAAAGATATGGAATACCGTGTTTCGGCAATGATTGATTATTGCGATTACACTCACCTATGCAGGAGTAAGTTTTTATTGAATTATTTTGGACAAAAGGATGCCAAAAATTGCGGTGTTTGTGATGTTTGTATTGAAAAGAAGAAACGGGGAATTAATTCAGATGTATCAAATGAAATTGAGGATAAAATTAAAGAACATCTGCAACAACCAATGAGTTATAGTGAATTGGAAAACGTGATGAAATCGTATCAAAAAGAGTGGATTGAAGTATTTAATTGGATGGCAGACAATCAGGTAATCTATCCAAATGATGAAGAAAAGTGGCTTCTGCGCTAGAAATTAATGTTTGTGTCTCAGGCATTAGTATTTAGCTTTTAAAATTACTAGTTTTGCACATTATTTATATATAGTCATTCTATTTGATAAATGGAACAAGAAGGGTTAGATCATATTGTATATTCCAAAAATGTATTGGAATTTGTTACCGTTGGAAATGAGTATTGTAATCAATTAGAGAATTCTTTTGATAAAACGTCAAAAGAATTGCTTACTATTATGGTTCGAATTTTACCATTATTGTATATTAAAGCGGTAGTACTACCTAAAACAGAGTTTGTTTTAGAGGAAAATATTGAAAAAACGGTAAGAGAAGAGGATTATATCAGAGTTCAGCATACATTATTAAATATTCTTGGGCAACATGATGATTTTTTAGAAGTGTTTGTTCAGGATAATGAATTAGATCAGAGAGATGTGGCCAGCAGTATCTCAGAAAATCTTACAGATATATATCAGGATTTGAAAGATTTTTTGTTTGCTTATCGAATTGGAGTTACGGACATTATGAATGATGCTTTGGTTGAAGTAACCAATGCATTTGAAATGTATTGGGGACAAAAGTTGGTGAATGTGTTAAGAGCATGTCATAATGTATTGTACAGTGCAGAAGATTTAGATGACGATATTTTAGGAGGACCGGAAAGTGGCGAACCATTGAAAGATAATGATTGGTTTAACCGTTTTCAGGATCAGTGGAATGATGAGGAAAATTAAAAAGAAGAGTTTTGGTTAAAAACACAATAAGTAACGAAATATTAAACGAATTACCTTTACAACATTTTGAAGGAGAGATTGTATTGGTAGAGCATGAGGACGGAATTGCTCAAGTGATGAAAGAGGTAGAAGGCGAAACGGTTGTTGGTTTTGATACAGAAACCCGACCTTCCTTTAAAAAGGGTGTTACAAATTCCATTTCATTATTTCAGCTTTCAACAAAAGATTCTACTTATTTAATCAGACTTAATAAAACAGGAGTTCCAAATCTTTTAAAGGAGTTGTTGGAAGATGAAGCTGTTTTAAAAGTAGGTGTTGGTATCCGCGATGATATCAGAGGTTTACAAAAATTAGTGCCTTTTAAGCCACAAGGTTTTGTTGAATTGCAATCTCTGGCTATTGAAAAAGGATTAAAAGATTTTTCTTTAAAGAAACTAGCTGGTATCTTATTAAATTTCAGGGTTTCAAAACGTCAGCGATTATCTAATTGGGAGGCAGAGACCCTTTCAAAAGCGCAGATGGTTTATGCAGCCACAGACTCATGGGTAGCTCTAGAAATTTATAAAAAACTATTGGTATTAGATTCGAGTAAAGTTATTGATGTTGAAGTCGAAAATCAACAATAACAGTTTTAAGATTAATAAATTACAAAATAATTCATGTCATATATAAAAGTTGTTTTAAAATCTGGTAAAGATCAATCCTTACGCAGATTTCACCCATGGGTGTTTAGCGGAGCTATTAAAAAAATGTATGGTGAGCCTGCAGAGGGTGATATTGTTTCCGTTTTTGATAATAAGGATGAGTTCTTAGGTTTAGGACACTATCAGATTGGTTCAATAGCAGTACGCATTGTTTCTTTTACCGAAGTTGAGGTAAATGACCAGTTTTGGGAAGATAAAATCAGAAAAGCCTATCAATTAAGAGTTGATCAGGGATTGGTTGGTGATGAAACAACAAATGCATATCGTTTAGTACATGCCGAAGGCGATAATATGCCTGGGTTAATTATTGATATGTATGATGATACAGCAGTGGTTCAAATGCACTCCGTGGGTATGTTTTTGATTAAAGATACCATTGATGAAATATTGAAAAAGATTTTTGGCGATCAGTTAAAAGCCATCTACAATAAATCAGAAAGCACAATTCCGTATAAAGCTAAAGTGAATCCTGAAAACGGATATACATTTGGTAAATCGGAAACACGTATAGCCCTTGAAAATGGTTTGAAATTCAGAGTAGACTGGGAAAAGGGACAAAAAACAGGATTCTTTGTTGATCAGAGAGATAACAGAGCCTTGTTGGAAAAATACAGTAAAGGAAAATCAGTATTGAACATGTTTTGTTATACCGGAGGATTTTCTTTTTACGCCATGAGAGGAGGAGCAAAGCTGGTTCACTCTGTAGATAGTTCTGAACGTGCCATTGAATTAACCAAGGAAAATGTTGAGTTAAACTATCCTGGTGATGAACGCCATGATGCTTTTGCTGTAGATGCCTTTAAATATTTAGATGACATTAAAGATAAATATGATTTAATCATACTTGATCCTCCTGCATTTGCAAAACATAATAATGTTTTAAATAATGCACTACAAGGATATAAGCGTTTAAATGCTAAAGCATTTGAGCAAATTAAACCAGGAGGAATTATTTTTACATTCTCATGTTCACAGGTTGTCAGTAAAGATGCATTTCGAAAAACAGTGTTTTCAGCAGCAGCCAGATCTGGTAGAAATGTGAGGATCTTAAATCAACTAACTCAACCAGCAGATCATCCTGTAAATATTTATCATCCAGAAGGTGAATATTTGAAAGGATTGGTGCTTTATGTAGAATAGTTAGATAATGAGGTAATAGACATTAGGTTTGTAGAGGTTGGATCCTATTGTTTATAATAGAAATGTAATTGTCTCTTATCTTTTGTCTCATAATCTTTTATCTAAATTGTAATTTATGAAGTTTAAAGAATTTGGATTTACCCCGGAAGTAATGGATGGTTTGGATGCCATGCGTTTTGAAACAGCTACCCCTGTTCAGGCACAAACCATTCCGGTAATTCGATCTGGTGCTGATTTGATTGCTTGTGCACAAACAGGTACCGGAAAAACAGCAGCTTACTTGCTTCCTGTTTTAGATCGTTTGGTAAATGGAAATCAACAAAATACATCAACAGTTATTTTGGTGCCAACAAGAGAGTTGGCATTGCAAATAGATCAGCAGATTGAAGGTTTTAGTTATTTTCTATCTGTTACATCTTTAGCTGTTTATGGTGGTAATGATAAAGATCTTTGGGATCAGCAAAAAAAGGCTTTAACACAAGGAGCTGATATTATAGTAGCTACTCCAGGCCGAATGATACAGCACTTGAATATGGGGTATGTCGATTTTAAATCGGTTAAGCACTTTATTTTAGATGAAGCTGATCGTATGCTTGATATGGGATTTAATGAAGATATCATGCAAATTGAAAGTTTCTTACCCAAGGAGAATCGTCAGAATTTACTGTTTTCCGCAACAATGCCTCCGAAGATCAGAGATCTGGCCAAGAAACTTTTGAATAATCCTGAGGAAATCAATATTGCTATTTCTAAACCGGCAGAAGGAATTTTACAGGCTGCTTATGTTGTTCATGATTATCAGAAAAATGATCTGATTGTTGATTTATTAAAGGGTAAAGATCTACAGAGTATCATCATCTTTGTATCGCGAAAAGCCATTGTAAATGATGTGGTACGAGCTTTAAAGAAAAATGATTTTAATGCCAGAGCCATTCATTCTGATTTGGACCAAAATGAAAGGGTAGAAGTTCTTCGTGAATTCAAAAACAGGAATGTGCAGATTCTGGTAGCCACTGATATTGTTGCCAGAGGAATTGACATTGAAAAGATTGATCTGGTTATTAATTATGATGTGCCTAACGATGCAGAGGATTACGTGCATAGAATTGGTAGAACAGCAAGAGCTAAAACAACAGGTGTTGGTATTACCTTTGTTAACGAAAAAGATCAGGTTGATTTTCATAAGATAGAACAGCTAATAGAAACAGATATTTATAAAATACCATTGCCACCAGAGTACGAAGATGGTCCGGAATATAATCCGGAGGCAAAAATGAAAAAGGGCGGTAAAAATCGAAAAAAGAAATCAAATGGATTTCGCCCCAAAAAAAAGAAAGATAAAAAATCATAAAAATATTTCGATCCGTTCTTATATATGCCAGAGGCAAATGAGAGCGGTTTTTTGTTTAATAGAAATAATCATTACCCAATGTCTGCGCAAATAAATCAAATTATAGCCACAGAGCTGCAGTTGCAGCTTAATCATGTAGTTAATACTATTGAATTGTTAGATGAAGGTGCTACAGTTCCTTTTATTAGTCGATATAGAAAGGAAAGAACAGGTAGTATGGATGAAGTAAATGTTGCTGCTGTTAAAGAGCGATATGAAAAACTTCAGGAAATAATTAAAAGAAAAGAGTCTATTTTAAAATCGATGGATGAGCAAGGTGTGCTTACAAAAGAATTAAAAGAAAGAATTGAAAATTCTTTTAATGCCACTGAACTTGAAGATATTTATTTGCCTTTTAAACCCAAAAGAAAAACAAGAGCGGTAAAAGCAAAAGAGAAAGGGTTGGAGCCATTGGCAAAAATTCTTATGAAGCAATATGAAAGGGATGTGGAGAGTAAAGCATCACAATATGTTAATGAAGATGTGGCAGATGCAGAAGATGCTCTTCAAGGTGCTCGTGATATTATTGCAGAATGGATTAATGAAAATAGTGTTGCTCGAGATATTGTTCGTAGTGTTTTTGAGAGAGGCGCTATTGTTACTTCATCTTTAGTGAAAGGTAAGGAGGAAGAAGGAATAAAATATAAGGACTATTTTGAATTTAGCGAACCCTTAAAAAAATGTCCAAGTCATCGATTGTTAGCAATAAGAAGAGGTGAAAAAGAAGGGATTTTAAAGGTTACCATATCTCCGGAAGATGAAGAAATTACGCATCGCTTAGGAAGGTATTTCGTAAAAGGGAATACAGAAGCGTCTGAGCAGGTCGAGCTTGCATTGAAGGATGCTAATAAACGATTGTTAAAACCGTCTATTGAAACTGAGTTTGCCAATCTTTCAAAAGAAAAGGCAGATGCAGAAGCCATAAAGGTATTCTCAAATAATCTGCGTCAATTATTGCTATCATCACCATTGGGGCAAAAGAGGGTTTTAGCAATTGATCCGGGCTTTAGAACAGGTTGTAAAGTGGTATGTTTAGATGCGCAAGGTAACTTGTTGCATAATGAAAATATATACCCTCATGCTCCTCAACGAGAAACAAAACAGGCTGCCAAAAAGATTAGTTCAATGGTAGATGCCTACAAAATAGAGGCAATAGCTATAGGAAATGGAACAGCTTCCAGGGAAACCGAGTCTTTTGTTCGAAATTTAAAGTATAGTCGCGATGTTCAGGTTTTTGTGGTGAGTGAGGATGGAGCATCCGTTTATTCAGCCAGTAAGGTTGCAAGAGATGAATTTCCAGAATATGATGTAACTGTTCGTGGAGCTGTTTCTATCGGTCGCAGGTTGATTGATCCTTTAGCTGAGTTGGTGAAAATCGACCCGAAATCCATCGGAGTAGGACAATATCAGCACGATGTGGATCAGGGTAGTTTAAAATCATCATTGGATCAAGTGGTTGAATCCTGTGTGAATAAAGTTGGTGTTGATCTGAATACATCGAGTATGCACTTATTAACTTATGTGTCAGGTTTGGGACCTCAGTTGGCAAAAAATATTGTTGAGTATCGTAAGGATAATGGAGCCTTCAATTCCAGAAATGAATTAAAGAAAGTCCCAAGATTAGGAGCTAAAGCCTATGAGCAAGCTGCAGGATTTTTAAGAATAACTGAAGCCAAAAATCCATTGGATAATTCGGCTGTTCACCCGGAATCGTATGCTGTAGTTGAAAAAATGGCAAAGGATTTAGGTTGTAAGGTTCAGGACTTGATAACAGATGCACAATTAAGAAATAAGATTAAGCTTGATAATTATGTGACTGATAAGATTGGTTTGCCAACATTAAAGGATATTTTAAGTGAGTTGGAAAAGCCTGGTCGCGATCCACGTCAAATTATTAAAGTGTTTGAGTTTGATAAAAGTATTTACTCCATTGAAGATTTAAAAATAGGAATGGAGTTACCTGGTATTGTCACTAATATTACCAATTTTGGTGCCTTTGTTGATGTGGGGGTAAAGCAAGATGGCTTGGTTCATATTTCGCAAATGGCAGATCGTTTTATTAGCGATCCCAATGATATTGTTAGCTTACATCAACATGTTATAGTTAGAGTAACAGAAGTGGATATGGCTCGAAAGAGAATACAACTGTCAATGAAAGGTATATAGTTTCAATTTAGTAATCAAATTAGAATTATGGGTTAAAAATTATATATTTGCCTTTTTAGAAGTTGTTAATATAAAAATAAAGGGTTTATGCAGGAGATAAATGAAATTTTAGTACTTATTGATTCATATATTGGGAGTAGTGAGTGGTTTGTTTATCTTTTGCTGGGTGTAGGTCTGTTTTTTACCTTGTACCTGGGTTTACCTCAGTTTCGGTATTTTAGGTATGCCATCAGAATGGTAAGAGGAAAAATGGATACAGAAGGTGGCGAAGGAGATGCTTCACATTTTCAGGCTCTGGCTACTGCCTTATCCGGGACAATTGGAACTGGTAATATAGCAGGTGTTGCTTTGGCCTTATATCAGGGCGGACCTGCAGCTTTATTTTGGATGTTGGTTACAGCATTGATTGGTATGACAACTAAATTTGTTGAAGTTACATTGTCATTAAAGTATAGAGGAAAAGCATCTGATGGCACAATGTCGGGTGGACCTATGTATTTTATGAAGGAAAGGCTGGATATTAAATTACCATCCGGTAAAAAATTAAAGACAGGGCACATTATGGCTATTGTTTTTGCAGTAGCAACAGTGTTATCATCTTTTGGAACTGGTAATCTTCCTCAGATAAATAGTATTGCAGATACAATAAATACTACATTTCAGATTCCAAATATTGTTACCGGTTTGGTGCTTTCCATATTATTGGGTGTCATTATAATTGGGGGTATTAAAAGGATTGTTACAATCACATCTAAATTAGTGCCCACTATGGCTGTTATTTACTTTATAGGCGCAATAGCAGTTATCTTTTATAATTATGAAAATATTCTTCCATCTATTGTTTCCATCTTTTCAGAAGTATTTACAGGTAGTGCTGCAGTTGGTGGATTTCTTGGGGCAACAGTAGCTTTTACATTTAATCAGGGAGTGAACAGAGGATTGTTTTCAAATGAGGCAGGCCAGGGATCGGCATCAATAGCACACTCATCTGCTCGTGTTACCAACCCCGTTTCTGAAGGTATGGTAGCTATGTTGGGGCCTTTTATTGATACCATTTTAATATGTACTCTTACCGGACTTACTTTATTAGCATCAGGTGTTTGGACAGAAAAGTTTCAATGTGATTTTGAGCGTGCGGATATGCAGTTTGTGCAAGGTATATATTCAGACCATAATGATACTGATCGTAGTATTTTATCGCATCATATGACAGGGAAGGAAACGCTTCCTTTATTTTCTGGTAATATTCATGTTGAGAATGGAATGATGGACGGGGATGTCACCTTGATTCATGCCAGATCTGTAGCTGAATTTGTAAAAGTATATGATGAAGACTCGTTGTATACCGGAGATTTAAAAATTGTGGATGGCAATTTAGATGCAGATAGCGATATAATTCTAAAAGGAAAATCTTTAATACATAGTGCTCCGCTTACTACTATGGCATTTACCAAAAGTTGGTTTGGTGATTTTGGTAAATATATTGTTTCAATAGGATTGTTATTATTTGCCTTTTCAACAGCAATTTCATGGTCGTATTATGGCGATAGAGCTGTGGTATTTCTTTTCGGTGGAAAAGGGATTTGGCTATACCGAATAATCTATGTGTTAGCCTTTTTTGTAGCCTCATTTATGGATACAACAATAATATGGACTTTTTCAGGTATAACCATAGCCTTTATGACGATTCCAAACCTGATTGGTATTTTTGCATTGCATAAAGAAATGAAATTTGAAGTAAAACATTTCTGGAAAGAATATGCTGAAAGATTTCCAAACGATAAACTTCCTCTATTCACTAAAAAGTGATTTTTGTACATATATCAAGCATTCTAAATATAGAATGAGTTATAAATAAATTATCTTTACTATCATTGTGATATCTTTTTAAAGGAAGTTATTTATGATGATGTTATTATCAAACTTAAAACTTAAGGTGATAATAGGGATATTTATTGTTTTCCTTATTTCTTTAAATGCAGCCTCTCAATCAAACAAAAGTGAGTTGGATTTAGATAAGGTATTTTCGAAAATAGAATTTAATGGAACTTACTATCCGGAAAAAGCCAAGCAGGAATTCCAGTCTTTAAAACAAAATATTTCAGAAGGAGAGATTTATAAGTATGATGGTTACCTGAATTATACGGAAGCATTACTTTTATTTTCTGATCTGGAAATGGATTCATCATTGGTTTGTATTGAAAAGGCAATGGCGTCTTTTTCAGTGTCTGAAAATTCTAAATGGTTGGCAAAAAGTCAAATTTTATTAGGACAAATTGCTGAGGTTTCTGGATTGTATGAGCAAGCCAAAATTAATTTTTACGAAGCAATTTCAATTGGTAAAAAATCAAGTGTTGATGCAGGATTTGCTTATGTAGGTATTGCTAGATGTAAAAGAGTTCTTAAAGAAGAGTATAAAGAAGAACTTGACTTGGGTGTTAAAATTCTAAGGGAAGCAGAAGAGATAGAAATACGACTTTTTGCTCATTTTATGGAACTCCTTTTCTATCTTTCCGAACCTGAGACTCCTCAAGAATTAAATTTGTTAGCAGAGGAGTATTTAGATATACAATTATATCTGAGGGCTGCTAGTGTATATAAAATAATAGCAAGTAGTTATAATGCAAAAGGCAACCTGAAAGAATCTCATCATTATTGTGATTTAGCAATTGATATATGCGAAAAACATAAAATTGGTGATTTAATTAAACCAGCATTATATCAGTTTAAAGGAGTGTTGTTCTATAAACAGCAATTATTTGATACGGCAGAAGTGTATTTTAATAGATCGTTAGAATTGTATGAAAGTTTAAATCAGCAGCACAGGATGCTTTATTCTTATAGCTATTTGCATAAAATTGACATTGCTAAAAATGATTATGTAAAAGCATATGATGATTTAAATACCTATCAAAAATTATTAGAAGAAACAAAGTCTTTTGAAAAGATACGTATGGCTAAGGTTTTGGAAATAAACAATAAAATAGACCTTATAAAAAGTCAATTGGTTAAATTAAAAGTTGAGAAAAAAGCCAGTGAGTTTATGCTGTATCTGGTTATTGTAATTACCATAGGAATACTAAGTGCAGTAGGTGTATATGTTTACTTATATCAAAAAAATAAGAAAATAAAGATTGCAGAGTTAAATAAGGAATTTCATAATTTACTTATTGGAATAGGAGAAAAGCAATTGTTGGAACATCGTTTGAGTCATGATAAAAAATTGTTGAAAAAGCAAAAAGAAGAATTTAGTAAAGTAAATAGTACTGGTGATATTGTGGATAGTTTTGATTCTTGTTACATGGAAACCATAAATTTGTTTACTGAATCCTTTCCTCAGCTTACAAAAACAGAAGTACGTTATGCTGTTATGTTATGCTTAAAATTACCAATGGAGGTAATTGCCAAAGTACAAAATGTTCAACCGGCATCAATCCGAAAAGCAAAGCAGCGTATTAGAACCAAACTAAATGTTGAAAGTAATATTGAAGATTATTTACAAAATTATCGTGAAAAATTGATTTCAGATATGACAAAATAGTGTATTTTGATTCTATTTTGATGTTATAAAAAAACAAAATATTATTCGGTATTGGATTTTTATTCCATAAAGAAAGATCGAATGATCAGATTTGAAATATTTACTTATAAATAATTATCTGGTACATAGAGCGATGAGTTTTGTCACGTTTTTGTCACGCTAAAAAAACGTAAAGTGCTTGTTTTCATGTAGATATTTGTAGGGAACTACAAAAAACAAATATCATGAAAGCATTTAGTACACTTACAAAAATCACAGCACTTTTATTAATGTTAGTTATCACTCCTTCTGTATTTGCAGAAGAAGATCCTATTATAGTTACAAAATTAGTCGAAGAGGATCCAATTATTGTAACAAAGCTTTTAGAAGAAGACCCAATTATTGTAACAAAATTTTTTGAGGAGGATCCAATCATTGTTACTAAGCTAATGGAAGAAGATCCAATTATTGTGACAAAATAAATAAGAAAGATAAGTTTGTATTAGTTATTAATTTGAATTAGAATTCTTTTTTGATATAAAATAAATCTTGCTTTATATTAAATAGAAGCCCATTTTTACAGGAATGGGCTTTTGTATATTTATATATTTGTATTAACTTATTATAATGGAACATAGGTCTTCATTTAAAGTATACGATAAGGATAAATTAATATGTATATCTCATATTGGTTTAATTCATTATGATTCTTTAAATCGATATGTGGAGGAGCTAGTAAATACTTGTAATCTTTCAGAAGATTATAATTTTATTATAGATTTAAGAGAAGCACAATATACAAGGGATGCATATATGGCATATAAATTTTCATATCATTTTAAAAAGAATTATCCTGAGCTGAGTAAACGTAAATATGCTATTTTAGTGGAAACCATAGAACAAATTGCTATGGCTTCCATATTTCGATTTTTAGTTGGAGGCTTGTTAAGAAACGTATATGTTTTTAACTCAATAGGAGAAGCAAAGGTTTGGTTAGGTATAAAAATGGATATCAAGGAAATAACAAAGGCCTTTGAAGCATTAAGTATACATCGTTATTAGCTTAAAGTTGTTCCTCGTAGTAATTTAATAAATCTTCTAATTTTTCTGCAGAATCATCTAATCCTCCAGTTCGGTTTCTTAATTTCCAAGTTCTTTTATGTCCTTCAATAATATCTTGCAATTCTTGCTTTAAAGTTAGTTTGGTTTCTTTTTTCATGTTTTTGGTGTCGTATTTGGCAGCATTTAACCGAGCTACTCCAAGGTGAATCCCATGTTTTGCAAGATTACATGCCTGATTTATTTCTTTTAATATAATATCCGAATCTTTACATTCTGGTTCAGCATGCTTCAATACATTTAAAGCTTGATTAATTTCAAACTCGGATGATTTTAAGTTGTCAACTTTTAACAACTTAGTTTGATATTGTCCCTTCATGGTCCATTTATACCTTCTGAGCATTAAATGAAATGCATTGGCATTGCCTTCCGGAATTTTGCATTTCAAGTAAGCATCACCCATTTGAAGAATAGCTTTTGCTGTATTTCCTGTTTGATCTTTAAATATATAATGATTAAGGATCGCTTCAATTTTTAATTCCGGATTTGAATCGATATTCCATGAGTATGCCGAACCAACCGCCATTGGTGCATAACAAACAGAAAGAGGTTGCCAGTGACCATAATCTCCCCAGTTGGTATTTAAATAACCTTTGGCTTCAAATTTTTTTCCGTTTACAGCAGCATTTTTGAGGTTTAAAAAAGCATCATGATTACGTCCAATGATACTTCGCCAAGTTGATGTACCCGGAACAACATAATATTGTAATCCGGCCTTTTGAAATTCAGGTAATTTCTCAACAAAAGGGAAATTACTTTCGTAACCCCAAACCAAGGCTGTCATGTTTTTAGGTATAGAAGGTATTAATTCTGGATGATTTAAAATGATATCGCCCCAAAACTGGGCTTGTCTTCCATTAGAATTTACTTCTTTGTTTAGCTTAACTAAATAATCAAGGTAGACTTTCCCTTTTCCATATTTATCGCACGAGTCCTTAGAAAGTCCTGAACCTAGTTCAACAGTTTCATCGCATCCAATATTAAAATACTGGCTTGAAAAATTAGGTAGTAACTCTGCGTAAAGTTCTTTCATTAAAATTAAAGATCCAGGATTAGTTGGATTGAGGCTGGTGCGGTTTCGCATTCCCCAAATAGTTTGGCAATCTGTAGGACATTCTGCTAAATCCAGGTATTCATCATGTTTTAGCCAATTCTCCATATGTCCAAACGAATTTTGATTAGGAACCAAATCAATAAATCGCACTTTGCAATAAGTATCTAATTTTTGAATTTCTTCAGGAGTCATTGGACTGGAGTTCTCCCATACTTCTTTGTGGTTTTTATATGCAAAAGTGTGTTCGGTATATAGCTGAAATTCATTGATTTTCCACATTGATAACATGTCTATGATATGGTACAATGTTTCCATAGTAGGAACTTTATCACGACTAATATCAAGCATGTAACCTCTTCTTTCAAAATCCGGCCAGTCCTCAATTTTTAAACATGGAATAGCTTTATGGGTGGTTTTGCTGTATTCAATAAGTTGTTTTAACGTTTGTTTTCCATAATACAATGCAGCTTCATCTTTACCTGTAATTTTAATATCAGTTGAATCAATAAGAAGAATATATTGCTGATTATTAGGTAAGGTACTATCTATAGTTAGATAGATGGAATTAAATTGAAGGGGGGTGCATAATTCCTTTAATTCTCCTTGAATATTTATTGTTTCAAGAGTTTCAATGAGATTAAACAGTTTCTGTGAATCATATTGAAAGTCATTAATTTTGTTCAGGTAACCATCTTTTATAACCATTTTTTTAGGGTTGGGAAATAGGAAACCCTGTATTGATTCAGCTTTAGTGCTAGCGCTAATAAAAAGAATTGAGAAAAGTAATATATATTTTATCATATCAAGATCTATTATTTTTTACAGAGGAGTAAATGTATAATTTTAATAAAATTAATCCCAAACAAATTTATAGGAACCATCGGATTGTTTTTTCCAAACAGTATGAAAAATTCCGGTTTGTATTTGTTTTTCATTTTGTTCGTTATAAAATTCAAATGTATACTTACCGTATGTATAGGCTAAATCTCCATCGTTAGAAACGTCTATAAAATCAGGATTCCATTTTAAATGGGCACTTTTATATAGATTGTTGTTTTTTATAGAGTAATATATATTTTCTTTACCCTTTATAACTTCATTATTTCGAAGTATTACTGCATTTATATCAGCATAATATTCAAAAGCTTCAGCTATGCCAATTTCATTTGCCATTTTTTCAAAAGCCTTTTCGGTGTCAAAAATTACTTGTTTGTATTGATCTGTATTCATTTTCTTTTGATTACAAGAAAGAAAACTAAAGATAAGAATTACAGAAATAAATATGGTTTTTATAAAATTAATAGTCCGCATTCTCTAAGTTGGTTAAAAGCAAAGCCATTTCTAAAAACATTAAAATCGCCTAGCTTTTTATCTTCAAAGCTGTTAATTAAATCATTAAAAGTAAAAGTGGTTGTGTTTTGGACATGAGACCGTTCTGTTATATTGAGAATCCACTTTCCAATATTTTCTTTTACATTTAGGGTTATAACATCATTTTTTAGATGGATAGTAATTTCTGCCATTGCAGTTACTTTTCCCTTTTTCTTTTTAGTGTAGTATTTTATTTCAGGATTTTCATTGATCCATAATATTTTACTACTGCTTCTGAGTTTGTCATTAGTTGATTGCTGTAGCGTGTTGTATATAAAATCAGGAGCAATATTTGTTGGCGGAACTTTAAAGTCAAACCAATCTTGTAATGGTAAATCAAAACCAATGTCGTGCATAAAATTGTACAACGATTTTTTTAAGCCCTCACTAAATAATTCATGCTTGGCTCCTTTATTGTCAATGTGTTCCAAATCATTATTGGCAAATGCATTGATTGATTTGTTAACAGCTTTTACATTAAACTTTTCAGGGTTTTTACCAACGGGACTATGTGCTGTCATGGCAAATTGATGCCAATATCCTGATTGTAGGATGTTGTTTTCAAATAGTTGTCTTACAACCTCCAGAGAATCGATTGTTTCTTGTTGGGTTTGTGTAGGAAATCCATACATTAAATAGGCATGAGTTAAGATTCCTGCACTTGTAAAATTATAGCAAGTTTCTGCTATAGTAGAAATACTTACTCCCTTATTTATCAGTTTTAGTATACGTTCCGAAGCCACTTCTAAACCACCAGACACAGCAATACATCCAGATTCTTTAAGTAGTCTGCAAATATCAAAAGTAAACTGTTTTTCAAATCGAATATTTGTCCACCAGGTAATATTTAATCCTCTTTTTAAAACTTCTTTCGCAAAAGCAACCATCAATGCGGGAGGTGCAGCTTCATCCACAAAATGAAAACCAGAATTTCCTGTTTGTTTGATGATATCTTCAACTTTATTACATAAAATATCAGCAGATACGGGTTCATATCGTTTTATATAGTCTAAAGTAGTGTCGCAAAAAGTACATTTTGCCCAATAACATCCATGAGCCATGGTTAATTTATTCCAGAACCCATCACTCCATAATCTGTGCATAGGATTGATGATCTCTATTACAGAGATATAATCGTTAATTCTTAGTCCTGAGTAGTTTGGAGCTACATCATTTTTATAAGAAAAATCTTCCACTTCAGATTCATTGATATAACAAACCTTTCCATCATTAGGAAGTATGGTTCTTTTTAATTTATCAACTGGGCGATTACCATTTAAATGTTCAATAAGATTTAATAATGGTATTTCACCATCATCAAGAGTAATATAATCGATGAATTCAAATATTCTTTGATCACTAAGAGATCTTAATTCTGTATTTGGATACCCTCCTCCAATGCATATTTTAATATCTGGGTATTTTGATTTTATAAATTGACCACACTTTAATGCTGCAAAAAGATTGCCGGGAAAGGGCACCGAAAATGCAACTAAAGTTGGTTTGTTGTTATTAATATATTCTGAAAGTAGTTTGTTTTGAGTTTCACTTATAAAAGAATTGGGCTTATTCAGTTCTTTATAGATAGGGTCAAAAGTAAAAGCAGAGGAACTGATACGTTCGGCATATCTGCTAAAGCCAAAATACGGATCTATGCATTCTACAATAAAATCACAAAGGTCTTCTAAAAATAAAGTACACAGATGTCGTGCTTTATCTCTGATCCCCATGTTTCCAAATGCCCAATCCAATTCTTCTAATTGATTAAATCTGGATGCTTGAGGTAAAAAACTTTCGTTGCAAATGGTATGAGCAAGCATTTCATTTTTCCCTTGTAAAAAGGAAATAGCATCTTGTACAGTGTTGATGTAATGTTTCTGTAATGAAAAAATTCTTTGGGCATTTTCCGAAAAGTTCGGTTTATGCTTCGTTGATTCTTCAAAAATATGAGTCAGTCCACTTTTTGAGAAGATATTTAATAAAACATCTAATCCTAAATCAATTTGTGCAGAAGAGATTTTTTTGTGATCTAAAAATCCTTTTAAATATGCGGTAGCCGGATATGGTGTATTCAGCTGAGTAAATGGTGGAGTAACTAATAATACTTTTTGTTTCAAAGGTCTCTTTTTTTTATGATGCTGCAAAATTAAAAACAAAAAGATGGTTTGGTTAAAATAAAGTTAAAATCTTAATTAATATGCTTATAAAATGACGGTGGTATAAAAAACTTTTCTATTTTTGTGCCTCCTATTACTACTACACACTCAAGAGAGACTTTAGCTTTGCATAATGCAATTTTATGTTAGTGGGGACAATATAAAATTGAAATGAATGTAATAGCTATAAAAAATCATAATAATTTTTGAGATTTATCAAAAAGAAAAAAGTGCATGTAAAAAGCCCATTTTATAAAGGTTTTTTAGCATGAAGGGAGGTTTGCATTTTAATTAAAATCAAAGTTCTACGATAAAAAATCGAAACCTTTTAAAAGAGCTTTCGTTACAAGTTGATAAATAGACAATAATTTTATGTGAATACACAAATTTGTTTGATTAATATTTTTAAAGTATTGAATTAATGAACTGAACAGCTGTAATGGAATAAATAATTTGTTTTGGGGAAAGTAAGTTATTTGTACCATTTGACAGGCTCTAAATTATAAAAAAAATAATGAATTAGAATTTTTCTCAACAACACAACAACACAACAACACAACACAAAATGCAAAAACTTATTTTACTTTCACTTATCTTGTGGGGAATGACTGTTCAGATCGTATCTGGACAAGGAGGCGAATCTTGTACTGCAGCTGTAGCAGCAAATCAAGGGATAAATATTAGTAATAATGCTGCAGGTGATCAGTGGTTTACTTACACTGCAACAATGAACGGTAAAGTTACTGTTTCTTCCGTTGGTTTAACTTCCGCAAACACTTATGTTGAAATTTATGATGGCTGTGATCTGGATGCCTTTACTTTAAGTGATAATTTTATTGGCGAACAATCGGAGGTTTCGTTTGAAGTAATTAGTGGATTAACTTATTACATTAACTGGAGAAATTATTATACAAATCAAGAGTTTGAATGGAGTCTGCAAGAGACTTCAGTAGCGCAAGGAGAGTTTTGTAGTTTCCCGCTAGCATCTACTGCGGGTTATATGGTAAGTAATGCACCTCAAAATAAATATCGATGGTTTGAGTTTACCGCTTCGAGAAATGGAAAGGTAACAGTTAGGGCAGTTGGTGATTATGCTGATGATTGCAGAGTTGCTGTTTTTGATGATTGTAGTTATACTGCTTCAATAAATAATGATCAAAGTTGGAACCCTAGTAAAATTGCTTTTGATGCAGTTGAAGGTGAGAGTTATCTTGTTTGTTGGCAAAACGGAGCTTCTAATGGGCAAATTGAGTGGACTATAGAAGAGAGCAACTGGGAAGCAGGAGAACGTTGTATTGACCCGATTGATATAGATGTTTCAGAAGGAAATATAATAGATCATGAGTCTGCAACCAACAAATGGTATAGATTTATTGCTCGTGAAGATGGAGATCTTACCATAACAAGTGTAGGTTTAACTTCAGAAGATACATACTTAGAGGTTTATACAGGTTGTGGTGAGCAAAGAGCTTTTTTTAGTGATGATTCAAATGGATTGCAGTCAGAAATATCTTTAGATGTAGAAGCTGGTAAAGCATACTTAATTAAATGGGATAAAATATTTACTCCAGATGCATATACTTTCAGTTTAAAGTCTTCACAATTAACAACAGATTTACCAGATATTGCAGAAAGTGATTTAGTGGTTTATCCAAATCCAACAGAAGGATTAGTGAATGTAGATTTAACCAGCTATGATTCAAAAACAGTTCAGGTAAGAGTTGTTAGCCTTTCAGGAGCTACTGTAAGTGCGTTTGAATTAAGTGCTGGTATGGTAGATCAGTTTGATATATCAGACTTACAAAGTGGAATTTATCAGATTGTTGTTGAAGATTTAGTGTCGCGTAAAGTTGTTAGACTTGTAAAACAATAAAATATAACCACGCATTTTGAATGATGCACTTTAGGGAGGTTTATACCAATCTAAAGTGCATTTTTTATTTATTTTTGCTAGTCTAATTTGTATGTAAGATGATTACTTTTTTAGTTTCTATTACCTTATTGGTTTTAGGATTTGTTTTTTATGGCAGATTTATTGAAAAGTTCTTTGGTGCAGATGACTCCATTAAAACGCCAGCTGTATCTCAAACTGATGGTGTAGATTTTACACCTCTTCCAACCTGGAAAGTTTTTACTATTCAATTTCTGAATATAGCAGGTTTAGGACCTGTATTTGGAGCTATTTTAGGAGCTCAATATGGCCAGTGGGCTTATGTTTGGATTGTGGTTGGTTGTATTTTTATGGGGGCAGTTCATGATTATTTTTCAGGGATGTTGTCTTTAAGAAATGGAGGTGCAAGTGTACCAGAATTGGTTGGTAAATATCTTGGAAATGGATTTCGACAGTTGTTGAGAGTTTTTACTTTGCTTCTTTTAATATTTGTTGGAGTGGCTTTTGTTTCAGGTCCTGCAGGTTTGTTGGCTTATCAAACAAATGGTGGATTTGAGGTATGGGTTTATATTATTTTTGGATATTATTTGTTAGCAACATTGCTACCTATTAATAAAATCATCGGAAAGATTTATCCTTTTTTTGCTGTTGCTTTATTACTTATGGCTATAGGTATTGCAGCATCAATGATGATCAATTACTGGTCAGGAGATTTTCAAATGCAAGAATTATCATTGAACGGATTAAAAAATCTACATAGAAATCCTGCTCAAAATATTCTTTTCCCAATGATGTTTATTGTGATTTCATGTGGTGCAATATCCGGTTTTCACTCTACTCAGGCACCCATGATGGCAAGGTGTTTAAAAAAGGAGAGCTATGGTCGATATGCCTTTTATGGAGCAATGGTTGCCGAAGGAATTGTTGCTATTATCTGGGCAACTGCTGCCATGAATTATTTCGGAGATGCCAATGGTTTGAATGAAGCCATGATACCTAAGGCTCATAATCCAGCTTGGGTTGTAAACATGATTTCTGAGCATTGGATGGGTAAAGTAGGTGCCATATTTGTAATTGTGGGAGTTATTGTATTGCCCATTTCAACTGGTGATACGGCATTTAGAAGTGCAAGACTAACTTTGGCAGATGTGTTTTCGTACAGTCAAACTAGTATTAGAAGTAGATTGATTATAAGTATTCCGCTTTTTGTTATTGGTTTTGTTTTAACTCAGTTGGAGTTTTCAACGATATGGAAATTTCTGGGTTTATCAAACCAAGTATTGTCTGTTGTAATGTTATGGACAGTGGCAATGTATCTTAAAAAATCAGGAAAAAATCATTGGCTTCTCTCTATACCTGCTATGTTTATGACAACGGTTTGTGTGAGTTATTTATTTGTAGCTCCTTTAGCTAATGGAGGTTTTGGATTGAATATCAACGTTGGAGTTTTATTTGGAGTTTTTGCAGCATTAATTGCCTTGGGAAGTTTCTTATATAAATCAAAAATAAGATAGCCACTTAATACTATTAAAGTGGCTATCATACTACAGTAATAACAAACAAAGCACTAATATTTAATAACAAACTCGTTTAATGGATATCTTACTTTAGATAGACCTTGATATTTATCATTTTCTGATCTATAACCAATACTGGCAACAACTACAGAACTTAAGTTTTTATCTTTTAAACCAAGAATTTCATCAAATCCTTTCGTATCAAAACCTTCCATCGGACAAGCATCAATTCCTAATTGAGCTGCAGTATATAATAGAAATCCCAAGCCAATATAACATTGTTTCGAAGCCCAGGTTGTAAGGAATTCTTTTGAAGCATTATTTACTTTCGCCAAAATCATTCCTTTGTAATCAGCTAAATCATCCACATTGATATTCCTGGCTGCAGCTGTGCGTTTCATAAAATCATTGACGTCGCTTTCTGTGATATTATTATTTGCTGCAAAAACAATAACCTGAGAAGCTTCTGTGAACTGAGGTTGTTGATATCCTGCTTCTTTTAGCTTTTTTCTTACTTCTTCATTTTCAATGACCAATACTTTATAAGGTTGTAGTCCGTATGATGAAGGCGCAAGATTTACAGCATTTAAGAGTGTATTTAAATCTTCACTATTTATCTTTTTTGAGGAGTCAAAATGCTTTGTGGCATATCTCCAGTTTAGTTGTTTTAATAAGTCCATATTTTGTTTTTTATAATAGAAACAACAATCTCAATATTTTGTTTTGTTAATGAGTTTAGAGTCTGTGAATTTTAGTTAAATTTTTTTTTGAAATTAAGTTTCATGTTTTGATATTAAAATTTATTGTTAAAATTGCATATTGAAAAGTAAACTGGATAAACTTAATTAGTATACATATGGCTAAGGTGGGTGACTTAGAATTAGAAACGAGATTGTTTGAAACAACAAAGGAAATGCTTGTTAGATATGGTGTTAGGGGTTGGAATATGGATGAACTTTCAAAAGAGTGTGGTGTTTCAAAGCGTACTTTATATAAGATAATTGGCAATAAGGAAGACTTGTTATATAAGGTTCTGGAGGTTAATTTTTTAAGTGAAATTGAAAAGAGGAGAGAGTATTTAAACGGAGTAGATGACTATGTTTTAAAATTAGAGTCGTTTGGTAGTTTTTTTGCAAATAACTTTGAAGATTTTGTATTGTTGAATGCTAGAGACATAACCAAGGAATATCCACGTATTGAGGATATGATTAAAGCTAGAAAACAAAGTTTAAATAATATTTTAATCGACTTTTTTAAGCATGGTCAAAAGTTAGGTCATATTGATAAATCAATAAAGCCGGCATTTATTTCAAATTTTATAGATGTAATTATAACTGCTAATATTCATTCAGGGCAAACATCAAATGACTTTAGAGAGAAATTAAAACCTGAATTAGACATCATAATTCGAGGTATAAGGATTACATAAACCTATATTTTTTTGAGTAAAAGTAAACTATAAATACATAAATAGTTTACTGAGTGTTTTAAAATAAATAATTACTAAATAATAATTAATAAAAATGAGAAGTGGAAAATTGATTCTATTGCTACTTGTTGCCCTTGTGGGATGTAAAGAAGGTAAGCAAATAGAAAAAACAGTACGAAGTGTAAAGGTTGTTAAAGTAATGTCGCTCGAACAAAGTAAAAATAAGCTGACATTACCTGCAACAATTAATGAGCGAAGAAGGGTAGATCTAGCTTTTAGAGTTGGTGGACCTCTGGTTTCTTTAAATAATATTGTAGGCAGTTTTGTCGAAAAAGGTCAGGTTGTTGCAAATATTGATAACCGGGATTTTAAAGTTGGTTTATCAAAGGCAGAGTCAAATTATAAATTGGCAAAAGCAGAATATGATAGATATAAAACGCTTTTAGAACAACAAAGTGTTTCTAAGAGTTTGTTTGATAAAATGGAGGCACAGTTTATTTTGGCAAAAGGAAACTTCGAAGATGCCAAAAATGCATTGACAGATACTGAATTAAAGGCACCTTTTTCTGGATATCTTGATATGGTTTATGTTGAAAACTATGAAAAAGTAAATCCTGGCCAGCCCATTGTTTCATTCCTGGATTTATCCAGTTATAAAATCAACGCATGGATTTCTGTAGAAGATGCTCAGGCTATCAAGTCAAATACCAAGTTTGTTTGTGTTATTAACGATGCAGATTCTACCTATCGTTTTGATGCTTCATTATTAGAATTAGGGTCAAAGGCCAGTTTTACAAAGCAATCTTATCCAATTTCAGCTGTAATTACTGCACCGAAACAAATAAAACTAAGAGCAGGAATGACTGCAAAACTAGAAGTTTATAAATCATCAGAAGAAACAAATTCGTCTTGTGTTGTACCGGTTACTTCTGTGTTTTCAAAGGCTGCAGAATCGTATGTATGGATTTATAAAAATAATCAGGTAGTAAAACGACCAGTTGAATTGGGACAAATTTTATCTACTGACGAAATCATAATTAAAAGTGGACTTCATGAAAATGAAATCGTAGTGACTGCAGGAGTTAACTATTTACATGATGGCGAAAATGTGAAAATATATAAGGGGTTCACATCAACTAATAAAGGAAATCAACTTTAGAATCATATAATGAATTTAGCAGAATATACTTTAAAGAATAGGGTTTTTGTATACTTTATTCTGGTGCTGGTATTTATTGGGGGTATTGTATCTTATTTCAATGTGGGAAAGTTAGAAGATGCAGAATTTACTATAAAAACAGCACTGGTTGTAACAAGATACCCGGGAGCATCTCAATATGAAGTTGAGCAGGAGTTAACTGAGAAGATTGAGAGAGCTGCTCAGCAAATGGATAATATAGATGAGATTTATTCCAGTTCGTATGCAGGTTTATCTATTATACAAATAGATTTAAAAGAAAGCATGAGGGCAAAACAAATGCCACAGGAATGGGATATTTTAAGAAAAAAGATAAATGATATCAGAGGCGAATTGCCTCCGGGAGCAATGGCTCCAACTGTGGTTGATGATTTTGGTGATGTGTATGGAATATTTTACGCACTAACTGGTGAAGGTTATTCTCAGGATCAGATTAATGATTATGCACGTTTTATTCAGCGTGAGTTATTAACAGTAGGTCAGGTTGGAAAGATCATTTTATTTGGCGATAGAACCGAGTGTGTGGATTTGATTATTAATCATGAAAAACTATCCGAGCTAGGAGTAAATCCAGGTGTAATCATTGGCGCATTAAATGCACAATCTACTGTTGCCGAGGCAGGAACAATTCAATTGAATGATTTAAATGTCAGAGTTGCAGGGAATACTGCTTTTAATAGCATTGAGGATATCAAAAATACCATTGTTAATGTAGGGCCAGAGCAGTTTTATCTTAAAGATTTAGTTCAGGTGAAAAAATCATATCTGGAACCCGTAACAAGTATGCAGCGATTTAATAATAAGCAAGCTGTTGGTATTGGAATTTCAACTATAAATGGGGGTAATGTTTTAACTATGGCAGAAAATATTAATGCTAAGTTAGAGCAAGTTACTTCACAACTTCCTGTTGGATTAGAACTTCATACCATTTATGATCAGGCCAGAGAGGTAAATAATGCAAATGATGTTTTTATAATTAACCTTATTGAATCAATTGCTATTGTAATTGTCATTCTTTTGGTTTCTATGGGATTAAGGTCTGGAGTTTTAATTAGCAGTGGATTGTTGTTTTCTATTTTAGGAACTCTGATTGCCATGAGAGCTTTTAATATTTCATTACATCGTACATCATTGTCAGCAATTATTATAGCCATGGGTATGTTGGTTGATAATGCGATTGTGGTAACTGATGGAATTTTGGTTTCTCTTCAGCGAGGATTAAAGGTTAAGAAGGCGATCATTAATGTAGGAAAGTCAACAGCATGGCCATTATTGGGAGCTACCTTTATTGCTATTCTGGCTTTTTTACCTGTGTTTTTAGCGCCTAACAGTGCTGGTGAAATTAATGAGGATTTATTTAAGGTGTTGGCCATTTCGTTAGGTTTAAGTTGGATTTTTGCCATGACTCAAACGCCTTTGGTTTGTGAACGATTTTTAAAACCTTCTAAAGATGTTCAAAATCCTTTTGATGGAAAGTGGTATAAGTTATTTAAAAGTGCTTTAGAGAAATTACTAAAATACCGCAAAATCTCATTGGTAGGGGTATTGCTTTTATTAGTTGCTGCTATCATTGCTTTTGGTCATACAAAAAAGGCATTTTTTATGCCACTTGAAAAGAACTATACCCTAGTGGATTATTGGTTGCCTGAAGGAAGTAATATTCATAAGGTGTCGAGTGATTTAGAGTCAATTGAAACTTATTTGTTGGATAGTGTCAGTGAGGTTAAAAATGTTACCACAAGTATAGGGCAAACTCCGCCAAGATATATACTAAGTGCTCAAACACAGAGTTATAATTCCAGTTACGGTCAGTTGATGATTGAAACGCATGAATTAGATGAAATAGAGACTGTAAATAACATTATTCGCAATAAGGTTGCAGGCCGTTATCCAGATGCAAGATTCCGGATTAAAGGATATATTGGAGGACCTCCAATTGAATATAAAGTAGAAGGAAGGTTTATTGGTCCGGATCCGGCTGTTTTACGTGATCTAGCAACACAAGCAGAAGAGATCTTAAGAGCCGAACCTGCATGTGGTGATATTACTAATGATTGGCGAAATAAAGTTTTGGTTTGGGAACCAAAATATTCGCAAGTAAAAGCAGGTAAAGCAGGAATTACCAGAGCTGACTTGGGAAGTGCCATTTTAAGTTCAACTTCTACTGGCCTGGGGGTTGGTTTGTATCGCGATAACGATGTAATGAGACCTATATTTTTGAAAACAGATCAGCAAGCTCAAAATAATCTGGATAGAATTGTTAATACACAAATTTGGGGGCGCAATAGTGAAGCATCAGTTCCTTTAAAAGAAATTGTAGAAAATCAAATTGAAGTATCTTTTGAAAATAGTGTGATTCAACGTTACAATCGTCAAAGAGCAATTACTGTTCAATGCGATCCTATTGATCCAAATATGAGTGGAGCATCCTTACAAGCTCTGGTTGGGAGTAAATTAGAGGCAATTCCTTTGCCTGAAGGATATTCTTTTATGTGGGATGGTGAATATAAACCCTCATTAGAGGCAAATGAGGCTACAGGAACATATATGCCTGTTGCTATGCTTTTAATTGTACTTATTGTTGTTATGCTATTTAATAGTATCCGTCAATCATTAATTGTGATGGCTATTATTCCGCTTTCAATTATTGGAGTATCAATAGGATTATTTGTGACTGGAAAAGCCTTTGGATTTATGGCAATTACAGGTTTCTTGGGGTTAATTGGTATGGTGTTGAAAAATGCTATTGTTATGATGGATGAGATTAATCTTAACCTTAATATGGAAAATGTAAGTCCTTATGAAGCTGTAGTTAATGCAGCTGTAAGTAGAATGCGTCCTGTATTGTTGGCAGCATTAACAACTATCTTTGGTATGTTCCCGTTAATTACGGATGCCATGTACGGATCAATGGCAGTTACTATCATATTTGGATTGTTCTTTGCCACATTTTTAACCTTGTTGGTTTTACCATTATTCTATGTGTTATTTTATAAAATTAAACCTGCAAACTAAAAATCCATACTATGGCAAATTATAAGAGTAATCAGTATTATAATATAGAAAGTAAAGAAGGTATTGTTCAGTTACAATTAAACTACTGCTTGTTTTTGGAGAGTAAAACTTACGAGTATAGAGACGAACTACTTTCTTTGCTAGATGATTTATCAAGCGACGATGAAGTCAAGGTTCTAATAATAAAAAATGATCATCCTGATTTTTCACTAGAAAAATATAAGCAACTATGGGATGCCTTTTTTGAGGGTGGAGACCTTAATGATAATGTATTAAGAGCATTCCGGATTTTTGATCAATTGGTAATCAGACTTTATTCCTTAAAGAAAGTAGTTATTTCAATGATTACTGGTCCTTTAAATTCTATGCTTTTTAACTTCAATCTTATTTCTGATGTAAGAGTAGTTACCAATGAGTTTTATCTTGATAATAACAACGAAATGATGGTGAATATTCCTAAGGGTAGTATTATGTTCGATCATTTTAAAGTAGCCAATATTAATCCGATGAAATTGTTATTTCTTACAGATAAAGTGTTTTATCAGGAGTTTTTGAGTAATAACCTTGTAGATAAAGTTTTTACACAGGAAGAGATTGCAGACAGAGTTTATGCTTTGGCGGAAAGGTTTGTAGATATAAACTATGCTGAAATTGAAGCTGCAAAAATGGCTAAGTCTGTGGATAATCTTGAGGATTTTGAAAAATCATTACAAAATGAAAATGCCTTTTTACTGGCATGTATCAGGGAGAAACTCAATCCCGGGTCTCAAAAAATTCATCGTTTTCATTAAAAATTAAAGAAATGCATAAATATATTATTCTGGCAATGTTTGTTTCTCTTAGTTGTATTGTTCAGGCGCAGGATTATCTTACGCTTGAGCAATGTCGAGAAAAAGCATTGGAACATGACCAAAATATTAAGTCGGCACAGGCTGATTTAGCAATCAATATTGCATCTCATAAAATGAGTAAGAGAGCTATGTTACCGCAATTTGACTTTTCAGCTTCTTATACTTATATGAATGATCCTCAGGTGATGGATGTGCCAAGTTGGCAATTACCTAATATGGATGGTACACCAAGTGGGGTTCTTTTTACAGGTTTGTATAAAGAACTTACATATCATAACATGTATGACGGAGGAGTAGATTTGAGTTTGCCAATTTATTTAGGAGGTAAGTTGCGTAATTATGTAAAAATGTCGTCCTATGGAATTGGGATTTCAGAGCATAATGTAGAAAATACCAAAGAAAATCTAGTGCTGGAGGTGGATCAAAAGTACTGGGCTTTGGTATCACTAAAGGAAAATTTATTGGTGATTCAAAAATCAGTAAACCTTTTGGAAGATGTTGTTCGTGAAACCAAAAACAGGTTTGAAGTAGGTATTGTTACAAAAAACGAAGTATTAAAGACTCAGGTTGAACTAAATAATGCAAAGTTAGCTTTGATTCAGATGAAGGATAATATTCATCTGGCAAAAATGGCATTGAATCAGAGTATTGGAAATAGTATTTTAGATGAGGTTGCTATTGCGGATTCAGTGATAATACCTGATACAAATCCGGTTTCTATCAAAGAAATAGAACGTATTGCGAGCAACAGAAAAGAGTTAAAAATGCTTGAAGGACAAGTGGGAATAACTTCTGTTGATGAAAAAATTGCAAGAGCAGATTATATGCCTCAATTGGTTTCATTTGCAAATTATGGATTTCAAAATCCAAATCATAAAGCAGAAGATGAAACAGAATTAACCTGGGTAGCAGGAGTTTCTTTATCAGTACCAATTTTTCATTGGGGCGAAAAAAGTTTAGCGCTGGAAAAAAAGAAGCTGGTTACTAAAAAAGCTCAATTGAGTTACGACAAAGCCAAAGAAGGTATTATTCTGCAAATTCAACAAAGTGCATTTAATTTAAATGAGTCATTGGTTAAAATTTTTTTTACAAAAGCTTCATTAACGCAAGCCGATGAAAATCTGAAACTAGAAATGAATCGATTAAATCAGGGGGTTGTAACTACTACTGATGTGTTGGATGCACAGGTGCAATGGCAAAGAGCAAATTCTGATTTTATATCTGCCAAGGTGAATTATAAAATTAATCAGTCAAAATATCTGAAAACAATCGGACAACTAGATATTTAGCTAAAGTGGAAGCGTGTTATAAAACATACTTAAAAATTAAAATTATTATAACAAAAAGATAAAAAAATTAATAGTTTTAAACAATTTTCTGGAAATAGAGTTGGATAAAGATTACAATTCTATTTTCAGATGATATTGGTCAATTCGTTTTATTTCCGGATTAGTTATTTTTATCAGGAGATTTTTTTGGTCTATATCTAAAAAACAACAATTGGTTTTATAATCGAACTGTCTCTGAAATATTAGGTATATATTTATATAGATTTTACTAATTCTTTGTTAATAGATGGATACCTGGGTATAACCGGGAATTTATCATAAAAAATACGAGTCAAAATTATGCAATCAAAACTTCAAGAGCTAACAGATAAGCTTTATGCTGAAGGGGTTCAAAAAGCGAACCACGAGGCTGAAGCTATCTTAGAAAAAGCCCGAAAAGAAGCGGAGGAAGTTCTTTCTGAGGCTAAAAGTAAGGCATCCGGTATTATTGAAGATGCGAATGAGAAGGCTGCTGAAAAACAACGTAATGTTGATGCAGAAATAAAGTTGGCCTCTCAACAAGCAATCTCATCTTTGCAACAAAAAATAGGACAAAGTATTGCCGTTCAGGTTGCTGAACCATCTTTAAAAGAGGTGTTTAGTGATAAGGAATATGTGCAGTCGCTTATCCTCAAAGTTGTAGAAGGGTGGTCGAAAACAGGAAACTTTGATATTAATGTAGTTTTATCTGAGTCGGATAAGGCCGAAATGGAAAAGTTCTTGAAGAATAATTTGGCTGCCGAAATGAATAAAGGTTTAAGCTTTGAATCAGATCAGTCTGTTAAAGCCGGATTTAAAGTAGGACCTGCTGATGGAAGCTATGTAATTAGTTTTGAAGAAGGTGATTTTCAAAACTTTTTTAAATCATTTTTACGTCCTAAAACAAATCAATTATTATTTGAAGAGGAGTAAACATGGGTAAAAAGTACTATTGTTTAATTGCCGGATTACCTGATATTGTATTGGGTGATAAAAAAGTTTTGTTTAACTCAATAATTCTGCGCGAATCATTGCTTGAAGAATTGAGTATTCAAGACCTGGAAATGGCTAAAGCGCTCTACTTACCCTTCGATCATTATAATCTCATAAGTTTAATGTTTAACCAACAAAAGGAATTTGATCCCAGAGGTTTATATACACTGATGGAATTAGAACATTTGTTGGATAAAAAGAATATTGAGGATATCGATACTACAGATTACCCTCAGTATATGATCCAGTTTGTAAAAGAGATATTACTTGCCGAAGAGAAGATTTCTTCAACTGAGGCTGAAGTTTTATTATTTAAAAAGTATATAGGTTATCTAAAATCTTTTTCAAATCAATTTTTAACTGATTTTGTTGATTACGAGGTAAATGTAAAAAATGTTTTTACAGCATTAACCGGTAAAAAATATGGAATCGACTATGAAAAAGAATTGATTGGGGGAGGCGAAATTGTTGAAGCACTTGTTAAAAGTCGCTCAAGAGATTTTGGTTTAGCCAGTGAATTTGATCAGATAGAAACTTTAGTGCAAACTTATGAGAATGAAAGTTTGTTAGAGCGAGAACTAAAAATAGACCAACTGAAGTGGGAGTATCTAGATGAAGCAACCTTCTTTCATTATTTCACAATTGAAAAAGTGCTGGGATTTATCTTTAAACAATTTATGGTAGAAAGATGGATTTCCCTGGATGAAGAAGAAGGACAGAAGATGTTCCGTAAATTACTTAGTGAGTTGGAATCTAGTTATGAATTTCCTGAAGAATATAAATTAAGCCATGGAAAGAAAAAATAAAACTACCGGAAAAGTAGCCGGTATTATTGCCAACCTTGTAATTGTAGAGGTTGATGGTCCTGTGGCCCAAAACGAAATATGCTTTATATCCCACCCTGAGAACAAATTGATGGCAGAGGTGATAAAGATTTTGGGTAAAAATGTTTATGTACAGGTATTTGAAAGTACCCGTGGGTTGAAAATTGGAACTCCAGTGGAGTTCGAAGGTCACCTGCTAGAAGTAAGCCTGGGACCGGGTATTTTATCCAGAAATTATGATGGTCTGCAAAATGACTTAGATAAAATGGATGGTGTCTTCTTAAAAAGAGGAGATTATACTGATCCATTAGATAGAGAAAAGAAATGGGACTGGACTCCTATAGCTAAAGAGGGTGATCAGGTAGCTGCCGGAAGCTGGTTAGGAGAAGTTCCGGAAAATAGTGTGCCTCACCGTATAATGGTTCCGTTTAAATTTGAAGGAACATATACAGTTAAGAGCGTTGTTGCTGCAGGTCAATATACTGTAGATGACGTAGTAGCTGTTGTTACTGATAGTGAGGGTAATGATATAGAACTAACAATGGTTCAAAAGTGGCCGGTTAAAATGGCTGTTAAAGCCTATACCGAAAAGCCGCGTCCATTTAAATTGTTACAAACAGGAACCAGAACATTAGATACTTTAAACCCAATTACTGAAGGGGGAACAGGATTTATCCCTGGACCTTTTGGAACTGGTAAAACGGTTTTACAGCATGCTATTTCAAAATTTGCAGATGCAGATATTGTAATTATAGCAGCATGTGGTGAACGTGCCAATGAGGTTGTAGAAATCTTTACAGAGTTCCCTGAACTGGAAGATCCAAAAACAGGTCGTAGTTTGATTGAGCGTACTACAATTATCGCAAATACTTCAAACATGCCGGTAGCTGCTCGTGAAGCATCTGTGTATACGGCAATGACATTGGGTGAGTACTATCGTTCAATGGGATTAAAAGTAGTATTAATGGCAGATTCAACTTCTCGTTGGGCTCAGGCACTTAGAGAGATGAGTAACCGTTTGGAAGAACTTCCCGGACCGGATGCCTTCCCAATGGACTTAACAGCTATTATTACTAGTTTCTACGCGCGTGCAGGTTTTGTATATCTAAGCAATGGTGAATCAGGTTCAATTACTTTTATTGGTACTGTATCTCCAGCTGGAGGTAACTTAAAAGAGCCGGTAACAGAATCTACACGTAAGGCAGCAAGATGTTTCTACGGATTAAATCAGGGACGTGCCGATAGTAAACGCTATCCTGCAATTGATCCAATTGATAGTTACTCAAAATATCTTGAATATCCGGAAGTACAAGAGTATCTTAAAGAATATATCGGTGAAAACTGGTTAGATAATGTGTTTAAAACTAAAACATTATTGTTAAGAGGGAAAGAGGCTCAAGAGCAAATCAACATTCTTGGAGATGATGGTGTTCCTTTAGAGTTTCATGAAAAATTCTGGAATTCAGAATTAATTGATGCGGTAATTCTTCAGCAAGATTCTTTTGATAAGATTGATGCAAACTGTCCAATGCCTCGTCAAAAATATATGTTGGAAAAAGTTTTAGAAATCACTGATAAGAAGTTCAAATTCGAGACTTTTGAAGAGGTAAACGGATTTTTTAAGCGAATCATCAACCAACTTAAACAGATTAACTACAGTGAGTGGGAATCTGAGAAGTTTAAAACTCATGAAAAAGAGTTGGAAGAGATTATGAATGAACGCTTAAACTGATGTATTTATAAATTTTCGTTATGAAAATGTAAAGAGCAAAGAGAAAAAGTGAAGCAGAGTTTTTAAGCTCGCAGGAATAGTGAACTATTTAGATAACTTGAAATCGCGAATTTACTTTTTATCAAAGCAATTTACCGTTGTAATAGAATAATTTATAGAGGATTCAGTTTTAATTAATTTTGAAAATTATAGATGCATGGAAACTCAAGCATTTCAAAAAGTTTATACAAAAATTACTAACCTGACAAAGGCTACAGTAACATTAAAGGCTACTGATGTAGGCTATGATGAAATGGCTATGGTACATGGTCGTATGGGGCAGGTAGTAAAAATTATGGGTGATGAGGTTATTCTTCAGATCTTTGCAGGAACTGAAGGTATTCCTACAAATGCCGAAGTGGTATTTTTAGGTCGTCCCCCACAATTAAAAGTGAGTGATCAATTAGCTGGTCGTTTTTTCAATGCTTTTGGAGATCCAATTGATGGAGGTCCACAGGTTGAGGGAAGAATTGTTGATACAGGAGGTCCTTCTGTAAACCCGGTTCGTAGAAAGCAGCCATCTCAATTAATTGCCACAGGTATTGCAGGTATCGACCTGAATAATACATTGGTAACCGGACAAAAGATTCCTTTCTTTGCCGATCCGGATCAGCCATATAACCAGGTAATGGCAAATGTGGCATTAAGAGCTAAAGCAGACAAGATTATACTTGGAGGTATGGGATTATCCAATGATGATTACCTGTACTTTAAAAATATCTTTGATAATGCAGGAGCATTAGATCGTATTGTGAGTTTTGTAAATACAACAGATGATCCACCGGTAGAGCGTTTGTTAATTCCGGATATGGCATTAACTGCAGCCGAATATTTTGCAGAAGAAAAGCAACAAAAAGTATTGGTTCTTTTAACTGATATGACATTGTATGCCGATGCATTATCAATTGTATCCAATCGTATGGATCAAATTCCATCAAAAGATAGTATGCCGGGTTCATTATATTCTGACCTAGCCAGACTATATGAAAAAGCGGTTCAATTCCCTCATGGAGGTTCTATCACAATTATTGCGGTAACTACTTTGAATGGTGGAGATATTACTCATGCGATTCCTGATAATACAGGATATATTACAGAGGGACAGCTGTTCTTACGTATGGATTCTGATGTAGGTAAAGTGATTGTAGATCCATTCCGAAGTTTATCTCGTTTGAAACAGTTAGTTATTGGTAAACAAACACGCGAAGATCACCCTCAGGTGATGAATGCTGCAATTCGTTTGTATGCTGATGCAGCCAATGCAAAAACAAAGCAGGATAATGGTTTTGATTTAACAGACTATGATGAGCGTACTTTAAAATTTGCCAGAGAATATTCAGAACATATTTTAGCTGTTGATATTAATATCGATACAGAAAAAATGTTAGATACTACCTGGAACTTATTTAGTGAGAACTTTGCTCGTGAAGAGGTGGTTGTACGTGAAGAGTTTGTGGAAAAATATTGGAAAGGATCTAAACAGTAGCCTATTAAATAATAGGAAATGTTTAGCACAATATAGATTATAAATAGATGAGTGGATTCGTTAGATCTGAAATCGATGTAAATCACTTATCTAAAATCTAATTTTTATGGCCGTAAAGTTTCAGTATAATAAAACTTCTCAGCAGCAGTTGGATAAGCAACTGAAAATTCGGGAGCGGGCTTTGCCTACGCTTCAGAATAAAGAGGCTGCACTGCGCATTGAAGTTAAAAAAGCAAAAAAGCGAGCCGATGAGCTCGAGCAAGAACTTGAAACCCAAATGGCTGGTTTAGATAAAATGTCTCGACTTTGGGGAGAATTTGATATGCAAATTATAGCTATAGAAGATGTTATTCTTGAAAGTAAAAAAATTGCAGGTGTTCAAACTCCTATTTTAAAAGATGTTGTATTTAAAAAAGAGCCGTTTGCACTATTTAGTAAACCGGTATGGTTTTTTGACGGTGTTAAAATCATAGAAGATTTGGCTAAAGTAGGCATTGAACGAGAAGTATTTCTGCGTAAGATGCAATTGCTTGATGTGGCCAGAAAAAAAACAACGCAAAAAGTAAACTTGTACGAAAAAGTTCAGATACCGGGATATAAGGATGCCATCAGAAAGATTAAACGATTCCTTGAGGATGAAGAAAATCTTTCAAAATCGGCACAAAAGATTGTGAAAAACCGTCAACAACAAGAAAAGGAGGTAGCATCATGATAGTACCAATGTTTAAATATTCTTTTCTGGTTCATCATTTGGATTATAATTCCTTTTTGGATGACTTAAAAAAGTTGGGGGTAGTTCACATAATTGAGAAAAAAGAAGAACCATCTATTGAAATACTGGATGCTTATCGTCACGTAAATGAAGTTGAAAAAACATTGAAGACTTTAAGCACATTTAAGGATGAGAATACTTATGATGAGGTACAAATCCCTCAATCAGGTAATGATATAATGGAGGCTGTTGCAAGTGTTCAAACAAATATTGAACATTACAGTCAGCAAATAAGTATTTTGAACAAAGAGTTGAATCAATTGATGCCATGGGGCAATTTCTCATGGGATAAAATTGAGCAATTGGAAAATGAGGCTGGTGTTCAAATGTACTTTTTCTATGTTTCATCCAAGAAGTTTCAAAATGAATGGGAGACAGCGTATAATCTTTCAAAAATTTCAGAAGACAAAGGTTATACCTACTTTGTATTAGTTCTTGAAAAAGATCAGGTTATTCCGGATATTGATGCTGAGGAAGTAAAACTTCCTAAACAATCAATTGGTGAAATTCAGGGTCAAATACAAGAACTTACAGAAAAGTTAGAGCAGGAGAATGCGACTTTGCATGCCTATGCAAATAAAGGATCTCAGGTTCTTGAAAATTATAGCCTTGAATTGAAAGATGCTTTAGCATCAAGTGAAGCAGTTCATCATACAAGTGATGAGTTGGAAGGTCAGGTTAAATTAATGGAAGGATGGGCCCCAAAGGATAGGTTAGCAGAGCTGGATGCATATTTGGAAAAAGCATCTGTTTACTATTTGAAGAGTGAAGCCAATCACGCAGATAAACCTCCGGTTCAACTAAAAAATAACAGGTTTAACCGCTTGTTCGAAACAATTAGTAATCTGTATGCATTACCGTCGTATAACGAATTGGATTTAACTCCTTTTTTGGCACCATTCTATTTGTTATTCTTTGGTTTCTGCTTTAGTGATGCAGGGTATGGTCTTTTGTTTGTGTTGGTTGCAACAATTGTAAAAGCCAAACAAAAAGAATCCAACCCAATTTTATCGTTAATTCAGTTATTAGGAGCATCCACCATGTTCTTTGGTATATTGGGAGGTACTTTTTTCGGTATCGAACTATATAAAACAAATCTTCCTGTTTACAGGGATTTAGCAAAATCAATGGAAGCATCTGGTATCACTGTTCAGGATATCATGTTTAAATCTTCATTAATCTTAGGATTGATTCAAATGTTATTTGGAATGTTCCTAAGAGCCGCTAAGGAGATTAAACAAGCAGGAATACTTCATGCAGTTTCAACTTTGGGTTGGGCTTTTCTAATCATAGCTTCTGCTGTAAACTATTTGTTGGCAGGCAAAATGAATGTTGAATTTATGAACATTCCTTATATGATTGTTGGAGGAATATGTCTGATCGGAATTTTCTTTATGAATACTCCGGGTAAAAGTCTTTTACTAAATTTTGGATCAGGATTATGGGACACATATAATACTGTTGTAGGTGGTGTTGGTGACTTATTATCTTATGTAAGATTATTTGCCTTAGGTTTAGCAAGTGCTATACTTGGATTGGTTTTTAATGATCTGGCCCTGAAATTAATAAACCCTGAAGCTGGAATAGTAATGCAAATTGTCGGTTTTGTTCTAATGCTGGTTATTCTGGTTGTTGGACATGCCATTAATATTTTTATGTCAGGATTAGGTTCTATGGTTCACCCACTGCGTTTAACATTTGTAGAATTCTATAAAAATGCAGGGTTCGAAGGTGGAGGTAAGGCTTATAATCCTTTTAAAAAACAAGTTAACTAAAAAATTAAACAGAATTTAAATTTAAATAATTATGGAAGCTATTGTATTTGCTTATATCGGAATTGGATTAATGGTTGCACTAACAGGAATTGGTAGCGCTTATGGTTGTTCTATGGGCGGTAATGCTGCTATTGGAGCAATGAAAAAGAATGAATCAGCATTTGGTAGTTACTTAACATTAAGTGCGTTGCCTGGTTCTCAAGGTCTATATGGATTTATTGGATATTTTATGTTAGCAGGATTATTACAGGCTGATATGTCATGGTTACAAGCTGGTGCTGTATTTGGTGCAGGTTTGGCTTTAGGTATTGTAGGTTTATTATCTGCAATTCGTCAGGGACAAGTTTGTGCAAATGGTATTGCAGGTATTGGTGCAGGATACGATGTTTTTGGTAAGTCATTAATTCTTGCTGTATTCCCTGAGTTATATGCAATTTTAGCATTAGTAGCAGCTATCTTAATTGGACAGGCTGTAGCTTAATTAAAATAAAAACTTTAAATATTGAAAACCGATGGCTTTTGTCATCGGTTTTTTTGTTTTTAGATATAAGATGAAAAGAATATAATAGAATTTATTCTGTGCTGTATATAGGTCTTAATAATTAAGAAAAAGTAGAATTTAGCTGATTACGAAAGTCGTGTATTTGATATAAGAAAATATGTTGTTATATTAAAGTATTGTAAAAAGCCCTAATTATTATTTGTCTGTCTTTTCGTTTTTTTTTGATATGGAATACATTTATTTATCACATATTTTTAATGATACCATAGGTATTGAGGAGGCATATCTTACAAAATGGCGAAATAATCTAAGTCTGATATCTGATTTTTATAAATCAACTATTGGCATCTTTGCTCAGCATGAAGGAGACTATTTAAATATTCTACTCAACTATCATAATAATTCAATCCAACTCAATAATAAAGACAGACTTTCATTTAAATCCTTAATAGGAGATATAAAATCAGCTCCAAATCAATCATATATATTAAAGAGTTTTGATAGATTGCATGAAGTTGGACAATTAAAGTTTAAATCAATACTTATTGTTCCTGTTTCTTATCCGGATGATGTGCTTATGGGATACATTATTTTGTTGGATGAAAACAAAGATTTTTTTGATCAGGCTGCTATTAAATTAAGCTTGCAGATTAAAGAGCTAATAGAGGCTGATTTAAAAGGTATTTATCTAAATTTAAAAGATAAGTTTAAAGACGATTTTACTAACGATCTTGTTTGTAAGGTGCTGTACGAAAATTCAGGAGCTTTGAATAGTTTTTATTCTAAAAATCTCGACCTTTCATTCTACAACGATAATTTTAAATCATTATTTCTGACTGCAGATAATAATGTTGTAGATTTAAATTCCTCGGGTTATAAAAACTTTTATAATCTAATCCTTCCAAATCTAAAAGAGGTTATTAAATCGAACCATGCGCTTAATTCCATAGATAAAATTGAATATAATGATTCAAGCATGTGGTTGAATCTTGATTTTAGTCCGGTGTGTGATAAGAGTAATCATTTGGTAGGAGTGCATGTTGTAGCAAATAATATTACTGAGCTGATTATTACCAAGCAAAGGATGCTCAATAAAAAGCAAGATTTATTAGAGTATGAACGTATCTTTAATTTGGTTGCCAATCCTATATGCATCGCAGATATAAATGGTGTTTTTATAAAAACCAATCCGGCATTCCATAGAATACTTGGTTTTACATCTCAGGAAGTGGAGGGGCGTTCTATGTTTGAGATGATTCATCCAGAGGATTTACAAAGAACAGTAGATTACATTAGTGACAAAATTAAGGAGCAACCAGAACTGCTTGAATTTGAAAATAGATATGTTTGTAAAGATGGTAGTTCTGTATGGTTCTCATGGATGGTTCAACCTATTTATGAAAAAGGCATTTCATATTCCGTAGCGCATGACATTACTAAACTTAAGCAAACCGAGGAGGAATTAAGTAAAGCAAAAGAACAGGCAGAAGAAAGCGATCGTTTAAAAACAGCCTTTTTATGTAATATGTCTCACGAAATTAGAACTCCAATGAATGGTATTGTGGGATTTTCTGACCTGTTGAAAAGTACAGCACTCCAAAACGAAGAGTTAGAATACTATTGCGATATTATCAGGTCAAGTGGTCAGCAATTGCTCCGGATTGTAAACGATATTATTGATATTTCAAAAATTGAGATTGGAGAAATTGAAATTATCGAAAATGAAGTTAATATAAATGGACTCATAAAGAGTATCGCAGCTTTTTATAAACCAGATATTATTAGTAAAGGTCTTAAAATTATTACCACACTTCCTTTATCTGATAAAGATGCCATCTTAAAATGCGATGAAACCAAATTGCGTCAGGTTCTGGATAATCTATTAAGTAATGCTTTGAAATTTACAGAGAATGGTTTCCTTAAAATTGCCTATGAAGTACAAGGTACTGATATTGTTATTTCAGTAGAGGATACAGGTATAGGTATTCCCGAAAACAAACGAAAAAATATATTCGAGCGATTTGCTCAGCTAAAGGACCCAAATAAATCATATGGTGGTGCAGGGTTAGGCTTGGCTATTTGTAAAGCCTATATAAATAAAATGGGTGGAGATATTTGGGTTGAAACATCTGTGGGCTCAGGAAGCATTTTTAAATTTACACTTCCTTTTATTGCTTAATTGTTATTTCAGTTTTAAGCATTGTATTAGAATTGATTTAAGTAATAGAGTGCCTGTATACGCAAAGGGTTATATTCTTGTGTGTTTATGATGTAGTTTGGTTATATTGTTAATATATAATACAATATGCAGTTTTATTATTCCGTTGTTTTCTTGTTTTGTGATCTTTTAATCCTATAATTACAGTATATATAGTAGGTGTAATAAGTGGTCAAATTTGATGAAAATAGCGTGAATTATGATTAAATATTAGCAGAAAAATTTTAGTCAACTATTCCTTCAATTATATTTGTGTCAGAAAAGATGAACAAATAAGAGTAAAAGTTTATTGGTCAAAAGTTAGGGTATATTCGCTTGAATATTTGATTTTTGATTGTGGGGGTGATTTTTATTCGATTAAGACATGTACAAATAATCAAAAATTTTAATTGTAGGGAAGATATGAATTTACGTAACATTTCAATTCGTTTTCGATTAGCATTGGGATTTAATGTTCTGGTGTTATGCTTAATTGTTGTTGGTGCTATTGGTTGGATTGGTTTAAAAAATACAACAAACATAGCCAAAGTGTCAAATGAAGTTAGAGACGTTCAAAGTAATTTGTTGGGTGCACGACTAAATGTAATGTATTTTCTTCGTTTTTCAGATTCAGGCGTAATAAGTAAAGCCATTGATAATTTGGATAAAGCGACTGAAAATGTGGATTTGGCAGTAGAAAAATCGGGTAATAAGATTGAAAATGGCAATGAGTTTAAAGTGCATATTCAAAATTATAAGGCATCCTTTAATGAATATGTAAATTTGGAGAATGAGAAGGAGCAAACTTTTAATAATTGGTATAAGGTAGGTGGTGAATTGAGTAAGTTAATCACTGCAGATAATCCTGCAAATGCTACTTTAATTAAAAAACTGGTTAATCCTCATAACTCATTAAGGATATCAGCCTGGGAATTTATTGCTAATCCAATGAATGCAGATGGATCTATTAATTCAGATGAGGTTAGTAAAGTAAAGGTTAGATTAAATGACTGTATCTCTTTATTGGAGACCAGTAAAAGTATTTATGGAGCCAATAGTAGCATCATTAATATTCTTTTGTCAAAATATGCAGCATATCAGGATGCATTTAATGATTATACCAAATCTGTTGTAAAGCAAGGTGCAAAAGTAGCTGAGATGCAGCAAGAAGGAGCAGTGGTTGCTCAGTTGGGAGAAGCACTTGTTGAAGATATTTTAGCTGCAGAAGAAGCTGTAGTGCAAACTGCTGATAACCAAATTATATTTATTATTGTTGTTGCCTTGTTACTTGCTGCAATTGTAAGTAATCGTATTTCGAGGAGTATCACAAAACCATTAGAAGAAGGAGTAAGGCTGGCAGAAAAGATGTCGTTGGGCGATTTATTTCATACTATTGAGGTGGTAGGAAAAGATGAAGTTAGCAGATTGACGATTGCTATGGATAAGATGTGTGAAAAGCTGAAGGAGGTTGTAGGTGAAATTATGAGCGGTTCGCAGCAGTTAACAGTTGCCAGTGAGCAGCTAAATAGCAATTCTCAATCTATCTCAACAAGTTCAAGTGAGCAGGCAGCTTCATTAGAAGAGGTTTCTACAGCAATTGAAGAGATGGTTGCAAATATTGAACAAAGTAATGATAATGCAGAGGAGGGTGAGAAATTGGCTGATAAAACCATGACTGATATTCAGGAAGTAAGTAGTGAATCGCGAAAAGCTATGGATGCCAATAAAAAGATTGCCGAAAAGATTAATGTGGTAAGTGAAATTGCCAGGCAAACGAATATTTTAGCCTTAAATGCTGCGGTTGAATCTGCACGAGCAGGTGAGCATGGTAAAGGTTTTGCAGTTGTGGCTGCTGAAGTTCGTCAGTTGGCTGAGAGAAGTAAAGAAGCGGCAGATGAAATTGTAAAATTAGCTCAGGAGAGTAATGACTTATCAGTAGCATCAAATCTTAAGTTGGAATCAGTGTTGCCAGGAATAGATAAGGCAAACTTATTTATGAAGGAAATAGCGGCATCTTCTAAAGAACAAAGAACAGGAGCTGGTCAGATAAATAGTGCTGTTCAACAATTAAATCAGGCTACTCAGGAGAGTGCTGCAGGAAGTGAGGAAATGGCTAGTAGTTCAGAGGAATTAAGTAGTCAGGCTATTCAATTACGCCAATTGATTGATTATTTTAAGTTAGAAGAAAGAGTTGATAAGAATCTTGATGCGGATATTAAATCAGAGTTAAAGAATGTTACTGGGGTAAATAAAATTAAGGTTCCTAACAGTGGCAAGATAATCGTTAATAAGCTAAGCAAAAAAGAAAAGGAAGAATATGAAGTGTTTTAACAAATGCTTCATATTAATATTATAAGAGAAACGGAATTTTATTCTTAAAAATATTCTGTAATCACCTGAGATTGCATAGATAAAATATTGCTCTGTATTTTGTTAATTTCTTATATTGTATAACAAAATATGATAATATGGACTTAACCGGTAGATGGATTTTTAAAGAAGAATTTGATTCGGGCAAAGATGAAGGTGTCGCAATTTTAGCTCAGGCAGGAGACCGCCTTTATGGATTGTTAGATTTTACTGAATATATAGAGAATGAAACACCATTCCAGGTAAAATGTCAGTTAGAAGGTAAAGTAGATGGGGATAAAGTTTCGCTTGAAATGGTCGATTATGAGATTATCTCGGTTGAACCATTTGAGTACTTTCCGGAGAAAAGAGAAGGCATTATTAATCAAAATGGACAAATAGTTGGCTCAAGTGAAGATGAACAGGGCGTTTGTGGAGTTTTTGTTTTTGAAAAAGAAGAAAAATAACAGTGATAAATAAAAACACTACAAGATTGCATGTGGTTGATGCTTTGCGAGGTTTTGCAATTGTATCAATCATGTTACTTCATAATATCGAACATTTTGATGTTTATTACCAGCCTCAAGGATTACCAACCTGGTTGGTTACTATAGATAAAACAATATGGGATAGTCTGTTCTTTTTATTTGGAGGTAAGTCCTATGCTATTTTTGCACTTTTATTTGGACTAACCTTTTTTATTCAAACAGATAACCAGGAAAGAAAAGGTAAGGATTTTAGATGGCGTTTTACATGGAGACTTGTTTTGTTGTTGGGGTTTGGACTTCTTAATTCTATCTTTTATCAGGGTGATATATTAACATTGTATGCTCTTGTTGGTTTTCTTTTAATTCCGTTTGCAAAAATGAAAAACCAATGGGTGTTGGTATTTGCAATATTTTTATTACTGTTACCCATAGAGTGGGTGAAATTATTTCAAGGATTAAAGAATCCCGATGTATCACTTGAAAATCCTACTTCCTGGACTTATTTTGGTAAGATGAGCGATTATATATTAGGTGATTCATTTTGGCTAACAGCCAAAGGGAATTTAACTAATGGTAAACTGGCTGTTCTACATTGGAGTTGGGAAAATGGGCGTTTTTTTCATATACTGGCACTTTTTTGTTTGGGTTTGTTAGCAGGCAGAAAGAACATATTTGCATGGACTGGTCAAAGTAAAAAAGTGTGGATATGGACTCTGTCTATCTCTGCAGGTGTATTTATACCATTGTTTATTTTAAAGAATAAATTGGCTGTATTAATAACTTCAGAGGCAATTAAAAGACCTGTGAAAACAATAGAAACTGCCTTTACTAATATTAGCTTTATGTTAGTGTTAGTAGCAGGTTTTGTATTATTGTTTCATACAAAATATGGAAATAAAATATTGAAAATATTTTCTCCTATAGGGAAGATGAGTTTATCTAATTATCTTTTTCAGTCAATAATTGGAGCTTCAATATATTATGGATTTGGTTTGGGCTTATACAAATATACGGGAGCCACTTATAGTGTTATTATCGGTATTGTTCTGGCAATTTTATTGGGTGTTTTTTGTACCCTATGGGCCAAAAAGTTCAAGCACGGACCACTGGAAACAATATGGCATAAGTTAACCTGGATAAATTCAAAATGAACCTATCCCAGTTTAGATATTTTTTCTAATGTTTCCTGATCCAATATGCGAATTATTCTACCATCAACCGTAATTACATTTTCATTTACAAATGTAGATAATGTTCTGATGGCATTAGAGGTTGTCATATTTGAAAAGTTAGCTAAGTCCTCTCGCGACAGATACACATTTAAAGTAATGCCATCGTCTTCAAATCCATAAATGTCCTTCAATACTAGTAAACTTTCAGCAAGTCTTCCCCTAATATGTTTTTGAGTTAATGTAACTGTTCTGTAGCGCGAAAAACCTAATTCTTGTGCAAGTGAGCGAATAATATTTAAACTAAACTGATGATTTCTTTCAAGTAGTTCGTATACAATTGCTTTGGGTATGTAGAAAATGGTGCAAGGTTCAATGACTACAGCTGAAGCAACATGAGGACCTTCAGCAAAAAAGGCACGATAACCAATAAAACTGGTTGGATTAGCCATTCGTACAATTTGGTCACGACCACCAAATCCAACTTTATAAACTTTAACTTTTCCCGAACCGAGACATAATAAACTGTCTGGAGTTTCGCCTTCCTGGTATATTACATCGTTCTTCTTAAAATGCTTTACTGAATGATTATTCAGAACTTTTTCTTTTTCTTCGTCAGTAAGAACATCATAAATTTGAGAAATATCTTTTATGGTAGGTTCAGCGTTAAAATTGTTATCTATTCTTCTTGGCATCTTATCTATTATTAGCTCAGCTAGATTTATGTTTTATAACATATTGAGTCCAAAAATAGAAAAAAGCCCACATACTAGCAACTATTATAGTTGCTATGCGGACTTTTTTATCTTATTTTAAGTAAAATAATTTCTTAATACTTGGAAACCAGAGGAATTCTTCGTCCTAATCCGAATGCTTTTGATGAAACACGGATGATCGGAGCAGTTTGAAAGCGTTTATATTCGTTCAAATTAACCAAACGAACTGCTTTTTCTACTACTTCCTTGGCAAAACCTTGCTCAATTATTTTTTGAGGATGTTCATTTTTTTCGATGTAATTAAACAAAACTTTATCCAATACATCATAATCAGGCAATGAATCACTATCCTTTTGATCAGGGCGTAGTTCTGCTGAAGGCGGTTTTACAATGGTGTTAATAGGAATTATTTCTCGCTCCTTATTCATGAATCGGGCTAAATCAAAAACGTCTGTTTTATAAACATCACCTAAAACAGATAAGCCGCCATTCATATCACCATAAAGAGTTCCGTATCCAACAGCTGCTTCACTCTTATTAGATGTATTTAGTAAGATATGACCAAATTTATTGGATAGCGCCATTAATAAAGTTCCTCTGATTCGGGCTTGAATATTCTCTTCTGTAACATCTGGGTTTAAACCTGAAAATATAGGAGCTAATGTGGAATCAAAACCTTCTACAATATCTTTAATAGGTACAATATCATATTGAATTCCCAGATTGTTTGCTAAATCTTCAGCATCTTTAATAGAGTGGTCAGAAGAATATTTGGAAGGAAGTAATAACACTCTGACGTTCTCAGCGCCAAGAGCTCTTTCTGCTATAACAACAGTAACTGCTGAATCAATACCTCCTGATAAACCTAAAGTAGCCTTTTTAAAGCCCATCTTGTTAAAATAATCCTTAACACCTAAAACTAATGCATCGTGAATTAGCTCAATCTTTTCTTTAGGATTGGTACTAATGGCTTTATCAGAACTCATTTCATCCAGTTCACAATACTGAATATCTTCATCGAACGAGTTTAGTTGCTTAATGATTTCGCCACGGTTGTTTACTGCTAATGAACTACCGTCAAAAACAAGCTCTGTATTAGCGCCTATCTGGTTTACATAAAAGAAAGGAATTTCATTTTTAGCTGCTTTTTGCGATATAATTTGTTGACGAATTTGTCCTTGATTATACGAAAAAGGAGATGCAGCAATATTGATCACCATATCAGGATTTAATTGTTTTAACTCCTTCATCGGTGATTTTTTATAAAGCTTGCTTTTTGCAAATGAGTTAAATACAGGTTGTTCATCCCACAAATCCTCACATATTGTTATAGCCAGCTTTTGTCCTTTATATTCAACTAAATGAAATTCGCTGTTGGGTTGAAAATATCTGTACTCATCAAAAACATCGTAATTTGGTAATAATGTTTTGTGGTGTACAGAGTTAATTTTTCCTTCGGCTAATACAAATGCCGAGTTAAATAGTTTTTTCCCTTTAGGTTCCGGATTTATACTTGGACAACCGACAATAGCCATAATGTTGTTACAAACTGCAGCTATCTTTTCTACATGAAATAAACATTGCTCAATAAATTCTTCTCTTTCCAGTAAATCAAGAGGAGGATATCCACAAACTGCCAATTCGCTAAAAACGATTAAATCACAACCATCATTTTGGGCTTTATTTATTGCATCAATTATTTTATTAGTGTTGGATTCAAAATTTCCAACATGGTAATTGAGTTGAGCAAGTGCTATTTTCATATTTGAGACTTTATAATTACGAGATGATATTCTGGAAAAAGAATACGACTAGTTTCGAATCTTTTTAGCTTTCATCTGTCTATATGATTTTAGAAATACAAAGAAACATCAAAGAATTGAAGATGCAAACAGAAATCATGTATGAATTTATATATCCTGAAATAAAAAAGAGACTCCGAATACTCGAAGCCTCCTCAATTTTATCGTCAGTAATCTAAAGTAAATAGATCTTTATTTCATATGACCTTAAAAAATAATACCAAAGTTAAATACCAATCTGTTTAATGTTGTTTTGTCATCAGTGTCAGCATTTTCAGTAACATCAGTTAGCCCCTGGTTGTAAGTTAATCCAAATTTCAGATAAGCATCTCCGCCAATAGAATATTGCATTCCTCCACCAAACTGATAACCAAAGTTGATAAACCTAACTTCATCATTGATGTTATTTCCGGAACCATCATTGGTTTTGATATTAAACTGGCTTGAAATACCAAATACACCATAAAAACTACTTCTTTGAAAATCACTAGTCTGTAGTTTTAATCTGAAAGGAACTTCCAAATACTTAAGGCGATATTCTAGCGTTTTATTTGTTTCAGTTAGCGTTTTATCACCAACTTTAAAAGTGGTTTCATCCTGATATCTTAACTTACCACCAGTAGTATTAATGGTTAATCCTGTTGAGATTGCATAGTTTTTCGCAAAAAACTTATCCATTTCAACACCAAAGTTATATCCAAATAAACTTCCGTTGCTGTCAACTGAGCCATGGTCCGATTTTAACCAACTGATTTGGGGACTCAGTACAAATGCAAATCTAAGGTCTGATTCTCTATCTGTTTGAGCAAAAACAGAACCTGTGATCATCAGTAATAGTATAAGTAAAGAACTTATTTTTCTCATCATATATGTGTTTAGTAATTTGATTTTGCAAACATAAATAAAATTGTAGATTGCTTCAAGTGTTTAGTGCTGTGCTTGTTTTCCTAATTTTTGAGCAATAAAACTTACTACAATCAATTGTAATGAATGGTATATCATAATTGGAACAATGAAAATACCTTGTGAAGCCATATTTTTAAAGAGTACATTTGCCATTACAGTACCATGAATTAACGATTTTTTTGAACCACAGAAAGTGGCTGTAATCCTGTCTTCTCTCGAAAAATTCAACCATCCTGAAATACCAAAAATAATGCCATATATTGTCGTGAATATGAATGCTATAATGATAGCTGTAATGATTAAGTAACTCAGGTTAATGGATTCAAAAATGTTAGCAGAAAAGGATTTGCTAAAACTATTGTACACAATTGACAGAATAATGCTTTTATCGAATAAGGTAATGTATTTACTGTATTTACGGGCGTAAGCACCAAATTTGTGATTAAGAAATAATCCTAAAGCCACAGGTAATAATATTTTAATCACTAGCCTTAATATGCTATCCCAAAAATCAAATTCAGCAGCACTTGAACTCATAAATAAACCAATCCACATTGGAGTAATAATAATGCCTAGTAAGCCTGAAATGCTGGCATTGAATATGGCTCCAGGAATATTACCTTTAGCTATTGATACCATAACAACAGACGAAGATACCGTTGATGGTAGTGCAGCCATAAAAAATATGGCTAGCCAAATAAGTTCCTGCTCTTCGGTTTTTATAAAAGGTTTTAATAACAGAACAAGTACCGGAAAAAATACAAAGGTGGATAGTTGCGATAAAATATGAAGTTTGTAATTACTAAGTCCTTTTTTCATATCGCGTGGACTTAATTTTAATCCATAAAAAAAGAAGATTAATGAAATACCTACACCAGAAATATTTTCAAGATTAAAGACAGGGTGAGCACTTCCAATACCAGGTACAAAATAGGCAAGGCCAATCATACTAAGTAACCCAACTATAAAAAGATCTATTTTTTTTAGCATATATATGTTGATATTTAAAACAATGCGAATTTATGTAAGGTTAGATTCGTAAGTATGTAATCGATTATTTAGGAAGCAAAAATATGCTTTTTTATTTTTAAGTTTGTTCTCAAAATGTAGATCTTATGCGTATTTCTTATAAAATTTCAATTATATCACTGTTGGTTTTAGGCTTGGCATCATGTGTAAACAAATCTTTACACCCTGATGTGTCTGATGTGCAGGTTAATTTTAAGGTAATTCCTTTTTATCAGGAGTTGAATCAATTGGATTCTTTAGATGTTAGGTCCTCTATCACACCGTTGCGACAAAAGTATCCTCAGTTTTTAGAAGCATATAACAAGCAAATTATTAAGATAGGAGGATTTGAGCGAGCGGATTACCCTCAGCGATTAATGAGTTTTGTAAATTATGATGCAAACCAGGATATCATTAAAAAGTCAAAGGAGGTCTTTCCGTCCTTTGAAGAATTTCAACAAGAGTTAGAAAGTGGATTTAAACATTATAAGTACTACTTTCCTAAGGCCCATGTTCCTGATGTGTTTTTAATGGTATCTGGTTTTAGTCAGAGTATTGCTGTGGATTCAGCCTGGGTAGGTGTTAGCATTGAAAAGTATTTAGGTACAGATTGTGAATTTTATGAGTGGTTAGGTATTGCCAAGTATTTACGAAAAGGAATGACTAAAGAAAAAATGGCTCCTGATGTATTGCGTGCAATGGCTTTAACAAATTATGATTACGACAGGCAAAAAGATGATGTAATCAATCATATGGTGTATAAGGGAAAGATAAAATATTTTGTGCAACATATGTTTCCGGATATAGCAGATACATTGTTGTTTGATTATTCTGCTTATCAAATGAAATGGTGTTTAGATAATGAAGAAAATATGTGGGCTTCGTTAGTTGAATGGAAGCATTTATTTAGCAACGATCGTATGTTAATACAAAAATATACCGGGGATGCTCCATTTACTGCCAATTTTGGTGATAATTCAGCACCCAGAGGAGGTGAATTTTTAGGCTATAAAATAGTAGAGGCTTATATGAAAAATAATGATGAAGTTACACTGAGGGATTTAATGCTTGAAGAGGATGGACGTAAAATATTAGCAGCTTCTCATTACCGACCATAAGTAAACCTTGTAGAGATGGATAAGAATGCCTTAAGAAAAGTAATTCAGCAAAGAAAAAAAGAGCTGTCTAAAGAAGAGCGAAAAGCATCTTCTGAGGCTGTATTTGATGAGCTTGAGAGTTCTCGTGTATTTCAAGAAGCAAAGCATGTTTTATGTTATTGGTCTTTGTTTGATGAGTTGGATACGCATCATTTTGTAAATAAGCACTACGCAAGTAATCGCATATATTTGCCTCGCGTAGTTGGTAAAGACGTTGAAATTGTGCCTTATTTTGGTGAAGATTCCATGCAAAAAGGTGCTTTGGGAATTATGGAACCAAAAGGTAATGCCATCTCAAATTACAAAGAAATTGATTTGGTTATTGTACCTGGTGTGGCTTTTACAAAAGAAGGTAACAGAATGGGTAGAGGAGGAGGATATTACGACAGATTATTACCCTTGTTAACCAATGCTACAAAAGTTGGCGTATGTTATCAGTGTCAGATATTGGATCATGTTCCAATAGAAGCACATGATATAAAAATGGATGTTATGTTTTGGGGTTAAAGAATAAACGCTACTTAAACGCGATATAACAAAAAAGCCTGCTTAATCTGATTAAGCAGGCTTTTTGTGTATTTTCAATCTGCAATTAAGCAGGCTTAATAGCCTCAGTAGGACATACATCAGCACAAGTACCACAGTCAGTACAAGCCTCTGCGTCAATTTTATAGATATCTCCTTCAGAAATAGCGTCTACTGGACACTCATCGATACATGTTCCACATGCGATGCAATCTTCGTTTATAACGTAAGCCATTTTTTTATTGTTTTTATTAGTATTACAGCTAACAAAATTATTTTCTTTTTTTTTATATGAAAACAATATTTCTTGTTTTAGCTCTATTTGAAATGTTTTTAAATAATTAAAACGATCTAAAAAATCATCTACTTGGCTTATTTATAGCCTTTTATTGCGATAAAATGTCTAAAGCAATATGCGCCATTAATCCCACGGAAGTCTCTAAAGATGATTCATTTAAGTCAAATCCTGGTGTGTGTAACCCACCTGTTGGTTTATTGTTCACTTGTTTAACTCCAAAACGGTAGAAAGTACAAGGGTACTCTTGTGTATAATAGCCAAAATCTTCAGCAGTCATTCTAATGTCCATTTTATGAACATATTCCTGACCTAAATACTCGCAAGCTGACCTATGTGCTAATTCCGTTACATACTCAGAGTTTGTTACTACAGGATAACCATCATTAATCTTAATTTCGCAGGTAGCTCCCATGCTTTCTGCAATTTCACTGGCCATTTTTCTGATGTGGGCTTTAATTTTTGCCCTCCATTCTTCATTCATGGTTCGTAAAGTACCTGCAATTTCAACTTTTTCAGGAATAATATTAGTTGCTCCATCAGCAATAACACGACCAAAAGATAGTACAGTAGGAATGTTGGCCGGAACCATACGGGCTACAATTTGCTGCAGTGAAACAATAATATTGGCAGCAATTAGTACGTTATCGTTTAAAGTATGTGGCATAGCTGCGTGTCCGCCTTTGCCTTTTATCGTTAAATAAACTTCATCACCCGAAGCCATATACATGCCTTCTTTAAATCCAACATGTCCTGCTTCCATATCAGGTAATACATGTTGTCCAATAATGATTTCAGGTTTAGGATTATCAAGAGCACCTTCTTCCATCATTAATTTGGCTCCACCCGGAAACTTTTCTTCTCCAGGTTGGAATATAAGTAATATGGTTCCTTCCCACTGGTCTTTTAGTTCACTGAGTATTTTTGCAGTACCCAATAACGAAGCAGAGTGTGCATCATGTCCACAAGCATGCATAACGCCGGCATTGCATGATTTAACCGAATGATCTTCACTTTCATGGATGGGTAATGCATCCATATCAGCTCTAAGCGCAATGATTTTTTTATCAGGATTTTTCCCTTCGATTTTTCCAATAATACCGGTTTTAACATATCCTGATTTGTAGGAAATGCCATATTCATCTAGTTTGGAACAGATGTATTTTGATGTATTATATTCCTCAAATGATAATTCAGGGTTTTCATGAATATGTCGTCTTATACCAACAATTTCATCGAAGTATTTATGAGTTAACTCTTTTATCTGATCCTTAAAATCCATATCTACTTTTTTAATTTGTTGCAAAGATAGTTTTTTACTCTGAAGCATTGATTAATATAGTATAGCGGATTTTAGTTTATATTGAATGTGTATGCAGGATTGGTATATAGTTAATGAATTATACACAGCTTCAGTTCGGCATTGCGTCTCGCTATGTCGTCATTTATCCGGCTTCCAGCTGAAAGTAGTGGTACAAAGATCAATAGAATGATTTATAGTTGAAGCAATTAGTTTAGAACGGCCAGAGGCCTGATTTAAAACATCGAAGCGAGACGCTTCTATGAGCGCACAGTATAAATTCAGAAGATAGAATTATAGCTATGTATCAGTTTTTCTCAGTTTGGCATAGCGTCTCGCTATGTCGTTTTATACCCGGCTTCTAGCTGAAAGTAGTGGTACAAAGATCAATAGAATGATTTTTAGTTGAAGCAATTAGTTTAGAACGGCCAGAGGCCTGATTTAAAACATCGAAGCGAGACGCTTCGCTGAGCGCACAGTATAAATTCAGAAGATAGAATTATAGCTATGTATCAGTTTTACTCAGTTCGGCATGGCGTCCCGCTATGTCGTTTTATACCCGGCTTCCAGCCGAAAGTAGTGGTACAAAGATCAATAGAATGATTTTTAGTTGAAGCAATTAGTTTAGAACGGTCGGAGGCCAATTGCAAAACATCGAAGCGAGACGCTTCGCTGAGCGCAAAGTATAAATTCAGAAGATAGAATTATAGCTATGTATCAGTCTTGCTCAGTTCGGCATAGCGTCCCGCTATGTCGTTTTATACCCGGCTTCCAGCTGACTGTAGTGGTACAATGATCAAAAATATGTTTTTTTAGTTGAAGCAAGTCGTATAGAACGGTCGGAGGCCAATTGCAAAACATCGAAGCGAGACGCTTCGCTGAGCGCAAAGTATAAATTCAGAAGATAGAATTATAGCTATGTATCAGTCTTGCTCAGTTCGGCATAGCGTCCCGCTATGTCGTTTTATACCCGGCTTCCAGCCGAAAGTAGTGGTACAAAGATCAAAAATATGTTTTTTTAGTTGAAGCAATTAGTTTAAAACGGCCAGAGGCCTGATTTAAAACAGCTAAGCGAGATGCTTCACTGAGCGTTAAGAATATAGGCTGAAGGGCCAGAAGGCCTATAACATTACAATAAGGAGGCAACGGCACTTGATTTTGTCATCAGGTATACATTCAAATATTCAACTAAAACGTATTTTACGTCGATTATTCACTCTCTCATAATGACAAAAATCATCTTGAAAAGAAGTAGCTGTCATTTTTATAATATTCTTATTATCTTACCTTTAAAGCCATCCTGAAAAGGTGTGTCAGGGTTGCTGAAATAATGTGTAACTCTCATATTTTTAAATAAATAATTAATAATGGCTACAGATAAGTTTGTTGCAAGGCATATTGGGCCTCGCGATTATGAGATTGAAGAGATGCTTAAGACCATTGGTGTAGAATCGATGGAACAATTGATTGATGAAACAGTGCCTGAAAGCATCAGATTGAAGGAACCTTTGCGTTTGGCAAAAGGGTTAACAGAGCGACAGTATTTCAGAAAAATATTGGATATAGCCTCAAAAAATAAAGTGTACAACACTTATATAGGAATGGGGTATTACGATACCATTACGCCTGCAGTGATTCACAGAAATGTTCTTGAAAATCCGGTTTGGTATACCTCTTATACGCCTTATCAGGCAGAAATTTCACAGGGAAGATTAGAAGCTTTATTGAATTTCCAGACTGTAATTTGTGAGTTAACAGGAATGGAAATTGCCAATGCATCATTATTAGATGAAGCAACAGCCGCTGCAGAAGCAATGGTAATGATGTTCAATTCGCGACCTAGAGCTATGGTAAAAGCGAATGCTAACATCATGTTTGTGGATGAAAAAATATGGCCTCAAACAAGAGCTGTATTAGAAACAAGAGCGAATCCTCTTGGTATAGAATTGCAATTTGGTGATTGGAAAACATGTACTCCATCAGAAATGCATTTTGGTGCTATGGTTCAATATCCAAACTCAGATGGAAGTGTTGAGGATTATACTGAGTTTGTAAAAAAAGCACATGAAACAGATTGTAAAGTTGCTGTAGGTGCTGATCTATTAAGTTTATCCATGTTAGTTCCTCCGGGAGAATGGGATGCTGATATTGTTTTTGGTTCATCGCAACGATTTGGCGTTCCAATGGGATATGGTGGTCCTTATGCAGCATATTTTGCAGCTCGAGAAGAGGGGAAAAGACATATGCCGGGACGTATCATCGGAATTACTAAAGATGCCAACGGAAACAGAGCATTAAGAATGGCTTTGCAAACTCGTGAGCAACATATTAAACGCGAAAGAGCCACTTCAAATATTTGTACAGCTCAGGCTTTATTAGCTACTATGGCTGGTTTTTATGCGGTATATCATGGAGCTGAAGGTATCAGAAGAATTGCCGGTCAAATACATAATATAGCCTCATTATTAACAGAAGAAATAGAGAGTTAGGATACAAGCAGTTAAATAAAAACTACTTTGATACCATACGTTTTTCTATGGCTAAACATGCCTCTGTTGAATTAATTGAAAAGTATTCTCTTGAGTTGGAGATGAACTTCCGTTATTTTGAAAATGGAGATGTAGGTATTAGCATTGATGAAACTACCAACTTAGAAGATGTTAACTGGATTGTAGAAGTATTTGCTCGTGCTGCATGTAGCGAAGTACCAACCATTCTTGATATCGATGAAGTTTGTACTATTGATGAGGCTTATTTAAGAAAATCAGAATATTTACAGCAGGAAGTATTTAAGCTTTACCGTTCCGAAACAGAGATGGTTCGTTACATCAAGAAATTGGAGCGTAGAGATATTTCGTTAACGCATTCTATGATTTCGTTAGGGTCATGTACCATGAAATTAAATGCAGCAACAGAAATGTTACCATTAAGCTGGATTGAGTTCGGAGGAATTCATCCATTTGTTCCAGTTGATCAGGCTGCTGGTTATCATTTACTTTTTGCTGAATTAAAAAGAGACTTGGCTGAAATTACCGGATTTGCTGATGTGAGTTTACAACCTAACTCAGGTGCTGCAGGTGAGTATGCAGGACTAATGGTGATTAGAGCTTATCATCAAAGTAGAGGAGAGGATCAGCGTAATGTGGCGATTATTCCTTCTTCTGCACACGGAACTAACCCGGCAAGTGCTGTAATGGCAGGTATGAAAGTTGTGGTTGTTAAATGTGATGAGCGAGGTAATATTGATGTAGCTGACCTAAAAGAAAAAGCTGAGAAACATAAGGATACATTATCATGCTTGATGATTACTTATCCTTCAACTCATGGAGTATTTGAAGCTTCGGTAGTTGAAATCTGTAAGATTGTTCATGATAATGGTGGTCAGGTTTATATGGATGGAGCCAATATGAATGCTCAGGTAGGATTAACAAATCCTGGGTTAATTGGTGCTGATGTATGCCACTTGAACCTACATAAAACATTTGCTATTCCTCACGGTGGTGGTGGTCCTGGTGTTGGACCAATTGGTGTAGCTGAGCACTTGGTTGACTTTTTACCAACTCACCCGGTAGTTCAGAATGGTCGTAGAGGTATTTCAGCAGTAGCTGCAGCTCCTTGGGGAAGTGCCAGTGTGATGCCAATTACCTACGGGTACATTAAAATGTTAGGTAGTGATGGATTAAAGAAATCAACGGAAATAGCTATTCTAAATGCTAACTATCTGGCTCATCACTTAAAAGAAGAGTACGGAGTTTTATATACCGGTGAAAAAGGCAGAGTAGCACATGAAATGATTTTAGAATGTCGTCATTTTAAAACAAGTGCAGGAATTACTGAATTGGATATTGCCAAAAGATTGATGGATTATGGTTTCCATGCGCCAACATTATCTTTCCCTGTTCACGGAACTTTAATGGTTGAGCCAACAGAAAGTGAATCTAAACAAGAGTTAGATCGTTTTGTGGAAGTAATGAAATCTATCTATACAGAAATAAAAGAAGTTGAATCAGGTGAAGCTGATAAAACAAATAATGTATTAAAAAATGCGCCACACCCGGATTACAAAGTAGTTTGTGATGACTGGACTCATCCATACGGACGAGAAAAGGCTGCATTCCCATTAGATTGGATTAAAGAAAATAAATTTTGGCTTACCGTGGCTCGTGTAGATGATGCCTTTGGTGATCGAAATTTAATGTGTACTTGTGGTTCTCCTGAAGAATACGAGTTACTTAGTAAATAAAAATTGAGGTTTGAAAAGATGCCGTTCTAGTTTAGAGCGGCATTTTTTTATGTCTTAAATCCTGATGCCTGTTATAAGAAGTAGTCGGGATGTCTTTGGGACAGGTAGGATAGAAACACAGATATAATTCATTTAAAAGTCACATAAAAGCCATACCAAACTCATTGATTAATGAGTTTGGTATGGCTTTTATATGTTTAACTTATGTCGTAAATATGGATTTGTATCATTGCTGTTACCTACTTGTTACAAGGCAAGTGCATTGTTGTATTGTAAACAGTTAATTTATGTATTGAAAGTAGTTGACAGAACAATCTCTCTTAAAGAATGGTGTTCGATATAGCGTCCCGATATGTCGTTTTAATGTTGGTCTTCAGTTGATTATAGATGGATAAATATCAATAATGCGGTATTGTTAGTTGTTACAGGTAGATTTAAACGGCCTTAGGCCAGTTTTAAAACATCGAAGCGAGACGTTTCGCTGAAAGCAAGATCAACAGACTGCTATCCGGATTAAATATTGGTGTGTTCATTAAAAATGTATCTGCTCCGCATCGTTCGGCATAGCGTCCCGCTATGTCGTTTTAATATAGGCTTCCAGTCGATTATAGTTGGATGAATATCAGTAATGTGTTATTGTTAGTTGTTGTGAGTAGATTTAAACGGCCAGAGTCCGGTTTTAGAACAACGAAGCGAGACGCTTCGATGAACGTAAAAATGAATAGACTGCTATCCTGATAAAATATTGGTGTGTTCATTCAAATATGTATCTGCTCCGCATCGTTCGGCATAGCGTCCCGCTATGTCGTTTTAATATAGGCTTCCAGTCGATTATAGTTGGATGAATATCAGTAATGTGCTTTTGTTAGTTGTTATAGACAGATTTAAATGTCCAGAAGTAGGTTTTAAAACATCGAAGCGAGACGCATCGCAGAACTTGAACAACGAAGCGAAATGCTTTACTGAATTCAAAACGATATTGGTTATTAAATGAATGCGTAAGCATAAAAAAAGCCGCACTAAAAAAATGCGGCTTTGAGTTATTGTTTTTATAATTTATGCTTTAGTTGGCTCTGTTAATTGAGTCTTCGATAATATCGGTAAATACTTCTTTTATATCTAAACCAGCAGCATTGATTTGCTGGGGTATAAAACTTGTTGGAGTCATACCTGGAGTGGTATTCACTTCCAGTAAAAATATTTTATTATCACTCAACATATAATCTACTCGTGCAATACCTTTACAACCTAAGATATCATAAATCAATGAAGTGATCTTTTGAATTCTCTCTGTGGTTTCCTGTGGTAAGCGGGCAGGAGTAATTTCCTGAGCTTTTTCGGCATTATATTTGGCTTCAAAATCGAAGAACTCATTAGTAGGGATGACTTCTGTAATCGGGAATACACATTCCTTTTCAGGAGTTTTATATAATCCGCACGTAAATTCATGTCCGCTAATAAACGACTCAATAATAACTTCGTTACTTTCTTCAAATGCTTTTAGAATGGCAGGTTCAATTTCTTCAACCGTTTTTACTTTGCTGATACCAAAACTTGAACCTCCGGCATTGGGTTTAATAAATAAGGGTAATCCTAATTTATCCGCAATGTTTTCGCCGGCATATTCAGTTCCTTTTCTGATAAGCAAAGAGTCTGCAACAGAAACGCCAAATCCTTTAAGGTATGTGTTGCAGGCAAACTTATTAAAGGTTAATGAAGCTGCTAAAACGCCACAAGTAGAATAAGGAATTTTCAACATATCAAAATACCCTTGAAGTCTTCCATCTTCACCCGGAGTTCCGTGGATTGTTATGTAAGCACAGTCAAATAAAACTTTTTTACCATCCTTAGTAAACGAAAAATCATTCTTGTCAATTGGATATTCACAACCATCAGATTCTGCTACCCATTTTTCAAGCGTAATTAATACTGCAACGGTGTTGTATTTTGAACTGTCAATAAAAGAAAGTACACCTTGTGCACTTTTTCGTGAAACAACAATTTCAGAGGAATCACCTCCGTAAACTACTGCAATATTTTTCTTATCCATTGATTGATATTTTATTCTTCAATATCTCTGTTTGATACATATACTCTCCACTTTTCAATACATTGCATCATATCATCAGGAATTTCTGTATTAAAACTCATTTTTTCACCAGTGTGAGGATGAATAAATCCTAATGATTTGGCATGTAAAGCTTGACGTGGTAATACTTTAAAGCAGTTTTGAACAAACTGTTTGTATTTTGAAAATGTTGTACCTTTTAAAATCTCGTTTCCACCATATCTTTCGTCATTAAAAAGAGTATGGCCAATATATTTCATATGTGCCCTGATTTGGTGGGTTCTTCCTGTTTCTAGCACACATTGAACAAGAGTAGTGTAACCAAATCTTTCTAAAACTTTATAGTGCGTTACGGCATGTTTACCTATATCTCCGTCGGGATAAACTGTCATTTGCATTCTGTTTTTCAGACTGCGACCAATATGACCGGTTACAGTTCCTTCTTCGTCTTCAATATTTCCCCAAACAAGAGCAACGTAACTTCTTTCTGTAGTTTTTTCAAAAAACTGACGTGCTAAATGGTTTTTTGCTTGCTCAGTTTTAGCAATTACCAATAAACCAGATGTGTCTTTGTCAATTCTGTGCACTAATCCCGGGCGAGGGTCATCAGAATTAAAAAGAGGAATATCTTTTAGGTGCCATGCTAATGCATTAACAAGGGTACCTGTGTAATTTCCGTGTCCCGGATGCACTACCAGTCCTGGGTTTTTATTTACCACTAACAGATGATCATCTTCGTAGTGAATATCCAATGGTATATCTTCAGGAATTATCTGAAGCTCGCGCCTTGGGTATTCCATAACGATAGATATAACATCATTAGGCTTAACCTTATAGTTTGGTTTAACAGAAACTTCATTTACCCGAATGTTTCCTGCTGCTGCTGCATCCTGAATTTTGCTACGAGAAGCATTTTCTAATCTGTTGACTAAAAACTTATCAATTCTGATTTGCTTTTGTCCTGGATCAGTTACAAAACGATAATGCTCAAACATTTCATTTTGCTCATCCTCAATATCGTTTAGCTCTTCTTGTTTGTCGTTCTCCTCAATCATTGCTTATGCTTCTTATTCTTGTATTGGTTCTGGTACTAAAATATCAGTGCTTATACTATCTATAGCTAATGTGTCGGGTAGTATTTTTAAAGAATCAATAGTTAACCAGATATCTAAAGATGAACCTAAACGAAGTTTTTTACCCATGTTAGCTTCTGGTAATTGTTTCCAAATAAATGCTCTCAAACTATCCTCTTGCGTAGCGATGGTATCATCATAAATGGTAACATCAATGTTTAAGGAGTTACTTTGACAAAGCGTCAGTGCTTCTTCAAGCGTTAATCCTTGTAAATCCGGAATCTCTGTTTTTTTATTGCTTAAGCCTTGTCCTACCAATAAATCAATGGATGATCCTTTGGCAATTAAGGTTCCAGGTTCAATAGGTTTTCCTTTATAATGTTGCCCTAATACCAGCTGAGTATATTCTGATGGGATATAAATTAGCTGTCCAACACGCAAACCATATGACTCCAAGGTAACCTGAGCATTACGCAATGATATTTCAGCAAGTTGTGGCATTGGAACCTGTTCTGCAGTATAGGCATTAATAGTAAAGAAAATAGTTCTGTTTTCTTTAACAAAGTTACCCGGTTTTGGTGTTTGTTCAACCACTACTCCGGGAGTTAAATCATCAACATGAACAGAATCGATAATCTTATATCGTAAACTTTTTTGTTGAATCAAATCAATAAACTGTTGTTCGGTTAATCCTGAAAAATCAGGAGTTGCAAAACTTTCACCATGGTTAGTATATATACTTATTCCTGTAAAAGTAATAATAAGCAGTATGGCTAATGTTGCAAAAGCTAAACCGATATGAGCAAAAAACTTTTTGCTGATAAAAAATTTGAGAACAGACATATTGTTGTGTTTTATCAAGATGAGCTCAAAAATAATATAATTACTATAATCTTGAATTAGAAATGGTTTGATTTTAAAGCAAAAAAAAAGGATTCATAAAGAATCCTTTTTTATATTCAGTTAAGCAATTACTTATGCTTTGTGTCTTTTTTCACTAGAAACGCTTAGTTTTTTTCTTCCTTTAGCTCTTCTTGAAGCTAAAACCTTACGTCCATTTGCACTAGCCATTCTTGCTCTAAATCCGTGCTTGTTTCTTCTTTTTCTGTTCGAAGGTTGAAATGTCCTTTTCATCTTAGTATTATTTTATCTTACGACTATTCTTTTAATATTCTTTTTTCGGACTGCAAAAATACATCTTTATTCTCTTTTTCCAAAAAAAAATACTTTTTATTTAAGTATTTCTTAATTTTTGTGTTAGGACACAAATTTAATCATTAAAAGGATAAATGTATTAACTTTTTTGTTTCAAAGAAATCTTCCTCAAAATAGTCAGTTAAAGGAGTTATTGAAACCCTGTTTTTATAGGGTTTAACTTCTTCCATAAAATCACCACCTTTTAAATACAGAATGCCGTTTGATATGGCATTGTTATTTTTGTCGCTGATTAAATGTCGGGTTAGAGAAACAAATCTTGGAAATGCAGTAACAGCTCTACTTACAACAAAATCATATTTAGATTTTATTTTTTCAGATCTTTCCTGCTGTGCAGTTACGTTTTTTAATCCCAGTTCTTCGGCAATAGTTTGAACTACTTTTATTTTCTTTCCTATTGAGTCAACCAAATGAAACTGGCATTCAGGAAAATAAATAGCTAATGGAATACCCGGGAATCCACCACCAGTACCAACATCAATGATTTTTGTTCCTGGGGTAAAATTAATGTATTTAGCAATTGCTAAAGAGTGAATAATATGTCGGATGCCAAGTTCAGAAATGTCTTTTCTGGAAATAACATTGATTTTTTCATTCCACTCGGGGTATAGTTCTTCTAGTTTATTGTACAGTTGAATTTTTTCCTCAGATAAATCAGGGAAATATTTTTTGATCAAGCCCATCTTGTGTTTCGGTCCCTCTTTGTTGATTTTAATAATTAGTCAAGCTTTACGTCAGTATTTTTAAGCGTGTTAAATAACAACTCTCTGGCTCTGAATAATTGCGCCTTAACCGTACCTAAAGGTAGATCTAATTCTTGGGCAATTTCTTCGTAAGAAAACTCATTGAAATATCTAAGTTCAATTAAAGTACGATACCTGGGTTTTAGTTTTTTAACAACAGTACGCATCAATATGGCTTTTTGTTGTTTAATTAAACCTTCTTCCGGATCAGGTGTTTCGTCTTTTAAATGGATAGGTTGATCGTTTTCTTTTTCCTCGCTAATATGCGTACCATCTATAGAAACAATATTGGTTCGTTTTTTACGAAGGTAATCAATGCAATTGTTCGAGGCTATTTTAAATAACCAGGTACTAAAAGCATAATTAGGAGAATATTGATGAATATTTTTAAATGCTTTACCGAATGCTTCAATGGTTAAATCTTCTGCATCACTTTTATTATTAACCATTTTTAAAAGCATGAAATAAATTGCGTCGCGATAGCGTCCCATTAGTTCAGCAAAGGCTTTTTGATCTCCCTTTACAGCTAGTTGAACCAGACTGAAGTCATGTCTTGCTTTATCGGATAAGTTAGGATTTATGTCCATTTATTTTTTTTTGCTTGTCTTTTTCCGCCGAGTAATAATAATCCGGTAATTAAAGGTAATGTAAAATCAAATAAAATACCTCCAAAAGTTAAATCTCTTTGCATAAATTTTTTAGCGAGAACATTTAGTACCATTAATTGAAATAATATTTTCAGAAAAATGAGTACTAAGATGCTTGTCACAAAAGTATGAAAAAAAATAGAAACAATAGAAAGCCCCCAAAATAATTGTCTCGAAAAGACTTCAGTTCCAATTAAATATTTAATTTTTCTTTTGTAGTAGGGGGAAGTTGTTAAATGTCTGCTTTTTTGCCTTCTCCATTCTTTAAACGATTGTGAAGGATTGGAGAAAGTAAAGGAATCAGGGTGTGTAACAATACCAATATTACTTTTAGTGGCAGCATCTCTAATAAATAGGTCATCATCACCAGATAAAATATGCTGATGTTTTTTAAAACCTTCGTGCTTATAAAACAGTTCTTTAGTATAGGCCATGTTTCTGCCAACTCCCATATAAGGCACACCTCTTAGCGCATATGATAAATATTGAATGGCTATTGTAAAAGTGTCAAACCTAATCCAGTAATTTAACAGGCCTTTTTGTTTTTTATATCCTCCAAATCCCAGAACAATTTCTTTACCTTCGTTAAAGCCTTGTGCCATATATTTTAACCAGTTTTTTGATGCAGGTACACAATCAGCATCCGTAAAAACTAAATTATTATGTTTGGCAGCTTTAATTCCTATAGTCATGGCTAGTTTTTTACCATGTCTGAATTTCTTATCATAAGGAATTGAGGTGTAATAAAGTTGTTTGTATTTTTCTTTAAACCGGGCCAGTATTAATTCGGTATCATCTTCAGAAGCATCATTAACAACAATAACTTCAAAATTACCAGGGTATTCCTGATTAAATATCTCAGGTAAATTATTTTGTAAATTTTTCGATTCGTTTTTTGCGCAGATAATTACCGATAATGGAGGATATTCAAGAAGAGGTTTGTCTTCCTTTTTATTAATATGTCTATTCAGTTTTAAAAAGAAGAATAAATAGTAAAATACCTGAATTAATAACAAGATAGCTAGTGTTATTATAATATATAGCCATATTCCTGTTGTTGGTATGAAGTTTGATAAATCCACTTGATATAGTTGTGTAAATTCTGTATAAATGTTGTGTTTTGTGCAAGTGCAAAATACTATTGTTTTTTAAAAAAGCGAAGTGAGTTACAATATTTTTTGTGATTGCTAATTAAAGACTGTTTATATTTGCATCCCCAAAAAGAATAGAATAATGGATTTTAAATTACAAGTAACAGATTCTAAATCAAGGGCGAGAGCCGGTAAAATAACTACGGATCATGGTGAGATTGAAACTCCCATTTTTATGCCTGTAGGAACTGTTGGTAGCGTTAAAGGTGTACACTTTAACGATCTTAAGGAAGATATTGAAGCTCAAATTATATTAGGAAATACGTATCATTTGTATTTACGTCCGGGATTGGATATTATTGAAAAAGCTGGCGGATTACACAAATTTAATGGATGGGACAGACCTTTATTAACTGATAGTGGAGGTTACCAGGTATTTTCATTAAGTGGAAATAGAAAACTAAAAGAAGAAGGTGCTGTTTTTAGATCGCATATTGATGGATCAAAACATTTGTTTACCCCTGAAAATGTAGTAGATATTCAGCGTGTTATAGGCGCTGACATAATTATGGCATTTGATGAGTGTGCTCCTGGTGATGCAGATCATAAATATGCTAAAAACTCAATGGAGTTAACGCATCGTTGGTTAAAAAGAGGTATTACTCATTTTGATAATACTGATCCAAAGTATGGTCATAGTCAAACCTTTTTCCCTATTGTACAGGGAGCCGGTTATAGAGATTTAAGAAAACAATCTGCTGAATATATCGCTTCTTTTGGGCGAGAAGGAAATGCTATTGGAGGCTTATCTGTAGGAGAGCCAGCAGAAGTAATGTACGAAATGACAGAAGTGGTAACCGGTATTTTACCTGAAGATAAACCCAGATATTTGATGGGAGTGGGAACTCCGGTAAATATATTGGAATCTATTGCTTTGGGTGTTGATATGTTTGATTGCGTAATGCCTACACGAAATGGTAGAAATGGGATGCTTTTTACTTCAAGAGGTATCATGAACATGAAAAATGAAAAGTGGAAAGATGACTTTTCACCAATCGATCCGGAAGGAACTTCATTTGTAGATCATCATTATACCAAAGCTTATCTTCGACATTTATTTGTTTCAAAAGAGTTGTTGGCCGCTCAAATAGGTAGTTTGCATAATCTGGCATTCTATTTATGGTTGGTTAAAGAAGCCAGAAAACATATTATTGCCGGAGATTTTGCTGTTTGGAAAGATCAAATGGTAAAACAGTTAACCGTTCGATTGTAAGTTTATTTTATGCATTGTGTAATCACTATTTTATTGTTAAACAAATAAGTAGCATAGTTCATTATATTTTTGTTCTTTTGTAATCTATATTAGAATATACCACTTTTATGAGAGGCGCTATACAAAGGCTTGATAGGTACATTATTCGTAAATTTTTAGGTACGTATTTTTTTGCAATTCTATTAATTATCAGTATTGCTGTCGTATTTGATATCACAGAAAAGATTGACAATTTTCTTGAGAATGGAGCACCCGTTCAAGCTATTATCTTCGATTATTATTTTAGTTTTATTCCATACTTTGCCAATTTATTTACACCTTTATTTGTATTTATTGCTGTAATATTTTTTACATCAAAGATGGCTTATGATACAGAAATTATTGCCATACTATCCAGTGGGATCAGTTTTAAGCGATTGATGTTTCCGTATTTTGTTTCAGCACTTATTATAGCAATATTTTCTTTTCTTTTGGGTGGATATGTTATTCCACCATCCAATCAAACAAGGTTAGAGTTTGAAAGTACTTATGTAAAAAAGAACAAAAAAGATACCGGTTTAAGAGAAATTCATTTTCAGCTTGAACCAGGTGTTTTTATATATATGGGTCGCTTTTATAGCTATAGTAATAAAGGAAGCAAGTTTAGTGCAGAACGATTTGAGGGCACTGAGATGAAATCAAAATTAACAGCCAGAACAATAAAGTATTTAGAAGACGAAAAAAAGTGGGAGTTGACTAACTATATGATTAAAGACTTTATTGGTGATAACAGAATTAGTATACGAGAGGGAACTAAACTGGATACTGTTTTTAATATGACACCTGAAGATTTTAAATCAGAGCACAATTGGTTTGAAACAATGACTTATTCAGAGTTAAATAACTATATTGAAGTTCAAACACAAAAAGGAGTAGGTTCCGTTAAGCCATATATAATAGAGTATTATAAGAGATTTGCTAATCCGTTTTCGGCTTTTATTTTAACATTAATAGGCGTGTCATTAGCATCGCGTAAAGTTAGGGGAGGAATAGGATTACATATTGGAGTTGGATTAGCATTAAGTTTTGGATATATTTTATTCATGACGATTTCAACAACTTTTGCCATTAATGGTAATATGAATCCTTTACTGGCTGTATGGTTGCCCAATATTGTATTTGCAATAATTGGCGTGTATTTATATTTCAAAGCACCAAAGTAAAATCGGTTAAAGGTTAAATAATTATCTAACCTGTTGCATATCCGTTTTTTATTTCGGTTATTTGTGCGGTTTTTGAAAAATAATTTTTGTAATTATTATATACCCAGAAATTCGCAAACTATGTCTGTGATGACATTGATTTGTATTAGGTTAATTAAAAATGTTTAATTATGTCATTGAAAAAACACATCCTTGATCTTCGTAAAAGAAAAGAGAAGGTTGAAATGGGTGGTGGTGAAAAAGCCATCGAAAAACAAGTGGCCATGGGTAAAATGACTGCCCGTGAGCGTATTCTTGCCATTCTTGATCAAGATTCTTTTACAGAGTATGATCTTTTTGTTGAGCACGAAGCTAAAGACTTCGGAATGGACAAAAAGCAGCTTCATGGTGACGGTGTGATTATCGGTACAGGAACAATCTACGGAGCACCTATTTGTGTGTTCGCACAGGATTTTACTGTAGCGGGAGGATCTTTAGGGCTAATGCATGCTCGTAAGATCACAAAAATCATGGACCATGCATTAAAAATGCGTGTGCCTTTGATCGGTATTAACGATTCAGGTGGTGCTCGTATTCAGGAAGGTGTAAATTCACTTGCCGGTTATGGTGAGATCTTTTACAGAAACACAATTGCCTCAGGAGTTATTCCACAAATTTCAGTAATCCTAGGTCCTTGTGCCGGAGGAGCAGTTTATTCTCCAGCATTAACTGACTTTGTATTTGTGGTGGATAACATTTCTAAAATGTTTATTACAGGTCCTGGAGTAATTAAATCAGTTCTTGGTGAAGAAATTTCAATGGAAGAACTAGGTGGTGCTCGTGTTCATGCAGAAACTACAGGTAACGCCCATTTCTTTGCAAATAGTGAGCAGGAATGTTTTGAGCAAATTAAAAAGCTGATTACATTTATCCCTTGGAATAATACTAAAAAAGCTAAAGAATTCCCTCCAAAAGAACCAGTTTATAAAGGTAATATCGAAGACCTTATTCCATCTGATCCACGTAATCCATATGATGTACGTGATGTTATTAAAGCAATTGTTGATGATGGAGATTTCTTTGAAATTCAAGAGTTGTTTGCAGCAAACATTGTAATTGGTTTTGGTCGTTTAAATGGTCAAACTATTGGTTTTGTTGCTAACCAGCCAATGGTTCTTGCCGGAGTATTAGATTGTGATAGTTCAGATAAAGCAGCTCGTTTTATCCGTTACTGTGATTCATTTAATATTCCTATTGTTACGCTTGAAGATATGCCAGGTTATTTACCAGGAGCAGATCAGGAGCATGCAGGTGTAATCCGTCACGGAGCAAAAGTTCTTTATGCTTATTCAGAAGCTACAGTAGCTAAAATTACTGTTATTCTTCGTAAAGCTTATGGTGGTGGTTATATCGCTATGAACTCTCGTCACTTAGGTGCTGACTTTATGTTTGCATGGCCAACTGCAGAAATTGCAGTAATGGGTCCTGAGGGTGCAGCAAATATCATCTTTAAGAAAGAGATTGATAACGCTGAAAATCCTGAAGAAATGCGTCAGCTTAAAGTTAAGGAGTATAGAGAGAAATTTGCAAACCCTTATGTGGCTGCTGCAAAAGGATATATCGATTCAGTTATTGAGCCAAATGAAACACGTAATATTTTATTACATGCTCTTGAGGTTTCAGTAGGAAAAGATATTGTACATCCAGCAAAGAAACATGGTATTCCTCCATTTTAAAATAAACTGATTATGAGTAATAAAGAAGAATTAGTTGGTTTTAGGTTACATACAATGGAGTACCAAACTAAAGTTACTAAGAAGTACGCCAACAGAACATCCTGGAAAGCACCAAATCCAAATGAGATTAAATCTTATATTCCCGGAACAATAGTGAAAATTAATGTTAAGGTTGGAGATAAGGTGAAAGAAGGAGAGTCGTTATTGGTTTTAGAAGCTATGAAAATGCAAAATCAAATTGCTATGCCATTTGATGGTACAGTTAAGGAGATTTTGGTTAAAGAAGGCGATAAGATTCCAAAAAACGAATTAATGGTTGTTATTGAAGCGTAATATTATTCGAAGCAATTAAATATAAAGGCCCTGAATTTTCAGGGCCTTTTTTTGTTTTAAATTTTTTCGATCCAATTAAAATATTCTGGGAATAATATATCTGGTTTCTCATTAAAAATACCAAAAACCGCAGCACCACTTCCTGTCATTGCTGCATATGCTGCTCCTGAAGTATAGAGTTTTTCTTTTATTTCTTTTATGGTGGGGTGATTAGGAAATACGGATGCCTCAAAATCATTTACAACAGCGTCTTTCCATCTTTCAATAGGTTGACTAAGTATTTCCACTAAGCTTTTATCCGGAAATGAAGGTTTAATGCCGCTATATGCTTCTGGAGTTGAGATGTGAATATCCGGTTTAACCAACATTAAATATTTGTCTTGTAAATCAAGAGAAATTGGTTTTAAAATGTCACCAATACCTGTAGCAATGCACGGGGAATTTATAATGAAAAAGGCACAATCAGCTCCTAACCTAGAGGCGTAATCAATGAGTTTATCTTCTGAAATATTTAATCCAAACATTTCGTTTAAGGTAGTAAGAGTAAAAGCAGCATCTGCCGAACCACCACCTAATCCTGCTCCAAATGGAATAACTTTATGTAAGTGAATTTTTACAGGTGGTATTTCATAGTCCTGCTTTAATAATAGCAAGGCTTTTATGCAAAGATTTGATGCGGCATCTCCATCTATAGCAATTCCGCTACTACTCCATAAATAAGGTTCATTACCAGATTTATTTTCTAAAATTTCTATAACATCATATAATTTTGTGGGATAAAACAGCGTTTCAAGATTATGATAGCCATCAGGTCGTTTGTCAGTAACATGAAGACCGATGTTTATTTTTGCATTGGGAAAACAAATCATAGAAATATTATAATGCGTGATTTTAAAATTTTTTCAAAGATATTAAAGTCTTAAAATTTAATTTGATAAATAAACAAAGAAATAACTATTGTTAGTTTATCAAATGAGTTGGTTTACTATATGTGAAACTAATTAATTTATATTAAATATTATTAGATTTTATGGTGAGTGTTGAGAATCAAGGGCAATGGTTTTGTGGTGATTTTTTTTGATGAAAGGGATTGGGAATCGTGATATTTTATAGCAAAAACTAATTAACTTTGTCATCCCTTTGAAAAAAAGAATTACAGGTTATGGCACAGAAAAGGAATTATACAAACAAAAAGGTACCTAGTGTAGATTTAGAGGTGGGAAAGATGCCACCGCAGGTGTTGGATTTAGAAGAGGCGGTTCTGGGTGCATTGATGTTGGAGAAGGAAGCTTTTACAAGTGTTGGGGAATTGCTTAAGCCTGAGTGCTTTTATAAAGAAGCTCATCAGAAGATTTATGCAGCTATTCAGAATTTGTATGGTAAGGAATATCCGGTTGATATGCTTACAGTTACTGAAGAGCTCCGCAAAATGGGGCAGCTGGAAGAAATTGGAGGAGCATTCTTTATTACTCAATTAACTGGTCGAGTGGCTTCTGCTGCCCATATTGAGTTTCATGCCCGTATCATCTGGCAAAAATATCTTCAGCGAGAAGTTATTAAAATTAGTTCTGAGATTCAGACCAAAGCTTATGATGAAGGAATTGATGTAGATGATTTATTGGATGAATCTGAAAGTGCTTTCTTTAAATTGAGTCAGGGTAACATGAAAAAGGATGTTACTCAAATTAATCCGGTGATTGATGAGGCTATCGAAATGATTAAAGAAGCCTCGCAACGTAGTGATGGATTAAGTGGAGTGCCTTCAGGATTTACAGAGTTGGATCGTATTACTTCTGGTTGGCAAAAAACAGATATGATTGTTATTGCTGCCCGTCCTGCGATGGGTAAAACAGCATTTGTATTGTCAATGGCCAGAAATATGGCCTTGCAATTTAATCAAGGTGTAGCTGTATTCTCTCTGGAGATGGGTAATGTTCAGCTGGTAAATCGTTTGATTGTATCAGAAACAGAACTTCCTGCTGAAAAAATTAAGAAAGGTAACCTGGCTAGTTATGAGTGGGAGCAATTAGATCATAAAATTCAAAATCTGATTGATGCTCCGATCTTTGTAGATGATACTCCTGGTTTATCAGTATTTGAACTAAGAGCTAAATGTCGACGATTAAAAAAACAACATGATATTCAAGTCGTGATTATCGATTACCTTCAGTTGATGAATGCCAACGGTATGAATCCTGGTTCCCGTCAGGAAGAGGTAAGTATGATTTCTCGATCGTTAAAAGGTTTGGCTAAAGAATTGAATATTCCAATTATAGCCTTATCGCAGCTGAATCGTGGTGTTGAAGGACGTGCAGGAGCGGAAGGGAAAAGACCTCAGCTATCTGACTTGAGGGAATCCGGAGCGATTGAGCAGGATGCCGATATGGTATGTTTTATACACCGTCCGGAATACTATAAAATTACTGAAGATGAACAGGGTAACTCACTAATTGGTATGGGTGAGATTATTATAGCAAAGCATCGTAACGGTGCTACAGGAGATGTTCGATTGAGGTTCCGTGGTGAACTGGCACGTTTTGAGAATCCGGATACAGGAGTGTTTGGAGATGATTTAGGAATGGATCAGGGAGGTCAGTCTGTAACATACGGTTCTAAAATGAATGAGCCTGCAGAAGGAGGTTTTGCTCAGCAACCAGCTGGTAATGATTTTGGATTACCTGATTACCCGGATGCACCACCAACTCCTTTTGATAATGATGTTCCGTTTTAATTAAGAATAGATATTACTTTAGAATGACCCTGCATCAGTTTTTGAGCAGGGTTTTTTGTTTATATATAATGATAATATTCTCAAAATATCTGGACTTTTCATTCATTTTGGGTTAAATTTACTAATCTTCAGTGTTTTGATTTGAGTTTATGTTTAACCTTAAATATTACCAGATATGGACAATACTCAAGAGCAGCAAGTGGTTAGTATGCCAAGAATTGGTGATCCAGCACCAGAGTTTAAAGCAGTTACTACACAAGGAGAAATTAATTTTCCATCAGATTACAAAGGAAGTTGGGTTATATTATTTAGTCACCCTGCTGATTTTACACCAGTATGTACTTCTGAGTTTATGACTTTTGCTTCAATGGAAGATAAATTTGCTGAGGCAAACTGTAAGTTAGTAGGTTTATCAGTAGATGGATTATATAGTCATATTGCCTGGCTTCGTACCATCAAAGAAAAAATAGAATATCGCGGGATGAAAGATGTTGAAGTTACTTTTCCTTTGATTGAAGATATTACTATGAATGTGGCTAAAAAATATGGAATGATCCAGCCTAACGAAGATACAACTAAAGCTGTAAGAGCAGTGTTTTTTATCGATCCTCAGGGCATAATTCGCACTATTATTTATTACCCTTTAAGTTTGGGGCGTAATTTTGATGAATTGTATCGTGTGATTATTGCTTTAAAAACAGCAGATGAATTTGGTGTTGCGACCCCTGCTGATTGGAGAGCCGGAGATGATGTGATTATTTCTCCCGCCGGTTCTTGTGGAGCTGCAAAAGACCGAATGGATGGAAATGACAGCAATGTAGACGAGTGTAAAGATTGGTTCTTTTGTACCAAAAAATTAGATAAGGATATGGTATTGGATAAAGTTTTGAAGCAATAAACTTTATAAGAGTTTATATAAGTAAACAGGATTGAATATTTTATTTTTCAATCCTGTTTTATTTTTAGTTCGTTTGTGATCTATTCAATTACAAAGGTTATTTAACTATATCTAAAATTTCTTTTAAATCAGTAATTTCATGCATCAGTTCTCTGTTATGAGAGGTTTTGTTAGGATTGAAAAATATATAATCCAGTTTAAAATTTATTGCGCCATCAATGTCTGTTTCAAGGTTGTCTCCCACAACTAAACACTCATTTTTTCTTGCATTTGCACTTTTAATGGCATATTCAAAAAATGCCGTTTTAGGTTTAGATGCTCCTATCGTTTCAGAAATAAATATCTTGGAAAAAAAGTGCTCCAGATTACTGTTTTTGAGTTTTATAAATTGAACTTCCTTAAATCCATTTGTAATAACATGGAGTTTGTGCCATTTTTTTAACTCGGTTAATACTTCTATTGCATTGGGCATTAATGCTGTTTTTGTAGGACTAACGGTGATGTAGTCTTTGCAAAAATGTGTAGCAATACTTTCATCCTTAATACCAACTTCACTAAAAGGAGTGTAAAACCGATCAAAATTGAGTCTTTCTTTATTGATTTTTCCTTCACGGTATAATATCCATAATTGTTCGTTATGAGCTTCATATCGTTCGTAGAACTGATCAAAACTATCAAAAGAGTCATTCAAATGATATTTTGCAAATAGTTCTTCCAGTGTTTGAATTGAGTTTGTTTCAAAATCCCACAGCGTATGATCTAAATCAAAAAATATGTGACTGTATTTATTCATGGTGAAAGTTATTTTGTACAAAGGTATTTATAAACTTGTATGATACCTTCTTTTTTGGGGATAAAGACTGATGCTCAATAATAAAAAAAAACTCCGCATCTAGCGGAGTTTGAATATTTTTAATAAAAAAGATTTTAGTTCACTTGTACAACCAGGAATTTGGAAATACTCCAGAAATCTTCTTTGTTCAGAATTTTTATGGTTTTGGTGTCTTCTTCACCATTAAGCATTTCATATGAACCTTCAGGATGGTTGGTTAAAATTTTATATTTAGGACGAAATAATGGAATTTCTTCAACCTCACGGATATCTATCCTCGTAAAATAGTCTTCATTAAAGTCCTCTGTCAGTACTTTTTGTTTTCCAATAATAGGTAAACCTTCGTTTGAGATTACATGATGTTCTCTCAATTCCTTTTTTGTTCCAAATGCGTAATAGCCTGAATATAATTCCTGTGTTGTGGAGTCTAATACAGCTTGAGTTCTCTCGTTTTTACTTCTAATGGAATCAATAACCTGACTCATGCCTTCAACGGTAAAGTTTAACGAAGCAATTTCAATGTTTTTTGTGTTTAATAACTCCCTTAACTCAATAATCTCAACGCTTTTGTCTTTGAGTTGTTTGTTTAGTCTTGAAACAAGATTAGTAAGGTTTTTATTATCAGTACCAGATTTTTTAATTTGCTGTTCCAGTTCTGCAATTCGTTCCTTATTGGCAAGCATTAAATTATAGATATCCTGAATGTCGCTGTTAATTTTGTCCTGAATCTGATCAGCATTAGCTTCAGGAGTACTCATATTTACTTGAATTAGATTTTCTTTTTCTTTAATGGCTTGAATGTTTTCGTCAATAGCTACTAAAGAACCGGCTAATTCATTTAAGTATTTGTCTTTTTCGGCATTGGCAATTAATAAGGAGTCGTTTTGTTGTGTTAACTTTTTTGTTGAAGAAGGGCCGTTACAAGCTATAAAGCTAACGGCTAAGACTATCGAAAAAAATATTTTTTTCATAATAAATTGTGTTGTGTGTTAATTGTTTATGATTATTTCAACCTTAATAATAAGGTTTTATTTTTATTCATCCTTCATATCTTTGTATTTATTTCCTTTTTTACGTTCAACTTTTTCGTGCAAACCGTCTACAATAATTACAATTTCACCTTTAACTGTTTTACTGTTGAAGTGTGCAATAAGCTCCTTCAGGGTGCCGCGAGCATTCTCTTCATGAATCTTTGTTAGTTCTCTCGACACAGAAGCTTTTCTGTCTTCACCTAATACTTCAGCTAATTGTTCAAGCATTTTTACCAGTCGGAATGGTGATTCGTAGAAGATCATAGTTCGAGTTTCAGACTCTATGGCCTGCAGTCTTTTTTGACGTCCCTTTTTTTGCGGTAAAAAGCCTTCAAAGCAAAAACGTTCATTCGGTAAGCCTGAGTTTACCAGAGCAGGAACAAAAGCCGTAGCACCAGGAAGGCATTCAATGTCCACACCTTCATCCACTGCATGTTTAACCAGTAGATATCCAGGGTCAGAAATGGCAGGTGTGCCAGCATCAGAAACTAAAGCACAGTTTTCTCCTCCCATTATTCGTTGAACGATCATCTCTGAAGTTTTGTGTTCATTGAATTTATGGTGCGAATACATTTTAGCCTCAATTTCAAAATGCTTTAATAAAAAGCCTGTTTTGCGTGTGTCTTCAGCTAAAATAAAGTCTACTTCTTTTAATATTCTTAAAGCTCGAAGCGTGATGTCTTCAAGGTTTCCAATTGGAGTAGGAATAATATATAATTTCGCCATCAGGTAAATGGGTTTCTTTGTCTCTAATAATATTTTCTTTTGATATAACTATAAAAAGCTTGTGTGGCTTCCTGTTCGTTATCCCAATTAAAGTTTGATGATATAAACGACTGTGCGCTATTAAAATCGGGCATTTCATTTAATTGTAGTAATGTTTGTTTCATCACATCAGCATTGCCTTCAAATAATTCGCGTTGAAACATAAACCTGTCATTAAGGCCCAGGCTTTTTGTTAAGTCAGCAATGGGCTTACCCATTAATGTTTGCTGGCGTTTAGATTCTTTGTTGTTGGCAATAAGATCATTGACAGATTTTTTTTCGCCAACTAAAGATTCTCCTAAGGTTTTTCCAATATCTTCTTTAACTTCCTCTTTTTTAGGTTCTGGAGCGGGTGTTTCAGTGATCTCAGTCCTTGTTGTTGTCGAAATCGCTTCTTTTATTTCAACTTTTTCAACGAGAGGCTTTTCTTCTTCATTAGGAATCTCCTGTGTTGTTTGTTCTACTTTAGGAGCAGGTATCGTTTCTGAGATAACAGGAGTAGGTTCTCTATTTGGGGGTTGTTCTTTTTCTTCTTTCTCAACAACAACCTCTTCTTTTTTAACAGGAGTATCATTTTTTGGTTCAGGATTTTCCTTAGTTTCAACAATAATAGTTTCTGTTTTTTGTTCTTCTATTATTTTATGAGGAGTAGGTGCCTGAGGTGTTTGCGTAAGTGTTTTTAATAGAGTAAACTCATCTAAAATATGAGTCATCTTTCGTTCTGTAAGATCAATAAATGCAGCAGGAATTTCCTCAGAACCTTGAAATGATTTTAACAAGGTTTCTACTTCATTAATATCGCTTAAAATAATGTTTAGTAATGCTTCTTTATTCATCAGCTTAAAATTTACTTCATTTGCCACATGGAACTTCAGCCGAATTTGATCATTCTTTAGTATGTTAATTTGAATGATCAAATTTATAAATTCGCTTCATGTTCGTCTCATAATAATATCAAAACAAATGCTTTTTTACTTACTTTGCAATGTTAGTTACAAAATCATAATATAAGTTCTCAGACAAAAGTATCAAGAAAATATATTAAACCCGCAATATGCATTAGAAAATCTATTAAGCATTAAAATCACTTCAAAATAAGAAACTTTGTTACTTTGTTTCCAACCTATAAGAACGAAGACGAGGTTCTTTTTATGGTTTAATATTAATGTTCATAACGAAGTTCTAATACTTAATTTGGGTTGAAACTTATTAGTTAGTCTTTTTTCTTTTGTCGAATAACCTAAAATAGAGCATGTTTCTTGAAAATAAGTTAAATAGCGAAAGCAGGCATGGATGGATCGAAGTAATTGCTGGGTCAATGTTTTCTGGTAAAACAGAAGAGTTACTAAGAAGATTAAAGAGAGCCAAAATTGCCCGTCAAAGAGTAGAAATATTTAAACCTCATATTGATGTAAGATATAGTACAGATGAAGTAGTGTCTCATGATTCTAATTCGATATTATCAACACCTGTTGAGACATCAGGAAATATATTGCTCTTGAGTGGCAACGTGGATGTGGTAGGAATAGATGAAGCTCAGTTTTTTGATAATGGATTAACTGAAGTATGTCAGAAATTGGCTAACCAGGGTGTCAGGGTTATTATTGCCGGTTTGGATATGGATTTTAAAGGTAAACCATTTGGGCCAATGCCGCATTTAATGGCAGTGGCTGAATATGTAACTAAAGTGCATGCGGTATGTATGAAATGTGGTGATCTGGCTCATTTTTCACATCGGTTGTCAAGTGAAGAGAAGTTAGTGATGTTGGGTGAAAAGGTGGAGTATGAACCACTATGTAGAGCTTGTTATACTAAGGTAAAAAATTAAAAGATGATACAATCTTATTTATTTAGTCAGATATCTACTTGGGCAAAGGCTAAAACAATTATAAATAACGATCTGGAAATATCTTATATCATAACAGATAGCCGGTCAGTTTCTTATCCTGAAAAGTCCTTGTTTGTTGCCATAACAGGGAGTAATCATAACGGACATGATTATATTGCTTCATTATACCAACAAGGTGTAAGATGTTTTATGGTTGATGAGAATTATGTTATTGATGAAAAATTGACCGATGCTAATTATATTATTTCAGATGATACACTAAAGTGCTTTCAGGAATTAGTGGCGGAGAAAAGGCATCTGTATCATTGTCCTGTAATTGGAGTTACAGGAAGTAATGGGAAAACCATTGTTAAGGAGTGGATTTCGCAACTAATTGGTAATTCAAAAATTTTAGTACGTTCTCCTAAAAGTTATAATAGCCAAATAGGTGTTCCATTATCTGTTTGGCAGTTGAATAAACATACTGAAGTTGCAGTTTTTGAGGCAGGGATTTCTCAGCAGGGAGAAATGGAACGTATTGCCTCAATTATAGAACCATCTGTCGGATTAATAACTAATATAGGAGCTGCTCATCAGGAAAATTTTGCTTCCCGTAAGGAGAAATTATATGAAAAACTAAAGCTATTTGCTAACAGTGAAATCATTGTATTTTCTACTGAAGTTCCTTTTGTTGAGGAAGGAGTTCGTAAAGTATATCCTGACAAGAAAGTCTTAAGATGGGGAAGTGGCGCTAATAACGAATTGCAGATTGTTAGTAAGGTTGTTGTATCATCATCAACTCAGGTAAAATTGAGATGGGAATCAGAAATATTTACAATAGAATTGCCATTTATAGATGAAGTTGCATTTGAAAATGCCTTGCATGCTATAGCTGTTATGTTGTATTTAGGCTATAATTTTAAATACTTGGATTCTGCAGTTAAGAAGTTGGTTCCGGTTGCTATGCGAATGGAGTTAAAAGAGGGGGTTAATAACTGTATTTTGGTAAACGATTCTTATAATTCAGATATTTCATCGTTAGGTCTTTCTCTTGATTTTCTGGCACAGCAAAGTCGTAAAAGTAATACAGTACGAACTTTAATTTTATCTGATATTTATCAGAGTGGCATTGAAACGGAGGTTTTATGTCGTCAGATTAATGATTTATTAAAAAAGAAAGGGATTTCGAGATTAATAGGAGTTGGAGAGGTGCTAAAAGGTCATGCTCAGCTATTTGATTTAGATGCCTCATTTTATGGTTCTACTGTTGAATTGCTGAATTCAATTTCTCACAATACCTTTAAGAATGAAGCTATTTTAATTAAGGGTTCCCGAAATTTTGAGTTTGAGCAAGTGAGTGATTTTTTGGAAAAGAAACATCATCAAACCCGTCTGGAAATAAACCTTAATGCCTTGGTTGATAATCTAAATTATTTTAGGTCAAAACTAAATGACTCAACCAAAATTTTAGCTATGGTGAAGGCTTTTAGTTATGGAAGCGGATCCTTTGAGATTGCAAATGTGTTGCAGCATCAAAAAGTAGATTACCTGGGCGTAGCTTTTGCAGATGAAGGAATAGAGCTTCGTAAATCAGGCGTGTCACTACCCATTATTGTGATGAATCCTGAAGTGAAAAGTTTTCCCGCAATGATTGAACATCAACTGGAGCCTGAAATATATAGTTTTAAGGTGCTGAATCAGTTTTTAGATATACTCAAGAACGAAGGATTAACCCAATATCCTGTTCATATTAAGGTGGATACAGGGATGAATCGTCTGGGATTTGTAACGTCTGAAATCAATCAACTAAAAGAAGTATTGAGAGGTATAAGTGAGGTAAGAGTTAGATCTGTTTTTTCTCATTTAGTGGGATCAGATGATGCTCAATTTGATGATTTTACAAAATCACAAATTGATTCATTTGCCCAGGTTACTCAAAAATTACAAGATGCTTTAGGGTATTCTTTTATTCGTCATATTTTAAATTCTGCCGGTATTTTGCGCTTTGCAGAATCGCAGTTTGATATGGTTAGAGTTGGAATCGGTATGTATGGGATTGGTGCAGAAGGTCAGCAAAATTTAAAAAGTGTAACCAGTTTCAAATCATATATCTCACAAATTAGGGAAGTTAAAGCTCACAATACCATAGGTTACGGACGTAGAGGTGAATTGGCTTATGATTCAGATATTGCCGTTGTTCCTGTTGGCTATGCAGATGGGTTGAATAGAAAACTTGGTAATGGAGTTGGGAAAATGATGGTGAACAATCAGTTGGCGCCTATCATTGGTAATATTTGTATGGATATGTGTATGATTGATGTTACAGGATTAAATGCTAAGGAAGGGGATGAAGTACAGATTTTTGGACCAGCACAGCCAGTAGATGATTTGGCAAAAGCTTTAGGAACTATTCCTTACGAAATATTTACCAGCATTAGCCGTAGGGTGAAGAGAATTTATTATTACGAGTAAAAAAGGATTTATGGCTTTACTTAGAACAATAAAAAGCGATTATGAAATGTATGAAAACCAACGTTTAGAATGTTTGGTGGCTATTGAGCGTGATGATTGTAAAATCATTAAATCATACTTTAAAAAATATAAAGGAAAACAAGATATGCCTAAGGATAAGGTTCCGGGTTATAAGTTTGTTTTAGATGAAGAGTTTAATTCGTTAAAGATTGATTTTGAATCTAAATACGAATTTGAAATAAGGGATTTGGTTAAAGTGAAGTAAGTGATTGAAGATTGGATTAGTCTGTTTATTGGCCTGTGAAATTTTAGAGTTGGGTTTTAATGCTATTAAGTAATAATTTGGCTTCTGTTTCAAGTTTTACAATGGTATTGGGATTTATAGTCATTTTTGAGTGAATCAGGTCATGGTGAAAAACTCGTAAATCATGCCAATCGCCTAGTATGCTACCCAGTTCTTTCTTTTCTGCAATAAGATTTTCATCTGATTTGTATTTGTAAACTTCTTTTAAAATGGAAAGAAGATAATACTGTTCTTTGATCAATCTTCGAACCATGTGGTAATTGCAGTTTTGTGTATTTTGCTGTTCTTCTATAAGGTTTTCGTTTTCTGATATTTGGTTCAGGAAGGTATTAATAACAAATTCTGGCCGCAAAATATCCAAAGCATAAAATATTTTGGTAATGAAACCAACTTCTTTTTTTATGATTCGATCATCAATAGTATCCTGAAGTTGTAATATCGCCGGTTTTATTATGCGATTACATTTTCGTCTGTAATTAACGTACTCGTTTTGCTTTAATCTTTCGTGGGCAATATGTTTCATAATTTGCAGATCACGAATGATGCCACTAGTTTTAAATATGGTTTTTACAAGATGGAAACGGGGCTTGAAAGAAAGTTCGTAATCAACGACAGATTGCTTAAGAATTTTTCTGACTGCAAAAACTCGTTTTAATGCTACGCGAAGATCATGTATGGCATCTTCATTATGGTTTATTGATGCAATATTTAGATTGTCTGTAAAAACAGTGAGTTGTTTATTTACATAGGTGCGTAGTAACATCGATTAATTTTCCTGATGAGTGAATGATCCATTTGACCTGACTTGTAATATTGAAATTACATTCAGTATGTATATTACTATAAAGATAAAATGGATGAATCACTATATCAAGTGCTCTTAATCAAAAACCTCAGCGGTTATTTTGTGTCTTAAGCCAATGGCATCTATAAAAACAGCTTTAACAGATCCAACTAAAACTTTGGCTTCAACTATGATTGGGATTCGGTTTAAGTCATCTGTAACCCAAACAGTCATATCTTCACCGGATTCAAAAATAGTTCCGGGAACTAATAAAGGGGAGAATTTTAAACAGCGAAACTTACGGTCATCTCTGTTCTTTATGATTTCTTTTCCTAAATATCTGATGTATAAGTCATATATTTTTCCATCCACAATCATTCGGATGGGAATTTTATCATCTGTTTTGTATTGGTCAAAGTTAAGGTTACGAGCCTTATACACCATAGTTAACAAGTCGTTAGTACAATCTTGTAGTGTAAGAGAGCTATCTTTATAACTTGTGTTGTCTTCTTTTTTTATTTGTGAGTAGATCTGATTGTTTTGATAATCAAAAGCGTATTTGTGGTGAGATTCGGTACTTCCTTCCTTGGTAACCCTGTTAAAATATAAAGGCTGAAAGTTGTTTTTATCCACGTATACTTCAAAAGTATCACGAACTTTCATAAAATGGTCGTATCCACTGTACGTTCTTCCATATGCCGAGAAAAACCAAGAGTTTTTGTCTTTATAATTGCGGTCTTCTACATTAAAGTGTACAATTCCTGCATTAAGCCATATAAAATGCCAATTATAATAGGCATGATAAGTGACTGTTTCACCAGGTTGAAAACTGAAATTATCAACTGAGCACTGTGCTTTTGCCTGCGTAGAATTAATGAGTAGTGTAATAATTCCTACGATAACAAAATGAATCCATTTAAACATGATTGTATAAGCTTAATTTTATTGCTCAGTTTTAACCGTGAAAATTATTTGTTAACGGTTCCAATTTTGTTTTCAATAGAATCTATTTTGCTGGTCATTCTGCCTAAATTACCTTTTCGTGCATCAATAGTTATAGTTGAATAAATTCTTTCGTGGTCAGGCTCCAGAACCTTGTAGGCACCATTTATGATTTCAAGAGCTTCTTCCATGGTTTCTGTTTCAACAGTTGTAGCCATAGGACTTAATTTATAATCAACGCCTGAATTTTTAATAAATTCTAAAACTTTACTTACAGATTCACTTTTGCTCGTTCCCTGATCTGTTGGAAACATGGCGAAATTAACTAGTACTGACATAATACTTAATATTTAGCTTTAATCGTTATCTTTAATGAGAACATTGAAATCGGGCGATTATCTGCCACTTTTCTTGTCTTTGCTGTCTTTTAAAGTATAATCGTATATATCAAACTCAGCAGGATTCCATGGAACTGTGATATCCCAGTTTGCTCTTACATCAACTTTTTGAGGATAAAAGAACACTTGTTCAGGTTGTTTTTTTATCGCATATTCACCGGTATCCCATTTACCATTTCTATTTTTATCAATGATAAGTTTTAAGTCGTAAGAGCCGGGTTTAATAAACTGAAATGCAAATTTTCCTGTTTTAGGAACATATTTTTGCGTTATAATCTTTGATCCACTGTCCAATAGTTGTACTAACCAGTTGTCACCTGGATTTGTAATGTTAACCAGTAAGGTTCCGTAACTATCCAGTGTTTTTACGGAAAATTGTTTGGCAATAGAATCACTGGCTAAATTGTAGATATCTTCTATTGCAGCTGAATCAGCTGAAAAAATGTACTTTCCTCCGGGAGTCCATCGTGTTTTTGTATTGATCGAATATCTTCGGGCAAGTACTGAGTCCTGTGTGAATTCATAATCGATGCTATGCATTAAAGTATCTACAATTTCAAAAAGCTTAATACCATTCCAATCTATTTTTTTAATTGGTGTTGGTAAAATAAAGTTGAAAGTACTATTTACGTCAACTGATGCGGAAGCATTATTTATCAATAATGTTTTCTTCGGTTCCGGGCCTTCTTTCTTTCTTTTTCTTTTAGATTCTTTTTTAGGCGCCTCAAAATAGTATAGTTTAAGTGTATCTTCAACCTGAATAGGATTTTGTAAAGTATCTAATCCTAAATAAGTAAAAGCTAAATCCAAAGTGTCTTTTTTATACATTACGCTATCAGTGAGCCAAATTTTTACGGTATCATTATTTAATGAAGGTTCAAAAATTGCCCAATCATCATTATAATCCACGTTCAGCGGTTTTACACCAAATTTTTCAACAGGTAAGTTAAATATAAACGACACTATATTAGAATCTTTTCTTTCTTCACCAACAAAATATTGTTGTTTAGATTCTTCTTCAAACATAAAAAGTTTTACATCATTGGGCGTGTAAACCAATTCATCATTAAATACAACAGAGTCGTTTTCTAAAGTATCAGGAAACGCAACATATTCCATATGTGGGGATACGATAGTATCAAACCAAGCAATTCTTTCTCCAGGTTGATCAAACTTGTAATTTCTGTTAGCATCTTCAATGGCATATAATCTATATTCGCCAGGACTTAAATTTCGGATGGCAAAAAATCCTTCCTCATTCGATTTTCCTAATCTTACCGGAATATCATGAGTAAAAGCAGTATCGTTTAGGTTTTTATGAGCTAAAACTAAGGCTCCTTCCACAGGTGTTAAATCAAAGCTATTCCAAATATTTCCCATAATGGCAAAGGAGTCAATTACTTCACCAGTAGAAAATGAGAAAACGAATGATTCAATAGGATTGCTTTCATTGTTATCCTGAATAGCATCAGCAAAATCAAGTGTATAAGTCGTATTTTCCTGCAGATCTTCATTAAAATCCACATATAGTTTTTGAGCTCGTGCTTCTATATTTGGTCTTTCTTTTAATGGGGGAGAAACTACTAATTTTTGATTCACTTCATTGAGTTTAATAATTTCATCAAACTCAATCATGATTTCTTTCTTTTTGTAGTTCATCTGTCCGTTTAATGGAACCGATTTTTTTATGGTTGGAGGATCTTCATCCTTAGGTCCTCCGGTTGGATAACCTGGGTTAGCACATGAGTAAGCAATGATGAAAAGGATGAATAATCCAAAAATATATTTCTGCATCTATTATAATTTCAATAGTTTAAAATCAATGGCAAATTTAATCCAATTATCGTTTATCTAAAATCTAACTATCTATTATTACATGAAGAATGCCAAAAAATCATAAATTTGTCGCTGATTAAAAAAAATAGTGGAAAAATTATGAGTAATCAGGACAACATACAACATCAAAAATCACACAAAACAGCAATAATAGTCGGGGTAGTATCTGCAGTATTACTGATTATACTTGGATTTTTATATTTTAAAAATAAAAGTGAAATGCAGATGTTGGTTAATGAAATGACTGAGGAAAAGGATCTTTTGACAACTGAATTTGAATCTCTAGCACTAGATTATGACTCATTGAAGACCAATAGTGATACATTAAATTTATTATTAGAAAAAGAACGTGAAAAGATTTCACAATTGATAGAAGAAATTCATACAATAAAAGCAACTAATGCGTCTAAAATCAGGGAGTATAAAAAGGAATTGACTTCGTTACGTAAAGTGATGAAGAATTATATTGTTCAGATTGATTCTTTAAATCAAACCAATAAGGCGTTGCAACAGGAAAATCAACAGATCAGGCGAACGGTATCGAATATAAAAACCTCCTATCAAAAACTAGAAAAAGAAAAAGAAAATCTGGCAGAGAAAGTAGATATTGCCTCAAAGCTTGAGACCTTTAATATGGAAGCTACGGGACTTAACTCTAAAGATAGGAGTACAACTCGGTCTTCGAGAATTTCGAAAATCAGAATATGCTTTACTATTCAAAAAAATATTACAGCAGAAGTTGGAGAGAAAGAAATATTCTTAAGAGTACTACGTCCTGATGGCGCGCTTTTATATCATTCAAAAGATGATTTGTTTCCATATGAAAACAAAGAGATTAATTTTTCAGCCAGACGAGTTGTTGAATATGGAGGGGATGAACTTGATGTCTGTTTATATTATAATGTAGATGCAGGAGAATTAACAGAAGGTGATTATACTGCAGATATCTTTGCTGATGGACACCATATCGGAAATATGACTTTTAGCCTTAGATAATATGCATTTTCACCATTTCAGAAATATAGTACTTGTTTTAATAGTATTTACTTGTTGTCAAGTATTTGCTCAGGAAGAAAGTATTCCTCAGTTTCCGGAGTGGATGATAAAAAAGCGCATTGAAGCATTAAACTATCAAACCCCAATTCAGCTGGATTATAATGAAACGGTTCAGGCATATATTGATGTATATACCGTAAAAAGACGTGATCATTTAGCTAATATCATTAGTCGGTCAAAACTCTATTTTCCACTGTTCGAAGAATATCTGGATAAGTATAATTTACCACTTGAGTTAAAATATCTAGCTGTTATTGAATCAGCATTAGATCCCAGAGCAAAATCAAAATCAGGAGCAAAGGGATTGTGGCAATTTCTGTATCACGCAGGTACCATGTTCGATCTTGATGTTTCTACTTATATAGATGAAAGAAGTGACCCTATTTTAGCAACGGAAGCAGCTTGTAAATATCTGGAGTATCTTTACCGAAATTTTAATGATTGGCAACTGGCATTGGCTGCCTATAATGGTGGTGTAGGTATGGTTAAAAATGCCATTGAGCGCTCTGGAGGGAAAAGAAATTACTGGGAACTTCGTCCGTATTTACCTACTCAGGTAAAGGGTTATGTACCCGCTTTTATTGGAGCGCTATATGCAATGAAGTATGCGGAGAATTATGATATCAATGAAGTTCCGGCCAAATACAATTTCAACGATATAGATACCGTTTATATACGAAAAACATTGTCGTTTAAGCAAATTTCAGATGTATCAGGAGTTAGTGTGGATGAGGTTGCTTTTTTAAATCCAACCTATTCTAAAGAGATTATTCCTGTAAATTCAAATCCTGTAAGCGTTTTTCTACCCAAAACAAATATTACGTTATTTGTAAAAAATGAATACCAGATTTATGGTGAGCAAAAACAGGAAAGAGTGCCTATTGAAACTATGAATAGAGAAATAGTACAACATATTGTCCTAAAAGGCGAGTACTTTCATAAAATTGCGATTAAATACGAATGTACAATTGAGGAAATTATGGAGTGGAATCATATGGATTCAAAAAACCTTCATCCAGGACAAATTCTCGATATCTGGAAAATCAAAGAAAATAATCGTTTCTTTTTTGTTAGAGATGAGGTGGATTATTTGGCCGAAAAATAATCTATAAGCTCGTTTCAACATTCCTGTCAGAATAATGTTCCTTTTTGTACATTTGTATGCAACACAAACCTCAATATTTTAAATAAAAGTAATATCATGAAGCAGTCTATTTTATTTATTCTACTTATTTCTTACATATTTAGTGGTTGTAAAACAACACCAGATTCTAATAAACCAACACCATCAGGAGCCGCTGGGGTTATGATCATTGTAATGAATGATAAAGTAAAGAAAACAGAATCCGGGAAAAAATTATGGGATATGATGGTGCAACCAATGATTGGTTTACCACAAGAAGAACCTATGTTTGATGTATCGGTTATTCCTCATCGTTCTTTATCAGATTTTATGAAAACTTATCGTAATTTAATTACTGTAGAAGTAGGTGAAAATGTACATGAAGAAGGAATAAAATTTTATAGGGGTACTTGGGCTAAGCAACAGGCTTTGGTGAGAATTGAAGCAAAAAGTATTGAGTCATTTGATAAAATGGTTACTGAAAATGAATTAAAACTAGTTGGTTTCTTCACCAAAGCTGAACGAGAAAGATTAATAAAATACTTTAGTAGTTCGTTCAACCAAAAATTAAGCGATAAACTAAAAGCCGACTGGAAGTTTTCAATGGCTGTACCTCGTGATTTTGATTTAAGAAAAGAAGATAAAGACTTTATCTGGATGTCGCATGAAACAGCAAAATCGAGTTTGGGATTGTTAATCTATCAATTTGACTATGTGGGAGAAGGTAGTTTTTCAAAAGAGTACTTGCTTAATAAAAGAGATGAAACTTTAATGAATCAGGTTCCAGGTGAGTATGAAGGTACGTATATGACTACAGAGCATGGATTCCCTATTAATTACCAGGTAATAAATACTCCAAATGATTCTAATGTTGTTGTGATGCGTGGATTATGGAAAGTGCAGGGGGATATGATGGGAGGCCCTTTTATTAGTATGGCACACTTAGATAAAGAAAATAATAAAGTAATTGTTACTGAAGGTTATTCATATAATCCGGAGAAACCTAAGAAAAGAAATATGGTTCGTCAGCTTGAAGCTATTCTTCAGACATATAACCGAAATTTTAAAGTAAAGAAATAATGAGTTTCCCGGTTCTGACTAGAGATGCATTACAAAAGGCATCCAGAAAAAACGATTTGATTATAGAAACAGGTTACCAGATTCAAAAAGATTTTGGTGAGTTTGGTTTGGAAGTGAAATTTTCTGGTAATGCTTCATCCTTTTATGAGGAGTTGTTTGATCAGATGAAAGATCATGTAGAGCAATTGATGGCAGAGAGCATGGAGCGTTTTATGCACTTTTTGTATCGTATCGATATTAGTCAGCACAATATAGCTCAATATGAAAAAGAGATGGAAGAAGACGATATTCACGTCGTTCTTACCGAACTCATCATACATCGGGAATTAAAAAAAGTAATTACAAGAGACTATTTCAGACAACAGACAAAGGATATTGATCAGAATGAATTAGACCTGTAGTCAGCTCTTGTTTAATCATTTATTTAAACGTAATGTTATGCAACCATTAATAAAGAATGCTACAGAAATTAAGCAAGAAGCTCATTTGGTTTTTCTTGTAAAAGAGATTTCGTTGTTAAAAGATTTTGGATTTACTGAAACTGAGATAGATTATATTGACGCAAAAGTGTCAAAAAACAAAAGCTTAGTTCATCTGAATCGTTTGGAACAGCAAGTTTTTGTGCGTTTCTCAAACGAAACAGGTAATGACGAGAACGAAAAGATTAGAAAAGATGGGAATCTTATATTTAAAGAATTAAAAAAGGAAGATGTTTCAGATATTTCTGTTGTTGATTTAATTGGTTGTAAAAACAGAACAATAGCTTTAGCTGAAGGTATTGCCTTGAGTGCTTATACTTTTGATAGATATAAAAGTAAGAAGAGTGATGTTGTTGATTTTGAATTAAAAGAAATCGCAGTTTCAAGTCCTGCCGTTAGCGGATGTGAAATAAATGAATTGAACAATATTATTGAATCAGTTTATATTACTCGTAACCTGGTAAACGAACCTGTTGATAGATTAAATGCAGTACAGCTTGGAGAGTTTATTTTGGAACAGTCAAAAAAAGATGGTTTTAATGCAGAGGTTTTTAATAAAAACAAAATTGAAGCATTAAAATTTGGAGGTTTATTAGCCGTTAATAAAGGTAGTATAGATCCTCCTACTTTTTCAATTATGGAGTGGAAACCAGAAAATGCTGTAAATGAAAAACCTTATATTTTAGTTGGAAAAGGAGTGGTATTTGATACAGGGGGTATTAATTTAAAAACACCTCCGGGAAGCCTTGATACCATGAAGTGCGATATGGGAGGAGCAGCATCTGTTGTTGGAGCCATAACAGCTATTGCAAAAAATAAGTTGCCGATTTATGTTATTGGTTTAGTGCCGGCTACAGATAATCGTCCGGGGAAAAATGCTTATGTTCCCGGTGATATTTTAGAAATGCACAATGGATTAACAGTAGAGGTTTTAAATACAGATGCCGAAGGAAGATTGATTTTAGCAGATGCATTAAGTTATGCTAATAAGTATGAGCCTGAGTTGGTAATCGATTTAGCAACACTTACCGGATCTGCTGTAATGGCCATAGGGGAATATGGAACTGTTGTTATGGGAACAGCAAAAGATGAGGTATTTGGTGAATTGGAAAAACAGGGATATGCAACGCACGAAAGAGTCGTAAAATTTCCATTTTGGAGTGATTATGATGCTTTAATAGAATCAGATATTGCAGATATTAAGAATTTAGGAGGACGAGAAGGTGGGTCAATAACGGCAGGTAAATTTCTATCCAAATTTGTTGAATATCCGTGGATTCATTTGGATATTGCGGGACCGGCATTTCATTTAAAAGAAAGTAGTTACAGAGGTAAGGGAGCTTCTGGTGTAGGTGTAAGATTATTGTATCACTTTTTCAAATCTATTGCATCCGCTAAGCAAGCATAATATAAATAGATTATACATTGTAATGAATTGATATAATCTGATTTATTCTCTTAAAGATTTATATAAAAAGAAAATAAAAATTAAGATAATTAAGCTGAATGTTACATAAAAATGTCGATATTTAGCTCCCATACATAGGAATTCATGGATGAAAAGGATCATATTTCTTTTTTGAGGAAAGATGTTGATTCCATATTTCAAATGTTCATCGAAAAAAATGAATAAATGAGAACAGAGAAAATAAGACTGGGTATTTCCCATGGTGATATAAATGGAATAGGTTACGAAATTATTTTTAAAGCATTGAACGATAGTAGAATGCTTGATATGTGTACGCCTGTTATTTATGGTTCTTCAAAAGTTGCTGCTTATCATCGAAAAACATTAAATATTTCAAATTTTAGTCTTAATAATATAAAAGTTGCTGATGATGCACATGCTAAAAGAGTAAACATTATTAATTGTGTGGATGATAATGTTCGTGTAGAATTAGGAAAAGAAACTAAAATGGGTGGTGAAGCTGCTTATGCTGCTTTGAGTGCTGCTGTTGAAGATTTAAAAAACAATAAAATTGATGTTTTGGTAACTGCTCCAATTCATAAAAAAAATATTCAGTCAGAAAGCTTTAAATTTCCCGGACATACAGAGTATTTGCAGAAGGAATTTAATTCAAGAGATTCACTGATGTTTTTAGTTAGTGATGTTTTAAAAGTAGGAGTTGTAACCGGACATATTCCATTAAGTGAAGTGTCAAAAGCAATTACTAAGGAAAAGATTCTTACTAAGCTTAAAATAATGAATAAGTCTCTTAAGGAAGACTTTACAATAAGAAAACCTAAAATTGCAGTGTTAGGATTAAACCCTCACTCAGGGGATAATGGATTGATTGGTAAAGAAGAACAGGAGGTTATTATTCCAGCATTGGAAGAGGCTAAGCAAAAAGATATTGTAGCGTTAGGGCCATACGCCGCAGATGGATTTTTCGGTTCTAATAACCTTTCCAAGTTCGATGCTGTTTTAGCTATGTACCACGATCAGGGCTTAACACCATTTAAAACCATTGCTTTTTCTTCCGGTGTTAACTTTACAGCGGGTCTTCCAATTATCAGAACTTCACCTGATCATGGAACTGCATTTGAAATTGCTGGTCAGGGGGTAGCTGATGAAGAGTCATTCCGTCAGGCAGTTTATCTGGCTATAGATGTATTTAAAAATAGAACTTCTTATAAAGAACTTTCAAAAAATCCATTGAAATCATATGATATTAGTAAAATGGATGATAAGTTAGATGAGTCGCTTCCTCAGGAAGTTGATGAACCTGAGATTTAGAACGTAAAAGAAATATGATTAGTAAAGGACTTTCCATAATGGGAGGTCCTTTTTTTATATGTAATTATTAAAATTTTGATGTTATATTATATTTTAAAATTAGTTGTTTTTTCATTCGAAGATTCATTGTATGGTAGTTGTAATAATTTAATTTCACTTATGTTAACTTATTGATTTGTATATATCAAGAAATATAGAATGTTGGTCAAAATCTATTTAATGTTTCATTTTTGCACGATAAGTAATTCTTCAATATGTTATACTTTCGCGGTATAAAATTTAAACTCAGGACAAAATGAAAAAACTATTACTTTTTATTGCTATCATGTGTGGAATAATCATGAATGCACAAAAAACTGTTATTTTAGAGCATGAAGGTGTATCAACTGCTTTTAATGGAGCGTCTCCTTTCGAAGAAGCATATGAAGCTGCCGTTAGCGGAGATATCGTTTACTTACCGGGAGGTGCCATAGTACCACCTGCAACAATTGATAAAGGAATTAAGATTTATGGAGTAGGACATCATCCTGAAGCTACAGATGCAACTTTACCAACCTATCTGTCAAGTACAATAAACTTAAATGAAAATGCAGATGGCTTTTATTTAGAAGGTGTAGAAATAAATGGAAATATATCTATTGCAATAAATCATACTGTAGATGATGTATCTATTATAAGATGTAAATTTGGTCAGTTTTATATAAACTCAAACACAGGAACATTATCTAATAATTTTCTTATCAGGGAATGTATATTAACTAATAGCATTGTTTTAACTGGAGGAACAGGTATTATTTCCAACTCAATTTTACAAAGTACTCTAAGCACTGGTAAAAATGTTTCTGTAAATAACTGTATTTTTTTATACGAGGCATCTGATAGCAGTGAACCAATCAGAAGCATAGATAATTCAACCATAGCTAATTGTATTTTTCTCAAGAATGATTATGGTATTCAGGAAAGTTGTGATGGTACAACTTTTACAAATAACGTTTTTAAGGTAGCTCCATCAGAAGGAAACAACTCTTTTGTAAACAGCTATATTAATGCTGAAAATATATTTGTTGATCAAACCGGAAATGTATTTGACTTCGCTCATGACTACGGTTTATCAGGAACTTACGCTACTGACTATTTAGGAACAGATGGTGAACAAGTGGGAATTTATGGTGGATTATTTCCATTTAAAAGCATGTCGGTTCCAAGCACTCCTCATATTAGTTCGCAATCTATTGCCGGATCAACTGATAACGATGGTAATTTAAGCATTAGTATCACTGTTGAAGCTCAGGATAATTAATATGAGAAAGGTTCTTATATTTTTGGCATTTACTCTATTTTACTATCATAGTAGCAGGGCTCAAAACATAACCGGCTATGAGTATTGGATAGATGATTATGCCAATGTAAATACACAAAGTATAACAAGTGTTCCTCAATATACTTTTGATGAATCTATTGATTTATCAGTTTTAGATGAAGGCTTGCATATGTTTAATATTCGCTTTGAAGATGAAAATGGGAGCTGGAGCTCTTTGATTTCCAAATTTTTCTATAAAACACCTTCGAATGTTAGCGGAGTGATCAATATAGTAAGTTATGAATATTGGCTGGATAGTGATTACGCTAATAAAGTGAATACTGATGTTACCAATAATCAGCAAGTAAATGTAAATCAAATGCTGGATTATAGTACTCTTAAAGAGGGTCTGCACCTTATTAATATTCGTTTTAAGGACTCGCAAGGTAATTGGAGTTCTTCAATGTCTAAATTCTTTTATAAAGAAGTCATTTCCGCTACCGGAAGTTCGGATATTGTTAATTACGAATACTGGTTGGATAATGACTATGCTGCTAAAGTTGTTAAAGATGTTGCAGCAAGCCCTCTGTTAACTATAAATGAAATGCTAGATTATAGTGCGCTTAAAGAGGGGCTTCATTTATTCAATATTCGTTTCAAAGATTCTCAAGATAAATGGAGTTCTTTGTCTTCGAAGTTCTTTTACAAGTCTCCTTTAGCTGCATCTGGAGCAGTGCAATTAGAGGAGTATGAATACTGGTTTGATGATGATTACGCTAATGTGGTTAATCAATCTATCACTACAACAGAAGTTTTATCTTTAAATGAATCGTTTGATTTTAGTAATCTAAAAGAAGGTTTACATTCGTTTAACATCAGAGTTAAAGATAATTTGGAAAAGTGGAGTTCGCCACTAACTAAGTTTATTTATAAAAAACCTACAGGTGGTAATATAGCTAAAGAAGTTGTGAACTATCAATACTGGTTGGATGAAGATTTTGCTAATGCAACAATTATTTCTGTAGCAAATTCAAGTGATGTAGAGCTAATTGAAAATCTTAACTTCAGTGACTTGCTTGCCGGAACCCATCAATTAAACATCCGTTTTCAGGATAATGATGGAAAATGGAGTGGTGTTTTAACGGAAGAGTTTTTGAAAGTTGGCACAAAGCTGGATGATTATTTGGTTGCTTATTATCCGTTTACTGGTAATGCAAATGACGAAAGTGGAAACGAAAACCATGGAGTAAATAATGGAGCTACTTTAATTACAGATAGAAAAGGCAATCTTGAACAAGCTTATAGCTTTGATGGAATCAATGATTTTATTGAGGTTGATAATGGGATTTCAATGCCATCTAACAGTGTAAGTTTATCTGCCTGGATAAAAGCTGACAGATACGCTCCTTATAATACAATCGCAGGTAACATTTGGGATAATGGTTCGAGTGAGTCCGGATATGGTCTTTCATTAATGTCGGGTAACATAGTAACTTTTGCTTGCGCCACAACTGCAACCTATTCGCTTTGGAGTGGACCAAGCGCTACAATTAATGATGCAGAATGGAGTCATATTGTTGGTGTATTTGATGGTACCAACGCTCATATTTATTTAAATGGAGTATTAGTTGAATCAAAGGAAACTACTGGTATTATAAATTATAATTTCCCTAATAATTTCAGAATAGGAATTTACAAAGACTCTGATGAAGCGTATTATTATTCTGGAGCTATCGATGAAGTGAGAGTATACAATAAAGCATTATCTTCTGATGAAGTGGCGGAAGTATATAATATGATTTCTACAGATACAGAAGTTATTCCTCTTACAAATGTTTCTATCTATCCTAATCCGGTAAAGGATATTCTTCGAGTAAATTTACCTGATACTAATTGTCGTTTAACATTGTATAATTTAAGTGGTCAGTTGGTTTATGGGCAAGATGTTATTAGTTCAGATTGTGAAGTAAATATGGGAAATTTACAAAGTGGAGTTTATATTCTTCGTTTAAAAGGTAATGGTATTAATCAGACAATTAAAGTTGTTAAAAAATAATTATCAAGAATTGCCAGTTTATTTTATGAATTGGATATTTAAAGAGGGTGTTTTTACACCCTCTTTTTGTTAAAATAAGCAGTTTGTTCTCTATGTTAGAGAAATTTTTTATTCAAAATAGCTTGATCTAATAAATGTATGGATATACAAAATGAGAAAAGACTTAAATTTTTAGCTAAATAGTAAAACAAAATTGTTTTTTAAGCGTAATTCTTAATACAGCATATCTTGTATTTTTTAATAAAAAAGATAATTTAGCAGTTGTAATATTAATCAGACCAGAAAAGAATAGAAGAGCGAGTTTTTGAGGTTTTAAAGTGGGGAAAAATGAAGAAAAAAAGTACATCAACAAGTTTATATATAAAAGTCTTAACCATATCAACCAGTATCATAGCTATTTTTATAGTGCTTAGTTTATTTACCTTTTCAGTAAATCCTACAGATTCTTCAGGAAAGTTATTACCTACATTTGAAAATAGTTATTCCATATTTTCATTGGATATTCCGCAAGATTTATCTTTTGCAGACGAACGTGTTCCTGTTGAAAAACACTGGGTAAAAGAAAGTTTAGATAGGGAGCTGTTGGTTAATACCTACTGGCAATCTCAAACCGTGTTATTTATTAAAAGAAGTAACAGATATTTCCCAATTATTGAACCTATTTTAAAGGAGCAAGGAGTACCTGAGGATTTTAAATATTTAGCTGTAATTGAAAGTGGTTTAATGTCAAGATCAGTGTCTCCTGCTGGAGCAGCCGGAATTTGGCAGTTTATGTCAGCTACAGGTAAAGAATACGGATTGGAGATTAACGGTGAAGTAGATGAAAGGTACCATCTTGAAAAAGCAACTGTAGCAGCATGCAAATATTTTAAAAAGTCATTTGAAAAATATAATGACTGGACTTTAGTTGCAGCATCATATAATGCAGGCAAGCGAGGAATTAGCAATCAATTAGATCGTCAGAAAACCGATAACTATTATGATTTACTATTAGGAGAGGAAACCGGACGGTATGTTTATCGAATTTTGGCTGTTAAAGAGATTCTATCTCATCCGGAAAATTACGGTTTTTATGTAGACAAGAAAGACTTGTATCCTGTTATACCTACGCAGACTTTAACTATTGATAGTGCGATTTCTGATATGGCCGACTTTGCTGGTAAGTATGGTATTTCGTATAAAGAATTAAAAGATCTGAACCCTTGGTTGCGTGATGTAATGTTGACAAACAGATACAAAAAGACTTATCAGATTTCTGTTCCTAAAGAAATTGCTTCAATAGAAAAAGCTGAGTCGATTGGTAATGAGTTAGGTGTAGACATTCCGGTTGACAGAAAAGAAATTAAAATGGAAAAACAGTCGCTTATCATTCAACAATAGTTTTCTATATTTGCTTACTTATATATAAAGGCATTTGAGTAAGTATTATGGATAGTAAAAAGACTAAACAAAAAAGCACAAACGAAGGAGCATTTGTAGAAGAAGGAGCTGTATCTGTAATGGGTGCACGAGTGCATAATCTACAAAATATAGATATAGAATTTCCTCGAAATAAGCTTGTTGTAATTACCGGATTAAGTGGGAGTGGAAAATCTTCACTTGCATTTGATACTATTTATGCCGAAGGTCAGAGAAGGTATATTGAAACGTTTTCTGCCTATGCCCGCCAGTTTTTGGGAAATATGGAACGACCAGAAGTAGATAAGATTACGGGTCTTAGTCCAGTTATTTCCATAGAACAAAAAACAACCAATAAAAATCCACGTTCAACGGTTGGAACAATAACCGAGATATACGATTTTCTACGACTTTTATTTGCCCGTGCATCAGATGCCTATTCGTATAACACGGGAGAAAAGATGGTGAAATACACTACGGAAAAGATCTTATCCTTAATCCAAAGTAATTTTGATGGTAAAAAAGTAATGATTTTGGCTCCCTTGGTGCATAACAGAAAAGGGCATTATAAAGAATTGTTTGAGCAAATTAGAAAAAAAGGTTATTTACATGCACGTGTGGATGGAGAAGTAATAGAACTTGGTCATGGATTTAAAGTAGATCGATATAAAAACCATAGTATTGAAATGGTAATTGATCGAATAAAAGTTTCAGGTAAAGATACCAAGAGATTATCTGAATCTTTAGCTTTGGCTATGAAAAATGGTAAGGGTATTATGATGATATTGGATGCAGGAACCCAGGATGCCAAGTTTTATTCACAAAAATTAATGTGTCCAACAACAGGTATTTCATACAATGAACCTGCTCCACATTCATTTTCATTTAACTCACCTCAAGGAGCATGTAATAAATGTAAAGGATTAGGCTCAATCGATAACGTTGATATTGAAAAAGTAATACCGGACGATTCCGTTTCCATTCATTCGGGAGGTATTGCCCCTTTAGGTAAATTTAAAAATACTTTAATTTTTTGGCAGCTGGAAGCTATTGCTGAAAAGCATGACTTTACATTAAAAGCTCCAATAAAAGATATTCCAGAAGAAGCGTTAGATACGATACTTCATGGATCCAGTGAACCCATTACATTAAAGAATACACCACTTGGAACCAGCTCCAATTACTTTATTAGCTTTGATGGTGTTATTAAATATATTCTACAACAGCAGAGTAACGATACTTCACAAAAGGCCAAAAAATGGGCCATGCAATTTGTTACCAATGTAACTTGTCCGGAATGTAATGGACAACGTCTGAATAAGGAGGCATTGCATTTTAAACTAAGTGATAAAAATATAGCAGATTTATCTAATATGGATTTGAGTCTGTTGGCAGAGTGGTTTTCAGATATTGAAAAACATATGAGTGATAAGCAGAAAGCTATTGCGACTGAGGTTTTAAAAGAAATCAGAAGCCGTTTAGGCTTTTTGTTGGATGTAGGATTAGGTTACTTGTCATTGGATCGAAGTGCCATGACTTTATCAGGAGGAGAGAGTCAAAGAATCAGATTGGCTACTCAGATTGGTTCTCAATTGGTTAATGTTCTGTATATTTTAGATGAACCAAGCATTGGTTTGCATCAGCGAGATAATCATAAATTAATTCATTCGTTACAACAATTAAGGGATACCGGTAATACGATATTAGTTGTAGAGCATGATAAAGATATGATGCTACAGTCTGATTATTTAATTGATATGGGGCCTTTTGCAGGTAGACATGGAGGAGAAGTAGTGGCTCATGGTACGCCATTGCAAGTAATTCAGGAAAATACCCTCACTGCAGATTATTTGAATAACAAAAAGAAAATTGTAGTTCCGGAGGTTCGAAGAAAAGGAAATGGCAAAAAGTTAGTTTTGCATGAAGCTTCAGGTAATAATCTGAAAAAAGTTACAGCAACTTTTCCATTGGGAGAATTAATCTGTATTACCGGAGTTTCTGGTAGTGGAAAATCAACACTGATAAATGAAACGTTATATCCAATTCTAAATCAACATGTCTATGGAGCAGTAAAAGATCCGTTACCATATAAAAAGATTGATGGTTTAAAACATGTGGATAAGGTGGTAGATGTAGATCAATCTCCACTTGGTAGAACACCTCGATCTAATCCAGCAACTTATACTAAGGTATTTGATGAAATTCGTAAGCTTTTTACAGGACTACCAGAATCTAAAATACGAAACTATAAACCCGGACGTTTTTCATTTAACATGGCCGGGGGCCGGTGTGAGACCTGTAAAGGTGGAGGTGTTCAGGTTATTGAAATGAATTTTTTACCTGATGTTATGGTTGATTGTCCGGAGTGTCATGGTAAAAGATATAACAGAGAAACGCTGGAGGTTCGATACAAGGGAAAATCCATAAGTGATGTGTTGGACATGACCATTAATCAGGCGGTTACGTTTTTTGAAAGTATCCCCAAAATAGCACATAAATTAAAAGTTTTGCAAGAGGTTGGTTTAGGGTACATTACTTTAGGACAACCATCTACAACACTTTCAGGAGGTGAATCACAACGTGTTAAACTGGCAAGTGAACTGGCCAAAAAAGATACAGGTAAAACCATATATATTTTAGATGAACCCACTACAGGTTTGCATTTTGAAGATATAAGGGTGTTGCTTGATGTATTAAATCGATTGGTAGATAAAGGAAATACGGTTATCGTAATTGAGCATAATCTGGATGTTATTAAAGTAGCCGATTATATTATTGACATCGGTAAAGAAGGTGGGAGATTTGGGGGAGAGATTCTTTGTGAAGGCACTCCTGAAGAAGTTGTGAAGAACAAAGAAAGCTTTACCGCAAAATATTTAAAAGAAGAGTTGGAGGGATAAATGTATTTTTGATATAATTCAGTTTTTGTTTATAATAAATTTACTTACTTAGTGAGACTATATTAACAAAACTGAATTATGGGACAAAAGGTGAAAATTAAATGCATCAATAATAATACATATACTAAATATTCAAGAGGAATTACATTAAGGGAAATTGCAGAGGATCAGAATATAAAGTTACGGAGTAAAGTGCTTGGAGCCTTGGTAAATAATAAATTAGAAAAACTTCCTTTTGAAGTTTTTAATCCTTTAACTGTTGAATTTATTGATATCACAAATCCTGATGGAATGCGAATGTATATCAGGAGTCTTTCATTTTTGTTATATCATGCTGTTGAAAATATTTTACCTGGAGTAAAGTTAAGGGTAGAGCACTCTGTTTCGAAAGGAGTGTATTGTGAACTTCAGGGAATAGAGGAAGTTACAGTTGAAAAGGTTGCTGAAATTACAGAGTACATGCGTAATATGGTTCAGCAGGATTTGCCCTTTGTTCATTATAAAAAGGAAACTGAAAAGGTGATTAAACTGTTTAATAAAAATGGTTTTGTCGATAAAGTAGGTTTATTAGAAAGTAGAGGAGAGTCTTATTCGTCCTATTACCAGCTAGGTGATTCTATAGGTTCATTTTATGGATATTTAGTGCCTTCAACAGGTTATCTGGAAGTATTTGATGTTAATAAATATTATAATGGGATTTTGTTGCAGATTCCAAAACGTTTTGAACCAGAGGTTGTTGAAGATTTAGTGATCCAAAATAAAATGTTTGAAATATTCCAGGAGTATAGTAATTGGAATAAGGTGTTGGATGTGACTAATATAAATGATCTTAATGAATTAGAGCAAACCAATGGTACAGAACAATTAATTAAAGTTTCTGAAGCATTACACGAAAAAAAGATCGCTCAAATAGCCGATCAAATAACTGCACAACGTGATCGCGTAAAAATTATTCTTATCAGTGGTCCATCCTCAAGTGGTAAAACAACCTTTAGTAAAAGGTTAGCTATTCAGTTGTTGGTTTCTGGTTTATACCCCAAAACCATTTCGTTAGATGATTATTTTGTAGATAGAGAAGATACACCAAAAGACGAAAATGGAGATTATGATTTTGAAGCATTAGAGGCTTTGGATGTAGAGCAGTTTAATCAGGACTTAAGTCGTTTATTAAAAGGTGAAGAGGTTGAAATTCCTAAATTTTCCTTTGAAAAAGGAAAGCGATTCTATGATGGTTCAAAGATGCAGCTTGAGCATAATCAGATTTTAGTAATTGAAGGAATTCATGGTTTAAATCCTAAGTTAACACACACTATTCATGATAGCTTTAAATTTAAAATCTATGCTTCAGCTCTTACGGCCATTAATATTGATGATCATAACAGAATACCAACCACAGATAACCGATTAATCAGAAGAATTGTAAGAGATTACAGGTATCGGAATTACTCAGCTGAAGAAACCATTTCAAGATGGCAAAGTGTTCGAAGGGGAGAAGATAAACATATATTTCCTTATCAGGAAGAAGCAGATGTAATGTTTAATACGGCTCTTTTGTATGAATTTGCTGTGCTTAAACATTATGCAGAACCTATTTTATTAGAGGTTAAAAATATTAAACCTGAATATGCTGAGGCTACCAGATTGTTATATTTCTTTAGTTATTTTAAACACATTAAGGATATTAATATTCCTCCAACGTCTATAATTAGGGAATTTTTTGGAGGAAGTAGTTTTAATTACTAGTAGATTAATACTTACGGGTGATCTGTTTGTTTTTAAAAATCCTAAATTCAAATAAGATATAGTAACAATTTTTCTTATATTACTGTAAAAATTGTGCGGTGTCTAGAATAATGTTAAGGATATATTATGTAGTAGGGATTGTTTTATTTTTCTTTTGTACAGACATGAATAGCGCTGTACCAAAGGATCATAAAAAAATCCTTATTATTAATTCATATCATATCGGGTATTCCTGGACTGATAATGTAACAGAAGGTATTCAAACAAAGTTTGATTCAGCCAAGAACATAGACTATTTTATTGAGTTTATGGATACCAAACGTTTTTTTTCTGGAAATACTTTCAATTTATTTTATGCTTACCTGAAATCTAAATATCAAAATGTAGATTTTGATGTTATCATGGCATTGGATAATAATGCTGTGGACTTTTATCTCTCACATCAGGACTCTTCAATCTTTAAAAATAAAGCATTTGTATTTGGAGGAATTTCAGATACCAAACCATATCCATTTGAACGCATGGGGGCCTATGGAGTTGTGGAACTTAGGAGCTTGCCACTTTTATTTTACTCTATGCATCGCTTTTTTCCTAAGAGAGATAATGTCATTGTATATCTTGATAGTACTTCTACTTCATTGACTTACAAGTCAATTATTAAAAGATATGAAGAGGAGCATAAAGTTCCTCACTTTACCATTGTTGAAGATGTTCCAAATGATTCAATAAAATATCATTTAAAGACTTTACCTCCTAATGTTATGGTTTATTTATTTGATTTGAATTATGATAATGATAAGTACCGTCCATATGATCTGTATTTGAGTGAGTTAGATGAATCTAATAAAATACCGTTTTTTTCGAGTAAGTTTGATGATATTAGAGGCATTGTTGGGGGAGAGATGATTAGTGGTCAGGAGCACGGCGAAATCGTAGCACAACTTACAATTGATGTTATTAATAAAAAGTATATTCCCAACCGTATTATTTATCCAGAACCCATTCTTTATTTTAATGCAAAGCAACTCAAAAGGTTTAAGATAGAAGAAGCACTATTACCCAGAAATTCACAAGTAATTAATGAGGATAGGTCATTCTTTAAAATATATGGTGAAATTTTTCTTGTAAATGCCATTCTTATTTTATTTGTTCTTCTAGTGGTTGCAACCTTAATTAAAAGCAATCAAAAGCTGAGGAAATTTAAAGTTATTTTGGAAGATGCAAAAAATAAGGCGTTGCAGTCAGAGGCCGTAAAAACTGCCTTAATAGCCAATATTTCGCATGAACTACGTACTCCTTTAAATTCAATTATTGGTTTTACAGATGTGTTGGCTGATTCAAATAAAGATGAAGAATTATCAGACTATATTAAATATGTTAATGATAGTTCGAGACTCTTAGAGAATTTAGTAAACGAATTGTTGGATTTATCTTTGATTGATTCTAATGAATTAAAACTAAATTTTAGTGAAGTTTATTTGCCTGAACTATTAGATCATTTGGTACAGCAGAATGCTATTCAAATTGATCATCAACGGAAGCCAAAGTTGGGAATAAGAGCCAGTAATGCTGAAAATGAACCACAATCTATTTATACCGATAAGTTAAGGTTAAGACAGATATTGCAAAATTTAATTAGCAATTCGATAAAGTATTCATTTTCAGGAACCATTTCAGTAGGTTATCATTTGTTGACACAAGATGAAGTTAAGGAGAGAATTCCATTTAATGCAAACTTAAATCATGATTATTATTTTCTGTTTTTTGTGAAAGACTATGGAATAGGAATTCCTAAGGATTTAAGAAGTTTTGTTTTTGAACGTTTTCGTAGAATTGATCAATTATATGATGGACAACATGGAGGTGTTGGTTTAGGTTTAAGTATCTCAAAATCTATTGTTCAGATTATGGGCGGAGATATGTGGTTTACCAGTATAGAGAAAAAAGGGTCTACCTTCTATTTTACTATTCCACATATTAATAAAATGTAGCACATTACTTTGGGTATTTTTTATAATAGTATATTTTACTAACAAAAATAGTTGAATCCTCATTAAACTGACTATTTTTGTTTTTTGTAAAATCTATAATCCCTGAAAATGAACGACTACATTCTTTTTTTAGACACAGAAACTTCTGATAAACCTAAATATTGGAATGCACCTACTGATGAGGTGGATCATTGGCCATATATTTTACAAATAGCATGGACGATTTGTAAAAAGTCTGGAGAGACTATTTTAACTCATGATTTTTATATCAATCCGGGAGATATAGAAATGAGTGTAGAGTCAATGCGTGTGCATGGAATTACACTTGATTATCTTAAAAAAAATGGTATCAAACGTGAAGAAGTGTTACAACAATTAAGTGATGATCTAAATAAATATAATCCACTTGTTGTAGGCCATTTTCTCAAGTTTGATATTAAAATGATAGAGGTTGGATTTAACAGAGCAGGAATAAAACAAAGCTTTATGAACAGAGCCAGGTTTTGTACTATGTTTTTTACTCGTAGTGTTTTCCCTGGGGCAAGTTCCAGATTATTAAGGCTTAATGAATTGTATAAATCTCTTTTTGGAGAGGAGTTTAAAAATCAGCATAACGCATTGTATGATGCTTTAGCTGCTAAAGATTGCTTTTTTGAATTATTGCATAAAGGACAAATCAAGGATAAAGAATTTATTAAGCAGGCAAATTACTTTAAAGAAAATAGAAATTCAGGCCTGTTAAAAAAAGTTGTTATCCCCTCTATTATCCTTGTAATTATCATATTTGTACTTTATTTATTGCTTGTATCAATCTGATAATAATTTTATTTTTTACTTAAGATGGTAAACAGGAAAGAATTTCTTAAAAATATTTCTCCATTCAACATTCTTCCGGATACGGTATTGGATGAAGTTTCAAATATGATGAAACATATGGTTTTTAAGAGTAAAGAAACTGTTTATACACAAGATAAAACACCATTAAATACAATTGATATCATTGTAAAAGGTGCCTACAATGCCTACTTTTATGATTCCAATAATGAAATTCGTTTAGAAGAGCTGTATGCCATAGGAGATATTTATGGAGGAAGTTCCGTACTATTAAATAAGCACAATTCTATACGAACTGTAGTATCTAAACCCGATACTGAGATTCTGAGTTTAGATAAAGATGAATTCAAGGCACTTTGCCGAAGTTATAATAAGTTCTTTCAGCATTTTACAATTCAGTTTGGTAATAAAATGCTTAACGATGAGTACGCACACTTTGTAAAGCGAAACACTACGTTTGAAGAGAACTTTATGGATGCTGATATTATTTTTACCAGAAAAATTAGCTCTATTACACCTCGATTGTTAGTTACTTGTAGCACGGGAACTCCAATTAGTGAAGTTGCAGCATTAATGTCGTCTAAGCAGGTTAATTGTGTTTATATAAAAGAGGGAGATGAGTTAATCGCATTTGTTTCAAAAGATATCTTAATAAAGGAGGCATTAGCATCTGGTAAAAAAGTGGATACTCCAGTAATCGAAGTAGCGCATAAGGATATTATTTGTATACAAAAGGAAGCATTAGTTTATGAAGCCTTACTCGCACTATATCCCTCTAAACAAGAATATATCCTGGTTAAAGATGGAACAGAAAGTCTGGGATATTTAAGTCGCTACCGGTTATTAACAGAACATGCGCAATCGCCACTTGTGTTTATTCAATCAGTAAAATTATCCAATACCATACTAGATCTTAAAGAAAAATGGTCCAGAGTTCCTGAAATGATCTCGTTAATGATTGGTAGAGGTGTTCATGCTGAAATTGTTAACCGAATTGTAACCACAATTGCAGATGAAATATTACTTAGAATAATTGACGGAGTACAAAAAGAAATGGGGCCTGCACCAGCTAAATACTGTTTTATGGTAATTGGTAGCGAGGCGCGTCAAGAGCAAACTTTGGCAACAGATCAGGATAATGCCATTATATATGAAGATAAGGCAAATGAGCAACGAGAGTTAGTTCGTACATATTTTCTTGAGTTTGCAGACCGAATATCTACTCGATTAAATGATGTTGGTTTTAAGTTTTGTACTGGAGGATTTATGGCCAAAAATCCGAAATGGTGTCACTCTCTTTCTCACTGGAAAAGAAATTACGACATGTGGATTAATGAAGCAGCTCCTGATACTGTGACAAAGTTTTCTACATTTTTTGACTGTCGTTTTGTTTATGGAGAAAAAGACCTCTTTGATGAACTTTATAATCATATGATTAATTGTATTGATAAAACGTCGTCAAAGTTCTTAATGAATCTGGTTACAAATGCTTTGCGTTACGAGGCTCCGCTTACCCTATTTAATAATATTAAAACTTTCTCTAAGGATGAACGCAAAGTATTTAATATTAAAAAAGCCATGAACCCAATTGTGGACATGATGCGTATGTACTCGTTGAAAAATAAAATAATGATTGCAAATACGGGTAATAGAATGAACGCTCTTTCAGAGGCCGGACACATTAATGAGGTAAAATATAAAGAAGTTCGACATGCCTACTATTATTTAATGGGAGTAAGGTTAAAAAGTCAATCTTCTGAAATATTAAATGAATTTAGAGAAGCTACAAATTTTATTGAACCAAAGAAACTCACACAAGTAGAGCAAGCTACTTTGAAAGAGATTTTTAAGTTTATCAAAGATCTTCAGTGGGGCATTAAGATGAGTTTTAATAAGCAAGGTTAGCAATAAAAGATAATAAATAAGAAGAGGATGATCATAATTGATGCATCCTCTTCTTATTTTAGTTTAAATTCTTACAATGAATTTAAATATGAATTACTTCATCATAAGCTGCAGCAGCAGCTTCCATAATAGCTTCAGACATTGTAGGGTGCGGATGAACTGATTTAATTAATTCATGACCTGTAGTTTCCAATTTTTTGGCTACAACTAATTCGGCAATCATTTCAGTAACATTTGCCCCAATTAAGTGAGCCCCTAGCAATTCACCATATTTAGCATCAAAAATAAGTTTTACAAAACCATCTTTGTGTCCTGCAGCACTAGCTTTACCTGATGCTGAAAATGGGAACTTACCAACTTTTAATTCGTATCCAGCTTCTTTTGCAGCTTTTTCTGTCATTCCAACAGAAGCAACTTCAGGAGAAGTATAAGTACATCCTGGTATATTGCCATAATTTAATGGTTCAGGAGAGTGACCTGCAATTTTTTCTACACATAAAATGGCTTCAGCAGATGCAACATGAGCAAGTGCTTGTCCGGGAACAATATCTCCAATTGCATAAATTCCATCAACAGAAGTTTTATAGAACTCATCCACTTTAACTTTTCCATTTTCAATGGTAACACCAACTTCTTCCAAGCCAATTCCTTCAAGGTTTGGAGAAATCCCAACAGCAGAAAGAATAATATCAGCTTCGTGCGTTTCTTCTCCTTTTTTTGTTTTGATAACAGCTTTAACTCTATCGCCCGAAGTATCAACACTTAAAACTTCTGAAGAAACCATTACATTAATTCCTGCTTTTTTAAATGAACGACCTAATTGTTTTGAAACTTCCTCATCTTCAAGAGGAACAATGTTAGGTAAGTATTCAACTAAAGTTACTTTAGTACCTATTGAGTTATAGAAATAAGCAAATTCACTACCAATAGCTCCTGATCCAACTACAATCATTGATTCAGGTTGCTTTTCTAAAGTAAGCGCTTTTCTATATCCAATTACTTTTACACCATCCTGTGGCAAATTTGGTAGTTCTCTACTTCTGGCACCTGTTGCTAAAATAATATGATTTGCAGATACTTGTTCGCTGCTTCCATCTTCCTTTTTAACTTCAATAGTTTTGTTATTAACTAATTTACCAAAACCATTTATTACATCAATTTTATTCTTTTTAAATAAAAACTGAATTCCTTTACTCATGCCATCAGCAACACCTCTACTTCTTTGAACCATTGCTTCAAAATCAGCTTCAGCTTTACCGTCAATTTTTATTCCATACGATTCTGCATGTTGCAGGTATTCAAAAACAGATGCACTCTTTAATAAAGATTTGGTAGGGATACATCCCCAGTTCAAACATATTCCTCCAAGTTCTGCTTTTTCTACAACTGCTACTTTTAATCCTAATTGCGAAGCTCTTATGGCTCCAACATATCCTCCGGGACCGCTTCCCAGAACAACTAAATCGTATTGCATATCTTATTTTTTATTTTTGGTTACGCGATATTTTATTGTCTTTTTGCAATTAGATAACAATGTTATCATTAAAAGGTTGGAATAAAATGATATTTTTTACTTAAAGGTAAAAAATAATACATCTAAATAACAATTACATTCTCACTAATTGATGTAGATTAATTTCAGCAAAAATAATATAGAATGTGGGCATAATGTGTATATGCGATATTAACAATGTGTTTGCGGAATTAATGATTAAAAGTAGCTTGTTCAGTTTGATTATTTTGGTATTAAAATTTTAATAAAATCATTATTGTTTGATAATAAAACAATGATTGTTTAACGTTAATGACTTGTTAATACCACAATTTTTTAATTGAAGAATGATATGTTTTATTAGTTTTGTGTTACAAATTTTGATAATACTTTAAATAGGAATTAATAATTCCATTAAGATAAAATGAGCAGATAGACCCATTCGTTCTTTTCAGAAATATAGTACGATGGTGATTTGGTTTGTGAATTTTGTATAATAAATATAAATTTTAAACGCATGAAACGAGCCGTGAAAATTCTTTCCTATTCATAGGAAGTTAAAATATGGCGAGTTCCATCTGATAAATAAAAGTAAATTTTAAACAGATGAAAAAATTAGTTTTAGGTTTAATAGCATTGCTATGTTATGCAGCCGTAGATGCTCAGCATAGTAAACCTTCCTTTTCTTTTGAAGAAACGCTTCATAATTTTGGAGAAATTAATGAGGAAAAAGGTAAAGTATCGTATCAATTTGACTTTACAAACACAGGTGGGCAACCAATTGTTATTCATAATGTAAGAGCAAGTTGTGGATGTACATCTCCTGAGTGGAGTAAAAAACCGATTCCTCCTGGTGGTAAGGGATATGTAAAGGCAACTTTTGATCCTCGTAATCGTCCGGGTAACTTTAATAAAACAATTACAGTAACCGCAAATACAGAAACGCCTAATACTGTATTAAGGATTACAGGTAAAGTTATTCCTCGTCCAAAAACAATTGAGGATGAATACCCAAGGGAGTTAGGTCAGTTAAGATTAAAATCAACACATATTAGTTTTACACGTATTGAACCTAAAGGAACTAAAACCGAAGAAGTGGAAGTAATTAATACTTCAAATGAAGCTTTAAAAATTGCTTTTGAAAGAGTTCCTGCTCATATATCTATTAAAGCAGAACCAGAAGTTTTAATGCCTGGAGCAAAAGGTAAGTTTATTGCAACTTATGATGCTGCTAAGAAAAATGATTGGGGATTTGTTTATGATCAGATTTTTATTTCTTTCGATGGAAAGGTTGATTATAAAAACAGAATTAGTGTAAATGCTAATATTCAGGAAGATTTTAATACCTGGACTGAAGCGCAAAAAGCAAAGGCTGCAAAAATTAATGTTGATAATAAGATATTTGATTTTGGTACAATTAAGCAGGGAGATGTTACTAAGCATACTTATTATATTACCAATACTGGTAAATCGGATTTAATTATTCGTAAGGTAAAAGCTTCTTGTGGATGTACAGCAATTAAACCTGAAAAAACAGTAATTGCACCAGGAGAAAAAACATCAATCGCTGCAGAATTTAATTCAAGAGGTAAACACGGACGTCAAAATAAATCGATTACAGTAATCACTAATGATCCTTTGGCAAGCAATATTCTTCTAAGAATTCAGGGAACAGTTACTGTTCCTGAATAATAACGCAAAAAGTCGATTTTATAGTATTAGTTAAGGAGTATCATATTATGATACTCCTTTTTTACATCTAATTAAAAGTATTTTAGCCAGTTGGCTGGTTAATAGAAACAAGACTATAATAAAAAATTTAAACAACTCAATGCTTGGGTTAAGTGAGTTATAAAATGTAAATTCGCATCAATTTAAAAGTTTTAAAAAGCATGCATCACGACGATCATATTGAAAATCACGACGATTATAAGAACCTGGTGGTAAATAAAGGGGTTGAGCAGGTGCAAACTGTTAATTCTGCAGCTGCAAAACGTTTTTTACAAAAAAAGAGGAAATTACCTTCAGTTGATGAGTTTTTTGAAGGTATCAGAAAAGGAGATATCAGATTGTTAAGTCAGGCAGTTACATTAGTTGAAAGTGCACGACCTGATCATCAGAAATTAGCTCAGCAGATTATTGAAAAATGTTTACCATATACTGGTAATTCTCTTCGTTTAGGTATTACAGGTGTGCCAGGAGCAGGAAAGAGTACTTTGATTGAAGCCTTAGGAATGTATATTATTAATCAAGGTGGAAAATTGGCTGTTTTAGCAATAGATCCGAGTAGTGAACGTTCTAAAGGTAGTATTTTGGGAGATAAAACACGTATGGAGGAATTATCAGCACAGGATAACGCTTATATACGTCCTTCTCCATCGGCAGGATCACTTGGTGGTGTAGCTCGTAAAACCCGAGAAACCATTATTTTATGTGAAGCTGCTGGTTTTGATACTATTTTTATTGAAACAGTAGGTGTTGGACAGTCTGAAACTGCTGTTCATTCGATGGTTGATTTCTTTTTACTAATAATGCTTGCAGGAGCAGGTGATGAGTTACAGGGAATTAAGCGTGGTATTATGGAAATGGCTGATGCTATTGCCATTAATAAAGCTGATGGCAATAACATTAAAAAAGCTACCATGGCTAAAGCTGAATATACCAGTGCGCTTCATTTATTTCCACCAACAAAGTCTGGTTGGATACCTGAAGTGAAAACGTGTTCAGCACTTGAGCAAAACGGTATTTCTGATTTGTGGGATATGGTTTTAAAGTATGCTGATAAGACGAAGGAAAACGGCTATTTTACAAAGCGTCGTAGTGAACAAGCAAAATACTGGATGTTTGAATCAATTAACGAGGCTTTGCAGTCCAATTTTTATCACAATAAAGATATTGCCAAAGAAATTGCAATTCTTGAGGATAAAGTAACTAATGAAGAAACCAGTTCGTTTGCAGCAGCCCACGAACTATTAAATATGTATTTTAATCAAGCACTAAAATAATAATTATAGATACTGGTTTATAATACAAACCAATTAATAGAGACAATAAATTAAAAATGCGAATAATGAAACAATTACTATTAGTGGCTTTAATAGCCATTTCTTTTGTTGCTTGTCAGCAAAAACAATACACCATTGAAGGAACAATAGGAGGTGTAGAAGAAGGACAAGCTGTCTTGTCAAAGATTGAAAAAGGTAGACCAGTATCTATTGATACAACTGAAATAGTTCAAGGTAAATTTACTTTTACAGGAAGTGAAGAAGTTCCTCAGGTTTATTTAGTATTTGTTGATGATATTAAAACACCAATCATGTTATTTGGTGAAAATGGTAACATTAACATTACTGTAGAAGATAAAGAAAAAATTTCTGATGCTGAAGTTACCGGATCTAAAACAAACGATGTGTTTAACACTTTTGTAAAAGAGTTACCAGGAAGAGAAACATTAGATGAGCTTCAGGCTGATTTTCAAAAAGCGATGATGTCTAATGACAAAGAAACAATGGAAGCACTAAAAACAGAAGCAAATGCAATAATGGAAGAGCAAAAAGCTTACTTTGTTCAATTTGTTAAAAATAATACTAGTAGTGTTGTTGCTGCTTATATAGCAAATCAGGCGGCCAGAGATCTTGAATTTGATGAATTTAAGGATTTAGTTGCTCAATTTGAAGCGAACTTAGGAGACCATATGTATGTAACATCATTGAAAGAATCTTTAGAAAATGTTGAAAAGGCTGAAAATGCAAAAAAAGCAACTGAAATAGGTGCTGTTGCTCCTGAATTTACTTTAGAAAGTATTGAAGGTGCTTCTATTTCATTGTCTTCGTTACAAGGAAAATATTTATTAGTTGATTTTTGGGCATCATGGTGTAAACCTTGTAGAGCTGAAAATCCTAATGTTGTTAAAGCATATAATACTTTTGGTTCTAAAGGATTTGATGTTTTAAGTGTATCTTTAGATCGTGATTCTGCTGCTTGGAAAAAGGCTGTATCAGATGATGGTTTAGTTTGGAATCATGTAATTGATGCAAAAGGTGATATCGCTCAAACTTATGGAGTTCAAGGTATTCCTTTTACTTTATTATTAGATAAAGAAGGAAAAATTATTGCAAAAAATCTTAGAGGTGCTGCTCTTGAAGAAAAATTAGCAGAGCTTTTAAATTAATTTGTAGTAAAACAAAATATTATAGAAAAGGCGTCTCGATGGACGCCTTTTCTTGTTTTATATGTATAAGATAATATCTAATCCTCTATCAGGTCATATCCTAAATCTTCTCCCTTTTTAATTGCCGGAACACCATCGTTCATCCAAACAGGTATTGGTTTCTCTTTAAGGTAGTGATCAAAGAATTGCATCATTCGTCTGCTTAAATCTTTTGAATTGGCTCTTCTGGTAAGGTTGTGTTCTTCATTGTTATAAACTAACATCCATGCAGGTTTATTTAATCTGCGTAATGCCATAAAGTATTCAATTCCCTGATACCAGGGAACAGCGCCGTCATTATCATTATGCATTATTAGCAGTGGAGTTTCTACTTGTGGAGTAAAGAATACAGGTGAATTCTCGATATATTTATTCATCTTATTCCAAAGAGTACCTCCAATTCTACTTTGTGTATGTTCGTACTGGAACATGCGACTCATACCGGAGCCCCATCGAATACCTCCATATGCACTTGTCATATTGCTAACCGGAGCCCCTGCCATTGCTGCCTTAAATAAGTTGGTTCTGGTAACAAGAAAAGCCACCTGATAGCCACCCCAACTTTGCCCCTGAATTCCCATATGGTCACGATCAATAAAACTAAAGCGATCTGCCATTGCTAAAGATCCACTAACAACAGCTTCATATGCACATAAACCAGGGTCTCCAGTGCGATAAAAAATATCAGGAATAAAAATTACATAACCGTTGGATGCATAAAAACTCCAGTTCACTGTTGAACGGCTGGGGGCCGGACGGTAATATCTGTGCAACTCATCAGAATAGCGTTCATAGAAATAAGAGATCATCGGATATTTCTTTGTAGTATCAAGGTTTTCAGGGGTTATTAATAAACCCTGATGTTTTAGCCCATCAGAAGCTATCCAATCAACAAGCTGTATATCTCCCCAATTAAAATTTTTTTGTTGTGGATTGGTATTAGATATGACAATATCATTTTTAAAAGATTTATCACTAATTCTTAATTCCGGATAGGCTTTGAATGTTGATTTTCTCCAAATAAAGGTATCTACATTTTTAGCTTTAATTGGGTTGTAAATATTGTAGTCACCTTCAATAATCTTTTCTGTTTTGTTGTTGTTTAAGGAATAAAACCCCGACTTTTTATTGATTTCATTAAATGATCTTAAGACTAGTTCTTTATTTACATCTATAAAGAGTTCATCTTTGTCCAATTTTATTACTCTATAAGTAGTGTTCTGTTTTCTACCCCAACCATTGGTTAAACATACCGGGGCTAATTTTCCAGAAAGATCCAGTTGCCAGATATCGTATCTATCATAAACAATAATACTTTTATCATCCTTTGTAAAGTCAGCAATTCCATATGCATCAGCATCTGTAGGCGAATCATTAAGTTCATCAACCCATGAAACAGAAACTCCTTTACTGATTAGTGATTTTGTTCCTTTAATAGTAGTGTAGGCATAATAAGCACTATCTGCCTGGTCATAGTAGACAAGCCATTTTCCAGACTTAGAGATTTCACTTGTTCCGTTTACATCTTTTTTTATCAAATGCTTTTTGCCGGTGAGTATATCCACTTTATAAATATCATTCGGCCATCTACCAGACCATGATTGTGCTCTTTTATAAGGGGTATTTACATAGCTAAAACCAATATTTGAATTGCCTCTGTCAGGTATTTTTACAGAACGGAATTCCTTTGATTCAAGTTGGACTATTTTATTTTGTTTCACCAGGTAGACGCATTTGTAGGCAGGATCCTTATCCTTCTTCAAGTTTTTCTTTTGCATAGGTTGAATCTCTATATCCTTCCAGTTCCAAATATCAACATGTATTTTTTCATCATCAGTTAATGTATCTTTGGGTTCTTCATGAGGCCTTTTTCCTGCGCCAAAATATAACTTACTACCGTCGCGAGAGAAGTTTAATTCGCCTTTTGAAAGAGCAGACCATTCAGTAGGTAGGGAGGCATCAATAGTATCCAGAATCATGTTTGGAGCATCGAGCTTTGTTCTGTAATAGTATAGTTGGTCAACTTTGACTTTACTCGTGTCATCCGAGAATAAAAATGCACATTGACTTGCAGTGTAATCACTTGCAAGCTTTTCAATTTTACCAATCTGTTTAAATATAGTATCAATAGTAAATTTTTGAGCATCAAAACGAAGCACTTTTGAAACTTCTGTAGTATCGCCTGTACTTTGAACTATATATGCACCAGTACCATCTTTGGCAACTTCATAAAATGATACTTTTTCAATTAATAAACTATCACCACTTACAGGTCGATAAATAACGAGCGGATTACCTTCTGATTTAAATTCTTTAGCTTTCTTATCTTTGTTTTTTTTGTCTGATTTTTCTTCTTCTTCTTCTTCTTCTTCTACAACGGAAGTGTCTTTAGGTTCTTCCTTCTTTTTTTCAATCATGTAAGCCAACCAATTATCTCCATCTTCAGGTATTTTCCATGATTTTAAATTCGGTATCTTTAAAAGGTCTCCAGAAATCAGATTTTTTATAAAAAGTGAATCTTTAGGAAGTTTATCCTTTTTAGTTTTTTTAAGTTTTAGAGCCCTGATAGAATCATGTTGAGCTTTTACATTAAATGCAATAAAATCGTTTTCAACAGAAAACTGCGGTGCTTTTCCTCTTGGTATTGAATCAAGTTTTTCATTGGTTACATCATAAAGGTACAAATATGAATCACCTTCTTGTGGCGAAATAACGTAGGAAACAAAATTACCATTATGTGATATAATATAGTTTCTATCTATTGATTTCCATAAATCATAATGGGTGTAATTTAATACCTTTTTCTCACCGCATTTGGCAGAAAAAGAAACACTTAATGTGAAAATTGTAATTAGTAAAATTTTTAAAAGATGCCTCATGTAATGACTTTTAATGTTTTAATATATAAACCAGAGCTCAATTTAATAAAGAAGTGCTAATCGATGTAATCGAAAGGTTTAAATAATGTTATAAAAAAACTCAAACTAATCTGAATTTGAAAATGTTCAAATAGTTTGAGTTTTAAATTATATTTTAAGAAATCAAAGTGCCTGAAAATTTATATTTTGGTAACTACGATACTTTGATTAAGTTGTTCTGTAACTAATTTGTAAAAGGATTTAAGTTCGTTGTATGCTGAAGAAGGATATATAGGCTTTTTAATATGATAATTAGTAGAAATAATAAAGGAGTTATTTTCTTGCTGAATTATTTTATAACTAAAGGCAATATTTTTAGTATTTCTCATTACATCAGCTGGTAGTTTTTCTATTTTATAATCCTTTGGTAATTGAATATTTACCTGAAAATTTTTCACAAAGGGATAAACAAAATCTATACTGTAATCTCTTTCTTTTTGTTTAAAGGGATTATCCTGTATAGGAAGTTTCATGAAAGGTGTAATTATTATCTGGTTATCTATTTGATCAACACTGCTGGTAAAATCAAAACTATAATTAAACTGATCTTCTTTTTCCTGTGCATTGACGTCAATATCATCTTTAACTTTTAAGCCTTCAGAATTAATGTTATCCACAAATTTTTCGTTATCAGAGGTGTATCTTTTTCTTTCAGAGATTGCAATATGTCCGGTTGTTTTAACTCTGGCCTGTCCTTCAAGCTGGTTTGTCTCCGGATTATAACTATATGATAATGATGTCTTATTATGAGAAGGCAAACTGTTATATATATTGGTCCATTTTTCTTCATCTTCATCAACAATAAATCCTTTTCCATTGCAACAATTGGCCGGAATAAGGTTGGTTGGACAATATGGATCTGTTGCATCCAGAATTAGTTTTTTGTTATCTACACTTGCTATGATCAATACATCATTAAAGAAATCAGCAAATGGAAAATCCTGGTACACCTTACCGTGATCACGCGTACTTATTATCACTGGCTTGCAATCAATGTTAAGGCTTTGTAAAATGCCTAAAGCCATCAGGTTAATATTTGCACTGTTGCCAGTTTTTAGTTTCATAAAGTTCTTTATACTTTCAGATGCGGAATAACTGTTTCTGCCATTATGTTTGTAATTGTTTTTCATATATTTTAAAACAGCTTCAATTTTTTCCATATCGTTTTTACTCTGAAGGTGAGCAAATTCTTTACTTCCAATTTTAGCTGATTTTTTAATATATGTACCAAAGTCAACATAGTCCATTAAATCTTTTGCTAATGCTGGCCAGGTTGTTAATACTTTTTTAGAGTACCCTGATGGATAGTTAATTTCAGATAACTGGAAATCAATTTTTTTGATATAATCTTCTTTGGAGCTAATAAAACTTTCATCCTTAAAAGATGGAATATTTTTCATTCCAAAAGTGTAATTCATATCTTTAAAAGTAAGGTTCATAAACTGTCTGTCTAAACCTTTACTTTCTCCACTTTCAAAAATATCAAAAGAACTAAAGCCTTGAGCACGATAAGTATAGGTATAAAATGGAATCATATTGGTTTGATATTCACTGTAAATTGTAGGGATATCATCCTGAAAATCCCAATCCGGAAGGTTGAAGATAAATGGAGAAATAACTGTATATTCATAATCTACAACACATCCCTCCTTTAAGTTTGGCATCGCAAATTTTTTCTGATACCAGTGTTTATTGATGGGTTCTTCAAATATTTGATTATGATCGAGCTCTGTTTTTTCAATTGTTTTTCCATCATAATAATATGTGGTGGCTTTTATATCTCGAACTACTTCACTACTTGTGTCACCAATGTAAAGAGGGATTTCTATTTCACCCTGATCAAAGGCTGCTTCTTTAAAAATTTTCACTCTTTTATGTCTTGTATATTTTATATCAAAACCGCCTTCATTTCTGACGAAAAACACATTTCCTTTATCGAATAGTACAACAGCCGAAGCATCAGGTTCAAAGTCACATTTTTCAATATACATATCACCTTCAGCTTTATTAGGGGCCTTTTGAGAATTGGATATAATAGGAAATAATAGGAGAAATAAGCTTAATAAGTATCCGTCTTTAATCATCATTTTAGATTGTATTTTTAGAGTTGTTTTTGATTTTTAATTAACAATAACCTTTTGGTTGTCAGTGTTTATAGATTTATTGTAGAATTCATAGAAATCCTTATAACTTGCTTTAGAATAGTATCCTTGATTGATTTGAATCATTCTGGAAATAAATAATTTATTCTCTTTTATATGATATGACCGTGAATATTTGCCAAAGGGGGAATCAATAGTGATATTTGTTAATCCTTTTACTTCATTTATACTTTCTGGAAATTCGTAAATTAAAGTATCACAATTGTTTATAGGGTAATAGATAAATAGGTCATTAACCCTGTCTTTGGGTTCTTCTAAATATTTTTTTAAGGATTTAAACGGCTGTAATAAATGCATGTTTCCAATATTTTGGCATATGGATTGAGCGGTTCCGGTAAGATTAATACTTAACCATGTTGAGTCTCTATTGGGTCGGTTAATCTTAAAATCCAAGATATCGGCTTTCTTTATTAATCCAATATGATCAATATATTGTTCTTTATCTTTAGTTGAGAGCTGTGTATCAAACGATTTTAATCGATCAAATTCATTTCCCATTACTTTACCCTTGCAGTCAAATGTTACGTTATTATCCTGGTCAATTTTTATATGGGTGGTATAAGATTCTAAAGCATTATTTATATTGTGTGCTGGAGTTTGGACTAATTTGCTTTGATTTTCCTGGATAGTTAGTGCTAATCGATTTTGAGTATACGAACCTAAATAATTAAAAGGCGCTGTTTTATCTGTACATTCTAACCATATAGTATCTTTCTGCATGGGTACACAAAGTATAATATGATTGGATTGATGAGAAGGATAATCAGGATTAACAGGTGCTGGTTTCAATCCGGAATAGATAGACGTATAATACGAATCTATGCCAATTTCTTTTAATAAAGCTCTCATGTAATTAGAAAGTGCTTTACAATCTCCAAATCTGTTTGTACAAACATAAGTTGCAGGGTAAGGAACCAGACCTCCTTCTTCCAATGATACCAGAATATATCTTGTATTATCCTGCATATAGTGGTATAAAGTTTTTATTTTATCGGATAAATGGCTTATGGTATCTGTTAACTGATGGACTTTTTTAATTTCAGAGGGCGTTAATTTAGCCAGATTTTTAATGATTTCATATTTCCAATTTCCAAAATCAATCCAAGAACTTGCCTCACCAGGAATATCATAAAAAAAGGATTTTGGCATCACTTCAACAGTTGGTGCAGTTTTATTAATATGAGGAGCATAGGTTTCGTTTTTAGGCGTGATATAATTATCCAGATTCCATGAGTATATATCTTTTCCTTCAGCGTTCTCTGTTTTTGCAGAGTCCATTTGTTGCAGAAAAATATTTAAAGGCGTATTTTCCGGAACCTGTAGGGTGAGTTCAGAATGTTGAGTTTTAATTTTCGGATCAAGAATAGGATTCCAGCTTACAAGAGAAATGTAGTTATTGATATTAATAGAGTAACTGTATTTTATAATATATGGGAAATGATTATGAATTAAGTCAAAAGTTAACACTCGGGTGTCTGTATGAAACTCACTACTACTCCACGGAGTTCTTGTAACAATCTCTTTTTTCTTCAGAGACCTAATTTTGTTTCCAAATACATCATAAATATCTGCTTCTAAATCTTTTGGTGCATTTTTATCCTGATAATATATTTCTATTTCAGCATATTTTGTGCCTGCTCCATTGTTTATTTGTATTTCAAACTCATAAGATTCTTTTATGTTTCTTCCATTATAATCGACTGTTGTATTGAATTTAAGAACTTCTGCATCATTGTTTTGTGCAATAGATACCAAATGAATAAGCATTAAGAAGATTGGAGTTAGGTATTTAGCCATTTATTATTTTGTTTTATTAATTAACTGTTTTGATGACCAACCAAGCAAAAGTATAATAACAAGCATTATCGCCCAAAGCCAGTATTTATTAAATAACGGTTTAGTAATGGGGGTATTGTAGTGGCTTATAACTTCTTCTTTTCCTGGTGTAATAGGTGTAATGTTTTTAGGAATTTGATTTTTAAAATTTATAATGTCATAATCAGGTTTGCTTTCCCATTTTTTTCCATAGCACAAATAATATTTTGCATCTCGTGTAAAACGGGCCACTAACAAATGTTGATAACAAATGAGTTTTATATTCTTAATATTTAATGGTTGGTTATAACCATTTTTTATGGTAATAATAAGATTGTTGAGGTTTGTGCTTTTATAAGAAAAGTTTGGCTGCTCAATGGAGTTAAGCGTTTTATTTGCAAGTAATTCAGATTGGTATATCCAACCTGTTTCTGTTTTAATACTGTCTTTAATGTATTTAATCTTAATATCTCTATAATATTCAAAGTTGTTGGCAATATTTACTTCAATCTCTGAAGTTCTTATAAAGTCTGGTAACTTGATGGTGATTTCAGTCTCCGCTTCTTTTTCATGAATCACCATATCTTTATGATCAATTGATACAGTATCAGCAATTCCTCTTGAGGTATTAATACGAGTTAGTTTGGCATCTTTTAATATGGGATTTTCTTTTGATGGAATCTCGATCCTAAAATATTTATATTCAGAAGGCGAGAAAAGAATTTTAGTATACTTGTAATCAATATCGTCATTACTAATAGATAATATTCTGTAATCATTAATTATGGTATACCAGTTATTCTGATCGTTACTACCCTGCAACTTAATATGCCAGTCAAAATTAGCATTTCCAAAATCTAACTGAATGGTATTAATCGTATGCAGATCATCTGCCTTAAAAGTGATATAATGCAAATCATCCTTTTGAGTAGTGTTAATTACTTTAAAAGGAAAATCAGAATAAACAGTTTTTGATTTATTAGATTTAAGAATATATGGTGCTTCAATGGTATCATTTGATGTTGTGATGCCATAAATTCTGATATCATACAGACTTTGTAAAGTTTTGCCATATATGTTTGGGGGTAATATTATGGCGTGCCATTTGTCTGTAATTTCTAAATCTCTTTTGTATTTATTGTCATCCATTTTAGCCCAAGAATGTAGGGGGGGAAACAGAATTACAAACAAAAGCATCGTTGATTTGGCCAGATTACTCATTAATGATGTTTTTATATTTATTGTATAAAAAGGAAATGATTAATAAGAAAATTCCAAGTGACACAAAAACAATTGTTTTTTGAAGTGTATCAAGGTTTGATAAATCATAATAAAACAGTTTGATTAAAGTAACGGCAAATATTGCCATTGAAGCAATTCTTATGTATTGTTTTTTCTGAATAATACCTATAACAATCATAATTAATGAATATGCTCCCCACAATATGCTTAATCCTGTTTTATATGCAACTTCAGCGTTATTGATGGATAACCAGGTTATTAATTCATTACTTAAAATGGTTAAAACAATACCATGAATAAATAACTCAAAGTAGCTGTAAATATGTTGTTTAAATGGGAACTTTTGCTGAAGTTTTAAGCTTGATATTACCAACAATGCCAAAAGTATAATACTAACATAGCGTATGCCAACGCAGAAGAAACCTCTTTTATAAAACTGAGCTAAAGTTTGTTCTACGTAGCTATCTCTTAATTCTCCCAATATAATAATTCCACCAATTAAAAATGAAATAACTACAATGCCATTTATAGCTAATACGGCATGAGCCAGTTGTTTGCTCTTTATTCTGATTACGTTTAAAACAGATAAGGCAGAAAGAAATATAAAAGTGTAATTAAAAATCCAGATTGTTTTAAATTTTGACAGGTTGTAATCTTTATGAAAACTTGCGTATGTTTCACCTTCAGGAGTAAAAGAAATTTTACTGTCAACAAGGGCTTGATTCCAATATTGAGCAATTTCCATTCTAAAACTGTAATAAATAGAAAATATAAGTATTGAAGGAATTACATAGCTGGCGATACGTGAAATTTTAGGATATGAATTAATGATTTCAGCGTGTTTATGATTGATATATTGCATAAAAGAAAAGGCTCCAACAAATAAAAGTGAACTTAAAAAGTGAACATTTAAAATCAGAGTCATTCTATGATCTGTTTTGTAAAAAGAAGGAGAGTAATTAACCATCCAATCTTGTGCTAAGCTAAAAAAAGCAAGTATTATAACCGGATACGATAATATTTCATAAAAACCGATACGTTTTGATCTGCCAATGTAGAATAAAATAGCAGCCTGTCCTGCCCATAATAATGTAACCCAGCTGCCTTCTAACTGAACAGGTATAGCGGTTGTAATAAATACCAAAACCAAACCAATAATAACATAGAATAAATTTTTATCAGCCAATTTGTGTTTAAATACAGTATAGGCAACAACAAAATGAATAATAGCATTACTTAAGGTAAATAGCCCTAATAGTTGATTGTACTTTGCGATATCTAAAATGACATAACCTATGCCATAATAAACAAAAGAATTAGTAAGAAGAAGGGCTATGTCAACTTTGTTAAACATTTCATTTTTAACTAGCTTATAACTTAAAAAGGTAATATAAAAGGTAATGTAAAATACAGATGCAAATCCCAGAGCAATGTTAAAGTTATTGTCAAACTTTAAGTTAAGTATGTATTCAGGAATAAACCAAGCAAAGAAGATGAACCAGGTTAATAAAAATGAAACATAAAAGAGTTGTTTCCAATACTTTTTAAAGGATAGAAAGAGTATGCCTGCATTAATAATTGTAATGTATGAAAATAAAATTTCTACTCTGCCACTATCGTTACTAAGTAAAAAAGGAATGGCATAAGCACCAACTAATCCAATATGAGCAATTAATTGAAGGTTGTAGGAGAGTGCTGCCAATACCGTGAATATGGTAAAAATTACCATTAGTATAAAAGCCATCGATTGTGGTATCAGGTTAAAATAGTTATAGGCAGAAAATGTAATAAAATATTTTGCAGCCATGGCTCCACTTACCAATACGGCGCTGTAATTTTCGTATTTGGAGCGTAATCGAATACCTAAAATCAAAAGCAAGATACTGAATAAATAACCTAAAATAATGCGGGTTAAAGGACTTATTAATTCATGTTCAATGGAGTATTTGGTTCCAATGGCCAAACCAATAATGGTAATAGCAATACCTATCTTGTTCATCAGGTTTTCACCAATAAACTTTTCAAGGTTTTTCTTTCTGTTAATGTTTTTAACGTCAGAATGTTGATCTTTCTTTTCCTGATGATGAAAGTCTTTTGTTACTTCTTGTTTGTCAACTACTGTATTTTGCGTTGATGTATAACTTTCGTTTATATTGTATGTTGAAACAGGATGCTCTTTTTCATGAGAAGAAGTAGATGTATGTGAAACACTTTTCTTGAGTTTGTTTATCTCTAGTTTTAACATGTAGATTTCACCATTGAAATCATTTTGTTTTTTTATAAGCGCTTCAAGTTGTTTTTCGAGTTGTTTAATATGGTCATTATCCAATTCCATAAGTAAATTGTCTCAGGGTTTGTAATTATGGGCTAGAGCAATTTACGAAAAAAATCGAAAGTTTGACTGGATTATTCTATGGTAATTCCTTTCTTTTTGATAAACGTAATTGGTTATTCATGATCATCCATATCAAGAAGTACTTTACCACTATCTTTTAGTAATCCGATTGACCATTTAATGATGACGATAGAACTGATTACGGCTACTATAGGATCGATAAAAGCAATATCCCATACCATTGCCACAATAAGTCCAACAATAGCAGATAAACTAGTTAAAGCATCAGCAATTACGTGCAAATAAGCGGCACGGATGTTATGATCAGAATGTTCGTGATCGTGGTGTAGCAAAAAAGCACTGGCAATGTTAATAATCAATCCTATAACCGCAACAAGAATAGCGTCTTTGTAAATAATTACCTCAGGATTAATAAAACGCTGAAAGGCTTCGATCAAAATAAAAAAAGCAAATATCAGCAGTATTAAGCCACTGCTATATCCCGATAATGAAAGTATTTTATTAGAATCGCCATTGTATTTTTTACTTGTAGACACTTTTCGTACAATAACGTATGCTAACCAACTTAATCCAATTGCCAGAACATGCGACCCCATATGAATTCCATCAGCAAGCAAAGCCATTGATTTGGTAGTTATACCAAAAGTAATTTCAACAGCCATAGTTACAGCAGTTAATAAAACAACCCATAGGGTTTTTGCTTCGTATTTTTTATTTTGATGCGTATGGTGATGGTGTTCTGACATATTTTTTCGGCTTGAGAGTTCCTCTAAATAAACTAATAAAACTTGAATTTGTTTGTTTTTTAGTTCTTAAGAAATGTTATAAATCCTATCTTTTATACGTATTTGTGTTGCATTGTACCTGCATTAGTAATAATCCTGAATAAATGACAGTATTGTTGTTTTCAAGTATTAACTGTTCTATCAACTAAAATATGCAGAATTATGCATATAAAAAGTTACTGTGATTTTACTGTAATTTTTATTGCTTGTAAGTGCTTGATTATAAAATGTAAATAGTTTGGGCTGAAATCGTTTTAGTGTGTAAAAGGTTAAAGAAAAGGCCGATATTCCAGAAAATCGTAAAAAACGGCAATAATATTCCAGGTTTTGGTGTTTTTGAGATCTTTTTTGACTTTTCTTTGGTAGGTCTTCGGTTTTCTTTGGTATCTCTTTGGTTTTCTATGGTATTTCTTTGGGTTGTGGTTGGTATGTCTATGGGTTGTCTATGGGTTGTCTTTGGTATTTCTTTGGTTGTTCGTTTGTTCTAAGGAGCCAAAGAAATACCATAAAAGAACCATTGTAAATACAACGTCATATCCTGGTCATACCATAGGGGAGTCAATTAAAAAGCGATAAATGCTGTTGTTCAATTAAATTCTTACTATGCATTAAAAAACTATCACACACTGAAAATACCTCAAAGTAATAAGTGAAGCAGAAGTTTTTTCTCAAGGATTTATGCTTGAGTTGTAGGTAGGCAAGGTTTATAGTAAACTAAGATGTTAAGGGCTTCATTGGTATCTGTTTCTCAAAAAAAAGTACCAGAAATAAACTCCTGATACTTTCTATATTACTATAATAATGTTAGGACTACTCTTTTAGTACCATATCAATACACATTACGGCAGCCATAATCATAATTCGAATCGGACTGTTTTCCGGTACTCTTTGGTCGATTTCTAACATATAATTATCGGCAGTAGTAAACAGTTCCTTTCCAATACCGGCCCATTTTTTACTAACGTGAGCAAATTCAACATCATCTTTAGTAAATCTGAAATCCCAACTCGTCCATTTACCTTTTAATGTGCAAAGCATATTGTCATTAGCATCAAATAAATTGAATTTACCTCCAATGGAAAAGAATTTTTGCTTAAAAGTTCCAACTAATTGATCATTTTCATCAAATACCTCAACTTTTGATACAAAAAAGGCAACCCCTCTTTTTACCGTTAAAACTCTTTCTCCAGTTGCTGTTTTTATTTCAATATTGAAAGGAGTCATCCTTTTATAATCTGTAAAGCGCAACATTTTAGTAAAGAAACCCAGGTTCTCTTCACGACAATTCATCATCAATTCCTGCGAATTAGGATCATATATGTCGTAGTTGTTGGCTGCTTTAAACATACCAACATGTTCTTTTACAAAAAATAAGTTTTTGTTTAAAATTGAGTTCATGTTAAACCAAGTGTTAAATATTTAATAATAAAAACGGGGGCGTTTCTGGCGCCAAAATAATGAAAGTTTTTTTATATCAGTCATTTTTGATTACAACATTCTTAGTGATTGATTTGATAAAGTTATAAGATGCACCTCTTAATAAATTGGTGTGGTTATGTTATTTAATTTGAAATCATATTAAAAAATACGATTTAGGATTAGATTTAGATATAAGATTTTATGCAACTGAGTTTAATTGAATATAGTGGATGAATTTGGTAAGATAAATACTGAATAGTGAATTTTAAAACGTTGATGGTCAATATTCTATATTGATTTTTGGTGTATTATTTTGTACTTTTCATTAGATAGAATTAGGCAATCTCTTACTTAAATATATCGTTATGAAAAAGACAATTACTCTTCTGTTTGCAATGTTAGTATGCTTTAGTTTATCAGCAAAAAAAGTAAATCCTTTTACTCATAAAAATACGGAAAAGATCAAAAAAGGAATAAGTCAATTAAAAAGTGCGCAAGCTGAACTTCAACCAGCTAGTATCCTATATGAGTTATGGGATGGAAGTGCATGGTATACAGAAAATACGATGTACTATGAATATGAAACAAATTTGAATGGTACTGTAACTGTCATTACCACCGATTCAGAACAACAAACATTAACTTATAATACCTATGGGGAGCTGATTGAAATAACTACAGCTTCATGGAATGGGAGCAGTTGGACAATTGATAGTGGATATAAATATGATTTGGAATATGATGCTAATGATAATGTAGTTTCACAAATAGTCTCCATTTATGTTCAAGGCTCAGGTTGGGTTGAACAGTCAGGATATAAAACAGAATATATATATACAGGAAATTTACTTACTTCTGAAATTTATTACAAAAGAACTGGTGGGGCTTGGGTTCCTGAATCAAAAACTGAATGGTTTTACGATACCAATGATGTTTTAGACGGAGCATTTGAATACACATATAATGGAACTGATTTTGAACTCTCAGGGCGCTATATAAATGTAAGCTGGTTTCTTTGGGATTCAAGTAGTCATTTGGATAATAGTTATCCATTGTCCTATACTTATCAGGAATATAACGGTTCTGGTGATATTTATGATGATGCTAATTATACCAATTCAGAAAAAATGGAAGGCCAATATCCTGATGGAGAAAATGGAGGTGTACCTCCTACTACCATCGAGACTTATCAAATATGGGATACTGATTGGGTGAATGATTACAGATGGACATGGGAGCAATCCGTTGATACAGAATCAGAGTTAGAAGAATATTGGGATGGTTCAAGCTGGCTTTCATTAAGTTATTATGAATATTATTTTACAGCTTTAATGAGTTATTCTATATCAAATGATTATACAGGTGGTGTATTGACGTATGGTTATAAATCAACTGAAGCCTATGATCAAAATGGAAATTTGACAGAAGAAAAGAACGAGAGTCATTCAGGAGATGAAAACTGGCAAATGGATTGGGGGCAGTTATATTTAATTACATACCAGGATGGAACTTCAAATATTTCAACAAGGATTACTCAGAATTGGGACGATGTTTCAACTTCATATGTTAATTATTCTCGTGAAACATACAATTATACTCCAACTGATATATTAGAAAAACCAACAGGTGATTTTGATGTATATCCTACAAATTTTAATGCCAAAATTTATATTAATTCATTAGAAAACTCTTTTGTTTCAATTTATAATATTTCAGGTAGTTTAATTCTAAAAGAAAAAGTATTTGTTGGAATGAATTATATCAATACAACGCAGCTTACATCAGGGTATTATATACTTAAAGTGGGAGATGAAACTTTCAGAATAGTTAAAAATAATTAGTTGTAAAATAAAGACTGTCCTCGCATGTGAAGACAGTCTTTTTCTTTTCTTTGTCAGTCTCAATTTTATTTTTAAATCCATAAACTGTCTTTCTTTTAAATATGGATTCCTTTTATCTAAAACATTATTATTCGTAACTTATAAATATAAGTTTACTGAAAATGAAACTGTGTTTAATTATTATAAGCTTTTTTGTTCTTGGTAATATTTTAGGACAAGAAAATGATAACAATAGAATTTTTCTAAGAGAAAAGAAATCGTATTATCTGGGAGTTGGGATTGGATTTTCAGTATATCATAAAAATTATTTAAATACTCATTTTAAAACAGATGAGGATACATATAAATATGGATTTGATGTTGGTTTGGTGCATAGTATAGATGGAAATATTTTTATGAATATTGTTTTATCACAAAAACTTGATTTGTCCTCTTATTTTCAAGCTTCAAGAGGTAGGATATTTGATATTTTAGGAACTAATGAAAAACGTTTTGCCATTTATTCTTTAGGATGTGATTTGAAACGATATTTTCCTTTTGGTAGTGGTCGTCACTCAATATTTGCAGCTATAGGTGCTAAAATGTCTTTATATGATTTTATGGGATATAGGACCTATAACGAAGGTGTAAAGTTAAAATCAGGACTTAGTTTGCAGGCTGAATCTTTTATGTTTCAACCTTTTGTAGCTGTAGATATTGCCAGAAAAATGCATGATAGTGATATAACCATTTTACCCCCAATGAAGTTCGCTGATTTTTTAATAGGTATAGATCTGTATTTTTAGTAATTGCTAAACTATAATGTGTTATAGATATATATCCAATTTGTGAGTTTGTGTTTGTATTTTATCTGGAGGGTATATAAAAAAACTGCTTCCATCAACTTTATGTTTGTTGAGTGAAAGCAGTTTACTTTATCTAATGTGTATTATAATGCTTGTTTTACAGATTCTGTTAATGAAGTAGTAGGTCTTCCAATTAATTTTGATAATTGGTGTGTATCATCAAATAAATCATCTTTAGAGGCACTAACATCCCAACTTGCAATTGCTCCGGCAAAAGCTTCTGGTAAACCAAATCCTTCAAGAATTTTTGCATATTCAGCTTCATGTAAATTACTGTATGGAATATCTTTACCACTTTGACTTGAAATTTCCTTCGCTAAATCAGTTAATGTGTATGATTCATCTCCTGCTAATTCATATACTTTTCCTTTATGGCTTTCGTCAGTAATAACCACAGCTGCTGCTTCAGCATAATCCGCTCTGGCAGCTGAAGAAATTTTACCATCACCAGCACTTCCAATAAAAGCACCTCCTGCTAAGGCACCTTCAATTGATGCTGTATAGTTTTCAGTATACCAGCCATTACGAAGAATGGTGTTCTCAATACCAGATTCTTTTAATTTAGCTTCAGTTTCCAAATGTTCTCCCGCTAAATTTAATGTAGAAGAATCAGCTCTAAGTAAGCTGGTATAAACAATCCATTTTACTCCAGCCTCTTTTGCTGCATTAATTACATTAGTATGCTGAATAGCTCTTTGGCCAATTTCATTTCCAGAGATCAATACCAATCGATCAATTCCTGAAAGTGCATCTACTAAATTTTCTGGTTTTGTATAATCAAAAGCTCTTGCTTCTACTCCTAATTCTGCAGCTTTTTCTGGTGTGCGCACTAATGCTACAATGTTATCTGCTGAAACTCGTTTTTTTAATTCTGCTACAACAAAACCCCCTAGTTGTCCTGTTGCTCCTGTTACTGCTATTTTCATTTTTTATTATTTTTTTTATTGTAATGTATTGTGTTCGTATTAAAGTTATTAGCCAATTTTTACTGATGTCATGGATAGAGAACCAGCTACCGGTTCATCATTAAAAAGACTAATTTTTTCATTCTTTTCCTGAAGACCTAAAACATAGAGCAATGGTAAAAAGTGCTCTGGCGTGGGAATTGATAATTGGAATTCTTTCCCTTGTTTTGAATAGTTTATTAAACTATCATGATCTCCATTTAATATGAAGTTATTCATCTTATTTGTTGCTTCCTGTGCCCAGTCAAAGGCAAAGTTTTCGTTTAACCTTTGCCAATCTACACGGCCTAAATTGTGAACCAGGTTACCGCTACCAACTATTAGAATTCCTTTTTCTCTTAGGGCAGCCAATTCTTTAGCCAATTCATAATGTTCACGAGGTGTTTTATAATAATCCAGACTAAGTTGAATAACAGGAATATTTGCCTTAGGATACATATGTCTGATTACAGACCAGGCTCCATGATCTAATCCCCATTTATCATCTAAATGAACATCAGTGCTTTTAATCAGGCTTTGTGTTTCCCTTGCCAGCTCAGGACTACCCGGAGCAGGATATTGTACCTCGTATAGCGCCTTAGGAAATCCTCCAAAGTCATGTATCGTTTGAGGATGTTCCATTGCTGTAACTTTAGTTCCTCTCGATTCCCAATGGGCAGAAACTACGATAATTGCTTTAGGAACCTCTATTTCAGATGATACTTTTCTAAAGCCCTGAACAAATTCGTTTTCTTCAATGGCATTCATTGGGCTACCATGTCCAAGAAATAATGCGGGCATTTTAGGCGTAGCTCCAAATGATTCTGTTAGTTTATTTAATGCATTTAATTTCATACCTATAAGTGTTGCTGGTGCTGCCACCATTAAAGTCTTTAAAAATGTTTTCCTGTTCATGATGATTGATTCAGAGGATTATTAATGATATTCTCTTTATTTATTAACCATTTTATTAGATGGTTAGTTTTATGTCCAGGATAAAAATGTCATCAATGACTTTGTCTCCCAGATTATCAAAAAATGATCCTGACCCATATCTTACATCAAACTTAGATCTGTCAACCTCAAGTTTAGTAACATATTCATTCCCTTTTTTAACAATATCAAAGGTTATTTCTTCCGATTTGCCTTTAATTGTTAAGGTCCCTGTTACCCTTGCCCTTCCATCTTTAAATTTTGAGGCTTTGGTAATATCAAACGATGCAGTAGGGAATTTTTCAACACCGAAGAAATCATCTGATTTAAGGTGTCCTACTAATTTTTGGTTGTATTCTTTATCTTCAAGATCAAGGTCTGTGATAGAATTCATGTCAATAACCACTTTACCGCTTGAAATTTGATCGTTACTAAATTCCAGATATCCGTTTTTTACTTTTATCTCACCGTTATGAGAACCTCCAATTTTATTTCCGGTCCACTTAACTACTGATTCTTGAGATTTAATTTCTTTTTTTTGTGCGAATACAGAAATGCTTCCTGCTATTAAAAGTACTATTGCTATTTTTAATGTTTTCATTGCTCTTATTTTTGAATTGTTTATTGCTTTAATGTTACAATACAAAAGTAGGGCGAAAGGGTGCCTCACACACTTGACCTATGTTAAGAAATGAAATTGATATAAGTTAATAGGAGGGAGGATGTGTTGGTTAAGATGCAGAATATTAATGGTTAAGGAGTGTTGTTCTCCATATTGAGTATTGTGATTGATATTATTTATGAAATATTTTTTGATTCAATACAAAGTAAAACTACTGCAGAAAGAATTTACATTTTTAGAGTTAGGATTGTGTTAATAATAATGCCTTTGTCAAAAGAATGAAAGATTGCTTTCTCTGCATTTAAAATTAGCAACAGGATTAGCAGGAAAGAAATAATTACTTTTTCTTTCTTATCCTGCTTAGACTTTCAGGCGTAATACCTAAATAGGAGGCAATGTAAACTAAAGGAACTCTTTGAAACATATCAGGTTGCTCTTTAAGCATAATTTCATATCTATCAACAGCAGATTCCCACATTGTATCGTTTAATCTTTGCAAAGCATTTACATATGCTTTTTGAAAAAGTATACGAAAATATCTCTCCAGACCAGGAACTTCAATATAAAGTTGTTCAAGTTTTTCAAAAGATATACGCAGTAATTGTGAATCTTCCAGTGCTTCAATATAATATTTGGAAGGTCGTTGAGAGAAGAAACTTTCAAGGTCGCTGATCCAGTTGTTATCCATCCTGATTTGATAGATATGCTCAACTCCTTTGTTATCTACAAAATACGACCGCAAGCATCCTTTAACAATAAAATAAATGTATTTACAAGTATCTTCAGGAACCAAAAGATCTTTTTTCTTTTTTATAGAAGTCTCTTCAAATGAGGAAAGTATAATCTGTTCTTCAGGTTCAGTAATGTTAACCCATTTTTTAAAATAGTATAGTAATTTAGTGTCTTCTGAAATATTCATGAGTCATATATTGGACAGCAAAATACAAAATAATAAGGAATATGTATTACTGAGTATGTGATAAAAAGATTGTTAATTAATATGTGAAATCTCACTACAACCTATATTTTTGTAATTATAAATAACTTAGTCGTTCTATTTTATATTTAATTTTATCATTCATAATCCTGAACAAAATAAATTTATGAGGAGTATCTTTTTAGCTATCATAGCTACTTTATTTGTTAGTTTGAATTGTTGGGCACAACCGGGTGAATCAAATATTAAAACGGTTGATTACAATTACAATAAAAAAATATACGTTGGTGTGGGTATTGGCCTTGGTATTTTTGACCCCGGCGATGTAAATGACTATATCAATACCCAATTAGAAGGTTATGTAATTGATGAAGGGGTTAAAGAAATATTTATAAATTATAATGCTAAGTTTTCGCTTAATTTCGCAATATCTCAGAATATTTATTTTGCCTTTTTTGTTGAGGGTGCATGGGCCCCCAAATATATTTATGGTAATGATGAGTTTTATTTTTCATATACAAAGATAGCTCCGGGTCTAGGTCCGAAATTTTATTTTCCTTTTGCATCCGGACGACATTCATTTATTCTATCTCCTTGTATTACTTACAATAAAATGAAGTTTGAAACGTACTCGGCAGCCAAGCTTGGAGGTAAATTGCAAGGCGGTGTAAGTTTGCGTTTTGGCGATGTAATGCTACAGCCTTATGGTGCCATAAACATAGCAAAAGCATCAGATGGATTGGGATTACAAAAATTTGAATTAAATTATACTGATTTTCAACTTGGTGTTGAATTTCTGTTTTAAATAAACTTTCAATTATACCATTAACCCCTTATAAATACATAATTATGAAATATTTATTGTTGTTGTTTGTAATCCTATTATCCAGTCGGATTCAAGCTCAGGATTCGAAATATGCGTTTGTTAAAATGGAAGAAAAGTGGGGGTTAATTGATGATAAGGGCAAAGTTATTTTTGATTATAAATATGATATAAAGTTTACACCTGCGGTAGTTTACGCGCCGTATTATAACGATTCAAAAACGCTCATATTTGATTACTCAGATGGATTATTTAAATATCGGGATTGGAATGAATATGGTTTTATTGATTTTGATGAAAATGTAATTATTAAACCTCAGTTTGAAGATGCTTCGAGTTTTAAAAATGGTTACTCTTTAGTTATTTCTGGTATTAGAAATGGAATCATAAATAAGGAAGGTAAGCTAGTTTTAGATTATACCAAGAATGATATTTATGGTTATAGTGAAAACCGGGTTTTGTTTAAAAAGGGATCTAATTATGGTTTTTATGATATGCAAGGCAATACAGTGATTGAACCTGTTTATAAAAAGGCCTCGGTTTTTAAAGATGGCTTATCTTGTGTAAAATATAAAGGAGATTATGGTTATATAAATACGGATGGAGAATGGGTTATACAGCCCACATATAATAGTGCAGAACCGTTTGTTGATCAGTATGCTATAGTTAAGATTGATGGAGGATGGGGAGTGATAAATAATAATGAAGAATTTGTAATTCTGCCAACTTATAATAAAATAGAGTACAATGGTAATGGGATATTTAAGGTAATGAAAGCAGGATTGTGTGGCTTTTGTAATAATAAAGGCGAATTAATAGTTCCCTGTATATATGAAAATGCAAAATCCTTTTCCGAAGGTATAGTAGCTGTTAAGAGTGGTTCGAAATGGGGTGCAATGGATCTTCAAGGTAAAATTATAGTAGACTTTAAATACCTACATATTAGTGATTGTAGAGAGGGAATTATCAGGGTAAAAGATAACGAAGGTTGGTTATATTTAACGAAAAAAGGACAACCAATAAACAATAAGTTTTATGAGCGGGCTTTTGATTTTTCAGAAGGTGTGGCAAAGGTTTCTGTAGACGATTTATATGGTTATATTAATACTTCCGGGGAATGGTTGATTGAGCCAAAGTTTCCTAACTCAAATGATTTTCATAAAGGATTGGCCTGTGCCAGAGTTGATGAATACTGGGGTTTTATTAATAAACAAGGCGAATTTGTTATTGAACCTAAGTATGTAAATGTGATGGATTTCTTTGAGATTAAAGATTTGGAATAAAATAAAAATAAATATGGAGGAGTTGAATTAATCCTTATTTAAGGAATTAATCCACTCTGTTCGTTTAAATCCTGGAAAATACCCCATCTTACTATTTTTAATTTTAGCTATTTCATTAAGGTCAATATCAGCAATGCAATATCCTTGTTGGTAGCCTTTCCTTGAAGTTATGACTTTTCCCCGAGGAGAAATAATAGTTGAAAAGCCCGCATATGGTTTTCCTTTTTTTGTAGTGCCACAAGTGTTGCATGCCACAATAAAACAACAATTATCGTATGCTCTGGTTTGCAGCATAGCACTGATACGTTTCAGTTTTTCTTGAGGAGTTTCTCTTGGAGAGGCAAATGGAGCAGATATTAATTGGGTACCTTGATTTTGAAGAATACTACTCAATTCCGGAAAATGATTTTCCAGGCAAATTTGAAATCCTGTTGTTATAGATCCGGTATCGATATTACTAAGTTGGTTTCCTTCATAAAATACCCTTTTCTCATTTTCAGAGAGATGAGTTTTAAAATGTTGACCTAAAACCATTCCGTTTTGAAAGATGAGCTGAGCAATATACCAATGATTGTTTTGTAACACAGGCATTCCAACCGCAAAACAAACATTATATTTTTCAGATAACAATTTTACTTTGTCCTCAACTTCTGTATGGAGTTTTTTATATTCGTTTAGTTCCTCTTTAGTATTAAAATAGCCAGATATACACAATTCTGGAAACAATGCATATTTAACCTCCTCTTTTTTAAAAAGCTTTAAGTATTTCTCTATGTTACCTAAGTTTTTTGTAAAGTTTAAAGGTTCAGATAGTGTATGAGCTGAGGCTATAAGCATAATAATTGTATCAAGTTTAAGACGCAAACAAAAGTAGAAAGTATTGGAGCCAAAGACAAATTCAGTTATCAGTCTTTAGCCGCCAGTCTCCAGTTATTACTGCGTATTGAGAACAGTATCTTAAGAACTGAAGAATCAATCAAGTAACTTTAAACTTTCTGTAGCAGCTTTATCCTCCGGATTGTAAAGTAATACTTTATGATATAGCACTTTTGCTTCTCTTACTTTTTTTAGGTGAAAACAGGTGTGTGCCAACATAATTAAACCATCATAATCAAAAGGAAACAAATCCACAACCTTACCAAAATACTTCTCAGCTTTTTCATATTGATTCAGGTTAAAGTAGACCAATCCAAGTTGATAAAGAGCATACGTATTATTGGGTGCTATTTCAAGTATTTGAGTGTAATAGTTTATCAATTCATTAACATTGTTTGATGCGTTTAAAGGGTAGCATATACCAAACTTTGGTTCAATGGCAAAAGGCTTTAATTTAATGGCTTGCTTGTAATATTTGATGGATTCAATATGAAGACCATTTAAATAGTTTAACCATCCCAGGCGTAAGTTAATTTCATAAGAATCTTCTTCATACACTTTGTTTAAAGCATCTATGGCTCCAGAGTAATCTTTTGCTGTTTCGTTAGTGTAACTTATCTTAAATGCTTCAGATAATGCTTTGTAATGTGCATCCTGCGCATTTGTTGATAGAGTGATAGATATTAAAAATAGAATTATCACAAAACGGGACTTTGATAAGAAATGGTCAAAGACAAGGCTTTCGCAGTTTTTGAAATCAAGGAGTTTACTTTTAGTAAATGACTGTTTCAAAAATAAGAATAACGAAGTGTTTGGCATTTTCTTGCAAAGGTGAATTATTTTTAAAGTTTCCATACGATACCTCCTGTAAAATTAAAGTTTGAATAAGATTGTTGATTTTGTCGGTTCATAATATCATCTGTAGGTACAAAAACAGATTCGGAATCAAATATCCCTGCATTAAAAATCAGTTGTACATTTGAGTTTTTAATTAAAAATATCTGACTCAGGTTATAAAGGTTTTTCGTTCCTTCCAATCCGTTCCATAAGCCACCGCTTGCTGTGTCGTAAAAGTTATGAAACTTTGGAAATGTACCGGATGCCTCCATCCACCAGCTATTTCTTACTTTAAATCCGATGAGGTGCTTGTGAATAAAGTTTGACAATGAAACTCCTCTTACTTCTTGATTTTGGAAATAGCCATCAAAGCTGTAATAAAGGTTTAAGTTACCTTTAGGGAAAAGTGCAACATGAGTTCCAAACTGGTTTTGATCAGCCATATTCATTTTACCAGTTATATAGGATAAGCCAAGCTTAAAAAAGCTGAAATCTTTTGATATAATTCCTCCATAAATATCTGATGCTTCTGTATAATCCGCATAGCCATAAGTTGATGAAGGTATCCTAAAATAAACATGATTATAAACAGGGATAATATTTAATCCATTGGCAATACGTATCATCATTTGAGCATTGTAACTCCACTGATTTAAATTTTGTTTTTCCTGTTCGTATAAACTGCCTTCACTTGTAATAAAGCTGTGCTCACTTTTTTTTAGGTAGGAGAGATTGTGGTGAAGCGTTATATGTCTACCTAATCGATGCGCCAGATATGCTGAAGTAATGGAATAATTATTAGTGGTTTTTTGAATCCCATTTGTATTTAGATGAGGATCCATATTTATATGTGAGTTATCCGGATTTCCGGAGTTGTAAGTGAAAAACAGGCCTGCTCCAACCAGTCCATTTTCGTATTTTTTATAAAATTCAGCATGACTTATAGAATCGAGTTTCGCTGAAGTAGCCTGTGCATCATATGTTCTTCCTGAATATTCGTAAGCATGCATTAAGTACATTAATGCATAGGGATCATTAGGTGAAAATATTAGTGCTTTTCTGTAATGTTGAATGGCAAATCGATACTGTTGCTTTTGAAAATATGCCCAGCCCATGCGCATTCTTAAATAATAAAAGTCTATGTTACGATCCAAAGCTTGTCTGCATTCTTTTATCAGTGTATTCCAATCCCCAGCAAGGTAAGTTGCATAGGTATCTTTGTCTGTTTTGGCAATATCCTCCTGGCTTTGAGCGAACATATTAAACACACTAAAGTGTAGCAGAAGAATAATAAACCATTTCAATATGTGTTGTTTAATTGTCATAATTATAAATTCTACTTAATTCAATTTTTTGATTATCGCAGTAAATGGTAAACGTCTTTAGTCCTTTGGAATGAATATCAATATCAAAACTTATTTTTTCAATAGGTTTACTTAAGATCAGGTTATTCATTTCTGATTTTAATTTAATTTCAGAAGGATTAAACTGATCATTGCTAAAACTATAATAGATTGTAAATTTTGACCTGGCAAGTTGAAAAAATGGTGCTATAAAATCGTGCCACCACAAATACTTCATAGGAAAGCTAATGTGTAATGGAATCTGGTCGTTGAGTACATGATTTTCGTAAAAACTCTTTTGTATTTTAAAATTCCCTATGAAAAAATAGTACAGCAAGTTCTTTTTATCACCTTCATACTGACTAAAGTAAAACTGGTTTCCAGAAGTGTCGAAAAATGCCTTTGAACCGGATTCTTGACAATACAAATAAGTTTGGTTTATTGAGTTAATTTTAACTTCCCAGTCAACTCTTTTTACTGAATTTATTCCAATTACCTCAAAACTTAAGATTTGTCCGGGAACAAAGTGATAAGCATTATTTACTAAAGTATTGTTTTCTGAATTAGAAATTCGGTTACCTTTGTTCGGAATTTGCAATGACATGATTGAACTTGAACTACCATTGTATTTTAGGTAATTGTTGATGGGATAATTTAATGTGGCTGCTCCAATGTATGGTTGTTCCTGAATTTGAAAATGCAAATGAGGATAAGGTGACCGACCCGAATTTCCGCATTTTGCTATTACCTGACCTGCTTTTACAGCATCTCCTTTTTTAACAGAAACAGAACCCTTTTTCAGGTGACTTACCTTAGAATAAACATCATCAGCATGTTTAATAATAATGGTGTTACCCCAGTTGTATTCCAGGTTAACATCTCCAATTAAATTGTCATCAATATTATTAACCACTTGTTCAATAGTTCCATCGCCACATGCCGTAACTGGTTTATTGAAGCAATAGTAATCCTCTATCACATAACCATCGTTTTTAAACTGTTTTCCTTCAGCATCATTAATAATAAAATCCCAAGCATGTCGCCACAGATTTTGATGCGTGAACTCACCATCATGACCTTGTGATACATTCCAAATACCCATGAAAGGGAGTTGAATGGTTTGATAATTTAAAAACTGAAAACGTTGTTCGTAGTTAACGAAGGTATATAGGTTCTTTTCAGGCGAATTGAATTGATAATACACTTCTGTTAACTTAGGCGTATAGTCCATTCGGTATTTCAATACATATAAAAACAACAGTACAATAGCATTAAAAGGCAATGAATAAATGGCCAAATGAAAATATAAGAATATTGTACTCATACTTATAGAGAGTATGGCTACTAATGGAACCAATATACCTACGCTAATGTATGAACGTGTTGAGGGAATCAGGAAGAATCCTCCGATAGCTATAGCTGTTAATATATAGTTGAAACCAATATAACTGTATTCAATGAGCGTAATATTGGCATCAATCAGGTTGTAGAATGAAAAAGCGATACCAAAGCCTAACAATGAAAGTGTAAAAGCAATCCGACTAAATAAGATTAAACCTATGGCAATAACTATTCCGGCTAATACATTGTATTGAAAAAGTATAGCACTTAATGAAACAAAGTACGATTTTAGTACCGGAGGCAGCGATGCGGCATTAAAATACTCATATATTTTAACCAAAGTTGGGCCACCCACTACATACAGTTCATTCATGGTGTAAATGCCACGTTCGCTAATGCCTAATGCTTCAAAATGTTTAGTAGCTAAAGTAAAAGTCCAAATGCCAATTAAAAAAGGAATACTTAAATAGGGGAGGTGGTATTTACCTATGATTCCCTGCATGGAAACCGAAATAAAAAGGGAAAATATTCCGGCTAAAATTACAATAAGCACCAAATGCCAGCTTAAAGCATAGTACATTCCCAACCCTAATCCTACTAACAAACCATTAAAGCCGAATAATCCTTTGGCTATAGTTGCTTTGTTAAGATTTAATAGAAATGCAGACACTGAGGTTGTTAATACTGCAATAAAACCAACCAATCCCGTGTAAAAATCAATAAAAGTTACAGCCAAAATCAATACTGCAAATAGTTTATGGGTTGAAAAGAATATTTGAGAATAACTATTCAATAAACTATCAGAAAAGTATTTAATCTGATCTGTTGTTACTTTATTTTTTATCATGTTCTTCATAATAATGAAGCTTCTTATTGTTAGATGTATAAAAGTCAATAAGGTTTAATTTTCCAGTCTTCAGTTCTCAGTTCTCAGTCTTCAGTTCTCAGTCTTCAGATCTCAGTCCTCATTCTTCATTCCTGAGTCATGAGCCACTTTTATCCCCCAGAAGAGGAAATGCCCCTTCCTTTCGTTCATTTTATGCAAAAAAGGGAATAAATGATCTGTCCCTTAGCAAAAAGACTAAGTCCAGGAGTAAATTATTAGTCTCCAGGAGCAACCTTTACCCTCCAGAAGATGAAATGACCCTTCCTTTCGTTCATTTTATGCAAAAAAGGGAGTAAATGACCTGTCCCTTAGCAAAAAGACTAAGTCCAGGAGTAAATTATTAGTCTCCAGAAGCAACCTTTACCCTCCAGAAGAGGAAATGACCCTTTCTTTCGTTCATTTTATGCTAAAAAAGGGTGTAAATGACCTGTCCCTTAGCAAAAAAACAAAGTCCCTTAGCAAATTATTACTCTCCATGAGCAACATTTACCCTCCAGAAGAGAAAATGACCCTTCCCTGAGTTGTATTTACCCATCCCTGTTATACATCGTCACTATATCGCTATAGCTTTTTGTTCTTTTTAAACCTAAACTTTTCATCTTAACACCTATTTTATTAACTCATAAATATCTCTTGCCGGCATATCATTTTCAGCAGCAATATCTTTGAGCGTTTGCTCTTTGGTGGCTGTAACATTATTTTCCTTTAAAATGGACAATACTGTGTTTATGTCTTTCCCATTTTCTTCAGCAACCTGTTCTAATGCCTTTCTACCAATACCTGAACCTGCCATTCCTGTCATTGAAGTTTTGGTGATGATATTGTAAATATCAAGAGGAGGGAGGTTGTTTATTTTTGCTATTTCAGATAAAGTTTGTTCTGAACTGCTAAACTTTATATTGTTGGCTTTTAGCTTATTTTGTATTTTTTCAATACTGAAGTTTTCCAGTTGCTCCGACAGCTCTATTAAAGTTAATAATTCTGCATGAGGAATTGGAGGTTGTTCCACTTTGTTTTCCCACGACTGAGTCAAACTCTCACCTAATTCAATTACAGAACTGAATGGCGGAATGGAGTATAACACACCTATAGAAATCGATAGGGTTAATATACCAGATATCAACAATTCTCTTTTCTTATTTATTCCTTTGGTTGTTTTGTTTTTAAGATAAGATAGAAATACTTTCCAGTTGATTGAGAATAAGTGAAAGATTGAAAGTATCACAAACAGAAATGAGAAAATGATGTGTAAAGCTTGCCAGTCTTCTTTTGAGAGCGCTATTAATTTCCAGTTTACCCAGTGTGCAATACGTCCAGCAGGCGCCAGATATAAAATAATGCCTGTGAAAAATATGATTAGAAAAGAGAATAGCAATCCAAAGCTGATGAAGCTTCTCCAGCTAAATTTTTGTTTTATTTCCATTGTTGTTGTTTTTATTGTCGAATTGTATAATCGTTGATTTGTTAATTTGATAAACTTTTTCCCTGTTCCCTGTTCCTTTCCTGTTTCTGTCGCAAGGTTGTATCTTGTGACTCTATCGCTTAATAATTAGTTTATAGAACATGATGGAATAGTACATTAGCAAAAAGGATTTAAATAAAGGTCCAAGGCATTATAGTATTTTAAACCACCTCCCCCTCATGCTTCGGGTACTCCTCCTTTGGAAGGAGGAGAAATAAACCCACAACTTCCTGTTTAAAGAGGAGATGTTTGAGGATGATATAAAAATCCTGCTTTAAAATAAACTTAATCTTTGTTCCCTTCTCCCTGTTCCTTTCTCCCTTCACCCTTTACCTTTCAACCTTTCACCTTTCACCTTTCACCTTGTTCCTTTAAATGCTCTGGTAACCGATCCATCTGATTCATGGTTTCATGAGTTTCCTGTTCACGAACTATATGCGTATTACCATCCGTATCAATTAATACAATTCTTGGGCGGTAATTGATAAACTGAAGCCATTGGGTCATATTATATGCACCAATTCGTTTGATGACTACATGTTCACCTTTTTCCATCACCGGAAAATTAATAGCCTCACGAATAACATCAATATTCATGCATAGTGGTCCGTAGATGGTAGTATTCTCTAAATCAGGCTGTGTGTATGAAGCAGGCACAATATTGTGCTCGTACCAAAATGATGTGAATAAAAGGTTGACACCTATGTCAATAATCATGGATTTTCTTCCATCCGGTAAACGTTTGTTGGCCAATACTGAACCTAATAAATAACCTGCATCATCTATTAATGCCCTTCCTGTTTCTAAAAACAGCGTTGGCATATGATCGTAAGGAATATCAGATTGGTGCAAGGCTTCTGTAATATGCTCGGCATAATCGTCAAAAGTAGGACAGGTATCAGAGCCAGGAAGATATGCACCTTTCAAAGTGTTTTTAGAAGCAAAGCCACCTCCTAAATCAATATATTGAATATGATGGTTGTATTTATGAAACACTCTTACAGCCAATTGAGCCAGTTTTGTTGTGGCAACTCCATAGGCCTGTGGAGCCATTATATAAGTGCCGATGTGTGTATGTAAACCAATCAGTTCAAATCCCGGGGTTTGCATAATTTTATTCAACACATTCCAGGCCTCACCACTTTCGTAATTAAAACCAAAACGAAACCATTGTGGATAAATTCCAGCATCCATATTAACTCTGATCGCTACTTTTGCTGTTAATTGAAGCTCTTTGGTAACGGAAGCTATTTCGTAAAATTCATCCAGATGATCAATGTGAATCAATGAGTTGTTTTTAATAGCTTTGATCAAATCTTCGCGCGATTTATCGGGGCCGTTAAAAATGATTTTATTACCGGGAACTCCGTTGGCAATGGCTTTTTCGTATTCAAAACCTGAAACTACTTCTGCCCACGATCCTTCCTGATGATATATTTTACAAACCGCATTTACATAATTGGTTTTATACGACCAGGCAAACTGCACTTTAGGGTATCTTGTTTCAAAAGCTGTAACTGCCTTTTTGTATGTATCACGGATGGTTTTTTCTGATAAAACATAAAGCGGAGAGCCATATTCTCTGATGAGGTTTTTTATCGCAACATCATCAATTTCAGTAATAGGTTGAATTGTTGATTTCATACCGAATTTATCAGGAACTCCGGCACTAATCTTATTAATAACAGGTTTTTCGTATGGTACTTTTTGCATGACTAACAGTTTTAGAATTTTCCGTGAATTGATATCTTTTCCAGATCAGACATATCGCCAATCAAATCCCACGAATAACGAATAAATATTTTACCAACTTCATACGCTGTCATAGGTTCTACATGTTCTCCCATGGTTAATCGAACCAATGCCTCAGGTATGTTTTGTCCTGCCCCAACAGCCAGATAAACCCACGCCGGAACACGAGGGTTAATTTCAATTAAGTAATATTCATTATCAGTAGTGCGAATCATTTCCAGCTCCATGCCACCACGCCATTGTGTATCTTTAATCAGGTTCTGAGTGATGGAAAGAAGTTCTTCGTCATTTAAAGTAACTCCACCCCAGGCTTTTCCTTTGTCGGTAATATATTGCTTACGCATAGGAACTGCAGCTATGGTATTGCCTAATCCATCTCCCAAAGCAACAACATTTACCTCAGTACCTTTAACAAATTCCTGAATAATGATTGGTAATCCCCATTTTGCACTGAGTTTATTAAATGCATTGGTTACCTGTTCTTCATTATAAGCAACATAAGCATCGTAAAACTTACCCTTAACCAATATTGGATATTCAAAACCATCCTTTAAATGGTGAATATCATTATAAGAAGTAATCGATAAACCCTTTGGTACTTTGATATTATACTTTTTACCAAAAGTTTCCAGATTGCCCTTGTTTCTTTCTTCCAGTTGTTTTTCTGTGGGTAAAAAGGTTTTGATATTATTAGCTTCCAGAATATGTTTGAGCTTGATAAATGTAAATAACTCAGCATCTAAATTCGGAATAATCATATCAATAGGATCCAGCTCATTAATTTCCAAAATCCTTTCCATATAGGCTTCTTTTCCTACGGAAGGATAAGGAATCATATAAGTAGTATCCACCAAATCTTTTAAATAGATACCAGGTTCAAGATTTTCGTAGGCCAAACCTATAATGCGGGCATCGATGAGGTTAGACTCTTTAATACCTCTGATAACAGGAATACCGGAACCCGGGTTATCAGTATTGTTTAAGGCAGTAACCGCAATTGTTATTTTTAGTTTTTCAGGCATGGCATTATTCTTTCTCGGTCATATTAAAATGCATAAGCATTTGTAAGTAGTCATCAAAATGACGTAAGAATGTAGTTTCCTGAACATCGTATTTAGTGAGGAAATATTCTTTTATTTCATCTTCTGATCTGCCTTCAATAAGCAATTCAAGAATTTCGCGACCGGTATTATTTAAAGAAAATGATTCTCCTGTTTTTGAATCAAAAACAAACCCGGATTTACTGACGGAAATATGGTTTGATATTTTCATAACGACATGATTTTAAGGTGCTGCCTCAATAGTAAAAGAAATATTGAGACAGCATTTAAGTACTATATCCATTTAGACTTGCGAAAAAGCCTTAGGTTTAATTGAGGTAAGTATGAAGTATGAAGTTGGTAGCACTATGCCGGAAGTCAAAATCTTTCCTCTTCCAACTCCTATCTTCAATCTTCTTACTCCTTATTATCGCAAACCCCGTTTTTATCAGCATCAACAAAATTACCCTGACCATTACCCTGACCATTTCTCATGCCTTGTCCATTGCCTCTGCGGTTTCCTTGTTTTACTCCATATCGGTTTCCGTTGCCATTACCGTTTCCTTGTCTTAAGCATTGCCTATTACCATTTCTATTTCCTCTGCCGTTTCTGTATGCCTTACCCATGCCATTTCCCTGACCGTTACCGGTTCCGGCTACATAGTTATCACAAACGCCATCATTATTGGCATCAACAAATGATGTTTTTGCCTTTGGTGTAGTGGTTTTATCTTTAGTAGTAGTTTGTGCGTTTACTGTTACAAAAAATGCTGTTAAAGCTAATCCGATGAATAAAATTTTTGCGTTCATAACCAATAATTTTTTTTGTTAAACTTATTTTTAATGCACTGGTAAAAAAATCAAACTACATTGCTTTAAGAGGTTGGTATATAGGTTTAAAAGTTATTTGTGACCTATAAACCTTACACTTATAGTCTTATGAACTAATTACTATCATGTCTGTTTTTCCTGAATCCTTTTCCTTGTCTTTGATTCCCTCGTCCTTTATGTATTTCACTGCCCGCAAAAAAGTTTTCAAAAATTTCATTTAGCCCGCTGATTTGTTCATCTGAACAAATAGACTTGATATCTAAATAATATTGAGAGGTAAACTTTTTTAATTCGCTGTGTAATGATCCAATTGAATCAGATATTAATATTAAGGAATCAGTTTCTTCCGATGTGTTTTTCATTTGATTTAGCATATCTACTCTAAGCCTGTTGAGTTCATTGTTTATTCTTCGGGCATTAGAGCGGAACTTTTCATTAATCTTTCTAAACTGGTTCATTTGATCCGGACTCAGATTTAGTTGATCCCTAAAGTATCTTCCATTAAAATTCTGTGTAGTCCTAATGGCTTCAGATGAGGCCTGGGGTAACTCCTTTTTCGATTGGTATACATGTATGCCAATTGATGTAAAAGTTGCCACATTAAGCACTGCCAGAAATATCACTGTGTAAATCAATATTCTTGATGTATTCTTGTTCATCCTTTTAAAAGTTTTATTCCGTAATTATCAAGTTTAAAGATTCCATAGATGCATCATCCATTAATATCAATTCTTCAGGGATTGAGTTCTGAGCTGTGGTTGTGTTTTGGTACATATTGCCGGCTGAAATACCAATAAACAAGGCCAAAGCTACAGATACAGTTAAAAGTGCAGGTTGAAGAACTTTTGACCATCCAAAATTTCTATTCACACTAATTTCTTCATGTTGTTTAATGTGCTCCATAATTCTGGTAGAAATAAAAGGATTGACTTTTAATTCTTTTTCCTGGCTAATAACTTTGTTTGTAATAACCATTGCAGTATAAACTTTATGGCATGCTTCACATTCCTCAAGATGTGTTTTGAGGTTCATTTGAATATCGCTGGATAAATTTCCTGCGATAAAGGATTCGAGTTGTTTTTGACATGATGAACAATTCATAATTGTTTGATTTTATTGGTTAGACACAGAAAACAATCTTTTCCTACGGGCATAATTAATTATTTTTCAAAAAATGTGATATTTTTTTCTGAAGGTTAGCCTTAGCCCTTTGAAGCAAGCTTTCTACAGCTCCTTCGGTAATTTCCATAATGGCAGCAATTTCCTTTTGTGGCAACTCTTCATATTTACTTAAAACAAAAGCGGTTTTTTGCTTATCAGATAAACTCTCTATAGTCTTTGAAATAAATTCAGAGTGTTCGTTAGTAATTAAAATCTTTTCAGGATTAGAATAATCAGATAATTGTATTTGAGTTTTCGCCGTTAAAGAATCCAGTGCATTTTCAATACGGTCAAATAAATTTCCTTTCTTTTTTCGAAGAAAATTGAGACTTAAATTAATGGCAATGCGATAAATCCAGGTTGAAAAAGCTGCTTTAAACTTAAACTTATTGAGTTTTTGATAGGCTTGAATAAAGGTTTCCTGAGTAAGGTCATTGGCATCTTCTTCACAATGAACATAACCCATGCAGGTACGAAATATCTGATCCTGATATCTTTCTATCAAAAATCGATATTGGTCTTTATTGCCGTTTAATGTTTCTTTTATAATGCCAAAATCAGACATTTAATTTAGATTTTAAGAATAAGCTCAAATAAAATTAGTGCTTATTATTTTAAAATCGTAAGAAACATTAAAAATAGTTAGTTGGATTTGGAGCTTCATTAAAGCTCCCCATTTATATTATATTGCTGGCTTTATTAGTCTTGAGAAATTAAAGAAAGCTCATAAAGATTACATTTTAATCTTTTTCGTGATGAGCTGAATTTACCAACAGATTTATTCAAGTTAAACTCATCAACTAAAGTAATATTGTAGTTTTTAGTAAATTTATTATCCGGAATATCTTTCGATAATAACCAAAAAGTATTATCCTTTGGAATTTCTACAGAATTATCATTAGCATCAATGTTTTTGATTTTTTCTCCATATTGCCAAATGAATTCAGGAGCAATGTAGCCATATCCATAAACATTAAGGTTCTTTTCAGATGCCATATCTTTTAAATGATCAATGGGACTGTAGTCCTGACTTTCAACTTTTTTGGTAAGTGGTAAAAGTAAGTTTGCAAGTATGATAAATTGTAGCATACTTCCTAAAAGTGCGTTGTTTATCTGTTTCTTTGTCAGTTTTATTATTGTATATATTCCAACAAAAATTAGTAAGCACGAAAGCACAATAAATGAAATATTGTAAAGCGGAAGATTAAACTCGTTTATAAAGTATAATTCAGCAAGTACAGGAGCAATTATTGAAATAACAGATATTAGAATAACGTGAATGTTAATAGGAAGTTTCTCCCATTTATGTTTTAGCTGCGTAAAGTGATCAGAAAGATAATTCAGGTAAAATCCTATTGTAAATGACAGGGGAATTAGAGCCGGAACAACATATCTGGTCTTCTTTTCAGGTATAATTGATAACAAAAAAACGGATAATACAGTCCAGAAAAAAGCAAGTTTGTATTCCTTGTTTTTCCTAAAGCTTTTATTTGTAAAAAAGTATACCAGACTAAATAGTCCTAATATTGCCCAAATACCATTTTGAACAAAGAAATCCCAGTAATAATAAAAAGGTTTTACATTGTAGCTACTCCAGTTTGAGGTTTCTTTTTTGGTAATTGCAGCAAATGTGTCCGGATCCAATAATCTTACAGCTATAAACCAAAATGTACCCACAATTACAGCAAGTAATATTAAAACAATAACGTGCGATCGCCTTATGGAAATAGATTTGAGTCCATAAACAATAAAATACGACACAATAAACGGTAAAAATAGTGCATATAGCGAAACCGGACCCTTGCTTAAAAATGAAAAGCCTATTAATATACCGGAAAGTACTGCATTAGCTATTTTGTTAGTATCAACTTTAGAAGTCTTAATCATGTAATAAATACCCATCAACATAAAACCATGAGTAAATATGTCCCAACTTCCTTCAATGGTGATAACTAAAATGTACAAGGACGTAACACTAACCAGCGATGTAAACAAATTTATCTTACGGTTATTCACAAAGTGTTCAGATAGCTTAAAAACATATATGCCTAATAATAATACCATTAACATTAAAGGTATTCGTAGTGCAATAATGCAGGTTTTGCCAAAAAGTAAACCAGACAGTGCCGTTAACCATGTAGGTAAAGGTGGTTTCTGGTAGCGGGCAACTCCATTCATTGTTGTTAAAAACCAGTTGCCATCATTAAACATTTCTCTGGCAGTAATAAAATTACGGGCTTCCATAATCGTTACATCCAAATACATGGTTAATGGTAATAATGCAATTACGGATACAATCGCAATTGTTATATATGGATATTTACTGGCTATTTTAAACATTTACTTTTGTTTATAGTAAATAATAATATTACGCGTATAAATAATAAATCCAAACATTTGTCCGGTAAACAGTACTATATCTTTACGGAAAATAGCATAGATAATAATGAGTAATGCTCCAATAAAGCTTAAAATCCAAAATGTGATAGGGAGATAAGATTCCTTTCTTTTTTCAGAATAAATCCATTGTACTATAAAACGAAAGTTAAAAGTTATCTGTGAAATAATACCTAAAGATAACAACCAGAAAGGAATGTTTTCATTCTTAAATAATTGCTGAATATCTAATTGGTTGTTATTAAAGTAATAGGCTGTGATCAGTATTGGGAACAAATAAATGAGCACACGAATAACTGCAGGAAACTTTTTCCACTTGTTTTGCAGTTGCAGATTACGAATGTAAATAAAGTAGTTTAAACCTTGCCCCAGCATGATGGCAAAATCATCTCTTAAATCGCCATAGATAAATAGTAGTATGGATCCGAATAAACTAAAAAACCAAAAAATAGAAGGTGTAACAACTTGCTTCTTTTTTTCAGAGGTAATCCACTGTATAATTAACCTTAATGAAAACAGTATTTGAGCAGAAAATCCTATAGATAAAACAATAAAGTTATTCATTACGATTTTGTGTCAATTTCGTAGTTAATATATTTTTTCTTCATCCATAAATATGCAAAACAATCTAACAACGGACCAACTAACCTATTTGATAAACCAAATTTAGCTTCTCCTGCAATTCTTGGGAAATGTCTTACCGGAACCTGTTTTATTTTACCGTTTTGTAATAAAATCATGGCAGGTAAAAAGCGATGTAAACCTTTAAACATCGGTATTTTCTTTGCGTATGAAGTACGAATGATTTTTAAAGGACAACCTGTATCAACAACACCATCATGAGTAAAAGCTTTTCTGAAAGAATTGGCAAATTTAGAAGAAAAACGTTTCACAAATCCATCATTTCTTGTTGCTCTAATACCAGTTACAATCTCATATTCATCGGTATATTGAAGTAGAAGATTAAAGTCTTCAGGAGTTGTTTGCAAATCAGAATCAATATAACCAACAAGCTCAGTATCTGAATAATCAAAACCTGCTTTTATGGCAGCACTTAAACCATTGTTTTTGGTAAAAGAAATATATTCAAAATCGTTATTTTGTTTACAGATTGTTTCTATAAGTTGTTGACTATTATCAGATGAGCCATCATTAACTAATAAAATCTTTGTAGGGACATGAGCATTTTTTATATAGCTTGCCAATTCCTTTTCCACACGTATCAAGTTCTCCTCTTCGTTAAATACAGGAACTATAATAGTCAATTTATAATTCATGGTATGTCTTAATTTTAATGTAATTGTGTTTGTATATTGCTAATTGAGTTAAAATTGGGCATAAAGATATTTAAATATGCAATTCGATTCCTAAATAAATGTATGAAACAAATATTATTCCTTCTCAATTAATAAAAATAGTTACTTAATCATGTTTTAATAATATTTTTTATATAGATTATGATGCCTAAGGAAGATTGTGTTTTATTAATGGTATCGTTAAAACATAAATGAGGCCATCTCATTTGAGATAGCCTCGTTTTTTTTCTTAATAAAAGGTAATTATTCTGAAATATCTTCGAGCATAAACATAAAGCTGTATTCTAATGCAGTTTCTTTATATCTTTTAAAGCGCCCGGAAGCTCCACCATGACCTGCTTCCATGTTTGTGTGCATCATCAGTAAGTTATCATCTGTTTTTAAGTCTCTTAATTTGGCCACCCATTTAGCAGGTTCCCAATATTGTACCTGAGAATCAAATAAGCCAGTTGTAACCAACATATTTGGATAGTTTTGCGCCTTTACATTATCATATGGAGAGTATTTCATCATATAATCATAGGCGTCTTTTTCTTTAGGATTTCCCCATTCATCAAATTCGTTGGTAGTTAAAGGGATAGTTTCATCAAGCATGGTTGATACTACATCAACAAAAGGAACGGCTGCAATAACCCCATTATATAATTCAGGAGCCATATTAACCACTGCGCCCATTAGTAATCCTCCAGCACTACCACCCATTGCATATAGATGTTCAGGCGAAGTGTAATTTTCATTGATTAAAAATTTACTACAATCAATATAATCCGTAAATGTGTTTATTTTGTTCATCATTTTGCCGTCTTCGTACCATTGTCTTCCCATTTCCTGTCCGCCACGTATATGAGCAATAACATAGATGAAACCTCTGTCAAGCAAACTTAGTCGTGTTGAGCTAAACCAGGGATCAATAGAATTACCATAAGAACCATAAGCATATAATAGCAAAGGTGCTGTACCGTTTAATAGTGTTGTTTTTTTATATACAACCGAAAGAGGAATTTTAGTTCCATCTGTGGCGGTAGCCCATTTGCGTTCTGTAACGTACTCTGATGGATTATGCCCACCAACAACTTCTTGTACTTTCTTTATTTCTTTTGTTTTTTGATTCATGTCATAATCAATTGTAGAAGCTGGAGTGGTCATAGAACTGTATACATATCTAAGCTTTGTGGTGTTAAAATCGTTGTTTGATGTTGTATAGGCAATGTATACCGGCTCTCCAAAGTTCAGGTAATGTTCATCTTTAGTCTTTTGATTGATAATGCGTAAGTGTATTAAAGCATTTTTTCTTTCGGTAACCACAAGAAAGTCACTAAAAATATCAATATCTTTCAACAAAACATCTTCACGATGTGGTATTACTTCTTTCCAATTGCTAATATCTGTTTTATTTTCTGGTGTTTCCATTAACCTGAAATTTCTGGCTTCGTTATTGGTTAATATGTAAAACTTATCCTGGTAATGGTACAAGTAATATAGGTGGTCAGTACCTCTGGGAGTAAATTGTTTAAAGGTTCCTTTAGGATTATCAGCCTTTAATATTTGGTAATCACTAACTAATGTACTTCCTTCCGAAATGATTATGTATTTGTCTGACTTAGATTTATATACACCGATGTAAAAAGATGGATCTTTTTCGTGATAAACCATTACATCTTTAGCCGTTTTTGAACCCAGCTCATGTCGCCATATTTTTTCACTCAATAGCGAAACCTTGTTTTTTGAAGTATAAAAGAATGTTTTATTGTCGTTAGCCCAGGCACCGCCAGGTTGCGTATTAGGAATTTCATCATTATAGTATTCACCAGTTTCGAGGTTTTTAAAGCGTATAGTGTATACTCTTCTACTTATTGTATCTTCAGCAAATGCCAGTATTTTATTATCCTGACTAATGATTAAACCTGTGGCAGCATAGTACTCGTGACCTTTGGCCAGTTGATTAACATTTAAAATAACTTGTTCTTCATTTTCAAGCGTTTCTTTTTTTCTACAGAAAACAGGGTATTCATTATCTTTTTCGTATTTGGTATAGTACCAATATCCATTTGAAAAATATGGAACAGATTCATCGTCTTTTTTAATACGTCCTACAATCTCATCAAATAATTTTGTTTGTAGAGATGTTGTATTCTTCATTACTGAATCAGTATAATTATTTTCTGCATTTAAATAATCTAAAACCTTTTGAGTTTGTGCATCCGGTTCCGAAGCATTCTTTTGCTCATCAGTTAAACGCATCCAAAAGTACGGGTCAACTCTTGTGTCATTATGAATAGTTAATAAGGAATCCTTCTTTTCTGCTTTAGGAGGATTAGGTAGGTTAGCTGGTAATAATTGCAACTGCTTTTGTGTATTTGTACATGAAAACAGAATGAGACTTAGAATAAGCCATTGAAAAATAGGTTTTTTCATACAAAAAGTATTTTTAGATTGGAATGATTATAAAACTGCCCATAAATTACAATAGATTTCATGATAAATCACACTATTTTTTAATTTATGATTTATTAACACTTGTATAATGATCATAAATACAAGGTGTTAGAGGGTGTTGTGGTGGTTGTTGGGTATTTTAGTCAAACAAAAATGAATGTTTGTCGTAATATAAAGCATATTCGTCAAAAAAGAATTTGGAGTTAGTTATAGATGCATCATTAGATGTTTTAAGGTTATTAAAAATTTTTAGTTATGATTTGTTGGGTGTTATAAAAGAATAATAAATATCGTTTGAAGGGCATGATAAGCAGGGTTTGTATGATATTTATTAATTAGGTAGGAGAGCTAAAATAGAAAGGCAACATAGTTTTATGTTGCCTTTTTTTTATCCCATTTTTTGATATTCTCAGTGTATTGATAAGTGTAAACTCGAAAAATATTTATTTTCAATCAAAAAAAAATCGTAAATTGAATATACAAAGGTTCATTATAAGTGCCTTTTATATCAATATTTAGAGTTTTTATAGTAAACCTAATACCTGAAATTATGAAAGATGAAGTTATAATAAAGGTCAAGCACTTTTCTGTCACAATACTTTATGCTATCCTGGTTTGGTTTTTAGATTCAACCATTGATTATTTATTTTTTTCTGAGGGTAAAAGTTATTCTGATATTGCTTTTTTTCAAATATCAAGTGTTGAATTGTATCATCGTTTAATTTTTATAGGATTTATCCTTTTATATGGTGTTATACAGGGAGGTAGATTACTACATCAAAAACAAAAGAATAGTGCCTTTAGAAGAGTGAATAATGAGTTGCTTTTGAACAAAGAAAAACTAATCAAAGCAAATGAAGATTTATCAATGAATAATGATAAATTCATTAGTTATCTTGAAAATTCACCTTACGGTATAATGGTGCTTTACCCTAATAAAAAGATATATGAGGGAAATTCAGAAATGGGAAATATTTTTGGGTGTGCCAGACGCGAATTGGAAAAATTGACATTTTGGGATCTGATTCCTGATTTTGCAAAAAAGATGGGTGATAATCTTTTTGAAAAAGTTGACAAACAGGGTAGTGGATCTGCTGATTTACCTTACTTAAATCAGTTAAAGGAAATTCGTTTTTGTAAAATAAAAGCCATTAAATTGGATGATGGCAATACATTAGTGTTTTTTACCGATATAACTAAAAGTTTGGAAGCAGATAAAAAACTCAAGGAAAGTGATAATCGGTTTCATTCTATTTTTAATGATGTTGATAATATTGCCGTTCAGGGCTATGATAAAGATAGATGCGTAATCTATTGGAATAAAGCAAGTGAATCATTATATGGTTATACAAGTGAAGAAGCTTTAGGACGGAAATTAGAAGACCTAATTATTCCTGATAAAATTAAAGATAATGTTATTGCCGGTATTGTAAATTGGTACGAAAATAATGAACCTATACCTTCAGGCGAGCTTTATTTAAAAGGAAAAAATGGTAAGCCGGTACATGTATATTCTAATCATGTTATGATTAATAAACTCAATGGGAATAAGGAAATGTTTTGTGTTGATATAGAGTTGGACAACTTATGTAATAAAAAAGAGCGTTTAGTGAATGTAAACAAGAATTAATGACAAACAAAATTTGCAAGAAACTATCTGTTTGATTAAGGGTGATTTTAACAACAACGGAGTACTATTATTATGATTTAGTACTCCGTTTTTTTATGAATTACTTATTTGAAGTTATTGTTTTATAAAGTAAAGTGTAATGCGCTTTATTGGCTCCTTTCATTTTACTTTTTACAAGTTTCTCAGCTTGTCCCAATTCATTTAAAGCAGCCATAACAACAAAATGATCAGCAAAGCTTATTTTAGCTGCATTGCCTGAGGTAAGTGCATCTTCAGCATTAATGTTAGAATTAAATAATTTAGAAGATGCATTGGGCTTTAAATGATTTTTTGAACCATAAGCCATGTTTATTAAATTGTGCACATAGGCTTGTTGAAGAATAATGTCTGTTTCTGATAATTCACCATCTTTTGCTAATCCCCATATAAGATTGCTTAGTTCACTTAAATATTCTTCTGAAGAAAATACCGGGCGATAAGTTTCAATTCGCTGAAAAAAGAAACCATTCATCATTTGATCCAGAGATCCTACAATTAGTTTGTAATAATCATTTTTCAAAGAACCTAATCGGTCTTCAATATCTTTATTGAGTAACCATTTACTCTCTGCAATTTCTTCAACAACCCAATTTATAGCTTCAATCTGTTTTTCTTTCTCTACAGGAGTGAACAACGGAATATCTTCTCCTTCAACTGAAAAATACTGATAAGCCCCACCAATGTACGACATAGAGTGTTCAAGATAGCGTTCGTATTGTTTTGTTACTTCTTTGTAAATCTGGCGTAAGTAATCGTATTCCTTATTTGGTTCGGTACACCATTCAACCAGGTGTTCCATAATATATTTCAGGTTCTTCATTCCATAAGTACCTGCTTTTACTGCATCATCACCTAAAGCTTCAGCCTGGGCTGCAGGATCTCCGGAAATTCCCATTGCAAATTGAGGTGTAAAACGGAATGTTGGATCATCAGCCTGGTCTAAAAGCAATTGATTTAAAGTTTCGTATTCATCTGATGGTTTGGTGATATTAGGATACCACTTATAGCCATATTCAACTGCAAATATATCATAAACACCCAATAGAGGAGGAGCAAGCGCAGTAACATTGTCGCCAGGTTGGGCAATGTAGTTATTACGGGCATAATCCATTATTGACGGAGTTGAACCATATTTGTTTGTAAAAGTGGCCGAACGTAATGAATCAACAGGGAAAGCATATGATGCTCTCATATTATGCTGAAAACCTAAAGTATGTCCCATTTCATGAGCTACAGCATAGCGAATTAGCCGTCCCATCTTTTCATCTGAATATATTTTTTCACGAGAAGCTTCTTCTACGGCGCCACATTGCACCAAACGCCAGTCGTGCAGTTTTTCAATAACATCAGCAAACCAGTAGATATCACCCTTTAGAATTTCGCCGGAACGAGGATCAATCCATCGCGTACCTTGAGCGTTTATGGTTGAGTTAGGAACATATCGAAAGCAGGTGTTTTGCAAGTTATCTGGGTTGAAATCAGGATTGTTTGGAAAGGGTTTTGCCTGAATGGCATTTTTAAAACCGCTGGCTTCAAATGCTTTTTGCCAATCTTCAATACCAAGCATAACGTATTTTTTCCATCTTTCAGGAAGTCCATTATCCACGTAAACAATAATTGGTTTTTTAGGCTCAACTAATTTACCTTTCAAATAATCATCAATATCAGTTTCTTTAGGTTCTAATTTAAAACGGTGGATATAAGATTCTTGCAAAGATGTATATCCATTATCTAAAAAATACTTTTTGCTACTTGAAAAAAAGTTGATTCTTCGATCAGATAAACGTGGCATCATTGTTTCTTTGGGTAAAAGAACAATTGACCTGTTTAACAGCGCTCTAAAAGGATATGAGTTTGTACTGTAATTAAAATACGATTGTAGTTCAATATTTTCTTCAAAAACCTGAACCTTATCTAAATAAGATGATGCCTTATCCAGTTTTCCTGGTTTACCTTTGCTTGCAAAAGGAGTTACAATAGGCAATTCGCTGGCAAAAAAGTCAGTTACATCTATTACAACAGAACTATCGCTACTATATGTTTTTATAGGAAAAGTTTCTAAAACAGGATCCAGGTAATTGCGTTCAAATGCATTTTTAATGTTCCCGCTTTCATGGGTAATAGTTTCTTTGCTATTAGGGGTCAATAAATATACATTTTTATCGTCATGAGAAAATCTAATTACGATAGGATTCCGTCTTAACTCGCCGGCGAATCCTTTACCTCCATCAGGATCACTCACTTCAGCAATTTGAGAAGCTATTAAAAATTCACGACTAAATAATGAGTCCGGAATTTCGAAATATACTTTTTCATCACTTTTATGTACTGTAAATAATCCTTTTTTTGAATCAAAATCACTTGTGATAATTTTATTATAAGGCTTAATCTTACCATTTGTTTTTTTCTCGTGATTTTCATCCTCTGCCTTTAATACTATTGAGCCTAAAAAAAGGCTCAATATCAAAAAATATATTCTCATGTTATTTATTGTCTTGTATACTTTTATATTAAGTTAATGTTTTTATAAATCAACAGGTTCAATGCATCCGTAATCTATAGGTTCAGGATCGCCTCCATAGCTTCTGCTATTATATATTTTATAGTATGAAACCTGAGTCCCACCAAAAACTTCCTCATTTGTAGCTTTAAATTCTAATGTAATTTCAAACAGTCCTGCAGAAATTTCCTGGTATGTTCCTTCTCCTGATATTGAAATGTTATGACTAACTCCCTCTTTGCTTGAGACCGTAATTATTTGTGGAATAACTAAAACGGTACCTTCAGTTTCACTGACTCCATCTTTTGGAAAAAATTCAAGTGCTTCAGGAATGTTTAATCCAGGAGAAAGATCAGGTGAAGTAGATTCATTGTTAAACCAATTTTTTAAGCCAAATGAATTGGTTGTTCTATTATCATTAATATCCCTGAATCCAATTCTAAATGCATGATGGTAGATGTCATCACTTTCGTCCTCAGTCCCATTATCGCTAAACAAAATTGCGTTGTCATTATTTTTATCAACTACAACAGGAAATGTATATGCGTTAAAAGCCCTCCATTTACAAATATCATCACCTGAAGACCACATCCAGTTTTCACCGTAAGTTTTGTAATATGGATTGTTTAAATCATAAAAAATTGCAGAGGTATAAACCGCTTTATCACGTGCAATATTTAATGGTTTTACAATTTGTAATACTGTATTTCCTGTGGGATTATAAACAGTTCCCTCGTTTAATGCTAAAGTGGTTGTATATGTTACCTCATCGTTTTGAATATCATTAGTTAAAGTCATAATGTACTTGATGCTTTCATGATTTTCTTCTTCAATAATTCGATCTAAGCTATATTCAAATCCTTTTATTTCACTGAATAAATCTATAGTTTCTATTTCCTGAGGTAGAAATCCATTGTTGAATAATACTTCAAATTCAATCTGTTCTCCTGCGGTTCCGTTAATTTCAATTCTGTTGGTTGAAAAAGATGAGGTTGTAATCACATTACCCAATGATACAGATAAAGTTTTGTTTTCATTAAAATCATTTAGCTGTCCGAGTGCTACGGAATTATCATCACATTCAATTAATTCAAAATTAATTGAATTACTAACTGAAGCGTCCCATCTTTCCTCAAAAGAAATGGTTATAGTATCCAGAAGTTTGTTACTATTAAAATTAAGCTCGTCACTTGGATTGATCGTAAATTGATTAAAATCACTATTAATGTTAGTTGAAAATTTAACTTTAACATCCTTGTCTAAACCCGGATAAGTCAGGGAAACAGGGATTTTTAGTGGTTTCAATGATTGGTAAATAATGGTCTCTGCAGGTTCTTTTCCTATTTCTAATTCATTATCACCAATCGGTTCGCCATTGCTATTGGTAATTAAGTAAAAGCGAAGAAATGATGGTCCATTATATATGGTTTCACCAATAATTTGTTCTGATTCGCATCCCCAAACTATTGCTAATAGTAAAACTAATGGAATTAATATTTTAGTTATAACCTTCATTTTGTTTTAAATTTGAGTTTAAATCAATGTTGTTTTTAGGAATAGGTAGGATAAAATAATCCGAAGGATAATTCAGATTACAAGTAGTTGCAATGCATCCTGAATTACGTTCTACGTTTTTATGAAATCTTGCAATATCAAAAAATAAATGTTTCTCAAAACATAATTCCTTACGTCTTTCAATAAAAATTTCATCCAATAAATCATCATCAATGTTAGCAAGTGCAGCACCTCTTTGCTCTCTTAAGGTATTTAAGTCAGTTAAAGCATTTTCTGGTTCATTTAAACGAGCATAAGCTTCGGCTCTGATTAAGTACATTTCACTCATTCTTAAAAGTGGATTTCCCGGGTTATCCTGAAATTTATTGGTAAAATAATAGGGTAAATTAACCAGGTTTGCTTCTCCTTCAACAACTGTATTGATTCCGTATTCCTGAAACATTTGTTCACCTCTTACATCGCCGGTTTCAAAAAGGCTTAATAAATCATTACTTACACAGTATCTCTCATAATCATTCGTTGCTTCAAAAAGCCCATAATGACCGGCAAGTGTATTTGCAGTTTGAAATGCTCCTTCATCATCTACTTTAGCTGATAATTCCAATATAATTTCAGAAACAGGTGAGTCCGGTTTTTTCCATTCCTCAACATAGTTTTCTTTATCCATTAACTGAATTCCACTGTTTAAAATAACATCGCCGGCATAGTCCATGGCAGTTTGATAGTGGTTACTGTATAATGCTGCGCGTGCTAATAATGCTTTACACGAGGTTGAATTAAAATAAGAATACAAAGGTCCGCTTAATACATTGTTTGAAGTAAAGTAGGACAGGGCATCTTCTAAATCTTTAAGAATAATATCATATGAGCTTTTTACGCTAAGTCTTGCTGGATAGTCAACTCCAGCCTGTTGTGTTTGTGTGTTACAAATAATGCCCAAATGAGAAGCATCTGCTGTAAACGAATAGTTTTGTGCATAATATTTAACCAAAGTAAAATGAGCAAAAGCTCTTATGCATAGACATTCAGCAGTTAATTGAGACTTTTCATCTTCTGTTGCATCGGTTAAAACATCTAAATGCTCTAAAATTTGATTGGCTTCATTAATAATTTCATAACATGCACCGTATACCGACATATCACTGTCGTCTGCTTTATCGGCAAAAGAATACACGTTTTCAATAGTATAGGGTATTCTGATGTTATGAGAACTTTCAGAAGGAGTAAAGTTAATGTTGCCACCTAATAGGTCTGCATATACTGCAACCCTTTCACCACTTGCCATTGATTCTATATCTAAGTAGGCACCATTTAGAGCCATTTTAAAGCCTTCGTAGTTTGAAAATATTTCATCAATGGAGGTTCTGCTACCAGGTTCCTGTTCCAGGAAATCACTACAGGAACTACAAGTAAATACTAATATTGTAAGATATATAATTGTTCGTTTCATGCTAAATCAATTATTTGTTTAATCAGATTAAAATGAAGCATTTAAACCGGCAGTCCAAGTACGGGCTTGCGGATAGGTATACATAAATTCTTTGATGCCATTTTTACCTGCAGGACTTTTAACCTTATAAAATATAGCCGGATTGGTGACATTGACGTTAAAAGCCAGGCTTTTTAATCCAATTTTAAGTTTTTGTACAGGTATGTTATACGACAAGGTGATACTTTTAATTTTAAGGTGCGAAGTGTCGTATAAATATTTACTCGAATTGGCTAGTATTTGTTCGTTATTTGTAGGTGCCTGTTGTGTTGAAATATCACCAGGACCTCGCCAGTAATCATAGGCATTAACACTTAAATTACGGTTTGTTGTAATTCTGTAGTTAGAAATCAGATCGCGACTAACCATTTTATCTGCACCGTATTTGTAGGCTCCGCTAATACTTAAATTAAGCTTGTTTTTATAAGTAAAAGTAGTGCCAAATCCACCATAAAAATCAGCTTGTGTATTACCAATTGGTTCTGCATCCGAAGTCTCGTAGTTTTCGTAATAAGTACGGGCGTCCATTATTTGACCATCTTTTTTAACTAAATCTCTACCTGTTGATGGATCAATCCCAACCCAGTTAACTCCCCAAATATCAGAAGTACTATAGCCTTCTTTGATGGCAGTAGCTTGACTAGCTGTTGAAAAATCATCACCGAAGTCTCGTACTGATGTTATTTTGTTTTGTAAGGTTGCAATATTAAAATTCATGCGCCATTTAAAAGCATCTGCATCTATTAATCGGGCAGTAAAGTTTAATTCAAGTCCTTTGTTATACATGTCTGTCCCGTTAATTTGTACAGAAGAATATCCTGTTTCAGAAGGGACGTCTCTTGATGAAATCATGTCTTTTATGTTATCATAAAAGTAGTCTACAGTAAGTGTATAGCGTGATAAAAAGTTAAAGTCGAATCCAACATTATATTTAATATTCACTTCCCATCCTAAACTACTGTTTGGTGCTGTTTGAGCGTTTGCATATGGTAAAAGATTGTATCCGGTATAATCAGATTCAAAAGTGTATAATCCTTTAGATCTATAAGAACCAATTCTGGAGTTTCCGGTAGAACCCATACTTGCTTTTATTTTTAATAAATCAATCCAATTGGCATTGCTTAAAAAGTTTTCTTTTGAAAGTATCCAGCTAGCACCAATACCCCCATTATAGGCTACGTCAGTGTCATCTCCAAAAACTGAACTTTGGTCTCTTCGGAAGTTGGCAAGAAAAAAATATTTCTTTTTAAATGCATAGTTAAATTGACCTAATAGAGAAACTCTGGAATTGTCATCCGTATCACTTCCATATAAATAAGAATTATAATTTTCACTTTCTGGTGTATTTGGGTCATCAGTTCCTCTAACTGCGTTATATACTGAGTTTATTTTATTTGGATTTACAAAGCCTGTAGCCATATAGCGCTCCATATCTTTTGTTTCTTCCCTTAACTCCAGGCCCCCAGTAATGCTAATATAGTGGTTTGCATTCAGATTTTTTTGAAAGAAAGTTGTTAGCTGCCAGTTCCATCCCAATGATTCTCTATAGTTAATAACTCTTCTTCCCCAATTAGGGTAGGTTACACCTTCGTAGTTAAATGAGCCATTGGCCTGTCCACTTTCATTTTCGCCTGAAAAGTAACGATCTTGCTCTTTATCTTTATAGTCTATTCCTAGCTGTGTTTTTAAATTCCAGTTTGAGGTGATGTCGTAACCAAGGTTTATACTACCAATTACACCTTTTGTATTGGTTTTATTTCTATTTTGATCTATTGCAGCTAATGGATTTGCCAGGCCTGTAACACCCATAACTGCATAAGAACCGTCTTCGTTATATACGGGGATATTCGGTGCAAATGCATATGAATAATAAGTGTTTGGATTTATTTTTTCGTTAATACTAGGATTCAGTTGTAAGCTAGCATTAAATTTGTCTGTCTTGTAGCCTAATGAGGTACTTAAACGATATTGGCTAGAATAGTTGCCATCCTGAGGTTCGTTATTTTTAAGGTAACTCATCCCAACCCTAAAAACAAGATGGTCATTTCCTCCTGAAGCATCAAATGCATATTTATGGAAAGAACCATTTCGATTTAAAAGATCGTACCAATCTGTATCTACACCATTATAAGGTGTGGTTTCCTGACCGGTATTACTCAAATATGCATTACGAACTTCGGTGTATTGTTCTCCGTTTAAGTATTTTATACGATTAATAGCTTGTGAAGTACCATGTTGTGTTGATGCATGGAATTTTATCTTGCCTTTTTTACCTTTTTTTGTTGTGATAAGGATTACACCATTGGCCCCATCCGCACCGTATATACTTACTGCAGCAGCATCTTTTAGTACATTGATGGATTCTATATCTTCTGGTGCAATCTGAGCAATTGGATTTTGGAAATTTTCAGAGAATGATCCACTACCATCAAATAACTCATTGTCAATACCACTCTCTTCACTCATTATAACTCCATCAATAATAATAAGAGGTTGGGCTGATGTAGTTAATACAGCATTGCTTGTTGGCGTTAATGTACCTTGTCCTCTGATATCAATTTGAACTGGATCAAGTGGAGAAGAACCCACTTCGATTGAAACCCCGGCTATTTGACCATCAAGCATTTTATCAACACTTTCAAAAGCTTGTTCCACCTGAATGTCTTTTGCCTGAATGCTTGATATACTACCAACAACTTCTTCTTTTAGTTTTTTTGTTCCGTATGATGAGGTTATTATAATTTGATCTAATTCATTGATAGAGCTTTCCAGTTTAATCTCGTAGTCGTTCTCTGAAGTGATCGGTATTTTTACTGTTGTCATGCCAATAAAAGTAGCCATCAATTCAAGGTTTTGAGTACTGGATTCTTTAACAGTCAATCTGAATTCTCCATTTTGATCAGATACGGTTCCCCTGTAGAATGGGAGTATTACAACATTGGCACCAATTATAGGAGATTGATCTGCGGCATCAAGGATACGGCCAGTAATTACTCTTCCTTCTGTTTGTGCCAATAAGTTTGTGGAAAAAAGTAGGCTGGCTAATAGTATGCTTACAAATATCTTCATTTATTATCTTTTTTCTTGGCTATTCCAGTTAATTATATTGCAAAATGCATATTGGCATTAGGTATAAAATCGGTTGCTGTTTATTGTGTAATTATATAAAATGAAGGCTATCTAAATATCATGATAGCCTTCAATATTTATCTACACAATTATTTAACTTGTACTTTGTGAGTGGTTATTTTGTTACCATCTTTTAATTCAATAATATAAATACCAGGTGCACAATTTAAGCTGATTTGAGTGTTTGTGATACCGGATTGAATAGTTCTTCCTGAAATGTCATAAACGGTATATGCAACATCCGAAGTTTCTAATCCACTAATATTAATTGTACCTTTTGTAGGATTAGGATAGAGGCTTAAGTTTTTAATATATAGTTCGTCTTCTATACCAGTTGCAACATCATTTGCTGTGATTGTTGCTGGGTCTAATTTGTATAATTCTTCCCCTACAGTACCGTCTGTTGCTTCAAAATATAATATTCCATCAAGTAGTATCATATCATCAAAACCTGAAAAATTAGTATTACCAAACACTTTTTGTATGATAGAGCCATCAGTTCTATATAAGTAACTAATACCTACTTCTTCAGGATCACCTGTACTAGAATCTTCAACACCTGTATAATAAACGTATCCATCACCAGCAACAGTATAATCATTTGGATTATGGTCAAGTGTTCCATTGGAACTTAATTGGGTTGCATTACCTGTTTGTGGATCATAAACAAAAAGTTGAGATATGCTATTGGCATCGTCTCCTTTAAATAGTAATAAGTTATTCCAGGCAAAGAAGTTTGATACACTTTCAATATCTAACAATTGTTCTGTAACTCCAGTAGCTTCCGGAGTAGTGCCTTCAGCTACTTCGCCATCTGTTGACCATAAATGACCCTGGGCTTCAAAATATAAAGTATTATTTAAAATAGTGAAGTTTGATATTCCTGAACTATTAAAGTCTCCAGGTCCTGTTATATAGTCTGTTTCTATATTTTTAATCAGGCTATATGTTTTACTGGTAAAATCATAAAGATATAATTCAGTGCCTACTTCTGTACCTTGAGGATTATTTTTGTCTTCAAGGTTATTTTTCATATAAAGAACTAGTTTGTCATTATAATATATTATATCTCTAACGTATTCATCCATAATGCCGGAAGCCAAATTGTCAACTCTTGTAGGTTCTGAAGTACCATCAAATTGGAACAAGTGATAGCTGTCATTCCATCTTCCGAAATAAGCATTGTTGTTGATAATTACAGGTTGAACACTAGTTGAATAAAAATTATATAATGCTATATCTTTAAAATCGCCTGTAGAAGGATCATATTCCCATTGATAATTACTTCTACTGGTTGGGGCTTGAGCTGAGAAAAATAGCTTATTATTCAGTTCGAAAAATCCAAAAGGTTTTGAGTCAACACCTAATCCGTCCTTTAAGTCAATTAGTGCAGTTTCGCTTCCGTTTGATTTCCATAATTCTGAACCGTGATCCTCGGCATCATCTTTATCATCAGCTCTAAAGTATATGTAGCCATCAAATATATACGGATAACCAAAGGTAGAACCATTGGTGCCCGGATTGATGTCCTCTACTAATGTAATCTGGCCAAATCCAATTGTAGTAGCGATACATGCTACCAATAATGAGTAAAGCTTTTTCATCTTTAAAAAATTTAAAAGGTTATAAATTAATATTGATTGAGTTATATTCCCTTTCGGGGATAAAGCTAGACTTATATCAGACTACCAGCAATCACCTATTATAGGTAAATGACTACATGTAGACTGATATAAATCTGCTTCTGAAATTTTACTTAAATGTGTAAGGATTGTCTATTTCTTCAGACACACCATTGTCATATTCGATGGATAGTTTTTCCTGAGTTATTAGGTTAACAACTTCATCAGGAGTAGTCTTGTCTTTTACAAAGAAAACACGCAATGTAGGTTTTGTTCTGTAGTAGGTGATCATTCCTACAACATATGGATTCTTTTTACCAACATGATTCACCAGATATGGCATTTTTTGCTCATTACGAGGGTATGAATCAAAGGTCATTTCAAACGACAATAACTGATCATTGCTGTATTTGTTGCGATCATTAAAGGCTCTTTTGAATGGTAAAAACATTCCTCTCTTCAAGTCAGAACCTGTGGTATAATCTTTTGATCTGGATATATCAGAAACTTTGAAATTAATACTGTGCTGATATTCCTTATCACCACTTTTTATGGTTACATACTTACGCTCAATACTTTTTTCCAGGGAATCAATATTGATGTTGTAATCTGCATAAAACTTAATGTTAACGGGTTCTCCAAATGAAGATTCAAAGCTGTAAATGTTATCATCTTCTCGTACAATCTGATCCAAATAGAATACATCCATTTGATCAAAGAAATTATATATTTTAGCATTTAAGATAGCCACTTTTAAGCTGTCGTTTGCTGCATCTTTAATATGTACACGAACCGGACTGAAAAGTGCTTTTTTAACTGTAGCTGCCTTTGTTTCCAAGGTATCGAACCAAACCTTAACAGTATGTGAGTTAACATATGTGGCAGCACCAATAACACCTGGCACAGTTTTCATTTGATTCACAAATGACATACTACTTCCGTAACATTTTACATTTTTAAGACCAGAATACTCAACAACATCGCTTCTGTTCTGCTGTTCTTCTGTTCCCCAATTTATATTTACTGTTGGAACTTCAAGTTTACTACCCAGGTAAATACCTCCTAATACCAATATGGCTAAGGCAAGTACCGGCATCCATCTAAAGTTGTTTTTGTTGTTGATAAGTAAGGTATTTGAAACCGGACAACTACCTACGCATTCGCCACAAAGATTACAGTCGGCATGATTAACTACTTCAAGAGAAGCCACATCAATACCTTGAGGACATTTTTTTGAACAAAGTCCACAATCAATACAAGAATTGGTATTTCGTGTAATCTTTAGCATTTGTAAACTCTTACTTTTTTCTGGTAAAATAGCTTCAAAAAAGTATCCGGCTACGAACAATGCTAATAAAGGATAAATCCAACTAATTTCCAATTTAAAGAAGTAAATTATCAAGTAAATAATGACTAATGCAACAACTACATAAATGTGTTTAAATAATGTAGATAACGCACCTAACGGGCATGCGTATCTGCACCAAAACATTGGAATTATTGTGGAACCAATCATTAATATCGCAATTGCAGTGATAGCCATCCAAGGAATAACATCAGTACCAAACCTTGAAAATATAGCGAAAAAAGGATCGTAACTTTTACAAAACAACTCGTTGGTTGATAGGGTAAAATATAAAGTAATCCCTAATAATAAGTACTTAAATAAACGTAGTATTTTATCTGCGGTGGTTGGTATTGTTATTTGTATTTTATATTTACGACCAATTTTACCAAACCATTCAGCAATGGTTCCTAGTGGACAGATATAACCACAGAATAACTTACTGAATAATAATACACAAATCATCAAAACAATTCCTAAAACGAGTTGCATTCCTGCCATTGAGCATGCTAATGCACCGTTTTCAAGAAAAGTAAATAATGATTGTATTCCCCCCATTGGACAATATGCCTCAAAATCTACGTATAAATTAGGATCTATCAGAACCCTGATTAACCAAAAAATGGCTACACCTAAAATACCTAGCTGTATTAATGTTCTGATGCCATTTTTATTAAAAAACTTCTTCATAAATATACTTTCTACATTATTCTTGTGTAAAAGTCTATAATTAAAAGACTTGCATCGCCCTAAAAATGAAAAGTGGCACCTATTTATAAAGACCCAAAAAAATATAGGCCGTCCTAAGTACTGAATGCCAGGTATGTATGATTTCAGAATTAAATGATTTGGCTTAATAAAAAATTAGGTTTCTGAAGTGAAAAATGTTGTTGGATTTTGCTCTGAATTATAAAAAGTGAATTATTTAAACAATAAGGGGTGAAAATGTATAGGGGTGTGTTGGTATATATACTGTTAATTTAAAGGGGGCGTGTTTTATGGTGGGGTGTGGTGTTTTAAATTATATTTATTGTTGCGCGATTGTGATTGAGTAAGGGTGTTGATAATGTAAATTATATTGTTTGTAGCGTTTTTTTAAGTTAAGATAATTATCTATCCACCATTCCTATTGAGCAAATAGTCAAATCAACGAATAAGCATTCTCTTCCATCTGCTAACTGAAGACTGTTGACTGCTGACTGCCGACTGCTGACTGTAGACTGCCGACTATGGACTGTAGACCTCTCTAATGCTTACTATTTCTATATTCTGTAGGCGTAATTCCGGTATGTTGTTTAAAAATTCGGTTTAGACTAGATTTAGAAGCAAAACCACAATCCAGAGCAATGGATAAGATTGTAAAACTATCATTGGCAGAATCATCAAGTTTTTCCTTTAAGGCTTGCACTCTATATTCATTCATATAATCAGTATAATATTTACCACTTTTTATTTGAATAATATGCGATATTTCATTTTGTGGTATTTGTATGTTGTCTGATAGTTCTCTTACTGTTACCTGTCCTTTTAAATAAGGCTTTTCTTGATTAAGATATCTTTCAATAATAGTGTATTTCTGGTCAATATCATTGATTTCATTATTGGTGTTGGGTTGAGGTGTTGGTGTGTCTGCAACAGGTTTCTTACTTTTATCAAGATCTACCCCTTTGCCCTGGTAAGGAGCAACAAAAATATAAGCATATGAATTACCCATGTATAAAAACACGAGTATAAAGAATGAAACCATCAGGTTAATAACGGTAACATCATTTCCTAAAATATCAAATCCTAATCTGTAAATAACTTTATATCCGGCAGAGAAAAAGAAGATAATGATGACTCCAATAGATACATTCTTAATCCAGTTAGCCCTTATTTTTTCAAGGTTATCAGTCTCCGTTTTATGAATTACCTTATCATGTACTACATGCCAACCTAAAAATAAATAGGTTCCAATAAAACCAAATTTTAAAAAGGTTAGTAAGTCAACATACTCATTGCCCTGATGCAAACATCCGGCACCATAGCAATCCATTACACCCAGTACATTGTTAAAGTATATTTTAAGACTAAAGATGAGTGCCAATGGAAGCAAGTGAATGTAATGATGGTATTTGAATTTAAACTCAGGATTGGTAAAACTGACTACATAAAAATAAAATAGCGATCCGTGTACAACATGGGTGTCACATATAAAAGCAAAAAGTAAAGTGTAGTCTCTGAATAATCCAATGGAGTTCAAAAAAAATGAAAGCTCAGTAATGGCAAGCAGGCATATCCATCCCACAAATATTCTTTCCGATAAGGTTTTGTGGGCCTTTGTAATTAATGAAAAAGAAAAAAATATTATTAATGCAAAGCAAATAATAAAAATATACTCCATACCATTCCCCTCTATTAGAGATGCAAATATATATTATACCTGTTATAAATCAAATTGAGGGGGTGTACGTTTTAAAATTACTTTTGTTGTTGGCTTGTAACAAAATATTCTGTAAAATATAACGTTTTTGTACCAAGCTAATAAATGTTACTTTTACATTTGATTTTAGAAAATAGTATGAGAAATAGTATCATCAATAAGATATTAATAATAGTAAGCTGTGTTGCTTTTGTTTCATGTGCAAGTAAAAAAAGAGTTTCTTTAGCACGTAAATCATTTGAAATAGGCGAATACACCAGAGCAGCAGAGTTGTTCAAACGTGCTTATTCGGGCGAAAAGAATAAATATACAAAAGGTGAATATTCTTATTATATGGGAGAATGTTACCGAATTACCAATAAGCCTACCAAAGCAGCATCTGCTTATTCAAAGGCAGTACGATATAAATACCCTGAAAGACAAGCTCGTTTTTATATGGCAGAAAGCTATCGTAAGGCAGGGAAGTTAGAGAAGGCTATTCCGGAATATGAAGCCTATCTTGAAGAAGTACCTGCTGATATCAGAGCGCAAAGAGGTTTGGCTTCCTGTATGATGATTCAAAAGGATGTGAAACCCAAAAGATATCAAATCACAAAATTGAAAAAACTGAATAGTAAGTTTAGTGATTTTTCTCCTGCCTTTGTTGGTGATTCATACGACTATGTTATCTTTTCTTCTATGCGAACTGCTACTAAAAAGAAGCGCAAAAACAGAATAACAGGTCAGGGGATATCTTCTTTATATTTTTCAAAAATTGATGCAAAAGGTAATTGGGCAGATCCTGAGGCATTTGAAGAACCGATTAATGCTACTCAGGTCGACGATGGAGCTCCTAATGTGAGTGCTGATGGAAAACAGTTGTACTACACCCGTTGTAAATATGACAAAACAAAACCAATGGGGGCCGAAATAGTAACCAGTGCCCGTAGTGGAGGAAGATGGGGTGAACCTACTATTGTAAAAATTGGAGAAGATAGTACCATAGTGGCCCATCCGGCCATATCACCTGAAGGAGACGTACTGTATTTTGTTAGCGACAGAGAAGGCGGCTATGGCGGAAAAGATATCTGGAAATCGACAAATACAGATGGTGGCTGGGGCGAACCCGAAAATTTAGGTTCAGCTATCAATACGCCTGGCGATGAAATGTTTCCTTATGTAAGAAATGATGGTAGTTTGTATTTTAGTTCTAATACTCAAATAGGGTTTGGCGGTCTCGATATTTTTAAGGCTTATATTGATGAAGAAGGCCGTTGGCAGGTTTCCAATATGGGCAAACCAATTAATAGCGAAGCTGATGATTTTGGAATTACCTTTAAAGGAAAAGATGAAGAAGGTATTTTTTCTTCGTCAAGAGGAAGTTCCAAAGGGATCGATAATTTATATAGTTTTATTCTTCCAAAACTAAACTTTACACTGAATGGTACCATCAAAAATAAAAATGAAGAAGTAGTTCAGGAATCGTACGTAAGATTAATTGGTAGTGATGGAACAACTTTAAAAATTAATATTCCTGAAGACGGATCTTATAAAGTGAAGCTAAAACCAAATACCGATTATGTATTTTTGGTTGCTGCAAAAGGTTACCTGAACGAGAAGGTAAAATTTACTACTTCGGGCGAAACAGATGATAAGGATTTTGAATACAATATTGTACTTCAAAGGCCTTTGATAAAAGTGAGTGAATAAACTCTGTTATATAAAAAGCTTCATGTCGTATTTTTTTAAGCATTTATAGACTAGTCTGCTGCGGATTGTGTTCGGAACAGGTACGGGGCAGATGCGGATATAAAACACTATTCGCTCACATATTGCTCACTATTCCCTCACTTATGGCTCACTGTTTAGTGAAGGTGATGTGTGATATATGTGTTTTATTTTAAACGTTTATTTATCTAATATCCGTTTCTGCTACGTTTACATTCCCTAGCTGTTACGCAGCCAATAGCATTCAAATTCTTTAAATGCAAGTAAAAAGGATAAGGCAATAAATGATTATTACAGTCAGAAAATCAACCTGAATATTACCGATAGTTAGATATTGTAATTCATCTCCGGTTGTGGGTTTAAAATCATTATTCTCTTTAAAAGAAAAGTGATAAAAAAACACTACATATTATAATATACATGATTACCCTAAACTCTTAATTGATAACTGACAAAATTGTATTACTTTTGTCCTCCGAAAATTCTAAATAAAATAATTATTTCGTGAGTTCAGATTCAAGGTATAATCAAAGAGGTGTTTCTGCATCCAAAGAAGATGTGCACAACGCCATTAAAAACATCGATAAAGGACTATATCCTAAAGCTTTTTGTAAAATTATTCCGGATATTCTTTGTGGAGATGAAGAATACTGCAATATAATGCACGCCGATGGTGCTGGTACAAAGTCTTCGTTAGCTTACTTGTACTGGAAAGAAACAGGAGATATTTCTGTGTGGAAAGGTATTGCGCAGGATGCTTTAATTATGAATCTGGATGACTTGCTATGTGTTGGTGCCACAGATAACATTCTGGTTTCATCAACTATAGGTAGAAATAAAAATTTGGTGCCGGGAGAAGTGATTTCTGCTATTATTAATGGTACTGAAGAATTGTTATCAGATATCAGAGAAATGGGAGTTTCTATTTATTCAACAGGTGGAGAAACTGCTGATGTTGGTGATTTAGTTAGAACCATCATTGTAGATTCTACAGTAACTTGTAGAATGAAGCGCTCTGATGTAATTGATAATAAAAATATCCAGGCTGGAGATGTCATTGTTGGACTGTCTTCATCAGGTACTGCTACTTACGAAAAAGAGTATAATGGCGGAATGGGAAGTAATGGTTTAACGTCTGCCCGTCATGATGTTTTTGCTAACTATCTGGCTCAAAAATATCCCGAAAGTTTCGATCCTACAGTTCCTTCAGATTTAGTTTATTCAGGAGGTTTAAAATTGACAGATGCTGTTGATGGAGTAGATATTGATGCAGGTAAATTAGTGCTTTCACCAACAAGAACTTACGCACCGGTTATTAAAAAAATGCTAGATAAATTCCGTTCTCAAATACACGGAATGGTTCACTGTTCAGGAGGTGCACAAACAAAAGTGCTGCATTTTGTAGAAAACTTACATGTTATTAAAGATAACTTGTTTCCGGTACCTCCATTGTTTAAAACCATTCAGGAGCAATCAGGTACTGCCTGGGATGAGATGTATAAGGTTTTTAATATGGGGCATAGAATGGAATTGTATGTTCCTGAAGAAATTGCATCTGAATTAATTGAAATTAGTAAGTCATTTAATATTGATGCTCAAATTGTAGGACGTTGCGAAGCGAGTGATAATACAGAACTTACTATAAAGAGTGAGTTTGGAACATTTAAATACTAATATATATGCTTCTTTCAGGATTTATATAAGGAATTAGGAATAATCAGGTCATAAGATCTGATGTGTTTTTCTATTACTTATTTAAAAATCTTATAAAATATTAACATGGCAGAAAATAAATTATTAGACATGCTAGGTGGTGTCGTAATCCGCTTTCAGGAAGTTTCGGAACAGATAACTGATCCTGAGGTGATTTCAGATACTAAAAAATATATCAAGCTTAATAAAGAGTATAAGGAACTTGAAAGAGTTGCAGAAGCTCATGATAGATATAAATCCACACTGGAAACTATCGCTGAGGCAAAAACTATCTTAAAAGAGGAAGATGATGCTGAAATGAGAGAGATGGCAAAAATGGAGTTGGATGAGTTAGAAGAAAAGCTTCCTGAAATGGAAGAAGAAATCAAACTGCTTTTAATTCCTGCTGATCCGGAAGATGGTAAAAACTGTGTGGTTGAAGTTCGCGCTGGTACTGGTGGTGATGAGGCCAGTATTTTTGCAGGTGACTTATTCCGTATGTACACAAAATATTGCGAAAAACAAGGTTGGAAAGTTGATGTTACGCATATGAGTGAAGGAACTTCTGGTGGTTTTAAAGAAGTTGTATTTAATGTTACCGGCGAAGGTGTTTACGGTATCCTTAAGTATGAATCAGGAGTTCATCGTGTACAACGTGTTCCTCAAACAGAAACACAAGGACGTGTTCATACATCTGCTGCATCAGTTGCTGTTTTACCTGAAGCTGAAGAGTTTGATATTGATTTAAGACAAGAGGATATTCGTAAAGATACATACTGTTCTTCAGGTCCTGGAGGTCAGTCGGTAAACACCACTTATTCTGCAATTCGTTTAACACACATTCCGTCAGGAATCGTTGTTACTTGTCAGGATCAAAAATCGCAGTTAAAGAACCTTGATAAAGCGATGATTGAATTAAGAACACGTTTATATAATCTGGAATACCAAAAATATTTAGATGCGATTTCATCTAAACGTAAAACAATGGTATCAACAGGAGACCGTTCTGCTAAAATTCGTACTTATAACTATCCTCAAGGAAGGGTAACTGATCACCGTGTTAATTTTACATTGTATAATTTACCAGCTGTTATGGATGGTGATTTACAAGGTGTAATTGACAGGCTAATTGTTGAAGAAAACGCAGAGAGACTTAAGGCTAGTGAGCTTTAATTGAGTAGAAAGTTAAAAGTCGAATGTTGAAAGTCAATCGTTGATCGCTATGAAAATATTATTGCATGGCAGAAAGCTAGATTATTGACGCTTGAAATACATTCGATCTTTAATAAAACACAAGATTATTCATTTAGAGATCAAATTTGGAGAGCATCAATTTCTATAATGAATAAAATTGCTGAAGGGTTTGAGCGAAATACAGATAAGGAGTTTAGATATTTCTTATATGTTTCTAAAGGTTCATGTGGTGGGGTGAGGCCTATTTATTTTAGCTAAAGATTTAGGTCTTATCTCTGATGAAAAATACCAAGAACTTTATTCGTTGACTATTGATATATCAAGGTTGATTGGTGGCTTTATTAAGTCATTGAATTAACCTTTGACTTTAGACATTTGACAAAAGACTAAAATTTAATAATATGACTTCTCAGGAACTATTTGAAAATATAAAGAAAAAAGAGAGCTTTTTATGTGTTGGTTTGGATACTGATATAAATAAGATTCCTCGTTTTTTATTAGAAACAACTGATCCTATTTTTGCATTTAATAAAGAGATTATTGATGCAACTCAAGAATATACTGTGGCCTATAAACCCAATTTGGCATTTTATGAGAGTATGGGAGTTGCTGGATGGAATAGTTTAGAGAAGACTGTAAATTACATCCGTTATAACTATCCTGATATTTTTATTATTGCGGATGCTAAAAGAGGTGATATTGGTAATACATCAAATATGTATGCTAAAGCCTTTTTTGATACTATGGATTTTGATTCTGTAACGGTTGCACCATACATGGGTGAGGATTCAGTAAAACCTTTTATGACTTATGTTGATAAGTGGGTTATTTTATTGGCCTTAACTTCAAACAAAGGAGCCGCAGATTTTCAGTACATGACAGAAAATGATGAAAAGCTTTTTGAAAAAGTGATAAAGACATCAAAAGAGTGGGGTACAGAAGAAAATCTAATGTATGTTGTAGGTGCTACAAAAGCTGAAAAATTACAAGAAATCAGAAGTATTATTCCTAATCACTTTTTATTAGTTCCTGGAGTAGGAGCTCAGGGAGGTAGCCTGGCAGAAGTTGCTGAAAATGGATTGAATGATAAATGTGGTTTGCTTGTAAATTCATCAAGAGGAATTATTTATAAAAGTTTAGAAAAAGACTTTGCTGAGCAAGCAGGTATTGCTGCTAAAGAGGTACAACAAGAAATGAGTACGCTTTTAAAGGCAAAAGGATTATTATAGAATACCCTCTATTTTTATTATAGATAAAGCCTCCAGTTTTGGGGGCTTTTTTTATTTCTGTAAACGCTGTTTCTGTACACAAATAATTCAGTTTTGTTGTTGACATACCTTTGAGGCTATAGTATATTAAGTTGTTGTCAAAAAAATATAGTCATGAATTATGGTCAGAACTTAATGCAGAAAAAATGGTCGGGATTGTTATTAATTAGTCTATTGATTTTATTAATGACTGCCTGTACCAAAGAGTCTCTTGAAGACAATGTTGACGTAGTTGAAGAATCCGGATTAAAAGGATTCGAAATGTTCTCGCAATATGAGTCAGGTGATGTTGGTGGCTTCTACTATCAAGGAAAAGTTAATGATGATATTATTGAAATAATGATTCCTGGTAGTTGGGACGGAAATGTCTTTGTAGTCTATGCGCATGGATATGTAGATCCGGGAACTCCAATTGCTCTCCCTGATGATTATATTGGAGCGACATCAATAAAAGAACTGGTAACATCTATGGGCATTGCTTATGCAGCTACCAGTTATAGTGAAACAGGCTTTGTCGTAAAAGAGGCTGTTGAAGATGTAAAGTTTTTAGGGAATCTGATTAAGGCGCACTTTGAGCCAGGAAAACTGATTTTGGGTGGTGTTTCAGAAGGTGGTCTGGTTGCTATAAAAACACTAGAAAAATACAAGAATATTTTTGATGCAGGTTTAGTTACTTGTGCTCCAATAGGAAGTTTTCAGGAGCAGTTGAATTATTTTGGAAATTTTCATGTTTTGTTTAATTGCCTCTACCAGGAAGAAATCGAAACGATAAAAGTACTATTGCAAGATCCTGATTTTAATTTAGGAACACCAGCTCATGTTCCCAAAGAAACGATGCAATTATGGTCAAGTGGCGTATTGCCTCAACTTTTATATTCTGTAATAATAAATTCTGATGCTAATAAATTGGCTTTGTTATTGAAACAGGCAAGTGTACCTGTAGATTTGCTGAGTCCAACTCTTGAAGAAGACTTGCCAATGATAGTAGGTGGAATCCTTCGATTTAATATTATGGCAACGAATGATTTGGTTAAAAGAGTACAAGGTGTGCCATTTGATAATACAGAGATTGATTACCCTGTAGTTTTTATTCCGGGAGAGGGAATGGTTGATTTAGATAATTGTGTTGAAGAAATAGAAGGAGATAAGCAGGCAATGCATAGGGTGAAGTTGTTGTATGAAACCACAGGAGTGCTTAGTGTACCTGTTTACTATATGCATACTGAGTTTGATCCCATTACTCCTGCATGGCATATGCAATACTATGAAAATAAGGTTGTAGATGCGTATTTGTTTGATGCCAATAAAATGGATGGAGTTAGCGGACATTGCAATTTTGTTGAAGGTGATATTATTAACGCTTTGCAGAGTTTGCTTTATTAAGATGCAATACAAAAAATAGTTTTATTTGAAGAGCCTTCATTTTTGAGGGCTTTTTATTTTTATAACATTTTGTATATTAGTTGAGTAAAAACTTAATCTTATGACCAATAACTTAGCTAATGAGGATTTTCTTCATTTTATCTGGAAACAGAAGTTGTATAACCAAAATGATTTAAGAACAACAGATAATCAACAGATCGAGATTATCAATCCGGGAGAGTTGAATCATGATGCAGGACCGGATTTTTTTAATGCTAAAATTAAAATAAACGGTATTTTATGGGCCGGAAATATTGAAGTTCATCATGATGTAAATGATTGGAAACTTCACAATCATCATAAAGATAAGGCCTATGATAATGTAATTTTGCATGTAGTTGCTCGTGGTAATGGGCAAACCTATAGGACGAATGGAGAGGAGATACCGGTGCTTTTACTTACGTGGTCTGATGAGTTATGGTATAGTTATTTAGATTTGAGGAATCAAAGTGATTGGTTGGCCTGCTCAGGTAAGTTAGCTGATGTTAATTCCTTCGAATGGAGCTTCTGGAAAGAGCGAATGTTAGTGGAACGTTTGGAGAGTCGCTCAATGCAAATTAAAGAGGTGTTAAAAGCTACAACCTCAAATTGGGACGAAACTTTTTATCGTATTTTGTTTAGGAGTTTTGGCTTTGGTGTAAATAGTGAGCCATTTGAGCTTTTGGCCAGATCAATACCATTAATAGTATTGTTAAAGTATTCCGATAATGTCAAAATTATTGAAGCTTTGCTGTATGGTCAGGCAGGATTTTTAAATGAAGCGTTTTATGATGACTACTTAAAAGAATTAAAAAGAGAATATCATTTTATTCGGCAAAAACATCAATTAAATCCTTTGGAAAAACATATATGGAAATTTTTGAGATTGCGACCTTCAAATTTTCCTACAATCCGAATTTCTCAATTGGCCCATCTGATAGTAAAAATAAAAGGCCTGTTTGGAGCTTTTGTTAATGAAGAAAATTTGGATGTAATTCTGGATTTATTAGATGTTGATGTTTCTGAATATTGGGAAACACACTATTTACCTGATCGAAAAAGTGAAAAAATCTTTAAAAACCTGGGTGTTAGTTCAAAAAATCTGATTATTATTAATACTATAATTCCATATTTGTTTTCATATGGTAAAAATACTCAAAATCATGTGTTTGAGGATAGGGCAATGGATTGGCTCAATCAGTTAAAGCCGGAGAAGAATGCGATTATTTCCAAATGGAAAGCAAATGAAATGTTAGTTAAAAATGCCGGAGATTCGCAGGCTTTAATATATTTGTCAAATAATTACTGTAAAAAGAAAAAATGCTTGCATTGCAATATCGGGCATAAGGTGTTAACCATTAAAGCTGAGTAGTGAAAAAAAGAGTGCCATATCATGAAAATTTTAAAACCATTCTTTATGGTGTAAGTGCATTGTTTTTTATCATTTTTGCAGGAGGTATCGGTTTTGCGGCTATTGAAGGTTATTCATTTGTTGATGCACTTTATATGACTACTATTACTGTATCTACGGTTGGTTTTCGTGAAGTGTATCCTTTATCTGAAGGAGGCAAGATTTTTACAGTACTTCTTATTATATTTAGCTTCGGAATTTTTGGTTATGTGATTACTTCAATTACACGTTTGGTAGTTGAAGGTGCGTTACAACAATCCTATAAACTGTATCAAGTGAAAAAGAAGATAGTTAAACTCGAAGATCATATCATAGTTTGTGGTTATGGAAGAAATGGTTATCAAGCTTGTGTTGAGTTGAAAGAGCATGGAGAAAAGTTTGTTATTCTTGAGAAAAGGGATAATGTAGTAACCCGGATTCTTGAAGATCCTAATTTATTATATGTACAGGGAGATGCCAGTTCTGAGGAAGTTTTGGACGTGGCTCAAATACGTAAGGCAAAAGCTTTGATTACTGCTCTGCCTAATGATGCTGATAATATGTTTGTTGTTTTAACAGCCCGGGAGATGAATCCTAAGCTGAAGATTATTAGTAGAGCCAGTGACTTTAGATCAGATGTAAAACTGCGTCATGCAGGAGCTACTAATGTTATTATGCCTGATAGAATTGGTGGGCAAAGGATGGCTAAATTAGTTACTCAGCCAGACGTTGTGGAGTTTGTTGAAAATATCCTTTTACAGCGAAGTCGAGAAGTGAAATTAACTGAAGTGGAATGTAATTGTATTAGTGAAGTAAATACTTCAAAAACAATTCAGGAATTAAATCTGCGCAAAAAAACAGGCGCCAATTTAATGGGATTGAAAACACCGGAAGGGACTTATATTTTCAATCCGTCACCTCAGATTAAAATATCAAAAGACGATAAACTATTTATATTGGGTACGGATGAGCAAATTACCCATTTTAAAGAGATTTTAAGTGAGAATTAAATTAATTAGTATATTGCAAAGTGCATTTGGCTTACTTTTTGATAAAAGCCTATTTGTTTACTAACCAAAAAAGTATGATATGAATTTAAAAAAGACAATTGGATTTGGTGCCTTAGCTCTTACATTAGTATTTGGCGCTTATAGTTGTAAATCGAAAGAAAAAGTTGCTTCAAAAGTAAAAACAAACTCTGAAGTAGGTACTATATTAGAAAATATGCCTTGCGAAAGCGAAGGCCGATCAGATAAGAAATTTTTCAGAGCATTTTCAATGGCTACTAGTAGTGATTTAAGTTTATCTAAAGAAAAAGCACTGTTATTGGCTAAACAACGTTTGGTAACTTTAATTCAGTCAAATACTAAATCAGTTACTGACAGATACGTAAATGAAAGAGAGTTGACTTCAGCTTCTGAGTTTGAGCAAAAATTTGAGAACTTAACACGTGAAGTAGCAGATGAAACAATTAGTAATATTGTTGTAGCTTGTGAAAAATCAAGTGTTTTACCAGATAAAAAATATCGTTCGTTTGTTGCCATTGAAGTTGAAAAAGAAGAGCTTTTAAATTCAATGAATGATAAAATCTCTAATAGTGCTAAGCTTCAAATGGATTACGATAAGCAAAAATATGAAGAGATCTTTAATCAGGAAATGGAAAAGTTAGCTGAAGAAAAAGGTTATAAATAAAAAGAATTTCAACTTATATATAAGCCGGCATTAGTCGGCTTTTTTTTGTTGTAAATTTGTTGGTGAGTTAAAGTAGTTTGTTTTAGTTTAATATTTTTTCTAATTATATGTTGCGACATGTAATTAATTGATTATCTTTGCACCGCAAATTTTTTAAATATATAAGCTTTATGTACTTGACTAAAGAAAAAAAGCAAGAGATCTTCGAGAAGTACGGAAAGTCGAATACTGACACTGGTTCAGCTGAAGGCCAGATAGCATTATTTACCTACCGTATATCTCACTTAACCGAACATTTAAAGGTTAATAAAAAAGATTATAGCACAGAACACGCTCTAGTAAAATTAGTAGGAAAGCGTCGTAATCTTCTTGACTATGTTAAGGCAAAAGATATCGAGCGTTATCGTTCTCTAATTAAAGAACTAGGTTTACGTAAGTAATCTTGCAAAACGATTTTTAAAGGCAATCCATTGGGTTGCCTTTTTTGTTTTATATCAAATTTATTTGGGCCTGTCCCTTGTTTCATGATTTTGTACATGGTTCTTTGGTATAAAGTACATTAGCTTCAAAAAATAAATGCCTGAATACGAATATAATCTAATGATATTCTATATATTTGGGGCGACAAAAGAGATAAAGAAAAAAATATGATTACTCCAATTGAAAAAACTATCGATCTTGGCGATGGAAGATCGATAACTATTGAAACGGGTAAATTAGCCAAGCAGGCTGACGGTTCAGTAGTTGTTAAAATGAATAATACTTACTTATTGGCGACTGTAGTGTCAGCAAAAGATGCTGCCCCAGGAACCGATTTTATGCCTCTATCAGTAGAGTATAGAGAAAAATTTTCAGCTATTGGTAGATTCCCTGGTGGATTTATGAAAAGGGAGGCTCGTCCTTCTGATAATGAAATATTAGTATGTCGTTTGGTAGATAGGGCATTACGTCCATTGTTTCCAGAAGACTATCATGCAGAAACATTTGTTACAATTAATCTGATTTCAGGTGATAAAGAAGATTTACCTGATGCTTTAGCTGGTTTAGCTGCTTCAGCTGCACTTGCTGTTTCAGATATCCCATTTAACGGACCTATCTCTGAAGTTAGAGTAGCAAGAGTAAATGGTGAGTTAGTTGTAAATCCAACAAGATCACAAATGGAAAATTGTGATATGGAATTGGTTGTTGGTGCTACAATTGATAATATTTTAATGGTGGAAGGTGAAATGGAAGAAGTTTCAGAGCAGGAAATGCTTGAAGCAATGAAATTTGCACACGATGCTATTAAAGTTCAATGTCAGGCTCAGATTGAATTAGCTGAAATGGTTGGTTCTCAAACAAAACGTGAATATTGTCACGAAGAAAATGATGCTGAATTATTAGAGCACATCAAAGCAGCTACTTATGATAAGGTATATGAAGTTGCTAAAGCAGGTCTTCCAAAACATGAAAGAGCTGAGAAATTTGCTGCTATCAAAGATGAGTATGTAGAGGCAAATTACGCTGATGCTGAAGAAGGTGATATACCAACAGGGTTGATTGGTAAATATTATCATGATGTAGAAAAAGAAGCTGTTCGTCGATGTGTTTTAGATGAAAGAGTACGTTTAGATGGTAGAAAAACTGACGAAATCAGACCTATCTGGAGTGAGGTTGATTATTTACCAGGTCCTCATGGTTCATCTATTTTTACAAGGGGTGAAACTCAATCATTATCAACAGTTACTTTAGGTACTAAGCTAGATGAAAAAATTGTTGATGATGTATTAAATAAAACAGTAGAACGTTTCTTATTACACTATAACTTCCCTCCATTTTCAACAGGAGATGCAAGAGCTTCAAGAGGAACTTCAAGAAGAGAGATTGGACACGGTAACCTGGCTTTTAGAGCATTGAAAAATATGTTGCCAGATGAATATCCATACACAGTACGTATTATGTCTGATATTCTTGAGTCAAATGGATCTTCTTCAATGGCTACAGTTTGTGCCGGTACTTTAGCGTTAATGGATGCTGGTGTGCCTATTAAAAAGCCTGTAACTGGTATTGCAATGGGATTAATCACTGATGAAGACAAGAACTTTGCTGTTCTTTCTGATATTCTTGGTGATGAGGACCACTTGGGTGATATGGACTTTAAAGTAACAGGAACTCGTGATGGAATTACTGCCACTCAGATGGATATTAAAGTTGATGGTCTTTCTTATGAAGTATTAGAAAAAGCATTACTTCAGGCTCGTGACGGTCGTTTACATATTATGGATAAAATTATGGAAACGATGGATGAACCACGTGCTGATCTTAAACCACATGCTCCTAGAATGGAAACTATCATCATTCCTAAGGATATGATTGGAGCAGTTATCGGACCAGGAGGAAAGATTATTCAAGAGATTCAAGCTACAACAGAATCTACTATTACAATTGAGGAAGAAGGAGATACTGGTAAAGTAAGTATTTCGGCAAATAATGCAGATGCAATTAATGCAGCATTGGCTAAAATTAAAGGAATTGTAGCAGTACCTGAAGTTGGTGAAGTATATAAAGGTAAAGTGAAATCAATAGTTCCTTTTGGAGCTTTTGTTGAAATTTTACCAGGTAAAGATGGCTTACTTCATATTTCAGAAATTGAATGGAAGAGACTTGAAAAAGTTGAAGACGTTCTTAAAGAAGGTGATGAAGTTGAAGTTAAACTTATCGAGGTTGATCAGCGTTCTGGTAAATTAAAGCTTTCAAGAAAAGTGCTTTTGCCGCGTCCGGAAAGAAAACCAAAGAATGAATAGTTGAAAAATTATTCTTTAGAATTATATAAGAAAAAGGCCTTTTATGGGCCTTTTTTTGTGTCTTGTTGTGGAGTAATTATAGTGTGTAATAGATTTTTTAATAATATTGAGGGTTTGATTAAATGTTATATCTTTCCCCGGTATAAATGGATTTAAAATTGAAATACGTATGATGTCGTATGATGAATGGATTTCTTCATTAGAAGAAAAGGTAGATAAGATCTCAAGAATACAGGCTGCAATATCTAATTTTCAGGTTTTACCCCGTTTGGGAAAATTGCTTGAAGATAAATCGGAGAAATGTCCGGAATGTAAAATATATTGGCAAAAATTGCAGGACTCTACATCTCATTTGGAATATTTCTTTGATGATGGAAATAATTATTCTGCAAATTTTGATAATTTAGTTCAAGAGATTTTGAGGCATTTGAGAACATCACATAAAATAAAGCCTAAAGGATTCGTGCTTTCAATTAGTGTTTTAGTCGGTATGGTGTTGGGAGTGTTGTTGGGTGTATTGATCTCTATGGTGATTTCTGTTCTGCCATTAAAATCAGGAATAGTGTTAGGTTGGTTACTGGGAACCTTAGTAGGATGGTTTGTTGGTAAGTATAAAGAGGAGAAACTAAGGAAAGAGGATTTAGTTTTTTGATGTTTTAATTCAAACTATAATACAATGAACCGCTTTTGCTTAAAATCTTGTTTGTATATGACACTTGCTGTTACAGCATGTAATACTTCTTCAAAAATGGAAAAATTATCCTATCCGGAAACGAAAAAAGTTGAAATTATTGATGATTATTTTGGTACCAAAGTTATTGATCCCTATAGGTGGTTAGAGGATGATATGTCTGAAGAAACCAAGGAATGGGTTGTGGAACAAAATAAAGTAACTGAAGGTTTTCTTGAAAAAATTCCATACAGACAAGCTATTAAAAATCGTTTAACGCAGATTTGGGATTATGAGAAAATGAGTGCTCCCATGAATAGGTCCGGATTACTTGTGTATTCTAAAAATGATGGATTGCAAAGTCAAAATGTTTATTATTATAAGAAAGATATAGAGGGTGAAGAGAGAGTTCTTCTTGATCCCAATAGTTTATCTGAGGATGGAACGGTCTCCTTAAGTGGTTTTCAGATATCTAAAAACGGGAAGTATTTGGGATATCTCATTTCAAGAAGCGGATCTGACTGGCAAGAGATTTATGTAAAAGATATAGAGTCGGATAAGGTTCTTTCTGATCATATAGAATGGGTTAAATTTTCAGGAATTTCATGGTTAAAAGATGGATTTTATTATACACGATATCAAGAACCCAAGAAGGGGGATGAGTTAAAAGGAGTAAATGAAAGTCCTAAAATATATTATCACAAATTAGGTGATGATGTGGACGATGATGAGTTGGTGTTTGATGATCCAACGCATCCGGACAGAATTACAAATGCAGATGTAACAGATGATGGTGCCTATCTGGTATTATATCAAACAGAATCAACGAGTGGGAATAGTTTGAAGCTGAGGAGTTTATCTGATTCATCTTCGGAAATGATTAATATAGTTGATGATTTTGAAAATGATCATCAGATATTGGATCATGAAAATGGAGAATTTATAGTTAAAACAAACTATAATGCACCTAAATCAAGAATCGTAAAAATTTCGATAGATAATTATAATAGAGAATCGTGGATCGATGTAATTCCTGAAAGTTCAGATGTGTTAGTGAATGTTTCATTGATTGGGGGTAGAATAATTGCTCAATATATGCATGATGCACATGATGTGGTTAAAATTTATGATCGTGATGGTAAATATTTAAATGATGTTACTTTACCAGCAATAGGCTCCGTCGGTGGTTTTGGCGGAGAAAAAGACGATGTTGTCACCTATTTTTCTTTTAATTCTTTTGTAAGTCCTTCAACTATATATAAGTACGATATATTAGAAAATCAGACAGATTTATTGTGGAAACCTGAAATTGATATCGATTTTAGTCAATTTGAAACAAAGCAGGTCTTTTTTACCAGTAAGGATGGAACTGAGATTCCTATGTTTATTATCCATAAAAAGAATATTAAATTGGATGGCAATAATCCTACAATGCTATATGGATATGGTGGGTTTGATATCAGCTTAACACCGGGTTTTTCTATAAGCAGAATGATTCTTCTGGAAAATGGAGGTGTTTATGCAATGGCTAATTTAAGAGGAGGTGGAGAGTATGGTAAGGAATGGCATAAAGCCGGTACACTTATGCAAAAACAGAATGTGTTTGATGATTGTATTGCAGCTGCAGAGTATCTAATAAAAGAAAAATATACGTCTCCAGATAAATTAGCTTTACACGGAGGCTCCAATGGAGGATTGTTAGTTGGAGCAGTGGTTAATCAAAGGCCCGATTTATTCAAAGTTTCTATGCCTGCTGTAGGAGTTATGGATATGCTGCGATATCATCAATTTACCATTGGTAGATTCTGGGCTTCGGATTATGGAACTTCAGAAGAGAGTGAAGATATGTTTAAATATCTTTATGCTTATTCTCCGGTTCATAATGTAAAAACAGGAGTAGAGTATCCGGCTACTATGGTAATGACAGCAGATCATGATGATAGGGTAGTTCCTGCTCATTCGTTTAAATATATATCGCAATTACAAGATAAGTATATAGGTAATAATCCTGTAATTATAAGGGTTGAAAGTAAAGCCGGGCATGGCGCCGGAAAGCCTACTAGTAAAATTATTCAGGAAGCTACTGATTTATGGGCATTTATGTTTTACAACATGGGGGAGGAAATAAAGTATTAATAGAAAGGTTAAATTGATTTGAAGTTGAGTAATAAGTTTATTGTTATTGAAGGAAATATTGGGGCAGGAAAAACAACTTTATCGCAAAAGATAGCAAATGATTTTAATGCAAAACTGGTATTGGAGTCGTTTGAGGATAATCCATTTTTACCTAAGTTTTATAAAGATCAGGAAAGGTATGCATTTCCACTGGAGTTGTCCTTTCTTGCGTCCAGATATAAACAATTAATTAATGATATAGAACAGTCTAATTTGTTTAATAGTTTCACTATTTCAGATTATTATTTAATGAAGTCGTTCATCTTTGCAAAGATAACTTTAGCAGATGATGAATTTAAGTTGTATCGGGAGTTTTTTGAAATGGTAAGGACTTTATTGGTAAAACCCGATGTTTTGTTTTATATTCATCGGGATTTAAATACCTTAAAATTGAATATAGATAGTAGGGGTAGAGAATATGAAAAAACAATAGATGTTGATTACCTGGGGAAGGTTACAGATGGTTATTTTAGTTATTTTAGAGAAGTGCAGGAGTTTCCTGTTGTAATTGTTGAGTCAAATGATGCGGATTATTTAACTAAAAGTCATTATAGTAAATTTACTCAATTGTTAAATAAAAAATTTAAAAACGGAATAACAAATATTAAAATTGGATAATTTTTACTTAAATTTAAGAGGAATGTATCGTTTATATAAAATATCTTAACATTATAGCGTAGTGTATTGCTATTTTTTTTAGAGTTTATCTATATTTGCAATAATTCTAAGAGGGTCTTTTATTTTTTAAAAACATTCTTAAATTTGTACAAACTTATCGAAAGTTAGTTGAAAACACATAATTAGGTTAATATTATGAAAAAATCAAGAATCAATGTTTTTGCTTCAATAGCCCTGGCAGCACTTTTAGCAAGCTGTGCTGGGTTAAATAAAATGAAAAGTGGAGCACAAGATGTAACATATACTGTTACGCCGGAAGTATTAGAAGCTCATGCCGGTAAAGTTGATGTTACTGTAAAAGTTAAAGTACCAGAGAAATACATGGATAAAAAAGCCACTGTAGAGTTAACTCCGGTATTAAAGTATGATGGTGGGGAAACTGCATTTCCTTCTAAAACAGTTCAAGGTGAAGCTGTTGAAGGTAATAACCAGGTTATTTCTTACTTAAACGGAGGACAGTATACTTATACAGGATCTGTACCTTACAATGAAAATATGAAAGTATCTGATTTAGTAGTTCGTATTAAAGCTACTAAAGGAACTACATCTCTTGATTTTGATGATGTTAAAATTGCTGATGGTGTAGTAGCAACTTCTGATCTAGTAATGGATAAAGGTGCTATGGTTGCTTTAGGAAAAGATAATTTCCAAAGAATCGTTCCAGAAAGTAAAGGTGCTGATATTTACTTCTTAATCCAACAAGCTGCGTTACGTGGTACTGAATTAAGAAAAGAAGAAGTAAAAGCACTTAAAGAGTATATCAAAGAAGCTGAAGCTGCTGAAAACAAAAAATTCACAGGAGTATCTATTTCTGCTTATGCTTCACCTGATGGTCCTACTGACTTAAACACTTCTTTATCAGAAAAAAGACAAAAAGTAGCTGAAAAATATTTAGCTAAAGAATTAAAAAGAGCTAAAGTAGATGGTTCTGCTGAAGGTTTCTTCGATCTTAAAAATACTCCAGAAGACTGGGAAGGATTTAAAGCTTTAATGGAAGCTTCAAGCATCCAGGATAAAGAGTTAATTTTAAGAGTTCTTTCTATGTATTCAGATCCTGAAGTTCGTGAAAAAGAAATCAAGAACATGTCTGAAACTTACAAAGTAATTGCTGACGATATTTTACCTCAATTACGTCGTTCTAAAGTTGCTGTTAACGTTGAGTTAATTGGTAAATCAGACGAAGAAATTGCTGAGTTAGCTGCTTCTAATCCTAGTGAATTAAATGTTGAAGAGCTTCTTTATGCTGCTACTTTAACTGATGATTTAAATGAGCAATTATCTATTTACAAGAGCGTAAACAAAGTATTCCCTAAATGTTGGAGAGGATATAATGATGTAGCTTACGTTTTAGTAAAACAAGATAAATTAGATGATGCAAAAGTTGCATTAGAAAAAGCTGCTGAATTAAGTCCTGCTAGCCCAGTTGTTAAAAATAACTTAGGTGTACTTGCTTTACGTGCTGGTGACTTAGCTAAAGCTGAGGAGTATTTCGGAGCTGCTGCTGGTGTTGGTGCTGAATTAGATAACAACTTAGGAATTGTTTCTATTCACAAAGGAGATTATGATGCTGCAATGCGTTATTTCGGAAACAGCACTACTTGTAATGCTGCTTTAGCTAAAATTTTAGCTGGAAAATATGATGCTGCATTATCTACTTTAAATGCAAATACAATGGAAGTTGGTTTCAAATATTATTTAAAAGCTATCTGTGGTGCTAGAACTGCTGATAACGATTTAATGTTTGATAGCTTACGTAAAGCTGTAGATCTTGATGGTTCATTAAAAGAATTAGCTGCAAAAGATATGGAATTCGGTAAATTCCTTGAAGATGCAACATTCAAGTCTATTGTACAGTAATTGAATTTAATTACTCAATATATGAAAGCCAGTCGTTAGACTGGCTTTTTTTATTTCTGTATATTTTTGGAGTTGATGATAAAATCAAATTGAATACATTCTTCTTTAAGGGGGTTTGTATTAATTTATTTTGATTCGATTAAGTTGTTTCGGTGTGGTAGTTGTAGTGGATAAAATGTGCTTTAAATGAAGATATATGAATGATTCTATACGGAATGAATCAACTGTTTTATGCTTACTAAAATATTAATTCGAGTATCTGTTCTTTGATACGCGTTTGGTTATTGCCATACGGAGTTGGTTTATCCTCGTTTATAAGGTAATTTGGACTTGTTAAATATATCTGTAGAATTTCTAACTAAAAAGAATAAAATAGGTATGATTAAAGCATGTAAATTGTGCTTTAATTATGGTGTTGGTTCGGTGTTTTAAATCACACCAGACAGAAGCTGTATCATCATATTTAGAAGTTGTTATTAGTGAATGGTTATGTATTAATTATTGCCTCTTTTTCTAGGGGATTCGAAAAAAAAAAGTCAATCAGTGTTACTTTTCAAAGTTTTTGAGTCTGTTGAGTTAAAGAACGAATTGGATGTTGATTTTTTAGGCTCTCTTTTTTTTGAGTCTATATTTCCAGCACAAAAAAAGCGACAATCTAATATTGTAATTATTAAATTGTCGCCATTCTATTTTATAGAAGTGTATTTAAAGAAGCTAGATGCTTACTTTTTTGCTAACCAACTATTTACCATCTCTTGATTTTCAGTAATCCAGGTTTTAGCTACAGTGCTTTTGTCTTCTCCATCCTCCATTTTAGCTAATAAAGCAGACATTTGTTCTGAACTTAATTTAAAGTTAGAAAATAGGTTTGCAGCAAATGCATCGTCAGTTTTAAAACCTTTTCTTGAATAAACTTCAATATGTTCAGTTTCACCATATACTTTTTTAGGATCATCTAAGAATTTTAAATCCCAACGACCGAATTTCCAGTGAGGAGCCCATCCTGCTACAGCAACCCATCTTTTCTCAGAGATTGCTTTTTGAAGTTCAGAAAGCATTGCGATACTAGAAGAGTTCATTTGTTCAAAATCAAGCTTGTATTCATCAATAGCAAGATCTGTTTTAGCTGTAATACCAGCACCTTTTTCAATACCGATTAGTTTACCATCAAATTTTGCTTTGTTTGCATTTAATTCTTCAATTGAATTAATTGTTACATATGCAGGTACAACTAAACCAATTTTAGCTTCTTCGAAGTTTGTACCTAAGCTTTCTAGTTGGTCAGCAAATTTTGCAACTTTTTCTTTGTGAGTTTGAGGTAACCATGCATCCATGAAAACATCCACATCGTTGTTAGCTAATGATGCAAAAATCATATCAACAGCTGCTTTTTTAATTGTAACCTCGTAACCCTTCTGAGTAAGGATTTCTTTTGCTACATTAGTCATTGCTACACCTTCAGCCCAACCATCTACTAGGCCTAATGTAATTTCTTTTGATTCGTCTTCTGTTTTTTTGCTGCCTCCTGAATTACATGAAGTAAAAAATACAGTAGTAATTGCAATAATTAGTAATTTAAATTTCATAATAAGGTTATTTCAATGTGTTAATAAATTATTTTTTCTTTCCCAGTGCCTGGGTTGTTCTATCAAGAATAATGGCCAGGATAACAACAGCCAAACCACTTTCAAATCCTAAACCTATGTTAAGATTATTAATTCCTTCTAATACTTTTTCTCCTAAACCTCCGGCAGCAATCATACCGGCAATTACTACCATAGAAAGTGCCATCATGATAGTTTGATTAACTCCGGCCAATATGGTGTTCATGGCTAAAGGAAGCTCTACTTTAAAAAGCAGCTGTTTTTTTGTTGATCCAAATGCTCTTGCAGCTTCTACTACCTCAGTTGGAACTTGTTGAATTCCTAATGTAGTTAAACGTACTGCTGGTGGCATTGCAAAAATGATTGTAGCAAATGCACCAGGGAGTTTACCTATACTAAAGAATAAAACTGCAGGAATCAGATAAACGAATGCAGGCATTGTTTGCATAAAATCCAATATTGGTCGTATAATTTTAGCTGCTGTTTTATTCTTGGCAGTCCATATTCCTAAAGGAATAGCAATAACTAGCGCAGTAACTGTTGAAACCATTATCAGAGCTAATGTTTCCATTGTTTCTTCCCAAAAGCCTAAAAGATAAATAAGAGTTAACCCTAGAACAGTTGTTATTGCTGTGCTTTTATTTACTTTAAAATAGGCTAATGCTGTTATTGCTAGAATAATAATGTAAAAAGGGATGCTTAACAAGAGCCATTCTACTCCTTCAATAGATGCGTTTCCGCTGTTTTTTATAAGGTCAAAAAATGGTTTGAAATTCTCGGTCATCCAATTCACAATAATTTCAATATACTGACCTATATCAATAATTTTTTCCATTTTATTGCTCTTTAGCTTTTTCTTTTAATTCAATTATTTCGTTTTTATCAAATCTTGTTGATTCAATAATAAGAGAGGATTGTGTTACGATTCCCAAGAATTTTCCTGAATTTTCGTCAATAACAGTGATTGGAGCCCTGCTTTCGGTAATTAAAGGAAGCATTTCTTCAACAGTATAGTGGGTGTAGACACTAGGAACTTCTGTTTTTAGTATTGGGTTCAATGATTTTTCTCCCTTTTTTTCTGCTGCCAAACAATCTCTTAGCCATATTAAACCTAAAAAGGTTCTATCTTCGTTTAATACAGGTAAGACATCGTTCCCCAATGTTCTCATTTTATGGATAGCAGCTTTAGGTCCTTCTTTGTGAATATGACAAACAGGTACTTTTTCAAACATTAATGAACCTGCAGTAATGATGTTTTTTCTGTCCACTTTTTCGACAAAAGCACTTACATAATCACTTGCTGGGTTTGTTAATATATCTTCAGCAGTTCCAATCTGTTCAATTATACCGTCTTTCATAATCAGGATTCTGTCTCCCAGTTTGATTGCTTCGTCTAGATCATGAGTAATAAAAACTACGGTCTTTTTGAGTTTGTTTTGAAGCTCAAGTAACTCATCTTGCATATCAGATCTTATTAAGGGGTCTAATGCAGAAAATGCTTCGTCCATTAATAAAACCTGAGGGTTGTTAGCTAAAGCGCGTGCTAAACCAACACGTTGTTGCATTCCACCGGAAAGTTGCGAAGGCATTTGATGTTCAAACCCCTTTAATCCTACGGTTTCAATTGCTTCCTGTGCTTTTTTAAGTCGTGTATCTTTGTCTTCGTTCCTAATTTCTAAACCAAATGCGGTATTTTCAAGTACATTACGGTGTGGAAGTAAGCCAAAGTTTTGGAAGACCATACTCATTTCCATTCTTCTTGTATCAAGAAGCTGTTCATTCGTCTCTTTGGTAATATTTCTTCCATTAATGATAACATTGCCATCTGTAGGCTCAATTAATCGGTTGAGGCATCTTAGTAGTGTTGATTTACCACTACCAGAAAGACCCATGATAACAAACATTTCTCCTTCGAATATTTCAAAAGAAGCTTTATTTACACCAACGGTGCAGTTGGTTTTCTTAAGGATCTCTTCTTTAGAGAGACCCTTATTTAATAATTTTAAAGCTTCATTTTTGTTATTTCCAAAGATTAGTGTTAGGTCTTCAACTTTTATTTTTAATTTTTTATCAGATCCCATAAACTAATTCTTATTAAAAGTAATATCCTATGTTAATGTTACATCTCATTTCCCAATCAGCGTCAGGATTTCCAGAGGCAAGTCCGTTAGTCCATTCATTACCTAACCAAGGTTGATTTTTTCCTGCAGCAAAATCTATATAAGTATAAACAGATCCTGCTGTTAGTAGAAAACCGAAATCATTCATCATTGTATCCTCGAAATCATCCAGGCTTTTATTCATATAACCAAAGTCATTATAAACCATAACTGATGAAATTGGTCCCCACTCAACAGGGATAGTGTGGTTTAAACCAATGGTATATAATGTAGCTTTAGATGCAACCATGTAAGGAGCACCATAAGCAGTCATTGCAATCATATCGTCACTCTCGCCATTAGGTGCTTCAGGATTGTAGTTATAACTTGTAAATTGAGCTTTCAAGTTCCAATTGTTGTATGTCGCTTCGTAATGAACAGCAAAAGCATTTCTGTTACCTATATCCTCGGTATCTAAATTTAGTAAGGCCCCGTATTGTGCTGATGCACCAAGCTTACTTTTTACTGTTTTTCCAAATTTGTAGTTTACCTTAGCATTAAATTGGTTTAACTCTTTGTTTCTGTATGTGTTGCCTAGTGAACCAACATCGTATGCGTATCTGCTGTTATCAACATCAGAAAGATTTCCAAATGAGTTTTCCTCGGCATTTTTAAAGAAAGCTAGATCTAAATCCCATTTGTCGCTGCTTCTGCTGTATTTAAGCCCCATGTCATGGTCGTCTTCAAGCCCAACATAGTAGTTTAATGAAAAGAACCAACTATTAGAATTGTAAGTGGTAATCCCGAATGGAACTTGAGTTAAACCAAGTTGGAATTGGCTGTTGTCTTTAAAGTCGTATTGTATCCAACCTTGCTTTAACATTCCTCCGCCAAAACCACTGCTATAGAAACGATATTCAGCATTTAACTTTAAACCTTTATAAGCGGCTTTTGCATTAACACGAAAAACGTCAAATCCAAAATCACCACCTCTTTCAGTTTGGTTTCCTTTCCAGGATGATGAGTTGTAATTAAATCGAAGTGCTCCTCCCATTGTTACTTCTGGTTTATCCTGCGCTACGATAATAGAAGATAGTGAGAAAAACAAAAACATAAAAAGTACTTTGGTACAATTTGATAAGTAATACATATATATAATTATTTTAAAATTAGCGGAACATTGAATATTACTTTCTGTAGAAAGTAATATGAGCAGGCATTGATTAGTACTTAATCGATACTCGTAGGAGGGACATAGCGATCTGACTGCTTCTTTGAAAAAAGAGCAGAAAAGGTAAGTAATACCCTTGAAAATTTTATGTCGTATTGGAATGTTTTTATCATTTGCCGTGCAAAAATACACTAAAGAACTTTAAAATCAAATTATTCGAATTTTTGAAACTGAAGAATTGGTATGTAATTGTAGTGGTAAAATTAAATGTTTCAATACAAATAAAGATGAAATACATATGATATTATGTGTAGTTTTTATTTGTTGGTGCTGTGTATAAAGGTAAGATATACAAGGGTTAGGGAATGTTACGATTGAAGAGTGACTCGAGGATGGAGGGATGTATTGAATAAAAATAGTTTGTGTAGAAATATAATTTAAATATTTAATTTAATTAGAATATTATAAACATTATTTAACATTTTATGGGCCGGCAGTTTTAATCTCAAAATGTTGTGAAAGTATGATAAGAAATATAAATAGAATAGGGTAGGATAGGTTTAGTTAATTTATAGCTTTCTCATGTGTTTTGTAGCTTCCCATAGTACAATTCCCGCACTCACGCTAATATTGAAAGAATGTTTGGTGCCAAATTGAGGTATTTCTATACAACCATCAGATATGTCTATTACCGATTGTTGAACTCCTTTAACTTCGTTTCCAAAAATTAAAGCGATAGGTTGTTTCGATAAAGGTTTAAAATCAGGTAAGGAGATACTTTTATTAGCTTGTTCTACACAATATATTTTGTATCCTCTATTGCGTAAAGTTTCAACTGAGGTTTTTGTGTCTTCAAAATAGGTCCAGTTCATAGAATCTTCTGCTCCTAATGCTGTTTTGTGAATATCGTTGTGTGGTGGAGTTGGTGTGATACCACATAAATATATCTTTTCAAGACAAAGTGCATCAGATGTTCTAAATACAGATCCAACATTATTTAAGCTTCTTACATTATCAAGAATAACTATAATCGGAGTTTTTTCAATTTCTTTAAACTCTTTTATTGTTAATCTGTTTAACTCTTTGTTACGTAGTTTTTTCATTTAATATAATTCATTTATAAGGATACAAAAATAATTAATTCTTGCTTTTATTTTTAAAAGCAAAATAGTACATTACTTGATATAGATATGTTAATATTTAATAATCTAAAAAATCTACAATGAATATACACGAATACCAAGGTCAGCAAATCTTAAAAAGTTTTGGAGTACAAGTGTCTGAAGGCATTGTTGCAGAATCTCCAGACGCTGCAGTAGAAGCAGCTAAAGAATTACAAAAAATAACAGGGACTGATAAATGGGTGGTTAAAGCGCAAATTCATGCAGGAGGTAGAGGAAAAGGTGGAGGTGTTAAGGTGGCAAAAACTCTTGATGAAGTAAAAATACTTTCTGATGAAATAATTGGAATGCAGCTTGTAACTCATCAGACTGGCCCCGAAGGAAAGAGAGTAAACAAAGTACTTATTGCACAGAATGTTTTTTATCCGGGAGATTCAGAGCCAAAGGAATATTATATGAGCGTTCTGCTAAACAGAGCCACAGGGCGAAATATTATTATGTATTCAACCGAAGGCGGTATGGATATAGAAACAGTGGCTGAGAAAACACCGCATTTAATATATAAAGAAGAAATAGATCCTGCTACGGGAGTTTTACCATTTCAGGCAAGACGTATTGCTTTTAATTTAGGACTATCAGGTAAAGCGTTTAAGGAGATGGTTAAATTTGTTACAGCTCTTTATAATGCATACGAAGGTTCCGACGCCTCATTGGTAGAGATTAATCCGGTTTTAAAAACATCAGATGATTTAATAATGGCTATCGATGCCAAATTAAATTTAGATGATAATGCTTTATTCAGACATAAAGATTATGCTGAGATGAGGGATTTGACAGAGGAAGATCCCGCTGAAATTGAAGCATCCAGGCATAATTTGAATTTTGTGAAGCTAGATGGAAATGTTGGATGTATGGTGAATGGAGCTGGATTAGCTATGGCTACAATGGATATTATTAAATTATCAGGTGGAGATCCTGCTAACTTTCTGGATGTAGGTGGTGGTGCAAATGCACAAACTGTTGAAGCCGGATTAAAAATCATCCTGGCAGATCCAAATGTAAAAGCCATTCTTATAAATATATTTGGAGGTATTGTAAGATGTGATAGAGTTGCTAATGGAGTAGTTGAAGCTTATAAAAAGATTGGTGAAATTAAAGTGCCGATTATTGTTAGATTACAAGGTACAAATGCCGAAGGAGGGAAGAAGATTATTGATGAATCAGGATTGAAAGTTTATTCGGCAATTACACTTAAAGAAGCTTCTGATCTGGTGCAGCAATTGGTTAGCTAATAATAAAATGTAATAAGATATTAAGGGTTGGATTATTTGTTATGGCAAATAATCTGACCTTTTTTTGTTTTACATACTTTATGTTCAGTGGTAAAATCACTTTATGATGGTATTTAAACTAGATATTTCATCAAGTACATAAATAATTACAATGAATTGAATATCTTTGCAAATTCGAAAAGAGGTGTTTTTGTAGCGCACTCAAGAATAGAATTTTGTCATAAAAGAACGGTAGAAACTGTATATGAAAAATATAAGAAACTTTTGCATTATTGCTCATATTGATCATGGGAAAAGTACATTAGCGGATAGATTGTTAGAGTTCACCTCTACAGTATCAGAACGTCAGGCTCAGGCTCAGGTACTAGATGATATGGATTTAGAAAGGGAAAGAGGTATTACCATTAAAAGTCATGCCATACAGATGGATTATGAATTAAATGGTGAAAAATATGTTTTAAACCTGATTGATACACCGGGGCACGTAGATTTTTCTTATGAGGTTTCACGTTCCATTGCAGCTTGTGAAGGAGCCTTGTTAATTGTGGATTCAACTCAGGGAATTCAGGCGCAAACCATTTCCAATTTGTATCAGGCTATTGAGCATGACTTACATATTATTCCTGTTATGAATAAAATGGATTTGCCTAACTCAATGCCGGATGAAGTAGAAGATCAGATCATTGATTTGATTGGTTGTGATCGTGACGAAATAATAAGGGCCAGTGGTAAAACCGGAGAAGGTGTAAATGAAATATTACATGCTATCGTGGATAGAATCCCGGCTCCTCAAGGTGAAGAAAAAGGACCTTTACAATGCTTGATATTTGACTCTGTATTTAACTCTTTTAGAGGGATTATTGCTTATTTTAAAGTTGTTAACGGAGAGATTCATAAAGGAGACCTGGTTAAATTTATGGCTACAGGAAAAGAGTATGATGCTGATGAAATTGGTGTTTTACGATTGGATATGGAGCCAAGAAAGGTGTTACGAACCGGAGATGTAGGTTATATTATTTCAGGAATTAAAACCAGTAAAGAGGTTAAAGTAGGAGATACCATTACCCATGTAAAAGGCGGGTGTGAAAAGAGAATTGAAGGATTTGAAGAAGTAAAGCCCATGGTTTTTGCCGGGGTTTATCCAATTGAAAGTGATGATTATGAAGATTTGAGAGCCTCAATGGAAAAACTTCAGTTGAATGATGCATCATTAACTTTTGAACCTGAATCATCAGCTGCTTTAGGTTTTGGATTTAGATGTGGATTCCTGGGCATGCTTCATTTAGAAATTATTCAGGAGCGTTTGGACAGGGAGTTTGATATGAATGTGATTACTACAGTTCCTAACGTACCTTATAATGTGTATACAAAAAAGGGAGAAATGCTTGAGGTTCATAACCCATCAGGATTACCAGAGCCAACTGTAATAGATCGGATTGAAGAACCATATATACATGCTCAAATAATTACAAAGAGTGAGTTTATTGGGCAAGTAATGACATTGTGTTTAGCTAAGAGGGGAGAGCTTCAAAAACAGCATTATTTGACAGCAGACAGAGTAGAGTTAAATTATAGTATGCCCTTGGCTGAGATTGTATTTGATTTCTACGACAAGTTAAAAAGTATTTCAAAAGGTTATGCGTCGTTTGATTATTATGCCACTGGTTTTAAACCTGCCAAATTAATAAAGCTTGATATTCTTTTGAATGGGGAGAGTGTAGATGCCTTGTCTACTTTAATTCACTTCGACAATGCCTATACATTAGGTAGAAGAATGTGTGAGAAATTGCAGGAATTGATACCTCGTCAACAATTTGATATTGCTATTCAGGCAGCAATTGGAACAAAGATTATTGCCAGAGAAACAGTAAAAGCTGTTCGTAAAGATGTAACTGCAAAATGTTATGGTGGTGATATCAGTAGAAAGCGTAAGCTTTTGGAAAAGCAGAAAAAAGGTAAAAAACGTATGAAGCAGGTAGGTAACGTAGAAGTGCCTCAAAAGGCCTTTTTAGCTGTATTAAAGCTAGACTAATATCAGTTATTATATAGTATAAAAAATGCCCAAAACTAAAGTTTTGGGCATTTTTTTATGTGAATATCTAATATACTATATTCTATGGCAAGGCAAGGTTTTACATTACAAGTTTATAACCTTTACCGTGAACATTAATTATTTCAACAGAAGTTTCATCTTTAAGGTGTTTTCTTAATTTAGTGATATAAACATCCATACTTCGAGCATTGAAATAATTATCGTCTACCCAAATTGTTTTTAATGCAAAGTTACGTTCGAGTACTTTGTTTGCATTATTACACAGAAGTTTTAATAGTTCAGATTCTTTTGTAGTTAATTTTACAATTTCTTCACCATCGATTAATTGTTGCTTTTGTGTATCAAATTTGTATTTACCTAATTGGTATACGTCCTGAATAGCACTAGATCCTTTAGTTCTTCGAATAATTGCTTCTAATCTGAAAAGCAATTCTTCCATACTAAATGGTTTAGTAATATAATCATCAGCACCAATTTTAAATCCCTGAAAGACATCTTCTTTCATAGATTTAGCTGTTAAGAAGATGATAGGAATTTCTGTGTTAATTAGTCTGATGTCTTTGGCTAAGGTAAAGCCATCTTTTTTAGGCATCATAACGTCTAAAACACAAAGGTCGTAACTTCCACTGGTGAAAGCTTTATAGGCTTCTTCACCATCAGGGAAAAGATCTGTTTCATAACCTTTAGCCTCAAGGTACTCCCTTAAAAGCATTCCAAGATTTTCGTCATCTTCTGCTAAAAGAAGTTTGTATTCTTTTTCCATTCCTTTGTACTTTTTATGGGTAGAAAAATTTTAAATTTTGTTCCAACATTTACTTCGCTTTCCGCTGTAATTGTACCGCCATGGTCATCTACAATTTTTTTTACGTAAGCCAGACCTAAGCCAAAGCCTTTTACATTATGTACATTACCTGTTGGTACGCGGTAAAACTTTTCAAAAATTCGGCTTAGGTTCTCTTTTGAGATACCCATTCCATTATCTTTAACAGAAATCATTACTCCGTTATCCTGATTCCAGGTCTTAACTTGTAAAATCGGAGTTCCTTTTCTGTACTTAAAAGCATTATCAAAAAGGTTGTAAATCACATTGGTAAAGTGAACCTCGTCAACATAAACAGTGTTGTTTTTGGCATCCAGGCTCTCAATGATTTTACCATTTTTATTTTCTACTTTCAGCTTAAAGTTAGTAGAAACATTGTGAATTAACTGATTTACGTCTAATTTTTTTATTTTTAAACCAGCTTTACCCTTTTCAAAGATAGCCATTTGTAGGACTTTTTCAACCTGAAAGCTTAATCTTTTACTTTCATCTTGTATTACACCTGAAATATGTTGCAGTGTTTTAGGTGTTTTAGCTACACTTGGATCTTTTAACATTTGCGACGCAAGCGATATGGTTGATATTGGAGTTTTAAACTCGTGCGTCATATTATTTATAAAATCATTCTTAATCTCATCCAGTCTTTTCTGTCTGAAAATGATCATGATTGTAATAATAGATGTAAGAATCATCATCAGCGTAAAGGTAGCTGATGGAATAACCATACCTATTGATTGCATTAAAAAATTAGGGCGCTCCGGAAAATATAAGTTGATGTTATGCGCTTTGGGATGCAAATCGTTAGGGAATAAATATTTTTGATATACTGTTTTTGAACCATTGTGTTTATAACCAGGAGTGGCCATTGCCATTTTCCCTTTTTCATCAAAAACAGCAAATTCAAATTGAAGTGTAATCCCTTTTTCAGCCAGGTGATTCATTAGCATTACATCCACATTTTCCCTGTCTATTCTTTCTGATATTGATCTTTTGGGAAAAAGTGCATCTAATAGCATTTCACTTTTATCTTCAACCTTAGATTTTAGTTCATCCTGTATCGTTAATAAGGCACTTGTTAAAGGACCAAATTTACTCGTTCTTATAGATATTGGAGATCTTTTATCAAGATTAAAGATTAGAGAATCCTGATTAAAAGTAAGCATGGTTGTTTTGATGAATTGATCTTGTAATTGAAATTTAAATTCAATATCTATGCTTTCTTTATCCAGAAGGTTATTCTCATTCTTTTTATTGTCAAAATACTTAGGAGCCCTTTGTAAGTTATCCGGGATGTTTTTTGAGTTTTGATTTTTAAATTGTGAGGTAAGTAATGAAGCCTGTTCTTTACTTTCAAATCGCTCCAGTTTGTCAATAACCTCAGTCATTGCTCTTTTTACCAATTTATCAAACTCCGCTTCTTTCTGCTCACTGGCTGCCTCCATCCACAAGGTTTGTATGTAGATGATACCCATTAAACTGGCTGCAATAATTATTGATAAAAGATATATGAATTTCTTGTTCATTGTGATCGTTAACTTAAGAAAAATACACTATTTTTCTAGCTTCTAAATAGCTTGTAATAAGAAAGCAACAATATAGTAAAAATGTTTAACTAAGATCTTCTTTTCTTAATGAAACATTTTGTAATGCCTCCATGGCTGCGTTTTGTTGTGATTCCTTTTTTGAACTTCCTTCTCCTCGTCCAAATACTTTATTGTCAATTTCTACTGAAGATACAAATACCGGAGCGTGTTCACAATTATCTGGTATTTCATCTGTAATAAATTGAATATCGTGTTTATGCTTTTGTCCCCATTCTATTAAAATGGACTTGAAGTTGGTATCGTGCTTGGTTATTTCGTTTAGATTAACAAATGGGATCAGAATTTTTTGAGTGATAAATTTCTGACAAGCTTTATAACCTCTGTCAACAAATATAGCTCCAATGAGAGCTTCAAGGGCATCTCCCATGATATTTGTTTTTTCAAGTGAAATTCTAGATTGTGAACTAATAATGTCTTTTAAACCCAGTTTAAGGGCTGTTTCATTTAAAAAGGAGCGGTTTACAATCTTTGATCTTGTTTTGGTTAAAAAACCTTCGTTAACCGTTGGGTATTTGTTGTAGAGTTCCTGAGCAACAATGGCTCCCAATAATGCGTCTCCTAAGAACTCAAGACGTTCATTATTGATGATCTCTCCATCATCGGATTTGATCATTGCAGACTTATGTATTAAAGATAATTCATAAACCTGTAAATCTTTTGGATAAATTCCTGTTATAGATTTGAGTAAATAATAAAGCTTTCTTCTGTCTGAAGAAAGCTTTATTATTTGAGTTAATATTTTTATCACAATATTTATATTGCTTTAAATATAATTGATGCATTATGACCACCAAAACCAAAAGTGTTTGAAAGAGCAGCTTTAACTTCTCTTTTTTCTGCTTTGTGATAAGTCATGTTTAATTTTGGATCGATCTCCGGATCATCAGTGAAATGATTGATTGTTGGAGGTACGATACTGTTTTTAATTGCAAGAATACATGCAATTGATTCAATTGCTCCTGCTGCACCTAGTAAGTGACCTGTCATTGACTTAGTTGAGCTAATGTTTAAGTTATAAGCATGCTCACCAAATACTTCTTTAATTGCTAAAGTTTCAGCAATGTCACCACGAGGGGTAGATGTACCATGAACATTGATGTAGTCAATGTCTTCTGGTTTTGTATCATTGTCTTTAAGTGCCATTTTCATCACGTTTTTAGCACCTAATCCTTCTGGATGTGGAGCAGTTAAGTGATGAGCATCGGCTGTCATACCAGAACCAATAACTTCGCAATAAATTTTGGCGCCACGAGCAACAGCGTGTTCGTATTCTTCAAGAATTAATGAAGCACCACCTTCACCCATAACAAAACCATCACGGTCTTTGTCAAATGGACGAGATGCAGTTGCCGGATCATCGTTTCTTGTTGAGATAGCTTGCATAGAATTAAAACCTCCCATACCAGCTTCGCAGATTGCAGCTTCAGAACCACCAGTTATAAATGCTTTGGCTTTACCTAATCTAATTAAGTTAAAGGCATCACCAATGGCATTTGTTGAAGATGCACAAGCCGAAACCGTATTATAGTTTGGTCCTCTGAATCCGTACTTCATTGAAATATGACCAGCCGCAATGTCGCCAATCATCTTCGGTATAAAAAATGGGCTAAAACGAGGAGTTCCATTCCCGTTTACATACCCTCTAACTTCTTCTGTAAATGTTTGAATTCCACCAATACCGGCTCCCCAAATCACACCTACCTCATCATGGTTGATGCTTTCTGCGTTAATGCCGGAATCTTGAACAGCCTGCTCAGCTGCAATCAATGCAAACTGAGCAAACATATCAAGTTTTCTTGCCTCTTTACGATCAAAATAATCGTTTGAGTTGTAATTTTTTACCTCACAAGCAAATTTTGTCTTGAAATTGGTGGTGTCAAATCGAGTAATGGGTGCAGCACCGCTTACTCCATTTATAAGGTTATCCCAAAGTTCATCAATGGAATTACCTAGTGGAGTGATGGCTCCTAATCCCGTTACTACTACTCTTTTTAACTCCATAACTTCTTTTAAAGTATAATACTACTTTTTTTATTTACTTATTTAGCGTTCTCTTCGATATAAGAGATGGCATCACCTACTGTGCCAATGTTTTCGGCTTGATCATCAGGAATTGCAATATTGAATTCTTTTTCGAATTCCATGATCAATTCAACAGTGTCAAGAGAGTCAGCACCTAAATCATTAGTGAAGCTTGCTTCAGGTGTAACTTCAGTTTCGTCAACTCCTAGTTTATCTACGATGATTGCCTTAACTCTTGATGCAATGTCAGACATAGCTTTTAATTTTAAGTTAATAATTAAAATTTATTGATTTAAATAACTTTGCAAAGGAAAAAAAATCGGGATAATTATTCAAATTAAATTGAAATAAAATCGTTTTGAAGACAATTTTTTCTAATTTTGATAGCTTAAATTCTAATTTTTTATAATTTGTAAATAACAGATAATGAGTAGAGTTGCAGTGTTTGCATCAGGGTCTGGATCTAATGTTGAAAATATTGTAAAATATTTTTCAGGAAGGCTTTCAAGTGATGATTTTAGCATTTATTGTAATAATAAAAATGCATTTGTAATAAATAGAGCTAAAGAATTAGGCATTAAAATTACGTTATTTTCAAGAGAAGATTTTTATAACACAGATATTATAGTTGATCAATTAAAGGATGAAGGATGTGAAATCGTTGTTTTAGCTGGTTTTCTTTGGTTGATTCCGGATAATTTGGTGAATGCTTATAAAGGCAAAATTATAAATATACATCCTGCATTGCTTCCTAAGTATGGTGGTAAGGGCATGTATGGTAAAAAAGTTCATGAGGCAGTTGTGGCCAATAAAGAAAAAGAGTCGGGTATTACGATTCATTATGTAGACTCGAACTATGATGAAGGTAAAGTAATATTTCAGGCAAAATGTGAAGTTACAGAAGACGATTCGGCAAGTGATGTAGAAGACAAAGTACATGAACTTGAATATAAATACTATCCTAAGGTTATTGAACAATTGTTGAATTTGGATTGAATTTTTTCTTATTTTTCATGTATCAACTTAAAACATACACATGGAGCCATGGCTAGATTAATTGATGCGAACTATTTAAAGGATAAATTAGGAATTGATATTCCTTTAATTGCAGTTTATGATGCTCCACATGAGGCTTCGTTTGATAATGTAATAGAACCAATATCTCATAAAAGAACATGCATGTTTGCCTATTATAATGCATGGATGCGTGGTCAGATGTTAAAACTAACGTCAACAAATTATGGATGTGGTGATTGTGGGTATTGGATATTTGGAAAGGAATTGAGGGAGCGTGATGATTTTGTGGATTTTATTCATGAAGAAGAAGGATTGAAATGTTCAAAGGAGGTGGCAAATACGTGGCTGGATATAAAGCAGCCCTATAAGTCAAAGCATAAATGTATTTATGTTGGAACGTACAGGAATTCTATGAATGAATATCTGAAGTCTGTTACTTTTTTTGTAAATCCGGATCAGTTGAGTGCATTAATTATTGGAGCCAATTATTTTAATGATGGAACTCAATCAATTATGGTTGAAGTTGCTTCAGGTACAGGTTGTATGCAGATTTTAACTTTAGTTCCTCAGGGTGACGAACCTAAGGCGTTGGTGGGGGCAACTGATCTGGCCATGAGAAAGTATCTGCCCAAAAATATATTAGCTTTTACAGTGAATGTGGCGATGTTTGAAAAATTGTGTTCGTTAGATGAGAATAGCTTTTTAAATAAGCCCTTATTGTCAGAATTGATAGAATTTAGAAAGTCGACTAAATAAAAATGGCTATTATATTAATAAAAACAAGAAAGAGAATACCTGAAGGCATTCTCTTTTTTTCTTGTATTGTATTAATGTAAATTCTCAATTAATATTAAATCGTCAATTTCTTTTTTCAGCGGTTTATAAAATTGCTTGAATCTTTTCATATCATCCTTTTTAACAGGTTCAACAGGTGGAGCTTTAACTTTTAACGGATCAATAGGTTTGCCGTTTTTAAATACTCTGAAATCAAGGTGAGGGCCTGTGGCTAATCCAGTTGCCCCAACGTAACCTATTAATTGTCCTTGTTTAACTTTATCGCCCTGATTTATACCCTTGGCAAAGCCATTAAGGTGCATATAAACTGTTGTGTAAACACTGTTGTGTTTTATTTTTAGGTAATTACCTCCTCCTTTAGGTTGGAATCCTCTTGCAATAACTCTTCCATCGCCAATTGAAAATACGTGTGTTCCTTTCGGAGCAGCATAATCTATACCGTGGTGAGGTCGGCGAATTTTAAGTACTGGATGCAATCTACTATTGGAGAAACGACTACTAATTCTTGAAAACTTTAAAGGCGCCTTAAGAAAGGCTTTTCTTAAACTGTTTCCTTTTTCATCAAAAAAGTTGTAGGTAACACTATCCTCCTGAAAATTGAATGCGTAATAATCATCTCCTCTGTGATGAAATAATGCGCCTTCGATAGAACTGATACCTACCGAAACCGAGTCAACATAGTCTTCAGTGTATAATACCTTAAAATAGTCTCCTTTTTCAATGCCAAAGAAATCAACTGTCCATGCATATATATCAGATAATTCTAGGGCAAGAACAGGCGAAACACCGTTCTCAGTCATCGCATTCCAAAGGGAAGAAGTGATTTTACCAGTTGCGGTTTTCTTAATCTTTTTAACTTCTTTTTTTCCTGTTGTTATGTTTATGGAGTCCTCCAGGCTGTAGGTTACATAGTTGATCTTATCAATTTCGTAAACAAAATATTTTGCCTGATGTAACGAATCGTTACTAAGGAATACATAATATGGATTTCCTACTTTAATTTTTCTGACATCAAATGTGCTTTTGCTTTTATGAGCCAGTAGATCTATTTGCTTATAAGGGATGTCGTATCTGAGTAGGATTGAAGCCAGAAACTCATTACGTTTTACTTTATTGTTTTCAATAACAAAAGAGTCTACAGGTAACCCAAATAAAAGATTTGGTGGGATAGAATCGATCGTATCTATTTGAATTTCGGTGGAGCTTAAACTCTTGTCGTTTTTGCCAGAGTTTGTACAACTTGAAATATATATTGAAAAAATAACTACAAATAAAGGTAGTGCGAATCTTTTAATCATAAACCTGAAATTTTAATGTGTTGTGTTGTAATGGTTGAAAAAAGTAAATAAATAGTCGCTATTTATTTATGCTTTGCAAGTTATTACAAGATTATAATAAATCAAGGTTTTTGTATAGAATATCCCAGTAAAATAAAGAAAAATATTACGCTTTAATCTTTTCAAATCCTTGTCCGTAAACCCCGGAAACACTTCCCATAGTTATGAAAGCTTTGGGATCAATATCTTTAATGATTTTAAAAACAATGGATGATGTTCGCTTTTTGGAGATGACCATAAGGATCTTTTTATGTTCGCGGGTGTAACCTCCAATACCATCGATCATGGTTACACCTTTATTTCCATCAATCAAAATCTTATCCATGAGTTCTTCGTATTTTTCGCTAATAATAAAGAACTGAACGGTTTGATTATTTCCGGAGATAACTAAGTCAATGCTGTAACTGAAAATAGCCATGGTTATTAATCCGTATACAATTTTTTCAATATCATGGAATACAATATAACTTGTAGAAATAATAATAACATCCATGATAAGTAATAATTTGCCCAGACTAATATTTTTGTATTTGTTTATAATCATGGCAATGATTTCGTTACCACCTGTACTACCTCCATTTATAAATAAAATAGAAGTACCAACACCTCCAAGCGCAGCTCCAATTAAAGTTGCAATAAACACATCACTTACAATAGGTTCTTTAAAGTGTTGAGTAAGAAAAGATAACAAAATAGAAAATACAACTGTGCAATAAACCGTTTTTACGCCATAGGAGAGTCCTAGGATTTTTATGGCCAGGAGAATTAAAAAAGCATTAATAACCAATGATGTAATACCCACATTCCAACCCCATAAAAAGTAAAATGTAGTTGATAAACCGGTAATTCCACCTCCAATAATATCGGAAGGAATGATAAATCCGGCCCAACCTAATGAAGAAATGCTTACTGCAAGGGTTAAAATAATATAAGATTTGATTTCTTTAATAATGTTTCCTGCTGTCATTGAATTGTCTTTGTATAAATCTTTATTGAGTAATATAGTGTGATAGATGTTATTATACTTTAATCTGGTCGAAACCTTTACCGTAAACACCGGAAACAGAACTTAATGTCACGAAAGCTTCCGGGTCAATATCTCTGATGATTCGGAATAGAATACTGGATGTTTTCTTTTTGGAGATGACCATAAGAACTTTATTTTCATCTCCGGAGTATGCTCCAATTCCATCAAGAATAGTACAGCCTTTTTCTGTGTTTTTTACAATGTATTCAGATATCTCTTTGTACTTTTTACTAATGATAAATAGTTGAACGGTTTGTTTGTTTCCTGTAATTACCATATCAACAGCATAACCAAATATGGCCATGGTAATTAAGCCGTACATTACAATTTCAATATTGTGAAAAACAATATATCCGGTAGAAATGATAAAAATATCACAAAGTAATAGCAGACGGCCAATACTGATGTTTTTATATTTATTAATAATCATTGCAATAATGTCAGTACCTCCAGTACTTCCTCCATTTACGAAGATCATTCCAGCTCCGGTTCCAGCCAGCGTGGCTCCTATGATAGTTGCCATAAAGCTATCATCCGTGAGTGGTTTTGGAAAATAATTAGTAAGAACTGATAATAGAATACCGAATACTGTGATACAGTAAACGCTTTTAACTCCAAACGAGAAGCCAAGTAGTTTGATGGCTAGTAGTACAAGGATGGAGTTAATGGATAGGGAAACAACTCCTACGTCCCATCCCCATAAAAAGTGAAAAGTACTGGCCAGTCCTGTGATTCCTCCACCAACAATTCCTGATGGAATAATAAATGCGGACCAGCCAAGTGTTGCTACACATAGTGCAAAAGTCAATATTAAATATGACTTTACTTCTCTAAAGATTATTTGTTTAGTCATTGCCGAAAAATATGATATAAATCAGTCTTTTGTAGTCTGATTATTAGTGGTTTAAAATTTTCGGCAAAGTAAAGAAAAGGTAGTGAGATTAACCCACTACCACATTGATTATTTTCTTAGGAACGATTATGATTTTTCTCACTGTTTTTCCTTCGAGCCACTTTTGAGCACTCTCGTGATTCTTAACCGCTTCTTCAATTTCGTTATTTGGTGCATCAACAGGCATTTCTAGTTTGAAACGCATCTTTCCATTAAATGAAACCGGGTAACTAAATGTTGATTCAACTAAATGTGATGCAACAAACTCAGGCCACTGCGCATCGCACACTGTATTTTCATGACCTAATAAACTCCATAGTTCTTCTGACAAGTGAGGAGCAAAAGGTGCTAATAATATAGTAAGTGGTTCAAGAATTTCGCGCTTGTTACATTTTAATGAACCTAATTCATTTACACATATCATAAATGCACTAACACAAGTATTAAAAGAAAACTTCTCAATGTCATCAGTAATCTTTTTGATCGTTTTGTGAAGTACTTTTAACTCGTCTTTAGTTGCTTTTTCTTCTGAGATTTCAAATTCTTCGTTAGCATTTAAGAATAAGCGCCATGTTTTACGCAAGAATTTATGAACACCGTCAATACCGTTGGTATCCCAAGGTTTACTCTGTTCAAGAGGTCCCAGGAACATTTCGTATAAACGAAGTGTATCAGCACCAAAGTCTTCAATAATGTCATCCGGGTTCACCACGTTAAACATCGATTTCGACATTTTTTCTACGGCCCAACCACATACGTATTTACCATCCTCAAGAATAAACTCAGCATCTTTATATTCTGGATTCCAGTTCTTGAATTTCTCTGTATCTAAAACATCGTTGCTCACAATATTTACATCAACATGAATTGCTGTAGTTTCGTATTCATCCTTAAGGTTTAATGAAACAAACTTATTGGTTCCGTTGATTCTGTATACAAAGTTTGAACGTCCCTGTATCATTCCCTGGTTGATGAGCTTTTTGTATGGCTCTTCTTTAACCACATAACCTAAATCGTAAAGGAATTTATTCCAAAAACGAGAGTATATTAAGTGACCAGTGGCATGCTCGGTACCTCCAATGTATAAATCAACATCCTGCCAGTATTCGTTAGCTTCTTTACCAACCAATGCAGTGTCGTTTTTAGGATCCATATAACGTAGGTAATATGCTGATGATCCTGCAAAACCAGGCATAGTGTTTAATTCCAAAGGATAAGCATCTTTATATACCCAGTTTTTAGCTCTACCCAATGGTGGCTCACCTTTTTCGGTAGGTAAAAATTTATCTATTTCAGGTAGTTGAACAGGAAGATCTGCTTCATCTACCATTTGAGGTAAATTATCTTTGTAATATACAGGGAAAGGTTCTCCCCAGTAACGCTGACGACTAAAAATAGCATCGCGTAAACGATAGTTAACTTTTACATCACCAACCTTTTTCTCGCGAATATATTCTTTTGTTTTAGCAATAGCTTCTGGTACTGTTAAGCCATTTAAAAAGTTTGAATTGATTACAGTTCCTGCTTTTGAGTCTTTAGAATCTTCCCAAGTTGCAGGATCAGTAGCTTCTTCTCCTTCTGGAATAACCACCTGTACAATTGGTAAGTTGAAATGACGAGCGAATTTGAAGTCACGAGAGTCGTGACCAGGTACAGCCATTACAGCTCCGGTACCATAACCAGCTAATACGTAATCACCAACCCAAATAGGTACCTCTTCTCCAGAAAGCGGATTAATGGCATAAGAACCAGTAAATACACCGGTAACTTTATCTACCTCAGCCTGACGTTCGCGTTCTGTACGTTTTTTTGTTTGCTGAATATATGCTTCAACAGCTTCTTTTTGCTCTGGCTGTGTTAATAGAGGTGTTAAATCACTTTCTGGTGCTAAAACCATAAAAGTTACACCAAACACAGTATCGGCACGAGTAGTAAAGATATCCATCACAATATCAGAATCCTTTACTTTAAATTTCATCTCAGCACCTTCACTTTTACCAATCCAGTTACGTTGAATTTCTTTTAACGAATCAGACCAGTCTACTTTATCTAAGCCTTGCAATAATCTTTCAGAGTAAGCAGAAACGCGTAATAACCACTGACGCATTACTTTTTGCTCTACTGGGTGACCACCACGAACTGAGATACCTTCTTTAACTTCGTCGTTTGCCAATACAGTACCTAATGCAGGACACCAGTTTACCATTGTATCAGCAAGGTAAGCCAATCGGTAGTTTAATAATATTTCCTGTTGTTCTTTTTCTGATTTAGCTTTCCATTCGTCAGCTGTAAACTCAAGCTCTTCAGTACAAGCTACATCTAAACCATGTGTACCTACTGCGTTAAATGCTTCAACCAATTCGGTAATTGGAGCTGCTTTTTTAGCCTGATTGCAATAGTAGCTGTTGAACATTTGAATAAATGCCCACTGTGTCCAATGGTAATATTCAGGGTCGCAAGTTCTGATTTCGCGATCCCAATCGTAACAGAAACCAATTTTATCTAATTGCTCTCTATATCTTTTTAAGTTTGTATCGGTTGTAATTTGTGGATGTTGACCGGTTTGAATGGCATATTGTTCTGCCGGTAAACCGTATGCATCATACCCCATTGGGTGTAATACATTAAATCCATTTGATCGTTTAAAGCGACTATAAATATCAGAAGCGATATACCCCAGTGGATGTCCCACGTGTAACCCGGCTCCCGAAGGATAAGGGAACATATCTAAAACATAAAACTTAGGACGATTTTTATCAATGTCTACTTTGTAAGTTTTGTTATCTACCCACTGCTTCTGCCATTTTTGTTCTATGGCTTTAAAGTTGTATTCCATATTATTATTTACGTATCAAATTCTGATGATAAATGATCGGTTAAAAAGATTTTAACCCTGAATCTGCGAAATTAAAAAATCTTTTATAAATACTTAAAGATTTGATTCATGAGTTTATGTAATTCAGCAAGGATATGATGTATTTATTATGCTATTGAGTATGAAGAATTGGTTTGTTATTGTTTATTCAGGGGGTGTTTAAGTTAGGTAAAAGCTGAATAGACGATGAATCATGGTTATAATTCAAAAGTTTTTATAAATTTGCGCGTCCTTAAAAAATACAGAACATATTATAAATAATTGTGCCCACCACAATAGGCCCCTTAGTTCAATGGATAGAATTCTGGATTCCGGTTCCAGTGATATGGGTTCGAATCCCGTAGGGGTCACCACAGCGGTCAGTAATGACCGCTTTTTTTATGCCTTAATTATTGATTTTACTGGAGTTTCAGCTTGTTTTGTGGTGTTGTGTAAAACTACATGAATAAGTAATATTTGCCACTTTTTGCCACAAAAGTTTACTAATAGTTGTATAATTGGTTGTATAATTTATACTACGAATTCCGTTAGAAAACGGAGTACCCATTGAAACGATTAGTCGTATTCTTGGACATAAGAGTTTAAAGACTACGCAAATTTATGCTAAGTTAACCAGGAAGAAGTTGGCTGATTTACTTACTAAATTAAAGTAATACGTCACCTTCCTTATCGTGTTTATTAATGTGATTTAAGAACTCGTTGGTGTCTAAGTCAATTGAATATTTTAATTTTTCAATTAATTTAATGAAATTTCCTTTATGGTTGATAATATTATTTTTTAACTGGTCTATATTTATTGGTATAAGTATAGTTGGAGGATCGTATAGACTATACTTTAGATTTGTTTTTTTTACAAAACCAGCAGCATCTTTCCATGAAATTTTGTCTTTCTTTTCGCCACTAATCCCATTTGTTGAAATGAAAAATCCAAGTTTACAGTTATGAGAGTGCATTAGAGAAAAAAATTTACCTAAATAAGTAACACTAACCTTGTTTTTATAGTTTTTACATTCCATAAAAATAATATCATCAATCCAAGAAGGAATTAAACGTTCTACTCTTGCTTTTTTTCCTGATGTTTTTAAAGTTAATACTACATCAACTTCATTAGTAGACGTTCTTAGATTTTGATGGATATCGAATAATTCAGAATTTTCAAAATAGATATTGATTAAGTTTTCTAATAAATCCCCTTGTTCTTTTGTTGTATTAGTTTCAGTTGTACTTAAAGACTTTTTTATATTTGCAATAAATGATAGAGCATGTGTGCATTTATCATTGGATAGCTCAAGAAAAGTATGTTCCCAAATTTTTACATTTTCACGGAATGAATCAATAAATTGACTTTTTTTATCGCTATTCATTGTTTCTTCTTAAATGATATTGAAATGTATTTAAATGGATTTCTTTTGTAATCCTCAGTAAAATTTCGATCACATTTGAAACATTCTGTAATTTCAGCAACATCATTTAAGGAATAGTATTTTTCATCTGAAAATTTGTGACAATGAGGACAGTAAATTCTATATACTTTTGTAACGTACTCTTCTCTGGCGAGTATTGAAAGTATTTCTAAAGCTTGATTTTCAGAAATATTAGATTTTCTCATAAGATTCTCAGAATACACATAATCCCCATTAGAAAGAGAATCAATATACTCAAAACTACAATTTAATGCATCTTTTGTTATTGAAACCTCATCTTGGATTAGTTTATAAATATTCTGCAATTTTTGAGATAACATAATTTATTTTGTTTCTATTTAAATTGTTATTTGAATGAAAATGTAATTGGCAATACTTTTTCATTCCAGAACTATGTGGGTAATCTTTATTTTCAGCAGAGACTTTAATTTGTGTTTTATGGCCTCTTGTATCATTAAATTTTGCCCACCAAAATAAACCTATTTTATTATAATCTGCTTCATCTAAAAAACTATCAATGTGCGAAAGTAGTAAAATTTTGTCATTTTCATTTTCGAACTTATCCGTTAATTTAGCAAAAGAATCAATCAAAGGCAAATCATTTTCATCTGTAATTTTAAGAGCAGTGCTACCTTGCCTAAGATCAGTAGCACTTATTATAAATGAATCAATTTCTTTTTGTGAATTATCTATAATAGGTGTCTTTCTAGCGATAAGAAAAATATTTCTGTAGGCTTCCATTACTTCTGCCTTTGTAATAATTATATTGAAGTTCTCTTGGATCCATTCTTTTATTTTGTAATTCAAATTCGAATAAAAATTAGTGTCTTCTCCAAAGTTATTTTCTCCAATCGATGAATATTTTACAGCTATTAAAGAATTTTCTTTAAAGAAAGAAACAATCACAGGATATTTAAATTTATTCCTAATTAAGGAAAATTTTAAATCAAATGAATCATCAAATTCTTTAATAGTTGGTTTAACTATGTTGGAAAGATATGTTTCATTAAATCGGTTTGTGTTGATCAGATTATTATTACATAAACTGTCTATTAAATTTTCTATATTATTTGATTCGTGTTTATAAATAACGCAATATTTATAATATTTGTCATATTCATAATTTTCCAATTCATATATAACATTTTCCTCTTCATCTAGTTTACGAAGTATTACGTTTTTGGGTTGCCCAGATTCTCTAGCAATCTGATCTTTGTTAGGCCAATTAGTTGCAGCTATAAACTTTCTTGCTCTTCCGTCGTTTATATAATAATTTTCATTTGTAATAGAATGACTTAAAATATCCTTTTTATTTATGCCTAACATTATTTTTAATTCTTTACAGTTTTTTATTACAAGTATACAAATATGCTAAAATAATATATATCATACTATTTATATATTACATAATAATAATAATTCATCATAGTTCCTTAATAAATGATTTATTTAGACTCATATTATAAATAATTGATATACTTGCTTTGTAGGTTTTATTCTCAATAGCTGTACTTCTGTTTTTTACTTTTGTAATTACATATTAGAGTTGTATTCAATTAAATTAGTAATTACAGATGTTAAAATTATAACAATCAAATAAATAATAAAAAAATTCGCATTAACGATATGGTTTATTAATTTCAGTGCTGATTTTCAAAGTAATGCTAATTGAAGTATCAAAAATTAACCACTTAAATTTTAGATGATGTTCTATTCTTTGATCACTAATTAAAATCAATAGTGAGGACTAAAAAATAACAGTAATTTTACTGTGACTTTTTATCTTTGTAAATAATTGATATATAGAGGTAAGTGAAAAGAGGTAGTTTCAAGGTTGAAGCAAAATAGAGGCAAAAACACCCAATTATTCTGAAAATTGCCATAATGAGCAAAAACTATTCAAAAAAATGTCATTTGAGGGACTGATTGGATACGTGCTCGGGTTGGATTCGGCTAGCGTTCGGGTCTAGTAGGCCTGTGCTCGGGTTGTGTTCGGATAGGGATAGGCCAATAGGAACCGAACAGATGCCAATGTGAATACGAATTGAATCTAGAGTTGGTGCGGAAGTTTCTACTGTCAACTATTGGTTTTTGTCAACAATTAAGTAACTCCTTAATTTGTTTTGAGTGAGCTTACATCATGAAAAGTGGATTCTGTAGAGGGGATAATACCTGTGTTAATAGAACTATTTACCTCTACATATATACTACAAAATGAGTATAGAATAACCGTTGTACCTCTTTTGCAATCAGATACCTATCGAGGGTTAAACATTACTCAAGGTGATTGTTTAAGATTATCATAAAAACTAAGAAGCAACTTAGAATATTTGTTTCCTCATTAATCCAGATGATAAATTTCCATAATATTATCTAATAATTTATCGAAGTCAATTTTAAGATCAATCAGTTTTCCGGAGTGAATATCAAAAACCCAACCATGAACTGTTATACCTCTTTCGCGATAAGCTCTTTGAACTTCGGCAGTTTTAAGAACATTGATACATTGTTCTTCAACATTTAACTCAACCAATCGTTTATACTTTTGCTCCTCGTCTGTAATTGCGTTAAGTTCATCTTTATGCATTCTGTACACATCTCTGATATTTCTTAGCCAGGGGTTCAAAATTCCCAGATCCTGTGATTGCATAGCTGCTTTTACTCCTCCACAGTAATAATGTCCGCAAACAACAATATGGTTTACTTTAAGTTGCATCACAGCATAATCAATTACCGACATCACACTCAAATCGGTATTGGGAACCATGTTCGCAATGTTACGGTGTACAAAAGCTTCTCCTGCTGATACGCCCATAAGTTCTTCGGCTGTAACACGACTGTCGGAACATCCTATATAAAGTATATCCGGATTTTGACCTACGGTTAATTTTTTAAAGTAGTTTGAGTCAATACTTAATTTTTCCTGAACCCAGTTTTGGTTGTTCTTAAATATTTGTTTGATATCCATCTATGCTTCTTGTTTTTACGTATATAATTCCTAACAATGTTGAAGAGGATTAGTTTAATGCGAATATAGATTAAATAAAATATTTTTAAGCTTAATGGGGTGGTGGAAATAACTTTATGGATACATATTTTATATATGGATAAAAGGAAGTTATGAATCCATTTGGTTAAAGTGTAGACTGGTGTTGTTAATTACAATGTTTTCTTAGTCCCACAGCTTCCTTTCAGGGGCTGGGAGTTAGAAGATGGAAGTTAGAAGTTCGAGGAAATTTATTCTCATTAACAAGTAGTGAGATAGATTTGTTAGAGAAAGGAACAAAATTTACTATTGCTAATAAACAGTATTAGCAATAGTAAATTTGTATTATATATTAATTAGGAAGCTCTATATAGCCTCTTAATTTGCAACTGCGTGTTTCGCGAATGGCTTTCGCAATGTCGAGCGCATTTTGACGAGCGCCTTCCATTGATGTATGCGTGTGATCCTTAGGGTGTAATTTACTTACTTCATCCGGACCTAATTCCTGATATCTGTTTGCAATACGTTCGTTAATATTAAGGAACAGAACTCCTGTTGAGTCAGCAACTTCTTTAGCCCAGTTACAATAATTCAGGTGTCTTCGGTCTACTTTACCATCCTTCCACATATTACGTGGAGTAAGCGATAATACAATAGGAGTGGCGCCAGTTTCTTTAACCTTTTCAATATATTGTTTTAAATACCAGCCATAGGTATGTATTACTTCTTTAGTGCTGTCGGCAAGTGTTACTGTTTCTGTTTCATCACCTGTTCCGTGAATAGTTCCTCTGTATTTTGGTGCTCCCAGATTAGAGTCATCATTATGGCCAAATTGAATTAGTGCAAAATCTCCTTCACCCATTTGTGCTAAAGCATCGTCTAAAAGACCTTCACTCATAAATGTACGCGTACTACGACCACCACGAGCTTTGTTATGCACAATTACGCGAGCTGTATCAAAGAATTCAGGAATCATACGTCCCCAACCAATGGTAGAATCTTTACCAAAAGCTGCTGTGGAGTCACCCAAAATAAATACATCTTTTTTAACAGGGAAGTTAATTACAGGATTCTCTAATAAATATTCACTAAGTCCGCATTCCTGATTTTCTTTAATTCCTTCAACCACCAACGAAGCAGCAATAACAGCACCTTTTGCTGATGGATGTGTTTTATCTTTCGCCCAAAACATGTAGTTCATTACTTTTTCTGGACCTAAATTTTCCATGTAATCCGACATTTTATGGTTCAGGTCGATAAAAGTTACCTTTTCGGCAGTGGCTATCTGTCGGGCCCAGGTTGCATAAGTATCTTTAAAGCTACGTGCTTTACCATCTTTCCATTTGTTTTGAGGAATAGAAGAAATGATAATAGGTGTGGCACCTTTTTCCTTAATTTCGTGGATGAATTGTTTTAAATACCAACCATACGAATGTACAATTTCGTGTTTCCCGGTAAGCATGTTATCAATTTCCTCTGCTTCATCACCAATACCTTTGATGGTGCCTCGGGCGCGTTTTTCGTCGTTAATTGCACTGTTATCGTTATGTCCAAACTGAATGGTTACAAAATCGCCTTTTTTCAACTTGGCTAGCACGGGTTCCCAAAGGCCTAATGATCGGTACGTTCGTGTACTTGTACCTCCTCTGGCATGGTTTTCATGATTAATTTTTTCTAAATCGAAATACTGTCTTATCGGATCTCCCCAACCCCATAAGCCTCCGGCACCATCACCTTGTCCGTTTTTTACTGTTGAATCACCTATTGTGTATAGTGTTGGTTTTGATGAAGATTTTGTTTTATCCTCATTACTACAGGAGATTGTAAGTAATACGGTTAAAACAATTAAAGCTAGTTTGTTCATTTGCTATGTCTTAAATTGATTATAATGAGTTTGTGTAATGATCTGTATCTACAAAATTAAATATTGTTGGAAAGAATTAAAATTTACAATAAAGCATGATATATATGTTTTGTTTGTGTAAGTGGTAGATTGATAGGAATCTAGAAGTTGTTTTGAGCGTGGGGAGTGGTACATTTGAACATAAATGTGGATTATAATACATTTAATTTTTATGAATTTTGCAACTAAGTAGTATCTGTTTTATTTTTGAGTCATGTTAGAAGAAGATTTAATTCTGCAAAAAGAATATGCAATAAATAGTTTATTAATTAATAGTAATCGTCAATTAGGGTTGTATGGCTTATTGGGATTGTTGCAGGACATTGCCTATGATCATGCAGCTATGCTTGGTTATGGTTACGAGGACATGATGAATAACAATACATTTTGGGTGTTGATTCGTCAAAAGTTAAAGATGACCTATTGGCCTCAATGGAAAGATGCTATACTAATTAAAACTTACCCAAAACCAGGAAAAGGGTGTTTTGCCGATAGGAATTTTGAAGTTTATCACAAAGGAGAAAAGATAGGGGAGTGTGCTACCAGTTGGATGATTTTAGATGCCCAAACCCGGAAGCCTCATTTTCATCATGGATTTAATGAAAAGTTTGATCCGGGTGAAGCATATTGTTTACCATTTACAACAGATAAATTAAAGGTTCCTGCAAATATGGATTTACTAAAAACAGTTGTGGTAAAAAACAGTGATCTTGATTTAAGTAAGCATGTCAACAATTTTAAGTATTCGCAATGGATTTTAGATTTAATTCCATATCAATATCATACAATATATACAGTTACAGAGTATGATATTAATTTTTTAGGCGAAGCATTTTTAAACGATGATGTAGATTGTTACAGTAATATTCATCAATTGCAGCCTGAAATCAAAAATGAAATATATTTTTGTGGAATAAATAAAGCAAGTTCAAAATCTGTTTTTAGTGTGAGGCTTATCGCCGAAAAGAAAAAGTAGCAAATATGTACAAAGTAAAAATTTGGGTTGAGTTTAATGATCTTTCATCAGTAGGAGATATGTCAAATAAGGCTGATATTAAACTGACAATAGAGGGGGATATTAAAAAGATTGATATTGTTTCTCAATTAGATTTAAAGTCAGGTTACGAATTTGAATATGAACTTCCGGGTGAGTATTGTATATCATTAGAACGTGAAAATATCAATTATAAAGAGAATTTTTGGTTAAATAAATCAATAAATGATATTGAAATAGAGGTAGATTAGTTTAGGATTGAAATTATTATATAAATCGAAAAATTAAAAAGAGAAGTATTGTGCTTCTCTTTTTTTTATGGGCGTTATTGAATATTTTATACTGTTTTTACAGAGACGTTTTAGTATGGAGATATACCAACAAGCAGGCATTAACGTAGTGGTGTCTGCATATAAATGTTTTTATGGTATAGTTTAAATGAACTATAACAGTATTTAATTCGATTATAACCGAAGAAAAACCGAAGAAAGTCCGAAGAGAATTCGAACAAAGAACGTTTAAAATAGATTTTTATCCCATTGGTGTATCCTTGTTTTTATCATTAAAGGATATATGTTTTTTATATTACATTTTAGCTAAATCTTTCATAACTTGATGTAGTAATAACTAATACATATGCCTTATGCCTATTATCAATGTTTACTTAACTTTTGATGGTAATTGCGAGGAAGCGTTTAATTACTACAGAGATGTTTTTGAGGTTGAATTTACCATGATTAACCGATTTAAGGATATGCCACCTCAAAATGGAACTAAAATTCCTGATGCTGATGCTGAAAAAATAATGCATGTATCATTACCCATTAGTGATGAAACCGTTTTGATGGGTTGTGATGTAGGAGGAGAGTGGTCGAAGGACTTTGTTCAGGGTAATAACTTTTCAATTTCAATAGAGGCAGATTCTAAAAAAGATGCCGACCGCTATTTTGATATGCTATCTATGGATGGAGAAGTGGTTATGCCAATGGATACCACCTTCTGGGGATCGTATTTTGGAATGCTTACAGATCAGTTTGGTATTAATTGGATGGTTAGCTTTGAAAGCGAAGAGGCTAAGTAAAATATAATTTTGGATATGTGCTTGTAGAACAAAAAGTATATATGATTGTTGCTGCTGTATTATTTTGTGGTATGGTTTGTAATATGTTGGTTTAGTTATGGATGTGTACTTGTTTAAAAGGAATGCTTCAGTTAATTTATTGTAAAAAATAATTAAACTAATGTTATAAAACATATAAAAAAACGCTTAACCATTGTCAGAGTAATAATAAACTGTACATTTGCGCATTCAAAATTTCAAATGGGCAGATTAGTTTACATTATTATTTCTTTTTTGTTTTTGAACTTATTTTTTGCGTTAGAGTATAATGCAGAGGTAAGTCAATTAATCTGTCGGCAAAATACTCATGCTTGTTGTGGTGCCCAGGTTCTTCAGTTAGCTGCGAACTTAAATGATGAAAATGATTATTTGTGTACTGATTTTGATTTATGTAATAATGAACCCAATGTCGCTATAGATTTTGGTTTCGAGTACCCAATCAACAAAAACTTTAATAGTTTTATTTTATTTGAAGCAGATGTTTCCCCTCCGTTGTATTTCTCATAATATAACAAATTGTCTGTGCCCGCTGCATCTTAATAGATGGAGTAAAATAGATTTTTTTTATTTACATAACTATCATATTAAAAAAGTATCACAATGTTTTATTTAATGCTAATCCTGTTTGTTGTGGGTTATGGATTTATCATGTTTGAACATGTAAACCATATTAATAAAGCTGCAACAGCACTATTAATGAGTTCACTTATTTGGGCCATTTTTTCACTTGGAGGTTCAGATATTCTTAGTCTGGGGTATAGTTCAGCCTGGACAAACTATCTTGAAGAGTTAGGTAGTTTAGCAAAGGCAAAAGAGTTTATTACTCATCATGCCTTGTTGGATAATTTAGCTGAAACTTCTTCTATTTTATTCTTTTTATTGGGAGCAATGACAATTGTTGATTTAGTTGACCGTTACCAGGGATTCAGAATCATTACCAATAAAATTAATAGTTCAAGTGCAACCCGCTTGCTTTGGATTATTAGTTTACTAACATTCTTTATGTCGGCTATTTTGGATAACCTTACCACAACTATTGTAATTATTACAGTGTTGCGTAAGTTATTAACCGATAAGAAAAACAGATGGATTTTTGCGAGTGTTGTAGTAGTTTCAGCAAATGCCGGTGGTGCCTGGTCGCCAATTGGTGATGTTACTACCATTATGCTTTGGATCGGAAGTCAGTTAACAGCTGGTCATATCATAGCATCCGTATTATTACCTAGTTTGGTAAATGTATTAGTGGCTACTTATCTTTTTTCGCTACTAACAAAGGGGCAAACTTTAAAACCTATATTGCCTGATGAAGAAACTGAAGAGTTTACTACTCCATCAGAAAGGATGTTTATGTTAATTGTTGGTATTTTGGCTTTGGTTTCAGTACCCGTGTTTAAAACAGTTACGCATTTACCTCCATATTTAGGTATGTTGTTAGGACTTGGTGTTTTATGGGTAATGAACGACAGGTATTTACGTCACAGACCTCATGAAGATAAACGTCATTTAAATGTTTCGTCAGTAATTAAGTCGGTAGATATTCCTACAGTAATGTTCTTTTTAGGAATTTTAAGTGCTGTAGGTGCACTTCAGGCTGCAGGACATCTTGATTTAATGGCATCGTTCCTTGATGAGCATGTTAAAAATATTTATGTGATAAATGTTATTATAGGTATTGTATCATCTATAGTAGATAACGTACCTTTGGTGGCTGCATCTATGGGAATGTATAACATTGCCGGATCTGGAGCTGCTGGTTACATGGCTAACTTTGTTCAGGATGGTAATTTTTGGTCATTTTTAGCTTATTGTGCCGGTACGGGAGGTAGTATTTTAATTATTGGTTCTGCAGCAGGGGTAGCTGCTATGGGACTTGAAAAAATAGACTTTATGTGGTATCTGAAAAAAGTAAGTTTAATTGCTTTGGCAGGATATTTAGCAGGAGCTGTAATGTTTTATATTCAAACAATAATCATATAGCATATTCATTTATGTTGAATAAGAAGTTCATTTTAAATACGCTTGGGTTAATATTGGTGTTCGAAAGCCTTTTTATGCTTTTGAGTGCGGGAGTTTCATTGTTTTATGGAGACTTTGATGTTGAAGCTTTATTAATATCGTTCGCAATAACATTTTCCATAGGAGGAATGTGTTGGGTATTTAATAGAAATGTGGAGAAGGACATGTTGAAAAGGGAGAGTTTTATAATTGTAACTCTCGTTTGGGTAGTCATGTCTGTGTTTGGGAGTTTGCCTTATATATTTAGCGGAACAATTCCCCGTTTTACAGATGCTTTCTTCGAAACAATTTCTGGATTTACCACAACAGGAGCTTCTATTGTAAATGATATAGAAGCATTGCCGCATGGTATTTTGTTTTGGCGAAGTATAACTCACCTAATTGGAGGGATGGGAATTATCGTACTGGCAGTTGCTATTTTACCATTTTTTGGATTTGGAGGAATGCAGCTATATAGTGCAGAGGCAGCTGGTGTTACAAATGATAAACTTCATCCTCGAATTACTAAAACAGCAAAAAGTTTATGGGGTATTTATGTGGTATTAATACTTTCAGAAACTGTTTTTTTAATGTTTGGAGGAATGCCTCTGTTTGATGCTTTATGCCATAGTTTTGGAACAATAGCTTCAGGAGGATTTTCAACAAAAAATGCAAGTATTGCTGAATACTCACCATATATACAATATGTAATTATTGTATTTATGATTTTTGCAGGTACTAACTTTGCTTTGTTCTTTTTTGTGTGGAAAGGGAACTGGAAAAAACTGACCAAGAATGCTGAATATAAGGTGTTTTTAAGTGTTATTCTTGTTGTTTCTCTTTGTATTGGAACAACACTCTTTTTTCATACAAATCAAACCTTTGAAAAATCGTTCAGAGATGCATTGTTTCAGGTTACAAGTACAATAACCAGTACCGGATTTGTTACAGCCGATTACACAGCCTGGCACCCTTATCTGACCTTTGTAATTTTTGGGTTGATGTTTAGTGGAGCTTGTGTGGGAAGTACTTCCGGAGGTATCAAGTTGTTCCGACATATGATATTGGTTAAGAATATCAAAATTGAATTTAAAAGAATGAGTCATCCCAATGCGGTTATACCATTAAAGATTGGGAAAAACATGGTTTCGCACGAGGTTATTTATAAAGTATTGGCATTCTTAGTGCTATATATGGCTATTTTCTGTGTAGGAACCTTATTGATGACTATAGTTGGTTTAGATATGGATTCTGCTTTTGGTGCAGTTGCCACATCTATGGGTGGTATTGGACCAGGATTGGGAGTAGTTGGACCAATGAACAACTTCTTTGCGATACCTGAATCAGGAAAATGGATATTATCTGTTTTAATGTTATTAGGACGTTTAGAATTGTTTTCAGTATTAATTTTATTTTCTCCGGGATTCTGGAAGAATAATTAAGATATTTAACAAAGAATGAGGAAAAGACGGTTTGGATTGCTTAGGCATGATAAACCGTTTTTTTGTTTTTAGATTTATGTATTAAAACAAAACATCAAAAAAATAGTTGTTTCAATAAGGTTTTAGATAAAATGAAGAATAACAGTTAAATTTTCAAGCTGTGTTACCTCTAAAACTTTCTTTATATTGCGTATCGTTAAAAATCTATAGGATATAGAGTGTTGTCCTATTAAAAGTGTTGAAACTCGTTAAGTTTCATCTAACAAGTAAAAGAAAAATTTTAAAATAAACATGAAATTAATATCGTGGAATGTAAATGGCTTAAGAGCTGTTGCTAAAAAAGATTTTTTTAAAGATTTTGAAAGTATTGATGCTGATGTTTTTTGTTTGCAGGAAACCAAAGCTCAGTGCGACCAGGTTGAAGAGGTGTTAAAAGATATAGACGGTTATTTTGTTTATTCAAACTCTGCTGAGAAAAAAGGATATTCAGGTACTGCTGTTATAAGTAAGGTTGAACCAATAAGTGTATCTAAAGGAATTGGTATAGAAGAGCATGATAATGAGGGGCGTGTTTTAACAGTGGAATATGATCAGTTTTATTTAGTAAATGTATATGTACCAAACTCCGGCAGCGACTTAAAGCGTTTAGGGTATCGCCAGAAATGGGATAAGGCCTTTTACGATTACTTAAAATCACTTGAAGAGAAAAAGCCAGTACTTTCATGTGGTGATTTTAATGTGGCACATAAGCCGATTGACTTGGCCCGACCAAAGCCAAATTATAATAAATCAGCAGGCTTTATGCAGGAAGAAATTGATGGTATGGATCGTTTTACGCAAGGTGGATTAAAAGATACTTTCCGTCATTTTTATCCAGACCAGGCAGATATATATTCATGGTGGAGTTACAGGGCAGGAGCAAGAGGTAAGAATGTAGGCTGGAGAATCGATTATTTCTTAGCCAGTGAATCTTTTCTCCCTTCTATAAAAGATGCCTTTATCATGAATGATATTATGGGATCTGATCATTGTCCGGTAGGAATAGAGTTATAAAAAATAACAACCTGAATTTAGATGTTAATATCTGATTCAGGTTGTCACTTTTTTAAGCAGGTATATTTATATGATAAAAACCGATTTTTAATATTGCGATATTAAATCATCATTTACATTTCTGTACTCATTGGTAATAACTGGAGTTTCGCTGGTAATAATAAAAGATGGAATAAAAATCCATGACAGTATGGATGAGGATTCTAGTGTTATAGGAACAGACTTACTTTTTCCATATTGATAATATTTTCCGCTAATAAATAATCCGTACTCGTACTTTTCTTCAATATAAATTTCATCGCCATAGTAGCAACGCCATTTTCCGTCTCTTAAATTATTGAAGAGCTTTCCTTCAACTCTTAATGTTTTTTGGTCTGCTACGCCCTTTTTTGTGTACTCCCAGGAACCACTGCCATCCTTTAACAGGTTATTCCCGTCTTCGTCATAATATTTAGTTACAGTAAAGTAACCATCTTTGCAAACTACCGTTTGGTAATTGAATCCATCTTCACTATAAAACTTCACAGTATCAGTAACCTCATTATTATTAAAATCAAGCTTTAACGAAGGATTGCCATTATTATAGAAAAATTCAAAGTGGCCTTGTTTGTTGTTATTGTTGTATGATCCTTTTGTTTTTAGTTTTCCAGATGTAGTATAGTCGTAAAAACTTCCCTGCATATCCAGAAAAGTGTAATTCATCGGCCCATTGTAGTTCTTGTCATCGTATGTTTGGGGTGTAGACCATTGGCATATTCTGTAAAATTCAGCGTTTTCTTTGTTGGTCAGTTGCCATGATGAGTTAAAGTAAATGGATTTAAAGTTTTGCTTGGCAACAATGTGTTTTGCTAATTCAGCATTGTTTTCAGTGCTGCATAGGTTATTTAAGTTGATAAAATTGTCTTTTTGCTTGAGTTTTGAAGCTGTGATTTTATGTATTTCGGCAACTTCAAGTAAAAAAGGATTTCTAGCTAATATTTTGTTAGATACTTGATATGCTTTATTAATGTTGTTGGTATTGTAATAGAATTGAAGGGAGTCAATAAGCTGTGGAGTAGATGTTTTAACTTCATTTAATTGAAAAACAATTGGAATGTAATAAGTATAGTCAACAGGTTGGTTGTCTTTCCTGGCACATGTTATAAAATATTGCTCCGAAGATGAAATGACCTCTTTAACCTTTTGATTTATAATAGAATTAGTTGAAAATAATAACTCAATATTTGTGATTTGTTTTTGTTTGGTTAATGTAAATTTTACGAGTGCATTACCTTCAGAATGATTAATGTAATTATCAATAGTATAACCAATCTTATCGTTTAAATAAGCGCTACAAACAGTATCTTCAGCAGATTTAAACTGTGGAGGAATAATAGATTTTTCTTTTGTTGGGGCGATTTTTTTATTCCTTAAATCAAGGTCTGCACATTTATAAAAAAAGAATCTTTTACTTCCTTTGCTATGTTCTTGCGCGTATTGCCAATCTAAACAAGCTTCTGTTTTTCGTTTTTGATTAAACTTTGCCAATCCTCTGTTGAAGTAACTACTATAATCCTTTGGGTTACTATTAATGATTAAGTTTAGATCATATTCTGCTTTTTTATAATTCCCAAGTTCCATATTAAGAGCTGATCTATACTTGTAATATTTTATATTTTGTGGTTGACTTTTAACCGCAAGGTCGAGATAATATTCAGCCAGTTCAATTTTTTTTAGTTTGTCATATGATTGGGCTTTCATATAATAGTAATTATGATCTTTGGGAGCATAATCATAGGCACATTCCATATCGTTAATGGCAGCTTGATAATTTTCGAGATAAAAATTACAATAACTCCTTCTGTAAAAAGCATCAAAATTCTTATGTCCTTTATTGATGTTTTCAGTAAATAGTGTTAATGCCTCTTCATATTTATGCTGATTATAAAGGTTTGTAGCCTCTATGTAGGTACCAAACGATGTTTGGGAATATATAGGAGTCAGGTAAAATAATGCAATAATTGTAATTGATAATTTTAGGGTTAGTTTCATCATTTAATGTATATGGATTTAAGTTATAAATATAAGCAAATGTCGAAAATTTGAAAAATAACAAAGAATGTTTGAATGATATCAGGGTAATAGAAAGAAAGGAAATGATTTTCTTAAAACTTACTTTTAAATTAAATAACTTAAAAATAAGTTGACAAACTTAAAAATAAGTTGTAAGTTTGAAATGCTGATTAACTAACTTAGTATTACGATGGTAACATTAACTAAAGCTGAAGAGAAAATAATGAAGCTACTTTGGGAGCTTAAAAAAGGATTTATAAAGGATATTATTGAAAAAATGCCAGATCCTAAACCTCCTTATAATAGTGTTTCTACTATTGTTAGAGTGTTGGTGAAAAAAGAAATTGTGGGATTTAATAAATATGGAGGAACATACGAATACTATCCTTTGATATCAAAAGATGAATATCGGAAGAGTCAGCTGGGTAGTTTGGTGAAAGGATATTTTAATAACTCCTTGTCTCAGGTGGTCAATTTTTTCTCAGAAAATAAAAACTTAAAAATTGATGAAGTAAATGAAGCAATAAAGATGTTAGAAGAACTTAAAAAACAGCAAAATGGCTAAGTTTCTGATATATTTATTTGAATCAGGGTTGTGTTTAACTCTGTTTTATTTAGGTTACGTATTTTTCTTTCGTAAAGAAACGTATTTTACATTTAATCGGGTTTATTTAATTGGAGCAATGGTGTTATCGTTATTAATGCCTTTAGGTTCAGTGTCAATAAATTCAGTGCAGTCTAATGTTATTTCAGAAACAATAGTTAGAGTTAGTCAGTTCAGAAGCTATTATGAGGAACTTATTTTATTAACAGATCCGGATTATACTGTATCTCATGAAAGTGATAAAGCAAGTTCTTTTTTTGCTGGAGTCCAGAAGAATAAAGATCCTCAGCAGTATCAAGCTAGTTCTTCTATATCTATTATTAAAATCTTATTTTATATCTATTTAGCAGGCTTGCTCTTTTTTGTGATGCGGTTAATTGTTCATGTTTTTCTATTATCGCAACTCATTCATAAAAATAAAACAGAAAAAGAGGATGATTATACGTTAGTATTGTTATCCGAAAAGGTTCCTAGTTTTTCTTTTTTACGATGGATATTTATCAATAAAGCAGCCTTATCAGATACTGAATACAAACAAGTGTTGGAGCATGAAAGGATTCATGTAAAACAGAAACATACAGTAGATTTATTGCTGGCACAAATTATTATTACGTTCCAGTGGTTTAATCCGCTTACATGGCGCATACAGAAATCGATTAAATCGTGTCACGAGTATATTGCCGACAGGCATGTGCTTGATCAGGGACATCAATTATTCGATTATCAGTCTCTCTTACTGAGTCAGTTAATCAGCATTCGCTCAGTTGAGCTGGTAAATAACTTTAATTTATTATCGATTAAAAAACGAATAGCCATGATGAATAAAATAAAATCAGGACGTTTAGCTAAATTAAAAGCTATTATAGTACTACCGTTACTTGCTGTTGCATTTTTATTTTTTGTTAATATGACAAAGGGAACGTTGATTCCTGAAAATGTTAGTGACAATACCATAGTAAACGAGTGGGAGCGCTCTATTAATAATACCGGCGTTGATTTACCTTATGTGAAAGAAGTAAGGGAGTATGATGAGGACTTTATTTTGTGCAGGATAAAGATAGAGGGGGAGCAACTTTATATTAATGGAGTTAAAAAAGAATTTGCTCAATTAGAACAACTTTTGTTGGGAATAAAGCAAAGTTCAGATCAAAATATGGTAAAAAAAATGACTGTATTGCTTGAAATTGACAAGGCTGTAAAAATGGAGTTTGTAGATAAAGTTAAAACTGCTTTACGAAAAACTGATCTTTTGAAAATTGGTTATGTTGCCAATACAACAAATACAGATTTGAAAGGTAAAAATGTGGCCTTATTTGCATTATTACCTCCATTGGATGCCGAATTAGTTGATGAAAGTAAAATTGATTTTTTGTTTACCATTAATGATGCAGATGTTGATAATATTGATCATGTAAAAACCGAATTAGGTAACTATATCAAGGCGCACGAAAAATATGTGATGTTGTATAAGTATAATAACAATACGCTTTATAATGATTATATAAAAGCAATGGATGCGGTTTGGTCAACTATTTTTAAACAGCGTAGAGAGGTTGCTTTTTTTAAAGCCAAAAAATATGATGATATGACATCTGATGAGCAAAAGAAAATAAAAAAACGATATCCAATTACATTAACTTTTAAAAACGTTGATTTGGAGTAGAGGTACTGTAATTTCTTGAAATAATAAGGCGATGTTCATACTTTGAACATCGCCTTAGTTGTAGTTAACTATCTTGATTAACTAGCATTATTCACACTTAACTATTTTTTGAAAATTCTTTTAACAGCAACTTCATTTTTATTGCTAATTACTTTTACAATATATAGCCCATTAGGTAAATCGGTTAAAGACATTTTATCTTGAGTAGTTCTCATAACTTCAGCCCCTGCAACAGTGTATAAAATTACGCTTTGAATTTTTTCTTGTGACTGTATTACAATATAGTCTTTGGCAGGATTAGGATAAATTGAAACTTTCTCATAAAAGTGATCTTCAACATCGGTTGAAGTACCGCAGTTTTCGTTGAAATTTGCACTTACATCTTTTTGCCATGATGCAGAAGGTGTAAAGCCGGCGTCAACCTTAATACATGTTAAGTTTGGATTGTCGTAGGCCCAAACCTGAATCATATTACTATTGTTGCCATTAGATAAATCTAAAGTAGTTAATTGATTATCATTACATTCTAAACTTTTAAGATTAGAATTTAAAGATAAATCCAGACTTGTTAAATTGTTTTCGGAAACATATAAATCAGTTAGGTTTGTGTTGGATGACACATTCAGGCTTGTCAATTCATTATCGTAACAAAGAAATCTTGACAATGAACTTACATTACTTACATCCAAACTTGTCAGCTGGTTACTAAAACAAGATAAATGAGCTATTTGATTATTTGCACTTAGATCTAAGGCTGTAATCTGATTTTCCTCACAAGAAAAATATTCTAAAGCTGTGTTTTGAGAAATATTTATACTTGATAAATTATTGTTTTTGACCCATAGGTATTCAAGAGCAGTGTTTTGGCTTACATTGATTGTGGTTAGTGCGTTGTTAGTTAACAACAATCCCGTAATATTAGTAAATGCTTCAATCCCTGTTAAGTCACTTATGTTTTTATTATACAAATTAAGAGTTCCTGTAAATGCTTCTGCTTCATCTCTGCAAATTAAATCGTCTCCATTAGAGTCAATAACCGGGTCGTGATTTAATAATGCTGTTTCAAAGTTATTATCCGGAATAGTAATGATGTCAGAACAGCTAATAGAATATTCGTATGCACCTAAATCAATGGTGGTATTATTAATTCTGTTATTACCAGCTATATCGGTCGTTGGATAAGTGCTGGAGTAAAAAGTGTTATCACCTTGATCAATTACTGCACTAGATGTAGCTGTAGGCAGGTAATCTGAATCTAAATTAGGGTTTGTTGTGCTCAGGTCTTCAGTTACTATTGAGCCATCAGTAACTCTGTCTATTTCTGCAGGTAGTTTGATGATGGAATTTTTAATGGTAACATTGTGTGTATCACCTTCTGATATTTTAGAATTAAAAATATCATAGTCTGAAATATTGGTTGTTTGATATTTGTTATCCCAGAATACTGAATTGTAAATATTGATGTTATTATTACCGTCACCACTTACATTAATAAGTTGGCGGTATGGTTGGTAATGTACATTTACATTATTAACAAATGTGCAGTTAGTAAGAGTATGGTTACCAGTGTGAGATGATCCAGATACTTGGCGAAACCAAATGGCACCAAAATCGGAATGGTAATTATTATTAGCAAACAGAACATTAACTAAATAACTGTTCAGGCTGTTTCCATTATTATTGCTAAGTTGTATCAACATTAGACCGTTATTAGCTTTATTGTTAATAATACTTGTGTTTTTAATGATTAAATCACCTGAAAATACTCGCCAGTCAAAAAATACACCCTCTGCGAAATTATCTTTAATAATAGTATTGGCTATCGTAAAATTGTATTTGTTAGTGCCTGGAACAATAATAGGGTTGTGTCCTGGTGTGTAGGCATTTTGTAAAATAACCCCATCAATGGTAGTATTATTAGCGCTTAGTCGGATAAGGTTGGGAGCATTATCATTTTTGTTAGTTGACAGGTCTCCGGAAATATCATCACCATTATAGTCGCCAGTAATAATGGTTGCATTATCAGTATGGATTTTTGTTATATCCCTGTCTGAAATAGAAGTTTCAGTACCATCAAAGCCACCAATTAATTTTACTCCCTCGTCAATTAATACCAAAGGAACAGTGTATGTTGCAGGTACGCTCGGAGTATAAGTTCCTTTGGCTACCCATACTTCATCGTTTTCTGTGGCAAGGAGTAGGCCGTCGGATATGGTTGTAAAAGCATTTGTCCAACTGGAGCCATCTGAATTTCCGGTTGCGTTTAGATCAACATAAATAATGCTTTGACTTTTTGCAAAATTTGCAATGCATAAAAATAATAAAAGGTAAAGTGTTTTCTTCATAATAATGGTTTAATAAATTATATATGACAAAGAAATGCACTTACCTTGCGGTATTTTATCAGAAAAGTCGCTTTGGATAACAAAAAAAGGACTAAAGTATCTTTTAATATTAATTGAGTTTTTCCTTTCTGTACTCCAGGGGTGTTTCCCCGGTAAATTTTTTAAAAAGCTGGGTAAAGTAATGTGGTTGTGTAAAGCCTAAATCAAAAGCAATTTCCTGTATGGTTTTATTACTAATAAGAAGTGTGCTCTTTGCTTTATTGATAATAAAAGAGTTAATATAATCTGTTGTTTTAATACCTGTATTTGATTTCAGGGTTTTGCTTAAATATTTGGGAGTAAGACAAAATTGATCTGCCAAATACTGTAGATTTGGAAGTCCGTCGTTTAGATTTCTATTTTGCTCATAATAAGTTTCAAGAAAGTAATCGACTTTAGCCAATAGGTTTGAATCAGTTTTGACCTTTGTATTGAATTGTCGGTTAAAAGCTCTTAAACAATTTTGTAGTAGTAAAAAAATTTCTGTTGATATAATGTTTTGACTGAACTCATCGTTACGACTTAATTCAGATTGCATTCTTTTGATCCCTTGGTTAATCACATCTAATTCATCATTATTTGCATTTAAGGCCTTATTAATATCATAAGAGAATAAGTGGTGAAGACTGGTATCTTTAATAAAATGTGAGTTTTTAATGAATTTTGGTGAGAATACCAGAATCCACCCATCTTTTGAGTTCGAGCCTTCTGTTCCAATAATTAACTGGTTGGGAGCAACAAAACTCAATAGTCCATTTTTTTGCTCGTAGTTTGAAGTTCCATAAATCAGGTGGTTCTTAGTGCTGTTGCACATTACACAATAAAATTCGCAGGTTACTTTTTGGTTTATGATATTCCCGGGTACATCTAAATCAGCTAATGAAATAATGCCAAAACCATCTAATCTGGGGCTTTCTATGTTTAGTAACTGGTAAAAGTGTTCAACAGAACGATAATGCAGAATTTCGCTTCCCATATTTCTAATAATTATAATAAAATTAATATCAATGGCTAACAAGGTTTGTTGTTTAAACTTGAAGCCAATATTATAATTACGGGGGGTGTTAAATATAGCTATAAAAGTTATTAGTTTCTTTTTGTTAACTACTAACTATTAACAAAAATAGGATTGTTTTGTTCTGGTTTTAATCTCTAAAACTTAGAGATTAAGTATTTTTTATAGCTATATTTTAATTATTATGGGAGTCTGAATTTAAATTAAGATGATGAATTGTTTTAAAGTGACTTGAATCGGTGTTGATTGTTAGGATTTTAACTTTTCAACGGCTTTAAAAACCCGTAAAAAGTTTCCTCCCCATATTTTAGCAATATCATCTTCAGAGTAACCTCTTCTTAATAGCTCCAGTGTAATCTTTGGAAAGTCAGCAACGTTAGTGCAATCTGCTAATCCGCCACCTCCATCAAAATCAGAACCAATACCAACGTGATCAACACCCACCAGGTTTACCACATAGTCAATGTGATCCACAGCATCGGCAATAGTTGGTAATACAGGAGGGTAATTTTGGTTTATTTCATCCCACTCAGCCCAGGCTTGCTTTCTTTCTTCGTCATTTTTATACTGCCAGTTATTATACTTTTTCTTGAGTTCCTGCATCATAGTATAATGAATGCTGGTTGTGTCTGGTGATTTTATATAATCTCCAAGTATGCAAATTTGAATCACTCCATCGTTTTTAGCTAACAATTTAATCATATCATCACTCATATTTCTTGGATGATCACAAACCGAACGCACGCTTGAGTGAGATGCAACTACCGGAGCTTTACTGTATTTCATTACATCGTAAAAAGCTGTATCTGAAATATGTGAAACATCGATAATCATCCCCAGTTTATTCATTTCTTTTATCACCTCTTTCCCGAATTTACTAACGCCATGATGTTCGGCACCCTTTGGGTCTGTAGATGAATCGCAGATGTCATTGTTCGACGAATGACATAGCGTTAAATACCGAACACCTTTATCGTAAAATTCTTTTACTCTGTTAATGTCCTTGGCAATAGGAAAGCCGTTTTCCATACCTAAAAAGATGGCTCTCTTATTTTCTGCCTCAAGTTTTTGTAAGTCTTTTACTGATGTTGCCAGGCCTGTAGTACTTTTATTATGTTCTAAACTTACTATTGTAGAATCAATCATTTGATTGGCTAAATCATAAGTTTCTTTGTAAGTCTCATTATTTCTGGCTTTTTGACTGGTGAAGATGGCAAAAAAGATCGCATCCAAACCACCTTCTTCCATTCTTGGTATATCAACTCTGCTTTCAGGAGCTTCGTGCGAAACACTTATGTCAAAGCCATTGTTTACAAATTTCATAGGTGTGTCACAATGCGTATCAATAGTTGTAATTGAATTATGAACACGTTTTGCATCGGAAAGTGAGAAGTTCTTTGGAAAAAGAAAAGAAAAAGCAATAATGATTGCTGAAAATTTTAAAAAAGTCATATTGTTTGAGTATTAAACCTCAAAAATAATTATAATTTTTATCATTGAAGGTGATAAATGAAAGGGTGATTTGTAAAATAAATTAAAATATGTGATTTAAGGTGCTTGAAGCTTTATTGTATTATAGATTATTTATTCAAGAGAATCTTCACATTCCAAACTTTCAATAATCATAACAACATATTTTTCGTTTTCAAAGGCAAAATATTTGGTAGTGTACTGAATGTTCATTTCTACCTTTTTATTACTTTCAACGTAAAATGGTCGGGTGATTCTTTTTCTAAAAGTAGTCGTATTATTTAGATAGGTAGAAATGGCACTTAATCTTAATTCGCAATTTCTGCATTTACTGGTTTTCCCGCAGTCTTTTTGTTCTTCCACCTGATAGGCGCAACCAATAGCTTCGCCACAACGGATGTATATTAAATCTTTGTCCTTATTTTTAGGAAACATAGTTAAGAAAGCGTTATTAAATGAGATTAACTGCATTTTATTATTCAGTAGTAAAACTGAGCTATTGATATTATCCAGTATTAATTCTAAGAATTGATGAGAGCCTCTTAGAAAGTTAAAAGAAACATTAGTTAGGGCAATATTAGTTTTCATTATGAATGGTATCTGTTTTATAAATAGAGGTGATTTTGTATTACACTATTAAATTTATGAAAATTGTTTGTTAATATCAATTTGTTTTTCTTGTAAAAAATTGATAAACATGTTCTTATGAAATGCTCAATAATTGTATATTTGCAGCGGTTTTAAAGAGGGAGGAAATGTATAAGTTTAAGGGAGGAATTGTATTCCTTTTCTGTTTTATTATTGTAGTTGTTAATGCTCAGGTTCCAAAGGTTGGAGATCCTACAGAAAAAACATCAGATCAGTTGGATTCGTTGTATAACACAAGGTCTACAGTAAAGAATTTGATGTTTACTCCATATGTAGCTCCAACATATACTCCGGAATTGGAGTTGTTGTTTTCTGCAGGTGCCTTAATGTCTTTTAAACTCCAAAAAGATAATCCTTTTGTTGATCGATCAAGTATTCCGTTTTCGGTAGGATACAGTACAAATGAATCAGTATCAATTGCAGCTTTTCCCTACATATATGGGAAAACGGATAAGATGAGGTTGTTAACAATGTTGTTTTACCGTGATATGCCTGATAATTATTGGGGCGTAGGTTATGATGCCGGAAACAGAACATCTACACCTGATGAAACAACAAGATATCATCGTCAATGGTTTTCTGCAGAAGGAAAGATTGTTCATCGTATAAATAAAAGTCTGTTTGTTGGAGTTACTTATGATTTTAACAGTACAAAGGCAACTGAATTAAATGATTATATGAGGTCAGATATTTATGTTCAAAAATATGGTAAAAGTGCCACAAATTTTGGATTAGGTCTGGCTTTAGATTTGGATAAACGGGATAACGTTCAGAATCCATATAAGGGTCATTATTTTAGTATTTCATTTTTAAAATATAATAATTTCCTAAAGATAGGAGATAGTAATGAGTTTCTAAAAGCAACACTCGATGCACGTAAATACCTGAATCTTGGAGATAGGAGAGTTTGGGCTTTTCAATTTAAAACGCAGTATTCTGATGGTGAAATTCCTTGGATGGATTTACCTCAGTTAGGAACTCAATTTGATCTTAGAGGGTATCAATGGGGACGATTCAGAGATAAAGTTTCCTTGTTTGGAATAACAGAATATCGTCATATGTTTTCAGGTATGAGGTTGCCATCCATACGAAGGTATCTAAAACATGTGGGTTTTGTAGTTTGGTCTGGTTTTGGTTCAGTAGCCAGTAGCTATGAAGAACTTGAAGACTTCTTGCCTAATTTAGGTGCAGGATTGAGGATTGAAATTCAGCCACGGATGAATTTAAGATTAGATTATGGTATTGCTAAAGATCGAAGAGGTTTTTATGTGGCTTTTAGTGAAGCCTTTTAATTCCTGTTTTCTAATGCCTATTACGGGTTTAATTTTGTAGGTAATAAATTAAAACCGGATAGAGCGTGTAATTCTATCCGATTATAATTTTTCAAGTTAATTTATAGTTTGATTAATTTCATTTCGCCTAGTAAAGCTGTATTTGTATCAATATTCATATTTTCATTTTCAGGTTCAAAGGTCAATTTAAATTGATGCTGTCCTTTGTTTAGATCAATTATAATGCGATTTGTTTCTCCTAAATTAGACCATTCATTAGTTCCTCTTTGTGGCATTATTACTGGAGCTATTTTATCATCATTAATCCATAATGTTCTGTTGGCACATTTATTATCGGTATTCCAGGGGCCGCTTCCATTAGAGTATTCAAAGAATAATATATAAGTGCCGTTTTGCTTAACATTGATATTCCATTGTACCTCCAGGTTTTTCTGTTTCGACAATTCAACCATCCCTGTAGGTGCACCTGTAATAGAAACAGCTTTGTTACACTTGTATTTATTAAATGTCAGATTGGTTTCAGACTTTGGCTCGTAGTATAGTGGTTCACTAATAAATGAAGGATCACCAACAATATCAATGGCTCGCACAGTATACTCACTATTGGTTTCATCCAAATTTATCTTAGTAACGTCAGTAGTGGTTGTATGTAGTGATCCATTTTTATAAACTTCATATTTTACAGCATTTTGAATAGAATCCCATAATAGTTCATGGTTTTCTATTTTTGTTTGTGGTGTTGCAATGTGAAATTTATTGGCAACAACATTTGTACTACCATAAAAGTCATTGTTGGCCATGTCTATTTCAATAATATCAGTACCTTCTCCAAGCAAACTTATATAATGATCGGTTTGTTTTTGACCATTAACCGTAAAAGACTTTATTTGGGTTCCATATCCATTGATTCTTATTGTTAGCTCTTTATTTCTAATTTTTAAATTACTTAACTCCATGTTACATTCGTACGAATTTGGAATGGCAGGATTAAAGTAAAGTTTGCCATCAGGTTTAAAATTCATTCCAAAGAAAATCTTGTAAATATGTCCCAGGTTTCCTGCAACACTCCATAGTTGTCGGTCAGAATTTAACGCAGTCATAAAATCACCATTGTCAGCCACCATATTTTCCTTGTTTGTTAAAAACATAGCTGCCGCTCTGTAAAAAGAACTAATACCTTGTTCCAATGCATTGTTATTCTCAGCTTTTGCAGTAGCTAAATTCCAAAAGGTTTGTACAAATGGCCATATTCCATTATTGTGATACGGACGAATACCTGGTATTTGCGGATATACGCATGGAATTCCCCAGGTTAGAGTAGGTGTGTTTTCAATAACAGTATTTGATTTTTCATCGGCAACATCAAATAATATAGAAAAAGCTTCACCTAATGATTCTGATTTTGGTGAATTAAAACTATAGTTTCTGCCATATATATATTGATTGTAATATCCTTTTTCCTGATTCCATAGTCTGGTGTTTATGGCACCTTTTAATTCATTTGCCCAGCTGGCGTATTTGCTCTTGTCTTCTTCCTGATTTAATATACTGGCCATTTGGCTTAATATTCTCAGGGTTTTATAATGTACAAGGTTAGTACCCAGGTTTAAAGAAGAATAGATGTCTGTATTGTCCATCCATCTGGGGTAGGTCTGTATTCTCCAGTCCAGAAATGATGATTCTCCTTTGTACAGATTAGTGCTTTTATCAAATACGATAATTCTATCATCTTCAACCGTATTTTTAATGACTTTGTAACAGTAGTCAAGCCACAATTCATCTCCTGAAATCAGGTATATTTCCCAGGCTGCCAGAGCCCATGTTGTTCGGTCTGAAGACACAGGCCATGCTCCGCCAGATCCGGTATCCTGAATAATTCTATCTCGTTTTATTTTTTTTAGTAAGGAATGCCTGGCTCTTTGGGTATCAGCAATTCCTAAACCTAAAACGGTAGCATAACTTACATCCCGTGTCCAAACCCCAGCCCATTTAGCACCAGTTCTAAAAGTACCATCATCTTCACTAAGTAATTTGGTTTCCTCTAATGCCATATTGTAAAGGGCCTGAATTAATTCATTGTCAGTTTTAAGTTGAGGGTACTGACTAATGTCTTCTTTTAGTTTCCATTCCGGCTTTACAAACTTGTTTTCGTCAAAAGTGTTTATGATAAGTGATAATTCGTATATGTGATCTCCATCTTCATCTTTAAGCTGTACATTTTCTCCCAGATTTTCAAAATCAAAATTTAGAGGGGCAATATTTCCAGCAATAAAAACACCTTTAAAATCTTTTTGAGTTATTTTATCATGATTGATATCCTCGTAATATCCCTGCTTTTCAAAAGCCTTAAATACCTTAGTAAGGTCGAGTTTAACATTTAAAGTAGTATTCGATTCTAATTTTTCATCAATGCCAGCCTGTTCATCAATGTATTGCTTCCCGAATTCAATAACAGGAGTTGAGTAGGTACCGTTTTGTGGTTTAACAACAATTTTATGATTGGTTGCAAAGGGGAGTTCATTGTCTTTTTGGTTGATGCTAAACTTTAATTCGATGGTTCTTTTTTGAGGAATGTTAACAGGACTCATATAATTACTGGTCATGGAACCATCGGGATGTACTTCAGCAATAAAATCGCCTTGTACTACTTTATTGTTATATACCGTAAAGTCTTTATTTACATGATGAATGTTCATGGGATTATTACAACTGTATAGTATCATTAAAATGAAAATAAAAGGGGTGATCTTCATAACATGAAATGTTTAATTGAATTATTAAAAATACTTTTATCGAAAATGTTAATGGTTAGTGTCATTTTGTAATTCAAAGCAATTAAAAACATTACTGAATAACTAAAAATACAAAAAATATATTGAAGGTTTAGGTGGTAATGGATAGATTGTCAATGTAATATGAGGAGTTGTAAAGGAGAAAAATATAGAAGTATTAATAGGATGTTGGCAGAATATTACCTTTTGCGATAGGTTATTTGTATACAGAAACGCATCTTTTATCATAGCTGTCTCTAGTGAAATAACAATTTAAAGCCTTAGTGGATTTTAAAAGTAACTTAGTTATAGAACTAAATAATCTAAGTATTATAAATTATCCTGATTTATTTTGACTGCCGACAGTGTTTACTGTTTTTTATGTTGATGGTTCGTTGATTCCTTTTGTATAAATTTTCATGACTTTTTTTTGTAAGTCCTGCTATAGTTGAGCAGATTATAACAGAGGTTTGGTTAAATATGTATCGGCTGGCTTTATCGCCTAGAGCTTAGAGCGTAGAGCAAAGGGCATCGTGTTTATTGTATACAGCGCTCTGCACTCAGCTTGTAGTACAAATATAGTGACCTGAAGAGTACAAAAATATTACTGTAATTTTACTGTAACTTTTACTGCTTGTAACTATTTGTAAATGAGTGGTAAGTAGTTTGGAGTAAAATCAGTTTTGAACCATAAAGGTTAAAAAAAAGGTCAATATTCCGGAAAATCGCAAAAAACGACAAAAATATTCCATAAAATCACGTTTTTGGACAAAAATATTCCGGGTTTTGATGTTTTTGGGGGCTTTTATGACTTTTCTTTGCTATGGCTTTGCATTTCTATGCATAGGCTATGCTATTTCTATGCATAGTCATTGCTAATCCTATGCATGGTTATTGCTATTTCTTTGTATTGTGGTTGTGGTGTGGTCGTATTGTGGTTGCGTTGTTTATGCACATTCTTTGCTTCGGCATTGCTTTTAAGGAACCGAAGAAATACCATAAAATTTGCATGATAAAACCATAGTCAATACGACGTCATACCCTGGTCATACCATAGGAGTGTAAAAGGATTGTTAATAAACAGTATTTATCAAAGAATCCTAATTTCGCAATAAGCTATAAGTTTTTGGGTGATTGGCGGCATAATTATTGTTTTTGAGCGTAATGAATTACAGCCTTTAATCACGGTGAATAATAGAGTTAATTGGTTTTGAAATTATAACTGACTGATTAATTGTCAATGAATAAGATATTCTTTCTTTGGGTGATCAATCAACAATTGAAAGTCTGAGCAACTTAAGTAAACAAAGGTATTTAAGGTAGTGCTGGTTTTTATTAAAAGTAATCCTAGTGTTAATTTGTTATGATAGTTATCATATAGTGCGGTTTTTAAGTGGGTTGTTGGTTTGTAAGTTTCGTATAATGAGATGTTTGTAAAAGTTTTAAAATTAAATAATAAGTTGCTAAAAGTCATGTATTGGATATAAGTAAATATCTAATTTTGATTTGATAAAAATCTATAAAAGTATTGACCATGGATGCTAAAATAAAAGAGTTCATAGATACAGTAAGGATGAAAAATCCTGGAGAAGACGAGTTTTTACAAGCTGTTGAGGAGGTTGTTGAAACTGTTTGGGATTTTTACCAGGAAAATCCGCATTATCAAAAAGCAAAAATACTTGAAAGAATGACCGAACCGGAGAGAGTTATTATGTTCCGCGTTCCATGGGTAGATGATAATGGAGAAGTACAGGTAAACAGAGGGTATCGTGTTGAATTTAATAGTGCTATAGGACCTTATAAAGGAGGTTTACGTTTTCACCCAAGTGTTACACTAAGCGGGTTGAAGTTTTTAGGATTTGAACAAACATTCAAAAATAGTTTAACCAGTCTTCCAATGGGAGGAGGTAAAGGAGGTTCTGATTTCAATCCGAAAGGAAAATCTGATTACGAAATTATGCGCTTTTGCCAGGCATTTATGAGCGAATTGTATCGTCATATCGGGCCAAATACAGATGTTCCTGCAGGGGACATTGGTGTAGGAGGTAGAGAAATTGGATACTTGTTTGGTCAATATAAAAAGTTAAGAAACGAATTTACAGGAGTATTAACAGGAAAAGGATGGGAGTTTGGCGGAAGTTTAATTCGTCCGGAAGCTACAGGTTTTGGAGCGATCTATTTTGTACGCGAAATGCTGCTGATGAAAGGGCAGTCGCTACAAGGTAAAACAATAGCATTATCTGGCTTTGGAAACGTAGCCTGGGGAGCCGCTTTAAAAGCCGTTGAATTGGGCGGTAAAGTAGTTACGCTTTCTGGTCCGGATGGGTATATTTATGATCCGGAAGGAGTATCTGGAGATAAGATTGATTTTCTTTTAGAATTAAGAGCTTCAAATCAGGATGTGATTCAACCCTACGCAGAAAGATATGGCGTTGAGTTTTTTGAAGGTAAAAAACCTTGGGAACAAAAAGTTGATATTGCTATACCTTGTGCTATTCAAAATGAATTGAATGAGGAAGATTGTAAAGCACTGATCGAAAATGGGTGTCAGTTAATTGCTGAGGCTTCTAATATGGGATGTACTGCAGATGCGGCATTTTTAGCTACAGAAAAAATTTTATTTGCTCCGGGTAAAGCTGTAAATGCTGGGGGCGTTGCTGTATCAGGATTAGAAATGAGCCAAAACAGTATGCGCTTAAACTGGAATGAACAGGAAGTAGATCAGAGGTTAAATGAAATTATGGTAAATATTCATAAGGTTTGTGTTCAGTATGGAACAGAAATGAATGGAAAAATAAACTATATAAAAGGAGCAAACGTAGGTGGATTTGTTAAAGTAGCAGATGCAATGATAGCCCAGGGAGTAGTATAGTACGTAACTAATATTTTTTAGAACTCCATATAAATAATTGAAAACCTTAAAGGAACTACTCCTTTAAGGTTTTTTATATTGGTCTTTTTAAAAAATGTAAGAACTTTGTAGTCTTGAAGTAAACTACATAAAGCATTATGGGAATAATAGATACACACTCTCACATTTATTTGGATCAATTTGATGACGATAGAGAAGAGATGATGCAAAGAGCATCAGAGGCGGGAGTGAAAATGGTTTTAATGCCAAATATAGATGCCGATTCGATACAGCCAATACTTGATGTTGAAAAAAAGTATCCTGAAATTTGTAAATCCATGATGGGATTGCATCCAACTTCTGTAGATGAGGATTATCAAAAGCTATTGGATAAGATGTATTCGCTTTTTGCAACGCATAAATTTTGTGCAGTAGGGGAGATTGGTATTGATTTATATTGGGATAAAACTTTTTTAAAGCAACAGACTGAGGCATTTAAGATTCAGTTAAATTGGGCAAAAGAATTTAATTTACCTGTTGTAATTCATGCCAGGGATGCTTTTGACGAAATTTTTGAAGTGATGGATCATTTCGATTTAGAAGGAATGTCTGGAGTATTTCATAGTTTCACAGGATCTGTAGAACAAGGGAAGAAAGTACTAAGCTATCCGAATTTTTATTTAGGAATTAATGGAGTGGTTACTTTTAAAAATTCAGGCTTAGATAAGGTTTTAGAAGAGCTTGGGCCAGATCGTATTGTTTTAGAAACGGATGCTCCTTTTCTAACGCCAACTCCATATAGAGGTAAAAGAAATGAACCCTCGTATTTAAGTTTTGTAATTGAAAAGTTATCGGCGGTTTTTAATATGCCTAAGCATAAAATAGTAAAGCTAACAACACAAAATGCCACTAAATTATTTAATCTATAATATACAATTCAATTGAAAAGGAAGATATTAATTATATATACAGGAGGAACCATAGGGATGGTTAATGATCCGGATACGAATGCATTGGTTCCTTTTGATTTTACAATGATAGAAGAAACTGTTGTTGAATTAAAACGATTTGACTTTAAAGTAGATAGTACCTCCTTTTCTCCTATCCTTGATTCATCAGATATGAATCCTCAAAAATGGATAAAACTAGCTATTATTATAGAGGAAAATTATCATTTATATGATGGGTTTGTAGTGTTGCACGGAACTGATACAATGGCTTATACAGCCAGTGCAATGAGTTTTATGCTTCAAAATTTAGCAAAGCCTGTGGTATTTACAGGTAGTCAATTGCCTCTTAGTTCAATAAGAACAGACGGAAAAGAAAACCTAATCACCGCATTGAATATAGCATCTGCATATGTGTATGAGGATGCAGTAGTGCCTGAAGTTTGTATCTTTTTTCAGGATAAGTTATACCGGGGAAATCGTACTACAAAGTATAATGCTGAGCATTTCAGGGCATTTAGAAGTGATAATTATCCTCCTTTGGCTGAAGTTGGAATACATATAAAATATAATTACCCATATATTTTTAAGGCTGATCATTCAAAAGAGTTTCATGTTGCCAAAAAAATGGACAATAATGTAGGCTTGTTAAAAATATTTCCGGGCATGAGTCAGATTTATTTTGAAACGATGTTAAAAACACCAGGATTAAAAGCTTTGGTATTAGAAACATTCGGATCAGGAAATGCACCTACATCGAAATGGTTTTTGGATGCAATAGAACGAGCTGTTAAAGAGGATGTTGTGATCGTAAATGTTACACAGTGTCTTGCCGGTAGTGTTGATATGGGAACTTATAAAACAGGAATACATTTATTAGAATTAGGTGTTTTTAACGGAGCTGACATCACAACAGAGGCCGCTTTAACAAAGCTTATGTACTTATTAGGTAATACTTTAACTTTGGATGAAGTAAAGATTAATTTAAATAAGTCATTAAATGGTGAAATCTATATCTAATATCTTTGTATTTGCTGATTTTTTTGTATTTTGCACACCTAAATTTTTTAGAATTTCAATTATTAACTTTGTTTATTGCGATAAAAAGGGAATTATTAGCAAATAAACTATAGTATTAACAAACTAATACAAACAAAAATTTTTTACAGACTATGAAAAAGCTATTTGCGTTTTTTGCAGTTTTCGGTATGATGACATTTGGTGCATCAACAATGTTTGCTCAGGACGAAACTGAAGCACAAGAAGAACAAGCTGTTGAACAAGTTACTGCTGATGAAACTGCAGTAGAAGAAGTTGCTACAGAAGAAGCTGCAGCAGAAGAAGCTCCTAAAGGAGTTCACAAACAAATTAAAGCTAAATTCATCGAAGGTGGTGCTATCTTTATGAGTTTCGTACTTTTATGTTTAATCTTTGGATTAGCATTAGCAATTGAAAGAATTATTTACTTGAATCTTGCTTCTACTAACACAAAGAAATTACTACAAAGTATTGAAGATTCATTAAACGAAGGTGGTGTTGAAGCTGCAAAAGAGGTTTGTCGTAATTCTCGCGGACCAGTTGCTTCAATTTTCTATCAAGGTTTAGATCGTATTGACGAAGGTGTTGAAGTGGTTGAAAAATCAGTTGTTTCTTACGGATCAGTTCAAATGGGTCTTTTAGAAAAAGGATTAACTTGGATTTCATTATTTATTGCTCTTGCACCTATGCTTGGGTTTATGGGTACTGTAATCGGTATGATCGAAGCATTTGATAAAATTCAAGCTATGGGTGATATCTCTGCAACAGCAGTAGCAGGTGGTATTAAAGTAGCACTTATTACTACAGTATCTGGTTTGATCGTAGCAATTATTCTTCAGGTATTTTACAACTACATCGTATCTAAAATTGATGGAATTGTAAACTCTATGGAAGATGCTTCTATTTCATTACTTGATATCTTAGTAAAATACAACATGAAAAAATAATTAGAACATGACAAAGCTTTCAAAAATATTAAATTTTGTATTATATGCATTGATAGCTGTGACTGTTGTGTTTACTATCATGTTTTATACAGGAGGTGATGTTCCAGGTGAAACTTATCAAACTCCAGTATATACAGACATGATCTTAAACTGGGCTAAATTCCTAGTTTCTGCAACAGCTGTTATAGCTATTTTATTTGAGATTTTTCATTTAGTGCTAAATCCAAAAAATGCTACGAGAACACTAATTTCAATAGCTGCTTTAGTTGTTATTGCTCTTATTTCTTATAGCATGGCAGATGGTACTCCAATGGAATTAGGTGGTTACGAAGGAGCCGATAATGTACCTTCAATGTTAAAACTTGCAGGAGCATTCCTTTATGGTACCTATATATTATTAGGAGTTGTTTTTATTTCTATTTTGGTAGCAGAGGTATCAAAAATATTTAAATAAGGTAATATGGCAAAAAGAGAAACACCAGAAGTGAATGCAGGATCTATGGCAGATATTGCTTTCCTTCTATTGATATTCTTCCTTGTTACTACTACCATGGATACAGACTCAGGTTTGGCCAGGCTTTTGCCTCCTCCAGTACCTGAAGATGTGCCACCTCCACCACCAATTAAAGACAGAAACGTTTTTACTGTTCTTTTAAATAGTAATAACCAGTTATTGGTGAAAGGTAAACCAATGAAGGTAGAGGAACTTAAGGATGCAGCTAAAGAGTTTATTCTAAATGAGAATAACGATGAAAAATTACCTGAATTTAAAGACGTTGAGGTAGATTTTTTTGGAGTTGTTCCTGTATCTAAAGGAGTAATCTCATTGCAAAACGATAATGGAACTCAATATCAGGCTTATTTGATGGTTCAAAACGAATTACAAAGAGCCTATAGTGAAGTTAGAAATGCGTTAGCCAGAAGAAAATGGAGTAAGGATTACGAAGATCTTGATGACGAACAACAAAAAGCGATTCGTAAGATTTATCCACAAAAGATTTCTGAGGCAGAACCTAAAAATATAAGTAATTAATAATTATGGCAAAGTTTAGAAAAAAAGGTTCAAAAGGCCTTCCTCCAATTAGTACAGCGTCTTTGCCTGATATTGTATTTATGCTTTTATTCTTTTTCATGGTATCAACTACTATGAAAGAGGTTTCTTTAAAAGTTAAAATAAAAGTCCCTCAGGCAACTGAGTTGGCTAAACTTGAAAAGAAAAGTTTGGTTACATACATTTATGTTGGAGTTCCAACAGCTCAGTACCGTTCTTTATACGGTTCAGAGCCTAGAATTCAGCTAAATGATCAGTTTGCTACAGTAGGTGATATTCAAAGTTACATCGCTCAAGAGCGTGAAAGCATGAAAGAATCTGATCGTCCTAAGATGACCACTTCTATCAAAGCTGACTTTGACTGCCCAATGGGTGTTATTACAAATATTAAGCAGGCATTACGTAAAGCTCAGGCGTTGAAAATTAACTATTCAGCGGCTCAGAAGTCAGAGTATTAATAAACTCTACTATAAATTAAAAGGGGATCAATTTGATCCCCTTTTTTTATGCTGTTTATTGTAATAAATATTAAAATACTTTACTTATAAAACCCGAATACCCTGGTCTGTTGTATCCGTAATTTCAGCTTCATCAAAACTGGTCATATTGTTAATCATAGCCACAGCACCTTGAATAATTGGATAAGCAATAGCGGCACCAGTACCTTCACCTAGTCTTAAATCCAGATTTAATACAGGTTCTGCTTTAAAATACTCCATCATTAAGGCATGTCCACCTTCTTTCGAATGATGGGAATGTATTACATAATCCATCACATTACTATTAATAGCCTGGGCTGCAATTAAAGCAGAGGTAATAATAAATCCATCATTTAGTATGAGCATTTTTAATTCTGCAGCTTTTAACATTCCGCCAGCTATGGTTGCAATTTCTAAACCACCAAATTGAGCTATTATTCCTATTGGATCAGTTAAGTCCGGATGATTATCTACAGCCTTTTGTAGTGTTTCCAGTTTCTTTGAAACCCCCTCCTTATTAAGTCCACTACCTGCTCCAACACATTTCTCCAAAGGAATCTTACAAAACAAATGCATCAATACAGATGCAGGTGAGGTGTTTCCAATTCCCATTTCTCCAAATCCTACAACATTACAGCCTTGTTCATGTAATTCAGATACAATTTTAGCCCCGTTTGCTAAAGCATTATGGCATTCTTCAACTGTCATAGCTGATGATTGAAGAAAATTACCAGATCCTTTTTTTATTTTAGCATCAATAATATTTTCAATGCCATTAAAGTTATAATCAACGCCTGCATCAACAACCTTTAATTTCATATTGTAAAGGTTAGAAAAGAGGCCAATTCCACCACCTCCTTTTGCAAAGTTTAGCATTTGTTGCCAGGTTATTTCCTGTGGACAAGGACTAACACCTTCTTCGCAGATTGCATGATCAGATCCTACTAATACGATATGTGGATTAGTTAATTTTGGAGTTGTTGTTTCTTGAATTCTGCAAATTTGGTATGCAATTTTTTCCAGTAATCCTAATGAGCCAAGAGGTTTTGTTTTATGATCTATTTTGTATTTTATTTTACTATCTAGCTCATTAGAAAGAGGTTTAATATTAAAATCTATCATAATTATACACGTAAGTTTATTTTAAGTGTACAAAGATGATTAAAATAATATTCTCATTGCCAGATTAAAATATGTTTTACAATAAGATATTGAATAATATTTCAGATAAAGAAAAAAGTTAAACGGCTCCTTGGTCTATCATGGTATCTGCCACTTTTACAAAACCACCAATGTTTGCACCATCCATATAATTAACAAAACCACCTGGTTTTGTACCATATTTTAGACATGTACTATGAATATCTTTCATAATTATTTTAAGTCGGTCATCAACTTCAGCACGAGTCCAGTTCATTCGCATAGAATCCTGACTCATTTCTAAACCAGATACTGCCACTCCACCTGCATTTGCAGCTTTACCCGGTCCATAAAGTATTTTATTTTCTATAAATATTTCAATTGCTTTTGGCGTACAAGGCATATTTGCTCCTTCAGACACACATATACAACCATTCTTTATTAATGCAACAGCATCAGTTTTATCAATTTCATTTTGTGTGGCACTAGGTAACGCAATATCAGCTTTCTCGTTCCAGGGTGTTTGATCATCTACATATTTTACATTGTAGTGGTCAGCATATTCCTTAATTCTTCCGCGTCTGATATTTTTTAACTGCATAATAAATTCTAATTTCTTTCCATCTATTCCATCCGGATCGTAAATGTATCCGTTACTATCAGACATGGTTACTACTTTCCCTCCTAAATCTATTACTTTTTCAGCACTAAATTGAGCCACATTTCCCGAACCTGATATTAATACGGTTTTACCTTTAAAACTTTCGTGTATTGTATTAAGCATTTCTTCAGCAAAGTATACATTGCCATATCCAGTAGCTTCAGGACGAATATTACTTCCTCCCCAATTAATACCTTTCCCTGTTATTGTTCCCGTAAACTCATTTTTAATTCGCTTGTATTGTCCAAAAAGATACCCGATTTCTCTACCTCCTACACCTATGTCTCCAGCAGGAATATCAGTATTATGACCAATATGGCGATACAGTTCAGTCATAAAACTCTGGCAGAATCTCATTACTTCATTATCCGATTTTCCTTTGGGGTCAAAATCCGAACCTCCTTTTCCCCCTCCCAGTGGTAATGTAGTTAAGCTGTTTTTAAAAACTTGCTCAAAAGCAAGGAATTTTAGTATGCCCAGGTTAACTGTAGGGTGAAAGCGTAATCCTCCTTTATATGGGCCAATAGCGCTATTCATTTCAATTCTAAAGCCTCTGTTCACAATTATTTTTCCCTGATCATTCATCCAGGGGACCCTGAATATTATTATTCTTTCAGGTTCTGTGATGCGTTCCATAATACCCGAATGAATATAATGTGGATTATCCTCCAGGAATGATGAGAGGGAGAGTAAAACTTCATGAACTGCCTGGTGAAATTCTGGTTCAGAAGGGTTTTTTTTGATGAGGTCAGACATAAAAGACTCAACAAAAGACTGAGTTGAACTTTTCATGATTGGGTGATTTAAAGGTTTTTATTATTCTATAAAAGTTACTGAATTATTTTGATTTGAGAAAAGAACATATTAAAAAACAAATAGTTAAATGTTGATATATACTGAAATATAGAAACGCTAATATTTAGCATAAAATGGCTTGTAAATATTAATTATATTAACGGAATTGATAAACGGAGATACGATGGATAAGGAAACAGAAATGTCTTATATAGGATTGTTTGCAGATACAGCTTTTACGCATCTGATGCAAAAAAGAATTCAATCGGTGTTATTGATTTCGAGTAGTTACGATGCTTTTATGCTGGAGGAAGACGGGCGTATTGAAGAACAGATATTTAATGAGTATGTTTCGCTTAATCTTCGTTATCCTCCAAAATTTATACAAGTTACAACAGCAGAAGAAGCGTTAACTACTTTAGAGAATGAATCCGTAGATTTAATTATCTCCATGTTGAATATTGGAGGTATGGATCCTTATTCACTTTCAAAAACAATTAAAAGTACACATCCTTTTATTCCCATTGTGGTACTTACTCCATTTTCCAGGGAAGTGAGTTTAAAGCTAAAAGATCAGGATACAAGTGCCATAGATTACGTATTTTGTTGGCTTGGTAATGCAGATATACTTCTTGCTATTATTAAATTAATAGAGGATGAAATGAATGCTGAATCTGATATACTTGAAGTTGGTGTTCAGAGTATTATTTTGGTTGAAGATTCCATTCGCTATTATTCCAGTTATTTACCTATCATTTATAAGATTGTTTTTAATCAATCGAAAAAATTTATGTCTGAAGGCTTAAACGAGCACCAAAAAATGCTTAGAATGAGAGGAAGGCCAAAGATTTTATTAGCAAGGAATTATGAAGAAGCTATTCAGTTGTATAAAAAATATAAATTAAATCTTTTAGGTGTTATTAGTGATGTTTCCTTTAATCGGGAAGGGAAAAAAGATGTGGAGGCAGGGGTTAAACTAGCCTTACAAGTAAAGCAGGATGATATATACATGCCTTTTCTTTTGCAATCTTCAGATATAGACATTGCATCTAAGGCTAAAGAGATGAAAGTTGGATTTTTATATAAATATTCAAAAACCTTATTACAGGAATTAAAGAGCTTTTTGAAGTATAATCTGGCTTTTGGAGATTTTATTTTTATAGACCCCAAGACTCAGGAAGAAGTAGAGCGAGTAAGTTCATTAAAAGAATTACAAGAAAAGTTATTTCAGATCCCAGAAGATTCATTGAGGTATCATTTTCAAAGAGATCATGTTTCAAAATGGCTTAAAGCAAGGGCGCTCTTTCCCATTGCAGAGGTCATTAAGAATTTGAAAGTTGAAGATTTTGGCTCTTTAGAGGCGTCTAAAAAGTTTTTATACAATACGATCATCAACTTTCGAATTTCAAAGGGAAAAGATGTGATTGCCCAATTTTATCCGGATAGATATGATAAATATGTAAAGTTTGCACGTATAGGAAATGGATCGATAGGTGGAAAAGCCAGAGGCTTAGCCTTTTTAAATACTATTATTAATAAAAATGCCTTATCCCTAAACTTTGAAAATATAGATGTTACAATTCCCAGAACTGTAGTAGTAGGTACAGATATTTTTGAACATTTTATGGATAAAAATAATTTGTATGAAGTGGCCTTATCCGATTTAAGTGATGAAGAAATATTGGAGCATTTTATTCATGCAGAGCTTCCAAGTTTATCAGAAACTTATTTAAAAACGTTTGTCTCAGTTGTTAATAATCCTATAGCAGTAAGATCTTCCAGTGTTTTGGAGGATAGTCATTATCAACCATTTGCCGGCATATATTCCACTTATATGATATCCAATACGGATGATGTAGATTTGGTTGTAAAACAAGTTGCTGATGCCATAAAATGTGTTTATGCTTCGGTTTACTTTAAATCAAGTAAAGCCTATATGACAGCAACCATGAATATTATCGATGAAGAGCGAATGGGGATTGTTTTACAAGAGGTAGTTGGTCAGCAACACGAAAATAGATTTTATCCAACGATTTCCGGAGTTGCACGATCTGTGAATTTTTATCCTATTCCTCCAGAAAAAGCTGAGGAAGGAATTGTTAATGTGGCACTAGGTTTAGGTAAACAAATAGTAGAAGGTGGAGTTTCTTTACGATTTTCGCCTGAGTATCCTAAAAAGGCATTGCAATTATCTACGCCAGAGTTTACGGTAAAGGATACTCAAAAGTATTTTTTTGCTTTAAATATGGATAATAGCAGTTTTAAACCCTCCGTAAATGATGCGATTAACTTATTAAAACTGGATCCTAAAATGGCTCTTAAAGATGGTACTTTAAGATGGTTGGGTTCTGTATATGATTATCAGAATAATGTTATCAGAGACGGAGTTCATTATAAAGGCATACCATTGATTTCCTTTGCGAATATCTTAAAGCATGATGCTTTTCCTTTGGCTCAAATAGTAAAAAAAATATTGCAAATTGGTCAAAAGGAAATGAATCAGCCTGTAGAAGTTGAGTTTGCTGTAGATTTGCAAAATGCGCAAGGAAGACATGTTTTTTATCCTTTACAAATCAGACCTATTGTTGAAGGGGAGGAGACCATTAAAGAAGATTTAAAAAATGTAGAAGCTCAAAATCACCTGGTTTACTCGGGTTCTGCTTTAGGTAACGGTATTATAAATGATATTGTAGATATCGTGTTTGTGAAATCAAAAGGTTTTAAGGCAGCCAATATGGTTAAAATGGTTCCTGTAATTGAAAAGTTAAATCAGGAAATTCTTAAGGCAAAAAGAAACTATATACTGATTGGTCCGGGGCGATGGGGATCGCAGGATCCATGGCTTGGAATTCCCATTAAGTGGCCTCAGATTTCTGGTGCACGGGTAATTATTGAAACTGCGTTGGATGATTTTAAAGTAGATCCAAGTCAGGGTACACACTTTTTTCAGAATCTTACCTCTTTAAGAGTTGGTTATTTTACCATAAATCAATCGATTGGCGATGGATTTATTGATGAGCTATTTTTATTAAAACAACAAACTTTATATGAAGATGATTGGATTAAGCATGTGCATTTATCATCTCCATCAGTTGTAAAAATAGATGGTAAGCATGGTGTAGGATTAATAGAATACCCGGAATAATAAAATAATAGTAAACACCACTTAGCTTAAGTGGTGTTTTATTTTGCCAATTAAGTCTTCAGGTTGAAATGGTTTACTAATATAATCATCCATTCCTGAAGAAATACATCTCTCTTTATCTTCAGGGAAAGCGTTTGCAGTTACTGCAATAATAGGAGTATGTGTGTTTGTACTTTTCTCAATCTCTCTTATTTTTTGAGTGGCTTTAAAGCCATCCATAATCGGCATTTGCACATCCATAAGAATCAGATCGTATTTTGCTTTTCCAAATTTATCAAGAGCTTCTTTTCCATTATAAGCTACTTCTATCTTATTTACTTCATTCTTAATGTAAAGAATAATAATTTGTTGGTTACTAAAGTTATCTTCAACAAGTAAAATGTTTGCGTTTTTAATATCAACAGAAGGCTTGTAAAATGATTCTGAATTCGAAATTTTATCGTTCAGGTTTTGAATAGATATACTTTGTTTATTTTCTTTAAAAGTAATGCCAAATTCAAACGTAGTTTCTTCAATATCAGGGTGAATTAATAATGTATGTCCATCTTGTTCAATTAACTTCTGAGTTAAGCCCAAATCTAAAAATTGAATATGTTTTGAAGTGTTGAGTCTTAAAACATCATTTTTATATAATGAATCCTCTGACTTATATTCTTTAGGGAATGGGATATTTCCTGATGTAATTATTTTAAAATTTAACTCAACAGTTCCAGGCATAGTATTAATTCTGGATACCTCAATACCAATATGCTTTTGTTCAGCAATATTATATTTTGCAATACTATTCAGAATATTCAGAAATATTTGTTTTGTTTTAATGGCATTTCCTGTCATAGTGGTTGGTATATCAGCCGAAAATGACAAACTAAATTTTTGTTTGGTGTTGTTTTCTGAAAATAGTCTTATAGTGTTGTTTAGTGTTGCGTATAAATTAAAACTAATTTCCTCTTCAATAGCAGGTTTCAATCCTGACTTAGAAGTTGAAACCATATTGGTTACCACGTTAACAAGGTTGTTTGCAGATGCATGAATTGTGTTGATGTAATCTCTTTGATCATCCGTTAGATTTGTTTTTCCTAAAATATCTAATATCCCTGTGATGTTACTTAGTGGCGTTCTAATTTGTCTGGAAAGATCTGAAATTTGCTCTTCTTTTGAATTTTTGGAATTCTGAGAATTTATCATGGCTCTTTCTTTAGTAAGCATAACTTCAGAAAAGATATACTTGAGCGTATATGCAATAATGAAAGAGAAAATAAAGTAGATTGAAAATAGAATTTCTAAATTAAAGCTATAATTAACAGCTCTTGGGATTATATGACTTAAAACAAGAAAGTCAATAATCATAAACATAAACATGGCAAATGAATAAACAGAGCCATTTTTACGTCCAAATAAGTTAATGGAAATAAAAGGGAAAGTACCAAGCCAAATAATATTTACATTGGTAGGCCCTCCAAATATGATAAAGAATATAAAAGTTAAGCTGATAAAGGTAAATAGTACCTCTTTATAAAATAAGGAATTGGGTTTTCTGCCTGTATATAGATAATTGAAAGCAAAGAGAATACTAAAAAACAGAAGCGGTCCTGCAAAGAATAGATTTTCTTCAAGTAATGAAATGATCCCTTCTATAAAAACGATAACAAATAAAAAGAAGTTTAAAACGTTGGTAAATAGTAAGGTTGTTTTGGTTTCAACTTCAAGTTTTTCTTCCTGATCAAAAGTAAATAAGAGTAAGAATTTATTTATAAACTTCATTGTGTTCAATTCAATTATTGATATTGTAGTATTCCAGACTGTAAATTAAAAACTACTGTTTTTACGTATAAACTTAAAATAGGTTTGGTAATACTGAAACAAATTTTATAACGAAGATGCAATATATAATTGAATTTTAACAATAATATTACTTCAAAATATGTGATGTTCCGAATTGAGAATGTGATATGTGTTATAAGGTGTTGATATATAGTGTGAAGTGTTTGGTGAAGATAAGAATAGTGAATGTTTTTTGTATTTTTTTAAAGAAAACTATAACTCATTTTAATTATTTACGTTTTTATATGGTGTTATACATTTTGAAAAATAATTTGAATTTAAAAATAACGAAATGAAAAAAGTATTCGTAAATCTGGTATTTCTAATGTTGGCGGTTACTGTATCGGCTCAAAAGAATATTCCTTCAGAAAAGGATTATAAGGATTTTTTTAATACTAAAACCTATGTAGTTTTAGATGATAATCCACTTTCAGATTTCAATTTTATGATTAAAAAGGTAATGCCTAGAGTTTGGAATATTACTGATTATGAAATTATTTCTCATGCAGAATTTGATGAAAAACGTAGGGATCCGTCTTATTCATTTATTGTAACATCAACAGTAACTTTTGATAAGGATAAAACGAAAGCCCGTTATACATTTGTGAGTTTATTGATGGGTAAAGATGTTTATTCTATTACTGATATGCCTGATTTATGCTCTATTCCTTTGTCGTACTTACGAGTAGAGGATGATAGTTATGCCTATAAGATGGAAGGATTTATAAAATTTATGCAAGATCACGTAAAACTTGTATCCAATAATCCTAAAATTATAAATGCCAATATGTTTAAGTATTACAACAAAAATGTAAAAAGCTTGAACAATAAAAAACTCTTATTGGTAAAAGAGGATTTAACAGCAGATGTAAATACTTTGAGTAAAATACAGAAGATTTATCCGTATCATGTAGAAATTGTAACACAGGACGAGGTTGCTAAAGCTATTGAAAATAAAGATCCGGATGTTGTGTATTTGCATAAAGTTGGACCAGAAGGTACAAAATATAAGGCTCGTTGTTATAAAATTGTAATTGGGGCGGCAGATTCTAATTTTTACTATTTTGATTGGCATATGGTCACTCCTAAAAAACGTGATGGTTTATTAGAGAGTGATTTAAAAGCTATGGCAAAATAAAATTCAGTATCATAAAACTTATTAAACCTTGTTGTTTTGCAGCAAGGTTTTTTTATGCTTTTTTTGTAATAATTTGAATTAAATTTGCGTGAAATATTAATGATGATTTAATTTTTTATAAAAATGTCAGACGATAAAAAGATTATATTTTCGATGGTAGGGGTGAGTAAGGTTGTACCTCCCCAAAAAAAGATTTTAAATAATATATACCTTTCTTTTTTCTATGGAGCAAAGATTGGAATTATTGGTTTGAATGGTTCTGGTAAATCTACTTTAATGAAGATTATTGCCGGTATTGATAAAAACTTTCAGGGTGAGGTAGTTGCATCTCAAGATTATTCAATTGGTTATTTGGAGCAGGAACCTGTTTTAGATGAGAATAAAACAGTTAAACAGGTTGTAGAAGAAGGTGTTCAGGAAGTTGTTGATGTATTGAATGCATACAATCAGGTAAATGAAAAATTTGCTGATCCTGATGTGTTGGAAGATCCAGATAAGATGCAGGCTTTAATGGATGAGCAGGCTAAATTACAGGAAAAAATTGATCAATATGATGCCTGGAATTTAGATACCAAATTAAATATTGCCATGGATGCGCTTCGTTGTCCGGAGGAAGATAAGCAGGTTAAATATTTATCAGGAGGAGAAAGACGACGAGTGGCATTATGTAGATTATTATTAAGAGAACCTGATGTATTGTTATTGGATGAGCCTACTAACCACCTCGATGCAGAATCTGTACAGTGGTTAGAATTACACTTGCAACAATATAAAGGAACTGTTATTTCAATTACTCATGATAGATACTTTTTGGACAATGTTGCAGGATGGATTCTTGAATTAGATAGGGGAGAGGGTATTCCTTGGAAAGGGAATTATTCTTCATGGCTTGAGCAGAAAACAAAACGTATGGAGCAAGAAGAAAAAACGGCTTCAAAACGCAGAAAAACTTTAGAGCGTGAGTTGGAATGGGTGAGAATGGCACCTAAAGCTCGTCATGCTAAATCTAAAGCTCGTCTATCGGCATATGATAAACTGATGGATGAGGATGTAAAACAAAAAGAAGAAAAATTTGAAATCTTTATTCCTAATGGCCCTCGTCTTGGAGATAAGGTAATTGAAGCACATGGCGTAGCTAAAGGCTTTGAGGAACGCTTATTATTTGAAGAACTGGAATTTCTTTTACCAAAAAATGGTATTGTTGGAGTAATTGGTCCTAATGGAGCAGGTAAAACTACTTTATTTAGGATGATTATGGGATTGGAAAATGTAGATAAAGGTTCATTTGAGGTTGGAGAAACTGTAAAAGTGGGTTACGTAGATCAGTCGCATGAATCAATAGATCCGGATAAATCGGTGTACGAAGTCGTATCAGAAGGTCAGGATACTATTAAAATGGGAGGTAGAGAGATTAATGCCAGGGCTTATCTGGCAAGATTTAATTTTACAGGTGGTGATCAGGAAAAAAAATGTGGTGTACTTTCTGGTGGAGAAAGAAACAGATTGCATTTGGCTATGACTTTAAAAGAAGAGGCGAATGTGCTGTTACTCGATGAGCCAACCAATGATATTGATGTTAACACTTTAAGAGCCTTGGAAGAAGGTCTAGAAGATTTTGCAGGTTGTGCGGTGGTTATTTCTCACGATAGATGGTTCTTAGATCGTATCGCGACCCATATTCTTGCATTTGAAGGAGATTCAACCGTATATTACTTTGAAGGATCTTTTTCTGAGTATGAAGAAAATAAAAAGAGAAGACTAGGAGATATTACCCCTAAAAGAATTAAGTATAAGAAACTTATGAAGTAAAATAATGAGAAGAGTTGGTTATTTAACCAACTCTTTTTTTTGTGACTGACTTTCAACTAATTTATTTGATTCGAACTCTTTTATTTCATCATTTATACAATTGTATATTTGAATACCTCTCATTCCTTTAAGATTAACTACACCCTTATTAGAATATGTGAAATTATCTTTGGTTAGATTGTAAGTTGAAGTACTTACAGCAATATCCATTGGAGTGCACTGACTTTGAATTCTAGAGGCTGTATTTACATTTTCTCCAAAAATATCAAACAGGAAATTTTCATATCCAATTAAACTTCCAATAATATCACCACTATTAATGCCAATAGTAATTTCCCATTTTGTTCGGTGTGTTTTATTTCGCTGAATGATATAATTTCTAAAATCAATGGCAGCACTTACTAAATTATTAGCATGATTTTCTGCACCTTGAGATAAACCACTAACGGCTAAGTATCCATCTCCGATAGTTTTAATTCGTGTGCAATTATTTTTACTGATAATTCTATCAAAGGTTGAAAATATATCATTCAATTCATCAATCAGCCTTTTGGGAGACATACTGCAGGTCTTCTGAGTAAAGCCTACCAAATCAGTAAACATGACACTTGTATTTTTATAACGTTGTGGCTTTGATGAACCTGTTTCTTTTACTTCGTTAAATATCTTTTCAGGAATAATTCCTTTTAGTATTTTTTCTACTTTTTCCTGTTCTTTTTCAAGTTCAATTTGTTTTTGCCTTAAAGCATTAATACTACTGCTCAAAGCAAGTACGGATCTCACACGGGCTATTAATTCAATTGGATCAATAGGTTTTCTAATATAATCAATTGCCCCTGTTTCTAGTGCCTGTCTTACATTTTTAGCATCAGAAAAACCTGACGAGATGATAACAGGGATATTTTTTGTTTGTTCTTTCTTTTTTAACAGACTTAGTGCATCAATACCTGTCATTTTAGGCATTTCCCAATCCATAATTATTAAATCAGGATTAGATTGAAGTGCTATTTTGCAAGCATCACGTCCGTTGCTCGCTTTTAAGTATATGAAATTTTGGCCCATTTCATCTAAATGCGATATGATAATGTCTATAATGATAGACATGTCATCCACTATAAGGATTTTGATAGAGTCTTTAACCATCGTTTTATTAATAGAAATTAATTGGCAGACAATTTTTCAATTAACACACCTAGTCTGTTTTTATTGTGTTCTGATTTTTTAATATCCAGGGGATTGATTTTAGATTTTAAATAGTACATTCTTCGTTTACCGATACCTTTAATATCTTGAGGAAGCCTCTCTATAAAACTATATTTATTTCGGGAAAGCAAATAAGTAGAACGAGATACATTTATTTGATTAGGCTCGCAAGAGCTCTCCAGCCTTGCAGCTTCATTTACGGTATCGCCAAAAACATCAAACAGGTAATTGTTATTGCCCAATACACTTCCAATAACCTCACCAGAATTAATTCCCAGCTTCAGATCCCATTTTACATTATTAATTAAGTTCCTTTGCATAAGATATTCACGCATATCTGCCGCTACTTTAATCATGTTATATACATGCTCATGGTTTGGAGTTGGAATTCCTGAAACAGCCAGATAACCATCGCCCATAGTTTTTATTCTTGTGCAATTATTTCTTTTCACAATTTTGTCAAACTCTGTAAAAATTTCAGATAATTCATCAATAACTATTTTAGGAGACAATCTTCTTGATTTTTTAGTAAAATCAACCAGATCAACGAATAGCACAGTAGCATCTCTGTATTTTTTTGGTTTTGATGTACCATATTGTGTTATTTCATTAATGATTTCAGTAGGAATAAGGCCGTTAAGCATTTCTTCCATTTTATGCTGACCTTCATTAATAATATGGGTTTGTCTATCTAATTTTTCTATTGTACTTGATAAGGTTAATGCTGTTCTTACTCTTGCAAATAATTCAATGGGTTTAAAAGGTTTTGTAATGAAATCCAGAGCTCCTATTTCTAATATTTCTTCTATATCTGCAGGAGAGGAGTCTTGTAAACTGACTAACACAGGGGTGTTGTAGTTCATTTTAGATTGTTTTAGTTCTCCTATTTTGCTGATTAAACTTCCAGTGGGTTTCTCGCAATCAATAATAATAAGGTCGTATCTACTTCTGTTAATTTCAGAATGAGCTTCATCACAGTTGGTATTGAAAATTAACCAATCGTCACTAAACTCTAGTAGCCTACTTTTAATGATATGCATGTTTATTTTATCATTACCTATCGCTAAAATCTTCACTGTATCCATTCTTTCTCAACCTTGTGGTTTCATATTTATTTATAAAACCAAATTCAAAAACCTTTTTCTACTTTTACTTATTGCTTTCATAAAAGTTGGCAATTAGTGATGAACTATATTGAATTATTTTTGAGTGATTGATTTTTTTAGATTAAATGAATTTTATATTCGAAATATGGTTGATTGTCTTGAGAAAAAGGATTGAGCTTTTTGCCTTAATTTTGCGATTTAATCATTGTCAGTATATTTTTGAGTTGTATTTTGTTTGTTGAGTTTAATGTATAGATTATCAGGTTGGTATATTTTGTAATTGAAGTTTATGGAAATAATAGATCGTAAAATATTAGAGGTATTAACTGAGGAGGCTCAGAATAGTGAGCGCAAAAGAAAAAACAAGAATTACCATGAAGGTGAATCTGATCCGGTTCAACGTATGTTAAACGCCTTTGAACCCGATACATATGTTCGTCCACATACGCATTTGAATCCAGACAAAAGGGAAGTTTTTATCATTTTAAAAGGAAAGCTTTTGGTTATATTTTTTAGTGAAGATGGAGCTATAATTGATCATGTAATTCTGGATTCAAATTCCGAAACTTATGCCGTTGAAATAAAACCGGGTGAGTGGCATACGGCTACAGGTTTGGAAGAGGGCACTGTAGTATATGAAATAAAAGATGGTCCATATAATGTACTTGATGATAAAAATTTCGCAGTATGGGCACCAGAAGAAGGATGTGTGGATGCTCAAAACCAACTATGCGAATGGTTTAAAGAATTAGGCATAAAAATCTAGTTCTTGTCAATCTACATAGAATTAATGATTAGGATTAGTAAATTTTAATGCATGTTTAAATAAATTAAATAACTTTGCGCTTCAATAACAAAAAATAATAGCATAATGGCTCAAAAACCGGCTATTCCAAAAGGAACCAGAGATTTTTCGCCTATTGAAATGGCGAAGCGTAATTTTATTTTTGATACCATAAAATCTGTATTTTTAAAGTACGGATATCAGCCAATAGAAACTCCTGCAATGGAGAACCTATCTACATTGATGGGTAAATATGGAGAAGAGGGTGATAAGTTGTTGTTTAAAATTTTAAATTCTGGCGATTTCTTGTCTAAAGTTAATGACCAGGTTTTAACAGAAAAAAATTCAATAAAAACCACTACCCAGATTTCTGAAAAAGGACTTAGGTATGATTTAACTGTTCCATTTGCTCGTTTTGTGGTTCAACACCAGAATGATATTACATTTCCATTTAAGAGATATCAAATTCAACCGGTTTGGCGTGCTGACAGGCCTCAAAAAGGAAGGTATAGAGAATTTTATCAATGCGATGTGGATGTGGTTGGATCAAACTCATTAATGAATGAAGTTGAACTAATTCAGATTGTTGATGATGTTTATAAGAGTTTAAATATTAATGTAGTAGTTAAGCTTAATAATCGTAAGATTTTAACCGGAATTGCTGAAATAATAGGTGAGGCTGACAAAATAGTTGATATCACTGTGGCTATTGATAAGCTTGATAAAATTGGTTTAGATAAGGTAAACGAAGAGTTAAGACAAAAGAACTTATCGGAAGATGCGATTGAAAAACTACAACCAATTATTAAGTTGGAAGGAAAGAATGAGGAAAAAATACAGACATTAAAATCTGTTCTTGCAGATTCTGATACTGGCTTAAAAGGAGTTGAGGAAGTTGAAAAAGTATTTGAATATCTGTCAACATTAGATGTTACTACAGAGGTTGAATTGGATTTAACATTAGCCCGTGGATTAAACTATTATACAGGTGCCATTTTTGAGGTAAAGGCCTTAGATGTTCAGATCGGAAGTATTACCGGGGGTGGTAGATATGATGATTTAACAGGTATTTTTGGATTAAAAGATGTATCGGGTGTTGGTATTTCTTTTGGAGCTGATCGTATTTATGATGTAATGAATACTTTAGATTTATATCCAAAGGAATCTATTGTATCTACGCAGTTGTTGTTTATTAATTTTGGAGAAAAAGAAGCTTTATATTCTTTAAAATCGCTGCAAAAAGTTAGAGCAGCAGGTATAAAAGCTGAATTATATCCTGATGCTGCAAAAATGAAAAAACAAATGAATTATGCGAATAAAAAGGAAATTGCATTTGTTGCTATGGCAGGAGAAGATGAAATTAATGAAGGCAAGATTACGCTAAAAAATATGACAACGGGCGATCAGCAGTTGGTTACAATTGATGAAGCAATTGAAATAATAAAATAAGTCTGGCTTATAGACGATTTGAACTAGGCAGGAATTAATTCCTGCCTTTTTTATTTCCTTTTGGCTGGTCTGTCAGAATTGTTGATGGTATTCTGACTTCTGATTTGTTTTAATAAGTAGTTCTTAAATTGCGTTTCAGCATTGTATAGTTTTATCACCTTATCAATGCTCAAAACCTGCTTAAATTTCTCATGGTAATTTTGCTCTAATTTAGCTTCTTTTAGCCTAAATAAAATAAGGCTATCCGCTAATTCCGTTTTTCTTTCGTCAGAATATTCTTCCCAATTTTGACGAAGATCAAGTGTGAGTTTCTTTTTTTCAATAGATAGGATTTCTTTGTTGCGAAAAAATTCGTTGTAAATAGGCCAGAAACTTTGGGCCTCATTAGTTGATAAATCCAACTTATCAGTAATAAATGCTATTTTTTGTGCTTTCAGGCGTTCAATTTTTTCCTTTTTTGTAAACTGTTGACCTATTGCACTTATGCTAATAGTTATAAATAGTATGAAAAATATAATTCTATTCATTCTTCCTCTGTTTTAAAAGATTACTAACCCTTCAATATCATCATAAGTAATACCTTCCAATAGAGCAGGATCGGTATTCATGTTTTCAAAAATAGCAGTGTTACTATCGTCGGTTATAATATCAATTAATTCAAGTTCATCAAAGTCTGATGACAAAAAATCTAAAGTTATTTCATTTGTAATAGAGGCATCCGCCACTGTATTGCCAGTTTTAAAATATGGAGTATTATAGTAAACAATTGCAATAACAGTAAATATTGCGGCCATTGAAAGCCATGGTTTTAAAACAAGCACTATCTTTTTTGCCAGAGTTTGTTCCTCTGCAGTAATAATGTCCATCATTTTATCATCAAAAGATGCAAAATAATCATCAGGAACATTAAAACCTCTATTATTTTTATTTTGCTCTTTTAAATGATTCAATATTTTAAAATCTTCATCCATATCAGTGTTGTTTAGCAGGATATCATAATACTCTACTCATAGACTACCTTCCTAACTTTCATTTATTTATTTGATCTAATAATTGTCAAAAGGTTTAATTACATTTTCAAAAATCATTAAAAACCAAAGTTAACTTTTCTCAACTAAGTTATTTTTTAAATATGCTTCTATTTTTTTTGCTGCATGATGATACGAAGCTTTTAATGATCCAACTGACGTTTCTAATATCTCAGATATCTCATCGTATTTTAATTCTTCAAAATATTTTAGGTTAAAAATGATTCTTTGTTTTTCAGGTAATGTATTAATGGCCTTTTGTAATTGTAATTGAATTTCGTTCCCATCAAAATAAGGATCGTTGACTAGTTGTTTTTCATACTGGCAGCCTTCCTCGTCAATTGAAAATTGAACAGATTTTCTATTTTTCTTTAATAAGGTTAAAGCCTCATTTGTTGCAATACGATAAAGCCAGGTATAAAGTGCTGATTTACCTTGAAAAGAATCTATATTTTGCCATATTTTTAAAAATGTATTTTGAAGAACATCATCAGCATCATCATGGGATATAACAATTTTTCTGATAAGCCAGTACAATCTTTCTTTATACTTACTTATCAGAATCTTAAAAGCCATTTGTTTTTGACTTTGATCTTTAAAAAGTTCAACTAATTCAATATCTGTATATTCCTGACTTGTCATTAATTCAGTTTATCAAGCACTTGTATAATAGCCTGAGTTCGATATGAAATTTTAGTCAAACTCATCCTAATACAAATCCTTTGACGAGATATAATTAAAAAGGTTTAATGATGTAATGAATAAATCTATATGTTTTTATTGATTCATTGTTAAAAGATTGATATAGTGAATGTAATAGTGGCTTGTTTATGCTCAATATATGAATTAAAAAGTTTTTATTTTTTTCGGAACCCGAAAATTTGATGTACTTTTGCACAACTTTTTGATAATATAGTGATACTGAAATAAATATAAAATGGCATTACAATGTGGAATCGTGGGTTTACCTAATGTAGGTAAATCAACCTTATTTAATTGTTTATCAAACGCAAAAGCGCAATCTGCTAACTTCCCGTTTTGTACAATAGAACCAAATGTAGGTGTAATTACTGTACCAGATGAACGATTAATTAAATTGGAAGAATTAGTTAATCCGGAAAGAGTGTTGCCTGCAACAGTAGAAATTGTTGATATTGCAGGTTTGGTAAAAGGAGCAAGTAAAGGTGAAGGATTAGGTAACAAATTCTTATCTAATATTAGAGAAACAGATGCCATAATACATGTATTACGTTGTTTTGATAACGATAATGTCACTCACGTGGATGGTTCTGTGGATCCAGTGAGAGATAAGGAGGTTATTGATATGGAGCTTCAAATGAAAGATTTGGAGACTGTTGAAAATCGCTTGCAGAAATCAGAAAAAGCAGCTAAAGCTTCAAAGGATCAGGATTTAAAAAGACTGGTTGAAGTTTTACATTTATATAAGGAAACATTAGAAGAAGGAAAGTCTGCCAGGACTGTTGAGTTGACAGAAGCACAGGAAAAAGTTGCTAAAGATTTATATTTACTTACAAATAAGCCAGTATTATACGTTTGTAATGTAGATGAAACTGCTGTAATTGATGGAAATCATCATGTAGAAGCTGTAAAAAATGCTGTTGCTGATGAAAACGCTGAAGTTTTAGTTATTGCAGCTCAAACAGAGGCTGATATTGCAGAGTTGGATACTTTTGAAGAGAGACAAATGTTTTTGGAAGATATAGGTTTAACCGAATCAGGAGTTTCAAAACTAATTCGTTCAGCATATAAATTATTAGATCTTGAAACTTATTTTACGGCTGGTGTAAAAGAAGTTAGAGCATGGACCTATCCAAAAGGAGCCGTTGCTCCTCAGGCTGCTGGAGTTATTCATACAGATTTTGAAAAGGGTTTTATTAGAGCCGAAGTAATTAAGTATGAAGATTTTGTTAATTATAAGTCAGAATTAGCATGTAAAGAAGCCGGAAAAATGAGTATTGAAGGTAAAGAATATGTGGTTCAAGATGGTGATATAATGCATTTTAGATTCAATGTGTAAAAATATTGATTAAGATATATATTTAAAAACCGATTCAATTGAGTCGGTTTTTTTTGTTTATAGGGTAAACAAAAGCTGTAATATGTCGTATTTTTATAAGGTAAATATTTTTGCTATATGAAATTTTTATATGGAAATATCCTTTGTCTTTTGTTACTGACTTTCTTTCTTGATATGTCGGCACAGGAGGATACTACCCATATTAATAAATACAATTATTTAAAAAGCCGCGTTATTGAAGGCGATACACTTCCTCATGTATATATTGGAGAAGTAACTATTAGCCCTCCCTGGAAGTTTAAAAGCAAAAGGCAACATAAAAGGTATAGTAGGTTAGTGGTTAATGTAAAAAAAACACTGCCTTATGCACGTTTAGCAAAATATCGTCTTGATGTTATAGCGCATGTTATCGATACTCTACCCAATGAGAAAACCAAGAAACAATATTTAAAGAAAGCTGAAAAAGATTTATTTGAAGAATTTGAAAAACCCTTACGTAAACTAACCTTTTCTCAAGGAAGAATGCTGATTAAGCTAATAGATAGAGAAACTGGTGATACTAGCTATGATTTAATAAAGGACTTAAAAGGGGGATTTTCGGCTTTTATGTGGCAATCTGTTGCACGGATATTTGGATCCAACTTAAAATCAGAATTTGATTCCGAAGGAGATGATGCCATGATTGAACATATTGTGATAATGATAGATAATGGAATGCTATAATTTAAGAAGTAGTATTCGTTAATCTGGACAACTCTTCAATCAAATTTTTAAAGTTAGCTGAAGCTAAAGGAATTTTTATTCCTTCAAGATGAATGACATTTTTTTCTTTATCAATTTCAGAGATATAGTTTAAGTTTGCAATACAAGATCTGTGTGTTCTAAAAAAATGTTTTTTCGGGATATTGTCTTCAATACTCCCTATTGTTCGAGAAACATATAGTGGTTCATCACTTTCTCTGTAAATTTTACAATAATTACCGTCAGCTTCTATTGCAATAATTTTATTATAAGGAATAATATGAACTCCCTTTTGATGATTTACAAGTAGTTTGTGATTGTTATATATCCACTGATCTTCAGATCTGTATGTTTTAGCACTTTTTTGTTTGATGTTTATTTTTAAAACAAGATCTATAATTTCCTTCGGTTTAATAGGTTTTAATAAATAACCAGAAGCACCCAAACCTACAGCATCAATAGCATAGTGCTGATGTGCAGTTACAAAGATTACATCAAACGAGATAGTTGAGAAATAATTAAATAGTTCAAGTCCATTTTCATGGGGCATTGAAATATCAAGAAAAACAACTTCTGGAGCATGCTTTCGTATTAAACCAATCCCCTCCATAAGATTATCCGCAGTATCAATAACCTCGATAACGTCACTTAAATATATTTCAAGTATTTTCTTAATACTTTGACGAGCAGATTCTTCGTCGTCAATAATAATTGATTTGAGCATGTCACAGAACTCTAATAATGAAATTTATCACTAATACGAAGTGTGAATTTAAACAAATTATCCAAAATTTCCACCATAAAATTAGTTCATTTAAAAAATGAGGTGTTTTATTTACAAAATCACATCATTCATTAATTGCTTTTGATTTTAGTTTAAAAAATGATGAAAAATATGGATCTTTGTGAACCGAAAATGCATTTTAAGTAATTAAAGTGCATTAATTGTAATAATTACCAACCCAATTGATTTAAAAATGAAGAATACCAAACAAACAACTCTGTTAAGACAATTATTAAGTTTAGATGTTCCTAATGCTATTTTAGCATTTCAAATCTTATTTGTTTCTGTAGTTCTATTAATGATCTTTTTTTAATATAAAAAGATTACAAAAAAGCGAGATTTTATCACAATGAAATCTCGCTTTTTTATTTTATAACAGGTGTATCTGATTAACTAAATTATTGGCTCCCTCTTCTATCTGAGCTATTGTGGCATCTAGCATATAACAAGGAGTTGTAACTATTTTATTTTCGGTATCGGTTATAACTTCACCATGAGTGGCTTCCATGTGTTTGGCTCCCATTTTCTCAATAGCCTCTTTGGTTCCTGCATCATTACCAATAGTAAGAGTTGCATTAGGAATAACTTTAGCAATTATGGCAGGTGAAATACATAGTGCTCCTATTGGTTTTTTAGCTTTCCAAAAAGCAAGAATTACTTCAGTAACAGAAGGTAAAACTTCGCTCTCGACGCCTTTAAATGCAAAGTCACTTAGATTTTTAGCTACACCAAAACCTCCCGGAAAAATGACTCCATCATAATCTTTTATATTCAGTTCAGATATGTCTTTAATATTTCCTCGTGCAATACGAGCTGATTCTACCAATACATTTCTAGTTTGTTGCATCTCTTCTCCAGTAATATGATTAATCACATGGTATTGATCAATATTTGGTGCAAAACATTGGTATTCTGATCCTTTTTTCTGAATAGCCAAAAGAGTTAATGTCGCTTCGTGTATTTCGGAGCCATCAAATACTCCACAGCCTGCAAGTATAACAGCAAATTTCTTCATGGTTATTTTTTTAGTTCTAAAATTAATGCAGTTTTGGGTTCTATTAATATATTTTTAAGATCATTAAAATCAAAATGATCAGTTGGACAAATTGCCGAACTGAAAATGTAGGTTGAAGCAAAACAATCTATAATATTTACCTTTTGTAATGTTGTATTGTTATTGTAAATGATTGCAATTTGATCTTCTCCTGATGATTTTAAAACGATATAGATCCCATCTTTGTATATTTTATGTTGAGTTTGACCACTATATAGCATTGGGTTATCGGATCTATATTTAATTAAACGTTTAATATACAAATTAAAATCACTGGGTTCGTAAGGAATGTTTCTGTTATCAAACCCACTTATTATATCTTCTTTCCAACCTCCCGGGAAATTTTTCTTAGCAATTCCATCTCCTCTCATCATGTTTCCATCCAATAAAAATTCAGTTCCATATAGTATTGAAGGAATACCTCTGGTTGTTAAAAGGTATGTTGCGAGCATTTTCATTTGTTTTATATTTTTCTCGGCTAATGTAAATGCTCTTGATGTATTATTGTTGTCAATAAAAACAATGTTGAATTGAGGTTTTTCATAATTGAAATCTTTGGCTAAAGCCTGATGAAGATCTATAGTACTTTCATTGGGTTTTCTAAATTCTGAAAATACATTTTCTAATGTTTTTGCAATAGGATAATCATAAATATAATCTGAGTTATTGCCTTCAATCTGTTTTTTCCAAAATGCAAGTTCATCTGAATTTATAGAGTTGTAATCATAAATTACACCTAATTCCGGATATAATTCAGTTATTTTTTTTCTTAACTTTTTTAAAAAAACAATTTTGTTTAATTGACAGTCTTCAATCTTTATTGCATCTGGTTTTGTTTGTTCAATCCACCATATTGTATTTTGAATTAAATAGTCAGAAACGAGTTTAATATCCTGGTTTAAAAGTATTGTGCTTAAACTATATTGATTTTGTAATTGATGATTTATAGTTTGCTGATTTGAATAAGGGTCTATTTGTAATGAATTTTCAAAACTTTGTTCTTGAGGGTTTTGGTTGTTTTGAAATGTAGCATTAGCAATATTTTCATTTTTGAATAGCCAATTCCGTTTACTAACCTTATGAAGAATAAATGATTGGATATATTTTAAATGTTTTGATTTTAATATTTTAGATAAGTTCTGTATTTCTGATAAGGTGCCTAAACGTTGATCAATTTGATAATGGTTTGTAATTTCATCATGATAGTAGGAGTTAAATATCTGGTTACTTTCGTAAAGAGGAGACAATTCAATGGCTGTAACGCCAAATAATTTCAAGTAATCCGTATGATTAATGATTCCTTTTATATCACCACCATGAATACCCGAAGGATTAGAATTATCAGGTAGTTCCAAATAATCTTTTATTTTATCGTTTTCGTAGTTCCCATTTGCAAATCGATCTATTATTATTTGATAAAAAATATCTGATTCTTGAATTTTATTGAATCTATACTCATTGGTATGTGATTTTATCTCAAAATAAACAATTTCCTGAAGCCTTCCTTTCTGATATACTTCAATAGGAACCTTGCCTGGTTGAATATGTTCTTCTATATCAATACTAACTAATATTATATTGGGGTCCTTTGTAAATATGATATTGTTGAATTTAACTCCGTCGTAATTTACTTTTACAAATGATTGAGAAATGTTTTCTCCTTTTAATGCTATGAGTAAGTTTTTATATTGAAGATCAGACCACCAATTTTCAGGCTCTATTCTATCAACTATTTTTTTCGCATCTATTGTAGGAGTTTTTACTACAATGAAGAATAAAATAAGCAATAATATTTTATAACTATAATTCATTAATAACCATTTTAGTGCTAACAAAATTACCTTTTATAAATAAAAACCCAATACTGTTGAAGGTATTTATTGAAAGATTTAATGCTAAGAATTTGTTTGCAGAATGAAAGTTATGATTAAATTTTAACTAAGAATTAGCTTTGTAGTCTTGTAATTATTAATAATTTTTAACTTTTAATGATGCTGATTTTTTAATAGCTTGTGATAGTTAATTTAAGTTAACGTGATTAAATGTTGGGGTATTTGTAACTAAAAGGGTGAGTTTTTGGATAAATATTTTCAACTAAATGAATCTAAATTGTAGTTAAAAGCTGTTAATGGTTTTTTATTCAATTAGTTAAACTATTATTTTTGTAGAGCAATGATAAAAAAAGTCAGGGAGATGTTTAGAAAAACAGATGATAATACGGTAAAGTTAAAGAGGAAGATTTTTTGGTTTTTTGTTATTGAGGTTTTGTTAGTAATCGCACTTTTAGGATTTACATTCTTCTTAATAACTGTTGTGTTAAACTAGACAATTACGTTTATTTAACATATAGTGATTTCTGAATTAAAAGTTTCCCATCAAGCCATGTAGTTAATTTCCATTCACCTTTCTTATTGTGAATCGGTTCCCATATAGTATCACCTAGAAAAAAATCATAGTCATTTGATCTTATAAAATATTCTCCTGTAAATGGAGGTGCAATTTGTCCCGTATCATCAGTGAATGTTGGATGATCAATCTTAAAAGATATTCTTTTCCCTTTTGCTCCTTTTATTTTAATTACGTATCCAAATTCAATATCGAGTTCTAAAGGTATTTGATCTGTTATTTTTAAAAGTTTTGGAAGGTTTTTAGAGTTTCTGTCCCAATTGGTATAAATACCATAACTATATAATTCCGATTCTATTTTCTTTTTTGCCATTTTATATTGCTGCAGTTTTACATGAGAAGATTATTAGAAATAGGAATACTCAAGTACGAGTATTCCCTTAGAAGAATTACTCTTCAATGTTATATTTTAATTGGTCAACAATAAATGGAATGTCTTTTTTATTTATTCCATTCTGGGTTAAATATGGAATGTCTTCATTAAATACATCAAAAAAGTATTCAAAATTATTATCCATTTGTGTTATGGCTTTTTGATAAAATTTTAGCGCCTCTCTTCTGTTGTTTCTGCACCACATTACATGTCCTATGTTTATTAAATCATGCTTGTTGGAAGAAGAAACCAATAATTTATGATAGTATTTTTCTGCCTGATCTAATTTGCCAGTTACAAAAGAGCACCATGCGATAGGTCGCCAAACTTTAGTGTTTGATTCATCTAAATACTCAACCTTAAAATAATATTTTAAGGCTTCATTGTAATTCTTTAAATCCAGATGACAATGTCCAATAGAGGCTTGGGTATATAAGTCTTCTTGATTTATTCGTTCAGCAATTAAATAATATTCTAAAGCTTTTTCTGGTTGCTTTAAGTGTTTGTACATCAGAGCGATCTTTTTTGTAGTCCAAAGCTGTTCCGGTTTTAAGATATCAGCTCTTAGATATTGGTTTAATGCTTTTGTGTACTTTTTGTTCTGTTGGTAACAGTATGCTAATTTTTGAATGATTTCGATATTATTTGGTTGATCTACAAGAATAATTTCAAATGCATCAGAAGCCTCATTAAAGTACCCTTTCTTAAAAAAGAATTCAGAAATTTGTCTTAAACTATCGTCATTGCTAATTGTATCTCTGAAAAAGACTTTATTGTGGAAGTCCATTTTCCAGGAAAATACATCTTCAAATTGAATGTGTTGTGGATGTAACTTATAAAACCGATATAGATCCTGAATATATCGGTTTGAAATTATAGAAGATTTTTTTTCAGGAGTGATCATTTTTTCGCTGCTTTCAATTTCATCCATTTGTTCAAGTTGTTGCTTAAACATATTACCCATCATTTCTTTTTGAAACTGGGGCATATGCGGAATACTTAAAAACAGGGAGTATTTGTCAGAATTGCATAAAAATCCTGAGTTTGCCAGACTATCCTGAACACTTTTACTTGAAAAAATCAAGTTGTCTTGTTCTAATGCACTTTTTATTTCAGGATTTTCCAGATAAAAAGGCGTAAACCAATTTTGTAGTGTATTAAAAAAACTAAAGTGCTTCAACATTTTAAATGTGGAAAGGAAAACATCTGCACCTTCCATTTGTAATTCTGTTAACTCTTCTAGTTTATTCATTAATTCAGGAGAATCTTTAAAGAAATCTTCCCATTCCGGGTTTTCTCCTTCCATGAATTTATCACCTAATAAATTTTCCAAATCAAGTTTGTTTCTTAAGTTGGGTTGCATTTTTACAACTTCAGGTAATATTTCATCGTTAAGTTTCGAGGATATTTTTTCCGTTTCTCTTGTTCTTATAAGTTGTATGACAATTGTTAATATATTTCGAGTAATTTTTTTATCCTCTTGCATTAACGATAAACGAGCCTTAATTTCTGGATATAAGAATAATCTGTTATCATATTTAAATAAAGAAAGGAGTATTCCGGTCAATGCTCTCTGAACAATAGTATCTTCTTCGTTTGATATTGCATTAAATAAAATAAGAATTTTTTCTTCGTTAAATTCTTGAAGTAAACTAATTGTTATTCCAGAGATAAGAATACACTTTATACCATAATGAATGCTGGGATCGTTAATTAATGATTGTATTTTTGATTGCTCTTCTTCAGTAATCTTTGAACATACCCATATACAATTAAACAATTTTGTTATTGTAGTTTCTGAAATTTCTGTATTGATGTTGGCTTGATTAGCCATTTGCACCTTGGTATTTTCACTATAGAATTCTTCAATTACAGCATTTATCGATAATGTGCTTGATCTTCTTGTTTCGTAAAATAAGTTACTAGACTGATTTGTATATATCGATGAAAAAATAGCGTCACTTAAATCGTAACAGGATTTTAAAATATTATTATATACTTTCTGTTGTTCAGGGTCACTTACTCCATCAAAAGTATATTTTAACATACTTTTATAAGTAAATTCTAGGTTGTACAGGTCATCGTTTAATAATCCTTTATGATGACTTTGAGCAAGTTTAGTTAAAATAGAGAATGCATCTTTTATTCTCCTTTGATTTAAAGCAAGTTCTGTGTCTTTTTGTAGTTGTGGTATATTTTCGCTCATATTACTTATTTCATCTTTTGCTAGTAAAAGTACGAAAATATCAAAATTGTTTAAAAAGCCATATATTTATAAAGAATTGAGTTAATGAAATGTGCTAAAAGTAAACCATGTAAATTGTTATTCTTTCCAGAATTCCGATTCCTCCAATTCTTTTATTCTATTTTTGCAATAGATTTCGATTTTGTTATTATTTGACATTTGGGTAGCTTTTATTTTATCAATTAGCTGATTATAACATTGAATAGCTTTACCATGATTTTTTAGTTCATAATCATAAATCATAGCAACCTTATAATCTCCATAAATATTACCAGGATCATTTTTTGCAATTAGTTTATAAAACTCCAAAGCTTTGTTAAAATCATGTTTCCATTCATAGGATTCAGCCAGAGCTTTATACATCATGGAAATGGTTTCCGGATTGGGTTGGTATAAATTGAAAGATTTGGTTATGTACTTAATACTTTCTTCTGCCTTGTTGTTGTGTAAACAGCATCTTCCTAATACATAATATGCCAGATAATCAGTAGTGTCATTTTGAATATATAGTTTGAGTATTTTCTCTCCTTTTGAATAGTGTTTTATTTTCCAGCAAGATAATCCCAGAAACTTATAAGTTACTTGTGTCGAATCGCCCTTTTTATGTAGTTCATTAAAAATTTCGTATGAATTATATACACTATCGTTTAGGTATAGCGCCTTGCCGTATAAACGTTGAAGTACCTTACTTTGTGGCATACTAGGTGAATTGTATTTTTCAATAAAGTGCATGGCTTCTTTGTTCCATTTGTTTTTTATTAATACATCGCTAGCTTTTATAAGAGTTGATATATTGGGTTTCAATTCACAAGCTGTTGAATAATAGTAGTATGAACTATCGATGTTGTTAATTTTTCTGTATATGTCAGCTATCTTTGTGATGATATATTGGTTATGGGGATCAGCATTTAAAGAGCTTTTAAATATTTTAAGAGCCTTATTATATTCTTTCATTTTTGATAAAATAATACCCTTTTTAACTGAATAATGTTGATTAGTAGGCTCTATACCTAGGATTTTATCAATAAAAATAAGAGCTGTATCATAATTTGAAGTTTTAAAATACAGCGCTTCTAATTCCTTTATAATTTCAATATTACTAGTGTCTCTATCATAAATGGTCTGACATACAACAATGGCGCTATCTAACTTGTACTTGTATATCAATTGTTTTGCCTGTTCAATTGTATTCAGAGAACTATTTTCTTCTTTAGATTCATATAAAGAAGAGTTAGAAACCTGAGAATATGTAATCTGAAAAAACAAGGTAACAAGGGTTAGACTTAATATAAATGATTTCATAATAATTTAAATAAACTAATAATTTAGTTTAAAGGTAGGGTATTAATATTTTATATCAAATAAATAAACTAATTAATTAGTTTAATAATGATTTTTAGTCAACTAGACTAGAAAATATATGCGAAAATGGACAATGTTTATCTATATTTTCTTTGAGTAATAATGATTTAAGTGGTTGTTATATAGTTTTATAAGGATAAAATATTTTATATTTTTTGAAGAAGCAGTTAAAAAGGTGGATATTGCATTAACAGAAAGGCATCAGATTTATAATATACTATAAGAAGATACCTGTGTACTGAAGTATTATTGATTGTAAATATTAATTTAATGTATAAAAAAATAAGGTTTGTAGCTGTTTTATTGTCTTTTGTACTTGTTGTTTTTTCTGGTTGCCGATGTAATTTAGAAGAAAGATATGTAAAGGGAATAGAAGCATCTGAGAATGGGATAAATATAAAATTGAATGATGCAGATATTAAATTGCGAGCATTGTCTGACAATTCAATTGAAGTTAATTATTTACCATTGGGGTATCAAAATTCTCCATCTTACGCAATTGAAAAACATATAGGGAAGGTTGAAACCCACCTAAAAAAAACACCTGATCTTATTGAATTTTCAACAAATAACTTAACTGTAAAAATTCAAAAGTGCCCATTGGCAATTTCATATTTTTATAATGATTCATTGTTGTTTAAAGAAGAACAAGGACTACTATTTAATGATTCTATTAAAGGGTTTAGGATGCAGCTTGACCATGATGAAAAATTGATGGGTGGTGGCGAACGAGTATTAGGAATGGATCGAAGAGGCAATCGTTTAAGATTGTATAATAAAGCTAGTTATGGATATGAAACGCATGCTGATTTAATGTATTATTCAATGCCAGTTATCATTTCGTCCAATAAGTATATGCTTTTGTTTGATAATGTTGCGGATGGTTGGTTAGATTTAGGTAAATCAGAAGCGGATATTCTACAATTTGAAACAAAAGGAGGAAGACTGAGTTACGTGGTTGTGGGAGGAAAAGATTATCCATCCTTAACCAATAATTATACTAAAATAACAGGACGTCAGCCAATGCCTCCACGTTGGGCTTTGGGGAATATTTCCTCTCGAATGGGATATAAATCACAACACGAAGTTGAGGAGGTTGTTTCTATGTTTAAAAAAGAACAAATACCTCTGGATGGCATTGTGCTGGATTTATTTTGGTTTGGACCAGATGTTAAAGGTCATATGGGTAACCTGGAATGGGATAAACAAGCTTTTCCTGAGCCTGAAAAAATGATGAACCAATTAAAGAATAAAGGTGTAAAAACAGTATTGATCACCGAACCTTTTATCCTCAAAAATAGTGGTAAGTATGCCGAATGTGTCGAGCAAAATTTGTTAGGAACTGATTCGTTAGGTCAGCCATTTGTTTATGATTTTTATTTCGGAACAACTACTTTGTTAGATATTTTTAAAGCAGAAACTAAAGAGTGGTTTTGGGATATTTATAAAAAACACACTTTAAGTGGAGTTGAAGGGTGGTGGGGTGATCTTGGAGAACCTGAATTGCACCCCTCGGAATTATATCATGTTAATGGAAAGTCTGATTTGGTTCATAATGCATATGGGCACGTATGGGCTCAAACAATTTACAATGGATTTAAAAAAGATTTCCCCAATAAAAGACCGATAATATTAATGAGATCGGGATTTTCAGGTTCTCAACGTTACGGATTGATTCCCTGGAGTGGTGATGTTAACAGAACTTGGGGAGGATTAAAACCTCAGGTTGAAATATCGTTACAAATGGGACTACAAGGATTGGCTTATATGCATTCTGATTTAGGTGGTTTTGCAGGTGATTATAAAGATGCAGAATTGTATACAAGGTGGCTGCAATATGGTGTTTTTCAACCAGTATTCAGAACGCATGCACAGTCAGATGTTCCTCCGGAGCCAATTTACTGGGATGAGAAAACTAAAAATATTGCTCGAGAGTTTATAAAACTTCGATATAGCTTAACCCCCTATTTGTATACCATGGTATATGAAAATACGACTAAAGGAACCCCATTGATGCGGCCGTTATTTTATTCAAATGGAGACACTTCTTTAATTTCCAATAAAACTAATTATATGTGGGGAGATAATTTCTTGGTTTCTCCGGTTACAGAGAAAGGTGTAAAGAGCTGGAAAGCCACACTTCCTGCCGGGAATAATTGGTATCATTTTTTCACAGGTCACAAGTATAGAGGAGGTTCTGAAGTTGAAGTTCCAGTTACAATCAATGAAATACCTGTATTTGTAAAAGCAGGTTCTTTTATTCCTATGGTTAAAGCCTTTAATAATATGGAAGAGTATCATACTAATGATTTGATGTTGCATTACTATTATGATTCTGAAGTACAAAATTCCACTGGTTATATGTATGATGATGATGGTAAAACGAACAATAGCTGGAATAATCAACTGTACGAAAAATTATTTTTTGAGTCAGAAAATGATAATGATAGAATCAAGATTCAGCTATCAAGAGAATCAAATCAATATACAGGTAAGCCAGAAGATCGGAATATTTCTTTTGTAATTCATAATGTTGAACAGAAGCCTAAGGGTGTTATTGTTAATGATGTCTCGATGCAATTTGACTATAATGAAAAAGAACATACATTATCAGTTTCTTCAGTTATGTATGGAGATAAAGAAATCAATATGACAATTAAAAAATAAAAAAGATATGAGCAGGATATTAATTTTTATAGGAATTTTTGTTGCATTAATATTTGCAGGGTGTCAACAAAAAATACAAAAAGAGTCAAATGAGGATAATACTAAAAAAGTTGTTGTTTACCAGGTTTTTACTCGCTTGTTTGGGAATACAAATACGACAAATAAACCATGGGGAACAATCGAAGAAAATGGAGTAGGTAAATTTAATGATTTTACAGATAAAGCATTAAGTGAAATAAAAGACCTGGGAGTTACTCATATTTGGTATACCGGAGTTCCTCATCATGCTACCATTACTGATTATTCAAAATATGGAATATCAAAAGATGATCCAGATGTGGTTAAAGGCAGGGCCGGGTCTCCTTATGCAGTAAAAGATTATTATCAGGTGGATCCGGATTTAGCCGAAGATCCGGCTATAAGGTTAGAGGAATTTAAGGCATTGGTCAATCGTACGCATCAGCACGGGATGAAAGTGATTATTGATATCGTTCCAAACCATGTTGCTCGAAATTATCAAGGACTTAATAACCCTGATGGAGTTACCGATTTTGGAGCTGAGGACGATAAAACAGTTGAATATGCGAAGGATAATAACTTTTATTATGTAGTTAACGAGCCATTCAAAGTACCTGAACCTTTGAATGGTTATAAACCATTAGGTGGAGAGACGCACCCAATGGCGGATGGAAAGTTTGAAGAAAATCCTGCAAAATGGACTGGTAATGGATCTCGTTTATCTCAACCAAGTCATTATGATTGGTACGAAACAGTTAAAATCAATTATGGTGTAAAACCAGATGGCACTTTTGACTTTGATACGCTGCCTTCTGCTTATAGCATGAAAGACTATAAAGCTCATTTTGAATTTTGGAAGAATAAAGAAGTGCCAAATTCGTGGATAAAGTTTAGAGATATTGCGCTTTTTTGGATTGATTTAGGAGTAGATGGATTTAGGTATGACATGGCGGAGATGGTTCCTGTTGAATTTTGGAGTTTTATGAATTCATCTGTAAAAATGAAAAATCCAGAAGCCTTTTTATTGGCAGAAGTTTATCAACCTAAATTATTTCGCGATTATATTCATAAAGGAAAAATGGATTACTTATATGATAAAGTAGATTTATATGATACCTTAAAGCATGTGATGCAAGGATTTGGATCCACAGATCATATTGCGCTTATTCAAAAAGCAGCTAAAGATATTGAACATCATATGTTGCATTTTCTTGAAAATCATGACGAACAAAGAATTGCATCGCCTGAGTTTGCAAGCGATGCATTCAAAGGTATGCCTGCTATGGTAGTTTCTACTACATTAGGTACTTCTCCAACAATGATTTATTTTGGTCAGGAAGTAGGGGAACCAGGGGTTGAAGAATCTGGATTTGGCGATCCTTCAAGAACCTCTATTTTTGATTATGTTGGAGTACCGCATCATCAAAGATGGATGAATAATGGAGCTTTTGATGGTGGGCAATTATCAAACAAAGAAAAAGAACTAAGAGACTTTTATAAGCGGTTGTTAAATTTCACCATTAATAGTAATGCGTTGATGGGGGAATATGCAGATATTCATGACTATAATAGAGAAAATACACAAGGGTATAATAATAAAGTATATTCATTTGTGAGGTGGGATAATGAAGAAAAGTTGATTGTGGTTTCTAATTTTGGTCAAGATAAAGTTCTGTTTAATTTGAGAGTACCAGCATCTTTGTTGGAAAAAATGGGAATTGAGGGAAGTAGTGTAAACCTGGAAGATCAATTGTATCATCAATTTAAAACTGATGTACAAATAGTTGATGATATGGAGATTCCAATGCATTTAGAATCAAATCAATCTTATATTTTAACAGTGAACTGATTTTATACTGTAATTTTATTCTTCTCTTCAAAAAAATGTATTGTTTTATAGTGTGTAATTAGCAGTAATGTAATTAGATATGGCTTTGGCCTGGTTTTTGGAAAGAGTTAGTCAAGGTTGATAAGTTGTTTTAATAATGAATCAATCTTAATTCAATTGAATTAACTGTCGTGACGGGATGTTGAGTATTAACTAAAAAAACTAAGGTCATGAAGAAAGGTATTTTAATATTATTAGCTGCAACATTTGTTGTAAGTGTATCTGCTCAAAATAGAACCAGATATACTGAAAATAGGAATGAAAACTATAAAGAGGAAGTTGCCAAGAGATCTCAAAGAGGTCAAAGAACTTCAACATACAACAAACAAAATTCATCCAGGCGAATAAATAATTTAGATCGTTTGGATAGATTTTCAGATAGAGACAGGATTATATATAACAAAAAGAAATCTAAGAATAACCATCATAAAGGGCATAACTCAAAAACTTATTATTCAAAACACAATAATAAGTACCATTTAAATTATAGTAAAAAACCTTCTCATGAAGTTGTTGCCTGTCATGATTACAATAGACGAGTAGCGCATTTACCAGGTAATCATGTACGAATTAAATTTAATGGTATAACATTATTCTTTACGGATGGAGTATTTTATAGAAATCATAGAGGTTATTATGAACCAGTAACTCCTCCGGTTGGTGCAGTAGTTCATCGTTTACCAATATATGCAGAAAGAGTTTCCATTGACGGAAGAATCTATTACGAATTTAGAAATACATTATTTAAAAAAATAGAAACCAACAGAGGTTATGCCTATGAAGTTGTTGGTCAACTAAACTGGAATTAATAAGATTGTTTTGTATTAGTATTATTATATAGCAAAGCCCCTCAAATAAATTAAGGGGCTTTGTTCTTTTTGAATATATAATGTGTAGTAGTTAAAACTAAATATAAACTTCAAGTAATTCCGCATTTCCAGAAATAGAAATGTTTTTAATACAAGCTGGAATTAAAGCTGTTTCCATCATATTTAATGAAATAGTTTCGTCACCACATTGTATAGAGCATTCTCCACCAACATTCATAAGTATAACAAAAGATTCAACTGAATCATAATTCTTAGACAATTCACCATTAACAGCTACAAAGTTTGTAGTAAAATATTGACATTGCGCAACGTTTACACTTTGATTCTTTAACGGAGTGTAATCTACTTTTCCTGATTCATTATCAGAAAAATTCATGGCATCCATTGCTAGGTCGTGATGTAATTCTCTTGGATTACCGAATTTGTCTGTTCTATCAAAATCGTAGATTCTATAGGTAATATCTGAAGTTTGTTGAATTTCAGCAATTAGGTTCCCTCTACCTATAGAGTGAACTTTACCTGCAGGAATAAAAAAAGTATCACCTTTATGAGTATTATGCTTTTGCATTAAACTCATGATATTTTTATTCTGATGCAATTCTTCAAACTCTTTAGCAGAAGTTGCTTTTGAAAATCCAGAAATCAAACTGGCATTTTCTTCAGCTTCGATTACGTACCACATTTCAGTTTTTCCAAACGATTTATGCTTTATTTTTGCTAAATCGTCATTTGGGTGAACCTGGATAGATAGGTCATCGTTTGCATCAATATACTTCAATAATAAGGGGAATTTACTTCCAAATTGAGCGTAAATTTTTTCACCAATTAGCTGACCCTTGTATTCATTGATCAACTCAACCAGGTTTTTACCTTTTAATTCTCCGTTCGAAACTACTGAAAGATCATTTTCTAATCCGGAAAGGGCAAAGTTTTCACCAATCTTTGTGTCAGCCTCTACTGCTATGTTTAGAGTCTCAGGGATTTTTGCTCCTCCCCAAATCATTTCCTTTAAAATAGGAGTAAATTTTAATGGATATAACATATTCTTATTTTTATTTATCTAACATTTTTAAAGCATAAGCATATGCTCCAAGTGCGATGGCTTCACTGGCATCCAGCTTACTTGTTGCAATTGCAATTTTTTGTTCTTTGTTATATGGTATTGTTTTTTCTGAAAACGGAACTTTTATAGTTACAGATGTTGATTTATAGAATTCCGTTGCTTCTTCTTTTTTATCCAAAAAGTAAACATCGTGAACCAAACGACTTTGTCCGCAATCAAATTTACCTCGTAAAACATCCATGGCTTCAGGCATAAAAAGCACACTAGCTCCTGTAATACCACCTCCAATAACAACAATACCATCAAATAACGTAATGAGTGTTGCCAAAGAATCACCTAAATGTTTTCCAAATTCTTTAAAAGCATTCAGAGCTGCCTCACTATTGCCTTCTAATTTTCCTAAGGCAATATTATATATGTCTACAGGCATAAGGTCTTTATCCTTCTCGCCTGAAAGATTTTTATAAGTATTAATAATGGCTCTTGTACTAACTCCTTCTTCCGCGTTTTTATCAGGAGAAATAGAGTTTGCAATAAGCCATACTTCTGAAGCAATACTATTATCACCTGTAATTAGTGTACCATCATGTACTAAGCCTGCCCCAAAGCCGGTTCCCAGAGTTACTCCAATTAAATTTTTGTACTTTTTTTCGCTTTGTGCATTAATCTCAGGAAGAATTCCTCCCAATGCTTCTCCGTATGCATAAAGATCACCATCATTTTGTATGAATACAGGTATGTTAAACTGTTCTTTAAGCATATCAGCTAAAGCAATACCTCCTCTGAATCCAGGAAGGTTCCCCAGGTCACCAATTATTCCATTTGGGTAGTCAGCAGGACCAGGAAATGCAAAGCTAATAGCAACAGGTTCCTCTTTTAGCTGAGATTTTACTTTTCTAAAACCGTCAATAATAGTTTGTAAACATTTTTCAAGTTGATCTCCATATGATGGAGAAGTAATGGGGTCAATAAGTAGTTTGCCACCTTGTATTGCATTGAATACAAAGTTAGTTCCTCCTGCATCAAGGGTAAGGACAATTCTATTATCGTAATTAATGTTCATTTTATTAAAATTATGGATTTATTTAGTTGAATTTAATGTTGTTTTAGTTCGATAAACCGGTTTAGTGATAAGCTTGAATAGTATAAATAAAATGCTCTCAACATAAATTTATCTAGTTATTATTGAAGTTTTTAATTGAACGCCTTTGTTTTGAGTATTATTATCAATTTGGTCGCAAAGCATATTAACTGCAAGGTTTGCAATTTCTTCACTGGGCTGCAATGCAGAAATAACTCTGGGGGTTGAGTAATCAAAAAGATCCAGATTATCAAAACTAGCAAAATCAAGCTGGTCTTTATATTCCGGATACATTGTGTTTATGGTCCAAATAGCCTCGGCTGTAAGTACATTATTTAAAAATAGAACCGAAGAAGCAAGTTGTTCTCCTTTGATGATTTTAGAAATAACTTTTTTTATTCCATCTTTAATATTTGTAGGTTCAATTTCAAATATCAAATCACGATCAACTTCAATTTTAGCAGCTTTTAAAGCATCCTTATAACCATTTATCCGGTCTATAATGTTTGGTAAATATGATGTAATTGAAACCAATGCAATTTTTTTATAGCCTTTTTGTATTAATATATCAGTTAGTTGTTGGGCTGTTTCGTAATTATTTATACCAATAAATGTTTTATTCATTTCAGGTAAAAAACGATCAAAAAATACAGAAGGATAACTATTCCCTATTATTGAAGAAAGTTGATTATAATTTTTTGATGCACTTGCTAAAATGATTCCATCAATTTGTCGTGCTTTAAAACTTTCAATAATATTAGTTTCTTTTAAGATATCTTCGTTTGTATTGGCCACCATTACAGAATAACCTTTTTTTTCAGCCACTGCTTCAATTTGCTTAGCAATTTTTCCAAAAAATGGGTTTGAAATATCAGGTACAATAAATCCTATAGTAAATGATTTTCCAAGAGAGAGACTTCGTGCAATAAAGTTTGCTTTATAATTGTGCTCACGAGCAACGGCAAGAATTTTTTCCTGAGTTTTTTGGCTAATATTTTTTTCATCTCCACGTCCGTTTAAAACAAATGAAACGGTAGTCTTAGAAACGCCTGCTAACTCTGCTATTTTATTTATCGAAATCTTTGTCATTTTTATAGTAAAGCGGTTTAGCAAAAGTATATAATAATTTCAAAAGTAGGTGAAAATATTTTGTTAATTTTAAGGATGTGTATTTTAATGTATTGAATAATAGTTGTTAATGATATGTTTATTGCTGGTGTATTTAGTGATCTTTTATTTTAAACTAAAAAAATAGTTTGAAAATTTGTAATTATAAAATTGATGAGTTACTTTTGAACTAGTGATTTAGTTGAATTGAATGTGAGCATGGCAAAATTGGAACACATCTAAAGTTTCAATTAGTTTTATTATAGAATTTGAAATGAAAGAATTAACAAAAGCAGAAGAACAAGTGATGCAAATTATGTGGGATTTAGGCAAAACCACTGTAAAATGCATTGTAGAAAAAATGCAGGATCCCAAACCAGCATTTAATACCATTTCAACCATTGTTAGAATATTAGAAACAAAAGGGTTTGTAGATCATGAAAAGGAGGGTAGAGGATACCTTTATTTTGCTATAGTTTCAAAAGAAGCTTATCGCAAAAAATTTATGAAACGATTTGTATCTAATTATTTTCAGGGATCATTAAAGGAATTGGTATCATTTTTTGCAAAAGAAGATAAAATGGATATTGAGGAACTTGAAGAATTGATGAATGATATTAAAGATGAATTAAAAAACGAGAATAAATAGATATGGAAACATTTGTACAATATCTAATTGAGTCGTCGTTAGTACTTGGAGTATTGACTGTTTTTTATCGTTTAGTTCTGCATAACGAACGAATGTTTCATTTTAATAGAGTTTTTCTACTGCTTTCCTTACTGCTATCAGCAGTAGTTCCATTATTACATTTTACCACTCCAGTTAATATTAATAATCAAATGGATGGAATATCATATTTGTTAGGATCAATTAATGTTTATTCTGGCCAGGTGCAAGAAGCTGTTGTGCCTGCAATTGTGGGATTTAAGATGTTTAATTGGCTTTATTTAATAGGAGTGATATTATTATTAACCAGGTTGATTTATGGTATTGTTCGATTGGGCGGACTTTCCAGAAGTGCAATTTGGACAAAAATTGAGGGATATAGAGTGGCTGATTTGCCCGGTCGTTTTAATCCTTTTTCATTCTTTCATGTCATTTTTGTGAATCGTTCATTATATACAAATGAAGATTTGAATAAAATAATGGATCATGAAAAAGCACATGTTCGATTCAAACATTCACTAGACGTTTTAATTACCGAAGTACTTTTAATTTTCCAATGGTTTAATCCTTTTGCCTGGATAATTAGAAGATTATTAAAAGAGCTTCACGAATTTCAGGCAGATAAAGAAGTGTTAAGTAAAGGTACTTCAGTCAGCCAGTACAAAATGTTATTGTTATTTCAGGCTTCCGGAGTGCGTCTGTTACCTGTAAATAATTTTAATCAATCTATTACTAAAAAAAGATTTAAAATGATGACAAATAATTCCTTAAAAAATTACGGTGCAATAAAAGCAATAATTGCAATAATGGTTGTATCCTCAGTAACATTCTTTTTTGCATGTGATAATGAGTATGAAGAAGTAGGAGCTGAAAAGATAGAAAGTCAATTAAAAGGAACAGATAATGCGCTCGATGATGAGGTGGCTTATACTGTTGTTGAAAAAATGCCAGAGTTTCCTGGAGGATTTGAAGAATTAAGAAAGTTCATTGCTATAAATGTAAAATATCCAGTGAAGGCTCAGGAATTAGGTGTGCAAGGAAGGGTTTATGTGAGTTTTGTAGTTGCAAAAGATGGATCAGTAAAAGATGCAAAAATAGCACGAGGTGTACATGAAACAATAGATGAAGAGGCTATACGCGTTATAAAATCAATGCCTATGTGGGAGCCAGGAATGAAACAAGGTGAATTTGTAAATGTAAGCTTTACTGTTCCAATTAATTTTGTTTTGGATGGAGAAAGTAAAACAGAATCTATAGTTGGATCTGATAAACAACCGCTTCTAATTGTCGATGGGAATGAAATAAATTATAGTGAACTTGAAAAAATTGATCCGAAGCAAATAGAATCAATTGATGTACTAAAAGAGAAATCAGCTATAGAAAAATTTGGTAAAAAAGGAGAAAATGGCGTAGTTATCGTGAATACAAAATTAACTGATGCAGAAAAGAATGCAGTTCATGTTATAGGCTATGCAAAATAGTAAACAAACAATTGCTTTATAAATTTACATGAAACCATTAGTTGAATAAACTGATGGTTTTTTTATGTATGGATGGATTAGCATTCATAGTATTACTTGAATATTTCATATACTTAGCTTAACTTTTTGTTTATAATAAATTTTATAAGCTATGTCAAATCAAACTAATATTTCAATTTTGGGTGTAAGAATATATGATAGAATTAAAGAAGCTGGTGAAGTGCAGCAAGTTCTTACTAAGCATGGATGTTCAATTAAAACTCGTTTAGGCTTGCACGAAGTTACAGATGAATATTGCAGTAAAAGTGGTTTAATAATTCTTGAGCTGTTTGGAGATACGAAAAAACAGACAGAATTAGAGCAAGAGTTGATTGTTATTGATGGAGTAGAAGTTCAAAAGATGTTATTCAAAAATTAGAATTAGAAAATTACCGTTATTGAGGAATGAATGGCATTGATAATGGATTGAGTTAAAGTGTTGAAATATACTTGTATACGTATCTTATTTTAAGTCGTGAGTGTTTTATTAGGTATTCTGTTGTCTTTATTTCCTTAAAAGCAGTTATTTTTGCAGTCTAAAATTTATGCTAAAATGTCAATAATCTATCATCCTCAAAAATATAAGATAGAAGATCGTTCAATGGAGAATTTTATCGATTCAGATGAAATTCATGAAATATTAGAAGCTCATAAGAATCCTACAGCTAAAGAGGTACGTTCTATTATTAAAAAGTCTTTGAATAAGGAAAGACTTTCACTTCAAGAGACGGCTATATTAATAAATGCAAACGATCCTGAATTAATTCAGGAAATTAAATTGGCTGCAAAAGAGTTAAAAGAAAGGGTTTACGGAAAGCGAATTGTATTATTTGCTCCACTTTATGTGGGAAATCTATGTATTAATAATTGTTCTTATTGTGGTTTTCGTGCAGAAAATAAGTCACAGAAACGAGTAACATTATCTACAGAAGATCTGAAAAATGAAGTAAAAGCATTAGAAGATGCAGGTCATAAGCGATTAATCTTAGTTTATGGGGAGCACCCAAAGTACAATGCACAATATATTGCAGATACTGTAAGAACGGTTTATTCGGTAAAGCATAAGAACGGAGAGATTAGGCGAGTTAATATAAATGCTGCACCCTTAGATATTGAAGGATTTAAAGAAGTAAAAGAAGCCGGAATAGGAACTTATCAGATTTTTCAGGAGACTTACCACCGAGAAACTTATTTAAAAGTTCATAAAAGTGGATTAAAGCGAGATTATGACTGGCGGATTACAGGTTTAGATAGAGCTATGGAAGGAGGAATTGACGATTTGGGAATTGGTGCTCTGCTTGGTTTATATGATTGGCGTTTTGAAGTGTTAGGTTTAATGAGACACGTTAATCATTTTGAGTCCGTTTATAATGTAGGTCCTCATACTATTTCTTTTCCGCGTATTAAAGATGCATCCGAAATGAATATTGATAAGAAATGGATGGTGTCAGATGAGGATTTTACTCGTTTAGTTGCGATTTTGAGGTTGGCGGTTCCATATACCGGATTAATTTTAACAGCTCGAGAACCTGCTGAAATTAGAGATGAAATACTACAATTTGGAGTTTCTCAAATTGATGGTGGAACGAACATTGAATTAGGGGGCTATTCTCAAAAGGATGTTAAACAGGATATAGATCAGGAACAATTTGTAATAAATGATAATCGGTCTCTGAATGAAGTAATGGAAGAACTGGTGAGTAAAGGTTTTATACCATCGTTTTGTACTGCATGCTACAGATTAAATAGAACAGGAGAACATTTTATGGAATTTTCAGTTCCCGGATTTATTAAACGTTTTTGCCAACCCAATGCAATGTTGACTTTAGCAGAATATTTAGAAGACTATGCTCCTGAACAAACCAAGATTAAAGGGTATAAGTTGATAACTGATGAATTGGATAATTATGAAGATGATCGTTTTAAATCTAAGTTAGAAGAACGGTTGGCAAAAATAAAAAGTGGAGAGCGTGATTTGTATTTTTAACAATACTTTGTTTTGGCAGTAAATAGTTAACTCTGAAACATAGAAGTAAGGCTTGTTGTCTATGATTATTTTTAATTACGGACTATCTGCTTTTTGTTTTCAAAAAAAAACATTCACAACTAACCACTTGACAAAAAGCGGTTTAGTTCTTACCTTGGGGTTTCTGCAAAATAAATAATCATTTTTTGTTTGGAAGTAAAAAATAAAGTCCGTTTCTTTGCACCCACTTTGAACGAAAGGCGCGATTAAAAGATGACATAATGATGACTTTATAAGGGAAGAAAAACCTAATACAGAGCAGGTTTTAAGGAGTTCAATAAAGAAGAGAAAAAAGAAATAATTTTTTTTAATTTTTATTTGGATTTAAAAATTAAAATCACTTATCTTTGCAGCCGCTTTTAAAGAAGGGCAAAATAAACAAATGATGAGACTTTGAAAAGGGTATAAGTTATTGAGAGATAACTTTTTAGGACTGAAAATAAGTTTTGAAATTGATTTAAAAATATTTCAAAATTTATTTGGAAAAGAGAAAATAAAGTTGTTATCTTTGCATCCGCTTTTAGAGCGACACTCAACGAAGGTTGAGCGTTTGAAAAAATTGAAATAAACATTTACTGAAAAGAAGTTTTGGTAAAGTTTACAAAATATAAGAATTCGAGTCATTTACGCCTTGATGCTGAATGACAAGAAGACGTTCTTTGAAAATATTGAAATGCACACTTAATAAAGGAAAATAGTGATTTTTTGAGTTAAAACTCTTGTAAAGAATAATAGGCTGTTAAATCAGTCATAATAATTTTTATACAACGAAGAGTTTGATCCTGGCTCAGGATGAACGCTAGCGACAGGCCTAACACATGCAAGTCGAGGGGTAACAGGGTTGCTTGCAACCGCTGACGACCGGCGCACGGGTGCGTAACGCGTATGAAACCTGCCTTTTACAAGGGGATAGCCCAGAGAAATTTGGATTAATACCCTATAGTCTTGTTTGTTCGCATGGATAGATAAGTAAAGTTTCGGCGGTAAAAGATGGTCATGCGTGACATTAGCTAGTTGGTGAGGTAACGGCTCACCAAGGCGACGATGTCTAGGGGTTCTGAGAGGAAGGTCCCCCACACTGGTACTGAGACACGGACCAGACTCCTACGGGAGGCAGCAGTGAGGAATATTGGTCAATGGACGCAAGTCTGAACCAGCCATGTCGCGTGTAGGAAGACTGCCCTATGGGTTGTAAACTACTTTTATACGGGAATAATGTGAGCTTCGTGAAGCTTTTTGAAGGTACCGTATGAATAAGCATCGGCTAACTCCGTGCCAGCAGCCGCGGTAATACGGAGGATGCGAGCGTTATCCGGATTTATTGGGTTTAAAGGGTGCGTAGGCGGACTATTAAGTCAGTGGTGAAATCTTGCAGCTCAACTGTAAAACTGCCATTGATACTGATAGTCTTGAATTTAGTTGAGGTAGGCGGAATGTGTTGTGTAGCGGTGAAATGCATAGATATAACACAGAACACCGATTGCGAAGGCAGCTTACTAAGCTATAATTGACGCTGATGCACGAAAGCGTGGGGAGCGAACAGGATTAGATACCCTGGTAGTCCACGCCGTAAACGATGATTACTCGTTGTTGGCAATACATGGTCAGCGACTGAGCGAAAGCATTAAGTAATCCACCTGGGGAGTACGTTGGCAACAATGAAACTCAAAGGAATTGACGGGGGCCCGCACAAGCGGAGGAACATGTGGTTTAATTCGATGATACGCGAGGAACCTTACCTGGACTTAAATGTAGGCTGCATAGATCAGAGATGGTCTTTTCTTCGGACTGCTTACAAGGTGCTGCATGGTTGTCGTCAGCTCGTGCCGTGAGGTGTCGGGTTAAGTCCCATAACGAGCGCAACCCCTGTTGTTAGTTACCATCACGTAAAGGTGGGGACTCTAACAAGACTGCCGGTGTAAACCGTGAGGAAGGTGGGGATGACGTCAAATCAGCACGGCCCTTACGTCCAGGGCTACACACGTGTTACAATGGTCGGTACAAAGGGCAGCTACCTAGCGATAGGATGCTAATCTCTAAAACCGGTCTCAGTTCGGATCGGAGTCTGCAACTCGACTCCGTGAAGCTGGATTCGCTAGTAATCGCGCATCAGCCATGGCGCGGTGAATACGTTCCCGGGCCTTGTACACACCGCCCGTCAAACCATGGAAGTCGGGGGTACCTGAAGTCTGTTACCGTAAGGAGCGGCCTAGGGTAAAACTGATAACTAGGGTTAAGTCGTAACAAGGTAGCCGTACCGGAAGGTGTGGCTGGAACACCTCCTTTCTGGAGAGAGTTTAAAACGCGTTTAATATTTATATTAAACACAAAGGAACTATTTTCTTTAGTAGTGCATTTCACATTGTCTAAAACAGACAAAACGTACATTGACATATTGGCAAAACAATCAAAATCATAGGTTAGTTTTAATGCGAGAGCTTTAAAGCTATACCAACAAGAAAGTAAGCAAGGGCGTACGGTGGATGCCTAGGCTTTCAGAGGCGAAGAAAGACGTGATAAGCTGCGATAAGCTGCGGGGAGAAGCAAATATTTATTGATCCGCAGATTTCTGAATGGGGCAACCCGGCTGGTTGATGACCAGTCACCCTTCGGGGGGCAAACCCAGGGAACTGAAACATCTAAGTACCTGGAGGAGAAGAAAACAATAGTGATTCCCTAAGTAGCGGCGAGCGAACGGGGATTAGCCCAAACCAATGTTGTTCAGGCAACGTTGGGGTTGTAGGACTGCGATATAGGTTTAAAATTGAAGTGGAGCGTTTTGGAAAGAACGGCCGTAGAGTGTGACAGCCACGTACACGTAAGGTTTTAAATTTTAGCAGTATCCTGAGTAGCGCGGGACACGAGAAATCCTGTGTGAATCTGCCAGGCCCATCTGGTAAGGCTAAATACTCCTGAAAGACCGATAGTGAACCAGTACCGTGAGGGAAAGGTGAAAAGTACCCCGAACAGGGGAGTGAAATAGTACCTGAAACCGTGCGCTTACAAGCGGTCGGAGCCCTTTGGGGTGACGGCGTGCCTTTTGCATAATGAGCCTACGAGTTAGTCGTAGTTAGCAAGGTTAAGTTGTTCAGCAACGGAGCCGAAGCGAAAGCGAGTCTGAATAGGGCGTTAAAGTTAGCTGCGCTAGACGCGAAACCAGGTGATCTACCCATGGTCAGGTTGAAGTTCCGGTAACACGGAATGGAGGACCGAACCAGTTAACGTTGAAAAGTTTTTGGATGAACTGTGGGTAGGGGTGAAAGGCCAATCAAACCTGGAAATAGCTCGTACTCCCCGAAATGCATTTAGGTGCAGCCTTATTTTAATCTTACAGAGGTAGAGCTACTGATTGGACGAGAGGGCTTCACCGCCTATCAACTCCTGATAAACTCCGAATGCTGTAAGATGATGAATAGGAGTGAGGGCATGGGTGCTAAGGTCCGTGTCCGAAAGGGAAAGAACCCAGACCATCGGCTAAGGTCCCCAAATGTATACTAAGTTGAACAAACGCGGTTTGATTGCATAGACAGCTAGGATGTTGGCTTGGAAGCAGCCATTCATTTAAAGAGTGCGTAACAGCTCACTAGTCGAGCGATCGAGCATGGATAATAATCGGGCATAAGTATACTACCGAAGCTATGGATTGTAATTATATTACAGTGGTAGGGGAGCATTCTAACAGCCTTGAAGCAGTTTGGCGATGAACTGTGGAGCGGTTAGAAAAGCAAATGTAGGCATAAGTAACGATAATGCGGGCGAGAAACCCGCACGCCGAAAGACTCAGGTTTCCTGATCAACGCTAATCGGATCAGGGTTAGTCGGGACCTAACGCGAACCCGAAAGGGGTAGTGGATGGTAAGCAGATTAATATTTCTGCACCTGCTATACAACGAAAGTGACGTATTGGTGAGATTGCTACGTACTGACGGAATAGTACGTTGAGCCTAGGCTTCGGCCGAAGCGAAGTAAAGCAGCCGGTACCAAGAAAAGCGAGTATAGGAGCCCGTACTGTAAACGGACACACGTAGTTGGGTTGAGTATACTAAGGCGCTCGAGTGATTCATGGTTAAGGAACTCGGCAAATTGGCCCCGTAACTTCGGGATAAGGGGCGCCTACTTCGGTAGGCCGCAGAGAAATGGCGCATGCGACTGTTTATCAAAAACACATGGCTTTGCAAATTCGAAAGAAGACGTATAAGGCCTGACACCTGCCCGGTGCTGGAAGGTTAAGAGGAGAGCTTAGCTTTGGCGAAGGTTTGAATTGAAGCCCCAGTAAACGGCGGCCGTAACTATAACGGTCCTAAGGTAGCGAAATTCCTTGTCGGGTAAGTTCCGACCTGCACGAATGGTGTAACGATGTGCGCACTGTCTCAACCATGAGCTCGGTGAAATTGTAGTATCGGTGAAGATGCCGATTACCCGCAACGGGACGGAAAGACCCCGTGAACCTTTACTGCAACTTAACATTGGTTGTGGGTAAGTAATGTGTAGGATAGGACGGAGACGTTGATCATGCTTCGCCAGGAGTATGTTAGTCACCCTTGAAATACGTCCCTTTGCTTATCTGTGGCCTAACGGTTTTTAACCGGACATTGTTTGGTGGGTAGTTTGACTGGGGTGGTCGCCTCCAAAAGAGTAACGGAGGCTTTCAAAGGTTTCCTCAGGACGATTGGTAACCGTCCGCAGAGTGTAATGGCACAAGGAAGCTTGACTGTGAGACCGACAAGTCGACCAGGTACGAAAGTAGGACATAGTGATCCGGTGGTTCCGCATGGAAGGGCCATCGCTCAAAGGATAAAAGGTACTCCGGGGATAACAGGCTGATCGCTCCCAAGAGCTCATATCGACGGAGCGGTTTGGCACCTCGATGTCGGCTCGTCACATCCTGGGGCTGGAGAAGGTCCCAAGGGTTGGGCTGTTCGCCCATTAAAGTGGCACGCGAGCTGGGTTCAGAACGTCGTGAGACAGTTCGGTCCCTATCTGTTGTGGGCGTAGGATATTTGAGAAGACCTGACGTTAGTACGAGAGGACCGCGTTGGACAAACCTCTGGTGCACCAGTTGTTCCGCCAGGAGCATTGCTGGGTAGCTAAGTTTGGAAGGGATAAGTGCTGAAAGCATCTAAGCACGAAGCCTGCTTCAAGATGAGATATCCTTATCAGGGACGTTAGAGACGATGACGTTGATAGGCTGTAGGTGTAAAGGCAGTAATGTCAAAGCCGAGCAGTACTAATTACCCGAAACTTTTAGTTGGGCGTTAAAGCATGACATGTGATTTTGATTGAGCTGGTATGTTATCAATAAAGATATTCAGGTGGTTATAGCGATGGGGCTCCACCTCTTCCCATTCCGAACAGAGAAGTTAAGCCCATTAGCGCCGATGGTACTGCATATTGTGGGAGAGTAGGTCGCCGCTGATTTTAAAAAGAAAGAGTAATTGAACAGGTTTCAATTGCTCTTTTTGTGTTTATACCCATTCAGTCCATAGTTCTCAGTCTCCAGTATTCAGTTCTCCTTGAATTACGGTTAATTTGTTGATTTGTCAATTTGTAAAATTTGATGAACTTGGGATGTAGCAAAGTTTAAGAGATATTATAGTAACAAAAAACCACTTTAAACACAGTTTATATACATGAAATGGTGAGTAAAATGTGACTTATATGTGAGTTTGAAGTGAGTTTAATGTGAGTTTGATGACTTTTTGTATGCCACTATATCCTATCAGAATTTTTTTACATTAAAACGCATCACGTACAAAAGTTGGGTCTGGATTATTAAAGAGTTAATCATGCAAAGATTTTTGTTAACCTGAATAAGAAGAATTTTACATCAGAAACACCTCTAAACTGCCTCCTGAATTCTTTAATTTTTGCATTGAAATATTCTGCAGCTGCATTAGTACTTCTATTATTGAAGTAGTTTATAGTATTGGAGTAATGATTTTCAAATGTTCTCTTTAATACTTGAAAAGTATCAATGTCAGGTATCCGTGTTGTAAAGTACACTATTGGGAAATTGAAAATACAGTGATTAGTTCTTAATGGGTTTCCAATTTTGAGGAAGAAGTTCTTTAAGTTGAGATGTTTTACAATCTTGTATCTTTTCTAGTACAAAGGTTAACCATTCTAAAGGATTTACCTCATTAATTTTACATGTAGTAAAGAAAGAATACATCATGGCAGCTTTTTGTGCTGCACTATGTGAACCTGCAAATAAATAGTTTTTCCGACCTAAAGCTAATGGACGTATAGCATTTTCAATCTTATTATTATCGATTTCATACTTGCCATTATTAATGTAAGCTTTTAACCTAGGCCAGAGGTTGTATGTATAGGTAATTGCCTTTCCAATTGGACTCTGTGGTACAACTTTATTAATGTTGCTTTTTAGCCATTGTTCTATTTCGATTAAGACAGGTCTTGCATATAGGCTTCTGTACCTTTGTAAGGTGTTTTGATCTATCAAACGTTCTTTTGCAGTTCTTTCTATTTTATAAAGCTTCTGCATCTTTTTAAGCATATACTCTGCCATATCTTTGTCGTAGTTCAAAGCCTTATCTAAATAGCGCCGGGCATGTGCCATGCAAGCTAAGAGCACAATGTGGCCTTTGGTTTCCATGCTTTGATACGCAATATAACCATCAGTTTGCAATGATCCGTTAAAATTATTCAGAGTCTCTTCTGGTGCTTTTTGATTTCTACCCGGATGATATTTAAAAAGAACTAATCCTTGTTCCGGGGAACGATAAACCCATTGGTATCCGGAAAATAAAACCCCTTTCTTTTGTGAATCCTGAACTCCAATTGGAGATTCATCTGCTTGTAAATAGTCACAATTTAAAACTTCATTTTCCAATAAGAGATACAAAGAATCCAATAGATCTGTCGCTTTATTAAACCATCCATTCATTGTAGAATTGGTTAAATACAGCTTACTGCGTTTAAAAATTTGTATTTGACGATAAAAAGGAAGATGATCAACATATTTTGAAACCAATATATAAGCTAATAAACTTGCTCCTGCATTTCCTTTTGGTATTGGCAGGGATGGCAATTCTGCAATAACAACACCTTGGTTATTTGGTTTTGCATATTTTGGACGGATAATTTTCCTAACAAATATTTGAGCCGGATTATATTCTAATATTTCAGTTATCTCTTCACCAATTTTTCTTGAACCTGGCTCAATCAACTCAGGTTCGATTATTTCTTCTACTCGTGGAAAGTGATCTGATATTTTTATGCGAATAGGAGTCTTCTTTTCTTTCTCTGGCTTTTTTCTGGTGTAATTAATTTTTTCAACTTCCGTTTCTGATTCTTCTGTTTTTTCACCAAATAAATCTAATTGAGAAGCTTCTTGTGATGTAGGTGCAAAACGTTCACTTTTACTGCCAAAAATTAATCTTTGAAGCTCTTTTAACTGATGCTTTAAGTATTTATGTTCAGCCAACAGCTTTTCATATTCGGACTTGGAAACGACCTCTTCTTGTATGTCTTTTGTTTTGATTTCCACGCTTAAAAATAATCAAAACACTTGTGATATCAATGGATTCAATGCATTTTATCCTCTAGTGAAAACCTTTTTTTTCGTCTAAGGTTTGTGATACAAATACCATCTATCAACATAACCATTTGAGCATAACTTAAAACATAACTCCCTTCATTTATATCATATCTGGGATATTCAAAAGTGCCTTTTTCAAGCCTTTTATAATACAAAACAAATCCACTTCCTTTCCAGTGTAAAAGTTTTATTTTGTTTCTATTTTTATTGATAAAAACAAAGACATCACCATTCAATGGTGATTCCCCAAGAATATTTTTTACAAGGCCACATAGCCCATCGAAACTTTTTCGCATATCCGTAGCTTGTCAGTATAATTGAAATTTTAATTCTGAAGACAAAGTAAACATATCAATACAATTTTATGAGTTCTTTAATTGTTTCTATCGAAACTCCTTGGCTATAACGAAATATTACCCCATTGGGAAATTCAATTTCTTGACAGGTTTGTTCTGCTGTATTTTCAACTTTGACAGGAATAAATCCGGTAGGGCATGGATCTGATTGTTTTGAGGCCTGCTCTTTATTAAACTTTGTTATCCAATATTTAAGTGAATCCACAGAAATTCCTTCTTTCTTACAAAAATCCTGCTGTCTTATTTGCCTCTTACTTTTATGCCACAGATCTACAATTCTTCGTATTTCTGCATGACGTTCTATTACTGTTGTTTTCATGTTGGCAAGCTGCCAAAATCCCTGGGAATATGCAATGTGTAAATTACAGCATGCTTACAATGTCAGTCAACTATATTTGATTAAACCATTGTGCCAAGTATGTCATTGCAACTGGTTTTGTAATATTACGACTATATATAAGATATAGATGATGAGAGAGATCATAAGCCTGTTCTATTTCAGGATAGACATTGAATAATAGATTGGCTCGCTACTTTTGTGATTCAGTCCATTTATGACAGGATTTAAAAAGCATATATCTACTTCGTGCCAACAATTGTTTTAAAGTATCCCCATTTTCAAAAGTATCAGGCTTGTATTTCCTTCCTTCTTCTTTGGCTTGTTTATAGGCTTGATTGTCCTGATCAATAGATTCCCATCTATAGTTGATTTGTTTTTGTAGTACTGCATCACAAGCCAATTTTTGAACATGAAAACGATCAATAACCGTTAAATGCTTAGGGAAACATTTCATGGCAATTAAATTCATGCTATTAGCCATATCTAATGTCACTTCTTTAACCATGCGACGTTGCTCTTCAGTAAACTTTTCCTTTATGGTTTTAATAATATCATCTGCTTGTGTTCCCTTGAAAATACCTACTATCGAACCTTTTTTCCCTTTCTTTGCCTTGTTTGTAATTATGGTGTACAATTCGCCATTAGACAAGGCTGTTTCATCTATAGATAATGAATATCCAATATTCTTAGGAAAAACCAGGAAATCTTCAGCATGTTCTTTCTGACTCCAATCATTGTAGTCGCTCAACTTATTTTTGTATTGACGTTGAAAATTTCGTCCATTTACACCAAGGTATACTTCAAGACTTTGACAGCTTATCGCATTAGAATCTACTAATTTCTTTTAAAAAAGCAGCATACTCCTCACTCATGCGTGTGCCCTGTGCAATTACTTCCCAATCTCTACTTACTTTTTTCTTTTCTCTTTCAATTATAATTTCCCAGCGCCTTCGTCTTACCTTCAGTTTTACTAGCATATTTCGAATAGGATAATCTTATCTTCTATGTATTGTGGCTCCATAAAGCCACAGGATTTATATTGTAAAGTTTTATACTCCGTTGGAATTATATCTTTTTCGTCTAAACTTAATACTAATTGAGAATCATATATGGTCTTTCCGCTAGAACTTTTTTCGTATGATACTATCTCAAAATAATCTAATATGCCTTCTGGGAGAAATAGAGCTAGTAGCTCCTGGGATAATCCTTCTTTCAACTTATTCCTTGTTTTTATTTTCTGTTTCTATTTAACAGCAAAATAATCACTTTTTTTTACCAGACCCAAATATTGTGCATGATCCTTAATTTCCTTGATTTGATATAAGCACCTAGAAACAAAAAAAGCTTGAAATCATTTGATTTCAAGCTTTTTTATGCGTTGTCCCACCAGGGCTCGAACCTGGACTCTTCTGAACCAAAATCAGACGTGTTGCCAATTACACCATGGGACAAAACATATTATGGATTACCATAACTTAATAAAAAAGGAGAACTTTAGTTCTCCTCGAGTGATTCAGCTGGGGTTCGAACCCAGGACCCCATCCTTAAAAGGGATGTGCTCTACCAGCTGAGCTACTGAATCTCCTTGTTTCGTGAGTGCGTTATTTTCTAACGCGGGTGCAAAAGTAATGAAAATATTTTTCGAACCAAATGTTTTGGGAGTTTTTTTAGTGTTTTGTTGTTTTTTTTGATCAGTGAGATACTGGTATTTAGATTGATTTATTGATTGGTTGTTATTTGTAGTTTTCTAATGAATAGATATTGAGTGACATATCTCTTTATTGGTTCACTAAATTGAAGTTCAAATATTATTAATTGTTTTTTCAGAAAGAAATAAACACCGCAACGAAAGATTTCGAATACGGTGTTGAACTACATTAAACTAAACCTCTATTATATTACAAAACAATCTATGCCTGTTCATACTCGCTATCCCAATCAGTACCATCATCTCCCTTTTGTCCTTCCATTTTAATCATAAAGTTCTTGGCAGGGAAAAATGGTTTCATATGGATATCGAGGTGTATTTTATCTTTCTGAATAGGATCTTGTTCAAACCTTTTAATTGTAAAATTCTCAATCAACTTTTCAGGTCCCGAAATAGTATCTAAAAATCGTATTATTTGCCCTAATAACTCCTTTCTTGTTTTTGCATTAAAGTTTTCAAAAGCCCTTCTGTTAAGAAAGTCCATCATAACCTTAGTTACGTAATCAAATACTCTTACAACAGAATATGTTTGTAAACCTAAATTATCTCCGTTAAATAATGTTTTAGCAGAGAAGGCCATTACTTTACCATATTCGTTTACCATTGGTATTAAGCCCATTTTTTCTAGGTTTGCGATTTCACTTTTCTTTAAATCAAATCGAACACCTTGAATTTCATTTAAACCACCATATTTTTTTCCTGCAGTAACCTGCGACATTAGCGTTCTATACACTTTGCCGGCTAATGCTCCTGAAGGAGGAATAAACAAATCTTCATCTTCTCCAACTTCGTTATACCGTCCTCTTCCCACAAGCCAATTGCAAGTCATCATAACATTAGATCGAAAAGTATCTCCTCCTGTTAGATTTGCTGCATCAAACATCTCCATAACGTCATCAGGTTCATCAAGGTGTTCAAAATCAGTAATGAGCATAACCTTGTTTTCGTGAGCAATTTTTGCCCATTTTTCAATTACCATGTTTGATCCTAAATAACCAGGTAAAACAAGTATTCCGTAATTATCACTCAGGTCTAATCGATCATACGAATTTGTTAATTCTTCAGTAACAGAATCAATGAATCTTGTATTATCGAGATCTTTAAGTTGATCCATTTCAGCGTTTAAAATGGATATATTTTTGATATTAGCTTCTTCTGTGTTTTTATAGAATAGGGCTATGCTTCTGTAGGAACGTTCAAGGTCTCTTGTGTTTTCAATTGCTTTCGAAAGATTTTTTTTAAGTGTTTTTTCAGATTCTTCTGCTTTCTCTTTACAATTGTCTATCATTTGAAGAATATCATCAGCACTATCTATGATAGATTCCCAAACTTCAAGGTTTTTTTTAAGTAACGAACGTTCTTCTTTTTTTGAATTTTCAGATAGAAAGATTCTTTTACGTGCTTTACGTTCAGGATTCATGTTTTGAACACTATCAATACATGATTCTAATAATTCAAAACCGCCATATCTGGCTAGATTGTCAAAACTTTCATTTAAAGATAGTTGTTGCTCTTTTGAATTTGCGGCTACTTGTTCTTGAGTTTCAGCCATGATATTAGTCTTTAGTTTGGTTTAATTCATCTAATAAGCCTTTTATTGCGCTTTTTAGAGCCTCTTTTGCTTCAGGGTCAGTTAATGCAGCTTTTAGGATTTTATTAGTTTTTAATTGTTTAATTATTCTGATGTACTGATCTTTTTCTGTTGATAAATCTTTTAAAAACAGACTTTGATTCGTTATTCCTTTTATACCAAAGTCACCTAAATTTTTAAAATTTAGATTTTCTTTTTTTGTTGAACCCTCATTCGTTTCAAACTCTATATCCACATGAGGTTTGAAATGTTCAAAAACGTCGTCCACTGTTTTTAATCCTTTTACAATTTCTGGTTTAATAGGTGTGTCAGATGTTAATTTTTCAACAAATAGAGTTTTGTTTTGCGGAATTTCCTGAATGGCTTCGTTTGCATCTAATTTTACCTCAGTTCCGCCAAGTCCATAAGTATTTGTACTCATAGTTAAGTTATTTTTGATTGTAATTGATTTGTGTAAAGTATTATATGTAATTAAGTCATTATAGCTCAATGACTACCTCTTCAATATTAGGTTTCTTTTGGGATACAATTTCTATTTTAATATCCATGTTATGGTCTAATATTACTTTTATAGTAGACCCTTTTTTTATTTCCTCTCGAATTATCATTCTGGATATTGGTGTTCTTAACCGAGATCGAATAATACCTCTCAAAGGTCGAGCGCCGTATTGAGGATTATAACCTTCATTAGCTAAATGTGATTTTGTTTCATTATCTATTTTTAATATAATTTCCTGTTGAATAAGAAGTTCTTTAAGCTCTTTAATTTGAATGTCAAATATGCGTTCAATCATGTTCTTTGTAATAGGAGAAAAAGGAACAAGACCAGTAAGACGACCAAGAAATTCAGGTCGAAAGTATAAAGCCATATCCTCCATTAAATTGCTTTGAATAGGTAGACTGTTCATTTTGTTAAAATGTTCAGTAATATTTTGACTTCCAATATTAGAGGTGAAAAGAATAACTGCATTAGAGAAATCTCCATTTTTTCCCAAGCGATCATTGAGCTTACCCTCATCTAAGATTTGTAAAAAAATATCATATACTGAAGGATGAGCTTTTTCTATTTCATCAAATAAAACAACAGAATAAGGCTTTTGCCTTATTTTATTAACTAGCATTCCTCCTTCTTCGTAACCTACATATCCCGGAGGAGCTCCATATAATAAAGCTGCGGAATGCTCTTCTTTAAATTCTGACATATCAAAACGAATTAAGGATTCCTTACTTTGAAATAGATATTGAGCCAATTGTTTTGCTAACTCAGTTTTACCAGTCCCTGTTGGACCAAGAAAAAAGAAAGATCCTATTGGTAGTCCAGGTTTATTTAATCCCGATCTTGATTCTAAAATGGCATCGCAAATAGTTTGTACAGCAATATCTTGTCCAATGACCCTTTTTTGTAATTCTTCCTCCATTTGAAGCAGGCGTTCTCTTTCTTTGGTAACAATTTTTCCTACGGGTATATTTCTAATTCTACCTATTGTTCCGGCAAGATCAGTGTGCGTTACTTTATTAACTCTATTATTAATATAGGATTGTAATTGGTTAATTAAGCTTAGGTGTTGTTCTTTCGTAATTTCTTGTTCGGTTTCAAGTCCAGTATATTTCAAAAGCTTTTTTAGATCAGCAAGAATAATTTCACTATTAAAATTATCATCTTTCAATCGCTCTTTATTTAATTCTAATTCTTGAGGAATTGTATCAAGTTGAGTTCTAATTGATGACATTGTGCTATCAATTAGATTTATTGCCGATTCCGGAAGATGAGATTCTGGCAGATAGCGTTGTGCTAATTTTATAGCGTCTTTTATCCCTTTATTTTCAATTGATATTTTATGATGTTTTTCAAGGTATTCCTTATTTGCTGTAATCATAATGGCTGATCTTTCCAGATCTGGTTCTGTCAGATTATATTTTTCAAAATAATTTTGTAAAGGATTATCTTTTTCCAGTAATTTTTGATAAGCTTCATTAGAAGCTGTGCAAATTAGAATGGTACTTGATTTACTTAATTGGTTTTTGATTAAGAAATATATGCTTTTACTATGGGTAATGTCATCTAATAAAATTTGAATTTCATCAATAAATAAAATAGGACGATTGAAATTCTGTAGATATTTGAAAACCGTTCTTAATCTTTCTTCTAATTCTCCTTTGTGCGATATTCCAGCCAATAGACTATTGGTATCAAGTTCATAGAATAAACTATTTTGAAGTACTGTTGATGTTTTTCTTTCCTTGATAAAAGAAACTAATCCATGTATTAATATAGATTTTCCAATGCCTTTTTCTCCGACAATCACAACATTAGGTTTATTCTGACGACCAATTATTTCTGTAATATTTAGAATTTCCTGATCTCGTTCAATAACCTTAATATGGTTGTTAGGTGTAGACAATAGGTCGGTTAAATAGTTTGGTTGTTTTTTTTGAGAATTTATACTTGCATGCGTGTTGTTTTTACTTTCGTCCAGAGCCAGAATTTGATTGGCATCAACGATAAACGTTTTTAATTCGTCATATGAAAAACCAACACCAGGAGTTGCTAGTGATGCCAATACATGAATTGGCGAAAGGTGCTCATTACCTGTATTGGATGCAATAGTAAATGCTTCTTCAATTATTTTTTCTACAGCATCATTTATTGGAGGGGTATCAATGGTTCCTGAGAACTTTTTATACCCTTCTATTTTAACTTCAGCCCATTCTTCTAAATAAAAGATATCAATATCATTTGAAAACAATAGATCTTTTAACCTACTGTCTTTGTGAAGCAGGCCTATTAAAATATGTGCTGGTTGAATATTGGGATGTTGATTTTCCTTTGCAACTAACCTGGCAATATTTAAGACGTTTTTTAATTCGGGAGAGAATAAATCTTCTTTATACCTCATAATTTGGTTTGGATATATGTTAAATAGTAATTGATATTACAGGTACGAATATAAAACATATATTTCTATTTGAGCAAAATATTAGTTTGTATTAATTTATAGTTAAAAAATGTTAAATATATGGATTGAATACATGTTGAGTGTTGATTATTGTAGATTTAATCGTGGATTGAGGGCGTTATATAAAAACATATAATGGTGTTTTTATCTATACTATTTTTGTTCTGGTAAATTTTGTATGTCTATAAAAAATAGTCATTAGTCAAACAAAAGGTATTAATGGTCATTAAAAACAAGCTATTTATAAAAGTGGTATTGTGTGGGGGTAGGTGAAAATTGTTTTAAAATTTCAAATTCCCTTGTATTTAAAGGTGTATAGATATATTGGCTATGTGTATTTTTGTTTTTAGTGTTGAAATGGTGTATTTTTTCGTTTAAATAAAATATCTATTTTTGAATTCATAAACCATAACAATAGATTGTTAGTTGTATCGTATTTTACATATAATAATCTTTAACCGTACTTAACCAATGACTAAGGAGGGATATTTTATTTATCCTCTTGATGTAGGTAAAATAATCAAGGGGAAAACACTTCAGCGAATCTCGTTAAGAGAATCAATAAGCCAGCATTTACATTTGATAATAACGTCATATATGGGTGAAAATCTGTTTGAACCTACGTTTGGTTGTGCAATATGGCAGTATGATTTTGATAATACAATTACCGATGTACGTTTAAGAGATTTAATTAAAGATAGCTTGATTAATGCTATTAAAGCTCAAGAAACAAGAATCAAAGGTTTGGATATAAAAGTAGTTATTTCTCAATCCGAGATTAATAGTCTTGCTGTTTTAAAGAGAATTAAAAAACGAGTTGATATTGAAGTTAATGCAAGTCTGGTTTCTACCAGTGAAGCATTTAAATATTTTGAGTATTTCTATTTAGGACCACTTTCTTATTTTTAATTTCTATGTTTCATAAAGAATACATACGCGACCGGATGTTAAAAGAGGTTGCTCAAGCGTGGAGTATTGAGGGGCATGTTAATGAGGATAACTTTGATCCTTTGGTAAATATGCTTGTAACAGCACTTTCGTCGGAATCAGAATTGGTATATAAGGAAATTGGTAGAACTCAGGATCGAGTTGCCAGTAGTTTGATGTCAAAATTAATACCGTATGTGAATAAAGGGGTTCAGCCTGGGCATGCTATGGTGTTGTTAAATCCAGGTGAGTCCTATGTGGTACTTCCTTGTCATACAGGTCTGATGACTCAAATTCGGTCTCATGATAATGAATTACAAGATATACAGTTTGTTACTTCTCAAAGGATAAATTTATTTAAAGGAGGAGTGGTGAGGATGCGTTCTTTAGGTAAGCTTTTTAATGTTGTAGACTATCGTTTTAAAGTTGAGGGTGAAATAGGGTTAATGACTCATAGTAAGATTAAAGATTCGCAATTAATAATCGATGTAGAATATGTTGGAAATCATTTTGACTTGGATTCGGTTCCAGTTTTTTTTGATCTGCGTATTTCGGGATTAAAGCGAAAGCATTTTTACGATAAACTTAAAAGAGCTACATTTTTTATTGATGGTATTCCTGTATCAAAAGTTGTCTCAAATTATACTGAATCATTAATTGAGGAAAAAGACAATCCGTTAGTTAGTGTGGAAAATGCAGTGTGTGAGTTTTATAAGCATCAGTATTTTACTTTAAGTATTCCAGAGCAATTGAGAAATCAGAACGACTTTGGATTAGATGGGTCAGAAATAAAAAATGTATTTTCTATTACAGTTGATTTTGGTGCATTTATTCATCCTGATATTTTAAAGGAATTGTTCTGTTTTGTAAATGCTGTGCCAGTTATAAATATTCGAAAGCATCATAAAGTGTTCAAGGGTCGAAATGACTTTTCTGTTTTTCATTTATTTCAACAAGATCCTTTTTACTGTATAAAATCAGTTTGTTCGGATGAAGGAAAAGTTTACAGGCAATACATGGGAGGTACCTATGGGAGTAATCGTGAATGCACTTACTTATTAAGAAAAGAGGAAGTTGAAGGTTTGACAGAAAAGGGGGCAAGAGAGATGATTGATTATTTAACCGGAGTTATGCGCAATGAAAATGCTGTTTTATCAAATGTCACAAAAGGTAATTTTACTAATGATATTAAAATGTTAAATCAGTTGATAACAAAGTTACAGCATAGTTTGTCAGCTGTAAAATCAGATGGTGATTCGACGTATGTTTTTTTAAAAGATGAGCAGCCTCCGGAGTATGTATTTGTAGATTACTATACTACTAAAGGAAATAGCGTTAGGGGGCTAAAGGTTAATAACCCATTATTTGCAGTTGAGGGGGCTACATTAAATCAGCATGGTAATTTTATATTGACGCAGTTGGTTGGTGGTAAAAATGTTTTACAGGAAGATGAGTTTATTTATGAAGTGCGGCATGCTATGCTTTCCGGAGGAAGAATTGTTACATCAAAAGATATCTCCAGTTTATTGAATAAATATTATGGTGACTTTATTGTTGATTTAAAAATAGAAAAAGGTATGTCTGAGTGTGTTGATTTAAAAAGGGGGTTTGTTAGGACAATAGATATTAAGTTAGAAACAAATGGAAATTTATCTGAGGGAGATTGCTTCTTAATTGGAAAGGTTGTTTTAAGTGAATTAGAAGAAAAGGGAACGCAAATTTATCCGTATCGTTTAATTGTAGATCAAAAAGAGATTTTAAAATAGACCAATTCAATAACTATGAGTAAGGAAATTGCTAATAATACTCAGTATAGGATTGATTCAAGAGTAATCAATTTATTTATATTGATTGGTATTGTTGCTGTAGGGATTTTAAGTTATCAGTTTTATACTTATAAGCCTCAATCTAATGTTGATTTTGTGGTGCTGGGTGATCATCCGAAAGTAAATGAGATGATTAAGTTTGAAAATAAGACTTATGGTAAGCATGTATTTAGGTGGGATTTTGGAGATAGTAGTAAAATTTCTGTTCGAAGATCTCCAGTGCATATTTATAAAAATTCAGGAGAATATCAGGTGTGTTTGATGGTGGATAATCAATATGAAAAAAATGTAACGGTTAATGTAATTGATGAGTTTGTTGTTGCACCTAAGAATGTAATGCCTAGGATTATTGGTCCAACAACGGTATATGCAAATAAAAAAATTACCCTTACTTGTCCAACTGCTAATGTAAGTAGTTATGCCTGGTATGTTGGTGACCAGAGGGCACCTTTGGGATTTCGTAAGCAGTTTTCGTATGTTTTTAAAAAACCAGGTTATAAAAATGTGGTTTTAGTTGTAAATGGAGAGAGTAGATATAGTGTAAAAAAGAGTATCTACGTTAAACAGCGGAAAAATACGAAAGTTAAAGATATAGTTAAAGAAATTGAAGAGGATACTGTTGAAGAAGTATTTATTCCGGAAAAGCCTGATTTGTATTCGCGAATTGATGAATTAAAAGCTAAGGAAGAAGATGTTTGGATTTTACCTCCGGATAGTAAACTGCAAGTAGAGTTGGTTAATATTTTATCGAATGACGGTGATCAAAATGATTTTGTTAAGTATTTGAGTAATGGAGCGGATTATAAAATGGTAATGGCTAACCAAAATTATATAACATTTAGTGAATTAGTAAAAGAGTTGAAAGGAAATGAATTTGTTATTAAGGAGTTTTCAACTCTAAGAAATAGAAATAGAATAACCAAGTTAACCTTAAGGTATCGAATTAAAAGGAGATTTTTATAATGGAGCGTTTAATGAATAGAAGTAAAATATACAGGCCGGTTAATTGGCTTGATGGGATGAATATTAATCAAACTCATTTTGTACTGGAGCAAATGAGTAATTTGTCTTTGCAGATGTCTGTTTTGCAATCCTGTATATCTCCATTTAATTACGGACTTATTATAAATGACAATAAAATTAATGATTGTATTTGGATTGATGTGAATGATAACATTGGTGTAAATGTTGAGTTGAATCATGTTAAGGTGCTTTTTCCTAATGGGTATTTGCTGGAGATTGAAGGTCGGGATGAGAATCTCGGTGTATATTATGCTTCCATTCCTAAAGTGGAAGAAGAATGTGTTATTGTGTTAAGTGTGGCAGCAGATAAAAGAATGCCTTTTGGTAATCCAGACCCTGAAGAATTGCCAATAAGAAAACCATATATAGTACCAGATGTAAGAGTTTCGGTTGTTAGTGTGGATGAGATGAGTCAATCTTTTTATGGGGAACATTGTGTTGTGTTAGGCCGACTTTTAAATAATGATGGTTCATGGCTTGTTGATGTTGATTATATTCCACCAGTTCATAATATTGCAAGTTTTCCTAAATTGGTAAGAGTTCATCAGAATTTTGAAAATTATTTGAGTAGTATTGAGCGAAGTACAACTGAAGTAATACAGAAAATCAGACAAAAAAATCAGACGAATGAATTATCCTCAATATTGTTAGATGTATCATTGCATTTAAATATGTTTCTGGTAAATGAGATTACTGTTTATAAAATGTGTTCATTATATCAAACTCCAATTGAAATGCTACAGAGTTTTATTAAAATGGCTCGTTTAATTAATAATATTTTAGATACATGGCAAGGGTGTGGTAAGGATGAGATGATGACTTATTTATCTGATTGGTGTGATATTACACAAGGTGAATTTGAAAAAATGATACAAGGATTGATTCATCATAGATATGATCATAATGATATTAATAAATCAGTGAGTCAGGTGGTGGATTTTGCTGATGTTATTAGTGCGATGTATACCGTTTTAGCTAGTTTGGATTATGTTGGTAAGAAGATTGAAACCAATTTGTTTGTAGCTGAGGAAAAAGCTGAGGAAAAAGAAACGGGGGGAACTGTCAGGAAAAAGAGAAAGTTTAGTTTGCTAGGAAACTGATTAAGAAATTATAGCTCTGAGCTTATGTAAAACACAAATATAGAAGTGAATGAGGCGGTAATTTTGCATGTAAGTTTTCAATTCGTATATATAAATCTTTTTTACCAGAAGTAATTGCATTGATACTGAAAATGTAATTGCTATATCAAACTTAACAAGGTATGAAACCATTAAACAGAGCGCAAAGAAATAAAGCGTTTTTAATTTATTTTCTACTATTTCTTATAACTAATGCATTTGTGGTAGGGATTGTATTTTTTAATTATAAAGTTCCAGGTGAGGAAAATCAATTTCTGCATAAAAAGATAGATTATCTGTCGCTAAAAACAGAGGAGCAAAAAGATTTTCTTCAGAAAATGAATCGTGTAAAATCGTTGCTTGATACAATGGATGCACCTGGTGTTAGTCGTGAATATATTGAACAGCTTATAAGTACTGAATTGGCATTTATGAGAACGAATTATGCAGCAACGGATTCGACCTACTTAAGTGGAGTTTATAATAATATTATTGTAACCTATCTGGAACTTAAAGTTGCTAAATCTCAGTTAATGGAGTTGGATGATGCTAAGTCGGATATTGATACTTATGTTGAAACAATAGATAAGCTTAATGATAAGCTAAAGGAGGTTGAGCGGGATTTAGATATTTGTCGTCAGTTAAATCGATAAAATATAAAAAAAATAAGGTGCTGTAGTAAAATAGTAACCGGCATGAAGATTATCTAATATATCGCCCTGGCTTTTAAATATAAAGTACAGTTGATATTTAAGATTCTATTTTCAATGCGGAAAGTAGTGAAGTTGCTACTGAAAAGATCTTTGACATATTGAACCTAATCCTTATTAGAATAATGTAGTAGTTATTCTATGAGAGTATAAGATATATCAGGAATGAAGGCTGGTATTCTTTTTTTTGTATGTGTTTGTAGTGATAAGGAAAATATACTCCCCTTGTGAATTTGAAAAAAAAGGGGAGTATAGGGGTGAATGTATTTGCTTATATAACTCTTTCACATACAATGCAGTGGTTTTCTTTAATGGAATTTCTTGCTATGGTTTGATCTACGTTTACCATCTTCCAGGATCCTATAAATTTAGGCTTTCGGTAAAATATCCATCCGAATTCATTGGAATTATCTTGGGGTTTGTACTGAATTGTTGATTCTGGGTGTTTTTGGTTGTAATCATTTATAAAGTGATAGAAGAATTTACCAAAATCCATATTTTCAGGTGCTTTTACCATAAAGCGTGATGTTTTCTTTTCGTTAATGTGTTTGCTTACTTCTAGTTTTATGAGTGTTGGATTTTTAAGTTCTTCAATTTTAGGTTGAACATATGCTGACTTTAAAGGATATTCCCATTTTTTATATATAGCAAGGGGTATTTGTATGGCACTGTTGAATAGTTCTATAAATAACCAGGGTAGCATAAAGGTATATGTACCAGTTAAGAAAAAATAATGTAGGTTTTTTATCCCCCAATGTCCTGCTATTTGAATAAATACAATGGAACCAACTAATTGTACAATTAAGGAAAAAAGAAACTGAGCCAACCATTTGTTTTTATCTTCCCATGTAAATACTTTGTTTAAAGCGGAAACGTGAATGATTCCAAAAATAAGAGTAAATGCCTGTAGTGTTATGTAGTTTGGCATAAAGCGTTTTGAAACAATGTTCTCAAAACTAAAAACAGAAAGAATAGCAAATGCAAGTGCTCCGATTAGTGAATATATAATCGTTTTTTTCTTGTCTTTGGTAATAAGCTTTTTTATTCCTTTTACAAAGGCTATTATAGCAGCTCCAAATAAGAACATTATAATGCTAATGGTTTGAATGTCGCCATTTAGTAAACTTTTAATAATCATAAGGCTTAGTTTTTTAAGATTTGTAATGTTGTTGAGTGGCCCAAAATGCCAAAGTTTTCTTTTGTTTGTTTGTAATTAGGTTTTACGTTTATTTCATATTCTAACTCAATAGGAAGAAAGTATTCAAAATATAGTGTAATGAATTTGTAGTAGTAACCATTTATAGAGTATTCTGGTAGTTCTTGATCTGATATGTTGTAAATATTAAAATCTATAAGCGGTAGTTGATCAGAACCATTTCCTATAATGAAATTTTGTCCAAGTATTACGTCCTGTTTCTGGTTTTTTTGGGGTGTATTTATTTCCTTCCATCCTCTATTATAAGTAATATCTTTTTGTAAATGATGAGATAGTAGCTGAATGATTCTCTTTACATTACCTTTGATGTTTTTGCAATAAGGAAGAGTGTGAAGCATAAAAATAAACTGTTCGTCCCTAATCCAGGATTCTAAATCCCAGAATTGCATAAAAAATGAACGGAACTCATGACTATTGTTGATAAGGTTTTTTTCTTTGTCTTCTATTTTAATTAAAAATTGAAAAATGTGATTTTCAAAAGGTTTAAAAAATAAACGAGCTTCAGACTCCTCTTTCTTTTGCTTTTTGTGAGATTTAAGTAAGTTTTTTACTGAAATTTTCTTTTCGTTTTCAATGGTCTCAGGATGGAAAAGACCTTCTGGTAGCATATCATATAGACCGTTTCTTGAAATGGATATGTCTAGTGTTTTATTTTCTAAATTGTAATTAGCCCGGTGTACGTCATTTCTGTATGGTCGATTAAAACTACTTGTGTAATTGCATTGAATAGATGTTTTGTCTATACCTGCATCACTTAATAAACTACCTATTACTTCTGCTTTTAAATTAAGCTGAAGTTTGTTTATAACCTGAGTTACTTGCTCTAAGTGTGTATCTGTGTTACTCATTGAATATATAGTTTAGCATTTGATAATATTTTAATTTGGCTCAAGGTGTCTTTAATTTGATAATATTTTAAATCGCCGTTTAAAGAAGCTGAAGCGAAGTGTTTGTTTTTAAGATATATACCAATGGATTTTGTATTGCTGTTTTTTTCTTCAAAGAAAATTAAGTCACCTTCTTTTAAATAGTTTGTGTCTCGATAAAGGAAGACATTTTTGCTTTTTTTGATTTCATTGTAGCTAAAAGGTAGTGTTATATTATACTGTTTGTAGCAAATGAAATTAATGAATAAAATAGGGTATGTTATTGATTTGAAATCTAATGAATCTTTTGTGCTGTTCCAGTTTTCTAAATTTCTATAGAAACGCAAATTGCAAATGCTGTCGGAGGGAACGTTTATTAAGTTAGAGAATTTTTTTTGTAATGTGCTTTGTTGGTTATAGTCTATTGTTTCGGTATGATGAACAACCTTTGGGCTGCAGTTGTATAGTGTTAATATTATAAACAAAATAAAATAGCTTTTCATTTTAATTAGGTTTTAGGTATGATAATATGTTAGATACAAAAATATAAAATAATGTTATTAAAACCATTTTTTATTAAGATAATATATGTGGTTTTATGAAATATATAATATTTGTAACATCTATTGAGTTAAGCTTTTAAGTGTATATTTTGATTTTGGAATGTAGTAGTGGTGTATGTAGTAAAAAATGCAAAATAAAAATATTTTAATAGTAACATAAAACTAAAATGTGTTATATTTGTTTTATACTTTTTTATATAAATTATATTAATTAATTAAATTTTAAATTATGTCATTTAAAGCAAAATTAAATGTTGGCGGAACGGAAATGAATGTTCTTTCTTGTAGTTATGATTTAACTCAAGAGGTGGATGCAACAGGTCGTCCATCATCTGTTACTCGCGGAGGTAGAATCAAATTAGCAGTTGAAAGTACTGGGGGAACTGAACTGTTTGAGTGGATGTGTAATAACTTTGAAAGAAAAGATGGTACGATTACCTTTTATAAAAGAGATACAGATTCAAAACAAAAAGAACTGGCATTTACAGAAGGTTACTTAGTTAAGTATGAAGAAAAGTTTAACTCTGTTGATAATATGCCTATGTCTGAAGCTTTTGTTATTTCTGCTCGCGAAATAAAAATGGGTAATGGTGAGCATGTTAATGAATGGGTGTAATAAGTAACTTCTTATTACAAAGAAGGACGACATTGCACTGTCGCCCTTCGTGAAATTGTCAGGATGTCTGCAACATTCTAACGGTGTAAAGGTAAAACTTTATTATTAGAAATTACTATCCTGACAGCTTGTGCTGTCACATTTATTGTGACAGCGTTTTATCTGTAGTTTCAAGTTTTTGTAGTTAAGTAAAATATTGATCACTAAAGCGAATTATGATCGTACAGCTGTGTGCTTAATAATTTGTTTTAATCAAGCCGGTTTCATATAAATTGATGTGTTTGTTTGGTCATAGAGATTCAATTCTTTGTGAGTTGAAGAGTGGTAGTGTACAACTAATTTAAGGTTGGAGGAAATAGGAAAACGTGTGCCGTGGCTTTTTATTTTTTACTCTGAATCTGCAAACTATTTTAAGTTTAACAAACTATAACCTGTATAAAAAACTATGTCTTTTTTATCTACTTTAACAATTGATGATACTGACTATAAAGTGCTGAAATGTCATTTCGGTATGAATCAGTCTATCGCAAAAAACGGAATGGCTATTCAAAATCCAACGGGAGGGGGATTGATTGATATTATAATTGAGTCAACTTCGAGTACAGATTTATTTGATTGGATGGTAAGTGCCAATAAAAAGAAAAATGGGAGCATTACTTTTTATCGGAGAGATGCTATGTCTCGTTTAAAGCGATTGGATTTTACGGATGCCTTATGTGTTCGATATGATGAAGATTTTGATCATGATGGAGCCAGTCCAATGACAACACGTGTTACAATTTCAGCCAGAGAAATTGTTTTAGAAGATGTTACTGTTTCCAATAACTGGACTGTGATGTAGGTTCGTATTGTTTTTAAGATGGAAAACCTCAATAAAGTATTAATTCATATAACTGCTGTACAAACAGGAGATTATTATATGGCTCGTTCGTATCCTGATGATGATTACAATAATAATGGAAAAATAGAATTGTATAAAGTTCCGGTATATACAATTAATTTAATGAATTTAGATAATACTTCGTCTTTAATATCGTGGAAAGCATTAAGATTTATGCCGTATTGGAATGACCCATCGCAGCCCTCAAATCATTATAAAACTAAAGGCTGGGTAAATTCAGGGTTGCATCAACTTGAGTTTAAACCTATATCTGCATATATTCCAGGTTATAGTACTGCAAATAGAGATTCTCCTTATAAAGGTGCATTTCGATTAAGAAATAGTTTTTTGATTCATGCTGGTCCGTTACAAATTAATGATGCTGGATGGGGCGCTGCTGGTTGTGTTGAAGTAATTGGAGACTTTAGGGTATTTAAAGCAAATATTTGTCATTTAGCAGGGTATGATGGGAGAAATTGTGATAAAACATTATTATATATGGTGGGTAATAATCTTTTATATGTAAAAATGGATCAGGCTGAAGTGCCGGATTTAAAGGTCAATTATTTTAATGAATACAGTGTAAAATAGCACATTAAACATTTTATAAATGATAAAATGAAATTTCTTTTATACAATATAATTCCAGGTAAGTATAATCTTATTAATAACTGGTTGCTTGCCTTATTGATTTTTGTTGGCATTTCGTGTACAAAGAGTGATCAAAAAAGTCAGGCGTTTATATACAATCATAAACTTTCAAAAGTAGAAGTAAAAGACACTGTTTTTCGTGAGTGGTCTGATGTGGTAATTCGAGATTTGTTTTATGAACATTTGCATTTGTTGCCAGACGGTGTTTCTTTGCTGGACTCAGTGTTTTTAAATAATTCTTTTGCTGGAAGATACAATGCTTATAGTGTAGAAATACCTAATACGGATTTGCCTGTGAGCGTATATCATTTTGTTTTAAAGGATATATCTCCTAAAATAGATGATGGTACTTATCAAATCAGATTTTTATCAAAATATGTTAAGCCTTTTTCTTTTGTGTTTTATAATAAAGATGGCGTTTTAAATATGTACTGTTTGGATATGCATATTAGAATATTTTGTGATGTGAATGGGATTGCTTTGGAAGATTTTATTCATGTAATAATTAATAAAAGCCAGAAGCCAGAAGAATAAAAAGATGGAAGTGTTATGTATTTCAATTAGTAAAGATTTAGATGTATACTTCCCTCTTTAAAATATATAGGATTGGTGCTAGGTGTTAGGAGTTGGATATGAGATGAGTTAGTTCACGGTATTTCAACTCCTGACTATCGCCAAAATGGCCTTATAAATGCTGGAAACCAGAATGATGGAACTAGAAGCAAGAAGCAAGAAGCTGGAAGTTAGGAGTTAGAAGAATTACCTGCCAACTTCCCTCTTATCTCTTCCAACTCAATAATTATTAACCAGAGTCAGAACTTGAAAGTCAAGGTAATTAGCTACCCACTTCTAACTTCTGTCTTCAAGTGTACAAAACATGAAATTTAAATTTGAGGATTTAATTATATGGCAAAGAGCAATGACTTTTGGTGAAGAAATTTTTTCTCAAACCCAAAAATTTCCAAAAGATGAATTGTATGGTCTGACTTCTCAAATAAGAAGAGCTGGAGATTCAATTGCACTTAATATCTCAGAAGGAGCTATTGAACAAACGGGTTTAGAGTTTGGACGGTTTATGAGTTATGCAATCAGGTCATTAGCTGAAGTAGTAACATGTTTGTATAAAGCACTAAATAGAAAATACATCACTAAAGTAGTATTTGACAAATTATATGAAGATGCCTTTAATCTTATGAATATGATGATCGCATTCAGGAAAAAAGTGAAAGGGACTGGAAGCTAGAAGTAAGGAGCTAGAAGCTGGAAGTTAGAAGTTAGAAGAATCACCTACCAACTTCTCTCTTCCATCTTCTCTCTTCCAACTCAATAATTATTAACCAGAGTCGGAACTTGTGAATAATGGGAATCAACTTCCCTCTTCCTGCTTCCGACTTCAAACTTATCAAACTATGGCGTTACAAACTATAATAACTGTTGCTATTGATGGACAGGAATATCAGAATATTAATAATTTTTATTTATCGCAGAGTACCTTAAACCACCATCATTTTTCTGTTGGTTTATTGTATAATCATTTTGAAGAAGATGGTTCAACTATTATATCAAAAAGTCAGGAATTAATTGGTCAAACTGTAGATATTACAATTTGCAATTATGATGATACAACACCAATGGGAGAAGGGTTTTTTACTGGTATTATCACAGAAACAGAGGCTGATAAATCACAAGATAGTTTTTCGGGAGATTTTATAACAATAAAGGGGTATAGTCCAACCATTCTAATGGATAATGGACCTCATTGTAATACTTTTGAAAAAATGAATCTATCAGAGATTGTAAGTGCTGTTTTTGGTGATTATGGAGTTACTGTTAAAGCAGCCCCTTTGAACTCTGATATACTCGAGTACACGGTTCAGTATAACCAAAGTAGTTTTGAGTTTATAAAACACCTTGCCATAAAATATGGTGAATGGATGTATTATGATGGACAAGAAACTATTTTCGGAACCAATAGTGGAGATGAGATAACGCTTAGTTATGGCGTTGAATTAACCGATTTTAATTTGCGTTTGATTACCAAACCTAAATTGGCTGAGTACGTAACTAACGATTATTATACAGATAAACTCGGTCAGCAAAAATTAGCTAACGGAACAGCCTTGCCTGACTATTACAGTGCAATGGCTGGTAAATCAGAAAAGTTATATATACAAAAACCTTCGTCATCGTATCTGCAACATAGTGCTGATGGTTATCAGAATGCAAATTTACAATCGGCAGTGGGTGTTCAGGTAGAGGGAAAAGTTGCTGGAATGGTTTTACTTAGCGGAACATCTCGTAATTCAGGTGTGAAAATAGGTTCTACAGTATCAATAGTTCATCAAACGGTAAATCAGGAAATTGAATATGGAAAATATGTGGTGGTAAGTATCAAACATTTTGCAGGTGAATCTGGCGATTATCAAAATCATTTCGAAGCCATTCCTGAGGGGGCTGTAAATCCGCCATATACAAATATTCATGCACAAAATAACTGTTCATCGCAACGTGCTATTGTAATGGAGAATGCTGATCCTGAAAATTTAGGACGTATTCGTGTTCAGTTTCCATGGCAACCTACTGCCTATTCGCCCTGGATACGCATTGCACAACCGCATAGTGGAGCGAATAAAGGCTTTCATTTTATACCCGAATTAGGCGAGGAAGTAATGGTTGGTTTTGAAGGTAGTAATGTTGAAATGCCTTTTGTTATGGGTAGTTTATATAATGGCTCGGGTAAAGTTGATGAGTTTACTACCGATAAAAACGATGCCAAAGTAATCCGTACCCGTAGCGGACATACTATCGAGTTGAATGATAAGGATGGTGAGGAAAAAATTAACATCTATGATAACGAAGGAAGCATTATCACCTTTGATACCACCAATAAATCACTAATCATCAACTCTGCCGAAAACATTGATATCGCAGCCAAAAACATCAATATAAGTGCCGAAGAAAACATTGTTGTTGGAGCTAAAGGAAATATTGATATAGCTGCCGAAGGAGATTTAAACGAACAAGCCAAAGGAAATGTGGCAATTCAAAGTGATGGGGATACCACGGTAAAATCAAAAGGAGCTACAACCGTTGAAGCTACTAAAGATGCCACGGTAAAGGGAATGAATTTAGTGGCTGAAGGAACAAAGAATGCTGACTTAAAAGGAGGAGTGCAAACAAATGTTTCTGGTACAATGACAGCAGTTAAGGGGGCTGCTTTTGCTGTTGAAGTGAAGTAGAGTGAAATGATTGCACTTGTAGAAGATAATATCTTAATATGTATAAAGTTATAAAACCTTACAAAAGGTAGATCCTCAGCTATGGCTGTGTATATTTTTTATGAATCAAATTAATTAAATCTAAAATGGCGAAAATTAAACTATGGTTGTATAACAACCCACTCACAGATGATCCAAATGATTACTCAGCAAAAGTGTCTTCGGCTGGAAGTTTGAAGCTTGATGATATAGTTGAAGGTATTGTTGCTAATAGAAGCGAATATCAGTCGGAAACTATTCGAAGTATAGGAACTCTTATCTTTAATGAAATTGGTGAAAAATTGAAAGAAGGTTACTCAGTAAGCACACCGCTATTTTCAGCTTCAACAGCAGTGTCTGGTGCATTTGCCAGTAAAACGTCATCATTTAAAAAGAGCGAACATAAGTTAAAGATAAACCTACGAACAAATGGTGCATTTTTAGCTGAATTGCAACAATCAGAAGTAGAGGTTTTAGGTGTAGCTGATGTGGGTGGTGTTATTGGAAAAGTAATTGATGCGCAAACTGGGATTGAAGATAGTACTATTACTCCTAAAGATGTTATTCAGATAGAGGGAGCAAAAATAAAGGTTGAAGGTGATGATGAAAGTGTAGGTACTTTTTTAATTAAGCAGGCTGATAATTTAAGAATTAAACTCGACCGAATACTAACCAATAATCCATCTGAACAAATGGTATTATTACCTGAATTAGAGGCGGGCGATTATCAATTAGAAATTGTTAGTCAGTATAGCGGGGGAGGGAAGTTTATTCAAGAGCCCAGAACAATAAACTTTGAGCATATACTAACGGTATTGTAGTAAAAGGCTATTTAACATGGCCGGACGCATGCGTCCGGCCTTTGTCACCTTATGCGTCCGGAGTGCACCACCTTATGCGTCCGCACTGTATTAACAAGTGCGTCCGGTTTAATAAACAATATCTTTTCAAATAAAAAAAAACTAGTAACAAATAGTCAGAATTTAGTCAGTAATAGAAAGCGTCTTCATACTTCCAACTCCTGACTTCTAACTTAAAATTAAAAATTATGGCAGGACAACCAATAGCAACAGTAGGCAGCATGCACATTTGCCCTCTATGTAGTGGAACCGTACCACATGTTGGCGGACCAGTTAATGGACCTGGTATGCCTGGTGTAACTGTAAATGGACAAGTAGTAGCTGTTATGGGTGATATGTGTATATGTGTAGGCCCTCCTGATATGATAGCACAAGGAAGTCCGGGAGTAACCATCAACGGAACACCTGTGGTCACAGTAGGTTGTATGACAGCTCATGCGGGGCAAATTACTATGGGAGTACCTGGAGTTACAATTGGCCCGGCAGTGCCTACTCCTAATGCATCTATGCCTTTGCAAGAGATACCGTTTCCCACAATAAAAAAAATACATGTGTTGACCAACCAGCTTAAAGATGCCGTAACTGGCAGCAAAAATGCTCAACAATTAAAACAAGCCCAGTCAGCACAAGAAAGAGTTAAAGAAGAAGCAAAGAAGCATGGTTTTTTGCCTGACATCACATTTAGTCACTAAACTGATATTTTAAGCTATGAAGTTTGTATATCCTGTTGATCCCAAAAATGGGAACGATAAATACCCATTCTATTTAAAAGGCGCATCTAATTTAACTGGCTATTATCCTATAGGTAGGATGAATACCTGGCATGGAGGAATTCACTATGAGGGTGATAACCCAATTAAGGCCATTGCTGATGGTAAAATAATTGCTTATAGAGTGTCCAAGGAATATCATATTGAAACTATTGACAATAAAACAAGCGAATATTCCAATGGTTTTGTATTGATAGAGCATAATTATAAAAGTCCCAATGGGCTTGAGTTGAACTTTTACTCCCTGTACAACCATTTGGCGTGTTATAAGGAAATGGGAAAAGATAAGTTTCCCGGGTTTCTCACTATAAATTCATACTCAGTTGCAGATGACGCTAAAGATACTATTAAGGTTAAAGGGACGATTATAAAATCGAGTAGCGATGGAGGGGCAACATTAGCTTATGCTGCAAAGGGGACCGTGTTATCATTTCAAGAGGATGCAAATGATAAAGATAGACGAAAGGTGAAGTATACAACGCCTAACGGGAAAGAAATTATTGGTTATACATATGTTAAGAAGTGGGATAATGAACAGCTTGTGGATGTAAGTACGGGAGAGGTTTTGACTGATCGTTTTGAAGGATCAAATGGAGATTTAGGAGCTAATCTTCGAGAAGAAGCAAATTCAATATCTGAGGTTGTGCAACTTCTTACTAGGGGGGTATCTCTTGAAATTGATGATGAAGATCAGGGGAAGACTGGTTGGCTAAAAGTTAAAAAAGCTGGAGGAGAAAGTGTTGAAGGTTATTGTCATACTGCAGGATTAAATATTGTTGATGTTGTAACCTTAAAAAATGAGGATTTAAATCAGGTTATAAGTGACCAATGCTACGAAGTAAAAGCAGGCGATATAATTGGCTATGCCGGATTAAACGGTTTTGAAAAACAAGAAGAGTACCGAGGTGCTCATGTTGAGGTTTTTACCCATGAGGAAGTAAATGACTTTTTGACCAATGCCAAAGGCGATGGCGACAAAAACAAACACTTTGCAAAAATTGTCGAAGGCACAGAACTAAAAAAGAAGCTACCTTTAAAAGTGATCAAAAACCTACCGGTAAAAAAGACAGGTAAAACAACCGAAGGATATACCCAAGTGGAGGTAGATAATTTAGAGGTGGTTGTTTCTAACAGATCAACAGAACTTCCAAAGGATTACGCTAAATCTACCAAGTTGTATACTTTTGTTAGTGAAGGCAATAATGCGGCAGCAAACCAAAGCGCGTTAATCGAGTTTAATAAACTGGTAGGTGATATTGCCCAAATGGGTGATACGGTCAAACTCATAACAAACTACAATGCAAATAATCAAACAAGTAACAACAGAAAGGTTGAATACCAAACACCCGGCAAAGGAAAAACCTTTTGGGTAAAGAATAATGAACTTGAAGAAAAAACAATCACTTTTACCATTACAACAGTAACAGCCAATGCACAAGCAACTGCACCGACTTCTGCCGCAACCACAGGCACTCAAACCCGTTCAGGGGCAGGTGGTACATCTGTTGCTGAACCACCTACACAGACTGCAACAAACCAGCAGACAACAGCAACAATTACCACCACTGAAACAAAAAAGTACTTCAGGCTCAACAAAGAACTTACTGAAGTTTATATTATTAGCCCTGAAGAAAACAATATCAATACTACCATAGTGTCCGACGTAATAGTTAACATCAAAGAAGGTAAGCAATTTACCGATAAAGATGATAAAAAATGGTACCTGATAGAACCAACCGGCCTTCAAAAAAACGGCGTAGCCATTAAATACAGTGGTTTAATATCCAAAGATGACTTAGGAGAGCTTTTTTCAGCCTATAACTGGAGTGAATTTGGCTTTGAAGTAAAAGAAGATACTGACAATAATTATATTTACGATTTCAAAAATAAAAGTGCCTTTTTCTCTGATATTTGTAATATTGTAGATGAAGATAACAATGGTATTATAGAACCTCACGAATTACAAAGAGCATTGAACAACCACTATACAGCCAATGAACTATCACATTTAGTATGTAAGCATCATAACGAGTGGGCATACGGTGGGCAATATCTTAGTCCTTTACTTGATGAAGTAACAGCGGTATTAGACAAAGGCATTGAATTGGAAGAAGATGAAGCGTTAAAAAAAGATCTTGAAACCCTAAAAGAAGAACGCCTCGATGCTTTCGAAGCCAAAGTAAATCAGCTTGCAATTTGGGAAGGCATTGAAGTGCGAAATAGTAGTTACCGCAGCAAGTTTGTAAATGGAGCGCTAATGAATTCGCCATTAGCCATGGGAAGTTATCTTACATATAAAGTAGGCAAATGGATATATGAAAAAATATCCTATGGCGATGAGCCTGAACAAGCCATACCTTTAAGCCCATTCCCGATAGAAAAACCTGTGGTTTACCATTTTCATCCTGTAGCTTTTGTTGAGCAAATGAAATGTCTTCCTAGTTGTTATTGTTATGAACAAATAACAGAAGAAGTTATTAAAAAAATCTTTACTAGCATAAATGAAACAACTAAAGTAGAATTAATGTTGCATATTAATGAAGTATTTGAAAAATTTGAAATTAATTCTTGTTTAAGAATATCTCATTTTTTTGCGCAAATTCTTGAGGAATCAGGGAAGTCTCTTACCATAGGAAGTGGGGAGAGTTTAAATTACAGTGCTAGAAGATTGAAAGATGGTGAATATCTTAATGGTACATGGGTAGATGGTAATGTAGAGACTGAAGATTCAGGGTATTATATAAATGGTACAAAATGGAGGACTGGACCTTTTTCCTATTTTAAAGAGCATCAAGATGAAGCTGATTTATATGGGAGAAAAGATTTGAATTCCCGTGGAGATGCCGGAATCCAAGCGGCAGACCAACAGGCGATTGCTAATCGAGCATATTCAAATAGGTATGGGAATGGAAATGTCTCTAGTGGTGATGGATGGAATTTTAGAGGAAAAGGTTTAATACAGCTAACATGGAAAGCCAATTACATTGCTGTGAATAATACGATCCAAGAAAGATATCCAGAAAGTAATATCAATATTATTGATAATCCAGAGTCAATATTAACAGTAAAAGGAGCAATAGTTTCGGCAGCAGCTTACTGGTTCAGAAATGGGTTAAACCAAAAGGCGGATAATGGAAAAAAGGACGAGGTTGTGGATTCTATAACCGCTGTAATAAATCTAAATACTGACTCTTACAGTGAAAGAAGAGAGAATTTTAAAGAAGTAATAGAAGTTATTGATATTAATAAATGTAGTAATATTTAGTATGAGCAAAAATAATTGGATCATTATTGGATCATTTTTGATGTTAATTAGCTGTGCAAGTGCGCAGTCAAAACAAAGCAATTCAGATAATTTTAAAACATTTGATTCTGTAGTAAAGGACTATAAAGGAGGTGTATTTCTTGTAAAGGATTCATTAGATATTTCATTTGGAGATAAGGAAGGTGTTTTAATTAGTCTTGTAAATGAGAATGAGAGAGAGTTGGAATTTAAAGATCTAAATGATGCTCCTGTAAAAAGAAAGTTGTTAATTCTAGAGAAGTATGATAATGATTTCATGAAGGTATTATTTACAGAAAACGCATTACCCTCTTTAGGGTTTGGAGAAAGATCTGATATTGGTTATACTAATTTAATTGTTAAGGGAGATATTATTTCTTTTGCTGTCATTAAGCTTCCGTATAAATCAAATATAGAGTATGAATTTGCTTATTATTTTAAGTATTATGTGGAAGGTGAAACCTGGTTTTTATACAAGTGTACTATTGAAAAACTTAAGCCTGACGATACTATTGAAAGTTATGAGCTAACATCGGAAAAATTCGGAAAGTTATCTATTAAAGAATTTAACATATATAAGTTTAATCCATTTGTTTATTTATAAAAGAACGTAAGAAAGATCTTGAAACCCTAAAAGAAGAGCGCCTTGAGGCCTTCGAAGCCAAAGTAAACCAACTTGCAGTATGGGAAGGCATTGAAGCGCGAAAAAGTAGTTACTTAACCAAATGGGTTAGTGGAGACATAGTAACAACATCTATTATGACGGGTGGATACTTGTCATATAAGTTTGGAAAGTGGATATACGAAAAAATTACCAATAGTGATGAACCTGAACAGGAAATCCCTTTAAGCCCGTTTCCAATTGAGCAACCAGTTGTTTATCATTTTCATCCTGTGGCTTTTGTGGAGCAGATGAGGAGGATGGACAATTTTTGGCATGATCCTGTAATTAATCCTCAACTAAATAAATATTCATTTAGTGGTTATGTTACACCATGGAATGGTTCTTTTGGAAATGTAAGAACCTTTAGAGCGAATCCATTGCATTCAGGCATAGATATTTTTGCAGTTCCAGGAACGAAGGTTTATGCTTGTATGGAAGGTGTTGTTGTTCGAGCAAGCAAAGGTGGAGGGGGAAAGACTGTAACAATTAAAGTTAATAGTACTTTGGATTTTATAAAACAAAGCGCATATATAGATTATACTCTTAAATATAAAGAAAAAGGCGAATTAATTGGAGCTCAAATAAAAGAGTCAGATAGTGTATATATGATATATATGCACTTAAGCGAGTTTAAGTGTAAGAAAGGAGACAATGTATCACCAGGTGATTTAATAGCTTTGTCTGGTGTGACTGGAAATGCAACAGGAACGAGAGGTCCTCATGTACATTTCGAGATTGCCACCGTACAAAGTCCGTATGGTACAGGGACTAAATATAGGTATAATCCCTCTAGAGTGATTTTATTAAAAGATTATAATACAAATAAACAAGATGAATCTAAAACTTACAAATACTATGATGATGGAACAAAAAAGAAAGTATAATATATTAGTTTGCATGTTGCTTTTTAGTATTTTGATTAGTTGTCAGATAGATAAAGGTAAAGCTAATACAAAGGTACTTATTCAAGGAAAAGAAGATTTGGGAGGTCACGGATCATATAAAGAGCCTGAGACTAATGATAATTTGACAAAAAAAATGATAGTAAGACTAATATATTATGTTTTGATGAAATTATAGATAATGTAATAGGAAAAGATACAACATGGAATAGTATTTTGGATTATAACCCAGAAACAAATAAAGTAGATACTATTTGGAATATGTCTTTAAATGATATTTATCAATCAAATAAATTAGATAAAGCACTAAATGTTCATAATGGGAAATATATTGATAGTAATTACTATGGAGGTGATTGTGTCTTTGAAATAATCAATAAAATAAATACCACTACAAATGTTGCTTATGCTTTGATTGTAGATAATGATAGTTTAAACTGTGTTATAGTTAAAAATATATTAAAATATAATCGACCTTATTATGTTACATGTGCATTTTCAATACCAGAAGAAGGAGAGTATATTAATTATCTGGCATTAGGATCATATAGAAATGAAGATGGTAGTGTGTTTGATAATAGAAGTAAGGATCACATCTTTGAAGGAGAATCTCATTTGTATGAGATTAAACAGGTTTATGGACTTAAGGGAGATGGTAAACTAGATCTGTTAGATAATAAGGTTGGAGTTGCAATAAATCCTAATTTGGATAAATTCTATTATCAGGATACTATTGCTTTTTGTTGTCCGAATTAGAAATATAATTCTTTCCGTTTTTAGGATAATATTTTAATTAAGATAAAATTTTTATATGTAGTGTAAAGAACAAATTTAATATTAGAAAAAGTTATTGAGAAATTTCCTAACCGTACTGTTGCCTACATCAATCTTGGCGATGCTTATTGGGGATTAAATGAAAATACCAAAGCAAAAGAAGCTTACAATAATTACATAGAATTTATGAAAGCCAATGGTAAGGAAAGTAAAATACCGCAACGGATTTATGAGAGATTAAAATGATATAGGTAGATTGCTAATCACATTTTGTGTTTTTTTGGTCTCTTAATTAGTAAAGGGTAATTTTTACTTATAAAATGGATAAATGACTATGAGAAAAATTACCAATGACTAAGATATTAAACAAGAAATGAGATTAGGTTCATTTTCTTTAAAAGAGCCTGTTGGTTGCCTTTTCTTCTTGTAATTTTTTGTGAGTGGATAAGGAATATGAATATGTGATTTATTGTCTTAGGAGGAAACTTCTCTCCATTAATTATAGTTAAGCAATAAGAAGTTGATATTATTGTAATGATTGGATGAGGTAACATGGGTTGTTTATTGTTCAGATCCTAAATTCATATTCCATAGATATTATATAAAAGAAGGGATTTAATAATAGGGAGTATTGATTCTGTTTTAGAATAAACTTTACTTTCAAAAAAAACATTCCCAACTAACCCCTTGACAAGAAGAGTGTTGTTCCTTACTTTGCATATTCTGCAAAATAAATAATCATTATTTGTTTGGAAGTAAAAAATAAAGTCCGTTTCTTTGCACCCGCTTTGAACGAGAGGCGCGATTAAAAGATGACATAATGATGACTTTATAAGGGAGGAAAAACCTAATACAGAGCAGGTTTTAAGGAATTGAAAAGAAAAAGAAAAAAAGAAATATTTTTTTGATTTTTCATTTGGATTTAAAAATTAAAATCACTTATCTTTGCAGCCGCTTTAAAAGAAGGGCAAAATAATCAAATGATGAGACTTTAAAAAGGGTTTAAGTTATTGAAAAATAACTTTTTAGGATTGAAAGTAAGATTTGAAAATGATTTAAAAATATTTCAAAATTTATTTGGAGAAAAGGAAATAAAGTTGTTATCTTTGCATCCGCTTTTAGAGCGACACTTAACGAAGGTTGAGCGTTTAAAAAGATTGAAATAAACATTTGCTGAAAAGAAGTTTTGGTGAAGTTTACAAAATATAAGAATTCGAGTCGTTTACGCCTTGATGCTGAATGACAAGAAGACGTTCTTTGAAAATATTGAAATGCACACTTAATAAAGGAAAATAGTGATTCTTTGAGTTAAAACTCTTGTAAAGAATAATAGGCTGTTAAATCAGTCATGATAATTTTTATACAACGAAGAGTTTGATCCTGGCTCAGGATGAACGCTAGCGACAGGCCTAACACATGCAAGTCGAGGGGTAACAGGGTTGCTTGCAACCGCTGACGACCGGCGCACGGGTGCGTAACGCGTATGAAACCTGCCTTTTACAAGGGGATAGCCCAGAGAAATTTGGATTAATACCCTATAGTCTTGTTTGTTCGCATGGATAGATAAGTAAAGTTTCGGCGGTAAAAGATGGTCATGCGTGACATTAGCTAGTTGGTGAGGTAACGGCTCACCAAGGCGACGATGTCTAGGGGTTCTGAGAGGAAGGTCCCCCACACTGGTACTGAGACACGGACCAGACTCCTACGGGAGGCAGCAGTGAGGAATATTGGTCAATGGACGCAAGTCTGAACCAGCCATGTCGCGTGTAGGAAGACTGCCCTATGGGTTGTAAACTACTTTTATACGGGAATAATGTGAGCTTCGTGAAGCTTTTTGAAGGTACCGTATGAATAAGCATCGGCTAACTCCGTGCCAGCAGCCGCGGTAATACGGAGGATGCGAGCGTTATCCGGATTTATTGGGTTTAAAGGGTGCGTAGGCGGACTATTAAGTCAGTGGTGAAATCTTGCAGCTCAACTGTGAAACTGCCATTGATACTGATAGTCTTGAATTTAGTTGAGGTAGGCGGAATGTGTTGTGTAGCGGTGAAATGCATAGATATAACACAGAACACCGATTGCGAAGGCAGCTTACTAAGCTATAATTGACGCTGATGCACGAAAGCGTGGGGAGCGAACAGGATTAGATACCCTGGTAGTCCACGCCGTAAACGATGATTACTCGTTGTTGGCAATACATAGTCAGCGACTGAGCGAAAGCATTAAGTAATCCACCTGGGGAGTACGTTGGCAACAATGAAACTCAAAGGAATTGACGGGGGCCCGCACAAGCGGAGGAACATGTGGTTTAATTCGATGATACGCGAGGAACCTTACCTGGACTTAAATGTAGGCTGCATAGAGTAGAGATATTCTTTTCTTCGGACTGCTTACAAGGTGCTGCATGGTTGTCGTCAGCTCGTGCCGTGAGGTGTCGGGTTAAGTCCCATAACGAGCGCAACCCCTGTTGTTAGTTACCATCACGTAGAGGTGGGGACTCTAACAAGACTGCCGGTGTAAACCGTGAGGAAGGTGGGGATGACGTCAAATCAGCACGGCCCTTACGTCCAGGGCTACACACGTGTTACAATGGTCGGTACAAAGGGCAGCTACCTAGCGATAGGATGCTAATCTCTAAAACCGGTCTCAGTTCGGATCGGAGTCTGCAACTCGACTCCGTGAAGCTGGATTCGCTAGTAATCGCGCATCAGCCATGGCGCGGTGAATACGTTCCCGGGCCTTGTACACACCGCCCGTCAAACCATGGAAGTCGGGGGTACCTGAAGTCTGTTACCGTAAGGAGCGGCCTAGGGTAAAACTGATAACTAGGGTTAAGTCGTAACAAGGTAGCCGTACCGGAAGGTGTGGCTGGAACACCTCCTTTCTGGAGAGAGTTTAAAACGCGTTTAATATTTATATTAAACACAAAGGAACTATTTTCTTTAGTAGTGCATTTCACATTGTCTAAAACAGACAAAACGTACATTGACATATTGGCAAAACAATCAAAATCATAGGTTAGTTTTAATGCGAGAGCTTTAAAGCTATACCAACAAGAAAGTAAGCAAGGGCGTACGGTGGATGCCTAGGCTTTCAGAGGCGAAGAAAGACGTGATAAGCTGCGATAAGCTGCGGGGAGAAGCAAATATTTATTGATCCGCAGATTTCTGAATGGGGCAACCCGGCTGGTTGATGACCAGTCACCCTTCGGGGGGCAAACCCAGGGAACTGAAACATCTAAGTACCTGGAGGAGAAGAAAACAATAGTGATTCCCTAAGTAGCGGCGAGCGAACGGGGATTAGCCCAAACCAATGTTGTTCAGGCAACGTTGGGGTTGTAGGACTGCGATATAGATTTAAAATTGAAGTGGAGCGTTTTGGAAAGAACGGCCGTAGAGTGTGACAGCCACGTACACGTAAGGTTTTAAATTTTAGCAGTATCCTGAGTAGCGCGGGACACGAGAAATCCTGTGTGAATCTGCCAGGCCCATCTGGTAAGGCTAAATACTCCTGAAAGACCGATAGTGAACCAGTACCGTGAGGGAAAGGTGAAAAGTACCCCGAACAGGGGAGTGAAATAGTACCTGAAACCGTGCGCTTACAAGCGGTCGGAGCCCTTTGGGGTGACGGCGTGCCTTTTGCATAATGAGCCTACGAGTTAGTCGTAGTTAGCAAGGTTAAGTTGTTCAGCAACGGAGCCGAAGCGAAAGCGAGTCTGAATAGGGCGTTAAAGTTAGCTGCGCTAGACGCGAAACCAGGTGATCTACCCATGGTCAGGTTGAAGTTCCGGTAACACGGAATGGAGGACCGAACCAGTTAACGTTGAAAAGTTTTTGGATGAACTGTGGGTAGGGGTGAAAGGCCAATCAAACCTGGAAATAGCTCGTACTCCCCGAAATGCATTTAGGTGCAGCCTTATTTTAATCTTACAGAGGTAGAGCTACTGATTGGACGAGAGGGCTTCACCGCCTATCAACTCCTGATAAACTCCGAATGCTGTAAGATGATGAATAGGAGTGAGGGCATGGGTGCTAAGGTCCGTGTCCGAAAGGGAAAGAACCCAGACCATCGGCTAAGGTCCCCAAATGTATACTAAGTTGAACAAACGCGGTTTGATTGCATAGACAGCTAGGATGTTGGCTTGGAAGCAGCCATTCATTTAAAGAGTGCGTAACAGCTCACTAGTCGAGCGATCGAGCATGGATAATAATCGGGCATAAGTATACTACCGAAGCTATGGATTGTAATTATATTACAGTGGTAGGGGAGCATTCTAACAGCCTTGAAGCAGTTTGGCGATGAACTGTGGAGCGGTTAGAAAAGCAAATGTAGGCATAAGTAACGATAATGCGGGCGAGAAACCCGCACGCCGAAAGACTCAGGTTTCCTGATCAACGCTAATCGGATCAGGGTTAGTCGGGACCTAACGCGAACCCGAAAGGGGTAGTGGATGGTAAGCAGATTAATATTTCTGCACCTGCTATACAACGAAAGTGACGTATTGGTGAGATTGCTACGTACTGACGGAATAGTACGTTGAGCCTAGGCTTCGGCCGAAGCGAAGTAAAGCAGCCGGTACCAAGAAAAGCGAGTATAGGAGCCCGTACTGTAAACGGACACACGTAGTTGGGTTGAGTATACTAAGGCGCTCGAGTGATTCATGGTTAAGGAACTCGGCAAATTGGCCCCGTAACTTCGGGATAAGGGGCGCCTACTTCGGTAGGCCGCAGAGAAATGGCGCATGCGACTGTTTATCAAAAACACATGGCTTTGCAAATTCGAAAGAAGACGTATAAGGCCTGACACCTGCCCGGTGCTGGAAGGTTAAGAGGAGAGCTTAGCTTTGGCGAAGGTTTGAATTGAAGCCCCAGTAAACGGCGGCCGTAACTATAACGGTCCTAAGGTAGCGAAATTCCTTGTCGGGTAAGTTCCGACCTGCACGAATGGTGTAACGATGTGCGCACTGTCTCAACCATGAGCTCGGTGAAATTGTAGTATCGGTGAAGATGCCGATTACCCGCAACGGGACGGAAAGACCCCGTGAACCTTTACTGCAACTTAACATTGGTTGTGGGTAAGTAATGTGTAGGATAGGACGGAGACGTTGATCATGCTTCGCCAGGAGTATGTTAGTCACCCTTGAAATACGTCCCTTTGCTTATCTGTGGCCTAACGGTTTTTAACCGGACATTGTTTGGTGGGTAGTTTGACTGGGGTGGTCGCCTCCAAAAGAGTAACGGAGGCTTTCAAAGGTTTCCTCAGGACGATTGGTAACCGTCCGCAGAGTGTAATGGCACAAGGAAGCTTGACTGTGAGACCGACAAGTCGACCAGGTACGAAAGTAGGACATAGTGATCCGGTGGTTCCGCATGGAAGGGCCATCGCTCAAAGGATAAAAGGTACTCCGGGGATAACAGGCTGATCGCTCCCAAGAGCTCATATCGACGGAGCGGTTTGGCACCTCGATGTCGGCTCGTCACATCCTGGGGCTGGAGAAGGTCCCAAGGGTTGGGCTGTTCGCCCATTAAAGTGGCACGCGAGCTGGGTTCAGAACGTCGTGAGACAGTTCGGTCCCTATCTGTTGTGGGCGTAGGATATTTGAGAAGACCTGACGTTAGTACGAGAGGACCGCGTTGGACAAACCTCTGGTGCACCAGTTGTTCCGCCAGGAGCATTGCTGGGTAGCTAAGTTTGGAAGGGATAAGTGCTGAAAGCATCTAAGCACGAAGCCTGCTTCAAGATGAGATATCCTTATCAGGGACGTTAGAGACGATGACGTTGATAGGCTGTAGGTGTAAAGGCAGTAATGTCAAAGCCGAGCAGTACTAATTACCCGAAACTTTTAGTTGGGCGTTAAAGCATGACATGTGATTTTGATTGAGCTGGTATGTTATCAATAAAGATATTCAGGTGGTTATAGCGATGGGGCTCCACCTCTTCCCATTCCGAACAGAGAAGTTAAGCCCATTAGCGCCGATGGTACTGCATATTGTGGGAGAGTAGGTCGCCGCTGATTTTAAAGAAAGAGCAATTGAACAAGTTTCAGTTGCTCTTTTTGCGTTTATGCATATAGGGTTCTCAGTCTTCAGTTCTCCTTGAATTACGGTTAATTTGTTAATTTGTTGATTTGTTAAATTTGAGGACTTGGGTTGTAGCAAAGTTCAATAGATACTATAGTAACAAATAAGTGTATCCGTGTTGTAAAGTACACTATTGGGAAATTGAAAATACAGTGATTAGTTCTTAATGGGTTTCCAATTTTGAGGAAGAAGTTCTTTAAGTTGAGATGTTTTACAATCTTGTATCTTTTCTAGTACAAAGGTTAACCATTCTAAAGGATTTACCTCATTAATTTTACATGTAGTAAAGAAAGAATACATCATGGCAGCTTTTTGTGCTGCACTATGTGAACCTGCAAATAAATAGTTTTTCCGACCTAAAGCTAATGGACGTATAGCATTTTCAATCTTATTATTATCGATTTCATACTTGCCATTATTAATGTAAGCTTTTAACCTAGGCCAGAGGTTGTATGTATAGGTAATTGCCTTTCCAATTGGACTCTGTGGTACAACTTTATTAATGTTGCTTTTTAGCCATTGTTCTATTTCGATTAAGACAGGTCTTGCATATAGGCTTCTGTACCTTTGTAAGGTGTTTTGATCTATCAAACGTTCTTTTGCAGTTCTTTCTATTTTATAAAGCTTCTGCATCTTTTTAAGCATATACTCTGCCATATCTTTGTCGTAGTTCAAAGCCTTATCTAAATAGCGCCGGGCATGTGCCATGCAAGCTAAGAGCACAATGTGGCCTTTGGTTTCCATGCTTTGATACGCAATATAACCATCAGTTTGCAATGATCCGTTAAAATTATTCAGAGTCTCTTCTGGTGCTTTTTGATTTCTACCCGGATGATATTTAAAAAGAACTAATCCTTGTTCCGGGGAACGATAAACCCATTGGTATCCGGAAAATAAAACCCCTTTCTTTTGTGAATCCTGAACTCCAATTGGAGATTCATCTGCTTGTAAATAGTCACAATTTAAAACTTCATTTTCCAATAAGAGATACAAAGAATCCAATAGATCTGTCGCTTTATTAAACCATCCATTCATTGTAGAATTGGTTAAATACAGCTTACTGCGTTTAAAAATTTGTATTTGACGATAAAAAGGAAGATGATCAACATATTTTGAAACCAATATATAAGCTAATAAACTTGCTCCTGCATTTCCTTTTGGTATTGGCAGGGATGGCAATTCTGCAATAACAACACCTTGGTTATTTGGTTTTGCATATTTTGGACGGATAATTTTCCTAACAAATATTTGAGCCGGATTATATTCTAATATTTCAGTTATCTCTTCACCAATTTTTCTTGAACCTGGCTCAATCAACTCAGGTTCGATTATTTCTTCTACTCGTGGAAAGTGATCTGATATTTTTATGCGAATAGGAGTCTTCTTTTCTTTCTCTGGCTTTTTTCTGGTGTAATTAATTTTTTCAACTTCCGTTTCTGATTCTTCTGTTTTTTCACCAAATAAATCTAATTGAGAAGCTTCTTGTGATGTGGGTACAAAACGTTCACTTTTACTTCCAAAAATTAATCTTTGAAGCTCTTTTAACTGATGCTTTAAGTATTTATGTTCAGCCAACAGCTTTTCATATTCGGCCTTGGAAACGACCTCTTCTTGTATGTCTTTTGTTTTGATTTCCACGCTTAAAAATAATCAAAACCCTTGTGATATAAATGGATTCGATGCATTTTATCCTCTAGTGAAAACCTTTTTTTTCGTCTAAGGTTTGTGATACAAATACCATCTATCAACATAACCATTTGAGCATAACTTAAAACATAACTCCCTTCATTTATATCATATCTGGGATATTCAAAAGTGCCTTTTTCAAGCCTTTTATAATACAAAACAAATCCACTTCCTTTCCAGTGTAAAAGTTTTATTTTGTTTCTATTTTTATTGATAAACACAAAGACATCGCCATTCAATGGTGATTCCCCAAGATTATTTTTAACAAGGCCACATAGCCCATCGAAACTTTTTCACATATCTGTAGCTTGTCCGTATAATTGAAATTTTAATTCTGAAGACAAAGTAAACATATCAATACAATTTTATGAGTTCTTTAATTGTTTCTATCGAAACTCCTTGGCTATAACGAAATATTACCCCATTGGGAAATTCAATTTCTTGACAGGTTTGTTCTGCTGTATTTTCAACTTTGACAGGAATAAATCCGGTAGGGCATGGATCTGATTGTTTTGAGGCCTGCTCTTTATTAAACTTTGTTATCCAATATTTAAGTGAATCCACAGAAATTCCTTCTTTCTTACAAAAATCCTGCTGTCTTATTTGCCTCTTACTTTTATGCCACAGATCTACAATTCTTCGTATTTCTGCATGACGTTCTATTACTGTTGTTTTCATGTTGGCAAGCTGCCAAAATCCCTGGGAATATGCAATGTGTAAATTACAGCATGCTTACAAATAAGTCACTATAAACACAGTTTATATTCATGAAATGGTGAGTGAAATGTAACTTATATGTGACTTTGAAGTGAGTTTAATGTGAGTTTGATGGTTATCTGTACCCATTTTTATTATCCTGTAATACGATCATTTTTCTTATTTAGTATTTATAATATCTGCTTAGATCTATTTCAGGATGGATTTTATATTGTGGGTACTCCATTTTTTGTATGAGTTGGTTTGCTACCCAGGAGGAAAGAAGGATACCTTTTGAGCCAAGTCCATTCATAATACCGATATTGGGATTGTCCTTTAGGAATCCAATAACAGGCCTTCTGTCGTTTGTTGTTGGTCTAATACCAGCTTGGTGGTCTTCGATGCTATAATTGAAATCTGCTATTTTATTTAATTTCTCAATAATTTCCTGTTTCCCATTCTCAGTTGGTAATGAATTATTAAAATCCCAACGAAAAGTTGATCCTGTTTTATATTTCTGGTCTTGAATTGGTAATATGAAAATATTCTTTGAGACGATGTGTTTGTTTTTGTATTCATCACATTTTATTGTAAGCACATCACCTAAAGTATTTTTAAACTTTACATGCTTAAACAAATTGTTTTTTTCTTCATAGCTTCCGGCACACAGAATTACTTTATTGTATGTATTTCCGTTCCAAAGGACTTTATTTTGTTCAGTTTTAATGTCGTTGTGTATATTTATGTTGGTTTGAATTAATATTGAATTTTCAATTAAATAAGCTTTATACTTATTTATTAAGGTCTGTATATCAAACCACCCTCCAACTTTGACTTTACCATAGCCATGTGGCGTTTTTAAGTATTTTGATAATTCGGAGTCGTAAGTTTCTTTTTCAATATAATCATCTAAACCATTTTCGGTATATTTCTTTTGCCAGAATGCGTCTTCATCTTTACCTAATACTTTACATATTGTTTTGGGATAAAATAACTGTTTATTTAAAAGCGTTTCTAACTCTTTACACGTTTTGATAAATTCTGGATATAATTCATCAATCATCCATGATTTTGTTAGCCTCTTAAATACAATTGGATTAATCATCCCTCCAGCAACCAGAGATGACTTTTGATATGAAGGATCATCAACAACCGTAACTTCATATCCTTTTTGAATTAATTTAAATGATAATATTGTCCCTGCTAATCCTTGTCCGATAATGAGTATTTTCAATTTTCTCTGTTTAAGTATTATTATGGTACAAAAACATTGAAATAGAAAAATTGTTTTGGAGGATAGGCTTGCTGTAATTTAATGAACATAGGTTTACAGAGTGAACATATTAGATTAAATACTTACGAAAAAACTATTAATTTATAAGTGTTTTTATATGGTTACTTCGCAGCTATCTTCAATAAAACTTTTGTAGTCGAGTATAAATCTTCCTTTAAAACTTCCTCTTGCTGTTTTTTCGTCGTAACCTTCTATAACAGTACAATTAAAATCTGCATAAACATCAATAATTCCATCAACTTCATCACTATAATAAATATAACTATCGTACACGTTATTCAGGTCGGTACCAAATAATTCACAGTTTAACTCTACACTATTTTGTACAATGGTGCCTTTCAATTTTTCATTTATTATTTGTTTGATGTCATATTCAATGTATTCCATACAGGGTCTTTCTTCAAGTTGTTTGTGGACAAAAATATAGTTTTGACGTTAAAAAGGAATAATTTAATCATTAATTAGGTTTAAATACGAGTAAAACCTGTTATTAATCAATTTATATAAAAGTATTAAATTCTAATTTTGATGTCAAATTACATGGGGTTCCTTTGTAATATTGTTAAAATTGGAAGTGTTACCATAAAATATTAATAAGTATGTTTAAACAATTACTAACATTAGGGCTTTTGGTTGTTGTGTCTTCGTTAAATGCACAAAACAACCAGGACAAAGCTAAAATTCAGGTTATCGAAAAGGGTAAAGGCTACTACTATGAGTCGATATTAAAAGATGTAAATGCAGTAAATGATTCTTTAGAAAACCAAGATCTGGATTCTTATAAGCGATTTATTATGGATCAATCAAATATGGATTTACCTAATGATCCTGGCTTATATATTACAGCATGGTGTCAACCTTTGGAATCGCAAGGCAATACAGGTACGTGTTGGTGTTTTTCAACCACTTCATTTTACGAAACCGAAGTATTGCGTTTAACAGGTAAAAAAGTTGAGATCTCTGAATTATATACAGTCTATTGGGAATATGTTGAAAAAGCGCGTCGTTTTATTGAAAAGAGAGGAGACTCTAATTTTGATGAAGGTTCAGAAGGAAATGCTGTTGCTCGAATTATGAAGGAATATGGAGCTGTACCTAAAGAATTATACACTGGTTTAATTGATAATAGAAAATTTCATACTCATGCTCAGATGTATGAGGAAATGAAAAGCTTTTTATTATCATTAAAAGAGAGCAACACATGGAATGTAGAATTTGGTTTAGAAACGATTCAATCAATTATGAACCATTACATAGGAGTGCCTCCAAATTCATTTAATGTTGAAGGGAAAGCATTTACACCACAAAGTTATTTAGCTGATTATTTACAACTAAATCCGGATGACTATGTAGAAATACTTTCGTACAAACAAGAACCATATTGGGAATTAGTAGAGTATAAAGTTCCTGATAACTGGTGGCATAGTAAAGATTATTACAATATTCCTTTGGATGATTTTATGAAGGCTATTAAGGTTGCTGTTAAAAAGGGATATACCTTAAGCATTGGAGGTGATGTATCAGAAACAGGTTTTAGCCGTGAAACAAATTGTGCTTTAATCCCTGATTACGATATTCCGTCAGAATATATTAACGAAGATGCTCGTCAGTTTAGATTTTCAAATGAAACGACTACTGATGATCACGGAATGCATTTAGTTGGTTATTTAGAAAATTATAAAGGAACAGGAAAAGATTGGTATTTGATAAAAGATTCTAGTTCCGGTTCTCGTAATGTTGGAGAAGACGATCCTCGATTTGGATACTATTTCTTTCACGAAGACTATATTAAATTAAAGATGATGGGTTTTACTATTCACAAAGATGCAGTAAAAGATATCCTGAAAAAATTTAAATAACATAAAAGGAGCTATTGTACAAATAATCACAATAGCTCCTTCTTTTTATAGTAGGAAGATATTTTAATTAGCAAGTTGTAAGTTTTTAATATTGTCCTCGAAAGCTGATAAAGCAGCCTTTGATCCTTCGCCCATTGCAACTACAATTTGTTTATAAGGAACAACAGAAACATCTCCGGCAGCGTATATTCCTGCAGTATTAGTTCGGCAAGCTGCATCAATTTCAATTTCTCCCATTCTGTTAGTTTTTACAACTTCAGCAAATACATGACTGTTGGGTTTTAATCCAATTTGCACAAATACACCATCCACATCAAGGAAATTTTCTTCCTCAGTATTTCTGTTTTTATATTTTATACCTGTTACTTTTTGTCCATCACCTTCAATATGTTTGGTTTCTATGCCAGTGAGGATTTTGACGTTGGGTAGTGATTTTAACTTATCCTGAAGGACCTGGTCACCTTTTAATTCATCCATAAACTCAAAAACAGTAACTTCAGAAGCAATTGATGATAAATCAATGGCAGCCTCCAGACCTGAGTTTCCTCCTCCAATAACCACTACTTTTTTATTTTTATAAAACGGACCGTCGCAATGCGTACAAAATGCCACTCCCGATCCAATGTATTGATCTTCGCCTGGTACACCAAGTTTTCTCCAGCTTGCACCAGTTGCAATAATCATTGCAGGAGTTGTAATTACTTCGCCTAATGATGTTTTTAATTGCTTATAGCCATCAATAATTTCCACTTTTTCAACTAATCTGTTTTCTAAAACATCAATTGGATAGTCTTTTAAATGAGACATTAAATTAGCAGATAGTTGAGAACCTGTTGTTTGAGGAATAGAAATCATATTCTCGATAGATACTGTTTCGGTAACCTGACCGCCAACTTTTTCGGCAATAATGGCAACAGAAAAGCCTTTACGGGCAGAATAAACAGCCGCAGAAACTCCTGCAGGTCCTCCACCTACAATGGCAACATCGTATTTTTTATTGACAACAACAGGTTCAGTATTTTCGTTTACACCAACTTGTTGTTCAATTTTATTTAATAATTCACCTAAAGAAGATCTGCCCACATGCAGTTGTTTGCCATTGGCATACACTGTTGGTACAGCTTGTATCTGTAATTGTTCTACTTCCTCCTGATTTATTGCTCCATCAATAATTTGATGCGTAATATTCGGATTGATGAGTGACATTACATTTAAAGACTGAATTACTTCCGGGCAATTGGTACATGTTAATGAAATATAGCTTTTGAGTTCAATCTTTCCGTTTAGGTTTTCAATTCTCTTTGATAAAACTTCATCAGGCAAATTTTTACCAATTCCATCTGCATTTAAAATAGCCGCAAGTAACGAAGAAAATTCGTGTCCAGTCGGAACTGCTCTGAAAATGATATTTAATGGTTTGTCATCTTTAAGAATCTTAAAAGATAAGTTATCTCCATGATTAACTTCCGTGGTAATTTTATCAGAACACGAAGCGACTTCCTCTAATAATTCAGTCAGTTCTTTTTTTTGAGAATGATTTACGTCTGCATTCACTTGTAAAGTGAAATTACTTTTAAGACTACCGAAAACGGTTTTCAATTGATCTTTTATAGCTTGTTCTAACATGTCTTTAGTTTTTAAATGGGAGAGTAAATCCTCTCCCTAAGTTTATTAGTACAAATTCTTGTTGTTGATTAAATTACACCAACAAGATCAATACTTGGTTTTAGCGTTTCAGCACCTTCTTTCCATTTTGCAGGACAAACTTCAGATGGATGTTCAGCTACAAACTGAAGTGCTTTAAGTTTTCTCAGTAACTCATCCGCATTTCTACCTACATTACCAGCTACCACTTCGTATGAAACAATCTCTCCTTCGGGATTTACAATGAATGTTCCTCTTTCTGCCATACCATCCTCTTCAATCATTACTTCAAAACCTCTTGAAAGAACTCCTGTAGGATCAGCTAACATTGGATATTTGATTTTTTTGATGGTATCACTTGCATCGTGCCATGCTTTGTGAACAAAATGTGAGTCAGTAGATACAGAGTAAATTTCTGCTCCGGTAGCTTTAAATTCATCATATGAATTTGCTAAATCTTCCAACTCAGTGGGGCATACAAAAGTGAAATCTGCAGGGTAGAAAAAATAAACAGCCCATTTTCCTAATGTATCTTCCTTTGATACTGCTTCGAAATTATCATTTACGTAAGCTTGTACTTTAAAGTCTACTACTTGTTTTCCAATTTGTGACATAGTCTTAATTTTTTTATTTGTTAAACATTTTCTTATTGTTTCTGAAACAAATGTAGAGGGGTTTGTAGTATAAATCAAACAGATATTATCTATATTTGTATAAGTAATATTTATATCCTATGACTATTCAGCAGTTAGAGTACATTGTGGCCTTAAATAAATTCAGGCATTTTGTTACAGCATCAAAAGAATGTGGAGTAACTCAACCCACATTGAGTATGATGCTACAGAAATTGGAAAACGAGCTAGATGTTTCCATTTTTGACAGGAGTAAACATCCGATTGAACCTACGGAAGTAGGCCTGAGAATAATAAATCAGGCTGAAGCTACATTGAGAGAATTGAAAAAAGTAAAGCAAGTGGTTATTGATGAGACTGAATCATTGTCAGGACCGTTGAATATTGGTGTTATCCCAACACTTTCGCCGTATCTGATTCCTCAGTTTATTAAGGAGTTTAAATCTAACTATCCTGAAATTCAGTTAACTATTTCAGAGATGAATACAGAAACTTTAATTCAGGCTTTGAAACGAGAGAGTGTGGATATGTTTATTGCAGCTACACCTTTAGAAGAAGATGAGTTTTATGAGATTCCGCTGTACTATGAAAAGTTTTTAGCTTATTTTTCTAAGGATCACCCATTAAGAGATATCTCCTTATCTGCAACAAACTTACCACAGGAAAATCTATGGATATTAGAAGAAGGACATTGTTTACGCGATCAAATCTTTAATTTTTGTCAGCGATCTCTTCCTTACAATCACACATTTGAAGCAGGAAGTATTGACACTTTGGTTAGGATTGTAGATATGAATGGAGGTTATTCTGTAATTCCGGAATTACACATGGATTTTTTAACTGAAGAACAGCAAATTAATGTTCGTGAAATAAATGAGCCACCAGCAATAAGAGAAATTTCGATAGTGATTAAGAATAACTTTATTAAGGAAAAGATGATTAATGCTGTTGCCGATTCTATAAAATCAATTATTCCTAATCATATGCTGGATGAAAGATTGAAGAAGTTTTCTATTAAATTATTATGATTATTGTAAGTAAAAACATTATCAAGTTTAGTTTACTGATTGTTTTTATTTTTCAAATTCAACTTCAAGAAACTCTATTTCCTGTTTGTTATAGTCTTTTAAAAATCTCTTATTCAAATTCTCATTTATTGTGTCATTTGTTATATTAATTACACCTTTATTGTTTTTATTAAGATTTAAACACGCACAATAATTTGTGTATTTATTTTTATCAATCCATGAATAATATTCAATTTGATGATTCAATTGTAAACCATGTAAAGTATCACCTATGTAATGCAAAAAAGGAGTGCCAAGTTGTTTTTTTAATATTTCTAATGATTTTTCATATTCAATCTTGTCCAGTTCTAAGTAAAAAGAACTAATGTAATTACAAGTTGTAAATACTCTCAATCTAGTATCATTTTTATACTTAACCTCACCAAAATAAGGACCAAATCTTCTAGTATAATTAAATTCTTTAGAAATTGAATCTCCAATAGAATATCCATGTAATAAAGAATTCTCAATTATTCTATTCTGCGAGGTTGAAGTCACGAAGAGTAAAAATAAACTATAAATAATTATTACAACTTTTTTCATAAACTGTGACTATTTAATGTGTATATGTATATGGTCATCGTGGCGAACAGAGCGGCATCCTTGAAAACGAACCCGGGAATCTTTTATTCCCATTCGACTTTTGAGATGTGGTTCAATAAATATTTTACCGATTATTTTCTGTTTTAAAAGTGCTGAGAGTAATTCTTTGGTTCCTTTTTCAGAGAATTTTAAATTAGCGTTTATTTTTCCTAAAGTCAGATATTTTGGGAAATCGTATTGTAAATACCCCTGCTTAAAACACCTATTGGTTTGGTTAATTTCTGATTTTAATGGATTTTCAAAAACACCATAGCCACTTATAGATTTACTTTTGTTTACAATTGTGCCATCTTGATTTTCATATACTAAACTTAAATCAATCTTTTTACCATCATTGTGACTAAGGTGGGGGAGTAATGGAAAACCATTAATAAATGGAAAACATGCATCAAGATATCTGATTTGAACAAAACTATTTTGAGATTTTAATTCATTACCCACCCTAATTAATAATTTATTGACTTCAGGTATAACATAATTTCTATTTAAAATTACTGATACATAATTTACCGGTTTGATATATGCTGTTTGCACTACCTGTTCTCTTCCTGAAATACTAGCAATTTTGGGTACGAATAAAAATGTAGAAGTTGTGTATAAAATGATGAAAACCAACAAAGTTTTAAATGGTATTTTATATTTTATTCTTTTCGAAAGAAGCAGTGTTAGAGTAAGTATAATACCTCCAATTTGCGTAAGAACAGTTAATACAACAAATAGTAATATCAACAATGTATAGTAAAGTAATTTATAAACAGTCGTCATTTGTTATATGCTAAATTACTGGTTGAGATACTTTTATTTAATTATTTCGTTTGTAGTTAATACTTTAACTTCATTTTGATTTGGAACCATATTTGACCAAACCCAATTGTAATGGTCAATAACTTGTTTGGCTTTTAATTGTGGTCGGTCAGCAGTTGTATGAGCATCTGAAATAACTGTAACTGAATAATCCTTTGTGATAGCAGATTGAATGGTTGATTCTACACAGAAATCTGTTGCACAGCCAGTAAAACACAATTCAGTAATATTTAATTCTTTTAATGTAGCGTCTAACTTTGAGTTATAAAAAGCATCATTAATGAATTTGTTAATGTAGATATCATCGGGATTTAAGGTTAGTTCATCTAAAACTTCCCATTCTTCAGTATTGGGAATAAACTCATTATTTTTAGTGCCATCATGTTGAATTACGATGACTTTATAACTGTTCTCTCTGAAATAATCAACTAATTGATTAATTCGCTTAATTACACCATTGGAATCGTAACGAGGAGTTTTAGGGGTAAAACTACCTTTTTGCATATCAATAATTAGAAGAGCTTTATTTGTGCACATAATGAAGGTGTTTTGTATTTGGTTTTAAATTGAGTTAAAATGATTGGTAGTTCATATTGCGATTATTCTTTAGTTTAGCTAAAACAATCTGCATGGCTTTTAATAAATAATATCGTCTTTCTTCTTTTAATCCAATACCAAAGCATACTCTCCTTTTTCCCTCAAGGCATAATTTTAAATTTTGTCTACCATTTGTTCTAATGTTACTTGAAGTTTCTCTAATTGTTGAAACCTCGTCCCATGTAAATGTTTTTGTGAAACCAATATTGCCAACGCCTGTAAATATTTTGCCTCCTTGTTTGTTTAAATTGAGTTCAACCTTTCCAGCTACAGCCATTGCTGTAATGCCAGTGAAAATTATGGTTCCAATTAAAAATGGAATTCCAAATAGTGACATGCCAATATTAAATTCACCGGATGCAATCTGAGAACCATATATGCCACTTAAAGAAGCACCAGACCAAACAAGCATAAACGGAATTAAGAAGAATGCAATAGGAGATTGAGTAGAAGCCCCAAGAATAATAGTATCAAAATCTTTTTGAAACCAAGTTCCCTTAGGTGTATTTCTTACATCAAAATCATCATTATCAACTTGTATATGTTCAGATATTTTAAAAATATGATCACAATTAATACATTGAGCTACATCTGTTTGAATATTGATATTATCTTTGAGAATAACAGAACCACATTTGGGACAATCCATGAGCGTGTTGTTTAAATCGTTAGAAAGTAAAAATAATAGAATATTATTTAAGTCGTTATAATTAAATAAGTTCTTTTATTTCATTCATATGTAGTAGTAGATGTTCAGGATAACCATCTATCATTTGTTTAAGCGTTGTGGTTTCACCTTCAAAATTATTCCATGTATTATTGAGCGTTTTTATGTTTACAGCATCAATTATTTGTATGATATGTAAATTATAGTATTTCCATAATTGAATAAGATTCAACCAATCCGCTTTTTCATATTGCTGCAATTGAATCCATAAATCATTATCCTGTTGATAATCCGGGAATACTAACTCTTTGGTGTATTGAAAACGCACTATACGTTGATGATTATTAGACGCAGAATCTATCAGGTGACCTAAAATTTGCTTGATATTTCTGTCTTGCTTATTCCGGTTCTTGGTAATTTGAATTTCATCTAATTCAAGTAATATTTTTTCCCAGTGATTGATACAATTACTAATCGTATTTTTGACGGTTGTAAAATCAGGTTGAGTTTTCATAAAGATAGTTTTTAGCGTTAAAGTATATGCTTCTTCCATTGATTTCTCCTGATTGAATATATCAATTCATCATGATAAACACCTTTTTTGAATATTGTTTTTTCAAAGGTGGCTTCCAAAACAAAATGGTTTTTTAGCAATACTTTTTGTGAGGCTATATTGGTTCCGAATACCGCAGCATATATGCGATTTAAATTATATTTTCTGAATGCATAATCAATCATCCACTTTATGGCTTTTGATGCAATGCCTTTGCCCCAATATGGTTCAGCCAACCAATAACCAATTTCTGCATTTTTACAATGAATATCGGTTTGAGGAATTATTCCAATGCTACCAATAGCCTCGCCGTAAACTTCAATAGCAAAAATACAGTCACTATTTTCATTTATAACTGAGTCAATAAATTCTTTAGCATCATTTTCTGAATAGGGGTGAGGATACCTGTTGGTTAGGTTCTGGGCAATATTCCAATTATTAGCATGTGCAGCAATAGTTGGAGCGTCAGGAATCTTCCAAGGTCGAACTTTAAATTCTATTTGTGCGTAAAGTGTAGTCATCATTGGTTATGGATGGAATAAATATTTGCAGTCATTATTTGTCTTTTGTTAGGTAACCAAGATCAGTTAAAAACAGATTAATATCTTTTAATGTTTGATTGTAATTTGAAGTATGCTTGTAGTTAAAGAAGCCGTGTTTCTGATCTTTATATAATTTTAAGTGACAGATACTACCTACACTATCCATCTTTGATTTATATTTATATACGGTTTCAACAGGAATAAGCTGATCTTTAGTTCCAATCATTATAATTGTTGGAGGAGCTCCTTTTTCAATATTGTGTATTGGTGAAAATTTCCTGAATTCATTGCCAATTCTTTCATAGCCATATCCTCCGGGTCCATTATCAATTACAGGATTAAATAAAATAAGTGCATTGGGTTTGTGACTAATATTTAGATTATCAGATATTGAATTATAATTATTGATTAAGGCTGTAGCGGCTGCCAGGTGACCACCTGCAGATCCTCCGCAGGCTATAATTTTAGAGGTATCAATTTTTAGTTTTTTACCTTGTTGTTTAATATATCTTATTGCCGATTTGGCATCTTCAACAGCATCAAAAGGAGTGGTTTGATTTCGTTCTTCAACCCGATAATCGACTAATATTGTAACAAAACCTTTTTTTGCGTAGTATTCTGCATGTGGTGCAAACTGACTGATTGAACCATATTTCCAACCGCCACCATAAAAGAAAACTATTGCAGGCTTCTTTTTATTTTTATGTTTCTTAGGGAAGAATATCTCCAAATGTAGTGGAGTAGAATCAATTGTTTTGTATATAGCAGACTGATCTGGTTTATATTTATAATCGCCATCTTTAGGTAATAAGGTAAAGGCAGATAATGATAATAAACAAAGGAGTACAGCAATAATCTTATACATTGATGGAATAGTTAGCTTAAAAGTATTCCGAAAGTACTTACAATTTAGTATGATTGCAAACTACTTTTTACTTTTTAAAACCGCTAAAACTACTCCCATTAGTGCCATTACAGCGCCAACTATGGTTAAAATTGAAAATGTTTCCGGACTAATCCAAGAAACATGGTAGTAACTTAAAAATATCATGGCCCCGAAAGTGATCAACGGATTTAACGTGACAATAACACTAACCTTGTTTGCCTCGGTGTATTTAAAAGCAAGAGCCAAAGAACCATAGGCTAATAATGTATTTAAGCCCAAATAGGCCATGAGTATCCATTGACTTACAGTTAAATTAGCAAAGGCATTAAATTCAGCTGCAGGCGTTAGTAATAAAGCCGGAACACCAAAAATAATCAGGTTTAGTTGTAATGGATCAAAGTTGTTAACCACTTTCTTTTGAAAGATGGCATATAAAACCCATGTAAGTGCACCAAAAATAAGAACCAGCACACCTATTTTAAATAGCTGTAAATCCTCATTTAGGCTAATCATTGACATCTTATCTTTATAAAATACGAGCATTCCTATAATTACTACAATTAACCCGGTAATTTGTCGAAAACTCATTTTTTCTTTAAACAGGAAGATAGAAGAAAATGCTAAAACAGCAGGTCCAACTTGAGCAAATACCTGAGCAATAGTTGGAGTAGTCATTTGTACTCCCGAAATGAAACCCACATAATTACATCCTAAAAAAACGCCTGCTAGGATCGCAAACAAAGGAGGTCGTTTTATAATTGAGAGCTTCTCTTTTTGTTTGAAAGCATAAAACAGAACCATTGTAGCAAAGGCCAGGGCAAATCTGAACCATGTAACTGTTATTGCAGGAACTATATTAACAGCAACTTTTAATCCGATAGCCAGAAAACCCCATAAAAAGGCAGTGAAAATAGCGTAATATATTCCTTTGTTCATGATGAGTAAATTAGTTGGGCAAAGGTATTATGTATCTCCAATAATTATTCTTAAATAAACTATTTTAATATTTAATAAATGTGAAACTATCCAACTACTCATTCCAAAAATAAGGAAGAGTGGTTGAATAGTTTGCCAGAAATTTAATAGTAAAGAAAGAAGTTAAATTCTATGGAAATATCTTTTAACAGGTTTGTAATTATGTATCTGATCCAGTTGAATACGTTTATCTGTATTAGCTAAAACATATTCTTTACATTGGTCAGAACAAGTGTGCTCATATTTTTCAGCACAGCTGCTACATTGAATAAACAATAAATTGCAGCGAATGTTTTTGCAGTTTGTATGCGTATCGCAAAGTTCACCACATTGATGACAACGACTAATTACATCTTTACTGATTCTTTCTCCCAATCTATTGTCAAAAACAAAGTTTTTACCTTTAAATTTATTCTCTAATTGATTTGTTTCCTTTATCTGTTGCTTATAATTAATAATACCTCCGTAAAGTTGGTTCACATCATTAAATCCGTGGTGCTTTAAATAGGCACTTGTTTTTTCGCAACGTACACCGCCGGTACAATAAAGTAAAATCTTTTCATCCTTTTTGTCTTTTAAAATATCCAGAACTTCAGGGAGTTCGTCAGTAAAAGTTTCAGCTTTAGGAAGAATAGCTCCTTCGAAATGGCCTATTTCACTTTCGTAGAAATTACGCATATCTACAATAATAGCGCCTTGTTCCATTGCAGTATTCCATTCATCGGCATCTAAATGTTTTCCAACATTGGTAACATCAAATTCATCGTCATTTAGTCCATCGGCTACAATCTTATGACGAACTTTGATCTGTAATTTTAAAAATGATTTACCATCATCTTCAATGGCAATTTTAAAAGGAATATCTTTTAAATATGGATTTTTCTGAATACTATCTACAAATTGCTCCCAGTGATGTTCTGGAACATTCATTTGTGCATTAACTCCTTCGTTGGCAATGTAAATTCTACCTAAACAATCTAAATTATTCCATTTTTCATAAAGAGAATCTCTTAATTCCTGTGGATTTTCTATTATAACATATCTGTAAAAAGATACAGTTTTACGTTTGAATGTTTCGCTGTTTAGCTTTTCAAGGAGTTGTTCAGGACTTAATCTGTTTATTAAATGAGTTTTGCCTTTATTCGGATCCATTATTTATTATTTTTTGGCAAATATAATAAAAGATAAATAAATCCGAATATCTACAATATAAAAACAGGAGTGTAGAAACTTAAAAGACATTGCTTTAACAAATTGCTTTGTTATATAACAATGTCTTAATTAATGTAATTGTGGATATAAAAGTAAAAAGAATTATATCTCAATTCCAAATATGTGTTTTACAGCAAAACCAATTCCAAAAGATAAGGCAGATACCCCCAAACTGATTAATGCCATTTCAGTAAAGCGTTGTTTAAAATTTAAGTCTTTAGCTATGGAGATGTAATAATTAAAGCCTAAAATAATAAGTATGGCAATAGATAAAGTAATCCCTAAACAAATAAGATAATTATCTAGCAACAAATAGGGGAGAATAAGCAATGCTACAGTAACAATATATGCAACACCTGTATAAACTGATGATTTTAGCGCATCCTTAGCTTCGCCATCTGCTTTTTGTGATAAATAATCAGACGCAGCCATAGAAAATGAAGCTGCAATTCCTGTGATTAGACCTGCCATAGCAATAATCTTCGAATTTTGCATAGCTAAAGAAAAACCAGCTAAACTACCAGTTAACTCTACTAATGCATCATTTAATCCCAGAACAATAGAACCTACATATTTCAGTCTTTCCTCATTGATTAAATCGATTAACTGCTTTTCGTGCTCTTCTTCGTGTTCAATAATTCTTTTAAAGTCTGGTATGGTTTCTACATATTGTAAATATCCTGCCTGGGCTTTTTCTTCTCTTCGTTCAAGTAATTTAACGCCAAAAGTAATTCCAAATATTCGGGCAAGCATAAAGAACCACCATATTTTAAAACGGTTAGGGGCAATGTCTTTTCCGCTGTACCTTTTAAGTAAATCATAATGCAGTTTTTCGTCGTGAGCAATTTTACTCAGAACTTGGGCATTTTCCGGGTTCTTAATTACTTTAGATAGTCGTAAATAAGTTAGATGGCCATTTATTTCGTCTTTTTGAAAACGTTCAATTGCTTTTTGTTGCTTAGGTGATAATGATATTGACTTCATTTATTATTAATTATTGAAAGGATGTTTCTTTAAAGAATTGTTATTGTCTATGACTTAAAGCCTCGTTTACAAGGTTAGTGTTTATACCATTTTCAACATAAACCGCATGAACACCAAGTGCACCAACTTCACTAATGTTTCTCATTTCATCATCGAAAAATACCATTTCTGAATAGTCAATGCCACTGGTATTTTGTAATTGAAAGAAGTGCTGAACTTTACTCCCAGGGTATATTTCCTGAAGTTCAAAATAATGTTCTATTTCAAGTAAATTAAGTAACTGTTTAGCCCAAGATGGCGCACTAGTTCTAGATGCCAGAGCCATTGTAATATTTTGTTCTTTTAAATCACTTAAAATTTCTAGCACATCCGGATATAATTTAATTCTACATCCAGAAGCATCAACTACATGGTTATTCAGCTTTTTATAAGGCGGATTTGTACAGTCGCACCAGGTACCTCCTGCATCCCATAATGTAAAGTCTAAATCAAAAACAACTAACTTCTTCATATCAAAATAGGTATTTGTGCCTCAAAATTAAATAAATTAAGACAAAATCATCCTTTATTTCGAAGTTAGATCATCGCAACTGTTGTTTTCAGTCATTTTAGGGCATTGTAATAAAGCATCCACATTTATGCCATTAATAAGATCTGTAGCTAATGTGCTATCAAATCCACAACCAAATTTCTCACCGCATTGAATCAAAGGTCGTTTAATTAAAAATGGGTCAGTCACCATTGCTTGCAATGCCGATTGTTCATCAAAATCATTGATTGAAATTTCACCATTCTTTATACGTGGGGCACTCATGTTAAACCATTCTTTTAAGGGGCGTTCTCTCATGAAAGTTTCAAGTTTATCAGCAGTCCATTTATAAGTTAGGATGTTTTCTGCAATCACGGTGTAGCCCTTTTCTGCTAAAATCCTTTTCTGTTTTGTATTATTAATACAACCGGGTTTTTCGTAAAAATAAATTTCCATATTTTTTTTTGTGTGTGTTAAAACAATGGTTGAGCCATTTTTGTTATATGTTTTATTAGTAATGATTTAGATTCGGTGTTTTATACAAAAAAGTAGGAGTGTAAAGTTTAATATTACTTTATTGTTGTTTGACTCATTAAAAGAATTCTCCCGTTCATATTAAAGGAGAAAATGTTAGTAATAATAGTGTTTATGCTTACAACTAATAATTAAGATTTCTTTTTTTAAAAGATTTTCTAAATTTGTCCAGTGAGAGGGGAATATAAAATGACAATTAAAAATGAACAAATATTAAAAGGAGTAAATGAAAAGGATAAACAATCCTGGCAATTACTTTTTGATCATTATTACCCTTCACTATGTTCCTATGTTGAGCGTTTTTTGAAAGATACAGAAATGGCTCAGGATGTTGTTCAGGAAGTTTTTATAGGACTTTGGAAATCACAACAACAATTTGATGATGTTAAAAATCTCACCTACTACTTATATAAAAGTTGTTATCACAGATCGCTAAATCATATTCGTAATCAGAAAGCACGAGATAATAAATTAGAGTCTATCAACGATAAGAATGTGTTTGAAAGTGAGGAAGTGTATGAAGAAACTTTAAAGGAAGAGATTGTACGATTACTTTATCATCATATTAATAAATTACCTACACAGCAAAAAGAGGTTTTGCTTCTTAGGTTAAAGGGATATGGATGGACAGAAATAGCCGAAGAACTGGATATTAGTATTAATACAATTAAAACTTATCGACAACGAGCTTTTAAAAGCTTAAGTGATCAAATGAATGTATCGGAACTATTTGTTGCCATATTATTCTTTTCTGTTCAGATGTTCTCAAACCATTAGCAAAATGCTATTGGGAGATTCTTCTTTTATTTACTTTTAGTAATACTCTATCACAACTTTTTTCTTAATTTTTTAATTAAGGTTAAAAATTATAAACATATAGATTATAAAAAAAGGCCCTGCGAATTTTAGTTACAGTCTGCTAAAAATGTATCAAATAAAGTTACTGTTTGATGTTAAAAGTAAGGGGTGAATAAAAAAAAGTAATTTTTTTAAAATAAAATGACACCCTTTTAATTTTTATGGGTGTCTTAATAGAAAACACAGATACGAAACTGGCCATGAAAAAATGTTTATCACTAAAGAGGATTACAAAAATGGCAAGTTTTAAATGGTAGTTAAAGCAAATTTAGATTAGACAGATGAAAAATAGTCAAAAGCTACATAAAGAGACTCGAAAAGTTGGTGAAACAATTATCAATTCATTAGAAAAGGATAATAATGTCGATTGGGGATTGAAGAATAAGCAGCTTGAAAATGTGTTTAATTATTTTTTGAGTAATAATAATTTGGTGAATCATTTAAATAAATACAAAAAGTATTCGTCAAAAGAGGGGTACGAAAGATTTTTATTAGCCATTGAAGAATTACCTGCAAATGTTACTCGTAAAAGTTTAACATTAAAATATTGGATGTATGGTGCAGCAGCATCAATTATACTGATTATAGGATTTAGTTTGTTTTTGTTGCAACCAAAACAATATCAACATCAGGCGAATATTAGTCATGGTATTTCAAAATCCACATTAATATTATCCAATGGAAAAACAATTACCGCATCGGCTGAAGATTTTACATACGAACAACAAAATATGAGTGTAAAATATAAGAAAGGGACATTCTCATATTCGGATGACGTTAGTTCGGATGAATTGGTAGAAAATACTTTAGTTGTTCCAGTGGGAGGTGAAGCTAATATGTCATTGAGTGATGGAACTAAAGTATGGGTTAACGCAGATTCATACTTGAAACATCCTGTTAAATTTATTGGTAAAACAAGAGAAGTTACGATTAGTGGAGAGGTGTTTTTTGAGGTAGCAGAAGATAAAGAGCATCCATTTATTGTACATACAAATAATGGAGATATAAGAGTTTTAGGAACAGGTTTTGGAATTACTTCTTATCCAGAAGAAAATGCTTATGTGACATTAGCTCATGGGAAAATTGCATTTAGCGATAACAATCACGAAACAATGTACTTAGAGCCTGGTGAACAAGTTAAGATTGTTGGCGATAAATGGGAAAAAAGAGTAGTTAATGTTGATGAATACGTAGGATGGAAAGATGGAAAATTTGTTTTTGATGACAGAAGCTTGAGTGATATTATGAATACAATGGAAAGGTGGTATGATGTGGATGTTGTATTTGATTCGCCAAAGTTAAAAGATGTTCGTTTTTCTGGAGATATCAAACGATACGGATCCATTAATGTTTTACTTGATGCTCTTGTTTTAACACGTGAAATGGAGTATTCAATAGAGGATAGTACTATTACTTTATATCAGAAATAGCATACTAGTTAGGAAATATCTTAATCTAAATATTAAATAATAAACAATTATTTTTATGGGAAACTTATGCAAAAAAAGATGGAAAAAAACGTTGCTCTATTGTTTTTTTCTAGGGTTAGGAGCCGGAGTTTTTGCAGCTCAACCTGTGCGTAGTCAGCAGGGAAATAACAATGCCAGAACCGTTTCAATAGAAACAGTTATAAGCTACGTAAAGGAGAAAACCAGTTTAAACTTCTTGTATAATTCAGACGTACTGAAAGAAATATCTGAAGTGAGTGTTAATTTTGATGAGGATTCGTGGGAGTCAATTTTAAAGCAAGCCCTTGAGCCTAATGGTTATACATATCAGGTAAAAGATGATATTGTAGTCATTAGTCGTGAGGTAAAAGTTAATATTCCGCAAGATCCTCAAAAATTTAAACCGAGAGATATAGAAGGTACAATTAGAGACCAGGATGGAGAAACACTAGTTGGAGCCACTGTTGGAGTAATGAAGAAAGGTGGTAGTACAATATATACGATTACTGATTACAATGGTCGGTTTAAAGTTCAATTAAAAGGAGACGAAACACTTATTTTTGTTTCATTTATTGGTTTTAAGGAAAGTAAAGTTGCTATTGATCCTGAAGTTTCAAATTATAACATTGTATTAGAATCAGAGATCAATGATTTGGACGAAGTTATTGTAACGGGTATTTTTGATCGTCCTAAAGCTAGTTTTACAGGTGCTGCTACTATTATTACTAAAAAAGAAATTCAGGCATCTGGAAACAGAAACTTGTTAAGAACTCTTTCTAATATTGATCCTTCGCTAGATATTCAGGAACAAAATGATTTTGGATCAGACCCTAACAACACAAATTTAAATATTCAAATTCGTGGAGCCTCATCTATTCCTGATGTGAATCAACTTCAGCAAGAATCAAGAGGTCAGTTAAATACGCCCTTGTTTATTTTAGATGGATTTGAAGTTAGTGTAGAAAGGGTGTTGGATATGAACCAAAATGATGTGGAATCAGTTGTTGTTTTAAAAGATGCCAGTGCCACAGCTATTTATGGTTCAAGGGGTTCTAATGGTGTTGTTGTAATCACATCAATGCGTGCTCCTTCTGGAAAATTAAGAGTAACTTACTCAGGTGGTGTAAATTTTGAAATCCCGGATTTATCCTCATATAATTTGTTAAATTCTCGTGAAAAACTTGATATAGAACAAATTGCAGGATTGTATGCAGATGAAGATATTGATGAGCAGTTAAGATTAAATGAATTATTTAATCAAAATAATAAAGCAGTTCAGGAAGGTGTTGATACAGATTGGTTAAATATTCCTACCAGAATTGGAGTAGGACAATATCACAGATTAGGAGTTGGAGGAGGTGACGAGCAGTTTCGTTATAACTTAAATGTTTCCTATAACAGAATTACCGGAGCCATGAAAGGATCTAATCGTGATAACGTGAATGCCGGACTTAATCTACAATATAATTACAGAAAAATAAATGTTTCAAACAGATTGGAGTTAGGCTTCAATAAAGGAGTTAATAGCCCTTATGGTCGTTTTTCTCAATATTATTATATGAATCCATATTGGAGACCATATGATGAAAATGGTGATCCTATGATGTCTTATGATACTTTTGGACCGGATAAATATAATCCTTTGTATGATGCTAAATTGGCAAGTTTTTCAACAACAGATTATACAAACATCCGCAACCAGACTTCAATTGTTGTAAACTTTACACCAAGTTTAAAATGGGATTCGAGTTTAGGAGTTACGCTACGCAAAGGAGGAACTGATAATTTTGATTCTCCTCTTTCTTCAGGTAATATTATACAGAATATTCACCCTATGGCCAGGGGTAGATATATGAAAGGCACAAGAGATGAAAATTCTTATCAAATTATGTCTACATTAAGCTATGGTAAAACCTTTGATAAACATTCTGTTTATGTTGGTGTGAGTGGACAACTTTTGGAAAGTCAATCAGAATCTATGAATATCATAGTAACTGGCTTTACCAATGAAAAATTGAATGATATTTCTAATGGGATTAACTATTATGGAGAGCGTCCTAGTACTTCAGAGTCAACTGCACGTAGCGTTGGTGTTACTGGTATATTCAACTATAATTATAATAACAGATATTTTCTTGATGTTTCAGGAAGGGTAGATGGAGCTTCTTCATTTGGTGAAGAGAGTCGTTTTGCACCATTTTATTCTTTTGGAGTAGCATGGGATCTTGGTCAGGAACGATTTATAAAAGAAGGTCTTCCTTTTATAGATCAGGTTAAGTTTAAATATTCTTATGGTGTTACAGGTTCGTTAAACTTTTCTGCTTATCAGGCTTTAACTACTTATAATTACGACACAGATCAACAATATACGAATATTACAGGAATGACTGTTGCTGCCATAGGTAATAGTAATTTGAAATGGCAAAACACCAAACAACATAACTATGGTGTAGATATGCAGCTTTTAAATAATAGATTGGGTGTAACATTTAATTATTATAGAAAGACAACTGATAATTTGGTATCACAGGCAAGCTTGCCATTTTCTAATGGTTATACCTCTTATACAGAAAATTTTGGAACAACCAGAAATATCGGTTATGATGCTGATGTAAGTATTAATATCTTACGAATTCCTGCAAAACAAATTTCATGGTATATTAAATTAGGGGCATATCACAATGACAATAAGTTAGTGAAATTATCTCAAGCTATTAAAGATGCTAATGAGCGTTTTGAAGGATCTAACTATAGCGATGGAACTTATTATCAGTACAGAGAAGGTGAATCAATGGAGGATATGTATGTGTTAAAATCTCCAGGAGTTGATCCTTTAACAGGGCAGGTTATATATGAGGATGCCGAAACTGGTAATATTACAACAACTTCAGCCGGAGAACTTCGAAAAATTGCAGTAGGTAGCACGTTGCCAAAAATTAACGGTAGAATTGGATCTTCATTACGATATAAAAGTTTAATGGTTGATTTATCATTTACTGCAAGATATGGAGCTAAAAAGTTAAACAATACTCTTTTAAGAATTGAAAATGCGTACGTTGCTAATAACATGGATAGAAGAGTTTTAAATACAAGATGGCAACAACCTGGTGACATTACTGCATTTAAGAGTATCAGTAGTAATGAAAACACTTATCCAAATGATCGTTTCGTATTTACAGAAAGAACACTTGCTTTAAGTAACGTAAACATTAGTTATCAGCTACCTCAAAAGTTAATTGAGCCCTGGCATTTAGTTCAGGCATCTATTACCGGGTCTATTTCAGATGTCTTTTACTTATCTAATATCAAAAAGGAAAGGGGAACTGATTATCCATACTCAATCAGACCAACGTTAACCTTATCTGTAACCTTTTAATAATTTATGATGATGATAAAAAAATATATAATACTTTTTGCTTTAGCCATTACAGCACTTACTTCTTGTGATGAATGGTTAACGGTAGAACCTAAAAATATGGTATCTGCAGATAAGGCTCTTAATTCAGAAGATGGTTATACTGCTGCTTTAATCGGTGTTTATCAGCTTTTAGAAGGAGTTTACAATCCAAGTGGATTTATGATGGGAAGCGGAGTTGATGTATTAGCAAATATTTATCATGAGCAAACTTATAGTTCCAACGCATTTTTAAGTAGTTGTTTTAATCATGATTACGAAAATACAAACTTTGATGGGGCATCAGGATCTTCATATTTACAGATCTACAAAGCTATTGCAAATTTAAACCTATTGATTAATTCAATTGATGAAAAAGATGTTTTGCGTGGTGATCTTAGAAATATGATTGAAGGTGAAGCAAAAGCATTGAGAGCTTTCTTACATTTCGATTTATGGCGTGTATACGGGACTGTACCTGCAGATCCTTCTGGTTTATCTGAGGAAGTACTTCCTTATGCAACTGAACTGACAATCGATCTTATTGAGAAATTGAATTACACAGATTACTTTAATCTAATTTTATCAGATTTAGAAGACGCAAAAATGTTACTTGCAGAATCAGATCCGATTGTAAAATATAGTAATGATGAATTAAATAATGAGGGATCTATTGACGAGTATGGTGTTGAATTAGGATGGTATAATCGTCAAAACAGATTCAATTATTATGCTACACTTGGTGTTTTAGCCCGTGTTCAATTATGGATGGGTAATTATGAAGGTGCATATGCTAGCTCAAAAGAAGTAATTGAGGCGGTAAATTCAAACGGATCAAATAAGTTTAGATTAGGATTAGAAGAGGATCTAGGATATGATAATGTATTTTTTGCAGAACAACTTTTTGGAATCGAAACAGTAGGTTATGACGATGATGCATATAATGGTGCAGCAAGTCAGATTGTTTGTTATAATGATGAAAATTTAATTAACTCATATTTCTCCAGAATTGAAGATATTCGTTTAGAAATGATGGCTCATATTACAGATGATCAATATGAAACAAGGGTTTCATCATTAAAGTATGATCAAATGTCAGAGACAGATTTTGGTACGAAGAGTTTTCCAATTATTCGACTTTCAGAAATGTATTTAATACTTGTAGAATCGACAAGTTCATTGTCAGAAGCACAAACCTACTATGATACATTTGTTAATACTAGAAATGATCAGAATATTGAATTAACTCAGGACAACATTGTAAATAGTGTGTTGCTGCAGTATATTAGAGAGTTTTGGGCTGAAGGACAGATTTTTTATACTTATAAAAGATTTGGAGTGGAAACATTACCAATCTCAGGTAATGAAATGAGTTATGATACCTACAGAGTCTCACTTCCTTCTGGTGAAGCTACTACAAATTAATATAGAGGGTTTTTAATCGAATAACAATTTTAGAAATAAGAAAATGAAATACTTAATATATATATTTTTATTCTGTGTAGCCCTTACTTCATGCGAAGAGGATTATCCTAAAGAATATGAGGGATTGCCATATATAAGGTTTTCAACTGACGAGCAAGCTACAAGTGTTTATGTTCAGCATCAATATGTTAATTATTTATATTTAGGCGATGAAACTATGGTACGTGATACTATTGACATTCCTGTAGAAATAGTTGGAGCAGTTCCTGAACAAGATCTTCATTTGTCATTAGAGGCTTTTGATAGTGATGATTTATCTTATCCAGAGCGTATTGACAGAAATACAATAAATGCAGAAGCAGGTATTCATTATGTACCTTTTGATGATGCCGAAATGTATGACTTACTTACTTTTCATGCAGGAAGAATGCAGGATACAATCTCTGTAATTATTTTAAGAGATGCTAGCTTACAAGAAAGTACATATCGTTTAACATTTAAATTATCAGATTCTGAACATTCCATAGTAGCTGATAATGATGAAAATAGAGCTGTTGTTTATATGGCAGACAGATTAAGTCAGCCAAGTAACTGGAGTAGCCTTTTATTCACTTTGGGAAATTACGGGTTTGTTAAACATGAATTCATGATAAGGCATTCAGATCTAATTTGGAATGATGAGGATGTTGAGATGATTGCTAACGATTCATTTTTAAGTTCTTATTATAAATACAAGTTTATGCAAGACTTGGAAGCTGAAAATGAAGCTTTGGGTGAAAATGGTCCTCTAAAAGAAGCAGATGGAACTGTGGTTACGTTCCAGTATAGTTATTATTAATTTGATATTTAAGCATATGAACATTATGAAATCATATATAAGCTATTGTCTGTTAATTGTTTTATCAGCAATAACAATTTACTCATGTTCTGATGATATAGAATATGTGAAGCCACTTCCTGAAATGAATATTGATTTAGGAACGATAAACGAAGTGTATTACTTTAATGATAACCTGGTTATTGAACCTCAAATAACCTTAGGCGAAAATGTAGAATCCGCTACACATGATTTTTCATTTGAATGGAGTTTGGTTGGCGAAAATAATATAGAAGTAATTTCACAAGAAAATATACTTAATTATACTTTAGATTCTATAGGTACAATTAATCTGTTATTAGAAGTAACAGATAACAATACCAATATTATTAAATCAAGCATTAATACTATTGAAGTAGTAATGAATGGAACAACTAATCAAGGATGGTATGTTTTAAAGGAAACATTAGAAGGGAAAACAGATATTGACGGTTTTTATTTGATAGCAAAAAATCCTGATTACAATATTGTTGAGAGACTTTTCGGGGAATCATTGGAAGGAGCGCCTGTTTCATTTGCGTTCTCAGACCGTTACCATTACAGAGGAATAGATCCATATGAATGGCAATATCCAGCAGCGTTAATGGCATTTAGTAAAAATGATGGTATTGTATTTAATATTGCTAATCAGTACGATGATAGAGTACTTGCTGGTTTAGAGGATATGTTCTTTCTCGATCCAAGTCAGTCCGAACATACAGTAAATAGTGGTTTAGTATGTAATAACAAGGTTGTTATCTCTATGGATGACGGTTGTTATGCAATGAACAGTGGTAATCCGGCATTCTTTCCTGCAATGGAAGGTGACTATACAGTAGAAACTAGTTTTGTATCAAAAGGGAGTTATTATCCTACGTTTACTTATGATAGCAAAAATGAGCGATTTATTGCTTTTGTAAATGATTATTCAAGCCAGGCAGATACATTAGTTGTTTTCAAAGATGAATATGACTCATATTACAACAATGGTTTACAAATTTCAGCTAATAATATGAATGGTCAAGTAATATTCATGGAAAATACACTGCATGGTTCAGGATGGTCTGCAGATACATATGCCTATTCATTATTTAAAGAAAATGGAGTAGATAATTCACTAATTCTTTATGGTTTGGATTATGATAATTTAGTGGGTAGTACATATGGAACATATAAAGTTGGAAACTTTAGTCCTATCAACTTTATGCGTAGAATAGATGCGGCAACTTATCCAATGATTGTAGATGCAGATGAATATACTTTAAATAAAGCAAATAATGTACTTTATTTTGCCAAAGGAAATGTAGTTGGAGCATATAATGTTGATTATGATGAGTATAATGAATCGTTAATAACTGATATTCCATCTAATGAAAATGTTACTTTCATTAAGCATATAAAAACTGATTATGAAACAACAGATGTAAATTTTAATGGCCTTGTTGTTGCTACTTATAATTCGATTAACGACACTTATAAAATATATCGTTATCAATTTAATGGCTTAAATTCATTAATACTTCAGGATGAAGTCTTAACCGGTCAGGGAAAAGCTGAGAAAATACTTTATGTAAGTCCTTCAACTTACTACTGGCCAAGCGATTTATATTTATATAATTAAGCAAATTAAATTACTATCATAACAAAAGAGCCTGTAGGCTCAGGCTCTTTTGTTTCACTTAAATATCATACCTCAATATTTTTTTATTTGTGGAAGGTGTGTGTGTAGGGAGGTATTTCTGATTATTAAACATTGAAAATGTGTTTGATACAAGTAAATCAGGGAAATAGCGAGTTTAGGAAGATCATTAAAAACAAATTTATATATGAACAAAATATTATTAATATTCTCATTCTTGGCATTATCTACTGCTTCATATTCAATGAAGTATAATGATCAAGAAGTTATTGATACATTGAAAATAGGAGATATTTGTCCTGATTATGCATTTATTGATACTGCAGGAGTAAAGCAAAGTCTAAAATCATTAAGAGGTAAATATGTTTTTATTGATGTATGGGCAACATGGTGCTCCCCATGTCGTCAGCAGTTTCCATATTTAAAAGAGTTTGAAGAGATATTTAAATCTGAAGATATAGTTTTTTTAGGAGTCAATGTTGATTTTCAGGATTTCAGGTGGAAAGGTGATGTTCAAAATTTAAAACCGGCAGGTTTACAATGGATGGTTAAAGATAGAAAAATGTTTAAAGATCAATTTGATATGAAATATTTACCTCGTTGTATTATGTTAGATAAAGAAGGAAGAATACTTCGTTATAAAATGTCGTTACCATCAAAACCAGAAACTAAAGAATATATTAAGCATTTGCTTGGTTTGTAATTTTTAAAATATAACAAAATGAGATTAGAGAGAATGAAGAAGAAATTATGCTTTTTAAGCATTGTCGCTATGGTAGTCTTTACCTTCGGTTTAAAGGCGCAAGAGAGTGATCCACTTTATCATATTGTGATTAAGATGGAAAATGTAAATAAGGAAGCACCAGCTATGCTTGGGTTTAAAACCAATACGGGAATGCATATTGATACAGTATTTGCTAATGCAAATAACGAATTTGTATTTCAAGGAGCTATCCCTAAAATTAACAGAGCATTTTTAAATTTGGCTCATGAAAAAATTGATCCAACAATGCCTCCTAATAATGGTGATGGTATTTCAATTTATTTAGAAGATGGTGTACTTTTAGTAGAAGGAAAAGATTCTTTGCAAACAGCTACATTATCTGGTACACCCCTAAATGAAGATTTTAATAGATTAAGTGCTATTGGAAAAGAGTATACCAGTAAAATCAATGTTATTAATAATCAGTATTCAAAAGCCATGGAAGCAGGAAACAAAGAATTGGCTGCAAAAATGGAAACTGAATATGCATCGTTGATGGAAGAAAAAAAGCAAAAGGAACTTGAATTTGTTTATGCAAACAATAACTCAATTGTTAGTTTAGACTGGTTACGCCAAAATGTAAATGTAATTCAGGAAAAATCTTTGGCTACTAAAGTGTATAGTCAATTTACAGATAAGGTTAAAAAATCTCCTGCTGGATTAATTTATTCCAATATTTTAGGTCAAACAAAAGGAGCTGACATAGGTTTTGAGGCACCAGATATTAGTGCTAAACAACCTAGTGGTGAAACTTTAAGTTTACGTTCTTTACGCGGAAAATATGTGCTATTAGACTTTTGGGCATCATGGTGTGGACCTTGTCGTAGAGAGAATCCAAATTTGGTAAATACATATAATGAGTTTAAAGATAAAAATTTTACGATTCTGGGTTATTCATTAGATGGAGGTAATAAGGCCTTTGATAATTGGACAGCTGCAATTCAAAAAGATGGATTAGTTTGGAATCACATCTCAGATCTTGGAGGTTGGAGATGCTTACCAGTTCAACTTTATGGAATTAATAGCGTTCCTTCAAATTTTTTAATTGATCCCAGTGGTAAAATTATCGCAAAAAATTTAAGAGGAGCTGATTTAGACGCCAAATTAAAAGAGATTTTAAATTAATAAGCAAATCAAATTTATATGAAACGAGCCATAAAATATCATTCTCTCATTTGGGAATTATTATAATAGGCGAGTTTCATGTGGCAATTAAAATCAAATTAAAAACACATGAATAAATATATTATTTCGTTCATTTTACTTGTAGCATTTTCGGTTAGTGGAATAAGTCAAAAAGTTAGTTTCTATAATTTTGAACAGCTACCAAAAGTTATCAATGAAAATTTAATGAAAGTTCAGCAGGATCATCCTTTTGCATCGCTAACGGAATTGAAAGATAACTGCATTAATGCAAAAAATGAACAAGGGATTAATTATACAAATCTGCCAAAAGTCAACAAAAAGGTTTTAAAAACAAAAGATTTGGTGCAAACTATAAAACCTACATCATTGGTATTATGCAAACTAAAAAGAGGTTTTGGAGTTTATGATGATTTTGTGTTGATAGGAGCTTCTGCAGTTGTTATTTCAGAAGATGGATTATGCATTTCAAACTATCACGTATTTGAATCATTAATTAATGAAGGACAAAGCATGATGCCTCAGGATAGTTTGTTTTTTGCTGCAGATTCACATGGAAATGTTTACGAAATAACAGGTGTGGAAAGTTATAGTAATTCAGCAGATTTAGCTTTGTTTACTATTGATACGCGGGGAAAAAAGTTAGCATGTGCTCCGCTTGGAAATGATTTGCAGGTTGGAGAAAATGTCCATACAATGACAGCTCCTAACCAACAAGCATATTACTACACACAAGGAATTGTAGCACGTAACTCAGGATTTGATAATAATCCATGGGAAAATAGAAGTGAAATTACTGCAGACTTTGCCATTGGTTCCAGTGGAGGCCCCGTATTTGACGACAAAGGAAACTTGGTTTCTATTGTTTCTTCAACAACTTCGGTTTATGCCGGAAATGGAAATAGCAGAGATTGGCAAATGGTTATGAAATTATGTATTCCTGTTAGCTCTGTTAAAAAATTGGTTAATTAGTATAGGTTAATTAATAATTGTGTATTTAAGCAATGTCTGGTATAATTTTATGCCGGACATTTTTTATTTATACAGGTTATATTGCTTAGTTGCTCCTTTCTTTAAAATTTTCAATTACTTTTGATGTACCAAAAAATAAGCAACAATGAAGAAATTACTATTATTATTAAGTTTAACCCTTTCAATTTTTGCATGTACGCAACAAAAATCACGTAATATAATCGCCTTAGGCGATTCAAATGGAGCTTTTGATATCGGATGGGTAATGAAAATTGACTCAATTCTTGTAAATGATACCGTTAAAAATTACTCAAAAGGTGGTAGAACAATTGGATTTGATAATTTAGGAAGAGCTGAGTTGAATGAGTTAAAAATGATGGAGAGTCAATTGAAAGATGCTGATTCAACCCTAAAAAATATAGATATTGTTATCCTAAGTCTGGGAACAAATGATTGTAAAGCATGCTTTGATTCATTACAATATCAGGTGCCTGAAAATATGAAAAAAGTAATTGATTATGTAAAGTCTTTTCCATATTCAAACGGTAAAACGCCTAGAATTATATGGCTAATGCCACCTCAGGTAGCTCCGGATTCAATGTTAATTGCAAAATATACAGGAATATCAGAACGTCTGGATAATTTGATCCCTAAAATGATTGATGTGGCTAAAGAGGAAGGTATTGAATACGTAGAATTACGACCTGTAACAACACCTAATTTTGCTGAAATTACAAAAGATGGCATTCACTTTAAACATGAAGGCTACAACAGAATTGGAAAAGTTATTAGTGAAAAGATAAATGAGAAGAGATAGTATTTCTTCATTAACGATTTATATAATCCAGTCAGGTTTATTTATTCAAGACAAATAAACCTGACTGGATTTTTTTTCAATTACAAAATTGGAATACCAACAGATATAGCTGGAGCTATATTTTTAAATGCTCCGTCAAAATATATCTTAGGTGTTATATTAAAATGTTTTCCCACCTTGTGAGTAATTGATAAACTAAATGTATCGTTATTATATAAACTTCCGTTCTTATTTAAAAGATACCCTACTTTAAAAGTGTACGATCGACTTTTTTCTGGATCTTCAGAAAAATCTCTGGAATAACCAATATTTAAAAAGTGATTAATATTACCCTCTTTACTTTCTGAAAAATCATATTGCCATTCGTATCCAACAAAATATTTGTTTTTAGTAATCCCCTTACTACCAAACGAAAGAGCCATGGTGGCCTCCAAACTTGAAGCAAACGTATTTTTAACACTTTCAATACTAGAACCTAGCGAAAGTTCTATCTGATCGTTAGCTCTTTTATAATTTTCATTAATTTTTTTGTATTCAAGATCCTCATTAACTAAAAAATCAGCTTTTTCTATATGTTTACTCTTTTGGTTTAGATAGTTTTGCATTACAGAATCGATTACTGTAAGCATATCTTTCGATTTAATGGACTTTAGCTGATCCATCTCATCAAATAAAATGTTTATTACGAAGAACTTATTTTCGAATTGAAATTGATGTTTTTGCAAGTAGTATAGGTTCTCAGAAAAATCATCTGATGAGATTATTTTGTTAGGTATTTTTCTTTCCTCTATTGATAGTTCATAAAAAGGATTTGGATTTGATCTTTCAAAATAATAGTTTGTTTTCGAATTCTCATTTAATATTTTAATGAACCTGGGTGCTGATTGAAGCATCTCTTCAATATTCGAAGATTTTGAAAAAGAAAATAATCTGTCAATATAACTTGTGATAAATGCTGTGTCCAGTTCATATTTATTTACATCAATACTCCGTATTTCTATTGCAGCATTATTAGGTAATGATATTTTAATGATATCTTTTTTTTCTTCTGCCTTTGTATTTATTAATGATAATATAAGTATGAAGAATCCTGATAGTATTATTTTTTTAGTCATTGTTATTTGTGTTAAAATCGAATACCCTGTTGAGTTGGCGCCTTGTAAACAGTGTTCTCTTGTTTATTGAATATGGTAAATTTTAATTTTTTGCTTTGATTATTAGTCTTTATAGGATCTAATTTAGAATTAGTAGTTTTGATATTTTCTGATTCGTAGACTTTTAAAACTTGATCATTGTTATCTTCGGAACGAACTATTTGTGGCTTTGAGTTTTTATTAAAATTACCAGCTAAAAACTCAATACTGTCGCTTAAAGTTTGATTTATATTGTATTGTTCCTGTATTAAACGTTTTAATTCAGTGAGTTCATTATTAAGAATTTCATTTTGATATTTTAATTGGTTTCGGTTTTTGTTATCTATTTCAGTATTAGTATTGATTGCTTTTATAATGGTATCTGTTTTTATTATAGTTTTTGTTCGCTGTTGATTTTTTAATTGTTGAATCTCTTCGCCCAGTGTATGTATGTTTCCTATTAAAGCAATTTTTTCTTTTTTCAATTTGTGATTATTAACCATTGAATATGCTAATCCGGAACATAAAAGAACTATTATAAATATAGATGCTATTTTAGGCCATGTATAAATAGTCTTTTTTTCCACTTTTCCATTGATAGAATTCCATACTAAGTCTTTATTAAAACCAAAGTCTGATTTTCTATTTTCCCAACTTTCAATGGCTTTTTTGATATCTCTTTCAACTAATTCACTCATCTTATACAAGTATTGTAAGTTTGTTTCTCTATCTTTTTAATCATCTCTTTTAATTGAAAACGAGCTTTTCGTAACTGAGATTTAGAAGTACTAACTGTAATTCCCAGTTTACTTGCAATCTCCTCGTGTTTATAACCCTCAATTACATATAAGCTAAATACCGTTCTATAACCATCCGGTAAGTTCAAAATCATCTTAACTAAATCCTCTTCCAGTAATTTTTCGTCCGACGTTATTGGAGCTTCCTCTTGGTTTTCGATTAAATCCAATTCCATAAAAAACAATTTTCTTTTTCGGAGCTCCATAAGGCATTCGTTAATGGCAATTTTTTTCATCCAAGCACGTAATACAATTTCATCACTAATAGAAGTTTTTTCAATGTGGTCGAATATTTTTAAAAAACTTTTTGAAAGTACATCATGTGCATCAACCTGATTATTCATATATCGGAAACAAATTCTAAATAAATAGTCTCCATATAATTGAAATAACCTATGCTGTGCTTTCGATCGTTTCTTTTTTAATTCTCTGATTAGTTTGTTCACTTTTTAAAATTTGGTCTCTGTTTTAAAAATGCAGAATGGTTTAATAAGGTTGCCTGGGATATCAATTTTATTAGAATTATTATGAATAGTGATGTTTAAAGTATTGAAAAATAGTTGCTAATATATAAATGTTAAATGTTAAAAAAATATGTTTCTCTTGTTTAAATAAATTTATAATGTATATTTGCAAACAGAACAGACCAGAACGGATAAATTAACTTTATAATTATGCAACTATTAGGATTTGATATTGGAAGTTCATCAGTAAAAGTTTCAGTACTTGATGTAGAAAAAGGTATAACAGTTTCGTCAGCTCAATATCCGGAAACGGAAATGACTATTGTAGCCAATAAACCAGGATGGGCAGAGCAAGATCCGGAATTATGGTATCAAAATCTAAAAAAAGCTTGTAAAAAGGCGCTGTCATCATCAGAGGTAAAAAAAGATGAGATTAAAGCCATTGGTATTTCGTATCAAATGCACGGGTTGGTAATTGTTGATGAAAAAGGAGAAGTTTTACGCCCGTCAATTATTTGGTGTGATAGTAGAGCAGCAGAGATTGGAAATAAAGCATTTGCCGAAATAGGTGAGGACTGGTGTTTGCAAAACCTTTTAAATTCTCCTGGTAATTTTACTGCTTCAAAACTCAAATGGGTTAAAGAAAATGAACCAGAATTATATAGTCGTATTGATAAAATAATGTTGCCCGGAGATTATATTGCTTATCGATTAACCGGACAAATTATGACAACAGCTTCAGGATTATCAGAAGGTATTTTTTGGGAATTTCCTAAAGATGGTGTATCAGATAAATTGATGGAGTATTATGGTTTCCAGACTTCAATGATTCCTGAAGTAAAGACTTCTTTTTCAGATCAGGGAACAGTATTAGATCAAATTGCAGAAGAGTTTGACTTGCCTAAAGGAGTTAAAGTTACATACAGGGCAGGCGATCAGCCCAATAATGCTTTTTCATTGAATGTTTTAAATCCAGGCGAAGTTGCTGCAACAGGAGGTACGTCAGGTGTTGTATATGGAGTTACAGATGCTAATGTATATGATGATGATTCAAGAGTTAACACATTTGCTCATGTGAATCACCAAATTCCAAATCCTAGTTTAGGAGTTTTATTATGTATTAATGGAACTGGTATCCTTAACTCATGGATGAATAAAAATCTTGGAAGAAAAGATGTTTCTTATCCGGAAATGAATGATTTAGCTTCTGGTGTACCTATTGGTTCCGATGGTTTAACAATTCTTCCATTCGGTAATGGATCTGAAAGAATTCTAAAAAATGTGGATTACGGATCACAAATCAATCATTTAAATTTTAATATCCATACACCAGCTCATTTTTATCGTGCTGCACAAGAAGGTATTGCATTTTCATTTAAATATGGAATGGATATTATGGGAGAGATGGGGATTGAAACAAATGTGATTCGAGCAGGTAAAGCAAATATGTTCTTAAGTGACCTGTTTAAGAATACCTTATCAAATATTTCAGGCGCAACCATAGAGTTGTATAATACAGATGGAGCTGCCGGAGCAGCAAGAGGAGCTGGTGTTGGTGCAAATATTTATGCCTCATTTGAGGAAGCATTTGGAGGATTAACTAAAGTAGGTCAAACAGAACCAAATACTGCAGATGTGGATGCAACACAAGAGGCTTACGAAAAATGGAAATCAGCTTTAAATAAATTATAAAATAATAATCATAATTCTTTTAAAAATAATATCATGGATGTTTTAATTGGTAATAAGGAATACTTTAAAGGTATTGACAAAATTAAATTTGAAGGACCGGATTCAAAAAATCCTTTAGCTTTTAAATGGTACGATGAGAATAAAGTAGTGGCAGGAAAAACCATGAAAGAGCACTTGAGATTTGCAGTAGCTTACTGGCATACATTCTGCGGAGATGGAGGAGATCCATTTGGAGCCGGAACACAAAAATTTGAATGGGATCAGGCCTCTAATCCTATGGATGCTGCAAAACAAAAAATGGATGCTGCTTTTGAGTTTATCACAAAATTAGGAGTTCCTCATTACTGTTGGCATGATACAGACCTTGTTGGTGGAGGTTCTGTTTTAGATATAGAAAAGAGATTAGTGCAGATTGTTGATATTGCTAAAGAAAAACAGGCTGCTTCTGGTGTAAAATTACTTTGGGGAACAGCTAATGTTTTCTCTGATCCACGATATATGAACGGTGCTGCAACAAACCCTGATTTTAATGTTGTTGCTAATGCAGGAGTTCAGATAAAAAATGCTATTGATGCAACTATCGCTTTAGGTGGTACTGGATATGTTTTCTGGGGAGGACGTGAAGGTTACATGAGTCTTCATAATACAAAAATGATTGATGAGTTAGATCATTTAGCTCAAATGTTAACTATGGCTCGCGATTATGCTCGTAAACAAGGATTTACTGGTACTTTCTTTATTGAGCCAAAACCAATGGAACCAACAAAGCATCAGTATGATTTTGATGCACATACTGTAATAGGTTTCTTACGCCACTACGGTTTAGATAAGGATTTTAAATTAAATATTGAAGTAAACCATGCTACTTTAGCTCAACATACTATGGAGCACGAATTAAGAGTAGCTGCAGACAATGGTATGCTAGGATCTATGGATGCTAACAAAGGTGATTACCAAAATGGATGGGATACAGATGAATTTCCGACTAATATAACAGAAACTACTGCTGCTATGTTAGAAGTTTTGCAGGCTGGAGGTTTTACCGATGGAGGTATAAATTTTGATGCGAAAATTCGTCGTAATTCTACAGATCAGGAAGATGCATTTATTGCTCATATTGGTGGTATGGATGTGTTTGCACGTGCTTTAGTTATTGCAGATAGAATAACTAAAGAATCTGATTATTTTAAAATGAGAAATGAGCGTTATGCTTCATTTGAATCAGGAAAAGGTGCTGAATTCGCTGCAGGTAAATTAACTCTTGAAGATCTTTATAAGATTGGTAAAGAAGTTGGAGAACCAATTCCAATAAGTGGAAAACAAGAATTATTCGAGCAAATGCTTAATTGGTATATGTAGAATTATTTTTAAGACAGATATTTCCCTGACGTGTTCCCTGACGTCAGGGATATTTTCGTTTAATCAATATCATTACACTAAGCCAATCTATACCTAAATCACTTTCTACCTTGTTAAACTACATTTCAAAATATTAATCTATGAAAGAAGGAAATAATATTGGCTATATCATTCTTTTAACATTAGTTGCTACCCTTGGAGGACTTTTGTTTGGTTATGATACAGCTGTAATATCAGGAGCTGAAAAATCAATTCAGGCATTTTTAATTAATGGATTAGATTTGAGTTCATTTGCCCACGGTGCTACAGTTTCTAGTGCACTTATTGGATGTATTATTGGAGGAGCTATTTCAGGACTATTGGCCGCAAAATATGGTCGTAGAATATCATTAATAATTGCAGCTGTTTTATTTTTTATCTCAGCTTTAGGATCAGGGCAACCTGAATTTTTATTCTTTGAGCATGGAAAGGCTACAATGGGTCTTTTATACATGTTTAATTTTTATCGGGTAATCGGAGGTATTGGAGTTGGTTTAGCATCTGCTATTAGTCCAATGTATATTAGTGAAATTGCCCCAGCTCATTTACGAGGTCGATTAATATCCTTTAATCAATTTGCCATTATTTTTGGTATGTTGGTAGTTTATTTTGTAAACTGGTCAATAGCCAAAGGAAAACCTATTGAATGGATTAATTCTATAGGATGGCGTTTTATGTTCATGTCCGAATCTATTCCTGCAGGTATTTTTGGGATACTTCTTTTGTTTGTTCCTGAAACACCACGTTATCTTGCGATGCAAGGTCATGATTCAAAAGCCTTATCAATTTTAGAACGAATCAATGGTGTAGATGCTGCAAAAAAGATACTTCAGGAAATTAAAGGAACAGTTCAAAAGTCATCTGCACAACTGTTTTCTTATGGGAAAATTGTAATTATAATCGGAATATTATTATCTATATTTCAGCAGTTTGTAGGTATAAATGTAGCCTTGTATTACGCACCACGTATTTTTGAAAGCATGGGAGCGGCTAAAGATGCTTCAATGTTACAAACCATAGTAATGGGATTGGTAAATGTGGTATTTACTGTGATCGCCATATTAACTGTTGATAAATGGGGGCGTAAACCATTGTTGATTATTGGATCAATCGGAATGTCTATCGGTATGGTTGCGATAGGTATGTTATCATTCTTTGAGGTTATCGGAATTAGTACACTTGTATTTATTATAGTTTACACTGCTTCTTTTATGATGAGTTGGGGACCAATATGTTGGGTTTTAATTGGCGAAATATTCCCTAATAAAATACGAGGAAAAGCTATTGCAATAGCAGTAGCAGCTCAATGGAGTGCAAACTATTTTATTTCTTCAACATATCCTGCTATGATGGAGTTTAGTGGAGGCGCTACCTATATGTTTTATGGAGTGATGAGTATTCTGTCTGCCATATTTGTATGGAAAATGGTTCCTGAAACAAAAGGTAAGTCCTTAGAAGAAATGGAACAGGTCTGGAAAAAATAGAATTATTATAAAGAAGTTGCTTTTTACCCCTGAAGGTAAGTTGATTGTATTATTCAATTGGCTTACCTTTTTTTGTTTTATACACCAGCTTTTTTTTATACATTTGGCATGCCTGTGCTTAATAATTAATTAAGATGTAAAACCAGTAAAATAAGTAAAATGAAAAAAGTATCAGTTGGAGTTGATATAGGTGGAACTAATACAGCAATTGGAGTTGTTGACGAAGCTGGAAGAGTAATTGCCAAAGACTCTATTCCTACACCCGATCATGGTGATATTGAAAAGTATATGGATGATTTATCTGCAGCAATTCGTAAATTATTGAATTCAGCAGATGAAATTTTTACCGTACTTGGAATCGGAGTTGGAGCTCCAAATGGAAATTATTATCAAGGAACTATTGAATATGCACCAAATTTATCTTTTAAAGGAGTTGTGCCTGTTGTTGAATTGTTGAATAAAAGGTTTCCTGAATTAGATTATCTTGCATTGACAAATGATGCAAATGCAGCTGCTATAGGTGAAATGATTTATGGTGGTGCAAAAGGTATGAAGAATTTTGTGATGTATACCTTAGGTACTGGAGTAGGTAGTGGTTTAGTTGTAAATGGTGACTTGGTATACGGTCATGATGGTTTTGCAGGAGAGTGCGGGCATACTACATTAATTCCTGATGGAAGATTATGTGGGTGTGGATCAAAAGGGCATTTAGAAGCTTATTGTTCAGCTCCAGGAATGAAAAGAACAGCTTTTGAATTATTAGCTAAGTATAATGCAGTAGATAGTTTGTTAGCATCAAAATCATTTAAAGAGTTAGATTCTAAAGCAATTTTTGATGCTGCAGAGCAAGGTGATAAAATAGCTTTAGAGGTTTTTGAACTAACTGGTAAGTATTTAGGGCAAGGTTTAGCTGATACAGTTCATCACTTAAGCCCGGAAGCTATATTCTTATTTGGTGGTCCAACTGCCGCAGGAGATTATATTTTTAAACCAACAAAAGAAAGTATGGAAGAACATCTTCTTCCAATTTTTAAAGATAAGATTGCAATTCTTCCTTCAGAATTAGATTGTGGAGATGCTGCAATTGTTGGAGCAAGTGCTCTTGTTTATAAAGAAATGGAAAAATAAATTTCAGAATACATTTAGTAAAAGGAACTCAAACAGAGTTCCTTTTTTTATGCCTTTATTTGTTAGTCTTTTTAAGTAAATCCTGCAATTTGAACATCTCATCTCGGAATTGTGCTGCTGTAATGAAATCCAGCTCTTTGGAAGCTTTTTGCATGGCTTTTTTTGCTTTTTCAATTGCTTTTTCAAGCGCTGGTTTATTCATGTATTCAATTACAGGATCAGCAGCAATTTCAATATGATCTGGTTCTATATAGGCATTTTCTTCAATAGCTTTTCCAAGTATACTCGTTTGTTTCTTTGTAATTTGTTGAGGAGTTATTCCATGGTCTGCATTATATTTTAATTGTTTTTCCCGTCTATGATTGGTTGAGTCAATGGTTTTTTGCATTGATTTAGTAATGGTGTCAGCATACATAATTACAAAACCATTTACATTTCGTGCAGCTCTACCTGCAGTCTGGGTTAGTGATCTCTCAGATCTTAAAAAACCTTCCTTATCCGCATCTAATATAGCCACTAATGAAACTTCAGGTAAATCAAGACCTTCTCTTAAAAGGTTTACTCCGATGAGCACATCAAAAATTCCTTTTCTCAGATTTTCCATAATCTCAACACGAGTCAGCGTATCAACATCAGAATGGATGTATTCACAACTTATATTTAATTTTTTGAGATAAGCAGAAAGTTCTTCAGCCATTCTCTTGGTTAAGGTGGTTACTAAAACACGCTCTCTGGATTCAATTCTGATTCTAATTTCTTCCAGTAAGTTATCAATTTGGTTTAAGCTCGGTCTGACTTCAATCAGAGGATCTATTAATCCAGTAGGTCTGATAACTTGTTCGATAATAACTCCCTCACTTTTCTCTATTTCATAATCTGCTGGTGTTGCGCTAACATATATTGCTGAGTTTACAATATCTTCAAATTCTTCAAAGCGTAATGGTCTGTTATCCATTGCTGCAGGAAGTCTGAATCCATGCTCTACCAAGGTTTCTTTTCTTGATTTATCACCACCATACATCGCTCTAATTTGAGGAATCGTAACATGGCTTTCATCAATAACCATCAAAAAATCATCAGGGAAGTAATCCAACAAGCAGAAAGGCCTGGTGCCTTTTTCTCTTCCGTCAAAATAACGCGAGTAATTTTCAATACCAGGGCAGTATCCTAATTCACGAATCATCTCCAGATCATAATTAACTCTTTCTTCAATTCTTTTGGCTTCAAGGTGTTTTCCAATATCTTTTAAATGAGTTATTTGTTCCATTAAATCATCCTGAATCATTCTGATAGCTAGTTGCGTTCTTTCTTTTGTCGTTACAAATAAATTAGCCGGATATATCAGTATGTTATCTCTACTCTCCAATGTCGTTCCATTAATTGGATCAAAAACTGATATTTCTTCTATCTCATCTCCCCAAAAACCAATTCTATAGGCTTCATCTGCATAAGCCGGATAGACTTCAACATTATCACCTTTTACTCTAAAGTTTCCGCGATTAAATTCCACCTCATTACGAGAATACAAACTATCTACTAATTGACGAAGTAGTTGGTTGCGCCCAATCTCTTGTCCAACTTCAAGACTTGTTACATTAGCATGAAAATCTTCTGGATTTCCTATGCCATACAAGCACGAAACAGATGAAACTACAATTACATCTCTACGTCCGGATAATAATGTTGAACTCGCACTTAATCTTAGTTTTTCAATTTCGTCATTAATTGAAAGATCCTTTTCAATGTAGGTATCAGTTACAGGCAGATAAGCCTCTGGTTGATAATAATCATAGTAAGAGACGAAGTATTCAACAGCGTTATCAGGAAAAAAGTTTTTAAACTCACTATAAAGTTGAGCTGCTAATGTTTTATTATGACTCAGTACGAGGGTTGGTCTCTGTATATTCTCAATAACATTTGCTATGGTAAAAGTTTTTCCAGAACCAGTAACTCCCAAAAGTGTTTGATATGGGATATTCTGCTCAATTCCATCAGCCAATTGTTTTATGGCTTGAGGTTGATCTCCTGTTGGTTTATAATCTGAAATAATCTTAAAATCCATATTTGTTACTTTTATATTGAAAAGGATAAGATTTGTAAGATAATTGCAAATTTGTAAAAAAAATAGAATTAATAGAATAAAAAAAGGCTCCTGTATTAGGAGCCTTGATTTATGAAGTATAATTTATCTTCTGTAACGTTTAGTCCTTCTTTTGGAAGGTCTTTTTATCTTTTTCTTGGAGACTTTGTAAAGACTTCGTGTTCTTAAGTAGGCCTTTCTATTATATTTAGGAGAGTTTCTCCATTTTGAATCACTAAATAAGTAACTAACACCAATTGTTCCTACATAAAAGAAATCATTTCCATCAGTTTGAACTTCTGTTCCATCAGCCATATACCATACGTCATGTCCGTCTACACGATCGTTAAATGAAAATGAACCGATAAATTCAGCATTAATACTAATTCGAGAGGTATAAAAAATACTAACTCCTCCTCCCATTGAAAAAGTAGGAGCCATTTCACTGACTTCTCGCCATACTGACCCTTCTGGATTTCCACTTCCTGCACCCCAATATTCAGTGGCAGAAAACTGCATCACTCCAAATTGACTAATTATGTATGGATTAATTCTTCTTTGCTTAAACAGTCCATATGCTAAATCTAATGGTCTAAATGTAGCTCCAACATTAAAATGTATGTAGGAGTTATCAAAAGTTGCATAGGCAGTATTAAGACCAGGTAACAGTTGTGTTCCTTGCATAGAGCCATAATTTAAATCAGCTCTAGCATTTAAGTAGGTGCTTAATTCTTTTTCTGCAGCTACACCCAATGTATATTTAGTTCTTTTTTCAGAAACTAAATCACCATAGAACATGTTAAATCCAACCTTAGGTTGAATTTTAAGTCCTTCAAGAAACTGTTTTCTCTTATTATATTGGCCAAAAGAAGAAACAGTTGTAAACAATATGATGCTAGCAAAAAGTGCCTTTTTAAGGTATTGTTGCATTTAGATTAGTTTATTGAACAAGTTTATTACGTATAAAAATGATAAAAAAAATGAAATAAATAAACTAATTCTGTAAATATATTTATGACACTTAACCTAAATAAATATGTTTATAGTGGTTGCAAATTGTTTATTAACAGAATATTTAGTGATTTATTAGTTTATCATTGTTATTTAATTACACAAAATTCTACTTATAGAATATTGTATGCAAAAATAGAATTTAATATCTTTTTGGAGCTTATAATTATTATATTTTTTGATATTATTTCATTAATCTTCAAATTTATCAGGGCAACGTATCTTTTTTTTATTTAAATAGTCTTATTGTAATAGTTTTCTTAAGTTAGATATATTGTTTTTATTGGAGATTGTTTTTCCCTCTTTGCTATAACAAATATTAATTTCATTCCTGAATAAATTACTTACATTATCACGCACCATTTTCATAGTGCTGTTGATTAGTTTGTTTTGTTCAGTAAAAGGTTCAAAAGCAATGGCAAAAGTTGCAGGTAACCAACGTTGAGGGAATTGATTTTCAAATTTACCACCATTTTTAAACGCTTTAATTTCTTTATCTATTTGCATTATGATCCGTTGCAGCTCGAGTTCTGAGTTTTCAATTATTTGGGATTTAACCATTTGAATATTGGGTACAACGATAGCAATGGTATAGGGATTTTGATTATTGTATAACATGATTTGATCAACAATTGGACAATGGTCTATTATTGCTTCTTCAATTTCTTCAGGACTATATTTTTCTCCATCAGAACCTATTAATAAACTTTTAAGTCGTCCTTTTACGTATAAAAAATTATCTTCATCTAAATATCCCAGATCTCCTGTATATAACCAACCTTCTCTTATCACCTCCTGAGTTGCCTCAATGTTTTTCCAGTAACCTTTCATAACATTTTCCCCTTTGATAATAATTTCACCTTGTTGATAGGGTTTTAATATATTACCTACAGGATCACAGATTTTGATTTCTAAATTATTCACAACCTTTCCTGAAGATCCTAATTTGTGGAATTTAGGGGTATTTGCTGAAATAATTGGTGATGCCTCACTGAGTCCGTATCCCTGATACATTGGTATATTAATAGCATAGAAGAAATGTTGTAAGTCAGTGTCTAAAAGTGCTCCTCCACCTATAAAGTATTTTAAATTTCCACCAAAGCCATCTTTTATTTTGTTGAAGATTATTCTTTTAAATAAAATAACTAATGGAAAAGCTAGTTTTTTTAATCCTTTTCCTTTGTTACTTCCCATTCCATTATACCAAATTGAAATCTTTAAGGCAAACCGAAATAATGCATTAATGATTGTTCCTTGTTGTTCAATGTTTTTCTCAATGCCCTTTTTAAAATTTTTAGCTATTGCAGGAACACTCATAAGTACATGCGGTTTTACTTCTTTAATATTTATTGAAATATTTTTAAGTGTTTCTAATGTTGTTTTGCCTGTTTGCACAGAAGCAATGCTAGCACCTTTTAACATAAATGCATATAGTGATGCAGTATGCGCGAAAGCATGATCCCATGGAAGAAAAGCTAAGGTTTTGTAAAATGATGGTATATTAATATAGCTGAATGCTTGTTTTACGTTGGCAGTATAATTACTGTGAGATAGCATTATGCCTTTGGGCTGAGCAGTTGTTCCGGAGGTATATGAAATTGTTGCAATATCTTCAGGTAAAACTTCTTGTGCCAAATCACTAAAAGCGAAGGAGTTCTCTTTTAAAACAAGTTCTCCTTTGGTTATTAATGATTCAATGTTAATTTCGTTATTGTTATAGTTATCACAAGTATCTAAAACTATTATATTTTCCAGATTTGGTAGCTTATTTCTAATTTCTCTTATTTTTGGTAGTTGATTTTTAGAAACGATAATGAATTTACTTTCAGAATGAGTTAGTCTAAACTCAAGTTCGTTTTTGGCTTCCAGTTTTATGGATAAAGGAACCGTTATGGCTCTGTTGCAAAAAACAGCCAGTTCACTAATGAGCCAAAAGTTTCTTCCTTCAGATAATAGCGCTACTTTATCATCTTTTGAAACACCGATAGAGGCTAATCCTAAAGCAAGACTTTTTATATGTTCTAATGTTTCTTTGTACGTGATAGAAGTGTACTTGCCATTATGTTTTTCCCATAAAAGTGGATTGTTAGGAAAAATGTTTACTTGATTTAGGAAAAAACTCACTATCGATTCCATGATAATAATGTTAAGTATATATACAAAGATACTGTAATATCCTTTTAAATAGTAGTGTACGAAAATGAACACGTATATTCTGTTTCTGGACACTTATTAATTAATAAAAGTTACGAATGAATTATGTAATGTATTGTATATGAGTTTTTAGTCTGTTTTGGTATGAGACTTGAAATATACCAAGCGTTCCTATATTGATTATTAGAGCTATTAACGAAATTATAAACAGATGAAGAAACTATTATTTACCTTATGTACGGTTATTGTATGTAGTGGGTTATTTGCGGAATCTAGAAGTGATCAGGGTTTAAATACAAATAAAGAGGATAGTATTGCTTGTTTAAAGCATTACTCAATATATGTTTTAAACCTGAAAAAGAAGATGTATGATTATACTGTTGAATCATGGAATTATATGTTTAAAAATTGTCCAGGTGCAGGTGTAAGGATATATGCAGATGGATTAAAACTGTATGATCATTATTATAAAGTAGCGGAAACACCAGAGCGTCAATCTGAAGTTGTTGATACGATAATGATGATTTATGATCAACGAATAAAGTATTTTGGTAATCATCCAAAATATCCGGAAGGATGGGTTAGGGGAAGAAAAGCTTTAGATTTAGTAAAGTATAAAAGAGGAAATAGAGAAGCCATGAAACAGGCTTATGGTGAATTTAAGATTTCATTCGAACTTTTAGGTGATAAGTCTGAAGATGTAGTATTGTTTAATTACTTAAAAACATCCTCTGTATTATTTTCGCAAGGAGAATTTGAAACGATGCAATTTTTAAATGATTATTTAACTATTTCAACAGTATTAGATGTTCAAATTACTAAATCATCTGGTAATTCAAAGGAACGTAAAGAAAAGGTTCGGGAAAGTTGTGATGAGTTATTGGTAAAAAGTGGAGCTGGAGATTGCGATTTAATCCAACCGTTTTTAAACGATCAGTTTGTAGCGGATCAGGATAATATTCAAAATGTAACCAGGATTGTAAAAATGTTAGATCAACTAGAGTGTACAGAATCTTTACTGTATTACACTGCAGTAGAAAAAAATTATGTACTAAATCCATCTAGTAATGCAGCTCATGATTTAGCTAAAATGTATTTAAAGAAGCAAGCTTTTGATAAGGCTAAGGAGTTCTATGCTAAAGCTATCGAAAATTGTACTGTTGAAGCGGAAAGATCGGAGTTATATTATGAACTAGCTGTTTTAGATTTTGCCCATTTTAAGGATTACCAAGCAGCTCGTGATTTTGCAAAAAAAGCTATAGCAGCAAGAGGTGATTGGGGAAAACCATATATTTTAATAGGTAATATTTATGCTGCAGAAAGCAAGAAATACGGTAAGAATGATTTTGAACACTCAACAGTATATTGGATTGCGTTGGATAAATACTTAAAAGCGAAATCTATTGATAAAACATGTGAAGATGAAGCAAATAAACAAATTACGCTTTATTCACAGTACCTCCCTGATAAAGAAACCGGATTCTTTCATGGTTTAACAGAAGGGGATCAATATACAATTGAATCCTGGATTAATGAAACAACAAAAGTAAGATTCAGATAAAGTAAAAAAGGTTCCCAACGGGAACCTTTTTTTTATTAATAATTTGTTTCTTTAATTTCAAAATAAGATTGCGGGTGAAGACAAGCTGGGCAGTTTTTAAGTGCTTTTGTTCCTTCGTGTAAATATCCACAATTTCTACATTTCCAAATAACTTTTCCTTCTCTTTCAAAAACTTTACCGCTTTCTAAATTTTCATAAAGTGTACGATAACGATTTTCGTGAGCTTCTTCAACTTTTGCAATTAATTTAAAGGCAACAGCTACTTCTTTAAATCCTTCTTCTTCTGCAATTTTTGCAAATTCAGGATATAATTCAGTCCACTCTTCATTTTCACCATCAGCAGAAGCTTTTAGATTTTCAAGAGTAGTACCAATTTTTCCTGCAGGGTAAGAAGCTGTAATTTCTACCATACCACCTTCAAGAAATTTGAAAAAGCGTTTTGCATGCTCTTTCTCGTTTTCTGCAGTTTCTTCAAAAATTGCCGCAATTTGCTCTAAGCCTTCTTTTTTAGCTTGTTTAGCAAAATAATTATATCTCATTCTTGCTTGAGACTCACCGGCAAAAGCCTTAAGTAAATTTTGTTCTGTTTTTGTTCCTTTTAAACTATTCATGATTAATCTATTTGTTTATTTTGCTTATTCTAACAAAGGATTTGAAGATACGAAAAATATAGTTTTGTAAAGGAGAGAATGGGTAATTTAGATTGGTTATGATTAATAAAAAAAGGAGCCTGAATCAGACTCCTTTTCATAAATATTTTATAGTGTTATTATGCGTTAATCATCATAGGCATCAATAACATCAATTCATCTTCAGGACCATCTTTTTCTAGAGGTAAGAAAATACCTGCTCTTGCAGGATCAGCTAACTCCATTACTACTTCTTCCGAAGAAATGTTATCTAAAATTTCTGCAAGAAAAGCTGATTTAAATCCAATCTCAATAGATTCACCATCGTATTGACAACTTAATTTTTCATAAGCTGAAATAGAGAAATCTATATCTTGAGCAGACACCATTAATTCATCACCATCAATAGATAATTTAACTAAGTTACTTGCCTGATTGGAGAACAAAGAAACTCTTCCTAAAGTATTAACAACATCCTGACGGTTGATGATAATTTTATTTGGATTATCCTGAGGGATAACAGCATTGTAACTAGGGTAATTTCCTTCAACTAAACGACAAACTAACTTATGATTTTCCATTTGAAAGAACGCATTCTTGTCATCAAACTCTATACTTATATCGCCATCTTCTTTTACAAGAACATTCTTTAAGAATGATGCTGGTTTTTTAGGTAATATGAATGATGATGAAAATTCAGTAGTAGCGTCTGTTCTTTGGTAACGTACCAATTTGTGAGAATCACTAGCTACAAAAGTTAAATTTTCAGGAGACATTTCTATAAGAATTCCATTCATTACCGGACGAAGCTCATCATCAGCTGTGGCAAATAATGTTTTGTTAATTCCTGATAAAACAAGCGATGCAGGTAGTTGTAGTCTTGAAGCTTTATCTGCATCAATTTGTGGAATTTCAGGGAATTCATCTCCGCTTAGTCCAACAACACTAAATTTACCTTTATCTGTAATAATATTTACAGCCCTGGTATCAAGTGCAATATCAATAGTAATTGGTTGTTCCGGGAATTTCTTTAATGTTTCAAGTAAAATTTTTGCCGGTAGGGCAATGGCTCCGTCACCTTCTGTATTATCAAGATTCATGGAAGTCACCATAGTGGATTCTAAATCAGAAGCGGTGATTGTTAATTTACCGTTTTCTAATTCAAATAAGATATTCTCCAAAATTGGAATAGTGCTCTTACTACTTACAACACGACTTACTGCCTGCAAATGATAAAGGAGTTCAGAACTTGAAACTACAAATTTCATTGTATTATAATTTAAAAATTTACTTATCTTTTTAACTTAATCTTGGTAATAATAAGCTAAATCTTTGATTAAACCAAAATTATAAAACTGTAGTTATTACAAATTAATTAACATGGTTAATAATCAAAACTTTGCATTACCAAATATATCAAAAAAACCATTGCAAAATATATAGATCTTTATATAAAATTATCTAGCAACGTTTATTTTGAATAGCTAATTTTTCTATAGATAAAAACGATGAGTGCTAATATGAAAATAAAAGCCAACGGAAGCAGCATATTAATCAATTTCCATTTGAAAGATTCATTTGTAATTTTATTCTTATCTAATAAACGAAGCGTGTAGCTTCTCGCTCTTAAATTCATCCAACCTTCATCGTCGCATAAATAGTTAACAGCATTTAGTATAAAATCTTTGTTCCCAAAGTTTTCCTTTGTCAGTTCATCGTATCCCAATGGCAATACTTGTGGATTGGTACTTTTAAAACGTACTTTGTTTTTAATAATGTCACCGTCGGCCACGACAATGATTTTGGTTGGTGTACTTTCAGACTTAATATCTTTAGGATTAATATTTATTTCTTTGGGCACCATTCTGTTCTGAAATACAGATGGGAATATGCCTTCTTCAATTACAGCAACAGGCAAATACGATTGGTTAAAATCCTTTTGTTTGGGTTTTTCATTGACAAAATTCAGCGATACAAATACCGGAACCTGATCTGATTTGGTAAATTTTGAAGTGCGCAGGAGTATGTCTCTTTTTAAAGGTAGCTGACTATTGACAGTGTCTATTGAGCTTACAAATTCACCCTTAACAACATTTAAGTTTTTAGAAATGCTGTGTTGAGGTTGTGGAATAAGCAATGGATTATATAGCCATGGAGCAGGAACAATTTTTGGTTTGTTTCCATCTGCTACGCTAATTGGAATCATGGCTGCCTGAACGTCTTGTAATAATACCGGATTGATGCGTACTCCATATTTGAAGAGCTGATCATTAATGTTTAAATCGCTTAATAAACCTATTGTTTCAGATGTTTTTCTTAAACTATCAACTGTAATATTTACAGCATCAACAAGCCACAGCACTTTTCCGCCATTCATTAAATATTGGTCAATGATGAACTTATCACTCTCAGAAAACTTCTTTTGCGGTTTGGCTATGATAATGGCTTTGTAAGGATTTAAGATATTAGGATCAGATCCTAAAACACCACGATCAACCTGATAATATTGAGAAAGGTGATCAGTAATGTCTAGAACATCTAATTCATCTAATTCTCCATGTCCCTCTAAAAATGCTATTTTTATTTTTTCATTAATGGTGAGCCTTTTAACGGCATCAGTAAACTTATATTCCAAGCTCTCAATTGATTTATTAAGATTTTCAGCTCCCGAAAATCCAGTAATATTTTCTAAAAGGTTAATGGGTAATTGATAATCTCGATAAGTTACAATGGCATATGGATAAACATATGAAGTTGTTTTACGTCCATCTTCCTGTGTTTCAAAAACGGATTGAGGACTTAATCCTAATTTCTTGAATTCTTCCTGTATCTGCTTTTTCTCTTTAACAGATCCGGATGAGGGATCTTTAAAAGAATAACTTAAATTACTTCCTGCATAAACGTTTAATTCGTTCAGTAATTCATATGTAGCTTGAGATAGTTTCTTAAACCCAACATTTAAATCACCTTCAAGAAAAACTTCAATCTTGATGTCTTCTTCTAAATCTTCAAATAAATCTTTAGTGTTATCTGATAAAGAATATCTTTTTTCACTGGTTAAATCAATTCTGAAAAACCAGTCAGAAGCAACGTAATTTATGCCTATAACCAGAATAACCAAAACAATGGATTGACGTAGTATTTTTTGTTTGATATTTTTTGACATAGTATTTACCACTTTTTACTGATTAGTGTTAATCGGGTTGCATAAGTAATGATTGAAATAGTACTTATAAAATAGATCAAGTCTCTGGAATCAATAACACCTCTGCTAATGGATTGATAATGATCATCAATACCTAGAAAGACAATGGTGTTTTTTAATTGATTGGACTCAAATACTTGAGACAGTGCTTCAAAACCATAATAAAATACAAAACATAACATCACAGCTAGTACAAAGCTTACAATTTGGTTATCTGTAAGTGAGGAACAGAATGTGCCAATGCTTACGTAAATTGCAGCAAGAAAGAAAAGGCCAATGAATGATCCCCAGGTGCCACCATAATCAATGTTGCCAGAAGGATTTCCTAGTTGTACAACTGAGTAAAAATAGATCAGTGTAGGTAAAAGACTAATAACAACAAGTGTTACGCCTGCCAAATATTTGGCTAATACCACCTGAAGTTCTGTTAGTGGCCTGGTATATAATAATTCAATAGTTCCGGTTCTTTTTTCCTCAGCAAAAAGTCGCATGGTAACGGCCGGAACCAGAAATAAATATAACCAGGGGGCTAAATAAAATAGTGATTCCAAGGTTGCATATCCACCATATAAAATATTCATTTCTCCAGGTATCACCCACAGAAACAAACCTGTAATTATAATAAATACTCCGATAACTAAATATCCTGTTAAGCTACTAAAAAATGAGGCTATTTCTTTTTTGTATAAACTCCACATAAAAATGTTGCTTTTATTGTTGTTAATACACTATGATTTTAGTGCATTTACCATAAGTTTTGCTGCTCTGTCACTAGTTCCCGGTTTTCCCATAATTTGATGAAGTTGGTTGTAGTGATTAAATATATTTATCCTGTAGTCCTGATTGTTCAATAGCTTTTCCAGTTCCAATTGTACATTGGCTTCATTTAAGTCATCTTGAATAATTTCTTTTACAGCTTCTTGGTTTACAATCAGGTTTACTAACGAAATATACTTTACTTTTAAGATAAAACGCTTTACAAATCGGGTAATTGTTTTACCACCCCACATTTTATAACAAACTATTTGTGGACACTCTAATAGTGCAGTTTCTAGAGTAGCCGTTCCTGAAGTTACCAACGCTCCATGAGCTTGTTGTAAAAGTTCATATGTTTCATTGAAGATTACTTTAACCTCTTTATCCTGAATAAACGGCTTATAATCATCTATTGTAAATGATGGAGCACCAGCGATTACAAATTGATAGTTAGGGAAATGTTTGATCATGCTGATCATAACAGGAAGTACATTGTTTAACTCCTGCTGTCTTGATCCTGCCAATAAGGCAACTATAGGTCGGTTATCTAATTGATTTCTTTCTTTAAACGTTTCAAGGTCTTCATTTTTATGAGGCCTGTTTTCAATGGCATCCAAAACCGGGTTTCCCACATAATCAATAGGTACCTGATGGGTTTTATAAAAATCGGTTTCAAACGGAAGGATGGTAAACATTTTGTCTACGCAAGCTTTAATCTTTTTTACCCTTCCGGTATTCCATGCCCAAATTTTAGGTGAGATGTAATAAAAAACTTTAATCCCTTTTTTGTGAGCAAATTCAGCCATTCGTAAATTAAAACCTGGATAATCTACTAATATTAGTACATCTGGATTATACTCTAAAATATCAGATTTACATATTTTGAAGTTTGCTTTTATTTTGCCAAGATTAACAATAACTTCTTTAATACCCATAAAAGCAGTTTCATTATAATGACGAACCATTACTCCACCAACTTTTTTCATTAAATCACCTCCCCAGAATCTGCAATCAAAGTCATTATCTTCTTTAATTAATGATTTCATAAGATTTGAAGCGTGTAAATCGCCTGATGGTTCTCCTGCTATGATGTAATATTTCATGTGTTTATTTTTCTTATAATTGCCACAATTAATTCATTAAAAAAACAATCACTTTCGTGCGTGAGTACTTTTACTTATGGCTTGTTTCATCTGTGCCAAAATTGCTTTTTAAGGTCATATTCAACTATCATGAACAACAAAACAACTGAAAGAGAAGTTCTGAAAATGTATTGTTTAATATGAGTGGCATTTACTGGATAGATAAGAAATCTATTTCTCAATAATTGATTCTAATATTTCTTAATTATAGTGCAAACCTTAAAATTATAATTGCCAAGGCATATACTAAAGTGGCAGTTACAATCCCTCTGGCTGCTAATAAACGGTCAAGTTTTATCGCAATCATAAAAATGGCCAGATTAGGTAAAACACTCAAACTTAAAAGTTTTGTAAATCCATGTGCTTCCATCAATCCTGTTACAAACTCATTCATGCTTAATGAATTTCCAAAGCGGAAGTAAAATATCAACCATGATGTAACTATAGGTAAAATGAGACCTATAATGAGTCCTATGTATAATTTATTGCATTTACAGGGCATACTTAATCTCCTTATTTAATGTTTCAAAATCAGTAATATCAATTTTACAAGGAACAACAGTCGCAAAATTTTGCTCTAAAAAGTACTCATCTGTATCTTTAGCCTCAGGTTCAAGGTTTTTGAAATGACCAGTAAGCCAGTAGTATTTCTGCCCTCTGGGATCTTCTCTTTCAATAAATTCTTCAACCCATTTTCCGTTTCCTTGTCTACAGTGTTTAATACCTGCCAGTTCATTAGATTCAGGGATGTTTACATTTAAGAATGTACCTGATGGCATACCATTTTTAATGGTTTCGGATAAAACGCTTCTTACAACTCTTTTGCTTTCACTAAAATCAGCATCCGGATCATAGCTTAGTAATGAAAAACCAATAGAAGGAACACCATTTAAACTGCCTTCTCTTGCGGCACCAAGAGTTCCTGAATAATGAACACTTGTAGAGCTATTCGTTCCATGATTTATTCCGGATACGATAAAATCAGGCTTTTCATCTAAAATAAAATGAAGTGCAAGTTTTACACAATCGGCAGGAGTTCCATTGGTTTGGTAAAAATGAATCCCGTTTCGTTCTTCTACTTCTTTGATTCGTAATGGATCTTTAACTGTGATGGCATGCGACATTGCAGAATAAGATCTGTCTGCTGAAACAACAATAACTTTACCAAATTCTTTTACCGTTTCAGCCAAGGTTAGTATTCCTTTAGCATGAATTCCATCATCGTTAGTTACTAGTATTACTGGTTTTTCTTTAGTCACGATAGTGTTGATTTTATTTAGATTCCAAATATAAATAGTCTTTCTTAGAAAAGTTGAAATTACAACACAAAAAGCTCAAAGTGAAATCTACGTTTAATTATAAAACAGAAATTTTTTCAATTTAATTAGTTGCATTTGCACCTGTTTTATATGAAATGAATATTCCTATTTTTTAATCGGTTACATTGGCTGTACCCACTTCTCTCAAAAAGACTAATATTATTTGATAAAAATAGGTGCAGCTTTGCCATTTTTTACTTCTGTGTTGTGTACTATAACAAAAAATGAAGTCCGGTCTGGGCAGTGCACTAGTTAACCAAAATATTTAGGACAGCTCTGCATTGCATATTAAATTACAAATAAACATATCATCTTTAATTCACAAAAATTCGGTACTTGAAATCAAAATAATTACTTTTGTTGGCTCAAAATAAAATTCTGATGAAGAATAGATTTTTGAATTGTTATATTCCTTGTTAAAGGTTAAATCAAAAACATTACAAATGCAAATTTCATACAACTGGCTAAAGAATTATTTAAATATTGATATTGAGGTAGATAAAGTGTCTGAAATATTGACAGATATCGGACTCGAAGTTGGCGGAGTAGAAGAGGTTCAGTCTATTAAAGGTGGATTGGAAGGATTGGTTATTGGCGAAGTATTAACTTGTGAAAGACATCCCAATGCTGATAAGTTAAGCAAAACTACCGTTAATGTAGGAGGAGATGAAATTCTATCGGTTGTGTGTGGAGCTCCAAATGTGGCAGCAGGACAAAAAGTTGTTGTTGCAACAGTGGGTACTGTATTATACGATGGAGATGAAAGCTTTACTATCAAGAAATCAAAAATCAGAGGTGAGGAATCACGAGGAATGATTTGTGCCGAGGATGAAATTGGTTTAGGAAAAAGTCATGATGGAATTATGGTTTTACCTGCCGATGTTGCTGTTGGTACGCCTGCAAAAGATTATTTTGAGGTAGAAACTGATGTGGTTTTTGAAGTTGACCTAACTCCAAACCGAGTTGATAGTGCTTCACATTATGGTGTGGCTCGTGATTTAGCTGCTTACTTAAAATCAAATGGAAAAGAAGCTAACCTTCAGTTACCATCAATTGAAGATTTTAAAGTAGATAATAATGATTTCCCGGTAGAAATTGTTGTTGAAAACGAAGAGGCTTGTCCTAGATATTGTGGTGTTACTATTTCAGGTGTTACAGTTCAGGAATCACCGGATTGGTTAAAAAATAAATTAAAGTTGATTGGTTTATCACCAATTAACAACGTAGTGGATATTACCAATTATGTATTACATGAGTTGGGACAACCTTTACATGCTTTTGATGGAGATGAAATTAAAGGCAATAAAGTAGTTGTTAAAACACTTCCTGAAAAAAGTAAGTTTACTACTTTAGATGAAATAGAAAGAGAGCTTTCTGATAAAGATCTAATGATCTGTAATACAGAGGAAGGAATGTGTATTGCAGGTGTATTTGGTGGAATGAAAAGTGGAGTGAAAGATTCCACAACTAAAGTATTTTTAGAGAGTGCTTATTTTAATCCTGTTTATGTTCGTAAAACAGCAAAAAGACATACATTAAGTACTGATGCATCTTTCCGCTTTGAAAGAGGTATCGATCCAAATATTACTGTATATGCACTTAAAAGAGCGGCTTTATTAATTAAGGAAATTGCAGGAGGAACCATTTCTTCTGAAATTACCGATATCTATCCAAATCCAATTGCCAACTTTGAAGTAGATGTAAAATGGAAGAATATTTTACGATTAATTGGTAAAGATCTTTCAAAAGAAACCATTAAAACAATTGTGACTTCATTGGAGATGGAAATTCTTAATGAGGATGAGGTGGGTATGAAACTATCCATTCCTCCTTATAGAGTTGATGTTCAAAGAGAAGTTGATGTTATTGAGGATATTTTAAGAATATACGGATATAATAATATTGAAATTCCAGAAGCTGTTCATTCAACATTGGTTTATTCAGATAATCCGGATGATCATAAGGTTAAAAATATTATAGCAAATCAGTTGGTATCACAAGGTTTTAGTGAAATTATGTGTAATTCACTTACAAAACCGGGATTCTATGCTGATTTGAAAAAATATCCTGAAAATAATGTTGTAGCATTATTTAATCCATTGAGTAACGATTTGGGAGGAATGCGTCAGTCATTAGTGATGGGTGGATTAGAATCAATCGTTCATAATGTAAACAGAAGAAGTGCTGATTTAAAATTATTTGAATTTGGTAACTGTTATAGTTTAAATAATACAGAAGGAGAAAAAGGTTCTCTTGATAAATACTCAGAGCATCATTCATTAGGTGTGTTCTTAACAGGTAATATGATTGCCGCAAACTGGAATGCTCAGGAAAGAAAAGTTTCTTTTGCAGATATGAGGGCTGTGGTTAATCAAATTATCTTGCGTTTGAATATTCCTGAAGCAATGTTAGCTGAAACAGAGGTGGAGAACGATGTATTTGTTGAAGGTGTTTCTTTAGCTACTAAAAATAAAATTCATTTAGTAGATTTTGGAATTGTTAGTCCTGAGTTAAGTAAAATATTTGGATTAAAGGAAACGGTTTACTTTGCCGAATTTAATTGGAATAACTTATTGAAAGTAGCTGGTAAGCAAAAAGTGATTTATAAAGAGATCCCTAAATATCCTGAGGTAAGTCGTGATTTAGCTTTATTAGTTGATAAAAATGTAACATTCGGACAAATTAAAGAGGTTGCCTTGAAGACTGAGAAAAAGCTATTGAAAAGCGTTTCCTTATTTGATATTTACGAGGGAGAAAAGCTAGGTGCCGATAAAAAATCGTATGCTGTAAACTTTATTTTACAAGATGAAAATAAAACCCTTACAGATAAGCAGATTGATAAAATTATGAGTAACATGGTTAAGAATCTTGAAAGAGAAGTGAGTGCTTCGTTGAGATAATTAGTTACAAAATAAAATATTTGAAAAGAGTTGTTGGAGTAATCTGACAACTCTTTTTTTTATTGTTCTTATCGCAATTCTACACAGGTTTATCGCAACGGCATCGCAAATCTACGCAAAGTTATCGCAACTGCATCGCCAAGGGAACGGGACTGGAATGGAACAGCAAGGCAAAGTTTCGCGACCTGAACACAAGCTCATTGTAAGATCATGGCCATGTATTTGCAATGATTTCACGATAAGGAGCCGATGAGGTTTGGAATATTGGAGTGTCTGAGTCATGGTTGGCACAGCTCCGGGGCTTTTGTTTTTCGATATTTATATGTGATGGATGCATTAAACAGAGGTAATGATATTCCATAACATTACCTTTTATGGTGTAACGCTATTTCAGGCTTAGACACAAGCCTATAAAAAAAGACTGTCCAAAATGAACAGTCTCTTTTAATTGTATTTTATCAATGCCTTACTTAAGCATTTTGCTTTTTAATTAAGTTTAAAGCACTTCCATTTTTAAACCACTCAATTTGTTGTGCATTGTAAGTGTGGTTTGCTACAATAGCATCCTTAGAGCCATCTGCATGTACTACTTCAATAGTTAAAGGTTTACCAGGAGCAAAATCAACAAGGTCAACAAAGTTGAATGTATCATCTTCCTGAATTTTTTCATAGTCCGCTTCGTTGGCAAAAGTTAAACCTAACATACCTTGTTTTTTAAGGTTTGTTTCGTGGATACGAGCAAAACTTTTTACCAATACAGCTCTTACACCTAGGTGTCTTGGCTCCATAGCAGCATGCTCTCTTGAAGAACCCTCTCCATAGTTATGGTCTCCAACTACAACTGTAGGTATTCCTGCTTCTTTATAAGCTCTTTGAGTTGCAGGAACTTCTCCATACTCACCAGTAAGCTGTGATTTAACTTTGTTTGTTTCTCCGTTAAATTTGTTTACAGCACCAATAAGCATATTATTTGAAATGTTATCAAGGTGTCCTCTGTATTTTAACCAAGGGCCAGCCATTGAAATATGGTCAGTAGTACATTTACCTTCGGCTTTAATTAAAAGCTTGGCACCAGTAATATTCTGACCATCCCATTCAGCAAATGGAGTTAATAATTGAAGTCTGTCACTTTCTGGAGCAACAATCACCTCTACACCAGAACCATCTTTGGCAGGTGCTTGATATCCCGGATCCTCAACGTCAAAACCTTTTGGTGGTAGTTCGTTTCCTGTTGGAGCTTCAAGTTTAACATTTTCACCTTTATCGTTTACTAAAGTGTCGGTAATAGGATTAAACCCTAAGTCTCCGGCAATAGCTAAAGCTGTCACCAATTCAGGTGATCCAACAAAAGCATATGTATTAGGATTACCATCCGCACGTTTAGCAAAGTTTCTGTTGAAAGAATGTACAATGGTGTTTTTTTCTTGTTTTTCAGCACCCATACGAGCCCACATACCAATACATGGTCCACATGCATTAGCAAATACAACACCATCAATCTTTTTAAAGGTATCTACCATTCCGTCGCGATCAATCGTGTAACGTACCTGTTCTGAACCTGGAGTAATTGAGAATTCAGCCTTAGCCTTTAATCCTTTTTTAACAGCATCTTCAGCAACAGACGATGCTTTTGAAATATCTTCGTAAGAAGAGTTGGTACATGAACCAATTAAACCTACTTCAACTTTTAATGGCCATCCGTTTTTCTCAGCTTCTTCGCGCATTTGGCTTATTGGAGTAGCTTTATCCGGAGTAAAAGGACCGTTTAAGTGAGGTTCAAGTTCATCAAGATTAATTTCAATTACCTGATCAAAATATTTTTCAGGGTTTGCATATACTTCAGCATCAGCAGTAAGTAAATCTTTTACTTCATTTGCTGCATCTGCAACATCATCTCTGTTTGTAGCTCTTAAGTAGCGCTCCATGGAAGCATCATAACCAAAAGTAGAAGTTGTTGCACCAATCTCAGCACCCATGTTACAGATGGTTCCTTTACCTGTACAAGAAAGAGATTCTGCACCATCTCCAAAATACTCAACAATACAACCAGTACCACCTTTTACAGTTAAGATGCCTGCAACTTTTAAGATGATGTCTTTAGGCGCTGTCCAGCCATTTAGTTTACCAGTTAACTTAACACCAATTAATTTTGGAAATTTAAGTTCCCATGGCATTCCGGCCATTACATCAACTGCATCAGCACCACCAACACCAATGGCAACCATACCCAAACCACCGGCATTAACTGTATGTGAATCTGTACCAATCATCATACCACCCGGGAATGCATAGTTTTCTAAAACTACCTGGTGAATAATACCAGCACCCGGTTTCCAGAATCCAATACCATAACGGTTTGTTACAGAGCTTAAAAAGTCATAAACTTCTTTGTTTGATACTTTAGCTGTGGCTAAATCCTTTTCTGCTTCAACTTTTGCCTGAATTAAGTGGTCTGCATGCACTGTTGATGGCACTGCAGCTTTATCCTTTCCGGCTTGCATAAACTGAAGCAAAGCCATTTGTGCAGTAGCATCCTGCATAGCAACCCTGTCAGGATTAAAATTTACATAAGATTCACCTCTAGTAAATGCTTCATTAGCATCTTCAGCAAGATGGGCATAAAGGATTTTTTCTGTAAGAGTAAGTGGTTTGTCCAAAATGGTTCTAGCTTTATCAACTTTATCTCCCATTTGGGCGTACACTTTCTTAATCATGTCAATGTCAAAGGCCATAGCTATAATATTATTTTAAAATTTTTATAATTTAAGTATAAAATTAGGGTTGAGCAAAAAACGTTATCAAACATTTTTAATGATTCTATTTATTATAGAATTAGAAGAACACAAAAATATAAAAAAAATGAATTAATATGCTTTTTGTCATGTTTAAATAGTAACCAAACATTCTGTAAAAAGTTTAAAATGTATGTCATTTTATTATATTTATAAAATAATTTAAGAACAAACCTATATCATGGTTTCAAAACTATTCATTGAAAATGTTAAGATTGCTTTTGGAGCAATAAAATCAAATAAATTAAGAACAATCTTAACCATTCTGATAATTGTAATAGGGATTACGGCCTTAGTGGGTATTATTACTGCTGTAAAATCAATAGAAACGGCTATTTCAAGTAACTTTACAAGTATGGGAGCCAATACTTTTACCATTGAAAGCAGAGGGTCAAATATTGTTATCGGTAAGCAAAGGCATCGAACAAAGAGTTTTGGTTATATCTCATATAAAGAAGCAACTGAGTTTAAGGAATTATTTCAGTTTCCGGCTATTGTTACTATCTCATACGTGGCCTCAGGTAATGCAACGATAAAGTACGAATCAAATAAATCTAATCCTAATGTTCGGGTAATTGGTATTGATGAAAATTTTATAACAACATCAGGTCACACAATTAAGGAAGGGAGAGGATTTTTAAAACAGGATATTGAAAACAGTAGAAATGTAGCAGTAATTGGGGCTGCATTATATAAAAAGTTATTTCCAAGTAAAATAAATGCCGTAGATAAGGTGGTTTCATTGGCTTCGGGTAGATATAAGGTTATTGGAGTTTTAGAAGAAAAAGGAGCCGGTTTTGGCGGGCAGAGTGATAATATTATTTTATTACCAGTAAGTAATGTAAGACAGTATTTTAGTCGTCCGCAAATGTCTTTTAAGGTTGAAGTTAAGGCGAATAATCCCTCACAAGTAGATGCCGCAGTAAGTGAAGCTACAGGTACTTTTCGTTTGGTACGAAGATTGAAAACAACAGATGAGAACAATTTTAATATTGTAAAGAGTGATAATCTGTCGCGTATGCTAATCGAAAACCTATCTAATGTTACTATTATTGCAAATATCATTGGTTTTATAACGTTGTTTGGTGCCGCCATTGGATTAATGAATATTATGCTGGTAGCGGTTACAGAAAGAACCCGGGAAATTGGAATTAGAAAAGCTGTAGGTGCTAACAAAAAGGCCATCCGTAATCAGTTTTTAATGGAGTCTATAACAATTGGAGTGATAGGTGGAATAGGTGGTGTGCTATTGGGTATTTTGGTTGGAAATATATTATCAATGGTTTTAAATAGTGGTTTTGTTGTTCCCTGGGGATGGATTATTATCAGTATTGTTTTATGTTTATTAGTAGGTTTATTCTCCGGGTTAATGCCTGCAATAAAAGCATCAAAACTAGAACCAATAGAGTCTCTTAGATATGAGTAATTTTAAGTTAATGATCCATGCAAAGTGAATTAAAAAAAGTACTTTCCAGTCAAAAATATATTCCATTGGCAGGAATGATTGTAGCAGTCATTGTTTTATATTTTATTAATCGTGGTAATAATAAAAAACAGTTTGAGGGAGCTCATATTACTGTTTGTAATTGTACTTCAGTAGATTCTATTGTGGCAATAGAGTCAAACGAGGTTAATCCTGTTTTATATAGTTCAATTCCTGATATGAGGGAAATTCATTACAAAGAACGTACTCAGAAGTTTATAGATTTAATGCTTCCTTCGGTTTTGTTAGCATGTCAAAAGATGGATTTAAAGAGAGAACGAGTACTTAAAATCAATGCAGCAATTAATAATGGAGTGGCTACAGAAAGAGATTCGTTATACCTGGATAGCTTGAAAGTATTTTATAAAACAGAGGATGTTCATGATGTAATTAAGCGATTATATCCACATCCTGTTTCAATTATAATGGCTCAGGCTGCCATAGAGAGTGGATGGGCTACTTCACGTTTTTGCAGAGAAGGGAACAATATTTTTGGTATATGGTCTTATAATTCTTCAGAAAAGAGAATCAAAGCCGGAAAATCAAGAGGAGAAAACACGGTTTATCTTCGTAAGTATGATTCCATTTTTGAATCGGTTTATGATTATTTGGAAACAATAGGAAGAGCTAATGCATATAAGCAATTTAGGGAGATGAGACTTTATTCAGATAATCCATATCGTTTAATCTGGTATTTGAATAATTATTCAGAAAAGCGATTTGAATATGTTCAGAATCTACGCAATATGATAGAGTTTAATGATCTTCATAAATATGATAATTACAGACTAGCTAAAATCAATAAAAATGATACGATTTGGAAGAAGTTATTGGATTAGCCTGGTTTTAATTCTGCTTTCTCAGGCTTGTGGTGCACAAGTAGACAACGAAGATAATCATCATTTTGCAGTTGATTTTAACGCTGTTGGTTTGGTATATCACAGGTTTGGAGATGACCGATATCCAACGACTAATACTACGAAGCAGTTGTTTGAGCAGCAGCTTAAATATTTAACCGATAATAAAATTAAAACCTATACCATAAACCAACTTTATTTGAATAATGATTCTGATAATCAAGCGGTATTTATAACAGTGGATGATGGTTTTCTATCCTTTTATAATAATGGCTTTCCTCTATTAAAGAAATACAATTGTAATGCAACCGTATTTATAAATACCGAAAGTGTTGGATGGTCGGATTATATGAATTGGGCACAGATTAAGGAGTTGGTTAAAGCTGGTATACAGGTTGCTGCGCACTCTCATGCACATCCATATTTCTTAAATGTATCAAAAGAGGAAAGAATACAAGCTTTTGTTAATGATATTGAAAAGTCGGAGCAACAATTCCTGGAGCATTTGGGTTTTGTTCCAAAAGTATATGCATATCCTTATGGAGAGTTTGAGGAATCGATGGAACATGTTTTAAAAGAAAGAGGGTATAAATTGGCTTTTGCTCAAAATTCCGGAGTATGGGATCATAATTCCAATCCTTATGCAGTTCCGCGTTTTCCCGCTTCAGGAATTCATTTTGGTATGGATAAATTTAAGCAAAGAATTAGAATGAAATCTTTACCGATACAGATCAAAGAATCTTGTCCAATTGTTTTATCTGCGCAACAAAAATATTCTTTGGAATTAAGGTTGGATGATTCTAATAATTTTAGTTCCTTGAATTGCTTTTTCAATAATCAATATGGAGCCGATCTGTTTACGATGAATGATGGTGTAATACATGTAAATATAAAAATGCCAGAGAATAGGCGCAGGGCATTACTAACATTTACATCAAAGTGTAAAAATGGGGATTGGTATTGGTGGAGTGTATTATTTATAAACCCTAAATATTTAAATTAATCAAATGAAGAAAGTATTTATTACCCTAGGTGTTTTAATTGCAATTACTTTAATAGGAAATTTTGTATATGGAATTCAACTGGCTCAAAAGGTGGATGAAAATTTAAAGCTTGGAATAGAAAAGGGCGTTTTCCCTTTTGAATTTTCATACACAAAATTAAAAGTTAATCCTCTTTTTTCAGAATTCACCTTTTATAATCTTGATGTAAAAAGTAAAGAACAGGAACAGATTTTACAAGCTGAGAAGCTTGGTGTGAGCATGAAATATAAGGAAGCGTTAGAGTTATCACAGAATGGGAAATTGGATAAATTAACATCCTTAAACCTGAAATTTGATGAGTTAGACTTTTATATGGGTGAGACTATTGCTGTGATGGAGGCCGAGAAACTAAATTTGGAGTTTGACGGATCATTGGATCAGTTTAACATGGAAACAATAATGGCTCAACTGCCAACTGAGAAGCAAGAATTGTATTTTAATGTGAAGAATCTTAGAATGAGCCCGGAATTTATTAATCAGGGTAAATTTAAAATGTATGCCATGTATGCCGATAAAGAGATTACCTCAGGTAAGTGCAGGTTACTTTTTAATCCGGATTTACATCATATAACATTGAGTGAAATGGAGTTTTTAACCTCAGATTATGATATGGAAGGTGAATTCGACATGGAATATGAGGGAATGAATATAGAAGATTTTAAACCTCGATTATTTGTTTTTAATTCAGCATCACACAGTAATGGAGCTATCTCAGTTGAAAATCCAATGTTACCGGGTTTTAAATATTCCATTGATTCTTTTGAAAATGATATGTCAGGTACATTTAAATTTGGACAAGATGGTAATTACATGGAAGGTATGGAACCTGAATTTGAATTACATTTTGATGTTAAAGGGATGAGCTTTGATGTTCCTGAAGAACAAAAAGATCAATTAAATGCTCAACTTTCAATGGTAGGTTTAACTACTGACGATTTGAAAATTAATGAGTTCCAGGTAAACTCTCAATTGAAAGATGGCAAGTTAACAGTAGATGATACTCAATTATTGTTACCAGCTTTTAAAGCTAATTTATTAGCAGATTTAAACATGAGGTTTAATGCTCCAAATGAGTCAGAGATTGAAGCCTTCAACCTTAAAATATCAGACATTAATCCAGGAGTTAAAAATAGCTTGCAGAATATTGAACAGATGTTAGGTTTTACTTTCCCTATGGAAGGAGATGATATTGTTTTTGAAGTAAAAGGTTCTATCGCAAATCCGCAAGTGAAAGGAATTCACTATTAATATAAGGACAAAAAGTATTGAAAGTACTTATTCTATAAATAGATTAGAAGTTAAAATAATTATAAAAGTGCATGGTTCATAAATGGATCATGCACTTTTTTTTGTCCCTAATTGCAGGGTATTTTATTTATTGAATATTTTATTCAAAACTTCTGAAAACGTTGTTGTTACAACTGTTTTAGAAAAAAAACAAAAAAAGTATCATTTTTTTATTTGTTTGGATTATGTGATCAAAGAACGGTAATTGTTAATAAATGATAAAAATATGTTGATGAACTGCAAAATTATGATTTTTCAATTGTATGTATCTTCTGTAACCATTGCCAGTAAAGGAAACTTTATTTAAAATGATGTCGTATTCAATGAAAAAGTGATACGAAAAAAGACTTTTACCTATCGTATTTCTAAAAAAATCATTCTTCTGATCAGTTATTTTAACGAGAGGATTTGTTTTTGATCTATTGCTTCTATTAGCTAAAATTATTGGCTTGTCTCAAAGATGCTTTAAAAAGCAGGAAATAGAATTCTTTTCATTGTATGTAGATATAAACCAGATAAATGCAACGAATACTAATATTTATATATTTACTAATGCTTGGGGGAACTTTTTGTACCTATGGTCAAATAGATCGTGAGTTTTGGTTTGCAGCTCCTGATGTTTATGCAGATACAGGTGATGACCCTGTATTTTTAAGAGTTACAACCTTTGGTTCTTCAGCAAATGTTAAAATTATATTGCCAGCAGAAAATAGCCGAGTATTAGAACAATTTAGTGTTGGAGCAAACTCTCAGTTTAGCCTCGAACTAAATAAAACAGATATTGAAAATACCCCATCAGATAAAATAAATTCAAAAGGTTTATATATTGTTTCAGACGCAGATATTTCAGTCTACTATGAAGTTAGTAATGAGAATAATGCAGAGAAATTTATTTTAAAAGGTGATAATGCCTTGGGAAAGGAGTTTTTTATCCCGTCGCAAAATATTTATCAGAACAATCAAACATATAATGGATTAGCTAATGAAAAAGCTGATATAGTAGCAACAGAAGATAATACAAATATAACTGTAATCCCTGCTATTGATATTTCCGGACACAAGGCTAATGAACCTTTTAATATTGTTTTAAATAAAGGAGAATCATACGGTTTGGAATGTAAAGATAATTCAAACTTTGCTTCTTTATCAGGCACAGAGATTGCCTCAGATAAGAGAATTGCTGTTACTATCTCTGATGATGCTGTAATTGAAGATGTAGAAAGTGCTGTATGTGATTTGATTGGAGATCAGTTAATTCCAACAAGTGCTATTGGTACTGAATATGTAGCGATTAATACAAGTAAGTCTCCGGATAGTTTTAAAAATACAAATTCAGTACAGAAAGTATTTGTTTTGGCCATTGAAGATAATACACTGGTTTTTATCAATAATACAACCAAAAATACAAAAGCTTTACAAAAGGGAGAGGTTGCAGAGTTTGATATATCAGATCATTCATTGTTTATATATGCAACAAAAAAGGTATATGCTTATCAGGTAACGGGTTTGGTAAATACCGATACAAGTATAGCCAATGAATTGGGAAGTGCCATTCTACCAAACTACAATTGTAATGGATCTCGTCAGGTTTCTTTTACAAGAGTTTTTAACAGGGACTTTTGGGTGAATATTATAGTAAAAAGAAAAGATAATAAGTCTTTTGTGCTATATGATAATCAGGGAAAAGAGTTAAATCTGAAGAAGTATATTAATAGTTGGCAGACCGTGCCAGGTCAAGATACAGGACCAGATGCGTGGGTTTGTTGCGCTATTAATATGAATGAATTATCTACTGGTAATCCATATATTCTGGAGAATACATCAGGTGTCTTTCATCTTTGTGTGTTGGATGAAAATGGTGAAGATGACGAATTAGGGTGTGTCAGCTTTGGATATTTTTCTTCTTACAACTCATTTTGGATGGATGGTTCTGATATGGCATGTAAAGGCGACGTGATTGAATTAACCGCCAAAGATGGGATGAAGAGTTATAGATGGTATTCGTTGGAATCTGATTCCAGAGTATTATCGACAGATAGAACGTGTTTAGTACAGGAATCAGGTACTTATTATGTAGAGGCTGAGGTAAAAGAAGGTGGTTGTTTTTTATCTGATACTTTAAATGTTGTGTTTACTTTACCTCTTGTAAATCTGGGTAATGATACAACTGTATGCCAGGGAGAAGAATTGTTTTTTGAAGTAGATAATGATTATTATTCATATCTATGGAGTAATGGAGATTCTGATAATCAAACCAGCATATCAACACCTACAGTTGGAATTCTGGATTTAAGTGTAGAAGTTACAGATGAAATTGGATGTATAAATAAAGATTCTGTTGCAATAACAGTTAATGGTGTTCCTGAAATTCAAATAGATAAAACTGAAGTTTGTGAAGGAACATCTATTGCAAATACAACTGAATTTGCTGGTTATGAGTGGAGCTATAATGGTGAAAAATTAAATTATAATACTTCGCAAAATTGGATTACTCCTGAGGAATCAGGAACATATACACTTACAGCATGGAATGCTGAAGGATGTTCTGTTTCCGAAAGTATCGAAGTAACCGTTTATTCGCAGCCAACACTTGTTTTAGAAGATCTGGGAGCTTGTGAGGGTGAGGTTGTAACAATAAATGGACCTGATGGTTTTTCGAATTATTTGTGGAGTACAGGAGCCGTTTCTAAAAGTATTCAGCTGAATACATCTGCAGACTATTGGTTAGAAATAACTGATGCAAACGGATGTAAGACAAAAGCAGAAGCCTCATTAACTTATTATAAACCTGCAACCATAGATTTAGGTCCAGATAAAGAGGAGTGCGCAGGTGTTGATATTATTTTGTCAGGAGATAATTCTTTTAGCAATTATAATTGGAATTTTAAATCAGCATCAAATCCGGGAACAATAATAAATTTAAGTTCCGGATCTGGTAATACGTATCAAATATTAAATGCTGAATCATCTAATAATGGAGTTTACATGGTTGAGGCAACTGATGTTAATGGATGTGAGGTATCGGATGAGGTTTCAGTAACTACTTATTTGGCAAATCCTCCTGAGTTATCATTGACTGAAAATTTATGTGAAGGAGAAGTTGTTGATATTATAGCATCAGAAGGGTATGATACTTATACATGGTATCAAGACGGCACGCATATTAGTGTTTCTGATAATTTAAACCAGCTTGCAGATGTTGAAGCCTCAGGTATTTATAGGTTAGAAGCTACTTTAGGTGCATGTAAAAAAGCTTCTGAAATACAGGTCGTAAGTCATTCTTTACCATCTGTTCAATTACCTGATGATTTTACAATTTGTATGGGAGAGCCTAAGGATTTATTAGTAGAAGATTTTAATACATCCAGTGGTGCAGCTTTAGATTATCTATTTTGGAACAATAACGAAGATTTAAGATTTAGCGATTGGGAAACCGCAGCATTGGAGATTAATCAATCAGGTGAATATACTGTTACAGTTGTTGATAGTTATGGATGTAGTGCCTCCGATCAAATCAGTGTATCAGCTATAATTCCTGAGGAGTTTGATTTAGGTTTACCACAAAGTTTTTGCGATAATACAAATGTCATATTAGAGAATCCAGTTTTGGGAGCATTGGATTACAAGTGGTATAAGTTGTCTGCTTCATCAGAAGATTTGTTAATAGAAAATTCACCATTGGAGGTTTCTCAAGCTGGTACGTATGTCTTAAACGTGACAGATGGCAATGGATGTAATGTTAGTGATCAGGTGGAATTAAATATTAATCCACTTCCTGAAATAAATATTGCAGGAGATCCAGTTGCATGCGGATCAACTACTTTGTTTGCTGAATCAACCAATCAAGATTTAATCCATCTGTGGAATGGAACTTCAGGATTGAATTCTAATCAAATGATTGTAAGCCAATCTGGTACTTATAACCTTCAGGTTTGGGATGAGAATGGTTGTACCGCTCAAGATCAATTAAATGTGGTTATTAATCCATTACCATCAATAAATATAGAAGATCAAAGTGCCTGTGAAGGTGATGTAATTACATTGGTTGGACCTTCGGGATTTATGAAATATGACTGGAGTACAGGAGAAACATCCCAAAATATTGAATTAACTACTAATGAAATTTGTTCTTTAGAAGTAACTGATAGTAACGGTTGTCAAGCAAAAGATCAAGCAAATGTGAGTTTTGTTAAACCGGTTTCTTTCGATTTGGGAGATGATAAAGAAGATTGTGAAGGAAGTTCTGTAACATTAGTTGGAGATAATTTACATCATTCATGGAAATGGACATTTACACCTGTTTCATCAGATGAAAGTGAAGTGTTGTCAAACACAACTAATACCTACGAAATAATGGACGCCACTCCTGAGAAAAGTGGAATTTATCAATTAGATGCTATTGACTTGAATGGATGTCCGGTTACAGATGAGGTTATGCTAACATTCTATTCTGTGGATTTACCCATGTTAAGTGCAACAGAGAATTTGTGCGAAGGAGAAACGATAGATATTCTGGCCTCTTCCGGATATGAATCATATACCTGGTATTTAAATGGCATCGAACAGCCCGATTATGCCAATCTATCACAATTGAGTAACATAAGTGTTGCTGGTACTTATCGTGTAGAAGCAACTTTGGGTGTGTGTGTTAAAAATAATGAAATAGAGGTGGTAAAACATGAATTACCCACTATTCAGTTACCAGATAACTTATTGTTATGCAATGGTGTAGAAACAATATTAAGTGTAGAAAATTATAATAGTGGCGGTGGGACTTTTGATTATTTATATTGGAATGATAATGAGAATATCCGCTTGGGAGATTGGACCTCAGCAACTTTAAATATAGATTCAGAGGGGAGATATTCAGTTACTGCTGTAGATGAATTTGGTTGTAGGGCTAGTGATTTTGTTGATGTTTTTCAGCAGTCAAATCCTGATTTATTGGGAAATAATACTTCCATTTGTAAAGATGAGGTTCTTACCTTGGCAGTTAATGAAGGTTATAGTTCCTATTTGTGGAGTAATGGAGATATTGATCATGAGACAGAGGTTGTAGCTGATCAGGTTGGAGAGATGACCCTGGGTATTACTGTTGAAGATGAAAGAGGATGTATAACATCTGATAATATAAATATTCAAGTAAATGCAATTCCTTCTATCTTGTTAAATACTACGGAAGTTTGTAATGGAAGTAGTGTAACAAATATGTCTGATTTTGTTAGATATGAATGGTTGTTTAACGGAGATATAATCAATACAGTAGAGTCACAAAATTGGATTATTCCAGGTGTTTCGGGTGTATATACAATTACTGGTTGGACGGCAGATGGTTGTATGGTTACTAAAGATGTAAATATAACTGTTCATTCATTACCAGAAATTACTTTGGAAGAAAAAACAGCTTGTGCTGGAACAGATGTAGAGATAAATGGACCAACTGGTTTTAATTCATATAATTGGAGTACTGGAGAAACTACTCAAAATATTGAATTATCTCAAGCTTGTAATTATTGGGTTGATGTAACGGATGCTAATGGCTGCGTAGGAAGGGCGGAAGCATCATTGAATTATATTGAACCAATGGAACTTGATTTAGGTGAGGATAAAAGTGATTGTATTGGAGTTTCAATGCAACTAGAAGGGAACCCTGATTATACAAATTACAATTGGAGTTTTGAACCAGCCTCTCATCCTGGAGCATTTATTTCTTTAAATCCTATTGATGAATCAGTTTACATACTACAAGATGCTAAAGTTATAAATAGTGGTGTTTATTACGTCGAAGCAACAGACCTAAATGGATGTGCTGTTACTGACGAAGTTTCAGTTGATTTTTATACCGCTGCTCCTCCGGAATTAAGAGCTACTGAAGATCTTTGTGCAGGACAAGAGATTGAATTAGTTGCTTCAGAAGGTTATGATTCTTATTCCTGGTACAATGGGGCTACTCATTTATCCTCATTTGATGATCAGCAAATTCTTAGTGGAGTTAATCAAGCTGGTTTATTTAAACTTGAAGCTACTATAGGAACATGTCTGTTTACAAAGGAAATAGAAGTGGTGGAACATGGATTACCATCGGTTTCATTATCTGATAAAGATAAGTTGTGTGAAGGCGAAAGTCTAAGTATTTCAATTGATAACTACTCGTCAACAGATGGAACTGCTCTAAGTTATCTTTACTGGAATGATGAAAGTGATAAAAGATATTCAGATTGGCAATCAACAAAGTTGAATGTTAATCAGGCAGGAAACTATAGTGTAACGGTCATTGATAATTATGGTTGCGTTGCTACTGATCAAATTAATGTTGTTAGTGTGGTAGCAGAACCATTAGATCTGGGGGATCCATATAGAATATGTATGAATGATAAAGTTCTGTTAGAAAATCCGTTGAATAATGTACTGAATTATCAATGGTATCGTATCATGGCAGAAACAAATGAGCTGTTGCAGAACGATGGAGCATTAGAGGTTTCAGAATCCGGAACTTATAAATTGCAGATTGAAGATTTAAATGGTTGTATAAATGAAGATGAGGTTGATGTAAATGTAATGCCTTTACCTGACGTGGAAATATACGGGGATTCAGAAGCTTGTGAAACCACAAGGTTAGTGGTTGCTGAAGAAAAATATGGTTACTCTTATCAGTGGAATGGAGATGCAAATCTAATTTCACCGTCCATTACAGCTACCGAATCAGGCACATATATTTTAGATGTTTGGGATGAATACGGTTGTCACAATTCTAATGATATTGATGTGGTTATTTATGATATTCCAAATTTGGCGATGGAAAATGATACGGTTTGTGCAGGTGAAACTTCTACCTTGACAGGACCTCAGGGAGATGGCTTGGAGTATTTATGGAGTACAGGACAAAAAACTTCATCAGTAACAGTATCAAAAGGAGACTATGCTCTTTGGATTACAGATAAGTATGGGTGTACTGCAAAAGCTGATGTTTCTGTTGTTTGGAGAGATGTTCCCAAGGTAGATTTAGGATCAGATATGATTATTTGTCCATTAGAAAATTGGTCTTTAGATGCAGGTTCTGCTTTTAGTTCATATTTATGGCATGATGGATCCACTTCGGAAATGATTATCGCAGATTTATTGGATACCGTAAATACAGTTGTAGTTACAGATCAGTATGGTTGTAGTGGTTTTGATAGTCAAACTGTAAAATATAAACAAATACCAGAACTAGAGCTGTGTTCGGATACAAGTGTGTGTAAAACTTCAATGTTTGTATTAGATATAGGTGGTGGATTCTCAAGTTATTTGTGGAATGATGGTGATGATAATTCTTATAAGGAGATAAGTGAACAAGGAGAATATTCTGTTGAAGTATCTGATGGCTGCTTTATTTATAGAGATACTGCTCAAATTGTATTTTTTGATGAGCCTATCATTGCTTTAGTAGATTCTTCAGTTTATGGTCAAGTGTCAGTTTATGCTGAAAATGGAACTCAGCCGTATTTATACAGTCTGGATAATTCAACACCTCAGGAAGAAAATGTATTTAAAAATTTAAAAAATGGAATCCATGAAATTTACATTATGGATGCAAATGGATGTAATACAATGGTTTCGATAGTGTTGGATGAAATTTTAGATATTACAATTCCTCCATTTTTTACGCCTAATAGTGATGGTGTAAACGATTTATGGGAGATTGATGGCATTAATGATTTACCCGATAGTATTATTAAAATTTACAATCGGTATGGAAAATTATTAGCTAAATATCATGGATCAGATCCTGGTTGGAACGGTTACTATCAGGGGCAACCGGTGTCAACTGATGACTATTGGTATGTAATTGAATTAGCAAATACTACAAAGGTTTTAAAAGGTCATATAACATTAAAAAGGTAGTTTAACAGAGCAAGATAGTTTATGAAAAAAGTAGGTGTACTATCTATATTATTATTTGTGTGTATTCTGGCAGGAGCTCAAAAACACTATATAACCAATTTATATATGTATGATATGTTTTTGCTAAATCCTGCCAGTGCCGGAGCGGATAAGAATTGCTATAGTTTTAGTGCATTTTATCAAAATCAGTGGTTGGGTATGGATGAGTCTCCTACAACCCAAATATTAAACTTCCAGGCACCTGTAGTAAATAGCCTTGGGATGGGAAGTTATATTTATAATGATCGTAATGGAAATATGAAAGAATTTGGATTGAATCAGGCTTTTTCATATGAAATTTTGCTCAAAAAGTCTCATCGAAATGTATCAACATTATCTTTTGGTTTGGCATTTTCGTTAGAGCAAAGTAAAATTGATGAAAGTAATTTTGGTAACTATCCTTCTGCAGTTCAGGATATGGCTATCACAGGAGGAATAACCTCTGGATGGGGATTTAATGCAAGTAGTGGTTTTTTGTATAAATATAATGATTATCAATTTGGATTTTCTGTAACCAATATGCTTAGTCAGAATAATCCGCTTTATATGTCATATGACGAACCAGATTTACCAACCAATTATAATTTTTCACTGAGCGCTTTATATAAACTTTCTTCATTAGGAATTTTTATTGAACCGATTGTTATGTATCGCCAAAATTCAGATCGTGATAAAAAATTGGATTTAACATTGAAAGGTATCTTTCCAACCATGGCTCCAGAGTATGCATTATGGGGATTGGTTTCTTATAGAAGAACAATGGATCATGAGTATGGGAAAAGCTTAGGATTGGGGACTACCATAGGAGTTAATTATCAACGGATAAGTTTTGGCGTTGAATGGCAATTAGGATTAACCGGTGCTCAAAGAGATTTTGGGAGTGCTTATCAATTGGTGTTAAAATATGTGATTTGTAATAACTTAAAGCATAGGGCTATCCCATGTTCAGAAGTTCAAAAAAATAAAAAGGCACGTTATTCTGGTTTAAGTTGGTAGTTAAAATACATCATTGTACAGGGTTTATGATGAAGTATATAGGTGTAATTAATAATAAAGGGATGTTGAAGAATATAATCATATTAAGTATTGTTTATGCATTGAGTCATTGCTTTTCTATTGTGGCTCAAAATGTAAATCCATCACCTAATACTTCCTTAAGTGTGGTTGCAAACTCAGATTTTGTGTTAATGGATGAGGGTGTTACAGAAACTATTAATGTTTTGAATAATGATGCTGGATTATTAAGTGGAGTTAAAGAGCTCATTGTTATTGAATCATCAGTAAATGCAGAAGTTAAAGTGGAAGATATGATGATTTTGTATACACCTAATGTAGGTTTTGTTGGAGATGATGAATTCAAGTATCAGGTGTGTAATAATAATGGAGAGTGCGATGAAGCAACTGTTGTAGTAATTGTGGAAGATGTTGATTTTGTTCCTGTGGCAAATGATGATTATGTAGAACTTGATTTTAAAGAATATGTCAATGTTAATATTCTATCAAATGATGAAGGTTTAAACGATTTGCCTGTTGAAATTTCTATCCTTCGTGATCTCAATCATGGATATTCATCTATTGAAGCTGATAAAAGTATCTATCTAACATTTGAAGAGCGCTGTGAGAAAGATTCGTTATTATATGAAATTTGTGATGTAGATGGGGATTGTGTACAAGCCTGGCTGTTTGTTCAATTTCAAGGGGCAGATTCTCAGAAAGTTTTTATTCCTCAGGGAATTTCTCCCAATGGAGATGGAATTAATGATCTGTTTTTTGTAGAAGATTTTCAAGGTTATAATCTTAAGATTAATATTTATAACAGTGCAGGAAGTATTGTTTATAAAGAACTGGATTATAAAAATAATTGGGATGGACATGCGAATGTTGGGAAAAATAATGGGCAGATACTACCCAAAGGTATCTACTATTATATGATCAAGGTTGATGAATTAAATAAGGAGTTTACTGGTTTTGTTTATTTGAATTAGATATTTTCATTATGGAACAATTTAAACAGAAGATATCAATATTAATAGGAGTGTGGCTTGGAGGCTTATTGCTTGTTTTTTCAGGTACTGGATGGGCACAGCATAATGAAACTATGTCACAAGTTTTATATTCTCAATTTCTTATCAATCCGGCATGTACTGGTATTGATAATACTTTGGCTATTGACTTGTTTGCACAACAACAATGGTCGGGCGTGGAAGGAGCTCCAAAGCAGTTTGTTTTAGGGGTACATTCACCTTTAAATGATACTCAAATGTCAATTGGTGGGGCGATGCAATTGTATCGAAGTGGAGTATCATCAGTCTATCAGGGAAATCTGACTTATTCTTATTTGCTAAAAATATCAGATTCCAATTTATTATCTTTAGGAGTAAATGGAAGTTATTGGAGTGGTCAAACCGGATTTAATAAACTTGAGTTAAATCAATATAACGACCCAAATTTTAATTCTTCATATAATACTCCTGCTAAATTTAATACTGGATTTGGGGCTTTCCTTTATTCAACAAACTATTATTTAGGAGTCTCGATTCCATATCTTTTAAGCCAATTTAATGAGGATGAGTTTAGTATTTGGGATAAATCTGATATTGATAGATCATTAATTTTATCGGCAGGATATAGTTGCAAGGCTGGTCAATTTATTACCTTAAAGCCGTTGGCATTGTATAATTATTATGAAACACAATCTTCAGATTGGACTATTGGATTAATGGTTAACTATAATAATTTTATATCTGTGGGAGCCATGTATCACAGCTTAGGGAGAGGGCTTTTTAGTTGTAATGTTTCTGTTTTTAAAAATCTGCAATTCAGGTATTCCTATGGTTTTTCACTTAAAAGTAGTCTTGTTTCCAGAAATACAAATGAACTTTCGTTGGGATATACTATTGAGTCTTTATATAAGTTTAATAAAAACAGGATCGTTACTCCTAAAAATAATAATGAAAAGTCAAGTGTAAAATCATTAAGGTTTTTCTAATAAAGATATACTTTATAGCATAAAAAAAGGCTCACTGAAAAGTGAGCCTTTAATTTTATATAGTAAACTGTAATTATTTTACAGAATCCATGTACTCGATAAGTTCACAAACTTTAGTTGAGTAACCCATTTCGTTATCATACCAAGATACAACTTTAACGAATGTTGGAGATAACTGGATACCAGCACCTGCATCAAAGATAGAAGTTCTTGAATCACCGATGAAGTCGTTAGAAACAACAGCATCTTCAGTGTAACCAAGTACACCAGCTAATTCACCTTCAGAAGCTTCTTTCATAGCTGCACAAATAGCTTCGTAAGTAGTTTCAGTAGCTAAACGAGCAGTTAAGTCAACTACAGATACGTCTGGAGTTGGAACACGGAAAGCCATACCTGTTAATTTTCCGTTTAATTCAGGAATAACTTTACCTACAGCTTTAGCAGCACCAGTAGAAGAAGGAATGATGTTTTGACCAGCACCACGTCCACCTCTCCAGTCTTTAGCTGAAGGACCGTCTACAGTTTTTTGAGTAGCTGTAGTAGCGTGTACAGTTGTCATTAAACCTTCAACAATACCAAACTTATCGTTTAATACTTTTGCGATAGGAGCAAGACAGTTAGTTGTACAAGATGCGTTAGAAACGAAGTTCATGTCGTTAGTGTATGAAGTGTTGTTTACACCCATAACGAACATTGGAGTATCGTCTTTAGAAGGAGCAGACATTACAACTTTTTTAGCACCAGCTTCGATGTGACCTTGAGCAGATTCTTTAGTTAAGAATAAACCAGTAGACTCAACTACGTACTCAGCTTCAACAGCACCCCAGTTAATGTCAGCAGGGTTTCTTTCAGCTGTAACACGGATCTCAGTTCCGTTTACTACTAACTTACCATCTTTTACTTCAACAGTACCGTTGAAAATACCGTGAGTAGAGTCATACTTTAACATGTAAGCCATGTAGTCAACGTCGATAAGGTCGTTGATAGCTACAACTTCAATAGTTCCTTTGGCAACAGCCTGACGAAATACGAAACGACCGATACGGCCAAATCCGTTAATACCAATTTTGATTTTTGACATTTTATAGGTTTTTTAGAAATAAAATTTACAACTCTCTTAAAAATGAGGTACAAAAGTATAAAATCATTAACAATTGGTCAAAAAATAAGGGAGTGATTTTTATAAATGAGTATTAAAAAATGTAAAAACGCTAATAAAGGTGTTGTAGAGCAGGTAAATAAATAAAAAAGGAGCTATTCTAACGAATGCTCCTTGGACTAACTAAATAATATTTAGGTTAGCTTATGCGTTTTCAGTATTTTTTTCAACTTTAACTTTGCTGTAAGCTGGGCAGTCTTGAGTTGATTTACAAGATGTTAAGCCTAATGCAACAAAAAACACAACAGTTGCTACAATAACGAATGCTTTTTTCATATCTTCTTTATTACAATATAATTAATGATAGTTTTAGTAACTTTTCTATTTTAAAATCTTTATATTCTTGTAACGTTAAAACTTTAATAGTGTTACAATATTTAAGGTATTTAATGACTAAAAAACAATATTTACTGATCAATTATATCATTTATTACAGTAAATAGGGTTGCTAAAAATATTATTTAAACTTTTCTAATGCAAAAAAATAGTATAAATAATTATAAATATCTGTGTAGTTTTTAAGTCAGTATATTTTAAATACTATATAATTTACCAGGTCGTTTCATCTTTTTTAATTCAGAAAAAGCTCTATCCACATCTTCATCATTAACTAAAATAGTAAATTCATTTGTTGTTGAAATAACTTCGGTAATATTAATACCTTCCCAAGCAACCGATTTTAATATATAATAATAGAATCCGGGTATTCTGGAATTGTTTTCATGTAGTTTGACTGTAATAGCAGATAAATTTTCTGTTTTATATATGAGTTCTTCATTTTCAAAGAATTTATCTACCAGTTCTGAATAATAACTTGTTATAACAAGGTTTGATTCATGTACACCTCTTACCAGTGTATAAAAGATATCAGGATTTTCAGCAATAGATTCTATTACTTTCATATGACATCTTATAAGTGTTTTACTGTTTCTAAAAGTACAATCAGTTAAGTCCGAGCGTACAATAATATCTCCAAGCATAGTTCTCATTTTATCAATACTTTTATTTATTGAAAAATTTACTTGTGGAGATAGTCGGTTTAGTGCCATTACTATAGCACCATGCTTAGCCTCTTTCGAAATAATCTTTTCAATATCAGGTTTAATTTTTCGTGCCAAAGCTGAAATATTAATTAAGCCATCTAAAAGTGCTTCTGATAAAAATGGTTTTACTTTTACAACCATTTCTACAGCTTGTGGAATTGTTACCATATCATCAAAACTTTTTACAAATATACAAAATGTTAAAAAATTAACAAGTTGTTATAAAATGGTTTTTTTTAGATATAAATTTTTCAATTAATTAAAACGCAACTATATTTGCATTCGATATAAAAGTACAAGAATTGACCATTCAAATTCAATTAATTAAGTAGCACAAAAAGTAATGATTGAATTTATTTGGGAGTTCCATCTGTCAATTGATAATAATTATAGCAGATGAATTTTGTCTTTGAATTAGTATCAATAAATTTGTTTAAGATATAAAATACCATGGCATTTACACTTAAAGGATCAATAGTTGCATTAGTTACCCCATTTTTAGAATCAGGTGAAATTGATTGGGATGCTTTTGATAAAATTATTGAATTCCATTTGAATAATAATACTGATGGAATTGTGGTATGTGGAACTACCGGAGAAACCCCTACTTTATCAGATGAGGAAGATGAAGCACTTGTTGCTCGAGCAGTAGAATTAATAAAAGGAAAAATACCAGTAATTGCAGGAAGTGGTAGTAATTGTACCTTAACAGCAATAGAAAAATCCCAAAAAGCTAAAGAATTAGGTGCAGATGCAGCCTTGGTTGTTGTTCCTTATTATAATAAGCCTACGCAAAAAGGAATTTACAGTCACTTTAAGGCTGTGGCCGAAGCTGTTGATATTCCTATTGTATTATATAATGTACCTTCAAGAACCGGTGCTGGATTGGAACCGGAAACAGTGATTCAGTTGGCTAATGATTTTGATAATATTGTTGCAGTGAAGGAAGCTGCTGGTATTATGTCTTATTTTACTGATATATTAGCTAATGCTCCAAAAGATTTCTTGGTTTATAGTGGTGATGATTTCTTGTCATGCTCAGCTAATTTATTAGGTGCTCATGGATGTATATCTGTTGTTGCTAATATTATTCCGCAGGATTTTAGTAAACTTATGGATGCCTCTCAAAAAGGTGATGTTAAAGTAACCAGAGATTTATTCTATAAATACCAAAAGTTAATGGACTTATGCTTTATCGAGTCTAATCCAATTCCTATAAAAACAGCTTTAGCAGAAATGGGCATGATGCAGGAAACTTTTAGAGCTCCATTATGCACAATGGTTGAAGATAATAAGCAAAAATTAGTGGATGAGTTAAAAGCTTTATCCATCATTTAAATAATATAATAAACCTATTAAGGTTTTACGATTTTATATTTTGTTGGTGATGATGCAAAGGGGTCTTTCTGTTAAAGAAAGGCCTTTTTGTTTTTTAGTATATCTTTGTATATAAAATTTAAGTAAAATGATTGATACAATATTAAACCATAGATCCATTAGAAAATATACTTCAGAGAAAGTAAGTGCTGAAGTGTTGGAAGAAATATTAAATGCAGGAATGAGAGCTTCTACTACAGGTAATATGCAGGTATATAGTATAGTAGTAACTCAAGATGATTCAAATAAAGAAAAATTGGCACCTTGTCATTTTAATCAGCCAATGGTTAAAGGTGCGCCAGTTGTACTTACTTTTTGTGCGGATTATAATAGGTTTAATAAATGGTGTGAGCAAAGTAATGCCAAGCCGGGATATGATAATTTCCTGTCGTTTGTAACAGGTGCCATTGATGCTTTATTGGTGGCTCAAAACGTTTGTGTTGCAGCAGAAAGTAAAGGATTGGGGATATGTTATTTAGGCACAACAACCTATATGGCTGATAAAATTATTGATATATTAAATCTGCCCAAAGGAGTTGTTCCTGTTACAACTGTAACGCTTGGTTACCCTGATGAATCTCCTGAATTAGTTGATAGATTGCCATTAAATGGAGTTGTTCATTACGAAAATTATAAGGATTATTCTAAAGAGGATATCAAAAATATATATTCATTTAAAGAGCAATTGCCTGAAAATTTAGGCTTTGTAAAAGAGAATAAAAAGGAATCGTTGGCACAAGTTTTTACCGATGTTAGGTATAAAAAACAAGATAATATGGTGTTTAGTAAAATACTGCTAGATGTATTAACTAAACAAGGTTTTATGAATAACGAGGAGTAGATAAGTATTATAAATCAATAAAATATTACATTAATTTTGTGAAAAATATTGATTTTTGATGCTATTATTTTTATATTGCTAAATCATTTAAGATAAGTTTAAAATATTAACTATTCATTTGTTAAGTGTTGTGTGTTATTTATTACAAATGAATTTTGTGTGTTGTGTTAGTTGAGAATGAAAAGGCCGTTGTTTCCCCAAACATGGCCTTTTTCGATTTTATAACTTATCAAAAATAAATTTCAAGTTCTCTTATGTTGTGTGGTAAAGTTTCATTATTCTGGTTGAAGAATTAATTTTTATCACATCTGTCCTAAATAAAAAAAGTGATTCTCTCGTGCATAGGTTCATAGTTGGCCTCAGCCATTGAACCAAAAAACAAGGTTAGTTTGACGATTAAAAATCGTTTTTGTTTGAATGCATCGAGTTTAAACGATTTCAGTCAAATAGCCGTAGTTTTTTGAGAGAAATGGGTGCAGCCTTGATCTTTTTTCCTTCCTTTTTTGGATCAAGCTAAAAAAAGGAAGTCGGGTCTGGGTGAAACGCTAGTTAATATATAATATTTGGGACAGCTCTGAATTTTTATATATAATTATGCGTTTGTGAAGGATAAATAGAACGTATTAGTCAAATTATTGTTAACTTAAAGGGTCAATTTAACAAAATCATATACTTTTGTTGAATATTATTAACCCTAAAAGTACATTACATAATGACTAAAGCTCTAACTCTGATTGCTTTTTGCATAATGGCAATCATGCACCAAGCCTCAGCCAAAGCCCCTATTAAATTTGGTAAAGTTGATATTGAAGATTTAAAAATGACTGTTTATGAGCCTGATACAAGTGCTACAGCAGTTGTTCTTTGTAAGTATGGTTACTTCAATGGAAATACTTACACATTTACCACAATTACCCGAGTAAAAATTCTAAAAAAAGCAGGTGTTTCACTTTCTGAGTTCTCTTTTCCGGGAAAGGAAGATATGCAGATTCGTGGTAAAGTATTTAACCTGGAAAATGGAGACGTTGCTGAAGAGCGATTAAAAAATGAATCGATCTTTAAATTAAAGATTACTGACGACTACTATAGAATGAAAGTAGCCTTGCCTAATATTAAAGTTGGTAGTATTTATGACATTGAAACATCTCAAAAACTATTACCATCTGAATTTGCTTTTCAAAGGGAAATTCCGGTTAAGTATTGTCAATTGGATTTAGATCCTACCAATGAAATTGAGTATAGAAAAAGAGCCCGTGGATTTATAGGAATAAAAAGTAATGGACCTAATACATTTTTTATGGATACAGTTCCTGCTTTTAAACAAGAACCATTTATGGATTCCAGGGAGAATTATATAGCAAAATTTGAATTTGATATTTTGAGCGTTAATTTTCCTGGATTTTATAGAGGATTTACTACTTCATGGGAAGCTGTAAATAAACGATTAAGGGCAAGTAGCCATTTTGGAGGTGCACTAACGAATGGTGTAGGAGCCTTAAATTCTCTTAAAAAGGAAATTGAAGATAAATATTCTGATCCTTATGATAAAATGGTTGCAGCATATGAAGCCATGAAGCAAATTAAGTGGAATGAAGTAGAATCTTTATTTTCTTCAGAAGACCATTTAGGTGGTGTATTTAAAGATAAGAAAGGAAATTCTGCAGATATTAACATGATGCTTTATCAGTTATTACATAAACTCGATATCCCTGCATTACCGTTAGCTATTAGTACGCGCGAAAATGGGATGCTTCATCAATTTTATCCAAGTTTGGAGAAGTTGAATTATATGTTAGTTCGTGCAAAAATTGGAGAAAAAGAATATTTATTGGATGCTACTGAAGAATTAATGCCTGCAGATATGGTGCCATTGAGATGTTTGAATAAAAATGGTCGTTTAATTAACAATGAGAGTGGTAGGTGGATTGATCTTAGGACTGATAAGAAAGATAGATCAACATTAATTTTTAATCTTGAATTGAATGAGAATTTAGAAGCAGAAGGATCAATGCAATGTGCCAAATTTGATTATTCAGCTTATGATTTCCGTAAGAAGTACAGAACTTATGCCAGTGAAAATGAGTTTTTGGAAGCAATGGAAACAGAACATCCTGGATTGAGAATTAAGTCTTTCGAATTAGCCAATATAGATTCTATTTATAAAGAGGTTCGTGAAATGTATCAGGTTAAAGTAAGTAATGTTGCTCAAAAAGTGGGTGATATGATTATGATCAATCCATTTTTATTCGAAAAAGAGGAAAATAATCCGTTCAAATTAGAAGACCGTAAGTACCCTGTAGATTTTGCATATAAAACAGAAAAAGTGGTTTTGTCTAACTTGACGATTCCTGATGGTTATGTTTTTGAAACAGTTCCTAAACCAGCTAGAATAGTTCTGCCAGAAAAGGCAGGAGCCGTATTAGTGGCCTATTCTGTTATGGGAAACAGACTTTCTGTTACTTATAAATTTACCATTGATAAAACAGTTTTCTTACCGGAAGAGTATGATTATTTAAAACAGCTTTTCGCCTTGATGATCGAAAAACAAGCCGAACCAGTAGTTATTAAAAAGAATGCAGATGCAGCTTCGTTATAAAGTTTATATTATATTAATTTTTTGTTCCATTAGTATTTGGGCAAAGAAGGAACCTAAGTATCCAGTATCTGAAATTCCCAAGGAATTGATGGTAGATGCAGATGCCGTTGTGAGAGAAAAGACTACAACAGTAGAAGTCTTTTCTCCTTCAAAAATGATTTATGATGAAAAATATGTTATTACCATTTTGAAGGAGAGTGGTAAAGATAAAGCTTTGTTCCAGGAAGGATATAGTAAATTTATGTCTATATCAGGGATTTCCGCAACAGTATATGATGCAGAGGGTAAAAAAGTTAAATCTATACCACAGGATGAAATAAAAGATTATGCTTCAGTTTCAGGATTTTCGTTGTACGAAGATGACCGGGTTAAAGTAATAGATCCTAAATATGCTGTTTATCCATATACCGTTGAGTATTATTTTCAAAGAAAATGCAATTCCGCTTATTATTTACAAGGTTGGTTTGCTTTACAGGATTTTAATACAGCAGTTGAGCAATTAAATTATAAAATTATTACACCAGAAGATTTTCCATATCACTATAAAGAAAATAATCTTGCAGAAAAAGCGAAAGAAGAGATTGTAGATGGAAAAATGCAAAGATCGTGGAACTTAACAAACTATAAAGCTATACAAAATGAAGTGTTAAGTTCATTTCTTGAAGAATATGTTCCTTCGGTTATTGTGGCTCCTGAAAAATTTGAGATGGATGGATTTGAAGGAAAGTATGATTCATGGGAGAATTTTGGATTATATATTAAACAGCTAAATGAAGGTAAGAATGATGTTCCGGAGGAAACTATAAATAAAGTGAGAAGCTTATTTAAAGAAGGAATGAGTGACTATGAAAAAATAGCTGCTGTTTATAAATACTCTCAAGATAAAAACAGATATGTAAGTATTCAGGAAGGTATTGGTGGATATCAACCATTTTCTGCAGAAACAGTAGATCGATTATCTTATGGCGATTGTAAAGCACTTTCTAATTATGTAGTTACACTCTTAAATAAGTTAGGATATAAAGCTTATTACACATTGATTTACTCAGGAGGTCAGCGTTTTACAAATAAGGATTTTGTTAGTAATTATTTTAATCATATCGTATCATGTGTGCATTTACCTAACGATACGGTTTGGTTAGAATGTACAAATTCTTATTATCCATGCGGTTATTTGGGTAGTTCTACTGATGATCGATATGCACTAATGATAAAAGAAGATGGTGGAGAGTTAATTAAAACTCCCAAATACACTGTAGAAGATGATAATATTTTTACAACAGCAACAGTAGATATCAGTTTGACTGATTTAACAAAGATTCAATCAAAGTCAGTATATAAAGGTGTTCATTTTGCAGAAATGTTAGGTTTAACAGTTTTAGATGAAACTGACCGAAGAAAAAGAGTGATTAAGTCAATTGATCTACCTCATTTTGAATTGGAAAGTTATAAGATTACCCCATTTAAAGAACGTAAGCCATGGTTAGAAAAGGAGTTGTCTATTACATTACCTATGTTTGGAAGTAAAATGGGTGATAGGGTGTTTATTCCATTAAATACCATGAATAAAATGACCAGTGCACCCCCATATTCCCGAAACAGAGTTTCGCCTGTGATGATATCAAGACCGTACAGTGAAAATGATTCTGTTAAATATTTAATTCCTGAAGGATATAAAATGGAAGCCCTTCCTGATCCTGTAAATATATTATCAGAATTTGGAGAGTATCATAGTACGGCAACCCTAGATGGTCAGAGTATTGTGTATGAAAGAGAATTCATTCTTAAAAAGGGACATTATACCAAAGAAAAATACAATGACTTTGTTGGGTTTATTGAATCAGTAGTGAAGAATGATGATTCAAAAGCTGTATTGGTAAAAATATAATATTCTGAGGTTGAATAAAATTTAAAAGAAAATAAGCCAGCTTGTGTAACAATTACAAGCTGGCTTTTTTGAATTATATCCTTTGTCTATTTCTTTTTCTTCTTTTTAGAGTCTTTAGGTTCATCAACAGCATTTAAATCTTCCAGAGTCCACTCTAATTCTTCTTTAGCGTATTCTAAATTAGCCTGAGCATCTTTTAAAGTCCTTTCGTAATCCTTAATATAACCTTTCCCTTTTGTTAGGTTTCTATCTCCTGTACTAATTAATTTGTCATTAGCCTTAGTTTTGGTGGAGAGCTCTTTGGAGTCAATTTTATACTGAGTATCAATCTTTTTTAATTCGGCCTTCGCTTCATTTGCTTCATCTCTGTTTTTAGATTTTGAAATCTTCACAAACGGTTTACGATCAGTAGCATGTTGTTTGCTTAAAGTTTTTGTTTCTGCTTTTAGCTGTTTTTGTAAAGTTTTACCTTCAGCTAATTGGGAAGAGCCAATTTGAATTAAAGAGTCGGCGTAGTCTACTTTAACTTGTGCTTTTTCAACTTTTGCATCTGCAAGGGATATGGTTTTGTTTAGTTTGGCAACAGTAGCAGAATCCCTTGATGTCCATGTTTTTTGAGAAATTGCCTTTAGGGGAATAAGCATTGCTAATAATGCGAAGATAAATATTTTCATTTTTAATTTATTAGATGGTGTTTTTGAGAATTGTTATCAATGATGACTATACGATAAAAGATGAAATAATGTTATTAATGATGTGGAGTTTTATATGATAATATGACGTTTTTTTTATAATAGCATGTTTATTAAGTATTTATTGAGTGGTGTTTTTTGTGCATAAAAAATGTATCTTTGTGCGCTAATTTTATTGCTTATAATTATTTAGAAAACAGAATGCAAAAGAAGAAAGTTGTTATCGGATTATCAGGAGGAGTTGATTCAAGTGTGGCGGCCTATGTTTTAAAAGAACAAGGTTATGAGGTGATTGGCTTGTTTATGAAAAACTGGCATGATACAACAGGAGTTTTAGAGGCTGACTGTCCATGGTTAGAAGATAAATTTGATGCTATGGCTGTGGCAAAAAAGCTGGATATTCCTTTTCATTATGTAGATCTAAGTGAGCAATACAGGGCCAGGGTGGTGGATTATATGTTTAGCGAATACGAGAAAGGAAGAACGCCTAATCCAGATGTGCTTTGTAACAGAGAGATTAAGTTTGATGTTTTTATGGATAAAGCCTTTGAACTTGGAGCTGATTACGTTGCAACCGGCCATTATTGCCGAAAAGATACGATTGTTAAGGATGGTAAAGAATACCATCGATTATTAGCAGGTAGTGATGGTAATAAAGATCAAAGTTATTTTTTGTGTCAGTTATCGCAAGAGCAATTGGCTAAGGCTTTGTTTCCAATTGGAGATATAGTGAAGCCTGAAGTTAGAAGAATTGCTAATGAATTAAATTTAGTTACTGCACATAAAAAAGATTCACAAGGGATATGCTTTGTAGGTAAAGTAGATTTACCTGTTTTTCTTCAGCAAAAGTTGGAATCAAAGAAAGGTAAAGTTTTTATCATTGATAAAGATTGTGAATTGTTTGATAGAGACTGGAATCAAGCTAAAGAAAATCCTACTGACGAAGTATTAGAAGAACTTTGTCAGCCATATGTGTTTCATCCCAAATATGGAAAAAGGGTAGGTGAGCATGGTGGTGCACATTTTTATACTATTGGCCAGCGAAAAGGGTTAAATATTGGAGGCTTTCCTGAGCCTTTGTTTATCATTGGTACCAACATTCCATTTAATCAGATTTATGTTGGGATGGGAAAACAACATCCTGGATTATTTCGTCAGGTATTAAAAGTAAATACTGACGAGTTGCATTGGGTTCGTCCTGATTTAGCAATGCAGGTAGGAGAGTCTCGTAGACTGCAAATAAGAATTCGCTATCGTCAACCGCTTCAGCAAGGAGTTATTCATCGCAGAGAGGATGGCATGTATGTAGTGTTTGACGAACCTCAAAGAGGAATTACTTCAGGACAGTTTGCAGCATGGTATGACAATGAAGAGTTGATAGGGTCAGGAGTGATAGACTAAGGCCAATAAAGTATAAAGGAGCAAGGATAAAGAACTTACATTTTAATTAATATTGTCAATTAAGTATTAAAAATGAACACAGAGGCACTAAGACACTGAGTTTTTTTGTTTTATATTGAAATTCATTAAATCCTAAAGGATTTACTTCGGTGAACTCTTTGTAATTTTATAATAATAGTGTTTGATTCCTTCTCATATTCTAATTTGTGCAATTTATATGAGTTATATAAACTAACAATACATGCTGATTTTAGTATTGTTAGTTTGATCAAGTTGTGAATCAGTGTCTCCCATTTTTGAAGTATTAAATAGGGCTTTTTTATTTAAACATCTTTGGGTATAAATATAGTTCCATTTTGCCCGCTCCAACTTCAATATCTTTCCAATTATCAATATCAAAGTTGATTACAGTTGTACAACTGGTAGGGAAGTGCCATAAGTCATCACTTACTAATCTGGTTGTTAAACTGGCAATATCAGGATTGTGACCAAATATAATGATGCAATTATGCTGCGTTCCAAATTTCTCAATATATGAAAGGATTTCGCCAGTTGTATAGCCATCATATAAAAACTGTTCTTTAATAATCAGGTTGGCATCCTTACTTAATTGTTCAGCAAAAATTTTAGCCGTTTGCTTTGCTCTTTTAGCTTTACTTGTTATATATAAATCAGGTAAAATGTTTTTTGCTTTGAGTTGATTAGCAATAAGCTCCGCATCCTTATGTCCCCGGGGTAAAAGCTTACGTTCAAAATCGCTTTTACTGTAATCGTATAATTGTTCTGTTTTTGAATGTCGGACTAATATTAGTTTTTTCATTTTTTCAAGTATATACGTATTTAGGCAAAAGTATAAAGATTAATATGTTTAGGTTTTATTTGATCAATAATTAAAACACACTTTGTTCAGAGCTGTTTTTCTATATTGATACTTTAAACTTTTGACCCGTTGATTTTATCTAAATTAAGCTATTTTCGCACAATAAAAAATATTAACATGAAACGAATTGGACTTTTATCTGATACGCACTCATACTTTGATCCAAAGTTTATAAAGTTATTTGCTGAGTGTGATGAAATATGGCATGCTGGTGATATTGGAGATATAAAAGTTTTGGATGCCATGATGGATTTTAAACCAACTCGTGCTGTTTATGGTAATATTGATGATGCTGTAATTCGTCGAAGTTTAAATGAGCATGAAAGATTTGTGTGTGAAGGTGTGGATGTGTGGATTACACATATTGGCGGTTATCCGGGAAAATATGATCGACGCGTAAAACATGAGTTATTTAAGAATCCACCAAAATTATTTATTGATGGACATTCGCATATTCTAAAGGTGATTTACGATGATCAACTAAATTTATTACATATTAATCCAGGTGCTGCAGGTCTTTCTGGTTTTCATGCAGTACGAACTGCTATTCGCTTTGTATTGGAGGAAGGAGAAATAAAAGACTTAGAGGTGATTGAGCTGGAAAATAAATCATTTGGCAAATAATAGAAAAGAGACCAGATGATAAGATCTGATCTCTGCGGTTAATATTAATAATACTCTGGAAATTCATCTTCTATAATTTCTTTTTGAAAGATTTTAAAAAGAGAATCATCAGATATATCTCTACAAGTTTTGAGTTTAATGTTATCAAGAAATAGCTTAGGTGTGGTTTCAATATTACTAATAGATTTTTTTGATTTTAAGTAATATTGTTTTGTATTGATATTGAAGGTTTCAACATCACTTTGTAAATCATTTGAATCACTTAATGAATAATGTGAATATGAAACTTTTATTTTATCATTCGCCTCAGGTGCAAGCATTATATTGTTTAGGTCAATAGCCTCATTTTCTCCGTCGCTTGTAATCTTTCTAATAAAACCTAACTCTGTTATTATATTCTTATCATTAATAAACTTTGACGAAATATGTTTTCTAAAACCTGCCTTTTGGTAATTGTTTTTGTAGTGATAGTTACAATAATTAACTCCAATTGACAATTGATTTTCAGATACATATTTTAGTACTTTTAATGCTGTTAATTCAGATTCTATAACAGTAGGAGGTGTGCCATGTGTAAAGGTGTATGGTTTAGAGGCTAATTTTGAGATGTTGTATGGCGTCAAACGAAGTTGGTGAAGATTTAGATTGGTAACACCCTCCTCAATTAGCTGAGGAAGAAGAGTGGTTAGTTTTTCATAATCTTCAGGAATGGCAGGTATTTCAACTGTGATGTTTTTAATATGTGGTTTGGCATTTTTTATTAAGTTGATATTATAATTACTGGCACCAAGGTTAAACCTTACCTCGTCAACACCTATATCGTTTAGTGTTTTAAAAATCTCAGGAGTTCCTAAAATACCATTAGTATAGAGCCATACATAGATGTTTTTATCACAATACTTGCGTACAGCTTTGATGTATGCTACTGTTTTTTCAAATGTTTTTAATGGCTCTCCGCCACTTATGCTAACACCTTTAAAATTAAAATAGTTAATATAATCAGCAAACTCTTCAGGAGTATTAAAACTGCAACCTTGTGTTGCCGGAATTTCATCATTATCCTGTTGCGTTGGACAAAATGTGCACGTGGCATTACATATATTATTAATAAATAAGCAAGACCAGGCACCTTCAGCACATAATTGACAGCCTTTTGAAATGCTATTGTGCCAGGGTTTACTGTTTTTATATGAATGGTTTACTGAATTATTAAGGTAATCGAATAGTTCTTTTCTTTCAGCTTCCAAAGCGTAAACAGACCCATTGTTAATCCAGTTTACAGGAGCTTTATAATTTTCAATCAGGTTGTGGTTTTTATTTACTACTTCGTTTAAATATGAAATGTATGGTGTCATCTTTCAGAATATGATAATGGCATAATTCGGGTATTAAGTGTATAATAAGAATACAACAATCCCGTGTTACGCAGATAATTATGTTTTAAAGATTTGTTGAGAGAGATATATGTATCTGATATATCTCAAGAGTGTTCGTTGAGTAAATCTTAAAACTACAGTTCTGAAAAAATAACCAAAAAGAAAAGTGACAGTAATGAACATTCTATTCTATGACAGAAATGACTATTAAAAATAATCTTATTTATAAGTTGCGATTGAATGTTCACTTATTAATAGGTTAAATATTATTTGAGAGCAAAAATAACTAATAAATCAAATTTTGATATCAGGCAGATATCATTTTTTCAAAAGATTTATAGAAACAAAAATGCCAACCTAAATTAATAGATTGGCATCGAAATATTGTGTAATAGTATATTAAGCTATAAACTAACTATCTGTTTTTATTAATTGTACATACTATCTCTTTTCTTCATTAACTCTTCATCAGTAATATAATCATCGTATTCAGTTTGTTTATCAATAATTCCGTTAGGAGTTAACTCAATAATACGATTACTTACTGTTTGAATAAATTCGTGGTCATGACTTGAGAAAAGAACATTACCTTTAAACTGGGTTAACTTTTCGTTGAATGCCTGAATAGATTCCAAATCCAAGTGGTTTGTTGGCGTATCCAGAATCATGGTATTTGCATTTCTAAGCATCATACGAGCAATCATACAACGCATTTTTTCTCCTCCGGAAAGTACTTTACAGTTTTTGTAAATTTCTTCTCCTGAGAAAAGCATTTTACCCAAGTACCCTCTAATAAATACTTCTGTAGTATCATCCGAAAACTGACATAACCAATCGAAAATGCTCATATCCTTATCAAAGAAATTAGAGTTCTCTACAGGAAGATAAGCAGTTGTGATGGTTTGTCCCCATCTGTATTCTCCTGTATCCGGTTCTTTATGGCCATTTATAATTTCAAAGAAAGCAGTCATGGCACGAGGATCTTTTGAAAGGAAAACAATTTTATCGTCTTTTTCAATATTAAACGAAACATCTTTAAATAGTACTTCTCCTTCAATACTTGCGCTTAAATCTCTAACCTCAAGAATGGTGTTACCAGGATCTCTATCGGGAGTAAAAATGATAGCAGGGTACTTACGTGTTGATGCTTGAATTTCTTCCACATTTAGTTTTTCAAGCATCTTTTTACGACTGGTAGTTTGCTTACTTTTAGCAACGTTGGCACTAAAGCGAGCAATAAACTCCTGAAGTTCTTTCTTTTTCTCCTCTGCTTTTTTGTTTTGTTGCTGTTGCTGACGAAGTGCAAGCTGGCTTGATTCGTACCAGAAACTGTAGTTACCGGAAAATAACTGAACCTTACCAAAGTCGATGTCAACAGTATGTGTACAAATAGAATCCAGGAAGTGACGGTCGTGAGATACAACCAAAACTGTGTTTTCAAAATTAGATAAGTAGTTTTCTAACCAGCTTACTGAATCTAAATCCAGGTCGTTGGTAGGCTCATCTAAAAGCAAGTTGTCTGGTTTTCCAAATAAAGCTCTGGCCAAAAGGATTTTTACTTTTTGTTTACCACTAAGCGTTCCCATTTGAACATAGTGTAACTCCTCCTTAATACCTAATCCACTTAATAAATTGGCTGCATCACTTTCAGCATTCCAGCCATCCATCTCAGCAAATTTTTCTTCTAATTCAGAAACGCGAACGCCATCTTCATCTGAAAAATCAGGTTTAGCATACAACTCATTTTTCTCATTCATCACCTCCCATAAAAGGGTGTGTCCCATCATTACAGTATCCAAAACTGTAAATTCATCAAACTCGTGGTGATCCTGCTTAAGTACAGAAAGTCGCTCTTCTGGTCCGAAAGTAACCGAACCTCCTGTAGAATCAAGCTCTCCACTTAAAATTCTTAAAAAAGTTGACTTTCCTGCTCCGTTGGCACCAATAATACCGTAGCAGTTACCTTGTGTAAACTTTAAATTTACGTCTTGAAATAGGGTTCTTTTCCCAAATTGAATTCTTAAATTCGAAACTGTAATCATTTAATTAAATGTTTTTTTCTATCATTTAAAAGGAGCGCAAAAATAGACATTATTACCGAGGTAGCCTTAATTATTTGAAGCTAATATTGTTAAGGAATGTTTAAATGGCGAATTTGTAATACCCCCAGAGCTTTTATTAATTATTTAATTTGGTGGTTTTTATCACAATTATTTTATCAAATGGTTTTGTTTTAAGGGTATGTTTTCAGTTTATCAGGTATATGAAAGCAATATAACAACTGTATATTGTTAGAGGTTATAAAACATAAATCATACATAAAATATACACTTATGATTCAATTTACCTTCACTAATAAGTGAGGAAGAAGTGAAGGAATAGTGAGCCAATAGTGAGTGAATAGTGAGCAATACGCTCAACTGTTTACTCCGTGATCCAACTACGTTTTACAACAGGTTCCTTTTAAAATGTGATTTTCCATAATTATCAAGAGTAGGTCTGATATCATTTGATCTTATATTAAGGTTTTGGTCAAGGTAGGTACTTTTTTATACATGTCCTCTTTGTTTTTATCTGCAATGTGTATCTAATAAAAAAAAGTTGTAGTAATTTCTACAGGCTTATTGTTTGATAGTATGTTATGTAATATATACCTGTTTTAAAGTCGATCAATAATAAATTTGTATCATTGCGGCAAATTTCGAAGAATAAAGCACTCTGATTATGTTGGATTTTAGAATAGATGAAAGTAAATGTACACAATGTGGATTATGTGTTCAGGATTGTCCGGTATTAATAATTGATGGAAAAAATGGAATTCCTGTAATTAAAGCCGGAAAAGTTGGGAATTGCTTAAAGTGTCAGCATTGTTTGGCTATTTGTCCAACAGGAGCTTTATCTATTTTAGGAAAAAATCCGGATGAAAGTGTATCTGTAAAAGAAGGTATTCCCTCTTCAGAATCTATGTTGAATTTATTTAAGACCAGACGATCCATCCGAAAGTTTAAAAACGAGGAACTTAGCAAGGAGTTGATTAATGATTTGTTACAAGGAGCAGCTAATGCACCTACAGGCCACAATAACAATCAGGTTTTATTTTCTGTAATAGATAATAAAGAAGATTTAAATAAATTCAGAGATGCTATATATGATTCCATTCATAAAGCTTTTGAAAACAAACATAAACATCCCTATTTGCCTATGTTAAATGACTTACGACGTTTATGGGTAAGCAAAAAGGTTGATGTAATGTTAAGAGATGCACCACATATTTTAATTACTACTTCTCCCAAAAAATCAGTAACACCAGTTGAGGATTGTTTAATTGCATTAAGTTATTTTGAACTATTGGCAAATACACATGGTGTGGGAACTTTGTGGAATGGTATGTTAAAATGGGTGGTTAATGAAATTGACCCAAAATTACGTGAAAGGCTAGGTATTCCTGTAGATCATGAAATGGGAGATGTTCTGGTTTTTGGATGGCCTGCCGTAAAATATGCCCGAGGAATACAGTCAGAAGGTTTAAATCTTAATACAATAAAGCTTTGATGTATATTCACTCAAAGCTTTATTCAGTAGAATTTAAATAGCGGTATCCCATTAATAAAATGTCATCAACCTGTTCATTATAACCTTTCCATTGGTCAAAAAACTGATGCAAATTGTTTTTTTGATCAGACATTTTTTGCTTGTGATATTTCAATAGTGCTTTTTTAAAATGACTGTTCATCATTTTTCGGTTTTGAGCACCACCAAACTGATCTGCAAAACCATCTGAAAACAGATAAATGCAATCGTTATGTTGAAGATTAATAACATGGCATGTAAAAGGTGCTTGTCGTGGATAGGAGCCAACAGGCATTCTATTGCCTTTTATTTCAATTAGTTCTTCGTTTCTTATTAAGAATATAGGCAAATTGGCTCCGGCAAATTTCATTGTGTTGCTTTTTTTATCAATAAGAGCTAATGATGCATCTAATCCATCAGATATCTCATCGGTTCCGGGGCTGTAAAATGTTGAAATAATTGTATTCCTTAATTTATTTAAAATTTGTGCGGGAGAATTTACTTTTTCTACTGCAATAATTTCTTTAATAAAAGCCATGCTCATCATACTCATTAGTGCTCCGGGAACACCGTGTCCTGTACAGTCGGCCGCAACCAATAGTAATTTGCCATCCACTTCATTTACCAGGTAAAAATCTCCACTAACAATATCACGAGGTTTGTAGATGACAAAATAATCATCCATTAAATTATCAAGATAGGTTTTATGTGGAAGTGTGGCATTTTGAATACGTTGAGCATAATACATGCTATCAGTAATTGTATCGTATATGTCTTCAATCGATTTTAAATACCTGGCATTATCTTCCAGCGATTTTTTATACTTCAATTGAGTTGAAACTCTAACTCTAAGTTCATCAACATTAAAAGGTTTTGTAATAAAGTCAACACCTCCCACACCAAAACCTTTTACTAAGCTTTGAGGATCAGTTTCTCCGGTAATAAAAATAACTGGAATATCACTCGTTTCAGAATTAGTTTTAAGCAAAGAACAAACATCGTAACCATCCATTCCCTCCATAATAATATCCAATAAAACCAGATCAGGTTTATCTTCACTTTGAGCAATTTTTAGGGCTTCTTCTCCAGAGCTAGCTGATATACAATTGTATTCTGTTAAACAATCCATCAGAATAAGCACATTAGTTGGAGAATCATCAACAATCAATATTTTTTGGGGTTCAGGAGTAAACATTCATTACATATTTTGCACTTAAGTTACGTAATTAATATTTTACAAGTAAAGTAAAAGTTTGATAATTTGAGTAAAAGATATTTTCGGATAAATATTAATCTTTATTATACGCGATAATATTTTACTAATTTTGTGCACATTTTGTTGACGATTTTGTTATTCGTATTGTATTGATACGATGTGGTTGGCAAATTGAAAATCATTTGAAATTAGAATTTGTAAAAAGATAATACATTGATATATCCAGAGTTTTTTGAAGATAAGATCAGATTTACAAAGATCCGAGAGTTGGTGAAAGAGCAGTGTTTGAGTTCTTTAGGTAAGGAGCGCGTAGATGAAATGCGCTTTGTAACTTTGCATGATGTGATAACACGATGGGTTAATCAAACCAATGAATTTAGGAAGATTTGTGTTGAAGAAACTACATTTCCTACGAGTTACTATATAGATGTTAGAGGTCCGTTACAACGAATAAGAGTTGAAGGTTTATTTTTAGAAGAAAGGGAAATGTTTGATTTAAGACGCTCCCTGACTTCAGTAAAAGATATTGTTCGATTTTTTAAAAATAAAGAAGAATCAAATACTTATCCTTATTTAAGAGATATTGCTTCAAAAGTTATGGTATATCCATATATTTTTGAGCGTATTGATGGAATCTTAAATAAATTTGGGAAGATCAAAGATAATGCTTCACCAGAACTTGCCAGGATTCGCAATGAGATTGTGAAAAAGCAATCCAGTGTATCTCGCAGAATGGCTTCAATTTTAAGTCATGCTCGTAAAGAAGGATTGGTTGATGCTGATGCTAACGTAGCCATTAGAGATGGACGAGCTGTAATACCTGTGCCTGCAGGAAATAAACGTAAGTTAAATGGTATTATTCATGATGAGTCCTCAACCGGTAAAACCTCTTTTATTGAGCCAACAGAGATTGTTGAGATTAATAATGAAATTAGAGAGTTGGAATATGCAGAGAGGAGAGAAGTAAATAGAATTTTATTGGCTTTTTCAGATAGTATAAGGCCGTATATTGATGATTTGGTTTTCTCTTATGAATTTTTGGGAATTATGGATTTTATCAGAGCAAAGGCGAAATTTGCACTGAAAATTAATGCCTGTTTACCAAAAATGGTTAACCATCCGGAAGTGAATTGGGAAGAGGCAACACACCCATTACTTTATTTACAAAATTCGGCGGAAGGTAAAGAGGTAGTTCCTTTAGATATTCAATTAAATAAAGATCAACGAATTGTTTTAATTTCAGGACCCAATGCCGGAGGTAAATCTGTTTGTTTACAAACCGTAGGATTGTTACAATATATGTTTCAGTGTGGTATGTTAGTACCAATGGATACACGAAGTACAATGGGAGTTTACCGACATATTTTTATTGATATTGGTGATCAACAATCTATTGAAAATGATTTGAGTACCTATAGTTCTCATCTTCTGAATATGAAGTATTTTCTCAAAAACGGGACTCCGGAAACATTAATATTGATTGATGAATTTGGAACAGGTACGGAACCTGCACTCGGGGGAGCAATAGCAGAATCGGTTTTAAAAGAGTTCAATAAGCAAGGTTTAAATGGTGTAATTACAACTCACTATACAAACTTAAAGCACTATGCATCAGGTGTGGAAGGTATAGAAAATGGGGCCATGCAGTTTGATACCCATCAAATTAAACCATTGTTTAAATTAATTATTGGTCAACCCGGTAGTTCTTTTGCTTTTGAAATAGCTCGTAAAATTGGTTTGCCAGAAGATTTATTAGATGAGGCTAAAAAGCAAATTGGTGAGGAGCATATCAATTTTGACAAGCACCTTCGCGAAATAGCCCGGGATAAAAGATACTGGGAGAGAAAGAGAGATAATATCAGAAGGAAAGACAAACAACTGGAGGATGTTTATGAAAAATATCTGGACCAATTGGAGAATAGTAAAAAAGAGCGTAACAAAATAATTGAATCTGCCAGAAAAGAAGCTGATGAACTCATGGCTTCTGCTAATAAGAAAATTGAGCGAACCATACGCGAAATAAAAGAAAATCAGGCAGAAAAGGAGCGAACAAAACAAGCTCGTGAGTCGTTAAATAAATTTAAAGATCGACTTGAAAAGCAGGATGATAAGCAGAAGCAGAAAATAGAAAGAGAGATAGAAAGAATTAAAAATCGCCAGAAGAAAAAGGGTGAAAAATCTATAATTCAGGAAGAGGAATTTGTTGAAGGAGAACAAAATTCGGGTGTTGTAAAATCAAAACCTGTAGCTCAGCCTAAAGTGGTTAAGGATGATGGAATTATTAGAAAAGGAGATAAGGTAAAGTTAGAGGGACAGGCATTGCCCGGGGAGGTAATGGAAGTAAATGGTAAAAATGCATTGGTGGCATTTGGTCATTTGATGACTAATGTTAAAGTATCTAGTTTAGAGAAGGTTAGTAATAAGCAGGTGAAGCAAGCTCTAAGAAATTTAAATCAACCTAGTTTAGGTGCAACTTTAGCAGATAAAGTCCGTAAAAAGAAACTTGTGTTCAAACCTGATATAGATGTTAGAGGGCAGAGGGCAGATGAGGCGATTCATAATGTAACAAATCATATTGATGATGCTGTTATGTGTGAAGTGGAAACGATAAAGATATTACATGGTAAAGGAAATGGTATTTTAAGGCAGATGTTACGAGAAATGCTGAATACTATGCCTCATGTTAAGAGTTTTAGAGATGAACATATACAACATGGCGGAAGCGGAATTACTATTGTAGAAATTGATATATAAAATTAATTAGAGTTTGTTTTTAACAAAATGCTAATGACAGTTGTTTTTAGCAAGAAATATGATCACGTTAGGAGTTATAAATGACAGGTGAATTTCAAGTACTTATGATGACTGCTGCCGGTGCCGGGTTTATACATACGGTATTGGGTCCCGACCATTATTTGCCATTTATTTTAATAGGAAAGGCTCGTAGTTGGAATATATCTAAAGTGTTGCTTTTAACATTAGTATGCGGAATAGGTCATATTATAGGTTCTCTTGTTCTTGGCTTTGCGGGTGTTTTTATGGGGATAGGTCTTGATAAATTGGAATTTGTTGAGTCTGTTCGCGGAAATATAGCAGCATGGGCCTTAATTGCATTTGGTTTAGTTTATGCAATATGGGGATTACGTAAAGCTTTAAAAAATAAGGCGCACTCACATACTCATTTTCATTCAGATGGAACATTACATCAACATACACATAATCATACAAAATCACATTCTCATGTACATGAGCCAACAGATTCAAGGAATATAACGCCCTGGGTGCTGTTTATTATTTTTGTTTTGGGGCCGTGTGAAGTTTTAATACCATTATTAATGTATCCTGCAGCACAATATAGTTTAAGTGGAGTACTTCAGGTTACGCTTGTATTTGGAGTAACAACTATATTAACTATGTTAGGAGTTGTTTTAGTGTCAAGCTATGGTATTCAGCTTATTCCAACAAAGAAATTGGGGCTGTATACACACTTTATTGCAGGTATTATGGTTTTTATATCAGGAGTTGCTATTCAGGTTTTAGGGTTATAGTTGATGTTTATGTATTACAGGAAAATTAGAATTATAGATTAGATTTGAAGAATAATGGAGAGATCCAAGGGTGTGCTAAAATATGTAATCTTTATACTTGTATTTGGATTAAATTTCGTTACAGTTAAAGGTCAGTCAATATATGGCGGATTTGAAACTTATGGAAGAAATGATGGTCTTTATCATTCAGGAATAAATACTATTATTGAGGATAGTAAAGGATTTATTTGGATAGGATCTTCAGATGGACTGGTGCGCACAGAAGGTGTGTTTTTTGACACATTTAATAAGAATAATTCATTTTCCAGCTCTTTAACGGATAATACAATAAATTGTATAGTAGAAGATTTAAACAAAGAGGTAATATGGGTTGGAACTTCAATAGGAGGAATCAATCGGTTTAATATAGCTAAAAAAGACAGCATTAATTTTTATATTAAAAACGATAGTTCAAATGTAAAAGGGTATGTGTCTATCAATGCAATAATACAAATTGATGCAAATACGTTTTTAGTTGGCACTCAATCGCAGGGAGCTTATTTCTTCAACCCGAATAAAAATGTTTTTACTAAATTAAGTGATGTATATAAAGGTGGCAATAGCTTTCCTAAAAGTATATATAGTATAAAAAAAGGTGAAGATTATATATGGATGTGTTCATCTTCAGGCTTAACACAATTTAATCATGAAGGAGAATTTATTCGTACGTTTTATTTTCAGGGTGATATTTTTACTGATAAAAAATCAGGTAGTGATAAAAAAATAATTAAAGTTCAGGAGTCGGATAGAAATACTGTTGAGTTTATATCCGAGAATGTTTTATATTCTTTTAATTGGAGAGAAAATAAACTGACAATAGTATTTCAAACTAATCAGGAAACGCACTTCTCATGTTTCCAAAAAGATAATAATGGTTATTGGTTAGGTACTCAAAACAGAGGACTTATATATTATAACAAATCTACAAATGATGTTGTGTATTATAATAAGCATAAAGGAGATAATTCAATCCCCAATGATATCATTAAAGATCTAAAAATTTGTCAGGATAATTCTATTCTATGGGTAGGAACCAGAGATGGTTTAACAAAGTATGATTATCATAAATCAAAATTTTTACAGTTTAATATCGAGGAGCAGACCGACAATGAGATGAATTCAGTTTATGCATTGGCAAAGGATTCATATGGAAGCTATTGGGTAAATGGACCAGAAGGCTTTTTTTGTAAAAAGAAGGACAATGAAAAATTTTCAAAGATAGAAGCTATAGGGGAAAGTTATGTATTAAGAATTTTTGAAGATGAATCATCTAATCTATGGTTGCTTTCGAATACAGGATTAATCAAGCATCATTTAACAACTGGCAAGTATGATTTCTTTAACTTTAAACATAAGGGGTACTCATTTGAGGATTTAAATTTTATTACAGATTTCACCCATATCAAAGGTGATCATATCTTATGGTTGGTATCCAGAGTTGGACTGATTAAGTTTAATTTGAATACAGAAGAGTATGAAGTGTATCCAATTTCATATCCTGAAGATGTGAATAGATATAGGTACACATCACTGCAATTTTCCAGCGACCATAAATACATATGGATTGGAAGTAGAGGAGGTGAACTGATCAAGTTTGATATAGAAAAGGAATCGTATAAAAGCTATGATATAAAAGCATTACAGGCAGATGCTTATAAACCATGTATTATTTTGGATTTGGCTGTAGATTCAATGGATAATGTTTGGATAGCAACTTTTGGAAGCGGAATGCTATTATTTAATGAACCGTCGAATAAAGTCTCGTTGGAAATGGCTAAAGACGTGATGGAGAGTTATGTATATGGAATAATAAGTGACGATAACGGATACTTTTGGATAAGTACAAATCAAGGCATATTAAGAGTCAATCAGAAAGATAAAACCAGAAAGTTATATACTAAAAGAGATGGAACTTTTTGTTCAGAGTTTAACGATGGTTCGTATTATAAAACTAAAGATGGAAATATATTATTTGGTGGAATAAATGGTTTTATAGAGTTTAATCCTGATCAAATATATAAAAACACATATGTTCCCCGAATTCATATCAGTTCCTATTCCGAAAATAATATCAATATGATATATGGATCTGAAATCATGGATGATGTAAGGTATGATGTGGATTCTGCTATTACTGTATTGGGTGATTCTGAAATTGCATTTTATGCCTCTGTGATTAACTATTCACAATGTAATGATAATCGTATAAAATGGAAACTTGAAGGTTATGATGATGACTGGAAAGATGGGTATGCTTTTCAGGCACTTAATTATTCTAACTTAAAAAAGGGAAGCTTTGTATTGCGCACTAAAGGTTTAAATAATGATGGAGTTGAAAGTGAAAATGAAGCAACTTTAATTGTTAATGTAAAAGCGCGATTAATAAATACTACATTATTTCAACTGTTTTTAGTTTTATTAATAGTGGCCATCATTTTAACTTTAATTAGAGTTAGGGCCTTATGGCAAAAAAGTCAAAAGGCTTTACTGATTGAAAGAGTAAATGAAAAAACAGAAGCTTTAATTGCTGTAAATCAGGAATTAGAAGCATCACGAAATAAAATATTCAATCAGAAAACAGAGTTGGAGATTCATCGTAATTATCTCGAAGAAATAGTCGAACTCAGAACTTCAGATTTAGAGCAAGCCAAATTAAAAGCTGAAGAATCCGATAAATTAAAAACATCATTTTTAGCTAATTTATCCCATGAAATCAGAACTCCAATGAATGCAATTATTGGGTTTTCTAATTTATTAATGACAGGGGAGTTTGATGAAGAACAGCAGAAACACTTTTTAAATGTAATTAATCAGAGTAGTGAATCGTTGTTGGCATTAATTAACGATATTATTGATATATCCCGAATTGAAACTGGAAATATAGAACTCATCAAACAAGATACCAATATTCCTACTTTAGTTCAGGAAATAACAGATGAATTGGTTTTTGAAAAAAAGAGTGAGGATGTAGAGTTTATGCAGTCTTATCATTTATTGGATGATGACTTAGAAATTTATATAGACCGATATAGATTAAAACAAATTATATCTAATCTTTTAAGAAATGCCTTTAAGTTTACACCGGATGGTTATGTGAAAATTACAGTGAAATCAGCAGATAAAGAAAGCTTAATAGAAGCCGGGTTTTCGTTAAATGGTATAGATGCCAAAGATTTTAATTCAATATTATTTATTATTGAGGATACAGGAATTGGAATTAAAGAAAAGGACCAGAAAGTAATCTTTGAACCTTTTCAAAAAGCACAGGATAAGAAAAAACTGTATGATGGAATGGGGTTAGGTTTAAGTATTGTTCGAAATTTAGTTGATTTATTTGGAGGTGATATTATAGTAAAGTCTGAATATAGAGTTGGAACAGTTTTTAGTTTTTATATTAATAAACTTAAAAACAAAGCTTAACCACGTTTTTTGTTTTTTCTATTAATTATTCCGTAAAATATCAATGATGTACCAATAATTACCATTCCTATAATTGGAATTAATTCAGGTTTCTCTCCCGGAATAATAAGCCAGCTTAATATTGCTCCAAATATGGGGATGATGAACTTCCAGATATTTAAGTCTGAAACAAGCACCTCTGGACGTTGAAGAAGAAAAAACCAAATGGTAAATGCAGTTGCTGATAAAAAACTTAACCAACCTAATGATAGAAAATATGGTAATGGATGAATGAAGCCGTTGAATGGCTCAATAAATAGAGAAAATACAAAGATTACAAAACCTCCAAACGCCATCTGCCACGAACTTAAAACAACAGGAGAAACAACGCCTTTAAGTCTGGATACAAATACATTCCCGATTCCACTTGAAATATTGGCAAATATTAAAATGATTATGCCCCAAAACTGGTCATAGTTTCCTGTTGAACTCCATGCTTTATGATAGGCAATTAATACTATACCTAGAATTCCCATGGATATTGTAATTGTTTTTTTTAAGCTCATCTTGTCATTTTTCTGCATAAAATGAGCAACTAAAGCTGCAAATAATGGTTGAGATCCTATAATAATTGCAGCAATTGCACCAGGGACTTTACTTACACCCCAATAAAATAAGCTGTACAGAATAATTGTTTGAAAAATAGAAATTCGCAGAATTTTAAATGGGTACTTTTTTATGGCTTCCCATACCATTGATAATTTCCTTGTCAGAGGAAGAATAAACATCCCGGCCAGAAAAAAGCGTATGCCAGCAAATTGAAGTGGAGTTGTGTATTCTAAACCTATTTTTATTCCGGCAAAAGCTGTAGACCAAAGTAAACAAGCAATAATGGCCAAAAAGTATGTGTGTGAAAGTATACGCCTCATAAAATTATATTAAAGGCCACAAATGTATGGCTTTTAATAGTTTTATGATAAGATTTAACTCAGGTTAACAATCCTCTATTGTGATAATGAAAAACTGAAGCTTACACCAAAATTACTTGTTGTTGTTGGGTACGATGTAGAAATGTATGGGTTATTTACAGTTCTGTCATAATAAACCTGCATGCTAAATTTATCGCTTAATACATAGTCAGCCGTAAAGTTAATAGCAGTAATTTTACCTCCAGCAGTTAATTGACTTGTATTATCTTCAATTTGTCGAATAAGCGACATATTATCTTTGATCGATAAATCAAGGCTTAAATTTAAGTCACTCGACATTTTTTTAGCCCCTCTGCCGCTGCCAAGAATCATATCCATTTTATCAAATCTATATCCTAAACCTACAGTAAATTTATCATCATAATTTTCAACGAGTTGGTTACTTGTTAAACTTAAACTAAGACCTCTTGATTTAGCCAGTTCGAATTTTGTGATTAAGCTATTGTTCCAGGTGATGTTAAAACCAATCAAAGGTTGAAATGACTCCGTAATAGTTACTGCATTTACCTGATATTGGGAGATGAAATTCTCCTGAACATCTCTTATCCAACTGATTCCTGAGTAGTCTTCAGAATAATCAGAGTTTGATGCATACGAGCTTAATGTATAATTTGATTTGTAGGTATGGCTGATGTCAAATGAGCGAATATACTTTTTGAAAAAGTCAATTTTGGACAGTCCATTGTATGTTATTCTCCAGTTTGGTTGCATCAAAAATGCAGAAGGGAATAAGGTTGTAAAAATATTATCCGGATCAGTTCCACTATATGCAGAAAGAAATGCTGGTATTAATACATCTTGTGAATTTAAACCATATCCATTCGGATTTTGATTTTCAGGATTTAAAGCAACAGCGTCAGAAATGTAATTGGCATTTGCAGCAAGCCTCTTGTTTACAAGTCTACTGGCTATTTTAGATCTGTTTTGTAAAAACTTATTGTATGTTTCAGATTCGAAAGAACCACTTTTACCCACATCTTTAAATGCTGTTCTTATGATGTTGTAAGTCATTGAAAAACTACCACTTTCACGAGTGTTGTATGCATTAAATGAACCTCCATCCTGATAATAGTATTCCTGCATGTTATTGGCGTACCTTCTGTTTGCATTCAAGTCAATTCTTAAACCATTTATAGGCTGTATAGATGCTTTAAGCGTCAGATCCTTCATTTCAGTCATGATGTATGGATTATTGATGGTATCTATTGTAATCCATCCTTTATCTGCTGCTTTTTGCGCAAAACGTCTGTCCTGAAGGCCGGAAATAAAACCATATCCAGGCGCATTAAAACCATTGTATGTAGATGTTCCTAAAAATTTTGAGTCCGGAAGATATCCCGGAAGTATGGTTGTGTTTGATTCTGTATAACTTAAGCTTACATTTTTAATTCCGGTTAATAACATTGCAGAGTGGTCTACAATAAGATTTAATACTGTTGTTTTATCTTCTACAGTTCCACTTACCATAACTCTGGCATTATCATAGTCTGCTTCCGGAACAAATTCAGTTTTAGAGTCGTTTATTTGTACTATTTTTCCTCTTGCTGTTCTTCCATTTTTATCAAACATCCGCACTCTAACATCTGTAGTTTTTAGTTTATGATTAATGATGTAAGATTCACCTTTTTTTAGCGTTATTCCATCTTTATTATAACGAACTGTTCGTTTCTGATTTTGATTTTTGTTTCTCCTGTTGTTAGAATATTTGCGCGATAATCCTTTTAAATATTTTGATTGATTATACAGCGAATTCATTGTTAAGTTAACAGTTCCTTGAATGTTATTACCGTTGCTAATGGTATTTCCCCATTCAATATCATCATCAGTAGACTGAGGCTCAATTTGCCAATAATATTTACCTGTATACCTAATATTAGTGTTGACCCAGTTTAAATAAGGCAGTTTATTAATTGGAATATTGTAGTTAACATTGAAATTATGCTGATAGTTTGTTGTTCTACCTCCATTTAAAATATTGGTCAGAACAGAGTCTTTCCAAAGTTCATATTCAGTTTTATATGCATCCCTGTCTACAATGCCTTCAGGTTCATCAATGCGGGCATTTGTTGCAGAACTAAAATCAAACTTTAAAGATTTTGTTAGGTTGTAGTTCAAGTCAAAATACCTGTTCCAATTAAAATTTTTACTAATTGTTATTGGAATTTTATAATCGGGGTTATTTACATTTCTAAGTTGTGTTTGCTTATAATCCCTTAGCATTTCAGTTCGATATGATATTTGTGTTGGCATTAAATAAAAGTTAAAATCTTTAATGATTTTAAAGGCTTTACCTTTTAATGCCTTGCTCTTTTGAAATGGTTGGTAATTTTTAGGTCTGTTTGTAAAATTATATGCAATAACAGCTTTGAAGTCCTTATCAATAGCTTTTTCAGTATTTACATCGTGCGACTTTGTTTCGTTATATGCGTATGTTGTTGATAAGTTAGAGATATCATAAATCTTCGCCTTCTTACTGTCTTTTTTAGGTTTAAGTCGAACATTTGTAAAGTTGATACTTTTTCTTGTTACCACATCCTGAGAGAGGTTTTTAATACTATCTCTTTCTGATTTTGTATTCGCATTATCAAGCACAACATCCATTTTAATATCCGGGTCAAGCGGATAATATTCAGGAGTTGTGACTTCTTTTGATTGGGAATAATAGAATGGAACAGACAGGCGAGAGTTGGCTCCTAAAAATTTACCAAGTTCTAAATTGGTTGCAATATCATATTGATAAAAATCTTCCTGACTTCTCTCTGTAACACTTTGATCAACACTTCCAAATCCAACTGTAGAAGTATTTCCTGCCAAAGAAACATTACCTAAATCTGAAAGTTTGATATTCATTCTGGCATTGGCTGCCCATCCACCTTCTTCTTCAAAATCCGTTAAGCGAAGTTCGTTAAACCATGTTTCAAATGATACCGGTTTTTCAGCCACAGTACTTCTAACACCAAGTAAAATCGTTTTTATGTTACCCATGTTTGGATTACCTTTTATTTTAACCCAGTTATCACCATCCTGAATCATATACACTTCATTCGTTGAAGTGGAGCTTTGGTTTCTTTGTAATTTAACTGTTTGAAACAGGCTTAAATCAAAATTTATTTGGTTGTTTTCCGGCCATACTTCTTCTTCACTCATTGATCCTCCATGAGCAGTCATTTCAAGTGGCACTTCGTATTCGTAATAGTTGTCCTTACTATCGCTACCTATACGAATAAAGGCCCTAACTTTATTATCACCGATTGAGCCTTCATCAACTTCTTCAGCGTGAACTTCCATTTTTAATTTACCATATTGACGAATATCAAGATTCACTGTTTTGTAAATTGCTCGTCTGTCATTTTTGGGTAAATCGTTTACTTTTAATGTAATGGACTGTTCATTTAATTGTCTGATCTGAGGGTTTGCCGGGTCAATTACTCTGTCAATTCCAGGAGGAAGTACATAGTTAACAGGAGTACGTTCTGCATTTTCTTCAATGTTAACAGCTCCAGTTGTAAATGTTGTATTTTCGTTTTCAATTAAAGTTTCATTTCTTTCAAGAAGATCGTTTCCATATTTTCGCCATTCACTTCTTACCAAATCTAAACTAGCAAAACGAAGTATGGTTGTATCAGCAAATCCATTTAAAAACATCCTCATAAAACGAATGGATGTGAAATCTGAAATATTACCAATGGTTTTATCTGGTGCAGCTACAGGTATTCTGAATTGATACCATTTAACTTCTTCAGAGGTGTTATTTTTTAAATCAACTTCAGCTGTTCTTACATCCGTAATATAATTTTCACCAACACGCATGTTCTGAGGATCCAGTCGAACTTTATATTGGTAGTAGCTTTCAGTTTCACTTAAAGTGTTATCTCCATTTATATCTTCCTGATCAGGTATTGATGTAGCTGCAGTTGAGTATCCCTCAGGTGAATATTCAGATGGCACAGAGTTTCCTTCCGGTCCGTTAAAGTTTTTATATCTGTCCAGAATATTTGTTCTGCTTCCATCAAAATCACTTCCTCTAAAATAGTGGTAATTATCCGATGAAGGGTCATTAATGATATTTTGATAAGCTTCATCAGTTAATTGCCCCATATTTAGGAGGTTATTAATTGAATTGATATAATCTTGATAGTAAGCGAGCTCTTGATCATCATTTAATCCATCAAAACCAATATCCTGCATTAATCGTGCTTCAGGTTCGTTACTGAATGCGCTAACCAAACTTGTTTTTGTAGGAATATTACCCCAAACAGTCTGATCTACTTCAGATGTTTCATTAGGTCCGGGCAGGCCTTGCTCAAAAAACTTACGTGAGTCATTTAAAACATCTTCAGATACATTACCTAAGTTGAAATATAGATCACCGGCACGATTCGGGTTATCATTATAGATAAATGGGTCCATTACCCAAAATTCAATGAATTCTACGTTTGCCGCTTCAAAATCATTTGTTTCAACAGAACGTTGGATACCTCCCCATCTTTTTTCAGGTGTATTTAATTCCCCATCCTGATTAACATCGGTATCAAAGTTATAAGGACCTCTTTCTTTTGGATAGTAAGCAAGGTTAAGTACTGAAATATTTGTGGGTTGACCATATTCAGATTGCTTCTCAGGCCAAATTTCCTTTTCGTATATAATTCTTACATAATGATTTGATTGTTCGTCTAAATCATTTGCTATGTGATTAGGAGTGTATTGGTTGTTTCTGAAAAATAAAGGATCAATACTATACCAGGCTACTTTAGCTCTGTCATATCCTGTTGAAATATCATTAATATTACCCGTGTTAGGAATTAAATCTTCTTGTTCCTGAGGGGGACTAGCTAAACTCCAGGCAGTCCAGTTTCGCATATCAATGGATGTTTCTGTTCCTTCAAAATCATCAATGTATGCCTGACCCTGAGCTCCAATAATACCAGGGTGACCCGGTAGAATTTGAGCAAATTCACCTTCAAACGATATGCTGGATGGTTCAGTTGCCTGCAGTCCTGGTAATTTATTTAATGCATTGGTTAGCCATTGTGATTCTGTGAAATATGAAGTGTTAAATCCATATATTGTATTTGCTATGGGTTCGTCACCAATATTAACCTTTTGAGTTAATGGTTGTTCTCTTAGATACTCAACTGTAGCACCAACGTTAAAGTTTTCGTTAAACTGATAATTTAAGTGTGTGCCTAACAATGTTTTTGTTTGTAGGTTGAACAAACTCTGACTTTCAAGTGAAATTTTTATAGGTGTACCACTTTCAAGTAAACCTTGATTTATAATTTTTACAGTACCAAAAGAATAATCTACTGTATAGTCAACATTTTCAGTCAGCTTTATTCCTCCGGCAGTTACAATTACTGATCCTTGTGGAATATTTTGGGCATTTAAAGCAATTTCACTACTCGTACTTGATTTGTAAGTACCTCTTAACCAGAATTTATTTTTTTCAGATATTTGAGTGGCCGATGTTTGGGTAGAATCGTATAAAGCCTGATACACATATTTTTCTACCAATTCATTTTTTCTGGATGATGAAATAGCAGTACTACTGTTAATGACTTCCTCCAGATGAGAACCAAATGGTTCCAGCACCGGAAATATAATTCTACCGTTTTCAGGGTAGATTGTTTGATTGTCAATATAATCAAATACTCCATCAGGAATTGGATCAAGAATATCATTTAATCTATCCAAATTCATGATTCGTAATATCAAAGGAATGCTGTCTTCCTGATTGGCAAAAATATCAGTTTCAGGCAAGTAATTGATATATGCTCCTGTTGAGTCATCAACATAGGCAATGTCAAACTCAAAATCTTCTCTGTTAACTTGGTATGCACCAATAGAGTAGATGTTTTTCATCATCAAATCCCAGGTTGGTTTTACTGAAGGGGAGAGGTTGGTGCTTTTTAATAGTTTTAAGTATAAAGATGTACTTGCCTCATTTCCCGAATTAGTAAATTCTCCAACGGTATAGGTTTGCCCATTATAGTCATATTCAAAGGCTACCGCTAATACTTCGTCGCTATTTAAAGAACTGTTTAAAGAGATAAATCCTAGTTGACTATTTAAGGTATATTCAGATGATGAGAGTAAACGTGCATTTTCAATCTTTTCATAATCCTGTCCACTAACAAAACCATTGCCACTTAAGGTTTTTAAAGTTTGTGTAGCCTGATTAATATCCCTGATTGCAGAATACGTGGTATTCATTTCGTTGTACAAGTTATTTGTACCGTTCGATGGATTTCTATCTGTTGACGATTGAGACCAAAGGTTTGTATTATAGATATTGTTATTATTTTCACCGATATCCATAAAACCAATGATATCTCTGGCATCATCATAGTTTCCTGCAGTATTAGTTACCCAAACTTCAATTTTTTGGATACTAATTCTCGATCTTAAAGGGTAAGAACTTTGTGCTTCGTTGTATAAATCTCTAAAAAAGTTAGATAAGAAAAAGTGTCTGTTTTTATCGTACTCATTAATAGCTACTTCAAATTCCTGTTTTTGAGCTCCTCCCTGAACATCCAATACGGTTGTTTCACCTTTTTGCTGAGAGGCGATAGCACTTACACTTAATTTTCCAAACTGAAGATCTGTTTTGATACCAAATAAACTTTGACTACCAGTAATTAATGTTCCCGGAAGTGATAAAGAAACATTACCCGCTTCAATGGACTGAATAATATCGTCTTCTTTACCTTCATACTCCAGTTTCATTTCGTTTTCAAACTCGAAAGTAGCTTCCGTATTATAGTTAATACCTAGTTTTAGTTTGTCTCCAATACTACCTTGGATGTTCATTTGAATTTTTTCTTCAAAATCAAAAGTTGTAGTCTTTCGAAGATCTTCCTGTAATGTAGGGTTGTCAATAGTAGTTTGGTTTACACCAATTTTAAGTTCAGCTCTACCTTGAGGCTTAATGTTAATTAAGTTACCCCCTAATAGGTTGTCTATTTCTGATCCTAAGCTAAATGATGGATTGAATATTGAAAATTTATCATTTGAATCCACTGTTCGTGCTCTTCCTTCCCAATAAGCCAACATGGAATTACGAACATCTTCATCAAGATATTCTTCTAGTGTCATGGTGTATGGTAAGCGTACATTCACATTCCCAATTTTTCTGAAAAAGGAAACTTCGCCAGTTTGGGGATTGTAGCTTGTGGAGTATTTGTAACTCTCTGAACTTTGAAGTTGTATAGCACTTTTTTGTTCCGGCTTGAGAAAAGGATTATTGGAATCTCCTGCAATGGATGGATACCTCGTTTCTTGGTTCAAAGAATCAGGTTCCTGTATCAAAGGAGGATATAACGTTCCTGCATTTACGGAATTAACTCCTAAAAGCAAGATCAGTATTAAATATAATTGATAATTAAATATATATCTATAAACTTTTCTCAAGTTTGAACTTTATTAATGGTTATTATTTGGTGGTTGGATTATTCAATAAAGAATTATATCTAGAGCATTTTTAAAGCTTTCTTAATCAATTCTTCTACTTTAATAGCTGGTTCTGTTGATATAATTTTGTCAACAACTTTTTGTGCGTTGTTTTTAGCAAATCCTAACATCACTAAAGCAGATAACGCCTCATCTTTTATTGTATTGTTTGGTTCGGCAAATATTTTTTGATCTATAGGCTCTTTTCCTAATTTATCTGCTAAATCAACAATGATTCTTTGAGCTGTTTTTGCACCAATTCCTTTGATACCTTTTAATAAGTTAACATTTCCTGAAGATATTGCTTCGTGTATTTCTCCGGGAGACATCGATGATAGCATCATTCGGGCCGTATTGGCTCCAATTCCACTTACCGATATTAAATGAACAAAAATGCTACGCTCAGAAGTTTCATAAAAACCATACAGGTTATGAGCATCTTCTCGTATTTGTTCATATAAATATAATTGTATCTCCTTTTGATTCTGTAGTTTCGTATATGTGTTTAATGAAATATTAATAAAATACCCTAAACCATTGTTTTCAACAATGCAGTGAGCAGGACTGGATTCTATGATATGACCTTTTATATATTCAAGCATTTTTTTTCAATTAACAATTAGCAATGACCAATGATCAATTATTATTATTTATTCTAGTGGATTTAATGATGCTAAATAAAATTTTACATATTTCATCTGCCGAGTTATAAGCTATAATAAAATCATCTTCATTTATTAGTTCTACTTCTTTTGTTAGTTCAAGCCAATATTTTGTTTCTAATCCTTCTTTATAGGCAATACTTACTTTATTAGAGAAGTCTGCCTTTGAAATAGTTCCATTTGATTCGGCTAGATTAGCACCTATGGAAGTCCCACTTCTTAGTAATTGTCTTGATATATCAAATTCTTTATTGTCTTCTTTTAGTTTTTTACAAATTCTGTAAATCAATACAGAAAATGCAAAAGCCTTTTTATATGCTATATTTTTACTCACAATTTAGGTTTTGTTTGTTCCTTGCTCATTGTCCTATGCATTCCAGCCTTGTGCTTGTAACTCAATCTCCTGATCTCCATTTGTTACAAGATATTTACCTTTACTTTCCTCGGTAATGTGACCAATTGTGTAGATTTTCAAATCTGTTTCTTTAGAGAATTTTTCATAATCCTTTAAAGAAATGGTAAATAGTAACTCAAAATCTTCTCCACCATTAAGTGCTGCAACCGTAGGATTCATATTCAACTCTTCAGCCATCAATGAAGTTGCGTGATCAATAGGAATTTTATTTTCGTATATTCTACATCCTGATTTTGAATTCTTACAAATCTGCATAATGTCAGATGACAATCCATCAGAGAGGTCGATCATTGATGAAGGTTTAACATCAATCTCTTTTAAAAATTCAATAATGTCTTTTCTGGCTTCAGGCTTTAGCTGACGTTCAAGAATATAATCATAGCCAGATAAATCAGGTTGAACTGCATTGTTGTTTTCATGAACTCTTTTTTCGCGCTCTAATAGTTGCAGTCCCATGTAAGCAGCACCTAAATCACCTGTTACACAGATTAAGTCATTAGGTTTAGCTCCGTTTCTATAAACAACATCATCCTTGTTGGCTTCTCCAATAGCTGTTATGCTAATGGTTAATCCTGTTAAAGAAGTCGTTGTATCTCCACCAACTAAATCAATATTGTATTTTTCGCATGCCAGCTTAATACCGTCATAAAGTTGATCAACTGCATCAAGACTCATTCTGGAACTGATACCAACCGAAACAATAATCTGCTTTGGAGTGGCATTCATCGCATAAATGTCGCTGATGTTGACAACTACCGATTTATAACCAAGATGCTTTAGTGGGGTATATACTAAGTCAAAGTGAATACCTTGAAGTAATAAGTCAGTTGTTACAACAGTTTGTTTGTTGTTATAATCAAGTACTGCAGCATCATCACCAACGCCGGTAACAGTGCTGTCGTTTTTAATTTCAATATCTTTTGTAAGATGATCAATCAATCCAAATTCGCCTAAGTTCTTAAGGTCTTGATTTTTATTTTCTGCCATTTTTTAATGTTAAGTCATTAATGTGCAAAACTAATAAAAAATAAGAGGTAATTAACAGGCATTATGGAGTGAGTTACGTTTTATACCTAAAAAATCACAAAAAAAGCTGCATTAATTTAATGCAGCTTTTAAATGTCCTGTTATAAACAGGGGTAATATCTCAATTCAATAAGTCCAAATTATTATACTAGTCCGGCAAAACCCATAAATGCGAGCGCTAAAATTCCGGCAACAAGTAATGCAATTGGTGTTCCTTTCATACCTTTGGGTAAGTCAACTAACTCAAGTTGTTCACGAATTCCAGCAAAAATGATTAATGCTAAACCAAAACCAATTGCAGTGGCAGTAGAGAATGCTACAGCTTGTAATAAGTTAAGGTTTTTCTGAATGGTCATAATCGCAACCCCTAGTATAGCACAGTTTGTGGTAATTAACGGTAAAAATACTCCAAGAGCCTGATATAGGGGAGGACTCACCTTTTTAAGTATGATTTCTACCAATTGTACTAATGCTGCAATAACCAAAATAAAAGATATGGTTTGTAGGTATCCTACATTAAAAACATCAAGTACATATTTTTGTAATAAGTATGTAACTATGGTTGCAATTACCATTACAAATGTAACTGCTCCTGTCATACCTATACCTGTAGATATTTTTTTTGATACACCAAGGAAAGGACAAATTCCAAGGAATTGGGCCAATACAATGTTATTAACAAATATGGCCGATATAAATATTAATACGTATTCCATGTTTTAGGCTTTTTTTAATTTGTTAATAATTGCAATTAAATATCCCAATGCAATAAAAGCTCCCGGTGCTAATACGAAAACTAACATTCCGTATTGTTCAGGATAAATTATTGTTCCAAAAATTTTACCACTGCCTAAGAATTCTCTGACACTTCCTAAGATGGTTAATGCCATTGCAAAACCAAGTCCCATACCTGCACCATCAATCATTGATGAAACAAAACCATTTTTTGATGCAAATGATTCAGCACGTCCAAGTACAATACAGTTTACTACGATCAATGGAATAAATAATCCCAACGACTCAAAAAGGGCAGGTAAGTATGCTTGCATTAATAATTGAACAACAGTTACGAAAGATGCAATAATTACAATGAATGACGGAATACGCACTTTATCAGGAATTAAATCCTTAACCAGCGAAACCACAAGGTTACTCATAATAAGAACAAACGTAGTTGCTAATCCCATGCCGAGTCCATTGATTGCAGATGATGTTACACCAAGAGTTGGACACATACCCAACAATAATGTAAAAACAGCATTTTCTTTAAAAAATCCTTTAGAAAAATTCTTCCACTGATTCATGATTGACCTCCTTTCTTAACAGTTGCTCCGCTTGTTGCATCACTGCTGTCGTTTTGTTCTGTATATGTATTATATGCAACCATAATCGCATCTAAAAAAGCTCTTGAACTAATTGTAGCAGCAGTAATGGCGTCTATATCACCACCATCTTTTGATACAACCATTTTTGTGTCAGCAGGATTTTTAGCAAGAATAGATTGATTTCCTTTATCCATTCTGAACCAATCATTCATTTTAGATCCTAAGCCAGGTGTTTCCTGATGCTCAAGTACAGAATAGTTAATGATGGTTCCATCTGGTTTTAAACCAACCATAATTTTAATTTCTCCTGCAAAACCTTTATCTGTTTTAGAAGAAATCGCAACACCTAAAAGATCAGCTCCTTTTTTACAAGGAAACACTTTTAGTTTGTATCCTTCCTTAGATTCAAGTTCATATACTTCCTCTGTGGGATTGTTATCAAATCCTGGAACAACTTGTTCTATTGCTTTCTTTTGCTTCGCTAACTTCGCCGCAGCAATGGGTTCTTTAGTTACTTTGTAAACCATTCCAAGCGTTCCTCCTGCAATTGCTGTAATAATAAGCAATGCAAGTACCATGTTTACTAATGTTGATTCTGTTTTTGCCATGATTTACACTTATTTTACAACTGCAGGTTTTTCACCAAAACGTTTAGGTTTAATATATCTGTCAATTAAAGGCACAAAGGCGTTCATAATTAAAATCGCGAAAGAAATACCTTCTGGATATGCCCCAAAAACTCTAATTATAACAGTTAAAATTCCAATTCCGATACCGAAAACAATACCTCCTTTATTACTCATTGGAGAACTGGAGTAATCGGTTGCCATAAATACGGCACCTAGTAATACTCCACCAGATAATAAATGGAATGTAGGTGGTGCATAAACAGCCGCATCGGCAAGATGTAATATTGCTGAGAAAATATAAACACTACCTAAAACAGCTACTGGAATATGCCAGGTTATTATTTTACGAACTAACATAAATACTAAACCTAAGATGATTGCTGCTCCAGCCATTTCACCGGCACTACCTCCTGTGAATCCCCAGAACATATCTGCATAGCTAGGTAACTTTTGCATTAATTGTTCTGTTGTAGCTCCGGTAGCTAATCCTTCTTTCATAATTCCAAGAGGAGTTGCTCCTGATGTAATATCAGCTATCGACATAGGGAACGCACCAGGCTTAACCCAGGCTGTCATTTGAACCGGGAATGAGATTAATAAAAATACCCTTCCTACTAAAGCAGGATTAAATGGATTATTTCCTAAACCTCCAAAAGACATTTTACCAATTCCTATTGCAACTAAAGCACCAATAATTACAATCCAAATCGGAATAAAAGATGGTAAGTTAAATGCTAATAGTAATCCGGTAATGATAGCAGATCCATCTGTTGTGGTTACATCTCCTTTTAAAAGATATTTTTGAATTACGTATTCAAAAATAACACAAGCTAAAACAGATGTTATGACTACAGACAGAGATCCAATTCCAAAGTTGTATACAGAGAAAAGTAAAGCCGGAATCATGGCAATTACCACTCCATACATATTTTTTTTCACGCTATCGCCACTGTGAACGTGCGGTGAAGGTGAAATAGTTAATGTGCTCATATCTTAATTTTTGTCTAAGTTCTTTTACTTAAATTATTTAGTACGGCTACGCATGATTTGACCAACTTTCCCTTTTCCTAAACGGATGTAATCAAGTAAAGGTCGTTGCGAAGGACAAGTGTAACTACATGAACCACATTCAATACAATCCATGATTTTCTCTTGCTCGGCTCTGTCCCAAACCGCTTTTTCAGAAACTGTCATTAATAAATAAGGCTCTAGTCCCATTGGACAGGCAGAAATACATTTACTACACTTGATGCAGTTTTGCATTTTTTTACGATTAGCCTCTTCATTTTTAATGATTAGCACACCTGAACTACCTTTGGTTACAGGCACTTCTGTAGTTGTAAGTGCTTTCCCCATCATAGGTCCGCCACCCACAATTTTACCAGTATCTTCAGGTAATCCACCAGCAGCCTCAATTAAGGTATTGATTGAAGTTCCAATTCTGGTTAAGAAGTTTGATGGTTTAGAAACTGATTTTCCAGTAACAGTTACCACTCGTTCAACTAATGGTTTATTTTTTTGAACTGCCTCATATACAGCAACTGTTGTTCCTACATTCTGAACTACAGCCCCCACTTCTATAGGAAGTTTTCCTGATGGAATCTGACGTTTGATACAGGCATCAATTAACTGCTTTTCTCCTCCTTGAGGATATTGAACTTTAAGAGGTTCAATTGTAATTCCAGGGTAAGAAGAAGCAAGTTTTGTTAAATGATCAATAGCGTCTTTTTTATTGTTTTCAATTCCAATTACAGCTTTATTTACATTTAAAGCCTTCATTAAAATTTGTGTTCCAACCATTATTTCTTCACCTTTTTCCATCATTAACTGATGATCGGCTGTAAGATAAGGTTCACACTCAACAGCATTTAAGATTAAAACATCGCATGTTTTCCCCGGAGGAACAGATAATTTAACATGAGATGGGAAAGTAGCACCACCAAGTCCAACAATACCTGCTTCTGCAACTTTCTTAATAATTTCTTCAGGTGAAGCAGTAATCTCTTTAACTAAATCTTTTGATTGGTTAATTGAGTCTTCCCATTCATCGCCTTCAACATTAATGATAATAGCAGGTTTTTTGTAACCACTGGCATCAACAATGTCATCGATTTTAAATACTGTTCCAGATACTGAAGAGTGTATGTTTGCAGATACAAAACCAGCAGATTCTGCTATTAAAGTACCCACCTTAACACTATCACCTTTTTTTACAACAGGTTTAGCCGGAGCTCCAATATGTTGAGCAATAGGAATAGCTACTTGCGTAGGAATCGGCAATGCTTCAATTTTTTTACCTGCCGAAAATTTGTTTTCAGGAGGATGGATTCCTCCAAGCGAAAATGTTTTAAGCACGATTTATTCCTCCTTATTTTTTATATCCGAAGATGTTTTGTTTTCATTTGATGTAGCTTCTGTTTTCTTAGGCGCAGCCGGTTTTTCTGTAGCAGGCTTTACCTTTTTAGGAGGGAAATTCACCTCGTGAATCGCTCCTGTAGGACAAACAGCAACACACTTGCGACAAAGTTTACATTTATTGTAATCAATGTAGGCAATGTTATTTTCAACTGTTATGGCATCAAAAGGACATTCTTTTTGACATTTTTTACAGCCAATACAAGCTACAGAACAAGCTTTTTTAGCTACTCCACCTTTGTCTTGATTGATACATGATACAAAAACTCGTCGTCCTTTAGGTCCTGCTTTTCTCAATTCAATGATGTTTTTAGGACAAGCATCAACACATGCACCACAAGCCACACATTTATCATTAACAACCGGAAGACCTGTTTTTTTATCCATATGAATGGCATCAAAAGTACAAGCTTCAACACAATCACCACAACCTAAGCAACCGTAACTACAACCCGTTTCGCCTCCGTAAAGAGAAGCAGCAACAGCACAAGAAGTAGCTCCGTCGTATTTATTGGTTCTAGGTCGGTTATCACAATTTCCGTTACATTTAACAACTGCAATCATTGGAGCTGCCTCTGCAACTTCTTTTCCTAAGATTCCAGCAGCTGCCTTCATAGTTTCAGAGCCACCTACCGGACAATTTAAATCTGATATGTCGTCGCTTTTAACTAAAGCTTCAGCAAAAGCTCTACAGCCGGGAAATCCACAACCACCACAGTTTGCTGCAGGTAAAACTTCCTCTACCTGATCAATTCTAGGGTCTTCAAACACTTTAAATTTTTGTGCTACAAAATACAGCACCAGGGCAGCTACAGTACCCAAAATAGCAAGTGTTAAAACTGTTATAATAACTACATTCATTTTATATGATTTAATTCTACTCTTTTATTTTAAACGTAAAGGTTTTTTGTAATTGGGGTGATATGTATTTAATTACAATGAAATAAGGAATAAGAATAATCAGCGAGGTAATACCTGCAATTCCTTCACTTTTTGTTAGTCCGTAACTGACGAACAAAACAACAAATACTAAAATAAACGGGAATATATAAGCCAGTAGTGAAGCTTTCAAGCCTAGAGATTTTTCTCCTTGAATAGTTACTTTTTGACCTGGTTTATAATTGGAGCTTTGGTTAGTGTATACATCAACAAGCTTTTCTTTCATATCTGCAGCGGTGCATGCACCTTTTGCGTGACATGAAGCACAGGCTGATTCGCTGATAATGCGAACTTTAACCTGGTTTAAATTGATCTCTTCGACGTATCCTGTATGCTCTACTAATCTAACTTCCGACATGATTTTTCAGGGAAAATTCTGGACAAATGTAATTAATAAGGTAGTATGTGAAAGTGTATTTCTCTATTTGGAATTGGTATAAATAAATAGAATTGCTACTTGGACATTGCAAAACCTTGATGGATAGTGTAAACTAGAGATTGCAATTTTGAAAAATGGCTGAAAAATTTTTTTCTAAAACTTAAAAAAAGTGAAATAAGTCATGTTATGTGTTGATAGTTTGGTGTTTATAAAGAAATATTTCTTTAATTAAAAGCGGTCAAATTTAGGTTGTTTTCTTTTTGTGTGCGAACACATAGATCTGATTTGTTACCTTTTTAGTTAAGTTGATCCATAATGGACTAAAAAGTAAGGTAAGAGCAATTGTACTTATGGTAATTTGGTAGGCGTATTCTTTAATTATTCCGGATTGATATCCTGTAGCTGCTAAAATAAAACTGAATTCACCTATTTGTGATAATAGAGCACTTACATATAAAGTAATTTTCCAATCCTTACAGAAAAATCTAATCATAGAAATATTAATAATACTATTCAAGAGAAAAACTACAACTAGTAAGGTTATTATGGTGTAGAGATTATCTTTTAAAAAGTTTAAATCAATAATCATCCCTATGGATATGAAAAACAGTGCTACAAATAAAATTTTAAATGCCGAAAGGCTATTGTGTACCCATTCTGTTGACCTTGTGGCTGAAATTAAAATACCCGCAATAAAAGCCCCCAATGCGGCAGATAACTGAAAGAAGGCCGATAATGTTGAAAATCCAAAGCATAACGAAAATGCAATGAAAACCTGCATCTCATGATCATTTTGAATATACTTTTGAAAAGGTAGGTTGATCTCTTTCTTTTTTACCAGGAAGATGATCATTCCAATAATGAGTATTCCACCTATTATTTGCTTTATGAGTTCACTTTTATCTGGTCGGTGACCTCCTAAATAACCTAATAGTATGAGCATGGGTACAATTAATATATCCTGTGCAATTAAAATTCCCAAAGCATATTGTCCGGCTTTGCTGTTGATTTCATCTCTTTCCTGAAGTATTTTAACAATTACGGCTGTGCTGCTTAAGCTGATTACAAAAGCAAACATAACAACCTGACTATGACTCCAGTTAAAGTAAAAACTAAGTAGCCATATTATTAAGAGACTGGCAAAAACCTGCATCAATGTACCAATAATGGATACCCTCCAGTTGTTGAGTAGTTGAGGAAGCCTTATTTCCATTCCAATAAAAAAAAGCAGAAGTACCAAACCTAATGATCCCAGATTGGATATAAGTTCTTCGTTAGTAACAAAGCCAACTCCATAAGGGCCAACTATTATACCTACAATAATATAGGCTATCATATAAGGTTGTTTGAGTAATCTTAATAAAAAGCCAATTACTATAACGATACAGGATAGTATTACAAATTTTGAAAATAATGGGTCTATATGTACAGCTGCAAATATCATATTAAATATGTGATCTTATGCAGCAAAAGATACTGCAATTATTTAAATGAAGAAAAAGATATTTGTTAATGAAAGATAATCAAGCAGAAAAAAAACTATTCTTAAATGATTTGTATGATTAACTAATCATACTCCAGTTCATCTTTTGACGTGCTAATTTTGTAAGCTGGCGGTTTAAGATTTGATTTTCGGGACTTTCAAGATTGGCATCTTTTTCAAGTATTACATTTGCAACATTACGTGCGTGTTGTAGTAGTTGTGAATCTCTGGTAATATTGGCTATTTTAAGTTCAAAAGGTAAGCCACTCTGTTGTGTACCTTCTAGGTCTCCCGGCCCTCTTAATTTCATGTCAGCTTCGGCAATTTCAAAACCATCATTTGAATCTACCATAATATTCATTCTCTTCTTAGTGTCTTCACCCAATTTATGGCCAGTCATTAAAATACAATAACTTTGTTCGGCTCCTCTACCTACACGTCCTCTTAGCTGGTGTAGCTGAGAAAGCCCAAAGCGTTCCGCACTTTCAATAATCATTACCGAAGCATTGGGAACATTTACACCGACTTCAATTACAGTGGTGGCAACCAAAATTTGAGCATTACCTGATGCAAACTCCTGCATGGCAGCATCCTTTTCGGCAGGTTTCATTTTTCCATGAACCATGGTAGTTTTGTATTCAGGAAAAGCACTTTGCATATATTCATAACCTTCGGCCAGGTTTTTAAAATCCATTTTTTCTGATTCCTCAATTAATGGATATACAACATAAACTTGTCGTCCTTTTTCTATCTCTGCTTTAATGAATTTATTCAGATTGTTTCTTCGATTATGAAAGTAATGTTTGGTTTCAATTGGTTTTCTGCCCGGAGGAAGCTCATCAATTACAGACACATCCAAATCGCCATATACTGTCATAGCCAGTGTACGGGGGATAGGAGTGGCAGTCATTACCAGTACGTGAGGAGGAATGTCATTCTTCTTCCATAGTTTTGCACGTTGAGCTACTCCAAAACGGTGCTGTTCATCAATAATAACCATGCCCAGGTTTTTAAATTGAACCACATCCTCAAGTAGGGCATGAGTACCTATTAATATTTGAATTTCTCCGGATTGAAGTCCCGAGTGAATAACTTCACGTTCTTTCTTTTTTGTGGAGCCTGTAAGGAGCTTAACATTTAAATCCATCCCATTTAGTAATTCCATGATAGATTCAAAGTGTTGAGTAGCTAATATTTCAGTTGGAGCCATTAGGCATGCCTGGTAACTATTATCTAATGCAATCAACATTACCATTAAGGCTACCATTGTTTTTCCACTACCAACATCACCTTGTAGAAGTCTGTTTAATTGTCTTCCCGAGCCAACATCATTTCTTATTTCCTTAATCACTCTTTTTTGAGCATTAGTAAGTTCAAATGGTAAATTATTAAAAAAGAAATGATTAAAATAATCTCCTACTGTTGAAAAAATATGACCTTTTATACTTCTGGTACGTTGGGTTTTTAATCTTAGTATATTGAGTTGTATGTAAAACAGTTCTTCAAACTTTAACCGAAATTGAGCTTGTTGCAATTCCTGGCTGTTTCTTGGAAAATGAACTGTACGAAGTGCCTGATCCAGTATCATCAATTTATATTGCTGAATAATATAGGCTGGCAATGTTTCGGATATAGATCCCTGAAAAGATAGAAAAATGTTCTGTTGCATCTTTTGGATGGCTTTAGAACTTAAATAATTATTCTTCATCTTTTCGGTTGTGTGGTAAAAAGCCTGTAAGCCCGAAACAATTTTTGGTTTGTTTGGATCTACTTTTTCCATTTCGGGATGTACGATATTATAAGTTTGGTTAAATTTGGAGGGCTTTCCAAATATGATGTACTCTACATTAGGGTCTAATCCTGACTTTATTTGTTTTATAAATTTAAACCATACTAATTCAATAACTCCAGAGTCATCTGCAAATTTAGCTACTAGTCTTTGCGATCTTCCTGCACCCACAGTGTTTAAGCCAACAATTTTACCTTTTAACTGAATGTGAGAAGCAGTATTGTTGATCTCCCTGATTTTATAGGTTCTACTGCGGTCGATGTATTTGTATGGAAAATGATATAACAAATCCTCGTACGACTGAATTTTTAGTTCATTACGTAGTAGGTCGGCCTTTTTAGGTCCAACGCCTGCTAAATAGGTTATATCTTTTGTAGCTAATTCTGACATTTCTAAAACAGAGGCTCAAAAATAGTAGAATGAAAGTAATGTTGCAATATTAATTTATGCTTCAGTACTGTTTTATTGTTTAGCCATTAATGTATAAAGTTAATTACCTGAATTCGACATATAATTATTGGCTCAGAACGAATATGACGAAGAAAAAAGTTGTTTATAATGGTAAACTTCTGCTTTTCATTAAAAAATTAATCTACTTCCAAAATTAGCATTGTATATCAATTAATTAATGAAAAATGAGCTCTGTAATTTTAATGGAATTTGGGTTAGTAGGTATAAAAACATCATTAATAACTACTTTAATTTTTTACTACAATTCCTAATTTTTCTAGTAATTGAGGTGTTTCCTTTAGTGCAATTCTAACAATAACTTCGTAATCATTAATCCATTCAGCCAGTTCTTTTATTTTTTTATCGCGTTGAATTGTTGCATTTTGGGCTTCACCTTTTTCTTTAAGAATAGTCTGATGCAATGCATCTACAGTGTCAATTTTTTGTAAACAATCATTAAGTTTTACAGCATCTATTCCATAGCCGGCCATAATGGTTTTCCATTCATTATTGGCTAGTATGTTTTTTACAAAGCTTTTGCTGCGGGTAAGCCATGCGAGATAGTTTTGAGGGTAAACACCTGATAATTGTAGCGCTGTTTTTGCCGAAGTGTTGTTTTTGAACGCTATTTTGGCCAGACTACGGTATTTCGTTATTAATTGATGTGCATCGTTGCGGACTATCTTTTTGTTTATATAGGTAATTGAAACATTATTATGTTCTCTTTCAAAACTTGCAGAAAGAGAAATTACCTCGTTTAGTAATGCTTTCCCAATTTCAAGTTTTTCAGCATTATAACCCAATTCACTTACTTTGCTTAATATACTTTCATCAATAAGAGAGTTGTTGATTCTTATTGAACTCTGAAGTATAAAGTCAGATACGGTTAATTTAGATTTGTTCATTTAATTTGATATAACATTAATTTATAAAATCATGGAGTATACTAAAGTTATATATTTATGAACAAACTGATGCCATATTAGAGCGAAATAATTTAAATGGGAGCGAAATGATTAATTATTAAGGCGAAACAAATAATTTGGTAGCGAAATAGATCAAATTTACTAATTGATGTATTTCGCTTACTAATTAACCCATTTCGCTCACTAAGCATAGTATTTCGTATGCAAAATCGAGTGTTTCGCTTACTGATTTTGGCTTTTCGCTATATTAAAAGAGTATTTCGCTTATGCTAATTATAAAATAGCTATAACATAAAGTGCATTTTGTGTATTTTTAAGATAATTATTAAATAATGATAGCGTGTAGTAACGCTGAAGTAGCATATTTTGATGGTTATTTTAGTTTTAGGTTTATACATTATAGCATACTATAGATACAAACTAATAATTAGGCAGTTGTATGTAAAAAAAAAGTTCCAACAGCATAATTGCTATTGGAACTTTAAATATTGTAGCCTTAATGTGTTATAAATTTACAATAATGGCAGCACTTGCTTTATTTGCTTTTTCTCTGGCTTCCTCAACAGAATTTGCTCTGGCTAAACAAACTCCCATACGTCTTTCTCCCTGCACTTCGGGTTTACCAAATAAACGTAACTGAGTATCAGGATCTGCTAAGGCCTGTTCTAATCCAGAGAACTGAACTTGCTTTGAATTTCCTTTTACCATAATAACACTGCTGGCAGCAGGTGCGTGCTGAACAATGTTTGGAATCGGTAATCCAAGAATTGCTCTAACGTGAAGCGCAAATTCACTTAAGTCTTGAGAAATCATGGTAACCATTCCGGTATCGTGTGGTCTTGGAGATAATTCGCTAAAGTAAACGGTGTCTCCTTTAATAAAGAATTCTACCCCAAATAAACCTCTTCCTCCAAGTGCTTTAACCACTTTTTCGGCAATGTATTGGGCATCTTTTAATGCCTTATCGCTCATGGCCTGAGGTTGCCACGATTCCTGATAATCGCCACCTTCTTGTCTGTGACCAATTGGAGCACAAAATGAAACTCCATCAACGTGACTAATTGTTAATAGAGTGATTTCGTAATCAAAATCAACAAAACCCTCAACAATAACTCTGTCGCTGTTTCCTCTGGCACCTTCTAATGCGTAATTCCATGCATAATCAATATCAGCATCACTTTTTACAACACTTTGTCCTTTACCTGATGAACTCATTATGGGTTTAACAACACAAGGACATCCTACTTCTTTAATGGCATCAACAAATTCTTCTTTTGTTCCGGCAAATTTATAAGGCGAAGTTTTTAAACCTAACTCTTCAGCAGCTAAAGTTCTGATGCCTTCACGGTTCATTGTAAGTTTTGTTGCATTAGCTGTAGGAATCACATTAAAACCTTCTTTTTCAAGCTCTATTAACGTGTCAGTAGCAATAGCTTCCACTTCGGGAATAATATAATCAGGTTTTTCTTCTCTTATAATCTTTGCAAGAGATTCCCCATCGAGCATTGATACAATATAGCTTTTGTGGGCAACCTGCATAGCCGGAGCGTTTTCGTATTTATCAATAGCAATCACTTCAATGCCATAGCGCTGAAATTCAATAACTACTTCTTTTCCTAACTCTCCAGAACCTAACATTATTACTTTGGTAGCTGTTGGTGACAAAGGTGTGCCAATAGATGTGTTTGATACAGTGTTCATTGTAAATTGGTGAATTGTTTGATAATTAGATCAATAAAAATGTAAATAGGTGATATTATATTATTTACATAAACTAACTAACCTTGAATATTTTAAAGGCACAAAAGTAACTTTATTATTGTAACCAAAAAAGCCCGGATCGTTTTAATTGAACCGGGCTAACAAAGACAATTATATATTCTATTTTATTTTAGATAAGAATTCAACATCCATAGTGTTTTTTCTGTTTCTGAAATATAATCACTCATTAAGCTTACTGTACCTTCATCATTGGCATCGCTTGCTAATGATAAAATTTCACGCTCAATTTTAATTAAGGTAGAAAAGTTGTCTACAATAATGCTTACTGCATCTACTCCGTTATTAATACCTTTTACTTCTTTAACTGTAGAGGAACTAAGATAGTCGCTGAATGTATGCAGAGGTTCTGTTTCAAGTGTTAGTATTCTTTCTGCTATTTCATCTATTTTTAAAACTGCATCATCGTAGTACTCTTCAAACTTAGCGTGTAATTCAAAGAAATCTCTACCTTTAATATTCCAGTGAAATCCTCTTAAGTTTTGATAGAATAATTGATAGTTTGCTAATAGTGTATTTAATTTTCCTGCTAATACGTTTACTTTTTCCTGATCTAATCCTATTAAATTTTTCATGATATAAATTTTTAATTATTTCTGTTTCTATATTGTATTACAAAGATGTTATTACTTGGAATATAAATCAAATCGATCGTATTTATCTGAATATTGATATTGATTATATACTATAGTAATCAGTTGTTTGTAAACAGAGGGTGTTTATACAATCAAAGAAAATTTAAAGTATTATGGTTGCTATTATAAAAATGATTGATGTGAATGACGTAATTATTAAGATATAGATAGGTAATCGTTGTAATTTCTATATTTGCATAAAAAAAACAAAGTGAACTGGTTTCAGGTAAAAGCTTACATAAATTATCGTTTAAAAGCTAAGTATAAAAAAGGACATAGAATTCACCCTCCCTTTGCATTTGATCTTGTTCGTCATGACTTTTATGAGAACGATTCTTATTATCATTTTGAATTAATAGAAAAAATAAGAAGAGATTTACTTGAAAATCGAGGGAAAATTGATGTGAATGACTTAGGCGCTGGTTCTAAAAAGTTCTCGAATCAATTACGACGCATCAGTAGTTTGGTAAAATACAATGCAACTCCTAAAAATCAAGGTGAGTTAATATCTCGCTTGGTTGTTCGTTTTAAACCCCAAAACATAATCGAATTAGGAACTTCATTGGGTTTAGGGACGTTATATTTGTCAATGCCAAATTCAAAAGCTAAGGTTTTTACTGTTGAGGGGTGTTCAAATATTGCAGCTATTGCTAAAAATACTTTTCGAAAGGCTCAGGCTAGTAATATTTGTTTGACTAATGATAGCTTTGAAAATGCTTTGCCTAAACTGTTGAAAGAAATGGATCAGGTGGATATGGTGTATTTTGATGGAAACCATAGTTATGAAGCTACCATAAACTATTTTAAAATGTGTGTGGAAAAGGCATCTGATTCAGCCTTGTTTATTTTTGACGATATACACTGGTCAAAGGGAATGGATCAAGCCTGGAATGAAATTATTAAAAATGATAAAGTTTCTGTATCATTCGATTTATTCCGTTTTGGTATCGCAATTATAAATAAAGATGTGCTGAAACAACATTATATTGTAAAATGGCCCTAATAATACTTCGGTAAGATTGATAAAAACATTGTAAAAAAATTATCTTTGCTTAAATCAAATTTGTAAACTATGTCTGAAAATGTAATTGAAATAAAGGGAATTACAAAATTTTATCAGGTAGGTACTCAAGTGGTTAAAGCATTAAGAGGAGTAGATGTAGAAATTAAAAAGGGAGAATATGTTGCCATAATGGGGCCATCGGGTTCTGGTAAATCCACACTAATGAATGTGATAGGAGCGCTGGATTCACCAACAGGAGGAACTTATATTTTAAATGGAACCGATGTAAGTCATTTAACAGATGATCGTTTAGCTGAAATCAGAAATAAAGAAATCGGATTCGTTTTTCAAACATTTAATTTGTTGCCCCGATATTCTGCAATTGAAAATACCATGCTACCTTTAATTTATGCTGGTGTTTCAAAACAAGACAGATTAAAAAGGGGAGAGGAAGCTATTAAAAAAGTAGGTCTGGAAAACAGAGCTATGCATAAACCCAATGAATTATCCGGAGGACAAAGACAGCGTGTAGCTGTAGCAAGAGCTCTTATAAATAATCCTTCAATTATTTTGGCCGATGAGCCTACCGGAAATCTAGATTCAAAAACATCTGTTGATATCATGAATCTGTTTGAGAATATCCATGCCATGGGTAATACTATTATTTTGGTAACTCATGAAGAAGATATTGCTCAGCATGCCCATCGTATTATAAGACTAAAAGATGGTAAGATAGAATCAGATATGGTAAATGAGGATGTTTTAACAACTCAAACTGCATAACTCATACCGAACTTTTTTGAATCAAGGATGTTTCTTGACCAATAAAGAAATAAGAAAATATAGAGGAAATGGCGAAAAGCGTTGTATATACAAGAACAGGAGATAGAGGTAGAACCAGTTTAATAGGAGGAACCCGGGTACCTAAAAACGATGTTAGACTTGAAGCATATGGAACCGTTGATGAGTTGAATAGTTTTATTGGAATGATTCGTTCCTATGATATTGATGAGCAAAGCAAGGATCAGTTAATTGAAATTCAGAAAAGACTTTTTGAAGTAGGTGCATATCTGGCAACAGATACGAATGTGGCCGATTTAAGAGATAAAATGCAATATGATGATTCGGTAATTGAAACATTGGAGGAAGCAATGGATAAAATGGAGGAGGAATTACCACCATTAAAATATTTTGTTTTACCAGGTGGGGATCCATGTGTTAGTTACTGTCATATTTCAAGAACAATTTGCAGAAGGGCTGAGAGAAGAATATTAGAAATGGGTGAAACAATGGACGTAAATACATGGGTTGTTCGATATATCAATCGTTTATCGGATTATTTGTTCGTATTATCGCGCCATTTGTCAAAACATTTTAATACAAGTGAAATTCCTTGGGTTCCCGAGTTGTAAGTGTTTAGTTTTTTTTTATATTCGCAAAAAATAACAAACAAGTAATTAACAAATTATAACAGTTAAAATTTCAGGGTATGTATTGGACACTAGAATTAGCATCTAAATTAGAAGATGCTCCCTGGCCTGCTTCTAAGGATGAATTAATCGATTTTGCGATTCGTTCGGGGGCACCATTGGAAGTTATTGAAAATCTTCAGGAGATAGAGGATGAAGGGGATATTTACGAAAGTATCGAAGATATATGGCCTGATTATCCTAGTAAGGATGATTTTTTCTTTAACGAAGATGAATATTAGTACTAGCCAGGGCTAAAGAGAAAAAAAGCTGTATTTTTCAATACAGCTTTTTTTATATGCTAATTATATGCATTTACTGATTCTTATAATCTTCGTAGGTATCGTCTAGATTATATTCTGATTTATCTTCACCACGATCTATTTTGGGTAATTCTTTCCAGTTAAAGATGTCTTCTTTTCGTTTGGGTCTGAAAATATCCAGCCAATAAAAGCCTGCTAACCTAAGTTCTTCATCCGGAACAAGTAATATTGGCGACATTTTTCCGGTAGGAGAGACTTGCATGTTAATTTTACTCACCATGCGTTGCTTTAAGTAGATAATCATATTACTACATTCGGCTTTATTAACTCCTATAGCATCTTTTTTATCCATTGGATAGTAGATGGATTGTGCATTGCCATTTACGTCAATTTTGTATATCTCATTATTCTTGATAAAGCCAGTCATTGATGATCCCTTAATTTGGTTGTAGCGTCCGGTATCTTCTTCTGAAATAATAAAGGCACGGTCAATTAAATCAACTTTATCCAGAACTTCATCTTTGGTATACATTTTTATTTCATCCGAAGTTAGTTGATTGCCTAATGACCACATTATAGGCTCGTGATAAAATGTATTTGTTGTGTCTCTTGAATCAAATACCATAGAGTCGCATCTTCCTTGTAGGTCGCTTCTATAATACTGAACTTTTCTATAGGCTTTAATTAATTTTTCATCAGGATTTTCTAAAGGAACAGCAACCAGAGTATCTGCATGTAAAAAAAGCGTATCTGCATTATATATTTGCATTAGTACAGCATTCTTAGTTGTTAACGCATCCTGAGAAATTTCATTGTAAAAACCATAGTCACCGGTAATAATAACATTATTAGTCGTGTCATGCAGTTCCATGCTGTTAAATACCTCTCCAATGCCTTTTTTTCGGTCGTAATGGATCGAATCCCCCTTTAAAAGTTGCTTTCCATCAACATAGGCATTCTCTTTTAGTAACGCTACATCATTTTGAGTGTCATAGAAGCCAGACTCTGCATAAATGGTATTTTCATCACTAACAATAAAAGTGGGACCTTCAATGGTTGCTACTTTAGTGATGGTGTGATACTTTAAAGTATCAGAAAACATAGTGTATTTAGGATTATTTACAACGACACTATCTTTATAGAATGCCATATCAGAATCAGGATAATAGTAACCGGATTTACTTGTTAGTGTATTGTCTTTATTTACAATTTTACCGTTGTTAAAATAATATGCAAAATTGTTTTTTCTATCAAAATCCAGATAGTCGGTGGTTAAAACAATGTCCTTATTTACCAATTTAACATTCTCTCTAACTTCAGCCAAACCAGTATTACCATCGTAGTTTAATCGGCGTCCGTATAGGTGTAGTGTATCATTTTGAATGATGTGAATATTTCCTACTGCTTTAAGGTTGTTTTCCTTTTTGTTCAAAAATGCAGTATCGCAAAACATAGTAGCTGTTTCGTGAGTAAATTTTACATTACCAACTAAAACATTAATATCTTCACCATAAACTACCTTATTGCCTTTTAGGAAATCAGCGTGTTTAACATTGATTTTCTTTTGAGCTATTATATTTGAGCTCCAGACAAACATGCATATGCATATTGTAAAAATGCTTTTATAGGTTCGCATTATCAGAATAAGTTGCTGTTAAGAAAATTTTATGAGTTCAAAAATAGTTGTAAAAACTGAATTAATAAACCAGGATGATTACTTAAAGTTGTTTTCCTGTACCTCTTCTGGATTTATACTTGCAGCAGACGTTTCAAAACTAATTTTCCTTTTTAAATAAATAGTATCTGGCATTGCTTCTTTTCTTGGGTTAAAAACTATTGTATTTTGCACATACTCTTCAGCATCAATAACCATGCTAACTTTGTACCCTTTAGAAAAATTAAGTTCAAATGTGCCTAAACTATCTGTTTTGCAATTGGAAAAATCACTTGAGCTTTCATCTATATTTAGTTGGAAAATGCATTCTGATTGAACAGAGGATTCTGATATGGGATTTAACGTTTCATTATCAACAATGATGGCTTTGCCCGTAATGTTGTAAGCCTCTCTTATACAAGAAAAGTTGATAAATAAAACGCAAATAATACATGAGTATTTTATCCCTGTAGAAACCATCCTCCATTCTTCAAAAACGCCTCTACAAAATAGTTAAAAAAAACTACTTTATCCAATTTTTATACTCGAAATTACAACCTTCCCATTCTTCACGAATTGTGATGTAAGTGTCAAGTTGTTTTTCCTTAATCCATTCATTAATGGCATCAGCTTTCTTTTTCTCTGTCATAATGTTTTGAATAAGCTGATAATCGTTGCTCATATTAGCTCTGTGAGGTGCTATTTTTCTTTTTTGCTTAATAATTACATAAACATCATGGCCTTTTTCATCTTTGATAGCAAAAGGTTTCGAAATTTCACCTTCTTCCAGTTTTTGTAATTCTTTAGCTAAAAGTGGTAAGCGCATTGATGAAAGTTCTGCAAGTTCAAATTGAGAAGATTGCGTTCTTTGATTCACCATTAAACCACCGTTCGTTCTGGTATCTTTATCCATTGACCAATGTAAAGCTGCTTCATCAAAAGAGACACTATCATTTTCAATATAAGTCTTCATAGAGTCTAATCTGCTAATGGCTGCTTTGTTAGCTTCGGCAGAAACCTTTGGCTTTAAAAGGATATGGCGAACATGTATTCTTTCTCCTTTTTTATCAAGTAACTGAATAATGTGGTATCCAAATTCTGTTTGAACTATTTTAGATACCTTATTTTTTTCTTGCATGTTAAAAGCAACATTGGCAAATTCTGGAACGTATGTAGAGCGAGTAGCCCATCCCATATCTCCACCTCGGCTTGCACTACCTGGGTCTTCAGAATATAAAACAGCTAAAGTTGCAAAGTCTCTTCCTTCGGCAACCTGACGTTGGAAATCACGTAGTTGTGATTTTACACGATCAATTTCTTTTTGTTCGATTTTAGGATAAACCGCAATCTTCTGAATTTCGTATTGTACAGGAACCATTGGTAAACTATCCTGATTTGTTTTTCTGTAATAAGCTCTTACCTGAGAAGGAGTAGGTTCAATTCCTTCTGTAATATTTTGTTGCATGGTTTGTGTCATCATTTGATCACGAACCACCTGCATTTGTTCTTTTTTGATCTGTATAATTGATTTTTTAAACCACTCTTCTAGTTTATCTTTACCACCTGCGCGATCAATAAACATATTCATTTTACGGTCAACTTCGTTTATTACCGAGTTTTCATTTACTTCAACACTATCTAAAACAGCTTGGTTAAGCATTAATTTTTGAATAAGTTGTTGTTCAAAAAGTTGACATTTAAGGTCGCCTTTAGCAGACATACCTTGCATTATAGCTTGTTGGTATTGGTATTCAATATCAGATTTAAGAATAGCATTATCACCAACAACGGCAATAACTTCGTCAATTACATTTTTTTGAGCCAAAGATATATTGGTATAAAGAAATGTCGCAGTTAGCGTAATAATCAGAGTATAAATTGTTTTATGCATATATAATCGTTTTGCGCAAATTTAATAGAATTTTATAACTTTTTGCTTTAATCCTTCCTGGTATAATTCTTCTTCTAAGTTTTGAATGAATTCAATACGCTTTTTGTTTAATAAAATTGCTTTTATTTTGTCTGTAACGTATTGTAAAGGAGCGATTTCGTCTGTTTTGTGGAAATCTCTGAATGAAACTAAATAATGTGAAGTTGAGTCTTTAACTTCATAAAATTTATTATACTTTAAAAAATTGGGAGTATTAGGAATCGGTTTTGGAAGTAATTTTGAAATGGCATCCACAGTAACCCACTTGTCAAGAAATATATCAAAGTTAGTTGCGTTTTGATAACAATATTCCTCCAGTGTCACCATATCTTCTGGATTGTCTGATTTATACCATTGTTTTAGTTGAGATAAGTTGGGAGCATTAAGCGGCAGTTTTATGAAAACTCCTTGAATGATATCTTCATTTAAAATAAAGTTTTCACTCATTTTGTTATAATAACCCTCAATCTCTTTATTGGTTATTAATGGAGAGTGTTTTTCCAATAACAATTTTTGCTGGTACTTATGAATTAATAGCGATGCTCTATAATCCTCAAGAATCTGTTTTACATCTTTTTCCTTAGGTGTTAGATTTAACTCAGCTTTTCGGAGTAATAATGAAGATTTTACCCATCGGGAAATGTAGTTTTGGGTAAAAGCAAGACTGTCATTCTTACTTACATTTTTAGGAATTGCTTTTTGTAGTTCATCAATAGTTAAAACTTTGCCATCAACAGATGCAACTGCCGGGGATGATTCTGAGGATGGCATTTTGGAACAAGAGTTAAATACAAAACATGCTAAGATTCCAATATAATATAAGTTTCTCATTCTTTATTTATCTTTTTTTGAGAATTTAAGCGCTTTTATATTAATGACTGGATTGTACTTCTCTTTTAATTTAGCAATCCATTGTTTTTCAATTTCGTTTTGGTAATCACTAATAACCTGCCCTTTTGTTTCTTCTAGTTTTTTATATTGTTTAGGTACTATCTTACCAATGGCATAAACGTATGGGAAGTCAGTATCTATTTTACCTTCTGATTTTTTGATCTTCCAGATATTCTTATCAATAGCAGCATATTCACCCTTGCTAAAAGAGCCATTTATACACTTAAAGTTCTTCCCTGAAATAATCTGTTTTAATGAATCTGTAGTAATATCAGATGTTATTTTTAATTGCGCTTTAATTGATTTTAGCGTAGATTTATCTTTGGTAAAATAAGCTGTACCTACTAATTTTTCGGGTTCAAAGTATTCCGCTTTATGACTATTGTAATAATTTTTTATTCCGATAGTGTCAGCACTAGCTTTGTTCCAGATTTCTTTTTGTGAGACTTCAAAAATTAATAAACCATCATGATATTCATTTAAAAGAAATCTATACTCAGGATATTTATTTTCAAGTTGAGATTTTTCAAAGTCAAGAATTTGATCTTCGAGATAGGTATTTAACAACTGATCGATTAAAGCAGCTTTTCTGTTCTTTGTAAACTGTCTGTTCGATTTTAAATATTCAGTTAGGTCTCCAATTTTAATTTTTTGTGAGCTAAATGTTACAACGGTTTGTTGGGCATCTGCCATGCTGGCAAAAAAATCATCATCAGAAATGTTGGGTAATTTTGCGTTTTCTTTAATGCTATTTAAAATGGAATCGTTTTGAGTGTAATTATATTCTTTTTTTAAGCGATTGATTACACTTTGTTTGCCTTTAAAAGCTCTTTCATCCCTCGAAATCTTCTGAGTAATCTCATCTTCCATTTCTTCGTAGCTTTTTGTTCCTCTTTTTTCTAAAAGTTTTATGATATGAAAACCATAAGGAGTTCGTACAATATCAGAGAATGCTCCAATTGTATCTAGTTTAAAAGCTGGTTCACTAAATTCAGGTATCATTCTTCCGCTACCAAACCAAGGTAATTCACCATTGTTTGTTGCACTTTTTCTGTCTTCAGAAAAATTTTGAGCGAGAGTACCAAAATCTTCGCCATTCAAAACTAATTGGTATATAGAATCAATTTTTGCCTTTTTTTTATCAATTACATCAGATGGAGCATTTGGGGGAAACATCATCATGATATGAGCTGTTCTTAATTCTCCTCTGTTTTTTCTTTTTGCATGAACTTTAATGAGGTGGTATCCAAATGATGTTTTAACGATGTTTGATACTTCATTAACAGGGGTGTTGTAGGCTGCACTTTCAAATGGATATACCATCATAAAGCCACTAAAAAAGCCTAGTTTCCCCATATTCTTTTTTGCAGATGGGTCTTCAGATAATTCCTGTGCCAGCTTATTAAAATCTTCACCGTTTTTAATTCTTTCCTGAATACTTTTTATTTTGTTGTAAGCTTTTAAAGTATCCTCCGGAGTAGAAGACTTAGGTATTCTAATCAGAATGTGACTTGCATTTACTTCCTGGTTAAGTCGTTCGTATGCCTCTTTTTTTAGATTTTCAGTGATGGATTTATCTGATAAGTAAGGTTTAGCTAATTCATCTTTATAATAACCATATTCCTTTTTAAAGGAAGGAAGTGTATCTAAACCTTGAGCTATTGCTTCATGTACTTTAAGTTTGTAGTTTACAAACAAATCCACATATTCTTTCTTTGATTTAGGATCTTCTGTGTAACTGTTGTTTTTGTTATAGATAAAATCAAATTCCTCAATACCGTAATTTTGGTCGCCGATAGTTACTAAGGTATGTGTGTCTTGAGAAAAAGTAAGATTTGTAATTATTAGTGCAATAAATGAAAATAGAAATTTAATTCGTGTCATTTTGTTATTAATTATAATACTATTAATTCCAGTGTCACTAATCTAACACACAAAAGAATTTATTATTGTGTTTGGATGTGTTTTTAGGGGGCTAAATAAAATAAAAAAGCCCGAAAAACAAAAGTTTACGGGCTTTATAAATATGTAATTTTAATAATTATCTGGTGTAGTTAGGAGCTTCCCTTGTAATTGTTACATCATGAGGGTGGTTTTCCTGAACTCCGGCGTTTGTAATTCTTGTAAATTTAGCGCCATGTAATTTTTCAATAGTGTTAGCTCCGCAGTATCCCATACCAGCTCTTAATCCACCAATTAATTGATAGATCACTTCATGAAGTGTTCCTTTATATGGTACTCGGGCTGAAATTCCTTCTGGAACTAATTTGCTAACGTCATCTTCAACATCTTGGAAATAACGATCTTTTGAACCTTGTTGCATGGCTTCAACAGATCCCATACCACGATAAGTTTTAAATTTACGTCCGTTGTAGATTACTGTTTCACCTGGTGATTCATCAACTCCTGCAAATAGAGAACCAGCCATGATACAGCTACCTCCGGCAGCAATAGCTTTAACAATATCTCCAGAGTATCTGATACCACCATCTGCAATTACAGGAACACCATGTTTAGAAGCCTCTTGAGAAACTTCATAAATTGCAGAAAGTTGAGGCATACCCACACCTGCAATAATACGTGTTGTACAAATAGAACCCGGTCCGATACCAACTTTTAATGCATCAGCTCCAGCTTCAATTAAGTCTTTAGCAGCTTCTGCGGTAGCGATATTACCAACAACAACTTCTAAATTAGGATATTTGCTTTTTGTTTGCTTAAGTGTTTCAATAACACCGTGACTGTGTCCGTGAGCTGTATCAATAACAATTGCATCAACACCTGCATTAACTAAAGCTTCAATTCTTTCAAAGGTGTTAAACGTTACTCCAACACCTGCAGCAACTCTTAATCTACCTTTTTCATCTTTGCATGCCAAAGGTTTGTTTTTAGCTTTAGTAATATCTTTATATGTTAAAAGTCCAATCAGTTTGTTGTCTTTGTCAACAACTGGAAGCTTTTCGATTTTATGTTTCTGAAGAATTTCAGCCGCTAAGACTAAATCAGTAGTTTGATTTGTTGTAATCAGGTTTTCAGAAGTCATCACTTCTTCGATGTGACGATTTAAATCAGCCTGAAATCTTAAATCGCGGTTAGTAACAATACCAACTAAATAACCATAATCATCTACAACTGGAATACCACCAATTTTGTATTCCTTCATTATAGCTAATGCGTCACCAACATTTTTATCTTTTTTAATGGTGATAGGATCAAAAATCATCCCGTTTTCAGCACGCTTAACCACTTGAACTTTTTTAGCTTGTTCTTCAATGGTCATGTTTTTATGTATTACACCAATTCCTCCTTCTCGTGCAATAGCAATTGCTAATCTTTCTTCTGTTACCGTATCCATGGCTGCAGAAACGATAGGTGTATTAATTGTAATATTTCTGGTGAATTTTGAAGCCAGATTTACCTCGCGTGGTAATACTTGGGAATACGCCGGTATTAATAATACGTCGTCGAATGTTAAGCCGTCTGATACTATTCTATCTTCTAAAAATGACATATGTTGATGGTTTATTGAATTAGAAAATTTTGGCAAAATTACTAAATAAAATGATTTCTCTAGCCTCTTTATGATTTTTTAATGATTAGTTTTTTTTATTTTGAAATGTAGGATGATTTAAAAGTTTAAAGGGATGAATTATAGGTGCTTATATATTTGGAGTTTGATCGGCTTAAGTTCCACGCTTTTATTAAAATTGTTCGATTAATTAGATATTCAATTGAAAAAGCTCTTTTTTAAGGACTGATATGTTCAATTTAGAGATAAAAATGAATTCTTATGGATATATTTACTATATATTGAACACAAAGAATTAACTATACTTATTACATTAACTGTTATTAATGCAATTGGCCCAATGTTAAAATCTATACATTCTTACCTAATATTAATTCTTATTTCTTTTATGTGGGTAAACGTGGAACTTTACTCACAAAACCAAAATGATACTATATCATATCCTCGTTTATCCAGGTTTACTGTGGCTTCTGTTAATAAATATTACTATTCAAATACCGATTTAGAAAGTAGTTATTTAAATAGTCGTGTTAAAATGGAAGAATTAAGGGCTTCTGCTCAAATTGCACTTCCTATAAAAAAAGGAGGATCGTATTTTTATAGTGGAATAGATTATATTTATGTTAATTCTATTACAGATAACAATATTCCCGAAAGCCACTATAATAACATATATAAAGCACTTACTTTTAATGTTGGTATAATTACAGCTTTAAAAAATCAGTGGAGCTTGCTTGCAATCTTATCTCCGGCTGTGGCAAGTGATTTTAAAGAACCGTTAGGTAATGAGGATGTAATGCTTGGAGTTTCAACAATTATTATTAAGCGTTATAATATGTATTTCGAATATGGTGTTGGATTTTCGTTTAATACCAGATTTAAATATGAAATGTATTTGCCATTATTGACTTTACAATACAAAAAGGGACGCTACGAATTATCAGCTCTACTTCCTTTACAGCTAAGTGCTTATTATTGTTTTAAAAGATCTAAGTTAGGATTTGAGGGGAGGTTGTTTGAAAATTATTATAATGCAGATGATCAATTAGCAAAGAATATTAATATGGATAAGTTTGGTTTTTCGAAAGTGAATTTAGGACCAAAGATACAAGTACAATTGTTTCATTCTTTATATTTTAATATGGCTGGAGGAATTACTGTTTTTAATGAATTGACATCTTTAAACAGGATTGGCGAGAAAGAGGAGATTACAGCTACACCCAATAAATTATTTTTTAATGTTGGATTGAGTTTGCAAAAATGATTATTCTGAATTTAAGTAATTACTTACTATTTTTGAAATTATTTTTGAAACTAAGATCTAATGATTGGTGGAGAGGACCAGATTGTAAGAAAGATTATACATATTGATATGGATGCATTTTTTGCGTCTGTAGAACAGCGCGATTTTCCTGAATTAAAGGGGAAACCGGTTGTGGTTGGATCTTCATCACAGCGGGGAGTAATTGCTGCAGCTAGTTATGAAGCCCGACAATATGGAGTTCGATCTGCAATGTCTTCTCAGCTGGCTCTTAAAAAATGTCCACATCTTATTTTTCAAAACTCAAGGTTCGATGTTTATAAATCAGTTTCGACTCAGATCATGAATATATTATATGATTATAGTGACCTCATTGAGCCACTGAGTATTGACGAGGCCTTTGTTGATGTTACCAGAAACAAAAAGAACTTAAATTCTGCAACACTTATTGCCCAGGATATAAAAAATAGAATAAAGGAAGAAACACAACTGACTGCTTCAGCTGGAATCAGTGTCAATAAATTTTTAGCAAAGATCGCCTCTGATCAGGATAAACCAGACGGTATTTTTGTTATTAAACCTAAAGATGTACTACCCTTTATTGAGCAGCTTCCGGTAAAAGAATTTTATGGGGTAGGAAAGAAGACTGCAGAAAGAATGAATCAATTGGGTATTTATTTAGGGAAGGATTTACAGGCCTGGAGTTTAAATGGATTGGTCAAAAATTTTGGTAAGGCAGGGCATTTCTTTTACTCAATTTGTAGAGGTATTGATGAAAGACCAGTTGTTCCAAATCGTACCAGAAAGTCTGTAGGAATTGAAAATACTTTTTCGCAGGATATTAAAACAAGCGAAGAACACAATACTGAACTTGAAAGCTTAGTTGACGGATTGTGGAATAGAATGGTTAAAACCGATAAATTTGGGAGAACTTTAACATTAAAGATAAAGTTTAATGACTTTAAGCAACATACTTATAGTAAAACTCTACTTTATAATATCGACCAAAAAGAAATGCTTGCCTCACTGGCAAGCACCTTATTGCATAATGCAGTTGTTGAAAAACCATTAAGGTTAATGGGATTATCTATCTCCAATCTAATCAGTGAAGATGATGAACAAATCCCTTATCAATTAACCATTGATTTTGACTAGGCTAACGCCTGAATTCTGTCTAGTAATTCAACGGTTTTAGCCATTAAATTTTTACGTAGCGTTTTGTAGTAAGCTTTTACAATCTTTTTATTGTCTTTCCCATCCGGATGATTTGTTCTTGCAACAAACTCATTTCTCATTTCAATTGCTTCCACCATTATTGGTTGAATATCGGTTTCGCTTACATTCTCCATAAGAGCAAGCTTCATATATGCTTGATTAAGAATTTCTGCTGCCAGATAATTAATATCTTTCTTTAATTCTCTACGATTTGCCATAACTTTATATTGAGGTTATAAATATCAGACGCAATATACGCTTATTTTTTAACTATCGAGCCAGTTTTTAAATATGGATGCTTTGGCTCTGCTTATCACAAATTTTTCATCAAATTGAGGCAGTAATTTTACAATGAGTTTACCCCCAAAATAATTTTCTAAAGAGTGAATTGCATTCATATTAACAATTGCTTGCCTGTTTGCTCTGATAAACATTGATGGATCGAGTTCTTCTTCAAGTTTATCTAAAGTAAAGTTGATGATATGTTCCTTATTTTCAAATGTAACGGCATAAGTTAGCTTGGATTCAAAGTAAATGTAGGCAATCTCTGTTACAGGAATAGAAAAAAAAGCATCTCTTTTTGAAACAAGGAATCTTTTTCTGTATGGGTTGATTCCATTTTTTAAGCCACTTAATATGTCTTTATAGTCTGGTGTTTCCGATGGATTTGGTTCAAATTTTTTAATAATGCTTTCCAGCTTTTCAATTGCCACAAGTAGATGATCTTTTTTTATCGGCTTTAGAATGTAGTCTACACTATTAAGTTTAAAAGCTTTTACGGCGTACTCATCATATGCCGTAGTAAAAATAACCCCACAATCTACATCAACTTTATCAAATATTGAAAAGCTAATACCATCCGAAAGCTGAATATCTAAAAATATTAAGTTGGGTTGTTCGTTATTTTTTAACCAGTTTACGGTATCCTCAACACTATCAAAAGTATCAATTACATTCCACTCCGGACGTAGTTCATTTACCATGCTCTCAAGCATTTGAGCGCTATGCATTTCATCTTCAACAATTATAACGTTAAAAGCCATAGTAAATATTTTATAGTTAATTGATTAAAGGAATTTCTACTCTGTAAATATCCTCATCTTCAATAATTTTTAATTCTTCATCAGTTAGTATCTTTAATCTTTTACTCAAGTTAGAAAGACCTGTTTTTGTTGAGTAGGTAGATTCTTTAAGCTGTTTGTTGTTGACTACATAAAGTCGGTCTTCAATAATACCAATTCTGATAATCAAAGGTTTTGTTTTAGAAGTGATATTGTGTTTTATGGCATTTTCAACGAGTATTTGTAAACTCAAATGCGGAACTTTTTTATTTCTATAATCTGAGTCAACATCAATGTCAACCTTTAAGCCATTACCAATTCTTGCTAAATGTAAGGTTGTATATGATTTTAAAAAATCTAATTCGTCGTTAAGAGTAACTGCAACTTGACCTTCTTTTGTTAGTACATACCGATAAACATCCGTAAAATTTTCAGCAAAATCAATAGCCTTGTCTTTATTGCTATGAATAATAGCTATTAATGTACTAAGGTTGTTAAATAAAAAATGAGGGTTGAGCTGATCTTGCAGCGCTTTATAATCGCTCAGTATTTTATCTTGTTTTAATTTTTCATTTTCGTAAACAAAGAAGTTAAGACTCTCATGGAAATTGCGAGCAATAATTAATATTACATAAATAATTAAATATAAAAATCCTACAAGTAAAATGAGCTTGTATTTTTCAGGATCGTCTATGATGTTTTTTACTACGCTTTTTTCAATTTGAGGAATGTATATCTGTGCTATAAAGAAGAAGGCTACAGCAAATAAAAAAAGGGAGATAATTCTTTTTTTAACAGAGGTATGCCAAGGGAATTTAATGGCAATTATTTTATCAAAAAGAAATATAGATTCTGAAAAAATAAAAAACACAGCCATAGAAAATAAAATTCCATCAATCTGGTATTCTGCACCGGAAAGAATAATTTTATAAATGGTATAATGAAAGGTAAACCCCAGCAATAAAGTAAAAAGAATTCTTTTTTTAAATTTTAAAGAATCCTCTTTGTGAAGTTTGCGCCAATGCTTACATTTTTCATCAAATTTATTCAAACGCTTCACCATAGAGTCTCTCATTGCATTGCTTTATCGGTTCAATTCAAAAATACAATTTAACCTATAAAACAAAAATCTTTAAATCATAACATTTGTTTTTTTCAATTTATTATTGATTTTAAAAGAAAATCTCGTCCCTAAACAAGAATCATAATTGTTGAAGAAATGAAAATTAGGAACGAGATTTTTACATTTATATTTTATAATAAACCAATTACCTTTTTGTATTTTGTTTTTAACACCTCAAACTGTGTTAGTGCCTCTATTTCCTGGGCAACAGCATCCTGCCATGAGGCTTGTGCATTAAGTAGATCTGTTGTAGTATTCAATCCTACTTCAAAACTTGCTGATGTTTCTTCCAGACTTTCTTTTGCTTCTTGTTTGTTTTTTTGAGATAGCAAAATATATTCATAACCTTCTTGTAATTGTATTTGAACTTGTTGTACTTCAAGCTGAATTAAATCTTGAGTGTTGCTAAGCTCTAACATGGCCTGATTTAAATTTGCCTTTGCTTGCGCTGATTTATGCTTTCTTTCGTTCCAATGAAAAATAGGAACGGTTAGTGAAGCAGCCACAGTAAAATCTCCTTCATTAAGTAAGTCACCAATTTTATAGTGTTGGTATCCAACCTGAGCTCCAAGTTCTGGCATGAAATCAGCATTTGTCATTTTTTTCTGATATTCAGAAATTCTTTTTTGACCATCTAAAATCTGCAGTTCTTGTCTGTTAGCCAAAGCCTGACTGGTGGCATCCATAAAATCAGGAAGTTGAAGCGTGTCATTTAACTGCTCTGTTATTTCAATTTCAGTATTCAATGGGAGACCAATAATTCTGCATAAGTTCATCTGCATGATTCTGTATGCATTGCGGGCTCGTAATAAATTTAGTTCTGCATCATTTTTATTTACTGTAACCCTCAATTTTTCACTTTTGGGTACTAAGCCTAATTCGTAAGAATCATTTAAAGTTCCTTCAAGGCTATCCAGCATTAGAACGTATTTTTGCGCTAACTTTACCTTCTCGCTCATTGCAGATAAGTTCCAGTAGGCTTCATCGGTTTGCAGAATAACCTCAGCTTCTTTTAACTGATAGGCTTGCTCAGCTATTTGAACACCAGTACTTGTCATTTTGTTGGCTATTCTGATTTTACCCCCGGCATAAATAGGTTGAACAAGATTTACTCCTCCAGAAATAACAGAAAGGTTTTCTGTTTCAAGCTTTAATCCTGGGAACCAGGCATCACTAGCCGCGGTATGATCAGAAGCAGAGGGTAAAGTCATTGATGGAACTTCCATATCTTCCATTGTTGGAAAATACATAGCAGTTCCACTGGCTTCAATTTTAGGTAAATAGTTTGTAAAAGCAGCTTTTTTTTGTGATTCAGCAGCAATTTTTTGTTGCGATGATATTTTTAAAGTCTTGTTAAACTCTAGAGCAATATCCCTGGTTTCTTGTAGGCTTAATGCCTTTTGAGAAAATGATGAACTGCAAATTGCAGTCATCATTACTAATATGATTATGGGTTTTATATTATTGATCATTACTTTACTGTTTATCATGTAAAACTTTGGTATCTACCTTGTATAAAATAGCATACATAACAGGTACTACAACAAGCGTAACAATTGATCCTATTAATAATCCAAACATAACAGCAATGGCCATCCCTTTAAACATTATATCTGAAAGTAATGGAAGCATACCTAAAATTGTTGTTAGGGAAGCCATCATAACCGGACGCATCCTTGATGTTGCTGAATTAATAATTGCATTAACCTGATCAATTCCTCTGGATATTTCATCATTGATTTCATCCAATAGAACAATGGCATTTTTAATCATCATACCAATTAATCCCAGAGTTCCAATAATTCCAACAAAACCAAACTTAGCCTGCATCACGTGGTATCCAATAGCAACTCCCATTATGGCCATAGGAACAACACTCATGATAATAATAGGTTGTTTCAAGTTGTTGAATAATAAAATGATGATTAATACCATTAAACCCAGAGCCAATGGTAAAAGAGAAAACAATCTTCTGTTTGCATCTTCGCTATGTTTGTGATCACCCAGCCATTCTAATTCATAGCCATATGGTAAATCTATTGCTTCAATTTGCTCATGAATCTGACTCCATAATTCAGGTGCGGTATGTCCTGGTTTAGGGTCGCATTGAGCTTTAATGGCTCTTAAACCATCATATCTTCTGATGGTTTGATCTTCCCAGCTTACTTTAACAGAATCGATCACCTGCCCCAAAGGTACACTTGTCATGCTGCGAGAACTCCATACCGGAACAGATTCTATATTTTCTACGTGATTACCAACAGGTTCTTCCATTTTAAGAATAACAGGTAACATATCTGATCCTTCGTAAATGGCACCTACAGGCATCCCATTTGAAGCTACAGCTAGAGAATTGGCTACATCGCTTCTGGAAATACCTTGCAAACGAGCTTGTTCAACAGAGTATTCCGGATGAATTACTTTTTCCTGATTTTTCCAGTTGTCAGTAGTTACAGCTGTAATAGGGTTACCACGCATTATTTCTTTAGCTTTTTCTGCTAGTTCTCTTAATACTGCCGGATCCGGACCAGTAAACTTAGCTTCTATCAGGTAGTCTCCGAAAATAGGACTATATGTTCTGGCTCTAACAAATGCTTGTGGGAAATTTTTGTTTAAGTAATCAATAATTTCAATTGCTGATTTTTGAGCAGCTTCAAAGTCTACAGCATCAATAATCAGTTCACCGTAATTACTATTTAAGGTTGTCATTGGTCGTAATAAGGTGTAACGAGCAGGTGTTTGTCCTAACGAAGTTACTACCTTTTTAACATCATCCCAGGTACTTAGTTCTTCTTGAACTTCATCTAAATCTTTTTCGACCTGGTATATATCGCTACCTTGAGGCAACCAATACTCAACAATATATTGATTGTAATCCAAAGCAGGGAAGAACTCTTGCTTAATAAATTTAAAAGACCAGATAGATAGCACTAAAACCAATAGTGTGGCGATTGAAAATATGGATTTGTGCCACAACATTATTTTTAAAGTTTTACGGAACCAGCGGTATAATCCATTATTAAAAAGCTCATCGTTATTCTCTTTGTTTTTAGAAACTTTTCCTCTGTAAAACCAATTGGCCATAAAAGGAGTTTGAATCATAGCAAAAATCCAACTTAAGAATAAAGAAATGGCCAATACGTAAAATAATGATTTTAAAAATTCTCCGGCTGCACCTGGAGAAAAACCAAGAGGCATAAATGCAAGTATGGCTACTATTGTTGCACCCAGCAGAGGCATGGCTGTTTTTTGAGCTGTATTTACAAATGCCTTTTTTCTTTCGATTCCTTTTTTCAAGTCGATAAGTATACCATCAGCCACAACTATGGAGTTGTCAACCAACATACCCATCGCTACAATAATTGCACCCAGCGAAATTCGTTGCAATTCTATGCCTGTAGCTTTCATAACGATGAAGGTGGCCAAAATAGTAAATACTAAACCACTGGAAATTAATAAACCGGATCTTAATCCCATTGCAAAAAGCAATACAATGATTACAATTACAACAGATTCAATCAGGTTAATCATAAATCCTCTGATAGATTCGCTAACTCTGTCCGGCTGAAAAAATACTTTGTTAATTTCAATTCCAACAGGTAAGTTTTCTTTTAGTTGCTCAATCTTTTCTTCAAAAACTTCGCCTACTTTAATTACGTTAACCTTGCTTTCCATTGAGATTGCAAGAGCCATTGCATTTTTTCCGTTGTATTTAAAATCATTTCGTTTAGGTGAGTAAAAAGAACGTTCTACAGTAGCTATTTCACCCAATAAAAAAGATCCCCCTTTAGGAATCTTTACCAATAAGTTTTTAATGTCATCAATGCTTTTAAACTTGGCACCCAAATCCATTCGGATTCTTTCTGTTCCTACAACTACGTTTCCCGGATTAACTGTTGAAACCTGGTCGTTTAAAGCCTGTACAATGAGCATAGGGTTTAATCCAAGTTGCGCAAATTTTTCGGTAGAGAATTTAATATCAATGGTTTCTATTTGTTTACCATAAATTTCAACTCGCCTTATATTATCAACAAGTAATAATTCTCTTTTGATGTATTCCACATAGTTGTTTAATTCTTCGTACGAATAACCATCAGCGCTTACAGATACAAATATTCCATAAACATCTCCAAAATCATCTAGTATTATTGGATCAGATGCTGCTTGTGGCAAATCGCCTTTTATATCATGAATTTTTCTTCTTAGATGATCATACAACTGTGGCATTTTAGCCGTATGAACATTCGGATCAATATTTACTGTTATTTCAGATAACCCAGCTATAGAACGTGATTCAATGAAATCAATATTGGCCAGTTTTTGAACAGCTTTTTCTAAAACATCCGTAACCTCAAGTTCAACTTCACTGGCTGAAGCACCTGGATAAGGAGTCATAATAACAGCAGACTTAACCGGAATTTCAGGATCTTCTAATTTACCCAATCCATCAAAGGCAAGTAACCCACCTAGTATAACAGCAAAAAGTACAGAAGTAATAAAAGCCTTTTGACTCAGTACTTTTTCTAATATTCCTTTATTCATAGTAAACCTCCGATGTTTGTTTCTGATTTTTTAGGTAGAACTTTTACTTCCTGGTTTTCAACTAACGAATGAATTCCTGCTGTTACCACAATATCCCCAATGTTTATTGTTGCTGAAATTTCAACCAATCCATTTCCTTGAATTTCTGAAACGTTTACTTCTCGTTTTTTTACCTTATGACTATTGTTGTCAATCAGCCAAACGTACTTTTTTTGACCATTAGAAAATACTGACTCAATAGGAACCAATAAATTATTATTATCAGAATTATTTTTCTGAACTTTTACTTTAGCAACCATTCCTGGTTTTATTTTGTGCTTTATATCATTATCCTCAAGGAGTATCTTAGCCTCAAACATTCTGTCACTTCCTGTTTTTTTACTAATCGATTTTACAGTAGCAGGAATACCTGATTTATTAGCGTTTCTAATGTCGCAAGTGATTTTATATACATCACTCATTTCATTGATGTTATTTTCTGGAATACTAACTACAACTTCAAGGTCAGAGAAATCAAGTAATTGGATTATAGGCACACCAGGTCCTACTGTTTCAAAGTTTTCAATAAATTTTTTATTTACATAGCCAGAGAATGGAGCTTTTAATTCAGTATCTTCTAATGCATTAACTGCTGCTTCGTACTGACTTTTTGCCATTAAATATCCCGCTTTTAATTTATCAAGGGTATTCTCAGGTAACTTTTTTCTTTTGTATAACTCCTGATAGCGTTCATATTCACCTTTAGCCTGAGTGTATTGAGCTTCTCTTGCCTGAAGTTGAATTTTATAATCACGCTTATCTATTTTTGCAATTGCTTGACCTTTATTCACATAATCACCAACATCAACTAATAATTCGTTAACCGGCCCGCCCACTTTAAAGGAAAGTGTAACATCTCTGCGTTCTTTAACAACACCATTGTATATTAAAACATCATTACCTTGAGATGGTAAAACCTCCGTTGCTTTAACATATCTAATACTTTCTGTTTTTTCAGTCGTGTTATCACCACATGATGATAAGAGACCAATAGCTAAAACCATTGCTGGAATATAAAAGCTAATCTTTTTCATTGTAAATTCTGATTATAAAATTCTTCAACTATATTCTTCTTGAATTACAAAATTAGATGAGTATTAGGCAATTATTAATAAGAAGAAACTGAAGTGGAAAAATGTAAGATTGAAGTACACATATCATAGAATAGAAAAAACGACTAAAAAAGATAAATGTTTTAAAGTTCTGTTTTTGTGATTTATGACCTGATATTATTGGAGCTAAACAAAAAGAGGATGCCGAATTTCGGCATCCTCAACAATGTATGAAATAATGTATTATAAAAATAATGAACGTAATTTTTATAATATCAAGATTGTCACTTCATGATAATAGGATGGGTAAGCAACAATCTATCTAGTGATTAAGAATGGGAATTCTTATTTCATACAAATTGTATTTAATTGGATCTAAAACCAATTGAACTTATAGTTTAAAGAAGGTAATTAGCTTTTTAAGTCCCTCGGCCTGATTTGTTAATTCTTCAGAACTAGAAGCCATTTCTTCAGCCGCCGCCGCATTTTGTTGCGTTAACGAATTTAGTTGTTGTATTGCGTTGTTTACTTGATTGACACCGTTGTGTTGTTCGAGGCTGGCAGCTGTTATTTCGTTTACCAGTTCTGATGTTTTTGTAATTTCCGGACTTATTTCATTTAATAAACTATTAGCCATTTCTGTTTGTGTTCTGCTATGATCTGCTTTTAATACAATATCGTCAGCTGCTTTTTTACTGTTTTCAGCCAGTTTTCTTACTTCTGCAGCAACTACTGCAAAACCTTTTCCTGATTCACCAGCCCGGGCAGCTTCAACAGCAGCATTAAGAGCTAAAATGTTTGTTTGAAATGCAATGTCATTGATGACGCTTATCTTTTCTGTGATAGTATTTACCGAAGTTGAGCTTTCGTCTGAAACTATGGAAACTTCTTTTATCCCCATAGAAGATTTGCTAGCTATGGAAGCTGTTTGTTGCGCATTTTCAGTATTGTTAGCTACATTTCCTGAAATTTCTTCCATTGTAGAAGATATTTCTTCCAGAGAAGAGGCTTGTTCTGTGGACCCCTGAGACAGGTCTTCAGCCGTACCGCTTAATTGTAAACTTGCACTTAACACATTTTCAGCGCTGGTTTCAATTTCAGAAATTATATTCTTTAGCTTCGTAGATAAATTAATCACGGAGTTTGTTAGCACTCCTAATTCATTTTTCGAGTTGGAGAGTTGTAGTTTAATATGTAAATTTCCTTGTGATAATTCTTCCAATTCAGTAATGGCATTGGCCAAAGGTTTTCGCAACAGTTTATTAATGTACATAAATACTACAGTTCCAACAGCAACATTTATTGGAGTAACAATAAAATCCAAAATCATTCCGTAATGAAATTCAAGGGCCTTTAAGATGGTTACAAAAAGTGTAAAGGATACAGTAAGCATACTTACCTGGAACATTACTGATTTCTTAAAAATCAATTTTAAAATAACATATGCCACAGGAAATGTTGCTAAGGTTTTTAAAATTTCAATGCTTAAATCGCTCATATTTATTATTTTAAATATTTAAGTCTTTGGGGTAATGTCTTTTGTTTGAGTATACTTTGTTTATTGTAGAAGATAAATCTTCAGCCATTCTTCCTTTGTTTACAAAACCATGAAAACCTGCACTTAAGATATCTCTAAGATATAATCGATGTTGATACATTGTAATTGCGATAAGCTTAATATCTGGATGTAGGTAACTTATCTGTTTGGCCGTTTCAATACCTCCCATTACAGGCATTTCTATATCCATTAAAATAATGTCGCAAGTATGAATATTATTGAAACTCAATAACTCTTCACCATTATTAAACGTGGCTATTACTTTAAATTTGTTGTAAGTACTTAACAGTAATTTTACACCTTCAATGGCAGAGGAATTATCATCTACAATAATGACCGATATTTTTTTTGTATCCTTCATTCACTAATAATTAATTGCTCAAAACGAGATGAAAAATTATGTAGCAAATATATATGCTTGATTTAAGCCTAAGTAGATGGAATCACCCTATTTTGGGTAGGGATAACTTTGTTTTTAGAATAGGGAAAACCCTATATGAGTATTGTGTGATGTGAACTTATAGAAAAGAAATAGATGCTTCTTGGGAAATATGTAGGTCAGGAATGTATAAGGGTGTCTACGAATTAAATATCAACAACTTTATTTTTTATAGCCCAAATAATGAGGGCTGCATTATTTTTTGCTCCGGTTTTTCGCATCAATTTTGCTTTATTGCTTTCAATTGTTTTTACACTTAAAAACATCTGTTCAGCCAATTCTTTATTTGATAATCCTTTACATATTAATTGTAATAGTTCTATTTCTTTTTCTGTTAATTTAAGCAGTTCTGTTTTTTCTTTTATCAGCGTTTGTTCAATGTTTTGCATGTTAACAATAACATTATAAAGTAGTTGCTCCGAGAAAAAACTTTTACCTTCATTAACTAAACGAATTGCTTTTTCGAGCTCTTCAACACTGGATTGTTTTAATACAAAACCTTTGGCACCAGCAGTAATCAACTCGTAATAGTATTTTGTGTCGTTATACATTGATAAGGCGATAATCTTAATTTCGGGTCTTCGAGAGGTAGCAATTTTTGCAGCCGATATACCATCAAGAACAGGCATATCAATATCTGTAATTACAATATCACAATCTAGTTTGTCCAAATGGTCAACGAATTCCTGACCATTTTTAAAGATGTTTACAATTTCAAAATCTTTAATTTGACTAATTAAAAGAGTGATTCCTTCTCTGATTAAATCCAAATCTTCAACTAATACAATTTTTAGAGCCATCACAAGGTATATTTATTTTTACGTTAACACCTTCTCCTGGAGTAGTTTGAAAATTGTAGTTTGCTCCAAGAGTAAGCATTCTCGATTCCATATTTAAAAGTCCAAATCCTTTACCTTTGGCATCTTTTAAACTAAAGCCAACTCCATCATCTATGTAGGTGAATTCAATATTGGAATCAAAATTTTTAAAAATAATATAAATGTTATTTGCATTAGCATGTTTCATTGAGTTATTTACCATTTCAACAATTGTTCGGTAAATCGTATACTCAAATGTATTTGAAAACTTGATGCTTTCGTCAATCTCCAAATGAAATAGAATGGGAGTAACAGGTTGAATTTTATCAATAAATGATTGTATGGCATCCTTTAAACCATAATTTCTTAAAATGTGTGGGCTAATATTGTTAGATATACTTCTAACTTCATGTAATGTTTCATCCAATAATTCAATTAATCGCTTAGCATGTTCCTGCTGTTTATCTTTATCTTCAATTCCTTTTATACTATGTGCGTAGATTTTTGCGGTTGAGATTAAAGGTCCAATACCATCATGCAATTCTTTAGCCATTCTGCTTTTTTCATTCTCCTCAGCATTAACCATGGCTTCTATAACCTCTCTTTGCTTCAATTTTTTGTCAGTAATATCAACAAACATTACAATTAGCATACTGGGAGTTGTTAAGTTGTAATGTATCTCAGCCCAACGAGGATTGCCCTTTTTATCAAAATATTTAAATTCAGTCATCGGAGGATGTTCGCCTGTTTGAAAGACTTGTTCAACTTTTTTTGCAAATATGGATACATTACTATCTATTTCATCCGGGTTATCATATATTTGTTCTATTATTTTTGAAATAGTAAGTCCTACAAAAGATTCAAGCCCACTTCGTTCAGAAAATAGTGTGTTGCCATATAAAATTTGTTGTTTATCGTTTATAATTATGGCAGAAACAGGCATTTTTTCAAAGGTTTGAAAAAGTATTTGCTCGCTTGTTTTTAAGTTGATGACTTCTTTTTTGTAGCCATTTAATAAAATTCCAATAATAATCCAGCAACATACCATTACAAATAAAAGAACGATTCCCTCATTAACCCAGGAAACCCATGAATTAGCAAAACTTTCTTGGTTCAATACATTTGTTTGATATCCATTTAGGTATAAATAGGTTATGATAGCATAGGAAACAACAATAATAGATGTGTAAAAAAAACTCCATTTATTATTTAAGTATATGGCAGATAAAACACTAATTATCACAAAAATGTATTTTCCACCGGCATATATGCCAGAAACATAAAAGCTGGATATAGAAATTAACAATGCAGATAATAATAGGATATGGCTTTTTGTTGTATAGGATATTTTCTTTGAGAAAAGTAGAAATAGTATTACAAAGAATAATATGATATCGCCTATTAATAAAATCAGGTTTCCTGTACCTAAAGAAGATCTTAAATATGCTATTGAAGATATAGGAATAAGTCCGATTGCAGAAATGATAAAAAGAATATTTAAGATCTTATTCTTAATTACTTCTGGCTTATTTAAAATATATGGTTCTGAAAATATATGTGTCATAATATTTTGCTTAAAATGCTTTAAGATAAAACAAAGCCTGTACAATTGATATGTTCAGTTTTTACTTATACTAAAGGAATATGTATTTGTTTCGATACAATTATATTCCTTCCTATTAAAATTCTGAATTTATGTTGTCAAATAACTTGGAATACTTTACTTGCCATTCCTTATTCGTATACCTTTATCAACTTCTCCATGAAAGGAACATAGTTAAACTAAGTTGGAAAAAATATCCTTGCAAGCTCAATTGGCTTTAATATAAAACCCGAAACGTACGTTTACATTTCGGGTTTTGTCTTTACACAATTATTAACATAAACCATTTGCGTTCCTATGCGATAGGTAAAATGGAAAATTAATGCTTTACTTCTGTGGTATAAATACCACTTCCAGTTCGTCGGCCTTTTTAAAGAAATTGCGTGCGGCCTTCTCAATATCTTTAGTTGTTACCTCTTCTATAATTTTGTTATAATAGGATGGCTTTAGAACGTTTTCATGCGTATCATAGAATATTTGTAATGCTGTCATCCAATAACTATTATATTCTCTACTGTGCTCATTATTCTTTTGCATATTAAGCACCACTTTCTTTAAATCAGATGGCAATACATTCTTCTGAATCTCTTCCAGTTCTTTATATACTAATTTTTTAAGATAATCAGCTTTTGCCGGATCGCAATCAAAAGATATATCCATACTCAATCTTGTTTTCGGAATACTAGTAGCAGATGTGCGCACACCTACTCCATAGGTTCCTCCTTCTTTCTCACGAATATTTTCTGTAAATCTTAATTGCAGTATGGATTTTAGAATGGTCTGGTATACCACAATTTCACGGGAATATTTCGCTGCGTTACGTATTTTCAACATCACCGTAGCTTTAGGTTCTTCCATGGGCACTTCTATTTGGTGCGCATTTTTTCCTGTAGGAAAATAATTACCATTATCATCCCATTTCTCTTTCTGTTCAGGATTACTACTAATAGCTCCAATATATTGTTCTACCAATGGCTTTACTGTATTAGCCTGTATGTCACCTACTATAAAGAAAATAAAATCAGCAGCATTAGAAAAACGTTCACGATATATGGCCTCCATGCGTTTATAATCCATTTGATCTAAATATTGTTGATTGAAGCTAAACGCACGTGGATTTCCATTGGCTAAAATAGTGCTTAAGGTATCCTTCATGATAGTTTTGGCCGTCTCCACCTTTCTGTGGAGCGCCTCGTAACTACGTTTTAAATTACGATCGTATTCTTCTTTATCGAAACGAGGTTTCTCAAAACGCATGTATACTAACTGCATCATACTTTCAATATCATTAGGATTACATGCAGCTGAAACAGCCTCTGTATAGCCTCCTATTTTATAAGCACTGCCGGCAGTATTCCCTGTCATTAGCTTTTTATATTCAGAGGGTGTAAATTCACCAATTCCAAACGATTTAGAGAAGCTTTGCAATGCTCCCATAGAAGGTAAATCTTCCGAAGCATACAAGGAAGAACCTCCGTAGCTAATAGCTTTTAAAGCCACCTTACCTTTTTGATAATCAGCAAAGCGATACACCACTTTTGCACCATTGGATAAAGTCCATTCTATGGCATCAAATGGTTCTATCTTTTTTTCATTTACTACTTTACCACCTTTGGGTTTTTCCGATAGTAAGCTTGTGGCTTCAGGAGCATTATCTACATAAGGATTAAGCTCTTTGGCTTGTAACTTGGCTATAATTTGTTCTATTTCCTCTATAGTAATAAATTCAATACCTTCTTTTTCCGGACCAATTACAGTATAAACTCTATTTACTTCGCTCAGGTACCTGGATGCTTCGGCTGATACTTCATCTAATGTAATTGTAGGAATGATTGCTTTGGTAAACTGGTAACTGAACTCAGATGATGGAATAGGTGAATGATTCAGATAAGCTCCTTTTATTTTTTTACAATAACTGTCTGAATTTGTGATAATTTCATTTTTATGTTGATTTTCAATGGTTACCAACATATTTGTTTTCAAACGCTCTAACTCCCCTTGGGTAAAGCCATGATTGATCACGCGCTGTAATTCAGTATATATTGCTTCAAAAGCTTTTCCTTCTTCCCCCTCTTCAGCTGTAGCCTGAACATTAAATGAACGATAACCTCTTTCAAAGTTCGTATAACTAATACTTCCACCTAAAAATGGTGGATTATCTTTCTTTCTTTCTTTCTTCGCTAATTCGGTTTTTAATTAAGGCATTAAATAAACGTGTTACAAAGTTTTCGCGAAGTGTTACCATTGAATTCCTGGCATCAAAGCGATGACGAATATTCATTTTTACGGTAACGTTTTTCACCTCTTTATCCGTAGCGCTTGCATACATAGGTTTTTTGTTATCCGGAATTAACACTTTAGTGCGTGGTTTAGGGTTTTCAATTGCTGGTATAGCCGAAAAAAGTTCAATGACTTGTTTTTCCATGGCATCCAGATCAAAGTCGCCAACTATACCAACAGCTTGTAAGTCGGTTCTATACCAGTCATGATAAAATTGTTTCAAAACTGCAGGATCAAAATTTTTAATAACATCCAACTCGCCAATTACATCACGTTCTGCATATATAGATCCATTGTATTTTACTTGCCCTAATTTTGCATTAAGACGAAAACCTGCATTTCTGCGCGTACGCCATTCTTCGGAAATCACTCCTCGCTCAGCATTAATCTCATCAATATCAAGTTCTAGTTCATTACACCAATCGCGTAAAATCAACAAGCATGAATCGATCAATCCCTGACGCTTAGTTGGAACCCGACTAATATTATATACCGTTTCGTTTTTAGTTGTATAAGCATTAATATCTTTCCCAAACTTAAGTCCGTTTTGCTCTAACATATCGAGCATGCTTTTACCTGGGAAGGTATTTGTTCCATTAAAGGCCATATGCTCTAAAAAGTGAGCCAGACCATCCTGGTTATCTTCTTCTAATACCGCTCCTACATTCTGATATATATAAAAACTAGCCCTGTCCTTTGGGGTATCGTTATAACGAATATAATAGCTTAAGCCATTAGGTAAAACTCCTCTTCTGAAAGCGGTATCAAAAGGAATCTCCTGAGATAAATCGTTAAACTGTTGTGCGTGTGACAGGGAGCCTATAAGAAAGGTCCCGATCAACAATATTAAGAATCTTTGCATGTTACTTTTTTTTTGAAATCTTTTAATTAAAAGTTAACTCCAATAAAGAGTTGAGCCTTTTGTGAAAAAATCGCTTCTTTATTTTCACTACAAATAATTAATCAACAACCTCTTACTCCTCAAATTCTTCAATTGTGGTATTAAAAACCCTTTTACCTTGTTTCATTAACTGCAACTGATATTCCAGATTAGACTTTTTCTTGTAATTAAAAGGCACATTCTTAATTGCTGTGTCCTTTAATAAAATTGCCTTATCTGCTTTGCCTTGCGTATACAGCACATCGGCCTCCATATTATTAGTTTCCCAGCTATCGGGAATAAGCTTATAACAATATTTTATCCACTTCTTTAGGTGCTTATAGTCGGTCTTATTTTCGCATCGAGACCAATACAGGCGACTAACATTGACAATATCACGAACATTGTCATTGGCCATCCTTCCTTGCTTCATTAGCTGACGCTTGAACTCTACATAAGTACCAGTTTGGTCTTTACTAAACTCCATATATTTGCTGTAAGCTTCTGCATCTTCTTGTTGGATCTGTTTAATTGATTTTTGGTCCATAATGTTTTCCACATAATCAATTGCAGCCTTTTTATAAGCCTCATTTTGATTGGAGAGCCTTAAATACTCCATTTCATAAAAACTTAATTTTCCACTCTTCGCTGCACCAACATTATTTTCTTTGCAATAATCAATATAGACTCTCAATAATTCAGCATCTGCCTTACTATAAGCTCTTTTTAGAGTCGTATTAATAATTTGATATTGAATCCTCTCCAACTTAGTTTTATAATGTTTTGGTACTATTGATAAAAAATCATTATAGTTGGCTTTTAAAATCATTTCAGCTTGGCTTCCTAAATAGATTTTATTGGCATTTTTTAATAAAATATCAAGCATTTCCACACTTGATTCGTCAAGTGTTGTTTGCACCTTTAACCATGCATTTAATGCCTCTATAGGATTCATTTTATATTCTACCAACTTGTTATAGTAGCTTTTCACGAAAGCTTCATCAGTTTGTTTTTCAGAAAAGAGTCGCTGCATGTCTTCCAATGTAAACTGATCATTGATGGCCTCAAGAGCCAATTTTCCAAACGGTATCATTCCGCCACTTTTCGTCATTGAGGAACCAGTGCCTCGATAGATCAATTTGGAATCGCCATCGACAAATATTAAGGTTGGGTAACGATCCACACCAAACAGCTGAGCAGCGTGTTTGCCTTCCCTTTCGGCATCAAGTTTAAGGTTGATAAAGTGTGTGTTGTAGTAGTCGCCAATTTCCGGTTCCATAAACGGTCCCTTAGCCAACTTTTTACAAGGCCCACACCAAGAGGTATAAAAATCAATAAACAGGAGTTTATCCTGTTCTTTTGCCAATAGTAGTGCCTCATCAAAAGTGACGTGTTGAAAGTCGATCCCCTGCGAATAGGCAAATCTTCCCAACAGGACAAATATAAGTAATAATGATTGTAATTTATTCATAAAAAAAGAGTTAACAAGTGATACGTATTATCGACTCGTGACTGAATCAAAATAGCCCGAGTCCTTTAGTGAAAGACCTAAAAAGCAAGAACAGGGTGACATGTGGTTTAAAATGTTCTGGATTTACTCTCAATTACGGAGCGAATTTTTATTATCTTCCACTGTTACTGCTCCAATGACAGCCAAATTCTGAAATATGATTTAGAATTATAATAACTAGTTTAGAACAATGCTTTTTCCACCTTTCATTAATTCTAAATCCATTTGTATTCCTTTTACTCGCTTATCATTTTCCTTTTCAGCTATTTCGCAGGCCTGTTGTTTAATTTTAATAGCCTCTTCTTTATCATTTCCAAATAAATAAAGGATGTTGGCATAGGCACTCATCGTTTGGTAATCGCCTGGTATAATATCATAGGCAACCTTCATCCAACGCACAACATCTTCTTTGTCCTTTTCGTTTGTTGCAAATTCGGCATATTCATATACCATCATCGTAATCATCTGACTTTTTCTGACTGAAATTGGTCTTAAACTTTGCGCTTCCGGATCTCCTTCAGCCTTTCGTTTTTGCACTTCCTGATAAAAATTACGTAGTCTCTCTACGTCAATTTCATTGATATAAGTTTCAATATTATCGCGCACTAGCCGCTTGTAGTTTTCACCATCACCAATGCTTTTGTAATAATAGGTATAAACTCTTTCACGTTGCTCTTCACCATCACTAGCTCCTACATCAGCAGCTCTATCAAACACCATCTCTAAGATTGTAGTATCTTTTTTAGCTATGGCATAATTGGTGGTATTCTCTACCATTTGACGCGGTATTATTTGGAATATCTCGCGAATATCTTTTCTAACATAGAGCTTCCATGCATCCGATCCATAGTTACGTTGAATAATACCATCGGCTTTACCTTCAAATATGATCTGCCTATAATGATCCGCCAATAGGTTTACCATTTCTTTACTTGATTCATCAATGGATGTTTGAATACTGAGGTATTGTTCCAAAATATCCATGTAATCAGATGCCTTTGAGTCCTTTAATTTACCCAGATAGCTAAGCAAAAATTGTTCATTATCCTTTTCTTTCTCGTAGCGTTCTGCCATACGCCCAACACTATTTTTATCTTGAGCATAAGCAACCGCCTTCTTAACTTCATTCATAAACTCTTCTTTTGGCATTGCCGAAGAAAAGCGGTATACAACAAAGTCATCGCCATCGATAAAGACATATCCAGGTAAACCTTTGATGCCATATTTATCTTTGATAGCAGGACCTTCTCCTCGTTCTACATCAACTTTTAAAGCCACCAGATGGTCATTGAAATAGTTACCCACTTCTTCATCCATAAATACAGTATTGGCCATTTTCTTACATGGTCCACACCACACCGCATATCCATCGATAAATAGAACCTTATTTTCAGTCTTGGCTTTTGTTAAGGCCTGTTTGAACGTTCCCTGCTCAAACTTGATACCCTGCGCCAAAACCGAGACAGAACAGGCCACCAATACTATCGCACTAATTATATATTTCATAATCTTATTGAATCTATTATACTTCATTAAACTATTCTCCTTTATCGCTTTTCATCTTTTCAAGCTGACGCTCTAACAGAGTTCGTTCTTTCTTTCTCTCAGGCAGTTTGTTTAGTGCTAACTCCTTGTATTTAATAGCCTCATTTCGCTTTCCTTGTTTATTCAAAATATCGGCACGTAGGTTATCCATCATATAGTCATCTGGAATGATCTGTTCTCCATAATCAATCCATTTATATAACTGTTTATAGTCTGACTTCTTACTCGTGCAATGTTTTGAATATTGACGCACCATTTTATCAATTGTACGAATCAACTTAGTGGCTCCTACACCTTTCTCATACGCTTTAAGTCTTGAATTACCTATTAGACTTGGGCGATACTTATTTTTCTTATAATCGAGGTATGCCGCCTTATCATCTGCCTTGATTTGTGCCAATGATATTGAATTAATAAGGCTATCAAGGTAAGCTTTTGACTGTATTTTATAGGCTTTAAATTCTCTGTTCATTAACAAATAGTCTAACTCATAGCCTTTTATGGCCTCTTTTTTCTCTTTAGCCTCTGATAACTCTTTGTAATTTGTTATAAAAGTCCGCATCATTTCAGGATCCTTTTCCTGATAGGCAAATGATAGGGTATTGGCAATAATGCCGCGCTTTAGGGTCTTTAAATTGCGTTCTTCGGCACGAGTAGCAATATCCATATACTCATCAAAGTTGGCATATAGAATCTCTTCTGCTTTGCCATCCACCATCAGATACTTACCATGATTTAGTAAGTACTCCATCATATCAACATCATCCTCTTTAATTTCAGTTTGGATAATTAACCAGTCTTCAATAGCTCTAAATGGGTTTTCACGGTTCTCAATCATCTTTTCGATGTAGATTTTTAAGAAACGTTCATCCGTCCTTTTACTATCATACTGTTCTTTTAGTTCGGCAATAGTGTAGCCACTTTTTACTGCTTCCAAAGCATTTTTGCCCATCAGAATGACTCCTGCTATATCTTTGGAACCAACATTTTTATATACCATATCCCCATCACCTCTCAAAAAGATCATGGTTGGATAGGCATCCACACCATATTTTCGAGCCGCTTGAACACCTTCTTTTTCTGCGTTAACTTTAACATTAATGAATTGGTGATTAAAAAATTTGCCAACTTGTTCGTTTGTAAAAATGGTTCTGGTCATAACCTTACATGGACCGCACCAATCGGTATATACATCGACGAATACCAGCTTATTCTCTTTACCGGCTTTTTGTAATGCTTCTTCAAGCGTTATGTGTTCAAAGTTTATTCCCTGACCATTGACTAACCCATATGACAGGGTTAACATTAAGACCAACAGAACTTCTAATTTCTTCATATTTTAATATTTAATTACTTATTCCAGCAGAATGATTTATTATTCCTTTTATACTAATGACGCAAAATATTACTTAGGGAATGACTCAAGCTCAAATTAGTTACACTTGAAAACAAAATGAATTGGAGGCAATTGTTAAGCATGTTTTAGTTGATATGAGCAATTAGACATTTTATCTCTAAAACCAATGGTTTATTTACACACAACTAATAACTAAAAAAAACACTACCAGCAGAAGTATCACCTGTTTATGACCCGGAGACTAACTACTTATATTGTTATTAATCATTACTATTTAGAAAAACTTATTTTTCTTTTGGAAAGCGATCTAACTGGTAGTATCGATCCGCTTGAATAATTCTTTTCATTGCGCTCCTAATATCATTGGAAGTAATTGATTTAATTACCTTATGGATTTCAGCCGGTTTGTCCAATCTTCCATAATTAAGATACCATTTTGGCCAAATGCTTTTTAAGTTGTCATCTTCATAAAATGACATTACATACATACTCCTTAGCATTGCTTTAACTATCTGAACTTCATCATCCGATATTTCACCACGGCTCATTGGAAGCAACACTTCATCGTGCATGATCGTATGTGAGCGTTCAATATTTTCGGGATCAATCAGGTATCTTAAACTTACCGATTGAAATTCTGTGGGAGATTTAACTGTGGTCATATTCCCTCCTGAAGCATAGATTAAACCATACTTCTCTCGTATGATCTCTCCAATTTTCAGCAAGGCGTGTTGCGAGATGGCTTGTACTATCAGTTCATCTTTGAGAGTCAATGACTTGGTTGGAAAGTGATGAAACAAATAATCTACTTTTCCCGTTTTTGCATTCCATACAAATTCCTTCTTAACCATCTCGTTTGGTACAATCACCTGTTTGACTTCCTGCTCTGGCCTTATAACCTTTTCTGATATCAATGCCCCCATGTATTTAGACACCAGTTCTTCAATATTTTCGGGCAAGTCTCCTTGTACTATAATGATCGAATTTTTAAGGTTACGTTTTAATTGTCGATCATAGCTTAACAAACGAGTACTCAGCCCTTCAGTATGAAGAGTATCGGGTTGAATGGCTAAATTCTGGATATCAAGATTCTTTTTATAGAGATCAAATTGCTTCTGGTTATAAAGAGTTCGCTTTGCAATCGACTCAAATTGCTTTATTACATCTTCATCGCTTGGTGTCCTGTTGTCAGTCATTATCAGGTGAAAAATCTGAAATAACTTCTCAATATCAGAAGCCAAACCATTCATTTCTATCTCGTAACCATAATTATCAATCTCTGTCTTTTTAAGAATTTTCAGACCACGCTCCATTTGCCGTGCATCTTTAGCTGAATAGCTACTATACGAGTTATTAAATGATCGAATAGCTCCCTTATAAACCAGTCGATCACCTTCAGGAATTAAATTAAGTCCATCCTTTCCTACTAATTTTAAAGTGACTTTTTCATCATGTGTTTGGTGCATAACAACCTTTAATCCATTCTTATACGATACGGTAGATATATGCTCGTCAATCCGTTCGGACTTTAAAATATCAGCCACATGTTCTACATCTGTCTCAATATGTACATCACTGATTTCCTTTATTGTAGCAGTTGGTTCCTTAAACGTAAAGGGTATCGTTTCAATATTAGATAAATTTGCCAACTTATCTAAAATATATTGCTCGTTGAATTGCGGAGTGCAAGCAGCGGATGTACTATCAAACATGGCTGTATAGTGCATCTTCAATAGTTCATCAAGCATATTAGAAAAATCAGCAGGCTTTAATTCACTAACTACCTGCTGTGTTAATTCATACTTTGTTTTGCCGCATAAAGGTGTATTTCCTTCTAAGAAGTGCGATTGAATGCCAGTTAATGAAATTGTTTGGTCATTCATATATTTTGCAGACCTTGCCAAACTATTTTTTGCCTGATAAGCAATCTCCTCTTCCAGAAAACCATGCTGCCTGGCTTGAGCCAGTACATTACAAAATGTATTAATCAGCTCGTCATATTTAGTATCTTTCTTACTCTGCAATCTAAAGTTAAAAATTTCATTGCCGGGTACGATGCTTCCCATATTAGTAGATGGAGCTGCCATTGAATAATTTGAATGCTGCAACCTGAATTTTATGATATTGCTGAAGTAACTACGAATTAAATTTTGTTTAAATGTGGCATAAGTATCACTAGCTATAGGTGCTGTTTTAAACGCTATACCTATACGTGGTCGTGTATCTATCTGTGATGGTTTAAATTTACCGCTTACAATGGTTTCATTATTTATGTTAACGTAGGAGTTAGGTGTTCTATCAGTCGCTGCAGGTACCTTCCCAAAAATAGAACTTATAATTTTCTTCGCTTTCCTACTATCTATTTTTCCATAAACAACCAGAGCCAGTTTACCAGGTATATAGTTATTTTTATAGTACTCCTTTAATTGATTCAAATCAACAGCAAGAATCCCTTCTTTGGTGCCTAACACGTTGTGTCCTTCAAGAATGGTTCCGTCCAATAACGAAGAGGCCGCTGTTCCTCCTCTGTTAATTTCTTCAACAACAATTTTCTTTTCTAATTCAAATGCTTCCTCGTCAAAGCTTAGATGAAACATCCAGTCTTTCAAAAGCAACAGGCTTCGTTTAAGATATTCAGTATCATTCTCAGGGATGGTCATAAAATACTGAACATTAGATCCCACCGTATAACCGTTGTAATCTCTTGCTGGCCGCATACCCATCCTTCGCATCTCAAGCACTCCCTCAGCCCCTGGATAGTTTTCACTCCCATTAAACATGACATGCTCTAGCAAGTGCGCAAATCCATGCTCTTCAGGTTTTTCGACCAATGCTCCCTGTCCTGATAACATTACCACCTTTACTTTACCAGATTCGCCTTCCGGTGCTAAATAATAGGTTAAACCATTGTCTAACTTTCCAACGGTTAAGCCTTTAGGTATTGGTAACTGTTGGGTAAATATGTTTCCGGTAATAAATACCAACAACAGCCATAAGGCCATTTTTTTATAATCAAATTCTGTGATATATTTCATATTACAACATTCTTTAATGACTTATCAATTTTGATTAATGTTATTTTCCTTTTATATAAAGGACGCAGTATTAAAAAATGAGAGTGACAATTGATTAAGAAAAGTCAAACGTGAAATACCGACAATACTGATCAATAAAAAATGGGGCTAAATATTTAACCCCATTTAATAATCTTAGATCTTTATTTTCTTTTAATCATAAAAGAATGTATACGTTTCACTTTTACCTTCATAGTTCCATGCACCTGCTGTAAATGTCTTAACAAACTTGGTGATATTACCACTTTCATCGGTTTCATAAGTAAAAGCCGGTAATCTCAGGTATGAATAATCCGATGAACCAACCGTTTTTGTATAGATATATTTGTGCCAAAGAATATCATTAAAAATGTTTAATCGTACTGAATTTTCAACAGCAAAAGGCGGAAAGCCTTCCATATAGGTTGGCATAATACTTGGTGCAAAATCTTCTCTGAATTGTCTTCTGTCTGGATTAGTGATGTATGAACTACTTTGCCAGTATTCATTAAAAATCACTTCTCCAGCTAAAAATGGGTCTATATAGTTCACATCTGATACCATTGAACTCCCTTTAAAGAATGATGAGACTGCACCTTCAATATAAACGAAATTACTCATCAAAACATCTTTTTCGTATTCCCCGATAATATTGCCTTCTGTGTCGTAATCAAATTTCTGTTCTTCAATGCTAAACAGCTCAGCAGTACCTTCAACATAATTAAAGTATGTCCTTGTTTCGTTATCAAACAAGCCCTCACTATCAAGACTTCTATATATTAAAGTATCAACCATTTCTAACTCATTATAACGAAACAGCGTTTGGTAGTTTGTTCCAGACGAGAATATATAATCCATAACATCTACCATTCCGGTTGATTCGTTGTAATGGAACTGAATTTTAATATTACTTCCTGATGTGTTCTTAAATAAAATATGGTCCGGATGTTTTACTTCATCAGTTTTGTGAATTTTCAATGTTGTTGTTGATGATTGACCAGCTTCATCTTCAATAACAATGTCAACCGGATATTGGACTCCCAATTCCATTTGTCCTAGTAACACCATTTGTTTAAGCGGCATTTCATAAATAACGGTATCGTCATCCGCCGGATAATAGCTAAATTGTTCTGTATCGTTGTAAATGATTTTAACCGACTTAAGAGAATTCAAGCCAGTAGACACAATCCCTTTAACAAAACAGGCCGGCACTGCTACTGCCAGATCGCTACCCCCAACCAGCTTTATTTCAGGAAAAGAAAACGGTTTAATATCAATTCTAATGCCCTGATTAAATGTACGTGAATCTTTATCTGCAACCTTAATGATATAGTTTAAAACAGTATCCTTTTCGAAGGAGGTTAAGTCGACACGATACGTAAAATCAAACTTTTTCTGTCCATAATAGGTATCTATTTCCTCCAAAACAGAATAATCGTTTGCATTGATTAACTCAATAATTTGCACTCCATTAGGCACATTCATTCTCATTGAGATATCATAATAATCAGCTGTATCGCGTCGAACTTCCACACGCTGATCGCTTAGATCAAATCCTGGATCCGGAAAAGTCGGATCTTCCTGGCATGCCTGAAATGTGATTAAACTGACAATACCCACAAGAAATATATATAATAATTGTTTAGTCATAATTGATTTTTTTTTGAAGATTATACCTCGGTAATTAGCACTTCTATATCTGGGTTTAAGCTCATTAGATCAACTCCCCATCCAGCAAGCATGTTGTATATTAAGCGAAGATTATCCTGTATATTTTCAGGAAACGCCTCGAATTCAGAAGTATTGCGAAATAACAGCTCATTGATGTAGGAGCGTACGTCTTCTCCAAAGCCGGAAACAAAATCATATCTTGGCTTAAATGCCTTACTATGTTTTACCCAATTGCCATCGATTTTCTCCCAAACACTACCTAAGCCTGATGGTGAATTGTAGAAATACTGAGCATCAATAAATCCTTTAGAATAAATCCAATCCTTATCAATAATAGACAGGCTTGTTTCCTCATCAATTCCCATTTCCTCTCGATAAATCGCATCCATCTCTTGCCCATAATAATCCTCTTTATTGGCGTAAAACTCCTCCGGCACCAAGCTGTAAAGATTATTCATCTCCAATACCTTAGCAAGGAATATATAAAAATCATCGACGATAAAATCTTCTGTATTTTGCGTCACTTCATCCTGATTAACATTGATAACAATCGAATGAGCATTATAAACCATACTCAATGAACCATCAGTGTATCTTGAATACCTTGCTTCCGACTCAGTTAATGCATTAGTATTAACTTGTTGGTTGGCATATACAGATGAACTTATTAATACTTTTGCGGGTAGTTTGCTAGCAATCATACTTCCCGGTGTAAAGAATTTAAAGATAGCCGTATCAACGAACGCAAGTGCATCGTCTACATACTGATTATATTCGGCAAGCCCTTCAGTACCTATATTACCCTCTTCGTCAACAAACAGACTGCTGATTTGCGGTATATCAACCTGTCCCCACAAACTAGCAGCTTCATCTGTTTGTGCAACATAAGCAAAATCGAGCGTATCATCATATTGATATAGTATGCCCACATTATGATCTTCGTATATACGCTTAACAATAGGTCGTGATAAATCTACCTGCGAAGCAACACGATCAATATCCTTATAGGATGGTTGTAAGCTATCTTCGTCTTGTTCACAGGCACAAAATAACCCAACCAATAAAATATATAATATCCAATTTTTCTTCATGATCAAATACTTATTTAATTATAGACAATCTACCTTATGGGATTAATATTTCTTCATTAATCTCCGGGATTTTCTCGTATCGCTCATTATTCCTGATTAGAGGGTTGTTTGCTCTTTCTTTTAATGGAATAGGGAGCGTGTAATTCTGGTCATCCGATAAAAGAGTATAGGTTTCAGTACCTAATTTTACCCCACTATTATCAACCATAGTAAACACATGTTTTATTTCGGGACGATTATTCATGCGTCGCAAATCAAACCAACGGTGGTGATCTTCGAAACATAATTCTTTGCGTCGTTCTTCTAATACAAAGTTTACTACTTCCTGTGCATTACTTGGGTATACTACTACTGATGCATCGGAATAACGAGTTGCATGCAAAGCCTTAATATCGTTAATGGCATTGCCTACATCTCCTTTTTGTGCATAGGCCTCGGCTCTATTCAGATAGGCCTCAGCCACTCGAATATTTGCATAACCAAGCGTTGTATAATTATCTATTTGATATTTTATTGTTAAATAGTTCACCTTCCCGGTTCCATCATCTATGGCATCGAAAAACACCTCTTTTCGTTTGTCTTCGTTATCATATAGGTTAATCAACTCCATATTTGAATAATATACAAACTCTTTAACCTTTCCGGTTCTGTCGTCATATAAAGAAAAAACTGGAGAGGTCGTGTAATACGAGTACAATATCTCATTATTGGATTCTGATACAAATGGTTGGTCAACTTTTATAGTTGATAATGCATACTCACTTGTTACTTTATCTGCAAACTCAATACATTCATCCCATTTGTGCTGGTATAATTTTACTCGCGACATTAATAAGTCGCAGGTTGCAACTGTAGGGTGCCATACTGATTTTGAAAGACCGCTGCCATCAATTAATCGCCTGGCCTCCGTAATATCTTTTTCGATGAAAGCATAACATTCTGCTACGGTATTACGGTTATATGTTTCTTCAATCCCAATATCGTTACGTAAAGGCACACCCAAGTCCGATTGTGCAGATGATGAATTATATGGTAAACCATATAAGTTAAGCAGATTAAAATACGACAAGGCTCTAATAAAATAGGCTTCACCTTTTACCTGATCTATTTCAGTCTGTTCACCGGTGGCTTCATCAATTTGTTCAATAACATAATTGGCAATGGCGATGTCCTCATACGTATCTTCCCATGCCGAGTTAATGTTAGTTAACTCATTACCTTCTTCGTCAATCTCAATCTCTCTTTGCCAGGTATATGTTGTTTTTCTGCTAAGCTTTTCAGCTGTTAATCCATTCGGATCTTCAACCAAATTATCTGTCATAAAATCAACCTGTTTGAAGATAGGATACTCGGAGCTAAATTCGTTTAACAATAGCGCCGCATAATGATCTGTTTTCTCAGGCACCAGTTTATCCTGATCGACTTCATCTAAAAAGTCGTTACACCCCCAAAACGGTAAAAGGATAAGTATATATAATAATTTTTTCATGATAACACTGTATTAGAAACTGATGTTTAAATTTAAACTATAGGTCGGGAGGTTGGGCATACCTATTCCGCTAACCTGCTCTGGATCTTGACCTGTCAAATCCTTATCAAATGCCCATACAGCCACATTACTGGCTTGAATACCCATATTAAGATGCTTAATACCTGTACCTTGAATCCATTTGCGAGGCATGGTATACGATAGTGTAATAGTCTGCAAACGTATATGATCCGCATTTACAACACGGGCGTCACTATAATCATACATCCTCCACAGATTACTGCCAGCCGAAGCTATGTAACCGGGATTGGTAGCATATACATTATCATATCCATCGGCATCTGGGTTACTTGTCAACCTCATGTTATAATCGGTAATCACAGGTATATTGGTAATATTCTCATCACCTGCCTGTTTCCACCTATTATTAAAAGCACTATTGATGTTTTCGTAAGGCAATGGCAGGTTCTGATTTCCATTATACAATGGTAACAGGCGCGTTTTATACCCTAACTTATATGTGAAGTTGGCAGATAGGCTAAGATTTCCATATTTTACTTGCGTACCAAATCCACCATAGTACAATGGCACCCGACTTCCTTCGTATACCAACATTGCTTCAAGCTGTTGCTCAGGTGTCATATCCTCTTCAACCAAATGTTTAAACGTTGGTAATCCTTCTTCCGTCAGGCCATCAAACTGATAGGAGAAAAAACCATTAGTTGGAAATCCTTCACGGTAAATACTTCCACTTAAATAGTCTTTTACAGTTAAGTTATATTGCACTCCTTCTTCAAAACCTTCAAGGACACGGTCTTTGTCGTATGATAAATTAAAATTGGTACTCCAACCAAATTTATCCTTCTTGATGTTTACAGTGCGAATGCTAAACTCGTAGCTGGTTACATCCTTGCTACCGGCATTGTACAACTGCGAAGAACTTCCATTTACCAAAGAAACTGGTCGACTTTGAATCAGATCATTACTCTTCGAATAAGCATAATCAAATGCACCATTAATTCGTCCTTTGAGTAAGCTATAATTTAAACCGATATTTACTGTTTCTGTTTTTTCCCAACGCAAATTGGCATTTGGAAACTCTGACAATCTAGCTGTTGTTTCTGGATAATAAACAGAACTGTAACGACCATAATTTGAAATCAGCAGATAGGGACTTGCGTTAGGCATAGTTCCTCTTACCCCGTAAGAAGCACGTAAGGCCAATTCGTCAAACAAGTTATTACCTCCCATAAAAGCCTCCTTATGAATATTCCATCGAGCAGATACAGACCAAGCTGGCTTAAACTTATAGCGCTGATATTGTCCGAATGTGTTAGACCCATCGCTACGCATATTTAAGTTAACTACATAGCGGTTGTCGTACACATAATTGAGGATACCAAAGACTGACATCGAATTTTTAACCTTATCGGTAATATTTGGATATACTGATACTCCACCTTTGTCTGTCAGCCAACTAATCATGGCATCATAATCGTAACTTTCAAAATCAATACCTCCACTTGAAGTACTATATGAAGGATGATCCAAAACAATAAAACCACGCCCCTGATAATGGTTATAACCTGGCACCTGAAATCCGGTGGCTCCCCAATAGTTAGCCGAGCGGGCTTCCTGCCCCAGATTAACGTTAAACACATGCTTACCATTAATAACCTTATTATAGTTTAACTGGTTCGTTATTGAATATGTGTCCTGGCTCACCATTCCACCTGAGTAGATACCACCAAATGGCACTGTAGAGCCTTTATTTACATCTTCTGCGATCATTTCCTCAAACGCATCATAAGTTCTCAAGCCAGCAATGTAATAGGTATCTTCGTTAATCCATTCCTCGGTTAGGTTAGTTGTATTACGATAACTAACAAGGGATGTAAAGCGGAAATTATTTAAGAAATTCCAACGCAAGGAAGCGGATAATGCCAAATCCTTATTTGTAATATTCTTTTCTGAATTTTCCATCTCATTAAGAATATTATAACGTCCATAAACATATCCGTTAACACCACTATACATCTGCTTATTCTGATAAAAATAGTCGCCGTCTTCGTCATAAATTGGTACTGCTCTACTGGTATAGTAAGCCGTATTAAATGGATTAACAGAATTGTGGTTATAAGTAGCTTTCTGAACCGACCCACTCATTCTGAAAGACAAAAGGATATTATCACGCAAGTCCAAATCAAGATTTGAACGCGTTGTTATCCTATTTAAATCAACATTTTTCTCTGTGCCTTGCTGATCGTCATAACCCAAAGAAAAATAGTAACGAGCATTTTTACTACCACCACTGGCATTTAATGAATGTTGTTGCTTAACAGCCGGACGATATAACTCGCCAAACCAATCTGCATTTAAAGTCTCAAGGTATGACACCTGATTTTGAAATTGTTCAAAATTATAGGTTCCATCCCAATGGTTCATTAAAGCACCTTCATAACCTATGCGGTCTACATTATCGTAAGAAGAACTAAAACCTAAGTTATTCTCATATATTTCGCGCGATACATCAATACGTTCTTTTGAATTCATCAAGTTGAAGTCAGAGTATTGAGGTGCACGTACCACACTCAGGCCTCCTGAATAGCTTAGCGAAGGTTTTCCTTCTTTACCTCGTTTGGTTGTAATGACAATCACACCGTTAGCAGCGCGTGTACCATAAATGGCGGTTGCCGATGCATCTTTTAGCACATCAATTTTGGCAATATCCTGTGGATTGATACCAGTTAGAGCATTACCAATCAGGTTGATATTATCAAAACTGTTAATCTCATCCGCCGAAAGGGGAACCGGATCTTCGTAGATGACTCCATCTATGACCCATAACGGGCTTTGGTTTCCGGTAAAGGTACTCCCACCACGAATACGTACTTTGGCTGCAGCACCTGGTGTTGAACTTTGATTCGTAATCATTAAACCAGTAGCCTTTCCTTCCAACATTTGATCAACACTTAAAGAACCAATCATATCCAGTTCTTCGGCTTCTACCGAGGCAATAGAAGATGTTAATACTCGCTTATCAATCACCTGATAACCGGTTACAACCACATCATCCAATTCGGTGATAACTGAGAGCATTTGGATTTTATACATTTCTTTTTCAGGATCTATGGGGACTTCCATATTTTCAAATCCCACATAAGAAAATACCAGTTTCATCCCATCCTGTAAATAAGGAAGTACAAAATCAAATTCACCATTCACATCTGTAATAGCTCCCAGAATAGAATTTGTGATATTGATATTTACCCCAATGAGTGTTTCTCCGGTTTCTGAATCCTTGACTACACCTTTTACCCTGACTTTTTTACGGATCTCTTGTTGAGTTCCCTGCTCCTCCACACTCTTCCTTTTCACAATAATGACATCTCCGGCCATAGTATACGTATAATCCGTATACTCAAAAACATCCTCCAGAATTTCCTTAACCGGAGTATCTTTTTTATTGACCGAAATATGATCAAGGTTGCGGACATTAGCATCACTCAAAAAGTAGCTATAATCACTCTTTTCCCTAATCTCTTCCAATAATTCAATGATATTAATATCATCGGCCTGCAAGCTTATTTTCTTGTTTTGAGAAAAACTACTTGCCGACACCGTCATGGTTCCAATTGCAATCAGCAATAATGAAATTTTCATAATGAGCCAAATTTTACCTGGACCAGTGCGTGTAGCACAAGTCATGCGAAAATGTTTTTTTTTCATAAATTTGTAATACTTTTTGTTATACGGAGTATTCCTATCGAATACTTTTTGAATGAAGGGGTGCGCCAACACCCCTTTTTTTATTTAATTATGAGATGCCAATATTACGGTACTGTCTTTAACCTCAATTTTTAAAGACATTTCTAATTCCAGAATCCTTAAAATGTCAGACATATCTTCATACTTAGGTAAATCACCTGAGAATCGATGCTTTTTCACTTCTTCATTCTCAAATTGAATATCTACATTATACCATCTGGCAATTTTTGACATAAACGATTCCATGTTCTCGTTTCTAAACACAAACCGTCCATCTTTCCACGAAGTGTACAAATAGGTATCAACCTCTTTTATATCCACATTTCCTGTTGTTTTATGAAATACAAGTTGCTGGTTTGGTTTTATTAACTCACGTTTAGTTTGTCCGTCAATTAATTGATAATCTATAGCAACACTACCTTCTACCAATGTGGTATATTGGTTTTGATCTTCTTTATATGCTGATATATTAAATTCAGTACCTAAAACCCGTACATTATGATTTTCTGTTTGTACAACAAACGGCTTTTGCTTGTTTTTGGCAACTTTAAAGTAAGCCTCTCCACTTAGTTTTACAATTCTTAAATCTGAAGCAAATAATGAAGGATACTCTAATTTACTATCTGAATTTAACCACACTTCTGTTCCATCAGGAAGCACTAATTGATACTCTCCTCCTTTAGGTGTAAAAAGTTTATTAACAGATGGTTTGATCAATGTTTGATCATCTTTTTTACTATAAACTAAACGACCATCATTGTTATTAATTTCAACACCATCCTGTTCTATTCGGTTAACCTGTCCTTCTTCAAGTTTAAACACTTTACCATCATCAACAATTAACTCAGCCTGAAACCTTCCGGGAGCAATAGAAACATGATCAAGTCCTTCTTTACCTTGCCACAAATTAACAGAGATATAAGTAAAAAGACCTATTAGTAGCACGGCCGCAATCGAAGAAATAGTCCAAACCATTTTTCTTTTGCGGGTAGAATAGCCCAACTTTTGATCATCCATTCTACGTACAAAGGTTTTCCATGCCTTTGTTGTATCCAACTGCTGAATTTTTTTATTACGACTATAAAACGCAAATTCATTTCTAATTTCCTGATAAACCTTATGGTTATCACCGCTTTGCTTCCAACTTTGTAGAAATTCCCTTTCATGATCCTTCAAATCATCCAGGGTTTCTTTTGATATCAGTTGCGAAACTTTAAATATTTCATCTATGTTATTCATCATTGATTTAAGTTACGAAATATTACACATCGTAACTAAAAGACGCAATAAAATAACAAGAGGGTGACTAATCAGGATAATTTTTTACAAAATAGAAGACATATAAATATAAAGAATCACTAAGAACTCGTTACCTAATTGGTCTCTAAGTGTTTTGTAAGCTCTTTGTTTTAAGGTTTTTACGGTGTTTATGCTAACGTCAAGTTCCTCTGCTATTTCTTTATTTATATATCCTTTTAAAGAAAGACGGATTATTTTTTTTGTTTGTGGAGATAAATTTGAAATGGCATCTTGCAATAAACGATAGGTTTCTTCTTTTAACACTTCATCAAGAAATTCTTTATCAGTTAAAAGATTTTTATGTTCCTCAATGGGGGAGTTTTCAATTTTTTTTTCTTTTCGCAACTCACTAATAGAAGCATTTTTTACGAGTACATATAAATATTTTCTGAGTGCTTGCTCAGATTCAAATTCTTCATCTTCTTTTTGCCATAATTTAACAAATGCTTCCTGAGCCATATCCTGGCTTAATGCTGAATTTTTAAAAAATCGATCTGCTACCATACACATAGATGGATACAGCCGATCAAAAAGATCCTTAAACTCAGCACTATCATAAGATATTGTTCTACCTTCAACTATCATTTATTCAAAAAATTGGCGGCAAGATATATATTACATCAGAATTCAACAACATTATTTTAATACCAAACAGGGTATACTTCTTAATATTGGCACTTAAATACTTTGCCCCACATAATTAAAGTAGTTGTTGTAATTTCAAAACATAATTCACCCCCTAATATCTATATTAAATTAGGGGGTGAGATAATAATTTTATTTACATACTCTTTAAAAGTTTTCTGACTGCATCAACAGATTCCACTTTGTAGGCAGCTTTAGTATGTTTCATTCCAACCTTTATTGTAATGGCATCCTCAGGAAGTTCACGGAACATAAATTCATCAGTCCAGTCATCACCAATAGCCATAATGTAATCGTAAGGTTCGTTATTAAGGAAATTTAATGCTGCAACACCCTTATTAATACCACCACTTTTAACTTCAATCACCTTATTTCCTTCCATAATTTCAAGGTTGTGATTAGATAGGTGGGTATTCAATTCATCTTTTAGTTCGTTAGCTCTTAACTCACCCTGATCCGGTTCAGCTTTGCGATAATGCCATACTAACGAATAATTTTTCTCTTCAATAAAGCTTCCTGGAGTGCGGTCAACAAAATGTTCCATTACAGGACGAACATTAGGCATCCAGTTGTTATTTACAGTAGTAAGCATTTCCCATTCACCTTCTACAGTTTTAAGCCATACACCATGTTCACATATTAAATTAACTTTATGTCCAGCAAACCATTTTTCAAGAGTATACCTGTCTCTTCCACTAATAATGGTAACTGTGTTTAACTCGTTATCCGTTAGATTTTTGATGATTGCATGTAATTCTTCATCCGGTTTTGCATCCTGAGGATTCTTTTTAAATGGAGCTAAAGTACCATCATAGTCAAGAAATATAGCTCGTTTTTTAGAGTCATGGTATTTTTCAACCAACTTATCAGCTAAGTTTTTAGTAATTCTCTTTGCCAAAAAGTCATTCTGCACGCTCTCTGCCTTTTGTAGCGATTTAACAAATTCATTAGCCCATTTAAAAATATCATAGCGTTGAATACGCTCTTTCATATAGGCCATTCTGCTTTTTTGTTCATCAATAGGCATTGTTAAAGCTTGGTAGATACTATCGGCCATATCCTCATCATCAACAGGATTAATCAATAGTGCTTCTCCCATCTCTTTAGCTACTCCAGCCATTTCGCTGAGTATTAAGACTCCGGTATTATTAATTCTGGAAGCTACATATTCTTTAGCAACCAGATTCATTCCATCACGAACAGGAGTAATTAATGCCACGTCACATGAACTGTACAGTTCTATTAAATTATTAAATGGTAACGAACGATAGAAGTACCAGATAGGCGTATAATTTATAGTACCATAAGCTCCGTTAATTTGTCCTACAAGTTCATCAACTTCTTTCTTTAATAGTTGATAGTGATCCACTTGTCCTCTTGAAGGAACAGCAAGCATAATAAGTGTAACCTTTTGTCTGAATTCAGGATATTTCTCCAGAAAACGGGCAAAAGCAGTAAGTCGATTAGGGATTCCCTTGGTATAATCCAATCTGTCTATGGATAAAATCAGTTTACGTTCCGGTGATGATAGGAAGTATTTATCCAACTCTTGGTGAAGTTCAGATTTTTCACTAACAGATTTTAAACTAACGTTTTGAGCGTTACTTGTGAATTTTTCATAGTCAATACCCATAGGAAACGAATCAGCGATAATAATTCGTTCGTCAATATGAATTTGGTTGAACGAGATCTCGTAACCAAACAGACGTCTAACGCAACTAAAGAAGTGTCGTTCGTAATCATAAGTGTGAAAACCAATCAGGTCAGCGCCAAGCATTCCCTTAATGATTTCTTTTCGCCAAGGTAGCATTCTGAATACCTCATAAGAAGGAAATGGAATATGCAAAAAGAAACCTACTGTAACATTGGGTTTCTTTGATTTAATCATGTCAGGTACTAATAATAATTGATAATCATGTACCCAAACTGCATCACCATCCTCTAATGTTTCTACTGCTTTATCTGCAAATTTTTGATTTACAGCTTTGTAAATTTCCCAGTCTGCCTGGTTAAAATCTGCAAATTGAGTAAAGTAGTGAAATAGCGGCCAGATAGTGCGGTTACTAAAACCTTCATAAAACAAATGAATTTCTTCAGAGTTTAAATGAACAGAAGCGCACTTCTCTTTGTTAAATAAATTGTTGATTTTCTGTTGCTTTTCATCAGAAATAGTATCGCTATCTATTCCAGGCCAGCCGATCCAGGTACCTCCATAATCTTTATAAATGGATTTCATACCTGTGGCTAGGCCCCCAACACTAGCTTCGAGAGAGATTTCTTCTCCCTCCTCTTTAATGCTAAAGGGGAGTCTGTTTGAAACAATGTGAATTTTTTGCATAGATATAGCGTTTTTTATTTGAATTTTAGAAATATTACTCTTTTTTTTGAGGTTACTACAAATTTAACCAATAATTTTTAATATAGTTCAATATATGGAGAATCTGAATTACGGGATTATCGGAAATTGTAAATCTGCTGCATTAGTTTCTGAAAAGGGAAGTATCGATTGGTTATGTTTGCCAAAATTTGATGCACCATCAGTTTTTGCAAAACTGTTGGATGAAAACAAAGGGGGAGCTTTAGATATCGAACCCAAAAATTTATTATCAATAGGTCAGGAGTATATTGATAGAACAAATCTTTTATGTACTCGATTTATTTGTGAGGAAGGCGTATTTGAAGTGATTGACTTTATGCCTCGTTATAAAACATCGCAAGGTTCAGCGTATGCTCCACCAGATGTAGTGAGAGTATTTAATAGAATTAGTGGTGCTCCGGTATTTAAAGTTAAATATCAGCCAAAGTTGGAGTATGGGCTACATCCAACAGTGCTTTCAGTTCATTCTAAATTTATTAAAGCTGTTACAAAAAAGGGCGCATATGATTCACTTTATATGTACTCAGATTTTGATTTTAAGGATATTACTGAAAGCAATGAAATCACTTTAACTTCAAGTAAGTTCATGCTTGTTAGCTATAATCAGAAGTTGTTAAAACAAGATATACATCGTGTAAAACTTCAAATGGAGCGTACCAAAGTGTATTGGTTAAACTGGTCGGAAAGAACTACAACTTTTAGTAAGTATAATGACGAAATTAACCGAAGTGCTTTAACATTAAAGTTATTGAGTTACCAAAAAACTGGTGCTGTTTTAGCGGCGTTAACAACTTCATTACCCGAAACAATAGGAGAAGTTCGTAACTGGGATTATCGTTACTGCTGGATTCGAGATGGTTCAATGGTGGTTAAAATACTGAATCAGGTAAATCATAAAACCGTTGCCAAAGATTATTTAAACTTCATCATCAATATTCTTCCGGAAAAAGATGAGAAGATGCAAATTATGTATGGCATTAGTGGAGAAAAGAAACTGTCGGAATATGAACTTCCACACTTTTCCGGATATGCAGATTCAAAACCGGTGAGAGTGGGAAATGCAGCCTATAAGCAAAAGCAAAATGATATTTATGGTATTTTGATGGATGCTATATATCAGCACTTTAGTTTGTATTCTGCTACGCTTGACTTTAGTGAAGATCTATGGACGGTTGTGCGAAATGTTGTTAAAATGGTGGAGCGTAACTGGAAAAAACCGGATAAAGGTATCTGGGAAATTCGTGGCGAAAGCAAGCATTTTACCTTTAGTAAGGTTTTATGTTGGGTAGCTATTGACAGAGCACAAAAAATTGCTGCATTGTTAGAGCAGGAATCATACATGAAGAAGTGGAAAAAGCTGGAAGATAAAATCAGAGAAGATATTGAAAATAACGCTTGGTCGGAGGAGAAACAATCCTACACACAAGCTTATGGTAACGAGGATCTGGATGCCTCTGTTCTTTTGATGGAAAGCTATGGATTTATTGATGGTAAAAATGAAAGATACCGATCAACAGTTTATGCTATTCAAAAGGAATTAGAGCATGAAGGTTTGATGTATAGGTATGCAAATCATGATGATTTTGGATTACCAAAGAGTGCGTTTACAATTTGTGCTTTCTGGTTGGTTAATGCTTTATATAAAATAGGAGAGAAGCAAGCTGCAATTGAGCGTTTTGAGAAACTATTGGTTTATAGCAATCATTTAGGATTGTATAGCGAAGATTTAGATTTTAAAACTAAACGGCAGTTAGGTAATTTCCCTCAGGCATATTCGCATTTAGCATTAATTGAAACTGCAATTAATATTTCGGAAGGAGAGGTTTCAAAAGAAGAAAAAATTATGAATGCCATTGGCTAGTTTAAAATTAATCCGCATTCAGCAGTGTAATAGAACTGCTGAATGCGGATTAAAACTACTTTAATAATTTTACAAATTCACTTCTAAAGTAGTTTGTGTTTTCGGCCTTATATTCTTCAGGTTTCTTTTTCCATTCTACCATAATACTTTCAACCGGGTACTTTACTAAAAGTGCCACTTGTTCATTAGTAATATTTGCCGTTCCGGTAAAAATAGTAACATGGTATTTTTCTCTGGCATCAGTGTTTATATTTTCATCCAGCGTAAGTTGAACCTGTTTTTCATCTTTAAGTTTTAATGTAACAACGGTTCCCTCTTTTAAATATCCAAAATAGCGATTTCCATCTCCTAAATAGGTTTCCCACATAAATTCAATTTTCGGCTGTCCATTTACAATAAAGCATTTGGCCTTTCCTCGTATTTTATTTTTAGGGTTACCAAAAAAACGATCTAATCGATCACTTGTACTAAAATAAATTTCAGTCATTTCACCTTCAGCATTTACATCGTTAGAAATGCTTGTAGGTTCTATTTTTACATCTTCAGTAGCTTCTGTTTTATATTCCCATGTACCATCATTATATAAAATAACAGTCTTTCCTTCGGTGGTTGTAGCTTCTTGAGTTTGTGCAATGCTTATTACTGAACAGAGTAAAGCAATAACTATAAATACTATTTTCATATCTGAATAAAATTTAAATTTATTTTCATTGGTCAGAAGAAACGCTCAAAATAAACAATCATCCTATTGTATAATAAATGAGATGATCAAGTTTATATGGTTCTTTCATATTATTAATTAAATAACTTAGGTTAGTATAATTAATAAAGGTCATGAATATAGTATTTTTATTTTGCAGTATGGCTTCTATGGCTCCAAGACTTAGTTTTTACGAATCGTTTTATAGTCTTTTACAAATGAATTAAGGTGAGATACAGAATCATAGAATGATTCAAAAGATGAATTCATCACAAGTACAGTGTCTTTTAATTGGTTAATAGAATGCATTAAGTTCTCATTTTCTATCATGTTTGAACTAGTATGGTTTTCAACTCCGTTTACCACTTCCGAGAACTTAACATTTTCAACCAGATTGCTTTTAAATTGACTCATGATGTCTTTATTAATTTGGTCGGCATCATTTAAGTTTTCATTAATGGATTGACTAATATGAATGATATCAGCTACGGAGTTATTTATATTGCCCGAAAGGAGTCTGACTTCATTTGCTACGACAGCAAAGCTTTTACCAAATTCGCCGGCTTTTGAGGCTTCAATAGATGCATTTAAAGCAAGCAAGTTGGTTTGCTGGGCAACATCGCTAATAATATGAATGATGGAATTTATTTCTTCTGTTTTTGTCATTAAAGTGTTCATCTTTACAGAGAAATCATTAACCTTTTTATCTATATTTTGCAGTGTTTTACCAGATTTTAAAACAGTAGTTTGAATACTTAGAATATCCTGTTGAATAGTATTGGATAAAGAAGAGATTTTATCAGATACCGTTTTTATATCAGATATAGAATGTTCTAAATTAGAAATTTCATTGGTAGAATGATCCTTACTATTACCATTAAACTTTTGTACATTATTGGTTATTTTTTTTGTTTCAGAAACAAATAGATTTAGGGACTTGATAATTTCACTAAAACCATTAGCTATTTCGCCCACTGCATCATCACTGTTTAGGTTCAAATGTACAGAAATATCTTTTTGGGTTACATTTTTTGCAATAGTCGAAACTTTTAATAATTCCTTGATAAGTATGGTTTTAACAAAAGAAAACGATACAATGCCTACTATTACTCCTGCCATGATGCAGCCAATTAAAAAGTAGATAAATAAACCATCTTTCCATTCAACAAAAAAGTGAGCATACACAGGAAATACAAATCCCATTAATACTCCAAAAAACATCATGTTTCTAAATAGTTTTCTTAGTATACTCTTCTTTCTTTTAGGCATCTGGTTCAATTTTTAGATTTTTTTAAGTAAACTACCTTGTCTAAAAATAACATAAAAAATATATTTTTGTTTATTGATGAATAGAGAGGAGAAAAGTCAAAATGTAGTTTGCCCTAAGTGCAATAAAACGTATTCAAAATTAGAAGTACGAAGATGTTGTAGCAATTGCTTTGCTTGTACCGGATGTGAAATTTATATGTGTCCGGCTTGCAGAGGACGTATTGTTGTTAAGCCCCCACGCGAGATGAAACGGTAAATGTTTTGACTATAGCCCGAATTTAATTTTTCAAATACGGTAATTTCTTGTTTGTCAACACATAAATATCTTTCAACCTAATCATATCGCGCTGTAAGAAATATTCTGCATTATAATCCAATTGATTTGATGACACCTCTCATCTAACTTTCATCTTGTTTTTTTATTTAAAACTACCTTCAAATTCTCAATAACACCGTCGAATATTTCTGTATTTTTCCCATTTCACAGGTGTATTTTTCTCATTCATAAAGTAAAAATAATCCAAAAAAGCATATTTCGGTAATTTGCCTCCGAATAAATGAAATATTTTGATTGAAATATCATTTATCAAGGGTATAGAGGGAAAAAAACCTTATTAACTCAATTTGTTGGTTGTAAAATAGTAGACTTATGGAGAAGTTAAGATTAATTGTGTTGTTGGGCATATTACTCAATAGTATATCATATGCAAAAGCTTGCAATAATATTTTAGGTATCCAGAGAGAGGCCATAGATGCTAATCATGTTGTAGATGTATTAATCGTTAAGGTTGATATTCCTCGAAACTGCTTAGTTGCTGTAAAACGAACCTACTATAAGTGGCAATGGTTGCAATTAATTGGTACCACTGATAGGAAAAAGGTTACTGATAGGAATTATTCCAGAAGGTTAAAAGTAAAGGTGAAAAAGGTGTGTAAAGAAAATATTATAGGTTTTGATCCAAACCAAGGATAATATATTAAGGTTTATATTCAAATAATAATATTAGTGCCTGAGTGAATGCTTAAAACGTTGTTTTAATGTCTTTTATTGGTGTGGGGTGTACTGTTTTAATGAGCAAAATGAAAAAAAGGTGCTCCAATTATTGAAACACCTTTTTTATCCTATCCATATTCATAAAAATCCATTCAATACAAGAATGATCATTTTTTATACTAAAATTCAAATACAGGTCTTCCGTCTGCATCAAACTTTACTTCCATTACTCTGGCATGCCTGTTTGGATCATAAAGCGGATCTTTAACAATCTCTTCAAGAGGCCTTGTGTCAGATGCTGGTACAACAGATGGATCACCAACTGCATCTTCATAATCTCGGGCATGATAAATACATAACGGTGTTTTATCATCTTCGGCTACAGTAAAGCAATTGTGTCCCGGACCGTAAATTTTCTTATCATAATCCGTTTCAAGTACCGGATATCTTGATTTCTTCCATGAATTACGATCTAATAAATCAGAATCTTCATCAGCTTCCATTATTCCCATGCAGTAACAAGCTCCGGTAGCACTTGCCGAAAATGCGATAAATATTTTTCCATTATTCTTAATAACTGCAGGTCCTTCATTCACCCAAAAATCAACTCTTTCCCAATCATAATCAGGAGTTGTAAGCATAAACTGTACTGTTTTTAACTTAATTGGAGATTCCATTTCAGCTAAATACAGATTTGAGGCAGCAAACTGCCCACCAGTTTTTTCGGCCCAGCAGAAATATCTTTTGCCTTTATTTTCAAAGATGGTAGCATCTAATGAAAAGTCGATGAATGATTTTTCATCACCATCAGCAGCTTGCATTTGTCCCAGCTCAATCCATTCATCTTTTAAGGGATCCTGACCAGTACATTCCAAAACATAAGGGCGAAGTTTCCATATGTCTTCTTCTTCACTGGCTGCAAAATATACATACCACTTGCCATCTAAATAATGAATTTCAGGGGCCCATATATGTCTGCTCATAGGTCCGGTTTCATGCTTAAACCAAACATCAAATGTCTCAGCTTCTTTTAATCCTTCAATGGTTTTAGATCGGCGTAGCTCTATACGATCATAAGTAGGTACTGAACCTGTAAAATAGTAATAACCATCTGTATGTTTATAAACAAATGGATCAGCACGTTGCTCTACTAAAGGAGCGTTTTTATCTGTTGCCATCTTAAATATGTATTTTAGCTTTTATTGTTTCGTAATACTTGTCTGTAATCTTATATTTCATAATCAATAATCCATTGATTACGTGGAAAACACCTGGAATAAGGGTTAACATCAATGCCAATCCTAAAAGAGCCGTATCTGTTTGAACCGGGTTTAATATTTCTTCTGTTGGTGCCACATATCCAAAGCCCGAAAGCAATAATCCAACAACACCACCGGCAATACCCATTCCTGCTTTTTGAGCAAATGAAATACCGCCAAAAGCTAATCCCGAAACCCGAACACCAGTTTCTGCTTGTCCATGGTCAACAGCTTCAGCAATGGCTGTCCAAAATACAGGAGCATGTAAATCAACAACAAACGAAAGAATGAAATACATTACGTATGCAAACATCATACTTTCTGGCTGTGGTTTTATTAAGAAAAACATAAGCACACTAAGTATACCTACACCAAACTGTGACGTCCAGAATAATTTTACCTTACAGAAGCGCTTTGTAATAAGCGTAGAAGCAGGCATTGCTAAAATTGCTGCAGCAACTCCAGTACCCATAAATGTAGATTGAACAACTTCATCACCGCCAAGGTAATATTTAGCATAGTATATGGCTACCGAGGCACGAATAACATAACCGGTTGTACCTGATAAACAAGAACCTAATAATAATAACCATTGGCCATTTTTAAACAAGTATTTTAATTGTTTTAAATATGGAGTAGTTTCTACAACGTGTTCAATACGTTCTTTGGTTGTTACAAAGCAAAATAAGAAAAGCAGTGTACCTCCAAGTGCCATTACTCCCATTGCCAATTGATATCCTCGAGCTATATTACCCGCTCCGAATGATTTAGCCATGATAGGAACCAATATAGATACTCCAAATGCTGCTACCTTAGCAAAGAAAAGTCGATAACCACTTGCAGCTAAACGTTCTTTAGGATCATTGGTTATTACCCCGATTAATGAAATATACGGAATGGTAACCGAAGTAAACATTAAGGTTACTAAAATATAAGTACAATATGCATAAATTAGTTTACCTGCGTAATCAAATCCGGGTGTTGTAAATGTTAGAAATACTGAAATTCCGAATGGAATAGACAGATACAAGAAATAAGGACGAAAACGACCGAATTTTTTTGATTTATATTTATCTGTAATAATTCCCATTAAAGGATCACTGATGGCATCAATTCCTCTTACCAAAATGAACATGAGAGCTACATCTGTAGGCTTAATTCCAAATACATCGGTATAAAAATAGGTGATGATCAAAAACATTGAAGAGATTACAACATTTACAGCTGCATCTCCCGATCCGTAACCTACTTTTTCAAGTACACTTAACTTTTGTGGTTTCATTAGTTTAAATTTATTTCGCTTATTGAATATAATCACCTTTTTACATTTGGCTTTGCGTTGTGTGCATTATGGTAAACTTGCCAAATAAAATTAGGCTGTTATATCGCTAAGGTCATTTTATCTGTTTATAATATGATTTTATGTATAATTCATTTCCACACTAAAAGATGGATTTCTCCATCTGTACAAAGATTGTTAACAAAAATGTAAAACAGGGGGAGTTATAATTCAAAATAGGTGGATTTATGTATAATTTTAGAACAATAAAAGAGGTGAGGGTTGTGTTTAATGTGGAGTAGGCGAGGAGGTTAAGTTGTTTAGGGAATTGCTGAGATATAAGAGTAGTTTTGTGCAGGAATGGGAGTAGAGTTCGTTTTGTTTATTTGTTGGTTTTGTTGATTTGCTAATTTGGGTGAAGTGTAATTATGCCGCATTTTTGAAGATTATGGGGCATAAAAATAAAATCAGAGATGGACTGATAAACAGATCAAGCCTTCAGCTATCACTCTTGTGAACAAATGCGAGAGCTGGAGGCTTGTATATTATTTATGAGATATGTTTTATAACTTACTTAAAAAGCGTTCTACATCTACAATAAATCTGTCGTGCAAAGCTTTACCAATAGTAGCTCCTGATTCATCAGTACACACAATTTCGTATGATACTTTTCTTCCGTCAACTTCAGAAATAGTTGCTTCGCACTTAATTTTTGCACCAACAGGAGATGCTTTCATATGATCTGCATTCATTTTTATTCCAACAGAGTCACCACCTTCCGGTAAATAAGAACCAATCATAGTCATGGCTACGTTTTCCATAAGTGCAATCATCGCAGGAGTTCCATATACATCAAGTCCTCCAGAACCTAGTACTTTGGCTGTGTCATTAGTTTCAACTGTTATTTCTTTATCCGCTTTTAATCCAACAGGAATAGTCATCATTTTATATTTATTTAATTAAAGTCTTCAATAAATTATTAATTGATTCCGCAAAAGTAAAACCATAAACTAAATATTCAATAATTAGATTGCTGAATTTATGTTATAGGGATTATACTAATTTATATGATTTCACCTTTGGCTTAAATAAAAAAGGTGATTCTTTCGAGCATAGGTTTTAAGTTGGCCTCAGCCAGTGAACCAAAAAAACAAGGTTAGTTCGACGATTAAAAATCGTTTTTGTTTGAACGCATTGAGCTTAAACGATTTCAGTCAAATAGCTGTAGTTTTTTGAGAGAAGTGGATGCAGCCTTGATCTTTTTTCCTTCCTTTTTTGGATCAAGCTAAAAAAGGAAGTCGGGTCTGGGTGAAACGCCAGTTAATATATAATATTTGGTACACCTCTGATATGATTTTTACTAAATATATGGCCTATTGAAGGCCTCTGGTTTTATTAAAATGCTGTCGAAAGCCTGGTTTAGTGTATGATTTTGTGTTATTAATCAATAATAAAATAATTTTTTCTCTCATTATAAGGAGATATATCTCATTATTAATTAATTTCATCAAATATTTAACCTAAATATTCACATTTATGAAACGTCTAATAATAGCTTTTATATACTTATTCTTTGCCGTATCCTATTTGTTTTATCTTGTGTTTATTGCAATAAAAATGCCTTTTGAACTATTGGTTTCTGAATACTCACGAAAAAGGTTTTTAATAAGGTTGAGGAGAGTTAGGATGCACATCAACTCATGATTTATTGAATGTATAGTATTAGGTATATTGCGAGACTAATTTATTGATGAGGCATTAAAGTTGATAAAGTAAATATTACAGTTCTATATACTCTTGTTATAATTACTGCTTTAGTGTTTGTATAAAGCTTTCTAATCTTATTGTAAGAATTTTCTTTATCAATTCTTTTTCCTTTTTAGTTCCAAGTACATGTTCATATGATGATATCATTAATGATGTATCTTGTAACTCAATCATTATTTTAGATTTCATCCGATTCATTTTCTTTAATTGAGGGGCATTTTTTAAAACAGCTGATAAGTCAACCGGAGAGATCGTTCTCCCTTTTACCTTTAAAAGAATTACGTTGCTCTTTATTTGAAGCGTTTTATGATACTTAGGATCAAGAGTGGCGATTATGAAATGTGGGAATTCGCTGACGTTATTTTGATTTATTTCAACCTTATCTTTTACTTCAATTTTAGGTGTTATTTTATCTAAATACTTTTCTATTATATTCATATTGTTGAGTGAAGGTGGTCTAATTTATATATTTTGATGATGCGTAGGATGTTGAATTTTACTGCTTAAACTTTATATCAATTATTTGTTTCTTTATCTTCTTCAACATTCACATCATCGTTTATTACTAACTGATTTATCTCTTCTGCATTCGTTTTCTTTTTAGCAAAATCATCATAAAGATCAGCTATCACATAAATAAGAAAAACAGCTAAGAAGTTTATATAAAGATAGAAGGTACTACCGGAGTTCCATGACATATTAAATTCAGATGTTAATGCAAAATTGAGATTCATGAAAAAGCCATTTGTAAAGTTAAACCCTCCTGCTAATTTAGCTCCCGAGATAAAATCAAACTTATAGCCACCAATAGCAATAGCAACAACCTGAAAGGCTTGATTTATAAAAGAAAGTATCAATCCTCTTTTATAATCTTTTCGTAATAAAACCAATCCGGCATTAGCAGATAAACAATATAAAGCAATGGATATGAGGTAGATTAGTAATATTGGTCCGTTAAGTTCTTGCGTTTGCAAAAGAAGCCAGGCAATTAAACCAAAGCCCCATATTCCACCAAGAATTTGATATATTGCTACAATGAGAATTGTTGTTTCTGCTGATTTTATTCTAAATTTCATTTTCTCAATTTATTACTTTTTACCATAATCTGTGGTTCAACTATTATGCTGTTTTTAGGCTCGAGCCTGTGGAGCTATCCAATTCTTTTCCCTGGTAGATAAATCCAGTATTTTAACATTCAATCCGTCGCTAATCTTTTTATTAAGCATCATGCTTTCTTCATATTTCTTTCTGTAGATGGGTAACCTTTTATTGTCAGGAAAAATCAGGTTTGTTAGCATCATCTCTTCCGAAACTGTTGTAGATATACTTGTATGATACATTCTTTGCGAAACATTTACCCTAACCATTGAAATATATTCCGTTTTACTCAGATCTATTGTTTCTCCTTTTTTAAAGAATAAAAAGGTAGAATATTTATACAGTGTTTTATCATCAAAATTAAAAATAATTCGATCTCGGGCTGTTACAGCCAATAAACCAATTAATAGTAAAAGTATACTTACATACCATAAGTGATAGTCTAACATAAAACTGGTAATAATTATTGCATATCCAAAAATTACAAAAGGTGCGGGTAGCCCTCCCAGCTTTACTTTTAATTCTTTATTATTCATTATTGAAAGGAATAGAGATTGTTTTATTGTATCGTTATTGGTAATAACCGTTTCGAATTTAATTTAAATATTTTCAAACCCTAAATTATTATGATAAAAAGTTGTTTTAAATAGATGAGGGGATATTGTGACAATGAATATGGTTAAAGGATAAAGGTGTCAAGGATAAAGGATAGTGGGTAAAAGGGTAAAAGTGCATAGGCAATAGAATGGATTACCTTTTACCTGTATAATGCAAAACATTCCTAAATGTAAGATGCTGTTATAATTCTACATTGTGTTGAATTATTCCACATAGTGTTGATGCTTTGGGGGATGTGTATTCAACTGTGTTTAAAGATTAATATTGTGTGCTACAGGTAAATAGGTGCAGCGTGAAATTCGTGGTCTTTATTTTGATTTGCTAATGGATCATTTAAAAGATAAAGCCTATGTTTTTTACGGTATCTAAATTATTATCATTTGCCTTGTCTCCAATTTTATGGATTGGGATTCTTATAATACTAGCCTTGTTTATAAAGAAGTCTTCATTTATAAAATGCGTTTTGTTATTAGCTGCAGGATTGTTATTTGTATTCACCAATCCGTATATTTTTTATAGAGTAAGTAGTTGGTGGGAAGGAAATAATCAGGATTTAAACTCCGTAGATCATTATGATGGCATTATAGTATTGGGGGGAGGAGTTGCTGGGTATAATCAGAGTAAGGAAGAAATTAAATTTGAGAACAGTAGTTCGGATAGATTATTAAAAGCCATTGAATTATTTAAAATGGGGAAAGCCGACCGGTTTATTTTTTCAGGAGGTTCAACTGGCGAGATTAAGGAAGGTGAAGTTGTACAGTGCTATCTGAAAAAAGTTGATATCCCTGAAGATAGTACCCTGGTTGAATGGAATTCGTTAAATACGCATGAGAATGCTGTTGAAACCTCTAAGTTATTGCAGTCAGCAGGTATTAAGAAAGGCAATTTTTTATTGGTTACCTCCGGTTATCATATTAAAAGGTCGTTGGACTGTTTTAAAAAGGAAGGTATTTCGGTAACACCTTTTTCAACAGATTTTATACATCAATTTGGAACCGCTGACTTTTCTGGTATTTTTCATCCATCAACAGTTTATCTCGAAAAATGGAAAACTATTATTAAAGAATGGGTTGGATATACCGTATATAGTTTTGTGGGATATGTGTAGTATAGTTCAGCGAAGCGTCTTTCCTGATTTTAGTCGACATAACGTTATGCTATGTCGAACTGAGGATAGTACTAAAATATACAAAGTCAGTTTTATTTAAATCCTAACTTATTTCTTCTCGTTATTATTATCTCTTACAATAAAATAATCAAGAGGATTACTAAAAAAATCTTTAACGGAATACATAAATAGTTGGGGGATAAACAAGAATGTAGCACCTCGTGATTTTAAAGCTAAAACTAAGGTTATGGAAAAACTAACCACAAGATTGGTTAGTCCAATAATTAATATGCCCACTAAGGCTTTAATTATTATAATAGTTTCAAAAGGCTGACTCATTATTGAGTAACCCAGATAGGAGGTACTAAAAGCAATGTGGCGTATATCAATAGAAAATGAAAACAGGTAGCTTAAAAGAAATGCGCTTCCAAGGAAAAAACCCAGAGTAATATTCCCCATTAAAGAACCACCTCGATGAAGAATAAAATCAGCCATTTTTTTACTATTAAAAAACAGTTTAGTATTAACAATACGGTATGCAGCTCTTGAGGCTACCACTTTATTATCTACATATCCCGAGATAATACCAGATAAAGCTAAAAAAACACCTGCTGTAGCAGCATATCCCAAAAGACTTAGCGTAGGCATAATATCTTTCATCAGGTAATCGGGTTTTATGCCTAATGATTTTTGCATTCCAAACTGTTCAAATATGAAATAGATAGCAGAAGCAAAAATAATAGCCATAGTAAAATTACCTACTAAAGATATAAACTGACTACCCAGAGCTTTTTTAATTACTTTGATAATTTCTTTTTTTGAGCCTATTTGCAGGTTATTGTTTTTATCAATATGCTTGGCTATGGTAGAAGCAGTCATTGCCGGTTGCTTTGTAGCAATAATACCTCCTAGTTGTTTAACCAGAATAAAACAGATAGCGTAATTCAAACTAAATATAATTGCATCAGTTACAGCATCAAATTCGTAGTTAGATCCAAAATATATTTTAAATAGGGCAAAAAGCGCAATAAGAGCACCTCCTAGCAACGATTTATAAAAAAAGCGCCAGTATTCTTTATTGTTTTCCGCAATATATTTATCTCCTTTGTTCGACGTGTGTTCTACAGCTTCAAATATTAATAAATCAAAATGTCGAACAATAAATCTTCTCAAACTGTATTTTTTCTTATTGTAGGCAAGGTGATTGGTAATAATCTTTTGCCAATGATCTGGAGAATTAATGTTTAAACTTAAATCAATGAGTTCTTTTACTCTTTCAATATACTCCAGTATTCTTCTGGTAACAATTGTTAAGTGCAAACTAATCCCTATTTTATTTTTATACCTCCTTAGGGCATTAATATTATTTTCAATCTCGTTTAATAGATGAATTAAATACCTTACTTTTTGATCATCTCTACAATCTAATGTGCTCATTCTATTAAGCAGGATTTCGAAACAACGTTGGTTTAATTTTAGTAGTTTAAATTTATAACTGATATCGCTGTCAAGTCCAAATGCGGATATTTTTGAGCATAAAGCTTTGATGCTTAGTGTTAAATCTTTGGATATGTGGTTGTCATCAGTAATATTAAATTCAAGATTGCTGAATATATAATCAATATTTGTTTTGTTTTTGAATAAAAAATACTCAAAAGTATCTTCCTCTGGAAAAGAGGGGAGAATTTTCTTATATATTCTGCTAATTAAACCAGAAGTAAATCCATAGTCCTCCATTAAGGAATACTTTGTAAAAAAAGTATAGAAACTGAGATCTTTAGTGGTGTTTTGCATACAGAAAAAGAAAATTTGTTTTTATTAATTGTAACACTTAATAATTTGGTGCAACGGCATGGTATTAAAAAAAAATAGGTATAAAAATACCAGATATGTGTTTAACCGTTGTGTGGTTAATATACAAATTATTAAATAAAGTAAACACGGGTTTATGTGGTTTGTTTAGAGGTTTAGAACAAATAAGCAGAAATTATTCTTTAATGAATATTCATCATTTTATTATGGCTATTCTTACGTTGTAAGTAGGGAAGTTATTTAAAGTAATTAAATTTTACTTTCGGAAATAATACTTCGGGCAGAAGTGATCCGGGACTTCAGCCTCAGGCAACGCCTGGGGTACTATTCATCACGTAAATCAGCGTGCTGTAACGACAGCTCAGATTCATTCTTTTTGCATCGCTCAAAAAGAACCAAAAACGCTAGTTCAATTCATCCTTCAGCTCACATCCTTGCCGAATTTTTGCCATCTCACAAGGCTATAATCACCCGCATTCGTCTTCGTCACGCCACCGTAGGCCCGGGCCAATTGAACCGGCCACCGCACAAAGTCCATATTTCAAAATAACCATTTCTTTAATAATAAAGATTCCTCTTACGAGTGGTAATAAATGGCCTCAGCTAGTGATTTGTACTATTTTTTTGCTTTTGAAAATAATACTTCGGGCTAAAGGCCCAATTCACTTCAGCCCCAGGCATCGCCTGGGGTATTATTTGTCATGTAACTCAGCGTCCTGTAAGGACAGCTCAGTTTTTAATATGCTTCTTAAGGACGGTATTCTCAAATTCAATAAATACCTCATTTGAAGTCAAGATTGCGGGTGGCCTGTCGAGGAGTAGAAGGCCATTGTGGGTGTGAATTCTCAATTGTTATATTATTAACAGATGGGGCTTGTCCTTATGTTTGAAAAACATTTACATCTGTATAATAATAAAGAATTGAGAAGAGAGCGATGGCATTCTCCTCGACTAGACCTTTTGGGTTCCGTTTTGTGGCAATGACAAAATGGAACAATGTATTTTATAAAGACATTATTAACAACAAAATCAGTATTGCATCGAAGCAAAAAATTGGAGAAGATGACAAGGCCATACCAGACGGGTGTTCTTTTATTTAAAAAGATTATTGCTCCACTCGGCATAGTTCAATTCACTTCAGCCCCAGGCATCGCCTGGGGTATTATTTGTCATGTAACTCAGCGTCCTGTAAGGACAGCTCAGTTTTTAATATGCTTCTTAAGGACGGTATTCTCAAATTCAATAAATACCTAATTTGAAGTCAAGATTGCGGGTGAGCCTGTCGAGGAGTAGAAGGTCATGTGGGTGTGAATTCTCAATTGTTATATTATTAACAGATGGGGCTTGTCCTTATGTTTGAAAAACATTTACATCTGTATAATAATAAAGAATTGAGAAGAGAGCGATGGCATTCTCCTCGACTAGACCTTTTGGGTTCCGTTTTGTGGCAATGACAAAATGGAACAATGTATTTTATAAAGACATTATTAACAACAAAATCAGTATTGCATCTAAGCAAAAAATTGGAGAAGATAACAAGGCCATACCAGACGGGTGTTCTTTTATTTAAAAAGATTATTGCTCCACTCGGCATAGTTCAATTCACTTCAGCCCCAGGCATCGCCTGGTGTATTATTTGTCATGTAACTCAGCGTCCTGTAAGGACAGCTCAGTTTTTAATATGCTTCTTAAGGACGGTATTCTCAAATTCAATAAATACCTCATTTGAAGTCAAGATTGCGGGTGGCCTGTCGAGGAGTAGAAGGCCATTGTGGGTGTGAATTCTCAATTGTTATATTATTAACAGATGGGGCTTGTCCTTATGTTTGAAAAACATTTACATGTGTATAATAATAAAGAATTGAGAAGAGAGCGATGGCATTCTCCTCGGCTAGACCTTTTGGGTTCCGTTTTGTGGCAATGACAAAATGGAACAATGTATTTTATAAAGACATTATTAACAACAAAATCAGTATTGCATCGAAGCAAAAAATTGGAGAAGATAACAAGGCCATACCAGACGGGTGTTCTTTTATTTAAAAAGATTATTGTTCCACTCGGCATAGTTCAATTCATCCTTCAGCTCACATCCTTGCCGAATTTTTGCCATCCCACAAGGCTATAATCACCCGCATTCGTCTTCGTCACTCCACCGCTGGCTCGGGCCAATTGAACCGGCCACCGCGCAAAGTCCTTATTTCAAAATAACCATTTCTTTAATAATAAAGATTTCTCTTACGAGTGGTTCTAAACGGCCTCAGTAAATCAGCGTGCTGTATGAATAGCTCAATTTTTAGTTGCCCATTCAGGGCGCTATCAATACCCGGAATATTACCCAATGCGTCACTACGTTTGCATTGGGCTGAAGTGATTTGCCCCTTCAGGGCGTTATTCATATTTCAGGACTACCATTATTGAAATTAATATATCTTCTCTTTTAAATCTTAATGAGGACATGTCTTTAAGGAAGTATCACAAATAGAATCTGAAAGCCTACAACATACCAGCAAGGGGAACACCCTCTTTTATTCGAAAAACGAATGTAACTCAATTACAGTTTTTTTTAATGATGCCAGAGGCATCACATATTTATAGATTAGTCCTATAAAAGATAAATTGACTCCATAGGAGTCACATGTACATAGATATTTGGCTTGTGGTTCGACTCCGCTGGAGTCGTTTTATGTTTATAACGTATTTCTATAAACATGTAACCCCTCTTGGGTTATTTACATCATTTCAAAAACTAAGAGTAATACCCCAAGTTTTGATGTATAAGGCTTTGACTTCGTCGATTTTCAATTCAGCCTTTTGATGATATATTTAATTTTGCAATTATTACCAGTAAGGATATGTTTACAATTGAAATATCTTCTCTTACGAATGCTTTCTGACGGCATGTACTCACAGAACAACTGCATCACTTTACAACTTTTTTAACGGTGGACTGTTTATTAATCACGGCAGATGAGTCTGTCATTATTAATAAGGTAACATCATAACATGTCAGATCAACAATATTAAAATTCTTACACACAAAGGATGCGACCGATAAAATGAAAAACAGATGAAAAAAATATTTTTAGTATATGGAGGAAAGAAAATTGCAATTGCAAATGGCGATATAAATAAAGCATTGTTTGATGTTGATATTTCATTTTTTACTGAGGAAAATGGGTTTGAGTTTAAATATACAGATATCAACGACGCTTATAATGCCGATGAGGAAGTAGATAAGTTTTTGTGGGCTGATGCTATTATTTATCATTTCCCAATTTGGTGGATGGGAATGCCTTATCCTTTAAAAGAATACATTGACAGGGTTTTTACAGAGGGGCACCGAAAAGGTATGTACCGTAGTGATGGACGAAAAATTGATAATCCGGCTATTAATTATGGAACAGGAGGATTAATGCACGGTAAAAAATATATGGTGACTACATCATGGAATGCTCCCGAAACAGCATTTACTTTACCCGGAGAGTTTTTTCAGGAACGTAGCGTGGATGATGGTGTGTTATTTGGGTTTCATAGAATGAATGCCTTTGTGGCCCTGGAACCTTTAAAAAATATGCACTTTCATGATATAGAAAAAAATAGTTCACCCGAATATATTAAACAGTTGCTTAATAACTATCAAAATCATTTAAGCCAGATTTTTAGTCCGGTTGATTGAGGATTCTATCATTTTACTTATTGTATTTAATTGTATGAATCATTTTACGAGACACATACAGTGAGAGATGAGAGTTTATCCACTAGGTTTTTAGCCTAGTGGCTGGCTACTTGATTAGTGGTGGTTTTTATTTTGTTAATGTTGACTTTATATTTCAAGTCTGCGTCATATGTAATTTCATATTCTACTTGCATATTATTCTCACCATTAGTGAAGCTTTGATAATGGATGAATTTTTCTATCCTGGCATTTTCAGGTTTTGAATAGAAAGCCCAATACTCCAATAACTTTTCTTCATCGTCAGTATACTTGCTTTTATTCTTAATAAGTTTTTTTAGCAGTTTATAGTTACTTATCTGAGGCAGGTCATTATTAATATTCCAGCAATAACTTTTTTTAATACATACTATAGTGCTGTCTATTTTGTAGTTGTTTTTAATTCTTACTGAATCAATTTCGCCATAAAATAGTTTCAAAGAATCTTGAATTTCAGTAACTATAAATGGGTGACATATAATACCAATCAATTTTTTATTTCTGTATAGAAACTGCTTAACTCTTTGGTCGTTACTTTTGTTTTTAAAATAATAGTGGTCTATTTTCTGCACAGAAATTGAGTCTTGTGCATATGCTGAATGAAAAATAAAAGAGACGAAGAAGAATAAAATTAGGATTTGTTTCATATATAGTTCATCATATTTTTTTAATGTTCGTTAATATACATAGTTTACAAAAGTATTAAAGCGGGCTACAAACTCTGAATTAATTACTAACTTGGCTATTATTTTCCTTTGCTGTGCTTTCGTGCTTTATTTAACTCTTTCTACAATTTCTTTTAGTTTCTCATGGTAGTCCTCGTTACCATAATTTAGAATTATCAAGTTTGACCTACTTCTAGTCAAACCAGTATATAATATTTCGTCAAAGGATTGTTCAAATTCTGAATATGAATGGTACTTAGGTTCAATTATTAAGAAAAGCAACTCACTTTCCCAACCTTTAAAACTATGAACAGTAGATAATTTTATTGTTCCGCTATTCATGAAAAAATGAATTTTTTTATTGTTTCTAATCAGGTTTAAATTTTTTGACATTCGCTCAGGACTAAAATCTTTTTTGAAGGAATTGAAATCATCTTTGTTTTGTGAAATAAAATTCAAAAAATCATTTTTTGAGCTTCTAAATTTCTTGCAATAAAACTCTAATTTATTTTCGAATAGATGTCCAAAATTTTTATATAAGTCAAGTATTGTAAATAAAATGCTCAACTGGTTAAATGCAGTTTTTTTGTTTCTATCGTTTTGTCGTTTAATTAATTCTAAAGCTTCATTAAGCCATTGAGGTAAATCATTTGATTTTAGATAGTTTAACCCCATTCTATAAATCATCTCATTTGTTTCGAACATGGTATTTGTGTGCTCGTTCGAAGAATACCGATAAAATGAATCAAAATTTCTAAGCAATTTTATTGTTTGGCTCAAAACGGTTATGTCATTTGGAGGAATTCCTTTATTTATAGCATTTTCATGAATTATAGTATATAAACTTCTTATTGTGTCTGTGTTTTGTAAATAAATATACTTAATATCCCCTTGCTGATTTTTTTCAAATTGAATCTCTAAGTTTTGTATGTCATTAAAGTCGTCAATTTCATATCGGTTTTGAAAGATTTCTTTTTGATATTCAATTGCCAAATCTTTAATTTTAAAATCGGACCGATAACATCTTTTTAATTCTGTTGGTTTACCAATAACATTTGTTACAATATCTCTGTTATCAGTTTCATTGTTATATATGTTTTGTTTTACATCTCCAAAGAGAACGTATTCTCCATTTGGAACTAGAAAGTATTCTTTAATTATTTCCATCCAAGGTCTTTTATAATCTTGGATTTCATCTATTAGTATTACATCATAGGCTTTTATTTTGTCTTTGTTCTCTTCGAAAAGAGATTTGTTTGAGTAATATTTTCTCTCAAAATAGGTCTCTCTTTCTTGTTCACTCAATTCACTAAAACCATCAGGTACAGCAACTGGTATACCTAAATTATTTAGTTCAGCAGTAATGAAAAAGTGATAGTTTAAAATAACAAATGCGTCCCAAGGGAATTCTTCTCGGATTAAACTTATTTTATCCCTGATGAAGTTTTTTAACGTTATATTATAAGTTAGGATTAGAATTTTACCATTTGTCCTTTTATAAGATTGTACTGCTCTTGCAGCAAGAACAGTTGTTTTTCCAGAACCAACAACACCTTTGATTCTTTGTTGTTTTTTATTAGAAGCATAAATAATTTTCAATTGTTCTTGGCTAAAATGAAAATTTTGTCCTTGTTCTTTTAGATGAATTGGTGGTTTTAAAAATCTTTGAAAACTGTTATAAATATTGTTAGTAAAAAAAAATGACGGTCTTTCTGAAATCAAATATCTTTTTTTCAATAAAGCTTTGAAAGCAAATTTATTTAAAGAATCTCTACCAAGTAAATCAATATTATATCGTAAAAAGTCTAAATATCTCCTGTCATGTTCAAATGGTTTGACAAGGAAGTTTGATATTTCATCCTTTGTTGCATTATGAAAGTAAACTACAGATGATACAATATTAAAACTTCTAATATCCTTAATTTTCATTTCGAGAAGATTTTCTATGTGTAACTCAAATAAATTTTCTTTATATTTAAGAGCTTGTGAAATTGGAGACTTTATATTGTATTCGTGAGTTCTATTCTTTACTTTCCAATTTTTCCTTTCATCTAATTCGTAGTTTTCAAGTCTGTAGTCTTTTACTTCAATAATCAGCACACCTTGCCTTTTTTTCATAATGACAACATCTGGGCGGTCGCCATTCATGTAAGGATTAAAATAAACTTCAAACGAATTATCCAATTCTTTTTCAAGAAATGTCAAAAGATGTAACTCTCCCTCTTCTGGCCTAACGGAGAATTGCATAATTTTTTCTATAGATGGAATTATTTTAGCCATTTATCCTATTCTTTTCAGCATGAAGCACAACGTTTGCAGGATGAGGCGAAAGAGCCATGCTTTACTCCTGCTTGTTAACAGCTGGGCTTTCTTCTTTACCACTTAATGTGTTATTTATTGCAACAAGATCTTTATGTACCTCTTTATAAAATTCCTGAGCATCAGTTACAAAATCAAGACTACTTCTATATGGTTCTAATGAAATAAAAAAGTCTTTTTTAATATTAAATTTGGAATTTGGACTTTTCTTGTATTGTATGCTACCATAAAAGTCTAAAGTTTCTGTTCCATTGTTATTAACCCGAAAAACTGTATTTGTGAGTCCAACATATCGTGAAAATTTTTGTCTATGACCAATGCATCTTATATCTATATTATCAATTCCTGATTCAAAATGAATTTCTTTTCTATCATGTCCGAATAAGGGTTTTTTCCAGTTGATTTTAACATCAAAGGCAGAACTACCACCGATATTTTCAATTAGAAATTGTGTGACATTAATTCTACTATATAAATCAAATTGAATGCTTAAATTTGGTAATGATTCTCTTTCTTGTCTAAAGATGATGCTTTGAGTAGTCCAAGAACCAATAATTGCCGTAATTACTGCTAAAGATGTTGCTACAGTATTCCATTCTTCAATACACAAAGTCTTTATAAGAATGTAACAAGCTAGAGAAAAGCCAACGCCTAAAATTGAGTATATAAAGTATTTCTTTAATTTCATAGGTCAGAGATATTTTTTTCGATATAATAATATGATGTTTTTGCCTTTACGTCAACTCATTCCTAAACACACTCTATTCCAGTAATCTTTATAAATGCTATTTACATACCTGATTTGGTGCTGAATCCGACATCAATACTTAAAAGTTTGCGTTATTAGAAATAACCGACTCGAATTTACTCTATTTATCTTCAAAAGTTTCGTTAGGTAGATAAAAAATTAGGAATAATGGATGAATATGTGCTGATGATTGATAAATGCGAATTGAATATTGATTAGAGTAAAGAGCAATTCATAAAGAACTATTAAATATATAAATATCAAATGTGTGTAGTTTGTTAACTCCTGTAAATACTGGGTTTTCAATAGGTTCAATGTGCTGAGAAACATTCCATTTATTAAAAAATATACCTTGCCGACTGCAGTCTGCAAGCTTTTCACACTCTGGAAAACCTGTCTCGTACAATCGACAAGCTTTCCACACTCTGGAAAACCTGTCGCGCACAATCGACAAGCTTTCCACGCTCTGGAAAACCTGCCGCGGCCAGTCGGCAAACTTTCCAGACTCTGGAAAACCTGCCGCGGCCAGTCGACAAACTTTCCAGAGTCTGGGAAATGTGCTGCCTACAATCGGCAAGGTTTCCAGAGAAAATAATCATCTAATGATAATTTTTTTGAAGAAATTTTTGGGTTAACACAATAACCGTTAGTGGGAAATATTATATTTGAATCACTTTAACAAAACTCACTTAAACAGAGCAAAATAATGATAAATAATATTTATTTAAAAAACCTACGAAATAATGAGTTTGTTCAATTTTTTGAAAACCTACAAGAAATTGTACTATCAAACAATCCTGAAACACTAAAAGTACAGGACCAATACAGCGTTTTAAACGAATCGCTGACCAAATTACAATTAACTCACAAAAAAAATACAGGAAGTAGCTATTCTGCACAATTAGCTCAGCTCGACCGACGAAGAGATATTGCCTTAAGTAGTATTTATAATATAATTGAAAATTATACAAATCATTTTAATGCAGAGGTTAGTTCATCAGCAGTTAAGCTTAAAAAGCAACTTGATGTGTATGGCCGAGATATTGTAAAATATAATTATCAATACGAAACCAATGCCATTGAAGATATTTTGGCTAAATGGGAACAGAAACCTGAGCGTATTGCCTCTGTAAATTTAACGGATTGGGTAGGGGAGTTAAAGGAAGCCAATATTTTATTTAATACTTGCTTTTTAAACAGGGTAAAAGAGTCGGCCGAAGACAACAATTTAAAAGTTGTTGAACTTCGTAATATTATTAGTAAAGCATACAACGAACTAATTGGCTATATACAAGCTTTTGCTATGATTGAAAAAACTGAAGTTTATTCCAAAACAATTGATCAGCTTAATGCTTTAATCAATCAGTATAACAAAATGCTTCATGCCCGATTATCAAAAAAATCTACAGACAAAGCAATAGAGGAAGATGAAAGTGAGGATGTAATTGTAAATACTACAGAAGAGAATTAAATAAAACCAAACAGGGTTTTGTTAAGGTATAAAGCAGTGCTCATAAGGCATTGCTTTTTTGTTTTATGATGGTAATAAGGCAAATGGTTACATGGAAGAAGGGTTAAGGTAAACTCCTCCTGTCATTTGTCTGCGTTATTCTAACTCCGGCCCGGGCCAATTGAACTGACTAACACACGTTGATCATATTTCAGAAAAAACACTTTTGTAGTTAAAATATCTTTTCTTAAGAGAGCTAAGCGCTGAGCTATTTATTGATATAAAAAATGCGTAAAACCTACAATAATAAAATTGTTGAGTTTTACGCGTTGCATATAAGTATGAAATGAAATTACTTTATTCGAATCATCTTCTTTTTAAAATACAAATAATAGCCAGTAATGGTTAATGCAATACCAATTAAACAGGCTATAAACGATAGAAATTTTGAAAAGAATCCGGCCCATTTACCAACATGTATTTTGTATATCCAACTATGCACTTTCGATCGTTGGGTCTGAAAATCTTTATTGTATTGTACATTGGTGATATCACCTGTTTGTGTATTGAAAAAATATCTGTCAGCAGATCGTGTGTTTTCGGCACCATCAAGAGCCAGCATGGCCATACCATCTCTTACTGATATTAAAGAATAATTGGGGTGGTCCTGAGCGAGTGTTTGTGCCACTTTATCCCATATGGCATATTTATTAAAAGGTAAAGCCAGGTCTTCTTTTTGTTGACTCACAGGCTGTGCCACAATATTTCTTTTGGTTCGATTTACTGTGTTTTGGTTTTTATTGCTTTGTGCAGCAGGAGGTTGTGTTTTTGCATTTTGAGGTGCATGGGCTTGCGCATGAGGATTACCACTATTTACTTCAACGCCCATCAGTTTATAAAAACCATCTCTGTACCAGTCAAACGACCATGTTAATCCGGTGATGCAAAAAGCAATTAAAAAGACGGAAGCGTAAATACCACTTGCCAAATGAAAATCGAACCAACGCCTGTATGAGCCTTTATTCCATTTAACCGTTAAGCGGTTTTTTAGCATTCTAATACTTTTAGGAATCCATATGATGATGCCGGAAATTAGAATAAGTAAAAACATAATAGTAGAAACACCTACAATAAATTTTCCCCAGGCAAATTCTCCTCTTTTCATTGGCATCATTAACCAGCGATGTAATTTAAATACCGACCAGAAAAATCCTCCCTGACCAGGAAGTGATATATCGCGAACTTTACCGGAATAAGGATCAACCATTACCGAAGCATGTCTAAGACCACTTAAACTAAAGGAATAATTCTGTTTGGGATTTGCACTTATGGTAACTGCGCCTAATGTTAAGGAGTCAGGTAGCTGATCTTCAACAACAGGTATTAATTCATCTAATGGCATGGTATTATCCAATACCTCCTCTACATAAAAGTGATCGGGTGTAAATAATTTAAGCCACTCAGTTTGAAAAACTAAAATGGCTCCGGTTGCGCATAATAATATGATCATCAATCCAAATGGTAAGGATAACCAAAGGTGGACTTGTCGTAAAAAATACTTCATGGTATTAATCCAAAAAAGTTCAGGACGCTGTATTTAGTTACAACATCCCGAACACAATTAAACATATAATTAATTAGTACCCAGTGGGTAAATTGCTTTTATATTTGTAGCTCCATCAACTTCAGTACCTCTTGTTGCAGTTGCGGTTGAAGGATCAATTTTATAGATGGCAGGATCATATCCTTCTAACTTTACAGGCAGGTAAAGATTGTTGTTACGCACCATTGGTTCGCCATAACTGGCAATTTCATCGTACGTAGGGAAGTTATTAATCCAGCTAAATGTTTTGTCGTACACGTTTACTAAACCAAATCGAGTAGCAGGCGAAGATGAAGCAAGTTCAAGATCATTGTAAAATACCAACAAAAAGTATCCTTTACTGATGTACCATATTCTTCTGAAATGATAATTATCTGTAAGCTCTTCAATATTAAAATAATAATCCTGATCAAAATCTGTAGCCCCATCTTTTATTCTTAAAGCGCCACAAGGCAGGGTAGAAGTGCTTTCATATGATCCTGAAAAAACGTAAACATCATCATTTTCATCTTTTGCCATCATATTGTAATAGCGAGAGCGATATCTTCCGGAAGCATAACTGATTCTGTTGTCACGATAAATTCGTTTTACATTTAAATCTTCATCCAGGGCAGCTACCCAAACACTATCCGGATAATTTACAACACCAGAACTGGATCCTCCTTCTATTACATCTCCAGCCTGTGAACATACCAAAGCAGTTAAAAATTCACCGTTACCTAAATCCACAATCCCTGAGTTGGTTGCTTTTTCGCCATTGCCAGTAATGTTTATTGTTTCCATGCTTTTTGTGGTAAGACTTAATGATCCATCGGCAATGTTGATAAAGTTAAAACTGATACCATCATCGCGTGTTGTTCCATCCTCATAGGTTAATGTGCTTCCATCTTCAGCAACAGGAGCCTGACCGCCTACAGAAGTAATCGCATAATCGCCAAAGAATCCGTAATTGGTAAAGCGGGATCCTATTTGAAACTCTCCAACAATTTCAGGAATATCTTCATTGTTATTTTGAATGGCCACTCCAACACCTGGGTTTGCCTGATTGTATATTAGTCCAATTACCGTTGAAGGATTATCGTTGTAAAGCCATGTTTGAATTTGCGATTCCAGTTCAAAAATGTTTTGATTGATGCTGTAAGTCGCATCTTCCAAATTATCGATCTGCATTACATAATCAGAACTTTCTCCCGAAACGGAAACAAAATATGATCCCACAGAAGGAGCTACTTCATTATTGTCGTCACATGATGCTATTCCTATCATTATTAGTAATAACAAACATGTTTCTATCCATCGTTTTTTATTCATCTTATATTAGTTTTTAATTATTAAATACTCAATTTTAGACTAGCGTTGTTAATCACAATGTATTCTCAGTTCCACAGCTTCTTTTCATGGCCGGGAGTCAGAATAAATTGATTCTCCTGAACAATTAATTTACTTCCCACCTCCTGCTTCCCACCTCCCACTTCTAACTTCCAACTTCCAACTTCTAACTTCCCACTTCCTATTAAATACTTTTGAGTCGATGCCAATTATTTGTGCAGATAATACCTTAATTTCACCGAGTAGCTTCTTCCTGGTTTCTGCAGACTGTAATTATCAAGCAGTAACTCATTGGTAAAATTCCTGGCCTCGCATGTAATATTATATCTTCCATTTTTGATGGAGTATCCAACCTGAAAATTATGAGGTGTTTGAGTAGGAATGGTAATATCGCCACCTTCGCTGGGCCAGCTTTTGTAAAACTCATATTTAAACTGAAAGCCATAAGTAAGTAACAAGTGATTACCCTGGTGCAGGAAGTTTTTCAGACTGTAGGTTACATCTACATTTGAAAACATATAGGGCATGTTGGGCATTCTGTCTTTATACCTGATGCTTATGTTATTGGTAGCTTCGTCAGAAGGGGTATCATATTTTTCTATATTGCGAATATCCTGATAGGTAAAGTTTGAATTCAGCGATAGATTTTTGTACAAAAAGTTAACCTCTAAATCCACACCACTGGTTTTTACCTTTCCGTGATTCAAATAATATCCCTCGCCATATTTCTCCCCGATTAATCTTCTAATATAATTGTAAGTATGTCTGTAAAGTAAACCCGCATAGGCATTGAATGATATATTTTCACCTGAGGTTTCATAACCAAAATTAAGGTTGATGTTATGACTGTTTTCTGGTTTTAAACTAGCGTTACCAGTTTCTAAAATCTCATCGCCAAATAACTCCGTTTGCGATGGTACACGAACTGTTTTTTCGTACGAAGTTTTGATTTGCCACTTGTTAAATGGATGAAATGTAGTTGCTAAACCATAACCCGAAGTGCTGTAATCTTTTTCAACCTCAACAAAATTAGTGTGCGATGTAGAATTGTCTGCATCCATTGGCCCAATGGTGTTTACGTAATAGTATTTACCAAAAACCGATACATTGAGTTTGTTACTCGGTTTGTATTCGTAGCTGAACCCGGTAATGTTTTTAATATTTCTGCGCTTGATAAAATCAGATTCGTTACTATTTTCCAGGTTAGCCTCCGAATCAGAGTTTTCTCTTGAAAAAGAGGTTGTTGTATTGTTTAAAACAAAAGCGTGTTGGTTTAGTAAGGTATATTTTAAGGTGGTAACATAAGAACCCGTTTTGCTGTTGAATTCTCCCAAAGTTCTTTGGTATTCGCTATCTAAATTGCTGTTGTATTTAAAATCCCCAGCCCAGTTGTACTGTCCTCTTACTGTATCAACGTTATTGGTTTGTACAAAATTATATTTTCCGGTAAACGATAAATCAAGGTTTTTAAATCCCAGGTTCTTCTTTTTATAGTACACAGCCGGAATAATACTCTTTGATTTACTTTCTCTGCCGCCATATGCAATTTTCATAAGGTTGGCATTCTGAATTTGATTGTATTCCTGATTGTAGTTCAACTCTACTACAAATCGGTTGGCCCAGCTTTTATCCTTTACGCCTGCACGAGCCATAAAACCTTCATTATGGTATTGATCATGAAATCTTCTAAACCATCTTTCTTCATCAGAATATCTGTTGGTTTCTAAATTAAGAAGCTGTGTTTTTACTTTATAGTTGTTGTCGGAGTAGTTCTGAAAAACATCCAATTGACCAATAAAACCTTTCTTGGTTGTTTTGCCTATACTCACGTATGATTTATGGGTATTGAATGATCCATAAGAGTAGGAGGCATCAATATAACTCATATCAGATTTTCGGGTAACAATGTTAATGGCACCACCTAAAGCATCTCCACCTAATTCAATAGGTACAACACCTTTATACACCTCAATACGATCGGCCATATTGATAGGAAGTTTATTTATTTGCATGGTAGATCCTGAACCTGTCATCGGAACTCCATCCATAAATATTTTAATGTGATTACCTGTAAATCCGTTGATAGACACATTGGTATTTGAGCCAACACCTCCGTCTTCTTTTATTTTTACACCTGCAATTTTATCCAATACCTGGGCTACTCCCGTTGTATTGTTATGAAATTGCTTGGCATCAATAGCCACAACATTATATGCAGTTTTATTTACTTGCTTTACAACCGACTGACCAATTACATTTACATGATCCAGCTTTACATTATCAGGTTCCAGTTTTAGATGTAGCATTTTTTCCTCACTCTTACCTACAGTAAGCGCTTGTTCCAGAGGTTTAAATCCAAGCATTTGAATACATAAAGTGTATGTTCCTTCAGTTACGCTTAAATTGAATTTACCTTGGGAGTCAGAACTTACACCTCTAAGCGTTTCTTTTATATAAGCACTGGCATTGGGTAAAGTATTTCCTTCATTGTCGTATATAATTCCTTGAATGGTGCTTTGAGCTTTTTGTGCAGATATGCATTTTGTACCTCCAAATAAAAAGATAAGAGCAATAATAAAATGTATGTTTGGTATTAGGTATTTCTTATAAATAGTCATGAGTTTAAAACTTTTGGGCAAAAATCAGGTATTTACCCAAGTCCTGAAATCACAACTAATGGTGAATTAAAAATAGGCTTTTATGTATGAATTGCTTTCAATAGCTAAAAAAGGGGAGGCAATTGTTCAATAAAAACAACGGGAAACTTTATGAATAACTGATAAATTACTGTAACGTTTATAAGGGTATGAGCAGACTTATTACAACCTTGAAATATAATTAAGTATAACTTTGCTTAAATAGCTATTTTAACATTGGTTAAGTAAGGGGAAAGTAAACGATTTGGGTTGAAACGGATTGGTTTGCTATTGCCTAATAGGAGAGAAGGCTAGTATTTTTTATTAGCTATATGTTGGTATGTAGAATTTGCAGGAGACATTAAGTGAAAATTATCCCTCAAAATAATAATGTAAATATATTTTGAGGGATAATACTAACCTACTTTATTATCTGTTGCCAGTTTCAATTGTACCATTAATAATTTCGTCATACTGATTTTGAGAAATGTGCATAGGAGTGTAAGTAATTCCATATTTAACCAACTGACGATTGAATGCTCTGAGGTGATTTCGGGATCCACGAAGTAAATTGTTAAAAACCAATGTAATATTTTCATTACTGGTGGCATCCAACTTTTCCTGAAGATCTTTAATATCCAATTCTTCAATTAAGGCACCAACTTTCATAGCTTCTTCAATAGATTGAGAACCTTGCTCAACCAGCTTATCGTATAGCGCATTGAATTCTTCACTTTCGTATTCTCCCGGAGCTAAAACATCAGTGCTTCCTAATTGGTAATATTCCACAAGTCCCATAACTGCGCTGATATGTCTTTCTTCTGCTTTTGAAATGTTGGCAAATACTCTGGCATTCCATATTTCATTTAAAGCATAGTATACATCACGAGCCAATTTTTCCTCTTCTTTCATATACTGAAGCATTTCTTCTTCTGTTGAAGTCAGAGGTTCAGTATCAATAAAACTTGCCATCAGGTTATCAATACTTTCTTCTTCATTAGTGGTATAGGCAAGCTCTTCAGTGGCTTGTTCGTCTAATGTTTCCTTTTCATCGCACGAAGCAGCAAAAATTAGTTGAGAGGCTAATAATCCTGCAATAATCAACGTTCTGTTTATCTTTTTCATAACCCTAATATTTAAATAATACTCAATTGTAGACTAGCGTTGTTAATCACAGTGTTTTCATAGTCCCATAGCTTGCTTTCGATGCTGGCAGTCAGAAGATGGAAGTTCGAAGTTTGAGGAAATTTATTCTCATTAACAATTAATTTACTTCATGCTTCCTACATTTAATACAATAATTAATACTTGAAAACAATACTGTCATTTAACCACGTTATGATAAACTACAGCTTTAAATAATACTAACTCTTTTGTAATCATTTAAGGGTTAGACACAGATGCTGGTCATTTCCTACGGGCAGTTATAAACTTTTTTATTTTAAGATGATTTTTTCTGAATTTTTAATTGAATCTCATTATTTATAAGCGGTCTGAATCTGAAATTTTATGTCGAACTGAGGTTACTAATATATAGAGACAAAAATACTCCTGTCCTGAGAATTTAGGAAGGAGTATTATTAAATGATTTGCTTAATAAACCAGGGAGAACTTTTCTACTATAATTTTATCACAGCTAAAGATTTTGATTTAACCAACCATGCCAATCCAAAAAAGAACAAGGCAACCGCTTCGCCAATAAGTACAATGCATTGAGAAAAAGGGGGTGTTAACAAAAACTCAAAAACTAAAATAAATAATAGCGATACAATAACCATTATGGCACATGTTCTATACATTCTGTTTCTTCTCTTTTTGGTCATTCGCTCTTTTTCTGTTTCGTGCAAATTGTCTGTACGTGTAAAACGGAAGTACGATAAATAGGCCATTATAATAAAAAAGCCTGTTGCACAAATTAAGTGAATGGTGTTGAGTATATTATTATTATGACCTCTTGGTGGATTAAAAAGATGATATGTACTTATAAGCTGATGATCAGCTTTTGTGGGAATAAATGCCACTATAATAATTAGAATACCAGCAAAATTCGTAACCCAGTTATCGTTTATAAAGTCGAGCTTGGTCTTATCTTTTTTATATCCCCGGTACGAAAACAAATACAAACCATAGGCAAACAGCAATCCAATAAACAGAACATTTGACTCTGAATAATAATAATGACTAATGGATGGAAGTATTCGAAAATGATTCAGGCAAATTAAAAGTGGTGCAAGTGCAATACCTATAATTCCTAAATTTCGTCGCAGTGTTAAGTGGGTGTCACTAATTAAAGATTCTTCTACAGCGCTGTCTTCTTTCATGTTCATGGGTTAGATTTTTAAAAATAGGTTGGTAAACATAATAAATTAATTTGGGATACTAAAATGAGCTTTGGTGGATGTTGTTGTTTAAGTAATGAATGGGATATTGAACAAGTTGTGGAGGAAGCAGATTGATAGATTTTTCTATCGTTTATGAAAGTTTACGACTAGATCCGTAATTTTGTTTTGATCCGTTATTGAGCGGTGTGGAATATAATAAAATAAAAAAAGCTTACAATTTCTTGTAAGCTTTTAGTGATTCAGCTGGGGTTCGAACCCAGGACCCCATCCTTAAAAGGGATGTGCTCTACCAGCTGAGCTACTGAATCTCCTGTTTTAAATTTGGTTTTACCAAATTTTATTGTCTTCAAATTTTTAGTGATTCAGCTGGGGTTCGAACCCAGGACCCCATCCTTAAAAGGGATGTGCTCTACCAGCTGAGCTACTGAATCTCCTGTTTAAAATTTGGTCTTCCCAAATTTATTTTCTTCAAATTTTAGTGATTCAGCTGGGGTTCGAACCCAGGACCCCATCCTTAAAAGGGATGTGCTCTACCAGCTGAGCTACTGAATCTCCTTATTGCGTTTTCGTTATTTCGTTAACGCGGATGCAAAAGTAGAGGTTTTTTATAGAATACCAAACTTTCAAGATGAAAAAATAGGCAAAAAAATACTTTGAAGAATATATATGTTTGAAAAATGCTCAAATATAGAGTGTTGTGGCAATGTAAAAAACTTAAAAAAATGTGGTAACTTTAATGGAGTAGATGAGGTTTGTGAAATAAAATATAGAAAAATGAATTGTGTAGATCGAGAACCTGTTGTTGCTGGGTCATTTTATGATTCAAATCCAAATAACTTAAAAAGTCAACTCAAAGAGTTGTTTCATGATTGCAAGAAAACCAAAGAAAATATATCAGCATTAATAGTGCCTCATGCAGGCTACGTGTATTCAGGTAAAATTGCAGCCAGTGCATATGCAATGCTAAAACCAGAAGCATCATATGAAAATATATTTATTATTGGTTCAAGTCATCATGTTTCACTTCAGGGTGCTTCTATATATAACTTAGGTCATTACAAAACGCCTTTAGGACTGGTACCTGTAAATCTAAAGTTGGCTAATAAATTAATAGATTCAAGTAAATACTTCGAATATAATCATGGCGCTCATGCTGATGAACATACCATTGAAGTTCAATTACCGTTTCTGCAATATCAGCTAAACAGTATCAAACAAATAGTTCCAATTATTGTAGGTACACATGATTCTGGAATTTTAGATGCAATAGCTCTGATGTTGAAACCGTATTTTAATAGTTCAAACCTTTTTGTAATTAGTACCGATTTATCACATTATCCATCTGATGAAAATGCACGGATAGTAGATGCCAAAACAGTGGATGCCATATGTTCAAATAATCCTCAACATTTAATTCAGGTATTGGAAGAGAATAAAGAACTTCATATTTCAAACTTATATACCAGTTTATGTGGTTGGAGTTCTGTTCTTACTTTAATGAAGCTTACTCAGGGAGATGAGAATATTGCTTATGCTAAAGTATTGTACGGAACTTCGGGAGAGGTTATGTTTCATGATTCATCGAGAGTTGTTGGATATCAGTCCATAGTAGTAACTAAAACAGAATATGAAAATATGGGAGAAATATCAGAAAAAAATAAAAATCTATTACTTAAAGAAGCCAGATCGGCTATAGTGGATAACATAGATCATGATGATGAATTAGAAGCTAGTCAAACTCCGGAAGAGTTATTAAAGTTCAATAGTGCATTTGTGTCGGTTTATGTTTCTGGAGATCTTAGAGGTTGTATTGGTCAATTTGATGCAGATATTGGATTAGTTGAGCTAATTCGACGAAATGCTATTTCAGCGGCATTTGAGGATAGGCGTTTTTTACCAGTAGAAGTGGATGAGTTGGATGATTTGCAAATTGAAATTTCGGTGTTAACACCCAAAAGGAAGATTCGTGATGTTAGTGAAATAGAATTGGGTAAACATGGTGTATTTATTCAAAAGGGTTGGAACAGAGGAACATTTTTACCTCAGGTTGCAGAAAAAACAAATTGGAATATTGAAGATTTTATGGGACATTTAGCAAGAGATAAAGCGCACATTGGATGGGATGGTTGGAAGGATGCTGATATCTACATATTCGAAGCAATTATTTTTTCAGAATAAAAGAAATTTATATGGTGCAAAAAATGAATCGTAGGCAGTTTATTAAGACTGGAACAATACTAATTAGTGGTCTTACTTTATTGCCGTCTTTTAGGTTACCTAAAAAAACACTAAAGTTTGGATGGGTAACAGATATACATTATGCAGATGCAGATATAAAGTGGGGAAGATATTTTAGAGAAAGTGCAGATAAATTGCAGGAAGCGATTGATTTATTTAATACAAAGGATCTGGATTTTATTATAGAAACAGGAGATTTTAAGGATCAAACAACCCCTCCTGTAGAAGAAAATACGCTGGATTATTTAAGAAAAATAGAAGCGATTTTTGCTGAGTTTAAAGGGCCAAGATACCACGTACTTGGTAATCATGATATGGATTCTTTATCAAAATCACAGTTTTTAAACGAGATTGAAAATACGGGTATAGCTAAAGATAAATCCTATTATTATTTTGATCGCAATAATTTAAGATTTGTGGTTTTGGATGCGTGTTATACTAAACGAGGTAAAGATTATGACCATCATAATTACAGTTGGAAAGATGCTAATATTCCACAACAACAGTTGCTTTGGTTAAATGATGTTCTTCACTCAAGTCCTTATCCTGTATTTGTTTTTGTACATCAATTATTAGATGGAAAAGGAGATTTATATGTAAATAACTCCAGGAAAGTGCGTAAAATTCTTGAAAGTTCAGGAAATGTATTGGCTGTTTTTCAAGGTCATAAACATGAAGGAGATCTGCAACTGGTAAATGGGATTGTATACTTTACATTAAAAGCAATGGTTGAAGGCTCTGGTGAACAGAATAGCAGTTATAGTATCGTTTCAGTTGAACCTTCGGGAACCATAAAGATAGAAGGTTATCGAAAAGCTGAAAGTTATGAGTTTATCAAATGATAAAGATGAATATGTAGCCAGGTATTGGAGTGATCATGGCAATGCTGTCAAATGTGTACTTTGTCCACATGCTTGCGTTTTAAAAGAAGGTGAAATCGGTATATGCAGAACGAGGCAGAATGTACATCATAAATTAGTTTCTATCGTTTACGGATATCCATGCGCTTTACATATTGATCCTGTAGAAAAAAAACCTTTATATCATTTCTATCCTTCTTCTAAAACCTTATCTCTTTCAACAACGGGGTGTAATTTACGATGTTTAAATTGTCAGAATTATAGTATCTCTCAACAAAAATTTAATAAAAGTAATTATAAATACATTTCGCCGGAAGAGATGGTGGATATGGCTCTTATTAATGAGTGTCATTCAATATCCTATACCTATACCGATCCGATAGTATATTATGAATACGCCAATGATATTGCTTCAATAGCTCAGCAAAAAGGATTAAAAAATATTATTGTTTCGGCTGGTTATATCAATAAAAAACCATTGAGAGATTGGTGCAAATATATTGATGCTGCAAATATTGATTTAAAATGTTTTAATGATAAAAAATATCAGAAACTAAGCGAAATTCATTTAAAAACAGTGCTGGATACTTTAACAGTATTAATGGAAGAAGGAGTTTGTTTGGAAATAACCAACTTGATTATTCCGGAATATACCGATGACTTAAAAGAAATACAGCAAATGTGTCAATGGTTGGTACACAATGGGTTTTCGGAAGTCCCTTTGCATTTTAGTAAATTTTATGGAACTTATAAATTAAAACATTTATCAGCAACACCATTATCAACACTAGAAAATGCCTATAAAATTGCTAAAGAGTCTGGATTGAAATATGTTTATCTGGGTAATGTACAGAATCATACATCAGAAAATACCTTTTGCCCTACGTGTAATCATTTGTTGATTGAACGGCATGGGTATTACACTCGTGTGCTTCATATCAATAAAGGAAAGTGTAAGTATTGCGATACTGAGATTTATGGAAAGTTTGAATAATATAACAAAACAATAAACAATTTAGGTTGCATATTCTTTATATAAAAAAACTAACTTTAAAAGAGCCAATCACAATTACGAGGTAAGCAATATAAATAGAAATGCTATCATGTTAATGTGACTGGATAAACCCAATTAAAACATTCAGATTATGATAGTTAAGGATTTTGTTATTATTGGAGGAGGAATAGCAGGGTTGTCTGCTATTAAATCAATAAGAGAGGAAGATACGGAAAGTTCTGTTTTATGGATAACAGACGAAGATAGATTGCCCTATAAAAGAACTAAAATCAACAAAAATATAGTTAACGGTTTTGGCAAAGAAGATTTTGCATTGATTGATCATGATTGGTTGGTGAATAATCATGTGGAGTTATTATATGACAGGGTGGATCATATTGATGCTAAGTTGCATGAACTTGCTTTTAAGCATAGAGGACATCTGCGATATAAAAAACTCATTTTAGCTACAGGAAATAAGTCAAATCAACTTTTAGTAGATAATCTACCAGAAGAAAAGATTTTTCATGTTCATACAGCTCGTCAGGTTGAGAATATTATTCGTTTTTGTAAAAAATCAAAAAAGTATTTGATTATTGGCGCTGGAGTTGAGGGGGTTGAAACCGCAGATCAGCTAATTAAAATGGATAAAGAGGTTGTATTAATTGATCGTAATAATACAGTAATAAAAAGATTTTTAGATCAGAAGTATTCTGATTTTCTGGTGGAATCTATTCAAAAATCAGGTATAAAATTCTATCCAAATATTACAGAATTAAACTTTTCGGAGAATGAATCAGGTAAATCGGTATTAACTTTTGATGGTAAGGAAGTAGAATTTGATGCGTTGATATTAACATTAGGATATACACCTAATACAGATTTGGCATTAAGTGCCGATTTGAAATGCAATACCGGTGTTTTAGTAAATGAATATTTACAAACTTCGGATGATGATATTTATGCAGCAGGTGATGTGGCAGAGCATGTTACCGGACAAATTACAGGTTTATGGCATGCAGCAGAAAAGCAAGGTTATATAGCAGGTAAAAATGCTATGGGGAAAGATATTGTATTTAAGTTGGAGCCTTTTAGAATGAAAACCGAAGTGTTTAATGAATTTTATTTTTCGGTAAAACCACAAGGCGATGAAGATGAGGTGGTAATAGAAGAAAATGATGGTGTTGTAAGAGATATTTATTTAAAAGATGGAAAGGTTTCTGCACTACTTATGAAAAATGATGGTGCCAGAACCAAATTATATCAACAATCAATAATGGAGCAGTGGGAGTTAGATAGATTTAAGAATGAAATACCACTGTAATTTATCAGCTTTTGTTTTAAAAGGATTGGCTATTTTCGTAACCAATCCTTTTTTAATGAAAAGATATGAGCAATATTATAGAAACCAAAGTAAGTTCTGAAATAGGTGAAATAGAAGGTGTAATATTACATACTCCGGGAAGCGAAGTGGAAAATATGACTCCGGGAAATGCAGAGCGTGCTTTGTATAGTGATATTTTAAACCTTTCTGTGGCAGAACAGGAATATAAGCAACTAAAACAGGTACTTAATAAGATTACCAAAACCTTTGAAGTTAAAGATTTGTTGAGTGAAATACTTGAAATTCCAGAAGTAAAAGAAAATCTGGTGGATAGTATTTGTAAATCAGAGAAGGTAAAGCCAATAGAATCTTCATTGTTGAGGTTAGAAGCCGGAGAATTGGCGCGTCAGCTTATTGAAGGCGTACCGCTAAATAAAAATACGCTTACCGGATTTTTGTCCGATGAAAGAAATGCTTTACGTCCCTTACATAATTTCTTCTTTACCAGAGATGCTTCCATGACAGTATATGATCATGTTTTAATTGGTAAAATGGCCAATAATGTAAGAGAGCGGGAATCTATGGTTATGGAGGCCATTTTTAATCATTCATCCAAAATCAAAAGTAAAACATTAAATCCTTTGTCAAGTAAACATCATAAAGATGAAATTACGATAGAAGGTGGTGATGTACTGGTAGCTCGTGAAGATATTTTAGTAGTTGGAACCGGAGTAAGAACAACAACTCAAGGTATTGATTTTATTATTAAAAAAATCAAGAAGAATAAAGGGAAACATAGTATCGTTGTTCAGCAGCTTCCTTCAAAACCAGAGAGTTTTATTCATTTGGATATGGTTTTTACCCTTTTGGATAGAGATAAGTGTATGGTTTATGATCCGATTATCATGCAACCTAATAAGTATCAAACCATATTGATTTCGATTGATAATGGAAAGGTGAAAAAAATTGAAAAGCAAAGTAACTTAGTGAATTGCCTGAGAAAGTTGGGGATGCCATTAGAGCCAGTTTATTGTGGAGGTAAAAAAGATATTTGGATTCAGGAAAGAGAACAGTGGCATAGTGGTGCTAACTTTTTTGCAGTTGGTCCAGGAAAAGTAATTGGCTATGCGCGTAATGTATATACATTAGAAGAGATGAATAACAATGGTTTTGAAATTATCGATGCCCAAAGTGTGGTAGATAACAAAGTTAAGTTATCGGATTACAAAAAGTATGTAATTGCTATTAATGGTTCAGAGTTGGCTCGTGGAGGAGGAGGAGCCAGGTGTATGACTATGCCAATCAGAAGAAAAAAAGTAGACTGGTAAATTGATCAAATTCGTTTTTATTGTTATAAGTATTATAAATGATAATGGGGCGACTATCACAAGAAGATAGTCACCCCACATTACCCAGACAAAATAAACAAACTAACCTATTAAAACTTTATAAAGAAAATTACTTTAAAAGTTTACTAACTTCATCCCAATTAACTACATTCCAAAATGCACTAATGTAATCAGGACGTAAATTTTGATACTTCAAATAATATGCATGCTCCCATACGTCAAGAGCTAGAACCGGAGTTCCTTTTACCTCAGCAAGGTCCATTAATGGATTGTCTTGATTAGGTGTTGAAGTTATAACAAGACTATCGTCTTTTTGTTTAACCAACCAAGCCCAACCTGATCCAAATCGAGTTGCTGCAGCTTTAGAAAACTCATCCTTAAAGGCATCAAAAGACCCAAAGTTTTTTTCAATAGCCTGAAGAACTTCACCAGTTGGAGCACCACCTCCGTTTGGAGACATAACTTTCCAAAATAAGTTGTGATTGTAAAATCCACCACCATTATTTCTTACAGCAACAGATTGACCTGAAACACCAGAAAGGATGTCTTCAATTGATTTTCCTTCCAAATCAGTTCCTTTAACTGCTGCGTTTAAATTGTTAGTGTATCCAGCATGGTGTTTGCTATGGTGAATTTCCATAGTTCTGGCATCAATATGTGGTTCTAATGCATCGTATGCATAATCTAATTTTGGTAATTCAAATGACATAATTATAATATTTTATTGTTATACAATTTTGTTATGACTTTAATAAGATAAAAACATCTTATATTCGTTTTATATTAAAATCAGAAGTAAAACATCAGTGTGATGAAAATGTTTAGTGAAAGTTTAAAATTTTTATCTTCGCAGCTCAATTAATTTTTTGTACTGTGCATAAGGATATACTTAAGTTGTCGATTCCCAATATTTTAACAAATTTAACTGTGCCACTTTTAAGTATGGTAGATTTACATTTAATGGGGTATTTAAATTCAGAATTATTTATGGGCGCCGTCGCTTTGGGGGGTGTTATATTTAATTTTGTGTATTGGGGTTTTGCATTTTTGCGTATGAGTATAAGCGGTATTGCTGCGCAGGCATATGGTAGAAAAGATAATCCGGGCGTAGCCATGGTTTTTTATCGTGGTTTATTTATTGCGTTGGCTGGTAGTATATTATTAGTAACTTTTCAGGTTGGATTAGAAAAACTTAGTTTCGTAATATTAGAAGGTAGCTCGGATGTAAAAGAACTGGCGCGCAATTACTTTTATGTTCGTATATGGGCAGCACCTGCTGCAATTTCACTGATGGTTATTAATGGTTGGTTTTTAGGAATGCAAAATGCATTTTATCCTATGATAATTTCAGTATTAATTAATATTGTAAATATTGGCTGTAGCTTTTTATTTGTTAAAGAGTTCGGAATGCAGGAACGAGGAGTGGCTATGGGATCTGTTATTGCGCAATATGTCGGTTTTATTTTAGCAATTATTTTATTCCTGAAAAAATATAAGTGGGTCCTGCATCATTTTAATGTAAAAGCAATTGCTGTTATTTCTGAGTTTAAAAAGTTTTTAAATGTTAGTGGAGATATCTTTATACGTACCTGGTGTGTTATCGCTGTTTTTACATTTTTCACTTCTCAATCTGCAGGTTTTGGTGATGTAGCTCTAGCTGCTAATAGTGCTTTAATTCAATTTTTGTTTTTGTTTTCATACTTTTTAGATGGTTTTGCATATGCTGCAGAAGCGATTGTTGGAAAATATTTTGGCGCAAAGAATAAAATAAAATTATTAGAGGCGTCAAAAAAGTTATTTGCATGGGGGTTGTTTTTCGGTATAAGTTTTACTTTGATTTACCTTTTATGGGGTGATCAGTTTTTACGTTTATTTACGAATAAATTAAACGTATTAGCGGAAGCAAAGCAATATCTATGGTGGTTGGTTTTTATTCCTATAGCCAGTTTCGGATCCTATATATGGGATGGTATTTATATAGGAGCAACAGCATCAAAAGCTATGCGTAATACTATGTTGATTTCTTCAATAGTTTTCTTTTTTCTACCTTACTATCTTTTCTCTAAAATATTGGGAGTTCATGCTTTATGGTTGGGAATGTTGTTGTTTATGTTTTCGCGTAGCGTTACACAAACTATACTTGCTAAAAATGCGGTTTATGTAAAACTGGATTAAAATATTTTTGGTTGATCTGTTTTTTTGTAAGTGTAGGATGTAGTTGGTTTGTCATTATACCAACTACTAAACTATATAATAAATAATGATCAACTTTAAACAAACTGTACTTGTTCTTTTGCTATTTATGCCAGTAACTATGCTTATTGGTCAGGTAAAGGACATTAAAGAAGAAATCAGAAATGATAAATCTTCAACTTCATCAAAAAGTTATTCGTCAACAAATTCGTCAAGATGTTCTTCGTATAGTTATGAAGATGAAAGCTTCGGAGATTGGCTTGCAGGCGAGATTTTTTATGGAATTGTAAAGGGTATCGGATTTATAACTTATCAAGCTCAAAGTAATGTTTTGGAAAATAGAGAGCAATATCCAAATATTATTTCTTTGGAGACAGGACTGGATTGGGGTACAACATTTGAAGAAAATACATTAAATCCTTTTGTGAGGCTAAATTGGGGAATTTTTGCTTCTGATTTCAGGTATTCTGAATTAATGGATGAAACTGGTCGTTTACGGTCACTTGACTGGCAAGTATTTGTTGTTCGTGTTCCAATTAGGAATCTAAAGATTAATTATGGAGTTGGATTTACTTCAATTCTTGATCCTGAAGAATCCTACTTTGAAAGTTCAACAGGCTTTGATTTAAACCTAATGAATAGTAAGCTCAATTTTACAGGAAACTATAGATGGACTAAGCGTAAATCGGATGAACGATACCGGCAGGAAGTGAAAGTTACCGGAGATATTTCTGTTATGACTAATGGAATTTTCCATGTGTCACCGATGATTGGTTGTACTTATCAGGAATATTTTGGAAAACATAGGTATTTATTTATAAATGCAGGTTTAAAAATACGTATAGGTAAGAACTAAATAGAAAGAAAACGGGTAAAGCCTTCCCCGACCTTACCCGCTCATAAACATAACCAATATATTAACCTAACCTTTTACAAAAATGGATTTAATAACATGCTGGGCCATTTTAGGATTTTCTTTTAATCTACGAGTAGAATATCCAAACCAATCCTTTCCATAAGGAACATATACTCTCATATCATGTCCTTCTCCAACAATATTATTTCTTAATTCAGGAGTAACACCATATAGCATCTGAAATTCATACATATCTTTAGGTACATTGTGTTTTTTAATTAATTCTAATGCACCTTTTATTAATTTCTTATCATGTGTTGCAATGCCAACATGTACTCCGTTAAATAATAATTTATCAAGTATCTTTAAATAATTATCATTTATCTTCTTCGGATCCTTTATAGCAATGTCTTCTGATTCTATATAAATACCTTTACAAAGTCTGAAGTTTAATGGAGAATCAGTACTGTGTAATTTTAATAATTTATCTACGTCACTTTCTGTTCTGTATAAATAGGCTTGTATTACCAACCCTACATTAAGAGGAAATTCGAGCTTTAGTCTTTTGTATAAAGTCATCTCCAAATCCACACATTCAGCATCTTCCATATCGATGCGAACAAAGCTATTGTATTTTGCAGCTAATGCAACAATTGATCTGATATTTTGGTAACATTTCTCAGGATCAATTAATAAACCAAAACTTGTTGGTTTTATGGAATAGTTTCCATCAATATTTGCATTCTGAAAAGCATCAACAATTCTTAGGTATTGATCACGATTATCATCTGCCTGATTGATGTTTGTAATAAATTCACCTAAGAGATCCACAGTTACTTTTACACCATGCTCGTTTAAGCTTTTAGAAGCTTTAATAGCATCATCAATGGTTTCTCCGGCAATGTATTTTTTCGAAAAAATCCAGACAAATTTTTTCGGAAAATGCGGAATCACAGATGCGATTGCTTTATTTATCATATTCATAAATTAAATAACTAATGTAACTGTTGTTGAGTTTCCACTCAACGCAAAAAATATACGAAATGAGTTTCCGTTGATGTTGTAAAATTCCATCTAAATTCAAATAAAAAAAATGACTAATCTCATCAAACCCCTATGTATGTTGAGTTTCTGATATAAATCATGTTATTTACAAAAATTAACAATGGGTCTGTTTTTCCTGTAAAATATGGAGGTAGTGCAAATAGTAAATGGGATTCTTTATTTAACAAAATTATATGGGTGATTTTTTTACGTTAAAAATAGAAAAGGAAATGTGCAGCAGTTATTTAGGGTTAAACTTTGATTTTTTACTACTCATCGAAAAAAAAAGTCATTTCATCAAAACTATTTTATAAAATGCTCGTTTAATAGCGTAACACAAAACAAGACCAAGGTGAAAGATCAACACAACACAACAAAACACCTGGTTGCATTATTAATATTGACATTTAGTTATTTGCATGGTATTTATGCACAGGATTGTGCGTACCTGTCAAAAGCAAATGATATTTTTCCGGATGGAAAGTGTGCACCTGTTACAGTACAATGGGAGGTGACATACAGAGGTGTCGGTTATAGTGGAACGGGTAAAATAGAAATTCAATATGATTGGGATGATGGTAATCCTGTAGAGGTTATTGAGGCTACTCTAAATGATGCAGGACTTAAGGAATACATCGCCACTCATTCTCATGTCTATCCAACAACCGGTGATGTTTGTAATTACCATCCAAGAGCAACTTTGGTTGTTAATGGAACTGTTTGTACTAGCTCGGTTCAGGAACAGATTGTTACAGTTTGGGATACCGATGATAGAAATGGTGGAGAATTAGCTATTGATCCAAAAGTTTATCCTATATGTGTAGGTAATGGAGCAACATTTCATTTTGCAGATAATAGTCAGTGGAACTGTACACCTCCTGATGAAAATGATGTGATTAATAACGAAGATCGTTGGATTCAGTGGATTTACGGAACCGGTGGGACAACGATTACTGATGCTCAAGTTGGTGGAGTTGTTCGTGCTTATCCTTTTACAGGAAGTATTGATTATATTCCAGGTCCTGTTGAAGGACCAATAGCACCTTATAATACATCTTTAGATATTACCATTCCGGATTATTATCCAGTGGGATCCTTTTTTGAAGTAACCTTACGAAACTGGAATGTTTGTAATCCTTATGATGCTGACTTATCTGATGGCCTGCCACCTTCTGATCTTTTGAATGGTGATTACCCTCCGGTAACAACAACAGCAATGGCTCTTATTGTTGCACTTCCTGATGCTACCATTCAAAATGTGCCTGTAGTTTGTGAATCAGATGATCCTTTTTATTTGATAGCTGCAGATGCAGGTGGTCAATGGAGTGGTCCAGGTATAGCAAATTCCAGTAGTTCATTGTTTGATCCGGAGCTTGCAGGACCTGGGACACATACCATTACTTATTCTATTATAGATGCAAATGGTTGTTCAGATATAGGGACTGTAGATATTACGGTATTAGGAGGACCTACTGCCAATATATTACAGGGAGATCAGGTTAGTTTATGTCCAGGGGTAAATATTGAGTTAGATGGAAATCCTTCAGGAGGCTTAATGCCATATACGCATCTTTGGAAAGGCGATATTACTTACTTGGATGACACTTCAATACAAACTCCAGATTTTTCAACAACATCTGTAGGGGCTTACGAAGTGGTTTATAGAGTTACGGATGATAATGGATGTTTTGATGAAGATACTCTTGACATTAATGTAGAGGCAGTAAATATTTCATTTGCAAATCCAACTATAGAGGTTTGTCAAGGAGAAACCTTAATTCTTAATCCGGCACCATCAGGAGGATCAGAAGCATTTATTGATCATCAGTGGACAGGAACCAGAGTAGATAAATTGTCAGATGTAAGTATTCAGAATCCTGAGTTTACGACTGATGAACCTGGGACTTTTACTTTTACCTATACCGTTCGTGATTCTCAAAGTTGCGAAGATTCTGATGCGATTACAGTAATTGTACATGAGCAGCCTGTGGCTAATGCAGGCTTGGATATTGAGGAGTGTGGTTTACAAACCACATTAGATGCAACAGCTAGTGTTGGGTCTGGAATATGGAAGGTGGTTAGTGGTTCTGGTTTATTATCCTTTACCGGTTTTGATATTCCTGATCCTTCAATTACCTCTGATAGTTATGGAGATTATACTTTAAGATGGATTGAGGATAATAATTCATGTATGGATTCCGCAGATATTTCGGTGAGATTTATTGAAACTCCGGCACCAATGGTAATGGAAGATAAAGATACATGTGGATTGAGTATGAAATTGATTGCTGAAGCTCATGTGGGAACCAGTATATGGAAAAAAACAGAGGGACCAGGAAATGCTACCTTCTCTCAAGAGTTAAATGATACAACATTGGTGAATGTTGATTTACCTGGTGCCTACAAGTTTGCCTATGTTGAGGATAATGGAGGTGGTTGTATTGGAAGTGATACTGTTACTATAAATTTTTATCAGATACCAGAAGCTAGTATAACACCACCTCCGGCTATAGAATGTACTCCTTTTGAAATTCAGTTTGAAAATACATCATTGAATGCAGATACATATTATTGGGATTTTGGAAATGGGAATGTTTCTGCAGAGGAAAATCCTTTGCAAACATTTAGTAATAACACTCCAAATCCAGTGAGTTATAATATAAAGCTTGTAACTAATACATTAAATGGATGTTCGGACACTCTAAATACAGCGTTAACAATTGCTCCAGCTCCGGTTTCTTATTTTGAAATGAATAATTCCGTGGGGTGTAGTCCTTTGACAACAGATTTTACTAATAAATCGCAGGGAGCAGATAGTTATGAGTGGACCTTTGGAGATGGATCTGCTACTGAAACAACAGAGCATTCCATTCATACTTTTGTTAATGAAGAAAATTTTATTCAGAGCTTTGGTGTTCAGTTGGTGGTAAATAATAGCTATGGATGTACGGATACTTCTAAGCTATTTACAACAGTTTATCCTCGTCAGGACTTTAATTTGGTGGCTACTCCAGATAGTGGATGTTCTCCTTTGAGCGTAAGTTTTATTGCAGATCCCGGTGGTTTTAAGTATCAATGGGATATGGGAGATGGAAACCTTGACCAGGGGGTAAATCAGAATGTGCAGCTATATACCAATGAATCTGCGAATAAAGAGATACATACAGTCACATTGTATACCACATCTGTTTATGGTTGTATTGATACCACATCTGTAAATGTAACTGTGTTACCATCGCCTTCAACTAATTTTGAACCTAACGATTTTGCAATATGTTCACCCAAACAGGTAACTTTTATAAATCATACAGAAGATATTCAAACTTCATACTGGGATTTTGGAGACGGAAATAATTTAAGTGTAGCAGGGAATCAACAAGTTGATCATACTTATGTAAATAATAATCTGGTATCGCAGAATTATCAAATAAAACTTGTTACCGAAAATGCATTTGGATGTAAAGATTCTATGGATGGGTTTACAACGGTTAATCCAGCTGTTTCAGCAAGTATTTCAGGTGGAGCAACAGCTTGTTCTCCTTATGAAGTTCAATTTTCAAATGAATCTGTTGGTGCGGTAAGTTACTTCTGGGATTTTGATGATGGTAATACCTCCAACAATATTATAGGAGTACATGTTTTTGAAAATCCGACTGATGATTCGATGGACTTTAATGTTAGTATGATTGCAAACTCTGCATATGGGTGTAGTGATACTGCATTTACAACCGTAACTGTATTGCCATCACCAGATACTTACTTTGAACCAAATGATTTTTCGGTGTGTTCGCCAAAACTAGTGGAGTTTACTAATTTTACTGAGAATATAATTTCATCGCAATGGACTTTTGGTGATGGTTCAATAGAAACAGTTGAAGGTAATCAGAGTATTAGTCATACCTATAATAATGATAAATTTACACCACTTGATTATCGTATACGTTTAATTACCGAAAATGCCTTTGGCTGTCGAGACTCCATGGATGGATACACAAGTGTAAATCCAAATGTTAAGGCTGTAATAACTGGTTCAGGTGAGGGGTGTGCTCCATTGGAAGTGAGTATTGGAAATGAATCAATTGGAGCAAATGAGTTTCTATGGAATTATGGAGATGGAAATACATCAGCCAACTATTTAGGCTTAAATACATTTGAAAATAATTCTGATGATGACCAGGAGTATGAGGTATCATTGATTGCCACGTCGATTTATGGTTGTGTGGATACGGCTTATACCTATGTAAACGTATTTGCAACACCTAAGCCGTCATTTACTGTTTCACCTGAATATCAGCAAATGCCGCAATCGACGGTTGATATAGATAATACAACAACAGGAAATCAATGGAGTTATGAGTGGCAGTTTGGAGATGGTATTGTTTCTGATTTATCAGAACCAGGATCGTATACCTATTTAAACTCAGGATCTTTTACGATTACATTAAAAGCTTATGATAGTCAATGCTCTAATACGACTGATCAAAAGATTGAAATAGCACCTAATGTTCCAACTGTTTCGTATGGTCCATCTTCAGAAGGGTGCCCTGCTTTAACAGTTGAATTTTACAGTGAAACATTAGATGCTGAGAATTTCTTTTGGGAATTTGGTGATGGAAATGTATCAGCAGAGCCAAATCCTATACATACTTATTACACACCAGGTGATTATAATGTAAAATTAACAGTAACAGGTCCTGGTGGACAAACCATTAAGGATGATTTAATGGTGAATGTATTTCCACAACCTACTGCTTTTTTTGAAGCTTACCCTAAAGTAGTAACTATTCCAGGGCAAAGTGTAACATTTGCTAACAAATCAGTTCAGGCAGATTCTTATGTATGGAATTTTGGAAATGGAGATACTTCAAGCGAGCAAAATCCGGTTTACGAATATTCAGAAGAAGGTAACTATGATGTGTCATTGGAAGCTACAAATGAGTTTGGATGCTTTGATGTTTACGAGTTAAATGAACCCATTATTGCAATTGAGGGTGGTGAAATTGATTTTCCTAATGCATTTACTCCTAATCCGGGCGGAGAGAGTAGTGGAGAATATGTTTTTGGAGATAAAAATAACCATGTATTTTATCCTGCAGTTCAGGAAGGAATTGAAGAGTATAAACTACAGATTTTCTCAAGGTGGGGACAGCTGATCTTCGAAAGTCATGATATAAAAATAGGATGGAATGGATACTACAAAGGCAGTCTTTGTGCTCAGGGAGTTTATATTTGGAAAGTAACTTGTAGGTTTGGAACTGGTCAGGTGAAAGTGTATACCGGAGATGTTACATTAATAAGATAGGGGATTATATGTCACGAATACTAAAACATACTTTTTTATCTGTTGTAATGTTGTTTGCTTTTGCTCAAGTAAAAGCTCAGGATCCACATTTTTCTCAGTTTTATGCAAATCCATTGTATATGAGTCCTTCGTTAGCAGGTTCTACAGATGGAGCGCGTTTAGTTGCTAATTATAGGAACCAATGGCCGGGTGTTAATACTGCTTATAAAACTTATGCTGTTTCGTTCGATAATTTTTTTCATTCTATTAATAGTGGTATTGGATTAATGCTTTATCAGGATGTAGCAGGGTCAGCCGGATTAACTACAAGTCAGTTTGGTTTTCAGTATAGTTATAACCTTGTTTTGAATGATGAGTGGCAAGTGATACCCGGATTACAGTTTACTTACGGAAATAAGTCAATAGATTTTAGTAAGCTTAATTTTGGAGATGAGATGATTGGTACTGGAGGTTCCGGTTCCTGGCAAAGATTAAATAATGAAAAAGTCAATTATATTGATTTTGCATCATCAGTATTTTTGTATAGTTCAAAATACTGGTTTGGTTTAACTGTCGATCATTTGGCTCAGCCAAATTATACATTTTTGAATGAGGAAATGAAAATGTCTCTAAAGTATGTATTATTTGGGGGGATGAATATTTGGACTGAAAGAAGTCGCACTAAAGGGGTAAGTAGATCATTTTCGTTTAGTTACCGGTTTCAGCATCAGTTAAAAAATACGCAAACCGATTTGGGTGTTTATTGGCATAATGATCCTTTAGAGATAGGTGTTTGGTATAGAGGTGTACCTTTTATTTCAACCGATAGAGCAAGTAGTGTAAATCAGGATGCTATTGTTGCCTTGTTATCATATAATTATGGACCTTTCCGGGTTGGTTATAGTTATGATGTTTCTATTTCCGGATTAGGGTGGAATGCACAGGGAGCACATGAATTGTCTTTAATATTTGAATTTAATCAACGAGGGAGCTTAAGAATGAATGGAAAAAGACCTGCACTTCCTTGTTCTGAAACAGCAAATCCATTGTCAAGCACATCTCGAAGTAAATACAAACGATCGCGTAGAAGGATTTTTTAAAATTAAAATGTAGCTGAAAATAAGATATAAACCTACAGTTATAAAACAAAAAGCCCGAAAGTAAAATGACTTCTCGGGCTTTAACTTTAATGAGTAATATATATTGTTACGAAATTTCTACCATTCGAGCAGGTTTAGGCTTTACTTCTTCTCGTTTTGGAAGGGTTATATTTAATACCCCATTTTCATATGCAGCAGTGATATTACCGTCTTCAACTTTTTGTTTCGGAACAACAAAGCTTCTTGAAAAACCAGCATAGTTAAACTCTTGTTTTGAGTATTTTACAGTCTCTTTTTCTTCTGAATTTTTGGCAGAAACAGTTAACTTTCCATTGTTGTATTCAATGTTAAAATCTTCCTTGTTTAATCCTGGGGCAGCAAGTTCTATCATAAACTTGTCGTCATTTTCAAGGATGTTTACAGCTGGTAAAGTTTGACTACCACAGTATAATCCGTTTTGATTCATGTAAAAATCTCCATTCATAAAGTTGTTCCATAATGAATCATAATTTCTGTTTGCTTTTCTAACTAGTGTCATAACTAAAATCTCCTATTTTAAATTTTTAATATTTCAATAATTAATTCTGAACACTTTATTTCAAATGAAATGCCATTTGAGTAAAATGGAAAAATAGGCAGAAATATTAATTACACAATGACAATATGTCTTTATTGTGTATTTTATTAATGACAAAATGACTTATTCGCCGTTATTTTTCAAGAACGTAAGTATGGATATTAAACGTTTGTTTGCTGAATTATCAAATTTTTAATGTGTTTTCTTTAAAATGAATCCATCTTGAGATCGAACTCATAATAAAAATATTCGGTAAAATTAAGGTATTGATAACAGAGGGGTAATGATAAGGAAGTAATAAACGTACATATTTGCAGCAGAAGAAAAAAACACATAAAAGTAAATTTTCCTCCCAACAATTCCTGTGTGTACCGGAGGTCGTTTTCATTCCTGAATCGACCTCCTTTTTCTTTTGATAACTTAAGCTTATAAATCTTACTATTGCATTTGAACAATGTAGTTGTAGTTGGCAAATATTTTAACCATAAAAATAATGATTGAAACAATTAAACCAGCAACAAAGGTAATATAGCCAGTTCTTAAATAGCTGTATTTTTTATTCAGCACTTTTCCCAGATAATATAAATCTCTGGTTAAAGTCTTATATAAATAGTCTTTGTCGTTTAAAAGTTCATCAATGCTCCATTCAAAATCATCTAAATTCATTTTATGGAAGTTTCCAAAAAATACAATATTTCCTCTTCTTTTAATAACATCTTCTCTTGAAAGGATGCCGTGAGTAGTGCGAGGAATGGTAGAAATAATTGATATGATTATTGTAGTAATACTGCTGGTTACTAGAAATATGGCAGGCAGTGTTAAGTAAGGATTATTATCTAGTTTTGGAAATAAGGTAGAAAGAACGATTGAAATAATAATGGCATTGACACTAATGAGTGTATTTGCCTTGTCGTCTGCTATACGGCTAAGTGTAACATGGTTTCTTAATTCAATCCTGAACATTGTTTCAACGCCTTTGTCAGGCTTACTTTTGTCTGCTTTTTTCTTATTAGGTTTCTTCTTGAATTTTTTAGTTTCTTCAACCAAATCATCCAGTGATTCAATATTCATTTTAGATAATTCAATTAGTCTTGTTTTATTTTTCTTTTTACCAGGATTGTAATTTTCAATTGCATATTCTGTAAAGTACTTGTTTTGATCAAAGAAGATGATGCACTCTTCAACCCATTTATTGGGTGTTAGATTTTTCCAATTACTTATTTCTTTAAATAAATTAATGAATGGTTTGTAGATATAATTTCCTTTACTTAGGTGGTTTAAATCAGCATCTTTAATGATACTTTCATATACATTTTCAGGTTTGTGCGATAGTTTTGTAGCTAAAATTAATTTCTTAACAAAGTCAATCTTTTCGTCGGCAATCTTTTTTTCTTGTAAGAAATCAGTAGCAAGTTCTGCAGACTTAATTTCATGATCTTTATGATCAATGCACGATGTGATATCATGAAATAACGATGCAATTTGCAATAATTCAATTTGTTCTTCTGTAATATCTTTTGTATTTGATGCAATTTCAGTAATTGCTGTGAAAACATTTTCGGTATGTTCCCAATTATGAAAAGATATTTTTGGATCTGAAGTTTCTTCTATCTTTTGTTTTGCTACATCATAGCATTCTTTTACTAGTTCTGTATAATTGCCTTCAATCATCTTCAGTGTTTTTATTGTTGTTGAACCAGGTCAAACATTTTTAATTGGGAAGTTTTTTCATTATTCCCACTAACATAAATATTTTCTCCAGAATTGGAGATATATCTGCCTTTTAAATTATCATTAAGTTGGTAATTAATTTCTTCACTCAAAAGGTTTTGATTCTTTTGTTTAAATACCGGAAATGCCACTTCTATTCTTTTATATAAGTTTCTGGTCATCCAATCTGCCGAGGCTAAATAGGTTTGTGGGTGACCATTATTATAAAAATGATATATACGTGTATGTTCTAAAAACTGGTCAATAACACTTATTATTTTAATATTTTCTTTTTGCTTTTTTGTTAATGGATAATAACAACAAATACCTCTGACAACCATATCAATTTTTACACCACTATCTGCAGCTAGTCTTATTTTATCAATCATTACAGGATCTTCAAAACTATTTAGTTTAATCTTCATATGAGCTGCAATTCCTTGTTTTGCATGACTGATCTCTCGATCAATAAGTTTGTCAACTGTGCTTTGAAGAGTAAAGGGTGCAACTAATAGATGATTAAAATTGGGCTGATATGATTCATCTTTTAAAAAGTTAAACACCTCGTCAATATCTTTTGTGTATTTAATATCAGATGTTAATATGGCATGGTCGGCATATAATTTAGCAGTTTTCTCGTTTAAATTTCCGGTTCCTATATAAGTGTAATAATTCAGCTTGTTGTTTTCTTTTCTTTTAATTAAGAATGTTTTTGCATGAACTTTTAGGTTTTGGATACCATACTTTACGGTAGCACCAGCTTTTTCAAGTCTTTTGCCCCAATAAATATTTGATTCCTCATCAAATCGAGCTAATACCTCACATAGCATAAATACTTTTTTGCCATTTTGCGCTGCACGCTCCAGAGCTTCGCATACTTTCGAATTCTTATTTACTCTGTATAAGGTAATATTAATTTCAGTAACATCCGGATCAGATGCCGCATTGTTTAGCAATGTGATAATGTAATCAAAACTTTGATATGGGTAGCTTAAAAAAATTTCTTCATTAGCGATGGTTTTAAAGTAATCTTCTGATTCATCCAATTGATGACAAGGAATATAATCGGGCTTTGTTCTATAGAGATGAGGTTTATTATTAAATTTTGGAAAGGAAAAGAAATCGTAATAGTTATGATATTTTCCTCCGGGGATTAAGCTGGTCATATCTAACCCCATTTTTTTTCTTAATTTATTAATATGCTTGAAAGGAATGTTTTCGTTAAATAATAAACGGCAAGGAAGTCCAGTTTCTCTTTTGTTTAAACTTTTTTGAATCTTTTTTACAATGTCTTCTTCTTGTTCTTCGTCAATATACAATTCAGCATCTCTTGATATTTTTATAGCATATATCTCAGCATCTTTGTTAAGATATTTACTCACGTTGTATTTAAAAATATCATCAAGTTGTATGATTTTATATTGGTCGCTATTTTGAGATAGGGTGATAAATCGGCCCCATTTGCCATAGTCCAATTCTAGTAAAAACTGTTTTTCTTCAGTTATAAAGTATAAATAAATAACCTGATTCTTAAGTTCTAGTTTAGGTTCATTCGTAATCTCTAATAGCGAAAACTGACCTTTTAAATTTTGATCAAAATACTCAGATACTAGTTTAGAATCTTCTTTTGATAATGTTTGGTGGAGAAAGGTAATACCTTCCTTTTCCATTCCTGGAATTATTTCTGTATAAAAGATTTTGCCCAGCTTTTCCTGTTGCTCGCTAACAAGAGTATTTATTTGCTGAAGTATATATGATGGACGATATCCAAATTTATTTTTCTTATCTCCGTTATATTTTTGTTCAAATCGATGGCTGGCTACTCTGACTTTATAAAACTCTTCTAAATTGGATGAATATATAGCAATAAAGTTGAGCCGTTCCATCAATGGTATAGATCTGTCAGAAATTTCCTGAAGAATTCGTGCGTTAAAATTAACCCAACTTAAGTCTCTATCTATATATTTCATTATTTATTTTGTAGTTATTAGCATTAAAACATTGGTTATAAAATTAATTTGAAGTTTTTGAAATTCATAATGAATTTGTCATGAAGTGAATAATTGTATGTCGTAAACTGAAGGTGTTTTTATTATTTTAGTTTATGTGTTATAAAATATTTTGCTTTATGTTTGAGAAATAATGTGAGGTTTATATTAAGGTGTTGTTGAATAAAAGGTGCAGTAAGTCAATTACATATGGTTATTTTATTGTGTGATAAGTAATTGTTTTTATTTGGTTAGATGTTCTATAATTGCTTCCAGATTATTTTTGAGGTTTTTTAAATCTTCAATATCTAAAGATGAATCCAAAAGCTTTAGGCTAAGGCTTTGAGGTATTTCACTAGCCTCATTTTTTAAATTTTTTCCTTTTGTTGTTAGCTTAACAATAACTTTTCTTTCATCATTTCTTGATCGGGATCGTTCAATAAGTTGTTGCGTTTCCATTCTTTTTAATAATGGAGTAACGGTATTTGTATTAAGTATGAGTTTTTTTGCAATGTCGTTAACTCCAATCTCATCTTTTTCCCATAAAATCATTAATACCAAGTATTGTGGATAAGTAATGTTTAGTTTATCAAGGTATGGCTGATACTCGCGTGTAAATAGTCTTGATACCGCATATACAGGAAAGCACAACTGGTTTTCTAACTTTAAAGGATCGTAACTCATTTATATTTATTTAAACTAAAACTCAAAAATAGACAATTTGCTTCAAGGTAATAAATAATGCGTGTTAATTTTATAAAGATAGAGGCGTACAAAATGATTAAAAAAAAGCTCTCAAATAGTATCATCAGAATACTACTTGGAGCTTTTAGATATGGTTTTATGAAAAATCAGATTATACTAGCAATGTATTTCTCAATTTTTTCTGGTTTTGTGATAGGAGAAAATCGTTTAACTGGATTTCCGTTTTTATCAATTAAGAATTTTGTGAAATTCCATTTTATATTATCTCCAAATGTTCCTTTTAGCTTTGATTTTAAGTATTTGTATATTGGATGTGCGTTTTCTCCATTTACATCAATTTTAGAGAACATTGGGAATGTGACTCCATAATTAATCAAGCAACCTTCAGAAATTGATTTTTCATCTCCGGGTTCCTGTTTTGCAAATTGATTACAAGGGAATCCAAGAATAACAAGGTCTTTATCTTTATATTTTTGATACAACTCTTCTAAGCCTTTGTATTGAGGAGTTAACCCACATTTACTTGCGGTATTTACAATAAGTATTGTTTTACCTTTAAAATCTTCCAAACTAATCTCTTTTCCTTGAAGCGTTTTTGCTGTAAATTGATAAATGTTGCTTTGCATATTAAGGTGTTTTTATAAATATCAAGAATGAAAATATCGTGCACGACACAAATGTATGAAATATTTTTAAGTCGCAAGCGATATATTCATATTTAATAATATTATGTGATTAATATGGTTTGATTATTAGATTTAATGTTGATTTGAAGGGTATTCAGATAAGATATTTTTTATTAATTTCTCAGTAGAATCTGTACCTAAAAAGTTAAAGTATTCAATTGTAAAGAGTTGGTTTTCATATTGGATGCTTCTAAGTTCTGCAATTTGATTGATAAATTTCCATAATCGAGTTTTGATTAAGGCATTTTCATTAACTCTGTTCTTCGAAATCAACATATAATTATTATCAAATGCTAATCTGTTACATTGATTTTTGATACCATAAAAGATATTTAAAAATCTATTGTATTTAATTATTTTCCATTTTTCATCTGCATTTATTCTTAATGGTGATACTTCAATAACAGTATTCTTTGTTATTAAATTTTCCCTTAAAATTCCGGCTCCATTATCAGAAAGTTGGCGTAATGATTTGATAGATATTGTTTTATTGTTTGATTTATAGCAAATACTTGCTTCTAATATATAGCTGTTTACAATTCCATTAATTTCGCCATTATACCTCAATGCAAAAGCTTCCCATGTTTGCGCCAATTTTTCATTATGCTGATAAAATCTACTTTTTTTGTCTTTTAGGGTTATGGCTCTTTCAATCATTTTTCAGGAATTGGTTGCTTCTTTTTATTCTCCATCATAATTTCAGGTTGACTGAGAGACTCGAACCCAAATTGTTTGTAAAGGCCATGAGCATCATTTGTAGCAAGGCCCCACCTGTTAAGATTCTGAAGCTGATGATGATTCATTATAGCATTCATTAAACGTTTTCCATAGCCTTTCCCTTGATATTCTTTAAGTATAAAAACATCCATAATATAGGCAAAAATGGTATAATCGGTAACAACTCTGGCAAAGCCAATTTGTATGTTGTTGAGGTATACACCAAAGCATAAAGAATGATTTATAGATTGTTGAATAGTTTCTATATTTCTATCTTTAGCCCAGTAAGATTCTTCTGATAAGTATTTATGTATTACATTAATGTTTAACTTACTTTTGTCTGTTGATATATCAATCATTTATTAGTGGTTTATTTTCCAGGTTAATTCTTGTTCTAGGTAAATTTTCAGGGTAATTTTTTTGTATAAACTCAATCATTTTTTCACGGATAAAAACTCTTAAATCCCAGGCTGTTGGCGAGTTTTTGGCACTTACAAGTATTCTAATTTCCATAGCTTTTGGAGTTGAATCTGTTACTTGTAGTACGTTGACATTTTTATCCCATAAATCACAATTATTGAGTAATCGGGTAAGTTCTTTTCTTAAAGGTTCTATAGGAACAGTGTAGTCGGTATAAATAAATACAGTTCCAATGATATCGGCTGTTGTTCTGGTCCAGTTTTGAAATGGTTTTTCAAGAAAATAAGTAGATGGCAGCACTAAGCGACGTTTATCCCATATCCGAACAACAACATATGTCAGATTAATTTCTTCAATCCATCCCCATTCATTTTCAACAACAACAGCATCATCAACTCTGAAAGGTTGCGTAATGGCAATTTGAATTCCGGCTAAAAGGGCTCCCATTATTTTTTGAGCCGATAAACCTATTATTATACCAACAACTCCGGCCGAGGCAAATATACCAATACCTATTTCTTTTATGCTTTCAATGGAAAAAAGAATTAAACCAACAGAAGTTAAAATAATGATGAAAACAATCACTTTTTCCAGCAAGTTGATTTGGGTAATTAGTTTTCTTGATTTTAGATTGTCCTCATTGGTTATATCGTACTTTTTTAATAGCCGTGTTTTTAAAATGCCCACAACCTCAATAGAAATCCATGAAATACAGGCTATTATTAAGGCATTTTTTAGTGTTATAAAGAAGTTGCTATCCCATATTTCGGGCTGGTTAAGTAACGTTAATACATTTTTACTCGCAATAAGTATTATCAGGATTATAGTACTAATAACTATTCTGGTTCGTTTCATACGCATCATGTTTTAGTGTGTTTAATAAAGAAACAAAGCATATGTTAAAATAGCAATCTATTTCGTGTTAATTGGTGTTAAACGATAAAATATCAGGCAGTAAAAGTGTTCCGGATAGGTTTTTTGTCATATTAACTCTAATAAATGATAACCTCATTTTGGATTGTTAAAGGTTTTATAACGATTACGATAATTTGTTGGTTGTAAAATTAATTTTGCGAATATTTTTAGCAATTTCTATTCTATTAACAATGGAATCAATCAAAGTTTCATATAGTTGATCTTTCAAAACGATGTCTTCAATTCCATAATCTAAATTTGGATTATCGTTAACTTCTACAACATACACTTTACCGTTTACTAGTTTTAGGTCTACTCCATATAAACCATCTCCAATTAAAGATGCTGCTTTTAAAGCTGTTTTCACTATATCTTCAGCAACATCGTCAATATTTAATGTTTCAGAATCTCCTTCTTGTTCACCGGAATTACTGTTCCAGTTATAAATTTGCCAATGGTTTTTTGACATGTAATATTTACAGGCAAAGTATGGTTTGTTGTCTAAAATTCCAATACGCCAATCGAACTCGGAGTAAAGAAATTCCTGACAGATAACCATATCCGAAATTTTAAATAACTTATGTAATTCATTAACAACCTCTTCTTTTGAGTTTACCTTAATAACGCCCAATGAAAAAGCACTATCAGGTTGTTTTAATACTAAAGGATATTTAAAATCGTTTATTTGTGATGCTTCAAATAGGTTTTTTGTTAAAACAGTTGTTTTTGGGGTGCGTATTTTATGTTTTTTGAATAGTTCGTTTTGGTATATTTTATTTGAACAACGCATAATAGACCAAGGGTCGTCTATTACAACAAGACCTTCGGCAAATGCTAAACGCGACATTTCATAAGTATGATGATTTACATTTGTAGTTTCTCGAATAAATAAAGCATCAAATTCATTTATTTTATCAGCATCATTTTTTGTAATAAATTCAACATAAAGTCCTTTCTTATTGGCTGCTTTTTTAATGCGTTGTAAAGCTTCTTGATTTGAGGGGGGATTGACTTCGTTGGGATTAATCAAAATAGCCAAATCATATTTGTAATTGGTTAATTTCGGAAGATTGTATCTTTTTTTATTAAAGTAGTTTGAAGCAAATGTATATAACGATTCCGACTCTTCAGCAGAGATATTTTTAAGCGTTAAAATTTTAATATCTTTTATCAACCATTTATCATGTTTAATAAAGTTTACCTTAAATAAAGGTGCTTCAAACAATAGATAGAGTTTATTTGCCAGGTTGTTATATGATTTATTTATGGTTTGTCCGAAATATATATTAAGTGAGAAGGAATTTGCTTCGTGTTTTTTTAATAGTTGATTTATCAGTTCGTCAACTTCGTATGCTGCAGAATGAATTACGTTGATAATTCTGAAATCGCGAATAGTAGCAATACTAGGTATAACTCTTTGTCCGCGAGCCGATGCCAGCAACGAAATGTAATACCCATAACTCTGGTATTTATATGAGCTACAAAGGTTAAATACTCTGTAATCGCTATTGTTTTGATAAACAGGGTTGTTGATGTATTCCTTTACAGAAATAATATTGGCATTTATGTCGGCATTATCCCATTTAAAAGGTTGGTTAATAACAATAAGGTTGTTTGTTTTCTGGGGCTTGGGAATAATGTTAGTATTATATTCCATTTTTATTGCATCTTCGTTTTTGCCATAGTAATCTATAATTTTATCTATTTGGTAAAAACCATGTTTTTTGTACCATTCAATTAGTTTGTTATTATAGGCATTGGCTTCTAAAACAATGCGTTCAAAATTATTTCTGATAGCAAACTCAATAACATGTTTTATGAGGTAATCTCCCAATCCTTTATTTTGAAATTCTTTTAATAAAGCAATTGAATATAAACGAAGCGTGTTTTTATATTTAAATAGAACAATAGATCCAACCCTGATTTTGGTTTTGTTTTTTAGTTCAGCAATAAATATCTCCTGAAAAGAACTATTAATACTATTTCTTAAACTCTGTTTAGAATTTTGTTGAAAAACTGGAAAAGATTGTTTTTCCAATTCATATAAAAAGGATAAATCCTCTGGTTTGGCCTTACGTATACAAATATTCATGTATGAATTATATAGATAATGATATGATGTATTTATAGGTATTTTAAAGTTGTAAATATGTTTTCAAATGTAAGTATTTGTTGAAGTAAAAAAACTTTGAAGGGCATTTTTTTACTTATTAAAAGAAGTATTTTTCAGGTCGATATGTATTTATGAGTTGTTTGTTGTAAAATGCAGTTATATAAGGTTATAGGTGCATGGGAAGCTATAGGAAGCTTCCTGTGTTATGTTAATAGGTTACTTGCTAATCAAATAACTCAATCCAAAACCTATAAATTGATCTGTAGCTTCATCATTTACGCCAATTCCAATAGAAAAGTCTAATTGAAGATTTTGTTTTACTAAATATGTTAAACCTGTATCCAGTAAATGTTGTTTATCTCCGGCTTCAGGTAATACACCATAGTATTCAGCAAATACTCCAAATTGTTCTGTTACTGACATACCTAATGCTCCAGAGTAAAAATAGCCTGGTCCAGCATTTTCACCATCCCATTGTAACCCGAAATTATAACCAACCGAAAACATATCATTAAGCGTATGAGAAAAAGCTAACCTGAAGTCAGCGGCTGTATACCTTGTTTTAAATTCTTCTTTTGCTGTAAAGGGTAATATGAGTCCACCTAAAATAGCAACTTCAGGTTTACATCCATCTTCATCCATAATTTTTGTTTTATTACCTATGTATAAAGGTCCTAAACCAATAGTAATGTCTTCGTTGTTCATTTTTTGACCAAGAATATCAAAGCCTAACCTGATCTCTGTATTCTTTAATAATCCGTACCTTAAAAGAGTTGTAGGATAGGAGTAAGCATAGTAATCGTTACCAAATGCATTATCCTTTTCAAAAACAAATCCTGTTTCAATTTGCAATGCATTAAGAGGAACAACTGACGATGATTCTGTTTGATCAGGTCGATCTGTTACTAATTCAGTACTCTTTTCTTGTGAAAATAATTGTGATAAAAAAAGTAAGAATATAAATGATGTAATGTACGATTTCATAAAAATGCTTGTTTTCATATTTAATAAAGTTAATATTATATATGCAATTGATCTTATTGCTTAAAGGGAATAAGCCGTGTTCTTTAGTTCATAAACAAACACTTTGCTGTTGTTGTTTGCCATTTCTTCTTTTATTTTTGACATACAACAAGATTCTGATAGCTTTACGGAAGCGATGTTGTTGGCATACATTCTGGCAATCAGTGTTTTTGTATTAAGTACATTAAAAGCATAATTAATTAGTGCATTTAAAATTTCTTTACCAAAACCTTTATTCCAATATAAAACATCAATTATATAACCTAACTCTAAAACGTTTGGGATATTGAATGAATTAAACAGTCCAGCTTCTCCAATAATTTCGTTGTTTTTTTTAAGCTCAACCGAAAAGATTCCAATGCCCAATGGGTCATTTACATTGGTTTTGATGTATTTTTCATGTAATTCATCATAGCTCCATTTGTATTTACCTGAAGAAATGTAGCGCATGTTTTCTTCTTTGTTATATATGTTCAATAGTTGGGTTATATCATCTTCTTTTATTTTTCTGATCAGAAGTCTTTGGGATTCAGTTATGTTCATTGGAGTTTGATGTAATAATAAGAAATAAGTAATTAATTATTTATGTGTTTTATCGCTGAATTTTAAAAGATATAAAAGAATAATTGTCAGCGTAAATTGTTAGATATAATCCTGAGCCAGCAGCAATATTATAGTAGCATAAATCTCCTTTTATCTCCGGTTCAATTGGATGTACTTTTGTTTCACCACTGTATTTATATCCTATTTTATTATTTGCACTATTCTTTAATACTACTAAAAACGAATGACCTCTTTTTACTTTCTGGATTCCAGTGTTGGGTTTAATTAATTTAATGTTGGATTTTAAATAGCTGCGATAGAAGAGTGGGAGATGAGCAAACTCTTTGGCTTTTTTATCAGTAAGCAGCCATTTTTTATCTTGTGGAAAATGATTGTAAAAGAATTTTTCAGGATCAGTACAGAAATATACATCAGAAAACTCTTTTTTAAAAGCGTTCGTATTTCCACTTAGGAAGCCTGCTCCCCAGGTGGCATCAATCAATTTCCATTGGTCATTTATTTTTACAACATTCCATGAATGGTCAATAATTTCTGGATTTTTACCAATGTCTTTTAAGTTACTTTTAGATGTTCCACTGATGAGCTTACATTCAATGTCTGATTGATGACACAGTATTTTAAATAGGGTTGAATATCCATGACATATTGCTTTTTGTGATTTTATTGTCTTTAGTGCCAGTTTTTCTTCAATCTCTTTTACCTTTTGTAGTTTTTCTTCTTCAGATCTGTAGGTATATTTTATTGGTTTGGTGCCTGATTTATAAGTTTTAACATCGTATGATATGTTTAGTGTAATCCATGTATAAATAGCCCTGACTTTGTTCTCTGTAGTTTTAAAATCTTGATTTATAAGGTATGATAACTTACTTACTTTATTAAATGAATTTGGATAAGTTTTTACTTTTTCATCAACCATCTCATAGTTTTGTGTATAAGATATTGTGCAGATCAATATTAAAAGTGTACTTGTTATAGCTGCTTTCATGCTTTTAAAATTAGTATCAACTGTTGATGAATAGATGTAAAATTTGAAAATCTAATTTTGTTACTAAGATAATTAATCGAGTTAAGGCGTAGAAAAATACGTGCCAAAATATGAGGTTTAAGAAATGTTTTTAAGGGTATATCTTGCAATATTTTCAGAGATAAAAAGTAGGAATAAAAAAAACTGCCCATATCACTTATTGTATGTAGCAGTTTTTTAATGTTAAAATAACAGTTTTTAAGCTGTTAATAATGAACAGTCAGGTTACCATTAATAATGTTTTTATTACATAGCTTTTCGGGCCAATTCAAAATAGTCGGAGCATCTTCAGGTTGAAACCATTTCCAGGCAATTAGATCATTCATTGCGCCAGGCGATCCTCCATCTTCAAGTTCAATTATAATAACCTGATCTATTCGGCAATTTTTTCCACTTACGTGTGAACTCCCATGAGAACCTTCTTCACCTGAATCCTCGTGCGATTCGGAGTCATGACCTTCTTCTGTTTCTCCAATTTCAGTATCGCTAACTTCCTCACCATGCTCATCATGTTCACCTTCAGTTTTGCATTCTTTAGAATCATATGTAACAGTGGCGATAATGTACGCTTTTGCATTCAAATCATTTATACTTACGTCATTGACAGTTGCATAAATTTCGCGATGAAAGGTTAAATCTTCAAGAGTTACCAGAAAATGTATTTCACCTTTTGCCTCTTTATCATTTATTTCATTTGCTTGTGTGGCATTAATGTCCATAAATCCCCGAAGGTTTTCAGGCTGATGTCCCGAATCTTTTTCTTTAAAGGTTATTTCTATTGATCCGGTTGCCTTAAGATTTTTGTTTTTTGCTTGTTGAGCACTTTTAAGTCCTGCATCTCCATTCACTAATAGATTCACATCGGTTAACTCTTCACTATTTTGATCACAAGCTGTAATTGTGGCCAAGATTAATGATGACAATAATAATTTCATTAGTTTTTTCATCTTCTTAGCGTTTTTAGTTTACAGTAATACGCATTCTTTTGATTTTATTTAGACATGCCACGTTATAGGTCTTTAATAAAATCAAAAAAGAATTTACGTTACTAAATAATTTAAGAAGGTTTATTTGCAAAGGCAATATTTACCGGCCTTTCTTACAATCTATTTTGATGGAAATGGAGTTTGGATAGATAAAGAAAGAATTAAAAATGAAAAATATATAGTTATTTATCTGATATTGTTAAACCTTCTAAGATGTTATAATAGAAGGTCTAACATAGAAGTTGTAATCGTTCTATCGTCTGGTTACCCTGCAACATCAATAGCTACAGATTTAAATAAACACCAAATGTTACTTCCTTTATAAATACCCATTCTTCGTTGACTTTCAGCAGTAATTTCCACTACAAGTTTAAATCCAGCATCTATAATACAAAGTAGTGTAGAACCTTTGCTAATTATTTCGCTAATAGAGCCATAAACCTGGTTTTGTATAGATATCGTATTGGATTTTTCTGTTGAAAGCGCAATATCATCGGCATTTATAAATATCTTAATCTTTTGACCTTCTATATAGTTGGTTTTACTTTTTTCGCATGAAATCAATACTTCACTATCTTTATGATCTCTCCATCCAAGCATTGTTAAACCACTATTGGGATTAGTATTAAGAACCGTCATGTCAATAGAATTGACAATAGTACCTGCTCCAAAAATATCAGATATCCCTTTTACTTTTAATAAGTTGTAATATTCTCCATGTCCCAAACAAGCTCCACCTTTAATTACAAAAAGGGTAGAAGTAAGTTTGAGTATATCAGGCAAATCATGACTAACTACCAAAATAGGGACTTGCACTTTTTGTTGTATTTTAATGATGAATGGTAGTATCTGATTTCGAAGACTCATATCAACAGCAGAAAAAGGTTCATCTAATAGCAAAATATCAGGAGAAGAAAGCAAAGAGCGACCTAAAGCAGTTCTTTGTCTTTCTCCTCCCGAAATTTGAGCAGGTTTACTTTTTAACAAATGGCCAAGATTAAGTAGTTCTACTACTTCATTAAAGCTTACCTTTTTATGTGCAGTTTTTTTGAGTCCATAAAGTAAATTTTTCTCCACGGTCATATGCGGAAATAATCTCCCTTCCTGAAATACATAACCAATATTACGCTTATTTACGGGAATGTTTATTTTCTTTTCTGAATCAAAAACTACTCTGTCGCCAATTTTAATACATCCGCTCTCAGGAGTAGCTAATCCGGAAATAGAATGCAATAACGAGGTTTTTCCTGATCCGCTGGGGCCAAAAATACCTGTTATACCATCAGAAAAACTTTCGCTAATGATTACATCAAAATTTTTGCGGGGGAGTTTAATATTAACCTCTGTCATTTTTTATTTTTTTAATATACCATTCCGAAAGCGTCATGGCAACAAATGAAATAACTATAGAAACAATTACTAGTCGTAATGTAGGATCTTCTTTTCCTGGTACCTGCATATAGGCATAAATAGCCAGAGGAAGCGTTTGGGTTTCACCTTCTATATTTCCAGCAAAAGTGATTGTGGCACCAAACTCTCCTAATGATCGGGCAAAAGCAAGTATAGTTCCAGAAATGATTCCGGGTAAAGCTAACGGAACTGTAATTCTAAAAAAGGTTTTTACTTTCCCGGCGCCAAGCATTCTCGAAGCCTCTTCCAGACCGGTATCAACCATTTCCATTGCTGTTCGAACGGAACGGACAATTAGAGGAAAAGAAACAAAAACAGAAGCAATTACAGCAGCGTGAAATGAAAAAGATAATTTTATCCCAAAGTAATTCATTAGCCATTGACCAATTAAACTTTTGGAGCCTAAAAGCAATAATAATAAATAACCCGTTGTTACCGGAGGCATAACCAATGGTAAATGAATAATACTTTCAATTACAGACTTACCATAAAAGTTATATCGAGCCATTTTGTAACCTACCCATAATGCCAATGGAAGACTTATAAGTGAACAGTATACCGCTACCTTTACAGATAAAAATATGGCCTGTAATTCTGCATCGTTGAAGCTAAATAGTTCCGTCATTGTTTAATTTTTCTATTCAATTAAAGTTGATCACTAATCCATGTCGATCATATCGGGATATCTTAAAGTTGATTTTGTGTTTGCCGATAATTGGGGTTTATTATCAGTAATCAAGCTTTTCGATATCTCGATAGAACGACATATTTGTTTTAATGGTTAGTTAAAACCATATTTTTCCCAGATAACTTTTGTTTCATCAGCCAGGAGGTATTTATAGAAATCTTTTGCAATTTGATTGTTATTAATTACACCCGAAACATACATTATTGGTTTATGCGAGTTTTCAGGAAAAGTATTTAATATCTTTACTTTATTTGATTTTAAAGCGTCTGTTTTATATACTATTCCCATCGGTGCTTCTTCCATTTCAACTACCATTAGGGCAGAACGAACATCTTTTGCCGGAAGTATTTTGTCATCAAGTTTTGAATACCAACCATAATATTCTAGAGATTGCTTTGCATATCTTCCTGCAGGAACGTGGGCAGGATCGCCAATGGATAAACGATTTTTTCCAACTAGAGAAATAAAGTCTAATGTACTGTCAATAGACGAGGCTTGTATGATAGAACTGTGCGGTGCAATTAAAACAAGGTGATTCTTTGCAATTGTTGATTTAAAACCCTGTTGAATATATCCCAAACTATCTACATAATTAGCCCATTTTTTACTGGCTGAAATATAAATGTCAGGTTGGCCTCCTTGTTGAATCTGACGCGCTAGCGTACCACTTGATGCCATGTTGGTTTTTACTTTAACAGCATATTTAACTTCAAAAGAATCAACAATTTCATTTAAAACATCAGTTAAACTGGCAGCTGAAAATACCATGATGGATTTTGTTTTACTATCTGTTTTTGATTGATTACTATTTGAACAAGATACTATTGAGAGATAAATAACTGTAGTAATGAAGATTATAATATATTTTGATTTCATAAGTCTATATTTAATATGTTATTTATATGAATGAATAATTTTATAACCTGATTTGAAAAGCCAAACCTAAATAATCACCAACTTTAGAAGAAACAGATCCATCCTGAACAACATAGTGTAAAGCTAATTTCACTTTATCTTTATTTAAATACCAGTTTATACCAATATCGAGCGTTTTATCGTCGCCAATATAGTTGTATAGCGTTTGTTCGCCTTCACCTTCATATTTATCGTAAGCAATAACTGGCTCTAAGTATTTATTACCTACAATAAGATTATAACTGGCTTTGATATGCCATTGTGTTCCATCAAAATCATTAAGACCTGAAGCTGTGCGTTTAAATTTGTAATACTCACCATCAATACGCAGACCATCCCAATTGATTAACAAATCAGTTCCATAAGCTGAAGAGGAATCAAAATACAAGGTTTCAGAAAGCTGACCATCAGACTGAGTTGAACCTCCAAAACCAAGAGTTACTCCTTTGCGTTTAAGCCATTGGTTACCCGGCAGTCTGAATTTATATTTAGTTTGTTCAGGATCACCGAATGAGAATAAAACATGACCTGTATATAATCTGCTGGCGTATTTGCTACTTGCGTATGCTGCAGGTTCAAATGTTCCAATGCGATAGCTAAAACCAAAATTGTTATAGTTTTTTAATCCTCCAAAACCAAAACCGCTTTCGCAACCATTGCCTCTTCCAGAAATAAATTTGCGCATGTACCAATTGGCTCTGGTTCTGTCAAACGTAGTCTGCGACCAACATGAAGTATTGTATTCACGGCTTATGGCTGTCCAATAATATCCTGCATGTAAATGTAAAAGATCACTATTTTTAATAAGTTTAGCAGTTAAATAAGCATCCCAAATACTTACTCCACCATATGAACCTTTGGTTGAGGCATATGGATCTTGTCCAAGGCGATCCACATTCATTTGAAAATGGTATTTTAGCCAGGAGTATGGAGATCCAGTTGCTCCAAATCGTAACCTCCGAATAGAAACATCTCCTCTGTCAGCATATTGGGTTTCACCTTTTTTTTCTCCCATACTATAAGTAGCCCATGTTTCAACCGCCAGAAAAGGTTTTAATACCTTGTCTTTATCAAAATCAGAAAAAGGAGACTTTGTAGCGTTTGATTTTTCTCCAGTTTGAGCGTTTAATCCAAGTGATTTTGCAGAAGCTAAAATCAAACAGATTACAAAAGTTCTTAACGTAATTGATTTTTTCATACTTTTGTTTTTAGTACAATTTATTTGTATTATGATTCAGATGGTTTATAACCTTTTCTTAATTATATTATCATTTTTCCGAACAATTGTATAATTGAGATATGAGGTTGTAAACCATTTTTAATGATGAAATAGGTGGTCATTAATTTTTAAATCGTTCATCAGCTCTCATTTTCTGAAGCGGAATGTTCTTGCTTTTTTCGAGCCAGCCTATAGATACATTTTCCCGGTTATCATATTTCGGAAAAAAAGGCTTGATATCAATGAGTGGTGTTCCATCCAACATATCAACTTGCTCAATGTGGAGTATATTTTCTTCAATGCTAATAAGTTTAACAGTTGATGTTCCAATTGCATTTGGACGTTTAGGCGCTTTACATGAAAAAATACCACGTTTTTCGGTATCCATAAAAGGTACAACCTGAAGCTCGTATCCTTTAATTTTATGAAAATGGTATATTAAAGTAATATGAGAAAAACCCTCCAGATCCTTTAATCCTTTTACGTATTCTGGTAATAATTCAATGTAGCCTTTTATCTCATCTGCGGCCATAGGTTGTATGGGCATGTTTTTAATTTCCTTATGTGGAGTATGAATTATTCCTATTGGTTTGATAATGATTTCTTCCATAATTATAATTATTGGGATATCTAAAAAAAGATATCGATCTTCAAAAAAAACTACATGTTTATCTCAGCATTAAATTTCTGTGTGAACTTGCTAACAACTTTTTCCATTATGGTATATTCTTCTAAAATTAAACGGCCAAAATCGGTTACAACAGCACCGCCGCCACCATTTCCTCCTCGTTGCTTTGAAACAACAGGATTACTTGAAATTGAATTCATGGCGTCAATCATTTTCCAGGCTTTGTTGTATGAAACCCCAACCTGTTTTGAAGCTGTAAGCAAACTTCCAGTTTCTTCAATAAGCCTAAGCAGATGGATTCTTTCTGGAGTTACCAATAATTTACCGTCTTTATTAACATGAATATGTAGTTCAACTTCAGTCATTAATTATTGTCATCTGTTTTGTGAACAACTCTATTTTTAATCATCAATACCAACCAATACTTCAGTTGATTTAATGATGGCGTACGCCTCTTTTCCAGGTTTTAAATCAAGCTCTTTGATAGACTGTTTTGAGATTATTGAAATAATTTCATTTCCTCCACCTAGATCAATAATTACTTTTGAAGTAATGAGGCCATCCTCAATAGCTTTAATTACTCCTTTTAATTGGTTTCTTGCGCTAAGTTTCATTTTGTAAATAAGTTTTTAATTGCTACATAATAAATGCTCTTATATGAGTATTCTAAATTCGTTACTCCTTATACTGTTTTATTCATTAAAGAAAATTCGGATTCAATAGCATCTTAGCAATCTATAATAAATATGCCATAAGTTCTAATAAGCCTTAAATCAGAACTTAAATAGGAGAATGTTTTAAGGAATTCTACAAAAATGTAGGATCAATTCATGGAAGATTACAATTGTGTAGTCGAATATTTGCTTATTTAGATTAATTAAAGTTAAAATATTGCAAAAAGAGATCAAATTTGTAACAACTATGCTTATCCTACCGTTATGGTGGTGTAATATAAATTATACAACCTTATGGCTTCATTATCAGTCAAGCAGAAATTATATTTGCTTTTAACGATTACTCTAGTTGTTTTATTAGTTACAGGTATTTTTGCATTTAAATATTTGCACAAGGTGAATAATCTTGGAGAAATACATGATAAGGCTCTAGAAGTAGAAATCAATGTTTTAAAACTCCGAAAAAATGAAAAAGATTTTTTAGTAAGAGATGTGATTAATCCCAAGTATTTTGCAGAAGGAGAGAGTAAGTACTTAAATTCTTTTCGAAAAAATACATCATCATTAGATAGTTTAATTCAGGAATTAAAATCTAATGAATTAATTAAGAATCCTCAGATTCAAACAGAGCTTGATTCAATAAAATCCTTTGTGAAGTTATATGAAAGTCAATTTGTAGCAGTTGCTCAAATGATAAGAAACAAAGGTTTTAAAGATTGGGGGTATATAGGTGAAATGCGTAATGCCATTCATGAAGTGGATAATATTATGGTTCAGACTAATGCAAGTGATCGTTTGCATGTAAGTTTATTGACTTTACGAAAACATGAAAAAGATTATTTATTAAGGATGGATTCAAAATATATCCAAAAGTTTGATGATGAGATAAGTAAATTATTTGTTCTTCTCAAGAATGATTATAGTATTTCAAGATCAGACAAATCTAATATGGTAATGTTGGTTGAAAATTATCAGAATACTTTTCATCGGGTCACTATTGAGGATGAAAAAATAGGAAGATCCGAAAATGAAGGTTTAATGGGAGATCTTAGAAATGCTGTTCATAAGGTAGAACCTTCTGTAAATAAAATTATAGAGCTGATTAGATTATCAACTGATCAGTCTATAAGTAATGCAATGTACATACTCGTGTTATTAATTTTTTCTGGATTAGCTATTTCTACATTTCTGGGCATTTTTATTATAAGAAATGTGTATGCAATTTTAGGCGGAGAACCTGCCAGAGTAGCTGAAATAGCAGATAAAATTGCTCATGGAGACCTGAGTACTATAACTACAGTAGAAGTGACTGATAAAGGTATTTTGAAATCAGTTTATGACATGTCTTCAAAATTGCAGACTATTATTTCAGAAGTTATAGAGAGTGTGGACAATTTTGTGAGTGCATCTAATCAAATGAGTGGTACCTCGGAGCAAATATCAGAAGGGGCAAATGAGCAGGCCAGTTCTCTTGAGGAAATATCATCAACAATGGAAGAAATTACATCTAACATTGAAAATAATACCTCAAATGCTCACCAAACAGAAGAAGTTTCAAAAGAAGCAAATTCAACGATATCTCTTGTTGCAGATAAAGTGCATAAAGCATTAGGTGCGAATCAGGAAATAGCAGAAAAGATTAATGTGATCAATGCAATTGCGGTTCAAACAAACATTCTGGCTTTAAATGCTTCTGTTGAGGCAGCAAGAGCAGGAGAGCATGGTAAAGGTTTTGCTGTAGTAGCTCAGGAAGTGAGAAAATTAGCCGAAGTCAGTAAAAATGCAGCTGATGAAATAGTCGGATTAACGCAAGCTAGTTTTACTTTATCTAAAGAAGCTGAGGAAGCTATGGAAATAACCATCCCAAAAATTGGGCAAACCTCGCAGTTGGTTCAGGAAATTGCAGATAGTAGTAAAGAGCAAAGTAACGGAGCTATGCAGGTTAATAATGCTATTCAGCAATTAAATGGAGTAACACAGCAAAATGCTTCAGCTAGTGAAGAATTAGCGGCTACAGCAGAAGAAATGGCTTCGCAGGCAGAAAATTTAAGACAATCTGTTCGTTTTTTTAAACTTTCAAATTAAATTCACCAATTGAAAACATGTTTAACTGTTTTATAATTGGAGAAAATGGGATCAGAACTACATATCAAAAATATGGTTTGTAACCGATGTATTAAAGTAATAAATGATGAATTTGAGAAGATTGGTCTTAATATTGAGCATATAGAGTTAGGGTTGGTTAAGTTAAAAGAAGATCTTGATGATGTTACTTTAGTGCAGGTTAAAAACCTGTTAGATGAAAATGGTTTTGAGCTAATTGATGACAAAAAAAGTCAGATTATAGATAAGGTTAAAACCTTGATTATTCAGAATATCCATTATGGGGCTGAAATACCTGATACAAATAATAGTTCAGATTTTTTAGCCTCTGAACTTGGATATGATTATTCATACTTAAGTAAATTATTCTCATCCGTTGTAGGTGTTACAATTGAAAAATATATCATAAATCAGAAACTTGAAAAAGTAAAAGAACTTTTGGTTTATGATGAATTAAGTTTAAAGGAAATTGCCTATAAATTAGGGTATAGTAGTGTTCAGTATTTGTCAAATCAGTTTAAAAAGAATACGGGATTAACACCTTCTCAATTTAAAAAAATAAAAGTAAATCAACGAAAACCGTTGGATAAGGTTTGATTTGATTTTTTTACAGCAAAATGTTATAACTTTTTTCAATAATGATGTAACACCTTTATAAAGTAAACTTTCCAAATTTGTATAGTAAATACATTTGTGATGGAAGTTAGAGATTTTATAGGTTCATTTTTTACTGATTTTGCGACAATCTTAAGTGAGATGTCTCCCTATTTATTGTTAGGATTCTTCTTTGCGGGTTTGCTCTACGCTTTTATGCCACGCAATCAGATTGAACGTTATTTTAGCAGAAATTCTTTTAAATCATCAGTGTCTGCAGCACTCTTTGGTGTACCATTACCTTTATGTTCGTGTGGAGTTATACCTACAGGAACTGCTTTGTACAGAAATGGAGCTTCAAAGGGAGGAACAATTTCATTTTTAATTTCTACACCTCAAACTGGAGTTGATTCCATTTTGGCTACGTTTTCGTTGTTAGGTTTACCTTTTGCTATCATCAGACCTTTAGCTGCATTAATTACAGGAATATCAGGCGGTGTAATTACAAGTAAAATAACAGCCACAGAATCTGTTAGTGAACATAAAGATGAGGTCAAAGAAGAAGCAAAAAGCTTAAAGCAGAAAATTTTTGATGTTTTTCATTATGGCTTTGTTGAGTTTATTCAGGATATTTCTAAGTGGTTGGTTGTTGGTTTAGTTCTTGCTGCAATTATTTCAGCATTAGTTCCTGATGATTTCTTTGAGTTGCTCAATTTATCACCATTAATGCAAATGTTAATGATATTAGTAGTTTCCATTCCTTTATATATCTGTGCCACAGGTACAATTCCATTGGCGGCAATTTTAATTTTAAAGGGTATTAGTCCCGGAGCAGCCTTTGTTTTGTTAATGGCTGGTCCGGCAACCAATGCAGCAACAATTACTATGATAGGTAAGGTGTTGGGAAAGAAAAGTTTATTCACCTATTTAGGAACAATAATAGGGGGTGCCTTATTATTTGGATCAATTATAGATTATGCTCTGCCAATCAGTTGGTTTACCCAGATAGCTAATGAGCATTTGCACCATCAGCATAATAATGGTATTAGTTGGTGGCAAATTACTTCAGGCATTTTATTGGCATTATTAATTGTAAATGGCTATGTGCAACGATTTATAAAAACCAAAAAATCTAATGAAACAACAATAAATTACAGAATGATGAAAACAGAAACAATCAAAGTAGATGGCATGACATGTAATCATTGTAAAGCCAACGTTGAAACAAATCTTGAAAAATTAAGTTTTATTGATAAGGCTGAAGTTAATTTAGCTGAAAAATCAGTAGTGTTGGAAGGAGATAATATTGATGTGGATAAGGCTAAAGAATTGATATCTTCATTAGGATATAAGCCCCTTTAGTATACAACGGATTTGCTTCATTAAATAAAATTACAAATGAGAACTTTTAAATTTAAACAGCTGGAGTTAGAGCAGGATAAAAGTTGGTTTCAGCGAACTTTTGCGTCTAAGCATTTTATTAAAACTTTAATTTATAGTTTGCTGGGAGCTTTAATTGGGTTTGCAGTGTTTTATTTTTCAGACTCTAGAGATGCTGGTGTTCTTTGGAGTGACGAGGCTTTAAATAATGTATTTTGGGGAATAGCGCTAGGAGTGTTTGTGATCAATAGTCCTTGTGCCAGGGGGAGATGTTAAACACGAAATTATTGATGTCTATTAAGAATTACTGTTAAATGCGAATTTTTTATCCAACAATAAAAACTAATGGACGGATGGTAAAGTAAAATAAAAGGTTGTTCCTTTATTTTCTTCGCTTTCTGTCCAAATTTGTCCTCCATTTTTATGAACAAACTCTTTACAAATTTGCAAACCTAAGCCAGAACCTTTTTCGCCAGAAGTACCTTCCCTGGTAATATTTTTACCTTCGTAAAAAATTCCTTTTGCAATTTCATCAGGTATGCCCATCCCATTGTCTTTTATAGCAATTTGAACCACATCATTATTTTCTGTAGCACTTATATTTATTGTTCCTCCAATTGGCGAAAATTTAATAGCATTACTAATGATATTTCGGAATATGGTGGCTAACATATCAGCATCAGCTTTTACAAGCAATGAATTTTTAACATCAATGTTGTAGGTAATATTTTTATCTAAAATAATCTCTTTTAGTAGCGCAATCGCATCAGAAATGATACGGTATAGAATCACTGGTTTTGGATTAAAGATAACTGAGTTACTTTGGGTTTTAGACCAAATTAGCAGATTCTGAAGCAGGTTGAATACTCTTTGAGCTGATGAATTGATTTTATGAGCCAATAAATTTTGTTCTTTCGGATTCATTTCAGTGCTCGCATCCTTTAATAACTCAGTCAATCCCAGAATCGAGTTAAAAGGACTAATTAAATCATGAGATATAATAGAAAATAACCGATCTTTAGTTTCGTTTAAAACTTTCAGTTCTTTATTGGCTTTACTAAGATTATGTGATTGTGTTTTTAATATGGTAGATTGACTTTCAATTTTAGTCTGTCTTTCTTCTAGTTTTTGATTTAGCTCAAGTAAATATTCGGCCTGAGTTTGTAGTTCATTGTTGCTTTCAACCAACTCTTTTGTTTTCTCCTCAACTTGTCTTTGTAATATGTGTTGTTGTATTTCTAAATGTCGAGTTCTTATTTTAACTAAAATAAAAATTAAAACAATTAAAATAATTACAACTGAATAATGTGTTATAGGGCGTTTATACCAAGGTGGAATAATGTTGATGGATAATTGTTTAGGTGTATTATTCCATACACCATCGTTGTTGCAGCTTTTTACTTTAAATATGTATTTGCCCGGAGCAATGTTAGTGTATGTTACTTCCTTTTTTGCTACATTTTTGATCCACTCCTTATCAAATCCTTCAAGCTTGTATGAAAATAGATTTTTATCCTGATTGATAAAATTGTTGGATTCAAAACCAAGAGTGATAACATTTTGATAGTATCTTAAAGTTATCTCTTTTGCACTATGTATTGATTCTGAGATTATTTCAGGATAATCGTAATAGTTCACTTCTTTATTAAAAAGTTTTAAACTAGTAAATTCTGTTTCTGGAGGTGTGATATTGCGGTATAAATTATCCGGATTAAAAATAATTCCTCCATCCACGCCTCCAAAGTATATTTTATTGTTTTCTTTATCACTGAACACAGATTTAGGAATAAACTCAGAAACTTTAATTCCATCTAAATTCTCAAATACTAAGGTGCTATTGGTCAGTGGGTCTAATTGAACTAAGTTAGATGTGGTGGTAATCCACATGTTTCCAAAATGATCATCAGCAATGGCACAGATATTTTCATTGGATAAGAAGCTAGTAAAGTACTGGGTGTCATCGTTGTATCTGCATAACCCTCTTTCTGTACCAACCCATATATTATTTCTACGGTCTTCAAACAGGTAAACAATATGATTATCAGTTAAACCATTATTAAATTCAATTGAACTGTATATCCGGTGAAAGTCAATCTCTCCTTTTTTTAAGATGTTTAATCCCCATGAAGTTGCTACCCACAAATCACCATTATTTCTTAGTAATATATGATTTGTCCAGTCGTTTGTAAGGTTACTGTTTAAGCTGTTGTAATTAGTGATTTTACCATTTTTTAAGCAGTCAAGCCCTTTACCATGAGTTGCAAACCAAAATTTATCATCATCAATAGCTGAAGATCTTATATCTTGGTTAGAAAAGTATTTCTGTGAAACAGGATTATAATTCTCAAATATTCCTTTTTCTTTATCGTATTCAAATAAGCCGGCATTATAAATTGCCACAAGAATTTTTTTGTTTTGTGATTTTCCCAGATGTAAGATACTCCCTTTTGCAAGGCCTCTGTCACCTGCTTTAAAGCGATCAATGAGATTTTGATTTTTATCAAAAATGTCGATGGTGCCACCAAAACTTCCAATCCATAAATTTCCATCTTCATCTTTTATAAAGTTAGCACAATCCCTGCTGCTTGTGTACATTGGTTCATCTGGGATGTTATTGATATTCTGAAAACCTTTTTGTTTAATGCTCAAACCAACTCCTCCAGGATGATGAAGAACCCAATAATTGCCCTGACTATCCTGAAATATACCTTTGGCGTTTTCTTTTATAGAGGTGATACTATTATCTGGGTAGTATCCCCAAAAAGTTCCTTTCGTTTCTTCAAATAGTTTAATACCTGTGTAATCACATGTCCATATTTGATTTGTGTTATCTGTATCTATAAAAACAATATTGTTTGAATCCGGAACATCATTAATGAAATGTTTTACCTCTTTGTTTTTTAGATTATAACTGTATACTCCATTTTGGCGTGTACCCCAATAAATAATATCATTTTTAAGGGTTATTGAAGTTATGAATTTAAAATTTTGATGCAAAATTTCATGATTATCTAATCGTTGCTCTGCACTATTTAAATTATAAATATATAATCCAGGATAATCATCCGTTCCAATCCATAGTTGTTGATCGTTTGTAATTATAAAATCCTGGATATTACCATTGGGTACATGCGCAACTTCAACAAACTGCCTTTTTTCACGATTAAATATGTATACTCGCTTTGATGAAGCAATGTATAATTTCGAGTCTAAAGATTCAATAAACTTTACAACATTAAACTCTTTTAGTCCATTGGGATATTTAGGAGATGAAATTCTGGTAAAATTGTCAAGCTTTTCGTTATAGATAGAAATTCCTTCATATCCTGACACCCATAATTTATTCCTTGAGTCATTGTATAGGCTTAGAATATTACTACCAGGGATTGTAGTGGAATCGTTTAAATTATAGTAGTATGAAACTATTTTTTCACCAATAACCCTGTTTAAACCTCCTTTAGAACTAATCCAGATAAAACCTTTTGCATCTTCTTCAATGTCATTAATATATGCACTGATTAGCCCACTCTTCTTATCAAAATACTTGAAATTAAGAATAGGATTATTTTTTGCAAATAAGTTTAATCCAATAATTAAAACTAATAAAGTAAGTTTTCCCCTCATTAAAAATCTATCAAAACTATACTAACTGATTTACTTTACGAAATTTTCAGAAGTTAGTTATATTTTTTTTCACTAGTGACCGAGTAAAAAATAAAAGAGGGTAGTCCCTTTCGGTTTCCCCTCAAAGTTGTAAATTGATTTTGCGAAACTTTTTACAACATGAGCAAAAATAGTGAAATAAAATTTGTCGGTCAGCCGATATTCAAACAGATAATAGATTTGTTAAAAGTAGTAGACATACCATCCTTAATTAAGCAACACAATAGCGACCGCTATTACAAGGCATTCAAGACCCAAACGCATATTATTACCATGCTGTTTGGAATATTTAGTCGTTGCGATTCAATGACTGAAATCTGTGAAGGAATGCGTGCATTGGGCGGAAAATTGAATCATTTAGGTCTGGAAAAAGCACCGGCTAAAAGTACTGCTGGTGATGGATTGCGTAATCGAGACAACCGCTTTTTCGAGTCGTTATATTTTGATCTGGTTAAGAAATACCAAACTTTTTTGTCGGACAGCCGGACTTATGGACTGACTTTTAAAGAGGTTTTGTTGATTGATTCAACAACCATCCGATTGTTTAGTGATGTTCTTAAAGGAGTGGGAAGAAACCCCAAAGGTGATGGCAAGAAGAAGGGTGGGCTCAAAGTCCATATGCTTATTGATGCCGTACAATCAGTAGGGAGGTTCGTAAAAGTTACAGCAGCTAAGGTACATGACAAAAACTTTCTTAAAAGCCTAGAGTTAATATCGCATAGCATGATCGTTTTTGATAAGGCCTACAACTATTATCATCAGTTTGCTTTATGGACTCATCAGCAAGTCTATTTTGTAACCCGTTTAAAGAAAAATGCAGTTTACACAATTATAGAAACACATAAGACTGGATATAAAAAGAAAGGTGTCGCCAAAGTCCTAAAAGATCAGACCATAGAGTTGGAATACTATCCAGAAAACGAAGATGGAGGGAAGCAATATAAAATAAAGAAGACTATAAGACTTAGAAAAGTGGCTTACCAAGATGATCGGAATCGTTATTTTGAGTTTTTAACCAATAATTTTGAAATATCAGCAGAAGAAGTGGCATTTTTATACAAGAAGCGTTGGGGTATAGAACTGCTTTTCAAAAAGATGAAGCAGAACTTTCAGCTTCACTACTTCTATGGTGAGAACGAGAATGCAATCCGAACCCAGGTTTGGTGCACATTAATCGCTCAGCTTTTAATGACTGTAATACAGAAGAAGGCCCAAACAAAGAAAGCATTTTCTGTAGTTGCGTCTTTAGTAAGGATACACCTGATTAGCATGCTTGAATTGACAGAACTATTGCGAAATAAGAATAGAAGCTTTACAAAGCAAATTAGCGGATCCCCTGGACAATTGAAGTTGATTTGGAATGGGGTCTGATTTTTAATTAAAAAACGAATGCCCTGTTTATGGGCGTTACAGAAGATAATTTTTAATATCCAGACTTTAGTCGGTTAATAGTGATTTTTTTTATAAAAATAGTTAACCATTTGGTTAAAATGATTGGTTAATATATATTTGCACCAAATTAACCAGATGGTTAAATCAATAAGTTAATTATGGAGTTAAAGTCAGATACAGAAAAAACGATATTAGAAGCCGCACGTAAGGTGTTTACCGAAAAAGGATTAGATGGTGCCAGAATGCAGGAGATTGCAGATAGAGCAAACATTAATAAGGCGATGTTACATTATTATTTTCGCTCAAAAGATAAGTTGTTTGAGAGTGTTTTTACGGCAGCGTTTTATGAGTTCTGGCCTGAAATAACAAAATCAATCAATGAGTCAGCTAATGTTGAGGATTTTCTGAAAAGGGCTATCAGTAGTTATGTAGATCTGTTTATGGATAAACCTTACTTACCTATTTTTATTTTATCCGAGGTCAACAGAAGTCCTGATCGATTAGAATTCTTGATTAGAGAGGGAGGTGTAAATCCTCATTTAATAGTAGAATATCTTAAAGAACAAATGGATCAGGGAAATTTAAAATCCATGAATCCAAAGGAACTATTGGTCAATGTTATTTCACTTTGTATTTTTCCTTTTGCAGGTAAACCGTTGATTGAAAGAATGATTTTTCAAGGAGATAAAGATTCATGTAAATCATTTTTACAGCAAAGAAAACAATCTATATATGAATTTTTAAAACCATTAATTATCGCAAACAATTAAAACAAATGGTACAATATAAATTTTATTATATCGCGATCTTTTTATTGATAATATTACAAACTGGAACTAAGGGACAGTCAACTATAACGTTGGAAGAATGTATGCAGTTAGCCAGAGAAAATTATCCCTTGTATGGCAATTTTAAACATATTGAGGATCAATTGGATCTGCGATTGAAGAATTTAAATGTGAATTACTATCCCCACCTTGATTTAAATGCTCAAGCATCGCATCAAAATGATGTTCCGCATATTGAATCATCCAATCTTCCTTTTGCTGTACCTCAGGGTCCTAAAGATCAGTATAAGGCTTCAATAGATATACAACAGGTTATTTTTGACGCGGGCAGAACCAAGGTGGCTAAAGAGGTAGAACAAGTTAATACTGAAGCTCAAAAAAGTAGTTTGGAAGTAGAGTTGTATAAAATCAGGTCTAAGGTCATTCAAACCTATTTTTTAATTCTTACTATCGATGAACAAATTAAACTGGCGGAATATAAAATTGCAACAATTGAAAAAAGACTTCATGAAGTAGAGAGTGCAGTTTCAAATGGTATGGTTCTGGCTTCTCAGGCAGATTATTTAAAAGTGGAAGTATTAAGTGTAAAACAGGAACAAATAAGGCTTTCTGAAGGAAAAAAGACTGCTTTAAACATACTGGAAACATTAATTGGAAAAGTGATTTTAGCGGATAAGGTTTTTAAAGAACCTGCAGGATTGTCTCAACAACAAATCTTCATCCGACCGGAATATAAATATTTCAATGATCAAAGGCAACAGGCCACTATCATGCAAAAAATGAATGCTAAGGAACGTTTACCTTATGTTGCAGGATTTGGCCAGTTTGGATATGGAAATCCTGGCTTTAATATGCTTAAGGATGAGTTGGCTCCTTTTTATATGGTAGGCATTAAACTTCAATGGAATATATGGGACTGGAAACAAAGTAGTCGAAATAAAAAATATTTCCAGATTCAAAGTGATCGGGTGGACTTGCAGCAATCTGTTTTTGATATGAACCTTGAAATGGCAGGCGAAGATGTGAATAGTAAAATCACTCAGATGCAAAAGATCATGGATAAAGATGACGAAATTATTCAGTTGAGAAAACGGATCACAGCATCATCAACAAGTCAATTGAATAATGGAACAATTACAGCTTCTGATTATTTAAATGATTTAAATATGGAGAGTGTGGCTTTGTTATCAAAAAAAGTTCACGAATTAGAACTGTTGAAATCGCAAATAGAATTAGTTGATCTTAATGGGGCAAGACAATAATAATGTTGAATAAAAAAGAAAAAAATATAAATATGTATCGTAGCGTTATTTTATCTCTGATATCAGGATTAATGATTATCAGTTGTAGTTTCAGTGATGAAGAATCTGATGCTTATGGAAATTTTGAGGCAACAGAAGTATTTATTAGTGCAGAAGTGCCTGGAAAGATGATTCACATAGATATTGAGGAAGGGGAAACCTTAAAAAAGGATCAATTAATTTGTTTGATTGATACCATTCCGTATCATTTAAAGCGTAACCAATTATTGGCACAGAGGTCGGTTGCATTAAGTAAAGCGGAACAAGTAAAAATATCAAAAGAAGTTTTGATGGCACAAAAAAAGGTTGTTGATCAGGATTTTGATCGTATTCAGAAAATGTTTGCAGATAAAGCTGCCACTCAAAAGCAAATTGATGATGTAAGTGGACAATTAGATGTGTTAAAAAGACAATTAAAAGGGCAGGATGCAAGCTTGAAAAGCGTTTATTCCGAAATTGAAGTGATTGATGCCCAATTGGCAGAAATTAAAGATCAACTTTCCCGTTGTCGAGTTACAGCACCATCTGATGGTGTGGTATTACAAAAAATTGCAGAGAATGGAGAGTTAGTTGCTACCGGTAAGCCAATCATTAAAATGGCTAATGTTAATACCTTGTTTCTTCGTGCTTATATTTCAGGCAGCCAGCTTCCTGCAGTTAAAATAGGACAGGAAGTGAATGTGATATTTGATAAAGATGAGGACGATAATCAATCGGTAAAAGGTACGGTTTCCTGGATTTCTTCGTCAGCTGAATTTACTCCTAAAATCATTCAAACAAAAGAGGAACGAGTGGATTTGGTTTATGCGATCAAGGTACTCGTTAAAAATGATGGGCGATTGAAAATAGGAATGCCTGGTGAAGTTAAGTTTTAACCATGATTAGTATTCAAAACATATCAAAGTCATTTGACGATATTCAGGCGGTTAAGGATGTAACCATCCAGGTTGAAGAAGGGGAATTGTTTGGTTTATTAGGACCTGATGGTGCAGGAAAATCAACATTGCTCAGAATGGTTAATTCCTTGATGATTCCTGATGAGGGAAGTATTAAACTCTGGGATCTGGACCCGGTAAAAGACTACAAAAAAGTACGATATATTATTGGTTATATGCCAGGTAAATTTTCGTTGTACACGGATTTAACCATTGAAGAAAACCTGGATTTTTTTGCTACAGTTTTTGGGACTACAGTTGAGGAGAATTATTATCTGATAAAAGATATTTACCAACAAATAGAACCATTTAAACATCGCAGAGCAGGTAAGTTAAGTGGTGGTATGAAACAAAAGCTAGCGCTATCCTGTGCCTTGATTCATAAACCAAAATTATTGGTTTTAGATGAACCTACAACCGGAGTTGATGCAGTATCCAGAGCTGAGTTTTGGGAGATGTTACAATCTTTAAAAGCAAAGGGAATTACCATTATTGTTTCTACGCCTTATATGGATGAGGCTCAATTATGTGATAGAGTGGCTTTGATGCAGGGAGGAGAAATTCATGCGTGTGATAAACCTGCTCATATTGTAAATCAGTTTCAATATCCAATACGAGGAGTCAAAACAAGTAATATCTATCAGGCTTTACTGGATTTACGAACCTATAAAAGCACACATAATGTTTATCCTTTCGGAGAATTTCTTCATTGGGTTAGTAAAGAGCAGCATTCAAATGATGAGGAAGTAATTACATTTTTAAAAGATAAAGGTCATTTAAATGTACAAGTCAAGGATATTGAACCTGATATTGAAGATTGTTTTATTGAGTTAACCCAATTTAACGATAAAGAGAATGCATAATCAAAGCCAACAATTAATTAGCAAGGAGCCGATTATTAAGGTGGATAATTTGGTGAAAAGATTTGGAAACTTTGAGGCCAATAAATCGCTGTGTTTCCATGTGGATAAAGGCGAAATATTTGGTTTTTTAGGTGCCAATGGAGCGGGTAAAACTACCGCCATGCGTATTTTAAGTGGTCTGTCAAAACCTACATCGGGTGAAGTGTGGGTGGCTGGTTTTAATGTGAATACACATCCGGAATCAATAAAGAAGAATATCGGCTATATGAGCCAGAAGTTTTCATTGTTTGAAGACTTGACCATATGGGAGAATATGCGGTTTTTTAGTGCGGTGTATAGCATGAGTAAAAAACAGTTTAAAGAAAGAGGGCAGGAGTTATTACAGGAGTTGGGTATATGGGAAGAGAGAAACAGGATGGTTCATGACTTGTCGTTGGGATGGAAACAAAAGCTTGCGTTTACTGTGGCAATTATGCATAAACCAGCTATTGTGTTTTTAGATGAACCAACAAGTGGAGTTGACCCTATTACTCGTCGTCAGTTTTGGGAAATGATTTATGAAGCCTCGGCAGAAGGGATAACCGTTTTTGTGACTACACATTACATGGACGAAGCCGAGTATTGCAACCGAGTTTCCATTATGGTTGATGGAAGAATTGATGCCCTTGATACTCCGGCTAATCTGAAAAAACAGTTTAATGCTCATAATATGAATGAGGTATTTATCAAACTAGCTCGTCCGGCAGTAAATAGTCCTCAGTAAGCAGTCAACAGTAGGTAGGCTGCAGTCATTAATGTGATGGCGCTATGAGCCGAAGACATACTAATAGAAATTAAAACAAAATGAAACGATTCAAAGCCTTTGTAAAAAAAGAGTTTCTACATATTTTCAGAGATTCACGAACAATGTTGATACTGTTTGCTATGCCTATGGTTCAGATATTGATTTTTGGATTTGTAATATCATCAGAAATAAAAAATGCATCTATTGCTATTTTAGATAAATCAAAGGATGAATTAACACAAGAGGCAACTCAAAAGTTATTGTCATCCGGCTATTTTCGTTTAGATAAATATTTAAAGTCAGAACAAGAACTGGAAACAGCTTTTAATAGGGATCGTGTTAAAATGACCGTTGTTTTTGAACCTAATTTTTCAAAACGCTTTTACAGCGATAAAATAGCAAATGTACAATTGATAACAGATGCTTCAGATGCCAATACCGCAAGAATATTAAGCAATTATGCGTCTATGATATTACGCGACTTTCAACAAAGTCATAATACCTCCTCAAAAAATACAGCTTCACTAATAAATACAGAAGTCCGGATGTTTTATAACGAAAATCTGGATGGTGTTTATATGTCAGTTCCCGGAATTATGGCCATGATTCTAATGTTGGTTTCTGCAATGATGACCTCCATATCCATTACAAAAGAAAAAGAATTTGGCTCTATGGAAGTTTTGTTAATATCTCCTCTCAAGCCTTTTCAGATAATTATAGGCAAAGTAACTCCATATATTTTTATGGCTTTGATCAATACCTTATCCATTTTGGCTATGGGTTATTGGGTGTTTCATGTTCCAATTAAAGGAAGCCTGTTTCTGTTATTATTTGAAGCCACATTGTTTACCATATTGGCATTATCTCTAGGTATATTTATTTCAACTGTTGCTAAAAATCAAATGGTAGCTATGTTTATGAGTATGTTCGCGTTAATGCTTCCAACAATTTTATTGAGTGGCTTTATCTTTCCTATTGAAAACATGCCTTTACCATTAAGAGTAATGAGTAATATAATTCCTCCCAGATGGTTTATTATTGTTGTGAAGAAAATTATGCTGAAGGGAGCTGGGATTGCCTACGTATGGAAAGAGACGCTTATATTAATCAGTTTTATATTTCTGTTTGTAGGCTTAAGTGTTAAGAAATTTAAGGTTAGAGTTGAGTAGGTAAAGTTCTGTTTGTTATGCGCATTATATTATACTTATTACAAAAAGAGTTTTTGCAAATTTTTCGCAATAAAACCATGTTGCCAATGATTTTTGCATTGCCGGTAGTGCAATTAATTATTTTGGTAAATGCAGCAACTGTAGATATGAAAAATATTAGGGTAACAGTTGTTGATCACGATCATTCCGTTCAATCACAAAGGTTAATTCAGGATTTAGAGGCATCTTTGTTTTTTAAAGTTGGTGATTTACAGGCCAGCAAAGAAAACGGATTGGATTTAATGAGAAGGAATAAAACTGATGTAGTGGTTTATATTCCTAATGATTTTTCAAAAAAACTACATACTTCAGATGTTGCGCCCTTACAAATTATTAATGATGCCATTGATGTGCAAAGGGCGCAATTATCATATGGTTATTTGTCTGAAATCATTCAAAAGTTATCTGTGGAGTGGAATTCAAATCCTGCCTCATTACTAGAGCAACAACAAATAAAAATACATTCCAACTATTGGTTTAACCCAGAGTTGAATTACAAATATTATATGCTTCCTGGTATATTAGTAATATTGGTTACCATCATTGGTTTGTTTTTATCAGCTATTAATCTGGTTCGTGAAAAAGAAATTGGAACCGCAGAGCAAATCAATGTTACTCCTGTAAAAAAATATCAGTTTATCATAGGTAAATTAATGCCTTTCATGATTATTGGGTTGCTGGAGTTAGCTATAGGATTACTGATTGGAAGAGTGTTATACGGAGTTCCTTTTAATGGAAACCCATTGGTGTTGTTTTCTTTTGCTACTCTTTATTTACTGGTTATTTTAGGTTTAGGTTTGGTTTTATCCAGCCGAAGTGAAACACAACAGCAAGTGATGTTTCTTACGTTCTTTTTTATGATCATATTTATTTTAATGAGTGGTGTTTTTACACCTACGGAAAATATGCCGGATTGGGCCTTGAAAATTGATACGATTAATCCTTTGTATTATTTTGTGAAAGTAATTCGAAGTGTTGTATTAAAGGGAGCAGGCTTTTCTGATTTATGGCCAGAGTTCCGATCAATTGGAATATACGCTATGGTATCAGTTTCATTAGCCATTTTGAGTTACCGTAAAACGACTTAATTATCACGTTTTTCTTATGGAATAAGGAATCATGAGTAAGCTGTTCTGGTGTATTATGCTTATTTTTGCTAGTGATTGATAAAATTACAAAAAAATGAGAATAGAACACTTTGCATTAAATGTACCAGATCCAGTTAAAATGGCAGATTGGTATGTCGAAAATTTAGGATTTAAAATTGTATTGGCAACAGATGAAGCACCATTTGTTCGGTTTCTTGCAGATGGATATGGTGGTAGAATAGAAATTTATAATAACCCGGCAGGTGATGTCCTTGATTTTAATAATACACATCCTCTTACTGTACACCTGGCTTTTGTTTCTGAAGATCCAAATGCAGATAGAGCAAAACTAGAAGCTGTAGGTGCAACCTTTGTTGAAGAAGTAAACTTACCGGATGGAGGACTATTAGTTATGATGAAAGATCCCTGGGGTGTAGCTATTCAGTTTTGTAAAAGAGGTACACCTTTTGAAATGTAAAAATTACATAGATCTCTTATAATATGAAAATTTATTTTCTAGTTACAGCGTTTCTATTAATTGCTACAGCAGGATTCAGTCAAAACACATTTCCAAGAGACACTTCTTTTAATGTGAATTCTGCCTATCGTAAAATACATAAGAAATTTCCTCATGCAGAACCCGTAAAAACTTATGCTTCAGATCAGTTTTTATCATTGCCAAATCAGGTTTACAGAGTTCGAGAGGACAGGTTATTACGAATGGATGTTTTTATTCCCAATAAAGATATCGATATAAAACGCCCCTTGATCATGATGATTCATGGGGGAGGATGGCGATCCGGAGATAAATCTCATCTGGTTCCATTAGCTCAAAAACTGGCTATGGATGGATATGTAACTGCAAGTGTAGAGCAGCGCTTGTCTGCCGAAGCTTTATACCCTGCAGCCGTTTATGATTTAAAAGAAGCAATTAGATATTTAAAACATAATAGCAAGTTATACGGTATTGATACCACGAAAATCGCAGTATTAGGAACATCATCAGGAGCAACCATGGCCAGTTTAATGGCCACAACAGGAGGGATGGAGAAATTTGATGATCCGAAATCAGTTTACCCGCAGCATTCTTCAAAAGTACAGGCTTTAATAAATATGGATGGCGTAATTGATTTTACTGATCCTAATGAAAGTGGAAAAGATTCAAATCCGGATAAACCATCTGCTGCAGCAATGTTTTTTGGTGCTACCTATAAAGAAAAACCAGAACTTTGGATTGAAGCTTCGGCAATTAATTATTTAGATCAATATAATCTTCCCACTTTATATATCAATAGCGCTTTACCTCGCTTTCATGCAGGTAGAGATACTTTGTTAGATGTATTAAAGAAGAAAAATATTTATTACGAGGTACATACCATTGAAAATACGCCGCATCCCTACTGGCTATTTCATCCTTGGTTTGATGAAGCTTATGATTATGTAAAATATTTTATGGAGAAAGTATTCTAGGTATTTTCTATGATAGAATGAAGGTGGTTATATTTTAAGGTTTTGTTATCCTTTAATATAATCACCTTTTTTATGATTTATTTTACTGCAGTTATATATAGCGAACCTGCTATTTCATTTATTAATGGCGTTTTTTCGCAAAAATTACCTATTGACGAAAATGATTTTACAAACTTCAATGGTATTGCCGGATGTAAAAAGTCAAAAGGAGTAACTTTAATTTCTCTGAAGTTGTATTTTTTTAATAATCGAACAATCTGCCAACGAAAAAAAGCAGTTTCGTCCGGAGAATCACCTAGTTTTCTTTTTAACCAGGGAATGTTTTTTTGTAGTGCAATTTGTGGGTTCATCATATTGGGCTCTGTAAACGCAACAACACCTCCGGTTTTTAGAACACGATGAATTTCTGAAATAGCCTTTTCAATATCTAAATGGTGTAAAACGGAACTGCCAATAACCGAATCAAAATAATCATTATCAAAGGTCATTTGGTAAGCATTTTCCTGGCAAAAGGAAACGTTATTATCAGTAATGTTTTTACGTGCAATATTTAATAAATCAGGCGAAATATCTATGGCAACAACCTGAGCTTTGGTTTCAATAATCTCTTGAGTAAAATAGCCGGTACCACATCCTAACTCTAGTACTTTTTCACTTGGATTAATGTGTTTAGTGAGCATTTTTACTCTTCTTTTCCAGCGAACTTTACCGGCAGGAGATTCCCAGTTCCATATTTCACCTGCATCATTCTCCGAAAGAAATTTACCATGTTCTATCTCGTTTTCAATTCGCTTGTCCATTTATAATATATACCTAAAATGTATTTTACTAATTCAAAATCTAATTATAGCTTCGAAAGTAGCACATTTTTTTACTTTATTGAATATAACAGTGAAGCTTTTCAGAAGGATTTATAGTTAAAGCAAATTTAAAACATTCAATTTAGTTATTGAATTAAATGGTACTTTTAACCGAAGTTCGACATGATATTTTGGATTTATAGAAGGCTATTATATCTGTTAACAGAAAAAACGGGATTTATTTTTTAATAAATCCCGCATACCCATAATATTTTAAAAATCAACTTCATTATACATAAAAGTAGATACGTATCATAAAGCAATGTTATTTTTGTAAAAACATCACCAAAGGTTTAATAAACCTCTCAAAATCTTCAATATGGGGTAGGTGACCAACATCATTTAATTCAAGTAATAGTGAATTAGGTATTTGTTTTTGAGTTTCTTTTCCTAATTGATTATATAAACCCATTGTTTTTCTTACGTCTTCAGAAACTAAAGGTTTACCTAAAGCTGTTCTGTCGCGTGTTCCAATGATTAATAGGGTAGGCGAAGTAACATTCTTAAACTCGTATACTACAGGTTGTGTAAAAATCATTTCGTAGGTTAGTGCGGCATTCCAGGCAATGGTTTTATAATCCGAATTAAGAGTCCATCCTGCCAATAATGTCACCCATTGTTCATATTCTGGTTTCCATTTATTGTCGTAATAACTTTTAAGTTGATAGTTTTTGATCTTTGTATAGTCTTTATTAAGCTCATTTTGATACCACCAGTCTACAGGTTTGTATGGAACTTTTATCTTCCAGTCTTCCAGTCCAATTGGATTTTCTAAAATGAGTTTATCTGTAGTTTCAGGATACATTAAAGCAAAACGAGTTGCAAGCATCCCACCCATAGAGTGGCCTAATATGGCTGTTTTCGAAACTCCTATAGAATCGAGAAGTGCCTTTGTATTTTGGGCAAGTTGCTGAAATGTGTATTGAAAATTGCTCGGTTTTGATGATTTTCCAAATCCAATTTGATCAGGAACAATAACTCTGAATCCTTTTTGCGTTAATGCTTTGATAGTAGTTTTCCAATATGCCCCATTAAAGTTTTTACCATGTAATAAAACTATATTCTTACCATTGTAATCATCAGGTTTAACATCCATATAAGCCATTGTTAATGATTGACTTTGAATATTTAAGGTTATGGTGTTTACCTCATAAGGATAGTCGAAATTTGATAGTTCGATATCAAGCCATTGTAAATTATTTGTTTGCGATATTCCGTTGAATGAATAGAACAACGAAATCATTAATAGATATATTACTTTCTTCATGAAATATGTTTTTTAACTAACTTAACATCTTAATAGATATTTTGTTGAATATAAAGCGTAAAGTAAAATTGGGAATAAATCTATTGCAGGGCAATACTAATCGGAAAAACATATTTAACATTTACAGGAACGCCATTTAACTTTCCGGGTTTCCATTGGGGCATGAGATTTAGTACTCGCAAAGTTTCCTTATCAAAATCCTCCTGTAATCCGCGTAGTATTCTTATATGGGTCATATTGCCACAGGTATCTATAATAAACTCTGTATAAATATTACAACATACATCCATATCAGGAGGATAATTAAATTGAGTAATGAAAAATTTAGTCATTTCTGGCTGCCCTCCGGGATATTGAGGCATGGAATCAACTACATAATAATATTCTGTTTGAGAAATAGAATCGATAAGAGGAACATATTGAATTGAGTCTTGCAAATGCGTTTGAGAATTCACTCGAGTTGTAAAACAAATCAGTAGCGTAGTTAGGCAAATGAATATATTTGTTTTAAAGTTCATTATCAGAAAATATTATATACTGCTTGCAGGAATATAGGGTATTGAAAAAGTAAAAGTGGTTCCTTTGCTTTCTATGCTCTCTACTTTAATATTACCTCCTAATGCATCAATATAGGCTTTTACTATCGATAACCCTAAACCAGAACCCTCATGGCTGTTTCTTTTGTTGATATTGGCCTGAACAAAATTATTAAATATAGAATCAATACTTTCAGATGGTATTCCAGAACCGGTATCTTCAATAATAAACAGCAAATTCTGATTTTTTATAGAACAACTAATTGAAATATAACCTTCATCGGTAAATTTTATAGCATTCTTAATTAAATTAGTTAAAATGCCTTCTAATTTTACTTTATCAGTTTTAATTAAAGCATCAGCTTCTTCAATCAATTCATATATTTTAAAATCCAAGCCTTTTGCCATTGTTTCTGTGTAAAAGAAGTTGTACACATATTTTATTGTTTCATTTAAATTGATCGTTTGATAGTGTACTTCCACTCCTCCTGATTCAATTCTTGAAATTTCTATAATATCATTGATGGTTTCCAATAATCTTTCTCCACTTTTAGAAATAATATCTATATAACTGTTGCTGGTGTCTCTGCTTAAATCCGGATTTTTCAGTAAATCTAAAAATCCTAATACGCCATTCATGGGTGTGCGGATTTCATGAGACATATTCATTAAGAATTGGGATTTAAGACGATCACTTTCTTCAGCTTTTACTTTTGCCAGTTCTAGTTCTGCATTTTTTACCTGTAAATCATTTGTTAAGTCTATGGCAATAAGTTTAGCATTATATTTAGTGTTTAACAGAGCCAGTACTAATAGCGATAACAGTAAGCTAATAATTAGTCCGCTTGTGAATATGAAAGTTGCTTTGTTGGTTAAAAAGGAGGTGTTAATATCCGAATGTGAATAAACCAGGGACCAATGCCTGCCATGAAGATCAAGTTTTTGAGTCAGAATATTAATTTGTTTTGATTGTTTATGAACCTGAGTTCCTATTTCACTATCAAAAAGCTTGTGTTCATCTGTCATATCATCTCCATCAAAAATATGCAGTGATATCTTTTTGTTTTCAAGTACATTCCAATGTCCAATTATGTTATCCATTAAATCATTCATTCGGTATGGACTGCTCACCCAACCAATAAGAGCATTCTGTCTTTCATTAATGTTGCTTAATGGCTTGTCTCTTTTATATACAGGCGCAAACATTATTACACCTGATTGGGGATTTGTATCTGTTTCTTGTACTAGTTTTAGTTTATGAGTTAATATGGGTAGATTTAAATCACAGGCTCTTTGCATGGCTTCTCTCCTCACAGGTTCCTCATAAGTATCATATCCAATGGCTTTTTTATTAAGTTCATCTTGTGGTTCTAGGTATATTATAGATGAATATACTTCTCTATCGTAAGCGGGTTTTATCCTATAGTTTTTATATATTTTCCTAAAATGTTTAATATGTTCCTTTAGTTGATCTTTAGGGACTAAAATGTTGTATCCAATACCTTGATATCCCGGTAAAATATTCTTGATTTTACTGTGTGATATATAACTTTCCCATTCTTTTTTTGTTACAGTATCCGACGAACTTATAAACGAGCTTATATTTTGAAGTAGTTGAGCATGAAAGTCAATGCGCTTTTTTATATTAAAGGAAATTTCATTACAAAAAACTTCGAACTCTCTTTGTCTTTGATTTTCCAAAAGTCTGTTAGAGTAATTTGTTGTGAAAAATGTAATGACTAATCCTGTAATAAAGATTAGTAATGCAATGGCAATATTCCTTTGGTGAGTCTTCATAGGATTTATCTTTCAATCAATTATTATAATTAAACCTAGCAGGATTATTGTTCAAATTACTCTGATATAATCAAAGGTGAGTTTAAGCTAATAATAATGTCATGTTGCATAAAAGTAAATATACAGATCACTATTCACTTTTGCGAATTATAGATCTAATATTTTATTATTTATGTCGAGCAAGGGGAAAAAATGAACACAGAGGCACTGAGATACTGAGTTTTTTTATTTTTTTTAATGGAATTCATTACATGCGCAAAGTTTAACACAGTGAACTCTTTGTGTTTTCATAATAATGGCGTTTGATTGCTTCTTTTTTTATAATTTGAGCAAATTATATAATTAAACTATATAAAATATTTACTGTGTCTTTGCGTCTCTGTGTTATTCTTATTTTCAAATCTTGATTTGCATTATTTATAGAAGTTTAGCGTGAGATATATTCCTTCATATTGGTTTACTATTTAAAAATTGACTTTTTTTGTTGCATAAAATGTCTCATTGGATTATTTCTATTTAGTAAAACAAACTTTAAATATTAAATATATTATTGGGACTTATAATCGTTTAAAATAAAAAGTAATGTATAATAAAATTATTCTAGCATTTTTAATGATTGTTTTGCCTTTGAACCTGTTTTCTCAGGAGGAAGAGCAGGTTGATTTTGAAGTGTTTGATATAACGAAAGTAGGACAGCAAGTTCCTGATTTTTCATTTAAAACAATTGATGGACAAAGTTTTGAAATGTCGCAGTTAAAAGGCAAAACTGTTTTATTGGTATTTTTTGCAACATGGTGCGGTCCATGTATGAAAGAATTGCCTCGTGTTCAGGAGGAAATTTATAATAAATATAATTCAGACCGTTTTATGGTTGTCGCTTTAGGGCGAAATCATACAATGGAGGAAATTAAAAAGTTTAATGAAGGCAAGGGATTTTCTTTTTTGCTGGCTCCAGATCCTGATCGATTTATTTACAGTAAGTTTTTTGAACAGTATATTCCTCGCAATGTGTTGGTAGATAAAACCGGGAAAATAATTTATCAGAAACAGGGATATGATGATGAAAGTGCCAAACAATTAAAAGCCTTAATAGAACAAGAATTGGATTGATTCTTTTCGGTTTTATATGTGGAATACGTAATAAACATGAATGTATTTTCAAATTACAAATATGTAACTCCAACCTTAAAATCTACCAAAATGTAAGATTGCTTTTAGAGTCTGTAGCGACAAATCAGTATGTTATAAAAGTGGCATGCTTTTTATTTATTGAATTGTAAAATGAATAACCATAAAAATTCAGTATTATGAGTGCAATTCAATTTCATCCAATTGGCTATATTTCTACACCACACAAGAGTTTGAAAAATATGCCTATTCAACCAGCAGGGGCAAGGGCTGTAAGGGGCACTATTGAAATTCTTCCTGAGTATGCAGAGGGATTACAAGATATTGAAGGTTTTTCGCATATTACGTTGTTCTATCATTTGCATAAAGTTAAGGAGTATAAGCTTAAGGTAACTCCTTTTATGGATACAAAAGAGCATGGTATATTTGCCTGTAAATCGCCAACCCGTCCCAATGCAATGGGAATGTCAACAGTAAAACTATTAGCGGTTGAAGGTAATGTTTTATATATAGAAGAGGTTGATATGCTGGATGGTACACCCTTAATTGATATTAAGCCTTATTGGCCAAAATTTGATAGTCGTGATAATGTGAGAATGGGATGGCTTGAAAAGCAACCTGAAAAAGTTTCTGTTGAGGAATTAATTTCAGATGACAGGTTTATGTAAGATCAGCTATAATTATAATACTTGATTATAAGGTTAAGGTTTGAAAGTAATAAAATGATTCTTTGCTAATAAGAGTTGGTTTGCCTCAAAACTTAACCCAATCACTCCATTTATATTCATTTAGAGTCACTCTGCAAAATAAATCTTTCTATCTAAAATAGGGAATAACTATTTCATTGTTCCCTTAGTATTTTAACAAAGAGGCTTAATAAATGATAAAATAATTATCATTAATATTAAGTTGTTCATCCCCATAAATAAGGTGTTTATCAAGAGTAAGGTGTCGTTTATCCTTTACTGACAACAACAATAATGTCTTTGCGTAGGCAATATTGTACCAAACGACCATGCAAATTCAATATACTAAGTTGCATATAGAGCAATGATTGAATTAATTTGGGAGTTCTATCTAACCTTTTGAACCATAAATTACATACAGAAGAAACGAATCATGGCAGAACTTTTCACACCCAGGGGAAAGTTCAAATTAGAGAATTCCATTAGGCATTTGATAATAAAATATAATCACATGATAAGTTCATTTGTAACAGAACAGAATAAACACTAAAATTTTTACATTATGAAAAAAGTAACCTTATTATTTTTAATGACTGTTTTTTGCATTGGAACATTTGCTCAATCTAAATATCAACCTAAAGTAGTTGTGTTGTTTATGGGTGAAAAAAATGCCACTTTCGATGAAAGTAAATTCCCTGATTGTAAGTTTTATTACACTCCGGATATTACAGCAGAAGTAAAAGAAGTAAAGTCTGCAGCAGGTAGGGGATTGGCAGCAATGGGTATTAAAAAAGAGGGTGCCGGGTATGATATAACTTATAGTGGAGCTCCTGAAGAGGCGTATTATATGCCATGGAATGGAGCAATATTCTTTGATAAGGATGGCGTGGTTTCTGGATTATATAAAACATTTAAAAATGTAGCCGTAAGTCCTAAAAAAAATATGCAGGGAGTAATTGAATTTACTGATTACAATTCATTTAGTAAAGACTACATTAAAAAAGGCAAGTTAACTAAGAAAGCTAAAAAAGATCCTAAAAAGCCTAATACTATATTTGATTTTTATGGAAAAGAGTTGCCTAAGGAATTTGAAGTTCAGGATGCAGATGGAAATAAAACTGCGATTAAGGATTTAGTCAAAGGTGATGCACTTACATTGCTTTATGTATTGTATTTAAAGCCAGATTGTGATTTTAAAGCCGGAATGGAAAGTGGTAAAGGGAAAAAAGGTAAAGATTGGATTAATGATAATATCAATACTGCTCAAGCTATTGAAAAACTAAAAACGATTGAAGAAATTGAGAATACAATTTTTGGTCATAAAGTTGTTTGGTAAAATATAACAGCTTCTATTCCTATAACGTTATACCAGGCATTTAAGTAAAAGCAAATCTATATTTAGAGGAGTATTTAATAAGCTATCTGAAAATTAGATTGTGAAATGTTATAAGACGTAGCTTATTGGGCATTAAGGGCGTAATTTAAATGATATTGAAATACCACTTTGAACATTGGATTCATCGTGGTATTTTTCTTTTGATTCCTCTAATTATAGATTTAATTCAAAGCTGTTTGAAAATTTCTGTTAACTGGCGCTTCGCCCAGACCTGACTTCCTTTTTTGGCTTGATCCCCAAAAGGAAGGAAAAAAGATCAAGGCTGCACCCAATTCTCTCAAAAAAACTACGATTATTTGACTGAAATCGTTTAAACTCGTTGCACTCAGACAAAAACGATTTTTAATCGTCCAATAATCTTGTTTTTTGGTTCACTGGCTGAGGCCATATAGAACCTACTAAAGATTTAAACTCTTTTTTTTATTTAGAACAGGATTAGATTTTTTTTAAACCATAAAGTTTATAATTATCTTTCTTGGAGTTTCAGAAATTTATTTCTTCCGATAAAAATGTGATAAAAAACAATTGCAAACAGTGGAATTATGGCAATGGCAAAATACTTTAAATCAATGCCAATTAAGCCATTTTCTTTTAGTTGTGTTAATAGTAGCGATGTGAAAGTCAAAAATCCAACAATTTGAAAGAGACTACTCACTTTATTATTCACTTTTAAATTAATTTGAACTCCGTCAGCATCAACATCTATATTCAGCTTATTGCTTCCGCACCAATCTATCTTAGCTTGTATACTATGATTCCCATCTTCCACTTCATACGTTTTCAACTCACCATCTTCAATACAATCAATTTTAACATCATCGATATAAAGATTGATTTTTCTTAGTTTATTGGTCCATTCAGAACTTCTATTAATTTTTATTTTCCCCATTAGTTTACGAATTAAGATTTTTATTAAAGATAGTATTTGAAGCTTAAAATTTAGATTTTATGATTGACTTTTCCGAAGATTAGGGTGTATTTTTGTTAAATCCTTAATCAGAAACTCTAAAGGTTTTCTTTTTTGTATTGGTATTTTTCTGTTATCGGCATTTATAATAATGACCAAATCAAGTTCAGGAACAACATTTATGATTTGCCCACCATTTCCAGGAATAAACCATGAATTAAATCCATATTCTGTTTTTACCATTTGCCATTGATAGCAACTGTATAATTGATGTTTGATTTCAATGTAAGGTGTAAATATTTCATTTATCCATGCTTCTGAAACAATTTGTTGATCATGCCATTTCCCTTTGTTCAGATGCAGTAGTCCGTATTTAGCAATATCCCTTGATTTTAATTGTAATCCTCCGCCAACATCAAATATTCCATTTTTCGAGAACCAACTATAATCATTAATACCAAGAGGTTGAAATAAGTTTTGTACAGCAAAATCTGCAATGTTTAATCCTGTAGCTTTTTTTATTATTTCGCCCATAATAATATTGTTAGGACCACTGTAAACATATTTTGTTCCGGGAATAGTATCCATCGGCAATTCAATTGAAGCCTTAAATAAATTAGCTGCTTTATCCATTTTTGCACCCATGTTATTGGGGTCGGTAACAGGTAATGATTGTTCATCCCATTTAAAACCCGAAGTATTTGATAATAGGTCTTTGATGGTTATTTGGTGTTTCAAAGAATCTTTTTCAGACGCTGCATACTCCGGAAAAAAATCAAGCATCTTTTGTTGGGTGTTTTCTATTTTACCTTGCTCTATTACAATTCCGGTTAGTATTGCACTCATACTTTTAGTTGTGGAGGCCATAAAATGAAGGTCATTGCTCTTCCATCCATTATAATATTGTTCTACAACTAACTCATTTTTATGAATAACCAGTACACTGTGAATATTGCCATATTTTTTGTTTAAAATGTCTTTGTTTACTTTATCAAAAGCATTTAAATCAAGATGGTGTTGCGATAATGTAGATACTGTGAGTCCATCATTTTTATTAATGGGAGCTTTGTATATAGAGTCAGATTTAGGTGTACATGCAATAAGGCATAGCATAATCAGAATACTTAAAGATGCTTTCATGATCAAGAATTTAAATAGGTTATACAACAACTCATAAATGAAGTATGACGAATCATTTATTTAAACAAGTTAGTCAAAAGTTAGATGAGATCGTTATAAATGGAATAGAATTATTCCTGATTTATACAGAATGAAATTTGGAAGGTAGAGTGATCGTTTATGGCGATCACTGTAGGGGCAGGTTATTATTTTCTTAACTGTGATATGAGTCTTCTTTTTAATTGGAAATAAATGATTGGTCCAAATACAGGAAGAAGAAAAACCAATAGAAGCCATAATGTGCTTAATCTATATTTGATTCGTGTTTTGTTAATGTCATACATTGCCATGAAACAAAGCATTGCAGCCGAAATAATTAAAATAATTAACAAGGTGTCCATTTGCATTCTATTTTTTGTTGTTAGTTGATACTAAGCGTCGGATTTGGGGATTTATAGTATATTAAAGTAGGGATTACTCAAATTTGTATTCGCTATTATTTGGGGGAGCAAAAAACTCTACTTTACCACACTTTGGGCAAACGTGTATATCAAAAGACTCTCGGTTTACAAAAGCTTCAAATATATTTCCCAGAACTCCAATTTTAGGTCCTCGTGAAATTTATATTCTTCTGAAAACAACATGGGAACATTGCATCTTAAGCCCTTTATTTTCTAGTGTTTTTATTTAAATCCTGAATATCAACAACTTTTTGTTCTGTTAAACTATTGTTACAATTCCAAAAGAGTTCAAATCCGTCTTCAATTTCAGCATTTCAATTAAGGCAATTTTTCATAGTTTAGTTTTTATTATAGTAGCTCTTTATTTGTTTTGAGATTGATAAATATACGATTTATTAAAATTACAGGCATTATTTCAAAAGGAAGTTTCAGTAAATTAAATTTCATCCTCAGCTATATCCGACAAAATATTGATGCCACTTTTTCTCATCAATTCACTTGCATTAAAGTCGTTACAAATTCCCTGATGCAGTTTGTAACTGAAATACATCGAGTTGTTTTTAATTTCGCTGTTAAAACTATAGTTTGTAACCAACGACTTTTTTTCTAATAATTTGGCCAGTTCTATATCGTGTGTAGCAACAATTCCGGAGGTTTTTAATCCGCACATTTGATATATTAAAGAAAAACCACCCCGGTGTCGGTCCTGTGAGTTGGTACCTTTAAACATCTCATCCAGTAAAAAGAATATGTTTTCATTGGTTTCAATCAATTTTAATATGGTTTCAACCCTTTTAAGTTCCGCATAAAACGACGAGACCCCCATGCTTAAATTATCCTGAGTTCTCATACTGGTATAAAGTTTTAAGTTCGAAATTTTAGCATATTGTGAGCAACAAGGTGCTCCTGCCAAACCTAAAACAAGGTTTAATCCAACAGTTCGTAAAAAGGTACTTTTTCCTCCCATATTTGAACCTGTTATCATACTTATACTGCCATGCCCTTCAGAGTGAAAGTTGTTGCAAACACGTTTCTCAGCTTGAATCAATGGATGACCCAATACTTCAAAAAGTATAAGGTTATTCTTTTCTGTTATCTCAGGAAACGTATAGTCGGGATTTGAAAAACTAAAACCAGCTATACTACTTAAGGCTTCAAACTCACTGATAATGTCAGACCATGATTCCAGTGAAGCTTTATTTTTCAATTTCCATCGTTCTGTTTCAAGAATCAAATAAACATCTAAGAATAGAAAAATATTTAATATTGAATAGAAGGCATTACCTTTTATCGGAATCTTCATTTTGTTAACACCACGTTGTTGCGAAAAATCCAATATACTGCACAGTTTATTTATTTCTTTAAAAGCTGAGTATTTGCCTTGGGTTAATAAAGATTGTAAATGTCTTAATTTTTCAGAATTGAACTTTTCATTTTCAATTATAGAGATTAGTGACCTGTAGCTTTTTAAGGTATTGATATTTTCTTGTGAGGTGATTACAATATCTTCAGCCAGAGGTTTAATTCTTCTTAATAGAAAGCTGTTTATCAGCATCACTGCTATAAAAGGAATTAAATATGTAAACCAGTTTACAAAAAAGATATGAATAACAAAATAATACAAACTAGCGAAAGACAATACAGAAAGTGTTACAGCAAGAGCTCTATATAGGAGCGAATGACTTATTAAACTAACAGGAGTTTCTATCCATTCTAACAATTTATTATAATCGCTTTTTTTATGCTGAAAGTGCATCCCGGAGGCTTGAAAGTTTTGTCGCCATTTACAATTGGGAGCGAGCTCTTTTATGGCTTCCTGTCTGTTAATTATTTCATTGTTGCTTGCAGGCTCCGATAACCATTGAGCTAAGCATTTTTTGCCCGACTTTGTTGTAGTTCTGTTTACCAGCTGAAAAATTGAGTGCGATCCAAAAATATCCAAATCAGAGGTGTAGGGGTGATTGGAATCGATAAATTCCTTTCCTCTGTCAAAAGTACTCAGCTTACGTTCATCTCTTAATATCTCTGATTCATTGATCTTTTTAAGATACTCTGTATGTCTTTTTTTATACGCTATTTTACTATGGTATTTAATAACAATACCAAAAGATATGATGGCAACCAGAGGAAAAATAAGGAGAATAGATGTTAGTAACCTGTATTTAAACAAGTATATAAGAATGATTACTAAAATGATGAAAACAACCAACCGAAGTAATGAAATTTGCTTTAACAACTTAGTTAACTTTTCCAGGTTGGCGTTGTATATTTTTATGTTTTCGTAAAACGTGTTCATAGGTGAAGTATTGTACGGACCATTAATAAGTCTTTATTATTGGTAATTTTAACTTTTGCTATTGATTTTATTAGGTATGGGTTTCTCTAATTTGTTTAAAATCCCTTTTAGCATAGAGGGAACAACAAGTTTATGAAAAAACTTGACCGGTAAAAAATATAATCTACCAAACCAGTTGTGAAAAACAACGGTTGTTGATATGGTTAAGATCCTCATTAGGGTATTCTCTTTGTGTTGCTCCAGATATAAGGAAACCTTGAAATCAAGATGCTTATCATCTTCTCCTAAAATAATTTCATTATCAGTTTTGTTGAATACTTTAAAAAGTCCAACTTGTTCACCCACCTCACAATTAAAATGTTTAAGCTCCTCTTGCCCTTTCTTATTTTCTGAAGTTTTAAGTCCGAAAATAGCGACAATCTTATTTCTTAATGTAAATAATCCGTTAATCCACTTTGGACCAGTGGAAAAAAATGCTTTGCAAACATCTGTAACTGTGAATTTATTCTCAGTGTCCTTGAGTTCTCCCTGAAAACTATCGATATAGTGATATTGTGTTTGGGCATTTTTTAAAATCGAATTATGTGGAAGTGTTGATTTTACAATATTCATATGTTAATAGTTTGGTACTTAGTTAGTAATCAGGATAAAAATTTGTATCATGTTTATTTGAATTCACGTCATTGGTAAATATAATATTTCTTTTATTTTTTTCCTTGTCGTTTGGTATAGCGTCTCGCTATGTACATCTGCTGGTGCAATATTGCATCTTGTACCTTCCTAACTTGTTATTCTGCATTGCATCTGACTATGTCGATTGAAACCAGGCCTCAGGCCGTTAAAATTATAGGTTTTAATTCTTTGCATTATGCTTCTACATCTATAGCCTTGATTCTTTTCAACTGGTTGATCTATGGTTCTAAAGTATCACTAAATTGCATCGAAAAAAATAACAGTAATTTTACTGTTACTTTTTAAGTTTGTAAGTAGTTGATAATTAAAGATTAATATTTTGAAGTGATGGAGTTTGTATTTCGTTTTACCCCCCATAAAGCCCCATAATTCCATTTTTAGCCCAAAATAGTGGTTTTGGATTCCACTTTTGATCAAAAATGCCTGTTTTGGATTCCGATTTTGGCCATTTTAGCACTTTTGGATACTTTTCTTCGCACTTCTTCGCATGGTCTTCGCAACTTGTTCGCATCTCTTCGCACCGTCTTCGCACTTTCTTTGCCCCTGCTTCGCCCTTTGTTCGGAACGCGTTCGCAATTCTCCACATGCGCTACACAGCCTCTACACAACTTTATTGCCCTAAGGGTGCGAAGAGCATGCATAAAACGTGCAATGAAATGGTGACGAATGGCGGGCTTGTATCGAAGCTGTATCATTGGTGTGTAAAAACAGGTACAAACATAAAGTATTGATTATAGTGCTACGATTGGGATCAAAACAAATACGAGTAATCTTTAGTTGGCTTTGTAATTTACCACAATTGCCTTGTAATTAATATCATACAGGAAAGATTGTGTTTTTCAATAGTAATGTATTTGCGTTTTAATAAACGTTTATAGACGTTTATAAACGTTTATTAAACGGCTACGCAAATAAAATTAATTGATATTTACCATGTTAAAAGGCTTTTACAATAAAGAAATAATCTATAAGAATTAATTTATTCGCCGCGATACAGGTTTTAACTCTTATAGTTTAACTCAAAACAATAAAATATTACTGTTTTTACAATTTATTTATCCGTTATATCCTATAATTTCCCTAAAATATTGACTACTTTAGCATTTTAGTAACTGAAATACAAAGGCGAAATATCAAACAGTCTATGACGGATACTGAAAAGTTGAACGAAAGCTCCTTTCGGAGCTAACAGGGAATTCGTAACTTATAGTAGTATAAATAAAAAATTAGGTTATGAAAAAAAAGTTTATTAGCTCAATACGAGCAAGAAATGCGTTTGCGCAACTATAGCGAACGTACCATAAAAACGTACACTGGGTTTATACGCCGGATCTCTGAATATTATAAAATTACTCCAGATCAAATAACCCGTACCCAGGTAAAAAACTATTGTTATTATATACTGGAAGAACAAAAATTATCTCCAGTCAATGTAAATCAAATGATCAGTGCCTGGAAGATTTTACAGGTAGATATTTTAGGCAATGCATGGGAGTCCATACGCATTAAGCGCCCTCGGATAAAAAGGAAACTACCTGTAGTATTGTCACAAAAAGAAGCGACAGATTTAGTGCATGTTTTATCCAATTTAAAGCATAGAACAATATTAATGTTAACCTATGCTACCGGCATGAGACGCGATGAAGTTTTAAATCTAAAGCCTTCTAATATAGACTCATCCCGAGGGGTAATACGGGTCAGCGGAAAAGGACAAAAGGTAAGAGAGATACCTATATTTGATGAATTACTGGAACAACTTCGCTTTTACTATAAACATTATCGACCGGATAAATATCTTTTTGAAGGGAAAAAAAGAGGAGAAAAATACGCACAAGCAAGTTTTTTAAATGTAGTAAAACGAGCAGCAGCTCTATCAGGTATTAAACAGAAGTCGGTAACTATTCATTCCTTACGACATTGTTTTGCGACTCATATGTTGGAGCGAGGAGTCAATCTGAAGCGCCTACAATTACTGATGGGTCATGCCTCATTAAAAACAACCTCAGGCTACTTACATCTGGTACATCCGTATTATGGAGAGATTCCAAATTTGCTTCAACCTATAACTCCAAAGTTATGATTTCTCAAAATCAGAGATACGGGTTGGAAGTCTCAGATGTAATCGCATCCTGTTATAATGAGCTTTATACTCTCTACAATATATCCTATGAACAGGATAAGGTATTAGATGCACTATTACGTTGTAGAACCGCTCATGCAGGAGGGTATATACTAAAATGTAATCACTGTAATTATCAACAGCAATGCTATAACTCTTGCCGAAATCGACATTGCCCCAAATGCCAGTATTTAAAACAGCAACAGTGGGTAGATCAGTTGCAGAGTCGACTGGTTCCGGGTCGATATTTTCATATCGTTTTCACCATTCCAGATACTTTGCATCCATTGTTTTATATCAATCAGAAGGAGTGTTATGATATACTTTTTCAATCAGCATCAGAAGCCTTACAAAATGCAGGAAGGAATCCTGATTTTTTAGGCGCAGATGTTGGCGCATTATGCATATTGCATACCTGGGGCCAAGCATTAACTTACCATCCTCATATTCATATGTTAGTCCCCGCAGGAGGATTAAGTAGTGATGGAGCAGAATGGATTGCCTCCAGAAGAAAATTCTTTGTTCCCATAAAAGCACTATCCGCTATGTTCAGAGGAATTTTAATAAAGAAACTCAAAAGCTTATTGGATAATGAGGAGCTGAATCTACCATCCAACTATGAAGGTTTTAAGATTATAAAAGAAAAGCTTTATGAAAAGAGTTGGAATGTATATAGCAAAAAAGCTTTTGGAGGAATCAATAGTGTATTAAAATATTTAGGAAGATACACACACCGTGTTGCAATATCAAACAACAGATTATTGACATTAAAGGATAAAACCGTAAGCTTTAATTATAAGGATTATCGAAGTGGAACCCGAAAGGTTATGTTGTTAAGTACAGTAGAATTTGTACGACGTTTTATACAGCACGTGCTACCCAAAGGATTTTTTAAGATCAGATATATTGGGATATTATCAATAGTACATATTCATGGAAAACGAGAACAGGTCATCTCATTAGTTGGAAAAGTGATGTATTTATCACGATTAGAAGGCTTGAGTACCTATGAAATACTAAGAGAGATAACAGGTAAAGATCCATCAATATGTCCAATTTGTAAACAAGGTATTATGGTTCAAATAAAAAGAGTTAGTCAACTAGAATGACAGTATAGGTACAACGTTCTTTGCATTTTGAATTTACTTCAAATGCTTTTGATTAAAGGCATGATGGAAATGTTATGCTTTATCGATTAGTTAAATTGATCATTTTTAATAGGTAGTAACATGAAAAACAAGGTAACCATAAAAAATCCACAAAAGAGTCTCCTGGTTACAGCTAGTTGCAGGAATGAATTACCCATAGTTATAGCCGCCATCGTTCAACTTTATTTTATCCTTAATAACAACTAAGCATATTCTATAATTTTTATTTTATAATTAACGCTTTGTTATTTTTATTATCTTGCTCCTGGTAAGGATAAAATCCTTATTAGTTGGGCATAATTTAAGACGAGAGACATATAGAAGAGCAAAATGAGAGATTTTTCAATAGATATACAAACAGAAAAAATATATTCCCGGAAGACACGAGAATATTTTGAGGAAGTAATTAAATCATATTACAGCGAAAGTTATCGTTCTGGTATTGTCATGCTCTATTCAATTGTGATAGCTGATTTAGTTTACAAAATTGAAGAATTGAAAGAGTTGTATAATGATAGTAGTGCAATAGAAATAATAGAAGAAATAACAGACTTACAAAGTAAAAATCAAAATTCACCTGAATGGGAGTCTAAGCTAATAGAATTAGTGAAAGAGAAAACAAATCTATTAGAACCTTCTGACTATTTACACTTAAATACTTTGCAAAAGCATCGACATCTATGTGCACATCCAGTAATGACTCAAAACTTTGAACTTTATAGACCTAATAAAGAAACAACAAGAGCTCACATTAGAAATATGTTGGAAGGTGTCTTGACAAAACCACCACTTTTATCTAGAAAAATATTAGACGACTTACTTGAAAATTTATCCGCTGTAAAAACAATTATCTATAATGATTTTCAGTTAGAAAAACATTTAAAAGCTAGATATTTAGACAAAGTAAATGTAAAAACTATAGAGCATATATTTAGGTCATTGTGGAAGATTACTTTTAAATTAAAAAATAAGCAGTGTGATGAGAATAGGGGAATTAATCTACGAGCATTAATTATTATTTTGCGTAATAATTACCAGGAACTCATAAAATTAGTGACTACAGAAAAAGATTATTATAGTGACATATCGATTGAAAACTTATCTGAAGTTATTACAGTTCTTAACCTATTTCCCGCAATTTTCGATTTATTAAATGAAAGTGCTAAGGTACTTACAACTAACACTATTGGAAATGATGCTGATTTAGATACGATTGCAATTTTCTTGACTAAGGATATTGAAAAACATATTGAAAAAGTAACGAATATTAATTGGGCAAGCGGTTATGAAAATGACTATATAACCACGCAAAGTATATTAGAAGTATTTGAATATACAATTAATGAAGGCAAAAGAGATTTAGCTTTTGACTTCTTAATAAAAATGTTTGGAAATAGTGGGCAGTATGATATTGCTGATAATAGGTTTGATAATTTGATTAGACCACACATTAATGACTTTACCAAAAAGGAATTAAGACAAATTGTTAAAGAAATAGATGGTAATTCTCAGATTTCAAGTAGAAGAAAAGCAAAACAAACAAATTATCTAATAAAACAAAGAATAGATGAGATTTATCCAAAACTTGATTTGACTAAATATTATAGTTTTAAGTATTAAAAACTATGCCCAACAATGTGTATAGTGCATAAGGGTTTCAGAGGTTTTCGAGCGGTGTCACCCGCATCAATTTTGGGTGGTAACTTGATAGGTATGAAGCCCGCAATCCCTTACGACACCATACACTCAACGTTAGCGAGAATTAAAATCCCAAAAACGAAATATCACTATGTTAAAAAGGTCAGATTATCTTGAAATTATTGAGGAAATTAGGAATACAGATATAAAATCTCTGGATGAGTATATAGATAAAGTTTTAAAGCCTCTGAGATTTGATAATGAAAATTTTTTAGAAATTCTTTATAAGGATATTTATTATTTAATAAAAGATATTGATAGAGAAGGAGATAATGAAATGAAGTTCAAAGAGGGTGATATTGTTCTTGAAAATGGTGATATTGCTTTGACTGGTTATCAATCAAGATTACACAATTTATCAATATGGTTGCATATTGAAATTACCAAGCAATTTTGTGAAAAGAAACCTGAAGAATTCATTCGATTAATGACTGATTTTGAGCATAATTATTTAGGAAAACCCAATTATACTCCAGAGTATAAGGCTGAACTTGACAGAATTAAAGGTTCGTTGAAGAAAGAGAGAAAACAAAATTTGTCTGATTCAAAGAACTTATGGAATAAGATTTTTGATATTGATAATCTAGAGTTAAAACCGAATATCGCAGGAGTTGGAATTAACTTAAATGAAATAATTAACAAATTCAGATTATAAAAATAGCTATAAATCAATTCTAATATTTTTATATGCCTGAGCATTTTGATATTAAAACGTGGATTAAAGAATACTTTAACTTAACTCCTAATGACAAAACATTTGAAGAGACTAGTAATTCCTTAGAGTTTTTATGGGTGTGGTCAATTTTTGAACATAAATACCTAAAAGATAGTAGGGCAAACAAAAGTTATAATGAACAACTTGTTGATTTAGCTGAGAAATATCCCAAAAATCAAATTGATATAAATACTATATATGGATTTTTATACCAACGATATTTTCCACATAACAGTCTTACAAGGTTTTATAATAACTTGAAATTTGAGAAAAAATGGCATAACCTATCTAAGGCAATTTTAAATAAAAACAATCCTACACATACCGAAAAGTTAACTTTTATTCTATTAGTTCTTTATAAGTTTAGATGTAATTTATTTCATGGACGTAAAGACCCTTTATTATGGAAAAATTTTGATAAGGTATTTTATCATTTTAATAAATTTCTTGCAGAACTTTTAGATAATAATTGGAGTGAATAGAATAACTCTCGCTAACACGGCATCATAAACCATACGGGGTTTATGTGATTCGCGAGGTTGCGGTGATTTCAATAAGTCCGCCCAATGCTTTTAAAGCAACTATTTATTGTTAAATTTAGTCCCTGTAAAACCATTGGGCTTTGAGTGATTAAAGAGAGGGTGTACTATTTCAATCCCCGCACGGTTCATATGCCCAATCCGTTGGCTGTAATACACGAGCAGACGCAGATTATACCAATAGATATTAGGGGTGATAAAATTAGAGATTGTCATATAAGAAAAAGAGATTATGAGAAATTACATTTTGCTACTTGGATTGATAATTTCAATCAATTTATTTGGACAAGAACTGACCAAGAAAGAAAAGAAATATATTCCAAAGGATTTTATTGAATCACTAGAGCAATTGGATAAAATTATTCCTGATTCTTCAAAAAATCGGATAATAACTATGACTGAAAATGATTTTATTGCTCAAACACATCTTACTACTGGAATGTGGATTAGGAATTATTGGTTATACAACAGATATTTACTTGGATTAATTGTTACAAAGTCGGATTTAAGAAAGGATTTAGCTGCAAAAGGATTATTTCATAACGATGATATGTCTGGAGTTATTTTACGCTCCTATTATAGAAAATTAAACGGATTGGATATTAATCTTGAACAACAGATAAAAGATATTCATCAATGGTATGTTAATATGAATAATCCTGAATGGAGAGCGGAACAAGATTCAATCGCATGGGCAAAGCATATGAGTCAGTTTAATATTGGAGACACCATTGCTCAACACATTTATTACGAAAGAAACTGGCTTGGAGAACCAAGAAAAGACAACGTAATACTTGCCGAGATTACTGATAAGAACGAAAAGCAGATAAAAATTAAGATTGTTTCCTTCGGAGAAGAAACAGAAAAACAACTGGTTTACGGAGAAATTGAATGCGATTCGACTGCCTGTTGGATTTCTCCGTATTTCTGGAAAAACATAAATGACTTTGAAGATTAAAGAAGTACTACAGCCAACAATGTGTATAGTGCATGCGGGTTTTAGAGGTTTTCGGGCGTTTGTAGCTCGTAAAAAAAGTCGGTGTAAATTGATAGGAAATCGCTTCGTAATCCCGCACGACACCATACACTCAACGTTATAGTTTATATCAAAGAAGCAAAACCGTATAAATGATTGACAAAAAATAAAAAAGCGTAACTGCTTAGAATTGATTTATAAAACACATATAATGAGCAAAACGCAAGAATGATTAGCAGCTAGCCTAGAAAAAAAATGACTAACAGCTTAGTAAGAATTGATTTACATCCAGAATTAAAATACAAAAAGAAATATACAGAACGCCTAGTAAAATGGATTTTTTAATAATAATAATTGCAATACTGTTTATTGTTGCAATGAACATTTTAATTGTCAATGCAATAATTAGAAAGACTGTTAATAAGCTAATCATTCCAAAATTGACGGAATTAAGTCTACAATTTATTTCAATTAAACGAATAGGATTTATGAAAACAGGAAATTTTCCAGAACATACAATTTCTATGAAACCATATAATCAATTTGGAAATTTTAAAATGACATTTTATAGAAATATTTCTTATCAAAATAGAAATAACAAGCAGAGGGATACAACAGTTCAAATTAATTGGAATTTGTTTAAAAAAACAACAATTGATTTTAAACCTATTTTAAAATGAAAATATAATTTTCACAAAATCCAGGAAAGAATTGATTTACAGAATATAAAAAGAAAGCTGTAAAGAAAAAAGAATTACAGAAAGCTTAGAATTTAATAGATAATTTTCATCTTAGTAAACAGAATTTTAAAATAATACAGAACAGGACTGTGACAGACTTTTGATTTACAGCTAGAAAGAAAAAGATACAAACTATAACACGCTGTGTAATTTAATGGCAGATTCGGCTGTAATTTGAGGGTTCTGTTCTCGCATTTAGGTTTTGTCTTGGCGGACAAAGTAGCAGCCCGCAGGACTGCCAAAAAATTAACAGCAAACGTTATGGGCAATTTAAAGACTAGTATAGAAGAATCTTCTAAATGAAAATAGATAAGGTATATATCGGTATTCCATCAGAACTCAAATCACTTGTTTTTTGGATAGGAAGAGAATTTCGCAAAAATGATTTATCATTTAAAGAAGGAGGGACATCCATAATTGTTGAATATACAAACGGTAAGGTTTTTGGCTATGACTGGATTAAATATCCATCTCGTTATGTTAAAAAGATATTTGATTTCGACTTTCTAAATTCCTCTTATATTAATGAGCTTGACTTTATAAAAGAAAATGTTTCAAGAATTTATGCCAGAAAATATAGTATAGATAATTATACAACTGAAACTTTTATAGAGGTATGGAATAATAAGACTTCTAACAACTTACCTTATCCCATTTTGGATAATTACACAGTAGAAATTTATAAAAGTTATTTAAGCCTATTTTTAAAAAATATTGATTTTGCAAAACAGTATATTTCTATTCATTATCCCTTTGACTATCGTTATCTAATTGATTATTGGCCGTATTTTGAAAAAGGAAGTGCTCATTATTGCACTTTTATATCTGATATAGACTGGGTGTATCCATCTGTTTTTGGTTTATCATATAACAAGAATATTAGATGGAATAGCAAATTAAGAGCTAAATTTGAATACGGTTTTAGCAATCCATATGAAGGGTATATCGAAGGGACAGGTAGCGAGCCTGTCGAATACGATGAGCAGGATTATTTGGATATAATTATACCATTAGATGCAAAGAAAGAAATTGAGAGTAGAGAATTTATCTCATTCAAAATATCGTCGTCAATTGAAGAATATGAAAAGAATTCGATAGATTTATCAGAAATGTTTGACGAACATAATTATCTGGAATTTCATGAATTCAAATCCATTTTTAAAAAAAATAGACTGAAAGCATTAATAAATGATAGTATTTGGGATAACACTTTAAGTTTTATTATAGATGGTAGCTTTTGTGATAAAATAATTGATGATTTAAAAATGCTTGAAATTGAAAAATTAAAAAAAGCCCATAACAATGGCTAATACGTAATTTGCTTGCCGCAGGCGCAACACAAGCAAACAACGCATAGCCTTTACGTTACCCGCAAGTTTCACAGCTGAAGAATGATACAATTAGATTATGATTAAAGAAATACTTAAAAAATCAAAGGAGACTAAAGAGATTATTGGACTTCGACTTTATGATGGAGATGAAGATTTTTGGTGTGGTTATGTTGAAAATTTCAATGATAATATTATTCAATTAAGACATTTTGATAAGTATGGAAATGATGATGGAATAATAATTGAACAGATTGAACATATAGAAAGTGTTGACTTTGATTCAGAGTATGAAAAGACATTTAATTACATTACAAGACAGAAAAATAATTTTGATAAAGTTGAGAGTGTAGCAGGCTTTAAAGATTGTGATAATTGGCGTTTTGAGTACCTGAAGGATTCTAAAGAAAAAAATAGGATTATATCACTTGAATTCAATCAAGATTATGTGATTTATGGAAAAATTATTGATTTAAATGATTCCGAATTTAATTTACAAGGGATTGGAAAACTTGGCGAGATTGAAGGAAATACTATTTACAAGCTTGATGACATTTCAGCATTGAAAATTATGGATAGTGATTGTAGGTTCCGGATAGAACTGTATAATTGGAGAATAAAAACCAGCGGGTAACACGGCATCATAAACCATGCGGGGTTTAGCTGATGTGCGTAGTTGCGGTGATTTCAATTTGTCCGCCCAATGCTTTTAAAGCAACTATTTATTGTTAAATTTAGTCCCTGTAAAACCATTGGGCTTTGAGTGATTAAAGAGAGGGTGTACTATTTCAATCCCCGCACGGTTCATATGCCCAATCCGTTAGCATTCATTCACCCTATACCAAAGATATTGATTTCGGAAGCTAACGATAAAATTTAAAATTGCTGATAATGTATGATTTAATTTTACGTTAGTTAGGATTAACCAAAACAGTCAAACCTTGGACAATATGAATGAAAAAAAAATAAAGGAGCTAAGAGACAAAAGGCAGCAACTGCAGGACGAATATAAATATAAGGCAAGGGTAGCAGTGCAAATTACTCATTTAGAAAAATTAGGACAATCATTCGTGATTTATTACAAATTTGAAAACTTGAACTGGATTGAATCAAATGTTCCAGTTAGGAAAAGAGATGGATACAATGGAATGTATGGCGATTTTCAAATTGATGTAGATGACTCAAAGGTGCCAATTGAACTAAAAATTAAAGAGAATGAAATTGATTCTGATAAATTCTCAGAAATATTTTCATCTCTTATACCAGAGAATACTTCCCTGATAGTTTGCTATCAAGGAGGTGACCCAGAATTGGAAATTTCAAGCGAGGCTTTTTTATCCAAACCTACCATTTTCTTCTCGCGACCTGAAAATTGGATTATTACGACCGACAAGAACTGGATTATTGAATATTTATGGGAGCAAGGAGTGATTCGATTTATTGAATTACAGAATTCAAGTCCAACTTTACTTAAAAAAATTAGAGTTGAATATTAGAATAAACGAAATGCTAACACAGTGTATACATCATGCGGGTTTTAGAGAAGTTTGGAAGTTCAGAGCTCGCTGGCAAGTGCAGTAACGGCTGATGGGAAAGTGGTCACGAACTCCCGCACGCTGCATACACTCAACGTTGAACGAAAGCTCCTTTCGGAGCTAACAGGGAATTCGTAACTTATAGTAGTATAAATAAAAAATTAGGTTATGAAAAAAAAGTTTATTAGCTCAATACGAGCAAGAAATGCGTTTGCGCAACTATAGCGAACGTACCATAAAAACGTACACTGGGTTTATACGCCGGATCTCTGAATATTATAAAATTACTCCAGATCAAATAACCCGTACCCAGGTAAAAAACTATTGTTATTATATACTGGAAGAACAAAAATTATCTCCAGTCAATGTAAATCAAATGATCAGTGCCTGGAAGATTTTACAGGTAGATATTTTAGGCAATGCATGGGAGTCCATACGCATTAAGCGCCCTCGGATAAAAAGGAAACTACCTGTAGTATTGTCACAAAAAGAAGCGACAGATTTAGTGCATGTTTTATCCAATTTAAAGCATAGAACAATATTAATGTTAACCTATGCTACCGGCATGAGACGCGATGAAGTTTTAAATCTAAAGCCTTCTAATATAGACTCATCCCGAGGGGTAATACGGGTCAGCGGAAAAGGACAAAAGGTAAGAGAGATACCTATATTTGATGAATTACTGGAACAACTTCGCTTTTACTATAAACATTATCGACCGGATAAATATCTTTTTGAAGGGAAAAAAAGAGGAGAAAAATACGCACAAGCAAGTTTTTTAAATGTAGTAAAACGAGCAGCAGCTCTATCAGGTATTAAACAGAAGTCGGTAACTATTCATTCCTTACGACATTGTTTTGCGACTCATATGTTGGAGCGAGGAGTCAATCTGAAGCGCCTACAATTACTGATGGGTCATGCCTCATTAAAAACAACCTCAGGCTACTTACATCTGGTACATCCGTATTATGGAGAGATTCCAAATTTGCTTCAACCTATAACTCCAAAGTTATGATTTCTCAAAATCAGAGATACGGGTTGGAAGTCTCAGATGTAATCGCATCCTGTTATAATGAGCTTTATACTCTCTACAATATATCCTATGAACAGGATAAGGTATTAGATGCACTATTACGTTGTAGAACCGCTCATGCAGGAGGGTATATACTAAAATGTAATCACTGTAATTATCAACAGCAATGCTATAACTCTTGCCGAAATCGACATTGCCCCAAATGCCAGTATTTAAAACAGCAACAGTGGGTAGATCAGTTGCAGAGTCGACTGGTTCCGGGTCGATATTTTCATATCGTTTTCACCATTCCAGATACTTTGCATCCATTGTTTTATATCAATCAGAAGGAGTGTTATGATATACTTTTTCAATCAGCATCAGAAGCCTTACAAAATGCAGGAAGGAATCCTGATTTTTTAGGCGCAGATGTTGGCGCATTATGCATATTGCATACCTGGGGCCAAGCATTAACTTACCATCCTCATATTCATATGTTAGTCCCCGCAGGAGGATTAAGTAGTGATGGAGCAGAATGGATTGCCTCCAGAAGAAAATTCTTTGTTCCCATAAAAGCACTATCCGCTATGTTCAGAGGAATTTTAATAAAGAAACTCAAAAGCTTATTGGATAATGAGGAGCTGAATCTACCATCCAACTATGAAGGTTTTAAGATTATAAAAGAAAAGCTTTATGAAAAGAGTTGGAATGTATATAGCAAAAAAGCTTTTGGAGGAATCAATAGTGTATTAAAATATTTAGGAAGATACACACACCGTGTTGCAATATCAAACAACAGATTATTGACATTAAAGGATAAAACCGTAAGCTTTAATTATAAGGATTATCGAAGTGGAACCCGAAAGGTTATGTTGTTAAGTACAGTAGAATTTGTACGACGTTTTATACAGCACGTGCTACCCAAAGGATTTTTTAAGATCAGATATATTGGGATATTATCAATAGTACATATTCATGGAAAACGAGAACAGGTCATCTCATTAGTTGGAAAAGTGATGTATTTATCACGATTAGAAGGCTTGAGTACCTATGAAATACTAAGAGAGATAACAGGTAAAGATCCATCAATATGTCCAATTTGTAAACAAGGTATTATGGTTCAAATAAAAAGAGTTAGTCAACTAGAATGACAGTATAGGTACAACGTTCTTTGCATTTTGAATTTACTTCAAATGCTTTTGATTAAAGGCATGATGGAAATGTTATGCTTTATCGATTAGTTAAATTGATCATTTTTAATAGGTAGTAACATGAAAAACAAGGTAACCATAAAAAATCCACAAAAGAGTCTCCTGGTTACAGCTAGTTGCAGGAATGAATTACCCATAGTTATAGCCGCCATCGTTCAACTTTATTTTATCCTTAATAACAACTAAGCATATTCTATAATTTTTATTTTATAATTAACGCTTTGTTATTTTTATTATCTTGCTCCTGGTAAGGATAAAATCCTTATTAGTTAGCCATAATTTAACAGAACGACACCAATTAAGAAATAACGAAATGAATAAAACAAAAAAAACAATTTGGATAATTGGATTGATTCTTATCTCGATTTCATTAGTGAGTTGTGGACAATCAAGACAGGATAAAACAGAGACGATTATAAAGAAACTGAATCTTATTGAGACACAAAAAACTAGTTTTAAATTTCAGATTGAACCTCTAAAATACCAAGCATCAGGAAAAGATAGTGTTAGAATTCTTGAATTAGAAAAACTGTTATCAGACGAAGAGATAGTTAAACGAATAGGTAAAACATTTAATGAAGTTCTAAGCGATAAAGAGGTAAATGACATTTACGATTTTGTACAATCCAGTGCATATGAAAAATTCTTTAATTCAGGAGAATTATTTAAGGCAATATCTGCTCAATTTCAAGATATAAATGATGAGATTGATAACATAACGAAAAATTTCAGCGAGCCAGTTAAAAACCCAACAAATAAATTCGATCCAATACAAGTTGATAAGGAAAATGGATTTTATGCGACAGTTGATTACAATTATTCAACAGAGAATAAAGATATAAAGTTGGAAGACAAACCATCATTGACCACTAAAGATATTTTAGAAGTAAAAAAAGAATTTAGCAGTTATAATGATAGACCAGAAATTAGTATCGTATTTACAAAAGAAGGAGCTAAAAAATTCTACATCTTGACTAAAGAGAATATAGGAAAACCTGTAGCAATTGTGATAGCTAACCATATTGTTTCTATGCCAACTGTAAATTCAGAGATAATTGGAGGAAAAGCAAGTATAAGCGGAGATTTTTCTGAAGAGGAAATTGATAAAATGATAGAAATATTGAAAGAAAAATAAGAAAAACTATGGCTAACACTTAGCCTCTAATGTAGGGTTGCTTGCATACCCTACAGATTGGAGGGTTTGTTGAACTAAACAATATTCCAGCAACTAATCTGTAAGGTTTTAATAATGTGATTTTTACTTATAGTGTTTTAAATGGCATTTTTAAAGCTTTTTATATTGTTTTATCATTGTCATTTATGAGGTATTTCAGTTAATAATGAACTATTTTATTAATTTGTTTCACTAGATCGTAATTTATTGCACTTGTTATTTAATTGTAATACTGTTTTTGAACCACTATTTTAACAAGAGGATATAGCATTCCCATTTACGCATAAAGGCATATTCGTTAGTTTGTTGGTAAATAGAGACTTGCTACAAACATGAGGAAGCAGGAGGGGCCCTTTTCCCAGGATAAGAAAGTATTAAAGCCAGCTCACCACCACAATCTTTACAACTAAGACAGGAACGTTTTCCAAACTTTAATTCAAGTACCTGAGCTCTTGAAAGTTTTAGTTTATGAAAAGTTACCTTTAAGTCTTTGCGTAATAACTCCAAACATTTGGATTTATTACGAGTGCTCAAAAAGCCAAGATGCCTTATTCTTCTGAAATGAGGTGGGACAATATGCTCCACAAACCTTTTTAAAAACTCAATGCCAGTAATGGTTTGTGTTTCAGGTTTATAATTATCCTTTCTGTTACACCATTTAAAAGTAACATGAGTATCAGTTACTTTTAAAATACGCGCATTTGAAATGGCTACTCTGTGCGAATATCTACCCAAATATTCCACTACCGAATGTGGGGATCCAAAGGCTTGTTTGGCATAAACTACCCAGGGTTCCGGAATTAAATCACGAGGCACAAACTTGTTGATTTTACCTTGTCGTTTAAGTTTACGCAGCTTTTTAGCAAAAATGGCACTAAACTTATCAGACATTTGTTTAACATCAAACAAGAAGTCACCGTTTTGTTTGGTTGTTTTCCAGTGGCCATTTTTGTCGATACCACCTGCCGGAATAATATAATGTATATGCGGATGGTAATTCAGCTGTTGATCCCAGGTATGTAAAATAGCAATGGCACCAGGTAAAGCCCCTAATAATTTAGGATCTTTGGCAAAGTGACAAATCGTCTCCCATGATTTTTCAAACAATAGGTTATACATGGTTTTTCTGTTAAAGCGAAACAACTCTAACAGTAAATGTGGAACGGTAAATACCACATGGTAGTATTTTACCGGGAGCAGATCTTGTTTACGATCTTCAATCCACAACTCTTTGTCAATACCCTGACACCTTGGACAGTGCCTGTTTCTGCAACTGTGCATCACATAATGAACCGATCCACAAGAATTACATGCCAATACAGAACCGCCAAGTTGCGGCGTACGGCAAGTAGCCAGCGCATTTAAAACCTTAAGTTGATATTCCGTGAATCCTCTTAAATTTAAAAGATCCGGTAAAAAGCGTCTGATTACAGTAGCAATATCAGAGGGATCAAACATTAGGATACATTTTCGACAAGGGACTAAAACCAGCATTGGGCGAAGTTTGCGCAATATGCAGATACATCATCGTAGTTCGAATTTCAGCATGTCCCAACTGGTTTTTAACGCTCACAATATCGAGTCCCATTTCCAGCAGATGTGTCGCATAGCTATGTCTGAGGGTATGAATACAAACAGATTTATTAATACCGGCCTTTTTAACCGCCTCTTTCATGGCATGTCTGGCACCAGTAGTACTGAATTGCTCACCTCTGATTTTACCATTAAATACCCATGTTTGAGGACACACCGTTTGAAAGTAAGTATATAAACCCCGAATTGTAAGGTTAGACATTGGTACATATCGGTCTTTTTTATGCTTAGATTGTTTGATGTGTATTTGTTTGCGGTCAAAATCCAGATCTTCAATTTTTAAGTTGAGCACTTCCGAAATACGAAGACCACAATCATAAATGATGGCAAATAGAATTCTGTGTTTTAAGAGTTTAGGTGTTTTTAGTAGTGTTTTAACTTCCTGTTGCGATAACACCACAGGTAAGGCTTTACTACTTTTAATAGGAGGGAGTGCCAGCAATAGTTCTTCATTTTTAAACATAGAAAACATGGCTCTTAAACCATATACCAGATGTTTGAAAGAGCTGCGACTGGGTTTTTCGTTGATTTGGATTTCAAATAAATATTCTTCCATCTGATCAATGGACAGCTCCAGGGGTGAACACTTAAAATACAACACCATTTTAGAAATTTGCATCAGGTAATTACGGGTACAGGACGCTGATTTTCCGGCAATGGTGTATTTACGCAAAAATTGTTCGCTGATAAGTTTAAATTCAGGAACTGCTTTACAAGCTTGTTGTAGGTAAGATTCTCTACTCATTACAATTGTATTTAAAATTAATAATGGTAGAAGATGTAATTATCTTACGAATTTTGTTAGTTTTAGCCTAAGCTCCCGCTTTGCGGGTTTAGTTCAACAATGTGTCATACGTAATGGCGGGGGAAGTAGTAAATATCAAGGTTTGTGGCTCGCTTCAACACCCTCTCGGTTTGATAGTGCAGTACTCCGTAATCCGCCACTACGCATACACTCAACGTTGTGCTTAATTAAAACAGAGACAGATTATGAATGCTATATTTAATAGAAATGGAAGGACAATAGCTTGGATAAATGGAACTGAAATTTATGACTTGAATGGAATAAGTATTGGTTTTATAAATAATCAAACTGTTTTTGATTTAAGAGGAAATTATCGAGGAACATATACAAATGGCTTTTTTAGAGATTCGACAGGAAACTCTGTTGCTTTTGTTCGCGGAGCAACAAATGGACCAGTTCCTCCAGTTCCTGAAGTACCTCCTGTACCTCCAGTTCCTAATGTACCACCTGTACATCCTATTCCAGCAATTCCACCGATTCCTCAAATACCAAGCTTTAATTGGTCAAATATTGATTGGAATGAATTCATTTAAATAACTAAGATATTATGAAGAATTTTATTGACAATGTTTTTAAGCCTTACATATTTCCTATACTATTATTAATATTTGGAGCTTATATTAAAGTTGGTGATAACTTGAAATCGGTTGGTGAATTTTTCTCGAACAGCACCAATAGCTTTATTAAATTTTTTAGTTATCAATTCTATTTATGGGAAGTGATATTTTACTTGGTGGTAATATTTATCTTAAGGAGACTATATAAGTCAATATTTCAATCAAGGAGTAAAAAAGAGAGACAAATGCTAAAAGCGATTAAAAGGGTTCCTACTGATTTTCCAGTCACTATAAATGGTACACCTGATAAATATTTGTTCAAGTTTAAAGCAATTGTGAAAAACGAAGAATTTCACATTGAGAAGTTAATTCCATATTGTATGAATTGCACGGAATCTGTTATTCGAATGACAGAAAAATATCCTGCTGGAAATAGATGCAATTGTGGTAAAGAGATAGACTATCGAATTAAGCAAGATGTAGAAAGTAGAATAATAACAGTATTAGAAGAGAACGAATAACTAAGCACAACAATAAATATATGTAATGCGGGGAAAGTGTTAAATATGAATGATATAGCAATTAATAAACGGCAGTATAATTTGATAGGTTGGAGCTTTGAAATCCCGCACTACGCATATTCGAGCCGTTGGGTATAATTATGACAAACCACAAACAAAAACTATGAAACAGATTTTAATACTATCGATTGCAATTTTAATCTTGGGATTTCAAAATGTATTTGGACAAACTTATTTGAAATATTACAAAGAAATTAATAATGCTGAAATTGCAAATTTAGATGAAGCTTTTTATAAATCTGATTCTCTTTACCAAATAGCCTTTGATTTAGTAGAAAAGCCATTTAAAGATGATTACTTATTAGCAGCTATCAACGCAGAAAAACTTGTTGAATACGAGAAAGTTTACAAGTACCTTAAAAGTGGAATCAGAGTTGGGTTAACTATTAAAAGTATTAAAAAGGCACTGTCAAGTTTTAAAAAATCAGCCGAATGGACAATGCTGAATAATAATTATGATTCTATTCGGAAGAAATACCTTAATGGCTTGAATTTAACACTTAGAGAGGAACTGTTGAAAATGGTTGATAAAGACCAAGCGGTTCGGCATCCGATTTTTGGAAGTGTAAGAAAAATGCAAAAAACAGACGCTAAAAATTATATACGACTTTTAGAAATCATCAAAGAAAATAATTGCAAATGGCCTGGGAGATTTATAATTGGAGATGGAAATGAAGGTGGAAAGTATGCTTATGGGGAAGTAACAATCATGTTGCACCACTTTTCAAAAGAACAAGTTGACAACTTAAAGCCTGTTTTAGTTGATGCTATTTTAAGAGGGGATTTATCACCTTATAATGTAGCTTATCCATTGGACTATAAAAATCTTGAGTTTATTGGAGAAAGAAAAAGAAGAGGGAAGACAATATCTTATGATGTCTGTCAGCCCATTGGCTCATATGGGGTTGCAGGTAATGATAAAATAGTTATTTGTGACTGTGAAAAGGCAGAATATGAAAGACATCAACTAGGTTTAGAGTCTTTAGAAGATTACTTCAGAAAAAGAAACATGACCTATGAATGCTATGAGGAAAAATAACTGTACCCAACACGCAATAAAATACATAGGGCGGAAAGTGCTAAAATTGAACGACATAACATTTAATATACGGCTCGGTAAATTGAAAGGTAGGAACTTCGAAATGCCTACGTTCCTTATTGTTATCCGTTATAGGCAGGCATAAAAACAAGCTACAAACTATGGACATAAAAAACCTTTAAGAAAAATATATAAATAAGTTTAAGTTATAAATCTTCAAAAATTAACAAATGGACCCAAAACAATCATTTAACCTGAATGCAGACTTTTTAGGGGGCTTTACCTCGATTTTCATCAAATTAGTTTTTGCAATAATAGTCGTTTATCTTCTTGTAATTGTATTAAATTTCCTAAGGGATAAATTCATTAACAAAGAGCCAAATAAGCAAAAAGACGATATTTCCGACTTACTAATCATTTTAAACAAATTATTCTATATCTCAGGATTTGGATTCGTAATAGCAAATATTTTTCAATTCTTATTATCCCAAATTGATAGTCGACATAGTAATATGCCATCAATGAATTTTAGAGGAGAATGGGAGTATTTGACTTTTGGGATTATTATAATATTTATTGGTATTGGATTTAAGATTGGGAATAAGATTATAAAAAAGAATAGACAAGAATAAATGCCAGCCCATACGCAATAAATTTCAGATGGCAGAATAGCTTAAATTGAAAGCTGTGCTATTTCTAGGCAGTTTGTAATGGCGGAAAGAATCGCAATTTCTAACGCCACCCGAAAACTTATCACAACCGTTACAGCTAAGTTTAAAGAAGAACAGCATAGAACAGAAATACATTATAATTACTATTTTCGTAATATGAATGAATTATTTAATACGAAAGAATATAATAATTGGATTAATCAGTTGAAATCCAAAATTCATGTTGCAAGGACTAAGGTTGCATTGACAATCAATTCTCAGTTACTAGAAATGTATTGGGAATTAGGTAAGGATATTGCAGAAAGGCAAATTAATAGTAATTGGGGTAGTAAGTTAGTAGAACAAGTATCTATTGAGTTGAAAAACGAATTTCCTGAATTAAAGGGTTTTTCACGTCGTAATATTTATGCAATGCTTCAATGGTATAAGTTTTATTCAGTAAAATATCCATTTGTGCCACAATGCGTGACACAAATTCCATGGGGACATAATCGCTTGATTATTTCTAAAGTAAAGAATTTAGATGAAGCAGAATTTTATTGCATGGAAACGATAAAAAACAATTGGGATAGAGATACTTTAGAGATTCAACTCGCAAATAAGCTTTATTTAAACAAAGGAAAATCAACTACTAATTTTCCAGAGACATTGCCTGAAGAGCAAGCAAAACTTGCAGTTCAGTCATTAAAAGATCCGTATAATTTTGATTTTTTAGGATTACATGACGATGCACTAGAAAAAGCCATTGAAGATGAGTTGGTAAAGAACATAACAAGATTTTTACTTGAACTTGGTAAAGGTTTTGCTTTTGTTGGGAGACAATATAAAATTGAAGTAAGTGAAACTGATTATTTTATCGACTTACTTTTTTACCATATTGAGTTGAAATGTTATATAGTAATTGAGCTTAAGGCAGGAAAATTTAAGCCTGAATATGCAGGAAAGTTAAACTTTTATTTATCAGCAGTTGATAGTCAGATAAAATGTGAAGGAGATAATCCAACAATAGGAATTTTATTATGTAAGAAAAAAGATAAGATCGAGGCAGAATATGCACTAAGAGACATAAATAAACCAATGGGCATAAGTGAGTATAGATTAACAGATGCTATTCCTGAGAAAATAAAAACGAAATTACCTAGCATTGAAGAATTAGAAATCAAATTGGCAAAAAGAATAGAAAAACCAAGCGGTAATACGCTACAATAAATATGGGTGCAAAAGCATAGTGTTGGGAAGTAGTTTCCCGAATTGAGTTTTGTATTGTTTGACAATGATGTTAGCCGCAAAATGCACCCCAATTCATGTAGCACACGTTAGGCACTAAAATAACCAATCATAGAAAAGACATATTTACTCGAATGAAAACAATACAAGAAATTGATAAAGAATATGAAGAATTACCTGAAGAAGATCTATCCTGAACTATTCATAAATTAAAAAAAACAGATTATTAGTTACCTTGAAAATAATTACGTTTGCTAACACTTAGCCTCTAATGTAGGGTTGCTTGCATACCCTACAGATTGGAGGGTTTGTTGAACTAAACAATATTCCAGCAATTAATTATTAATGTGTTTATAATATGTGCTTTAATTATAGTGCTTTAAATCGTATTTTTATTGCATCTTAGAAGGGTTTACCATTGTTTTTTTATGGTATATTTATCAAACAAACACCAATAAATAAGCACCATATACGTGGTTAAAAAACGAATCCATCATTAGTGGTTTAAAATTCTATTCACTTTTAATTCAAAATCACCTAATAATTTTGTTTCCTCTATATCAATGGATTTAGGGAGTTTAAACAGGCCGTATTTATCTTTAAATTCAATTTGAGTAGGAGAGGACAATACAATCTGTTTGATTTTATTTACCATAATTTCAGATTGTTATTTCTACAGTAGTTCCTATGTTAATCTTACTGTCAACAGTTATCGTAGCTCCAATTTTATCAATAAATTCTTTGGTTAAAATTAGCCCTATCCTGGTACTGCTATGATCTTTAGAATTTAATGATTGTTTAATACTGTATTTAAATAAATTCTGTAAATCCGGTTCTGGTATACCTATTCCGGTATCTTTTATTGTTATTAGGTGACGATTGTTTTGCTGTACAACATTTATATCAATTTTACCTGCTGTTTTGTTGTATTTTATTGCGTTGGAAATCAGATTTCTCAGAATAGCTGTAATCATATTTTTATCTGTTTTTATGATCATCTCATCCGTTTCGAATGATGTATTTACTTGAACAGATTTTAATTTAAGCGCAAGATTAAAGAATGATAAAAGTTCATTCATTACTTCATTGATATTAACAGGCTCTATATGCGCTTTTAATTTTACCAAATCAATTTTTGACCATTTAAGTAAATTGTCAAGCGTAGTAAATGAGGAGGAACTCATTTGACTTAATGAGATCAATGTTTTTTTTAATTCGGATAAATTGAATTGATCAAAATTAGTGGTAATCAATTGCAGAAACTGATGAATGGTGCCTAAGTTACCTCTGATATCATGTGAAATAAGCGACAAAAATTTTGTTTTTACCTCATTTATTTCGGTGAGTTCTTTATTGTGTAAAATAAGCTCTAAATCAACTTCTATATGTTGTTTTATTTGGTGTATTAAATCAATAAAATCATTATTGTAGTAATTTTCTTTATGGTCTAAAACACAAACAGTCCCAAAGCATTCTCCGTCGGGCCAATTAATAGGAACACCCAGATACGAAATCATATTAAGATCAATATCCGGGTTGTTTGTACTCCATATTTTACTTTTTAAAGCATTAGATATAATTAATTGTTTTTGAGTTCCTATTACTGTTTCGCAATACAAACCATATTTCAGTGGTGTTTTTTCGTGTAAAACATACGGATTTTGCGCTGTATTGCTTTTTATGAAAACTTCAATAGAGTCTTTATTTAAACGCATAATTAATCCCGAAGGAACGTTAACAATTTTAGCCAGTGTATCTATTAAAGTTTGCCATTTTGCAATGGTTAAATCATTAATATCAGGTTTGGAATCAGAGGTAATATTTACTTTTTTTCTTTTGTGAGTATCTCTAATTGTAACATTTGTAGAATTTTCCATACCAATCCCTCCGCATTATAATTTATTCAAGTTATGAAATAAACTATTGTGTTACTAAATGTTTGAGGTACAATATTTATTATTAAGCTCTCTTAATTAATTGATATAAGTGTTTTATGTTGAGTTCTGGATTTACTTATTTAAAAAAATATTAAAATTAGATTATTCAATTCCTTCCAAACACATTGCAATTCCCATTCCTCCACCAATACAAAGAGATGCCAATCCTTTCTTTGATTTCCGTTTTACCATTTCGTGAATTAGTGTGGTTAAAATACGTGTACCGCTGGCTCCAATGGGATGGCCCAGGGCAATAGCCCCACCATTCACATTAGTGATTTCAGGATTTAGATTTAACTCTTGCATTAGCGCAAGCGATTGGGCTGCAAAAGCTTCATTGGCTTCAATGAGCTCAACTTCTTCCATTTTCCAATGGGTTTTAAGCAGTGCTTTTTTTATGGCTTCAACAGGCCCCAAACCCATGTAAGCCGGATCGGTTCCATGCCATGCGTAAGAAGCTATTTTAGCTATTGGTTTCAGATGATACTTTTCACAGGCTTGTTTGCTAGCCACAATAACTGCAGCAGCACCATCGTTAATACCCGAGGAATTTGCAGCAGTAACTGTTCCATCTTTTTTAAATGCCGGACGAAGCTTGGAAAGGGATTCAGGCGTTACCCCAAAACGAACAAATTCATCTTGTTTAAATATGATAGGATCTTTTTTATGTTGAGGTATTTCTATAGAAATAATTTCTGCTTCAAAGCGATTTTCTTTAATAGCTCTTTCTGCTTTATTTTGGGATTTGGCAGCAAACGCATCCTGATCCTCTCGCGATAAATGATACTTCTCTGCCAGGTTTTCGGCTGTGATACCCATGTGGTACTGGTTAAAAATATCGGTTAACCCATCAAAAATCATGGAATCTACAACCGTATGATTACCCATACGATAACCTGTTCGGGCATTGGGTAGCAGGTAAGGAGCTTGCGACATGTTTTCAGAACCTCCGGCAACAATCAATTCACTATCTCCGGCAATAATACTTTGAGCTGCAAGTGCTACACTTCTTAAACCAGATCCACAAACCATATTGATTGACATGGCTGTTTTTTCAACAGGAATACCTGCTTTAATGGCTATTTGGCGGGCAATATTCTGTCCGTGGCCGGCTTGTAAAATACATCCCATCAATACTTCATCCACTTCACTTCCGTTAAGACCGTTTCTTTTTAAAAGTTCTTTAACCACAGTAGCACCCATTTTAGCAGGAGATATTGATGATAACGAACCACCAAAGTTTCCAATGGCTGTTCTTGCTGCGTCAACGATATAGATTTCTTTTTTCATATGTTTCTTTTTTCTTTCAATTGCCATATGGAACTCTCAAGAAAATTTAATCATCCTCCTGTATGAAAAATTGGATCATTAAATTTTACATGATCGTTTCATGATATTTAGGTTTATTCGTACAATTTGAAGTGTATTTAGCTAATTGTTTTTATGGGTGTATTGCCATATTTGTCAATTTTTCAACGATAAACGAAGCTACGTTTTCCGGATATGTACCTCGGCCAAAACCAGCATCGTAACCAAGTTCCATAGCCAGTTTGTTTCCTATTCTGGGACCTCCGGCAACAACAATTACATCAGATCGAATTCCCTCAGCTTCCATTAACTCTATTAATTCAGTCATGTTATGAATATGAACTTCTTTCTGAGTAACAATTTGCGATACCAAAATAGCATCCGCTTTTAGTGCAACAGCTTTTCTTATCAATTCTTCGTTGGAAACCTGAGCGCCAAGATTATAGGCTTCTATCATAGGATATCGCTCTAAGCCATAATGCTGATCAAAACCTTTCATATTCATAATAGCATCGATACCAACAGTATGCGCATCGGTTCCTGTGCAAGCACCAACAATTACTACAGGACGTTTAATGTGTTCTTTGATAAAATCATTTACTTCGTAAAAGTCCATTGATTTACTGACCTCTTCCACTTCAATTTTATCATAATCTATTTGTACATGCGTTTTACCATACACTACAAAAAAGGAAAACTCATCAGATAAAGCATTGGAATGTACAACCTCCACATCGTTGAATCCCAGCTTATGAGCGTATTGCTTTGCGGCTTCATCTGCTTTTGCCGAGTGACGAACTGGTAGTGTAAAAGATAATTGAACAGCACCGTCGTTTATTGTATCTCCGTAAGATTTAATCATCATTTTAGGTTCCTCCTTTCATCAATTACGGGATTAATTTCTAACTCATTTTCTAAATACTCATACACTGGATTGTAATAGTGAGGAGATTTTTCATAGACTCCATCTAATCCCTTTCCTCCATTTTTAGGGCGACTGATTTCAGCAAACATTTTTTGTTCGATAGCATTAAATAAGCCTTTGTTGTTTACTTCTTCTAAAAACGAAATGGTTTGATCCAGCACTTCTTTAGCTCTGTTTTGCATCATACCGTCCTTTTTAAATTCAATATCGTTGGCAAAGTCTTTTATGTTATTCATGATATATTGGGCGTTTGAAACGGCCAAAAAGCGATCTTGCATAAACGGAGTATGAATGGCTTCGGTAAGCATACCCAAAAGCAAAATGCTTTGATTGGTAGCCTTGGCAACAAAGTTGAACATGGCATTCATGATAAAACCTTTAAAAATATCTCCTGTCATATATTTGGTTGGAGGCATATATTTTAAAGGTGCTTCCGGGAATATTTCTCTGGCCATTTGAGCCTGAGCCATTTCATAAAGAAATCCGTTTTCTTTTTCAGGATTCATCTCAAAAGCATGCCCAAGGCCCATAAGTCGTGCAGGTAAACCGCTATCATATGCAAATTGCTCATTAATAAATTGCGATGCGGTTACTGTGTATGCTTTTTCGTAAGCATCTGAAGTAGTCAGATAATTGTCTTCACCTGAGTTGATGGTGATATCAGCAAAGGCGTTGATCATCCTTGAGAACTTCTGATCCACAAAGGTACGATACATGTTAATATCCCTGAATAAGATTCCGTACATGGAATCGTTTAACATCATATCCAACCTTTCTACAGCTCCCATGGCTGCAATTTCGGGCATGCATAAACCGGAGCAGTAATTGACCAGACGAATGTATTTGCCAATTTCTTCTCCAACGTCATCTAATGCCTTACGCATGATTTTAAAATTTTCCTGTGTTGCGTAAGTACCTCCAAAACCTTCTGTTGTGGCTCCGTAAGGAACATAATCAAGTAAGCTTTGTCCAGTAGTTCTGATGACAGCAATAATATCTGCTCCTTGTCGGGCAGCAGCCTTTGCTTGTTTTACGTCTTCGTAAATATTACCAGTTGCAACAATTAAGTAGAGTAGGGGATTATTCTCTTTTTCCTTATACTGACTTATTTTTTGGTTTCTATATTTGATATGTTGTTTTACTTTCGTATCAAATATTTGAATAAGTTCCTGAGCTTTGTTTTCTATTAAACCTTTGTCGGTAAGGTTAATTAATGATATATCTAACCCTTCGGCAATTTGATTATTGAGTTGTTGAGGCGTAATGTTTTTACGTATTAAAGCATTGATATAATAGGAAGTAGCCCCGGATTCAATTCTCTTTCCTAAAGAATCTACTATTAAATTAGGAACCGGAATGCCGTTTATGTTGATATCATCAGCACCAAGAATTCGTAATGTGGCTCTTTCAATAGTGTCGGTGGTGTGTTTTAAAATATAACTATTTACAGGTTGAGCAATCTGTTTAGATAATTGCCGGGCTTTTTTTATTTTATTCTGATCCAGATTTAGTTTTGAGTATGACATGGTTCACAGTTTTATTTCATTCCTTTTTGAGTCTTTAAATAGTTTTTTGCCTCATGTATAATGTTTTCATCTAAACCTAATAGCTGGGCAATGGTTAGCGCATCAAAGGAGGGAGGAGAGCCATTGTCTGGTTCAACTTCATATTGCATGAAAGAATTAATACATCTGATTTTTTCGCTGATAGTATTGTGGGTTGTGTGAGTATAAAATTTTTTAAAATCAGCATAGTTTAATCCTTTCATTTTGTATTTTGAAACACCTTTTATGGTTGGGATATTAATAAAATGAGTAGATATGAAACTGGTTGTATCACAGGTTTGAGCTAAGTGCTTTAATACAGCATATAAAATAGCTTTAGCTTCAGTAGCATTGGTTGTTTGAGCTAATTCATCTGCAATAAATAAAACAGGTTTATCTTTATATAATAAAACATCATTTAAAAGGTAAATTTCTTCTCCAAAAGAACTTAAACCTTTGGTTTCATATTTTTGAGTATTACAGAGTATTTTTATGTTGTTGAATATTTTAGATACGAAACTCTCTGCAGGTACGAAAAATCCATATTGGGCTAATAATTGAAGAAAAACTAAAGTTTTAAGTAAAACAGTTTTTCCACCCATATTTGAGCCAGACAGCAATATGGTATTACTATTAAAACCTGCTGTTAAAGGAGTGTATTTTAATGCTGATTTTGAATGTTCATCTTCCAGTGGAAGCCATCTTCCCTGAGATACATTAAGAGATTGATTTTTGCCAAGATGAGGTTTGTTTAAATTAAATTGAACAGCCAATCTAGCTTTGGCCAAATGGGTATCTATCCATTCAATATGTTTGATGTATTTATTAATTTGCTCTTCTTCTTGATGGATTAGTTTCGATAATTTGCCTAACACCTTTTTCTCTTCATCTGCTTCTTTACTTAATAATTCTTCTTTATTGAATTGAGCTTTTAGGTAGGCTTTTGGATAAACAGGTTTTACCAATATCATGTGGCTATCATAAAATTCTGTTTGCACCAGATTGCTTTCAAATATTTGTTTTTCTGATTTATCCACTAGCAAAAAGTCGTGATAAGTAAAATCCAGATTTAATAACTCTTTAATTTCTTGATATAAAGTCTGTTTTATTCCAGATAAAATGAGATTCTGTTCTATAATTTGATTTCGGATACTTTTCAAATCCTCACTAAATGAAGAGGCTAAATAAAATGATTCGCTTGTGTCATTATCGGGAGATAATGCGTTTAATAATGATGATGAGGTGAATTCAATACCAATTAAGTTCTTCATTTTTGAAGTAAGGATTTGAGAAATTGCTTTATAGTGGATTAAAAGCTTTTTAATAAGCAATAGATCTGCTGCGTCAAAATCCTCTTTATCCAGCGTATTTAAACGGTCTGTTTTTGATAAATGAAGTTCAATTTTATTTGCATAATCGTTATTTGAATTGATAAAATGAATAAACAGATCAGTCGTGGTATATTGTTTTTCGAGTTCATTATAATCCACAATAAATGATGCCCTCTTTTTGGCTTCTAAACCATATGGAGAGTGTGGTTGATATAGTTTGTTAAACCACTCAAAATCACTAAATAATATGGCATTTTTAATTGACATACGGATTTATAATTAATTCAATATCAATGCTGTTTTGTTTATACATTTTAATAAACTCGCTACTTTTTATATCCTTAAGAATTACTACTATACCGTTTAATTTAAATTTGGATTTAACCTGAATTTTGAATTGTTCTTGTAGTTGTACTAATTGTTTGTAACTAAGAAATACCGATGTAAAATTTTCTACTACTAATTTTGAAATATGGCCAGGTATTTCATGAATCTTTGAGGTGGTTAATGCGCCTTGTACATAGTAAATATTCTGATTTTTATCATCGTAATTAGGTGTTTCAAAAGATGAACTCAATGCAAGAAATTTGCAGGTTTCAAGAGCTTTTGTTAGGGTTCTTTTATCCATGCTGATAATGTAAAAGAACCCTGCATTTTCAAAAGAGCTAAGTGGTGTTTTTCTGTTTGCAGCTCCATCAATTACAATGGTCTTACAATTGAGTTCATTCCTTAAGTAATTAATAATACAGGTTAACTGGTTGTTATTCTCCGGTCCAACCAATTCAATGTGACCTTCTCTCAGGTTTTGAGCAATAACAATTTGACCTAAAGACGTATAAAACGGAAATGCCTTTAGTAATTTAAACTGAGCATCGCTTTTCTTTATCATAGGTAGTGTTGTCACCAAAATATCTTTAGGAAGTGCAGCTATTTGGGGTTTATTTCTTCCTTCAATGGTATCTTCATTTTCACCATCTATTCCTACTGAAAGAAATGTAGGAGACTCTACTTTTCGAATAAAGTTTAAAGCAAGATTCATAAAAGTAGTTTTACCTGCATTTTTTCTATTACCTAAAATAAATGTGGTGTTATTAAAAAAATGATATGTCCAATTGCTGTTTAACACTTTTATTGCTTCTTAAATCATTTATTTTTTCAGCCAACTGCCAATTGCTAACTGACTGCAGACTGTCAACTGCCACCTGCAGACTGCCACCTGCTGCCTGTCAACTGTATTCTAATGCTTTCCATTTGTTCTTTGCTCTCTTCTTAATTCCTGAGGTTTTAAAGTTCCTCCTTCGTTTAATAATTTAGCCACACCATCTTTTGCCCATAAAAATTCATTTTGACAATATTCACATTTCTTTGGATCATGACTATGGTAATCAGAAGGTTGTGTGTAGCTTGATATCATGCCTTCATAATTTCTAAGGACTACTCTTTTTTCAGTTTGAGATATCAGATAATCGGGCATTACAGGTATTTTTCCTCCTCCGCCTGGAGCATCAACCACAAAAGTTGGAACAGCCATCCCTGAAGTATGACCTCTTAAATTCTCAATGATTTCAATGCCTTTCGAAATAGTTGTTCTGAAATGAGAAATGCCTTCAGATAAATCGCATTGATAGATATAATAAGGTTTCACTCTGATCATTAGTAAATCATGCACCAAGCCTTTCATAATATTCGGACAATCATTAATGCCTTTTAATAACACGCTTTGGTTGCCCAGCTGAACACCAACGTTAGCTAATTTTTCACATGCTTTTTGTGCTTCAATAGTTACTTCTTTTGGATGGTTGAAGTGCGTGTTTACGTACACCGGATGATGCTTTTTAATGACTTCGCATAAATGATCTGTAATACGCTGCGGAAGAACTACAGGCATTCGGCTACCTATTCTTATAATTTCAACGTGATCTATTTTTCTGAGTTCAGTTAAAATGTAATCAATACGTTCATCGCTTAATACAAGTGGATCACCACCGGAAATAATTACATCACGGATTTCCGGATTGTTACGTATATAATCAAAATCCCTTTGAAGCTGATCTTTCCCTGAACTTGTATCTGTTTCACCTACAATCCGTCGTCGTGTGCAATGGCGACAATACATAGAACATTCTCTGGTAACTAATAATAACACTCTGTCAGGATACCGATGAGTAAGTCCTGAAACCGGAGAATCGCCATCTTCATTTAAAGGGTCATTAAGGTCGGAAGGATCAACATATAATTCTTTTAACTGCGGAACAGCCATTTTTCTAATGGGACAATCATTGTTTTCTTTGTCCATTAAAGCTGCATAATATGGGGTGATAGCCATTTTAAACTGATCCAGTGTTTGCGATAAATGATCACGTTCTTCCTCGTTCAGGTCTAAAACTTTTTCAAGTGTAGGAATATCTCTTATGGCGTTTCGCATCTGCCATTTCCAGTCATTCCATTCTTCCTCCGTTACATCCTTAAAAAGTGGAATATCTTTATAGTTAACATGTGCGAATTTTCTTTTCATTATGTAGATTTTATTTGTTTCTAACCTTAGTTCAACACAAGCTTTATTACCTTTCTCCTTGTTCCTTGTTCCCTGTTCCTTCTTTCTCCCTTAAGTGAATAACTGTTCGTAAAGAGCTCTTATTTTTTCGTTTTTTCTGATGATATCCAAAGTCAGTTGAGCATGACCAAGTGCATAGCCATTACCAATGAGCATATTAATATCTTTACCTATGCCTTCGGCTCCTAATGCAGCTTTTGTAAACGAAGTGGCCATGCTAAAAAAGTAAACCGTACCACGATCCTTACACATTAAAATGGAGCCCATTTCTGTATTAGGGATATTTACATTATTGATGACAACATCGGCCAAAGTTCCATTGGTGAGTTCCTGTATAGATTGATAGCATTGCAAAGCATTTGTTGCATTTAGTTTAATTACATGGTGGCAAACATCGATATCTTTTAGTCGCTTAATATTTTCATCATTATAATCAGCCCCAATAACCAATCCTTTATTACCAACTATTTCTTTGGCTGCATAACAGCATAGCATACCTGATTTACCTCCGGCTCCAAGCACAACAACAGTGTCTCCTTTTTTTACCAAACGTTGGGTTTGAGCTGGAGCTCCACAAACATCAAGAACTGCAAGAGCAAGTGTTTCTGATATATCAGAAGGAAGTTTAGCATAGATGCCACTTAGAAAAAGAATGGCTTTGGCTTTTACTTTTACCTGATCAATTTCTGGTTTAACCTCAATTATTTCATTTATTTTTAGGGGTGTTAATGATAAAGAAACCAGCGTTGCAATACGGTCACCTATATTTATGTTTGTACGATGCTCAATTGCCGAACCTATTTTTTCTACCGTTCCAATCAGCATTCCTCCCGATCCGGTTACCGGATTTTTCATTTTACCTTGTTTGGCCACAATATTTTTAATGATGGATTTAATTAGGTCGTTGTTGCCGTTGGCTTGTTCTTTTATTTGTGTAAAACTTGCAGAATCAATATTTAAAATATCCACATCAATGTGTATTTCATTGTCATATAACAGAGTCATATCGTTATTTACAATGGTTGCAGGTTGAGGTAAAACGCCATGTGGTTCAACAACTCTGTGTGTGCCGTATTTATTCCCTTTTAATTCCATATCAACAAGTTAATAGCTTATATTCCTTTTAATTGAAAAAGCGTTCTTACATCAGTTGGTGTTGCAATTTCATAACCAGCTTCCTGGGCTATTCTTGCAGCCCTTTCAACCATTTGTGCATTACTTTCAGCCAACACTCCTTTAGAGTAATAAACATTGTCTTCAAAGCCAACTCTGATAAAACCACTGCCAATACTCACAGCTCCATATTGAGCCGGCAAACTGGCCCTGCCAATTCCCATCACAGTCCAGTATGCTCCTTCAGTTAGTCTGTTAACAAGAAATTGTAATAATTCAACATCATAGGGAATTCCTCCGGGCACATTCATAACTAGTCCAAAATGGAATGGAGGCTTTAATAACCCTTCTTTTATTAATACATTAGCAGCTGTGATATGAGAAATATCAAAACATTCCAGCGTGGGACGAACTTCATATTTCTGCATTTCTTTAGCAAATCGTCGTATGGTTGGTAGTGTATTTACAATATATTCATTGCCAAAATTTACGGTTCCACAATCAAGCGAAGCCATTTCTGGCTGAAGTACTTCAATAACAGCAACTCTTTCATCATCGGTCATTCCAACTGCTCCACCAGTGGTTATTTCAATTACGATATCACACCTTTCTCTTATTAATCGAATGGTTTCTTTAAATACTCCGGTATCTTGCGTAGGATTGCCATCTTTATCACGAACATGAAGATGAACAATTCCTGCTCCTTTTAAATAGGCCTCATAGGTAGATTGTGCAATTTCGAGAGGAGTTAAAGGTAAATTAGGATTATGTTCCCGTGTTGTTTCTGCACCACAAACTGCACATGTTATGATCATCTTTTTCATGGCTGTGATTTTTAGTTGTTAGCATAGCTGTTTATAAATCCTTTTCATCTAGGCTCTTCCTATAATTACTTGGGTAGGATCTACTTTTTCTCTTAATGTTTTAAGCTCTTCTTCTGATGGCTCTACTGTTGTTTCAAATTCATCAGGTATTAATATTTCAAATTCAGCATTATTGTTTACATCTTCAATGGTTTTACCGGGATGTAATGATAATAGCATCATTTCTTTCGTTTGAGGATGATAACCATACACACCAATATCTGTAATAACTTTATATGGACCCGTTTGTGCTGGTAGTCCGGCCTCATATCGTGATGTACCACCTTGCAAATATCCTGGTGTTGTTATAAAATCAACCTTATTTGCAAATCGTTTCTGGTTTTGTGGAGTTACTACCAATGTTTTCCAGCAAAGAGATGCTAAATCATTAGCACCACCGCTTCCCGGGAATCTGGTTTTGGGTTTGTAATAATTATCGCCAATAATGGTTGAATTTAGATTGCCATACTTATCAATTTGGGCCCCGCCTAAAAAACAATAATCCACGATGCCTGCCTGGCATAACTCCATAATTTCAGCCATAGAAGTAGCTTTAAGTGCTTTGTGCGTTGTTCTTGAATCTCCTACCGAAATTGGCATTGTAGGTAGGATAGGAGCAATACCTCCGGCCTCAAATAAAATAGTAAGATTTGGGGCATGAGTCATTTGAGCAAGCATTGCAGCTGCGCAGGGAACTCCTGTTCCTACAACAACCATTGCTCCATCCTCCAGGTTTCTGGCAGCAATGGTAATCATGAGTTCCATTGGATTGTATTGTATTTTCATGGCGATCCAGTTATGGTTATGATTTAGGAACGGTTCCTCATTTTATCCAGCCTTTAAAGAACCGTTCCTTTCTTTATGGACTGTATATTTATTGGTTCGATGTTCGTTAATAAAGATGTTCTAATCGGATCAATTCTTTTATTTTATTCATACCACCATTCTTTTCCAGATATTCATAAAAGTCTGACGAAATATAGATTTGGTGTTCTATGAATTTTTCAAAAGCTTCAGGATCTTTCTCTGCTAGTAGCCATTTTTTAAGATGTGCTTCGTCAGAGAAATATTCTCCCGGCATATTACCAGGATAGGAGCCATAAGGCATTTCAATAACTGCATCTACATTCCAATATGGAATAACAGTTTTTTCAGGTTCTCTTCTTATTTCTTCGTTGCTGATAATTTTTTCAGTTGTTACAATCACTTTCTTTGAGGCTTTAGCAATATCATCATCAGCTACTAGGATTCCGTTAATCTGGCAATTACCATAAATATCTGCTTTGTGCACATGAATAATGGCCACATCAGGATACAGAGCTGGTAATGCAGCCAGTTTTTGTTGCGTAAAGGGACATTCAATTTCAATAGCTGCAGAGTATTTAAATGTATCTGTACCTAGCATTACTCTTGCAGGTAAAAATGGAATGCCCATTGCAGCTGCCTTAAAACGCCATGCTAATGCCGCATTTGACCATTCTGTAATTTCAATATCTCCGGACTCAAAAATACGTCTTGCATTTTTTGATAGACCGCGAGCTTCTAATCCAACAATATAAGCAGCATCACATCTGTTAAAACAATTACCTGCACTTAACAATTGACAATCATGAGTGGAAACATGACCTGCGAATCCCAGATCTTTTTTTCTTTTGCGTATAATTTCATGAATCACTGCAGTGGGAATGCGAACTCCTCCAAATCCCCCTATGGCTATGTAATCACCATCGTTAATAAAAGCCTGGACTGCTTCAGATACCGTAGTTAGTTTGTTTCTCATGGACTTATCTTTGCCCTTGAAAAATGCTCTCATATCATCAGCATTAGGTGAGCAGAATAATTTTCCCAATCCTTTATGTAATTGATTTTCTTTCATAGTTTTAGTCTCAAATAATCTCTCTATACAATAGTTTAATAAACAGCTTTGTATTCATACTTTTTTGTTAGATAAATAAGTGATTCTTCAATGGCACTTATGGTATAATCTAAATCATGTTGCGTATGACGATAGCAGATATATCCATGGTGATAAGGCTGTAGGAAAACTTTTTTTCGAATTAATTCAGTATAAAAGTCATTCCGCTTAGCCTTGTAAATACCATCGTTATCTTTGTCGAAAGTGATAAACATCATGGGGGGGATTCCACTAATCCTCGCACCAACAGGATATTTTTTTAAGAGGTTTCCAACTTGTTCATTGAAATGAGCTCCTTTTTTCCAGATCTCTTCAATTACCTTATCACGTTCGAGTATTTCAATGGTTTTCAGCGCTGCGATATAGCTTAAGCTATTTGGAAAAAAAGTGGAAGAGATAAATACATTACTTTCCCCTTCTTGCATGATATCTGCTTTGCCGGTAACAGCACCAATTGGATATCCATTGGCCATCGCTTTACCGAATACCGCTAAATCAGGAGTCACTCTGTAATATTTTTGAGCACCTCCTAATGAAACTCTAAAGCCAGTTCTTATTTCATCAAATACTAAAACAACACGATGTTGTTCGCATAATTTTTTAACGCCTTCGAGGAATCCTTTTTTTGGTTCTTCTATTGGTGCAGCTAGAGAATGACCTAATGGAGTTATGATAACAGCAGCAGTATCATTTGAATGTTGTTTTAATAATAATTCCAGAGATTCGAGGTTATTATATTTAAACTCAAACACATCTTCGTAAAGTTTTTTGGGTATACCTCCTTTTACCTCAACACACCAGTCGTGCCAACCATGATAGCCACAGCGCATCACTTTATTTTTTCCAGTATATGATCGAGCTAAACGTATGGCTGTAGTAGTAGCATCAGAACCCGTACAAACAAATAAACTCATCTCTGCACAAGGGATCAATTCATTTAATTTTTCGGCAAGTTGGTTTTGGTACTTTTGAGTTAAAGAAAAGCAGAAACCTTTGTTTTTAATTTGATTTATCACCGCTATGTCAACTTCTTCTTCTCTGTTGCCTAAAATGGTAGGTCCGTATGCGCATAAATAATCAATATATTCGTTGCCATCAATGTCTTTAACTCTGCCACCTTTGCCTTCATCAAAATATATAGGAAATTCACCGGGAACAAAGTTATATGGGCGACGAATACCTAAAACACCACCAGGAATTAATGCTTTCCCTTTTTCAAATTCGGTGAAAGAGTTCTTTAAATTTAGTTTCTTTGTTTCCATACTTTAGATATTGGGCGTTAAACAATACAACAGGATAATAATGCCCAACAATGCGTATGTAAGAGGAATAGATATTTTAGTAATTAAAACAGTCAAAGTGGGCAATAAATATTACAGGAAGCACAGGCGGTCTGTCACCTCAATTCTTTCGAACTTATCATACATAAATTTGAAAATCCAAATCATTGCCTTAGTAAAAGTGTTAAATATATAACATAAATATACTAAAAGTGTTAAGAATATAACATGATATTTTGCAGTATTTAATTAAAAAGGATAAAAAAAGCCGGATAAAAATCCGGCGTATAATTCATGAGAATAACAATTATTAAAATGTAAATGCAATTTCTAATTCAAATTGATTCATTTCAAGTTCAATAGTTTGGTTTGGATAAGGATTATTGTTACTGTCTAATTGATAATCCATCGGATTGTAGCCTGTTACAGTAGTTGAAGGTGCATATACGATAGAAGCATGAATACCTTTTCCGGATTCACCAAAATATTTAGAACATCCAACAGTAATATGATTTTCAATAACTCCGGGAGCTAATATATTGAACATTACTTCAGAACTAGGGATAGGTTGTTCACAGTGTGAGTATCCAGCTCTTAATGTCCAGTTTTCAATTCCTGAATATTCTGTACCTATTTTTATTACAGAAATATCTTCCCATCCAAAACCTGATCCATTATCGTCACCAAGCATTGTATTCATAACATCCATTTTATTTGAAACGGCTGCAGCATCTGAATAATTAATCATTTTATAATCAGCCATCACAGCCCAATTTTCTGTCATTTCATATGCTAAACCAATAGTCCATGTTGATGGAATGTCAAAGTCTCCTTGTTCAGCAAATAGACCGGCATAATCATCAAATTCGCTCATTAAAAGTTTGGTTTGATAGCTGGCTCCAAGAGTTAGACCATCAAATATTTCTCCCAGGTAACCAATTTTTAATCCATAACCAAAAGAACCATCGGTTCCATTATCTGTAAGTTTAGTAGGATCACTCGACATTTGAGAAAAGCCAATAAGCCCTTTTGCTTCAAAATACTGATAAGCCAACAGCGCAGTTACTCCCAGACTGTGTTTTTCAGCAATTTTGCGTGAGTAAGTTAAGCCTACAAACATTTGTGCTAAATTCACTCCTGTATTTCCAGAGCCTCCAAATGTACCCATTTTAGTTCCCCCCATATCAGTAGGCGGATAATCAGTATTCATTCCGCCATTACCAAATAAGGTTGCTGAAAAGCTGCTTTGTTCGTTAATCATCCAGTTAGCACCCAAACTAGGCATTAAAAATAATTTTGAGTCACTTTCAACTGTTCCGGGCATTAAGCCAAAAGTTCCGGGTTGCATAGATGGATTTCCTGTTACCGTATATTGTCTGTTAGGATTAAAAAATCCAACTCCTATTTGGTACTTCTTGCCAAGTAAAACATGTCCTGCAGGATTTCCATTTAATAACGAGTTTTTATACCAGGCAATACCAGCACCGGCTAAACCTTTGTTCTGAGCTCCGTATCCAACTCCAAAATAGCCATCGGTTGCATAAGTTGGAGATGATAAAAATAAAAGTAACAGAATTGCTAAATAGATGTTTTTCATGTGTTTAGTTTTTAATTGCCACATTGAACTCGCCGAAAAAACAATCATTCTCCTGAGTGAAAAAAAGTTTCTCATGGCTCATTTCATAGATTTAAATTTTAATTATAGCTGATTCGAGTCTATTATTTATTAAACATCTAAAAATGTATATATAAATAATAACTAATATAGAAATATTTCTCTATATATAAGTATAAAAACGTTACAAAACGTTAAAAATATATTGTAATGATCAGATATATTGCTTTTTGAGTGTATCAGGTAAAGAATATTTTAAAGAAATTTGAGAAATAAAGAGAAGTAATTATCTTTGTTCGTAATTTTACGAAATAAAATACTGAATGAGTTTTAAATTAGAAATAGAAACTGTAAGACAACAGAAGTTAGCGCGATATGCCAAAGCCTTGGGACATCCGGTGCGTGTGTATGTATTGGAGCTGTTATCAAAGCAATCGTGTTGTTATAGTGGAGATATCTCACAAGAGTTGCCGATTGCTAAATCTACGTTGTCGCAGCATTTAAAAGAACTTAAAGATGCCGGACTAATTCAGGGAGAAATAGAAGCACCAAGGATTAAGTATTGTATTAATAAAGAAAACTGGGCAGAGGCTCAACTTTTATTTAAGGAGTTTTTGAAGATGTAAAAAAATTTAAGAATTTAGTTCGTAGATTTGCGAATTACGAATTGAATGGTGTTTAAATAAGGAGATCATTATTTATAAAAAATTTAAGATATGGATATTAAAGTTTTAGGTACAGGATGTACCAAGTGTAAAAATTTAGAAAAAGCAACAAGAGAGGCTGTAGCAGAGTTAGGCGTTGAGGCAACTGTTACTAAAGTTGAGGATATGCTAAAAATTATGGAGTTTGGAGTAATGACTACGCCAGCACTTGTAGTAGATGGTAAAGTAGTTTCTAAAGGAACTTTACTAAAAGTAGATGAGATCAAAAAATTATTAACCCAACAATAAAATATTATGAATTTCATAAAAGTATCTTTATTAAGCCTAATTGCCGTAATTGCATTTAGTTGTAACTCATCTTCTCCAAAAACAGAATCTAAGGTAGAAGAAAAAGCTTGTGCTTCAGAGGGATGTTGTTCCGGATCATGCTGTGATAAAGCTAATCAGGAAGTAGCTGTTGCTGATGATATTTCAGATTCAAAAGTACAGGTATATTATTTTCATGCGACACGTCGTTGTGCAACATGTCAGGCAGTTGAAGAAGTTACAAAAGAAACCATCGAACAAAATTTCTTAGATCAGGTTGGATTTGTATCTATCAACAGAGAGAATGAAACAGAATTGGCTGAGAAGTTTAAAGTTAGTGGTCAGACCTTATTAATTGTGAGTGGAGATAAGAAGATTGATCTAACCTCAGAGGCATTTTTAAATGCACGAACTAATCCTGAAAAGCTAACGCAAAAAATTGTAGCTACTATTAATTCTTTACTATAACAATGGAATTTCTTAATAGTCTTCTGGAAAATGCACAGGTCCCTTTTTTATCTGCCTTTATCTTAGGGCTGATGACTGCTATTAGTCCTTGTCCTATGGCTACTAATATTACTGCTATTGGTTTTATTAGTAAGGATATCGAAAACAGGAAAAAGGTGTTTTTAAATGGAATTGTTTATACTGTAGGAAGAAGTATATCATACTCCATATTAGGATTGTTGTTTTATGTAGGCATTAGTCAGTTTACATTTGAAAGTGCCTTACAATTATGGGGAGAAAGATTATTAGGACCATTATTAATAGTAATTGGCGTTTTTATGCTTGGAGTCGTAAATATTAATTTTCCAGGTTTATCAAAGCTTACAAATAAATTAGAAGAGTCCTCAAAAAATAGCTTTTGGGGTGTTCTTTTACTTGGGATTGTATTTGCACTTGCATTCTGTCCTTATAGTGGTGTATTATATTTTGGAATGCTGATTCCAATGACGGTAAGTAGTGTTAGTGGGTTGTATTTACCCTTTGTATTTGCCTTAGCCACAGGAATTCCGGTTATTATTTTTTCATGGATATTAGCATTCAGTATCAATGCAGTTGGTGGAATTTATAATAAGATGAAATCTTTTGAGTATTGGTTTCGTAGGGTAGTGGCTGTGGTGTTTTTAATTGTAGGTATTTATTATTCCATTACCATTTTATTTGGTATTCAATTGTAGAAAAATCACACTTTCAATAGAATTAATTTTATGATACAGAAAGTTATAGCAATAAATAAAAGTAATAATGCCTGGGTTCTTCCCTTGTTAATGTTACCATTTTGGGTTTTGATTTATTGGAATTTGCAGCCAATGGCCGATTTCCTGACAGAATCAGTATTCAATTTAAAATCAGGAAGTCACCTTACAGAATCCATTCGATTTTTAATCTTTGAAGTTCCCAAAGTACTGCTTTTATTGGTGCTGATTATCTATTTTGTTGGAATCGTACGTACCTACTTTTCTCCTGAAAAAACAAGACGTCTTTTGGAAGGAAAATCCCTGTTTACAGGTAATATTCTGGCTTCATTGTTAGGTATAGTAACACCTTTCTGTTCTTGTTCAGCCATTCCTTTGTTTCTTGGATTTGTAGAAGCTGGGATTCCAATTGGAGTTACATTTTCATTTTTAATAGCTGCACCAATGGTTAATGAGGTTGCTTTGGTTCTGTTGGTTGGATTATTTGGTGTTAAAGTCGCATTGATTTATGTGGTAACAGGATTGCTGGTGGCTATTTTATCTGGATGGCTAATCGGAATGTTTAAACTGGAAAAGTATGTGGCTGACTGGGTATTTCAGGTTAAATCGGGACAAGGCGATTCTGAAGAGGAAAAGATCACATTCACAGATAGAATCCATTCAGGTTATAAAGCAGTAAAGGAGATTGTTGGTAAGATTTGGATATACATAGTTTTAGGTGTGGCTGTGGGAGCCGGAGCTCATGGTTATGTACCGGAAGATTTTATGGGAGCTTTACTTGGTGACCAGAACTGGTATTCTGTACCGCTTGCCATTTTAATTGGTGTGCCGATGTATTCTAATGCAGCAGGTATTATTCCAATTGTTAGTGTTTTAATGGAGAAAGGCGTTTCTCTTGGAACAGCATTGGCTTTTATGATGTCAGTCATTGCTTTATCGCTTCCGGAAATTATTATCCTAAAAAAAGTATTAAAATGGCAGTTAATAGCCATTTTTGTAAGCATTGTAGCCATGGGTATTGTAATGGTTGGCTTTATATTTAATTATCTGATGTAAACAATAGAAATCTTAATATACATAAATCCAAAATACAATCAGTGTTTTGGATTTTTTTATGTTTAACCTATAGGGGTTATAATAGGTAATAAAAACGCTAACTGCATTATTATTATATTGAGAATATTCTTACTTTTGTGCGCTTAAAGAATAAAATCATGACCCCGATAGTACATATCATATATTTTTCACCTACCAATACAACAAAAACAATTTTGGAAAAAATAGCAAAAGGTATTGGTGTAGATGAGGTTTCATATACAAATTTAACCAAAGATATTCAATCAACAGAAGAGATTTCAGATCGTGTTGTTCTGTTTGGTGTTCCTGTATATAGAGGCAGAGTACCGATTGAAGCCAGTGAACAATTAAAAAAGATTAAGAGTAAAAACTCAAAAGCTGTATTGGTAGCTGTTTATGGAAACAGAGATTATGATGATGCACTCCTTGAACTGAAAGATATTACTGAAGAGCAAGGTTTTAAAACCATTGCTGCAGCTACTTTTATTGGAGAACATTCCTTTTCTACCGAACATTTCCCTATTGCAGTTAACAGACCTGATTCTAAAGATTTAGAAAGAGCAAAACGGTTCGGAAGGGAAATAAAGAATCTACTGGAGAGTAATTCAAATTCAGATAAGGCAATTGAAGTTCCCGGAAACAGGCCATATAAAGATTTAAGCATTTTACCTGATGTAGCGCCTGTTACCGACGATCAAAAATGTGATAAGTGTGGTGCTTGCGTTGATGTTTGTCCTACCAATGCAATTTCAATAAATGATACTATTAAAACGGATTCTACAGCGTGTATTTTATGTTGCGCTTGTGTAAAATTTTGTCCGAACGATGCACGATATAATGATAGTGATTTTGTACATACAGCAGCCACTAAGCTTTATACATATTGTTCGGAGCGTAAAGAGCCTGAGATTTTTATATAGAGTACTATTGAGTTCGATCGTATTTTGTCAGAAAACGAATCTTATTGATATTGCGGTTTTGTTATAGCATGTTAACTTGCTCAATTCACAAATATTTTCCTGTACATTTGTAGGCTTTAAATTTTAATAAATCTCAAATATTTATGCTTAAAGAGATTAGGAAAAATCCAATGTATTGGTATTTGCTATTATTAACTGTAGCAATAACTGCAGGTTTTCAGGCATGGCGAACTTTATTTAATAATTTTGCGGTAGATGAGGTTGGAATCAATGGACTGGAGGTAGGAGTTATACAGTCAGTACGTGAAGTGCCTGGTTTTTTAGCCATGCTTGTCGTTTATTTGTTGCTGATCATTAAAGAGCATAAACTAGCTGCTGTAGGTACACTTGTTTTAGGAATAGGAGTTGCTGCAACTGGAATATTTCCCTCATTTTTAGGATTGGTTTTTACTACACTGATTATGTCATTGGGGTTTCATTATTTTGAGACTGTTAATCAGAGCCTTACTTTACAACATTTTTCATTACAACAAGCACCTGTTGTAATTGGTAGTATTAAAAGTTATGGTGCCTTAACTAATATTTGTGTAGGAGGAATCATTTGGTTGCTGTCGCAATACTTTGGTTTGTCTGATTTATTTATAGGTTTTGGTATTGTTGTTATGTTGGTTGCATCTTTTGCTTTAACCAGAAAACCGATAAAAAAGGAACTGCCAGCGCAACAGAAAAAAATGGTCTTTAAAAAGAAGTATTGGCTTTTTTATGTCTTGAATTTTTTAAGTGGTGCGCGCCGACAAATATTTGTGGTATTTGCAGTTTTTATGCTGGTTGAAAAATATCAGTTTAAGATAGAAGGTGTTGCCATTTTGTTTGTGGCCAATAACATTATCAATTACTTTATGGCTCCTATTATTGCCAAGGGAATTAATAGATTTGGGGAACGTGTTATTTTATCTGTTGAGTATATCTTTTTAATACTTATTTTTCTTTCATATGCATTTATTGAGGATAGAATCACAATGATAGTGCTGTATATTTCTAATCATATTTTCTTTAGTGCATCCATGGCCATTAATACTTATTTTCAAAAGACAGGTGAACGTGAGGATATTGCACCTTCTATGGCTGTAGGATTTACAATCAATCATATCTCAGCTGTGGTTATACCTGTAATAGGAGGGGCATTATGGATGTTAAATTGGAGAATTCCATTTATAGCCGGAGCTGTCATTGCAGTTTTTTCTCTGTATTTTGCACAGAAAGTAAAAGTAAAATAACAGAAACAAAAAAGGGCAGAAAATCATTTCTACCCTTCATTAAAATATTTTAGTATTTTTTATTTCTTTTTAGGCGCTTCTTTTTCTTTTACTGAAGCTTCGTAACCTAAATCTTCAAGTGCTTTTTGAATTTTCTCTGTTGAGTTTTTGTCTTCTTTGAAAGCTACGGTAACTAATTTATTATCTAAATCAACAACAACTTTTTTAACTCCCTTTTCATAAGGAATATTCTTCATGATTTTTTCCTTACAAGCATGGCAGTCCACAGAACAAGTATATGTTACTTCTTTAACTTCAGCTTTTTTATCCTTTGCAAAGGTTGTCGTTAAACCAATAAAAAGGATCATAATGGCAAATAATAATTTTAAATTCTTCATAGTAATTTGTTTATAATGATTATACTTTTTAGCTAAAAGCAGTTGACTTATAGCTTTTTATTTTTTTTAATATCAAGGAAACTACTTTCTACTTAATCCTTGTTTCCTTTCTCCTTCATTTATTCTTTACTTAAATTATATTTGATACCAACATATACCATTCCTCCATATAAAGGTCCATAAACACGTGAAGCATCAAACTGCTCTCCAAAAGGATTTTCCGGATCAATAATGGCATTGTCTTGAGTAAATTCATCAATATTTTCGCCGCCAACATAAAAGCTCCAGTTTCGGTAATTTTTAGTTACCTGAGCCATCAAAACCATATAGTTTTCTGATTCATCAGGTCGAGTGTTTTCTATTGAGTTATTTCCAGTAGATGGAAGTCGCTGTTTCCCATTAAACTGGGCTGTTAAATCGAACTGCCATTTGTCTAAATTTGTACGATACGATCCCGACAGAAGTCCTTTGTATTTATTTACAAAAGGAACATCGTTTTGTTGTCCACTAAAAGTACTTTGTACATCATTAATTCTATAAGCTGCAGTTAAATCAAAACGGTTAAATACTTCCATACTCGATTCAATTTGGAATATATTAGAATATGATTTTCCATCCAGATTATAGAAATGTACTTCCTGGCTATTTCTATCCAAATCAACAACCAATTGGTTTTCAAAATCAGTTCTGTAAAACTCTAAATTTACATTCAATGATTTTTCTCCCAAAGGAATTTCATTAACCATTGCTATTCCGTAGTTCCAGGCTTCTTCTTGCTTTATTTCTTCATCGAAAATAAAAGATTTTGAACTGGCTAAATAATTTGAGTTTTCACTGATTGCATCAGGAGTTCTGTATCCTTTACCAGCGCTGGCTCTAAATGTGATATGTTCTCCAGCATTGTATTTTGCATGTACTCTTGGTGTAATAAATCCATCATGTAAGCTACTGTAATCATATCTTAATCCAGCCATAAATGTAAATTTATCACTTGGAATATAATTGTACTCAGCAAACACACCGGGAGTCGTTTCAGTGAATCCAACATTTTCTTTACTTCCGTTAAACACAGCATCGTTATTATCATAAACTAAGCTAGCTCCTGCATTGTAGGTATGTCTTGTATCACCAATGTACGATTGATAAATAATGTTGGCGTAAAAATTTTGCTGAGTTACATTAAATGTGTTATTGCCATAAAATGAGTTTCTGTCAAAGTAATTATAGGATACAATTGTTCCAAGGCTGGTAGAGGGTCTGTTAAAAATAAAACCATTTTTTGCAAAAGCATTCAATCGCTCCACATCAACATCAATTCCATAAAGTGTTTGTAATGCTTGACTTTTGTTGTGATCAAATCCTTTTTGTCCACCTTCTCTTTTTTCGTTTATATAAGAAAAGCCAAACTTGGAAGTGAATTTATCAGATCTATAATTCCATTGATTGATGATGTTTCCCATTTTAGCCAATGGTTTATCTAAAAAGCCATCATCGTTCATATCCATCTCTCTGAAGTTTCCGCTACCTTGAACCATTAGTGAAGTAGACCATTTATCATTTAAATTAAATGCATGTCCAAAAGTTGCTTCTGTTTTCCCATCTTGGTTTCCATACAGATAAAAATGCATTTTTTCAGTTCCGGATGGCTCTTTAAGTTGGATGTTTATTTGACCGGTAATGGATTCATACCCATTTTTTACAGCAGCAGAACCTTTTGATATTTGTATGCTTTCCATCCATGTTCCTGGCACATATTCCATTCCAAAAGCAGATTCTGCTCCCCGTAAAGAGGGAATATTAGCCATCGTTATTTGTGAGTATCTTCCGGATAATCCCAATAGTTGTATTTGTTTAACTCCGGAAACAGCATCAGCATAGGCTACATCAACAGAAGCATTTGTTTCAAAACTTTCTGATAAGTTACAGCAAGCACATCTTTCCAACTCTTTTCCATTTACTTTTTGCACGTATAAAGGATTCATTTTTGAGATGGCTGTTGATGCAACTCTTTTGGCTACAACGACTTCTTGTAATTCAGCCCCTTGACTCATAAATACTTTCAGGGGGTTTTCATCAATTACCTTAATGGTGTCGTTTTGATATCCCACATAACTAAAAACCAAAAGGTTTTGTTGATTTACTGGATTTAGTTTAAACGCTCCGTTACTATCTGTTATTGTACCTACAGTAGTACCTGCCCAATAAACATTAACGCCGATAAGGGGAATCTGTTTTTTATCTTTTTTCTCGAGTACTTTCCCTTTTATATCACCAGCATAGGCTGAGAATGAGAATAGTATCGAAAAAACTAAAATGTATAGTGATTTCATTACTTTAATAATCAGATATTTAATATTCTATTTTATTTGTAACCAAACTTCGTTATCAGATTTGAACGAATTCGGTTTTGTATTTAATAGAAAATTAGCAGTCTAATTTTAAAGCTTGTTGCTGAGTTACAATATCTCTTCCTGTATAACTGTATTTTGGCGATTCAGGAGGTGAATCAAACAGTAAATTAAGAATAAGAGGATTAGTATCAAGAAGAACTAATACTTCTGTAAAAGGCTCAAATAAAAGTGATAATTGAGATGGTTTTGGCGATTTGAGCTGTTTAGTAGAGGTAAATGAAGTATTTAGTTTAATCGATTTATGAAATGTCTTATGTTGTTGGCAGCACTTGTGGTTATCATAAAGCGCGTGATCATGATGATCTAAATCAGGACTACAACAATGATCATCATGAGGAATAAGGTCATCATGTAAAATTGCATTTTCTGCACATAACTCTTCTGTTTCATCTATGTAAAAGGAATATAGAGTTTGATGTGCATGTTTGCAAAAATGATAAAAGAGCACAATTCCACTTGTACTTATTAAAAATAAGCACAGAAGAAACATAGTGAGAATTTTTTTATAGGTCCCTTTTATTACCATTCTACAAATAAAAACAATATCAATTAAAAAATGTGTTAATTGTTTGTTAAAGGTTTTAACCTAGTTTTAATGATTTATGATCAATTTGTTTTAACAAACTTCTTTTGGCGCTGCAACCGCCGCAACCAGATGAACAACCACTCCCTTTATTACGTGATGTATCATAAATAAGTTTTACTAATGAAAACAATGCATATACAAAAGCACCAACTACACTTAACCACATTAAAATCTCTTGTATCATAACTAAAATATTAAAGTTCCAACCTGATAAACTAAAAACGACATGAACCATGCCAAACCTGTTGTATATACAATAGTGAATACAGCCCATTTCCAGGAGCCAGATTCTCTACTAATTGTAGCAATAACACCTATACAGGGGAAATAAATTAATATAAATACCAAAAAGCTAATGGCAATAATAGGAGTGAACTCATTTTCTCCATCTTCATTTATAGCTGTTTTAATATTGTTTTTTAAACTGACCTGTTCATCGTCAAGATTTTCATTTTCTCGATGATAAATTACAGCCATTGTACTCACAACAACTTCTTTAGCCGCAACACCACTTAAAAGACTTACTCCCATTTTCCAATCAAATCCCAATGGCTTTATGGATGGTTCAATGAACATTCCAATTTTACCAATGTATGATTCTCTTTGAAGTTCAGCTCGTTTTGAATTGTTAAGTACTAATATTTCCTTATTGTATTTATTAGTTAAACGTGCAATAGTACTATCTGGTTTATCAGATGTTTCTAAACTTTTTTGAAGAGTAGTTATTTCCTCAATTTTATGATCAAATTTATTTGCGATTTCCTCATTTTTAGGGAAATTTTGCAAAAACCATATAATTATTGAGGCAATCATAATAATACCACCAACCTTTTTAAGATATTGGCCACCTTTATTCCACATATGGCGTAAGGTAGATTGAAGTGTTGGCATTCTGTATGGAGGCAACTCCATAACAAATGGAATATCTTTCTCTTTGAAAATAAACTTCTTAAATAATTTAGCCACTACTATTGCCAGCAAAATACCTAAACCATATATTCCAAATAATACAGTTCCTGAATGCTCAGGAAAGAATGCGCCAATAAATAATATATATACAGGTAATCTTGCACTACACGACATAAATGGATTGATTAGCATGGTAATCAACCTGTTATTTTTATCTTCGATGGTACGAGTTGCCATTATTGCAGGAACATTACATCCAAATCCCATGATGAGGGGGATGAATGATTTACCATGCAAGCCCATTTTGTGCATTAACTTATCCATAATAAATGCAGCACGGGCCATATATCCGGTATCTTCCATAAATGAAATAAAGAAGAACAGAATTAATATGTTAGGTAAAAATACAATGACTCCTCCCATACCACTTATTATCCCATCTATGAGCAGATCTTTAAATGGACCTTCGCTCATAGTAGAACTCAACCAATTCATGAGAAGCTCTACTCCTGATTCAATCCAACCCATTGGGTATTCACCTAAAGTAAAAGTGGACTGAAACATCAACCACATGAAAAAGAAAAAGATAGGGAATCCAAAGAGTTTATGAGTTAAAAAGGTATCTAAAATCTCAGATTTCCGAACCCTAACTCTTGGTGATTCTTTGTAGGTTTCCTTTAAAGCTCCTGCAATAAAACCATATTTGGCATCAGTAATTAAAGTTTCTGTATCCTCATTAATTTCAGTCTCAATTCTTTTTATAGTTTTATCTGTTGCAATTTTTAATGAAGGAAAATCATTGCTAAGGTAGGCATGCCTACATTCCTTGTCTTTTTCCAGTAATTTAAGAGCAACAAACCTTGGCGATATATTTTTAGGAACACAGTTACATTGCTGAATCTCTTCAACAATTTTAGAAATACCTTTTTCTAATGTTTGCCCATAGTTAATATGAGTGCGTCTTTGGTTGGGTTGTTTATCTTCATATACGTCAATAATAGTATCAAACAACTTACCAATACCTTGCCTTTTTGAACTCACAGTTGGAACAAAATGCATTCCCAACATGCTACCTAATTTTTTATAATTGAATTTGTCTCCTTTCTTTTGTAGCTCATCATACATATTTAATGCAGCAACAACTCTAAGATCCATATCAATTAACTGGGTAGTTAAAAATAAATTTCTTTCAATATTAGATGAATCAATTACATTTAAAACAATGTCAGGTGATTCTTCTAAAATATGTTTTCTAACAAATAACTCTTCAGGTGAATAGGCTGATAATGAGTAAGCACCGGGTAAATCAACAATGTTGAATTTATATCCTTTTCTTGAAAAGTTCCCTGACTTTGAATCGATAGTTACTCCACTATAGTTTCCAACATGTTCTTGTTTACCACATAGGTAGTTAAACATAGTTGTTTTACCACAGTTTGGGTTACCAACCAACGCAACGTTAATGGTTTTTCTTTTCTTAAAGGCTGATTCTCGTAAAATCTCATCTGTTATAGTTCCTTCAAACTTAACAGGTGCTAAGTGCTTTGCTTCCTCTTTACTAATCACTTCAATCATAGCAGCCTCACTTCTTCTTAGTGAAACTTTATAATCCATGATTTCATATTCTATGGGATCCTTAAGTGGAGCATTTTTTATCACTTTTACTTTTTTCCCTTTAACGAAGCCCATCTCTATAATGCGTTTTCTAAACGCACCAAAGCCCTTCACTTTTACAATGACAGCCTCTTCGCTTGTTTTTAATTCAGATAAATTCATCCTATAAAGGGTAAAAATTTAAGTGTATAATTTAAAATAGTAAGCAAAAATAAAGGTATACCTCCATTTTGCCAATACCTACATGTTGGGATTTTTATTAAAAATAGTTATGAATATAAGAGGAGTGTAAAGATAGAATCTTTTTTTTATGTTAGAAAGAATGCAAATTATTACTTTTGTAGTATGAATGAACAGGAGCCAGATTTAAATAAAGTATATCAAAAGATACAGGAGTTGCTGTCAAAAAAAGGCCAGGCAATTACTGTTCTTGAGGAGCAGGTTGATGTGGAAATGCAAAGAGAGTACTTTAATTTCTCCAAAGAACTGAGCAAAAATCTTGATAAGAATTTAGTTTTAAAAGAAAAGGATTTACTTTTTGAAGAAACTACTTCTTATGAAAAGAAAAAAGAACTGCTTTCTTCATTAGCTAAAATTGACAATCCCGAAGCTTTTAGAGCTATTGAAACTTATAAAGATATTAATGATGAAGAGTTAAAACAGTGGACAACTTTAGCCATTCAGGAATCCAAAATGGTACTTGAAACTTCATTGTTGGGAGAAGCGCCAATATTTATATCCACGGGTTTAGGTGGCAGAGGCAATAAATTGCGTTATTTTGTGGTTTTGGTTCATAACGAAGCACAAGATTTTCTTGAGTGGCAGCAATCATTAGTGCAAAAGGAGTTAGATTATGCCATTAAGGAAGTAGAGGGAGAAACTGAAAGTATAGAATTTGATGTTGATAGAGTACTTGTGAAAGCGCTTTTACCAATAGATAAGAGTGTAAAAGATGTTTTTACAAAGGCTATTAATGAGTGTAATGAGTTAGGAAACTTTTTAATGAGATCCTTTATTGTAACCAATATTAAAATTTTGGATTCAGCAGAAATTGATAAGTTAGTTCAGGAATACAGAACAAAGGATAAAGATACAGAAGCACCAGAGTCTGAAGCATAAAAAAAGCCACTTGAAAAAGTGGCTTTTAATATATTAGTGTAAAAAATTATTCTGCTAAATCTTCGAATTCAACGTTAGTATATTCCCGAGCACCAATTGCTTCCACTAATTCTTCTTCTGCATCATATTCATCAACTGCAGGTTGGTTTTGTCGAATGTAATCTACTACTTCCTGTAATCCATCAGCAAATTTCTCAAAGTCTTCTTTGTAAAGAAAAATTTTGTGTTTTTCAAAATGAAATCTTCCATCATTTTCAAACTTCTTTTTGCTTTCAGTAATAGTTAGGTAATAGTCATTTTTGCGAGTCGCTTTTACATCAAAAAAGTAGGTTCTTTTTCCGGCTCTAACAGCTTTAGAAAAGATTTCTTCTCTGTCGTTCTTATCAAAGCCTTCTCTTTTCTCATATCCTTCCATCATCAAATTGTTTGTTATTTTGATAAAAATTTACTGATTTTGTTTGCCTTTCAAAAGTGGGAAATATTTTTGAATTATTCTACTGTTTTATCAAAAAAAACTATTGTAAATATATATGTCGCATATATATTGCATGTTTTTAAGGGTGAAGGCCTTGTAAATAAAGGGTTCTAAATAAAAAAAACTTTTTTGCTTTAAAAACGTATTCAACCTAACAAAATCTTATGTTACGAATTGAATTGGTGTTTGCAAAAAATAATGATGTGAATAAATTGTAAAAAATCATTTTTTTGTGGTTCGAATATAAAAAAGACCTATTTTTGCGACAGTGATTAATATAAAAAGTTCTTTGAAGAATGTTAAACAGAAGACTACTTAGAGTTAAAGTGATGCAAGTATTGTATGCTCACTATCAAAATAGTGATACATCTATTCAAAACTCTGAAAAGGAAATGTTCCATAGTATCTCGAAATCTCTTGATTTATATTATTTATATATCTTGTTGCTTCTTGAATTAAGGGATTACGCCATAGGAAGAATTGAGTTTGCCAAAAATAAAAAGACGGCCTCAAGTGAAGAGAAAAATCCTAATACCAAGTTTGTTACAAATAAAGTGTTTAGTAAACTGGCGGATAATAAAGATGTACAAAAGTACATTGATCAAAATGGAAATAACTGGTCTAATTATCCTGAGACTATTAAAAGTTTATACAACGACATCACAACATCACAACAGTATCAAGATTATTTAGCAAAAAAAGAATCATCATTTGATGCCGACAAAAAGTTTGTAATCAAATTATTGGAGAAGGTGATTGCTTATCATGAACCTTTATATCCAACATTTGAGGAGCAAAGTATTTATTGGAATGATGAAATTGAATTTGTGCTTAGTATGGTTGTAAAAACTGTAAAAAGCATGGAAGAAGGTGATGCTGCTGAATTAATGGGAGAGTTTAAGGATGAAGAGGATCGTGATTTTGTAAAAGACTTATTCAGAAAAGCTGCTGTTAATAAAGAGGAATACAGAGAACTTATTGATAAATATGCTAAAAACTGGGAATTAGACCGAGTGGCATTTATGGATGTAGTTTTAATGCAGATCGCTTTAGCTGAGTTAACTCAGTTTCCAAATATTCCTATTAAAGTTACAATGAACGAATACATCGAAATAGCAAAACATTATTCAACCGAAAAGAGTGGTGTTTTTATTAATGGTGTATTGGATAAAGCTATTGTTGATTTAACCAACGATAAAAAAATTAAAAAATCGGGTAAAGGTCTGGCATAAACTATGATTAGATTTTATCAATTTCTTTTTTATCTATTGGTAGTTATTTTAGTAGGATGTAATCCCGCCAAAAGTAATGAAGCATCAGTAAATAAAAAATATGCAATTACAACTGCAAAATTTGATAAGTTAATTCATAACTTTGGAAAGATTACTCAAGGAGAAACAGTAGGTTGTTATTATAAAGTAACGAATACTGGTAAAACACCTTTGGTAATATATAATGTAAAACCAGGATGCGGGTGTACAACAGCCAAATTTCCCAAAACTCCAATTGCGCCTGGCGAAATTGGAGAAATTGAAATCAGATTTGATACCAGAGGTTTTTCAGGTAATCAATACAAAGTAATCAGGGTTGATGCCAATATTGAAAAAAAATCGAAAGAGTTGGCTATAACAGCCAATGTTATTAATTAGATAAATTAGTTTAAAAATGAACTTACAAGCATTATTTTTACAACAACAAGCCGCAGGTGGCCAATATCAGTTTTTTATCATGATGGGACTACTTATTGTAGTATTTTATTTCTTCATGATTCGTCCACAACAAAAGCGTCAAAAACAATTACGTCAATATCGTGAGGCATTAAAAAAAGGTGATAAAGTAATCACAACTGGTGGTATTTACGGTAAAGTATCAGAAGTAAAAGAAACTTATATTAATGTAGAGATCTCAAATGGCGTTGTAATTAAAATTGATAAGTCTGCTATCATTATGGATATGTCAGATGCGCAGCCAAAACGCTAAAAGAATATTTTTTTTTATAAAGCCAATAACTATATTTGATGGTTATTGGCTTTTGTTATTTTATGGCAGTATATAAGAACTAATGTATGGCAATTAATACTTTAAAAAATATATTAAATAACTATTTTTCTAAAACTAAGGAGTTGTTACTTAGTTTAAAGAATAATAGGGATTTATTAGTTTTCCTTGTTTTTTTATTGCTGTCAACAGGTTTGTGGTTTTTGAATGCTTTACGAAAAGATTTTGTTACAACCATTGAATATCCTGTAAAATATAGTGACTTTCCTGAAGATTTTATTTTGCTGGGAGAGCCACAAACTCAAGTTCAACTAAAGATTCGTTCCTTGGGATATAATATTTTGCCTTATCATTTTGGTAAAGTTATTTCTCCGGAAGATTTACGTGTTTCCGCATTTAAAAGAATGCGCAAAGGAAATGCAGAAGGTGCATATATTTTAACCAGGGAGTTAAAGAATATGTTTACAAGGAATCTGACTAACGGTATTGACTTATTAGAGATTTATCCGGATACATTATTTGTATTGTTTGAAAAGAAAGAAAGGAAAAAAGTACCTGTAAGGTTTCAATCGCAACTAAAATTTAAACCTCAATATTATCAATCCGGAAATATTAAAATAAAACCTGATAGTGTTGAGATATCAGGACCTTCGACCTTAATTGATACATTAGATTATGTATCTACCGAAAACAAAGTATTTGAAGAATTAAGTGACTCGTTAGTTAGAAATGTTTCTTTAGTAACTAATAAAAAAATACAAGTTAGCCCGGGAAGAGTTGTAGTATCAATACCTGTAGAACCTTATACAGAAAAGGTACTTAACATTCCATTAAAAATGGTTAATGTACCAGATAGCTTACGCTTAAAGTGTTTCCCTTCAGAAATTAAGGTTTCGTTTACTGTTGCGGTAAGTAAATTTAATGATGTGTCAAGCGCTGATTTTAATGCTTTGGTTGACTTTAATACAAATACTTCAAATACATTGCCCGACAGGTTAAAAGTGAAAATCACAGATATGCCCCAGGGAGTTAAAAATGTTGATTACTCACCTCTTTTTGTAGAATGTTTATTTGAAAAATCAAATGGTAAATGATAAATGTAGGAATAACCGGTGGGATAGGAAGTGGTAAAAGTACGGTTTGTAAAATTTTTGAAACACTAAAAATTCCTGTTTATTATGCTGATTGGCACGCTCGTATATTAAGTGATACGCATCCTGATATTGTATTAGGTGTTACAAAATTGTTAGGTGATTCTATTTACCAGTCAGGTAAAATGGATCGGAAAAAGGTTGGTGAGATAGTATTTAATGACAAGGAAAAATTGAATGCTTTGAATCAAATTATTCATCCAGTTGTTGCCGAACATTTTGAAGAGTGGAAGGAGAAGCATAATGATTATCCTTATATACTAAAAGAAGCTGCTATTTTATTTGAAAGTGGCGCCTATAAACAGGTTGATCAAATAATTACCGTTGTTGCCCCGGTTGATTTGCGGATTGATCGGGTGGTTAAGCGAGATGGGATTAGTAGAGAAGATGTTCTATCAAGAATTAATAACCAGATGAAAGACGAAGATAAAGTAAAACAGTCAGATTATGTTATTTATTGTAATGATATAGATTTGGTGATTACTCAGGTTCTTAAAATTCATCATTCACTGATTAATAAGGATTAAAATATAAATGATAGCCCAATAAAAATATATTTAAACGCATGAAAAACTTTAAAATTTCAGGTTCTTCGCTTTTAGGAGCCGGTTTAGGATGGTGGTTTTTAGGTCCGGTTGGAGCAGTGTTAGGTTTTGTGGTTGGAACACTGGCCGATAATTTATCACCTGAGGATATTGCTGGAGCTAAAGGGAATCCCAGGGATGGTTTTGTGGCTTCATTAATGGTTTTAATAGCTGCTGTTATGAAAGCAGATGGCAAAGTTGTTAAAGCAGAGTTAGATTATGTAAAGAATTACCTGGTACGTTCACTTGGTGAACAAAAATCAGCTCAGGCCTTATTGATGTTGAGGGATATCCTAAAAAGAAATATACCGGTTAATGAAGTTTGCTACCAAATAAAAACACATGTAGATTATAATTCGAGAGTTGAATTAACACATATGTTATTTGGTGTTGCTAATGCTGATGGTCAAATTCCTCAAAGTGAAATTAATATTATTCGTCAGATAGCTTATGGATTAGGGGTTTCTACACCAGATTTTGAATCCCTTTTAAATATGTATGCTAAAAATACCGAGTCAGCGTATAAAATTTTAGAAATTGATTCAAATGCATCAGACGAAGACGTGAAAAAGGCCTACCGAAAAATGGCTATTAAATTTCATCCGGATAAAGTGGCGCATTTAGGAGAGGAGTTTCAGGCATCAGCTAAAGAGAAGTTTCAGAAAGTAAATCAGGCTTTTGAAGCGATTAAAAAGGAAAGAGGGATAAAATAAATACCAACTTACCTATAAAGAATCAAAGGTTGGATGTACTTAACGGATAAGAAATTTGAATATGTTTAAAAATTATTTTAAAACATATTTTAAGTTTATACTAATCTGTTATTTTTGCACTTGAAAATTTAAACAATCAGACAGTTGCTTTGGCAACAAAATTGAAAACTGGGAAAAAAGAATTGTAATGAGCGAAATGTTAAAAGGTATATTGGCTGTTTCTGGTCAGGGTGGATTATTTAAGATTGTATCTCAGGCTAAGAATAGCATTATTGTAGAGTCATTAGTTGATGGTAAAAGAATGCCAGCTTATGCTACTTCAAGAATTAGTGCATTGGAAGATATTTCAATCTTTACTGAAGATGGCGATGTAAAGCTATATGATGTTTTTAAAAATATATCAGAAAAAGAAGATGGTGGACAGGCTATCAGTCACAAAGCTTCTGCAAATGAGTTGAAAAAGTATTTTAATGAAATTCTTCCAGACTATGATCAGGATAGAGTTTATGTTTCTGATATGAAAAAAGTGATTCAGTGGTATAACTTATTACAAGAGAAGGAAGTATTGAACTTTACTGAAGAAGAAGCTGCTGAAGAAGAAGTAAAAAGTGAAGACTAATAATAGTTAAGTTACAATATAAAAAAAGTGAGGCTGTTTAGTCTCACTTTTTTTATTGTCTTTGATCTATGTAAATTTACTCAAGTAACTCCAGCACCTTTTGTGCCGAAATAATTTTAAAGTTTTGGTTTCGATCCGTTCCATTATCTTTATTAAAACCATCCTGTACAACAAAAATTCCTTTTGGAAAATCCGGCCCCATTGGAGTATTACATATTTCTATCCCATCAGTTTCTTCTACACCATCATAATTTCCATCTTCTATAACAAAACTTGTAATATATGAGTATGGTGGGTTTATATCAAAAATAGCATAAGAAAAGTTTCCTTGAATGGATGCTATTAAATAGCCTTTGTCTTTAGATACTCTATAAATAGTTAATCCTTCAATATCATAACTGATATTAGAATTTGAAATAGAAGATTCCTTTATGCGGAACATAGTTGTATCAGCATCCTGTTGCGCATTGTATGCAAAAATAGCATTCTCTTCAACACCAATAAATAATGTGTTTGTAATACCGTCAACTACCATACCTTCTGGTTGGCTGGGCATTTGTAAAGTTCTTGTTAAACTTGCTGTAATGGTATCTTTTTTAGGATCAAGCAGCCATTGTTCAACCAAGCCATTCTTACCATTGGCAAACAGGTAGTGTTTTCCATTTTTTTTATTAAAGTAGGTACAAAAACCATATACATCATCTACTGTAGATGGTATTTTGCAAAGTGCTTTTTCTTTTAAAACAAGATTCTGCTGGTCTATTTCAAAAACATCAATTGTTTGAGTTGTTCTATTGGTACATGCAACATAATCAATAGATCGGTTACCCATTTTTAAATTGTATCCGCACTCTGCATTGTTGATTTTTCCTACAGCTATAAACTGCAATTCTTTACCATAGATATCATAAAGATGTAAACCTGCTTTTTTATTTGTACCAATTATTAAACTCTTTTCAGGATTAGATTGGTTAATCCAAATAGCAGGATCATCAGCCGCATCTTCATCAATTTCAGATAGAACTGGTGGGGTTTCGTAGTCAGCAGTAATAGAGTTGTTAAATTTAGCTCTAAGAGCAAGAGCTTCTGCCATTTTTAAAGAGTCTTCTCTGGCTTCTTTATTTCTCTCAACAGTAACTGGATCAACCGGGTTTAGAGATGTTTTTGCATTATTTTTACTCTTGTTGTTACAAGATGACAATAATGTAATAATACCTAATAATGTAATTGAAAGTATATATTTCATAAATATATTTTAATGAAAATATTGGGAAATACAACAAAGCAATCCCAATATTAATTGTAATGAATTTATATTATCGTTTAAAAGTTTACCTTAATTCCTGCTTTAGCAGTCATTCCGTAATATTCCATTTGCATGGTGCGATTGCTTTCTCCTTGGAAATATCTTAAGGGTTGATTCAGAATGTTGTTGCAATCAACATAAACAATGTAGTTTTTCTTTAAAGCATAAGTCAGGTTTAAATCTAAGTAGGTAACTTGATCATAATATCTGTCTAAAGCAGCTTCGTCACCAAACTCATCAATAAAATCGCTGGCATAATTATACGATAACCTTCCGGTAAATTTCTTGGTTTCATATGATAAAGAAGCGTTTAGCGTATGCTTTGGAGATCCTGGCATATCTAAAGTTTCATCTTCTCTGTCTTCAATATTAAAGTCTGTAATTTCAGATTTTGTATAAGTATAGTTGGCATAAATGCCAAATCCACTTAAAAATCCGGGTAAAAAGTCGAGTTGACGTTGTGCAGAAAACTCTAAACCTAACAAGGTCGCATCACCACCATTAATTGGGTGTTTAAAATCCTTATATTCAAATCCATTGTAAACGTAGTCATCATGCGTTTCATCTACAATAAAATCTTTAATATCCTTATAAAAGAATCCTCCGGAAATAATACCAATTGTTTTAAAATAATGCTCGAACATAACATCAATGTTATTCGATGTGGTTGCATTAAGATCAGGATTACCAATAGAAATTTCTTCCTGGTCCTCAATTTGTTGGTAAGGAATTAAATCGAAATACCCAGGGCGGGCTATTGTTGAAGTATAAGCAAACCTGGCAATACTGTTTTTGCTTAATTCATATTTTAAATGGAAGTTAGGCAAAACATTTGTGTAATCAGTTTTAATAGTTCCTGTTGGTATTAAAGACTCAGGGCCGTCAACAGAATCATCAAATTCATATCCTTCACCTTCTGTTTTGGTGTTTTCAACTCGAATACCCAACACAGCCGACATTTTTTTACCTAAATTCTGATTAAACATTAAATAACCTGCAGTTACGGTTTCAGATGCATCAAAGTTTCCTGCAAATTCAGAGTAGTCTGCCTCCTTTTCAAAATTGGAAGAATTGTTTAAGTCTAACTCACCCACAAATTCTTTTGTTACATAGGTTCCTACATTATATTTATCTCCTGGCATAAAATTGTCTCTTGACATTTCTTTTGTACTTGCTAATGCCTGACTCATGAATAAACCTTCATCAATAGGAGTGTATTCGTAAAAGTTATTGTCTCTGCTTTTACTTTTTGATTTGTATTTACCACCAATTTTTAATGAATTTTTAAAGGCTCCGTTTGCCAATGGAATTTCAAAATTTATTTTGGCTACAACATCGATATCTTCCGTATATTGGTTTTCTTCAGTTAGTTCATCCAATTCCCAATTACTATTCAAATCATGGTTACTTTGATCTTGTATATACATTAATGGTTTTTTAGAGTCAGAAAAATCATTGACAATATACTGACCATCTTCATCCAGCTTGAGATTTAAATATCTTTCACCTGGTCTGTCTTCCGAAGCTTTAGAATAAGAAAAGCCCCAATCTGCTTTAACTTTTCCAAATATATGATCGCCACTTAATGAAAATTGCATCATTTGTTGATCCTCTAAACGTGCATTTTTATCATTATCACCTGATTTAACTTCACGTTCTAATTTGTCGGCAGAATATACATTACCATTTTCTAATTCATCAACTTCTGCAACAAATCTATATCTGTTTTCCCAGTCTTTTCTGCGGTTATACATACCCTTTAAATAAATGGTATGATTTTCGTTTAGTTTAAAATCAAAAGATCCGGAATAACTTTGGCGAAGACGCTGTAGATAATATTGACGAATCTGTAGCTCTTTCAAATAAATATTATCATCATCATCTAAATCCCATTCTCCTTCAACATTATCAGAACCCAATTTATTATTGTTAATTGAAATTCCTAATACCATACCAATATTATCATTTGCAAATCTATCACTGTATGATAAGTTAGCTGTGTAATTAGGCTTTTCAGAAATTTGATTATATCCTGCGCCAAATGATCCTGAAATTCGTCTACCCGCAGGTTCAGAAAGGGTTACTAAGTTCACTGAAGCTCCAATAGCATCCGCATCCATATCAGGAGTTACTGCTTTATTTACCTCAATAGATTGAACTTGATCAGATGGTATTAAATCTAATTGAATGGATCTGATTTCTGCCTCAGCTGATGGAATCCTTTCTCCATTGATGGTTACTGAGTTATACTGAGGAGCTGTTCCCCTGATGTTTCCAAAGCGAGCCTCTCCCTGATCGTATTGTACATTGATACCAGGAATACGCTTTAAGGCATCACCAATATTAGCGTCGGGAAACTTACCCACCTGGTCGGCTGCAATAACATTAGTAATATTTGAACTGGTTTTTTGTTGGTTCAAAGCTTTTGATTGTCCTTGTAAAGAACTTGAAACAACAACTTCTTGTAAACCAACAATACCTGCCTTTAATTCAATGTTTAAAACTGATGTTTTACTTTCTGAAATATTAACATTGCTTTCTGTAGGCATAAATCCAATGTATGAAACTTTAAAATTATAATCACCATCCGGAATTCCTGTAATGGTATAATTACCATTTACATCAGATACTGCATAGAACTGTTCGTCGTCTGAGTAAATATATGCTCCAGGAACTGATAATTTATTTTCGTCAATAATTTTACCTTTTAAAGCTCCGCTTTGTGCTTGTATTGCTGTCAATACAAAAAGAAATAAGGCTAATAAACTAAGTTGTTTTTTCATTTTAAGTTAATTATTGTTTTTATAATTTTTTCTTGAAATAGTTTGTGTGGGCTTTGTAAATATTGATGCAATGTTAGTCGTCTTAGGGTGTTTATTCAATAGTGAGAATGAGCTGTTGAACGTAGTACTTTTTACTATACGGGTGAGATTTGGATGTGTAAAAGACAGTATTACAGTCTGTTGTGTGGGTGGTTTTGTTTTGGGATGAATTAAATATGTGGAGAAATGGTAATGTTAAGTTAAAAGTGATTCTAAAAATTAATAATACCTTAATATGATGCAGCTGATAGGAATTTTAAATGGAGGTATTTTTACATTATAAAAGTTTGAAAAGATGATTTCTGTTATTGTTGCCGATGATCATGCAGTTGTACGCACAGGACTGCAGTTGATATTTATGAATACAAATGATATTTCTGTTAAAGATGAGGCAAGAGATGGTATTGAATTGCTTGAGAAACTGACACAGGGGAAATTTGATGTGGCTATATTGGATGTTAATATGCCTGGCCTGAGTTCTATAGAGTTGTTGCAACAAGTAAAAAAGTTATGCCCGGACTTGCCCATTGTTATTTTTAGCATGAATAAAGAGGAGCAATTAGCTTCGAGAATGTTAAAAAACGGAGTAATGGCTTATATATATAAAGAAGAAGATCCATTAGAGTTAGTCGCTGCCGTAAAATCTGCAGCAAGTCATCATAAATACCTTACACAAAGTCAGAAATACTTTTATGCCACGCAATTTTTAACAGAAGATTCAGAAAAGAGTAACCTTGAATCATTAACAGATAGAGAATATCAGGTTCTGAGTTTATTAGCTTCGGGTATTTCAAAAACCGATATTGCTCAAAAACTTTCCATTAGCAAAAATACATTAAGTAACCATCGTAATAACATATTGAAAAAGTTAAGTTTAGCTAATAATGCAGAACTCACTAAGTATGCTTTAGTAAACAAAATTATACAGTAACTAATGTTTCAATATTCTTTTAGATCTTTAATTTTTATTCTTTTTGTTTTATTGAAATGTTCAACCTGTGAAAGTGTCATAGTGGCTTCAGGTACAGAAAATCTGTATGATAATTTAATACATAAAACAAGAGCACTTCAATATGTTAATACTGATAGTGTTAACCATTATCTGAATCAAATAAAGAGTAATTATACTGGAACTGAAAATGATACCATTTGGGGTGAGTATCTCCTTATGCTAGGAATAAATACTTCTATTACAGGAAGTACTAAATTAGCATTGCAGTATTTTGAGCAGGCAAATCACATATTTTCATCTCTTAAGTATAATTATGGTATTGCCGAATCCTATTTAAATATTGGTGAGGTTCATTATAATTGGGGGCAGTTTAATAGGGCCCTGGAATATTTTAGAAAAGCAAAAGCCATCTCACAGAAGCATAATTACCAATCTTTATATATAAAATCACTTAATTACATTGGTAAGTATTATCATTCAAAAGGAAATTTTGAACAATCATTGTCTTATTACACTAAAGCAATGGATGATGCAAAGGCTATTGGCGACACAACAGAAATAATGTCGTTGTATAATAAAATAGGTAAGGATTATAAAACATTAGGAAATTATCCCAAATCTTTACATTGTTTTATGCGTTCTCGTGAGTTGATTCCTAATACGGATAATAAAATAGAAAAGGCAACTACGTATAATCATCTGGGTAATATTTATCATGTACTTAAAGATTATGAAAAAGCACTTTTTTTTCATAAAAAGGCTTTTGCACTTCGTACAGAGGTTAATTATAAAGAAGGAATTGCCAAGTCGTTAAAAAATATTGGTGAGGTATATTACGATCTGCATCGTTATGATTCGGCTATGGTTTGTTTTGATCAGTCCTACGTTTACTGCAAGCAGGTGGGCTATGCTAAAGGCATTGTAAAAAATCTTTATGGAAAAGGTTTGATCTATGAAAAGGAAGAAAACGATACTCTGGCAATTCAAAACTACAAGGAGGCATTGGTATATTCTAAATCAATAGGTTATGCAATTGGTGAATCAAGAGTATATTTGTTATTGTCTAATATTTACAAGAAAAATAAAGATTATAATCAGGCCATTATATATTGTAATGCCGGACTAGCTATTGCTAAAAAGGAAGATATAAAATCCAATGCATCTGATTTCTACCTTATTTTATCAGAAGTATACGCTTTGAAAGGGGAATATCAAAAAGCATTTGAATATTTTAAACAACATTCAATTGTTAAGGATGAAATTCTTAATCTTGAAACAAACAAGAAAATTGCAGAATTGCAAACAGAATATAAAGTGAACCTTAAAAACAGGGAAAATGAGGTTTTAAAACAAGAGAATCAGATTAAGGAATTGAGAATTAAACGGAAGAATTTAGTAATTCTGTTTGCGATCGTTATTACATGTCTGCTAATAGCATTGGTGTTGATAATGTATGGTCGATTCTTGAATAAAAAGAATGCAAACATTAAATTAACGAAACTAAATGATAGCATTACTCAGAAAAATAATGAACTAGACAAGCTTAATAGGAAATTACGCAATACTAAAGATCAGCAAGTTAAATTATTTAGTATCATATCCCATGAACTTCGAAATCCATTATATTGGTTTCGAAATCTGATTAGACTACTATCTAATCAAATTGATGAATTGGATAAAGAGATGATATCTAAATCGTTGGATTCATTAAATGAATCAGCAACCAATACTTTTCATTTAATGGATAACCTCTTAAATTGGTCTAAATCACAGTTAGGAAATATACAATACAATCCAGAATCATTTAATCTCACCAGTCTGATAAAGGAAAATGTGAATTTAATTTTGCCCTATGCTGAAATTAAAGATATTGTTGTAACAACTACAGCGCTTGAAGATGTTTTAGTTGAGGCAGACAAAGCAATGGTTAAAACAGTGATCAGAAATTTATTATCGAATGCAATTAAGTTTACACCTAATAAAGGGACGATAGAGATAAATGCGATTATAAATGGTTCAAAGGTTAAAATTGAAGTTTGCGATAATGGAATAGGGATGGAGTCAACGTCGGTACAAAGAATATTAAATGCATCAGGCGGTGAATTTTTGCCGAGCACGGATAGAGAAACAGGAAATGGACTAGGTTTAGCGCTAACTAAAGAATTTATCGAAAAAAATGGGGGAGAACTGAGTATTGTAAGTTCTCCCGGAAAAGGTTCTGTTTTTGGATTTAAACTAAACTTAGCTCGCTAATCCATCTATTTTTATTGATCTTTTCTTTTTCCTGCACCTGGAATTTTTAAATACAGAACAAAAGTAATGGCGATAGTAATGAATAGTACAGCCAGAAACACTATTCGTGCATTAAATATTCCTTCAATAATGGAAAATAATCCTGCAGAAATTAATATGGATACAAATACCATTTGATTGTTATAGGCTAGTACAGGCCCAAGTTCACGTCCTTTAACCCTGTCTTGTATAAAAGAGTTTAAAGGAATTTTAAATAGACCTGCGAAAAAAGCAAAAATTACAATTAAGATAGTAAATGTTGTAGTGTTGGGATTAATAACAAAAATAAGCAGCATCGATAAAGTCATTCCTATCCCTCCAATAGGTATAAGTTTGGTTTTAACCTGATGGTTCGATACAACTCCTGCAACATAACATCCAATACCAATACCGATGGCAACAAGTGCCATTATTGTTCCAGTTGCAGTATTTGAAAGATGAAGAAATTTATCGCAATAAATATATAGATTCATTTGAATTAAGGACCCGATTAACCAGAAAACAGATAATCCTAAAACGGTATAGTTTAATCCTGTAATGTTTTTACACCATTTAAACCATTTTATGGGGTATAAAAACGGATTTAATGTGTCATCCGAATCATCCTCTGGCTCCGTTTCTTTGGGATCTATTTTCATACTTGTCAGCCATCCAATAATAGCTAAACCCATCAGTGCAACAGCAATAATGATGCTTTCTGTTTTTGGATTTGAAAAATACTCATGCGTATCTGAAATAATACCTCCAAGAAAAGTACCCATCAAAACAGCAACAAAAGTGATCATTTCCATGGCTCCTGTACCAAAAGAAATGAGTTCTTTACCTCCAATATCTCTAATAATACCGTATTTACTCGGAGAATAGATACAACTTTGTAAGCCCATTAAAAACATGCCAATTAATACAACATAAACATTGTAAATAAAGAAACCTGTAATGGCAACAATCATTATTAATATCTCAGAAAATTTGGCCCACTGAATAATTAACGCTTTGGGATGTTCTTTGGCTAATTTGCCGGATAGTGGAGACAGAAAAATATAAGGAATAACCAACAGAGCTGCAGCTGCTGATACTAGTGCAGCTTTATTATCCTGGCCAATCCATGCAACACCAACAAATCCAATCAATGTTTTTAAAAGGTTGTCGTTTAAAACACCAGCAAAGTTAGTGCTAAACAAGGGAAACCACTTTAAACTGTCTTTTTTCATCTGTTTAAATTTAATTTCATTTGCCAGATAGAACGCTCAAAAAAATCTAATCATACATAAGTATGCAACTATAGAATTAAATTTTTCATGTTCGTTTCATAGCGTTTATATTTGATGATTTAGAGCTAAATAGCTTGGTGAACATACAATTAATATTTCGAATTTTAAAACACTGATAATAAAACGTTCGTTTTTCAGCAAAATTGTCTAGCATAAATTTTATCATTCAACCAAATATTCAGAAATAATCTCCCATTGTTGGTCATGATTTACAATCCTTTCTGATAATATAAAAAGAAGAAGAATATTATTATTTTTGTGGCATCATAAGACTTATGCACTCAGTAAAACTCATCAGTCTTAATCTAAATGTTAATAATATTAATATATAACTCATTAATACCTTGATATTTTTTTGATTTTTTTGCAAAGGAATTATAGTTTTGTGAGTTCAAAAAAAGTAAGTAAGATAAATTTAAATAAATGGGACGCGCATTTGAATATAGAAAAGCTACCAAGCTTAAGAGATGGGCTGGTATGGCTAAAACATTTACCAAGTTAGGTCGACAAATTACAATGGCAGCAAAAGAAGGGGGCCCGGAGCCAGATGCAAACCCTCGCCTTAGAATGTTAATTCAAAATGCCAAGGCTGCCAATATGCCTAAAGATAACGTTGAAAGGGCAATTAAAAAGGCAACAGAAAAAAATAATGAAGACTGGAAAGAAGTTGTTTACGAAGGATATGGCCCATTTGGTATTGCTGTATTGGTAGAAACAACAACAAACAACAATACCAGAACGGTAGGTGCTGTTCGTAGTTATTTCAATAAAGCAGGAGGTTCTCTAGGAACAACAGGTAGTGTTGAATATATGTTTGAGCACAAATGTCATTTTAAAGTGGCTAATAAAGAAGGTTTAGACCTTGAAGAGTTAGAGTTGGAAATGATTGATGCTGGTGCCAATGAAATCTTTGAAGAAGAGGGTAGCATTATTATTTATGGTGAGTTTGAAAGCTACGGCTCTATACAGTCTTTTCTGGAAGAGAATGACTTTGAGATTATTAGCTCAGAATTTGAAAGAATGCCAACAACATCAAAAGAATTAAACGAAGAAGAAGTAAAAGTATTTGAAAAAATGCTTGCTAAGTTTGATGAAGATGATGACGTAACAAACGTTTATCACACTGCAACCGGATTATAATAAGCTAAATATTATCATCATAAAAAAAACCGTTTCTAAACAGAAACGGTTTTTTTTATATCATTTTATCATTTGTCCACTAGGCATCATATCGTCAGGTGGAGGAGTACCATTTTCTTTTTTGTATTGTAATCTCTTGCAATCATTCATTTTACTTCCTTTACAATACATGCTTATAAAACCTTTGCAAGCCAGGTCTTTTGTTTGGCAGTATTTTTTAAAAAAACCGCACGTTGAAAGATTAACACATTCACTCATAAGTATAGATTTATTATTTAAAGCTAAATTAAATCTTTAAAACTTAATAGTAAAATGTTTATACATCTGTTCGTCAAACAATTATCCTTTTTTATCATATTTTTTAATAAGTATTTTAAGTAATACCTGATCAAACAGAAAAACAAATAGAACAATAATTAAGGCCAATAGTATAAAAAGTGAATTTTTATCTTTTAAAAATTCAATAAGTTTTATTGGGGAATAGAAATAAAAAGCACCAATAATACTTATCGAGATTCCAATAATAACCATGATTTTAGCACCCCATTCTTTAAATAGCATGTTTTTATAAGTTCTAAACTCAAATTTACGACCTAGTCTTTCACTAAAATCTATTGGTATTTTAGTCATATCAAAATCCTCAATAGAGTCAGAAATTAGTTTGTCAATATCGTTATTTTTTAAACTCATACGCTAAATATTTTCATTGTATAAGAGGTTTGTAACCTCATAACCCAAATCATTTTCAATTATCTCCCTAAATGTTTTACGCGCTCTGTTCAGGTAACTTTTTATAGTGCCTAAGGGCATTGAAGTTATTTCTTCAATCTCAGGATAACTAAACTCTTCCAGGTAAAACAGTGTTAACACTGTTTTGTAGTGAGGGGGTAGCTTATTTATTGTTTCTCTAACAATTGTTTTTAACTCAGATTCGCTGCCGTTTTTATTTATGGTAAAAGTTAGATTTTCAAAAACTTCTAATTCATCGGTATAATTGATTTTATGCCTGGTTCTTTTTCTATTAAAATCAATTGTTGTTTTCCAGGTTATAGAAGCAATCCATGTTGAAAGTTTTGATTCTTTTCTGTACTGCTTGATATTTTTATAGATTTTAATAAAAACTTCCTGAGCAATATCTTCCACATCACTTTGGTTATCAAAAGATAGTTTAAAGGCAATGTTAAATACCAGCCTTTGGTATTTATTAACTAAATACTTATAAGCATTGGCATTACCTTTTTTAATTTGATTAACCAGTTCAATATCGTTCATGTAAGTATATGTCGCTCAACATTACTCAAAGGTTGCAATTAATTGTAAAAAAATAGAACGCCACTATATGTTTTTTTAATATGTATTACATTATTATAATTATGATGAAAAAAGAACAAAATTATTGATGATAAAATTATACTGATATTAGAATTAGATGCGCCTTTTGATTTCGTCAAATTCAAATTAGTTAATTCTTTAATGTATATATTTACCTGTTAAAAGAAATGGGTGAAATTTGATATGAGGTTTACCAATAGGGTAGTAGCCTTTTAGCTAGATAAGCCTGGTTATTACGATTTAATATTTTTATTCAGTGAATTCAACTTCTTGTGATTCCTCGGATACGAATTCAGTATTTTCATAAAAAGAAATCATATCAATAGGAAATCTTTTCGAAAGTTGAATCTCATATTTTATATTGTTTACTATTAATTTTTCACCCATTTTAATATTCCATCTTATTAATTTTGGTTTAAATAATTCATGTCCAGTTATTGAGTCTACTAATGTTTCCCGTATACAGTAGTCGCAATTTACTAATGTTAAGTGAAGGTATTGAGTTCTTCGTTTTTTGTCCTCTATAATTTTACCTCGATAAAAATAATACCCACCATCTGAGGCAGAACATATTGTGTCACCATTTTTTACATAGTAAGGTTCTTTATACAAAAAGGCAGAATCACCTTTCAATAGAAGATGATTTTTATGAATCAATTCACCATACATGCTTTTGGAACTAACTTTATCAAATCCCACCCAATAATTCTTTTTAATTGAACTACAGGAATAAATTGAAACCAATAAACATATGAATAAGAAGTGTTTATACATGTTATTAATTTGTGTTGTAACTAAAGATTGTTCATTATTAAATAGGTAATTATGGATTTTAATTTATCAAGCTAAAATGAGACTGAGGCGATATGCCCTTATAATTATTGATGTAACACCTATTTTGTATATTGTCGTACTTGGTTAATGAATAAATTATTAATAGAGTAATCTTCATAAAATTATTTTTCCATGTAGATCTATTTCATCAAAATAGGAGTAAATTTCTGTTTATTTAGGAAGTCGTTTAAATTCTTTTATTTCTGCCAATGAATCATCCCAACTTGCCTTGTTTGAGATAAAAATATGTGCATTAGGTGGTTCTTCTAAATTTGTAACTAAACATCCTGCAGGAACAACTAAAAGTTTATCCTCCATTTGTAAATTGGGCAGCGCAGAACCACAGTTTGTACAAAAGGCTTTTTCATGATTACCCAAGTATTCCATTTAATAAGTTCCTTTTTAAAATTTGATTGGATAAACTAAGTTTATAATAAGATAATATAGACTAATTTGATTTTTCACTTAATACTTCGTCCAATTACAAAAAAACTCATTTAAGAGTTAGGTGGTTTTTATTAGAAGTTTCGGGAAGGCCATGTAATATCTAACCGACTAGCAGAAATGTACCATGCTCCATCAATAAGTTCATATTCGTCAACATAAAGCCCCAACAAAAGCAAGGGAAGATCTTCAACTGGTCTTTCAGTCAATAAATCGATGAGATAGCACTTTCCCTTAGCAGTAGTTGGCCCAGTAATCTCAACCAAGTGATTTGTTACAGCATGAAGAAAAGGATAACTTCCATAATTATGTGTGTCAAAATCAGCAAATGCCTTTTCCAATCCTTTCTGAATCTCATCTCTTCCTTTCCATGGTGTTCGATCTGTTTGACAAACAGCATTCTCTTTAAATAGTGCAGCTACCTTACCCATTTGGTTGGTATCCAGGTAATGTGAATACTTAATTCTTAAATTTTTAATTGCTTCAATATGCAATAAAGTTTTAACATCGTCCATTTTAATACTATTAAAGTTATTCTTCTTTTGTACTAACAAATATCACACTTTTTATGTCTTCTTTGCAAGGTATACGTCATAAACTTAAACTCCCTATCAAGAGGGATAAAAGTGGTATCTGCCGTCCGGTTAATTTTCAAATTTTAGGTTTTGGATTTGTACCCATTTACAAAAAGGGTATTAAAGGTAAATATCAACTGAATGTAAGTCCCAAAAGATGGAAAAGCTTTAAGGCAAAGCTTAAAGAAGTCACCAGAAACGAGCCAATGGTATACTATCCATCATAGTACAGAATCTAATAGCGAGTTCCATCGAATGCATTTGAATGTTAAATTATAATGAGATGAAAAACCACTCCCATGAGTTTTGATGAACGTATTCAAAAGTTATTAGAAATTCAACGAGGTTGGATCAACAACTTTAAGCATGCTAACATCTTAACGAAATAGGAGAAACTTGATGCTTGGCTTCGTAACCGCCTTAGGTACTGTATTTGGCATCACTGGAAGAATTGTAGCGTAGCGAAAATCACGAGCACCAAAACTAATTAATTTACAGTAACCTAAATCTGAACGTAAAAGAAAGAATCTGATTCGTTTGGGTGTTGACCCTGATCATGCTTATGCATGGAGCCGGAGCCGAATTGAGGAACGAAATCACGAATACCAAAACTAATAATCTATTTATGAGTAATGGGAGGCTGGGCCATTGCTCAATTGGAGCAAAGTGGAAATCGCCAACACCAAATAAAATAAATTTATTGTTGGCAAAGTCCCATTTTAGGAACAACCATTACGGTTGAACGACTAGAGAAACGTGGTTATATCAGCCTTGCATCCATGTATGCTAAAATGACCAGTAACCTTTTCTATAAATCTAACTCGCTATTCCCCATGATGTAGAGAACCGCCGGATACGAGACCCGTACGTCCGGTGCTGTGAGAGGTCCTCCGGTAGGCTTTTAGCCTATCGGCGATCTACTCGATTGGGCACCGGCTTTTTTTTTAAATAAATATGTGGATGAGTTAGCATCATGAATTCATTTTGATACTCTAACACTCTTATGAGCTTTATAATTTCTTTTTTTTCTAATTGCTCAAGTTCTTTATTGAATAAGAACTTTGAAAGATTATTTATTCCAATTACCTCTTGTTCTGTCGTATCGTTTACTGATACATTAATGTGCGCATTATTCAAATAATAGTCAAAGCATTTCTGTGATGTTGTATACTTTTGAATTCCAGATATAAACCAGTAACCTCTTGCTGTGTCTTTAATTATATGATTTTGTGTCAATGGATGTGAAACTACATTAACTGGCGATTCAATTCCATAAATGCTTATTTTAAAAGGATTTTCTTCTAAGGGATACTCTTTCATCTGTTCCCTTAACTTATTTATTGCTCCATATATCGCATTTCTTTGTCTAAACTTTCTATGAATGCTATCATGAACAAAATAAAACTGTTTTGGCAATTCTGGGCTATTGTTAATATGGCTGGTAATTCGTTTTAGTTCACTTTTCGTAATATGTCCTTTCCAAGCAGTATTAGCTTTGTATAGAACAAATAAGAATAGAAGAACCAAAATAATGGCTATACTACCAAAAACAACCTGTAAAATTTTTAGGATTCTTTTCATTTTTGCTGGTGCCTAACGGTTCGGCCATATGAAGTGGCCCGCCTTGCGTGTGGTATATTCGTGTTCTTGTTTGTGCCAAAGCTTGCGCGGGAACTGAACTCCCAAATTTCACCAAAGCCAGGGCTACTTTATGATGGCTTGTTGGCATGTCGTTATTTTATTCTTATCTCTTTAATTCTCTTTGTTTCTGGGTTGAACTGTATTGAAAGTCCTTTTTTCTTGAAGTGATATATATATCCTTCATCAACGGGGTCAAATACATAGTTAATTATATCATGTTCAATTTCTGAAGGCTTTCCTAGCTTAGATTCAACTGTTTTTGAGGTTAGTTTCGACAAGATGCCTAATGAGTTTTTTGTTAGTTTAATCTCTTTAATTATTCCTTTTTTCACACCAAAAGAAGTCCCATTTGCAAAATGAATCCACCCATTATTATTAATCAGTTTTAAAAACTTAAATTCAAGTGATTCTCCACTTTGTTCACCATTGTAATATATGTCTTCATTACCATTAATAGTAATTTCATCAATTGAATCATTTAATCTTTTACTATGCAGAAATGTCAATTTCTCCTTTGAAAATTCTGAACTAAATATTACCTGATAATTCTGATAAAAGTCCATTTTTAGTCTTTATAGTTTTCATTCCATTTTCTTGCTCGCTCCTTAATTTCTTCGAGGTTATAAATTTCCTTGTCTTCTTCACATTCAGTTTCGTAAACACCCCAATCCATGTATTCATAATATTTTGTCATTGCATCAAAGTGCGAGTCAGCATAAAATGAATGAATTATTTCTGAGTCAGGTTCTAAAATACTTCTTGATTCTTCTCCAATTTCACCAGAGAAACATAACGAGGTCAGTCCTTCTTTACTTTTCCAAATGTCATGCTTTATTTTCGCCATATATGTCTTTTTCCTATGCACGCCAACTAATAAGGATTTTATCCTTACCAGGAGCAAGATAATAAAAATAACAAAGCGTTAATTATAAAATAAAAATTATAGAATATGCTTAGTTGTTATTAAGGATAAAATAAAGTTGAACGATGGCGGCTATAACTATGGGTAATTCATTCCTGCAACTAGCTGTAACCAGGAGACTCTTTTGTGGATTTTTTATGGTTACCTTGTTTTTCATGTTACTACCTATTAAAAATGATCAATTTAACTAATCGATAAAGCATAACATTTCCATCATGCCTTTAATCAAAAGCATTTGAAGTAAATTCAAAATGCAAAGAACGTTGTACCTATACTGTCATTCTAGTTGACTAACTCTTTTTATTTGAACCATAATACCTTGTTTACAAATTGGACATATTGATGGATCTTTACCTGTTATCTCTCTTAGTATTTCATAGGTACTCAAGCCTTCTAATCGTGATAAATACATCACTTTTCCAACTAATGAGATGACCTGTTCTCGTTTTCCATGAATATGTACTATTGATAATATCCCAATATATCTGATCTTAAAAAATCCTTTGGGTAGCACGTGCTGTATAAAACGTCGTACAAATTCTACTGTACTTAACAACATAACCTTTCGGGTTCCACTTCGATAATCCTTATAATTAAAGCTTACGGTTTTATCCTTTAATGTCAATAATCTGTTGTTTGATATTGCAACACGGTGTGTGTATCTTCCTAAATATTTTAATACACTATTGATTCCTCCAAAAGCTTTTTTGCTATATACATTCCAACTCTTTTCATAAAGCTTTTCTTTTATAATCTTAAAACCTTCATAGTTGGATGGTAGATTCAGCTCCTCATTATCCAATAAGCTTTTGAGTTTCTTTATTAAAATTCCTCTGAACATAGCGGATAGTGCTTTTATGGGAACAAAGAATTTTCTTCTGGAGGCAATCCATTCTGCTCCATCACTACTTAATCCTCCTGCGGGGACTAACATATGAATATGAGGATGGTAAGTTAATGCTTGGCCCCAGGTATGCAATATGCATAATGCGCCAACATCTGCGCCTAAAAAATCAGGATTCCTTCCTGCATTTTGTAAGGCTTCTGATGCTGATTGAAAAAGTATATCATAACACTCCTTCTGATTGATATAAAACAATGGATGCAAAGTATCTGGAATGGTGAAAACGATATGAAAATATCGACCCGGAACCAGTCGACTCTGCAACTGATCTACCCACTGTTGCTGTTTTAAATACTGGCATTTGGGGCAATGTCGATTTCGGCAAGAGTTATAGCATTGCTGTTGATAATTACAGTGATTACATTTTAGTATATACCCTCCTGCATGAGCGGTTCTACAACGTAATAGTGCATCTAATACCTTATCCTGTTCATAGGATATATTGTAGAGAGTATAAAGCTCATTATAACAGGATGCGATTACATCTGAGACTTCCAACCCGTATCTCTGATTTTGAGAAATCATAACTTTGGAGTTATAGGTTGAAGCAAATTTGGAATCTCTCCATAATACGGATGTACCAGATGTAAGTAGCCTGAGGTTGTTTTTAATGAGGCATGACCCATCAGTAATTGTAGGCGCTTCAGATTGACTCCTCGCTCCAACATATGAGTCGCAAAACAATGTCGTAAGGAATGAATAGTTACCGACTTCTGTTTAATACCTGATAGAGCTGCTGCTCGTTTTACTACATTTAAAAAACTTGCTTGTGCGTATTTTTCTCCTCTTTTTTTCCCTTCAAAAAGATATTTATCCGGTCGATAATGTTTATAGTAAAAGCGAAGTTGTTCCAGTAATTCATCAAATATAGGTATCTCTCTTACCTTTTGTCCTTTTCCGCTGACCCGTATTACCCCTCGGGATGAGTCTATATTAGAAGGCTTTAGATTTAAAACTTCATCGCGTCTCATGCCGGTAGCATAGGTTAACATTAATATTGTTCTATGCTTTAAATTGGATAAAACATGCACTAAATCTGTCGCTTCTTTTTGTGACAATACTACAGGTAGTTTCCTTTTTATCCGAGGGCGCTTAATGCGTATGGACTCCCATGCATTGCCTAAAATATCTACCTGTAAAATCTTCCAGGCACTGATCATTTGATTTACATTGACTGGAGATAATTTTTGTTCTTCCAGTATATAATAACAATAGTTTTTTACCTGGGTACGGGTTATTTGATCTGGAGTAATTTTATAATATTCAGAGATCCGGCGTATAAACCCAGTGTACGTTTTTATGGTACGTTCGCTATAGTTGCGCAAACGCATTTCTTGCTCGTATTGAGCTAATAAACTTTTTTTTCATAACCTAATTTTTTATTTATACTACTATAAGTTACGAATTCCCTGTTAGCTCCGAAAGGAGCTTTCGTTCAACTTTTCAGTATCCGTCATAGACTGTTTGATATTTCGCCTTTGTATTTCAGTTACTAAAATGCTAAAGTAGTCAATATTTTAGGGAAATTATATGATATAACGGATAAATAAATTGTGAAAACAGTAATATTTTATTGTTTTGAGTTAAACTATAAGAGTTTAAACCTGTATCGTGGCAAATAAATCCATTCTTATAGATCATTTCTTTATTGTAAAAGCATTTTAACATGGTAAATATCAATTAATTTTATTTGCGTAGCCGTTTAATAAACGTTTATAAACGTTTATTAAAACGCAAATACATTACTATTGAATAAAACACAATAATTCCTGTATAATCTTAATTACAAGGTAATTGTAGTAAGTTGCAAAGCCAACTACAAATTACTCGTATTTGTTTTGATGCCTATCGTAGCACTATAATCAATACTTTATGTTTGTACCAGGTTTTACACAGCATTGATACCGCTTCGATACAAGCCCGCCATTCTTCACCATTTCATTGCACGTTTTATGCATGCTCTTCGCACCCTTAGGGCAATAAAGTTGTGTAGAGGCTGTGTAGCGCATGTGGAGAATTGCGAACGCGTTCCGAACAAAGGGCGAAGCAGGGGCAAAGAAAGTGCGAAGACGGTGCGAAGAGATGCGAACAAGTTGCGAAGAACATGCGAAGAAGTGCGAAGAAAAGTATCCCAAAGTGCAAAAATGGCCAAAATCGGAATCCAAAACAGGCATTTTTGATCAAAAGTGGAATCCAAAACCACCATTTTGGGCTAAAAATGGAATTATGGGGCATTATGGGGGTAAAAACGAAATGCAAATTGCATTATCCAAAATTCTTATCATTTAATTATCAATCATTTACAAACTTAAAAAGTAACAGTAAAATTACTGTTATTTTTTCTTTTCCAATTTCAAGCTACATTAGAACTAAAGATTTACCAGGAAAAAGGAAAATGGAACAAGGAGTAAGAAACAAGGAGTAAGGAACAAGGTTAAAGGTTGAAGGAGAAAGGTTAAAGTATAACAGATTTTTATTTAGTGACCAATGAAAACCTAAACGAAGGATTTCTAAATATTTACTTATTGAGAAATAGTAGTTCAATCTCGACTGGTTCTTCCGACTTTCAGTAACAAAACTACGGGCTGAATGCCCAACTTATTTTAGCCCCAGATATCATCTGGGGTAATATTTAATTAATTAAATCATCGTCCTGTAAGGATAGTTTAAAATTTTAATGGCACCATTGATGGCTTAGGGTAAAAAAAAGTAGTATTTATCATGAGAAGGGAAACTAAAATACGGCCAGAGGCCTGTTAAAAAGTGACATAGCGAGACACTATGCAGAACAATAAAGACAAGGAATAAGGAGAAAGGAACAAGGTTAAAGTATAACAGATTTTAATTAATGACTTATGATTGCCTAAACGAAGGAATTTTAATTATTTACATATTGAAAAATAGTAGTTCAATCTCGACTGGTTCTTCCGACTTTCAGTAACAAAACTACGGGCTGAATGCCCAACTTATTTTAGCCCCAGATATCATCTGGGGTAATATTTAACTAATTCAATCATCGTCCTGTAAGGACAGTTTAAAATTTTAATGGCACCATTGATGGCTTAGGGTAAAAAAAAAGTAGTATTTATCATGAGAAGGGAAACTAAAATACGGCCGGAGGCCTAATAAAAAGCGACATAGCGAGACGCTATGCCGAACAATAAGGAGAAAGGAACAAGGTTAAAGGTTGAAGGAGAAGGGTTATAGTATAACAGACCTTTAGTTAAAGACTTATGATTGCCTCAACGAAAGAATTCTAATTAATTACTTATTGAAAAATAGTAGTCCAATCTCGACTGGTTCTTCCGACTTTCAGTAACAAAACTACGGGCTGAATGCCCAACTTATTTTAGCCCCAGATATCATCTGGGGTAATATTTAATTAATTCAATCATCGTCCTGTAAGGAAAGCTTAAAATTTTAATGGCACCATTGATGGCTTAGGGTAAAAAAAAGTAGTATTAATAATGGGGAGGTAAAACTAAAATACGGCCGGAGGCCTAATAAAAAGCGACATAGCGAGACGCTATGCCGAACAATAAAGACAAGGAATAAGGAGAAAGGAACAAGGATAAGAGTAAAACTAAAACTAAAACTAAAGCACGGACATAGGCTTTATAATTAATGATATTGCGAGATGTTATGCCGAACATTGAGCACATGAATAAAGGTTACAAACCATAGCGTTTAACACCTGGTAAGAAAAATAAATAATAATGTTTGCAACCTTTTGTTATTGAGTTTCGACAAATGAGCAAATAATCATTTAAAATAAATTGTTATGCAAGAAGTATTTTTAACCGCAGTATTATTCACTGGCTTTTATTTTATTATAAAAATGTTTACAGACTATCTTTTAAAGCGTAGAATCGTTAAAAGTGGACATATTGAAAAGGCTGATATTTTGCAACCGGTGCAACAAGTAGATGATGAGCCACAGACCTTGAAGAGTTTAAAATGGGCATTGGTAGCTACTATGGCTGGTCTGGGAATGATTATAGCTTATGTAGTTGGGAATATTTATGGGGTAGATGGTCATCATATAGAGCGTTCAATGATCTCTTTTGGTATTGAGTTGTTGTTTATTGGGTTGGGTTTTTTAATCTACTTTTTTGTGGCGATTAAGCATAAAAAGTAATTCTAAAATAAGATCAAAGGGTTTCTCTACAAAGAAAGAAACCCTTTGAATTTTATACGGGGGTTAACTACAGCCGCCACTAACGCGGGTAGCTTTTTTTATCACAGGCTTATCCATATTAGCTACAGCCTCACCAATTTCTTTTAGTTTTTTTCCAGCTTCTATCCTGAAGTTTTGTATATCAACTTCCTGTTTTGTTCCGTGAGGATCAATATCTGTAATAAGGAAGTACTGTTTGTTAAATTCATCAGCAGTTAACTCCAAAGCATAATTATCCGATTTTCCAAAATACTTTGACACCATGCAAGCCCTTTGCGACTGCATAATATCTGCACCATAAAATACGTTGGTTTTAATATTTTGTATAATAGTACCAAGACTTCCTGATTTATGCATCTCTTCTAATGGAATATTAATCGCAGTAGGAATATGGAAATTCTCAAATTCTTCCGGAGTTCTAACATCAATAACATTATACTTATAATATTGATTCATTAATTCATAAGCTAGTTTATCTCCTTCCATAATTTTAGGATTACACTCACCTGCAGCAATTTTTTCATCAATTCTTTTATCCATTACCTCTCTTTTGGTAGGGGTAATGATTACCATTAAAACAATAAGAATTGGTGTTGCTACTAAAATGCTGTTTTTTATAATTACAGGTTTAAACCATTTGGTTTCTTTTCCATTTATTTTGTTTTCAATGATGGTTGTAGCCACAAAAGCTCCGGCTGCAATTAATATCATTACCAGTCCAAAACCTTCTCGCGACATTCCCAATTGGTCATACATTAAAACAGGGCCCCAATTTTCAGCAGTGTATAAATCTTTCCAAAGAGGATAACCTTCGGCAAAAGCAAAGATGCCAATAACACTACCAAATAAAAAAGCCATTCCATCTACTCTTCCCGTTGCAGCGGCACAGGCACTCGTTCCCGGACAAAAACCACCAATGATAAATCCAAACCCCATTATGCCACCTCCAATTAAGGCAGACCATAAGAATGTTGGATTGATATAAATAATACTAATATCTAACAGGCCAACGTGGTTTAAAACAAGCACACCAACCATAGCTGTAATACCGGCAGTAAAGAAAACCCGCAACACAGTAAAGTCATATCCGTAAAATAATCCAACTAACTTTTTTGTAGATGCAAAGCCAGCTTGTTCCAGTGCAAAACCAAACCCAATTCCAACAATTAATGCAATAATATAATTGAGTTCGCTACTTATAATATCAGGTACTAATGGTCCCATATTTATTGTTTTTTAATCCATAAATTTTTAAAAAAGTAGGCTACCATATAGGCTACTCCAAAAATGGCCAGCATTGTTATAATGCCTCCAAACGACATCACTGCCATTCCGCTTAATGCAGAACCTGATGTACAACCTCTTCCCAGTTGACTACCAAAACCAAATAAAGCTCCGCCAATGATGGCACCAATGATTCGGGTTGAATTTTTAACTCCGGGGCCTTTTTCAAGTTTTAGAGAAACTCTGTTTGAGGCAACTCCTGATAAGAATGCACCAATGAATACGCCTAAAACTTCAAATACCAACCACGACTTCATAGGTCCTTCAGGATGTGATTCTTGGTAATCAGAGTAATAGGATGTGTTTTCTGCATGAGTTGGCGCAATGGTTTCTACAGATTGTATCATTACACTTTTAAATGCTCCACTGGCGCCTAATCCTCTTCCTGTAACATAAATCGTTAATAAGAGCACAAAGCCCAAAAAGAATCCGGCCAGATAGGGATTCATATATTTTTTTGGTTTTTCTGTTATCATGATTTAGTGTTTTTTGTTTTTAGTTCTTCATTTTCCTTTTCTTCATTCTCATCTAATTCTTCCCATCCGGTAATCATTGCCTTAATATTTGCAGTCAAGCTATGACCTGTTGTAGTCATATATACATGAACTACAATAAAGGATATGAGTAAAAAAGCACCCAAGGTGTGAATTACTGCAATCCATTCTAACGGAATAGCTAATTCAACAACTCTGTCATTGGCATCAAACGACTTATAATACATATATAACAAGCCCGAAAATATCACCATCGGTGCCATAACAAGTTTAAATCCCAGGTACACCACCGCCTGAAGTGGATTTAATTTCTTGTGTACCGTTTTTATAGTTGGGTGAGGATCGCCTTTAAACATGCCTATTGCATAGTAATGAATTTGGGCTTGTAACTTTGAAAATGTAGGAATATACTGTTTCCATTCTCCTGTTGTAAAGTGCCAGAAAATACTAAATGCAATTAAACCAAGTAATAAGTATGATGCTGACCGGTGAAACGCTACGGCTTTTTCAAATCCGAAAAGATGTATCGAATCATGAATTTCAAATCCGGTGAGTGCTAAAAAGAAAATTAGTGCAGCCTGACTCCAATGCCAGAATCTTTCAAATTTCTTATATATATATACTTTTTGCATAGCGATATTTTTTTCGGTTTTTATTATTAGGATTTGATTGTAAGATTAAATTGAAATCTCTTCTGATTCAACTTCATTCTTTCTTAATGAGTTGATAAATCGTGCCAGCGCATGAATAAATACACCAAGTAATGAACCCCAGAATAAGAGTTTACCAAATAAATCAACCCAGCTGTTGCTGTCTCTTCCCGGAATATAAAATCCGTCCATTCCGGCAAGTCGGCCATTTTCACTAATGTGACAGGCGTTACAGTCTAAAGATTGATCTTTAGGAGCTACCATGTGATTCACAGGCCAGTACATCTCAGTTTCTATAAAGTCATATTTTCCACTGTAAGGCAGTCCCATTCTTTTCATACCGGCCTCAGCAGCAAGGTTCCAGTCAAAGTCAACCCAAAAGGCACTATCTCCTTTGTTTGGAGCATAAAGTTTTGGTTGAATAAGCATATTTGTTTCAGGGTCATAGATCTGATCTCCACGGTGTATCTTAACAGGATAAATTTTTGAGTGTGGATCATCTACACTACCCAATAACTTATTCACCTGTACAGGAACGCTCTCTACCTTATCACCGGCAACATAATGTTGAGCACTACCGTTGAACCATACATAATCAGGTTCAACATTTGTTTTCCATTCAAATGTACCCTTTATAGATAAATAAGTGTGGTTACCCAATGAGTCTTCTATATGATAAGGTTTTCCGTTTAGTAGTTTTCCGGCTTCCGACCATTTCCAAGACATCTTTGTAGCATTAGCTTTTGCATAGGTTGGTATATGGCATGTTTGGCAGGCAATTCTAGAATAATGTCTGTTTAATAAATCATCAAGGTGAGGACGAGATGTATGGCAGTCTTCACAATTAAGTCGATTTACATCTGTTGATGACACGGAATATAATTTACCTTTTATCTGGTGTTTTTCTGCAGTATGACATTCTACACACGACATATTAATGCCATTTTGAGCCATATGTACATCAACATTTCTGTCGCAAGCTAAAAGGGCGTCCTCTAAATCACCATGTTTTACATTGTTACCTCCACCACTGTAAAAGTGACAACTTCCGCAGTTAATTTTTGATGGCCTTCCAACCCCTTGTGCTACTTTGGTTAAGTTTACACTACGGTCGGGATACCCTGCCATTGCAGCTCCTTTTATATACTCCTCACTATTGTCGTGGCAAACCATACAATCCACATTACGTGCATTGTTAAAGTCAAACTTATTACTTGTCATACCAAATCCAATATGACATTTAGCACAAGCTTGTTCATTTGAGTTAGATCCAATACAAAAGTTATTGAGCACATTCTTTTTACCTATTTTAGAAATACCTTTTCCTTCCACATAGGCAACTCTTTCCCAGTTCCAATGACTTGAGTGAATGATTTCCTCATGTCGTTTGTTATGGCATGTTAAACAAGCTTCTGTTACATCCTGGGGAGTTTTAAACTCTTCCTGTAAAACTTCGAACTGACTGTGGTCAACCGAAGAAGTGGGTTTTGTTGCATATTTCTGTTTAAGCTCGTACTGCGAAAAATTTAGCGGTTCTGTTTTATGGAGCAGGTTTACTCCCAGAATAACTATAACAGAAATAACAATTGAATAAACGATGACCTTGTTCATAGGTGATGATTTAGATTGTTTATTGGGTTTTTGTTGTTTCTTAAAGTTAAAAGATATTAATTAAAATAAAAAACAGTCAAATATATGTAATAATGTACATATAATGGTGTTCCGATATATAGAATGATCTAATTTATATTAAGTCTTTTTAATAATAACTATTGTAGATATGTGATTATGTAGATGGAGTAGTTGGTATTAGGTTGTAAATTAGATTACTGTACAAGTTTTTGTTGTGCGGTTATTTATTTTTTGAAGACTAGATAACATTTATTAACTTGATTCAATGAACCAACTATTATTGAAAAGATTAACATAATACATTAAAATGTCTGCTTGTATGGATCGAGCTGTGAGAAAGAATTCCATGTGGCAATTAAATTCAAATTTAGACCTATGAAAAAACCTGTATTTCTGCTTTCGTCTATAATACTTCTTTGTATTTCTACAATTAATATTTCCTGTACCTCTCAAAAATCAAGTAAACAGATATCACAATCAGATGTGATGGCACAATATAATAATTACTGTTTGGGATGCCATAATGATAAAAAATCTTCTTTTGTGGATCGTACTTGGCTTTTTGGTAAGGAGAGAGATGAGGTTTTTAATAGCATAAAGTTAGGGCGGGTTGCTCATGGAATGCCAGCCTTTAGCGAAGGTTTAAGTGATGAAATGATTGGTCAGCTAACTGATTATATTTTAAGTCTGGATGTAATGGTGCCTTTAGTTGATGAAAGCCATACCACAACTAATGGTCTTGAAATTTCTGAAGTACAAAAGTTTAAGGTTGATACGGTTGTTGAAGGGTTAGATGTACCTTGGGGACTTGAATTTTTACCCAATGGTGATTTATTGATTTCAGAAAGAGGAGGAGACTTATTTCGTTTTACAAATGATCGTCAGAAGCAGAAGATAACAGGCGTTCCTACGGTTAAAGCCAGAGGACAGGGGGGATTACTGGATTTGGAGTTACATCCTGATTATGAACAAAATGATTGGATTTATATGTCCTATTCTTCTCCTAATCCCAATAATTCTGATTTAGCTACAACGGCAATTATGAGAGCAAAGCTCGAGGGAAATCAATTGGTTAATCAGGAGGTTATTTTTAGAGCAGAACCTGAATCAAATAAACGCCATCACTATGGAAGTAAGCTTGAATTTGATAGAGATGGTTATTTGTATTTTTCAGTAGGTGATAGGGGGAATCGAGATAGGAATCCACAATATTTAGATAACGACTGTGGTAAAATTCATCGCATTAATGATGACGGTTCCATACCTGAAGATAATCCATTTGTGAATAAAGCAGGTGCCCAACCCTCCATTTATTCTTATGGCCATAGAAACCCACAGGGACTTTGTATGCATCCGGAAACGGGTAGAATGTGGTCTGATGAGCATGGTCCCAAAGGAGGTGATGAAATAAACCTAATAGCCGCAGGTAAAAATTATGGTTGGCCGGTTATTTCTTTTGGTATTAACTACAATGGAACCATTTTTACCAATGATACTGCAAAAGCAGGTATGGAACAGCCGATTTCATACTGGGTTCCATCAATTGCACCATGCGGAATGACCTTTGTAAAAGGAGACAGATATCCTATGTGGAAAAATAATATCCTTACAGGAGCCTTGCGCTTTGAATATCTTAAGCGAGTTGTATTAGATGGAGATAAGGTAGTTCATGAAGAAAATCTTCTGGAAAACATTGGAAGAGTAAGAAATGTTGAAATGAGTCCGGATGGTTATATTTATGTGGCCATAGAACACCCTGGTAAAATATTAAAACTTGTACCTGTTGAATAAACTATAAAACCATTTTTATATAAATGATCATTAGAATTGGCTTACTTACTTTGCTCTTGTTTTTAATTGCTGAAGGTGCTCGTGCACAGTTTTCGGCAGTTGATACAACTACTACGATTATAATGAAAGAGGTAAGTGTTAGGGCGCCTTTATTAATTGAAAACGTGCAGGAATGGCCGGGAGGTTATATAAAGATGGATTCATTAAAAGTTCACTCAGGAAATGGGTATGATTTATCGGAACGATTGAATTCCATTCCCGGTGTTTTTATGCAAAAAGGAACATTAAGTACCAATAGAATTACAATAAGGGGAATTGGATCAAGAACACCATATAACTCAAACAGAATAAAAGCTTATTGGGGTGATGTACCCATAACAGATGGCGATGGTGTAACAGCAATTGAGGATATTGGACTTAATGATATTTCTAATATTCAGGTTTTAAAAGGCCCGGCATCAGCTCTTTATGGAGCCGGATTAGGCGGTGTGGTTTTAATATCTCCATATCAATCAAAAAATAGTAGCAAAAATATAGTTTACAAAAGTGAATATAGCCGTTACAATACTTTTTTAAACCAGATAAATCTGAATCTTTTACAGCATAAAAACAGTTCGGTTAATCTGAATGCAAGTTACCTTAATTCTGATGGATATAGAGATAATAGCAATTATGAAAGACATAATATTACTTTTAATGCCAATCACCATGTAGGTAAAAGTAATTTCAAATTGTTTTATCATTATACCAAATTATTCGGACAGATACCTAGCTCATTGGATAGCCTCAATTTTTATGATTCGCCTCACAAAGCAGCCTATTCCTGGTCGCAAATAAAAGGCTATGAAAAATCTCATCAGCATTTAATTAGTGGAGGATGGGCTTTCCCTGTATCTAACCGAGTGGCTCATTCAACCAATTTATTTTATCGTAACTCAAATTTAAATGAGTTAAGGCCCTTTAATCGTTTACAGGAAGGGAAAAATAGTGTTGGAGTAAGAGATAAACTGGTTTATAAAAAGGATAAAATCAGGGCAGTTATAGGAGTGGAGCTGTTACACGAAAGAAATAGGGTTAAGTATTATAGTGTTGATGAAGAAGATTACGGAACACTGATAAACTCCAATAAAATAATTCGTTATAATGCTAATATTTTTAGTGTATTTGAAACTCGCATAATTCCTGATTTATTATTTCAGGCTTCTTTGAATATAAATAAAACAGGTTATCGGTCATTGGCAGATCAAATGAGTTTCGCATTTAATTGGATTGCATCTCCCAGACTTGGTTTAAACTATACTTTAAGTAAAAATCATATTGTATTTGGTTCTGTAGGTCATGGTTTTTCTCAGCCATCTTTTGAAGAGTCTTTAATGCCTGATGGCTCATTCAATCAATTTATTAAACCAGAGGAAGGGACAGGAATTGAATTAGGGTATAGATACGCATCTACAGATGAAAAGCTGAAAGTGGATTTGACTTTATATCACTTAAAAATGAAAAATCTGTTGGTCACAAAAAGAGAAAGTGAAGCTGTGTTTTTTGGAATAAATGCTGGTAAAACAAAGCATTATGGCATTGAAGCGTCTGTTTTATATAATGTTTTCAGATCAAGAAAATATGCATTAGAGATGGATATCAATTATTTTACTTCAAAGAATAAGTTTGTAAGTTTTGTTGATGATGGCCAGGATCAAAAAGGGAATCATTTACCAGGAATTCCTGATTATATATTATCGTATCAGACCAACTTTTCATACAAAGCATGGTCCATTAATTTAAACTATAAAAATATAGGAAAACAATACCTTACTGATGATAATTCTAAAATATATAAAGGTTATCAAAAACTTGATGGAAAATTGAACTACAAGCTTAATATTTCAAATATAGAAGGTAATATTTATATGGGGTGTAATAATATATTTAATGCCCATTATGCTGCTATGGTTCTGATAAATGCCAGTTCTTTCGGAAATAATAAACCTCGATATTATTACCCGGCGCTACCAACTTATTTTTATGGCGGTGTTGTTTTAAAATTTTAATTGCAATAAATGGATTTATTAAAAAAGTAAACTAAGTATTTTACGACTTAATTATTGCACCTTTTCCTTAAGTAATTTATAATCTACTTTACCTGTTCCCAAAAGAGGAATATCGTCAATAAGTTCTATGCGGGTTATTTTACCTATTGATGGAGCTTTGTTTAAACGAAGATGTTCATTGGCCTCATTGAGCGTAATTGGCTTTTTAGTAAAAAGAACAATTTGTGGTGGTTGAACTTTGTCATTACCTTCCACAGCCAAAATTTTTTCCTCATTACTACCAAACTCTTCTTCCAATATGCCTTCGATAAAAGGCAAGCTAATCATCTCGCCACCAATTTTTATAAATCGTTTTAATCGTCCTGTGATATAAAGGAAATCATCGTCGTCAATATATCCTAAATCTCCCGTTTTATAGTAAGTTTCATTATTTATTTCAATAAAAGGCGAGGGGATAGCAGGATCGTTATATCCTCTGAAAATGTTTTTCCCTTTAAAGCAAATCATGCCTGTTTGGTTATTATTGATGGGTTGATTATTTTCTAAATCAATGATTTTACAATCTACCCCTTTAATAATTTTGCCAACACTACCTGCTTTTTGTTGCTGAAGCGGATTAAGAGACAATACAGGTGAGCATTCTGTAATTCCGTATCCCTCAAGTAAGTATGCTTGAGGCATCATTGTATTAAAATAGTCGAGTAAATCTGAAGTGAGGGCCTCAGCTCCTGATACAACATATTTAATATGTAACAAATCCTCTTTAACTGCATTATTTAAAATAATTTTTAAAAAGCTTGGAGCAGCTACTATTATTGAGGCTCCGGTGTGCTTAATTACCTTTACTAAAGTTCTTCCATCTGTAGGGTCTGGAGAATATACCGTACGTGTTCCAGTTATTAAGGGCAAAACAGAAAGTACGCTAAATCCAAAACTATGAAATGGTGGTAAAAATGCCATTAAAACTCTGTTTCTTTCCAGGTCAACTAATTCAAGAGTTCCTTTTAAATCGTATATAATATTGTCGTGAGTTAGTTCAACTGCTTTGGGTAAATTTTCACTGCCAGAGGTAAACAGAACAACAGCAGTATCGTCAATGCGATCAAAATGATAGAAGTATTTAGGTAATTTGCTTTTGATAGCACCTCTGAGTTTTGTTATAATACTGGTTTGAGGAATCTCTTTATCCAGAAATACTAATTTTTTTGTGGTTTCTGGCGATATTTGATCTTTAATTTTATCAATAAAAGAAGTGGCTGTAAATATATAATTTACAGCGGATTTATCAATGCAGTGATCTAATATGGATTGTCCAACAGTCCAGTTTAACATTACCGGAACTTTTCCTGCAAAATAGCTAGCCATTATTAATAAAGAGGTACTTTGAAGTGCAGGAAGCATGATACCTATATGTTTATCCTTACATTTTTTCTTAATAATTTCAGAAACAACGCATACTTTCAAAAAGAAGTCTTTTCGGTTTGTTTCACCCAGCATGGTATCATACGAAAAAGGAATATGCGTGTTCTTTGTAAACTTATTTATAAAAAGAGTTGGTATGTTCTGGACTGCATTAATTTTGATGTAATCTTTAAATGGGTTGCTTCTTGAAAAAGAACATGAGGGAAGCGGTATTTTTGATTGTAAATCACCATTTGCCAACAGATATAGATGACCTATTGTTTTAATTCCGCCGATGTCTGTCTGAGTTTCAACATTAAAAAACTCCTCAATATCCTTAATAATCTCAACAAGGTTTATAGAGTCTGCTCCCAGATCATTGATTAAGTGTGTATGGGGAGTAATCTCTTCAGTATTGACAGGGAAATGCTTTTTTAAAATAAAGTTAACATCCTTAACAATGGCCTGAGGAAATGAGTGTTTGGTTTGTATCTGATTAAAAGGAGCTGATTGATTTTTCAATTTATCGGGCAACTCTCTTTTTAGTGAAGGACTAAAAAAGTAATGTTTAATAAAAGATGGTTGTTCTTCACCTTTTGAATTATAAAAACGCTCCAAAAATTGATTGAAGGTCTGTTTGTCATTTTTCGAAAAATCAATGGCATCTTTAGTAATGTCTTCAAAATATATAGAGACTTTTCGTTTTGGCATTAAAATAAAGATATTGCAGAGTGTATAAAAAATACCTTTAAGAAGATTTAGTCCAAAATTAGGCGATTGTCCATTCCAGGCTTTTGACCATTGACTACCCCATAAACCATTTATTCTTACTCCAATAATTTGAACGTTGGAAGGTAGTTGTTTTACAATTTCGTAAGCGCCTTTTTTATTTTGTATTCTTTCGTATCCTTGCGAAGCAATTTGTCCGGAAGGATAAATTACAATACTTTTTTTATGCTTAAAAGCGATAATGGCCGATGATGTAATTTCATTCAACACATTCGTATTTCTACTTCCACTTTCTAAATCACTAATTCTTACTGCACCCCAGTTTTTAAAGAATAATTTTATAACAGGTAAATCATAATATGAACTGGTAATCATGGGAACCACATTTTTATGAGGATACAAATAACTAACAAGTAGCATTGGATCAACAACAGCTTGATGGTTTGGAAGAAATAAGATGGGTTTATTAACATCAATATCTTTAATTCTTTCCAACTGAACTTTATATCTTATTGATAATATGATTCTTCCCAGAAGAAATATAAATTGAGCTATGGCTTTTACTATAGGGTGTTTTTCCTTCATAATTTATTATTCTATTATCCGTTTAGAGTAATGATTTCAGAAATATGGATAATTTTAATAAAGAAAGAAAAATTTTTGATGAGAAGTTATGAAACAAACATGAAAATTTAATGATCCATATTCACACACAAGAGGATGATTAAATTTATTGATGAGTTCATATTGGCCTTTGAAAATAAATTATAATCGAATGAAAAATAAAGACAAAAAAAAAGGGAGCCTTGCGGCATCCCCATTTTTAACCAAACCTAACCCTATATCTTTGAACAACGAATAGTTGTCTTTTTTCTTGTTTTAATTCGGTACAAATATACCTGTATTTTTTTACCAAGCAAATAAAAAAGTAAATTTTTTCAAATAATTTTACCTCTTATCAAAGTTTAATTTTGAACTATAATATTATTGCTCAATTATATAAAAAAAGCCAACTGAAAATCAGATGGCTTCTGCGAGCGGAAGACGGGATTCAAACCCGCGACCCTTAGCTTGGAAGGCTAATGCTCTATCAGCTGAGCTACTTCCGCAAAATAAAAATGAGCCAATAGAGGGACTCGAACCCACGACCTGCTGATTACAAATCAGCTGCTCTAGCCAACTGAGCTATATTGGCATTTTCATTTGCTTAACAAATTAAAGTGGGGAGAGCAGGATTCGAACCTACGAAGACGAAAGTCAGCGGAGTTACAGTCCGCCCCAGTTGGCCACTTTGGTATCTCCCCAAAATTATGTTTTCAATACTAAATCAGTTTTCAACTTTATGAAAACTTAAAAGCCAGCTGTTTTAAACCTGATGACTTTTTTCGAGCGGAAGACGGGGATCAAACCCGCGACCCTTAGCTTGGAAGGCTAATGCTCTATCAGCTGAGCTACTTCCGCTTATATATGATTTTAATTTGCACTTTTTAATATGCCTTTAAAGGCTACAAAAAAGCCAACTGAAATATCAGATGGCTTCTGCGAGCGGAAGACGGGATTCAAACCCGCGACCCTTAGCTTGGAAGGCTAATGCTCTATCAGCTGAGCTACTTCCGCAAAATAAAAATGAGCCAATAGAGGGACTCGAACCCACGACCTGCTGATTACAAATCAGCTGCTCTAGCCAACTGAGCTATATTGGCATTTTCATTTGCTTAACAAATTAAAGTGGGGAGAGCAGGATTCGAACCTACGAAGACGAAAGTCAGCGGAGTTACAGTCCGCCCCAGTTGGCCACTTTGGTATCTCCCCAAAATCAATATTTCAATACATAAACAGTTTCCAACATTATGAAAACTAAAAAGAGCCAATAGAGGGACTCGAACCCACGACCTGCTGATTACAAATCAGCTGCTCTAGCCAACTGAGCTATATTGGCGGGTGGGTAAGCTACCTGCATCGCACCGCTCAACCATCTACCCTTGCTGCCGTCAGGCCCTGGGGGAATTCAATAGGAGCTGGTCGTACAGGACTTACCCGTGCTTTAGCGGATGCAAATGTAGACAAATTCACATTACCTGCAAGTGAAAATTGAAAAAAAATTACCTTTTTTTTCGCTGTATTTAATAATTGCTTTGTTATCAGTAAGTTATTTTTGTAATAATTTTCAATAAAATTTATGGTTAAACTTGGAGGCAATCGATAATGACAATAAGAGTCAAATTTTAATCATATATTTTTATTATAATTGTTAATGTTTAAACATTATCTTTGGCAAACTAACTAATCAAAATAAATAAATTATGGAAAAATTAGCAGCCTCAAAATCATCAACAGTATTAACATGGGGATTGTATCTTGGTATCGCATCTATTGTATTTACATTAATTCAATCTTATGGAGGATTATTGGGAAATACCACCATTGGACTTTTATGGTATGTAATTATGATTGTAATGGTGGTATTGGGAATTAAAAATTATAAGGAAAAACAAAATGACGGATATATAAAATATAGCCAAGGTCTTGGGTTAGGAACTTTAATTGGCTTATTTGGTGGTGTTGTTTATGGTGCGTTTATTTATGTGTTCTATGCTATAATTGATCCATCAGTACATGAAAAGATAATAGCTATAACTCAGGAAAAAGCTTTAGAGCAAGGTGCTAGTGAAGCTGGTTTAGAACAAGCTGAAGGAATTATGAATATAATGCTTAGTCCTGCAGTAATGTCAGTAATGGTAGTTATAAGTGCTGTATTCTGGGCGTTTGTATTTTCGTTGATTATTTCAGCTATACTTAAAAAAGATCCGGAACCAGAGTTCTAAATAATAAGTAAGAGTAGAATATTATATAGAAGGTTAGATTATATCTGGATAGTCTAACCTTATTATTTTAAAATAGTTTAGATAATATGGATTTATCTGTAGTTGTACCACTTTTTAATGAAGAAGAGTCGTTAAAAGAGTTGTTTGATTGGGTTGATAGAGTTCTTAAAGAAAGTGAGATTACTTATGAGCTTTTATTTGTAGATGATGGGAGTACTGATTCATCATGGAATGTTGTAGAAGAACTTGCTGCAGAATATAAAGAAGTAAGGGGAATTAAGTTTCGTAGGAATTATGGGAAATCAGCAGCTTTATATAGTGGATTTGAAGCTGTAAGAGGAGATGTTGTGATTACCATGGATGCAGACCTTCAGGATAACCCGGATGAACTTCCTGAATTATATAGAATGATTAAGGAAGACGGGTATGATTTAATAAGTGGATGGAAAAAGAAACGACATGATCCTTTAGGTAAAACTATCCCGAGTAAACTATTTAATAGAACTGCACGATGGGTTTCGGGTATTAAACTACATGACTTTAATTGCGGATTAAAAGCATATAGAAAAGAGGTGGTTAAAAGTATCGAAGTGTATGGAGAAATGCACAGGTATATTCCTATTTTGGCTAAAAGAAATGGATTTGGAAAGATAGGAGAGAAGGTTGTTGTTCACAGGGAGCGTCAATACGGAGTATCAAAATTTGGTATTGAACGCTTTTTAAAAGGCTTCCTTGATTTATTGTCTGTTACTTTTATTTCAAAGTTTGGCAAACGCCCCATGCATCTTTTTGGAGGATTAGGAACCTTAATGTTTATGGTTGGTTTTTTCTCCTCGTTGTATTTAGGCGTTAAAAAGCTATATTATGTATATCATCAAATCCAACAACCTTTAGTTACCTCAAGTCCGTACTTTTATATTGCTTTGGCTTGTATGGTTATTGGTACACAGTTGTTTGTGGCAGGTTTCCTTGCTGAGCTAGTATCTCGAAATAGTCCGGAACGAAATAGGTACCATATTGAGAAAGTTTTAAAATAATCAGTAAAGCAAAAATCATTTTCAGTTGTTTACCTACTGTATTTTGAATTATAAAAAGTAGATTCTATGTCATTTTATCAGGAAATAGTTACTGCGTATGATGAAATCTTTCCATTAAATCCCAAGCAGCTTTCTTGTATTGAAAACGTGTATAAAAACCTGGCTGGAAAAACAATGCTAGATGCAGGTTGTGGAACCGGAAGTTTGGCTATTGCTTTGGGAAGGAGAAGTGCAACTGTTAAAGCTTTTGATTTAGATGAGGATATGATAGAGAGGGCAAGGGAAAAATGTCCACAGGCTATCAATGTTCAGTTTAAACAAGGTGATTTATCCCGAATTGGAGAATTGTATTCAAATATAGTTTTTGATTTAATATATTGTCTGGGAAATACGCTGGTTCATTTATCCGGACTAGAAGAAATAGAACACTTTGTGTCTTCTTCCAGGAGTTTACTTAAGCCCGAAGGAAAGTTATTGCTGCAGGTTGTAAATTATGATCGTATTTTATCTGGTAATATAGATGCGCTTCCAACTATTGAAAGTGATCATTATAAATTTGAACGATTTTATAATGAAGTTTCTTCAAATTCAATAGTATTTGCAACAAATCTGATATCAAAAAAAGATGGAGGCTCCAGAAATCAGGAGGTAACATTATTTCCGGTTGTTAAAGAGCAGCTTCAGCAAATATTAAGCAGGTATTTTTCTAAAATTGAGTTTTACAGTTCTTTTAATAGTGATGAATGGACTAAGGATTCATTCCATACTGTTGTACAGGCTTCTATTTAAGAAAATGAGAAAATAAACACCGGGCAAAAAAACGTAAACCGTGAGATTGATTAATAAAAAATATGCCCGGTGAAAAAAAATATCTTTAGTTAGATGTTGCAATTTAGCATTAAACCATCAATATGTGAAATAATATTATTGAATTCATTCGGTTTAAACCATTTTGTTTCTGTATCTTTTTTAAACCAGGTTAATTGCTTTTTAGCGTAACGTCTTGTGTTTCGTTTTATTAATTCAATGGCTTTATCTAAATCGTATTCTCCATCAAAATGAGCAAAAAGCTCTTTGTAGCCCACTGTATTTAGTGAATTTAATTCTTTGTATGGATAAAATTGTCGGGCTTCTTCTAATAAGCCCATTTCTATCATTTTATCCACGCGTAAATTAATTCTGTTATAAACCTCTTCTCGAGTTAACTCCAATCCAACTTTTATGATATGAAAGGGACGTTTTTTAACGGTGTTGGTTCTAAGTGAACTATAGGGTTTACCTGTCATAAGGCAAATTTCAACCGCATGTATGACCCTTTTGTGATTCATTAAATCCACTTGTTCATAGAAAACAGGATCTAATTGCTTGAGTAATCTGCGAATAGATTCGATGCCCTCTGTTTCGTGTTGCTTTTTTAAATCATCTCTAAGTTGTTGGTCTATGGTGGGTAGTTCATCAATGCCTTTGCAAATAGCATCAATGTACATCATTGATCCTCCAGTTAAAACCAGTTGATCATGATTTTTGAATAGTTCTTCGGATAGTTTTAGTGCATCTTGCTCAAATTCCCAGGCACTATAATAATCGTGTATCGATTTTGAACCTATATTATGATGCCTGGCTTCTTTAAGTTCATCCTCTGTTGGCGTTGCAGTTCCTATTTTTAATTCCTTGAAAATCTGTCTTGAATCAGCCGAAATAATTTCTGTATTATAATGTTTGGCAATTTCTATACTTGTTTTTGTTTTGCCAATTCCGGTAGGTCCAACTACTACAATTAAAAATTTTTGCATTAAAACTATTGAATTGAAATTTACTTATAAGTTTTCAAGGTCATCAGTAAATGAAATCATAGGATCATTATCAAAATCAGTGTCCGGATAGTTGTAGTAATCCTCTTCATCAAAATCATGCGACTTTTCAGTACTATTGTTTTCGGGGCTACCTTCACCTAATAAATCACTTAAGTCAAGTTGTTCCGGTGGATTGCCGGCAGCATATAAACACTTAATTTCTTTACATTCTTTTTCTGAAACTTCGAAACACTCCATAAAAAGGTTTCTTTCATTGAAGAAATCAAAAACATATAATAAGCGTTGTTTTGTATCTTTTACAAAGTGGCCTATTATTGTGTCAGCCATAATAAATGAATCCGAAGTTTCATCCATGGCCATATCCATTAATGTAATTTCTTCTTGTTTTTGCCACTCTTCATCTGTAATGAAAAATGAGGCCATCTGACCTTCGTCGAAATTTAGTAATTCTTGAATGAAATTGTGCAAGTCGAAAAATGTAGCTTCACCTCCAACCTCAATATCTCTAATAAAATCCTCGTCTTCTCCCGAAATCAATCTTAATTTAATCGTCATGCTTAATTTTTTTCAGTCGGCAAATATATAAAAACATCCTAAGTATTAAATAGGTTGAGTTGTTTATGTGCTAAAACGTTGGTATCGTTTGTGATACGTTGTTTAATTTGCTCTTGTTGCTGTGATGTTAACGTATATACTACATAAAAGTTTTATAATGTCTCATATTTTTGTTAATCCCATAAAACATATCAATAATATAGGAGTAATGTTTAGGTGAAATTCTATTAAAGAATTTCTTTTTATGAAAAATTAAACCTTGAGCTGTAACCTTTTAAGGTGAATTGTGGTTAATAACTTACATGTATAGTTGTTGGCAATAGGTAGGATTATATTAAAATTGACAATTAGTCTTTTAGGTAATTTATTACTTTTGGCATATATATTAAATGATAGTTGAACCATGTAATAATAGTATGGTTTAATTAAAATACTGATTTAAGAATAAAAGATAATGACAATCAAAAAGGGATTTACAACCAAATCGTTACATACTCAACTACCTGAAAAAGATGCATACAATGCATTGCATATGCCTGTTTATGATGGTGTAGCTTTTGAGTTTGATACAGCAGAGGATATTAGAGATTCTTTTGAAGGTAAGGTTTTTGCTCATGCTTATAGTAGAACGACAAACCCAACTGTAGCTTATTTTGAGCAAAAGTTATTAAACTTGACTGGAGCTCATGCTGTAATGGCACTATCTTCAGGTATGGCGGCTATCTCTAATGCACTGTTGGCACTGGTTGAAAAGGGAGGGAATATTGTTTCATCAAATCATTTGTTTGGACATACATATGCCTTGCTAAAGGAAACTTTGCCAGCATGGGGTATCGAAGTTCGATTTGTTGATATGAGTGATTTAGATCAGGTACGCAATAATATAGATGATAAAACAAGAGTTTTGTTTTTTGAAACCATTACAAATCCTCAATTAGAGATTTTAGATATAGCTCAGATTAGTCAATTGGCTCATGAAAGAGATGTGGTTGTTGTTGCTGATTCAACCATAACTCCCCCTTATGTTTTTGAATCATCAAAGTTTGGAGTTGATGTTGAAGTGATGTCTGCTACTAAATTTATGTCAGGAGGTGCTGCGGCTGTTGGCGGAGTAGTAATTGACAATGGACTTTTTGATTGGTCTAAAATTCCTGCACTTAAAACATGGTACGATAAATTTGGCTCAAATGCTTTGGCTCTTAGAGTCAGAAAAGAAATCTTTCGTCATTTAGGTGGATGTATGACTGCACATACCGCACATTATTTAAATATGGGATTAGATATTCTTGCTCTGCGAGTGGATCGTTGTGTATCTAATTGTTTGGTTTTAGGTGAGTTTTTTGGAAATCATCCCAAAGTAAAGGAAGTTACTTATCCCGGATTAAAAGATAATACATATTATGCATTGAATCAAAAGCAATTTTCGGGCAAACCAGGAGCTGTAATGACTATAGATCTGGAATCGAAAGATAAATGTTTTTCGTTTTTTAATCAGCTAAAACTAGTGAGAAGAGCGACTAATTTAAATGATAATAAAACTTTAATTATTCATCCGGAATCGACAATTTACTGTGAGTTTGGAGATGACGAAAAGAAAGAGATGGGAATAAGAGATACAATGATGCGTATTTCAGTAGGTATTGAGGATGTTGAAGATTTAATCCAGGATTTTAATCAAGCTCTTGAATTAATTTAAATATGAATCGGAGCCTTCTTTTATTATGTACCATATTATTGAGTGTTTTTAATTTATACGCTCAAACAGATTCTGCACGAAAATATAATTCAACAACACCAACAAGTTCTTCTTCATTGGTAAATGGGATAACTTCACTTACCGAATGGGGAATGGATCTGATAACTATTGAAAAAGAAAATTCTACTTTTTTCTTTTTACCAGTTGTAGGATATGAAAACAGGACTGGTTTAAGTGTGGGATTATTGCCATCGTGGCGGTTTTATCTGGGTGGTAAGGAAGAAGGCGACGGATATTTTCGGCCATCAAATATTTCTGTATCATGCGAGTTTTCTACTTCAGGAATGTATGAGTTTTATACATCATCAAAGTTTTATACCAAGAACAATTGGTATTTTAAAACCAAGTGGATGATTCAGTATATGCCAGATCAGTTTTATGAAATAGGTAACACAAGCAATAAGGATACTTATTCTGAAATTGAAGAGAATAAGCTTGAGTTTACAGGGCGAATCATGAAAATAGTCGATCAGAAGTGGTTTGTTGGCTTAAATTATGACTTTGGTTCATATAAGGTGAAAAATACGGAGGGGGATGTTTTTAATGAAGAAGTGCTTGGTTATCAAAAGGCATGGGTAACGGGCATAGGGCCGTCTGTAACTTATGATAACAGAAATAGTGTGGTTTATCCTGTGAAGGGAATGTTTTTAGAAACATCGTACTTAAAGTATTTACCTTCAATAGGAGATTATGATTTTTCAGCATTTAAACTGGATGTCAGAACTTATCTTGGATTAGGAGCTAAGGAAAGGGTGTTAGCATTTCAAAGTGTAATAAAATCAACTTCAGGAGATGTGCCATTTTATCGCTTGTCAGAAATAGGAGGTAAGCGTTTATTCAGGGGTATATCCAGACCATATAAATATCTGGATAATCATAGTGCATATGTTCAGGCTGCTTTCAGATCTATGTTATGGTGGCGTTTTGGATGTGAAGTTTTTACCGGCGTAGGAAATGTGTTTAAGCAATTTGATTCAGATATGTTTACTAAGGTTCATGTAATGGGAGGTGTAGGATTGAGGTTGCGTGTTTTGGAAAATGAGAAGTTAAGCTTTAGAATTGATTATGGTATGACGAATAGAGGAGATAGTGGTGTGTTTTTTACATTGGGTGAAGCCTTTTAATGAACCTAATCTTCTGTTAATAGTTATATTATATATCGTTTGTGTGATTTATTAAATTAATATAATCTGAAATAAGTACTATAATGACCTTAAATATCATAGAGTATGTTATAGTAATTATATAAGAGTTGAATTATTAGAGTTAACATCTGGTAAAAAAGGAGACTGATGAAGTTATCGAAAAAAACAGAATACGGATTAAGGTTTTTATTATCGCTTGCGGAGTTGAGTGAGGAAAGGTATATGGGGATTTACCAGATTTCATTGCGTCATAATATTCCAATGAAGTTTCTTGAGGCTATAGCAGTGACCTTGAAGAAAAGTGGAATGTTGGAGGTGAAAAAAGGAGCAGGAGGAGGTTATCGCTTAAGGGTTCAGCCTAAAGAAATTTCATTATTAATGGTTTATGAATCATTGGAAGGTGGCTATAAGAAGGAATTGCCAATAAAAGAAGGTGATTCGAATAATCAGAAAGCGGTGTATTCTGTAGTAAACCAGGTTATAAACGATATGGCAGATGCCTTAAGTCGTAAAACTTTAGCTGATATTCAAAAGGAATTCCGTGATATGAATGAAAGTCTGATGTATTATATTTAGTACAATTATTAAATGTCAAGTTCATTGTAGCTAAGTTGGTAATTTTTAGATTTTGGGATAAAAACTAGATTTTAAAGAATTCGATGTTTTTAACAAGTTGATCCGACTGATCAGATAAATGATTTGAGTTGGTACTCATTTTCTCTGACATCTTTGCATTGTTTTGAGTAATTACATTAATGCTGTTGATTGCTGCAGTAACCTGATCGGAACCCGATTTTAACTCTTTACTGGCAACACTAATTTCTTCCATTAAGTTCATAGTGTTTTCCATTGAAGGAATTGTTTCTTCCAATTGTAAGCTAACCTGCTCAGAAAGGTTTAATCCGTTTACCGTTATTTCCTTTATTTCATCGGCGGCTTTTTTACTAGTTTCAGCAAGTTTTTTTACTTCTCCGGCAACAACCGAGAATCCAGCTCCTGCCTCACCGGCTTGTTTTGCTTCAATAGCAGCGTTAAGCGCTAAAAGATTTGTTTCTACAGCAATGGTATCAATAACCTTTATTTTTTCGGCAATTAATGCAATGGCATTTTTTAGCTCCCTGGCACTTTCTACGCTTAACTGTAATTTTTTATTTGTGTCTGAAGTAACCTCATAGGTTTTTGAAGCATTTTCATTTGATGAATTAATGTTTGCATTCATTTCTTCCATTGAAGCAGAAATTTCTTCTAAAGCACTGGCTTGTTCTCCTGTTCCTTTCGACAGGGAACTGGACATATTGTTTGATTCAAAGCCAAGTGTGTTTACTTCTTTGGCGGAGTCGTTTATTTTGGTTAGAGAAGTTTTAAAAACGTTTGATAAAACGATGATGCTTTTGTTTAATGTATTGAGTTCTCCAATGTATTTTCTTTTAAATTCTTTCTTATTAATAATATTTAGATCTCCCTTACTTAAATCAGTGATGTTGTCAACAAGTTGAGAAAGAGGTTTTCTTACCCAAACCGAAACACTATATAATAAAATAGAGGTAATGGATAATCCAGCTACTAAAGCAGCCCAGAAAGGATAGGCTTCGGGATTGTTATAACGAATTCGACTATTTACAACAGTTATAAAAACATTTGCAATCCATATAACACCTATTCTTAGAAAAATACTGTTTTTAAATAATTTTCTTAAAACGATAGTGCCAACAATCACTGCAAATACAAATACAATTAATAGACTTGATGATCCTTCCATATTGAGTAATACCTATTAGTTCCGTACAATTTTACTCATTATTTAATAAAAAACTAGCTTTATTTTGATGGTCTTGCTTTTTGTTTCGTAATTTAAATTAATGGTTAAATTATGGTTTGCTTTTTATATACGCCACTATTAAACCATCTTGAATAGATATATAGTTTATATCTATTCAAAGCATACTAATAAGATAGGAATATAGTCATGGGTTTAAATACTTGAATTAAGTGTTTGTTTATAAAAGTGTTAAGGTATTGTTTTGAGTGCGATACATATCTAAAGCATACTGTTATTGTAGGGTAATACACATTGAGTCTCTTGGAGTTCTTAAACTCATCGTGTATGTTTGTGTTATAATAATAAAGCGAATAATTAAATACACATAATCATGACCAAGATTGCAAAAAATGTAACAGAATTAATAGGAAATACTCCATTAGTTCAAATTAACAAATTAAACAAAGGTGAAGCTCAAGTTGTAGCTAAATTAGAATTTTTTAATCCTGCAAGTTCAGTTAAAGATCGTATTGCATTTGCAATGATTGAAGAAGCGGAGCGTCAGGGAAAATTAAACAAGGATTCGATTATTGTTGAACCAACAAGTGGAAATACAGGTGTAGGATTAGCATTTGTATCTGCAGTAAAGGGCTATCGATTAATTCTTACAATGCCAGAAAGTATGAGTATTGAAAGAAGAAAGCTTCTTGTAAAGTTTGGGGCTGAGTTAGTTCTTACACCTGCATCTCAGGGGATGAAAGGAGCTATTGAAAAAGCACAGGAGATAGCTGCGGAAAACGAAAATTCATTTATTCCACAACAGTTTGATAATCCTGCAAATCCTGCAATACATAAAAAGACCACAGCGGAAGAAATCTGGAGAGATACAGATGGTGAAGTAGATATTTTTATCGCTGGAGTTGGAACAGGAGGTACTTTGTCAGGAGTTGGTGGTGTGCTGAAAGAGAAAAATCCTGATGTGAAAATTATTGCAGTGGAACCTTCTGATAGTCCAGTTATTGCAGGCGGTAAACCTGGTCCTCATAAAATTCAGGGAATTGGTGCTGGATTTATTCCAACAAACTTAAATACATCAATCATAGATGAAGTAATTCCTGTAAAGAATGAGGATGCTATACATACAAGTCATGAGGCAGCTTTAGCAGAGGGACTTTTATGTGGATATTCTTCAGGAGCTGCGTTATGGGCTGCTTTAGAGGTAGCTAATCGTCCTGAGAATAAAGGAAAAAGGATTGTGGTATTATTACCAGATACAGGTGAAAGATATTTAAGTAGCTTTGAAATTTAATAGGTAATTATTCCAATTAATAATATTAATCAACTAGTGCATACTTTACGTTATAGTGATAGTGCACTGGTTGATTCCTCTCCTTTATCTTTATTTTGTGGTAATATGAATACTCTATGCAAAGTTTGCCTATTAATTTCAAACGCTAGTTGCTTGATCTTAAGATATTAAGGAATATGATTCGTTAAGTCCTAAAAGTTTCATTTTGGGAATAATTCAAAACTAGAGATAATCTCAAACAAATAAGAAAACAAATTATTGGCTTGTTCTCACATAAGTTCAACAGCCATTGCTATGTCTAAATTCTAAGTAAAATGATTGAAGGAATAAGTAAAATATTTTCAAAGGAACAGTTTCAGCAAGCACAAGATTTATTAAAAAGCTTGACTTTAGAACAGAAATTGTGGTTGTCGGGGTACTTAACGGGAGTTAATCAATCTGGTGGACTTTTAGGTGAAGATTTTGCGATTAAAAACGAACAGGTTGAACGTTTGGTTGATATTCAGCAAGCTCCGGATGGTAAATTAGAGGTGACAGTGTTGTATGGAACGCATACTGGTAATTCAAGGTTAATTGCAGAAAGTGCCGCTGAATTATTAAAGAATAAAGGGGTATCTGTAAATCTGGTTGCTATGCCAGATTATAATGTTCGCAAATTAAAGGAAGAGAAAAATCTGTTAATCGTAGTATCAACTCATGGCGAAGGGGAACCACCAGTTTCGGCTGAAGATTTTTATGCATTTATTTATGGTAAAAAAGCGCCTAAGCTAGATGGTTTAAACTTTGGAGTTGTTGCATTAGGCGATAGTAGTTATATCAATTTCTGTAAAACTGGTAATGATATTTATAATCAGTTTGTAAAATTGGGAGCAAAAAATATACATGATATTATAGAACTAGATGTTGACTTTAAAGATCAAGTAGAAGCTTTATTGCCAAATGTTTTAAATCAATTTTCAGGAAGTACCAATGGTAGTGAAGCTTTAAATAATAAAGTGAATGCTGCAGTTAAAGTTGATAAGGATCAATGGGTTGAAGCAGAAGTATTGGAAAAGGTATTGTTAAATGGACGAGGATCGAATAAGTCTACGTATCATATTGAATTAGATATAGAGAATACAGGAATTACGTATGAGCCTGGTGATGCATTAGAAGTGATTTCTAAAAATAATCCTGTTTTAGTTGATGGTATTTTAAATAAATTAGGGTTAGATCCGGAAACTAATATTCAGATTCAGGGTCAGGAGAAAAGTTTAAGGGATGCTTTAATTGCAAATTATGAAATAACAGTAGTAACGCCACCTGTAATTAAAAAATATGCAGAACTAGCACAAAATTCAAAGTTATATAGTCTAATAGATGATCAGGAAAAATTAAAGCAATATTTATATGGTTCAGATTTTCTTGATTTATTGAATGATTTTCCAGTAGAGTTCTCGATAAATGATTTGCAGAATATTTTGCGTAAACTACCTGCTCGATTATATTCTATTTCATCAAGTTATGAATATAATCCTGATGAGGTTCATATAACAGTAGGAGCGGTAAAATACCATTTAAATGATAGAGAACATCAGGGAGTATGCTCTGGTTTTTTAGCTGAAGAAGTTCAGGTTGGAGATGAATTACTAGTTCGTATTAAAAAGAATGAAGGCTTCAGACTACCCGAAGATCATAATGCAAAAGTAATCATGGTTGGTCCGGGGACAGGTATAGCTCCTTTTAGATCGTTTTTACAACAAAGAGAAGCATTGAATGCTAAGGGTGAAAATTGGTTGTTTTTTGGAGATCAATATTTTGAAAGTGATTTTCTATATCAAACCGAATTGTTGAAATACAGGAAAAATGGATTGCTAAAAGATGTTTCTGTAGCATTTTCAAGAGATCAGGAAGAGAAAATTTATGTGCAGCATCGTCTTAGAGAAAATGGCGCACAAGTATATCAATGGATCAAAGACGGCGCATACTTTTATTTATGTGGTGACATGAATAGAATGGCTAAAGACGTAAAAAAGGAACTGGTAAATATTATTGCCGAACATGGTAATTTATCAGTCAGAGAAGCTGCGGATTATTTTAAGGAAATAAAAAGTAGTCGACGCTATCAGGAAGATGTATACTGATAAGTTAGAAGTCAAAAGTACAAAGTCAAAAGTACAAAGTCGAAAGTATAAAGTCAAAAGGAAAATGGAACAAGGATAACGGAATAGGTGTCGTGTGTTCTGGTTCAAGTTTTCAACTTGGACTTATATTTAAAGCCTTTTACAAGATTACAATTTCATCTTGTTCTAAAAAATACAACCAAATATCCACCAACTAAAACGTAATCAAAATGGCAGAAGTAAAGCAAAAAGAAATATTTCCATCATGGAACCCATCAGATGTAGAAAGAATTAAAACTCAGAGTAATTATTTAAGAGGTACACTTGAGCAAAGTTTAAATGATTTAGCAACAGGAGCTATTGCTGAGGATGACACTCAATTGATAAAATTTCATGGTAGTTATCAGCAGGCAGATCGTGATTTGGATGTAGAACGTAAGCAACAAAAGTTAGAACCGTTGTATAGTTTTATGATTCGCGTCCGTATTCCGGGAGGATTGGCTACGGCTGACCAATGGATTGCTTTTGATGAGCTTTCAAAAACTCATGCTAATAATACACTGAAGTTAACAACACGTCAGGCTTTTCAATTTCATGGAGTGATCAAACGAAAATTGAAAGAAACAATGGCGAAAATTAATGATTCGTTGTTGGATACTATTGCTGCTTGTGGTGATGTAAATCGTAATGTAATGTGTACTACTAATGAGGCGATTTCACCACTGGTTCCAGACGCTTTTGAAATGGCTCAAAAAATTAGTGAACATCTTTTGCCTAAAACTACTGCTTATCACGAAATATGGTTGGATAAAAAACTGTTGCTGGATGGAAAACAAGATGAGGAACCTATTTATGGAAAAACTTATCTGCCACGTAAATTTAAAATTGCCATTGCAACACCACCTTATAATGATACGGATATATACTCTAATGATATTGGGTTGATTGCTATTGAAAAGGATGGAAAGATTGAAGGATTTAATTTTGCTGTAGGAGGAGGTTTGGGGATGACCTTTACCGAACCAGGGACCTATCCTCGTTTGGGAAATATTTTAGGATTTATTCCTTATCATCAAACATTGGAGGTTGTTGAAGAAATAGTGCGACTTCAGCGCGATTATGGAAATAGAGAAAATCGTAGGCAAGCTCGATTAAAATATACAATTGATAGGCTGGGAATTGAGAAGTTTACCTATTTGCTAGAAACCAGATTAGGATATGGATTTTACCCTGCTAAACCATTTAATTTTGAGCGTAATGGCGATTTGTTTGGATGGCATCAGGCACAAAACGGTAAGTGGTATGTTGGTTTGTATATAGAACATGGAAGGGTAAAAGATGAGGGTGATTATTTGCTTAAAACTGGTTTGCGAAAAATTGCAGAGTTAAAAAAATGTGATTTTAGACTAACTGGTAATCAGGGATTAGTTTTAGGTGCCATAAGGGATGAAGATAAATATGTTATCGATCAGCTATTAAAGGAATATGATATCTGGCCAAGATTAAAAATGAGTGAAGCCAGAAAAAATGCAATTGCTTGTGTTGCATTAAATACATGTACAATGGCTTTCTCTGAAGCTGAAAGATACTTGCCTAAATTGATGGACAAGATTGATGTTATTTTGGAAGAAAATAAATTAACAGAAGATGAAATATTGATTCGCATGACAGGCTGTCCTAATGGATGTGGTCGTCCTTTTTTAGGTGAAATTGGATTTGTCGGAAGATCGATGGGTAGATACAATATGTATTTGGGAGCAAGTTTTAATGGAGATCGTCTGAATACTTTATATAAGGAGACCTTGTCTGAAGATGAAATTTTAGATGAGTTAAAAGTTCTTTTAAAACAGTACGCTGAAGAAAGAGAAACTGGAGAACGTTTTGGAGATTTTGTTGGAAGAAAAGGAATTGTAGCGCTAAAACCAAAAGTTGAAAGTAAGTAGTTTTCAGCATACAGCCTTTAGTAGCTTAAAGTATACAGGAGGCTGTAAATTACGCAATATAACTGGTAGCTAATAACCAATAGCAAATAATATAAAAGCAATGAAAGATAAAAGGTACCGGACATTAATTAAAACCATATCCTGGCGAGTAACAGGAACAGTAGATACTTTTCTGGTATCTTACCTTATTACCGGAAAGGTTGGAATGGCTGCATCTATTAGTGGTGTTGAAGTATTTACAAAGCTATTTTTGTATTATTGGCATGAGCGAGTTTGGAACAGAATTAAGCTTGGAAAAGAAAAACCTAAAGAACCAGAATATATAATATAATGAAGTTTTTACCCATATCCATCAACATAAGCAATCAGCAAATTTTGGTAATTGGAGGAGGTAAGGTTGCCTTACATAAAATTCAGTTACTACAAAGGTTTACTGATAGTTTTAAAGTGATCGCTCCTGAAATTTTGGATGATATAAAAGTGATTGAGGGTGTTGAATATATCGAACGCAAATATCAGAATAAGGATCTGCAAGGTCATCTTTTGGTATATGTAACTACAAACGATCATGAATTGAATCATAGGATTAGTGATGAGGCAAAAGCTTACAATTGTCTGGTTAATATTGCCGATGATAGTAGTTATTCTGACTTTGTTTCTCCGGCTATTATGGTTCATGAAAACATGACGGTATCAGTTGGTTCTGATGGAAAAAATGTAAAAGCTTCAATTCGGTTACGTAACCAGATCAAATTATTTTTGGAGGAATAATTATGAGCACAATCAATATATTAACCAATAGTTCATCTTTAGTTAGTTTGAAGCATTGGATAGATATAATCAATTTAGATCAGTCGTATCAGATATCATTACCCTCAGGTGATGTTTTTAGTTCATTAGCAACAGTAAAGGATTCTATCACAATTGTTGAAGGTCAGGATGTTTCTTATCCTTTAAGCGAGGAGTTTGAGATATACGCTGTAGTTCGCAATACCTCTTTTTATGAGGAAGAAGAGCAAATTTCATTACAAAATTACTTGGTGATAATCGGAGTAAGGAATAATGATAGATTGAAAGCCATTTTTGCAGAATTTGATTTGAGAGCGAAGTGGGGGAGTGTTTCCTTAGCTGGTTTTGGACCCGGGGATTATAGCTTAATTACACGTAAGGCTGAATCTGATTTAATTAAATCGGATATTATTTTTTATGATGATTTAATAGATCAGGAGTATTTAAATAAATTCAGAGCAGAAAAGATTTATGTAGGCAAGAGGAAAGGAGCCCATAAGTTTGATCAGGATAAGATTAATGAATTGATGTATCAGGCTGCTTTAAAGGGTAAAGATGTAGTTCGTATCAAAGGAGGTGATCCGTTGATTTTTGGACGAGGAGCAGAAGAATACCATTATCTTACAAAAAGGTGGATTGATGCAGAAATTATTCCTGGTATTACCAGCGCTTTTGCAGCTGCAGCATCCTCTATTATACCATTAACTGAACGATCCTTGTCATCGTCAGTGGTATTATTGTCAGGACATGATTTAAATAAACTCCGAATACCTAAGGCTGATACTTTAGTGTTTTATATGGGAGCTTCTCAGCAACAGCAATTAGCTACACGAATTATAGAAGAGGGGTGGTATGAAAATACTCCTGTGGGAATTGTGCACAATGCATCTAAATCAAATCAGCAGATTTACAGAGGAACTTTGGCAAAGCTGAAAAATGAATCTTCAGGTTTACCATCACCTTCTATTATTATTGTTGGAAAAACAGCTCGTCAATATCAGGATAATCCTGATAAATGGTTATACACTGGTGTTTCGGTAAATGACTGGCAGAAAGATGAAAATATTGTACATACACCATTAATTAACATCGAGGAAGTAAGTATAACAGATTCACTAAAGTCAACAATTAATAATATCAACCAATACCATCGTATCGTTTTTACCAATAGGTATAGTGTTCAGTACTTTTTCGATTTGTTATTTGAATTAGGCTTGGATGTAAGACATTTAGGTACAATTAAAATTGATTGCCTGGGAAAATCAACATCAGAGGCTTTAAAAAGCAAAGGATTATTGGTTCAGCCTTTAACAGAGGAAGAAACGTCTCTTTCAATGTTAGAAAAGTATAAAGAATCTGGTGTTGTGAATGAACGGATTTTAATCCCGGGTTCAGATCAAACCAATAGTGTTTTGCGTAAGGGTTTAATAAACTTCGGTAATCGGGTTGATAAACTACAGGTTTATCAGAAAGTCAGAAATCATAGTATTGTAAAGCAAAATATAGATCAATTTAAAGGAGTGATATTCACCTCACCTCAGGAGGTTGAAATATTTAAAGAAGTATATGGTGAAATTCCTCAAAGTCTTCAAATCAAGGCTGTAGGAAGCAGAACCCGATCTTCTTTAAAGTACGATAAGTCTTTGCATTTGGTCAGTGTAGAGTAAGTGGGAAGAGCCGTTCTTTTACAGTTTTAAAAGAATGGTTCTTTTTGTCAAGCGATGAAAGACTTTGAAGATTGACAGCATTAAATATGAAAACCGATTTCTATTATATTATAATAAAAATCGGTTATTAATAAATTTAAATATTAAGATGAGATTATTATCTGAATAATAATTTAGTTCATCATATATATTTTTTACCATTTACACTTTTATATTAGCTAATTGGTGTTATTTGTTAATGTGTACTCTTACGGCAATCATACCTTTTAATCCTTTTTCAAGCTCAAAAAGTACTTTGTCACCTTCTTTAATTGGATCGATCAAACCATTAACATGAACAAAATGTTTTTCCTGGCTATCTAAATCTTTAATAAAGCCATATCCTTTGTCATGATTAAAAAACTCAACTCTTCCTTTTTTAATTGGATCCTCTTCTTCTTTTTTTGCTACAGAAATTGCAATGCTTTCTACATCAATTTCTTCCTTTTTAGTAAGATCTGGTGGAGTATCAACAATTCTTCCGTTTTCATCAACATAAGCAATCATATCATCTAATCCACCACCACCGGAGCTAGATTTTCTTTCTTCTTTTTTCTTTTGCTTATCCTGACGTTTCTTAAGTCTTTTCTTTTCTTTTTCTTTTTTACCAAAGGTCTCTTGAGATCTCCCCATTCAATATGTTTTTAAGATTAAAAATAAGTAAGTAACAGGAAAATATTTACGTTAAGAGTACGAGTAGTACCAAACAATGGTTTTGAGGAACATTGAATGACAATAATAATACAGGAAAGAAATTTTCACCAATTACTTCGACGTACAAAAGTACTATAATAATTTGGAAAAGTTGTTGGTATTATAAATTCTTTTTCTCAAATGCTTCGAGATGGTTAGGATAGCTTATGTATATTGAGTCTTTGGGGTATATAAAATGAATGAAATAGAAGGGGTGTTTGTTTTAAGATTGTAATTTCCGGATTAAAATTTTATTTGTGGTATTTTCAATTTATATAGCAGAGCCATAAGTGGCTATGTATTTTAAGGATCACATTCAGCAGCGATATATATTTAAAAACAACGCTTTTTGTTTAAAATATTGCAGGAACAGCTATACCTTTGCGACAATATTTTTAAACCATGGGCAAAAATTTTACAAAAGAACAGATTGAGCGCTTAGGTGCAATTTTGTTGGAGACAGGCTCTTTATTAATGAGTTCAGGAGCTAATAGTATGCGGATAAGGGTTACTTTAGAACGAATAGCCAATGCTTTTGGTTTTCATTCCGAATTATTGATAACTCATAGAGCATTAATGGTTAATCTTGAAAATACGGAGCAGAAACATGCTTTTAATATGTTAAAGCGAACGAGCCCTCATGGCGTAAATTTTAAACTGGTGAGTGGAATTAGTAAAATGAGCTGGAGCATTGTTGGCGAAAAATGGTCGATGGATGATATAGATCGGGAGTTGGAACGATTGAAAGGTTTATCCCATTACCCACGTATTATTATTTTACTGTTTGTTGGTTTAGCCGATTTATCTTTTTGTCGTTTGTTTGGTGGCGGAGTTGTTGAAATGTTAGTGGCTTTTGTGGCAACTTTTATTGGCTTGTTCGTTCGTCAGGAGGTGATGAAACGAAAGTATAATCCTTATTTGTGTATATATATAGCAGCCTTGGTTTCATCATTAATATCAGGATTATCAGTTAAGTTTAATATTGGAACAGAACCGCATTATGCATTTGCAACTTCAGTGCTGTATTTAATCCCTGGAGTTCCATTAGTTAATTCCTTTTCGGATTTAATTTATGGGAATATAATGAATGGTATTGTTCGTGGAGTAAATGGAATGATGATTGCTTTTGCCATTGCATTAGGGTTAGCTTCTGCATTATTAATATATCAAATCTAAAAACAATGGATATTCTTCAAATTATAGAACGCATGATGTGGCCGGGATTGGCAGCAGTAGGTTTTGCAATTCTTTTTAATGTTCCTCAACGTACATTGTTAGTGATATTTGGAATGGGAGCAGTTTGTGGTGTAACTAAGTTTATGTCTATGGAATTAGGGATGGAAGTGGTTTTAGCAACCTTTTTAGCTGCTATTGTAGTAGGTTTTTTAAGTATTCCGGCTGCTGATAATAAGCATTCCCCTATGTATGTTTTTGCTATACCATCTATAATATCAATGATACCGGGGGCATTTTCATATAGGGCAATGTTGGGTTTGATAAAATTAACAGGACAATTATCCTCTGAAGAGTATATTCAGGTTATGCAGGAAACAACATCAAATGGATTAAAGGCTGTATTTGTATTACTTTCCATTGCTGTAGGTGTATCTATGCCCATGATATTGTTGCGTCATGATTCTGCTCAGGAAATTATGGCTCATATTGTAAAGAGAGGGGAGTAGGAGATAATTTTGCAGTTATCAGTCTGCAGTCTTCAGTCTTCGGTCCGTACTTTGTACTCCGTACCTTATAGGCTGCCTACTGTCTACTGCCTACTGTCTACTGCCTACTGTCTACTGCCTACTGCTTACTGCCTACTGTTAAATACTTCTAAATTTTTGATTTGTTCTTGAGATAGAAAATGATTAACATTGAAACGTTAAAATTTATTATGTTTATCATTTAAAATATAAAAATGGACAAATCGTTGTTGGCCAATGAGGTAATGCCTAATAAAGAAGGATTCTTTGGTGAGTATGGTGGTTGTTTTGTACCACCTATGCTGGAATCTGTAATGAAGGAGATTACTGAGGCATATGAAAAAATTAAGGATGATCCTGTATTTAAAGAAGAGTTATATTATTTACAAAAACATTACACAGGTCGTCCTTCCCCCGTGTTCCATGCTAAAAATCTTTCCGAAATAGCTGGAGGTGCGCAAATATATCTCAAGCGCGAAGATCTAAATCATACCGGGGCACATAAAATTAACCATTGTTTAGGAGAAGCTTTACTTGCCAAAAAAATGGGCAAGAAAAAAATTATTGCTGAAACAGGAGCTGGTCAGCATGGTGTGGCTTTAGCTACAGCAGCTGCCCTAGTTGGTTTGGAATGTGATATCCATATGGGAGAAGTTGATATTTACAAGGAGCATCCTAATGTGGTTCGAATGAAAATATTAGGAGCTAATGTTATTCCGGCTACTCATGGCTTAAAAACATTAAAAGAGGCGGTAGATTCAGCTTTTGAAGCTTATTTGAAAGATCCAGAGACACAATTGTATGCAATAGGTTCTGTGGTTGGTCCGCATCCTTTCCCTATGATGGTTCGTGATTTTCAGTCGGTAATTGGTCGCGAAGCAAAAGAGCAATTTCAGGAAATGACGGGTAAGTTACCAAATAATTTGGTGGCATGTGTTGGAGGAGGATCCAATGCAATGGGACTCTTCTCTGCATTTTTACAAGATGATGACGTTAATATTTATGGTGTTGAACCTGCTGGAACAAGTTTTAAAACCGGAGATCATGCCGCTACGCTATCTATGGGTAAACCAGGAATGATTCATGGATTTAAATGTTATTTATTACAGGACGAGGAAGGTCAGCCAGCACCAGTAAATACAGTTGCTTCCGGATTAGACTATCCTGGAGTAGGACCTCAGCATTCGTATTTGAAAGATATTGAACGTGTTAATTATAAAACCATAAGTGATAAAGAGGCTATAGATGCCTTTATGCAATTGGCACGAGAAGAGGGAATTATTCCTGCTTTAGAGAGTTCTCATGCTGTAGCTTATGCATTAAGGTTGGCAAAAGAACTTCCAAAAGACCAGACCATATTGGTTAATTTATCAGGTAGAGGAGATAAAGATATCGATTATGTAGTTGAAAAGTTTGGTAAAGACTTTGGTATAGTGGATGAAAAATAAATCAGAGAATATAATTATTACCTGATTATATAATATAAAGCGTAAAAGAGGTTGTTTTTCATAAAGAAGAACAACCTCTTTTTATAGGGAACTGTAGGTTTAGTAGGTGACATAATCATTCAAGACGGGAAAATTCATAAAAAAATCAGCAACTAACCTCTTGACAAAAAGAGTGTTGTTCCTTATCTTGCATATTCTGCAAAATAAATAATCATTTTTTGTTTGGAAGTAAAAAATAAAGTCCGTTTCTTTGCACCCGCTTTGAACGAAAGGCGCGATTAAAAGATGACATAATGATGACTTTATAAGGGAAGAAAAACCTAATACAGAGCAGGTTTTAAGGAGTTCAATAAAGAAGAGAAAAAAGAAATAATTTTTTTTTAATTTTTATTTGGATTTAAAAATTAAAATCACTTATCTTTGCAGCCGCTTTTAAAGAAGGGCAAAATAAACAAATGATGAGACTTTGAAAAGGGTATAAGTTATTGAGAGATAACTTTTTAGGACTGAAAATAAGTTTTGAAATTGATTTAAAAATATTTCAAAATTTATTTGGAAAAGAGAAAATAAAGTTGTTATCTTTGCATCCGCTTTTAGAGCGACACTCAACGAAGGTTGAGCGTTTGAAAAAATTGAAATAAACATTTACTGAAAAGAAGTTTTGGTAAAGTTTACAAAATATAAGAATTCGAGTCATTTACGCCTTGATGCTGAATGACAAGAAGACGTTCTTTGAAAATATTGAAATGCACACTTAATAAAGGAAAATAGTGATTTTTTGAGTTAAAACTCTTGTAAAGAATAATAGGCTGTTAAATCAGTCATAATAATTTTTATACAACGAAGAGTTTGATCCTGGCTCAGGATGAACGCTAGCGACAGGCCTAACACATGCAAGTCGAGGGGTAACAGGGAAGCTTGCTTCCGCTGACGACCGGCGCACGGGTGCGTAACGCGTATGAAACCTGCCTTTTACAAGGGGATAGCCCAGAGAAATTTGGATTAATACCCTATAGTCTTGTTTGTTCGCATGGATAGATAAGTAAAGTTTCGGCGGTAAAAGATGGTCATGCGTGACATTAGCTAGTTGGTGAGGTAACGGCTCACCAAGGCGACGATGTCTAGGGGTTCTGAGAGGAAGGTCCCCCACACTGGTACTGAGACACGGACCAGACTCCTACGGGAGGCAGCAGTGAGGAATATTGGTCAATGGACGCAAGTCTGAACCAGCCATGTCGCGTGTAGGAAGACTGCCCTATGGGTTGTAAACTACTTTTATACGGGAATAATGTGAGCTTCGTGAAGCTTTTTGAAGGTACCGTATGAATAAGCATCGGCTAACTCCGTGCCAGCAGCCGCGGTAATACGGAGGATGCGAGCGTTATCCGGATTTATTGGGTTTAAAGGGTGCGTAGGCGGACTATTAAGTCAGTGGTGAAATCTTGCAGCTCAACTGTAAAACTGCCATTGATACTGATAGTCTTGAATTTAGTTGAGGTAGGCGGAATGTGTTGTGTAGCGGTGAAATGCATAGATATAACACAGAACACCGATTGCGAAGGCAGCTTACTAAGCTATAATTGACGCTGATGCACGAAAGCGTGGGGAGCGAACAGGATTAGATACCCTGGTAGTCCACGCCGTAAACGATGATTACTCGTTGTTGGCAATACATGGTCAGCGACTGAGCGAAAGCATTAAGTAATCCACCTGGGGAGTACGTTGGCAACAATGAAACTCAAAGGAATTGACGGGGGCCCGCACAAGCGGAGGAACATGTGGTTTAATTCGATGATACGCGAGGAACCTTACCTGGACTTAAATGTAGGCTGCATAGATCAGAGATGGTCTTTTCTTCGGACTGCTTACAAGGTGCTGCATGGTTGTCGTCAGCTCGTGCCGTGAGGTGTCGGGTTAAGTCCCATAACGAGCGCAACCCCTGTTGTTAGTTACCATCACGTAAAGGTGGGGACTCTAACAAGACTGCCGGTGTAAACCGTGAGGAAGGTGGGGATGACGTCAAATCAGCACGGCCCTTACGTCCAGGGCTACACACGTGTTACAATGGTCGGTACAAAGGGCAGCTACCTAGCGATAGGATGCTAATCTCTAAAACCGGTCTCAGTTCGGATCGGAGTCTGCAACTCGACTCCGTGAAGCTGGATTCGCTAGTAATCGCGCATCAGCCATGGCGCGGTGAATACGTTCCCGGGCCTTGTACACACCGCCCGTCAAACCATGGAAGTCGGGGGTACCTGAAGTCTGTTACCGTAAGGAGCGGCCTAGGGTAAAACTGATAACTAGGGTTAAGTCGTAACAAGGTAGCCGTACCGGAAGGTGTGGCTGGAACACCTCCTTTCTGGAGAGAGTTTAAAACGCGTTTAATATTTATATTAAACACAAAGGAACTATTTTCTTTAGTAGTGCATTTCACATTGTCTAAAACAGACAAAACGTACATTGACATATTGGCAAAACAATCAAAATCATAGGTTAGTTTTAATGCGAGAGCTTTAAAGCTATACCAACAAGAAAGTAAGCAAGGGCGTACGGTGGATGCCTAGGCTTTCAGAGGCGAAGAAAGACGTGATAAGCTGCGATAAGCTGCGGGGAGAAGCAAATATTTATTGATCCGCAGATTTCTGAATGGGGCAACCCGGCTGGTTGATGACCAGTCACCCTTCGGGGGGCAAACCCAGGGAACTGAAACATCTAAGTACCTGGAGGAGAAGAAAACAATAGTGATTCCCTAAGTAGCGGCGAGCGAACGGGGATTAGCCCAAACCAATGTTGTTCAGGCAACGTTGGGGTTGTAGGACTGCGATATAGATTTAAAATTGAAGTGGAGCGTTTTGGAAAGAACGGCCGTAGAGTGTGACAGCCACGTACACGTAAGGTTTTAAATTTTAGCAGTATCCTGAGTAGCGCGGGACACGAGAAATCCTGTGTGAATCTGCCAGGCCCATCTGGTAAGGCTAAATACTCCTGAAAGACCGATAGTGAACCAGTACCGTGAGGGAAAGGTGAAAAGTACCCCGAACAGGGGAGTGAAATAGTACCTGAAACCGTGCGCTTACAAGCGGTCGGAGCCCTTTGGGGTGACGGCGTGCCTTTTGCATAATGAGCCTACGAGTTAGTCGTAGTTAGCAAGGTTAAGTTGTTCAGCAACGGAGCCGAAGCGAAAGCGAGTCTGAATAGGGCGTTAAAGTTAGCTGCGCTAGACGCGAAACCAGGTGATCTACCCATGGTCAGGTTGAAGTTCCGGTAACACGGAATGGAGGACCGAACCAGTTAACGTTGAAAAGTTTTTGGATGAACTGTGGGTAGGGGTGAAAGGCCAATCAAACCTGGAAATAGCTCGTACTCCCCGAAATGCATTTAGGTGCAGCCTTATTTTAATCTTACAGAGGTAGAGCTACTGATTGGACGAGAGGGCTTCACCGCCTATCAACTCCTGATAAACTCCGAATGCTGTAAGATGATGAATAGGAGTGAGGGCATGGGTGCTAAGGTCCGTGTCCGAAAGGGAAAGAACCCAGACCATCGGCTAAGGTCCCCAAATGTATACTAAGTTGAACAAACGCGGTTTGATTGCATAGACAGCTAGGATGTTGGCTTGGAAGCAGCCATTCATTTAAAGAGTGCGTAACAGCTCACTAGTCGAGCGATCGAGCATGGATAATAATCGGGCATAAGTATACTACCGAAGCTATGGATTGTAATTATATTACAGTGGTAGGGGAGCATTCTAACAGCCTTGAAGCAGTTTGGCGATGAACTGTGGAGCGGTTAGAAAAGCAAATGTAGGCATAAGTAACGATAATGCGGGCGAGAAACCCGCACGCCGAAAGACTCAGGTTTCCTGATCAACGCTAATCGGATCAGGGTTAGTCGGGACCTAACGCGAACCCGAAAGGGGTAGTGGATGGTAAGCAGATTAATATTTCTGCACCTGCTATACAACGAAAGTGACGTATTGGTGAGATTGCTACGTACAGACGGAATAGTACGTTGAGCCTAGGCTTCGGCCGAAGCGAAGTAAAGCAGCCGGTACCAAGAAAAGCGAGTATAGGAGCCCGTACTGTAAACGGACACACGTAGTTGGGTTGAGTATACTAAGGCGCTCGAGTGATTCATGGTTAAGGAACTCGGCAAATTGGCCCCGTAACTTCGGGATAAGGGGCGCCTACTTCGGTAGGCCGCAGAGAAATGGCGCATGCGACTGTTTATCAAAAACACATGGCTTTGCAAATTCGAAAGAAGACGTATAAGGCCTGACACCTGCCCGGTGCTGGAAGGTTAAGAGGAGAGCTTAGCTTTACGCGAAGGTTTGAATTGAAGCCCCAGTAAACGGCGGCCGTAACTATAACGGTCCTAAGGTAGCGAAATTCCTTGTCGGGTAAGTTCCGACCTGCACGAATGGTGTAACGATGTGCGCACTGTCTCAACCATGAGCTCGGTGAAATTGTAGTATCGGTGAAGATGCCGATTACCCGCAACGGGACGGAAAGACCCCGTGAACCTTTACTGCAACTTAACATTGGTTGTGGGTAAGTAATGTGTAGGATAGGACGGAGACGTTGATCATGCTTCGCCAGGAGTATGTTAGTCACCCTTGAAATACGTCCCTTTGCTTATCTGTGGCCTAACGGTTTATAACCGGACATTGTTTGGTGGGTAGTTTGACTGGGGTGGTCGCCTCCAAAAGAGTAACGGAGGCTTTCAAAGGTTTCCTCAGGACGATTGGTAACCGTCCGCAGAGTGTAATGGCACAAGGAAGCTTGACTGTGAGACCGACAAGTCGACCAGGTACGAAAGTAGGACATAGTGATCCGGTGGTTCCGCATGGAAGGGCCATCGCTCAAAGGATAAAAGGTACTCCGGGGATAACAGGCTGATCGCTCCCAAGAGCTCATATCGACGGAGCGGTTTGGCACCTCGATGTCGGCTCGTCACATCCTGGGGCTGGAGAAGGTCCCAAGGGTTGGGCTGTTCGCCCATTAAAGTGGCACGCGAGCTGGGTTCAGAACGTCGTGAGACAGTTCGGTCCCTATCTGTTGTGGGCGTAGGATATTTGAGAAGACCTGACGTTAGTACGAGAGGACCGCGTTGGACAAACCTCTGGTGCACCAGTTGTTCCGCCAGGAGCATTGCTGGGTAGCTAAGTTTGGAAGGGATAAGTGCTGAAAGCATCTAAGCACGAAGCCTGCTTCAAGATGAGATATCCTTATCAGGGACGTTAGAGACGATGACGTTGATAGGCTGTAGGTGTAAAGGCAGTAATGTCAAAGCCGAGCAGTACTAATTACCCGAAACTTTTAGTTGGGCGTTAAAGCATGACATGTGATTTTGATTGAGCTGGTATGTTATCAATAAAGATATTCAGGTGGTTATAGCGATGGGGCTCCACCTCTTCCCATTCCGAACAGAGAAGTTAAGCCCATTAGCGCCGATGGTACTGCATATTGTGGGAGAGTAGGTCGCCGCTGATTTTAAAAAGAAAGAGCAATTGAACAAGTTTCAGTTGCTCTTTTTGCGTTTATACCTGTTTAGTCCGCAGTTCTCAGTCTTCAGTCTTCAGTCATCAGTTCTCCTTGAATTACGGTTAATTTGTTGATTTGTCAATTTGTAAAATTTGAGGCTTTACGTTGTCAAGTAGTGGAATTATTTTTTTATTAGTAGATTCGTTAATTTGTGGATCTGTAAACTTGTGTTTTGCCATTCAAATAGGAACTAGAAATTCAGACCCAACTTTTGCATGTGATCCTATAACTCTCCTGTATTGGCTTTTTTAAAATAAGTAAGTAGTGTATCATAAGAAAGATTTCCAGAGTTATTCTGTTTTTTTACAATAATAAATTGATTAATAATATCAAATATAGGCTTAATATCACTATTTCCTTTTAATGTTAAATATCCGTTTGAAATCATCTGATGCAGTTTTTTCACAAATTCTTTTGGGTTATGATTCCATTCCAGTATTTGATTTTGTGAATTTATTATTGTCATCTCTTTCAATTGTAATAATATGTTATTTAATTGAACCAGATTTTTATTTGACTTGATGGCCATATCCCGATTAAATTGTTTAGCTCGTTTAATTTGATTTTTAATAAAAATAATTTCTGATTGAATGCTTCCCTTAGATGTTTGGTGTTGTTGCTGAAATAAATGAATATATAACTCAAAAAACGGTTTTGAAGCTACTCCAAGTATGATCACCTCTGTTATGATTTGACGGTATTCATTCCATAAATCTGTATCATCTAAACTATCAGCTATTCTGCAGATCAATTGATAGGCATCCTTTAGGTTATACTGTAAAATATTTTCGTGTATTATGGTTGCTGGCAACGTATTAAAGGCTTCTTCTAGCTTTTTATAAGCTTTATAAATGATATGTTCAACAGCAATATATTCATTCATCTTTTCAAAATCATTTAGTAAACTTAAGTAATTGTTTTGCATAAAGTAGTTTTCAACAAGTGAACGCCATGAACTCTCATTTAGCAGATGAATGGTTTGTTTTACTTTTTTAGGATTACTGCTGAATAGAGGTAATAGTTTTGTGCTGGAAGGTGTTTTGTAATCCGGTAAATAACCTTTAAGTAAATTTCTTGCCTTAATTAATACACCTGATAATAGGATATAAAAATCTAAGTCATGTAAGAATATCTTCTGTTCTTCACAGGTGAGGTTACAAGGGATTTTCCAAGGATAAGTATCCAATGATTCTTTAATTCCGTATAGATTAGATAAATAATTACAGATATCTTTGGTTTTGTGTTTTTTATGTATGATTTGAGATAATGACTCATTTAAATAATTATCAAGGTGATTGTAGATGAAATCACAATCAAAAGCTAAATCATCTTTGGTATTTAAGTTTTTCCATTTTAAGGCTTTTCTCATTAAAACAGAACCGGCTATGGTGTGAATTGAAGCTAACATAATTTCGTGTGTTTGGTGGTTAATAATCTATTGATAAATTAACTAAAACAATCGAAAAGTCAAAATGGATTAACATTATATAACATTTTAAATAAAGCAGTTTGCAGTCTTCAGTCCTCAGTCTACAGTACACGGTAGGCAGTAGACAGTTTTTAGTCCTCAGATTTCAGTCTGCAATTAGTATTTGTTCGTTGATTGATTTGTTAATCTGGTGATTTGTTTATTTGAGAAATAGGATTTGCTCCATATCAGAATAATCCTTATTTATCGGTGTACAAACAAAGATTAAATAATATTTGGGGGTAAATTAATACAATAATTATCACTATATATGATTAAGGCTGAAAGCCTGTAACATATCAGCAAAGCGGCAACGCCCCTTGTTATGGTCATTATATACATTTCAGGCTGAAGGTCTGAAACTATTACTATGTTTGGTACAATGTTTATGTAAGTCACCAAATATTAATCATCAGAACTTGATTTATTATAAATATTTGTTCCTTCTAAAAGGCCAGAGGCCGGTTTTATAACAACAAAGCGAGACGCTTTGCTGAACTATAAGAAATAAATACCTCTGTATGCTGTTTAAATAATGCGGTAGTTGTTGTTGTACCCAAGGAAGTAAGTAATAATCTTTGTGTCTTTGAGTCTCTGTGGTTAAACTTTTACAGATTTATATATTTGCCAATTTTTAGAAACCGCGAATTGAACGAATGATACGAATTGTAATTGCATTGCAATTTGTTGATATTTTGTTATCTAATTACCTCTGTATTTCACAATCTATTCTCTATTAAAATCGGGCTGTAGGTCCAGATTATTTTAGCCCCAGGAATCGCCTGGGACGTTTGATTCATGTGTAAATAAGCGTCATGAAGGGACATCCTAATTTTTGATGAATTCTCCTTCAATCTCCAGGTATTTGTATTTAGGTTTATCTTTTTATTTGCTGATTTGTTTTTAACTTTTATTCTTTTACCAGAATTCAAATAAATTGTTGAGGAGGTAAATTAATACAACAATTATCACTATATATGATTAAGGCTGAAAGCCTGTAACATATCAGCAAGGCGGCAACGCCCCTTGTTATGGTCATTATATACATTTCAGGCTGAAGGTCTGAAACTATTACTATGTTTGGTACAATGTTTATGTAAGTCACCAAATATTAATCATCAGAACTTGATTTATTATAAATATTTGTTCCTTCTAAAAAGCCAGAGGCCGGTTTTATAACAACAAAGCGAGACGCTTTGCTGAACTATAAGAAATAAATACCTCTGTATGCTGTTTAAATAATGCGGTAGTTGTTGTTGTACCCAAGGAAGTAAGTAATAATCTTAGTGTCTTTGAGTCTCTGTGGTTAAACTTTTACAGATGTATATATTTGCCAATTTTTAGGAACCGCGAATTGAACGAATTACACGAATTTTAATTGCTTTGCAATTTACTGGTATTGTGTCATCGGATTACTTCTGCTATTTAGCAATGTATTATTTAATAATATCGGGCTGTAGGCCCAGTTTATTTTAGCCCCAGGAATCGCCTGGGGTATTATGCATCATGAGAATCTACGTCCAGTAAAGACTGCTTTGGTTTTAGTTGCACCTTCATGGAAAAGCTAAAAATCATCGCACTTCGCTAAAAGAAAAGAACTCGCTAAGGCTCAAACAGCTTTTCTTTTTTAACGCTACGTTTAGTGATTTTATTGACGCTTTTACGAGAAGGCGGTTAAATTACCCATACATATCGTTAAATATTCAATCTCCTCGTCTTCATATCAATAATGAATCCTTTTTAAAATTAGTCAGTCAGTATTGATATTTTATGATTAAGGTATGGATACAGAACCCAGGTATTCACTATTACTTGCTCGATTAGAGCGCTTCGTATCAACAAAAGCAAGATAACAATGAATTTTTGTACCTGATGGTGCTTGTGGTAATGATAGTTTACCTGTTTTGTCAATGCGCATATATTCATCAACAGACTGAACGACTTCATAATGCTCCGTTATGGCAATCAGTAGAGCATGCTCCCTTTTATGGTCATTGATAATTTCTTCAGCATCCTTCCACTGAAAGATGATATTGTGATCTGAAATTTCAACTGATGTAGCATCACATCTTTCAATGGGACCTTTAGAAAGATATAGTTTTTGAAAATTGATGGTATAATCAGGATATTCCCCTTTAATTGTTTGTTGAAGTAAAAGCGACATTGCCTTATTATGGGCAGATCTTGAATCGTTTCTTTTATAGAAGCCCATTTGTATTACAGGACGTAATGGTTTTAAAAACTTCATAGCAAAAGCAAACCTGGCACGTTGCATGATTTGTTTCTGAGATGGTTTTACAGAGCTTTTACTAGGTGCCTGTCTGAAATACTGTTTTCCATTGATAATTACACCAATTGCATTACCTAGTCTTCCGGATATTAATCCAAATAAATGATTTCCTATTATTTTAGCCATGACGATTTGTTTTAAGATGATTATAATGTTGATTTTATATCCGGAGGCTCACATAAAGTGAGACTCCGGTTTTGAAATTAAGGTATACTAACGGTACCTAGATACACGCTGTTACTGGCTCTCATTAAATTGTCGGTTTCTGCAAAAGCAATATAACAATGTACCAGTGTACCAGAAGGAGCATTTGGAAATGGTATCCCACCACTACGGTCTTCTCTTATATATTCATCTATTGAATAAGATGGATAGTATCCATTGGCAATGCCTACTAATACGGCCTGTTCATTACCATGAATTTCAAGAGCTTTATCTGTATCATTCCAGTTAAAGGTAATCTTATCGGCATCAACATTAACAGATGCTGAATCTGCTACTTTAATGGAACCTTTTGCCAAATACAGGTTTTCATAATCCACAGCAAAGGATGGATATTCTCCTGCGAGTGCGAAATTTAACAGATGTGCCTGAGCTGCATTTTGTGCTGACTGCTTTACACCTTGTGTTTTAAACCCGATTTGAATAACCGGATATAACGGTTGTAAGAACTTAGCAGCAAAACCAAATTTGGCGCGTTGAACAATCTGCTTTTCAGTGGCTTTTTTAGTTCCGGTATTTTGAACTGCTTTCATATAGGTGATGCCTTTCCAAGTTGCACCTACCACATTACCTACTTTTCCGTTGAATCCACCCAGGATTCCATTATTAAACTTTCCCATGACTATTTATTTTTATGATTTTCAATTTTAATGATTTTGTCAACCAGAGTCTCACTTCTCATGAGACCCCGGTTTTGAAATTAAGGTATACTAACGGTACCTAAATACACGCTGTTACTGGCTCTCATTAAATTGTCGGTTTCTGCAAAAGCAATATAACAATGTACCAGTGTACCAGAAGAAGCATTTGGAAATGGTATCCCACCACTACGGTCTTCTCTTATATATTCATCTATTGAATAAGATGGATAGTATCCATTGGCAATGCCTACTAATACGGCCTGTTCATTACCATGAATTTCAAGAGCTTTATCTGTATCATTCCAGTTAAAGGTAATCTTATCGGCATCAACATTAACAGATGCTGAATCTGCTACTTTAATGGAACCTTTTGCCAAATACAGGTTTTCATAATCCACAGCAAAGGATGGATATTCTCCTGCGAGTGCGAAATTTAACAGATGTGACAGAGCTGCATTTTGTGCTGACTGTTTTACACCTTGCGTTTTAAACCCGATTTGAATAACCGGATATAACGGTTGTAAGAACTTAGCAGCAAAACCAAATTTGGCGCGTTGAACAATCTGCTTTTCAGTGGCTTTTTTAGTTCCGGTATTTTGAACTGCTTTCATATAGGTGATGCCTTTCCAAGTTGCACCTACCACATTACCTACTTTTCCGTTGAATCCACCCAGGATTCCATTATTAAACTTTCCCATGACTATTTATTTTTACGATTTTTAATTTTAATGATGTTTCTTCTATGGCTTTTTTTAGCCGCTGTTCTTTCAACTTGTTTACGGGCTTTATACCTTTTAATCCAGTTTGAAACAACAGTTGTGAGTGTTCCTGCTAGCAGGGTGATTGCTGTCCTGATCAACAATGTTTGTGGATCAGTATCCTGGGCCGAGAATATTTGTGCATCTGCCATTTCCAATGCTCCTAAAGTACCCAGTGAACCGATGGCGAAATTTTTGACTTCATTCATTTTTCTTTTTTTGTAATCCTCTCTATCATTGATCAGATCATAAAGAGGATCGGGTTAAACATGGTATCGGCCGATGTTTTATTTTTGATATTTTGTTTATTTGTTAATCTGTTTAATTGGCGATTTGTTAATTTGCCTATTTGTTTCCCTTCTCCCTTCTCCCTTCTCCTTTCTCCCTTCTCCTTTCTCCCTTCTCCTTTAACCCTTCTCCTTATTTAATTTATCCTTTAGCTTTCGATAACTAAATTAGATCAACGATGTGTACAAAAAAATAACAGTAATTTTACTGTGACTTTTTGCCTCTGTAAATAATTGAAAATCAGATATGAGTAAAAATGGGTGGTTTTAGAAGTGAAGCGAAATAGGGCCAAAAACACCCAATTATTCAAAAAAATGCCAAAATCGAGGAAAATTATTCCCGAAATGGCCAAAATCGGCAAAAATTATTCAGAAAAACGTCATTTTTGAGAGATTTTGGATACGGCTTCGGTATGTGGTCGGGTCGCGTTCGGGTGGAATGGGGTTCTGTTCGGGTTGGGTTCGGGTTGGGATAGGTCTATAGCACCCGAATAGATACCTTGCTGGAAGCAGAGCTGTACTTGAGGTGGTAGGGAGGTTTTCAGTCGGCAGTCAACAGTCAACAGTCAACAGTCAACAGTTGGCAGTCTACAGTAGTCAGTCTTCAGTAGACAGTACATAGTAGGCAGTAGACAGTCTTTAGTTCTCAGTCTTCAGTGGGCAGTTCTGTTTATTTGTCTATTTGTTAATCTGCAGATTCGTTGATTTGCCAATTTTTAGGAACTGCGAATTACTCGAATTACACGAATATTAATTGCTTTGCAATAAACAGGTGTTGTGTCATGGAATTACGTCTATTGTATCTCTATGTATTATCTATTATTATCGGGCTGTAGGCCCGGGTTATTTTAGCCCATAGCAATGCTCTGGGAGTTTGATTCAGGTTTAAATAAGCGTCCTGAAGGGACAGCTATGCTTATGGTTGCCCCTTCAGGATGCTCGTATTATTGGGTGTATAAATACCCAACGCGTCACTACGTTTGCATTGGGCTGAAGTGAGTTGTCCTTTCAGGACGGTATTTTCTATACTGAAGCATTTGTTCTAAGTGAAATATCATTCATTTAAAACATATCTGAATTTGTAAATATAACAACTGGCTGAAGGTCTGAAACATTTGGAAGTTCTCATTATGCAGTAGATATATATGTTAATCTTCCAATTTGTTGATTTATACAATAGAGAAAGGTTAATTCGGTTTCAAAGAGTAAGTAATAAATCTTAGTGTCTTTGAGACTCGGTGGTTTTATTTTTGAATATTGTTTAATTGTTGATTTGTTTATTTGCCAATTTTTAGGAACCGCGAATTGCTCGAATTAGGCGAATTTTAATTGCTTTGTAATATACTGGTATTGCGTCATCGAATTAATATTAATTTTCTCGAATTACAGAATAGGTGGTGGTTTTATTTTTGTTTATTTGTGAATTTGTTGATCTGTCTATTTGTAGGATAATTTTAATGTGCTTATGTATGATGCCAGAGGCATCACATGTTTATAGACACCATATACCTCAAACAAAAAACGACTCCGGAGGAGTCGCACCTTTTATATAATGCAATCTTATAAAATAGAATACATTATTTTGTCCTTGTTTTATCTTATTCTTAATTAACTATCTTTGATCTTATGACTCCGGATAAAATTAAAAGAAAGGATATTGAATCTCTATTACTCTTGTGTGAGATGGATGGATCTATGGCATTAGATCAAATAGAATGGACCGACACTTTAATTCAATTGGGGATTAAGCATGGAGTAGGGGCCTGGTGTTATTATAGGATTAAAAATGGTGGGGAAGTGAATGCTGTAGAAGAAGTATTGGTAAAGCCATGGAAACAATCTTACCTGCAAACATCTATTGTTAATCAGCAAAAACTTAAGTTTTATTTTCAAATACAACAACTTTTTAATGCTGCAGGTATTCCTGTAATTGCTTTAAAAGGTATTGCCTTGGCTGCTGTTGTATATCCGGATGAAGGATTGCGACCCATGGGAGATATTGATCTGTTAGTGCCTGATGGTGAGGGGATGAGAGCCTTAGATATATTATTAAAGGCCGGAGCAAAACAAACCTATGTTCCTCGTAGTGTATTGCATGAACAAGTGCACTCTCATGTTAGAGCAGTCAATTTTAATGGTATATTAATTGAAATTCATCAGCGCTTGTTTTCTTTGGGAAATCCTTATCATACTGATATTGATTTTTTTGATTATGCAATTGAAAAAAGTGTGGGAGAGCATAAAGTTTTAGTGTTGAATGATGTGTGGTTTGGGTACCATCTGGCTGCGCATGCGGCATCTAACATCTATAAGGGAGGATTAAGAGCTGGATGGTTAGTTGATCTATCTCTTCTTTTTCATCAGGAAAGTGATATTGTTGAATTTATAAACAATATACTTGTGATTAATCCTAAAATGCGAAAGGAGTTAGGACTGCTGTGTGAGATGGTTCTTTACCTGAGTGGAGGATTAAATGATGACCAAAGGTTAAGGCAAATCAAAGAGGAATTGTTTAAGGGTATTGCTAAACGACTTAATGTTCAGAAGCATAAGATGATTAATATACAGGAAGTAACAAACGTATCAGGAGTTATCAATAAAATTCGTTTAGTTTGGAGAGAGGTTTTCCCGATTAAGGAGTATATGGTATATCGTTATGGTAAAGGGAGATTGTGGCGGTTGTATGTTAAGCGGTTGTTGAGGTTTTAGGAATGAGACGAGTATCTTCCTTAATCAGCCGCATTCATCTTCGTCGCTCCAACTCTGGCCCGGGCCAATTGAACTGGCCAACGCACTTAATCTATATTTCAAAGGAAATAAACTTTTAATTACAACATTTGGGCTTCTGTAAGCAAAAATGCGGGCTGAAGGCCCAAATTAATTTAGCCCCAGGCAACACCTGGGGTATTATGTATCCTGTACATCAGCGTCCTGTATGGACAGCTCAGTTTTTATATGTCTCTATAATTCTTTCATTGTTTTGCAGTTAGCAATACATTAACTGTTATCATTTATTATGAAACCTAATGCTTATAAACCTTTATCTTTTTGTTTTACCAGACGGGTCTTCTTCTTTTAGCATTGCCCTAAAAGAAGCAAAAGGTCTAGTTCAATTCATCCTTCACCCCACCTCCATGATGAATTTTTTCCATCGTACCTTCCTTAATCAGCTGCATTCATCTTCGTCGCTCCAACTCTGGCCCGGGCCAATTGAACAGGCCTACGCTCATATCATACTATCGGGAGATAGAATTTAGTAAAGGGAAATATTAAAGTTCTCGATTATTGGAAATTTTTTCATATTCAAAATCACAAAGGAGTAATGTGATCTATTATATTGAAGGTCAAAAACTGCATTATGGGAAGAAGACATTCAGACAGGAATATTTTGAGATTCTGGATCGTTTTGGAATTGAGTTTAAAGAGGAATATTTGTTTGTGTTTTTTGATTGACAAGACCTTTCTGCCGCCGCTCTGCGGTTACTGGTCTATCATGACTCCGCGGCTCTTATATGACACATTCCATGTTTATTTTATGAGAGCAACTCATGATATAACTCATATTGCTTTTTAGCTATAATTTTTAAGGAGTAATTTTGATTGATGTATTCGTTGGCATCTTTACTCATGGTTTGAAAGGTTTCTTTGTCAATTTTTGCAGCTTTTTGTAATCCTTCAACGATGGAATCTGTTGATGTAGTGATTTCAATGGCTTTATTATGTTTAAATACTTCGGGGAAATTACAGCCTTTGGTGATGATGGGAATAAGACCGTATTGCATGGCTTCCAGCACTGAGGTTGGAAATCCTTCGCTGTGGGAGGGTAAGATATAGAAATGGGATTGTTTTAATAACTGCTCTTTATCAGAACCATATATGGCCCCAGTATACTTAATGTTTTGATTATTATTGTTTTGTATCAAAGAAAGCATGGCTTCCTTTTCTCCATCATCGGGACCTGCAATGTTTAGTATATAGTCTTCATTATTATTTAGAGAAGAGGTAATCCAGGCTTGTACCAACGCTAATATTCCTTTTTTATGGTGTAAACGTGCCATAAACAGGAATTGAATTGGAGTTGACCATTCTTTGTCTGTAGTTATATTTTCTTCAATGCCATTGGGGATAAGTATGGTATTGTTATAAGTGTTTTGTAAGTTTTTAAGTTCAGGTGATCCTACAGCTCTGATAGTATCCGCTATTTTACTTAATGGATATTCTAGCAGCTTAAAATAGATTTTCTTTTTCCATTTTTTTTGCTGCATGCTCCATGGTTCCAACATACCGTGTGGTGTGTATACCCAATGAAAGCCTTTATTTTTTAACTCTGCTCCCCATTTGGTGGCATATTGCCAGCATCCATGGGTTACAATAATGGTATTATTGGGGCTTAGGCCTTTTCCTTCTATCAATTTAAAAAGGTACTCTTTGGAAGTGTCTTTTAATGGAATCATGGTTACACTATCCAGATTCGGATAATCTTCTATTTCCGGAAACCAGAGTTCTGATATTACATGATAGCTTTCTTTTAAATGTTTTGCAGTTGCTATGGCTGCATTCCAGATGCCAAAGTTTACCTGGCTTATATTGTCGATGATGTTGATGATACGCATGATTAGAATTTAGATTTTAGGTCAATAGGTTAATAGGTCATTAGTTGAATAGGTTAATAGGTCATTAGGTCGATAGGTCATTAGGTCGGTAGGTTAATAGGCTGATAGGTCATTAGATGTTGAGTGCTTTGGCTAGTCTGTTAGTATAGTTATTCCATGAGTATTGGGTGGCTGATTCCCGGGCTTTTATTCTCATTTTTAAATATTCGCTCTCTCTTAAGGAGCGCAGTTTGAGTATGGATTCTTTGATTGCTTCTATATTGCGAATGGGAATGATATATCCGTTTTTATCATCTTCTATCAGTTCAGGACCAATGGAGTGGGGGGTAGTGATAACCGGTAGGCCGGCAGCCATGGCTTCAACAATAACTAGTCCAAAGCCCTCAAATATAGTTGGTAAAACCAAAGCGTCGAACTGGTCATACATTTCAAATAATTCCTGTTGAGATACAGGTGGATGATAGTGAAATAATCCTTTATATTGATTTAGGGCAGCAGCATCACCCTGAATTCCTCCTACAATATGTAATTCTACATCTTTTGTATTTAATTCCTTTAGAGCCTCCAATAAATATTTGATTCCTTTACGCTGAGTTACTGTACCTGCATATAGTAATTTTAGTGGTCTGTTTTCTATATCTGTTGATGTTTTTTCCTGATAAGGAATATAATCCAAATCAAACCCCAGAGGTAAATAAAGGATGTTTTCTTCTTTGATACCAACATCTAACAGCGTGCTTTTTGTAAAGGATGAAGCAGCTATGGCCTTTGTCGCTAAATGTGGTTCTTCAACCAGTCTTCTTTCATAGTAGTCCGGAAACTCCAGATTATCGATGGTATGTGCCCATTCTTTGTGCAGTTTGGCTTCTTCTCCTAGTATTTGTTTGGCAGAAACTACATGAGCTGTTGCCAATTCGCAATAAGATGTTAAACCTAGTTCCTTGGCTTTTTTTAGAGTTGCATGACAACTACCCTGAAAACCCCAGAATATATTTTCTTTCTGATGATGTTGTTTTTGAATTCTTTTAGCAACAAAACGATCAAAATTAACATCCCTGTTATAAACTGCCAATTGAGCTGCAGGACTTTTGCCTTGTAACTTTCTTAATGCCATCTCTTTTATCTCAAAACGCCAGTTGGCATTCACCTTACTTCCTGGAAGTCCTTTGATATATCTTCTGCTCCAGTAGGTGTTGTTACGTTTTTCAATTTGTTTTTGCAAAAAAGATCTGGTTACATAGCTGCTGGTATAAAATGTATCTAAAACGCCTAGATCATTAAGACTTTTTGCTGTATGGTAGCTGTGTTGCTTACCGGAGTGTGATAGTATGAACATATATTTTAGGTCAATAGATAATTAGGACAATAGATAATTAGGACAATAGATAATTAGGTCATTAGTTTTTTAGGTATTCTCGTTGTTTTGAAATTAGACTGTTAACCATTTTTGTTATTTCTAGTCCCATTTCTTCTAATTCGGATAATGTATTATTATCAATAATATCTTTTCTATGAAATAAATTTAAAAGTGTTATGGATTCATATAGAGAGCCTCTTGCTATATATAAATAATGGATGTATTCTTTTACAGATACTCGTCCTTTTCCTTCTGCTATATTTTGTGGAACAGAACACGAACAAGCTTCTAATTGCTCAATAAGTCTATAATGGCCAGTAATATTTTCAGTTATAGTTAAACATTTTTCTGCAAAATCCATGGATTTCTGCCAGATAGTAAGTTTTTTAAACGTGTACATAAAACTCAAATTTAGATTTGGTTAATAATATAATTTATAATTAAGATATACAATTCTAATCACCCACTAACCTAATCATCTAATGATCTAAAGTCCAATTGATCTATTGACCTAATGACCCAATAACCTATCGAGCTAACAACTTATTGACCTACCGAGCTAACAACCTAATGACCTAACAACCCTCATTGCACTTTCAATAGCCTTATCCATATTATGGTATTCCCATTCGGCGAAGCGGCCGCACAGGTGAAAGTTTTGTTTTTGTAACAAGCTGCGGGCTTGATCTATGTTTTCTTTGTCCCCATTTTGTTGAATCACGTAAGAGTTGGGTTCGTAGTTGTGGTCGATGGCTTTGGGGGCAAAAGGTAATTTTTCAATAGCTTTGAGCATTTCTTCCCTAGGTGTATAACCTGAAAACTCTATGGTACAGGAACGATTTCCGGATTCCGGGTTATTAGATGAGCTAAAATTACCCGTAAAAATAATACGATGGGCTGGTGTTTTACTTTCCGGTAGATACATCCATGAGTAATCATTATCATCTACGGTACATAGCATATTGCTGGTGCCATTGGACTTTAACTGAGACACTAGTTTCAGACTGTCTTTAAGAGTGGTATTGATATCTTTAGTGAAGTCTGTTAACTGACGAATATCTCCGGTATAAATGATGTTTTCAGCACTAAAAGCATCGTTGATAATCCATAGATCATCACTTCTTTTTATTGAATTTACTGCTGTATTATACCTGATATCCAGGTTAGTTGCCAAGGTATCTGCAATAAACTGTGACCCATTGTTTTTAGGATAGAAAAATGAACTGTGCACCATGTTACCTTCTTCCTCACGTAAAATATTACTCAGTATGGTTTCTCTGTAATTGGGCATGGGTAACTTGCCATCTAACCATGAAAGAGCCACCTTGCTTAAGTCTGTTTTCCAAATTTTATTATTGTAAGGTTCAAAATAGAGTTTAAACAATTGTTCTCCAAAATTACCTTTTAAAAAAGCTTCAAAGTTATTGTATTCAGATGGAGCTTTATTTCCCTGCTTATCCAGATCCATCAATTCGTTGATGATAGATGTGACTGTCTGACTGTCTAATTGATAAAGATAGTTTTCAATGGGATAACCTACGGTTTTATTTTGGATGTTAATACCAGCCTTTCTTCTGGCTGATAAAAATTGTTCGTCTTTTTTAAACTGTCCCCAAAACCAATCTGCTACCTGTTGATTTCGTGTGTTGAAAACATGACCACCAACGCGGTGAAATAAATGTCCATCCACCCGGTCGCACTTGATCAATCCTCCAGGTTTATCTGCTTTTTCAAGGACAAGGACTTCTTTGTTATTTTCTTTTAGTAAACGTGCTGCTGATAGTCCGGATACTCCGGCTCCTACCACTATGTTTTGTATTTGTTGCAATGTGTTAGATATTAGATGATCGATGTTAGAAATTAGGGTTAATAGGTCAATAGGTTCATAGGTTTTAGAAATTAGAGTTTAGTGTTTGGATAATAGCGTATAGACATGAGATTTTAGATTATAGAATAGATACGTTAGACTTTGGGCTTTAGGTGAATATATAAATAGATATTAAAGTAATTAGGTTTTATTAAGATGTTGACAGTTTTGATTTACCTCATGGCTATTCAATATTGTCAGGTATTAAATTCTATTATCTATTGACCTGTTATCTATAACCTAACGACCTACTTATCTAACGACCTACTTACCTATTGACCTAACCACCTATTCACCTTCTCCGCCCATGTGTTACATGAATAATCTTTAATGATGTTTTTTGATGCTTTTCCCATATTCTTTAATTCTTCGGTTGGTGTAGCTGAAAGTTGATTTAATGTATGTATCAGACTTTCTTTTTTTAATTGAAAACGCCAACCATTACTTCCTTCTTGTAATAAGTCTGGCAGTGCACCTATGGCATCACTCAAAATTATTGGCAGACCTGCTGCCATAGCTTCGTTGACTACCAGTCCCCAGGGTTCAAAGGAGCTGGGTAAAATAAAGCAGCTGGCTGATGCATATAGATCTGGGAGTTCAGCATACGTCAGCCATTCTTGTAATATTATGGTATCGCTATCTTTTATGGATTGTTGTAATTCTTCTCTTTGCGGACCTCCACCAACTATTTTTAATTGCCACTGGCCATTGAGCGCTGAGCCTTTGAAGCCTTCTACAAGCATTTTAAGGTTTTTTTCAGGGGCAAATCGGGCCACACACAATAATTGTGGGATAAGTTTTCGTACATTAATTCCGGTAGCAAAATGTTCATTATCCACAACACTGTATCCTTCTATGATTTTTGAAGTTGGAATCCCCAGTCGTTTGTTGAAATGTTGTGCGGCTCTTTTGCCGGATACAAAATAGGTATCCACTAAAGGTTTTAACCACCAGCCTTTGGCCATATCAAAAAGTAACTTGCCAGGGTACCAGGATTCTGCAAACATCAGGACTTTTAAGTCCATCTTCTTGCTTTCCTTTAGCATTTCTCTGTAAACTTTTCTTCCATAACCAGGTATACATATATGAGTGATACCTTTTTCTTTGATATGCTGTTTCCAGTTCTGAATGGTTGTTTTTATTTCTATCTGATCAACAGGAGTAGGAGATAGGATCATATGTTGTTTGTTGTTTTCGGTATTTTCCCATTTATAAAGTCCATCTCCTGTTCCTAAATCAGCACTAAATACGTTTTCTTTACCTAATAGTTGAGAGCATTGTTTTACGCGTGCGCGGTGGTAATCGCCCATGCGATCCCATATAAATAATATTTTTTTTGTCATTTAATTATTTGTTTGTCCGCAGATTAAGCAGATTAAACAGATTATGATTGCCTGGTATGTTTTAGTGTCATCGAATTTACGCTAATTAACACGAATTGTTTTGCTGAGCAAAATGGTTTGTCCACGAATCTCACTAATTAACGCGAATTAAGATTACTGTGTAATTGTTTTGCTGTTTTATAGATTTTGTGCACGAATTACACAAATTGGTTTACTGCACAATATTTTTAAACCGCGAATTTATCGAATTATACGAATTGTTTTTTGCTGGGCAAAAAGGTTTATCCACAGATTAAGCAGATTAAACGGATCATGGTTGCTGCGCAATAGGATTAATACTATTCTGCATTACTCTGTGTAACTAAAAGTTAAAACTTAGCGTCTTTTGCGTAAAACTCTTTGTGTTCTTTGCGGTAAATATTTACTAACTGTAAATCCTCTTTGAAGTTATCTGCCTCAGCGTCCTTTAATACTCTAATCTCTATTGTTCTATTAACCTAATCACCTAATTTTCTATTTTATTAAGCGAATTGTTTTGCTGTGCAAAAAGGTTTGTCCACAGATTGAGCGGATTAAACGGATTATGATTACAGCGCAAATATTATCTCCTATACTATAGATCTAAATTCTAACTTCTATTATCTAACATCTAATCCCTATTGGCCTAACCTCTTATTAACCTAATCGACCAACTGTGCAATAATTTTCATAGAGAGAAACATTTTTTCACTATCGGGAAGTTTTTCGAATCCATATTTTTCGTAAAATTTTATGGCCTTATCATTGATCGGGTCAACCACTACTGCCATGGCTCCGATACTTTCATTAGACACTTTTAAACTTCTGAATAGAGCGTCCATAAGAAGGTGTTCTCCCAAACCGGTTCCTTTCGTTTTAAGATCTCTTGCAAGTCGACCTAACAAGATAACCGGTGCATTGTAATTTGCAGGAACCTGTTTTAGATATTTATTTGGTATTGATTCTCGGCCAAGACTTTCACTGGATAATGTATAGTAACCAATAACGTTAAGTTTGTCATCTACTGCGACAAAACAAGCAGCCAGTTTTTTTCGGACATCCTGACTAACCTGTTTTCTGATGTATTCAGTTAGAGAATTTTCTTCACAAATGAAATTTTTCCGATTATGAAATTTTTCTAATAGGTGAATTATCACTTTTCTGACAAATGAGATTTGTATTTTTTAGCTGCTTCAATTAACTTTTGATTGGGTTTAGCATCTTTAAAAACAGCATCAAAAAATATAGCCCGGTCTTTTTCACTGGCTAAAATTTTATCATGTTTAGACACAATTTCTTCAGCTTGTTTTTTAACTATCCTTACAATAAAACTACTAAAAGATTTATCGCCACTAAGTTTCTGTGCTTTTTGGAAGATTTGTTTGTCGTGAGAAGATATTCTTATCTCAATTCTTTCATCTTTATTTAAATGCGCTTCCATAATATTTCTTTTTACAAATGTACGGTAAAAGGTCGTACAATACAAAAATGGAGTTTAGAATATAGATTTTAGAGAGTAGAAGTTGAAAAATTTGTAATATATTCAAAATATTAATTGTAAATCAAAATCTTATTATCATCGTGACTCAGCACTCTTTAATACTCTAATCTCTATTGGTCTATTAACCTAATCACCTAATTTTCTATTTTATTAAGCGAATTGTTTTGCTGCGCAAAAAGGTTTGTCCACAGATTGAGTGGATTAAACGGATTATGATTGCTGCGCAATATTATTTTGGTCATCGAATTTACGCGGATTAACACGAATTATAATTACTGCGTAATTTTTTTGCTGTTTTATAGATTTTGTACACGAATTACACTAATTGGTTTACTGCACAATATTTTTAAACCGCGAATTTATCGAATTATACGAATTGTTTTTTGCTGCGCAAAAAGGTTTGTCCACAGATTGAGCGGATTAAACGGATTATGATTACAGCTCAATATTATTTTGGTCATCGAATTTACGCGGATTAACACGAATTATAATTACTGCGTAATTTTTTTGCTGTTTTATAGATTTTGTACACGAATTACACTAATTGGTTTACTGCACAATATTTTTAAACCGCGAATTTATCGAATTATACGAATTGTTTTGCTGCGCAAAAAGGTTTATCCACAGATTGAGCGGATTAAACGGATTATGATTGCTGCGCAATGTTTTTTTGTCCACGAATTTCACTAATTAACGCGAATTAAGATTACTGTGTAATTGTTTTGCTGTTTTATAGATTTTGTGCACGAATTACACAAATTGGTTTACTGCACAATATTTTTAAACCGCGAATTTATCGAATTATACGAATTGTTTTTTGCTGCGCAAAAAGGTTTGTCCACAGATTGAGCGGATTAAACGGATTATGATTACAGCTCAATATTATTTTGGTCATCGAATTTACGCGGATTAACACGAATTATAATTACTGCGTAATTTTTTTGCTGTTTTATAGATTTTGTGCACGAATTACACTAATCGGTTTACTGCACAATATTTTTAAACCGCGAATTTATCGAATTATACGAATTGTTTTTTGCTGCGCAAAAAGGTTTATCCACAGATTGAGCGGATTAAACGGATTATGATTGCTGCGCAATGTTTTTTTGTCCACGAATCTCACTAATTAACGCGAATTAAGATTACTTCGTAATTGTTTTGTTGTGTAAATATTATCTTCTAAACTATTGATCTAAATTCTAATACCCTACTGCCCTAATATCTATAAACCTAACAATCTACTGACCTAATAACCTATGAACCTAATTCCCTATTTCGAAGAAACTTATTATATTGGTAAAGGATTAAAAATACCGGCCAGTAACTCATACCTATAAAGGCGATAATTCCCGGCAAATCTCCACCTCTTAGTATTGGAACAAAGGAGGCGATGATGATTCCTTTGAGCAGCCATTTCAAATCGCTGTCATAATGTTCTGAGTATCTGAATAATTTGACGAATACCCAACCATATAGTATACTGAAAATAATAATACCTATTATACCACCTTCTCCGTAAAAGGTACCATATATAGTTTGGGAAATACCAATTGTTCCTTTATTGACATCATTTAACCCAAGTTTATTGGCATAACCACCAACTGGTTTCCCGGGCCACAGTTTACGGGGAATGGGACGCATGAGTATTTCTAAATGTTCCATACCCCAATGGTAATCCAGATGCTCAGGATAAACATCCAGGACCATCATAAAGCCATCCAGCATATTTTGGTCTTCTTTCGTTTCAGAACGTTCCATGGCAGCATCGTACATTTGAGAAAATGACATATTGCTTAAGTTGTGTTTACGAGCCACTCCTGCAAGTGAGAAAAATAGCATAACAAATACACCACCAATGATATAGTATTTTAACTTTTTAGTTGGATTATAGGTCTGAAAAGCAATGATCCCAACGGCCACCATCCAGCTTAAGAATTGAAATCGTTGCGATGGGTTATATGATATCCACATACCGTAAATAATCATAACCAGGTACATTTTTCTCTTGTTTCCCTCTTCATTACGGTAGGCTAAAAATCCTAATAATATAAATGAGGCAACCCCCATACCAAAAAGCAAAAAATAACTATTACCTAAAGCTAAAGGCCCACTAATTAAGCCTCGGAATAACGTGTTGATGCCTAAGAACAGGATAAATCCTATTAGGATAAATTGCTTTTTTTCTTTTACAAATTCACTTAATAGTTCCGGACTGTCTTTATATATGGTAGGATAGGGGAGTTTTTTATTATGATAGATGTAGCTAAATACAAATATTAAAGTACCGGTTAAAAACAGGGTCAAAGCATATATGGCTTTTTCATCGGTCATGGCGGTGAAAATATTATAGCTATAGGCAACATTCACCCAATGCGTAGCTCCACTACTTACAGCTTCGTATCTTTGTAATCCTGTGGCATAAAAAAATAGTACAGGCATAAAAAGAAACTCGTCATTAAATCGTAAAAAATGACGAAGTGCTAGTATGATAAGGATATATGTAATGATTTCAATCAGTCCTATTGACATGTTTTTATTGTATAAGTAAGATTTGTCGGCAAATTACAAGAATTTTAAAATAGTTGGTCACCAAATTTTCGCTAATTATTACGAATTATTTATTAAAGAACATACATTGAAATTAACCAATTCCTCTAAAATATATATTCTAACCTCTAATATTTATTGTACTAATCCTCTAATATTTGGTCAACAGATTAATCAGATTATACAGATTTTATTGCTTCGCAATATATTTTTTTGTCCACTAAACGACGATGGAGTTCAACAATACCTATTAAATTGAATTTTTATTGTTAATTCCACTAATGACACTAATTAATTCGTGTTTTTCGAGAAATTCGTGGACGGAATTATATGATTTGTAAATCTTTTTTTAGGAACCGCTAATTATACGAATTAAACGAATTTTATAATTGCTGTGCAATTGTGATTTACACAAATATTAATCTACTTACCTATTAACCTAACAACCTATTGACCTAATGATCTAACAACCTAATAACTTAATGATCTAAACGATAATCAAGCAATTTCAGCCCTTCTTCTCCATTTCGATATATGAATTCCAGATCTTCTTTATCAAAAAGCTCCATCCATTTCTTAGTTTTTTGTCCTTTATAATATCCCACTATGGCTGTGCTTGATGGGTTAGTGGAAAAAAGACGTTGAAAGCGAGCATGCCATATTGAATTTACCTTTTTAGGCAAAAGGGGAGTTTGAATTGTAGGAGTGAGGCCTATGTAATTTGATATTTTGTTTATTGCTAATTCAGGAGAATGGATTATTTTCTCAAAGTTTAATACAAGACAGGCTGATGGTTTGTACCAGTTTATCATTTGTTGATTCCAATAGGCAATTCTGTTTTCCTTACCAAGATATGGTTGCCTGATAAATTTTTTAACAGAACATCTTGAGTTTGGATTAAAAGATTGCTCATAGAGATGCATTGAGGGCATTACTGATCTTATATCTCTGGCTACAAAAATAATCTTTCCTTTTTCTTTCATCCACTTTATCCAGTGTGGAAAATTCTTTTCTATACCATACCATGCATAGGTGTGTAATTTAATAATAGGATACCGACAAGAACTAATTAGTTTTAAAGCTTTTTCTTCTTCTTTTAATCTGAGAGTTGTATTTCTCACATTAAAGCTTCCTATAGATAAAAAGCTTGATGAGTTAGATCCCCATTTCTTTTTAATTCTTGTTTCAGGAAATTGTCTTCGTATTAAATCAATAGTTAAATGTGTACCGGATCGTGGGTGACTTGTGATTATTATTGGTGTTTTGTCTTTTGTTATATCTTCAAAAGTTTGCATTTTTTTGGCTGCTAATTAAACAAATTTTAAAATAGTTGGTCACCGAATTTTTGCTAATTATCACGAATTATTTAGTAAAGTACATACATTGAAATTAGGCACCTCTTCAAAAATCGAAACTCTAATTTCTAATCTCTACTGATCTAACAACCTAATTTTCTCTTTTATTACTGCGTAATTTTTTGCTGTGCAAAAGTTTTAAACCACGAATTTAACGAATTTGACGAATTTTATAATTGCTATGCAATTGTGATTTACACAAATATAAATCTAACTTCTAATTTCTGTATTCTATCAATCTATTGACCTAATCCTCTAATAATCTACTGACCTATCAACCTAATAACCTATTGACCTAATATCCTATTGACCTAAAAACCTAATCTTCTAATCCCCTAATGATCTCCTTACTCTGCTTATCCCAACTTGCATAATTCAAATAACTCTCCCACTGCGCCTTGTATGATGTGTTGCTAGTTGCTGTTTTTACTCCACTTATAAAAGCATCTTTGTTATCTGCTTCAGCAATGGTACCTAATTTAAATTCCTTTGCAAGTTTAGTTAAGGCACTTGGTGTATCACTTATTAATACATTCTTTTTCAGAGGAGCTATTTGGTTTAGTATGCCGCTTTGACTGGTAAAACTATTTTGATAATAAAGTAATATTAAGTCAGAACTTTCCAATACCGATGTAAATTCATCATCTGTCAGGTATTTTACAAGCCATAGGATACGATCTTCAACTTGTTGTATTTTTGCCAGTTCTTTTAGTTCTTTGACATCTACACTACTGGAAGATGGTGACCCTGCTATTAGAAGTTTGTAATCTTTAAGTTTAGATAAAGCCTCAATAATCATCTGGTAATTTTTTTCATATCGGATATTACCCGGGATACAAAGCAGTTTTCCATTGTTTTTAAAAGCTTCTATTTTTTTGAAGAGTTTTGTGTTTGCAGGAGCAGGAGAGTATATGCCATGTGGAATAGATATTTTATTACCTGTAAATGCTTTATAATAGATTTTATCGGGTAGCTGTTCATGAAAAAAGGCTACATCCATTATTTTTAATATAGCCTTCATACTTCGGTTGGTGTGTTTTATTCCTCCCGGGTAGGCATCCCGATCGGGATCATGGAGTATAACCGAGAATGTATGTTTTTTCTTTAGCTTTTTAAATAATGGTGCCCAAAATATAGCTGTTAATTGATCAAAGTCGTTGAAAATGATTTTGCTTGCAGGTTGTTTTTTTAGGAAACGATAGAAGATGATAGGGTTGAGCAGGATGCGGAGGAGAAAGTGGAGTTTCTTTAGTATGGTGTTATTGATATTGGGTTGGTCGGATAGGAGGATTGGATTGTGGGTTATTAGATCATTAGGTCGATAGGTTGTTAGCTTGTTGGGTTGGGAGTTTTTGGGTAGAATAAGGGTTACATGAGCGCCTTTTTCTGCCAGTGCGTTAGTGGTATATTGGGCGTACTTGTAATTTCCACCTTTAGAGTTGGGGTTGTATATGATTATTTGCATGAATGTTTTTTTAACCGCAGAGGACGCAAAGGTTATTACGCAAAGAGCGCAGAGGTATTTTATGAACTTAGCGCCTTCTTAGTGTACTTTTCGGTTTCTTTTTATAAGTTATTTACAATTCTTCTAATTCCCTGTTTTAATATTGATTCATTAAAATTAATCAATAGTCCCAACTTGTAATCGCCCAGCTTCATATATGTTAATGTTTGTGTCATATGGACATCATTTAAAGCTTCTATACTTTTTAATTCAATAACAACTTTGTCTTCAACTAAAAGATCAATTCTATAACCACATTCTAATTTAATCTCTTCAAAAACAAGAGGCATTGCTTTTTCTTTTTCAACCTTAAGACCATTTTTTTGCAATTTGTAGAATAAACATTCTTGATATGCTTTTTCTAGTAATCCGGGGCCTAAAGCTTTATGAACTTCTATTGCTGCTCCAATTATTTTATGGGCTATGTCGTTTTCTGTCATATTTCTTTTAACGTAAAGTAAACAGAAATATTTTGCGTTCTTTGCGCCTTCTTAGCGACCTTTGCGGTTACTTACCTATTTAAGACCTCCCACATCTTTTCCCGTCCTTCCTTCTTCTTCTCATCCTTATCTCTTAGCCCTTTGATATATCCTTTTAGGTATTGACACCTACTTAATTCCAATTGCCATAATGCATTAAGGAAAGCTTTGATGTTGTATTTATTGTTTTTAACTACCTGCCAGCTTTTGTATGTGTTTATATAAGAGCGGAGGCCGGGGAGGGATATTAAGGTTAATAGGGCGATAGGAAGATAGGTCGGTAGGTTGTTAGGTTGATAGGATTTAGAAATTAGAAAGAAGAGAATACCTAATACAATCCATAATATTATTGATATAAAGAAGACATACCTTAATCCAGTTTCAATGAGGTTACTCCAGAAGTTACGGTAATTGATGCGGCTTTCGCCATCACCCAACCCATAACGGAATGCTTCTTTTGCAAAGGCTTTATTGGTTTTATGGCGACCCCAGTATACCAAGGGTTCTTCTACAAAGGTATAGTTGAAGCCGTATTTTTTAATGAGTTTCCAAAAAATGGTATCGTCAGCTGCTAACGTCAGCCATTCGGGGTAACCGCCAATCTTTTCCCATACATCTTTTTTATAGGCTATGGATCTGCTGCTTACGGAGAAGTATTCGTCCATCACCACGGGATAGCCTCTTTGGAGGATGTAGTCGCTTTTTGCAGCTAGTGTGTCAACATCATTTTCAACTATTGTAAAAGCACCTCCGATTACCTTTAGGTTGTTAGGTCGTTGGGTCGATAGGAAAGAGGTGAGGAGGGTTTCTAACCATTGAGGATGGAAGCGGCAACCGAAGTCGGTACTGACTATCCATTCTGTACTTGCTTGTTCGATTGCTAGGTTTCTGCCACGCGCTACATTGCAACCTTTCTCAACCAGTATGGTTATTTTAATTGCGCTTTCTTTTTTCCACTTTTCTAATATTGCTATAGAGCCGTCATTGCTACCGGCATCGGTGATGATGATTTCTGTAGGTTTGAGTGTTTGAGCTTCTAAATCAGTAATCGTTTGCTTTAAGCGAGATGCTTCATTAAATATGGTAGAAACGAGGGTGAAATACATTAATAAATCGTATTAAATTATTTTCTTAGATTATGAATAAAGAAACTTAATAGTTCTTTATTTTTGACGAAATTGGAGTTTATATCCGCAAGTTACTTTTCAAAAAGTTTATTTATTTTGTCATTATTGATAATTGTGATTTTCATTTTCATCTGCATTTGATTATGTGCTGTAAATTCGTGCTCATAATTTATATCCGATAATTTAGGTAAGAAATGTATTATTAGATTGACTGTTTCCTGTGTAGTTGAGGTTAAATACTCGTAAGAATTCTGTTTTTTTATCAAGTATCTCTTTATATTTCTTTTGATAGTTCAAACACCTAATGGCAAAAGTTGCCGAATTTGTAGCATTCCAATTTACTCTAGGAATTAGACTTCCACAATGTCCATATAGATTTCTATGGAATAAGATAAAATATGCAGGAGTAAAGAATTCATCAATTGATTTTGCTCAGACTATACTAGGTCTTTATAATTAACCATAAATAGTTTTTACTACTTTAAGAATAGATGATTTTGCAGAAAATGAATGGGTGAAACTATTAACTGTAGCGGTATTTATGCTATCTAGTTATTTGAAATACACTTGTTATACTTTAGTTAGATGATCTTGTATTAAATTTATAGCCAATGATGCTCCATGCATAGGCTGCCATTCTGTACTAGTTCTTATTCTACCCAATTTCATTTTTAGCCGATAGTATTGCCAAATTATGAATGCATATTTTCCGGATGTATCTATTAGTTGACCTTTAAAATCCGTTTCTTGGCATACAAATGCCATTTGGTAGAATTTATTGACAAATAGTTGTTTTTCGAGCCAGGAATATTTTTTATTGCTTTTAATATCTGCCTCAAATATAGATTTTAGAACAGAGTATTTTTCTTTATCTCTTTTTAAGTTGTTGTAGTTACTACCTACACTTTGTTGGCCATGTAATCGATAAATAAAAGCACATCGGTTATCGTGAGCTGGATAAGGCTCTATTTGCGCCATGCGCCAAAGGTAGAGCCAATCTTCACTTGTAATAATCTCTTCAGGCCATGAGCCTACTTTATTAAGAAATTCTCTTTTGAAGAGCATCCCTGGTATGGTGATAAATAGCCCCCAGATCATCCAATGCCACAAAGGTTTGTTTTGTGGGAAATTATTATAATTTAATATTACATTATCTTTTGGTACCCATTCTCCATTAATTTCTGATGCATAAAAGTAGGGCCCTGTCACATAACCTTTACCGGTTTTTTCCAAAGTCTCTACCTGAACTTCTAATGTATTGGTTGTCATTAGATCGTCAGAGTCAAAGAATTTGATGTAATTAGCATTGGCTATTTTTAACCCCGTATTACGTGCTGCTCCCGGACCTTTGCCTTTGTTGGTGAGAAGTATCAGTTTGTCTCCATAAGTATCATTCAACCAATCTAATGTCCCATCTGTACTATTATCGTCCACCACAATAATTTCATGAGCAGGGAGGGTTTGTTCTAAAATATTATCAATAGTAGCACCGATTAGGTGTTTACGATTGAAGGTAGGGATGATAACAGAAACGGTTCTTTCTTTTTTGTCCACGGAATTCTCGTATTAAGCGGATTGTATTAATCCTATAAGTTTTGCAAGTTAGTATTTGAAGCTTATTAAAACTTAAATTCCTTTTAATGCAATTTTTAAGTAAAGCGTGGCTTTCTTATAATTTTCTATTTCTCGTAATGAAAAATAAACCATTGATTTTGAAAAATAATATAATCTGGCATATAATTTTCCTTTTACCATACATAACCATTGATACTCGTGAGGTAGCATTTTTTGTTTGTAACGTTCTAAGGGTTCCGCTTTATTTTTATCACTACCTCCTATATAATGAATAGCTTTAGGTTCTGGGGAATATAATATTTTCTTTTTTAATACTTTTTTAAAATGGTAACACCATTGTACATCTTCACCATACATGAAAAAATCATCATGAAGTTGATGTTTGGGGAAGTGTTGTAAATCTGATTTTAAGAACATGAAAAAGGCGCCCCATACCCAATCAGCTTTTGTTGGCTTTGTATAATCCCATTCAGTACCAAGAAAATAATCAGCTCTTTGTTGTTTTGTGAGTTTTTTATTCACTCTAAAAAGTTCTCTGAGTTCTCTTTTTATTGACGGGAAACGTCCAGCAACACTTTGTAGGCTTCCATCAGGATATTGTAGATGGCCGGATAGTACTCCTATGGAATCATCGTTTTCCATGATTTGGCAGGCTAAGGTAACTGCATTATTGATAAGTTCAGTGTCAGAGTTTAACAATAAGATATATTCTCCTTTGGCCTTATTAATTCCCAGATTATTACCACCTGCAAACCCAAGGTTTTTATCGCTCTTAATCAGATTTATATCGGGGAATTGGTGTTTGAATTTATCCGGATCACATTCAACAGATGCATTATCTACTAATATAATTTCGTAATTATTTTGTTCCTCATGTTTGTATATGGACTGAATGCATTGACAAGTTAGGTTATAAGTATTGTAATTAATAATAATAACAGAAACCTCTGGATAAATCATAGAATGTTGTTTATAATTTGAGTGATCTGTTCATTTTTATCTTTGCTATTAAAAAACTTAATTCTGCTCTTTCCTAATTCAATCAGTTTTGTTCTATATTCGGGTATTGTCTCAAGTTGTATAATCATATTTGCATATTTATTGGCAGTATATGCCGGAACATAATCATAATCTATACCTAAAACATCAATTATCCCCCCATTATTATGACTTACAACCGGTAGATTAAGACTCATTCCTTCTAATGCAATTAAAGAGAAAGATTCATAAAAGCTTGTTAAAACTATTCCTGATAAGCCAGTCATATAATTTATAAGATCTTCTGGTTGAGTATTTATTAAAGAAATATGATTTGTAAGTTTTTTTTGATGGATCAATTTGACACAATATTGATAAATTGTGCTGTTTGGATTACCACCGAACCATATAAAGTGAAAAGTATCGTCTTGATTAATTAATAGTTCACATATTTCAATGAAAAGAAATGGATTTTTATTTGTATCCATTCTACCTGCCATACCCCATATTTTAGTTTTTTTAGTTGGAATACTGCATTTTTCAAGCAAGTTAATTTTTTGAGTAGGATGCTGTAAAAGAGGCGGATTAACAATTGAGATATTTTTTTCTCTTTTATATATATCAAATAGTTTCTTAGCAGCAGTTGAACAGCAAATAACATAGTTTGGATATTGAGTTATACATTCTATTTCTGCTGTTGAGTAATTAGATATTGCCTGAAAAAGTTCATGAGTATGCAAAATAGTTTTTATATTGTTTTTTTCTGCTAATTGAACTATTTCTGGCAATGCCAAAGTATTAATATACCATAGTTGGTATTGTTTTTTTCTTTGTAATTTTATTATACTTCTTTCATACCATCTTTTTTTTGTTAATATCCTATATATAAAATCAAATATTTTTGTTATACCTATAGGATTCTTTTCTATTGTAATGCATTTGATATTTGAAGGAAGTTTCTCAACTAATGCACCTTTGTTAAAGGTAACTATGTCGAAACTAAAGGTTTGATGTACAGAAGCGATATAATTAAACAATACTAATTCACTTCCCGAATAAGCTAAATAGGGGGTGAAAATTAGAATTTTATTCATAACCTAATTTTTTTAGTAATTCTATAGCTCCTTTTTCATTATAAAATGTTTTAAGCCTACCAGCATGCTCTGGTCTTTTCCATTTTTTTATAGAGTTATTATTTAATGGTTGTGCTTCTTTGAACCAGGCGATATTATTTTTAACACTAGTTTTGTTTTGGTACTCTAAAAGGTTATTATGAAAAGGAATATCAATAAATTCACAAATTAAATGAAGAGTAGCTATAGAATTTTCAATTAGATCCTCATATTTTATTGTTAAAACATTTTTATGATTTATATATTTTAGACCTGCATTAACATCATTTACCCATCTTTGTGGTTCAACCCAGTATGAATCTTTATTTTGAGGATGTTTTGAAAGAACAATATCTCTTCCATCCCTAATAATGTGGATAAACTTGAGTTTGTCATTAAACTCTGCTAGTAACTGGGGGATAAATTGAATGTTTAATGGTGTTTTTTCGCACCATCTGTTACTTGTACTTTTATTTAGCTTATTTAATACTCCTAAAATTTTAAGAATGTAACTATTATAAATAAACTTCTTATCTATATAATTCTTAAATTTATAAAGTATATTAGTTGAATTTGAGTAATAACGTTGGTAATTGACAAAAAATCTAGTTTCATAGGGTATACCTGTTATTAATGGATGAGAATCTAAAATAGAAAGTAATAAAGTTGTACCAGATCTTCCACAGCCTCCAATGATTATTGGTAAATTATTGTATTGTTTATTAGTTTTATTTTTGAAAATATACTTGTAACCAAATAAAAAGGGTAAGGAAATTAGACGAAATAGTTTTTTAAATAGTTTCATTTAACTTTTTTTCAAGGTGTTTTTTATTAATGTAAAATTCTTTATTTAGTTCATTGGTTCCAACCAAGCTTTTGTATTTCATCTTTCTTTCATTGAACAATGTATAATAACCTGGAAAAATGAAATTAGCAGGAAAAATTTCAATTAGTTCCATATTTTTAGGAAAGCGGAATAATGTATTTGTAATACCTGCTCCATGTGTGGCTATTAGGTGACTTGTTGATTGATATAATTGTATTTGTTCTTTTAAAGATAGATCTTCATTATCAATTGGTGTATATCCATATTGCATGCAAAGTGAAATGATTTCATTTTGATTAGATAATCTTCTAATTCTATTTTTTGCACGTTTCAAAAATATTTTATTATTTCCTTCAGAAGATGCTGAGATATTCAACCAATTAAGTATCTCTTGGTAATGTGTCGTTGTATAAGGATTTGATTTTGCAAAATGTACTCTTTCTGATTGTATAAAGTATTTATCACCAGGTATAAAATTGCATCTACTTAATGAAGGAAAGGTTTGAAGGGCTTCTTTGAAAAACTTTGAGTTAAAGAATTTTGAAGGCACACTGATGGGGGTATCTAAAGATATTCCAGTGTTTTTAAGAAGAATTAGTTGAGTAATAAAACTATGGAAAAAGTGAAAGTAATTAGTTCCAAAACGGAAAATAAAATCTGTTGAAATTAATTCCGGTATTTTCACCTTTTTTATGAGTTTAAAGTGCTTATCAAATTTATTGGGGAGTGGGTGTTGCGCCCACTTTTCATACCAGTATGAATATGGTATAGATGGCTGAATGATTTTATTGTCTGCTATGATCCACCCCTGAAATGGCTCTTTTATAATATTTCCTGTTAAAGACATGACATATTCATGTTCAATTCTTGTCTTTGAAAAATCTTTGAAAGCCTTGTTAATTAATGGATGAAAACTCTTACAAGGTAGTTTTTTATAATTGTAGTCTCGATAATATTTAAATTCACTAATGCACTCATCGAACGTTTTTACTTCATAGGGGAAAAGTAAACTGTAATAATGTCTTAGGTTTTTATATAGTGTTTTGGGAAGATTCATTTTTTTTTTGCTCCTTTATGTTCTCCAAGTAATCTGGCAATAGGGTTTAATACATCTAATAAATAGTTTTGCCAATAATATTGTTTTTTTAAAAGTTTAGGTGTATTTCTTATTATTTCAACTTTAAGATGGCTTAGTACTTTTATATAAATATTTTTATGAGGTGACATCTGGGTTCGAATAGCATTGTCACGTCCAATTGCAAAATGCGACTTTATATGCCAAGAAAGTTTTAGTTTATAACGGGCAACAAGGTGCTTCATTTTTATGTCAGGAGAAAATCCCAACTTATAATTCTTCTTTAGTAGTTTGAATTGAACAACTCCTTCTTCTCCATAAGCAAGTTTGTCACCTTTCATTCCCAAATGAGTTGGAAAACCTCCAACTTCTAATAGAAGATTACGTTTGATTATAAAAATTCCTCCATCCAAATGAGCGGTTGTTATTTCTGATGTTGTTTCTGTGAGTATTTTTTTTGTGCCGAAACTATCAGACATCCATTTAGGCTTTTTATATTTATGCCATGCATAATAGGTGCCCCCAAAACAATCAAAGTCAAAATTATGAATCGCTTTAATGGTTTTTTCAACCATATCTGGAAAAGGTAAGCCATCATCGTCCAGAAATAGTAACCACTCTGTGTTAGCTTCTTTTGCTCCTCTGTTTCTGGCATGACTTAGGCCTTGCTGAGTTTCTTTAAAGTAATGAATATTGTTATTTATGTTGCTAAATTCTTTAACAACTAAAGCCGTGTGATCTGATGAATTGTTATCAATGACAACAATCTCGAACTTATCTTTATTTTCAGATTGATTAATAGATGCATCAAGGCAATCCTTTAATATATCAGCACGATTATACGTGCATATTACAATACTTATTATGGGATTCATAAAGATAGAAGTGATTTAAACAAAAGACTTAAAAAGTATCTATTAAATTGAAATTCTCTGTTTTTTAAAAATTGGTATAATGACCAACGTAATGCCCTTTTATTTTTGTTAGAATAAAAATTGTGATGATATTTATTTGCTATCCATTTTGAAAATATATTATAAGAAATGTGTGTTAAGTCCCATTCTTTGTTGGGTTTATAATAAGTTTTTTCTATTTGAAGAAATTCTTTTGAGACATAATCAGGTAACTTAATTCTTTGTATTAAATGATATAATAGTAATTTATGTTCCAATACAAATTTTTCATTAGCTATTTCTGTTTTTGAATCCTCATGATGTCGAAAGTGGGAGTAAAGGTGATTACTTAAATGAATTTTATCTATTCCATATTGTGCTAAAAATTTGAACCACAATTCTAGATCCATACAGTAGTGAAGACTTTCATTTACTCCTCCAAACTCTTTTATAATTTCAGTTTTATAAAATGTAGATGGTTGGTTCATCCAGTAATTTATAATACTTTCTTCTACACAGCTTTTTACACCAATTCTAGACATAATTGAAAAATCCGGACCAAATAATCTGCAATAACCACCAACTGCTTTTATTTGAGGATTTTTACTAAATTCTTCAGCTATATTTATTAATGCATTAGGTTCAAGGTAATCATCACTGTTAATCCAATTAAATATTTCACCTGTTGCTATTTTTAGTCCTTTATTAATGGCATGACTTTGTCCTCTGTCTGGTTCACTAATCCAGTATGTAATTTTTGATTCATATTTTTTTATTATGTCAATAGTCCCATCCGTACTGCCTCCATCAATAATAATGTATTCTAAATTTGGATAATTTTGTTCCAATATTGAGGTAATAGTTTTCTCGATATATTGAACTTGGTTAAAAGAAGGTGTGATTATTGTTATTTTGGGTAAAATATTAGTGCTTATATTATTCATTTTTGTATCTGAATATGAAAGTTAATAGTCTTCCAGTAAAGCCTTTTAGTTTTATCTTTATTAAAACAGGCTTTAAATATTCTAATTTTAGTTTTAATCTATTTATGTTAAATTTTGTTTTTAAATATTCTTCTACTAAAAAGTATCTTTTGTTATTTGGCATGCCATATAGATCAAAATTTTTAAACCATTCACGGGTAAACCACATGTGTAATGCATAGGTTGTATTATTTTTTGTTATGGCTGTACAGTTAAAACGTGAATCAAAATTTGTATCTAAAAAATCTATTTTGTAGTTTTTTACATAGTAATTCCAAAAGAAAACATAATAAGGTTCCTGGTGTTTAATATTTGTATTCTCTGAACTTATAGTGTGATTTTTTTTAAGTTCGAAATCAAATTGGCTCCAAACATCTTTTAAAGTACTTATTTTACCAATCATAAAAAAACTATTTAAAGAAGAAGGATCACCATCTCTAAAATTTTCAATAATATCTTTAGGCCCAATTAAATCTATTCCTTTTTTATTTATTAGATTTATGCAATATTCTATAATGTCGGAATCTAATAAAAAACAATCTTCATCTATATGAACGAAGTAGTCAAATGAATTTTCGTCTTTAATTGCTAATTTTATAAAATCAAACCAAACACAATTCTCTTGTAATTTAAAATTCCATCTTTCGGTTCCATTAATTAGTTTTGTTTTGGATTTTGGAAAGTGATAATGTAATAAGTATTGCTGATAAGTTATCCAACGTGTACCTATAGTTGGAGTTAAAAAAAGAATTTTATGTAATTGCTGCATAAATTATAATTTCATTTTCTAAAAGAAATGGTTCCCTATAATGTGTATTAAAAATTTCTTTTGAAAAAATCTATAAATTTTTGAAGTTTTTTGTAATTATTTAGTGCCAAATCTAATACTTCATCATAAGTTGTGTCTTTTTCATCGTTTCCTGAATATGCTTGTCCTAAATATTCTAAGTTATCTCTTTTAATAGGTATTTTTTTTCTAAATTTATTAAAGTGAAAAAATTCATCGTGCACAAAACAATCATTTTTAATTAGGGGATATATATGATTTTTTAAAAAAACTTGATCCGTTTGATAATAATCACCCTTTTCAAAATTATCTATTAATGTTATCATATTGTCTAATTTTGGATTTTTCACTCCCCAAAGGCCTCCAAGAATTTCTATTTTATGGAGAGGGTGATCTCTAATTATATGAAAAGATTTATTGCTTTTTAACCATTCGTCCACACAAGCTTTTTCTCTTATGGAAATACGAGAATCTGTATCTCTAGATAATAAAATTGAGACATTAGCATCCGATGCCGGATAAAATCTCCAGAACATTCCGGTCAAATCACCCTGCTCTGGCATTTCTATAACTTCCGTATTAGGCAGATTGTAAAGAGTTTGTATTATATCTTTTGGAACACTTTTACCACAATAAAAACGACCTATCCAATCTGGGCCATAAATTATAGGTATTAATTCAGCATTTTTTATTGCTCCTATTGTATATTTGGGGTTGTCACCCCAGAGTGAAAATGCAATTATTTTTTTTTTCAACTTTTTTTGTTTGTTTATGATAGAAATGTTGAACTGCTTTGAATGAATTAGTAATTTCTGCTAACAAAAACTATATTAGATCTATTAAAACATTAATAATTCTGTCCGTCGCCATGGCCTAAATCATAATAAAAACAAATTTCTTTTAAGTAAGTACAATTTGTATAATTTAAAGCTCTTAACCAACAATCGTAGTCTTCATCTCCATTTTTTATTGTTTTAAAATTATTGATCTTGGTTAATATTGCTTTATCTATAACAACACTGCTTGTTATAATACAATTGTGAATTTTTATTAGTTTTAATGTCCATATATTTGGGAAACCATCTTTTAGCAAGTTGTTGGGCTTTAGATTTGCTAATTTGTTAATTGTTCTTATTATTTTATTAGGTTGATGATTTTCGTATATATTATACAACGTTGGGAAATAATGTTCTGCATTATATTTTTTGTAATGACTATTTTTATTAAAGATACCATTTCCTATAAAGCCATCAGTACAGGACATAAGGCATCCTGTTTTCTTCATTTTGTTAATTTGTAAAGAAATTTTTTCAGGAAACCAGATATCATCATCATCACAAAATGCTATATACTTACCGTTCGATTTTTCTATACCTTTGTTTCTAACATAACCAGCACAAGCATAACCAAATTTCTTTTTAGAATTTTCTTTCAAGTTGATTATTGTTATTTTCTGATCTTTCCAATTATTAGTGTAATATTCTTTTTGAGTTGAGCAATCATTAACAACAATAATCTCAATGTTTTTATAAGTTTGCTGTTGGATAGAGCGAATTGTATTTAATAGATAATCGAATCTGTTAAAAGTTGGGATAATTACAGAAACCAATTCCATTTTATTATTTTTATATGTTTTGTTTATGATTGTACTCGCTCTATATTATGCTCAATTTCAACATATGTATCGGAAATTTTTAATAATAAGTGGCGACTTAATTTTAATGATCAAATTAATGTGTTGTGGGAGAAAAATTCCTCCCAATTTTTAATTCTTTTGATTGAGAAAAATTCATGTAAAAATTCAGAAATATTTGCAGGTATTTCTTCTTTCTGAGTTGGTTTACGAATATTATTTAAACCATTAATAATTGTATTTTCATTTAAACCCAACCAATGAGCTAATTTGTTTGAATAAGAATTGGGATTAAAAAGAAAATTTTCGAAATTTAAAATTTTGTATTTATTGTAAGAAATACATTTTAATTGATTCATTATGTGATTAAGATTATCTTCAATAATTTTTGATTGAAGTAATATATTATCAGTAAATTCTCTTCTCAATGCGCTATTAGTTGCTGAAATGGGATTACGATACAAAACCAAGTATCTGTAATCTATTATATCTTTTAAAGATTCTAATATTTCTGTTAGTTCAATTATATCGGGGCGTCTTAGTCCATCTCTTGGTTGATCAAAAGGGAAAGATGCAGATTCAAATATGTGAGTAAAGCCTTGATTCTCATAATCAATAAAAAGAGACTTTAATTTATTAGTAATTATTATTTTATTTGAATTGTCTGTTGAGTTCCATCTTTCAGTTAAGATTTGATGAAATAATTGATAGTCACAAAAAGATGTTGATTCAATCGCTTCTTTTAATATGGCAGTAATCATATGATGACCAGATCCTTCGACTCCAATTAGGAATATAAATTTCATAGTAATATTAATTGTTTAATTTATAAATAGTTGATCAACCGAAAGTCCAATTAAAACTAAAAACAATAGTAATAATTTTAATAATTTCATTCTTTAGTAAGGTCCAGATTTAATTGAAAATTTCCCACTTGTGTTTTGTAATTAAGAAGCTTTTTGTATTATCAATAATATGCCCAGAGTGGTATACATCATCTCCTTTTATGTTAATATCTGCCACTTTTGTAGGTTGAATTATAAATTCGATTTTTGGTATTGCAATGCCAAAAATAAGCGAATATTTTCCACCTGATATATTGATTTCCGGTATTTTTAGATTTATAGTAACATTACCTATACAATTATTTGTTTTGTAACCACTTATAGGCTCGGTAGATAAATATAACAGATTTTCTTCATTTAAATTATTTATTCCAACGATGAATGAGGGATTGTTTATTAGGTTAGAAAAGTTTATCGTAAATGAAAAGCTAGCTTCTTGTCCGCTTATAATGGGGTAATTGTTATTAATATTAATTTTCTCTAATCTTACTCCATGCGCTATAGATTCTATTTTAATGTTATTCTCAGAGATAGCATTATCTTCAATGTATTGATTGATTACTTCTTCTGAATTTCCAATATTTAGGATGGTTCCATTTTTTAAAATTATACTTTTGGGACATAATCTTTTAACAGCTCCCATATTATGACTCACAAACAGCACTGTTCTCCCGTGGTTTTGTGATACATCCTGCATTTTACCAATGGCTTTTTTCTGAAACTCAGCATCGCCTACAGCCAGTACTTCATCCACCACTAATATTTCAGGCTCCAGATGAGCTGCTATGGCAAAGCCTAAGCGTACTGTCATACCGCTGGAGTAACGTTTGGTAGGGGTGTCAAGATATTTAGTCACACCGGCAAAGTTAACTATCTCGTCTAGTTTGCGGTCAATCTCCCATTTGCGCATGCCCATGATAGTACCGTTCATATATATGTTTTCACGGCCTGTCATTTCAGGGTGAAAACCAGTTCCTACCTCTAATAAGGAGGCTAAGCGGCCTTTTACCTTAATGCTACCGGTGGTAGGGGAAGTAACGCGGGAGAGGAGTTTTAAGAGAGTGCTTTTACCTGCTCCGTTTTTACCGATAATACCGAGTACTTCTCCTTCTTTTACTTCGAGGTTTATATCGCGTAGGGCGGCAACCAGCTCTCCTTTTTCTGCTTTTTGTGTGCGGTCGTTTACATGGCCTATCTTGGCGTAGGGGTCGTCCTGGCCGAGGAGGTTCATGCGGAACCAACGGTTAAGGTCGTGGCTTAATGTGCCAGTACCAACTTCACCTAAACGGTAAATTTTACTTAAATTCTCTATTTTAATAACAGTCTTCGACATGTATTTTTTCTTTATTGCTTCGCAATGTTCATAAGAACCGCGAATTTAACGAATTAGGCGAATTGTAACAGCTTCGCTGTTTATAAACCGCATAAGCGGTTTATATTTTAGCGTGTTGTAAATCCTCTGGTTTATTGTTCTTTCACGATACGTTTATATTCAAGTGATGTTTCACCAAAGTTAATTAGCAGTCCTAATTTATACCCTGTTGCTTTTAAGTAATTGAAAACTTGAGCTTCGTGGATATTATCTAACTCTTTTACTGCTTTTAATTCTACAATTATTTTATTGTAACAAATAAAGTCAGCGATATATTGTTTGTTAAGAATTATACCATCATATTCTATACTTAACGGAGCTTCCCTTTTGAAAGGTATAGTCTGTTTTTCTAATTCGATTTGGAATGCTTCCTGATATACCTGTTCTAAGAATCCACAACCTAAAGTAGAGTGTACTTTCATGGCTGCTCCAATTACCTTGTATGCTTCATCTTTGTAAATCATATCAAAATCTGCACAAGCAGATTAAATAATTCGTTCAATTCGCATAATTCGCGGTTTATATTTTTGTTGTTCTGCAAATCATTATTTAATAGCGTTGGCATTATTAAATTATATTATCAGATAAATCTGCTTAATCTGTGGATTATTACACCGTGTCAATAAAGTTGCGTTCTGTTTTGTGGAATACTACCATTCCTACAATTAGTAATGCGAAAGCCACTAATGCACTATATCCTAAACTTATCCAACTAAAATGTCCGGCACCTAAAAAGGCATATTTAAAGCCTTCGAGGATGGGGGTGAAGGGGTTGTATAAGATAATTTGATACATGGTACTACCGGGCTCCATGGTACTTAATGGGTATATAACCGGACTGGCATACATCAATAATTGTACTCCAAATGCCAATAAAAAGGTTAAGTCTCTGTATTTGGTTGTCATACTGGTAAAGATAATTCCAGCACCAAAACCAAAAGTTGCCATTAATAGCAAGTATATTGGTAATAAGGTGATTGTCCAATTAGGTTGTACAGCCTCATTACCCGAAAATATATAGTATAAAAATACGATCATAAAGAAGGTGAACTGAATACCAAACTTAATTAAGCCTGAGGCAACCTGACTGAGAGGCATTATAAGGCGTGGGAAATACACTTTCCCAAAAATACCCGAATTAGTTTTAAATGTTGTTGATGTTTTATTGAATGTCTCAGAAAAGTAGTTCCAAATTGTGATACCAGCCAGATAGAATAATATTTGAGGTGTCCCATCCGTGCTGATTTGAGCAATCCGACCAAAGACAACCATGTAAATTAAAGTGGTCAAGATGGGTTGAACAATAAACCAAATAGGTCCTAATACGGTTTGTTTATATACGGTAATAACATCTCGTTTTACAAACATGCGTAGTAAGTCGCGATAAGCCCATATTTCTTTAAAGTTGATATCGAACGCGTGGCGTTTGGGGCGTATGATTAAGTCGTAATCTTCCATTTTATTATTTATTGTTGATGTGTTGATTTGGTTGTTTGTTGATTTGTTAATTTGCAGACAGCCTGTTTTTAGCAGTAAACAGTCTTCAGTCCTCAGTTCTGAGTCTACTGTTGGCTGAATATATTTTTCTTAGTGTACCTTTGCGATAATGTTTTAGCGTTCTTTGTGGTTTCCTTAGTCCACAGATTACACAGATTTATCAGATTGCATTGCTGCATAATTTTATTGGACGGGATTAACAGTATTAACAGGATTTAGGTGCATCGAAATTTTTTTGTCCACGAATTGCACTAATTAAGCGAATCTTTTAATTGCTATGCATCTTTTTTATACTTGGTGGTTTCTTTTATAATAGATTCTTTAGTGTAGATTGAATCTGAGATTGTTAGGGTCTTGTCTAGTGTCGTATATCCTTAGAATTTCAATATGTTTAGAATTTACTTTATAAAAAAGACTATTCTGTTTTTATAATAAATTGATATGTAACTTTATTATTCCACTTATGATTTAAATATTCAAGAATCCCTGCAAAATCTTTCTCTGCAGAAGGAGACCAAATTATTTGTTTACCCATTTAGATATTTTGATTTGTACTTTTCCAGTACGTCTTCATTCAATAAATGTTTACCATCATTTATTTCATTTATAGCTTTGTATATTCCGTTTTTTTGATTCTCAGATAATAGATCCCAATCAGAAGAATCTTGTTGCTCGTTTATATAGTTTAACAGCAGTCCATAAATATCTTCTAAATTGCTTTTGTTAAGCATATCAACTTATCTGAAAATTTTTAATTTAAGTTCTGCTGCATTCATATTATAATCCTTTATTGCGTTAAAGTTAATAAATGTGTGGTTTTAATGCAATTTTCTATTTTGTAATAGAATTTACTTTTGATTACTAGTGTAATGTTTTTATCCACAGATGTTTTTTATTGCTTTGCAATGTTTTTTTTGAACCACGAAACAACGTTCGATATAGTCAATTTAATGAATTAAGCGAATTGATTTAATTGCTTCGCAATGTTAGTTGTTCATCTATTTAATGCAAATTTTCACGAATTATATATAATACTCACTGTTTATTAGTATTTTTTTGTCCACAGATTACGCAGATTTATCAGATTGTATTGCCTTGCAATAATTTCGGACAGGATTGACTGGATTTACAGGATTTAGTTGCTTCGCAATGTTTGTTTTTTTACTGAAGACTGCCAATTGTGAGCTGCTGACTGTCGACTGCGACTATTCGGTATGGCATGCCTTCGGCAAGGTGAATCACAACAAAACACCGACTACCAGGGGTAAAATACGGTGCAAAAATAGTTTTGTTTCGTTAAATACAAAGGGAAATAGTGTGGTATTTGTTTTTTTAATATTTAAAACGATTGGTTGAGTTGTTTGTTTATTTGTTTATTTGATGATTCGTTGATTTTCAGTCCTCAGTTCTCAGTCTTCTGGTCACGGTCTAAAGACTTTAGATTATAACTTACTGTGGACTGTCTACTGCCTACTGCCAACTGCTGACTGCCAACTGATAATGAGGATTGCAGCCTACTTTTTTATGTATATTATTTTACCAATTTGATTGATATGGTCAATAAGGTCTTTATTCTTTATGTTGTTGTATATATTTAAGTCCAGCTTGTAGGGCAATAATAAATCTTCAGCTTTTATGTTGATCGTAAATAAGTCATCAAGGCTTATATTTTCACCTTTGATGGATAAGTCAATATCAGATCCTTCTTTATACTTCCCTATAGCCCGAGAGCCATATAAAATAACGCAATCAATTTTGGGATTGTCTGAGAATAACTGTTTTAATTTGTTTGTTGTATCCTGACTTAATCCGAACATTATAACTCCTCTAATTTTTTTTGTAAACTAATAAATAATGAAAAATATTGATGGACTACTTTTTCAACTATATCATCAGATATTTCGTTGTTATAGGTGTGGGAACTTAGATTTCTACTTTCAATCATTTTCATCCACTGTTCACCATTGGATATTAAACCATTGTTAAAAGCTTCTCGTGTGGCATCTCTTGATCCATAAATATCATTATTTCCCTTTTCAGTGAAGAAATCTTTTATGGTTTTCCATGCCAGTTCGTGCGTAAATTCAAATCCTTGTATTAATCCTTGTTTTTCAAGATTTGAAAGTTGTCGTTCGTGATATAGATCAACTGCTTCTTCTAAAGTTTTAAGAGCCTTGGTAAAGTTTGTGAGTCTTTGCTTCCAGCGTATATCTTTTTTGTCTGTCATGGTTTTAGGTGTCAGTTAATTGTTGATATGTTAATGTGTTTATTTGTTAATGTGTTTATTTGTTGATTCGTTGATCTGTTAATTTGGTGATGTGATGATTTGGTTATTTGTTTATTTGTTCTCAGTTCTTAGCCTTTAGTTTGTTGCTGTCTGCTGACTGTTGATTGTCTATTAATTTTTAACCACCCCGTCTGATTATTCGTGCCTCATAATCAACCACCCCTCCTTAAAAAGTAGGGGAGTTTTACATCTCCATTCTTCAGTTCTCAGTTTGTTACTGACTGCCAGCTGCTGACTGCCTACTGCTGACTGCTGACTGCTGACTGTTGACTGCCTACTGCTGACAGATCTACTTTTTTACTTTCTCTAAAACATAATCCAGTGCTTTCTGTATTCCTTCATCAATGGTTAGTTCATCGGTATTGATGGTAATGTCTGCATCATCAGGTCTGTCGAAAGGAGCATCCAGTCCGGTAAAGTTTTTGATTTCTCCTGCAATGGCTTTTTTGTATAGTCCTTTAGGATCTCTATTGGCACAGGTGTCGAACTTGGCATCTACAAATATCTCAATAAAGTCATCGCTACCAATTATCTCTCTTGCCATATGGCGGATATCGTTGGTAGGGGATACAAAGGCGTTGAGTGTGATGATACCGCAGTTTAAAAATAGTTTGTTGACTTCGGCAATGCGTCGAATGTTCTCGGTACGATCTTCATCTGTAAACCCCAGGTTTTTATTGATACCACTGCGGATATTATCTCCATCCAATACCTGAGTAAAATACCCTCTTTCGGCTAAGGCTTTTTCCAGCCCACTGGCGAGTGTACTCTTGCCAGAACCGCTTAAGCCTGTTATCCAGATTACCTTGGCGTTTTGGTTGAGATATTTCTCTTTGTCGGTGCGGGTTAGGTAGATGTCTGTTGGGTGGATGTTCATTTTTTTATAGTGTTAAGTGTTAAGTAATAAGGTTAAAGTAGCAAGGTTAAAGTGTAAAAAGGTTTAAAGTTTATCTTTTGGATGAAGTTTTACTATAAATTGATCCTAATATTTTCATGAGTTCTGTTGATTCTTTCTGTAAATCCTTCCATTCTGAATTTACTTCAGTAATTTCAATGAGCAACCTAATCCAATAGTTAGTTTCTCTTATTTCTTTAAGTGCAATGCCGACTTTATTTGCAAAATCAGCTTTAGAAACTGCAGCTTGTGCTTCTTCGTAGTTAGCACCAACAGAAGTTGCAGATTTGATAAGCTGATTTGTAATAATTTTATATTCAATTTTAAAAGGCAGGTGTCTGGCTGTTTTAATAACAAGGACTGCAAAATTAAATAGTCTCATTGATAGATCATTTTCCATCTTTATAGTATTTAATTAGGTAATAATATTAGTGTATCTATGATAAATAATTTTTACCCTTTACTCTTTATCCTTTTTATATTTATCCTTTATCCTTTAATCGTCAATATAAACCGATGAGCAAAGTAATGTTTTCATGAAGATGTTTTTAATGCTTAAATGGTGATACAACTCTTCTGAATCCGGGAAATCTGCGTAGAGGGCAAAGAGTAGAGCATCTAGCTTAAGATAATCCTGTTCTGAAACATAGTATTCAGCAATTGCATTTATTACTTCAAAAAACTCAATAGGGTGCAATGCATCACGACCCTTATAAAGTGCATAGAGTATATCTTCCTGTTCCGTTTCTAAGAGTGGTTTAATCAGTTTACTTTCACCTTCACTCATAATTACCAGCTTGTCCTCAAGTACTTCAAGGAGGCGGTAGTCAGGATGTTCTTTTCTAAAATCTTTGATTTGATTTAATAATTCATTGATTTCCTCTTTTTTAGAAGCGCTAAACTCCAACTCTTTAATCAGTATATATTTAAAATAAGGAATATCAGGATATTCTTTGATTTTTTGTTTGATGACTTCCGGATCTTCAGCTTCTTCAATTTCGTCTATACAGATCAATAGTTTTTCTAACCGCTCAGGTGAGTTGTTTTGATTAAAGCCTATTAATTGATCTGGAAAAGTGGCCATGATATCCATATCAAACATTCCGAAGATTCGATCTCTGGTCTCCTCAACTTCGTCTATACCATAATAGTTGTAGAAAAGTCGGTCTGTTATAATAGCCAATTCTGTACCAGCATCTTCTTCTTCATTGTTATCATCTTCTGGATTAAGTAATCTCTTCAGGTTTTTTATATCAATGTCTCTTTCAGTTTCAGGATCATCATATATCAAGTCGTACAAAAAGTCGTCTTTTTCCTCGTCCCATTCGTCATTGTTAATAGTGCCGTATTTATCTTTTAGAATAACCTGGTCAGCACCCAATGATTCGCTTAATCGATTGTAAAAAATGTTGGCCTCATTGTAGTTTTCAGCATTCCTAATAATAACCGGTTTTCCATTTTGTCCACATTCAATATCAATTAAATCCACATTATCATTGTCTTCCTCCAGGAAATACATGGTTGTTTTGGAAAAATCTTTGTGTGGATTTAAGTCTATGTTCAGCGCAAACTCATAACCAGCAAAGATGATGTTGTGAGCCAGTTTATAATCTATTTGAATAAACTCATAAGCGTCATGCATTTCATTCAGATAATCCTTATAATCAAGAGGACTAATGTTGAATTGAAAACCGGTGTCCTTAACTCCGGCACAATAAAGATCAACTAAATAACTTGCAGAGGAGATGTTACCGTTGCTGTGTTTACGTGCTATGGTAATATTAGCCATTTTAGTCTCTTTCCAATCTTCATTTACCCAGCACTCTAATATAGGCAGAGTTCTGGCTTTTTGGCGGATATAGTTTTCGGGACTTAATTGTTGAGGTTGTTTATTTGACTTTTTTCTTTTGGACATTATAATGTGGTTATTTGTTAATGTGCTAATGTGTTGATTCGTTGATGTGTTTATGTGTTGATTTGTTTATCTGCTTAATTGTTGATTCGTAAGATTGTTTATTCGTTCATTCGTTAATTTGCTTTGTCAAATCCACGAATTCACAAATCAGCAAATCAACAATGATAGTATTCCCTGTACCAATCTACGAATCTTTTTAAGCCTTCTTCTAATGGTGTGTTGGGATTGAAGCCTGTTGCATTGCGCAGTTGTTCTGTATCGGCGTATGTGGCCACTACATCACCTTTTTGCATAGGGAGATATTCTTTATTGGCTTCTTTACCAATCAATTTTTCCAGCGTTTCGATAAAGTATCCTAACTCCACAGGGTTGTGGTTACCTATGTTGTATAATTCATATGGTGTTTCACCTTTGGGCGTTACATAAATCAGTTCTTTAATGGCTTTGGTGATGTCATCTACAAAAGTAAAATCACGTTTCATTTTTCCATGATTGAAGACTTTGATGGTATTTCCTTCAATAATGTTTTTAGTGAAGGAGAAATAAGCCATATCCGGACGGCCCCAAGGTCCATATACAGTAAAAAAGCGTAAGCCTGAAGTAGGAATTTTATATAGGTTACTGTAGCTATGTGCCATTACCTCGTTTGCCTTTTTTGTAGCTGCATACAAAGAAACTGGTTCATCGGTTTTGTTTTCTGTGGAAAAAGGAATCTGATCTGAATTGCCATAAACCGAACTGGATGAGGCATAGATCAAATGCTTTACAGGGTAATTACGACAAGCTTCCAGAATATTGATGAAACCAATCAGGTTGCTGTCGATGTATTTATAAGGTTTTTCGATGCTGTAACGTACTCCTGCTTGTGCGGCAAGGTTAATTACATAATCGAACTTTTCTTTTTTAAACAAATCATCCAAAGCATCTTTATCACAGATGCTCATGGTATAAAAACGGAAATTACTAATGCTTTTCAGTTGTTGTAAGCGATCTAATTTCAGGTTTACATCATAATATGCATTAATGGTATCGATACCTACAATATCAAAGTTGTATTTGCTTAACTCCTGTGTAAGGTGAAAGCCTACAAAACCTGCTGTTCCTGTAATTAGTATTTTTTCCATTTTTATATGTTATTAATATGTGTATTCGCTAATCTGTTTATTTGGTGATTTGTTACTCTATTCAATAAATTTATTAATTATCAGTTCAAAATCAATAAATGATATCATGTTTATTTATAAACGCTTGTCAATAATATTTGTTGGTAAAACAGATTTTATATCATAGATAACACAAGAGTTATTCTGTTTATATATTTCAAGATTAAGGTCTTTGAACTGATGGTGTGCTACAGCTAAAACAATCGCACTATATTTTTTATTTGTAATATCGTTGATTCTGTTAAAGTTCCTTAAGCCATATTCGAGGTAAAGCTCTTCTGGTTTTGCTAATGGGTCATAAATATCCACCAGACATCCGTATTCGTTAAGTTCAGTAATTAAATCAATAGTTTTTGAATTTCTGATGTCAGGGCAGTTCTCTTTAAATGTAATACCTAAACAAAGCACTTTGCTATCTTTAATAGTGAGATTTTTATGGATCATCAGTTTTACAATCTGAGAGGCAATCCATGCTCCCATACCATCGTTTATTCTTCGACCGGCCAAAATAATTTCCGGATTGTAACCATTTTCCTGTGCTTTTTGTGCCAGATAATAAGGGTCAACTCCAATACAGTGTCCTCCAACTAATCCTGGTTTAAAAGGAAGAAAATTCCATTTTGTACCAGCAACTTCCAGAACATCTTGTGTATCAATACCCAGCTTATCGAAAATTTTTGCCAGTTCGTTAACAAAGGCAATATTAATGTCGCGTTGGCTGTTTTCTATTACTTTGGCAGCTTCAGCAACTTTGATGGAAGGAGCTTTATATGTGCCAGCTGTTATTACGGACTTGTATAAAAGATCTACTTTTTCTGCAACTTCAGGAGTTGATCCGGAGGTGACTTTTAAAATTTTAGTAACAGTATGTAATTTGTCTCCAGGATTTGTCCTTTCTGGAGAATAACCGACATAAAAATCTTTATTAAATGATAGTTCGCTTATTTTTTCCAGAATAGGTACGCACTCTTCTTCTGTTACTCCTGGATATACAGTAGACTCGTATATAATAATATCCTCTTTACTCAATACTCTCGCAACTGTTTCGCTAGCTTTGATGAGTGGAGTTAAAACCGGACGGTTGTTTTTATCTGTTGGTGTTGGAACAGTTACAATATAATAATTGCATGTTTTAATGGTTTCCGTATCGGAAGTTACAGTTAAGCCTGTTTGATCTGATTGGTTATGAATAACATCTTTTAATTCACCATTACTTACTTCTAAAGTATGATCAATACCTTCGTTTAATTCTTTAACCCTATTTGTGTTGATGTCGAAGCCAACTGTATGATATTTTTTAGCAAAAGCTACAGCTAATGGAAGACCTACATAACCTAATCCTATAATTGCAATTTTTATATCCTGATTCATTGGTTTGTAGGTTTTAAAATTGTTGAATGTGATTGTATTTTTGTAAAAGTGTTTTATTAATAATGATTGTTAGGGGCATCTTTTGGCATTGATGAATTACTCTTTTTAAACTGTAGTTTTTAATAAGGTGGTTAAATGACTGTATTGTTTTTTAGTATTAAATATGTTATTAGTAGTACATAAAGCATGAAGCCATAAGAAAATTAATTGTTAATGAGAATTAATTGCATCAAACTTTTAATCTCCATCTTCTGACTCCCAGCCCAGTGGAAGCTATGGGATTTTGAAAATATTGTGTTTAATAATGCTAAATATTTACTTGAGCATTTCTTATTTCTAATGATTTATACGAATGCACATTTGTTATGAACATGATACAGCTTCGCCGCTCTCAGTCCCAAATTATTTTGGATGAGTTAGATTGTATTAAATAATAGGTATGGCTTATTAGGATTAACATCTATAGTATTCAATTAAAATAATGTAAAAGATGTTTTCTTTAAGCCATTATAAGTTTTCGAGTTTAAATTTTATTCAACTTCGAAATTTTACTTTAAAGTTCCTATTTGAGATCAAATAGGAGTGTTCTTTAAGAATACATTTGTTATTTGCACAACCTATGATTTATCGTATTCGAAGAAAAGATTACACTTTCTCCAGACTTGCATCCTCCAGATCAACAACAAGAGTGTAGCCTATATTTGAAATATTTAGATATAGTTTTTTTGTTCCCTGAACGCTTTGAACAATACCTTTGATCCCTTTTAAAGGTCCGGATGTAATAGTAACTTCCTCGCCTTTTTTAATGTTGGTAGCTTCCACATTAAAAGCAATCTTATTATCAATAGTTTGCTTCATAGCTTGCATTTCATGATCGGGTATTGTTACTGCTTTCCCCTTGTAGGAGACGTATGCAACTATTCCATTGACCTGAAATACATCGCGATATCGATCTAAAGGTATGTGGATAAATATATAGGAACTGATAGCAGGTACTTCAACCCATTTTTTACGATCACTCCATTGGCGAAGTTCTCGTTTTATGGGTAAGTAATTTGTAATTCCTAGCCTGTTTAACTCTTCTGCTACTTTCTTCTCTGCTCTTGATTTTGTGTATAGAGCATACCATTTACATGTTGTGTTTTCCTTCAAAATACTCTCGGTTTATTTGGGCTAAACAAAAATAGTTTTTTTTTTGATCGACAGTGCTTGATTTGGGTAAAAAAAGTTGACAGTCTTCAGTAGGCAGTCTACAGTCTACAGTCAGCAGTAGGCAGTCTACAGTCGGCAGTTATCAGTCCTCAGTCTTCATGTCTTGGTGCATAATTATAAAGTAATGTTGAAATTGATTTTAATACTATTGTTTAAGAGATATGAATTGTTTAATTTCAATACCTTAACCAAAAACAAACATGAATTATGGGATTTAGAGATTTACTTGCTTATAAAAAGGCTTTTGATTTGGCGGTAAATATTTATGAGTTATCGAAAGACTTTCCTATAGAGGAAAAATATTCATTAACAGATCAAATAAGAAGATCATCCAGATCTGTTTGTGCAAATATTGGAGAAGCATATCGTAAACGAAGATATCCAAAACACTTTATTAGTAAGTTGTCAGATTCTGATAGTGAAAATACGGAAACTCAGGTTTGGTTAGATTTTGCATTGAATTTTAATTATATAACAAGAGTAAAATATGAAAAATTCATTATAGAGTCAGAGGAAGTTGGACGATTACTTTATTTTATGATGAAAGAACCTGATAAGTTTAGTTAGTACTTAGCCTTCTGTCATTAACTCACTGCCGATTGCCGACTGCCTACTGTATGCTGTCGACTGAGAACTGCCAACTGCTGACTGCCGACTGTATACTGCCTACTGAAATATCTGCTCAAAAACATTTGTATTAATCCTGGTATTAGGACTTGTAAGGTGGTAATCTTTGTTATCTTTGGTGTCTCAAAAAAATATCAATAAATAAAATAAGTCATGTCTGATTTTAAGTATCAAAAACCATTTCCTATCTTAAAGGATACTACAGAATACCGTTTGTTGACTAAGGATTACGTTTCTACGATTGAAGTAGATGGCCGAAAAATTCTTAAAGTAGATCCGGAAGGATTAAAATTATTAGCAAAAGAAGCTTTTTCTGATGTATCATTTTACCTTCGACCTGCTCATCTTGAAAAAGTAGCAAATATACTAAAGGATGATGAGGCTTCGGATAATGATAAGTTTGTGGCCCATACTATTTTGATGAACCAGGTAGTTTCTGCAGAAGGTGATTTACCAACTTGTCAGGATACAGGTACGGCTATTGTAGTGGCTAAAAAAGGAGAAGATGTTTACACCGGATCGAATGATGCTGAATATTTGTCGAAAGGTGTTTACGAAACATATAATGAACGTAACTTGCGTTACTCTCAGGTTGTAGCACAATCTATGTTCGAAGAAAAAAATACAGGAAATAACCTTCCTGCTCAAATTGATATTTATGCAGAGCAAGGTAATAAATATGAGTTCTTGTTTTTAACTAAAGGAGGTGGTTCAGGAAATAAGACTTTCCTTTATCAGGAAACTAAAAGTCTTTTAACAGAAGAAAACTTAACCAACTTCGTTAAAAAGAAAATTAAGGATTTAGGTACATCAGCATGTCCTCCATATCACTTAGCGTTAGTAATTGGTGGAACTTCGGCAGAAGCAACTTTAGCTACGGTGAAAAAAGCTTCAGCAGGATATTTGGATCATTTACCAACAGAAGGAAATGATGCAGGTCAGGCTTTCCGTGATTTGGAGTGGGAAGAAAAAGTGCTTAAAATATGCCAGGAAAGTGAGATTGGTGCTCAGTTTGGAGGTAAATATTTTGTACATGATGTACGTGTTATTCGTTTACCTCGTCACGCAGCCTCTTGTCCTGTTGGATTAGGTGTAAGTTGTAGTGCGGATAGAAACGTAAAAGCTAAAATTACTGAGGATGGAATATTCTTAGAGCAGTTAGAAAAGAATCCTGCCAGATTTGTTCCAGAAAGAGCTCCAGAATTAGCACCTGCTGTTGATATTGATTTAGATCAACCAATGGAAGATGTTTTGAAAGAGTTGACTAAATATCCTATTAAAACCAGGTTAAACTTATCCGGAACTTTAATCGTTGCAAGAGATATTGCTCATGCAAATATCAAAAAGTTATTGGATGAGGGTAAGGAAATGCCTGAGTATATGAAAAACCACCCAGTGTATTATGCAGGACCAGCAAAAACTCCGGAAGGAATGCCATCAGGAAGTTTTGGTCCAACAACAGCTGGACGTATGGATCCTTATGTTGATCTTTTCCAAAGTAAAGGAGGTTCGATGGTAATGGTTGCTAAAGGTAACAGATATCAGTCGGTAACTGATGCGTGTAAAAAGCATGGCGGTTTCTACTTAGGTTCAATTGGTGGACCAGCTGCAATCTTAGCAAAAACTAATATTAAGTCAGTAGAAGTTGTTGATTTCCCAGAGTTAGGAATGGAAGCTGTACGTAAAATACGTGTTGAGAATTTCCCTGCATTTATTATTGTAGATGATAAAGGAAATGATTTCTTTGCTGATATGAAGTAAATTTAGCTAATAGCTATTATTAGAATATTTATAAAGCTGCATCTTTTTTTAGGTGTGGCTTTTTTTGTTACCGTTCCTAGTCTTCAGTCATCATTCATCAGTTCGCAGTCTACAGTTCTCAGTCTTCAGTACATTTTAGATACTGCTTACTGCTTACTGCCTACTGAGAACTGCCTACAGGGAACTGCTTACTGTCTACTGCTTTCTGAAAATCATAAATATATTAATTACATGATGAAGAACATGATGAGCATCCATCAGATGAACATCCGCCTTTGTTTTCAATCATTGCTTCTGTAAAATCTTTTAATAAACTCCTTTTCAATAAAGAAATATTTTCTTCTACTAAAGATGCACTGGCTTTGTAAACTTCAATTTCATTGTCGAAAAGAATTTTTGCTGCCATTGGACGAAGATTTGGAGTTATGATAATACCAATACCTAGTTTTTTAATTTCACTCATAGATAGATATATAGCATCTGTATCAGCTAACGAAAAGATGGTAGTACTTTTATCTAGCATGTCGTAAATGGCATAGTGTTGAGCTTTGTAAAAATCATTAGCCAATAATTCCTTCTTCAATGCGCTGTCTCCTAATACTGGTAAGCAAACTTTCATAACAATTTATTTTTAGAGGTTAATTAATTGTACCAAAATGTGGTGTTTTTATTGCTTTTTCTACATTTATGTAGGATGATAAAGACTTACTTGTGATATGTAATGTCTTGTTTTGCAATGATTCACCGCTGTTTTGGTGTGTTTGTCACATAATAAAGTGCAATGTTTAGGCCAATTCTTTAGTCCTCAGTTCTCAGTCTTCAGTCCTCAGCACTCAGTTCTCAGTCTTCAGTTGGGAGTTGGTAGTTTCAGGTCAGCAGTCTTTAGCTATCTGATTTCCGATAATAATCAATGGTTGTTATATGGGTGATTGAAATATAGTTCATGTACGTTAATAAATTAACAAATCAACCGATAGACAATTTTGCAAATCTGCAATCGCTACTAACAAAAAAAACTATAATAGGATAGGGGTAAAAATACTCAACGTTGTCTTTAATTTAGAAAGAGAACATGATACCAGTAAATAAAATAACACCCAAAATACAAACGCCATGAGAACTTTAAATGATTATACTAAGCAAAGGATGTTTAGAATCCTTATCGCCATAATTTTTATGGTTGGAATTGTTCCTGTTTCGCTTTTTGCTAATCCTGTTTTTGAGGAAGATATTATACCAGATACATTGAATACTGTTCAGTACCGAGGAAAAATTGTTGATGGAGAATCCGGAGCACCTCTTGTTTTTGCAACATTAACATTGGAAGGCACTAATATTGCCACAGTATCCAATTCGGAGGGGAACTTTTTATTGAAGGTGCCTAAAGACATACCTTTAAACAGTAAGGTAAGTGTGTCGTATCTTGGCTATAAAAATAAAGAGTTTCCGTTATCTGAATTAAAATCAGACCGGAATAAACTTAAACTTGATATGTTAACCGTTTCGTTGGCCGAAGTTAATGTGCTTCCTAAGGATGCAAATCAGATTGTAAGAGAAGTGATTGCTCGAAAAAAAGAGAATTATATACAAGAGCCTTTACGAATGACTACTTTTTACAGAGAAACAATAAAAAGGAGACGAAGTTATGTTTCGTTGGCAGAAGCAGTACTTGAAGTTCATAAGCAAGGTTATTCAAATTACAAGTTGGATGGAATGAAACTTTATAAAGCCAGAAAAGATGCAGACTATTCAAAAATGGATACGGTTACCTTTAAATTGCAAGGTGGTCCCTATTCAAGCTTGATGCTGGATATTATGAAAGAGCCCTTTTCTATTATTAATGTTCAGGATATGGAGTATTACGATTTTAATTTAGAAACCATAACCAAAGTAAATGATAAAATTATCTATGTGATCAATTTTGTTCAAAAATCATATATTGAAGAACCGCTGTTTTATGGTAAATTATATATTGATGCAGAATCAATGGCTGTTACTAGTGCCAACTACAGCATTAATATTGAAGATAAACAAAAAGCTTCAGCAATGTTTATCAAGCGCAAACCATTAGGAGCTGTGGTTTACCCTACAGAAGCCAGTTATTTGGTAAATTACCGAAAACAAGATGGTAAATGGATGTACAGTTATTCCAGAGGTCAGATTACTTTTAAAATTAACTGGAAGAAAAAATGGTTTAATACCACTTATACTTCAACTTTAGAAATGGCAGTAACAGATTGGCGTAAAGCTACAGAGAAAGCTTTTAGAGCAAGTGAAAGGTTGAAAAACAATATTGTATTACAAGATCAGATTGCAGGATTTTCAGACCCACAGTTTTGGGGCGATTACAATGTGATTGAACCAGAAGCCAGTATTGAATCTGTAATTAAAAAGATTAAGAAGAGAATAGAAAAGTTGAATGAAGAATAGATTGGTTTTGTTAAAACGTAAGATTTAAAGCTACGATTATAGTACTATTAAAATATCGTTGTGTTGATTTAATTTTATAAAAGAAATTTCAGCATGACGATATTTTTTTGTTTGTGAACTTTGCCAAACTTTGTTAAAAGCTATTGTAAAAACAATCAAATTAATCTAAATTCGCTGCCGAAAAGGCGATGACGATACGCCTTAATTATTATTCATTAAAGACATACTACATTGAAGCTGATTGCAAAAACTTTTCATGGGCTGGAAGGTGTTCTGGCAGAGGAATTAAAGGGAATAGGAGCTCAGAATATTAAAGAGGTTAACAGAGCCGTTGAGTTTGAAGGTGATAAAGAAATTTTGTATAAGTCCAACTTGTTATTGCGAACTGCAATCAGGGTTCTTCATCCGATACATAAATTTACTGCAAAAAATGATCAGGAGTTATATGATGGTGTAAAACAATATGACTGGTCGGAGTTAATGTCAGTTACAGACACGTTGGCTATCGATCCTGTAGTTTATTCCGAGGTTTTTACACATTCAAAATATGTGGCACTGAAAACAAAAGATGCTATTGTTGATCAATTCAGAGAAAAATTTGAAAAGCGTCCATCAGTTGATGTTGAAAATCCGTCGGTGCGATTGGTTATTCATATTGCAAAAGAAAATGTAACCATCTCAATGGATAGTTCGGGCGATTCGTTGCATAAAAGAGGTTATCGAGTTGGAAATCATAAAGCTCCGTTAAATGAGGTTTTAGCTGCAGGTATGGTTTTGCTTTCGGGGTGGGATAAAAAAATGGCTTTAATTGATCCAATGTGTGGTTCAGGAACTATTTTAATGGAAGCCGTGATGTATGCCAGAAATTATCCTCCGGGTCTTCATAAAAAATACTTTGGTTTTATGGGCTGGAAAGATTATGATGAAACACTGTGGAATAAAATTGTAGAAGAGGCTAAAGATAAAATTGAGCATCCAAGATTAAGAATTTTTGGTAGTGATGCTTCTATTAAAGCAATTGATATAGCTCGCGAATCTGCTTTAGGTTTCAGATTCAATAGAGATATTAATTTTTCAGTGTCGTCATTTGAAAAATTAGAACCTCATTATCCAAAAGGAATGATCATCATGAATCCTCCATATGGAGAAAGATTGATGAAGGATAAAGATATTGTTGATTTTTACAGAATGATTGGAAATCAGCTTAAACATACTTTTACTGGTTATGATGCCTGGGTAATAACTTCTAATAAAGAAGCTTTGAAAAATGTAGGTTTAAAGCCATTGGAAAAATTACGACTTTATAATGGCGCTTTGGAGTGTGGTTATCATAAGTTTAATATTTATGATGGTACTATGAAAAAGATTATTAAGTTTAGATAGTCAGCTGTCTACAGTCTACAGTCAGCAGTCTTCAGGCGTTGGTAGTTGGTAGTAAAAAATAGATAAAACGACAAAAATATATAATAAAATAAAAGCTACACCTGAATTAATTTCAAGTGTAGCTTTTTTATTTTTTTGTAGTTAGTATAAATTGCTAATTACAATTATTTTATCTCTCAATCTCTCTATCTCTAAATCCAAGCATATATAAGATCGCATCCAATCCAATTGTTGAAATAGAATTATCTGCACCAGCTTTAACTTTGGGTTTGGCATGGAATGCAATTCCTAAACCAGCCAATTGAAGCATTGGTAAATCATTAGAACCATCACCAACTGCAATTACCTGATCTAAATGGATATCTTCTTTAAATGCAAGTAATTTAAGTAATTCAGCTTTTCTTTTTCCGTCAACTATTTCGCCAATGTGTTTACCGGTAAGTTTACCTTTTTTAATTTCTAACTCATTAGAAAATACATAATCTACACCTAAACGCGCTTTCAGGTAATTTCCAAAATAGTTGAATCCTCCTGATAAAATGGCAGTTTTATAACCATATTTATTTAGAGTCTGCATCAATCTTTCGGCACCTTCAGTAATGGGAAGATTTTCAGCAACCTCTTTCATTACGTTTTCGTTAAGGCCTTTTAATAAGCTCACTCTTTGGATGAAGCTTTCGTTGAAGTCTATTTCTCCACGCATAGCAGCTTCTGTAATCTTTTTAACCTTAGCACCAACACCTGCTCTTTCAGCAAGTTCGTCAATTACTTCAGTTTGAATAAGCGTAGAATCCATGTCAAAACAAACCAAACGTCGGTTTCTTCTGAAAATATTGTCCTCCTGAAATGCGATGTCAACACCAATTTTGCTGGAAAGCTCCATAAAATCGCTTTTCATTATTTCAGCATCAATTGGTGTACCTCTAACCGAAAACTCAACAACCGCTTTATTTTGTGTTGGCGCATTATTCAGGTCAATTCTACCAGATAAACGTGTGATGGTATCAATATTTAATTGCTGAGAAGAAATAACGCGTGTCACTTTAGCTAAGTGTTCTGCTGTTATCTTTCGGGCTAATAAAGTAATGATGAATCTTTCTTTACCTTGATGAGTAACCCATTCACCGTATCTTTGCTCCGAAATAGGTGTAAATTTAATTTTAACACCAATTTCATATGATTTAAATAATAAGTCCTTTAAAATAGGAGCAGATTCGTATGCCTGAGGAACTTCGAATAAAATTCCTAATCCAAGATCATCGTGAATTACAGCTTGACCAATATCAAGAATTTGTACGTTATAATGTGATAAAATTTCTGTTAAAGATGAAGTTAATCCGGGTTTATCTTCTCCGGAGATATTAACAAGAATGATCTCTCTATTATTAGCCATGAGTTTTGTAATGTTTTCTGTAAGCAAAAATAATAAATCAAAGGAAACACAATTCTTTGCTGATGAAAAATAATGACAAATTTCATCTTTTTTAACATCGTTTGTCTGAACAAAAATGATTACAGCAGAAAATGTGGTCTTAGTGATTTATGATGCTCGTGTTAAAACTAGGTAAAATATTGTAATTCAGATCGTGTTGTGTTATATAAAAATGTAAAATTTTTATCGGAGTGGTTTTAAAAGATATTCTAAACCGTTTAATTTAATTTCGTAAAGGGTATGTAATAACATTCCTAATTTTCCTTCAGGAAAACCTTTTTGATGATACCAAACCAAATACGGTTCAGGTAAGTCGCATAATATACGGCCCTTGTATTTACCATAAGGCATGCGTGTTCTAACGAGGTCAAGTAATAGTTTTTCGTTCATTAATTTGTGTTTTGGGCAAATATAGATATAATTTATTCATACAGTTAAGTTTTCTTCAGTTTGATACATTGTGCTGTAAATGTAAATATTCATCCACATATGATTTATTTGATCATTAAATTCTTTTTGTTTTTTTCTACTAAGAGATTCCTCTAAAGAGAAATTCTTTGTTTTTTATTGTTAAATAATTAAACCTTCTGGTTGTTTGATGTGTTTTGAGATATATCTAATGGCTAGAACTCGTCAAGCAAAATCAACATCTTGTAGGTGAATGATCAACTTAGACAAGTTACATGAGACATTAGAATTGAATAATAAACTCTTGAAGAAAACTTAAGAATAATTTATGATAAAAGCTATAAATGCATTAGCTAATGAAACAAGTCCTTACTTATTGATGCATGCCAAAAATCCCGTTTTTTGGTATCCATGGGGAAAAGAGGCATTGGAGAGGGCTAAAGTTGAAAATAAACTTCTTATTATATCAATTGGCTATGCTGCATGTCATTGGTGCCATGTGATGGAAAAGGAAAGTTTTAGCAGTAATGAAGTTGCTGAATATATGAATGAGCATTTTGTATCTATTAAAATAGACAGGGAGGAGCGTCCTGACTTAGACCAGGTTTTTATGGATGTTGCTCATCTAACCACAGGTAGAGGGGGGTGGCCGCTAAATATAATTGCACTTCCTAATGGACAACCATTTTTTGCAGGAACTTATTTTCAGAAGCGACAATGGATGAACCTTTTGCGGGAGATTAAACATTTGTTTGATGACGATAAAGAGCGTTTAGGTGATCTGGCACTCCAAATAAAAGCGGGGATAGAACGCATGGATTTTGTTGGATTGGTTAAGGATTCCGTTCTTTTTACCAGTGAAGTAATGGATGAAACCATTGAAAACTGGAAACAAAACCTGGATTTGGAATGGGGAGGAAGTAAAGGAGCTCCAAAATTTCCTATGCCCGTTGAACATCATTTTTTACTTGCTTATCTGCAGAAAAACTCCGATTGCAAAATCATGGAGTATGTAAATCTAAGTCTTAAAAGAATGGCTTGGGGGGGAATTTATGATCATCTAGGAGGAGGTTTTGCTCGTTATTCAGTGGATGCTAATTGGAAGGTACCACATTTTGAAAAGATGCTGTATGATCAAGGCCAATTAATCGAAGTCTATTCTATTGCTTATCAAATGACAGGTACGTCATTGTTTAAACGGGTTGTTGATGAAACAATAAGTTTTGTAAAAACAGAATTAACCTCTTCAGATGGAGGATTTTACTCTTCGTTAGATGCTGATAGCGATGGTGAAGAAGGAAAATATTATGTTTGGACACAATCAGAGATACAAAATGTTTTAGGAGCAAATTGTGATCTTTTTTGTGAATTGTATAATATTACTGAAGATGGAAATTGGGAAGATGGTAAAAATGTAATTTTTCAAACTTTAGATATAGAGGAGTTTGCGCAACGAAAGGGCATGGGAGTAGAGGATTTAATCAGAAAGATTAAGGAGTCAAAATTACTGCTTTACAAGGCGCAACAACAAAGAAGGAAGCCTGCCTTGGATGATAAGATACTTACATCGTGGAATGCCATTATGATAAAAGGTCTGGTAGTAGCTTATAAAGCTACAGGAAATAAAGAATATCTTAATGATGCCATAAAAACATCTGAGTTTGTTAAACGCAAAGCCTTTCAGGCAGATGGCGGCTTGTGGCGTATTTTAAAGGGGAAAAGAGGTTCTATCAATGCATTTTTAGATGATTATGCTTTGTTAATAGATGCATGGATTGAACTGTATATGGCTAGTTTTGATGAGCAATGGTTGGTTTTGGCAAATGATTTATGTGAATACTCTCTAGCGCACTTTTTTAATGATGATAACCAGTTGTTTTATTATACCTCGATTAAAGACGATCCGTTGTTGGTAAGAAAAAGTGATACCGCAGATAATGTAATTCCGGCATCAAATTCTGTGATGGCCATGAATTTATATCGATTAAGTAAGTACTACTTAAATAAAGAAGCCTATTCAACTTCATTGCAAATGCTGAAGAACTTAAGTGGTAGAATTGATCAGCATGGAAAATATTATTCAAATTGGCAACGTTTAAAATTGTTTTTTATTTATGAGAATCACGAACTAGTACTTTCAGGTAAAGGCCAGTTGCAAGCGCATAAAGAGTTGATATCTGAATATAATCCATATGTGTTGTTAGCTTCTGGTGATCATCATATTCCACTTTCTAAAAATAAGGCTAGTGATGAATTGGTATTTCATTTATGTAAAAATAATTGCTGCCATTTACCTGTAAATTCAATAGAAGAAGTAAAGGAGAAAATGAAAGAAATCTAAGCGTATTATACTGATTATATAATAGTCAATTGTATTATTGATTTTTAATATTAGACTCTCGTTTTGTTGTATAAAGCGGGAGTTTTTAGCATATATTAGTAAGTAATCTCATCTTGTACCAAAATGAAATTAACTACCTTTGCTTCCTTAAATTTTTAAAATGACAAAACAGAGTAAAAATGTAAAGGAATTGGAGTTTGAGTCCATTCCTAAATTGATGTGGAAATACTTTTTGCCCGCTTTTGCCGGAGTTATTATAAATTCTTTATACAATATTGTAGATAGAATATATATTGGACAGGGAGTAGGCTCATTAGCATTGGCTGGTCTAAGTGCTATTTTTCCTATTATGATTATTATGATGGCTTTTGGTATGATGGTAGGAATGGGAGCTGGAGTGCGGATCTCTTTAAATCTTGGAAAAAAGGATTTTGATCGGGCTGAAAAAGTTTTAGGAAACTCCTTTGTATTGATGATAATTGTATCAGTATTAATCACAGCTATCGGGTTTGCCATAAGCGATCCTTTATTGAAATTTTTTGGTATCAATGCAGAAACATATGGATATGCTAAAGAATACCTAAATATCATACTTGCAGGTGCGGTGTTTAATGTTGTGGGGTACGCCTTAAATAATTTAATTAGATCTGAAGGTAGTGCAAAAATTGCCATGGTATCCATGTTGTTAAGTGCTGGAGTTAATATTATACTTGATTGGCTGTTTATAATGAAGATGGGGCTGGGTGTAAAAGGAGCTGCTTATGCCACTGTTATATCTCAAATTGTTCTTTGTATTTGGGTGATAGCGCATTTTAAAAGTAGTCGTTCAGTTATCCGATTGCATTTTCGTAATATGGTATTAAAGCGTGATATAATTTGGTATATTATAACTATAGGTTTTGCTCCATTTAGCATGCAATTGGCATCAAGTGCTGTATTTGGTATTTATAATATTCAGCTAGTTAAACATGGAAATGATTTGGCAGTTGGTGCATTGGGGGTTATTATGAGTGTTGCTATGCTAATTGTAATGACTATTCTGGCTATCAATATGGCAATACAACCTATAATTGGATTTAATTATGGTGCTAAAATTTATAAAAGAGTTAAGCATACGCTTCTAATTGCTATTGGGGCGGCAACATTGTTTTCAATATTAGGTTTTGTAGTCAGTCAACTATTTCCAGAACAAATTATAATGCTCTTTAATGATGACGATAAGGAATTGTTAGAAATAGGAGTTCAGGGATTAAAACTATTTTTATTAGCATTGCCACTTGTTGGTTTTCAAATTATTATTGGAAATTATTATCAATCTATTGGTAAGGCCGGATTGGCCAGCTTGTTATCATTATTACGTCAGGTTATTATATTAATCCCATGTTTATTTATTCTGCCAGATTTAATGGGACTTCGTGGAGTTTGGTTGTCAACCCCAATTGCCGACACCATAGCGGGACTGATTACTTTATATTTTGTATTCAACGAGATTAAGAAAATCAATAGAGCTATAGCTCAGCAAAATGATTTGAATAGTCAGAAACTGCAATAATTATTATCTTACCATAGATTTTGCTATTTCATTATATTTTAATTAGAGCATAAGTATTTATACGTCCTCTCTAATTAAAATATAAGGGAATTTACTTTTTTTGTATTAAAATATATTAAATAACTTTTTATTGAGAATATTCTCACTATATTTGTCGGGAGAATATTCTTAATAAGTATTGAATTAAGTTCTCATGCCAAGAAGAAAAACTTTAAGAAAAATTGTTGCTCCACCAAAGTTCCAAGGTTATAAACCTTATGGAATTAATGGTGATTCAAACGGAGTTGTTGAGTTACTTTATGAAGAATATGAAGCTATAAAATTAGCAGATTATGATCTTTTGAATCATGATGAAGCTGCAAAATTAATGGGAGTTTCTCGACCAACTTTTGCACGCATATATGAAAGTGCAAGAAGAAAAGTCGCAAAAGCATTAACTGAGGCTAAGGAAATAGCAACCGTTTACGGTAATGTTGAGTTAGAAGGAATATGGTTTTTATGTACAAAATGTCATGCCAAATTTACAAAGCCATCTTCTGTAGAAAACACCAATTGTCCAGTGTGCAAGTCATCATCAACTGAGATGATTAATCAATAAGAGATTAAATATTATTTAGCCATAATATAATTGGAATTGAAATTTAAATACCGGATTAGGATGAATTTATTATGAATGTTTTAGTCCTCACTTATTAAATCAATTTCAGTAATACTTTAAAATTTTAATACATGAAGACGGTAATTACATCTACAGGGAATTCTTTGGATTCTGATTTTGACTTACGATTTGGCAGAGCTGCATGGTTTTGTTTACAAGATGAAGAAAGTGGGGAGTGTACATTTATTGAAAACGTAAATGCTGACGATAGTAATGGTGCGGGATTGAAAGTGTCGGAAAGAATGGTAGAATTAGGTGTTGGCAAGGTAATAAGTGGTGATTTTGGCCCTAAAGCAAAGGATCTTCTGGATAAATTTAATATTCAAATGGTTATTCTTCAAAACGAAGGAGCTACTATTCAAAATATTTTAAATAAGTTAAAATAGAGTGTTTTATATCTATGCAACAGGGTGTTTTGCAATTTTTCATAAGTAGTTAATTTCTCAATTCTAATGCTTTCAAAAGGCTTCTTCATTTTCTGATAGATTAGAATGTTGTCTGATATAAATTATTGATGCTTATTGATATGATAGTTTACGGTTTGCTATAAGAACGCTCTGTTGCTTTTCTTTTTTGAATTTATAAATCATAAAATAATAAGAAATGAATAAGAAAATAGCTATTCCTGTTAATGAAGCAGGTATTTTAGATAGTCATTTCGGACATTGTAAGTTTTTTGCATTAGTGTCTGTTGTAGATGGTGAAGTTGTTTCAGAAGAGAAAATAGTTCCTCCACCACATGAACCAGGACTACTACCTAAGTTTTTATCAGAAAAAGGAGCTACTGATATTATCGCAGGAGGAATGGGACAAAAGGCCATTCAGTTATTTCAGTCTAATGGGGTTAATGCTTTTGTGGGAGCTCCACAAGTTTCAGTTAATGAGTTAATTGAAGGTTTCTTGAAAGAGTCGTTATCTTTTAGTGCAAATTACTGCGATCACTAATAAAGTAAGACTTTTTTATCAAATTATTGAAATAAGATAAAGACCTGTAAAGAGGTTATGACTCTCTATATTGTTTGCTCATAAGTTATAAGGACTCAATTTATCTTTAAATAGATTTAATATCTATGAAATCCTTTTTACTTCAGCTTTTTTCCAATGGTTTGGGGAATTTAATAGATTAATGTAGTAGTGAATACGACGATTTATTTATCACATTACGCTAAATGTAAATCTATTGCAAATTGTCCTGTAGTTTAGTAAGGTAGTTTAATAGTCAAAGTAATTTTAAGGGAAATATTAAATGAGTTATAAAATTGCGATAGCAAGTGGAAAGGGTGGAACAGGAAAAACTTCAGTGGCTGTAAATTTATATCATTTCCTCGCTAAAGAAGTCACAGGTAATATTCAAATGCTGGATTGTGATGTTGAAGAACCCAATGACTTATTGTTTTTTCCAAATTATACCAAAGGACTTCAGGAAACAATTCATCAAATGATTCCTGAAATTAATGAAGATCAATGTACTTATTGCAAAAAGTGTTCGGATTATTGTGAGTTTAATGCACTAACAATTATTCCACCCGTAAAATTTATTCAGGTGAATGATGTGTTATGTCATTCTTGTGGTGCATGCGCTGTAGCTTGCACAGAAGGCGCTATAAAAGAAGTTGAACACCCTATAGGAAAAGTTACGCATTATGATTTAGGTTTAGGCAAAGGTTTGCTTGAAGGAAAATTGCGAATAGGTTCAGCTATGCAAACTATGTTAATTAAGGAATTAAAAAACAGAGCAGATGTAAGTTCAGATATTATCATATATGATGCTCCTCCCGGAACTAGCTGTTCAGTTGTACAATCAGTAGTTGATGCGGATTTTGTGGTGTTAGTTACAGAACCAACTCCTTTTGGATTACACGATTTAAAGTTGACTGTTGAGTTAATGAAGGATTTAAATAAAGAATTTGGTGTTGTTATTAATAAAGCTGGGCTAGGGTCAAATGATACGCAAGAATATTTAATTCAAAATAATATTGAACTTTTAGGTGAAATTCCTTTTAAACGAGAGTTTGCCGCATTATATGCAGAAGGATTGCTGGGAGAATGTTTACCTATGGATTTAAAAACTGACTTTATTAAGATAGTAGATATTTTAAGTCAAAAGATTTTTGTAGATGAAGGAAATTACCATTCTTAGCGGTAAAGGAGGAACAGGAAAAACATCATTTACTGCAGCTTTAGCAAGTGTAGCTAGCAATGCAGTGTTATGTGATAATGATGTAGATGCAGCTGATTTACATTTACTTTTACAACCAAAGGTTAAGGAAGTACATGAGTTTGAAAGTGGTTGTTATGCTGTTATTAATAATAAGGATTGCAGTAAGTGTGGCTTATGTTATGAAAATTGTCATTTTAATGCTGTCGATGTTCTTGAAGAGGGGAATTATTTTGTAAACACCTTTCTTTGCGAGGGTTGTAAGTTATGTGAAAAAGTTTGTCCAGAACAAGCCATTTCAACAAGGGTGAGTAATAATAATTCATGGTATATATCTTCCACCAGGCATGGTGTTATGGTGCATGCGAAAATGGGACCCGGAGAGGAAAATTCAGGTAGGCTAGTCTCAAAAATTAGAGGTAAAGCAAAGGAAATAGCTAAAGAAAATAATGCAGCATATATTATTAATGATGGACCTCCCGGAATAGGTTGTGCTGCTATTTCATCTATTTCCGGATCAAATTTGGTGGTATTGGTTACCGAGCCAACTAAATCTGGATTAAATGATGCAAGTCGATTGGTTGAGTTGGTAAAATCCTTTAATATACCTGTTGTTGGTATTATTAATAAAGCGGATATTAATGATACTATTAGCCTTCAGTTAGAAACTTATTTTGTTAAAAATGATATTCAACTGTTAGCAAAAGTCCCATTTAATAAGCAATGGGTTGAATCAATGGTAGATGGAAAAACAATTGTAGAGTACGCTCCAGATTCAGAATTAACTCAACAGATTAAAAATATTTGGAGTAAACTATCCGCAAATGAATCTAAAAATTAGAAATGATTATAGATAAATTTAATATTAGACCAAGGTATGATGAAGTTGACCAGATGGGTTATGTTTATCATGCAAATCATGTCACCTATTGTCACCAGGCACGCACAGAGTTAATGCGAAAGTATGGAATCAATGATTTTGTATTGGAGGAACACGGGTATATGTTACCTGTTATTTCGTTTAATATTCAATATAAAACGCCAGCAAGGTATGACGAACTTTTAACTATCAAAACTACTATTAAAGAATTACCTAAAGTTCGGTTTCAGTTTTTCTTTGAAATTCGAAATCAAGAAAATAAAGTAGTTAGCAAAGGTAATTCAGAAGTTGTATTTGTTAATAAAGAAACCAGGGTTCCTATGCAGGTACCTGATTTTGTGTATGAAATTTTAGAAAAAGTATTTGAAAAATCTTTATCTATTGTACGGAATTAAGTTTTAAAAATGAGTGGGAAAGATTGGGTTTCCTATTATTTCAGGTTGCAGTATTATGATAGCTTTTATGTTTTGTTTGTGCTATCTAATACTGCACTTTTGTTTAAATAATATTTACTTCCTTTTCTATTAAAATCCCGAATTTTTCAAAAACTGAATTTTCAATCTCTGAAGCTAATTTTAAAATATCTTCTCCGCTTGCCTTTCCTGTTTTATTAATCAAAACTAAGGCTTGTTTTTCATGAACAGCAGCATCACCAATTGATTTACCTTTCCAATTACATTTATCAATCATCCATCCCGCTGCAATTTTTACATGAGTGTCAGATATGGAGTAGATTGGAACATCAGGATACTCATGTTGGATATTTTCGCCAAGTGTTTTCGCAATAATCGGGTTTTTAAAGAAGCTACCTACATTGCCAAACAAGTTGTGGTCTGGTAATTTTAATTCTCTAATTTCAATAATAGCTTTTCGGATGTTAGCTAAGCTTAAACCTCCTAATTCTTCAACCTTTGCTTTTACATCTCCATAGTTTATCTTAAAATTTTCATCTTTACTTAATTCAAAACAAACAGATGTGATAATTGCATTTCCTTTATGTTCATTTTTAAAAATGCTATTTCTATAGGAAAACATGCAATTCTTATTCTTTAAACTAAAAGGATTTCCACTGTCCAAAAATATTCCATTTACATGAGTGATAACATCCTTAACCTCTGCACCGTATGCGCCAATGTTTTGCACCGGACAAGCTCCAATACTACCTGGTATTAAAGATAAATTTTCAATGCCAGAATAATTATTTGAAACTGCCCAATTTACAAATGTGTCCCATTCAACGCCAGCTCCAACTTCAACCCAAACTTTGTGTGGAGTGGAATCAAGTATTTTAATATAATCAATAGCAGGCTTAATAATTAAACCATGATAATCTTTAGAAAACAATATGTTGCTTCCTCCGCCCAGAATCAAAATGTCATTTTTATCAACTATATTATCATTGATCAATTCATTTAACTGACTGGTGTTTTGAGGTGCGGAAAAATATTTTGTTTTAACATCAAAATGAAATGTATTATATTGCTTTAGCGAGAAGTTTTTCTGAATAATCATGTAATAGTTTCCTATTTTTTGTTTTCGGTGTAGTACCTTTCGGTATAATAATTATAACTACCAACGTTGTTGGCTAAATCATTTAAAATAAAACCAATATTATCGATGCCTTCAGAAAGAAGGTTTTGTATGGTGTGTTTAAAGTGTTCTTTATTTGTTTTACCAGATCTGACCACAAAAAGATGGCAGCTACTGTGTTCCATTAATACTCTTGAATCTGCAACAACACCTATTGGTGGAGAATCAACAATTACAACATCAAACTTTTCTTTAAGTTTGGTATATAATTCAGCAGTATATTGAGTGGCAATTAATTCGGATGGATTAGGAGGTATTGCTCCTGATGGGATAATACTTAAGTTTTCAACCTCACCTGAGTATAAAATATCGTCTACAGAGGATTGACCTATTAAATAATTTGATAAGCCATCATGGTTGTGGTGACTAAATATTTCTGTTAATCGGGGTTTTCTTAAATCAAATCCAACCAGAACTGTTTTTTTGCCTGAAATAGCGAATGCTGAAGCTAAATTTAAAGCACAGAAAGTTTTTCCTTCACCTGTGTTTGTTGAAGTAATTGTAATGACTTGCGCATCCTTAGCCGGACACATAAATTTAAGTTTTGTTCTTAATGCTCTGAATGATTCTGAAATGTTAGATAAGGGTTCTTCGTGAATGACATTGTTATGTGTGCCTTTGTATTGAGGAATATAGCCTATAACAGGAACGGATGAACATATAGAGGCAAGGTCTTGTTTATCTCTGATTTTATTGTTTAAATATTCTTTTAATACAATAATTGCAATAGGTATGGCAAATGCTAACATTAATGCCTGTTGAGTGTTCTTTTTCCGATTCGGAGAAACAACTCCTGTTATTGCTGCTTCATCAATAATTTCATTATCAGGAGTGTTTGATGCCTTAGTGATTTGTGTTTCACTTTGCTTTTGTAATAAAAAAGTATAGATGGCATCATTTAGTTTGTACCCTCTTTCAACATCAAGGTATTTTCTTTCTAATTCAGGTAGTTGATTCATTTTTAAAGCCAACTCCTGCATTTGATGTTTTATCTTGTTTTTTTCTATGGTTATGTTTTCAATCAATTTATCCAGAGCTATCAGTAAATTTTGTTTACTAACCTCAATTTTTCTTTCCAACTCATCAAGGTAAGGGTTAATTTCTGCACCATCGGCCTGAGTTAGTTTATGTTCGTTAATTAAACCTAGTAATTCAATAACCAGATTCGAAATTAAACTATTGGCGTTTTCAGAAAATGCAGGTAGAAGGTAATCTTCTCCTAGAGGATTATTGATAACTTGTTTATTTAAATTTTTATAATACTCTTCTCGTAATTTAATAAGATTGAGCTCCTTTTCGAACTCAAAATATTGATCAGCCAAACGGGTTGTTAATTCTGTAGGAGCACTAAAAACATTAGATCGTCTGAAATTCATTAATTTTTCCTGAGCACATTTAAGACTGTCAGCTACTTTAATAAGTTGATTATCGATGAAATGGATGGTTCTTGAGGCTATTTCATTTTTTCTTTCTAAACTTTGTTCAAGATATACTTTCGACAAAGCGTTCAGGAATTTTATTATTTTTTGAGTATTTAAACCAGTTGTAGATATATAAATAATAGAACTTCCTTCTTTATAAGGAGAAACTGATATTTTACCCCGGTAATAATTTGCTAACCAATTATGAGATCTGAAGTAAAAGTAATATTCCACCTCAGATTTTAATTCTGTTTGATTACTTAATAATTTAAATTTGCCAAAAGGTGTATTTATTTCTTCCCCCCAATTAACTGTTTTGCTATATGAAATTAAGCCACTGCCTCCATGATTTTTTTCATCTTTAAAGGAATGTAGTAAAGCATTTTCAGTTTCAATTGTAATCGTAACTTTATTATTTGCCTCTGGTTTTATATAAATGGGAGTGTTTAATATTTGTGCATGTGCAGAATCCATTTCAACAGAAAACGGACTTCTGTTATACATATCATAATCCATTAATACACCGTTACTATAGATGTCAATGGCAAAGTCAAGCTGGTCAATAGCTCGTTTAACCACTTTTTTTGAACGTAGGATAATCGTTTGGTTTTCCAGGCTTTTCATTTCTGGAGATAATCCAAAACCTTCAATTAACTCAGCTCTTGAAATACTTTTGGGTTCATCACTTTTTAGCATTACAGTTACAGAACCTCTGTATGTATTTTGTGTATATCTGTTGTGTAAAAATAATACGGTTAAGCAAATAGGGATGGATATAGCAAACAAATACCAATTAGAAAGTGCCAGACGAAATATTTTTCTGATATCAGGTAATCCGTCACTTTTTGTTTGGTTTTGATTTGTATAATTATGTTTTTTTGTATTGTTTTCCACAAGGTTTATTTTTATAAATAAAGAGCAATAATTGGTGTAAAGGATCTAGATATATAAGGTCTGAACATCATTTTTTAAAGCTTCTAAGGCTTTTCTGAAATGATACGCTGTTTCATTTTGATATTGCTCTAATAATGTTTTGCCTAATGCAATAGCCGGATCTTCAGGCTTAATATATCCTGCAGAAACATTAACTAATCGAACCATTTCTTCTTTTGCTTTTTTAACCAAATCCCAGGTTGCAGAAGGTAAATAAACCTGCATAGCAATATTATGCTCAAATTCAGTTCTTATATTTGATAATAAGTTTGCCTGAAATTGTCTGCAGTTTAATGTTGGAGATTGCTCTCTAATAACAATCGATTCAGCATTAATTCTTTCTAAAAATAGAGTAATTCGTTCATAGGCTGCCAGTCGAGTTGGCAATGACTCTTTAAATTTACCCAATAAAAACTCTTGTCTTTTGCGCTCTAAATCGCTTTTTAAAAACCATCTTACCAGAAATATTGATGTAAAAAAAACAATAAGTGATGGTAAAATGTATTTTATTACCTCAAGAAAAACATCCATAATCTTTAAAATGTTACTTTTGCACTCGTTTGTGGAATGAAAATATTTCAGACCAAAATATTGGGTGAAAATAGCAGTATTTGTTATGATTTGCAACAAGCCTGAAATATAAATATAGGGCATTGTTTCGTAACGATAAAATTAGATAAATAATATTATGAATATTTCTGAAAGATTAGCTAATGTAAATGAGTCGGCTACTTTGGCCATGTCGCAAAAAAGTCGTGAACTTCAAAGTCAAGGTCATGATGTGATTAACTTGAGTATTGGTCAACCAGATTTTAATACTCCTGACCATATTAAAGAAGCTGCAAAAAAGGCTATTGATGATAATATTTCAAAATATACACCTGTCGCAGGGTTACCTGTTTTAAAAGATGCTATTTGTACTAAATTTAAGCGAGATAATAATTTAACTTTTAATCCATCGCAGATTGTAGTTTCAAATGGAGCTAAGCAATCTATTGCAAATGTACTTCTTAGTTTAACTGGTCCGGGGGATGAGGTTATTATTCCAGCTCCTTATTGGGTAAGTTATATTGAAATAGTAAATCTGGCTCAAGCTCAAAGTGTGGTGGTGGAAGCTGGCATAGAACAGGATTTTAAAATTACTCCTGCCCAGTTGGAAGAAGCAATTACAAATAAAACTAAAATTTTCTTGTTTAGTTCTCCATCTAACCCAACAGGAAGTTCATATACCAAAGAAGAATTAGAGGCTTTGGCTAAGGTTTTTGTAAAATATCCACATGTAATTATTGTTTCTGATGAAATTTACGAACTGATTAATTTTGATGGAAAGCACGAAAGTATTGCTCAGTTTGAGGAATTAAAGGATCGTGTTGTTGTGGTAAATGGAGTTTCAAAAGGGTATGCGATGACAGGTTGGCGGATTGGTTACCTGGCAGCACCTCAATGGATTGCCGATGCATGTAATAAACTTCAGGGGCAATATACATCAGGAGCTTGCTCTATTTCACAAATGGCTTCTGCAGCAGCTTTAAACGAAACACAGGAACCTTCTATGAAAATGAAAGAAGTGTTTAAAAGAAGGCGAGACCTGGTTGTTAAAATGGCTCAGGAAATTAATGGATTAAAAGTAAATAAGCCACAAGGTGCTTTTTATTTGTTTCCTGAGGTGGATAGTTTCTTCGGAAAATCCTATGAAAATTATACAATAAATAATGCTTCAGATTTAGCTTTGTATTTGTTGGAAACTGTTTATGTAGCCACAGTAACAGGAGAGGCTTTTGGTAGTCCTAAATGTTTGAGGTTTTCGTATGCAACAGCTGATGATTTGTTAGTAGAAGCAATGAAGCGAATTAAAACAGCATTGGATCGACTTCAATAATATTTTTGTATTCACTATACAGTACTCAGTCTGCAGCCTCTTGTTTTATCTACTGCAAACTGGCTACTGTAGTTTGCAGATTAATTACTCATTCTCCTTCAGTCTGGCATCTTCACATCTTAAAATACGACCTTTGTATTTATCAATCATGCCATAGTTGTGAGTGGCCATAATCACAGTTTTACCCATCTCAGAAATCTTCTGTAGCAAGATCATCAGTTCATTGGTTGTTTCAGGGTCTAAATTACCAGTAGGTTCATCTGCTAAAATAAGGTCTGGTTCATTTAATAAAGCTCTTGCAATACCAATTCTTTGTTGTTCACCTCCAGAAAGTTGATGGGGCATTTTATAGCCTTTGTGAAGCATATCCACTTGGGTTAAAACTTCACGAATACGGGTATCCATTTCTTTCTTGTTTTTCCAGCCAGTTGCTTTTAAAACAAAATCAAGATTTTCATATACGGAGCGATCGCTTAACAACTGAAAATCTTGAAAAATGATTCCCATTTTTCTTCTTAAAAAAGGAATATTCTTTGATTTTACCTTTTTTAAATCGTAACCAACAGCAAATGCATAGCCTTCAGAAATAGCTACTTCTGCATAAAAAGTTTTCAGTAAACTGGATTTCCCACTTCCAACTTTACCTATTAAATAGATGAATTCACCTTTTTTTACATCAAGGTTAACATCTTTAAGTACAATGTTTTCCCTGTGTCTGATTACAGTGTTTTTTAATTCAACTATATTGCCGTTCTTATTTTCTATTGGTACGTTTTTCTTGAAACTCATTTTAAGATAAATCAGAATAAAACAACATCAGAAAAGTTTATGTTTTTGCATGAAAAAAGAACTTTTCTGTAAGTATTTTAAATAGTTCCTGTATCACAATACTTCAGTAGATTTTGTTACAAACTAATTATAATAGCTATAAAAAATGCTAATGCCAATTTTGAATTTTGAAAATAAGCACTTTGCAATCAGTTTTTTGTCTTTTGAGTAAAATCTAATGATATATTGGTTTAAATATTTTGTGAAAATAGAAAAATAAATTGTGAATTAATGGCGTTTCATTATAAACTAACAATCTATACTAGGCCAAAGTCTAATTTTTATATCTTTAAGGCCGGAAAATATAATGGTTATAAGTTGGTACAATACTTGTAAACCAAAAATACTGTAATCTGAAGAAAAAGATATTATTAATGATAAATACAAAATTTCTATCTGCAACCATTCTGGCTTTATTTATAAGCCTATCATTATTCTCCCAACAATCATTAGGATTGACACAGCCAGAAAGAGCCTTTGAAAAGGCAATGGAATTATACCGATTGAATAAATATGGATCTGCGAGGGATCAGTTTGAAAAGATTATCAGGCAATCTGTTCCTGGCGAATCCAATCAATACGCTATGGCATGTTACTATCAGGCAGTATGTGCTAAGAATCTTGAAAATGGCGATGCCGAGTATTTATTTGAAAAGTTTATACTTGATTTTCCTGAAAGTAATAAGCGTTCATTTGCATACTACCATTTGGGCGATATGAAAATCAGTAACCGAAAATATAAGCATGCTATTCGCAAGTTTGAAGAAGTAGATGAGGCAAAGTTGGATCAAGAAACCAGATATGCTTTTTTCTTTAAAAAGGGATATGCTCATTTTATGGAAGAAGAATACGATGTTGCAAATCGATATTTCTATGATTTTAAAGATGTGGATAATAAGTATTATGATGCTTCTAATTACTATTATGCACATATTCAATATCAAAAAGGTAATTACGAAACTGCATTGGAAGGATTTGAACGTTTAAAAGATGTTCCGTCGTTTAAAAAGTTGGTTCCTTTTTATATTGCTCAAATTCATTATTTAAAAGGTGATTATGATGAGGCTATAAATTATGCAATGCCATTAATGGATGAAGGATCTAAAGAAAGAAAAGCCGATATGGCAAGAATTGTAGGAGAATCTTATTTTGCTAAGAAAAATTACGCTCAGTCTACAGAATATTTTGAAACAACCATAAAGCTGTCATCAAAACCACGACGAGAAGATTATTACCATTTAGGATTTGCTTATTACTATCAGAAGAATTACGATAAAGCAGCCGAATATTTAAGCATGGTGACTTCGTTAAATGATGAGATGGCTCAAAATGCTTATTATCATTTAGCCGATTGTCATTTAAGATTAAAAGATAAAAAAAGAGCCAGAGTTGCTTTTGAAGCAGCATCAAAATTAGATTTTGATAAAGATATTCAGGAGGATGCATTATTTAATACCATCAAATTAAATTATGAACTAAATTATTCTCCTTTCAATGAAATTATCAACTCATTTTTAAGTTTTATTGAAAAATTCCCGGAAAGTGATAAAATTGATTTGGCATACGATTATTTGGGTAAAGTATTTTTAACCACAAAAAATTATGAGCAGGCGCTTGATGCACTTGAAAATATTAAAATTAAAAACGCAAGAGTTTATCAGGCCTTACAGAAAGTGGCTTATTATAGAGCTATTGATTTATTTACCAATTTGAGTTTTAGTGAGGCCATCAAATATTTTGATTATAGTTTAAAATATGGTCAATACAATAAGGAATTAAAAGTTAAATCATATTACTGGCGTGGGGAAGCAAAATATCGATTAGGTCAATATGCCAATGCTGTTGAGGATTACAACACATTTATTTTAACCTCAGGTAGTTTTGGTACAGATTATTTTGGATTAGCTCACTATAATATCGCCTATGCTGAGTTTAAAGAAAAAAATTATGAGTCAGCAAAAAGCTGGTGGCGCAAGTATATCAATATTGAAAAAAATAAATCAACTTCAACAGTTGGAGATGCATATAATAGAATTGGCGATTGTTATTTTGTACAAAGAGATTTTCAGCAATCCATTAATTACTACGAAAAAGGTAGTATGATAGTTGCTGCTTCTCCAGATTACTCCATTTATCAGAAAGCAATTTCTTTAGGTATTTTAAAACAACACGAAACAAAGATTACAGAATTAAATGGATTAATTACTAAGTATCCTAAATCCAATTATGTGGATGACGCTTTGTATGAAATGGGTAAATCCTATGTTTCAATGGGCGATTTAAATAATGCCATTAGAAAGTATAAAACAATTAAAGAAAAATATCCAACCAGTAGTTATTCTAAAAAGGCCATGCTCCAATTAGGTTTGGTTTATTATAATTCTAACGATTATGATAATTCAATGGCTTTTTACAAAAGGGTTGTAAATGAATTTCCAGGAACTCAGGAGTCTATTGAATCACTGTTAGGTATTCGAAATATTTACATGGATAGGAATGATTTGGATGGTTATGTTGCCTACACCAAAACTTTAGGAAGTTTTGCTCAAGTTGATGTACGAGAACAAGATTCACTAAGTTATGTAACAGCAGAACGTTATTATATGGAAGGTAAATGCGAACCTGCTATTAAGAGTTTCCAGAATTATTTAAGTAGATATCCGCAAGGGATGTTTGTGTTAAATGCTAATTATTATATGGCGGATTGTCTATATAAAAATGGCGAAAAATATGATGCACTGAGAGCTTATACCGAAGTGACAAATTCCGCAAAGAACTTGTTTACCGAAGATGCATTGATTCGTTCCGGAGAGATCAACTATAGCATGGAAAAATATAGTGAAGCTCTTACTGCCTTTAAGCAATTGGAGCAAGTAGCTGAGATTAAAGAAAACCGCATGGAGGCTCGAATAGGAGTTATGCGTTGTTGCTATAAGTTAAATGATTTGGATCAAACAATAAGTTCTGCAGAAGAGGTGATGAATTCTCCTAAAGTGGCTGGTGAAATTGTTAGAGAAGCCCGCTATTACAAAGCTGGTGCATTAATGGCAAAAGGACAACAGGAGTTGGCTATTAAGGAATACGAAATTTTAGCTCAAAATCCACAAAGCGCTCAAGGTGCTGAGGCTAAATATATTATTGCTCAATATTATTACGATTCTGGGGATAAGAGCAAGGCTGAAAATGTAGTATTTGAATTAGCCAATAAAGGAACTTCTCATCAATATTGGTTAGCCCGAAGTTTTGTATTGTTATCTGATATTTATATTTCTAATAGTGAATATTTTCAGGCTAAGCAATACCTGCAAAGTATTGTTGAAAATTATAAAGGAGATGATGATATTAAAGATTTGGTTCAGTCTCGTTTAAAAACAGTTGAAGAAAAGATGGCTGTATCCTCAGGAAAAGAATCTGTTGATACCTTGAATATTCAATAACTTAATTCTGTAAATAGAAATTGTACTTACGATGAAGAAGAATTATATATATATATTACTTATACTTTTAATAATATCATTTGTTTCTGCTAATGCACAGGAATTAAATAAGGATGTTAAGGTTGTAAGAGAATATAATCCAATTATTTCAGATGCATTTAAAATTAATAAATTGCCTGTAGATGAAGTCGATTCTGCTACATTTAATCCGAGCTTTTCTTATGATATTCTTTCTAAGGCAATGGCTTCAGGATTGGCAATTGAACCCATAACTGCAGCAAGGTTAAAACCAGAAAGAAAGACAGTATTAGATAAATCATATATCAAAGGAGGATTGGGTAATTACGTTACGCTCTTTGGTGATTTAAACTACAATGTGCTGCGTTCAGAGGAGTACGCTTTAGGATTAAATGTGGGACATTTAACTTCTAATGGGGATATTAAGCTAGAAGATAATACCAAGTCTGAAGCGCCAATTCATGATACCTATGCATCGCTTTATTTTAGAAGGTTTTGGGATGATTACACACTTTCATTAGATGCGGAGTTTGATCATAATATTTACGATTATTATGGTTATCAAAACATAGATGAGACATTGGCTTATTATTCAGATTGGTTGGATGCAACCTCAAATACCTTAGGAAGTAATTTGATTGCGGACAGAAAGCAACGATTAAGTTCATTTGGCTTAAATGTGGGATTCGGAAATAAAGTTGTGGAACCGGATGATGTTGCCTTTAAAGCGAATTTGAAATATCAAACATTCAGCAATATTACAGGAGTTGGTGAAAATGGTGTTGGTCTAAACGCTAAAGCTAAAATCTATTTTAATGATATGTTTTTGGATATAGCTGGAGGTTTTGATTATTATGGAACCTCGGTTCCAGATTCAAATAGTCCGTTATATAATTTTATGGATAGAAACATGACTGTATTAAACATTTCTCCTGCTTTAGGTTTTGTTTTTGAGGGAATTGATTTTAAAGTTGGATTAGATACTTATAGTTTATTAGGAGGACAAGATGAGGAAAGTGGTTTTAATATAGCACCGCATTTAGAGGCTAATTTGGTTATTGCAGATGGAATTGTTAGTGCTTTTGCTGGTGTACAAGGCGACTATGATATTAATAACTATCAAAAAATACAAAAAGAGAATCAGTTTGTAGCAGCAGATGTAAATGTATTAAATAGCTTTAATGGATTGCATTTTTTTGGTGGATTAAAAGGTAACTTCAGTTCACAAACCAGTTTTGTTGCAAGAGTGGATTATTCAATGTTTGATGATGAGCACTTTTATGTAAACAGGTGGTACAGTACCGAACCAGCGACTTCTTCGGCTATAGCTACTGTGAGTCAATCAAACTTATTTGACGTTGTATATAGTGATGGTAGTTTGTTGACTTTATCAGGAGAATTAAAATATGAGCCATCTCAAAATATGAATGTATTATTGAAGGGAAAGTATAATGGTTATAATTTAGATCAATTACAAGAAGCATGGCATAAACCTGAAGTAGAAGTAGGATTAATAGCAAATTATTCTCCAATAGACGATTTGTGGGTGAATTTAGGAGTTTATACTATGGGTAAACGTTTTGCTTATGATGTTTCAACTCAAACAACAAAAGAGCTTAAATCTGTTATTGATATTAATCTGGGAGCTGAATATACAATTAGTTCAAAGTGGACTATGTTTGCTAATTTGAATAATGCAATTGTTTCCAAATACTATCAATGGAATGGATATCCAATGCAGGGATTAAATGTTAGAGTAGGAGTAGGATATTCTTTTTAAGTAATGCCAGATACAATTTAAAGGAATACATAAATTTTTCAAAATATAGATTAAACGTCATAAAGATTCTTTATGGCGTTTTTTGTATTATTTATCTTAGTTATTCAGATTAAAACTTGTTCAGGTTATAATTAGGTATTACATTTGACTTTCACAAAACAATTCTTCAGAGACTTTTTGAATTAATCATTTATTTGAAATAAAATGCAAAAAGTTGTTGTTTTTGGTGAGGTCATGTTAAGGTTAGCCACAGAAGAGCATGAGCGTTTTTCGCAAGCTGAAAAACTCAATGTTACCTATGGTGGAGGAGAAACCAATGTTGCCATTTCGCTTAATAATTTCAATATTCATACAGGTCTTGTTACCCGGTTGCCAGATAATGATATGGGGCATGCCTGTACTAATTACATCAAACAGTTTGGTATAGATACAAAAGATATTGTTTACGGAGGTAAACGGTTGGGATTGTATTATTTAGAAACAGGAGCTGTGCACCGGGGGTCAAAAGTTGTTTACGATAGAGAAGATTCATCCTTTGCTACGCTTCAACGAGGCATGATTGATTGGGCTACTGTATTTCATGGAGTAGATTTATTTCACTGGTCTGGATTAAGTGCTGCTTTATCCCCTGAAACAACGAGTGTATTAGAAGAAGCCATTCAGGTAGCACACCAAATGGGGATTATCATTTCTTGTGATATAAATCTTCGTGAAAACCTATGGAATTATGGCAAAACGCCTAATGATGTAATGCCTTCACTTGTTTCAATGTGTGATATTGTTTTTGGAAACGAATATGATGCAGAGCATGCCATGAATATTGAAGTAGATGATACTATTAGAGGTAAGTTTAGCAATGATTCTTTTATTAAGTCATCGCGGCTTGTAATGAGCACGTTCCCTAAAATTAAAAAGATTATTACTACCCGAAGAGGAAATATTAATGCGAGTAATAATACACTTCGGGGATTAGTTTATAATGGAGAGGAATTGATCGAAACACTGACCTATTCAATAACACACATTGTTGATCGTGTAGGTGGAGGTGATGCCTTTACAGCAGGCATTCTTTATGGTTTGTTAATGTGGCCAGAAGATTCTAATCGTATATTAAACTTTGGTATAGCAGCATCTTGTTTAAAGCATACTGTGAAAGGTGATTCAAACCAGGTTACTATTGAGGAAGTAGAAGAAGTGATGAATAAGGTGTACAAGTAACTATCTAAAAGGTAAATCAATATTTAAAAATAAAATATTTAATTAACTAAAAATCAAAATTATGGCTAGTCCTGTTTCAGAATGTTTGTACTGCCAAAAATTACCAATCTTAGATGAATTAATGATAAAGATTTGTGATTTAGAAGTGTCGCAACTATTTTTATTTAAAGAACAATCTTACAAAGGAAGATGTAATGTTGTTTATAAAGATCATGGAGTTGAGTTTCATGATTTATCAGATGAGGAACGAAATGCTTTCATGAAAGATGTTGCTACAGTTGGCAAGGCCTTGCAAAAAGTATTTAATCCGACTAAAATTAATTATGGAGCCTATTCTGATACTTTAACTCATATTCATATGCATATAGCACCTAAGTATAAAGATGGGTATAAGTTTGGTGATGTTTTTGAAATGAATCCACAGCAAACATATTTGTCAAATGAAGAATATGATCAAATGATTGCAGATATTAAAGCAAACTTATAAATAATATTTTATGAAAAAACGAGTCGTATTTGTTATAAATACAACTCGTTTTTATCTTTTAATTTGAGGTTTTATAAATAATTGAAAGTAAGTACTGTAATATTTTATTATTTGCATTGTTTATGATTATGAAGTAATTTTTTAAACAAAAATATGCGGAAAAATTTGGTAGTTATAAAAAAAATATTCACCTTTGTATTAACTCATAGTTTAGGGTTAGGTTTGGTTAAAGATTGAAAGTCGCTGTATGAACGTTTTACAGCGGCTTTTTTATTTATATCCCCTTAGTATAATAGGCTTATTCTTCTTCTAATATTTGTATTCTCATTATTTTACCGTTATAATTTTATTATTTTTACGCCTTATTTAAAATTAATTAAAATAAGAGTATGCGATTAAATTCAATTTTTGGTTGTGATGTCGCAATAATGTTTAAGAAATGGCAAGGTTCAAGGTACGCTGTATTTAATTCTTTAAATAGGTGTATTAAAATAGGAATGTTGTCTATTATGTATTTTACATTTATTGGATATACACAAACCTTTGCGCAAACGGATACTTCTTCTGTAAACAAGAAAATAAATTTACAGGAAATAGAAGTATCAGCAAGGAGAACGCCTGTTTTGTATTCGGAAATGGGAAGAGTAGTAACCGTTATTTCGAAAAAAGAAATAGAAGCGTTGCCGGTACAAAGTGTTGATCAGTTACTTGAATATGTAGCTCAGGTAGATGTGAGACAAAGAGGGCCGTTGGGAGTGCAGTCGGACATTAGTGTTCGAGGTGGATCTTTTGATCAGGTAATGATATTACTTAATGGTATTAATGTTACTGATCCACAAACTGGACATCATAGTTTAAATATTCCTGTTGATTTTCAAAGTATTGAAAGAATTGAAATTTTAGAAGGACCGGGTGCTAGAGTGCATGGAGCAAATGCTTTTAGTGGAGCAATAAATTTTATTACTGGAACCAGCAGTACTTCAGGGATTAAAGCAAATCTAATGGGAGGTGACCATGGTTTATATAACTTTGGTGCCAATGCAACAATAGCTACAAAACAGTATAAGAGTTTTATCGCTGCAAATAAGTTGGCCAGTGATGGATATATTGATAATACGGATTTTCGTGCATATAATTTATTTTATCAAGGTCAGCTTAATATAGATAATGAGCAGGTAGAGTTGCAGGTAGGATATACCGATAAAGGTTTTGGTTCCAATTCTTTTTATTCAGCTCGTTATCCCAATCAATACGAACAAACAAAAACTACTTTCGCAAGTTTAAGTTTTTCTTCAAAAAGTAAAAATCCTTTTAAATCCTCTATCTACTGGCGTCGTCACCAGGATCGTTTCGAATTATTTCGTGATTTTGTTAATGCTGCATCCTGGTATAGTGGTCATAACTATCATTTAACAGATGTTTTTGGAGTAAATACCAATAAGGTTATTAAATGGAAGTTTGGTAAAACAGCATTAGGAGGTGATTTTAGATCAGAAAGTATCTGGAGTAATGTTTTAGGTAAAGATATGGATGAGGTAATATCAGTACCTGGAGAAAAAGATGGCCTATTTACTAAAAAGTATAATAGATCAAATACTTCATTGTTTTTAGAGCATAGTTATTCATACAATAAATTCTCTGTTTCGGCAGGATTAATGGCATACGTAAACTCAGATTTAGGATGGGAGTTTGATGTGTTTCCAGGTGTTGATTTAGGTTATTGGCTTAATGATGTTTTTAAAATATATGGAAGCGTTAATAAGTCGATGAGAATGCCAACCTATACTGACTTATTTTATAATAGTTCAACTATTCAGGGTAATCCAGATTTAAAACCTGAGGAATCTTTAACCTACGAGGGAGGTGTTAAGTTCAATAATGCCAATGGTGTCCGACTAAATTTATCCGCGTTTACTCGTAATGGTAAAAATATGATTGATTGGGGTAAATCGGCAAATGCTCCTTCCGATGAGAAATGGAAAACGTCAAATATTAATGAAATACAAACTTATGGTATTGAATTCAATGGAAATATAAACCTACTTGAGTTGATTGAGGGACAGGAAGTATTAAAGAGTTTACAAATTAATTATTCCTGGTTAAATCAGGATAAATCTATTCCTGATGGATATAATTCCCGTTATGTGTTTGATTATTTAAAACATAAGTTTTCAGCAACCTTAAATCATAAATTATTTTCAGACTTAAGTGCATCATGGACATTACAATATCAGGATAGAGTTGGGGGTTACTCTGAATATGATATTAATACAGGAGTGGAAACATCAAAAGAATATGAACCCTTTGAAGTTGTGGACCTAAAGATTGTATGGTCAAAACCTACTTATCGTATTTATGCTGAAGCTACAAATTTGTTTGATAAAAAATATACAGATATTGGACAGCTTTATCAACCAGGCAGATGGATAAAGGTTGGTATGCAGTTTAATTTAGCATTTAAATAAACTGAAAAGCATTGTAATATAAAAGTCTCCTTAGGGAGGCTTTTTTATAATATACAAGTTGGGTGATAAAACCTTTCGTACATTTGTATATTTGTCTTTACGCAATCGAATAATATTTAGAAGTTCATATAAATGTCATTTTTAAAACATAAATATGCTGGTGCAAAACTTAAGTTTCATTTAGGGCAGTTTGTAAATGTGCTGCTTTTTTGGAATGTAACCATTCGTTTTGCTATTTTTATTCAGTCTTTGGGGTATAAAAGTGTTGATATGGCAGATGCCTTTAGTAAAGGTATGCTATTTATGAAGCAGCGTTTGTTAGCGTCATCTATTATAATATCCATTTTTGCCTTAATAAGTTGGTATATTCAATTTCTGATTTATCCAAAGTTAGTACGAAAGTTTCATATAAAAAGACTTACTGTAATTGTGGTTTTATTTGATACTGCAATTTTTATTCTGATAGGAGTTTTGTTGGCTGTTGTACATTATACAGTGGAACGAGGGCTTGAATTTTCAGATGTGAAAACTAATTTGATTAGTTTCTTATTCAATTCTACTACCTTGTTTTTTCTCATTGTAATGTTTACAAGTAGCTACGTTTATCAGCTGCTGATTACACTTTTTAAACAGATAGGGTTTAGGAAGTTAGGTAGGGTTATGATGGGATATTATCAGCGTCCTCGAGAAGAGTATTTGATATTTATGTTTCTTGATCTTCAATCATCTACTGAATTTGCTGAAAAATTAGGACATGAGAAGTATAGCTATTTTATACAGGATTGTTTTAAGATGCTAACCAATTCATTGCTAATGACAAGTGGTCGTGTGTATCAATATGTAGGAGATGAGGTTGTTATTACCTGGAATGCTTCAAAAATTAAAAATTATAAAAAGGCTGTTGATTTCTTCTTTTTATTTAAAGAAGAGTTACAAGAACATGAAAGGTATTTTATGAATAAATATGGATTATTTCCTGTTTTTTCTGCATCGATTAATGCCGGGAAAGTAATGTCTGCAGAAGTAGGCGAGATCAAGACAGAATTAGCTTTTCATGGTGATGTTTTAAATACAGCTGCAAGAATACAGAAGCAATGTAAGCCTTATAAAAAAGAATTGTTAATTACCAAATCATTTGCCAATGTTATTATGAGTCATCAAGATATATATAAAATTAATTTTGTGGATAAAATTGGCCTCAAAGGAAAAGAAAAAGATGTTGAGTTGTATGAAGTGGCATCTTAAATTAACAGATAGAATGATTCTCCAAAAGTACCTCCAAAAATAGACTTCACTATTAATGAGTATTGAATTGAACACGATTATACTTTAACTTTATACTGTTATTTGTGGAGTATAGGGCAGGAGTAAGTGTTGTTATATATAAGTAGCAAGCATAGTTTATTGTTGCTGTTACTCGGTTCTGATAGTTCACGATAGTTGTATTTAATATGGTATAATGAAGTGGATTGGAGTCATAATATTGTTATTGTTAGGGATGAATATCCAAAGCCAGAAAAGTTATGTTGTTGATATGGATAACAGAAATCTGGCATTGGACTTGATGGATAAAGCCCAAACCTACCTTGATGATAAAAAAAGCGAAGAAGCGCTATCTTCATTAGTTAAAGCAATTTCTGTAGATTCAGTATTAAAAGAAACCTATTTAATGGTTTATCAAGTCTGGCTTAGTGATAAGAGTAATAAAGATACTGTTGTAAGGGCTTTAGAAAAAGGGAAGCGTATATTTTATGATGATGATGAATTGTGTTTTTATTTGGCTGAGATATATAAAGATAGTTCAGAGTTGCCAGAGGCTATTTTAGAGTATACTAATGCAACAAATTATGCTAAGCGAAATGGTGAAGATTTTTATTTAGTTCACTATTATTATTTTAACCGAGCAAACTGTTTTATGCAGATGAAAATGTATGATGGAGCATTGCAGGACTATAATTACACCATAAAATTAAAGCCTGAATTTGCTGCTGCTTATTATAATAGAGGTGTTTGCTTGTATTTGAAAAGGGAGAAAGAAGATGCTTGTCGCGATTGGAAGAAGGCTTTGGATATGGGGTATGAAGCTTCCCAAAAACAATTAGATAAATACTGTAATAAATAATCAAATAAAAAAAGAGGTTACTATTACGGTAACCTCTTTGATTTTGTATGTTCAATAAATAAGATTATTTTTTATAAAGAGGGTCAGCACCAATTGTACCAGTAATGTCAATAATATACTGCTCAGATTTAATGTATTCAATTTTCTCTTTAGCAATATTTATTCTGTTAGCAACATCCATTTGTTCAACTAGCTCTTCATTTTCTTTTGCAGCAGCAAAAGCTTCAAGGTTGCTTAGTTGTGATTCAATGAATGCAAGATTTTGCTTTTGTTTTAATGCTAATCTTTCTTTGTACCAATCACTATTAATTACAGTTTCGCGATCAAAACACTTACGTAATTCAGGATCATCAATTGTTTTTCCTTCGTACTCTCCATAAGCCATAATGCTAAGGAGAATTTTTAAAGGAGGAATTGCAGCCTCAATACTACCATCTTCAAAATATGCTAATGCCACCTTTTGTTGCGCTTCAACAATATTGTTGATACCGTCAACAAAGTCATCCATACCTTGAAGTTCTGGTTTAAGCATTTCGTCGTTAAATACAGCCTGAGGCTCGTCAAATAGACGGTTCATACATCTAAAAGCAAAGTTTTCAGTAATTCTGTATCCTAAACGACTTGCAAGAACTTTTTTGCCTTCGTATTCAAAGTCCTCAAGTTTTTCTAAACAACCTGTTTCAATCAATAATTTAGGATCTCTGTCTTCAGGTACTAAACGAGCCCAGATTTCAGGAATTAAAAGACTAATATCGTGATCGAATCTAGATTTACCAACATATCCTGCAGCAGAACTAAAGCCTTGATACTCTGTTAAAATATATGATAAAAGAGCGTTGTTTAAGTCAGAAGTAGGTGCTAACATGTTAAAAGGACCTTTTGTTAGTGCTCCTTCTGATCCTGCACCTGTTGTAGATGGTGATTTACCTGTTAAACTACAAATAAAGTCCATAAACAACTCTGGTAATTCTTGATAATGAATTGGGTTATAAACACTTAATGGTCTAATTCCATTTTCCCTATCAACCGGGTTGTTTCTACGTCCTGGTAAAACTGCATTTACCATGTGTACTACTGGTTCATCAGGATTAATTCTTCTTCTTAGTCTGATACCAACTTCAGCTAAATAGCTATCCTCCGTTTCTACAGCATATACGTTCTTTTGTAGGTATCTAGGGTTCTTTGTTGGACCATCAGCAACAATACGAGTATGTGAAGGAGTAACAAAAAACATATCTTTTTCGCTGGTAGCAACTTTTGTAATATGATCTTTTACCGGCTGAGTGTATTTATCAAAATTAATAGCATCTTCCATTAATTCAATAGCATCAGCTTTACATAAAGGTTCATAGTTTGTTAAGAATGTACCATCCTGTACAATATCATATTCAGCTTCTAAATCATAACCTCTGATAACTGCTTCGTCAGGACGTTGGAATAAGTGACTTTCGCAGTTTGCAGTAACTTTAATAGATGGATTTTTATATTCACTATTAAGATACTTAACTCTTGAAGCAGGAATAGTAATTGAAGCAGTAATATCATCTTCCATCTGAATTTTGTGACTTGGTACAAAATCAGAACGAAGTTTGTGTACTAACCAATCTTGATCTTTACTAAATCCGATACGTACATAACTACCAATTACAGGATTGTTTTTATATAAAAGAGTGGTTCCAGCACGTCCATTAACCATCTCAACAGACATATAATCTTTCCAGTTTCCTTTTTCTGTATCGTTTCTGTATAAACGTTTTACAAAAAGAACTAAAGTACGAATGTGTTCTGGAATATTATTTAGAAACTCATTATATTCATCGTTATATTGTTCTGAAGGAGTTAATAGTTTTACTGCAGAACCTAGAGTACGTTCAGGACTTAAGAAACTACGAGTGTCGTGAGTTGCAGCACCTGGCTTGTAATCTTTCCATCTTGTAGAGAAGTCTTTGTTAATGATTTCATCAGCTAACTTAAAGTCTTCTTCAAGGTTTTGGATGTTAAATGTTCCGTACTTAATTGCATTTTGCAGAGATTTGGATATCTCAGATTTACCTCCACCAGAAACAGTACATGGTTTGTGACAGAACATACCTTCAGCACTAGTGTGAATAATTCTCCATAGAGGTTGTGCAGGGTGCTTAACCAATTGAAACTTATCACCAGATGGGTGTACATAAACTTTTTCGGGAGAAAGTTTAAGCGAAAATTCTGAACCATTGTTATCCCAAGTAACAGAACTTTTTTGAATGTCAATATCAGCTCCTTCAGGAATATAAATTATGCTTGGATATTTTTTATCTATAGCATAACCTTCTGGCTTGATTTCAACATTATCACTTATAAGAGTAATTGCTTCTTTAAAGTTGTATTTGTAGTCAAATTTCTCAGAGAAGTTTTTACCAAATACGTTTTCACTCATAATTCCACGAGGGAAAGCAATAGCTCCACCAGCATGTTCCTCTTCAACTAATCCAAATAAGTTAGCTGAGTATCCAATTTGAGTTTTTACTTCTTTTTTAGAGTATCCGTAGTAGTTGTCAGCAATTAAAGTAATAACAACACCTCTGTCGTCACGACAAGTAACTTTAAAAGCACCACCTTCGTTATATAATTCATCCTCTTTTTCATAGCACATTCCATCTTTCTTTTGACGTTCTGTAGCTTCAGAAATATGAGGTAATCCAATATCCTTTTTCTTTAATTTTGTTAATTGAGGAGCAAGGATGATACATCCTGTATGTCCAGTCCAGTGTTCTACATCAAGAGCAGCATCATTTTCTGCTAAGTTATGATCACCAGCATTACCAAAAATATTTTCAACAAAATCAAGGTTACTTGATAAACTACCTGGAGCAAAGAAACGGATTTCCATGCTTTTTTCTTCAATTACACCTTGCACTTTTGGACAAACAACAGGACGAAGCAATAATGACAACATTACTTTAGCTTTGTTCTCTTGATTAGAAGTAAATGGTAATACCTTAAAATCATCAGAAGGATTTAAAGCCGCATTTAATAAATGTGCAAAAGTAGTTTTTGGTACTTCTTTTTTATCAAGAGGTACAGGTAAGCCTCCTTCAACAATGTGGAAGGTTCCTTTTGTAGTTCTTTTGTCGTTTGCAGGATTATTAAGAATACCCTGTTTTACTCTATAAGAGCTAACAAGATCATTTTTAAAAGTATCACCATTAGGTGGTAAACTAACCTCTCTAGCCATGCCTTTTTGGTTAAGTACCAATGTATTATTAGGCATACGTAAAGATTTGTCAATGTTTACATCTTTCAAATAATCATCAATAAAGTCTTGTATCCTTGAATCAACCGGTGAAAGGTGATCAGACAACAATCTTGATTTTTCTCTGAAACTGCTGATAAGGCCTTCCGTTAACTCTAAAAATTTAGTGTTAGAAAGCTTTTTGTGAGCATCTGTTTCATCTTGAAACAAAGGTTGCCCAAGAGCAGCCAATTGAAGGTTGATGTACTGGATCATTTCCTTACGATCCTTCTTGGTTGGTTTTAAGTTGAACACTTCCTCTTTCATTATCATTCGGTTTTATGAATCTTCTTATTTTAAGAGCAGCAAAAATAATCAATTAAAGATATTTTTCTTCATTTAAAATTAAAATAAAACTTAAAATTTTACGTTTTTATTACAAAAACAGCCTAAATAGCTACAGATTGTTATGAAATATTGTTTCAAAACATGTTTTATTAAAAAATGTGAATAGATATGCTTTTAATTTATTATTCATTGTAGTAAAACACTTATGTATATGCAAATGTTTAATAGAACATAGTCATTTTTATTTAGGAGATTTTTCAAATATACTATGTGCGAACAGAAAGTAAAGTTAACTAATAATTACTATAAAGTAAAAGATTTAAACCACAATCGAAGTGTTGAATAATTTATTTAAATGGTAGATGTGGGGGAATGGCTTAATATTGAGGTTGGTAATTGTAGAGTAAGGGAGATAAAAATATTTTGTAATTTTTAAAAGTGAGAAATTGCCCATAAAAAAGGCAATTTCTCATCTATTATATATTATATATCTTCAGAAATGCTATTCACTTCATTGTTTTGTTCAAAATCAGAAGTGTTATTTTCTTGTTTAGCTTCATATTCGCTAAGGGGTGTTAAATGATCCGGAATTGGTTCATTTACTTCATCTTTAAAATATGGAAAAACATCAGCTATAGTACTTTCAATAATTGCAGCAATATCATAATCAACAGTCATTCCACTCATTGATTCGTTAATTCTATCGTATGCCTCTTTTAAATCAGATGCGCAAACTAACATTTGGTTTGATACTTTTTTTTCTTTGCCAGCATTTTCATCTATTGCAACATATACAACTTTACACTTGTACCATTTGTCTCCGTCGTCATAGAAAAATAAATCAGTGTAATTGGCTTTTTTTATCGATGGTACAGAAAATTCACCTCTTACATATTGCTCCATTTCAGCATGTATTCTGCTTTCTGCTTCAGTATACGATACTGCATCTATCAAATATGGTAAGTTTACTTTTTTCTCTTTACCAGTCTGTTCATCTATTGTTTCGTATTTTACTTTACACTCAAACCATGTATTCATAACTTCTTATTTTATTATTTCAGAAGCTGCAAATATAATAGTGTTATTTATTAATAGACCGAGATATTTTTAATTTCTTTTTAATAAATGATCCTCATTTTAAATAGGCGGAAAAACTTTTTAAAAAAAATATTCAAATTTTATACGTGTGTTCTAAAAGTTAATTGTCTTTACTATAAAATAAGCACAATTAGTAGCTGAAATTTATATCGTTATGAAGCAAGAAACAATTAGAAGAAACTTATATAAAGTTTTAAGAAAAACTGGTGTGCCAAGGGAGAAGATTAGTGAAGATGCCACTTTAAGAGAGGAGCTTTTAGTTGATGAATTAGATCTTACTTGCTTTTTGTTTCTTTTAGAAACAAAATTTGAAGTAGAAATTGAAAATTCAGAGTTACCTATGTTACAATCAGTGGGTTCAACTATTGAATTTTTACAAAAGCATTGCGCCTAATACATCTTAATGTCAGATTATAAATAACCGGGAAAACCAGGCTAAGGCTTGGTTTTTTCGCGTACTGGTACAACGTTTATTTCTACTGCTGACGATTTAAATATATTTGAAAGGTTTTTTTCTGGATTAATGACATTATAGTCTTTCCAGAACTCTTCATCATAGTTGGTTATCCAATCCGCTAACACATAATTCGACTTAAACGTATCTGAGTATTTAATTTTTTGTCCCTTGCCATTTATCGCATTTGTTACGAGTAGCTCAGAAGTGGCATTATACAGAGATTTTGTTTTTTTATTTCTTTTGTCGATAATTTTAATTTTAAGTTCCCCGCGAATATTATTTAATATCCATTTATCGCCCATTGGTCGATACTCAATATGATATTGCGTATAGATTGGAGTGGATTTTATTTTTTTTGCATTCTTTTTGATTAAATATTTTGCTCCTTCTTTAAGCGTTTGTTTTGTCATTTTAAAATCTGCACTGATTATTGCAAAGCTTTCGGAGTCAATATGTAATTTACCTTGATAATATATATTCTCATCTTCGTATAGGGGTTTAAATTCAATAATATATACAAACCGATCTCTTTCAATTGTTTTGCCAGCATAATTGTAAACATATTTCATATCATTATTGAATCCCAGAAAATCAGGATGCTTAACAATGTCTAAAGATGCAAACAAACTTGGTCCGCCAGCAAGCTTTAATCTCGCTAAGGCAATTTGTTCATCATCAACATGTTTTCTACCCTTTACAAAACGTGCCTTTTCAATATCATTACTTAATAAATAAGAGCTTTTATAAATATCTAACACAGCTTCAGATATTTCAATATATTTTCCATCTTGTTTTATGGTTTCCCTAAAAAAAGCTGTCAATAACATGGGATGATCAGGGTAATTTTTATCAATTTTTTTTATTACATTATCAATAATTTGGGGGGCTTTTAAAAATTTGACTTCTATCTCTTTTAATTTGATTGTAGTAGAGTTTAAGGTGATGTTAATCAGGCTATCTGATTTGGGTATAATAATGTTTTTAGATTCATATCCAATGGACGTAAAATGAATTGTATCACCAAGATGTTTTTTAGGAATTAGAAACTTATAATATCCATCAAAATTACTGGTAGTACCAATTGTTTTACCAATGATTGCAATGTTTACAAGCGGGAGTGGTTTGTCGTTTTCGTTTGAAGTAATGTTACCTTCTATAGTAACGTAGTTACTAATTTTAGTGTTTCTAAATCCTTGAGATATGATGATTTGCTTATCGGATGTTTCAATTTGAAGATTTTGATTTTTAAATATATCTTTTAAAATATAGGAAACATTTTTCTTGGAATAATTAATATTAATCAATGAATCGTAAGGAATAATTAAAGGATCATATGCAAAGTGTATATTGTATTTTTTGTGCAGTGAGTCCAGAAAATGTTCTACAGTTATATCCTTATAATGAGTAGATATCAGAACCGAATCAAGAGGGTTTTGTGTTGTGTTTTGGGCATACAAAGAGGTTGTATGCAGTATAATTAGAATAAGATAAGTTTTTATTTGGTGGATTTTCATCTACAATTCTTTACACTAAAATAAAGGAATAATTCTATAAATGAAATAGAATTATTCCCTGTTAGTGTAGTTTAAGCTTAGATTGTGTGATTTATTCATGGTGTTTAATATAAAATCAATAGTGTTTTTTTCAAATGTTGCAGTTATTTCTGCTGAAGAATCAATAGGAGTATTGTTTTTTATATCAACATTATAAACATCTTCGAGAAGTTCAATGGCATGGATAAGTTTATCTTTTTTAAAGGTAATTTCTTGTGTTTTCCAAGCTATAAAATTTCTGTTGTTATTTTCTATCTTAACTAACTCGTTGCTTTTTGAGTCGTATATGGCTTTTTCACCCACGTGAAGCATTACCTTGTATGCTGTATCATTTAGTACAGAAACCTCAACAATACCGGTTTCTACAGTTACTTCGCTAATAGCAATGTATGGGTAGTCTTTTACATTAAATGAAGTACCTAAAACTTTAATTTTAATGTTATTTGTTTTTATAATAAATGGATGTTCTTTGTCTTTAGCTACATTAAAAAAAGCTTCGCCCTTTAAATTTACAGTTCTTTCTTTTGTGTTAAATAATGCAGGGTAATTAAATACAGAGTTCCTGTTGATATCAACAAAGGTACCATCTGTTAATTGAACTTGTTCAATTTTTGTATGTGTTTCAACAGAAGCTAAATTGTTATTACTATTAATAAAAGGATTTAATAAAAAGATTCCTATAATAATTAAGATTGAAGCAGCTAAAGCACTGTAAATATAATATTTGTTAAGATTTTGCTTTTTTCTTGTTGTTTTGATCTGAACATTTTGCCAAGCCTTATCAATATCTATTTTTTCTTTTGTTAAGGCGAATTCAGCTTGTTCAATTTCATTTTGAATCTGACTCCATAAAACATTGTGGTTGTCTTTTTTTAGCCAATTGCTAAATTCATCCTGTTCGGAGATGGAAGCTTCACCAGAGATTATTTTCCCTGCCAGATTCCAGTTTATATGTTGTTTATTTGTTTTCATGTGTTTATTTTTCTTTTAATTGCAGCATCGTGCCAATTATCTGAGAACTTTTTATTTTTCGTGATCTAACGATTTACATGATTCGATTCATTTTGTGTTTACCATAACATATGGTACACTTGCTTTTTAAGTTCTAACAAGTTTTCTCTTAAAAACTTTAATGCTTTTCCCATCTGTATTTCAACTGTTTTTTGTGAAATATTTAGTTTAGCTGCTATTTCTCTATACTTTAATCCTTCTAACCTGTTAAGCTTAAAAATCTTTTTTCGTTGCTCAGGTAGCTGGTTTATTATTGATGAAATTTTATCCATAACTCTACTATCCGAATAATTAATACTTTCAATCATTTCATCTTTTTCTATTGAGTGCTGATAAGTTCTTTCATGATGGATTCTTTTAATCTCGTTATTGCAACTGTTTCTTACAGATATCATTAAGTATCCTTTAATAGAACTAATTTGGTAATGCTTTCTGTTTTCCCACAGCTTAACAAATATATTCTGTACAATATTTTCAGCACTATCAATATCATGCAAAAAGGTATTTGCGAAAGCAACCAAATGTACATAGTTGTCTCTAAATACTTTTTCAAAGGCTTTCTCGTCACCGTTTTTTATCTTTTCAAAAACAGGAGTATCTGTGCCTAGGTTATGTTGTTTAGTTGGCATGCAAAACTTTTTTAATGTGCAACCTGGTTGCTGTGTAATAAAGACAATTGGTATGGAGTTTTACCCCTATCTAAATTACAATTAATTTTTGTTTCTTTTAAAAGTTACAAGTAAAGCTGCATGATCGGAGGGGAAAAATGATGTTGTGGTATCAATAATGCTGGCATCGATTGCTTCAATTGAATTTCCTTTGTAGTACACATAGTCAATTCTATCGTTATACCCTTCTTTAAATAATGGAGAGTAGGTGTTACCTAGATTGGTGTAAATATCAGGATAGATTTTACGATAAGCATCAATAAATTGATTTTGCTCCATTAATAACGAAGTGGGAAATGGAATTGCTTTATTGTATTTGTTATTGATATTATCTTCTGTCCAGTCTATATGCGAACCGCTATTATAGTCGCCAGCTAATATGATAGCTTTTGTATTTTGCAGGGAGTTAAATTTTTTAAGTTCACTCAGAATAAACTTGATTTCGTTCCCTCTCGAATTTTTTTCAATATCTAAAATAGTATCTGTATTGGCATTAGTATTTACCAATAATCCCTTGATATTAGGATTGTGAGATAGCCATATGGGACAAAACATAACAGATTCTTCAGGAGTAACCATAATTTCAGCATTTCCTGAGTTTAATGGTTTGTAAATATGGTGGGTACTTTTTATTGGGAATCTGCTTAATAAACTTAAGTTATTACTACACCTGTAAAAATGATAGTTTAACTCATCTGAAATAAATTCTCCTGAACCAAAATCTTCCTGGAGAGAAATAATATCAGCACCGGAGTTTTTAATTACATTTACAATTTGCTGAACACCGGCAGTTCTACCTTGTTGTCTTCCTCCATTCCAGATATTCCAGGTGAGTACTTTAAAATCCTCATCAGCATATTCTTGTTGGGATAATTTTTCTTTCTTAAAGTATAAATAGCTATCTCTAAAATCTTCTTCTTTAAGTTTTTTAACCCAAATACCCGTTTCATCAATCATACCATTAAAGGTATCCATTGAATAATCTGTAGATCCGGGATTACAACCAATATGCAGATGATAGTCAGCTTCAAAGCTGTTTAAATTATCCAAATTAATTATTCCCATCATTTTTCCATCAAAATAGGTTCTTGCCATATTGGTGGTTTTGTCAATTGAAAAACCTATTTGGTGCCAGCGATTGTCGTTAATCCTTTGTCTGGATGGTGTTGCTTTATAATGCCATGATTGCACACCATCGCTAATTTCTAATTTCCATGATCCTTCGTTTGTTGAAGAAATGATCCATCCTTTTTCATTCTCAATATCTATACTTTTGTTTCCAATAATGCCATATGATTCCAAATCGTTTTTTGCCATTTTTACCCATACAATAACTGATAGGTAGGCTTGTTGATCAAGCATTACATCACCTTTGGTTTTAATAATTACCGGCTTTCTGTAACGGGATGATATGGATAAATTCAAACAAGAATCTTTAATTCCTTGAATATAAGAAAGGTTTTGATTTCCAAAAGTTTTAAAATCTTCAATACCTTTTGATTTACAGTCTCCTTTAAAGTCAAAATAAATCATTGGAACTGATGCAATCTGAGGAGAGGGGCGAAATAATTCACACGATGAAAGAATTAGTAATAATAATAAGGGTATAATAAACTTCATTAGTATAAAATTATTTCAAAGTATTAAAAAGCATTTTAAGTTTTTTATAAACTCTGTTTTAATCAATGAGTTCTATTTAATATAATGCCTTTAATTATATTTGTTCGTAAAAATATATAATAATGTTACACAGTTTTTGTGTTAATATAAAATTAATCGCGATACTTTTTTAATAATGAGATATATAAGTTTAATTTTTTGTTGGTTTTTATTCACTTTTAATAGCATGGCTCAGCTTCCATCTGTTGAGATGAGGGGTGTTTGGGTTGCTACAATATCTAATTTAGATTGGCCTTCCGCTAACAATTTATCAGTAAAGGAACAAAAAAATGAGGTGATTTCAATTCTCGACTTTTATGAACAGCATCATTTTAATTGCATCTTTTTGCAGGTTCGACCTACGGCAGATGTATTATATCCATCAAAATATGAACCCTGGAGTAAATTTTTAACAGGAGAGCAAGGGGATAGACCTGGATATAACCCTTTAAAATTTTGGATAAAAGAAGCGCATAAAAGAAATATAGAGCTGCATGCATGGATTAATCCATACAGAATTGCCAATAGTGAAAAGGAAATATTAGCTAAAGATCACCCTGCGTTGAAATATAAAAATTGGGTGGTAAACTATGGGGGTAAGAAGTATTATAATCCGGCAATAAAAGATTGTAGAGAACATGTGAAAAATATAGTATCTGAAATTGTAATGAAATATGATGTGGATGGAATTCATTTTGATGATTATTTTTATCCATACCCTGTCAATGGAGAACAATTCCCGGATTCAATCGATTTTATTCCATATAAAAAGAAGTTTCAAACAATAGAAGATTGGAGAAGGGATAATGTAAATAAAACAATTAAGGAACTTCATTCTACCATAAAAAAGATAAAGCCTTATGTTCAATTTGGTGTAAGCCCATTTGGTGTGTGGCGAAATAAAAAGGATGACTCGAAAGGCTCGGAAACCAATGCAGGAGTTACCAATTACGATCATTTATATGCTGATGTATTTTATTGGATGCAAAAAGGCTGGTTGGATTATGTAATACCTCAATTATATTGGTCGAGAAATAATGGTGCAGTGCCCTTTGAACATTTAACCAACTGGTGGAGTTCACACTCGAATGGTACAAATGTATATATTGGGCATGCAGTGTATAAGTTAGGTAATGGAAAGAAAGATTGGGATAGTGCTGATGAAGTAATTCAGCAAGTAAACATAAATAGGGGCGATAGTTTAACATCCGGTAGTGTATTTTTTAGACATGAGCACTTAAAACAAAATAAGTTTGGCTTTGCCGATTCGTTAAAAAACAGTTTGTTTCAATATCCAGCTTTAGTTCCATCTGTTAATCATCAAAAAGGTAAAATACCATTAATGGTATCAGAATTAAAACAGAAGAAACAACAATTAAAGTGGAGCTATAAAAATCAGAAGAAACAGGGAATTAAAAACTTTGCTATTTATGTCATTCTTAAAGGTGGAGAAAAGCAACTGGTTCAAATTTGGCATAAGAAGAAAATTGAACTCTCAGAAATTGATTTGAAAGGTCAGAATGCTCTGGGGTTTCAGATTACTGCCATAAATAAATTTAATAATGAAAGTGAAGGGTCAAACATTATTTGGCTGTAAGGTGTTTAATGGTTGTTAGGAAGAATTATATCATATAAATGATTTTAGTTGTCATTCCAGAATAATAATTAAGCACTATAATTAAAGGTACATTTTATTTAATGTGTATGTAAAATATTAAAAGTTTATGCCAAGAAAGAAAGTAGAGTTATTTCCACATAAAGTAGTTTGTTTAACAAACGTTGTTTCAGAAGTTTATACTTTATCAATGGAGCGAAATTTTGATTTTGTTCCGGGACAAGTTGTGGCTTTAGCTATAAATAATGAACATGATCCAAGGTTATATAGTATTGCAAGTGGGACAGGAGAGGATGTTTTAACCATACTTTTTGATATTATTGATGGAGGCTTTTTAACACCTCAGTTGGTTCAATTAAAGCCTGGTGACGAAGTATACATATCAAAACCTTTTGGGAAATTTATTCCCGGAGATGAGAATATGTGGTGGTTGGGAACAGGAACAGGAATTGCACCGTTTATTTCTATGGTAAAATCAGGTGTAGAATTGCCAGAAAAGTTAATTCATGGAAGTAGAACTCTCGATCATTTTTTATTTCAGGAATTATTTTATGAAAAGTTAGGCGAAAAATATCTCCGTTTCTGCACTGCAGAGGAGTCTCCAGAGGTGTATTCCGGTCGCATGACAGAATGGTTAAAAGAACAATCTGGTTTGCCTAAAGAGATTAAATATTACCTTTGCGGAAATCCTAATATGGTTGTGGAAGTGAGGGATTTGATTTTAAGTAAAGGTGTAGATTTTAATAATATTATGGCTGAAATATACTTTTAGAGTATATTTTACTCATGCAAGCATTATAATGAATGGTTAAAGAGGTTCTATTTGGAAAAACATTAGAGGAATTAAAGCAAGTAGCTAAAGATTTAGGATTCCCGGGGTTTGTTGCCAAGCAATTAGCAGACTGGCTTTATAAAAAGAAAGTGACAAGTATTGATGAGATGTTGAATATCTCTAAAAAAAACAGAGAGGTATTAAAAGAAAAGTACGATTTGGGTTTGTCTGCATATAATAAGGTTCAGGAATCTATTGACGGAACTAAGAAATATCTTTTTAAAACAATCTCAGATCAATACATTGAGGCCGCATATATTCCTTCCGAAAATAGAAATACCTTATGTGTTAGCTCTCAGGTAGGTTGTAAAATGGGATGCTTGTTTTGTATGACAGGTAAACAGGGTTTTCAAAAGAATTTATCTGCAGGAGAAATATTAAATCAAATGGTAAGTATTGATGAAAATGACAAGCTTACTAATTTGGTTTATATGGGAATGGGCGAACCAATGGATAATTTGGATGAGGTATTAAAAAGTCTTGAAATTATAACTTCCGAGTGGGGATTTGCATGGAGTCCTCGTAGAATTAATGTATCAACAATTGGTGTTGTTCCAGCTATGCGAAGATTCATTGAAGAAAGTGAGTGCCATCTGGCCATAAGTATGCATAGTCCTTTAAATGATCAACGTAAAGAATTAATGCCTATTGAAAATGTATATCCAATTGAAGATGTCATTCAAACATTAAGAGAATATGATTTTGGTCGTCAAAGAAGAATCTCATTTGAATACATTATGTTTGAAGGAGTTAATGATTCCAAAGAACATGCTTTAGAAGTGGCGAAGTTAATTGAAGGACTTCATTCAAGAGTTAATTTGATCAAGTTTCACCCTATACCTAATTCACCATTAAAGGGCTCTTCAAATGAAGTTATGGAGAAGTTTAAGAATGTTTTAGAGACTAAAAAAGTTATTACAACCATACGTAAATCACGAGGTGAAGATATTTATGCAGCATGTGGATTGTTAAGTACAAAAAAGCTGGTGGAGAATAAAAATAATAAAGACTACTAGAATACAGGTTTTGTAAGTTGTTGTAATATAGTTTACTGTATTTTTTTAAAAGTTATTTTGAAAAATATTTTATTTGATGTTTGAATATGTTATATTTGATATAATATGTTTAATCAAACAAATTTGTAAACTATGTTAAAAATGATGTTAAGTGGCAATTTAGGTTCCGACGCCACTGTAAAAGAAGTCGGAAATAATAAAGTAATCAATTTTGATATCGCTGTAACCAGAACCTATAAAAACTCAAATGGAGAGAAGGTTGAAAAAACAGAATGGATTAGAGCAGATATCTGGAGATCAAAAGAGACTGATACCAAATTTGCAGAATACCTAAAAAAAGGTAAAAAAGTTTTAATAGAAGGAGAACCTTATAGTTCTGGTTATCAAAATAAAAATGGAGAAATACAATCATCCTTGGGAATAAGAGTCAAGGAGTTTGAGTTTTTAAATTAGAATAACTGATAAATTTTATTTCTGAGGTGTTTCAATTATCTGAAACACCTTTTTTATTGACATTACTAAAAATAAATGATAATTTATAGGTAAGAGTAACCTTTTAAATACACAGTATAAAAGAATTACCATATAATATATTAACCTGAATCCCGAATTTTTGGATTTATTATGGTTACTACCTAAAAATTTTCATTTATGAAGAAGCATTTAGTACTCTTATATAAAAATTTATTATGGGGTGAATCTTTGGCTTCATTATTAAATAATAATCCAGAATTTTATGTTATAAAAATTCTTGAGTTTAATAAGCTTCCTGATCTGGATTTTTCTAATACCTATATTTTTCTAATTGAAGCAAGCTGTCCTAATGTAGAATTGATTGAACATGTTGAGTTTTTAAAAAAGAAGAAGCAAAGGGTCATCGTTGTGGGATTTATTTTAGATAATCAGTTTGTTGATATTATTATACAATTAGGAGTTGACGGTTTTGTTCTAAAGTCTGATTCAAAGGATAATTTGTTTTTGAGTATCAATCAGGCACACCGGGGTGAAAAGTTTTTTAGTGCCAGTGTAACAGAGATTCTTTCGAATCATTTAATGCATACAAACGATAGTTCTAGCTTAACAAGGCGAGAGCTGGATGTATTAATAGGTATTGTAAATATGCATTCTACCCATCAAATAGCTCAAGAGTTAAATCTTAGTGAAGCAACGGTTAGAACACACCGCAAAAATATTATGCACAAATTTGGAGCTAAAAATTATATTGGTTTAATCCGTTATGCTTGTAGAAACGGGATGCTAGAGTCTCCGGGAGAGCAATTTTGTGCAGGTTGTTCTAAAGAGCATTGTTATTCTAAACAATTTGGGTAGATTCAATCTCATTTTTGTGTAAAAACCTTCCTCACATTGGGTATTGAGATTGCTCATAAGTACCTGTAAATTTATACTACTCTTTATTTGAATTCAAAACAGAGACTACATTATTTCTTTAATGTTTATTGGTTTAAGTGTATGGTAACGAAAAGTTTATCAGTGTGTTGTTGTGTGTGAAATTTAATACTCTAAAAAATGAAAACTTATACAAAAATATTATGGTTAGTTGTGATGTCGCTCTTTATATATTCTTGTGAAAAGGGCAGACCAATTGATGTAGGACCAGATTCTGATGATTCAGATGCTCCTAGATGGGTTGGAGGAGATAAGGATCAGAATGATCATAGAAATCAAAATGATGATACTCAGGTTGTAAAAGGTGATGATTATGGAGATTTGTACGTTCTTCTTCGTAATGAGGATGGAGTTCCTTTAATGGAATCACTATCTATTGAAGATGAACATGGAGAAGAAATTATATGGTATCCTTTGGTTATGGCCTTTGATGCAAATGGATTACCAGTAATGGAAGCAAATGATTATGTTGCTTTAGCGGTTAATGAAGAAGGTGAAATTCATGATAACAACTATTTCCCAAAAGAAGTAGAATTTGGAAGAATAAACTTAATTCGTTCACCTAATAGTGTTTTGGAAGATGGTTTGGATGAGGCCATTTCAGGTTTATTAATGGGTGATTATATTACAACTGATGGTTCTGGTCGCTTAGTAGCTGTTTCTGGTCAAGAAGATTGGTTATTAGATCGAGTATTGGATGATCCAGATGATAAAACCATCGATTCTCCAAGAGAAAATATGGCCATCTATAAAGAGTTAATGCAGAATGGTTTTGATGGTGATTTAGGATTTCTTTTAAATGAAGGAAATAAAATACAAGAAGAAGACTTACTACTCTTAGCTGCATCAGCTTATGCAGCTGGTTCAGATAAAACCGGTACAGTATTAAAAGATGAAATAGCTTATACAAATGGTTTTATGGAAGCATATAATGCTGAAGATGCTATTTATTTAACAGATTTTTATGCTGATTGTGAGGATTCGTATTATAGAAATCTGATGTTTCATAATTTCAGAAATTTTGAATACAACCGTGAAATATATAGATATAAATGGGTTAAAATTACAACTCTTGATGGACTAGGATCATATAATGTAGGTGTGTATTCAATACTTGATGTGGTTCCTTTTTCAGAAAAAAGTAGTGGTAGTGTGAGTAATTTAGAAGGTTTTACAATGGCTTGTGATGATGCTGTGCAGGTATTGGAATTTATACATGAGAGTGCATTAGTAGAATATTTGGGTGAAAATACAATAAAACCAACATTGTAGTGGTAGAGATTGTAGTACAAAAAATAAAGCCTTACATGAAGTGATGTAAGGCTTTATTTTAATTATAATCAATTTGCGTAATATGAAAGGGCTTGTTTTTATAATATGTATTTTATCTGGCACTTTTCTTAATGCCCCAGTTTCGTTTGCTCAAAATAAGCAATTGTTGCATGAGTTTATAAAGAATAAGGAGCATGAGTTTTATAAAGAATATTCTGCTGCAAGAAATTATTTTGAATTGCATAATATATTAAATGATACATTATTAAACCCCAGCCAACCTAAACGCTTAATATATTTTAAGGATGGGATACCTTTGTATTTTAATTCTCATAATTTGCAAGAGAGTAATATTTCTGGTATTAGTAGTTTTTACAATGACTCTTATTGGCATACTGGCATTTCAGGAGAACATCAATTGGTTGGAGTTTGGGATGCTGGCCATGTTTTATGTAGTCATAATGAGTTTTTTAATGATATTTTAAATCGGATTATTATTGAAGAACCAAATAATCCGGTTGACCATGCAACGCATGTTGGGGGTACAATAATTGCAAATGGAGTAAATCCAGAAGCAAAAGGAATGGCCAATACAGCCAGATTATATTCGGCGGATTATGTGAATGATATTTCAGAAATGGCTTATGCTTCAGAAAAACATGATATAAACCTTTCTAATCACTCTTATGGACCAGTTGCAGGATGGAGCTATAATACCGATGAAGAAATATGGTACTGGTATGGTAATACAGGAGTTGATTTGGTTGAAGATTATAAGTTTGGGTTTTACGGATCAATAACTTCAAATATAGATGAATTATGTAGTTTATTGCCTGATTATACAATGGTTGTATCAGCTGGCAATGATTTACATGAAGGGCCGGAAGTACAACCAGTAACGCATAAAGTATGGTTAGGTAAATGGAAGAATTCAAATGAGGTTCGTGATATTGATGGAGGAGAGGAAGGTTATGATTGTATAGGTATCAATGGAGTTGCAAAAAATGTGATTACAGTGGGTAGTATTGATTATGAGCAGGACCCGAATGTTCTAACATCATTTTCTTCATGCGGACCAACAGATGATGGCAGAATCAAACCGGATATTGTTGCTCCCGGTATTAGTGTTTTTTCAAGTATTGCTTCAGGTGAAAATGCATATGCCTATTATTCCGGAACTTCCATGTCTGCAGCTGTTGTTACAGGAGGTGTTACATTATTAAATGAATTGCAATATCAATTTCAACCTGGTATAAAACTTAGGGCTTCAACTATTAAAGGTTTATTGATCCATTCGGCCATAAATATTAGCGGGAATAGCGGTCCTAATTATAAAAGTGGTTGGGGCGTGGTTGATTTTGCATCAGCTCATCAACTACTGGAAGATAATATTATATCGGCAGGAAAAGTTATTACTGAAGCATCATTATTAAAAAATGATATCTATTCAAAATATATTACAGTAAGTGAAGGAGAAAACCTAAAGGTAACGTTAGTTTGGACAGATTTGCCCGCTGATGCTAATGATGCGATACTAAATAGTACATCGTGTAAGCTCATTAACGATCTTGATCTTTATATTATTAAAGGTGAAGAAAAATACTATCCGTTTGTATTGAATTCTGCTATTCCTTCGCAACCCGCAAGTACTGGAGTTAATGTGTTGGATAATGTTGAGCAGGTTATAATAGAGAACTGTGAAGCCGGTGAATATACTGTGTTTGTGGATGCATCTAAGATAACAACGGCTACCCAAAACTTTAGCTTAATCATTTCAGGACATGATTACGAAGTTGGATTTGTTCCTGCTTCCAACTTAAATGGCTTTTACGATTCTAGTGGTTTTAAAATTTATTGGAATGCTCCTAAAAGTGTTGTTCCTGATGGATATGAAATATCCATAAACTCGGGAGAAGTAGTTAGTGTAACAGATACATTTTATACAGATAATTCTTATGAATTGTACGAAGATCTGACCTATACAGTTAAAGCAGTATATGGACAAGAAGAGAAATTTGAATCGCTAGTATCAAATCCTATTTCAATGAAGGCTTTGCCGCTTTATCAAGTGTCATACCAGGAGCATTTTGAAATAGAAAATAATGACTGGCAATGTTTGAATACAGAATTAGGTTGGCGATATGGTGATTTTACAACTCTGGGTTCAGCGTATGTTGATTTTAGTGAAAATCAATCTTTGTTTATGGGTATTAATTCTGATAATATAGGCAGTGGTGTTCATGTAACCGATTTGCTGATAAGTCCGCCAATTGCTTTAGAGAATAATAGCGTTATTGATCTGGATTTTCAGTATTATATGAATAATAGTGTGTATAATACTAATGATGTGCTTTCATTGTATTACCGAACTTCAATTAATCAGGATTGGATTTTATTAAAAGATTTAGAGTCAGTTGAAAGTTGGACTACTGTTTCAGAAAGTTTTGAGCTGGTTGAAAATGATGGCGTAATTCAGTTGGGCGTTTTATTTGATGATAATAATGAATGGGGCAATGGAGCGGCGATTGATAATTTTTATATTAAAGAATCAATTCCTGATTATCTGGATTTTCAGCCAACAAATTTTATTAGCTATTATGTTAATGGAATCATGTATTATATGGATTTAAGTATTGAATCCGAGTTTGCAGAATGGTATATAATTGATTGTGGAGGAGAAATTGTTAATGCAGGAACAACATATATAAACTCAGGTATTACGTCTTTTAAAGTGATGAATTTAAATAAAGGCGTTTATTTTGTCGTTTTACAAACGTCCAAAGGCCGGGTTATTAAAAAGATCCTGGAATTAGAATAAGAACATGATTTTAGTGCCATTGATTTCAAGGATTAACTATTGTTTTTTGAAAAAAGAATCGATTTAATAAGTGAAAAATATTAAAATCAATATTTTTGCTTAAAAATTATTGTTTATGATTCAAATACTTCAAAATTCCAGAATATACATTGCATTAAGTCTTATTGTTGTTTCAATTGTATCTTGTGGTCCTACCTCAGAAGAAATTGCTAAAGAAAAATATACCAGAGCTTCTTCATTGTATGAGCAAGAGCGTTATAATGATGCGATGTTGATTTTAGATTCAATAGCAAATGAATTTTCGGGAGAGATTGAATATGTAACCAGGGCAGAAGATTTAATAAGGAAAATAAAAATAGGAGAACAAGAGCGAAGTTTGGCTTTTTTAGATAGTGCTTTAGTTCAAAAAAATAAGGAGCTTGAAGGTTTAATGAAAAACTTCATCGTAAGTAAAGAATACGGAGAAAAAGAAATACTAATTCATAAACGTCAGAAGCCTCAAAACTCATTTAACAGAACCTATTTGAGAGCACATTTGGATATGGAAGGTAATTTCTATATTTCGAGTAGATATTCAGGAGATAAATACATTTATCACAATAAAATTAAAGTATATCATAAAGATCAGGCTGTTATTAGTGAAGAGATTCCTTATGATGAATTTGATAACAGGCGCTTCGAAGATGGTGGAACTTATTGGGAGGTTGTTAATTATAAGGATAATGCAGACAATGGAATCATAGATTTTATATCCCAGAATTACAAATTACCTCTCAAGGTTGAGTTCATCGGAAAAAAGCGTTATTATATTGTAATGGAGAAATTTGATAAGGAGGCGATTCGTGATGGTTATGAAATTTCGTTTGTGTTAAAAGAGATTACCAGAATTAAAAAGGAAGTTGATTTAGCCAAAAGTCAGTTGGACAGATTAAATTAAAACTTGGCTTTATAAGTAAAATAAATTCGATAGTATGTTAATCGGGGTTTATCAGTATTGCCATAATAAACTTCACTACTAAGATTTTATGGCTCAACGATTCAAAAGCAAAAAGTAATGAGTTATAAAGAGCTTTATTTACTTCGTGGTAAAAGAATATCGAATATGTAGGTCAGTAAATAAAAATAGACAGGATTTTAGACTCAACATTTTTATTGAATAGACCCGAACAGACCTTCACGGCATCGCAAGTTTATCGCAAAGTGTACGCAAAATAGGCCATTTTATCGCAAATTTATCGCAACTGCATCGCAAAGGGGACTATACAGCTACGCAACTGCTTCGCAAATTATCGCAACCGCTACGCAATCTCTATGCAACCTGTACACCATAGATTTGCGATTATTGCACGATAAGGTGGTGATGAGTGTGTGTTAAACAGGTAGCTTGTTTAGTTAATGTGTTAAAGCATGGCTATAAAGGGCAAGAATAGAAATAGTTAGCCTGTGTATTATATTGTTCCACTTTCTTATCTGGAAATTCGAGACTTTGTGGTAGAAGGATATTGAATAAGACGGTAGGTAAAAAATATTCAGACAGGATTTCAGGATTAACAAGTTACATTTACATCCTGTAAATTATGTAAATCCTGTCTTTACTCTTTATGAATTAACAAATTTGTAGCTAAGCAAACTACAACTGAGAAGCTGCTTCTTCATCTAAAAACCATAAAGGCGTTTTAACTAATGAAGCAGGATAAGATAGATAATTATTTTTTTGATTGATGATTTCAGCCACCTTTTCAGCTTTATCAATACCTGTAACCAGAAAATAGATTTCTTTGGCATTATTAATTAAATTTCCACTAAAGGAAACTCTTTCCTGACCAGATTCAGGGTGCTTGGCAGGTACACAAATGTCTTCTGAATCCCAAAGTTCAATCTGATATGGAAATATTGAAGCTGTATGTCCATCTGCACCCATACCAAGAATTACAATATCAAATTGGGGCAGGTCATTCACCTTACCGATAGTTTTATCTATCTCATCAATATAATCTTTACATGCTTCATTAACATTTAGTTCTCCCTTGACACGATGGACGTTTTGCTCTGGAAAATTTACTTTACTTAGTAAATGATCAAAGGTCATTTTGTAATTACTTTCCGTATCATTGGGAGGAACGCATCTTTCATCGCCCCAGTATAAATGTATCTTATTCCAGTCAATTTTATCCTTGTAATTTAAAACTAGTTCATCAAAAATTGCTTTTGGTGTACTTCCTCCTGATAAAGCTATATTCAGTCTTTCCTGATTATTGGATTTATCATATAAAAGCTGACCAATATGAAGGGCCAGCGATTGTTTATTTTTAAATATATTTATGTTCATTTTTTTAAGTATTAAAAGTGTTAAGTTGCCTTAATCGATATTTAAAATTACTCCATTGAGGTTAATTATAAATCATTTTCACAAGGCGACTGTTGAGCACTAACCAGATAACTTAGGTTAGTGACAATCGATTATAACTCACAATAATTACCATCGTTAGCTAAGTTTTTACATGGATAGCGCCAAGAAAGGTGCTCATCTTCAAATAAACTATCAGCAATATCTGGTCCCCAGGTTCCTGCAGGATATCCATGAACCGGAATATTGGGATTGTTTACCCAGGCTTTTTGTATTGGTTCCACAAATTTCCATGCGGCTTCAACAGCGTCACCTCTTGAATATAAAGTAGCATCACCCAACATGCAATCATGCAGCAAACGTTCGTAAGCTCCAGGTAGATAATCATCAGATAAATCAGAATAATGAAAGTCCATATTTACATTCTGAACATTAAAACCTGAACCAGGAACTTTCATTCCAAACTTAAGTAATAAACCTTCATCAGGTTGAATTCTTATTACCAACTGATTATGTTGTTGCATAATGGTTGAATGCTCCGAAAATAAGTGATGAGGTGTATGCTTAAAGTGAATGACAACTTCTGTTACTCTTGTTGGTAAGCTTTTGCCACTTCTAATTAAAAAAGGAACGTCAGCCCATCTCATGTTATCAATGAAAAATTTCATGGCAACATAGGTTTCTGTTCTTGATTCCGGATCAACACCTTTTTCTTCTCTGTATCCCTTAACTTTAACTCCTTTAATAGTTGATGGAACATACTGCCCGCGAACCACATGTTTTTCTACATCTTCTTCTTTAATTGGCCGGATGGATTGTAATACTTTTACCATCTCGTTACGAATACTATTCGAGTTGATTAGTGCAGGTGGTTCCATTCCAATTAAACTGGCCAGTAGTAATAAGTGATTCTGAAGCATATCTCTTAATGCCCCTGAACCTTCATAATAACCTCCTCTGTTACCAACTCCAATGCTTTCTGCAGAGGTAATTTCAACATGACTTACATAATTACGGTTCCAAAGAGGCTCAAAAATTCCGTTCGAAAATCGTGTAACCAATAAGTTTTGTACGGTTTCTTTACCTAAGTAGTGGTCGATTCGGTATAACTGATCCTCAGAAAAATTTTGTAATAAGCTGGCATTTAAAGCCTGAGCTGATTGAAGGTCGTATCCAAAAGGTTTTTCAATAATTACTCGTCTAAATCCATCATTTTCAATATTTAAATCTTGTTTAGCTAAATATTCAGGAATAATGGTGTACAAACTTGGAGGAGTTGCCAAATAAAAGATAAAATTATTATCCGTTTTCAGTTTTTCATCCAACTGAAATAAATGATGTTTAAAGTCTTTATATTCTGCCTCTTCCTTAGTATTTAAAGAATAGTAATAAAGTTTATTGGTAAAGTCTTCAATATTCTTTTCGCAACCTTTTTCTTTACTTGTATTTGCAAATTCCTGAATACCCTCTTTCATTTTGGTTCTGAATTCATCGTCAGCAAAATCTGTACGTCCAACACCAAGAATAGCAAATTTTTCAGGAAGTAAATCTTTATTATATAAATCGAATACTGCTGGCACTAATTTTCTGTATGTTAAGTCACCAGAAGCGCCAAAGATAACTAATATATGATTTTTTGGTTTTTTCATTTTACTTTTGTTTGTTTATGATGGCCAGATATTTTCTACATTGAAAACCAATTATTAACTGCCCTTTTCTGTAAATAAAAATCTAACGCAATAATGTAATGCAGATTCAATATTCTTAAAAAAATGAATCTGTGTGACTAATGTTTTAGGAACAACTGTCAACAAATTTGGTTTAAAAATAATGTATTATTTCTAATCAAATTCATACTAAAGTACATGGAAAATTACATATTATAAACAAAATATAATTTTAAGTATTTCATTTATAAATGTTTATTTCCAACTGATGGTTGTATATCAGGAATTATTTATTTTTTCGTTTAAAGTAATGTTTTGAATCCCCCCATTCACCTAAACCAATTTCTCTATTGGCTAGTTCTATTCGCATGCTTAAACAGTTGCCACAATCTTCAGCCCCCTCGTCTGTGCAAGGTTTATTTTCGTATAGCTGGTAGTTTTTTCTATTTAAGGTAGGTGTGATATTAGGCATAATAACATTAGCACCAATTTTTAAAGCCTTTTCGCGCCCCATAGGGTCAATGGCTTGTAATGCTGTAGCTGCAGCAATGTTAATATCCTTCATTATAATTCGTAACAGGGCAATCATATTAAGCGTAGTGCTAAAGCGTTTTTTTATGGGCCATAATTCGGCCCGTCGAGTAAATAATGGTGTATCCTGATGTTCAATATAAGGCCCCATTCCACACATATCAATGTCAATACGCTTCATAAAAAGAAGATCGTTTGCTAAATCTTCAAATGATTGTCCCGGCAGTCCAACCATAACTCCGGTACCAACTTGGTAACTTGCTTTTCTTAATGATTTTAAAGCCTCAATCCTTTGGGTATAATCATGAAGTTGATCTTTAGGATGAATCTGTTCGTACAAATTCCTGTTAGAGCTTTCTATTCGAAGCAGGTATCTGTGCGCTCCGCTATTATACCACTTCTGGTAGGTTTCAAAAGTTTGTTCTCCAAGCGATAAAGTAATACCTAAATCACCTTGAGTTTCTTTTTTAATTTGCTGAATTAAGTGATCAATCCGGTTTATAAAGTGTTCATCACTTCTTTCTCCGCCCTGAATAACCATTGAGGCATATCTGTTTTTCCAGGCAAAAATTGCGGCTTCAATAATGTCTTTATCTTCAATATTATATCGATCAACATTATTATTGTCTTTGCGTATGCCGCAGTAATAGCAATTTTTAGCACATACATTCGAAAACTCAACCAATCCTCTGTAAAACACTTTGTTGCCAACGTATTTTAATTGAGTTTTTTCTGATTTCCTGAATAATAATTTTTGATCATCACCTTCTAACTGAAGCAAAGTGGTAATGTCCTGAAAACTATATTCTTCTTTATCTATAATGGATTGTATGTCTGTCATTACTGTTACGATTAGGGTACAAAAATACTAAAATAGTTTAGAGGAAGAATCAGGTATGTGCCTTATCATTAAAAATAGGTATAAGTAAACAATAAACTGTGAAAATTAGGTTGTAGTACTTAGTGATATTATTCATTGTATTTTTCCCTGAATTTCAAGAGTTTTATATAAGTAATAGCTATAAAAAATTGTTCTTATGGTAAATCAACAGCTGTTAAATCCTCGGAGTATTGTCGTTATTGGAGGTTCAAATGATTTAAGCAAACCTGGCGGTAAAATTCTTTATCATATTTTAAATAGTTTTAAAGGCAGTATTTATGTTACTAATCCGAAAACAACCATAGTGCAGGGATTAGCTACCTATGCCAAGGTTGAAGATTTACCCAAAAATATTGATTTAGCTGTAATTGCAGTTGCAGCCAAGTACTGCCCTTGCGTAGTAAAAACATTGGCCTTAAATAAGGGAACTAATGCATTTATTATAATTTCAGCAGGATTTAGTGAAGAGAGTGAGCAGGGGGCTCAATACGAACGAGAAATTGTTGAGGTCATTAATCAGGTTGATGGTTGTTTAATTGGTCCCAATTGTATTGGCATGATGAACCAAAATCATCATAGTGTATTTACAACACCTATTCCTGTATTTAGTAATAAAGGCGTTGATTTTATCTCAGGATCAGGTGCTACTGCTGTTTTTATTATGGAAATTGGCCGACCATTAGGCTTGCGTTTTAATAGTGTCTATTCTGTTGGAAATAGTGCACAGATGGGGGTAGAGGATGTGCTGGAATATCTTGACTTACACTATGATCCTAAAACGAGTTCAAAAATTAAGTTGCTTTATATAGAAAGTGTTAATGATGGCAAAAAGCTTTTGAAACATGCCAGATCATTGATTAATAAGGGCTGTAAAATTGCAGGAATTAAAGCAGGTTCTTCTGAGGATGGTAGTCGTGCTGCATCAAGCCATACAGGAGCCATGGCAAATTCAGATATGGCAGTAGATGCCTTGTTTAAGAAGGCCGGAATTGTAAGGTGTTATGGAAGAATGGAATTGGCTGTTGTTGGAGCTATTTATATGACTAAAGAGTTTGAAGGTAAAAACATAGCTATTATTACTCATGCAGGTGGTCCTGCAGTTATGCTTACCGATACATTATCAAAAGCCGGATTTAAAGTGCCTAAAATTGAAGGGGAGAAAGCCAATTTGTTGAAAGATAAGTTGTATGATGGTTCGAGCTTGGCAAATCCAATTGATTTTTTAGCTACAGGAAATGCAGAACAGTTAGCTACGATTATTGATTCCTGTGAAAATGATTTTGACCAGATTGATGCGATGGTAGTGATTTTTGGAAGTTCGGGTTTATTTCCTGTTAAAGAGGTTTATGAAGTCTTACATCAGAAAATATTAGCGTGTGAAAAGCCTATTTTTGCTATCCTTCCTTCTATTATTAATGTTAAAGATGATATCGAAACCTTTATATCTAAAGGTCATGTGAATTTTCCGGATGAGGTAATATTCGGTGAAGCGCTGGCAAAGGTATATGCCTGTAATGATCATGTTTTCGAAGATGAACAGGACCATAGGATAGTTGATATTGATGATTTTTTAGCATCGCTAGAAAACGGTTATTTACCTCCTGAGAAAGTTTCTGCATTGATATCTAAAGTAGATATTCCATTTATAAATGAGCTGGTGTTAAGAAGCACACAGGAGTTGGATATGCGCATTAATCAGATTGAGTTTCCGGTGGTGCTGAAGGTAATAGGACCAGTTCATAAATCAGATGTTGGTGGTGTATTTTTAAATATTAGTGATGTTGATGAGTTGTATGATAAATACGATAAGTTAATGCAGATAGAAGGAGCGGAGGGTGTTTTGATTCAGAAAATGATTTCAGGTATTGAGTTGTTTTTAGGCGCAAAATATGAAGAAGGATTTGGACATACGATCTTGTGTGGGTTAGGTGGTGTATTTGTTGAAGTTTTAAAAGATGTGAGTTATGGTATGGCTCCGGTATCAAAAGCGGAAGCCCTGAATATGATTAAGAGTTTGAAAGGCATAAAAATTCTTCATGGATTAAGAGGGCATGAGGGCGTTAATATTGATTTGTTTGCTGAAATTATTGTGCAGTTTTCAAATTTAGTATACAAGCATCCCGAAATAAAAGAGATTGATTTGAATCCGCTTATGGGTAACTTAAAACACATTGTAGCAGTGGATGCCAGGATAAGGATAGAGAAGGGGGAGTAGTTCTCAGTCCTCAGTCCTCAGTCCTCAGTCCTCAGTATTCAGTTCTCAGTCTTCAGTCCTCAGTCCTCAGTCTTCTGTCTTCTGTCTTCAGTCAAAAGTGGAAAGTACTATTCTTCTTATATCTAAATCAAAGGACTTTAAACTTTTAACTTTCAACTAATAAGTTATACTTTTGCAGCATGCAAGGTAGACTACTAGAAAAGTTAACAGTTCCTCATTTAGAAGCGAAGAAGCGATTGTCGGAAATTGCACCGGAGTTATTTAAATCGCTTCCCTCTAAAAAGAGTATTAAAAAAGCCATTAAAGGCGGTTTTGTTTATGTAAATGGTAAGCAGGGACAGACAGCTGATTTTATAATGGGAGGGGAGGTTCTTGAGTTGTTCGAGAATACTAAAGTCGTAGTTAAACCAACAATTGAATATCCTATTGAAGTTTTATTTGAGGATGATTTTCTGGCCGTAGTACATAAGCCAGCCGGAATACTGGTAAGTGGAAATAAAAAGATAACACTGGAAAATGCTTTGCCTTCAAACCTGAAAATAAGTACCCAACATGATGCAATAGATCGTCCGGAACCTATTCATCGGCTAGATTATCCTACCAGTGGAGCTTTACTTATTGGTAAGACTCAAGAGGCTGTAATTGCATTAAATAAAGTATTTGAAAGCAGAAGTATCAATAAACAATACCTTGCTATAACTATTGGAGCAATGCCTAAAAGTGGAATTGTAGAAGATGAAGTAGATGGTAAAAAAGCCAAATCTGCCTACAGGGTTTTAAAGTCGGAAATATCAGGGCGTTTTGCTTATTTAAATCTGGTTGAGTTAACTCTTTTTTCAGGAAGACGCCATCAATTGCGCAAACACCTATCTACTATTGGTAATCCTATTTTAGGAGATGCGGATTATGGAAAAGAGGGATTGATTTTAAAAGGAAAAGGTTTGTATTTGCATTCATACTTGTTGGAGTTTATACATCCGTTTACCAATGAAAAATTAAAAGTGTTTGCTCCCGTTCCTAAAAAGTTTAAAAAGATATTTGATTTTGAATGAGGAGAATTTACTTTATTTAATTTTTCTAAATTTTTTTCTGTATTCCTTATCCATTTTTTCAGTGGAGTATTGAATGATTAATCTGCCACATTGGTCTTTCCATTTCATCAGAAAATCTTCAATTTGAACAGGATCTTTTTTCCATAAACCACGTAATAATGTGCCAATTCCTTTTTGAACATATTCAGAATCATCAAGCATTAACGGTTCAATTAATAAAAAAGTATCTGCAAGCTTTAAATTCTTTTTTATTTTATCAAGTTCAACCAGAGAAACAGGAATCGCCCTTCGTTTCCATTCAGATTCGGCATTATTCCATGTTTTTAAATCTTCAAAGTCGATTACATTATCAACAAGTAAAGCAGATAAAATGAGCATACATAAAACATCAGTAGTAGCCCAGTTATTAATTCCATACTCAAACCAATTGCCTATTCGGAAAAAAGTTTCCTTTGTAAATTCTTCTCTTCTGGTTATAAGAAATGCTATTGCCAGATTTTTTTCATCGTATCTGCCATATTTCATCAATTCATCACCAAGGGTAAGGTAGTCTTCAATTGTCATTTCATTTTTCCATTGTTCAACCCAAATATCAATTTGTTTTTTAAACAATTTGTCATCAATTCCATAGCCATCGTATCCATCCTTAAAATATCGTTGATACTTTTTTATAATTGCAGGGTCAGAATTTTTTGTGCAAAATTTCCTGATCTCATTTATTTTAGAATTAATCATACCTATGGATTTTATTTATATAATTGTTAATATTGAACCAATTATTATATAATCAATACACACACAACATGTTTTTGAAGAAAGATAAGCTACTAATTCCATTTTCCATATATAGTTTTTTGTTTTTAACTTTTATAATGGCATCATCATGCTCAAGGAAAGCTTTACCAGAAGTTGAATATCAAAAAAGGAACACTACCTCTAAACCCTCGACACATATTACAGGCAATAAAAAGTTAAATCAGTTTATTGCGAGTGGAACCGGAAAAACTTTATTTATAGGAAAAGCTAAGGCTGATGATATTATAAAATCAGCACGAAAGTATATGGGCGTTCCTCATTGCATGGGAGGTTCATCTTCAAAGTGTATGGATTGTTCCGGATTGGTGATGCGAGCTTTTGCTTTAAATGGAATTAAACTACCTCATAACTCAGAAGAGCAGGCTCGTTATGGCAATATAATTTATAACAAATATGATTTGAAGAAAGGAGATTTAGTATTCTTTATTAATACCTACAAAACAAGCAAGTATATCACTCATGCAGGAATTTGTATAGGGAATAATCAGTTTATTCATACCTCATCAAGCAAGGGTGTTACAATTACTTCCTTAGACAATAGTTGGTGGAAAGATAAATTTATATTTGGTACCAGGGTGTTTTAATTAAATAAAGTAAAGGTAAAGGGAATTTAACTTAAAACAAACGTATTCCTAATTTGAGGATAAATCTATTGTATTCAATATTCCTTTCTACTTCATTCCTCCACCAATCAGTTCTTGTATAAGAATAACTTTGATTTCTATATCCTATAGCTATATAAAAAGTCATTTCACTCTTGGATGGGAATGCATAGCCAACTTCTGTATTAAAAAAGTGTTTTCCCTTTGTTTCCAATACTTCAATCCATTCCTCTTTTTGATCTTCTAGTGTGATGGCAGCTCCATAGCTTGCTCCAATATATAATGATGGTTGGTTAAAAAGGGGGATGAAAATTTTTAGGTTAGGTCCAACAGAGGCCATTTTTATATCCATCCATTCAATTCCAGTCGATAGTCCAAATGCAATGGTTTTATTCAATAAGAAGTTATGTTCCATTTGAATTGAATTGATAATGGCATTGTGGTCTTTTTTTGAACCAATCATTTGGGTGTAGGCCGTGTAGTTTTGATATTTTATTTTGATTTTATTTTGGATTTGCTCCTGACTGTAAGTTGCCGCAGAAATAAATAATAATGATATCAAAAGTAGGTTTCTCATGAGTTATGTTTTAGATATTGATGTAAGGTTTTTCAAAAAGTTGCGTGATCAACCTAAATATATAAACAAATATCAGTTATTTATAATACTCATAATTCTTTTATAAAAAACGCAACCATAGCAACAATACAACATCAATACAATGTGTTTGCAACCACATACTATTAACCTAATAATCAAAAGCGTCATGAAGAAAAGAATACAATATTTATTTTTACTAACTATAGGTTTGGTATCATTTTCCTGTACCAATCAAATTGAAGATACTTATACGGTAAATACGCCTGAGTATATGAGTTATTCCGATTTAAGATCGGGATTTAGTGTGCTACCACCAGAAAATATTAAAAAGGCAGGTAAAATATATTTTAAAGATGATTTTATCTTTATCAACGAATATCAGAAAGGTATTCATGTAATAGATAATTCAGATCCTTCCAATCCTCAAAATGTTTCTTTTATTGAAATACCCGGTAATGTGGATTTAGCTATAAAAGGAAATATGCTTTACGCTGATAGTTATATTGATCTTTTGACCATTGATATCAGTAATCTGAATGATATTAAGGAAGTAGATCGTGATGAGGATGTTTTTCCGTATATCATTCCTAATTTTGAAGGCGGTATTTTAGGTAATGTTGATACAGAAAAAGGTGTTATAATAGGTTATACAGTTTCAACAGTAACAGAACCTGTAGAGGATAACACTATTTACTATGAACGATTTATAGAGTGGGATGGAATATTTTTGGCAGGAGATGCAAGTGCAAATAGTGTGAGTGGTGCAGGTAATGGAGTAGGCGGGTCAATGGCCAGGTTTACCTTGTATGATAACTATTTATATGCCATTAATAACAGTGCGTTAAATTTATTTGATGTATCAAATCCTTCAAATCCATCTTTTAAAAAAAATATTTATATCAGTTGGCAAATTGAAACACTTTTTCCTTATAACCAGATGTTGTTTATAGGAGCTCAAAGCGGAATGTATATCTATAGTTTGCAGGATCCTTCAAGTCCTGAGTTTATTTCTCAGTTTCGTCATGCAACAGCTTGCGATCCAGTTGTTGTTGAAGGTGATTATGCTTATGTAACCTTGAGAGGTGGTAATTTATGTGGTGCTATTGATAGTGAATTGGAAGTGATTGATATTTCGAATATTGAAGCTCCGGAGTTATTAAAATCATATCCAATGGAAAACCCTTATGGTTTAGGAATTGATGATGAGGTGCTTTTTGTATGTGATGGTGATGACGGACTTAAAATTTATAATGCTGCAGATCCATATACCATATCAGATCATCAGTTGGCGCATTATAAAGATATTGATGCCTTTGATGTAATTCCTTTGGGTAATGTATTGTTGATGATTGGTGAAGATGGTTTGTATCAATATGATTATTCCGATTTGGAAGACATTAAATTATTGAGTCATATTGTAGTATATGAATAATGGTTTTATGCATTAGTTGTATGCATATCTGTTGTAACTTGGATGCGTTAGTTTTAAAGGAATGGTAAACCAAAAAGTGGAACCAATATTTACTTCTGATTCAACCCAAATTTTACCTTGATGCAGTTCAATAATATCTTTACAAATGGCTAACCCTAAACCTGTACCTCCTTTGCATTGCTTTACGGTGGTTTCAGTTTGTACAAACCGGTTAAATATATTTTTAAGCATAGATGATTCTATACCAGAACCGGAGTCTTTTACATAAAACTCAAGGTGATTATTTTTAGCAATACAGCCGTACGCTATACATCCTTCATTGGTAAACTTAATTGCATTATTTAGTAGGTTATTCATTACCCGGCGAAGTTTTTCTTCGTCGGATGTAAAAACAAAGTCTCCGGGTAAATCATTACCCGACTGGCATAATTTAACCTTTGAATCCAGTAACGGTGTATAATTGTTTGAAAAACTATTTAAGAAATCCTGTAGCTTAATTTCAGTCAGGTTTAAAAACATATTACCCGATTCTAACAGCGAAGCATCCATTACATCGTTTATGGTTAGTAGCAATTGTTGCGAACTGTTCAGTATGGTTTTTAAATATAAATTCAGAATATCATTATCGGTTTTTTCAGTTTGAGCTAATTCCGAAAATCCAATAATTGAGTTCATTGGAGTTCTTAGCTCGTGCGAAATATTTTGAATAAATACAGTTTTAAGTTTGTCGTTTTCTTTTGCTTTAGCTTCAGCTTTTCGTATTTTTTGAATGTGATTTTTAATCATGAAAAACAGAAGGATACCAGTGGTGAATACATAAAACCAACCTTTAAAATGTTGTATTTTTGTAATAGTATCTGGATTATCTGTCAGGTTTGAAACAAACAAGTCTGAATATAAAATCCATAAACCACCTACTAGAATATACAGTATAGCAAGTATGTATTCAAACTTGATTTTCTTTAGCATCTTTGGTGTGAGTTTATAACATTTTCATTACTAATGTATAAAAACTATTATTTGTAATCAATATACATTAGTTAAAATAATCTAACCTCTTTTACAAATCTCAGTCAATTTTAATTCGTCAAGTATATTAATGTCTTTCCCATTAAGTTCAAGTATATGGTCTTTTTCTAACGATTTTAAAAGCTTAACAGCACTTTCTGTGGATATTCCTGCAAAATCAGCCAGATCCTTTCTTGTTAAAATCTGGAAAATATCAGGATACTTTGGCTTTATATTATTAATGTAAAGCAAAGCCTCCGCCATTCTTCCATTCATTTGTTTATAAAGTACTTTTCGAATGATGTCGTATAAATTTACGTTCTGTTCAGAATATCGTTTGATCAAGCTTAATCCAAAAATACCGTTAGAGCTGATAATTTGAGCAATAGCAGTTTTCTCAACCAAAAATACATGGCAATCTGTGATGGCAACAGATGAGTAACTAAACGTATTTGCAGAAAAAACAGAAGACAGCCCAATGAACTCACCTGGTTGAATAATACGTAAATTATAGCTTTTGGTCAGGTCACTTTCTACATATTGAATGGCTAATCCATCTACCATAAACATTACGTATGAAGCAAAGGTGCCTTGCTTGGTTAGGTTATCACCTTTACGAAACTGTACTTGCGTTCTACTGGATTTTACCAACTGAACTTCATCAGGACTTAGAGCCTGAAAGCATGGTGCGTTTAGTTCGCAAATAAAGTTTATGTCGTCTTTTTGTAAGGTTTTCATTTCTATTTTAATTCTGTCAATACTTAAAATCGTTGACTATTAGAGCTAAATATCTATTGAATACAATACAAAAATAGAATCAATTTCAAGAATATGACTGTCGTCAATAAAAAAGTTGATGTATATCAATTTAAACACAGAACACGTTCATGTGTTTTTATAGTAAATTATTTGGTGGTATGAGATAGTTTTGTCAAAACAAAAATAACAAAGCCTGTTAAGGCAATTTTAAATAAGCAAAAAATAAAAAAATATATAAAATGGAAAAAATCGTAATTATTGGAGGGGTGGCAGCAGGAGCAACAGCTGCAGCAAAGGCAAGAAGATTATCGCCAGATGCAAAAATTGTAATGCTAGAGGCAGGTCCTGATATTTCATTCGCAAACTGTGGATTGCCATATTACATTGCTGGTGATATTAAGAGCCGATCAAAATTAATTTTGCAAAGCCCTGAAAGTTTTAAAGAACAATACGATGTGGATGTATATACACATACCATCGTTTCTTCTATTGATAAAGAGAATAATCAAATTAAAGCTATAGATAGCAGATCAGGTGAAACCAAAAACTTTGAATACGATAAGTTGATTTTAGCCCAGGATGGCAGACCTTTAAAACCTGAATTTCCCGGATCAGATCGTGACCATGTGTTTACGTTATGGACTCTGGAAGATATGGATAAGATTTCAGCACATTTAGAAGATGAAAGTCCTAAAAATGCAGTTGTTGTAGGAGGCGGATTTATTGGTTTGGAGATGGTTGAAGCCTTGGTTAAACGTGGATTAAATGTTTCTGTTGTAGAAAAAATGGATCATGTTATGTCAATTATGGATGGAGAAATTGCAGGTTTTGTTGAGCAAGAACTTCATGCCTATGGGGTTGGTGTTCATACCAATACAGCAGTAACTCAAATTAAATCCAATTCTGTTATCTTAGATAATGGTGAAGAGATTGATGCGGATATGGTTTTAATGTCGATTGGGGTGCGACCAACATTACAATTAGCTATTGATGCAGGATTGGCAATAGGAGAAGCCGGTGGTTTATTGGTGAATGATCAGTTACAAACTTCAGATCCCAACATTTATGCTGCAGGTGATATGGTTGAAATTGAGCATCGTGTTAATGGAAAAAAAGTTCGTATTCCATTGGCTGGTCCAGCTAATCGACAAGGACGTATTGCAGCCGAAAATGCATTAGGAGGAAATCATAGCTACATGGGAGCAATTGGAACTTCAGTAGTTCGTGTTTTTGAGGCAGTAGCCGGTATTACAGGTTTGTCGTTAAAACAAGCACGAGCATTAGGAATTGATGCGGATGCTGTTGTGGTTCATAAAGAGCATCATACATCCTATTATCCTGGAGCAGAAACTGTGACCGTTCAATTGGTATATGATAAAAATACAGGAGTAATTTTAGGTGGACAAACTGCAGGTTATAAAGGCGCAGATAAACGTTTAGATGTAATAGCTACAGCAACAGCTTCTAAATTAAAAGTGAGTGATATTGCAGATGTTGATTTTGCATACTCTCCTCCAATTGGAACTGCTAACGATGCAATGAATATGGCTGCTTATGTGGCTGAAAACAGAATGACAGGATATAGTCCTTCTGTTACAGTATCTGAGTTAGATGAATTACTAAAAGGGCAAAATGCAATAGCTATTGATGTTAGAGATATTTTTGCCTATCAAAAGAGTCATATTCAGGGAGCCGTGCATATTCCTTTAGAGGTATTGCCGGAACAAATGGAACAGCTTCCTAATGATCGTTTGATATTGGTATACGATGAGTTTGGTAAAAAAAGTCATCAGGCATTAAGAACACTTGTTGGTGCAGGATTTAAAAATGTAGTAAATATCTCAGGTGGTCATACATCGTTACAGCGATATGCACTAACTATAGGTTTTGAGGAGTTTGATATTGATTTATTAGATATTGAGTCAAAAACAATAGGAGTACAGGAAGAAGAATCTAAAGAGGAAGCTCCTAAAAAAGAAGAACAGAAAAACGATAGCGGATTATTGATTGTGGATGTTAGAACAGTAGGAGAATATAGAAGTGGAGCATTTCCAAATGCAGTAAATATTCCATTGGATGATATCATGCAAAATAAAGTGGATTTGGGATCCAATCCAAATCGCGAGATTGTAGTTTATTGTGCGTCAGGTGCTCGTTCGGCTTATGCCAAGCAAGTATTAATGCAAAGAGGTTATACTAATGTTATGAATGGTGGCGGTATAGCTGCCATGATGTCGAGATTAGACAAAATGAGTAATTAGGGTTTGCTAAGCTGAGTTCAATGTTGAGGTTGAACTTGGCAAATTAAATTTCGATAGAGTTTATGTGTGAAGTCGCGCTTTTGAATTTTCAATTGCGCGCTTTTTTTATGAAATAACACTTGGTTCGTATATCTTATAAGGAATTGAAAAGGTAAATGTACTTCCTTTATTTACTTCAGATTCGAGCCATATATTACCTCCCAGTAAGCCAATAAGCCCCTTAACTATTGACAACCCTAATCCGGTACCTTTTTGTTTTTGGGTGTAATTATCTTCAGCTTGAATAAAGCGATCAAATATTTGTGCCTGCAATTCTTTTGATATACCAATACCTGTATCTGAAACATACATTGTAATATGTGTTTCGCTTAATCCTAAGCATCCAACTTCAATTTTACCGGAATGTGTAAATTTAAAAGCATTACTCAATAGGTTAGTTAGTATTTGCTTTAACTTACCACTATCAAATTGTATTTGCTTGGTTACCTTATCACAAGGAAAATTCATGACAAACTCAATGTGTGATTTATTAAGTTGTTTCTGGTATTCAGAGAAAAAAACTTCAATATTATTGAGCATAGTTTTGATATCAACAATTTCCCAGTTTATGGATACCTGACCAGATTCTATTTTAGCAATATCAAGAATATCGTTAATAATCTGCAGTAGGTCAAAACTGCTGTTGTTGATAATGTCAGTAAACTCTATGAGTCTTTCCTTATCGTCAAAATAGGTTGGTAATAATTCCGAAAAGCCAATAATTGCATTTAAAGGAGTACGAATTTCGTGACTGATATTTTGAAGAAACTGATTTTTTAATCGTTCACTTTCTAAAGCTTTTTCTTTTGCTTCAATAAGTTCTTGATTAAGTTTTATGATGCGTTCGTTTTCAATTTTTTGCAAATGTCCTTCTTTTATATCATCCATAAGCATATTAATACCCATCGATAGTGCATCAATCTTGTCATTTTTATCCGATATTTCAAATTGATAATCAATATCTCCATGAGCAATCTTCATTACTCCTGCAATTACATCATCAATTCGCTCACTCTTTGACTTCTCGTTATCAGTCATTGTATTACTAATTAAAAATAAACTCTTATTCATTAAACCAATCTCTAGCCTCTGTTTCTGTATTGAAGAATTTGTAACGTTCAATTTTACTAATCTTACCCATAACAAACGAAGCAACCATTCTTGCTACCGGATGCATGCCAAAAATGGCAACTTTATGGGTTTTTTCTAACATTGAATAGTTTCTCCAACATTCTCTGGCTTGGGGTGAGTTTTTACCACAATGATTCAAGTCAATTAAAAATTGAACCTGTTTATCTGATTTAAATAAAGTTTCATTAATTAGTACTCCATGAGCAGCAGCAACCTCGGCTGTTTGCTCACCTATAGCGGTTGCATGATAAACAATATACTTTCCATCAGTGATTTTAACTCTACTTTCACCAATAGTATATTCACCCTCCCCAATTCTCTCTATACAAATATTTTTACTTGTCATGCGTGTAAATTCGAATTGCAAATGTAAAAGAATTTTTTGGATGATCGTAAATCTCAAAATGAGACTTTGTTGTTTTTTGATGAATGGCAATAATTATATAATAAATAGGTTCAAGTTTATATTAGTGTTGTTAATCATAATGTTTTCAGAGTCTTACATTTTACTTTTAGGGCTGGGAGTCAGAAGATGGAAGTTAGAAGTTCGAGGAGTTTTATTTAATTTACTTCTGGCTTCAATTAAAATAATTAATATATTAAAACACGAGGACAAGCCCCTTCTGTGAATTATATAACAATTAGAAATTCACACCCACATTGGCCTTACACTCCTCGACTGGCCATCCTGCTTTGAATTACAGCTCCATTAATTAGTGCAATAATACAACGCTATATTTATTCAGAGCCATTATATTTGTGGTAATAACTAATATTTAACAAAACATTAAAATGTTACAAGTAAACGAGTATTTCGAAGGAAAAGTAAAATCTATTGCTGTAGATAATAGTAATGGAAAAGCAACTGCAGGAGTTATTGCTCCGGGCGAATTTGAATTTGGTACATCAACCATTGAGTATATGACAGTAACTTATGGTGAAATGGATGTTTTATTGCCAGAGTCAACGGAATGGAAATTATATAAACAAGGAGAAACTTTTAAGGTTGAAAAAGATGCTTCTTTTAAAGTTAAGGTATCTGAACCTGTAAGTTATCTTTGTCGTTACGAGTAAGTAATGTTTATGCCTTTTGTGCTTTGAGTTTAATGATTGTATAACGGATTAATGCAGGTTATACTGTATGATGCCAAAATATAATTGTTTAAAATATATACTACAGTCTCAAAACATTAAGGCAATGATATAAAAGTTAGATCTATGGATCTAATTAAGCTATTGAGGCTGGTTTTTATAAACTGGCCTTTTTTGTTTTAGGTATCCCGATAGTTTTTATAGAACTCAGAGTAGTTTTATTTTGAAACTACTTATTCATTTTGACTTAAAGTAAACACTATTTAACATCTTCGGCGTTGGTTGTTATGAGGTAGCGAATTACTTTTGCCGGCTGAAATTTAAACACTTATACAATTATGAAAAACGGAAACCCGGCAGTAGTGGGATTAGCTGGTTTTGGCTTAACTACTTTATTATTGCAATTCCATAATTTAGGATGGATTGGAATAGGACCAGTTTTGGCAATGGGAATTATTTTTGGAGGGCTAGCTCAGATGATAGCCGGATTTCAAGAGCAAAAAATGGGCAATAACTTTGGATACAGTGCTTTTGTAGCCTACGGATCTTTTTGGATTGGCTTGGGCATTATCTGGCTTTTAAACCATTTTAATATTTATAAATCATCACATACAGATGTTGGTTTTTATTTGGTTGGATGGACATTGTATACCATCATCATGTTTATTGCATCATTAAGAGTTCATAGAGCTATGGCAGTTACTTTTGGAACTTTGTTAATTGGTTTTGTATTGTTGGACCTTGCACATTTTGGAATGCCTCAACTTACTGTATTTGCTGCAATTGATCTAATTATTTGTGCTTTAGGAGCCTGGTATATGATGGCTGCTATTATTGTAAATGATTTAGCTGGTAAAGTAGTTATTCCTTTCGGGAAAAAATTTATTGAATAGTAATAAATACTATTTTTAGTAAAAAAGTTAAGCAATAGTTTCTTGAGACTATTGCTTTTTATTATAATCTGAATTCTAAAATTTTAATCGAACTGAGGTTAGTAGTATTTATCAATTCCTCCAAACCCTTTTATCAATTTATTTTCTTTTGTTTTGCTGATAAAACTATTCATACGCCTATCAAACTCATCAGGTCTTTTTCTTGCACTTTCAATGTATGCAATTCTGATTCGTTTATATGGTTCTGTAAAGTTCTGATAATTCTCCCAAACATCTTTATCTTCATGTAATTTCGTCATTATATCTTTGGGGAAAATAAATTTTTGCTGAACTATTTTTTGAACTTCATGCTTAATTGATACGTGAACTAAATTATTTTTTAAAAGCCATTTTAATCGTTCAATATTGGGCTGTGAAAAAGCAGATTTTTTATTTCTCTTACAAAATCTTTGAATAGAAGTAGTTTCGTTTAATGATTTAACTGTACTGTCTATCCAGCCAAAACAAAGCGCTTCTTCAACTGCATCATTGTAAAGTATTCGTTTCTTGTTTGTTTTCTTCAACGGATACTCCAACCAAATATCATTTTCTGTCTCAAAGTTTACTTCAAGCCATTTTCTCCATTCTTTTCTGTCAATGAAGTATTTAGTTGTTGGTTTATTCATTTTTCACTTCCTGCTTGAATTTTTGCATGGCCTTCCTTTTGCTGATACATAATGGATTAGGTAGTTAATTTGATATCACCGAAACCGCGCATGGTTTATGATGCCGTGCTAGGCAATGTTATTTCTCTTTTCGGAGGATACTACTGCTACTTCAAGAATAGTACGAACTTTGCCATGTAGAAAAATAATTCCTATAACTGAAAAAATCAATAATAGCCAAGTCTTATAAAACTCTTTAAAAACAACCTCTCTGTTACTTTCTAGAGTCTTGATAAGTTGAGCAGTCCTATAAGTACCATAAAGATATAAGGTCACATAAAGAAAGCTAATTGGCGTTTGACTTGAAAAATATAAATAAATACCACCAAACTCTCTAGTAATTGTAGTATCTGCTTCCGAAAAACCTAAGTATAGACTTAAAATATAGGCTACAATAAAATAAATCTTTAAATTTTTAATGCTGTTTAATTCCAATCCCTTTTTAATTAACAGACAAGTTCCAAAATAGCTAATTCCGATAAGCCATAATATGTATACGATAAATCCTATTTCGTTAAAAATTTGCATTAAAAATGTCAATTCTGGTTTACTTGTATCGTAATAATGAAATCCAGATGACACTATAACTATTAACGTAATATAAAGTGTTCTCGTTCGTATTAGCTGTCCTAGTCGCTCCATGGTATTTTATAAATTATAGTTTGTAATATTGCTACAAAGGTGGCTAGATGAAGCGTATGGAGATTTAACGAGCCAACCTTACAAAACGTCACTGAGCCAAATCTTTTATTTGTTTTTACATTTTATTTCTAAAAGTCAATTCAAAGATTTGGAGGTGTTTAAATGCCTCACTCAACTTCCAATAAACTACTAACGCATATACTATATACTAGGGTTTTGTAGTTCGTTTTTTATCTATAATGCTTTCTTGTAAATGTTAAATCCGGTACAATATCTAAATTACCATGCCTGTCTTCATTGAAATTTAGTTTCAAGTCATATTTAACATTATACATTGACAGCAAATTGTCTAACTCTGTTTTTTTGTCTTTCGCTACTGCAATACTATGTTTAAATGTTACAAAAGGTTGAAGAGCTTTAGGAATTGTCAAAAAACCAACACCAATAATTATCAACGGAACAGTAGAAATAACACCTCCTTCAAATGCGAAAAATCCTAGGAATAGTCCAACTAGAATAATTGTAATTCCTATAGAAAGCAATCCAAAGGCCTTGCCATAAGTCTTGGTTTTATTTCTTTTAATTGTTTCAAATTCAATATTAGTATCCAATATCTTAGTTTCATATTTCTTGTCTAATGATATTTTGTCACATTTATTCTTGAATTGTGGTTTTTCTTCAGTTATTCCACATTTTGTTCCTGTTCTTTTATCTATGATTTGGTTTTCACAGATTTCGCAATGTTTTGATCTTAGCATTGTTCAAATTCTATTTTATTTATACAATCTTTAAATATTTAAATTACAGTATGCAATTTGAATGAACTACAACGTTTGCTTTTAATTTTGCGGCAGTGTGCGGACTGCTACTTTGTCCGCCAGGACAAAGCCTAAATGAGGGAGCCAAACTATCAAACTATTGCTGTTCTGCCATTAAATTACACCGCGTGTTATGGTTTTTTTTTCATTCTAATTATAGTGTATTTAAGTCTGAAACTTTTAACCAACCCTTTGTCTGTTTCTTACCATAAAATGTACAATAAGCCCAGTCTTTATCTATTTTTTCAACATATACAAAATCATTTTTGATTAAATACGCTTTTTGTTTCTTATCAATAGATTTTTCAGAATAGAAATAAGTCTTTACTACATTTACATACCTTATTTGAATACAAGATATATTATTCTTTAATTCAAATTCAATTGATTCATCTGCAAAACTTTGAACATTCCAACATCCTCCATGTTCTTCAGAAAGTTTAACCCTAATTGTCTTGTTGTTTATTATTTCAACAGTTCCTTCTATAATATCATCTTCTTTGTATTCTGGATAATAAGTCGAAATTTTAACAATATCGCTTTTTGCAATTCCTTCTAAATAAAATATACACGAAAACATTGGAAGATTTGTTTGCTCATCCCAACCTGTGTAATTTTCAAAATAACCTGTCAATTTATTTGTTGTTTCATCAAATGCTATTTTCATTCCAAGATCATATTCACCTGACAAAAGTCTTTGTCCCCAAAAATCTCTGGATATTAATATTAGTATTATAAATATTAATAATTTTTTCATTATTGTTTGTTTCTTAAAATACATCACAACCCATTCCTATACGCATCCTATTTCAGTATCCAACATTAATACCTGATGGTTTGCGTTATTAGAAATAACCGACTCGAATTTACTCTATTTATCTTCAAAAGTTTCGTTACGTAGATAAAAAATTAGGAATAATGGATGAACATGTGTTGATGATTGATAAATGAGTATCGCCTATTGATTAGAGTAAAGAGCAATGCGTAAAATGCTATTAACTCCTGTAAATACTCGGGTTTCAGTAGATACGCTGTACTGAGAAACATCCAATTAGTTTAAAAATATACCTCCCTGACTGTAGTCTGCAAGCTTCCCACACTCTGGAAAACCTGTCGCGTACAATCGACAAGCTTTCCACGCTCTGGAAAACCTGCCGCGTCCAGTCGGCAAACTTTCCAGACTCTGGAAAAGCTGCCGCGGCTAGTCGACAAACTTTCCAGACTCTGGGAAATGTGCTGCTTACAAGCGGCAAGGTTTCCAGAGAAAGTAATCAGCTAATTATAATTTATTTGAAGAAATATTTTGGGTCACATAATAGCTTGTAGGGGGAATTATTAAGTTTGAAAAACATCAAAATATTATACATCTTATCCAAAATGGTATAAAACAATTATGGGGTTTTGGTGGTTACTTTGTTGTAAGGTTAAATGAACTGATATAATGCTTAGAAAGTTTTTACATATTGTATTTGCGTTATTCCTTGTTTTAGTAACAATGGGAGTAACCATTTCTATGCATTATTGCGGAGATCAATTGGTTTCTACTGCACTAAATTCAAAAGCCGATTCTTGTTGTTCCGGAGATGATGATTGTGGATGTTGTCATGATAAAAGCATTCATATTGAGGTAAAAGATCGTTATGTGGCTCCTGTTTCTATAGAAGCAAATGCGCCCATAAGTATAGATGTACTTTTCCCTGTTCTTTTTCAATTATTTGATGAGGAAATTATTTCTGTAACAAAAACTACATATCTTATATATGACTTATCGCCGCCACCACCTCTTTCAACCAGGTTGGCTATAATTCAATCATTTCTTTGTTAGCGTTTGGTTATAACTAATTATTGTATAGTAATTAGCGTGTTGTTATGTCTTCTTAGTATAAAGGCATAATGCTATAGCATTGTAGCTATTTGAACATTATAACTTCAAACGAACAAATCATGTTAAACAGAATCATTAAATTCTTTCTGGAAAATAAACTGGTTACCTTTTTAGTGTTACTTGTTTTTATTAGCTGGGGAATAATCACATCTCCATTTGGCTGGGATACCGGTATTTTACCAAGCGATCCGGTTCCAGTGGATGCAATACCAGACATTGGGGAAAATCAACAAATTGTATATACAGAGTGGCCGGGCCGCTCGCCACAAGATATAGAAGATCAAATATCTTATCCATTAACTACGGCGCTATTGGGTATACCCGGCGTTAAAACAATACGTAGCAACTCAATATTTGGGCTATCCAGCATATATATCATTTTCGATGAGGATGTAGAGTTTTACTGGAGTAGAACGCGTATCCTTGAAAAATTAAATTCTTTGCAGAGGGGTACCTTGCCAGCGGATGTATCTCCTGCGCTTGGGCCTGATGCAATAGCTCTGGGGCAAATTTATTGGTACACTCTTGAAGGACGAGATGCAGAAGGTAATCCTGCCGGTGGGTGGGACCCACATGAACTAAGAACCATTCAGGATTTCTATGTTCGTTACTCGTTAACTTCGGCAGAAGGAGTGGCAGAGGTAGCTTCTATTGGGGGTTTTGTAAAAGAATATCAGGTTGATATTGACCCTAATGCCATGAAAGCGCATCATGTAACAATAGCACAGATTATGTCAGCTGTAAAAAACAGTAATCTTGATATTGGAGCTCGTACCATTGAATTTAACAGGGCGGAATACCTGGTTCGTGTGCTTGGCTACATCAAAAATCTTGAAGATCTTGAAAAGAGTGTTGTTGCTGTGCGTAACAATGTGCCAATCCGCTTGAAAGATGTTGCAAAAATAAACTTTGGACCTGCAACCAGACGAGGTGGATTAGATAAAGGTGGTGCCGAAGCCGTAGGTGGTGTTGTGGTAGCTCGTTATGGTGCCAACCCACTTAAAACTATCGAAAATATGAAGGCCAAGATTGCAGAGATTGAACCCGGCTTGCCTTCCAAAACATTAGCTGATGGTACTGTGTCTAAAGTTACCATTGTGCCCTTTTATGATCGCACCGGTTTAATTAAAGAAACCTTGGGTACCCTGGAGGAAGCCATTACACTTGAATTACTAATTAGTATTTTAGTAGTGATTGTGTTGGTATTTAACCTACGTGCCTCATTTCTTATTTCCAGTCTCTTACCAATAGGTGTTCTGATCACTTTTATCACAATGCGACAGTTTGGGGTTGATGCTAATATTGTAGCCCTTTCAGGTATTGCTATTGCAATTGGTGTGATGGTTGATGTGGGTGTGGTTTTTGTCGAAAATATTATCCGGCATATTGAATTACCCGAAAATAAAGGCGCAAAAGGAAAAGAATTGCTTACTGTTGTGTATACAGCAACTACCGAAGTTGCTGGAGCAGTTATAACCGCATTATCAACTACCATTATCAGTTTTTTACCGGTATTTGCTATGGAAGCAGCTGAAGGAAAATTGTTTAAACCACTGGCTTTTACAAAAACCTTTACCATGATATCGGCATTATTAATTGGTTTGATTATAATACCGACTTTAGCACATTTAATTTTCTCAATAAAGATTGATAAAAAACGCTACCAGAGATTAGGTAATATTATTCTGATTGTTGCAGGACTTTTGCTGTCTATCGTTTCTGGTAATTATATAGCCCTTGCTATTTCAGCATTTGGTATCAATGGTTTATTAGCTTACCGATGGAAAGAACATCAGAAGAATTGGATAAACCTGATCAATATTACTATTACTATTGTGGTAGTTGTATTTTTTTTAACAAAAGCATGGATGCCACTGGGGGCACAAAATAGCTTGTTTGCCAATTTCCTTTTTGTAATAGCCATCGTAACTGCTGTATTAGGAACCATGTCGTTGGTAGTGGTGTTTTATAAGCGCATTTTACAATGGTGTTTGAATAACAAATGGACATTTTTAGCTGTACCTATATTTATTGTATTGTTTGGAATAACCAGTTGGCAGGGCTTTGATAAGTTATTTGGTTTTTTACCTCAATTCATAAAAAATACAGATTCATATGCTTATCTGGATAAAAAACTACCGGGTATAGGAAAAGAGTTTATGCCATCTTTAGATGAAGGTTCGTTTTTATTAATGCCGACTACAATGCCTCACTCAGGTATTGAAGAAAACCTGGAAGTCATTCGTATTCTGGATAAACAGCTCAATTCTATACCAGAAGTTGAAACAGTTGTTGGTAAATGGGGGCGTGTAAATTCGGCCCTGGATCCTGCGCCAACATCTATGTATGAAAATGTAATCAATTATAAACCGGAATACATTCTGAATGAAAAAGGGCATCGCATGCGCTTTAAAACAAATAAAGAAGGTGCTTTTATATTGAAGGATGGCTCTACATACAATCCAAAGGAAGAAGCATTTCGTTTGATTGAAAAAGAGAATTTAACCATAGATACAAACGGTGAATATTTCAGACAATGGCGTGAAGAAATTAAATCGCCCGATGATATCTGGCAGGCAATTATTGATAAAAGTAACATACCGGGTTTAACATCTGCACCAAAGTTGCAGCCTATTTCAACTCGATTAGTGATGTTGCAAACTGGTATGCGTGCACCAATGGGTATTAAGGTTTATGGTCCCGACCTTGAAAGTATTGAAAAAGTTGGTTTTGAACTTGAAAAACAATTAAAGAATGTGGAAGGGGTTCAGGGGATGTCAGTTTTTGCTGATCGTGTGGTTGGTAAACCTTATCTGGAGATGGAAATCAACAGAGATGCTATTGCCCGTTATGGTTTAAGTGTAAAGAACCTGCAGGCTGTTATTGGTAGTGCAATAGGAGGTATGCCACTTACAACAACTGTTGAAGGTCGTGAGCGTTTTCCTGTAAGACTGCGTTATGCCCGTGAATTCAGGGATAATCCGGACGATCTGAAACGTATTTTAATCCCAACGCCTTCAGGAGCTCAAATTCCTTTAGGAGAATTAATGACCTTGCATTATGTAAGAGGTCCTCAGATGATTAAAAGTGAGGATACTTTTTTAGTTGGATATGTAATTTTCGATAAAAAGGAAGGTTATGCAGAAGTGGATGTGGTTGAAAATGCACAGAAGTACCTAAAGGAACAAATGGATAGCGGAGCGTTTTCTCTTCCTGCCGGGGTTAGTTATAAGTTTACCGGTAATTATGAAAATCAGATTCGTGCTACCAAGCGCCTGCTTATTGTAATTCCGATATCCTTAATTATCATCTTCCTGATATTATACTTCCAGTTTAGGTCGGTGGTTTCTACCACTTTGATTTTCTCAGGTATTATTGTGGCATTATCAGGTGGATTTATTATGCTTTGGTTGTATGGTCAGCCCTGGTTTATGGATGGTTCATTAGCTGGTATTAATTTACGCGATCTGTTTCAGGTTAATACCATCAACCTGAGTGTTGCGGTTTGGGTAGGTTTTATTGCCCTGTTTGGTGTTGCTACGGATGATGGTGTTTTAATAAGTACATACATCAAGCAATTGCAGGAAAAAAGAAAGCCAAAAACCATTAATGAAGTGAGGGCTTTAGTTTTGGAAGCAGGCTCAAAAAGAGTGCGCCCTGCCATAATGACAACCGCTACAACCATCATTGCACTACTACCTGTACTTACATCTACTGGTAAAGGTTCTGATATAATGGTTCCTATGGCCATCCCTTTATTTGGAGGTATGACCATTGAGGTTTTAACCATGTTTGTGGTTCCGGTGCTTTATAGCATGTGGCAGGAACGCAAGGTGTTAAAGGATAAAGGATAAAGTAGAAAGGTGATTAAAATTATGATTTGTCAGGGTTCAAAGTACCTGACTGCATTATATAGAAAATCATCAAGTTAAAGAATGACGTAAAGGTAAAATAATGAAAAGATTACTATATATAATATTGATTTTTCTGTCATGGAATTGGATACACGCTCAAGATCCACTCGAAAGTTACCTGAAAACTGCAGCTGAAAACAATCCTGGATTAAAGGCTAAGTTTAACAATTACCTGGCAGCATTGGAGAAGGTTCCGCAAGTAGGTACATTGCCCGATCCGCAATTGACTTTTGCTTATTTTATACAACCTGTTGAAACCAGAAACGGTCCTCAGGATTTCAGGATTTCAGCTACACAAATGTTTCCTTGGTTTGGCACATTAAAGGCCAGGGAAAATGCCAGTATTGAAGAAGCCAAAGCCTTGTATGAAGTGTTTGAAGAAAACAAGTCGAAACTGTATAATGAGGTAAAATCAACTTGGTACAACCTGTATTTCAACAACAAGGCAACTATAATCACTCTGGAGAATATTGAGATCCTGAAAACCTTTCAAAAGATGGCTATTGTTAAGGTTGAAGCAGATCAGGTATCAGCTGTTGATCAATATAGAATTGAGATGGAGATTAACGATCTGGAAAATCAATTGGCTCTATTAAGGGACAAGCAGGAAGTGCTTGGAGTTTCTTTCAATAACCTGTTGAATTCAGAGGAACATGAGGTTATTACTTTTCCCAATGAGTTGTGGTCGTCAGATATTCTGTATACAAAGGAAGCTGTATTGGATTCCATACAGTTAAAGAATCATCAGCTCTTAAGTCTCGATTTACAAAAGAGCGCACTTGCATTTAAAAAGCAAGCAGCAAAAAAACAGGGAGCTCCATCATTTAGTCTTGGTATTGACTATGTTTCAATAGGAAAAGGAGACAATAATTTATCGGGTAAGGATGCTATTGCATTTCCAAAGGTAGGATTATCTATCCCTTTATACAGAAATAAGTATAAAAGCATGGTTCAGGAAGTAGTCTATCTGGAAACTGCCAAAAATTACGAGCGCATAGATAAGGAAAATGTATTGGAAACCGTATTTGAAAATTCCTGGAAAGATTATAGGGATGCGAAGCGCCGAATTGAATTATTCGATAAACAGTTGACCATCGCTAAAAAATCCATAAAAATATTAGAAACAGAATATGCCTACGCCAATAAAAATTTTGAAGAGATTTTACGTATGAAAAGGCGCTTGTTAAAATATAATCTGGAGTTGGAGAAAGCACGCACAGATAAACAGGTAGCAATTGCTTTTATCCATTATTTAATGGGTAAATAACAATAGTATTCATGTAGTGATAACGATATAATTACAGAGAAATGAAAACGATAATAGAAAATATAAAAAGCAATTATAAACTAATCCTGGGCGTTTTGGTTTTAGGATTAGTTCTCGGGTGGATCATTGCACCATCAGGTAATACCAATAGTGTAGAAGATGAACATGCAGGTCACAATCATGAAGAAGAAGCTACTGTTTGGACTTGTTCAATGCACCCTCAAATTAAGCAGGATAAGCCCAGCTTATGCCCAATCTGTGCCATGGATTTAATTCCATTATCATCCATGAAAGGTGGTGAACATACAGACCCAAATGAAATTATAATGAGTGAATCAGCAGCAAAATTAGCTGATATTCAAACATCAAAAGTAGTTTTGGGTGAGCCGAGTAAGTCGATATATATGCAAGGTAAATTGAATGTAGATGAAAGACGAATTGCTGAACTGACTGCTCGTTTTGGTGGGCGTATCGAAGAACTCTTTGTTAATTTTACCGGACAGGAAGTTCGTAAAGGACAAAAATTGGCCACTATTTACTCACCAAATTTAGTGAGTGCACAACGTGAGTTGATTGAGGCTTCAGAGTTTAAAGAAAATAATCCTTCACTATATAAGGCAGCAAGAGCAAAACTAAAAGCATGGGATTTATCCGAAAGTCAAATTGATAATATTGAACAATCAGGTGAGCCGGAAGTCAATTTTGATGTTTTGTCGCCTATAACCGGTACAGTGATTATGCGTCATGTGGCATTAGGTGATTATGTGAAGGAAGGAACAGCTTTATTTAAAGTGGCTGATTTAACCAAATTGTGGGCCTTGTTTGATGCTTATGAAACAGATTTACCCTGGATAAAAGTTGGAGATAAGATAAGTTTTACTTTACAGGCATTGCCAGGTGAGGAATTTAAAACAAAGGTGACCTATGTTGATCCTTTTATAGATGCTAAAACAAGAGTAGCTAAGGTACGTGCCGAGATTAATAATAAAGATTTACGCTTAAAACCCGAAATGTTTACCAATGGAGTGCTGCAATCTAAAATTGCCGAAGGCCAAACTGCCCTTATTATTCCTAAGACTGCAGTATTATGGACAGGAAAAAGGGCGGTGGTTTACACTAAAGTTCAGGATCGTGAATCTCCTACATTCTTATACCGTGAAATTGTATTGGGACCCGAAGCAGGAGCGTTTTATGTTGTAAAAGAAGGTCTGGAAGCCGGTGAGGAAATTGCCACCAATGGCGTATTTAAAATTGATGCTGCAGCACAATTGATTGGATTACCTAGTATGATGAATCCTCAAGGCGGCGATACTTCAACCGGGCATAATCATGGTGAAATGAATATGAATGAACAGGCTGAGGGAAATATGCAGCATGCTATGTTTAATGTATCCGGGAATTGCGGTATGTGTGAAGAAACCATTGAAACAGCAGCTATGTCGCTGGATGGGGTGAGTGAAGCAGATTGGAGTCAGGAAACACATATGATTCATGTAAATTATAATGCAGACAAGGTTAAACTGGCAGATATACATAAGGCAATAGCAAAATCAGGTTACGATACAGAACTGGAAACTGCACCTGATGATGTTTATCAAAGTCTTCCAGAGTGTTGCCATTATACCAGAACTTCAGCGGATGCAGCAACGGAGAAAATAGAAAATTCCATGTTTAAAGTATATGGTAATTGCGGAATGTGTAAAGATCGTATTGAGGAAGCTGCTCTAAGTGTATCAGGAGTAAAATCGGCAGAATGGGATGAGGATACTAAAATGATACATGTTAGCTATTTGTCTGATAAAACATTACTTGACAAAATACATAAAGCAATTGCAAAAGTTGGTCATGATACCGATAAAGAAAAAGCTCCGGATGAGGTATATAATAATTTACCCGCTTGTTGTTTGTACAGAGAATAATAAAAGAGAGAAGTTTTAAATATTAATTAAATAGGTGAATCAATAGTTGAAAAAAGAATATCACAGAGGTAAAGACACAAAGAGTTCACGGAAGTAAATCCTTTCGGATTTAATGAAATTCAGAGCCTCAGTGCCTAGGTGTTCATTTTTAACACTTGATTGACATTAAAAAGGTAGAATTATGAAATCTTTATTTAACAATGTTATTTGCTCTATTGAGCATGTCAGTGGTTTTTGGACAAGTGAAAACTGAAAAAATCAAGGTAGGTGGTAAATGTGGAATGTGCGAAAGTCGTATAGAGAAAGCTGCAAAATCAGTGGAAGGAGTTACATCTGCAGATTGGGATAAGAAAACCCAAATTATGGAAGTTGTTTTTGATGCTTCAAAAACAAACTCAGATAAAGTTCAAATGGCTTTAGCTAAGGTTGGGCACGATACTGAGAAATATAAAGCGAAAGATGAAACTTATAATGCATTACCAGGTTGTTGTAAGTATGATCGAATCCCGGAAAAAAAGAAAGGTGAGAAGGAGCATAAGCATTAAGATTTAAAAATGCATTTAAATGATTTAAGCAATAGTCTTTATAAGCTATTGCTTTTTTTGTATAAAAATACATAATGTACTAGTCAACTGTAATGAATATAAAATCAAATACAGGTTAACACTGAACAATTTTAACAAAATAGTCACATTCCTCTTTTTATTATTCAGCATCTAATTACTTTTTATGGAAAAAATAGATCTGTGTAATCTTAGTGTTTCTTGATGTTTTGAGAGTAAATATCTGATTTGATTGAAATTGATGTTGTATTTGAGAAATATGGAGGGGGTGTATTTTATAAAGCGATTGTTTTAATTGTGAACAACGGATAAATAGACCCTTTTTTTTAATAGGTAGAAAAAATAAAAATACTTTGAAGATTGTTAAATATTGTTTAAATTCATGATAGATTTAAAAAAACCTAATGTTTAAACAATAAAAAATCCCCGTATGACTTATTATTTACTTATTAAAAATTGTTTCACTTAAGGGTGTAATGGCATTATTCAGATATGAATTAAAATTCATATTTGGAGTATTTTTTATGAAAATGACAAATTAATAACAAACAACCAGAAATTAAACAAATAACTTTATGTCATTATTTTTTACCCCCCAAACTGAAAACAATACGAACCTTATTCCTGGTAATTCAGGAAACAGAACCAAACGAAATCATGTAAATCGTTCTTATTCGCACGAAAGAATAGACGAAGGTTTACAACTCTTGAAGAAAGTATATTCGGCATCTCAGAATTTTAGCAATGTGCTGGCCAAGGACAGACCTGCTTATAAAAAGTTTATTCAGGAAAAAGGCTTAATTGAAGATTTGTATATTAAAATACAGAAAGAATTAAACCTGATATGTGCGGATAACATTTCTTATGTGTCAAAGTTTTTAACCGGAAAAGAGATTCCTAAAGATTATATAAAATGGTCGATGCATATAAAAGAGTCAATAATGGCATTGCTTTTACATGAAGAAATATATCAAAAGTTAGACATCATTGGTGTAACTGAAGAAATTTTAGAAGATATGATGGTTCGATTAAAAGAATTGGAAACACTAAAATATGAAGCTATTCAGGAAGAACAACTGATAAAGACTCTCTCTGAAGAAGAAAATATTCATTTTGAAGAACTAAAACTTCATTATTCAGATTTGCGTCATTATCTGGATTTATTTGAAGAAGGATATCGAATAAATAGGAACGAAGAAATGGATGAGGCTATTTGAGCCTCAGGATTTTTAGATTTATGAACAAAAAAGAGCTTATCAATTATTTGGTAAGCTCTTTTTTTGTTGCACAGAGGTATGGAACATGGTTATATTGTTAGAAACATTTATAAATGTTTGTTTTTGTATGTATTAGGGTAGGCTTGCACGCATTGAGTCGCACTTCTATTTATTATAAATAAATTATATTTGTAGCAGAGGATACAAAACAGGCAGATGGAAGTAATTATTATTGAAGATGAGGTTTTACTGGCAAATGCATTACAAAAAGAGTTAAAAGCTTTGGACCCCACCATTAGGGTTATCAAACAATTAACGAATGTAGCTGATAGCATTGATTGGTTAAGTAAGAATAGATGTGATTTAATCTTTTCGGATATTGAGTTAACAGATGGGAATTCGTTTTCGATTTTTAATACACTTCATATTAATATCCCAGTTGTCTTCACTACAGCTTACGATCATTATGCCATAAAAGCATTTGAAACCAATAGTATTGGATATCTGCTAAAACCTGTTGAGAGCGAAGATTTAGAAAAGGTACTGGATAAATTCAGACAAAACCAGTTGAATAGTCCGCTTCTAAATCAGTTTATTAATCATTGGTCTGAAAATCAGGCAGACTCAAAGCCATCTCGTTACCTGAATCGATTGATATTATCCATTGGTAATATTCAAAAACCAGTTTCAATCAATGAAATTGTTTATTTTATGGCCGATGATAGATATTTGTTTGCTATCACTCAAGGAGGCAAGAAATACTATTATGACGCTACCTTGTCGCAGCTTGAGAATGAGTTGGATCCAAACTTGTTTTTTAGAGCCAATCGCCGCTATTTCATAAATAAGAACTATATCAATGAAATTAAAACCATTAGCAGAAGCCGCATGGTAATTGCCATGACCGAGCAAGGTGACGAAGAGATTGTTGTAAGTTACTCGCGAAGTAAGGAGTTTAAAGAGTGGTTGGTAAGCTGATGTACAAAATACTATTCAATAAAAGAAATGTAATTGCACTGGTGCTTTTGGTTGTTATGTTTTCATTTGGAACCTATTGGATCAGAGCTAAAATGCATCAGCAATACCAGTTGGTGAGTTTATCCGTTATTCATGGAACTACTAAAGGATATCAAAAATTTCTGGACTCTTATTTCGACTCGTATAACAAAGTTTTATTTCAGATTGATCAATTATGGAGTAAAACTTCAATAGATGGAAATAATAATCAGGTTATTTTAAAAACACTGCTGGATATGGATAGCTCCATTGTAGCTGTTGGAGTGTTGGATCAAACGCAATTGTTTGCTGTTTACGATGATAGTATCCAGACCGATTTTCCGGATTTAGCACAATTAATGAAAGAGGATGCTACTTATAATCAGCATTCTTGTATTATAAAGCAGCGTTTTTTATTTGTTGGTGATATAATGCAGAATCATCCTGTTTATGGAAGAGGAATACTGGTTGATTTACATCGCTTACACCGTAAATTTATAAAAGATAATGTGTATACATCGGTTTATCAGGTGTTGATTAATCAATGTGGACAGTGTATTTACCATCCCGAAATAGAGTTGGTAGGAAAAGATTACCCATTGCCCGATTATCTATTTTCGAATGGAAGTTATGATTATCATCAGTTTGATACGTTACATCTGGATCAGTCCGATTACTTGCAGCTTTCAGTTTACAAAGAATACCGTACAATGTCGTTTCAAGGAGATGAATGGGTGGTTATTAATGTTTCGCCCGGATTTGAGATTAAGGATATGATAGCGGAGCAGGAACGCAACATGGTTTTTCTTTTTGTACTGTTTTTAGGTATGCTGTTGGGTATTCTCATGTTTGGAATTTTACATTGGAAACGGGAGTTTCTGTTAAGGTCATCAGCTGAACAGGAGAATTTAAATCTTTTGCTAAAGAACGAGAAACAAAAGAGCGAAACCATATCCATTAAGCTCGAACTTTTACGCTCAGGTTTAAATTCACACTTCATGTTTAATTCATTGGGAACGGTAAAGGCATTATTAAATAACGAGGATAAGACGGCTCGCGATATGTTGAAAAAACTTTCGCAACTATATCGTTATCAGTTAAGGATTGAAGGTGAGATAATGGTTTCGTTACGTGATGAGCTTACTTTTACGCAAACCTATGTTGATGTGATTAATATACGCATGAATTCTTCTATTCAAATGGATAGTAGTAATCTGGATGCCTATTTAAATACAAAAGTATTACCCGTATCATTGCAACTTCTGGTCGAAAACTGTATCAAGCACAATGTGGCTTCAGAGGCAAATCCATTGCTGATTACAATTACGGTAAAAAATGATCGTATTTATGTTATAAACGAGCTACGTCCGAAAGTAGCTTTAGTAGAAACCAATGGAAAGGGACTCAGTAATTTAAATACACGATACATGTTAATTTCGCAGCAAGAATGCACCTTTAAAAAAGAAGATGGTCGTTTTATAGCTTCTATTCCACTTATTAAGGTGTAGTATTTTTATTATTGTACACAGTCGTATTTAGAGGTGTTATAATAGGGGTGTTGCTAAGATAAATGGATGTTATTTTTATGGATAGGGTGTTATTTGTATAGTGTGGCAATTTCATGTTGATTTCCCCTTTTTTATTCACTCATCTAATTTACACGTTCACTACTTTGATTTTTCATTTCACTTAATTGGCTTTGTAAAACCATTTAAAAGCAACTAATCTTGTGCTATACAAATTGTTGCAGTTCATGAATATTACACTTCGACTTATTAGTCTTTTGTTAGTAGGGTACTTCTGTATATTTGCAGAAGCTCAGGTAAATGATGAGAGTTTAATACCGATGAATCCTAAAGTGATTAAGAAAACTTTGGATAATGGTTTTACTTACTATTTGCAGAAAAATGCTTTGCCTGAGAATCAAGTGCAGATGCGAATGATTATTAAAGCCGGTTCTATTCTTGAAACAGAGGAGCAGCGTGGTTTTGCTCATTTTCTGGAGCACATGGTATTTAATGGCAGTAAGCACTTTCCGGATAATACTTTAATTGATTATCTACAGCGTATTGGTGTTGAATTTGGGGGAGATGTGAATGCTTATACAGGGTATGACGAAACGGTTTATATGTTGCCTCTTCCTAATGCTAAAAAAGAAACTTTAGACAATGCATTTTTGTTTTTTGGGGATATTCTTTCGGGGTTAACACTTAGTACAGAAGCAATCGATAATGAGCGTAATATTATTTTAGAAGAATGGCGTACCACCATTGGTTTAAATCAGCGTTTAAAAGAGGCGATGTATCCTTTGCTTTATAATAACTCGCGTTACCTTGAGCGCATGCCTATTGGTTTAATGAATGTGGTGACAAAAACAGGGAATGATGAAGAACTACGTAAATATTATCGTTCGTGGTATCGTCCTGATTTAACCAGTTTGGTTGTGGTAGGCGATTTTGATCAGGCAGATATTGAACAACGTATCAATCATATATTCGGATCTATACAAAATCCTAAGAATGCACCAGAAAGAAAACACTATACAGTACCCTTACAGGATTCTACGCAAATAGTAATAATAAAAGACAAGGAAATAACCAGTACCTCAGTAAAGCTCATTCATAAATTTCCTCATCGTCAGGAAAAAACATTGGAAGATCTTAAGCGCAGTGTAGTTAATATCATTTACACCTATATGGTTAATCAAAGGCTTACAGATGTGGCCCAGCAAAAGGATGCTCCGTATATGTATGCTCAATCATATGCTACCAGTGCAGCAGGTAATACAGATCGTTACATGTCGATTGTAACAACCAAAAGTGATCAGATTATTGAAGGTACACAAGGTTTGTTGCGCGAATTGCTTAGAATTAAAAAATATGGTTTTACGCAAGTTGAGTTAGATCGTAAAAAGGAAATCCTAGGTAATGATTTTAAACGAATGGCTAGTGAAGAAGATAAGTTGCGATCGAGCGACATTATGGAGTCGATTTCTAACCATATTATTTCTGGAGAAGAGAATGCCAGTTTATCATTTAAAGCGCAATTTATTGAACAAGTATTACACCAAATATCTTTAAATGATATTCAGAGTTTAGTCAATGAGTATATCGATTTTTCGAAACAGAATCAAATTATTATTGTTACAGCTCCTGAGAATAGTATCACTCCTTCAAAGGAAGAACTATTGAAGGCCATCAATAATAGTAAGGAGGAAAAACTGAAACCTTATAAAGAAGTTGAGGTTTCAAACTCGTTGATGGAGAATCTCCCTAATAAGGGAAATATTAAAAAGGAAACATATTCGGAGAAGATGGGAATTACTACCATAGAGTTTGATAATGGAGTAAGTGTGGCATTAAAACCAACTGATTTTAAAAGTGATGAAATCAGGTTCTCTTCCATGCGCCAAGGTGGTTATTCATTGGCTTCAATAGATAATTTTGATAATGCTTCGATGGCGGCATTGTTGGTTTCGCAGGGTGGGTTAGCCAATTTTAGTGCACTTGAATTGGAACGAATCAATTCTGGTAAGCAGGTTTATGTTGCTCCATACATTCATAGGTATACAGAGGGAGTAACCGGCTTTTCATCAAATGATGATTTTGAAACGTTGTTGCAGCTAACCTATTTAACATACACACAGCCACGTAAAGATGTAGATCAATTTGAACACTTTATTGAAAATAAAAAAGAATACAATAAAAATGCTTTAAATAATCCCGATTCTTATTTTACCGATGGAGTTAATAAGGTAATGATGCAGAATAGCCCGCGTACTGCTACTTTATTGGCACCAGAAGACTTAGATAAAATAGATCTAGATAAAGCCTTTGAGTTTTATACATCACGATATAATTCAGCCAGAGGTACACGTTTTTTTATAGTAGGAAGTTTTGATGTTGATTCAATTAAGCCTCTTTTAACACAGTATCTTGGCAGTTTACCAGGTCATAAAATTGTAACAAAATATAAGGATTATGGTATACGTCCACCTAAAGGCGAACATTGTTATGATTTTCCAAGAAATCGGGTTGAAAAAACAAAAGCCTTAATTCGTTTTACCGGGAAATATAAAGATACACAAAGGGCAAGGATTGAGATGGGGCTGTTGAGTGATATTTTAACAATAAGATTAAATCAGAAATTGCGAGAAGAGATTGGTGGTGTATATTCTCCGTTTGCCAATTCAAATGTACTGCAGCGTCCATATACACATTATCGATTAGATATTTATTTTACCTGTTCTCCTACAAATTTGGATACTTTGATACAAGCCACATTTGGTGAAATTGAAAAGATGAAAATACAAATAGATGCCAGCAACTTAAAGAAAGTTCAAAAAGCATGGCTTAAAAACAGGAAAGGCTCATTGAATACCAATGGTTACTGGCGAAGAGTTTTAGAAGATCAATGGACAAGAGGGGAAGATGAAAAAGACCTTGAGAAATATGAGTATCAAATTAATAGCGTTACAGCAAAGCAATTAAGCAAATTAGCCCGAAAGTACCTGGATAAATCCAATCATTTAGAATTTATTCTAAGTCCGGAGAATTAAATGGGGATAAGATAGTATTGTAATAGGTGAAGAATAAGATCATGAAATTAATAAAACAAATATTATTGCTCTTGATTGTTGGCGTAAGTACTATTTCGCTAAACGCACAGGAAATGCATTCGGTAGAAGGTGTTGTTACTGATGTATCTACAGGAGAGAGTTTAATTGGTGTTAGTATTATTCTAAAGAATACTACCTCGGGTGTAATAACCGATTATGAAGGGCATTATTATTTTGGAGGTTTAGTACCCGAGAGTGTTTTACAGTTTAAGTATCTGGGGTATGAATCTCAGGAAATTACAGTTGGAGATCGTACAATAGTAGATATTCAATTAAAGCCTGTTGTGCATGATTTAGATGCTGTAGTTGTGTTTGGTGAAAATAAAAAGGACGTTAGAACCATAACAGGATCAGTAGGGAAGATTGATACTAAGGTTTTCTCTGCAGGAACACCAACTGCTTCGTTTGATCAGTTATTGCAGGGACAGGTGGCAGGTTTGGCTATTCAATCCAGTGGAGAACCGGGAGAAAAGTCAACCATACGTATCAGGGGTAATAATTCACTGGGAATACGGGCAAAGGATGATGCCGAGTTGGCTTCTGCCAATCGTGCTAACGAGCCATTATACATATTAAATGGTTCGCCAATTTCATCAGATGTTTTTAATACGATTAATCCTGATGATATTGTGGATATAAGAGTGTTGAAAGATGGACTGTCAACTGTGGAGTATGGTACTCGTGGTGCAAATGGTGTAATTGAAATTAAAACCAAACGAGGAATTGTTGGTAAATCTCAGTATAATGTCAGATATCAGCATACGGTTAAACCAATTTCAGGATTGGGTGGTATTAGCCTGATGGGATCTGCTGAAAAGCTTGCCTTAGAAAGAGAATTAGAGATTGTTTCGGGATTAGGGTTTGTATATACACCAACATCAACAGATTCAGAAGAAGAGATATACATTAAAAATAAAAGGTATGGTGATCTGGAGTCTGTTAGTACTAATTGGCTTAAAGAATTATCAAGAATTGCCCAGGTAAAAGACTTGCAATTAAGTATGTCCGGAGGTGTTAATGATACTCGTTATTACTTATCTACAAGTTATTATGATGAAGAAGGAGGGTATGAAAAATCCTGGGCTAATCGTTTTACAACCCGATTTAATCTCGATCATAATTTAAATGATAAGGTATCTCTGGGCTTCGACTCATCTATCGGACGTAGTAAAAGTTCTAAGTCTGCCACTTCGCCGGCTAGTTTAATTTATACTTTACAGCCATACGAAACAACCAGTACATCTAATTTTATTGCGCGTGATCCTGTGTCAATTAGTGGCCAGTACTTTGAGGATCCTTTTGAGGAACTAAATAATCGTTATTCGGAGTTAACAAGCTGGAGATTGGATTTAAATACAAATTTAAACTGGACGATCAGGGATGGCTTAAATGTGAATGCCAAAGCAGGAATCACTTATAATGATGGGGAAAATAATGTTGTTACATTACCTAATAGTTTCGTGGAAGAGGCAGGAAAGATAAAGGGAGAGGGGGCCTTCTCAAAAAATGAGTCTAAATCACTAATATCCCGTGTTAATTTAAGCTTTGATTATAGTAAGCATTTGGGCGATCATTCTTTTGCCTTAAGTGGTGGATCAGAATACATTCATACAAAAAACTGGGGGTTTGGATTTAATAGTATAGGTATTTCAGATAAAGTAGATCCTGAAATAGGAGCTAATCCTCAGGCAACTATTTCAACTTCGAAATACCGCGATGCCTTGTTGGGATTTTATATGAGAGGTAACTATAATTATAATTCTAAATATAATTTAACGGGGTCATTTCGATACGATGGATCATCGATTCTACCAGATGATAAACGCTTTGTACCTGCATGGGGATTGGGTGCTGCATGGAATATTCAAAAAGAGGCATGGTTTTCAGATGTTACTTTGTTTGATCAGTTTAAGTTGAGAGCATCGTATGGAGTAAACTATAATTCAGGAGGCATACGTCAAACATTGGGATTACCATTCTATAATTTCACAAATAATAATACATACATGGGTGATCGTGTGATTAACCTTGTGGAATTCTGGAATTCGGATTTAAAATTTGAACGTGCCAGGCAGTGGAGTGTAGCTATTGATTTTGGATTACTGAAGCATCGGATTTATGGTACGATTGAAGGATATATCAAGAAAACAGATGATTTGTTGGCAACAGTTGATATTCCTGCATCAAATGGTTATTCATCATTGCTTCGTAATATTGGTCAACTTCGTAATCAGGGTATTGAGTTGCAGATTAGTGCTGTAGCTATCCGAACAGACTATTTTCGTTGGACATCCAGTTTAAATTTTGCTTATAATCAAAATGAAATAACAGATTTGTATTTGCAGGATGAAATTAAAGTAGGTGATGAGGGATATTTTAAAGTGGGTGAACCCATTAACTCTGCTTATGTAAAACATTGGGCTGGTGTTAATCCGGTAAACGGTATGCCTTTGTACTACGATGAAAAAAATAACCTTGTAGCCGGAGGTGTAGCTCCACAAATGACAGGTTTTGGAACTTACACACATCCTGTTACCGGAGGTTTTACCAATATTTTTAATTATAGAAATATTGAAGTGTCAACTTTATTTACTTACGCATGGGGAGGTGTAAACTACAACAGTTTAAAAGCCCGTATGATTCGTAATGTTAAAAATGGAGAGGTTCCATACGATGGGTTTATGGATGACATTTGGTTAAATCCAGGCGATGAAAAACCATTACCATATCCTAAATTTTTCTCCGACACTAATGTTAACTCTCTCTTTATTGAAAATGCTTCATACCTGCGATGGAAGAATATCATTGTGAGGTATAATATTGGAGAGCAACTAAAACTGAAAGGAGTTGAATCCTTTAAAATAACAGCACAAGCCAATAATCTGTTAACCATAACAGGTTATGAGGGAATTGATCCTGAAATTACAGGAGTGGGGCAACCATTGCCAAAATCTTTTACGTTGGGAATAGATGTTACTTTTTAATAAAATAAGTATGATACGAAATATAGCAATTTTAATGATTGGCTTGTGGGTGTTTTCGGCTTGTTCCTTGTTGGATATAACACCAGAAGATGTAGTATCGCAAGATAAGGCCTTTAGCGATGTGGAGTCTTATCAGATGGCATTGAATAATTTGTATTTAACACTAACTTCTTCGGTTATGAATATGCAAACAACAGATTTTGCATCCGATGATTTTGAGAGTGTAATACCAGGATATGCAGAATCAAATTATCACATTTTTAACTGGGATTATAAAACACAACCACAGCCTTATGTATGGACCTATCAATATCAAATTATTTCACAGGCCAATGTGTTGATAGATAACTATACTACGGTTCCGGTCAAGAGTCCGGTAGAACAGGATAAAACAGATCAGATATTCGCTCAGGCTTTGGGAATAAGAGCCTGGAGCTTATTTAATTTAGTGCAGGTTTATGCAGCCCATTATGATGGCACAAATGGAAATGAAGATGGAATTCCTCTTAAACTTAAACTGGAATTAGAATATCTTCCAAAATCTTCATTAGAAGAAGTTTATGGTCAAATTTTTAAAGATATAAATACTGCAGAAAATCTGTTTTCTGAAAGTAATTATAGTGCCTCAACAAATTATGAGTTTGGCTTACAGGGTATATGGGCTTTGAAAGCCAGGGTTGCATTGTTTATTTCAGACAAGGATACAGCAGAAGAGGCTTCGGCTCATTTTATTAATACAGCGTTATTAGATAAGGATAATTATTGGATGATGTGGGAAGATCAGTTTGGAACGTTGAACAATGAAGTCATCTTTATGACCCATGATTTAAGTGATACTGATGATGCCGATTTAATCGATTATCATGAAATATATGAGAATAATAGTGTTCGATTAAGTCAGGATTTTGTAGACAGTTTTGAAGATGAGGATGTACGTAAAGAGCTTAATTACATCAGTTCTAATCATATGCCTTACAAATACATTGTGCCAGTCAATGAGCGTAATAACACAATTGACCGTAATTTGAATTATAAGCACTTTCGTTTGGCCGAACAGTATCTTATTTATGCAGAGTCGGTATTGGAATCCAATGGAGCAGAAGCTTTGCGGGTGATAAATTTATTACGACAAAAACGAGGAGCTAGCTTGTTGCAATCAACTCCTGATTTAACCCAAATATTACAAGAGCGTCGAAGAGAATTATTTTCTGAAGGGTTGAGATTTTATGATTTAAAACGTTTGTCAAGCAAATTAAACATTGTGGTACAACGTAAAGATGGTAATGTGTTGTCACCTAACTCAGCTTTGTATATCTGGGATGTGCCCAAAGAAGAAACCAATTCTAATCCATATATAAATTAAGTGATGATGAAGAATTTAGTACTTGTATTAGTAATGGTATGGAGCTTGGTTTCATGTGAAGATCCTTACGAAAATATATCAGACGACAAAACATATAAAGGTAATCCCTTTGTTAGTCTGAGCTCAGAGCAGGCTTCAGTTAACCTTGGTATTCATTCAGGTAATAATCAAATTAACAGTGCCGGAGTTTTTAAAGATAGTATTGTATTAAGTCATGTTTTAAAAAATGATATTACAGTATCGCTACAAGTTGTTGATGAAGAAACTTTTGGAGATGAGAATGTGAATTTTAGTTTTCAGCATTCAGTAACTATTGAGGCTGGTAATAATTATGGTTCGTACACTATTGAGGCTTTAGATATTCCGATAGAAGATATTAGTAAATATAAGTTGGCTATTCGTATCATATCCGTTGATGATGAGGATGTCATAGCTGGTTTATACGGTGTAAAAAAAGAAAATGAAGATCGCCAAAAGCGTTATAAAATCTATTCATTCAGAAATTAAAAATTAATATTCATTATAAAATAATGGTGTATCCATTTAAAAATTACAATTATGAACAAAATTAATGTATTATTTGCCTTATTGTTAAGTACCATGTTAGCTTTTACTTCTTGTTCAAGCGATGATGATGAACTAACACAAGAAGAGTTAGAAGCAAAACAAACTGAGGAGTTATTGGCTACCATTAATTCAAACTATGATGCGTTTACATCAAAGCAATGGTCGTATAAGGAATTTCAACCATCTGATGATATGATTGCAGCTTCGAAAACGGAGGATGGCTATGCAGCTTTAACTACAATTGTAAAAGCTGAACAAGCTCAAAATTTTGGTTTGGTTGTTTCATTTTCCGAAGAAGGAAATACTGAGAAAGTAGATGTAGCTTTAAATGTAGCAGAAAATGAGTTAGAGGCTAAATTAATTGCTTTCCAGGATGCAATTGCAGGTTTTGAAGCAGGTTTTTTATATGATACTCAGGAATATTATATTTCAAGTATTCGCAGAGTTGTAGCTGCTCCTTTTGCTGCAGATGATAAGGAAATTGAAGATATAGTTGATGAGAACACAGGAGAGTGTATTTTAACGATATCAGAAAGTGATTTCTCATTGTTATCATATGAAGATTTGGTTTTGGCACAAAGAAAACTAGTATCAGGTAATAGTGATAAAATTTATATGAACGAAGATGGTTCTCTTACAGTTGAAGTAACTAGTGAGGATTATGGGGTTTCAAAATACATTTTTACAGAAGTAGCCCAATAATTTAGTTGTAAGCGTAAATTTGTTTATCAACTCGGTTTTTATAAAATCATGCTTCTGTCGCAAAGCAGGAAGTGTATTTTATTGCCAGACCTAAATAATTTGTAACACTTATTTAGGTCTGGTAAAACTTTTAAAATCTGAGTAAATCCTCACCCTTATCCTAATAACCGGGTTCGGTATAAAAGGATAATTTTTGATTTTTGCACCCTTTACTCCCCAAAATAACTTTACAACTCTCCGGTATTGGCTTTTTTAAAGTAGGTTAATAGGCTGTTGGGAGAGAGCATTCCTGAGTTATTCTGCTTGTGTACTTTTACAAATTTTGTAATAATTTCAACAATAGGTAAAGTATCTGAGTTTCCTTTAATGCTTATACATCCGTTTGCTATCAGTGCTTGTACTTTTTTTACAAACTCTTTAGGATTTTGTGTCCACTCAATAAAATTACCACAAGATGACGTTTCCTTCATTTCTTTTTGATATTCAATTAGCTTGTCATAAATAACATGTAGTTGTTTTAGCGTATCAGGTGTATAGAATTTATTTTTTTTAGCAAACTTGCTTAACGATTTAATTTGATATTTGATACCCTTTACCTCATGTTTAATACTAATATCATTTTTACTTTTTAATGTGTCAATACAATGGATATAATCCAGAGTCAAAGACGGGCATGGCCTTACTATCAAGGTGTCAATAATCATCTGTTTTAATACAGGCCATGTTTCAGGAGTAAGTCTATTACCTAACTGCGAAAGTTGTTCATAATGTTGATTAATGGATTGTAATGAAGCCGTTTTATATTCTTCATCTTCCAGATTGGTTATTGGTGCATTAAAGGTTTTCAGAATGTTTTGAATAGGAACAATAATCTCCCGGGGCATTTTTGAGCAGGCGATGTTATTCTCAAGCTCATTTATTGCATTGATAAATGAGCTTTGTTCGCGTTGATGTTTAACCTGGCACAACCATTTGCTTTCATGTAATTGATTTAAAGTTTCTTTAATCCGTTTAGGGTGACTGTTAAATGCGGGAAGCATTTGTAAAATTGATAAGTTCTTGCATTTATCAATAAAGCCTTTAAAAAGATGATTGGCCTTCAAGAGTACTCCGGAAATCATTAAATAAAAATCCAGATCCTGAAGAAATATTTTATTTTCTGCAGTGTTAAGGTTGCCCGGAATATTCCACGGGGTTTCGTCTAAACGACTTTTTATAGAATGAATATTAGTGATGTACTTGCAAATATTGGTGCATTTTTTTTCAGAAAGAGCTACTTTGTTTAAATATTTTTCAAGTATACGCTCTATTCGGTTATAAAGATCGTTAATGTTCAGTGAGTCCTTGTTATTAAACAGGCTGTTTTTCCATTTAAATGATTTTCTAATAATAATATTGTCTGTTATAGTATGGATAGTGGTAAGCATAGCGGTAAATTTTAGTTGGTTAATTCTTATAATTAATTTAACTAATTGATTCGAATATTCAAAATACTTTAACACTCTATAACATTTGGCAAGCTGATTGATGGTGGGGGGGCGTAGTGCAGAGAGAAAAGTGATAAGAAAGTATATATAGTGCTGTAAATAACTCTCCTCCTTATTAAGGCTGTATGTTTGTAATAAGAGTAATGCATAAGCTTCTAAAGTTTTCTAAATTAGATATGAAGAAAAGAATTCTAATTACCAAAACACGAAGCTTATGCAAACGAAAGGTAAATCATTAAGTTTTAAAGGACAAAATATTTATATCGGAATAGATGTCCATTTGAAAAGTTGGGTAATATCCATTATGGCAGATGAAATTTTGTATAAAACATTTTCACAAGATCCAAGTGCAACATTATTGTTGAAATATCTAGAGAAGCATTTTCCTGAAGGGAATTATTATTCTGTTTATGAAGCTGGGTTCTGTGGTTTTAGTACTCATAGAGAGTTGTTATCAAAGGGTATAAAAAATATAGTAGTAAACCCAGCAGATATCCCAACAACAGATAAAGAGAGAAAGCAAAAAGAAGATCGAAGAGATAGCAGAAAGTTATCACGATTATTAAAAAATAAGGCTTTGGAAGAAATTTATATTCCACCTTTATCAGTTGAAGAATTAAGAAGTTTAGTTAGATATAGAAAAACTACAGTAAATGATTTAGGAAGACAAAAGAATAGGATAAAATCATATTTATATTATTCAGGAATTAATATACCTATAGAGTTGAGTGGGCCATCTAAACACTGGTCAAAGAAGTTTTCAGATTGGTTAAGCACGGTTATTTTATCAACAGAACAAGGAACGATGGTAATAAGCGAAATGCTGGAAACTGCAGGATTTTTACGACAAAAATTACTAAGAATTAATAGAGAACTAAGGAAAATAAGTAAAGAATCTAGTTATTCAAAGCTAATAAATCTATTACGAACCATACCAGGAATAGCATTAATTACAGCATTAACGATTATTACAGAATTAGTAACAATAAACAGATTTAAAAATTTAGATAGATTATGTTCTTATATCGGTTTAGTTCCAACTACAAATTCTTCTGGAGAAAATGAAAAAGTAGGAAATATAACAAAAAGATCAAATAAGGCATTGCGTGCAGCAATTGTAGAATCATCTTGGATTGCAATAAGGCATGATCCAGCTCTGACATTAAAGTATTTAGAATTAAGGAATAGAATGGAAGGATCAGATGCAATAATAAGAATAGCAAAAAAGTTATTAAATAGAATAAGATTTGTAATTAAGAACGAACAAGAATATGTTAAAGCAATTGTATAGTCAACAAAATAAATTTGATTATAAAAGCATCCAAGGAATAAGAAGACTGATTTACTCCTCCTGCAGCCCTTAATGGTGTCTGTTTTTTAAAGGCTTCAGCTCTTATCTGTAAAAATTAGTATAGAAATGCGGCTTTATTAAATGTCCGTTAATAGAAGGTTGTTTTTATAGATCAAATTTATTAAGCCAAGGAAGAAACCGACGGCGATAGTTTTATACCGACGCAAGGATTCTTTTTAAAGGAATAAAGGGTGTCGAACCCCTTATTCCTTTGCCAAGGAAAGAAGACCTTCTTGCTCCGTATTGCCCGAAGAAAAGATTTTGAAAACATAATTCACTATAAATGAGTAAAAAACTTATAAATAATTTGGATTACAACATAGAAGGAGGAGTACCCAAGGAACGAGGGGGAAATATGTTCCAGACCTAAAGTTTGATGTTATAGTAGGCTGATTTCAAGGAACGATGCCCCTTGTTGTGATGTTCCTGGCTTTCAGCCTGAAAATTTATTCACAAAAGTTACGAGTAGTATAGCCACCCTTGTTTTATGGCTCACCAGCTGATGCCGTTTATAACCCATCTCAAGAGAAGATAATTTTATTACAATGGAGTTTCTCCTGTAAAATGATTAACGGCCTGAAAGGTCAAATCATTTTAGCCCAATGCAAACGAAGTGACGCATTGGGTAATATACCATAGAATCATAGCGTCCTGAATGAACTAAAAATTGAGCTGTCCTTACAGGACGTTAATTTACATGGTGGTAAAAACCCCAGGCGATGCCTGGGTCTGAACTGAGTTGGGCCTTCAGCCCGAAAATTTATTCACAAAAGTTGCCAGTAGTATAGCCACCCTTGTTTTATGGCTCACCAGCTGATGCCGTTTATAACCCATCTCAAGAGACGATAATTTTATTACAATGGAGTTTCTCCTGAAAAATGATTAACGGCCTGAAAGGTCAAATCATTTTAGCCCAATGCAAACGAAGTGACGCATTGGGTAATATACCATAGAATCATAGCGTCCTGAATGGGCAACTAAAAATTGAGTTGTCCTTACAGGACGTTAATTTACATGGTGGTAAAAACCCCAGGCGATGCCTGGGTCTGAACTGAGTTGGGCCTTCAGCCTGAAAATTTATTCACAAAAGTTGCCAGTAGTATAGCCACCCTTGTTTTATGGCTCACCAGCTGATGCCGTTTATAACCAATCTCAAGAGACGATAATTTTATTACAATGGAGTTTCTCCTGAAAAATGATTAACGGCCTGAAAGGTCAAATCATTTTAGCCCAATGCAAACGAAGTGACGCATTGGGTAATATACCATAGAATCATAGCGTCCTGAATGAACTAAAAATTGAGCTGTCCTTACAGGACGTTAATTTACATGGTGGTAAAAACCCCAGGCGATGCCTGGGTCTGAACTGAGTTGGGCCTTCAGCCCGAAAATTTATTCACAAAAGTTGCCAGTAGTATAGCCACCCTTGTTTTATGGATCAATTGCTGATACCGTTTATAACCAATCTCAAGAGACGATAATTTTATTACAATGGAGTTTCTCCTGAAAAATGATTAACGGCCTGAAAGGTCAAATCATTTTAGCCCAATGCAAACGAAGTGACGCATTGGGTAATATACCATAGAATCATAGCGTCCTGAATGGGCAACTAAAAATTGAGTTGTCCTTACAGGACGATGATTTGCATGGTGGATAATTCCCCAGGCGATGCCTGGGGCTGAATCGTCAGATCAACGAAGTTAATTGAGTTGGACTTTCAGCCTGTAAATTCATTCACAGGAGTATGGAATGATGTAACCGATGACTATTTTCTTAATAAATAGATATTTACAAGAGGCTGAAAGCCTCATATATTACAACTTGGGGCATCGCCCCAAGTAACTTAGCATTATGTATATTCAGGCTGAAAGTCTGATACTTAAAAAATTGTTTCAGGCTTACAGTCTGAGGTTTTATGGTACCAATTACAAGGGGCGATGCCCCTTGCTGTGATGTTAAAGGCTTATAGCCTGAGGGTATCGTTTATAACCAATCTCAAGAGACGATAATTTTATTACAATGGAGTTTCTCCTGAAATATGATTAACGGCCTGAAAGGTCAAATCATTTTAGCCCAATGCAAACGAAGTGACGCATTGGGTAATATACCATAGAATCATAGCGTCCTGAATGGGCAACTAAAAATTGAGTTGTCCTTACAGGACGATGATTTGCATGGTGGATAATTCCCCAGACGATGCCTGGGTCTGAAATGAATTGGCCTTCAGCCTGAAATTTATTTACAGGAATAAGATGTTTCAGAATGAAACAAAAAATCCTGTCAATCCTGTTTATCCTGTCTGTTTATTTAATGTAGGTAAGAATCAGTATCTTTCAATTAAAACTATTTCTATATCAACGGAAACAGCTCTTCTTCATCAATCTGGAGGAGTACGGTGAGGTAAGAACCGGGAGGAGATTCTAGACCTATTGAAAGTAAAATAATAAAGTATTAGGAGTTTATTGCAGTTAGATTAGTCATCCCATCCCTAATAAGGTTTGCACCCATGAGGTTGGTTCATGAAAATTTATCAGGTTATGATGAATGTATTGTTTCCTTATTATATTACGAGCTAAACATTGATATTCATCTGTCCATACATAATCAATGGCACATTTTACATTGATGCCGTAGTTTTGCCAGACAATCATATTTTGTTTGTTTTCCCAATTTTTATCAATGGCCAGAATAATAGAAGTTCTTCTTTTAAGTTTTGAATAGTATTGGGCAAGATGAATATTTCCAATAGGGTATAGGTTATGCATTATAATTTTATCAGGTTTTAAGGGACGAACCAATTGTATTAGTGTAGCAGAATTATTATAATTCTTTCTGTTGTATAAAAAGATGGATTCATTGCCGTAAAATTCGGAATTATTTTTCTCGTAAATAACATGAATTTCATGACTATTTAATTGTAACTGTTTGAAACATTTAATAATTTCAGGTTCAATTTTCGGTGTTATATATATTATTTTCATATGTCTATAGTTGTTTTTAAATTGCCATATGGAACTCGCCAATTTAGTTATTCTCGTGTGTGAGAACTTTTTCTCATGGCTCGTTTCATATGATTATAATTTATTTTCATTGGTCAAATAGAACTCTAATGGATTGCGAATCCAAGCTAGTTGATGTTTGAGGGTGTGATATATAACCACACCCTCTGATTTTTATTCTATTCCGTAATAATGACAGTTCCTGCATGTACGCTATTGCTAACGCGGTTTGTATCATCCATAGCGGCAAAAGCTATGTAACAATGTACTACCGTTCCGGGAGGAGCATCTGGCAGATACATGCTGGCTGTACCTTCTGAACGTATACTTTCGCAAATGGCATATTCAGGGTAATAGCCCTCAGCAATAGCTACAAGAATTACCCCATTATTGGCAAACTTATCGTCATTTGCTGCTCTGTACCTCCAGGTAAAAACAACTTCTTCACCATTAACTTCAACACTTGGTCTGGTAGCAGCTTTTAATGATCCTACGGCTAGCACTAAATTTTCAAGGTTAACCTTATAATCCGGATATTCGCCTTCAATGGTATATTTCATTAATTCAGACATGGCTGCATTATACGGTGACTTTAAGTTATCCTGGTTTTTGAATCCTAATTGTATCACCGGATACAATGGCTGCAAAAACTTTGTAGCAAGTCTGAATTTTGCTCTGTGTGCCAATTGTTTTTCGCTGGCTTTGTGATTACTAAAATCGGGTAGTGATTTCATAACAGAAATACCTTTCCATTGACTACCTACTGTGCTTCCTACTTTTCCTGTGAATCTTCCGTTGATTCCTTTGTTATATGTTCCCATGACTTTTTGTTTTAGTAAGCTCTGGTATAACTGATCAGGTTGTAACAGAGCCCGGGTTAAACAAGTATCGGCCGACGTTTTTATTGTTAATTCGTTTATTCGTTAATTTGATGATTTGCTGATTTGTTATTTTTCAGAGCTGTAAATCAACTTTCACCCTGTTCCCTTTTCCTTTCTCCCTTTTCCTTTTTTCCTTTTTCCTTATCGTTAGTACTAAAGTATATTGAAAAGTGCATCGAAAAAAGTTACAGTAATTTTACTGTAACTTTTTTTACTTGTAATTGATTGATTAATAGTGATAAAGAATTTTGGTTGAAATCAGTTTTGAGTCGGAAAGTGCTAAAAAAGGGCCAATATTCCGGAAAATGGCAAAAAACGAGAAAAATATTCCGCAAAATCACGTTTTTGGCCAAAAATATTCCAGGTTTTGGTGTTTTTCGCTGTTTTTATGACTTTTCTTTGCTAGGTCTTTGCATTTCTATGCTACGGCTTTGCTAATCCTATGCATAGGCATTGCTAGTTGTATGCATAGTCAATGCTATTTCGTTGTATTGTGGTTGTATTGAGGTTGTGTTGTGTATGCGTATTCTTTGATTTTTCTATGCATAGGCATTGCTTCTAAGGAAGCAAAGAAAGACCATAAAATATGCATGAAAAAACCATAGTCAGTACGACGTCATATCCTAGACATATCATAGAAGGGGCAAAGGGATTGCAATAAATAACTATTTTAGAATGTCGAAAAATTCTTAATCAAACAAATATTAAAGATGTTTCAGAGATTATTGGATTTTATTTTAAGGGTATGATTATAAGTAGTATAGGATACGCGAAAAGTCTGTTGTATGCTCTTGTTTTTTTTGAGATTATAATTACTTGTACTGGTTTAATAAACAAAATACAAAGGTAAATTAACTCGTAGTGTATGACTAATTTTGAAAAGTTGTAGACTTGTTTAACCCTCAGCACGAAAAGCACGTTTGATTTATTCAGTACCTCCATAAATTAAAAGAGTTTTCCTTTACAAACGCCAAACAGATATCCAGAAAATCTAAATGATTATCCAATTTTTATATATTTGTATCAACAAATTCTAAATAATGACAGAATTAGGAGAATTTTTAAAAAAGAAATCTGTTAATAAGGCAGAAGTTTCACGGAGGACAGGGATTAATCCTTCAAGACTTAGTGAATTAAGTCGAAATAGTAAAGCAAGATTGACTGCTGAGGAAGTCGTGTTAATTGCTAAAGCAATGGATATTGAACCCATTGTCTTGTTAATGGAAGTTTGTAAGAATGTTGAATTAGTATCAGAAAAATAATGGCAAGAATACCTTTTAAAGTATCGGCAAGAGCAGGGAAACTATTAGGTAGAGAAAACTTCTCTAATCCAGAAGGAGCTATTATTGAGTTAGTAAAAAACTCTTATGATGCTGATGCCAATGGTTGTTTAGTCGTTTTTGATATACCTACCAAGACTGTATTAAATGATAATGATGAAGAATCAATAGTTCCTGATAAAGAAAATAGTATAATTTATATAGTTGATAATGGTGAAGGTATGACAGAATCTGTCATAAACAATCATTGGATGCAAATTGGAACTGGAAATAAAGAGCAAGATTTTATTTCTTCAAATAAAAGAATTAAAACTGGTGCAAAAGGTATTGGGAGATTCGCACTTGATAGGCTTGGCCTTCAGACTGAGATGTGGACTGTTTCAAAAAAGGATAAAGAAAAGGGGTTTCTCTGGAAAATGGATTGGAATCAATTTGATGAATCAGATAAGTCTATATCTGAAATAGTTGCTGATTTATCACCAATAGATAATCTTTCGCTTAATGATAAAATAAAAAAAGAATTTGATAAACTTGATTGTGGAAAACTGATTGACAAAATTGATTTTCAAACAGGAACAATTCTTAAAATTTCAAATCTTAAAGATGAATGGTTTGAAAGCAACAAGTTCAATAAAGGTAACATAATTGAAGTATTTAAAAGCCTTGAAGCTTTAGTGCCTCCAAAAGAATTGAATATACCATTTGAAGTTTACTTTTTTCATTCTCAGCAACCAGATGAGTTTGGAAAAGTTGAGACTGCATATTTCAATGACTATGACTATAAATTGAAAGCTAAATACAATTCAAGCAATTTAAAAGTTGAAATTGAAATTACGAGAAATGAACTCGACATTAAACAAGTCAAAAAGAAATTTCCAACAGTACTAAATTCGGCTAAAAAACCTTATGATTTGCCAAGCATTGAAGTTAAAAAATATGAATATACAAAACCAATAGACAAATTACTTAATTGGAAATTAACAGACGGCAATACTAAACTATTAAAAGATGTTGGGGATTTTGAATTGACATTTTACTATCTAAAATTCACAAATTCACAAAAAGAGGGATATCCATTTAAATTAATTAATGCTACAGAAAGACGTTCTGTTCTTGACAGATTTGGTGGTGTAAAAATATATAGAGATTCTTTTAGAGTAAGACCTTATGGAGACCCAACAAATGATTGGCTAAAATTAGGTAGTAGACGTGCAAAAAGTCCGGCTGGTGCAGGACAACGAATTGGAGATTGGAGAGTTGGCCCCGATTCAACGGCTGGTATTATATCAATCTCACGAAAAACAAATCATTTATTACTTGATAAATCTGATAGAGGAGCGCTTCAGGAAAATGATGCTTTCGATACATTTAAAAAAATTATCATTGGTGTAATTCATGAATTTGAATATGATAGAAGTAAAATTCTTCATCCGTTTCATTTGCATAATAAAGAAGAAAAAGAAAAAGCTAAGGAAAGAGAAATTCAGGAGCGAGCTGAAAAATTAGCAGATGAAATTGTGGCTAATAGAAAAAAGGTTGAAGAGCAGATATATGGTAAACCTACACCAGTAAACTTATTCCAACAAAAACAAGAAGAAGAGGAAAAGAAATCATATCAAAAGACTTTTAAAGAAACATTTAAAGCAATAGAAGAAGAGCATGCTCAAAAAGAGAATGAGGAAGTTGTAATGGTTAGAGCCCTTGCTAGTTTAGGCCTTGTTATGTCCTCTTTTGCACATGAGTTAAAATCAATAAAGAATAAATCTGGGGAAATTCGATCTTTGGAAAAATTATTTTATCAATTAGTTCCAAAGGAAGCGAAACACAACAAAACGCAATTATACAATGACAGTGTAGACATTTTTGAATTGTTAAACGAAAACACAGAACGAATTAAACATTGGATTGATTATTCTTTAACAACCATAAAAAAGGATAAAAGAAAAAGGGGAAAACTCATGTTTGATGTCTTTTTTGAGTCCTTAAATAAGACATGGAGCAAAATATTTGAAGAAAAAGGTATCGTAATGAATGTGAAGGTTGAAACTGAAGGAATTGATTATGACTTTAGAGCCTTTGAAATGGATATGATAACTATCTTTTCTAATCTGATAAATAATTCCATTGATTCATTTGAACGTCAAAAATTAATAAAAGACCGAACTATTTTGATTAAAGCAGCTTCTGTTGAGCAAAATATTGAAATCACTTATTCGGATAACGGCGTCGGACTTGATAATATTTTCTCAGAAAAAGATGAGATTTTTTTACCATTTAAAACATCAAAGAAAGATAGAAAAGGTAATGATATTGGAACTGGTTTAGGTATGTATCTTGTAAAAGAAGTTATTTCGGATTATGCCGGTGACATTGAGATATTAGATGTTTCAGATGGTTTTGCTCTAAAAATTGTATTACCAACGAGAAAAACAAAGAATGATGGTGAAATATAGAATTGGATATATTGATGAAGATGAGACAGAAGTAAAAACATTTCAAAGAAAACTTCGGGATTATGATATTGAAGTAGTTGGCTATGAGTTTACTCAAGGTATGACCAAAGAAGAATTACTAACGCAAGTCTATTCCTCTAATATTGATTTACTTATGATTGATTATAAGTTAAAAGGACAATTGGTTACCTTTAATGGCGAAGAAATAGAAAGTGAAATATATGAGAACAAACCTTTATTTCCTTATATTATCTTCACAAGTGACCCACCTCATGCTGAAGACTTTATCGAAGATTGGAAGGCGATTTATGACAAACAGGAACTATTCTCAGATGATAAAGAAAGAAATGAACGTTTTATTAAAATTATTATTAAAAGTATAGAACAATATAAAAGCCACATTCTAAAGAAAAAGAATGCATTGTCTAACCTACTCGAGAAAGGTGAGAAAGAAGGATTAAATGCTTCAGAAAAAGATAAGTTGCTTAGCCTTCAGAAAGAGTTGCTCAGTCTTGATAAAACGATAGCAAAGGAAGTGCCTGAGCAATTAGCTTCTTATCAAAAAGTAGAGGATTTATCAAAAGCAAGAAAAGATGCAGAGAAGTTCCTAAAGACTTTAACGGAAAAGAAAGGTGAAAATGAAAGTTAGAGATAGACTTCCTGTTAGAAGAGATGAACCTTCCAAAAATCCAACAGGAAAGAATTGGTCTCTGCATAAACCTGATTTGCAAGAAGATTTTTCTAATCATTGTGGATACTGTGGTTCATATGATGGTTTTAGACATACATATTTTGAAGTTGACCATTTTATTCCCAAAAGTCTATTTGTAAAAAATGGAAATATTGACTATTGTCAATATGACAACCTTGTATATTCTTGCAAGTTTTGCAATAATAATAAGTCTTCAAAGTGGCCTTCTGATGATGAAACTAAAAATGTGGTTAATGACAAAGGTTTTATAGACCCGTGTGATAAGGAATATGACGACCATTTATATAGAACTGCTGAGGGAGGTATTTTATGGAAAACAAAACTTGGAGAATGGCTTGTAAAAGAGGCTTTTAAATTCGACGAGAGGGATGTTTCTATAAAGCTTTTATGGGAATTGAATCAAACCAGAAAAGTTATCGAAGCTTTAGTTGTTGAAATGAATAAAAGGGAAACAGGTTCAGTAGAATATATCAATATAAAAAGAGAAGCTGAAAAATTGAGCCTTGAGTATTTTTTGAATCATCGAGAATTAATGGATTATTATAATAATTTATAATTGATGAAAAGTAAGAAACATACGGGTTCTTATTATACGCCAGACTATTTGGCTAAATTTATCTCAAAAAGAGTTCTTGCTTTTTTTGAAGGTAGACAACGTATATCTATACTTGAACCGAGTGTGGGAGATGGCTCATTTATTGAAGAACTAAATAATAGTAAAATCTCAATCAGTTTTACAGGAGTAGATATTGATGATATTGAGTTAAATTTAGCCCGAGATAAATGGCAAGGCTCGAAATCAATATTCGTTAATAATGATTTTCTTTTATTTAATACATCAAAAAAATACTCTGCAGTAATTGGTAATCCTCCATATGTAAGAAAAAGTCTATTAAAAAAAGAACAAGTTGAAATAGCAAAAGAGATTCATATTAACGAGGGACTCTCTGAGTTATCCGTAAAAAACATCTGGACAACATTTCTAATTAAATCAAACAGACTACTTACTCTCAATGGGGTTTTGGCATTTGTATTACCTTCCGAACTCTTACAGGTCAAATTTGCTGAAGAAATAAGAGAATATCTTAAGAATCAATTTCAGAGAATTGAGATATTCACTTTTAATGATTTAATGTTTGAATGTAAGGGGCAAGATACAGTTGTTCTTTTTGCTTATAAGAAACATCCAGAAAAAGGAGAATTCTTCACTAATATTGTTAGTAAGGATATTCTTGAGAGTGAAGATTTTCAATTGAAGAATAACGATTTATTGGTTGAATCGAAAGTTAAATGGACTCATCATTTTCTTTCTACTGATGAAATCACATTTTTAAACAAATTGAAAGACTTGCTCCCAAAGGTAAATTCATATTGTGAATCTAAACCTGGTATAGTAACTGCAGCAAATAAGTTTTTTATCGTAAATAAGGAGATTGAAGAAAAATATAATCTTTTTAATTACACTAAACCTATTGTGCAAAAAGGGTATTATGTAAATGGTAGTGTTGTTTTTAATGAGAAAGAATTTAACTTGTTAGAAGAAAAATATCCATCTAGACTACTCCAACTAAATGATAATGATTGTATAAGTGATAGTTTAAATGAATACCTTGCGTTAGGAATTGAGCAAGAAATACATGAGAGATATAAATGTAAAAAAAGAACTAATTGGTATGTAGTACCTAATATATCAACAAAACCAGATGCTTTCTTTTTTAAAAGAAGTCACAACTATCCTAAATTATTGAAAAATAATACTGATGCATTAGTAACAGATTCTGCGTATAAAGTGGATATAAAACCAGGATTTGACTTGAATAGTCTTATTTTTTCCTTTTATAATTCGTTGACATTAGTATTCACTGAGATTGATGGTCGATATTATGGCGGTGGAGTATTAGAACTTACGCCAAATGAATTTAAGAATTTACCCATTCCATACTTACCCATTAGTTCTAGCAGATTTGAGACATTTGTATCTAGATTTGAGAATAAGAAGAATATAGATGAAGTTTTAATTATTAATGATAATGAAATACTTAAAACTGTTCTTGGGTTATCAAAAAACGAAATTAAAAAGATTCAACAGATAAGGAAAAAATTAGTAACTAAAAGAATGAGATGAAAGTCTGTTTAATGTTCAAGAAAATTTGCCTTTTCCATTCCTTTTAAGCTAAGTGTATATGCTGGAGAAATGGTGCCTAATAATTATAGAATTTTTTTCAAACAATATTGATGGTACATTCTATATTCAAAAGGATTCAGGAATGGTTTTCTTAAATGGTAATGAAGATGTTTTTGCTAACTCGATTTCGGAGTTTATAGATAAAATGGTTAAAGAATAAATTAGTTGAGTAAACTTAGCTTTGGGGGTTATTCATAATCACTTAATCCTCCCCATTAAAGATCAGATTCTTCATTTTTAAAGATGGACTTTCTGTAATTGATGCCCCACTTTGCCATTTCATCAATTAATGGAGATAGGGTTTTGCCGTATTCAGTTATAGAATAGGCCACGGTTATTGGTTTGGTATTCATTACTGTACGGTTTATTAAATTATTCATTTCTAAATCCTGAAGCTCCTTTGAGAGCATTTTAGTTCCAATACCGTTTACCTCTTTAAGCAAGTCCATAAAGCCTAAAGTATTACCCTCAATCAGCGTGCCTATAATATGGAACTTCCATTTTCCCAATGGATAGCAAATTCATCTTCACAGCATCTAAAGCATTGTTGAATCAGTTCTAAGTAATGATTTGTATTGATCATTAATTTTTTGATAGCTAATCATTACAAATAAAATAATAAAGTGAATAAGTTGTATTAAATGGAGGTGTAAGTATTTTATAGCGCCTAAAATGTAGTTAATATATTAGCTAAAAAATGCATATATAGTTATATTTGTCTAATATATTAGCTATATGTATTCAATTAATCCAACACCACACGAAATTGGTAAGGAACTGGCCAAACGCCACAAGGCCTTACGTAAACAATTAAAGTTATCTCAATTAGAAATGGCAGAAAGATCTGGAGTTTCTTTAGGTAGCTTAAAGCGTTTTGAAACTACCGGACAAATATCTCTGGAATCATTGCTTAAGTTAGCTCACCTTCTTGATAGACTGGAAGATTTTAAGTCAGTTTTCCAACCCAAAGAAGACTTAGGTAATATTGAAGGCCTTTTTTCAACTAAATCCTAAAAAAGAACCTGTTATGGATAATATCAAAAATATTTTAGTGTATTTGGAGCTTGAAGGCCAAAGTTATGAAGTAGGTGAAATGGTAAGGGATAATCGAACAATCTACTTTCGCTATAATGCTGATTTTTTGAAATGTGGTGTCAATATTTCACCAATTAAGCTGCCACATAATAATGAAATCAATTCTGCCGGTTTAGAACCCTTTGATGGGCTGTATGGTGTTTTTAACGATTCGTTACCTGATGGTTGGGGAAGGTTGTTGTTAGATCGCACCCTTGCATCGAAAGGCGTAAATATGCAAAATATAACTCCATTGGATCGCTTGGCTTACGTTGGTGATAAAGGTATGGGTGCTTTATGTTACAAGCCTAGGTTTGATGAAGATGTTTCAATTTCGTCTGAAATTGAACTGGATTTGATTGCTCAGGAAATGAACCACATTTTAAAAGGAAGCGATTCTGATATAATTGACCAGCTATTTACTTTAGGTGGTTCTTCTGGCGGAGCACGTCCTAAAATCTTTGTTGGGTATAATAATGATACCAAAGAATTAATGCATGGTAATCAAAAATTAGAACAAGGTTTTGAAGATTGGCTAATTAAATTTCCATCATCGTCTGATCCTAAAGAGATTGCTAATATTGAATACGCTTACCATAAGATGGCTTTAAAAGCCGGATTAGAGATGAGTGATTGTAAACTATTCACAGGGCGCTCGGGACAAACATACTTTGGCACTAAACGCTTTGACAGAATAAAAGAGAAAAGAATTCACATGCATACTGCTAGTGGATTGATGCATGATAATTTTAGAATGAGCACTATGGATTATGGTCATTTAATGGATTGTGCCTTTCAACTTGAAAAACATGTGAAAGCATACGAAAAACTATTACGTCTGGCAGCTTTTAATGTGTTTGCTCATAATAGGGACGATCATAGCAAGAATTTTTCTTTTTTAATGGATACAAAAGGTAATTGGAGTTTCGCTCCCGTATATGATCTTACTTTTTCAAATTCAGCATATGGCTTTCACAGCACAATGGTTGCAGGAGAGAGTAAAAATCCGGGAAGGAAACATTTATTGGAGTTAGGCTTACATTTTGGAATAAAGAAACCGGAGCTGATATTGGAAGAGGTCCAAGATGCTGTTTCATATTGGGACTCATTAGCTAAAGAATGTGGTGTGTCACAAAATACTATTATAACAATTCAAAAGGCAATTAATGGAGTGAATAAAATTAATTAACGTCCTTTATTAGTATGAAATTTAAACAAATTCGCACTCTTCTCCATATTTTTACTAATCAAAGCCTCTGTAGTTATGGCATAACGCTCAGCCATCTTTATGGTGGAATAACCTAAAGTTTTTGATACTACCTCAAGCAGCATATTATTTTCTAGAGCTACAGTTGTTGCAAAAGTAGCCCGTAATAAGTAATGTCTTTTGAAAATAAGGATTAGATAAAATAAAAAAGCCCGCCTTCGCAGTGAACTGCTTCGACGGGCGTAAGCGGAGAGAGAGGGATTCGAACCCCCGGTACGTTGCCGCACAATGGTTTTCAAGACCACCGCATTCGACCACTCTGCCATCTCTCCAAAATCTTATCATTAATCCAAACACTTTCGTTTGGTGAATTTGCTTTTTCTAAGCGGATGCAAATATATACTTTTTTCTAATTAATCATTAAAAAAAGTAACAAAATAAAATATAAAAATGATTTTTCTAATTATCGAAAAAAAAACTCGTCTAAACTTTTGCTTCGACGAGTTTTGCGGAGAGAGAGGGATTCGAACCCCCGGTACGTTGCCGCACAATGGTTTTCAAGACCACCGCATTCGACCACTCTGCCATCTCTCCAAAATCTTTATATTTTATCTGAAATCATCCGTTTTTTAGACTGTTTCAGTGTGTATCTCTTTTGATAACGGCTGCAAAAATAGAGGAATTTTTTATATCTGCAAAAATAAAAAACGAAAAAATATCAATGTTATTTTCAGGTGTGTTATAAGTGCTTTTTTATCAATGGTGTATGCTGAAATATTTTTTTGTAAAAAAATAGTCATTAATCTATTTTATTCCTCGTTTGGATAAAAAACAAGATTAATGACTCATAAAATAACTAGTGTGTATCTTTAAAATTTACCAAATTTTAAGCTTAATCCAATATTCCAACCTCTTAATATGTCGTTGGAGCCAATAGTTTGGCCTTTTACAGATTCAGTTCTGTATTCTAAACCAATATTACTTGTATACCTGTAACTACCTGCAATGGCAAAACGCATAAATTTAACCAGGTTAAATTCAATTTCAATACCAGGTTCAAATACAAAAAACGCATCACTATCTTCATATCCATTTTCATCATCGTACCAATCGTCGTGTTCATTGCCGTAATGGTTGTTGTAAGATACACCGCCGGCCCCAATTAAAATAGGAAATGCTATATGAACAGGATTTTTTGCACCAATAACCGGTTCCAGAAGTAAACCTCCATATCCTCCGGCATATTCATATTTTTCCAATAGGTTCATGTCATAAATGGGCTCAGTAATAAAAGCATTACCACCTAAACCAATAGTAAAAGAGTGGTTGATGAGCCATCCACCTTTAGCTCCAATTACAATAGCATCTCTATCTGCAATTTGGGTGTAATTTAACATGATACCACCATATCCTCCGTTTGAGTTTTCTCCTTTGTTGCTAAATATGGTTTTAATTTCATTATTATTTTCACTGTTTTGCGACCATAATGTTGATGACATTAATATAAGTGCAAAGTAAAATACAATACGTTTCATATGTCTAAATTTGATTATTAAACTTTAATTGTTCAGCTTTTAAAATTCTAAAATGTGTAGGCAATACTAACCATGAGTAAATCCATATTTACTCTGAAATAGGTGGCGCCTCCGAATTCAAAGTTTGGATTATATTCACTAGCCAGTACAAAGGGGTATTTTAAAAAACGATATTCTAAACCAACCACACCATCTAATCCAAATGCAAAGTAGTTGCCCTTGTGTTTAATAGCCGGACTAAATGGGGTAAATAGATTTCTGCTTTTATAATATCTGTAATATCTAAAATGAGTACCATATCCATAGTAGAAAAAGAACTTGGAACTTTTTTGAGGAAATGCCACTTCATGAAAAGTTCTGAATCCACCTATACTAACACCGCCATCTTTAATTATTGCCTGAGCACTAAAGGCAGATTCATTGGGTAACAGTCTTTTAATCATGATACCAGATCCATTTCCATCTTTATATCCAATGAGCATTTTATAATCCTGGGCAGCTATTGTACCAGGATAAGCTATAAAAAGAAACAGTAGTATAATGATATGTTTTATATGATTAGAGTTCATTTTTATGATCTTTATTAATTGCTAATTAATTAGTTAATTTCTATCTCAGCATTTGACGCATCAATAATGATTTCTTTTGAACTGTTTTCTTTAATATGATAGCCGGTTCTTTTTAATTGGTTTCGGTCTTTAATATTAGTTTCGCTACTCCAATTTATTTTTTTATTATATCGAGGTGAGGCTTTATCATCATAGGTTGTAATATTAAAAGCTTCATTGGGTAGTGTAATATTTAAATTGGCATAGATGCTTTTTAAGTTTACTTTTTCAAAATCAGAGGAACATTCCAGATGTTTAAGTATTCCGTATTTTATATTCAAGCTAATTTCTTTGTTTAAGAGGTTAAAATACAACTCGCAAAATTCCGAATCACCAAAAATGTAGTTGGCAGAATTAATATCAATCCTACCTCTTCGGGCATCAAGTTTGAGTAAGTTAACTTTACTGATATTTACATTAGATGATTTGGAGTCGAGGGTAATATTATTCCCCATTTCAATGGAGGTTTCCATAAAGTTCAGAATAAGATTTCCTTGCTCAATAGTTGAAATGATACAATTTCCAAAAGATAAATTAAGTCGTGAATTACCACTAAGACTTTTGGCTTGTAAATCTCCGTTTGATAAGTTTATATTAATATCTCCTTTTAATGAAGGGAGTATGATGTTACCATATTTATTATCAATTTTTAAATTAATATAGTTGGGTATTGTAATATAATAGTCTACATGCGTTTGTTCTTCATTTGTGGATAGTATATTGGTTGCTTCTTTTAAGTCTTTAAAAAAAGAAGAATAACTACTGCCATATAGTGTTTTTACTGATCGGTATAGAGAATTACCAGAAATGTCAAAAGAAACGTTACTTTTTGTTTTGTTAAAGCGGCTTTCATTTTTTTCTGACAAAATAAAATCAATATCTACTTTAACAGAATCTTTATCCCATACCTCAACATAGATGGTTCCATATTTATTAATTACTTCAAGAGTACCTGACGCATTTATTTTAAAGGTATGCGATTGTTTAATTTCCTCATGGTAATCCTGAGCAAATGAATATTGTGATATTAAACAACATCCAACAATTATTATAAGGGTAACATATCGCATGATATATGATATTTAATGTATTATTTTAGATATTATCTATGTTTGTTTGTTCTTCCTTTTGTTCTGGCGATAAATACTTCAGAATATCTTCCAGAACTTTTAGTTTCATTCTGTAATTTAAAATCATTGCTTCAACAACCTCTCTGTTTGAAATATCATCATTTAAATCCTCTTTTAATTCAATCATAGCAGAGTCCAGAATAGCTAATTCTTCATTAACATCATTCTGTATTTCAGGATTGTATGATGTTAACTTAAAAAGCATTTCTTTTTTTTGATATAGTATATTGTTGTAATAATTTTCTGTTTCTTCAATTTCAGATAGTAAATTATGTTGTTGCGAAGTTTCTGTTGTATAAAACTTCAGGGCAGTTAAGGCTATAATAAAAACTGCAGCAACACCAGAGGCACTAATTATAATCCTTCTGACAACATGTGTTTTCTTTTGAGGTAAATTGCCTTCTATGCGATTCCAAATATCAATTGATGGTGTTAAATCATCAAAGAGATCCTTATTACTACTGATATGTTTTTCAAAATTATCTTGCATCTCTCTGTGTTTTAGTTTGTGCTATATTCAAATTTACCGGCATTAATAATTTCAATGATCTTTTTCTTGGCTCTTGCTAACTGTGATTTTGAAGTGGATTCACTAATTCCTAATATTGTTGATATTTCCTGATGGTCATAGCCTTCAATGAGGTATAGGGAAAATACGATTCGATAACCATCGGGCAATAAACCCATTGCCTTTTTTATTTTTTCAATTTTAATATGGCTGGTTTCGGTGTATTGTTCATCTTCAAAATCAATGTGAAATATATTGTCGGTATATTCAAGCTCTATTCTTTTTTTCTTTAGTTCGTTAATACACCTGTTAACAACAATTCGTTTTAACCAGGCACCAAATGTAGATTCGAACCTAAAAGAGTCCAGCCGTCTGAATGCTTCGCAAAATGCATCCTGTAATACATCTTCAGCTTCAGGAATGCTATTCATCATTCGGCAACAAATATTAAACATTGCCTTGCTGTATAATTCATAAAGTTTTTTCTGACACTTTTTATTGCCATTTTTTGCTTTATTAATTATAGGTTTGTGTATGTCAATGTTAATTGTTGCCAAGTGTTATAAAATTTTATCTAATGACAAAGGGTACTTTTAATAGTTGCATCAAGAATAAAATAAATCATTAAAATTTATTTATTCCTGTTATAAATTTAATGATAAGCTTATTAATTGGCTAATTAATAATGCTTTTGCAGAATAATTGATATATTTTTATCATTAAAATAAATTTAGTTGGTATCCTTTTTTCATGAGTGAATTTAAAGCATTCAAAAATTTAGCAGATGAAATTGTTAATAAAGCCCTGATTATAGGTTTTTTATTTGGTTTTATTTCATATCTGGTTACTTTAATCAGAGCCTTTAATTATGGATTTAACTGGACTACTGTAGCAATTACAATTGTAATTATTTGCCTGGGTTTGTTGGTTTTATATCGATCTAAATTTAATCTGAATTTTAAGGTGGGATCTGTAGTTGTGGTTATTTTAATGGCTTTAATTACCGGTTTGTCTAAATATGGATTTTTAGTGTCATCAAAAGCCTATATCATATTAATACCCATTTTTGTATCGTTTGTAATGGGGTATCGAAGAGCTATACTATTACTTTTGTTCTTTAGTTTTGTATATGCATTTTATGGTATATTATATATATATGAAATAATTCCTTACTCAGTAGATGCTCAAGCCTATATTTCATCGCCCATATCATGGGCTATGGATATTACAATAATCATATTAACTGCTGCCGCATTATTAGTTGTAGGTAAAAAGTATTCCGATTCTATTTTATTAAACCTGTCATTAATTAAGCAGCAAAATAAGGAACTAAACGAACGAGAAAGGAAGTTTTATTTGCTTTTTGATAATTCGTTTGATGCTATTTTGATTGTTAAAGATGGTTTTATTGTTGATGTAAATAGCATTGCAAGTAAAATGCTTATGGTAAGTAAGGATAAAATAATAGGAATGCATATTAAAGAATTTGCACCTGAAAAGCAGCCTGATGGTTCCGTATCTGTTATAAAAATGAGAGAATTTGCCAAAGAGGTACGAAATATAAAAAGTAAATCGTTTGAATGGAGACATAAACGATATGATGGAGAAGAATTTGATGCGGAAGTTCATATCTCAATAATAGATGTTGAAGAAAACGAACTGTTTCAGGTTTTAATAAAGGATATTACCGAGCAAAAAAAACAGCAATCAGAAATTGAGCAATATAGATTACATCTTGAAAATCTGGTTGAACAGCGAACTGCGGAGTTAAATAAGGCAAATCAGGACCTGGTAAATTCGAATAATCAATTACGACAACAGCATACGAAACTTGAAAAGTCGATTGCAGAGATTAAATCGATGCAGGAAAAATTGATAGAAAAAGAAAAGATGGCTTCGCTGGGAGTAATGACATCGGGTGTGGCTCATGAAATTAATAATCCATTAAATTTTATTCAAACAGGATTGTATTCACTTCGCAATACTTTTGATACGGGGTTAAATCATTCTTTGAGTCAGGATGAATTAATGACAAACAGGCAGATTATTGACTATATGGAAGAGGGTGTAAACCGTATTTCGAGTATTGTAAATGGATTGGGGAACTTTAGTAGTAAAGGAACTGCAGGCTTTACTCATTGTTATATTAATGACGTAATTGAAGATTGTTTGGTTGTTTTGAGTCACGAAATAAAGAATCGGATTCATATAATAAAGGAATTTTCAGATCGTAAAATTAAAGTTTGGGCATCAGAAGATGGTTTGCACCAGGTGTTCTTCAACATAATATATAACTCTGTTCAGGCTATAAAGCACAATGGTACAATTACTATAAAGGTATCGGTAGATGAAAACAATATGGTACATGTTTTTGTTAAGGATAATGGAATTGGAATGTCAAAAGTAACCACCAGAAAGATGTTTGATCCATTTTATACCAAAAAGTCTCCGGGTCAAGGTTCCGGATTAGGAATGACCATTGTTTATAATATTGTGAATGATCATGGGGGCAGGGTAAAAGTGAATTCAAAATTAGGTGAAGGAACATTAATTGAAGTAGTATTACCTATATTAGCGTAGAAAAATAAAAATATTTATGATTTTATATGTAGATGATGAGCACATTAATTTAAAACTATTTGAATTAATGTTTAAAGATAAATACCGAACCGTTTTATCTGAATCACCAGACAAGGCTTTAGAAATATTAAAAGAGAATAATGATATTAAAGTTGTTATAACTGATATGAAGATGCCCGTTATGAGTGGAGTTGAATTTGTAGAAAAAGCCAAAGCGTATAAACCAGAGCTTCCTTATTATTTATTGTCAGGGTATGGTATGAATGAACCTATATCAGAAGCTATAAATAGTAAACTCATAGAAGGTTATTTTCAAAAGCCACTAAAAAAAAGTTTAATAGAAAATGAATTGGATGTGTATTTGAAGTAAAAAGGATCGTATTATAAGATTTTGAAAGCTGAAATTCTATTTTTATATAGTATTTCAGCTTTTCTGTTTTATATAAGGGGTAATTTGTAATTAAAAAGTATCATTAAGTTACAATGGGTAGGTTGAAGTGGGGTGTCTGCTTTCAAAAAATATAAAAATTTGGAGGTAATACTTAAAATTTATAAGTTTGCATCCAGAGAAATGATTATTACCACCTATTAAGAAAAATTTTATGAAGAAAGCAATTCTTTTAGCAACTCTGTTGCTGGGGTTTTTTGTGAATGGATGGGCCAATACCGGTCCGGAAGTAGATGCCGGAGCTACGGCTTGGATGTTAACATCAACTGCATTGGTATTATTAATGATACCAGGACTAGCCATGTTCTATGGCGGTTTAGTAAGATCAAAAAATGTATTAGGAACCATGATGCATAGTTTTGCAGCTATGGGCGTTATGAGTGTTCTATGGGTATTGGTTGGATACTCAATGAGTTTTGGAGATAGTATTCTTGGAGGTTGGTTCGGATGGAACAACGATTATTTTTTACTTCAGGGAATTGATACTACTATTATGGAAGGTGGAGTGCCAGAGTTGGTATTTTCTATGTTCCAGGGTAAGTTTGCTATTATTACTCCTGCTTTAATTGCCGGAGCTTTTGCAGAGAGAGTTAAGTTTAAAGGTTATTTAGTATTTATTGCCATCTGGGGAGTAGTTGTGTATAATCCTCTATGTCACTGGGTTTGGTCTGAAGATGGTTTCTTACATCACTGGGGAGCTGCTGGAGCAATTGACTTTGCAGGAGGTACAGTTGTACATATTTCAGCTGGTATTAGTGGCTTAGTTGCGGCAATCTATTTAGGAGCAAGAAGAGGATATCCTTCACATCAACAACGTCCAAATAACTTGGTAATGACCATGATGGGAGTTGGATTGCTATGGGTTGGCTGGTTCGGTTTTAATGCTGGTAGTAGTGTTAATAGTGGATTAGATACAGCTCAAGCGTTAACTGCAACTCAGGTTGCTGGTGCGGCAGGCGCATTAATGTGGGTTATTATTGAATTAGTTCACCATGGAAAAGGTACTGCATTAGGTTTTGCTTCAGGTATTTTAGCCGGTTTGGTTGCTGTTACCCCTGCAGCGGGAGTTGTGCAGCCTTCAGGAGCATTATTGCTAGGAGCTATTTCTTCTATTATTTGTTACGGAGCTTTAATGCTTAAAGATAAATTAGGATATGATGATTCTTTGGATGCTTTTGGAGTACATGGCGTAGGAGGAATTGTTGGAGCTATTTTATTGTCGTTCTTTATCAGAGACAGCTGGATGGCTGATGCAGCAGCAAATACTGCAGATGGAATCTGGACTTCATGGGATCAATTCTGGGTACAAGGCGTTACTGTTGTAATTGCTATTGGATATTCTATTGTTACAACTATTGCTATTATTTGGGTTGTAGAGAAACTAATAGGATTAAAAGCCACTGATGAAGAAGAGATGACGGGGCTGGATCATTCATTCCACGGAGAACGTGGTTATGGTATGTTAAATCCAAACTAGAGTTTATCAATAATTTAAGTTTATAGTATTTATAAATTGTCTTTTAATATTAATACGTTGAACTGGGAATTGGTTATTTTGTAAAACATATGAAATTCAAGATATTTAATACCAGTAATACCTAATATTAATAAGAGAAAAATGAAGCGAACAAATAAAGTTTTATAACATTAGATTAAGAATCGATTTATTTGAGCGTTACATGTTATTTTAAATAAATATTAAGCAAATGAAATTAGTAACAGCAATTATAAGAGCATACCAATTGGATCAGGTTCGAGAAGGATTGATTCAGGCAGGTATCACCCGTATTACCGTATCCAGAGTATCCGGACATGGAAATCAAATTAGTAAAGAAGTTTATCGTGGTAAAGAGGTTATTCCTAACCTAACACCAAAAATGAGAGTTGAAATAGCGGTAAACGATGAATTTGTAGAAACTACAATCGAAGCAATTATACGAGCAGCTAAATCGCACAATGGTAACCAAGGAGAAGTTGGAGACGGAAAGATATTTGTAACACCCCTAGAACAATGTATTCGTATCCGTACAGAAGAGCGAGGTAGTTCTGCTATATAAAGTAGAGATTTGTACTCTAATCTAAACCAGAGCCCCATTGATATTTTTATCAATGGGGTTTTTTATTTATTTCGGATTAGGCATTAGAATATCGTAATTTTAATGTGCAATAGGTTTTCTGAAGCATATTGTGGGTTTAATATGCACTAATTAGCAGATAAAAAGATGTATTGCTGTATTAATGTCAGAGGTACTGTCATAAAATGTGTCTATATGTCATTATCTCTTGCTTGGCATGCCATTTGAAATAGTGCCTCCGGAAAAAATGTTTAATCAATAAAAAAACAAATAATACTATGTCAAAAGGTCATATTGGGGTAACGTCCGAAAATATATTCCCCATCATTAAAAAGTTCCTTTATTCAGATCATGAAATCTTTTTGAGAGAGTTGGTATCTAATGCTGTAGATGCATCTCAAAAGTTAAGAACTTTATCTAGTGTAGGAGAGTTTAAAGGTGAAATGGGTGATTTAAAAGTTAAAATTTCTATTGATGAGAAAAAGAAAACTTTAACCATTTCTGATAGAGGGGTAGGTATGACTGCCGAAGAAATTGATAAGTATATTAATCAAATTGCTTTTTCTGGAGCTGAAGAATTTCTTGATAAGTATAAAAATGATGCAAATGCCATTATTGGTCATTTTGGATTAGGATTCTACTCTTCATTTATGGTGTCAAAGAAAGTGGAAATTAATACTTTGTCTCATAAAGAAGGTGCTCAGGCTGTAAAGTGGTCTTGTGATGGTAGTCCGGAGTATACACTTGAAGAAATTAAGAAAGAAGATAGAGGAACTGATATCGTTTTATATATCGATGATGAAAACAAACAGTTTCTTGAGAAGGCAGAAATTACGCGTTTATTAAATAAATACTGTCGCTTTTTACCTGTAGAAGTTACTTTTGGAAAGAAAACAGAGTGGAAAGATGGTAAAGAGGTTGAATTAGAAGAGGATAATGTTGTTAATGATACAAATCCTCTATGGACTAAAAAACCAACCGAGTTAAAAGATGAGGATTATAATAAATTCTACAAGGATTTATATCCAATGAGTGATGATCCGATCTTTAATATTCACTTAAATGTGGACTATCCTTTTAATCTAACTGGAATTTTATATTTCCCAAAGATTAAAAATAATGTAGAGGTTCAGAAAAATAAAATTCAGTTATATAGTAATCAGGTATTTATTACTGATTCTGTTGAAAATATTGTTCCTGAATTCTTAACATTATTACACGGTGTAATTGATTCTCCAGATATTCCATTAAATGTTTCCCGTTCATATCTGCAAGCTGACGGAAATGTTAAAAAGATATCGAACCATATCACCAAAAAAGTAGCAGATCGTTTAGCTGAAATTTTTAAAGAAGACAGAAAAGGCTTTGAAGAAAAATGGGATTCATTGAAGTTATTCATTGAGTATGGTATGTTAACAGAAGAGAAATTCTATGATAAAGCACAGAAATTTACGCTGTTAAAAAATACTGATGGAAAGTATTTTACTTTCGATGAATACAAAGATATCATCAAGGAAAATCAAACAGATAAAGATAAGCAACTTGTATATTTATATACAACAAATGCTGAAGAGCAACATAGCTTTATTGAAGGAGCAAAAGCAAAAGGTTATGATGTATTGCTAATGGATGGCCAGTTAGATACACACTTTATTAATCATATGGAGCAAAAGCTTGATAAATGCAGATTTGTTCGTGTTGATGGTGATGTAGCTGAAAAACTGATACCAAAGGAAAATACATTAGAGTCTAAATTATTAGCTAAAGATAAAGATGATTTAACAGCTGTATTCACAGCTAAGGTTCCAAATAGCGATAAAATGAACTTTATTGTTGCTTTTGAAGCTATGGGAGCTGATGCAAATCCTGCAATTATTACGCAACAAGAGTTTATGCGTCGTATGAAGGAAATGAGTGCAATGCAAGGTGGTGGTATGAACTTTTACGGTGAAATGCCAGATAGTTACCAATTGGTTGTAAACGAAAATCATCCTTTAGTTGAGCGTATCTTAGAAGATAAAAACAAATCAGTAGGAGAGCAGGTTGATTCAGTTCGTGGTAAAATTGAGAGCTTAAACGGAAAACGCCAGGAATTAGAAAAAGCTAAGGAAGGTAAGAAAGATGAAGAAATTCCTCAGGCTCAAAAAGATGAATTAGCAGATGTGGATAAAAAAATCAGTGAGTTGAACACTAAGAAAACTGAAATATTAAATGGTTTCAGTAATGATAATAAATTAGTATCTCAATTAATTGATTTGGCCTTGCTTTCAAATAACATGCTTAAAGGTGAAGCGCTTACAAAATTTGTTAAGCGAAGCATTGATTTGATATAGAGATTGATAAAAAGTTTTATAAAGCTGTTTGATTTTTTCAAACAGCTTTTTTTATGTTTTGTTAATAAAAACTACACCTCAAATGAAACAAAATCAGGCTACAAAAGTACATGGGTAAGAATGCTTACACTATAGCCAAAAGTTGATTTATAAACATACTTATGGTTATTAACAAGGGGATACAAAGTGTTTTTACGAGAAAAAATCAAAATATGGTTTAGTAGCTTATATCGCTCTTTGCGGTTTCATTTGCTTTTTTGGAATTTTGCGCTTTTCTTTTATGTTTTCATAACAGGAAACCAATCCTTGTTTGTTAACTATTTTAACCTGCTTACAGTTGATTCTATTTATACCAATACTGTTTTTTTGGCAGTTTCAATATCTACCTTATTTACTTTTTTAGATACGTTGTTTTCTGATAGGATTATGCGATTTTCGCCTATCAGATCAATGATATTCTTAAGATCTCTACTGTATTTTTTGTTGGCATTTGCTATTCTTTATCTGGCAGCCAATAAATCGGTTACTTTGGAATCGCTAAAAGACTATCGTACCATTCTGGCCAAAATGCCAAAATTGGAGATGGAGCATATTCGCTTTTTAGCCTATTTTTATTTAGCCTGTATTGCCAGTAATTCCGTTAAAGAGATGTATAAAAAAATAGGAATTACAAACTTTTTCAATTGGTTTTTCGGGAGGTTGAATAAACCTTATGAGGAAAAAAAGATTTTCATGTTTGTCGATATGAAAGCTTCTACAACAATTGCAGAAAGGTTAGGGCATGAGAAGTTCAGTCGTTTGGTTCAGGATGTTTTTAATGATCTTTCTATCATTTATAACTATCACGGAGAAGTTTATCAGTATTTAGGTGATGGGGCAATTATTTCATGGAATGTAAGAGATGGGGTTAGAAATAACAACTGCATAAAAGCGTTTTATTCATTTCAGCGGACAGTGCAGCGTAGATATTGGTATTATCGGAGAAAGTACGGCGAGGAGCCAAAATTTAAAGCGGGTTTACATGTAGGTAAAGTAATGGTATTGCAGGTTGGGAGTATTCGTAGGGATATTTCATACAATGGTGATACTATAAATACCGCTGCCCGTATTGAGTCTATGTGCAATGAGTATAAACAAAACTTGTTGATTTCAGGAGTGTTGTACGAATATTTTGAGAATAAAGATGAGTACAATTTTAAAGATGTAGGCACCATCAAACTAAAGGGGAAAAAGCAGGCCATTCTTTTGTATCAGGTGAAACAGAAATTGCGACCCAAAAAGTGAAAAATTACATTATTGAGAATTTGAGATTTTTTACAATGTTAAAGAGTGTTAATTTGTAAAATATTTTTAAATTGCAACAGTACAAAGTAATGTAATCATTGGGTAAACTTAATTTAAAATATTCGCTGCTTTTATTGCTGCTTGTTGGTGTATTTCATTCAGCTTTAGCTATTAAGCCATTTTATGGATTTGGTACTTTTGATAAGTCGGTTCGTGTAATGACAACTGAAGTAACCAAAACTTTGGTTAATAATGGTTTTGAAGTTGTTGGTATGTATCATCCTTCGCACGAAGATTCGTTATGTGTAATTATTTTTACATGCGATGAACTAACGAGTATGGCAACAGGAGTTGGAGATAAGGCTGCTTTTGGTTCTACGATCAGGGTTGGGATTATCGGTAAAGGACAGCAGAGTTTGCTAACGATGTTAAATCCTCATTATTTTGTTCATGCTTATTTTAACAGTAAAGCCAATGGTGAAGATGTTGAATTTATGACTTCAAAAATTGACTCTCTGGCTTTAAATGCCATGTCTGTTTTTTCTCAATCTCCAGTTAAGTATGGCGAGGATTTATCAGTGGAAGAATTAAGTTCATACCGTTTTCTTCCTACGATGGCAAAATTTAATGATGTGGTAGAATTGGGTGAGTTTGATGAGTATATTGAGGCTATAACAGTTGTTAGGCAAAATATTATGTCGGGAGAAGGAGATGCTGAATTGGCCTATGAAATTTGCTTTGAAGATAAAGAAATTGCTGTTTTTGGAGTAACATTTAATAATGCAGTAGAAAAAGAGTTGTTAGAATTTCTTGGGAAGGAGTATATTTCATCATTACCGTTTGAGGTGTTAATTCAAGATAATATGGCTTACATGTTGAGCCCTAAATTTAGGATACCTTTGTATAAACCAGAGATAAGCTCATTCAAACTTCTGAAACTAATGTCGTTCTCTTCAGATATTAAAGATAGTCTTTATAAAGTTTCAGAAGTTGATGAATAGTACTTAATTTTCTTCGTCTTTCAATTTTAGTAAATATCCACTACCGTGTATGTTAATGATTTCAATTCGAGGTTCAGCTTTTAAATATTTTCTGAGTTTGGTAATGTAAACATCCATACTTCGTGTGGTGAAATAGTTGTTTTCGCCCCAAATTGAGTTTAATGCTTTTTCGCGAAGCATAACTTTATTGATGTCAATACATAAAAGCTTTAAAAGTTCTGCTTCCTTGGGTGAAAGTTGATGTACGCCTTCTTTAGACGTAAGCGTTCTTAAATCAAAGTTAAATTCAATACATCCTAAGTTAAATGTACTAGGAGTGTCAGCTTCTTCTTTTTGAGTACTGCGATTTAAAATGGCATTGATTTTGGCTATAAGTATTTCCGAATCAAAAGGTTTTGTTACATAATCGTCAGCGCCAATTCCAAATCCTTGCAATACATCTTCTTTTAAAGTTTTTGCAGTTAAAAATATTAAAGGAATACTTTCTTCTTTTTCTTTAATTTCCTTTCCAATAGTAAATCCATCAACGTTGGGTAGCATCACATCTAAAATACAAATGTCAAAATGACCAACAACAAATGTTTTCATGGCATTAATACCATCTTTTATCCAGGTAACATCAAAGCCATTAATTTCCAAATATGATTTCATTACCGTACCAAAATTTTGGTCGTCTTCTACCATGAATACTTTTTTCTTATCGCTCATTTTGATATTATTTTACGCTGAAGTGTGATGTTAAGTTGATTATTATTTAAAAGGTAAAAATAATTTAAATTCTGAACCTTCGCCTAATTTACTTTTTACAAATATGTTTCCACCATGTTGAAGCATGATTGCTTTTACATAACTAAGTCCTAATCCAAAACCTTTTACATTGTGAATATTTCCTTTTGTAGCTCTAAAAAACTTTTCAAATACTTTTGCCTGTTGTTCTTTGCTCATCCCAATTCCATTATCACGTATGGATATTTCAATGCCATTTTTAGTGTTTTGGGTGATAATATCAATTACAGGATTTTCTTTAGAGTATTTCAAGGCGTTCTCAAGCAGGTTGACGATTACATTAGTGAAATGAACTTCATCTACATTAAAAACAGTTAGCTCAGCATTTAAATGACTGGATATTACAGCTGATTTTTGTTCAGCTAACAGCTGCATCTTTTGAGTGGCGTCATTTATTAATTGATGTAAGTCTTTTTCAACAGGCATCAATTGAAAATCTCTTTTTTCAATTAACGACATTTGTAAAACCCGTTCAACCTGATTGTTCATTCTTTTGTTTTCTTCTTTAATAATCTTTAAGAAGGAAGAAATGTGTTCCGGCTTGTTTATAATCATTGGATTAGCAATATTGTCGGTTGCCAGGTTTATAGTTGCTATTGGTGTTTTAAATTCATGCGTCATGTTATTGATAAAGTCTGACTTTATCTCAGAAAGTTTTTTCTGGTTTACGATGGTTCGTAAGGTGTATAAAAATGTAAGTAAAATAAAAAGGGTAAAAACAATAGAGGAACCAAATAATACACCTAATGATTTAATAATAAATTGCCCTTGATGAGGGAAGTAAATATCTAAGGCAATAGGAGACCAGCTTCTGAAAATATCATTAGGAAAAAGATTAGCAACAAACTTAAAATCACTGTCGTCTTTGTAGTAATTGCCAGTATAAATATTGGTTAATTTCCCTGTGTTTCTATTGATAATGCCATATTCGTAATCTAAATCAATACCCCTTGCATTTAATTCGTAGTCTAAAACGTTATTCAGGTCATTTGTATTTAATCTTTGTAGTGGATTAACAGAACGCATTTGTAATTCATAACTGAATTGGTTAAACATATTTAATGCATCCATATTTCCATTCTGACCTAAAACCCTTTTTATGGAATCTTCCATTAATGCTATGGCCTGTTCCATTGCCATAACATCGTTTTTGTTATTGAAGTCAATGTTTTCTTTTTTAATGGTTACTTGTTGAGGTTCTCCATTGCTTTGTATTTCAAAATGAGCTTCAAAAGTACCACCACCTGAATTTGAGAGATCTTTATTTTCACCATCAGTTATATGGTCCAGAATATTTTCATTGTTTAATTTTGGTTGCGGGAAATAAGGTATGGTGTTTCTGTTGTTGTTACTTAATGGTTGTTGCGATGGAATTTGATTGGATAAAAACTGTTGCATAAAAAAGTTAGCAGCCTGTTCTTTTTCAACCCTTCTAATAGATGCATTTAATGCATCATATACTGTAGCTGTAAATTTTTCATTTTGAACTTGTATGGCATTGTTCATCCACAAAAATTGAACGAGAATTATTCCTAATAATGAAAATCCCATTAACACAATTAATCCTATTATCGATTTCTTTTTCATTGCTTGTTCTAATAATTCATTGCGTAAATATAAAGTATTTTCAATCGCGAGTTTTTACTTTAACTTTTCCTTAACTGACTTTAACCCCGCATTAACCGTAATGAATGAAATAGTTCTGTACTTTTGTTTCTGTCAAATGATAATTGATAACAAAGTATTGAGGTTGACTAAAAGTTTTATCTGATTTTGATTTGAACTTAGATTGGTTGACATGATTGGAGGAAATTAAAAATAAATAGGTAATTAATTTATAAAAGCAATTAGTATTATGTAATAAAAAGTTCATTAAGTTTTTTCATACAAAGGTTTAGGTTAAAAAAAGAAAAGCATGGTAGTGATCCGCCATGCTTTTTTTTGTTATCAGTTATTTAAGTTTTGTTAATGTACAAAAGATGGAGATGTAGCTAATTGTCCTATGACAACATCGCTAAAGCTTATGTTTTCTGTGTTTTCCATACTTAAAGGATTGGAAGTGCTGTCAATTCTGATGTTTTTGAAATAGATATCAGAAAGTTTTTTGTCAGGAAATCCTTGCATTACAATCCCTGAACTATTTGCCTTTTGACAAGATATATTCTCAAAGTAGATGTCCTTAATTTCTGTAATATGCCCTTCTCCTTCGTTGTGGTAGAATGAAGTGATATAGATACAATCTTCAACTTCGCCAAACTTAACATTGTTAATAAAGATATTTTTAATGTATCCGCCTCTGTCTGGATTGGATTTTAAGTAGATACCACGTTTTAATTTTCCCGAAAAATCACAATTTTCAACAAATACATTTTCAACTCCAGCTGACATTTCACTACCAATTACAATGGCATGAAGTCCTTTGAAGTGGCAATTACGAACAACGATGTTTTCAGAATGAAATTCAGAAGCTCTTCCTTCATCATCTCTACCAGATTTAATGGCTATATTATCATCTGAATTGTTAAAAGTAATATCTTCAATTAGTATATTTTTGGAGTACTCAGGGTCAATACCATCGTTGTTTTTATTGTATGCTTCGTATTTTATATTTCTAACGGTAATGTTTTCGCAGCGAAGAAGGTGTAGGCACCAAAAGGGTGAATCTTCAATTTTAACTCCTTCTACTAAAATGTTTTTGCAATCGTAAAGTTGAATTAATTGAGGACGTAGATAATGCCCTTCTCCAAAAATACGTTGATCAATAGGGGTGTTGTTATGGTTCATTTCACGGCTTAATAGTTGATCTTTTTTCTGCTTACCATGCCATTTTGCCCAAGTTTCAGAAGCCTCTCCGTCGATAATACCTTCACCTGTTATACGAATGTTTTCACAGTTATAAGCATAAATAAATGGACTGTAATTGTATATAAAAGTTCCCTCCCAACTTGTTTTTACAACAGGTAAATAATTTTTGTAATCGGAGCTGAAGAAAATTCGGGCATGTTTTTCCAGATGTAAATCCATATTACTTACTAAATGAATAGGGCCATTCATAAAATATTGACCAGCTGGAAATATTAATTTACCTCCACCTTTATTCTTTAGTTCTTTAATTGCTTTATCAACCGCAATTTTATTTGGTGTTATGGAATCACCTTTGGCTCCAAAATCTGTTACAATAATTGATTGTTCAGGAATGCTGGGTTCTTTAATATTTTTTAATATTGAATCAATAGTTGTTACTTCCTTTGAATCGACTGACACCTGAATTTGACAAGCAAAGACTCCAAATATTAAAAAAAGAAAGTATAAATTTTTCATAGGTTAATATGTTTTTAAGTTGTATTTATTGCTATTGATGTGTTATGTTGCAATTTTAGCTAAATAAAAGGAGAACTCAATAATTTGTGAGGAGGGATGGATGAGTGATTGTATTAATTGTAAGGAAAAAGAGTAAAAAATGAGGGTATAATTACAGTTATGATGTAAAATAATTTCACTCTGTTTGGTTTACTAAAATTAACGATTGAGGAGGTATTAAAATATTTGTTGTTTATATTGGTGTAATGCTCAGATATACAGTGATATGTGGTGTTAATAAAAACATACATATTGTGCTTTTAAAAGCAGCTATTTTTGTTATATTTGTAAGTCTTTTTGCAATTGGTAAAAACCTTTGTTAAAGTACAATATAGAAGAAATAATGCAACGAAATCTATAATTGATGAGCGAAGAAAATATTAAAGAAAACAACCCGGGTCAGGGTAATGGTTATTCCGCAAATAGTATTACGGTATTAGAGGGATTGGAAGCTGTTAGAAAGCGTCCAGCCATGTATATTGGAGATGTAGGAGTGAAGGGGTTACATCACCTTGTTTATGAGGTTGTGGATAACTCAATTGACGAAGCATTAGCTGGGCATTGTGATACAATTAGTGTTAAGATACTTGAAGATAATTCTATCTCAGTTACGGATAATGGTCGAGGTATTCCTGTTGATCATCATGAAAAAGAAGGTAAATCAGCATTAGAAGTTGTAATGACAGTGCTTCATGCCGGAGGTAAATTCGATAAAGATTCATATAAAGTATCTGGTGGTTTACATGGAGTAGGTGTTTCTTGTGTAAATGCCTTATCTACTTATTTAAAAGCAGAAGTGCATAGAGATGGAAAAGTCTATCAACAAGAATATTCCATTGGTATTCCTCAGGGGGAATTACAAGAGTTAGGTACTACTGATATAACTGGTACAACTGTTACATTTACACCTGATGGATCAATTTTTACTACAACAGAATATAAATATTCTATTTTATCAAACCGTTTAAGAGAATTGGCTTTCTTAAATAAGGGTATTACAATTACGCTTACAGATGAAAGAGAAGTGGATGAAAACGGAGATTTTAAAACGGAAGAATTTCATTCAGAAAACGGATTGGAAGAATTTGTAAGATTTATTGATGAAACCAGAGAAACTTTAACAGAAAACATTATTCATATTACAACAGAAAAAAATGATGTTCCTGTAGAGTTGGCTATTCAGTATAATACTTCTTTTAGTGAGAATGTTTATTCATATGTGAATAACATTAATACCATTGAAGGAGGTACTCACTTAACTGGTTTTAGAAGAGGTTTAACCCGTACATTAAAAAACTGGGCTGATAAATCAGGAATGCTTTCGAAATTGAAATTTGATATTGCAGGGGATGACTTTAGGGAAGGTTTAACTGCTGTTATTTCAGTTAAAGTTCAAGAACCTCAGTTTGAGGGACAAACAAAAACTAAATTAGGAAACTCAGAAGTGAGTTTGGCTGTTGATCAGGCTGTTAGTGCTGCGTTAGGTCATTATCTGGAAGAGAATCCTAAAGATGCAAAAGTTATTGTAAATAAGGTGATTCTTGCAGCAACTGCTCGTCATGCAGCTCGTAAAGCTCGTGAAATGGTGCAGCGTAAAACCGTAATGTCAGGTGGTGGTTTACCAGGTAAGTTAGCTGACTGTTCTGAAAAAGATCCTTCATTGTGTGAAGTATTCCTTGTGGAGGGAGATTCGGCAGGTGGAACTGCTAAGCAAGGTAGAGATCGTAAGTTTCAGGCTATTCTTCCGTTGAGAGGAAAGATTCTTAATGTTGAGAAAGCGCTTCAACATAAGGTGTTTGATAGTGATGAGATTAAAAATATATTTACAGCTTTAGGTGTAACAATTGGTACCGATGAAGATAGTAAAGCTTTAAACCTTGCAAAATTAAGATATCATAAAGTTGTAATTATGACGGATGCCGATGTGGATGGTAGTCACATTACTACTTTGATCATGACTTTCTTCTTTAGATATATGAGGGGCTTGGTTGAAAATGGTTATTTATACATTGCAACACCACCTTTGTATTTATGTAAAAAGGGTAAAGCAGAAGCGTATTGCTGGAATGAACAGCAACGACGTGAATTTATTGAACAATATAGTGGCGGTAAAGAAGATTCTGTACACATTCAACGATACAAAGGTTTAGGTGAGATGAATGCAGAACAGCTTTGGGAAACAACTATGAATCCGGAGCAAAGAACTTTACGTCAGGTTTCAATTGAAAGTGCAGCTGAGGCTGACAGAGTATTCTCAATGTTGATGGGAGATGATGTTCCTCCTCGTAGAGAATTTATTGAAGAAAATGCTACTTATGCAAATATTGATGCTTAATAGCTGAATTTGCTTTAGATATTGCAGAGTCGTCTTATTTTTATAGGGCGACTTTTTTTATAAAAAAATCCACCTCGAAATGAAGTGGATTTATTATTTTATGTGAGAAATAGAAATTACTATCTGTCTGCTTTAAGTCTGTCAGCCATAGCTTTACCCAAGGCAAGACAAGCTTCGTATTTGTCAGCTTTTAAAGCGTGTTTTTCTTCAACGCTTTCACCAACGAATTCCCATTTTAATTCTTCTCCAATAGCGGTAAGTTTTTTAACCGCAGCACCAGCCCATGAAAATGAACCAAGTATTCCTAAGTAGTGATTTTGAACTCCCATATGAACCAATTTTGTAGTTAATGATTCCATATTTGGATGAAGTTCGTTGCAATAAGTAGGACTTGCAAGAATTAATCCTTTGTATTTAAAGATATCTGAAATAATAAATGAGGCATGAGATTTTGAAACATCATGAACTCTGATATGTTTGATGCCATTTTCTGCAAGTTCTCTGGCAACTGCTTCAGCCATTTCTTCGGTGTTTCCATACATCGAAGCATAAGCTACAACTACGCCTTCTTCAGTTTCGTATTTACTCCAGCGATCATACATTGAAATGACTTCAGAAATGTAGTTTCTCCAGATAGGACCATGCGTAGATGCAATCATGTTGATTTCTAATCCAGCTAATTTTGATAATGCTTTTTGAACCGGAGAACCATATTTTCCAACGATGTTAGAGTAGTATCTTCTCATCTCATCGCGATAATAATCAAATTCAAACTCATCATCAAAAATTCCTCCGTCCAAAGTTCCGAAAGTACCAAATGCATCAGCTGAGAAAAGGATTTTTTCTGTTGATTCAAAAGTAACCATAGTTTCAGGCCAGTGTACCATAGGAACCATGTAGAAGTTTAAAGTATGTTTACCTAAACTTAAAGTATCACCTTCTTTAACTTCAATAGTATTGTCTGAAATACCGAAGTAACCCTCAAGCATTGGTAGTGTCTTTTTATTACCAACGATTTGAATGTTTGGATACATTTTTTTGATAATATCAATAGAACCTCCGTGATCTGGCTCCATGTGATTAACAACAAGATAATCAATATCTTTGTCTCCAATGATCGCCTTAATCTTCTTTAGGTATTTTTCAACTTGTCCTATTTCAACAGAGTCAATGAGAGCAACTTTTTCATCATCAATAACATAAGAGTTGTATGCAACTCCTCTGTCAATAGGCCACATGTTTTCAAACAAATGTGTTCTACGATCGTTAACTCCTACGTAATAAACACTTTCTGTTAGTTTTACTGGCTTGTACATATATTATTTAATTTATTATTTCGGTAATTAAGTGCTGCAAATATATATAAAACTATTAAATTTCTTAAAGGTCTTATTCTTAAGTGAATTATTACATTTTTCTAATTAGCAGCCAGGTATCATTGTATTTTTCGTATTGATCTCTGATGTTTCCAACTTTACTTCGTGCATCCATTTCATCATTATAGGCAGCTACAGATACTCTGTATAAACCATTTTCATTTTCAAGAATTACAGGAGTAAAGCCTTCTTCTATTAATGTACTTTTATAGTTTTTAGCATTGGATAGAACTTTAAAAGAACCTATAATTACATAGTATTTGAAAGATTTGTCTTCTTCTTCAATTACTCTAACCTTTTCTTCCTTTACAACAATATCTTTAGTTTCCTTAACTACAGGTTTAACTTTTGGCTCTTCTTTAACATATGGAGAATTGCTATCGCTGAAACTTGAACTTCCTGTATCACTTAATGATCTACATCCAATTAATCCTATAAAAATAGCAACAGGTAAAATTATTTTTCGCATTTTCCTTTATGTTTAGCGTGTTTCTTAAATCAAATAAACTTCAAAAATATAATATTCTATTTAATTATATTTTATTTCTTAGTTGAATTTGTAATAATATATGAGATTATTTGATTGAATTAAATATATTTGAAGTCAATATTAATTTTGTTTAATGAATAGCAAGGTGCGAAAAACAAAAATGAAGATGACCAAGACTCTTAGGAGAATGTGGCTTTTTATAGTTGTATTAGTATTATTAGCTGTTTTGTTAGGAGGAAGATTTTATCGTTATATATATGGTAATAATGTTGATCTGACAAAAGTAGAATCTCCTTATCTATATGTGCCTAATGGAACTTCTTTTTCTGGTTTAAAAAAGATTATTGAAGATAAGGGTGTTTTAAAAGACATTGAAAGCTTTGTTTGGGTAGCTCAGAAAAAAGGATACCACGATCTTATAAAAGGAGGACGATATCTATTGAAGCAAGGAATGAATAATAATCAGTTGATTAATTTATTACGTTCCGGTCGTCAGGAAGCTTTAAATATTACATTTAATAACATCCGAAAACCAGGTCAGTTGGCATCTGTAATTTCTGCTAAACTAATGGTTGATTCTGCCGAGCTGGTATCTCTTTTTAGTAATGATAGTTTAATAAAAGAATTAGGTTTTACTCAAGAAACTTTTTTAGCAATGTTTATTCCTAATACATATCAAATGTATTGGAATACAGATGCAAAGGCTTTTGTTGCCAGAATGAAAAAGGAGTACGATAGATTTTGGTCAGAAGAAAAAAGAGATAAAGCGAAAGCCTTAGGATTAAGTCCTGTAGAAGTGAGTATTTTGGCTTCTATTGTTGATGAAGAAACGATTATGTCGGATGAAAAACCTGTTGTTGCCGGATTGTATTTAAATCGATTAAATAAAAATATCAGGTTGCAGGCAGATCCAACCGTTAAATATGCATTGGGTGATTTTTCGATTCAACGCGTGCTTAGTAAGGATTTAGAGATTGATTCTCCATATAATACTTATATGTATGCAGGCTTGCCTCCAGGACCAATAAGAATACCTTCAATAGTAGGAATTAATTCTGTTTTAAACCGTAAAGAGCACAAATACTATTATATGTGTGCCAAAGAAGATTTTTCGGGATATCATAATTTTGCGAAAACCTTAACTCAGCATAATGTTAATGCAGCAAAGTATCGGAGAGAATTAAGGAAAAGAGGAATTAGACGATAAAAAAGGAATATAATATAAAAAAAAGAGTCAATAGATCATTATATCTATTGACTCTTTTTTTTTGCTCTAAAATTGAATTATAAGTTAACTTCAATATTTCCTTTAAAAACAAAAGTTGCAGGACCAATTAACCAAATGTTATTAAATCCATTTGATTCATCGCCTTCAAACTCAACCTTAAGTTTACCACCTTTTACGTCGATATCAAACGATTTGCTTTTTTTATCCTTGACAAATGTACTTATTGCAGAAGCTACAACCCCAGTTCCACATGAATAGGTTTCATCTTCAACACCACGTTCGTAGGTTCTTACTTTTATATGGGTATCTGTTAGTGATTCAACAATGTTAACATTTGTTCCTCCAGGTTTAAATTGATCAGAATATCTAATCTCTGAACCATATTTTACGATATCAATGTCGTCAATTTCAGTTTTATGACTTACAAAATGAGGAGAACCAGTATCTAAAAAGAAATAATCTGCACCTGCTGTAATTGTGGCAACGTCTGTCATCATTAAACTTACGATACCATCTTTATAACTGGCTTCATGCATTCCGTCAACCGCCTCAAAAAGGAATTTATCAGTGTTACTAACTGCATTCTGGTGAACAGCAAAGGCTGCAATACATCTACCTCCATTTCCGCACATCGAAGCTTCCTTGCCATCACTGTTAAAATATCTCATGGTAAAATCCACATCTGGTTTGGCATTGTTTTCAAGTAACATTAATCCGTCAGCACCAATTCCCATTCTTCTATCACATAAAAAACTGACAAGTTGTATGTTTTTACTGTCAAAATTACCGTTTCGATTATCTATAATCACAAAGTCATTGCCGGTACCCTGATATTTGAAAAAGTTTATTTGCATCTTAATTTATAGAACTTATTGATATTTAGATTGTTTTATGTTTGAGTTGTGATTTTAAATGACTACAAAGTTAAGGAAAATTGAGTTAAAATTAGGTTAATGGTGCTTTAACAGTCTTTGAAAGGTATATAATTTGCGAATTTTGAAATAGAAATTTATTAAATGCTTTATCGATAACTTTAAAATATACAGTTATGAATGTTAAAAAAATATTTTATGTGTTTTTAATAGCCGTATTAGGTGCTATTGTTGGGGTTTATGCTTTTGTTTTAGTTGTCAAACCTCACTCAGGATTGGTTACAGTTGAAAAATCAGTAATACCAGCAGCCAGGTATGCATCATTGCCAGGAAGTAGTGCACCTGCAGAAGTTCCTGATTTTACCACTGCAGCCGAAAAATCTGTTGAAGCTGTAGTTCACGTAATGACTAAAAAACAATCTCAATCAAATGGATATTCGTACGGAAATCCTCTTTTTGAATATTTCTTTGGTCCAAGAAGAGGAATGCCTGATCAGGGACAGGGATTAGTGATGGGATCAGGATCTGGAGTTATTATTTCTGAAGATGGATATATTACCACTAATAATCATGTGATTGATGGCGCTGATGAAATAGAAGTGATATTAAATGACAGGCGTTCTTATACTGCAGAATTAATAGGTACAGATCCTACAACAGATATTGCCTTGCTTAAGATTGATGAAAAAGGATTAAAATATTTAACCTATGGCGATTCCGATGCTCTAAAAATTGGAGAATGGGTGCTGGCTGTAGGAAACCCATTTAACCTGACATCGACTGTTACTGCAGGAATTGTAAGTGCAAAATCACGTAATATTAATATTATGCGTAATAACAATCAGCCAATGGGTATTGAATCGTTTATACAAACAGATGCTGCCGTTAATCCAGGTAATAGTGGAGGAGCTCTTGTAAATACTTATGGTGAGTTGGTAGGAATTAATACAGCTATTGCCTCCCAAACCGGTTCATATGCAGGTTATTCTTTTGCTGTACCAGTAGGTATTGTACAAAAGGTTGTGGCTGATTTAAAAGAGTTTGGTGAAGTTCAACGAGCTTTTATTGGGGTTCAAATCAGAGGTGTTGATGCCGAATTAGCTAAAGAACTAGATATTGACAAAGTAGAAGGTGTTTACGTGGATGCTGTTACTGTAAACGGTGGTGCTGATAAGGCTGGAATAGAAGAAGGTGACATTATTATTAGCATTGATGATATAAAAGTAAATACCAATTCAGAGCTTATTGAACAAGTTAGTCAGCACCGTCCTGGTGATAAAGTGAATTTAATTGTTAAAAGATCTGGAAAAAATAAACAATTTACCGTAATTTTACGTAATAGTTATGGTTCAACTGATTTAGTGAAAGAAAAAAAGGGAATTTCTGATCTGTTAGGAGCTGAACTTAGAGAACTAACAGAAGAAGAAAAAGAGAAATTAGGAGTAGGTTATGGTATGAAAATTGTTGAACTAACTGGAGGTAAACTAAAGCAAAGTGGTATAAATGAAGGTTTTATAATTTTAAAGGCTAACAGATTGCCTATAAAAACTATATCAGACTTAAAAAATGTAATAGCTACCACTGATGGAGGATTGTTTATCACCGGAGTATATCCAAATGGACAAGTTGCTTATTATGCTATTAATCTTGAAGATTAGTAATAAAAATTAATTTGTCTCAATTATAATAAATTGTTGGATTTTATGTTTTAAAAGTATAATTTTGCGCCACATTTTGCATATCGGAATATGAGACAACTTAAAATAACAAAATCAATTACCAATCGTGAGAGTGCTTCCTTAGATAAGTATTTACAGGAAATTGGTCGCGAGGAATTGATATCTGTAGAAGAAGAAGTAGAATTAGCTCAAAGGATCAAAAAAGGTGATCAAGTAGCTTTGGAAAAGCTAACAAGAGCAAACTTAAGATTCGTAGTTTCTGTAGCAAAGCAGTATCAAAATCAAGGATTAAGCCTTCCTGATTTAATTAATGAAGGAAACTTAGGATTGATTAAAGCTGCTGAAAAATTTGATGAAACAAGAGGTTTTAAGTTTATATCTTATGCAGTTTGGTGGATTCGTCAATCTATTTTGCAGGCTTTGGCTGAACAGTCAAGAATTGTAAGATTGCCATTAAACCAGGTTGGATCGTTAAATAAAATTAATAAAGCTTATTCTAAATTTGAGCAGGAAAATGAGCGTAAGCCATCTCCGGAAGAATTAGCTGATAAATTAGAATTACCTGTAGATAAGGTTGCTGACACATTAAGAGTCTCAGGACGTCATATTTCTGTAGATGCACCATTTGTTGAAGGTGAGGATAATAGTTTATTAGATGTATTGGTTAATGGAGATTCTCCAAATGCGGATAAAACTTTAATTAATGAATCGTTAGCAAGAGAGATCGAAAGAGCTTTAGCTACTTTAACAGAAAGAGAATCTGATATTATTAAGCTTTTCTTTGGAATTCAAACTCAGGAAATGACGCTTGAAGAAATTGGAGAGCGTTTTGGATTAACAAGAGAAAGGGTAAGACAGATTAAAGAAAAAGCAATTAGAAGATTAAGACATACTTCTAGAAGTAAGCTTTTGAAGTCTTATTTAGGATAACAGATCGATATGATATATTAAAAGGCTGTCAATAATTTGACAGCCTTTTTTTTGTCAAAATATTTGATTCTCAGTTCTAAATTTCTACTTTTATCGCAATAAATAATAAAAACATGATTAGCTACAGAACATCAAATTTAAAAAAGAGCGATAAAGGCTTGTATGAGTGCTGGATTTGTTGATGTTTTCTCCCCTATTTAAGGTTGTTTGTACTACTCATTAATACAACCTGTTTTTTCTGTTTTTTTATTATAAATCAATTTATTTTTCATGGAAGGAAAGATATTTGATATAAAGCGTTTTGCTTTAAATGATGGGCCTGGTATAAGAACCACTGTGTTTTTTAAAGGTTGTCCGTTAAAATGTACCTGGTGTCATAATCCGGAGGGAATTTCTTTTGATATAGAAGAATTTGAACAAGAACGTTTTCTTGATGGAGAGAAATTTGTTCAAATGCAAAAGATTGGTAAATCAGTATCTGTTCAAACGTTAATGGATGAAATATTGAAAGATGTAAACTTCTTTACTCAAAGTGGAGGAGGAGTTACTTTTTCTGGAGGTGAACCATTGGCCCAATGCGATTTTTTAGCACAGGTATTAATGGAATGCAAGAAGAAAGATCTGCATATAACCATAGATACTACAGGTTTATGTACTACAGATAAACTTGATGTTATTAGTCATTATGCAGACTTGTTTTTGTATGATATGAAATTTGTGAATTCCGATTTACATTATAAATATACAGGTGTTAAAAACACTCTAATTATTAAAAATCTGGATTTTCTTCTGAGTAATAAATCGAAAGTTATAATTAGAGTTCCCATAATTCCGGGTATCAATGATACTTCCGAATGTATCGCTGATTTAAAAGATTTCGTTAGAAACAGAAAAAATCAGATTAAAGAATTACACTTTCTCCCTTTTCATAATATAGGACAATCCAAATATGAAAGGTTCAAGAAGGATTATGATTTAAGCGGATTAAGTAGTCAGCAACCTGACGATTTAAATTACCTGATTGAGGAATTTAGATCGTTAGAGATTAAAACTCAAATAGGAGGTTTATAAATTAAACCTCATTAGATTTTGGCTTAGTTCATCTTTGATTTCAAAAAACAGATTAAAGATAGAGAGATGAGCAATTTGTATTTATCTTAAAAGAAGAAACATGAATCAGCGAATTGAAAAGCTTCGTCAACAGAGTTTGATGGCTGTAAATAGAATGTCAGTAGAGAGAGCCCGATTAGTTACTGAATTTTATAAAAGTATTGAAGGTTTGGATTACTCTGTGCCCGAAACTCGTGCTTTAGTATTTAAATATATATTAGAAAATAAAGAATTATGTATTAATGAAGGGGAATTAATTGTAGGAGAAAGAGGTCCGGAGCCCAAAGCAACACCAACTTATCCCGAGGTATCCTTACATTCTCTTGATGATTTAGAAATGTTGGATCAGAGAGAAAAGGTGAGCTTTAAGGTGGATGATGCAACCCGTCAATTATACGATTCTACGATAATTCCCTTTTGGAAAGGTAAAAGTAACAGGGATAAACTTATGTCCCAGATGACACCAGAATGGCTAGAAGCATACAAAGCCGGTATTTTTACCGAATTTCAAGAACAAAGAGCTCCCGGTCATACCGTTTTAGGTGATAAAATCTATCATAAAGGAATCAATGATATTATCAATGATATTCATTTAAAACGAAATGAACTTCAGGAAGCATCTGAAGTTGATGTGAAAGATTTGTTGGATGAATTAAATGCAATGGAAATAGCAGCCAATGCAATTATGATTTATGCACAGCGCAATGCAGATTATTTATTGGAACTGGCAAATGTAGAAGGAAATGCAGTCAGAAAAGAAGAGCTGGCAGAAATGGCACAAGTTTGCCAAAATGTTCCTGCAAATGCTCCACAGACTTTTCATGAAGCACTTCAATATTATTGGTTTGTTCATATTGGTGTTATCACAGAGGTAAATCCCTGGGATTCATTTAACCCAGGTAGATTAGATCAGCATTTGTATCCATTTTATGTAAAAGATATAGAACAGGGGAGATTGACAAGAGATCGTGCAAAAGAATTATTAATGTCCTTTTGGGTTAAATTTAATAATCAGCCAGCTCCACCTAAAAATGGTATAACTGCCAAAGAGAGTAATACTTACACCGATTTTGCATTAATTAATTTAGGAGGAGTAAAGCCTGATGGAACTGATGCAGTCAATGAATTAAGTTTCTTAATTCTTGATGTAATAGAAGAAATGAGATTGCTTCAACCAAGTTCTATGGTTCAGATTAGTAAGGAAAATCCAGATTCATTTATTCAAAGAACCTTACAAATTACAAAGACAGGATTTGGGCAACCTTCTTATTTTAATACGGATGCAATAATACAGGAACTTGTAAATCAAGGAAAAGATATTGTAGATGCAAGAAATGGAGGTGCAAGTGGATGTGTTGAGTCAGGGGCTTTTGGAACGGAAGCTTATTGGTTAACCGGATATTTCAATATCCCTAAAATATTAGAACTTACGCTTCATAATGGTGTAGATCCAAAGTCGGGGAAATTATTGGGACTTGAAACTGGTAGTTTAGCAACACTTGATACCTATGATAAGTTATTAGGCGCCTTTAATAAGCAACTAAATTACTTTTTAGATATTAAAATAGAAGGAAACAGAAGAATCGAATCTTTAATTATGAAAGAATTACCTGTTCCTTTTTTAAGTTTATTTGTTGAAGATTGTATTAGCAATGCTAAAGATTACAATGCCGGAGGAGCCCGATACAATACGAGTTATATTCAGGGTGTGGGGCTAGGTAGTATAACTGATGCATTAACAGCCATTCAATATCATGTTTATGATCAGAAAAATATATCCATAGAAGAAATGGTTAAGGCCACAGATCTTAATTTTACAGGATATGAAGAATTACGATATAACCTTGTTTTTGAAACACCAAAGTTTGGTAATGATGATGAATATGCTGATGCAAATGCATTACGTGTGTTTGAAATGTATTATGAGGCTATAAATGGCAAAGAAAATTCAAGGGGCGGTACTTTCAGAGTTAATTTGTTACCAACAACCTGTCATGTGTATTTCGGACAAGTAATGCAGGCTTCAACAGATGGGCGTAAAGATGAAGAACCACTTTCTGAAGGGATTTCACCTGTTCAGGGTGCAGATAAAAATGGACCAACTGCAGTTGTTAATTCTATGCTTAAAATAGATCACACACGAACTGGAGGAACATTGTTGAATCAGAAGTTTTTACCACAGTTTTTTGATACAAAGGAAGGAATAGTTAAGTTAACGCATTTAATAAGAACTTATTTTAATCAGTTAGGCCATCATATACAATTTAATGTTGTTGATGCAGATGTACTTAGAGATGCACAAAAGCATCCGGAAAAGTATCAGGATTTAATTGTACGTGTGGCTGGATATAGTGATTATTTTAATGATTTAACTGTAGAGTTGCAGGAAGAAATTATAAAGAGAACAGCTCAGTGTGATATGTAAAAATTAATATTAACAATAGTATAATGATGAATAAGAGTTTAATACTTATTTTTTTAATTTGTATTTCGGGTTTTGTATGTGCTCAAAGTTCAATTCTAGATGAATTAAAGAGTAATCCAAGATTGCAAGTTGAAAAAATAGAGACTTTTCCTGGTTATGATGAATCGTTTTTAATTATGATGAATCAGCCAATAGACCATGAAAAACCAGAATTGGGTTCTTTTACTCAACGGATTTGGTTAAACCATCTGAATAAAAAAGCTCCGGTTGTTATGGTTACAGAGGGATATTCTGCACCGCGTAATTATCAAACTGAAATTGCTAAAGAACTTAAGGCAAACCAGTTGATAGTTGAGCATCGATATTTTTTAGAATCAACTCCAAAAAATAAGGATTGGAGGTATTTGACTGTAAAAAATGCAGCAGCAGATCATCACGATATTATTGAGTTGTTTAAAGATTTTTATAAAGGAAAATGGTTAACTACTGGAATTAGTAAGGGGGGACAAACAACGCTTTTTCACCGAGCTTTTTATCCTAAGGATGTTGATGTTTCAGTTCCTTATGTAGCGCCTATTAACTTTTATAAAGAGGATCCACGCCTTTTAGCATTCTTTGATCAAGTAGGAACTAAAGAGGACAGAGAGAGGGTACGTCAATTTCAGGTTCTTGTGCTAGAAAAGAAAAAGGAATTGTTGCCTTTGTTTACAGATTATTGCAATAAAAAGAATTTATCTTTTTCAATGGGAATTGAAAAAGCCTACGAGATGGCGGTATTAGAGTATCCTTTTGCTTTTTGGCAGTGGGGAAATCCAGTGTCAGAAATTCCGGATAAAGGTGATTCAAATGCTAAAATTATGGAACACTTTATAAAAGGTGCAAGTCCAAGTTATTTTGCAGATCAGGTTATGAAACAATATGAGTCGTTTTTTTATCAGGCATATAAGGAATTAGGGTACTATAATTACGTTCCAGGTGATTTAAAGCCTTTAATGAATTGTATAAAGCAAGATACTGTATCGAATCATATTTTTGCTCCAGGTGGAGATACTTTAACGTATAATAGAAATACAATGTTATATGTTAGTGAACGGTTACACAAGAAAAACCCTCGAATGGTTTTAATATGCGGAGAATATGATCCGTGGGGATCAACTTCTTTAGATGTTTCAGGAATGAGTCATTCGTTGAAAGTTATTAAGCCAAAAGGTTCGCATCGGGCCAGGATTAATAATTTGTCAGAAGCTAAAAAGGAAGAAGTTTGGATGCTACTAAAGAAATGGATGAAAGTAGATTAATAAAGAACCGTATATAGATTTTAAACGCTGCCATATTTAATATGAGCAGCGTTTTTTGTAATAAATAATGTTAAAAAACATAAATAAATGTTTTAAAAATTAAAATCATTCAGTTATCTTATGCTAGTAAAGCAGTAGGAAAAGTAGTATAAAAAAGAATGATATGAAGACACAATTAAATCTACGTTATTTATTAGGGGTGCTTGTAATTGTTATGAGCATTTCATTAAATGCACAAACTACTTTAAAGGTAAAAAGTAGTCAAAGTGCCTTAAGTGTTTCTGGTACTTCTACTATTCACGACTGGGAGATGGAGGTTGAAGAAATGAAAGGGAGTCTCCTGGTTTCGAATATTGATGATCTTAAGTCTGTTCAGTCAGGTGAATTGTCATTTAATGTAATATCATTGGTAAGCGGACAAAGCTTAATGAATAAGAAAGCCTATGCCGCATTAAAAGAAAGTAAACATCCTGTTGTACATGGAAAAATACGAAAGATTTATGCCTCAGGCAGTCAATATAAAGTTGAACTAGAGCTAACTATTGCAGGCGTATCGAAAGTAGTAACCTCAAATTTTAAAACATCACTAGCTACCACCTCACAAATTAAAGTGCAAGGCAATTTTAATTTAAAACTATCAGATTTTGATATTGAACCACCTGTGGCAATTATGGGAACCATAAAAACAGGAGATGCTATTAATGTAAAATATTCTATCCTATTTGAAAAGAATTAATCTATAAAGAATCAGCTTGTTAATAAACTAAAATTTTAATTATGAAAAGAATTATATTTTTATTAGCGTTATCAGTAAGTGTATTTGTACTTCAGGCACAGCAATTTGAACCAGAAAAAATCAATTATGAAGATTTTAAGGATGTAAAAGTTCGCGTTGGTGGGGCATATGCTATTCAACTTCAGGCCATTGATCACGAATTAGCAAGTTCGTCAACAGAAACATTAAAAGATATTAAGAATAATTTTAATCTTCCAACTGCTAATTTATCCTTAAATGTAGATTTAGCTCCTGGTGTTCATTTATTTGTAAATAATTATATGTCATCTCGTCATCATGAGGAAGCATGGGTTGAGGGAGGATACATAACTTTTGATTACCTGCCATTTTTGCCTTCTGCAGAAAATATAATGAAGTATTTAACTGTTAGGGTTGGTGTTATGAATCCTAATTATGGGGATGCTCATTTTTATAGAAGTACCAACGGTTATGTCGTGAAAAATTCTTTTGTAGGTAATTTTATTATGGATAATTATACCACAAATCCAGGCATGGAATTTTTATTCAGAAAAGATGGTTTCATAGGATTAGTTGCGGTTAATAATGGTAGAATGAATTATGGAAGAGGTAATAATGTGGATCAGGATCTTGTTTTTAACTGGAAGGCTGGTTTTGATAAACAATTGACTGATGATTTTAGATTAAGAGCAACTTTATCTGGTTTTCATGTAGGAGAAGGACACAGTGGAGTATACTTGTGGGATGGAGATAGAGCAGGGGCTCGTTATTATAACGTGATGCAATTACAAGATGCAGATGATAACTTCAGGTCAGGAAGGTGGAGTCCGGGAAGTGGACAGACAGAAATGAATACATATATGTTTAATGTGTTCGCACAATATAAAGGTTTTGAGCTGTTTACAGTGCTTGAGTCGATGAAGGGTGTTAAAGGAGGTTTAGATCAGCATTATACACAAACGGCAGTACAATTACTTTATAGAACTGGAAGTGTTTATTTAGGTGGACGATATAATATTGTTTCGGATAAGCAAGATGATGAATCAACTGTTGACCGTGTAAATATAGGAGGTGGATGGTTTATGACTCCAAATATTGTTTTTAAGCTTGATTATGTAGTTCAAAATTATGACGGACCTGTTCATGGTTATGCAGATGGAGGAAAGTTTAATGGTTTTGTTGTAGAGGCCGCCATAGCATTTTAATGAGGATTTAATGTATCTGGCAACTATTATTTAGTTGCCAGAATTAAATATTAAGACTACAAACAACAGTTGTAAAGTATGAAGAGGATGTAAAAGGAGAACGGTTATGAAAAGGCAAAAACAAATATTTAGGTTACTTTTTATAACATTAATAATATTGAACTCTATTCAGGTTATACATGCACGTATAGGGAGTGGAGAGTATTTATTTAGTAGAATAGTAATAAAAGGAACTACAAATGTAAATATGTTTACCATCAATTATAGTAGTGAAGATTTTATGCCTTTTACCATGGGTATTTCTGAAGAAGATTCACTTCTTTTATCTATTCCTGTTGATCAATTTACTGCAGATTCAAAATTAATGCTGCATGATTTTTTAAAGTTAATTCATGCAGATACGTACCCATACATTCAAATTATATTGAAGGATATTATAGATAAAGATTTTTTTGAAGTATCGACAAATATAAAAAGGAAAATTACTATTGGGGTAAATGGAAAAACAAATTCTTACTTTTGTAATACCAAATTGCAAGAATCCTATCATAATAAATGGTATTTTTCAGGAGAATTAAATATTAAACTTACAGATTTTGATCTTATTCCACCCGAAAAATTTCTGGGAATGATAAAAGTACAAGATGATGTAAGTATCTTCTTTAATATTCTGTTTGTAATTAAAAACTAAGTATTTGTGAAATGAAGTTTAGTACAAAAATAAGATATGGAATAAGAGCTATGACTACCATAGCTAGTGAAAACTCAGGAAATGGCGTATTACAAAAAGAAATAGCAGAAAATCAATTAATATCAATAAAGTATCTGGATCAAATAATAAGTGCACTAAAGGCGGCTGAATTGATAGTAAATGTTAGAGGCAAAAAAAGTGGATATATTTTAACAAAAGATCCTTCGGAAATTAAAATGCTTGATATTTATAGCGCTTTTGAAGGCGGAATTTATGTTATTGATTGTTTGAATGATTCTGTGCAGTGTGATTTTCAGGATAAATGCACCTCTCTTGTTTTTTGGGAAAATCTGAACAAATTAATTCATAATTATTTTAGTACAGTAACATTACAGGATGTACTATCCGGTAAAATACCTGAAGAAATAACATTTATATAAAAAAAACGCTGCTCATATTATTATGGCAGCGTTTTTAATTTTTATATGTGGTATTTTATAATTTAAAATTAAATCCAGCTAAATATAATCCTCCGATTTTATCCATAAACACATATTCTTGTGTGTCGTTATTTAATACATTGCGCGCATTTACAAATACACTAATCATCTCGTTTATTTTGTAATTAACTTTTGCATTTAAAGAAAACTTCCCGTCTATATGTCCAGTGTATTTAGGATCAGCAGGGCGATTAGTGGATGTTTCATATTGAGAGTATAAATAGTACTTGTCGTAGTAGTACCCTTGGGCAGTAATGTCTAACTTGTTAGTGGGTTTGTATGTAAAAGACAAACTTCCCCAAAAAGAAGGTACTGCTTCGTTATCCATATCCTTATAATAGCTTTCTCCAGGTTGGTAACCAGAACTATAACTGGCATTAGGAGCATCGGCATATGGTCCCTGACCAGTGATGTATAAATAGTAATTAGTGATGTCATTGGTAAGTGCTGGTTGATACTGAGCTCCTTGTAATCCTGCAACTTGATTTCTACTAAGATCTAATAAATCAGTTACTTTTGATTGTTGGTAAGTGAAATGAGCTTTTAATAATAGTTTTTCAGAAAGAACCATATCTGCACTTAAGCTAATACCGTATTGTTCACTTTTAATATCCAAATCTCTATATGAAGTATAAAGTGTAGTGTATGTAGATAGGTTTGCACCTACATTAGTTCTCATGCTATCAGGCATAAGCGCACTAAAATCTTTTGATTTATTATAGAAAGCTTCAATATCTATCAGAAGATTTTTAGCTGGTCGTGTACGATATCCAATTTCAAACATATCCTGAATCATCATACTAGGTTTTGCACTTCCTCCAAAATGTACAGCATCAACACTACTACTCGTACCTTCTAAATTCCATGTATAATTACTAAAAGCATTAATCATAAATGTACTTTGATTTGCTCTTGAATATACAGCTCTAATAATGTTGTTGTCATTAATTTTATATGATCCTGTAAATTGAAATGAAGGTTGCCATTTGTCTGGTTTATTGTATTTTTCGTCTCTTAAAGCAGCAACAAATCTCAATTTTTCTGTTGGGTGATAATCAAATCTGGCACTAACCGCATAGTTTTTTAATGACACTCTGCCGTTAAAATATCCATCTCCAATATTTTCAATGTGGTCTCTATCATCGTAATAAATAGATTGATAGCTTAATCCCGGACGAATACTTAGCTTATTGAATTTTAATAAATAGTCAAGAGAAATATTGTATTGCTCAGTTTCCTGAGTCCATCCTGTATGTTTTTTATTAAATACCTGTAGTGTGTTATTTAAACAAGCCTGTAAATTAAAACCATAAATATTACTAGTAAGATTCGTGTAGTAGCCGTATGAAATTCGCTGATTGTAAGGAGAAGGTGTATCTCCAATGGTACTTGTAATAGCATTAGCATCTAAATAACCAGTTGTAAGTTGTAATGATACATCATCATTAGCATTAAAAGTTGCGTAAGCGTTAATACCTTGCTTTTCTTTACCTCTTTTAGGATCGTTGTAAACATCGTCTTCTATATGTAAATCCCATAATGCAACCGAGTTTCTTTCATTGTATTCATCTAAAGTATAATACTTATCATCATAAATAGCATATATTTTTTCTGAACCTCTGTTTCTGGATTCCAGGTAATATGAAACTCCAGCACTAAATTTTTTACTGAATTCTTTCTTTACTGATACATCTCCAATTATTGTATTTAGTGCACCTCCTTGGAAATTTGCACTAACAAGAGGTGTTTCAGAGTTTGTTTCTTTACTAATCAGATTTATTACACCATTTACAGCATTTGGGCCATATAAAGCACTTGAAGGTCCTCTTACTACTTCAATTCTATCTAATTCACCCAAGCTGATAGGAAGCGTTTCCCAAAGAATACCCCCCATGCCATAATTAAACACAGGTCTACCGTCAATCATAACCAAAGTAGTAGTGTTTTCGGCATAAATAAGCATGTTATTCATTGGCATATTTTGTCCGCCTCGGATTTGCACATCGTAAACGCCATTCGTTTTTTCGCGAACAATAACGCCGGGAACGAGTTTAAGCGCCTCTTCAATTGAAGTTGCACCATTGGTTACAATTTCTTCGTAACTTAAAACTGTTGTAGAAAGCGAAGAGTCAAAAAGACTTTCTTCTGATTTGGATGCAGAAGTAACATCTTTATTTAATAGTAATTCGTATAACTCTTCAATTGTAGAAGCGCCAACGATATCCATTAATTTCATTATTTCTTCTAAATCATAAGCAGAAAGTTCTTTAATATTCATTTGTAGTACTTCTTCTCGTGAAATAGTATTCACATCTTTTTTTGTTTCCTGAGCATATATTGATACGGAAAATATCAATAATATTAGAGCGTATAAATATTTATTTATCATTTGATTAGATTATTTTATTTCGATACCTAGGGCAATTAATTTTTGGTCAACATTTAAGTTATGACAGGCAATGTTTTGTTTGGAGATTTCGTATTTCATTTTCCCGCCTTGCATAGTGTAATTGATACCAGCACCATTGAAACAGGCATCTGCATCTTCGCAGATAATCAATGTTGGTTTATTGGCGAAGTGAGTTTTGACGTTGTTAATATTTGAAGATTTAGATGTTGGAATAAAAAAGATGTTGGAGTCTGATGCGTCTTTTACATCCTTTACATTTTTAACAACAATAGTCTTGTTGTTAATTTTTCGAGCACTGGCCAGTTTATTTAGTTCTGATACTATTTCATCGTTGCCAAGTACTCCGATAATAAATTCTTTTTGGTCGGTTTGGTCGGGCCATTCAATATATTTGGCAAAGTTAAACATGAATAATGCTTTAAACATAGCATTTTGACCATACATTGATAATGATGAAGCAATCATTATTAAAACAATCAATTTTTTTCTCATATGTGAATAGTTTTATTTGGGTAATAAAGCAGGGTATTCGAAAATTATCGAATAAGGTTTCAGGTTGTTGGTTTTTATTGAAGAAAAGGAAGAATCTACTGGATGTAGATTCTTCCTTTAGATATGTTATTTCTTAGAATTTAAAGTTTACACCAGCAAATACCATTGTTGGTATTTTATCCATAAACGCATATTCTTGAGAATCTTGATTAAATAAATTTTTCCCTGTAATACGGAATGTCAATTTATCAGTTGCTTTGTATGCCACTGATGTGTTGAAAATAAATTTACTGTCAATTTTTACGGTTCCGTATTGGTTTTCAAATGACTGTTCTCCATAAAAATATGAACTTGGTATAATTTCAAGTTTTTCAATAGGACGATAGGTTAAAGTAAATCCTCCATAATATGAAGGAGTGGACTTATGCTCATAGTCATTTTTATAATTTTTTGGAAAATTATCAGATCCTGCATAATATAATTGTGCTGGAATATCATCAATTGACATTAATCCATTAGCAATCATATAAGCCCATGTTCCTATTTGAGTATCTGCAGCATCAGTCTCATCAGTATGGGTTTGCGCATCTCCAACTAACATTTCAATAGTATTATCTCTGCTTAAACCTAAGTAGTTATCTAATTTTGTTTGTTGTACCGAGAAATGAGCATTAGCCATAAGCTTTTCATTTATCACCCAGTCAATATTTACACTTGCGCCTAATTGTTTTGACTTAAGTTTTAAATTATTGTATTGCATATGAACTGAGTCAGGAAGTACAACTGGTGTAACAGTTTGTGCAGTTAATAATTGTTGTACAATCTGCGCTGGATTTTTTATGTATAAATCAGCATAATCTGGTGTAAGAGCACCAAAATCATTACTAACATTATAATAAGCTTCAAAGTCGATAAGAATGTTTTTAGCAGGACGAACTCTGTATCCTAATTCAAACATATCTGTTGTCATTAAATCATACTCTTTATTTCCGCTAAATTGCATTACTCTAGGGTATGGACGATTAATCAAATTCCAGGTATAATTGGAGTGTGCATTAACTAAAAATGAAGACTGATTAGCTCTTGAATAAACAGCACGGAATATATTATTTTCATTTATTTTATAAGAACCAACAAACTGCCATGATGTGTAAAACTTATCAGGGTGATTGTACTTTTCTGTTCTTAAGGCAGCAATTAATCTAAGTTTATCCGTTGGTTTATAATCTAAACGTAAACTACCTGCCATAATATCAATAACCTTTTTACCATTTAAATAACCACGACCAAGTGTTGTAATATAAGGAGAGTCATCATATGAAATGTTCTGATAATTTAATCCCGGACGAATTGCAATTTTATCTAATTTTAAATTGTATTCAGCAGTAGCATTAAATTGACGTAAATCTAATTCAAAACCTTCGTTACCCATCATAAAATCAATATCACCACCATTGTAATTGGCCTGAAAACTGAAATCTTTAATATTTGCTCTAAGGTCAACATATCCTGTTTCTGCAATTTTACCAGAATATGGTGTAGGCATATCTCCCATAGTTGAGGTTAAAACATTTGAATGCTGATAACCTCCTGAAATATTAATGTTTGTACTATTGTTTGGGCTTAGTTCAACATATCCGTTAACAGCATATCTTTCTTTTGATCTTTCAGGAGTTGGAAAAATATCGTCAATTCCATAAACCGTAATATCATAACCATTTAATTGTCCTGTTTGACCAACCTCTGGAAAAATCATAAATGGTTCCATATTATTACGAGGATTTAAATATGGCTCAATAGAATTAGGATCATTTTGAGGGTTTGCAAGTTGCAGTCTTCTAATTTCTTCAGTGCTGTAAAATCCAGTTCCAACACGCTGTCCATCCAATATGTACTTTTTAACGTCATTAGCTTCATCGTAATACCCGTTGTAAATAAGTATTTTATCGGTTTCACGATCTCTGGTTTCGTAGTTGGTAGTAATACCAAAAGCCAATACATTATTAATTTGCTTACGAAAAGCAATATCACCAATATATGAGTTCATATTACCAGCTTTCAAGTTTCCTGAAACCAAAGGTGTTTCTTTATTGATATCAACAGTAATAATATTGATAACTCCCGACACCGCATTGGGACCGTATAGCGCACTGGATGGACCTCTTACAACCTCAATACGATCCACATCTTCAAAACTTACAGGTAATGATTCCCATAATGTTCCACCATGTGAATAGTTAAATACGGTTCTGCCATTGATCATTACAAGAGTTTGAGAGTTCTCTGAATACAATAACATGTTTTTAGATGGTAAATTGTCGTTACCTCTAACATGAACATCAAAATTTCCGTTTGATTTTTCACGAACTATAACACCAGGAACCATTCTTAAGGCTTCTTCAAAACAAGTAGCGCCGGAAGCAATGATCTGATCATGACTTAAAACAGTAGTAGATAAAGGAGAATCAAATAAGCTTTCTTCTGATTTAGAAGCCGATGTTACATCTTTATTTAAAAGTAATTCGTATAATTCTTCAACAGTTGAGGCACCAACGATATCCATTAATTTCATAATTTCTTCCAAATCGTAGGCAGAAAGTTCCTCAATATTCATTTGCAATACTTCTTCACGAGAAATAGTATTTACATCTTTCTTAGTTTCCTGAGCATAAACAGCTAATGAAAAAATTAGCATTAATGCTAGTGAAATATATTTTTGTAGCATGTTCTATTATTCAATTATTTTACTTCAATTCCTAATGAAATTAGTTTTTGATCAACTTTTAATTGGTGAGATTCAATGTTTCCTCTGCATATTTCATACTTCATTTTTCCACCTTGAAGAATGTAGTTAATTGCAGATCCTTCAGCGCATCCACCTTTCTTTTCGCTTACAATTAATGTGTTTTTACCATTAAAAAAGGAGGCTACTTCACCAATATTTCCAGACTTAGATTCCGGAATAAAGAATAATTGAGCATTGGAAGCCTCAGAAGGAGATTTAACACTTTTCACAACAATGGGTTTGTTGTTTATTTTCTTTGTACTGGCAAGTTTTTTAAGTTCAGGTACAATGTCATCATGACCATAAACGCCAATAATAAACTCATTTTGAGAAGAATGGTTTGGCCATTCAATGTATTTCGCAAAATTAAACATGAATAGAGCTTTAAACATTGATTGCTGGCCGGTTAACGATAATGACATGCAGATCATTATCAGAACAGTCAACTTTTTTTTCATTTTTAAAATTTGAGGTTTCTATTTATTTATGTGTTGGATCATTATTCGCAGCAAGAAAGTAAAAGGTTACTTAATTTCAATTATCAAACATCAAAAATTTGAGGGGGTACGGGTTATTTTGAGTAAAACTAAATAAACTACCCTGATTAGGATAATAGTAGAAAAAGTAATTTGATGAAATAAACTATTGAAAATTAGAAAAGTGTGTCGGTTTTGATGGAGTAGGTTGTAAACAGTTTTAAGTAAGGCATACATTTTTAAAATGTTTCCTTTATCAGGTAAGGTTTTATATTGTTTTGACCAATGTATGTTTTTCTTCCATTAAATTACATTTAGCGATTAAAAATCAAACATGGAGATCTTCTACTTTTATGACAAATATCTGTTGCTTATCATAGGTATGTTTATAAAGTAATATTTAACTTTGCAGTATTACTTTTTATTTAAAACACTTATTTTGGAAACACTTTTGAAAATATTATCTATTTTACCTCTTCATCGGTTCCAGAATGTAAAAAACAGGGATTCTTTCTGCAAGTAACAGCATCACAAATTTTACGGTAAAATCATAGAGTACCGGTTTGTGATATCTACATCATTATTTTTAAATTATCAGAGTTTTTATGCTATAAATGTATGGTATAGTGTCATTTTTAGTACAATAAACTCTGCACATTTTATTACAGGCATAAATAAAATATTGTTATGGAATTACCATTTGCAGAATCATATAAAATTAAGATGGTTGAACCCATCAGAAAAAGTACCAGAGAAGAGCGTGAGCGTTGGATTAAAAAAGCCAATTACAATTTATTTAACCTGAAGAGTAATCAGGTTTTTATTGATTTACTAACCGATAGTGGAACGGGAGCCATGAGCGATCGTCAGTGGGCAAGTATGATGCTTGGTGATGAGAGTTACGCAGGAGCCTCTTCGTATTATAATTTGAAGCAGTCTATTAAAAACATTTTGGGATTTGATTATTTTCTACCAACACATCAGGGGAGAGCAGCTGAAAATGTGCTCTTTTCGGCATTGATATCAGAAGGAGATGTGGTTCCTGGTAATACGCATTTTGATACAACCAAAGGGCATATCGAATTTAGAAAAGCTACTGCAATAGATTGTACAATTGACGAAGCTTTTGATACCACTATACAACATCCTTTTAAAGGAAATGTTGATTTAAATAAACTTGAAAGTGTATTTATTCAACATCCAGGTGAAAAAATTCCTTGTATAATTGTAACGGTTACCTGTAATTCGTCCGGTGGGCAACCTGTGTCAATGGAGAATTTAAGGGAAGTGTATCAATTGTCGAAAAAATATGGAATCAGAGTGATTTTTGATTCGGCCCGTTTTGCTGAAAATGCCTATTTTATTAAAACCAGAGAAGAGGGCTATGCAAATAAAACCATTAAGGAAATAGTGGCAGAAATGTATACTTACGCTGATGGAATGACCATGAGTAGTAAAAAAGATGCTATTGTAAATATGGGTGGTTTTATAGCATTAAGAGAGGAAGAGTTATTTAAAAAAGCTGCGCAATTTAATATTATGTATGAGGGCTATATAACCTATGGAGGAATGTCTGGTAGAGATATGAATGCGCTGGCTCAGGGATTAGATGAGGGAACAGAATTCAATTATTTAGAGACCCGTATTAAGCAGGTAGCGTATTTAGGACAGAAATTAAAAGAATTTGGCGTTCCGGTTCAGGAACCATTTGGAGGACATGCAATTTTTATTGATGCCAAACGTTTTTTACCTCATCTGCCTGTTGAACAGTTTGTAGCTCAAACTTTAGCTATTGAGTTGTATAAAGAGGCAGGAGTAAGAGGTGTTGAGATAGGTACATTGCTGGCAGACAGAGATCCTAAAACACGAGAAAATCGTTATCCTAAGTTGGAGTTGTTACGATTGGCCATTCCTCGCAGAGTTTATACAAATAATCATATGGATGTGATAGCAGTAGCGCTTAAAAATGTATTTGACAGAAGAGAAGAGATTACTTCTGGTTATCGAATTGTAAATGAAGCTCCTATTCTTCGTCATTTTACCGTAGAATTAGCACCCTGTCAGGAAGAGATGAGTTATTAACCTCAGTTTCCCTTTGGGGCTGCGAGATAGAAGATGGAAGTTCCAAGATCCAGGAAATTTATTCACATTAACAATTAATTTACTTCTGGCTTCATGCTTCTAATAAAACAGTTAATATTATAAAACAATAAAACTGTGATTTAACCTTGTTATTATAGACTACAACTATAAATATTTGTATTATTTTGATAAAGAGGCATGTATTACACATGTCTCTTTTTTTGCTACAGAGTTATCATATTTTACCAGGAATTTTCTTTCGGGTAATAAGCATAAAAATTGTTTATTGTTAAACAAAGCTGTTAATTTTGTGTCTTATATACACACAACACAAAATTTATTATTATGAAAAAAGTTTTATTGACATTATTAGTCATTGTAACTGCATTTATTGTTTATTCATGTTCAGATGATGGGCAGGGAAGTGCCAAATTTAGTTTAAGATTAACTGATTCTCCAGGAGATTTTGAGGAAGTTCTTATTGATGTGCAAGAAGTAAGAGTGAGTTTTCAATCTGAAGGGGAAGAAACATCGTGGATTACACTGAATGGAGTAGTGCCAACTGTTTATAATTTACTTGAGCTAACCAATGGGGTGGATGTTTTATTAACTGAAGAGGAATTACCTGTTGGTACGATCTCTCAAATACGATTGGTGTTGGGAGATAATAATCAGGTAAAAGTTGATGGTCAATATTATGACATTAAAACTCCATCAGCACAGCAATCCGGATTAAAATTAAATGTTCATGCAGAATTGGAAGACGGATTAACTTACAAAATGTGGATAGATTTTGATGCAGGAAGATCGATTGTTGAAAAAGGGAATGGTGATTACTCCTTAAAACCAGTGATCAGAACATTTACAGAAGCAACAAGTGGTGCAATTAAGGGAGTAGTTTCACCAATTCAAACAAGAGCATATATTCATGCTATTTCAGAAAATTTAGATACGGTTTCAACTTATGCCGATCAGGAAACAGGGGCTTTTTTAATCAGGGCATTGGATCAGGGTGAGTATAAAGTAAAATTTATACCTGAAGATGATTATCTTGAAAAAGAAGTAGAGGATGTAGCCGTTAATGTAGGTGTTGTTACAGACCTTGGAGTGATTGAACTGGAAGAGAAAGTAATCGTTGAATAAAGAAAATTTTTAATATTTAAAGAAAGAGAAATCAGAAATGGTTTCTCTTTTTTTATGCACTTATTAGCTAAAAGCTTCAATAACTTCAAATCCCCCAAAGCTATTCCACATGATTTATAGAATCGCTGATTACGAGATTCGTACGCTGAGTGGTATCGAGTAGCCTATTGTACCTTTATTTTTGTAACTGTGTATTATAGAATATTTGTCAAGTCTTGCATTCCTACAATTGCCATAATTTCAACTATTTCTTTATTAATTCTGTAATATATACTATCAGAACCACATACACATCTTCTATACCCTTTTCTTATATGATCTATTGATTCAAAAGCATATGGTCTTTGAGAAATTATGTCAAAATATTCAAAAAATGTTTCGTAATATTTGTCTGCTTGAGTCATCCCATAATTTTTGACTCCATAATGGTGAATGCGAATTAGATCTTCTTTAGCAGTGTTACTTAATTTATATTCCGCCATTAAGCATAGACTTTGATTGTTTTAGAATATCCTCCTTGGAGTCACTAGTAAATCCACTATTTTCTGATTTTTCTAGTTTAGCTCTAACCCAATCAATTTGAGCTTGTTGTTTTCTGGCTTGTCTAATTAAATCATTAACAAGTTCACTTTTACTTGAGTACTCCTCACTGTCAACCTGAGCTTTCAACCACTCATCATTTGGTTTTGAAAACGATATACTTTGTCTCGGCATAATTTTTTTTCTTTTGTTGATGTAAATTTACACCAAATACGAATCATTTGCAACTCTTTATTTTATTGTTAGCAACGTTTTGAATAAGGGGGCGTTGGCTGAGATGAAAAACCAAACCTCCAAAATCCTAATAAGCCGAAGCCAGTGTTTTTTATGAATCATCAAGAAAAGAATATTGAAAATCCGGAATTATCATTTTGTACCCTGGATATAAAGCTTTCACCAATATACTATAAACGGATTGTCAAGTTACCAAAGAGCAGACAAAGGCGGATACTAATCGGATGGTTTGCGGTATTTCTGCGGGTACTATAGACCGATGCTCACCCGCAGCCTATCCGCAGACCACCCGCAGAAACCCGTACGCTATCCGCAGCCTGTCCGCAGCAGGTATATTTACAGTCCGTTTACAGTCCGATCATGCACAGTAAAAAGCCATTTTTAACACTTTTGTGCACAATTTTTTGCTGTTTTTACCCAAACATGCATAATTAACCTGAAAAAAGACATTTTTAAGATAAAAAGTAAAAGCAGTATTGTATTACAATATTGGTAGCGCTCAAATAATCAGTATGTAATAAGCTTGTAAAAGTAACGGTAAATTTACCGTTATTTTTTATTTCAATTTATTGCTGCTATAGAACCAAAGATCAATCAGCAGACTTAACGAGACGCTATGCTGAACATTTAAGGAGGTACATTACTTAGGGCACATGACGTGGAGCTAAGAGATGAATATCCCTATTAAATAAAGTTGGAAATGTGTAATCTTTATACAACATCTGCGAGGTTATATTTATAATTCAGCGTAAATGAGCTAAAGAAATAATATATAAATAACAAAAATCTTTGTGTAATTATCTTACTGTTTTTGTAACTTTTAGCTGCTTAATGTAGTAGGTGTAAGAGTTGTAGATTATTTTGAGATGATAGCATTTAAAGAGAAGCATCTTAAGCGGGCTGCAATATATTTGATAGCCGGAATCTTTATCTTTTTGTTGTTTGATTTCTATCAGGAAATAAAAACAGTAAAAAGACATAAAAAGGAGATTTTAGAAAATACCGCATATCAAACATTCTTCAAGAATTTGTTGTACAGGCGTTGGATTGCTATGCATGGAGGTGTATATGTTCCGGTGTCGGAAGCAACGCCCTCAAATCCTTATTTAGATGTTGAAGACAAAGATATTTATACTACTGATAGTGTACATCTTACTTTAGTAAATCCGGCGTATATGACGCGCCAGGCCTTTGATTTGAGTAATCAACTTGGGGATGGTGAAATAGAAAAAATTACCAGTTTAGATCCCATTAACCCAATAAATACTGCAGATGCATGGGAAGAAAAAGTGTTAAATCATTTTAGTGATAGCCTGACTTATTATGCTGAATTTGATACGATAAATGGCAAGGAGTATTACAGATATATGCATGCCTTGGTTGTTGAAGAATCATGTTTTAAATGTCATCAGTATCAGGGATATCAACTGGGCGATGTTAGAGGAGGAATTTCGGTTGCTATTCCAATAGATCAATATAAGGCACGTGGGCAAAGGGTTCTTTTATCTAAAGGGCGATCAAATGCAACTGTGTTTCTTTTATTGCTGGGTGTTGTTTTGGTGTTTTATTGGTCTGTTCGTCGAATGCTAAAAAAAGAGTTGAGCTTGAAGCGCGAAAAGGACTTGAAAAACGATGAAATAGAGCAGATGTTTGAGCATACACCAATGAGTATTTTTGTTGTAAATAAGCATCTTAATTTGGTTAATGCCAATACGCTGGGGAAAGAAATGATTGGAGTGGAGGATATAAAAAGGAATCAAATGCATATAGGTCAGGCTATTGGTTGTGCATATTTTGTAGATTCCAGTGATATTAATGATTGTTATAAATATTGTGCAAAATATCAGAGTGGTGGTTCTTGTGAATTGGCTGAATTAATAAAATATTCGTTTGTATCTAATCAAAATCAATTTAAAAATAAGCTGAATTTTGATATAAAAGCAAATGATAAAATTGATGTGCGAAACTATGAAGTTTCAACCGTTCATTTAATGCAAAATGGAAAGGATAGTGTATTGTTGATGATGGATGATATTACTGAAATAGCAAAAAAAGAAAGGGAACTAAAACAAATAAATGCTCGCTTAAAAGGAGTTGAGAGTATTATCTATTATCAGGCAAAATCAACACATGATTTATTAAATAGTGCTTTAGAGGAGATTATTAATTATACCGGGAGTGAAACAGGGGCTGTTTATTATTATGATGAAATAAAAGGCATTTTTGTATTAAATAATTGGTCGGATTCTTTTAGTTTGTCGTTACCGGATGCAGTAAAAAAATCGGCAGAGTTATGTAATTTAAATTGTTTAACCAGTGCCGTAAAATTTAAAAAGCCTATTATAAGAAACGATTTAAATGAGCATTATTCTTTTTATAAAAAAGGATCAGAAAAAGGATTAAGATCTTTAACCATACCAATTATTAAAGATGGAACAACACATGCTGTTGTTTGGGTAGCAAGCAAAGCAAAGTTGTATTCTGATTTTGATGCCCAACAGGTATTGTTGTTACTCGATGCAACATGGGTTTTATTAGAGCGAATGGATTTAATGGATAAATCACTTCAGTAACGAATGATTATAGTTTGAAATAGCATATTATAATACACACAGCCATTGTTGTGAATATTAGGTTTGAAGTAAGAAGTAGGGAGTCAGAAGTAATTTATAGCTTTATTAAGTATTGTATAAATCACTTCAATCTTCAATCTTCAGACTTAGGGCTTATCTAAGTCTCTAAAACCACCGTCCTTTAATAACACTAATATAAACCAGATTCAGGATGATTTATGCTGCTCTAGGATCCGGAATAATCGGCATTTTAGCCATTTTTTCAACCTCGATGCTGGCAAAACCAAATTCTTCTGTAATTCGGCCTAATATCAAATACATTCCATAGCCTTTAAAAGGATAAGCCTGTAAAGAAGGAGGGAAGTGTGTGGTATCGTAAAAGTTTCCATCTGCATCAATAAAAGTAGCAAAATGCATCAATTGTTTTCTTACGGTTCTAACATATTTAATACATACAAGCTGACCAATCATACGAACTCTTTTACCAATATGAAAAATAAGTTCGTTGGCTTTTAATCCTCCTCTGAAGTTGGTTTCCAGTAAATCAAAATACGATAGTGTAACCGGAAAGCCTATTAATTCAATTTCATCGTACGCATCTTCTACTTTGCTTCTGGCTAATTTAGGTAACTGATATTTTTTTTGAGGTAAAGAAAAAAGAGATTGTGAGCTTGGCTTTTTTTTGCCGGGAGTTAGTAGTAAATGCATTTCCCACAATAGTTCACTTTTACTTTTTCCGGTAAATCGTAATGCTCCTGTTCTGATGAGTATCACCATGCTTTCTCTGCCTGCTCCGGTTCGTTTTATAAAATCCTCCAGGTTTTTATAGGTTCCGTTTTGTTGGCGCTCAAAGTCTATGAGTTGGGCTATTTTTGATTCCAGGTTTTGTATATGTATAAATCCAAGGTAAATATCTTTTCCGGTGATGGAAGTGGTGTAAAAACTATGATTAACACAGGGCTGGTGAACGATAGCTCCTTGTCGTCTGGCTTCGTTTACATATACCCAGGTTTGATAAAAACCACCAAAGTTATTAATTACAGCAACCATAAATTCTAAGGGGAAATGTGCCTTTAAGTATAAACTTTGAAAGCTTTCTACGGCATAAGAGGCTGAGTGTGCTTTTGAAAAGGAATAGCCGGCAAACGATTCTATTTGTCGCCATACTTCATGGGTAATTTTATCCGGATAACCTTTTTCTCTGCAGTTGTTAAAAAACTTATCTACAATACGCTGAAACTCTTTTTTTGATCTGTATTTTCCACTCATGGCTCTTCTCAAAACATCGGCATCAGCTAAATCCAGTCCTGCAAAATGATGACAAACTTTTAAAACATCTTCCTGGTAAACCATAACTCCGTAGGTTTCTTCCAATTGCTCTTTCATTACCGGATGTAAGTAGGTTATATTATTTGGCTGATGAAAGCGCTGAATATATTCGCGCATCATACCGGAACGAGCTACTCCTGGACGAATAATTGAGCTGGCAGCAACCAGAGTAAGGTAGTTGTTGCATTGAAGTTTTTTTAATAATCCTCGCATGGCCGGACTTTCAATATAAAAACAGCCGTTTGTTTCTGCATTTTGAAGTTGATCTTTTACCTGTTCATCAGCCATAAATTTTTCTACCTGATGAACATCTATATCAACACCTTGGTTTTGCAGCACAATTTGGGTGCAATCTTTAATATGTCCAATTCCTCGTTGCGAAAGAATATCCAGCTTTTCAAAACCAATATCTTCGGCAATATACATATCCCACTGAGTGGTAGGAAAGCCCTTGGGAGGCATATCAAGAGCCGTGTAACAGGTAATAGGTTCTTCTGATATCAATACTCCTCCGGCATGAATGGTTCTGAGGTTTGGAAAGTCTGTCATTAAAGATCCGATATGATTAATGTTTTGTTTAATCTGATCGTCTTTGGCTGTTTCCGGGTAATCAATCATCAAATCAATTTCTTCCTTGGGTAAACCATATACTTTACCCAGTTCGCGAATGATTGATTTTCCTTTAAAAGTACTCATGGCACCAAGCAGAGCAGTATGTTTGGCTCCGTATCGTTTAAAAATATAGTCCTGCACTTCTTCCCGTTCTTTCCATGAATAGTCAATATCAAAATCAGGAGGAGAGGTACGCTTGGGATTTAAAAAGCGCTCGAAATACAAGTTGAGTTTGATGGGGTCAACATCGGTAATTTTTAAACAAAAGGCCACAATGCTGTTGGCGCCGCTACCTCGTCCTACGTGGTAAAATCCTCTCGACATGGAGTAGCGAATAATATCCCAGGTAATTAAAAAGTAGGCTGCAAATCCCAGTTTATTAATAATATGTAACTCTTTTTCTATTCTTTCGCGCGCATGAATATTATTCGCTCCGTATCGGTATAACATGCCATCCAGCGTTAACTTTTCCAGAAGTTTTTTGTCATCGTAAAAGCTTCCGGTAAATGTTTTTTTGTTACGAATAGCAGTAAAGTCAAAATTAAAACTACATTCTTTTAACAGTTCTTCAGTGGTTTTTATAATCTCAGGAAACTGCGCATAAGTTTGCCGTATTTGATCAGGCGAATGCAATATGTCAGATACCTGTCCTGTATCTTCGGGAGTTAGCTGACTCAATAATATATTTTTGTCAATGGCACGCAGGTGGCGATGTAAAGCATAACCTTTTTCGTTAGAAAAAGTAGCGGGTTGCCAAACTACCAGTTTATGTTGCTGGTAACGAAATGATGAAGAGATTAATTTTCGGAGTTGCAGAGGTTGAATGCCTACAAACTCATTTTCTTGTAAGTCTTTGGGTTGTATACTTCCGTAAGGGTAAATAAAATAGACGTGATCAAAGGACTTTGGTTTATAAGGTAGTTCTGTATTGGAGAGGTTATGGCGTGTCAGAAAATTATTGAGTTCCATGTAGCCTTGATTGTTTTTTGCAATCCCAATATACAGTAACTTGTGATCTCTTCTGAACTCAATGCCGGCTAAAGCTGTAATGCCAACTTCGCGACAAGCTTTAATAAAATCAAACAATCCGGTGCTGTTATTAATGTCGGTAAGCACCATAACTTTAATGCCTAAAGATGAGGCCTGTTGGGCTAAATCCTCAGGAGATAAAATGCCGTATCGTAAGCTATAATATGTATGTGTGTTTAAGTGCATTTTTTTGTACTTAGTTCCTGGTTGTTAGTCTACAGTTAGCAGTCTACAGTCTACTGGCTGCCAACTGAGAACTGAGAACTGAGAACTGTAGGCTGCCTACTACTTAACTTCCAACTTCTATCGCATGGCAGCAGCTCTTCCAATTGCATTTTTTCCATAGCGTTTTCTTATTTTATCCATGGTTTGATACAGGTTTACCGTTTCCGGAGTATCCTCAAATAAATTAAGCTGTTGCGTTCCTGTAATTAAGCTACTGAGTTTGATGCCGAGTAAACGTATAAGCATTCGCCTGGTATATACCCGCTTAAAAAGATCTTGAGCTACGGAAATAATATCATGGTCGAATGACGTATAAGGAATCTTCTTTTGCAGTGAATGTGTATCAAAGTTTGAATACTTTATTTTTACCGATATGCAGCCTGTTAACTTTTGTTTGCTACGGAGTTCAAAAGCCAGTTTTTCAGCCATGCGAATAATCAACTCGTTTAAATAGCGAATGTCGGTTGTGTCCTGTTCAAAGGTTCGCTCTGTACTTATTGACTTTTGTTCCATGTACTTAATGACCGGAGTGGGATCTATTCCATTGGCTTTTTTCCAAAGTGTAATACCATTTTTGCCCAAAACCCGTTGCATCATATCAATAGGAACCTGACTTAATGTTTCAATATTAACCACTCCCATAGAGCGTAATAATTGATATGTTTTAGGACCAAGCATTGGTATTTTTTTTATGGATAGCGGATTTAAAAATGGTTGTACATGAGTTGGAATTACTTCCATTTCGCCATTGGGTTTTGCTTCTCCGGTAGCAATTTTCGATACCGTTTTATTGGTTGATAATCCAAAAGAAATCGGTAATCCGGTTTCTTTAATAATAGTTTGGCGAAGTTCTTTGCTCCATTTTAAGCAACCAAAAAAACGATCCATTCCGGTTAAATCCATATAATGCTCATCAATAGATGCTTTTTCGTAAACAGGAGCTCTTTCTGCAATAATTTCAGTTACAATGCGCGATTGTTTAGAGTATTCATCCATATCACCTCTGATAAAATAAGCATCGCCACACAGCTGTCGTGCCATTTTCATTGGCATGGCTGAGTGTACGCCAAATCTACGAGCTTCATAACTACACCCCGCAACAACACCTCTGTCGGACATGCCTCCAATAATTACAGGCTTGCCATTTAAAACGCTGTTATGTAACCGCTCCACGGATACAAAAAATGTATCCAAATCCATATGTACTATTTGTCGTTGACTACCAGACATCTTTTTTATATAATGATTAGAAAATAATCAAAGTTGTGTTTATAAATTAATCAAAAATGATTATATTTGAAAGTGAAAGCCTGTTTTATTTTCTGTTTTGACTAGTAGATAATCGAAGTGAAGTAGAACATTTTCAGGAGATTTAGTTGTTCATATCTTTTTTATCACGAAGTATGTTTTTTAGTTCAAATATTAAATTCTTACGTAAGCGCCGAAAAAGGACGCAAGATGATGTGGCTGTAGCCTTAAATATGAAGCGATCTACATTGAGTGGATACGAAAACGGTGTGGCACAGCCCAGTGTTACTGTTTTGGTCGCTTTTTCCGGCTATTTTAATGTTGCTATAGATACTTTAATAAAAGTGGATTTAAAGTCGCTTCGAGAAAGTCAGCTTTCGCAACTGGAAAATGGATTCGATGTATTTTTAAAAGGGAGTGGGTTAAGAGTGCTGGTATCAACTGTAGATTCTGAAAATAGAGAAAATATAGAGTTGGTACCAGAAAAGGCTAAGGCCGGATATACTGCCGGATTTTCTGATCCTGAATATGTTAAAGAATTGCCGGTTTTTCAATTGCCATTTTTATCGAGTGAAAAAAAATACAGAACCTTTCAAATATCAGGAGATTCAATGCTTCCCGTTCCAAGTGGTTCGTGGGTAACCGGTGAATTTTTATTGGATTGGCGAAATATAAAAACAGGAACGCCTTGTATTATAGTAACCCAGGATGATGGGGTTGTATTTAAAATTGTTGAAAATAAACTGGATGAAGAAAAAGTGTTGCTTTTACATTCTTTAAATCCTCTTTATAAACCTTATAAAATTGCAGCAGAGGGTATTTGTGAGGTATGGCAGTTTGTACATTATATCAGTAATATGATGCCCGAAATACAAGATGAAACACCAGATTTAGAACAAACTGTTGCTGGTTTACAACAAGAAATTATTCGTATAAAAGAGCGCATGGGCTGGAAAGAGTAAGTGATAAAGCCAGATAAATGACTTTATTGTTATATTTTTACTTTGTATACATTATGATAAGGTTTTATACAGAACCAAATTTCTGTTACCTATAGTAGTTTAATGTAGTGCTCTTTCTTTTTTAATCGACTTTTTGACAACTTTATTTAGAGTTTACTTGTTTAGAATGAGGAATATGTAATTTGTTGGTTGGATTCGTGGGGCTTCTTAAATAGTAATAGATCGTGTATGATCTGGAATTCAAAGAGACGTTGAGCTTCAGAGCATGAACACATAACAAATATATAATATGGGAAAAAATACATATAGCGAGGATGAGTTAAAATACCTGAACTTACTTTCTCAAAAATTTCCAACCGTTCAGGCTGCTTGTACAGAAATCATAAACCTCGAATCTATACTGAACTTACCAAAAGGAAGTGAGCATTTTTTAACTGATATTCACGGCGAATACGAAACATTTAGTCATGTTTTACGCAATGCATCCGGTATGGTGCGCAAAAAAATCGATTCGGTTTATCAATATACTTTAAGTGAAAAGGATAGAAACCAGTTGGCCACATTGATTTATTATCCTGAAGAAAAACTGGAACTTATCGTTAAAGAAGAAGAGGATTTAGAAAATTGGTACTCTATCACTATTCGTAGATTAATTGAGGTAGCAAGAGTTGCTGCTGATAAGTTTACCCGATCTAAGATTCGCAAAGCAATGCCACCTGATTTTGCCTATGTAATGGATGAACTTCTGGATGAACATAAGGCCAAAAAGGAATTGTATTTTGATAGTATCATTAAGTCAGTTATAAAAGTTGAGAGGGCTAATTATTTTATTATTGCGATTAGTAAGTTTATTAAACGACTTTTAATCGATCGCTTACATATTATAGGAGATATTTTTGATCGAGGACCTTATGCTGATAAAGTGATGGATTTGATTCAGGATCATCATTCAGTTGATATTCAATGGGGAAACCATGATATTGTTTGGATGGCTGCAGCAACAGGAATAAAAGCAAGTATTGCTGCCGTTATCAGAATTAGTGCTCGTTATAATAATTTATCAACCCTTGAAGATGCTTATGGAATTAACTTGCTTCCATTGGCTACTTTTGCATTAAAAGCTTATGCTAATGATCCGTGTCATGAGTTTGTTCCGGTAAATACACCGCCCGAAAACTTAGGCTCCACACAAATTAGGCTGATCAGTAAAATGCATAAAGCCATTTCTATTTTAGAGATGAAACTTAAGGGCGAAATTATCCGACGAAATCCAGAGTTAGGAATGGATGATCGTTTACTACTGGATCAAATAAATTACGAAGAAGGAACCGTTTTAATTAATGGAAAATCATACGAACTAAAGGATAAATTATTCCCTACAATTAATCCAAAACAGCCTTATAAATTAACAAAAGAGGAAGAGGTTTTAATTGAGAAGTTACGTTTTTCATTCCTGAATTGTGATAAGCTTCAGCGCCATGTTAAAACCTTATTTACAAAGGGAAGTACTTATTTAACTTACAATTCAAATTTACTGTATCATGGATGTATTCCTCTTGATGATAAAGGACAATTTAAGCAGGTTACGCTTCATGGAGAAAAATATAGTGGTAAGGCATTGTGTGATCAATATGATTTGATTTGCCGACGTGCTTATTTGAACCGGGAAGATCGGGATCGGGATATTAAAGATCAGGATTATATGTGGTCATTGTGGAGTGGTGCTGATTCTCCGCTTTTTGGTAAAAAGAAGATGGCCACATTCGAACGTTATTTCATAGAGGACAAAGAAACACATAAAGAGGAGGGAAATAGCTATTACAAATTACGGGATGATAAAGATACCTGTTGTCGTATTTTAAAAGAATTTGGTTTGGATCCGGAAGTGTCTCATATTGTTAATGGTCATGTGCCGGTAAAAGTAACCAAAGGCGAAAGTCCGGTAAAAGCAGAAGGTAAGTTATTTGTTATAGATGGAGGTATGTCTCGTCCGTATCAAAAAGTTACCGGAATTGCTGGTTATACTTTAATTTACGATTCTTATAACCTGATATTAGCGGAACATGCTCCATTTGAATCAAGGCGAAAAGCAATTGAAGATGAGGATGATATTGTTTCTATTCGTAATATGATTGAACATGCTAATGTTAGAATTAGGGTAGGAGATACTGATATAGGAGTAAGTTTGAAAGAACAAATTGATAATTTAAACAGACTTCTGGATGCTTATCGTAAAGGGGTGGTAAAAGTAAAAGAAGTTTAGTATTGGAAAATATCTGGTCCCTTTAAAATTTAAAAATCTATCTTTTTATTTGATAGAATGTCTTATATAGCGTCTTTGGACGCTATATTTTTGCCCCAATATTAACTATTTCTCTATCTTTGGAAAGAAATTTAGATATTGGATAAAAACGAATGATAACCGGGACAATTATAAATATTTCAACCGTACTTTTGGGGAGTTTAATAGGTATCCTATTTCGCTCAAAATTGCCGGAACGATTCATTAAAATTGTTTTCCAGGGAATCGGTTTATTTACTTTAGTGCTTGGTGTTTCAATGGCACTTAAAAGTAGTCATCTACTCGTAATGGTTTTTAGCTTAATCATAGGTGGAATATTGGGTGAAATGCTCCGTCTTGAAACAAGAGTAGAGAACATCGCAAATCAGCTTAAAAATAAGTTTAAATTAGGTAGTGAACGGTTTTCGGAAGGAATGGTTACGGCCTTTTTATTGTATTGTATGGGCTCCATGACTATTTTGGGTGCAATAGAAGAAGGTTTGGGTAATGGTTTTGATTTATTGCTGACTAAATCTATTATGGATGGTTTTGCCAGTATTGCTTTGGCATCAGCCTTTGGTACAGGAGTCGCTTTTTCTGTAGTTCCCCTTTTAATATATCAGGGAGGTTTAACTCTTTTAACAGCCTTTTTAGGTGATTATTTTTCAGATGTAATTACCACTGATATGACTGCTGTTGGAGGCGTTTTATTGGTTGGTTTAGGTATTAATATTTTAGAAATAAAGAAAATAAAAGTTTTGAATTTACTTCCTGCTATACTTGCAGCTATTGCGCTGTCGTGGTTGTATTTGCAGTTTTAATAATAAAATATGAAGTTAGAGAAACAACAGTTGTTAATGGAAATGTTTACCCAATGGTCGGGCGAAAAGGTTGAATCTTTATCCTTACTTCCGCCATCGGGATCATATAGAGAATATGTGCGAATTTGTGGTGGAGATAAATGTGCACTCGGGGTTTTTAATGAAGATGAGAAAGAAAATAAGGCTTTTATTGGATTTACAGCGCATTTTTATGCTCAGGGATTAAAAGTTCCTCAGGTATTTTCTCAAAATTTAGATGAAGGAATTTATTTAATTGAAGATCTTGGTCATACCACTCTTTTTGACTTTTTGCAAGAAAACAGAACAGGAGAAGAAATGTCTCCTGAATTAATTGAATTATATAAAAAGACCCTTAAGGAATTAATTAAATTTCAAATGAAGGGTGCTGAAGGTCTTGATTTTGATTTGTGCTATCCACGTAAAGCTTTTGATCGTCAATCTATGCTTTGGGATTTGCACTACTTTAAATATTACTTCTTAAAATTAGCTCAGGTTCCTTTTGATGAACAGGCACTTGAGGATGATTTTAACAAATTAATTGAGTTTTTACTGACTGCAGAACATGATTATTTTTTATATCGCGATTTTCAATCCAGAAATGTAATGGTAAAGCAAGGAGAACCTTGGTTTATTGATTATCAGGGAGGTAGGAGAGGTGCTTTACAGTATGATCTGGCTTCCTTACTCTATGATGGAAAAGCGGATATTTCTCCCTCAATGAGAGATGAGTTGTTGGCCTTTTATATTAAAGAACTTAAAAAGAGTAAGGGCGTTGAAGATGAGTTATTTAAGCAATATTTTTCAGGCTATGTTTATATACGTATTATGCAGGCTATGGGAGCTTATGGATTCAGGGGATTTTATGAAAAGAAAGAGCATTTTCTGAAGAGTATTCCTTTTGCATTGCAAAATATCTCATATCTGCTTAAAAATAAACCTTTATCAATTGATGTTCCGGAATTAAACAGAGTTTTAGCTTCATTGGTTAATAATGAACGATTAAAAAAGATCAATGCACTAACTGTTACTATTAATAGTTTTTCATATAAACGCGGAATTCCATACGATATGAGTGGTAATGGAGGTGGTTTTGTTTTCGACTGCAGAGCTATTCATAATCCGGGAAGATATGCTGAATACAAGCATATTACAGGAAAGGATGAACCGGTAATTGAGTTTTTATCAAAAGAACCTGAGATGACACAATTTTTAGATTCTGTTTTTTCTTTGGTTTCACAATCTGTAGAAAAGTATATTGAGCGAAATTTTAAACATTTGATGGTGAATTTTGGTTGTACAGGTGGGCAGCATCGTTCTGTTTATAGTGCAGAACAGTTGGCTCAGTATCTGACTGCAAAATATCCGGTTACGGTTAAAATTCGTCATATTGAGCAAGAGATAAAAAAAGCTTAAAGTTATGAGTAAGATGTGTAAGAAGGATAAAAAGAAAGACAAAGATCCTCAAAAGCAAGAAGAGAAAAAGTTTAGATGTAAAAAGTGTAATCAGACATCAAACAAGGAAAAGAAACTGTGTAAACCAGCAAAAAACAATTAGTTTATTAAATGAATGCATTAATTTTTGCAGCTGGTTTAGGAACAAGATTGGCTCATTTAACTAAAGAAATACCTAAAGCATTGGTTGAAGTAAATGGAAAACCAATGCTTTTGCATGCCATTGAAAAAGTGATTTCAATAGGCGTTAATCGTATCGTAATCAATATGCACCATCATGCTGAAAAGATTGAAGCTTATGTTAGTACTTTAAAATTTGAAGGAGTTGAAATTCTTTTGTCAGATGAACGCGGTGAGCTATTGGAAACAGGTGGTGGTTTGATTAAAGCGGGACCACTTTTTGATTTAACAAAGCCAGTTGTTTTATATAATTCAGATGTACTTACAGGAGCCGACTTAAATAAAATGGTCGAATATCATCATCAAAAAGGGGGTATTGCCACGCTGATGGTTAAAAGTAGAGATACCTCACGTTATTTTCTTTTTGATGAAGAGATGCATTTGTCCGGATGGCAAAATATAAACTCAGGAGAGCAAATTATTACAAGAAATAAGAAAGATTTAGACTCTTTAGCATTTTCTGGAATACATATTGTTAGTCCAGAGATTATTCAAATGTTGGGCGAGAAGCGTAAATTTTCCATTACAAAAGGATATCTGGAATTGTCAAAACAGCATAATATATACGGCTGGAAAGATTGGAGTGAATATTGGTTTGATATTGGAACTCCAGAGAAACTTCGTGCTGTAAATCATTTTTTTAAAGAGAGTAGTTAATTATATAATTTAGAAATTTAGTAAAGGGAAACAGGAATTATGACAAGTACTGAAAGTTTAAGTCAAAAAAGCTTTTATCAACGTTTTTTTAAAGGTATAACGAGTGGAAGCTTTTTATTGATGTTTGCGACTTTGGTTGCCGTAATTTGGGCTAATGTTCATCATCATTCATACGAAGAGGTATGGCATGATTTATTTTCATTAGAAGTGCACACGTTGAGTTTAAAAATGAGTTGGCATCATTGGATTAATGATGGATTAATGGCCATTTTCTTTTTTGTGGTTGGGCTTGAAATTAAAAGGGAGTTTTTAGCAGGAGAATTGAGTTCAGTGAAACAAGCATCGTTACCTATTTTTGCTGCTGTAGGTGGTATGGTTGTTCCAATTATCTTATTCTTTTCTTTTGGATTAGAAGGTGAAGCAGGTAATGGTTGGGGTATTCCTATGGCTACTGATATTGCCTTTTCGTTAGGTATACTTGCCATGTTAGGAAAAAAAGTTCCGTTAAGTTTAAAAGTATTTCTTACGGCACTTGCAATTGTAGATGATCTTGGAGCAGTATTGGTTATTGCTTTGTTTTATGGAGGAGAGTTGCAGTGGACTTACTTATTTATTGCTTTTGCCCTTTTAGGTATTTTAGTGATCGCAAATTATTTAAACATACAGGATTTAAGGCTATATACCTTTTTAGGTTTTGTTATATGGTTTTTGTTTCTTGAATCAGGTGTTGACGGACCAGGATCTGGATTGCATGCTACGATTGCCGGAGTGTTAATTGCATTTACTATTCCTGCTCGTCCAAAAGTACGCGTCGATCAGTTTTTATCCAGGATAAATAAAGAGGTGAAGCACTTTGTAAAGATTCCTAA